>NZ_CP195831.1:0-4800000 GCF_051903985.1 Pseudomonas sp. HLG18 | reverse complement strand
GTCGCCGAAGTTGCTGAAACGGCTGTTCGCCGCTTTGCTGTTCTGCGTGGGGCTGAGCTTTTTGTTCTGAGCAGGCCACAATCCTGGCTTAATCCTGAGGTGGCAGCGTCGCCCGGGAATTTTGAAGATTTGAACGCTAACGAGGAGTCGCAATGCTGCCTTACCCGCAGATCGACCCGGTGGCTCTGGCCATCGGTCCGCTGAAAATCCATTGGTACGGCCTGATGTATCTGGTCGGCATCGGCGGTGCGTGGCTGCTGGCGTCGCGCCGGCTTAACCGTTTCGACCCGACCTGGACCAAGGAGAAACTCTCCGACCTGGTGTTCTGGCTGTCGATGGGGGTGATTGTCGGTGGGCGACTGGGCTATGTACTGTTCTACGATCTGAGCGCCTACATCGCCAACCCGACGCTGATTTTCGAGGTGTGGAAGGGCGGCATGTCGTTCCACGGTGGCTTCATCGGCGTGATGCTGGCGGCGTTGTGGTTCGGCAAGCGTAATGGCAAGTCGTTCTTCCAGCTGATGGACTTCGTGGCGCCGATGGTGCCGATCGGCCTGGGCGCCGGGCGTATCGGCAACTTCATCAACGCCGAGCTGTGGGGCAAGGCCACCGACGTGCCGTGGGCCATGGTGTTCCCGCCGTTCAGCGACCCGGCGCAACTGCCGCGTCACCCGTCGCAGCTGTATCAGTTCGCGCTCGAAGGTGTCGCGCTGTTCCTGATCCTCTGGCTGTTCTCGCGCAAGCCGCGGCCGACCATGGCGGTCTCGGGCATGTTCGCGCTGTTCTATGGCATCTTCCGTTTCATCGTCGAATTCGTCCGCGTGCCGGACGCGCAACTGGGCTACCTGGCCTGGAACTGGCTGACCATGGGTCAGGTACTCTGCGTACCGATGATCATCGGCGGGCTGTTCCTGATCTGGCTGGCCTATCGCCGTGCCCCGTCGGCGCCGGTTGCCCCGACAGCTTAAATATTCGACCCCCGGCGCGGTTGGCCGGGGGCAAGGACACAGGTAACTCATGAAGCAATATCTCGATCTGGTGTCGCACGTCATCAACAACGGCACCAAACAGGCCAACCGTACCGGCGTGAACACCATCAGCTTTCCGGGCGCCATGCTGCGCTTCGATCTGCAGGAAGGTTTCCCGGCGATCACCACCCGCAAGATGGCCTTCAAATCGGCTATCGGCGAGATGTGCGGCTTTCTGCGTGGCGTGAACAACGCCGCCGAATTCCGTGCGCTGGGCTGCAAGGTCTGGGATCAGAACGCCAACGAAAACGCCCAGTGGCTGGCCAACCCGTTCCGCCAGGGCGAAGACGACCTCGGCGAGATCTACGGCGTGCAATGGCGCAAATGGCCGGCGTACAAGCAGATCCCGTTAAGCAACACCGCCGCCATCGAACAAACCCTGAACAACGGCTACAAGCAGATTGCCCAGGGCGAAGAAGACGGCCAGGCCTATGTGGTGCTGTACAAAGCCATCGATCAGGTGCGCCAGTGCGTCGACACGATCATCAAGGATCCGGGCAGCCGGCGCATCCTGTTCCACGGCTGGAACTGCGCCCAGCTCGATGAAATGGCCCTGCCGCCGTGCCATCTGCTGTACCAGTTCCACCCGAATGTCGAGACCAAGGAAATTTCCCTGACCCTCTACATCCGCTCCAACGACCTGGGCCTGGGCACGCCGTTCAACCTCACCGAAGGCGCTGCGCTGCTGAGCCTGATCGGTCGCCTGACCGGCTACACGCCGCGCTGGTTCACCTATTTCATCGGTGATGCCCACGTCTACGAAAACCACCTCGACATGCTCAACGAACAGCTCAAGCGCGAGCCGTTCGCCATGCCGAAGCTGAAGATTTCGGACCGCGTGCCGGAGTTTGCCAAGACGGGCGTGTACCAGCCGGAATGGCTGGAGCTGGTGGAGCCGAGCGACTTCTCGCTGGAAGGCTACGAGCACCATGCGCCGATGACCGCGCCGATGGCGGTCTGAAGCACGAGTGACCAAATATTGAGGGAGCCAAATGGCTCCCTCAATTGTTTCCGCCGTTCTTAATGACCGTGGCTACGGCCTACATGCGAATGCTCGACCTCCGCCGCCACAACCCCGCCACTGACTTCCAGCCGCTGCAGGATCCCGCACTGATCCGCCTCCGGCCCTTCGCCACAGCGCTGGCGCAGGTCGAGCAGTTGCGTCTGCAACGCCAATAACCCATCGATTCGCGCCTTGACGTGCTGAATATGCTCGTCAATCAGCGCATTCACGCTTTCGCACTGATCCTGCGGGCTGTCGCGCAAGGCGAGCAGGCTGCGGATTTCTTCGAGGGTCATGTCGAGGGTGCGGCAGTTGCGGATAAAGGTCAGGCGTTCGGCGTGGGCCTGGGTGTAGACGCGGTAGTTGCCGTCACTGCGGGCCGGCTCGGGCAGCAGGTTTTCGCGTTCGTAGTAGCGGATGGTTTCCACGGCGCAATCGGTCTGTTTCGCCAGTTCTCCGATCTTCATGACGGCAATCTCCAAAAGGGTGCTTGACCCTATAGTGGCTACAGGGTCTTTACTTGGCAACAGGCACCTTCATGGACGCGACCAATGAGCGATTCCCAGCACACCCACAAATCCCACGCGGGACACGACCACAGCCACAAATTGCAGCCTGTGCATAAACACGACCACGGCGCTGATTCCTGCTGTGCGTCAAAAGCCGCGGCACCGTCGCTGATTCAACTGAGCGAGGCAAAAAGCGCCGACGCCCGGTTGAGCAGTTTCCGCATCGAGGCGATGGATTGCCCGACGGAGCAGACGCTGATCCAGAACAAGCTCGGCAAACTGGCCGGGATCCAGCAACTGGAATTCAACCTGATCAACCGCGTGCTCGGCGTGACCCACAATCTGCCGGACACCGCGCCGATCATCGACGCGATCAAATCCCTCGGCATGCAGGCCGAGCCGCTGGAAGCAGGCGTCGAAGCGCCAACGCCTGCGCCGGTGAAAAAACACTGGTGGCCGCTGGCGCTGTCCGGCGTCGGCGCACTCGCTGCCGAAGTGATCCACTTCACCAGCGCCGCCCCGACCTGGGTGGTGGCGATCATCGCGCTGATCTCGATCCTCAGCGGCGGCCTCACCACCTACAAGAAGGGCTGGATTGCCCTGAAGAACCGCAACCTCAACATCAATGCGCTGATGAGCATCGCCGTGACCGGCGCCGTGTTGATCGGCCAATGGCCGGAAGCGGCGATGGTGATGTTCCTGTTCACCGTGGCCGAGCTGATCGAAGCGCGCTCGCTGGATCGCGCACGCAACGCCATCAGCGGCCTGATGCAGATGACACCGGAGCAGGCGACGGTGTTGCAGGCTGACGGCAACTGGGTCGAACTGGACGTCAAAAGTATCGATCTCGGCGCCCGCGTGCGGGTAAAACCTGGCGAGCGTATTGCGCTGGACGGTGAAGTCGTCAGCGGCAGCTCGACCATCGATCAGGCGCCGATCACCGGTGAGAGCCTGCCGGTGGAGAAAACCGTTGGCGACAAGGTGTTCGCCGGCACCATCAACCAGGCCGGTTCGCTGGAATACACGGTGACCGCTGCGGCCAACCATTCCACCCTGGCGCGAATCATCCACGCCGTGGAGCAGGCGCAAGGCGCGCGTGCGCCGACCCAGCGTTTCGTCGATCAATTCTCGAAAATCTACACCCCGGTAATCTTCGTTCTGGCCCTGGCCGTGGCAATTGTCCCGCCGCTGTTCATGGGCGCCGCGTGGTTCGACTGGATCTACCGGGCGCTGGTGTTGCTGGTGGTCGCCTGCCCGTGTGCGCTGGTGATTTCCACCCCGGTGACCATCGTCAGCGGCCTCGCTGCTGCGGCGCGCAAAGGTATTCTGGTCAAGGGCGGCGTGTACCTGGAGGGCGGTTTCAAGCTCGACTATCTGGCCCTCGACAAGACCGGCACCATCACCCACGGCAAACCGGTGCAGACCGACTACCTGTCCCTCGATCCGACCGCCGACGCCACGGCCCCGGCCATTGCCGCGGCACTGGCCGGGCGCTCCGATCACCCGGTGTCGCTGGCCGTCGCCCATGCGGCTGTGGATAAAGGTTTTGCGGCGCTGGTTGTGGATAACTTCGAAGCGCTGGCCGGCCGTGGCGTAAAAGGCGAGGTCAACGGTCAGGTCTACCATTTGGGCAACCACCGTCTGGTGGAAGAACTGGGCCTGTGCTCGCCGCAATTGGAAGAAACACTGTTCGCGCTGGAGAAGCAGGGCAAGTCCGTGGTGCTACTGCTCGACAGCTCCGGTCCGCTCGCACTGTTCGCCGTGGCCGACACGGTCAAGGAAACCAGCCGCGAGGCGATTCGCCAACTGCACGAACTGGGCGTGAAAACCCTGATGCTCACCGGCGACAACGTCCACACCGCGCAGGCGATTGCGGCGCAGGTCGGAATCGATCAAGCCAAGGGCGACTTGCTGCCGACCGACAAATTGCAAGCCATCGAAGACCTGTATGCGCAGGGCCGTCGGGTCGGCATGGTCGGCGACGGTATCAACGACGCGCCGGCATTGGCTCGGGCCGAGATCGGTTTTGCGATGGCGGCGGCTGGAACCGATACGGCGATTGAAACCGCCGATGTCGCCCTGATGGACGACGATCTGCGCAAGATTCCGGCCTTCATCAGCCTGTCCCGCAACACGGCCAGTATCCTGAAACAGAACATTGCGTTGGCATTGGTGATCAAGGCCATCTTTCTTGGGGTAACCTTCGCCGGGCTCGCCACCATGTGGATGGCGGTGTTTGCCGACATGGGCGTGAGTCTGCTGGTGGTGTTCAACGGTTTGCGCCTGTTGCGCAAATAGAGGAAGAGGGACGGTTGTGCTGAGTGCCGAGCTGAAAGCGTTTTACATGGTGGCCCGGCTGGGCAGCATCACGCTGGCGGCGAAAAAACTCGGCCTCAGCCAACCGACCGTGACCACCCAGATCCGCAATCTGGAAAGTCAGTATTCGGTGGAGCTGTTCTACCGTGGCGGCCGGCGTCTGAGTGTCAGCGAGGAAGGCGCGCGGCTGTTGCCGATGGTCAAGGCGTTGTTGCAGCAGGAAGCCGATATCGAGTTTTTCCTGCGCAACAGCGGTCAGGTGCAGGGCACGCTGCGCATCGCCGCCACCGCGCCGTATTACATCCTCGATCTGGTGAAGACCTTCCGCGAGCGCCTGCCGCAGGTGGAAGTGTCAGTGGAAATCGGCAACTCGCAACAAGTGCTCGAAGCGCTGGAGGATTATCGGGTGGATGTCGCGGCGTCGTCGCAATTGCTCGACGATGCGCGGCTGATCCGCCGGGTGCTCGGCAGCGATCCGCTGGTGCTGGCGGTGCATCGCAATCATCCGCTGGCGGTGCACGATCATGTCACGCTGAGCGCGCTGGCCGGGCATACCTTGCTGATGCGTGAATCCGGCTCGACCACCCGGCGTCTCACCGAAGAATTGCTGGCCAGTGCCGGTGTCAGTTTCGGCCCGTTGCTGGAAATCGGCAGCCGCGAGTCGATCCGCGAGGCGGTGCTGCGCAACATCGGCATCAGCATCATTGCCCGTCAGGAAGTGCCGCACGATCCGCAGTTGCGCGTGCTGACCCTGGAGAATGCGCCGCAGATTCCCGAATACCTCTACTGCCTCAAGGAACGCAAGAACGCCCGGTTGCCGGCGGCGTTTCTCGGGCTGGCGCAGGAAATGTCCCCGGCCTGAGATCTTCAGTGCCTGTTCAGGCCTCATCGCTAGCAGGCTAGCTCCCACATTGGATCTTCAGTGAATACAATGTTGTTAGCACCCGGCTCCCCTGTGGGAGCTAGCCTGCTAGCGATGGCGGCAGCCCGGACAACGGATAACCTCAAATCTGCCAATACCACTATCGGTCGTTTTTGCCTCACTGCCATATGACCGACGCATTACAACTCTAGGATTCGTCTCATCTGCTTGATGAGGTCTGTCCATGAACCCTGCAATCGCAACTGCCCTGACCAACCCCGGCGCACCGATGAAAGTGCGCGGCGTGCAGAAGCGCTTCGGCGCCTTCACTGCGCTGGATAACGTCTCCCTTGATGTCGCGGCTGGTGAGCTCGTTTGCCTGCTCGGCCCGTCGGGCTGTGGCAAGACCACGTTGCTGCGCTGCATCGCCGGTCTGGAAAAGCAGGACAGCGGCGAGTTGTACCTCGGCGAGCGCGACGTTTCCCACCTCGCGCCGCAGGCTCGGGACTACGGCATTCTGTTCCAGTCCTACGCGCTGTTCCCCAATCTGACCGTCGAATCGAACATTGCCTACGGCCTCGCCGGCAGCGGTCGTGATGAAGTGCGCCGTCGCGTCGGTCAGATGCTGGAACTGGTCGGCCTCACCGGCAGTGAGAAAAAATACCCGGGCCAGTTGTCCGGCGGTCAGCAGCAACGTGTGGCACTGGCCCGAGCCCTGGCCCCCGCGCCGTCGCTGTTGCTGCTCGACGAACCGATGTCGGCCCTCGACGCCCGGGTTCGCGAGCATCTGTGCACCGAGCTGCGCCAACTGCAACGCAACCTCGGCATCACCACCCTGATGGTCACCCACAATCAGGACGAAGCCATGCTGATGGCCGATCGTATTGCTGTGATGAACAACGGCAAGGTCGAGCAGTACGCCACCCCGCAGGAAATCTACAACCGGCCGGCCACGCCGTTCGTGGCCGAGTTTGTCGGCCAGGGCAACTGGCTGCCGTTCCAGCGCAGCAGTGACAGCCATGCCAAGGTCGGCGGGATGAACCTGCGCCTGGCCGACGGCAGCGTCCACAGCCCGTCGGGCCGACTGTTCTGCCGCCCGGAAGCGATCAACGTCAATCCGTTGGTGCATGAGGAAAACCTGTTCCCGGCCAAGGTCCGCGAGATCACCTTCCTCGGCAACCGCTGCCGCATGAGCTTCGAACTCGATCAATTGCCCGGTCACGCCTTGCTCGCCGAACTGGCGCCGGAAGCCATGCCGCGCCTCGGCGCCCAGCAGATCATGGTCGCCTTGCCGCCGCGCAGCCTGCAGGTGTTTGCCTGATGAACAGCAACCTTGCACTGCCGCTACCGCACAAGCAGGCGCGGCAGGTGTCCGGGGCCGAGGTCGGCGACCGGATCTTCGTCCTCGGCGGCAAACTCCTGCTGCTGGTGCTGCTCGGTGTGGCGGTGCTGTTGCCATTGCTGGCGATCTTCTGGCGCGGTTTCAGCAGCGAAGCCGGGCAGGGCGGTGGCTGGCTCGCCGCAAAGGAGCTGGTGACCAGCGACAATTTCCACTGGTTGCTCGGCAACAGCCTGAAAGTTTCCCTCAGCGTCGCAGCGATCGTCGTACCGCTGGCCTACCTGTTTGCCTACGCCTTGCAGCGCACGTTGATTCCGGCCAAAGGCATCTGGCGCGGGATCTCCCTGCTGCCGCTGATGGCACCCTCGATGCTGCCGGGGATTGCGCTGGTCTATCTGTTCGGCAATCAGGGCATGCTGCGGGGGCTGCTGTCGGACAACATCTACGGTTTTTGGGGGATTGTTCTGGGTGAGGTGATCTACACCTTCCCACACGCCTTGATGATTTTGCTGTCAGCCCTGTCGCTGGCGGATGCGCGACTGTTCGACGCCGCGTCGAGTATGGGCGCCAGTCCAGCGAAAGCTTTTCGCAGCATCACCTGGCCGGCGACCCGTCAGGCCGTGTTCGCCGCGTTCTGCCTGGTGTTCACCCTGACCATCACCGATTTCGGTGTGCCGGTGGTGGTCGGTGGCGACTATCAGGTGCTGGCGCTGGAAGCCTACAAAGCGGTGGTCGGTCAACAGCAGTTCGGTCGCGGCGCCTTGATCGGCATGGTTCTGCTGCTGCCGGCGCTATTCAGTTTCGGCGTCGATGCCTGGTTGCGTCGGCGTCACGGCGACGCCATGAGTGGCCGCGCCCAGGTGTTCAAACCGGCGCCGTCGAAGAAGCGCGATGCCTTTTATCTCAGCGTTGTCCTGCTGATCAGCGCCGCGTTGCTGCTGGTGTTCGGTATGGCGGTGTTCTCGTCGCTGGTGAAGTTCTGGCCGTACAACCTGTCGCTGTCGCTCAATCACTACCAGTTCAACGAGACCGCCGGCGGTGGCTGGCTGGCCTACGGCAACAGCCTGAAGATGGCGTTGGGCACGGCGTTGATCGGCAGCGTGCTGATTTTCACTGGCGCCTACCTGATGGAAAAGACCCGCAGCCAGCGCGGGCTGAATCTGACGTTGCGCATGCTCAGTTTCGTACCGATGGCGGTGCCTGGGTTGGTGCTCGGTCTGGGTTACGTCTTCTTCTTCAACCTCACCGGCAACCCGCTGCACGTGCTGTACGGGACCATGACCCTGCTGATCATCTGCACCATTGCTCACTATCTGACCACCGCGCAGATGACCGCCACCACCGCGCTGCGTCAGCTCGACGCCGAGTTCGAAGCCGCCGCGCTGTCGCTGAAAGCGCCGCTGTACCGGCATTACCTGCGGGTCACCGTGCCGATCTGCCTGCCGGCGCTGCTGGACATCGTGCGCTACCTGTTCGTCTCGGCCATGACCACCGTGTCCGCCGCGATCTTCCTCTACAGCCCCGACACCATCCTCGCGGCGGTGGCGGTGCTGAACATGGATGACGCCGGCAACGTCGGCGGCGCGGCGGCGATGTCGACCCTGATTCTGTTCACCTCGGCGGGCGTGTCCTTGCTGCTGGCGTGGGCTTCGCGCGGCCTGCTGCGCCGTTCCCAGGCCTGGCGGCAAACGGCGCCCGGCCACTGATCCACGACTAATCCCTAAAGCCTCAACTCAACGACAGGAAAACGATCATGTTCAAGCCTATGGCCCTGGCCGCTGCTGTGCTCGCGACTTTCAGCCTGAATGCCTTCGCGGCAAAAACCGAGTTGACGGTGTACACCGCCCTCGAAGCCGAACAGTTGAAGTCCTATAAAGAGGCCTTCGAAAAGGCCAACCCGGACGTCGAGATCAAGTGGGTGCGCGATTCCACCGGGATCATCACCGCCAAACTGCTGGCCGAAAAGGAACGCCCGCAGGCTGACGCGGTGTGGGGCCTGGCGGCGTCGAGCCTGGCGATCCTCGATCAGCAAGGCATGCTGCAAAGCTATGCGCCGAAGGATCTGGGCAAGATCGGCGCGAACTACCGCGACGCCGCCAACCCGCCAGCCTGGGTCGGCATGGACGTCTGGGCCGCGACCATTTGCTTCAACACCGTCGAGGCCGAGAAACAGGGCCTGACCAAACCGGTGAGCTGGCAGGACCTGACCAAGCCTGAGTACAAAGGCAAGATCGTGATGCCGAATCCGGCTTCGTCCGGCACCGGTTTCCTCGACGTCAGCGCCTGGCTGCAAACCTTCGGCGAGAAGCAGGGCTGGGCCTATATGGACGGTCTGCACCAGAACATCGGCCAGTACGTTCACTCCGGTTCCAAGCCTTGCAAACTGGCGGCGGCGGGTGAATTCCCGATCGGGATTTCCTTCGAATACCCGGCTGTTCAGCTCAAGCGCCAGGGCGCGCCGCTGGACATCATCCTGCCGAAGGAAGGCCTGGGCTGGGAGATCGAGGCGACTGCCGTGATCAAAGGCACGCCGCACGAAGAGGCCGCGAAGAAACTGGCCGACTTCTCCGCCAGCGCCCCGGCGATGGACCTGTACAAGGAAAACTTCGCCGTCCTCGCCCAGCCGGGCATCGCCAAGCCGCAGACCGAACTGCCGGCCGACTACGAGCAACGCCTGATCAAGAATGACTTCGCCTGGGCCTCGAAGAACCGCGACGAGATCCTGACCGAATGGCGCAAGCGCTATGACGGCAAGTCCGAGAAAGTCGCGGCCAAGTAAGATCTTCATCGACTGACAGGGCCCTATCGCGAGCAGGCTCGCTCCCACAGTGATTTGCGTTGTGAATGCGATCCAGTGTGGGAGCGAGCCTGCTCGCGAAAGCGGTCTCGCATTCAGAGCACCTCTAGATGACACAACACAAAGACTTGCTGATCGTCGGCGCCGGCATCCTGGGCCTGTCCCATGCCTATGCCGCCGCCCGGCGCGGTCTCAAGGTCACGGTTTTCGAACGCACCGCCACGCCACTCGGCGCCTCGGTTCGTAACTTCGGTCAGGCCCTGGTCACCGGCCAGCCACCGGGCCCGATGCTCGAACTGGCCAAGGCCAGCCGCGAAATCTGGGGCCGGTGGGCGCAGCTCGCCGGCCTGCAACTCAAGCGCAACGGCTCGTACCTGTTCGCCCGCACCGAGGCGGAAGAACATTTGCTGGAAGCCTTCTGCGCCGGGCGCGCCGTGGAGCATGACTACCGCGTCGAGCTGCTGCGTGGTGCCGCGTTGCGCGATCTGTACGGTGGTCAGTTCAGCCATCACCGCGCCGCGCTGCACGGCATGGACGATCAACAGCTGTATTCCCGGGAAGCGATTGCGGCGCTGATCGACTACTTGCGTCGCGAACTCAACGTCGAGTTTCACTTCTCGACGCTGGTGCGCGACGTCGAACCGGAGCGCTTGCACAGTACCGCCGGGATCTTCACCGCCGAGCAGATCATCGTCTGTTCCGGTCACGATTATCAGACCCTGCTGGCCGAGCCGATTGCCGCCCTCGACCCGCAAATCTGCCGCCTGCAAATGCTTCGCGCTCGGCCGCAGATCGACCTGAACCTGCAACACGCCTTGCTCACCGGCCTCAGTTGCGTGCACTACGGCGCCTTCGCCGATCTGCCGGAAGCGGCTGCAGTGCAGGCGCAAATCCTGCGCGAGCAACCGCACTTGCAGGAAAACGGCATTCACCTGCTGATCAGCCCGACGCCGTATGGCGAACTGATCATTGGCGATTCGCACCATTACGGCAGCGATCCGTCGCCGTTCAACGCCGAGCAGGTCGACAACTGGATGCTCGAACTGGCCGAACAGACCCTCGGCTGCAAGGTGCAAGTGGTCGAGCGCTGGCAGGGTGTCTATGGTTCCCGGGGGCCGGGGCCGTTTTCGTTTTTGCGGCCGGCGTCGGGGTTGAGTGTGGCGCTGATGCACAGCGGCGTTGGCATGAGCGTCGGCCCGGCCATGGCCGAGCGCAATGTGGCACAGCTTTTTGGAGAGAACGGATGTTGAGCCACGAACAAATCATCGAGCGGGTGTTCGGCCTCTATGAGCGTTTCGGCGCCAGCGACTACATCGGCGAACCGGTGTCGCAGATCGAGCACATGTCCCAGGCGGCGCAACTGGCCATCGCCGAAGGCTTCGACGATGAAGTGGTGCTCGCCGCGTTCTTCCATGACATCGGTCACTTGTGTGCCGAAGGCGCGGAGAACATGGGCGGTTATGGCGTGGTCAGCCACGAGCGCCTCGGCGCGGATTATTTGCGTGAGGCCGGCTTCAGCGAACGCCTGGCGCGGCTGGTGGAATATCACGTCCAGGCCAAGCGCTATCTGACGCTCAGGGAGGCGAGCTACTACGAGCGCTTGAGCGAAGCCAGCCGCCGCACCCTGGACTATCAGGGCGGGGTGATGACCGAGGCTGAAGCGGATGCGTTCGAGCAGGATCCGTTGTGTGCCGTCAGCCTGCGAATGCGCCAGTGGGATGAGCTGGCCAAAGAAATGGCTGTTCCGGTGATGGATCTTGCGCTGTTGAAGCACAAGGCTTTTACCGTGTTGTCTCGCGAGGCGCGCTGAACCTTCTTACGCCAAACGGGGAAACGGTGCATGGCGCGTGTTGCCCCGTCGGCCCAGACTGGTTCTTTGCCGAAGGAGCGCACGGATGCGTTTTTTGAAAGTGATTGCCCGGGATCGATCGGGCAGCGGCGCAGGGGACAGTGTCCAGCTGCGCTTTCATGACAGTGAACAGGACTGGCGCGAAGCCTCGGCTCGCGAGGTGGCGCAACTACGCAGCTTCACCAGCACCTATCTGAAATGTGCCTGGTTCAACGCGGCCGACGAGGATTCGCGACATCTGCGGATCTTCGTTCTGAACCCCGGCAGCGATGGAACGCCGGAATCAGTGAGGCTGCACTTTCACCAGGGCGAAACCATTGCTTACAAGGCCGCCGTCCACGACCTGGATAACGATGGCCGCTTCGAGGTTGTCCTGTGTTCGGACGTCGACAACGACGGGCGCGCCAATCGTACCGATCGCAGTCGGGTGACGGCGCTGGTCAAACAGTTCCTCAAGCTCGGCTGGTTCTAGAGCTCGAGGACCTTGCTCACCAGCTCATCGATCTGTTCCTGACGCTGGGCCTGATTCAGTTTCGGATGCGGGTTGAGCGACGACCATTGCGGATGGGCCCGGGCGATGTTCAGCGCTTCCGGCAACTTGCCCTCACGCCATGTCTTGTCCTGCGGCGTCGCCACCTGAACGGCGTCCATCGCCGCATGACCACGAACATTCAGCGCTTGCAACAATTGCCGCTGACGCAATGCCAACAGGCGCAGCACGTTGTCGTCGACCGTCAGTTCCCGCTGCCCTTTGATCTTGTCCAGCAGGCGGTTGCCATAGCTGCGGGCGGTTTGCAGGGCGCCGCCGGCAATGGCACCGGCCAGTGCGGCGGCGCCGAGGGTGATGCCGCCGACCAGCAAATCCACGCCCGCACCGGCTGCGGCTCCGGCGGCAATCCCGCCGCCGACCCGCACGCCGAGCTGCTTGAGGGTTTCCGGGTTGAACAGGTCATCGCCCCAGCGTCCGTCGAGCAACGGCAGATCGCTGGCGGCGGCGTCCTGCGGGCGGAAGGCGTAGAGCTTGAGCAGCGCTTCGACGCAGCGTTGTTCGCGCTGGCGCACGGCTTTGCGCAGTTCGCTGATGGCCTGTTGTTCCTGCTCGGCGTTGCTCGCCACACTGCGTCGGCACGCGGCGCAGTCGATCAGCAATTCGGCAATCAGGCGTGCGGCGCTTTGCTCGCGGGCGAGGCGTTGGGCCTGTTGATCGGCGATCAGGCGTTCAAGTTGTGGGCGGGCATTTTCCAGCAACAGTGCGAGGCTTTCGTACAGCCGCCGCTCCCCGTCTTCGGGCGGGGCGACGCTGTCGAAACGCACCAGCGCGTGCAGGCCGAGGCGCGCCAGGGCTTCACGCCAGTCCGGCTCGCGGTGGTTGGCGCTGCTGACGAAATTCAGTACCGGCAGCAACGGTTTTCCGCAACTGGCCAACACTTCCAGTTCATCGCGGTACTTGGCCAGCACCGGTTCGCGGGCGTCGATCACGTACAGGCCGGCATCGGAATCGAGCAGTTGCCGCAGCACCTTGGCTTCCTGTTCGAAACGCTGGCGCGCTTCGCTGCCGTCGAGAAACCGCGCCAACCGTGCCGGGCCGTCGAGGCGTTCGCCGGGGCGTTCCAGTCGTTCGAGAAAGTCCAGCAGGGCGATGGCGTCTTCCAGACCGGGTGTGTCGTAGAGGTCGAGCAACGGCTCGCCATCCACCGACAACCGCGCGCCTTCGACATGCCGGGTGGTGCTCGGTCGATGGGAGACTTCGCCGAAGCCGACGTCGCGAGTCAGGGTACGCAACAGTGAAGTCTTGCCGACGTTGGTGTGGCCGACCACCGCCAGTTTCAGCGGTGCTTTCCAGGCATCAGTCATGTCCGTGCTCCAGCCAGTTCAACGGGGCGCAATCGGCGAACGGCAGTTGCAACTGTTGCAATGCGACGTGCCAGTCACCGAGGCGTTCGGCGTCCAGCGCTTGTCCTGGCGGCGCCTGCAACAGCCAGACCCGGGTCGCGGCGGCATTGCGTGCCAGCTCGGCGATCAGCGCCAGGCTGCCGCGATCCGGCGAACGTCGTGGGTCGCAGGCAATCGCGAGGCGCGCCGGGGGGAAGCGGCTGAGTTGTTCGAGCAGTTTGTTGCGCGATTCGCGGCTGTCGAGGATGCCGGCGTTGCTGACGTTTTTCGGCAACGCCGGTGGCCATGGGTGTTGATCGTCCAGTTCGATGGCCACCAGCAGCGCGCCATCGCTGGCGTGTTCGCCGACGGTGCTTTCGACGCGGTGCAATTGCGCAGGCTCCGGGTCGGTGATGCCGAGGCGTTCGCTGGTCGGCATCAGGCGTTCGCGCAACTGGGCGTAACCGGGCAGGTTCAGGTCCAGGCGCAACGCCGCCTTGCCGCTGTTCCAGCGCCAGAAGCAAAACAGCGCCAACAGCAGGCGCGGCAGCACGCCGTACACCACCAGCACGCCGGCCAGCCAGGTCGCCCAGGCCTGACGGGCGCTTTCGATGTTCAGCGCGGTGTCGCCGCTGGCGCGGATCATGTCCACGGTCGGCACGTTGAAGCCCAGCAGCGCCGGCAAGGTGCCGAGGGCCTGGGTCATGTTGATGAACGTGTCGGCACTGAGAATCGTGGTTTCCCAGACGAAGCCGTAGCGCCGGGTCGCCATCAGCGTCAGCAGCAAAACCAGCGCGCTGAGCATCGCCAGCAACCACAAACCGTTGACCAGCGAGCCGAGCGCCCAGCGATTGAGTTTCTGGCGTTGCAGCATCAACAACAGGGCCGGCGCCAGTTGCGCAGCCTTGGCGTCGCGGGCGAGTCTTTCACTGAGCCACAGCCACAAGCGGCCGAGTGTGGCGCCGTGCTCCCCGGCGAAGATCAGCCCCAGCGCCCAGCTCGACAGCAAGATCAGATTCAGCCCGAGCAGACTGCCCAGGGCCCAGAACACATTGACCGGCGTCTGGCCCAGTGCGGCGAAGGCCAGGCCGGCGCCGCTCAGAACCGCGAAGATCGCCAGCAACACCAGCGCCAGACGCGCGCCTTGCAGCCAGTGCTTGAGCGCAGAGGTCAGGCCATCGCGCTCGGCCAGCCACAGGGCGCGTCGTTGAATGCGTCCCGGCAGATCGCCGCCGGCCGCGCGGGCCAGGCGATTGGCTTCCTGATCGTCCAGCGGGCCTGCGTGTTCTTCGCGCAGGCGCACGGTTTCGGTGAGCCAGAGGTTTTGCAGTGAAGTCAGTTCAGTCACGCGGCGTCCCGTTGCTTGATTGAGCCGTGAGCATAACCGCTGTGGCGCTGGTCGGGGCAAGTTGCGGGATGTGAAGCCTCTGGTATGCTCGCCCGCATGAAAAAGACTCTTACTTTAAGCTTGATTGCAGCTTTCGGTGAAAACCGTGTGATCGGCGTGAACAACACCATGCCTTGGCACTTGCCGGGTGACTTCAAGTACTTCAAAGAAACTACGCTCGGTAAACCGATAATCATGGGTCGCAAGACTTGGGATTCTTTGGGGCGTGCGTTACCTGGGCGATTGAATATTGTGGTCAGTCGCCAAGAGGGACTGCAACTTCAAGGTGCAGAGGTATTTACGTCGTTAGAGGCTGCGGTGGAGAGGGCTGAAGAGTGGGCCCGTGAGCAATGTGTCGATGAGGTAATGCTGATCGGCGGAGCTCAGCTGTATGCACAGGGCTTGGTACATGCAGACAGGTTGTATCTCACCACTGTTGAGCTGAGCCCTAAGGGGGATGCTTGGTTCCCGGAGTTTGATCTCAACCTATGGAAACGGGTGTGGGTTGCTCCTAACCCGGCCGAAGGCGACAAACCGGCTTACAACTTCGAAGTCTGGGAAAGGACTTAAAAGCATCGCGGGCAAGCCCGCTCCCACAGTATCTAAGGTGAGACACACATTGTGTTAACACCGATGATCCCTGTGGGAGCGGGCTTGCCCGCGAAGAGGCCCGCTTAGGCGCTAAAGAGTTTAAGCCTGAGCAAGCTCCGCATGCTCATCCGCTTCCAGCAGTGCCTTGTCGGTCTGCTGCATCACCTGGCTGGTAATCGCACCAGCGGTGATCGAACCGCTCACGTTCAGTGCCGTACGACCCATGTCGATCAGCGGCTCGACCGAAATCAGCAACGCCACCAGCGAAACCGGCAAGCCCATGGCCGGCAGAACGATCAGTGCCGCGAAGGTCGCGCCGCCGCCCACGCCCGCCACACCGGCGGAACTCAAGGTCACAATCGCCACCAGCGTCGCGATCCACAGCGGATCCAGCGGGTTGATGCCGACCGTTGGCGCAACCATCACCGCCAGCATTGCCGGGTACAGACCGGCGCAGCCGTTCTGGCCGATGGTCGCGCCGAACGAAGCGGCGAAGCTTGCAACCGATTGTGGAATGCCCAGACGCCGGGTCTGCGCTTCGATGCTCAGCGGAATGCTCGCGGCGCTGGAGCGGCTGGTGAACGCGAAGGTCAACACCGGCCAGATCTTGCGGAAGAAACGCAGCGGGTTGATCCCGGCCGCCGAGACCAGCAGACCGTGTACCACGAACATCAGGCCCAGACCGAGGTACGACACCACCACGAAGCTGCCGAGCTTGATGATGTCCTGCAGGTTGGAACCGGCCACCACTTTGGTCATCAGCGCCAGCACGCCGTACGGGGTCAGCTTCATCACCAGACGCACCAGACGCATCACCCAGGCTTGCAGGGTGTCGATGGCGTTGATCACTTTCTGACCTTTCTCGGCGTCATCCTTGAGCAGTTGCAGCGCGGCAACCCCCATGAACGCAGCGAAGATCACCACGCTGATGATCGAGGTCGGCTTGGCCCGCGCCAGGTCGGCGAACGGGTTCTGCGGGATGAACGACAGCAGCAGCTGCGGCACATTCAGGTCGGCGACCTTGCCGGCGTAGTCGGTCTGGATGGTTTGCAGACGGGCCATTTCCTGGGTGCCGGCGACCAGGCCTTCGGCGGTCAGGCCGAACAGGTTGGTCAGGCCGATGCCGATCAGTGCCGCAATCGCCGTGGTGAACAGCAGCGTGCCGATGGTCAGGAAGCTGATCTTGCCCAGCGACGAAGCGTTGTGCAGACGGGCCACGGCGCTGAGGATCGAGGCGAACACCAGCGGAATCACGATCATTTGCAGCAGTTGCACATAACCGTTGCCGACCAGATCAAACCAGCCGATCGAGGCTTTCAGCACCGGGTTGCCCGCGCCGTAAATCGTGTGCAGCGCGACACCGAATGCCACGCCCAGCACCAACGCGAGCAGAACTTTTTTCGCCAGGCTCCACGTGGTGTGACGGGTTTGCGCCAGACCGAAGAGCAAGGCAAGGAACACCAGCAAGTTGAGAATCAGGGGCAGATTCATGAGGACTCCAGAAAAGACTGTGCCAACAACCTTCCGGGGCTGTTGCGAACCGGCAAGCCTAACAGCTTGATTTCCAATGATTTAATACCGAAATCAAAGGTCGTCCGTCGTTTTTGGAATAAGCGGGTGTCGTTCTCGGGGATGCAGTTGGCGCAAAAGGGACGTGGACAGTCGCTGACAGACGGTAACTGTCACACTGATTTGTTAGCGTCGATCTCTTTCAATCGGGGAGAAACGCAGAATGAAGTTCGCACCTAAATTGCTGGCTGCCGCACTCTGCTTCGGCCTTGTTGGCCAAGCGTTCGCCACTGACCTCAAGCACTGGCCGGCGGATCAGGCCAAGGCGCTGGACGCGATGATCGCCGCCAACGCCAACAAGGGTAACTACGCGGTGTTCGACATGGACAACACCAGTTACCGCTACGACCTGGAAGAGTCGCTGCTGCCGTTCATGGAAAACAAGGGCCTGATCACCCGTGACAAGCTCGACCCGTCGTTGAAACTGATGCCGTTCAAGGACACCGCCGACCACAAGGAAAGCCTGTTCAGCTACTACTACCGCCTCTGCGAAGTCGACGACATGGTCTGCTACCCATGGGTGGCGCAGGTGTTCTCCGGCTTCACCCTCAAGGAACTCAAAGGCTACGTCGACGAACTGATGGCGTCGGGCAAGCCGGTGCCGGCGACCTATTACGAAGGCGATGTAGTGAAGAACATCGACGTGCAGCCGCCGAAAGTCTTCACCGGTCAGGCTGAGCTGTACAACAAACTGATGGAGAACGGCATTGAGGTCTACGTGATGACCGCCGCCTCCGAAGAACTGGTGCGGATGGTCGCGGCCGATCCGAAGTACGGCTACAACGTCAAACCGCAGAACGTTATCGGTGTGACCACCTTGCTGAAGAACCGCGAGACCGGTGAACTGACCACCGCACGCAAGCAGATCACCGCCGGCAAGTATGACGAGAAGGCCAACCTCGGCCTGGAACTGACGCCATACCTCTGGACCCCGGCGACCTGGATGGCCGGCAAGCACGCGGCGATCCTGACCTACATCGACGAATGGAAAAAACCGGTGCTGGTGGGTGGCGACACGCCGACCAGCGACGGCTACATGCTGTTCCACGATGTGGACGTGGCCAAGGGTGGGATTCACCTGTGGGTCAACCGCAAGGACAAGTATATGACCCAGCTCAACGGCATGATGGCCAAGCATGCCGCGGCCCAGGCAAAAGAAGGTTTGCCGGTGACGGCGGACAAGAACTGGGTGATCGTCAAACCTGAAGAAATCCAGTAAACCTGCATAGATCCAATGTGGGAGCGGGCTTGCTCCCACAGTTTTGATCTGCAGTGACATTGGGATTTCGGTCAGGCAAAAAAATGCCCCGCACTTGGCGGGGCATTTCTGTTTCTGCGAGTTGACGCTTACAGCCCGTCGAGCATCGCCTTGTTGCGCACGGCACCCTTGTCGGCGCTGGTCGCCAGCAGGGCGTAGGCCTTGAGGGCGGTGGTCACTTTGCGTGGACGCTGTTCGACCGGTTTCCAGCCTTTCTTGTCCTGCTCGACCCGGCGAGCCGCCAGTTCTTCGTCGCTGATCAACAGGTTGATCGAGCGGTTCGGGATGTCGATCAGTACCTTGTCACCGTCTTGCACCAGACCGATCGCGCCGCCGGCTGCAGCCTCTGGCGAAGCGTGGCCGATGGACAGGCCGGAGGTGCCGCCGGAGAAACGGCCATCGGTCAGCAGGGCGCAGGCTTTGCCCAGGCCCTTGGATTTCAGGTACGAGGTCGGGTAGAGCATTTCCTGCATGCCCGGGCCGCCTTTCGGGCCTTCGTAGCGAATGATGACGATGTCGCCTTCCTTCACTTCGTCGGCGAGGATGCCGCGCACGGCGCTGTCCTGGCTTTCGAAAATCTTCGCGTTGCCTTCGAACACGTGGATCGATTCGTCGACGCCGGCGGTTTTCACCACGCAGCCGTCCAGGGCGATGTTGCCGTACAGCACGGCCAGGCCGCCTTCTTTCGAATAGGCGTGTTCGACGCTGCGGATGCAACCGTTTTCACGGTCGTCGTCCAGGGTTTCCCAGCGGGTCGACTGGCTGAACGCGGTCTGGGTCGGGATACCGGCAGGACCTGCCTTGAAGAAGTGATGCACGGCTTCATCGTTGGTCTGGGTGATGTCCCACTTGGCGATGGCTTCTTCCATGCTGCGGCTGTGCACGGTCGGCAGGTCGGTGTGCAGCAGGCCGCCACGGGCCAGCGAACCGAGAATGCTGAAGATGCCGCCGGCGCGGTGCACGTCTTCCATGTGGTACTTCTGGATGTTCGGCGCGACCTTGCACAGTTGCGGCACCTTGCGCGACAGACGATCAATGTCGCGCAGGTCGAAGTCGATCTCGGCTTCCTGGGCGGCGGCCAGCAAGTGCAGGATGGTGTTGGTCGAACCGCCCATGGCGATATCGAGCATCATCGCGTTCTCGAACGCCTTGAAGTTGGCGATGTTGCGCGGCAGGACCGACTCGTCGTTCTCGCCGTAGTAGCGCTTGCACAGTTCGACGATGGTGCGGCCGGCCTGCAGGAACAGCTGTTCGCGGTCGCTGTGGGTGGCCAGGGTCGAACCGTTGCCCGGCAGTGCGAGGCCCAGGGCTTCGGTCAGGCAGTTCATCGAGTTGGCGGTGAACATGCCGGAGCACGAACCGCAGGTCGGGCAGGCGCTGCGCTCGTACTCGGCAACCTTCTCGTCAGAAGCGCTGGAGTCGGCAGCGATGACCATGGCATCGACGAGGTCGAGACCGTGGCTGGCCAGTTTGGTCTTGCCGGCTTCCATCGGGCCGCCGGAAACGAAGATCACCGGAATGTTCAGGCGCAGGGCGGCCATCAGCATGCCCGGGGTGATCTTGTCGCAGTTGGAGATGCAGACGATGGCGTCGGCGCAGTGGGCGTTGACCATGTACTCGACGGAGTCGGCAATGATCTCGCGGCTCGGCAGCGAATAGAGCATGCCGTCGTGGCCCATGGCGATGCCGTCGTCCACGGCGATGGTGTTGAATTCTTTTGCCACGCCACCGGCGCGTTCGATCTCACGGGCAACCAGCTGGCCCAGGTCCTTCAGGTGGACGTGGCCCGGTACGAACTGGGTGAAGGAGTTGGCAATGGCGATGATCGGCTTCTTGAAGTCGTCATCTTTCATCCCGGTGGCGCGCCACAGTGCGCGGGCGCCGGCCATGTTGCGGCCGTGGGTGGATGTTTTCGAGCGGTAATCTGGCATGGAGCACTCCGGGCGGCTAAATCAGGTATCAAAAGGGAGTGAGCTTCTATTGACGTCTGGAACACTCAGAAATGGCCGTGTGTCCTGAAGTTGCCGATGACGTTGCGGGATCGCCGCTGGTCTCAGCCTGAGCTCATAAACCCGCCGGGGATGAATGGCGATGAATCTCGCGATTCTACACCGCTGGCGTCAGGAGGGAATGGCGCAAAACGTTGTTCCAGTGCTGACGCTGCGTGCGGAATGACGACCGGCAGGGTTAATCACCGTTCGGTTGTGCAATGGCGTCGGCTTGGAGGATTCTGGCGCGACGGCTGATCCGGCTGTTCAATGTGAGTGCCACGCCACTGAGCAAGACAAAAGCGTAACCCAGTGTGGATTGCAGATTGGTCGGGCTCAGGCTGATCAAGGCACTGATGAGGCCGCCGCAGATGAAAATGATGGTGCTGCCGGCCGACGCCGACGTGCCGGCGTTGTCCGGAAACAGGCTCATGGCCCTGGACGTGGCCGCTGGTCGGGCAATGGTGGTGCCGGCGGTGCAGATCAGCATCGGGATCAGCACTGTCGCCGCAGCCAGGGAAAAACTCGACGACAGGTACAGCATGGTCACGCCGGCGAACAGGATCAGGCTCAGGCCGACGACGATCTGCTGGCCACTGGTGATGCGCCTGCTCAGCACGCTGGCGAGGATGCCACCGGCGACATACGCCGCACCGTAGATCAGCAGGATCAACGAGAACTCGTAAGCGGACAATTGCAGCCGGTCCATGAAGATCAGCGGCGAGATCACGATGAATGAAAAGTGGCAGGCGAACGCAAATGCCGAAATCAGCCAGTAGCCGACGAAGTCGAAATCCCCCAGAACCTGTCGGTAAGCCGTGAGGAAGTTTGTACGTGTTCCACGGGTGGTCGGTCGTGTGTTCTCCAGAAACAGACAGGCCTTGAGCAGCACGGCGGCTGATAATGCGATGAACACCCAGAAGCTGCCACGCCATCCCAGTGTTGCCTGCAAGAACGTACCGGCAAGAGGCGATAGCGAGATGAAAATCCCGCCGGCGGTGACCATCAGGATTCGCAGGCGATCACGTTCCTGACCTTCGAACAGATCCTGGACCAGTGCCTGGGACAGTACGAAGCAACCGCAGCCCAGCGCCTGCACGACCCGGAACATCAGGAACAGCGAATAATCAGTGGTCATGACACAGCCGAGGGCGCCGAGCATTGAAACGCTCATGCCGGCGAGCAGCAAACCCTTGCGCCCGATCACATCCGACAGCGGCCCGATCAGCAGCTGGGCGAAGGCGATGCCGACGGCGAACAGGCTGATGGACAGCGCGATGTCCGCCGGGGTGCTGCGAAAGTGTTCGGCCAGCGCCGGGAACGAAGGCAGCAGGACGTCCAGTGGAAATACACCCAGCAGTACCAACGCGAGCAACAGGCTGACGGCCCCGCGACGCTGTCGGGTCGTCATCCCGGATTTTCCGTTATCCATCGATCAGTCCCGCCCTGGCGAAAAGTGTCTGGTTTTGAGATTCAGCAAAAAATCCGGCTTTTTTCAGTGCATTCAATGTGGCGATGCTGCCTGTCCGTGCGCGCAATCGGGTGGCTTGCGCCGTTACCAACCTGTCGACTATCTCCCGCACCGCGCTGTCGGCAATCCCGGCGTCGCGCAGGCTTCGTCGCAGCCACCGGTCATCGGCTTCGAAGAAGATCACGATGATCTCGAGCAGGGTGGCGGCCGCGAAAGTTCGCTGGTGCGAGTCCAGATGCAGCCAGAGGTAGTGGAACACTTCAGTGAAGTAGCGACTGTGGCGCGCCTCGTCGGTGAGGTGATCGCGCAGCATGTCACTGACCCCGGACACCAGGCTGTCCCGGCAGACGTCGAGCAGTTCCCGGGCAATGATGGTTTCCGAGACGAAGCCGAGCAGGAACCATGTCAGCGGTTGTTGCTCTGGAAGGGTTTTGGCGATCAGCCTGTTCATGCGAATGATCCGCCTGGGCGTCACCGGGCGCGCGTTGATGGCGTAGAGCCCGGCGATCTGCTCCGCGACCTGATGAGAGAACAGGGCGTGGTAACCCTCGTCGGTGTAGAGCTGCAGCGCGGCAGTTTTCATGAGCGGCGGAACATCGATCGGCAGTTCGCCGTGAACGATGACTTCCACGGCGCGATTGACGATGCGGTGCTCCAGCAGGGTTGTGTAGTCAAGAAAGTGCACCAGATGATTGGCCGTGAGTCGGTGCAGCATCGAACGGCCCGACGCTTTGATGGCAGGGTGCGCGAGATAGGGGAGAAATGCCGGCGGGAACCAATGACGGGTTTCCAGTTGCTGCGCTATATCAGCCGGCAAGCGGTAATCGTGGGCACTGGTGCGCACTGAAGCGCGAGTGTTCCAGTCGCCCAGTGAAAACTCGAAGGTCGGGGCGTGGGAGAGAAGGCTCATGCTTGCGTCTCGCGCAACAGGTCACGCATTTCCTGGCACATCGCCTGACCGTCGCTTTCCCCGCAGCCGACGAAGAACAAGGGTTGTTCCGCACTGTTCTCGAGTTTCAGCAAGCGCTCGACCTGGTCGTCGGAAAACGCACCTGTCAGCCAGGTGTTCATGCCCAGGGCAGTGGCCACCAGTTGAAACGTCTGTGAGAGGTGTCCGGCTTCGACGAATGCCATTCGATAGGCGCGCGAGTGGGGATACTTCCACCAGAGTCTGTCGAAGCGGGCGGTGATGAACAGGCCCATTGGCAGGTTATTGATGAAGTGCTGCCCTCCCAGGAGATTACCCAGTGCCGTGTCGGGTGGCAGATTGATCAGGCTCAAGGCGTGTTCCGCCGGGTGATAGGCATATAGGCCGGGTGCCAGGCCTTCGGCGTTCTGGATCAGCAAGTAACCTTCGCAGGCGTTAAGCCCGCCCCCGGAAGGGCTGCTGCGCCGCGCGCCAAGCCCTTCGGCGATGCTGTCGTCACAGTCGGCCTCGCGTTCTCGCAGGTAACCGAGAGACAGGTATAGCAAGGTGCCGACATCGTCCAGCGACAGGGGGGCGCCGGTGAAGGACCGGCAGGTCTTGCGCCGGGTGAGCGAACTCGACAGGCTGTCGTCATTCAGTGCCAGTGGTGCTGGCAGGGCGATGAGTGCATTTGGACCGTTGTCTGCAGAGGCGTCCGCCGGAGGTGAAGTGGCAAGCACTGTCTCGCAGTGTTCGAGGTATTGCCTGGACCATTCCTGAATATTTCGGGGAGTGTGTTCGCAGGGAATATTCCGCGTGCCGATATGGTAGATCCTTGACAGTTCATCCCAGCCCCAGACCGGCGCTGTGACTTTTAAAGAAGTCAATATTCCGGCTTTTAGAAGTTGCGTGTCTATTATGTTGTTGCTGTCATATAAATCCGGATCGTGGATAAGTTGTGTCAGTCGAGAAGAGTATTCGAGATCAAGTTCGTGCTGAGTATGGTCTTTGTAGTTCCAGACTATCTGGCCGGGCGTTCGTGGCAGTATGAATAAATAAGGATTTATATGCATGTTGGGGCACGCTGCTCTGGATAGGTGCGTTGTCAGAGGCGCTGGGTAGCCGGCATACCCAGCGCCCACCTTACTTAGCGGGCTTTAGGTGCGACCAGAAAAGCCAGGTTTGCGAGGGTGCGGGATTCCAGAGTAATTGCTTTCATGATTGAACTCCTTGTTCATTGTTGCTTCGTGGTTAGTTGGTGTCACCTCCGTGGTGACGACTTAATAATAGTTTGTAATGGATTAATCGCAAGCAAATATTAAGTAGGAATTATCCAGTAATTTTGTCGGAGTGATCTTTGGCTGGGAGTGAATGTGTAAGTTAAATTTCGGAAAATAAAGTATTTAAGGAAATATCCTGCACGACGGCAGGACGCTAAATGTAGGAAAGCACAGTGCAAGACAAAAAGAAGGGGAGCCCGCAGGCTCCCCTTTCAACAGCATCAATGCCGTGCGCCTGTCAGCTGTTGGGCAGCAGGCGGCAGGTGATGCTCTTGATGTAGCGGGTTTCAGCAATGGCCGGGTGTACCGGGTGATCCGGGCCCTGACCGCCGCGCTCCAGCAGCTGGATATTGCGGTCCAGGTGGCGGGCGCTGGTCAGCAGGATGTTCTGCAGATCATCTTCCGGCAGGTGCATCGAGCACGAAGCGCTGACCAGGATGCCGTCCTTGTTGAGCAGACGCATGGCCTGCTCGTTCAGGCGGCGGTAGGCGCCTTCACCGTTTTTCATGTCCTTTTTGCGCTTGATGAACGCAGGTGGGTCGGCCACGATCACGTCGAAGCGCTCTTCGCTGGCCTTGAGCTCCTTCAGGGCTTCAAAGACGTCGCCTTCGATGCAGGTCATCTTGTCGGCAAAGCCGTTCAGCGCGGCATTGCGCTCGACGCCGTCGAGGGCGAAGCCCGATGCATCGACGCAGAACACTTCGCTGGCGCCGAACGCGGCAGCCTGCACACCCCAGCCACCGATGTAGCTGTACAGGTCCAGCACGCGTTTTCCTTTGGCGTAAGGCGCCAGGCGTGCGCGGTTCATGCGGTGGTCGTAGAACCAGCCGGTCTTCTGGCCCTGGATCACCGGGGCTTCGAATTTCACGCCGTTCTCTTCCAGAGGCACCCACTCCGGTACCAGGCCGAATACGGTTTCGGTGTAGCGCTCCAGACCTTCGGCGTCACGGGCGGCGGAGTCGTTCTTGAACAGGATGCCGCTCGGCTTGAGCACTTGGGTCAGTGCCGCGATCACGTCATCTTTATGGGCTTCCATGGTGGCGGAGGCGATCTGCACCACGAGGATGTCGCCGAAACGGTCGACCACCAGACCCGGCAGCAGGTCGGAGTCGCCGTAGACCAGGCGATAGAACGGTTTGTCGAACAGGCGCTGACGCAGGGAAAGCGCTACGTTCAGGCGATGCACCAGCAGCGACTTGTCCAGCGCCAGCTTGATGTCGCGCGACAGCAGGCGGGCGCAGATCAGGTTGTTCGGGCTCATGGCCACGATGCCCATCGGCTTGCCGCCGGCGGCTTCAAGGATCGCCTGGTCGCCGGCCTTGAAGCCGTGCAACGGGGTGGCGGCCACGTCGATTTCGTTGCTGTAGACCCACAGGTGGCCGGCGCGCAGGCGACGGTCGGCGTTGGCTTTGAGGCGCAAGCTAGGCAGGGACATGACGTCGCTCCGGAAAAAAGAGCGGGAGTATACCGTGTTGCGATGCATGCAGGTTCGATGCTGGACATGTGGCGCCCCGGCCTGGCGCGCAAACGGACGAAGGCAGAATTCGCTCGATGGTCTTGAATGAAAGTTTCCGCCGATCTGCCCCGCGATGTGTCGTTCGTCGGTTTTTAGGGGTTAGAATCGCCGCCTGTCCCAGAGTGTGTACTTATGTCCCAAGAGCTGACCACCGAACAGATTCAACAGTCCCTGCAAGGCATCAGTGTGCCCGCGCAGCCGCAGATCATGGTGGATCTGCAAATGGAGCAGTACATGCCCGATCCGGATCTGGAGACGATCGCCAAGCTGATCTCCCAGGATCCCGGCCTGTCCGGCTCACTGCTGAAAATCGTCAATTCGCCCTATTACGGCCTGAGCAACAAGATCACCTCGATCAAGCGCGCGGTGAACCTGTTGGGCAGCCGTTCGATCATCAATCTGATCAACGCGATGTCGATCAAGGGCGAGATGAACGACGACACCATCGTCACCCTCAACCGGTTCTGGGACACCGCCCAGGACGTGGCCATGACCTGCCTGACCCTGGCCAAGCGCGTCGGTACCGAGGCGAGCGACGAGGCCTACGCCTTGGGCTTGTTCCATGACTGCGGCGTGCCGTTGATGCTTCAGCGCTTCCCGGACTATATGAAGACGCTCGAAGAGGCTTACGCCAACGCCAGCGCCGAATGCCGGGTGGTGGACACCGAAAACCGCGTCTACAACACCAACCATTCGGTGGTGGGTTACTACACGGCCAAGTCCTGGCGCCTGCCGGAGCATGTCAGCGCGGCCATCGCCAATCACCACAACGCCATGGCGATCTTCAGCGACGAGACTTCGCGCAACAGTCAGATGAAAAACCTGCTGGCGATCCTGAAAATGGCCGAGCATATCTGCGCGTCGTACCGGGTGCTGGGCAACCAGAGCGAAGACTTCGAGTGGCAGGCTGTCGGGCCGCTGGTGCTCGAATACATCGGTCTCTCGGATTACGACTTCGAAACCCTGAAGCAGACGATCCGCGAACTCGGCGCACACTGATCAAACCGCTCCTGATTCGAGACGCTCATGCCTGAATTGCCGGAAGTCGAAACCACCCGCCGCGGCATCGCCCCGCACCTGGAAGGCCAGCGCGTCAGCCGCGTGATCGTACGTGACCGGCGGCTGCGCTGGCCGATTCCCGAGGACCTCGATGTGCGCCTGTCCGGGCAGCGCATCGTGCTGGTCGAGCGGCGCGCCAAGTATCTGCTGATCAACGCCGAAGTCGGCACGCTGATCAGCCATCTGGGCATGTCGGGCAATTTGCGGCTGGTTGAGGTCGGGATGCCGGCGGCCAGGCATGAGCATGTCGACATCGAACTGGAGTCGGGCCTGGCCCTGCGCTACACCGATCCACGGCGTTTCGGGGCGATGCTCTGGAGCACTGACCCGCTTAATCACGAGTTGCTGATTCGCCTGGGGCCGGAGCCGTTGACCGATCTGTTCGATGGCGAGCGGTTGTTTCAGCTGTCACGCGGACGGTCGATGGCGGTCAAGCCGTTCATCATGGACAACGCGGTGGTGGTGGGCGTCGGCAACATTTACGCGACCGAGGCGCTGTTCGCCGCCGGTATTGATCCGCGCCGCGAAGCCAAGGGTATTTCCCGGGCGCGCTATCTGAAGCTGGCGATCGAGATCAAACGCATCCTCGCCGCTGCCATCGAGCGTGGCGGTACCACGTTGCGCGATTTCATCGGTGGTGACGGGCAGCCGGGGTATTTCCAGCAGGAACTGTTTGTTTACGGTCGCGGTGGCGAGCACTGCAAGGTCTGCGGCACAGGCCTTCGAGACGTTAAGCTGGGTCAGCGGGCCAGCGTTTTCTGCCCGCGCTGCCAGACCTGACGAAAAGCTGAAAAAGTCCTACGGTCTATAGTGAGTTGTCTCACTGTTCAGCCCGAAGGATCGTGCCATGAAATCCTCGCTAGCCCTTTTCCTCGCACTGCTGCTGTGTTCCAGCCTGACCGTTCAGGCCACGGAAGGCGGCAGCGGTGATCCGCGTTACGCCATCCAGAATCCACCGGCCTACGCCATGATCGGCGATCTGCTGATTGCCCGCCCCTTGCTGGTGGCGGCCACAGTGATCGGTGCGGGGGTGTTCGTGGTGTCGTTGCCGTTTACCGCGCTGGGTGGTGGCGTCGGCGATGCGGGGGAGGCGCTGGTGGTGGCACCGGCGAAAGCGGCGTTCGTGCGCTGTCTGGGATGTACCGGGGAGGGATTCGAGCAGCGTGAATGACGCGATCGCAGCCTTGCGCTGCGATCGCGGTCAGAGACTCAAGCCTTGCCGGTAATCTTGCGGTACTTCTCCATCAACTGTTCTTCAGTCTCCGGATGGGCTTCGTCCAGCGGAATGCAATCCACCGGGCAGACCTGCTGGCACTGCGGCTCGTCGTAGTGGCCGACGCACTGGGTGCACAGGTTCGGGTCGATCACGTAGATCTCTTCGCCTTGGGAAATGGCGGCGTTCGGGCACTCAGGTTCGCAGACGTCGCAGTTGATGCAATCGTCGGTGATGATCAGGGACATGCTAACTCCAGCCGGGGCGGCGGGCCCGGGCGCAATAAATCAATGCGCGCAATTGTGCCGCATTGGCGCCCGCAGTGCACGCGGGCACCGTTTGAACGGTCGTTACTTCTTGAAGCGCAGGGTCAGGGCATCAGCCACTGCCGGGTGGACGAACTTGCTGATATCGCCGCCCAGGGCTGCAATTTCCCGCACCAGTGTCGAGGAAATGAACGAATAACGCTCGGACGGGGTGAGAAACAGGCTCTCCACATCCGGCGCCAACTGGCGGTTCATGTTGGCCAGCTGAAATTCGTATTCGAAGTCCGACACCGCGCGCAGGCCACGCAGGAACACGTTGGCGTTCTGCTCTTTGGCGAAATGCGCCAGCAGCGTCGAGAAGCCGACCACTTCCACGTTGGGCAGGTGCTTGGTGACTTCGCGGGCCAGCTCGACCCGTTGTTCCAGCGGGAACAGCGGATTTTTCTTGGGGCTGGCGGCAACGGCGATGATTACGTGATCGAACAGGCGCGAGGCGCGTTCGACCAGATCGCCATGGCCCTTGGTAATAGGGTCGAAGGTACCTGGGTACAACACTCGGTTCATCGCGTCGTCCTGGCGGGAATCCGTTGGGGAGTCGGATGGTATCGCAGCCGTCCCGGTCGGCCAAGTCGCCTTTTGGGTAAGAAAGCACTATAGGCGGTACGAATCTTCGGCTTTTTCACGGGTTTCTCAACCGTTCGCCGAGGGATGTCGCCAGTTGTGCTGTCAGACCATACACCGACAGCTGCGGGTTGGCGCCGATGCTGGTGGGGAACAGCGAGCCGTCATGAATCGACAGATTGCTCAACTGATGATGGCGGCCAAGGCTGTCGGTAACCGCGGTCTTCGGGTCTTCGCCCATCGCACAACCGCCCATGACGTGGGCGCTGCCCAGGCGAGTGCGGTACAGCTCAAGGCTCAAGCCGTCGATCATCGTGCGCGCCTCGGCCAGGCTGTTCACATAACGCGCATCGGCGTGCATCGGCATCACCGCTTTGGCACCACCGGCGAACTGGATCTCGGCCATGACGTGGAAGGCCCGGCGCAAACCGTCCCAGGCGTAGGACGACACCTGATAATCCAGCACTGGCGAACCGTCGCCACGCAATTCGACACTGCCGCCCTGGCTGTCCTGATGAAAGCCGTCACGCAGCAATGCCAGCATGGCGTGGGTGTGCGGAAGATCCGCCATGTGCCGGGCGTTTTCCTGGCCGAAGCCGCCGAGCAGGGTGGCGGCCAGCGCCGGGTGCAGCGGCGGCACTTCGAGTTTGAAGGCCATCGGCCCGGTGATGCCGTCCTTCCACTGGAAATGGTCGGAGTAGATCGATTGTGGCGCCCCGTAAAACGGGTTGATGACCTCGTCGAAGCGCCCGGCGGACATGTTCACCGGGTGCAGAAAGGTGCGTTTTCCGAGGCGTCGATGCGGATCCGGCGCGTCCGAGCGCAGCAGCAGGGCTGGGCTGTTGATCCCGCCACCGGCCAGCACGTAATGGCGGGCCTTGACCGTGATCTGGCGTCCGGTCGGTTCGACGCAGCGTTCGTCCATCGCCACGCATCGCAGCCCGGTCACCTTGTCGCCGTTGATCAGCAGTTTTTCGGCGCGGGCCAGATAGAGCAGCTCGCCACCCTTTTCCAGGGTCGCCGGAATGGTGGTGACCATCATCGATTGCTTGGCGTTGGTCGGGCAGCCCATGCCGCAATAGCCGAGGTTCCAGCAGCCGCGCACGTTGCGCGGGATCACGTGCCAGCTGTAGCCGAGCTGTTCGCAGCCTTTGCGGATCACGTCGTTGTTGGCGTTGGGCGGCACCCTCCAAGGGGCGACGCCGAGACGCTGCTCCATTTTTTCGAACCACGGCGCCATGTCGGCGGGGCTGTGGCCTTTGACGTTGTGTTCCTTGGCCCAGTGTTCGAGGGTCGGCTCGGGGGTGCGAAAGCTCGAAGTCCAGTTGATCAGGGTGGTGCCACCGACCGCGCGGCCCTGAAGGATGGTGATTGCGCCGTCCTTGCTCATGCGGCCGATGCCTTCCTGATAGAGGCTGCTGTAGGCCTGGTCTTCCAGCAGTTTGAAGTCGCTGCTGGTCTTGAGCGGGCCTTCTTCGATCAGCAGCACCTTGTAGCCGGCGGCGCTGAGGATTTCCGCCGTGGTGCCGCCGCCGGCGCCGCTGCCGATGATCGCCACGTCGGCTTCCAGGGTCAGGTCATCGTTCAGTTGTGCGCCGTTGTAGGTTTTCCAGCCACGGGCAAGGCCTTCGCGAAACGGGTCGGGTACGGGCATCGATCAGGTTCTCTTATTATTTTTTGCGTGGGTCGCCAGGCTCAAACGGCGGGCGGGCCGGGGTAACCGCAATGGGCCCAGGATTCGGCGCGGGTGTACCAGGCCATCTTCACCATTTGCTGCAGGGAGCTGTGGCCCATGCGCAGCAGGCTCAGCGAGCTGTTTTCCCAGCGTTCGAGGAAGTGGCGGATCGCCTCGGGGCTGGCGTTTTCCCAACTGCCCCAGATTCCGGTCAATGGCCCGCGCGTCACCGCCATGCCCAGTACATCGAACAGTTGCCGGGTGAGCTTGAGCATTTCCGGCGACAGGTGATCGAGGCTGTAGTCCAGGGACTTCAGGGTTCCATCGACAGCGGCGGGCATCTTTTCCACAGCAACGGCGCCATCCAGCATTACTGGAATCAGTGCGCGCAGAAACAGCAGATCACCGCTGCGCAACGTGGCGAATCCGTTGGCCGATACGCTCGACGAACAGCCGCTGAGGCTGGCACCAAGGCCGGCGGTGGCGAGGAAAGCCGTGGCGCCCAGGCTGAATTTCAGCAGGCCACGGCGCGAGAGGGCGGGTGATTCGGTCAGGCTTGGGTGCATTGTTGTTATTACCCGGCGGTGACGTTAGCGAATGAACAGTTTCTGGATCAGTTTCTGAATGGTTTTGCCGTACGGCGGGTAGATCAGCTTCGCCGCGTTGAAGCGCTGTTTGACCAGCACGCCCTTGGCCTTGCTGAAGGTCAGAAAACCTTCGTGCCCGTGGTAATGGCCCATCCCCGACGGTCCGATACCGCCGAACGGCATGTCGTCCTGGGCCACATGCAACAAGGTGTCGTTCAGGCAAACTCCTCCGGAATGGGTTTCATGGAGCACGCGGTTCTGTTCGCGCTTGTCGTAGCCGAAGTAGTAAAGAGCCAGAGGACGTGGTCGCTGATTGATGTAAGCAAATGCCTGATCCAGATTCTGGTACGGCACGATCGGCAGCAGCGGGCCGAAGATTTCGTCCTGCATCACTGTCATTTCGTCGCTGACATTCAGCAGCAGGCTGTGAGGCATGCGTCGGCCCTGGCCCTGGTCGAACAACGGAATCAGCAGCGCACCCTTGCTGGTGGCGTCGCTGAGGTAGCCGTTGAGACGCGCCAGTTGGCGTTCATTGATGATGGCGGTGTAGTCCGGGTTGTCGGCGAGTGTCGGATAAAACCCGCGCACGGCCTGGCGATAGGCTTCGACGAAACCGCCGACGCGCTCTTCCGGCACCAGCACGTAGTCCGGGGCCACGCAGGTCTGGCCGGCGTTGAGGGTCTTGCCGAAGGCGATGCGTTCGGCGGCGTCCTTGAGCGGCACGTCGTGGGAAACGATGGCCGGCGACTTGCCGCCCAGCTCCAGAGTCACTGGCGTGAGGTTTTCCGCCGCCGCGCGCATCACGTGCTTGCCGATACTGGTGGCGCCGGTGAACAGCAGGTGATCGAAGCGCAGTTTCGAAAACGCTACACCGACATCGGCCTCGCCGAGCACCACGCACACCAGATCTTCGGGGAAGATCCGCGCCAGCAATTCCTTGAGCAGCAGTCCGGTGGCCGGGGTCGATTCGCTGAGTTTGAGCATCACCCGGTTGCCTGCCGCGAGCGCGCCGGTCAACGGGCCCATGGCCAGGAACAGCGGGTAGTTCCACGGCACGATAACGCCCACTACGCCCAGCGGCTGATACACGACTTTTGCCGATGCCGGCTGGAAGGCGACGCCGACCTTGCGCCGAGAAGGCTTCATCCATTGGCTGATATGCCGGCTGGCGTAATGAATGCCGTGCAGGCTCGGCATCAGCTCGGCGAGCAGGGTTTCATCGGCGCTGCGATGGCTGAAGTCAGAACTGATCGCCTCGACCAGCGCCTGACGTTCGCTGCTCAGCAGATCGCGCAGGGCCTTGAGCCATTGCTGGCGCTGGGCGACAGGCGGCATCGGGTTGGCGGCGTAGGCGGTGCGCTGGGCTTCGAATAACCGGTTGAGCGCCTCCAACGGCTGTTTCAACGATTGCAGGTAGGCAATATCGGCGGTCATTGTCGGCTCCGGATTTGTTGTCGTGAGGAACTTTCTAGAGTCTATGCTCTAGAAAGTCAAATGACTTCCTGGTGCGTCACGGTTTTATCCAATTCCGGTTAGGTCGTAAGATGCCCCCCAACGCACTCTGAATTAAAGCTCAAGCCATGGCCCCACGGATCAAAACCAGCGAGCGCATCGTGCAGAACAGCCTTGAGCTGTTCAATCAGCAGGGCGAGCGCAGCATCAGCACCAATCACATCGCCGCCCACATGGAGATTTCTCCGGGCAATCTGTACTACCACTTCCCCAACAAGCAGGCGATCATCGCTGTGCTGTTCAGTGAGTACGAAAGCCTGGTCGACAGCTTCCTGCGCCCGCCTCAGGGGCGGCCGGCGACGGTCGAAGACAAGCGTTTCTACCTCAAGGAACTGCTGTCGGCGATGTGGCGCTACCGTTTCCTGCATCGCGATCTCGAGCATCTGCTCGACAGCGATCCGGATCTGGCCGGGCGTTACCGGCGCTTTTCCCAGCGCTGCGTGATTCAGGGCGCGGCCATCTATGAAGGTTTCGTCGCCGCCGGCATCCTGAAAATGGACCGGGTGCAGATCGAATCCCTGACCCTCAACGCGTGGATCATCCTCACCTCTTGGGTGCGCTTCCTGTGCACCACCCGGGAAAACTCCAACCACCTCAGCGAGCAGGCCATTAAACGCGGCGTGTATCAGGTGCTGGTGCTGGAAGCAGGGTTCGTCACCGAGCAGGCCCGCGATGAGGTCAACGCCTTGTTCGAAGAGTTCTACGTGCCGCTGGCCCAGGCCCTCGAAGAAAGACCGTAAGCCCACTTCCTCACTGGAGTCGTTCGCTATGCCGATTGCGCAACTGATCAGCCCGACCGCACTGGATGCCCGCAAGGCGCGGCCGGGGCTGGTGATTCTCGATTGCCGTTTTGCCCTCGAAGACCCGGATTACGGCCAGCGCAGCTACGCCGAGGGGCACATTGCCGGGGCACACTTCGCCGATCTTGAGCGCGACCTCAGCGGCCCGGTGACCAAGGGTGTGACCGGTCGCCATCCACTGCCAGAGCCGGCGGCGCTGATCGAACGCCTGCAAGCGTTCGGCATCGACAACGACAGCGACGTGGTTCTGTATGACGACGGCCCGGGCGCCTATGCGGCGCGGGCCTGGTGGTTGCTGGCGTGGCTGGGCAAGCGTGACGGCGTGTTCATTCTCGATGGCGGGCTCAAGGCCTGGCATGCGGCGGGGCTGCCGTTGAGTCTTGATCCACCGTCAGCGGCCCGGGGCAACTTCAGCGGCCAGCCGGACATGAGCCTGCTGCTCAGCGCCGAGCAATTGCAGCAGCGCCTGGGCCAGCCGGCCCTGACCCTGCTCGATGCCCGCGCCTTGCCGCGGTTCAAAGGCGAAGTGGAGCCGATTGATCCAATAGCGGGGCACATTCCCGGCGCGCAATGCGCGGCGTTCACCGACAACCTGGGCAGCGATGGGCGTTTCCTGCCGGCCGATCAGCTCAAGCAGCGTTTCGCCGCGAAACTCGGCGAGCGTTCGCCGAACGATCTGGTGGCTTACTGCGGCTCCGGGGTGACGGCGTGTCACAACCTGTTCGCCCTGTGCCTGGCGGGTTACCCATTGGGTTCTTTGTATGCCGGATCGTGGAGCGAATGGATCAACGAGCCTTCGCGCGGTATCGCTACGGGCGAGTAAACGCGTTCAGCGATCCAGCCGCGCGCTGCGATAGGCCGCCGGCCCCACGCCGTAAACCTGTTTGAACTGCCGGCTCAGATGGCTCTGGTCGGCAAAACCCAGCCGGGTGGCGACTTCCACCGGCAGGCAACCGCTCTGCAACAAGCCCCGGGCGCAGGCGATCCGCTGCTGCATCAGCCAGCTGTGGGGCGGCATGCCGGTGGCGCGGCGGAACACCCGGGCGAAGTGGAAGGGCGACAGGTTCACCGCCGCCGCCAGTTCTTCCAGCGAGGGCGGCGCCGCCAGTTGCGTGTGCAGCAACTCCTTGGCCATCGCCACTGCGCGGTGCTCTTTGCCGGGATTGCCGTTGATCTGCACCGCCGCGTGGCGTTGCAACAGCCGCATCATCATTTCGCGCCATACCGTCTGTTGTTGCAGCGCGGTGGCGGGGCTTTCCAGTAAACGGTGCAACTGGCTGAAGCCGTTGACCAGATCCGGATCGCGGTACAGCGTCGCGCCAAAGGCTGGCATTGGCGTGGTCGGCAGTTCCAGTTCTTCGAGCAACGAGACAATCTTGCCGGTGTCCGGATAGAACGCACGGTACAGCCAGCCGTCCTCGGTGCCTTTGTGGCCGGTGTGCAATTCGTCCGGGTTGATCAGCACCAGCGTGCCACTGCCCGCCAGGTGTTCGGCGCCGCGATAGCGGTAGCGCTGGGCGCCGGCCATGATCATGCCGATCACATAGCCGTCATGGACATGCGGGGCGAAACGATGCTCGATGTAGCGCGCCGAGAGCAGTTCGACGCCGGCCAATGGCGCGGTTTGCCAGAAACGGATCGACTCGCCCTGATCGCTCATGACCTCACCCGCGCCCCGATTCGGCCAGCCATTGGGGAATGCGCCGTTCCAGGTAATAACCCGGTTGGCGGAATGAGCCGTCGACGAAACCGACATGGCCACCCTTGCTCTGCAATTCGAACTGCGTCGAGGTCGACAGCTCGCTGGCCTGCGGCAGGCTGTGGGGAAACACGAACGGATCATCCGCCGCTTGAATGATCAGGGTCGGCGTGCGGATTTCCCCAAGAAAGTAGCGGCTCGACGCACGGCGATAGTAATCCTCGGCATCGACAAAACCGTGCAGCGGCGCGGTCACCCGGCCGTCGAAATCCCAGAAGGTACGCATGTTTTCCAGCGAGCCGAGGGCTGCCAGTGCGGCCAGACCGTCCTCGCGTCCGTCGTGCTGGAACTGGCGCTGCTTGTTCTTGATGTAGGCGACCATTTCGCGCATGAAGTGCGCTTGATAGACCTTCGAAAAGCCCTGGCCGATACGGTCGGCGCATTGATCCAGTCGAAACGGCACCGACACCGCCACTGCGCCGAGCACGCCGCTGGCGCTGCCGGTTTCCCCCAGATGCTTGAGCAACACGTTGCCGCCGAGGGAATAGCCGACCGCATACAGCGGCGCCAGTGGTCGCTTGGCTTTCAGATGACGGATGGCTTCGGCGAGGTCTTCGCTGGCGCCGGAATGGTAGCTTCGCGGCAACAGATTCGGCTCGCCCGAGCAGCCACGCCAGTTCAGCGCGACACTGGCCCAGCCCTGTGCTGCGAGCGCTGCCTGGATCCCGGCGACGTAAGGCGAGTTGGAAGAACCGGTCAGCCCGTGCAAGACCAGCACCAGTGGCGCGTCGGCGCTGTGTGGGCCATGCCAGTCGAGGTCGAGGAAGTCACCGTCCTCCAGCCACAGCCGTTCGCGCTGGCGATCAAGGTGTACGGTTTTGCGCCACAGCGGCCCCCACAAGGTTTGCAGGTGCGGATTGCCGAGGCCGAAGGCGGGCGTGAAACGAAATCCGGGTTCGGAAGGAGAAAGAAGTGCGCGCACGGTAAATCTCGACGGTGTTATGCATGAAGTGACAGTCATGCAAAGCGCTGTCACTTCAAGGGAGGTCTAACTTGCCACAAAGCCTGCATCAGCGCGACACGAATGCCCTGACGGCTCGACGGTCGGGACAATGGCCGGTTGCGGGAGCGGCAGTTGCTGGACCGTGGGACCTATGGTCACTACCCGCCACTGATCGTCTGACAAATGTTTGTCCACTGCCATTCTGATCTGCTCAAGCGTCAGGCGCTGCACCTGTTGCGCGAAGAAATCCAGGTCCAGTGGCAAGTGATGACGGTTGATCTCGGCCAGGCGCCCGAGAATCTGCTCGTTGCTGGCGCTGCCAATGATATTGGTGTTGGCCAGTCCGCGCTTGAAGTGATCGAGTTCCTCCTGCGAGGGGCCTTCACGCTGGAAATTGCTGAGCATCGATTTCACCAGTGCCACCGTTTCATTCGCGAATTGGGGGCTGGTCTGCAGAGCGATTGATGTCAGTCCGCTGCCCGCCCAGTCTTTGGTGCGAATGCTGGCGTCGTACACGAGACCGCGTTTGTGCCGCAGTTCGGTCATCAGACGGGAGTTCGCACCCCTGCCGAAAATCTGCGTCGCGGCATACAGCGCGACGAAGTCGTCGTGTTGGCGCGACAGGCTCGGTTGCCCAAGCAATACGTGAGTCTGTTCCTGTGCACGCTCGACATGGCGATGCATTTCAATGCCGAACGATTTGGGCGGTTCGACTGCGGGGAGTGCGACGAGGGGCGCGGGGAGTGCGTTGGTGATTTGCAGGCTGATGGCCTGCGCCTGTTCGACGGAAAGATCTCCCACCAACGTAATTTGTGTTTGGCTTGCCGAGTGGGTTTGGCGGTGGAACGTTTGTACGGCCTGGCGGGTGATCGAGGTCAGGCCGGCATCGGTTCCGTAGAGCGGACGGGCGTATGGCGTGTCCGGGGCCAGCAGCTCCTGAAGGCGTTGCGCAGCAATTTCCGCAGGTTGTTGCTGTTGTGCCAGCTGTAACCCGCGAAGCTCGCTCTTGACCCTGAGCAGAGCTTCTTCGGTAAGAGAAGGCTGCCCCAGCATTTGCGTGAACAATTGCAGGGCCGGGCTGCTTTTGTCTGGATCGCTGAGGCTGCGCAACGTGAAGGTAGCACGCTCCTGATCCAGATCCATGCCGAGCTTCGCACCCAGCCCGTCAAAGACTTCGGCGATCGCTGCATGATCACGCTTGCCGCTCACACCTTCGTTGAACAGGCTGAAGGTCACCGCTGCCAGGCCGGGGGTGTCGCCATCGTGTGCGCTGCCGGAGGCGAAGCTGACGTGAACATCGAACATCGGCAGCTCCGTGGTGCGGATGAATAACGTTTTGATGCCTGTCGTGGTTTTCCAGCCCTGGATGATCAATGGGCGTGGGCTCTGTCGGGTCGTGTCTGTTTCCGACAATGATTGCAATCGGGACTCGGGAAAGGCGACTGGCGCGGTAAGGGCAGCAGCCGGGCTGGCTGACAGCCAACCGATGAATGCGAAACAGGCCAGGGCAGGCCCAAAGATGTGCGCAGATTTATCCATGTTTTTTCTCCATGAGCACATGGGCGGTACTGAGGCGTTCGCGGATCAGATATTTTTCAGCGGTCTGACGGATGTCCTCAGGCGTCACGCTCTTTAACTCGGCAATCTCCTGATCGAGCAATTGCCACGACAGGCCAATGCTCTCGAGTGCGGCCAGATGTTGGGCAGTGCTATCGATCGAATCTCGTGCAAAAAAACTTCGGGCGATCAATTGGGTTCGCGCGCGTTCCAGTTCGTCGATGGGAGGAGGCGTGGTACGCAGCTCCTCGAGCAGATCCCAGACTCTTGATTGCGCCTCGTCAGGACTGGCCGAGTGCGAGTTGTCGAGTCGGGTGCGCAATATCAGGAGGGTGTCGCCACGACTGTAAAGGTCATAGCTGGCGTCGACGTGACTGAGCATATGTTCATGGTGCAGCAGGCGTTTTTGCAGACGTGCGCTCTGGGAGCCTGCCAGCAACATTTCGATCAGGCGCAATGCATGCGCGGTCTGATATGTCTCTGCAGTAGCCAGGCTGGGAACGTTGAATGCCATGATCAGTTCGGGGGCAGGAACCGGTTGGTTCAGTGTGATTCGGCGCTCTCCCGGTTCCGACAGTTCTCGCGGTTTCACGGCTTGGGGAAAAGGGCGACTGGCGAGGCCGCCGAAGTAGCGCTGAGCCAGGGGCTGAACGTAATCGAGCGTGACGTCACCGACGACTACCAGCGTGGCATTGCCGGGGGCATAGCGTGACTCATACCAGTCCCGCAACTGAGTGGTGTTCAAACCGTGCAGGTCATTCATCCAGCCGATGACGGGCGTTCGGTAGCTGCTGGATGGGTAGGCCAGGGTTTCCAGACGTTCCATGGCGGTGTCCAGAGAACTGTCTTCCACATTCAAGCGGCGCTCTTCTTGAATGACACTGATCTCGGAGGCGAAGTCTTCGGGTTTGAGGTGAGCAGTCGACATCATGTCGGCCATCAATTCGAACGCAACCCCCAGATAAGGCTTGGGCAGCGTCTGATGGTAGGCAGTGACGTCTTTGCTGGTAAAGGCATTTTCCGATGCCCCCAACGACTCCAGGATCGCGGACGCCTCGCCCGGGCAAGTCTTGCTGCTGCCCTTGTAAAGCATGTGTTCCAGTGCATGCGACAGCCCTGTCTGGCCTGGCGCTTCGTCGGCCGATCCGACGTTGAACCACAGTTGGGAGGTGACCAGCGGGGCCCGGTGATCTTCGCGGACGATGACCTTCAATCCGTTGTCCAGCAGAAACTCGTGGGTAGTCGGTAGTGGGTCGGCCAGCGCCAGCAGCGGGGCAAAGGCCAGACAAGGCAGCATCCTGCTGCACAAAGTGTCCATAAATGATTCGTCCTCAATGGATTACTGAAATGCGTAATCCACTGTGGAGATTTTGCGCGGGCGGCGTGCGGTAGTTATCTACCGCACGCCGAATACTGCGTTCATCAGACGTCAGGAGAGGGCACGCTGCGTTGCCACAACGCGTAGTACACCCGCCCGGATTTCTGTTCGCGGTGCAGGCGCCAGCTGCCTGGCAGGCCGAGGGTCGATGGCGCGGTTTCACTTTCAGTGTAGATCCACGAATCATCCGCCAGCCATTGGCGTTCTTCCAGCAGCGTGCACACGGCAGGCAACAGGTTCTGGTTGAACGGCGGGTCGAGGAACACCAGGTCGAACGCGGTCGCGGTCTGGGTTTCCAGATAGCGCAGGGCGTCGGCGGTCTGCACGTGGCCGTTGGTGCAGCGCAGCGTGCCGAGGTGTTCTTTCAGGCTGGAGACCGCGACATGGCTGGCATCCAGTGCCTGGCCCATGGACGCGCCACGGGACAGCGCTTCCAGAAACAGCGCGCCGCTGCCGGCGAACGGATCGAGCACCTTGGCCCCGGCAACGTATGGCGCGAGCCAGTTGAACAGGGTTTCGCGTACCCGGTCCGGCGTCGGACGCAGGCCCGGCGCATCCGGGAAGCTCAGTTTGCGGCTGCGCCATTCGCCGCCGATGATGCGCAACTGGTTCACACCGTTGTGCAGTTTTTGTACAGGTTTCTTTGGACTGGCCATTAATGCTCCGGAACCCCGAGCGGCTGCTCGGCAGGTTTATCAGATGGGGCCGGTAACGGCTTTTGCGGCACGGTCGGGCCAGCGCTGACGATGACCATTTTGTCCGTGCTCAGGTGTCTGTTCAGGGCGTCGCGGACCTGCTCGACGGTCAGGCTCTGGGACTGACGCATGAAATCGTCCAGATAGCTCAACGGCAGATTGTAGAAGCCCATGGCGCCGAGCTGGCCGACGATATCGGCGTTGCTCGCTGTGGACAGCGGGAAGCTGCCGGCCAGTTCGCGCTTGGCGTCATCGAGTTCTTTCTGGGTCGGGCCGGTCTTCAGGTAGTCGGCGAGCACGTCCTGCACCAGTTTCAGGGTGCCTTCGCTCATTTCCGCGCGGGTCTGCAGATTGATCATGAACGGGCCGCGCGCCTGCATCGGGCTGAACGCCGAATACACGCCGTAGGCCAGGCCGCGTTTCTCGCGGACTTCGCTCATCAAACGGGTGCCGAAGCCACCGCCCCCGAGGATCTGGTTGCCCATCGACAGTGCGGCATAGTCCGGGTCATCACGGTCGATGCCCAGTTGCGCGAGCATCAGGTTGGTCTGCTTCGACGGAAACTCGATGTGGCCGATGCCGGCTTTCGGCTCGGTCGGTTGCTCGACTTTCGCCAGCGCCGGGCCTTTTGGCAGCGCAGCGGACACCTGGTTGGCAATCGCCTCGGCTTCGCTGCGGGACAGATCGCCCACCAGCGCAATCACCACGTTGCCGGCCGCATAGGCCCTGGCGTGGAATTCACGCAGTTGCGCCAGCGTGATCTTCGGCACGCTTTGCGCATTGCCGTCGCTGGAATGGGCATACGGATGATCGCCGTACAGACGCTTCATCAATTCCAGGCTGGCGAGTTTGCCGGGGTTCTGTTTCTGGTACTCGAAACCGGCGAGCATCTGGTTCTTGATGCGCGCGAAGGAGTCGGCCGGGAAGGTCGGTTTGCCCACCACTTCCGAGAACAGCTTCAGCGCCGGCTCGCGTTTGTCGGCAGCACTGAGGCTGCGCAGCGACGCGATGGCCATGTCTTTATAGGCGCCGTTGCCGAAGTCCGCGCCCAGGCCTTCGAAGCCTTGAGCGATGGCGCCGACGTCCTTGCCCGCCACACCTTCGTTGAGCATGGCGTTGGTCAACAGGGCCAGGCCCGGTGCATTGCCGTCCTGGCTGCTGCCGGCGGAAAAGATCAGGCGCATGTCGAACATCGGCAGTTCGCGAGCCTCGACGAACAGCACCTTGGCGCCTTCGGCGGTGTTCCAGGTCTGTACGTCGAGCTTGCGGCTGGCCGGGGCCTTGCCGTCGAGTTCGGCCAGCGATTGCAGCTTCTGGCTGGACTTGGCGTTATCCAGCGCTTCGCTGGCCTTGCTGTCGTCGCTCGGCGCCAGATAGAGCGCGGCGGAGCCGATGATGGCCACGGCGATCAGGCCGAGCAGCAGGCGTGGGGTTTTGCGCTCACTCATGAGTCGTCTCCAGTGGCAGGACATGGGCGACGCTGAGACGTTCGCGGGTGAAATACAGCTTGGCGGCGTTCTGGATGTCTTGCGGGGTGACGCTTTCCAGATCCGCCAGTTCGGTGTCCATCAGCTTCCACGACAGACCGACGGTCTCCAGTTGGCCGATGGCGGTGGCCTGGCTGGTGATCGAATCGCGCTCGAAGACCAGGCCGGCGATGACCTGGGCACGCACACGTTCCAGCTCTTCGGCGGACGGCGCGGAGGTTTTCAGCTGTTCCAGCAGTTTCCACAGGCCGGCTTCAGCCTGGGCCATGGTCTTTTTCTTCTGGGTGTTCGGCGTGGCCGACAGGGTGAACAGGCTGTCACCGCGCGTGTAGGCGTCGTAGCTCGATGAACCGCCGGACACCAACTCTTCGCCGCGCTCCAGTTGTGTCGGGATGCGGCCGCTGTAGCCGCCGTCCAGCAACGCCGAAATCAGGCGCAAGGCGTTGACCGAACGTTTGTCTTCGGCGGTGGCGATGCTTGGAACGTTGAAACCGAGCATCAGGCTCGGCAGTTGGGTCTGCACGTGCAGGGTGATCTGGCGTTCGCCGGGCTCGGCCAGTTCCAGCGGCTTTTTCGCCGGCGGCACGTCGCGTTTCGGGATCGGCCCGAAGTAGCGCTGAGCAAGGGTCATCACCTCGTCCGGGGTCACGTCGCCGACCACCACCAGCGTGGCGTTGTTCGGCACGTACCAGGACTGATACCAGTGACGCAGCTCTTCGACCTTCATCCGCTCCAGGTCAGCCATCCAGCCGATGGTCGGCGTGTGATAGCCGCTGGCCGGGTAGGCCATGGCCTTGTAGCGCTCGTAGGCCTTGGACATCGGCTTGTCGTCGGTGCGCAGGCGGCGCTCTTCCTTGATGACTTCGATTTCCTTGGCGAACTCGTCGGCCGGCAGGCGCAGGTTGGCCATGCGGTCGGCTTCCAGTTCGAAGGCCACGCCCAGACGGTCGCGGGCCAGCACTTGGTAATAAGCGGTGAAGTCGTCGCTGGTGAAGGCATTCTCTTCGGCGCCGAGGTCGCGCAGGATCAGCGAGGCTTCGCCGGGGCCGACTTTTTCGCTGCCCTTGAACATCATGTGTTCGAGGGCGTGGGACAGACCGGTCTGGCCCGGGGTTTCGTAGCTGGAACCGACCTTGTACCAGACCTGCGACACCACCACCGGTGCGCGATGGTCTTCGCGCACGACGATCTTCAAGCCGTTGTCTAGGGTGAATTCGTGAGTCGGTTGCGGGTCGGCCGCCAGGGCCGAAAGGGGCAGGCAGACTGTGCTGAGCAACAGGCCTGCGGCGCGGCGGGCTAGAGCATTCATTCGTTTTTAAACCTGTTGGGCTGCCCGCTTGGTCTTAGCGTCGGCGGGCGAGAGGGTGCTAGGATACTGATCCGTTTTACTGGGGGCCACGCCTATAAGGCCTTTGATCGGCAGGCAGGTGATGCTATTTGCGGATTTAATCTGGATTTTGTCCGCTAGACTCTGCTTTTTCCCCGACGATGGCCTACCAGTCCTTCGTGTTGATCAATCTTTTGAGGTGCCGCTTGCACCTCGACAAAATGTTGCGCGTGAACAAGCTGGATGAAACACAGTCTGTTCTGCATCGAATATTTATTTGCCGGGGCGCCCCTGTGGCGCGTCGCTACCGTGAGATAGCCGTCCTCCATGTTTGGTTCCAACGACGACAAGAAGACCCCAGCTGCGGCTGGCGAGAAAAAAAGCCTGTTCGGATGGCTGCGCAAAAAGCCGCAGGAACCCGTCGTCGAACAGCCGACTGCCATTCCTGAGCCAGCCCCGGCGCCAGCACCTGTCATAGAAGAAGTGCCGGCACCGGTTGTGCTTCCGATTGCCGAGCCGGTGCTGCAACCGGTGGCCGAGGCCGAGCCTGTAGCGCCGACCGCCGCTGAACTGCCCCTGACCCCGGCCGCCCAGCCGTGGCTGACCTTGCCGGTGGCCGAAGAGCCGGTGGCACTGGTTGAAGAGGCTGCGCCGCACATTACGCCGCCGATTCCGGCACCGGTTGCATTCACGCCTGAGCCTGTTCAGCCGCCGGTGGTCGAACCTGCTCCTGTCATTCCCGAGCCTGTGGTCGCTGCCCCGGTTGCGCCGATAGTCGCTGCACCTGCACCTGCACCTGCACCGATAGTCGCTGCGCCTGTCGCTGTCGTCGAAACCCCTGTCCAGGCCCCGCGCACCGAGGAAACCAAGGCCGGCTTCTTCGCCCGGCTCAAGCAAGGCCTGTCCAAGACCAGTGCCAGCATCGGCGAGGGCATGGCCAGCCTGTTCCTCGGCAAGAAAGCCATCGATGACGATCTGCTCGACGATCTTGAAACCCGTCTGCTGACCGCCGACGTTGGCGTCGAGGCGACGTCGGTCATCATCCAGCGCCTGACCCAGAAGGTCGCCCGCAAGGAACTGGCCGATTCCGACGCCCTGTACAAATCCCTGCAGGCCGAGCTGGCCGCGATGCTCAAACCGGTCGAGCAACCGCTGAAGATCGTTTCGCAGAACAAGCCGTTCGTGATCCTTGTGGTCGGTGTCAACGGCGCCGGCAAGACCACCACCATCGGCAAACTGGCGAAGAAGCTGCAACTGGAGGGCAAGAAGGTCATGCTCGCCGCGGGTGACACGTTCCGTGCTGCGGCTGTCGAGCAGTTACAGGTCTGGGGTGAGCGCAACAAGATCCCGGTGATCGCCCAGCACACTGGCGCGGACTCGGCCTCGGTGATCTTCGACGCCGTGCAGGCCGCCAAGGCCCGTGGCATCGACGTGCTGATCGCCGACACCGCCGGTCGTCTGCACACCAAAGACAACCTGATGGAAGAACTGAAAAAGGTTCGCCGGGTAATCGGCAAGCTCGACGCCGATGCGCCGCACGAAGTGCTGCTGGTGCTCGATGCCGGTACCGGCCAGAACGCCATCAATCAGGCCAAGCAATTCAACCAGACTGTCGAACTGACCGGCCTGGCGCTGACCAAGCTCGACGGCACGGCCAAGGGCGGGGTGATTTTTGCCCTGGCCAAGCAGTTTGGTCTGCCGATCCGCTACATCGGCGTCGGTGAAGGCATCGACGATCTGCGTACCTTTGAAGCCGAACCCTTTGTCCAGGCACTGTTTGCCGAGCGGGAGCGTTCATGATTCGTTTCGAACAGGTCGGTAAGCGCTACCCGAACGGTCACGTCGGCTTGCATGAGCTGAGCTTTCGAGTCCGTCGCGGCGAGTTCCTGTTTGTCACCGGCCACTCCGGTGCCGGTAAATCCACGTTGTTGCGCCTGCTGCTGGCGATGGAACGTCCGACCAGTGGCAAACTGTTGCTGGCCGGGCAAGACCTGAGCACCATCAGCAATGCGCAGATTCCGTTCCTGCGTCGGCAGATCGGTGTGGTGTTCCAGAACCATCAACTGTTGTTCGATCGCACGGTGTTCAACAACGTCGCGCTGCCGTTGCAGATTCTCGGGCTGTCCAAGGTCGAGATCGCCAAGCGCGTCGATTCGGCGCTGGAGCGCGTGGCGCTGTCGGACAAGGCCGATCTGTACCCCGGCGACCTGTCCACCGGTCAACAACAGCGCGTCGGCATTGCCCGCGCCATCGTTCACCGTCCGGCCTTGCTGCTGGCGGACGAACCGACCGGTAACCTCGACCCGCGTCTGGCGGCCGAGATCATGGGTGTGTTCGAAGATATCAACCGTCTGGGCACCAGCGTGCTGATCGCCAGTCACGACCTGGCGCTGATTGCGCGCATGCGCCATCGCATGCTGACCCTGCAACGCGGCCGATTGATCGGCGACGGGGAGGCCGGCGTATGAGTGCGACACGCAGTCCGAAGGTTTCCGAGCGCGTGGCTCCGAAGGCCGCCGATCCGCAACCGCCAAAGAAGAAAAAGCACGACGATGACGACGGGCCAGACTTTGCCACGTTGTTCCGTGCCTGGATCGAAAGTCACCGCGCCAGCTGGATCGACAGCCTGCGCCGTCTCGGCAAGCAGCCGATCGGCAGCTTCTTCACCTGCATGGTGATGGCGGTTGCGCTGAGTCTGCCGATGGGCCTGTCACTGTTGCTGAACAATGTCGAGCGTCTGGGTGGTTCATGGCAGCGCGCGGCGCAGATCTCGCTGTACCTGGAGCTTGAGGCCAGCCCGGCCCAGGGCGAAGCATTGCGTGATCAGATCAAAGGCATGCCCGGCGTAGCTGATGCTGAATATGTCGGCCGCGACCAGGCGCTGGAAGAGTTCCAGCAGCAGTCCGGATTGGGCGAAGCCCTGCGCGAGCTGCCGGAAAACCCGCTGCCGGGCGTGGTGCTGGTGACGCCGAAGGAGGTCGACAAGTCGACCCTGGAAGCATTAAGACAAAAACTTTCCGAGTTACCCAAGGTACAACAGGCGCAACTTGATCTAGTCTGGGTCGAGCGTCTGGCCGCCATCCTCAAGCTCGGCGACCGCTTTGTCTTCGGTCTGACGGTGTTGCTGGTTTCCGCATTACTTTTGGTGATAGGCAATACCATTCGTCTTCATATTGAAAACCGCCGCACAGAGATAGAAGTGATTAAACTCGTCGGCGGCACCGACAGCTATGTGCGTCGTCCCTTCCTTTATATGGGCGCGTTGTATGGCTTCGGTGCAGGGCTGCTGTCCTGGGGTGTGCTGGCGTTCGGCCTGAACTGGCTGAACGACGCGGTGGTTGGGCTGGCCGGCTTGTACGGCAGTGATTTCGCACTGGCCGGAGTGCCAGTTGCCGACGGTCTGTCGCTCTTGCTTGGCGCGGTGCTGTTGGGTTATATCGGTGCATGGATTGCAGTCGCACGTCATCTCAGGGAGCTGGCGCCGAAGTAGAATCTTTTTTGCGCGTGATTGGCCTTGCGGTTTTTTGGGAACTTGTACTTGAGTTCCCGGTCAATTTTTCGCAGTGCCGAAAGGCGCGAGTATGTAAGTCGGAGGTTTTTTCGTATGACCAATTCTTTGCAACCTGCGTATGCATTGGTTCCGGGCGCAAACCTGGAAGCTTATGTACACACCGTCAACAGCATTCCATTGCTGACGCCGGAGCAGGAGCGTGAACTGGCCGAGAGTCTCTACTATGAGCAGGATTTGGGGGCGGCTCGGCAGATGGTGCTCGCCCACCTGCGGTTTGTCGTACACATCGCCCGTAGCTATTCCGGCTACGGTCTGGCTCAGGCTGACCTGATCCAGGAAGGCAACGTCGGTCTGATGAAGGCCGTGAAGCGTTTCAACCCGGAAATGGGCGTGCGTCTGGTGTCCTTCGCGGTGCACTGGATCAAGGCCGAGATTCACGAGTTTATCCTGCGCAACTGGCGGATCGTGAAAGTCGCGACCACCAAGGCCCAGCGCAAGCTGTTCTTCAATCTGCGCAGCCAGAAGAAACGTCTGGCCTGGCTGAACAACGAGGAAGTCCACCGTGTGGCGGAAAGCCTCGGTGTCGAGCCGCGTGAAGTGCGTGAGATGGAAAGTCGCCTGACCGGCCATGACATGGCCTTCGACCCGGCTGCCGAAGCCGACGACGACAGTGCTTTCCAGTCACCGGCCAATTACCTGGAAGACCACCGGTACGACCCGGCGCGTCAACTGGAAGATGCCGACTGGAGCGACAATTCCAATCACAACCTGCACGAAGCGCTGGAAGTGCTGGACGAACGCAGCCGCGACATCCTCTACCAGCGCTGGCTGGCAGAAGAGAAAGCCACGCTGCACGACCTGGCGCAGAAGTACAACGTGTCGGCCGAGCGGATCCGTCAGCTCGAGAAGAGCGCGATGAACAAGCTCAAGTTGTCGATTGCCGCATAACCGGTAGTCCGGCAATAAAAAACGCCCCGATCAGTGATGATCGGGGCGTTTTTGTTTGCCTGTCACAAAGTCATTGGGCCCAGGGCGCCCGGCGGGAATCATTGAGTGTCAGCAGATAGCTGTCGCCACCCAGCTGGCTCATCTGCTGGCGAATCCAGCCGGCTCGGCGCGACACGTAAGCGGTCGGATGGCTGGCGCTCCAGACTCGGGGATTCGGCAGCACCGCCGCCAGGTAACTCGCCTGCTGTCGGGACAGCGACCTGGCACCTACGCCAAAGTGATGCCTTGCCGCTGCTTCGGCACCAAACACGCCGTCATCCCATTCGACACTGTTCAGGTACACCTCGAGAATCCGCTGCTTGGGCCAGAACACTTCGATCAGCGCAGTAAACCACGCCTCTAGACCTTTACGCAGATAGCTGCGACCGGACCACAAAAACAGGTTCTTCGACACTTGTTGGCTCAAGGTGCTGGCACCGCGGATCGAGCCGCCGAGTTCGTTGTGGGCCAGTGCGGCCTTGATTGCACTCAGGTCAAAACCCCAGTGCTCGGGGAATTTCTGGTCTTCGCCGGCAATCACCGCGACCTTCAGGTCATCGGAAATCTCGTCCCATGGCTTCCAGGTGCGTTGCAGATCGATCGGCTCGCCGTCGACCCAGGATTCGATCTTGCGCTCGACCATCAGCGCCGTGAACGGTGGCGGCACGAAGCGAAACACCAACACCAGCAATACGCTGCCGCCCGCGAACCAGAGCAGGGCCTTCGTGAAACGACGGAGAGATAAACGCAGCATAGAGATGGCTTGGCCGAACCGGTTGAGCGGGCCATTATACAGACCCTGCCGATCGAGTCTGACTGGAGTTCTACATGCTGCGTAGCTTTCTGATGCTGGCTGCCTTCTTTGGTTTCACCGGTGTCGGCCTCGGCGCATTCGCCGCCCACGGCCTGAAAAACCGGCTGACCCCGGAGTACCTCGCGATCTTCCACACCGGCGTCACCTATCAACTGGTGCACGCGCTGGCGCTGTTCGGCGTGGCGCTGCTGGCCACCCAGCTTCAGAGGCGGCTGGTCGCCTGGGCCGGCATCTCGTTCACCGTCGGCATCCTGCTGTTCTCCGGCAGCCTGTACCTGCTGACCACCCTCGGCATCGGCAAGCTCGGCATCATCACTCCGTTCGGTGGCCTGGCATTCCTGATCGGCTGGCTGTGCCTCGGGCTCGCCGCCTGGCGCCTGCAGCCAACCGCTTGACGCTTGGTGCTGACCTTTAGGTCATGATCGGGCTAGAATGCCACCCCCTAAAAAGTGATGGCGGCGTTGCGCATGCGCATTCAGTTGAACGGTGAATCCTTTGAACTGCCCGACGGTGAAACCGTTGCGGCCCTGCTGACCCGTCTGGATCTGACCGGACGCCGCGTCGCGGTCGAACTCAATCTGGATATCGTCCCGCGCAGCCAGCATGCCGACACCACTTTGAACGACGGCGACAACGTCGAAGTGGTGCACGCCATCGGCGGCGGCTAGTCGCCAGGCCTGCACGGGCCGAGAATTCTGCAAGACCCTCACCCCAACAGAGGATTCCCCATGAGCATCGTTCGTAGCGACAAGCCTTTCGTTCTGGCCGGTCGTACTTACCAGTCGCGTTTGCTGGTCGGTACCGGCAAGTACCGTGACATGGAAGAAACCCGCCTGGCCATCGAAGCCTCGGGTGCCGAGATCGTCACCTTCGCGGTGCGCCGCACCAACCTGGGCCAGATCGAAGGCGAGCCGAACCTGCTCGAAGTGCTGTCGCCGGATCGCTACACCTTCCTGCCGAACACCGCCGGCTGCTACGACGCGGTCGAAGCCGTGCGCACCTGCCGCCTGGCCCGTGAGCTGCTCGACGGCCACAACCTGGTGAAGCTGGAAGTGCTGGCCGACCAGAAAACCCTGTTCCCCAACGTGATCGAAACCCTCAAGGCCGCCGAAGTGCTGGTCAAGGAAGGCTTCGACGTGATGGTTTACACCAGCGACGACCCGATCATCGCCCGGCAACTGGCGGAAATCGGCTGCATCGCGGTCATGCCGCTGGCCGGTCTGATCGGTTCGGGCCTGGGGATCTGCAACCCGTACAACCTGCAGATCATCCTCGAAGAAGCCAAAATTCCGGTGCTGGTGGATGCCGGTGTCGGTACCGCTTCCGACGCCACCATCTCGATGGAGCTGGGCTGTGACGCGGTGCTGATGAACTCGGCCATCGCTCACGCCCAGCAGCCGATCATGATGGCCGAAGCCATGAAACACGCGATGGTCGCGGGCCGTCTGGCCTACCTCGCCGGCCGCATGCCGAAAAAACTCTATGCCAGCGCCTCTTCGCCGCTGGATGGTCTGATCAAGTAAGAGCTATTGATGACTGAATCGAACGACACGCCAATCCAGACGGAAGAAGGCGACGAGCGCCAACACCGCCGCATCAAGAGTTTCGTGATGCGCGCCGGGCGCATGACCGAAGGCCAGCAGCGCGGCCTGGATCAGGGCGCGCCGAAGTTCGTCCTGCCGCTGGCCGATGCGCCGGTGGATTACGACCAGGTGTTCGGCCGCGCCGCGCCGCGTTCGCTGGAGATCGGTTTCGGCATGGGCCACTCGCTGCTGGAAATGGCCGCCGCTGCGCCGGAACAGGATTTCATCGGTGTCGAGGTTCACCGTCCGGGTGTCGGCGCGCTGCTCAACGGCGTGCTGACTCAAGGCCTGACCAACCTGCGGGTCTACGATTGCGACGCGATCGAAGTGCTCAATCGCTGCATCGCCGACAACAGCCTCGATCGCCTGATGCTGTTCTTCCCGGATCCGTGGCACAAGAGCCGCCACCACAAGCGCCGCATCGTTCAGGCGTCCTTCGCTGAACTGGTGCGCAGCAAGCTGAAGGTTGGCGGCATTCTGCACATGGCCACCGACTGGGAGCCGTACGCCGAATACATGCTGGAAGTGATGAACGTCGCCCCGGGCTATCGCAACCTCGCCGAAGACGGCAAGTGCGTACCACGCCCGGCCGAGCGCCCGATCACCAAGTTCGAACGCCGCGGCGAGCGTCTTGGGCATGGCGTGTGGGATCTGAAGTTCGAGAAGCAGTCCTGAATATCACGCAACAATAAATGTGGGAGCGGGCTTGCTCGCGAAGGCGTCATGTCAGTCGATATCAATATCGAATGATCTACCGCTTTCGCGAGCAAGCCCGCTCCCACATTTGCGTTCTGTGTGTGCTGAAAATCAGCGGCGGTCAGCGACCACGCCAATCAGCACCAGCACCACCAACAACACCGGCGCCAGGCTGTAGTTGTTGAACTGGCTCAACCCCTTCACCACCCAAGGCGTGGCGTAGATCAGCGCGGCGCCGCTGCCGATCATGCACAGCAGGGCCATCAGCGGCACACGCAGGGCGCCGGCAATGCTGCCCAGGCGTTGCTCGACCCAGCCTTTGAAGTCGGCACCGAACAGCACCAGCAGGCAGCCCACCAGGGCCAGGGCGATTTCCGAGAGGTTGCTGCGGCTCCAGCGGGACACGGTGGCGAGCAGGTCGAGTATCAAATCCATGCGGTTTCCCCGGGAGCTAATCAGCTCAGAAATTTTTGCAGCAAGTCATTGAGAAAGAGTTGTCCGCGCTCGGTGGCCGCCAGACGTGACGGTTCGACCTGCAACAGGCCGCTTTGTTCGGCCTCGCGGCGGTGTTCGTCGAGGCTCTCCAGCGGCAGGCCGGTGCGCTCGGGATACAGGCGTGATTCCACGCCGGCAGTCAGGCGCAGGGCGTTCATCAGGAACTCGAACGGCATCTCGTCGTTGGTCAGGGCTTTCTCGCCGGCCTGGAAGCTTTTGGCCGGGTTGAGGTAGTCCTTTGGCAGGCGCGTCTTCCAGGTGCGCACGATGCGCCCGTCCGGGTGACTGAGCTTGCCGTGGGCGCCGGCGCCGATGCCGATGAAGTCGCCGAAACTCCAGTAGTTGAGATTATGCCGCGCCGGGCGGCCCGGTTGCGCATAGGCGGAAACTTCGTACTGCGCGTAACCGTGCTCGGCCAGCAGCGCCTGACCAGCCTCTTGAATGTCCCACAACGTATCGTCTTCCGGCAGCACTGGCGGCTGGTTCCAGAACACGGTGTTCGGCTCCAGCGTCAGCTGATACCAGGAAATGTGTGTCGGCTTCAGTTCGATGGCCTGACGCAGGTCGCTCAAGGCATCGTCCAGCGACTGGTCCGGCAAGCCGTGCATCAAGTCGAGGTTGAAGTTATCGAACCCGGCCTGGCGCGCCATGCCGGCGGCGCGTACCGCTTCATCGCCGTTGTGGATGCGGCCGAGGGCCTTGAGTTTTTCCTGCTGGAAGCTCTGGATACCGATCGACAGGCGATTGATCCCCAGTTTGCGGTAGGCGACGAACTTCTCCTGTTCGAAGGTCCCGGGGTTGGCTTCCAGGGTGATTTCGATGTCATCGGCAAATGGGATGCGCTGTTTGACGCCTTCCAGCAAGCGACCAAGGGCTTGTGCGCTGAACAGACTCGGTGTACCGCCGCCAAAGAAGATCGAACTCAACTCACGGCCATACACCGCGTGCAGATCCTGGTCGAGGTCGGCCAGCATCGCGTCGACGTACTCTTGCTCCGGCAGCACGGGGCTGGCGGTGTGGGAGTTGAAGTCGCAATACGGGCATTTGCGCACACACCACGGAATGTGGATGTACAGCGCCAGGGGCGGCAGCGTCGGCAACGGTGCCCGAGGCGAGGAGGCGGCGCCGCCGATAATCAGCGACGACGCGCAGGAGCTATCGGTCATTTCAAGCCCAGACGCTGGCGCAGCAGATCCATTGCACGGGCGCGGTGGCTGATCTGGTTCTTGTCGCTCGGGCTCAGCTCGGCGCTGGACACGTTACGCTCCGGCACCCAGAACAGCGGATCGTAACCAAAACCGTGCTCGCCGCTGGCGGCGGTCAGGATGCGTCCGTGCCACAGGCCTTCGCACAGGATCGGCAGCGGATCGTCAGCGTGACGCACCAGCGCCAGCACGCAGACGAACTGTGCGCCGCGTTCGGCTTCAGGCACATCCTTCAAGGCGTCGAGCAGCTTGGCGTTGTTCGCCGCATCGCCTTTGCCGTCGGCATAGCGCGCCGAGTAGATGCCCGGCGCACCGCCGAGGAAATCCACCGCCAGACCCGAATCGTCAGCCAGCGCCGGCAGCCCAGAAATACGCGCCGCGTTGCGGGCCTTGAGGATCGCGTTCTCGACGAACGACAGACCGGTTTCTTCCGGTTCCACGCTGCTGAATTCGCCGATCGAGCGCAGGTGCACCGATTTGCCGAGCATGGCCTGGAGTTCCTTGAGTTTGCCGGCGTTATGGCTGGCCAGTACGAGTTGCTTGAGATTGATCATTGGCCAGGGAAAAGCTCTTGGTTGAAATTGATGGTGTTGATCTTGTCGCCGGTCTGCACCTTGATTTCGAAGGTGCGGGTTTCCTGCTGTTCCACCGGGTACTGGGCGATGTAGTAGATCGCGCCCTGTTCGGTGACCTGACGGAAATTCAGGGTCACGCTCTGGCTGGTCAGATCTTTCACCGTACCGGTGACGTTGGCGATCAACGGCTTGCCATCCTTGATCACCGAGACATTGATCACGCCCTGGTTCTTGCTGCGGATCAGCTCGGCAGCCTTGGCGATGTCCGGTTGCAGGTAGGTCGAGTTGAAGGTGTTGTAGTGCACCGTCACGTCGCCGAAGGTTTCCTGGCGCTCGCTCTTGATGGCATCGGCGGCCACGGCCGACAGGCTCAGGCAGGCGGCCAATAACGCGGTAATCAGGCGTCCCATGTTCGTTCTCCTCGCAATGTCGTGGTTCAGACCGCGATTCTGTGATCCTGCAGCCCCGGGCTGCTGACGCGGTAGATACCGATCTCACCTAACAGATTAGGCCATAGCTTACTGGCCCACCCGTGGCGGTGCTGTTGATCCACGGCAAGCCGATCAATGACCTTCGCCTCACGTTCGCGACAAAGTTCTTCAAAGTCTTCGAAGGTGCAGAAGTGAATGTTCGGCGTGTTGTACCAGGTGTACGGCAGGAATTCGGATACCGGCATCCGGCCCTTGCTCGCCAGATACCAGCGGCAGCGCCAGTGACCGAAGTTGGGGAAGGTGATGATGCACTGGCGGCCGACCCGCAGCATTTCGTCGAGGATCTTGTCCGGGTAATGCACAGCTTGCAGGGCCTGGGTCATCACCACCACGTCGAAGCTGTTGCTGGCGAAGTTGCCCAGGCCCTTGTCCAGGTCCTGCTCGATGACGTTGATGCCCTTGGCCACGCACTCGGCGATGTTGTCCGGGTCGTTTTCCAGGCCATAACCGGTGACCTGCTTGTGGTCGCGCAGCCAGGTCAGCAACTCGCCGTCGCCGCAACCGAGGTCGAGTACACGGCTGCCGGCGGGGATCCACTCCTGGATGATTTCCAGATCAGCTCTCATGGCTTTCTCACAACGTAATGCGGTTCATGTAATTGCCGAACGCCTGCAAATAACGCGGGATCGGAATCAGGAAGGCGTCGTGGCCCTGCGGCGCGTCGATTTCCAGGTAGCTGACGTCCTTGCGCGCGGCCATCAGCGCGTCCACCAGCTCTCGCGAGCGGGCCGGGGAGAAGCGCCAGTCGGTGGTGAACGACATCACGCAGAATTTGGCTTTCGCACCTTCGAAGGTTTTCGCCAGGTTATCGTCGAAGTTGGCCGCCGGATCGAAGTAGTCCAGCGCCTTGGTCATCAACAGATAGGTGTTGGCGTCGAAGCGCCCGGAGAACTCTTCGCCCTGATAACGCAGGTAGCTTTCGACCTGGAACTCGACGCTGTGGAAGTCGTAGTTGAGCTTTTCGCTCTTCAGGCCGCGGCCGAATTTTTCGCCCATGGAGTCGTCGGACAGGTAGGTGATGTGCCCCACCATCCGCGCCAGCATCAGCCCGCGTTTGGGGATCACGCCGTGTTCCTGGAATGAGCCGCCGTGGAATTCCGGGTCGGTGAGGATCGCCTGGCGCGCCACTTCGTTGAAGGCGATGTTCTGCGCCGACAGCTTGGGGGCCGAGGCGATGGCCAGACAGTGGCGTACGCGGTCCGGATACGTGATGGTCCATTGCAGCGCCTGCATGCCGCCGAGGCTGCCGCCGATCACTGCCGCCCACTGCCCGATGCCGAGCCGGTCGGCCAGGCGTGCCTGGCTGTGCACCCAGTCTTCCACGGTCAGCACCGGGAAGTCGGCGCCGAACGGCTTGCCGGTTTCCGGATTGAGGCTGCTCGGGCCGGTAGAACCGTTGCAGCCGCCGAGGTTGTTCAGGCTGACCACGAAGAACTTGTTGGTGTCGATCGGTTTGCCGGGGCCGATGCAGCTGTCCCACCAGCCGGGCTTGCGGTCGTCGACGCTGTGGTAGCCGGCGGCGTGGTGGTGGCCGGACAAGGCGTGGCAGATCAACACGGCGTTGCTCGCTTGCGCGTTGAGCGTGCCGTAGGTTTCGTAGATCAGGTCATAAGCGGCCAGCGAACGGCCGCAGGCCAGGGCCAGCGGTTCGCTGAAGTGCGCCGTTTGTGGCGTCACCAGACCAACAGAATCGGGGGGAAAGGCAGCTGGCATCGACCCTGCTCTCGTTGAAATGAGGCGTAAGTCTAAAGACCGGTGGGGTTAGCGGCAAGCAACGATCAGGGGCGGCAGAGCCCCGGCAAATCCGGCAGCTTCTTCGGCGAGCAGATCTTCACGCGCTTCTGCCGGTTCAACTCACCGCTGAGCAAACTGACCTGGCTCTTGGAGACCCCGAAAGCCTTGGCCAGAAACCCCATCAGGTACGCATTGGCCTTGCCCTCGACCGGCGGGGCGGTCAGGCGGATCTTCAGGCGGTCGCCGTGCAGCCCGGCGAAGTCATCGCTGCGGGCTGCCGGTTGCAGGTGACACTCGAGGATCAGGTCGTCACCGTCCCAACGAAACCAGCTCACATCAACAGGCGCAGGATTTCCGGCATCATCGTCATCGCCGCGAGGTTGTTGATCACCAGCATGTCGATCAGCTTCAGCGCGAGGAAGGCGAAGATCGGCGACAGGTCCAGGCCGCCCATGCTCGGCAGGAAGCGGCGGAACGGCGCCAGGGCCGGTTCACAGATCTGGTTGACCAGCTCGGCGCCCGGGTTGTGGCTGCCCGGAGCGACCCAGGACAGGATCACGCTGATGATCAGGGCGAAGAAGAAGATCTTCAGGAACAGCGCGGTCACGCCGATGATCGACCAGATGAACAGTTGCAGCGGGTTGCCGGTGGTGCCGTAGGTCAGCAGCAGGGTCAGCGCCATCAGAGCCAGTTGCACAAGGATCGCCAGCACCAGCGACGACATGTCCAGGCCGAACAGGCTCGGGATGATCCGGCGCAGTGGCTTGAGCAGCGGCTGGGTAGCCTTGACCACGAACTGGCACAGCGGGTTGTAGAAGTTCGCCCGCACCAGTTGCAGGACGAAGCGCAGCAGCACGATCAGCAGGTACAGGCTGCCGAGGGTTTGCAGCACGTAGACCGCTGCGGTGTTCAATCCAATCATGTAAGGCTCCTTATTTGCCCAGTTGTTCGGCCATTTCGGCCGAGCGGTGCGCGGCGGCGCCGAGTGCTTTTTCCACCAGGGCTTCGAAGCCACCGGCCTGGAACGATTTGATTGCAGCTTCCGTGGTGCCGGCCGGCGAGGTCACGCGGCGGCGCAGTTCGGCGGCGTCGACGTCGCTGGACACGGCCATGTGCGCCGCGCCCAGCGCGGTTTGCAGGGTCAGTTGTTCGGCGGTTTCCTTCGGCAGGCCGAGTTTGACGCCAGCGGCGGTCATGGCTTCGATCAGCAGGAAAAAATACGCGGGGCCGGAACCGGAGACGGCGGTGACCGCGTCCAGTTGCTGCTCTTCGTTCAGCCACAGGGCGATGCCCACGGCGGACAGCAGCTCTTCGGCCTGCTGGCGCTGTTCGGCGCTGACTTCGCCGGTGGCGTACAGACCGCTCACGCCCTGACGCAGCAGCGCCGGGGTGTTGGGCATGCAGCGCACGATTGGCTGTTCACCGAGCCACGCAGTCATGCTGGCGCAAGTAATGCCGGCGGCGATGGACACCACCAGTTGATTCGGCTTCAGGCTCGGGCGGATCGCTTCGCACACGGCTTTCATGGCCTGTGGCTTGACCGCCAGTACCACCACGTCAGCGCCGTCGATGGCCTGAGCATTGTCGGCGAAGGTCTCGATGCCGTGTTCGGCGCTGACCCGGTTGCGGGTCTCTTCACCCGGATCACTGGCGCGGATGTGTGCGGCTTCCAGACCCTTGGCCCGCAGGCCGCCGATCAGGCTGGCGGCCATGTTGCCGGCTCCGATAAAGGCGATACGTGTGTTGCTCATGTCAGGTCCTTATCTGGAAATCATCAAGATGGGGAATAGTCGCGGGCGCCAAACAGGGCCGTACCGATACGGACCCAGGTCGCGCCTTGGGCAATGGCCGACTCGAGGTCGTGGCTCATGCCCATGGAAAGCGTGTCGAGCGGCAGGTCGAGGTCGGCCTGCAACTTCTGAACGGCGGCGAATGCAGCGTCTTGTTCGGCGCGATCTTCGGTTGGCTCGGGGATTGCCATCAAGCCGCGCAGCTTCAGGCGCGGCAGCGCGCTGATGGCCTGGGCCAGGGCCGGCAGGTCGGCCGGGGTGCAGCCGGACTTGCTGGCTTCACCACTGACGTTGACCTGAATGCAGATGTTCAGCGGCGGCAGCTCCGCCGGGCGTTGTTCGGACAGGCGTTGGGCGATTTTCAGACGATCCACGGAGTGCACCCAGGCGAAATGCTCGGCAATCGAGCGGGTCTTGTTCGACTGAATGGGGCCGATGAAGTGCCAGATCAAGGGTAGGTCGGCCAGTTCGAGCTGTTTGGCCAGGGCTTCCTGCAGGTAGTTCTCGCCAAAGTCGCGCAGGCCGGCGGCATAAGCTTCGCGCAGGGCTTCGGACGGTTTGGTCTTGCTCACGGCCAGTAGCTGGACGCTGTTTTCATCGCGTCCGGCGGCAGCGGTGGCGGCATGAATACGCGAACTAACCTGGAGAATGTTGTCTGCTATCGTGGACATCAAGAGGCGCCAGCGGTCTGAAGGTTCGCGGCATTCTACTGGAATTGAGGGACGCTATGGATATCACTGAACTGCTGGCCTTCAGCGCCAAACAGGGCGCTTCCGACCTGCACCTGTCGGCCGGTCTGCCACCGATGATCCGCGTGGATGGCGATGTGCGACGGATCAATCTGCCGGCGCTGGATCACAAGCAGGTGCACGAGCTGATCTACGACATCATGAACGACACCCAGCGAGTGGAGTTCGAGAAACATCTGGAAACCGACTTTTCCTTCGAAGTGCCCGGTGTGGCGCGGTTTCGGGTCAATGCCTTCAACCAGAACCGTGGCGCCGGCGCTGTGTTCCGTACCATCCCGTCGAAAGTGCTGAGCATGGAAGACCTCGCCATGGGCGACGTCTTTCGCAAAATCACCGATGCTCCGCGGGGGCTCGTGCTGGTCACCGGACCAACCGGCTCCGGCAAATCCACGACGCTTGCGGCGATGATCGATTACCTCAATACCCACCGTCATCACCACATCCTGACCATCGAAGACCCCATCGAATTCGTCCACGAATCGCGTAAATGCCTGATCAATCAGCGTGAAGTCCACCGCGATACCCGCAGTTTCGCCACGGCATTGCGTTCAGCGCTGCGCGAAGACCCGGACGTGATCCTGGTCGGCGAGATGCGTGATCTGGAAACCATCCGCCTGGCGCTGACGGCGGCCGAGACCGGGCACTTGGTGTTCGGCACGCTGCACACCACGTCGGCGGCCAAGACCATCGACCGGGTGGTGGATGTGTTTCCGGGGGATGAGAAGTCCATGGTGCGCTCGATGTTGTCCGAGTCATTGCTGGCCGTGGTGTCGCAGACATTGATCAAGAAGATCGGCGGCGGCCGGGTGGCGGCACACGAGATCATGCTGGGGACGTCGGCGATCCGTAACTTGATCCGCGAGGACAAGGTGGCGCAGATGTATTCGGCGATTCAGACCGGCGGGTCGCTGGGGATGCAGACACTCGACATGTGCCTGAAGGATCTGGTGACCAAGGGCCTGATCAGTCGTGAACATGCGCGGGAGAAGGCGCGGACACCGGATAATTTCTAGGGACGAAAAAAAAACGCAGCCCGAAGGCTGCGTTTTTTATGATCTGTACAGATCAGCGCTGAACCACGCGCATCTGCTTGCCACCTGGTTCTTTCGGCAGCACGCGCTTGGCAACCACGTAATGTTGTTCCCAATACGGTTTGTTCAGCGTATCGATACTCACCGCTTTGCCACGGCGTGGTGCGTGGATGAAGCGGTCGTTGCCCAGGTAGATGGCAACGTGATTGACCCGACGGCTTTTGATATTGAAGAAAATCAGGTCGCCAGGCTTGAGGTCCTTGCGCTCGACTTTCTCGCCGTGACCACTGGCCATGGCATTCGAGGTACGCGGCAGGTCGAACGTGGCGTCGTTGAACGCGTATTTGACCAGACCGCTGCAGTCGAAGCCTTTGCTCGGGCTGCTGCCGCCCCAACGGTAAGGTGTACCGAGGACGTTCACCGCACGACTGAGGACGTTACTGCTTTCCTTGTTCGCCATCGGTGGAACCAGCTTGCCGTGACTCTTGCTGGCGAGCGTGGTGTGTTTCGTTTGCTTGCCTTTGTTCGTAGGAGCAGAGGCATGGGATTTGGGAGTGAAACCGTTAACGTTGGGAAGACGTTGCTCACGATTGGTGGCGTGGGCGGCCAGTGGCATTAATAGGCAAATAGTTAGCCATGTCTTGAAAAATGGACGCATTAGGCAGGGCTCTTATGTGTTAGCGCGCAACTTTATAACAGCTTTTTTGTCCCTTCCGAGGCCGTTGGTCGATTCAATCAGGTGCCAACGGAACCAAACAAGCGGCAAAAAAACGCAATTGTCGGACAGAAGTCCGGTGCTATAAGGCTTTGACGGACCACAAGGTAGCATTTGCCGTACGTCGGCTACCTGTAAAAAAGTCACAAAGAATTAAAGAATATTTATCTATCGCGTGTATCGAGGTCTTAATGAACGGCTATCAGCTGCCCCGTGTGAAGGAAAAAGACACCCATAGCAAGGTGATCGGTTACCTGTTGTGGATATTCGGTTTCACAGGTTCTCACCGCTTCTATTACGGCAAGCCGGTGACCGGCACGATCTGGTTTTTCACCTTCGGGTTACTGGGGATCGGCTGGCTGATCGACGTGTTCCTGATCCCGGCGATGGACCGGGAAGCGGACCTGCGCTTTGCGGCGGGACCGATCGAATACAACGTGGCGTGGATTCTGCTGACATTCCTCGGGGTGTTCGGTGTGCACCGGATGTATCAGGGCAAGTGGATCAGCGGCCTGCTGTACCTGCTGACGGGCGGGCTGTTCTTTATTGGCGTGCTGTATGACTTCTGGACGCTGAACGATCAGGTATCGGTGCGTAACGCCGAGGGCAGAGGCGCTTTCCAATAAAGCTTCGCGAGCAAGCTCGCCCCCACAGGGTTCGCGGTGACCCTTGTGGGAGCGAGCTCGCTCGCGATTGGGGCAACTCGGTATCAAGCCTGGTGGCTGATCCGGCCATCCACCAATGTGTAACGCACCACACCCGGCAGGCTATGGCCGAGGAACGGGCAGTTCTCGCCCTTCGACAGCCAGCTTTCGCCGGCTACTGTCGAAGCCTTCGGATCGAACAGCACGATATCCGCTGCACCCCCCACCGCCAGTTTGCCCGCCGGCAGGCGCAGGGCCTCGGCCGGGCCGGCGCTCAGGCGCGCCAGCAGGGTCGGCAGATCAAGCAGACCGTCTTCGACCAGCGTCATCGCCAGCGGCAGCAGCAGTTCAACGCTGCTGATGCCTGGCTCGGTCGCGCCGAACGGTGCCAGTTTGGCATCGCGCTCGTGGGGCTGGTGATGGCTGGAAATCGCCGAGACCACGCCGGACTTCACCGCTTCACGCAGGCCGTCGCGGTCGGCGCGGGTGCGCAGCGGCGGTTGCACGTGATACAGGCTGCTGAAGTCGATCAGCGCTTCGTCCGTCAGGATCAGCTGATACAGGGCGACATCCGCCGTGACTTTCAAGCCACGAGCCTGGGCCTGGGCAATCAGAGCCACGCCGCGAGCGCTGGTCAGCTGGCTGAAGTGCGCGCGCACGCCGGTCTGTTCGACCAGCAGCAGATCCCGGGCCAAAGCCACGGTTTCAGCGGTTTCCGGGATACCCGGCAGGCCGAGGAAACTGGCGGTGGCGCCTTCGTGGGCCAGGCCGCCGTCGGCGAGGTCGTGATCCTGCGAGTTGAAAATCACCGTCAGGTCGAAGGTCGCCGCGTAATCCAGCGCCCGGCACAGGGTGCGGGTATTGCGGAAGCTTTCCAGGCCGTTGCCGAACGCCACGCAACCGGCGTCGCGCAGGGCCACCAGTTCGGCCAGCTGTTCGCCATCCAGACCTTTGCTCAGCGCACCGATCGGGAACACCTTGGTGTTGCCGGCCTCGCGGGCGCGGTCGAGGATCAACTCGGCCACGGCGGAGGTGTCGAGCACCGGTTTGGTTTTCGGCGGGCAGCACAGGCTGGTCACGCCGCCGGCCGCCGCAGCGCGGGTTTCGCTGGCGATGGTGCCTTTGCGGCTGTAGCCCGGCTCGCGCAGGGCGACGTTCAGGTCGACCAGCCCCGGAGCGGCGACGAGGCCTTTGGCGTCGATGGTTTCGACGGCGGTGAAACCGGCCGGTGCGGCGCCGAGGGCGACGATCTTGCAGGCTTCAACGTGAATATCGGTGATTTGATCCAGGCCGCTGCTTGGATCGATGACGCGGGCGCCGAGAATGCTGAGCTTCACTGGGCGTTCTCCTGCTCGAATTGACGCTGCGCTGTTTGTCCGCTCATGGCCATCGACAGCACGGCCATACGGATCGCGATGCCGTAGGTGACTTGATTGAGGATCACCGAGTGCGGGCCGTCGGCCACCGCCGACTCGATCTCCACGCCGCGGTTGATCGGCCCCGGGTGCATGACGATGCAATCGGGCTTGGCGCCGGCCAGGCGCGCGGTGGTCAGACCGAACAGGCGGTAGAACTCGCCTTCGCTCGGCAGCAGGCCGCCGGTCATGCGCTCGCGCTGCAGGCGCAGCATGATTACCACGTCGACGTCTTTCAGACCTTCGGTCATGTCGGTGTAGACCTTCACGCCGTACTGCTCAATGCCGATCGGCAGCAGGGTTTTGGGCGCGATCACGCGGATGTCCTGGCAACCGAGGGTCTTCAGGGCCAGCATGTTCGAACGCGCCACCCGCGAGTGCAGGATGTCGCCGACGATGGCCACCGAGAGGTTCTCGAAACCGCCCTTGTGACGGCGGATGGTCAGCATGTCGAGCATGCCCTGGGTCGGGTGCGCGTGTCGGCCGTCGCCGCCGTTGATGATCGCCACCTGCGGGCAGACATGTTCGGCGATGAAGTGCGCAGCGCCCGAGTCACCGTGGCGCACGACGAACATGTCGGCGGCCATGGCTTCCAGGTTGCGCAGGGTGTCGAGCAGGGTTTCGCCCTTGCTGGCCGACGAGGTCGACACGTTCAGGGTGATCACGTCCGCCGACAGGCGCTGGGCCGCCAGTTCGAAGGTGGTGCGGGTGCGGGTGGAGTTTTCGAAGAACACGTTGCACACGGTTTTGCCGCGCAGCAACGGGACCTTCTTCACGGCCCGGGCGCCGACTTCGAGGAACGAGTCGGCGGTGTCGAGGATTTCCGTCAGCAACTCGCGGCGCAGGCCGTCGAGGGAGAGGAAGTGGCGCAGCTGGCCCTGATCATTGAGCTGCAGCGGGCGCTTGGTATCTAGAGGCGTCATCGCGAATGGGACTCTCAATAGGGCGGATTAAAGGGCAAGGTCTTGCAGTTCGAGGGCCAGCTCCGGCCCGGACAGCTTGACCCGCTCATGGGCGGCCAGCGACAGCGTCGCGCCGACCACGTTCGGGCGGATCGGCAGTTCGCCGGCGTCCAGGTCCAGCAGGCAGACCAGCGTCACGCTGGCCGGGCGGCCGTAGTCGAACAGTTCGTTCATGGCGGCGCGGATGGTCCGGCCGCTCATCAATACGTCGTCGATCAGCACCAGATGCTGGCCTTCGATTTCGAAGGGCAGGGCGGACGGACGCACTTGCGGGTGCAGGCCGTTCTGGCTGAAGTCGTCGCGGTAGAAGGAAACATCCAGCGTGCCCAATGGCGCGTCGCTGCCCAGTTCTTTGAGCAGGGCCTGGGCGACCCAGACGCCGCCGGTGCGGATGCCGATGTAACGCGGTTCGCTGATATTGCGCTGGGCAAGGTGCGCCTTGAGGCGGGTCGCCATCTGGCTGATCAGATCGGCGGGATTGGGCAGGCTCATGGTTGCTCCTTCTCGGGGTCGAGCCGGTTCTCGCGAACCGGGGCTCGGGTTGTAACCAAAAGAAAAGCGCCGTAGCGCTTGTCAGGATTCAAACAGTGCGGTGTTTTCGTCGAGCCAGCCCTGCAACAGCAGGGCGGCGGCGATGGCGTCCACCGGGTTGTCGCGGTAACTGCCTTTCTGTCCCCCGCGCACCAGTCGTTCGCCCTTGGCTTCGAAGGTCGTCAGGCGTTCGTCGTGGGTATAGAAAGGCAGGTTGAAGCGGCCATTGAGGCGGCGGGCGAATTTCTCGGCGCGGGCGCACATTTCGCTGGGCGTACCGTCCATGTTCAGCGGCAGGCCGACCACCACGGCGTCGGGTTTCCATTCCTTTATCAGGGCTTCGACCTGATTCCAGTCCGGTACACCGTTTTGCGCCTTCAAGGTGCACAGTTCGCGAGCCTGGCCGGTAATCACCTGGCCGACCGCCACGCCGATCTGTTTGGTGCCGTAGTCGAAGCCGAGGATCAGGCGCAGGGCCATCAGGCGTGTCCTGCCTGGCTGGTCAGCAGGCTGAGGTTGATCCCCAGGTGCTTGGCCGCCGCTTCCAGGCGCAGTTCACTGCTGGTGTTGAACAGGATGTCGGCGTCGTACGGGCAGGTCAGCCAGGCGTTGTCGGCCATTTCAGCCTCCAGTTGCCCGGCTTCCCAACCGGCGTAACCGAGAGTGATGACGCTCTTGGCCGGGCCCACGCCGTCGGCGATGGCGAACAGCACGTCCTGCGAGGTGGACAGGGCCAGATCGCCCTCCAGCTCGACGGTGGCCTGGAAGGTCTGGCCCGCCGGGTGCAGGACAAAACCGCGATCGGTCTGCACCGGGCCGCCGATGAAGATCGGCACATGCTGGCACAGTGCTGGCGGATCGATGTCGGGGCGCAGTTGTTCGAGGATGTCGGCCAGATTCAGCTCTTGCGGTCGGTTGACCACCAGCCCCATGGCGCCATTGGCCGTGTGCTCGACGATGTAGGTCAAGGTATGGGCAAAGTTCGGGTCGGCCATGTGTGGCATGGCGATCAGGAAGTGATGCTTGAGGTAGCTGGGGCTGACGTTTTTCATGTGCGCTAGTGTGGCGTTCGGGGGGCGAACTGACAAGCTGGAGCGGGCAAAAGATCGACTCAGTTACTGGACAACCGGTCGCCCCGGGCGAATTTCCAGGTGCGGATGATTTCCAGCCGGTCGATGTCCGACAGGTCCCCGGTAAACGGTGCAAACGGGGCTGCCAGCCGCACGATGCGCTGCGCCGCCTGATCCAGCAGCGGCTGGCCGGATGATTCCAGCACCAGCACTTCATACAGCGAGCCGTCGCGGTTGATCGACACCATCAGACGCAAATTGCCGTAAATCTGCTGGCGCCGGGCCTCTTCCGGGTAATTGAGGTTGCCGATGCGCTCGACCTTCCTGCGCCACTCGTCCTTGTACCAGGCCCCCTTGTCGCGCATGGTCGAGGCGGCGCTCAGGCGGTGGATGCGCGGGCGCTTGGCGTACAACTGTTGTTCGTTGGCCAGTTCGGCTTCGAGGCTGGCGATGTCGCTGGAGAGCTGCGAACTGTCGAAAGTCGGGGCGTCGACCGTTGGTTTTGTCTCGGTCTTCGCTTCTTCTTTCTTGGTCGGCGCCTTTTTCGGTTTCGGCGCGACGGTGGTCACCGCCGCCTTGGGCGCGGCTTCCTGCACCTGCGGCTTGGCGGCCGGTGGCGGAGTGACCTTCTTGACCTGGTTGTCCTGGAACGGCGCGACCTCGGTGGTCTTGGGAATCGCCTTCTTGTCGAGGGTGCCGCTGCCTTCCTGGTTTTCCTGGGCGAGGAAATCGGCCTTCGCCGGCTTCTTTTCGCTCTTGAAGGTGGCGAGGGTGATTTCCAGGGTTTTGCTGATCTGCTTGGGCTCGACCATGGTGAAACCCACGCCGAGCAGCAACGCCAAATGGATCAGCGCCGCGAGAAACAGGGTAAATCCGAGGCGATCGACCGGGCGCACGCCTTTATGGGCGAGTTCAGCGGGCAGATCGGACGGAAGTGTCATGACAAGAAAACCAACATCGCGTTTTTCACAGGCCGCGCATGATAACGCAATGTTGGTTTCACGCCTTGGGCTTCAAGCATCAAGCGACAGGCTGCATGTGACACACATCAAGCTTGCAGCTTTTTCTCGATCGCATCCATCAGCATCCCGCCGATGTCGGTGCCAAAGGCATTGTCGATCTCGCGGATGCAGGTCGGGCTGGTGACGTTGATTTCGGTCAGGTGCTCGCCGATCACGTCCAGGCCGACGAACAGCAGGCCTTTCTCGCGCAAGGTCGGGCCGACCTGGGCGGCGATCCAGCGATCCTTGTCGGTCAACGGACGGGCTTCGCCACGGCCGCCGGCCGCGAGGTTGCCACGGGTTTCGCCCTGGGCCGGAATCCGCGCCAGGCAGTAATCCACCGGCTCGCCGTCGATCATCAGGATGCGCTTGTCGCCATCGACGATGGCCGGCAGGTAACCCTGGATCATGATCTGCTGCTTGCCGTGCAAGGTCAGGGTTTCCAGAATCACCGACAGGTTCGGATGACCGGCGGTGTGACGGAAAATCGACGAGCCGCCCATGCCGTCCAGCGGCTTGAGGATCACGTCACCGTGGTGGTCGGCGAATTCGCGCAACACGTCCGGGCGACGGCTGACGATGGTCGGCGGCGTGCACTGCGGGAACAGTGTGGCGAACAACTTCTCGTTGCAGTCGCGCAGGCTCTGCGGCTTGTTGACCACCAGTACGCCAGCCGCTTCGGCCTGTTCGAGCAGGTAGGTGGAGTAGACGAATTCCATGTCGAACGGCGGATCCTTGCGCATCAGGATCACGTTCAGGTCGCTGAGCAGGGAATCCTGTTCGGCGCCCAGTTCGAACCATTTTTCCGGGTTGGCGAAGACTTTCAGCGGCTTCATCCGCGCCCGTGCCTGACCTTCGGCCTGATAAAGGTCTTTCTGTTCCATGTAGAACAGTTCCCAGCCGCGCTTCTGCGCCGCCAGCAGCATGGCCAGCGAGCTATCCTTTTTATAGGAAATGCTGGCGATAGGGTCCATGACAATCCCGACGCGAACGCTCATTGGGTTTTCCTCGAAAATTGGCTACCGGATCGGTATGAAAAAAGTGCCGCCAGAGTGGCGCCGGGCGGGTTTTCGGTCAAGGAAAAACCCGTCGATAGATTGCGTCAGGAGACTGTGCTAAAAAGGCTCCCAGCCGTGTTGGCCCTTGAACATCAAGGGTTTCCAGCCATCAGTCATCGCAAAACGGACAAATTGATTCGCAAAGGCGACGGTAGAGCCCCCTTATGGAACAGCAGTCCAGCGCCTTGAAGGTCATGGTGATCGATGACTCGAAAACGATTCGTCGCACCGCCGAGACCCTGTTGAAAAATGCAGGGTGCGAAGTCATCACGGCGATCGACGGTTTCGACGCCCTGGCGAAGATCGCCGACCACCACCCCGGGATCATTTTTGTCGACATCATGATGCCGCGTCTGGATGGTTATCAGACCTGCGCTTTAATCAAGAACAACAGTGCTTTCAAGGCAACGCCGGTGATCATGCTGTCGTCCCGCGACGGGCTGTTCGACAAGGCCAAGGGGCGGATTGTCGGTTCCGATCAATTTTTGACCAAGCCTTTCAGCAAGGAAGAACTGCTCGACGCGATTGCGGCCCATGTTCCGGGCTTTGCCGCTGATTTGCCGCAGTAAGACACGCACCGTGACGCTCGGCCAGCGGGCCCGGTGTCGACAAGAAAAATGGGGGAAACCATGGCACGTATTCTGATCGTCGATGATTCGCCGACCGAAATGTACAAACTCACCGGCATGCTGGAAAAGCACGGCCACGAAGTGTTGAAAGCCGAAAACGGCGCCGACGGCGTGGCCCTGGCCCGTCAGGAAAAGCCCGATGCCGTGCTGATGGACATCGTCATGCCCGGCCTCAACGGTTTCCAGGCGACCCGTCAGCTGACCAAGGACGCTGAAACCAGCCACATCCCGGTCATCATCATCACCACCAAGGATCAGGAAACCGACAAGGTCTGGGGCACTCGCCAGGGCGCCAGGGATTACCTGACCAAACCGGTCGACGAAGACACGCTGATCAAGACCCTGAACAACGTGCTGGCCGGTTGATCGCGCCGTCATGAGCGAGTCGCTGACCGCGTTCGAACTGTTGTGGCAGATCGACCAGCGCTGTCGCCTGCTGGCGGCGGACCTGCCGTCGCAACCGGCGCGCCAGGATCGCTGGAGCGGCATTGGCTTTCGCCTCGGCGAGCACTGGTACGTCGCGCCGATGGGCGAGGTCAGCGAAGTGCTGCCCGAGCCGCGTTTCACCCAATTGCCGGGGGTAAAACCCTGGGTCAAGGGCGTGGCCAATCTGCGCGGGCGGTTGTTGCCGATCATGGACCTGTGCGGATTTTTCGGCCATGAACTGTCACCCATGCGCAAGCAGCGGCGGGTATTGGTAGTGGAGCATCAGGACGTTTTTGCCGGTGTGCTGGTCGATGAGGTCTTCGGTCTGCAGCACTTCGAGCAGGACAGCTTCGAACCCGTGTCGATCCGTAAACGGCAAGGCTCCAAGGGCGAGTTCGTCAAAGGGTATTTCCGGCGCGAGCAGAACTGGCGAGTGTTCAGCCTGTTTGCACTGGCGCAGTCACCGAGTTTCATGCACGTCGCGGTTTAACAGGCGAGGACCGATGATCAAAGCAAAAACCAGCAAGCCCGCAGAAGGCTCGCGCAGCCGCTCGCAGATCATCGTGCTGTTCATCGCGCTGATCGTGTTCATCATGCTGCTGTTCGCCAACTTCGCTTACCTCAACACCCAGGCCAATTACGACAAGCAGTACATCGGTCACGCCGGCGAGCTGCGGGTGCTGTCACAGCGGATCGCCAAGAACGCCACCGAGGCGGCGGCCGGAAAGGCTGCCGCGTTCAAGCTGCTCAGCGATGCGCGCAACGATTTCGCCCAGCGCTGGGGCTACCTGAAGAAAGGCGACCCTGCCACCGGCCTGCCGCCGGCGCCGTCCACCGTGCGCCCGGAAATGCGCGCCGTGCAGCTGGACTGGGAACGCCTGCTGAAAAACACGGATGCCATCCTGTCCAGCGAACAGACCGTGCTGTCCCTGCATCAGGTCGCCGCGACCCTGGCCGAAACCGTGCCGCAGTTGCAGATCGAATACGAAAAAGTCGTCGAGATCCTGCTGCAGCGCGGCGCTCCGGCGGCGCAGGTCGCCATGGCCCAGCGGCAGTCGCTGCTGGCCGAGCGGATCCTCGGCGCGGTCAACACCGTGCTTTCCGGCGACGAAAACTCGCAACAGGCGGCCGATGCCTTCGGTCGTGATGCCGCGCGTTTCGGTCAGGTGCTCAACGGCATGCTGCAAGGCAACCCGACGCTGAAAGTCAGCCAGGTCGAAGACCGCGACGCCCGTGCGCGTTTGAGCGAGATTTCCGAGCTGTTCCAGTTCGTCTCGGGTTCGGTGGATGAAATCCTCGAAACCTCGCCGGAATTGTTCAAGGTCCGCGAGTCCGCCACCAACATCTTCACCCTGTCGCAGACCCTGCTCGACGAAGCCTCGCACCTGGCCAGCGGTTTCGAGAACCTCGCCGGGGGGCGCAGCACCGACACCATCGGCGGCTACGTGCTGGGCCTGCTGGCGCTGGCATCGATCATCCTGATCGGCATGGTCATGGTCCGGGAAACCAACCGTCAGTTGCGCGAGACCGCCGAGAAGAATGAACGCAACCAGAACGCGATCATGCGCCTGCTCGACGAAATCGAAGACCTCGCCGACGGCGACCTGACCGTGACGGCCTCGGTGACCGAAGACTTCACCGGGACCATCGCCGACTCGATCAACTATTCCGTCGACCAGTTGCGCGACCTGGTGGCGACCATCAACCTCACCGCCGGCCAGGTCGCCGCAGCGGTACAGGAAACCCAGGCCACCGCCATGCACCTGGCCCAGGCTTCGGAGCATCAGGCCCAGCAGATTTCCGAGGCCTCGACTGCGATCAACGACATGGCCCAGTCCATCGATCAGGTGTCGGCCAACGCCGCCGAATCCTCGGCGGTGGCCGAGCGCTCGGTGGAGATCGCCAACAAGGGCAACGAGGTGGTGCACAACACCATCCATGGCATGGACAACATTCGTGAACAGATCCAGGACACCGCCAAACGCATCAAACGCCTGGGCGAGTCGTCCCAGGAAATCGGCGACATCGTCAGCCTGATCGACGATATTGCCGACCAGACCAACATCCTCGCCCTCAACGCGGCCATTCAGGCCTCGATGGCCGGTGACGCCGGGCGCGGTTTCGCGGTGGTTGCCGACGAAGTACAGCGGCTCGCAGAACGTTCGTCCGCCGCGACCCGGCAGATCGAGACGCTGGTGCGGGCGATCCAGACCGACACCAACGAAGCCGTGATCTCCATGGAGCAGACCACCACCGAAGTGGTGCGCGGCGCGCGGCTGGCGCAGGATGCCGGAGTGGCCCTGGAAGAAATCGAAGGCGTGTCCAAGACCCTCGCAGCGCTGATCCAGAGCATTTCCAACGCGGCGCAGCAGCAGACGTCTTCGGCCGGGCAGATTTCCCTGACGATGAACGTGATCCAGCAGATCACCTCGCAGACCTCGTCCGGCTCCACGGCCACCGCTGAAAGCATCGGCAACCTGGCGAAAATGGCCAGCCAGTTGCGGCGTTCGGTGTCCGGGTTCACCTTGCCGGCGGCGCCAGCGCCCGCCACGGACAAGGCGTGAGGCCTGCGGGCGAGTTCATGTCGAGCGGAGTGGTTATGAGTGACCGGCACGACTACGTGGCCCTCGAATGGGTCAAGGGTGAAATTGCCGAAACGCTGAGGCAGGCGCATCAGGCCATCGAAGCCGTGCTCGACGATCCGCAGTCGGTGCCCGGCCTCGATGAGTGCCTGACATGCATCCATCAGGTGCACGGAAGTCTGCAGATGGTCGAGTTTTACGGCGCGGCACTGCTCGCCGAAGAAATGGAGCATCTGGTCGAAGCCTTGCTGAACGACCGCGTCAGTCACCGTGACGAAGCCTTGCACCTGCTGTTGCAGGCCTTTGGTCAATTGCCGACTTACCTTGATCGCGTACAAGGCGCCCGCCGTGATTTGCCGCTGGTGGTGTTGCCGCTGATCAACGATCTGCGCAGCGCCCGGGGCGAAAGCCTGTTGTCGGAGACCAGCCTGTTCAGCCCGCAATTGCCCGAACTGCCGCCCTTGAGCCCGCAAGCGCTGGCCCTGCTGGAACCGGCGGATCTGCCCAATATGCTGCGCAAGTTGCGGCAAATGTTGCAGATGGCGCTGGTGGGCTTGCTCCGCGAACAGGACGACCAGACGCACCTCGGTTACCTGAGCAAAGTCTTCACCCGCCTCGAAGCCCTGAGCGGCGATGCACCCTTGAGTCCGTTGTGGCAAGTCGCCTCGGCGCTGGTCGAGGGCATGCGTGAAGGCCGGATCGCCAACAGCCCGGCCCTGCGCAGCCTGTTCAAGGACGCCGACAAGGAGCTCAAGCGCCTGCTCGAACAAGGCATGGCCGGCCTCAACCAGCCACCGCCACCCGAGCTGTTCAAAAGCCTGCTGTTCTACATTGCCAAAGCCGAACATCCCACCGGGCAGATGCTGACCATGAAAGATCGCTACTCCCTGGACGACGCGTTGCCCGACAGCGCGATGGTCGACGAAGAACGCGCGCGCCTGGCCGGCCCCGACCGCGATGCCATGCGCTCGGTGCTCGCGGCGCTGTGCGAAGAGCTGGTGCGGGTCAAGGAACGCCTTGATCTGTTCGTGCGCAGCGACCGCCAGCACACCTCGGATCTGGACAGCCTGCTGGCGCCGCTGCGGCAGATCGCCGACACCCTGGCGGTGCTTGGTTTCGGCCAGCCGCGCAAGGTCATCATCGATCAACTGGCGGTGGTGCTCAGCCTCGTTCAGGGCCAGCGCGAACCGAATGACGCCACGCTGATGGACGTCGCCGGCGCCTTGCTTTACGTCGAAGCGACCCTGGCCGGGATGGTCGGCACGGTGGAACCGGAGAGCCCGGAAGACTCGCGGCTGCCAACCACCGACCTGACGCAGATCCATCAAATCGTGATCAAGGAAGCACGCATCTGCCTGCAACAGGCCAAGGACATGATCGTCGACTACATCGACGCCGACTGGGATCGCCAGCAACTGCAACCATTGCCGGCGCTGCTGACCCAGGTGCGAGGTGCGCTGGCAATGATTCCGCTGACGCGTGCGGCGAGCCTGCTGGAAGCCTGCAACGGTTTTATCCGCGAGCATCTGCTGCTCGACCCGCACGAGCCGGGCTGGCAGCAACTGGACAACCTCGCGGATGTCATCACCAGTATCGAGTATTACCTCGAACGTCTGACCGATGACCCACAGGCACCGAGCGAGCAACTGCTGGATGTCGCGCAGAAAAGCCTGGCCAGCCTCGGCTACTTTCCTGACGAACCGCCCAGCGAACAGCATGTGCCGCTGCTCGACGACGTTCTCAGCCCCGGCGAAGCGCTGGTGATGCAGGACCTGCAAGCGCTGGATGACCCGCAAATCGCCCAGTCGCTGGCCGATGTGCTGGCCAGCCCGGTGTCGGCGGTCAACCCGCCCGCGCTGACCACACCCGGCAGTCTGCTGCCGCCACCGGCCGATGAAGAACCGGTGGACGATGAGTTGCGTGAAGTGTTCCTCGAAGAGACCGAGGAAGTGCTCGATGTATTGCGCGACTACCTGCCGCGCTGGACCGCCGATCCGCAGGACAGCGCAGCCCTGAGTGAACTGCGCCGGGCCTTTCACACCTTGAAAGGCAGCGGGCGAATGGTCCGTGCACTGGTTCTCGGCGAACTGGCCTGGGCCGTGGAAAACCTGCTCAACCGCGTGCTGGAGCACAGCATTGAACCTGGGCCGGCGGTGCAGCAATTGCTGGCCGATACGTTGCTGTTGCTGCCGGACCTGATTGCCGAATTCGCCATCAACCACCAGCGCCAGCGTCAGGATGTCGATCAACTGGCGGCTCGCGCTCACGCATTGGCCAAGGGTGATACACCGCTACCGGCCGAAGACGTGGAAGACGTCGCGGCGCTCGATCCGCTGTTGCTGGAAATTTTCCGCAACGAAGCCGAAACCCACCTCGCCAGCCTCAATCGTTTCCTCGATCAGGCCGCCGAGCATGTGCCGTTGCAGGCCAGCGACGAGTTGCAGCGAGCGTTGCATACCCTCAAGGGCAGTGCGTCGATGGCCGGCGTATTACCGATTGCCGAACTGGCGGCGCCGCTGGACAAACTGGCCCGGGAGTTCAAGGCCCATCAACTGGCGCTGGACCTGGACGAAGTGGAACTGCTGCTGGAGGCCGAAGGCCTGTTCCGCGTCGGTCTGCGCCAGCTCAAGCACGATCCGCTGGCGCCGATTGTCGGTGCGCAGTCGCTGATCAAACGCACCGAAACCCTGCTGAGTGAGCGGCTGGAATCCATCCTCAACACGCCGAGCAGCAGCTTGCGGGTCAAGCGTGATCCACAGTTGATCAACAACTTCCTGGCCCAGGGCATGGACATCCTGCTCGACGCCGAAAACCTCCTGCAGCGCTGGCAGCAGCACCCCGGAGAGCGCCAGGAACTCAGCGCGTTGCTGGATGAACTGACGACCCTCGGCGAGGGCGCGCACCTGGCAGACCTGCTGCCGGTGGATGTGTTGTGCGAAGCCTTGCTCGATTTGTATGGCGCGGTGGAAGAAAGCAGCCTGGCGGTCAGCGAACGGTTTTTCCATGAGGCGCAGCAGGCCCACGAAGCGTTGATCAACATGCTCGACGAACTGGCCGCCGGCCAGGAAATCACCCCGCAACCGCAGCGCATCCGTGCACTTCACGAACTGCTCGACGAAGGCCTCGACCCATCGGCCATGGGCCTGATTCGCAGCGATGGCAGTCGTACCCTGAGCATTTCAGAGCTGGGCAGCGCCACCGCCGAACTGCAAAAAAGCACCACCGGGATCGCCCCGGATGAGGAGATCGTCGAGATCTTCCTCGAAGAGGCGGTGGACATTCTCGACAGCGCCGGACAAGCCTTGCAGCGCTGGTTGAACGACCCGGAAAACGCTGCGCCGCTGTCGTCGCTGCAACGGGATCTGCACACCCTCAAGGGGGGGGCACGAATGGCCGAGGTCGAGGCCGTTGGCGACCTGGCCCAGGAGCTGGAGAACCTTTACGAAGGCCTGGTGGATCGCCGCTACAACCACAGCGACGCCTTGGGTCGACTGTTGCTGCAATGCCATGACCGCCTGGCGTTGTTCCTCGACGAGCTGCTTGACCCTCAGCCACTGAAACCGGCGCAGGACCTGATCGACGCGATCCGCCAGTTCCGTCAGGGCCAGGCCGGCAGCCCCGCAACACCGCCCGCCGCCAGCCATGACGGCGCCGGACACGATCCGGAGCTGCTGGAGATCTTCCTCGAAGAAGGTTTCGACATCATCGAAAACTCCGGTGCCGCGTTGCTGCGCTGGCAGGCCGAACCCGGCAACCGCCAGGAAGTGGAAACCCTGCTGCGCGACCTGCACACCCTCAAGGGCGGCGCGCGGATGGTGGAGATCGGCCCGATCGGCGACCTCGCCCATGAGTTGGAATACCTTTACGAAAGCCTGTCCTCCGGCACCCTGCAGGGCAGCGCCGAACTGTTTGCCCTGTTGCAGCGCGGCCATGACCGGTTGGCGCAGATGCTCGATGCGGTGCGCGCCGGCCAGCCGTGCCCGCCAGCGGATCGGCTGATCAGTGCGATCCAGAATTTCAGCCATCCGGTGACGGTGGAAGCACCTGCGCCGATGCTGCCGGCACCGGTGAAGGCCGAGCCCGCCGCGCCCGCTGCCGAGGCCGGCGCGGACATGGTCAAGGTCTCCGCCGAACTGCTCGATGACCTGGTCAACCTCGCGGGCGAAACGTCGATTTTCCGTGGCCGTATCGAGCAGCAGGTCAGCGATGCACAGACCGCCCTGAACGAGATGGAAACCACCATCGAGCGTATGCGCGATCAGTTGCGCCGGCTCGATACCGAAACCCAGGGGCGGATTCTCAGCCGTCAGCAAGTGGATGCCGAACGCCTCGGTTACGAAGATTTCGACCCGCTGGAAATGGACCGTCACTCGCAGTTGCAGCAACTGTCACGGGCGCTGTTCGAGTCCGCTTCCGACTTGCTGGACCTGAAGGAAACCCTCGACCGACGCACCCACGACGCCGAGAACCTGTTGCAGCAGCAGGGCCGAATCAACACCGAGTTGCAGGAAGGCCTGATGCGCACGCGCATGGTGCCGTTCGAACGCATGTTGCCGCGGTTGAAACGCATCGTCCGGCAGGTCGCCGAAGAGCTGGGCAAGGACGTGGCGTTCACCGTCGGCAACGCCGAAGGCGAGATGGATCGCAATGTCCTCGAACGCATGGCCGCGCCGCTGGAACACATGCTGCGTAATGCCGTCGACCATGGCCTGGAACCGGCCGACGTGCGACTGGCAGCGGGCAAACCCGCCCAGGGCCAGATCAGCCTCGACCTGTCCCGCGAGGGCAGCGACATCGTTTTCGACATCCGCGATGACGGCGCTGGCGTGCCGCTGGATGCCGTTCGACGCAAGGCGATCAAGCGCGGCCTGCTGGCGCCGAACGCGGAAATCAGCGACCGCGAAGTGTTGCAGTTCATCCTTCAGCCGGGCTTCTCCACCGCCGAGAAAATCACCCAGATTTCCGGGCGTGGCGTGGGCATGGACGTGGTTCACGAAGAAGTGCGGCAACTGGGCGGTACCATGAGCATCGACTCGGTGCCGGGGCAGGGCGTGCATTTCCGGATTCGCCTGCCGTTCACCGTATCGGTCAACCGTGCGCTGATGGTGCAGTGCGGTGAGGATCAATACGCGATTCCGCTGAACACCATCGACGGCATCGTCCGCGTGCTGCCGAACGAACTGGACGGGCATTTCCGTCACGATCCGCCGCGCTATGAGTACGGTGGCCAGCGATATGAACTGTGTTATCTGGGCGAGCTGCTGAAAACCGCGCCGCGCCCGAAACTCATTGGCCAGAGCCTGCCGCTGCCGGTGCTGCTGGTGCAGTGCAACGACCGGCACATTGCGGTGCAGGTCGATGCCATGGCCGGCACCCGGGAGATCGTGGTCAAAAGCCTCGGCCCGCAGTTCGCATCGGTGCAGGGCGTGTCCGGGGCGACGATCCTCGGCGATGGCAGGGTGGTGCTGATCCTCGATCTGCTGGCGCCGATCCGCGCCATGCAGGCGCGATTGCCGCAGCGTCCGGTCAGTCACGAGATCGACAGTGAGCCGCAAAAGCCGCTGCTGGTGATGGTGGTCGACGATTCGGTCACCGTGCGCAAGGTCACCAGCCGTCTGCTCGAACGCCACGGCATGAACGTGCTGACCGCCAAGGACGGGGTCGATGCGATGCTGCTGCTGGAAGAACACATGCCGGACCTGATGCTGCTCGACATCGAAATGCCGCGCATGGACGGCTTTGAAGTGGCGACCCAGGTGCGCCACGACGAGCGCCTGCGACACTTGCCGATCATCATGATCACCTCGCGTACCGGGCAGAAACACCGCGACCGGGCGATGGCCATCGGCGTCAACGACTACCTCGGCAAGCCGTACCAGGAATCGGTGCTGCTCGAAAGCATTGCCCTGTGGAGCAAAAAACATGCATGAGCGGCGCCACAATCAACGCAGCAGTCAGCTCACCGGGCTGTTGTTGCCGCTGGCCGATCGCAACCTGATCCTGCCCAACGTCGCCGTCGCCGAGCTGATCGACTACCAGTCCAGCGCCTTCGACCTCGATACCCCGCCGTGGTATCTGGGCCGGGTGACCTGGCGCGAGCGGCAGATCCCGCTGCTGAGTTTCGAGTCGGCGTGCGGCAACAAGATCGTCATCGGCGAACGGGCACGGATCGTCATCCTCAACGCTCTGGGTGGATTGCCCACGCTGCGCTTCATCGCCTTGCTGGTGCAGGGTATTCCGCGCTCGTACAAGCTCGACAGCCAGTTGAGCTATGTCGACGTGCCGCTGTGTGCGCTGGAGCAGGCGGCGGTGCAGGTCGGGGAACAGGTGGCGAAGGTGCCGGATTTGTTGGCACTGGAGAAGTTGTTGGTGGATGCGGGGCTTGTCCACTGATCCAGAGTCTGCAGTGTTCGGGTTGGCCCCATCGCGAGCAGGCTCGCTCCCACATTTGAAATGCGTTTCCCTTGTGGGAGCGAGCCTGCTCGCGATAGCGATTCCAACCATTACGCTGAGCGTAATGATTCACCACCGCGCTTGATTGATGCCCCCACCCGACACTCCTAAGGTAGCTCCACGACAGCGAACCCCGTGGAGTGAGCATGACAACAACAATTTCCCCCGACTCGCGCTGGACGCGGCGGCGCGACGAGAAGCAGCGGCGCCTCGACAAGGTGCGCGGGTTGGCCGACGGTGCGGTGTTGCCCACCGACAAAATAGTCGCGGCACTGGAAGCGCTGATTCTGCCCGGCGACCGTGTGGTGCTGGAGGGCAATAACCAGAAGCAGGCGGATTTCCTTTCCCGTGCGCTGGCCAAGGCCGATCCTGAAAAACTCCACGACCTGCACATGATCATGCCCAGCGTCGGTCGCTCCGAGCATCTGGACCTGTTCGAACGCGGCATCGCCCGCAAGCTCGATTTCTCCTTCGCCGGCACCCAGAGCCTGCGCATCAGCCAGTTGCTCGAAGACGGACTGCTGGAAATCGGCGCGATCCACACCTACATCGAACTCTATGCCCGGCTGGTGGTGGACCTGATCCCCAACGTCGTGCTCTCGGCCGGGTTCATGGCTGACCGGGCCGGCAACATCTACACCGGCCCGAGCACCGAAGACACCCCGGCGCTGATCGAACCGGCGGCGTTCAGCGACGGCATCGTCATCGTCCAGGTCAATCAGCTGGTGGACGACGTCAGCGAACTGCCCCGGGTGGATATTCCCGCATCGTGGGTCGATTTCGTGGTGGTGGCGGACAAGCCGTTCTACATCGAGCCGCTGTTCACTCGCGACCCTCGCCACATCAAACCTGTACACGTGCTGATGGCGATGATGGCAATCCGCGGGATCTACGAAAAACACAACGTGCAGTCGCTGAACCACGGCATCGGTTTCAACACCGCCGCCATCGAACTGATCCTGCCGACCTACGGCGAATCACTCGGCCTCAAAGGCAAGATCTGCCGCAACTGGACGCTCAATCCGCACCCGACCCTGATCCCGGCGATTGAAAGCGGCTGGGTCGAAAGCGTGCATTGCTTCGGCACCGAACTGGGCATGGAAAACTACATCGCCGCCCGGCCCGATGTGTTCTTCACCGGCCGTGACGGCTCGCTGCGTTCCAACCGGATGTTCTGCCAACTGGCCGGGCAATACGCGGTGGACCTGTTCATCGGCGCGACCCTGCAAGTCGATGGCGATGGCCATTCCTCAACCGTAACCCGAGGCCGCCTCGCCGGTTTCGGTGGGGCACCGAACATGGGCCACGACCCGCGCGGCCGTCGTCACGGCACGCCAGCCTGGCTCGATATGCGCCATGACGATTCGCAGCAACCGATGCTCGAACGCGGCAAGAAACTTGTGGTGCAGATGGTCGAGACCTTCCAGGAGGGCGGCAAACCGACCTTCGTCGAAACCCTCGACGCGGTGGAGGTGGCGAAGAAAAGCGGCATGCCGCTGGCGCCGATCATGATCTACGGCGACGACGTCACCCACCTGCTCACCGAAGAAGGCATCGCCTACCTGTACAAGGCGCGCTCGCTGGAAGAGCGCCAGGCGATGATCGCCGCAGTCGCCGGCGTCACTGCCATCGGCCTGCGCCACAACCCGAAAGACACCGAACGCATGCGCCGCGAAGGCCTGATCGCCTTGCCCGAAGACCTCGGCATCCGCCGCACCGACGCCACTCGCGAACTGCTCGCGGCGAAGAGCGTGGCCGATCTGGTCGAGTGGTCCGGCGGCCTCTACAACCCGCCCGCCAAGTTCAGGAGCTGGTAATGCACGCACTCAACCTGCAACCGAAAACCATCACCCTCGCGGAACGGCTGGCGGATCTGGCCGTGGACGCGCTGATCGACGAAGCCGATCTGTCGCCGAAACCGGCGCTGGTCGACCGTCGCGGCAACGGTGCGCACACCGATCTGCACCTGGGATTGATGCACGCCTCGGCGCTGGCGTTGTGGCCGGCGTTCAAGGAAATGGCCGAGGCCGCTCTCGAGTTCGGCGAGATCGGCTTGCCGTTGCGCGAAGCCATTGGCCGTATCGGACGGGAGGGCGAGCAAGCGATGCTCGCCACCACCCACGGTGTGAACACCCATCGCGGGGCGATCTGGGCGTTGGGCCTGCTGGTCACGGCTGCTGCGCTGGAGACGAAGTCCACCAGCGCCGGCGCCGTCACTCTGCGCGCTGCGCGTCTGGCATTGTTCGACGATCGGTATGCGCCGCGTCCGCTGAGCCATGGCGCTCAAGTCGCCCAGCGCTACGGCGCTCGCGGTGCCCGGGAAGAAGCGCAGCTCGGCTTCCCGTCCGTGGTGCAGCGTGGCCTGCCGCAGCTTAAACGCAGCCGCGCCGCCGGCCATGGCGAACAGAACGCCCGGCTCGATGGCTTGCTGGCGATCATGACCGACCTCGCCGACACCTGCGTGCTGTACCGCGCCGGTGAACAGGGTTTGCATACCATGCAACGCGGCGCCCAGGCAGTGCTCGACGCCGGGGGCAGCGCCAGCCTCACCGGTCGCCGCCGCCTGCACGAACTGGATCAACAACTCATCGCATTGAATGCCTCGCCCGGTGGCGCCGCCGACTTGCTCGCCGCCACGCTGCTGCTCGACCGGGTCGAGCGCGACGGCATCCTTCAGGGAGCGTTTTGATGGAAACCTTATCCTTTGAATTCCCCGCCGGGCAGCCGCCACGCGGTCGGGCGCTGGTCGGTTGTGTCGGCTCGGGCGATCTGGAAGTGCTTATCGAACCGGGCCTGGCCGGCAAGCTGACGATCAACGTCCAGACTTCGGTCAACGGCGCGCAGCTGCGCTGGCAGCATCTGTTTGCGCGGATGTTCGACGGCACCACGCCACCGGCGATGGCCATCGATATCCACGACTTCGGCGCGACCCCGGGCGTGGTGCGCCTGCGCCTGGAACAAGGCTTCGAGGAGATCGGCCATGACTGACACCTCGGCACTTCTGCACAAACACAGCTTCGTCGAACTCGGCGCGCGGCAGCGGGCGAAAGCCTTGCTCGACGCCGGCACCTTGCGCGAATTGCTCGACCCGTTTCAACGCGTCATGTCGCCGTGGCTCGAACGTCAGGGCGTGGTGCCCCAGGCCGATGACGGTGTGGTGATCGCCAAGGGCAGCCTCGACGGTTTGCCGGTGGTGATCGCTGCCATCGAAGGCGCGTTTCAGGGCGGCAGCCTCGGTGAAGTCGGTGGCGCAAAAATCGCCGGCGCGCTGGAACTGGCCGCCGAAGACAACCGCAAAGGCATCCCGACCTGCGCCATCCTGCTGCTGGAAACCGGTGGCGTGCGCTTGCAGGAAGCCAACCTCGGGCTGGCGGCGATAGCCGACATTCACGCGGCGATTGTCGATCTGCAGCAATACCAACCGGTGGTCGGCGTGGTGGCCGGCAGCGTCGGTTGTTTCGGCGGGATGTCGATTGCCGCCGCCCTGTGCAGCTACTTACTGGTGACCCAGGAAGCACGCCTCGGCCTGAACGGCCCGCAGGTGATCGAGCAGGAAGCCGGGATCGAGGAATACGACTCCCGCGACCGGCCCTTCATCTGGAGCCTGACCGGCGGCGAGCAACGTTTCGTCAGTGGCCTGGTGGATCGTTATGTCGCCGATGACGTGGCGCAGATTCGCCAGCAGGTCAGTGAATTGCTGCAACAGGGTCTGCCGTCACAACCGCGCAGCCAGCGGGCCGAGTGGTTTCTGCATCGCCTGGCGAGCCTGGACACTGACAAGCAAATCGAGCCTTCGGTGGTTCGCGATCTGTATCAAGGAGAGCGCTCATGAGTGGTTATTCCGTGCGCGGTTTGAACTGGTTCAACGCCTTGAGCGCTGGCGCGACTGCCGTTGAGGGTTTGCCGCCATCGTTGAAGGTCGCCGACGGCCCACTTGGGCGCTTTATTGCGGTGGTCGCCGATCCGCAAAACCGTTTCCCACGCGCTCGCAACGGCGAAGTCGGTTTGCTCGAAGGCTGGGGGCTGGCCAAGGCGGTGGATGACGCGATCACCGCCGACCGTGACAAAACGCAAAAACGTCCCTTGATCGCCATCGTCGATGTGCCGAGCCAGGCCTATGGTCGCCGCGAAGAAGCCCTCGGCATTCACCAGGCCCTGGCCGGAGCGGCGGATGCTTATGCCCGCGCGCGTCTGGCCGGGCATCCGGTGATTGCGTTGCTGGTGGGCAAGGCCATGTCCGGGGCGTTTCTCGCTCACGGTTATCAGGCCAACCGCTTGATCGCCCTGCGTGATCCGGGGGTGATGGTGCACGCGATGGGCAAGGCGTCGGCAGCGCGGGTGACCTTGCGCAGCGTCGAAGAACTGGAAGCCCTGGCGTCCAGCGTGCCGCCGATGGCCTATGACATCGACAGCTACGCCAGCCTCGGCTTGCTCTGGGAAACCCTGTCGGTGCAGCAGATCGAACAGCCGACGGCGGAGGATCTGGCGCGAGTCGGCGAATGCCTGAAGCAAGCCATCGGTGATGTTGGCACGACGGATTTGAGCAATCGTCTCGGCGCGAAAAATCGCGAAGCCTCCAGTCGTGTACGTGAACTGCTGAGGGCGCAGTGGTGAACACGCCTCTGGCCCACGACCTGCTGTGGGGCATGACGCCGGCACAGTTGCCAGCGGATGCGCCGCCGTGGGCGATTGATTCGCTGGCTGCCGGGCAACCGGTGGTGGTGCGGCGGGCGTTGAGTGAAGACGGATTCGTGGCGGTGGGCGTGCGCGGAGTGTTGCGCGAGCAGCGGTTGGCGGCGTTCATGGCGATCGACTCGATTGCCTGTCGGGTCAGTCCTGAAGCGCTTTGTGATGTTGAGAGCGAGCGCGATCTGCCGGTCATGCAGGCGCTGCGGCAGCTGCGGCCGGTGCTCGATGATTGCGGTTGGATCTGGGGCGTCAGTGGCAGTGTCGGGTTTGAACTGGCGAGTGGTTTTGCAGCCATGCACCAGGCCAGTGATCTCGATCTGATCCTGCGTACACCGCAACTCATCACCCGCAATCAGGCACGCAAACTGGTCGCGGTTTTCGATCAGGCGATCTGCCGGGTCGACCTGCAATTGCAGACACCGTTCGGCGCGGTGGCCCTGCGCGAGTGGGCCGGGAATGCTTCGCGGGTGCTGCTGAAAAACGCCCATGAAGCCTGTCTGGTCAGCGACCCATGGAACCCGCAGGAGCAGGCAGCGTGAGCAGCCTGCTGGTGTTTCCCGGCCAGGGCGCGCAGCAGCCCGGCATGCTCCAGCGTTTGCCTCGGGAAACGCTGATCGAGGCCAGCGATAGCCTCGGTGAAGATGTCTTGCGGCTGGATTCCAGCGAAGCCTTGCGCAGCACTCGGGCGGTTCAGCTCTGTCTGCTGATCGCCGGAGTCGCAGCCTCGCGGCAATTGTTACAGGACGGCCTCACCGCAGATTACGTCGCCGGCCTGTCCATCGGTGCGTATCCGGCAGCGGTGGTCGCCGGGGCGTTGAGCTTCAGCGATGCGTTGCATCTGGTCAGCCTGCGCGGCGAGTTGATGCAGCAGGCTTATCCACAGGGCTTCGGCATGACCGCGATCATCGGCCTGCAATTATCTACAGTCGAAGATTTGCTGGCTCAGGTGCACGGTGCAGATTCGCCGGTTTATCTGGCCAATATCAACGCCGATAACCAGGTGGTGATTGCCGGCAGCGACAAGGCGATGCAAGCGGTCGCCGAGCTGGCGCGCAGTCGTGGCGCCGGTCTGGCAAAGCGTCTGGCGGTCAGCGTGCCGTCGCACTGCCCGTTGCTGGATGAGCCTGCGCAAACTCTCGCCGAGGCGTTCGCCAAAGTGGCACTGAAAACACCGAAAATCGCTTACCTGAGCGGCAGTCGCGCAAGGCCTGTGACCCAGGTAGAAGCGCTGCGCGACGATCTCGCCTTCAACATGTGCCGCGTGGTGGACTGGCGCGGCACCGTGCAAAGCGCTTACGAGCGCGGCGTACGTCTACAGATCGAACTGCCGCCCGGTGCGGTGCTGACCGGGCTGGCGCGCCGGGTGTTCGAACAGGGGACCGTCACTGCCTTCGACAGTGCCCGGCTCGACACCTTGCAGGCGCTGTTGCGTGAAGAGGAGGGCCGACGACCCTAAATCACCGACTCAGGCTTCGAACAACAAAAACAATTCGACGATGCACTTTGAGGACTACAACAATGATTATTTACGGTGTGGCGCTGCTGGCGATCTGTACGCTGGCAGGGGTGATCATGGGTGACCTGCTCGGCGTGCTGCTGGGCGTCAAATCCAACGTCGGCGGGGTCGGCATCGCCATGATCCTGTTGATCTGCGCGCGGTTGTGGATGCAGAAACGCGGCGGCATGACCAAGGATTGCGAGATGGGCGTCGGCTTCTGGGGCGCCATGTACATTCCGGTGGTGGTGGCGATGGCCGCGCAGCAGAACGTCGTCACCGCCCTGCACGGCGGCCCGGTGGCGGTGTTGGCGGCGATTGGTTCGGTGGTGGTCTGTGGCTGCACGATTGCCCTGATCAGCCGCACCCACAAGGGCGAGCCCTTGCCCGACGAGCCGGCGGAAATTTCCCCGGTCGGCACACCGGTAGGAGGTCGCTGACATGTGGGATCTCATTGAAAAAGGTCTGGAGCACAATGGTCTGATCACCGCCTTCGCCTTCGTCGGCGTGATCATGTGGGTTTCGGTGATCCTCTCCAAACGCCTGACGTTCGGGCGGATTCACGGCTCGGCGATTGCCATTGTCATCGGCCTGGTGCTGGCCTGGGTCGGCGGGACGATGACGGGCGGGCAGAAGGGCCTGGCGGACCTGACGCTGTTCTCCGGCATCGGCCTGATGGGCGGCGCGATGCTGCGGGATTTCGCCATCGTTGCCACCGCGTTTGAAGTGCAGGCGACCGAGGCGAAGAAGGCCGGGATGATCGGGGTGATTGCGCTGCTGCTGGGCACGATCCTGCCGTTCATTGTCGGCGCGTGCATGGCTTACGCGTTCGGTTATCGCGATGCGGTGAGCATGACCACCATCGGCGCGGGGGCGGTGACTTACATCGTCGGGCCGGTGACCGGTGCGGCGATTGGCGCGACCTCGGATGTGATGGCGCTGTCGATTGCCACCGGGCTGATCAAGGCGATTCTGGTGATGGTCGGCACCCCGGTGGCGGCGCGCTGGATGGGTCTGGATAACCCGCGCTCGGCGATGGTGTTTGGCGGGCTGGCCGGGACGGTGAGTGGTGTGACGGCGGGGCTGGCGGCGACGGATCGGCGGTTGGTGCCTTATGGGGCGTTGACCGCGACCTTCCACACTGGGCTTGGCTGCCTGCTTGGGCCTTCGCTGCTGTTCTTCATTGTTCGCGGGATTGTGGGCTGAACGTCAAAAGCGCCCTCATCGGAACGCCGCCCGCCTAACCCTCTCCCGGAGGGAGAGGGGACTGACCGAGTTGCTTATGCGCTATACATCGACCTGAAATTCCTGAGTCGAACTCAGATTTTGAAAGATCCCCGATCTGCTCCCTTTCCCCTCGCCCCCTTGGGGGAGAGGGCTGGGCGGGCGGCGTTCCGATGAGGGGGTAAGCCCTTGATCTTGATCTGCTCTTGATCAAACCCCAGCCTGGCGATTCGCATACATCCGACATTCCGCCAGCAACGCCAGCAAATTCGGATCCCGCTCCTTGGCCTTCAAAAACACCACCCCGATGTGCTGCTGCAACCGGTACTTCTCCTGCAACGGAATCAGCTTCACCCGGTTCTCGTACACCGCCGCAATCCTCCCCGGCAGCAACGCATAACCGACTCCGGAGCTGACCATGCTCAGCAGAGTGAAGATGTCGTTGACCTGCATCGCCACCTTCGGCTCGAACCCTGCCTGTCTGAACACCCGGATGCCGTCCTGATGGGTGGCGAAGCCTTGGGTGAGGGTAATGAAGGTTTCGTCGCGCACCTCGGCCAGATCCACTTCGCTGCGTTGGGCGAAGCGCGAATCGGCCGGGGTGGCGAGGAAGATGTCGTCGGAAAACAGCGGGATCTGCTCGCAGTCCGGGTCGTTGACGGTATCGTCCAGTGACACCAGGATCGCGTCGACTTCCATGTTCTTCAGCTTGTAGAGCAGGTCGATGTTCGAGCCGAGGATCAGGTCGATGTTGAGTTCACTGCGGCGGATCTTCAGGCCCATGATCAGCTGCGGCACGGTCTTCACCGTGAGCGAATACAGCGAGCCGAGCTTGAAGCGCTCGGCGGAGAATCCGGCGGCTTCGCGGGTCAGGCGCACGCTTTCGACCACGTCCTGAATCAGCTTCTGCGCTCGCTCTTCGAGCACATAAGCGCTTTCCAGCGGCGTCAGGTTGCGCCCTTCGTGCTTGAACAGCGGGCAGCGCAGGGCACTTTCCAGCGAATGGATCGCACGGTGCACGCTGACGTTGCTGGTCTGCAACTCGGCGGCGGCGCGGGCGAGGTTGCCGGTGCGCATGAAGGCGAGGAACACCTCGAGTTTCTTCAGGGTCAATTCTTCGTCGATCAGCATGGCGCGGACTCTTCTTGGTATCGCTCGATTGTGCCCAAATATCAGGACAGGTGCAGGCCCGCGTTGAACGGAAACATTGCGCTTTTACGCTCAAGGCCCGAGCCTTGCGCGCTGCGGTAATGAAATCGAGGTGTGTGACACATGTATCACGGAGAAAAACTGAACGCCTGGACGCATCTGGTCGGGGCGGTAGCGGCGTTTGTCGGGGGCGTGTGGATGCTGGTGATTGCCAGCCTCGACGGCAGCCCGTGGAAGATCGTCAGTGTGGCGATTTACGCCTTCACTTTGCTGGTGCTCTACAGCGCATCCACCGTGTACCACAGCGTGCGCGGGCGTAAAAAGGCGATCATGAAGAAGGTCGATCACTTTTCGATCTACCTGCTGATCGCCGGCAGTTACACGCCGTTCTGCCTGGTGACCCTGCGTGGGCCGTGGGGCTGGACGCTGTTCGGGATTGTCTGGGGCCTGGCGCTGATCGGCATCCTGCAAGAGATCAAGCCGCGCTCGGAGGCGCGGATCCTGTCGATCGTGATCTACGCGGTGATGGGCTGGATCGTGCTGGTGGCGGTCAAGCCGCTGATCGCCGCGCTGGGGACGGCGGGGTTTGCCTGGCTGGCGTCGGGCGGCGTGCTGTACACCGTGGGGATCATCTTTTTTGCCCTTGATCACCGGTTGCGGCATGCCCACGGGATCTGGCATCTGTTTGTGATCGCCGGGAGCCTGCTGCACTTTGTGGCGATTCTGTTTTACGTCCTTTAAATGCCCATCAGGCGGCCGAGTTGTTCGCCGGCGCGCTGACTGAAAATCTCCAGCAAATCATTCAGCGTATGGGGTGATGGTTCGGTGGCGCGGGTCACGGCGTACAGCGTGATCGGCAAGGGCGGCGCCAACGGGCGGATTACGGTGCTGGTCGGCGAAGCCCCCAGCGCGGTGAACGGATCGATCACCGCCACCCCGGCGCCGGACTCCACCATCGCACGCGCCAGCGAATACGTCTGTACCGCAATCCGCACCCGGGGTGGCGGCTCGACCGCCTCCAGATAACTGTCGAGCCGCGCGGCCAGCGGATCGGCGCTGGACAGCCCGATCAGCGGCGCCCCGGCCAGTGCCATCAGTGGCAACGGCTGGCCGGCATCTTCCTCCGGCCAATAACCCTTCGGCGCCAGCGCCACCAGAACCCCCGAGGCCAGCGCTTCGGCCTTCAGCCCCGGATGGTCCGGCAACTGCAACGTCAGGGCCACATCCACTTCGCGCATCAGCAGGTTCTGCATCAGCTCGCGGCTGTGGGCGCTCGACAGTTCGCAGGCGATGTCCGGGAATTGCGCCGTCCATTGCCGGATCGCCGGCGGCAGCAACGACAGCGCCAGCGCCGGAGTCGCGCCGATCCGCAGGCTGTGGCCGGGCTCGCGGCGCAGGCTCTGGGCCAGACGCCGCACGCCTTGCAGGCTTTCCGTGACCTTGTCGACTTCGCGCTCCAGCTCCAGCGCTTCGGGGGTTGCCTGCAACTTGCCGCGCACCCGCAAAAACAGAGGGAAACCCAGCTGCTGCTCGGCGTGCTGCAACACCTTGGTCACCGCCGGTTGCGAGACGTGCAGCAACTGCGCAGCGGCGCTGATCGAGCCGGTCTGGCGAATGGCCTGGAAAATCTCGATATGACGAAGGCGCATGACGATCCCATAACCTTTGTTTATAGGTTTGGCATCTTTATTCATTGTTCGGCGCCTGTCACCTCACCCTAACCTCGGCCTCGTCTTCAAGAACGATTAAGGACGGACATGGCTCAGCGTGTGTGCATCATCGGCGGCGGCGTGATCGGGTTGGCAACGGCCTGGGCGCTGGTGCGCGACGGCTTCGAGGTGACGGTGGTCGAGGCGCGGCAGTCGCCGGGCAGCGAAACCAGTTTCGCCAACGGCGGCCAGTTGTCCTATCGTTACGTTGCGCCGCTGGCCGACGCCGGCGTGCCGTTGCAGGCAATCGGCTGGATGCTGCGCGGCGACTCACCGCTGAAACTTCGCCCGCGCCTGGACCCGGCCCAGTGGCGCTGGATGGCCTCGTTTCTCGCTGCGTGCCGCACTTCGGTCAACCGTGAAAACGCCGCGCATCTGTTGCGTCTGGCGCTGTTCAGCCAGCGCACGCTGAAACGCTGGCGCGAGGACGACGGACTCGCCGGCTTCAACTGGCGGCGCAACGGCAAACTGGTGACCTTTCGCAACGCCGCCAGCTTCGACCATGCGCGCAAGGGGCTCGCCGATCCGCAGCAACAGCAGGTGTTGTCCGCCGCCGAATGTGCGCAACTGGAACCGGCACTGACCGATGCGCCGTTTGTGGGCGCGATCTACACGCCGGATGAAGAAGTCGGCGACTGTCACGGTTTCTGCCAACAGCTGGCGGCGCAATTGAAGGCGTCGGGCCGCTGCGCGTTTCGTTTCGGTCAGGCAGTGACCGCTATTCGCCACAGTCACGGCGCCGTCACGGCCATTGAACTTGGCGAAGAAACCCTGCCGGTCGAACAACTGGTAATGGCCGCCGGCCATCGCAGCCCGTTGCTGGCGCTGCCCGGCCTGCGCCTGCCACTGTATCCCCTGAAGGGCTACAGCCTGACCGTACCGATCGGCAGCGAGCATCGAGCGCCGGACGTGAGTATCACCGACTACGACCGCAAGATCGTCTACGCCCGTATCGGCGAACAACTGCGGGTGGCGGCGATGGTCGACATCGTCGGTTTTGACCCGGCGGTGGACCCCGAGCGGCTGGCGCTGATCAAGCGTCAGGCCCGCGACACCTTTCCCGACGCCGGCGACTACGACGCGGCCGTGGAGTGGGCCGGCATGCGCCCGGCCACCCCCACCGGCGTTCCGCTGCTGGGCGCCACGGCGTATCGCAATCTGTGGCTCAACCTCGGCCACGGCGCGCTCGGTTTCACCCTGGCCTGCGGCAGCGGGCAGTTGCTCAGCGAACTGATCGGCCAGCAGCGCACATCCATTGATCTGCACGGGTTCAATCCCAGTGCGGCGTGACGGTTTCTGCTAAAACACCCCACCCACAACGGAGAATAACAATGCAAAAAATCACGTTGCTCGGCTGCACTCTGGCGCTGGTTTTCGGTGCTCAGGCCCAGGCCAATGAAGTGCCGCTGACCGGTACGCTCGGCAAGATCGCCAGCGCCAACAGCATCACCCTGGGGTATCGCGATGCGTCGGTGCCGTTCTCGTATGTGGGCGATCACACCGGGCAGCCGATGGGCTATTCAGTGGAGCTGGCGGACAAGATCGTCGAACGCATCAAGCAGCAATTGGCGCTGCCGGAGCTGAAGGTGAAGTACAACCTGGTGACCTCGCAGACGCGGATTCCGCTGGTGCAGAACGGCACGGTCGACCTCGAATGCGGCTCCACCGGGGTGACGGCCGAGCGGCAGAAGCAGGTCGCGTTCTCCTACGGTTTCATCTACGTCAAAGGTCAGCTGCTGACCGCCAAAGACAGCGGCATCAACCGCTTCGACGATCTGCGCGGCAAGAACGTGGTGACGACCGCCGGCACCACCAACGAGCGTTATCTGAAGAGCTACAACCTCGACCACAAACTGAACATGTTCGTGATCAGCGCCAAGGATCACGGCGAGGCGTTCCAGATGCTGCAATCAGGCCGTGCGGCAGCGTTCTACATGGACGATGCGCTGCTTTACGGCGAGCGGGCCAAAGCGCGCGATCCGCACAACTGGGTCGTGGTGGGGGAGGAGCAATCCCGGGAAATCTACAGCTGCATGGTGCGCAAGGATGATCCGCAGTTCCTCGCGCTGGTCAACGGTGTGCTGGCTGACCTGTACAGCTCGGGGGAGATCAACGGGATCTACCGCAAGTGGTTCGAACAGCCGATCCCGCCAAAGGGCCTGAACCTTGAGTTCCCGATGACCAGCGAACTCAAGGCAATCATCGCCAGACCGATCAGTGATCCGGTGCAGTGACAGGTTAGAAATCACCCCACAGTTGCTGAGCGACTGCCAGCGCCACAACCGGCGCAGTCTCGGTGCGCAGCACCCGCGGGCCGAGGCGGGCGGCGTGGTAGCCGTTGCTCCTGGCCTGCTCGACTTCGGCGTCGGACAAGCCGCCTTCAGGGCCGATCAAGAAGGCCAGGGTCGATGGTTTGGCGTGGCTGACCAAAGGTTCGGCCACCGGGTGCAGGACCAGTTTCAGTTCGGCTTCGGTCTGTTTCAGCCAGTCGGCCAGCAACACCGGTGGATGAATCACCGGCACCCGCGAGCGACCGCATTGCTCGCAAGCGCTGATCGCCACCTGACGCCAGTGCAGCAGGCGTTTGTCGGCGCGTTCGTCCTTGAGGCGGACTTCGCAGCGTTCGCTGAAGATCGGGGTGATTTCAGTCACGCCCAGTTCGGTGGCTTTCTGGATCGCCCAGTCCATCCGCTCGCCCCGGGACAGGCCCTGGCCGAGGTGGATGCGCAGCGGTGATTCGACTTGACCTGCGAACTGCTCGTCGATCTGCACCACCACGCGTTTCTTGCCGACTTCCACCAGGGAACCGCGAAACTCATGGCCGGAGCCGTCGAACAACTGCACCGCATCGCCCTCGGCCATGCGCAGCACGCGGCTGATGTAATGCGCCTGGGCTTCCGGCAGTTCGTGTTCGCCGGTGCTCAGCGGGGCGTCGATAAAGAAGCGGGACAGTCTCATTCGGAGTCTCTGGAAAGATGTGAATCAGTTAAAACGGTGTCGACTTCATTCGCGAGCAAGCCCGCTCCCACAGGGAAATGCATTCCAAATGTGGGAGCGGGCTTGCTCGCGAAAGCGGAAGTCCAGGCACCACAGATCTTGAATAATCTGGATCAGCCCGGATCGCGAAAACCCGGATGAAAATCCTTCGGCACTGCCACGCTGACGCTGTCGCGGGTGGCGATGTCGATGCCTTCGCTGGCGACTTCGGCGAGGAAGTCGATCTGCTCCGGGGTGATCACGTAGGGCGGCAGGAAATACACCACGCTGCCCAGCGGACGCAGCAACGCGCCACGCTCCAGGGCATGCTGGAACACTTTCAGGCCGCGACGTTCCTGCCACGGATAAGCCTCCTTCGTGGCCTTGTCCTTGACCATCTCGATCGCCAGCACCATGCCGGTCTGACGGACTTCCGAAACATTCGGATGATCCACCAGATGCGCCATCGCCGACGCCATGCGTTGAGCCAGCGCCCGGTTGTTTTCGATCACGTTGTCCTGCTCGAAAATATCCAGGGTCGCCAGGGCCGCTGCACAGGCCAATGGGTTGCCGGTGTAGCTGTGCGAGTGCAGGAAGGCGCGCAGGGTCGGGTAATCGTCGTAGAACGCGCTGTACACCTCGTCGGTGGTCAGGCACGCGGCCAATGGCAGATAGCCGCCGGTCAGGGCTTTCGACAGGCACAGGAAGTCCGGACGGATGCCGGCCTGTTCGCAGGCGAACATCGTCCCGGTGCGGCCGAAACCGACGGCGATTTCGTCGTGGATCAGGTGCACGCCGTAACGGTCGCAGGCTTCGCGCAACAGCTTGAGGTACACCGGGTGATACATGCGCATGCCACCCGCGCCCTGAATCAGCGGCTCGACGATCACCGCGGCGACGCTGTCATGATTTTCCGCCAGCGTCTGCTCCATGGCCGCGAACATATTGCGCGAATGCTCTTCCCAGCTCATGCCCTGCGGGCGCAGGTAGCAATCCGGGCTCGGCACCTTGATGGTGTCCATCAGCAGCGCTTTGTAGGTTTCGGTGAACAACGGCACATCACCGACCGCCATCGCCGCCATGGTTTCGCCGTGGTAGCTGTTGGTCAGGGTGACGAAGCGCTTCTTGTTCGGCTGGCCGCGGTTGAGCCAGTAGTGAAAGCTCATTTTCAGCGCGACTTCGATGCAGGACGAACCGTTATCGGCGTAGAACACCCGGTTCAAGCCTTCCGGCGTCATCTTCACCAGCCGCTCGGACAGTTCGATCACCGGCTGATGGCTGAAACCGGCCAGAATCACGTGTTCCAGCTGATCGACCTGATCCTTGATGCGCTGGTTGATGCGCGGGTTGGCGTGGCCGAACACGTTGACCCACCAGGAGCTGACCGCATCCAGATAACGCTTGCCTTCGAAGTCTTCCAGCCAGACGCCTTCACCGCGCTTGATCGGGATCAGCGGCAGCTGTTCGTGGTCTTTCATCTGGGTGCAGGGATGCCACAGCACCGCGAGATCGCGTTGCATCCACTGGTTGTTCAGGCCCATGTTCAGTCTCCTCGAGGCGGCTCGCGTCAGGCGCGGGCAAACAATCGCGCAAGCCTATGCAATGCGTCGCGCCGGGACAACCCATTGCGTTGATTGAGCTACTTTGTATGGGCCGATAGACGTCGCTGGCGGCGTTTTGATGGCTGACGTATTCTTCGCGGTTCTTTGGGTCGACTGACCCGCAAAACTGCTTTTTCCTACGTGTTTTTCCGGAGTTCGCTGAATGTCTGTCGGTTGGCTGCGCGCCTGTGCGCTTGTGGTGTTGGGGCTTTTCAGCGTTACGGCGCTGGCCAAGGAAAAAACCGCGATCGTGATCGGCGGCGGCCTGTCGGGCCTGACCGCGGCTTACGAACTGCAGAACAAGGGCTGGCAGGTCACGTTGCTGGAAGCCAAGCCGAGCCTGGGCGGTCGCTCGGGCATGGCCACCAGCGAGTGGATCGGCAACGACAAGGCGCAGCCGGTGCTGAACAAGTACGTCTCGACTTTCAAGCTGAGCACCACGCCGGCCCCTGAATTCGTGCGTACCCCGGGTTACCTGATCGATGGCGAGTATTTCTCTGCCGCCGATCTGGCCACCAAGCAACCGGCTACCGCGCAGGCGTTGAAAACCTTCGAGAAAACCCGTGACGATCTGGCGCGCTCAATCGACGATCCGCAGAACCCGGCGGCGACCAACACGTTGCACGCACTGGACCAGATCAACGTGTCGAGCTGGCTCGACAAGCAGAACCTGCCTGCCACTGCGCGTCAGCTGATCAACCAGGATATCCGCACCCATTACGACGAACCTTCGCGTCTGTCGCTGCTGTACTACGCACAGCAAAGCCGTGTTTATCGCGGCGTGTCCGATCGTGACATGCGCGCTTCGCGTCTGGTGGGTGGCAGCCCGGTGCTGGCCCAGGCCTTCGTCAAGCAACTGAAAACCATCAAGACCAGTTCGCCGGTGTCCGCGATTGTCCAGGACAAGGACGGCGTGACCGTCAAGGTCGGCAGCGTGGGCTATCAGGCAGACTACGTCGTACTGGCGGTGCCATTGCGTGCCCTCGACAAGATTCAGCTGACCCCGGCCCTGGATGCACAGCACCTGGCCGCGATCAAAGGCACCAACTACGGCTGGCGTGACCAGATCATGCTGAAGTTCAAGACGCCAGTGTGGGAAAGCAAGGCGCGGATGTCCGGCGAGATCTACAGCAACACCGGTCTGGGCATGCTGTGGATCGAGCCGGCCCTGAAGGGCGGCGCGAACGTGGTGATCAACCTGTCCGGCGACAATGCCCGGGTGATGCAGGCGTTCGGCGACAAGCAGATGGTCGATCAGGTGCTGATTCGTCTGCACGCGTTTTATCCACTGGCCCGTGGTGCGTTCACCGGTTATGAAATCCGCCGCTACAGCACCGATCCGTCGACTGGCGGTTCGTACCTGGCCTTCGGTCCTGGCCAGATCAGCAAGTACTGGCGCCTGTGGGAGCGTCCGCTGCAGCGCGTAGCGTTTGCTGGCGAGCACACCGACACCCTGTATCCGGGCACCCTGGAAGGCGCGTTGCGCACCGGTCAGCGTGCGGCCAGTCAGGTTGAAGACCTGGCGGCGGGCAAATCCTTCCAACCGATCAAGGTCGGCCCGGCGGCCACCACCGCAGCAGCGGCGGCAGGCGCAGCGGGTGCGGCCACGGCGGCGAAGAAAGGTAACTTCTTCACCAACCTGTTCGGTGGTTCGGATGACGAGAAGAAACCAGCGCCTGTGAAAGCCCCCGAACCAGCACCTGCTCCAGCCGCTCCAGCGCCTGCACCGACTCCGGCACCTGCGCCAGCCCCGGTTGAAGCGCCGAAGCCAGCGACTCCGGTGAAAGCCGAGCCAGCCAAGAAAGCGCCAGCCAAGCCAGCAGCGAAGAAACCTGCGGCCAAGACCGAGGCGAAAAAAGCCCCGGCCAAACCTGCAACGAAAAAGACTGAACCGGCGAAGAAGCCAGCGGCCAAACCGGCGGCGACTCCGGCGGCAAGCACCGATACCAAAGCGCAGTAAGGCTTTGCGGTGAATGAAAAAAGCGCGGCTTTCATGCCGCGCTTTTTTATTGCCTGTGAAACAGCAAGCATCCTGTGTTTGCTCGTTCGCCAGCTAATCTCCCGTCACACTTTTCACCTTTAATCTTTCCTTAACTCCCCTGTCCAAGACTCTTGATCGTATTTCTCGATATTTCAAAGCGAAATTTTCCGCTTTAATTCGATAGATAACTCGCTAGTCTTGGTTCGCAGTTCTCACAGGATTTGGGCAATGCAGCTACGTAATTCTTCTTCGCGCTACGGTTGGGTCAGTATCTTCATGCACTGGGGTGTGGCGTTGGCGGTCTTCGGACTGTTCGCGCTCGGTCTGTGGATGGTGGGGCTGGATTACTACAGCACCTGGCGTAAAGAGGCGCCGGATCTGCACAAGAGCATCGGGCTGGTGCTGCTGGCTGTGATGGTGTTGCGGGTGCTGTGGCGTTTTGTCAGCCCACCGCCGCCAACGCTGCAGAGCTACAGCCGCATGACCCGCATCGGCGCAAAGTTTGGCCACGGGTTTCTGTACCTCGCGCTGTTCGCCGTGATGATTGCCGGTTACCTGATTTCCACCGCAGACGGTGTCGGGATTCCGGTGTTTGGCCTGTTTGAAGTTCCTGCACTGGTTTCCGGACTACCGGATCAGGCAGATACCGCCGGTGTGATTCATCTCTGGCTGGCATGGGCGCTGGTAATTTTTTCCGGCCTTCATGCGTTGGCAGCATTGAAGCACCACTTTATCGATCGTGATGCGACCCTCACTCGAATGCTCGGTCGCAAAGCCTGAAGCTCAACCTCGACTCAAAGGAAAACAAAGCATGTTGAAAAAGACTCTGGCCGCTCTGGCAATCGGTTCTGCCGTGCTGTCCGCCAACGTAATGGCTGCTGACTACACCGTCGACAAGGAAGGCCAGCACGCCTTCGTCGATTTCAAGATCAGCCACCTGGGCTACAGCTACATCACCGGTACCTTCAAGGACATCAGCGGCAAGTTCAGCTTCGATGCTGCCAAGCCTGAAGACAGCAAGATCGAGTTCGACGTGAAGACCGCCAGCGTGTTCACCAACCACGCCGAGCGTGACAAGCACATCTCCAGCAAAGACTTCCTGGACGTGGGCAAATACGCTGACGCCAAGTTCGTCTCCACCAGCGTCAAGTCCACCGGCAAGAACGCCGATGGCAAAGACACTGCCGACGTGACCGGTGACCTGACCCTGCACGGCGTGACCAAGCCGATCGTGGTCAAGGCCACTTTCCTGGGTGAAGGCAAGGATCCATGGGGCGGCTACCGTGCCGGCTTCGAAGGCACTACCAGCATCAAGCGTTCTGATTTCGGCAAGATGATGGACCTGGGTCCACAGTCTGACAAAGTCGACCTGTACATCTCGTTTGAAGGTGTGAAAGCGAAGTAATTTTCGCCAGCCCTGCAAAAACGCCCCCGGTCTTGCGACCGGGGGCGTTTTTTATTGCCTTGTTGAAACTCAGCGATTGCGGGTCAGCAAGGCCGGTTTCTCACCGCGTGGACGGCTTGGCAGTTGATCCAGCTGCTCAGGCGTCGGGAAGCGGTCGGCTTTCGATTCCTTGTGCATGATCTTCGGGCCACTGCTGCGAGGGTTCTGCACGGCAGGCTCGGCGCGTTGCTGATCGTCACGGGCCGGGCGGCGGTTGCGCGAGTTTTCGTCGCGACGACCCTGACCGTCACGCGGGGCTCCGTTGCGCGGGCCGTTGCGCTTGCCCGGCGGGGTGCCGGTGCTCGAACCGTTGCTGTTGCGCGGGCCGTTCTGACGACCTTGCGACTGGCCGCCGCGTGGAGCGCCGGACCCTGCGCCTTGCGCCGGAGCGCCAGGGCGACGGCCACGACCGCCGGCAGGTGCCTGCTTCGGCACGTAGTCAACGCGGTTACCGAAGTTATCGATATCGTCGTCGAGGAACTCGTCCGGAGCACGGTCAGCAGCGGCGCGTGGCGGCTGGCTCGGCTGGCGCTGTTCGCGGGCGGGGGTGCCTTCGCGTGGTTTCTGCTGACGGGCTGGACGCTCGCCACGTTCACCGGCCGGTTTTTCCTTGCCCTTGTCCTTCCCTTTGTCCTTGCGACCGCCACCACCGCCACCGCCATTCGGGCCGTCGCCACGCGGGCCACGACCGTTGCGCGGGTTGCGCATGTCCGGACGCTCGCGTACTTCAGGCTTCTCGGCCTCGATGGTGCTGGCATCGAAGCCCATCAGGTCGCCGTCGGCGATTTTCTGCTTGGTCATGCGTTCGATGCTTTTCAGCAGTTTTTCTTCGTCCGGCGCCACCAGCGAGATCGCCTCACCCGAGCGACCGGCACGGCCGGTACGGCCGATACGGTGCACGTAGTCTTCATCGACGTTCGGCAGTTCGAAGTTGACCACGTGTGGCAACTGGTCGATGTCCAGGCCGCGAGCCGCGATGTCGGTCGCTACCAGAATGCGCACTTCACCGGCCTTGAAGTCGGCCAGGGCTTTGGTGCGGGCGTTCTGGCTCTTGTTGCCGTGGATCGCCACAGCCGGCAGGCCGTGTTTGTCCAGGTACTCGGCCAGACGGTTGGCGCCGTGCTTGGTGCGGGTGAACACCAGCACCTGTTCCCACGCGCCGGCGGTGATCAGGTGAGCCAGCAGCGCACGCTTGTGGCTGGCCGGCAGACGGAAGACGCGTTGTTCGATGCGCTCGACCGTGGTGTTCGGCGGCGTCACTTCGATGCGTTCCGGGTTGTGCAGCAGCTTGCCGGCGAGGTCGGTGATGTCTTTGGAGAAGGTCGCCGAGAACAGCAGGTTCTGGCGCTTGGCCGGCAGACGCGCGAGGACTTTCTTCACGTCATGGACGAAGCCCATGTCGAGCATGCGGTCGGCTTCGTCCAGCACGAGGATTTCAACGTGGGACAGATCGACGCTGCCCTGGCCGCACAGGTCGAGCAGACGACCCGGGCAGGCAACCAGAACGTCTACCCCACGGGACATGGCCTGAACCTGCGGGTTCATGCCGACGCCGCCGAAGATGCAGGCGCTGACGAATTTCAGGTCACGGGCGTAGATCTTGAAGCTGTCGTGTACCTGGGCTGCGAGTTCGCGGGTCGGGGTCAGGACCAGTACGCGCGGCTGGCGCGGGCCGTGGCGCTGGGATTTGTCCGGGTGACCGTTGGGGAACAGCCGCTCCAGGATCGGAAGGGCGAAACCGCCGGTTTTACCGGTACCTGTCTGTGCCGCAACCATCAGGTCGCGACCTTGCAACACGGCGGGAATGGCCCGCTGTTGCACCGGAGTAGGCTCGGTATAGCCCGCGTCTTCGATAGCGCGGACCAAAGCCTCGGAGAGACCGAGGGAAGCAAAGGACATGAGTAATCCTGTTTTAGTTAGGGCTTGGCCCAATGGGAGTCTTGCCTGGCGCGAATGGCGTTTAAGAGGACGCAATCCCGTCCGGTCCTGCTGCGGTACCGAAGGCACGTCCGGAGCGCTCGCGCGGGCTGAAAAGCTGCGCTGTAGCGGGTCGGGAGGCCTGTAACGGTTCCGGGCGTCCGGGCGTGAGCCTGGCGGGAACGCCGGAGTATAACAGAGCAATCACTGCGCGCCGCTTTCCTGCTGCTCAACGGTTTTGCCGCTGGCGGTAGCGCTGTTCGAGGGTTTGGCCGAAACCGGCGCCGCGCCATAGCGCGCGCTCAGTTCGGCGTAGGCCGGTTCGCGCTTGAAACGCTTGAGTTCGGCGCCGAAGCGCTGCACCAGCAAATCCATCCCGGCATTGCGCCGCACGGCCAGAAACTGGCTCTGGCGACTGATGACCGTGGGGTTCTCGGTGATCTGGTTGCGGATGTTCAATTCGTCGAGCAAGTGCTGCCCCACACGGCGGTCGGTGATCAACAGATCGATGCGCCCGCGCACCAGTTTGCCGAAGTTGGCTTCATGGGTCGGTGCCGGTTCCCGGTTGAACAGGGGCGATTCGCTGAAGTCCGGACTGTACAGATAACCCGGCGAGGTGCCGACGGTCAGACCCTTGAGGTCCTCCAGGGTGCGGAACGGATGCGGCCGCTCGTTGGCGTAGAACATCACGAACTCCACGTCCGACAGGGGTTCGCTGGGATAGAGCAGAGTGGCATCGCGTTCGTCGCTGTGAAAGATGTCCAGCGCACCGTCCGCCTGACCGGTTTCGAGCATTGACAGGCAGCGTTTCCAGGGCAGGAACTGCCACTCGACGTCGATGCCCAGACGCTTGAACACAATGGCAGTGGTTTCGAAGTCCAGGCCAAGCTTCTTGCCGTCGGCTTCGTACACGTACGGCGCCCAGGGTTCGGTGACGATACGCAGCTTCTCACCTCGAGCCGCAAAGCTCAGGCAAGCAAAAACCAGCACGGCGAATAACTGCGTGATCAAAGGCATGACTTGAGATTACGACGAGAAACGCCAAAGAGCCAGAAACCGGCTGCAGAAGCTCTGTTTCGGGCCTTGGAAGCAAAAGATCGCAGTGACGACAATTGCGCAGGAGCTGTCGAAACTTGCGATCTTCTGTTGTTGCATGAAGCGTTCAGCTTGAGACGTACAGCGGTATCAGCGCGGCAGCTTCAGGTTGTTCCAGATCGCCAGGCTCGGTTCGGCCTGGTTCATGGAATAGAAGTGCAGGCCAGGCGCACCGCCTTGCAGCAGGCGTTCGCACATTTCGGTGACGACCTGTTCGCCAAAGCGCTGAATGCTTTGGCTGTCATCGCCGTAGGCTTCCAGCTGCTTGCGGATCCAGCGCGGGATTTCCGCACCGCAGGCATCGGAGAAACGCGCGAGTTTGCTGTAGTTGGTGATCGGCATGATCCCCGGCACAACCGGAATGTCCACGCCCAGCGCCTGCAAACGGTCGACGAAGTAGAAGTAGCTGTCGGCGTTGAAGAAGTACTGGGTGATCGCGCTGTCGGCGCCGGCACGGGCCTTGCGCACGAAGTTGGCGAGATCGTCTTCGTAGTTGCGCGCTTGCGGATGCATCTCCGGGTAGGCGGCGACTTCGATGTGGAAATGATTGCCGGTCTCTTCACGAATGAATTCAACCAGCTCATTGGCGTGACGCAGCTCACCGCTGGTCATGCCCATGCCGGACGGCAGGTCGCCACGCAGGGCAACGATGCGCTTGATGCCGGCAGCCTTGTACTCGTTCAGCAGGCCGCGCAGGTCGTCCTTGCTGTCGCCGACGCACGACAGGTGCGGGGCAGCGGGTACTTTGACTTCGCTCTCCAGCTGCAGCACGGTGTTCAGCGTGCGGTCACGGGTCGAACCGCCCGCGCCGTAGGTGCAGGAAAAGAAGTCAGGGTTGTAGGTGGCCAGCTGACGGGCAGTGGCGAGCAGTTTTTCATGCCCAGCATCGGTCTTGGTCGGGAAGAACTCGAAGCTGTAGCGACGTTCTTGGGACATGGGAAATACCCTTGGAAACACGAAGCCTGTGAGGCTTGCACCGCCGATGTGGGAGCGGGCTTGCTCGCGCAAGCAGTGGGTCAGGCAACATCAATGTTGAATGACATTCCGCTTTCGCGAGCAAGCCCGCTCCCACAGGGAGAGCAGGCCGCCGCGTCAATCAGTAGCGGTAAGCGTGCGGCTTGAACGGGCCTTCGACGGTCACGCCGATGTAGTCAGCCTGTTGCTTGGTCAGTTGAGTGACCACGCCGCCGAAGCCGCGAACCATTTCCAGGGCCACTTCTTCGTCGAGTTTCTTTGGCAGTACTTCAACGGTCAGGCGCTCGGCTTTCTGGGCTGGCGACAGGTCGGCGTACTTCTGGCCGAACAGGAAGATCTGGGCCAGAACCTGGTTGGCGAACGAACCGTCCATGATGCGGCTCGGGTGACCGGTGGCGTTGCCCAGGTTCACCAGGCGGCCTTCGGCCAGCAGGATCAGGTAGTCGTCGTTCTGTGGGTCGAACGAGCCAGCACCGGTACGGTGGATCTTGTGTACCTGTGGCTTCACTTCTTCCCATGCCCAGTTCTTGCGCATGAAAGCGGTGTCGATTTCGTTGTCGAAGTGACCGATGTTGCAGACAACGGCGCGCTTCTTCAGGGCTTTGAGCATGTTGGCGTCGCAAACATTGACGTTGCCGGTGGTGGTCACGATCAGGTCGATCTTGCCCAGCAGCGCTTTGTCGATGCTCGCTTCGGTGCCGTCGTTGATACCGTCGATGAACGGCGAAACCAGTTCGAAACCGTCCATGCAGGCTTGCATGGCGCAGATCGGGTCAACTTCGGAGACCTTAACGATCATGCCTTCCTGACGCAGGGACTGGGCCGAACCCTTGCCCACGTCACCGTAACCGATGACCAGCGCTTGCTTGCCGGACAGCAGGTGGTCGGTACCGCGCTTGATGGCGTCGTTCAGGCTGTGACGGCAGCCGTACTTGTTGTCGTTCTTGGACTTGGTCACCGAGTCGTTGACGTTGATGGCAGGGATGCGCAGTTCGCCCTTGGCCAGCATGTCCAGCAGACGGTGTACGCCGGTGGTGGTTTCTTCAGTCACGCCGTGAACGCGGTCCAGAACCTGCGGGTATTTCTTGTGCAGCAGCTCGGTCAGGTCGCCGCCGTCGTCGAGGATCATGTTGGCGTCCCATGGCTGGCCATCCTTCAGGATGGTCTGCTCCAGGCACCACTCGTACTCTTCTTCAGTCTCGCCTTTCCAGGCGAAAACCGGAATGCCGGCAGCAGCGATGGAAGCGGCGGCCTGGTCCTGAGTCGAGAAGATGTTGCAGGACGACCAGCGCACTTCGGCACCCAGGGCAACCAGGGTTTCGATCAGCACGGCGGTCTGAATGGTCATGTGGATGCAGCCGAGGATTTTCGCGCCCTTGAGCGGCTGCTCGGAAGCGTACTTGCGGCGCAGACCCATCAGGGCCGGCATTTCCGATTCGGCGATGATGGTTTCGCGACGGCCCCAGGCAGCCAGGGACATGTCGGCGACTTTGTAATCGTTAAAATCGGCAGGCGTGATAACAGCGCTCATGAAGAGCCTCCATTCGTAATGTATGCGAATGGGCGCCGTTGTGCGTTTAGTGTCCGGCCTGAGCCAGTCAACGCCCCATCCGAGCCTGACAGGTTGAACCTGCTGCAGCGCCCCTCGGACAGGTGGCGGGAAAACGGTATCAAGTGAAGGTTACCGTTTTGAAACGGGGGCGATTATAGCCGTCTGGACTGATCTTCCAAAGGGTTTCTGTCGGCCAGATGAAGATCGCCAATCGCGACCATAGTAGAAGCCTCATGGAGCATGACCGCTCAGTCTGCCAAGATGGCGCCATCATTCGGCAAGACGCTCAGGAGTGAAGATGAATTTCCACACCCGCAAGTGGGTAAAACCCGAAGACCTCAACCCCAACGGCACCCTGTTCGGTGGCAGCCTGCTGCGCTGGATCGACGAAGAGGCCGCGATCTACGCCATCGTTCAGCTGGGCAACCAGCGCGTGGTGACCAAGTACATTTCCGAGATCAACTTCGTCAGCGCCTCGCGCCAGGGCGACATCATCGAACTGGGCATCACTGCCACCGAGTTCGGCCGCACCTCGATCACCCTGACGTGCGAAGTGCGCAACAAGATCACCCGCAAGAGCATCCTGACGGTCGAGAAGATGGTCTTCGTCAACCTCGGCGAAGACGGCTTGCCGGCGCCGCACGGGCGGACCGAGATCAAGTACGTCAAAGACCAGTTCAAGGAAGACGAACTCGTCACCAAGTGATATCGGCGGTGCGCCCTTCGCGAGCAAGCCCGCTCCCACATTAGACCGCGTGCTCTACCGCAACTCGGTCAACTGTGGGAGCGGGCTTGCTCGCGAATGCGGTTGTGCAGTCACCGAAGATTTATCTGGCTACTGAACAGCCATGAACCGCAGGGGTCGTAGCTAAAAGCCCCTCTACGGTTCCCACGCCATGACCACGCCAACAGACGGCAAGACCCCCGACCTCTCGGCCAAAGAGCAGCACGAAGTCGAGAAAAGCCAGCCGCCCCGGGCGGCGGTTCTGCATGAAATCATCCGCACCCAGGGCGACCAGGAGCTGGAGCGCAGTATTGCCGCGCTCTGGTGGTCGGCGCTTGCAGCCGGGCTGACCATGGGCCTGTCGCTGATGGGCATGGGCCTGCTCAATTCGCGATTGCCCGAGGGCGACGAGTTCAAGGTGATCGCCAGTTTCGGCTACTGCGCAGGCTTTCTTGCGGTGATTCTCGCCCGCCAGCAACTGTTCACCGAAAACACCCTGACCGCCGTGCTGCCGGTGATGACTAAACCGACCCTGGCCAATTTCGGCCGCCTGATCCGGCTCTGGACGGTCGTGCTGTTCGGCAACCTTTGCGGCACGATTCTGGTGGCCTACGTGATGTTGGAACTGCCGATCTTTGACAGCAAGACCGACATCGCCTTCCTCGAGATCGGCCGCAAGGTCATGGAGAACCATGCGAGCCAGATGTTCGCAAAAGGCATCGTTTCCGGCTGGATGATCGCCACCATGGTCTGGATGATTCCGTCCATGGAGAGCGCGAAGATGTGGATCATCATCCTCATCACTTATCTCATGGCGCTCGGCGATTTCACCCACATCGTGGTGGGTTCGGCTGAAGTGTCGTATCTGGTGTTTGCCGGCGAGTTGCCGTGGAGTGATTTCTGGATGGTGTTTGCCGGGCCGACGTTGGCGGGGAATATCATCGGCGGCAGTTTCATCTTCGCCCTGATCAGCCACGCGCAGATTCGCAGCGAAAGCGGAAAACCGAAAGCGTCTGCGGATCAGGCTGAAAAGCCCGATCCGCAGCGGATCAAGCAATGATCAGTGGTGCGCAGGTTCGGCAGTGGTTACCGGTTCATCACGGGTGGCGTGCTTGACCAGTTTGCCGATGGTCAGGCCCTGCAACAGGATCGACGACAGCACCACGATGTAGGTGATGCTCAGCAGCAGGTCGCGCTCCGGACCCAGCGGCAGGGCCAGGGCCAATGCCACCGAGACCCCGCCGCGCAAACCGCCCCAGGTCAGGATCCGGATGGTGCCACGCGGCACCGTGCGCCAGCGGCGCAACAGAACAATCGCCGGGGCCACGGTGAGCAGGCGCGATAGCAGAATCGCCAGCGCCAACAGGCTCGCCGCCGCCACGTGCAGCCAATTGAACGGCAGCAGCAACAGTTCCATGCCGATCAGCGCGAACAGCAGGGCGTTGAGCATGTCATCGAGCAATTCCCAGAAACCGTCCAGGTATTTGCGCGTCATGTCGTTCATCGCCAGGTTACGCCCCAGGTTACCGATGATCAGACCGGCGACCACCATCGCAATGGGCGCCGAAACGTGCAGCTCGGTGGCCATCGCCGAGCCGCCGATGACCAGCGCCAGGGTCAGCATGACTTCGATCTGGTGCTGCTCGATGCTCTTGATCATCAGGTACACCAGATAACCGATCAACCCGCCGAACAGCACGCCGCCGATGGCTTCATGGGCAAACAGCATGGCGGTGGCGCCGACGGTCGGGGTCTCACCCAGTTGCGCGATACCCAGCAACACGGTGAACACCACCACGGCAGTACCGTCGTTGAACAGCGACTCGCCGACAATAGTGGTTTTCAACGGCTTCGAGGCGTTGGCGGTACGCAACACGCCGAGCACCGCGATTGGGTCGGTCGGGGAGATCAGTGCGCCGAACAACAGGCAGTAGAGGAAGCTCACGTGCCAGCCGAACAGGGCGAAGATGTAGTAGGCGAGGCTGCCGATCACGGCGGTGGCGATCAGCACGCCGAAGGTCGCCAGCAGGCCGATGGGCCAGCGATAGCTGCGCAAGTCATTCAGGTTGACGTGCAGGGCGCCGGCGAACAGCAGGAACGACAACATCCAGTTCATCAGCAGATCGCCGAAGTCGATCTGGCCGATCAGTTGCTGCACGCGTTCTTCGAGACCGGGATAACCGAGCAGGCTCAGGCCTTGCAGCAACAGGGAAAACATCAGCGCGGTAACCATCACGCCGATGGTGGGCGGCAAGCCGATGAAGCGGAAATTCACGAAGGTGAGGAGGGTGGTGAGGCAAATGAAAGCGGCGACAAGTTCAAGCATCCGGGGTCCTTTGGATGGTGGGTGAAAAGACAGCGCACCTGTTCATGGGCGCAAGGGTTGGATGGGTAGACACCGGGTGGGGGCACAATTGTGTGTCCCGGGCAGGATTTTTATGGCATTTGTCTGTGCGCAACCGGGTGTGGCGAGGTCGCTTGACGTATAAGCAGCGCCTGACACATCGCGAATCAAAGACCTGAACAAATGGCTCGGGTTCAAAAACAAGAATGAAGGAGTGACACGTGCTGGCGACAGCTCTGGTGTTGGTGGCGGCACTGTTGCACGCCGCGTGGAATACCTTGATCAAGTTCAGCGCCGAGCGGTTGCTGGTGGTGGCCTGCATGGACACCGTGGCGCTGCTGTTCGTGGCGCTGGCGTTTCCTTTCATCAGCCTGCCGCCGCCGGAAATCTGGCCGTGGATTCTGGCTTCGGCAGCGTTCGAACTGCTTTATCGCTATCTGTTGATTCAGGCCTATCGGGTCGGCGACCTGGGATTGGTCTATCCGTTGATGCGCGGACTGTCACCGTTGGTGGTGCTGGCGCTGACCCTGATCTTCGCCGGCGAAGTGCTGACCACGCAGCAGATCTTCGGAATCATGCTGATCCCGCTGGGCATGGCCTGCCTGCTCTGGCAGGGCGGCGGCGGGAAACATTTGCCATGGTCGATGCTGCCGGTGGTGGCGCTGATCGGGTTGTGCATCGGCTGCTACACCTACATCGATGGCCAAGCTTTGCGGCGCTGGTCGCATCCACTGGATTACCTGGTCTGGGTCACGCTGCTCAGTGCCTGGCCGTTCCCGATGCTGGCATGGGTCGCCAGGCGGCCGGCGTTCCTGCTGTTCTGGCGTGAACAGTGGAAACTGGGACTGGCGGTCGGGTTCTGCGTGTTGTTCAGCTACGCTCTGGTGCTGTGGGCGATGCAACTGGGATCAATTGCCGAAGCGGCGGCATTGCGTGAAATCAGCGTGATTCTGGTGGTGCTGTTCGGCATGCGCTACCTGAAAGAACCTTTCGGCCGGCCACGGCTCTTAGCCTGTGGGCTGGTGCTGATCGGCATGCTGGTGATGAAGTTCTGACCCGCCAACACTCTAAAAACTGAAGAAGGACGGCGTTATGACGGTGGCTTTGTGGTGCGTTTTCATTGCGATCTTTCTGCCCTATGTGTGCACGGGCGTGGCCAAGGCTGTCGGTGGTTATCGGCTGAGCGACAATCACGATCCCCGGGATTTTCTCGAAAGCCTGAATGGCGTGGCGCGGCGGGCCCATGCGGCGCAACTGAACAGTTTTGAAGTAACGCCAGCCTTTGCGGCGGCGGTGATCGTTGCGCATCTGGTGGGCACGGCAGAGTTGGTAACAGTGAATGTGCTGGCGGTGTTGTTCATCACCAGTCGCTTGCTGTACATCATCTGCTATCTGGCGGACTGGGCGATTCTGCGGTCGCTGGTGTGGTTTGTCGGAATGGGGCTGATCGCCAGTTTCTTCTTCGTTTCGGTCTGAAACTGAAAAGATCGCAGGCTGACGAGGCCTGCGATCTTTTGCGTTTCGCTTACTGCTTGTCGGCCACCTGCGGCACTTGCGGCAATGCCGCGCCTTTTGGCCAGAGCATCCAGATCTGCCCTTGCTGCTTCATGTCACCGGCCAGTTGCCCGGCGGCATCACCGGTACCCCAGAACAGATCCGCACGAACCTCGCCGGCAATGGCGCCGCCGGTGTCCTGCGCAGCGACGGGGCGTACCAGTGGCGTGCCGTCAGGGCGGGTGGTCGACAGCCATAACAGGCTGCCCAGCGGGATCACCTTGCGATCGACCGCCGCGCTGTAACCGGCGGTCAGCGGCACATTCAACGAGCCGCGCGGGCCTTCGTTACTGTCCGGATTTCGGGTGAAGAACACGTAGCTCGGGTTACTGCCCAGCAATTCCGGAATGCGCGACGGGTTGGCCTTGGCCCAGTTGCTGATCGCGCCCATGGTCACGTCTTCTTTCTTCAGCTCGCCCTGCTCCACCAGCCAGCGGCCGATCGGCCGGTACGGATGACCGTTCTGGTCGGCGTAGGCGATGCGCAGTTGCCGGCCGTCCTCGGTCTGAATCCTCCCTGAACCCTGGATCTGCAGGAATTGCAGGTTCATCGGATCGGTCAGCCACGCCACCACTGGCGCCTTGACCCCTTTGCTCTGGATGGTCGCGGCGTCGTCGTAAGGTTTGAGTACACGACCTTCGAGGCGTCCGCGCAGGCGCTTGCCTTTCAACTCCGGGTAAATGCTGTCCAGGGAGACGATGATCATGTCTTCAGGCACGCCATACACCGGTACATTGGCGGTTGCGGTTTGCGTCAGGCTGCCGGGGTAGACCGGTTCGTAGTAACCGGTGATCAGGCCGTTGGGATTGTCGTGCTCGGCGCGCAGACCGAAGACGTCGAGGTGTTGCTTGAGGAAGCTGCGGATGTCGCCGGCGCTTTGCGGCACGTTGGCCGCCGCTGCGCAGGTAGCGCCCCAGATCGGGTCAGCCTTGAGCCGGGTGCAGGCACTGCGCCACGAACCGAAACCGGCCACCAGATCGTTGTCGGAAACCGCAGGCAGGGCTTCCCAGGTGGCGCTGGAGTAAGTGGCCAGTGCGTGGGTTTTCGGCTTGGCACTGTCGCCCCCGGTGCAGCCGGCGAGGATGGCCAGCAGCGGCAGGGTTGCGATGAGTGGGTGACGCCAGGCCTTGAAACGGCTGTTCATGGAGAATTTCCTGTGTCGGTTGCAGGCGTGCTCCATGCGCGCCTGCAACCCGTATTATTAATAGGGCTATTGGTGTTTGGCGGTGACGCGAGGATACTGGCCGCCGAATTCCGTGACCTGAAGCCACCATGACTCTTAAAAGACTTTCCGTTGTATTGCTGGCCTGTCTGACCTTGTCCGCCTGCGGTGGTGTCGACCCCAATTCTCCACTGGGCCAGCGCAAGGCGATCTTCAAGCAGATGCTCAAGACCGGCGAAGACCTGGGCGGCATGCTGCGCGGGCGCATTGCCTTCGACGGACCGAAATTCACGGAAGGCGCGATCAAGCTCGATGCACTGTCCCATGAACCGTGGAAGCATTTCCCTTCGGTGCGCGAAGAAGATCACACCAGTGCCAAGGACGATGTCTGGAAGAGGCAGGCACGTTTCCAGGAAATGGCCCGCACCCTTGAGACCGCCACCGGTGAACTGGTGATCGCCAGCAAGGTCCAGCCGTACAAGGCCAGCAACCTGGGGCCGGCGGTGCAGAAGGTCGAAGATGCCTGCAGTGCCTGTCATAAAGAGTTTCGCGACCACTGATGTTCAAGGGATCACAGTCTTTGGCTGTGATCCCTGGCTTTCTTACTTGTCCAGTTCGTCCAGCGCGTCCTGCAATTCCTTGCGCGACTCGGCGAGCTTGTTCTTGCGCTTGTCGATTTTCTCCGGGTCGCCTTTCTTCATGGCCTTGTCGAGATCGGCCTGACGCTTGCTCACTTCGTGCTTGGCGTCGAGCACCTTGTTTTCACGTTCCTTTTTCAGGCCGGCGTCGGTGCAGTGTTCGGTGACTTCGCGCAGGGCGGTTTCGAGACCGGCCTGCTGGTCGGCGTTGCCGCGGGATTTGGCCTGTTCGATCTGATTGATGATGCCTTGCTTCTTGGCAGCACAACCGGTCAGGCCCGGGGCGTCTTCGCCTGCCATCGCGGGTGCGGCCATTACGCCGCAAAGAGTCAGCATGGCGAGCGGTGCGAGAAATTTCATAAAAGCTCCATGTGCGAAGGCAATCGGGTCGGGAAGGCACTGCGCTGTTGGAGCGCTTCGGCGACCGTTGGGTTCCCGGCTTGCCGGGATGCATGTTCAGAAGCCGTCGATTCCGGCGGCGCGTAAGGTTTCACTCAGGGCCAGCACCTGCGGGTCGCGGAAAAAAGCGCTCAATTGCGCTGCGCGACCCGGGCCGATTCCGGGTTCTGCCTGCCATTGTTCGGTATTCCGTTGTGCCAGCGCTTGCCATGAATCAGCCAAAGAGGCCTGGCCGGTCGGCGGCAACCCCAGGGCTTTGAGCCATTGGGTGAACGGCCGCTGGCGAGCGCTGTGAAAACTGTGGTGCAGGCGGGCGCTGCTGCGCTCGCCGAGGCCGGCAATCTTAGCAAGCTCTGGCTCCTCGAGGGTCAACCAATCCAGCAGGCTGTTCAGTCGGCCTGTATCCAGAAGTTTCTCCCACGTGCCGCGTCCGACATGGGGCAGTGCCAGCCCCTGTTTGCCACCAAGCCAGGTCAGACGCGCTAGGAACTGGCTCTCGCATCCGGGCGTCGGTTGCCAGCAGCTCAGGGGGTGAAAGTCGCTGGCGAGAGGAACGTTCAACTCGACGCGCTCCGTGCTGCGCAGCACAACGCTGTCCAGTCGCGGAATTGTCAGCCCGGCCAGACTGATCGCGACTTGGTCGCCGGGGCGAATATCCAGTTCCTGCCAGCGTTTGAGTGAGCTGACGCTGACTCGTTTGATCTGGCGGTCATCGAGCCTGACCGGCGCCAGCTCCAGCACGGGGGTGATGCGCCCGGTTCGGCCGATCTTGAAATTGACCTTGCGCACATCGGCCAGAGCCTGGGCGAACGGATACTTCCAGGCCACGGCCCAGTAAGGCGAGCGCGCCTGCCAGCGTTCGGCAGGGGGACGCTGACTCTGACGCAATACGACACCGTCGCTGGCGAAAGGCAGTGGCGAGCGATACCAGTGATCGCGCCACTGCTGCGCATCGGCAAGACCGCTGACGGGGTGGCTGTAAGATTCCGTGGTTACGAAACCCAATGCGGCCAATCCTGTGATGCGATCTCTCAGGCTGCTCGGCCCCAACGGCCAGTCCCAGACAAAAAGCCCGATGCCCGCTGCCTTTTCGGCACTCAAGTCCTTGCGTCCCATCAGGCCGGCGACTGTCGCGCGGGCGTTGGCGCTACCGATGCGGGCCTGGATATGGTCGTTCAGTCGCCAATACAGTTCGCCCTGCACCGACAGATCCAGAGGTTGTGTCAGTTTCTGGGGAATGGCGCTGATTTTCTGTGCCGATGCGGTCCAGTCCTGCCCGCGAATGCCGTCGCCGCGACTGATCGCCTGCTGCAACCGCCCGGAGCGATAGATCAGCGTGACGGCCACGCCGTCGACCTTGGGTTGTACCCAGACCTCTTTGCGGTCGCGCAACCAGGCTTCGATGTCCGCTGCATCGTGAAGTTTGTCGAGACCGGTATGGGCGATCGGATGCGCGACCGGCCCCGATGCAGTCCGTAACGGCTTGGACGGTGATGGAAGCTTGAAACACTCGCGCCATTCGCCGAGCCGGATACGGGACTGGTCATAAAGTTCGTCGGCAATGATCGACCGGCCTTTGCGGTGATAGGCGTCGTCCCACTGGTCGATCTGTTGTTGCAGGGTGGTGATCTGGGTTCGGGCCCGGTCGGCAGCCCAGTCCGGGCAATCGCCGGCGAAGGTGCCGAGGTGGATCGAAAACAGCAGGAAAAGGAAAAACAGGCGCAGTGTGGCTAGCATCGTGAGCGTCCTTGCTCAGGGAGATACCTGAAGGCTAGACGGGATTTTCCAGCGGGCCGTTCGGCTGTTTTTCCGGGTGTTTCGCGGCCATGAAAAAGCCCCGCACGGTGAACCGTGCGGGGCTTTCTGTACTGCCAGGGAAGTTTTACAGACCGGCAGCGGAACGCAGGGCGTCGGCGCGGTCGGTTTTTTCCCAGGTGAAAGTGGAGAAGGTGTCTTCGCCAACAGTCTTGGTCTGCGGAGCACGGCCGAAGTGGCCGTAGGCTGCGGTTTCCTGGTACATCGGGTGCAGCAGGTCGAGCATGGTGGTGATCGCGTATGGACGCAGGTCGAACACTTCGCGGACCAGTTTGATGATCTTGTCATCGCTGATCTTGCCGGTGCCGAAGGTGTTCAGCGAGATCGAGGTAGGCTGGGCAACACCGATCGCGTAGGAAACCTGGATCTCGCAACGCTCGGCCAGGCCGGCAGCCACGATGTTCTTGGCAACGTAACGGCCAGCGTAGGCAGCCGAACGGTCAACCTTCGATGGATCCTTGCCGGAGAACGCGCCACCGCCGTGACGGGCCATGCCGCCGTAGCTGTCGACGATGATCTTGCGACCGGTCAGACCGCAGTCGCCCACCGGGCCGCCGATGATGAACTGGCCGGTCGGGTTGATGTGGAACTGGGTGTCCTTGCTCAGCAGTTCGGCAGGCAGCACGTGCTTGACGATCAGCTCCATCACGCCTTCGCGCAGGTCTTTGTACGACACTTCAGGGTTGTGCTGGGTCGACAGAACCACGGCGTCGATACCCACAACCTTGCCGCCTTCGTAACGGCAGGTCACTTGCGACTTGGCATCCGGACGCAGCCAAGGCAGCAGACCCGATTTACGGGCTTCGGCCTGACGCTGCACCAGTTGGTGCGAGAAGGTGATCGGTGCCGGCATCAGCACGTCGGTTTCGTTGCTGGCGTAGCCGAACATCAGGCCCTGGTCGCCGGCGCCCTGATCTTCAGGCTTGGCGCGGTCGACACCCTGGTTGATGTCAGGGGACTGCTTGCCGATGATGTTCATCACGCCGCAGGTGGCACCGTCGAAGCCGACTTCGGAGCTGGTGTAGCCGATGTCGCAGATCACGTCACGAACGATCTGCTCCAGGTCGACCCAGGCGCTGGTGGTCACTTCACCGGCAACGATGGCCACGCCAGTCTTGACCAGGGTTTCCACCGCAACGCGTGCGTGCTTGTCCTGGGCGATGATGGCGTCCAGCACTGCATCGGAAATCTGGTCGGCGATTTTGTCCGGATGTCCTTCAGACACGGACTCGGAGGTGAAGAGGGAGTATTCGCTCATCTCGATGTTTTCCTGAATTTACCGATGGTGAGTGTCGCCAGCCGGCCGCTGAAAGTGGCGGACCTGGATCTGGAAACCATTGCGTAAGCCTACATAGAGGCTTTCCCCGGGAACGAGTCCCGCAGCGGTGGCCCAACGGGCCAGATCGTCCTGTTCAAACCCCAACCACAGATCACCGCAGGCCTCCCTGGCCCAACTCTGGTTGTGGCTACATAACTCTGTCACGAGCAGGCTACCGCCCGGTTGCAGCAGGCTGGCCATGTGCTTGAGCGCTTCGGCCGGCGCGGCGAAATGGTGCAACACCATGTTCAATACCACGCAATCGGCCTGAAGGCTTGTGCCATTCAATGCATCGGCCAATTGCAGGCTGACGTTAGCCAGCCGTTCACGAACGCATACCTGACGCGCCAGTTCGAGCATCGCCGCACTGTTGTCCAGAGCGGTTACGGTGCCGAAGCGGCGTGCCAGTTCCGGGAGGAATGCTCCATCGCCGGGGCCGACTTCGATGGCCGAGGCTGCCCCATCGAAATTCAGTTTGTCGAGCAGGGCCAGCACGCTGTCACGGTACTGCGGCAGGCCGGCAATCAAGTCTTGCTGGGCACGGAATTTTTCCGCGACCCGGGCGAAAAAGTCCTGGCTGGCAGCGGCCCGCTGTCCGTGGACCTGGCCAATGCGTGCCTGCACATCGTCCGGCAGGTCCAGATTGTCGACTTCTTCTAACAAAGCGCTGTGCAACTTGCCGCCCAGAAGTTCGGTATGGGGCAGGGCGCGGCGATAGAAAATCGCGTTGCCTTCGCGGCGGGTCGCCACCAGATCCGCCTGTGCCAGCACTTTGAGGTGGTGGCTCATGCCGGACTGACCGATACCGAAAATCTGCGCCAGTTCCAATACGCCGAACGAATCGTTGGCCAGGGCACGCAATACATTCAGCCGCAGCGGATCGCCGCCGGCCTTGCACAGGGCCGCCAGCTCGTCGCAATCGTCATGGCGAATGGAAGGCACACGTAAATTCATAGGGCCGCAGTCTAGTGACGGCCGAAAAACACCGCAAGAGCAATATCAAAAAGTTTTGATATTGCTCGATAGATGGCACTTCTCGACAACCCGCCAACTCTACAAACGAACAGCGGAAAGGTTTCACCAACCGAATCCGATGTTATCCATGGGAAAAACGCCTCCGGATGACTATCTGTCATTGCCCCGAGGCGCTCGGGTGAGGGAAAATGCCCTCCTTTTTTCCGTTTCAATCTATTCACACCCAGGAGATCAGCGATGCCTAGCCGTCGTGAGCGTGCCAACGCCATTCGTGCCCTCAGCATGGATGCCGTGCAAAAAGCCAACAGCGGCCATCCCGGTGCCCCCATGGGTATGGCAGATATCGCCGAAGTGCTTTGGCGCGACTACCTCAAACACAACCCGAGCAATCCATCGTTCGCCGACCGTGACCGCTTCGTGCTGTCCAACGGTCACGGTTCGATGTTGATCTACTCGCTGCTGCACCTGACCGGTTACGACCTGTCGATCGACGACCTGAAACAATTCCGTCAACTGCACAGCCGTACTCCAGGCCACCCGGAATTCGGTTACACCCCGGGCGTCGAGACCACCACCGGCCCGCTGGGTCAGGGTCTGGCCAACGCCGTGGGCTTCGCCCTGGCTGAAAAGGTACTGGGTGCGCAGTTCAACCGTCCCGGCCACAACATCGTCGACCACCACACCTACGTGTTCCTGGGTGATGGCTGCATGATGGAAGGCATTTCCCACGAAGTCGCTTCCCTGGCCGGTACCCTGGGCCTGGGCAAGCTGATCGCCTTCTACGATGACAACGGCATCTCCATCGACGGCGAAGTCGAAGGCTGGTTCACCGACGACACGCCGAAGCGTTTCGAGTCCTACAACTGGCAAGTGATCCGCAATGTCGACGGTCACGATCCGGAAGAGATCAAGACCGCCATCGAGACCGCGCGCAAGAGCCCGCTGCCGACCCTGATCTGCTGCAAGACCACCATCGGTTTCGGTTCGCCGAACAAGCAAGGCAAGGAAGATTGCCACGGCGCCCCGCTGGGTGATGCGGAAATCGCCCTGACCCGTCAGGCGCTGAACTGGAACCACGGCCCGTTCGAAATCCCGGCCGACATCTATGCCGAGTGGGATGCCAAGGAAAAAGGCCGCGCTGTAGAAGCCGAATGGGACCAGCGTTTCGCTGCCTACTCCGCCGCTTTCCCGACCGATGCCAACGAGCTGATCCGTCGCCTGAGCGGCGAGCTGCCGGCCGACTTCTCCGAGAAGGCTGACGCCTACATCGCCGAAGTTGCGGCCAAAGGCGAAACCATCGCCAGCCGTAAAGCCAGCCAGAACGCCCTGAATGCGTTCGGCCCGCTGCTGCCGGAAGTGCTGGGCGGTTCGGCTGACCTGGCCGGTTCCAACCTGACCCTGTGGAAAGGCTGCAAAGGCGTCAGCGCCGAAGACGCCAGCGGCAACTACATGTACTACGGCGTGCGCGAATTCGGCATGACCGCGATCATGAACGGTGTTGCCCTGCACGGCGGTCTGGTGCCTTACGGCGCGACCTTCCTGATGTTCATGGAATACGCCCGCAACGCAGTGCGCATGTCCGCGCTGATGAAGCAGCGTGTGATCCACGTCTACACCCACGACTCCATCGGTCTGGGCGAAGACGGCCCGACGCACCAGCCGATCGAGCAACTGACCAGCCTGCGCAGCACGCCGAACCTCGACACCTGGCGTCCAGCCGATGCCGTTGAATCGGCCGTGGCCTGGAAAAACGCACTGGAGCGCAAGGACGGCCCGTCGGCGCTGATCTTCTCGCGTCAGAACCTGCAGCACCAGACCCGCGATGCCGGCCAGATCGCCGACATCCGCCGTGGTGGCTATGTGCTGAAGGACTGCGCAGGCGAGCCTGAGCTGATCCTGATCGCCACCGGTTCGGAAGTCGGTCTGGCCGTTCAGGCCTACGACAAGCTGACCGAGCAGGGCCGCAAGGTGCGCGTGGTTTCCATGCCGTGCACCAGCGCGTTCGACGCTCAGGACGCCAGCTACAAGCAATCGGTCCTGCCGTTGCAGGTTGGCGCGCGTATCGCGATCGAAGCGGCCCACGCCGACTTCTGGTTCAAGTACGTGGGTCTGGAAGGTCGCGTGATCGGCATGACCACCTACGGCGAATCGGCTCCGGCTTCGGCACTGTTCGAAGAGTTCGGCTTCACCCTGGAAAACATCCTGGGTCAGGCTGAAGAGCTGCTGGAAGACTGATCCAGAAATTGTGTTGATCGGGCTGCCGCCAATCGCGAGCAGGCTCGCTCCCACAGGGAATTTGTTGTGTGACACAAACAGTGTTCACAGCAAAGACCCAATGTGGGAGCGAGCCTGCTCGCGATAGCGGTGGTTCGAACAACAATGCAATAACGGATACACCACGGTAATCGAGAACCCCATGCCTCAACCGCGTCCCTACAAAGTTGCACTCAACGGCTACGGCCGGATTGGTCGTTGTGTCTTGCGTGCATTGTTCGAGCGAGGCTCGGCGGCAGGGTTTGAAATTGTCGCGATCAACGACCTGGCCGACATGGCCAGCATCGAATACCTGACACGCTTCGACTCCACTCACGGCCGGTTCCCCGGCGAAGTGAAGGTCGACGGCGATTGTCTGCATATCAATGGCAACTGCGTGAAGGTCCTGCGCAGTGCCACTCCCGAAGGCATCGATTGGGCGTCGCTGGGCGTCGATCTGGTGCTCGAATGCTCCGGCGCCTGGCACACCCGCGCAGACGGCCAGCGTTTCCTCGACGCCGGCGCGCCACGAGTGCTGTTTTCGCAGCCGATGGCCAGCGAGGCGGATGTCGACGCCACCATCGTCTACGGCGTCAATCAGGATTGTCTGACCGGCGACGAACTGCTGGTGTCCAACGCTTCCTGCACCACCAACTGCGGCGTGCCGCTGTTGCGTCTGCTGGACAAGGCGATCGGCCTGGAATTCGTGTCGATCACCACGATCCACTCGGCGATGAACGATCAGCCGGTGATCGACGCCTATCACCACGAAGACCTGCGCCGCACCCGTTCGGCGTTCCAGTCGGTGATCCCGGTATCCACTGGTCTGGCGCGTGGTATCGAGCGCCTGCTGCCGGAACTTGCCGGGCGAATTCAGGCCAAAGCCGTACGCGTGCCGACGGTCAACGTGTCCTGCCTCGACATCACGATGCAGACCGCCAGCGACACCGACGCCGGCGAGGTCAACCGGATCCTGCGCGACGCCGCCACCAGCGGCCCGCTCAAAGGTCTGCTGGCCTACACCGAGCTTCCCCATGCTAGCTGTGATTTTAATCATGACCCACATTCGGCCATCGTCGATGCCAGTCAGACCCGCGTTTCCGGCCCTCGGCTGGTGAACATCCTGGCCTGGTTCGACAACGAATGGGGTTTTGCCAACCGAATGCTGGATGTTGCAGAACACTATCTGCAGACAGCGACTTCAAAAAAACCGTAGGAAGTGCGACCCATGACCGTGTTGAAGATGTCCGACCTCGATCTGCAAGGTAAGCGCGTATTGATCCGCGAAGACCTCAACGTCCCAGTCAAGGACGGTGTTGTCACCAGCGATGCGCGTATCCTGGCTTCGCTGCCGACCATCAAGCTGGCCCTGGAAAAAGGCGCGGCCGTGATGGTCTGCTCGCACCTGGGTCGTCCGACCGAAGGCGAGTTCTCTGCCGAGAACAGCCTCAAGCCAGTCGCCGACTACCTGAGCAAGGCCCTGGGCCGCGAAGTGCCGCTGGTGGCCGACTACCTGGGCGGCGTTGACGTCAAGGCCGGCGACATCGTGCTGTTCGAAAACGTGCGCTTCAACAAGGGCGAGAAAAAGAACGCCGACGAACTGGCCCAGCAATACGCCGCCCTGTGCGACGTGTTCGTGATGGACGCTTTCGGCACTGCTCACCGCGCCGAAGGTTCGACCCACGGCGTCGCCAAGTTCGCCAAAGTCGCCGCTGCCGGCCCGCTGCTGGCTGCTGAGCTCGAAGCACTGGGCAAAGCCCTGGGCGCACCGGCCAAGCCGATGGCGGCCATCGTTGCCGGTTCCAAGGTCTCGACCAAACTCGACGTCCTGAACAGCCTCAGCCAGATCTGCGATCAACTGATCGTCGGCGGCGGCATCGCCAACACCTTCCTCGCGGCGGCCGGTCACCCGGTCGGCAAGTCCCTCTACGAGCCGGATCTGCTGGACACCGCGCGCGCCATCGCCGCCAAGGTCAGCGTGCCGCTGCCGGTGGACGTGGTAGTTGCCAAGGAATTCGCTGAAAGCGCCGAAGCGACCGTGAAGCTGATCGCTGACGTCGCTGCCGACGACATGATTCTCGACATCGGCCCGCAAACCGCGGCCAACTTCGCTGAACTGCTGAAGTCGTCGAAAACCATCCTGTGGAACGGTCCGGTCGGCGTGTTCGAATTCGACCAGTTTGGCAACGGCACCAAAGTGCTGGCCGAAGCCATCGCCGAAAGCGCGGCGTTCTCGATTGCCGGCGGTGGCGACACCCTGGCGGCCATCGATAAATATGGCGTGGCTGAAAAGATCTCCTACATTTCCACCGGCGGTGGCGCGTTCCTCGAGTTCGTCGAAGGCAAGGTGCTGCCGGCCGTTGAAGTCCTGGAAAGCCGGGCCAAGGCCTGAGGCCGCCCGTTTGGCCAGGCAAAGGAGTGTTCAGATGGTCAAGTCGTTAGCGCTGTTGTTGCTGACCGGTACGCTGGCGGCCTGCGGGAGTAACCCGAAGGCCGAGGCGACACCGGCACCGGGCGAGGCACAGAAAGGCTGCTACCAGGCCGACTGGCAGGCAGAAACCAACCCGGTGCTCAACAAGCGCTCGGGGCCGGAAGGCCTGGACAAGTACGAGACGCAAACCCCGGCCAAGGAACATGGTTGTCCTTGACCGGTCTGACTCTTTACTCAAGTCCGGCGGCGTGCGCTGCCGGTCGAGGAACACGGATGAAAGGCCTGATCGCCGTTGCGGCACTCGGATTGTTGGGTGGTTGCGCGCAGTGGAACCCGTTCCAGTCGTCCGCCCCTGTGGATAACTGGACCACCTGGACCTGCGACAGCCAGGCCAAGGTGCTGTGGCGCTTTACCGACGCCGGCCAGAAGGAAGTCGATGTGCGACTGGGCGGTGGCGATCAGGTCTATCACCTGAAAGAAGAGCCGGGTGCCTCGGGCGCGTTGTACAGCGACGACATGCTGGCGTTTCACATCAAAGGTAATGAAGGCCTGGTCTACTGGGTCGCTACCAATGATCTGATCGGCCGGGGCTGCAAAGCCGAATAAAACAGAATCTGCTTTATCGAATCACCAGGCCGGGCCTCAACCCCCGATCTGCAATCACTTGAATAGCCGCCGCCGCTCCGGCAGGCTGGCACGATTAACGACCCAAACCGGGAGAGACACACACAATGGCACTTATCAGCATGCGCCAGATGCTGGACCACGCAGCCGAGTTCGGCTACGGCGTTCCAGCCTTCAACGTCAACAACCTTGAGCAGATGCGCGCCATCATGGAAGCCGCTGACAAGACTGACTCCCCGGTGATCGTTCAGGCTTCGGCCGGTGCCCGCAAATACGCCGGCGCCCCGTTCCTGCGTCACCTGATCCTGGCGGCGATCGAAGAGTTCCCGCACATCCCGGTGTGCATGCACCAGGACCACGGCACCAGCCCTGACGTCTGCCAGCGCTCGATCCAACTGGGCTTCAGCTCGGTAATGATGGACGGCTCCCTCGGCGAAGACGGCAAGACCCCGACCGACTACGAATACAACGTCCGCGTAACCCAACAAACCGTGGCCATGGCTCACGCCTGCGGCGTTTCGGTAGAAGGCGAGCTGGGCTGCCTGGGTTCGCTGGAAACCGGCATGGCCGGTGAAGAAGACGGCATCGGCGCCGAAGGCGTTCTGGACCACAGCCAGATGCTGACCGACCCGGAAGAAGCCGCTGACTTCGTCAAGAAGACTCAGGTCGACGCCCTGGCCATCGCCATCGGCACCAGCCACGGCGCCTACAAGTTCACCAAGCCGCCTACCGGCGACGTGCTGGCCATCGACCGCATCAAGGAAATCCACAAACGCATCCCGAACACCCACCTGGTGATGCACGGTTCCTCGTCGGTACCACAAGAGTGGCTGGCGATCATCAACCAGTACGGCGGCGACATCAAAGAAACCTACGGCGTACCGGTTGAAGAAATCGTCGAAGGCATCAAGCACGGCGTGCGCAAGGTCAACATCGACACCGACCTGCGCCTGGCATCCACCGGCGCCATGCGTCGCCTGATGGCCACCAACCCGAGCGAATTCGACCCACGTAAATTCTTCGGCGAAACCGTCAAGGCCATGCGCGATGTATGTATCGCTCGTTACGAAGCATTCGGCACTGCCGGCAACGCATCGAAGATCAAGCCGATCTCGCTGGAAAGCATGTATCAGCGTTATCTGAAGGGTGAGTTGAACGCCAAGGTCAATTGAGACTGGGTGTTGAGCTGATTTAAAAGAAACCCGCCGTGAGGCGGGTTTCTTTTTGCCTGAATTTTCATGGCAAGCTCATATTTCTGTTGGGTGAAATGTCACCTGTAACGGACAAAATCTGGATTGGATTGGCCATAAGTCCGATATGGGTGATATTTTCATCGTCTGCGCAGCTTGTAGCAGTTTTAGTGTGAGGCTGGCGGTTAAAAAATCCGTTCCCTTTTGCTCAATGCGTAAGTCTTATCCAAAGAGGTCCAAGTCCAGCCACATATGGTCCCGGAAGTCTGTACGGATCGCCTGATCAATTGTATTCCAGAAAAAATGAAGGCAGATTTTTTGGCGATTAGCTGATTAATAAATCTACCTTCTCTCTAAGGGTTGTCGAGTGCAGGTACCTGATTATTGACCGCACGCGATCGCGACTACCAATCCCGATGAGTGAACGTTGATATGAACGCGATCAGGAATCAAGTTATAAGGGGTGGGGTACAACCCTCTGTTATCACCCCGGCTTACCCATGATGCCGATGCACCTGTGATTGCTTTGATATTTGCCTCCGTAGCGCCATTGGTACCAAATGGCACACCAATATACTGATTAAGTGCTGACAAGGCTGCCGGGCTAGTAGAGTCGCAGGCAGCATTGGCTTGGATAATTGTGCAAGAGAACAAGATTGATCCGGTTAGGAGTATGTTGTTCATAGTCAGGTATCGATAGGTCATGATTTTTGTCCGAGTAATGAATAGTTTTCCTTAGCAGCGTTGATGCTAGGGTGGTGGGGTTATTGCTATCGTAAATAGCAATTTATCATATGCGGTTTAATTGGTTGTTAAGGTTGCATCAAGCATCACTGCCGTTTTTGCAACCATACTCTGGCTCGTTCAGCGTTATATGTTCTAGTCTTGCTTGAGATGAAGGCTGATCGGTAGATGGGGACTACGCCAGCATAAGAGATATCACCTCCTGGATCTTGATGGAAGTTGTAGATGTTGATTGTTGATTCGCCGGATGTGGATATATAGCTAGAAATAGATCCATCTTCGAGTTGAATCGGTGTGAGAAAGATTGGTGCGTATGACTCTATATGTACGATGCTGTTAATCTCGTAGATAGAGAGGTTGTAAATTTTTTTATCGAGTGTTTCAATGTGCACCTCCTTTGTCGTGGGGTCGGCCCAGATATCGATCGCTGTAAAAGTACCTTGTGAGGTACGTATCTCAAGTATGTCACCGGGGTCAGGTGAAACAAAGATTTTTGAAGCTCTGGAAATGAATGCCATAAGGCCCTCAACTCAGCCCCACGTTCGTAATTTAAAAGACAATCACAAGGCCATGGGGCTGTATTGCCAGTTTGAAAGTTTTCTGGACTAACCCAGAACCAGAACATCCACCGGCCTTAAGAAAGATGGCGTGGTGAAATCAGCAGGTAAAAGGAAAGTACAATCTTTCACTAAAAAAGCACGGGGCCTGCCTGCGGTTGATGCTCCTTGAGCGATAAAAGCTCCAGCTTTTCTATCAAAGCTTACTAGTTTTACGTCTTCGTATATGCTCGTGCTTGTTTGGAATGTAACTGTGTCGCCCACTTCGAGGGCGAGATTGAAGCCTAGAAAGTTGGTAGTTTGCATGATGGATGGTCCAGTATTTAGTTTGTTTGATTTGTGATCGCGATAATGGGTAAGGTTGTATCTAGTTTTCTGCCCAAAACGTTAAAAGTTGATCCTGGTGCATTAACGTATGGGTTGTACATGTTGTTGTTGTAGATTTCATAGTTGTTAATTGTGGAATAAGGTGCGTATATATAAATTCTGTTCGTCTTCGCATCAACTTTTGTAACGGCCCCAGTGGCTTCTTCGAGAACTTCTATTGTGCCTCCCTGCATGTCGACAGCTCTAAGGGTTGCCTTGCGCGCAATTTGTCCTTTTGCCCCAAAAAAAAGCAACCACCCCAGCGGAACCCACGCAACCCCCTGAGTAGGCTGTACAGGTGTCGGAGGCGGTGGTGCGGACGGGAAAATAACTGGGCCTTGATTAATGATGGTTGAATCCGGCGCATAAATAGTTGCCATTTTTATAACTCCATTTTGTTTGCTGAGACTTGATTTTTCTAGCTTTCTTGATGTTGTACTACTGTCAGAAATTACAGTTTTTTAGAATATTAATTCGATTTCTTCTCCTCGGTTATTTCGTTTTTTCATAAGTCTGCATGTAAATATTTAATCTCGCGGATTGAATTGATGGACGGCGCCGAGCTGAATAGAGAACGGTTGCGAACATTTGATATTCGATTGGTGGACGAAATTTAGATGTTGCGTCACTTTTATTTCGTAATGAAGGTGACGCCGAACTGAAGTGCTAAGTGATATACGTGCGGAGCATTTTTTGAACCGCTTTCGCAGTTTAACTCAAAAACACTATCAAGCATTTTTCTCGCGTCTAGATTGTTAATTGTATAAATGGTTTCTGTTGCTACGCCCCCAGTTATCGGGTCGATTGCCACAGGAATTGTTGCGATGGGCATTGAGCTTGGGTTTCCGGCCAAGGGTAGCCGATCTTGATAAATATTTATTATGTCACTAACTACCCAGCTTGAATGGCGTGGAATTATTATGTTTATAGGCTGATTGTTGAATATGTCGGCGAATGAGTTTTGAGTAAAAAATGGCGGTGGGCGAAAATTCGGGGCAGCTAGTCTTGGTGCTTGGCCAATCGAAATCGGGCGAAGGGTTGGGGTAGCCATTGGAGGAATTCCTCTATTGAGATTATCTAGTCTGCTCGTGCGATTAAAATCTGATTTCTATGCCTGTCGCTCATGGTTGAATCATGTAACAGTGCATTGGCTGCTTAAGGAACTCACTACAACGTTTCCGAGTGTGTTTGTTTGAATGTAATAGACATCATACTTGCCAGGAGGAGGAACAAAGTTTGGTTCCATTATCATTTTTCCGTTTTCATTCGTTATTTTATTATTCAGCAGGCCCGCATAAAGATTCTTGGTTTTTGCTACTGGGGTAGTCGAGGGCGTTGAACCTGTAAGGTCCATATATATTTCAAATGTGTCGTCCTCGCGAGTGTTGATGTGAAAGTGGATTTGGAGTTGTAAATAGTTGATAGTTGTTAGAAGCAATGGAGGCAGCCCCACGCCAATGTTGGGTGGTGGAACTGAGGCTCCCAAGATCGAAAGTTTCGATATTGTGGATGTGGCCGGAAATGTAGGTATGGGTGGAAGCGCAGTAAAAGTTGTCATTTTAATCCCTCGATAGTATTAAAAAACAGCTTATGCTTTTGAGAGGTGCAGTTGGTGATTTATGTTGAGTCTTCCATTTAATGGGTTTGTGTGTTTTATTGTTTTTCAGGGTTATGGTGAGGTGACTTGAACAAGCCTAGATTGTGTTACATATATGGTCTGCACCGGCTGGCTAGCAAGTGAGGTAATCGTTCCATAACAATCCCAGACCCCTACTCCTATTTTTTGCATTTCTGATGGTGGAAGCATTATGGCACCCGACCAGTCACTATTTAGGGTTAACTGAAATGACAGGTTGTTTGCACTTTGGCCTAGTGTCGTGTTGTCTATATAAAATTCAGCAGTGAAGCCCTTTTGAATTTGTTGTAGTGGTGGAGTGCGAACCATCAGGCCGAACAGCTTGGAATGGGTGGCGTAGGTTCTGTTGTTGATAATATAGTCCGCACACTGCGGGTTGGTTTTGTCAATGCCAATAATCGATTCTTGAAAAGGGGTGTTGGCACTAGCGGAGGTGCCATGGATTAGTTCCATTGGAGGTAGAACTTTATAGATGGGCATAGTGATAACTCTTTTTTTTGTAAATCTTGTAGTTAATTCTTGTCGGAAGGTGAGAGTGTGTCTACTGTCAAAGTTGACAGTTTTTTAGACGATGCTTGACTCAATTAATTAATTTTTATTCGGTTTTGTATGGTCGCAGGGAGTTCGGCAACCTAAAGCGGTGGGTGTCCACATCCATTTCCATGCTGAGAAAAAACGCCCGGTGCTGAGTGCCGGGCGTTTTGTATTTGAAGTATGAATCTGTTTTGAAGTCTAAACAGCGGAGGGAATGGATTTAAGTGGGCTGTGTAGCCTTCATTTCGGCTCCACGTTATCCAGCGCCTGATTCACCGCCAGTTCCCCGAGCATCACCACTTGCGCGATACCCAGCGCGGTTTTGCGGTGGGATGCCGGCAGTATCGCGGCGAAGTTGTTGAGCATTTCGCTGGCGCAGCCGAGGGTTTCGCTGGCGTTGACCAGCAGGGATTCGGTGCTGTAGGCGGGGTTGGCGAAGTACATGCGGTCGGGTTCGTTGGCCGTGGCCATGATGCGGGCGCCGGGGCAGAGGTAGTGGTCGAGGGCGCGTTCGGCGGCTTCGTTGAGTTTTTTGGGGTCGAGGGAATCGTAGGGGGAGGCCAGATCGGATTCTGGCGGATGAGGCGTTGATTTAGTCATTTGCTCGAAACCTGATTGGAGTGCCCCCGCTCTGGCTACTAATCAAAGTGGAGGCAACTGTACGCAGGTTAGTAGACCGGGGTTTCGAGCAAGCCGGCGCACCCGAGGGTGCCCTGCGCACAGTCGCCATCGAGTGCAGGAATTGAAATTCCTGACTGACAGATGCTTATGCACCAAGCTTGAAACCACAGGCTACTAAACCCGATCACTGCGAATCAGTGACCCGAATCAAGGTACCGACGGCCCTCCAGGCGCACAAGCCGGCGGATTCTGGCGTACCGGTAGGCAGCGACGCAAGACGTTGTAGGCTTCGGGAAGTTACGCCGGGCTGGTTTAAACATGACCGTTTAATGCAGGTGCTGCTACTGGCGCCATCGCTGGAAAGTCGAATCGACGCACCGCAGCTCCCACAGGTTATTTGTCGTGGTCAATGTCCAGTTTTGAGAACGTCACCTGCCCACCCTCGCTGGTGTACCCGGTGTTGTCCTGCACATACACGCCCGCCTTGAAATACAACGGTTTGTTGCGCCACGTCGCGCTGATCTGCGAGTCCCACTGATACCCCGCCGCACTGATACCCAGCGCACCACCGGGGCTCAGGTGAATCAGGTAATTGAACTCGCGATCGAGTTTGATTCCGGTCGCCAGGGTAATCACCCGGCCTTCGTCATCATCCGGATGCATCCGCACCTTGATCACCAGGTTGCCGGAGTCCAGTTTGCTCTTGTACTGATACTCAAGCTTCACCAGCGGTTTCTGACTTTCATACGCATGAATCTGCCCGATGACGATCTTGCCCGAGCTGGGCACCTTGTTGACCGAAAGGGTCGCGCGCAGCAGGTTGTCGGCGTCGGGGTAATACCAGTTGCGCAGCGTTCCATTGCTGTAGGTCTCGCGCAGTTCGGTGCGCGGGTAGATGGCGTTTTCGGTTTTCGAGCCGGTCACCGGGGACCAGAAGAACAGGGTGCCGGTGTCGGAATGGAAGTACTGATCCTTGAAGCCGTTCACCAGTTTGGAGGTTTCGACGGTGTAGGGCGGGCTGCCAACGGGAACGCTGAGGTTCCAGGTTGCGAGGTCGATCATGTCGGTTCTTCCACTCTATTTCTCTTGCACGCGCGTGCCAGAAGCTCTAGCCCGCGCCTCTTGGGGGCGGCCTTTATAAGCGTAGAGGGATTTTTTGTTAACGGCCGTCTGGCGGATGATTGGCGTCAACATCCTGTCGAAATGCCATGTTTCCCGGTTTTCGGGGGCTGCAGCGATGACCGTTAGTCGGCTACTCACCGGTTTGGTTAAATGATGGCCTGATGACAGCTACTGCTTTTTCGGATCCAGGACTAGAGTGAAGGCTCAGTAACTGTACGGTTTTCACGAGAACCGGCCGCGTCCCGATTGGATGTCCCGACAAGAGAAGCAGCATGGAATGCGCGCAACCCACGCCAGGTGAAGGCAGCTCAGTCCTTTTGATCGTTGATGATTACCCTGAAAATCTGATCAGCATGCGCGCGTTGCTGCAGCGCCAGGACTGGCAGGTCATGACCGCGGCTTCCGGCTTCGAAGCCCTCAGCCTGTTGCTCGAACACGACGTCGATCTGGTGCTGCTGGATGTACAGATGCCGGGCATGGACGGTTTCGAAGTCGCACGCCTGATGCGTGGCAGCCAGCGCACGCGGCTGACGCCGATCATATTCCTCACCGCCAACGAGCAGTCCCAGGACGCCGTGATCAAGGGCTATGCCAGCGGTGCGGTGGATTACCTGTTCAAACCCTTCGACCCACAGATTCTAAAGCCCAAGGTCCAGGCGTTGCTGGAGCACCAGCGCAACCGCCGGGCGTTGCAGCGCCTGAGCCAGGATCTGGAATCGGCGCGGGCCTTCAATGCGTCGGTGCTGGATAACGCCGCCGAAGGCATTCTGGTGCTGGCCGAGGATGGTTTGATCCGTTTCGCCAACCCGGCGATTTCCCGGTTGCTCAATGCGCCGGTGAAGGAGCTGGAAGGGCAGGAGTTTCTCGATTTCCTGCAGAAACCGCACATTCCGCTGTGGGCCGATTCCGAGTTCTACGCCAGTTACAAACGCGGTGAGACGCTGCGTTTACACGACGCCTTGCTGCGCACCGCGCCGGGCCAGCAGGTGCCGGTGGCCCTGTCCTGCGCGCCGCTGCCGAGCGAACAGCACGCGATGGTGGTGACGGTGCTGGACATGTCGGTGGTGCGTCATCTGCATCAACAGCTCGAATTCCAGGCCGTCACCGATCCGCTGACCGGGTTGCTCAACCGCCGGGGTTTCTACCAGACCGTGGAAAACCTGCTGCTGCGCGGCGAACGCACGGACAGCAGTTGGGTGCTGATGTACCTCGATCTCGACGGCTTCAAAAGGGTTAACGATTCCCTCGGCCATGATGCCGGGGACCGAGTGTTGCGCTGGGTCTCCGAACAATTGAAAGCCTGCCTGCGGCCGTTCGATATTCTGGCGCGGATGGGCGGCGATGAGTTCACCGCGCTGCTGGATCTGGAGTTTCCCGAGCAGGCGGCGAAGATTGCCGAGAAACTCATCGAGCGGGTGTCGATCTGTCAGCAGATTGAAGGGCTGGATATCGCTCTGGGTGCGAGCATTGGCATCGCCACGTATCCGGACTGCGGCAACAACCTCGACGGCTTGATGCGTGCTTCGGACATCGCCATGTACGAAGCCAAGCGCGCCGGGCGTCAGCAATATCGCTTCTACGATCACGAAATGAACGGCCGCGCCCGCTCGCGGCTGATGCTGGAAGAGAGTGTGCGAACCGCTATCGAGAACCGTGATTTCAATCTGGTCTATCAACCGCAGGTGGCGGTGGGTGACGGCAGAATTCGCGGTTTCGAGGCGTTGCTGCGCTGGCAGCATCCGAGTGTCGGCGATGTACCGCCGGGGCTGTTCCTGCCGTTGCTGGAAGAGGCGACGCTGATCAGCCGGCTCGGCAGCTGGATCTATCATCGCAGTGCCGGACAACGTAAGGCCTGGGAGGCTGAGTTCTCCAAGGATCTGGTCATCGGCGTCAGCCTGAGCAACACCCAGTTCGGCCTGCCGAATCTGGTGACCGAATTGCGTCAGGTGCTGGAACGCCATGGATTGCAGCCACGCCAGATGGAAGTGGAAGTGACCGAAGAGGCGCTGACGGTCAATCCTGACGAGACCCGCAAGCAGCTGAAGTTGCTGCGCAATCTCGGGGTGCGGGTGGCGCTGGACGATTTCGGCTCCGGCTCCTGTTCGGTTTCGCATTTGCGGGATCTGGAGCTGGATACGCTCAAGCTCGATCGCCACTTGATCGCCCGATTGCCCCACTCGACCCGGGACGCTTCGCTGGTACGCAACGTCATTGCGCTGAGCAAGGAGTACGGGTTGCTGGTGATTGCCGAAGGCGTTGAAACCATCGAGCAATACCAATGGCTGCAAGCCCATGGTTGCGAGTACGTGCAAGGATTCCTGGTGGCGCGGCCGTTGGTCGCCGAGGACGCCACGCGCTTTGCCGAGCCCTTCGACTGGAGCGCGCTGGCCGGTTGAATTCGCTACACTGGCGGCCTTTTCATGACCCGTGCCGCCCATGACTGCGTTGAAATACCTCCAGGCCTATCCCGCGCAATTGCAGGATCAGGTGCGCCAATTGATTGCCGAGGATCGCCTCGGTGATTACCTGAGCCAACGCTATCCGGGCCGCCACGATGTGCAGAGCGACAAAGCCTTGTACGGCTACGCGCTGGACCTGAAACAGGAATACCTGCGCAACGCCCCTGCCATCGACAAGGTCCTGTTCGACAACCGCCTCGACCTGACCCACCGCGCCCTCGGCCTGCACACCACGGTCTCGCGGGTGCAGGGCGGCAAGCTCAAGGCCAAGAAAGAGATTCGTATCGCCTCGCTGTTCAAGGAGGCCGCGCCTGAGTTTTTGAAGATGATCGTCGTGCACGAACTGGCGCACTTCAAGGAGTCGGATCACAACAAGGCGTTCTATAAATTATGTGAGCACATGCTGCCGGGCTATCACCAGATCGAGTTCGATCTGCGGGTGTACCTGACGTGGCGGGACATGCAATAAAAAATCAAAAAAACGGAGTGCATGCATGGACGTGAGCAAGACCAAGAGCAGTTTCTACCGGCGCTTGTACGTGGCGTACCTGATCGACAGCGGCCTGGCCAGCAGCGTGCCGGCGCTGACCGAGGTCACCGGCATGCCCCGGCGCACGGCGCAGGACACCATTGCGGCGCTGGCGGATCTGGATATCGTCTGCGAGTTCGAACAGGAAGAAGGCGCGCGCAATCATGCGGGGCGCTATCGGATTCGCGAGTGGGGGGCGATTGACCGGGGGTGGATCGAGCGGAATTTGCGGCAGATAAAAGCGGTGCTTGAGTATCCCTAAGTCTTGCAGTGCTTTGGCTGGCGCCATCGCGAGCAGGCTCGCTCCCACAAAAGACACGATTCCTTCAGTCGGAATGCAATCAAATGTGGGAGCGAGCCTGCTCGCGATGGGGACTTCAGGAACGCCGCATCCCGATGTGCGGAATGTCATCCTCCAGATACTCCTCACCCGCCACGACAAACCCGTACCGACCGTAATACCCCTGCAAATGCGCCTGGGCCGACAGATAGATCGGCACTTCAGGCCAACGCTTCTCGGCCTGTTTCAGCGCCTGTTCCATCATTTGATGGCCCAACCCCTTGCCACGCCCGGCCGGCGCTGTCAGTACGCGGCCGATCACCACGTCGCCACCCTGGGATTCCGGGTCCAGCAGGCGCAGGTACGCCACCAACTGATCACCTTCCCAACCCATCAAATGGCAGGTGTCGCCGTCCAGATCCTGACCGTCCGGATCCAGATACGCGCAGCGCTGTTCGACCACGAACACCTCCGAGCGCAATTTCAAAATGGCGTACAACTGCTCCAGTCCCAGATCGCTGTGATGTTTGCAGACCCACTCGATTGTCATCTTCCGATTCCTTGAACTACGTCGCCCGATACTAAGCGCAGCGTCGAAATATGTCTGTATGGCTGAGAAATCTGTGACAAAGGCCAAAATGCCATCATTCCCTTCTGGCGGCATCGACATCTTTGTGTAATCTGCTGGGAAGCGCTGTGCAATGGCTTCAATGAGCTAATGTTAGGGCCTGGGATTCGCCGGTAAGGGGCCTTGGGGTTTTGACTGAAAACACGCCGGGCAGCCCGCCCGCTAAGGATTTTCAAGCATGCCGCGATTGCATCGAGCGTTCGCTTTGATCGGATTGCTGTTGCTGGCTCAAAGTGCTGCAGCGGAGAAACTGCGTCTGGTCTTCGACGTCTGGCCGCCCTTTACCGATGACACGCTGGTCAACGGTGGGCTGGCCACAGACATCGTCAGCACGGCCCTGGCCCGGGCCGGCTATGCCAGCGATTACGAACAGGTGCCGTGGGCGCGGGCGCTGCTCGGGGTTGGCGAGGGGCGTTACGACGTGCTGGTCAACGCCTGGTACAACGACGAGCGCAGGAAGCTGGGGCAGTTTTCTGACGAGTACCTGCTCAACCGCGTGCGTTTTCTCAAACGCAAAGACACGCCCATCGAATACAACAACCTGCAGGAACTGCACACCTATCCGATTGCGGTGGTGCGCGGTTATGCCTATTCGGCGTCGTTCGATGCCGACACCGCGTTGCAGAAAGTCCCTGTGCATAACTTCGCCATGGCCGTGCGCATGCTGGCGGCGGATCGGGTCAAGCTGACCCTGGAAGATGAATACGTCGCCCGTTATTACCTGGCCCGTGAATCACCGAAAGTGCGCAACGCGGTGGAGTTTCTGCCCAAGCCGCTGAGCGAAAACAGCCTGCACATTCTGGTCAGCCTGAAGAACCCGGAGCACGAACAGATCGTGGCCGGGTTCGACAAGGCGATTGCATCGATGAAGGCAGATGGCAGCTATGACAAGCTGCTCAGGCAGCACGGGATGTAGCCTGAAAGATTTTTAGTGCACGAACTGGCCTCTTCGCGGGCTTGCTCCGGGCGGCGTTCCGACGAAGAGGCCTGTCCGGCCACCTCAATCCTCGGCGCTGTCCTTGATCAGATGCGCCGCCAGCGTGCGCAGCGGGCCGAGCTGACGGCAGATCAGCGCCAGCTGTGTCTGCACCAGTCGCTGGCCTTCATCGATTTCGTCCGGCATCTGCTCAAGCTCGTTGGCCAGCGCTTCTTCCTCGTCGCTCTGGATCGCAATCGGCTGTTTGCTCGCCAGACCCTGGGCGATCTCGTCAATGCTGCTGGCCAGTTTCACCCCGGCCCCATCGATCAGGTGCTCACGCACGTCGGCCGGCAACTGGGTTTCCCGGTGCGCGCCAAGGCCCGACAGATAACTGAGCAGCGTGTGCGACAGCACCAGGAAGCGGAAGCCGACGTCGGCTTCCTTTCGGAAATGCCCCGGCTCCATCAGCATGTTCGCCAGCGTGGTCGACAGTGCCGCGTCGGCGTTGTGCGCGTTGCGTCGGGCGAGGCGATAGGCGAGGTCGTCGCTCTTGCCGGCAGCGTATTGCTGCATGATCTGGCGCAGGTAGATGCTGTTGCAGGTCAGGGTGTTGGCCAGCACTTTGTTCAGGCGCCGACCCTGCCAGTCCGGCAGGAACAGGATCACCGTCAGGCCTGCGATCAGGCTGCCGAGCAGGGTATCGAACAGGCGCGGCACGAACAGCCCGTAGCCGTCGCCGACCTGGTTGAAGCAGAACAGCACCATGATTGTGATCGCGGCGGTCGCTACGGTGTAGCGGGTGGTGCGGTTGGTAAAGAACACCACGCCGGCGGCGATGGCGAAGCACGACTGCACCAGCGGGCTCGGGAACAGATCGAACAACGCCCAGGCGATGGTCAGGCCGATGGCGGTGCCGAGAATCCGCTGGCCGAGTTTGCGCCGGGTGGCGCCGTAGTTCGGCTGGCAGACGAACAGCGTGGTGAGGATGATCCAGTAACCCTGCGACGGGTGAATCAGATGCACCATGCCGTAACCGATGCTCAGCGCCAGCGGCAGGCGCAGGGCATGGCGAAACAGCAATGACGTTGGCGTCAGCTGCGTGCGCAGACGAGTCAGGACATCCTTGAAGTTGCGTGGCGAGCGGTCGAGCAGGCTGCTGTCGGTGGCATCGGCCAATGCGTCGGGGTTGCTGGCGTCGCTGAGCAAACGGTCGAGGGTGCCGAGGTTGGCCGCCAGCGCCCGCAGCGAACGCAGCAGCCCGCGCCAAGCCGGGTTGCTCTGGATGCGCAGGTGTTCGAGGGAGGCGTGCAGGTCGCTCAGGGCCTCGGCGAAACTCGCGTCGTAGATGAACGGCTGGCGCATCTGGATCGATTCGGCCAGCGCCCGGCAGGCCTTGCCTTGCTGGCGCAGCAGGCGTTGGCAGCGGAACAGCACGTCGCTGTGGAAAAACGCATCGGCCAGGGCGTTGTAAGGGTAGTGCGAAGAACTGGCGCGTTCGTGGATGTCTTGCGCCAGGAAGTACAGCTTCAGGTAGCGGCTGACTTTCGAGCCGGGGCGCCCGTTGCCGACCCGATGGAGAATGATTTCCTTGGCGCTGTTCAGTGCCGCCACGACGCGGCCGTTTTGTTGGGCCAGTTCCAGTCGACGCGCTTCGACGTCCAGCTGACGGATCGGCTCGAACAGCGAGGCTTTGAGCTTCAGGTAATAACCCAGCTCACGGAACAGCCGCGCCAGGCTCTGCTGCACCGGTTGATTGGAAAACATCGCCTGCCACAACACTGACAGCAAGCCGTACCACGCGGCGCCGGCCACCAGCAGCATCGGTTCGTGCCAGAAATCCGTGACCGCGCCACCGCGCTGGTCCACGCCGATCATGGTGTAGACGGAGAGAATCAGGGTCGCCGAGGCAATCGCGCCATAACGCTCGCCAAGCGCGCCGAGCATGGTCAGCCCGAAACTGGCCAGTGCCAGGGCGATGACGAAAACGATGGGGTAGGGGAACAGCAATTCCACCGACAGCGCTGCAACGCTGAAACACACCAGCGTCACCGCCAGCGCGTTGAGGCGGCCCTGCCAACTGTCGTCGGTCTCGGCCAGGGCGCTGGCGATGATCCCGAGGAACAGCGGGATCAGCAGCCCCATTTCATCCTGATACCAACACAGCGCCATGCTGCCGGTCAGGGCGATGAACACCCGCACGCTGTAGCTGAATTTATCCAGCGCCCACAGGCGCCGCAAAGACTGACGAAACGAGGTCGAGGACATGAAGTGCGAAGGCCTTCCGAGGCGATGCCGCTAAATTGAGCCAGTAATGACGCCGACGCAATGGCGCCGATCACATCTGGCAGCAAAAAGTGTTCCTTTCATGCACCACAGGGTTTTGTGTATGGCTTTGGGTCAGACGTACTGCGCGGCAGCGTAGCCGGAAGCCCAGGCCCACTGGAAGTTGAAACCGCCCAGATGCCCGGTGACGTCGAGCACTTCGCCGACGAAGTAGAGGCCCGGGCTTTTCAGCGACTCCATGGTCTTGGACGACACTTCGCGGGTGTCGACGCCACCAAGGGTGACTTCGGCGGTGCGGTAGCCTTCGGTGCCGGCCGGCACGACTTTCCAGCTGCCGAGCTTCTCGGCGATGTCTGCCAGTTCGGCGTGGGTGTACTGCTTCATCGGTTTGGAGACGAACCAGTTGTCCGCCAGCAGGTTGGCCATCTTCTTGGTGAAGATTTCGCCGAGCAGGGTTTTCAGTTCGCTGTTCGGACGCTCGGCAGTTTGCTGTTGCAGCCAGCTCGCGGCGTCGTGATCGGGCAGCAGGTTGATTTCGACCGTGTCGCCCGGCTCCCAGAACGAGGAAATCTGCAGAATTGCCGGGCCGCTGAGACCGCGGTGAGTGAACAGGATGTTCTCGCGAAAGCTCTGATCGTTGCAGCTCACCAGACAGTCCACCGATGTACCCGACAGTTCGGTGCATAAATCCTTGAGCTGATCGGTGATGGTGAACGGCACCAGGCCGGCGCGGGTCGGCAGCAGGTCGTGGCCGAATTGCTTGGCGACCTGGTAACCGAAACCGGTCGCGCCCAGCGTCGGGATCGACAGACCGCCGGTGGCGATCACCAGCGACTGGCACTGGATCTGGTCGAGGGTGGTGTCGAGCAGGTAACCGCCCTCGACCTTTTCGATGGTCTGGATCGAAGTGTCCAGGCGCAGGTTGACGCCGACCTGATCGCACTCGTCCAGCAGCATGCCGAGGATGTCGCTGGATTTGTTATCGCAGAACAACTGGCCGAGTTTTTTCTCGTGATACGGCACGCCGTGTTTGGCGACCATGCCGATGAAATCCCACTGGGTGTAGCGGGCCAGTGCGGATTTGCAGAAGTGCGGATTCTGCGAGAGGAAATTGCTCGGCTCGGTGTACAGGTTGGTGAAGTTGCAGCGCCCACCGCCGGACATCAGGATTTTCTTGCCGGCCTTGTTCGCGTGGTCGAGCAGCATCACCTGACGCCCGCGCCCGGCGGCGGTCAGTGCACACATCAACCCTGCGGCGCCAGCGCCAATGATCACGACTTCGGTAGAGCGCAAAACGGTGTCCTCACACAAAATTCAAATTCACCGGAAACCAATGTGGGAGCGAGCCTGCTCGCGATAGCGGTGTGTCAGTCACAAAGATATCAACTGACAGATTGCAATCGCGAGCAGGCTCGCTCCCACAGGGGCGTGCGTTGTTCTTACAAGACCCGAACGCGCAGCGAGCGACCCTTGATCTTGCCGTTGTTCAAACGCTGCAGCGCCTGCATGACCACGGTGCGTTCAACGGCCACATAGGACTGGAAGTCGAAGATCGCGATCTTGCCGACCTGGGCGCCCGGGATGCCGGCTTCGCCTGTCAGTGCGCCGAGAATGTCGCCCGGACGCACCTTGTCCTTGCGCCCGCCAGCGATGCACAGCGTGCTCATCGGCGGTTGCAGCGGGGCACCGCCCTGGGACTTGAGGTTGTCCACCTGATCCCAGTTCAGCGGGGTTTTCTGCAGTTGTTCGATGGCCTGGGCGCGGTGCGCTTCGGACGGCGCCACCAGGCTGACCGCGATGCCCTTCTCGCCGGCACGACCGGTACGGCCGACGCGGTGAATGTGGATTTCCGAGTCGCGGGCCAGTTCGACGTTGATCACCATGTCCAGCGAGTCGATGTCCAGGCCGCGTGCGGCAACGTCAGTGGCAACCAGTACCGAAGTGCTGCGGTTGGCGAACATCGCCAGTACCTGGTCGCGGTCACGCTGTTCCAGATCGCCGTGCAGGCCGACGGCGGAAATGCCCTTGGAGGTCAGGTGATCGACGGTTTCCTGCACTTGCTGCTTGGTGAAGCAGAAGGCCACGGTGGAGGCCGGGCGGAAGTGGTGCAGGACCTTGGTTACCGCACTCATGCGCTCTTCCGGTGAAATTTCGTAGAAGCGCTGTTCGATCTGGGTGTCGTCGTGGAACGCTTCGGCTTTCACCGTTTGCGGATCGCGCATGAACTTCGACGCCAGTTGCTTGATGCCAACCGGATAAGTCGCCGAGAACAGCAGGGTCTGACGACGGGCCGGGGTCTGCTCGATGATGTCTTCGATGGCGTCGTAGAAACCCATGTCGAGCATGCGGTCGGCTTCGTCGAGGATCAGCGTGTTCAGGCCGTCGAGGACCAGCGAACCCTTGCGCAGATGCTGCTGGATACGCCCCGGGGTGCCGACGATGATGTGCGCGCCGTGCTCCAGCGAGGCGATCTGCGGGCCGAACGACACGCCACCGCACAGGGTCAGGACCTTGATGTTGTCTTCGGCGCGGGCCAGGCGACGGATTTCCTTGGCGACCTGGTCGGCCAGCTCGCGGGTCGGGCAGATGACCAGCGCCTGGCAACCGAAGTAGCGCGGATTGATCGGGTTCAGCAGGCCGATGCCGAACGCGGCAGTCTTGCCGCTGCCGGTCTTGGCCTGGGCGATCAGGTCCATCCCCTTGAGGATCACCGGCAAGCTCTGCGCCTGGATCGGCGTCATCTGGGCATAACCGAGGGAGTCGAGGTTAGCCAGCATGGCGGCGGACAGCGGCAAAGTATTAAAAGCGGTGGCGATGGTGGTCACGGGACTGGCCTGCAAAACAAAATGTCGCGCAGTGTAGCAGCCCCGTGCCACTTTCCTCGAAAGTTCTGGACGAACAGCGATTAATGTTCGATGTGTTCGTCCGGATGTTCATCGCGACGTTTGACGCGCCGGCCGTCCTCTTTCGAGAGTTGCGAGAAGATCGTCGCGGCCAGCATGGCCATGACACCCACCGTCACGAATGTCAGCTGGAATGCGCCCAGCACGGTTTCCACGCCATCATGACCGATTTCCGCCGTGAAGCCGCCGAGCAAGGCACCGGCGCAGGCCACCCCGAGACTCAGCGACAGCTGTGCGACGACCGACAGCAGACTGTTGCCGCTGCTGGCGCTGGCATCGTCGAGATCGATCAGGGTCACGGTGTTCATCGCGGTGAATTGCAGCGAGTTGATCGCGCCGAGAATCGCCAGCAGGCACAACAACAGCCAATACGGTGTCTGCTCGCTGACCAGGCCCATGCTCGCCAGCATGATCCCCAACGCCAGCGTGTTGCCGGTGAGTACGATGCGATAACCGAGGCGTTCGATCAGCGGTCGCGCCATCCACTTGGCAAACATCGCGGCCGCCGCCAGCGGCAGCATGCTCATCCCGGCCTGCGACGGTGAATAGCCCAGCGCCACCTGCAGCAGCAGCGGCACCAGAAACGGCAACGCGCCGCTGCCCAGGCGGGCGAACAGGTTGCCGATGATTCCGACCGCAAACGTCCGTGTCTTGAACAGCGAAGGTGCGAACAGCGGATTCTCGATACGTCCGGCACGCAACCAGTACGCCGCCAGACACGCCATGCCACCGAACAGCAGCAACATCACGCGCAAGTGCGGCAGGTGCAATTCGCCAAGCCCTTCCATGGCGATGGTGATCAGAATCATCGCCGCGCCGAACAGCAGGAAACCGAGGCTATCGAAGCGTGTGCGCTCGCTTCCGCGCAGGTCGGGAATGAACTTCCACACCGCATAGCAGCCGATGACGCCGACCGGCAGGTTGATCAGAAAAATCCAGTGCCATGTCAGGTACTGCACCATCCAGCCGCCCATGGTCGGGCCGATCAGCGGGCCGAGCAGGCCGGGAATGGTGATGAAGCCCATGATTCGTACGAGTTCGGAACGCGGGTAGGCGCGCAGCACCACCAGGCGTCCGACCGGCAGCATCAGCGCACCACCGAGGCCCTGGATGACCCGGGCGCCGACCAGCATGGTCAGGCTGCTCGACAGGGCGCAGAGCAGCGAGCCGATGCTGAACAGCAGGATCGCGCCGAAGAAGATCTTCTTGGTGCCGAAGCGGTCGGCGATCCAGCCCGATGCCGGAATCAACAAAGCCACGGTGAGCATGTAGGCGATGACCACACCCTGCATTCGCAGTGGGTCTTCGGCCAGATCCCGAGCCATGGCTGGCAGGGCGGTGTTGAGGATGGTCCCGTCGAGGGACTGCATGAAGAAAGCGATGGCGACGACCCATGGCAACCAGCGGGCGGTGATGGCGTCGAGAGGCGGGCGGTTGGGCATGGAACCTCTTGTGGTGTGGGGCAGTGAGTGATCGTTCCCGCGCAAGGCGCGGGAACGATTTGTATCAGAGGGTCAGGGTCAAACGGCTCACCAGCGCCCCCGGCAACAGCGCAGAGGAGGTATTGCGCTGACTGTAGGTGCTCGCCGACAGCAACAACTCACGCTCGGCGGTCAACGCTTCCAGCTGCGAACCCAGCAGACTGTAGGCGCTGTCGTCGAAACGCATGGTGCTGACCGGCGCCTGAATCTCGCCATTCTCGACCCAGAACGTGGCAAACCGGGTCATGCCGGTCAGTCGCGCCGCCGGTTGATCGGAGAAGTTCAGGTACCACAGGTTGCTGATGTACAAGCCGGTGCCCAATTGTTTGAGGATTTCGGCCTGCGGCAGATCACCGGCGCCCATGTTCAGTGCGCTCGGCGATTCGCCGCCACCGGCACCGTTGGCCGCCAAACCGTATTCGGCAGCACTGCGCGAACCCACCAGTTGCTCGCCGGCCTTGCCTTCGATGATCAACCGCAGGTCACTGCGCGGGTAACCTTCACCGGAGAACGCCGGGCTCAGCGAGCCGCTGATTTTTTCGTCGAGGGACACCAGCGGACTGAACGCTTGATCGCCGGCATACAGTTTCTGCAACGGGCTGCTCTTGCTGGCAATCGACTGGGCGGAGAATCCGCCCCAGCACAACATGCCCATGATTTCTTCCAGCGCTGCCGGCGCCAGATAGGCTCGGTATTGGCCCGGCGGCAAGGTGCGCAACGGTCGACCGAGTAATTCGAGCTGCTCGCGGGCCTGCTGGAAACGTCTGGCGAAACCTTCGCTGCTCCACTCGTGCCCGGCGTAGCTGGCTTTTACCGCTTCGCCGTTCTCGTGGAACAGGCTGAAGTCGAAATTGAAACTGTTGGCCTGATGCCAGCCGAACGCCCCTGAAGAACTGGCGAAGCCACGACTGATCGGGCCTGCGGCATAGAAACCGACCAGATCCAGACCTTCGGCAGCCTGAGCGATTTCAGCGACAACCTGCTCGGTGTCCGGCAGCGGATGTTCCTGCACGTTCTGGCTCTGCCAGCCGTTGTGGTTGAGCAGCAGATACGGATCCTGCGGCAGCAGCGGCAGGGTTTCGCGCAGTTGTTGCAGGCCTTCGGCGAGACGTTGCAGGTCGGTCGATTGCTCGCCGGATAGGGTGATGTGCAAGTCGGCATGTCGCCCGTCGTCAATCAGTTTCAGACCGATACCGGCTTGTTGCACTTGCCCGGCCTGACGCACCTTGGCGTGGTTGAAGCGTACGAAGGCCGATGATTCGGCGTCGTAACTCAGGGTGAACTGTTCCGGCTCGCGCACGGCATCGCACAGCCAGTTGACCAGAACCTTGAAGGTCTCGACCTGGCTCTTGGAAATACTCATCAGGCGTCTCCCCCAAACACATCAACATTGCTGAACACGCAGGCCGGTGAAGCGTGGCCGACGCGGATCACCTGGTTCGGTTCGCCCTTGCCGCAGTTCGGCGTGCCCAGCACCCTGGTGGTACCGGCGTTGCCGACCGCGCGCAGGCTCTTCCAGAAGTGCGCGGAAATGCCCCGGTAGTTGGGGTTTTTGACCACGCCCTTGAGTTCACCGTTTTCAATCAGTTGGCCCCACTCGCAGCCGAACTGGAATTTATTCCGCGCGTCGTCGATCGACCACGAACGGTTGGTGCTCATCAGGATGCCGTTTTCGATGCCGCCGATCAGTTGCTCCAGCGACTGGTCTCCCGGCTCGATGTTGAGGTTGGCCATGCGGTCGATCGGTGGTCGGTTCCAGCCGCAGGCGCGGCTGTTCGCAACGCCGTCCAGGCCCGCGCGGAACTGCGACAGCGCACCGCCCAACGGACGGACCAGCAGACCTTCGCGAATCAGGAATTGTTTGCTCGCCGCTGTGCCGTCGTCATCGTGGCCGTAACTCGCCAGTTCTTCGGGGATGTCCGGATCGAAGGTCACGTTGAGCAGTTTCGAGCCGTATTGCAGGCTTCCGAAATCCGAGGCTTTGACGAAACTGGTGCCGGCGTAATTGCGCTCGTCACCGAGGATCCGGTCGAGCTCCAGCGGGTGGCCGATGGATTCGTGGATCTGCAGCATCATCTGGTCGGGCATCAGCAGCAGATCGCGCGGACCTTGCGGCGTATTGGGCGCGAGCAGCAATTGCAGCGCCTGATCGGCGATTTGCGGGCCGGCGCCGATCAGGCCGCAGCGGCTGATCACGTCGGCGCCGCCTTGCTGGCCGAAGTTCTCGCGGCCGAGGCTGCGGGTCTGGCTGTCGCTGCCGTCGTAGGCGGTGACGTCCAGGCTCGGGTAGACGAAGCGCTGGGCCTGGCGCAATTGGGCCCCGGCGCTGCTCAGGTAGATCTGTTCGACGTGGGTAATGCCGATGCTCACTTCCCAATTCACCAGGCGCTCATCCCTTGGCACCGAGGCGGATTCCGCGCCGAGCAGCTCGAAGCATTCGCTCAGGGACGGGAAAGGTTGTTCGAGATTGGGTGAAAAGTAATCGGCGCGGTCGCTGGAGACCGGCTGCCGGCTCAGGTCGAGCAGGGCGTGGGGCTTGATCCGTCGGGCCTGCTGTTCGGCGCGCTCGAGGGCGGCTTGCAGGCCTTGTTGCGACAGGTCATTGGTCGCGGCGTAGGCTTCGACGCCATTGACGCGGACGGTGAGCATCGCGCCCTCGTCGCGGCTCAGGCTCGGCGGCTCGGCGACATTCTTGCGCACCGACAGGTACTGGCCGGACTCGCGTACATACCGCAAGGAAAAAAACTCGGCGCCCGTGCGCAAGGCAGCGAAGCGCTGCTTGAGCTGGGGGTGGAAATCGAACATCAGGGAACCTCCTTGTTATGGGAGTAGCGGCGAAGCGGATTCGGCGGGGAGGGGTGAAACGATTGCGCGAGGACTAGAGTAGGCCTGCGTGGGGGTAGGATCAAGTGAAGAGGGGGTGTAGGAGGATTTACTGCTTTGAGTCGGCTGATCGTTCCCACATTGCATGGGAACGATCACCGCCCGGTATTACGACTTACTGAGCAACAGCACTCACATCACGCAGCGCCTTGCCTTTCACCGGCGCATCGCCAGCGACATAGTACGGCGCGTTGCTGCGCGGCAGTGGCTGGCGGCCACGGATCTTGTCGGCGATTTTCTCGGCCATCATGATCGTCGGGGCGTTGAGGTTGCCGGTGGTGATGATCGGCATGATCGAGGCATCGACCACGCGCAGACCCTGCATGCCATGCACGCGGCCCTGACCGTCCACGACCGCCATCTCGTCGGTGCCCATCTTGCACGAGCAGGACGGGTGGAACGCGGTTTCGGCGTGCTCGCGGATGAACTTGTCCAACTGCTCATCGGTTTGCACTTCGATGCCCGGGCTGATTTCACGGCCACGGAAGGCGTCCAGTGCAGGCTGTTGCATGATTTCACGGGTCAGGCGGATGCCGTCGCGGAACTCCTGCCAGTCCTGCTCGGTGGCCATGTAGTTGAACAGAATGCTCGGGTGCTGGCGCGGATCCTTGGATTTGACCTGGATGCGACCGCGGCTCGGCGAGCGCATGGAGCCCATGTGCGCCTGGAAGCCGTGCTCTTTCACACCGTTGCTGCCGTTGTAGTTAATCGCCACTGGCAGGAAGTGATACTGGATGTTCGGCCACTCGAATTCCGGACGGGTACGGATGAAACCGCCGGCTTCGAACTGGTTGCTGGCGCCGATACCGGTGCCGTTGAACAGCCACTCGGCACCGATGGCCGGCTGGTTGTACCAGAGCAGCGACGGGTAGAGCGAGACCGGTTGGGTGCAGGCATATTGCAGGTACAGCTCAAGGTGATCCTGCAGGTTTTCGCCAACGCCCGGCAGATCGTGAACGACCGGGATGTCGAGGCTTTCCAGCAGTTTCGCCGGGCCGACGCCGGAGCGTTGCAGCAGTTGCGGCGAAGCGATCGCGCCGGAGCAGACGATGACTTCTTTGCGGGCGCGGGCTTCAACGCGCTCTTCGGCAGCGCCGACCAGATAACGTACGCCAATGGCACGTTTGCCTTCGAACAGAACCTTGTCGGTCAGGGCGTGAGTGACGATGGTCAGGGTCGAACGCTTCTTGGCCACGTCCAGGTAACCACGGGCGGTGGAAGCACGACGACCTTTCGGCGTCACGGTGCGGTCCATCGGGCCGAAGCCTTCCTGCTGGTAGCCGTTCAAGTCTTCGGTGCGCGGGTAACCGGCCTGTACGCCGGCTTCAACCATGGCGTGGAACAGCGGGTTGTTGCCTGCCTTCGGCGTGGTCACGCTGACCGGGCCGTCGCCACCGTGGTAGTCGTTCGGGCCGATGTCGCGCGTTTCCGCTTTACGGAAATACGGCAGGCAGTCGAGGTAAGTCCAGTCTTCCAGGCCTGGCAGTTTTGCCCAGCCGTCGTAGTCCATCGCGTTGCCGCGGATGTAGCACATGCCGTTGATCAGCGAGGAACCGCCGAGGCCCTTGCCGCGACCGCACTCCATGCGACGGCCGTCCATGTGTGGCTCCGGATCGGTTTCGTACGCCCAGTTGTAGCGACGACCTTGCAGCGGGAAGGCCAGTGCGGCCGGCATCTGCGTGCGGAAGTCAAAACGGTAGTCCGGGCCGCCCGCTTCGAGCAGCAGGACGGTGACGCCTTCGTCTTCAGTCAGACGGGTCGCCAGGGTGTTACCGGCAGAACCGGCACCCACAATGATGTAATCGAATTCCTGGGACATTGAATGCACCCTCTTTGAAGTTGGTCAGGTCAGACAGCCAGCGCTTCCCTTGTGGGAAGGGGCTTGCCCGCGAAGGTGGCTTCGCGGGCAGCACACAATGGCGGGTCTTAGAACACCGAGACGTAATCGCCCAGCTCGACCTGTACCGATTTGATGCGAGTGAAGTTGTTCAGCGAGCTGATGCCGTTCTCACGACCGACACCCGACTGCTTGTAACCGCCAACCGGCATTTTTGCGTCGGACTCGCCCCAGGCGTTGATCCAGCAGATACCGGCTTCCAGTTGGTGAATCACGCGGTGAGCGCGGTTCAGGTCGCGGGTGACGATACCGGCGGCCAGGCCGAAGTCGGTGTCGTTGGCGCGACGGATCACTTCTTCTTCGGTTTCGTAGGTCAGGATCGCCATCACCGGGCCGAAGATTTCTTCACGGACGATGGTCATGTCGTCGGTGCAGTCGGTGAACACGGTTGGTGCCACGAACGCGCCTTTGGCGAATTCGCCGTCGGTCATGCGCTCGCCGCCGCACAGAACGCGGGCACCTTCTTCTTTACCCTTGGCGATGTAGCCCAGCACGTTTTCCATGTGCGCGAAGCTGACCAGCGGGCCGAAGTTGGTGTTTTCGTCTTCCGGGTTGCCAACGCGGATGCGGGCAACTCGCTCGACGATCTTGGCTTCGAAAGCGGCTTTCAGGTGGCTTGGCACGAACACGCGAGTGCCGTTGGTGCAGACCTGACCGGAGCTGTAGAAGTTGGCCATCATGGCGGTGTCGGCGGCGCGATCCAGGTCGGCGTCGTCGCAGATGATCAGCGGGGACTTGCCGCCCAGTTCCATGGTCACGTCTTTGAGCGACGAAGCCGAAGCGCTGGCCATGACCTTCTTGCCGGTGTCGGTGCCGCCGGTGAAGGAGATTTTCTCGATGCGCGGGTGCTCGGTCAGCCAGGTGCCGACTTCACGGCCGCTGCCGGTCAGGACGTTGAACACGCCGTTTGGAACGCCGGCTTCGGTGTAGATCTCGGCCAGTTTCAGGGTGGTCAGCGAGGTGACTTCGCTTGGCTTGAAGATCATCGCGTTACCGGCCGCCAGGGCTGGAGCGGATTTCCACAGGGCGATCTGGATCGGGTAGTTCCACGCACCGATACCGGCGACAACGCCCAGCGGCTCGCGACGGGTGTAGACGAAGGAAGTGTCACGCAGCGGGATCTGCTCGCCTTCGATGGCGGGTACCAGGCCTGCGTAGTATTCCAGCACGTCGGCGCCGGTGACGATGTCGACGTATTTGGTTTCGGAGAAGGCTTTACCGGTGTCCAGGGTTTCCAGTGCAGCCAGTTCATCGTTGCGCTCGCGCAGGATGTCGACGGCGCGACGCAGGATGCGCGAACGCTCCATGGCGGTCATCGCGGCCCAGATCTTCTGGCCCTTTTCGGCGCTGACTACAGCACGCTCGACGTCTTCCTTGGTCGCACGTTGCACTTGTGCGAGGACTTCACCGTTAGCCGGGTTGATGGCTTCGAAGGTGGCATCGCTGCCGGCGTCGGAGTACGCGCCATCGATGTAGAGTTTTTGCAGTTCGAAACGGGCCATAGTGTCCTCGCAAGTGCATAAGTGGTTGGCGTTGACCACCGCGATCAGGCTGCGGTGGCGTTCAGGGGCCGAGCGTTTTCTCTGTGCTCTAGCTCACCTGCTTGGCCAATTGGAAATCCATGTATTCGTAAGCGATCTGTTGCGCCTGCGCGGTGTCGAAAGCGTCTCCCGACAGCGCGCCGCGCAACCACAAGCCGTCGATCAGAGCTGCCAGTCCACGGGCGGCGGTGCGCGCATCTTCGAGCGGCAACACACGGCGGAACTCGCAGCACAGGTTGGAATACAGACGGTGATCGTTGATCCGCTGCAACCTGTGCAAAGACGGCTGGTGCATGCTGGTGGCCCAGAAGGCCAGCCAGGTTTTCATTGCCGGGCCATTGACCTGGCTGGCGTCGAAGTTGCCTTCGATGATCACCTGCAGATGCGCCCGGGGGCTGTTGTCTGCCAGCGCCTGACGGCGCGCGGTGACGTTCTCGCTGAGGACGCTCATCAGATACCGCATCGTGGCGGCAATCAGGCCGTTCTTGTCCTGAAAATAGTGACTGATGATGCCATTCGAGACACCGGCCAGACGGGCGATCAGCGCAATGCTGGCGTCCCCCATTCCGACCTGATCGACAGCCTGCAAAGTGGCTTCGATCAGTTGTTGGCGGCGGATGGGTTGCATACCGACCTTGGGCATCTTGCACATCTCCTTAGGCCTTCCGACGGACGACAAACGCCTATCGGATTGAGGGCCAGTCTATTTTGTTTTGATTGAACGTTCAATCAACAAAGAATAAGATCTGCGACAAATCGTCGCTGCCTACAGCTTTTTCCTACGAGTAAGTGGCGATAAACCGACATCCGAAAATGCTCGAAACCTGCGCGGGGCAAGGCGCGGTTCGACGTTCGATGGACGTGTTGAATGGGCAAGACGCTCAAGGCCAGGTTTCGGATGAACGTCCATGCCTCGGCCACGACGGCGATTCGCGGTGCCATCTCTGCAGGTTCGGGCTTTTTTCGGGGTGTCTTTATATCACCCGCCGGTCGGCTGCCAACTAACCGATTGGTCGGGTTCCGTGTTGCCTTGTGTTCTTCTCTCGCACTGCCTGGAGCATTTGTGCCATGAGTTCTGCCTCGCTTATAAAGACCCCGCCCGAGAAGGTGACGGTCAACGGTTGGGTGTTCTACACCTCTACCGCGCTGATTCTGTTGTTGACCGCCATTCTGATCATCGCCCCGCAAGAGGCCGGCAGAATGCTGGGAGTGGCTCAGGCCTGGTTGTCCCGCAGCTTCGGCTGGTACTACATGGTGGTGATCGCCGCTTACCTGGTATTTGTGGTGGGCCTGGCGTTTTCCTCCTACGGCAAACTCAAACTGGGCAGCAAGGACGACACCCCTGATTTCAGTTACGGCGCCTGGGCGGGGATGCTGTTCTCGTCGGGTATCGGTATTTCGCTGCTGTACTTCGGCGCCTCCGAGCCGCTGGATCACTACTTCAATCCGCCGGAAGGCGCGTCCGCTACCAACATGGCGGCACGTCAGGCTGTCCAGCTGACCTTCCTGCACTGGGGCCTGCACGGCTGGGCGATCTACGCGCTGGTCGGTCTGGCCGTGGCCTATTTCGCTTACCGTCATAACCAGCCGCTGGCTCTGCGTTCGGCGCTGTACCCGCTGGTGGGCGAGCGTTGGGTCAAGGGCGCTGCCGGTCATGCGGTGGACGGCTTCGGCATGTTCGTGACGCTGCTGGGTCTGGTGACCAACCTGGGGATTGGCTCGCTGCAAGTGTCCTCGGGCCTGGAAAACCTGTTCGGCATGGAGCACAGCAACACCAACCTGCTGATCGTGATCATCGTGATGAGCACTGTGGCGACCATCGCTGCCGTGTCCGGTGTGGAAAACGGCATCCGTCGTCTGTCCAACCTCAACATCATTCTGTTCAGCGGCCTGCTGATTTTCGTGCTGCTGTTCGGCCCGACCCTGCACCTGCTCAACGGCTTCGTGCAGAACATCGGCGACTACCTCAACGGCGTGGTCATGAAGACCTTCGACCTGTACGTCTATGAAGGCGACAGTGCCAAGTCCGACCGCTGGCTGGGTCTGTGGACTCTGTTCTACTGGGCCTGGTGGATTTCCTGGGCCCCATTCGTAGGCATGTTCATCGCGCGGATTTCCCGTGGTCGTACCGTGCGTGAGCTGGTGGCCGGCGTGCTGCTGATTCCGCTGGGCTTCACCCTGGCGTGGCTGTCGATCTTCGGTAACTCGGCACTGGATCTGGTGATGAACCACGGTGCGGTGGAACTCGGCAAGACGGCGCTGGAACAGCCGTCGATGGCGATCTATCAGTTGCTGGAACACTATCCGGCGTCGAAAGTCGTCATCGGTGTTTCGATTTTCGTAGGTTTCGTGCTGTTCTTGACCCCCGCCGACTCCGGCGCGGTGATGATGGCCAACCTTTCCTGCAAGGGGGGCACCGTTGATGAAGACGCGCCGCACTGGCTGCGTATCTTCTGGTCGGTCGTAATCACCCTGGTGACCATCGGCCTGCTGTTCGCCGGTAACTTCGAAGCCATGCAGACCATGGTGGTGCTGGCCGGCCTGCCGTTCTCGGTGGTGCTGGTGTGCTTCATGTTCGGCCTGCACAAGGCGATGCGCCAGGACATGCAGATCGAACAGGAGCAAGCGCAACTGGCTGAACGCGGTCGTCGTGGTTTCAGCGAGCGCCTGACTCAACTGGATCTGCAACCGAGCCAGTCGGTGGTGCAACGCTTCATGGACAAACACGTTACCCCGGCGCTGGACGATGCGGCTGCCCAGCTGCGTATTCAGGGTCTGGAAGTGCAGACGCTGCTGGGTAAATCCAAGCGTTGCATGGGCGTGCGCGTCGAGATGGAAGAGGGCAACCCTTTCGTCTACGAAGTGAGCCTGGACGGCTATCTGGCGACCCCGACCGAGTCGGCCCAGTCCGATGAAGCGCGCCAGCGTTACTACCGCGCCGAGGTGTATCTGCACAACGGCAGCCAGGATTACGACCTGATGGGCTTCACACAGGATCAGATCACACGCGATGTGCTCGATCAGTTTGAAAGCCATCGGCAGCTCCTTGGCCGTGTCTATAGCTGAGTCGTGAAGTGAGCATTCCCGCGCGATGCGTGGGAATGATGAAAACAAAAACGCCGCGATCCTCTCGCGGCGTTTTTGTGTCTGCTCTCTTTACCCCAGGTTCTTGCCGAGCAGCGCGTGATACAGCTCGCTGTCGCCGAGAATCCCCACCACATGGTTGTTGTCGTGCAGCACGAGTTTGTTGCCGGTCTGGTAACGGATCTGCAACGCGTCACGCATGCCGATGTTCGAGTCCACCAGCGTCGGACGACGATCGAGGCCTTCCACCGCTTGCCCCGGCACCCAGTTCTGCAGGTCGAGTACCGAACCGTTCTTGCGTGCACCCTTGATGGTGTTGCCCTCTGCCAGGTCCAGCCACGAATCGCCACCCGGGTCCAGGCACACCGAACCGTTGATGCGTTTGCAGTTGTCCAGGGTGCGCATCAGGCTGCGACCGCACAGCACGTTCAGCGGATTGGTGTGGGCAACGAAGGTGCGCACGTAGTCGTCCGCAGGATTGAGCACGATCTCTTCCGGCACGCTGTACTGGATGATCCGGCCGTCTTTCATGATCGCGATGCGGCTACCCAGTTTGAGCGCCTCGTCGAGGTCGTGGCTCACGAACACGATAGTCTTGCTCAGCTTGCGTTGCAGCTCCAGCAGTTCATCCTGCAGACCCTGACGGATCAGCGGATCAAGGGCCGAGAAGGGTTCGTCCATCAGCAGAATGTCGGCGTCCATCGCCAGTGCGCGGGCCAGGCCCACACGCTGCTGCATGCCGCCGGACAGCTCGTTGGGTTTCTTGTTGCGCCACTGGGTCAGGCCCACCAGCTCAAGCTTGTCGTCCACCAGTTTGCGGCGTTCTTTTTCGGGACGACCCTGCATTTCCAGACCGAAGCTGATGTTCTCGCGAACGGTCAGCCAAGGCATCAGGGCGAACTTCTGGAACACCATGGCGATGCGCTTGGTGCGCATCATTTTCAGTTCGGCCGGGCTGCAGGAAGCGATGTCGATCTGCTTGCCTTCGTGCTCGACGAAAAGCTTGCCGCGGCTTACGGTGTTGAGGCCGTTGATGCAGCGCAGCAGGCTGGATTTGCCGGAGCCGGACAAACCCATCAGTACACAGATTTCACCTTTCTCGATGTCCAGGCTGGCTTTTTCAACGCCGACAATCTGTCCGGTCTTTTTCAGGATCTCGTTGCGGGTCATGCCCTGATCCAGCAGCTTGAGTGCCTCGCGTGGATCCTTGGCGAAGATAACGTCTACGTTATCGAAGCGGATTATGCTCATGCGTCACCCCCTACTTTGGCGTCGGGTTGTTTGCAGATACGGTCGAGCATGATCGCCAGCAGTACGATCGCCAGGCCCGCTTCGAAGCCCAGAGCGATATCAGCAGTGTTCAGTGCGTTGACCACCGGTTTGCCGAGTCCGTCGGCGCCCACCAGTGCCGCGATCACCACCATCGACAGCGACAGCATGATGCACTGGGTGATGCCGGCTGCGATGCTCGGCATGGCGTGGGGCAGTTCGATCCGTGAAAGCAGTTGGCGACGCGAGCAGCCGAAGGCCTTGCCGGCGTCCATCAGTTCTTCCGGGACATCGCGGATGCCCAGGTAGGTCAGGCGGATCGGCGCAGCGATGGCGAACACCACCGTGGAGATCAGGCCCGGAACCACGCCCAGCCCGAAGAGGGTCAGGGTAGGAATGAGGTAAACGAAGGTCGGTACGGTCTGCATCAGATCGAGCACCGGCCTCATCAAAGTGTAGAACATCGGTTTGTGCGCGGCGACGATGCCCAGCGGCACGCCGATGACCACGCAGACCAGGGTCGCGAACATGACCTGGGCGAGGGTTTCCATGGTTTCCTGCCAGTACCCCAGGTTGAGGATCAGCAGAAAGGAGGCGATCACGAAGGCGGTGAGGCCCCATTTGCGTTGAATGAAGTGCGCGAGCAGAGCGATGAGGCCGATCAACACCAGCGGGTTGAACCAGGTCAGCGCAAACGTCACGCCGTGGATCATCGTTTCCAGGGTCACGGCGATTGCGTCGAAGGTGCTGGCGCCGTGTTGCGTCAACCATTCAACGAAGCCCGCGATGTACTGGCCTAAAGGGATTTTCTGATCAATCAGCATGGTAGTGAACGTCCGCATGCAAGGAAATAACAGCCCGGGCGGGACTGACCCGCCCGGCATAAGCGATTACTGCGCGAGCTTGGCTTTCACGGCCTCCAGGCCAGGTTTACCGTCAATGGTGGTCACGCCAGCGAGCCAGGTATCGAGCACCTGTGGATTCTTTTTCAGCCAGGCCTTGGCGGCCGCGTCAGGCTTCATCTTGTCGTCGAGGATGTTGCCCATCAGGGTGCTTTCCATGTCGACGGTGAACTCCAGATTTTTCAGCAACTGACCGACGTTGCTGCATTCCTCGACGTAGCCCTTGCGGGTGTTGGTCGCGACAGTAGCGGCGCCGAAATCCGGGCCGAAGAAGTCGTCGCCGCCGGTCAGGTATTGAATCTTGAAGCGCTTGTTCATCGGGTGCGGTGCCCAGCCGAGGAAGACCACGGCGGTGTCGCGCTTCTGCGCGCGGTCGACCTGCGAGAGCATGCCCGCCTCGGAGGATTCGACGACCTTGAAGCCGGCGTCTTTCAGGCCGAAGGCGTTCTTGTCGATCATGCTCTGGATCAGGCGGTTGCCGTCGTTGCCTGGCTCGATGCCGTAGATCTTGCCGTCGAGCTCTTTCTTGAATTTGGCGATGTCGGCGAAGTCATGCAGGCCTTTGTCGTACAGCGCCTGCGGCACGGCGAGGGTGTATTTGGCGCCCTTGAGGTTGGTACGCACGACTTCCACGGTGCCGGCGTCGCGGTAGGCCTTGATGTCGTTTTCCATGGTCGGCATCCAGTTGCCGAGGAACACGTCCATGTTCTTGCCGTCGGCCAGCGACTTGTAGGTCACGGGCACGGAGATCATGGTGGTCTTGGTCTTGTAGCCGAGGGCGTCGAGCACCACGCTGGTGGTCGCGGTTGTTGCGGTGATGTCGGTCCAGCCGACATCGGAGAAGTTAACGGTACTGCACTGCGCCGGTTCTGCGGCTTGAGCCAGTAACGGCAGACTCAGCATGGCGGCCAACAACAACGATGGGGAACCTTTCATGGATGGACTCCTTGGTGTTTTTTTTGGCAGTGTTCCGACTGGACCACCGCACTTATAGGTTGCGGTTGGATGGCGTTCTGGAGACAGCTCTGTCACGGCGCCTTGCAATCGAGTCGATACGATCATGTACCAGTGAAAATCTGACGCCTACAGGGTGCGTCGTATCCAGTACAGGGATGGTCGCATCCAGTGTCGGTGACGTCGTTTACAGCTTTTTTCAGCCCCGTTTGGCCATCTGAACCGCATAAAAACGGCGAAAACACGGGCGAAAACCGGCACGGCGTTCGTGGGCATGAGTGCGTCGGTGTCAGACGCCGGACGACCCGGGAAAAGCCTGATGATGCGGGCATTCCGGCGGATCGCAGCTAGAGCGTAGCAGCTCCGCCAGCGGGCGCTTCACGCCCCGGACCGGCACTCTCAGGAGCTCTGCATCAATGGCTATCAGCGTTTTCGACCTGTTCAAAATCGGCATTGGTCCCTCCAGTTCTCACACCGTCGGGCCGATGCGCGCCGCGGCGCTGTTCGTCGAGTCGTTGCGCGACAAATTCCTGCTGGAGCAAGTGCGCCGGGTCGAAGTGCAACTGTTCGGTTCGCTGTCGGCCACCGGTGTCGGTCACGGCAGCGACAACGCGGTGATCATGGGCCTGATGGGCGAGTGGCCGGACGCGATCGACCCGTCGCAGATCGGCCCGCGGATCCAGGCCCTGCGTGAAACCCACACCCTTTTGCTGGACGGTCGTTTGTCGGTGCCTTTTATATGGGCCCGCGACATGCGCCTGATCGACGAGAACCTACCATTCCATCCCAACGCCATGACCCTGGTCGCCGAAGGCGATCACGGCGAGATTCATCGCGACACCTACTATTCGGTCGGCGGCGGTTTTGTCGTCGATGAGGCGCAGGCGTCCAGCGGTGTGGTGGATCTGGATCGCACCGAATTGCCTTATGACTTTTCCAGCGCGGTCGAACTGCTGGAGCTGTGCAAGCAGAACAACCTGCGCGTCGCCGAGCTGATGATGGCCAACGAGAAAGTCTGGCGCAGCGAAGAGGAAATCCGCGCCGGGCTGATGAAGCTCTGGCGGGCGATGCAGGATTGCGTCGAGCAGGGTCTGAGGCACGAAGGCATTCTGCCCGGCGGACTCAACGTGCGCCGGCGTGCGGCGAAACTGCACCGCAGTCTGCAGGAACTGAACAAGCCCAATGTGATCGGCTCGACCCTCAGCGCCATGGAGTGGGTCAACCTGTTTGCCCTGGCGGTAAATGAAGAAAACGCTGCCGGCGGGCGCATGGTCACGGCGCCGACCAACGGCGCGGCCGGGATCATTCCGGCGGTGCTGCACTACTTCATGAAATTCAGCGAAGCGGTGACCGACGCCAACGTGGTCGACTATTTCCTCGGGGCGGCGGCCGTGGGGATTCTGTGCAAGAAGAACGCCTCGATCTCCGGCGCCGAAGTCGGTTGCCAGGGGGAGGTCGGTTCGGCTTGCGCAATGGCAGCAGCGGGGCTGGCGGAAATCCTCGGCGCGAGCCCGGAGCAATTGTGCAACGCAGCGGAAATCGGTCTGGAACACAACCTCGGTCTGACCTGCGATCCGGTCGGTGGCCTGGTCCAGGTACCGTGTATCGAGCGCAACGCGATTGCGGCGGTGAAGGCGATCAACGCGGCGCAGATGGCCTTGCGCGGCGATGGCCAGCACTTTATCTCGCTGGATCGGGTGATTCGTACCATGCGAGATACCGGTGCCGACATGCATGACAAATATAAAGAGACTTCGCGCGGCGGGTTGGCGGTCAGCGCGGTGGAGTGCTGATTTCCCGATAGCACCAGACCAGTCAAAACTGCGCACCAAGTGAGCATCGACAATAAAACGCGCCACCTTTTGGCGCGTCGCAATCAGATAAGAGTCTTTCCCACGTACAGCGCCTGATTCACAGGTGCTACCGTCCGTCACCTGTGCCAGCGGTGACACTGTAGGACAATCCGCCGCAGCCCTGTTCCCACAAGTGCTACCGATCTGCTCACGCGCGCCGGGGCAGGGCTTTCACCGCCGCTGATGGCACTTCGAATCAGCTCTCATCGGAGCGCTTGTGTAGACACGTCGCGACGTCGTTTTCAGGAGTTATTGAACGGCCATTCAATTTTAGGCATGGCAATTGCTCTGTCATAACAAAGCCCGTCTCACGCAAGAGAACGATGGCAATAACAAGAGCCTCCGCCTGAGGCCATCACCCGCTTTGTGTGAGGAGATACCGCGATGACGTCGTTCAACTCCGGGGCTCAACCCCAGAACCGTGCGCCTCAATCCATCGGCTTTCTGCTGCTGGACAATTTCACGCTGATTTCCCTGGCTTCCGCAGTCGAACCACTGCGCATGGCCAACCAGTTGTCCGGTCGCGAGCTGTATCGCTGGACGACCCTCACCGTCGACGGTGGTCAGGTCTGGGCCAGTGACGGTCTGCAGATCACTCCCGACGCCTCCATGCACAAAGCCCCGGCCCTCGACACCATCATCGTGTGCGGCGGGATCGGTATTCAACGCACCGTTACCCGTGAACATGTCTCGTGGCTGCAAAGCCAGGCGCGCCAGTCCCGTCGCCTCGGTGCCGTGTGCACCGGCAGTTGGGCCCTGGCCTGCGCCGGCCTGCTCGATGGCTTCGATTGCAGCGTGCACTGGGAATGTCTGGCGGCGATGCAGGAAGCTTTCCCTCGCGTGGCGATGAGCACCCGTCTGTTCACCCTCGACCGCAACCGTTTCACCAGCTCCGGGGGCACCGCGCCGCTGGACATGATGCTGCACCTGATCAGCCGCGATCACGGCCGTGAACTGTCCGCCGCGATCTCCGAGATGTTTGTCTACGAACGCATCCGCAACGAGCAGGATCACCAGCGTGTGCCGCTCAAGCACATGCTCGGCACCAACCAGCCGAAGCTGCAGGAAATCGTCGCGCTGATGGAAGCCAACCTGGAAGAGCCGATCGACCTCGACGAACTGGCGGTGTACGTCGCCGTGTCCCGTCGCCAGCTCGAGCGCCTGTTCCAGAAATACCTGCATTGCTCGCCGTCGCGCTACTACCTCAAGCTGCGCCTGATCCGTGCCCGGCAACTGCTCAAACAGACGCCGATGTCGATCATCGAAGTGGCGTCGGTCTGCGGCTTCGTGTCGACGCCGCACTTCTCCAAGTGCTACCGCGAATATTTCGGCATTCCACCGCGTGACGAGCGCGTCGGTTCCAACACCACCCAGCAGGTGGCGATGCTGCCGCTGCCGCAGGCCATCGTGATGTCGCCGCTGTCCGGGCCGATGTCGGCGCTGAGCCAGGCGCGCAACGAGTCGACCTTCGCCAGCGTGCGTCTCTAAAACGAAAGATCGCAGCCTGCGACAGCGCCTTCAGGAAAGGCACTGTCGCAGGCTGCGATCTTTTTTTCGGTCAGATGTCAGGCGCGGGTTTGCTGATACTGCGCCAGGGCCGGCAGCAACTGCTTGTCGATGGCTTCGCGCACGGTCGGCTGAATGCTCGCGCTGCTGGTGTACATCTGCTTGACCATGGTGCGCAGCGTGTTGGCCCGCACATCGTCCAGACCCCGCACCGCGCACTCGCAGGCCTGCAGGGCAGTTGAGCCCGACGGCACTTCGAATCCCAACGACTTGAGCTGGCCCAACAGGTCTTCCTGATCGATCAAATCGGCATACATCATGACGCGAATCCTTCTTCGGCAACGGAGGTCGTGACTCGATTCTGGTAGGCCTGCACAGGCACGGCAAGGGCGATTTGTCGCAGTGGCCGCGACGGCTATGAACAGGTCGTTTTCGGCTAACTCGTGGTGCCGGGGAGTGGGCACACTGGCCTCAGCTCGCTTCACGAAGGTTTGGTCACCCTCGGCACGGCAGCTCCTCAACAGTACCCTCGCCCCGATCCTGTCACGGCTTGTATCGGGGTTTTTTTTGCCTGTGAATCCGGGAGAGGTGTGTTGCTTGATCTGACGCTTTCGTCGGAACGCCGCCCGGAGCAAGCCCGCTCCCACAGGTGACCGCGTTCATTCATGGAAACGCGGTGAAATGTGGGAGCGGGCTTGCTCGCGAATAAGGCTGACGCGGTCTAGCGCTGCAACACCAGAATCCGCGACAGCAATTCATCCCGATCGATGTAGCAGCCTTGAAAGTGCCGGGCCCCGGTGGACGGGTCGAACGCATTGCGCGCATGCAGGGTGCGGCGGTTGTCGAAGCACCACAACTCGCCCGGATTGAGCCGCTGCATCAGCCGGAAACGTGGTTCGCGGGTCATGGCGATGAAACGCCGGTAAGCGCGATACAGCAGGGGCATTTGCGCCACCGACGTGTCGAACGCGCCGCGCAGAAAATTGGCCATGCGGATTTCCGCAACCCGGCCCAAGGCATCCAGAGCGATGATGGGCGCGAGGCAGCGATAGTCGCTGTGGCGGTCCTTGTTGCGAAACTCCACCGGGATCTCGCACAGCGCCTGAAACGACGCGGGATCCTCCTGGCGCAACGCTTCGGCAATCGCAAAACCGTCGACGAAAATGCTCTCGCCACCCTCGGCGTCGTTCACCAGGCAATGCAGAAATTGCAGCCCCGGTTGCAGCTCGCGGGTCGGCAGATCCGTGTGCAATGGCAGGTTGAAAGCGGTGTAGGCATTACTGTCGGCATCGGCCTTGGATTGCACGTTGAACAGCACGCCGAAGTTGCTCTCGCGGATGAACGAAATGCGCTGGGCGATCAGCTTCAGCGAGCCGGGTTCGGTGGGTACGCCACGCACCTGGGTCAAGCCGATGTCGCGTACCGCCAGCAACCATTGCAGCAGTGCGGCGTTGTCGTTCATCAGGGCTGCATAGTCGAACACCGGCAACTGCAAATCGCTGCGCCACAGGAAGGGTTTCGGCTTGGCGGAGAGGCGTTCGGCGCGGGATTCGTCGTCGTAGGCGTGGGCCCGCAGCCAGCCTGCATCGAAGCGGCTGAGGTGGCCGTCCTGCCAGTCGATACGCAGGCAGCCATCGGTGTCGATATGCGCGGCGGAGGGCGACAGGTCGGGAGCCGCATCGACGATCTCGAACACTTGCTCGCGGGTGACGCTGTAGACGCAGTGCGGACACGGACAGTTGTCGCGTAGCCACACGTGGTGGAACGGGCTGACACGCCCGTCGGCCCATTCAATCAAGACGCGATCCGCCAGGCTCTGCACGCCGTTCAGCGCGCTGATCAACGGATAGGTACGGAAATCGGCAACAGCAGCGGCGGTTTGCATGGCGGCTCCTTGCGATGGATGGATTTACCGGGCTGGGGGCAGGGCGATGACCCGGCCGATGTAAGCCGGGGCGGGCAGGTCGGCCTGCTCGGCGACGATGGCTTGCAGACGGCCCAGGGTGTCCGGGGTGAACGGTGCGGAACGTGGCCCGGCGAGGTCGACGTGCAGCAGCATCTGTTCGTTCCCGGCCAGCTCCTTGTCGCCGCCGGCCAGGTGCAGGCTGTGATAGAGGTGCAGGCGTTTCTGGTCGTGACCGATGATCTGCGTGCGCACTTCGACTTCGGCGTCGAGCTTCACTTCGTGCAGGTAGTTGAGGTGCAGTTCGAGGGTGAACAGTGAGTTGCCACTGGCTTCGCGATTGTTGCTGTCCATGCCGAGGCGATCCATCAGGGCGTCGGTGGCGTAGCTGAAAATCAGCAGATAGAAGGCGTCGCGCAGGTGGCCGTTGTAGTCGACCCAGTCGGGGATGATGCGGGTTTGGTAGGTGGTGAGGGTGGGCATGTTTATCTCCAGGCACGATCGCTCCCACGCTCTGCGTGGGAACGATCAATATGCGATCACTCGCTGAAACTCATCCCGTGCTTTTCTTTGGTGGTCTTCACCGCCTCAAGCACCGCCAGCAAGCAATCATCACGATAGCGCTCCAGCGCCGAAATACTGTGTCGGCCCAGTTGATCGCTGGTGCCATCCACCACATCGTCGATCAACTTGTCGGTCAGTTCCGGTGCCGGCAGGTACGTCCACGGCAACTGCAACGCCGGGCCGAACTGCGACATGAAGTGGCGCATGCCGGCATCGCCACCGGCCAGGGTGTAGGTCAAAAACGTACCCATGAACGACCAGCGCAGACCGGCACCAAAACGGATCGCATCGTCGATTTCACCGGTGGTCGCCACACCGTCGTTGACCAGGTGCAGCGCCTCGCGCCACAGCGCTTCGAGCAGGCGGTCGGCGATGAAGCCCGGCACTTCCTTGCGCACGTGCAGCGGGCGCATGCCGAGGGATTCGTAGACTTTCATCGCCGCTTGAACCGCTTCCGGCGCGGTGTTCTTGCCGCCGACCACTTCCACCAGCGGCAGCAGGTAGACCGGGTTGAACGGGTGACCGACCACGCAACGTTCCGGATGGGTCGAGCTCTCGTAGAACTCGCTTGGCAACAGGCCTGAAGTGCTGGAACCGATCAGGGCATTGGGCTTGGCCGCTGCGCTGATCTTGCTGTGCAGCTCCAGTTTCAGTTCGAGGCGTTCCGGGGCGCTTTCCTGGATGAAGTCCGCATCGCGCACGCACTCTTCAATGGTCGCGACAAACCGCAAGCGATCTTGCGAAGCACCCGGCGCCAGACCGTTTTTCTCCAGCGCGCCCCAGGCATTGGCCACGCGTTTGCGCAACGCCGCTTCGGCACCCGGCGCCGGGTCCCAGGCCACCACGTCGAGGCCATGGGCGAGGGCGCGGGCGACCCAGCCGCCGCCGATGACGCCGCTGCCCAGTGCTGCGAAGGTTTTGATTTCGGTGATAAAGCTCATGGTGATTTCCTAGGAAAATTCGGTGATTCCCTGTGTGAGCGGGCTTGCTCGCGAATGCGGCGGCACTGCTGATGAAGATGCTTCGGATGTACCAGCCTCTTCGCGAGCAAGCCCGCTCCCACAGGATCAGAGGTGAATTCGAATTAGCCGCGCTGGGTCAGGCCCATCTTCTTGCGGCCTTCAGCCGGGGTCAGCACGCGGGCGCCGAGGCGGCTGAGGATTTCGCTGGCGCGTTCGACCAGTTGGCCATTGGTCGCCAGCACGCCTTTGTCCAGCCACAGGTTGTCTTCCAGACCGACCCGCACGTTGCCGCCGAGCAGCACCGCTTGCGCGGCCATCGGCATCTGCATCCGGCCGATGCCGAACCCGGCCCACACCGCATCGGCGGGCAGGTTGTCGACCATGGCTTTCATGGTGGTGGTGTCGGCCGGGGCGCCCCACGGGATGCCCAGGCACAGCTGGAACAGCGGATTGTCGAGCAGGCCTTCCTTGATCATCTGTTTGGCGAACCACAGGTGACCGGTGTCGAAAATCTCCAGCTCCGCCTTCACGCCCAGCTCGGTGATGCGCTTGGCACCAGCCCGCAGTTGGGCCGGGGTGGAGACGTAAATGGTGTCGCCGTCGCCGAAGTTCAGGGTGCCGCAATCCAGGGTGCAGATTTCCGGCAGCAGTTCTTCGACGTGGGCCAGGCGGGTCAGCGGGCCGACCAGATCAGTGTTCGGGCCGAACTCCATCGGGTTCTCGCCCGGGCCGATTTCCAGGTCGCCACCCATGCCGGCGGTGAGGTTGACGATGATGTCGACGTCGGCTTCGCGGATGCGCTCCATGACTTCGCGGTACAGCGCCACGTCGCGGCTGAACTTGCCGGTCTGCGGGTCACGGACGTGGCAGTGCACGACCGTGGCGCCGGCCTTGGCCGCTTCTACTGCAGCAGCGGCGATCTGTTTCGGGGTGACCGGCACGTGAGGGCTCTTGGCGGTCGTGTCGCCAGCACCGGTGAGTGCGCAGGTGATGATGACGTCGTGGTTCATGGTGCGTTTTCCTTCAGGCGTGATGGGTCTGTTCGCAGCCCGTGGCGGGCTGCGAAGTGGTTCATTCGTTGCGGTTTACTTGCTGGTGAGCTGGAGGTTTTCAGCCGCTGGTTTGCCATCGAAAGTGGTAACGCCTTCGAGCCAGCGCTGTTTGTCCTGCGGGTGATCCTTGAGCCATTGCTTGGCCGATTCGAAAGCGTCCTTGTGATCGAGCAGCGGCTGCATCATCCGGCTCTCGTCTTCGGCGGTGAACGTCAGGTTGCTCAGCAGACGGCTGACGTTCGGGCATTGTTCGGCGTATTTCGGTGCGGTGACGGTCCACACGGTGGCCATGCCTTCGTTCGGGCCGAGGGCGTCGTCGCTGCCGGTCAGATAAGTCATCTGCACGTTGACGTTCATCGGGTGCGGCGCCCAGCCGAAGAACACCACGGCTTCCTTGCGGCGCACCGCGCGATCGACGGCGGCGAGCATGCCGGCCTCGCTCGATTCCACGAGTTGGAACTTGCCGAGGCCGAACTGGTTCTTGGCGATCATCGCCTTGATCTGAGTGTTGGCCCCCGAGCCTGGCTCGATGCCGTAGATCTTGCCGCCCAGTTCTTTCTCGAACTTGGCGATGTCGGCGAAGGTTTTCAGACCCTTGTCCGCCAGATAGGTCGGCACGGCGAGGGTGGCGCGGGCGTCCTTGAGGCTCGGTGCCTGGAGGACTTTGACCTGATTGGCGTCGACGAACGGGGTGATGGTCTGGGTCATCAGCGGGTTCCAGTAGCCGAGGAACAGGTCCAGACGCTGGTCGCGGATGCCGGCGAAGACGATTTGCTGGGAGGCGCTGGTCTGTTTGGTGCTGTAGCCGAGGCCGTCGAGCAGAACCTGGGCCATGGCGCTGGTGGCGATCACGTCGGTCCAGTTCACCACGCCCATGCGCACGTTCTGACACGATGCGGAATCGGCCGCCATGACACTGGCGCTTAAAAACGCGGTACCACTGAGTGCGAGAACACAGCTGCTGATCAGTCGTTTCATGTCGGGTTCCTCGGCAGGTCGTTATTGTGGGTTCCGGCATCTGTCGTGCCGGTGATGCCAAATTACGCAGCTATGCCCCTGTAAAAACGCACTGCGGCGACCAGCTCTTGCACTGCAGCGACCTGTGCTCTTGAATGCCGCCGACAACTGGCGTATCAACGTTGCACGCTACCCGCGAATCGAGTGCGCGCCATGTCCCAGGATTTCTACTTTCTGTTGATGCCGGGTTTTTCCGCCATCGGTTTCATCTCTGCGATCGAACCGCTGCGGGTGGCCAACCGCTTTCGCGGCGAGCTGTACCGCTGGCACGTCTTGAGCGCCGATGGTGGAGCGGTGCTGGCGAGTAATGGAATGTCGGTCAACGCCGATGCGGCGCTGGAACCGCTGAAGAAAGGGGCGACGCTGCTGGTGATCGCCGGGTTCGAACCGCTGAAGTTCGCTACCCCGGCGCTGGAGCACTGGCTGCGACGGCTGGACAACGAAGGCGTGACCCTCGGCGCCATCGACACCGGCAGCTTCGTCCTTGCCGAGGCGGGCCTGCTCGATGGTCATCGCCTGACTCTGCACTGGGAGGCCATCGACGCCTTCAAGGAATCTTATCCACAGCTCAGCGTCACCCAGGAGCTGTTCGAGATCGACCGTCGGCGCATCACGTCTGCCGGCGGTACCGCTTCCATCGACTTGATGCTCGACCTGATCGCCCAGGCCCACGGCCCGCAACTGGCGATCCAGGTCAGCGAGCAGTTCGTATTGGGGCGAATTCGTCCGCGCAAAGACCACCAGCGCATGGAAGTCGCCACGCGCTACGGCATCAGCAACAAGAAGCTGGTGCATGTGATCGGCGAGATGGAGCAGCACAGCGAACCACCGCTGACCACGCTGGAACTGGCGGAATCGATCAAGGTGACCCGCCGGCAACTTGAGCGCCTGTTTCGCCTGCACCTGAACGACACGCCGAGCAATTTCTATCTGCGCTTGCGGCTGGAGAAAGCCCGGCAGCTGTTGCGCCAGACCGACATGAGCGTGCTCGAAGTCAGCATCGCCTGCGGGTTTGAATCACCGTCGTATTTCACCCGCAGCTACCGGGCGAAATTTGCCCGGTGTCCACGGGAGGACCGGCGACGGGAGACTGTTTGACGGACGATTATACTTAATTATACTTTCAGGTATAAATTACAGTCGTTTGAATAATTGAGTGTAAAACCATGTCCAGAAACAACGGTTTCGTCTTCCGCCGCCCCGCTCTGGCCCGCAGCGTTGCCGATGGTCTGGTGGGTGCAGGTCTGCAGGATTTCACCTCCGGCCTTTTTCTGGCAGCGCCGCGTCGCACGGGCAAAAGTACCTTTTTGCGCGAGGACCTGATCCCGGAATGCCAGGCCCGTGGCTGGCTGACGGTTTATGTCGACCTGTGGGCCGACAAGGAAAAAGACCCTGCTGACTTGATCGCCAGTGCCATTGCAGGCGCGTTGGTCCCCTTTGAAAAGGGCATCCGCAAACTGGCGAAGAATATCGGCATCGAAAAACTCAGCTTTCTGCGCACCTTGTCCTGGGATTTCACCAAGCCGCAACTGCCGGCCGGCGCGACCCTGACGCAAGCGCTGGAACTGCTCCACAGCGCCGCCGAAAAATCCGTAGTGCTGGTGATCGATGAAGCCCAGCATGCGCTGACCACCGCCGCCGGCATCAACGCGATGTTTGCCCTGAAGGCAGCGCGGGATCAGCTCAACCAGGGACGTGAAGGTGAGGGCAGCGGTTTGCACCTGGTGTTCACCGGTTCCAATCGCGACAAACTCGCGCACCTGGTGCTGGGCAAGAGCCAACCGTTCTTCGGCTCCAGCATCACGCCCTTTCCATTGCTGGGGAAAGAGTTCACCCAGGCGTACACCTTGCACCTCAACGCCCATCTGGCCGAGACCAATCAGTTCAGCGCTGCCGATATCGATGAGGCCTTCGAGTTGGTGGGGCGGCGCCCGGAAATGTTGCGCACCATCATTGGTGAAGTGGCACTGGAACTGGGCGAGGCCAGCAATCTGGGGCAGCTGCTGCACAGCCGAGCCGAATTGTTGCGCGCAGGCGTGTGGACCGAGTTCGAGAGCGCCTGGAACGCTCTGACCATCCCTCAGCGCGCCGTGCTGGAGGTGATGGTGGAGCGCTCACAGAACAACGAGCCTTTTGCTCCGTTCACTGACAGCACGCTCATGGCAGTCGGCAAGGCACTGGAGAACATGGGCAGCGACGTGGTGCCGGGCACCCAGACCATTCAGGCCTGCATCGATGCCCTGCGCGACAAGGAGCTGGTGTGGAAGTCGAGCCGTGGAGGCTACGCACTGGAGGACAAGTCCTTCGGTGACTGGCTGAGCGCGCGCAAGGCGCGCTAGTTATTTCTTCACCAATGCCGAGCACGCAGCCTTGTAGGCTTCATGCTGATACTTGTTCAGCGTGCCCGGCAGTTCGAAGTTGTGCTTCTTGGCCTGGGCGTTGATCGTCTGCGGCGACAGCAGCGTCACCTCGCAACCGTCCAGCAACTGAAACACGCCCTCGATCTTGAACGTGGTCGGCCCACCGGCAAACTCGCCCTTCTTGCTGCGCTTCTTGATCGCGATGCGATCGATGGAGTTCTCGCGCACGAACGACGCCACCTGAGCGGCGAACAGCTTCACGTTGGCCGCCTCGTCGTCATCCTCCAAAGCGATTTTTTTGGTGCTCAGCGCCACATGGCTCAGCACCGAACCGTCGAGGGACGCCACGGCGATGATCGCTTCACTGCCTTTGATTTCGATACCGCAGATGTTCATGTGAATCCCTTGATTGGCTGAAGAGGTGCAGCTTACAGCTCAAGCTGGTTGGCGGTGATGCCAAATGCCGCTGCAATCTTCTCGCGAGTGGCCTTGCGCGGCTTTGCAACGGTTTCCTGTTGGGCAAAAGCCGGCTGCGAAATACCCATGCGTTTCGCCACTTCTTCCTGGGTCAGGTTGAGATGTTCGCGCCAGGCCCTGATCGGAGTTGCCCCGTCGACAATGCGACTGACCACCTCATGGGGAATCAGGTCAGGCTCCATTTTCTGCGCCACATATTGCGCATACGGAATGACTACGAAAGCGGGTTTACCCTCGGAATCATTGATGATTTGGATGTCAGTAAGTGCGTTCATCGCGTTTTTTTACCTCTTGAATACTGACCACTTTGATCGCGCCATCCCAGTCGAACATGACTCGGTAATTACCGACACGCAGCCGATAAGCGTAGTCATGACCAACCAGTGCTTTCACATTGCCCACATCAGGCATGTCAGCAAGCACCGTGATGGCATCTCTGACCTGACACTGATGAGCGGAATGCAATTTCAGGAGTTGCTTAACGGCCTTTCGAGTCCAGTGGATGCTGTTCATGGCAGAATATAAGTCTTTTATAAGATTTGCGAATCTTTGCTTATATTTTTCAGGTGGCCAATAAACAACATTTGACGGCATGTTGCGCGCAAAGCCTCTAGAACAGCGGCTTCGGACAGGTGATGTGGGGCAGATCTGAACGTTTTGTGGGAAAAGGTTCTTTTGCATCAGAAAGCTGAAAAATACTTCCAGCTTTCTTCAGTCAATAATCGATTACTCCTGCCCAATCGACTCCAAAAACTCCGACCGCTCGTCACTCATCCGCGCCACGCAATCGTTCTGCGCAATCTTGAATGCCTTGCTGCCGTCCGTCGCCGGGAAGGCTTCGACGGCGCAGTCGGCGTCGCGGGTTTTCAGCCATTGTTGCTGGGCGGCCTTGATTTTGGCGGTGATGTCGGCCAGTTGCGCCGGGTTCTTGCCGTAGGTCGTCTGCATGCGCTCGTTCAGGCTGGCGTAGTTGTCCTTGAGCAGGTCCTCGGCGGTGGTGCGGCTGTAGGCCGAGCATTCCAGCGTCTGGATGTCGTTTTCCACCGCGTCGCACGGGTTGTTGTCGGACTCTTCGGCGGCGTGTACGCCGGTCGCAATCAGTGCCAGGGCCAGGAAGATCGATTTCATGGTTGTCGCCGCTCTAATCCAGTGGTGTATCCAAGATGCGCAAGATTCTGGCTCAAGCTCGCGGGCTTGAACAGGTGGCTGGTCGGACCGGTTGGCGACCCTTTGTCGCGGATTGACGCTTTCGGCAATTCCCCTGTCGTTTTTGCACCCGGCTGGTCGCGCACCGAGGCATATGCTGGCCCCAAAGCGCCGGCAGACGATTCGGCGCATGAATCGCCAATAAGGGGACGCCTGATGAGCCCAGCCGAATTACACGCCGACAGCATCGTTATCGACGGTCTGATCATTGCCAAATGGAACCGCGAGCTGTTCGAAGACATGCGCAAGGGCGGTCTGACGGCGGCCAACTGCACTGTGTCGGTGTGGGAGGGCTTTCAGGCCACGGTCAACAACATCGCCGCCAGCCAGAAACTGATCCGCGAGAACAGTGACCTGGTGATCCCCGTCCGCACCACTGCCGACATCCGCAAGGCCAAGGAGCAGGGCAAGACCGGCATCCTCTTCGGCTTCCAGAACGCCCACGCGTTTGAAGACCAGATCGGTTACGTCGAAGTGTTCAAGCAGCTCGGCGTCGGCATCGTGCAGATGTGCTACAACACCCAGAACCTGGTGGGCACCGGTTGCTACGAACGTGACGGCGGTCTGTCGGGCTTCGGTCGCGAGATCGTCGCCGAGATGAACCGTGTCGGCGTCATGTGCGACCTGTCCCACGTCGGCTCCAAGACTTCCGAAGAAGTCATCCTCGAATCGAAAAAACCGGTCTGCTATTCCCACTGCCTGCCATCGGGGCTGAAAGAACACCCGCGCAACAAGTCCGACGAAGAGCTGAAGTTCATCGCTGACCATGGCGGTTTCGTCGGCGTGACCATGTTCGCGCCGTTCCTGGCCAAGGGCATCGATTCGACCATCGACGACTACGCCGAAGCCATCGAATACACCATGAACATCGTCGGCGAAGACGCCATCGGCATCGGCACCGACTTCACCCAGGGTCACGGTCAGGACTTCTTCGAATACCTGACCCACGACAAGGGCTACGCCCGCCGTCTGACCAACTTCGGCAAGATCATCAACCCGCTGGGCATCCGCACCGTCGGCGAGTTCCCGAACCTGACCGAAACCCTGCTCAAGCGTGGCCACTCCGAACGGGTCGTGCGCAAGATCATGGGTGAAAACTGGGTGAACGTCCTCAAGGACGTCTGGGGCGAGTAAGCCGCTTCTCTGAATACTTTCCCCCGGCCGTCCGCGCCGGGGGCAACACCAAAATTTTTCTGGAGTTAAGTTTCCATGGCCAAGATCGCCCCGCAATTGCCAATCGAAGTCGACAGCGAGACCGGTGTCTGGACCTCCGACGCCCTGCCGATGCTGTACGTGCCGCGGCATTTCTTCGTCAACAACCACATGGGCATCGAGGAAGTGCTGGGCGCCGACGCCTATGCCGAAATCCTCTACAAGGCCGGCTACAAGTCCGCCTGGCACTGGTGTGAAAAAGAAGCCGAGTGCCATGGCCTGGAAGGCGTAGCGGTGTTCGAACACTACATGAAGCGTCTGTCGCAGCGCGGCTGGGGCCTGTTCAAGATCCAGGACATCGACCTCGACAAAGGCACCGCCAGCGTCAAGCTCGAACACTCCGCATTCGTCTACGTCTACGGCAAGGTCGGGCGCAAGGTCGACTACATGTTCACCGGCTGGTTTGCCGGGGCCATGGACCAGATCCTCGCCGCTCGCGGCAGCAAGATCCGCACCGTGGCCGAGCAGGTCTACGGTGGCTCCGAAGAAGGCCACGACGACGGCCTGTTCACCGTCAAGCCGTTGTAAGTCGAGGAACCCGCCATGGCTTTCGAAGCAATGTTCCAGCCAATTCAAATTGGCAAACTGACCATCCGCAACCGCGTGCTCAGCACCGCGCACGCCGAGGTCTACGCGACCGACGGCGGCATGACCACCGAACGGTACGTCAAATATTACGAAGAGAAAGCCAAGGGCGGCATCGGCCTGGCGATCTGTGGCGGTTCGTCCGTGGTGGCGATCGACAGCCCGCAGCAATGGTGGAGTTCGGTGAACCTGTCCACCGACCGGATCATCCCGCACTTCCAGAATCTCGCCGACGCCATGCACAAGCATGGCGCCAAGATCATGATCCAGATTACCCACATGGGCCGTCGCTCCCGTTGGGACGGTTTCCACTGGCCGACCCTGATGTCGCCGTCGGGCATCCGCGAACCGGTGCACCGCGCTACCTGCAAGACCATCGAGCCGGAAGAAATCTGGCGGGTGATCGGCAACTACGCGCAAGCCGCGCGCCGCGCCAAGGCCGGTGGTCTGGACGGCGTCGAACTGTCGGCCGTGCATCAGCACATGATCGACCAGTTCTGGAGCCCGCGGGTCAACAAGCGTACCGACGAATGGGGCGGCACCTTCGAAGGCCGGATGAAGTTCGGTCTGGAAGTCCTGAAAGCCGTACGCGCCGAAGTCGGTGACGACTTCTGCGTCGGCATGCGCATCTGCGGTGACGAGTTCCACCCGGACGGTCTGTCCCACGAAGACATGAAGCAGATCGCCAAGTATTACGACGACACCGGCATGCTCGATTTCATCGGCGTCGTCGGCTCGGGTTGCGACACCCACAACACCCTGGCCAACGTGATTCCGAACATGAGTTACCCGCCGGAGCCGTTCCTGCACCTGGCGGCCGGGATCAAGGAAGTGGTCAAGGTTCCGGTGCTGCACGCGCAGAACATCAAGGACCCGAACCAGGCCACGCGGATTCTGGAGGGCGGTTACGTCGACATGGTCGGCATGACCCGCGCCCACATCGCTGACCCGCACCTGATCGCCAAGATCAAGATGGGCCAGATCGACCAGATCAAACAATGCGTCGGCGCCAACTACTGCATCGACCGTCAGTACCAGGGGCTGGACGTGCTGTGCATCCAGAACGCCGCGACTTCCCGCGAATACATGGGCGTGCCGCACATCATCGAAAAATCCACCGGGCCGAAACGCAAGGTGGTGATCGTCGGTGCGGGCCCGGCGGGGATGGAAGCGGCTCGCGTGGCGGCCGAACGTGGCCACGACGTGACCCTGTTCGAGAAGAAAGAATTCATCGGCGGGCAGATCACTACGGCTTCGAAAGCGCCGCAGCGCGACCAGATCGCCGGTATCACCCGCTGGTTCCAGCTGGAGCTGGCACGCCTGAAAGTCGACCTGCGCCTGGGCACTGCTGCCGATGCCGACACCATCATGGACCTGCGTCCGGACATCGTGGTGCTGGCGGTCGGCGGTCACCCGTACCTGGAACAGAACGAACACTGGGGCGCCGCCGAAGGGCTGGTGGTCAGCAGTTGGGACGTGCTCGACGGCAAGGTCGCGCCGGGCAAGAACGTGCTGGTCTACGACACCATCTGCGAGTTCACCGGGATGTCGGTGGCGGACTTCCTCGCCGACAAGGGCAGCCAGGTCGAGATCGTCACCGACGACATCAAGCCGGGCGTGGCCATCGGCGGTACGTCGTTCCCGACCTACTACCGCAGCATGTACCCGAAAGAAGTGATCATGACCGGCGACATGATGCTGGAGAAGGTCTACCGCGAAGGCGACAAGCTGGTCGCCGTGCTGGAGAACGAATACACCGGCGCCAAAGAGGAGCGGGTGGTGGATCAGGTGGTCGTCGAGAACGGCGTGCGCCCGGATGAAGAAATCTACTACGCCCTCAAGGACGGCTCGCGCAACAAGGGCCAGATCGATGTCGAGGCGCTGTTCGCGATCCAGCCGCAACCTTCGTTGAGCAGCACCGGCGACGGTTACCTGCTGTTCCGCATCGGTGACTGCGTGGCGCAGCGTAATACCCACGCTGCGATCTATGACGCCCTGCGCCTCTGCAAGGATTTCTAAAAGCTTGCACAAGACCCTGTGGGAGCGGGCTTGCCCGCGATAGCGGTGGGTCAGTCGATGAATATGTGACTGACAGAATGCATTCGCGGGCAAGTCGAATCGTCGCACCGCCGCCCCCACAGTGACCGAGTAAGGCATCTCGACCTGCAAGACCTGAGGTCTTTGGGAGCAACACCTATGTTGAACACCCTTCTTCCAATCCTGTTGTTCGCAGCCCTGGCCCTTGCGGTGCTGGGGGCGTTGCGGCGGGTGGCCATGTGGCGTCGGGGCCGGGCCTCGAAGGTCGATCTGATCGGCGGCCTGTTCGCCATGCCCAAGCGTTACATGGTCGATCTGCACCACGTGGTGGCGCGGGACAAATACATCGCCAACACCCACGTCGCCACGGCGGGCGGTGCGGTGGCGTCGATCGTGCTGGCGATTCTGGTGCACGGTTTCGGCCTGCATAACCGCATTCTTGGCTACGCATTGCTGCTGATGACGGCGGTGATGTTCGTCGGTGCGATCTTCGTTTATCGGCGTCGGCTCAATCCGCCGTCGCGGCTGTCGAAAGGCCCGTGGATGCGCCTGCCGAAAAGCCTGCTGGCGTTCTCGGCCTCGTTCTTCCTGGTGACCTTGCCGGTGGCCGGGATCCTGCCGGAGAACTTCGGCGGCTGGGTGCTGGCAGCGATTCTCGGGATCGGCGTGTTGTGGGGCGTGTCCGAGCTGTTCTTCGGCATGACCTGGGGCGGCCCGATGAAGCACGCCTTCGCCGGTGCCTTGCACCTGGCCTGGCACCGTCGCGCCGAACGCTTTGGCGGCGGCCGTTCGACCGGTTTGAAACCGCTGGACCTGAATGATCCGACCGCGCCACTGGGCGTGGAGAAACCCAAGGATTTCACCTGGAACCAGTTGCTCGGTTTCGATGCCTGCGTGCAGTGCGGCAAGTGCGAAGCAGCCTGCCCGGCGTTCGCTGCGGGTCAGCCGCTGAACCCGAAGAAGCTGATTCAGGACATGGTCGTCGGCCTCGCCGGCGGCACCGATGCCCAGTTCGCCGGCAGCCCCTATCCGGGCAAGCCTGTAGGAGAACACTCAGGCAATCCGCATCAACCGATCGTCAACGGTCTGGTCGATGCCGAAACCCTGTGGTCGTGCACCACCTGCCGCGCCTGTGTCGAGGAGTGCCCGATGATGATCGAGCACGTCGATGCCATCGTCGACATGCGCCGGCACCTCACCCTGGAAAAAGGCGCGACCCCGAACAAGGGCGCCGAAGTCCTGGAGAACCTGATTGCCACCGACAACCCTGGCGGTTTCGCCCCGGGCGGTCGGATGAACTGGGCGGCGGACCTGAACCTCAACTTGCTCAGCGAGAAGAAATCCACCGACGTGCTGTTCTGGGTCGGCGATGGCGCCTTCGACATGCGCAACCAGCGTACCTTGCGTGCCTTCGTCAAAGTGCTGAAGGCGGCCAAGGTCGACTTCGCGGTGCTCGGGCTGGAGGAACGCGACAGCGGCGACGTGGCCCGACGTCTGGGTGACGAAGCGACCTTCCAGTTGCTCGCCAAGCGCAACATCCAGACCCTGGCCAAGTACAGCTTCAACCGCATCGTCACCTGCGATCCGCACAGCTTCCATGTGCTGAAAAACGAGTACGGCGCGTTCGATGGCAACTACCTCGTGCAGCACCACAGCACTTACCTGGCGGAAATCATTCAGGCCGGCGCGCTGAACCTCGGTCAGCACAAAGGCAACAGCGTGACCTATCACGATCCGTGCTACCTCGGCCGCTACAACGGCGAGTACGAGGCGCCGCGCGAAGTGCTGCGCGCCCTCGGTATCGAGATCAAGGAAATGCAACGTTCCGGCTTCCGTTCGCGCTGCTGCGGCGGCGGTGGCGGGGCGCCGATCACCGATATTCCGGGCAAACAGCGGATCCCCGACATGCGCATGGAAGACATCCGCGAGACCGGCGCCGAGCTGGTGGCCGTGGGTTGTCCACAGTGCACGGCGATGCTCGAAGGCGTGGTCGAACCGCGTCCGCTGATCAAGGACATCGCCGAGCTGGTGGCCGACGCGCTGCTCGAAGACGCCGCGCCGAACAAGCCTGCCACCCCGGCCAAACGTGAACCTGCGGAGGCCCACTGATGAGCGACATTATCCGCCGCGACCCCCGCGCCGAATGGATTGCGCGCAACCGCCTGCACCCGCTGCACGCGGCCATGCAGCCGGCGCAACACAGCTGGATGGGCCCCAACGGGATCATCCGCAAGAACCTGCACGGCATCGGTTTCATCGGGCCGAACGGCATCAAGCGCATCGACCGCAGTGGCGCCCAGCAGGGCGGGGCGGTCAAACGTTCGGCAGCGGTTGAAGTGCAATTGCCGCTGCATCAGGTGCCGGCCCCGGCGTTCTACATCAGCGTGGTGCCGGACATGGTCGGCGGCCGCTTGAGCAGCCACGACCGCGACCTGCTTGGTCTGGCTCATCAACTGGCCGGCAGCGATGGTGCGGTGCTGGCGGTGGTGTTCGGCGAGCACAAGGAAAACGCTTTCGCCACGGCGGGTGTTGACCGCTTGCTGGTGCTTGAAGGCGAACAGTTCAGCGGTTATGCACCGGAACAACGCATCCAGGGCCTGCGGGCTGTGGATAACCAGTTCAACCCGCGTCACTGGCTGCTGCCGGACAGCCGCAGCGGGGGCGGCGAACTCGGTCGGCGCTTTGCCGCTGCACTGGGCGAGCGCCCGGCGACACGGGTGTGGCAGGTCAAGGATCAGGAGTGCATCGGCCGCGCCGGTGCGGGGTTGCAGGATCTCGCCCGCCCGGTGGCGCGGTTGATTCTGGCGTCCGCCGAATGTGCCGAACCCGTCAGCGAAACCCGTCACGAAGCGTTGCCGGTGGAGTTATCCACACCTGTGGCGCGCAGCCTGTCGCGGATCGAGGATCTGGGCGCCGTAGCGGTGGACCCGGCAGCGATCCCGATGGCCGAGGCCGAGTTCATCTTCTCCGGCGGCAACGGGGTCAAGGATTGGGCGCTTTTCCACAAGACCGCCGCCGCTCTCGGCGCCACCGAAGGCGCCTCGCGGGTGGCGGTGGACGACGGTTTCATGGCCCGCGACCGTCAGGTCGGCGCGTCCGGCACCTGGGTTACGGCGCGGGTTTACGTGGCCGTGGGGATTTCCGGGGCGATCCAGCACCTGCAGGGCATCGGTGCCTGCGACAAAGTGGTGGCGATCAACCTCGATCCGGGCTGCGACATGATCAAGCGTGCCGACCTGTCGGTGATCGGCGAGAGCGCGGAAATTCTTCAGGCCTTGATCGCGGCGGTAGAGGCTTACCGCAACGAAGCCAAGCGCGATGCGGCTTAAGGAACGGTTATGAGCACAAAGATCATCAGTCTGGTTTCAATCGGCGCCCACCCGACTTCCGGCCGCCCGCGCCGCGCCGATCAGGACGCACGCGCGGTGGAACTCGGCCTGCAACTGGCGGGGGACAACCTGCAAGTGCTGCACGCCGGCGATATCGCGGAACCGGCGCTGCGCGCCTATCTGGGCATGGGACTTGCGCAGATGCACGTGCTGGAACAACCGGCTGGCGCCGACGCGCTGCCGGCATTGACCGAGTATCTGCGAGATGCCGGTGCCCAGATGGTGTTGACCGGCAGCCAGGCGGAAACCGGCGAAGGTTCGGGGATGCTGCCGTTCCTGCTGGCTGAAGGGCTGGGCTGGCCGCTGGTGGTGGGGCTGGCGCAAGTCGAGTCGATCAACGACGGTTCTGCGCTGGTGCTGCAAGCGTTGCCCCGTGGGCAGCGGCGCCGGCTGAAGGTGCGCCTGCCGTTTCTGGCGACTGTGGATAACGCCGCGCCCAAGCCTCGGCAGAGTGCTTACGGCCCGGCGCGGCGTGGCGTTCTTCAGGCGAAAGACGTGGAAGTGGTGGACGACGAATTGCTTGCGGTGGCGACGCTGCAACCGGCCAAGCCACGGCCGAAACGGTTGAAGGTGATCAAGGCCAAGAGCGGGGCTGACCGGATGAAGGCGGCGACGGCCAAGGCCAGTGGGGGTGGGGGGCAGGTGCTCAAGGGCGTGACGGCGCAGGCTGGTGCGGAAGCCATTCTCAAGCTGCTGATCGAAGAAGGTGTTGTCCGCTAGAAGCCCCTCACCCTAGCCCTCCCGAAACGTCGGACCGCCCGGAGGGAGAGGGGACTGACCGGGGTGTATAGGCCATTTACATCGACCTGCGACTCCGGCGGTGACCTTGGTTTGCCAAGCATCAACCACTCTCTGACCTTGGTTCGAGCAAACCTAAGGTCACGATGAGCGTTCAGGTCGATGTACTTCGCGAAATCACCACCGTAGGCTCCCTCTCCCTTCGGGCGGTCCGACGTTTCGGGAGAGGGCTGGGGTGAGGGCAGCGGTCATAAGTCATCCAATTACTGGAAATTACACACAATCCCTGTTAACCACTCTGTGGATAACATGTTCGCCCCTCTCCGAACCCCATACCAATCAAGCCCTGCAGCCCTCAGATCAAAAAACAACCAGCCTAACTCGCGGTTTTTACGAGCTTTTTCCCCAGAACAACTTGCAGACTTGCCCCCAATCTCTGTTGGCGCTTCTGTGGATAAGATGTTCGCTATCCGCTAAGAGCCATATAAAACGTGGCTTACAAGGATTTGATCAAAAAACGTTCAATTCACCCTTTTTACCCACCAAACTCTACACAAGCCCAGATTTATCAACGCCTCCAGCGCTTTTCCACAGCACCCGCCAAGTTACCCCCGAACTCTGTTGGCGCTTCTGTGGATAAGGTGTTCGCCATCCTCTGTAAGCCACGTAATCCGTGATCTGCAAGGTTTTGATCAAAAAACACTCAATCGCTCAGGCAAACACTGCTTCTGAATAAGTCACGGTTTTTCTTCACAAAACCTCGATTATTTTTCTACTTCATCCACAGTTGTCCCCATTAGCTGTGGGTGGCTATGTGGATAACTTGTTCGCCAAACCCTGCCACCCCCGGCGGGCTTAGTCCAAAAGGCAATTGATCAGATTTCATACAGTTCTAAGAGGCTGCCTTGACTTCGATCCGGTGCCTGTCTTCACTGCAATGGCACAAGGACAGCCGTCACTTATCCACATCTGGTTCAGGGAGAACGCGTGATGGATACCCAGCCACACCGCCTGGCCCTCAATCCCTGCACGCCCCGCGCTCTGCCGGCACCTTCGCCGCGAAAGCGCACGTTGCGTCGTGCTGCCAATCAGCATGCCCGTCTGTAGCGCCTGATCCTGCCCCAAACCGTTGTACTGCCGTCGGGATTTCCGGAGGCCAGGTGCCCGTTCGCCCATTGATTGCAGGCAACCGCAGAGTTGCCCCATCTGCCTGAGAGAGGACTCCCCTCATGACACGGATCGCAACGCCCATCAGCGAAATCAAGGAACACTACGACGTGATCGTCATCGGCTCCGGATACGGCGGTGGCATCGCCGCGTCGCGCCTGTCCCGGGCCGGTAAAAAGGTCTGTCTGCTGGAACGCGGTCGGGAAATCCAGCCCGGCGAATACCCCAACACCATGATCGCCGCGACCGAGGAATTGCAGGTACACGATCCGGACGGCCACATCGGCTCACGCACCGGGCTGTTCGATCTGCACGTCAACGCGCAGCAGAACGTCGTGGTCGGTTGCGGCCTCGGCGGCACGTCGCTGATCAATGCCAATGTTTCCCTGGAGCCGACCGTTGATGTGTTCCAGGATCCGCGCTGGCCACTGGCGGTGCGCGAGGACCACGACGGCTTGCTCAAGGCGGGTTACGCCAAGGCCCGGGAGATGCTCAAACCCAATCCCTACCCGAGCACCGCGCCGAACCTGCCGAAACTCGATGCCAACAAAAAATCCGCGGACTTCCTCAAGCAAGGCGCGCACTTCTACAGGCCGCCGATCAACGTGACCTTCGACAAACTGCCCAACAACCTCAACCACGTCGGCGTCGAGCAACTGCCGTGCAACCACTGCGGCGACTGCGTTTCGGGCTGTAACAACAAGGCCAAGAACACCACGCTGATGAACTACCTGCCGGACGCCACTAACCACGGCGCGGAGATTTTCTGCCAGGCCCAGGTGCGGCATCTGGAGCGCGACGGCAACGGCTGGATCGTGCACTTCCAGTACCTGGACAGCGGCCGCGAGAAATTCGACGCACCGACCTTGTTCGTGAAGGCCGATATCGTCGTGGTGTCTGCCGGCACCCTCGGCTCCACTGAAATTCTGCTGCGTTCGCGGGACAAAGGCCTGGCGATGTCCGGCCAGCTCGGCGAGAACATGAGCGGCAACGGCGACATCCTCGGCTTCGGCCATAACTGCGAGCAGACCATCAACGGCATCGGTTTCGGCGCGCATTCGGCCAAGGAACTGCAACCGGTCGGCCCGTGCATCACCTCGATCATCGACATGCGCACCGAGGGTGACCGCAGCAGTCGCATGGTCATCGAGGAGGGTTCGATCCCCGGCGCGCTCGGCCGGCCGATGGTGCCGGCGATGGCCGGGTTCGCCGAGATGATCGGCAAGCCCACCGACGACACCTTCAGCGGCAAAGTGAAGTACAAGGAGCGCGAAGCCGAAAGCTTCCTGCGCGGCCCGTACCACGGCGCGCTGCATAACATGCAGACCTACCTGATCATGAGCCACGACAGCGGCCAGGGACGCATGGTCCTCGACAGCAAGGATCAACTGCGCATCGACTGGCCGGGCGTCGGCGAGCAGGAAAACTTCAAGATCGGCAACCAACGGCTGTACCAGAGCACCAAGGCCCTGGGCGGGATCTGGGTCGAGAATCCGATCTGGACCAAGCTGCTCAAGCACAGCATCGTCTCGGTGCATCCGCTGGGCGGTTGCGTGATGGGCGAAGACGCCGCGCAAGGCGTGGTCAACCACAAGGGCCAGGTGTTCAGTGGTGCGACCGGCACCGATGTCTACTCCAACCTCTACGTGACCGACGGCGCGGTGATCCCGACGTCACTGGCGGTCAATCCGCTGCTGACCATCTCCGCCGTGAGCGAGCGCAACATGGGCCTGCTGGCGGCCGACCGGGGCTGGACGATCGACTACACGCTGCCGTCGGCGCCGCGCAAACAGACCGCGCCGCCAACCCTCGGCGTGCAGTTCACCGAAACCATGAAAGGCTACTTCTCCCGCGCCTTCACCGCCGCACAAAGCACCGACCTGAAAGTTTATGAGGCGGCAGCCAAACGCGGCGAGGCGGACAACTCGCCGATCGACTTCACCCTGACCATCACCGCCAACGACCTCAACCGGATGATCAAGGAGCCCGAACACGCCGCGACCATCGTCGGCACGGTGATCGCCCCGGCGCTGTCGCCGGAACCGCTGACCGCGAGCAACGGTGTGTTCAACCTGTTCGAGCAATTCGAGCAACAGGTCGACACGCGCCACATGAAGTACGACATGAAGCTGACCGCCGAGGACGGCAACGACTACTTCTTCAGCGCCTTCAAGACCGTGCCGGAAGACAACGGCGTGCTGAATATCTGGCACGACACCAGCACCCTCTACGTGACCCTGTATCGCGGGCCGGACAAGACGGGCGAGGTGATCGGCTCCGGGGTGATGCACATCAAACCGACCGACTTCGCCAAGCAGATGACCACCATGAAAGTCCTCAATGCGCGCAACGAACGTGAGCGCATCGAAGGGCTGGCGCGGTTCGGCAAGTTCTTCGCCGGGATTCTCTGGGAGAGTTATGGCGGGGTGTTCGCCGGTGACAAATACTTCAACCCCGACGCGCCGCCACGGCTGAAACGGCCGCTGGATGCGCCGACGCCGGCCGTGCATTTCTTTTCCACTGAAGACGGCGTGCAGTTGCGCCTGACCCGCTATCAGGCCGGCAGCAAAGGGCCGGTGATGCTGGTGCATGGTTTGGGTGTGGGCTCCAATATCTTCTCGACCGATACGATCCAGACCAACCTGCTCGAGTTTCTGTGCAAGCACGACTATGACGTGTGGCTGCTGGATTTCCGCGTGAGCATCCTGCTGCCGGCGAGCAAGAAGGAATGGAACGGCGACCAGATCGCCCAGTACGACTTCAAGGCCGCCATCGGGCAGATCCAGCAGCAGACCGGCGCGAAAGACGTGCAGTGCGTGGTGCATTGCTACGGCGCGACCACGTTCTTCATGTCGTTGCTCGCCGGTTTGCAGGGCGTGCGTTCGGTGGTCTGCTCGCAGATTGCCGCCGACACGGTGGTCGCGACTGCTACTGGGTTGAAGGCCGGTCTGCACCTGCCGGGGATGCTCGATGCGATCGGCATCAAGTCGATGACCGCCTACGCCGACAGCAAGGAGAACTGGTTCAACCGACTCTACGACAAGGCGCTCAACGGCTACGCGCGGATCGAAGCCCAGGGCTATTGCACCAACCCGGTGTGCCACCGCATCACCTTCATGTACGCCTCGCTGTATCGCCACGACACCCTCAACGAGACCCTGCACGACAACCTGCACGAGCTGTTCGGCGAGTCGAACATCGAGACCTTCGAGCACCTGGCGCTGATCGTGCGCAAAGGGCATCTGGTGGATTTCAAAGGGCACGACGTGTACATGCCGCACTTTGATCGGCTGACCATGCCGATCTGCTTCATCAGCGGCGCCGACAACCAGTGTTATCTGCCGGAAAGCACGCTCAAGACTTACCAGCGGGTTTGCGAGAAGCATGGGCCGGAACGCTACAGCCGGCATGTGGTGCCGGGTTACGGCCACATCGATTGCATGTTCGGCAAGAACGCGGTGGTCGATGTGTATCCGATCATCCTTGAGCACCTGGAGAAAACGGCCCTCGGTTGATCTCAGACCGAGTCGTCCGCTTCGCGGGCAAGCCCGCTCCCACAGGGTTTTGTGCCAGACACAAAATCAGCAGACACCCCAGTCCAATGTGGGAGCGGGCTTGCTCGCGAAGGCGGTAGGTCAGGCAATACATCTCTCGGGTCTGCACAAGGAAATGGATGACATGGACAGCTACATCCGCTGGTTTCAACGCTTTATCTGGCTCGGCATTGCGATGAACATGGTGTTCGCGATCCCGGCGCTGTTCGCGCCGGGGTTGCTGACATCGGTGGTCGGCCTGCCGCCGCAACTCTCCGACCCGTGGCTGGAAAACGCCGGGATGCTGCTGGTGGGCATCAGCGTTTTCTACATGCCGTCGGGCTTCAACGCGCCGCGCTACGTGGTGCATTCCTGGCTGTGTGTGCTGACGCGATTGATCGCGGTGGCGTTCTGGATCTACCTGATCAACACCAGCAGCCAGGGCTCGGTGTTCGTGCCGATGCTGATGGGCGATCTGAGCTTTTTCCTGATCCTCGGCATCCTGCTGTACCTCGGCACCACCCCTGAAAACCGACCGCTGGCGCTGCTTTGTGACGGCTGGCGCGAATGGCGGGCGGCGTGGGCGCGGCAGTGGCAGAGTCACGCGTTCAAGGTCGGCACGCTGGTCAAGGTGGCGTTGCTGGCGTTCATCGGTTACCAGACCTGGTATCAGATGCTGCGCGTGGTGCCGGAGCAGGATTACGCCTCCGACGAGGACCATTACAAATACGCCGCGATTGGCCTGGGCATCGAAGCGCGGATTCCGTATTACCTGTTCTCCGTGCTGCCGCAGATGTGTCCGGAAAAACTGCCGAAACCCGGCGGCTGGGAAGTGTTCGGTTTCCTGTTCGAGAACGGCAAGGACCTGCCGATCGGCATGGCCAGGCGGCAGATCGGCTACCCGACCGTCGAGCCGAACTGCGCGCTGTGCCACACCGGTTCCTACCGGGCGAATGCCAGCGATGTCGCGGTGAATGTGCCGAGTGCACCGGCCAACACCTTGCAACTGCAAGCCTTTCAGTGGTTCGCCTACGATTGCGCCAGCGATCCGAAATTCACCACCGACGCGGTGATGGCGGCGATCAACAGCAAGTTCCAGCTCGGCTTTTTCGAGAAGCTCTACAACCGCTACCTGATCATCCCGATGGCCAAGACCGCGCTGCTCAAACAGAAGCAGGCCTACGCCTGGCAGAAGCTGCGGCCGCAACAGGGCCCGGGGCGCACCGACACGTTCAACCCGACGAAAATGGTGGTGTTCGGCTTCCCGGATGACTCGACCATCGGCACCGTCGACCTGCCGCAGGTGTGGAACCAGAAACCCCGGGAATCGATGTACCTGCACTGGGACGGCAATAACAACAAGATCCACGAGCGCAACTACGCCGCCGCGATGGCCGTGGGCGCGACGCCGCAATCGGTGCTGCCACCGAGCTTCAACCGCGTGACCAACTGGCTGCTCGGGCACAAGGCGCCGGCGTGGCCGTGGGCACTGGATCAGGCCAAGGTCGCCCAGGGCAAACCGATCTGGGAAACCAATTGCGCCGGTTGCCACGACTTCGGTCGCGTCGACACCGGGCAGGTCACCACCCACATCGACCAGCTCGGCACCGATCCCCACCGGCTGAACTCGTTCACCACCGGGCTGGTGGCGGCGTTCCACACCTTCAAGAAACCGCCGTTCGATTTCGGCGCCTACCGCAAGACCCAGAGCTACAGCAACACGCCCACCGACGGCATTTGGCTGCGCGCGCCGTACCTGCACAACGGCTCGGTGCCGACCCTGTGGGACTTGCTGCAACCGCCGGAAAAACGTCCACAGGTATTCATCACCGGTTCCGATGTCTACGACCCGGTCAACGTCGGCTTCGTGACCAGTGGCGCACAGGCCAAAGCCTCGGCGGATTTCACCTACGACACGCGTCTTGAGGGCAACCACAACAGCGGTCACCTGTACGGCACGACGCTGTCGGACGACGACAAGCGTGCGCTGATCGAATTCATGAAAACCCTGTGAACCCCTACGGATAGAGGATTACGCCATGTCAGCGGTCGGTCATCTGAAACACGAATACGACAAGGTCAAGGTGCGCCTGCACGGGTTGTTCACGCGCATCGAAATGGCCTGGATGAAGCTCATCAGTGAACTCGAACCCAAGGAATTCGAGGCCATCATCAAATTGCTCCAGCGTGGTCACGATCAGGCGCAGTACGTACTCAAGCACGGCGAGTTGCCGACCGACGAGCCGGCCGTGCCGTGGGAGTTGGCCCACGGTTTGTCGATCCTGCGCATCGGCAACGCGACGCCGCTGCCGCAATCGCCCGATCAACTGCAGACCAAAGTGCTCAAGGACGGCACGCTGCTGGGCTGTCGCAAATGGGAGCTGCTGGATCTGCTGTGGAGCGAGGCGTTGCTCAAGTGGATCGAGAACCTGCGCCATCACGCGACCTTCGGCACCGATCCGGCGCTGGTGACCATGGAGCGCGAAGTTACCCTGGCGATTGCCGGCGACTGGGGCACCGGGCCGTTCAACAGCCATGCGCCGGCGGTGTCGGTGGCCAAGCAGATGCAACTGGCCAACGCTGACTTCACCATTCACCTGGGGGACGTTTATTACGCCGGTACCCACTCCCAGGAAGACACCGACATGGCCGGCTGGCCGATGGGCACCCACGGCTCGTTCACCCTCAACTCCAACCATGAGATGTACAGCGGCGCCCACGGCTATTTCAAGGAACTGGCCGCGCGTTTTCCGGGGCAGCAGGGCACCAGCTACTTTGCCCTGATCAACGACGACTGGCTGATTGTCGGGCTGGACACCGCGTACGCCTCGGACGTCATGAACCTGTACATGGACGGCACCCTGAACGAACCGCAAATCGTCTGGATGAAGGGCTTGCCCAAACGCAAGAAACTGATGGTGCTCAGTCATCATCAGGGCTTCGACATCACCGGGCACAACAAGACCGCGCTGTATCAACCGGTGTGCGATGCACTGGGGCGCGAGCCGGATTATTGGTACTGGGGGCATTTGCACAACGGCATCGTCTATGCGCCGCAGGGTGGACTGCATGCGCGCTGCGCCGGGCACGGGGCGATTCCTTACGGCACCACCAGCGAACTGAACGGGCATTCGCGGGTGCTGTTTTCGGAAACCAAGGATGCGAACGATCCGGACTATCCGCTGCGGGTGTTGAATGGCTACGCGAAGATCAGGTTGGTGGGGGAGGAGATTTTCGAGGAGTTTATCGGGGAGGATGGATCGGTGAGGTGGTCATCCAAATGATGCGGTGGCTGTAAGGACGCCATCGCGGGCAAGTCGAATCGTCGCACCGCCGCTCCCACAGGGTTCTTCGGTGTACACAAATGTTGTGAGCACCATGAAAACTGTGGGAGCTGGCTTGCCAGCGATGCTTTTAGCCTTGGACCGGCACGCCTTTGAGGTACGGCGCAGGCTCGGCGCCGAGGTTGCTCAGCATCCGCTCGCTGTACCAGTCCACGAAGTTGACCACGCCGAACTCATAGGTCTTGGAGTACGGACCCGGCTGGTAGGCGGTGGAGTTGATCCCACGCTGGTTTTCCTCGGCCAGGCGACGGTCCTGGTCGTTGGTCGCGTCCCACACCTTGCGCATGCGCTCCACGTCGTAATCCACGCCTTCCACGGCATCCTTGTGGACGATCCACTTGGTGGTGACCATGGTTTCCTGGGCGCTGATCGGCCACACGGTGAACACGATGATGTGGTCGCCCATGCAGTGGTTCCATGAGTGCGGCAGGTGCAGGATGCGCATCGAGCCCAGGTCCGGGTTCTTGATCCGGCCCATCAGTTTGGCGCAGCCTTGTTTGCCGTCCATGGTCATCGATACGGTGCCCTTGAGCAGCGGCATGCGCACGATGCGATTGCGCAGGCCGAAGCTGGCGTGGGCGTAAGGGATCTTTTCGGCTTCCCACGCGGCAGCAGAGGCGGCGACGTGGTCCTTGAACGCCTGATCGGCACGCGGGTCGGTGACGTCGTCCCATTCCAGCAGGGTTTTCAGCAGTTCCGGGTGCGAACCGTTGCAGTGGTAGCACTCGCGGTTGTTTTCCAGCACCAGTTTCCAGTTGGCCTTTTCCATCAAGGTGGTTTGCACCGCCACCTTGGTGTTTTCCATGTCGTAGGGTTCCATGTAGTGGCTCAGGGTCGACAGGAAGTCATCGATGGCCGGCGGGTTCTCCGCCAGGCTGATGAAAATGTAGCCGCCGGCGGTCTTCACGTTCACCGGTTTCAGACCGTACTGCTTCATGTCGAAGTCGGCGCCCATCTCGGTGCCGGCGAACAGCAGACGGCCGTCCAGCTCATACGTCCACTGGTGGTAGTGGCAGACCAGTTTGGCGACCTTGCCCTTGTCGCTGGTGCACAGGCGCGAGCCACGGTGACGGCAGACGTTGTGGAACGCGTGCACCACGCCTTCGGCGCCGCGGATCACGATGATCGGGTTCTTGCCGATCTGCAGGGTCATGTAGTTGCCCTTGGCCGGGATCTCGCAGGTCATGCCGGCGATCAACCACTCTTTCTGGAAGATCTCCTGCATGTCGATATCGAACAGGCGCTCGTCACTGTAGAACGGTTGCGGCAGCGAATAGGTGCGCTCGCGCTCCTGCAACATTTGTGCGGTGGCCTTGCGTGCGGGTTCCAGCAGGTCGCCGAGGCTGATTTTTGCGGTGTCCATCGATGAATTCCTCAAGGCCATCTGCGTGGCCGCGAAAGTGGCTGATCAGGGTTGCAGCGCAAGGTGTAAAGAATCTGTTTGTGTTGGGGCGAGTGTGGGGCCGGCGCAGGCGAGAACCTTATCCATGGGCGACATGGTGCAATCTGTTCCCGACGCGCAACCCCCGGTGGTTGGGGGCTGGTCGCGATAAGTATGTCAATGTCGCGGATAGGTAAACGGGGCGTGCGCGCTATACGCAGAATCGCCACATGAAGGCCGACAGTCGGCCGTGGAGAACAGCATGTCGAACAGCTTCCTGAATCCGGTCACCACCCAGACCTGGGCCAATGGCCGACACATCGTCCGTTGCGTCAAAGTCATCCAGGAAACCTGGGACGTGCGCACCTTCTGCTTCATGGCCGACCAGCCGATCCTGTTCTTCTTCAAGCCCGGGCAGTTCGTGACCCTGGAGCTGGAGATCGAAGGCCAGCCGATCATGCGTTCGTACACCATCTCCAGCTCGCCGTCGGTGCCGTACAGTTTTTCGGTGACCATCAAGCGGGTGCCGGGAGGCAAGGTGTCCAACTGGCTGCACGACACGCTGCATGAAGGCCAGGAACTGGCGGTACACGGCCCGGTCGGGCTGTTCAATGCCATCGATTTCCCGAGCCCGAAAGTGCTGTACCTGAGCGGTGGCGTCGGTATCACCCCTGTGATGTCCATGGCTCGCTGGTTCTACGACACCAACGGCAACGTCGACATGACGTTCATCCACAGCGCCCGCTCGCCCAAAGACATCATTTACCACCGCGAGCTGGAACACATGGCGTCGCGAATCGACAACTTCAGCCTGCACCTGATCTGCGAGAAGCACGGGCTGGGCGAGCCGTGGGCCGGCTATCGCGGCTACCTCAACCACAAGATGCTGGAACTGATGGTGCCGGATTTCCTCGAGCGCGAAGTGTTCTGCTGCGGTCCGACGCCCTACATGAACGCGGTCAAGCGCCTGCTGGAAAACGCAGGCTACGACATGAAGCGCTATCACGAGGAGTCCTTCGGCGCCACGCCACCGGAAGCCCGCGCCGATGCAGTTGAACAGGCCGAGCAGGCGGCGGAAGCACCGGAAGTCCCGGCGGCGGATCTGCACCTGGTGGAATTCACCTCTTCGGACAAGAGCATCCGCGTGGCCCCGGGCGAGACCGTGCATGCGGCGGCGGCCAAGGTCGGCCTGATGATTCCGAAAGCCTGCGGCATGGGGATCTGCGGGACGTGCAAGGTACTCAAGCTGGGCGGCGAAGTGGAGATGGATCACAACGGCGGGATCACCGAGGACGACGAGGCGGAGGGGTACATTCTTTCCTGCTGCAGTGTGCCGAAGGGGGATGTGCGGATCGAATATTGATCGGCGGTGGGGCGGCCCCTTGCGCCAGGCTCACCCCTCACCCCAGCCCTCTCCCCAGGGAGAGGGAGCTGACCGAGGTGTTTTGCGCTATACATCGACCTGATTAAGCGTGGCGATTATGGATTCGGCAAAGCACATTCAGGCCGGCGTAATTTAGGAGCATCCCCCGTTCAGTTCCCTCTCCCTTTGGGGAGAGGGCTAGGGTGAGGGGAGGGGCTCACAGACACAATGATCAATCCACAAACAAATCCGTCATCAACTTCGCATCGCTCCCCGGCTCAAAGCGGTAATGATCAAACCCGGTCACGCCGCTCTCGCGCAAAATCTCCTCATCAATCAACAACCGCCCGGTAATCCGCCGTCCGCTGCTGCTCAAAATCACATGCGCCGCATCCGCCATGATCGCTGGCGTACGCGCATGCTTGAACGACTCGCGATTGCCCAGCTGAAACTCGATCGCCGCCGTGGCGATCATGGTCTGCGGCCATAGTGAATTGACGCTGATCCCGTAGTGGGCGAATTCCTCGCTCATCCCGACCGTCAGCATGCTCATGCCGTACTTGGTCACGGTGTAGGGGCTGTACTGGGCGAACCATTTGCTGGCGAGGTTCAATGGCGGTGACAGGTTGAGAATGTGCCCGGAGGATTTCTTCAGATAGGGCAGGGCTGCCTGGCTGCACAGCAAAACCGCGCGGGTATTGATCTGGTGCATCAGGTCGAAACGCTTGAGCTCGATGTGCTGCACACCGGTCAGTTTGATCGCCCCGGCGTTGTTCACCAATGCATCGATCCCACCGAAATGTTCATTGGCCTGGGCCAGCGCCTGACGCACCGCGTCTTCATCACGCACATCCAGTTGCAGCGCCAGGGCCTTGCCGCCGGCCGCTTCGACTTCAGCGGCGACGCTGTGGATGGTGCCGGGCAACTTGGCGTGGGGTTCGGCGCTCTTGGCCGCGATCACGATATTGGCCCCGTCCCGCGCCGCCCGCAGCGCAATTTCGCGCCCGATGCCACGACTGGCGCCAGTGATGAACAGGGTTTTGCCTTGCAGTGACATGCGTACGCTCCTGATAGGTGTGATCCGAGCGGATCGAAAGGGCTCGCCAGTCAATGTAGACCAAGTCTTTGGCGCGAATGATCGCCGTTAACGCCCAGCAGGGATTGCTGGATTGATTCGAGCTGAATTTATGGAGGGGTACTTGCTTGCTATGACGGAAGAGCCGTTCTACTGAAAGTTAAACTATAAAGTTAGTTGGAATAGATGGCATGACTGCTGCGTGCTGCGAATTTTCATGCCATCGTTAATTGCATTGATATTTTGAAATGCAGAGTTGTAAATTATTATTGAGGTTCTACGGTAATAGTGAATCTGGGTTGCTCGCCATCTTCTACGATAAGTGTTTTATAAGCTACTGAACGGGGTTTGCCATCAAATCTGAGTATGTCGCCGGTGTTTAAATAGGCAATGGCGTCGGTAACGGATAGCTCGAATAAAATTTCGCCGTTTTTTTCGAGAATTGTTACTTTATCGTTCATCTCTGTTTTCCTTCTTCGTAAATTAAGAACTGCTTCTTTGTTGCTGCCTTTAAATCTAGCAAGTTTAATTTGCGAAAGGACCTGTCATTTCTGTCAGCTTGTGCTTTTGTTCTAATTGTGAATTTGAGTTTTTTAACGGAGATGGGGGGTATTAAATCATTGAAATACTTCACGATCTGTTTGGATCATGAAGTATTTCCAGAGGGGCTGCTTATGTTCGATAGGTGTGAAAAACATCAGCGTTATAAAAATAAATCACATCAACTCATCACCTGCCGAATGTCCGCCGCCAGTTCGCGTACGCGTTCTTCTTCGGTGTCCCACGAGCACATGAAGCGGGCGCCGCCCTTGCCGATGAAGGTGTAGAAGCGCCAGCCGCGCGCGGTCAGGGCGGTGATGGCCGGTTCCGAGAGTTGCAGGAACACGCCGTTGGCCTGGACCGGGAACATCAGTTCCACGCCCGGAATGTCGCTGACCAGTTCGGCCAACAGTTGCGCGCAGTGGTTGGCGTGGCGGGCGTATTTGAGCCAGGCGTCGTTTTCCAGGATGCCGACCCACGGCGCCGACAGGAAGCGCATCTTCGAAGCCAGTTGCCCGGCCTGTTTGCAACGGTAATCGAAGTCTTCGGCCAGTTTGTGGTTGAAGAACAGGATGGCTTCACCCACCGCCATGCCGTTTTTCGTGCCGCCGAAGCACAGCACGTCGACGCCGGCCTTCCAGGTCAGGTCTGCTGGCGAGCAGCCGAGGAACGCGCAGGCGTTGGAGAAGCGCGCCCCGTCCATGTGCAGGTTCAGGCCCAGTTCCTTGCAGGTGTCGCTGATGGCGCGGACTTCTTCGGGGGTGTAGACGCTGCCGACTTCGGTGGCCTGGGTCAGGGTCACGACGCGCGGTTTCGGGTAGTGAATGTCCTGGCGCTTGAGCGCGACTTCGCGGATCGAGGCCGGAGTGATCTTGCCGTTTTCGGTGCCGGCGATCAGCAGTTTCGAGCCGTTGGAGAAGAACTCCGGTGCGCCGCATTCGTCGGTTTCGACGTGGGCGGTTTCCGAGCAGATCACGCTGTGGTAACTCTGGCACAGCGACGACAGCGCGAGGGAGTTGGCGGCGGTGCCGTTGAAGGCGAAGAACACTTCGCAGTCGGTCTCGAACAGCTTGCGGAAATAATCGGAGGCGCGTGCTGTCCACTCATCGTCGCCATAGGCGCGCTGGTGGCCGTGGTTGGCCTGTTCCATGGCAGCCCAGGCTTCGGGGCAGATACCGGAGTAGTTGTCGCTGGCGAATTGTTGGCTCTTGTCGGTCATGGCCGGCTTCCGTGATCGAGGCGCTTGTGGCGCTTCGTGGGGTCAATGATGGTGCGCACTGTACCGAAGATCATCCGGGGAGCACACGGGATGTCGCTGTCAGAACTTTACAAGGATGCGAGCCGATTATGCACCTGAGCCGGCGCGACGGCGCACTCGATCTGCTCAAGTGGCTGGCGCTGCTGAGCATGCTGCTCGATCACCTGCGATATGTCGGAATCAGCGCCGACTGGCTGTATGTGCCGGGACGGCTGGCGTTCCCCTGGTTCTGTCTGGCGATGGCGGCGAACCTGGCGCGGGACGGCGCGCGCAAGACTGAATGGCGCTATCTGGGCTGGTTGCTGCTCTTCAGTCTGTTCAGCGAGATTCCCTACCGTTTGTACATTCCCGATCCCGACACTTTGAATGTGATGCCCACTTTGGCGCTGGGCTTGCTGGTGGCGCGGGGTTGGCGGAATCGAACGGTGATTTCGCAACTGTTGGGCGTCAGCGCCTTGCTGGTGGCCGCGTTGTTCGCGCAGGTACTGATGTTCGGTCTGTTCGGCGTCCTGCTGCCGCTGGCGATGTTGCTGGTGTTTCGCAAACCCTGGTATTTCAGCCTTTTGCCGGGGCTGGTGTGTCTGGCGGCGAATCAGTGGCAGGTACTCTACGAATCCGCGCAGTTCGGCAACCGTGTGGCTGTCCTCGGTATTGCGACATGCCTGATTGCGCCACTGCTCGGAATGTTCCTGTTGCGACATGCCACTTTCCTCCGTGCGCCAGCCCTGCGTCGCTGGGCGTATGCGCTCTATCCCGCGCATTTCCTCGTTCTTCTGGCCTTGCGCCAGGCCCTTGTTTGATCTCACCGCGCCCGCCATGTCGTAAACGCACCTTTGCGTGGCGTCCGTAGGCATTTGACCTCCCTGCGCCGGCCATACCATCGGCATCAAAGGGCACTGCCGTCATTACCAGTGCCTTACCGAGACGAATGGCGCACAGATGCCGCTGGGAGAGACGCGATGTTCAGCAAGCAAGACCGGATCCAGGGTTACGATGATGCACTGCTGGCGGCGATGAATGCCGAGGAGCAACGTCAGGAAGATCACATCGAGCTGATCGCGTCGGAGAACTACACCAGCAAACGCGTCATGGAAGCGCAAGGCAGCGGCCTGACCAACAAGTACGCCGAAGGTTATCCGGGCAAGCGCTACTACGGTGGCTGCGAGCACGTTGACAAGGTTGAGGCCCTGGCCATCGAGCGCGCCAAGCAACTGTTCGGTGCCGATTACGCCAACGTCCAGCCGCACTCCGGCTCCTCGGCCAACAGCGCCGTGTATCTGGCGCTGCTGCAGGCGGGCGACACCATTCTGGGCATGAGCCTGGCCCACGGCGGTCACTTGACCCACGGCGCCAAGGTCTCGTCCTCGGGCAAGCTGTACAACGCCGTGCAGTACGGCATCGACACCAAGACCGGCCTGATCGATTACGACGAAGTCGAGCGTCTGGCCGTCGAGTGCAAACCGAAAATGATCGTCGCCGGTTTCTCGGCCTACTCGAAAACCCTCGACTTCCCGCGCTTCCGTCAGATCGCCGACAAGGTCGGTGCGCTGTTGTTCGTCGACATGGCCCACGTCGCCGGTCTGGTGGCTGCCGGTCTGTACCCGAACCCGCTGCCGTACGCCGACGTGGTCACCACCACCACCCACAAGACCCTGCGCGGTCCCCGTGGCGGCCTGATCCTGGCCAAGGCCAACGAAGAGATCGAGAAGAAGCTCAACGCGGCGGTATTCCCCGGCGCCCAGGGCGGCCCGCTGATGCACGTCATCGCCGGTAAAGCCGTGTGTTTCAAGGAAGCGCTGGAGCCAGGCTTCAAGGCCTATCAGCAACAAGTGATCGACAACGCCCAGGCGATGGCGAGCGTATTTATCAAACGTGGCTACGATGTAGTGTCCGGCGGCACCGACAACCACCTGTTCCTGGTCAGCCTGATCCGTCAGGGCCTCACCGGTAAGGACGCCGACGCCGCCCTCGGTCGCGCGCACATCACCGTCAACAAGAACGCCGTACCGAACGACCCGCAGTCGCCGTTCGTCACTTCCGGCCTGCGCATCGGCACCCCGGCGGTGACCACCCGCGGCTTCAAGGTGACCCAGTGCGTGACGCTGGCCGGCTGGATCTGCGACATCCTCGACAACCTCGGCGATGCCGATGTCGAGGCCAACGTCGCCCAGCAGGTTTCGGCCCTGTGCGCTGACTTCCCGGTTTATCGCTGAGCGTTCTGGAGTACATGACTATGCAACGCTATTCGGGCTTCGGCCTCTTCAAACACTCCCTCAGCCACCACGAAAACTGGCAGCGCATGTGGCGCACGCCGACCCCGAAAAAGGTCTACGACGTGGTCATCGTCGGCGGCGGCGGGCACGGTCTGGCGACGGCCTACTATCTGGCCAAGGAGCACGGCATCACCAACGTGGCCGTGGTCGAGAAGGGCTGGCTGGGCGGCGGTAACACCGCGCGCAACACCACCATCGTTCGCTCCAACTACCTGTGGGACGAGTCGGCGCACCTGTACGAACACGCGATGAAACTGTGGGAAGGCCTGTCTCAGGACCTGAACTACAACGTGATGTTCTCCCAGCGCGGCGTCTACAACCTGTGCCACACGCTGCAGGACATTCGTGATTCCGAGCGTCGGGTCAGCGCCAACCGCCTCAACGGCGTCGACGGCGAACTGCTCAACGCCAAGCAAGTCGCGGACGAAATTCCGTACCTCGACTGCTCGAAAAACACCCGCTACCCGGTGATGGGCGCAACCGTTCAGCGTCGCGGTGGCGTGGCCCGTCACGATGCCGTGGCGTGGGGCTTTGCCCGTGCCGCCGACGCTCTGGGCGTGGACTTGATCCAGCAGACCGAAGTGATCGGTTTCCGCAAGGAAAACGGCGTGTGCATCGGTGTTGAAACCAACAAGGGCTTCATCGGCGCCAAACGCGTCGGTGTGGTGACCGCCGGTAACTCCGGGCACATGGCCAAGCTGGCCGGTTTCCGTCTGCCGATCGAATCCCACCCGCTGCAAGCGCTGGTGTCCGAGCCGATCAAACCGATTATCGACAGCGTGATCATGTCCAACGCCGTGCACGGTTACATCAGCCAGTCCGACAAGGGCGACCTGGTGATCGGCGCCGGCATCGATGGCTACAACGGCTACGGCCAGCGCGGCTCGTACCCGGTGATCGAGCACACCATCCAGGCCATCGTCGAGATGTTCCCGGTGCTGTCGCGGGTGCGCATGAACCGTCAGTGGGGCGGCATCGTCGACACCACGCCGGACGCCTGCCCGATCATTTCGAAAACCCCGGTACCGAACATGTTCTTCAACTGCGGTTGGGGCACCGGCGGCTTCAAGGCCACACCTGGCTCGGGCAACGTGTTTGCCGCAAGCCTGGCCAAGGGTGAAATGCACCCGCTGGCCGCACCTTTCTCCATCGACCGTTTCCACAACGGTGCGTTGATCGACGAACACGGCGCTGCGGCTGTCGCCCACTAACAGGAGAAATCCCCATGTTGCATATCTTCTGTCCTCACTGCGGCGAACTGCGCTCCGAAGAGGAATTCCACGCATCCGGCCAGGCGCACATCCCGCGTCCGCTGGATCCGAACAGCTGCACCGACGAGGAGTGGGGCGACTACATGTTCTTCCGCGACAACCCTCGCGGCCTGCACCACGAGTTGTGGGATCACGTCGCCGGTTGCCGCCAGTACTTCAACGTCACCCGCGACACCGTGACCTACGAGATTCTCGAAACCTACAAGATCGGCACCAAGCCGCAATTCACCGACAAGGCTGACCCTGCGAAAACAGCCACGACGGCGCTGGGAGAGAAGGTATGAGCCAGACCAATCGCCTGTCCAACGGTGGACGGATCGACCGCAACAAAGTGCTGAGCTTCACCTTCAACGGTCAGAGCTACAAAGGCTTCGAGGGTGACTCGCTGGCGTCGGCGCTGATCGCCAACGGCGTCGACATCATCGGCCGCAGCTTCAAGTATTCGCGCCCTCGCGGCATCTTCGCCGCCGGTGCCGAAGAGCCGAACGCGGTGCTGCAGATCGGTGCGACCGAAGCTACCCAGATCCCGAACGTGCGCGCCACGCAACAGGCGCTGTATCAAGGCCTGGTCGCCACCAGCACCAACGGCTGGCCGAGCGTCAACAACGACATGATGGGGATTCTCGGCAAGGTCGGCGGCAAGCTGATGCCGCCGGGCTTCTACTACAAAACCTTCATGTACCCGCAATCGTTCTGGATGACCTACGAGAAGTACATTCGCAAGGCTGCCGGGCTGGGGCGTTCGCCGACCGAGGTCGATCCGGACACCTACGACTACATGAACCAGCATTGCGACGTGCTGATCGTCGGCGCCGGCCCGGCCGGTCTGGCCGCTGCCCTGGCGGCTGCGCGCAGCGGTGCCCGGGTGATCATCGCCGATGAACAGGAAGAGTTCGGTGGCAGCCTGCTCGATTCCCGCGAAAGCCTCGATGGCAAGCCTGCGATGGAGTGGGTCGCCAGTGTCGTCGCCGAGTTGAAGAACACCCCGGACGTGTTGCTGTTGCCACGCGCCACGGTCAACGGTTACCACGACCACAACTTCCTGACCATTCACGAACGCCTCACCGATCACCTCGGCGACCGTGCTCCGATCGGCCAGGTGCGTCAGCGCATCCACCGCGTCCGCGCCAAGCGTGTGGTGCTGGCGACCGGTGCTCACGAGCGTCCGCTGGTCTACGGCAACAACGACGTGCCGGGCAACATGCTCGCCGGTGCCGTCTCGACTTACGTGCGCCGTTACGGCGTGGCACCGGGCAAGAAGCTGGTGCTGTCGACCAACAACGATCACGCCTACCGCGTGGCGCTGGACTGGTTGGACGCCAGCCTGCAAGTGGTGGCCATCGCCGACGCTCGCAGCAATCCGCGCGGGGCACTGGTGGAAGAAGCCCGCGCCAAAGGCATTCGTATCCTCACCGGCAGCGCCGTGATCGAGGCCCGTGGCAGCAAGCGTGTGACCGCTGCCCGTGTGGCCGCCATCGATGTGAAAGGCCATGCCGTGACCAGTCCCGGCGAGTGGCTGGAATGCGATGTGATCGCCAGCTCCGGCGGCTACAGCCCGGTGGTGCACCTGGCGTCGCACCTGGGCGGCAAGCCGATCTGGCGCGAAGACATCCTCGGTTTCGTACCGGGCGAAGCACCGCAGAAACGCGTGTGCGTCGGTGGCATCAACGGCGTCTACGGTCTCGGCGATTCCCTGGCCGACGGTTTTGAAGGCGGCGTGCGCGCCGCGGCCGAAGCCGGTTTCCAGACCGTCGAAGGCGTGTTGCCGAAAGCCTTGAGCCGCCACGAAGAGCCGACGCTGGCGCTGTTCCAGGTGCCGCACGAGAAGGGCACTTCCCGGGCGCCGAAACAATTCGTCGACCTGCAGAACGACGTCACCGCCGCCGCCATCGAACTGGCGACCCGCGAAGGTTTCGAGTCGGTCGAGCACGTCAAACGCTACACCGCGCTGGGCTTCGGCACCGATCAGGGCAAGCTCGGCAACGTCAACGGCCTGGCGATTGCCGCCCGCTCGCTGAACGTGACCATCCCGCAGATGGGCACCACGATGTTCCGTCCGAACTACACGCCGGTCACTTTCGGCGCGGTAGCCGGTCGCCACTGCGGGCACATCTTCGAACCTGTGCGTTACACCGCACTGCATCAATGGCACCTGAAAAACGGCGCCGAGTTCGAAGACGTCGGTCAGTGGAAACGTCCGTGGTACTTCCCGAAAAACGGTGAAGACATGCACGCCGCCGTCAAACGCGAATGCAAGGCTGTGCGTGACAGCGTCGGCCTGCTGGACGCTTCGACCCTGGGCAAGATCGACATCCAGGGCCCGGATGCCCGCGAGTTCCTCAACCGCGTGTACACCAACGCCTGGACCAAGCTCGACGTGGGCAAGGCCCGTTACGGCCTGATGTGCAAGGAAGACGGCATGGTCTTCGACGACGGTGTGACGGCGTGTCTGGCCGACAACCATTTCGTCATGACCACCACCACCGGCGGCGCGGCTCGCGTCCTGCAGTGGCTGGAGCTGTACCACCAGACCGAATGGCCAGAGATGAAGGTCTACTTCACCTCCGTCACCGACCACTGGGCGACCATGACCCTGTCCGGCCCGAACAGCCGCAAGCTGCTCAGCGCCGTGACCGACATCGATCTGGCCAACGAAGCGTTCCCGTTCATGACCTGGAAAGAAGGTCTGGTCGGCGGTGTGCCGGCGCGGGTGTTCCGCATCTCGTTCACCGGTGAGCTGTCGTACGAAGTCAACGTCCAGGCCGACTACGCGATGGGTGTTTTGGAGAAGATTGTCGAGGCCGGGAAGGCGTTCAACCTGACGCCATATGGCACCGAAACCATGCACGTGCTGCGGGCCGAGAAGGGCTTCATCATCGTCGGCCAGGACACCGACGGCTCGATGACCCCGGACGACCTGAACATGGGCTGGTGCGTCGGTCGCACCAAACCGTTCTCGTGGATCGGCCAGCGCGGCATGAACCGTGAAGACTGCGTGCGTGATCAGCGCAAGCAACTGGTGGGCCTGAAGCCGATCGATCCGACCAAATGGCTGCCGGAAGGTGCGCAGCTGGTGTTCAACACCAAGCAGTCGATCCCGATGACCATGGTCGGCCACGTGACCTCCAGCTACGCGCACAACTCCCTTGGCTATTCGTTTGCCATGGGCGTGGTGAAGGGGGGGCTCAAACGCATGGGCGAGCGGGTGTTCGCGCCGCTGGCGGATGGCAGCGTGATCGAGGCGGAAATCGTTTCTTCGGTGTTCTTCGATCCGAAAGGCGATCGCCAGAACATCTAATTGATCGCTCCCGTGCCTGGCGCGGGAGCGACACCGAATTCAGGAAGGGTGCTTTATGACCGCAGCCAACGTTTACCAACAACGCCCGACCACCGGGGCCAAGGCCGAGTCGTCTCTGCATCATGCCGACCTTGCCAGCCTGGTCGGCAAGGGCCGCAAGAACGCCGGCGTGATCGTGCGTGAAAAGAAACTTCTCGGCCATCTGACCATTCGTGGCGACGGCCACGATGCCGCGTTCGCTGCCGGCGTGCACAAGGCCCTGGGCATCGAGTTGCCGGGTGCCCTGAGCGTGATCGTCAAAGGTGAAACCAGTCTGCAATGGATGGGCCCGGACGAGTGGCTGCTGATCGTGCCGAGCGGCGAAGAGTTCGCCGCCGAGCAGAAACTGCGCGAAGCGCTGGGCGATCTGCACATTGCAATCGTCAACGTCAGCGGCGGCCAGCAGTTGCTCGAACTGAGCGGCCCGAACGTGCGTCAGGTGCTGATGAAATCCACCAGCTACGACGTGCACCCGAACAACTTCCCGGTCGGCAAGGCTGTCGGCACGGTGTTCGCCAAGTCGCAGCTGATGATCCGCCACACCGCCGAAGACACCTGGGAACTGCTGATCCGTCGCAGCTTCTCGGATTACTGGTGGTTGTGGTTGCAGGATGCGTCCGCCGAATACGGCCTCAGCGTTCAGGCCTGAAAGATCAAAAGCCACCCCCTCACCCCAACCCTCTCCCCCAGGGGGGAGAGGGGGAAAGGGAGCCGATCTCGGTTGTTCTTGCGATCTATATTCAACCGCGAACTTTCAGGTCGATGTAGCTCTGCAGACACTTCGGTCAGTCCCCTCTCCCTCCGGGAGAGGGCTAGGGTGAGGGGAAACTCCCTGACACTCCGCACAAAGAACAGGAGTCACCGCACCATGAGCCGCGCCCCAGACACATGGATTCTGACCGCCGACTGCCCCAGCGTTCTCGGCACCGTGGACGCGGTGACGCGTTTTCTGTTCGAGCAGGGCTGTTACGTCACCGAGCACCACTCGTTCGATGACCGGCTCTCGGGCCGTTTTTTCATTCGTGTGGAATTCCGTCAGCCCGACGGTTTCAACGAGCAGTCCTTCCGCGCCGGCCTCGCCGAGCGTGGTCAGGCGTTCGGCATGATCTTCGAGCTGACCGCGCCGAACTACCGGCCAAAAGTGGTGATCATGGTCTCCAAGGCCGATCACTGCCTCAACGACTTGCTCTACCGCCAGCGAATCGGCCAGTTGTCGATGGACGTGGCGGCGGTGGTGTCGAACCATCCGGACCTCAAGCCGCTGGCCGACTGGCACCAGATTCCCTACTACCATTTCCCCCTCGACCCCAACGACAAACCGGCCCAGGAGCGGCAGGTGTGGCAGGTGATCGAGGAGGCCGGTGCCGAACTGGTGATTCTCGCCCGCTACATGCAGGTGCTGTCGCCGGAACTGTGCCGCAAGCTCGATGGCAAGGCGATCAACATTCACCACTCGCTGCTGCCGGGTTTCAAGGGCGCCAAGCCGTATCACCAGGCCTACAACAAGGGCGTGAAACTGGTGGGCGCCACCGCGCACTACATCAACAACGACCTCGACGAGGGACCGATCATCGCCCAGGGCGTCGAGGCGGTGGATCACAGTCATTACCCCGAAGACCTGATTGCCAAGGGCCGCGACATCGAAGGCCTGACCCTGGCCCGGGCTGTCGGGTATCACATTGAAAGAAGGGTTTTTTTGAACGCCAACAGAACCGTCGTTCTTTAGATCGCTTTCGCGAGCAAGCCCGCTCCCACAGGGGATTTGTGGTGTGAGCAAGATGGCATGCACCCAAGAGAGCCAATGTGGGAGCGGGCTTGCCCGCGAAGGGGTCATAACTGACAACGCAAAACCAACAAGCAATAACCCGAGCACTTAACGCGCTGCCTGCCTGGGCGGCGCGGTTCCATAAAAACAACAGCGAGGTGAAAGCATGTCTGGCAATCGTGGTGTGGTGTATCTCGGCGCTGGCAAGGTCGAAGTACAGAAAATCGACTATCCGAAAATGCAGGATCCGCGCGGCAGGAAGATCGAGCACGGTGTCATCCTGCGTGTGGTTTCAACCAACATTTGCGGCTCCGACCAGCACATGGTGCGCGGCCGTACCACCGCCCAGGTCGGTCTGGTGCTGGGGCACGAGATCACCGGTGAAGTGATCGAGAAGGGCAGCGACGTCGAAAGCCTGAAAATCGGCGACCTGGTGTCCGTTCCGTTCAACGTGGCTTGCGGGCGCTGCCGTTCCTGCAAGGAGCAACACACCGGCGTCTGCCTGACCGTCAACCCGGCTCGCGCCGGCGGTGCCTACGGTTACGTCGACATGGGCGACTGGACCGGCGGCCAGGCCGAATACGTGCTGGTGCCGTACGCCGACTTCAACCTGCTGAAACTGCCGGACCGCGACAAGGCCATGGAGAAAATCCGTGACCTGACCTGCCTCTCCGACATCCTGCCGACCGGTTACCACGGCGCCGTTACCGCTGGCGTCGGTCCGGGCAGCACCGTGTACATTGCCGGCGCAGGTCCGGTCGGTCTGGCTGCTGCCGCTTCCGCCCGCTTGCTGGGCGCCGCGGTGGTGATCGTCGGCGACGTCAACACCATCCGCCTGGCCCACGCCAAGGCTCAGGGTTTCGAAATCGTCGACCTGTCGAAAGATACCCCGCTGCACGAACAGATCGCCGCGCTGCTGGGCGAGCCTGAAGTGGATTGCGCAGTGGACTGCGTGGGCTTCGAAGCCCGTGGTCATGGTCACGACGGCGTCAAATCCGAAGCCCCGGCCACCGTGCTCAACTCGCTGATGGGCGTGGTGCGCGTAGCCGGCAAGATCGGTATTCCGGGCCTGTACGTGACCGAAGATCCGGGTGCTGTCGATGCCGCCGCGAAAATGGGCAGCCTGAGCATTCGCTTCGGCCTGGGCTGGGCCAAATCCCACAGCTTCCACACCGGCCAGACTCCGGTGATGAAGTACAACCGCCAGCTGATGCAGGCGATCATGTGGGACCGCATCAACATTGCCGAAGTGGTGGGTGTGCAAGTCATCAGCCTCGACCAGGCGCCTGAAGGTTACGGCGAGTTCGATGCGGGTGTGCCGAAGAAGTTTGTGATTGATCCGCATAAGTTGTTCAGTGCGGCGTAAGTTTTAGCCACAAAAAAGAGCAACCCGTCGGTTGCTCTTTTTTTCAAATCAGTCCTGACTATTGAATGCGCACTTGCTGGCATCACCGTCAGTAACCTTACAATCGTCACCTTTCCAATTGCTTCCCGTGCCCTTGACCGGAGTTTCGAGTCTGAGGCCAGATGAGGCACCAACGTCGCCTTTGCCTTCGTAACGGCAAATGACAAGTGAACTGTCGCTGCTTCCGTCCTTGATGCGCGCAGAGGTAAAGGTAAGGTCTTCGGCGCTACTCGAACCGGTTACCGAGAGAGTCGCACAGGTAACTGCATAGGCGCTGCTCATCATCGCCAGAAAAATCAAGGCCCCCGACATCATTTTCAGCTTCATTGCTTGTACTCCGTTACAGGATGGGAGGTCATATCCTCGGTTTTCCTTCTCGCCTTTCCTACTGTCATAAATGACAGTTTTTTAGATCTGTTTGTAATAGGTTTTTGAGTATTGAGAAGGCGACGAGCTAACGAACGGTGCTTGGCGGATCTCTTTGGAGTGAAATGGCTGGCCTTCAGACGGAACATGCTGCCGCCTACCCGGTCAAACCGGCAGTTTGATCGCCTGTATCCAGGCGGTCTTCACGCCACAAGAGGATGTCTGAATGAAGATTTCACGCGGTTTTGCCCTGGCATCGCTCCTGACCCTGGCGGCAGGGCCGGTGTTTGCCGGTTTCAGTTTGAATGACGTGGCCGGTGCGGTATCGGGCATGCAGGGCGGGGACAAGGCCGCCGCTGCGGCGCCGACGTCGGAAACCGCCGGTCTGTTGAGTGCCTTGAGCGCGCTGAACGTCACGCCGCAGCAAGCGGTCGGCGGCACCAGTGCGATGTTGGGACTGGCGAAGAACCAGCTGAGCAACACGGACTATTCCGAACTGGCCAAGGAAGTGCCGGGCATCGACAAGCTGTCGGGCGGCGCAGGCAATCTGGCGGCGTTGAGCGGCTTGCTCGGCTCATCGGGCAAGTCCGCCGGACTGGAAAATGCGCTGGGCAACGTCAAGGACACCAATGACCTGAACAACGCCTTCGGTGCGTTGGGCATGGACAGCGGGATGGTCGGCCAGTTTGCCCCGATCCTGCTGCAATACCTCGGTCAGCAGGGTGTCGGCGGTTCGCTGCTGCAAAGCCTGGGCAGCATCTGGGGCACCGGCACCAACGGTTGACTCAGCGGCGCTCGCCCTTGAGTTCGGCGATGCGCTGATCCTTGAGGGTCCAGAGCTGGTTGACCCAGTTCTGGACCTTTTCGCGAAACACCGGATCGTTTTCGTAATCGCCCTGCCACAGGGCCGGATCCAGCTCGCGGGTCTGGATGTCGATGATCACGCGTGGCACGTTGCCGCTGATCAGGTCCCAGAACCCCGGAATCTTCGGCTGTGGATAAACCACAGTCACATCGAGAATCGCGTCCAGTTGTTCGCCCATCGCCGCCAGTACAAACGCCACGCCACCCGCCTTGGGCTTGAGCAGATGGTTGAACGGTGACTGTTGCTGCGTGCTTTTGGCCGCGGTATAGCGAGTGCCTTCCAGATAGTTGACCACCGTCACCGGCTGACGCTTGAACAACTCGCAGGCAGCCTTGGTGATTTCCAGATCCTTGCCCGCCAGATCCGGGTGCTTCGCCAGGAACGCCTTGGTGTAGCGCTTCATGAACGGGTAATCCAGCGCCCACCAGGCCAGGCCCAGGAACGGTACCCAGATCAGCTCCTTCTTGAGGAAGAACTTGAAAAACGGCGTGCGCCGGTTGAGGGTCTGGATCAGCGCCGGGATATCGACCCACGACTGATGGTTGCTGATCACCAGATACGACGTGTCGCCACGCAGATCATCGCCGCCCCGGATGTCCCATTGCGTCGGGATGCACAGGCGGAAGATCAGTTTGTCGATTTCCGCCCAGGTTTCGGCGATCCACATCACCGCCCACGAGGCGTAATCGCGAAAGCGTCCCGGCAGGATCAGCTTGAGCAGGGCGAACACCATCAGCGGGCCGAAGAGCACGAGGGTGTTGGACAACAGCAGCAGGGTGACGAGACAGCCGGTGAGCAGGCGGCGCATAAGCAACTCTATGAAAGCGGATGGGCGCGCCATGATAAGTGGCTTCGGCTGACAGGCCAAATCGGCGGTGACGAATGTTTCACCTTTGGCGCGTTAGCCTTGCGGGAACGATCAAGCGAACAGCGGTCTAAAATCTCGCGTCAGACGCACCCATTTTCCAAGGAAGCCCATTACGTGAAATCCCTCCTTGCATTGCTTTCCCTCGTTGCCCTGCCGGTGCTGGCCGCCGAGCCGACCCTGTACGGGCGCTACGAATACATCGCGCTGCCGGAAATCGGCGGGCAAGTGCTCAAGGCGAAAATGGACACCGGCGCGCTGACCGCCTCGCTGTCGGCCAAGGACATCGAGACGTTCAAGCGCGACGGTGAAGACTGGGTGCGTTTCCGCCTGGCCACCAAGGACGCCAGCAACAAGGTGTACGAGCACAAGGTTGCGCGGATCAGCAAGATCAAGAGTCGCTCGGATGAAGAAGACGAGGGTGAAAGCACCGAAGTGGCCAAGCGCCCGGTGGTCGATCTGGAGCTGTGCCTGGGCGACGTCAAGCGTACCGTGGAGGTCAACCTGACCGACCGCAGCAACTTCAACTACCCGTTGCTGATCGGTGCCAAGGCCCTGCGCGAGTTCGGCGCGGCCGTGAACCCGGCGCGGCGCTTCACGGCGGACAAGCCCGACTGTTGAAACAAGTGGTCTCATTGACGTAACGCCGGGCTTGGGGCACCGTTCGCGCACTTAATCCACAGGCTCGGACGCCATGCCTCATATCCTGATTGTCGAAGACGAAGCGGCGATTGCCGATACGCTGATTTTTGCCTTGCAGGGCGAGGGCTTCACCACGACCTGGCTGAGTCTCGGTGCGGCGGCGCTGGAGCATCAGCGCCAGACGCCGGCGGATCTGATCATCCTCGACATCGGCCTGCCGGACATCAGCGGTTTCGAAACCTGCAAGCAGTTGCGTCGTTTCAGCGAAGTGCCGGTGCTGTTCCTCAGCGCCCGGGATGCCGAGATCGATCGCGTGGTAGGACTGGAAATCGGCGCCGACGATTACGTGGTCAAGCCGTTCAGTCCACGGGAAGTGGCCGCGCGGGTCCGGGCGATTCTCAAACGCATGGCGCCCCGTGCGCCGGTCGACGCGTGGTCGGGGATGTTTCGCATTGATCCCGAGCGCGTGCAGATCAGCTATCGCGGTCAGCCCTTGAGCCTGACCCGCCACGAATTCCGTCTGCTGCAATGCCTGCTCGAACAACCCGAGCGGGTGTTCAGCCGCGAGCAACTGCTCGATGCGCTGGGCGTGGCGGCGGATGCTGGTTACGAGCGCAGCATCGACAGCCACATCAAAAGCGTGCGCGCCAAATTACGTCTGGTGCGCGCCGAAGCCGAGCCGATCCAGACCCATCGCGGCCTCGGCTACAGCTACAGCCCGGGACACAGCTGATGCCGCTGGGGCTGCGGATCTTTCTGGTCTACGTGCTGTTCATCGGCCTGACCGGTTATTTCGTGCTCAACACCGTAATGGAGGAAATCCGTCCCGGCGTGCGCCAGTCCACCGAGGAGACCCTGGTCGATACCGCCAACCTGATGGCGGAAATCCTCAAGGACGACTTCAAGGCCGGCACCCTCAGCCAGAATCGCTGGCCCGAGCTGCTCCGGGCTTATGGCGAACGCCAGCCGAAAGCGACGATCTGGGGGCTGCCGAAAAACCAGGTCAACCACCGCATCTACGTCACCGACGCCAAGGGCATTGTGGTGCTGGATTCCAGCGGTCTGGCGGTCGGTCAGGACTACTCGCGCTGGAACGACGTCTACCTGACCCTGCGCGGTGAATACGGCGCGCGCTCCAGCCGCAGCGATCCGAATGATCCGAACTCTTCGGTCATGCACGTCGGTGCGCCGATTCGCGATGAGGGCAAGATCATCGGCGTGGTCACCGTGGCCAAGCCCAACAGTTCGTTGCAGCCCTACGTCGACCGTACCGAGCGCCGCCTGCTGGCTTACGGCGCCGGGCTGATCGTCCTGGGCCTGCTGTTGGGTGCGCTTCTGTCGTGGTGGTTGAGCCGGGCGCTGCACCGCTTGACCGGTTATGCCCAGGCAGTCAGCGAAGGGCGTCGGGTGCAAGTGCCGCATTATCGTGGCGGCGAGCTGGAACAATTGGCGAGTGCCGTGGAGCAAATGCGCACCCAGCTTGAAGGCAAGGCCTATGTCGAACGCTACGTCCACACGCTGACCCACGAATTGAAAAGCCCGCTGGCGGCGATTCGTGGTGCCGCCGAACTGTTGCAGGGCGAAATGCCGTTGGCGCAACGCCAGCGTTTCGTCGGCAATATCGATCGTGAAAGCGCACGGATGCAGCAGTTGATCGAACGCCTGCTGAACCTGGCGCAGGTCGAGCAGCGGCAAGGTCTTGAAGAGCGCGTCGCGGTGCCGCTGGCGACATTGATGGCGCAAACACTGCAAGCGCAGATGGCCCGGATCGAAAGCCGTCGGTTGCGGGTCGAGCAAGTCGTCGAAGCGGATCTATCGGTGATCGGCGAGCCTTTCCTGCTACGACAGGCCCTGGGCAATCTGCTGGAAAACGCGCTCGACTTCACCCCTGAACAAGGTTTGCTGCGCTTCAGCGCCGAACGGGCCGGTGAGCAGGTCGTGTGTTGCCTGTTCAACGAAACCGCGCCGATTCCCGACTACGCTCTGCCGCGTCTGACCGAGCGTTTCTACTCGCTGCCACGCCCGGACAGCGGGCGTAAAAGTACAGGGCTTGGGCTGAACTTCGTCGAAGAAGTGGTCAAGTTGCATGGCGGCTCGATGCACATCGCCAACGTGGCGGATGGCGTGCGGGTGTGTCTGCGTCTGCCTTGACCGTCAAACAATCAGGATGCTTTTGGCACTTCTGCGACCCTGGCTCCGTTTCTGCGGCGTGCCCATTGCAGGGCCGGTTTCTCGATCCACCGCCAGGACACGCTGGCCAGAACCATCACGATGAGCGCTGACACCAGCATCGACGGGATGAACGCCAGCGAAGTCTTGTTGATCACCAGTTGTTGAACAGGGAACGCGTAAAGATAGAGGCCGTAAGAGATGTCGAAGCGCCCCCGGATGGTGTGATCGACATATGAAAGGCCCAGGCTCAGTGTCGCAAGAGCCATGCACAGTGTGGAGAGCACACCGGTCAGCGGGGTTCCCGCGACGGCAACCATCAGGCCGGCGCAGGCCGCCAGTATGGTCAGTCTGCGGCGGGTCGAGCAAAAGACACCGGTGCAGAACGCCCCTAGCGATCCAGTGAAAAACGCTATACCGGCGCAGCCATACACGGCCAGCTTCTGTGTCAGGGCGCTCGGCGTGCTGTTTCCCAGTACATAGGTTGCAATGCAAAACATCATCAGCAAAGCGGCGGGCATCATGGCCCGGCGAAACAGACTCAGCGCGCCCGCCACCAGTATGTAAAAGGCGAATTCGATCTTCAGCGTCCACAGGCTGCCGTTGAAAGACTCGCTGAAGATAAAGCCTTCGGTGATTTCATCGATTGCCGCGCGGCCGAACAACGAGATGCGCAGGAAGTCGATCAGTGCCGAAGGGCCTGTGATGTACCCCTGCGCAAATATCCCTCCTGCCACAAACGTCATGACGAAGGCGCAGGCAATCAGCGCCGGGAAAATTCGCGCGACACGTTTGGCCAGGTAGTCGGCGAAATTTCTGGCATTGAGAAAGCTGTGGGTAATCAACAGACCGGAGATCGCGAAGAAGGCAATGACGGCCATTCCACCCAATGAGTTGTAGCCGGCGATGCCCGGTTCTTCCTGACCCCAAAGTGCGAAGTGGTGACTGACTAGCACCATCAGTGCCGCAAAATGCCTGATCAAGTCGAATGAGTTGTTTCTCAACGGAATAATCCTTGTCCAAATCCTGTCCCGAATAATGTGTAGCGATCCTGCACTCGATAACGGGAAAAGCGTTTTACAGGGTTTTCCACACAAAGCCCACAGAACCTCCATCACAAACCCACACAGCATTTGCAGACTTGCTCCATTCCAAACAAGGGAGCGTTCTGATGAACCGAAATCTGACTTTCAAGCTCGGGGCCATTGCCCTGCTGATCCTGGTACTGCTGGTCCCGTTGCTGATGATCGACGGCATCATCGATGATCGCCAGCAACGGCGTGACGGTGTGCTTGAAGACATCGCCCGCAGTTCCAGCTACAGCCAGCAGATCAGCGGGCCGGTGATGGTGGTGCCGTACCGCAAAGTGGTACGCACCTGGAAGACCAAAGAGAAGAGTGACGAGCGTTATCAGGAAATCAGCGAAGAACGTGGCCGCCTGTACTTCCTGCCGGAGCGCTTCGAGCTCGACGGCCAGGTGCAGACCGAACTGCGTGCCCGTGGGATCTACGAGGCGCGGCTGTTCCATGCCGACAACCGCATCAGCGGGCATTTTTCGCTACCGGCGCAGTTGGGGATCAAGGAAGACTTCGTCGATTACAAATTCGATGCGCCGTTTCTGGCAATCGGCATCAGTGATATTCGAGGCATTGAAAATGCCCTGAAACTGGAACTCGGTTCGCAACGCCTGGACTTTGTGCCCGGCACGCAAGTGGGCTGGCTCGGCGAAGGTGTTCGGGCGACGTTGCCTGCACTCGATACCACTCAGGTCACGGAACTGGCCTTCGGCTTCGATCTGCGCCTGCAAGGTACCGGTTCGCTGCAGGTGCTGCCGGTGGGCAAGACCAGCCGCGTGAACCTCGCTGCCAACTGGCCGCACCCAAGCTTCATCGGCAACTTCCTGCCGGCCAAACGAGAAGTCACCGATCAGGGCTTCACCGCCGATTGGCAGACCTCGTTTTTCTCCACCAATTTGCAAGAAGCCATGAACCGTTGCGTGTCGGGCAATGATTGCGAGGGGTTCAGCGGGCGCAGTTTCGGCGTGAGTTTCATCGATCCGGTGGACCAGTATCTGAAGAGTGACCGGGCGATCAAATATGCGCTGCTGTTCATCGTCCTGACATTTGCCGGTTTCTTCCTGTTCGAAGTGCTGAAAAGCCTGGCGGTGCACCCGGTGCAATACGCGCTGGTGGGTGTGGCGCTGGCGTTCTTTTATCTGCTGCTTTTGTCGTTGTCCGAGCACATCGGTTTTGCTCTCGCGTATCTGTTGTCGGCCAGCGGTTGCGTGGTGTTGATCGGGTTTTATGTCTGCCACGTGCTGCGCAGCGTGCGCCACGGCTTGAGTTTTTCGGTGGGGCTGGCGGCGTTGTACGGCTTGCTCTATGGCTTGTTGAGCGCCGAGGATTACGCGCTGCTGATGGGCTCGCTGCTGCTGTTCGGTCTGCTCGGCGTGTTCATGGTGCTGACCCGCAATCTGGACTGGTACGGGATCGGGCAGAAACCGGCCAAACCGCTGGAATTCGATATCGGAGCGGTGCAATGAGCCGGTTCGTGGGGCTGCGTGAGGAGCAGCGGGAGGCCGAGGTGTTGATGACGCTGATCTTTGCGTCGTTGCCTCCCGCCCCGCGCATCAAACTTTCGGCATCGTCGCTATCATCGACGGCCGCTGGCTCACTTCAAAGAACCAGTTGGCCAGCTGCGGGTTGGCTTCACGCCAGCCCAGATCCGGGAAGCGCAGATCCAGATAACCCAGCGCACAGGCCACGCTGATCGAAGCGACGTCGAAGTGGCAGGTCAGTTCGGCAATCGCGTCGCGCTCCAGCAGGGCGAGGGCGCGGCGGATCTTTTCGCGCTGGGCTTCGAGCCATTCGTCCCAGTGTTTTTCCGGGGCGCGCAGCACTTGCTCGTAACGCACCATGACCGAGGCGTCCATGATCCCGTCGGCCATCGAGGCCAGCGTCAGGCGCCGCCAGCGGGCCGAGCCGTCGCGGGGAATCAGCGGATTGCCGACGTGCTGGTGGTCGAGGTAATCGAGGATCACCCGGCTGTCATGGATGACATTGCCGTCGGCCAGGCGCAGGGCCGGGATCTTGCCCAGCGGGTTGTCTTCGTTGAGGGCGGGATCCGGGCTGACAGGGCTGAGCACACAGTCCTGCAGCGCTACGCGATCCTGCTGGCCGGTCTCGTGCAGCAGCACCATGACTTTGCGCACGAACGGGGACAGGGTGTTGTGGAACAGGGTCATGCTGGGAGCGGACATCGGCAGGGTCTCGGTCAGGGGCAATGACGGGCAGCATAGCCTGTCAGCGCCTTGGCTCAAGCTCTTTGTGGGAGCGAGCCTGCTCGCGATAGCGTCTGTTCATTCACAATCCAGGTGACTGAAAATCCGCTATCGCGAGCAGGCTCGCTCCCACAGGTTTTTCAGCTTCGCTGCAGTAATCCCTTCAATCCCAGAATTGCCGGCACTCCGAGGCCAATCCAGCTCAAACCATCCCAGATCCCGTCCCCCAGCAGCGCCGCGAACAGGCCCGCTGCACTCAGCAGCGCGATCACCAGCGGTGTGCTGAAGACCTTCCAGAAATTCGACTGACGCGGCTTCATGCAGAGGCCTGCGCCGGTTCCAGCACCGGTCTTGCGGCCCTGCGTCGCACCACCCACAGATACACGCCGCTGGCGAGGACGATGATGGTCAGCACGTCCAGCGTGGCCCAGAGGATTTTCATCGGCATGCCGCCGTAGTCACCAAAGTGCAGCGGCTGCGACATGCCCATGGCGTCCATGTACCACGGCCGTTCGGCGACTGCCGTGACCTGCAGGTTGCTGGCGTCGATCAGCACCGGCGTCAGCAGATGCGAGGTCAGGTGGGTGCCGCCCTTCATGAACACCGAGTAATGGTGCTCGCTGGAGAAGCGGGTGCCGGGGAAGGCGATGAAGTCCGGTTTCATCCCCGGAGCGACTTCGCCGGCGATATCCAGCAGGCGGGTGGCCGGGGCGAGGTGAGTCAGCGGTGGCGCATCGCGGTAGGGCGCGATCATGGTGTTGAGCGAATCGTTGCGCCAGGCCGCGATGATCAGATCGGCACAGGCGCTGATCACCCCGGTGACGCCGACCACCAGTGCCCAGGTCAGGGTCACGATGCCGATCAGGTTATGCAGGTCGAGCCAGCGCAGTCGGGTGGATTTGTCCCGGCGCACGCTGCCGAAATCCAGGCGACGCATGAACGGCAGGTACAACACCGTCCCGGACACGATGGCGACCACGAACAACACACCCATGAACGCCAGCAGCAACTTGCCCGCCAGACCGGCAAACATGTCGACGTGCAGGCGCAGGATGAACAGCATCAGCCCGCCATTGGCCGATGGTGTTTCCAGGGCTTCTCCGGTCCGCGCATCAAGCATGAAGGTGTGCGAGGAATTCGGCTCGGTGCCGGCAGTCTTCGCCATGATCGTCAGCACAGTGTTCGGCTCGTCGTCTTCGAAACCGAAATACTGCACGACTTCGCCGGGGCGATGGGCTTCGGCGGCTTGCACCAGTTGCGCCAGATTCAGGTGCGGCGTATCGGCCGGCATCTCGCGCACTTGAGGTGCGTCACCGAGCAGATGCTCGATCTCGTGATGAAAGATCAGCGGCAGGCCGGTCAGGGCCAGCAGCAGCAAAAACACGGTGCAGATCAGGCTGGTCCAGGTGTGGACGAACGACCAGCGGCGAATTGTTTTACTTTTCATTTGATGACCTTAAAGAGCACCAAAGCCGTCCACGAGGGACGGCCTGGTTGCCGGGCCGGTTTCAGCTCAGACGCTTACCACTTGTAGGTGGCGCTGGCGATGACGCTGCGCTGGTCGCCGTAGTAGCAGTAGAAGCTGTCACAGGTGGAGATGTAGTCCTTGTCCAGCAGGTTGGTGGCGTTGACTGCCAGCGACGCGCCTTTGAGGCTGTTGTCCAGACGACCGAGGTCGTAATGCACGCTGGCATCGAACACGGTGTAGGCGTCCGCCTTGCCCAGCCAGGTGTTGGCCTTGTCGCCGTAGGTGTTGCCGGTGTAGCGCGCACCGGCGCCGATGCCGAAGCCGTCGAGCACGCCGCTGTGCCAGGTGTAGTCGGCCCACAGCGAGGCCTGCTGGTTCGGCATCAGTTGCAGACGATTGCCCTTGTCGACGCCGTTCTGCACTTCGGACTTGGCCAGGGTGTACGCGGCGATGACCTTCAGGTTGTCGGTAACATCGGAGGTGGCTTCCAGCTCCAGGCCTTTGACTTTCACCTCGCCGGTCTGGCTGGTGATCGATACGCCGTTGACGAAGGAGCTTACCGAGACGTTTTTCTGGGTCAGGTCATACACGGCTGCGGACAGCAGGGTCTTGCTGCCGGGAGGTTGGTACTTGATGCCCAGTTCCCACTGCTTGCCTTCGGTGGGCTTGAGCGATTCAGTGGAGGAGGCGTCGGCGCCACTGGTGGGCTGGAAGGATTCGGCGTACGACAGGTACGGCACGAAACCGGAGTCGAACACGTAGCTGATCGCCGCGTTACCGCTGAAGGCCTTGTCGCGCTCGGTGTTGGTCGCATCGGCCTTGTTGATGAACTGGGTACCGGTGTGCACCCAGTCTTCACGGCCACCGAGGGTCAGGCGCCATTGGTCCAGGGCCATCTGGTCCTGGATGTAGAGGCCGGTCTGGTAGGTCTTCTGGTTGTAGTCATAGAACGCGGTGGAGCGCGCCGGACGCACGATCGGCTGACCATGGATCGGGTTGTTCACGTTGATGTCCGGCGCACTGCCGAAGATCGAGGTGTAGTTGGTATTGCTGCGCTGGTGATCCAGACCCAGCAGCAGGGTGTGGCGGATATCACCGGTGGCGAAGTCGGCCTGGAAGTTGTTGTCCACGGCGAACTGGCTGATGTCTTCGTCGACGATGGTGGTCGAGCGGCCAACGTTGCCGTCATTGTCCACTTGAGTGAACGGGTAGGAGCCGACGGTAATGCCCTGGAACGACAGATCCGACTTGGTGTAACGCAGGTTCTGCTTGAACTGCCACACATCGTTCAGGCGATGTTCGAAGGCATAGCCCAGCGCGTAGTAGGTGCGGTCGTAGTATTCCCAGTCCGGATCGCCCAGATTCTTGTGATGGGAAACCTTGCCGAACGGCATGTCGATCTTGGTGCCCTGCACCGGCAGGAACTGGCTGGTGATGCCGGTATCGTCGCGGGTGAACTGGGTCAGCAGGGTGAATTTGGTGTCGTCGTCGATGTTCCAGGTCAGGCTTGGCGCGATGTTGTAGCGCTTGTTTTCGATGTGGTCGATCTGCGTGTCGCTGTCACGCACCACGCCGCTGAGGCCGTAGAGAAACTGGCCAGCGTCATCGATCTTGCCGGTGCTGGCGAAGTTGATCTGACGGTGGTTGTCGCTGCCGTATTGCAGCTGGATTTCGCTGCTCTGCACATCGCTCGGGCGACGGCTGACCATGTCCAGCAGGCCGCCAGGCGGGGTCTGGCCGTACACGGACGAAGCCGGGCCGCGCAGCAGGGCGAGGCGGTCGAGGTTCCAGGTTTCCTGTTTCGGGTTGGCGTACACGCCTTTTGGCAGCGGCAGGCCGTCGAGGAACTGAGTCGGTTCGAAGCCGCGCACGCGCAGCCAGTCGGCGCGGGTGTCGCTGCCGTAGCTGCTGGCGGTGATGCCCGGCATGTAGCGCACGGCATCATCGAGACTGTGCACGCTGCGATCGTCCATCTGCTGGCGGGTGGCGACGGAAATCGAACGCGGCGCTTCGACCAGCGCGGTGTCGGTCTTGGTGCCGGCGGCAGTGCGAGTGGCGGTGTAGCCTTCGACCGGGCCCCAGGCCGTTTCGGTGTTTTCCACACTGATCACGGAAGTTTCCGGCAACGCCACCACGCCATCCGGCACGGCGACCAGAGTGTAGGTCCCGGTGCCGCTCTGTTGCAGTTGCAGACCCGTGCCACGCAGGGCCGCGCGCAGGGCGCCGGCTGCGTCATATTGGCCGTTGACCGGCGCCGAGGTCTTGCCCGCCGCCAGCGACGGGTTCAGCGACAGCGTGAGGCCGCCCTGGCTGGCGATCTGGTTAAGGGTGGTCGACAGGGGCGCGGCCGGCAGGTTGTAGGCGCGTACGCTCGAGGCCTGTTCAGCGGCGATCAGTTGGCTGCTGGCCAGCGGGGTGCAGAGGACAATGGCGACCGCCAGCAAACTGGGGCGCAACAAGGTGTCTAGCGAACGGGACATACGGCGGCTCCTGAATGGAAATATTTCTCAATTGCCTGTGTGCCGGACGAGATTCGAAAAGTGATAGGGCTGGATGAAAATAATGTCGATTAACGCGAAACGGCCCGCGTCATGACAGAGGATCAAGGCTTCGGATCAGCCTTGGCCACGGTGACCCACCATGGCGTGTGCTGCTCGATCTGCACTGGCAGCGTCGGCAGCAGGGCGTTCAGCGCCTTGTCGGTATCGTGCAGCGGGAAGCTGCCGGTGATGCGCAGATCGGCCACCTCCGGTGAGATGCCCAGATGGCCACGACGATAACGACCGAGTTCATGCACCAGGTCTTCCAGGCGGGCGTTGTCCACCACCAGCATGCCGCGGGTCCAGGCATCGACGCCGGGGTTGAGCGCCATCACCGAATCCAGACCGTTGTGGCGGATCAGCACTTGCTGGCCTTCGCGCAGGATCTGTTCCTGCGGATCGGATTGCGGATGCGCCGCGACCGCCGACTGCAGCACACTCAGGCGCGTGCCGGCGTCTTCTCGCTTGACCAGGAAACGCGTGCCCAGGGCGCGCATGCTGCCCTCGGCGGTTTCGACGAGGAACGGCCGCGCATCGCCATGACCGGTTTCGATGAGGATTTCACCTTCCTGCAGCACGATCAGCCGCTGCTTTTCATCGAACCGCACATCCATGGCGCTATGAGTGTTGAGATTGACCACGGTGCCGTCCGCCAGCCGCACGGTACGTTGTTCACCGGTGGCGGTGCGCTGATCGGCGAGCCAGTAATCCAGCGGCAGATAACGTTCGCCGGCAAACAACGCCAGACCGACCACCGCCACGACACTGGCCAGCCCGCTGCCCAGTTTGCGTACCCGACGGCGGATGCCTTCGCGAGATTGCAGCAATGCGCTGCGTGCCGGGCCGTTGGCCACGCTGAAACGCTGGTCGAGCATGCCCAGCTGGCGCCAGGCGCGGGCATGCTCTTCATTGGCGGCGTGCCATTTGGCGAACTCTTCGCGCTCCAGCGGACTGCTGGAGTCGAGGGTCAATTGCCAGGCGATCGCTGCATCCAGCACATGGGCCGGCACCGGTCTGGAACTGGCCGGGTTCACGTCGGCTCACCGTACAGGGCGATGTAGCACTGACGGATGCCCTGGGCCAGGTACTGACGCACGCGGGGGACCGACACGCCGAGTTTGTCGGCGATCTCGGCATGGGTCAGGCCGTCGAGACGGTTATAAAGGAAAGCGGCGCGGGCCTTGGTCGACAGCTTGCCGAGCATGCGGTCGATGGCCTTGAGGTCTTCGAGGATCAGTTGTTGCTCTTCCACCGACGGCTGCTCGCCTTCGGGAATCAGCGTCAGTTCGGTCAGATACGCCTGTTCCAGCGCTGCCCGGCGGAAGTAGTCGAACAACAAGCCCTTGGCGATGGCTACCAGAAAGGCCCGGGGTTCGCGGGGCGTCAGCAGTTCGTCGCGGCCGAGCAGGCGGACGAAGGTGTCCTGACTCAGGTCCTCGGCGCGTTGCGGGCAGGCCACGTTGCGCCGCAGCCAGGCCAGCAGCCAACCGCGGTGGTCGCGATACAACGCACCGACGAGCTCACTGTGAGGGCTTTGGGCTGACGACACGAAAACACCGACTGGGAAATGTTAACCAACGAGAATTGTTCGCGATTGTGGCAGAGGTGGGAATGGTTAGCAATTGGCCACCGGTCGGGTTGTCGGGCGACAACCCGGGACTCAGAACGAATGTGTCTGCTGACGGCGCTTCCACTGGCTCAGGCGTTGCTGCAGATTCAGCGGACTGTGGATCTGTTGCTGACGCGCGCGACTGAACAGAATCAACGCCAGCTCCGCCGTGGCCAGCGCATCGGCGCTGGCGTGGTGGCGTTCGAACACTTCAAGCCTGAACCTGTCGATCCATTCGTCCAGCCCTGCCTCGCGGATGTGCGCTTGTGGGCAAACCAGTGGTGCGATGTCGGCGACATCCAGAAACACCTGCTGCAATTTGTACCCCAGGTGTTCTTTCATGGCGCGGCCCAGCATGTGCTGATCGAACGGCGCATGAAACGCCAGCACCGGACTGTCCCCGATAAACTCCAGCAAATCGACCAGAGCCTCGGCCGGTTCGCTGCCGGCGGCAATCGCGTTCGGCCCCAGTCCATGGATCAACACACTGGGGCCGAGTTTCAGTTCGCGACATTGCAGGGTGCGTTCGAATTGCTGGCTGAAATCGATCGCACCGTCCTCGATCACCACCGCGCCGATCGACAGCACCCGATCCTTGTTCAGATTGAGCCCGGTGGTTTCCAGATCCAGCACCACCCAGCGCTGTTCGCGCAGACTGCACTCGCTCAGTCCGCGGATCGCCGGCAGTTTCGCCAGGCGTTGTCGCAGATTGTCCGGCAGAACGGGGCTGGCCGGGCGCAGCCACGAAAACAGGCTCATAGCTGATACCGCAAGGTCAGGCTGCTTTGCAGGCGCTGGGCCTGGCGCAGGGATTCGCGCAGGATGCGCCGGTCCAGATGATTGAGGCTGTCGGGATCGACCCGGTTCGAATACGGCAGGTTTTCCCGGGTCTGCAGTTGATGCTGCTGCATGCGCGTCTGCTGGATGAAGTGATACGCCTCTTCGTACGCGGCGCCATCCAGTCGGTCGATGACTTCTTTATCCACAAGCTGGCGGAAGCGTTCGAGGGTGTTGTTGGCGTCGATGCCGTTGGCCAGCGCGAGCAGGCGCGCACCGTCGACAAACGGGGTCAGGCCCTGGATCTTCAGGTCCAGCGTGGCTTTCTCGCCGTTCTTTTTCGTCAGCACGAACTCACGGAAACGCCCAACCGGCGGACGGTTGCGCAAGGCGTTCTCGGCCATCATCCGCTGGAACAGGCGATTGTCGCCGACCTGATCGAGAATCCCCCGGCGCAATTGCTCGCAACCCTGTTCATCACCCCAGACCACCCGCAGGTCGAAATAGATGCTGGAACCCAACAGGTTCTCCGGCGTCGCCTCGCGAATGAACGCGGCAAACCGTCGGGCCCATTCGGCACGGGACAGACATAGCTGAGGATTGCCGGCCATGATGTTGCCCTTGCACAGGGTGAAGCCGCATTGCGCCAGGCTGTTGTTGATCTGCTGGGCAATCGGCAGCAGTTTGCCGCGAATCTCCGCCGCGTGGGCCGCATCCCGGGCTTCGAACAGAATGCCGTTGTCCTGATCGGTGTGCAGGGTCTGCTCGCGCCGGCCTTCGCTGCCGAAACACAACCAGCTGAATGGCACGCCGGGGTTGCCTTTCTCGACGAGGGTCAGTTCGATCACCCGGCACACGGTGTGATCGTTGAGCAGGGTGATGATGTGGGTGATCTGGGTCGAGGACGCGCCGTGAGCGAGCATGCGTTCCACCAGTTGGCCGATCTCGCCGCGCAGGGTCACCAGTTGCTCGACTCGCTGGGCGCTGCGGATGGTCCGGGCCAGGTGCACCAGATCGACCCGCTGCAGCGAAAACAGATCCCGTTCGGAAACCACGCCGCACAGGCGCTGATCCTTGACCAGACACACGTGGGCGATGTGCCGTTCAGTCATGGCAATCGCCGCGTCGAAGGCGCTGTGATCCGGCGACAGATAGAACGGCGAGTGCGTCATGTGGCGTTCGATCGGCTCGCTGAAATCGCCAACCCCTTCAGCCACGACATGCCGCAGATCGCGCAGGGTGAAAATCCCCAGCGGCGCCTTGTGTTCATCCACCGCGACGATGCTGCCGACCTGTTGTTCGTGCATCAGCTTCACCGCTTCGCGCAGTGGGGTGGAAGGGCTGCAGGTCACTGGATGGCGCATCGCCAATTCGCCCAGGCGGGTGTTCAGCGAGTATTGGGTGCCGAGGGTTTCCACGGCTTTCTGCTGAACTTGCTGGTTGACCTGATCGAGCAGGCTGCTGACCCCGCGAAGGGCGAAGTCGCGGAAGGTATTGGAAAGGGCGAACAGCTTGATGAACGCCAGTTTGTTCAGTTGCAGGCAGAAGGTGTCTTCGCCGGCCAGATGCTCGGTGCGGGTCGCCCGTTCGCCGAGCAGCGCGGCGAGGGGAAAACACTCGCCAGTGGTGATTTCAAACGTGGTTTCGGTGCCGCCCTTGGCCGTGTGTGGGCGCTCACCGACCACCCGGCCCTGCTTGACGATGTAGAAGTGTTCGACCGGCCCGTCGGCGGGCTTGATGATGCTCTCGCCCTGACCATAGAAGCGCAGCTGGCATTGCTCCACCAGGTAGGCCAGGTGGGCGTGTTCCATCTGATTGAAAGGGGGGAAGCGCTGGAGGAATTGCAAAGTGCCCTGAATGTTCTGCAACACCGCGGTTTTCCCTGCCTGGGTGAAGGCGTCCGCTTTACTCATAACCATTACCGCAGTCTTTTTCGAATTGTTGTTGTCGGATCGTTGCAGCCATGGTCGACCCCATCGCGCGGGGTGCCCATTGGACGTAAGTCTAGGTTGGGCATGCCGTTGGGGAGTTTTCGGATATGCCCTACAAAATCAGTCGGAAATTCTTCGGTTCGCCCCTTGGAAAAAAATCCGACGAAGTGCACATTGAAGCTCTGCCCAGCGATGTCTGACCACTGTGCCAGGGGACTGAATTGAAAACGTAGAGAACGCCATGTCCGACCACGATATTTTGAGCGACGCCGAGCGGGAAGCGCTCAGCGCTGTAATGCTCGAACCCGATTTGCCACCGCAACGTGTATTGATCGTCGACGACGACAAGGACGCCCGGGAGCTGTTGTCGGAGATTCTCGGATTGGATGGCATTCGCTGCCTGACCGCGGCCAGCGGCGAAACCGCCCTGAAAATGCTCGCGGAAAAACCTTCGATCGGACTGGTGATCACAGACCTGCGCATGGGCAACGTCGATGGTCTGGAGTTGATCCGCCAGGTGCGCGAGTCAGTGCGGGCGGCGTTGCCGATCATCATTGTGTCGGGCGATGCCGACGTGAAGGACGCGATTGCGGCGATGCATTTGAGTGTGGTGGATTTTCTGCTCAAACCGATCGATACCGCCAAATTGCTTGGACTGGTCAGGCATGAGCTGGGCATCGAGCCCTAGCCAATCCGGCGCAAACAAAAAAGCCCTGATCAAAAGATCAGGGCTTTTTCATGTCCGGCATCCGCGCAAGTTACAGGCCGTTGGCAGCCTTGAACTCGCGGCGACGACGGTGCAGGACCGGCTCGGTGTAGCCGTTCGGCTGTTTGGTGCCCTCGATCACCAGTTCGACCGCCGCCTGGAAGGCGATGTTGCTGTCGAAGTTCGGGGCCAGCGGACGGTACAGCGGGTCGTTGGCATTCTGACGGTCCACTACCGGCGCCATGCGCTTGAGGCTTTCCATCACTTGCGCTTCGGTCACCACACCGTGGCGCAGCCAGTTGGCGATGTGCTGGCTGGAGATACGCAGCGTCGCACGGTCTTCCATCAGGCCGACATCGTTGATATCCGGCACTTTCGAACAGCCCACGCCCTGGTCGATCCAGCGCACCACGTAACCGAGAATGCCCTGGGCGTTGTTGTCCAGTTCGTTCTTGATCTGCTCCGGGGTCCAGTTCGGGTTGACCGCCAGCGGGATGGTCAGGATGTCATCGACCGAAGCGCGGGCACGTTTGGCCAGCTCGGCCTGACGGGCGAACACGTCGACCTTGTGGTAGTGCAGCGCGTGCAGCGCAGCGGCCGTCGGCGATGGAACCCAGGCAGTGTTGGCGCCGGCCATCGGGTGAGCGATTTTCTGTTCGAGCATCGCTGCCATCAGGTCGGGCATCGCCCACATGCCTTTACCGATTTGCGCACGACCTTGCAGGCCGGTGCTCAGACCGATATCGACGTTCCAGTTTTCATAGGCGCCGATCCACTTCTCGGCCTTCATGTCGGCCTTGCGCACCATCGGGCCGGCTTCCATGGAGGTGTGAATTTCATCGCCGGTGCGGTCGAGGAAACCGGTGTTGATGAACACCACGCGCTCGCTGGCGGCCTTGATGCAGGCCTTGAGGTTGACCGTGGTGCGGCGCTCCTCGTCCATGATCCCGACTTTCAGCGTGTTGCGCTTCAAGCCCAGCACGTCTTCGATGCGACCGAACAACTCGTTGGTGAACGCCGCTTCTTCCGGGCCGTGCATCTTCGGTTTGACGATGTAGACCGAACCGGTGCGAGTGTTCTTGCGCGAGGTGTTGCCGTTGAGGTTGTGCATCGCCGCCAGGCACGTGACCAGACCGTCGAGGATGCCTTCCGGCACTTCGTTGCCGTCTTTGTCGAGAATCGCATCGATGGTCATCAGGTGACCAACGTTACGCACGAACAACAGCGAGCGGCCGTGCAGGGTCAGTTCGCTGCCGTCGACCTTGGTGTAGGTGCGATCCGGGTTCATGGTACGGGTGAAGGTCTGGCCGCCCTTGGACACGGATTCCGCGAGGTCGCCCTTCATCAGGCCGAGCCAGTTGCGGTAGATCACCACCTTGTCGTCGGCATCGACGGCAGCCACGGAGTCTTCGCAGTCCATGATGGTGGTCAGCGCCGCTTCCATCAGGATGTCTTTGACGCCGGCGGCATCGGTCTGGCCGACTGGGGTGCTGGCGTCGATCTGGATTTCGAAATGCAGGCCGTTGTTTTTCAGCAGGATCGCTATCGGCGCATTGGCGTCGCCCTGGAAGCCAATCAGTTGTGCATCGTTGCGCAGGCCGCTGGTGCTGCCGCCCTTGAGGGTGACCAGCAGTTTGCCGTCAGCGATCTTGTAGCCGGTGGAATCGACGTGGGAGCCTGCGGCCAGTGGCGCGGCTTCGTCGAGGAACGCACGGGCGAAGGCGATGACTTTATCGCCACGCACCTTGTTGTAGCCTTTGCCTTTTTCCGCGCCGCCGGCTTCGCTGATGGCGTCGGTGCCATACAGGGCGTCGTACAGCGAACCCCAGCGGGCGTTCGAGGCGTTGAGGGCGAAGCGGGCGTTCATCACCGGAACCACGAGTTGCGGGCCGGCGGTACGGGCGATTTCGTCGTCGACGTTTTGCGTCGTTGCCTGGAAATCAGCCGCTTCTGGCAGCAGATAACCGACCTCTTGCAGGAAGGCTTTATAAGCCACGGCGTCGTGCGGCTGACCGGCACGGCTCTGGTGCCAGCCGTCGATACGAGCCTGGAAGTCATCGCGTTTGGCGAGTAGGGCTTTGTTCTTCGGCGCCAGGTCGTGAATGACCTTGTCGGCACCTTCCCAGAATTTGTCGGCGGTGAGGCCGGTACCGGGAATGGCTTCGTTGTTCACGAAGTCGAACAGGACTTTGGCGACCTGCAGGCCACCGACTTGAACGTGTTCAGTCATTGCTTGCCTCACTCTGCTCAGCTATTTCGCTTTTCAGCTCTTCAATTTAACAATGAAGCCTCTGGCCATTTAAACCACAAACCCCTCGACCAGTACATGCCATTGCTGGCGGCTGGGTTGGGACCAATCAACGGCTTGGGGGCCTTGCTGACGGGGCTTTCAGGGTTGCGAACGTGCCTTGGGCAGACATCGATCCAGCGTTATGTAGTGCGCGCTGCGGCATACTACATGATGAGTTGCGGTTGTGAAAATCAGACTAATTACGTCGTTCTGCGACCCCATGACGCATTGCGGTCACGGCGCGGAACGGGATGTTCTCAAAAAACCAATGGATTGTTCCAGTTAAATATAAAAAGTTGTACACGATTGGTTAATTCGAGCGTCTGAGGCGTCTGTCGAACGCTTGCCTATACTTGCTTTTCTATAACAAAAGTCATGACAAGAGGGCTGCGCCATGGATCACCTCGTACTCACCGTCTTCGCGCCGGACAAGCCCGGGCAGGTCGAGCGCATCGCCCAATGCATCGCCGAGCACGGCGGCAACTGGCTGGAAAGCCGCATGTCGCGAATGGCCGGGCAGTTCGCCGGGATCCTGCGGGTCGGCGTGCCGGCAGAGGCTTACGACGAATTAGTCGATGCCTTACAAGCGTTGTCGGCGCAGGGCATTCGTGTGCTGGTGGCCGAAAGCGGTATCGAGCAGGCCTGCACCTGGAAACCGATTGCCATGGAACTGGTGGGCAATGATCGTCCGGGCATCGTGCGCGATATCACCCGGTTGCTGAGCGAGCAGGGTGTGAACCTCGAGCGGCTGGTGACCGAAGTGCGTCCGGCGCCGATGAGCAGCGAGCCACTGTTTCACGCCGAAGCGATTCTGGCGGTGCCCCTGACTCTTTCACTGGACGTGCTGCAATCGCGCCTGGAAACCCTGGCCGATGACTTGATGGTGGAATTGGTGCTGCGCACCGACCCGTGAAGACGGATCGGGTTATCCAGTTTAAACGTGCACCTGCCTGTGGATAACCTGTAGAGACTGACCGCCAGGCCACGTCCGACTTGGCTTTGCGTGAATTGATCAAAAAAACGCCAGCATTCAGTGACTTGCGCACAAACAGCGGGGATCACGCTGTGGATAACCTTGGGAAGGAACGATGCAGGCCACGAGAACCGTGGCCTGCGGAGTTTTGTACGTTTTTTGATCAGCTGCGCCGGCGCAGACTTATCCACGCATCGACGCTGTACACTGCCAGACCGGCCCAGATAAACATGAAGGCGATCAGCGTGCTGGACGACAAGTGCTCACCGAACAGCAGCACGGCTTGCAGCAGCACCAGAGTCGGTGCCAGGTATTGCAGGAAGCCGAGGGTGGTGTAAGGCAGATGCCGCGCGGCGGCGTTGAAGCACACCAGCGGCACCAGCGTCACCGGGCCGGCGGCCACCAGCCACCAGGCTTCGGAGGTCGTCCAGAACTCGGCCTGAGCACTGGTCGCGGTCGGATTGAACAGCAGCCATGCGAGGGCGATCGGCACCAGCATCCAGGTTTCCACCACCAGCCCCGGCAATGCTTTGACTGGCGCCTGCTTGCGGATCAGTCCGTAGAAACCGAAGGTCAACGCCAACACCAGCGATACCCAAGGCAGACTGCCGACCTGCCACACCTGCTGCGCCACACCGACCGCCGCCAGACCGACCGCCAGCCACTGCATGCGACGCAGGCGTTCGCCGAGGATCAACATGCCCAGCAGCACGTTAACCAATGGGTTGATGTAGTAACCGAGACTCGCCTCAAGCATCCGGCCGTTGTTCACCGACCAGACGTAGGTCAGCCAGTTGGCCGCGATCAGCGTGCCGCTGAGCGCGAGAATCGCCAGGCGTTTAGGGTTATCGCGCAGCTCCTGCCACCAGCCCGGGTGTTTCCAGACCATCAACAGCAGCGCGCCGAACAGCGCTGACCACAGCACCCGGTGGATGATGATTTCCACCGCCGGCACTTCGGCGATGGCTTTGAAGTAGAGCGGGAACAGTCCCCAGATGATGTAGGCGCTGAGGCCCAGAATGTACCCGCGACGCGGGTTGGCGGCTTGCATGCAGAATCCTTGCTTAGGCAGCTAACAAAGCAGCGATTGTACGGGCAGTTGTATAGACGTGTCGTGTCAGAAAAGCTTCAACGGCTCTTCGTTCAGCGCCGACAGTTGCTCACGCAACGCCAGCACCTGATCGCCCCAATACCGCTCCGTGCCGAACCACGGAAAACTGTGAGGGAACGCCGGATCGTCCCAGCGTCGGGCCAGCCACGCGCTGTAATGCATCAGGCGCAAGGCGCGCAGTGGTTCGATCAGCGCCAGTTCGCGGGGATCGAAATCGTGGAACTCGTTGTAGCCGTCCATCAACTCCGACAGCTGTCCGAGACACTCCTGGCGATCGCCGGCGAGCATCATCCAGATGTCCTGCACCGCCGGACCCATGCGGCAGTCGTCGAGGTCGACGATGTGGAACATCTCGTCGCGGCACATCATGTTGCCGGGGTGGCAGTCGCCGTGTATGCGGATGTTCTGGTGCGGCGTGGCGGCGTAGACGTCTTCCACACGCTTGAGCAGATCGCGGGCGACAGACTCGTAGGCCGGCAACAGACTTTTCGGAATGAAGTTGCCTTCCAGCAAAGTGGTCAGCGACGCATGGCCGAAGTTCTGCACGGTCAGCGCTTCTCGGTGTTCGAACGGCTTCGTTCCGCCGACCGCGTGCATGCGCCCGAGCAACTGGCCGAGGCGATACAGCTGATCGAGATTGCCCGGTTCCGGCGCGCGGCCACCGCGACGGGGAAACAGGGTGAAACGAAAACCGGCGTGTTCGTGCAGGGTTTCGCCATTGTGGACAAGTGGCGCCACCACCGGGATCTCGACGTCGGCCAGTTCGAAGGTGAACTGGTGTTCTTCGAGAATGGCCTCGTTAGTCCAGCGCTGCGGGCGATAGAACTTGGCGATCAGCGGTTCCGAGTCTTCGATGCCGACCTGATAGACGCGGTTTTCGTAACTGTTGAGCGCCAGGATGCGCGCATCGCTCAGGAAACCGATGCTTTCGACGGCATCGAGCACGAGGTCTGGGGTGAGGGTTTCAAACGGGTGGGCCATGCTGACTCCTGCGCGCAGCAGGCTGCCGCGTCCGGCCCAGCATGGTAGCGCAGACGGGCTGTCTTGAGGGGATCGTTCCCGTGCAGCGCACGGGAACGATCAGAGCGTCGCAGCATCAGGCGCCGACGATCCCGCCATCCTCACGGGTAATCGCTATCACCGAAGAGCGTGGCTTGCCGTTCGGCAGGTGCTCGGGGAAGGTCGAGCCGCCGTTCTCGCCCGGATGCTGAATCCCGACAAACAGGGTTTTCTGATCCGGCGAGAAACTGATCCCGGTGACTTCACAACCGATCGGTCCGACCATGAACCGGCGAATCTCACCGGTCGCAGGATCGGCGCAGAGCATCTGGTTGTTGCCCATTCCGACAAAGTCCCCGGCGTTGCTCGAATCACCGTCGGTGAGAATCCACAGTCGGCCGGCCTTGTCGAAACCGAGACCGTCAGGGCTGTTGAACATGTTCTGCGGCGTGATGTTCGACGAGCCTCCCTTCGGCGTGCCGGCGTGCACGCTCGGGTTGCCGGCCACCACGAACAGGTCCCAGACGAAAGTTTTGGAGCCGTGATCGTCGCGGTCAGTGCGCCAGCGCAGGATCTGTCCGTAGACGTTTTTCTCGCGGGGGTTCGGCCCGCCCACCGGTTGCCCGTCTTCGCCGCGTTTGGCGTTGTTGGTCAGGGTGCAATAAACCTGGCCGTCTTTCGGGCTGACCACGATCCACTCCGGACGGTCCATGCGCGTGGCGCCGACCACACTGGCTGCCAGACGCGCGTGAATCAGCACTTCGGCCTGATCGGCAAAACCGCTGCTGGCGTCGATGCCGTTCTTGCCGTGGGTCAGTTCGATCCACTGGCCCTGGCCTTTCGGGTGGTCGGGGTTGCCGTCGCCCGCATCGAACTTCGCCACGTACAGGGTGCCGTGATCGAGGATGTCGCGGTTGGCTTTCGCGTTGCGGTGGTTGATGCGGTCGCGGCTGATGAACTTGTAGATGAACTCGCCGCGTTCGTCGTCGCCCATGTACACCACGGCGCGACCGTCGTCGGTCTCGGCCAGGGCAGCGTTTTCGTGTTTGAAGCGACCGAGGGCGGTGCGTTTGACCGGCGTCGATTGCGGGTCGAACGGGTCGATTTCCACCACCCAGCCGTGACGGTTGAGCTCGTTCGGGTTCTTGGCCATGTCGAAGCGCGGATCGAACGGATGCCAGTTGATCTCGCGACTGGCGGCCGTCACGCCGTAGCGTTTCTGCGCCGGATCGAACTGTTGCTGGGCATTGCTGCTGCCGAAGCAGTCGGTGAAGTTCTCTTCACACGTCAGATAAGTGCCCCACGGTGTCTTGCCGTTGGCGCAGTTCTGGAAGGTGCCGAGGACTTTCTTGCCGTGCTTGTCGGCGCTGGTTTTCATCAATTCATGACCGGCCGCCGGGCCGCTGATGCGCAGCGGTGAGTTGCCGTGGATGCGGCGGTTGTAGCGCGAACCCTGAACGAACTGCCATTGACCGTTCTTGCGCGCCACTTCGATCACCGAGACACCTTCGCAGGCCAGGGCCTTGCGCACGTCTTCCGCCGATTGCGGAAGGCCGCCGTGAGGGTAGAGGTAGCGGTAGTTGGTGTATTCGTTGTTGATCGCCATCAGGGCGCGGTTTCTGTCGTCTGGAAAGGCGAACAGGCTCATGCCGTCGTTGTTGTCACCGAACTGCACTTCCTGTGCGGCTGCAGTGCCGTTGCCGCTCGGGTCGAAGGCCGGGCCGTTCTTGTGCAGGGGCTGGCCCCAGCTGATCAGCACCGACGACTTGTAACCCTTGGGCAGGCTGATGACGTCGGTGGTGGCGGCCGGAATGCTGTCGAAGCCCAGCAGGCGGCTGTTGCCGGCGCTGACACCGGTGGCCAGGGCACTGCGACTCAACAGGCTGCCACCGAGGAACATCGCCGCGCCGCACAGCGCGCCGGCACCGATGAAACCACGACGGCTCAGGCCGACCATTTTTTCCAGGTCAGTGGATTGGTTTTCTTCTAATAGGCTCACATCAGGCTCCCTGCTTGGTTTTGGCAGCCACCTTAATGAGAGGCGATGACGCTTTTGTTGCAGGAACCCGGACTAGAGTGGTGTGCCGATGATCACATTGGACGGCGAGAACTGCACCCGTACCGGTTGTTCGACGGTCAGTTTGTGGGTGCGCAGGTGCAGCGGCTCAGCCAGGGCGCAGAGTGTCTGGCCGTTGGGCAGGGCGATGCGCACTTCGCTGGGGCCGTCCTCGGCATCGAGAATGGCTTCGAGGGTGCCTTCGAGAAGATTGTGACCAGATGTTGCGGGTTGCCCGTTGCCCAGTAATTCAAGCCAGCCAGCCTTGATCAGTGCCACCACTTCGGTGTTCGGTTGCAGCTCCAGATGCACGGTGCTGTCGTGGGTGATCTGCGCGTCGATGCACAAGCCTTCGGCCAGTTCGAGGCGGATCAGGTCATTGCGGCCCTGATGCTCGATGCTGATGACTTTGCCGTGCAATTGATTGCGGGCGCTGGTGCGAAGCATCAAACGGCCGAGCAGATCCAGATCACTGGCGTCCTCGGCGGCTTCCAGCACCTGCGCCTGCAAGGCTTGGAGCTTCTGATAAAGACGCAGCACCCGTTCACCTTCGCTGGACAGTTTCGCGCCGCCGCCGCCCTTGCCGCCGACAGCCCGCTCGACCAAGGGTTTCTGCGCCAGATTGTTCAGTTCATCGATGGCGTCCCATGCCGCTTTGTAGCTCAGGCCCGCGCTTTTTGCGGCGCGGGTAATCGAGCCCTGTTCGGCAATGTGTTGCAGCAGGGCGATACGCTGCGGGCGGCGGACGATGTGCTGGGACAACAGGCTGGGCAGGGACATGTCGAGTGCTTTGTTCTGGGTTGATGGAGGAGGAAGTTGGCCGCTTGGCGCGTGTGAGTCAAGCCGCGTCGCCAGGTTTCGGTGTGCGGGCTAGGCAGTAGACGTCGACCCGCGTGGCGCCCGCGTCCAGCAGCAACCGGGCCAGCGCTTGAGCTGTGGCGCCGGTGGTCAGCACATCATCCACCAAGGCCAGATGCCGGCCTCGTACATCGGCCTCCGGCACCCGCTTGAAGGCATTGCGCAAATTGCGTTTACGCGCCCTGGCGTCGAGTGCCTGCTGGGCGCTGGTGTCCTGGGTACGGCGCAGGACATTTTCTTCACAGGGCAGATCCAGTTGCTTGCCGAGCCATTGCGCCAGCATTGCCGCCTGATTGAATCCGCGCTGACGCAGGCGCTTGTTCGCCAATGGCACCGGCAGCAGGGCGTCCGGACGTGGCAGGCCCTCGTCGAAGCGATGTTGCAGGAACTGCCCGAGAACCTCGCCCAACAGGCGGCCAAACGGCCATTTGGCGTTGTGTTTGAAACGGGTGATCAGACTGTCCACCGGGAAGCCGTAGGACCAAGGCACCACCACCTGTTCGAAGGCGGGTGGATCCTTCAGGCACTCGCCGCATGTCAGGCCTGCTGCGGGCAGCGGCAATGCACAAATCATGCATTGATCGCCAAGCCAGGGCAGGTCGGTTTCGCAGGCTACGCAGAGGGGCGTTTCGGTTTCCGCCGGCTCATCGCAAATCAAACAGGCCTGGTTAATATTTAACCAGATGTAAACCGGTCTATCTTGATGTGGTTGACAGTGCATGGCTCTTCCTTAAATATGCCGAACATCCGTGTCGTGCCTGTGGGTATTCCGTTTCCCCAGGCGCAAGCCAAGCATAACCAAGGAATCGCCCATGAGCGCCAGCACCACTGCCACCCTGCGTCACGACTGGACTTTGGCCGAAGTCAAAGCACTCTTCGTTCAGCCATTCAACGACTTGCTGTTTCAGGCGCAGACGGTGCACCGCGCGCATTTCGACGCCAACCGCGTCCAGGTTTCCACCCTGCTGTCGATCAAGACCGGCGCCTGTCCGGAAGATTGCAAATACTGTCCGCAGTCCGGTCACTACAACACGGGCCTGGAAAAAGAAAAGCTGATGGAAGTGCAGAAGGTCCTCGAAGAGGCTGCCCGCGCCAAGGCCATCGGTTCGACCCGTTTCTGCATGGGCGCGGCGTGGAAGCACCCGTCGGCCAAGGACATGCCTTACGTGTTGAAAATGGTCGAAGGCGTGAAGGCCATGGGCCTGGAAACCTGCATGACCCTCGGTCGTCTCGATCAGGACCAGACCGAAGCGCTGGCCAAGGCCGGCCTCGACTACTACAACCACAACCTCGATACCTCGCCGGAGTTCTACGGCAGCATCATCACTACCCGCACCTATGCCGAGCGTCTGCAGACCCTGGCCTATGTGCGCGATGCGGGGATGAAGATCTGCTCCGGCGGCATCCTCGGTATGGGCGAGTCCCTCGATGACCGCGCGAACCTGCTGATCCAGCTGGCCAACCTGCCGGAGCACCCGGAATCGGTGCCGATCAACATGCTGGTGAAAGTCGCCGGCACGCCGCTGGAAAACGCTGACGATGTCGATCCGTTCGACTTCATCCGCATGCTCGCCGTGGCGCGCATCCTCATGCCGCAATCCCACGTGCGCCTGTCCGCCGGCCGCGAAGCGATGAACGAGCAGATGCAGGCCCTGGCGTTCTTCGCCGGCGCCAACTCGATTTTCTACGGCGACAAACTGCTGACCACTGCCAACCCGCAGGCCGATAAGGACATGCAGTTGTTCGCACGTCTGGGCATTCAGCCGGAAGCCCGTGAAGAGCATGCCGACGAAGTGCATCAGGCCGCCATCGAGCAGGCGCTGGTGGAGCAGAAGAGCAGCGAGCAGTTCTATAACGCGGCGGTCTGAAACTCGCCCCGATTTGCTGAAGGAACACTCCCCTGTGGGAGCTGGCTTGCCAGCGATAGCGGACTGACAGTCGACACTGATGTTGAATGTGGCGCCGCCATCGCTGGCAAGCCAGCTCCCACAGGATCGGTGTCCATCCTGATTCATGTGATTTGACTGTTCGAGGCTTGCATGTCTTTCGATCTCGCCGCACGCCTTGCTGCCCGTCGTGCCGAAAATCTCTATCGCCAGCGCCCGCTGCTTGAAAGCCCGCAAGGGCCGCAAGTGGTGGTCGACGGTCAGCCGTTGCTGGCGTTCTGCAACAACGATTACCTGGGCCTGGCCAATCATCCGCAAGTGATCGAAGCCTGGCGCGCCGGTGCCTCGACGTGGGGCGTCGGCGGCGGTGCCTCGCATCTGGTGATCGGCCACAGCGGCCCGCATCACGAATTGGAAGAGGCCTTGGCCGACCTCACCGGAAGGCCCCGTGCGCTGTTGTTCACCACCGGCTACATGGCCAACCTCGGCGCGGTTACGGCGCTGGTCGGGCAGGGCGATACGGTGCTGGAAGACCGGCTCAATCATGCCTCGTTGCTGGATGCCGGATTGTTATCCGGCGCGCGCTTCAATCGTTATTTGCACAACGACGCCGACAGCCTCGCCAAGCGTCTGGAGAAAGCCACCGGCAATACTTTGGTGGTCACTGACGGCGTCTTCAGCATGGACGGCGATCTTGCCGACCTGCCGGCGCTGGCCCGAGAGGCCAAGGCCAAAGGCGCTTGGTTGATGGTCGATGACGCCCACGGATTCGGTCCGCTGGGAGCGAACGGTGGCGGGATCGTCGAGCATTTCGGTTTGAGCCAGGAGGATGTGCCGGTGCTGGTCGGCACGCTCGGCAAAGCGTTCGGCACGGCGGGTGCGTTCGTCGCGGGCAGTGAAGAGTTGATCGAAAGCCTGATCCAGTTCGCCCGCCCGTACATTTACACCACCAGCCAGCCGCCGGCGCTGGCCTGTGCAACATTGAAAAGTCTGGAACTGCTGCGCAGCGAACACTGGCGCCGCGAGCATTTGCAGACGCTGATCCGCCAGTTCCGCCACGGCGCCGAACAGATAGGCCTGGAGCTGATGGACAGCTTCACGCCGATCCAGCCGATCCTGATCGGCGATGCCGGTCGCGCCGTGCGTCTGTCGCAGATGCTGCGCGAGCGTGGGCTGATGGTCACTGCGATCCGCCCGCCGACCGTGCCTGCCGGCAGCGCGCGGCTGCGCGTCACCCTGACCGCCGCCCACAGTGAGGCGCAGGTGCAACTATTGTTAGAAGGACTGGCCGATTGCTTTGCCCAACTCAAGTCGGAGCCAAGCCATGCGTGATCGTCTGATTCTGCTCCCGGGTTGGGGCCTCGGCGTTTCGCCGCTGGAGCCTCTGGCCGCTGCGTTGCGTGGGCTGGATGAACACCTGACGGTCGAAATCGAACCGCTGCCGGAGCTGGAATCCAGCGATCCTGCGGACTGGCTCGACGAACTCGATGAGCGCATTCCCGAAGATGCCTGGCTGGGTGGCTGGTCGCTGGGCGGGATGCTCGCTTCGGAGCTGGCGGCGCGACGTGGCGAACATTGCTGCGGCTTGCTGACCCTGGCGAGCAATCCTTCGTTTGTCGCCCATGAACAATGGCCGAGCGCGATGCCCGGCGAGACCTTCGATGCGTTTCTGGCCGGTTGCAATGCCGACCCGCGACAGACCCTCAAACGTTTCTCTCTGTTATGTGCTCAAGGTGCGCAAGACCCGCGCGGCTTGTCGCGACTGTTGCTCGGCGGCGCGCCGAACACTTCGCCGGCGGCGTTAATGGCTGGTCTGGCGTTGTTGGCGCAGATCGATACGCGTAATGCCTTGCAAGTGTTTCGAGGCCCGCAATTGCATTTGTTTGGCGGGCTGGATGGGCTGGTGCCGGCGGAAGCCGCGGGCGAGTTGTTCGCGCTGCTGGCGGATGTCGAGGTCGGGCTGATCGAGAAGGCCAGCCATGGGTTTCTTCTGGAAGATCCCCACGGTGTGGCCGGTGCTATCCAGGCGTTTTTAAGTGAGTGTGGTGATGACTGATTTGTCTTTTGCTGCGCTGCCCGGCGGCTTGCCTGACAAACGCCAGGTAGCGGCTTCCTTCTCACGTGCAGCGGCCAGCTACGACAGCGTCGCCGAGTTGCAGCGTGACGTCGGCACGCAGTTGCTGAATCGTCTGCCGGTGGATTTTCTGCCGTCGCGCTGGCTGGATCTCGGCTGTGGCACCGGTTATTTCACCCGGGCGCTGGCCGAACATTTTGCCGGGAACGAAGGGCTGGCGCTGGATATCGCCGAAGGCATGCTCAATCACGCCCGGCCATTGGGTGGTGCCACACACTTTATTGCGGGCGATGCCGAGCGTCTGCCGTTGCAGAATTCGACCTGCGACCTGATTTTCTCCAGCCTCGCCGTGCAGTGGTGCGCAGACTTCGAATCGGTGCTCGGCGAAGCGTTTCGGGTGCTGAAACCAGGGGGGATTTTTGCGTTTGCTAGTCTTTGTGTAGGGACGTTGTACGAATTGCGCGACAGTTGGCGCCAGGTCGATGGTCTGGTACACGTCAACCGCTTCCGCGAATTCGCCCGGTATGAACAATTGTGCGCGGCCAGTGGGTTGCGTACGGTCAGTCTTGAGAACCGGCCGCATGTGCTGCATTACCCGGATGTGCGCAGCTTGACGCACGAACTCAAGGCACTGGGCGCACACAATCTGAATCCCGGTCGGCCGGGCGGACTCACCGGGCGGGCGCGGATTCTCGGGCTGGTCGAGGCGTACGAGCAGTTCCGTCAGCAACAAGGCTTGCCGGCGACTTATCAGGTGGTTTACGCCGTGTTGGAGAAACCCTTATGAGCGCAGCCTATTTCATCACCGGAACCGACACTGACGTTGGCAAGACCACTGTCGCCGCCGGGTTGCTGCATGCGGCGCGGTCGGCGGGGCTGAGTACGGCGGCGGGCAAGCCGGTGGCGTCCGGTTGTGTCGTGACACCCAGAGGCCTGCGCAACTCCGATGCCTTGGCGTTGCAGGCCGAGTGTTCGTTGCCGCTGACGTATCAACAGGTCAATCCGGTGGCGTTCGAGCCGGCGATTGCGCCGCATCTGGCGGCACGAGAGGCAGGTGTGGCGCTGACGGTGCAATCGCTGCTGGTGCCGATGCGCGAGATTCTGGCGATGAACGCCGATTTCACGCTGATCGAAGGTGCGGGTGGCTGGCGGGTGCCGTTGGCGGATCAGGACAATCTGTCGGATCTGGCGATTGCGCTGAAGCTGCCGGTCATTCTGGTGGTGGGCGTGCGTCTGGGTTGCATCAGTCATGCGCTATTGACTGCCGAGGCGATTGCCCGGGACGGGCTGCAACTGGCGGGATGGGTGGCGAACATCATTGATCCGAAGACGTCGCGGCTGGAGGAAAACCTGGCGACGCTGGCCGAGCGGATTCCAGCGCCATGCCTGGGGCGAGTGCCCAAGCTCAAGGCGATCAGCGCCGAGGCGGTCGCCGAGCATTTGCAACTGGACTTGCTCGACTGATTTTGGCTATGACAAGGCACAGTGCCATTAGTGTTTTTGACGGGTGTTTTTCTGACGTCTCTGGTTCAATGGCAGCCATTGATCCTTCCCAAGGACGAGAGCTCCCATGGAAATCTCCGGAAACACGGCTTTTTATGCAGGTTTGAGCACGATTCAGACCGGGCAGAACCGCGTCGATCAGGCTGCCAGCCAGATCGCCAACAACACCATCGAGCGTTCGGTCACCAGTCAGTCCTCCGAAGCCCAGATCGATCGCCTGCGCGGCGTGGATCGCAGCCAGCAACTGGATCCGGGCAGCGCCATGGCCGAGATGGCCCAGGGCAAGTTTCAAGTGGAACTGGGCACGAAAGTCGCCAAGGCATCCGATGAAATGCTCGGCACGATCATCGATACGTTCGCCTGATTTTCTGATACCCGCTTTGCCAGACGCCGCGACTGTTCGCGGCGTTTTTCGTTGTAAGTCCTTCTCCCTCAACTAATCTTTTTTTGTGTGCATGGCCCTTTCGGATGCATGTCGAGGCGCTGTGTCCGGCGTTTGAAAAATGTGATGACGAACGGCAAAAGATCGACGCTTGACAAGGTTTCGGCGTAAACGTATGTTTCAAACAACTGTTTGACCGTCACAACAAATCAATGCGGTCGTTCATTCCCGGTTACATCAGCAGAGGTTTATCGCTATGCCTGACTACAAGGCCCCCTTGCGTGATATTCGCTTCGTTCGTGACGAACTGCTCGGCTACGAAGCGCACTATCAGAGCCTTCCAGCTTGCGCAGACGCAACGCCGGACATGGTTGACGCCATTCTCGAAGAAGGCGCCAAGTTTTGTGAGCAGGTACTGGCGCCGCTGAACCGCGTGGGCGACATCGAAGGTTGCACCTGGAGCGAGTCCGGTGTGAAAACCCCGACTGGCTTCAAAGAGGCTTACAAGCAATTCGTCGAAGGCGGCTGGCCGAGCCTGGCCCATGACGTCGAGCACGGTGGTCAAGGTCTGCCAGAGTCGCTGGGTCTGGCTGTCAGCGAAATGGTCGGCGAAGCCAACTGGTCGTGGGGCATGTACCCGGGCCTGTCGCACGGCGCGATGAACACCATTTCCGAGCACGGCACCCCGGAGCAGCAGGAAGCCTATCTGACCAAACTGGTCTCCGGCGAATGGACCGGCACCATGTGCCTGACCGAACCGCACTGCGGCACCGACCTGGGCATGCTGCGCACCAAGGCCGAACCTCAGGCCGACGGTTCCTACAAAGTCTCCGGCACCAAGATTTTCATCTCGGCCGGTGAACACGACATGGCCGACAACATCGTCCACATCGTACTGGCCCGCCTGCCGGATGCACCGGCTGGCACCAAGGGCATTTCCCTGTTCATCGTTCCGAAGTTCCTGCCGAATGCCGATGGCACTGTGGGTACTCGCAACGCTGTGAGCTGCGGCTCGCTGGAACACAAGATGGGCATCCACGGCAACGCCACTTGCGTGATGAACTTCGACGGCGCGACCGGTTTCCTGATCGGCCCGGCGAACAAAGGCCTGAACTGCATGTTCACCTTCATGAACACCGCACGTCTGGGCACCGCGCTGCAAGGTCTGGCCCACGCCGAAATCGGCTTCCAGGGCGGTCTGAAATACGCTCGTGATCGCTTGCAAATGCGCTCCCTGACCGGCCCGAAAGCGCCGGAAAAGGCCGCTGACCCGATCATCGTGCACCCAGACGTACGCCGCATGCTGTTGACCATGAAGGCATTCGCCGAAGGCAACCGTGCGATGGTGTATTTCACCGCCAAACAGGTCGACATCGTCAAATACGGCGTGGACGAAGAAGAGAAGAAGAAAGCCGACGCACTGCTGGCCTTCATGACTCCGATCGCCAAAGCGTTCATGACCGAAGTCGGTTTCGAATCCGCCAACCACGGCGTACAGATCTACGGTGGCCACGGCTTCATCGCCGAGTGGGGCATGGAGCAGAACGTTCGCGACAGCCGCATTTCGATGCTGTACGAAGGCACCACCGGCATCCAGGCACTCGACCTGCTGGGCCGTAAAGTGCTGATGACTCAAGGTGAGGCTCTGAAAGGCTTCACCAAGATCGTCCACAAGTTCTGCCAGAACAACGAAGGCAACGAAGCCGTCAAGGAATTCGTCGCACCGTTGGCTGCACTGAACAAAGAGTGGGGCGAGCTGACCATGAAGGTCGGTATGGCCGCCATGAAAGATCGCGAAGAAGTCGGCGCGGCCTCCGTGGATTACCTGATGTACTCCGGTTACGCCTGCCTGGCTTACTTCTGGGCCGACATGGCGCGTCTGGCGGCTGAAAAACTGGCTGCCGGCACCACCGACGAGGCCTTCTACACCGCCAAGCTGCAAACCGCGCGCTTCTACTTCCAGCGCATCCTGCCGCGTACCCGTACGCACGTGGCAACCATGCTGTCGGGCGCCAACAACCTGATGGACATGAAAGAAGAAGACTTCGCACTGGGCTACTAAGCCTTAACGCGGTCTTTCGAAAAACCGCTGCTCCTTCGGGGGCAGCGGTTTTTTTGTGCCCGGATTTCCCCAATCCCGGGGCTGATTCCCCAGCATTGATGAAGTAGTCGCTCAGCCAAACCCCCGGCGCTTATTGATTCAAGATGTTTCCAGAAGAGTGGCCAATTAATTGCACTGCCCGAATTACCGGTGCTAACCAGAACTGCCTGCTCAAAGAAGCATGACGCCCGGCACTTAACAACAACAGTCAGGGTGAAGCCTATGAACATCAGTCGACTCGCTCGTTTGACCTTCTGGTTACCCATCGCGCTGTCAGTCCACAGCGCCTGGGCCGCCGCTCCCGCTGAAGTCGATCCCCCGGTGCCGGAGGTTCCGTCGCTGCAATCGTTGCGCGGGATGGTGCCTCCCGATCCCTCCGGGACCGAAGGCGGACGCAAGGTCGACCTGATGACCGACTACGTGCTCAACCGCTCTGCTGCGATCCTGTTGGGCAAGGCGTTGTTCTGGGACATGGAGATCGGCAGCGACGGCGCGACGGCCTGCGCATCCTGCCACTACCATGCAGGCGTCGATCACCGCATCACCAACCAGATCAACCCCGGCCAGGCCAACACCAACGCCAACGTCGCGTCGATTTTCAACAAGCCGTTCATGGCCTCCGATATTCCCGGCGACGTGGCCACCTACGCGACGTTGTCCGGCGGCAAGGGCGGCCCGAACTACACGCTGAAGAAAACCGACTTCCCGACCCACGTACTGAGCAACCCGCTGGAGCGCAACTCGCCCATCGTGTACTCGACGGACGACGTGGTCGGCTCGCAAGGTGTGTTCGATGCCAACTTCGTCAAACCCAATCAGGCGCGTTTCGACAAATGCACCCAGCAGCCGGACGGTATTTTCCAGGTCGGCGGCATCAACGTGCGTCGCAGCACCGGGCGCAATGCGCCGTCGGTGATCAACGCCGCGTTCAACGTGCGCAACTTCTGGGACGGTCGGGCCAACAACGTGTTCAACGGCTTCTCGCCGTTCGGCAATCGCGACCCCGATGCCGGGATCTACGTGACCAGCGAACGCAGCACGGTCGCCACCAAAGTCAGGCTGGCGCTCAACGATGCGTCAGCCGCCTCGCAAGCCGTCGGCCCGCCCGGAAGTCCGGTAGAAATGTCCTGCGGCGGTCGCACCTTTGCCGACATCGGCCGGCGGATGCTCGACACGCTGATGCTCAAGCAGCAACGGATCTCGTCCACTGATTCGGTGCTGGGCCCTGTGTCTGGTGCGCGGCGTCCGACCTATCGCGAACTGATCAAGAATGCCTTCCAGCCCCGGCTGTGGAATGCCACGCAAAACGTGTTGGTGGGCGGTGCGCCATACACTCAGATGGAAGCCAACTTTCCGCTGTTCTTCGGCCTGGCGATCCAGATGTATGAAGCCACGCTGGTTTCCGATCAGGCGCCGATCGATGCCTACCTGCAAGGCGACCACACCGCGATGAACGCGCAGCAGGTCGAGGGCATGAACCTGTTCCTCGGCAAGGGCAAATGCGTCAATTGCCACGGCGGGCCGGAGCTGACCAACGCGGCCAGTCGCTTGCTGATGCATCCGCGCGAACGCATCGAACGGATGGTGATGGCCGATAACCTGACGACCCTCTACGACAACGGCTTCTACAACACCGGTGTCCGCCCGACCTCGGAAGATCTAGCCCTCGGCGGTGCGGATGCCTGGGGCAATCCGTGGTCGTTCACCCGTCAGTACAACTCCGTACTGCAGGGCGGCAAATCGGTCGATCCGCTGGATGTCGACGTCTGTACCTTCGAAGCACCGCTGAGTGCAGCGATTCCGTGCGACGCCACGCTCAAGCCCAATGTCGGTTTCCGCGACTCGGTCGACGGCGCGTTCAAGACCCCGACCCTGCGCAATATCGCTCTGACCGGCCCGTACTTCCACAACGGCAGCCGCGCCACGCTCAAGCAGGTCATGGAGTTCTACAACCGTGGCGGCGACCGGCGCGGCGAGGATGCCAACAACACCAGCGGCTTCGAGCACCCGGCGGTGAATCAGCACAACACCTCCAACCTCGACCCGGACATGACGGCGCTGAACCTGACGCCTGATGAAATCGACGCCCTGGTGAAATTCATGGAAGTCGGCCTGACCGATCCGCGCGTCGCCTGGGAGCGGGCGCCATTCGATCACCCGTCGCTGGTCATCCCGCAAGGTCACATCGGGGATGAAAACGCCGTGACCCAGCGCCCGGCCAGTCCGAAAGTCACGACCCGCCAGGCAACGGATGCATTGCTCAATCTCAAGCCTTACGGCGCTGAAGGTCGGCCGACGGTGGAGGGGCCATTGCTGCCGTTCTACAACGATCTTTGAGGGGAAATGACCGTCTGGCCATCAAGCATGATGGCCATGACGGAAGTTTCGTGTTTGTCAGGGAAAAAACCTTGATTGAAGGCTCAGAAACCGAGGGGGGCGGCCGTTAAAGAGACAACCTGTGATCTGGATCACATTGTGTGTGCCTAACTGGCCACATTGCAGGCACAATGCCATCTCTTTGCCAAGACGGTCGGAGCTTTACCCTTGCCGCGTTCTTCCGCTGTACGTTTCAGTCATTTCATACCTTCACTGCTGTTGTTGCTTGCGGGGTTGGCGGCTGCGTACGTCAAAGACCTCAACGTGTTCTTCACCTCGCTGTTCAACGTGCTGCCAACTCTGGTGCTGTTGCTGGGCGGGTCGTATTGCGCGGTTTACCGACGCCAGCGCGAACTGTTTCTGATGGTCACGGTGTACATCGCCTACTTCCTGCTCGACACCCAGACCGACTATTACCGCGACAACGGCAAGGTGCGCGAGGACGCGGCCGTGGTGTTCCATCTGGTGTGTCTGCTGCTGCCCTTGTTGTTCGGTCTGTTCGCCGCGTGGCAGGAGCGCACGCATCTGTTTCAGGACATGGTGGCGCGTTTCGCCGTGTTGCTGGCGTTCGGCAGCGTGGCGCTGGGACTTGAACAAAGCTATCCCCAGGCTCTGCTGATGTGGCTTTCGGAGATCCGTTGGCCGGCTCTGCACGGCGCTTGGATGAGCCTGATCCAGATGTCCTATCCGGTGTTCCTCTCGGCGTTCCTGTTGCTGGCCTGGCAGTACTGGCGCCATCCGCGTCCGCTGCACGCGGCGCAACTGGTGGGATTGCTCGGGGTGTTTTGGATGCTGCCGAAAACCTTCATCCTGCCGTTCACCCTGAACATCATGTGCAGCCAGGTCATGTTGATGATTGCAGCGGCGGTGGCGCACGAGGCTTATCAAATGGCCTTCCGTGACGAACTCACCGGTCTGCCGGGCCGTCGCGCACTCAACGAACGCATGCAGCGTCTGGGTCGCAACTATGTGCTGGCGATGAGCGACGTCGATCACTTCAAGAAATTCAACGACACCCACGGTCACGACGTGGGTGACCAGGTTCTGCGACTGGTCGCCAGCAAGCTGTCCAAAATCAGCGGTGGCGGCAGGGCTTATCGCTACGGTGGCGAGGAATTCGCCCTGGTGTTTGCAGGCAAGACCCTTGAAGAGTGCATGCCGCACCTGGAAGTCATCCGCGAGTCGATTGCGTCCTACAACATTCAGCTTCGCAATCAGGAAAACCGCCCTCAGGACGATCAACAGGGGCGCCAGCGGCGGGGCGGCTCCGGTGCGTCCAGCGTATCGGTCACGGTCAGTATCGGCGTCGCCGAACGAGTCGAGCAGCGTACCCCGGAAGAAGTGCTCAAATCCGCCGACCAGGCGCTCTACGCCGCCAAGGGCGCGGGCCGTAACTGTGTGATGGCGTTCGGTCAGAACCGCCGTGGCGCGGTGCGCATGGACAACGCTGCGGGTTGAGTGATGACGGCGCATTCAGCGTCTGGACAGTGATTGTGGGGCAGGGTGGCCGGCAGTAGGTTGAAACGATCTGCTGACGGAGAAGCCACCATGCCCGAGTACAAAGCTCCCCTGCGCGACATGCGCTTTCTGATCGACCACGTCTTCGACTTCCACACCCAGTACGCGGCCCTGGGCGCTCACGATGCCAGCCCGGACATGATCAACGCGATCCTCGAGGAGGGCGCGAAGTTCTGTGAGAACGTTCTGGCGCCGCTCAATCGCAGCGGTGACGAAGAGGGCTGTCATTTCGACAATGGCGTGGTGACAACGCCTGCAGGCTTCAAGCAAGCCTTCGCACAATACGTGGAAGGCGGCTGGCATGGTCTGGCGGCCGACCCGGCCTACGGCGGCCAGGGCCTGCCGAGTTCGCTGGGGCTGGTGATCAGCGAGATGGTCGCCTCCAGCAACACTTCCTGGGGCATGTACCCGGGCTTGACCCACGGCGCCATGTCGGCGATCCACGCCCACGGCACCGAGGAACAGAAAAACACCTATCTGCGCAAACTCACTGCGGGCCAGTGGACCGGCACCATGTGCCTGACCGAAGCCCATTGCGGCACCGACCTGGGCATCATCAAGACCCGCGCCGTGCCTCAGGCCGACGGTAGTTACGCGGTCACCGGCAGCAAGATTTTCATCTCCGCCGGCGAGCACGACATGAGCGACAACATCATTCATCTGGTGTTGGCCAAACTGCCGGACGCACCGGCGGGGACCAAGGGGATTTCGCTGTTCATCGTGCCGAAATTCCTGCCGGATGCAGCCGGCGAGGCGGGGGATCGCAACGGCGTTTCCTGCGGTTCGATCGAACACAAGATGGGCATAAAAGCCTCGGCCACTTGCGTGCTGAACTTCGATGACGCCAAAGGTTTCCTGATCGGCGAGCCGAACAAAGGCCTGAACTGCATGTTTACCATGATGAACCATGCGCGGCTTGGCACCGGGATGCAGGGTCTTTGTCTGGGCGAAGCGAGTTTCCAGGGCGCGATCAAATACGCCAACGACCGCTTGCAAATGCGCGCCCTGACCGGCGCCAAAGCCCCGGACAAACCGGCCGATCCGATCATCGTCCATCCGGACGTGCGGCGCATGCTGCTGACCATGAAAGCCTTCAACGAAGGCAACCGCGCACTGACCTATTTCACTGCGCAGATGCTCGATGTCGCGCACCTGAGCCCGGATGCCGACGCGCGTCAGGAGGCCGAAGACCTGCTGGCATTCCTGACCCCGATCTGCAAGGCGTTCATGACCGACACCGGCCTGGAGGTGACCAACCACGGCATGCAGGTGTTTGGCGGCCACGGTTTTATCCGTGAGTGGGGCATGGAACAACTGGTTCGCGACTGCCGCATTGCACCGATCTACGAAGGCACCAACGGTATCCAGGCGTTGGATCTGCTGGGGCGCAAAGTCCTTGGCAGCCAGGGCAAGCTGCTGCGTAACTTCACGAAGATCGTTCACAAGTTCTGTGCAGCGAACGCCGGACATGCGCAATTGGGCGAGTTTGTGGCGCAGCTCGACAGCCTCAATCAGCAGTGGGGTGAGTTGACCATGCAGGTCGGCATGGCCGCGATGAAGAATCCGGATGAAGTCGGCGCCGCATCGGTGGATTACCTGATGTACAGCGGATACATCGTTCTCGGCTACTTGTGGCTGCGCATGGCGCTGGTCGCCCAGGCACAGCTGGAGTCGGGCGAGGGTGACGGCGATTTCTGCCAGGGCAAACTGGCGACGTGCGAGTTTTACTTCAAGCGTCTGTTGCCGCGTACCGCAGCCCATCGTTCGGCGATCGAGGCGGGCAGCGATTGCCTGATGAAACTGCCGGCCCAGTTGTTCGCGCTGTAACACGCCACTGTTAAACAAAAGAGCCCGCTGATTGCGGGCTTCTTTATGGTTGACTGCTGGTGACTAAAAATAACAAAACAGTCACCGCCTGACCCTATGTGTCGCAAAAGTTGTTGGGGTACACTCCAGCTCAATGACATCACCCTTCCACGAATCACCTGTTTAGATCTTTGCGAGGTTTGCCATGGCTGACTACAAAGCGCCGCTGCGCGATATGCGCTTCGTCCTCAATGAAGTGTTCGAAGTCGCCAAACTCTGGGCCGAGCTGCCGGCCCTGGCCGAGACCGTCGACGCGGAAACCGTTGAAGCCATTCTCGAAGAGGCCGGCAAGGTCACCAGCAAAAGCATCGCGCCCCTGAGCCGTGCCGCGGACGAAGAAGGCTGCCACTGGGCCGACGGTGCCGTCACCACGCCGGCCGGTTTCCCACAGGCCTATCAGACTTATGCCGAAGGTGGCTGGGTCGGTGTTGGCGGTGATCCGGCCTACGGTGGCATGGGTATGCCCAAAGCCGTGTCGGCTCAGGTTGAAGAGATGGTCAACTCCGCCAGCCTGTCCTTCGGTCTGTACCCGATGCTGACTGCCGGCGCGTGCCTGTCGATCAACGCCCACGCCAGCGAAGAGCTGAAAGCCGCTTACCTGCCGAACATGTACGCCGGCGTCTGGGCCGGTTCCATGTGCCTGACCGAGCCGCACGCCGGCACAGACCTGGGCATTATCCGCACCAAGGCCGAACCTCAGGCCGACGGCTCCTACAAGGTCAGCGGCACCAAGATCTTCATCACCGGCGGTGAGCACGACCTGACCGAAAACATCATCCACCTGGTGCTGGCCAAACTGCCGGACGCACCGGCGGGGCCGAAAGGCATTTCGCTGTTTCTGGTGCCGAAGTTCATGGTCAATGCCGATGGCAGCCTGGGCGCACGCAACCCGGCCAACTGTGGTTCGATCGAACACAAGATGGGCATCCAGGCGTCCGCTACCTGCGTGATGAACTTCGATGAAGCCGTGGGTTACCTGGTCGGCGAGCCGAACAAAGGCCTGGCCGCCATGTTCACCATGATGAACTACGAGCGGCTGGGCGTCGGTATCCAGGGCCTGGCCACCGGCGAGCGCTCGTACCAGAACGCCATCGAATACGCCCGTGATCGCTTGCAAAGCCGTTCGCCGACCGGCGCGCAGAACAAGGACAAGGTCGCTGACCCGATCATCGTCCACCCGGACGTGCGTCGCATGCTGCTGACCATGAAAGCCTCGAACGAAGGCGGTCGTGCGTTTTCCACCTACGTGGCAATGCAACTCGACACCGCCAAGTTCAGCGAAGACGCTGCCACCCGCAAGCGTGCAGAAGATCTGGTGGCCTTGCTGACGCCAGTGGCCAAGGCGTTCCTGACCGATCTGGGTCTGGAAACCACCGTTCACGGCCAGCAGATTTTCGGCGGCCACGGCTACATCCGCGAGTGGGGTCAGGAGCAACTGGTGCGTGACGTGCGCATCACCCAGATCTACGAAGGCACCAACGGTATTCAGGCGCTGGACCTGGTGGGCCGCAAGATCGTCGGCAGTGGCGGCGCGTTCTACAAACTGTTCGCCGACGAGATCCGCCATTTCATCGCAACCGCCAGTGCCGATCTGGGCGAGTTCACCAAGCCGCTGAATGACGCCGTCGACACCCTCGACGAGCTGACTTCATGGCTGCTGGACCGGGCGAAAACCAACCCGAACGAAATCGGCGCAGCGTCGGTCGAGTACCTGCAAGCCTTCGGTTACACCGCCTACGCGTACATGTGGGCACTGATGGCCAAGGCAGCGCTGGGCAAAGAAGCGCAGGACGATTTCTACGCGAGCAAACTCGGCACGGCGCGCTTCTATTTCGCCCGTCTGCTGCCGCGGATTCACTCGTTGAGCGCGTCGGTCAAGGCCGGCAGCGAGTCGCTGTTCCTGCTGGACGCTGCGCAGTTCTGATGATGTAACGTCATGTAAGCGATCTCTTACATGACGTGCTGCTTTTCTCCCATAGGCGTAGATTGGATCCAGAGCTAATCTACTTTCCATGGACGTAGCGCAGGAAGCGCAAAGTAACAACACGGACACGTAAGGATTCTGCCAGGGTGGCGGAGTGAAATGGATGTCAGGGAAACAGTCTGCAAAGCCCCGCTTCGGCGGGGTTTTCTTATGCCCGCAGAAAAGTTTTCAGCTCAGCGCGTCCAGTGGCGGCGCCCCCTTCAGCGGTTTGTCTTCGCGCTGCATCACCTCTTCCAGCAACGTTCGCAGCAAGGCCAATGGCGCCTGCTGGCGTTGCACATCGCGACACACCAGCCCGACCGTCAACGGTACACGTGGCTCACTCAACGGTTTCCACAGTAGGTCCTGATCGTCGTACTCCTTCTGCGAACGACCGGGCAGCACCGTCGCCAGACGGGTGTGCGGCAGGCTGTCGAGAATCCCCACCATGTTGTTCAGTTCTGCCTGCACTTGCGGGCGACGTCCAAGACTGGCCAGTTGCGCCTGCCAGATCTGGCGGATCTGGAATTCCTCGCCCAGCAGCAACATGGGCAGTTCGGCGGCTTGGCTCATCGAGACTTTCTTGAATTCCCGCAGCGGATGATCCGCCGGGATGACCAGCGTCAGTTCATCTTCGTACAGCATCACGCCGTGCAGCCCCGGCTGGCGCGGTGGGAGATAGCTGATGCCAATGTCCAGCGAACCGTTGAGCAGTCGCCGCTCGATCTCCAGCCCCGTCAGTTCATAAATCTGCACCACCAGATGCGGCTGAGCCTTGCGTACCCGTTCAAGCATTTGCGGCACCAGACTGGTGTGCACGGTTTGCAGCACGCCGATCGCCAGCGTACGCAGCGCCTGCCCCTTGAAGTTGCCCAGCGCTTCACGCGCCCGCTGCATGCCATCAAGCAGTGGCAGTGCGTGGTTGTACAGCGTATGAGCGGCCAGGGTCGGCAGCAGGCGTTTGCTGCTGCGTTCGAATAGCGTGACATCGAGGTTCTGTTCCAGGTGGCGGATCTGCTGGGACAGCGCGGGTTGGGAGATCGAAAGCCGCTCCGCGGCCCGTCCGACGTGACCTTCTTCGTAGACCGCGACGAAATAACGCAGTTGTTTGAAATCCATAAGTAACACTTATCGAAAATGCTGGTAAATCGAAATGGCTCGACGCCGAGAACAGGCCTAGTCTAACCGCATTCACAAGGCTTACAGGGCCGGAAAGCGCAATGACCAGCGTTTGTTTTGAAAGTGTTTGCATAGGCAGTTCAAAAAACCTCGATCGAGGTCTTTTTCAATGAATCTGTTCAGTTTGCGGCGTCAGACGCCGAGCCTTGATGACCTGGCTTTTGAAACCCATGAATCGACCGCCGCTGATGGCCTGAATGCCGAGCGCCTGATGCCTGGCGTCGAACGCCCGCAACAGGTTTTCGTTCGCGGCCAGGGCTCCTGGCTGTGGGACAGCAATGACCGCGCCTACCTGGACTTTTCCCAGGCCGGTGGCGCCAACAGCCTCGGCCACAGCCCTTCGGCGCTGGTCAAAGCCATTGCCAGCCAGGCACAGGCCCTGATCAATCCCGGATTCAATCTGCACAACCGCGGCATGCTCAGCCTCACCGAGCGGTTGTGTGCCAGCACTTCCAGCGATCAGGCGTATCTGCTCAACAGTGGCAGCGAAGCTTGTGAAGCCGCGATCAAACTGGCGCGCAAATGGGGTCAACTGCATCGTGGTGGCGCCTCGCGGATCATTGTCGCCAGACAAGGCTGTCACGGACGCAGTCTGGCGACGATTTCGGCGTCGGACAGTTGCAATCTGCACAATCGCTTCGCGCCGCTGCTGCCGGGTTTCGATCTGGTGCCGTTCAATGATCTGCCGGCGCTGCATGCCGCAGTCGATGCGCAGACCGTGGCGATCATGCTTGAGCCAATCCAGAGCGATGCCGGTGTGATACCCGCGACCGAGCATTACCTCAAGGGTGTCGAACGCCTGTGCCGTGAACTGGGGATTCTGCTGATCCTCGACGAAGTGCAGACCGGCATTGGCCGCTGCGGCACCTTGCTCGCCGAACAGTCCTACGGCGTGCGCGCCGATATCGTCGTGCTCGGCAAGGGCCTCGGCGGTGGCGTTCCACTGGCTGCATTGCTGGCGCGAGGCAAGGCGTGCTGTTTCGAACCCGGCGAATTGGGCGGCACTCATCACGGCAACGCGCTGATGACCGCCGCAGGGCTGGTGGTGCTCGACAGCGTGCAGGATCGCGCATTCCTCGAACAGATTCGGGACAACGGCCAGCATTTGCGCGAAGGGCTCGCTCGTCTGGCCCGTCGTTATGAACATGGCGAGTTGCGCGGGCAGGGTCTGTTCTGGGGGCTGACGCTGTCGGAAGACTCCGCTGAGGCTGTCGTTAAAGCCGCCCTCCATGAAGGCTTGCTGCTCAACGCTCCACAAGCCAACTGTCTGCGCTTCACCCCGGCACTGACCGTCAGCAAGGCCAACATCGACGAAATGCTCCTGCGTCTGGCCCGAGCTTTCTCCCGGGTACGCACCGCGCAACTGCAATGCCGCAAAGGGATTGCCGTCTGAGCTGAAGTTTCCCACCCGAATTCAAGAACCGTCTCGCGGTATAACGCACGCCCCACGCCTGATTCTTTTGGCGTGGGGCGTTTTTTTGTGGTCGGGTAATGGCAATCAAATGGCAGGATTGCGGTTTGCACTGAACCCTGACAAACGGCGCAGGTCGATTAGCTTGTATGGCTCAGTCGAGCCAACCCCCAATCAGGAGCTGCCCCATGGACTTTATCCGCATCATCATCGCCATTATCTTGCCGCCACTGGGTGTGTTTCTGCAGGTCGGGTTCGGCGGCGCGTTCTGGCTGAACATTCTGCTGACGCTGTGCGGTTACATCCCGGGGATCGTGCACGCGGTGTACATCATCGCCAAGCGCTGAGTTTCAATCGGCCAGGCCCATCACTCGCCGGTAGAAGCGCCATTCCTGCTCCAGCGCGTGGGCCTGGTTCGCGGCCCGGCGGAAGCCGTGGCGTTCGTCGGCGTAGTAATGCGCTTCGACCTCAATGCCGTTTTGCTCCAGGGCTGCGACCATGTCGCGGGTCTGTTGCGGCACGACGACGGCGTCCAGCTCACCCTGGAAGAAAATCACCGGCACGCGAATGTTGCCGGCGTGCAGCAACGGCGTGCGGGTGGCGTAGCGTTCGCCGTCTTGCTCGGGATCGCCGATCAGCCAGTCCAGATAATCACCTTCGAACTTGTGTGTTGCACGGCCCAGAGCTACCGGGTCGCTGACGCCGTACAGGCTGGCGCCGGCGCGAAATACCTGATGGAACGCCAGGGCACATAGCGTCGTGTAACCACCGGCGCTGCCGCCACGGATGAATGCACGCTCGCCGTCGATCATGCCGCGTTCGGCCAGATAGGCCACCACTGCGCAGGCATCCTCGACATCCACTGCTCCCCAACTCAGATGCAGCGCCTTTCGATACTCCCGGCCATAACCGCTGCTGCCTCGGTAGTTGAGGTCGGCCACGGCGAAGCCGCGTTGCGTCCAGTACTGGATGCGCGGATCCAGCAGCGGATAGCAGGCCGACGTCGGACCGCCGTGGATGAACACCACCAGGGGCGGTTTTTCATCGCCATGGGTGGCCGGATAAAAGAAGCCGTGAGCCTGGCCCGAGCCGCTGGGATAACACAGGGTTTGCGGTTGGCTGATGCGCTCGGCGGGAAGCGGTGCAACGCCGCCGGCGAGGATTTTCACTTCACGCGACTCGCGATCAATGGCGATCACGGCTGAAGGGCTGATTGGTGAAGCGGCGATGCAGTAAATGAACTGATCATCGACCGCCAGATGACGGAAGCGGCTGTAGTCGCCGGTGAAGTCTTCGCCGTTAAGCGCCAGACGCCCGAAACCGCCTTCACTCCAACTGGCCAGGAATCCTTCGTCGGTGGGCAGCCAAGTGCAACCGCCGAGTTGCCATGGCGCAGGCGCGTGATCGGCTGCGGCACAGGGCAACATTTGCAAACCGTCCGCAGTCTCGACCCACGGTTGCCAATATCCGCCACGGTCGGTCAGGCAGCCCAGTCGTCCGCTGGCATCGAAACGGGGTTGCTGGATCGACTCTTCCAGCGTTTCTCCGGCCACGCAACGAGGGGCGGAAAAACCGTTATCGGTTCGCTTGGCGATCATCAAACGGGTGGCGGTCCACGGCTGATGCGGGCGGCTCCATTCGATCCACGCCAGGCGCTGGCAGTCCGGGCTGATGATCGGTGCCGCGTAGAAATCCGCACCTTCTGCCAGCAAACTCTCGGTTCCGTTCACCAGATCAATGGCCACCAACCGATGGCGGTCACCGTTCTCTTCAACGGCCAGGACCTGCCCGTTGGCAAAATGCAGATCGCCATATCGGCACTCACCCGTCGTCAGAGCTTCGGGCGCGCCATCCAGTGTCTGCCGGTACAGCTGTTGATCTGCCTCATTGACGAAAACAATCCCGTCAGGCGTCAGACAAAACGCCCCCCCACCATATTCGTACACCCGGCTGCGCACGCTGAAGCCCGCAGGCGTCAGACATTTCGCTACGCCATCGTGCCAGTGCCAGATCCGGCAGGCAGCGTCTGTCGGGCGATATTCATTCCAGAACAAACCCTGGGCGCCGAGCTGCAATTCGGCGAAATCCACGCCGGCGGCAACCGCGGCGGTGGCGCTGAAAGGCTCAGCCTTTGGCGATGAGGCGCGAGTTTCGTTCATTGCGAAAGGCCAGTTGTTCGATGGTCTGGGTGGCGTGCTCGGCTTCTTCGCGGGCCTTGAGGATCACGCCGTGATGTTCGGACTTGCTGCACACCGGGTCGGCGTTGCTGGCATCGCCCGTAAGCATGAACGCCTGGCAGCGGCAGCCGCCGAAGTCCTGTTCTTTCTCGTCACAGGAGCGGCACGGCTCGGGCATCCAGTCATAGCCGCGAAAGCGGTTGAAGCCGAACGAGTCGTACCAGATGTGCTGCATGCTGTGGTCGCGCACATTGGGAAATTGTACCGGCAGCTGTCGGGCGCCATGACAGGGCAGGGCGGTACCGTCCGGTGTGACCGTCAGAAACAGACTGCCCCAGCCATTCATGCAGGCTTTCGGACGTTCTTCGTAATAGTCCGGGGTGACGAAAATCAGCTTGCACGGATGCCCTTCGGCTTCCAGTCTGGCGCGGTATTCGTTGGTGATGCGTTCGGCGCGGACCAGTTGCTCTTTGGTCGGCAACAGGCCGACACGATTGAGCTGTGCCCAGCCGTAGAACTGGCAGGTGGCGAGCTCGACGAAATCCGCTTCCAGAGCGATGCACAGCTCGATGATGCGGTCGATCTTGTCGATGTTGTGCCGATGGGTGACGAAGTTCAGCACCATCGGATAGCCGTGGGCCTTCACGGCGCGGGCCATTTCCAGCTTCTGCGCGAAGGCTTTTTTCGAGCCCGCGAGCAGGTTGTTCACTTGCTCGTCGCTGGCCTGGAAGCTGATCTGGATGTGATCGAGCCCGGCCTTCTTGAAGTCGCTGATCTTCTGTTCGGTCAGGCCGATGCCTGAGGTAATCAGGTTGGTGTAAAAACCCAACTGACGCGCTTCACGAATCAGCTCGGCGAGGTCCTGGCGCACCAGCGGTTCGCCCCCGGAAAAGCCCAGTTGCGCCGCACCCATCTCCCGCGCTTCGCGAAATACCTTGATCCACTGTTCGGTGCTCAGCTCTTTGCCCTGCTCGGCGAAGTCCAGTGGATTGGAGCAGTACGGGCATTGCAGCGGGCAACGGTAGGTCAGTTCGGCGAGCAGCCACAGCGGCAGGCCGACTTCCGGTTTGGCCGGGACTTGCGCCGATGTCTCAGGCAAGTTCGATCCAGTGCTGCGCACGGGCAACCTCCATGAATTGCTCGATGTCGTCACCGAGCTCGGGTACGCCGGGGAACTGTCTGTCGAGTTCGGCGATGATCGCCGCGACATCCCGCTCACCGTCGATCAGGCCGCCGATCAGTGCGGCACTTTCGTTGAGCTTGATCATGCCTTCCGGGTACAGCAGCACGTGGCCTTTCTGCGCCGGTTCGTACTGGAAACGGTAGCCGGGACGCCAGGTCGGGGTCTTGCTGCGGTCGAAACTCATAAGGCGATTCCTTTATGCCAGACCCGTTGATCGGTGACGCTGTGATACGGCGGGCGGTTCAGTTCGTAGGCCATGCTCATGGCATCGAGCATGCTCCAAAGGATGTCCAGTTTGAACTGGAGAATTTCCAGCATGCGCTCTTGACCTTCGCGGGTCTTGTAGTGCTCCAGCGTGATCGCCAGGCCATGCTCGACATCGCGTCGGGCCTGGCCGAGACGGGTGCGGAAATATTCGTAACCCGCCGGGTCGATCCACGGGTAATGCTGCGGCCAGCTGTCGAGGCGCGACTGGTGGATCTGCGGCGCGAACAGCTCGGTCAGCGAGCTGCTGGCAGCTTCCTGCCAACTGGCGCGGCGGGCGAAGTTGACGTAGGCGTCGACGGCGAAGCGTACGCCGGGCAGCACCAGCTCCTGGGAACGCAATTGATCCGGGTCGAGACCGACGGCCTGGCCGAGACGCAGCCAGGCTTCGATACCGCCGTCCTCACCGGGGGCGCCATCGTGGTCGAGCAGACGCTGGATCCACTCGCGGCGGATCTCGCGATCCGGGCAGTTGGCGAGGATTGCCGCGTCTTTCAGGGGAATGTTCACCTGATAGTAGAAGCGGTTGGCGACCCAGCCCTGAATCTGCTCGCGGGTGGCCCGGCCTTCATACATCGCCACGTGATACGGGTGATAGATGTGGTAGTAGGCGCCCTTGGCGCGCAGGGCCGCTTCGAATTCGGCGGGGGACAGCGGGGTGTCGGTCATTGCGGTTCTCCGGGCCATTCGTTACAGGACAATGCTCATGCCGTCATACGCCACTTCAACATTGCGTCGCACCAGTTCCGCGCGCTCCGGGGAGTCTTCGTCGAGAATCGGGTTGGTGTTGTTGATGTGGATAAGCACCTTGCGCTGCTCGGGAAGCTGTTCCAGCACTTCGAGCATGCCGCCGGGACCGTTCTGGGCGAGGTGACCCATTTCGCGGCCGGTGCGGGTGCCAACGCCACGGCGCTGCATTTCATCGTCGTCCCACATCGTTCCGTCCACCAGCACGCAGTCGCTGTCGGCCATGATTTCCAGCAACGGCGCATCGACCTTGCCCAGACCTGGCGCATAGAACAGCTTGCCGCCGGTGCTGAGGTCTTCGACGATCAGGCCGATGTTGTCGCCCGGGTGCGGATCGAAGCGGTGCGGCGAGTAGGGCGGTGCCGCGCTGCGCAGCGGCAACGGGGTGAAGCGCAGGTTCGGGCAGGCGGCGACGGTGAAGCTCTGGTCGAGTTCGATGCGGTTCCAGTCCAGCCCGCCGTTCCAGTGCTTGAGCATGGTGAACAGCGGGAAACCGGTGCTCAGGTCCTCGTGGACCATGTCCGTGCACCAGACCTGATGCGGGCAGCCTTCGCGCAGGCTGAGCAGGCCGGTGGTGTGGTCGATCTGGCTGTCCATCAGGATGATCGCGCTGATGCCGGTGTCACGCAGGGCACGGCCCGGTTGCATCGGGGCGAAGCTCTGAAGCTGCGCGCGGATGTCCGGCGAGGCATTGCACAGCACCCAGTTCACGCCGTCATCGGAAATCGCGATGGACGATTGGGTACGGGCCTGGGCATTCAGGCTGCCGTCGCGAAAGCCGGCGCAATTGACGCAGTTGCAGTTCCACTGCGGAAAACCGCCACCGGCGGCCGAACCCAGAATCTGGACGAACATGAACGCTCCATCATTTCAACGCTGAAAATAAAACGCCCCGGCGAGCCGAGGCGTTGCACTGCAGTGTTCTGCTTGAGGCAGGACTCAGCGGCTGGCGAAGTACATGGTGACTTCGAAGCCGATGCGCAGGTCGGTGTAAGCAGGTTTGGTCCAGGCCATCGGGTGACTCCTTTTTCAGGTGGGTGAGATAGCGCTATCCATAGGTATAGTCCACGGCAGCGCAGGGATGTTCCAAATAGTTAGGTGGCTATGTTACTCAAAATTTCAGGGGGTTTGCCCGTGAATCTTTGAGAAAGCTCCTTGCAGCCCCGGTAATGATCATTTTGTCGCTTGCCATGGCGCGCCCGGCGAAGGGCTGTTGGACAGGCCGTGCCAGCCGCCTTCGGCGCGGATCAGGCGCTGTGCGGCGGCTTGCAATGCCGGGCGATCCAGTTGAGCGATGGCCTTGCTCAGTTGATCCAGGTAATCCGACGAGTGGCCAGCCAGTTTTGCCTGCCACAGAAGTTCGGCAGCGTCTTTGGCGGGCAGGACATCGGCATCCAGATGCGCGGCGAGGATCTGGCGCTGCTCTATGAACAGCGCGTCATCGATTTTCTCGATCAGCGCGGGAATGCCTTCGATAAACGCTTGAACGTGGCCCAGCAGTTGCTCAGGAGTGACTGTCGGCGATTGCACGCCGAACTGCCATCCACTCTGGCCATGCGCCTGTCTGAAGGCGCTGAACACCGCGTATCCCAGCTGCAACTCGCCCCGTAGCCGCTGATAGAACGGCGTGTGGCACAGGTGCGCGAGAAAACGCCATGCGGCTTCGTCGGCTATGTTCGGGCTGGCGGTCGGGCAGAACAGCAGCAATGCGTGTTCGCTGGAGGCGGTGTCGATCTGACTCCATCGGTAGTGTGCGTGGACTGCCGACAGGGTTGGTATTTCGTTGTCTGGCTTGCCTGGAATGCGACTCAGGGCCAGACCCATGGCCGATTGGGTCTGGGCATCGAGACACAGGGCCAGGCCATCCCAACGGGAAGTTGTCCACAGCTGATTGGCGTCGTCGGATTGCACAACCGCTGGAAGACAGTGCTCGGGCCATGCCTTGAGCAATTGGCGGATCGGCATCGACGGCACGTCCGGCTCGTTTGTCGCGGAATCAGCGTCAACTTGCGTCAGATGTTTCAGCGCATGCTCCAGGACGCCGGGTAGTACGTCCTGCAGACCGGTCACCTTCAATATCCACTGATTCCCCGTGGTGCTGAACGACAATTCGACTCCGGCCTGACGCGCGTCGTCAGACACCTCCCGCAGACTGCGTTGCAGTTTCGCTTGCAGCTCGGCCGTGGCCGCTGCTTCCGTCTGCCAGCGCACATACACCGCACCTTCGTCGCCGTTATCCGGCAGCGCCTGGCTGAATTGCATCGGCGAGCGTTCGCGGCGGCTGCGCGAGCGATCCTGAGCAAACGTGCGCAGGCCTCGGTGGGCGCTGGTCTGGCCGCGAATCAGGCCGGCGTTGGCCAGCGGTTCTGCTGCGCGCAGGAACGGATTGGCAGCGGGCAGATGCCAGTGACTGCTGAAGTTATCCACAATGCCGATTTTGCCGAGAATCACTTTGAGCGCTGCAACCGCCGATTCGGAGAGGCCGCTTTCGAGTTTTTCGCTGTCGAGTCGCGCCCGTTGCAGCGCGCCGCTGACCTGCTGCTGACGCTGAAGCTGAGCCGAATATTCCTCACGCAATGCCGGCCAGTCCTGCTGTTCGGCGAAGAAACTCAGCCAATCCAGCCATTGCTCGCGAATGGCATCGAGTGACCCGCTGGGTGCAGTGAACTGAAGATGCAGCAAGGCTTGCCCTGCGAACTGGTACTGCACGCAGGCTTGCAGGCTGTCAGCGAGACCCAGTTGCTGCAAATGTGCGAGCAACCCCCCGGGTTTGGCGCTGTACAACCAGTGGCAGAGAAACGCCAGCGCTTCGGCCGACGACTCCGGTAACTCCTCCAACGCAAACAGCAGATTGCCGCGACAATCGCCGGCCTGTTGATAACTTTTCTCCGCGTTGTCCATCAAGCGAACGGGGGCTGCCTGTGCAGTTTTATCCCCAGGCGTCAGCGTGGCGGCAAACTGTTCGGCCAGCACTCGCAGCTCTTCAATGCTCTGCGGCCCGACCAGACTCAGGGTCATCTGCCCGGTGCGGTAAAACTGCCGATGGAAATCTTTCAGTGCCTGCTGAAATTCCGCCTCTTCTACCGGCAGCGTGTCGCGGTTCCCGGCATGAAAGCCGCGCAAAGGATGCGCTGCCGACAATCCCTCGAACAGTGCCTCTTTCTGCTGAGCCGCAGCATCCTGGGACCACGCGACAAACTCCGCCTGCAGCACTTCCCGTTCCCGCAACTGATCGTCCGGATTCATACGCGGATGAGCGAGCATGTCCGACAGACGCTCCAGTCCACCGCTGAAGGACGTTGGCGGCAAGTCAAAGAAGAAATCGGTGGTGCGCTCGCGGGTGCTGGCATTCACCTGACCGCCGTGACCTTGCACGTAGGCCATCAGCCCTTGCTGTGCAGGAAAACGCTCGGTGCCGAGAAACAGCAAATGCTCAAGAAAATGCGCCAGCCCCGGCCACGCCAACGGCACGTCATGACTGCCGGCAGCCACCCGCAACGCGGCGGCGCTGCGCTTGAGGCCGGGCACGCGACGCAGGGTCACGCGCAAGCCGTTGGCCAGGGTTTCGGTGTGAGGGCGGGGGTGAGTCGGCGCAGGCATGGGCACTTCCAGAACAGTGAAGTGCCAATGCTAGCGGATTAGCGCTTGTTGAGCGCGTCGTAAAGTTCGGGGCGGCGGTCGTTGAAGTAGCGGTTGGCGTTACGCGAATCGATCATCAACTGGCGATCCAGCTCACCGACGATCAAGGCTTCGTCCAGTCCGGCCTGGGCGATACGGCTGCCATCCGGTGCGGCAATGCTGCTTTGCCCGCAGTAATGGATATCGCCTTCGTGGCCGCAGTAGTTGGCGTAAGCCACGTAGCACTGGTTTTCAAAGGCGCGGGAGCGCACGGAAACATCGGCAATGAAATCGAAAGGAATCATGTTGGCGGTCGGCACCAGGATCAGCTCGGCGCCTTCAAGGGCCAGGCGCCGGGCGTTTTCCGGGAATTCCAGGTCGTAGCAGATCAGGAAACCGAGCTTCCAGCCGTTGAGCTCGACGATGGGAAACTCGCCATCGCCGGGGCTGAACATCGAACGGTCCAGATCGCCGAACAGGTGCGTTTTACGGTAATTGCACAGGCGCTCGCCGTTCGAATCGATCAGTTGCACGGCGTTGTAAATCTGTCCTTCGGCGGTGCGCTCCGGGTATCCATAGAGAATCGCCAGGCCGGCAGCCTTGGCGATCCGTCCAACCTGCTGCGCCCACTCACCGTTATAGACCTCGGCCAATGTCGCGACCGCTTCCTTGCCGATGTTGTAGCCGGTCAGGAACATCTCCGGCACCACCAGCAGATCGGCGCCTTTGGCCTCCATCGCCAGTTGATGCAGGCGCTGGAGGTTGGCGGCCGGTTCCAGGGGCAAAGGTGGACATTGGTAAAGGGCTACACGCATCGGGGATTCCTCTTACTCGGGCAGGGCGATCGGGCCGATGTCGTTGAACACATCACCCGGGCCGGGGTTCTCTTTATGTGTGGACCCGCCGAAGTGCTTCATGATTCCCCACACCGCATTGAGCGAGGTTTGTACCGCGCCTTCAACCCAGGCAGGCGTCCACGATACGTCGTCGCCGGCGATGAAAATCCCACGCTGCTCCGGTGGCATATCGTCCTGCATGAAATGCGCGTACATGCGCTGGTTATAGCGATAGTGACCGGGCAGGGCGCCTTTGAATGCACCGAGGAAATGCGGGTCGGCTTCCCAGGATACGGTGATCGGATCGCCGATGATCCGCGCGGCGATGTCGACTTTCGGGTAGATCTTCTTCAACGCATCGAGCGCCAGTTTCACGCGTTTTTCCACCGGATGCGGGAGCATTTTCAGCGCATCGCTCATCCACGAGTACGACAGGCAGATCACGCCTGGCTTGTCGTCACCGTTGTCGAACAGATAGGTGCCACGGGTCAGGCGATCGGTGAGGGTCATGCTCATCAGGTCGCGGCCGGTTTCCGGGTCCTTGTCCTTCCAGAACGGACGGTCAACCATCACGAAGGTCTTCGACGATTGCATGTAGCGCGTGCGGTCGAGGGCCATCCACATTTTTTGCGAGAACAGGGTTTCGTCGCACTCGATCTGGGTGGTCAGCAGCCAGCTCTGACAGGTGGTGAGTACGGCGGCGTATTCGCGGGTGTCGCCGTTGTTGTCGGTGACCGCGAAACGCCCGTCAGGCGCGTGGGCAATTTTCTTCACCCCGGAACGTGGCGCGCCGTGGTGCAGCGACTTGAGGCTGGTGCCTTGCGGCCAGTGTACGCAGCGTTCCGGCGCATGACGCCAGATGCCTTGTGGCACTTGTTCCACACCGCCGACCACCAGGTGTTGGTGGTCGTCGCAGTTGGTCATCACCACGCGGAAGATTTCCAGCATCGAGTTGGGGAAGTCCGAGTCCCAGCCGCCGGTACCGAAACCGACCTGGCCGAACACTTCACGGTGATGGAACGATAGCTTGGCGAAGGCTTTCGACGTGGCAACGAAATCGTAGAACGTGCGGTCGTCCCAAAGCGGTACGAGGGTGTTCCACAGCTCTTTGAGGCGCGGCACATCGCGGTCGCGGATCGCTTGCTGGATATCGGCAAACTGCGAGCCGGCCTCCAGAGCGTCGGCCCAGGCGTCAGCCACTTCCTGGAACAGTGCAGGAAGATCCTTCAGGCTCTGTGCGTAATGGGTTTTGCCTTCCAGGTCGATCACGGTACTGCCGGAGGCCGGGGTCAGCGGGTTGGGGAAGGGCTTGGTTTCCAGACCGAGTTTGTCGACGTAGTGATAGAACGCGGTGGAGGATACCGGGAAGCGCATGCCGCCGAGCTCGGCGACGATGCCGTCAGTGCCGTTGAATGCCTGGGAGCGCAGACGGCCGCCGAGCTTCGAGGCCTCATAAACGACCGGTTTCAAACCGAGTTTCATCAGTTCGTAAGCCGCCACCAGACCTGCGATGCCGGCACCGACGATTGCCACTTCGGCACCGTGGTTGTGCTCGGGAATGCTACCCAGACCGGCCGGGTGTTCGATCCAGTCGTCGAAGGCGAACGGAAAGTCCGGGCCGAAAATGGTGATCGGTTTCTTACCGTCTGCAGGATGGCGATTGTTCTTGTTCATGGCTGACCTTGCTGGCGACCCGACGCCGGATGCGCGTCTGAGTATAGGAAAAGATGCCAGCCATTCTAGGGAGCGTAGAACACGTTAATAAGACGCAAAGTGTCGTCTATTTGAGTGTTGCTGCTGCAATATGACGACAATGTTGGTCAGACTGGATGCCCGCGATCGATTTTGCTGCTGAGGATGATCGAGGTCGTGGTCTTGTCCACGCCATCTACGCTGCCGATCTGATCCAGCAGTTGATCCAGCTGTTCTGGCGAGTCGGTACGCAGCCACGCCACGTAATCAAATTCGCCACTCACCGCACACAGCTGCTGCACCTGGGCCATCGCACTCAACCGTCGCAGCACCTCTTTGCCGGAGCGCGGCTGCACCTTGATCCCGACATAGGCCTGCAACCCGCCATCCACGACACGCTGGCCCAGACGCACGCCGTAGCCAGTGATGACTTTGGCCTTTTCCAGTCGTGCGAGACGTGAGGTGACCGTGGTGCGGGCAATGCCGAGCTGCCGGGCGAGCATTGCCACGCTTTCGCGGGCATTGATCTGCAGGGCGGCAATCAACTGGCGATCGATTTCATCAAGCACGGGTGGGCGGATGTCGGACAAGGGACTTCTCCACGCAGATACGAAAAAGCCGCACATATGTGCGGCTTTTTGATGTTTGGTGGGCCCACACGGACTTGAACCGTGGACCAAAGGATTATGAGTCCTCTGCTCTAACCAACTGAGCTATAGGCCCTCAGTAGGCCGCGGATTATAGCGACGGTTTCTCGGCTGTGCTATCCGAAAAATCTGATACGGCTATACGAAGAAACGTCGCGGCGAACTCTTCGGGTGGCAGCGGCAGGCTGACGATGTAGCCCTGGATCTGTTCGCAGCCCTCGGCGGTGAGGAATTGTTGTTGGGCCTGGGTTTCCACACCTTCGGCGATCACGGTGAATTGCATGCTGCGCCCCAGGGCGATGATGGCGCGGACAATTGCCGCGTCGTGCGGATCGTCAGGCAGGCCGCGGACGAAAGACTGGTCGATCTTGAGGATATCCAGCGGCAGGCGCTTGAGATAACTCAGCGAGGAATAACCGGTGCCGAAGTCGTCGATGGCCAGTTGCACGCCGAGGTGTTTGAGTTGGTGCAACACTGCCAGCGCCTCTTCGGCCTGGCTCATGATGAAGTTTTCGGTAATTTCCAGTTGCAGTAAATCCGGCCTCAGGCGGTTGTCCTTGAGCAGCTGTTCGATGCGCCCCAACAGGTTCGGCTGGCGCAGTTGCGCGCCGGCGAGGTTGACCGACAACGGGCCCAGGGATTCATAGATCTGTCCCCATTCGAACATTTGCCGACAGGCGGTTTCCAGCACCCAGTCGCCGATTTGCAGAATCATGCCGTTCTCTTCCGCCAGCGGGATGAAATGCTCCGGCGGCACCTCGCCGAAGGTCGGGTGACGCCAGCGGATCAGGGCTTCGGCCCCGACCAGACTGTGATCGTCGAGGCTGATTTTCGGTTGATAGTAGAGGTACAACTCTTCGCGCTCGATGGCCCGGCGCAGTTCATGTTCCAGCGCCACCCGTTCGCTGGCCTGGGCGGTGAGGTCCCGGGTGTAGCTTTCGACGCGATTACGACCCTTGGCCTTGGAGCGATACATCGCCGCGTCGGCGTTCTTGATCAGGGTGGCGACGTCGCAGCCGTCGCGGGGATAGAGGCTGGTGCCGATGCTGGCGCTGATGAAGAACTCATGCTCGCCGGCTTGAAACGGTGCGGCGAAGCAATTCAGCAGTTTGGTGGCAATGTTGTCTGCATCAGCGGCCTGTTGCAGGCCCGGTAGCAGGATGATGAATTCATCGCCGCCCAGCCGCGCCACCGTGTCGATATCGCGAAGCTGTTCCTTGAGGCGCACGGCGATGCCTTTGAGCAGCAGGTCGCCGACCGGATGGCCGAGACTGTCGTTGATGTGCTTGAAACGATCGAGATCGAGAAACAACACCGCGCCCAGGCTGTCGTTTTCCTGCTGACTGTTCAGCGCCATCAACAGGCGGCTTTCGAACAGTGTCCGGTTTGGCAGACCGGTCAGCGGGTCATGGTGGGCCTGGTAATCGAGTTTGGCCTGAGCGTGCTTGAGGCTGGAAATATCGGCAAACACCGCGACGAAGTGAGTGATGAACCGGTCGCGGTTGCGCACGGCGCTGATGGTCAGCCAGCTGGGGTACAACTCGCCATTCTTGCGCCGGTTGGAGATTTCGCCTTGCCAGTGGCCTTCGTCGGTCAACTGGTGCCACATCGCCGCATAAAATGCGCTGTCATGCAGCCCGGAAGCCAACAGGCGTGGGGTATGGCCTAGCGCTTCGCTTTCGCTGTAGCCGGTAATTTCCGTGAATGCGCGGTTCACTGCGCTGATGTGCTGCTGGGTGTCGGTAATCAGCACGCCCTCGGCGGTGCTTTCGAAGACGGTTGCGGCCTGTTGCAATTTTTCCTGCATCAGGTGGCGTTCGGTGATGTCACGGGCAATGGTCAGCATGCAGTCTTCGTCGCCGATCGGCAGCGGCCGGCTGGACACTTCGCAGAGGCGGATCTGCCCGTCGCTGCGGCGGATGTGACAACTGAAGTCACGGACGAAACCGTCACGGTGCAACAGATCGAGCATCTGTTTGCGTTCGTTGAGGTTGACCCAGATCCCCAGATCCAGTGCCGAACGATCCACCGACATGGCGCTGTTGAAACCGGTGATGCGGCTGAAACCTTCATTGACCTCCAGCAACAGACCATCACTCTGGCGTGACAGCAGCAGGCCGTCCGGCGAGGCGTGAAAGGCCTTGGCGAACTTTTCTTCGGAGGTTTGCAACTGCTGTTGGGTTTCCTTGAGCTGCGTAATGTCGCGCACCACGACGACCAGCGCCGGTGTCGTGTCGAGTTCGAACGGTTCGGCGGAAATCAGCCCGGTGAACACCTGCCCATTGTTGCGACGAAAGGGCATCTCCAGGTTGCGAATGCTGCCGGCCTGCAGGCGTTGCAGCAGGCCGGGACCCACGCCGGGAATGCCCCAGATATTGAGTTCGGTGGCGGTCTGGCCAATGACGTCTTTGGCTTTGAGCCCGATCTGTTCCTCAAAGGCTTCGTTCACTTCCAGCAGGCAGCCGTCGGATAGCCGGGCGATGACCAGAATATCCGGGCATTGCTGGAACACGGAGGCGAACTTCTGCTCCGACAGGCGCAGGGCCTCTTCGGTACGCTTGGTTTCACTGATATCGATCATCAGGCCGCGCATCACCGGCTCGTGGCCATGCTCGATGAGGCTGACGATGTCGCGCACCCACAGGCAGCGGCCATCAGCGGTGATCACCCGGTAATCGAGACTGTGATCGCGCCCGGCGAGGACCTCGTGATCGCAGAAACTCTGTGCGCGGGTCAGGTCGGCGGGATGGATGATGTTGCGCCAGAAACCCGGGATCAGCCAGTGCGACAGGGGGTAGCCGAGCAGATCCTCGGCGTGGGGCGACACGTAGCTGTAGGTGAAGTCGCTGATCCGTGCCTCCCATGCAATGGCCGACAGGCTCTCCACCAGCCCGCGATAGTGGTATTCGCTGCTGCGCAGTTCCTGTTCAAGGTCGATACGTCGAGCGATTTCCGAGCTCAGGCGGCGGTTGATACGGATCACCACCGCCAGCACGATCACCAGCAGCAACAGGCCTGGCAGGCCATAGACCAGCAGATCCGACCAGAATGTCCGATGATCGAGGACGTTGCCCACCCAGTGTTCCTGGATGCTGCTGATCTGCTCAGGGGACATGTCGGCCAGGACTTTGTCCAGAATGCCCACCAGCATTTTGCTGTCGCGGGGAACCCCCATTGCCAATTGATAGCGATAAGGGGTTTCGCCGCTGACATACAGCCCGTCGAGCTTGAGCTGGCGCAGGCTCCAGACACTGGAGGCGAGGTCGCCGACCACCGCGTCCACCTCATCGGTGGCCAGGGCCTGCAACGCCGAGCTGACATTAGGCATGGCCACCAGATTCAGATCGGGATGATGGGTACGCAGGAGCTCATGGGGGGCGTAGTTTTCGACGACCGCGATCTTCAGCCCATACAGCTCCTCGATCTTGCGCGGTTGTGGACCGCCGACGTGGGCGAGGATGACGATCGGAAAGTCCAGGTAAGGGCGAGTGAATGCCAGATAGTTCTGACGTTCCGGGGTGGACATGATGCCCGGCAGCAGATCGATCGTGCCGTTTTTGGCCTGTTCGAGCACGGCTGTCCAGCTTGAGGGTTCGACGGGCGTAAGTTTGATGGCCAGGCGTTGGCGGATCACGTCGATATAGTCCGCGGCCAGGCCCTGATAGCGGTTCTGGTCGTCGCGAAACTCGAATGGCGGCCACGAAGCATCGACACCCAGGCGCAAATCCGGGTGAGCCGCCAGCCAGCTACGTTCTTCGTCGGTCAGAGTCAGCGCGTCAGCCGTTGCGGTCCAGATCATCAGTGACAGCAAAAAGAGCACGGACGCCAGTCTGGGCATAACGGTCTCGGTATGGCTCGGGGGAATGTTTCGAGTGTAGACGGGCTGTGCGCGAGGGGGGGAGTGCGAGGTATTTAATATGCCCTGAAAAACAAAACCCCCGGCCTGGGCCGGGGGTTCTGGTATCACTCGTCGAGGAACGAACGCAGGTGTTCGCTTCGCGTCGGGTGGCGCAGCTTGCGCAGCGCCTTGGCTTCGATCTGACGGATCCGTTCACGGGTCACGTCAAACTGTTTGCCCACTTCTTCGAGCGTATGGTCGGTGTTCATGTCGATACCGAAACGCATGCGCAGTACCTTGGCTTCACGGGCAGTCAGGCCGGACAGTACTTCGCGAGTCGCTTCTTTCAGGCTCTCGACAGTGGCGACATCGATTGGCGACTGCATGGTCGAGTCTTCGATGAAGTCACCCAGATGAGAGTCTTCGTCATCACCGATCGGGGTTTCCATGGAGATCGGTTCCTTGGCGATCTTCAATACCTTGCGGATCTTGTCCTCAGGCATCTCCATGCGCTCGCCCAGCTCTTCCGGGGTCGGCTCGCGACCCATTTCCTGCAGCATCTGGCGGGAAATACGGTTGAGCTTGTTGATCGTCTCGATCATGTGCACCGGAATACGAATGGTGCGGGCCTGGTCGGCGATCGAGCGAGTGATCGCCTGACGGATCCACCAGGTGGCATAAGTCGAGAACTTGTAACCACGACGGTATTCGAACTTGTCCACCGCTTTCATCAGGCCGATGTTGCCTTCCTGGATCAGATCGAGGAATTGCAGGCCACGGTTGGTGTACTTCTTGGCGATGGAAATCACCAGACGCAAGTTCGCTTCAACCATCTCTTTCTTTGCACGGCGAGCTTTCGCCTCACCGATCGACATGCGACGGTTGATGTCCTTGATCTCGGCGATGGTCAGGCCGGTCTCGGTTTCCAGCGCGGTCAGCTTCTGCTGGCAACGGATGATGTCCGGTTGCACACGGGCGATGGCTTCGGCGTACTTGCTCTTGCCTTTGGCCAGGGCGTCGGACCAGCTTTCGTCGACTTCGTTGCCCGGGAACTGACGCAGGAAGTCGGCGCGCGGCATACGTGCATCACGTACGCACAGTTGCATGATCGCGCGCTCTTGCTGACGCAGACGATCCAGGGCGCTGCGAACACGCTCGACCAGGGCTTCGAATTGCTTCGGCACCAGTTTGATCGGCATGAACAGCTCGGCCAGCGCCAACAGTTCGGCAATCGCCGCCTTGTTGTGACGACCGTGCTTTTTCAGGGCCTTGCGGGTGATTTCCATCTGATCGGCGACAGCACCGAAGCGCTGTGCGGCAATGACCGGATCCGGACCGCTTTCGGCTTCTTCTTCGTCATCGGAAGCTTCGGCATCGTCATCGTCGTCGGATTCTTCGGCTTTCGCCGCTTTCGCGTCGATCGGCGGCGGCACTTCGGCGGCAGGCGGCGCAATGCCGTCGTCCGGGTCGATGTAACCGCTCAGAACGTCGGACAGGCGACCACCTTCGGTGGTGACCCGAGTGTACTCGGAGAGAATGTGGTCAACCGTGCCGGGAAAGTGCGCGATTGCGCTCATCACCTCACGGATGCCCTCTTCGATACGTTTGGCGATTTCGATTTCGCCTTCACGAGTCAGAAGCTCGACCGTACCCATTTCACGCATGTACATGCGCACTGGGTCAGTGGTGCGACCGATATCGGTCTCCACCGCCGCCAACGCAGCGGCTGCTTCTTCCGCAGCGGCCTCGTCGGTATCGGCGTCGGCCAACATAAGGGCGTCCGCATCCGGAGCACTCTCGTGTACGGGGATCCCCATGTCGTTAATCATGCGGATGATGTCTTCCACCTGCTCCGGATCTGAAATATCCTCGGGCAGGTGGTCGTTGACCTCGGCGTAAGTCAGATACTTCTGCTCACGACCCAGTTTGATCAACTCAATAATACGAGACTGCTGTTGCGCTTTTCCGGACATAACACCCTATCCACTGAAGGTCTTGGCGGGCAAAAAACAAGCCGAGGATTATACCTGAGCTATGACCTCACGCGCCAGTTGAGGTCGGGTTTGATGCAGGAACATCCCGTTTGAGCAATTCGAGCAGCAAAGATTTTTCTTCGGTGCTCAGATCGCTTTGACGTGATTTCCTGAGAAGTTGTTCCAGCTTTCGCTCGCGCTGGCGGGCTGACAAGCTAGTTATGGTGTCGAAAAACTGTTGTTCAAGGTTTTCTCCGTTGATCAACCACTCCTTTTCTGCCAGGCGGGTCAGCAATCGACCTTGTTCGGTGCCATGCCATCGCGAGATCAACTGAAAAGAGTTTAGCTGAGGATTCTTTTGCACGGCTTCCAGTGAGGCCACCAGCAGTTGGGTATTGGTATTGTCTTCATCCGCGAAATGGCTGGCCGTCTCGACCTTCAGCGCCAGTTGCGGGTGATGGATCACCGTTCGCAGGGCGGCCATGATCGGTGGCTCGACCGGGGCCGGTACTCTTGGTGCGCGCGGTTGATCGCGATCACCGCCACGCTTGCCGTTCTTGTCCCAGGTTTTTTTGTCCCATTTCTTGCCGCCGGCGCCGGGTTTTTTCGGGGTCCATTCCTGCTGCGGCACATACATGTCCTGTGCCTGTGGCTGATGGTAGTCGCTGAAGTCCGGCATCGCGTCGTAATCGATGCCCGGATCGTAGGCGGGCGGCGCTTCCTGCGGCGCGCTCTGAGCAAGCTGGCTGACGGTCTCGTTGCTCAGACCGGTGATTTCGGTCAGGCGCTGGCGCATCAGGATCCGCAGATTGGCCCCCGGCACTTTATCGATCAGCGGTGCGGCAAGCGTCGCCATATGCGCCTTGCCTTCGAGCGAACGTGGGTCGGCCTCTTCGGTCAGTTGCTGGAAGAAGTAGTCTGCCAGGGGCTGCGCGTGCTGATTGATCCGTGCACGGAAGGCGTCTGTGCCCTCGGCGCGGATCAGGGTGTCCGGGTCCTCGCCTTCGGGCAGGAACAGGAACCGTGCGCGGCGACCGTCCTGCAGGCTGCTCAGTGTCGCTTCCAGTGCGCGCCATGCGGCGTTGCGGCCGGCCTGGTCGCCGTCGAAGCAGAACAAGACGTTCGGCACTACGCGAAAAAGACGCTTCAGGTGCTCTTCGCTGGTGGCTGTACCCAGCGTCGCGACGGCATTGCGCAGGCCTTGCTGGGCCAGAGCGATGACGTCCATGTAGCCCTCGACGACGATGATTTCGTCGAGGTTGCGGTTGTTCTTGCGGGCTTCATACAGGCCGTAGAGTTCCTGGCCTTTATGGAATACCGGGGTTTCCGGCGAGTTCAGGTATTTCGGCTTATCGTCGCCGAGGACCCGGCCGCCAAAGGCGATGATGCGCCCGCGAGTGTCGCGGATCGGGAACATCACGCGATCACGGAAGCGGTCATAGCGCTTGCCTGTTTCGGCGTTCTCGATCAGCAGGCCGGCATCGATCATGGCCTTCTGCTGCAGGGTGTCGCTGCTCAGGTGCTTGTACAGATTGTCCCAGCCCGGGGGAGCGAAGCCGAGGCCGAAGTCCCGGGCGATCTCGCCAGTCAGGCCGCGACCCTTGAGGTAATCCACTGCCGCCTTGCGTGCCGGATGGCTCTTGAGCGCCTGCCGATAAAAGTCGGCGGCGGCGCTGAGTAGCGGGTACAGCGGTGAGTCGGTCGGCTGGCGCGGTTTGTGCGAGCGGCCGCCTTCTTCGCGCGGCACTTCCATGCCGGCGGCTTTGGCCAGATCCTCGACGGCCTGGGGGAAGTCCAGGTTGTCGTGATCCATGAGAAAGCCGAGAGCGTTGCCACCTGCGCCGCAGCCGAAGCAGTAATAGAACTGCTTGTCGGGGCTGACGCTGAACGACGGGGTTTTCTCTTTGTGGAACGGGCAGCAGGCGGTGTAGTTCTTGCCGGCCTTCTTCAATTGCACGCGCGAGCTGACCACGTCGACGATGTCGGTGCGGTTCAGCAGGTCGTCAATGAAGCTCTGGGGAATCAGCCCGGCCATGGCGTTCTCGTCGTCTGCGCTGTAATGAGTCCGATGCGAAGGGCGGCCGGACGCGGGTCATGCTTGAAAGCGCACGAAGAGTGCGGCTCGACCGGTGTCGTCTGCGTAATCGCTGTCGGGAAGTGTATCTGCCGAAAATCCACTGACGTTAGTACCTATCAGTCTTCGACTATTTGAAAGTGTTGCGCTGAATCCGCTGACGGCCGGTTGATGGCCTCGGATAGCTCAATAAAGCGGGCACGCAAGCAGGTGCCTTGGGCTGATCGTCGTAAGAGGAATCAGTGGGTGTGCTCGTCAGTAGCCTTGAAAGGCTCGTCAGAAAAGACGTGCACCGCTGGCAAAAGAGCCAGGCCTGACGCGGTGAAGCGGATTTGTCTCGGTCGCGTGTGCGGCTTCGACGGTGAAGCATCAAGCGTTTTACGCAAATGCCATTAGCCCGGCTGAGGGCCGGGCTTGGCAGAAGCTTGCTACGATCGTCTGTGTATTAGTACAGACGAACGGCGCGGCGCTGTTCGCGCTGAACTTTCTTGGCGTGACGCTTGACAGCGGCTGCTGCCTTGCGCTTACGCTCGGAAGTTGGCTTCTCGTAAAATTCGCGGCTACGAACTTCAGCCAGTACACCGGCTTTTTCGCAGGAGCGCTTGAAACGACGCAGAGCTACGTCGAAGGGTTCGTTCTCTTTAACTTTGACGGCTGGCATCCAGAGCTACCTTCATTCATTACCGGGGTCAACATCCTCGCGGCAAAAGAGCACTTGAAGACGTCGGTTTTTAAGGGTTGCGGATGTTAACCCCTCAACGCTCGGAATGCAAAGCCTCTGATCGAAAACCGCTGGTCGGGGCATCCAGTGGCGACTATTATGCGCGCCTTCGAATTCAGCCTAAACAAGGCGCAAACCCATGCTAGTACTGGGATTAGAAACTTCCTGCGACGAAACCGGCGTCGCTTTATACGACAGTGAGCGCGGCCTGCTGGCCGACGCACTGTTCAGCCAGATCGACCTGCACCGCGTCTACGGCGGCGTCGTGCCGGAGCTGGCATCGCGCGATCACGTCAAGCGCATGCTGCCCTTGATCCGTCAGGTGTTGGCAGAGGCTGACTGCGTGCCGACCGAGATCGACGCCATCGCCTATACCGCGGGTCCCGGCCTGGTCGGGGCTTTGTTGGTCGGGGCCTCCTGCGCCCAGGCGCTGGCATTTGCCTGGGGTATTCCGGCACTCGGCGTGCACCACATGGAAGGCCACTTGCTGGCACCGATGCTGGAGCCAAAACCGCCGGAGTTTCCGTTCGTCGCTTTATTGGTGTCCGGTGGTCATACGCAGTTGGTTCAGGTCGATGGTATCGGCCAGTACAGCCTGCTTGGCGAGACTCTCGATGATGCTGCAGGCGAAGCCTTCGACAAGACTGCGAAGATGATGGGCCTCAATTATCCGGGCGGGCCGGAAATCGCCAAGCTGGCGGAGAAGGGCGTCGCAGGACGTTTCACTTTCCCGCGTCCGATGTGTGATCGCCCGGGCCTGGATTTCAGCTTCAGCGGTCTGAAGACCTTCGCCCTCAACACCTGGCAGCAATGCGTCAGCGCCGGGGACGACAGCGAGCAAGCCCGTTGCGACATCGCGCTGGCGTTCCAGCAGGCCGTGGTGGAGACTTTGACCATCAAGTGCAAGCGTGCGCTGAAACAGGCCGGCATGAAGCGTCTGGTGATCGCCGGTGGCGTGAGTGCCAACAAGGCGTTGCGGGTTTCGCTCGAGAAAATGCTCGGCGACATGAAGGGCGATGTGTTCTACGCCCGCCCCGAATTCTGTACCGATAACGGCGCGATGATTGCGTTCGCCGGTTGCCAGCGTTTGCAGGCCGGCCAGCAGGAAAGCCTGGCGATCAGCGTGCAGGCGCGCTGGCCGATGGAGCAATTGTCGGCGCTGGGATGAGCGACGCTCACGTGTGCTATTTAAAAATGCCGTTCGCGCCCGGCAAACAGGTCGCGTAGATTGCCCCGGTGACGCCAGACGATCAGCAGCGTGAGCGTGCTCATCGGCAACAGCGCCGCCGGTTCCTGCCAGGCCAGCAATGGCAGGGTCAGGGGCGTGGCGATCAGGGCCGCCAGCGAGCTGGTGCGGGTCAGGTAGAACGTCAGCAGCCAGGCACACACGGCCAGCAGAGCGGCAGGCGGATACAGGCCCAGCAGCATGCCGGCGGCCGTGGCGACGCCCTTGCCACCGCGAAAGCGGAAGTACAGCGGGAACAGGTGACCGATCACGGCAAAGACGCCGATCCACGCCTGATCCTGCAGCGAGAGGCCCGATGCCGAAGCGATCAGCACCGGCAGCAGGCCTTTGCACAGATCGCCCAGCAGGGTCAGGATCGCGAGTTTGCGGCCGGCCAGGCGCAGCATGTTGGTGGCACCGGCATTACCCGAGCCACTCATTCGCGGGTCCGGATTTCCGGTCAGGCGGCTGAGCAAAATGGCGAAGGACAGAGAGCCGAGCAGGTAGGCGAGGATCGCCAGTAACCAAAACATGCTAACTATTCCGGGCGAGGACGCCCTGATTCTAACGGCGCATTGCGCCCTTGTCGTGCAGTGGAGAGAAGTGCTTGGACAGAGTGTTTATCGAGGGCCTGGAAGTCGACACCGTGATCGGTGCCTACGACTGGGAGCGCGGCATCCGACAGTGCCTGCGTCTTGATCTGAGCTTCGCCTGGGACAACCGTCCGGCCGCAGCCGGTGACGACCTGACCCTGGCGCTCGATTACGCCAGTGTTTCCACGCGGATCCAGGCTTTTGCCGAGCAGGCTCAGTTCCAGTTGGTCGAAACCTTCGCCGAGCGCCTGGTCGAAGTGCTGATGAACGAATTCAAGATCACCTGGGTGCGCCTGAAGCTGACCAAGCCTGGCGCGGTTCCAGCCGCCAAGGGTGGTGTCGGTGTGGAGATCGAGCGCGGATGTCGCTGACTCAGGTCTATCTCGGGCTCGGTAGCAATATCGAGCGCGAAACCCATCTGCGCGCAGGTCTGGATGCCCTGGACGGTTTTCTGGTGGATATCCGCTGTTCGGCGGTGTTCGAAAGCCAGCCGGTGGGGATCAAGAGTGGGCCGTTCTTCAACTTTGTGGTCTCGGCCTACACCGATCTGCCCCTGATGGAGCTGGATCGCCGGCTGAAATTCATCGAGGCGGATAACGGTCGCTACGCCCCGGATCGCAAGGGATTGCCGCTGGACATCGATGTCCTGCTGTACGGCGAGCTGGCCGGCAATTTCGACGGGCTGATCCTGCCTCGGGCCGAGATTCTGAAAAATGCTTTTGTGTTGTGGCCGCTGTCGCTGATTGCGCCGGATCGGGTACATCCTGGGGTGGGAAAAAGCTTTGCCACCTTGTGGTCCGAGGCGCAGATCGATCAGGTACTGGCACCGGTCGGATTTGAATGGCGCGGTATTCAACTCACCTCTTCGGATTTATTGAACTGACTGACGCCATCGCGACCGGTGCGCGATGGCATCAGATGCTCTCAAGAAGACGCTGACTCCTTGTAAGCCTTCAACGCCTTGAGCCTTTCACGCTTGAGTGCTTCGCCCAGCTCCGGGCCTTTGAAACCCTTTTCCAGCAACGGTTGAACCGCAACGGCCCGGGCAGCGCTGGCGGCGCCGCGCAGGTAATCCGCCTGTGGATAACTTCGCTGTTCAAGTCCTTTGCGTCCCCGGGCGTCCATCTCGCACGCCACGATGAATGCTTCGAAGCGCTGCGGTCGACGATAAACATCAAAACTTTGCAGCAACTCCAGCAAGGTCGAAGCCTTCAGTTCCAGCGCGCGATGGCCGTGAGTGTGGTACTGACCGACCAGAAGAGCCAGTTCCTGGCAGTCCTTCGGCGCCTTGAAGCGTTCATTCACGGCCGTGATCAGCTTCAAGCCCTTGTGTTCGTGGGCGATGTGCCGCGGCCATTGCTCTTCCGGGGTCAGGCCCTTGCCGAGATCATGCAGCAGGCAGGCCCAGCGTACCGTCAGTGGTTGTTTGTGCAGGGCGGCTTGCTCAAGCACGCTCAGTGTGTGAATACCGCTGTCGATTTCCGGGTGATGAACTTCCGGTTGCGGGATCCCGAATAATGCATCGACCTCTGGCATCAGCACCTTCAGGGCGCCGCAATCACGCAATACCTGAATGAAAATCTGAGGCTGGTCTTCCATCAAGGCACGGGAAATCTCTTTCCAGCTACGCTCGGCAGTCAACGCTTCGAGTTCGCCGGACTCACTGAGCTGGCGCATCAGGTCCATCGTTTCGGGGGCCACCGTAAAACCCATTCCCGCATAACGGGCGGCAAAGCGCGCAACACGCAGGACTCGCAGCGGATCTTCGGCGAAAGCGGGGGAAACATGACGCAGAACCCGGTCTGCGAGATCGCGCTGGCCGTGGAAGGGATCGGTCAGGTTCTGCTGATCGTCTTCGGCCATGGCATTGATCGTAAGGTCGCGGCGGATCAGGTCTTCTTCAAGCGTGACCTCGGGGCTGGCGTGAAAGGTGAAGCCGCCATAACCGCGACCGCTTTTGCGCTCGGTGCGGGCCAGGGCGTACTCCTCACCGCTTTTCGGGTGAAGAAAGACAGGGAAATCCGCACCTACCGGGCGAAAGCCCTTGGCGAGCATTTCTTCGGTGGTGGCACCGACCACCACCCAATCGATATCGGTGACCGGTTTGCCCAGCAAGCGATCACGTACTGCGCCGCCGACCTTGTAAATCTGCATAAAAAACCTCCGTTGGCCCGACAGGATAACCCTTGCGCCGGACTTTCGGAGGCCAGGACGGGATCAAAGATGAATGACAGCCAGATCGAGCCGACCGTAATCCCCTTCACCGTGTTCGCTGCGGGGTGGAACGTGGTGGGTTTTCATGATCTGGTCGCCCTGCAGGGTCTCCAGATGAATGTCGAAACCCCATAGCCGATGCAGATGTTTGAGTACCTCTTCGGTGGAATCGCCCAGCGGTTTTCGGTCGTGCTGTTGGTGACGCAGGGTCAGTGAGCGGTCGCCGCGGCGGTCGATACTGTAGATCTGCACGTTCGGCTCGCGGTTGCCCAGGTTGTATTGCGCAGCAAGCGTTTCGCGAATGATCCGGTAACCGCCCTCGTCATGAATGGCGGGTACCAGCAGATCGTCTTTCTGGTCGTCATCGAGGATGCTGAACAGCTTCAGGTCGCGGATCACCTTCGGCGACAGGTACTGCAGGATGAAACTCTCATCCTTGAAGCTGCTCATGGCGAACTTGATGGTCGACAGCCAGTCGCTGCCGGCGATTTCCGGGAACCAGCGGCGGTCTTCCTCCGTAGGCTCTTCGCACATGCGCCGAATATCGCGGTACATCGCAAAACCCAGGGCATAGGGGTTGATGCCGTTGTAGTAGGGGCTGTCGAATCCCGGCTGGAATACCACGCTGGTGTGGGACGTCAGGAATTCCATCATGAAACCGTCGGTGACCAGCCCTTCGTCGTAAAGGTCGTTCATCAGCGTGTAGTGCCAGAAAGTCGCCCAGCCTTCGTTCATCACCTGGGTCTGGCGCTGTGGATAGAAATATTGGGCGATCTTGCGCACGATCCGCACGATTTCCCGTTGCCACGGCTCCAGCAGCGGCGCGTGTTTCTCGATGAAGTACAGGATGTTTTCCTGGGGCTCGGCCGGGAAGCGTGCGTTGTCCTTGTCGCTGAACTTGTCCGCGCCTTTGGGGATGGTGCGCCACAGGTCGTTGATCTGTTTCTGCAGATGCTCTTCACGGTCCTTCTGCCGACGCCGCTCTTCCTCGGCGGAAATCGGGTATGGGCGCTTGTAGCGGTCGACGCCGTAGTTCATCAAGGCATGGCAGGAGTCGAGCAGGTCCTCTACTGCGTCGATGCCGTGGCGCTCTTCGCACTGCATGATGTACTGCTTGGCGAACACCAGATAGTCGATGATCGAACTGGCATCGGTCCAGGTGCGGAACAGGTAATTGCCCTTGAAGAAGCTGTTGTGGCCATAACAGGCGTGGGCCACGACCAGTGCCTGCATGCAGATGGTGTTCTCTTCCATCAGATAAGCGATGCACGGGTCCGAGTTGATCACGATCTCGTAGGCGAGTCCCATCTGCCCGCGGCTATAGGATTTCTCGGTACTGAGGAAGTGTTTGCCGTAGGACCAGTGGTGATAGCCCAGCGGCATGCCGACCGAAGCATAGGCGTCCATCATCTGTTCGGCGGTGATCACTTCGATCTGGTTGGGATAGGTGTCCAGGGCGTAGCCGGCCGCGATCCTGGCGATTTCGCGGTCGTAGGCCTGGATCAGCTCGAATGTCCATTCGGAGCCGGTGGATATCGGTTGGCGCTTCTGCTCTTTGGCGGTCATGTCACTAACCTGCGCTGGAAGAGTTCACGGAAGACCGGATAGATATCTCCGGCCGAGACCAGCTGCTGCTGGGCAAAAGTGTCGGAAAAGGCTTCGGCGATGCGTTCGTATTCGTACCACAGGGCCTGATGTTCGCGCGGGGTGATCTCTACGTAAGTGTAGTACTGCACGAACGGCATGATCTGGTTGATCAGGATGTCACGGCAGATCGGCGAATCGTCGTTCCAGTTGTCGCCGTCGGAAGCCTGGGCCGCGTAGATGTTCCATTCGTTGCTCGGGTAGCGCTCGGCCATGATCTCCTGCATCAGTTTCAGGGCGCTGGAGACGATGGTGCCGCCGGTTTCCCGGGAATAGAAAAATTCTTCTTCGTCCACTTCCCTGGCGCTGGTGTGGTGGCGAATGAACACGACGTCGATCTTGTCGTAGTTGCGCTTCAGGAACAGGTACAGCAGGATGAAAAAGCGTTTGGCGATGTCCTTGGTCGCCTGGGTCATGGAGCCGGAAACGTCCATCAGGCAGAACATCACGGCCTTGGAGCTGGGGTTTGGCTGCTTGATCAGCAGGTTGTACTTGAGGTCGAAGGTGTCGAGGAAGGGCACGCGATGAATGCGCGCGCTGAGTTTCTCTATTTCCGCTTCCAGGTCTTGAATGTCGCCGAAATTGTCTGGTTCTTCGCGTTTCAGGCGCGCCAGCTCTTCCTTGGCCTCGCGCAGTTTGGCGCGACTGCTGCCGGACAGCGCGATTCGTCGGGCATGAGCCGAGCGCAGGGTGCGGATGATGTTGATCCGGGACGGATTGCCTTCATTGCTGATCCCGGCACGCACAGTCTTGAATGTATCGGTACCGGTCAGATTGCGTTTGACCAGGTTCGGCAGTTCAAGGTCTTCGAACATGAACTCGAGGAATTCTTCCTGGGTGATCTGGAAGACGAATTCATCCATGCCCTCCCCGGAGTTGCCGGCCTTGCCCGGTCCGCGGCCTCCGCCACCTCCTGGAGGACGCGCGATGTGTTCGCCTGCGGTGAATTCCTTGTTGCCGGGATGAACCACGGTCTGCTTGCCGCCGCGACCATGGTGAAGCACCGGTTCGTCGATATCGCGACCGGGAATGCTGATCTGCTCGCCGTGCTCCATATCGGTGATGGAACGCCGGCTGACCGCCTCTTCGACAGCCTTCTTGATGTGGTCACGGTAACGCCGCAGGAAGCGCTGACGGTTCACCGTGCTCTTGTTCTTGCCATTGAGACGTCGGTCGATCACATAACTCATGACTGCTCCTTAGAAGCTGTCCTGCAAAGGGCGAGCGGTCATGCAGCATTTAACCGAAGACTGGGGACGCAAACGCTCCCCCAAGCGCTTTGGGTGCTGCCTGAACCTTGCTAACGCCTTTTGAACACCTTCCAGAGGCCTGTGTAGCAGAAAATGCGTGCACAGACCTCGGGCTGACGACAACCGGTCTGACCGGCCGCGGTTTACTGTGATTTTCTGACCCGCAGATACCACTCGGAAAGCAGTCGTACCTGTTTGTCGGTGTAGCCGCGCTCGACCATTCGTGTAACGAAGTCGTTGTGTTTCTGTTGATCCTCTTTGCTGGCCTTGGCATTGAAGCTGATGACCGGCAGCAGGTCCTCGGTGTTCGAGAACATTTTCTTCTCGATGACCACCCGCAGTTTTTCGTAGCTGAGCCAGGTCGGGTTCTTGCCGTTGTTGTTGGCCCGTGCGCGCAATACGAAGTTGACGATTTCGTTGCGGAAATCCTTCGGATTGCTGATGCCGGCCGGTTTCTCGATTTTTTCCAGTTCCTCGTTGAGGGCGACGCGGTTGAGGATCTCCCCGGTTTCCGGATCGCGGTATTCCTGATCCTGAATCCAGAAGTCCGCATACAGCACGTAGCGGTCGAAGATGTTCTGGCCGTACTCGCTGTAGGACTCGAGGTAGGCGGTCTGGATCTCCTTGCCGATGAACTCGATATAACGCGGTGCCAGGTACTCTTTCAGGTAACGCAGATAGCGTTCGCGGGTCTCGGCCTGGAACTGTTCCTGTTCGATCTGCTGTTCCAGTACATAGAGCAGGTGTACCGGGTTGGCGGCGATTTCATGGGGATCGAAGTTGAAGACCTTGGACAGGATCTTGAACGCGAAGCGGGTCGACAGTCCGTTCATGCCTTCGTCGACACCTGCTGCATCGCGGTATTCCTGGATCGACTTGGCCTTCGGATCGGTGTCCTTGAGGTTTTCGCCGTCATACACGCGCATCTTCGAATAGATGTTGGAGTTTTCCGGCTCCTTCAGGCGTGACAGTACGGTGAACTGCGCCAGCATCTTCAGGGTGTCCGGCGCGCAATGAGCCTTGGACAGAGAACTGTTGAACAGCAGCTTGTCGTAGATCTTCACTTCGTCGCTGACCCGCAGGCAGTACGGCACCTTGACGATGTAGATCCGGTCGATGAAGGCTTCGTTGTTCTTGTTGTTGCGGAAGGTGTGCCACTCCGATTCGTTGGAGTGGGCCAGCAGGATCCCGGTGAACGGAATCGCGCCGAGGCCTTCGGTACTGTTGTAGTTGCCTTCCTGGGTGGCGGTCAGCAATGGATGGAGCACCTTGATCGGTGCCTTGAACATTTCGACGAATTCCATCAGGCCCTGGTTGGCCCGGCACAGCGCACCGGAGTAGCTGTAGGCGTCGGCATCGTTCTGCGGGAATTCTTCAAGTTTGCGGATATCGACCTTGCCCACCAGCGCGGAGATGTCCTGGTTGTTCTCGTCGCCCGGTTCGGTCTTGGCCACGGCGATCTGGTTGAGGATCGACGGGTACAGCTTGACCACGCGGAACTGGCTGATGTCGCCACCGAATTCGGCCAGGCGCTTGGTGGCCCATGGCGACATGATGGTGTTCAGGTAGCGCCGGGGAATGCCGAAGTCCTCTTCGAGGATCGCGCCATCTTCGGTGGCGTTGAACAGACCCAGCGGGGACTCGAATACCGGTGAGCCCTTGATGGCGTAGAAGGGCACTTTTTCCATGAGCTGCTTCAGCTTCTCGGCCAGGGACGATTTACCGCCACCGACAGGGCCGAGCAGGTAGAGGATCTGTTTCTTCTCCTCGAGTCCCTGGGCGGCATGGCGGAAATACGACACGATCTGGTCGATGCATTCTTCCATCCCGTGGAAGTCTTCAAAGGCCGGATAGCGGCGGATCACCTTGTTGGAGAAGATTCGCGACAGCCTCGAGTTGGTCGAGGTGTCGAGCAGCTCCGGTTCGCCGATAGCCATTAACAGACGCTCGGCGGCGGAAACGTAGGCGCTGCGATCCTTTTTGCACAGTTCCAGGTATTCCTGCAGCGAGAATTCTTCCTGGCGTGTGGACTCGAAGCGTTGTTGGAAGTGGCTAAAGATACTCATGACGTCACCTCGCTCGATACGTGGAGCCGACGCCGGATCACTCAGTCGATGCTGGCAAGCAGCCGCGATGGCAGCTGTTGTTTACCCCCCAGAACCCTTTCGCGATCGACAACCGCGAAAGTCACTCCCGATGACCCGTGCGCCGGTGTACCGGCTCTCCCCTGTTTTGGATGGCCTGGGCTTAAGGATAGTTGGGAATTCGGGAGGTAAAGGCGAGATACGTAATAATGTGTGGCAGACCGTTCGTCTGCCACCGCGCGAGCCCACGGAAGCCGGGGCCTCGCACGCTACAAAAAAATTATTCAGAGGTGCCTTGCGCGGTTTCCGAAGGAAAAGTCGTACGCCACAGTTCGAAGCCGCCGTCCATGCTGTAGACGTCGGAGAAGCCCTGACTGACGAGATAAGCCGCGGCGCCCTGACTCGAGTTGCCGTGGTAGCAGACCACGACAGTCGGTGCGTCGAGGTCGGCCCCCTGGATGAAGGCATGCAGGGAATGATTGTCCAGATGCTTCGAGCCGCTGATGTGCAGCGCAGCAAATGTGGCTGGATCGCGGACGTCGACCACTACGGCACCTTGCTCGCGCAGGGCCTGGGCCTGTTCCGGGGGGATTCGTTTGAATTCGCTCATGGCGGGTTCCTGTGGCACGGCTGAAAGCACAGTCTAACGCGGGGCGCTGACTGGTGAAGTTTCGGTGATCGGTGGTGCGACGGTAGGCAGGGCGCCGCCGTGTTCGTCGCATTTGCACGACAGCCGTTCAAAGCTGTCCACGTTCATCAGGGTCAGGCTGCCGCCCCACACGCAACCGGTGTCGAGGGCTGAAATGCCTGGCTCGTGGACGTCGCCCTCAAGCGCCGCCCAGTGGCCGAAAATGATCCGCAGGCCGCGGGTCTTGCGTTCCTTGTGCTGGAACCACGGCTTGTAGCCCGGTGGCGCGGTGTCCAGACCTTCCTTGCTCTTGAGGTCGAGCTTACCTTCGGCGGTGCAGAAGCGCATGCGCGTGAAGTAGTTGGTGATGACCCGCAGGCGGGCCACGCCTTTGAGTTCGCTGTCCCACTTCGCCGGTTCGTTGCCGTACATGCCATCCAGGAAGAGGGGCAGCAGGTTATCGTCACGCAATGCGGTCTCGACTTCTTCAGCGTATTTGAGCGCTTTGCGCAGCGACCATTGTGGTGGGATGCCCGCATGCACCATGGCCACCTCGCGCTGTTCGTCGTAATGCATGAGTTTCTGCTGGCGCAGCCACTCCATCAGATCGGCGCAGTCCGGTGCTTCAAGGATTTCACGCAGCGTGTCGGACTTCTTCATGCGCTCGATGTTCTTCTCCGCCGCCAGCAGGTGCAGGTCGTGGTTGCCGAGCACGCAGACCAGCGAATCGCGCATGCCATACAGAAAGCGCAGGGTTTCCAGCGATTGCGGGCCGCGGTTGACCAGATCGCCCACCAGCCACAGCCGATCCACCGCCGGGTCGAACGCGACCTGCCTGAGCAGGCACTTGAGCGGTTCCAGGCAGCCCTGCAGGTCGCCGACGGCATACGTCGCCATCAGTGCAGGGCTCCGGGCACGGCGAGGCGGAAGGGTTTGATGATCGCATCGAAATGCTTGCCGTCACTGGCGACCATTTCATAGCTGCCCTGCATGGTGCCGACCTTGGTGGTCATGACCGTACCGCTGCTGTAAGTGTGGCTTTTTCCCGCATCGATGAGCGGTTGCTGGCCTACCACACCGGCGCCGCGCACTTCTTCGACATGCCCGTCGCCATCAGTGATTACCCAATGCCGGGACATCAGTCGGGCCGGTTGTTCGCCATTGTTCTGCACGGTGATGGTGTAGGCGAAGGCGAAGCGGTCGTGCTCGGGTTGCGATTGGTCTGCCAGATAGTGAGTAACGACGCTGACATCGACCTGATAACGAGGATCGGACATGCAAGAGGCCTTAAGGACTAAGCGAGACGCGGGGTGTCGCCGGTGGGTTGAGTCTAGGCAAGTATCGGGCAGGAGACCAGAGCGGCGTCCTGCCCGGGAGCGGTCCTTGCCTGTCAGTCGGCTGCCGGTGCCGGTGCCGGCTGATCGGCGAGCTGGTCGGCCAAACGCACGAAGGCAGCCAGATCGAGTTGCTCGGGACGCAGGCTGCCATCGACACCGGCGGCCTCGATTTCGGCGTTGCTCAGCAATTGCTTGAGGGTGTTGCGCAGGGTCTTGCGGCGCTGGTTGAAGGCTTCGCGCACGACGCGCTCCAGCAGGCGGTGATCCTTGGCCGGGTGTGGCAAGACCGCGTGCGGCACCAGGCGCACGATGGCGGAGTCGACCTTCGGCGGAGGATTGAATGCGCCAGGGCCAACGTTGAACAGGTGTTCGACCCGGCAGTGATACTGAACCATGATCGACAGGCGGCCCCAGTCGCCGCCACCCGGGCCTGCGGCCAGACGCTCGACCACTTCCTTCTGCAGCATGAAGTGCATGTCACGAATGATCGCGGCATTGCTCAGCAGGTGGAAAATCAGCGGCGTGGAGATGTTGTACGGCAGGTTACCGACCACGCGCAGGCTGTTCGGCGCAGCATTCAGGGTATTGAAGTCGAACTTCAGTGCGTCGCCCTGATGCAGGTTGAAGTTACTCTTGCCGGCAAACTGCTGGTTGAGGATCGGGATCAGGTCCTTGTCCAGTTCAACTACGTCCAGCTGTGCGCCGGAGTTGAGGATGCCGGCGGTCAGTGCACCCTGGCCCGGCCCGATTTCAAGCATGCGGTCGCCGGCCTTGGCACTGATGGAGCGCAGGATGCGGTCGATGACGCCGGCATCGTGCAGGAAGTTCTGGCCAAAGCGTTTGCGCGCCTTGTGTTGGTATTGCTCGGTCATAAACGGGTCTCGGCCATCTGGTAGGCGGTTTCCAGGGCGACCTGCAGGCTGCCGGTGTCGATCTTGCCGCTGCCGGCCAGATCCAGGGCGGTGCCGTGGTCGACCGAAGTGCGGATGATCGGCAGGCCCAGGGTCACATTGACTGCGGCGCCGAAGCCTTTGTATTTCAGCACGGGCAGGCCCTGATCGTGGTACATCGCCAGCACCGCGTCGCAGTGCTCCAGATATTTGGGGGTAAACAGAGTGTCGGCAGGCAGCGGGCCACGAAGGTCCATGCCCTCGCCGCGCAGGCGCTCCAGGGTGGGTTCGATGATGTCGATTTCTTCATGGCCCAGGTGTCCGCCTTCACCGGCGTGCGGGTTAAGCCCGCAGACCAGGATACGCGGTTGGGCGATGCCGAATTTGTCTTGCAGGTCGGCGTGCAGAATCCGCGTGACCCGTTCCAGTCGCTCCGGCGTGATCGCATCGGCGATGTCGCGCAAGGGCAGGTGAGTGGTGACCAGCGCCACACGCAAACCGCGGGTGGCAAGCATCATCACCACTTGGGCGGTGTGGGTCAGGTCGGCGAGGAATTCCGTGTGGCCGGAAAAGGCGATACCGGACTCGTTGATCACGCCCTTGTGTACTGGCGCTGTGATCATCCCGGCGAAGTCGCCGTTCAGGCAGCCATTGCCGGCGCGGGTCAGGGTTTCAAGAACGAATGCGGCGTTGGCCTTGTCCAGTTGCCCGGCGACCACAGGGGCGCTGAGCGGAGTATCCCAGACATAAAGGCTGTTGGCTGGCGCCGGAGCATCCGGCCAGTGACCGGGCGAAACGGGCAGCAGACTGACGGCCAGCCCCAACTGCGCGGCCCGCTCTTGGAGCAGGTCGCGGCTGGTGATGGCAATCAGGGGATGTGGCTGGGCTTGCGAGGCGAGCAGCAGGCACAGGTCGGGACCGATGCCGGCTGGCTCACCGGGAGTCAGCGCGAAACGCTTGGGTTTCACTGCGCTGCCTGGTCTGCACCAGGGAGTTTGATTTCTACGTACGCTTCGTCACGGATCTGACGCAGCCAGGTCTGCAGCTCTTCGTCGTATTTGCGGTTACGCAGTACGGTCATAGCTTGCTGCTCGCGGGCCTGTTCGGTGCTGTCGGTGGCGCGACGGCCAAGGACTTCCAGAACGTGCCAGCCATACTGGGTCTGGAACGGCTTGGACAGCTGACCCTGTGGGGACTTGGCCATCACGGCGCGGAATTCCGGTACCAGTGCGTTCGGGTCGATCCAGTTCAGGTCGCCACCATTGAGGGCGGAACCCGGGTCTTCCGAGTATTTTTTCGCCAGTTCGGCGAAATCTTCACCGGCTTCGATGCGGTTATACAGCGACTGGGCCAGTTCCTTGGTCTTGGCTTCGTCGCGGACCGGACTTGGCTTGACCAGAATGTGGCGCACATGCACTTCGTCGCGCATCTGGCTTTCGCCACCGCGTTTTTCCAGCAGCTTCAGGATGATGAAACCACCCGGAGTACGTGCCGGTTGAGTGATGTCGCCCGGCGACATGCTGCTCAGCTCGCGGTCGAACGGTGGTGGCAGTTGAGCGGCTTTACGCCAGCCCATGTCGCCGCCTTCGAGGGCGTTGTCGCTACCGGACCTGGCAACGGCCAGTTGACCGAAGTCAGCGCCTTGCTTGAGTTGCTGGTAAACCTCCATCGCCTGGCGTGCAGCGCTCTGAATCGCTTCGGAGCTGGCGCTTTCCGGGGTAGGAATCAGGATGTTGGCCAGGTGCAGTTCTTCGGACAGTTGCATCTTGCCAAGGTCGGAGGCGAGGAAGTTCTTCACTTCCTGCTCCGATACCTGAATGCGTTCTGCAACACGACGCTGACGCACACGGCTGATGATCATTTCCTTGCGGATCTGCTCACGGGCGCCGTCGTAACTCAGGCCATCTCGGGCCAGGGCCGCGCGGAACTGGTCGACAGTCATGTTGTTGCGCTGGGCGATGGTGCCGACAGCCTGGTTCAGTTCTTCATCGGTGATGCGGATGCCGGAGCGTTCGCCGATCTGCAGTTGCAGGTTTTCGACGATCAGGCGCTCGAGCACCTGTTGATCCAGCACGCCCGGAGGCGGCAAGCCGCCGCCACGCTTGGCGATGGTTTGCTGAACTTCGTGGACACGTTGATCCAGCTGGCTCTGCATGACCACGTCGTTGTCGACGATGGCCACCACTTTGTCGATGGGCTGTACCGCGGCGTTGGCCGCGGTACCCAGGAACAGCGCGCCCAGCATCAGCGGGCGCAGACAATCAGAAAGCTTGGTCTTCACGTTGACGATAACCTTGGATGCCTTTGTCGAGGAAGCTCTCAGTCTTGGCGCCAGTGAGGCCGCCGAGTCCCTTCAGAACAATTTGGAGGAAGACGCCGTGGTCGCCTTTTTCGTTTTCCGGGGCCTGCTGACTGAACTCGTCGTAGGACACCCAGTAACGGTTGATCAGGCGCAGTTTCCAGCAGCAGTTGTCGTATTCGAAACCACCGAAGGCTTCCAGCGTACGATTGCGGTTGTAGTCATACTGCCAGCGGCTGATGGCGCTCCACTGTGGAACGATCGGCCAGATGACCGAGAAGTCATGCTGCTCGATCTTGTAGTAGTCCTTCACGTAATTGGCGTCGCCCGGACGACCGTAGTCGCCACCACCCACTGTCCATTTACCGGTGTTCTGGTCGTAACGGACCTGGTCGTTGCGATAGCGATAGCCGACGTTGACCACCTTGTTCGGGTTGTCTTCAGGCTGGTAGTGGAACATCGCACTGCCCGAACGCGGGCTGTGGCTGTCCGGATCCCAGTTGTAGTCGGCCGTGGTGCGCCAGTCGCGGTTCCAGCGATATTCGTATTCCAGTGCGTAAGGCGAAACGTTGGAGCGTGCGTCGTCGCGATCGGCGAAGTCGACGCCCGGCAGTTGAACCTTGCGATCCTTGAAGTACAGGGCCTGGCCGACGCTGATGCGTTGACGTTCGAAACCGTCGTCTTCGATCCAGCGGCTGGTCACGCCCAGCGACAGCTTGTTCTCGTCACCGACACGGTCGGCACCGGAGAAGCGGTTGTCGCGGAACAGCGACGCGTAGCTGAAGGTGTATTCGCTGGTGTCGAACGCCGGGATGTCTTTCTGGTCTTTCTCCGGAACATAGAGATAGAACAGACGAGGCTCGAGGGTCTGACGGTAGTTCTTGCCGAAGTAGGACGTGTTGCGGTCGAAGTACAGACCGCTATCGATACTGGCAATCGGAACACCACGGTTCTGCGAGCTGTTGAACGACTCGCCCAGCTTGGATGCATTGTTGCGGTTGGTCACCAGGTCGTTTTTGCCTTGGCCGTCGAGGTCAAGGTCATACTGGGTGTACTGGTACTTCAGCGATGGCTTGATGAAGCCATACGTCCAGTTCATCGGCAGGCTGACGCCCGGTTTCAGATTCAGACGCGTGCCGTTGGCGCGATCCAGGCCTGCTACGTTGGTATCGAGACGAGGCGTACCGACGGTGCCGTCAGCATTGAATGGGCCGCCGTCCTTATCCGTATAGTTGCCAGTCAGCAGATCCCGATCAAAGCGAACCAGCTCCGTCTCGTAATCGAAATTCAATCCTTCCGGATGGAACGGCAGCTGACCATTGAAGGTGATCTGCGGCAGGCGGTCATACGGGGTGATGCTCGACACGGTCGCCAGCTGGTAGGCCTGGGCATTCAGACGGGCCGTGTAGCTGTCGCCACGATAAGAGATCGAACCCTGCTGGTTCACATAGTCGGCACTCTTCACGCCGATCTGATCGGTTTCCAGATCCTGGAAATAATACGGATCGCTGATCTTGGTGTAGTCGACCTGCGTGAATACGCGCGAATCCAGGCCACCCTTGTGTTGCCAGTTGTACATGTATCGGGTTTGCTTGGAGTCGGTCTGCAGGTCGCGGTCGTGGTCCTCGTCGTTGAGGAACGCAGCACCGAACTGACCTTCGCTGGACTTGGTCAGGTAACGGAATTCGCCTTCCACCAGCATGCCGCGCTTGCTCATGTAGCGCGGGTACAACGTGGCATCGTAGTTCGGCGCCAGGTTGAAGTAGTACGGGGTCACCAGCATGAAGCCGGTGTCGGTGCTGGTGCCGATGGTCGGCGGCAGGAAGCCCGACTGACGACGGTCGTCGATCGGGAAGTAGATGTACGGGGTGTAAAGGATCGGAATGTCCTTGACCCGCAGCGTCACGTTGGTCGCGGTGCCGAAGCCGGTGGCAGGGTTCAGGGTGATGTTATTGCCCTTGAGCTGCCAGGCGTTGCTGTTCGGTTCGCACGTGGTGTACGTGCCGTCCTTCAGGCGGATGATCGCGTTTTCGGCGCGCTTGGCGTACAGCGCGTTACCGCGGATGCGCGACTTGTGCATCACGTATTCGGCGTTGTCGACTTTCGCTTCACCGGTGTCGAGCTGCACATCGGCGTGGTCGCCGACGATCAGCGCGCCGTTGTCACGGATGCGCACGTCGCCCTTGAGTTCGGCGCGGCTCTCGGCCTGGTAGAGGCTCGCTTCCTGGGATTCGACCTGCATGCTGCCCTGGCGCAGAACCACGTCACCGGCCAGTGTGCCGACCTGATCTTCGGTGTTGTAGCGCGAGGCTTTCGCGCCGATGAAGGTCGGGGCGTCACTTTTATTCGTCTTGTCATTCATGCCAGGACGAATCGGTTCGATATAGGAACCAGAGCAGTAAGGACCGGTCTCGGCCAGTTGGGCGGCGGTGAGCTTCTCGCGCGGAACCCAGTCGAGGTGACTGTAGTCTTCGCTACGGGATTTCAGGCCACGGCCCTTGGACTCGGTGACGAGCACGGGTTTTGGCCCGGCGTCCGAAACCGTACCGTTCTCGGCCGGGGCTTCGCCAGCGGCGCTGACGGCACTGCCATCATGCACCGGACGCGGCGGCAATGCCGCTGCCGGCGTCTTCGGCGAACAGGCCCAGCCGCCCGTAGCCGAGACGGCGCAGTCATACTGCTCGGCGGCGACAACGAATGAACTGGCCAGAGGTTGCATAGCCAGCAGACTGCCGGTTACCAACAACGGAAATTTTTTACGAAACGCGGGGGATTTCAATGCCATCTTATTAGTCCGGGCTTCCTGCGTGCCATCTGCCCGCGGTGTGGGCCGCACGCCTCTCGATGGTCTGAAAAAGATGCTGGATAATAAAGCATGACCCGCTTGACGGCTAGCGCCGTCGGAGACCCTTGCAATGCCTGACCAAGATGTACGCTTGCAACACCTGAAAGTTTGGCTCGATGAGCAGTTGGCAATCCTTTTCGCTGACCAGGGCTGGGGGGCCGTACCCCCGGCCACGTTGACTGCGGCCAGCAGCGACGCGAGTTTTCGCCGTTACTTCCGCTGGGAAGGCGCGGGTCGCAGTTTCGTCGTGATGGACGCACCGCCACCCCAGGAAAACTGCAAACCCTTCGTGGATATCGCCTTTTTGCTGGCGAAATCCGGTATCAACGTGCCGAAAATTTATGCGCAAGACCTCGATCGCGGATTTCTTTTGCTCAATGACCTGGGCAACAAGACCTATCTCGACGTGATCAATGGCGAAAATGCCGAACTGTTGTTCAGCGACGCCTTGCAGGCTCTGTTGGCATTTCAGCAGTTGCCGATGGTGGCACCGCTACCGAGTTACGACGTCGCGCTGCTGCGTCGCGAGCTGGAACTGTTCCCCGAGTGGTACGTGAAGCGTGAGCTGGGCATCGAGTTCGATGCCGCCCAACAGCAGCAATGGCAACAGGTCAGCGATCTGCTGATCAATAGCGCTCTGGCCCAGCCCAAGGTGCTGGTGCACCGTGACTACATGCCGCGCAACCTGATGCTCAGCGAGCCGAACCCCGGCGTGCTGGACTTCCAGGACGCGGTATATGGTCCGGTGACCTACGACGTGACCTGCCTGTTCAAGGACGCGTTCCTCAGCTGGCCTGAAGAACGTGTACGCGGCTGGCTCGAAAGCTACTGGCGGCAGGCGACGGCGCTGAACATTCCGGTACAGCCGGACTTCGAAGACTTCCTGCGCGCCAGCGACCTGATGGGTGTGCAACGCCATTTGAAGGTCATCGGCATTTTCGCCCGCATCTGTCACCGCGATGGCAAACCCCGCTACCTCGCTGACGTGCCACGCTTCTTCTCCTATATAGATGCGGTGATCGCACGCCGTCCCGAGCTTGCAGAACTGCAGGCGCTGCTGGGCAGCCTGCGTGCCGGAGTGACTGCATGAAGGCAATGATTCTGGCGGCAGGCAAAGGCGAGCGCATGCGCCCGCTGACCCTGACCACCCCCAAGCCGCTGGTGCGCGCCGCTGGCGTGCCCTTGATCGAATACCACCTGCGGGCCCTCGCGGCGGCAGGTTTCAGCGAAATCGTGATCAACCATGCCTGGCTCGGCCAACAGATCGAAGATTACCTGGGTGACGGCTCGCAGTTCGGCCTGAGCATCCGCTACTCGCCCGAAGGCGAGCCGCTGGAAACCGGTGGCGGTATCTTCCGCGCCTTGCCGCTGCTTGGTGACGAGGCGTTCCTGGTGGTCAACGGTGACATCTGGACCGATTACGACTTCAGCATGCTGAACCAGGCGATCACCGGACTGGCGCATCTGGTGCTGGCGGACAATCCGGCGCATCACCCGACAGGCGATTTCACCCTGACCGACGGCCAGGTGCGTGATGGCCAGGCCGATGCGGCGACCCTGACCTACAGTGGCATTGCCGTACTGCATCCGCAGTTGTTCGACGGCTGCACCGACGGTGCCTTCAAGCTGGCGCCGCTGCTGCGTAAAGCCATGGCGCAGGGGCAGGTCACCGGCGAGCGGCTGAAAGGTCACTGGGTCGATGTCGGCACGCACGAGCGGCTGGCTGAAGCCGAATCCTTGATAGAAGCGAGTCGCTGATATGTTGTGGCCAGGGACTCTGATTGGAGCCGGAGCGGGTTTTGCTATCGCCAGCATTCCGGGGGCCATGCTTGGGGCTTTGTTGGGGCAGGCGCTGGATCGGCGCCTGCATCTGCAGAGCTGGGGGCATTTGCGGGAAAGACTCGGCGGTCGGCCGGTGCTGCGCAACGACGAACTCTTGTTCGTCCTGCTCGGGCGTCTGGCCAAGAGCGACGGGCGGGTCACCGATGGTCATATCCAGCAGGCGCGTCAGGAGATGCGCGCGCTGGACATGAGCGAGCCGGCACAGCGCCGTGCGATTGCTGCGTTCAATCGCGGCAAGTCCGGTGGGGATCGCCTGCGCGGTTATCTGCGTCGCCTGAGCACTCAGCCTCACGCCGCCGAAGGGGTGTTGCGAGCCTGTTGGCGGATGGTCTGGGCCGATGGCCGGGCCGGTAGCAGTGAGCGCGAACTGCTGGCGCAGTGGGGCAAGTGGCTGGGCTGGACGACTCACCAGATCCAGGCGCTGGCAGCGGATTACGAACCGCACAAGCGTCCGATCGTCAGTGCGGCCGTGAGCTATCAGGATGCGATGCGACTGCTCGGGGTGTCGGCAACCAGCGAACCGGCGCAGATCAAGCGTGCCTACCGCCGTCTGCTCAGTCGCCATCATCCGGACAAGATCGCCGGCACCGGGGCGACACCGGCCCAGGTGCTTGAAGCGACCGAAAAGACCCGCGAATTGCACAATGCCTACACCTTGATTCGCGAGCGGCGGGATTTCCGCTAGACGAAAAAAAAGATCGCAGCCCAGGCTGCGATCTTTTTGGGTGGTCGGTCAGTCCGGGTTTTGCGGATTCAACCAACCGCGCACTCGACGGAACAGTTGCTCCTGCTCAGCCTTGTTGTCCGGCAAGGCCTTGAGCGCCACCTGGCTGAACGCTGTGGTCTTCAGGCGCTTGCTGGCCTGCAGGCGCTCCAGTGCGGCGTTGCGATCCTGAGGCTTGTCCATATAGAAGATGTCGGCGGTCGGCAGCTTCAGCAGCGGTGTCAGTTCCGCCAGTTCCGGCGTGGCCTTGGGCGGCATCTGCGCGGCGACCATCAGCAGTTTTTCCACTTGTGCGGTCTGTTTTTCGTTCAGGAAACGGGCCGCCCAATAGGCGCCGGTGCCGTGCCCGAGCACAACGATGCTGCGCGCGCCCTGTTGTTCGGCGTAGCCGATCGCGGCGTCGATGCGGGCGAAGATTCGCTCGGCGTCGGCCTTGGACTGTTCTTCGGCGGTCTCGGCGACGACTTTGTCGGCGACCTCCGCTTCACCGCCGGCAGCCTGTTCGATAGGTTGGGCGGTGGTGGCGTCCTTGCTGCCGGAGTCGGCGGTTTTCGCCGCAGCTGGCGCCTCGATCACGCGGGGAGCGATGGTGTCGCTTTGCAGGTCGGGCAAGGTGATACTCAGCGTGTTCCACTGCGCATCCGGCAGCTTGCGGCGTAGCGGGCCGACCACCCGGGGCCAGTCGGCGGTTTCACCGACACTGGGGATGATGATGACCGCGCCTTTGGGCTCGGCGGTGTTGGCCGGTTTCCACAGGGCGAGGAAGGTGTCGCTGCCGGCCTGCAACTGTTGTTGTTCCTGCGCCGGGACTTTGCGTTCGAGTGCCGAGGCCTCTTCCTGACTACGCTCAAGCAGCGGCTGGCGTTCGACCGGTTTTTCTTCAGCCGGTTTTTCTGCGGAAGGGGCGGGCGCCGGATCGGCGGCTTCGACGGAAAACGCACAAGGCAGGATCAGCGACAGGCACAATGCTGGCATTGCCAGGCGAGAGACAGGGAGCATCGGTTATTCCAGGCCAGAAAGTATCCCGGCAGCCTAAAGGGTTGGTCAGAATTTGTCAGGTTATGAGATGTCAATGATGCGGTTTTGCTGCCTGTGGGTTATCGGCTGTCTGGCGTTTCCCTTGATGGGGTGGGCGGCACCTGCGCCTGCGAGTCATGTCGCGCAGTTGTCGGCGAGCGAGCGTCAATGGCTGGCGCAGCACCATGAATTGCGGGTCGGCCTGGTGTTGCAGGCGCCGTACGCGCAATACGACCGGCGCCTGCAGCGCTTGTCCGGGGTCAACGTCGAGTTGATGAAATGGCTGGCCAGGGCGCTGGACATTGAGCTCAGCTGGCGCAATTTTCCAGACCTGGAGCAGCTTGAAGCCGCCGCACGTGATGGTGAGATCGATCTCGCCCCGGGTCTGACCCAGACGCCGGGTGCGCTGCGCCTTTGGCAGTTCTCCGATCCCTACATGCGCGTGCCGCAACTGGTGGTCAGCGACCAGAAGGCCAGCGGTTCGGTGGAGCTGGAAAAACTCGACACTCAGGTCCGGGTTGCGGTACGCATGCCCAGCGTCACGGCCGATTATTTGCGCGGCAACTATCCCCATCTGAATCTGCAAGGCGTGCCGCTGGAGCGTCAGGCGTTGCAGTTGTTGTTGAGTCAGCAGGCGTCTTACGCCGTGGTGGATGAAGCGCAACTGGGGCGTCTGTCGACAGAGCCGGAGTTTGCCGGGCTGGTGGTGGTCGGCGACATCGGTCTGCCGCAACTGCTGCGGGTCGCCACCCGTCGTGACTGGCCCGAGCTGGCCGGGATCGTCGAAAGTGCCTTGCGGGCGATCCCGGCGAAAGATCTGGAACGCCTGCACACCCAATGGCTGCAACCCAAATACCCACGGTTCTCGGAATCGCCCGGGTTCTGGCAGAACCTGACCCTGCTGCTGGCCTTGTTGCTGCTCAGTTGCGCGGCGATCATCGTCTGGCAGCGGCGTCAGCAACACAGCCTCGAGTTACGCCTGCTGGCCGCCCGGGAAGACATCGCCCTGCGCGCCGCCAGTGAAGAGGCCCTGCGCCTGACCCAGTTTTCCATCGACCAGAGCACCGTCGGCATTCTCTGGGTCAACTGGGACAGCCACGTGCGCTACGCCAACCGCGCGGCGGAACACATGCTCGGTTATCCACAGGGCGCGCTGATCGAGCGACCGCTGATCGACTTCGAACCCGGTCTGCACATGGATCGCTGGCTCAACCTGTGGAAACGCGCCCGGGCCAGCGAAGAAGGACCCCTCAGCTTTGAAACCAGCTGTGTGCGAGCCGATGGCAGCGTGTTGCCGGCGGATGTGTCGCTGAGTTTCCTGCGCTTTCGCGACAGCGAGTATCTGGTGGTCTACCTCACCGACGTGACCGAACGCCGACGTGCCCTGGCCGCGTTGCAGGAAAGCGAGGCGCGCCTGCAAGGCATCGCCGCCAACGTGCCGGGGCTGGTGTTCCGCCTGGAGCGGGCGCCGGTGACCGGGCAGATCGACTTTGCCTACATCAGCGAGGGCAGCGAGAGTCTGGTCGGCTACGCGCCGGCCGCCATCGCCCATCGCGACATGGGCCTGCGCAGTCTGGTGCATCCGGATGACCGGGCCGCTTATCACCAGACCCAGGATCAGGCGCTGGACACCGACAGCGACTGGTCGTGGCAGGGGAGGATCCTTACGCGACAGGGCGAACAGCGCTGGGCCGAGATCAAGGCCATCACCCGGCAACTGGAGGACGGCACCTACGTCTGGGACGGCATTGTCTGGGACATCACTGAAAGCAAACGCATCGAGCTGGAGCTGGCGGCATCGCGCGAACAACTGCGCGAATTGTCGGCGCACCTCGAAAGCGTGCGGGAAGAAGAGAAGGCGCGCATCGCCCGCGAGGTCCACGATGAGCTGGGGCAGATGCTGACGGTGCTGAAGCTGGAGACATCGATGTGCGAACTGGCCTACGCGCAACTCGATCCGGGTCTGAACGAACGCCTGAACAGCATGAAGCGCCTGATCGCCCAGTTGTTCCAGTTGGTGCGCGATGTGGCGACGGCATTGCGCCCGCCGATCCTTGATGCCGGGATTGCCTCGGCCATCGAGTGGCAGGCCCGGCGATTCGAGGCGCGCACGCAGATTCCGTGTCTGGTGCAGGTGCCGGACAATCTGCCGCCGCTCAGCGATGCCAAGGCCATCGGCCTGTTCCGCATTCTGCAGGAGGCGCTGACCAACGTCATGCGCCATGCCCAGGCGCATACTGTAGAACTGACGCTGGCGCAGGAAGGCGACGAATTGTGTCTGACGGTCAGCGATGATGGCGTAGGATTTGTCGCCGCTGCCGGCAGGCCGACATCCTTTGGACTGGTGGGCATGCGCGAGCGGGTGTTGATCATGGGCGGGCAACTGTCACTCGACAGCGAGCCGGGCGAGGGCACCACGCTGAGCGTGAGGGTGCCATTGGATGAGGAGAAGTAAGTGATCCGTGTACTGGTAGCCGAAGACCACACCATCGTTCGCGAAGGCATCAAGCAATTGATCGGCCTGGCCAAGGATCTGCAAGTGGTGGGGGAGGCGAGCAACGGCGAGCAATTGCTGGAAACCCTGCGCAACGTGCCCTGCGAAGTGGTGTTGCTGGATATCTCGATGCCTGGCGTCAACGGGCTCGAAGCGATTCCTCGGATCCGCGCGCTGAACCATCCGCCGGCGATTCTGGTGCTGTCGATGCATGACGAAGCGCAGATGGCCGCCCGGGCGCTGAAGGTCGGCGCCGCCGGGTATGCGACCAAGGACAGCGATCCGGCGCTGCTGTTGACGGCAATCCGCAAGGTCGCGGCGGGCGGGCGCTACATCGATCCGGAGCTGGCCGACCGGATGGTCTTCGAAGTCGGCCTGACCGATGCGCGACCGCTGCATTCGTTGCTGTCCGAGCGCGAGTTCTCGGTGTTCGAGCGCCTGGCGCAAGGCGCCAACGTCAATGACATCGCCCAGCAACTGGCCCTGAGCAGCAAGACCATCAGCACCCACAAGGCGCGGTTGATGCAGAAACTCAACATCACTTCGCTCGCCGAGCTGGTGAAGTACGCGATGGAACACAAGCTCCTCTGAGCGACATATCCAATAGCGACAGGCACTTTTACCGGTTCTGGCGGCTTGAGCCCCGACCCTTGCGTCGGGTTTGCCAAAACGCGCCATCCTTGTAGGGCAATCCCTACCCCCGGCCTTCCATCCGGCTGAGGCGATTCTCTCCTGCGCCCCGATTTGCGTGACTGCAAGCAGCCACTAGGCTTACTCCCACAGCAGTCATCAATAACAAAGGTGTGGGTATGAGCCAGGTCGAATCAAACGCAGGGGCCAGCGATGTGCTGGTCAGCTTTCGTGGAGTGCAGAAGAGCTACGACGGCGAGAACCTGATCGTCAAAGACCTCAACCTGGACATTCGCAAGGGCGAATTCCTCACCTTGCTCGGACCGTCCGGCTCCGGCAAGACCACCAGCCTGATGATGCTCGCCGGTTTCGAGACGCCGACCGCCGGCGAAATTCTCCTTGCCGGGCGGGCGATCAACAACGTGCCGCCGCACAAGCGCGACATCGGCATGGTGTTCCAGAACTACGCGCTGTTTCCGCACATGACCGTTGCTGAAAACCTGGCGTTTCCGCTGACCGTGCGCGGCCTGAACAAGAGCGATGTCAGCGACAAGGTCAAGAAAGTCCTGAGCATGGTTCAGCTCGACGCTTTCGCATCGCGTTACCCGGCGCAACTGTCCGGCGGCCAGCAACAGCGTGTGGCTTTGGCCCGTGCGCTGGTGTTCGAGCCGCAGCTGGTGCTGATGGACGAACCCCTCGGTGCTCTCGACAAGCAACTGCGCGAACACATGCAGATGGAAATCAAACACCTGCACCAGCGTCTCGGCGTGACGGTGGTCTATGTGACCCACGACCAGGGCGAAGCCCTGACCATGTCCGACCGTGTCGCCGTGTTCCACCAGGGCGAGATCCAGCAGATCGCCCCGCCGCGCACCCTCTACGAAGAACCGAAAAATACCTTCGTCGCCAACTTCATCGGCGAGAACAACCGCCTCAACGGTCGCCTGCTCAGCCAGAACGGCGAGCGTTGCGTGGTCGAGCTGGGGCGTGGGGAAAAGGTCGAGGCGCTGGCGGTCAACATCGGCCAGACCGGCGAGCCGGTCACCCTGTCGATCCGTCCGGAGCGCGTCAGCCTCAACGGTTCGAGCGACCAATGCGTCAACCGCTTCTCCGGGCGGGTGGCCGAATTCATCTATCTGGGCGACCACGTCCGGGTGCGCCTGGAAGTCTGCGGCAAGACCGACTTCTTCGTGAAACAACCGATTGCCGAGCTCGATCCAGCGCTCGCAGTCGGTGACGTGGTTCCGCTTGGCTGGCAGGTCGAGCACGTTCGCGCGCTCGATCCACTTCTAGAGGCGCACTAAGCGCCCCGGCAATACCAACACCAACCCTGCACGTGGAGAGAACAATAAATGTTGAGATCCCTGAAGTTCACAGCCCTGACCCTGGGCCTGATGGGTGCGGCAAGCGCAATGGCCGCTGGGCCGGATCTGACCGTGGTGTCGTTTGGCGGGGCGAACAAGGCGGCGCAAGTCAAAGCCTTCTACGCACCTTGGGAAGCGGCGGGCAACGGCAAGATCGTCGCCGGCGAGTACAACGGTGAGATGGCCAAGGTCAAAGCCATGGTCGACACCAAAAGCGTATCCTGGGATCTGGTAGAGGTTGAATCGCCGGAGCTGTCCCGTGGCTGCGACGAAGACATGTTCGAACAACTCGACCCCGCGTTGTTCGGCAAGACCGAAGACTACGTCAAAGGCGCGATCCAGCCGTGTGGCGTGGGCTTCTTCGTGTGGTCGACCGTGCTGGCCTACAACGCCGACAAGCTGAAAACCGCACCGACCAGCTGGGCGGATTTCTGGGACACCAAGAAATTCCCGGGCAAGCGGGGCCTGCGCAAGGGCGCCAAGTACACCCTCGAATTCGCACTGATGGCCGACGGCGTTGCGCCGAAAGACGTCTACAAGGAACTGGCGAGCAAGGGCGGACAGGACCGCGCATTCAAGAAACTGGATGAGCTGAAACCGAACATTCAGTGGTGGGAAGCCGGCGCTCAGCCGCCGCAGTATCTCGCTTCCGGCGACGTGGTGATGAGCTCGGCCTACAACGGTCGTATCGCTGCGGTGCAGAAAGAATCCAACCTGAAAGTGGTGTGGAACGGCGGCATCTACGACTTCGACGCCTGGGCCATCCCGAAAGGCCTGGACGCCAAGCGCGCCGAAGCGGCGAAGAAATTCATCGCGTTCTCGGTGCAGCCACAACAACAGAAGACCTACTCGGAAAACATCGCCTACGGCCCGGCCAACACCCAGGCTGTGCCGCTGCTGGCCAAGGATGTCCTGAAGGACATGCCGACCACCCCGGAAAACATCGCCAACCAGGTGCAGATCGACGTCAGCTTCTGGGCTGACAACGGCGAGCAACTGGAGCAGCGCTTCAATTCCTGGGCTGCGAAGTAACCAGAGGGCTTGCCCTCCTGTGGGAGCGGGCTTGCTCGCGAAAGCGTCAGCACATTCACATTGATGTCGACTGACACGCCGCCTTCGCGAGCAAGCCCGCTCCCACATTAAAAGTTCGAGGTGGCTTGCCGCCTCTGTAACGATCAAAGATTTGCGGAGTACGTCATGGCCATCGCCGTTCCCCTGAACGAGGGCAACAGCCCCACCTTGAAGCAGCGGCTCAAGCACGCCGAGCGGGTCAACCGCTGGAAGGCCCAGGCGCTGATCGCGCCGCTGGTGCTGTTTCTGTTGCTGGTGTTCCTGGTGCCGATCGTGGCGCTGCTCTATAAAAGTGTCGGCAACCCGGAAGTGGTCGGTGGCATGCCGCGCACCGTGGCGGCCATTGCCAGTTGGGACGGTCGCGGCCTGCCCGCTGAGCCGGTCTACAAGGCCGCCGGCGAAGACCTCGCCGAAGCGCGCAAAAACCAGACCCTGGGCGATCTGTCCAAGCGCCTGAACATGGAGTTGGCCGGCTATCGCAGCCTGCTGACCAAAACCGCCCGCTCGCTGCCATTCGCCAGCGAACCGGCCTCTTATAAAGAAGCGCTGGAAGGCCTCGACGAGCGTTGGGGTGATCCGGCCTACTGGCAAGCGGTGAAGCGCAACACCAGCAGCATCACGCCGTTCTACCTGCTGGCGGCGGTGGATCATCGCATCGATGACCTCGGTGAGCTGGCCCCGGCCACGCCGGATCAGGCGATCTACCTCGACATCTTCGCCCGGACTTTCTGGATGGGCCTGATCATCACCGTGATCTGCCTGGTGCTGGCGTATCCGCTGGCCTACCTGCTGGCCAACCTGCCGTCGCGTCAAAGCAACCTGCTGATGATTCTGGTGCTGCTGCCGTTCTGGACGTCGATCCTGGTGCGGGTCGCCGCGTGGATCGTGTTGCTGCAATCCGGCGGATTGATCAACAGCGCGCTGATGGCGATGGGCATCATCGATAAACCGCTGGAGCTGGTGTTCAACCGTACCGGGGTCTACATCTCGATGGTGCACATCCTGCTGCCGTTCATGATCCTGCCGATCTACAGCGTGATGAAAGGCATCTCGCCAACCTATATGCGCGCCGCGATTTCTCTGGGCTGCCATCCGTTCGCCAGTTTCTGGCGGGTGTACTTCCCGCAGACCTACGCCGGTGTCGGCGCCGGTTGTCTGTTGGTGTTCATCCTCGCCATCGGCTACTACATCACCCCGGCGCTGCTGGGCAGCCCGAATGATCAGATGGTCAGCTACTTCGTCGCGTTCTACACCAACACCAGCATCAACTGGGGCATGGCCACTGCACTCGGCGGGCTGTTGCTGCTGGCGACCGTGGTGCTTTATCTGATTTACAGCTGGCTGGTGGGCGCCAGTCGCCTGCGCCTGAGCTAAGGGGAATTTGAAATGCTGAGTCCTTATATGTCGCCCGTCGAGCGGGTGTGGTTCTACAGCTTGCGGATCCTCTGCGGCTTGATCCTGTTGTTCCTGATCCTGCCGGTGCTGGTGATCGTGCCGCTGTCGTTCAACTCGGGCAGTTTCCTGGTGTACCCGCTGCAGGGCTTTTCGCTGCACTGGTATCAGGACTTCTTCGCCTCGGCGGAATGGATGCGCTCACTGAAGAACAGCATCATCGTCGCCCCGGCCGCGACCGTGTTGGCGATGGTGTTCGGCACACTGGCGGCCATCGGCCTGACCCGTGGCGACTTCCCCGGCAAGCCGCTGGTGATGGCGCTGGTGATTTCGCCGATGGTGGTGCCGGTGGTGATCATCGGTGTGGCCAGTTACCTGTTCTTCGCGCCGCTGGGCCTGGGCAACAGTTTCTTCTCGCTGATCGTGGTGCACGCGGTGCTGGGTGTGCCGTTCGTGATCATCACGGTGTCGGCGACGTTGCAGGGGTTCAACCATAACCTGGTGCGGGCGGCGGCCAGTCTTGGGGCTTCACCGCTGGTGACGTTCCGCCGGGTGACCTTGCCGCTGATTGCGCCGGGGGTGATTTCCGGTGCGTTGTTTGCCTTTGCGACCTCGTTCGATGAAGTGGTGGTGACGCTGTTTCTTGCCGGTCCCGAGCAGGCGACGCTGCCTCGGCAGATGTTCAGCGGGATTCGCGAGAACCTGAGCCCGACGATTGCGGCGGCTGCGACGTTGTTGATTGCCTTCTCGGTGATTCTGTTGCTGACGCTGGAGTGGTTGCGTGGGCGGAGTGAGAAGCTGCGTACTGCTCAAGTCTGACGACTGCAAGTTCCGGGTTGTCTGCCATTCATGCGCTGAATGACAGACAACTCGAATTCCCCAGCTACGCTTGTGCTCAGCTCCCACATCTATAAGAGGCTGCGCACGATGAGTCTTTCCTCGTTCAAGATCGCTCACAAATTGATCACCGGCGCCGGGGCCATCGAGCAACTGGCGGCCGAGCTCACGCGGCTGGATATCGACAACCCGTTGATCGTCACCGACGCCGCGCTGGTCAAGTCCGGTACGGTGGAGCTGGCGCTGGCGCAGATTGGCGAGCGCGAGTATGAGATTTTCGACCGGGTATTGCCGGATCCGGAAATCGCCATCGTCGAGGACTGCATGCGCGTCTACCGAGAGGGCGGGCATGACGGGTTGATCGGCCTGGGCGGCGGCAGTGCCATCGACATCGCCAAGAGTGTCGCGGCGTACGCCGGTTATCACGGTGCGCTGGAAGATCTGTTCGGCGTCGATCAGGTGCCGCGCAAAGGCCCGCCGCTGATCGCCATCCCGACCACCGCCGGCACGGGGTCTGAAGTGACCAACGTCGCCATTCTTTCGGACAAGGTCGCGCAACTGAAGAAAGGCATCGTCAGTGACTACCTGCTGCCGGACGTGGCGCTGGTCAGTCCGCAAATGACCCTGACTTGTCCGCGCAGCGTGACGGCCGCCAGTGGCGTCGATGCGCTGGTACATGCCATCGAATCCTACCTTTCGCTGAATGCTTCGCCGATCACCGATTCGCTGGCCATCGGCGCAATCAAGTTGATTGCCCGGTCGTTGCCCAAGGCCTACGCCAATCCCTCCAACCTGCAGGCCCGGGAAGACATGGCCACCGCCAGCCTGATGGCCGGCATGGCGTTCGGCAATGCCGGGGTTGGCGCGGTACATGCGCTGGCGTACCCGCTGGGCGGGCGCTTCAACATTGCCCACGGCGTCAGCAATGCGCTGCTGCTGCCGTATGTCATGACCTGGAACAAGATGGCCTGCGTCGAGCGGATGCAGGATATTGCCGAAGCCATGGGAGTGAAGACCGCTCATCTGAGTCTCAATGAAGCCGCCGATAGCGCCGTCGCGGCGATGACCGAACTGTGCGCGGCGGTAGAAATCCCGCTGGGTCTGCGCAGTTTCGGCGTGCCCGAAGAAGCGATCCCGGCCATGGCCGTGGAGGCCGCCGGCATCGAGCGCCTGATGCGCAATAACCCGCGCAAGCTCAGCGCCGCCGACATCGAGAAGATCTACCGGGCGGCGTACTGAGAACCCGCCAGTCATCGGTCATGGCACAACCCAATCATCGCGGTCACGGTGCGCGCGCGGAAACTTGAGGTATACAATGCGCGCCATCGTGATTTAGCTCAGAAAAGGTGCGTCATGCAGCCCTTCGTTATTGCTCCGTCGATTCTCTCCGCCGACTTCGCCCGCCTGGGCGAGGAAGTGGACAACGTGCTGGCCGCCGGTGCCGACTTCGTCCACTTCGATGTCATGGACAACCACTACGTGCCGAACCTGACCATCGGCCCGATGGTCTGCGCCGCGCTGCGCAAGTACGGCATCACCGCGCCGATCGACGCGCACCTGATGGTCAGCCCGGTGGATCGCATCGTCGGTGACTTCATCGAGGCGGGCGCCACCTACATCACCTTCCACCCGGAAGCCACGCTGCACGTCGATCGTTCGCTGCAATTGATCCGTGAAGGCGGCTGCAAGTCCGGCCTGGTGTTCAACCCGGCGACCCCGCTGGACGTGCTCAAGTACGTGATCGACAAGGTCGACATGGTCTTGCTGATGAGCGTCAACCCGGGCTTCGGCGGGCAGAAATTCATCCCCGGCACCCTCGACAAGCTGCGTGAAGCGCGGGCGATCATCGATGCCTCGGGCCGTGACATCCGCCTGGAAATCGACGGCGGCGTCAACGTCAACAACATCCGTGAAATCGCCGCTGCCGGCGCCGACACCTTCGTGGCCGGCTCGGCGATCTTCAATGCGCCGAACTATCAGGAAGTCATCGACAAGATGCGTTCCGAACTGGCGCTGGCCCGCCCATGAGCGGATTTGAGCAGCTGTTCCCGGGGCAACTGCCGCGGTTGGTGATGTTCGATCTGGATGGCACGCTGATCGATTCGGTCCCCGATCTGGCGGCGGCGGTGGATAACATGCTGCTCACCCTCGGGCGCAAGCCTGCCGGTATCGAGTCGGTACGTGAGTGGGTCGGCAACGGCGCGCCGGTGCTGGTGCGCCGGGCGCTGGCGGGCGGCATCGACCATGCCAGCGTGGATGACGTCGAAGCCGAGCATGCGCTGGAGGTGTTCATGGAGGCCTACGGCGCCAGCCATGAGCTGACCGTGGTCTATCCCGGCGTGCGCGACACCCTGAAATGGCTGCACAAGCAGGGCGTGGCCATGGCGCTGATCACCAACAAGCCGGAGCGCTTCGTCGCGCCGCTGCTGGATCAGATGAAGATCGGCCGCTACTTCAAGTGGATCATTGGCGGCGACACCTTGCCGCAGAAGAAACCTGACCCGGCGGCGCTGTTCTTCGTCATGAAGATGTCCGGCATTCCTGCCTCGCAATCACTGTTCGTCGGCGATTCGCGCAGCGATGTGCTGGCGGCGAAAGCGGCGGGGGTCAAATGCGTTGGGCTCAGTTATGGCTACAACCATGGCCGGCCGATTGCCGAGGAATCCCCGGCGCTGGTGATCGACGATCTGCGCAAGCTAATTCCCGGTTGCCTGGATACGGCCGCTGAGATAACGTTGCCCGACGCTTCTCAACCCCCTTCTGGAAACGCCATCGTGGTGGTCACCCGCAAACTCTGGATGAAAGTCATCAAGGCCCTGGCCCGTTGGCGTTGGCGCGCCTGACTTGTTCCTGGCCGGCCTGCCGGCGCGTTTGCACACCTGACTGATTTGCCCCTCACACCACGAGGCACCCTATGATCCGCGAAGAATTCCTGCGTCTGGCCGCTGACGGCTACAACCGCATCCCGCTGGCCTGCGAAACCCTGGCTGACTTCGACACGCCGCTGTCGATCTACCTGAAACTGGCCGACCAGCCCAACTCCTACCTGCTCGAATCGGTGCAGGGCGGCGAGAAATGGGGCCGTTACTCGATCATCGGCCTGCCGTGCCGCACCGTGCTGCGGGTTCATGACCATCACGTCAGCATCACCGTCGATGGCGTCGAGACCGAAAGCCACGACGTCGAAGACCCGCTGGCCTTTGTCGAAACCTTCAAGTCCCGCTACAACGTGCCGACCATTGCCGGTCTGCCGCGCTTCAATGGCGGCCTGGTGGGTTACTTCGGCTACGACTGCGTGCGTTATGTAGAGAAGCGCCTGGGCAAATGCCCGAACCCGGATCCGCTGGGTGTGCCGGACATCCTGCTGATGGTTTCCGATGCGGTGGTGGTGTTCGATAACCTCGCCGGCAAGATGCACGCGATCGTGCTGGCCGACCCGGCGCAGCCCGATGCCTACGAGCAGGGCCAGGCGCAATTGCAGCAACTGCTGGAAAAACTGCGTCAGCCGATCACCCCGCGCCGTGGCCTGGACTTCAGCAAGCAGCAGGCGGCCGAGCCGGTGTTCCGCTCCAGTTTCACCCAGGACGACTACGAAAAAGCCGTCGACACCATCAAGGAATACATCCTCGCCGGCGACTGCATGCAGGTCGTGCCGTCCCAGCGCATGTCGATCGACTTCAAGGCTGCCCCGATCGATCTGTACCGCGCGCTGCGTTGCTTCAACCCGACGCCGTACATGTACTTCTTCAACTTCGGCGATTTCCACGTCGTCGGCAGTTCGCCGGAAGTGCTGGTGCGGGTAGAGGACAATCTGATCACCGTGCGCCCGATTGCCGGCACCCGCCCTCGTGGGGCTACCGAAGAAGCAGATGTGGCGCTGGAAGAAGACCTGCTGTCCGACGACAAGGAGATCGCCGAGCACTTGATGCTGATCGACCTCGGTCGCAACGACACCGGTCGTGTTTCGGAAATCGGTTCGGTGAAACTCACCGAGAAGATGGTCATCGAGCGTTATTCCAACGTGATGCACATCGTGTCCAACGTCACCGGCCAGTTGAAGGCCGGGCTGACGGCGATGGACGCGCTGCGGGCGATCCTGCCGGCCGGTACCTTGTCCGGCGCACCAAAGATCCGTGCGATGGAAATCATCGACGAGCTGGAACCGGTCAAGCGTGGCGTTTATGGCGGTGCGGTCGGTTACTTCGCCTGGAACGGCAACATGGATACGGCCATTGCGATCCGCACCGCGGTGATCAAGAACGGCGAGCTGCACGTGCAGGCCGGTGGCGGCATCGTTGCCGACTCGGTGCCGGCGCTGGAATGGGAAGAAACCATCAACAAGCGTCGTGCGATGTTCCGTGCTGTTGCACTGGCCGAGCAAACCCCGGACTGAGTGACGTGGGACTCAGCCACAAAAAAACGCGGCGCCTGTGAGGGCGCCGCGTTTTTTATTGCCTTCTGATCAGAAGTCCAGACTTACGCCAACATTGACCCCTTGCTGGGAAAAGTCGTCATCCTTGCGAATGTTGTAGCTGGCGCGCAGGGCCACCTCCTTGGTGAGGTTGTGGCTGACGCCCAGGTTCAGGCGGTTGAGGTTGGTTTGCGGTGTGTAGCCTTCCAGGGTGTAGCGATTGTTCGGCAGGCTGTTGAGGTTCATCGTCAGATCCTGCGCGTCGTCGTTGTATTCGCGCTCGTGGGCGAATTCGCCGAAGACCTGGGTCTGTGCGGTGATCTGGTATTTGCCCTGGATGCCGAGGCCGAGACGACGGGAGTTGCGCGACTGGTCATCGAAGGTCAGCGCAGTAGAGTCCGCGCCTTTTTCCGAGTAACCATCGACTTCCACCTTGCCGAAATCGGCGCTGACGAAGGGCGACAAGTGCCACGGACTGCTGGCCTCTGGCGCGATGTCGTAGCCGACGCGGCCACCGATGGCCAGCACATAGCCGTCGGTATCGCCTTTCTCGCCACGTTCGTTGACCCCCAGCTGGAACTTGCGCTTCAGGCTGTCGTAGTCCAGATGTCCGGCGGTAACGGCCAGGTCACCCCACCAGCGGTTCTGCTGGTACTGGGCGAACGCGGTGCCCATGTAGGAGTTGAGTTTGTACTCGGAGTCGTTGTCGCCGGCTTCGATTTTCTGATGGTAGAGACCGGCTGCCACACCGACGCGCCAGGCATCGTCGAGGCGGTAGCTGCCGCCGATGTTCAGGTTATATCCGTTGCCGTCGGCGCTTGCCGCGGCGTGCTGGTCATCGAAATCCTGATGCTGACCGCCGCCGGAGACAATCGCCCGCCATTGGCCAACACCTTGCCAGTTCTCCCAGTCGGCCAGCCATTGATTGCGCAGTTCATCCTGATGCGCACGTAACGTGCCCTGGGCCATTTCCGGCAGCAGGGTCAGTTCCCATGGGGCGGCCAGCAGCGAGTAGGCATAATCGGCAATCAGACGTTGCCCGGCTTCGGTCGGGTGCACAGCGTCGTTGTAGATCAGTTTGGTCGGATCCGGTGTGGCGCTGTTGATCCCGTAACGGGCGTTCTCGGTGCAGCCGCTGCCGCTGAAGCAGGTGCCGACCAGATTCTGGTCGGTTGCCAGACCGAACTGTGCCGGATTGGCGAACGCCTCTTTTAGCAATACCGGAACGTTCAGCGGGATGACGTTGGCGTTGACGCTCTGCAACTGGCTGACCAGTTCGGTGTTGAACTGGGCGCTGAGTTGCGAGGTGAAGGCTTGCAGCGGCGAGCCGTTGATGGCTGGCGTCAGGCCGATGTCCGGCAGCAGCCAGACCATGATGTAGCGGGCACCGGCGCCTTGCAGTGTGCGTACGCTGTCGACCAGGCGGTCGGCGGCGGCGTTGGCCTGAGGCAGGCTGGTGACGCGGCCCTGGAGGAAGTCGTTGCCGCCCCCGCTGAGGTAATACAGGGCATTGGGGTCGGCACGGAAACCGTTCGACGGCAGATAACCGGCGCGGGTGCGTTCCCCGGTGGCGGACTGGCTGGTGATCGAGTCGAGAATCTGGTCGGTGCGGTAACCGCCCACGGCCCAGTTGTTACCGTCCGGCTGGCCTTGGCCGGCACGTACCGCTGAGGACGAGGAGGCGGTCTGATCCGGTGTGAAGCCGAGGCGGCCTCCAAGCAGTTGCGTCGAATTCAACGAGCGCAGTTCACCGCTGCCGTCCAGATAGACCGGGCCGGTGCGGTTGGTGTAGCGCTGGGTGGCGCCGGCCGGGCCGCCGCTGTCGGTGAAAGTCCCCGCATCGCTCAGGCTGTCGCCGAAGACCACGAAATTCGAATAAGGATTGGGTGCGGCGTTCGCCTGGGCGCAGGCCATCGCGAGCAGGCATCCGGCAAGCGGTACAAACAACGTCTGTTTGATCATGAGCAAGTCCGTTTATTTATTGTTGTATGGAACGAAACGACAGTACCAAAAACTTCCGGCGTTTTGCCATCGGTCGTCAACCCTCCCATAGTTTTCCCCCCCTTCAGGCCCGGCCATATTGCACGCTCTGCCCAGCTAAGTTACTGTGCCGAGACGTATGAATGAGACCTTCCCCGTGTTGATCACCAGCAAACTTCTGGATCAAGTCATCAAGGCCCACGCCCGCTGGCGTTGGCGCGCCTGAATCTTTTCTGCCGGCCCCGCCGGATCTGTATCGCTTTGCCTTCCTTGCCCGTTTGAAATGCCGCCTTGCCGTCGCCACTTGCGCGTCCGACATCGCGCAGCGTCGCGGCAAGTCTTCCGAAGGCTGTTTCAAGTCAGAATTCAAGAGGTTCGAAACGCCATGTTGCTGATGATCGACAACTACGACTCCTTTACCTACAACGTTGTGCAATACCTCGGCGAGCTGGGTGCCGAGGTCAAGGTTGTGCGCAACGACGAGCTGACCATCGCCGAAATCGAAGCGCTCAATCCTGAGCGCATCGTGGTGTCCCCCGGTCCGTGCACACCGACCGAAGCCGGTATCTCCATCGAAGCCATCAAACACTTTGCCGGCAAACTGCCGATCCTCGGCGTCTGCCTCGGTCACCAGTCCATCGGCCAGGCTTTTGGCGGCGACGTGGTGCGTGCCCGCCAGGTGATGCACGGTAAGACTAGCCCGGTATTCCACGAGGACAAGGGTGTTTTTGCCGGCTTGAACCATCCGCTGACCGTCACTCGTTACCACTCGTTGATCGTCAAGCACGATACTTTGCCCGATTGCCTGGAACTGACCGCGTGGACGCAACACGATGACGGCTCGGTCGACGAAATCATGGGCCTGCGTCACAAGACCCTGAACATCGAGGGCGTACAGTTCCACCCGGAATCGATCCTCACCGAGCAGGGCCATGAACTGTTCGCCAACTTCCTCAAACAAACCGGCGGCACGCGCTAAGGACTCTCCATGAATATCAAGACAGCCTTGAGCCGTATCGTCGATCACCTCGACCTCAGCACCGAAGAAATGCGCGACGTGATGCGCGAAATCATGACCGGCCAATGCAGCGACGCGCAGATCGGCGCGTTCATGATGGCCATGCGCATGAAGAGCGAAAGCATCGACGAAATCGTCGGCGCGGTGTCGGTGATGCGCGAGCTGGCGGACCAGGTTGAACTCAAGACCCTCGACGGCGTGGTCGACGTGGTCGGCACCGGTGGTGACGGGGCCAACATTTTCAACGTTTCCACGGCTTCGGCTTTTGTCGTTGCCGCTGCCGGCTGCACCGTGGCCAAACACGGCAACCGTGCGGTGTCGGGCAAGAGCGGCAGCGCCGACCTGCTCGAAGCCGCCGGCATCTACCTCAACCTGACGCCGGTTCAGGTGGCACGCTGCATCGACAACGTCGGCATCGGTTTCATGTTTGCCCAGACTCATCACAAAGCCATGAAGTACGCCGCCGGTCCACGCCGCGATCTGGGCCTGCGTACCCTGTTCAACATGCTCGGCCCGCTTACGAATCCGGCCGGCGTTAAACATCAGGTAGTCGGCGTTTTCACCCAGGCCCTGTGCCGGCCATTGGCCGAAGTCTTGCAACGTCTGGGCAGCCAGCATGTGCTGGTGGTGCATTCGAAGGACGGTCTGGACGAGTTCAGTCTCGCCGCGCCGACCTACGTGGCCGAGCTGAAGAACAACGAAATCACCGAATACTGGGTCGAGCCGGAAGATCTGGGCATGAAGAGCCAGAGTCTGCACGGCCTGTCGGTCGAAGGTCCGGAAGCGTCGCTGGCGCTGATCCGCGATGCACTGGGCAAGCGCAAGACCGAGAACGGCCAGAAGGCTGCGGAAATGATCGTGCTCAATGCCGGTGCGGCGCTGTACGCAGCCGATCTGGCAACAAGTCTGAAAGAAGGCGTGGCACTGGCCCACGACGCTCTGCACACCGGTCTTGCTCGGGAAAAGCTCGAGGAGTTGGGTGCCTTTACCGCGGTATTCAAAGTGGAGAATGAGGGATGAGTGTACCGACGGTTCTGGAAAACATTCTGGCCCGCAAGGTTCAGGAGGTCGCCGAGCGTAGCTCCCGTGTGAGCCTGAGCGAGCTGGAAAGTCTGGCCAAGGCGGCCGATGCACCCCGTGGTTTTGCCCAGGCATTGCTGGCGCAGGCCAAGAAGAAACAGCCGGCCGTGATTGCCGAAATCAAGAAGGCTTCGCCGAGCAAAGGCGTGATCCGCGAAAACTTCGTTCCCGCCGACATCGCCAAGAGCTACGAGAAGGGCGGGGCGACCTGCCTGTCGGTACTGACCGACATCGACTACTTCCAGGGCGCCGATGCCTACCTGCAACAGGCCCGCGCCGCGTGCTCGCTGCCGGTGATTCGCAAGGACTTCATGATCGATCCGTACCAGATCGTCGAAGCCCGTGCGCTGGGCGCCGATTGCGTGCTGCTGATTGTTTCCGCGCTGGATGATGTGAAGATGGCCGAACTGGCGTCGGTGGCCAAAGACGTCGGCCTCGATGTACTGGTAGAAGTCCACGACGGCGATGAACTCGAACGCGCATTGAAGACCCTGGACACGCCGCTGGTCGGGGTCAACAACCGTAACCTGCACACCTTCGACGTGAGTCTGGAAACCACCCTCGACCTGCTGCCACGGATTCCGCGCGATCGTCTGGTGATCACCGAGAGCGGGATTCTCAACCGTGCCGATGTCGAACTGATGGAAATCAGTGATGTTTATGCCTTCCTGGTCGGTGAAGCGTTCATGCGCGCCGAAAGCCCGGGCATTGAACTGCAACGTCTGTTCTTCCCTGAGCGCGGCGTTCCGGTGAGCGGTTCGACCCTCGACTGATTCCTTCAGACCGAGTCGACTCGTTCGCGGGCAAGCCCGCTCCCGCAGGAGAAATGCATTCCTGATGTGGGAGCGGGCTTGCTCGCGAAGAGGCCATAAGATTCACCACAGACTGATCGTCTAACGGACTTCTTTATGACTCCAGTTTCCCTGCCCATCGAAGCCGGCCTGCAAGCCGAACAGGATCTGCTGGCCTCGGTCTGCGCCGGCGATGCAGAGTGCGGCCTGCTGTTCTGGCAGCCCAGTGATCGAGCGCTGGTCATGCCCCGCCGCTTGAATCGCCTCCCCGGATTCGATCACGCTTGCGAAGTCTCCGCTGCGGCCGGCTGGCCGGTGTTGCTGCGCGAAACCGGCGGTGAACCTGTTCCGCAATCGGCGTCGACGATCAACATTGCACTGGTCTACGCACCGCCTCGCAGCGAAGGCGATCTGAATCGCATCGAAACCGGTTACCGGCGCCTGTGTGATCCGATCTGTCAGTTGCTGGATGAGTTGGGCGGCGTGTCTTCGCTGGGTGAAATTGACGGTGCATTCTGCGACGGTCGCTTCAACGTCAACCTCGACGGCCGCAAGATGGTTGGCACCGCGCAGCGCTGGCGCCAGAGTCAAGGCGGTCAGCGCCCGGTGGGCCTGGTGCACGGTGCGATGCTGCTGGATGACGAGCGCGAATCGATGGTCGCGGCGGTCAACCGCTTCAATGAGGCGTGTGGCCTGGAGCAGCGGGTACGTGCTGCCAGCCACATCGCGCTGCATGAAAAATTTCCGGCGCCCCATGCATTGGCGCGACTCGATGAACTCTTTCGTTTGAGGCTGGCGCAGATCTACGCCGTCTGAGCTTTCGAACTCAGCGAGTGCCGAAGACCACCATGGTCTTGCCTTTCACATCTACCAGGTTGCGTTCTTCAAGATCCTTGAGCACGCGACCGACCATCTCCCGCGAACAACCGACAATCCGCCCGATCTCCTGGCGGGTGACCTTGATCTGCATACCGTCCGGGTGGGTCATCGCGTCAGGCTGTTTGCACAGCTCCAGCAGGCAGCGAGCGACACGGCCAGTGACGTCGAAGAACGCCAGATCGCCGACCTTGCGCGTGGTGTTGCGCAGGCGTTGTGCGATTTGTCCGCTGAGCACGTAAAGAATGTCTGGATCCTGCTGCGACAACTCACGGAATTTGGTGTAGCTGATTTCTGCGACTTCGCACTCGACCTTGGCCCGTACCCAGGCACTGCGCTCCTGTTCCTGGCCGGCCTGTTCGAACAGGCCCAGTTCACCGAAGAAGTCCCCGGCATTCAGATACGCAATGATCATTTCGCGGCCGTCGTCATCCTCGATCAGGATCGTGACCGAACCGCGGATGATGAAGTACAGCGTGTCCGAGCGGTCCCCGGCGCAGATGATGTTGCTCTTGGCCGCATGACGCCGGCGCTGGCAATGCATCAGCAGCTTGTCGAGGTTCTTGATTTTGGGTGTGGGGGTAATACCAACCATGGTTGTATCCCGAAAAGACTGCACGGTTATATTTGGTTTTTATATGAGGCGCTGAGGCGATCGCTACAAATACTGACTGGGCGCCAGTGAATTGGCGCCAGCTTACCAGACACTTCGTCGAAAATTCGAGAAATTACCTACGCAGTAAGGGTATCCGTCCTAGGATCACCGCTCGCAGTCCAACCGGGGCCCTGTGCTAAGCTGGCGACCCTTTTTTCTACAGTGGAGTCTTGGCGATGAAGGCACGCATCCAATGGGCTGGCGAAGCCATGTTCCTCGGCGAATCCGGCAGCGGTCATGTCGTGGTCATGGACGGTCCGCCGGACGCCGGTGGTCGTAATCTGGGTGTTCGCCCGATGGAAATGCTCCTGCTGGGCGTTGGCGGTTGCAGCAATTTCGACGTGGTCAGCATCCTGAAGAAGTCCCGTCAGGCCGTTGAAAGCTGCGAAGCTTTCCTGGAAGCCGAACGCGCGACCGAAGATCCGAAGGTATTCACCAAGATCCACATGCACTTCGTGGTCAAGGGTCGTGGCCTGAAAGAAGCCCAGGTCAAACGCGCCATCGAACTGTCTGCCGAGAAGTATTGCTCGGCCTCGATCATGCTCGGCGCGGCCGGCGTGGCAATCACCCATGACTATGAAATCGTCGAACTCGGCTGAACCGACATTCAACTATCATAAAAGCAGTGCAGACTCTGGCGATCCCCCGCTGACGTCTGCATAATGCGCCACTTTTTTCAGGGCAGTGATCGGTCAGCCGACGGGTCATCCGCCTGAACAGATAACCAAAATCGCCATCGCGAAGAGGTGTTAACCGTCCTACGCAGGTGCGTCGTTCGCACTTGACGGGCATGCTTGATCACGCGGCCGGGCCGCATACATAGAGAGTTTTTAACGGTGAAAAGCAAACTCAAGCTCCACGGGTTCAATAACCTGACAAAGACCTTGAGCTTCAACATCTATGACATCTGCTACGCGGAAACCCCGCAAGACCAGCAGGCTTACGTCGAGTACATCAATCAAGAGTACAACGCCGAACGCCTGACGCAGATCCTCACGGAAGTTGTCGAAATCATTGGTGCCAACATTCTGAACATTGCGAGTCAGAACTATGAGCCTCAGGGTGCCAGCGTCACGATTCTGATCTCGGAAGAGCCGGTGACCCCGACCGAAAGCCAGATCGAAGAGTCCCCGGGGCCGCTGCCGGAAATCATCCTGGCCCACCTCGACAAGAGTCACATCACGGTGCATACCTACCCGGAAATCCATCCGGACGCCGGTATTGCGACGTTCCGTGTGGACATCGACGTGTCGACCTGTGGCGTCATTTCACCGCTCAAAGCGCTCAACTTCCTCATTCACCAGTTCGATTCGGACATCGTGACCGTGGATTACCGTGTGCGCGGCTTCACCCGTGACGTTGAAGGCAACAAGCACTTCATCGACCACGAGATCAATTCGATCCAGAACTACCTCTCCGAAGACACTCGCGACGCGTACCAGATGACCGACGTGAACGTGTATCAGGAAAACCTGTTCCACACCAAAATGCTACTGAAGAACTTCGAACTGGATAACTACCTGTTCGGCGATGCCACCAGTAACCTGTCGTCCGAGCAACGCGCCCAGGTGACCGAGCGCGTGAAACACGAAATGCTGGAAATCTTCTACGCGCGCAATATGCCGAGCTAAGAAATCCAGGCACAAAAAAAGGCGACTGCTTTGCGGCAGTCGCCTTTTTTATGGGCGTTTTTCAGATTCGGTAGGTGCTCTTGGTCATCACTTTGGCCAACAGGCTCATGCCGAACTTCACCGGCGCCGGGAAGCGGAATCCGCCGGCCTCCAGTGCACTTTCCGCGTGATGTTCTTCATCGATACGCATCTGCTCAAGAATTGCCCGGGACTTTTCGTCCTCGGCCGGCAGTTGCTCCAGATGCTCGTTCAAGTGCTTGCACACCTGATGCTCGGTAGCTGCGACAAAACCGAGGCTGACCTTGTCGCTGATCAGCCCCGCAACCGCGCCAATCCCGAACGACATGCCGTAGAACAGCGGGTTGAGTACGCTGGTGTGGCTGCCCAACTGATGAATGCGCTGTTCACACCAGACCAGATGATCGATCTCTTCTTCGGCCGCATGTTCCATGGCTTCGCGCACCTGCGGCAGCTTGGCGGTCAGTGCCTGACCTTGATACAGCGCCTGGGCACAGACTTCACCGGTATGGTTGATGCGCATCAGGCCGGCGACGTGGCGGGTGTCTTCGTCGCTCATCTGCACGTCGGGCTGCACGATGGCGGGCGACGGACGGTACGGTTGGCCGCTGAAGGGCAGCAGGGTTCGCATCGCGGCATCGGCTTGCAGCAGAAGACGGTCAATTGGCGAATAGTGACGTTGGGTAGTCATGCTGACCTCCGGGAAGAATCTCGGCGACCAGTTTAACCGAATCGGCCGGGGAAGGTTTGCGCTGGGTCATGTGGGAGCAGGGCGCCCCCACAGATTTTGAGGTGGATCAGCCCGGTGGCCAGTTCATCTGGCGTTGACCGAGTACGTGCATATGAATGTGGTAGACCGTCTGCCCACCCTTTTCATTGCAGTTCATCACCACCCGGAAACCTTCTTCGCAACCCAGCTCCAGCGCCAGACGCTGGGCGGTGAACAGGATATGCCCGGCCAGTGCCTTGTCGTCTTCGGTCAGGTCGTTGAGGGTGCGCACCGGTTTCTTCGGGATCACCAGAAAATGCACCGGTGCCTGTGGGGCGATGTCGTGGAACGCCAGAACCTGGTCGTCCTCGTAGATGATCTTCGCCGGGATCTCCCGGTTGATGATCTTGGTGAACAGAGTATCCACAGCTGTTTTCTCCGTTGTGTGAGCTGGGCTGAGTGTACCCACGAGGGAACACCGCGCCCAGCCATTTGCCTGCCGGCCCTTCAGCGGGGGCAGTAAGCTTTGTTGACCATGCCGACGATGGTGCGGTTGAGCCAGCGCGAACCCAGTCGCGGCAGAAAGGCGAACCAGCGGTTCCGGCGCCCGGGAATGATGATTGCGCGGTTTTTCTCCAGGGCGCGCACGGTGTATAGCGCGACCTCTTCGGGGCTCATCAGCAGTTTGCTGGCGTTGAGTTTGTCGTTGTTCAGTTGCGCTGTGCGAAAGAACGCCGTGCGCGTCGGGCCTGGGCAGAGCACGGAGACTTTCACGGCACACTTTTTCAGTTCCACCCGCAGCGCTTCGGAGAAGTGCAGGACGTAGGCCTTGCTGGCGTAGTAAGTGCTCATCCACGGGCCGGGATTGAACGCGGCGACCGACGCCACGTTGAGAATCTGCCCGCCACCCTGCAGGGCCATGCTGTTGCCGATCGCGTGGCACAGGCGGGTGAGGGCGAGGATGTTCACCTCGATCAGGTCCTGCTCGGTCATCCAGTCCTGGGCCAGGAAAGGCCCGCAGGTTCCGATGCCGGCACAGTTCACCAGCAGATCGATCTGCCGGTCGCCTTCTTCAAGCTCCAGCAGGAATCCGGACAGGCGCAGCGGCTCGCCCAGATCGCAGGCCCGGAACAGTACCTCCACGCCGAAACGCTGGGTCAGTTCAATCGCAATGCTTTCCAGCTGATCACGCTGTCGGGCCACCAGAATCAGGCTGCGGCCACGGCGGGCCAGAGCTTCGGCCATGGCCAGACCGATGCCGCTGGAGGCACCAGTGATCAGAGCGTAACGGGTCATGCAGTTCTCCATCGCAACAGCTCCGCGCCGTGGACGCAGGTGTCACGGCGGGGAGCGCTGTTCATTCTTTCGCAGAGTCTACAGGGGCCGGTGCGGCTTCGGCTGCATCGTCCACCGAATTCGGCACGGGCTCGACTTCGACATCGACTTCATCGGCGGTCACCGAACCACTCTCATAACTGCTTTCGAGGCTGGTTTCGTACTCCTGCTGGATGGCGGAGATCCCGCCCAGCATGCCGCCGACGAAGAACAGACCGATAAAGACGATCCACAGGGAACACAGTACTTTGACGGCGGTGCTGTTCGGTGGAGGTGGCGGGCCATAGCGATTGGCGCCGGTATTGCCCGGCATGACCATGATCACCAGCGGGAAGAAACTGCCCACGAACGGTACCAGGGTCAGCAGCCAGAGCCAGCCCGACCAGCCGATATCGTGCAGACGCTGAACGCTGAACAGGATGCCGATGATTGCGAAGGCCAGGAACAGGAAGAAGGCGAAGATACCGCCAATGATCAGCCCCGACGTCGAGTCGGCGCTCACCAGGCCCAGACCGATCAGCGCAAACACACCGATGATTGGCAGGGTCACCAGACTCAGGACCATTGACCATGCCAGGTAGCGCAGACGTCCGATTCGTCCCTCGACACTCAATGGCTTGAGCGCGGCGAACTCCGGCAGTTGCTCTCCAACACTGGCTCGAGGCGGTGCATAAGGCGAATCAGGCTCGGTCACGGTGGCGGAATGTTCCTGGACATCGGCCAGATTCAGTTCGATGGCTGTTTCCGTCTCGATCCGGGCGTCGATCCCTGTTTTGTTTAGCGCTTGCAGATAAGTCTGGGCATCGCTGTGTGACAGGTCGCGTTTGAGGGCAACCGCGCGGCCATTGAACAGGCGTTCGATGGCGGCCACGTCGCTCTTGAACAGCTCGGCCAGATTGAGTTTGGCCGTGGTGATATCGACACCGGGCTGCAGGGCTCCGTCGAAAACGATCTTGTAGCGGGTTTCGCTCATGGCCGAGGCATCCTTGTCGCGAAAAAATGGGGTTGATACGTGTCGCAGCCGCCGAGTGTAAGGCCAGTCAGGCAGCGACCGGCCGGAATTTTCTCAACGCGGCCAGCGGTCCGGGAGCTGTGCTGCGTGTTCCAGGGCCTGGCGATACTCGGCATCAAGGCGCGCCACCAGTTGGTCCACACTCGGCAGATCTTCGATTTCGCCTACCCCCTGACCCGCCGACCACACGGTTTTCCAGGCTTTGGCTTCATCGTTGATCGGTTTGAGTTTGTCGCCGAAGTTCACTTCACCCTTGCCTTGCAATGCCGCCATATCGAAACCGGCAGCTTCCAGGCTTTGGCGCATGAAGCTGGCCGGGACTCCAGACACGGCAGGAGTATGAATGATGTCCGCAGCCTTGGCTGTCAGCAGCATCTCCTTGTAGGCGTCGGGCGCATGGCTTTCAGTCGTACCGATGAATCGCGTACCGAAGTAGGCCAAATCCGCGCCGAGCAGTTGTGCGGCGAGAATCTCATGGCCGTGGTTCAAACATCCTGCAAGCAGCAGCGTCTTGTCGAAGAACTGACGAATCTCGGCGATCAGCGAGAACGGGCTCCAGGTACCGGCATGTCCACCAGCGCCGGCCGCAACGGCGATCAAACCATCGACGCCGGCTTCGGCGGCTTTTTCCGCATGGCGGCGAGTCGTCACGTCGTGGAATACCAGGCCGCCGTAGCTGTGCACTGCATCCACCACTTCCTTCACCGCGCCGAGGCTGGTGATCACGATGGGGACTTTGTGCTCGACGCAGATGTTCAGATCCGCCTCCAGACGCGGGTTGCTCTTGTGAACAATCAGGTTCACGGCATAAGGCGCCGGGTTATCCAATGTCGCCAGTCCCGCTTCGATCTGTTCCAGCCAGGCCTTGAACCCGCTGCTCTCGCGTTGGTTGAGCGCCGGAAAGCTGCCGACCACGCCATTGCGACAGCAGGCGAGCACCAGTTCTGGATTGGAAATCAGGAACATCGGCGCGGCCACGACGGGCAAACGCAGACGTTGTTCGAGCAGAGCGGGCAGCGACATCGGAAGTACCCCGGAAAGTTGAACTCGTTGGAGTTAGAACGGCTTGACCACGACCAGAATTACGATAGCCAGCAATATCAGAACCGGCACTTCATTGAACCAGCGATAAAAGACATGGCTGCGGGTGTTCTCGCCACGGGCAAAACGTTTTACCTGCGCGCCGCACATGTGGTGATAGCCGATCAAAAGTACGACCAGGGTCAGCTTGGCGTGGATCCAGCCACCTGTGCTGAAAATGCTCGGGTTCAGGTAAATCAGCCAGCCGCCGAAGATCAGCGCGGCGATCATCGCCGGGCCCATGATGCCGCGATACAGCTTGCGTTCCATGACGCTGAAGCGTTCCTTGCTGATCGAGTCTTCACTTTGTGCGTGATAAACGAACAGTCGCGGCAGGTAGAACAGTCCGGCAAACCAGCAAACGATGCTGACGATATGAAGCGCTTTGATCCATAGATAGAGCATTTTTGGTTATTCCCTCATTCACGGTAGGCCGGATAGTAGAGGCTTGAGCATCCGCACGTCACCTTGACGGTTGTCGCAGGGACGCGCGGCCCCTATTATCGACGCCTTTCCAGTGGGTTCGTTGAGGGCAGGTTTATGGTCAAGGTCGGTATCGTCGGCGGCACGGGTTACACCGGTGTCGAACTGCTGCGTCTGTTGGCACAGCATCCGCAGGCAGAAGTGGTTGTGATCACTTCCCGATCCGAGGCCGGGCTGGCCGTGGCTGACATGTACCCGAACCTGCGCGGCCACTACGATGGCCTGGCGTTCAGTGTGCCTGACATCAAGACCCTGGGCGCTTGCGACGTGGTGTTCTTCGCGACTCCGCACGGCGTTGCCCACGCATTGGCCGGTGAATTGCTGGCAGCGGGCACCAAGGTCATCGACCTGTCCGCGGACTTCCGTCTGCAGGATGCCGATGAGTGGGCCAAGTGGTACGGCCAGCCGCACGGTGCGCCGGAGCTTCTGGACGAGGCCGTTTACGGCTTGCCGGAAGTCAATCGTGAGCAAATCAAGAAAGCACGCCTGATCGCGGTGCCGGGTTGCTACCCGACCGCAACCCAGCTGGGTTTCCTGCCATTGCTCGAGGCGGGCATTGCCGATGCTTCTCACCTGATCGCTGACTGCAAATCCGGCGTCAGCGGTGCCGGTCGTGGTGCTGCCGTAGGCTCGCTGTACTCCGAGACGTCGGAAAGCATGAAGGCCTATGCGGTGAAAGGTCACCGTCATCTGCCGGAAATTCGTCAGGGGCTGCGTCGTGCGGCGGGCAAGGATGTCGGCCTGACCTTCGTTCCACACCTGACGCCGATGATTCGCGGCATTCATTCCACGCTTTATGCGACCGTGGTTGATCGCTCGGTGGATCTGCAGGCGTTGTTCGAGAAGCGTTATGCCAATGAACCGTTCGTCGATGTGATGCCGGCTGGCAGCCACCCGGAAACCCGCAGTGTGCGTGGCGCGAACGTTTGCCGTATCGCGGTTCATCGTCCACAGGATGGTGATCTGGTGGTGGTGCTGTCGGTGATCGACAATCTGGTCAAGGGCGCGTCGGGTCAGGCGGTGCAGAACATGAACATTCTGTTCGGTCTGGATGAGCGCTTTGGTCTGTCCCACGCGGGCATGCTGCCGTAACGGCTTGTTGTACTCGTGAAAAGGCCCGTTGAATGGGCCTTTTTGCATTCTGGTGGTTGATCAGCTTGATTGATATACCGTAACAATAGTTGACCGATTTTCTAGGACAAGCGGATAATGCGCGTCATCACGCATTATGGCGGCGTAACGCCGGGAGAAAGTCAGCATGAGCGTCGAATCCTTCACCCCCACGGCTTTGCAATTCACCCAGGGTGCCGCGCACAAGGTGAAGAGCCTGGTCGATGAAGAGGGGAATGATCGCTTGAAGCTGCGCGTATTCGTTACGGGCGGCGGTTGTTCAGGGTTTCAGTACGGCTTCACCTTCGATGAAGATGTGGCCGAGGACGACACCATCGTCGAGCGCGAAGGTGTGAGTCTGGTGGTTGATCCGATGAGCTTCCAGTATCTGGCAGGTGCCGAGGTGGACTACCAGGAAGGTCTGGAAGGTTCGCGGTTCGTGATCAAGAACCCGAACGCAACCACGACTTGTGGCTGTGGCTCTTCGTTCTCGATCTGATTCCGCCTCACCGAACACAACAAAACGCCGCAGAGCCTCAGGCTTCTGCGGCGTTTTGTCATCTGTGTTTTGTCTTAGTTGGGGTAGATGGCGCCAAGTACGCGCAGGCCTCTTGCACCGGTGACGCTGGGGCGATTGGCGGTGATGCCCTCCAGGCAGCAATGGGCCAGCCAGGCGAAGGCCATGGCTTCAACCCAGTCTGGATCTACGCCGTGGGTCACGGTGCTGGCGACTTTCGCGTTGGGCAGGAGGTCGGCCAGGCGCTTCATCAGCGTAGCGTTGTGGGCGCCGCCGCCGCAGACCAGAAGCTCTTCAGTATTCGATTGAGCGCTTTGCAGCGATTCGACGATGGTCAGCGCTGTCAGTTCGAGCAGCGTTGCCTGTACGTTTTCGGGTGCGAAACTCGGCTGGTGGGACAGTTGCTGTTCAAGCCAGGGCAGGTTGAACACTTCCCGGCCGGTGCTCTTTGGGCCTTTGGTCGAGAAGAAGGGGTCACTGAGCAATGCCTTGAGGAGGGTTGGATCCACCTTGCCGCTGGCTGCCCATTGACCGTTACGATCATAGTTCTCGCCACGCTGCCGATGAATCCACGCGTCCATCAGAACATTCCCAGGCCCACAGTCGAATCCGGCTACAGGTTTGTTCGGCTCAATCAGGCTTAGATTGCTGAAACCGCCGACATTCAGAACGGCGCGGTTGCCGGTACGCTCTTCGAACAAGGCTTCATGGAAGGCTGGAACCAGAGGAGCTCCCTGGCCGCCGGCGGCTACATCACGGCTGCGGAAGTCACTGACAACGGTGATCCCGGTCAGCTCGGTCAGCAGGGCAGGGTTGCCGATCTGTACGGTAAAACCACGTGCCGGTTCGTGGCGAATGGTCTGGCCGTGGCTGCCGATCGCGCGAATGGCTGCGGGTTTGAGCTGTTGCTGTTCGAGCAGGACGTGGATACCTTCGGCCGCAAGCTTCACCCAATTCTGTTGGGCGATGGCCGAACGGGCGATCTCGTCATGGCCGCTGGCGCACAAGCCAAGCAGCTCGGCGCGCAGGGATTCAGGCATGGGAATGTAGTGTGTGGCGATCAGGTGGATCGCCGAGGTCTGCTCGATCAGGGCGATGTCCAGGCCATCGAGGCTGGTTCCGGACATCACGCCGATGTAGAGAGCCATGGCTTAACGCTTGCTCGAGGCCAGCATGGTGGCCTTCTCTTGATCCATGCGAGCCATCAACGGCTGGCTCTGCGCCAGGAAGCGAGCTCGCTCGGATTTGGCGATCGGGTCGGCCATCGGCAGCTTCTGGCCCAATGGATCGACGTGAACGCCGTTGACCTGGAACTCATAGTGCAAGTGCGGACCGGTAGACAGGCCGGTAGTGCCGATGTAGCCGATGACTTGGCCCTGCTTGACCGTGCCGCCGGTTTTCACACCTTTGGCGAAGCCTTGCATGTGACCGTACAGCGTGCGGTAGGTGTTGCCGTGCTGAATGATCACGGTGTTGCCGTAACCACCACGGCGACCGGCCAACAACACTTTGCCGTCGCCGGCCGCCTTGATTGGCGTGCCGCGTGGAGCGGCATAGTCGACACCTTTGTGGGCGCGGATCTTGTTGAGAATCGGATGTTTGCGGCCCATGGAAAACTTGGAGCTGATGCGGGCGAAGTCCACCGGAGTACGGATGAACGCCTTGCGCATGCTGTTGCCATCGGCGGTGTAGTAGCTGCTGTTGCCCTGTTTGTTGGTGTAGCGCACGGCGGTGTAGGTCTTGCCGCGGTTGGTGAAGCGGGCGGACAGGATCGGGCCGTTGCCGACGGCTTTGCCATTGACCACTTTCTGTTCGTAGATCACGTCGAACTCGTCACCCTGGCGGATATCCTGGGCGAAGTCGACGTCGTAGCCGAACACACTGGCCATATCCATGGTGAGGCTGTGGGACAGACCGGCGCGCGCGGCGGACTGGGACAGCGAGTTGTTGATCACGCCGTGGACATAGGCGGTACGAACGGTGGGTTTGGCGGTAACGCGATTGAAGACATACCCCTTGTCATTCTTGGTCAGGGTAATGGTTTCGACGTCACTGACTTTGCTGTGCAGGTTGGTCAGTTGGCCTTGCGGATTGAGTTCGAATTCGAGTTTCTGGCCGTGTTTGAGCTGGCTGAACTGCTTGGCCTGTTTGTCGCTTGCCAGTACTTCGTGCACGGCAGCGGCAGGGAGGCCGACCTTCTCGAACAATGTCGAAAGGGTGTCACCCTTGGATACGATCACCTCCCTGTGGCCTGGAGCTTTCTTTTCAGGAGTAACCGGTGCCGGCGCCGGCGCGGCCTGGGCGGTTTCGGGTGCATCGTCTGCACTGTTTTCGACTTGTGCGAAGGGCGAAGCTACTGGTTCATTTGTGGCTTGAGCCGCGTCAGCAGCGTCTTGATCTTGTGTCAGTTGTTCAGCGGGACTTTCCAGTTCAAGGCTCAGGGTCGTCTTTTTGGCTTCAACATCACTGGAAGGGAACACCAGGAGCGCCAGGCTGAGAAGGGCGGCGATCCCACTTGCGGCGAGCAGGTGGGTCTTCGGGTAAAGCGGTGGCGCTTTAGACGGTTCAGTGGTCATAAGTAATTTTGGCTTTGAAAAGATGAATTGGAAAAGATGAATGACATGATGAAGATGAAATAACTGTATAAAATATAACCAAATCATCTCTGAGGCAAGTCCGCAGGCGTCTCGTCTATGGATTAGTGTCCGTGTGCCGGGCAAAACTTGTAATTGGTGCGCGATCTTGTATGGTTGGTTCCCTTTGAATCTGAGCCTTGCGGGTCTGTTATGAAGTCGGTTGAAGAGCAGCTAGCGCTGATTAAACGTGGTGCGGAAGAACTGTTGGTCGAGTCCGAGCTGATCGAAAAGCTCAAGCGTGGCCAGCCGCTGCGAATCAAGGCTGGCTTCGATCCAACAGCGCCGGATCTGCACCTTGGACACACTGTGCTCATTAACAAGCTGCGCCAGTTCCAGGAATTGGGGCATCAGGTGATCTTCCTTATTGGTGATTTCACTGGAATGATCGGTGATCCGAGCGGCAAAAGTGCAACTCGTCCTCCGCTGACTCGTGAGCAGGTTCTGGAAAACGCTGAAACCTACAAGACTCAGGTATTCAAGATTCTTGATCCGGCGAAAACCGAGGTGGCGTTCAACTCCACCTGGATGGATCAGATGGGGCCTGCGGATTTCATTCGCCTGACTTCTCAATACACCGTTGCTCGCATGCTCGAGCGTGACGACTTCGACAAGCGCTACACCACTAATCAGCCAATCGCCATTCACGAGTTCCTCTATCCGCTGGTTCAGGGGTATGACTCGGTTGCCTTGCGCGCTGATGTGGAACTGGGTGGCACCGATCAGAAGTTCAATCTGCTGATGGGGCGCGAGTTGCAGCGTGGTTACGGTCAGGAGGCGCAGTGCATTCTGACGATGCCGTTGCTCGAAGGTCTTGATGGTGTGAAGAAGATGTCCAAATCGTTGGGCAACTACGTCGGTATCCAGGAAGCGCCGGGTGTCATGTACAGCAAGCTGGTTTCGATTCCGGATGCGTTGATGTGGCGCTATTTCGAGTTGCTCAGCTTCCGTTCGATGGATGAGATCAATGCCTTCCGTGCTGACGTGGAGGTGGGTGCCAATCCTCGCGACATCAAGATCAAGCTGGCTGAAGAAATTGTTGCCCGTTTCCATGGGGAAGAAGCTGCTGCCAATGCTCACCGTGGTGCGGGTAACCGGATGAAGGATGGCGAGCTGCCGGATGATTTGCCAGAGGTCGAGCTGACTGCTACCGAAGATATGCCGATTGCTGCTGTCCTTAATAAGGCAGGCCTGGTGAGAAACTCGGCGGCTGCTCGTGATCTGTTGGCTTCCGGTGGTGTGCGTATAGATGGTGAGGTTGTTGATCGCTCCTTTATATATGTACTGGGCGCGACTCACGTCTGCCAGGCTGGGAAGAAGGCATTTGCACGGATTACGCTGAAATCCGAGTAAAGTTGAAAATAGGGGTTGACGGCAGATTCTGGAGGTCTATAATTCGCCCCACTTCCGGCGCAGTCGAAACGGAAAACTCCTTGAGATTCAATGAGTTACACGGTTTTCGATAGCGGTTTGCTTCAGGTCATCGAAGCCTGGAAGGAGTTGAAAATGCCGGTTTTTCTGGCGCTTTCAACGGTTCGATCTTCTCGGTCGAAAGCGGAGAAAAAGAGGTGTTGACAGCAGCGTGTAACGCTGTAGAATTCGCCTCCCGCTGACGAGAGATCGGAAGCGCAAGTGGTTGAAGTTGTTGAGGAAATCTTCGAAAACTTCTGAAAATAATCACTTGACAGCAAATGAGGCTGCTGTAGAATGCGCGCCTCGGTTGAGACGAAAGCTCTTAACCAACCGCTCTTTAACAACTGAATCAAGCAATTCGTGTGGGTGCTTGTGGAGTCAGACTGATAGTCAACAAGATTATCAGCATCACAAGTTACTCCGCGAGAAATCAAAGATGTAACCAACGATTGCTGAGCCAAGTTTAGGGTTTCTTAAAAACCCAAAGATGTTTGAACTGAAGAGTTTGATCATGGCTCAGATTGAACGCTGGCGGCAGGCCTAACACATGCAAGTCGAGCGGATGAAGGGAGCTTGCTCCTGGATTCAGCGGCGGACGGGTGAGTAATGCCTAGGAATCTGCCTGGTAGTGGGGGACAACGTTTCGAAAGGAACGCTAATACCGCATACGTCCTACGGGAGAAAGCAGGGGACCTTCGGGCCTTGCGCTATCAGATGAGCCTAGGTCGGATTAGCTAGTTGGTGAGGTAATGGCTCACCAAGGCGACGATCCGTAACTGGTCTGAGAGGATGATCAGTCACACTGGAACTGAGACACGGTCCAGACTCCTACGGGAGGCAGCAGTGGGGAATATTGGACAATGGGCGAAAGCCTGATCCAGCCATGCCGCGTGTGTGAAGAAGGTCTTCGGATTGTAAAGCACTTTAAGTTGGGAGGAAGGGTTGTAGATTAATACTCTGCAATTTTGACGTTACCGACAGAATAAGCACCGGCTAACTCTGTGCCAGCAGCCGCGGTAATACAGAGGGTGCAAGCGTTAATCGGAATTACTGGGCGTAAAGCGCGCGTAGGTGGTTCGTTAAGTTGGATGTGAAATCCCCGGGCTCAACCTGGGAACTGCATCCAAAACTGGCGAGCTAGAGTATGGTAGAGGGTGGTGGAATTTCCTGTGTAGCGGTGAAATGCGTAGATATAGGAAGGAACACCAGTGGCGAAGGCGACCACCGGACTGATACTGACACTGAGGTGCGAAAGCGTGGGGAGCAAACAGGATTAGATACCCTGGTAGTCCACGCCGTAAACGATGTCAACTAGCCGTTGGGAGCCTTGAGCTCTTAGTGGCGCAGCTAACGCATTAAGTTGACCGCCTGGGGAGTACGGCCGCAAGGTTAAAACTCAAATGAATTGACGGGGGCCCGCACAAGCGGTGGAGCATGTGGTTTAATTCGAAGCAACGCGAAGAACCTTACCAGGCCTTGACATCCAATGAACTTTCCAGAGATGGATTGGTGCCTTCGGGAACATTGAGACAGGTGCTGCATGGCTGTCGTCAGCTCGTGTCGTGAGATGTTGGGTTAAGTCCCGTAACGAGCGCAACCCTTGTCCTTAGTTACCAGCACGTAATGGTGGGCACTCTAAGGAGACTGCCGGTGACAAACCGGAGGAAGGTGGGGATGACGTCAAGTCATCATGGCCCTTACGGCCTGGGCTACACACGTGCTACAATGGTCGGTACAAAGGGTTGCCAAGCCGCGAGGTGGAGCTAATCCCATAAAACCGATCGTAGTCCGGATCGCAGTCTGCAACTCGACTGCGTGAAGTCGGAATCGCTAGTAATCGCGAATCAGAATGTCGCGGTGAATACGTTCCCGGGCCTTGTACACACCGCCCGTCACACCATGGGAGTGGGTTGCACCAGAAGTAGCTAGTCTAACCTTCGGGGGGACGGTTACCACGGTGTGATTCATGACTGGGGTGAAGTCGTAACAAGGTAGCCGTAGGGGAACCTGCGGCTGGATCACCTCCTTAATCGACGACATCAGCTGCTCCATAAGTTCCCACACGAATTGCTTGATTCATTGAAGAAGACGATAGAAGCAGCCCGAAATTGGGTCTGTAGCTCAGTTGGTTAGAGCGCACCCCTGATAAGGGTGAGGTCGGCAGTTCGAATCTGCCCAGACCCACCAATTTTGTGTGGGAAACGCCTGTAGAAATACGGGGCCATAGCTCAGCTGGGAGAGCGCCTGCCTTGCACGCAGGAGGTCAGCGGTTCGATCCCGCTTGGCTCCACCACTACTGCTTCTGAAGTTTGAAAGCTTAGAAATGAGCATTCCATCAGTGTGATGATGAATGTTGATTTCTAGTCTTTGACTAGATCGTTCTTTAAAAATTTGGGTATGTGATAGAAAGATAGACTGAACGTTACTTTCACTGGTAACGGATCAGGCTAAGGTAAAATTTGTGAGTTCTCTTAGTTGAGAAATTCGAATTTTCGGCGAATGTCGTCTTCACAGTATAACCAGATTGCTTGGGGTTATATGGTCAAGTGAAGAAGCGCATACGGTGGATGCCTTGGCAGTCAGAGGCGATGAAAGACGTGGTAGCCTGCGAAAAGCTTCGGGGAGTCGGCAAACAGACTTTGATCCGGAGATGTCTGAATGGGGGAACCCAGCCATCATAAGATGGTTATCTTGTACTGAATACATAGGTGCAAGAGGCGAACCAGGGGAACTGAAACATCTAAGTACCCTGAGGAAAAGAAATCAACCGAGATTCCCTTAGTAGTTGGGGCCGAACGGGGACTAGCCCTTAAGTGGCTTTGAGATTAGCGGAACGCTCTGGAAAGTGCGGCCATAGTGGGTGATAGCCCTGTACGCGAAAGTCTCTTAGTCATGAAATCGAGTAGGACGGAGCACGAGAAACTTTGTCTGAATATGGGGGGACCATCCTCCAAGGCTAAATACTACTGACTGACCGATAGTGAACTAGTACCGTGAGGGAAAGGCGAAAAGAACCCCGGAGAGGGGAGTGAAATAGATCCTGAAACCGTATGCGTACAAGCAGTGGGAGCAGACTTTGTTCTGTGACTGCGTACCTTTTGTATAATGGGTCAGCGACTTATTTTCAGTGGCGAGCTTAACCGAATAGGGGAGGCGTAGCGAAAGCGAGTCTTAATAGGGCGTCTAGTCGCTGGGAATAGACCCGAAACCGGGCGATCTATCCATGGGCAGGTTGAAGGTTAGGTAACACTGACTGGAGGACCGAACCGACTACCGTTGAAAAGTTAGCGGATGACCTGTGGATCGGAGTGAAAGGCTAATCAAGCTCGGAGATAGCTGGTTCTCCTCGAAAGCTATTTAGGTAGCGCCTCATGTATCACTGTAGGGGGTAGAGCACTGTTTCGGCTAGGGGGTCATCCCGACTTACCAAACCGATGCAAACTCCGAATACCTACAAGTGCCGAGCATGGGAGACACACGGCGGGTGCTAACGTCCGTCGTGAAAAGGGAAACAACCCAGACCGTCAGCTAAGGTCCCAAAGTTATGGTTAAGTGGGAAACGATGTGGGAAGGCTTAGACAGCTAGGAGGTTGGCTTAGAAGCAGCCACCCTTTAAAGAAAGCGTAATAGCTCACTAGTCGAGTCGGCCTGCGCGGAAGATGTAACGGGGCTCAAACCATACACCGAAGCTACGGGTATCACGTAAGTGATGCGGTAGAGGAGCGTTCTGTAAGCCTGTGAAGGTGAGTTGAGAAGCTTGCTGGAGGTATCAGAAGTGCGAATGCTGACATGAGTAACGACAATGGGTGTGAAAAACACCCACGCCGAAAGACCAAGGTTTCCTGCGCAACGTTAATCGACGCAGGGTTAGTCGGTCCCTAAGGCGAGGCTGAAAAGCGTAGTCGATGGAAAACAGGTTAATATTCCTGTACTTCTGGTTATTGCGATGGAGGGACGGAGAAGGCTAGGCCAGCTTGGCGTTGGTTGTCCAAGTTTAAGGTGGTAGGCTGAGATCTTAGGTAAATCCGGGATCTTAAGGCCGAGAGCTGATGACGAGTGTTCTTTTAGAACACGAAGTGGTTGATGCCATGCTTCCAAGAAAAGCTTCTAAGCTTCAGATAACCAGGAACCGTACCCCAAACCGACACAGGTGGTTGGGTAGAGAATACCAAGGCGCTTGAGAGAACTCGGGTGAAGGAACTAGGCAAAATGGCACCGTAACTTCGGGAGAAGGTGCGCCGGTGAGGGTGAAGGACTTGCTCCGTAAGCTCATGCCGGTCGAAGATACCAGGCCGCTGCGACTGTTTATTAAAAACACAGCACTCTGCAAACACGAAAGTGGACGTATAGGGTGTGACGCCTGCCCGGTGCCGGAAGGTTAATTGATGGGGTTAGCTAACGCGAAGCTCTTGATCGAAGCCCCGGTAAACGGCGGCCGTAACTATAACGGTCCTAAGGTAGCGAAATTCCTTGTCGGGTAAGTTCCGACCTGCACGAATGGCGTAACGATGGCGGCGCTGTCTCCACCCGAGACTCAGTGAAATTGAAATCGCTGTGAAGATGCAGTGTATCCGCGGCTAGACGGAAAGACCCCGTGAACCTTTACTATAGCTTTGCACTGGACTTTGAATTTGCTTGTGTAGGATAGGTGGGAGGCTTTGAAGCGTGGACGCCAGTTCGCGTGGAGCCATCCTTGAAATACCACCCTGGCAACTTTGAGGTTCTAACTCAGGTCCGTTATCCGGATCGAGGACAGTGTATGGTGGGTAGTTTGACTGGGGCGGTCTCCTCCTCCTAAGAGTAACGGAGGAGTACGAAGGTGCGCTCAGACCGGTCGGAAATCGGTCGTAGAGTATAAAGGCAAAAGCGCGCTTGACTGCGAGACAGACACGTCGAGCAGGTACGAAAGTAGGTCTTAGTGATCCGGTGGTTCTGTATGGAAGGGCCATCGCTCAACGGATAAAAGGTACTCCGGGGATAACAGGCTGATACCGCCCAAGAGTTCATATCGACGGCGGTGTTTGGCACCTCGATGTCGGCTCATCACATCCTGGGGCTGAAGCCGGTCCCAAGGGTATGGCTGTTCGCCATTTAAAGTGGTACGCGAGCTGGGTTTAGAACGTCGTGAGACAGTTCGGTCCCTATCTGCCGTGGACGTTTGAGATTTGAGAGGGGCTGCTCCTAGTACGAGAGGACCGGAGTGGACGAACCTCTGGTGTTCCGGTTGTCACGCCAGTGGCATTGCCGGGTAGCTATGTTCGGAAAAGATAACCGCTGAAAGCATCTAAGCGGGAAACTTGCCTCAAGATGAGATCTCACTGGAACCTTGAGTTCCCTGAAGGGCCGTCGAAGACTACGACGTTGATAGGTTGGGTGTGTAAGCGCTGTGAGGCGTTGAGCTAACCAATACTAATTGCCCGTGAGGCTTGACCATATAACACCCAAGCAATTTGCGTCGGCTCTCTAAACCAGAGCAACCAGATTGCGGTGTGTGAAGACGAAACGAACCGAAAGTTCGACGCTCACAAAGCACCGAAAACTATCCCATACCCAATTTGCTGAAGCGAGGCCGTCCGGTCACGAGTCAGTACCCGAATTTCTTGACGACCATAGAGCGTTGGAACCACCTGATCCCATCCCGAACTCAGAAGTGAAACGATGCATCGCCGATGGTAGTGTGGGGTTTCCCCATGTGAGAGTAGGTCATCGTCAAGATTAAATTCCGAAACCCCAATTGCGAAAGCAGTTGGGGTTTTGTTTTAGTAGAAGTCACCGTTTTTTGCCGGAACGTTACTGTGGTAACGGGCTGGTCACAGAATTTCTTGACGACCATAGAGCGTTGGAACCACCTGATCCCATCCCGAACTCAGAAGTGAAACGATGCATCGCCGATGGTAGTGTGGGGTTTCCCCATGTGAGAGTAGGTCATCGTCAAGATTAAATTCCGAAACCCCAATTGCGAAAGCAGTTGGGGTTTTGTTTTGTCCGCAAAAAAACAGCCGTTTGATTTCTATGCAACGGCTCGGTGCATGGCTATTATTCGGGCCTCATTGTGAGGCGAGACCTGCATGCTGACGTTGTTGAACCTTCTGAAGGATGGTCGATTCCATTCTGGTCAGGCTCTGGGAGTTGCCCTGGGTATTAGTCGAAGTGCAGTCTGGAAGCAGCTACAGCACTTGGAGGCCGAGCTCGGATTGACCATACATAAAGTTCGAGGTCGGGGTTACCAATTGGCTGCGCCTCTCACCTTGCTTGATTTGCACAGAATTGAGGCGAATCTTGCCGGCTGGCCTATCAGCCTCTTTGACTCAATCGACTCTACTAACGCCGAATCATTACGCGCGGTCGATCGTGGCCAAGTGGCGCCTTTTCTAGTTTTAGCTGAGCGACAGATTGCCGGGCGTGGGCGCAGGGGGCGAAAGTGGGTCAGCCCATTTGCCGAAAACCTTTATTACAGTCTCGTATTGCGCATTGATGGCGGAATGCGTCAGCTCGAGGGCTTAAGCCTGGTTGTGGGGCTCGCTGTCATGCAAACCCTGCGCTCGGTTGGGGTCTCTGGTGCCGGGTTGAAATGGCCTAATGACGTTCTCGTCGGTCGAAAAAAGATCGCCGGGATTCTGCTCGAGCTCGTAGGGGATCCGGCAGATGTGTGTCACGTGGTACTGGGGGTTGGTATCAACGTGAATATGCAGGCCACTGATGAGGTCGATCAGCAGTGGACTTCGGTTCGCTTGGAATCGGGTCGAAATTGCGATCGTAATAATCTGGTGGTGGAGTTGAGCAAGCAGTTGCAGCTCTATTTGCAGCGCCATCAGTCAGATGGTTTTACTTCGCTTCAGGCAGAGTGGGAAGCGAATCATCTCTGGCAAGCACAGCCAGTTTCGCTAACGGCGGGTGTCACTCAGGTGGATGGTGTGGTCCTGGGTATCGATAATCAGGGTGCGTTGCGGCTGAAGGTTGATGGAGTGGAAAAAGTCTTTAGTGGCGGTGAGCTCAGCTTGAGGTTGCGTGATGATTCTTGAGCTCGATTGCGGTAACAGCTTTATCAAATGGCGGGTGTTGCACGCTGAAGTCGGTGCTTTGATCGCTGAGGGTGTGGTTGACACTGATAAGGCATTGGTCGATGCGCTTCGCTCGCCAGTGAAGCTCTCGTTGAGTAAGTGCCGCCTTGTCAGCGTAAGAGCGGACGAGGAGACCGGTGATCTTATTGCGCTACTCAAGCGGGAGTTCGGTATTTCCGTTGTTTGTGCGGCGCCCGCCCGTGAGATGTCCGGTGTCAAGAATGGTTATGAAGACTACGAGCGTCTTGGACTCGATCGCTGGCTGGCTATGCTGGGTGGTTTTCATTTGGCCAATGGCGCTTGTGTGGTCCTGGATTTCGGAACTGCAGTGACGGCAGATTTCATTTCGCCGGATGGTGAGCATCTGGGGGGGTTCATTTGTCCTGGCATGCCGCTGATGCGAAACCAGTTACGTACGCACACGCGCAAGATTCGCTATGGGGATCAAGCTGCGGAGCAGGCATTGGCCAGTCAGGCTCCAGGGCGAAACACGGTTGAAGCAGTGGAGCGCGGTTGTTTGCTGATGTTGAGAGGGTTCGTTTTGACTCAACTGGAAATGGCGCGGTCCTATTGGGGGGACTCCTTCACTGTTTTCATCACTGGTGGGGACGCAGAGCTGGTTTCTGATGTTGCGCCAGGGGCTCGGGTCGTCTCCGATCTGGTGTTCGTGGGTTTGGCTATGGCGTGTCCTTTATCCTGAGGTTTGTATGCGTTGGTTGTTCCTCCTGCTTCTGGTACTCAATATTTTTTATTACGTCTGGCATCAGCAAGAAGCACCTCTGCGCGCAAAGGATGTGACACCTCTCAGTCTCTATCGGGGTTCGCAGCAGGATATTCGTTTGTTGAGCGAGACAAGCGATGCTTCGCGTGAAAGACGATCTGGCGGGAAGGTCGACGGGCAGTGTCTATATATAGGTGGTTTGGCGCGCCCTGACTCCGCTCAGGCGTTGGAGCAGCGTTTGACAGAACTTGGGGCGAAGGCGTTGCCGGTATCCAGAGAGCTTTCCGGGGGGCTGTACTGGTTCCGAGTTTCGTCCGAAACCCAGCGTTTGTTGGGGGATGTCCAATTGCAAAACCTTTCCAAGGAATTCAATGAGTTAAAACACAAAATAATGCTGTGCGAGGGGGTTGCACCTGCGGAATAGTTTGCATAGAATGGCGCCCGCTCCACAGCGAAGACCAAATAGGTTAACGCGGCAGAGCGATGTCAATGCAGCTAACCTCAGGTTTTTAAATGAGAAAATGCTTGACAGGGGTTTGGCATAGTATAGAATGCCGGCCTGATTAGGAGGGGTTCCCGAGCGGCCAAAGGGATCAGACTGTAAATCTGACGTCTACGACTTCGAAGGTTCGAATCCTTCTCCCTCCACCAGATTTTAGCGTGAGCTGCAGGCTCCGCGGGTATAGTTTAGTGGTAAAACCTCAGCCTTCCAAGCTGATGATGCGGGTTCGATTCCCGCTACCCGCTCCAAGTTTGCAGGTTGTGCAAGGCGTTACGCTCTTGTAGCTCAGTTGGTAGAGCACACCCTTGGTAAGGGTGAGGTCAGCGGTTCAAATCCGCTCAAGAGCTCCATATAACAAGGCAGATATGAAAATATCTGCCTTTGTTTTAATGGCTAGGGTTGTTTGCTTATTTCTTCTGTTAGGGGTGATATCGATGGCTAAGGAAAAATTTGATCGTTCCCTACCGCACGTCAACGTCGGAACTATCGGTCACGTTGACCACGGTAAAACCACTCTGACCGCTGCTCTGACTCGCGTCTGCTCCGAAGTTTTCGGTTCGGCCGTAGTTGAATTCGACAAGATCGACAGCGCTCCAGAAGAAAAAGCTCGCGGTATCACCATCAACACCGCGCACGTTGAGTACAACTCGAACATTCGTCACTACGCTCACGTTGACTGCCCAGGTCACGCTGACTACGTGAAGAACATGATCACTGGTGCTGCCCAGATGGACGGCGCGATCCTGGTTTGCTCGGCCGCTGATGGTCCGATGCCACAAACCCGTGAGCACATTCTGCTGTCCCGTCAGGTAGGCGTTCCGTACATCGTGGTTTTCCTGAACAAGGCAGACCTGGTAGACGACGCTGAGCTGCTGGAACTGGTTGAGATGGAAGTTCGCGACCTGCTGTCCACCTACGACTTCCCAGGCGACGACACTCCGATCATTATCGGTTCGGCTCGTATGGCGCTGGAAGGTAAAGACGACAACGAAATGGGCACGACTGCTGTTAAGAAGCTGGTGGAAACTCTGGACAGCTACATCCCAGAGCCAGAGCGTGCTATCGACAAGCCTTTCCTGATGCCAATCGAAGACGTGTTCTCGATCTCGGGTCGCGGTACTGTTGTGACTGGTCGTATCGAGCGCGGTATCGTTCGCGTTCAAGACGCCCTGGAAATCGTTGGTCTGCGTGACACCACCACCACCACCTGCACCGGTGTTGAGATGTTCCGCAAGCTGCTGGACGAAGGTCGTGCTGGCGAGAACTGCGGCGTTCTGCTGCGTGGCACCAAGCGTGACGACGTTGAGCGTGGTCAGGTTCTGGTTAAGCCGGGTTCGGTTAAGCCGCACACCAAGTTCACCGCAGAAGTTTACGTTCTGAGCAAGGAAGAAGGCGGTCGTCACACTCCGTTCTTCAAAGGCTACCGTCCACAGTTCTACTTCCGTACTACTGACGTGACCGGTAACTGCGAGCTGCCAGAAGGCGTTGAAATGGTAATGCCAGGTGACAACATTCAGATGACTGTTACCCTGATCAAAACCATCGCGATGGAAGACGGTCTGCGTTTCGCTATCCGTGAAGGCGGTCGTACCGTCGGCGCTGGCGTCGTAGCCAAAATCATCGAGTAAGTAGTTGTAATGTATTTTTCGGGCCGGCATAATGGTCGGCCTGATTTTGTTTTAGGTCAGTAGCTCAATTGGCAGAGCGACGGTCTCCAAAACCGTAGGTTGGGGGTTCGATTCCCTCCTGACCTGCCAGATTCACTCGGTGTGTCTGGCTTTCTTTTCACAGGATCTTCATAGATGACTCCTAAGGCTGAAGCTCAAGGCTCTCGCTTCGATCTGCTCAAGTGGCTTGTAGTGGTCGCTTTGGTGGTGGTTGGCGTTGTAGGCAATCAGTATTACTCTGCTTCGCCGATCCTGTACCGTGTACTCGCATTGCTTGTCATTGCTGCTGTAGCTGCCTTTGTAGGTCTGCAGACTGCCAAGGGCAAGTCTTTCTTTGTACTGGTTAAGGAAGCTCGTACCGAGATTCGTAAAGTCGTATGGCCAACTCGCCAAGAAACCACGCAGACCACGCTTATTGTTGTGGCTGTTGTTCTGGTTATGGCGTTGCTGTTGTGGGGGCTCGATTCCCTGCTCGGCTGGCTTGTTTCCTTGATTGTCGGCTAAGGGTGTCCCGTGGCTAAGCGTTGGTACGTTGTGCATGCTTACTCGGGTTACGAGAAGCATGTCATGCGTTCGTTGATCGAGCGCGTAAAGCTGGCTGGCATGGAAGATGGCTTCGGCGAAATTCTGGTTCCCACTGAAGAAGTGGTTGAGATGCGTAATGGCCAGAAGCGCAAAAGCGAACGTAAGTTCTTCCCTGGTTATGTGCTGGTACAGATGGATATGAACGAGGGTACTTGGCACTTGGTCAAGGATACTCCTCGGGTGATGGGTTTTATCGGCGGTACTGCTGACAAGCCTGCGCCAATCACTGATAAAGAAGCAGAGGCGATCCTGCGTCGCGTTGCTGACGGTAGCGACAAGCCGAAGCCGAAGACGTTGTTCGAGCCAGGCGAAACCGTTCGAGTCAATGACGGCCCGTTCGCTGACTTTAACGGTGTTGTTGAAGAAGTTAACTACGAAAAGAGCCGGATCCAAGTGGCGGTGCTCATTTTCGGACGCTCTACTCCGGTAGAGTTGGAGTTCAGTCAGGTCGAAAAGGTCTAGCTGAGCAAGCATCCCAACCCCGCAGCCCTAGGCTGTGGGGTTTTGTCGTCACTGGGATAAACGCGCAAGTAACCGGGGAGCCTTTCGAGGCGTTCGAACCCGTAATTGGAGTGCCTCATGGCCAAGAAGATTACCGCTTACATCAAGCTGCAAGTGAAGGCCGCTCAGGCTAACCCAAGCCCACCTGTTGGTCCTGCTTTGGGTCAGCACGGCGTGAACATCATGGAATTCTGCAAAGCTTTCAACGCCCGTACCCAGGGTCTGGAAGCTGGTCTGCCGACTCCAGTGATCATCACTGTCTACAGCGACCGTAGCTTCACTTTCGAAACCAAATCCACCCCTGCTTCGGTTCTACTGAAGAAAGCGGCCGGTCTGACCAGCGGTTCCGCTCGTCCGAACACCGTTAAGGTTGGCACTGTTACCCGTGCTCAGCTGGAAGAAATCGCGAAAACCAAAAACGCGGATCTGACTGCAGCTGATATGGATGCAGCCGTGCGCACTATCGCCGGTTCTGCTCGTAGCATGGGCCTTAACGTGGAGGGTGTGTAATGGCTAAGCTGACCAAGCGCCAAAAGGCTATCGCTGAAAAAATCGAAGCGGGCAAGTCCTACAACTTCGAAGAGGCCGCAACTCTGCTGGCTTCGCTGCCAGCTGCCAAATTCGTCGAGTCGTTCGACGTAGCTGTAAACCTGGGTGTAGACCCGCGTAAATCCGACCAGGTCGTTCGTAGCGCTACTGTGCTGCCACACGGTACTGGCAAGACTGTTCGCGTTGCTGTGTTCACCCAGGGTCCAGCTGCTGAGGCCGCTCTTGCTGCCGGCGCTGACCGTGTAGGTATGGACGAACTGGCCGCCGAAATGAAAGGCGGCGACCTGAACTATGACGTAGTGATCGCATCCCCGGATGCCATGCGCGTTGTAGGTCAGCTGGGTCAGATCCTCGGTCCACGTGGTCTGATGCCTAACCCGAAAGTCGGCACTGTTACCCCAGACGTCGCTACCGCGGTTAAAAATGCCAAGGCTGGTCAGGTTCGTTATCGCACCGACAAAAACGGCATCATCCACACTTCCGTTGGCAAGATCGGCTTCGATGCCGTCAAGCTGAAGGAAAACGTTGAAGCCCTGATCGCTGATCTGAAGCGTATCAAGCCAGCTTCCTCGAAAGGTATCTACGTCAAGCGCGTTACCCTGAGCACCACTATGGGCCCAGGTCTGGTCATCGACCAGAGCTCGCTGGACGCGTAAGACAAAAATTGGCGCAGTTGACTGCGCCAATTGAAAGATTGGGGTCCCTGCCTGGCGGGGGCTATCCAAGACCGTAGGCGACGCAAGTCTTAAACCTCAAGCCTACGCAGATGGTGCTCCCGGTTCCTTACCGAATCAGACACCAAAACGACATTCGGTTTCGATCGAATGAAACGGTAACAAGCAGGAGTTAAACCCGTGGCAATTAATCTCGAAGACAAGAAGGCCATCGTCGCTGAAGTCAACGAGGCTGCCAAAGTCGCTCTGTCCGCTGTCGTGGTTGATGCCCGTGGCGTAACAGTAGGCGCAATGACCGGACTCCGTAAAGAGGCTCGTGAAGCTGGCGTTTACGTACGTGTTGTACGTAACACCCTGCTCAAGCGCGCTGTTGCTGACACTCAATACAGTGTCCTCAATGACGTGTTCACCGGCCCGACCCTGATTGCATTCTCCAACGAACACCCGGGCGCTGCTGCTCGTCTGTTCAAGGAATTTGCCAAGGGTCAGGACAAGTTCGAGATCAAGGCAGCTTCGTTCGAGGGCAAGTTCCTCGCAGCGAATGAGATCGACGTGCTGGCAAGCCTGCCAACTCGCGACGAAGCTATTGCGAAACTGATGAGCGTGATTCAAGGCGCTACCAGCAAGCTGGCTCGTACTCTGGCGGCAATTCGCGATCAGAAAGAAGCAGCTGCAGCCTGAGGCTGAGCGTTTCCACTCTCGCGTATTTTTGTTTATTTCGACGGCCGTACAGGCTGTCCACCAAATCAGGAATTGAGTCATGTCTCTGACTAACGAACAAATCATCGAAGCAATCGGCCAGAAAACCGTTCTGGAAGTTGTTGAGCTGATCAAAGCAATGGAAGAAACCTTCGGCGTGACCGCTGCTGTTGCTGCTGCTGGTCCAGCTGCTGCTGCCGCTGTTGTTGAAGAGCAAACCGAGTTCAACGTTGTTCTGGTTGAAGCCGGCGAGAAGAAAGTAAACGTGATCAAGGCAGTTCGTGAGCTGACCGGTCTGGGCCTGAAAGAAGCCAAAGAGAAAGTCGACGGCGCTCCTCAGGTTGTAGCTGAAGGCGTTTCGAAAGAAGCTGCTGAAGACGCCAAGAAGAAGCTGGAAGAAGCAGGCGCTAAAGTCGAGCTGAAGTAAGCATCGACTTTGCTCCTCCAGCCCGAGCGTCAAGCGACAGGCTGATGGCTGGTGGCTCTTGCCACCGGCCTTTTTCCGTTATTGGCAGCCGACTGGGTCGGTGCTGATAAAGGCGCTGTAACCACCCGATGCGGTGGCGCAAACCATGGGGTTTGCACGATTTTCTGGCTGCTCCCGTCGGGAGGGGCCAAACAAGCAGGTGACCAAGCTGGGGAACGCTGATGGCTTACTCATATACTGAGAAAAAACGTATCCGCAAGGACTTTAGCAAGTTGCCGGACGTCATGGATGTGCCTTACCTCCTGGCCATCCAGCTGGATTCGTATCGTGAATTCTTGCAAGCGGGAGCGACTAAAGATCAGTTCCGCGACGTGGGCCTGCATGCGGCCTTCAAATCCGTTTTCCCGATCATCAGCTACTCCGGCAATGCTGCGCTGGAGTACGTCGGTTATCGCCTGGGCGAACCGGCATTTGATGTCAAAGAATGCGTATTGCGCGGTGTAACTTTCGCCGTACCTTTGCGGGTAAAAGTGCGCCTGATCATTTTCGACAAAGAATCGTCGAACAAAGCGATCAAGGACATCAAAGAGCAAGAAGTCTACATGGGTGAAATCCCATTGATGACTGAGAACGGTACCTTCGTAATCAACGGTACCGAGCGTGTGATCGTTTCCCAGTTGCACCGCTCCCCGGGCGTGTTCTTCGACCACGACCGTGGCAAGACGCACAGCTCCGGCAAACTGCTGTACTCCGCGCGCATCATTCCTTACCGCGGTTCGTGGCTGGACTTCGAATTCGACCCGAAAGACTGCGTATTCGTGCGTATCGACCGTCGTCGCAAGCTGCCGGCCTCGGTACTGCTGCGCGCGCTCGGTTATACCACCGAGGAAGTGCTGGACGCGTTCTACACCACCAACGTATTCCACGTGAAAGGCGAAGGCCTGAGCCTGGAGCTGGTGCCTCAGCGCCTGCGTGGTGAAGTTGCTGTTCTCGACATCCAGGACGACAAAGGCAAGGTGATTGTCGAGCAGGGTCGTCGTATTACTGCCCGCCACATCAACCAGCTGGAAAAAGCCGGGATCAAAGAGCTGGACGTGCCTCTGGATTACGTTCTGGGTCGTACCACCGCCAAGGCCATCGTGCACCCGGCTACCGGTGAGATCCTGGCAGAGTGCAACACCGAACTGAGCACTGAAGTTCTGGCGAAGGTCGCCAAGGCCGGTGTCGTTCGTATCGAAACTCTGTATACCAACGATATCGACTGCGGTCCGTTCATCTCCGACACACTGAAGATCGACTCCACCAGCAACCAATTGGAAGCGCTGGTCGAAATCTATCGCATGATGCGTCCGGGCGAGCCGCCAACCAAGGATGCTGCCGAGACCCTGTTCAACAACCTGTTCTTCAGCCCTGAGCGCTATGACCTGTCTGCGGTCGGTCGGATGAAGTTCAACCGTCGTATCGGTCGTACCGAGATCGAAGGTTCGGGCGTGTTGTGCAAGGAAGACATCGTCGCGGTACTGAAGACTCTGGTCGACATCCGTAACGGTAAAGGCATCGTCGATGACATCGACCACCTGGGTAACCGTCGTGTTCGCTGCGTAGGCGAAATGGCCGAGAACCAGTTCCGCGTTGGCCTGGTACGTGTTGAGCGTGCGGTCAAAGAGCGTCTGTCGATGGCAGAAAGCGAAGGCCTGATGCCGCAAGACCTGATCAACGCCAAGCCAGTGGCTGCGGCGGTGAAAGAGTTCTTCGGTTCCAGCCAGCTGTCGCAGTTCATGGACCAGAACAACCCGCTGTCCGAGATCACCCACAAGCGTCGTGTCTCCGCACTCGGCCCTGGCGGTCTGACTCGTGAGCGCGCAGGCTTCGAAGTCCGTGACGTACACCCGACTCACTACGGTCGTGTCTGCCCGATTGAAACGCCGGAAGGTCCGAACATCGGTCTGATCAACTCCCTCGCCGCTTATGCGCGTACCAACCAGTACGGCTTCCTTGAGAGCCCGTACCGTGTGGTGAAAGAGGGTGTGGTCACCGACGATATCGTGTTCCTGTCCGCTATTGAAGAAGCCGATCACGTGATCGCGCAGGCTTCGGCGACCATGAACGAGCAGAAAGTCCTGGTCGACGAACTGGTAGCTGTACGTCACCTGAACGAATTCACCGTCAAGGCGCCTGAAGAAGTCACCTTGATGGACGTTTCGCCGAAGCAGGTAGTTTCGGTTGCAGCGTCGTTGATTCCGTTCCTCGAGCACGACGACGCCAACCGTGCGTTGATGGGTTCGAACATGCAGCGTCAGGCTGTACCAACCCTGCGTGCCGACAAGCCGCTGGTAGGTACCGGCATGGAGCGTAACGTGGCTCGCGACTCCGGCGTTTGCGTCGTGGCTCGTCGTGGCGGCGTGATCGACTCCGTTGATGCCAGCCGTATCGTGGTTCGTGTTGCCGATGACGAAGTTGAAACCGGTGAGGCTGGTGTCGACATCTACAACCTGACCAAGTACACCCGCTCGAACCAGAACACCTGCATCAACCAGCGTCCGCTGGTGAGCAAAGGTGATCGCGTTCAGCGTAGTGACATCATGGCTGACGGCCCGTCCACCGACATGGGTGAGCTGGCTCTGGGTCAGAACATGCGCATCGCGTTCATGGCGTGGAACGGCTTCAACTTCGAAGACTCCATCTGCCTGTCCGAGCGTGTGGTTCAGGAAGACCGCTTTACCACGATCCACATCCAGGAACTGACCTGTGTGGCTCGTGACACCAAGCTTGGCCCAGAGGAAATCACTGCGGACATCCCGAACGTGGGTGAAGCTGCACTGAACAAGCTGGACGAAGCCGGTATCGTTTACGTAGGTGCCGAAGTTGGCGCAGGCGACATCCTGGTAGGCAAGGTCACTCCGAAAGGCGAGACCCAACTGACCCCGGAAGAAAAACTGCTGCGTGCGATCTTCGGTGAAAAAGCCAGCGACGTTAAAGACACTTCCCTGCGCGTACCTACCGGTACCAAAGGTACGGTCATCGACGTGCAGGTCTTCACTCGCGACGGCGTTGAGCGTGATGCTCGTGCACTGTCGATCGAGAAGTCCCAGCTGGACGAGATCCGCAAGGATCTGAACGAAGAGTTCCGCATCGTTGAAGGCGCGACCTTCGAACGTCTGCGTTCCGCTCTGGTAGGCCACAAGGCTGAAGGCGGCGCAGGTCTGAAGAAAGGTCAGGACATCACCGACGAAGTACTCGACGGTCTTGAGCATGGTCAGTGGTTCAAACTGCGCATGGCTGAAGATGCTCTGAACGAGCAGCTCGAGAAGGCTCAGGCCTATATCGTTGATCGTCGCCGTCTGCTGGACGACAAGTTCGAAGACAAGAAGCGCAAACTGCAGCAGGGCGATGACCTGGCTCCAGGCGTGCTGAAGATCGTCAAGGTTTACCTGGCAATCCGTCGTCGCATCCAGCCGGGCGACAAGATGGCCGGTCGTCACGGTAACAAGGGTGTGGTCTCTGTGATCATGCCGGTTGAAGACATGCCGCACGATGCCAATGGCACCCCGGTCGACGTGGTCCTCAACCCGCTGGGCGTACCTTCGCGTATGAACGTTGGTCAGATCCTTGAAACCCACCTGGGTCTCGCGGCCAAAGGTCTGGGCGAGAAGATCAACCGGATGGTCGAAGAGCAGCGCAAGGTCGCTGAACTGCGCACCTTCCTGGACGAGATCTACAACCAGATCGGCGGTCGTAACGAAGATCTGGACAGCTTCTCCGATCAGGAAATCCTCGATCTGGCGAAGAACCTGCGTGGCGGCGTTCCAATGGCCACTCCAGTGTTCGACGGTGCCAAGGAAAGCGAAATCAAGGCCATGCTGAAACTGGCGGACCTGCCAGAAAGCGGCCAGATGCAGCTGACCGACGGTCGTACCGGCAACAAGTTCGAGCGTCCAGTTACCGTTGGCTACATGTACATGCTGAAGCTGAACCACTTGGTAGACGACAAGATGCACGCGCGTTCTACCGGTTCGTACAGCCTGGTTACCCAGCAGCCGCTGGGTGGTAAGGCGCAGTTCGGTGGTCAGCGTTTCGGGGAGATGGAGGTCTGGGCACTGGAAGCATACGGTGCTGCTTACACTCTGCAAGAAATGCTCACAGTGAAGTCGGACGATGTGAACGGCCGGACCAAGATGTACAAAAACATCGTGGACGGCGATCACCGTATGGAGCCGGGCATGCCCGAGTCCTTCAACGTGTTGATCAAGGAAATTCGTTCCCTCGGCATCGATATCGATCTGGAAACCGAATAACACGTGACGCGATCGAGAGCGGGGCAGGATTGCCCGCTCTCTGCTCCGCCAGGAGGAAAGGCCTTGAAAGACCTACTGAATTTGCTGAAAAACCAGGGTCAAGTCGAAGAGTTCGACGCCATCCGTATCGGATTGGCCTCGCCTGAGATGATCCGCTCGTGGTCGTTCGGTGAAGTTAAAAAGCCGGAAACCATCAACTATCGTACGTTCAAGCCTGAGCGTGACGGTCTGTTCTGCGCCAAGATCTTTGGCCCGGTAAAGGATTACGAGTGCCTGTGCGGTAAGTACAAGCGCTTGAAGCACCGTGGTGTGATCTGCGAGAAGTGCGGCGTTGAAGTTGCACTGGCCAAGGTTCGTCGTGAGCGCATGGCGCACATCGAACTGGCTTCGCCGGTTGCCCACATCTGGTTCCTGAAATCGCTGCCGTCCCGTATCGGCCTGCTGATGGACATGACCCTGCGTGATATCGAACGCGTTCTCTACTTCGAGAGCTATGTCGTTATCGATCCGGGCATGACCACTCTTGAAAAAGGTCAGCTGCTGAACGACGAGCAGTACTTCGAAGCGCTGGAAGAGTTCGGTGACGATTTCGACGCCCGCATGGGTGCCGAAGCTGTCCGCGAACTGCTGCACGCTATCGACCTGGAACACGAGATTGGCCGTCTGCGTGAAGAAATTCCGCAAACCAACTCCGAAACCAAGATCAAGAAGCTGTCCAAGCGTCTGAAGTTGATGGAAGCCTTCCAGGGTTCCGGCAACTTGCCAGAGTGGATGGTACTGACCGTTCTGCCGGTTCTGCCGCCGGATCTGCGTCCACTGGTTCCGCTGGATGGCGGTCGTTTCGCGACTTCCGACCTCAACGATCTGTATCGTCGAGTGATCAACCGTAACAACCGTTTGAAGCGCCTGCTGGATCTGTCCGCTCCGGACATCATCGTGCGCAACGAAAAGCGCATGTTGCAGGAAGCTGTCGATGCACTGCTCGACAACGGTCGTCGTGGCCGCGCTATCACCGGTTCCAACAAGCGTCCTCTGAAATCCCTGGCTGACATGATCAAGGGTAAGCAAGGTCGTTTCCGTCAGAACCTGCTCGGTAAGCGTGTTGACTACTCCGGTCGTTCGGTAATTACCGTAGGTCCGACCCTGCGTCTGCATCAGTGCGGTCTGCCGAAGAAGATGGCTCTCGAGCTGTTCAAACCGTTCATTTTCGGCAAGCTGGAAATGCGTGGTCTGGCGACCACCATCAAAGCGGCCAAGAAAATGGTCGAGCGCGAGCTGCCGGAAGTTTGGGACGTTCTCGCTGAAGTGATTCGCGAACACCCGGTTCTTCTCAACCGTGCACCAACCCTTCACCGTCTGGGTATCCAGGCGTTTGAGCCGGTACTGATCGAAGGCAAGGCTATCCAGCTGCACCCTCTGGTCTGCGCCGCGTACAACGCCGACTTCGACGGCGACCAAATGGCCGTGCACGTACCGCTGACGCTGGAAGCCCAGCTCGAAGCACGTGCGTTGATGATGTCGACCAACAACATTCTGTCGCCAGCCAACGGTGAGCCAATCATCGTTCCGTCGCAGGACGTTGTATTGGGTCTGTACTACATGACTCGCGAAGCGATCAACGCCAAGGGCGAAGGTCGTGTGTTCGCGGATCTGCAGGAAGTTGACCGTGTGTTCCGTGCCGGCGAAGCCGCACTGCACGCCAAGGTCAAGGTTCGTATCAACGAAACCGTGAACGATCGTGACGGCAACAGCGTGAACAACACTCGTATCGTCGACACTACTGTCGGTCGTGCGCTGCTGTTCCAGGTTGTGCCAAAAGGTCTGTCGTTCGACGTCGTCAACCTGCCGATGAAGAAGAAGGCGATCTCCAAGCTGATCAACCAGTGCTACCGCGTGGTTGGTCTGAAAGAGACCGTGATCTTTGCCGACCAGTTGATGTACACCGGTTTTGCCTACTCGACCATTTCCGGCGTTTCCATCGGTGTTAACGACTTCGTAATCCCGGATGAAAAAGCCCGCATCATCGGTGCAGCCACCGACGAAGTGAAAGAGATCGAGAGCCAGTACGCCTCCGGCCTGGTAACCCAGGGCGAGAAGTACAACAAAGTGATCGACCTTTGGTCGAAAGCGAACGACGAAGTCTCCAAGGCGATGATGGCCAACCTCTCGAAAGAGAAAGTCATCGACCGTCACGGCGTCGAAGTCGATCAAGAATCGTTCAACTCGATGTACATGATGGCCGACTCGGGTGCGCGGGGTTCCGCAGCACAGATTCGTCAGCTGGCCGGTATGCGTGGTCTGATGGCCAAGCCGGACGGTTCCATCATTGAAACGCCGATTACTGCGAACTTCCGTGAAGGTCTGAGCGTACTCCAGTACTTCATCTCGACTCACGGTGCTCGTAAAGGTCTGGCGGATACCGCGTTGAAAACCGCGAACTCCGGTTACCTGACTCGTCGTCTGGTAGACGTGGCGCAGGATCTGGTCGTGACCGAGATCGATTGCGGCACCGAACACGGCCTGCTGATGACTCCGCACATTGAAGGCGGTGACGTTGTAGAGCCGTTGGGTGAGCGCGTATTGGGTCGTGTCATTGCCCGTGACGTATTCAAGCCGGGTACCGAGGACGTCATCGTTCCTGCAGGCACTCTGGTAGACGAGAAGTGGGTCGAGTTCATCGAGCTGAACAGCATCGACGAAGTGATCGTGCGTTCGCCGATCAGCTGTGAAACCCGCTACGGCATCTGCGCCAAGTGCTACGGCCGTGACCTGGCTCGTGGTCACCAGGTGAACATCGGTGAGTCGGTCGGCGTAATCGCTGCCCAGTCCATCGGTGAGCCGGGTACTCAGCTGACGATGCGTACGTTCCACATCGGTGGTGCGGCAAGCCGTACTTCCGCAGCCGACAGCGTTCAGGTGAAGAATGGCGGTACCGTCCGTTTGCACAACCTGAAGCACGTTGAGCGTGTGGATGGCAACCTGGTTGCCGTGTCCCGTTCCGGTGAGCTGGCGATTGCTGACGACTTCGGTCGTGAGCGCGAGCGTTACAAGCTGCCGTACGGTGCCGTGATTTCGGTTAAAGAAGGTGACAAGGTCGACGCTGGCGCCATCGTGGCGAAGTGGGATCCGCACACTCACCCGATCGTTACCGAAATGAAAGGTACCGTGACCTACGTGGGCATGGAAGAAGGCATCACGATCAAGCGTCAGACTGACGAATTGACCGGTATGACCAACATTGAAGTACTTGATCCGAAAGATCGTCCGGCTGCCGGCAAAGACATTCGTCCTGCCGTGAAGATGGTCGATGACAACGGCAAGGATCTGTTGCTGCCAGGCACTGACGTTATTGCTCAGTACTTCCTGCCAGCCAACGCCCTGGTCGGCGTTGCGGACGGTGCGAAGATTGCGATCGGTGATGTTATCGCTCGTATCCCGCAGGAAACTTCGAAGACTCGTGACATCACCGGTGGTCTGCCGCGTGTTGCTGACCTGTTCGAAGCCCGTCGTCCGAAAGAGGCGTCGATTCTGGCTGAAGTCAGCGGCACCATCGCGTTCGGTAAAGAGACCAAGGGCAAGCGCCGTCTGGTCATCACCCCGAACGACGGTAGCGATCCGTACGAAGAGCTGATTCCGAAGTGGCGTCACCTGAACGTGTTCGAAGGCGAACAGGTAAACCGCGGCGAAGTTATCTCCGACGGTCCGAGCGATCCGCACGACATCCTGCGTTTGTTGGGTGTTAGCGCGCTGGCCAAGTACATCGTGAACGAGATCCAGGACGTTTACCGTCTGCAAGGCGTGAAGATCAACGACAAGCACATCGAGACCATTCTGCGTCAGATGCTGCGTAAGGTTGAGATCTCCGAATCCGGCGATTCCAGCTTCATCAAGGGCGACCAGATGGAACTGACTCACGTGCTGGTAGAGAACGAGCGTCTGAACGCGGAAGACAAGTTTGTCGCCAAGTTCACCCGCGTTCTGCTGGGTATCACCAAGGCGTCATTGTCGACCGAATCGTTCATCTCGGCGGCTTCCTTCCAGGAAACCACCCGTGTACTGACCGAAGCGGCCGTAACCGGCAAGCGCGATTACCTGCGCGGCCTGAAGGAAAACGTGGTCGTGGGTCGTCTGATCCCGGCCGGTACCGGTCTGGCTTATCACAGCGAGCGCAAGCGTCGTCGTGATGCAGACAAACCGTTGCGCGTAAGCGCCAGTGAAGTGGAAGCTGCACTGACCGAAGCGCTGAACTCGAGCGGTAACTGAGTTCTGCGATAAGTGAGCTGAGGCCCTGATCGCGCCGTTCATCGAATCGAGACAATTTGTCGAGGTTCGACGAGCGGGGAGGTCGGGGCCTTGCCTTGACTGGGGGCAAGATCCTCTTTAGACTCTTGATCCCCTAAATTTGGCGGGAATCCGTTCCTGCCATTTTGCTTTTCTTGCAAGACAATAGCGTCGCAAGACAACAGTGGAGCTAGTAGATGGCAACTATCAACCAGCTGGTACGTCAGCCGCGTAAGCGTATCGTCGAGAAATCCGACGTACCTGCGCTGCAGAACTGCCCGCAACGTCGTGGCGTGTGCACCCGTGTGTACACCACTACGCCGAAAAAACCTAACTCGGCACTGCGTAAAGTATGCCGTGTGCGTCTGACCAACGGTTTCGAGGTTTCCTCGTACATCGGTGGTGAAGGCCACAACCTGCAAGAGCACAGCGTGGTACTGATCCGCGGCGGTCGTGTAAAAGACTTGCCAGGTGTTCGTTACCACACCGTTCGCGGCTCCTTGGATACTTCCGGCGTTAAAGGCCGTAACCAGGGTCGTTCGAAGTACGGTACCAAGCGTCCGAAGTAATCGGCCGTTTTGCAGATTTTCATTTTATTGAGTCGATAAGAGTAAGGTCGGGCGCGAATCCTCAAGGATCTGTCCCGAACTAACCTGAAGACCGTTTGAGGGCTTATCAATGCCAAGACGTCGCGTAGCAGCAAAGCGTGAGATTCTGGACGATCCGAAATACGGAAGCCAAATCCTCGCCAAATTCATGAACCACGTTATGGAAAGCGGCAAGAAAGCCGTTGCCGAGCGTATCGTTTATGGTGCCCTGGAAACCGTTGCGGCTCGCAAGACCGGCACCGATCCCCTGGAACTCTTCGAAAAAGCACTCGACGCCATCGCTCCGCTGGTCGAAGTGAAGTCGCGCCGCGTTGGCGGTGCTACTTACCAGGTTCCGGTCGAAGTTCGTCCGTCCCGTCGTAACGCTCTGGCAATGCGCTGGTTGGTAGACTTCGCCCGCAAGCGTGGCGAGAAGTCTATGGCTCTGCGCTTGGCTGGCGAGCTGCTGGATGCTGCTGAAGGTAAAGGTGCTGCTGTTAAGAAGCGTGAAGACGTGCACCGTATGGCCGAAGCTAACAAAGCTTTCTCGCACTACCGCTTCTAATTTTAGCTTCACTAATTTTGCGAGGGCTTTATGGCTCGTACTACTCCGATTAGTCGCTACCGTAACATCGGTATCGTCGCTCACGTGGATGCTGGTAAAACCACCACCACCGAGCGCGTCCTTTTTTACACTGGCAAAAGTCACAAAATGGGCGAGGTGCATGACGGCGCCGCGACCACAGACTGGATGGTTCAGGAGCAGGAGCGTGGTATTACCATTACTTCTGCTGCCATTACCGCCTTCTGGAAAGGTTCCGAGAAGCAGTACCCTCACGAGCATCGCTTCAACGTAATCGATACCCCGGGCCACGTAGACTTCACCATTGAAGTAGAGCGTTCCCTGCGCGTACTCGACGGCGCTGTCGTTGTGTTCTGCGGTACTTCGGGTGTTGAGCCTCAGTCGGAAACCGTATGGCGTCAGGCCAACAAATACGGCGTTCCACGTCTTGTTTACGTAAACAAGATGGACCGTGCTGGTGCCAACTTCCTGCGCGTGATCGGTCAGATCAAACAGCGTCTGGGTCACACTCCGGTGCCGATCCAGCTGGCTATCGGTTCGGAAGACAACTTCCAGGGCCAGATCGACCTGATCAACATGCAAGCTGTCTACTGGAACGACTCTGACAAGGGTATGGTTCCGGTTCGCAAGGAAATCCCTGCGGACATGCTCGAGCTGGCTACTGAGTGGCGCAGCAACATGGTTGAGGCTGCGGCCGAAGCCAGCGAAGAGCTGATGAACAAGTACCTGGAAGGTGAAGAACTGTCGATCGCCGAGATCAAGGCAGCTCTGCGTCAGCGTACTATCGCTGGCGAAATCGTTCTGGCTGTTTGCGGTTCTTCGTTCAAGAACAAGGGTGTTCCCCTGGTTCTCGACGCCGTTATCGACTTTCTGCCTGCTCCGACCGACATTCCTGCTATCAAGGGTTCCAACCCTGATAACGAGGAAGAAGAGATGGAGCGTCATGCAAGCGACGACGAGCCGTTCGCGGCCTTGGCGTTCAAGATCGCTACCGACCCATTCGTGGGTACCTTGACCTTCGTCCGCGTTTACTCGGGCGTGTTGAACTCCGGCGACGGCGTGATCAACTCGGTTAAAGGCAAGAAGGAGCGCGTGGGTCGTATGGTGCAAATGCACGCAAACGCCCGTGAAGAGATCAAGGAAGTGCGCGCTGGCGACATCGCGGCCCTGATCGGCATGAAGGACGTCACCACTGGTGAAACCCTCTGCAACGCTGACAAGCCAATCATCCTGGTTCGCATGGACTTCCCGGAGCCGGTTATTTCGGTTGCCGTAGAGCCTAAGACCAAGGATGACCAGGAGAAAATGGGTATCGCTCTGGGCAAGCTTGCTCAGGAAGACCCGTCTTTCCGCGTCAAAACTGATGAAGAGACTGGTCAAACGATCATCTCCGGCATGGGCGAGTTGCACCTGGACATCCTGGTTGACCGGATGCGCCGTGAGTTCAACGTCGAAGCCAACATCGGCAAGCCACAGGTTTCGTACCGTGAGCGCATCACGAAGAACTGCGAAATCGAAGGCAAGTTCGTTCGTCAGTCCGGCGGTCGTGGCCAGTTCGGTCACTGCTGGATTCGCTTTGCTCCTGCTGACGAAGGTCAGGAAGGTCTGCAATTCCTGAACGAAGTAGTGGGTGGTGTGGTTCCTAAGGAATACATCCCGGCTATCCAGAAGGGTATCGAAGAGCAGATGAAGAACGGCGTTGTTGCCGGCTATCCGCTGATCGGCCTGAAGGCTACCGTGTTCGATGGTTCTTACCACGACGTCGACTCCAACGAGATGGCGTTTAAAGTGGCTGCTTCCATGGCGACCAAGCAACTGGCCCAGAAGGGCGGTGGTGAGTTGCTCGAGCCGATCATGGCGGTAGAGGTTGTTACGCCTGAAGACTATATGGGTGATGTGATGGGCGACCTTAACCGTCGTCGCGGCATGATCCAGGGTATGGAAGACACAGTGTCCGGCAAGGTTATCCGTGCCGAGGTTCCACTGGGTGAGATGTTCGGTTATGCGACCGACGTTCGCTCCATGTCCCAGGGTCGCGCAAGCTACTCTATGGAATTCAAAAAATACGATACGGCTCCGTCGCACATCGTCGAATCCGTTACCAAAAAACAAGGCTGATTCAGCCCCTTTAGGCTAGGAGTTAATTGTCGTGGCTAAAGAAAAATTTGATCGTTCCCTACCGCACGTAAACGTTGGCACCATCGGCCACGTTGACCACGGTAAAACCACTCTGACCGCTGCTCTGACTCGCGTCTGCTCCGAAGTTTTCGGTTCGGCCGTAGTTGAATTCGACAAGATCGACAGCGCTCCAGAAGAAAAAGCTCGCGGTATCACCATCAACACCGCGCACGTTGAGTACAACTCGAACATTCGTCACTACGCTCACGTTGACTGCCCAGGTCACGCTGACTACGTGAAGAACATGATCACTGGTGCTGCCCAGATGGACGGCGCGATCCTGGTTTGCTCGGCCGCTGATGGTCCGATGCCACAAACCCGTGAGCACATCCTGCTGTCCCGTCAGGTAGGCGTTCCGTACATCGTGGTTTTCCTGAACAAGGCAGACCTGGTAGACGACGCTGAGCTGCTGGAACTGGTTGAGATGGAAGTTCGCGACCTGCTGTCCACCTACGACTTCCCAGGCGACGACACTCCGATCATCATCGGTTCGGCTCGTATGGCGCTGGAAGGCAAAGACGACAACGAAATGGGCACCACTGCTGTTAAGAAGCTGGTGGAAACTCTGGACAGCTACATCCCAGAGCCAGAGCGTGCTATCGACAAGCCTTTCCTGATGCCAATCGAAGACGTGTTCTCGATCTCGGGTCGCGGTACTGTTGTGACCGGTCGTATCGAGCGCGGTATCGTTCGCGTTCAAGACGCCCTGGAAATCGTTGGTCTGCGTGACACCACCACCACCACCTGCACCGGTGTTGAGATGTTCCGCAAGCTGCTGGACGAAGGTCGTGCTGGCGAGAACTGCGGCGTTCTGCTGCGTGGTACCAAGCGTGACGACGTTGAGCGTGGTCAGGTTCTGGTTAAGCCGGGTTCGGTTAAGCCGCACACCAAGTTCACCGCAGAAGTTTACGTTCTGAGCAAGGAAGAAGGCGGTCGTCACACTCCGTTCTTCAAAGGCTACCGTCCGCAGTTCTACTTCCGTACTACTGACGTGACCGGTAACTGCGAGCTGCCAGAAGGCGTTGAAATGGTAATGCCAGGTGACAACATTCAGATGACTGTTACCCTGATCAAAACCATCGCGATGGAAGACGGTCTGCGTTTCGCTATCCGTGAAGGCGGTCGTACCGTCGGCGCTGGCGTCGTAGCCAAAATCATCGAGTAATCTCTTTTTTGAGATAGCTTCGATGAGTTGAAAAAGCCCCCGCTTAGCGGGGGCTTTTTTATTGGGTTGACACCTATCTGGGGCGTCTATAGAATTGCGCCTCCTTTTAACGGGCGTATTGCGCCCGGTGGGAATAGCAGCCGGAGTCTGAAATCCAATGCAAAATCAGCAAATCCGTATCAGGTTGAAGGCTTTTGACCATCGCCTGATCGACCAATCAACCCAGGAAATCGTGGAAACCGCGAAACGTACTGGTGCTCAAGTGCGTGGTCCAATTCCACTGCCTACCCGTAAAGAGCGGTTCACCGTTCTGGTTTCCCCGCACGTCAACAAAGACGCGCGTGACCAGTACGAAATCCGCACTCATAAGCGCGTTCTGGACATCGTCCAGCCAACGGATAAAACCGTTGATGCACTTATGAAGCTTGATCTTGCGGCCGGTGTGGAAGTGCAGATCAGCCTCGGCTAAGACTCGGTCTTGGTCGTGTAACGCTCTGAAATGGGCGGCCATAGCGGGTGAAAGCCCCGTACACTCATGAGGTTTACAACATGACTATTGGTGTAGTCGGTCGTAAAGCGGGTATGACCCGTATTTTCACCGAAGAAGGTGTCTCCATTCCGGTCACGGTCATTGAGATCGAGCCGAATCGCGTCACCCAGTTCAAAACTGAAGAAACCGATGGCTATCGTGCAGTGCAAGTCACTGTCGGCGAGCGTCGTGCTTCCCGTGTAACAGCTGCTCAGGCTGGCCACTTCGCCAAGGCGAACGTTGCCGCTGGTCGTACCGTAATGGAATTCCGTCTTGAAGAAGGCGAGTACCAGGCCGGCGATCTGATCAACGCTGAAATCTTCGCTGCTGGTCAACTGGTTGATGTAACCGGTCAGTCCAAAGGTAAAGGCTTCCAGGGTACGATCAAGCGTTGGAACTTCCGCGGGCAAGATAACACCCACGGTAACTCCGTATCCCACCGCGTCCCAGGCTCTATCGGCCAGTGCCAGACTCCTGGTCGTGTATTCAAGGGCAAAAAAATGTCCGGTCATATGGGCGCTGAGCGCGTGACCGTGCAGTCCCTGGAAGTAGTGCGCGTGGACGCTGAACGCAATCTGTTGTTGGTCAAGGGTGCTGTTCCTGGCGCTACTGGCGGCAACCTGGTTGTACGTCCAGCAGCCAAGGCTCGCGGTTAAGGGGAAGCTGACATGCAATTAAATGTAAATGACGCTCAAGCGATCGAAGTTTCCGAACTGACATTTGGCGGCGAGTTCAACGAGACGCTGGTTCACCAAGCAGTCGTGGCCTACATGGCTGGCGGCCGTCAAGGTAGCAAGCAGCAAAAGACCCGTTCCGACGTTCGTGGTGGCGGTAAGCGCCCATGGCGTCAGAAAGGTACTGGCCGTGCTCGTGCCGGTACTATCCGTAGCCCAATCTGGCGCGGCGGCGGCACCACTTTCGCAGCTCGTCCACAAGATCACTCCCAGAAGCTGAACAAGAAGATGTATCGCGCAGCAATGCGTTCCATCCTTGCTGAGCTGGTGCGTACTGATCGTCTGGTCGTGGTTCAGGATTTCGCAGTTGAAACTCCGAAAACCAAAGACCTGTTGGGCAAACTGAACAACATGAGCCTGACCGACGTTCTGATCGTGTCTGACGCTGTTGATCAGAACCTGTACCTGGCTGCTCGCAACCTGCCACACGTAGATGTACGTGACGTGCAAGGTTCCGATCCAGTTAGTCTGATCGCATACGACAAGGTGTTGATCACCGTGTCGGCCGTGAAGAAATTCGAGGAGCTGCTGGGATGAACCAGGAACGCGTATTTAAAGTTCTGCTTGGCCCGCACGTTTCCGAGAAGGCTACGGTTCTGGCAGACAAGAAAGGCCAGTTCGTTTTCAAGGTTGCTACTGATGCAACCAAGCTGGAAATCAAGAAGGCCGTCGAAAGCCTGTTCAGCGTGAAAGTTGAGCGTGTTACTACCCTGAACGTTCTGGGTAAGAGCAAGCGCACCGCTCGCGGTCTGGGCAAGCGTAATGACTGGAAGAAGGCAGTTATCTCCCTTCAGCCAGGCCAAGATCTCGATTTCAGCAGCAGTGCTGAGTAAGGAAGGGGTGCATCATGGCAATCGTTAAATGCAAACCGACTTCCCCTGGCCGCCGTTTTGTGGTCAAGGTGGTCAACCAGGAGCTGCATAAAGGCGCTCCTCACGCACCGCTGCTCGAGAAAAAATCGAAGTCTGGTGGTCGTAACAACAATGGCCGTATTACCACTCGTCACATCGGTGGTGGTCATAAGCAGCATTACCGTATGGTCGATTTTCGTCGCAACGACAAAGATGGCATCGTCGCCACTGTCGAGCGTATCGAATACGATCCAAACCGTACTGCTCACATCGCACTGCTGTGCTACGCAGACGGCGAGCGCCGCTACATCATCGCCCCTAAAGGCGTGAGTGCTGGCGACCAGCTGATCGCAGGCGCTCTGGCTCCAATCAAGCCAGGCAACGCTCTGCAACTGCGCAACATTCCAGTCGGTTCTACCGTACACGGCATCGAACTGAAGCCAGGTAAAGGCGCACAGATCGCTCGCTCCGCTGGTGCTTCGGCTCAGCTGATCGCTCGTGAAGGTGTGTACGTTACCCTGCGTCTGCGTTCCGGTGAAATGCGTAAAGTGCTGGCTGAGTGCCGTGCGACCCTGGGCGAAGTCTCGAACTCCGAGCACAGCCTGCGTTCGCTGGGTAAAGCTGGTGCCAAGCGCTGGCGTGGCGTTCGCCCAACCGTTCGTGGTGTTGCCATGAACCCGGTTGACCACCCACATGGTGGTGGTGAAGGTCGTACCTCTGGTGGTCGTCATCCGGTATCGCCATGGGGCTTCCCGACTAAGGGCGCGAAGACTCGTGGTAATAAGCGTACCGACAAAATGATCGTCCGTCGTCGCAAGTAAATAGAGGGATACGACAGTGCCACGTTCTCTGAAAAAAGGTCCTTTTATTGATCTTCACCTACTGAAGAAGATCGAAGTGGCGGCGGAAAAGAACGATCGCAAACCAATTAAGACTTGGTCGCGCCGTTCGATGATCCTGCCACAAATGGTCGGTCTGACCATCGCAGTACACAACGGTCGTCAGCACGTCCCAGTTCTCGTTAACGAAGACATGGTCGGCCACAAACTGGGCGAGTTCGCCGGTACCCGCAACTATCGCGGGCACGTGGCAGACAAGAAAGCCAAGCGTTAAGGGGTAAGGAAATGGAAGTAGCCGCTAAGTTGTCGGGCGCTCGAATCTCCGCCCAGAAAGCCCGCTTGGTCGCCGACCAGATCCGCGGGAAGAAGGTGGGCGAAGCGCTCAACCTGTTGGCTTTCAGCAGTAAGAAAGCCGCCGAGATCATGAAAAAAGTGCTGGAGTCGGCCGTAGCCAACGCCGAGCATAACGAAGGCGCAGACGTTGATGACCTGAAGGTCAGCACCGTTTTCGTCAACGAAGGGCGTTCGCTGAAGCGCATCATGCCACGTGCCAAAGGCCGTGCTGATCGCATCGTCAAGCGGTCTTGCCATATCACTGTCAAGGTTGCTGACAAGTAACGGAGTCGAAGAGATGGGTCAGAAAGTACATCCCATTGGCATTCGCCTGGGAATCGTCAAGGAGCACACCTCCGTCTGGTACGCAGACGGTCGGACTTATGCGGACTATTTGCTCGCAGATCTGAAGGTGCGTGAGTATCTCCAAGACAAACTAAAAAGCGCGTCCGTAAGCCGTATCGATATCCATCGTCCGGCTCAAACTGCACGCATCACCATCCACACCGCTCGTCCAGGTATCGTTATCGGGAAGAAAGGTGAAGATGTTGAAAAACTGCGTCAGGACCTGACCAAGCAAATGGGTGTGCCTGTGCACATCAATATCGAAGAGATCCGCAAGCCGGAACTCGACGGTATGCTGGTTGCCCAGAGCGTAGCTCAGCAGCTGGAGCGTCGTGTGATGTTCCGTCGCGCCATGAAGCGCGCCGTACAGAACGCCATGCGCATTGGTGCCAAAGGCATCAAAATCCAAGTGAGCGGTCGTCTCGGCGGTGCTGAAATCGCACGTACTGAATGGTATCGCGAAGGTCGTGTGCCACTGCACACCCTGCGTGCCGATATCGACTATGCCACCTACGAAGCTCACACCACTTACGGTGTGATCGGTGTAAAGGTTTGGATCTTCAAAGGCGAAGTAATTGGTGGTCGCCAAGAAGAACTTAAACCACAAGCACCAGCGCCTCGTAAAAAAGCTGCTAAGTAAGGGGTACGCCAAATGTTGCAACCAAAGCGTACGAAGTTCCGCAAGCAGATGACCGGCCACAACCGTGGTCTGGCACTGCGCGGTAGCAAAGTCAGCTTCGGCGAGTTCGCGCTGAAGTCTGTTGCTCGTGGTCGTCTCACCGCTCGTCAGATCGAGTCAGCGCGTCGTGCTCTGACCCGTCACGTAAAACGTGGCGGCAAGATCTGGATCCGTGTATTCCCGGACAAGCCGATCTCCAAGAAACCTCTCGAGGTTCGTATGGGTAAAGGTAAGGGTAACGTGGAGTACTGGGTTGCCCAGATTCAGCCAGGCAAAGTCCTGTATGAAATCGAGGGTGTTTCTGAAGAGCTGGCGCGTGAGGCTTTCGCCCTGGCTGCTGCAAAGCTGCCGCTCGCCACCTCCTTTGTTAAACGGACGGTGATGTGATGAAAGCGAATGAACTTCGTGAAAAATCCGCACAGCAGCTGAACGAGCAACTGCTCGGCTTGCTGCGCGACCAGTTCAATCTGCGCATGCAGAAAGCAACTGGCCAGTTGGGGCAGTCTCATCTGCTCTCGCAAGTTAAGCGTGACATCGCTCGCGTGAAGACTGTGCTCAACCAGCAGGCAGGTAAGTGATCATGGCTGAAGCCGAAAAAACTGTCCGTACGCTGACTGGCCGTGTTGTCAGCGACAAGATGGACAAAACCATCACCGTTCTGATCGAGCGTCGCGTTAAGCACCCGATCTACGGTAAATACGTTAAGCGTTCGACTAAGCTGCACGCGCACGACGAAACCAATCAGTGCCACATCGGCGACAAAGTCACTATTCGTGAAACTCGTCCGATGGCCAAGACCAAGTCTTGGGCGCTGGTTGATGTTCTCGAACGCGCTGTGGAAGTCTAAGGGCTAGGGGTCGGAGAAATTATATGATTCAGACTCAATCCATGCTCGATGTGGCCGATAACAGCGGCGCTCGCCGTGTTATGTGCATCAAGGTGCTGGGTGGCTCCCATCGTCGTTACGCTGGTATCGGTGACATCATCAAAGTTACCGTGAAGGAAGCAATTCCTCGCGGTAAGGTGAAAAAAGGCCAAGTGATGACTGCTGTCGTAGTCCGCACTCGTCACGGCGTACGTCGTGCTGATGGCTCCATTATCCGCTTTGATGGCAACGCTGCTGTTCTTCTGAACAACAAGCAAGAGCCGATCGGCACCCGTATCTTTGGGCCAGTGACCCGTGAACTTCGTACTGAGAAGTTCATGAAGATCGTCTCGCTCGCCCCAGAAGTGCTGTAAGGAGATCCGACATGCAAAAGATTCGTCGTGACGACGAGATCATCGTGATCGCCGGCAAAGACAAAGGTAAGCGCGGTAAGGTGCTGAAGGTTCTTGCTGACAACCGTCTGGTTGTTGGTGGTCTGAACCTGGTCAAGCGTCATACCAAGCCTAACCCGATGTCGGGCGTACAGGGCGGTATCGTCGAGAAAGAAGCGCCACTGCACGCTTCCAACGTCGCCATCTTCAACGGCGAAACCAACAAGGCTGACCGCGTTGGTTTCAAAGTAGAAGACGGTAAGAAAATTCGTGTCTTCAAGTCGACCCAAAAAGCGGTTGATGCTTGAACACTGCTAGGTAGAAGACCATGGCACGACTAAAAGAGATTTACCGGAAGGAAATCGCACCGAAACTTAAGGAAGAACTTAAGCTTTCGAACGTGATGGAAGTTCCGCGCGTTACCAAAATCACCCTGAACATGGGTCTGGGCGAAGCGATCGGCGACAAAAAAGTCATCGAGCACGCTGTTGCTGACCTGGAAAAGATCACCGGCCAGAAAGTCGTTGTGACCTACGCTCGCAAATCCATCGCTGGCTTTAAAGTCCGTGAAGGTTGGCCGATCGGCGTCAAAGTGACCCTGCGCCGTGAGCGTATGTACGAGTTCCTGGATCGTCTGCTGTCGATCTCCCTGCCTCGGGTTCGCGACTTCCGCGGCCTGAATGCCAAGTCCTTCGATGGTCGTGGCAACTACAGCATGGGCGTGAAAGAGCAGATCATTTTCCCGGAAATCGACTACGACAAGATCGATGCTCTCCGCGGTCTGGACATTACCCTGACCACCACTGCCAAGAACGATGACGAAGGCCGCGCTCTGCTGCGTGCTTTCAAATTCCCGTTCCGCAACTGATTGGAGTAGGAAAATGGCCAAGAAGAGCATGAAAAACCGTGAGCTGAAGCGTCAGCTCACCGTTGCCAAGTACGCCACCAAGCGTGCAGCGCTGAAAGCTATCATCGTTGATCTGAACGCAAGTCCAGAAGCGCGTTGGGAAGCTACCGTAGCTCTGCAGAAGCAGCCACGTGACGCAAGCGCTTCGCGCATGCGTAACCGCTGCCGCCTGACTGGTCGTCCGCACGGCGTTTACCGCAAGTTCGGCCTGGGCCGTAACAAGCTGCGTGAAGCTGCCATGCGTGGTGACGTTCCAGGTCTGGTTAAAGCCAGCTGGTAATTGCTGTCAAAGTCTCGATGGTCAGGATCGCAAGAACCTGACCATCGGTGGCCTTGAAAATGAATCAAGCCCCTTTTGGGGCTTGATTCATTTCTGGGGTGTGTCTAGAATGACCGGCTCGCCTGAGCCCGTGTTTTTCTGCCCGGAATTTCTCGGCGACAAGTAGTAGCCGCAAGGCTAATTTTTCTGTATTAGGAGCGTCTAGCCCATGAGTATGCAGGACCCGTTAGCGGACATGCTAACTCGAATCCGTAATGCCCAGATGGCTGAAAAGTCCGTCGTAAGCATGCCTTCTTCCACGTTGAAGGTGGCTGTAGCTAAAGTCCTGAAGGACGAAGGTTACATCGCGGGTTATCAGATCAGCAGCGAAACCAAACCACTGCTGTCTATCGAGCTGAAATATTTCGAAGGCCGTCCGGTTATCGAAGAAGTCAAGCGCGTTAGCCGTCCAGGCCTGCGTCAGTACAAGTCCGTCGAAGAGCTGCCAAAAGTACGTGGCGGTCTCGGCGTGTCTATCGTCTCCACCAACAAAGGTGTGATGACTGATCGTGCTGCGCGCGCTGCCGGTGTCGGCGGCGAAGTTCTTTGCACTGTGTTCTAAGGGGGGATAAGCATGTCTCGCGTCGCTAAGAACCCCGTTAAGCTGCCAGCCGGTGTCGAAGTAAAATTCGCAGGCCAACAGCTTTCGGTGAAGGGTGCCAAGGGTACTCTTGAACTGAACGTCCATTCGTCCGTTGAGATCGTTGAAGAAGCCGGTGAGCTGCGTTTTGCTGCTCGCAATGGCGATCAACAGACTCGCGCAATGGCCGGTACCACTCGTGCGTTGGTAAACAACATGGTCCAGGGCGTAAGCCAAGGCTTCGAGCGCAAGCTCCAGCTGGTCGGTGTTGGTTACAAGGCGCAAGCAAAAGGTCAGGTGCTGAACCTGGCTCTTGGCTTCTCGCACCCAGTGGATTACGAACTGCCGGAAGGCATCACCGCTGAGACTCCTAGCCAGACCGATATCCTGATCAAGGGCATCGACAAGCAGCTGGTAGGTCAAGTGGCCGCCGAGATCCGCGACTTCCGTCCACCAGAGCCGTACAAAGGCAAAGGTGTGCGCTACGCGGACGAAGTCGTCCGTCGTAAAGAAGCCAAGAAGAAGTAGGGCATAGCAAATGACCGACAAAAAAGTTACTCGACTGCGTCGCGCTCGCAAAGCACGCCTGAAAATGCACGAACTCGAAGTCGTGCGTCTCTGCGTGTTCCGCTCTTCGCAGCACATCTACGCCCAGGTCATTTCGGCCGACGGCAACAAAGTCCTGGCAAGTGCCTCGACTTTGGATAAAGAACTGCGTGATGGCGCCACTGGCAACATCGACGCGGCCACTAAGGTTGGCCAGCTGGTCGCTACGCGTGCTAAGGCCGCTGGCGTCTCGCAGGTGGCTTTCGACCGCTCTGGCTTCAAGTACCACGGCCGCGTAAAAGCGCTGGCTGAGGCTGCTCGTGAAGCTGGGCTGGAGTTCTAAGTTATGTCAAATAACGACCAAAAGCGCGACGAAGGTTACATCGAGAAGCTGGTTCAAGTTAACCGCGTAGCCAAAACCGTTAAAGGTGGCCGTATCTTCACTTTCACCGCGTTGACCGTGGTTGGTGATGGTAAGGGCCGTGTTGGCTTCGGCCGTGGCAAGTCGCGTGAAGTGCCTGCTGCGATCCAGAAGGCAATGGAAGCTGCTCGCCGCAACATGATCCAGGTTGATCTGAACGGCACTACCCTGCAGTACGCAATGAAGTCCGCTCACGGCGCTTCGAAGGTGTACATGCAGCCTGCTTCTGAAGGTACCGGTATCATCGCTGGCGGCGCTATGCGTGCTGTCCTCGAAGTTGCTGGCGTTCAGAACGTTCTGGCCAAGTGCTACGGCTCGACTAACCCTGTAAACGTGGTTCACGCCACTTTCAAGGGTCTGAAAGCCATGCAGTCTCCTGAATCCATTGCAGCCAAGCGTGGCCTGCGTGTTGAGGAGATCAAGTAATCATGGCTACCGTTAAAGTTACGCTGATCAAAAGCATGACCGGCCGCATCCCTAACCACAAACTGTGCGTTAAGGGTCTGGGTCTGCGTCGCATCGGTCACACTGTAGAAGTCCAGGATACTCCCGAGAATCGCGGGATGATCAACAAGGCTTACTACATGCTGCGTGTCGAGGGTTAATCGATGAAACTCAATGATCTGAGTCCAGCGCCGGGTTCCCGTCGCGAAAAGCATCGTCCGGGCCGTGGTATCGGTAGTGGTTTGGGTAAGACTGGTGGCCGTGGTCACAAAGGTCAGACCTCTCGCTCCGGTGGCACCATTGCTCCAGGCTTTGAAGGCGGTCAACAGCCGCTGCATCGTCGCCTGCCGAAGTTCGGTTTCGTTTCCCTGAAGGCCATGGATCGCGCAGAAGTGCGTCTGTCCGAGCTGGCTAAAGTGGAAGGCGACATCGTCACTGTGCAGTCCCTGAAAGATGCCAACGTGATCAACGTCAACGTACAGCGTGTGAAAATCATGCTGTCCGGTGAAGTGACTCGCGCTGTCACTATCGGCAAGGGAATCGGCGCCACCAAAGGTGCGCGTGCGGCTATCGAAGCAGCTGGCGGCAAGTTCGAGGAATAAATGGCTAAGCAAGGTGCTCTCTCTGCGCTCGGCAAAGGCGGTATGTCTGAACTCTGGGCTCGTCTGCGTTTTCTGTTCCTGGCGATTATCGTCTACCGAATAGGCGCACACATCCCGGTTCCAGGTATCAACCCGGACCGACTCGCGGACCTGTTTCGACAGAATGAGGGGACCATTCTTAGCTTGTTCAACATGTTTTCCGGCGGCGCGCTGGAGCGGATGAGCATCTTTGCACTGGGGATCATGCCGTACATTTCGGCATCGATCATCATGCAACTGATGACTGCCGTCAGCCCGCAGCTGGAGCAGTTGAAGAAGGAAGGTGAAGCTGGCCGTCGCAAGATCAGCCAGTACACCCGCTACGGCACCGTCGTCCTCGCTCTCGTCCAGGCCATTGGCATGTCCATTGGTCTGGCAGGGCAGGGCGTTGCGTTCACTGGTGACTTTGGCTTCCATTTCGTCGCGGTATCCACGTTTGTGGCTGGTGCGATGTTTATGATGTGGCTGGGTGAGCAGATTACTGAGCGTGGTGTAGGCAACGGTATCTCGATGTTGATTTTTTCGGGTATCGTCGCCGGTCTTCCGAGAGCAATCGGGCAGTCTTTCGAGTCTGCGCGTCAGGGTGATATCAATATCTTCGCCCTGGTTGCCATCGGTTTGCTGGCAGTAGCGATTATCGGTTTCGTGGTGTTCATTGAGCGTGGTCAGCGTCGTATCGCTGTTCACTACGCCAAGCGTCAGCAAGGCCGCAAGGTTTTCGCTGCGCAGACTAGCCACTTGCCGCTGAAGGTGAACATGGCCGGTGTTATTCCGGCTATTTTCGCGAGCAGCATTTTGCTGTTCCCGGCTTCGTTGGGTGCCTGGTTTGGTCAGTCTGAAGGTATGGGCTGGTTGCAGGACATCTCGCAGTCGATCGCTCCTGGTCAGCCGTTGAATATTCTGCTGTTTAGTGCAGGGATTATTTTCTTCTGCTTCTTCTATACGGCGTTGATGTTCAATCCGAAAGACGTAGCGGAAAACCTGAAGAAGTCCGGTGCCTTTATTCCGGGCATCCGTCCAGGTGAGCAGTCTGCGCGCTACATTGATGGCGTTCTGACTCGCTTGACCATGTTCGGTGCTCTTTACATGACGGCCGTGTGCCTGTTGCCCCAGTTCCTGGTGGTTGCAGCAAACGTTCCGTTCTACCTTGGCGGGACCTCGTTGCTGATCGTGGTCGTGGTTGTGATGGACTTCATGTCCCAAGTACAATCGCACCTCGTTTCGCACCAGTACGAATCCCTGATGAAGAAAGCCAACCTGAAGGGTTACGGCAGCGGCATGTTGCGCTGAGTACCCATAAGGTTCGAGGAGTTGGTGATGAAAGTTCGTGCATCGGTGAAAAAGCTGTGCCGTAACTGCAAGATTATTCGCCGCGAAGGTGTTGTTCGAGTAATTTGCAGCGCGGAACCGCGTCACAAACAGCGCCAAGGCTGAGTGTGATTGTGCTTCAAGCCCGGCAGCTAGTGCGCTGCCGGGTTGATTATTTGTTATTACAGCGATATTATCTCGCGCCCTATTTCTTGGCTTCCGGGGCGTAGGTAGCTGTCAATTGGAGTCCCACTGAATGGCCCGTATTGCAGGCGTTAACATTCCAGATAACAAGCATACTGTTATCTCGCTGACCTACATCTATGGTGTTGGTCGCACTACTGCGCAGAAAATCTGTGCAGTGACTGGGGTAAACCCAGCAGCAAAGATCAAGGATCTGAGCGACGAGCAAATTGAACAGCTGCGTGGCGAAGTGGCGAAGTTCACCACTGAAGGTGACCTGCGTCGCGAAATCAACATGAAAATCAAGCGCTTGATGGACCTCGGTTGCTATCGCGGTCTGCGTCATCGTCGTGGTCTGCCAGTACGCGGTCAGCGTACCAAGACCAACGCGCGTACCCGTAAAGGTCCGCGTAAGCCGATCCGCAAGTAATCGCCCCAGCGAATCGACAGGAATTTAATCATGGCAAAACCTGCTGCTCGTCCTCGTAAAAAAGTTAAAAAGACAGTGGTTGATGGCATCGCCCACATCCATGCTTCTTTTAACAACACCATCGTGACCATTACCGACCGTCAAGGTAACGCTCTTTCCTGGGCTACCTCCGGTGGTTCGGGTTTCCGCGGTTCCCGCAAGTCCACCCCGTTCGCTGCTCAAGTAGCTGCTGAGCGTGCTGGTCAAGCTGCGCTGGAATACGGCCTGAAAAACCTCGACGTAAACGTCAAGGGCCCAGGTCCAGGTCGTGAATCCGCAGTCCGCGCTTTGAACGGCTGTGGCTACAAGATCGCCAGCATCACCGACGTGACGCCAATCCCGCACAACGGGTGCCGTCCGCCGAAGAAGCGCCGCGTGTAATCCAGGAGATTGTAAAGAATGGCTCGTTACATTGGTCCAAAATGCAAACTCGCTCGTCGCGAAGGCACCGATCTCTTCCTGAAGAGCGGCGTGCGCGCGATCGAATCGAAGTGCAACATTGAAGCAGCACCTGGTATCCACGGCCAACGCCGCGGTCGCCAGTCCGACTACGGCACCCAACTGCGTGAGAAGCAGAAGGTTCGTCGTATCTACGGCGTTCTCGAGCGTCAGTTCAGCGGCTACTACAAAGAAGCTGCTGGCAAGAAAGGTGCAACCGGTGAAAACCTGCTGCAACTGCTCGAATGCCGTCTGGACAACGTCGTATACCGTATGGGCTTTGGTTCGACTCGTGCCGAATCCCGTCAGCTGGTATCGCACAAGTCGATCAGCGTTAACGGTCAGACCGTAAACGTTCCTTCGTACCAGGTTCGTGCTGGTGACGTGGTCGCTGTTCGCGAGAAAGCAAAAAATCAACTTCGCATTGTCCAAGCTCTCGATCTGTGTGCTCAACGTGGCCGCGTAGAGTGGGTAGAAGTAGACACTGAGAAGAAGTCGGGCGTTTTCAAGAACGTTCCTGCTCGCAGTGATCTGTCCGCCGACATCAACGAAAGCCTGATTGTCGAGCTCTACTCCAAGTAAGGGCTAGAAAATAGGTGCATCCATGCAGATTTCGGTAAATGAGTTCCTGACACCCCGCCATATTGATGTGCAGGTTGTCAGTCCAACCCGCGCCAAGATCACTCTCGAGCCTCTCGAGCGTGGTTTCGGCCACACCCTGGGCAACGCGCTGCGCCGCATCCTGTTGTCCTCAATGCCCGGCTGCGCAGTAGTCGAGGCCGAGATTGACGGTGTGCTCCACGAGTACAGCGCCATCGAAGGTGTACAGGAAGACGTAATTGAAATCCTGTTGAACCTTAAAGGTCTGGCTATCAAGCTGCACGGCCGTGACGAAGTTACGCTGACCTTGTCGAAGAAGGGTTCGGGGGTGGTTACCGCTGCCGATATTCAGCTGGATCATGATGTCGAGATCGTTAATCCCGATCACGTAATCGCTAACCTGGCGTCTAACGGCGCCCTGAACATGAAGCTCACCGTAGCTCGTGGTCGTGGTTATGAACCAGCCGACTCGCGTCAGAGCGATGAAGACGAAAGCCGCAGCATCGGTCGCTTGCAGCTCGACTCTTCGTTCAGCCCGGTTCGTCGTATCGCATACGTGGTGGAAAACGCCCGTGTCGAACAGCGTACAAACCTGGACAAGCTGGTTATTGATCTGGAAACCAACGGTACTCTGGATCCTGAAGAGGCTATCCGTCGTGCTGCAACCATTCTGCAACAGCAGTTGGCTGCGTTCGTCGATCTCAAAGGTGACAGTGAGCCAGTGGTTGTCGAGCAGGAAGACGAGATCGATCCGATCCTGCTTCGCCCGGTTGACGATCTGGAACTGACTGTACGTTCGGCTAACTGCCTTAAGGCGGAAAACATCTACTACATCGGTGACCTGATTCAGCGTACCGAAGTAGAGCTGTTGAAGACTCCGAACCTGGGCAAGAAATCCTTGACTGAAATCAAGGACGTTCTGGCCTCCCGCGGTCTGTCCCTCGGCATGCGCCTCGACAACTGGCCGCCTGCAAGTCTTAAGAAGGACGACAAGGCGACTGCCTGATCGTCGTAATCACCGAACGTAGTGTTTGGTAAGGAATGAACCATGCGTCATCGTAAAAGTGGTCGCCACCTGAGCCGCACCAGCTCGCACCGCAAGGCCATGTTCCAAAACATGGCTGTGTCGCTGTTCGAGCACGAGCTGATCAAAACTACTCTGCCAAAAGCCAAAGAACTGCGCCGCGTTGCCGAGCCGCTGATCACTCTGGCCAAGACAGACAGCGTTGCTAACCGTCGTCTGGCTTTCGACCGTACTCGTTCGAAAGCTATCGTTGGTAAGCTCTTCAACGACCTGGGCAAGCGTTACGCTACCCGTGAGGGTGGCTACCTGCGCATCCTCAAGTGCGGTTTCCGCGCTGGCGACAACGCGCCTATGGCGTACGTCGAACTGGTTGATCGTGCTGTTGGCGGTGAAGCTGTATCCGCTGAGTAAGACGTCAGTCTGAAACAAAGAACCGGGCCTAGTGCCCGGTTTTTTGTGCCCGTAAGAAATGCGCGGTTCGTACAAGCTTCTACCCTGTCTGGGTCTGCACTATGTGTGGGGATCTTTCGTTAGTTTTTTTCTATTGACTGCCATAAGTTAATGAATTTGTGGCTGTCATGTTGATGATCGATACTCCCCAACAAGCCGATTAGCCGGCAGTTCAAGACTACAGAGGACGAAGATCGCATGAGCCAGAACAAGACGCTTACGACTGCCAGCGGCGCGCCAGTCGCCGACAACCAGAACTCCCGCTCCGCTGGGCCGCGTGGTCCGTTGTTGCTCGATGACTTTCACTTGATCGAGAAGCTTGCCCATTTCAACCGCGAAAACATCCCTGAGCGCCGCGTGCATGCCAAGGGTTCGGGCGCCTACGGTACTTTCACCGTCACTCGCGATATCACGCAGTACACCAGCGCCAGGCTGTTCTCTGCCGTAGGCAAGCAGACCCCGACTTTCCTGCGATTCTCCACAGTAGGCGGTGAGCGCGGATCGGCCGACACCGAGCGTGACCCTCGTGGATTCGCTCTGAAGTTCTACACCGAAGAAGGCAACTGGGACATTGTTGGCAACAACACACCGGTGTTCTTCATTCGCGATCCGCTGAAATTCCCTGACTTTATCCACACCCAGAAACGCCTGCCACAAAGCAACCTGAAAAGTGCGCAGATGATGTGGGATTTCTGGTCGCACTCGCCCGAGGCGCTGCATCAGGTCACCATTCTGTTTTCTGACCGAGGCATTCCTGACGGCTATCGCCACATGCACGGTTTCGGCAGTCACACGTACAGCCTGATCAACGCTCAAGGCGAGCGTCACTGGGTGAAGTGGCATTACAAGACCAAGCAAGGGATCAAGAACCTTGCGCCGGCTGACGCAGCGCGCCTGGCGGGCACTGATCCGGATTACGCGCAGCGTGACCTGTTCGAGGCTATCGAGCGCGGTGATTTTCCGAAATGGCGTGTGTGCATCCAGATCATGACCGAAGCCCAGGCCGCGGCGCATTACGAGAACCCGTTCGACGTGACCAAGACCTGGTCGCAGAAAGAGTTCCCGCTGATCGAAGTCGGTGAGCTGGAGTTGAATCGCAACCCGCTGAACTACTTTGCAGAAGTCGAGCAGGCGGCGTTCGGTCCAAGCAACATGGTTCCGGGTGTCGGTCTTTCACCGGACCGCATGTTGCAAGGTCGCGTGTTCGCCTATGCCGATGCGCATCGCTATCGCGTAGGCACCAATCACCAGCAACTGCCGGTGAACGCCCCGCGCAGCCCGGTCAACACCTACCAGCGTGATGGTTCGATGGCTTTTGGCAGTAACGGTGGCGCGGCACCGAATTACGAGCCGAACAGCTACGTAGAGTCGCCGAAACAAGCGCCACACTACGCCGAACCTGCACTGGCCTTGAGCGGTGCGGCTGACCGTTACGATCATCGCGAAGACGCCGACTACTACAGCCATGCGGGCGCGCTGTTCCGTTTGATGAGCGACGAGCAGAAAGCTTTGCTGGTGGGCAATATCGCAGGTGCCATGGCGGGTGTTTCCAGTGATGTCATCGACCGCCAGTTACAGCATTTCCACAAGGCCGATCCGGCGTATGGAGAAGCAATCGCAAAGCTGCTCAACGTACAGCTTAACGAAGTCTAAACGAGAAGCAGAACCGCCCTCATTGGGGCGGTTTTTGCGTTATTTAACCTGCTTTTCTCAGAATATCTTCGCTTTTATTGCGCGAAGTGAGTGACCTTGCAGTCATGTTGGTTCAAACTACAGACTTTCAAGAAGGGAGATGTAGGGCGATGCAAGGCCACCCAGACGTTATCGATTACCTCAACACGTTGCTGACCGGCGAACTGGCCGCCCGTGACCAATATTTCGTTCACTCGCGGATGTATGAGGACTGGGGATTCACCAAGCTCTACGAACGAATCAACCACGAGATGGAAGAGGAAGCCGGTCATGCCGATGCGCTGATGCGCCGGATTCTGATGCTCGAAGGCACCCCGCGCATGCGTCCGGATGACCTGGATGTCGGCACCACAGTGGAAACCATGCTCGAAGCGGATCTGCGTCTTGAGTACAAGGTGCGTGCTGCACTGTGCAAAGGCATTGAACTGTGCGAGAAGCATGGCGACTACGTCAGCCGTGACATCCTCAAGCTTCAGTTGCACGACACTGAAGAAGATCATACCTACTGGCTTGAAAAGCAGTTGGGCCTGATCAAGCTGATCGGCATTCAGAACTACCTGCAATCTCACACATCCTGATTGCGTCAGATATAAAAAAGCCCCTATCACTGACGAAGTGACAGGGGCTTTTTCATGCCCGGTGATCAGGCCCGATCGCGGATCAGCAGCGGCTTGAGGTAATGACCTGTATGAGACTGTTTCATCTCGGCCACTTCCTCCGGCGTACCGGTGGCGATGATCTGTCCACCTTTCGAACCTCCCTCGGGGCCAAGGTCCACCAGCCAGTCGGCGGTCTTGATCACGTCGAGGTTGTGCTCGATCACCACCACGGTGTTGCCGTGGTCGCGCAGGCGATGCAGTACGTCGAGCAGTTGCTGGATATCCGCGAAGTGCAGACCGGTGGTCGGCTCGTCGAGGATGTACAGGGTCTTGCCGGTATCGCGCTTGGACAGCTCACGGGACAACTTGACCCGCTGTGCTTCGCCACCAGACAGTGTCGTGGCTGATTGCCCGAGCTTGATGTACGACAGGCCCACATCCATCAGCGTCTGCAGTTTGCGCGCCAGCGCCGGCACCGCGTCGAAGAACTCCCGCGCTTCCTCGATCGTCATCTCGAGGGTTTCGTGGATGCTCTTGCCCTTGTATTTGATCTCCAGGGTTTCGCGGTTATAGCGCTTGCTCTTGCACACGTCGCACGGGACGTAGATGTCCGGCAGGAAGTGCATTTCAACCTTGATCAGACCGTCGCCCTGGCAAGCCTCGCAACGACCGCCCTTGACGTTGAACGAAAAGCGCCCCGGGCCATAACCACGAGAGCGGGATTCCGGCACGCCGGCAAACAGTTCGCGAATCGGCGTGAACAGGCCGGTGTAGGTCGCCGGGTTGGAGCGTGGCGTACGACCGATCGGGCTCTGGTCGATATCGACGACCTTGTCCAGATGCTCCAGGCCCTTGATGCTGTCGTGGGCTGCTGCTTCGAGAGTGGTCGCGCCATTGAGTGCCGTGGCGCTCAGCGGGAACAGCGTGTTGTTGATCAATGTCGATTTGCCTGAGCCGGAAACGCCGGTCACGCAAGTCAGCAAGCCGATCGGGATCTCCAGGTCGACATTGCGCAGGTTGTTGCCCCGCGCGCCCTTGAGCGACAGCACCTGCTTCTTGTTGCGCGGTGTGCGCTTGGCCGGCACTTCGATCTTCACTCGGCCCGACAGGTATTTGCCGGTGAGCGAGTCCGGGTGGGCCATGACTTCGTCCGGTGTGCCTTCGGCGACGATTTGCCCGCCATGGACCCCGGCGCCAGGGCCGATATCCACTACGTAGTCGGCCAGACGGATTGCGTCTTCATCGTGCTCGACCACGATCACCGTGTTACCGATATCGCGCAGATGCTTGAGGGTGCCGAGCAGGCGATCATTGTCACGCTGGTGCAGGCCGATGGACGGCTCATCGAGGATGTACAGCACCCCGACCAGGCCCGCGCCGATCTGACTGGCCAGACGAATCCGCTGTGCCTCGCCGCCGGACAGTGTGTCGGCGCTGCGATCCAGCGACAGGTAGTCCAGGCCCACGTTGACCAGGAACTGCAGACGCTCGCGGATTTCCTTGAGAATCTTGTCGGCGATTTCGCCACGGCGGCCGGTCATCTTCAGCTCGCCGAAGTAGTTGCAGGCATCGCCGATCGGCAGGTTGGTCACCGCCGGCAGGGTTTTCTCGCCAACCCACACATGTCGCGCTTCACGACGCAGGCGCGTGCCGCGACAGTCCGGGCACGACTGGGTGCTGAGGAACTTCGCCAGTTCTTCGCGTACGCTCGCCGATTCGGTTTCGCGGTAGCGACGCTCGAGGTTCGGCACAATGCCCTCGAATGGGTGCGAACGTTTGACAATATCGCCGCGGTCATTGAGGTATTTGAAGTCGACATTCTGCGAGCCGCTGCCATGCAGAATATATTTCTGCTGATCGGCCGGCAGTTCGTTGAAGGGTTTTTCCAGGCTGAAACCGTAGTGCGCGGCCAATGAGCCGAGCATCTGGAAGTAATAGACGTTGCGCCGGTCCCAGCCGCGTATTGCGCCTTCGGCCAGCGTCAGTTCACCGTTGACCAGACGCTTGATGTCGAAGAACTGTTTCACCCCCAGACCGTCGCAGGTCGGACAGGCACCGGCCGGGTTGTTGAAGGAAAACAGCTTGGGTTCCAGCTCGCTGATCGCATGGCCGCAGATCGGGCAGGCGAAGCGCGCGGAGAAGATCATCTCTTCGCCCGGCTCGTCGTCCATCGGTGCCACGAGAGCGATGCCGTCCGCCAGTTTCAGTGCGGTCTCGAAGGATTCGGCCAAACGTTGCTGCAGATCGGCGCGAACCTTGAAACGGTCGACTACCACCTCGATCGAGTGCTTCTTCTGTTTGTCCAGTTTCGGCAGCTCGTCCAGCTCGCAGAGCCGGCCGTTGACCCGGGCCCGGACGAATCCCTGGGCACGCAGCTCTTCGAACACCGACAGATGCTCGCCCTTGCGCTCACGGATCACCGGCGCCAGCAACATCAGCTTGCTGCCTTCCGGCTGTGCCAGCACCAGGTCGACCATCTGGCTGACGGTCTGCGCTTCCAGCGGAATGTCGTGATCCGGGCAGCGCGGCGTACCGACGCGGGCATAAAGCAGGCGCAGGTAGTCGTAGATTTCGGTGATGGTGCCGACCGTGGAACGCGGGTTGTGCGAGGTCGACTTCTGTTCGATGGAGATCGCCGGCGACAGGCCTTCGATGGTGTCGACGTCGGGTTTTTCCATCATCGACAGGAACTGCCGGGCATAGGCCGACAGGGATTCGACATAGCGGCGCTGACCTTCGGCGTACAGCGTGTCGAAGGCCAGGGACGACTTGCCGGATCCGGACAGGCCGGTGATGACGATCAGTTTGTCCCGTGGCAGGGTCAGGTCGATGTTCTTCAGGTTGTGGGTGCGGGCCCCACGAATCAGGATCTTGTCCAAAATGGCCTCGCTCGGCGGGCGTCGAAAACACAGGAGTATACGGCCAAATACTGGATGGATGCACACTATCAAATGAAGGGTTTTCTGCCTTGCATGAAGAGAGTTTCATCTATACGCGTCATAGCGTCGCGATATACCCCGTCTTTCGATGGGACTGGTAGAATCGCCGCCGGTTCACACGAGGTTTTTCCATGCACGATCCCCACAGCGAACGCATGAGTGGCAGCGAGACCCGCGCGGCGAGCGGTCTGGCCCTGGTGTTCGCCTTCCGTATGCTTGGCATGTTCATGGTGCTGCCGGTGCTGGCAACCTATGGCATGGATCTGGCGGGAGCGACCCCGGCCCTCATCGGGCTGGCGATTGGCGCTTACGGCCTGACCCAGGCGATTTTCCAGATTCCGTTCGGGATCATTTCCGACCGTATCGGCCGTCGTCCGGTGATTTACCTGGGACTGATCGTCTTCGCCCTCGGCAGCGTGCTGGCGGCCCAGGCCGATTCGATCTGGGGCGTGATCGCCGGTCGTGTCCTGCAAGGCGCCGGGGCGATTTCCGCTGCGGTCATGGCACTGCTTTCCGACCTGACCCGCGAACAGCACCGCACCAAAGCGATGGCGATGATCGGCATGACCATCGGCCTGTCGTTTGCCGTGGCCATGGTGGTCGGCCCGTTGCTGACTCGCGCATTTGGACTTTCCGGCCTGTTCCTGGCCACCGGCGGCATGGCGCTGGTCGGGATCGTGATCGTGCTGTTCATGGTGCCGAAGTCCACCGGGCCGCTGAGTCATCGGGAATCCGGTGTTGCGCGTCAGGCATTGATGCCGACGCTCAAGCACCCGGACCTGCTGCGCCTGGATCTGGGCATTTTTGTATTACATGCGATGTTGATGTCGAGCTTCGTCGCACTGCCCCTGGCCCTGGTGGAAAAAGCCGGGCTGCCCAAGGAACAGCACTGGTGGGTCTACCTCACAGCCTTGCTGATCTCGTTCTTCGCCATGATCCCGTTCATCATCTATGGCGAGAAGAAACGCAAAATGAAACGAGTTTTGCTCGGCGCCGTCATGACGTTGATGCTCACTGAGCTATTCTTCTGGCAGTTCGGTGACAGCCTGCGGGCTCTGGTGATCGGGACGGTGGTGTTCTTTACCGCGTTCAATCTGCTGGAAGCTTCGCTGCCGTCGCTGATCAGCAAGGTTTCACCGGCAGGTGGCAAGGGCACGGCGATGGGCGTGTACTCCACCAGCCAGTTCCTCGGTTCGGCACTCGGCGGGATTCTCGGCGGCTGGATGTTCCAGCATGGCGGTCTGTCGGTTGTGTTCCTCGGATGTGCCGGGCTGGCTGCCATCTGGCTGGCCTTTGCTGTTACCATGCGCGAACCTCCCTACGTGACGAGCCTGCGCTTGCCGTTGTCGCCCGAGGCGATCCGCGAAGCGGGTCTGGTCGAGCGCCTCAGGGCCCTCGTGGGGGTAACAGATGCAGTGATAGTCGCCGATGAAGCGGCTGTTTACATCAAACTGGATAAAGAATTAGTGGATCGCGACACCCTCGAACGCCTGGTGAACAACCCGGCCGAGGCTGCTTGCGAAGCCTAGGAGAACGTTATGGCCCGTGGGGTTAACAAAGTCATATTGGTCGGCACTTGCGGCCAGGATCCCGAAGTTCGCTACTTGCCTAACGGTAACGCCGTGACCAACCTGAGTCTGGCAACCAGCGAACAGTGGACCGACAAGCAGACTGGTCAGAAGGTCGAGAAGACCGAGTGGCACCGCGTATCGATGTTCGGCAAGGTTGCCGAAATCGCCGGCGAATACCTGCGCAAGGGTTCGCAGGTGTACATCGAAGGCAAGCTGCAGACCCGCGAGTGGGAAAAAGACGGTATCAAGCGTTACACCACCGAAATCGTGGTCGACATGCAAGGCACCATGCAACTGCTGGGCGGCCGTCCGCAACAGGGCGACCAGCAAGGCGGTGGCAACAACTATCAGCAGCAGGCGCCACGCCAACAGGCTCCGCGTCCGCAGCAGTCGGCTCCTCAGCAGCGTTCGGCCCCGGCTCCACAGCAAGCCGCACCGCAACCAGCCCCGGATTTCGACAGCTTCGATGACGACATTCCGTTCTGATTCTTCGCTGTATCCGCTTTGAATAAAAAGGCCCGTCGCTGAACACGACGGGCCTTTTTCATGGGCGCAGGTTTTTCAGTCAAGAATCAGGTGCGGCAAGAACCGGCTCGAATCCTTGGTGATCAAGCTGTTGTCTTCGCGCACGCCAATCCCCGCCGCCTGATCGCCTATAACCCAGGAACCGATCAGCGTGTAGCTGTCATCGAACTTCGGCAGCGGCGCAAATTCCTGCAGGATGAAAGGCGCATCCGTGTAGGGGCCGTCCTCTTTGACGATCAGGCCTTCGGCTGTTTGCAACTCGATGTTGGCACCTTCCCGGGAGAAGTACGGTTTGCGCACCCAGCCTTTCGGTACAGCGCTGCCCGGATTCGGATCGAGATGGGCGGCCAGCAGATTCGGATGGCCCTTGTGCAATTCCCAGAGCAGAGGCAGGGCGCCTTTATTGGAAAGAATGGCCTTCCACGCCGGTTCGAAAAACTGCGTATCGCAATCGGCAATGGCCGCACCGAACGGTTCGTGGAAGATGAACTCCCAGGCATGCAGCTTGAACAGATGCGGGATCCAGCGATCTTCGAGATCGACGAAGCGTCCATCGGCTGTCAGGCCGATGTCTTCGATATCGATGTGTCGGGATTCGATGCCGACCTTCTCCGCGATCAGGCGCAGATAGTCGGTGGTGCCCTTGTCCTCGACGGAGCCTTTCATCGAGGCAAAGTAGAACGGGCGCTTGAGTTTCAGCGCGGCAAAGGCTTCATGCAGTCGGGTATCGATGCTGTTGAACTGGTCGGCATGGCGCGGCAGCATCCCGCGCTCGATGCATTGTTCCAGCCAGCCCCACTGGAACGCCGCGGCCTCGTACAGGCTGGTGGGGGTGTCGTAGTTGAGCTCCAGCAACTTCGCCGGCCCGGTGCCGTTGTAGGAGAAGTCCATGCGCCCATACAGATGCGGATGACCTTCCAGCCACGACGTTCGGATCATGTCGTAGTACGGCGTGGGGATGCTCAGGCGATCGAGCAGTTCCTCGCTGTGCACGACCCGGTCCACCAGATCCATGCACATCTCGTGCAGTTCGGCGGTCGGATCCTCGAGATCGTTTTCGATCTGTGCGAGCGTGAACTGATAATACGCGCGCTCGTCCCAGTAAGGCTCATCGTCGATGGTGTGGAACAGAAAGCCGAGGCTTTCGGCCGTCTGTTTCCAGTCGTGGCGCTCGGCGCAATGGATCTTCTTCATCAGCTGCTCGAACTGCCCCAGCCGCCCCAACCGCTGCGTGCGCTGGACTGGCTGCCGAAACCACCACGGGAAGTAGAGGACGCCACGTTGACCGGTTTGCTCCGGGAGCTGGTGTAGTCCGAATTGCTGCGAGTGGTCGGCGCCGATTCGATACGCCGGTTCAGCGTCGAAGTGTCGTACGTCTGGCGCGTATCGCGGTCGCGATACACCGTCCGCGAGTTGTTGCTCATGGCATTGCCGATCAGCCATCCGGTGAGCCAGCCGTTGCTCGACCCGCCACCGCTGGAAACGTGGGTCGTGCTCTGAGTTGTCTGGGCAGGTTCGGCATTGCCCGCCGGCATCTGCGCATTGGCAATCGCATCGAGGTTCTGTGCCGGTTCGGAATTTTGCGCCACCTTGAAACCACCGAGTTTCGGTGCAAAGCGGCCGTCGGAATTCTTCTGACACCAGCCGGCGGCAAAGTCTGCGTCGCACTTCGCTTTGTCGTCATAGGCCGGAGCGATGCGCCGGTGCTCGGCCAGGGCTGCGACGTAGGCATTCGAGCAGGCATCGGCTGCCACTTCGGCGTCGACGCACTGTTCCACGCTCTGGAAGGTGCGCTGTTGTTCCTGCGCGGCCGCTTCACCGGAAATCGCCAGGGCCACCGAAGCGGCCAGGGACAGTTGAACGTACTTGCTTCGTTTCATCTCGGGCTTCCTGCCGATCAGTAGGACGGGGTCATGCAGGCGGCGTTGAGCATGCCGACGCTGATCGCCACCGCTGCCACGTAGATGCCGGCGGCCACTTCACCGTTGGCGATGCGCTGGGACGTGCCCTTGAGCACCAGCCCGGTGGCCAGAAATGCCAGCAGTTGCACCGCGGCCGCAATCACGGCCCAGAGGACGAAGTCGAGGACGTTGATCGAGTGGGCGATGATGTTGCTTGCCGGTATCGCGAAACCGATGATCGCGCCCGACAGGGCAATGGCCGCTGCGTTGTTGCCGGAGCGAATCAGCTCGAATTCCTTGTGCGGCGTAATGCGCGTGTAGACGAATTGAAACAGCATGAACAGCAGCACGGCGCCTATCAGGTAGGCGGCGAATCCGACCAGCGCGGCCTTGTTCAGGGAAACGGACAACACTTCCAGCATGGGGAACTTCCTTTTAAATGGTGCTCAGATCGGTGGTGTACAGCGAGATGCCCAGCGATGTGCTCAGGCTGACAGTGCCTTCTTCATCCTGTTCGACGGAGAACAGCAACAGTTCGCGACGGTCGGTCAGGCCGGTTTCCCGGGCATACAGCATCGAATGGTGTTCGATGGTGTAGGACTCGTCGGGATTGATCACCTGCTCGGTGAGCGGGACCAGTTCGGTCTGGCCGCGTTCGGTGCCCCATTCCCGGGTGAAGGACACGCCGTCATGGGTGTAGGCCGGCAGGCCGATCAGGCTGTTCGGGCCCGCCAGGCGCTGCAGCTCGGCATCGCTGTTGACCGTGACGTAGCTGAGGTAATTGAACAGCGTCACTGATTCGATCTGATCGTCGCCGGTGACATGGACCTGCAGCCAGAAGTCTTCGTTGTTCAGGTAATAGCGATACAGCTTGTTCGACTGGCCGAGGTCGATCCAGCCGGCGCTCCAGATCGCCTGGGCATCGGGAACCCGTACCGAGGTGCTGCCGTCGAGCAGCAGAGCGAGGGTCGTATCGAAGCGGATCGCCTTGCCCTGCGCCAGACCCAGCGGGCCGCTGGCCGCCTCGCGTGCGGGTGTCGAGCCGGTGCCGAGCAAGTTCTTTAACCATCCCATGGGTACATTCCTTGAAGCGGGTGGAAGTGTTCGTTGGCAAAACGCCGCTAGTGTACCGGCCTCGCGACGAACGAGCAGGCAAAAAAGAAGGGCACCCGGTGCCCTTCTTTTCTTCTGGCTGCCCTTACTGGGCCGACTTCTGCTTCAGGCGTTCGAGGATTGCGTTGGCGCTGCCCTCGTTCGGCGTGATGCCGGCCTCGCGCAGTTTGCGCTCCAGATCGTTGCCGGTTGTGGCATCGGCCAGTTCGTCCTGAGCGTTCAGCTCGGCGGCGCGCTGCTTTTGCTTTTCTTGCAGACGGTTCAGGGTGCCGACCGCCGTTTCCAGCTTGCCATTGGCGCCGCCGCTGGCGATGGATGCGCTGACCTGCGCTTTCTGCACGCTGTCACGGGCCTTGGCCATGTCCACTTGCTGACGCAGGCTCTTGATCCGCGCTTCGGCCTTGTTGATGTCCTTGCGCATGTTGTCGGCGTAGGTACCGAACTCGTCGCTCTGGGCTTTCTCGGTGGCCAGGTCGTTGGTCAGGGTCGAAATCGCTTCGGCCACGTCCATCGCCAGGTCTTCACGGCCGGCATTCAGGGCGGAGACCGCCTTGGCTTCCAGGTCCTTGATCTTGGCGTCGTACTCGCTCACGCGATCGGCGGACAGTTTGTGCTTGGCCATGATGGTGACCAGTTCGCGACGAGCGTTGGACAGCGCGCTGTCGGCGTCACGGATTTCCTGATCGAGGATGCGCAGGGCTTGTTGGTCGACAATCGCTTCGCCGACTTCATTGGCGCCGCCGCGCAGTGCGGTGAACAACTTGCTCCAGATGGACTGAGTCATTGGATTTTCCCTGTTGATTACTTGAAGAAGTGTTCGAAGGCTTCGCTGGCGCGCTGCACGTTATCGACCAGGGTTTTCACCTCGGTGACCACGTTGGTCAGGCTCGAATCCGCACTCAGCGCGCCGAACATGTTGTAGACGGTCTGGCCGTTGGGCATGGTTTCGATGCCGATCGACGACAGTGGGAACATTTCCCGGCTGCGCAGTACCGCGTCGTTGAAGGCGCGCACGTCGGTGATCGAATCGATGTCCACCAGTACGGTGTCGACGATGATCTGCTGACCCGCGATGGCGATATGAATCGGCAGGCCGCCGAATTCGTTCATTTCCAGCTTGAGGCTGGGTTCGGAGCTCTGGATCAGGGACAGCGTGATCTCCTGGGAAACCACCTCGTCCAGTGCCTTGAAAGCGTTGTAGAGGCTATCGATGTTCCAGTTGTTGCCTGCGCTCATGTAATTCTCCGACATGAATGAGCCAGCCAGAATCGGTTGGCGTAGCTGTTGCTCCATTTGCTTGAGCAAGCTTCGGTTTTCGGGAAGCACCCAAGTTTCGTGTTTCACATAACCGGCGGCAGCCAGGCCCGCGCGCATCTGCTTCATGTAGAAGCTGGATGGTTTTTTCACGGACGTTGTCGAGCGCACTCCCTTCGGGCTCTCCGATTTTGTTGGCGGGGAGTTGCTTTTCATGGCGATGACTCCGTTATGAACATCTCACGCGTGAGCCACACTACAATCAATTCAAAGTGCCATCAATGGCTCACGCGTGAGATTTTCTCAGCCCACGAAAAAAAGCCCGCAACAGGGCGGGCCGGGTTTCATTTCACAAACGTGCGACAGGCGCTCAACGACTGTTGGAGAGGAACTCCTGCGCGCAAACCACGCTGGCGTAGGCGAACGCCAGCGAAGACATGAATGCCGCATGCACCTGAGCGGCCGGCACGGTCAGGCCATTGAATTCCAGGTCGCGGGTGGCGCAGGCATCGTGGATCACTGTGACCGTATAGCCCAGGTCTGCCGCTGCCCGGACCACGCCGTCGATGCACATGTGGCTCATGCTGCCGACCACCACCAGTTCCTTGATGTCTTGTTCGTCCAGGATCGATTGCAGCTCGGTTTCGCGGAACGCGTTGACAAAGTGCTTGAGCACCACGGGTTCATCGGCGCGGTTGAGTACCTTGGGGTGCAGCCTTGCGCCCTCGGAGCCCGGGGTAAAGAACGGGGCATCCGCCGAGGTAAATTCGTGACGGATGTGGATCACCAGATCACCCGCTTCACGGAACGCGGCGATCAGCCGGGCGGCATTGTCGGCGGCGGCATCGACGCCTGTCAGCGGCCACTTGCCTTGGGGGAAGTAGTCGTTCTGGATATCGACTACGATGAGTGCTTGCTTGGCCATGGGGGTGTCCTCGAAGTGTTGTTGGCAGTGGATTGAGTATTGGCGCTGGTCACGGTTTCGAGGATTGGCCGCACCGACAATAGACAGGGGAAAACTGACAATGGGCGTTGAAAGGGCCGTTGCCGAGCTGGGCGTGCTGATTTATCCCGGCGCGCAAATGGCGGCGGTGCATGGCTTGACCGACCTGTTCGGCGTGGCCGACCGGATCGCTGTCGAGCATCAGACCGTACAATTGCCGCGGCTGCGCGTGAGTCACTGGCAGGTCGAGAACGAGCAGGCTCCGGTCAGGGTTTACGACAGTCATCCCGCGGAAGAAACGGGTTTGCTGGCGGTGCTGATCCCACCTTCGATCGCCGGGTTCAGCGCAGAGCAGGCATCGGCTGGGCTGCTGCAATGGCTGCGCGCCCAGCATGCCCGTGGTGCGACGCTGGGCGGCGTTTGCGTAGGCTCGTGGTTGCTGGCTGAAAGCGGACTGCTCAATGGTCGCAGTGCCACCACTCACTGGACCTCGGCCAAGGCCTTTGCCGAGCGCTATCCGGATATCAATCTCAAGGCGGATACACCGATTGTCGATGATGGCGACCTGATCACCACGGCCGGTCTGATGGCCTGGTCGGAATTGGGGTTGCGGCTGGTTGATCGTTTGTTGGGGCCGAGCATCGCCAGCGCCACCGCGCGGTTTCTGGTGATGGATCACAGCGACAGCGCCAGTGCCTGCGGCAGCAATTTTGCGCCGATTCTCAGTCATGGCGATGCCGCGATTCTCAAGGTCCAGCACTGGCTGCAAAGTACTGGCGCGACCGACGTGTCGCTGGCGGCGATGGCCGGGCGCTCGGGCCTGGAAGAACGCACCTTTCTGCGCCGGTTCCGGGCCGCGACCGGCCTGAAACCCACCGAGTACTGCCAGCACCTGCGGGTTGGCAAGGCCCGGGAAATGCTCGAGTTCACCAACGGCACCATCGACCACATCGCGTGGACGGTGGGGTATCAGGATCCGGGAGCGTTTCGCGCCATCTTCAAGAAAATCACCGGGCTGGCGCCGAGTGACTACCGCAATCGGTTCGGCGTGAGCCCGCCGCCGGCGCTGGCGAGATAGCACCACGCGGTCGTGCAAAATGCCGCGATCATGGCGGCCATCGTGCAGATTGAAACGGGCGCAAGGCCAGTACGAAAAGACTAAATGACTGATCTGCAAGGGTTTTGCCGCTGCCGTCGGTTGGCCTGATCTCTGCACCCTCTCACCTACATTCACCGAGCCGCTGGAAGGGGGGCGCATGACCCCGATACCTCGCAACAAAATAGTGGTCGCCCATTCCGTACGCCCCGACGCGCCGCAACACGAAGTGCAGACCAACAAGGCGCTGGCCCGTTGGCTGGCGCAGATTCTCGGGTTGAAATTCGGCGGCAGTTACGACGCGCAAAAGCACAAGGGCCGTGACCTGTATCTGTTGCCGACCCAAACCATCGTCGGCGCCGCCAAAGCTCTGGAAATGGGGATCAAGGGCCCGGACGATCTGTGGGGCGGTTTCGTCGAACACGATTTCATCTGCACCAAAGCCATCAGCCATGGCTTGCGCAGCCATCAGGCCAACGCACCGCAAGGCTGGTCGCCGCTGTTTTCCGAACGCATTCGCAATGTCGTGCTCGACGGGCTCAGTGTGTTTGCCCTGGAAGATGCACGACCTGCCGCCGAACATTTGCTCTACAGCGGGCCGATTCGCCTCAAGCCGATCCACGCCTGTGCCGGTCGCGGTCAGGAAGTGGTCAAGAGCCTGGATGCGTTCGACGAAATCCTCGCCCGACCCGAGGCTGCAACGCTGTTCAGCGAAGGCGTGGTGCTGGAGCAGGACCTGAGCCAGGTCGTCACCCACAGCGTCGGCCAGTCGTTCATCGGCGACCGGGTGCTCAGTTACTGTGGTGATCAATACTTGACCGAAGATGCCCGCGGCGAAGAGGTCTATGGCGGTTCAAACCTGCTGGTGGTGCAGGGCGGTTATGACGACTTGCTGAAACTGGATCTGCCGGACGATGTGCGGTTGGCCATCGAGCAGGCACAGGTTTTTGACCGGGCGGCGGATGAAGCCTATCCACGGTTCTACGCTTCGCGACGCAACTATGACATCGCCCAGGGCCTGGACAATGAAGGCCAGCCGCGCAGCGGCGTCCTCGAACAGTCCTGGCGCATGGGCGGCGCCAGCAGCGCGGAAGTGGCGGCGTTGCAGAGTTTCGTCAATGACCCTTCGATGCGCGCGATCCGCGTCTCGTCGGTGGAAACCTATATCGACCGTGCCCTGCCGGCGGACGCCATCGAGGTCTATCGCGGCCCGGCCGAGAACAGCGACTTTCTTCTCAAATACGTAACGGTCCAATCCTATGACGGCTAGAAGCGAAAGCATTCAAATCGACATTGATGACGAGCAGATGAGCGGGACATTCCTCAGTCCCAAATCGAAAGTCCCCGGCGTATTGTTCGTGCACGGTTGGGGCGGCAGTCAGGAGCGGGATCTGGAACGGGCCAAAGGCATCGCCGGCCTGGGCTGTGTGTGCCTGACGTTCGACCTGCGCGGGCACACCGGCGGCACCGGCATTCCGCTGAGCCGGGTCACCCGCGAAGATAACCTGCGTGACTTGCTGGCGGCCTATGACCGGCTGCTCGCCCACCCGGCGCTGGACACTTCGGCCATCGCGGTGGTGGGCACCAGCTATGGCGGTTATCTCGCCTCGATCCTGACTTCATTGCGCCCGGTGCGCTGGTTGGCGCTGCGAGTGCCGGCGCTGTATCGCGACGAGCAATGGCACACGCCCAAACGCGACCTGGACAAGGCCGACCTGCGCGATTATCGCAGCACGCTGATACGCGCCGACAGCAACCGCGCCTTGCACGCCTGCTCGCAATTCACCGGGGATGTGCTGCTGGTGCAGTCGGAAACCGATGACTACGTGCCCCACGCGACGATCATGAGTTACCGCGCTGCGTGCCAGCAGACCCACTCGCTGACCCACCGCATCATCGACGGCGCCGACCATGCCCTGAGCGATCCAACCTCACAGCAGGCCTACACCTCGATCCTCGTCGACTGGATCACCGAAATGGTGGTGGGCGAGCGGTTGAGCATCATTCAGTCCACATGATTTGTGGTGTCTCTTCGGACGCCTTCGCGAGCAAGCCATAACAAAAAAATCAGGACGGCTTCTTCTCGATCCGCAGCGCCTTGGCCTTGGCTTCCACCACCAGGTACATCAGCACGGTGATCAGCAGCGGCAACAGGAAATAGATCGCCCGATACGCCAGCAGCCCCGCCACCAGGCTGCCGCGCGAAGCCTCGTGTTGCAGCAGCGCCACGAACACCGCTTCCAGCACGCCGAGCCCGGCGGGAATGTGGGTGATGACGCCGGCAATCGCGCTGATCAACAGCACCCCGAGCACCAGCGGGTAGTCGAGCTTGCTCGGCAGCAAAGTGAAAATCACCGCTGCCATCAGCGACCAGTTCAGCGCCCCGAGCAGTAACTGCAGGACCGCCATGCGCAGCGACGGCAGGTTGATTTCCACCCCACGAATCGACCACTCGCGCCGCCGGGAAAACTGGCAGGCGACCAGGTACCCGGCACTCACCAACAGCAGCAACACACCAATGCCCTGCAACGCATCGCTGCTGACTTTCCAGCCCGGTGGCATGCGTACCAGCCCGCTGGCGAACACCACGCCGGCGATGGTCATGTAGCCGAACCAGTTGGTCGCCAGGCTCAGACCGAGGATCTTGGCGATGTTGCTTTTGCTCACGCCGAGCCGCGAGTACAGCCGATAACGCATGGCGATCCCGCCGACCCAGGCGCTCAAATTGAGGTTGAACGCATAGCTGATGACGCCCACCGGCAGGATCTGTTTCCAGGTCAGGTCCTGGCGGATGTAAGTGCGGCCGATCAGATCGAAACTGGCGTACACCAGAAAACTCAGCAGCGTCAGGCTGGAGGCGATGATCAGCGTGCGCACCTTGAAATCGGCGAGGGTTTGCAACACCTCGGCCCATTCGATGCGGCTGGCGAACATCGTCAGCAGAACGATCAGCGCGAGAAAGAACAGCAGGGTCAGCGGACGTTTCCAGCGACTCCAGCGGGACTTGCCCGCGGTTGCCGGATGCACCACCGCGTGGGCTTCGGAATGGCTCATGAAGGATCGCTCCCGGCGGCAGGGGTAAAGGGTTTGAGCCGTGGCTTGTGCGCCGGCAGCCAGCCGGCCATGGCCGGAAAATGGCGCAGGAAGTGAAACACCAGAAAACCCACGGTCATGTGCCAGATCCGCCCGCGTGGCGACTTCGCGGCGTCCATCGCCTTGCAGTGGTTGTGGCTGAGGTCTTCGAGGCGTTCGAACAGGTAACGATTGAAGGCGCGGTCGCGGATCAGCACGTTGGCTTCCAGGTTCAGCGAAAGGCTCAGCGGATCAAGATTGCTCGAGCCGACGGTGCTCCATTCCTCGTCCACCAGCGCCACTTTGCCGTGCAGCGGGCGCTCGCAATATTCATGAATCTGCACCCCGGCCTTGAGCAGGTAGTCGTAGGTCATGCGCGCGGCGAGTTTGGCCACCAGCATGTCCGGCTGCCCCTGCAGAATCAGCCGCACCTCGACCCCGCGCCGGGCGGCGTTGCGGATCTCGCGCAGCAGGCGATAGCCGGGAAAGAAGTACGCGTTGGCGATCACCACCCGCCGTTGGGCGCGGCGCAGCACCTGCAAATAGACGTCTTCGATATCGGTGGGGTGGTGGTCGTTGTCGCGAAACACCAGACGCACCTGACCATCGTGATCATCGAACGCCATCTCGGCACGCCGCTGCCGTCGCCGTTGCCACCAGAACCTTGCGCGTCCCGGTCGGCCGCTTTGCAGCAGGGCGAAATGATGGATGTCGGTCACCGCCGGGCCTTGAATCTCCACCGAGTAATCCTGCTTCGCTTCGGGGCCGAAATCGGCCAGGTGATCGCCGGAAAAATTGATCCCGCCGATGAACGCGATCAAGCCGTCGACCACCACGATCTTGCGATGCAGGCGGCGGAACCAGTTGGTGCGGATACCCAGGCGCTTGGGGGCCGGATCGAAGATCTGCAGGTGCACGCCGGCGTCGCTCAGGGCGGTGAGGTAACCGGTGCTCAATTCGCCGCAACCGAAGCCGTCGAAGCTGACGGTGGTGCGCACCCCACGCCGGGCGGCATCGATAAGAATCTCCTGCAATTCCTTGCCGACCTTGTCCTCGAAGACGATGAAAGTCTCCAGCAGGATTTCGCTTTTCGCTGCGCGCATCGCTTCGAACACTCGGGGGAAATACTCCTCGCCGTTTTCCAGCAACACGACGCGGTTGTTGCCCTGCCAGCGGTACTCGACATCGACGGTGCCGGGCTCGCGCACGGGCGGGGTCATGCTGACGGGCTCCACGGCGGATTTCTCCAGCGGTGCGCTGCTCATAGTTCAATCTCCACCGACAGCGGGACGTGGTCGGAAAGGTGTGACCAGGGACGGTTCGCCAGCACTTTGGGCTGACTGGCCTTGAGGTTGCGTACGTAGATCCGATCCAGGCGCAGCAGCGGCAGGCGGGCCGGAAAACTGCGCGCCGGTTTGCCTTGATGCGCCACAAACACTTCGCGCAGGCCACAGGGTTCAAGCAATCCGTCAGCACGCTGGCGCCAGTCGTTGAAATCGCCGGCGACGATCACCGGCGCATCATCGGGCAGTTCGGCCAGGCGCTCGCGCAGCAGGCGCAACTGGTCGTTGCGATGGCTTTCGCGAAGGCCCAGATGGACGCAGATCGCATGCACTTCACGGTCGTCTCCCGGCAGGCGCAGCACGCAGTGCAACAGGCCGCGGTTTTCGTGGCCGCTGATCGAAACGTCGAGGTTGTCATGGCGCACGATCTGGAATTTCGACAGCAGCGCGTTGCCGTGATCGCCCTCCGGGTACACCGCGTTGCGCCCGTAGGCGAACTGCGGCCAGAGGCTGTCGGCGAGAAACTCGTACTGCGGCATCGTCGGCCAGTTGTCATAGCGTTTGGGATGGTGCTCGTGGGTGCCGTGGACTTCCTGAAGAAACACCACGTCGGCGGACACGCTGCGCACCGCTTCACGCAGTTCCGGCAGGATGAAGCGCCGGTTCAGGGCGGTGAAGCCCTTGTGGGTGTTCACCGTCAGCACGGTGAAACGGCGCTCGGTGGTGATGACCGTGGACTGCTCGTCGGTGAAGCCGAGCGGCTCGGGAATGCTCATGCGAGTACTCCTTCGGCGGCCGGTTCGCCGGGCACTGTTTCGAGGTTTTTATCCAGCTCGAAATGCTGCAACAGCCTGCGGGCATCGAAAGGCGCGCGGACCTTGATGTCATTGTCGAAGTAGCAGAAAACTTCGCGGGATTTGCGCGCCCGAGGCTTCAGGCGGGGCGCGATTAAATGGGCGTCGCCCGGTTGCCGGCCGTGGTGCCAGGCGTCGATCCGTTCGGCCCAGCGTTGCAGCGCGGCACGGGTGTAACCGCTGGCGTAGAGCTCTTCGGCACCGTGCAGGCGCAGGTAGACAAAATCGCTGGTCAGGTCTTCGCGGTACGGCCATTTCCCGGCGGTGTCGGCAATCACCAGCGCGGTGTTGTAGCGTTTAAGCAAGCGCACGAAGTCGGGGTCTATGAAACTGTCGTTGCGGATTTCCACGGCATGGCGCAGCGGTTTTTTGCCGTAGGCCTTCAGGCTCGCGTGGCCGTGCAGGTGTGAGTCGTGCTGGCGGGCGAGCTCGGCGGCAGCCTGGGTGTCGTGGGGCAACTGATCAAGAAAGGCTTCGAAACGTTCGGGGTCGAACGTGAAGTTGGGCGGGAACTGCCAGAGGACCGGACCGAATTTTTCCTTCAGCTCCAGCACCCCGGAGGCGAAGAAATTGGCCAGCGGTTTTTCGATATCGCGCAGGCGCCGGATGTGGGTGATGAAGCGGGGCGCCTTGATGCTGAACACGAAGTCATCCGGCGTTTCGGCATACCACTGGGCATAGCGTTCCGGTCGTTGCAGCGCATAGAACGAGCCATTGATCTCGATGCTGTTGACCGCCCGCGAAGCGAACTGCAGTTCGCGTTTCTGAGCCAGTCCCCGGGGGTAGAAATCCCCGCGCCACGGGGCGTAGCGCCAGCCTGAAATACCGATGTGAATCGTCGCCATCCCGCCCTCCCGTCGAAAATCCCCGTGTTGCCTCTGTCTGTGGATGACTGCGGACGGTTCGGGAAAGTTTCGACGGGAGTACGGGCGGTCGGTATTCGCAGGATCAGTGGCCAGTGACGACCCGGGTAGAACCGCCCGCGGGTTCGGCATACACCGGGCCCAGTCGGTCGAGGCGACCGCTCAAGGCTGTCAGGGCCAATGCCACCAGCACCACCAGGCCGCCGATCCACGCGGTGTGGATCAGGCCGATGTGCTCGACAATCAACCCGCCACCCCAGGCGCCACCGGCAATCCCCAGGTTGAACGCGGCAATGTTCAGCCCCGACGCCACATCCACCGCTTGTGGCGTGTGATGTTCCGCCTGGCGCACCACATACACCTGCAAGCCCGGCACGTTGCCGAAGGCGACGGCGCCCCAGACCAGTACGGTCGCCAGTGCCAGCCACGGGTTGGCGGCGGTGAAGGTGAGTACGAACAGCACGGCGGCGAGCAGGGTGAAGATGATTTTCAGGGCACTGATCGGCCCGCGTTTGTCTGCCAGTTTGCCGCCCCAGATATTGCCGACGGCCACCGACACGCCATACACCAGCAACACCAGGCTGACCGTGCCGGCGCTGAAGCCGGAGAGGTCCTGAAGGATCGGTGCCAGGAACGTGAAGGCGATGAACGAACCGCCGTAACCGATGGCCGTCATGGCGTACACCAGCAACAGGCGCGGTTGCTTGAGCACCTGCAATTGCTGCAACAGCGAGGCTGGTTTGCTGTGGGCGATGTTTTTCGGCACATACAGCAAGCTGCCGATGAACGCGATCACGCCGAGTGCCGACACGGCGAGGAAGGTTTCACGCCAGCCGAAATGCTGACCGATGAACGTGCCCAGCGGCACCCCGGTGACCAGCGCCACGGTCAGGCCGGTGAACATGATCGCAATCGCACTGGCGGCTTTTTCCTTGGGCACCAGGCTGGTGGCGATGGTCGAGCCGATGGAGAAGAACACGCCGTGGGCCAGACCCGTGACGATCCGCGCCAGCACCAGCGATTCATAACTCGGCGCCAGCCAGGCCAGCAGGTTGCCGAGGGTGAACAGCACCATCAGCGACAGCAGCAACAGTTTGCGCGGGACTTTGCCGGTGAGGGCGGTCAGCACCGGCGCACCGATGGCTACGCCGAGGGCATACAGACTGACCAGCAGACCGGCGGAAGGCAGACTGACGCCAAGATCGGCGCCGATGGTGGGAAGCAGGCCAACGATGACGAACTCGGTCGTCCCGATGGCGAATGCGCTGAGGGTCAGCGCGAGCAGGGCAATGGGCATGACGGCACTCCGGTTGAGGTTTGAATGGAGCGCAGTGTCGGGGTTTGCTGAGGGTGGAAAAATACAGGGATGGGCATTTGATATTTGACCTGAGAGCAAAGATCGAAATGCGGCTCTCAAGGCGTTCTTGAACTTTGCCAAGCCAAAACCGATCAGTTCCTTACAGGTTCAACCAAGGGAGCTCGGCGTTTTGACCAGGTTCAGGATCGCGATTCTATTGGGGGCATTGCTGTTGTTCGGCGGCCATGCCGTGCAAGCTGCCAGCCTGCCGGGCGTTCCGGCGGCCATTGAAGAGCCGGCCAAACCGGAGCCGATCGTGCAGGGCGGTCTGCTCGGTGCCATCAGTTCCAGCATCGACGACGTGCAGGACAAACTCGATCTCAACGAGCATCTGGTCGACGCCTGGCGCCTGCGCGCCGACCGGGCGGCGGATGAGGTCGACAGGCTGGTCAATCAGCCATCGGATCGCTCGGGGTGGAGCGTGGCCGGAGATTTCATGATGCTGTCCGGCGTGTGGCTCGGCACCTTTGCTGTGTTGACGGTGCTTGGCAGCGTTCTGGCCAAGCGGATGCGCGAGGGCCGCTGGCTGCGTACCCGCCAGCGCAGCCAGGATCTGCTCGGTTACCTTTTGCCCTACACGCTGCCCGCGCTCATCTGTCTGCCGCTGACCCTGTACGTCAGCCATTTTCTGTCGGCCTCGGTCGGTCGGGCGCTGGCGCTGTGTTTTGCCTACGCCACCAGCAGCGGGATATTTTCCACGTCGATGCTGTTGTGCGTGGTGGTGATGTTCAACACCGGCCACAAGCGACGAGCTGCGCAGATCATTCGCGACTACTGCCCGAAACCGCTGTTCCTGATCGGCTTTCTCGCCGCGTTGAGTGATGCGTTGACCAGCCCGCAGATCGCCCGGCAACTGGGCGGCAACATCACCAGCAGCATCGCGGTGTTCACCGGTCTGCTGGCGTCGATCATCTTCGGTCTGCTGGTGATTCGTTTGCGCCGGCCGGTGGCGCACCTGATCCGTAATCGCCCGCTGGCCCAACGCCTGAAACAACCGTCGCTGCAGGAATCGCTGCGGATTTTTTCCGGGCTCTGGTACTGGCCGATCGTGCTGATGGTGCTGGTCTCGGCGGTCAATCTGATCGGTATCGGCGAGGACAACCAGAAAGCCCTGCGCTGCGCGTTGCTCACCACCGTGTTGCTGATCGGCACGGTATTTCTCAGCACCGTGATGCAACACCTGTTCAAGTCGCGCCGGGCCGAGGCGATCCAGCGTAGCAGTGCCTACAAGGAACGCTTTCTCAGCCTGTTGCACGCCTTGCTGCGGATCGTCATCGCGATTGCGTTCATCGATATCCTCGGGCGGATCTGGGGCGTGTCACTGATCGACTTCGCACAAAGCAGCACGGTCGGCCGGGCGATCAGCAACGCCTTGAGCAGCATCGGCCTGATCTTTCTCGTGACGTGGCTGTTGTGGGTAGTGCTCGACACGGCGATTCAGGAAGCACTCAAACCACCGGTCAGCAAACGCTCGGCGCGCCAGCCCAGCACTCGGGTGAAAACCATCCTGCCGCTGCTGCGCAACGCGATCAAAATCATCCTGGTGGTGATTTGTGCGATCACCACCATGGCCAATCTGGGGATCAACGTCGCGCCGCTGCTGGCCGGTGCCGGGGTGGTCGGTCTGGCCATCGGTTTCGGCTCGCAACAGCTGGTGCAGGACGTGATCACCGGGCTGTTCATCATCATTGAGGACACCCTGTCGATCGGTGATTGGGTGGTGCTCGATTCCGGGCATGCCGGCACGGTCGAAGGCCTGACCATTCGCACCCTGCGCCTGCGTGACGGCAAGGGCTTCGTGCACTCGGTGCCGTTCGGCCAGATCAAGGCCGTGACCAACCAATCGCGGCAGTTTGCGTTCGCGTTTTTCTCGGTGCAGTTCACCTACGACACCGATGTCGACAAGGCCATCGAGCTGATTCGTCAGGCCGGGGATTCGATTCGCGAAGACCCGTTCCTCAAGTACAACCTGCAAGGTCCGCTGGACGTGTTCGGCGTGGACAGGATGGACCTGAACGGCGTGGTGCTGACCGCCCAATTCCGCACGGTGTCGGGCGGGCAATATGCGGTGAGTCGCGCGTTCAACCAGCGTTTGAAAAAGCTTGTGGATAACAGCCCGTGGGTGCATTTCGCGCAGACTTATCCACAGCAGGTCTTGTTGCCCAGGCGACAGGAAGACGAGGCGCCAGCGGCGCATTCGTCGGTGGTGTTGCCAGCGCAATCGCCGACTCAGTAGGAGTTCTTGTGGTGCATGTGCCGGCCTCTTCGCGGGCAAGCCCGCTCCCACAGGACTCGGTGTGATGCCGAAATAGCAGCCGCACCACAAACCATTGTGGGAGCGGGCTTGGTCCGGGCGGCGATCCGACGAAGAGGCCAGACCGGTTTACATCAATGCCGGATCAGTTTGCTGCGCACCTGCTCCATGGAAACCTGATCCAGTTCTACCCAGAATTGCGGCTTGCCCGCGACCTCGGCAGCGACCGGCAGGCCGTCGCGATACACCAGCCGATTGCTCGCCAGCGCCGGCACTTTCGTGCCTGGTAGCAGGGTGCCGACGAGGTTCAGCGGATCGACCCCGCACACGGCGATCAGGCTGCCGTTAGGAGGGCGACGGCGGACTTCGCGCAGGAGCGGTATCGCCTCAGGCAGGGCGAATTGCTCGCCGGCCAGACCGCTGACAAATCGCCCGCCACGAATCTCGCCGCGCGCCTCCAGCCGATGGAACGTGCGCAGCAGTTCGCGCCAGCTGGGCAGCCAATCGGCTTCGCGTTCCAACAGACGCCAGAACACCACGCCATAGCGGCGCAACAAGGTCATGGCGATGTGTTCGAGGGCTTCGGGCGACGGCGGTTGACGGTTTTCCACCACCGGCCCGCGACGTAAAAGCGCCCAGCGACCGGCATCGTCCATGCCGCCGACAAACGCCCCGCGCCCGCGTCGACTGCTGCGTTGCTGGCGCTTGCTCGCCGGGGTGATCAGCGCTCGCAATCCGGCAAAGCTGTCGGCATTCACCAGACCGGCGCCGACCAATTCCTGCAAGGCGATTTCCAGTTCGGTGCGCAGCAGGTGCGCTTCATGAATCAGCTCATCGAAAAACAGCGCCCCATGCTGGCTGAGGGCCTCGAAGACTTTTTGCGTCTTGGGTGACAGTTCGCTGGCGGGTGTCTGCTCGGCCAGCGCACTCCACAACCCGACCTGACTGCGCGGCAGCAATACGACCGGTGTGCTGCGAAGCGCCGTTCCGCTGGTTTTCTGCCGGGCGCTGAGTCGCATCCACACCTGTTTTCCACTGCGGCACAGATCATCCAGCCAGCTCGGTGAATAATCCTTGAGCCTGGCCGGAAGAATGTCACTGTCCCACGCCGATGCCGCTGCCGGGTAGCCTTCGAACTGACCGATAATCGCCGGCAACACGGCGCTGCCCTGACCACGGGTGGACGGGGACACGTGCTGCCAGTCGAACAGAAACCGCATGAAATCCTGCAACGCCACCGGCTCGATTTCCCGGCGCAGGCGCTTGACCGTGTAGCGGTGAATTCGCGCCAGCAGATGCCGTTCGCACCATTCTTCAATCGTCAGCCCCGGGGTGAACCGACCGCGCAGCACATAGCCTTCACGTTCCAGTTGGGCGAGGGCTTGATGGACGTGTGGGGACGGCAATGACAGCGGTTGTGCGATGGCCTCCAGTGGCAGCGGGCCGAATGCACTCAGTCGTGCGCGGATGACTTCCACCAAGGCATCCTCGGCGGCCCAGATCTCATCGAAACCGGGTAGCGCTGCCAGTGCCGAAGACGCCTGTGGATAAAGCGCTTGCAGACAGGTCAGGCGTTCCCGCGCCAGCCACAGCGAATGCTCGGGATCGATTTGCAGTTGGCAGGCTCGCCCGGTCTCGGCCAACGCATTCAGCCAGTCGCGCCAATGCAGGTTGGCCTCGACTTCGCGGTCGCTGATGCAGGCCAGGCTCATCAACGCTTCGTGCATTTCATCGGCGCTGTTCGGTGTCGGCCAGGCTTCTTCACGTACGGCGTCGATCGCGTCGGCGTCCAGCGCGCCGAGGTCATCGGTGGATTGCGGATCGCTCCAGCGGCGATTCAGCACGGCCTGGGTCCGCCGCTCTTCCAGTGGTGCATCGTCAAGAAAGGTGTAGGGGCGGGCGCTGAGGATTTCCGCCGCCAGCGGCGAGGGCGCCGGCAGGTCGCGAGCGATCAGCCGCACTTCGCCGCATTCCATGCGCCGCAGCAATTGCAGCCAGCCTTCGCAGTCCATCGCCTCGTGCAGGCAATCGTCGAGGGTCTGTTCCACCAGCGGATGCTCGGGAATTTCCCGTTCGCCGGCGAGATTTTCCAGGCAGGCGATCTGATCGGGAAACACGCTGGCGATGAGGTCTTCGCTTTTCATTCGCTGCAACTGCGGCGCGACTTTGCGCCCGCCCGTGTAGCGCGGCAGGGCCAGCGCCACCCCGGCATTCCAGCGCCAGCGCACACCGAACAGCGGTGCATCCAGCACCGCCTGAATCAGGATGTGCTCGGCGCTGTTGCTGTGCAGATAACGCCAGACGTCATCGAGCTCGAAACTGTGGCTGGTGGACAGCGACAGGACGATGGCGTCTTCACTGGCGGCGGCCTGCAATTCGAAGTTGAAGGTGCGACAGAAACGCTTGCGCAGGGCCAGGCCCCAGGCACGGTTGATACGACTGCCGAACGGCGAATGGATGATCAGTTGGGTGCCGCCGGACTCGTCGAAAAAACGCTCCATCAGCAGCGTGTCCCGGGACGGCAGGGCGCCGAGGGCGAGGCGGGCGCGGGCCAGATAATCCACGAGCTGTTCGGCGCTGGCCAGGTTCAGGCCGAGGGTGTCGGTCAGCCAGTCGAGGGCAGGTTGCAGATTGCCGGGGCTGGCACTGAGCAATTGATCGAGTTGCGCGTGCAGCCGAGCCACGGCCGCCGACAGTTCATCGCTGCGCCCCGGGGCCTCGCCGAGCCAGAACGGAATGGTCGGCGGCTGGCCCTGGGCATCCTCGACCCGCACCTTGCCGGTTTCCACCCGCAGGATTCGGTAGGAAGTATTGCCGAGCTGGAACACATCACCGGCAATGCTTTCCACGGCGAAGTCTTCGTTGACGCTGCCGATATTCAGGCTTTGGGGTTCCAGCAATACGCTGTAGTCGGCGTTGTCCGGGATGGTGCCGCCACTGGTGACCGCTGTCAGCCGCGCACCGCGCCGCCCACGCAGGGTTCGGCTCACCGCGTCGCGGTGCAGGTAGGCGCTGCGGATGCCCTGACGGCCGTTGTAACCCTCGGCGAGCATGCCCAGCAGCGCCTGATAATGTTTTTCGTCGAGGCGGGCGTAGGGCTCGGCCCGGCGGAACAGTGCGAGCAAATCGTCCTCGCCCCATTCCTGGCAACTGACCTCGGCGATGATCTGTTGCGCCATCACGTCCAGCGGCGCTTGGGGGATGTGCAGCGTATCGAGTTCACCCCGGCGCACGCAGTCGAGCAGCGCGGCGCATTCGATCAGGTCGTCGCGGGTGGTGGCGAACAGGCGCCCCTTGGGCGTGCCGCCGACCTGGTGTCCCGAGCGGCCGACCCGTTGCAGAAAACCGGCAATCGAGCGCGGCGAGGCGATCTGGCACACGAGGTCGACTTCGCCGATATCGATCCCCAATTCCAGCGACGCGGTGGCGATCAGCACTTGCAGCTCGCCACGCTTGAGCCGCTGTTCCGCATCGAGCCGAAACTCTTTGGCCAGACTGCCGTGGTGCGCCGCCACCGCGTGTTTGCCGAGGCGTTCGCTCAGATGTCGGCTCAGGCGTTCGGCCAGGCGTCGGGTGTTGACGAAAATCAGCGTGGTGCGGTGTTCACGGGCCAGCGTGGCGAGACGGTCGTAGACCAGTTCCCAGACGTCATTGGCCATTACGGCGGACAACGGCACCGGCGGTACTTCGATGCCCAGATCCCGTGGGCGCGCGTGGCCGATGTCGATGATTTCGCAGGGGCGCTCATGGCCGACCAGAAACCGTGCGACCGCATCGATCGGTTTTTGCGTGGCCGACAGGCCGATGCGGGTCAGCGGTTCGGTGCACAACGCCTGCAAGCGTTCGAGACTCAAGGCCAGGTGGCTGCCACGCTTGCCGGCGGCGATGGCGTGTATTTCATCGACGATGACAGTACGCGTGGTGCCAAGCATCTTGCGGCCGGACTCGGAACCGAGCAGCACGTAGAGCGATTCCGGAGTCGTCACCAGAATGTGTGGCGCGCTCTTGCGCATGGCGGCGCGGTCTTTTTGCGGGGTGTCGCCGGTACGCACGGCGGTGGTGATTTCCAGCGCCGGCAGATCCATTTGGCGTAACTGTTCGGTGATTCCCGCCAGCGGATTCTGCAGGTTGATGCGGATGTCGTTGGACAACGCCTTGAGCGGCGAAACGTAGACCACCAGCGTCTCGTCCGGCAGACCGTCCGGGGTTTCCAGGCCACGGTGAACCAGATCGTCGAGTACCGCGAGAAACGCGGTGAGGGTCTTGCCGGAGCCGGTGGGTGCGGCGATCAGCGTCGAACGGCGCTGGCGGATCAACGGCCATGCGCGGGCCTGGGCGGCGGTGACCGTCGCAAATGTGCGGCTGAACCAGGCGCTGACGGCGGGGTGAAATCCTGCCAGCGCCGCGTCCTTGGGGATGGGCAGATTCATGTCTGCAGTTATGCGGGTGGGCGGGCGAAGTTGCAAGTACCGCTGGAGATCTACACTTTACGGGTGACGGTTGCGCACTAAACCCGCAAAATGCAACGATTCCGGCAATTATCGACGACGCTGTACCAAACATCGTCGCCAAAGCCATCGTTCCAATCAGACTGGGCCTGCTGACTCTATGCGAATGCGCCTTATGTTACTGGGCGGCGGAAATGCCCTTGGGCAGGCGCTGATTCGCCTCGGTGCGGAGGAAGACATCGGTTTCCTCGCCCCCCGCCCTCCCGAAGACGGCTGGGATGCCGCGAGCCTGACTCAACTGCTCGACGACACTCGTCCCGATGCGTTGATCAACCTTGCCTACTATTTCGACTGGTTCCAGGCTGAGACCGTCAGTGAAAGCCGTCTGTCGGGTCAAGAACGCGCCATCGAGCGTCTGGCCGAACTGTGCCAGCACCACAATATCGTGCTGGTCCAGCCCTCCAGCTACCGGGTATTCGACGGTTCCCGCGCCACTGCCTACAGCGAAAAGGACGAGCCGGTGCCGCTGGGCCTGCGTGGTCAGGCGCTGTGGCGGATCGAGCAGAGCGTGCGGGCCACTTGTCCGCAACACGTGCTGCTGCGTTTCGGCTGGTTGTTGGACGACAGCCCGGAAGGCATCCTCGGCCGCTTCCTCGCTCGTGCTGAAAAGCCGGACGAATTGCTGCTGGCCGACGACCGTCGCGGCAACCCGACCCCGGTCGACGATGCGGCCCGGGTGATCATCTCGGTACTCAAACAACTCGATTGCGCCGCTCCGCTGTGGGGCACTTACCACTACGCCGGCCATGAGGCGACCACGCCGCTGGCGCTGGGGCAGGCGATTCTCTCCGAGGCTCGCAGCCTGCATCCGCTGGCGATCGAAGAACCGACCGCCCAGGCTCACGCCGCGCGTGAGGATGCCGCCGAAGAACCGCAACACGCGGTGCTGGCCTGCAAGAAGATTCTGCACACTTTCGGGATCAAGCCGCGCGCCTGGCGTGCCGCACTCCCGGGCTTACTGGATAGGTTTTATCGTCATGGCTGAAGGCCCTGTTTTAATCACTGGCGGCGCCGGCTTCATCGGTTCGCACCTGACTGACGCGTTGCTCGCCAACGGCCATTCGGTACGGATCCTCGATGACCTGTCGACCGGCAAACGCAGCAACCTGCCGCTGGACAATCCCAAGGTCGAACTGATCGTCGGTGATGTCGCCGATGCCGCTTTGGTCGCCCGTGCGATGCAAGGTTGCAGCGCAGTCGCGCACCTGGCCGCCGTGGCCTCGGTGCAGGCGTCGGTGGATGATCCGGTGAAAACTCACCAGAGCAACTTCATCGGTACGCTCAACGTTTGCGAAGCCATGCGCGAGGCCGGCGTGAAGCGCGTGCTGTTCGCTTCCAGCGCAGCGGTCTACGGCAACAATGGCGAGGGCGAGTCGATCGACGAGGACACGCCGAAGGCGCCGCTGACACCGTACGCCTCGGACAAGCTGGCGGGCGAACATTACTTCGATTTCTACCGTCGCCAGCATGGTCTGGAACCGGCGATCTTCCGCTTCTTCAATATTTTCGGCCCGCGTCAGGATCCGTCCTCGCCATACTCCGGCGTGATCAGCATCTTCAGCGAACGCGCGCAGAAAGGTTTGCCGATCACCGTGTTCGGCGATGGCGAGCAGACCCGGGACTTCATGTACGTCGAAGACCTGGTCGATGTGCTGGTGCAGGCTCTGGAAAAGCCGCAAGTGGATGTCGGTGCGGTGAACGTCGGCTGGAATCAGGCGACCAACCTCAAGCAGATGCTGGCCGCGCTGGAAGCGGTGGTCGGTGAGCTGCCGTCGGTCAGTTATGGCCCGGCGCGTTCCGGTGACATCCGTCATTCGCGGGCGAACAACGGTCGCTTGCTCGAGCGCTTCAAGTGCCCGACGCCAACGCCGATGAGCGTTGGCCTGGCACGTCTGCTCGGCCGCTGAGCTTCTCGCAGACATGAAAAAGGCGCCTTTGACAGGCGCCTTTTTCACGGCCGGAAATCGGGTTTCAAACCGGTTTCCTGTAGCGAGGGAGCTTGCTCCCCGGTCGATGGCGTAACATCGCCGTCAGTTCTGAGTCTGCCCGCCACCAAGCCTCATTCACCACCACGTGAACGTTCTTTGATTGCTCGCTTAGAACTTGTAGCCCAGACCGACCATGTACACAAATGGATCGACGTCGACGTTCACTTTTGCGCGAGTGCCCGGGGCCACGGCGTTGTTCTCGACGGTGGCGCGGGTGTCGATGTCGATGTAGCGCACCTGGGCGTTGAGCATGATGTTGTCGGTCAGCATGTAGTCGGCGCCGACCTGCCAGGCCAGGCCCCAGGAGTTTTTCGCCTTGAAGTTGCTGAAGCCGTTGGACTGGGCTTCGCTGCCGACGTGCTCGTCGTAGATCCAGGTGTAGTTGATGCCACCGCCGATGTACGGCTGGAACGGCGACTTCGCGTCCAGCGGGTAGTAGACGACGCTCAGGGTTGGCGGCAGGTGTTTGAGGGTGCCGAGTTTGCCGTTGGCAGCCGGCAGGGCTGTGCCCTTGAGCTTCACGTCATGCTCGAACGGCGAGGCGGCCAACAGCTCGATGCCGATGTTGTTGGTCAGCATGTAGGCGAAGTTCAGACCCAGTTGGGTGTCGCTGCTCATGGTTGCCTTGCCGCCCAGGTTGGTGCCGCTCAGCGGACCCTGATCGACCTTGACGCTGGAGCTGTCGGCCTTCGGGTTGACGGTGATCGCACCGGCACGAACGATGATGTCGCCGGCTTCGTGGGCGTGGGCGAGCGGGGCTGCGAGCGCGAGGGCAAACAGCGAAGCGCTGAGCAAGGACTTGTTCATGGAAGCTCCCAAAGGACGTTAAAAATGTTTGATGTCCTATGGTACGAATCCGTCTGATACGGTCTTTTGACTCAGCTCAATGAAACAGTGATAGGTGTTTTTTTTGTGGAACCTTTGCTCGCGAAGCCGATTGGGCGGGCTATAACTGATTACCGGATTTACTCCGGCAGTTCGTAGACGTAAATCTTGTCCGCCTCCATCTGATACCCGGCATCGGCCAGTTCGCTGGTGGACGGCTTGACCTGCAACGGCCCCTCGACCCAGTACGGCTGATACAGCTCGTCGAGTTTCACGCCGACTTCGCTTTTCACGTGCACGATCTGGTTCGACGGCGGTGGCGGCACGTGGATGCAGGCGCCGAAGTACGGCACCAGCAGGAAGTCCGTGGTGCGGCCTTCCTCGCTGACTTCCAGCGGCACGATGTAGCCCGGCAGACGGATGTTCTGGCCGTCGAGGCTTTGCACCACCGGGGCGTTGGGCAGGTCTTGCTTGGCCGCTGGTGCCGACTCGGCGGACAGCGCATCGCTCATCTTCGAGAGGTCATGCAGCGGCGTCATGTTCGGCACTTCGGGCGCCGCGTCCGGCGGGATCATCTCCGACCAGGTCAGGTCTTTCGGCGCTGCTGCCCAGGCGGGCAGAGCGACGAGCAACAGCAGCGCGAGTACAGCGCGGGGCATGGTGAACATCCTCATAAACGGATCGACAGGCCATCGGCCAGGGATTGGCGATACGCGCGCCAGGCCGGCACGCTGCCCATCAGCAGCGCGGCCGCCAGAATGCCACCGAGCAGCGTCCATTCATACTCGCTTGGCCACGCCAGCGGCAGATACAACCCGTAATTGGCCTGCACATAACCCTGAGCGGCGGCAATGCCGAGGTACAGCAACGCCAGCCCGGCGATGACTCCGGTCAGCGCCAGGGCGAAGGCTTCCAGCACCAGCAGGCTTGCGATGTGCCACGGCCGCGCACCGACCGAACGCAGAATCGCCATTTCGCGGCGACGCTCGTTGAGGCTGGTGAGAATCGCTGTGAGCATGCCGATCAATCCGGTGAGCACCACGAACAACGACACCACGAACAACGCTTTTTCGGCGGTGCTCATCAGGCTCCACAGCTCCTGCAAGGCCACGCCCGGCAGGATTGCCAGCATCGGCTCGCCACGGAATTCGTTGATCTCCCGTTGCAGGGCAAAGGTCGAAATCTTGCTGTTGAGGCCGAGCATGAACGCGGTGATCGCTTGCGGCGTCAGGTCCATGTTGCGTGCCTGATCGGCGCTGATCCGTCCGTTGCCACGGGCCGGCACACCGTTGTGCCAGTCGATGTGGATCGCCTCCATGCCGCCGAGGCTGATGTGCAAGGTGCGGTCTACCGGCGTGCCGGTGCGCTTGAGAATGCCGACCACGGTGAACGGTTTGTCGTCGTGCTTGACCAGACTGATCGCCGCCACGCCGTGGGCGAGCACCAGTTTGTCGCCGAGCTTGTAATGCAACGCTTCGGCCACTTCGGCACCGAGCACCACTTCGAACGGATCGGTGGCGAAGGCGCGGCCGTCCGCCAGTTCCAGGTGCTGCTGGCGACCGTACTGGTAATGCTCGAAATAGGCTTCGGTGGTGCCCATCACCCGGTAGCCGCGATGGGAATCACCGAGGGACATCGGAATCGCCCACTTCACTTTCGGGTTGCTGGCGAAGTGCTCGAAGCTGTCCCAACGGATGTTGTTGGTGGCGTTGCCGATGCGAAACACCGAATACAGCAACAGGTTCACCGAACCGGAACGGGCGCCGACGATCAGGTCGGTGCCGCTGATGGTGCTGGCGAAACTGGCCTTGGCTTCGGTGCGCACCCGCTCAACCGCCAGCAGCAGGCAGACGGAGAGGGCGATGGCGAACGCGGTGAGCAGGGCGGTGAAACGGCGGTTGGCGAGGCTGGCCATGGCCAGACGGAACAGATACATCTCAGACCTCGGCAGGCGTGGCGGCGCGATTGAGTTCGGCCAGGGACAGATGACGGTCGAACAGCGGCGCCAGACTCTGGTCGTGGCTGACGAACAACAGGCTCGAACCGGCCTCACGGCACTCGGCGAACAACAGGCGAATGAAGTTTTCCCGGGCGTCGTAATCCAGTGCCGAAGTCGGTTCGTCGGCGATCACCAGTTCCGGTTGACCGATCAATGCACGCGCAGCGGCGACCCGTTGCTGCTGACCGATCGACAGCGAATCGGCGCGACGGCCGAGAATGCCTTCGTCCTTCAAACCCAGGTGGGCGAGCAGCGTAGCCGCTGCCTGATCGACGCTGCCGTGACGTTGCTTGGCACGTTCAGCTCGCAGCTTTGAAAAGTGGCAGGGCAGCTCGACGTTCTCGCGCACCGAGAGAAACGGCAGCAGGTTGAACTGCTGGAAAATGTAGCCGGTGTGATCGACGCGAAAGCGATCACGGGCGCCGGCACCCAGTTCGGTCAGTTCCTGGCCGAGCAGGCGAATGCTGCCGCGACCGGGTTTCTGCACCCCGCCGAGCAGCCCGAGCAGCGTGGTCTTGCCGCTGCCGCTGGGGCCCTTGAGGAACAGGGTTTCACCCGGTTCCAGTCGAAACGCCGGGATGTCCAGCAGCGGCGGGTGACCGGGCCAGTTGAAGCCCAGGTCGGACAGTTCGATGAGTGCTTGGGTCATGGCGCCGTTCGTGATCAGAATTTCAGGGCGGCGGCCTTGGCCGTCACTTCGGTGCCTTGCTGGCCGCTCGGTCCGATCAGTTGTACCTGAATTTTCTGGGTGGCCGGGAAGGTATTGAAAATATTGGCCAGATCCAGCGTATTCAACGCACCCGGCGCTGCGCAGGTGAACTGATAGTGGGCGTGGATTTCGCTGTGATCGTGGTGATGGGCGTCGCCGCCTTTGGCGTCTTCGTCGTGGTCATCATCGTCGTGATCGTCGGCATCCGGCTTGTCGCCGAACAGTGGGCTTTCCAGTTTCTGACTGACGACTTTGCAACCGGCGGCGGCCGGCAGGCTGAACAGCGCCAATGGTTTTTCCAGCTGTGCGCGGGCGGCGGCGACCTTGGCCTTGTCGGCATCACTGGTGGCGACGTGTTCGAAGCCGACCAGGTTCATCGCCGGGCTTTCCAGCTCCAGTTCGAGTGTCTGGCCATCGAGCGCGGCGTTCAGGCGACCGACGCCATGTTCGTGGGCACCGAGGCTGCCGTGTTCATGATCGTGGTCATGTTCATCGGCAGCCTGGGCGATGGCCAGCGGCAACAGGGCAAACGGCAAAGCGAGCAGCAGACGACGCATGGCGAACTCCGGGAAGTAAAGTGAAGAGTTTGTTATGTAATCTTATAACGAAAGTGCGCAGAGTTTGCCCGCCTGCTTGGCGTTACACAAGTCCCATGGGAGCATGCAGGTCAGAAATGTGCGGGAGAAAAGCTTATGTTGCGGATACGCGGAACCGTCGGCGAATTGCCGGTGGATTTGACCCTGGAACTGGATGAAAGCGATTGGGCGCGGCTCGGTTCGCAGTTCGGCGTGCAGGCCAACCAGCCGCAGACAGCCGCAGCGGCGCCTGTGGCGAAACCGGTCAATCAGGATGACGCGTTGTGGCAGGTCGCCAGGGATCTGTTGCGCAAGGCCGGAAAACTCAGCGGGCCGGAGTTGCTGGATCAGCTCGAAGGGCTGACCGGCAGCGCGGCGGCGGGCAAGCGCCTGCTGGTGCGCCTGCGTCATTCGGCCGATGTGAAAGTGCTGAGCGGCGGGGATACGCCGCTCTACAGCTGGATCGAGTAAGCGCTTAGTACAGCGCGGCAAACACCTTGCGCCGGTAGGCAGTCACCAGCGGGTGATCGTTGCCCAGCAGTTCGAACACTTGCAGCAAGGTCTTGTGCGGCAGGCCTTCGCCGTAGCTGCGGTTGCGGATGAACAGCTTGAGCAACGCGTCGAGTGCTGCTTCGTATTGCTGACGGGCCAGTTGCTGGATCGCCAGTTGATACACCGCCTCATCGTCCTGCGGGTTCTGCGCCAGACGGCTTTTCAGGTCGGCGGCATCCGGCAGGTCACGGGCCAGGCCGAGGAACTTGATCTGCGCCTTGGCGCCCGCCAGTGCAGCCTTGTGTTCGTCGCTCTTGACCGCGTCGAGCACGGTTTGCGCTTCGCCCAGCTCGCCGCGTTCGGTCAGGCATCGGGCGTAGAGAATCAGCGCCTTGGCGTTGGTGTTGTCTTCGTTGAGCATCACCACCAGCGCGGCTTCGGCATCGGCGTAACGGCCGTCATCGAACAGCGCCTGGGCTTGCTCGAACGGATCAGCCGCTGCCGGTGGTGGCATTTTTACGTGAGGTTCGAGCAGGGCGCGCACGGCGGATTCCGGCTGGGCCCCGGCAAAACCGTCCACCGGTTGACCGTCCTTGAACAGCACCACGGTCGGCAGGCTGCGGATGCCGAAGCGGGCAACGATGTCCTGCTCGATATCGCAATTGACCTTGGCCAGCAGCAGCTCGCCCTGATAGCTCTCGGCGATCCCTTGCAGCATCGGCATCAACGCCTTGCACGGCGCACACCATTCGGCCCAGAAATCCACCAGCACCGGTTTTTGAAAGGAAGCCTCGATCACCGACTGGTCGAAGTCGGCCGTCGTGGCGTCGAAGATGTACGGCGTTTGCTGACTCATGGGGTCTCTCGTAAAAGCGTGAATGGGGCAACTATACGGTCAGGCGCGGGCCGCGTGGTAGAGGCTGACATGGCGAAACTCTTCGGGCTCGGCCAGATCCGGCAGGGTCATGGCTTCGAGCATTTCGATGCGCCGGTACAACGGATGACGGAAATCCCGAACCCGCGAATCCGCCACCAGCGCTTCGCGGCCACGACTGAGAAACGCATCGAGCAGCGGCAGGTTTTCCCGGTCATAGAGTACGTCGGCCACCAGGATCAGATCGAAGCGATCGGCCTCGGCGAAGAAGTCCGTGGAATAGCTCATCTGCACGTCATTGAGTTCAGCGTTGGCCCGGCAGGCGGCAATCGCCAGTGGGTCGAGGTCGCAGGCCACCACCTCCAGCGCCCCGGCCTTCACCGCCGCGATGCCGGCAATCCCGGAACCGGCGCCGAAATCCAGCACGCGTTTGCCTCGAACCCACTCAGGAAACTCCGCCAGATACCTCGCCACCGCCAGGCCGCTGGCCCAGCAGAAACTCCAGTACGGCGGCTCGTGCAGGATTCGCCGGGTTTCCTCCGGGCTGAACTCCCGGGCCATGTTGTCGCCGTCGATCAGCCACAGCTTCAAATCAGTGTCCGGCAGCGGGCAGGTCACCAGTCGGGCGTCGCCGAGCAACTCGCCCAACGCCTGTTGCAGGTCCAGCGGTGCATTCATGGCGCTTTGACAAATTGCATTTGGCCCAGGGCCTGGGTGGTCGGCTGGCTGATGGTCTGCGATGGCAGATGCAGGATCAACTGGCCGGACTGTGTGGCGCGGCCACGCAGTTCGACCCGCGCCCCGGCCGGGAACGCATCAGGGTTGAAGCGCAGGCGAAACGGCAGAACCTGGTTGTTGCCGATCAGGCTGGAGCTGGCGAGCAATTGTTGCGGGCGACCTTTCTCGTCGATCACCAGCAGCGCCAGTTCGACTTCGGCGCCCGTCGGCACGCCTTGCAGGGTGCCGCTCAGTTCACGTTGATACGCAGGCAGCGGGCCGAGGTCGGCAGCTTCTTTGGCCTTTTTCTGCGCCTGTTGCGGCGCCGGGCCCGGCGTTGGCGGCTGCGGCTTGGGTGCGTCGCTGCCGCAGGCCACCAGCAGGCTGAAAACACTGAGCAAAACGAGCGGTCGTAACGACATTGGTGGCTCCGTCAAAATGAAATCCATGGATCAAACGATCATGGCAGTCTGTATACCGCAAAGCCTATGGCTTGTCTTGCCACCGGGATGCGCTACCATGGCCCTCCCTTTTTTTGTTGCCAGCCACCATGCACTGTCCCTTCTGCGGTGCCAACGACACCAAGGTCATCGACTCGCGTCTGGTCGCCGAGGGCGAACAGGTGCGCCGCCGGCGTGAATGCCTGGCCTGCGGCGAACGTTTCACGACGTTCGAGACGGCCGAACTGGTGTTGCCGCGCCTGATCAAAACCGACGGCAGCCGCCAACCGTTCGACGAAGAAAAGCTCCGCGCCGGCATGCAGCGTGCCCTGGAGAAACGTCCGGTGAGCGTCGAGCGTCTCGAATCTTCGCTGGTCCATATCAAACACAAGCTGCGCGCCACCGGCGAGCGTGAGGTCAAATCCCTCGTGGTCGGCGAACTGGTGATGGCCGAGCTGCAAAAGCTCGATGAAGTGGCCTACATCCGTTTCGCCTCCGTGTACCGCCGCTTCCAGGACCTCAACGAATTTCGCGAAGAGATCGATCGCCTCGCCCGCGAACCGGTGAAAGAATGACCACCGCCGCCGAGCAGGCCATCCTCGACGCCCACTTCATGGCCCGGGCCCTGGAGCTGGCGCGCAAGGGGCACTACACGACTCATCCCAATCCACGGGTTGGCTGCGTGATTGTGCGTGACGGGCAGATTGTCGGTGAAGGCTGGCATGAACGTGCCGGCGAACCCCATGCCGAAGTCCACGCCCTGCGCGCCGCCGGTGAATTGGCCCGGGGCGCCACGGCTTACGTGACCCTCGAACCTTGCAGCCACCACGGCCGTACACCGCCCTGCGCCGATGCGCTGGTGAATGCCGGTGTTGGCCGGGTGGTCGCGGCGATGCGCGATCCCAATCCGCAGGTCGCCGGGCGCGGTTTGCAGCGTCTGGCCGATGCCGGCATCGCCACTGAAAGCGGTGTGCTGGAAACTGAGGCGCGCAAGCTCAATCAAGGTTTTCTGAAACGCATGGAACACGGCTTGCCGTTCGTGCGGGTCAAGCTGGCCATGAGCCTCGACGGCCGCACGGCGATGGAAAGCGGCGAGAGCCAATGGATCACCGGCCCTGCCGCGCGTTCGGCGGTGCAGCGGTTGCGCGCCCAGGCCAGCGTGGTGCTGACCGGCGCCGACACGGTGCTGGCCGATGGTGCACGCCTGACCGTTCGCGGCGAAGAGCTGGGGCTGGATGCCGAACAGACCGCGCTGGCCCTGAGCCGTCCGCCGCTGCGGGTGCTGATCGACGGGCGTCTGCGAGTGCCGCTGGATGCGCCGTTCTTCAAGGCCGGCCCGGCGCTGGTCGCCACCTGCGTGGCCATCGAAGAACAGTACGCCCACGGCCCGGAATGCCTGATCGTGCCGGGCGATGACGGTCAGGTCGATCTGCACCAGTTGCTGATCGAACTGGCCAACCGTGGCGTCAACGAAGTGCTGGTCGAGGCCGGTCCGCGACTGGCCGGCGCGTTTGCCCAGCTTGGTCTGGTGGACGAGTTCGTGATCTTCATCGCCGGCAAGTTCCTCGGCTCCACGGCGCGTCCGCTGCTGGACTGGTCGCTGGCCTGTATGAAGGATGCGCCGGAGCTGAAAATCACTGAAATTCGCGCGGTTGGCGATGACTGGCGAGTCACTGCAATCCCTGTCTCATCGGCGAGCGTATAATTCCCGGCCATCGCGTTAGCGCTGGCTTCGTTCTCAAGGAGAACCCCATGTTTACCGGCATCATCGAATCCATCGGCAGTATCCGCGCACTGACCCCAAAGGGCGGTGATGTGCGGGTGCATGTCGAAACCGGCAAGCTCGACCTGAGCGACGTCAAACTCGGCGACAGCATCGCGGTCAACGGCGTGTGCCTGACCGCCGTGGAACTGCCGGGCGACGGCTTTGCCGCCGACGTCAGTCGCGAAACCCTCGACTGCACCGCCATGAATGATCTGAAAAGCGGCAGCCCGGTCAACCTGGAAAAAGCCCTGACCCCGACCACCCGTCTCGGCGGCCATCTGGTCAGCGGTCACGTCGACGGTGTCGGCGAAGTGGTTTCGCGCAGCGACAATGCCCGCGCCGTGGAATTTCGCATCCGCGCGCCAAAAGAGCTGGCCAAGTACATCGCCCACAAAGGCTCGATCACCGTCGACGGCACCAGCCTGACCGTGAACGCGGTCGATGGCGCCGAATTCCTGCTGACGATCATTCCGCACACCCTGAGCGAAACCATCATGGCGTCCTACAAGCCAGGTCGCCGGGTGAACCTGGAAGTCGACTTGCTGGCGCGTTATCTCGAGCGCCTGCTGTTGGGCGACAAGGCTGCTGAGTCGACGTCCGGTGGCATCACCGAAAGCTTTCTGGCCGCCAACGGCTACCTCAAATCCTGACTGAAGGGGGTGCCTTGTGGCGCTCAATAGCATCGAAGAACTGGTAGAAGACATCCGCCAAGGCAAGATGGTCATCCTCATGGATGACGAAGACCGCGAGAACGAAGGCGACCTGATCATGGCCGCCGAATGCTGCAAGGCCGAGCACATCAACTTCATGGCCAAGCACGCCCGTGGCCTGATTTGCATGCCGATGAGCCGTGAGCGCTGCGAAACCCTGAAGCTGCCGCTGATGGCACCGCGCAACGGTTCCGGTTTCGGCACCAAGTTCACCGTCTCGATCGAAGCGGCCGAAGGCGTGACCACCGGCATCTCCGCCGCCGACCGCGCACGCACCGTGCAAGCGGCGGCCGCGAAAGACGCCAAGGCCGAAGACATCGTCAGCCCGGGCCACATCTTCCCGTTGATGGCCCAGGCCGGCGGCACCCTGGCCCGCGCCGGCCACACCGAAGCCGCCTGCGACCTGGCGCGCATGGCCGGTTTCGAGCCGAGCGGCGTGATTTGCGAAGTGATGAACGACGACGGCACCATGTCCCGTCGCGCCGAACTGGAAGCCTTCGCCGCTGAACACAACATCAAGATCGGCACCATCGCCGACCTGATTCACTACCGGATGATTCACGAACGTACCGTTCAGCGGATTGCCGAGCAGCCACTGGACAGCGAACTGGGCCAATTCAACCTGGTGACCTATCGTGATTCCGTGGAAGGCGACGTGCACATGGCACTGACCCTGGGCACCGTTTGCGCCGAAGAGCCGACCCTGGTTCGCGTGCACAACATGGACCCGTTGCGCGACCTGTTGATGGTCAAACAACCGGGCCGCTGGAGCCTGCGCGCCGCCATGGCTGCGGTCGCCGAGGCCGGCAGCGGTGTAGTGCTGTTGCTCGGTCACCCACTGGATGGCGACGTGCTGCTGGCGCACATCCGCGAAACCGGCGATCAGGCCGCGCCGAAAAAACCGACCACCTACAGCATCGTCGGTGCCGGTTCGCAGATCCTGCGCGACCTCGGCGTGCGCAAAATGCGCCTGATGTCGGCGCCGATGAAGTTCAATGCGATATCCGGTTTCGATCTGGAAGTTGTAGAATACGTGCCCTCCGAATAATGACCGGTTGTTTCCGGCTCCGAATTCGCGGCAAATAAATCACTGAGGGACGCGAAACAGACGCGTCCCGGCTCTTTAAGAGATCTGACGAATGACCCTGAAGACCATCGAAGGTACCTTCATCGCCCCTAAAGGCCGCTACGCTTTGGTAGTGGGCCGTTTCAACAGCTTCGTGGTTGAAAGCCTGGTCAGCGGTGCAGTTGATGCCCTGGTTCGCCACGGCGTGAGCGAAAGCGACATCACCATCATCCGCGCACCTGGCGCCTTCGAAATCCCGCTGGTTGCGCAGAAAGTCGCCCAGAAAGGCGAGTTCGCAGCAATCATCGCCCTGGGCGCGGTCATTCGTGGCGGCACTCCGCACTTCGAATACGTGGCTGGCGAGTGCACCAAGGGCCTGGCCCAGGTGTCCATGGAGTTCGGCGTACCGGTCGCTTTCGGCGTCCTGACCGTTGATTCCATCGAGCAAGCCATCGAACGTTCCGGCACCAAGGCCGGCAACAAAGGTGCTGAAGCTGCCCTGTCCGCTCTGGAAATGGTCAGCCTGCTGGCGCAGTTGGAGGCCAAGTGATTAGCGACGATAGCGATCGTTTCAACCCGCGCGATCCGAAACCTGCGGATGCCGGCAAGCCATCGAAAAGCGCCAAGCGCCGCGAAGCCCGTCAGCTCGCGACTCAGGCCCTGTATCAATGGCACATGGCCAAGGCTTCGCTGAACGAGATCGAAGCGCAGTTCCGGGTCGATAACGATTTCACCGATGTCGACGGTGCTTACTTCCGTGAAATCCTCCATGGGGTTCCGGCCAACCGTACCGAAATCGACACCGCGCTCACGCCTTGCCTGGACCTGGCGATCGAAGAGCTGGACCCGGTTGAACTGGCGGTTCTGCGCCTGTCCACCTGGGAACTGCTCAAGCGCGTCGACGTGCCGTACCGCGTTGTGATCAACGAAGGTATCGAACTGGCCAAGGTCTTCGGTTCCACCGACGGCCACAAGTTCGTCAACGGCGTGCTCGACAAGTTGGCCCCGCGCCTGCGTGAAGCTGAAGTGAAGGCGTTCAAGCGCTGATCCGCGCTTGAATACTTTTTCTCAGCCATGGGCGAGTTTGAGCTGATCCGCAATTTCTTCGCCGCCGCGCCTTGTGCGCAGGGCGGCGAGGGCGTTGCACTGGGGATCGGCGATGACTGCGCCTTGCTTGCTGTTCCTTCCGGGGAACAGCTGGCAGTTTCCACCGATACGCTGGTGGCCGGCGTGCATTTCGCCGATCCCTGTGATCCGTTTCTGCTCGGTCAGCGCTCGCTGGCCGTGGCGGTCAGCGACCTCGCTGCCATGGGCGCCACGCCCGTCGCCTTTACCCTTGCCCTGACCTTGCCGACGGTGACTGCCGATTGGCTGCAAGCCTATGCCCGCGGTTTGAACCGCATGGCGCAGAGCTGCGGCGTGGCGCTGATCGGTGGTGACACGACTCGCGGGCCGTTGAGCCTGACCGTCACCGTGTTCGGCCGCGTCCCGGCCGGCCAGGCCCTGACCCGCAGCGGCGCGCAGCCCGGCGATCTGCTGTGTGTCGGCGGTGAGCTGGGCAATGCCGCCGGGGCCTTGCCGCTGGTGCTGGGGCAGCGTGACGCCGAGCCGCACATCGCCCAGCCGCTGCTCGAACATTACTGGTCGCCGCAGCCGCAACTTGCTCTCGGTCAGGCCTTGCGGGGTAAGGCCACTTCGGCGCTGGACATTTCCGATGGCCTGCTCGCCGATTGCGGCCATATCGCACTGGCTTCGAAGGTTCGCCTCGAAGTCGAGCGCGAGCGTGTCCCGTTGTCGGAGGCGCTGGTGGCGTTTCTCGGTCAGCGCGGCGCCGAGCGTGCGGCGTTGAGCGGTGGTGATGATTACGTGCTGGCCTTCACCCTGCCGTCCGTCGAGTTACCGACGTTGCTGGCCGACGGCTGGCCGGTCCATGTGATCGGGCGCGTGGCAGAGGGGCAGGGCGTGGTGCTGCTGGACCGCGAAGGGCACGACATCACCCCGCAAATCCGGGGTTATCAACATTTTCAGGAGTCACCGTGACAGATCACCCGAAACAGGTTCCCGGCGAATTCGTTCCGCCGTCGGTCTGGCGCAATCCCTGGCATTTCATTGCGTTCGGCTTCGGTTCGGGCACCTTGCCGAAAGCACCGGGCACGTGGGGCTCGTTAGTTGCGCTACCCTTTATTCCGTTGTGGCAGATGTTGCCCGACTGGGGTTACTGGCTGATGCTCGGGATCACCATGCTGTTCGGCTTCTGGCTGTGCGGCAAGGTGGCCGACGATCTGCGGGTGCATGACCATGAAGGCATCGTCTGGGACGAGATGGTCGGAATGTGGATCACCCTGTGGCTGGTACCGGAAGGCTGGTACTGGTTGCTCGCCGGGTTTTTGATGTTCCGCTTTTTCGACATCCTCAAGCCGTGGCCGATCCGCTGGATCGACCGGCATGTACATGGCGGTGTCGGCATCATGCTCGACGACGTGCTGGCGGGCGTGTTCGCCTGGCTGGCGATGCAGGGACTGGTGTGGGTTTTCGCCTGATTTCTAGGTGTGGATGAGGGACACAGGGATGGCTCGACGCTGGTTGGCGATTCTGGTTTTCACTCTGCTCGGTGCGACGGCCCTGGCACAGGAGGCGCCGCCGACGGTCATTCATCTGGCCAGCGAAGACTGGGAAGACTACACCGCAGCCGACGGCCACGGCCTGGGCTGGGACGTTCTGCGCAAGGTGTTCGAACCTGCCGGCGTGACGCTGGACATCCGCACCGTGCCGTACACCCGCTCGGTGGGGCTGGTGCAGTTGAAGGAAGTCGACGCGCTGGTCGGTTCCTATCGCGGGGAAGCCGAACAAGTGCTGTATCCGCGCTGGAACTTCGATTCCGATCACATCTACGCACTGGGCCTGGCCAGTAATCCGGCACCGACCGAGGCCACCCTCGACAAGTACCGGCTGGCCTGGGTGCGAGGTTATCGTTATGAGACCTACCTGCCGAACGTCAAGCGCTACAACCAGATCGAACGTCGTACGGGAATCCTGTCGATGCTCAAGCAGGGGCGGGCGGATTACTACATCGACGCGCTGACGGAAATCGAAGCGGTGGTGAGAAATGCTGCCGATCCTTCGCAATACCGTTACTCGCATCTGGCGGAGTTGCCCCTTTACCTTGGTTTCGCCGACACCCCTCAGGCCCGTGCACTGATGTCGATCTACGACCAGCGCATGGATCAACTGGTGAAAAGCGGCGAATTGAAGCCCATCTTCGAACGCTGGAAACAGCCGTATCCGTTCGAACGAGGGCAATGAAGGCAGGTCTGCCATCAAACTTTTTGATCGTTATGGCCGATAATTCAGCCTAAGCGTCTGCAGGAACCTGCTGTTACAATGCCGCCCAGCGAATCTCGGACTTTTTAGATCAGGAGCACACCGGTGCCTGTCGTTTTTGTCGCCGCTTCCAAGCTGCCAACGCCTTTTGCGCAATTCACCATGCACGGTTTTCTCGATGAAGCCACTGGCCGCGAGCACGTCGTGCTGAGCCTGGGTGAGATTGCCGACGGTGCCCCGGTACTCGGCCGTTTGCACTCCGAATGCCTGACCGGCGATGCCTTGTTCAGCCAGCGTTGCGACTGCGGCTCGCAACTGGAGGCCGCCCTCAAGGCGATCGCCCGTGAAGGCCGTGGCGTGTTGCTGTACCTGCGTCAGGAAGGTCGTGGCATCGGTCTTTTGAACAAGATCCGCGCCTACGAATTGCAGGACGGCGGTGCCGATACCGTTGAAGCCAACGAGCGTCTGGGCTTTGCCGCCGACCAGCGTGACTACGCCATGTGCCTGCCGATGCTGGAGCATCTGGGCGTGAAGTCCCTGCGCCTGATGACCAACAACCCGCGCAAGGTCAAAGCCTTGACCGACATGGGCATCGTCGTCACCGAGCGCGTGCCGCTGCACACCGGTCATAACCCGCACAACAAACTCTATCTGGCGACCAAGGCCAGCAAGCTCGACCACATGATGGGCAACGAACATCAGGGCGAGGTAGACCGGGCGTGACCCGCGGTCAGGTGCGCCGCCGCCTGTCGGTCGCCTGGTGGAAATACCTGGCGCTGGCATTGGTGCCGCTGTTCGTGCTTAACGCCGTGTTCGGCGAGAGCGAAGCGATCATGCCGGTGTTGGCGATGCCGTTGTTCATTGCCGGTGTGGCCTCGATGTTTGTCAGTCTGAAGTTTTTCGGCCGCTACAAACATGCGCTGATCGCCACACAAAAAGCACTCGATACGCCGGATGAACCCGCTGCCTGGATCGCTCTCGCGGCTCGTCGGCGCACGGCGTTTCTGGCGGCGGGATTACCGGCATGGATCGGCGCACTGGCAGTGTTCGTCGGCCTCGAAGCGGTGCCGCTGATGCTGCTGGCGCTGTCCACGGCGGTGCTGTTCTACCTCTACCGTATCCCGCGTCAACTCGGTTGATGCGCCGTCTCTGGCTGGCGGTTCTGCTGCTGGCCGTCAGCAGCGAAACCCTGGCCGCCCTGCGAGTGGTCAGCCTCGCGCCATCCCTGTCTGAAATTGTCGTGGAGCTGAATTCGGCCGACTTGCTGGTGGGCGTGCTGGATGCCGGTGACCGGCCACCTGCGATCAAGGATCTCCCTTCTGTGGGCCGTTATGGCCAGCTCGACATGGAGCGGCTGCTCAGCCTCAAGCCTGACTTGTTGCTGTTATGGCCCGGCAGTGTCGGCCCGGCCCAGCGCGATCAGCTCAAGCGTTTGAACATCCCGACCTTCGTTGCCGAACCCCACAGTCTCGAACAGCTGACCGCGCAGATTGAGGCCATCGCGACACAGCTTGGTCGTCCTGAGCGTGGGACTGAGCGGGCCAGAGAATTGCGGCAAAACCTCGACGAGCTGCGCCAGCGCTACCGCCGTGAAGCGCCGCTGCGGGTGTTCTATCAGGTCTGGGACAAGCCGTTGTACACCGTCGGCGGCGGGCAGATCATCAGCGATGCGCTTGAAGTGTGCGGCGCACGCAATGTGTTCGGCGACCTGAGCCTGCCGGCGCCGCAGGTGAGCATCGAAGCGGTTTTACAGCGTGATCCCGAAGTGATTCTGGCCAGCGATCAGTCGCAACTGGAGGCGTGGAATACCTGGCCGCAGGTGGCAGCGGTCAAGCACAGGCAGTTGCTGCTGGTCACCGACAAAGGTCTGGAACGCCCGAGCGGGCAGATGATCGAGGCGACCGCCAAGCTCTGCCAGTTGATCGCGCCAGACCGCTGAGACCGAGGTGAATTCTTCGCGAGCAAGCCCGCTCCCACATTTGGAATGCGTTCCCCCTGTGGGAGCGGGCTTGCTCGCGAAGAGGCCAGTCAATGCAGCGCAAATTCTGGATCAGAGTTGCGGCGTCCAGGTCACGCCGAACATGAATGCCCGACCTTCCTCGCGATAGCCATACTGACTGCCGTCATGGCTGTACAGCGCACGGCTGTAACCCTTGTCCAGCAGGTTATCCACTTTGAAGTCCAGCTTGATCTCACGGTTCAGCGCCCAGCTGCTGCGCAGTCCGAGCAGCGCATAACCACCCAATGGTTGTTGATTGTTCAGGTCGTCATAGCTGCTGCTGACGGCCTGCCAACTGGCGCCGAGGCCGAGGCGATCGAATTGCCGATCCAGATCCCAGCTCAAGGTGCGCCGGGCACGCCGCGCCAGGGTGTGGCCGGTGTCGCGGTCGCGGGGATCGATGATTGCCACGCCGAGATTGCTTTGCCAGCCCAGCAGCTCCTGTTTCAGGGCGGCTTCGAAGCCGTTGATCCGCGCCGAAGCGACGTTTTCCGGGCGTGAGTTGCTGCCGAAGATGATCGCGTCTTCCAGATCGGTCCGATACAGCGAGGCTTCGAGACGGCTACTGTCGCTCAACTGGCTGCGCCATTGCAGCTCGTAGCTTTTCGAAGTTTCCGGTTTCAGGTCGGGGTTGCTGAAGTCCGGGTAGTACAGATCGTTGAAGGTCGGCGCACGGAAGCCTTCGCTGTAGCTGAGCAGCAGATCGTTGTCCGGATTGACCGGCAACGTCAGCGTGCCGCTCCAGCTGTTCTGGCCGCCGAACTGCTGGTTGTCGTCGCGACGCAGGCCCAGTTCGGTGGAGAAACTGTCGGCCTGGAAGCGATGCTGGATGAACGCGGCGCGATTCCAGCGGCTGTCTTCATCGAACGCGGTGCTGCTGTTGATCCGGTCTTCGTACCAGTCGCCGCCAAGGATCAGGCTGTTGCGCGCATCCAGCGTCAGGTCGTTCTGCCAGGTCACCGAGTCGCGGTAGGTGTTGAACACCGAGCGTTCGTCGCTGAGCTTGTCGAAGGACTTCTCGCGGTTTTCGCTGTGGCCGAGTTCCAGGCGCGACTTCCAGCGCTCGTTGATCCGCGCATCAATGTAGCTGCTGAAACTGCTGACGGTGAAATCGCTGTAAGGCTGCTGCTGGAGGGGGTCGAAGGTCACCGGGTCGAAGCGGCCGAACGGGTTGTCGAACTCGCTTTTGCCACGGTTATCCAGCAGGTTGGCGCCGACTTCGATGTCATCGGTCAGCGCATGGCTGAGGCTCAGGCTGATGGATTTGTTGCGGTAGGCATCATGATCGCTGTCGCTGGGGTAAGACTCGTGGGTGCGGTCGATCCCGGCGGTTTCATCGAGACTCGCGCCGAGGTTGAAGCGGGTTTTCTCATCGCCACCGGACAGGCCGACACTTCGCTCCCAGGTCTGGTTGCTGCCGAAACCCACGTGCATTCGAGGCTGCAAACCTTGTTCGCCGCCGCGCCGGGTGAAGATCTGAATCACCCCGCCAATGGCATCACTGCCGTAGATCACCGAACGCGAACCGCGCAAAACCTCGACCCGCTCGATCTGCTCGATGTTCAGGTGTTGCAGGTTGCTGTCGCCGGAGGTGGAGTTGCCGATGCGCTGGCCGTCCACCAGCACCAGACTTTGCGCCGACTGTGTGCCGCGAATGTAGATTCCCGGCAGACTGCCGCGTCCGCCGGTTTGCGCCACTTGCACGCCCGGTACCCGTTGCAGCAGGTCGGTGACGCTGCGCGGTTGCAGGCGTTCGATGTCTTCGCGGGTGAACACGGTGTTGGCGGCGCTGCTGTCGTTGCGTGCTTCGACCTGGCGGTTGGCGCTGATCAGCATGTCCGGCAGCTTCAGGGCCTGGTCACGTTCGAAGGTGTCGGCGAGGGCGTTGGTGGAGGGCAGCAGCAAGAAGGGCAGGGCGAGGCGCGAGAGGTTCATCGGCATTCCGTAGGTCTTTCAGGTGTACACAAATCAAATGTGGGAGCGGGCTTGCTCGCGAAGGCGGTGTGTCAGTCAACTCATTGTCGACTGGTCCGACGCCTTCGCGAGCAAGCCCGCTCCCACATGGGGTTTTGCGTTTATCCAGCGAGTCAGCGGTTAAGCAGGTCCAGGCGCTCACGCACCGCCGCTTCGATCCCGGCCGCATCCAGCCCGCACTCGGCCAGCATCTGCGCCGGCTTGGCGTGCTCGACGTAAACGTCCGGCAAGCCCAGGTGCAGCACTGATTTGAGGATGTTTTCACGGGCGAGGAATTCGCTGACCGCGCCGCCGGCGCCGCCCATGATCGCGTTCTCCTCGATGGTCACCAGCAGGTCGTGGCTGGCGGCCACTTCACGCACCAACGCTTCGTCCATCGGTTTGACGAAACGCATGTCGACCACGGTGGCGTCCAGCGTTTCAGCGACAATCAGCGCTTCGGCCAGCTGCACGCCGAACACCAGCAGGGCGACCTTGCCGCCCTGACGACGAATCACACCCTTGCCGATCTCGATCGGTTCGAGGTTTTTCTCGATGGTTGCGTTCGGGCCGGTGCCGCGCGGGTAACGCACCGCCGCCGGGCCGTTGTACAGGTGACCGGTGGTGAGCATCTTGCGCAGTTCGTTTTCATCGCTCGGGGTCATGATGACCATGCCCGGGATGCAGCGCAGGTAAGACAGGTCGAAGCTCCCGGCGTGGGTCGGGCCGTCTTCGCCCACCAGACCGGCGCGGTCGATGGCGAACAGCACGTCGAGGTTCTGCACCGCGACGTCATGCACCAACTGGTCGTAACCGCGCTGCAGGAACGTCGAGTAGATCGCCACCACCGGTTTGGCGCCTTCGCAGGCCATGCCGGCCGCAAGGGTCACGGCGTGCTGCTCGGCAATCGCCACGTCGAAATAGCGCAGCGGGAAGCGTTCGCTGAACGCCACCAGATCCGAACCTTCCTTCATCGCCGGGGTGATGCCCACCAGGCGCGGGTCGGCAGCGGCCATGTCGCACAGCCATTCACCGAATACGCCGGAGTACTTCGGCCCACCGGCCTTCTTCGGCGCGGCGGCCGGGGCGTCCAGCGGCTCCAGCTTGGTGATGGCGTGGTAACCGATCGGGTCGACTTCCGCCGGGGCGAAGCCTTTGCCTTTCTTGGTGACGATGTGCAGGAACTGCGGACCTTTCAGATCGCGCATGTTGCGCAGGGTGGCGATCAGGGTCGGCAGGTCGTGGCCGTCGATCGGGCCGATGTAGTTCCAGCCCAGCTCTTCGAACAGGGTGCCGGGAACCAGCATGCCTTTGGCATATTCTTCGGTACGACGGGCAATTTCCCAGGCGCCAGGCAGGCGCGACAGCACTTTTTTGCTGCCTTCGCGCATGCTCGCGTAGGTGCGGCTGGAAAGGATCTTCGCCAGATAGTTCGACAGACCGCCGACGTTGCGCGAGATCGACATGTCGTTGTCGTTGAGGATCACCAGCATGTTGGCGTCCACTTCCGGCGCATGGTTCAGCGCCTCGAAGGCCATGCCGGCGGTCAGCGCGCCGTCACCGATCACGGCAATCGCCTTGCGATCACTGTTCTGCAGGCGGGCGGCGATGGCCATGCCCAGCGCGGCACTGATCGAGGTGCTGGAGTGGCCGACGCCAAAGGTGTCGTACTCGCTCTCGGAGCGGCGCGGGAAAGCGGCGATGCCGTCCTTCTGGCGCAGGGTTTCCATGCGCTCGCGACGACCGGTGAGGATCTTGTGCGGATAGGCCTGATGACCGACGTCCCACACCAGCCGGTCGTCCGGGGTGTCGAAGACGTAGTGCAACGCGATGGTCAGCTCGATGACGCCCAGGCCGGCACCGAAATGCCCGCCGGTCTGGCCGACCGTGTAGAGCAATTCCAGGCGCAACTCATCAGCCAGGGTTTCCAGCTCGGCTTCGCCTAACCGGCGCAGGCCGTCCGGCGTGTTAGCGCGGTCGAGCAGGGGCGTGGTCGGGCGCTTGCGGGGAATCTCATGAAACGTCGTGGGCATCAGGCGAATCGTTATAGGTATAAAAGATGCGGCAGTTTACCTGATGCATCGTCCCCTGCCCACGCGTTGGTCTTTTTTGGCTGATTAGCCTTTAGTTGCGCCGGTCGACGATATACCGGGCCAGATCGCGCAATGGCTCGGCGGCCGCGTCAAACGGTCGCAGCGCGTGCAGGGCCTGATCGCGCAGTTCCAGGGCATAGGCCTTGGCGGCGTCGAGGCCGAGCAGGGCCGGGTAGGTCGGCTTGTCGCGGGCGATGTCGGCGCCCTGGCGTTTGCCGAGGGTTTCGGTATCGCTTTCGACGTCGAGGATGTCGTCCTGCACCTGGAATGCCAGGCCAATGGCCTGTGCATAACTTTGCAGAGCCTTGAGTTCATCCCTCTCGGCGCGGCCGCTGGCCAGGGCGCCGAGCTTGACGCTGACCTCGATCAGCGCGCCGGTCTTGTGCCGGTGCATCTGTTCGAGGGCTTTCTGATCGAGCTTGAGGCCGACCGAACCGAGGTCGATGGCCTGACCGCCGACCATGCCGGCCGGGCCCGCCGCGTGCGCCAGCGCCGTGACCTGTTGCAGGCGGATGTCCGCACTCAGGTCGCTCAGGCGCGGGTCGAGCAGGGCGCTAAAGGCCAGGCTCTGCAAGCCGTCGCCGGCCAGAATCGCGCAGGCTTCGTCGAATTTCTTGTGAGTAGTCGGCTGGCCGCGACGCAAATCGTCGTCGTCCATCGCCGGCAAATCGTCGTGTACCAGCGAGTAAGCGTGGATCAGCTCAACTGCGCAGGCTGCACCGTTGGCCTGCCCGGCCTTGCCGCCGAGGGCTTCGCATGCGGCGTAGGCCAGCAGCGGGCGCACGCGTTTGCCGCCGTTCATCACGCTATAGCGCATGGCTTCATAGAGGCGCGCCAGTTCCGGCAGCGGGGCATTGAACAGGGTTTCCAGTGCCGCGTTGACCCGCGCCTGGCTGGTGGCCGAATACGCTGCAATCATTCTGGCTGATCCGCGTCGAAGGGTTCCTCGGCGAGTTCGCCATCGCGCTCCAGCAACACCTGGACCTTTTGCTCGGCCTGGGCCAGCGCCGCCTGGCAGTCACGGGTCAGGCCGATGCCCTGCTCGAAAGCGGTCAGCGAGTCTTCCAGCGACAATTCACCGTTCTCCAGACGCTCGACCAGTGTTTGCAGGTCGGCGAGGGACTGTTCGAAATCCAGTGCAGCTTTTTTGCGGGCCATGGCGGCTAATTCCGGTTGACGTTAAACCGGCGCGACACTAGCAGATAGGGGGGGTATGGGCAAATGAGCGGGCCGACGGACAAGGGTGTCAGTCGGTCGATTCGCCCGGATATTGAATCTGATACCGAGTGCTGCGTCCGCCGCCCGGAAGACGTTGCAGGCAACCCTTTTCCAGCAGCTCCGCCAGATGTCGGGTGGCCGTGGCTTTGGAGACCTTGGCCACACTCTGGTATTGCGCTGCACTGATACCGTGCTCGAAACCGCGCTCACCACCGTCGAGCAAGCGATTGAGCACTTTGATCTGCTCCGCCGACAGCCCGGATTCCCGGTGCGCCTGCCAGAAGCGTGATTTTCCCAACACACTTTCAATCCGCGCGATGGCCTGTTGCAGACTGCGCAGCAGGGTTTGCAGGAACCATGCGAGCCAGTCGGTAATGTCCAGCATGGCTTTCTGGCTGGATTCGAGAATCCGGTAATAGCCCGCTCGATCATCGAGGATGCTGGCGGACATCGCATAAAAACGAATGGCCTGCGCTTCGCCCTGAGCCAGTGCCAGATCGGTGAGGGTGCGAGTCAGGCGCCCATTGCCGTCGTCGAATGGGTGCAGGGTGACGAACCAGAAGTGTGCGATACCGGCTCGCAGTAAAGGATCGAGGCCCGCCTGATGCTGACTGGCGTCGAACCATTTAAGAAAACTGTCGAGTTGCCGCTCGAGGCCCTGTCGCGGTGGCGCTTCGAAATGCACGGTCGGACGCTCGATTCGTCCGGAAACCACCTGCATTGGCTCATCGCCGCGTAATGTGCCGACATTGATTGCTCGCGAAAGGAAACCACTCTCCTGTTCTGGAAACAGCCATGAATGCCATTCCAGCAATCGTTCCAGCGTCAGCGGTTCGGCAAAGCGCTGAGTGGCATCGAGCATCAGCTGTGCCAGCCCCTCGCTGCGCTTGCTGACGTGGTCGCCATCAGGCGATTCCAGCCCCAGACGTCGTGCCAATGAGGAGCGCACGGATTCAACATTCAACTGTTCCCCCTCGATGGCCGAGGAGGTCACGATGTTTTGCAGCAACGCGTCCAGCTCAGTCTGAGCGCTCAGTGAATTGCCCACTGATCCCGCCATGCCCATCAATTGTCCCTGCGCCTGAACGCATTCGCGCAACAGTGCAGTGAGACGCTCTGCCTGCCAGTTGAAGTCGGGCCAATCGGGCTGTTGCCAGATCCAATGAGTTGCCATGCAATGCCATTCCTGAGTGCGTGAGCCGAATAGAAACGCTATTCGGCTCATTTCGTGAGCCGAATATGACGCCTATTCGGCTCATCGTCCACTGGGCGCCGTGATTCCCACCGCAAATCCAGATGTATCCGATTGTTAAAAAACTGCCGAATCGCTAACCTTCGCGCCTTCTACGACCCGACAGTCACGGGTCTTTCAGACGAAACGCAGTATCGCCCACTGTGAAGCGCCGAGGATCGGGTGCAAGGTTTCGTCAGGCATGGCAGGAGGCATCACATGCGTTCACTTCTTTTGCTGCTGATCGGCTTGGCCTGCGCGCCCGCGCTGCTGGCGGCGCCGAGCGCGGAGCTGTCGGAGCCGGTGGGCGGCTGGCGCTATCACGGGCTGCTCGATCGCACGGAAAACCCGCAGGTCGCCTATCCCACACCGCCGATTGATCGCGGCATCCAGCGCAATCGCACGATGATCGAGGGCCAGCTCAAGGCAATCGGGCATCTGCGCCCGCCCCACAGCCTGGCGGTGAATGGCAATCCACTGAATCTGTACACCGACGACCAGGGCCGTTTCGCCCGGCCGTACGCGTTCGGCGCCGGTTCCAACAGCGTCGAGGTGATCAGTGCCGACGGCCAGTCGCTCAAGCGCGTTCAATTCTACGAAGCCAATAACCTGCGCACGCCGGCGCGGATCCGCGTGGTGCTCGGCTGGGATGACCCTAAAGCCGAACTCGACCTGCATGTCATTACGCCTGACGGCCAGCACGCCTTCTGGGCGCGACCGGCGATGAGCAACGGCGGCGGGCTCGATCCGGACGGTGTCGATGGTCCCGGCCCGGAAATGTTCACCATGACCGCGCCGCTGCATGGCACCTATCTGGTTTACGTCAACTATTGGGGCAACTTCGGTAACGGCGGCTATAACTTCGAGGAGACCAGCAACCAGAACGAGGTCATCACCTCGCAGATCACGCTGGTGCTCAACGAAAACACTGTCGACGAAAAACGCGAAACGTTCATCGTGCCCCTGCGGGCCATCGGTGATCTGCTGCTGGTCAAGACTTTCAACTATTAAGCATCCCGCACCACGGATGAACTGCCGAGCTTTGGGAACATGAGCGAGAAGATGAGCGAAAACACTGAGACCCCGGCGACCGCCGCACCCACCGCCAAACCTTCCCGGCGCTGGCCGTTGCTGGTGGCCGGGCTGTGCCTGGTGGCCGGCGTGGCGGGCGGGCTCGGCTGGCTGATGCACAAGCCCAAGCTACCGGCGGCGGCACTGGCCAGCGACAAACTCGGTCTGAGCCGCCCGGATGCGCTGCTGGAGACCCGCTCCCTGAGCCAGTTGCCCAAGGACCTGCTGACGGTGCCGTTCCTCAAGGCCACGCTCACCGAGGATTTCGTCTTCTATTACGAAACCCACGCCGACCGCCTCGGGTTGATCGGCAGTCTGCGGCGGATCATCTACGAGCATGACTTGAAGCTGCAGGACAGCCTGATCGAGCAACTCTTCGATCAACCGGCAGACGTAGCGTTGTGGCGCGGCGCCGATGGTCGGCTGAAGGATTTCCTGCTGGTGATGGATCGCGGCGGTCTGGCCAAGGTGCTGGAGCCGCTGGCGAAAGTCGCCCTGGATGATTCGCAACTGAGCGTGCTCAGCACCCTGAAAGTCGGTGGCGACGAAGTGCCGCTGTATCAGCTGACCTACAACGCCAGCAAATCCCTGTTGTTTGCTTCCCGTGGCGACAAACTGGTGGTGTTGTCCAACCCGAGCAAGTTCTACGACCCGGAAAGTGGCGCTTCCGAGGAATCCGGCCACGTTTCGCCGCAAGCGCTGGCGGCTTTGCTCAACGGCGAAAAACTGTTCCCCGAGGCATTCGGGCTCACGGCCAAGACACCTGAAACCAAGCAGCGTCTGTCAGTCAATTCCAGCGTCCTGGCCATGGGTTACCAGCGTTTCATCCCGAATTTCGCCGGTCTGCGTTTCGACATGGACGACAAGGGCTGGCACAGCTTCCTGGCCATGGATGAGCTGGAGAACCAGCCGGACTTCGATTTCAAACCGGTCTGGCAAGCCATGCCGCTGGGCGCCAGTGCCTGCGTGACTCTGCCGGTCGCTGCCGAGCCGCAGAAACCGTTGCTGGTGAAACTCGGCGCCGAAGAAGCGGTGGCGCAGAAACTCACCGAACACGTGGCCGGCGCGGCGGGCCTGTGCTGGTACGCCGATTCGCGGCTGTACACGCCCTTGCTGGTGGCCACTCTGAACGACGAAGACAACGGCAAACTCGACGCGGATATCGGCACGCTGTTCGATTCGATGGTCGGCGCCTATGAAGGCAACGTCGAAGAGCACGCGTTCCCGGTGGTCGAGAAACAGGAAGGCCAGAGCCATCTCTGGCAGCGTCAGGTCAGTTCCAATTTCGGTCCGTATGCGGCAAAGGATGCCGAGAATCCGGACGCGATCACCGGCCGTGCCTTCATGAAAGTCAGCCTGGCACGCCATGGTTCGACGCTGCTGTTTTCCCTCGACGACAAACTGGTCGACAAGGCCCTCGGCACCCTCGACAAGCGCTTCCCGCCGATGGCCGATGTGTTGCCCAAAGACGTGCTGATGCCGATCTACTTCGGCCCGGATTCGATGGCGCAACTGATCCAGCAGGAAACCCTCGACAGCCTACCGCAGGACATGGAACCGGTGTTCTACAACGCCGCGCAGACCTACCTGATCCCGAAACTGCGCACCCTCGGCGGCATGGGCAAATACGCCCTGACTTTGCCGGAAGGCAGCGAGCCTGACGGACACTGGCAATGGCTGCCGCTGGAGTGGAAAGCGCTGTGACCGGACTGATTCGCAGCCTCGGCTTGCTGGCGCTGTTGCTCAGCGCCGGCGCCCGAGCCGTTGAGGCTCCGGCCCTCGATCCGCAGCAGTCTCAGGTGTTTCGCGCCTGGTTCGTGCGCATCGCCCAGGAACAATTGAGCAAAGGCCCGAGCCCGCGCTGGTATCAGCAGGATTGCGCCGGCCTGGTGCGTTTCGCCGCCAACGAAGCGCTGAAAGTCCATGACGACAAATGGCTGCGCAGCAATGGCGTGTCCAATCGCTATCTGCCGCCGGAGCTGGACCTGAGCGCCGACCAGCGCAAGCTCGCCCAGCAATGGCAGCAGGGCGGCGGCAAGGTCGGGCCCTACGTCAACGCGATCAAACTGATTCAGTTCAACAGCCATCTGATCGGCCGCGACGTGTCCCAGGCACGGCCCGGCGATCTGATGTTTTTCGATCAGGGCGACGACCAGCACCTGATGATCTGGATGGGCCGCTACATCGCCTATCACACCGGCACGACCACCCCAACCGACAACGGCATGCGTTCGGCAAGCCTGCAGCAACTCATGACATGGAAGGACACCCGATGGATACCCGACGCAGCCAACCCCAACTTCATCGGCGTCTATCGACTGAACTTTCTCTCCCAATGACCGGTGCCCGCATGCTGCGTTTACTGCCTTTTCTGTTGCTGTCAGTCCTGCCGCTTTCGGCCGTGAATGCCGAAGACACCGTGGAGCCAAGCGGCTACACACCGGTGTCCGGTGAGAGCTTTTTCCTGCTGGCCGACAGCAGTTTCGCCAGCGACGAACAGGCGGTGGTTCGCCTTGAAGCGCCGGGCCGTGATTACCGTCGTTTCCGCATGGAACCGTACGGCGGCGCCGACATCCGCGTGTACAAGATCGACAAGCCGCTGGACTTCCTCAAGCGCCAGAAGAACCTGCACCGTGTCGTCAGCGACGGCCAGTTCAAGGGCGAAGGCCTGTCGAACACCCTCGCGTATCTGTGGGACAACTGGTACCGCAAATCCCGTCGGGTGATGCAGCGTGCGTTCTCCTACGAGTCGCGTCAGCAAGTCACCGAGGAAGTGCCGGAGCTGAAGATGGGCAATGCCATCGCCGCGCCGACGCCGTACGACGCGCAACCGCAGTTCGCCCTGATTCCGGGCCTGCCGGTGGTCAGCCAGTTCCGTTATCCGCTGTGGCAGGCCAAACCGATCCAGCCACCTGCAGGTGTGAATTTGGCCGGCTCTTCCAGCGAGTTCGTCAGCGTTGCGCCGGGCAACGTCTACATCCCGCTGGGCAATCTGAAACCGGGTCTGTACCTGGTTGAAGCGCTGATCGGCAAATACCGTGCGACCACCATGGTTTTCGTTTCCAACACCGTCGCGGTAAGCAAGATTGCCGGTGATGAATTGCTGGTGTGGGCCGCGCGCAAACACGAAGGCAGCTCGGTGCCGAAGGTCAATGTGCTGTGGACCGACGGCCTCGGCGTAATGAGCAGCGGCGCCACCGATACCGACGGTCTGCTGCGCCTGAAACACGTCAGCCCGGAGCGTTCGTTCGTCATAGGCGAGGACGAAGAGGGCGGGGTGTTCGTCTCGGAAAACTTCTATTACGACAGCGAAATCTACGACACCAAACTCTACGCCTTCACCGATCGGCCGCTGTATCGCCCGGGTGATTGGGTGTCGCTGAAAATCGTTGGCCGCGAATTCAAGAACGCGCGGGATTCGGTGTTGCCGGGCGCGGCGGACGTCAATGTCAGCGTGCTCGATGCCACCGGCACCGAGTTGCAGCGTCTTGATCTGAAACTCGATTCCAAGGCCGGCACCCAGGGCCGTTTCCAGTTGCCGGACAACGCGGTGGCCGGCGGTTACGAGCTGCGTTTCAATTACAAGGATCAGGCCTACAGCAGCGCCTTCCGGGTGGCGGAGTACATCAAGCCGCACTTTGAAATCTCGCTGAACCTGGCCAAGCAGGATTACCGCACCGGCGAGCCGGTGAAAGGCAGCCTGGTGCTGCTGTACCCGGACGGCAAGCCGGTGGCCAACGCCAAGCTGACCCTGAGCCTGCGTGCCCAGCAACTGTCGATGGTCGACAACGAGCTGCAATACCTCGGGCAATTCCCGGTGGAGCTGACCAGCACCGAACTGACCACCGACAGCAAGGGCAACGCGAGCCTCGACCTGCCGGCCGCCGACAAACCGAGTCGCTACATGCTCACCGTGTTTGCCAGCGATGGCGCGGCGTATCGGGTCAAGACCACCAAGGAAATCCTCATCGACCGCGGCGCTGCCAGCTTCCGTCTGACCGCGCCGCAGCGTTTCAGCGCGGTCGGTGACAAGGTCGCGTTCAGCTACGCCAACGAGGGTGGCAGCCAACAGGCGCAGGCCGTGGTGCCGAGCAGCTACAGCTGGGTGCGTCTGGAAGACCAGACCACCGGCGAGGGCAAACTGGCGGCGAAAGACAAAGGCTTCAGCGTGGCGTTCGATCGTCCGGGGACCTACAACCTGTCGTTGAAGGATCAGCACGGTCGAGTGCTCGGTGCGACCGGTCATTCGGTCACCGGCGACGGCGTCAAGGCAGTGCCGGGCACCGTGGAAATTGTCCTCGACAAACCCGAGTACAAGGCCGGCGACGAAGCACTGGCGCTGATCACATTCCCGGAGCCAGTCAGCGATGCGCTGCTGTCGCTGGAGCGCGACAAGGTCGAAGCCACTGCGCTGCTGGCCAAGGGCGGCGACTGGCTGAAGCTTGAGAAACTCAGCGACACCCAATACCGCGCACGCATCCCGGTGAAGGACAACTTCGCGCCGAACCTGACGTTCTCGGTGCTCTACACCAGGGGCGGTCAGTACAGCTTCCAGAACGCCGGGATCAAGGTCGTCGCGCCGCAGATCGATGTGGCGATCAAGACCGACAAAGAGACGTATCAGCCGGGCGATACCGTGACGGTCGACCTGACCACGCAGTTCGCCGGCAAGGCTGTGCCGGCGCACCTGACGGTCAGCGTCGTGGATGAAATGGTCTATGCGCTGCAACCGGAAGTCGCGCCGACCATCGATCAGTTCTTCTACCACCCACGCCGTAACAATGTGCGCACCAGCGCCAGCCTGTCGTTCATCAGCTACGACGTGGCATTGCCGGGCAGCCCCGGCGCACCGGGCAAGGCCAACCGCAGCGAGCGTGGGGTGAAAGTGCTGGAGCGGCCGCGTCGCGAAGACGTCGACACCGCTGCATGGCAGCCGGAATTGCTGACCGACGCCAACGGCAAGACCCGTTTCACCTTCAAGATGCCGGACTCGCTGACCCGCTGGCGCATCACCGCGCGGGCGATTGCCGATGACGGTCAGGTCGGGCAGAAGAAGCAGTTCGTGCGCTCGGAAAAACCGCTGTACCTGAAGTGGAGCGGGCCGAGCAAATTCCGCAAGGGTGACCAGCCGCAACTTGGCGTGTTCGCCTTCAGCCAGGCCGAGAAACCGGTCAAGGCCGAGCTGGTGACGCACTACGCCGGCGCCGAACAGCGTCTGCCGGTGACCCTCAACAACGGCATCAACTACCTGCCGCTGCCGGCCTTCGCGTTGGCCACCGGCGAATGGACCGCCGAGCTGGTGCAGGACGGCAAGACCGCCGACGCCCTCGCGGTGCGCCTGACCGCCACCGGTGAAGGCTGGCAAGTGACGCAGACCCAGAGCCTCGACGTGGCCAGCGGCGATACACCGCTGAGCCTGCCGGCGGACGCCACCGACATTCGCCTGCGTCTGGATGACAGCCCGCAAGCGCTGTTCCGTTCGGCCCTCGACGATCTGCTGAGCTATCCGTACGGCGGCGTCGAGCAGACCGCCAGCCGCTTGCTGCCGCTGAGCATCGCTTATCCGTCGCTGGCGTCGAGCCTGCAGATCCGCGACCGCTTGCGTCTGATCATGCAGAACAGCCGTCTGCGGCTGGTGCAAATGGCCGGGCCGTCGGCGAGCTTCACCTGGTGGGGCTTCGACGGCGAGCCGGATGCGTTCCTCACCGCTTACGCCTACTACGCCGACTGGAACGCCAGCCAGGTGCTGGATCTGACTCTGCCGCCGGAGCATTGGCAGCGGGTGCTGGAGGTCTACGCCAAGCAGGCGCCGAATACACCTTTGCTGCAACGGGCGCTGATTCTGTCGTTCGCCAAACAGATGCACTTGCCGGTCAACACGCTGCTCAGCGGCTTGATGGACGATCTGGCGAAGGCTGGTGAAGGCAATGCCGAAACCCTGATGGACGACGGCGAAGACAGTCTGGTGATGAGCGACCCGGATTCGGCGCTCGGTCTGGCGGCGGCGCGGGTCTTGACCGCATCGCTGGCCACACAGTCGAAAGTTGCTTTGCCGGACGCGTTCAATCGTCAGCTGGGTGCTGCGCAACAGCGCTTGGCCGTCAGCTCGCAGCCGTTTGCCGAAGCGCTGAACCTGTCGCTGCAACCGTTCGATCAGGCGCGTGCGACGGCGTTGTTGCAACGCCTGTTGCCGCAGCAATCGACCCTTGAACGTGCGTTGGCGCTGACCTGGCTGCAACGCAGTATCGCCCAGGCGTCGCCGACCATCGCGCTGGCACCCGGCGAAGGCTGGAAGAAAAACTACGGCGCGACCGGCGAGATGTACTGGTCGTGGCAGGGGGCTGCGCCAGTACCGAGCGTGTTGACGGTGTCGGGCACTCAGGAGCGTCCGCTGCGAGCGGCGCTGAGCTTCCAGACCCAGCAGCCGGCGGTCGATCCGATGGCCGTGACCATCACTCGGCGCCTGTCGCGTCTGGTACCGGGTGACGAAGCCTTTACCTTCAAACTGGAGCCGGTCGGTACTAAACCACTGTCCAGCGACAGCCTGTACCTGGACGAAGTGATCCTCACCAGCAAGGCACCGAAACCGCTGCGCTACGGCATGCTCGAAGTGCCGCTGCCGCCGGGCGCGGATGTCGAGCGAACTACGTGGGGCATCAAGTTGCAGGGCAAGGACGGCACCGAGCCGACCGCGCTGGAGAAGGCGCGGTTCGAACCGGGCCAACTGGCCTACGCGGTGCCGGTGGATGCGCTGAGCGGTGAATTGCGTCTGCGCCATCTGGTGCGCTTCTCGCAGAAGGGTCAGTTCAACCTGCCGCCAGTGCGCTTCACTCAGGTCTACGCGCCGCAGCATCAGGCTCAGGAAGCGAAAGCGGCCCTCGGTCAGGTCACGGTCAACTGACATGACCCGGCCGCTGGTATGGCTGCTGATGTGTGTGATTCCTGCGCTGGCGACGGCGCAGGACGAACCGCTGCGCGTGGCCTACAAGGGCGAACTGCTATCGCTGAACACCACGCAACTGACCGCTCGCGAGCCGCTGCCTTCGTCTCTGGATACGCCGCTGGGCAGTCTGTGGAAGGTGTTCGTTTACGCGTGGCTGGTGGATACCGGCGCTCGCGAGCCGGCTTATAAATGTCGCGGGCAGTCGAAGGAAGAGGTTTATTGCTGCGCAGCGGGCGGCAAGATCGAGCGTGATCAGGCGCTGGTGAAATCGTGCGGATTGTATTTTGAGCCGGTGCGGTTGGGCATAACCGCTGGCGATTGGAGAACCTATTGGCAGGCGCGACAGGCGCCGTCGTGGTTGCTGGATTTGCCATCGGTGCAACCGGCTACTCGGGTTTCCGTGGCTGACTTGCTGAAGGTTTTGGCGTGGCTGCCGGCCCAGGATCAGATGCGTCGTGTGCTGCTCGACGTAGTGCTGAACGCGGCGGACGGCAATGTCGTCGGTGAACTCGGCGGCCGCCTGCGGGTGAAAACCTGGAGCTGGCTCGGCGATCAGGACCCTCAATCACGCCAGGGCGGATTCGCTGGCTGGACGGCGGACGGCTCGCCGATCTGGGCGGGTGGTCGGGGTACCAGTCAGATGGTGTTGCGGCATTACGGTTCGGCGTTGGCGACGGTGTTGCCTGCTTCCTGGCCGGCGGACGCCGGGCGATGTGTCGAGGTGGGTCTGTTTTCGCGTTATCCCGTTACCCGGGTTCTGGCCGGTGATCGGGCGGTGACTTCGGGCCCGTTGCAGGGCGATTACCGCGTCGAATTCGCCAACGGCAATGCGCTGGATATCCACAGCGACGGCGAGTTGTTTCTGCTCAACGACAAACTTGTGGCTCGGCTCGATCGTGAAGAGTACGTCGCCCGAGTGCTGGAGCGTGAAGCCAAACCGGAACCTGCCGAAGCGGCTAAAGCATTGGCCGTGGCGATCCGCACGTATCTGCTGCAAAACGCCACGCGCAATGGCGAATGTTTGAGCATTGATGACAGCAGCACCCGCCAGCGTGTTGCCCCGCGTCCTGCTTCCGCCGAATCGCGCAGCATCGCCGCCTGGACGGCGGATCTGGTGCTGGCCGGCAGCACCGTCACCTATCACTCCGATCAACCCGGGCCCGACAAACTCGCCTGGCAACAAGCCGTCGAACAAGCCCATGCCGGCCAGCGTTACGACGCGATTCTGCTGCACGCCTATCCACGCGCCAGCCTCAGTCGCTGGGACAACCCGGTGGCGTCCTGCGAAGCGCTGCCTGCCACGCAGGACTGGCTGCAAAAACAGCGGCGTGGCTGGCGTCCGAGGCTGGAAAGCGAAACCGGCTACAACGAAGTCAGCACGTTCGCCGTGTGCAAACTCGCCTTCGGCCGCCCCTTCGTCGACCGCGAACGCCAGCGCATCTATGTGCGCGGCGTGCTGTCCTTGCAGGATCGCCTCGACCTGACTCACGAATACCTGCACCTGGCCTTTGAAGCACACCCCAACGGCCAGGATGAAACCTATATCGAAGGGCTCGCCCGTCACCTTTTGCTGGAATAGACCATGACACTCCGTTATCCACAGGTCTTGCTGTTGCTCTGCGTATTTGCCGCTGCTTCGCCGGTGATTGCCGCTGACGGCGTCAAACTCGACACCCCGGTCGGCGGCTGGCGCACCGGCGCGGCCGAAGGCGAGGGTGAAAGTTTCCGCCAGACCGTCAACTACCCGGCCTCCTCGGTGAACACCCCGCTCGGTCAGGCCAACACCGCCCGCATCAGTGGCGAAATCAAAGCCACCCCGAAAAACAAAGAGCCCGGCCGCCTGATCGTCAACGGCGTCAGCATGCCGCTGAAAATCGACGACAGCGGCCGCTTCGACCGCCCGTTCTCGTTTCCCAACGGCAGCAACAGCGTCGAAGTCCGCAGCCCGGACGGCCAGCAACGCCATCGCACCCAATTCCTCAACGCCAGCGGCGGCGCCACCCCGGCCAAACTGCGCGTGCTGCTGTCCTGGGACAGCGACGGCACCGACCTTGACCTGCACCTGATCACGCCTGACGGCGCGCACATCTGGTACGGCGACCGAGTCGCCCCCAATGGTGCGGCTTTGGACGTCGACGTGACCACCGGCTACGGCCCGGAGATCTTCGCCATGCCGGCGCCGATCAAGGGGCAGTATCTGGTCTATGTGAACTACTTCGGCGGTGGCTATCGCGGGGATGACGAGGGTGGGGAAGAGGCGGTGCAGCCGTTGACTACCGCACAGGTGACGGTGATTACCGAGGAAGGGACGCCGAGCGAGAAGATGGAGACGTTTCTGGTGCCGATGCGGGCGGTGGGGGAGTTGACGTTGGTGAAGTCGTTTAGTTATCCATGAATCATCTGTTCATTTAGGAAAAACACCGCACAGGGCATTGCCTTCGTAACCGTGAACGATTGGTCCCAGCACCATGAGTGGGCCGCAGGCGTAGAGCGGGGAGGGCACGGTTTGTTGCGTGTTGAGGAGGACGACTTCCCTGCCGAATTCGTCGCTGCCAAAGGATTGCTCGTAGTACGAATTGCACACCGGCAGTTTCAACGGCACCGGGATCACCAGCGCCCAGACAGTGATCCCGCACCATTCGCGGGTGAGAGTTGATCTTGCTGTTCGGGTGATCTGCGGGGTGAATGAGCGGTAACTTTGTGCTCTGTAGGCGTCGGTTTTCAGTGTGACTTTTTCCGGGAGGGAGATTCCTACTCCCACGCAAGCTGTCAGGCTGAGGCATATGGTCGAAACCAGTCCGACGGATTTCAGGCGTGAATTCAGGGCAGATGGGAACAATCTTGAACGTCCTTGTAGTGTATTGAGCATCGAAGTTGCCAAGAGCTTTTTCACTGAACAATTGTGCAAGTACCTGTCGCACAATTTGGTGTTGATCAGCAATTGGCTGAACGCCTCTCGAAAATCACTTTTCCAACAGGCATTAAAAAGCCGGCTTGTGGCCGGCTTCTCGGGGACTGGCTTGGTTTATTTTTGGTAAACCGCGCCAGCCTTCAAAACGTACATCCGGATCTTGCGTCCGGCTGTGGGACTTGGTCAGACAGTGGTCTGCCGCGTCAGGCGTCATCTGGGCCGCTTGGCGGGTCGATGCGCGAATGTGGGGCGCAGGATACTGAGTTTTGTTGGGGATGCCCAGTCTCAAGTGCGTAATAGAGCGATTTGTGCGGCAGGACGCAGGAATTTGTACCGTGTATCCGGGCCTCTTCGTCGGATCGCCGCCCGGACCAAGCCCGCTCCCACCCGGTTCTGTGCAGGGGCACAGAGTGATGGAGGGTCAGAGAAACGGCACCACCGGCCGCCGCTTGTTCAGTGTCGACCACCAGAATACCCACCCCAGCACATGAATCCTCTGCTCCTCGATCTGCGCCGCGCGGAAGATCTCGTCCGGGTATTCGGCGCTGTTGTGGCTGCGCAGACGCAATGCGTTGCCGGGCATGCGGTGCAGGTATTTTATGCGCAGCATGCCGTCGTGTTCGATGGCGTAGATTTCGCCGTCCACCACCTGGGTGAGGCTGCGGTCGATGGCGAGGGTGGAGCCGTCTTCGATTTTCTCCGCCATGCTGTTGCCGATCATGTGGGTGCAGATGGCGTCGGTGGGGTGGATGTTCAGGGTTTCGAGGTGGCTGCGGGGCAGGCGGACGGTTTGCTCCGGGTCCTTGATGACGTGGGTCTTGCCGGAGCCGGCAGTCGTGGGCGCTTCCTTGTAGAGCGGCAGTGCGATGTCGTTGGATTCGAGCACCGTGTAGACGCCACTGATGGCTTGGGTATCGAACGTCTGACCCGGATCTGCGTGCAACCGCGGGGCTTCTTTCGGGCCTTCGCCGGTCTTCAGCCATTGGCTGTTGACGGACAGCAGGCGTGAGACCTCTTCCATGCGGTACGCGGGTACGCCCCGGGTGTACCAGTTATGAACGTTTTGGGCTTCCGTGCCCCAGAACTTTGCGAATCCCGTGGTGGTGATGTTCGCAGCTTCCAGGAGTGCCTTGAATCTTGGACCACTAGTGTTCTTTCTCATAAACACGAGTCTAAGGCCGGCCCAGAGCGGTTTGAATAAACCTTGCGTTCAAAATCGAGGCAAATTTTGCGACGAGATGTAAGGCGTTCTTGTGGGAAATTACACACGCTAAAACTTTTCTGTAGGCCGCCATAAACAAGCTGTTTAGGCCCTTGCCGCCCAGGCACAAAAAACCCCGGATCAACCGGGGTTTTCTTCAAGCGTGTCGCAGGTCGCGAGGCTTAGCCTTTGTAGGCGGCAACCGACTTGGTGATCGCGGCACGGGCAGCGTCAGCGCCGTCCCAGCCTTCGATTTTCACCCATTTGCCTTTTTCGAGATCTTTGTAGTTCGCGAAGAAGTGCTCGATCTGCTGGATCAGCAGGGCTGGCAGGTCGGTGTATTCCTTCACGTCCACGTACAGCTGCGACAGCTTGTCGTGTGGAACTGCGATGACTTTGGCATCGCCGCCGCCGTCGTCGGTCATGTTCAGGATGCCGACCGGACGCGCGCGGATCACCGAACCTGGAGCAACCGGGTAAGGGGTTACGACCAGCACGTCCAGGGGATCACCGTCGTCAGCCAGGGTGTTCGGGATGTAACCGTAGTTGGCCGGGTAGAACATCGGGGTGGCCATGAAACGGTCAACGAACAGGCAATCGCTGTCTTTGTCGATTTCGTATTTGATCGGCGCGTGGTTGGCCGGGATCTCGATCGCGACGTAGATGTCGTTCGGCAGGTCTTTGCCAGCCGGAATCTTGCTGTAGCTCATTGGGCGTTGCCCCCGTTAGTAGACCAAAACACTTGGCCGGATTGACCAAAAAGTGGCGGCGATTATAGGCATATTCCACCCGCGATGCCATGCACCGAAGGTCGTCCAGGCCTTACTCGTGTGCCTGATAGACCGGGTCCGTGGCCTGAAGTTGCTTCAGTCGTGCCAGGGGATCCTGTCGGTAGAAAAGCTGCAGCTGCGCATACACCTGTGGATAAGCCTCCTGCAGCAGATCCGGGGCGCTGAAAAAGTACTCGCTGGTGACGGCGAAGAACTCGGCCGGGTTCTCGGCGGCATACGGGTCGATGGCGGTTTCGGCGTCGGGATGGCGGTCGAGCTGGCGATTGAGGTCGTCGTACGCCGCCTGCATCACTTGGGCCCAGTCTTTTACACGCATGTCGGCGTGCAGCGGTGGCAGGCCGTTGGCGTCACCGTTGAGCATGTCGAGTTTGTGCGCCAGTTCGTGGATCACCAGGTTGTAACCTTCCCAGCCACCACTGGCCATCACTCCGGGCCAGGCAAGGATGATCGGCCCTTGTTGCCAGGCTTCACCGCTGTGTTCGCCGTCCCACTCATGCTCGACGCCACTGGCATCGCGATGACGCTGGGGGCTGAGGAAGTCGTCGGGGTACAGAATGATTTCGTGGAAGCCCTGATACCAGTTCAAATCGCCAAGGTGCAGCAGCGGCAATTGCGCCTGAGCGGCGAGCAGCAGGCGTTGCTCCTGATGCAGCTCGACGCCGGGCAGGGCAGTCAGGTGCTTGTCTTCGAGAAACAGTACGCAGGCTTCGCGCAGCCACTGATCTTCCGCGGCGCTGATGCCGTCAAGGAAACTCAAGTGGTGACGCACCCGCTGCCACATGTCATCGGCAATCGGATGCTTCGCCAGAGTGCGCCGGCGTCGCCAGGCGCTCAGTGACCACATCGAATTAGTGCGATTGGGCTTTGGCGCCGCCGAGTCGGCTGCGCAGCATGCCAATGATCATCGGCACCAGCGACAGCAGGATGATGCCGACCACCAGCAGCGACAGGTTCTTCTTGATGAACGGCACGTTGCCGAAGAAGTAACCCAGCGTTACGAGACCGCCGACCCACAGGACGGTACCGAACACGCTGAAGCCGAAGAAGCGCGGGTAAGGCATCTTTGCGACACCGGCGACGAACGGGGCAAAGGTGCGGATGATCGGCAGGAAGCGCGCCAGGGTCACGGTTTTGCCGCCGTGCTTGTCATAGAAGTCGTGGGTCTGTTGCAGATAGTCGCGACGGAAGATCTTCGAATTCGGATTGCTGAACAGCTTCTCGCCGGCGGTTCGTCCGATCACGTAGTTGGTGCTGTCTCCGAGGATTGCCGCCAGCATCAACAGACCGGCCAGCAGTACCGGGTCCATGCCGCCGCCTGCAGCGACCGCCCCGGCGATGAACAGCAACGAATCACCCGGCAGGAACGGTGTGACCACCAGGCCGGTTTCGCAAAAAATGACCAGAAACAGGATGGCGTAGATCCAGGTCCCATAGTTGTTCACCAGCATGTCGAGGTAGACGTCGAGATGCAGGATGATATCGATCGGGTTGAAATCCATGTGGGCACCTGTGGTGATGGCCCGACTCGGCAGGCCTGTGCGGATGATTCGGTGTAAGCCTACAAGCGGTTGTAGTTTTTCTTACAAGCCGGAAAGCACAGGATTATACGATCTGACAGGTGAAAAGCGCGTTGGTTTTGTAGCGGGGCGTTTCGAGGGCGGAGTGAGGTGCAGGCCTTTGTGGCGAGGGTGTTGCACCTTCTTCACAAAGGCCTGCATCCACACTGTTAGAAAAAATCAGAGTTCGTCGCTGATCGGCAGCACGTAGTTCTTGAACTCGGTGTCTTCCTTGAATCCGATGGATTCGTAGGTTTTTTGCGCCACTTCGTTGTCGCTGCTGGTGGAAACGCGCATGCGCACAGCCTGGGTTTCCTTGGCCATGCGCTTGGCGGTGCGGATCAGGTTGTCGGCGACCAGTTGACGGCGGGCATCTTCGGCGACGTAGATGTCATTGAGGATCCACACCCGCTTGAGCGACAGTGAGGAAAAGCTCGGGTAGAGCTGGCAGAAACCCATCAGCTTCTTGTCGTCGTCATCGGCCAAGGCCAGGTAAATCACCGATTCCTTGCGCCGCAGGCGTTTTTCGAGGAATGCCCGGGACGAGTCCGGATAGGGCAGGGAACCGTAGAACTCGCGATATTTGACGAACAGCGGGGCCAGCAGGTCCAGGTGTTCGAGGGTCGCTTGAATAATCCGCATGATAGGTCTCGTCTTCAAGTGGCTGTCTTCAACTGCTCTGACGGCGATGGGAAACCCGGGCGGCCGTGCATCGATCCTGCCTGAAACCGGCGCAGAAACGCAATGCGGAAACGGTTCAGGCGGGGGGCGGATCGAGCAGGAAATTACTCTTCATGTCTGCACCGGCTTCCGATTCCAGCGTCTGAACCTGCGCCTCGTCCTTCAGATTAACGCCTGACAGCTGTCGCCGACAGGCTTCGCGCATCAGGTACAGCAAGCGATGCGCCGCCATGCCGTAACTGAGCCCTTCCAGCCGCACATTGGAGATGCAGTTGCGGTAAGCATCCGTGAGGCCGACCTTTGGATTGTAGGTGAAATATAAACCCAGGCTGTCCGGTGAGCTGAGGCCCGGACGCTCTCCAATCAGCATCACGACCATTTTCGCGCCCAGCAACTGGCCGATTTCATCGCCAATCGCCACTCGGCCCTGTTCCACCAGCACTACCGGCGCTGTCGACCATTCGTCGGCGCTCATTTGTTCTTCCAGACGGGTGAGAAACGGCAGGGTATGCCGATGCACCGCCAGCGCCGAGAGACCATCAGCCACCACGATCACCAGATCCACCCCGCCCGGATGCGCCAGCGCGTATTCGCGCAGGGCTTGCGCCGATTGATCGCTCAACTTGCGCCCCAGATCCGGGCGTTGCAGGTAACTGTTGCGATCCACCGCCGCGCTGTGCAGCAGCAGGCTGTCGCGCTGGCGCCCGGTCAGTTGGGCGCGGAGCCCGGCATGATCGAACGGCAAATGCACCGCGTCCCGCGCCTGGGCGTGGGCGTACTGGAAATCCAGTTGCGCATGGGTCGGCAGGCTGGTGCCGGTGCGGCCAAGGGCAATGCGCGCCGGGGTCAGGCGACGCAGCTCCAGCCACGGGTTTTGTGGATCGACGGGCGGTTTTTCCATCTGACTCATCCCAGTTGCGCCAACGCCTGGCGAAACGCCGGCGGCAGGTTGTTGCCGAAGCGGACCTTGCCGTCCGCCTGGGTGAAGATACCCATGTTCGCCAGCCACTGTTCGAACTCCGGCGCCGGTTTCAGGCCCAGGGTCTGGCGGGCGTAGAGGGCGTCGTGGAACGAGGTGGTCTGGTAGTTGAGCATGATGTCGTCGGAGCCGGGGATGCCCATGATGAAGTTGATCCCCGCCACGCCCAACAGGGTCAGCAGGGTGTCCATGTCATCCTGGTCGGCTTCGGCGTGGTTGGTGTAGCAGATGTCGCAACCCATCGGCACGCCGAGCAACTTGCCGCAGAAGTGGTCTTCGAGGCCGGCGCGGATGATCTGTTTGCCGTTGTAGAGGTATTCCGGGCCGATGAAGCCTACGACGGTGTTCACCAGAAACGGCTTGAAATGCCGCGCCACGGCATAGGCCCGGGTCTCGCAGGTCTGTTGATCGACGCCGTGGTGGGCGTTGGCCGACAGTGCGCTGCCCTGGCCGGTCTCGAAATACATCAGGTTCTGCCCGAGTGTGCCGCGATTGAGGCTCAGGCCCGCTTCATAACCTTCCTGCAAGATGTTCAGATTGATGCCGAAACTGGCGTTGGCCGCTTCGGTGCCGGCAATCGACTGGAACACCAGATCCAACGGTACTCCACGGTTTATGGCTTCTATAGACGTGGTGACGTGGGTCAGCACACAGGCCTGGGTCGGAATGTCGTAGCGCTGGATGATTGCGTCGAGCATTTCCAGCATCGCGCAGATCGAGGCGATGCTGTCGGTGGCCGGGTTGATGCCGATCATGGCGTCGCCGTTGCCGTACAGCAGACCGTCAAGAATGCTCGCGGCGATGCCGGACGGCTCGTCGGTCGGGTGATTGGGTTGCAGCCTTGTGGATAACCGTCCGCGCAGGCCAAGGGTGCCGCGAAACTTCGTGACGACGCGGATCTTCTGCGCTACCAGCACCAGATCCTGCACGCGCATGATCTTCGACACGGCGGCGACCATTTCCGGCGTCAGGCCGGGGGCGAGGGCGCGCAGGCTGGACTCGTCGGCCGCTTCGCTGAGCAGCCAGTCGCGAAAACCACCGACGGTAAGGTGGCTGACCACGGCGAAAGCCTGTTTGTCGTGGCTGTCGATGATCAGCCGGGTGACTTCATCGGACTCGTAAGGAATCAGCGCTTCCTGCAGGAAATGCGTAAGCGGGATGTCGGCCAGCGCCATTTGCGCGGCGACACGCTCGCCATCGTTGAGCGCAGCGACGCCAGCGAGGAAATCCCCGGAGCGCGCCGGGCTGGCCTTGGCCATTACGTCCTTGAGGCTGTCGAAGCGATAGGTCTGGGCGCCGACGGTATGGGCAAATGCGGCCATGGGGCGGTGTCCTCTTGATTCTGTGGATAACTCGATCCCACATTGGATCTTTATGCACTTCTATATAGCGGGCACCGGGCGAAACGCCCGGTGCCGGTGCAACTAGATACCTTCGAGCATAGCGTCTGCCGGTGCTTCGGAGCGTTGCTTGGCGGTCAGATGGAAGTACAGGTAACCGGCGGCCATGAACCCGAGGAACACACAACCGATCAGCGTGTTGAACCACGCCATCGCCACCAGGCACACCAGCGCCAGAAACAACGCGATCCCCGGCACGATCGGATAACCCGGGGCGCGGAAGGTACGCTCAAGGTTTGGCTCGGTTTTGCGCAGTTTGAACAGGCTGAGCATGCTGATGATGTACATCACGATGGCGCCGAACACCGACATGGTGATCATCGCTGCCGTGAGGGTCATGCCTTGCAGATTGACCAGGCCGTCGCTGTAGATCGCAGCAATGCCGATCACGCCACCGGCCAGGATCGCCCGGTGAGGGGTCTGGAAACGCGAGAGTTTGGCCAGACTTTTCGGCAGGTAACCGGCCCGGGCCAGGGCAAAGAACTGCCGTGAGTAGCCCAGAATGATCCCGTGGAAACTCGCCACCAGCCCGAACAGACCGATCCACACCAGCATGTGCATCCACGTCGAGTTGTTGCCGACTACCGCTTTCATTGCCTGGGGCAGCGGATCGTTGATGTTCGCCAGTTGTCGCCAGTCGCCGACACCGCCGGCCATCACCATCACGCCGATGGCCAGGAACACCAGGGTCAGGATGCCGCTGACATAAGCCTTGGGAATCGTGCGTTTCGGGTCCTTGGCTTCCTCGGCCGCCATGGCTGCGCCTTCGATGGCGAGGAAAAACCAGATCGCGAAGGGAATGGCGGCGAAGATCCCGGGAATCGAGCCGAGGCTGAACTCGCTGGAGCCCGACCAGCCATTGAGCACGAAATTGCTGAAGCTGAAGCCCGGTGCAACGACGCCCATGAACACCAGCAATTCAGCAACGGCCAGCACGGTGACCACCAACTCAAACGTCGCGGCGATGCTGACGCCGAGGATATTCAGGGTCATGAACACGAAATACGCGCCGACCGCCGCGACTTTCGGATCAAGCTCCGGGTATTGCACATTGAGATAGGCGCCGATGGCCATGGCGATGGCCGGCGGGGCGAACACGAATTCGATCAGCGTGGCGATCCCGGCGATCAACCCGCCTTTCTCGCCAAAGGCCCGGCGGCTGTAGGCAAACGGCCCGCCCGCGTGGGGAATCGCGGTGGTCAGTTCGGTGAAACTGAAGATGAAGCAGGTGTACATGGTCGCAACCATCAGGGCCGTGACCAGGAAACCCAGGGTTCCCGCCGTGCCCCAGCCGTAACTCCAGCCGAAGTATTCGCCGGAAATCACCAGGCCGACGGCGATGCCCCACAGATGCAGGGTGCCGAGTGTGGGTTTGAGCTGTGTGGTGGAAGTCATAAGTCCTCTCTGTCTTTTTTATTGTTCGATCTGTTGGACTTTCGGGTGCAGGGTTTGAGTGGATGGATGCTGTTCACGCAGCGGCGGTGTTCAGGCAAATCCTGAATGACGGGTACGCAAGGCCCGTGCCAGAGCGGCCAGGCTTCGTGTTGTGTCATTAAGGACGCCATCGCTGGCAAGCCAGCTCCCACAGATTTCTGTGGTGTTCGGATTTGCGCAGATCCCTGTGGGAGCTGGCTTGCCAGCGATAGCAATTAAAAGGGCGACACCGATAGTTCGGTGTCGCCCGGTTTTTTAGAAGAAGCCCAGCGGATTGATGTCGTAGCTCACCAGCAGGTTTTTGGTCTGCTGGTAGTGGTCGAGCATCATCTTGTGGGTTTCACGGCCGACGCCGGACTTCTTGTACCCGCCGAACGCGGCATGCGCCGGGTACAGGTGGTAGCAGTTGGTCCACACACGACCGGCCTTGATGGCGCGGCCCATGCGATAGGCGCGGTTGATGTCGCGGGTCCAGAGGCCGGCGCCGAGGCCGAACTCGGTGTCGTTGGCGATGGCCAGGGCTTCGGCTTCGTCCTTGAAGGTGGTGATGCTCACCACCGGGCCGAAGATTTCTTCCTGGAACACACGCATCTTGTTGGTGCCCTTGAGCAGGGTCGGCTGGATGTAATACCCGGTCGCCAGGCTGCCCTCGAGTTTTTCCACCTTGCCGCCGGTCAGCAGCTCGGCACCTTCGCTCTTGGCGATTTCCAGGTACGAAAGGATCTTGTCGAATTGCTGTTCGGACGCCTGGGCGCCGACCATGGTGTCGGTGTCGAGCGGGTCGCCACGTTTGATCTGGCTGACCTTCTTCATCACCGCTTCCATGAACTGCGGATAGATCGACTCCTGAACCAGTGCGCGGGACGGGCAGGTGCAGACTTCGCCCTGGTTGAAGAACGCCAGCACCAGGCCTTCGGCGGCTTTTTCAATGAAGCTTGGCTCGGCCTGCATGATGTCTTCGAAGAAGATGTTAGGCGACTTGCCGCCCAGTTCCACGGTGGACGGAATGATGTTTTCGGCGGCGCACTTCATGATGTGCGAGCCGACCGGCGTCGAGCCGGTGAACGCGATCTTGGCGATGCGCTTGCTGGTGGCCAGGGCTTCGCCGGCTTCCTTGCCGAACCCTTGCACCACGTTGAGCACGCCCGGCGGCAGCAGGTCGCCGATCAGCTCCAGCAGCACACTGATACCCAGCGGGGTCTGCTCGGCAGGTTTGAGCACCACGCAGTTGCCGGCGGCCAGGGCCGGGGCGAGTTTCCACGCGGCCATCAGGATCGGGAAGTTCCACGGGATGATCTGGCCGACCACGCCCAGCGGTTCATGGATGTGATAAGCGACGGTGTTGCCATCGATCTCGGCAGCGCTGCCTTCCTGAGCGCGCAGGCTCCCGGCGAAATAGCGGAAGTGGTCGGCGGCCAGCGGGATGTCGGCGTTGAGGGTTTCGCGGATGGCTTTGCCGTTGTCCCAGGTTTCGGTGATCGCCAGGGTTTCGAGGTTCTGTTCGATGCGGTCGGCGATTTTCAGCAGGATCAGCGAGCGGGCCTGGGCGGAGGTCGAGCCCCAGGCATCGGCAGCGGCGTGGGCGGCGTCCAGCGCCTTTTCGATGTCTTCGGCCGTGGAGCGCGGGAATTCGGCAATCGGCTGGCCATTCACTGGCGAGGTATTGGTGAAGTACTGACCTTTGACAGGCGCGACGAACTCGCCGCCGATGTAGTTACCGTACTTGCTCTTGAACGAGACTTTGGCGCCTTCAGTACCGGGGTGGGCGTAACGCATGATGTTCTCCTTGGCTTTGTACTTATTAGAGAAACGCGCATGAGCGCTTGCCATAAGCGTAGAGCAAAGGGCGGGCCACTGCCGTGCAGGTCAGGCAAATCAAGGCCTTGCGAGGTTTGTGTCGGACAAGTGGCAAGCGTCTGTGACGGTATCGGTACAGCTTGAGTGACAGTTTGTACCGCTTCTGGCACAACCCGTGACCGGGCGGTCTTGCCAGCATTGCAAAGACCGGTGGGCTGGAGGATGCTGGGCACCACTTCACGCATGGGCCGATGAGCCTCGGGGAGAATAATAAGAAATGCACGACAACCATTTGAGTCGCCATGCCCAACAGGTTCTTACCGTCACCCAGGGCAAGCCGCACCTGCATGGCCCCGGTGCCGACCCGTCGATTGCCCGCTCGTGGCTGCGTTGTCTTGAGGACTATCACCTCGACCCGGCCCTGACCATGGCGCCGACCGTGCTCGAGCACGGACGCGTCCTCGAAAGCCGCGAACGGCTGCAGCAGGTGTTGCAGATCGCCGGCAACGAAATGAGCAGCCTGCATCAACAACTCTCCGGCGCCGGACACGCGGTGCTGCTGACCGATGCGCGCGGGGTGATCCTCAACTGCGTCACGGCTCCCGCCGAACGCAAGATCTTCGAACGCGCCGGCCTCTGGCTGGGTTCCGACTGGAGCGAGGCCTGCGAAGGCACCAACGGTATCGGCACTTGCCTGGTTGAACGTCAGGCTTTGACCATCCATCAGGACGAACACTTTCGCGGGCGCCACACCGGCCTGACTTGCTCGGCGAGCCCGGTGTTCGACCCCCACGGCGAGTTGCTGGCGGTGCTCGACGTGTCCTCGGCGCGGCCGGACGTTTCGCGCCAGAGCCAGTTCCACACCATGGCGCTGGTCAATCTGTCGGCGAAGATGATCGAGAGCTGCTATTTCCTGCGCTGTTTCGATAATCAATGGTTGCTGCGTTTCCATCTCCAGGCCGAATCCGTCGGGCTGTTCAGCGAAGGGCTGCTGGCGTTTGACGGGGAAGGGCGGATCAGTGCGGTCAATCAGAGTGCATTGAATCTGCTGGGACACATTCGTGGTGGTTTGCTCGGTAAACCGGTGGAGGCGTTTTTCGATTGTTCGCTGGATGAGTTGCTGGGGCGCGCCAGTGCCCATGCCAGCGCAAGCTGGCCGCTGCGCACCCGAGACGGGCGGCATCTGTTTGCGGTGTTGCGCGCAGAAGCGCGCAAGCCGTCTCCCGTGCTGCCGAAACCGGCAGTTCCCGAGGCGCCACGCCTGTCCGGCATTTGCCTGGGCGATGCCGGGCTGCAAGCGGCTTTTCGCAAGGCCCTGCGGGTGTTCGAGCGCGACGTGCCGCTGCTGATCAATGGCGAGACAGGCTCCGGCAAGGAAGCATTTGCCAAGGCTGTGCATCAGGCCAGTCAACGTGCGAGCAAGGCTTTCGTTGCCCTCAACTGCGCAGCGATACCTGAAAGCCTGATCGAGAGCGAGTTGTTCGGCTATCGCGGCGGCAGCTTCACCGGCGCGCGCAAGGACGGCATGCGCGGCAAGCTGCAGCAGGCCGATGGCGGTACGTTGTTTCTCGATGAAATCGGCGACATGCCGCTGGCACTGCAAACCCGGCTGTTGCGAGTGCTGGAAGACCGGCAGGTGGTGCCGATCGGTGGCGAGCCCGAAGCGGTCAACGTGCGGATCATCAGTGCCACTCACCGCAATTTGCTGGAACGGGTTGGCGGCGGCAGTTTCCGGGAGGATTTGTATTACCGGCTCAACGGGCTGGAAGTGGCGCTGCCGCCGTTGCGCGAGCGCAGTGACAAGTCGCAGTTGCTGGATTTTCTGCTGGCCGAAGAGGCGGGCGGGGAAAGGATCCTGATTGACGAGCCGGCGCGCCGGGCTTTGCTCGGGTTCAACTGGCCGGGCAATGTGCGGCAGATGCGCAATGTGCTGCGCACACTGGCGGCGTTGTGCGATGAAGGGCGGATCGGGCTGGAGGACTTGCCGGCGATGCTCCGGCAGGTGCAGCCGCTGCTGGTCAACGTCGATGACGCGTCGTCCGAACATCCACTGGAAGATGCCGAGCGGCTGGCGTTGCTCAATGCGCTGGAACACACGCGCTGGCACATGACCCACACGGCGCAACAGCTCGGCGTGAGCCGCAATACGCTCTATAGAAAGTTGCGCAAGCACGGGATTGCCCGAACCGCCTGAATACTCCTGCCGATCGCTCCCACGCTCTGCGTCCGCTTTTGGACGCAGAGCGTCCTGTGCTGCATTCCCACGCAGAGCGTGGGAACGATCATGTCGGGTGATCAGCTAAAGAGTGCGATTTCCCCCTCCCTGCGCTAACCTGCGGCCATGTTTTACGAGGTCGACTATGCACATTCATATTCTGGGTATCTGCGGGACTTTCATGGGCTCGATGGCGGTTCTGGCCAAAGAGCTGGGCCATCACGTGACCGGCTCCGATGCCAACGTCTATCCGCCGATGAGCACCCAGCTCGAAGCCCAGGGCATTCAGCTGACTCAGGGGTACGACCCGGCCCAGCTTGATCCGGCACCGGATCTGGTGGTGATCGGCAATGCCATGTCCCGCGGCAACCCGGCAGTGGAATATGTGCTGAACAAAGGCCTGCCGTATGTATCCGGCCCGCAGTGGCTGGCGGATCACGTGTTGCAAGGTCGCTGGGTGCTGGCGGTTGCCGGTACTCATGGCAAGACCACCACCAGCAGCATGCTCGCCTGGGTACTGGAGCATGCCGGCATGAGCCCGGGCTTCCTGATCGGTGGCGTTCCGCAGAACTTCTCGGTGTCGGCGCGTCTGGGCGGCACGCCGTTCTTCGTGATCGAGGCCGACGAATACGACAGCGCGTTCTTCGACAAGCGTTCGAAGTTCGTCCATTACCGTCCGCGCACGGCGATCCTCAACAACCTCGAGTTCGATCACGCTGACATCTTCCCTGATCTGCCGGCCATCGAGCGGCAGTTCCACCACTTGGTGCGGACCATTCCGAGCGAAGGCCTGGTGATCCACCCGACCACCGAGCCGGCCTTGCAGCGCGTGATCGAGATGGGCTGCTGGACCCCTGTGCAAACCACCGGTGCCGGCGGTCAGTGGCAGGTCAAATTGCTCAAAGACGACGGCTCGGCGTTCGAAGTGATGTTCGAAGGCGTGTCCCAAGGCGTCGTCGAGTGGGAGTTGACGGGGCAGCACAACGTCGCCAACGCTTTGGCCACTCTGGCCGCCGCGCGTCACGTCGGGGTTGTGCCGTCGATGGGTATTGCCGGTTTGAGTGCGTTCAAGAGCGTCAAACGCCGGATGGAAAAAGTCGCGGAAGTGCGCGGCATCACCATCTACGACGATTTCGCTCACCACCCGACCGCGATTGCCACCACCCTCGACGGTCTACGCAAACGCATTGGCGATGCGCCGCTGATCGCGATCATCGAACCGCGCTCCAACTCGATGAAGCTCGGCGCGCACCGTGACGGCCTGCCGGACAGCGTGGTCGATGCCGATCAAGTGATCTGGTACGCCCCGGCCAACCTCGGCTGGGATCTGGCAGGCACCGCCGCGTTGTGCACTGTGCCGTCGATCGTCAGCGATTCGCTGGAAGGCATCATCGAACGCGTCAAGAGCCAGGCCCAGCCCGGCACTCATGTAGTGATCATGAGCAACGGCGGCTTCGGCGGCCTGCACGGCAAACTCGCCGAGGCGCTGAAATGAACACTCGTCTGCAGAGCAATGGCCCTGAACGCATCACGCTGGCGATGACCGGCGCGTCCGGCGCCCACTACGGTTTGCGCCTGCTGGACTGTCTGGTGCGCGAGGATCGCGAGGTGCATTTCCTGATCTCCAGGGCCGCGCAACTGGTGATGGCCACCGAGACCGACGTGTCGCTGCCGGCCAAGCCGCAATTGATGCAGGCGTTCCTCACTGAATACACCGGCGCCGCTGCCGGGCAGATCCGTGTATACGGCAAGGAAGACTGGATGTCGCCGGTGGCCTCGGGCTCCGGTGCCCCGGCCGCGATGGTGGTGGTGCCGTGCTCGACCGGCACCTTGTCGGCCATCGCCACCGGCGCCTGCAACAACCTGATCGAACGGGCAGCAGACGTGACGCTGAAGGAACGTCGCCAGTTGATTCTGGTGCCACGCGAAGCGCCGTATTCGAGCATTCATCTGGAGCACATGCTCAAGCTGTCGAATATGGGCGTGACCATCCTGCCGGCCTCGCCAGGTTTCTATCACCAGCCCCAGACCATCGATGACCTGATCGATTTCGTGGTGGCGCGGATTCTCAATCTGCTGGGCATTCCCCAGGACATGCTGCCGCGTTGGGGCGAACACCATCTGAGCAGCGATGAATAAGCTGCTGGCGATCCTGCTGATCTTGCAACTGACCGGCTGTGCCACGGCGCGCACGCTCGATGCCGCCAAGCCCGGCGCGCCGGTGGTGTATTCCGGCACCCGACTGGACTTGTACGCCATGAATGGTGGCTGTTGCGCGATGGATCGATTCGGCGCCGAAGCGCCGAGCTATCCCGCAGTGGATCTGCCGGCCAGCGCATTGCTCGATACGCTGCTGTTGCCGTTGTCGCTGCTGACGGTGCTGGGCGTAGGGTTTCAGGCCACTGGCGGACTGTGAAAATCAATGGCTCGACCACGCAGGATCGAGCCATTGAAACTGCCTACAACGTGATCGTTTCGGGTGGAAAGACGATGTCGTCGGAGAAGATGTCCTGTCCCGTCGGCAACTCGATAACGCGCTTGCCGGCGCTCGCCACTTCATCGATCAGCGCGTCATATTCGTCACGGTTCAAGTCTCCTGCACGCGTACGGGCCTCGATGGCATCAGTGTGGTTCTGATTCGATCCGGTGGCGCGTGACTGTGCCTGCAGATAGATATCCTCCACTGTGGCCGCGCGGGTCATGGTCGAGTTGACGAGCCAGACGCGTCTGGAGGTGAGCCCGATCGGAGACGTCGAGACATGCCCCTCCATTTTCATGCTCGGGAACAGGATTTTGCCGTCAGCGAGGCTCTGGTTGGGCCGCATTGGATTGTAGGCGCGATTTTCCTGTCCCGGAACGACCTCCACATTGCGAGTGTCGAGCAGGTAGCAGAATCTGATACGTCGCGGGTGGGGCGCCAGGCCGGCGTGACTGTTCTGGCGCGATTCGCTACCCGCCAGCGGATCCTCTGTCCGGACGACCTCATTCGCGAAATCCATGGCAGTCTTGAGACTGAACACCGCGCTGACGGGAGTCTCGCTCGTGGAGCCTACGGTCGATAACCGTTGTGGAACCATGGCGGCGGGCCGGGCAATTTCGAAGGGCATCCGCTCGTCTACTTTGAACACGGCGGGGATGTCGGTTCTGTACAGGTAGTTATGCTTGTTGCGTTTATAGCCACTGTGTACCAGCAATTCTTGAAAGAAGGGGGCCGTCAGGCTGGCTTTCAGAATGCTGGTGCCTTCCCCCTGATTTCTCAAACTGATCATTTCGGCACGAATTTCCGGCAGAAACGGATCGTAGAGTTTTGGGTTGGCTACGAGTCGCGTGCGATCTCGATGTGTCTTTGCCCACGTGGGCAGCTCATCGTTGATCAGATTCTTGAACTGCCCGGTCGGCGATATCTCCTTGCACAGTCGCGCCAGTTGCAGGGTGGACAGATTGTACGGCTGGAAGCGGGCAATGACCTGTTCCTTTGAGTCGAGCTGAGAATAAGGGCGTGTCCACAACCGCAGGTATTCGATCAACTGTTCGCGCCGGGAAGGCGCTTCACGTTGTTTGATCCATGCGGGTGGTTTCCCGGAGATCGCAACGTCCCGACGAAAGCGCACGAGGTCGTCTCCTTCGATCCTGTACAGGTTCCAGATATCGATGTCCCGCCAGTAGGGTCGGAATGCCCGTTGTTCCGCTGAATACTTCACAGGCCTGACGACAGTCAGGCCGGATCCTTCGGGGAACGCCACTTGAGTGAGCGGGCCGTGACTGTCGTCCAGGCCAGGTTTGCGCCGCATTTCGACGTAACCATGAGGGTCTGGTTTTTCGAGATCCCAGGTGTAGTGACTCTTGTCACCGTAAACCGGTGTGGCGTCCGGGTTTTCTGGTGTGCCGGGTTTCGACAGGCGCGGCAACGAGTCGGGCGTCGGCAGCTCTGGTAAAGGCGTTCGAGGGGGTGGTGCGGGGCGGTGCAAAGTGACGGTTTCGAGATGTTCGGCCCACTTGGCAGGGGGGCGTTTCTGATGGTCCAGGAGGCGGTTGAACATGTTGCGGTCCATCTCCGGCCCCAGCCAGCGACGTAGCTCGTCAAACAGGTAGGTGTTTTCCATCCGTCGTGCGCGAACATGGGCCCACTGAGGTTTCTTGCCGGTGCGCTCTGCTTCGGCGCGAAAACGGGCGATGTCTGCACCCTGTATGCCGTAGAGATCCCAGATGTCGCGATCTGTCCAGGCAGGCAGCAGTTCGGCTGGCTGATCGATGGGGTGAGCGGGGGGCTCGACACTGACGAACGCGCCGCTATCGTCCCTGAACGCGTGGTGCAACGGAGGGCCAACCGAGTCGTCCAGCCGCATTTTTCGGTGCATGAGCACATAACCATGGTGATGGCGGGTGGCTTCGTCCCATACGTAATGTCGGGTATCGACGTACACGACGGGAGTGACCGATTGCGGCTGAGGCGGTCGCCCCGGTTGTGGCTGGAATGCCTGTGCCAGGCTGTCGTCTGCGTCGACTACCGGCTGATGTATCGTCGGTTCAATCGAACGGCTGACAATTTGCGGCCTGCCGATCCGCCAGGTATTGCTCTCGGGGTCGAAGTACAGGGCAGGGCCAGAGGGGTGCGCTTCCTGTGGAAGGATGGGGCGGTAGGTTCCGATGCTCTCGTCCCAGGCCACCATGACCGTTGCGGTCGAGGTGTACTGCACCTCGGCGTAAATGCGCCCTTTGTGGACGCGTAACCCTTCGGGCCCCACGGCAGGCAAAAGGGGTCTTGCCTGGGATGGCACTTCATATTGGCGAATCGATTCGGTCGAGCGGGGATCGAGGAGCGAGGCTCCGGGGTTCTCGGCGACAGGGTTTACCAAGTCCCTGACCTGCATCGCGGGCAATCTGTCGCTTGTAACGGCGGGCAGTGTGGTTCCCGGTTGCTGGTTGGGCAGAGAGAGTTCCGGTCCTTCGAGGCGAACCAGCCCCGGGATCTCAAAACGCGGAACTGACGGAGGGGGTGATGAATCAACGGGGTTGTGGGGTGTGCCGGTGTTTTTCGGCGTTGGGTTTTTGGGTGCCATCTGGGAATCCTTTCAATGATTGCCCGACGTGCTGCCGTCTCATGTGGGGATGACAGCAGGCGCAGGCGTGCCGGCAGGCACGTTATCCATGGAAGGGAAGGCGAATGAGGTAAATAGATAGGACGTGGTTACTGATTCGATTCAGTTCGTTTCAACTGTCGGGCCGTTCAACGCGAGATCCTCGGACTCCATTGGAAATGGCCGTCCGGATCCGCGTTGAACTGCAGGGTGAGGGAGCTTACTTGCCGAGTTTGCGTAACTCATCCGACTCGACGATCCGCACCCCGTCCTGCTCTTCCAGCGCAAGGCGCCACATGGCACGGGCCAGTTGGCAGGCTTCGATGCCGCGGTACTTGCCGGGAATCAGTTTCGAGAAGGGGGCGGCCAGTTGTTCGCCCAGGCGTGGCTCGCTGCGTTCGCCAAGCAACAGCGATGGCCGGCAAATGGTCAGTTGCGGCCAGTCCTGCGCGCGCAATGCATATTCCATCTCGCCTTTGACCCGGTTGTAGAAAATCGAGGATCGGCGATCGGCCCCCAGGGCACTGATCACGATCAGGTGTCGTGCGCCCATTTCCCGGGCACGCTTGGCGAACGCTACGACCATGTCCAGATCCACGGCGCGAAACGCCTCTTCGGAGCCGGCCTGCTTGATGGTGGTGCCGAGGCAGCAATAGGCGATGTCGACCCGACCGGCCAGTTGTGGAAGGAATGTCTGTGGATCACCGACCGGATTTTCCAGGTGCGGATGTTCGGCCAGCGGCCGGCGTGAAGGGGCCAGGACACGGGTAATCGTCGGCTCGTTGAGCAAACGGTCGAGCAGATGTTCACCGGTCAGCCCGGTGGCTCCGGCAAGCAATACATGCTGAGGCGTCAAGTACATAGTGTCTCTCCCTTGATACTGTTCAGCTTAGTTGCTGTTTGTCGCTCCGTCGTTCAACGCAGCACTTTGCAACGCTTTTCTCGCCTGTTGCTTGCGCAGTAGCTGCCAGTGCGCAAGCACGGTTTTCGGTGCCCAGATCTGCGGTTCAGAAGCTTCGAAGTTGTCCGCCAGCTCGCGCTCGGCAACCGTGGCCTTGGCCAGTTTGAAGGCTTGCTCCAGGTCGTCGGTCTGGTTCAGTGCCTGGGCAAACAGGGCATCGCCGAAATAGGTGAAGTTGGCCTCCTCGGAGCAGCCGAATGACACGCGGTCGGCGCGCGAGGCGGTCATGATCAGCGTTCTTTCGTCCTTCAGCGCCGGAATGAAACCACCGGAATAGCACGCGGAAATCACGATGATCTTGTCGCGGTTTTTCAGCGGCGCGAGCACGGCGGCGAGTTCGTCGGCGGGCAGGTCGGCAAGCTCCATGCGCGGCTGATCGAGGACCAGTTCGTGCTCGGCGGTGCCGTGGCTGGTCAGATAGATAAACACCAGGTCTTCCGGGCCAGTGCGTTCGGCCAGGGTCAGTGCTGCTCGGCGCAGGTTTTCGCGGGTGGCCATCGGTCGATCGCCCAGGTGATCGCGATGGTTGACCAGGCGAATCTGGCCAAAGGCGCCGAAACGGCTGGCGAGCATGTTGGCCACGTAGTCGGATTCGCGCAGGAACACGCTTTGCTTGCCGTCGCCGCCGAGGGTCAGGGTGTACAACTCTACCGCCGGGGTCGAGGCTGGCACGTTGGCCAACGCTTCGTCGAGCAGGCGGCCCTGGGCCAGCAGGCCGAGTTCGAGGGTGTCGGGCAGCAATTTGCCGTCTGCATCGCGCACGCGCTGGCCATTGATCCAGGTGCCGCTGAGCACGGTGCCGTCAGTCAGCACCAGCGTGCCGCGTCCCGCGTAGCTGTCGCTGTCGAAACCGCCGATGTAGAAACTGCCGTCGGACAGATTCAAGCGGCCCTGGCCACTGAAACGCCAGTCGTTGAAATAACCGATGTAATGGCTGCCGTCGGCACCGATCAGTTCGCCCTTGCCAGTCAGCGCGCCTTCCTTGAACTGGCCGAGCCAGACGTCGCCATCGGCGTTCTCGTAGCGGCCCTTGCCGTGCAGTTGATTGTTCTTGAAGCCACCGACATAGATGTCGCCGTCGGCGCTGTTGAAGGTACCGTTGCCTTCGAGCTGGCCATTGATGAAGTGGCCGCTGAACTGATTGCCGCTGGCGTCGCCGCGCTGGCCTTCACCGTTGGGTTTGCCGTGGGCGAACTGACCCTGGTAGGAACTGCCGTCGTCGAGTTCCAGGCGACCCAGGCCGGAATACTGATCGTCCTTGAATTCGCCGCGATAGGTCATCGCGTTTTCCTTCAGGGTGCCTTCGCCCTCGCGCCGGCCGAGCTTGAAGCCGCCGGTGTAGCTGCCGCCGTGGGTGGTCAGCGTGCCCTGGCCGTCGAACAGGCCTTGCTGGAAATTGCCGCGATAGACTTCGCCATTGCTGCCGTGCCATTCGCCCTGACCGTGCCACTGCCCCTTGTCGAACGTGCCGGCGTACCAGCTGCCGTTGGGGTAGTCGACCCGGCCCTGGCCTTGCAGCAGACCGTTGACCAGCTCGCCGCGATAGCGTCCGCCGTCGGGCAGGCGTGCGTCCGGGGGCAACAGCGATTCGCCGTCGCCGCAAGCGGTGAGCATCAGGGTCAGGGCAAGCGGTGCAAGAGCAGCAAGTTGGCGCATAGCGGGATCCGGGCAATTAGGCGACCGAGTATGCCGCAGCTATGTGACCTTATACAGCCGGCAGGGAGGAGTGGATGCGAAACCGCGTGAGCGGCTTCGCATCCCGGCACTCAGACGAAGCAGAGCGACAGCGGTTCGGCGATGTAGGCCGGTTTGTCCGAGCCTTCGATCTCCAGGGTGGCGGTGGCCTTGAGCAGCCACTGGCCGGGTTTCTTCTCGGTCACTTCACCGAGGTCGACCTTGAGCCGGACTTTGGAGTTGACCTTGACCGGCTGGATGAAGCGCACGCTGTCCAGACCGTAGTTGACCACCATCTTCACGCCTTGCGGCAGGATCAGGATGTCCTCCATCAGTTTGGGGATCAGCGACAACGACAGGAAACCGTGTGCAATGGTGCTGCCAAATGGCGTTTGCGCGGCTTTGACCGGGTCGACATGGATGAACTGATAATCCCCGGTGGCTTCGGCGAACAGGTTGATGCGCTCCTGATCGATGGTGAGCCATTCGGAACGTCCGAGTTCCTTGCCGACATAATCTTTGAGCTCTGCAACTGGAACATAGGGCATTGAGACTCTCCTTGGGTTCATCGGTTTTATAGTTTTTCAGGTGGGGGATTTGACCGCCCTGCGAACCACTGTAGATCATCATGGCGATTTGCTCAGGTCAACCGACCATGCTTTTGGCGAATGCCGATCCATAGCGCAGGCGTGCTTATAATGCCGACGACTTGCGGGTTGGAAAGTAAGACGGAGATGACGGATGTTGCTACGCGGCCTGACGTGGCTGGTGCTGTTTCAATTGCTCGGCACGGCCCTCAATCATTTGCTGTTGCCTGTGCTGCCGGGGCCGATCATCGGCCTTTTGCTGTTGCTGGCATTCCTGATCGTGCGCGGTGAAGTCGGCGAGCCGCTGAATCTTGCGGCCGGCAGTCTGCTGCGTTACCTGCCGTTGCTGCTGGTGCCGCCGGCGGTGGGCGTGATGGTCTATGCCACGGCGATTGCCGCGGATTTCTGGGCGATCGTCGGTGCGCTGGTGGTGTCGCTGATTCTGTCCATGGCTTTCGCCGGGGTGTTGATGCAGCGCCTGGTCAAGCGCCACGCACCGCATTCGGAGGAATCCTGATGCTGTTTGACTGGCAAGGCGCCTGGGCTTCGGTGATTCATCACCCGCTGTTCGGCATCGGTATCACCTTGGGGGCTTACCAACTGGTACTGGCGGCGTTCGAGAAAACCCGCTGGATCTTTCTGCAACCGGTGCTGGTGTCGATGCTGCTGGTGATCGGCGTGCTGGTCGGTTGCGGCCTGACTTACGTCGAGTATCGCAAGAGCACGGAGATCCTCAGCGTTCTGCTGGGCCCGGCAACCGTCGCGCTGGCGGTGCCGCTGTATCTGAATCTGCGGCGCATCCGCCAATTGTTCTGGCCGATTTTTACTACGCTGGTGATAGGCGGGGTGGTCGCCACGGGCATGGGCGTGGCGCTGGGCTGGTGGTTTGGTGCCGATCATATGATCCTGATGACCATGGCACCCAAATCGGTGACCTCACCCATCGCGATGCTGGTGGCTGAGCAGATTGGCGGTGTCGCGGCATTGGCCGCAGTGTTCGTGTTGATCACCGGGGTGATCGGCGCGATCTTCGGCCCGGCGTTGTTGACCCGCCTCGGTGTGCACAGTCCCGAGGCGCGCGGCATGGCGCTGGGCATGACGGCGCATGCGGTCGGTACGTCGGTGGCGTTGCAGGAAAGTGACGAGTGCGGCGCCTTCGCGGCACTGGCGATGAGTCTGATGGGCGTGGCCACGGCGGTGTTCCTGCCGTTGGCGGTGTCGATGGTGGTGTAAGGAAATGTCTATGAGTCTGCCGCTTTTTCCGCTGAACACGGTGCTGTTTCCCGGCTGCAACCTGGATTTGCAGATCTTCGAGGCGCGCTACCTGGACATGATCGGCCGCTGCATGAAACAGGGCGGCGGTTTCGGCGTGGTGTGCATTCTCGAAGGCCATGAAGTCGGCGCTGCCCCCGAAGGTTTCGCCATGGTCGGTTGCGAAGCGCGGATCACTGACTTCCAGCAGCAGGACAACGGACTGCTGGGCATCCGGGTGCAGGGCGGACGCCGGTTCATCGTGCAGCGCACCGAAGTGCAGCGCGATCAACTGATCGTCGCCGAGGTCGAGTGGCTGGACGAAGAGCCTGAGCAACCCTTGCAGGATGAGGACGCCGATCTGGTGGCGTTGCTCAAGGCTCTGGCCGAGCATCCGATGGTTGAGGCGCTGAACATGGGCACCGAAGCGGCAGGGCAGCAGTCGCTGGCCAATCAGCTGGCGTATCTGCTGCCGTTTGCCGAGGAAGACAAGATCGACTTGCTGCAACTCGATGACCCGCAGCAGCGACTGGATGCGATCCAGGCGCTGCTCGACGAGTTGCAGGGCGAGTTGTTTGCCTAGAGTCGAAATCGCTATTGCGGCCAGATGATGTCGTTGGCGAACCACTCCTTGTCCTTGCCCAGTGTCAGTATCGGTTTGCCGGCCTGGGCTGCCTTGTCGATCAGAGCATCATATTCGTATCGATTGTAGGCGCCTCGATGGGTTCGCTCTTCCATGTCTATTCGTGACTGATATCCGGCCTCATCAGCAATGTCTTCGACTTTTGCGGCGCGAGTCAGGGTCGAGTCGAGCAGCCAGAGGCGATTCGAATCGATGCCCCGTTTCGATGCTGAAATCAGCGCCTCAAGCTCATCCTCCGGGAACCACGCACCCTTGTCCCTGGCCGCGGCATTGAGCAGGTGATTCTCCTCTCTAAGAACGACTTCCATTTTTCGTGTGTCGATGATGTAGGCGAATATGATCTTTTGATCGTGCCGGACGGTTTCGTAATTGCGTTCGGGGTCGAGCTCTACGTCCGACGCTTCGGACCAGTCATTGTCAGATTCCCCTGACTCATTGGCGGGATCGCCGGGCTTGCGTCCGGGGTACTTGTTTTTCTGGTTGTTGTAGAGCAGGTATACCGGATCGGGCGAATCGATGCCTTTGCCGGCATATGCATGAACCAGTTTCAGGCTGACGGTTGCGCTGACCGGTTTCTCGGTGGTTGCTCCACGAGGATGCTTCAATCGCGGCAACATCCGGTCATCGTTGTAGAACTCGAACGGTGTCCGTTCATCAGCCCGGAACAGGGCCGGAATGTCCGTCCGGTACAGGCAGTCGCTGTCGTTGCGCAGGTACCCCAGCTTCGCAATGAATCCGTCGAGAAATTCGCGGCTGACGCTCTCGCTGAAATCACCATAATCGCCCAGACGACTGAGCAGCAGCTTGCCGTTTCTCAGGGGAAGGAGCAGGGGTTCTATTTCCTGATGGAGCGCGTCGTAGCGTCCAGGGTCGTCAGTGTTCAGGGATCGTGTCTTGTGCTGCACGACCCATTCCGGGAGCTCTGACGGATGGGCGATCAGATCGTCGCGCAGTCGAACGTGCTGGAGCGGAGAAAGGTTGTATGAACGCAATTGCATGACCCGCTCACCGTGAGTCATCTGCGGGTACAGCCTTGCGAAATGCGTACCCAGCAGTTCGGACGTGGCTGCTTTCAACTGGGCTGGCACCAACGTGATTCGCGGCTGTCTTGTCGGCACCGCCGCTTCTGCGGCACGGTTATCCGCACTCGGTCGTTTGAGCGGATGGGCTGTATCGGTCTGTCGAGCAGGGCTCCAGGTTGATTCGCCGGCGTTTCTGTAGAGCGCAGGTCCCGGCGCAAGCTTTCGGTACAGATCCATGGCCCGATACGTGCCCAGGTTCGGGTCGAACTCCACATGCACGGTGCCGCTGTCTTTGACATCGACGAACTTGCGTCCGACGACATAACGCAAGCCCTCTTCATTGGCCGGTTGCATGTTGCGCAGCAAGCCGGGGCTCAACAGATAGCGGCTCAACAGGGTTGCCGATTCCCGGGACCGCTCAGGCAAGTCCGAGAACTCGACTCTGGAAGGGGTGGTGATAGCGGTGGATGGCAGTTGATGCCCCGGGGGGCGATTGCCTGATATGACCGGATCGGAAAGTGAATCATGTGACGGTGGTATCTGCCCCTGTGGCCGCAGCCGGGGAGGTTGAATCGAAGGGTCGGCGGACGTGTCGATCCTGGACGGGGTTGGCATTGAGGGTGGTTTGGGGCGCATGGTGTCATTCCTTGACGATGGACAGGTGTTCGGCCGATATCACACGGGACGGCTCGCTTTCGAGTCTCCAGGTGTCGGTGGCAACGTTGTAGAAAATCCTGCCGGAAGTGGCATCGCGCAAGCGCAGGTTCAGAACCTGCAAATCAGTGTTTTCAAGTTCGTCGCGATGCTGGTGGTCCCTCGCGTCCTGAACAAGCGCATCGATTGTCGAGTACGCCCGAGCATCCGCCACGCAGAGACCAATCACCTCGAACAGGTTATTGATCCGGTAACGGTTCCCGGACGAGATCGCTACCTCGACGGTTTCCAGGGGCAATAGTGGATCGTTACTGTCCGGCAGGTGAATGTGAACGCTGCCGATTTTGATCAGGTCGTTCTTGATGCTCAGGTCGCGCAGGGTGATTTTTTCCGGCAGGAGATGCGTGTGAATGAGCCAGGTGGATGAACCGGAGAGTCTGACGTCAGCTTCGGCGGTGGACAGGCGGATGGAGAGATTGCTGGCGGGGAAAAGCTCATAGCTTGCCGATCTTCCTTCCAGCCAATAGGTCGCGTTGTGCTCGGTGGCCAGAAAGTCGACCCGTTGCGGGGTGTTCTTCAAGGCGCGCTTGCTGACAAAGGGGCTGACGAACAGGTATCGGCCCGCTCGCTCGCGCAGTGAGGCTCGGCTTTCAATGAGCCGGTAACCCGGATTCTTTGCATCTTCCAGATAGTTATTGCGGGGGAAGTCCAGGTGGTAGGAGACGCCATCGCGCATCACCAGGGTCAAGGGATGATTCATCGCCCACCCTGCGGCCATGTTGCCGGCGCCCATGTCGCTCTTTCGGGTCCGGTTCCCGATCACGTTTCCATGCAGCGAGAGCCGGGCTCCCCGAGCGAACGTCAGGGTGAAATGGACATTGTCGTAATCGAGGAATGTGAACGCCTCCATTTCCGTGATGCTCACGACATAAGTGGCGCTGACCCTGACAATTTCTTCACTGTCGAAATCGACGTACACGGTGCTGTGCGAAGGGAGGCTGTCCTTCGGGGCGAACAGGGCGGCGCGACGGATCTGGCGGGAAACGAAATAGTGAGAGTGTGCTTGAGCCGACAGTACGTGCGGATGATCGTTGATCTGCACCGGAGACGCCTTGGGTGTGCCTGACGTTCGGATGGTGACGCTGACGGGCAGATCGCCGGACTGCAGAATCTCGGTGGGCCAGTCCGGCTGCAAGTGGAAACCGTCCTGGGTAATGAACGCCCATTTTTCGTGGTGCAGGATGCGTTTGCCATCCATGGTCCGGTAAGCGTTTTCCAGTATCAGTTCGCGCCTGGGCGACCCGGGATCATCGTCTCGAAGTGACTCGATCACCAGCGCGTTCTCCCGGACGAACCAGCGCTGGATGGCTTCAAGCGATACGCCCAGATAGACCATGCTCGGCTCCAGACCGTCCTCGGTGATGGAGATCCTGTGGCACATCGGGTCCAGATAATAGATATCACTGCCGGGACCGCCATCGACTGTGGCATTCAGACCACGTACGGATATCTGATCATCCCCGGCACCGGCCTCGACGTGATCGTTACCATTGGCTGCAATGATGTCCGCCTGATCGGAGCCGATGACCCGATTGGTTGCGCCGGCAAGTGTCTCGACCTTTTCGATGGACTTGAGCGTCGAATGCAGTACCGGTTCAAGTCCCGGGCTCGCGGGGCGCAACGCCAGCCTTCCGCGTTTCAGATCAATGTCATAACCGAGGTGGCGGGGTGGGTCGGGAATATGGTCGAGGTGCTTGTGCGTGCCTTGAAGCCACAATAGATCGATTCCCTCTCCACCCGACAGTTCGCTGGCCTTAATCGGGTCGTACGAGAGTGCTTCTGACGCCGACTGAAACACAAAGGAGTCGTTCTTGTCGCCACCGCTCAGGGTTTTGCGGCCTGTGGTGTAGCTGAAGAAATTCGGCTTTTCCTTAACACCCTGCACCGTGTCATGGCCACCGCCCAGACTCCAGAAAACCCCTTTGGCAGGGTCACTTTTCGTTATGGAGACGACGGAATCCGAATCCGGTAAACCGTCACGCGCGTCATTCGAGTCGTCTGTGTCTTTGATGATGGGCAGGTTTTCGATGGTGTAGGGCGTTTCGCCCTTGTCTTCGTCCCATTGGTAACGATAGAGACGGGTGGGTTGCAGCGTCACCTCGAATCGACCGTTGACAATGACGTCGACGGTTTCCCTGAATTCGTTGTCCAGCCATCGAAGGCTGCGCGTCTTCAGGGCTTTGGCGTAGTCGTCGGTGGTCTTGGCGACCAGATAGCGATCCATGAGCGCCTTGTCCTGACGCTGTCCGGTGAACGCAAACCAGCCGGCACGCCAGCGTTCGTTCACGGTCAGTTCGATGTAGTCGTCAATATCGTCGACCGCCCGCACCGCACCATAGATTTTTGATCCGACAATCATGATTGCGGCGGCGGCGATACCCACCGGGCCTGCCGCCTGGAATCCCGCCAGTGCTGCGCAGCCAAGGGCCAGGGACAGCGCGCCACTGAACACGCTCAGCCCGCCGGTGACATACAGGTCCTGCGCTTCCTTGCCCTGGGCCTTGGCCGCATCGGTGAAGGATTTGATGGCGGTATAGATATCGAAGGGCAGTGTCAGCACGCTGGCGATCAACCCGGCTCCACGACACAGCCACTTGCCCATGGAGGTCTTGCCGAATTGTTCGAAGGCCATGGATCCCTGGCGGATCATTTGCTCGCCGGTCTTGCTCAGGGCGTATTCGACCCCCAGTGAAGTGATTTCCGAGAGACCTCCGCCAAGGTTGATCAGCGCTTCAGTCGTGTCACCTTTCTTCAACGCGTCGATGGCGCCGATGTAAGCGCTGTAGAGTCCGTACGCCTGCAGCCCGACGCCCATGCTGGCCATCCCGCGGCTTTTGGTTTTATCGACCCAGTCCGGCAAGTGTTCGGGCAACGGGTCCCGACGAATGTCCAGGCGTTGGGTGGCGTTCAGCAGGTGGTTGATCTTGTTCATGGCGTCAGCGAACTCACCGGTGGGCATCTCACGCATGAGTGGTGGGGCATCGGGAGAGCGCTGGGTGACGATTTCGTACAGCAGGGGCGGGATCTGAGCGTTTTCCGGTGAGGGAACGGATCTCATGCGCTGTTCGATCTGAGTCGTATCGAATTCCAGTGCATCGATGAACGCTTGGTCAGGTTCGGAAAAGTAGGTGCTGCTCGCCGAGAGGGCTTGCCCGTGGATTCGGCCACCCAAGGCCTGAAGCGTCTGGCGACTGACGCTGAACTCTCCGATGCGCAGAGGGCCGAACAGGGTGTCGATATCCGCAAGCCCGGGCTTTTGGCCCGAGGCCTGAAGGGGGGGCTCCGATTGGATGTTCAGGTCGGATATTTTGATCGGAGCTGGCGGTCGGTCAGTCCGTGAAACAGGGTTCAATTGATTCGTCAAAGTCATGGTTCTTTTCACAAGTCCGTTTGTGGTGCTGCTGCCGGAATGTGGCATGGGACACGGACTTGTTCATGAGCATTTGCTTTGCCAAATGTTTGATGACGCTCATCGGCGCCGGATGCACCGATGAGCATTGAGCGCGGGCTCAGTAGGCATATCGCAACAAGGTGTGTGGCAAATGCCGCAATACAAAAAAACCGAACAGGGCGACCAGCGCAGGCAGCACCAGCCACCAGACCTTTTGCGGCATCGCTTCAAGCGGGGAGCGGCGCTGAGTCAGCCACAGGCTCGCTGCGCAGACGCAGGCGGCGAGCATGGCACCGGCCAGGACATCCGTCGGCCAGTGTGCCCCCAGATACACCCGCGACAGAGCAATCGCCAGCGCCGGAATGCAGCCGATCAACAGCCAGGTCAGGCGCAGTCTTGGCGGTTGCCCGCGTCCGGCCAGCACCGCCAGTGTCAAAAACAGCGCGAACGACCCGGACGCGTGGCCGCTGGGCATGCTGTAACTGGTGATCGGGTCGGTCAGCACTTCCGGGCGTACCCGGGCGAAAAACAGTTTGGTTCCGGTGTTGGCCAGTGCGGTGACGAGCAAGGTACTGCCGGCGAAGATCGCCTGACGCCACTGGCGGCACAGCAGCAACAGGCCGGTCAGCAGAATGCTGAACACCAGCATGTTGCGGAATTCGCCGATCAGGGTGAAAACCACCGCAACTTCGTCGAGCGCCGCACTGCGGTGTTCCTGCACAAGGGTCATGACGCCTTGATCGAGTGCTGTCAGATACGGATAACCGATGAACAGCGCGATCAGGATCAACAGGCTCATGCTGCTGATCCAGACCGTCGCCCGGCGATGGCGGCGCAGGCTGCTGTTGGCGCTCAGGCCGACCATCACCGCGATGCTGCCGGCGACGATTCCTGCCTGCAGCCAGAAGCCTTCCGGCAACGGCAGACGAATCGCCGCCCCGGTGGCCCAGCCCGGCAGCAGGTAGGCAATGCTCCAGCCCGCCGCCGCCAGCAGGCTGACGGCAGCGAAGCGCGGGAAGGGCATGTCGCACATCCCGGCGACCATTGGCAGCATCGGCCTTAGCGGACCGATGAAACGCCCGACCAGCAGACTGGCAATACCGTAGCGCTGGAAATAGGTCTCCGCGCCGGCCATCCACTCCGGGTGATGACGCAGGCCCGGCAGGCGCCGGATGTTCTGATGGAAGTGGCGTCCGAGGAAATACGAAACCAGGTCGCCAAGAATCCCGCCGAGAAAGCCCAGCAACAGGGTCTCGCTCAGTGACAACGCGCCGCTGCCGGCAAGTGCCGCCACGGCGAACAGCAGCACTGTGCCGGGAACGATGATCCCCGCAATCGCCAGGCACTCGACTAAGGCCACGATGAATACCGCAGCGGCCAGCCACTGCGGGTTGGCGGCCAGCCATCCGGTCACGCTATCGAGCCATGGGCCCATACAAAGCACTCCATTTCATTGATGTCCCAGGTCGGCGTACCGCAGAGGGGAATTTCACAGCAGAAAGTAATCACGCCCTTCGACCTGACCCCGGCGCAACGGGTTCCGGGTGCACCACTGGGCGTAGGCTGCGTCGACGAAGCGATACATCAGGTGCTCGTCGCGCCCACGGGGGATGCCCAGGCGGGTGGTCTGGATGATGTGCCCCGGCGCAGGGCCGGTGTCCTCCACCAGCAGTATTTCGTGGTCGAAGCGCTTGGCGTCCCACACCGGCACCTTCAGTCCCAGTGCCTTGCACAGCAGAGTCTGCCCGGCACAGAGTTTCTGCGAGGGGCGCGGGTGGCCCTGAGCATCGGGATTGTTCAGCAGCATTTGCGCGAGACTGGCCGGGCCGCTGATCTCGTCGACCCATGGATAGGCCGATTTGATCAACACCGCATTGCCAGGCCCCTGGGCACTGAAATTCAACGAATCGCCACCACGGGCGTAGTACATATAGATGTGGCCACCATCCAGAAACAAAGCTTTACGCTTTTCCGTGTAGCCGAGGGACGCGTGGCTGCCTTTTTCTTCGCAGTAATACGCTTCGGTTTCGATGATCCGGGCGCTGAGCCACAGGTCGCCGACGCGATGGCGGATGACTTTGCCGAGCAGATCCCGGGCAAGCGTCTGGGCGTCACGGTCGAAAAAAGCGTCCGGAAGGCCCATCGGCAGGCGCTCGGCGTGGGCACGAACGGTCAGATTGGACATGGCAAACGGTGTTTATCCAGGTGAAAGAGGTCGTGATGATAACAATCCGAGCCTTAATTACGGCTGAACATCGGCAAATCGCCGTCCATTTCGACCATCCGCCCGTCACCGCTGTTAGTCCCGGGACGCGACAGCTATAATCTGCCGCTTTCCTCTTTGCCAAGACCCCAGCAGACCATGACTGAGTCCGTTCTTGACTACATGACCCGATTGGGTCGCGCCGCCCGCGAAGCTTCCCGGGTCATCGGCCGTGCCAGCACCGCGCAGAAAAACCGCGCCCTGCTGGCTGCCGCCAATGCCCTGGATGCCGCCCGCGCCGAGCTTGCAGCAGCCAATGAACAGGATCTGGCCGCCGGTCGCGCCAACGGTCTGGAGCCTGCACTGCTGGAGCGTCTGGAACTGACCCCGGCGCGCATCGACGGCATGATCGTCGGTCTGCGTCAGGTCGCAGCGCTGCCGGACCCGGTCGGTGCGATCCGCGACATGAGCTTCCGTCCGTCGGGCATTCAGGTCGGCAAGATGCGTGTGCCGCTGGGCGTGATCGGGATCATCTACGAATCCCGTCCCAACGTGACCATCGATGCCGCGAGCCTGTGCCTGAAATCCGGCAACGCGACCATCCTGCGCGGTGGTTCCGAAGCGATTCATTCCAACCGCGCGATTGCCGCCTGCATCCAGCGCGGTCTGGCCGAAGCCGAACTGCCGGCCGCCGTGGTGCAAGTGGTGGAAACCACCGACCGCGCCGCCGTTGGGGCGCTGATCACCATGCCCGAGTACGTCGATGTGATCGTGCCGCGCGGTGGTCGTGGCCTGATCGAGCGCATCAGCCGCGACGCGCGGGTGCCGGTGATCAAGCACCTGGACGGCATCTGCCACGTCTATGTCGGCGAGCACGCCGACCTGCCGAAAGCCCAGCGCATTGCCTTCAATGCCAAGACCTATCGCTATGGCATCTGCGGCGCGATGGAGACTCTGCTGGTCGATCAAAGTGTTGCGAAGGGTTTCCTGCCGTCGATGGCGAAGCAGTTCCGCGAAAAAGGCGTCGAGCTGCGTGGCTGCGAGCGCACCCGGGCGATCATCGATGCCGTGCCGGCCAGCGAAGAAGACTGGAGCACCGAGTACCTGGCGCCGATTCTGTCGATCCGCGTGGTCGACGGTCTGGACCAGGCTATCGAACATATCAACCATTACGGCTCCCACCACACCGATTCGATCGTCAGCGAAAATCTCGCCGACACCCGCCAGTTCGTGGCTCAGGTCGACTCGGCGTCGGTGATGATCAACACCCCGACCTGCTTCGCCGATGGATTCGAATACGGATTGGGTGCCGAGATCGGCATTTCTACTGATAAGCTGCACGCCCGTGGCCCGGTGGGCCTCGAAGGACTGACCTGCGAGAAATACATCGTGGTCGGTGATGGCCAGTTGCGCGGCCAGGCGACGGTCTGACTTGTCCGACCTCGACCTGAAAACGCCGAAGTCCGGCAGAAAGTCTCGTCCCCAGCGCATTGGCGTTCTGGGCGGTACGTTCGATCCGGTGCATGTCGGCCATTTGCGTGGCGCGCTGGAAGTTGCCGAAGCGCTGGCCCTCGATGAGCTGCGCATGATGCCCAGCGCCCGGCCGCCGCATCGCGATACCCCGCAGGTGTCGGCGCAGGATCGGTTGGCAATGGTTGAATGTGCGGTGGCCGGTGTGCCGCCGCTGGTGGTGGACGCCCGCGAACTGCAGCGGGACAAGCCGTCCTGGACCATCGATACCCTGGAGTCGCTGCGTGCCGAAATGGCCGCCGGGACCCAGGTTTTTCTGCTTTTGGGCTGGGACGCATTTTGCGGCCTGCCCACTTGGCACCGCTGGGAGGAGTTGCTCCAGCATTGCCACATCCTGGTGCTACAGCGCCCGGACGCCGACAGCGAACCGCCGGATGCCTTGCGCAACCTGCTGGCAGCGCGTTCGGTGAGCGACCCGCTGGCCCTGAAAGGGCCGAGCGGACAGATTGCATTCGTCTGGCAGACACCGCTCGCGGTCTCCGCCACCCAGATCCGTCAACTGCTGGCCAGCGGTAAGTCGGTACGTTTCCTGGTGCCCGACGCGGTCCTGGCCTACATCGATGCGCACGGTCTGTACCGTGCGTCGAACTGAACAAGGCGTGCTCAAGTAACACGATCATCGTGGGACGAGACGCCGAATACATGAGCAAAACGAGTTTTATATGACTGACAAAGACCAAACCAAAGTAAAGCGCAAAGGCACGTTCAAGAGCGCTCCGCTGCCAGAGCCGGTCAACACCAGCGAGCCGCTGAAAGGTGACGAGCTGGTCAAGATTGCCGTGGCCGCCCTGGAAGACGTCAAGGCCCAGGACATCCAGATCATCGATGTGCGCGACAAGCAGAGCATCACTGACTACATGATCATCGCCACCGGTACGTCCAACCGCCAGATCAACGCGATGCTGGACAAGGTTCGCGAAGAAGTGAAAAAGCAGGGCGCCAGGCCGCTGGGCGAAGAAGGCAAGGGCGACAGCGACTGGGTGCTGCTGGACCTGGACCTGGTGATCGTGCACATGATGACCGCCTCGGCTCGTCAGTTCTACGACCTGGAGCGCCTGTGGGCCGGTGCCGAGCAAAGCCGTGCGGCGGACGCCAAGCACCACAGCCCGGAAAACACCCACGAGCACTTCACCAAGCTCAACAAAGACCAGCTGTAAGGGCCGCGCTGTGCGACTGCGACTGATCGCCGTCGGTTCACGCATGCCCAAGTGGGTGGAAGAAGGCTGGCATGAATACGCCAAGCGTCTTCCGTCCGAGCTGGCACTGGAACTGGTGGAAATTCCGCTCAATACCCGTGGCAAGAATGCCGACGTGGCCCGCTTCATCCGTCAGGAAGGCGAAGCCATGCTGGCCAAGGTCGGGCACAACGAGCGGATCGTCACCCTCGAAGTGCACGGCAAGCCCTGGAGCACCGAGCAGCTGGCGGGCGAACTGGACCGTTGGCGGCTGGACTCGCGCACGGTCAATTTCATGGTCGGCGGCCCGGAAGGGCTGGCGCCGGAAGTCTGTGCCCGCGCCGACCAGCGCTGGTCGTTGTCGCCGTTGACGCTGCCACACCCGTTGGTGCGCATCCTCATCGGCGAGCAGTTGTATCGTGCCTGGACCGTGTTGTCCGGCCACCCTTACCACAAGTAATCCTGCCCTCATGTCCCAGCCGATCCGCATCAAGGACCACGAAAAAGACGCCCGTCTGGTGCGTAGCCGCGTCGTGTTCGGGGCCATTGCGGTGGTGCTGCTGATCTGTGTGCTGATTGCGCGGCTGTATTTCCTGCAGGTGATTCAGTACGAGTATCACTCGACCCTCTCGGAAAACAACCGCGTCCATGTCCAGCCGATTCCGCCGACCCGTGGCCTGATTTACGACCGCAACGGCGTGGTGGTGGCGGACAACCGTCCGAGCTTCAGCCTGAGTATGACCCGGGAACGCTCCGGCGACTGGCAGCAGGTACTCGACGTGATCGTCGAAGTGCTGGAGCTGACGCCGGAAGACCGGGTGATCTTCGAAAAGCGCATGCGCCAGGGGCGTCGGCCGTTCGAGCCGGTGCCGATCCTGTTCGAGCTGACCGAGGAGCAGATCGCCCGGATCGCGGTGAATCAGTTCCGGCTGCCCGGGGTGGAAGTGGTGGCGCAACTGGTTCGTCACTATCCGCAGGGCGCGCATTTTGCGCACTCGGTGGGTTACATGGGGCGGATCAACGAGAAAGAGCTGAAGACCCTCGATCCGGTCAACTACAGCGGCACTCACCATATTGGCAAGACTGGCATCGAGCGTTTCTACGAAGCCGAACTGCACGGTCAGGTGGGTTACGAAGAGGTCGAGACCAACGCCCGGGGCCGCGTACTGCGGGTACTCAAGCGTACCGACCCGGTGCCGGGCAAGGACATCGTCCTGAGCCTTGACATCAAGTTGCAGGAAGCCGCCGAGGCCGCGCTGGGCGGGCGACGCGGTGCGGTGGTGGCGCTGGACCCGAGTACTGGTGAGGTGCTGGCCATGGTCAGTCAGCCGAGCTTCGACCCGAATCTGTTTGTCACCGGCATCAGCTTCAAGGCGTATGCCGAACTGCGTGATTCTATCGACCGGCCGCTGTTCAATCGCGTGCTGCGCGGTCTGTACCCGCCGGGTTCGACGATCAAACCGGCGGTGGCGATTGCCGGTCTGGACGCCGGCGTGGTGACGGCGTCGAGCCGGGTGTTCGACCCGGGTTACTACATGCTGCCCAACTATGACCACAAATATCGCAACTGGAACCGCACCGGGGACGGCTTCGTCGACCTCGATACGGCGATCATGCGGTCCAACGACACCTACTTCTATGACCTGGCGCACAAGCTCGGCATCGACCGGTTGTCGGCCTACATGAACAAGTTCGGCATCGGCCAGAAGGTCTCGCTGGACATGTTCGAAGAATCTCCAGGGCTGATGCCTTCGCGCGAGTGGAAACGCGCCACCCGCAAGCAGGCGTGGTTCCCGGGCGAGACCCTGATCCTCGGGATCGGCCAGGGCTACATGCAGTCGACCCCGTTGCAACTGGCCCAGGCCACCGCGCTGGTGGCCAACAAGGGTGTGTGGAACCGTCCGCACCTGGCCAAGACCATCGAAGGCGAGAAGCCGAAGGATGAAAACCCGATGCCGGACATCGTCCTGCGCGATCCGTCGGACTGGAACAAGGTCAATCACGGCATGCAGCAGGTGATGCACGGTGCCCGGGGTACGGCGCGCAAGGCGGCGATCGGCGCGCAATACCGGATCGCCGGCAAGTCGGGTACGGCCCAGGTGGTCGCGATCAAGCAAGGCGAGAAATACGATCGCTCCAAGGTGCAGGAACGCCACCGCGACCACGCCCTGTTCGTCGGTTTTGCACCGGCCGACAACCCGAAAATCGTGGTGTCGGTGATGGTCGAGAACGGTGAGTCCGGTTCCGGCGTCGCCGCGCCCGTGGTGCGTCAGGTGATGGACGCCTGGCTGCTGGATCAGGACGGACGCTTGAAGGCCGAATACGCCAGCCCAATCAGTGCGGAGGCTACGGCCCGTGAAGAATAATTTCGATCGCATGCTCTCCAGCGAGGATGTGATGCGTCGCCGGGCGACGCTGTTGCAACGTCTGCATATCGACGGACCTTTGCTGGTCCTGTTGCTGATCCTCGCCGCCGGCAGCCTGTTCGTGCTGTATTCGGCCAGCGGCAAGAGCTGGGACCTGCTGGCCAAGCAGGCCACTTCGTTCGGTATCGGCCTGGTGTCGATGATCGTCATCGCCCAGTTCGAACCACGGTTCATGGCCCGCTGGGTGCCGCTCGGTTATGTGGTCGGGGTGGTGCTGCTGATGGTGGTGGACATCATGGGCCACAACGCCATGGGCGCGACCCGCTGGATCAACATTCCCGGAGTGATCCGCTTCCAGCCGTCGGAATTCATGAAGATCCTGATGCCGGCGACCATCGCCTGGTACCTGTCCAAGCGCACCCTGCCGCCGCAGCTCAAGCACGTCGGGATCAGTCTCATGTTGATCGGTGTGCCGTTCATTCTGATCGTGCGTCAGCCGGATCTGGGTACTTCGCTGCTGATTCTGGCCGGCGGAGCGTTCGTGCTGTTCATGGGCGGATTGCGCTGGCGCTGGATCCTCAGCGTGCTGGCCGCCGCCGTACCCGTGGCGATCGCCATGTGGTTCTTCATCATGCACGATTACCAGAAGCAGCGGATCCTGACCTTCCTCGACCCGGAAAGCGATCCACTGGGCACCGGCTGGAACATCATTCAGTCGAAGGCTGCCATCGGTTCCGGCGGCGTGTTCGGCAAGGGCTGGCTGCTGGGCACCCAGTCGCACCTGGATTTCCTGCCGGAAAGCCATACCGACTTTATCATTGCGGTGCTGGGCGAAGAGTTCGGACTGGTGGGCATCTGTGCGCTGCTGCTGATCTACCTGCTGTTGATCGGTCGCGGCCTGGTGATTACCGCCCAGGCGCAGACACTGTTCGGCAAATTGCTCGCCGGCGCCTTGACGATGACGTTTTTTGTTTATGTTTTCGTCAACATCGGTATGGTCAGTGGCCTGTTGCCGGTCGTAGGGGTGCCGTTGCCGTTCATTAGCTACGGCGGAACTTCGCTGGTGACGCTGCTGTCAGCGTTTGGGGTTTTGATGTCGATCCATACGCATCGCAAGTGGATCGCACAGGTTTGAATAAGGTGAAGAGTTCAATGCAAGTAATGCGTGACTGGGCGACACGATACGCACCGTGGCTCGGCCTGGTAGGCATCCTTGGCAGCGCGCAGGAAGCGCTGGCCGGCGATTACGAAGGCTCGCCCCAAGTGGCCGAATTCGTCGGTGAAATGACCCGCGACTACGGCTTCGCCGGCGAGCAACTGATGGCGGTGTTCCGCGAGGCCCAGCGCAAGCAGGCGATTCTCGACGCGATTTCCAAACCCGCCGAACGCGTCAAACAGTGGAAAGAATATCGGCCGATGTTCATCACCGACGCGCGCATTGCCCGGGGTGTGGACTTCTGGCGCCAGCACGAGGCGGTACTGGCACGTGCCGAGCAGGAGTACGGCGTTCCGGCTCAGGTGATCGTGTCGATCATCGGCGTCGAGACCTTTTTCGGACGTAATACCGGCAATTACCGGGTGATCGATGCCTTGTCCACGCTGGGTTTCGACTATCCTCCCCGTGCCGAATTTTTCCGCAAGGAGCTGCGTGAGTTTCTGCTGCTGGCTCGCGAGGAACAGGTCGACCCGCTGACCCTCAAGGGGTCCTACGCCGGGGCGATGGGCCTGCCGCAGTTCATGCCGAGCAGTTTTCGCGCCTACGCGGTGGATTTCGACGGCGATGGCCACATCAATATCTGGAACAACCCGGATGATGCGATCGGCAGCGTCGCCAGCTACTTCAAGCGTCACGGCTGGGTGGCCGGCGAGCCGGTGGTCAGTCGTGCCGATGTGCGCGGCGAACAGGTGGATGAGGGCCTGACCACTGGCATTGAGCCGACGAAAACCGTCGGGGAGTTGCGAGCGCTGGGCTGGTCAAGTCATGATGCGCTGCGCGATGATATGCCGGTTACTGCATTTCGCCTGGAAGGCGACAATGGCCCGGAATACTGGATGGGCCTGAAGAATTTCTACGCGATCACGCGTTATAACCGCAGCGTGATGTACGCCATGGCTGTACATCAACTGTCTGAAGAGCTGGTAAAAGCACGGGGCGTCAAGTAATGCAGGCATTGCCTATCAACAAACCCCTGAAGCTGGTGGCATTCGCCGCGTTGGCGGTCCTGGTCGCCAGTTGCTCGACCAGTCGTGCGCCCACTCAGAAATACGCCTCCAACACCGTTCGTGCCCAGCCGGGTCTGGACATCAACCGGGCCCACAAGGACGGCGCGCCGTGGTGGGACGTCGACGTGTCGCGCATTCCGGACGCCACGCCGACCCTGCACACCGGCCCGTACAAGGCCAACCCGTACACCGTGCTGGGCAAGACCTACTTCCCGTTGCAGGAATCCAAGACCTACGTGGCCTCGGGCACCGCGTCCTGGTACGGCACCAAGTTCCACGGTCAGAACACCGCCAATGGCGAGGTCTATGACCTGTACGGCATGAGTGCCGCCCACAAGACCTTACCGCTGCCAAGTTACGTTCGGGTGACCAACCTTGACAACAACAGGAGCGTGATCCTGCGGGTGAACGACCGCGGGCCGTTCTACTCGGACCGGATCATCGACCTCTCCTACGCCGCGGCCAAAAAGCTCGGTTATGCCGAAATCGGCACCGCGCGGGTCAAGGTCGAGGGCATCGACCCGCAACAATGGTGGGCCGCCAAGGGCCGTCCGGCGCCTTTGATGCTCAACGAGCCGCAAGTCGCGCAGAATAGCGCGCCGGTGATCACGGCTTCGGCCGGTACCATCGAGCAGTGGACTCCACCGCCGCAGCAACATGCCTCTGACACTGTACCTGTACAGATCAGCGCAAAAAAAAACGCTTCTGCACCAGCGTCTGGCCAGTATCTGCAGGTGGGCGCGTTCGCCAACCCGGACGCTGCAGAACTCCTGAGGTCGAAGCTCAGCGGGATGGTGAGCGCTCCGGTGTTCATCAGCTCGATCGTGCGCAATCAGCAGACCCTGCACCGGGTACGCCTGGGACCGATCGGCTCGCCGGGTGAAATTGCCCAGGTACAGAACAGCGTGCGCTCCGCCAACCTTGGTTCGCCAAGCGTGGTCACCGAGTAAGCAATACGTAGCACTTGATTGACGGTTCACCAGCGATTGGGGGGTGAGCCAGGTTGTTGGCTCGTCGAAGAACAAAAGCCCGGCAAAGGGTGACTGGAGTGAGCAACTGAACACGCGATGGCCCGTTAGAAAGCCATCTGATTAATTTTGCCTTCGGGCAGTTTCCATTAGCGATTTCGAGAGACGGATGAACATCACCACCTTTGCCAAACGCCTGTGTCTGCTAGTCCCGCTGCTCCTCTCGCCAGCCGCCTTCGCGGCCGAGATGATGCCGTCGCCACCACAACTGGCCGCCAAAGCCTACGTGCTCATGGATGCCAACAGCGGCAACGTGCTGGTGGAGAACAACGGTGACCAGCGTCTGCCGCCGGCCAGCCTGACCAAACTGATGACCGCGTACATCGCCACGCTGGAAATCCGTCGCGGCCAGATCGGTGAAAACGACCCGGTGACCGTCAGCGAAAACGCCTGGCGCACCGGCGGTTCGCGGATGTTCATCAAGGTCGGCTCGCAGGTGACTGTCAGCGACCTGCTGCACGGCATCATCATCCAGTCCGGCAACGACGCCAGCGTCGCGGTGGCTGAACACATCGCCGGCAGCGAAGATGCCTTCGCCGACCTGATGAACAAGACCGTCGCCGATCTGGGCATGACCAACACCCACTTCATGAACCCGACCGGTCTGCCGAACCCAGAGCACTACTCGTCGGCTCACGACATGGCGATCCTGGCTCGCGCGATCATCCACGAAGACCCGGCTCACTACGCGATCTACTCGCAGAAAGAGTTCTTCTGGAACGGCATCAAACAGCCTAACCGCAACCTGCTGCTGTGGCGCGACAAGACCGTTGACGGTCTGAAAACCGGTCACACCGACGAAGCCGGCTACTGCATGGTGTCCTCGGCCGTACGTGACGGCATGCGCCTGATCGCCGTGGTGTTCGGTACCAACAGCGAAGTGGCTCGTGCCGCCGAAACCCAGAAGCTGCTGACCTACGGTTTCCGCTTCTTCGAAACCCAGACCTTCTACCAGAAGGGCACCGAACTGGCTCAGGCCCCGGTATGGAAAGGCACCACCAGCCAGGTCAAGGCCGGCCTGGCACAAGACCTGACCATGACCCTGCCGAAAGGCCAGCTGAAGAAGCTCGCTGCCAGCATGACCATGAACCCGCAACTGACCGCGCCAATCGCCAAGGGCGACGTGATCGGTAAAGTCGAAGTGAAACTGGACGACAAGGTGGTGCACAGCGCCGATCTGATCGCTCTGGACGCTGTCGAGGAGGGTGGTATCTTCCGCCGCATGTGGGATAGCATCCGTCTATTCTTCTACGGCTTGTTCAACTGATACGAGTTGACCTGCATGGCCCCGTTCCCTTCCGGAGCGGGGCCTTGTTCGTTACCGGGCTTACGCTTACGAGGCCGTTACGCCATGACCGACACCGAAGTAAAGGCGCCAAAGATCGAATTCCCCCAGGTTGATTATCCGGTTAAGGTGATCAGCGATACGGGCGTCGGCAACAAAGACAAGATCATCGACATCGTCAAGAAACACGCGAAGATCAACGATGAGCGTGTGGACGAGCGTCAAAGCAGCAACGGCAAGTACACCACCATCCAGTTGCACATCGTCGCGACCGACCAGGATCAGCTGTACAACATCAACAGCGAACTGCGGGCGACCGGCTTCGTACACATGGTGTTGTGATGCCGGGCACGCTGGGCTTTCGCGAACTTGGCCAGATGGCTTACGAGCCGGTCTGGCATGCCATGCAACGCTTCACCAACGAACGCGGCAGCGATGCCGCCGACGAAATCTGGCTGGTCGAGCACCCTCCGGTGTTCACCCAGGGGCAGGCCGGCAAGGCTGAACATCTGTTGCTGCCGGGAGATATCCCGGTGGTGCAGGTCGACCGCGGCGGGCAGGTGACTTACCATGGCCCCGGCCAACTGGTGGCGTACCTGCTGCTGGATGTGCGCAAACTGGGTTTTGGCGTCCGCGACCTGGTCACGCGCATGGAGCGGTGCCTGATCGAGCTGCTGGCCAGCTATGACGTCACCGCAGTGGCCAAGCCAGATGCTCCCGGCGTCTATGTCGACGGAGCGAAAATCGCTTCTCTGGGTTTGCGGATTCGCCACGGTTGTTCCTTTCATGGCCTGGCCCTGAACGTGGACATGAACCTGGAGCCGTTTCGACGGATTAATCCCTGCGGCTATGCCGGGCTGGCGATGACCCAGCTGAGCGATCACGCAGGATCGATTGAATTTGCCGAGGTAAGTGCCCGGCTGCGCGCGCAGCTCGTCAAACACCTCGACTATGCTGAGCAGACGACCCTGACGGGCGGAATCGACTGATATGACTACTGATGCAGTGCAAACCATGATCCCGACGCTCGACGTGACCGAGCGCCCGGCCCCGCGTCCCAAGGTTGAAGCGGGCGTCAAGCTGCGCGGCGCCGAGAAGGTTGCACGCATCCCGGTGAAGATCATTCCGACCACCGAACTGCCGAAGAAACCCGACTGGATCCGCGTGCGCATCCCGGTTTCGCCGGAAGTCGACCGCATCAAGAGCCTGCTGCGCAAGCACAAGCTGCACAGCGTCTGCGAAGAGGCCTCCTGCCCGAACCTGGGCGAGTGCTTCTCCGGCGGCACTGCGACTTTCATGATCATGGGTGACATCTGCACCCGTCGCTGCCCGTTCTGCGACGTCGGCCACGGTCGTCCGAAACCACTGGACGTCAACGAGCCGCAAAGCCTGGCCATCGCGATCGCCGACCTGAAGCTCAAGTACGTGGTGATCACCTCGGTGGACCGCGACGACCTGCGTGACGGTGGTGCCCAGCACTTTGCCGACTGCATCCGCGAAATCCGTAAACTGTCGCCGAACGTGCAGCTCGAGACCCTGGTCCCGGACTACCGTGGCCGCATGGACATCGCCCTGGAAATCACCGCGGCCGAGCCGCCGGATGTGTTCAACCACAACCTGGAAACCGTGCCGCGTCTGTACAAGGCTGCGCGTCCGGGTTCGGACTACCAGTGGTCGCTGACCCTGCTGCAACGCTTCAAGCAGATGATGCCGCACATTCCGACCAAGTCCGGCCTGATGCTGGGTCTGGGCGAGACCGATGACGAAGTCATCGAGGTCATGAAGCGCATGCGCGAACACGACATCGACATGCTGACCCTGGGCCAGTACCTGCAACCGTCCCGCAGCCACTTGCCGGTGCAGCGTTTCGTACACCCGGACACCTTCGCCTGGTTCGCCGAGGAAGGTTACAAGATGGGCTTCAAGAACGTCGCGTCCGGCCCGTTGGTGCGTTCTTCGTACCACGCCGACGAGCAAGCGAAACTGGTCAAGGCCGAGCTGCTCGGTTCCTGATTCAGCGCTGAATGAGAAAATGCCCGCCGGGGTTTACCGCCCGGCGGGCATTTTTTTGTCCGGCCTACACTCGTTATCGACTTTTCCTGCAAACTGCGGCGCAGCCGAACCTCTTCTGTTTGTCGCCGTTCCTGACTACTGTGTGAGCATGACTTCACACAGGGAGATCCATGGATGACCGTTCGACCGACCCACACCCTTTTTCCGCACAAGCCTGTGCCGGCGCTGCCGTCGGAAGGGCTGATAGGTGTCATTGCACCTGCCGGTCCCGGCACACTGGAGACTGAAAAAGCCGTTCAGTGGATGCGCGCCCGGGGTTACGGTTTGCGGGTGTTCCCTGGCGTCTACGAGAAAGATGGCTATCTGGCCGGCAGCGACGAGGTGCGACTGAACGATCTGCACGCGGCGTTCACTGATCCCGAGGTTGACGCAATCATCTGTCTGCGTGGCGGTTACGGCACGCCGCGCCTGCTGGATCAAATCGACTACGATCTGCTGGCGCGTCATGCCAAGCCGTTCGTCGGCTACAGCGACATCACTGCACTGCATCTGGCGATCAGTCGCTACGCAGGGTTCGTGACCTTTCACGGGCCGCTGTTGAATGCCGATCTGCTGGGTGACAAGGAGCCACCAACGGTGACGTCGTTCTTCGCCATGCTGCGCGGTCAATTGAAGACCGGCAGTGTACTGAGTCATCCGGCGGCTTATCCGTTGACCACGGTTGAGCCCGGCATTGCCCACGGGCGTCTGCTGGGTGGCAATCTGGCAATGATCGCCGCGACCCTGGGTACGCCTTACGAAATCGACGTCGAAGGGGTGATTCTGTTCATCGAGGACATCAACGAGCCGCTGTACCGGATCGACCGCTTGCTGACTCAGATGCGTCTGGCGGGCAAGTTGGCCAGATTGCGCGGCGTGCTGGTCGGGGATGTGGCGGGCGTGGATGTCGAGGCCTTGAACCGCTTGCTCAAGCAGACCTTTGCACCACTGCGGATTCCGGTGCTGTCAGGCTGGCGCAGCGGGCACTGCGATCCGAACCTGACGTTGCCGCTGGGGGCATTGGTTCGACTGGATGCAGGAAAGAAGGAGTTGATGCTGGAACAGGATGTGGTGATCAAGGCGTAGAGACTGATCGCCTCATAGTCAGTCATCGCGGGCAATCCCGCTCCCACGGTTTTCAGGTTGTACGCAGATACTGCGATCACCTCTAAACCTGTGGGAGCGGGCTTGCCCGCGATGCTTTTACTGGTTGCGCAGGCTTTCGAGCAGTTTGTGCGTCGGATAGCCATCTGCGGGCCAGCCCAAGGACTGCTGCGCACTGCGGATCGCCTTGCGCGTATTGGCACCGATGATGCCGTCAGCGGTGCCCGCGTCGTAGTTGCGCGCGGTCAGCAGGTTTTGCAGCTCGATGCGCTCGGTACGACTCAGCGGCAGGTCATCTTTCGGCCAACTGCCATTGATCAGCCCGGCACCGTTGAAGCGTTCGGACAACAGACTCACCGCCAGAGCATAGGACGACGAGTTGTTGTATTTGAGGATCGCTCGGAAGTTATCGAGTATCAGGAACGCCGGGCCACGATAGCCGGCCGGCAACAGCAGGGCGGCTGACAGCTGTTCGGAGCCGGCTGGTGCCTGGCCGCCGTTGGGCAGAATCACACCCAGTTGCCGCCATTCGGCGACGCTCTTGCGAATCGCGCCATCTGCCAGGGTGTAGTTGAAACCGCTCGGCAGCTGCACCTCGAAGCCCCAAGGCTGGCCACGCTGCCAGCCGGAGCTTTGCAGGTAATGCGCGGTGGATGCCAAGGCGTCAGCCGGGCTGCCCCAGATGTCACGGCGGCCGTCACCATCGAAATCCACGGCGTGGGTGTTGTAGGTGGTCGGGATGAACTGGGTCTGGCCCATGGCACCGGCCCAGGAGCCGAGCATTTTCTCCGGTGTGATGTCGCCCTGTTGCAGGATTTGCAGCGCCGCGATCAGTTGCGCGTGGGCAAAGCCCGGGCGGCGACCTTCGTAGGCCAGGGTCGCCAGGGAGTTGATCACCGATTTGGTGCCCTGGAACTGACCGAAATTGCTCTCCATCCCCCATACCGATACCAGTGCCTGGCGATCGACGCCGTAACGTTGCTCGATGCGCTGCAGGATATCGGCGTACTGGTTGATCAGGGCCTGGCCTTTACGTACTCGCAGCGGCGACAGGGCGCCGTCCAGGTATTCCCAGACCGGCCGGGCGAACTCCGGCTGGCTGCGGTCGGCGCGGATCACGCTGGCGTCGAAACTGACGTTGGCGAAGGCACGGTCAAAGACGTCAGCGCGAATTCCGGCGGCCAGGGCGTCCTTGCGGAAACCTGCCTGCCACTCGGCGAAAGTCTGGGTTGGTTGCAGATCGAGGTCGTCACCGGACGGCACTACCGGCGGGACGATCGCAGGGGCCGTGGCAATGGGAGCAGTCTGAAGCGGTTGCGCGTCGGCGGCGGTGGGTTTCTCCGCGCAGGCGACAAGCAGTATGAAACTTGTGGCAGCGATCAGTTGGCGAACGGGCCAACGACGGGAAAGACTGAGGGGCATGCACAGGTCCAGGGGATACGAATCAGGTGCAGACCTTAACATGAGGAAGGGGTGCTGCGCTTCAAGCGGCCAGAAAGTAAGAAGCCTCCCAGCTGTCAGACTGGAAGGCTTCGCGGCGGTAGCTGCCTTTACCCTTGGTTGGTCGTTCCTGGCGGCTGCGGAACAGGGGTTGGGCGACGATGGATTTGGCCTTGTTGTGGCCATGTTTCGATGGCTTTTTGCTCATGAGGGGTCTCGCGAGTGAGTGAGTTTTGCGCGGTAAATGATCTGCCGATGTCGAGCTTCTGTCTATAGGACTGAAGGCGAGATGTGCTGTAGGAAATGGTCTGTGCAAAAAAAACGGGATCGCAGTATGCGATCCCGGGTTTCATTCGGCAGGTAATGTCAGACGCTGACCCGCCATCAACAGCGCCAAACGGCTGAGGCTCATCCACGGCGAACCGGCTGCCTGGCCCTTGATCTGCGCATCGATGCGCTGGGCTTCAAGCAACAACTGCGCCCAGCGCTGTGCCGAGTAGCGTTGCAGGGCCTTGCTCATCAGCGGTTTGCGCTTGTCCCAGACCGGCGGTTTGGCCTGACTGAAGCACTTGTCCAGCGGTGTGCCCTGGCTGTACTGCAGCGAGATGTTGGCCAGCAGGCGCAACTCACGGGCCAGGGCCCAGAGGATCACTGGCGGCTCGACCCCTTCACCGCGCAGCCCTTCGAGCATGCGCAGGGCGTGAGCCGGTTCGCCGTTGAGCACCGCGTCGGTCAGGCCGAACACGTCGAAGCGCGCACTGTCGGCCACGGCCGCCTGTACGGTTTCGACGGTGATCTGACCGCCTTCGGCCATCAGCTTGAGCTTCTCGATCTCCTGCGCCGCGGCAAGCAGGTTGCCTTCGACCCGCGCGGCAATCAGTTCGACCGCGTCCTGACTGGCCGAGAGGCCGGCCTGAGACAGTCGTTGGCGAATCCAGCTCGGCAACTGGTTGGCATCCACAGGCCAGATCTGAATGAACTGGGTCTGCGGACCTTCGACCAGCGCCTTGCCCCACTTGGTCTTCTGCGCGCTGCCGTCCAGCTTGGGCAGGCTGATCAGCAGTACCGTGTCTTCGGCAGGGCGCGAGCAGTATTCGATCAGTGCGGCAGCGCCTTTGTCGCCAGGCTTGCCGGAGGGCAGGCGCAGCTCCAGCAAGCGTTTTTCGGCGAACAGCGACATGCTGGCACCGGCCTGCAGCAACGTACCCCAATCGAAATTGGCATCGGCGGCGAACACCTGGCGTTCGTCGAACCCTTGCTGACGGGCAGCGGTGCGAATGGCGTCGGCAGCTTCCTGACACAGCAACGGGTCATCGCCGCTGATGATGTAGACCGGCGCAAGGGCGCCTTGCAGGTGTTTGCCGAGTTGGGCGGGAGCGAGCTTCATAAGAGAGGGCGAACGGGGCGCCTGCGCGCCCCGAACGGCTTACTGCTGCGGCAGTTCGAGCGGCGACTGACGCGGGGTTTCCGCTTCAGCCTTCTGCGCCGCTTCCAGGGCGTCGGCCTCTGCCTTGGCACGGGCATTGGCGGTTTGCTGCAGAGCGTCCAGCTGCGCCGGTGTCAGCTGTTGCAGACGCAGCATCATGCGCTGAACCAGTTCGCGGCGGGTTTCACGACGCGCATCGTTGGCTTCCTGATCGGAACCCACGAGGTTGTTGCCGTCGTGGATGAACACTTTCTGCACTTCAAGCTTGTCGCTTTTGAGCAACAGGCCTTTTTCACCGCGGATGTCATAGCTGAGCACGGTGCTCACCTGATATTCGCCAGTACGACCGGCGCCGGCGTAGCTGAGGATGCGCTGGTTTTCCTGCTCATCGGCCAGGTACAGCTTGTACGGTGCGCCGGAGACGACCTTGACGCCGCTGGCCTCCAGCACCTGACGCAGTTGCGTCACGGTCTCGCCGTAGGCGTTGCGGGCGCTCAGATCGAGCTCTTTGATCGACAGTTCGTTGGTGCCGGTGCCGCGCAGCTGGAAACCGCAGGCGCTCAACAGGACGGCGAGGCCCATCACCAGCAGATTGCGTTTGATCATTGTGTTGCTCCCCTTGAAACCATGTGGGCCGACCCTGCGGCCCGAAAGGTTTTACAGGGCGTCAGGCACACCTGACGCCCGATCCAATTAGCTGGCGACGATATTGACCAGTTTCCCGGGCACTACGATCACTTTGCGAATCGTCAGGCCGTCAACGAAACGCAGCACGTTCTCGTTGGCGCGGGCTGCCGCTTCGACTTCTTCACGGGTCGCGGCAGCCGGCATTTCGATCTGGCCGCGAAGTTTGCCGTTGACCTGGATCACCAGGGTCAGGCTGTCCTGAACGAGTGCGCTTTCATCCACCACTGGCCAGCCGGCGTCGATCACAGGATCGGCGTGGCCCAGTTGATTCCACAGTTCGTGGCAAATGTGCGGGGTGATCGGAGCCAGCAACAGCGTAACGGCTTCCAGACCTTCCTGAACCAGCGCGCGATCCTGTTCGGTGGATTGTGCCGCTTTTTCCAGCACGTTCATCAGCGTCATCACCTGGGCGATGGCGGTGTTGAATTTGTGGTTCTGGCCAACATCGTGGCTGGCCTGCTTGATGGCCTGGTGGATCGCGCGACGAACGGCTTTCTGCTCGTCGTTCAGGCCGGCGATGTCCAGTTTGCCCGGCAGGCCCTGAGTGACGTGGGCCTGAGCCAGACGCCAGACGCGCTTGAGGAAGCGGTGCGAGCCTTCAACGCCGGAGTCTGACCACGCGGCGCTCATGTCGGGCGGCGAGGCGAACATCATGAACAGGCGGCAGGTGTCCGCGCCGAACTGGTCGATCATCGATTGAGGGTCGACGCCGTTGTTCTTCGACTTGGCCATTTTCTCGGTGCCGCCGATTTCCACCGGCAGACCGTCGGTTTTCAGTCTGGCGCTGGTGACGTTGCCCTTGCCGTCGCGTTCGAGATCGACGTCCGCCGGGTTGAACCAGGTATAGGCGCCGTTGGCTTCGCGGCGATAGTAAGTCTCGGCAATCACCATGCCTTGAGTCAGCAGGTTCTTGAACGGCTCGTTGGAGCTCACCAGGCCTTCGTCGCGCATCAGCTTGTGGAAGAAGCGCGCGTACAGCAGGTGAAGAATGGCGTGTTCGATACCGCCGATGTACTGATCCACCGGCAACCAGTGGTCGGCTGCGGATTTTTCCACCAGACCGCCCTCGAAGTGCGGCGAGGCGTAACGGGCGTAGTACCAGGACGACTCGACGAAGGTGTCCATGGTGTCGGTTTCACGCTTGGCAGGCTGACCGCATTTCGGGCAGGTGCACTCGTAGAACTCGGGCATGCGTGCCAGCGGCGAACCGGCGCCGTCCGGCACCACGTCTTCCGGCAGTACGACAGGCAACTGGTCTTCCGGTACCGGCACGTCACCGCAGGTATCGCAGTGGATGATCGGAATCGGGCAGCCCCAATAGCGCTGACGGCTGATGCCCCAGTCGCGCAGCCGGAACTGGGTGCGCGAGGCGCCGAGGTTTTTCTTGATCAGGGCAACTTCCATGGCGTCGAACGCGCCGGCGAAGTCCAGGCCGTCGAACTCGCCGGAGTTGATCAGCGTGCCGTGCTCGCCGTAGGCATCCTGCCATGGCGCCGGGTTGGTTTCACCGGAGCTGGTGCGAACCACGGATTTGACCGGCAGGTTGTACTTGTGGGCGAATTCGAAATCGCGTTCGTCGTGAGCCGGCACAGCCATGACCGCGCCGTCGCCGTAGTGCATCAGCACGTAGTTGGCGACCCACACCGGCAGTTTTTCACCGGTCAGCGGATGCTCGACGAACAGGCCGGTCGGCAGGCCCTTCTTCTCTTGGGTGGCGACGTCGGCTTCGGCGACGCTGCCGCCCTTGCATTCGGCGATGAACGCTTGCAGCTCAGGGTTGTTCCTGGCGGCGAGAGCGGCCAGGTGGTGCTCGGCCGCCACGGCAACATAGGTTGCGCCCATCAGGGTGTCCGGACGGGTGGTGAAGACTTTCAGGGTACCGCTTTCGCCGATCGAATCGACGTTGTACGGGAACTGCACTTCCATCCCGCGGGACTTGCCGATCCAGTTGCGCTGCATGGTCTTGACCTGTTCCGGCCAGCCAGTCAATTCGTCGAGACTCTCCAGCAGCTCATCCGCGTAGGCGGTGATCTTGAAGTAGTACATCGGGATTTCGCGCTTTTCGATCAGCGCGCCGGAGCGCCAGCCGCGACCGTCGATCACCTGTTCGTTGGCCAGAACGGTCTGGTCGATCGGGTCCCAGTTCACGGTACCGTTCTTGCGGTAGATCACGCCTTTTTCGAACAGGCGGGTGAACAGCCACTGTTCCCAGCGGTAGTAATCCGGTTTGCAGGTGGTGACTTCGCGGGACCAGTCCACCGCGAGGCCCAGGCTGCGCAGCTGGGATTTCATGTAGGCGATGTTTTCGTAGGTCCACTTGGCCGGGGCTACGTTGTTCTTCATCGCGGCGTTTTCCGCCGGCATGCCGAAGGCGTCCCAACCCATCGGTTGCAGGACGTTCTTGCCGAGCATGCGCTGGTAGCGGGAGATGACGTCGCCGATGGTGTAGTTGCGCACGTGCCCCATGTGTAGCTTGCCGCTGGGGTAAGGGAACATCGACAGGCAGTAGTAAGTCTCCTTGCCTGGCTGTTCACTGACTTCAAAGGACTTTTGCTCGTCCCAGAACGACTGGGCGGCGGCTTCGATTTCACGGGGCTGATATTGTTCGTGCATGGCTACTTTTGTACTGGATAGGGGTGGCCTAATCCTCTTCAATGCGACATCCGGAGCGGGCCGGACGGGCTGGAAGTGGAGTTACAGGAAGCGCCGTAGCATACATGACCGCGCTTGGCCTAGGGAAACCCTGATTGCAGCCGTGTTACCCGTTGAAATCGCGGCGAGGGCCGTTGGTCGCGGCGTGCAGCCGGTTTGTGCAGCGAAGCTAAGCTCTAACTGGGGAGTGAGTCTTATCTTCAATGAGGTGAGGGATGGTGGAGTCACAGCAAAGAAACATAAGCAAACCGGAGTTGTACGAGCGGTTGATCGATCGTCTGGGAATGGCCCTGGACGCTGCAAAAACCGCTGGACGGCTGCGCGACGAGCGCCCCCTGGAGCTGGAATTGCGTGGCTTGAGCCCCGCCGAGTTCAATCTGGTCAAGGCTTATCTGGATCGCAGTGAGCGTGAAACCCACGGATACCTGTCACAGGCAGTGAAGCAACTCGATGCAGCCCACTCGGCCAAGGTCGTCTGGCTCAAGGACAAGGCGCCTGGCAGAGACCCCGTCAAGGTGCGCACTCTGCAGGCAAAGTAAACGCATGGCAGGTCAAAAAACGGATCTTTTTCAACAGGATCCGACCCTACTGGTTGTCGCGTCGTATCAACCCACTTAGGCTTCGGGCATCTCTGGAGATGCTCGATGCCTTTTCGTTATTTCATTAAACAACTTCTATTGCCGCCCGGCCTGCTCTTGTTGCTGTTGCTCGTCGCCTGGTGGTTGCGACGTTCGCGACCGCGACTGGCCGGCCTGTGTTTTGCCCTGGGTTTTGGCGGGTTCTTGCTGATGAGCCTGCCGGTGGTCGTGCAATGGGGCGCCAAGGCCCTGGAGCGCGAGCCGCCGCTGCCCCGGGACTCATGGACAAGCCTTGCGCAGCGCGCCGATGCGATTGTGGTGCTGGGCTCCGGGCGCGAGCGTGGCGATCTGGCCTGGGGTGAGGATCAACCGACGGGCGTCGGGCTCGAGCGGCAGCGTTATGCGGCGCGCCTGGCCAAGGCGTCAGGGTTGCCGATTCTGACCAGTGGCGGCCTGCATTACGGCACGCCACCGACCGAAGCGAAGCTGATGGCCGATTCACTGCGCGATGATTTCGGTGTGACCGTGCGTTGGCAGGAAGGGGAAAGCCGCACCACGTGGGAGAACGCCGAATTCAGCGCCAAAGTGCTGTTGCCGGAGGGCGTCAAACGTATCGTGCTGGTGACCCAGGCCTGGCACATGCCCCGTGCGGTGTGGAGTTATCAACAGGCTGGATTCGAAGTAGTGCCGGCACCAGTCGGCTTCCTCGGCACGGACAACGCCCGGCCGTTTGGCGGCTGGATGCCGGAGTTCAAGTCGATCTGGCAGAGCGGGCAGTTGTTGAACGAGGCGGTGGGGCAGATCGGCTATTCACTGTTCTACCGAGGGGGTGACAGCGCCGATTGATCACTCCCGCGCAGGGCGCGGGAGTGATCGGTTTTCAGAGAGTCTTGGACATCCGGTTGGCCATCAGCGCCCAGCCAAACAGCACCACGCACAGGATGATCAGCGGCCACGAGCGCCATTGCAGATACGGCGTCAGGTTATGCATCGGCACCACTTCACCGTAGAGCACGCCTTGTTCGAACTGCGGAATGCGCTCGGTGATCTGCCCGAACGGATTGATCAGGCCGGTCACGCCGTTGTTGGTCGCACGAATCATCCAGCGCCCTGCTTCAAGAGCGCGCATCTGCGCCATCTGCAGGTGTTGCAGCGGGCCGATGGAGGTGCCGAACCAGGTGTCGTTGCTGATGGTCAGCAACAGGTCGCTGCGTGCTGCCAGACCGGCAGCAAACTCCGGGTACACCACTTCGTAGCAGATGAACGGTGCAATCTGATAACCCTTGGCCTGCAATAGCGGCTGATCCGCAGGGCCACGGGCGAAGTCGGACATCGGCAGATCGAAGAACGCGATCAGCCCGCGCAGCAGGTCCTGCAAGGGGACGTACTCGCCGAACGGCACCAGTTTTTGCTTGAGATAGGTGCCATCGCCTTCGCCGACCACGGTGATGCCGTTGTAGAAGCGTCTCTCGTGGTGAACCATTTCGCGAATCGGCACGCCGGTGATCAGCGCCGATTTACGCTCGGCGGCAAAGGTGCCCATCATGTTCAGGTAACCCTCGGCGGACTCCTTGAGCACCGGGACGGCGGTTTCCGGCCAGATCAGCAGATCCACCGATTTCGAACGGAAACTCAGGTCGCGGTACAACGCCAGTTGCGCGTTGAGCTGCGCCGGGTCCCATTTCATGCTTTGCTCGACGTTACCTTGAATGGCCGCAACGGTCAGTGGTGCGCCGGAGGGACTGGTCCAGGCGTGGCCCTTCAATGCAATGCCCGCCGCCCATGGGCCGATCAGCAATACCAGCCCGGCAGCGATAAAGCCCTTGCGACCGGTCTGCAGCAGGCGCGGTGCGTTGTAGATCAGCGCGGCGGTCAGTGCCAGGACGAACGACACCAGCCACATGCCGCCCAGCGGCGCGAGCCCGGCCAGCGGGCCATCGAGCTGGCTGTAACCGGAGTACAGCCACGGGAAACCGGTGAGGAACCAGCCACGAAAGGCTTCCTGTCCAACCCACAGAGCCGCGAAGGCCAGGGCATCGGCCAGCGGTGCTTCGTTCCGGCGCAGCCAGCGCGCCCACAGCCACGCGGGCAGGGCGAAGAACCAGGCAATGGCCGCCGTGAAGATCAGCATCAGGAACCCGGCCAGCAGCACTGAAGCACCGCCGAAGTGGTGGATGCTGTAATAGATCCAACTGGTGCCGGCGCCGAACAGGCCGAAACCGAAGCACCAGCCACGACCCAGTGCCTGGCGCGGGCTCAGCTCGCGCAGGCCGGCGTAGAACAGGCCGACCGCCAGCAACGCCAGCGGCCAGAGATCGAACGGTGCCAGCGCGAAGGTGGTGATTGCACCGGCCGCCACGGCCAGCAGGTTACCGGGCCAGCCGGGGCGGGTAGTCCAGCGCATTTCAATCCTTAGATTTTTTACCGGGCGATAGGGGTCAGTCGCAGCAAATGAATCCGACGGCTGTCGGCGTTCAGGATGCGGAAACGATAGGCGCCGATTTCAGTGATTTCGTTGCGTTTTGGCAAGTGCCCGAACGCGCTCATCACCAGCCCGCCGACGGTATCGAACTCGTCGTCGGAGAATTCGCTGTCGAAGAACTCGTTGAAGTTCTCGATCGGCGTCAGGGCCTTGATCAGGAAATCACCGCTGGGCAGCGGCTTGATGTAGCTGTCTTCTTCGACGTCATGCTCGTCTTCGATATCGCCGACGATTTGCTCGAGCACGTCTTCGATGGTCACCAGACCGGCCACGCCGCCGTATTCGTCGATCACGATGGCCATGTGGTTGTGGTTGGCGCGGAATTCACGCAACAACACGTTCAGGCGCTTGGACTCCGGCACGAAGGTGGCCGGGCGCAGCAGATCCTTGATGTTGAAGCTGTCGCCGTTCTCCTTGAGGATAAGCGGCAGCAGATCCTTGGCCAGCAGCACGCCCATCACGTCGTCATGGCTTTCGCCGATGACCGGGTAGCGCGAGTGGGCCGAGTCGACCACGGCAGGGAGGAATTCGCGGGGTGTCTGGGTCGCCTTGATGCTGATCATCTGCGAGCGCGGCACCATAATGTCGCGAACCTGCAGGTCAGCCACCTGGATGGCGCCTTCGACGATGGCCAGCGCTTCGCTGTCCAGCAGTTTGTTCTGATGTGCATCGCGCAGCAGCTCCAGCAGCTCCTGGCGGTTCTTCGGCTCGTGGGCAAAAGCCTGGGTCAGTTTACCCAGCCAGGACTTCTGCCCGTTGCTCGATCGATCTTCGCTCATAGCGATTACTCTGAATCCTTTGTTGTAACGATAGGGGATGTTTCGGTTTCGTCGTCCGCGTACGGATCGGGATAACCCAATTCGGCAAGCAACTCGCGTTCCAGTGCTTCCATTTCTTCGGCCTCCTCGTCATCTATATGGTCGTAACCAAGCAGATGCAAGCAGCCGTGAATGACCAGATGTGCCCAGTGGGCCTTTGGTTCCTTGCCCTGTTCGGCGGCCTCACGCTCAACCACGGCCACGCAGATCACCAGATCGCCCAGCAAGGGAATGTCGAGAAACTCGTCGGGCACTTCGGCGGGAAAGGACAGGACGTTGGTCGCGTAATCCTTGTGGCGCCAGGTGTGATTCAGCTCGCGGCCTTCTTCCTCGTCCACCAGACGAATGGTCATTTCCGAGTCGGCGGTGCGCTGGCGCAGGGCCAGTTCGCACCATTGGCGGAATTCGGCTTCGGTCGGCGCAGACGCTTCGGTCGCGATTTGCAGGTCAAGCTCAAGCATCGTGGCGGGTGTCCTTTGGCGCTTCATCGGCCAAACGCGTCTCGAAGCGCTCGTAGGCTTCGACGATGCGTTGCACCAACGGATGGCGCACCACGTCTTTGGGCTGGAAGTGAGTGAAGCTGATGCCCGGCACATCCTTCAGGACTTCGATGACGTGATGAAGTCCGGACTTGGTGCCGCGCGGCAGGTCGACCTGGGTGATGTCGCCGGTGATCACGGCCGTGGAGCCGAAACCGATCCGGGTCAGGAACATCTTCATCTGCTCGACGGTGGTGTTCTGACTTTCATCGAGAATGATGAAGCTGTTGTTCAGCGTACGACCGCGCATGTAGGCCAGCGGCGCGACTTCGATCACCTGACGCTCGATCAGCTTGGCCACGTATTCAAAGCCGAGCATCTCGTAGAGCGCGTCGTAGAGCGGGCGCAGGTACGGGTCGATCTTCTGCGACAGGTCGCCGGGCAGGAAGCCGAGTTTTTCACCCGCTTCGACCGCCGGACGCACCAGCAGGATGCGACGGATCTGCTCGCGCTCCAGCGCATCGACGGCGCAGGCGACAGCCAGGTAGGTCTTGCCGGTACCGGCCGGGCCGATGCCGAAGTTGATGTCGTTGCCGAGGATTTCCTTCACGTAGCGCAGCTGATTCAAGCCCCGAGGGCGAATCATGCCTTTCTTGGTGCGCAGGGCTACGGAGGCTTCGGCGGGAGCGTGGTTGTCCAGCTGCTCGACGGCCGATTCCTGGAGGAACAGGTGAACCGTATCCGGCGACAGCTCTGAACCCTTGGTTTCCCGGTACAGGCGGCGAATCAGGTTTTCCGCGGAAGTGGTGTGCTTGGGTTCGCCGATCAGCTCGAACTGATTGCCGCGGTTGCGGATCTCGATGGCCAGGCGTTGTTCGATCAGGCGCAGGTGTTCGTCGAACTGTCCGCACAGATTGGCGAAGCGGCGAGCCTCAAAAGGCTCGAGGATGAAACGATGAGGTTCTATGGGTGCGTTCAAGGTCGTATTTAGCCGCCCTGGGGCAATTGGGATGAAATCAAGGATAACGCCAGTGGCGTGGGTGCGAAAGCTCTTAAAAAGCCTCGCATCGATTCAGCCGTCTGGCGGGGTCTTCTTGCGGTGTTACTGGATCAGCGAGCCACGCAGCGAGTGCGGTTGCGCCGCGTCGATGTGGACGTCGGCGAACTGGCCGATCAGGGTCGGATTATCGCAGCGGAAGTTGACGATACGGTTATTCTCGGTGCGCCCTTGCAGCTCGCCCGGATCCTTCTTCGAATAATCGGTCACCAGAATCCGCTGGATCGAACCGACCATTTGTCGGCTGATCTCGAACCCTTGCTGGTTCAAACGGTGCTGCAAGGCGTTCAGGCGTTCTTTCTTCAGTTCTTCCGGGGTGTCGTCGGCCAGGTCGGCAGCCGGAGTCCCCGGGCGCTGGCTGTAGACGAACGAATAAGAGAAGTCGAAGCCGACGTCGGCAATCAGCTTCATGGTCTGTTCGAAATCTTTCTCGGTTTCCCCCGGGAAGCCGACGATGAAGTCCGAGCTGATGCAGATACCCGGGACGGCAGCGCGCAGTTTGCGCAGCTTGGATTTGTACTCCAGTGCCGTGTGGTTGCGCTTCATCGCCGCCAGAATCCGGTCCGAACCCGACTGCACCGGCAAGTGCAGGTGCTTGACCAGTTCCGGCACTTCGGCGTGGGCCTGGATCAGGCTGTCGGAGAATTCCAGCGGGTGCGAGGTGGTGTAGCGGATGCGGTCGATGCCATCAACCGCCGCGACAACGCGGATCAGTTCGGCCAGGTCCGCCAGACGCCCGTCGTGGGTCAGGCCGCGATAACCGTTGACGTTCTGGCCCAGCAGGGTCACTTCACGCACGCCGTTTTCGGCCAGGTGAATGATCTCGGCGATCACGTCGTCGAACGGCCGGCTGACCTCTTCGCCGCGGGTGTAAGGCACCACGCAGAACGTGCAGTACTTGCTGCAGCCTTCCATCACCGACACGTAGGCGCTTGGGCCATCGATGCGCGGCTCGGGCAGGTGGTCGAACTTTTCGATTTCCGGGAACGAGACGTCGACTTGCGGCAGCTTGCTGATGCGTGCGGCGTCGATCATTTCCGGCAGGCGGTGCAGGGTCTGCGGGCCGAACACCACGTCGACGTACGGGGCGCGATCACGGATCGCCGCGCCTTCCTGGCTGGCCACGCAACCGCCGACGGCGATTACCATGTCCGGGTTGGCCAGTTTCAGTTCGCGCCAGCGACCGAGCTGGGAATACACCCGGTCCTGGGCGCGTTCGCGGATCGAACAGGTGTTGAGCAGGATCACGTCGGCATCTTCGGCGCGCGCCGTGACTTCCAGGGCCTGGTGTTCGCCCAGCAGATCGACCATGCGCGAGCTGTCGTACTCGTTCATCTGGCAACCGTGGGTTTCGATGTAAAGCTTCTTGGCCATGGAATAGGGTCGTCACGTGGTTCAAAGAACCGCGCATTATAGGGAACATGTCCCCAGGTTCCTACCGTTGCGCGTCCAGTGGCTATGCTATAGTTTGCGCCCTCATTTTTACCCCGATGTGTTGTCCGCCCGCCATGACCAAACGCGAAGCTCCAATCTACAAGGTGATTTTCCTCAACCAGGGCCAGGTGTACGAAATGTACGCAAAGCAGATCTATCAAAGTGATCTGTGGGGTTTTCTGGAAGTGGAAGAGTTCGTCTTTGGCGAGCGCACCCAGGTGGTCGTCGACCCGAGCGAAGAGAAGCTCAAGGCGCAGTTCGAAGGCGTGGTGCGCAGCTTTGTGCCGATGCATTCGATCGTGCGCATCGACGAAGTGGAGCGTCTCGGTACGCCGAAGATCAGCGAAGCCCGTGGCGGGGTTGGCAATGTGATGCCGTTTCCGGTACCGATGCCCGAAAAGTAAGCGGGGCGGGAAAAGGAGCTAAGGCAGGGGCGAGAACGGCGTACGTCCGTCGGCGTTCTGCAGTTCCATCAGGTATTTACGGAAAATTTGCCCGAGCACCTGGGTTGCGGTTTCCAGGTCTTCGCGGGACATCTTTTCGGACACTTCGTCGGCGGTGTCGAGTGCGTCTTCGGCGCCGTTGACCGCGGCCATCTTCAGCACGATGTAGGCCTGGATGTTGTTGGCCTGCACACCCTCACCGTGGAAGAACATGGTGCCGAGCTTGAATTGCGCCTGGGCGTGGCCCTGCAGCGAAGCCTTTTCGAAATAACTCAGGGCTTGATTGAGGTCGCGCGGCACGTTCTTGCCGTCGTAGTAGAACTCACCCAACTCGTATTGCGCTTGCGCATCCCCTTCATCCGCTGCCTTTTGGCAGGCGGCGAGAGCCTGCGTGACATCTTGCGGCTGAGTATTGAGGGTGCAACGACCCATCGCCGGGATCAACAACGAGTTGCCGCCTGCTTGTGCATGTGCGAGCAGCGGCTGAAGGAGCAACAGGCAGCCCAAGGCAAGGGTGCGGCCGGTGCGGTTCATGGGAATCGACTTACCTCTGAAGGGCGCGCGGACCCGTCGAGGGATCCAATAAGCGCGCATTATGAAATAAGCAGGGCCATCCTTACAAAGTCTTTACTCGATTTTCTGCTGCGCGGGAAATATATCGCCCACTTTATGGGAGATTTTTGGCAGACGTGTCGGAAAAGGCGTGCAGATGTAGGAGAACGCTGACGCTGGCAATGGCCAACGTCAGCGGCGGGACGTTTTACTTCAACTGGGCGAAGGCGCGTTCGGCGGCATCGAGGGTGAGTTTCAGTTCGGCTTCGCCATGGGCGATCGAGGTGAAACCGGCTTCGAAAGCGCTCGGTGCCAGGTACACGCCACCTTCCAGCATCAGGTGGAAGAAGCGGCCGAACAGTGCTGCGTCGCTGGCCATTACGTCTTCAAAAGTCACAATGTCGTCGGCACCGCTGAAGTACAGACCGAACATACCGCCGGCCTGGGTGGTGACGAACGGAATGCCCGCCGCATCGGCGCGCTGTTGCAGGCCATCGAGCAGGCGAGTGGTGTAATCGGTCAGCTCGGCGTGGAAGCCCGGACGGCTGATCAGGCGCAGGGTGGTCAGGCCGGCGGCCATCGCCAGCGGGTTGCCCGACAGGGTGCCCGCCTGATAGACCGGACCCAGCGGTGCGATGCGCTCCATGATCGAACGCTTGCCGCCGAAGCAGCCGACCGGCATGCCGCCGCCGATGATCTTGCCGAAGGTGGTCAGGTCCGGGGTCACGCCGTAGTAAGCCTGGGCGCCGCCGAGGGCGACGCGGAAACCGGTCATCACTTCATCGAAAATCAGCACCACGCCGTGCTTGTCGCACAGGCTGCGCAGGCCTTCGAGGAAACCCGGTGCCGGCGGTACGCAGTTCATGTTGCCGGCCACGGGCTCGACGATGATGCACGCGACGTCCTGACCGACTTCGGCGAGCATTTTTTCAACCGCGTCGATGTCGTTGAACGGCAGGGTCAGGGTGTGTTTGGCGAACGCTGCCGGTACGCCGGCCGAGCTTGGCACGCCCTGACTCAGTGCGCCGGAGCCGGCCTTGACCAGCAGGCTGTCGGAGTGGCCGTGGTAGCAGCCTTCGAACTTGATGATGCTGTCGCGGCCGGTGAAACCGCGGGCCAGACGGATTGCGCTCATGGTCGCTTCGGTGCCGGAGCTGACCATGCGCACCATCTCCATCGATGGCACCAGCGAGCAGACCAGATCGGCCATCTCGGTTTCCATCGCGGTCGGCGCGCCGTAGGACAGACCGTGTTGCAACTGGTTGCGCACCGCGTCCAGTACGTCCGGGTGGCTGTGGCCGAGAATCATCGGGCCCCAGGAACCGACGTAATCCACATAACGCTTGTCGTCTTCGTCGGTGACGTAGGCGCCTTCGGCGTGCTTGAAGAACAGCGGCGTGCCGCCGACGCTCTTGAACGCGCGAACCGGCGAGTTCACGCCACCGGGGATGTGTTTCTGGGCGTTGGCAAACAGGGTTTCGGAACGAGACATGATCGGGCTCTCAAATCAGACTTTAAGTAATTCGTTGAACGCGCGGGCGCGGCGGGTCACCTCGGCGGTGCTGTCTGCGCCGAACAGGCCATGGACCACGGCCAGCAGATCGACACCGTGGGCCACCAGTGGCGCCGCGTTATCGAGGGTGATGCCGCCAATCGCGCAGATCGGCAGGTGCAGGGTGCGTTTGGCCTCGTCGAGGAGATCGAGGCTGCAACTCGGCGCACCGGGTTTGGTATTGGAATTGAAGAAGCGACCGAAGGCGACGTAACTCGCGCCTTCTTTGGCGGCCTGTGCGGCCAGTTCGAGCTGTGCGTGGCAGGTCGAACCGATGATCGCTTTTGAACCAAGCAAGGCGCGGGTCGGCGACAGCGGGCCGTCGGTCTGCCCCAGGTGCACGCCGACATTCAGGCGTGCGGCCAGTTCGGCGTCATCGTTGATGATCAGTTGCGTCTTGTAGCGCTCGCACAGATCGCGCAGGGCTTCGGCCTCACGCAGGCGCCGGGCCTCGTCGCTGCTCTTGTCGCGGTATTGCAGGAGGGTGACACCGCCTTCCAGCGCCGCCTCCACGTAGGACAGAAACTTGCCGGCGAGCAACTGGCTGTCGGTGATGGCATACAGGCCACGTAGTTTCATCGCGCAGACCTCAGGCTCGGAACATCAGGAACAGAAATCCAGCGGCAGACGACGCGGCACGAACTGGCCTTTGCCCAGCTGTTCGGCATCGCGCAGGGTGCGCCAGGTGTAATCCAGCGCGGTACGCACGGCGCTGGCCAGGTTTTCACCCAGTGCCAGGCGGCCGGCGAGGGTGCTGGCCAGGGTGCAGCCGGAACCGTGGTAGCTGCCGGGCAGACGCTGGCATTTGAAGGTTTCGCGCAGGCCGTCACGGCTGTACAGGCGATTGTGGATTTCGGTTTCGTCGCCGTGGCCGCCGGTGATCAGCAGGTTCTTGATGTACGGCAACAGTTTTTCAGCGCACTCGTCCGCGGTGCCTTCCGGCAGTTCGGCAAGGATCCGGGCTTCGGGAAGGTTGGGGGTGGCGATGATCGACAGTGGCAGCAGGCGTTCGCGCATGGCGTAGCCGACTTCGTCCTTGCCCAGGCGTCCGCCGCCGCCGGCGCGCAGCACCGGGTCGCAGACCACTGGCAAGTGCGGGTGCGCCTGAAGCAGTTCGACGACGGTGTCGACCATTTCCAGGGAACCGAGCATGCCCAGTTTCACTGCCGCGACTTCGGAATCGTTGAGTACGGCATTGGCCTGGGCCAGTACCCACTCACGGTCGAGGACGCGAAAGTCAGTGACGTTGACCGTGTCTTGCACGGTCAGGGCGGTGACGGCCGGAGCCGCATGGCAACCCTGAGCGAGCAGGGCTTCGATATCTGCCTGCAAGCCGGCGCCACCACTGGGGTCGTGGCCGGAGAGACAGAGGACAACGGGGCGTGAGCTGTAGATATTCATGGTGCGCGAGCTTACCACCAAACCTGTTTTTCGGGTGTTGTGGCACGGCGCCTGACCGATAACCTCGGTATCTGGATCCGTACGGCATTTCACAAACTGACCGAGCCAACAGCTCTAGCCCGGTGCTTTGCTCTGAAACGCCCGTTCTAGAGCCTTTGTAGGAAAAATTTCCATGGTACTCAATGGCCATCAACGGCTATGCTAGAGTGGATCCAAACCAATAACAGGTAATACCGGTTTTACGTCATCTCAAAGGGAATGGGGGGCTTCCTGACACAACCGGACAAGCCACGCTGGGGCTTCAATGCGCTATTTGTTGATGTTGCTGTTCTGTTTGCCCCTCCTGGCAAACGCCGTCGAATTCGACGAGTTCACCCAGAGTCTCCCGCTGGGTCGATCCCTGCAAGTGTTCGAAGACCCGAGCGGTCAGGCGAGCATTGCCGACGTCCGCGCGCAAGCCGCTGCCGGACAATTCAAGGCCCACGATAAAGCCACGCTCAATGCCGGTTACTCGCGCTCGGCGTTCTGGCTGAAGATCGACCTGCATTACCGCCCGAGCAATCCGGCGGCGCAGCGTACCTGGCTGCTGGAGCTGGCCTATCCGCCGCTCGATCACCTCGATCTGTATCTGCCCGACGCCGCCGGCGACTTCCGTCTGGTGCGCCAGACCGGGGACGCGTTGCCGTTCGCCAGTCGCGAGATCCGGCAGAACAACTACCTGTTCAACCTCACGTTCAAGCCAGACCAGCAACAGACCGTCTATTTGCGGCTGTCCAGCGAAGGCTCAATCCAGGCGCCGGTGACGTTGTGGTCGAGCACCGCGTACCTCGAAGACCAGCCGGTGCGCCTGTACGTGCTGGGGATCATTTATGGCGTGCTGCTGGGAATGCTGGTCTACAACCTGTTCATCTACCTCAGCGTGCGCGACACCAGTTACCTCTATTACATCTTCTATATCGCATCGTTCGGCCTCTATCAGCTGTCGGTCAACGGCGCGGCAGTCGAGTATTTCTGGCCGGACAACCCGTGGTGGGCCAACGCCGCCACGCCGTTTTTCATCGGTTGCGCAGGGCTGTTCGGCAGCCAGTTCGCCCGCAGTTTCCTGCAGACCAGGAACCACAGTCCCTGGCTCGACCGGCTGTTGATCGCCCTGATCGCGTTCGGTGCACTGGTGATTGGTCTGTCGCTGATGACCAGTTATGCCCTGGCCCTGCGCCTGGCGACGACCCTGGCGCTGACCTTTACCGTGGTGATCTTCGCTGCCGGGATCCTCGCCTGGTGGCGCGGGCTGCGGGTGGCGCGCTATTTCATCATCGCCTGGTCGGCTTTTCTGCTCGGCGGGATCGTCAACACCATGATGGTGCTGGGCCTGCTGCCCAACGTGTTCCTGACCATGTACGCCAGCCAGATCGGCTCGGCCATCGAGGTGGCGCTGCTGTCGCTGGCGCTGGCCGACCGCATCAACGCGATGCGTGAGCAACAGGCGCAGACCCTGTTCGACGCCGGCCAGAAACTCGAAGTGCTGAACCAGCAACTGGCCCACAGCAACAAGCTCAAGGACGAGTTCCTGGCGACCCTGACCCATGAACTGCGCACGCCGATGAACGGGGTGATCGGTTCGCTGGAGCTGATGCAGACCGTCGAACTCGATCCGGAACTGGAGCAATACCAGCAGACCGCCGCCGGTTCGGCGCGGGACATGATGCGCATGGTCAACGGCATCCTGACCCTGACCGAATTGCAGGCCGGCAAGCTCAAAGCCACACCGGGCAGTTTCAGCCTGCGGGCCGTGGTCGAGGCGCTGCGCGTGCAGTTCGACGGCAACGCCTCGAGCAAATCGCTGGACTTCAAGGTCGACGTGCTGGCGACCCTGCCGGATCGCCTGCAGGGCGACAGCGCCAAACTCGCGCAATGCCTGGAGTGCCTGCTGGATAACGCGATCAAGTTCACTCGCGTCGGCGGCCTCGCCTTGCGGGTCACCGGCAAGCCGTCGACGGACAATCGAATGGCGCTGTCCTTTGCGGTGATCGATACCGGCATCGGTTTTACCGATCTGGACGAGGCGACCCTGTATCAGCGCTTCTTCCAGCTCGACGGCTCGATGACCCGCGAGTACGGCGGCCTGGGCGTGGGGCTGGCGATCTGCCGACAACTGGTGGAACTGCTCGGCGGCAAATTGACCCATCGCTCCGAGCCGGGGCGCGGCAGTCGTTTCCAACTGGACGTCGAGTTTGAATTGCCGGCCGTCGAAGCGGCGCCGACGCTCATTCGCGATGCCATGCGCGCACCGCAGGACTGCACCGTGTTGCTGGTGGACGACAACAGCGTCAATCAATTGGTGATGCGCGGCATGCTGCTCAAGCTCGGTTTCCGCGTGCGTACCGCCGACCATGGTGCCGCCGCCATCGAATACCTGCAGCGCGAGCCGTTCCATGCGGTGCTGATCGATTGCCAGTTGCCGCCGCTCGATGGCGCGTCACTGTGTTGCCAGATCCACGACCTGCCGGGCTGCGCCAACCTGCCGGTGTTCGTGATCGCGCTGGGGGCGGATCGAGAGCATTGCGCTTCCGCCGGCTCGATCGATTACCTGAGCAAACCGGTGAAATTCGAAGACTTGCAGGTCGCGATGCAGCGTCGGGTATTGAGTTGCTGACAGGGTGAAAGCGCCGGCATTTAGGCCGATATGACACTTTGATCGGCTTGGGGGCGGTGCTTAACTGAAGCTCTGGCCGATCAAGGAGCCCCGTCATGAACCTGCATCAGTTCGCCGAAACCCACGAAGTCACCAACCAGCCACCGTCGCTGGACGGTACCAACCTGTACCGCATCGACCTGCCGTTGCAGGAGTGGTCGCGGCGGTTCGGTGCCGGCTGGGCCGAGTCGCGGATCGACGCTTACGGCGCGCTGGCCGGCGGGCCGCTGATGGAGGCCGGGTTCCTCGCCAACCAGAACAAACCGGTGTTCGCCAGCCATGACCGCTACGGTCATCGCATCGATCTGGTGGAGTTTCATCCGGCGTATCACGAGCTGATGCGCACGGCGATCGAACATGGCCTGACGTCGTTGCCCTGGGCTCACCCACAGGACGGCGCCCATGTTGCCCGTGCCTCCATGAGCTATCTGCACAGCCAGGCCGAGGCCGGCAGCGGTTGCCCGTTGACCATGACCTTCGCCAGTGTTCCCGCGCTGCGCTTGCAGCCGGACCTGGCCGAACAGTGGCTGCCGAAGATCCTCGCCACCGAATACGACCCGCGCAATGTCGGCATGGCCCACAAGGCTGGCGTCACCATCGGCATGGCGATGACCGAGAAACAGGGCGGCACCGACGTGCGCGCCAACACCACCAAGGCCTATCCGGTCGGCGCCAGCGGCCCGGGCCAGGCTTATGAGCTGGTGGGGCACAAGTGGTTCTGCTCGGCGCCGATGTGCGATGCGTTCCTGACGCTGGCGCAGACCGACAAGGGCCTGACCTGTTTCCTGCTGCCGCGCCATCGCCCGGACGACACGCGCAATCAGTTCTACATCCAGCGCCTGAAAAACAAGCTTGGCAACCAGTCCAACGCCTCCAGCGAAGTGGAGTTCCGTGGCGCGCTGGCGTGGATGGTCGGTGAAGAAGGGCGCGGCGTGCCGACCATCATCGAGATGGTGGCCATGACCCGCTTCGATTGCATGGTCGGCTCCAGCTCGCTGATGCGTCAGGCGCTGACCCAGGCCAGCCATCACTGCGCCCATCGCAAAGTCGGCGGCAAACTGCTCAGCGAACAACCGTTGATGCAGAATGTGTTGGCCGATCTGGCCCTGGAAAGCGAAGCCGCGCTGGCCCTGAGCCTGCGTATGGGCAAGGCGCTGGATCATCTGAATGATCGCCATGAAGCGCAGTTCGCCCGACTGGTGACGGCGGTGGGCAAATACTGGATCTGCAAACGCGCACCGGCGATGATCAACGAAGCCGCCGAATGCATGGGCGGCGCGGGATATGTCGAGGACAGCATCCTGCCGCGGCTGTACCGCGAGGCACCGGTGAACTCGACGTGGGAAGGCTCCGGCAACGTGCAATGCCTCGATGTGTTGCGCGCGCTGTCGAAGGAGCCGGGCGTGCTCGACGTGCTGTTCAACGAGCTGGGCGATGGCCATGGCGACAAACGGCTGGCAGCGCATATCCAGCAATTGCAGGCGTCGTTCAAGGACACCAGCGACATTCAGTACCGGGCGCGGCAATTGACCGAAGACATCGCGCTGGGGCTGCAAGCGAAGCTGTTGCTGGAGGCCGGTAATACGGCAGTCAGCGATGCCTTTATCGCCAGTCGCCTGAGCGGTGGCGGTCGGGCCTACGGCGCGTTGCCGCGTGGGCTGGATGTTGAAGCCATCGTCGCCCGTTCCACCCCGCAAGGTTTCTAAAGCATCCCTGTGGGAGCGGGCTTGCTCGCGAAGGGGCCGGTACATTCAACATCAATGTTGGCTGTGCTGACGCCTTCGCGGGCAAGCCCGCTCCCACAGGGACCGCATATGCCTGTCAGATTGATGAATAGCCACAACGCCACTGTTTCCGTGACGCCACGATGCAGGCAAGATGAAGCTCTGCAAGTCAGAACACAGGAAGCTGATCGTGACCGAAGCGTTTATTGTCGTTCAAACCGCCGAACAGGCCGTGGATCGTCTCGCCGAGCTGCATGAGCGGGCCACCACGGCGCTGAACTCGGCGCTCAAGCGTTATCTCAAGGATCGCGTCGAGCCCGACGCCGAACAACGTGCCCTGTTCCGTTATCCCGAACTGCGTCTGACCTACCACTGCCAGGGCGAAGTCCCGCAGACCACCCGCGCCTACGCCAAAGTGCAGCTGCCGGGCACCTACAGCGTGACCGTCACCCATCCGGCGGCGTTTCGCAAATACCTGCTCGAGCAGCTCACTCCGCTGATGCATGACTTTACCGTGACCGTTGAAGTCGGGGTCAGCGAGCAGAACATTCCGTACCCGTACGTGGTCGAGCAGGGCGATGAACTGGCCGGCTCCGGTGTCACCGCTGCGGTGCTGGCGCGGGTGTTCCCGAGTACCGACCTGTCCGCCGCCACCGATGGCATCGCCGACGGCCTCTACGACTGGGAAAACACCGATCCGCTGCCGCTGGCGCTGTTCGATGCGGCCCGCGTCGACTTCTCGCTGCGCCGTCTGGTGCATTACACCGGCAGCGACTGGCGCCATGTGCAGCCGTGGATTCTGCTGACCAACTACCACCGTTATGTCGACCAGTTCATCGTCCATGGCCTGGAGCAACTGCGCCGCGACCCGCGCTTCGTGCGCATGGTGCTGCCGGGCAATGTGATCATCGAAAAAGGCATGGATCACGGCGAAGCCTCGGCAATTGCCGCCGGTGTGGTCTGGCATCGCTACCAGATGCCGGCCTATCACCTGATCGCCAGCGATGGTCACGGCGTGACACTGGTGAACATCGGTGTCGGCCCGTCCAACGCCAAGAACATCACCGACCACCTGGCCGTGTTGCGTCCGCATTGCTGGCTGATGATCGGTCACTGCGGCGGCCTGCGTCAGTCGCAGACCATCGGCGACTACGTGCTGGCCCACGCTTATATGCGTCGCGACGGGATTCTCGACCGGGTGGTGCCACCGAACATTCCGATCCCGGCACTGGCCGAAGTGCAGCTGGCGCTGCAACAAGCGGCGGCCAACATCACCGGCGAAAAAGGCGAAGAGCTGAAGAAACGTCTGCGCACCGGCACCGTGCTGACCTATGACGACCGTAACTGGGAATTGCGCTGGGCTCAGGAGCGACCACTGATCAACCTGTCCCGCGCCGTGGCGGTGGACATGGAAAGCGGCACCATCGCCGCCCAGGGCTATCGTCTGCGGGTGCCGTACGGCACGTTGCTGTGTGTATCGGACAAGCCGCTGCACAGTGAAATCAAGTTGCCGGGTTCGGCCAATGCGTTCTACGAACGTGCGGTCAGTCAGCACTTGAAGATCGGCATCGAAGCGGTGGACCTGCTGCGCACCGAACTCAATTCGCTGCACTCGCGCAAACTGCGCAGCTTCGACGAGCCGCCGTTCCGCTAACGGTTAGTCGTGGTCATTTGGCGGTCGGGGCACTAGCATTGTCAGCCCTGATCGCCAAATGCCTGTGCACTTATGTCCCGTCCCCAACGTCCGCCTTCCCGCCGCCCCGGCGCGAAGCCAGCTTCTTCAGCTCCTCGCCGTGTCGCCAAGGCACCACCGGCCGAGCCGAAGCTGATCCTGTTCAACAAGCCGTTCGATGTGCTGACGCAATTCAGTGACGGTGAAGGGCGGGCGACGCTCAAGGATTACATCGACGTTCCGGGCATCTACCCGGCCGGACGGCTGGATCGCGACAGCGAAGGTTTGCTGCTGCTGACCAACGACGGTCAGTTGCAGGCGCGGATCGCCGACCCCAAACACAAGCTGGCGAAAACCTATTGGGTGCAGGTCGAAGGTGTGCCGACGGCCGAGCAGTTGCAGCGGCTGCGTGACGGCGTTGAATTGAATGACGGCATGACCTTGCCCGCGCAAGCGCGGCAACTGGATGAGCCCGAGCTGTGGCCGCGCAATCCGCCGGTGCGCTTTCGCGCAACCATTCCGACCACCTGGCTGGAACTGGTGATTCGCGAAGGGCGCAACCGTCAGGTGCGGCGGATGACGGCGGCAGTCGGGTTGCCGACGTTGCGGCTGGTGCGGGTCAGGATTGGTGACTGGACGATCGAAGGGCTCGATCAGGGCCAGTGGAAAGAAGTGCCGGCGCGCTTATAAGGCGCCGGATTCGATCAGGCCGATCACCACGCTCTTGATGATGAACGCGGCCACGCCCAGGCCCAGCACGAAGAACAGAATGAACGATCCGAAGCGCCCGGCCTTGGACTTCTTCGCCAAATCCCAGACGATGAAACCCATGAAAATGATCAGGATGCTGACCAGACCGGTCATCATCCACTCTTCAAATACTGCTGGATCCATCGGGTTCTCCGGCACGCACGGGGCTAAAAGGGCGCGGCGAGTATACGCCAAGGGGGGCGGGGTGGCATTGATCTGGGTCTGATCCGACGACTGGCCCTCACCCTAACCCTCTCCCGGGGGGAGAGGGGACTGACCGAGGTGTCTGGCGTCATACATCGACCTGAAATTTCCAGTCGATTATGGATTCACAGCAGGGCGTTCAGGTCGGCGTACTTCTCGAGCAACCCACCGTCGGCCCCCTCTCCCTCCGGGAGAGGGCTGGGGGTGAGGGCAGCTCTGATCAGCTACGCAGATGCGTGAGAGGCAATTCAGTGCTGTTGAGCACCTGATTCAGCACAAAGCTCGAGCGCACACTGGTCACGCCTTCAATCCGCGTCAGATGCCCCAGCAGCAGTTTCTGATAGTGATCCATGTCCGGCACCACCACTTTCAGTTGATAGTCGGCATCGACCCCGGTCACCAGGCTGCATTCCAGCACCTGCGGCAAGGTGCGGATCGCCGCTTCGAAGTTCTCGAAGCGCTCCGGTGTGTGCCGGTCCATGCCGATCAGCACGTAGGCGGTCAGGCTCAGGCCGAGCATCTTGCGATCCAGCAGGGCGACCTGACGGGAGATGTAGCCGTCGTCCTCCAGCTGCTTGACCCGGCGCGAGCAAGGGGATGGTGACAGACCGATGCGCTCGGCCAGTTCCTGGTTGGAGATGCGGGCGTCGCGCTGCAATTCCGCCAGAATGCTCAGGTCATAACGGTCGAGTTTGCTCATGAATCTGTCCTTTGTTCTAACTATTGCGGCGGATTATCTATCCAGGGTTAAAAATTGCGCAAGTGATGTTTAATTGAGCAATCTTCGCAATCATCTGTCGCGGGCTCGAGCCTATCCTTATCACCAGAATCACTGCTCGGTAACACAGTCCACTGCGGCCCGCCCAATCAGGCCCGCCGCGGCCGCCGCCCCCACCGGGGACGTGCCGGCCCCCGAGCTGCACACTGTCCAGAAGACGGCGTGAGGTGAGCCGACGTCAAAAGCGTCGAGCCAGGACGAAGTTCTCTGGAAGGGAGGCCGACGGGTCTCCCTTTTTTCTTGCCCGCGATTTGACCTCACACACTCAATAAATAAATGGCGTGACTGATAACCTGTTGCAGAACCCGGTGTGCCCCTTTCCGGTCTTAGCTACAAGCCCTTCTTAATTACAGGGTCCAGCCCGCAGTGAGGAATTTCATGAAGTCGCGTATCTGGCGTGTGGCCAGTGTTGGTTTGCTGTGTGTGAGTGTCTGTGCGCAGGTACTGGCCGATGAGCCGCAGAATCGCGGCCCCGAGGGCGGCGGACGCGAGCGGGAGCATTGGGGCAACAATCAAGAGCACGGCGGCGGCAACCAGCCACGTCCACAAAACCAGCCTCAGCAGAATCAGCCTCGGCCGCAGAACAACGAAATCATTCGTGGCGACAACAGCCGCCAGTTCGAACACAACGGCCAGCAGCACAACAATGGGCAGTGGCAGAACCACGACCAGAACCGTCCGGCCTACAACCCCAATCCGGTCCGCCAGCCGCCACCGCCGCCACAACTGCCGGCCAACAGTCTGCCGATCCAGCCACGCCCCGACACTGTGCGCCAGACCCAGGAGCCGCGTCAGGGCTACTACCGCGACGAGCGCCCGCAGAATGGCTACCACCAGAACTGGCAGACCGGCAATCGACCCGATGACCGTCGCTGGCCGGGTCGCCCCGACGGGCATGGCAACGGCTGGGGCCCCGGCCCGCAGTACCGGCCGGGCCATGTGATCGACCGCTTCCCGGATCGTGACTTCCGCGTTCCGTATCGCGGCCAGGATTACTTCTACTCCGGCGGCTACTGGTATCGCCCGCAAGGCCCGCGTTACATCGTGGTTCAGCCGCCACGGGGAATTCGCATCCAGTACCTGCCGGATTATGCCCGTGAAGTGTGGATCGGCGGTTCGCTGTTGTTCCTGGCGGCAGGCTCGTACTACGCCTATCAGGAAGCGACCCAGGATTACGTGGTGGTCGAGCCGCCGGTGCAGCAACCGCCGCAACCGGCCAACAACGGTTATGACGTGGAAGCCTATCCGGCAAACGGCCAGTCGCCGGAACAAGTCCAGCAGGACGGCTACCAGTGCTATCAATACGCGGTGCAGCAAAGCGGTTTCGATCCGCGCACTGCAACCTATCAGCCGGCGCCCGAAGTGGTGCAGGCCTACCGCCAGGCCCAGGGCAATTGCCTGAGCAGTCGCGGTTATCAGGTCAATTACTGAGCGCGGGCGGCTTTCACCACTTCCTGCGGGTCGGCGTGCACCAGCACTTCGGCCCGTGGGTAGGCAGCGTGGATCGCATCGGCAGCCTGATCGCTGATGCCGTGGGCGACTGACAGCGTCAGCTCTCCCGGCAATTCCAGGTGCAACTGCACGAACCAGTGATTGCCGGAAATCCGCGTGCGCAGATCATGCGCGCCCAGCACGCCCGGTACGCCGCACGCCAGTTCGAGCATGTGCTGACTGACATCCGTCGGCAGCTCTTCATCCATCAGCACCGAAAAACTTTCCCGGGCGATCTGGATCGCGCTCCACAGGATGTACACGGCGATCCCCAGACCGAACCAGGCATCCAGTTGATGAAAGCCCAGACCCGCCAGGATCAGCGCGATCAGGATGCTGCCGTTGAGCAACATGTCCGAACGGTAATGCAGCGAGTCTGCGCGCACCGCGTTGGAGCCGGTCTGCTTGATCACCCGGTGCTGCAGCATCAACAGCGCCGCTGTCAGCACCAGCGAAAACACGATCACGCCGATACTGATCCACGGCGCGCCGAGCGGCTCAGGCTGCTGAATGCGCTCATACGCCTGAAACGCAATCAGTGTCGCACTGCCGCCAATGAACAGCGCCTGCGCCATGCCCGCCAGGGATTCGGCCTTGCCGTGGCCATAACGATGATCGTTATCCGCCGGGCGCAGCGCGTAATGCACCGCCAGCAGATTGAGCAACGAAGTGACGCCATCGAGGGCCGAGTCGGTGAGGCCGGCGAGCATGCTCACCGAACCGCTCAGCCACCAGGCGATGGCTTTGGCGATGATCAGCGTACAGGCCACCGCTACCGAGGCGCGGGTCGCCAGCCGCAGCAGGCGGGCGTGTTCGGGGCTGGGGGTCATGGGTTCGTCAATTCCTTATGCGGCAGGTTGCAGGCCGAACATCGCCAGTTGCTGGGTGCTGCCCTTGTGCTGGATCAGCCGTGGGTCGTCCAGCGGCAGGTTGCGGCCCAATTCAGTTTCGAGAATAGCCTGCAACTTGAGGTTATCGACCTGACCGTCCGGGCCGATGGCTTGCTTGAGCTTGGCCGGATCGACCTGCGCCGTGTGGCCCGGTTCGAAATAGATCGCGCCGGTGGTGAAGTCCACGGCAAACGCGATCAGGCCGGGAATGATGTAGAACAACAGGCCCACGGCATCGAGCACGGCAATCGCCGGGTCGATCTTGCCGTCGATCTGGCCGCGCCGGTCGGGATAGAAAATCGAACCGCACGCAGTGATCTGAGTGAGCAGGGTGGCAACCAGTACACCGCCGATCAGGCGAAAAGGTAAGCGCATGGGAATCTCCTGAGTCATCTGTTAACGAAGCGTCATCGTGTGAAGTTAAGACCCTGACGAACGCTCAGCAGTTCGCCGTTATACTCGCCGCTCTGTTTGGGAGCCAGCATGATTTCTTTGCCGATCGATGACGTTTTATCCGCCCTGCGTGAAGCCCTCGCGACACGCCACGAAGCCGTGCTCGAAGCACCGCCCGGCGCCGGTAAAACCACCCGCGTGCCCTTGGCCCTGCTCAATGAAGCGTGGCTGAACGGGCAGACCATTCTCATGCTCGAACCCCGTCGACTGGCCGCGCGTGCAGCCGCAGAACGGTTGGCCAGCGAGCTGGGCGAGAAGGTCGGTGAAACCGTCGGTTATCGCATCCGCCTCGACAGCAAGGTCGGCCCGAACACGCGCATCGAAGTGGTCACAGAAGGGATTCTCACCCGGCGTTTGCAGGACGACCCGGCGCTGGAAGGCGTGGGCCTGCTGATCTTCGACGAATTTCACGAACGCAGCCTCGACGCCGATCTGGCGCTGGCCCTCAGTCTGAACGGTCGGGAGCTGTTTCGAGCTGAACAACCGCTGAAGATTCTGCTGATGTCCGCCACCCTTGAAGGTGAACGTTTGGCCGGGTTGCTCGACGACGCGCCGATCCTGCGCAGCGAAGGCCGGATGTTCCCGGTGACGATGCGCTGGGGCCGGCCTTTCCAGCCCGGCGAATACATCGATCAACGCGTCACGCAAACGGTGCTTGAAGCCCTGCACGACGAAACCGGCAGCCTGTTGGTGTTCCTGCCGGGGCAGGCGGAAATCCGGCGGGTTCATCAGCAACTGGCGGACGCCATCGGTGAGCGCAGCGACGTCTTGCTCTGCCCGCTGCACGGCGAACTCGACCTGAACGCACAACGCGCCGCCATCGACCCGGCCCCGGCAGGACAGCGCAAAGTGGTGCTGGCCACCAACATCGCCGAAACCAGCCTGACCATCAACGGTGTGCGCGTGGTGATCGACGCCGGGCTGGCACGGGTGCCGCGTTTCGACCCGGGCAGCGGCATGACCCGCCTCGACACCCAGCGCATCTCCAGGGCCAGCGCCACCCAGCGCGCGGGCCGGGCCGGGCGTCTGGAACCAGGCGTGTGTTATCGCCTGTGGTCGCAAGATCAGCATGAACAACTGGCGGCTTATGGCAGTGCGGAAATCCTTTCGGCGGATCTTGCGGGTCTTGCCTTGCAACTCGGACGCTGGGGCGTGGCGCCCAGTGATCTGATCTGGCTGGACGTACCGCCCGCCGCCGCTTACGCACAGGCGCAGGACTTGTTGCAGCGCCTCGGTGCGCTGGACGGTGAAACTCTGAATCGCCACGGTCAGGCCATGGCTGAATTGCCGGCCCACCCGCGCATCGCTCATTTGCTGTTGCGCGGTCAGGCATTGGGGCTGGCGACCATGGCGTGCGACGTCGCCGCGTTGCTCGGCGAGCGGGATATTTTGCGTGGCGCCGGGGCCGATCTTCACAGTCGTTTGGCACTGCTGTCCGGTGAAGAACGTGCGGCCCGTGGTGCCCAGGGCGGCGTGCAGCGCGCCCGGCAACTGTCGCGGCAATATCGTGGATACCTGCGCGGGCAACCGAGCGAACCGGTCAGCGATCCCGATCACCCGCGCTGGCTCGGTGCTCTGCTGGCGCTGGCCTACCCGGACCGCGTCGCTCAGCAGCGGCGTGCTGGTGGTGCCGAATATCGTCTGGCCAACGGCCGTGCGGCGCTGTTCGCCGAAGCCGACAGTCTGATGAAGGAACCGTGGATCGTGATCGCCGACCTCGGCAGCCGTCAGGGCCAGCGCGAAGAGCGGATTTATCTGGCGGCAGATTTCGATCCGGCGCTGTTCGATTCGGTGCTGGCCGAGCAGGTGCACAACGTCGATCAACTGGACTGGGACGAACGCGAAGGCGTGCTGCGCGCCGAGCGCCAACGCAAGGTCGGCGAACTGATCCTCAGCCGCGAGCCGCTGACCGGTCTCGACGAAAACGCCCGCAGCCAGGCGCTGGTCAATCTGGTGCGGCGCAAAGGTCTGGAACTGCTGCCGTGGACCCCGGAACTGCGCCAGTGGCAGGCGCGAGTCGCGTTGCTGCGTCAGCTCGACCTGGACGCCAAGGGCGACAGCCAATGGCCGGATGTCAGCGACGCCACACTGCTGAAAACCCTCGAAGAGTGGCTGATGCCTTATCTGGGCAAGGTCTCGCGCCTCAGCCATTTCGCCAACCTCGACCTGTCGAGCATCGTCCGAAATCTGCTGCCTTGGCCGCTGCCGCAACAACTCGATGAGCAGGCACCGCATCACCTGAGCGTGCCGTCAGGCTCCTCCATTCGCCTCGACTACAGCGAGCAGCCACCGATTCTCGCCGTGCGTTTGCAGGAGCTGTTCGGCCTTGCCGACACACCGCGCATCGCCGGCGGCCGGCAAGTGGTCAAACTGCACCTGCTGTCGCCCGCACGGCGCCCGGTGCAGGTGACCCAGGATCTGGCCAACTTCTGGCGCAGCACCTATGCCGAAGTGAAGAAGGATCTGAAGGGGCGGTATCCGAAGCATTACTGGCCGGATGATCCGCTGGTGGCTGAAGCCACTGCGCGGGCCAAACCGCGGGGTACGTGAAACTCAGCGGCTGGCCTTCGCCGTCAGCTGCTCCCGGCAATAATCGGCAAACAACTGCGCCGGTTTGGTCAGTTGTCCGCGTTTGAGCCACGCGGCCACCAGGCCTGAGCCGGTGACGTCTTCGACGATGTCGACGCACACGACTTTCTTGCCGTCGTAGGTGCATTCCGAATGCGGGCGGGTGACCAGGATCGAGAAGCCGAAACCCTGGCCGACCATGCCGCGCACCATTTCGATCGACGGCGAGCTGAACTCGATGCGCGGCGACAGGCCGAGTTCTTCGAACAGGCTGACGAAGTAGGTGCGGCTCGGTTGCACGTCGAGCAGGATCATCGGTTCCAGGCACAGATCCCGCAGCGAAACCTGCTTGAGCTGGGCGAAGCGGTGATCTGCCGGGAGCAGGGCGTAAGGCCGTTGGGCCGGCATCAGCGGCTCGGTTTCGATGGTGGCGTCGAGGTCGTGTTTGTACAGGATCGCCAGGTCGAAAGTGCCCGACGTCAGGCCTTGCACCAGTTCCTGCTGTTCGCCGTCGCGAATGCGGATTTTCACCCCCGGATACAGCGCCGAGAAGCCGGCAATCAGTTGCGGCAGGTACAGCGGCGCGACGGTTTCGAAACAGCCGATATCGATCTGCCCGGCCACCACGTCGTTGTCGGCGAGGGCGTTCTGTTCGAACTCCTTGGCCATGCGCAGCAGTTCCTGAGCCTTGCGGAAGAATCGCGCGCCGCTGGGTGTCAGGGACACGCCCTGAGCGTGATGACGGATCAGCAGTTGCACGCCGAAGCTGTCTTCCAGCCCCTTGATTGCCGTGGAAATCGCCGGTTGTGCGATGTACAGCTTGCGCGATGCTTCGGCGACGCTGCCGCATTCGACGGTGGTGATGAAGTATTTCAACTGACGCAGGTTGTAAGCGGCCACGGTGAACCTCAAAGCGAACGGATTTCACATCCAAGCAATTTGTACGCCGCCGGCCTCCGTTCTGTCGGCGGTTTTTTTGTCCCTGAACAATAGCCCCATACGCGCGCGAAGGGGCCATCGGCTGGTTACCTTTTTTATTGTCTGGGAAGACATTTTTACTGGTTTTAGCGCGCACGGGCCTGAGCGACTATCGACCCCGCACTGTTCTCAAAAGAATAAAGGTCCAAGGAGCAACCACCGTGTTCGAGCTTGCAGACTGGCAGCGCAAGGCCGCTGAATTGAGTTTTCCCAATCAGGCCGTGATCGACGGCAAACGGCGTGCGGCGCAGTCGGGGCAGACCTTTGCCGCGATCAACCCGGCCACCGGCCAACTGCTGGCAAACGTCGCCGCGTGCGGTGAAGAGGATGTCGATGCGGCGGTGAAAAATGCGCGGCAGGTGTTCGAAGCCGGCACCTGGGCCGGGCGTTCACCGACCGAGCGCAAGCAAGTGCTGCTGCGTCTGGCGGATCTGATTCTGGCCCATCGCGAAGAGCTGGCGCTGCTCGATTCGCTGAACATGGGCAAACCGGTGATGGACGCTTACAACATCGACGTGCCGGGTGCCGCCGGGGTGTTTCGCTGGTACGCCGAAAGCCTCGACAAACTCTACGATCAAGTCGCGCCAAGCGCCTCGAATGTGCTGGCGACCATCACCCGCGAAGCGCTGGGCGTGGTCGCCGCCGTGGTGCCGTGGAATTTCCCGCTGGACATGGCCGCGTGGAAACTCGCGCCGGCGCTGGCGGCGGGCAACTCGGTCATTCTCAAACCCGCCGAGCAATCACCGTTTTCCGCATTGCGTCTGGCCGAGCTGGCGCTGGAGGCCGGGTTGCCGGCCGGCGTGCTGAACGTGCTGCCGGGACTCGGCGAGCAGACCGGCAAAGCCTTGGGGCTGCACCCGGATGTCGATTGCCTGGTGTTCACCGGCTCGACCCAGGTCGGCAAATATTTCATGCAGTACTCCGCGCAGTCGAACCTCAAGCAGGTGTGGCTGGAGTGCGGCGGCAAGAGCGCCAACCTGGTGTTCGCCGACTGCAAGGATCTGGATCTGGCGGCGCAGAAAGCCGCGTTCGGGATCTTCTTCAATCAGGGCGAAGTCTGCTCGGCTAACTCGCGGTTGCTGGTGGAACGCTCGATTCATGACGAGTTCGTCGAACGCCTGAGGGCTCAGGTCGAACAATGGCAGCCGGGCGATCCGCTGGACCCGGCGAGTGCGGCCGGGGCGATCGTCGACAGCCGTCAGACCGAAAGCATTCTGCGCTTCATCCATCAGGCCGAACGCGAAGGTGCGACCCGCGTCTGTGGCGGGCGACAGCTGAGTTTCAACGGTTCGGATAACTACGTTCAGCCAACGATTTTCACCGACGTGCGGCCGCACATGACCCTGTTTCGCGAAGAAGTCTTCGGACCGGTGCTGGCGGTGATGCCGTTCGATGACGAGGCCCACGCCGTGCAACTGGCCAACGACAGCGTCTACGGTCTGGCGGCATCGCTGTGGACCGATGATCTGCACCGCGCGCACCGGGTGGCGCGGCAATTGCGAGCCGGAACGGTGTCGGTCAACAGCGTCGATGCGCTGGACGTGACCGTGCCGTTCGGCGGTGGCAGGCAATCCGGTTTCGGCCGCGATCTGTCGCTGCACTCGTTCGACAAATACACCCAGTTGAAAACCACCTGGTTTCAACTGCGCTCATGACAGCCGCTCACAACAAAAAAGGAGATCCGGCGATGACCACCTCACGTGAAACCCGCGACTACCAGGCCGCCGATGCAGCGCACCACATTCATGCGTTCGTCGACCAGAAGGCCCTCAACGACGAAGGCCCACGGGTGATGGTGCGCGGTGATCGCCTGCACCTGTGGGACAACGACGGCCGGCGCTACCTCGACGGCATGTCCGGGCTGTGGTGCACCAACCTCGGTTACGGGCGCAAGGATCTGAACGCGGCGGCGAGCCGGCAGCTGGAGCAGTTGCCGTACTACAACATGTTTTTCCACACCACCCACCCGCAGGTGATCGAGCTCTCCGAGCTGCTGTTCAGCCTGCTGCCGGGGCACTACAGCCACGCGATCTACACCAACTCCGGCTCCGAGGCCAACGAGGTGCTGATCCGTACCGTACGCCGGTACTGGCAGGTGCTGGGCAAGCCCGAGAAGAAAATCATGATCGGCCGCTGGAACGGCTATCACGGTTCGACCCTGGCCGCGACGGCCCTCGGCGGCATGAAGTTCATGCACGAAATGGGCGGGATGATTCCCGACATCGCGCACATCGACGAGCCGTACTTCTTCGCCCACGAAGGCAACCTGACCCCGGCTGAGTTCGGCCTGCGGGCGGCGCAGCAGCTGGAAGCGAAAATCCTCGAACTGGGCGCGGATAAAGTCGCCGGGTTCATCGCCGAACCGTTCCAGGGCGCGGGCGGAATGATCTTCCCGCCGGAAAGCTACTGGCCGGAAATCCAGCGCATCTGCCGTAAATACGACGTGCTGTTGTGCGCCGATGAAGTGATCGGCGGCTTCGGTCGCACCGGTGAGTGGTTCGCTCACGAGTACTTCGGTTTCGAGCCGGACACCCTGTCCATCGCCAAAGGCCTGACCTCCGGTTACATCCCGATGGGTGGTTTGATCCTGTCGAAGAAAATGGCCGACGTGCTGGTGGAGCAGGGCGGTGTGTTCGCTCACGGTCTGACTTATTCCGGGCACCCGGTGGCGGCGGCGGTGGCGATTGCCAACCTCAAGGCATTGCGCGATGAAGGCGTGGTGACGCGGGTCAAGGACGACATCGGCCCGTACCTGCAACAGTGCCTGCGCGAGGTGTTCGGCAATCACCCGCTGGTGGGCGATATCCAGGGCACGGGCATGGTCGCGGCGTTGCAGCTGGCCGAAGACAAGGCCACGCGCAAGCGCTTCGCCAATGAGAACGACATCGCCTGGCGCTGCCGCACGATTGGTTTTGAGGAGGGGGTGATCATTCGCTCGACCCTGGGGCGGATGATCATGGCGCCGGCGCTGATTGCCAGTCGTGAAGAGATTGACGAGCTGGTGGGCAAGATCCTGAAAGCGGTTGATCGTACGGCGCAGGAATACGGTCGGCTCTGAGGTATTCGTAGGGCTCAAGGCCCCATCGCGAGCAGGCTCGCTCCCACAGGTTTATCAGTCGTTCACAAAATTGTGATCCGCCTCGATAACTGTGGGAGCGGGCTTGCCCGCGATTGCGTCAGTCGATTCAACATCGTTTTTGCTGTCTTGCACCCCCTACGTGCACCCCCGCCAGACGCGCCCTTTCGCGGTGCGCACTACCCAGTTTTTTCATCGTTCGCGTCTAACTATTTCCTCGTTTTCCTGACGCCAAGCCTGGGTCAACATCGATTTCGCCAGCCAAGGCATTGCCCGCCAGAGTCCAGCAGAGACCGCAGCGTGCGATCGCGACACCACGGCTGGCCGTACTGCCCATGACAACTAAATCAACAGCGTTGGGAGTGCTCCATGAACAAGTCCTTGTTTACCCGTCTTGCAGGTCCTCTGGCGATTTCCGCCCTTTGCGTCACCGCCGCTCAGGCCGGCACCTTGTCGATCGGCCACACCACGTGGGTCGGCTACGGCACCCTGTACCTGGCCCAGGATCTGGGCTACTTCAAGGAGAACGGCCTGACCGTCGAATTGCCGGTGGTCGAAGAAGCGTCGATGTACATGGCCGCCCAGGCGTCCGGGCAATTGTCCGGCTCGGCCTCGACCATCGACGAAGTGCTCAAGTACCGCCCGCAGTTCTGCTTCAAGGCCGTGGCCGCGCTGGATGACAGCCATGGCGGCGACGGCGTGCTGGTCGGCAAGAACGTGAAGAGCCTGCAAGAACTCAAGGGCCAGGCCGTGGCCGTCAACGAAGGGTCGACCTCGCAGTTCTGGCTCTCGTACCTGCTGAAAAAGAACGGCATGAGCATGAGCGACATCACCGTGCAGAACATGACCGCCGACGATGCCGCCACCGCGTTCATCGCCGGTCGCGTGCCGGCCGCCGTGACCTGGGAGCCGCATCTGTCGATGGTGCGTGACAAGCAGCAGGGCAAGGTGCTGATCGACAGCAGCAGTACGCCGGGGGTGATCGTCGATGTGGTGGCGCTCAACTGCACGGTGATCGAGAAGCAGCCGGAAGACGTCAAGGCGCTGGTCGCCGGTCTCTACAAAGCGGTGCAGTACACCAAGGACCATCCACAGCAAGCTTACGAAATCATGGCCAAGGGCGTCGGCGGTTACCTGTCCGATCCGAAGGAACTGGCCGCTGCCGCGCAGGGCGTGCGTTTCTACGATCAGGCCATGAGCGAAAAACTCCTTGGCTCGCCGGGCAAGCCGGGTGACAGCGCACCGCTGATCAAACTGGCCAACGAAACCGCCAGTGAATTGCAGGGCAAGCCCTACAACGTCAGCAACGACGATCTGGTGGATAACCGTTTCGTCAGCCCGCTCTAGGAGACTGGTCATGTTCAAGCGCAATTCATGGCTGAGCCGCTGCATCACGCCGAAGACCGGATTGCCGGTGCCGGTGGTATGGAGCGCCAGCGGTCTGGCCTGGGTGTTGCTGGTCGGCCTGTGGGCCGGGTTGTCCTACGGCGGCATCGTGCCGGGGATGTTTCTGCCGACGCCCGGTGCGGTGGTTGAAGCGGCGGTGCGCCTTAGCCGCGACGGCACCCTCGGCCAGCATGTCTGGGCCAGTGTCGAAGTGGTGATGGTTGGCTTCATCGTGTCGTCGCTGGTGGCGGTGCCCCTGGGTCTGCTGATGGGCAGCTTTCGCATCGTCCAGGCGTTCCTTGAACCGCTGGTGAACTTCATCCGCTACCTGCCGGTGACCTCGTTCGTGCCGCTGTTCATCCTGTGGATCGGCATCGGTCTGGAGCAACGGGTGTCGGTGATCATTTTCGGCGTGTTCTTCCAGCAACTGGTGATGATCGCGGACGTGTCCAAAGGCATCTCCAAGGACTTGATCAACGCCTCCTACACCCTCGGTTCCAACCGGCGTGACGCGGTGCTGCATGTGATCGCCCCGGCGTCGTTGCCGGGTGTGCTCGACACCCTGCGGGTGACCATGGGCTGGGCCTGGACCTATCTGGTGGTCGCCGAACTGGTCGCCGCCTCGAGTGGCCTCGGTTACTTGAGCCTCAAGGCCATGCGCGGCTTTCAGGTCGACGTGATTTTTCTCGCCATCGCGATCATCGGCCTGCTGGGTCTGGTCACCGATCAACTGTTCCGCTTTTTGCGTTTGAGGATTGCCGCATGGGCTCAGTAACCGCTGCCAACCGTCGTTTCATCGAACCGGTCGCCGCACCGGCACTCGCCGCGCCAAGGTTGCAGGTGGACAAGGTCAGCCTGCGCTACAGCAAACCCGGCGGCGGTACGTTCACCGCGCTGGAAGAAGTGTCGTTCGAAGTGCCGGATCAGCAATTCGCAGTGCTGGTCGGGCCATCGGGTTGTGGCAAGTCGAGCCTGCTGTACCTCACCGCCGGCCTGGCCGAGCCGACCTCTGGCGAGATCTATGTTGGCGGCCAGCAGGTGCAAGGCCCCGGCGCTGATCGCGGGATGGTGTTCCAGAGCTACACGCTGTTCCCGTGGCTGACGGTGCGGCAGAACGTCGAGTTCGGCCTCAAGCGCCGGGGCATGCCGGCGGCGCGGCGCAAGGAGATCGTCGATCACTATGTCCACGAAGTCGGTTTGTCCGGCTTCGCCGACAACTACGCCAAGCAGCTGTCCGGCGGCATGATGCAGCGGGTGGCGATTGCCCGGGCGCTGGCCAACGACCCGCAGATCCTGCTGATGGACGAACCCTTCGGCGCCCTCGACAGCCAGACCCGCCTGCAAATGCAGCAGCTGTTATTACGGGTGTGGGGCAACAGCAAGAAGACTGTGTTGTTCGTCACTCACGATATCGACGAGGCGATCCTGCTCGGCGACCGGGTGTATGTGATGGGCGCGCGGCCGGGACGGATCAAGCAGATCCTGGATGTGCCGATCGAACGACCGCGCACGCTGGATATGGTCATGGAGCGCTCGTTCATCGACATGAAACGGCAGATCTTCGGGCTGTTGCACGACGATCTCGAAGAGGCTCACTGAGGTCAGTTGGGTGGCAGGAGGAACCGCGCAATCACCGGTAGATGATCGGAAATGCGCAGGGTATCGTCCTGACGCACCGTGGCTTCGACCCGTTTGATCTTCGGGCTGTAGAACAGGTAGTCGACCGTGCGGTCCGGGCCGTTGAGGCCGGGGTCGTTGGGGTAATGGGTCAGCCATTTGGCGCGGTCGATGCCGCTGGCTTCATTGTTGGTCGGGATCATCGGGTACTTGTCCCACAACAGGTGCAGCGCACTGTCCACGGAGTAGGGCGTGCGCTGTTCGACCGGCAGGCGCCGGTACTGGCCGAGCGGCAACAGGTTGAAGTCGCCTCCGATCAGCCACGGCGTGCCTTGGCTTTCGTGTTTGTCGAGAACCTTGGCCACCGCCGTCACCTGCGCCTGCAAGGTTTCGTCCGGCTGCACGGCGCGATCCAGATGCGTGTTGAACACCATCAGTTGCCCGCCATCGCTGAGCGGCAGGGTGGTGGCGAGCAGGGCGTTTTTCGGCTGGAACTGACGGTTGATGATGTTCGACGGCTGCACCGGCAGTTGCAGGCGCTCGGCGTGTTCGATGCGGTAGCGGCTGAGGGTCGCGAGTTGCCGGCCGACGCTGCCGAAGATATGCGGATCCGGGACGAAATCGGCCTTCCAGTCGAAGGCGTGGGCGCTGCACGGGTAGAGGTCGGTGAGGCGTTCCTGCAACAGCTTGAGCTGGTTCTGATAGTCGCTGGCCTTGGCGCCATCATCCAGTTCCTGGATCAACACCACGTCGGGTTGCTCGTCGCGGATCACCCGGGCCACTTCGTCAAGGCTGAACGCCATGTCTTCCTGAGTCGGGGCCTCATCATCGCCGTGGGCCAGGTCGTTCCAGAACACATAACGCTTGCCGGCCAGGTATTGCACGTTCCAGGTCATGACCTTCAGCGCCTGGCCGGGCACCAGTGTTGGCGGTTGCCCGATGCAACTGACCGGCAGGGTCTCCCGGGCGTCGGGGCGCCAGGTCAGGCTGAAAATCATCACGCCGATCAGGGCGACGGCCAGCAGCACGAAGAGCAGGATGTAGCGCAGTAGACGGGTCATGGCTCGGCTTATAGCGATACGGAAGTGGTCCCGAGCATACCCGAGACCCGTCGCTCAGCCCAAGCTCAGAGCGGTCAGACCCTTCCGTCACGTTTGTCGGGCAATTCGCTGATCAGCATGAACAGGCGGAACAGCACCACGCTGGTGAACAGCTGCAGGAAGCTGTGACCACTGTCGATCAGTACCGCGATCAAAGGATTCTGCGGATCGGGATACACCTGCAGAGTCAGACCCTTGAGCAGCCACAACGGCCCCATCACACACAGGATGCACACCAGAATCCGCAGGAAATGCCCGCGGCTCAGGCGCAGGCTTTCCTTCATCGCCTGCAACGGGCCGTAGCCGCGCAGCACCAGCAGGTATTCACCGAAGGCCAGGGTGACCATCAGCCACAGGCCTGGCAGGAAATACAGGGACAGACCGAGCAGGATCAGCAGCGTGTTGAGTGCGGTGAGCACAGCAAAACGCGGCCACAAACGCGCCGCCATCGCCAGCAAGTCGAGGGTTTGCGGGGATTCGCCACGGGTGCGGGCGTCGAGAAACAGGATCAGCGCAGCGGTGTACAGCGGGTAGACCAGCAGGCCGACGATCACGCTGATGGCCGAATAACCGTCCGGGTCGCTGGCGTGATCGACCACCTGTTGCAGCGCGGCTTCGAGGATCACCAGCGGCAGGCACAGCTGGACGATCCGGGCCAGATTGCGTTTAAAGAAATACAGAGAGTCACGCAGCACATCGAAGGCATTCATCAGTCGGTATCGCAGGTCAAAAACAGTGGCTCACTTTAACCGATGATGTGCTGAAGGGCGCAAACGTAAACGTTCGGTAAAGACCATTGAAACATTCTGTCACTGCCTCCATTACGTAGGTGCGCCTCCTCCACCGTGGACGAGGGCAACGTTATCCCCGGCAATCTACGAGGTCGCCATGAACAGCGAAGAGCAAACCCTGATCGATGGACTGTTTTCCCGGCTGCAACAGGCCGAAACGGAGGCAGCCCCGCGCGACGCCCTGGCCGAGGCGCGGATCAAGGAACACCTGACGCGCCAGCCGGCCGCAGGCTATTTCATGACCCAGGCGATTCTGGTGCAGGAGGCCGCGATCAAGAGCCTCGACGAACAGAACAAACAATTGACTCAACAGGTTCAGCAACTGCAGGCCGAACTGCAATCGGCCAAGGCGCAAAGTGCAACCCCGGCGCCGAGCGGCGGCGGTTTCCTGTCGAGCATCTTCGGCGGCAGCAGCTCACGCCCGGCACCGACCCAGAGCGCCCCGGCGTCCACTGGCGGTTGGCGTGAACCGGCTCCGCAGCAGAACTTCGGTGCACCCGCGCCACAACAGAACTTCGGCGCGCCACCACCGGGTTATGGCCAGCAACAAGCGGCACCGGCCGCGGCTGCGGGCAGCAGCTTCCTCGGCGGCGCCCTGAAAACCGCTGCCGGCGTGGCGGGTGGCGTGATGCTGGCACAAGGCATCAGCAGCCTGTTCCATCACAACCAGCAGCCGGTAGAAATCGTCGAAGTGATCAAGGAAGAGCCTGCGCAAGTGGCCGACCAAGGTAATAACGGTTGGGGCGATGACCAGCGCATGGCCAACAACGATTCCTTCGGCAACAATCAGGGTGGCTTCACCGACACCGACTACAGCGATGACAACTCGTCGTTTTTTGATGACGACGATTCCTTCGTCTGACTCACCATTCGTCCGGGGCGCCTGAGCGCCCCGGGCCGATTATTCGCGGAACCTTCCTTCGGGCTGGCATACTGAGCGCCTTTTTCGGGCCTGGTGCCTGATCCGGCTCATGCGCGTCAGCGCTCACAGGAACTCCGGTGAAAAAAATCGCAGTGTTCGCCGATGTGCAGAACCTCTACTACACCGTCCGCCAGGCCTATGGTTGCCACTTCAACTACGCGGCGCTGTGGGCGGATGTCAGCCAGCACGGGCAGATTGTCGAGGCCTACGCCTACGCGATCGACCGGGGCGACAGCAAACAGCAGCAGTTCCAGCAGATCCTGCGCAACCTCGGTTTCACCGTGAAACTCAAACCCTACATCCAGCGCAGCGACGGCTCGGCCAAGGGCGACTGGGACGTGGGCATCACCCTCGACATCATGGACGCCGCCGACCACGTCGACGAAGTCGTCCTGGCCTCCGGTGATGGCGACTTCGACATGCTGCTCGAACGCATCATCAACAAACACGGCGTGCAAGCGGTGGCCTACGGCGTGCCCGGCCTGACCGCCAACTCGCTGATCCGCGCCGCCAGCCGTTATGTGCCGATTGAAGGCGCACTTTTGCTTAAAAATTGATTTGAACGGAGTTGAACCCGGTTTGGAACGCATTGCAGTCATCGACTTTGAAACCACCGGTATCTCGCCGAGCAGCAGCTGCCGGGCCACGGAAATCGCTGTGGTCATGCTGGAAAACGGCCGCATCGTCGAGCGTTACCAGAGCCTGATGAACGCCGGCGTCCGCATCCCGGCCTTCATCGAACAACTCACCGGCATCAGCAACGCCATGCTGCGCACCGCGCCCCCGGCCGAACAGGTGATGAATGAAGTCAACGAATTCGTCGGCTGCACACCCCTGCTGGCGCACAACGCCGCGTTCGACCAGAAGTTCTGGGACTTCGAACTGGGCCGGATCAAACGCACCCGCCTGCAGAACTTCGCCTGCTCGCTGCTGCTGGCCCGCCGCCTGATGCCGGCGGCGCCGAACCACAAGCTCGGTACGCTCACCTCTTTTGCCCAGTTACCGCATACCGGCCAGGCGCACAGGGCGATGGCGGATGCGGAGATGGCGGCGAATCTGCTGGCGCATTTGGCGGATGAGTTGCGGCACAAGCATGGGGTGCGCGAGCTGTCGCACGACTTGCTGTGCAAATTGCAGAAAGTCCCGGCCGCCAAAGTCGGCGAACACCTGCAGCGCTATCGCTGATTTTCAGGCAAACACATTTCCCTGTGGGAGCGGGCTTGCCTCAGGGTTTGCCATTCCCTTCGATATGCCCCAACGGCACCCGCTTCTCTATCGCGCTCGACAACACGATCGAGGTCTTGCTGAAGCCGAATTTCGCCACCCGGTTGATCAGCTCTTCCAGCTCGGTCATCGAGCCCACGGCGGCCTTCATGATCACGCACGGATCGCCCGTCACTCGAAAGCACTCGGTCAGTTGCGGAATTTTCACCAGTTCGTCGTAGACCTTTTGACTGCCGTTCTGGTGGAGGCGCAATTCGATCACGCACTGGATCGGCAAGCCGATTTTCGACAGGTCGATGTTCGCCTGATACCCGGTGATTACTCCGGCTGCCTCGAGTTTGGCCACGCGTTCGGCGACGGCGGGGGCGGAGAGGTTCACTTTGCGGGCGAGGTCGGCGTAGGACGCGCGACCGTTTTCGAGCAGGGCGCCGAGCAGCATGCGGTCGTATTTGTCCAAGGTCGGACTCCTGAAAATGCCAGACTTTCGAAATCGCGGTTTTGGCCGTCGATCTCCGTGTTTTCAAAAGTGTACCGGCGCTATAAACAGGTTTTGTAACTTATTTTTAGCGGTTGGCCTTTCTAGAATAACCAATCCTCTGAGTCTGACTTTCGAGCTGCCCATGTCTGCCTTGCGCCGTTTTTCCTTGCCCTTGATCGCTGCGTTTTTTGCGTTGTACGTGATTTGGGGATCGACCTATCTGGTGATCCGCATCGGCGTCGAATACTGGCCGCCGCTGATGCTCGGCGGTGTGCGCTTCGTGATTGCCGGCACGCTGATGTACGCGTTCCTGCGCTGGCGTGGGGCACCGGCGCCGACCTGGGTGCAGTGGAAAGCGGCGGGGATCATCGGGATTCTGTTGCTCAGTTTTGGCAACGGCGCGGTGACGCTGGCCGAGCACAGCGGCGTGGCGTCGGGTGTTGCTGCGCTGGCGGTGGCGACGGTGCCGCTGTTCACTTTGCTCTGCGGTTATTTCTGGGGCGCACGCAACACCCGCCTGGAGTGGGCCGGGGTGGTGATGGGGATTATCGGTATCGCGATGCTCAACATGGGCTCCAACCTGCAATCGAGTCCGCTGGGTGCGGCACTGCTGATTTTCGCGGCGGCGAGCTGGGCGTTCGGTTCGGTGTGGAGCAAACACCTGCCATTGCCCCAGGGCGCCATGGCCAGTGCCGTGGAAATGCTGGTGGGCGGCGTGGTGCTGTTGATCGGCAGCGCGGCCAGCGGTGAACACTTGCAAGCCATGCCGCCGCTGGAAGGCTGGCTGGCGCTGGCGTACCTGATTTTCTTCGGCTCGATCATCGCCTTCAACGCCTACATGTACTTGTTGAAAAACGTTCGTCCGGCGGCGGCCACCAGTTATGCCTACGTGAACCCGGCGGTGGCGGTGTTGCTGGGGATCGTGTTTGTCGGCGAGACCATCGGCATCGAAGAGGCGCTGGCGATGCTGGTGATTATCGGCGCGGTGGTGCTGATCAGTCTGCCACAGTGGCGGCGTCCGGCGCGGCCGCCGGTGGTCAGCGAGCCGGCTGCCGCAGCGAAGGTCATAGCGACGGAGCAGCGTGGGAATTAGGGTAAACTGCGCGTCATCGCACACATGCTCTGATTTTTTCCTACGGTACTCCCATGACTTTCGCCACCCTTGGCCTGATCGAACCCTTGCTGCGCTCCCTCGAGAAGCTCGGCTACCAGACCCCGACGCCGGTGCAGGCGCAAGCCATTCCGGCCGTGCTGGCCGGTCGCGACCTGATGGCCGCGGCCCAGACCGGCACCGGCAAGACCGCCGGTTTTGCCTTGCCGCTGCTGCAACTGCTGGCGATGGAAGGGCCGAAAGTCACCGCCAACTCGGTGCGTGCGCTGATTCTGGTGCCGACCCGCGAGCTGGCCGAACAAGTCCACGAAGCCGTGCGCCAGTACGCCGAGAACCTGCCATTGCGCACTTACGCGGTGTACGGCGGCGTCAGCATCAACCCGCAAATGATGAAGCTGCGCGGTGGTGTCGATCTGCTGGTCGCGACCCCGGGCCGTCTGCTCGACCTGTTCCGCCAGAACGCGCTGAAGTTCAACCAGCTGCAAACCCTGGTGCTGGACGAAGCCGACCGCATGCTCGACCTGGGCTTTTCCGAGGAGTTGGCGAACATTTACCGCGCGCTGCCGAAGAAACGTCAGACGCTGCTGTTCTCCGCGACCTTCTCCGATGACATCCGCCTGCTGGCCGGGCAGATGCTCAACGATCCGCAGAGCATCGAAGTCAGCCCGCGTAACGTCGCCGCCAACACCGTCAAGCAGTGGGTGGTGACGGTGGACAAGAAGCGCAAGCCGGAACTGTTCGTGCACCTGATGCGCAAGAACAAGTGGAAGCAAGTGCTGGTGTTCGCCAAGACCCGTAATGGTGTGGACGCGCTGGTCGAGAAGCTCCAGGGCCTGGGCGTGAACGCCGACGGCATCCACGGCGACAAGCCGCAAGCGACCCGGCAGCGGGCGTTGGATCGTTTCAAACTGAGCGAAGTGCAGATTCTGGTGGCGACCGATGTTGCTGCCCGTGGTCTGGATATCGAAGATCTGCCGCTGGTGGTCAACTTTGATCTGCCGATCGTGGCCGAGGATTACATTCACCGTATCGGCCGCACTGGCCGCGCGGGTTCGACCGGTGAGGCGATTTCGCTGGTGTGCGCTGATGAAGTGAATATGTTGTCGGCGATTGAAATGCTGACCCGCAGCACGTTGAAGCGCGAGGTTGAACCGGATTTCGTGCCCGAGCACCGCGTGCCGGACACCGATGCCAGTGGTCAGGTGATCAAGAAGCCGAAGAAACCGAAAAAGCCGAAAGCGTCCGGTGGCGGCGGTGGCAAGCGTAATCTGGGCAAGTGGGTGGACAGCGGGGATACCCCGGCGCCGGAGGTGGCGATCAAGCCTGTTCGTAAAGTGCCGGTGTTCAATACCGGGCCGCGTAAGCGTAAGCCTTAAGCGTCAGAAAGGGTCGTTCCCGCGCAATGCAGGAACGATCAGTTACGCTGTTTCAACCAGTCCAGCATTCCAGCTCCGGCCGCCCGGCCACTGGCAAAACACGCCGTCAGCAGATACCCGCCAGTCGGCGCTTCCCAATCCAGCATTTCCCCCGCACAGAACACCCCCGGCAACGCTTTGAGCATCAATCGCTCATCCATCGCTTCGAACGTCACGCCACCGGCACTGCTGATCGCTTCATCCAACGGCCGGGTTTTCACCAGCGTCAGCGGCAAAGCCTTGACCGCCCGAGCCAACAGTGCCGGATCGGCAAACGTCGCAGCATCAGTGAGTTCACGCAGCAACGCCGCTTTCACCCCATCAATCCCGACCTGACTGTGCAGATGCTTGGCCATCGAGCGCGAACCCCGAGGTTTGCTCAACGCCGCCTGCAATTTATCCACAGGCCGGCCGGGCAGCAGGTCGATGTGGATCGTCGCTGTACCGTACACGTTGATCGCCTCACGAATCGGAGCTGACAGCGCGTAGATCAGACTGCCCTCAATCCCTGTCGCGGTAATCACGCATTCGCCCAAACGCGGAACGTCGTCGTTCAAACCGATGGCGATATTTTTCAGCGGCGCGCCGGCGAATTTGCTGACCATCAGTTCGCTCCAGGCTTGCACCTCGAAGCCGCAATTGCTTGGCTGCAAGGGCGCCAGTCCTACGCCGCGTTGCTCCAGCGGCAGCATCCACGCGCCGTTGGAACCCAGCCGCGACCAACTGCCGCCGCCGAGGGCGAGCAGGGTGGCGTCGGGGGTAAGGGTTTTCTCGCCTTCCGGGCTGTCGATGCGCAGCGCGCCGTTTTCGTCCCAGCCGAGCCAGCGGTGGCGGGTGTGGATAACCACGCCGCTGTCGCGCAGGCGCTTGAGCCAGGCGCGCAGCAATGGCGCGGCTTTCATGTCGGTGGGGAACACCCGGCCGGAGCTGCCGATGAAAGTTTCGATGCCCAGTTCGTGAATCCAGCGGCACAGGGCGTCGGCGTCGAATGCGCGCAGCAGCGGGGCAATGTTCGGGGCGCGTTCGGCGTAGCGCGAGAGGAACGCCGGCCAGGCTTCGGAATGGGTGATGTTCATGCCGCCAACCCCGGCCAGCAGGAACTTGCGGCCCACCGAGGGCATGCCGTCGTACAGATCGACGCTGACTCCGGCCTGGCTCAGCACTTCGGCGGCCATCAGGCCGGCGGGGCCACCGCCGATGATGGCGACGTGAGCGGGAAGGGCGGTGGAAGTCTGGGTCATGGCAGCGGCAATAGCGTGGCGGAATAAGCCGCGCATTCTAGCAGCAGCGGCCCTCGTCAGGACTGATCAAAAAACAACCAGTGCGCTGCAAGCCATGTTCAGCGTGGGCTGTAGTCCCTTTCGCTCAGGTTATCCACAGGCCGTTCCACAGCCATTGTGGGTAACGCAGCACAACTCAATGACAACCCGATGACTGCCAGACGCGCTGCGCACTGTGATGCAGGATCCCGTGACGGCGGGCGAGGGCGTGGCGATCCTTGCTGTAACCGCCGCCGATCACGCCGACCACCGGGATGTCGCGGCCCAGGCAATGGCGCATCACGCTTTCGTCGCGGGCGGCGACGCCTTCGTCGGTCAGTTGCAGATAGCCGAGGGCGTCGTCCTTGTGCACGTCGACGCCGGCGTCGTACAGCACCAGATCCGGCTGATACAGCGGCAGCAGATAGTTGAGCGCGTCATCGACGACTTTCAGGTAATCGGCGTCGCCCATGCCGTTGGGCAGCGGAATGTCCCAATCGCTTTCGGCTTTGCGTGCAGGAAAGTTCTTTTCGCAGTGCAGGGAAACGGTGATGGCTTCCGGGGTGTTGTGCAGAATTCGTGCAGTCCCGTCGCCCTGATGCACGTCGCAATCGAAGATCAGCACCCGGTTCACCCGGGCGCTTTGCAGCAGGTAGTGACTGATGATCGCCAGGTCATTGAAGATGCAGAACCCGGCGGGGTAGTCGTAGTGGGCGTGATGAGTACCGCCGGCCAAGTGACAGGCCAGGCCATGCTCCAAGGCTTTCTCTGCCGCGAGAATCGAGCCGCCGACCGCCCGTACGGTGCGTCGGGCCAGAGCTTCGTTCCACGGCAGACCGAGGCGCCGCTGGTCTTCGCGGGACAACTCGCCACTCATGTAGCGTTCGATATAACCGCGGTCATGGGCCAGGGCGAGGATGTCGGCAGGGCACAGTTCAGGGCGCAGCAGGTCTTCGTCGCGAGTCAGGCCGCTGTCCACCAGGTGATCGCGCAGCAGGCGGAACTTGTCCATGGGAAAGCGGTGATCCGCCGGAAACTCGGGGCTGTAGTCTTCGTGGTAGATCAGCGGCAATGGCATGGCGGACTATTCATAAAGGCTGTAGGAAAGAGTGCAAAGCCTACCAGCGATGTAGACTTGCGGCATGGAAACGGAGGGGCACGATGGAGCCGATACTTGAGCTGGAAAGCGCGCGACTGCTGATGCGTCAGTGGCAGGACGCTGATCTGCCGGCATTTGCGGCGATGTGCGCCGATCCGCAGGTGATGCGCTACTTTCCTGCGCCCTTGAGCCGGCTGGAAAGCGCGGCGCTGATCGGCCGTGTGCGCGGCCATTTTGCCGAACACGGCTTCGGCCTGTGGGCACTGGAGCGCAAGGACACCGGTGAGTTTATCGGCTTTACCGGACTCGGCGTGGTCGGTTTCGATGCCCCGTTCACCCCGGCGGTGGAAATCGGCTGGCGTCTGGCGAAGGAACACTGGGGCCTGGGATATGCCAGCGAGGCGGCGTGGACTGCGTTGCGTTGCGGCTTTGACCGGTTGGCCCTGAAGGAGATTGTGGCGTTCACCGCACAGAGCAATCTGCCGTCGGAAAAGGTCATGCAGGCCATCGGCATGCATCACGACCCGGCCCATGATTTCGATCACCCGAAACTGGCGGTTGATCACCCGCTGCGTCGACATCTGCTGTACCGCATCACCAGGGAGCAATGGCTGCAGACCTTGCATGGCTAAGCCGACACGGACGTTTACAATGGCGCGATCATGGCTCGCGCCAGAATCTGAATTGGTCGCCGCAGCCAAGACTGCGCGGCATTGCTTTGTGTGAGGAGAGTCTGAATGAGCCAAGTGTTGGAAGATCTGGTGGATCTGCTGACCCTCGAACCGATCGAGGAAAACCTGTTCCGTGGTCGCAGTCAGGATCTGGGCTTTCGCCAGTTGTTCGGCGGCCAGGTGCTCGGCCAGTCGCTGTCGGCGGCCAGTCAGACCGTTGAAGAAACCCGTCATGTGCATTCGATGCACGGTTATTTCCTGCGTCCGGGCGATGCCAAGTTGCCGGTGGTTTACTCGGTTGACCGCGTGCGGGATGGCGGCAGTTTCAGCACCCGCCGCGTGACCGCGATCCAGAAGGGCCACCCGATTTTCACCTGCAGCGCTTCGTTCCAGTACGACGAAGAAGGCTTCGAGCACCAGAGCCAGATGCCGCAAGTGGTCGGCCCGGAAAACCTGCCGTCGGAGCTGGAACTGACCCAGCAACGCGCGCACCTGATTCCGGAACACATGCGCGAAAAGCTGCTGTGCCCGAAACCGATCGAAGTGCGCCCGGTCACCGAAAAAGACCCGTACAACCCGCAACCGGCGGACCCGATCAAGTACGTGTGGTTCCGTGCGGATGGCGCGTTGGCCGACATTCCGGCGCTTCACAAATACCTGCTGGCCTATGCCTCGGACTTCGGCCTGCTGACCACCTCGATGCTGCCGCACGGCAAATCGGTCTGGCAGAAAGACATGCAGGTCGCCAGCCTCGACCACGCGTTGTGGTTCCACAACGACCTGCGCGCCGATGACTGGTTGCTCTACGCCATGGACAGCCCGTGGGCCGGCAATTCCCGTGGTTTTTCCCGTGGCAGCGTGTTCAACCGCGCCGGGCAACTGGTGGCGTCGGTGACCCAGGAAGGCCTGATCCGTCATCGCAAGGACTGGGCATGAGTCTGGCGGATGTGCGGCACTGGGTGTTCGACATGGACGGCACCCTGACCGTGGCCGTGCATGACTTCGCGGCGATTCGCGTGGCGCTGGCGATCCCGCCGGAGGACGACATCCTCACGCATCTCGCAGCATTGCCTGCCGAAGAAGCGGCGGCAAAACACGCGTGGCTGCTGGAACATGAGCGGGATCTGGCGCTCGGCTCGACCCCGGCGGTCGGCGCGGTGGAGTTGGTGCGCGACCTGCACGCTCGGGGTTATCGCCTCGGCATCCTGACCCGCAATGCGCGGGAGCTGGCCCATGTGACGCTGGAGGCCATCGGCCTGGCCGACTGCTTCGCGGTTGACGATGTGCTGGGCCGCGATGAAGCGCCGCCGAAACCGCATCCGGGTGGTCTGCTGAAACTGGCCGAAGCCTGGCAAGTGCCGGCGAGCGAGATGGTGATGGTTGGTGATTACCGGTTTGATCTTGATTGCGGTCGGGCGGCGGGCACGCACACGGTGCTGGTGAACCTGCCGGATAATCCATGGCCGGAGCTGACCGACTGGCACGCGAAGGATTGTGTGGAGTTGCGGCAGATGCTTTTGGCCTGAGACCTGCGTTGTCTGCACGGACGCTTTCGCGAGCAAGCCCGCTCCCACAGGGGAATGCATTCCAAATGTGGGAGCGGCTTGCTCGCGAAGAGGCCCGACCCTCCACCCAACAACTTACTGCTCGAATAGAGCTTTCTGACCTTCCGGTGAGGTCAGCATGCCGTCGCCGTTATGCCCGACGCCGGGCACTTCCACCAGCCGCTGATTCACCCCTTCCGGATGCCGGCGCAGTAGATAGCTGAAAAACATTTTTCCGCGCATCAGGCGATAGGCGCCTTGTGCTTCGGCGGCACAGCTCTTGTCCAGCGCCGGGTGTTGCGGGTCGGTGTCCTGCTGGCCCAGCAGATAAATCACCTCGCGTTTGACGTAACTGCCTTCAAGCTGTGCGGGCGTTTGCCCACCCGAGTAGATCGGCGGATCCACCAGACCGTACTTCCAGCGGTTGAAGCCCGGGCACTGCGCATGATCGAACGCCACCGGTCGTTGCTCATTGAAGTAGGCGTAGGACGACGGATTGGCCACCACGTAGCGCAAGCGAATGCCTTCAGCCTTGAGTGCCGGTTGTTCGCGGGCGAGCAGGGCATAGCGCTGCACCACCTGACCGCCGCCGGAGTGGCCGAAGATCACGATCTGCTTCACGTCTGGAAATTGCTTGCGATCGATCAGCCGCCCGACGATTTCGTCCAGTGCGGCGTAGGAACTCAGCGGGTTCGGCCCTGTGGATAACCCGCCACCCATCCATTCATTACCCTTCCAGCGCAACACGCTGGCGGGCAACGAATAGAGAGCAACATCGCTTTCGTTGAGAAACTGCGGGGCGATCACCAGGGTGTTGACGGTTTGCCCGGCCAGTTCCGCCGCGGCTTCGCCGCTTTTGCGATAGGTTTCGGCGTTGCGCAGCTTGCCATGAATGACGATCAGCACCCGCTCGATTTTCGCCGGCGCCGGACCGATGCCCACCGCCATTTCGCCGGCCTGCAATTGCAGGCGCCCGGGACTGATTGCGTCGACGCCGGCCGCTTGCGCGGTGCCGCCGATCAACAGTAAAGCCAGCAGCCATTTATGCATTTACAGGTTTTTCGCCGCAAAGGTATCGCACTGGCCGACCTGGCCCTGGGCGAATCCGGTTTTGAACCAGCGCACCCTTTGCGCCGACGTACCGTGGGTAAACGAGTCCGGTACCACACGACCCTGACCCTGTTGTTGAAGGCGATCATCACCGATGGCGTTCGCCGCGTTCAAGGCTTCTTCGATGTCGCCCGGTTCCAGCCAGTTCAGACGTTTCTGCGCGTTGTAGGCCCAGACGCCGGCCAGACAATCGGCCTGCAGTTCCTGACGCACCAGCAGACCGCCATCACCTTGCATCTGCCGGCCTTGCTGGCGGGCGGCCTGAATTTTCGCCGAGACGCCGAGAAGCGTCTGCACATGGTGTCCGACTTCGTGAGCGATCACGTAGGCCTGGGCGAAGTCGCCGGCCGCCTTGAAGCGCTGGGACATTTCCTGGAAGAACGCCATGTCCAGATAGACCTTCTGGTCTGCCGGGCAATAGAACGGGCCGGTGGCCGAGGTGGCCATGCCACAGGCTGAATTGACCCGGTTGCTGAACAGCACCAGGGTCGGGTCTTTGTATTGGCGGCCGGCCTGCTGGAAGATCGCGCCCCAGGTGTCTTCGGTGTCACCAAGGATCGAGCGCACGAATTCGGCCTGTTCATCGTTGGCCGGCGGCGCCTGGCGGGTTTGCGAAGAAGGGGCTGGTTGCTCGGACATCTGCCCGGTCAGTTGGCCGAGAATCTGCAGCGGGTCCTGCCCGGTGATCCAGCCAATGCCGACGATCAGCAGAATCGCGCCGAGGCTCAGGCCCTTGCCACCGCCGAAACGCATGCCGCCGCCACCTCCCATGTCATCGCCACGGGCATCGACGACGTTGTCACTGCGTCGGCCTTTTTTCCATAGCATGTGGGAATCCTCTGTCTGATCGTGGTGATGAGTGTTGCTGGTGTGTGAGTGTGGCGCCAGTCCGGTCGTCCGTCTATTCGCACACAGGCACAAAGGCCCGGCCTCGGGGTGACGAGGGCGCGCCTGTTATTGACGAGCATGAGCGCCGGGAATTCAATCCGCCGGCGGTTTTCTTTTGCCGAGTCAGGTGTCAGCGGTCGAAGGCATCCCACACCGGCGCGAAGTCCGGGCTGACCTGACGTTCGCGCTTGGGCAGCGCAGCGATCAGCGCTCGGTCGTCGTCATCCAGTTCGACCTTCAGCGATGCCAGGTTGGCCAGTTGATTGGTTTTGCTGCTGGCCTTGGGAATCGCCGCGACGTTGTCCTGATCCAGCAGCCACTTCAGCGCGATTTGGGTCGGCAGCACGCCGTGTTTTTCGGCGATCTGCTGAATCTGTGGAATCTCCGAGACCTTGTTACGCGCCAGCGGCGTGTAGGCCGTCAGCGCCAGATCGTGTTGACGGGCGTAGCCGAGCAGGGCGTTTTGTCCGAGCAGGACGTGGTACTCGACCTGGATGGCTGACAGAGGAATGCCGTATTCCTCGACGACTTTGCGCAGCAGCGGCAGCGGAAAGTTCGCCACACCGATGTTGCGAGCCAGCCCCTGTTCTTTGAACGACGCGAGGGTTTCGAGGGTGCGCGGCAAATCCCAGTCGGTGGTCGGCCAATGGATCATGAACAGGTCGACGTACTCGCTGCGCAAGGCCTTGAGGCTGCGATCCAGCGAGTGACGCATGGCGTCCGGTTGCAACTGGTCCCACCAGACCTTGGTGGTGACGTGGATCTGCTCGCGGGGTGTCGGCGTATTCGCCAGGGCCTGTCCGACTGCGTCTTCGTTGTTGTAGGCCGCTGCCGTGTCGATGTGGCGGTAACCGAGTTCCAGGGCTTGCTCCACGGCGCGGGTGCATTCGTCGCCGAGCATCGGCCAGGTGCCGAGGCCGAGTTTTGGCAGGTTCAGTCCTTGTCTGTTAACGATGTGCTGCATGGTCGTTCTCCTGTTCGAAAGCCGTGACGCCCGCCATGTGCCGGGCTGCGATGTAACCGAACGTCAGCGCCGGGCCGAGGTTGATCCCGCCCGCCGGATAATGCCCGCCCATGATGCTGGCCATGTCGCCACCGGCAGCGTACAGCCCGGGGATAGGCCGGTCTTCGGCGTCGAGCACCTGCGCATGCGGGTTGACCTTGAGCCCGGCGAAGGTGCCGAAGCAGCCCGGCTGCACCTTCACCGCGTAGAACGGGCCCTGTTCGATAGGCGCCACGCACGGATTGGGCTGTCGCGCCGGATCGCCCTGTTTGCGGTTGTACGGCGTCGAGCCGCGACCGAACAGCGGGTCTTCGCCGTGCCGGGCATGGTGGTTGTAGTCATGCAGAGTGGCGCGTAAACCGTTCGGATCGATGCCGCATGCGGTGGCCAATTCCTCAAGGGTATTGCCGGTTTTCAGATAGCCGCTGCGGATAAAACCTGACACCGGAACCGGAAACGGCCGAGACATGCCGAGCCCGTAACGGCGCTGGAACGCGCGGGTGCAGATCAGCCACGAAGCGACTTCTTCGCCTTCAGGGGCCGCGGCGACCATGGCGCTGACATAGTCGTAATAGCCGTTGGCTTCGTTGACGAAGCGCTGGCCGTTGCGCAGCACGCCGATGACGCCCGGTTTGCCGCGTTCGATGATGTGTGGGAAATGGCCGATGCTGCCGTCGGAATGTGGCACCTGCGAGACCGGCGCCCACGCCACGGGCGAGGCCACATCGGTGTTGACCCGGCCTCCGACGTTTTCACCCATCCGCAGGCCATCGCCATTAACTGCCAGCGGAGGCAGCGCCCAATGTTCGTGACCGGTGGGCGTGCGCGGGAACAAGGCCTTGCGCCGCTCGATGTCGTTGGCAAATCCGCCGGCCGCGAGCACCACGCCCTTGCGCGCATGGACAGTGACCGGGCCTTTCGCGGTGTGCACGTGAGCGCCGGTGATGCGTGATTCGTCGCGCAGCAGTTCAGTCACTGGCGCCGATTCCCACAGCAGTACGCCTAGGTCTTCGGCGGATTTCGCCAGCCGAGCGACCAGCGCCACGCCGTTGACCAGTTGCATCGCCCGGCCGTGCAGCGCCAGGTCCAGCAGGTGGCGAGTGAAACGCCGGGTCACGTGCCAGGCCGCCGACAGCGAGCGAGTCAGATTGAGAAACGCCGACAGGTCCGCGCCGGCCATGATCGGCATGCCCATGAACGATGTTTCGCGCATGGTTGTACGAAGACGTTTGAGCAGGCGTCCGACCTTTCGTCCGTCATAGGGCGCGGCAATCACCGAGCGTCCGCCGGTGCCGGCGCCCGGTGTTTCGCCGTGGATGTCGGCGATGGCGTTGCCGTCGGCAAATTGCAGGGCAGTGTGTTGTTCGAAGAACGCCACCATGCGCGGGCCGGCTTCAAGGAAGGCGTCGATCATGGCCGGGTCGTAGTGTTTGCCGAGTTCGTGGCGCAGGTAGGTGCGCGGCAGTTCCACGTCTTCGACGATCCCGGCGCGCCGGGCCAGCGGATTGCGTGGCACCCACGCCCAGCCGCCGGACCAGGCGGTGGCGCCGCCGAACACCGGATCCTTTTCCACCACGATGACCTTCAAGCCATGCCAGGCGGCGGTGACGGCGGCCGACAAACCGGCGGCGCCGGAGCCGACCACCAGAACGTCGCAGTCGATATCGGGAAGGGCAGGCATCAGGAAACGCTCCAGCTATCAATTATTTTTAGAATCATGTTCCAGAAAATAACCAGTGCGAGTGAAGCAGATCAACCCGACTGACGCGCAAAGTGGGCGGTTATCGGACGTCAGGTTCCAGATTTCGCATTCCTCGGGATGTCTTCTAGAATCGGCGAAATTTCACCGAGAGCGCACCATGGCCGGCAGTCAAATCGAACGGGTTTTCAGCGTGCTGGAAAGCCTCACCAGTGATCCGCGCGGGCTGCCGATGCAGACCCTGGCCGAGCAACTGGACATTCCAAAGAGCGCGACGCACCGCCTGCTCGCCGAGCTGATCCGCCTGGGTTACGTGCGGCAGAATCCGGAAACGTTGCGTTATCACCTGTCGACCAAACTGGTTGCGATGGGCTTTCAGTACCTGTCGAGCAGCGGTGCCGATATCGTGCAGCCGGTGCTCGATCGGCTGGCCCAGGAAACCGGTGAGCTGGTGCGTCTGGGCGTGATCGACGGCGAACGCCAGACCTGGATCGCCAAAGCCCAGGGCGCCCGCACCGGCCTGCGTTACGACCCGGATATGGGCCGCGATGCGCCGCTGTTCTACACCGCATCGGGCCATGCGTGGCTGGCGTGCATGAGTGACGCCGAGGCGTTGTCGCTGGTCGAACGCCAGGGCGCGGAGGTGCCGGCGGATATCGGGCCCAACGCGCCGCGCTCCAATATTGAACTGCTCGAACGCCTGCGCGTGGCCCGGGAACAGGGCTATGCCTGTGTGGAAGAAAGTTCGGCGGTGGGCACTTCGGCGATTGCTGCCGTGGTGAAGCATCCCGCCGATGGCCGGGTGATTGGCGTGCTCAGCATCGCCGGCCCAAGCGCCCGGATGCCGGCGGCGCGATTGCATGAACTGGCGCCGTTGCTGCTGACGTTTACCGCGGAGCTGTCGGCGGCGAGCCTGGCCTCGGAGTTGTTCGTTTAAGCAAAGCTGTGCGCTGTTCGCCCACTTTTCAGTCGCATGGGTGTGAGAATCTGGAACCGGGTTCTAAATTGTTGGTTGAGTGAGTTTTCCCACAACAATCACAAGAGGATCGCACCTTGAACCCGCCCCTTCGCATCGCCTTGATCGGCGCCGGTAGTATGGGCCAGCAACATTACCGGCACCTGAAACATCTCACTGAGGCCACGTTATGCGCCGTGGCCGATCCCGGCCTTCAGGCACCGGCCCTGGCGGCGGAGTGGGGTGTGGCGCATTTCGCCGATCACCGTCAGATGCTGGAACAGAACCGGCCAGACGCAGTCATCGTCGCCAATCCGAATAATCAGCACGTCAGCACCGCACTGGATTGCCTGGCCGCTGGTGTTCCGGTGTTGCTGGAAAAACCGGTGGGTGTGCATCTGGATGAGGCGCGGGAGCTGGTGGCAGCGGTGAAGCGTAGCGGCGTGCCGGTGTTGGTTGGTCATCATCGGCGGCACAATCCGTTGATCGTGCGGGCCCATGAACTGGTCAAGGGCGGAGCATTGGGGCGGCTGACGCTGGTGACTGCGTTGTTCCAGTTGCGCAAACCCGACCACTATTTTGAAACCGCGTGGCGGCGCGAAGCCGGTGCCGGACTGCTGCTGACCAATCTGATTCACGACCTCGATCTGCTGCGTCATCTGTGCGGAGAAGTACGTTCGGTGCAGGCAATCACCGACCGTTCGGTGCGCGGTTTTGCCAATGAAGACAGCGCGGCAATCCTGCTGCAGTTCGATGGCGGAACGCTGGGCACCCTGACCGGTTCCGATGCGGTGGCGGCGCCGTGGAGCTGGGAGTTGAACTCCGGGGAGAATCCGGTCTATCCGTGCCATGCCGAACAGCCTTGTTACTTGCTGGCGGGAACGGCCGGGGCCTTGAGCATTCCGCAACTCAAGCGCTGGCATTACCGCGCCGATCAGGTGGACGCCGGTTGGCACGAGCCGTTGCTGGCGGTCGATGAACCGTTCACGCCTGACGAAGCCCTGCGGTTGCAATTGCAGCATTTCGTCCGCGTCGCACGCCGGGAAGTCGAACCGCTGGTGAGTGCCGCCGACGCCGCCCGCACGCTGGCGCTGGTCGAGGCTATCCGTGGAGCAGCGGCCAGCGGTCGCGCCACCGAACCTGCGCAGATCGAGGCCTGAACATGAGCGAACGAATTCTGTCCCTGGCCAGCCTGACCGTGCTGGAGTTGTCGCCACCCGAGATGGTCGAGGTCGCCGCCCGTGCCGGATACAGCCATGTCGGCTTGCGTCTGGAGCCGGCGACGGCCGAGGAATATCACTTTCCGTTGGTAGCCGATGGCGATTTGCGGCGTCAGACACTGGCGCGTTTGCGTGACACCGGAATCGGCGTGCTCGACGTGGAAATCCTGCGTCTGAAACCGCACACGGTGGTGGCGGATTTCGAGCCACTGCTCAGCGTCGGCGCGGAGTTCGGTGCCAGTGAATTGCTGGTCGCCGGAAACGATCCTGACGAGCAGCGGCTCACCGATAATTTTGCGGCACTCTGCGATCGGGCGGCGCCCTACGGTTTGCATCCGCATCTGGAGTTCATGCCGTGGACCGATGCACGCAATCTTGAGCAGGCGTTGCGCATCGTCGACAACGCCGGGCGCGAAAACGGTGCGGTGCTGGTCGATGCGTTTCACTTCGACCGTTCCGGATCGCGGCTGGAAGATCTGACCGGTGTGCCGTCCTCACGGCTGCGCTACGCACAGTTGTGCGATGTTGCCGGGCCGAGGCCGACGGACATGGCCGAGATCTTGCGTCAGGCCCGCAATGAACGACGGTTTCCTGGCGAGGGGGATTGTGACTTGAGCGGCTTATTGCGCTGCCTTCCGGCTAACCTTCCCCTGAGTCTGGAAATTCCCACGGTCAAATTGCTGGAGCAGGGCGTGAGTGGATTGCAGCGGGCGCAAATGGCGATCGACCGGACACGGGAATTGTTGGCCCGGCTTTAAGTCTGCTTCAAGGGGCGAGGCGCACGCGTCCTCGTCACCGTTTATTTTTCATTCAGAGAGAGCCCATGACCGTCAGCACTCCGCTTTCCGGCGTCAACCAACCCTTCAAGGGGATCTTGCTGATTGTCGTGGCAACCTTCCTGTTCTCCAGTCACGACGCGCTGTCGAAATACCTCTCGGGTTTTTATCCGATCGTGATGGTGGTGTGGGCGCGGTATCTGGTGCACACGCTGCTGATGGCGGGGATTTTCCTGCCGCAGTCCGGACTGCGCGTGCTGCGCACCAAGCGTCCGTTGTGGCAGTTGGCGCGGGCGTTGTGCCTGTTGGGCACCAGCCTGTTTTTCACCACGGCGTTGCTGTACATCCCGCTGGCCGAGGCCACGGCGGTCAACTTTCTTGCGCCGGTGCTGGTGACGGCGCTGTCGGTGCCGCTGCTCAAGGAGCGGGTGACGCGCGGTCAGTGGATCGCGGTGGTGTGCGGGTTCATCGGTGTGCTGATCATCGTCCATCCGGGCGGTGACCTGTTCACCCCGGCGATTCTCCTGCCGTTCTGTTCGGCGCTGTTTTTCTGCTTCTATCAGTTGCTGACCCGCAAGCTCAGCGAGGTCGACAGCCCGACCACCAGCAATTTTTTCGCCGGGTTGTGCAACACGCTGGTGATGAGTGCGCTGGTGCCGTTCTTCTGGCAGGTGCCCAGTTTGGGACATGCGTTGTTGATGCTGGCGCTGGGCAGTTGCGGGATGACCGCGCACCTGTTTCTGACACAGGCGTTCCGCCATGCCGCACCGGCGTTGCTGGCGCCGTTCGGTTATTGCCAGATTGTGTTTGCAGGGTTGCTGGGCTGGCTGCTGTTTGCTCACACGCCGACCCTGATGACAGTGATCGGAATTGCGGTGATCTGTTGCAGCGGACTGGCGGCAGCGTGGCAGCAGAGCCGGCGCTGAAGACGTGACCGGCCTGAAATCAGGCCGGTCGGTGCAGGAAGGTTATTCGGTGATGGTAGGAATCTTGCGCGGTGCCATGAAGTACATCCAGGTCAGTGCGATGAAGTACATCGCCGGAATCAGGGTGAACAGCACGGTGTAGTTGTTGTTGGTGACGGTCAGGATATGGCCGACGATCTGGGTCATGAACATCCCGCCGATCGCCGCGCACATGCCGCCGAAACCGAACACCGTGCTCATCATGTGCTTGGGTGTGTAGTCCATCACCAGGCTCCAGATGTTGGCGGTCCAGGCCTGATGCGCGCCGATGGCCAGGGAGATGGCGGCGACGGCGATCCACAGGTTGGCGGAGCCGGCGGCCATGACCACGCCGATGATGCAGCAGGCGAACAGGAACATCGACAGCAGCCGCGCCTTGATCGAGTTCATGCCGCGACCGATCAGGAACGAAGACAGAATCCCGCCGCCCACGCTGCCGAAGTCAGCGGTGACGTAGATGATGATCAGCGGAATGCCCATCTGGGTAACGTTGATGCCCAGGTTGTATTGCTGATTGAGAAACGGCGGCAGCCAGTACAGGTAGAACCAGAACACCGGCGCAGTCAGCGAGTAGGCAAGGGCGAAGGCCCAGGTGCCGCGCATCCGCAGGATTTTCGAGAACGGTACGCGGGCCTGCTCCGGTTCGACTTCTTTCTGGATGTAGTCCAGTTCCGACTGTTTGACGCTGGGGTGATCTTCCGGGTTGAAATACTTAAGACCCCAGAACAGCAGCCAGATCCCGCCCAGTGCCGACATGCACAGGAACGCGGCTTGCCAGCCCCATACGTGAAGAATCAACGGCAGCAGCATCGGGGTGAACATCGCGCCGACGTTCGTACCAGCGTTGAAGATGCCGGTGGCCACGGCGCGCTCGCCGGCCGGGAACCACAGGCGCGTGGTCTTCACGCAGGCCGGGTAGTTGGCCGCTTCAGTCAGGCCGAGGATGAATCGGCAGACCATGAAGCCCACCGCCGAGGTCGCCAGACCGTGGGCGCCGGTGGCCAGGCTCCAGAGCAGCACCGCGCAGAAGAACACGCGTTTGACGCCGACCCGGTCGATCAGCCGCCCTTGCAGCACGAAACCGATCGCGTAGCCGACCTGAAACCAGAAGTTGATGTTGGCGTAGTCCATCGCCGTCCAGCTCATTTCCTTGGCGAGGATCGGCTGCATGACGCCGAGGGCGGCGCGGTCGATGTAATTGAGGGTGGTGGCGAAAAACACCAGCGCCAGCATGCCCCAACGGGTCTTGCCGACGGCCATGGCGCCGCGGATCTTGTCGCCGATGCCACCCGTGGCAGTGCTCATGGCCGAAGCCATGCGGGAAGTCTGTGAAGGAATCATGTGTTCCACCCGTTTTTGGATTTGTTATTTGGTGTGCTTTTTTTGTGCACGCTGCGACCGGTGGTTCAGTTCCGGACTCAAGGTGAAAGGGATGTTGGGCAGTGGACGAAAAATCGTCAATTCGCCAAACCGGCATTGTGTTCGATAATCGCACGCAAAACTAACCGGGTAGTACAGTTTAAATTGCTCAATGAAAAACCGGGACCAATAATTCGCTCATCTTATAAAAGCGGCGCAATCCCCGTAGCCGACGTCTCCACCGGGAGTTGAAACATGCAGCGATCCATTGCCACCGTTTCCTTGAGCGGAACCCTGCCGGAAAAGCTCGAAGCCATTGCCGCCGCCGGGTTCGACGGGGTGGAGATTTTCGAGAACGACCTTCTGTATTACGACGGCAGTCCCCGGGAAATCAGGCAGATGTGCGCCGACCTCGGGATTGCCATCACCCTGTTCCAGCCGTTCCGCGATTTCGAAGGCTGCCGCCGCGATCGTCTGGAGCGCAACCTGGAGCGGGCCGAGCGCAAGTTTGACCTGATGCAGGAACTGGGCACCGACCTGGTGCTGGTCTGCAGCAATGCCTCGCCAGACAGTGTCGGCGACCAGCAGATCCTGATTGATGACCTGCGCCTGCTGGCTGAGCGCGCCGGCGCCCGTGGCTTGCGCATCGGTTATGAAGCGCTGGCCTGGGGCCGCCATGTGAACACGTATCAACAGGTCTGGGACATCGTGCGTCAGGCCGATCACCCGGCCCTCGGCGTGTTGCTCGACAGCTTCCACACCCTGTCGCTCAAGGGCGATCCACGGGCGATTGCCGAGATTCCCGGCGACAAGATCTTCTTCGTGCAGATGGCTGACGCGCCGATCCTGGCGATGGATGTGCTGGAGTGGAGCCGGCATTTCCGCTGCTTCCCGGGGCAGGGCGAATTCGATCTGCCGGGTTTTCTCGCGCCGATTATCCAGAGCGGCTACACCGGGCCGCTGTCGCTGGAAATCTTCAATGACGGCTTCCGCGCCGCACCGCCTCGGGCCAATGCCGCCGACGGCCTGCGTTCGCTGCTGTACCTGGAGGAGAAAACCCGCCAGCGTCTGGAGCAGGAAGTCCGCCCTGTGGATAACCGCGACATCCTCTTCGAGACGCCGAAGGCCAGCGAATACAACGGCATCGAGTTTCTTGAGTTCGCGGTGGATGAAAGCCTGGGTGCCAAGCTGTCGAACTGGCTGGAACGGCTGGGTTTCGTCAAGGCCGGCCAGCATCGCTCCAAGAGCGTCAGCCTGTTGCGTCAGGGCGATATCAACCTGATCCTCAACTCTGAACCTTACTCGTTCGGCCACAGCTTTTTCGAAGCCCACGGCCCGTCGCTGTGCGCCACTGCCGTACGGGTCAAGGACAGTGCCAGTGCGCTGGCCCGCGCCGTCGCCTATAAAGGTCAGCCGTATCGCGGGCTGGTCGGCCCCAATGAACTGGAGTTGGCAGCGGTGCGGGCGCCGGATGGCAGCCTGATTTATCTGGTGGATGAAGAGGCGGATGTCTACGGCACCGATTTCAATCTTCTGCCGGATGCTGTGGCTCGCGGCGGTCTCAAACGCATCGATCACATGGCCATGGCGCTGCCGGCAGACAGCCTCGACAGCTGGGTGCTGTTCTACAAGAGCCTGCTGGATTTCGAGGCTGATGACGAGGTGGTGCTGCCGGATCCGTACGGTCTGGTGAAGAGTCGCGCGCTGCGTAGCCGCGACAGTTCGATCCGTCTGCCGCTGAACATTTCCGAGAACCGCAACACCGCGATCTCACACGCGCTGTCGAGTTATCGCGGTTCCGGGGTGCATCACATTGCCTTCGATTGTGACGATATCTTCGCCGAGGTCAGCCGGGCGAAAGAAGCGGGTGTCCCGCTGCTGGATATCCCGCTCAACTACTACGATGACCTCGCGGCGCGCTTCGATTTCGACGACGAATTCCTCAGCGAGCTGGCGTACTACAACGTGCTGTACGACCGCGATGCACAAGGTGGCGAGTTGTTCCACGTCTACACCGAGCCGTTCGAGGGGCGTTTCTTCTTCGAGATCATCCAGCGCAAGAACGGTTATGCCGGTTATGGCGCGGCCAACGTCGCGGTGCGGCTGGCTGCGATGGCCAAAGCACGCAGTGGTGCCGTTCGCCAGGCGAAGTTGTAGGAAATTCGTAAACGCGGGATTAAACACGGGCCGCGCGGCTTCCTTCACTGTGCCGCGCGGCCCATAATCGCCAGCCTGTGCAGTGATGGCCGTGAGCCCGCAATGACAATGACTTCAGAACTTCCCGCAGCTCCCGTTCTACCCGCGGTAGAGCCGCGCAAGAGTCGCAAGAACAACCCGGAAAAGACCCGCGAGAATATCCTGCAGGAGGCGATCGTCGAGTTCGTCCAGCAGGGGCTGTCCGGCGCCCGCGTCGATGCAATCGCCGAGCGTATCCACACCTCCAAGCGCATGATTTATTACTACTTCGGCAGCAAGGAGCAGTTGTACGTCGAGGTGCTGGAGAAGCTCTACGGCGATATCCGCAACACCGAGAACCGCCTGCACCTGGCCGAGTTGCCGCCAGTGGAAGCGATCCGGCGCCTAGTGGAATTCACTTTCGATCACCACGATCGCAACGTCGATTTCGTGCGGATCGTCTGCATCGAAAACATCCATAACGCCGAGTACGTGAAGCGTTCCGACGCGATCAAGGCGATGAACAACACGATCCTCGATTCGCTGGGCGAGATCCTGGCGCGCGGTGCCGCTGAAGGTGTGTTCCGTGCCGGGCTCGACGCGCTGGACGTGCATCTGCTGATCAGTTCGTTCTGTTTCTATCGCGTATCCAACCGCCACACGTTCGGTGAGATCTTTCAGATCGACCTGCCGGATGAAACCATCAAGCAGCGTCATCGCGAGATGATTTGCGAGTCGGTGCTGCGTTACTTGCAGGCGTGACCGAAGTCGAGGGGGCGTCGCCCCCTCAGGGTTTATCCGTTCATGCTTTGAAAATGCGCGAGCATTCGCTGCGCATCCGGCACCTTGCCGCTGAACAGCTCAAACGCCTTCACTGCCTGAAACACCGCCATATTGCCGCCATCCAGGGTTCGGCAACCCAGGGCGCGGGCGTTGCGCAGCAGTTCGGTTTCCAGCGGGAAATACACGATCTCCGCCACCCACAATTCTGGACGCAGCAATGCGGCCGGCACGGGCATGCCCGGCAATTTGGCCATGCCCATCGGCGTGGTGTTCACCAGGCCATCGGCATGACTCAGCGCGCTCGACAGATCGTGTCCGGCCACGGCCCGGCCCGCATCGAAATGTTGATTGAGGTTGTTCGCCAGGCTCTCGGCCCGTTCGACATCCACATCAAAAATGCTCAGTTGCTGTACGCCTTCGCTCAACAAGGCGTGGGCCACCGCCGCGCCTGCACCACCGGCGCCCATCTGGACCACACGTTCGCGGGCAACGTCTGGCAGCCCGCGACGAAATCCTTCGGCGAAACCCAGACAATCGGTGTTGTGGCCGACGCGTTTGCCGTCCTTCAGCACCACTGTGTTCACGGCGCCGATGCCCCGGGCTTCGGGTGAGAGCTCATCGAGCAGCGGGATGATTGCCTGCTTGCACGGAAAGGTGATGTTCAGGCCGGTGTAGTTCATTCGCTCGGCAGCCAACAGCAGGTCGGGCAGGGCGCTGCTGTCCAGTTGCAGTTGATCGAGATCGATCAGCCGGTACAGGTAACGCAGTCCCTGTTCGTCGCCTTCATGTTCATGCAGCGCCGGAGTACGGGACGCCTGGATGCCGGCGCCGATCAGCCCGGCGAGTATCACGTTGTTGTGGTTCATGCGGATCACCCCTTCAACCGCTGGTGGAAATGTTCCAGGGCCAGGCGATAACCGTGGCTGCCGAAGCCGCACATCACGGCCGTGGCGATGGCCGAGACGAACGAGTGGTGACGGAACGGCTCGCGGGCGTGGACGTTGGACAGGTGGACTTCGATCACCGGCAATTCGCTGGCGACCAGGGCGTCGCGGATCGCTACCGAGGTGTGCGTCCAGGCAGCCGGATTGATCACGATGCCGGCGCAACGCTGGCGGGCGCCGTGAATCCAGTCGAGCAGTTCGCCTTCGTGGTTGGTCTGGCGAAACTCCACGGCCAGGCCGAATTCTTCGGCGGCGCGCCCGCACAGGGCAGAGATGTCGGCCAGGGTTTCGTGACCGTACGTGGCCGGTTCACGGGTGCCGAGCAGGTTCAGGTTCGGGCCGTTGAGCACCAGAACGATAGGGGGCATGGGGACAAACTCCACTTATTGTTTTTGGCTTGGGCCGAGGGTTTCGGCTTGTGGAGTTAAATTGTACTAGCTGGTTACTTTAATCAATTGCTCTGCATCGACGGCCCGGTTTTGTGTGCGGTGATCGAACACTGGTGCAATTCACTGCGGCAACTGCTCGACCAGAAAATCGATGAAAGCCCTGACACGCAGTGGCATGTGGCGATTTTGCGGGTACAGCAACGTGAACGGTCGCGAGCGTCCGCTGTAGGGTTTGAGCACTTCCACCAGCGAGCCGTCGGCCAGTTCCTTTTCGACAATGAAGCGATAGGTCTGGAACAACCCGGCGCCATGTTTGGCCAGGGTCACGCCACCGAGCACATCGTCCGAGCAGCAGAAATTGCCCTCGGCGAGGATTTCCCGTGGCGCGTCCTCGTCGTAAAACAGCCAGGTGATCCGCCGCCCGCTGCTGGGCAGTTCGTATTGAATGCATTCGTGCTGTTCGAGGTCTTCGAGGGTCTGCGGCGTGCCGGCGCGTTTGAGGTAGTCGGGGCTGGCGACCATCACCAGCGCCGCATCTTCCAGATGCCGGGCGATCAGACCGGAATCGGGAATCGCTCGCACGCGGATCGCCATGTCGTAGCCCTCGCCGACGAAGTCGATGTTGCGATTGCTGATGTGCATGTCGACCTTCACCTGTGGGAAGCGCGCACGAAACGCGGGCAGTAGCGGCAGGATCCGATGATGGGCGTAAGTCGTGGGAATACTGATACGCAAGGTGCCGGACGGTTCCTGCTGCTGGCCCATGACTTCCCGTTGCGCCTCGACCAGTTGCGCCAGCGCCTGGCTGCATTCTTCGTAGTAGCGTCGGCCGCTGTCGGTCAGTTTCACGCTGCGGGTGGTGCGTGCAAACAGGCGTACACCCAGGCGTTCCTCCATGCGTGACACCGAGCGGCTCACCGCTGCCGGCGTCACCGAAGCCGCCTGCGCCGCGCCGGTGAAGCTGCCGCACTCGGCAGCCAGGCAAAACAACTCGATGCTGCCCAGCTGAAGATCGTCAAAGTGTCGCTGCATGATTGATTACACCGGGGAATGAATCTTCGTATGTAGCAAATGCGCGGCCGGTGCGAAAGAACTGCTTACCATTTTGCCCAGGGCTTTCCTGAATCCCGCACTAGGCTCGAAAACGTACTGACCATTTGAGGCAGCAATGCCGATGGTCGGAATTGTCAGGGAATGGCAGTTTTCGAAACTCTTTAACCTAACGGATGGGTTAGCATGAAAGTGTGCAGTTACAAGGGATTGTCGGTGGTGATCATGTTGCGAGACGAACATTGTCCGCCCCATGCGCACGTAGATTCAGGTGCATGGAGTGCCCGTTTCAAATTCAGCTTCTGGCACAACGGCGTGGAGTTATGGGATGTGGTGCCCCTTTCGCGTCGGCCACCGATTGCAGTGCTTGAGGGGCTGCGCCAATCGCTGCGTGAAACTGTTCATCTGCGGCGGGCCCGTCGAATTTGGTGGACTCGTCTGCAGACTGCCTGTCTCGATAACCAATGGTGGGACGGGGACTCGAACGAAGTGGCGGTCATGCGCGAAGTCACCAGAGCGACCTTCAGAATCGGATCGGCATATTACGAACCAGAAGAAAACAAAACCCTGCTGGCCCTGGTTGGTGCTCAGGAAGGTGTGGAGATCGAACTATGAAAACAGTAAAGGCCGGTTTGCATGCTGATCGACCGGTAACGGAAAAGCGCCTCGATGAAGCTGTTGAGCGGGGAGGGCTGCGTCGCCGCAGCAGCCTGCAAGCCGTGTCGGTGGCCTTTCAGAAACCATGCCTGGTGATTCACTTCGAGGACGACAGCGGCGTATTGCTGCCGGTGAATCTCTACCGGGAATTCGATGATTTCGAACCTGAAGACTTCAACAGGTTGAACGTCGGCTTTGCCGGCACCGCGCTCTGCCACGACGGCAAGGACCTGCAGATTTCCATCGCCGGCATGATCTCGGCCAGTCAGCCCTTGATGGCCATGGCCGCCTCGGTGATCGCTTCGCGCAACGGTCGCCAGAGCAGCACTGCGAAAGCTGAAGCTGCCCGGGCCAACGGCAGGAAGGGTGGGCGCCCGCGCAAGATTGATCCTGCGTCATGAACAGGCACAAAAAAGCCGTCGGTCAGGACGGCTTTCTTGTCTCTGGCATCTGCCGTCAACGGCGAGTCAGCAACACGCCGGATTCCATGTGGTGGGTCCACGGGAACTGGTCGAACAACGCACAGCGGGTGATGCGGTGCGTGTCGTGCAGTTGGGCGATGTTGGCCGCCAGAGTCTCCGGGTTGCAGGAGATGTACAGGATATTGTCGAAGCGACGGGTCAGTTCGCAGGTGTCCGGGTCCATGCCGGCCCGTGGCGGGTCGACGAACACGCTGCCGAATTCGTAGCTTTTCAGGTCGATGCCGTGCAGGCGGCGGAACGGGCGAACTTCGTTCAGGGCTTCGGTCAGCTCTTCGGCGGACAGACGTACCAGGGTGACGTTATCCACAGCGTTTTCGGCCAGGTTGCTCAGTGCGGCATTGACTGAGGTCTTGCTGATTTCGGTGGCCAGCACTTTGCGCACGCGGGTTGCCAGTGGCAGGGTGAAGTTGCCGTTGCCGCAGTACAGCTCCAGCAGATCGTCGCTGCGATCGCCCAGTGCTTCGTATGCCCAGTTGAGCATCTTCTGGTTCACGGTGCCGTTGGGCTGGGTGAACGCACCTTCCGGCTGGCGATAGCTGAACGTGCGGCCGCCGACGTCGAGCTTCTCGACCACGTAATCGAGGCCGAGCACTTCGCGTTTGCCCTTGGAGCGGCCAATGATGCTGACGCCCAGATCCGCCGACAGCTGGGTGGCCGCCGCGTGCCAGTGCTCATCCAGCGGACGGTGATAGCACAGGGTGATCATCGCGTCGCCGGCCAGGGTGGTCAGAAACTCCACCTGAAACAGCTTGTGGCTCAGCGCCGCGCTGGCCTGCCAGGCCGCTTTCAATTGCGGCATCAGCTGGTTGATGCGCAGGCTGGCGATCGGGAACTCTTCGATCAGGATCGGCGTGCGTTTGTCGTCCTGGGAGAACATCGCGTAATGCCGTTCACCGGCCTCGCGCCACAGGCGGAATTCGGCGCGCAGGCGGAAGTTCTGCAGCGGCGAGTCGAACACCGTTGGCTCCGGTGCATCGAACGGGGCCAGCAGGTCACGCAGGCGCGTGACCTTGTCTTCGAGTTGTGCGGCGTAGGCCTGGGAATCAAAAGTCATGCGTTGAACCAACCCAGCTTGATCACGAACAGAATCGACAGGATCACCAGCGCCGGGTTCAGCTCACGGGCGCGGCCGGACAGCAGTTTGATCGCAGTCCAGGCGATGAAGCCGAAGGCGATGCCGTTGGCGATGGAATAGGTGAATGGCATCGCCAGGGCGGTGACCACGACCGGCGCGGCGACAGTGATGTCTTCCCAGTCTATTTCCGCCAGGCCCGAAGTCATCAGCACGGCGACGAACAGCAGTGCCGGCGCGGTGGCGAAGGCCGGAACACTCGATGCCAGTGGCGAGAAGAACAACGCCAGCAGGAACAGAATCGCAACGACGACGGCGGTCAGGCCGGTGCGGCCCCCGGCACTGACGCCCGCTGCGGATTCGATGTAGCTGGTGGTGGTCGATGTGCCCAGCAGCGAACCGGCCATGGCCGCGGTGCTGTCGGCGATCAGCGCACGGCCCATTTTCGGCATGTGGCCGTCCTTGCCCATCAGGCCGGCGCGCTTGGCGACGCCGATCAGGGTGCCGGAGTTGTCGAACAGGTCGACGAACAGGAAGGCGAAGATCACGCTGACCAGCCCGATGTCCAGCGCGCCTTTGATGTCCAGTTGCAGGAAGGTCGGGGCCAGCGAAGGTGGCATCGACGTCACGCCGCCGAACGGGGTGAAGCCCATCACGATGGAAACGATGGTCACCGCGAGAATGCCGATCAGCACCGCGCCGCGCACTTTCAGGGCTTCAAGGGCAACGATCAGGGCGAAACCGAGAGTCGCGAGGATCGGTGCCGGTTGCTTCAGATCACCGAGGCCAACCATGGTCGCCGGGTTGCTGACCACGATGCCGGCGTTGTGCAGAGCGATCAGTGCCAGGAACAGACCGATACCGGCAGCAATCGCCGAACGCAGCGGCAGCGGAATGCTGTTGATGATCCATTCACGGATGCGGAAGATCGACAGCAGGAAGAAGCACACGGCCGAAATGAACACCGCGCCCAGCGCTACCTGCCAGGTGTGGCCCATGTGCAGCACGACGGTGTAGGTAAAGAAGGCGTTCAGGCCCATGCCGGGTGCGAGGGCGATCGGGTAGTTGGCGATCAGACCCATGACCGTGGAGCCGATGGCGGCTGCCAGACACGTGGCGACGAACACCGCGCCCTTGTCCATGCCGGTCTCGCCGAGGATGCTCGGGTTGACGAACAGAATGTAGGCCATGGCCAGGAAGGTCGTGACGCCCGCCAGAATCTCGGTCCGCACGTTGGTGTTGTGTGCCTTGAGTTGAAACAGCCTTTCCAGCATGTCTGCTCCCCGTGGCGCGCGTGGCGCCGTGAATGTATCGACCTCAACAGCAAAGCACAGACCGTCGCAAGCGCCTGGAAAATTGTGGTGGGCCGGAAAAAGCCGCGCATCATACCAGCAGCGTGAGGAATATGGCGGATGTTGGTATCGATCGTCGGCGAAGTTTTGCACCACGGCCAAGTACGCCATACTGCGCGCTGTTTTTTCGGGGATGGATCGCATGAGCAAGGGTTGGATGAAGACCGCTGGACTGATGGCCTTGCTGCTGGCCGGTGTACCGGCGGCACTCGCGGCGTCGGCACCGCCATTGAGCGAGGTGAAAGTCATCAAGGTTCAGTCGGCGTCCTGCGGGCTCGAAGACATTACCGATGGTCAGGTGCAGACCCGCTGCGATCACAGCGCGCCGGGCATCAAGGTTTATGTGCTGGAAATCGGCTATGGCCAGAGCCAGCCGCAAGCGGCACTGGACGGCTTTGAAGTGAACGGCACGCGAAGCCCGGTGTGTGCCTTTGATAACGGCAATCTGACCGAGTGCACGCCCGGCAGCAAAACCGTCGGCTCGCTGTATACCTTCGATCTGGCGGCCCGTCAGGAAGGCACCTTTACCTTCAGCAATACATCGATCAACGCCCCGCGCAACACGATGTCGACCCAGCTTTACATCAAGTAACGGCTGCCGCGAACAGGGCAGGGCAAAGCTGACTACGCTTTAAAGATCACCCAGCGGAAAGCGCCCATGACCTTTAGAGCCCTGATTACCCTCGCCGAGGGCATCGATGATCTGCAAAGCGTGACCCTGATCGACGTGCTGCGCCGGGCCGGCGTCGAAGTGGTAGCGGCCAGCATTGAGGGCCGGCGCATGCTGACCTGCGCCCGAGGCACGCGATTGACCGCCGACGGCATGCTCATTGATGTGCTGGCCCAGACCTTCGACCTGATCGTCCTGCCCGGCGGAGCGGTCGGCGCACAACATCTTGCCGCGCACCAGCCTCTGCAACAATTGCTCAAGGACCAGGCCAGCGCCGGACGCCTGTTCGCCGCCATCGCCGAAGCCCCGGCGGTCGCCCTGCAAAGCTTCGGTGTATTACGTCAACGCCGCATGACCTGCCTGCCCGTCACCAGCCATAACCTCTCCGGTTGCACCTTTGTTGATCAACCGGTGGTGGTCGACGGCAATTGCATCACCGCCCAGGGTTCCGGCGCCGCGCTGGCATTTGCGCTGACATTGGTCGAGCAACTGGCGGGCAAGGCCGTTAGAGCGAAGGTGGCGGGGGAGTTGCTGGCCTGAGAAGGTCAGGCGTGAGCAGCGATTGGTTGAATGGCTGGCTGCTCACGGTGCTCGGCTTGCCAAAGGTCGTAATCGGTTTGAACGCCTAGCCACATGCGAGCCTTGCCAATCCCCGCGCGTTCCAGTCGCACGGCCAGATCCGGGCTGATCGGCGCATGCCCGTGCAAAACACGGGAAAGGTGAGGACGAGCGAATCCAAGATGCCGAGCCAATTCGGTCACGCTGATCCCAAGTTCCGGCAATACGTCCATCAGCAGTGTTTCACCGGGGTGTGGCGGGTTGTGCATGGGCATGAGCCTGCCTCCTGTCAGTGGTAATCCAGATAGTCGATCAGTTCGATATCCGAACCTGCAAATCGAAAGATAACCCGCCAGTTCCCGGACACACTGAGTGACCAGTACTCGCAAAGCTCCCCTTTCAGTGGATGCAGACGCCAACCGGGAAGGTCCAGATCCCCGGGAGCCGCTGCGCGATCCATGAACTGCAGCATGCGCGACAGCCGTTTGGCGTGATCGGCACGAATCCCGCGAGTCGAACCGGTTTCATAGAAGCCGCGAAGGCCTTTGTGCTGAAAGGATTTGATCATGCGGCGAGTGTAAGGCGATACATTACACTCAATGCGGTATCTATGTACCGCATCTTTTCGAGCTATTTGTGCTTGGGGGATGGCCCCGCTGGTGGAGCCCGTGTAGCTAGGCCTTCACCTCTTCCACCGGCACATGCATCCGGTCGCGGTTGGCCAGGGTCGGGAACAGTTTGATCCAGGTTCCGGTCACCACCAGCGTGCCGACCCCGCCCATCACCACCGCCGGCACGGTGCCGAACCAGTGGGCGGTGAGGCCGGATTCGAATTCGCCCAACTGGTTCGAGGCGCCGATGAACAGGCCGTTCACCGCGCTGACCCGGCCGCGCATTTCGTCCGGGGTTTCCAGTTGCACGAACGAGGCGCGGATCACCATGCTGATCATGTCCGCCGCGCCCAGCACTACCAATACCGCCAGTGAGAACCAGAACGACGTCGACAGACCGAAAGCGATGGTAGCCACACCGAATACACCGACGGCAGTGAACATCACCCGTCCGACGTTTCGCTCGACGGCAAAGCGCGCCAGGAACAGCGACATCATCAACGCCCCGACCGCCGGCGCCGAACGCAGCAACCCCAGGCCCCATGGACCGGTCAGCAGAATGTCCTTGGCGAACACCGGCAACAATGCCGTAGCGCCACCGAGCAGCACCGCGAACAGGTCCAGCGAAATCGCCCCGAGAATGTCCGGGCGGCTGCGAATGAAACGGACCCCCGCCAACAACGAATCCAGTGTCGCCTTGCCTCTGTTCAGCGGGGTCTGTCGCGCGGGCAGATTGAGCATCAGTGTGCAGGCGATGACGTACAGAACGACGGTCGGGCCATACACCCAGACGCTGCCGAAGGCATAAAGCAGACCGCCAAGGGCCGGGGCGACGATGGTGGCCGATTGCTGCGCGGACTGCGCGGCGGCGACCGCCCGTGGGAACAGCACACTGGGCACGATGCTCGGCAGCAGCGCCTGGGTGGTCGGCATCTCGAACGAGCGCGCGGCGCCCAGCAGGAACGCCAGGATAAAGATCATTTCCCGGGTGACCTGATCGGTAGCGCTGCCGATAGCCAGTGCCAGGGCGATCAAGGCCTGCAGCGACTGGCAGATCGCCGCGACCTTGCGCCGATCGTAGCGATCGGCAACGTGGCCGGTGTGCAGCATGAACAGTACCCGCGGCGCGAACTCCACCAGCCCGACCAGCCCAAGATCGAGCACGTTGCCGGTCAGTTGATAGAGGTTCCAGCCGATCGCCACGGTGAGCATCTGAAAACCGCTGGCGGTGAAGATCCGGGCAAACCAGAACGCAAGAAAGGGACGGTGGTGGCGTAACAGCAAGGGCTCTTGGCTGGGCATCTGCGGGCCGGTCTTGATCGAGGGGAATCGCGAGATTATCACCAGTCTGTAACAGAAAGTTGCCATAACAAAAAAATTAGTTAGCCAGACATCGATTTTTCGGTATCCGGACAACAGATCTGGCCAAGGATGTATTTCGGGGCGTTGCCAGGCCTGTGAGGCAACTTGTCACGCGGCAAAAGACCACGCGGTTCCCCGTCGGAAATGGGACTACTCTTTCTACGTTGATTGATCCAGATCAAGACCCTTCGCGGAACTGATCGGTGATCCGTCGGCAGACTCCCTGCGTCGCGATGCCTGTAAAAAGAAGAACGAATCCGAGTTCGCCGCACTCCATACCCGTGGGGGCAGTGGTTCAAGGCCGCCAGCCTTGGAACCGTTATCTGATAGAGGAAAGCTTATGTTCGGTTTAGAGGCACTAGATCTCGCCCGAATCCAGTTCGCGTTCACCATCTCGTTCCATATCCTGTTCCCGGCAATCACCATCGGTCTTGCGAGCTATCTCGCGGTACTGGAAGGCCTGTGGCTGAAAACCGGCAACGACACCTACCGCGATCTCTACCATTTCTGGTCGAAGATCTTTGCCGTCAACTTCGGCATGGGCGTGGTCTCGGGGCTGGTCATGGCCTACCAGTTCGGCACCAACTGGAGCCGCTTCTCGGACTTCGCAGGTTCCGTCACAGGGCCTTTGCTGACCTACGAGGTGCTCACGGCGTTCTTCCTTGAAGCCGGTTTCCTCGGAGTGATGCTCTTCGGCTGGAACAAGGTCGGGCGCAAGCTGCACTTCTTCGCCACGGTCATGGTGGCCATCGGCACGCTGATTTCGACCTTCTGGATTCTTGCCTCCAACAGCTGGATGCAGACGCCGCAGGGCTTCGAGATCGTCAACGGCCAAGTGATCCCGACCGACTGGCTGGCAATCATCTTCAACCCGTCATTCCCCTATCGCCTGATGCACATGGCGACGGCGGCATTCGTCGCAACCGCGTTCTTCGTCGGTTCGTCGGCCGCCTGGCACCTGCTGCGTGGCAAGGACAACCCGGCGATCCGCACCATGCTGTCGATGGCAATGTGGATGGCGTTGATCGTCGCACCGATCCAGGCGGTCATCGGCGACTTCCACGGCCTCAACACCCTCAAGCACCAGCCGGCGAAAATCGCCGCGATCGAAGGTCACTGGGAAAACGTCGGTAACGAAGCGACGCCGCTGATCCTGTTCGGCTGGCCGGACATGAAGGAAGAAAAGACCAAATACGCCGTCGAGATCCCGTACCTCGGCAGCCTGATCCTGACCCATTCGCTGGACAAGCAAGTCCCGGCGCTCAAGGAATTCCCGCCGGAAGACCGGCCGAATTCGACCATCGTGTTCTGGTCGTTCCGGATCATGGTCGGCCTCGGCTTCCTGATGATCTTCACCGGTCTCTGGAGCCTGTGGCTGCGCAAGCGTGACACGCTCTACACATCGCGGCCGTTCCTGTATCTGGCGTTGTGGATGGGACCGTCCGGTCTGATCGCGATTCTGGCGGGCTGGTTCACCACTGAAATCGGTCGTCAGCCATGGGTGGTCTACGGGCTGATGCGCACGGCGGATGCGTCTTCCAACCACAGTTTCATGCAGATGAGCATCACGCTGATCATGTTCGTGGTGGTGTACTTCGCACTGTTCGGTGCGGGTTTGGGCTACATGATGCGTCTGGTGCGCAAAGGGCCGAAGACCGACGAGGGCAAGGAAACCAACGAGGGTGGTCCTGGCCAGAAACGCACGCCGGCCCGTCCGTTGTCCGCTGCCGACGACGATGGCGCCGAACACGACCGCAGCCTGACCAAGGAGATTTGAGTCATGGGTATTGATCTTCCGCTGATCTGGGCCGTGATCATCATCTTCGGGATCATGATGTACGTGGTCATGGACGGTTTCGACCTAGGGATCGGGATTCTCTTCCCGTTCATCCCCGGCAAGACCGACCGCGATGTGATGATGAACACCGTCGCCCCGGTGTGGGACGGCAATGAAACCTGGCTGGTACTGGGGGGCGCTGCGTTGTTCGGCGCGTTCCCGCTGGCCTATTCGGTGGTGTTGTCGGCGCTGTATTTGCCGCTGATTTTCATGTTGATCGGGCTGATCTTCCGCGGTGTGGCGTTCGAGTTCCGCTTCAAGGCCAAAGACGACAAGCGTCACCTGTGGGACAAGGCGTTCATCGGTGGTTCGGTGGCGGCGACGTTCTTCCAGGGTGTGGCGCTTGGCGCGTTCATCGACGGCTTGCCTGTGGTCAACCGGCAATACGCCGGCGGTTCACTGGACTGGCTGACGCCGTTCACGCTGTTCTGCGGCGCTGCATTGGTGGTGGCTTACGCCTTGCTCGGCTGCACCTGGCTGATCATGAAGACCGAAGGCAAGCTGCAAGAGCAGATGCATGACCTGGCACGCCCGCTGGCCTTCGTGCTGCTGGCGGTGATCGGTGTCGTCAGCCTCTGGACGCCATTGGCCCACCCGGAAATCGCGACACGCTGGTTCAGCATGCCGAACCTGTTCTGGTTCATGCCGGTGCCGATCCTCGTGCTGGTGACGATGTACGGTCTGATTCGCGCAGTGGCACGCAATGCCAACTACATGCCGTTCCTGCTGACCCTGGTGCTGATTTTCCTCGGCTACAGCGGTCTGGGCATCAGCCTGTGGCCGAACATCGTACCGCCGTCGATCTCGATCTGGGACGCCGCCGCGCCTCCGCAAAGCCAGGGCTTCATGCTGGTGGGCACGCTGTTCATTATCCCGTTCATCCTGGGTTACACCTTCTGGAGCTACTACGTGTTCCGCGGCAAGGTCACCCATGAAGACGGTTATCACTAGTGGTGATCACGATGGCGCCGGTAGCGGCGCCATCTCCCTCAACTGGAGGATGAAAGCATGACCGGCAAACATTCCCTGCACGACATTGAAGAAGCCGAAAAAAAGCCGCTGTGGCAGCGGCTCGGCTGGTTGGCGATGATCTGGGTCGGCAGCGTCGGAGCACTGTTCATCGTCGCCAGCCTGATGCGCATGTTCATGAACGCCGCAGGCCTGACCACGCACTGAGACTTCCCATCCCGCTGCCTTGCGGCACGGACTTTTGACCCTCCGACCGGAGGGTTTTTTTTGCCCGGATTATTTGCGCGCCTTGAGGATCACGAATTTCGGTGTGGCCGCGACCTGCTCGACACCCCGGAACAGCCGCGCCAGCTTGCTGTGATAACCCAGGTGACGGTTGCCGACAATGTACAGCGCACCACCGACCACCAGCGCTTCGCGGGCCTGCTGGAACATGCGCCAGGCGAGGAAGTCGCCGACCACCTGTTGCTGGTGGAACGGCGGGTTGCACAACACTACGTCCAGCGACTGCGCTTCCTGTCCGGCCAGGCCGTCACCGGCGCGCACGATTACATCCCGCTCGCCCAACGCCGCGCGCCAGTTTTCGGCAGCGGATTGCACGGCCATGAACGACTCGTCCACCAGCGTGTAATGCGCATCGGGGTTTTGCAGGGCGCTGGCAATGGCCAGTACGCCATTGCCGCAGCCAAGATCCGCGACTCGCGCTGAGCCGAGGTTTTTCGGCAGGTGCGGAAGGAAGGCGCGGGTGCCGATGTCCAGCCCTTCACGGCAGAACACGTTGGCGTGGTTGAGCAGTTCGATGGCCGGCTCGTCGAGGCGATAGCGGGTCGGGTAGGGCGAGACGGCGGGGGCCTTGGTCTCGGGCGTGGCGATCAGCAATCGTGCCTTCTTCACTGCCAGCGAAGCCTGAACCGAGCCGATGTAGCGTTCCAGCAAATCACCGGCGGCACGGGGCAAATGCTTGACCATCGCCGCTGCCACCACTTGCGCGCCGGGGGCCAGTTGGCCCTGCAAGCGAATCAGTTGCTCCTCCAGCAGCGCCAGGGTTTTCGGGACACGGATCAGCACCCGGTCAAATGGCCCGACCAGCGGCTCGCTGGCTGGCGTGCCGCGCAGTGCATCGAACGCCAGGCCATTGCGCAACAGGTTTTTTTCCAGGCCCTGAAACGCCAGGAACGAATCTCCGCTGGTGCTGACCTGCACTTTGCCTGAGAGGCTGATGGCCAGCGCTCCGAAACTGTCGTTGAGCACCAATACTCGGGTATCCGCCGGCAGATTCTGTTCGGCCAGATGATTGAGCAGGTATTCGTCGGCTGCGTCGAAGGCTTGCAGCGGTTCGTTCTGCTGTTCGGGCTGGCGGATCAGATCAAGCTGGGCGAAGGGCGTATCGAGCAAAGGCATGGGGCGGGGACTCTGGGTAATCAACGGGTGTACCGCGGCCCTGAGTGTCGTGCGGCGGAACCGTCCAGGTGAACAGCGGCGCGAAGTTTGGCGTCATCACTCAGGAAGGTCGTAAATGGTACTTTTTTTTCGACGGCATTACTTGGTTGTTTTTGGTGATCCCGACTAGATGATCCCCGCCTTGGCGGCGGCAATGACTGCAGAGATCTTGTTGCAGACGTTCATTTTCACGATCACGTTCTGCACGTGATAGTTCACGGTGCGCTCACTCAGGCTGAGGATTCTCGCGGTTTCATAAGCTGTCTTGCCACAGGCGCAGAGTTTCAGCACTTCGACCTCTCGTGCAGACAGGCGAGGCGGTCGAGCCTTCTCGGGCCGTGAAGGAAGCGTACTGGCGAAGAGTTCGCTCAGATGGCGGGTGACGTAGAGCATGTAGCCAAAATGCTCGTACAACTCGATCGAAGTGATCGGGCAGTGAGGCCGGGCCAGGCTGAGGATACTGCACAGACCGCTTTCTTCGTGATGAAAGGATTGCGACCAGCCGTGCTCCAGTCCCTGGTCCTTTAACGACTTCCACAACTGTGGTGTTTTTGAAAATAACTCTTTGCTCCAGGAAATGGGGAGCATTGAGCGAGTGCAGTGTGTGACTACCGGATCAAACTCCCAGTGGCTTTCCTCCTCATATTGTTTATTCCAGGCTGGAGGGTAGTTATTGAAGCGCAAGGGCTTTTGCAGTGTATTTCGATCAGGTGAAGTGATTGAAATGCCGCAGAACTGGAAGCCTATGTTTTTGGCAAATGTCAGCAGAATCGGGTAAGCAGTATCAATTCTCGTGGCAAATGTCAGCTGCTTTATCTGCGACTCCTTCCAAATTTCCATTTGAAGATTCTCCGATATTTTTCGCTGGGGTGCGATTTTGGATCCAATATTCGTGCACGAAAACGAGTGTAGGACGCTTCCTGCATAAGTGTTTGGAATTTTTCGCTCTTAGATTGGAGATAATTAGTCGTTTGTGATTAGCCGCCTATGCATCATTAAATGCAGATCATAATTTCAAGAATTGAACTATGTCATTGTGCCAGTAGTTATTTGCGTCATTAACCACTACTAATTGTCCGGTTTTTTATTGGGCTTTATTGCGGGACACTGTGACCTTGGCCCAGGGAGGTACCGATGACCGCCAGTGCAGAAAAAATCAGCCGCCAGACCTTGATCGATGTACGACCACTGACGTCCAGCCTGTTTACATTGCGTACGACCCGAGACGCGGGCTTTCGCTTTCGTGCCGGGCAGTTTGCCAGGCTCGGCGTGACCAAGGATGACGGCAGCACGGTTTGGCGGGCCTACTCCATGGTGTCTTCGCCATTCGATGAGTTCCTTGAATTCTTTTCCATCGTGGTACCCGGCGGGGAGTTCACCAGTGAGCTGAGCCGGCTCAAGGCGGGCGATACATTGCTGGTGGATCGCCAGGCCTTCGGCTATCTGACGCTGGATCGTTTCATCGATGGCCGCGACCTCTGGCTGTTATCCACGGGCACCGGTGTGGCTCCATTTCTATCGATTTTGCAGGATTTCGAGGTCTGGGAAAGATTCGAGCGAATCATCCTGGTGTACAGCGTGCGGGAAGCCAGGGAACTGGCTTATCAACAGCTGATCGGCGAACTCACGCGGCGCGATTACCTGGCCGAATACGCGCACAAGTTTCAGTTCATCCCGGTCGTGACGCGTGAGTCGCATGCCGGTGCCCTGAACGGGCGTATCACCACCCTGATTGAAAACGGTGAGCTGGAGCGCGCGGCCGGGGTCAACCTTGATCCGCTCCATTCTCGGGTCATGCTGTGTGGCAATCCGCAGATGATCGATGACACTCGGGCCTTGCTCAAGCAACGAGGCATGAGCCTCAGCCTGACCCGTCGGCCAGGGCAGGTGGCGGTGGAAAACTACTGGTAAAGAAACGGCACCCTCGGGTGCCGTTTCAGTCTTCAAGGCCGGTTGTTCTGGGCCTTGAGCAAGTCGCGTATCTCGCCCAGCAACTCTTCTTCCTTGGTCGGAACCGGTGGCAGGGTAGGTGCCACGGCCTCTTCGCGCTTCAGGCGGTTGATGGCTTTTACGCCCATGAAAATCGCGAACGCGACGATGACGAAGTCCAGAATGCTCTGAATGAACTTGCCGTAGGCCATCACGACTGCAGGGGCGCTGCCCTCGGCGGCTTTCAGGGTTATTGCCAGGTCACTGAAGTCCACCCCACCGATCAGCAGGCCGATTGGCGGCATGATCACGTCACCGACAAACGATGAAACGATTTTGCCGAAGGCCGCGCCGATGATGATACCGACGGCCATGTCGACCACATTGCCTTTGACCGCGAAGGCCTTGAACTCGCTAAGCACGCCCATAGTTATTTCCTTGTTACAGATGAGTTTGGTGTCAGCAGTGTAAATCAGCAAAACGCGTCCTGCGCGAAACACCTTCTTACAATGCCCGCATTTATCGACACATCGATTCGCCATTAGTTTGCAAAGTGCCACTAATCGCGCGCGAAATACGCTGCAAGCCGCTGATCTGGAAGAAAAATTAATCAATCATCGCGTTACGATCTTTCTATTTATGTTTGGCTGATCGAGCTTCTAGCCTCTGTCTGGCGCACCTGGATGCGCCTCAAAAAACAGAGGAGCCTGAAAATGAATTCCACTCTTGGCCTCGGGGCTGTTCCCCATCGCCGTACGTTTGGCGTACTCGCCGCCAGCCTGCTGACCTTTTCCGTGCACGCCGCGCCCCTGACCCGGGATAACGGTGCAGCGGTGGGCGACAACCAGAACTCGCAAACCGCCGGTGCCAACGGCCCGGTGCTGTTGCAGGACGTGCAACTGATCCAGAAGCTGCAGCGCTTCGACCGCGAGCGCATTCCCGAGCGCGTCGTGCATGCTCGTGGCACCGGTGCTCACGGCACGTTCACTGTAACCAACGATCTCAGCGATCTGAGCAAGGCCAAAGTGTTCGCCGCCGGGCAGGTAACGCCGGTGTTCGTGCGTTTTTCTGCCGTAGTGCACGGCAACCACTCCCCGGAAACCCTGCGCGACCCGCGGGGCTTCGCGACCAAGTTCTACACCGCCGACGGAAACTGGGATCTGGTGGGCAACAACTTTCCGACGTTCTTCATCCGTGATGCGATCAAGTTCCCGGACATGGTGCATGCGTTCAAGCCGGACCCGCGCACCAACCTTGATGATGACTCCCGTCGCTTCGACTTCTTCTCCCATGTCCCTGAGGCCACCCGCACTTTGACCGAGCTGTATTCCAACTCAGGGACGCCAGCCAGTTATCGGGAGATGGACGGTAATGGTGTACATGCCTACAAGTTGGTCAACGACAAGGGCGAAGTGCATTACGTGAAGTTTCACTGGAAAAGTTTGCAGGGGATCAGGAATCTCGATCCGCAACAAGTCGTAAAAGTTCAGGGTCAGGATTACAGTCATATGACCAATGACCTGGTAGCGAATATCAGTAAAGGCAATTTTCCGAAGTGGGACTTGTACGTCCAAGTTCTGAATTCGCAAGATTTGTCCAAGTTTGATTTCGATCCATTGGATGCAACCAAGATCTGGCCCAATGTTCCTGAGCGAAAAGTTGGACAAATGGTGTTGAACCGTAACCCTTCGAATGTCTTCCAGGAAACTGAGCAAGTTGCCATGGCACCTGCCAATGTTGTTCCCGGTATCGAACCTTCGGAAGATCGCTTGTTACAAGGTCGAGTGTTCTCTTATGCCGATACTCAAATGTATCGCCTGGGTGCCAATGCCCTGCAATTACCCGTCAACGCTCCAAAGGTAGCGGTGAACAATGGTAATCAGGATGGGGCGATGAACTTCGGCGCCAGCAGCACGGGCGTTAACTACCAGCCGAGCCGCCTGCATCCGCGTGAGGAGCCACAAGGCGCACGGTATAGCCAGTCGTCCCTGCAAGGCAGCACTCAGCAGGCGAAGATCCAGCGCGAGCAGAACTTCAAGCAAGCCGGTGATCTGTATCGATCCTTCAGCAAGAAGGAACGTCAGGATCTGATCGAGAGCTTTGGCGGTTCGCTGGCGAGCACCGATGATGAAAGCAAGCACATCATCCTGTCTTTCCTCTACAAGGCCGATCCGGAGTATGGCGCCGGTGTGACCAAGGTGGCCAAGGGGGACCTTGGCCGGGTCAAGGCTTTGGCGGCAAAACTGGTCGACTGAGAGGCACCGCGAGGCCCGTGACGGGCCTCGCACCTTACAAGGAGGCGACTCATGCGCATTTATCTTTCGCTGTTGCTGGGCTGTCTGTCGTTCGCGGCCCTTGCCGCACCGGCCGAACAGGATTCAGCGGCGCTCAAGGCGCAACTGCAGGACTACTATTTCAACGCTGCAAGGGAGGGGAATGTCGCCATGCTCGATACGTTTATCGAGGCAGGTTATTCGCTGGATACGCGCGATCCCAAGGGTTACACCGCACTGATGCTGGCGGCGTATCACGGCGAGGGCGAGGTTGTGGACAAGCTGCTGGCTGCCGGAGCCGATGCCTGTGCCCGGGATCAGCGTGGCAACACAGCCCTGATGGGGGCGATCTTCAAGGGAGAGGTACAGATTGCCCGGCGTCTGATGGCTACCCGGTGCAACCCGGATCAGCGTAATGATGCCGGCCAGACGGCGGCCATGTACGCCGGGCTGTTCAAGCGCGCGGAAATGCTCGAAGCCCTCAAGGCAAGAGGCGCCGATCTGAACACAGAGGATCCGTTGGGCAACAGCGCCGCACGTCTGGCCAGCGGGGAAATCCGTACCGCCGCGCCGCGCTGATCGGCGACAGCTGCGTTATCATCGCGGTTTTTGCCGGGGGTTCAGATGGCCAAGGCCAAGCGCATGTACGGCTGCACCGAGTGCGGCGCAACCTTTCCCAAGTGGGCCGGGCAGTGCGGCGAATGCGGCGCCTGGAACACCCTGACCGAAACCATGGTCGAGAGCGGCGGTGCCGCCGCCCCGAGCGGGCGCACTGGCTGGGCGGGGCAACAGGCGCAAATCAAGACCCTGGCCGAAGTCAGCATCGAAGAGATCCCGCGTTTTTCCACAGCCTCCGGCGAGCTCGACCGGGTGCTCGGCGGTGGTCTGGTGGACGGTTCGGTGGTGTTGATCGGCGGTGATCCCGGTATCGGCAAGTCGACGATCCTTTTGCAGACCCTGTGCAACCTCGCCAAGACCATGCCGGCGCTGTACGTCACCGGTGAAGAGTCCCAGCAACAAGTCGCGATGCGCGCACGTCGCCTTGGCTTGCCGCAGGATCAACTGCGGGTCATGACCGAAACCTGTATCGAAACCATCATCGCCACTGCCCGCCAGGAAAAACCCAAGGTGATGGTGATCGACTCGATCCAGACAATCTTCACCGAACAACTGCAATCGGCACCGGGCGGCGTGTCCCAGGTGCGTGAAAGTGCGGCATTGCTGGTGCGTTACGCCAAGCAAAGCGGCACGGCGATTTTCCTGGTCGGCCACGTGACCAAGGAAGGCGCACTGGCCGGGCCACGTGTTCTGGAACATATGGTCGATACCGTGCTGTATTTCGAAGGCGAGTCCGATGGCCGGTTGCGCCTGCTGCGGGCGGTAAAAAACCGTTTCGGCGCGGTCAACGAACTCGGCGTGTTCGGCATGACCGACAAGGGTCTGAAAGAAGTCTCCAACCCTTCGGCGATTTTTCTCACACGCGCTCAGGAAGAAGTCCCGGGCAGTGTGGTGATGGCAACGTGGGAAGGCACTCGGCCGATGCTGGTGGAAGTTCAGGCGCTGGTGGATGACAGCCACCTTGCCAACCCGCGCCGGGTGACCCTGGGGCTGGATCAGAATCGTCTGGCGATGTTGCTGGCGGTGCTGCACCGTCATGGCGGCATTCCGACCCACGATCAGGACGTGTTCCTCAACGTGGTCGGCGGGGTGAAGGTGCTGGAAACCGCGTCCGATCTGGCGCTGATGGCCGCCGTCATGTCGAGCCTGCGCAACCGTCCGTTGCCTCATGACTTGTTGGTATTTGGTGAGGTCGGCCTGTCCGGCGAAGTGCGCCCGGTGCCAAGCGGTCAGGAGCGATTGAAGGAAGCCGCCAAGCACGGCTTCAAGCGCGCGATCGTGCCCAAGGGCAATGCCCCGAAGGAAGCGCCTCCGGGTTTGCAGATCATTGCGGTGACGCGTCTGGAGCAGGCGCTGGACTCGTTGTTCGAGTGATCAGACGTCAATCAGCGCCGCGAGCTCGCGTTCCAGTTCGGTTTCGTCGGCCAGATTGAGTTCGATGAGGCGACGCAGGCGCTGAATCGACTCCAGGCTGATATGCCGACACACGAAACCGAGCTGGCCGTGATCTTCATGAGCCAGTTGCACATCCATCTCGATGTGCACATCCTCGCTCAGATGAATGTCGACGAAAAAATCCTTCTCGGGATTGCCCAGCCAGGGCTCGGGTCGCTCGATCAACAGCCCCTTGAGCGACAGGTCGATCAGATTCACCGGCCAGATGTACTCGCCCTGGCTCAATTCGGTTCTGGCATGGAACGCGATACGTTTGAAGCGGCGGCGCTCGGACGGGTGCTCGCTCATGGCGCAATCCTCTGGACGGTTCGCTGACTATAGACCCGCCACGTCGAGTGTTGCCAGTCAGGCAGGGCGTCCGACCAATGTCGGGGTATGGCCTTTGGCGCCAACAGCGCTAAACTCGGGGTGGCTGTCTTTCTTGTCCACCCTGGCTGGAATAATAAAATGAAAAATAATAATAGCCTGCTACGCCACTTACCCTGGCTGCTGCTGGCAATCGTAGGAGCGTGCGCCCTGGGCGTAGTGGCATTGCGCCGAGGCGAGGCGATCAACGCCTTGTGGATCGTGGTCGCCGCCGTGGCCATTTATCTGGTTGCGTACCGTTACTACAGTCTGTTCATCGCTAATAATGTGATGCAACTCGATCCGCGTCGGGCCACCCCCGCCGTGCTCAACAATGACGGTCTGGACTACGTTCCAACCAACAAACACATTCTCTTCGGTCACCACTTCGCGGCCATCGCCGGCGCGGGGCCTTTGGTCGGCCCGGTACTGGCGGCGCAGATGGGCTACCTGCCCGGTACGCTGTGGCTGATCGCCGGCGTGGTGCTGGCGGGCGCGGTGCAGGACTTCATGGTCCTGTTCATGTCGACCCGTCGCAACGGCCGTTCCCTGGGTGACATGGTGCGGGAAGAAATGGGCCGTATCCCCGGCACCATCGCGCTGTTCGGCTGCTTCCTGATCATGATCATCATCCTCGCGGTGCTGGCGCTGATCGTCGTCAAAGCTCTGGCCGAGAGCCCGTGGGGCATCTTCACCGTGATGGCGACCATCCCGATCGCGATGTTCATGGGCATCTACATGCGCTACATCCGTCCGGGCCGCATCGGCGAGATCTCGGTGATCGGCGTTGTTTTGCTGCTCGGTTCGATCTGGCTGGGCGGGCAGATTGCCGCTGACCCTGTATGGGCCAAGGCCTTCAGCTTCACCGGTGTGCAAATCACCTGGATGCTGATCGGTTACGGTTTTGTCGCGGCGGTACTGCCGGTCTGGCTGATCCTCGCCCCGCGTGACTATCTGTCCACGTTTCTCAAGATCGGCACCATCGTCGCCCTGGCGATCGGCATCCTGGTCACCATGCCCGAGCTGAAAATGCCGGCGCTGACCCAGTTCGTCGACGGCACCGGCCCGGTGTGGAAGGGCGGTCTGTTCCCGTTCCTGTTCATCACCATCGCGTGCGGTGCGGTATCGGGTTTCCACGCGCTGATCTCGTCCGGCACCACGCCGAAGCTGCTGGATAACGAAACCAACGCCCGCTACATCGGTTACGGCGGCATGCTGATGGAATCGTTCGTGGCCATCATGGCCATGGTCGCGGCCTCGGTGATCGAGCCAGGCGTGTACTTCGCCATGAACAGCCCGGCCGCCGTGGTGGGCGGCGATGTGGTGGCGGTGGCGACCGCTGTCAGCAACTGGGGCTTTGCAATTACCCCGGAAGCCCTGCAAGCCGTGGCACATGACATCGGTGAAACCACCATTCTGGCCCGTGCCGGTGGTGCGCCGACCCTGGCGGTCGGTATCGCGCAGATCCTGCACAGTGTCCTGCCGGGTGAAAACACCATGGCGTTCTGGTACCACTTCGCGATCCTGTTCGAAGCGCTGTTCATCCTGACTGCGGTCGATGCCGGTACCCGTGCCGGTCGCTTCATGCTGCAGGACCTGCTCGGCTCCTTCGTACCGGCGCTGAAGCGTACCGAGTCCTGGACCGCCAACCTGATCGCCACCGCCGGTTGTGTGGCCATGTGGGGCTGGTTGCTGTATCAGGGCGTGATCGATCCGCTGGGTGGCATCAACACCTTGTGGCCGCTGTTCGGTATCTCCAACCAGATGCTGGCCGGTATCGCACTGATGCTCGGCACCGTGGTCCTGATCAAAATGAAGCGCCAGCGCTACATCTGGGTCACCCTGCTGCCGGCCGCCTGGCTGCTGATCTGCACCACGACCGCAGGCTTCATCAAGCTGTTCGACGCCAACCCGGCGATCGGCTTCCTGTCGCTGGCCAAGAAGTACAGCGATGCGCTGGCCGCAGGCCAGGTGATCGCACCGGCCAAGAGCGTCGAGCAGATGCAGCACGTGATCTTCAACGCCTACACCAACGCTACATTGACCGCGCTGTTCCTGTTCGTGGTATTCAGCATCCTGTTCTATGCGCTCAAGGTCGGTATCGCCGCCTGGGGCAAAAAAGAGCGTACGGACAAAGAATCGCCATTCCAGGCCCTGCCGGACGCGTAACCAGAGGATTGCACCATGTTCAATGACCTGAGTCGCCTCGGTAAATACCTCGGTCAGGCCGCGCGCCTGATGGTCGGCATGCCCGACTACGACACGTACGTCGAGCATATGCAGACCAAACACCCGGACAAACCGGTGATGAGCTACGAGATGTTCTTTCGCGAACGTCAGGAAGCCCGTTACGGTGGCAAGGGTGGGCCGAAGTGCTGTTGATCTGACAGCCTTCGGTTGATGCAGTCCCCAACTGTGGGAGCGGGCTTGCTCGCGAAAGCGGTGTGTCATTGAGCAATGATGTCGACTGACACGACCCCCTTCGCGAGCAAGCCCGCTCCCACATTTGTTTTGTGTTGTTCATCAATTTTGTGAAGGGGATCGATGTTGTCTTCTCCAATACCCGTAACGGTGCTCAGCGGTTTCCTCGGCGCCGGCAAGACCACTTTGCTGCGCCATCTGTTGAAAGCCGAGCACGGCCTGAAAATCGCCGTGATCGAAAACGAATTCAGCGACGCCGGCATCGATACACAATTGCTGGGCGACGAGCCGGTGCAAGTCATGACCCTGGCCAACGGCTGCGTCTGCTGCACCATCCACACCGACCTGACCAAAGCCCTGTACCTGCTGCTCGAACGGCTGGACAGCGGTGAAATCGCCTTCGATCGACTGGTCATCGAGTGCACCGGTCTGGCCGACCCGGCGCCAGTGGCGCAGACGTTTTTCATCGACGAAGAACTGCGCGAGCGTTATCTGCTCGACGGCATCATCACCCTTGTCGACGCGGCTCACGCCGAGCTGCACCTGACCCAGACCATCGCCCAGGCGCAGATCGGTTTTGCCGACCGCTTGCTGGTGAGCAAGACCGATCTGGTGGACGAAGCAGCGTTCACCGCGCTCAGCGAACGCCTGACCCGCATCAACCGACGTGCGCCGATCCGTGTGGTCGAACACGGCAATATCGATCTGGCGGAATTGCTCGATGTACGCGGTTTCAACCTCAACGCTGATCTCGGTGGCGGCGTGAGTTTGCGCCCGGTGAGCAAGGCGCCGTCCCTCGACCGGATTTCCAGCCTGGTGCTGCGCACCGATCAACCGCTGGATATCGATCAACTCAGCGAGTTCATGAATGAACTGCTGGAAGAACACGGCAAGCAATTGCTGCGCTACAAAGGCGTGTTGAACATTGCGGGCGAAGATCGGCGGTTGGTGTTCCAGGGCGTGCTGAAACTCTACGGCTTCGACTGGGACACCGAATGGGCCGAGGGCGAGGCGCGGGAAAGCGTGATTGTGTTTATCGCTGACGATTTGCCGGAAGAGAAAATCCGGGCGGGGTTTGCCAGGGTGGCTGCACAGCAAAACTGAATTTGTGAAGGCTCGAAAGGCCTCTTCGCGAGCAAGCCCGCTCCCACAGTAGATCGCATTCTGTCAGGAAGAATGCAGTTCATTGTGGGAGCGGGCTTGCTCGCGAAGGCGTTCTAACCAGCAACACAATATCCAGATTCTGAACCCAGCAACGTCTGCTCAAGGTGATCCAGATGCCGATTCATCAGCATGCCGGCTTTTGAAATATCTCCGCGCTCCACCGCCTCGACAATTTCAAGGTGCTCATCCCATGCGCAACATCTGTGCGTCTGCTTACCGCATCGCGCAATTGCCAGTGAGGTCAACGGCACCAGCGTGCCGAGAAAATGCGCCAACGGTGCATTCCGCGCCATCTTCGCCAACTGCAAATGAAACTCTCCAGACAGGCGAATTGCCGCCCCCCGTCGATCTTTATCCACGGCCTGGCGCTCGCGTTCGATCAAGGCGCGCAGACGTTTCAGATCATCAGCCTGCGCATGCTGACAAGCCAGTCGCACCAGCGTGGTCTCGGCCAGGCGTCGGGCGTGAAGGGCCTGGCGCGTCTGTTCGGCGTCCGGCGCAGCAACCCGTGGCCGATGGTTGGCCCGTAGCACGATGATCTGCTCGTGGGACAGTTGGGTCAGCACCCGACGCACATGGGCGCGGCTGACACCGAACATCTGCTTGAGACTTTCTTCGGTAAAACGGCTGGCGGCATCGAGGCGTTGTTCGAGGATCGCGTCGAACAGTCGCGGATAGAGGTCGTCCACCGGCGTTTGCAGGCGGGAGAAGGGCAGGGCCGCCGAGGTCGGGCGAGAGTGCGACGGCGTGGCAAGACTGTTCATGGCCGGTCTCCAGTGTGAGGCGTTTCAGTGGCTCAGGTTGTCATCCGGAATATTCAGCTCGATCCCCATGCGCTGGCCCTCGCGCAGGATATGCCGGCGCATTTCGGCGCTGGCCTGGGCGCTGTTCTTGCTGCGGATCGCGCGTACAACGGCTTCGTTTTCCTCAAGGCGTTCGGCCAGGTGCTCCGGCGAATTGCGCAGCACTTCGGCGCTTTGCTTGAGGGCATTGCTGGTCTGTTGCACCACGCTCTGGAAAATCGGGTTCGAGGTCAGGGTGAACAGTTCTTCGTGGAACGCGATGTAAGCGCTGACGCCGGTCTCGCTGTCACCGGCTTCGAGGGCTTCGCGCATGTCCATCAAGGTCAGGCGCAGTTGCCCGACTTCCTTGCTGCTGATCGACTGCGCCACCAGACCGACTATGAATGGCTCGAGGGTGTAGCGCAGTTGCAGCACGTCTTCGAGGCTGGCGCCGGCCACTGCACTGTCGTGGCTTTGGCTGTCACTGGCCTGGGTGTCGAGGACTACCACGCCTTTGCCCGGCATCGAGCGCACCAGGCCGAGGGTTTCCAGCACGATCACCGCTTCGCGCAGGCTCGGGCGGCTGATGCCCAGTTGTTCGGCCAGTTCGCGCTGACCCGGCAGCATCTCGCCGCAGCGCCACTGACCACGGGCCAGTGCGGCCCTAAGTTTTTCCACCACTGAGTTGACGACGGTTGATGTAGTAATCACGTGTTCGCTCCATGAGCCGTGCCTGCGTTGGCGCAGGCACGGCGCTCATTCAGAATTCTTTGGCCGCCGCTTGAGCGACGGTTTTTCTCGGCTGAAAGTTATAGCCCTGCTCGCCGTTGAGCACCTTGTTCGCCCGCTGCACGTCGATGTCCTTTTCCCAGCGGGCGATGGCCACGGTGGCGACGCAGTTGCCGATCAGGTTGGTCAGCGCCCGGCCGATGCCCATGAACCAGTCCACCGCCAGCACCAGCACCAGACCGACCACCGGGATCGCCGGGATGGCCGTCAGCGTGGCCGCCAGAATCACCAGTGCCGACCCCGGAATGCCGTGGGCGCCTTTGGAGGTGATCAGCGATACCAGCAAAATCGTCAGCAGATCGGTCATGGCCAGCGGCGTACCGGTGGCGTTGGCGATGAACACGATGGCCAGGGTCAGGTAGATCGAAAAACCGTCGAGGTTGAACGAATAACCGGTGGGAATCACCAGCCCGACGGTCGAGCTGCCGATGCCCAGATGTTCAAGCTTGCGCATGATCTGCGGCAGCACGGCATCGGAGGAGGCGGTGCCCATGACGATCAGCAGTTCTTCGCGCAGGTACTTGAGCAGCGGCCACATGCGCAGGCCGGAGGCACGCATTACCAGACCGAGAATCACGCTGACGAACGCGATGCACGTCAGATAAAACAGGCCGACCAGACTGCCCAGGTGTTGCAGCGAATCGAGGCCATATTTGCTGGTGGTGAAGGCGATGGCGCCGAACACGCCGATCGGCGCCAGACGCACGATCATGCCCATGATCCGGAAGATCACATGGCTCAGCTCGTTGATCAGCCGCGAGATCCCTGAAGCGGCTTCGCCCACCAGATTCAACGCGCTGCCGAACAGCACCGAGAACAGCAGCACTTGCAGGATGTTGTTGTCGGCAAAGGCGCCGAGCACCGACGTCGGGATCAGGTCCATCAGGAACTGGGTCGTGGTGTGCAGGTGCTGGCCGCGTTCGGCGATGTCGCCCATGTCGGCGGCGGACAGCTGCTCCAGATGGATGTTGGCGCCGCTGCCGATCCCGGTGGTGAAGGCGAACACCAGACCGATCACCAGGGCGATGGTGGTCAGCACTTCGAAGTAGATCACCGACTTGAGACCGATGCGCCCGACCTTTTTCAGGTCGCCGGCGCCGCTGATACCGCTGACCACCACGCAGAACACGATCAGACCGATGAGCATCTTGATCAGTTTGATGAAACCGTCGCCGAGCGGTTTGAGCTGGGCCGAGTATTCAGGAAGGGTCAGCCCGCAGACGATGCCGAGCATCAGTCCGAGAACCACTTGGAGGAAGATTGAACGCGAGCACCATCTGAGCATGGGAGGAATCCTGGTCGGTGTCCTGGCTGCCGTGCGCGGGGCGCATCAGATTCAGGACTTAATTATTGTGGTCTTACCGGTATGTCCAGTGCGGGTGCAGTCTAGGCGCTGTTTTTTACCGATCGCAAGTGAAAAATGACGAATTGGCATGACCGGTCTGACCAGTTGAGCGCAATGCCCCGACCTTGAGCTATTCCCAGTTGGAAACTTTTTTGCGGACGAAAAAAAACCGGCCATCACTGGCCGGTTTTTCATGCTGCGGTTTTAACGTCGCAATTAAGCGCCGTATACCGGCAGTTTCTTGCAGATGGCTTTGACTTTCTCACGAACGGCGTCGATTACCGCTTCGTTGTTCAGGTCAGCCAGGATGTCGCAGATCCAGCCGGCCAGTTCCTTGCACTCAGCCTCTTTGAAGCCGCGAGTGGTCACAGCCGGAGTACCGAAGCGCAGGCCGGAGGTGACGAACGGGGAACGTGGATCGTTTGGCACGGAGTTCTTGTTCACGGTGATGAACGCTTTGCCCAGAGCGGCGTCGGCGTCTTTACCGGAGATTTCCTGCTTGATCAGCGACAGCAGGAACAAGTGGTTTTCAGTACCGCCGGAAACCACGTCGAAACCGCGCTCGATGAACACGCCGGCCATGGCCTGGGCGTTCTTCACCACTTGTTGCTGGTAAGCCTTGAACTCAGGCTGCAGCGCTTCCTTGAAGCAGATCGCTTTGGCGGCGATCACGTGCTCCAGCGGGCCACCCTGGGCGCCCGGGAATACGGCGGAGTTCAGCTTCTTCTCGATGTCGGCGTTGGCGCGAGCCAGGATCAGGCCACCACGTGGACCACGCAGGGTCTTGTGGGTGGTGGTGGTCACGACGTCAGCGAACGGAACCGGGTTCGGGTAGACGCCAGCGGCGACCAGACCGGCCACGTGAGCCATGTCGACGAACAGGTAGGCGCCCACCTTGTCGGCGATGGCGCGGAAGCGCGGGAAGTCGAGGATCTGCGAGTAGGCAGAGAAACCGGCCACGATCATTTTCGGCTTGTGTTCAACAGCCAGACGCTCGACTTCGTCGTAGTCGATCAGGCCGTTGGCGTCGATGCCGTACTGGATGGCGTTGTACAGCTTGCCGGAGGAGGAAACGCTGGCGCCGTGGGTCAGGTGACCACCGTGGGCCAGGCTCATGCCCAGGATGGTGTCACCGGCCGACAGCAGGGCCAGGTAAACAGCGGCGTTGGCTTGGGAGCCGGCGTGCGGTTGAACGTTGGCGTAGTCGGCGCCGAACAGCTCCTTGGCGCGGTCGATGGCCAGTTGCTCGACAATGTCGACGTACTCGCAACCACCGTAGTAGCGCTTGCCCGGGTAGCCTTCGGCGTACTTGTTGGTCAAAACCGAGCCTTGAGCTTCCATCACCGCTGGGCTGGTGTAGTTCTCCGAAGCGATCAGCTCGATGTGTTCTTCCTGGCGCTGGGCTTCTTGCTCCATGGCGGCAAAAAGATCGGCGTCGTACTTGGCAATAGTCAAATCACGGCTGAACATGGCGGTCCTCAAGGATCGGGGGCAGAAAAGGGGGGCATTCTAACCCATCGGGTTTTGGATGGCATATGAAACGACATCATGTCGCAGACAAGTGGCGTTCATGACCAGATATGTGGCGTCCGTGCCGGCCTTTTCGTTGACCAGCCGGTTCGCACAATAACCGAGGCCAGCCTGCGATTACGTGATCGACATCAATCCCTGTGGAAGCGAGCTCGCTCGCGAAGGCCGCGCCGCAGATCTTCAGTCGAACATGAACAGCGCATCATTGCTGAATTGCGCCTCGAAGCGAGTGGCCGGCATCGGCCGCCCGAACAGATAACCCTGAACTTCGTCGCAACCGTGCTCGCGCAGGAAGTCCAGCTGTTCATGGGTTTCCACACCCTCGGCGATTACCGCCAGATTCAGGCTGTGGGCCATGGCGATGATCGCCCGGGCGATCTGCGCGTCCTGCTCGCCGGACGGTAGGCCGTCGACGAAGGTGCGGTCGATCTTCAGCACATCGATCGGGAATTGCTTGAGGTAGTTCAGCGATGAGTAACCGGTGCCGAAGTCGTCGACTGCGATGCTCAGGCCCAGGTTCTTCAGGCCGGCAAGGATCTGCATCGCTTCGCTGACTTCGCGCATCAGGATACTTTCGGTCAGCTCCAGCTCCAGGCACGCCGGCGGCAGGCCGGTTTCCTTGAGGATGGTGGCGATCCGCGTGCCGAGCTGGCCGTCGGAGAACTGCCGGGCGGAAATGTTCACCGAGACCTTCGGCACGCGCACGCGGCTCTGGTGCCAGGTCTTGAGCTGACGGCAGGCCTCGCTGATGACCCAGTCGCCGACGTCCACCACCAGCCCGAGTTCTTCGAGCACCGGGATGAAATCCCCCGGCGGCACCAGCCCGCGACGCGGATGACGCCAGCGCAGCAGGGCTTCGGCGCCGGTCAGGCGTTTGCCGTCGCCGCTGAACTGCGGTTGGTAATACAGCACGAATTCGTTCTGCTCCAGCGCGTGACGCAAGTCGCTTTCCAGTTCCAGACGCTCCAGCGCACTGGCGTTCATGTCGGCCTGATAGAACTGGAAGTTGTTCTTGCCGCGCTCCTTGGCGTGATACATCGCGGTGTCGGCGTTCTTCATCAACTGGCTGAGTTCGTTGCCGTCCTGCGGGCTCAGGGCGATGCCGATACTGGCGGTGACGAAGAACTCGCGGCCCTCCAGCACGAACGGTCGCACCAGACTGCCAAGAATCTGCTCGGCGACATGTATCGCACGATTCAGTGCCATCTCACGACTGGAACGGTGTTGCAGCAGCAGGGTGAATTCGTCGCCGCCCATCCGCGCCACGGTGTCGTCATCGTCGACGCAGGCCAGCAACCGCGTGGCCATGTCCTTGAGCATGCGGTCGCCGGCGGCGTGACCGAGGGAGTCGTTGATCGGTTTGAAACGGTCGAGGTCGAGGAACATCAGCACCACCCACGACTTCTGCCGGTCGGCCGATTGCAGTGCGGTGTGCAGGCGATCCTGGAACAGCGTGCGGTTCGGCAAGTGGGTCAGGGCGTCGTAGTAGGCGAGGCGGTGAATCCGTTGCTCGCTGGCCTTGCGCTCGCTGATGTCGCTGAAGAAACACACATAACTGGCCAGATCGCCCTCGTCATCGAGCACCGCAGTGATGCCGACCCACGCCGGGTAGTGCTCGCCATTGCGGCGCTTGAGCCAGACTTCGCCTTCCCAGGTGCTGTGCTGATGCAACTGCTTGAGCACGTAGCGCAGGTGCGCGTCCTGCTGTTCGTCGACGGTCAGCATGTTCGGCAACTGGTCGAGCACTTCGCTCACCGCGTAGCCACTGACCCGGCTGAACGCCTCGTTGGCCTGGACGATGTAACCGGCCGGGTCGGTGATCAGGATCGCCGAGGTCGAATGCTCGAATACCGTAGCCGCCATGCGCAGGTCTTTTTCGGCACGGCGTTGCTGGCTGATGTCGCGACCGACCCCGAGCACGCCTTCGAAGGCGCCGTGTTCGTCCCACACCAGCACCAGACGCAGTTCGATCGGGATCTTGCGGCCGTCGGCGCGCAGGCAGTCGAACAGGAACATCTGGGTCTGCACCTGGCTGCGCAGGGTTGCCAGTTGCTCGGGCTTGTCCAGGGCTTTGCTGACCCGGTCCATCAGGTGGTAGATGCCGTTGAGCTGCTGCGGGTTGGCGATGGTCGACTGCCAGCCGTTCTGGAAAATCCATTCGGCGTCGTAGCCCAACACCGCTTGCACCGACGGGCTGACGTAGTTGAGCGAGAGTTTGCTGTCGGTAGAGAAGATCACGTCGCTGATGCTTTCGGCGAGCATCCGGTAGCGCTGTTCGCTGTCGCGCAACGATTCGCTGGCCTCGATCTGCTCGGTGATGTCCTTGGCCACGCCGATGATTCGCGTCACCTGATCGTGCTTGTCCCGGGCCAGCGCCTGTTCGCGGATATCGAAGCGCCGCCATTTGCCGTCGCGGTGGCGGAAACGCAACTGGCATTGCAGCAACTGGCTGTAGCCGGCGTGGCGCTGCATCTGCCGCGAGCGGTGATAGTAGTCGGCGTCTTCCGGGTGCAGGAGGATTTCCCAGAAGTATTCGCCCATCTGATGCAGTTCGGTGCGGTTGTAACCGAGGGTCTGGCCGAGGTGGTGGTTGCTGAAGATCATCCGCTGGCTGATCACATCCTGCACGTACAGGTGATCCGGCACGGTGCGCACCACGTCCGACCAGAAGCCTTCGCGTTCCAGCAGCGACAATTCGATCAGCTTGCGGCTGGTGATGTCGTTGATGCTCAGGATCACGGCCTGGTAATCGTGCTGTTCCTGAGGCAGGCGCAGCACCAGCCACAGATGCTGGTCGCGGCCATTGATGTCCGGCAGTTTGATTTCCAGTTCCAGCTGCTTTTGCTGCTGGAGCACGGCGTCGAGTACCTGATTGCCGATGGCGCACTGACTGTGCGGCTGACCGTCGATCAACAGTTGCCAGGCGTGGTCACAGGAATTGACGTTGAGCAGTTGCAGCGCGACCTGGTTGACCTCGGTGATCCGCAGTTCGTGAAGCAATTGCTGGCGCCGCGCCGGCTGGTCGAGCCAGGCCTTGAGCTGGTCGCTGGTCTGGATCTGGGCTTTCTCGAAAACCTGCTTGAGCCCCGAAAGATCCAGCACGCACAACGCCACGCCGGTGCCTTCGAAAATATCCTGATAACGCCGACGCCCTTCATGCACCTGACGCTGACGACGGCGCATGTTGAGCAACGCGATGAACGGCAGCAGCGACAGCGCCAGGCCCAACAGGCATTTGCCGATGAACGCCGGCAGCAGTTGTTCGAGCACATGCTGGCGGTCGAACAGGCCGCGCAGTTGCCAGTCGCTGCTGCTCAGCGGCACGGTCAGCACACTGTTGGCCAGATCGTCAGGGGTCAGGACGCTGGTGCTGCCGATGGGCATTGCTTCGTCGCGACTGATGATCTGATGGTTGATGCGATTTTCCACCAGCCAGAGAGGACGGATACCGGTTTCGCCCTGTTTGGTCAGTGCGCTGAAGAAGGTGGGTGTCAGCCGCAGTGCCCAGTAACCGCGAGTGCTGCCGCTGGCCTGATGCAGCAACAGATGCACCACCGAACCGTCGTCGGCGTTGCTGAAGTAGTGCGCCTGGGCGTGACTGCGGCGGACCAGATCGCTGAGGTAGTCGGCGTCCTTGCTGTCTGTGGCGCTGTCGCTGAGGATTTTTCCCGACGGGCTGAGCAAGGCCATGCTCTGCAGGTCAGGCAGCGATTTCTGCAGCTTGCGCAGCAATGCCTGTTGTTCGTCGGCGGACTGCGGCTGTTCGACGATCGGTAGCAGATTGAGGGCGATCTGCGCATTCAGCGACATGTTCAGGCTGACTTGCGAAGCGAGATCGGCCGTGTAGTCGATGGTGTACTGGCGCTGGTTTTTCTGGGTTTCACCCAGTTGATCGAGCAGTTGCCAGAACAGCAGCGCCAGCAGCAACAGCACCAAAGTCGCCAGCGCGCCTTTCAATGTTCCGCGCAGGGACGAGCCGGGCGCCGGTTGGGTGCTGCTCACAGAGGCTGGCGGAGTGACGTTGGACAAGCTGTAATCCTGCGGTCTGGCTGGACTGGCGCGACGTGCACTATAAGCCGGACGCCCAAAGGGCGGCTAGCATGCCTTGAGTTGTGGCGAAGTGCCAGCCCCGCTCGGCTGGACTGCCTTCTGTCATTAAGGTAGCTTTGCCGGTTACGCGGGAGCGTTCCAGCTCCTAGACTTTCCGCGCGCACGCATTGATATCTTCCAGTGAACGACGCGCACGGTCTGGCCGGGCATTGCCTGTGTCCCAATCATTCATCAGTCACTGACCCAAGGTTCTCCATGGCTCAATACGTCTTCACCATGCATCGGCTGGGCAAAGTTGTTCCGCCGAAGCGGGAAATCCTGAAAAACATTTCGCTGTCCTTCTTCCCGGGCGCCAAGATCGGCGTCCTCGGCCTCAACGGTTCGGGTAAGTCCACGCTGCTGAAAATCATGGCCGGCGTCGACACCGAGTTCGAAGGCGAAGCACGCCCGATGCCGGAACTGAACATCGGTTACCTGCCGCAAGAGCCGCAACTGGATCCGACCAAGACCGTGCGTGAAGTGGTCGAGGAAGCGGTCAGCGTGATCAAGGATGCGCAAGCGCGTCTGGACGAGGTCTACGCCGCCTACGCCGACCCGGACGCCGACTTCGACAAACTGGCCGCCGAACAGGCCAAGCTCGAAGCGATCCTGCAGGCCAGCGACGGTCACAACCTGGAGCGCCAGCTGGAAGTCGCCGCCGATGCGCTGCGTCTGCCGGCCTGGGACGCCAGGGTCGAACACCTGTCCGGTGGTGAAAAACGTCGTGTGGCCCTGTGCCGTCTGCTGCTGTCCGCCCCGGACATGCTGCTGCTCGACGAACCGACCAACCACCTGGACGCCGACTCCGTTGCCTGGCTCGAACACTTCCTGCACGACTTCCCGGGCACTGTGGTCGCGATCACGCACGACCGTTACTTCCTGGACAACGTTGCCGGCTGGATTCTGGAACTCGACCGCGGCGCGGGCATTCCGTACGAAGGCAACTACTCGGGTTGGCTGGAAGCCAAGTCCGATCGTCTGGCCCAGGAATCCAAGCAGCAATCGGCCCACGAAAAAGCCATGAAGGAAGAACTGGAGTGGGTGCGCAAAGGCGCCAAGGCCCGCCAGTCGAAATCCAAGGCACGTCTGCAACGCTTTGAAGAAATGCAGTCGCAGGAATTCCAGAAGCGTTCGGAAACCAACGAGATCTACATCCCGGCCGGTCCGCGCCTGGGCGACAAGGTCATCGAATTCAAGAACGTCACCAAGGGCTACGGCGATCGCGTACTGATCGACAACCTGTCGTTCTCCATGCCCAAAGGGGCCATCGTCGGCGTGATCGGCGGTAACGGTGCCGGTAAGTCGACCCTGTTCCGCATGCTGATGGGCAAGGAAACCCCGGACTCCGGCAGCATCGAGATCGGCGAAACCGTGCAGCTGGCCTGCGTTGACCAGAGCCGCGAGGACCTGGACGGCAGCAAGACCGTGTTCCAGCAGATCTCCGACGGTTCCGACCAGATCCGCATCGGCAACTACGAGATCCCGTCGCGTACCTACGTCGGTCGCTTCAACTTCAAGGGCGGCGATCAGCAGAAGTTCGTCAAGGACCTGTCCGGTGGTGAGCGCGGTCGTCTACACCTGGCGCTGACCCTGAAGGAGGGCGGCAACGTCCTGCTGCTCGACGAACCGTCCAACGACCTCGACGTTGAAACCCTGCGTTCCCTGGAAGAAGCCCTGCTGGACTTCCCGGGCGCCGCCATTGTGATCTCTCACGATCGGTGGTTCCTTGACCGCGTCGCAACTCACATCCTGGCGTACGAAGACGACTCGCAAGCGGTGTTCTTCGAAGGCAACTACACCGAGTACGAAGCCGATCGCAAAAAGCGCCTCGGCGAAGCAGCTGCCCAGCCACACCGGGTACGCCACAAGAAACTGGCCTGATTACAGGTTGGTTGCATGAAAGAGCGGAGCCTTCGGGCTCCGCTTTTTTTTGCCTGCAATACTGCGCCGGCCTCATCGCTGGCAAGCCAGCTCCCACAATTTCTGCGGTGCTCACCCGTCCAAGGCAAGGCGCAAACTCTGTGGGAGCTGGCTTGCCAGCGATGGCGGATTAACAGTCGATGCAGGTCTGAAATTACAGCCTGTGTACTATTTGTTTTCATAAATGCGACATTTTATTCTGTTGCTGTGTACATATCGTTTGTTACAGTCCGGCTCAATCTCTTCCAACGACAACACATTTGCCGAGACTTTTCCCATGATCGAATCCGTCGAATCCTTCCTCGCCCGCCTGAAAAAACGCGATCCGGATCAGCCCGAATTCCACCAGGCCGTCGAAGAAGTCCTGCGCAGCCTGTGGCCGTTTCTCGAAGCCAATCCGCACTATCTGACCTCGGGAATTCTGGAGCGCCTCTGCGAGCCGGAGCGAGCGGTGGTGTTCCGGGTGTCGTGGGTCGACGATCAGGGCAAGGTCCAGGTCAATCGCGGTTTCCGCATCCAGATGAACAGCGCCATCGGCCCGTACAAGGGCGGTTTGCGCTTCCACCCTTCGGTGAATCTGGGCGTGCTGAAATTCCTCGCCTTCGAGCAGACCTTCAAGAACGCCCTGACCTCGCTGCCCATGGGCGGCGGCAAGGGCGGTTCGGACTTCGATCCGAAGGGCAAGAGCGACGCCGAAGTTATGCGTTTTTGCCAGGCATTCATGAGCGAGCTGTACCGCCACATCGGTGCCGACGTGGACGTGCCGGCCGGTGATATCGGTGTCGGCGCGCGGGAGATCGGGTTCCTGTTCGGCCAGTACAAACGCCTGAGCAACCAGTTCACCAGCGTGCTGACCGGCAAGGGCATGACCTACGGCGGCAGCCTGATTCGCCCGGAAGCCACCGGTTTCGGTTGCGTGTACTTCGCCGAGGAAATGCTCAAGCGTCGCGAGCAGACCGTCGAAGGCAAGCGCGTGGCGATCTCCGGTTCAGGCAACGTTGCACAGTACGCGGCTCGCAAAGTGATGGATCTGGGCGGCAAGGTGATTTCCCTGTCCGACTCCGAAGGCACGCTGTATTGCGAAGCGGGTCTGAGCGAAGAGCAGTGGCTGGCGCTGCTGGAACTGAAGAACGTCAAGCGTGGGCGGATCAGCGAACTGGCGACGGCATTCGGCCTGGAGTTCCGCGCCGGTCAACTGCCATGGTCGTTGCCGTGCGATATCGCGCTGCCGTGCGCGACCCAGAACGAACTCGACGCCGAAGCTGCCCGCACCCTGCTGCGCAACGGCTGTGTGTGCGTGGCCGAGGGCGCGAACATGCCGACCACCCTTGAGGCTGTGGATATCTTTATCGAGGCGGGCATTCTGTTTGCGCCGGGCAAGGCATCGAATGCCGGCGGTGTGGCAGTCAGCGGCCTGGAAATGTCGCAGAATGCCATGCGCCTGTTGTGGACGGCGGGTGAGGTAGACAACAAGTTGCACGCGATCATGCAGTCGATCCACCACGCCTGTGTGCATTACGGTGAGGAAAACGGCCGGATCAACTACGTCAAAGGCGCGAACATCGCCGGATTCGTCAAGGTCGCCGACGCGATGTTGGCGCAAGGAGTGGTTTAAGACAGATCGATACGGATCACTTCGATCAGTTGATTACCGGCCGGACGCTGCCACAGCACTTCGTCGTTGAGTCGTGCGCCAAGCAGCGCGCGGCCCAGCGGTGAGGCCCAGTTGATCAGGCCGTTGGCGGCATCGGCCTGATCTTCGCCGACCAGTTGCACCCGGCGCTCGGTGTTATGTTCGTCGGCGTAGGTGACCCAACTGCCGATCTGCACCTTTTCGTTGGACGTCGGGGCCGGTGCGACCTGAGCGCTGCCGACCCGCTGATTGAAATAACGCAAATCCCGTTCGAGATCAGCCAGCCGCTGTTTGTCGGCCTGTTCGCCCTTTGCGGACTGTTCTGTGTGCAGCGCCTGCAGCTCGGCAACTTTCGCCTGCAACTGGGCAAGTCCTTGTGGCGTGACGTAATTGGGCTGCGTGCTGATCTGCCGTTCGACTGGCTGATCGGCTTGCGCAGCGGCGTTGTCTTCGTTGACGAAGGCGCGACTCATGATGGGCTCCTGTTACAACCGTTGGGCCATGGTCGCAGGCATTTGGTTTCACCGGATGTCTGGAAACGACCTACTGCGAACGATAGGCCCGCGCGGCACCCTGGTCCTTTTCCTGCTGCCAGGCGCGTTCGCGTTCGTCCCAGTGTTCGTTGCGATACTGTTCGCGATCCTTGTTTTCCAGCATCGCCTGACACTGCCGGAAACCGTCGCTCCAGCCTTCGGCGTATTGCTTGTCCTTGAGATAACGCGGCACGTTCTTGCGAAACTCGCCGCTGATCGAGCCGGCTGCCTGACGACCGCTGATGCAACCGTCATCGAAACCGTCGGCGAACGCCGGTGGATAACCTTTGGCAATCAGGTCTTCGTGGGTGCTCTGACAGCCACCCAGCAACAGCAACACGCCCACAAACCCCGCACACCGCCACATCACACTCTCCCGGGCCGTCAAACGGCTGATAGGGAAAGTCTAGAAGCGGATTCGTCGATGGGGCGTGAAAGAAAGATCAAAACCTCAGTAGTGATACCACTTCACTTCCAGCATCACCTCGGTCTCCGGCGTTGCCAGATGGCTGAACTCGCGCTGAGCACTCAGGCGCAAGCCGAGGTTGCGCGACAATTCCCACTGCTGGTTCAGACTCAGACTGCGGCGCACTTCACCATTGAAGAAGTAATCGCCCTTGGCCTCCACACTGAGATTGCCCAACGGGTTCTTCCAAAGCACGCCGGTATTGAAACCGCCTGCCGGGGAAACGAATTCGGCGAAATCATTGTTGTGTTCAACGCGCACCGTGCCGAGGGCAAAACCGAGCACATCGTCACCCAGCGCCCAGGTTCCGCCACCGCCGCCATTGACGTGGCTGACCAGGTTTTCGTCGTCATGCTTGCCCGGTACACGTTCAAGACCACCGGTAACTTGCCACGACAGCGGCTGCAACAGCGCATTGCGCGGCGTCAGCGAGCGGATGGTCGCCAGATCCAGCTGCTGGAATTGCCAGTGATTGCCTTCGTACTGGCGCAGCTTCATCTGCAGGATTTCGATCTGCGCGCCGAGGGGGAAACTCTCGGCGTTGTCGTTGAGGTCGTGATAGGCCATGCGCAAGCCGTACTCGCCGAACGCACGGTCCCCGCGCGTGCCGAGACCGGCCTGCCAGGTGCGCGATTCGTGGCCGTCTTCGGGCAGGCCCGGTTGTGGGATTTGCAGCTCCGGCGCCGGGTTCTTGTTGATCGCCCGCAGCAGCTCGAAACTGCGCTGCGCACGCTGTGGATCACGTTCCTGGCCGTTGGCGCGGTAGCGTTCCAGCCGATACGCGGCGTCGATGATCAGCGCTTGGCGGTCGCGGGGCAGGGCCTGGAAGGCTGGATCCTGCAAATGCTGCTGGTCGGCGCTGACTTTCAGTACCCAGTCCTGTTCTTCGCCGGTCAGTGGCTCGGCGCGGCTGAGCAATTCACGCTCGCGGGACGGGCGGTATTCGATGCTCTCTACCAGCCCGGACTCCTTTACCGCCTTGACGGTGTCGGTGGGGATCGCCGTCAGCGGGAACTGTTCTGTCAGGCGCAGGCTCGGGCGCGCCACCTGCAACAGTTCGAGCAGGCGATAGGAGCAGTTTTCGTCGAAGAAGAAATAGTCGAACTGAATCTGCTTCAACTCCCACACATGCTCGACCATGCGTGCGGTTTCTGCTTGCGTCAGGTTGAGCCGGTACTCCCACAGGTCGCGGTTTTCCAAGCTGCGGTATTCCGAGAGTTTTTCCTGATAGGGCACCAGTGCGAACAGCCCCGGATAACCGCCCATCAGGCCTTTCCAGGCGTAAAGAATGCTGTTGTCCGAACCTTCGATGTAGGCGCCGAAGTTGATCGCGTAACTGAGCAGCGACGTCTTGTCGCTCTGTACGTCAGCCTGGTCGATACGCAGCAGGGTGTGACCGAACATCGACGACGGGCTGTTGAGGTAGGCCGCCGGGAAAATCATCACCGCGCTGTGGGGCGAGACGTCCTTGAACCACTTCTTGAATTCGCTGCAGTCCGGTGTCGGCAGGTCGGTCAGGTTGAGTTGATCTTTCAGCCAGCGGGTGCGTGCCGGGTAGACGCACTGGGCGTGTTGCTCACCGAGACGGGCGGGGGCGTACAGCGCTTGCACGGTGGCGGCCAGTTCATGGTCGGGGTGTTCGTTGCCATCGGGAGCGAGGAAGAATTTTTTGTCGCTGACGTAGCTGCGCCAGCCACCGAGCTTGGCGGTTTCGTAATGACCGAGGGAAATCCAGAAGCGGTCGCTGGCCAGTTGCTGCAAACGTTGAGGGTCGATGTGAGGCGCGGCGGACAGCGGGGCGCAGACACACAGCGCCAGCCAGGCAAGGCGTTTGAGCATAGGTGGCAACTTAAGTCGAAAGAAACAAAAGACCCAAGGAAGGGCGGGCCGAAAAAATAAAACCCGCTTCCCGAAAGAAGCGGGTGGGGCCGAGCTTAAGCCTGAGTGGCGTACTTGGCCAGACGAGGGTCTGCTTTCAGCACGGCCAGGGTGTTGGTATGCACGTCTTCGGCAGTCACGTCAGCCTTGCTGAAGATCTGCTGAAAGTGCTCGTGAGTGACGGCGGCGAAGTGCGCACGGTCTTCCGGCGCCACGCCCAGTACCACGGCATAGGTCGTCAGCGCTTCGCCGTTGCCTTTTGCCATGTCTTCGGACAGCTCGTTCATCATGCCATTCATGGCAAACCAGGATTTGCCGCCATAGGTCAGCGAGGCGTTGGTGGAGCAACCGTTGGTACCGGATGTCATGCCGAACGTGGCGTTGCCGGAGGTGCCGTTGGTGGTGGATGCCAGGAAGTGAGCCGGAGTGCCACGCTGACCTTCGAACAGCATGTTGCCCCAACCGCAATCCGGGCCGCCTGGAGCTTGCGCCATTGCGTTGATGGATACAGCGGTGAAGAGAGTACCGAGAAGAATCCGTTTCATAGCTTTGTTCTCTTTGTGTGCATACCAATGGACAGGGTTCTGGCCCCCAAGCTCTGTACGAAACAGATCCAGACGAAGCCAGTGGGCCGGTATTAGTTCCAGCCGCGCAGTTTGGAGTTTAGGCACGTTCCGAGGGTTCCGTGAGTTTTTGCACAATATTTGGAATAAACCCCGGTTTCACGGGACCGGGCCGCGGGCAGGGCGGCTGTCTATCCTTTGTGTCGTGTGGCGCGCCTTGCCAGTGGGGCTCGGGCAGCGCCAGAATGCCGCTATCTGCCCCGCCTGATTGTTAAGGAAGTCCGATGCCTGATCCTGTTGCTGCCAGCTTGCGTCTAGCGCCAGAAGCGCTGACCCGTCCGTTTTCCGCTGAACAGTTCAGCTTCACTACCACCAATGATCTGGAGCCCTTTCGCGGTGTGCTTGGCCAGGAACGTGCGGTCGAAGCCTTGCAGTTCGGTGTGGCCATGCCACGCCCCGGTTACAACGTATTCGTCATGGGCGAGCCCGGCACCGGCCGTTTCTCGTTCGTCAAACGCTACCTGAAGGCCGAAGGCAAACGCCTGCAGACCCCGGCGGACTGGGTCTACGTCAACAATTTCGATGAGCCGCGCGAACCCCGCGCCCTGGAATTGCCATCGGGCAGCGCCGGTGCCTTCATCGGCGACATCAACGGCCTGATCGACAACCTGCTGGCGACCTTTCCTGCGGTGTTCGAACACCCGTCCTACCAGCAGAAGAAGAGCGCCATCGACCGCGCCTTCAATCAGCGCTACGACAAGGCACTGGACGTCATCGAACGTCTGGCCCTGGAAAAAGACGTCGCCCTGTACCGCGACAGCAGCAACATCGCCTTCACCCCGATGCTTGAGGGCAAGGCGCTGGACGAAGCCGAATTCGCCCAGTTGCCGGAAGCCGAGCGCGAACGCTTTCACGACGATATTTCCGGCCTCGAAGAACGCCTGAACGAAGAATTGGCGAGCCTGCCGCAGTGGAAACGCGAATCGAGCAACCAACTGCGTCAGCTCAATGAAGAAACCATCACCCTGGCCTTGCAGCCTTTGCTCGCACCGCTGTCGGAGAAGTACGCGGAAAACGCGGCCGTCTGCGGTTACCTGCAAGCGATGCAGGTGTATCTGCTGAAAACCGTGGTCGAGCAATTGGTCGATGACAGCAAGACCGATGCGGTCGCGCGCAAGCTGCTGGAAGAACAATACGCGCCGAGCCTGGTGGTCGGTCATCCACACAGTGGCGGTGCTCCGGTGGTATTCGAGCCGCATCCGACCTACGAAAACCTGTTCGGCCGCATCGAATACACCACCGATCAGGGCGCGCTCTACACCACCTATCGTCAGTTGCGACCGGGTGCGCTGCACCGCGCAAACGGTGGTTTCCTGATCCTCGAAGCGGAAAAAATGCTCGGCGAGCCATTCGTATGGGATGCGCTCAAGCGCGCCCTGCAATCGCGCAAGCTGAAAATGGAATCGCCGCTGGGCGAGATGGGGCGTTTCGCTACCATGACGCTCAACCCGCAGTTCATTCCGTTGAATGTCAAAGTGATCATCATTGGCGCGCGTCAGCTGTACTACACGCTGCAGGACCTCGATCCGGACTTCCAGGAGATGTTCCGTGTTCTGGTGGATTTCGACGAAGACATCCCGATGGTCGACGAGAGTCTGGAGCAGTTTGCCCAGTTGCTGAAAACCCGTACTTCGGAAGAAGGCATGGCGCCGCTGACCGCCGATGCGGTGGCGCGTCTGGCGACTTACAGCGCGCGTCTGGCCGAGCATCAGGGGCGGTTGTCGGCGCGGATCGGCGATCTGTTCCAGCTGGTCAGCGAGGCGGATTTCATTCGTCACCTGGCCAGCGATGAAATGACCGACGCGGGCCACATCGAACGCGCCCTGAAGGCCAAGGCTACCCGCACCGGCCGTGTGTCGGCGCGGATTCTCGACGACATGCTGGCGGGGATTATCCTGATCGACACCGACGGCGCGGCGGTCGGCAAGTGCAACGGCCTGACCGTGCTTGAAGTCGGTGACTCGGCGTTCGGGGTGCCGGCGCGGATTTCCGCCACGGTCTACCCGGGCGGCAGCGGCATCGTCGACATCGAGCGCGAGGTCAACCTCGGTCAGCCGATTCACTCCAAGGGCGTGATGATTCTCACCGGGTATCTGGGCAGCCGTTACGCCCAGGAATTCCCGCTGGCGATTTCCGCAAGCATCGCGCTGGAGCAGTCCTACGGCTACGTCGATGGCGACAGTGCGTCGCTGGGCGAGGCGTGCACGCTGATTTCGGCCTTGTCGAAAACCCCGCTCAAGCAGTGTTTTGCCATCACCGGTTCGATCAACCAGTTCGGCGAAGTGCAGGCGGTGGGTGGGGTCAACGAGAAGATCGAAGGCTTTTTCCGTCTCTGTGAAGCACGTGGACTGACAGGTGAGCAAGGCGCAATCATTCCTCACGCCAACGTCGCCACGCTGATGCTCGACGAGAAAGTGCTGGCTGCAGTGCGTGCAGGGCAGTTCCATGTTTATGCGGTGCGTCAGGCAGATGAAGCGCTGAGCCTGCTGGTGGGTGAGCCTGCCGGTGAGCCGAACGAGAATGGCGAGTTCCCGGAAGGCAGCGTCAACGCGCGCGTGGTGGAGCGTCTGCGGGTGATTGCCGAAATGATCAGCGAAGAAGACTTGAAAGAGGCCGAGAAGGAACTGGCGCAGGAGGCGCTCGCCGAGGCCAAGCCGGCGTAAGCCAGGCTGCAGAACATAAATGGGAGCCTTGTGCTCCCATTTTGTTTTGTCGCGAACGTCGGCAAAAGTGCCATCACTCTGGCGTCAATATTCACACAATGACCATTCGGCGCCTTCTGGTTCTGCGCGGTTGGCGCGGCGGACTTTTCTTCTATTCTCAGCTCAAGGACATCGACAGTATCACGGGATCGAAACAGTCCTTCAGCAAGGGCTGAACACCGGCTTTACCGAGGGTCGCCGCCATGTCGCGCAACCTCTGCCTCACCCGTCAGTGCCTGGGTCTCGTGACCCGAATCGAATGCGCCATCAAGCCGTTGGCCGGCGATACCGGCATGTGGACTTTGCTCTTTGCCGCCGGCATGGCCGGTGAACAACCTTCCGCCATCAAGGCCCAGGGCCCGTTCCACGGGCCGGTCGCTGCCGAATCGATCCTCGATACCATCGTCGAAAGCCTGACGATGCACGGCTACGAACTGGCCAATGATCCGCAGATCTGGTCCTTGCACCTGCAAGCCCAGTTACGGCAGATCAACGGCGGACGTGGACGCAATATCGGCATTTTCGATCATTAGCGCCGCTCAAGGCGCAGCGCCCTGGGTCTGCGCCTTCTCGAGCTTGACCTCAAAGCCGTACTGCACAGTGACGAGGTCGGTTCGATGATAGGTTTCCACCTGCGTCGGACGGCCGTAGAAATAGTGCACGCCGAACAGCGCCGGGCCTTCTGCGCCCGCATCGTGGCTGACCGAAAGGATCTGCTTCAGGTAGTTGCCGCTGTCGTCCTTGACGAAGAATCGCCATTCGTTGGCCGGAAACAATTTCAGGTCCACCACCAGTTCGTTGTTCCTGATGTCCAGGCCCTTGGGCAATGCCTTGGTTTCGTAGGACTGTTTCGCCACCGTGGCGAGGAATAAGGGCATCGAACCGACGGCCACTGCCGGGGTTTCCGGAAACAGGTTCAAGTCATAAGTGATGGTCGCTTGCAGCGGATCCACCTGATACGCCTCGGCCGGCAATTCGATCGGCTCGTCGAGTTTGCCGTTGTGTTTTTCGGTGAAGAACGTCACCGGGCTTTCGCCGGGAGCCAGGTCGTCGCCCAGCAACTCGTCATTGAAGGTTTTGCGGTGATCGAACTCGATGCGCGCGGCGCTGGGCTCTTCCACTGACTGGCGGATATGAATGCTGTTTTTCAGCTCGTCCTCGGTCAGTGATGCACCTTTTAGCCAGTTGGGCGCCTGGTCGTCGTAGACGGTGATCGCCAGATCCAGCGGCTGCACGGTTTTCGCCGTGGTGTGCGCGTTGAATTCGCGGATCGGCAGGTCCAGTGGCCTGCGGGTGACGGTCGCCTCGGAGAAGTCCAGCACGCTGACTTCAAGGGTATCGATCGGCCCGTTGAAGTAGACCTTGTTGTAACGGCGCGTATGCTGCTGTTCGAAGGCGCGCTGGTCGTCGTTCAGCTGTTTCTCGAGATCCTCGCTCCAGGCCTTTTGCTGTTGCAGGTGCGTCAGTTGTTTTTGATAGAAGGCGATCTGCTCGGGGCTTTCATTGATGGCGCCGGCTCGCGCCAGATACTGGCCGGTGCTGTCGCGGGCCTGGACGATCAGCGGGTTGAGCGGCGTGTTGGCGACTTCCGGGGCGAGTGGCAGATGGTTGCTAAATTCGACTTCGGCGTAGTTCTTTTCCAGCTTCAACAGGGTCACGCTGAGGTTGGCGTCGGTCCGGGTCTGGCCGACGTCCTGTTTGCCCAGATCGAAACGGTGCAGGCGTTTCGGGGCGATGACTTCCACCTGACCTTGCAGGCTCACAGGACGCGGCCGGGTTTTCTTGTCGACGTCCAGACCCTCGATGAACGGATAGGTCACGGTCAGGTCGTCGGGGTTGGTGATATTGGAGCTGGACGGGCTCAGTTGAATGCCCGGATCGGTTTCCGACCATTCCGGCTGGTAGGTGATCACCCGTTTGTTGCTCAACGTCACCGATTGCCACTCAACGCCATGGGGGAACAGAAACCCGCCGGGGATATTGAGATTGAAGGGAAACACCGGCTGCAGGTCGGTCAGGTAGTCGGAGCTGGCATCCTTGTGGAGCACGAACAGGCCGTTGATGAAGGTATCGACCAGCGCCTGGGGAGTGGGGTAATGCTTGAGCACGCCGAGGGCGTCTTCACCGTATTCGGTTCTGGGCGGTTTGTTGTCGAGACGTTGCTGAGCGCGCTCCAGGAGCAGTAGCGAGCCGCCGAGTTCGGTCACGGCATCCTTGAGTTTCGGGTCGGTGATGGCGTCCAGCGACTGTTCGAACTGCGCAGTCTTCTGTTCGAGGCTGAGCGGGTGTTTTTCCTCGCCGGGCGAGCAGCCGCCGATCGATAAGGCTAGGCAAATTCCGGCAGTCGTTAACGGCAATCGCACATCCATTTCCAGTCGTCCTGTCCACTGTCGCTGGGCTGTCAATGGTTTGGACACTAGCAGAAAAACTTTGACACACACACGCAGGTGGCGGATTTCCGGGCGGTTTCTGGCTGTCATGGGCGGCTGGTATACTCGCCGCCGATTTCAACCCTTCTTGTGTGAGAGTCAATGGAACGCTTTATCGAAAATGCAATGTACGCCACGCGCTGGCTGCTGGCGCCGATCTACATCGGGCTGTCCCTCGGGCTGCTGGCGCTGGCATTGAAATTCTTCCAGGAAGTGTTTCATGTCATTCCCAACGTCTTCTCCATGGCCGAGTCCGAGCTGATTCTGGTGCTGCTGTCGCTGATCGACATGGCGCTGGTCGGCGGTTTGCTGGTGATGGTGATGATTTCCGGCTACGAGAACTTCGTGTCCGAGCTGAATATCGACGAAGGCAAGGAAAAGCTCAGCTGGCTGGGCACCATGGATTCCTCGTCGCTGAAGATGAAAGTGGCGGCGTCGATTGTGGCGATCTCCTCGATCCACCTGCTGCGGATCTTCATGGATGCCAAGAACGTCGATCCCGAGCACCTGATGTGGTACGTGATTATCCACATGACTTTCGTGATCTCGGCGTTCGCCATGGGTTATCTGGACAAGCTCACCAAGCATTGATGAGCTGTCGATGGCTGTAACAAACCCGCCCGTCTGTTGCGAAACAGACGGGCGGTGTCATTTGTGGCTTGTACTTTGTAGCGCCGAGGCATATCCCTGTAAGCGTCCCGGCTCGCCACTGCGTGAGGTGCGTTCATGAACCTGCAAGAGTTGAATGCGTTTGCCATCGCCAGGAAGGTCGATGAGCTGAACCTGATCTCCATGGAGGGCGGAATCTACCTGCTCGAGGCGCGGATGCACGGCGCGGCGTACCCGTTGAGCGATCCCCAGGGCAAGATGCTGATGCTGCGCTCGGTGGAGCATGCCCGGGATGTCCTGCACAACCTTCCGGTGCTGCCGTTCAACCTGGTCCACACCTCGGTACATGATGAAATGTGCGGTCTTGGCGCCAGCGGCGAAGAAAGCCTGAAAGTGCCGCTGGCCTGGCGCTCGGCACTGTAGGCTCCAGGGCCTGATCAATGGCGGAACATCTGTGCTAGTCTGCTCGCCCTTTTGGTTCCGGGCGCGCCGGGACGCGCTGTGCACGCACGGCATGTCCTGAGGCCGTCCGCACAGCGGAGCAGTGTCATGTCCGAAGTAAATCTGTCCACCGACGAAACCCGCGTCAGCTACGGTATCGGCCGTCAGCTGGGTGACCAGCTGCGCGACAACCCGCCACCGGGTGTCAGCCTGGACGCCATCCTGGCCGGTCTGACTGACGCATTCGCGGGCAAGCCAAGCCGCGTGGGTCAGGAAGAGCTGTCCGCCAGCTTCAAGGTGATCCGCGAGATCATGCAAGCCGAAGCCGCTGCCAAGGCCGAAGCCGCCGCTGGCGAAGGTCGTGCGTTCCTGGCTGAAAACGCCAAGAAAGACGGCATCACCACTCTGGCTTCCGGTCTGCAATTCGAAGTGCTGACTCAGGGCGAAGGCGCCAAGCCATCCCGTGAAGACACCGTGCGTACTCACTACCACGGCACGCTGATCGACGGCACTGTGTTCGACAGCTCCTACGAGCGTGGCCAGCCGGCAGAGTTCCCGGTCGGCGGCGTGATCGCCGGTTGGACCGAAGCCCTGCAACTGATGAATGCCGGCAGCAAATGGCGTCTGTACGTGCCGAGCGAACTGGCTTACGGTGCTCAAGGCGTTGGCAGCATCCCGCCGCACAGCGTTCTGGTGTTCGACGTCGAGCTGCTCGACGTTCTGTAATCCCGTTACCCTGCACAAGCGTGGCTTGTGCAGGGTTCCTCCGCCGTTCTCATACTTCGATCTTGTGATGCAGTTCACTGGTCGGGCGCAAGGCCCGGGCATAGCAGAACAGGAACAGATTGCGCACCAGCTCCTTGAGCACCAACGGTTCGCTGGAACTCAGGCCGCTGACGTCCAGATCCCCTTGATCCTGCAACTCGTGCAGGGCCTCTTCTTCCAGTACCGCGCAGACTTCGCCGGTTTCCCGATGCAGGATCCTGAGGTACGGGTGCGGGCGATCCAGCCAGGCGTCGATCAAATAAGTCATGGTTCTCATCTCCATTGAAAGGGTTTCAATGAGAATAATTCTTATTCGTCAAATAGCAAGCGCCTATTGGCGGTTCGTGATTTTTTATGGGTAAAGATTGCGTAAGGTCAAAACGGCTGGCATTTGGCTATTGCCTGGTTTTGTGGGGCATAGCTGGAGAGGGTGAAGCTCCATCCCACGACGGGCGCGGGATGGAAGACAGCAGGTTCAGACTTTTCTGACGAACTCGGATTTGAGTTTCATCGGGCCGATACCGTCGATCTTGCAGTCGATGTCGTGGTCGCCGTCGCACAGGCGGATGTTCTTGACCTTGGTGCCGACCTTGACCACCAGCGAGGTGCCCTTGACCTTCAGGTCCTTGATCACCGTGATGGTGTCGCCGTCCTGCAGGACGTTGCCGACCGAATCTTTCTTCACGGCATCATCGGACGCGACTTCGGCTTCACCGCCGGCAGACCACTCGTGGGCGCACTCCGGGCACACCAGTTGGGTGCCGTCTTCGTAGGTGTATTCGGAATTGCATTTCGGGCAGGGTGGCAACGTGCTCACTAAGGCTCCTTGGAGAGAGGATCGTTAAAAGTCGCACATTGTATAGGGTTTTAATCCCTGATGGCAGGCAACAAAAAACCGCAGGCTCCGACGGAGGCTGCGGTTTCTTGATTGCGCGGCGTTGATCAGTGCGTGCGGGCGACCGCGAACTCGCTCAGTTCAACCAGTGCATCGCGGTATTCGCTGGCCGGCAACACTTCGAGGCACTTGATCGCACGGGCCACGTAGTCGCGAGCCAGTTGTGCGGTGTATTCGAGCGAACCGGATGCTTCCACGGCAATGCGGATGCTTTCCAGGTCTTCGATCCCGCCTTTCTGGATCGCCTGACGTACCAGTGCAGCTTGCTCTGGCGTGCCTTTGCGCATGGTGTAGATCAGCGGCAGGGTCGGCTTGCCTTCGGCCAGATCGTCACCGACGTTCTTGCCCAGGGTTTCGGCGTCGCCCTTGTAGTCGAGCAGGTCGTCGACCAGCTGAAACGCCACGCCCAGGTGATCGCCGAAGGTGCGCAGGGCTTCGCTCTGCTCGGTGGTCGCACCGGCCAGCGCTGCGGCGCTGTGGGTCGAAGCCTCGAACAGCATCGCGGTCTTGCCGCGGATGACTTCCATGTAGGTTTCTTCGGTGGTGCTCGCGTCGCGAACCTTGGACAGCTGCAGTACTTCGCCTTCGGCGATGATGCGCGTGGCCTGGGACAGGATCTTCATCACCGGCATCGAACCCAGTTCGACCATCATTTCGAACGAGCGCGAGTACAGGAAATCGCCGACCAGCACGCTCGGGGCATTGCCCCACATGGCGTTGGCGGTCGAACGGCCACGGCGCATGCCGGACATGTCGACCACGTCGTCATGCAGCAAGGTGGCGGTGTGCAGGAATTCGATGGTGGCGGCCAGCAGACGCATGTCGTCGCCTTCGCGACCCAGGGCTTTGCCACACAGCAGCACCAATAAAGGGCGCAGGCGTTTGCCGCCGGCCGACGTGATGTAATCGCCGATTTTCGATACCAGCGGCACTCGGGAAGTCAGCTGCTTCTTGATGATGCCGTCGACGGCGCTAAAATCGTCCGCCACCGCGCGGTAGAAAGCTTGGGGTTGCATCAGCGACAGGTGCTCCAGAAGGGTTGCGCGGCATGCTAGGACCCACGTCCGGGCCTGTCAAGGCGCGATGGACGGCCCCTTGCATGACTTCGAAGGCTTGCGTACAATCGCGCACCCTGAACTTCCTGGGCAGCACCTGCCTTACGCAATTGCACTTGGGCCGTTCCAGCCCCATGCAGCCATGCCAGCCAATACCTCTTCTTATAAAGAGCTGGGTGAGCAGGATTATCGGAGAAATACCATGTACGCAGTAATCGTTACCGGCGGTAAGCAATACAAGGTCGCTGAAGGTGAATACCTGAAGATCGAAAAACTGGAAGTCGCTACTGGCGAATCCGTGACTTTTGACCGCGTTCTGTTGGTCGCCAATGGCGACGACGTGAACATCGGCGCACCTGTTGTTGCTGGCGCAACCGTCAAGGCTGAAGTGATCTCCCAAGGTCGTCACGATAAAGTCCGCATCATCAAGTTCCGTCGCCGTAAGCACCACATGAAGCGTATGGGCCACCGCCAGTGGTTCACCGAGATCAAAATCACCGGTATTCAGGCTTAATTACAGCCTAATTCCTCACTAGGAGAATTGAACTCATGGCACACAAAAAAGCTGGTGGTAGTACCCGTAACGGTCGCGACTCAGAAGCCAAACGCCTTGGCGTGAAGATGTATGGCGGCCAGGTCATCAAGGCCGGCAACATCATCGTGCGTCAGCGCGGCACCCAATTCCACGCTGGTTACGGCGTTGGCATGGGTAAGGATCACACCCTCTTCGCGAAAATCGAAGGCGTGATCAAGTTTGAAGTAAAAGGCGCCTTCGGTCGTCGTTACGTGAGCGTTGTCGCAGCCTAACTGCGAGAGTGCTGGAGAAGCCCTGTCTTGCGACGGGGCTTTTTCGTTTGTGGGGTGAGTCTCTTGCAAAGCTGTTTGTATGGGCTGCCGGCGTGCGATGCAGGTCGTGGATTGGGGTCGCTGCGCTCATTTTTGCAAGAGTCTTATGTCTTGATTGTTTTTCGGCTCGTCCGTACGGCGAGAGGCGTTGGTTATGAAGTTTGTTGATGAAGTATCGATCCGCGTAAAGGCTGGCGACGGCGGCAATGGCTGCATGAGTTTCCGTCGGGAAAAATTCATTGAAAACGGCGGCCCGAACGGGGGTGACGGCGGCGACGGCGGTTCCATCTACATGATGGCCGACGAAAACCTCAACACCCTGGTGGACTACCGTTACACCCGGCACTTCGATGCCGAGCGTGGCTCCAACGGCGGCAGCACCGACTGCACCGGCAAGAAGGGTGAGGATCTGATCCTGCGTGTGCCGGTTGGCACCACCATCATCGACTCTGCTACCCAGGAAGTCATCGGCGACCTGACCAAGTCCGGTCAGAAACTGATGGTGGTGCAGGGCGGCTGGCACGGTCTGGGCAATACCCGTTTCAAATCCAGTACCAACCGTGCGCCGCGCCAGACCACGCCGGGCAAGCCGGGCGAGCAGCGTGACCTGAAACTGGAGATGAAGGTTCTGGCTGACGTCGGTCTGCTGGGTCTGCCGAACGCCGGTAAAAGTACCTTTATCCGTTCCGTGTCGGCCGCCAAGCCGAAAGTCGCCGATTACCCGTTCACCACGCTGGTGCCGAACCTGGGTGTGGTCAGCGTCGACCGCTGGAAAAGCTTCGTCATCGCCGACATTCCGGGTCTGATCGAAGGTGCTTCCGACGGCGCCGGTCTCGGTATCCGTTTCCTCAAGCACTTGGCGCGTACCCGTCTGCTGCTGCACCTCGTGGACATGGCGCCGCTGGACGAAAGCAGTGCGCCTGACGCCGCTGAAGTGATCGTCAACGAACTGATCAAGTTCAGCCCCTCCCTGGCGGAGCGTGACCGCTGGCTGGTGCTGAACAAGTGCGACCAGATCCTTGAAGAAGAGCACGAAGAGCGCGTCAAGGAAATTGTCGATCGTCTGCAATGGGAAGGTCCGGTCTACGTGATCTCGGCCATCGCCAAAGAAGGCACCGAGCGCCTGACGCGCGACATCATGCGCTACCTGGAAGATCGTGCCGATCGCCTGGCCAATGACCCGGCCTACAAGGAAGAGCTGGCCGATCTCGATCAGCGCATCGAAGACGAGGCCCGTGCCCAGTTGCAGGCGCTGGATGACAAGCGTGCCCTGCGTCGCAGTGGCGTGAAGTCGGTCCACGACATCGGTGACGATGACTGGGACGAAGAAGATGTGGATGACGAAGACGGTCCGGAAATCATTTACGTGCGTGACTGATTCGTTGAAGTAAACTTAAGCGCCGCTCAATCGAGCGGCGTTTTGGTATCTGGAAATCGATTGTTGGTCACGAGTAACCACGAATAACGTCACGGGCAGCGCTGGGTCGCGCTGTCCTCAAGCTAAGGTTGAAGATGATGCGGAGCAAGGTGACAGGTGCGCAGCGTTGGGTCGTGAAGATCGGCAGCGCTTTGCTGACAGCGGATGGCAAGGGCCTTGATCGCAAGGCGATGGGCGTCTGGGTCGAGCAGATGGTGGCTTTGCATGAGGCTGGCGTCGAGTTGGTGCTGGTGTCCTCCGGGGCGGTGGCGGCCGGCATGAGCCGTTTGGGCTGGACCGCACGACCCAGTGCGATGCACGAACTCCAGGCTGCTGCGGCAATCGGTCAGATGGGGTTGGTGCAGGCCTGGGAGTCGAGCTTTGCCGAGCATGGCCGGCACACGGCGCAAATTCTTCTGACCCACGACGATCTGTCCGACCGCAAGCGCTACCTGAATGCCCGCAGCACCTTGCGTGCACTGGTCGAGCTGAAAGTCATCCCGGTGATCAACGAAAACGACACCGTGGTCACCGATGAAATCCGTTTCGGCGACAACGACACGCTCGCTGCGTTGGTGGCCAATCTGGTCGAGGCTGATCTGCTGGTGATCCTGACGGATCGCGACGGCATGTTCGACGCTGATCCGCGCAACAATCCCGACGCGCAGTTGATTTACGAAGCGCGTGCCGATGATCCGACTTTGGATGCGGTGGCGGGCGGAACCGGCGGTGCGCTGGGGCGTGGCGGCATGCAGACCAAGCTGCGCGCGGCGCGGCTGGCGGCGCGTTCCGGAGCGCACACCATCATTGTGGGTGGGCGTCTGGAGCGAGTGCTTGATCGTCTGAAGGCGGGCGAGCGAATCGGTACGCTGCTGTCGCCAGAGCGCGGCATGCTGGCGGCGCGCAAGCAATGGCTGGCCGGTCATCTGCAAACCCGCGGCACGCTGGTGCTGGATGACGGTGCGGTTTCTGCGTTGTCGGAAGGTCACAAGAGTCTGCTGCCGGTTGGCGTCAAACTGGTTCAGGGCAGTTTCCGTCGAGGTGAGATGGTGGTTTGCGTGGCGCCGGACGGTCGTGAAATCGCCCGTGGCCTGGCCAACTACAGCGCGCTGGAAGCACAAAAAATCATCGGTCAGTCGTCGGATGCGATTGTCGGTTTGCTGGGTTACATGGCTGAGCCGGAGCTGGTTCACCGTGACAACCTGATTCTGGTCTGAGGAAAAGCGCAATGCGCATGGCAAAAGGATTGTTGGGTCTGTTGATGGCGTTGCCATTGCTGGCCTCGGCCGAGGAAATCGGCCAGGTATCGACGGTGTTCAAGTTTGTCGGGCCGAACGACCGGATCGTGGTCGAGGCGTTCGATGATCCAAAGGTCGAGGGGGTGACCTGCTACCTGTCACGCGCCAAGACGGGTGGCGTGAAGGGTGGCTTGGGTCTGGCCGAGGATCGCGCCGAGGCGTCCATTGCCTGTCGTCAGGTGGGGCCCATCAGCTTCAAGGGTGAGCTGAAGGATGGCGAAGAGGTGTTCAAGGAGCGCACTTCGCTGGTGTTCAAAACCATGCAGGTCGTGCGTTTCCTCGACAAGAAGCGCAATACGCTGGTGTATCTGGTCTACAGCGATCGCCTGATCGAGGGCAGTCCGCAGAATGCGGTGACGGCGATACCGATTCTGCCATGGGCATCGGCTCATTGATTGAGCGCAAAAAAAAACGAGGAGCGTGTTGGCTCCTCTTTTTTTGCATTGTTTTTTGCCAAATCGCAGGCAATAAAAAACCGACCCTGAGGTCGGTTTTTTAATGACTACGTCGCTTAGGCAGCTTCTTTCAGTGCCTTGACGTGGCCATTCAGGCGGCTCTTATGACGAGCAGCCTTGTTCTTGTGGATGATGCCTTTATCGGCCATACGGTCGATAACTGGCACAGCCAGAACGTATGCAGCTTGAGCTTTTTCAGCGTCTTTTGCGTCGATGGCTTTAACTACATTCTTGATGTAGGTACGAACCATGGAACGCAGGCTGGCGTTGTGGCTGCGACGCTTCTCAGCCTGTTTTGCACGTTTTTTGGCGGAAGGTGAGTTGGCCACCGTCGAGCTCCTCGAAAGACTTTTTAGGAAATAGCAAACAAAATAGGCCGCGAATCATGCCGATGAAGAGATGTCTTGTCAAGGGCGCTTGAGACGTTCCGCTAAGTGGTAGGTATAAAGAGGCGGGATATTTATTTCCGGCGCTTGACCTGTAAACTCGCGAGCTTTGGCTCTGTGCTGTTGCGGCGCGGAGTATCGCACAAGTAGGCGCATTGTTCGCCTGCTGTTTATCGACAGGCACAAATTCCTTCAATGAATCTGCTCAAATCGTTGGCCGCCGTCAGCTCTATCACGATGCTTTCCCGGATTCTCGGGTTTGTTCGCGACACGCTCATTGCCCGCACCTTCGGCGCCGGAATGGCGACCGACGCCTTCTTTATCGCCTTCAAACTGCCCAATCTGCTGCGCAGGATCTTCGCCGAGGGGGCATTTTCCCAGGCTTTTGTGCCGATCCTGGCCGAATATAAAAGCCAGAAGGGCGAAGAGGCGACCCGCACCTTTATTGCCTACGTTTCCGGCCTGCTGACCCTGGTACTGGCGCTGGTCACCGCGTTGGGCATGATCGCCGCGCCCTGGGTGATCTGGGCCACGGCCCCCGGTTTTACCGATACGCCGGAAAAATTCCAGCTGACCTCCGACCTGCTGCGAGTGACCTTCCCTTATATATTGCTGATCTCCCTGTCTTCGCTGGCGGGGGCGATCCTCAATACCTGGAACCGCTTCTCGGTGCCGGCGTTCGTGCCGACCCTGCTCAACGTCAGCATGATCGTGTTTGCGCTGTTCCTGACGCCGTACTTCGATCCACCGGTCATGGCCCTCGGCTGGGCCGTGCTGGTCGGTGGTCTGGCGCAGTTGCTGTATCAACTGCCACACCTGAAAAAGATCGGCATGCTGGTGCTGCCACGCCTGAATCTGCGCGATACCGGCGTATGGCGGGTGATGAAGCAGATGTTGCCGGCGATCATCGGCGTCTCGGTCAGCCAGATTTCCCTGATCATCAACACCATCTTCGCCTCGTTCCTGGTGGCGGGCTCGGTGTCGTGGATGTATTACGCCGACCGCCTGATGGAATTGCCGTCCGGCGTGCTGGGGGTGGCACTGGGCACGATCCTGTTGCCGACCTTGGCCAAGACCTACGCCAGCAAGGACCGTCATGAATACTCGCGGATTCTCGACTGGGGCCTGCGGCTGTGCTTCGTGCTGGTGCTGCCGTGCGCGCTGGCGCTGGGGATACTGGCGGAGCCGTTGACGGTTTCGCTGTTCCAGTACGGCCAGTTCAGCGGGTTTGATGCGGAGATGACTCAGCGGGCGTTGATTGCCTACTCTGTCGGCTTGCTCGGGATTATCGTGATCAAAGTGCTGGCGCCAGGCTTTTATGCGCAACAGAACATCCGTACGCCGGTAAAAATCGCAATCTTCACCCTGGTGGTTACTCAGCTGTTCAACCTGGTGTTGATCGGTCCGCTGGCCCACGCCGGTCTGGCCCTGGCAATCAGTGCCGGTGCGTGCCTGAACGCAGGCCTGTTGTTCTATCAGCTGCGCAAACAGCAGATGTATCAACCGCAGCCGGGCTGGCTGAAATTCGGTTTGAAACTGTTGCTCGCGGTGGCGGTGATGTCGGCGGTGCTGGTGATCGGCATGCATTTCATGCCCGCGTGGGATCAGGGCCACATGCTGGAGCGCTTCCTGCGTCTGGGGGGGCTGGTCGTTGCCGGCGTGGTCGCTTATTTCGGCATGTTGCTGTTGCTCGGTTTCCGCCTGCGTGACTTCAATCGCAAGGCGTTGAGCTGAGGTTTCCTCCCTTAAAGCGGGGGGCGAGCCGGCAGTTTTGTCGGCTCGATCACTTTGGGTTACGGTGTTGCCTGTCGTCGGCCGTCGGGTGTGGTTATAATCGGCCACTTTATGAGCAAGAAGCGCGTTATGCAGCTGGTTCGAGGCCTTCACAACTTGCGCCCCCAGCATCGGGGCTGCGTCGCCACTATTGGCAACTTTGACGGTGTTCACCGTGGTCACCAGGCTATCCTGGCCCGACTGCGTGAGCGTGCGCTCGAGTTGGGCGTACCCAGCTGCGTGGTGATTTTCGAGCCGCAGCCACGGGAGTTCTTTGCTCCGGAGACCGCACCGGCGCGTCTGGCCCGATTGCGCGACAAGCTGCAGCTGCTGGCCGCCGAAGGGGTCGACCGGGTCTTGTGCCTGGCGTTCAACCAGCGTCTGAGCAAGCTCAGCGCCAGCGAGTTCGTCGATACCATCCTCGTTGATGGCCTTGGCGTGCAGCATCTGGAAGTCGGCGACGATTTTCGCTTCGGTTGCGACCGTCTCGGCGATTTCGATTTTCTGTTGCAGGCCGGACAGGTTCACGGTTTTACCGTCGAAGCTGCGCAAACCGTCGAGCTGGACGGCATTCGCGTCAGCAGCACTCAGGTGCGCAACGCGTTGGCCGCCGCCGATTTTGCCCTGGCCGAGCGTCTGCTTGGCCGCCCGTACCGGATTGCCGGTCGTGTGTTGCATGGCCAGAAACTGGCCCGCCAGTTGGGTACGCCCACGGCGAACATTCAGCTCAAGCGCCGTCGCGTGCCGTTCACCGGTGTTTACCTGGTCGACGTCGACATCGACGGCAAGACCTGGCCCGGCGTCGCCAATATCGGCGTGCGGCCCACGGTGCAAGGTGATGGCAAGGCCCACCTTGAAGTACATCTTTTGGATTTTGCCGGCGATCTGTATGACCGGCGTTTGACGGTGGTTTTCCACCAGAAGCTGCGTGAAGAGCAGCGTTTCGCCTCCCTGGAGGCATTGAAAACGGCGATCAGCGCGGATGTCGCCGCCGCCCGTGCACTAGCCGCACCTAGCGCCCATCGCTAATGAAGAGCCTTAAATGACCGACTATAAAGCCACGCTAAACCTTCCGGACACCGCCTTCCCAATGAAGGCCGGCCTGCCACAGCGCGAACCGCAGATCCTGCAGCGCTGGGACAGTATTGGCCTGTACGGAAAGTTGCGCGAGATTGGCAAGGATCGTCCGAAGTTCGTCCTGCACGACGGCCCTCCGTACGCCAACGGTACGATCCACATCGGTCACGCACTGAACAAGATTCTCAAGGACATGATCATCCGCTCGAAGACCCTGTCGGGCTTCGACGCGCCGTATGTCCCGGGCTGGGATTGCCACGGCCTGCCGATCGAGCACAAGGTTGAAGTGACCCACGGCAAGAACCTGGGCGCGGACAAGACCCGCGAGCTGTGCCGTGCCTACGCCACCGAGCAGATCGAAGGTCAGAAGACCGAATTCATCCGTCTCGGCGTGCTGGGCGACTTCGCCAATCCGTACAAGACCATGGACTTCAAGAACGAGGCCGGTGAAATCCGCGCCCTCGCCGAAATCGTCAAGGGCGGTTTCGTGTTCAAGGGCCTGAAACCGGTGAACTGGTGTTTCGATTGCGGTTCGGCCCTGGCCGAAGCGGAAGTCGAGTACGAGAACAAGAAGTCCTCGACCATCGACGTCGCGTTCCCGATCGCCGACGAAGCCAAACTGGCTGCCGCGTTCGGTCTGCCGTCGCTGGGCAAACCTGCCTCGATCGTGATCTGGACCACCACCCCGTGGACCATCCCGGCCAACCAGGCGCTTAACGTTCACCCGGAATTCACCTACGCCCTGGTCGACATCGGCGACAAGCTGTTGGTGCTGGCTGAAGAGTTGGTCGAATCGTGCCTGACCCGTTACGGCGTCGAAGGCACCGTGCTGGCCACCGCGCCGGGTTCGGCGCTGGAACTGATCAATTTCCGTCACCCGTTCTACGACCGTCTGTCGCCGGTGTACCTGGCCGACTACGTGGAACTGGGCGCCGGCACCGGTGTGGTTCACTCCGCCCCGGCCTACGGTGTGGACGACTTCGTGACCTGCAAGAAATACGGCATGGTCAACGACGACATCCTCAACCCGGTACAAAGCAACGGCGTCTATGTGCCGTCGCTGGAGTTCTTCGGCGGCCAGTTCATCTGGAAGGCCAACCCGGCCATTGTCGAAAAACTGACCGAAGTCGGTGCGCTGCTGCACACCACCGTCATCGAACACAGCTACATGCATTGCTGGCGTCACAAGACCCCGCTGATCTACCGCGCTACCGCGCAATGGTTCATCGGCATGGACAAGGAGCCGGTGTCCGGTGACACCCTGCGTCAGCGCTCGCTCAAAGCCATCGAAGACACCAGGTTCGTTCCGGCCTGGGGCCAGGCGCGCCTGCACTCGATGATCGCCAACCGTCCGGACTGGTGCATCTCCCGTCAGCGCAACTGGGGTGTGCCGATCCCGTTCTTCCTGAACAAGGAAAGCGGCGAGTTGCACCCTCGCACCGTCGAGCTGATGGAAGAAGTCGCCAAGCGCGTCGAAGTCGAAGGTATCGAGGCCTGGTTCAAACTCGACGCTGCCGAACTGCTTGGCGATGAAGCGCCGCAGTACGACAAGATCAGCGACACCCTCGACGTCTGGTTCGACTCGGGCACCACGCACTGGCACGTCCTGCGCGGTTCGCACCCGATGGGCCACGAGACCGGTCCGCGTGCCGACCTGTACCTGGAAGGTTCGGACCAGCACCGTGGCTGGTTCCACTCGTCCCTGCTGACCGGCTGCGCCATCGACAATCACGCGCCGTACCGCGAGCTGCTGACCCACGGCTTCACCGTGGACGAGTCCGGCCGCAAGATGTCCAAGTCCCTGGGCAACGTGATCGCGCCGCAGAAAGTCAACGACACCTTGGGCGCCGACATCATGCGTCTGTGGGTTGCCTCGACCGACTACTCCGGCGAAATGGCCGTGTCCGAGCAGATCCTGCAGCGCAGCGCGGACGCCTATCGTCGTATCCGTAACACCGCGCGTTTCCTGCTTTCCAACCTGACCGGCTTCAATCCGGCCACCGACCTGCTGCCGGCCGAAGACATGCTGGCACTGGATCGCTGGGCGGTGGATCGCACCCTGCTGCTGCAACGCGAGCTGCAAGAGCACTACGGCGAATACCGTTTCTGGAACGTCTACTCGAAGATCCACAACTTCTGCGTGCAGGAGCTGGGTGGTTTCTACCTCGACATCATCAAGGACCGCCAGTACACCACCGGCGCCGACAGCAAGGCCCGTCGTTCGTGCCAGACCGCGCTGTTCCACATCTCCGAAGCGCTGGTGCGCTGGATCGCGCCGATCCTGGCGTTCACCGCCGACGAGCTGTGGCAATACCTGCCGGGCGAGCGCAACGAATCGGTGATGCTCAACACCTGGTACGAAGGCCTGACCGAGTTGCCGGAAGGCTTCGAGCTGGGTCGCGAGTACTGGGATCGCATCATGGAAGTGAAGGTGGCGGTCAACAAGGAGATGGAAATCCAGCGCGCGGCCAAGGCCGTCGGTGGCAACCTGCAAGCCGAAGTGACGCTGTACGCCGAAGATGCCCTGAGCGCCGACCTGGCCAAACTCAGCAACGAGCTGCGCTTTGTACTGATCACTTCGACTGCCAGCGTTGCGCCGTTCGTACAGGCTCCGGCCGAAGCTGTGGCCACCGAAGTCAGCGGCCTGAAGCTGAAGGTCGTCAAGTCGGCCTTCCCGAAATGCGCCCGTTGCTGGCACTGCCGTGAAGACGTCGGCGTGAACCCGGAGCATCCGGAGATCTGCGGCCGTTGCGTGGACAACATCGATGGCGCTGGCGAGGTTCGTCACTATGCCTAATGCCGTTGGCCGTTTCGGACGGCTGAGCTGGCTCTGGTTGAGCTTGCTGGTTCTGGTCATCGACCAGGCCAGCAAGTTCTACTTCGAAGGCAAGCTCGAGATGTACCAGCAGATCGTGATCATTCCCGATTACTTCAGCTGGACCCTGGCTTACAACACCGGCGCGGCGTTCAGCTTCCTGGCCGACAGCTCCGGCTGGCAGCGCTGGCTGTTCGCCCTGATCGCGGTGGTGGTCAGTGCGGTGCTGGTGGTCTGGCTCAAACGCCTGGGCCGCAACGAAACCTGGCTGGCCATCGCGCTGGCGCTGGTGTTGGGCGGCGCGCTGGGCAATCTGTATGACCGCATTGCTCTGGGCCATGTGATCGACTTCATTCTGGTGCACTGGCAGAACCGCTGGTACTTCCCGGCGTTCAACTTCGCCGACAGCGCCATCACCGTTGGTGCGGTGATGCTGGCACTGGACATGTTCAAAAGTAAAAAAACCGGAGAAGCCGTTCATGACTGAACAGGTATTGGCTGAGCAACGCATCGGCCAGAACACGGAAGTCACCTTGCACTTTGCATTGCGCCTGGAGAACGGCGACACGGTCGACAGCACCTTCGACAAGGCCCCGGCGACCTTCAAGGTCGGCGATGGCAACCTGCTGCCGGGTTTCGAGGCGGCGCTGTTCGGCTTCAAGGCCGGAGACAAGCGCACGCTGACCGTCGAGCCGGAAAACGCGTTCGGCCAGCCGAACCCGCAAAACGTGCAGGTCATGCCGCGCTCGCAGTTTGCGGACATGGAACTGTCGCCGGGTCTGCTGGTGATCTTCAACGATGCGGCCAATACTGAGCTGCCGGGTGTGGTGAAAGAGTTCGACGATGCGCAAGTGACCGTCGACTTCAACCACCCGCTGGCCGGCAAGACGCTGACCTTTGACGTGGAAATCTTCTCCGTCAAAGCCGTCTGAGTAACACAGCAGAACCCCTGTGGGAGCGGGCTTGCTCGCGAATGCTGACTGACATTCAACATAAAAGTTGTCTGGCACACCGCTTTCGCGAGCAAGCCTGCTTCCGCTGGGATTGCAATGATCTATTTTCTTGCGCGCAAGACACGAGGCATAGCATGCAAATCAAACTCGCCAACCCCCGTGGCTTCTGCGCCGGCGTGGACCGGGCGATCGAAATCGTCAACCGCGCCCTGGAAGTGTTCGGGCCGCCGATCTACGTGCGTCATGAAGTGGTGCACAACAAGTTTGTCGTCGAGGACCTGCGCAGTCGTGGCGCGATCTTCGTCGAGGAGCTGGATCAGGTACCGGACGATGTCATCGTGATCTTCAGTGCCCATGGCGTCTCGCAAGCCGTGCGTACCGAAGCCGCCGGCCGTGGCCTGAAAGTGTTCGATGCCACCTGTCCGCTGGTGACCAAGGTGCACATCGAAGTCGCCAAATACAGCCGCGACGGTCGTGAATGCATCCTGATCGGCCACGCCGGTCACCCGGAAGTCGAAGGCACCATGGGCCAGTACGACGCCAGCAACGGCGGCGCGATCTACCTCGTCGAAGACGAGAAGGATGTTGCCGAGCTGCAGGTACGCGACCCGGAAAAACTGGCCTTCGTCACCCAGACCACGCTGTCGATGGACGACACCAGCCGGGTCATCGACGCCTTGCGCACGCGTTTCCCAGCCATCGGTGGGCCGCGCAAGGACGACATCTGCTACGCCACGCAGAACCGTCAGGACGCGGTCAAGCAACTGGCCGACGAATGCGACGTGGTGTTGGTGGTCGGCAGCCCGAACAGCTCCAACTCCAACCGTCTGCGTGAGCTGGCCGAACGCATGGCCACCCCGGCCTACCTGATCGATGGCGCCGAAGACCTGCAGAAGAGCTGGTTCGATGGTGTCGAGCGTATCGGCATCACCGCCGGCGCCTCTGCACCGGAAGTATTGGTGCGCGGCGTGATCCAGCAGTTGCAGGCCTGGGGTGCCACCGGTGCCGACGAGTTGGCCGGACGTGAAGAGAACATCACGTTCTCGATGCCTAAAGAGCTGCGCGTACGCTCGATCTGACCGCTTTATCCTTTCGACACAGCGCCTGTTCAGCCTTTTCGCTGGCCAGGCGCACGCGACCGGTCGCCGCCAGCACCAGTTGAAGCTGGCTGACCGGCTCGCGGGTCGAACAGATGTGTAGTTTTCCTGCCTGAAATGCCCGCCCGGGCATCAGCGGTTGCCCCAGACTGCTGAACCGTATGTACCGACTGACGAACCAGTTGCCGACAATGGGTATTCGCCCGTCACTGGCGTGCTCGACCAGCAGCGGATTGCTGCGGTCTTGCGCACCCTTGCCACTGACATCCAGAATGATCCGCCAGCCCCGGCTCCAGTCCCCGTCGATGCCATGAATCACCACGCTCTGATTGCGCGTGATCGCCTGAGTGCGGGCATTGCGGATCCCGCTGATCAGCGACTCTGCCGCCTGCTGTCGATGGTTTGACTCCTTCAGTGTGGCGAGCGCCGGACTGACCAGCGACAGAACAATTGCGCCGATCGCCAGTCCCATGAGCAGTTCGACCAGACTGAATCCCTGTTGCGGCATGAGCAGTTCCTCCTTGATGCAGGGTGTTCGACGCGATCCGTGCGCCGGGCAGGGCAAATCAACCGACGTAACCCGGTCGAATGTTCTAGGTTTACTGGGCAGGTATAGCCGACGGCAACGGAGGGCATCGATGGATCATCGTACAAAAGGTTTCACGCTGATCGAGGTGTTGGTGGCGGTCGCATTGGTTGTGATCCTGATCACGATGGCCGTCCCGGCGTTTACCCGATCGATCCAGGGCAGCAAGGCCGACACCGAAGTCGGCGACCTGCAACGGGCCCTCAATTACGCAAGGCTCGAGGCGATCAACCGGGGCATCACCACTCGCTTGCGGCCGAGCGCCGGCGGCGGCGTCTGGACCGGCGAGCTGTCGGTCTACGACAGTACTGGCACTCCGGCCAATGTATTGCGGGTTGTTCCTGCGATGAGCAGCGGCGCGACTCTGACGCTAACCTCAGGAGTGACCGCGCTGGATTTCAACAATCTGGGAGGGCTGGCAGCACCGTCCACGGCGGTGGTGTTCAGTTATACGCTGGGAACGCAAAGCAGGACGCTGAACGTGTGTCTGAACGGACGAATTCAATCGGGTGGAAGCTGCGGATGAGGGCAGGGAGCAAGCACGCACAGGAGGGCATGACGCTGATCGAAGTGCTGGTCGCGTTGTTGATTCTGACGGTCGGGTTACTGGGGGCTGCGGCGGTTCAGCTCAATGCGCTGAAATACACCGACAGCTCGCGGATGACCAGTCAGGCCAGTTTCATCGCCTACGACATGATGGACCGGATCCGCGCCAACTCGGGCGCCGACTACACCGTCACACCACCGACCACGGGCAATCTGAGTGTCGCCCGGGATCAGGATCTCTACGATTTCACCACCAATATCGTCAATTTCGGCGGACCGACCGCCACCGGCAGCATCACCCTCAATCAACGCGTGTACACCATCACCATCACCTGGAGTGACGCACGCGCCGCCAATACGAGCAGTGCAACCCGCAGCTTTGTCCTGACCAGCCGCGCTGCGGTCGACCCGGTGGCCACGCCATGAAGCGCCATAATCTGGGCTTCGGCCTGATCGAAATGCTGGTCGCGCTGGCGCTGGGGCTGATCGTGGTGCTCGGCGTGGTGCAGATCTTCCTGGCGGCGAAAAACACCTACGTCAGCCAGAACAGCGCCGCCGCCATGCAGGAAGACGCGCGGTTCGTGCTGAGCAAGATGATCCAGGAACTGCGCATGGTGGGCATGTTCGGCTGTCTGGGCACGATTACCGATTCCAGCTCGGCGGGGGATTTCACGGCGGCTCAGATCATGCCGATCAGCTGGGACAACGCCAATCTCAAGCTGACCCTGGTCACCGCCGATGTGGGCAGCGCGGGTGGGACGCCGACCTGGACCGTGGTCTCCGATTGCCGCAACAGCGCCATTGCTTATACCGGCGCACGGACAGCAGCGACGGGGCAGATCGCGTTCCCGATCCGTCGTCTGATCTACAGCTTCAGCAACAACCAGATTCTGATGGGCACCGGCAGCGGAAATCCGGCCCAGCAGGTGCTGGTGAACAACGTCAGTGCGTTTTCCGTGATGTTCGGTCTGGCGAGTTCCGCGACCGATGTCGCGGCGTCCACCTACAGCGCCAATCCCGGTGATCCGGCGCGGATCCGCAGCGTGCGCCTGAGTCTGACCCTCACTGACCCGAACAATCGGGTCAGCAATCAAACCTTCAACGTGGTTGCCGCCTTGCGCAACCGCTTGCAGTGAGGGGCGAGCGATGAACGTTTCTCTCCATCGGCGACGGTACCAGGGCGGTATGGTGTTGCTGGTCAGTCTGGTGTTTCTGCTGCTCCTCACGGTGATCGGCCTGTCATCAATGCAAAGCGCCAACCTGCAGGAAAAAATGGCCGGCAGTGTGAGTCTGCGCAATCAATCGTTCCAGACGGCCGAGGCGGCGCTGCGCATTGGTGAAAGTGCCGTGCAACTGGACAGTTATTCGCTGGCGGTGTGTGCCAACACCACGCAATGCGCGCCGCCGGCGGAGTCATCGGTGGTCAGTTCAGCGGGGCTCAATTCCACGTCGGGTGTCACCTGGATTGCCGCCGGCAGCGGCTTCTACGGGGTGCAGAACATCGGCACGACCCTGACGGCGGTGAACGTGCCGAGCAACACCTCGGCGACGTTGTACCGGGTCACGGCAGTCGGCATCGTCGGCAGCTCACGCAGTGTGGTGGAGAGCGTTTATGCGAAGTATTGAGCGACGCTCAAGGTGGCGAGCCTGCCTGGCGGGGCTTTTGACGGGCTTGTATGTGGCGACGCCGGCATATGCGTTCACGCCGTCCGAATCGCCGCTGTTGAGCGCGGCCGCAGTACCGCCCAACGTCATGCTGTTGATCGACGACTCAGGGAGTATGAACAGCATCATTTATGCGGCGGGGTTCGATCCGGCCGAGGATCGCACGCCGGCACGGCAGTGCAACGCGGTCATCGGCCTGTGCCTGAGCTCGACCGCCATCACCGGCGATACGATCTTTCTCTCGAGCCTGCCGACTTCCGGCTGCTCCGGCGGTGCCTATGCGTTCTACAACAACAGCCTGACACCGCTCTGTCTGAAGCTGCCGGATCCGGTGGGCAGCGGCAACACTCGCTATTCGGCGGATTACATTTCCTACGTGGTCGGACTGGCGATCAACAACGGCACACGCGATTTCACTACCGGAGCCATTCCCAACGATTACCGGATCAACGTGGCGCGCAACGTCTCTACCGCACTGGTCACCAGCAACCGCAACCTGCGCATGGGCCTCGCCACCTTCAACCCGGCCACCGGCAACAACCCCGGCAACGGTGGTTTCATTGCACGCTCCATCAGCGACTTGTCACCGGTCAGCGGCAGCGTGACCCAGGCCCAGGCCGACAACAACTACAACGCACTGATTTCCTCGATCAACGGCCTGAGCGCGGTGGCCAACACGCCACTGGCCGAGACCTATTACGAAATCACCCGCTACATGCGCGGGATGACGCCGTACTACAACAGCACCCCCAGCACCTACACCAGCCCGATCCAGTACCGCTGCCAGAAAAACTACGGGGTGGTCATCACCGACGGCCTGCCGACCTACGACCGCACCTTTCCGAACAACGACCCGCTGGGCGGCAGCCGCTTGCCGAACTGGGACGGCATCAACAATGACGGGAACAACCTGAACGGGGACGGGGAGGGCGATACGCTGTATCTGGACGATATCGCCAAGTTCGCCTTCGACATCGACATGCGTTTCAGCGGTACCGACGCGGCAGGCAAGAGCTGGAATGCGGTGGATTTTCCCAAGCAGTACATGAATACCTACACGGTAGGTTTTACCGCCTCCAACGACATGCTCTCGGACGCCGCCGATTACGGACAGGGCCGCTACTACCAGGCGACCGACAGCGCCGGCCTGAATGTCGCGCTGTCTTCGGCGTTGAGCGATATCACCTCCAAGGCTGGTTCCGGCGGTGCGGGTGTGACCAGCGGCACCACGCTGACCGCTGGCAGCAGTTTTTTTCAAACCACCTACGATCCCAAAGATTGGCGCGGCACGATCAAGTCCTTTGGCTTCACCTCGGCCGGGGCGGTCAATACGTCGGCCGTGCTGTGGACCACCGACACCGCCATCGTGCCCGGCGCCACTGCGCCGACCTACCAGTCGTGGAACACTCTGAACAATGCGGCGGTGACGCTGGCCTACGGTAATTTCTCTCCAACCCAGCAGACCGTTCTCAGTCAGGGTTTGCCCACCGGCATCAGCGGCTTAGACCTGGTCGAATGGAGCAAGGGCACCAACAAGGCCGGGCTCAAAGTGCGCAGCGTGTTGCTCGGGGACATCATCAACTCGCCGCTGGTGCTGGCTTCACCCACGGATAAAACCGCCTCCGATCTGGCTGGCGATACCACCTACAGCACCTACCTGACCACCAAGGCTTCGAACATGAATGCCAGCCTCGTGGTGAACGCCAATGACGGATTTGTCAGCGTCATCAACTCGGCTAACGGTACCCGGCGCTATGCCTACATGCCATCCAGCGTATTGGCCTCGCTGCGCCTGATTGCCGATCCGAACTACGTCAACGGCGTCAGCCACAAGTTTCTGGTGGACGGTCAACTGGGTGTATTCGATGCGCAATTCGGCACGGCGTGGAAAACCCTGGCCATTGGCGGGACGGGGGCCGGGGGCAAAACCTTCTACGGGCTCCAACTGTTCGATGCCTCGGCAGGCAACGTTATCCGTGCCTTGTGGGAAGTCAGCGCGCCGGCTACTGCCAGCACCTCCAACGCTTTTAATGATCTGGGTTACGCCTACGCCCGTCCGGAAGTGGCACGCTTGGCCGATGGTCGCTGGGCAGCGTTCATTGCCAACGGTTACGGCAGCAACTCCGGGGTGGCGGCGCTGTATGTGCTGGATGTGCGTGACGGCTCGCTGATCAGGAAAATCGTCATCGACAGTACGGAAACCACCAACGGTTTGTCCTCGGTGAAGCTGCGGGTCAATTCGCAGAACGTGGTGCAGGCCGCGTATGGCGGTGACTTGAAGGGGCGGCTGTGGAAGTTCGACCTGAGCGCCGCTTCGTCCGACAGCTGGGGCGTGGCGTTTTCCGGCAAGCCGCTGTTCACCACAGCCGGCGGGGCGACTCAGCCGATCACCGCGCAACCGTTGCTGGCGGACAATGCTCTGGGTGGCAAACAGATTTTCGTCGGCACCGGCAAATTCAACGAGACCGCCGACAAGACCAACAAGGACTTGCAGGCGTTTTATTCGGTCTGGGATGCCGATGGGGGTTCGGGTCAACTGACTGTCAGCAGTCTGCAGGCGCAAGCGATTACCGGATCCTTCTCCGGCAGCTCCGGGCAGTTCCTGACCACAACCCAGAATGACACGACCTATCCGGCGGAGAAGGGCTGGTACCTGCCGCTGGTATACAACAACGTGCTGACCGGCGAGCGGGTGATCAATCAGGCCAGCATCGTACTCGGGCGCATCGTGTTTACCACGGCCAGTGTCGACACCACTGATCCTTGTGCGAGTTTTGGCACCGGTAAACTGGTCGAACTCGATGCGTTCAGCGGTAAGATGCTCAACTACGCGGTGCTCGATACCAACGCCGATGGTGTCGTCGACAGCAGCGACACGATTTCCAGCGGAGTGATATTCACCGGCGGCATCCCGACCTTGAACGCCATCGTCAACGCCGGGAAGGGCAAGATCGAGACCGACTCCAGTGGCAACATCACCACCCTGGTGGAAAAGGGCGGCGGCGGCAGTCGTCGTATCATGTGGCGACAAATTCAGTAAGCGAGAGTTGAGGCATGCGCAGATCCATCCGAGGATTCACCCTGATCGAAATCATGATCGTGATTGCGATTATCGGGATCATCATCACCATTGCCGCACCGAGCTATACCGAATATCTGAAGAAGGGCCGTCGCGCCGAGGTGGTATCGCTGCTGACGGAGCAGGCGCAGACTCTCGAGCGCTTCTACACCAGAAACAATGTTTACACGGGCGTCACCGGTCTCAGCACGGGTAATGATTTCTACACCATTACCCCGACCATCGCTGACCAGACCTTTGTGCTGACCGCGACCCGCAAGACCGGCACGGCCATGGCCACTGACAAGTGCGGGGATTTCACCCTCACCAACACCGGTGTCAGAAGCATGAACAACGCGACCACCGGGCTGACCACCAAGGATTGCTGGGGCCGCTGAGCCGCTATATTTCGGGCGCCATTTGCGCCCACTGTCTTTTTTACGGTTGGATCAAACATGACCAGGCAACAGCAAGTGGTGATTGTCGGTGGCGGGGTGATTGGCCTGCTCACGGCGTACAATCTCGCCTCCGAGGTCGGCAGCGTGGTGCTGCTGGATCGTTCGAACGTCGGCCAGGAATCGTCCTGGGCCGGCGGCGGTATCGTGTCTCCGCTGTACCCGTGGCGCTACAGCGCGGCCGTCACCGCGCTGGCGCACTGGTCGCAGGATTTTTATCCACAGTTGGGCGAGCGTCTTTTTGCCGATACCGGGGTTGATCCCGAGGTTCACACCACCGGCCTGTACTGGCTGGATCTGGATGACGAGGCCGAAGCGCTGGCGTGGGCCGCGCGGGAGAACCGTCCGCTGCGGGCTGTGGATATCTCGGCGGCGCATGATGCGGTGCCGGTGCTCGGTGGCGGGTTTTCCCGGGCGATCTACATGGCTGATGTGGCCAATGTACGCAATCCGCGGCTGGTGAAGTCTTTGAAAGCGGCGTTGCAGGCGCTGCCGAACGTGACGATTCACGAGCAGTGTGAAGTCAGCGGGTTTGTCCTTGAAGGCGAGCGTGTGGTGGGCGTGCAGACTTCCACCGGTGTGATCGCTGGCGATCAGGTCGTGCTGACGGCGGGCGCGTGGAGCGGCGAATTGCTCAAGACCTTGGACCTGTCGCTGCCGGTGGAACCGGTCAAGGGCCAGATGATTCTCTACAAGTGCGCGGCGGATTTCCTGCCGAGCATGGTGCTGGCCAAGGGGCGCTACGCGATTCCGCGTCGCGACGGGCACATCCTGATCGGCAGCACGCTGGAACACGAAGGTTTCGACAAGACCCCGACCGACAATGCACTGGAAAGCCTCAAGGCCTCGGCGGTCGAATTGCTGCCAGCGCTGGCGGATGCCGAAGTGGTGGGACACTGGGCCGGATTGCGTCCCGGCTCGCCGGAGGGCGTTCCCTACATCGGCCGGGTGCCGGGTTTTGATGGCTTGTGGCTCAACTGCGGGCATTACCGCAACGGACTGGTGCTGGCGCCGGCGTCCTGTCAGTTGTTTGCCGATGTGATGCTGGGGCGCGCGCCGATCATTGATCCGGCGCCGTATGCCCCGACCGGACGGATTTAATCCAGGCCGAGCTTCTTGAGCCGGTAGCGCATCGAACGGAAGGACAGATTCAACCGCTGGGCCGCTGCGGTACGGTTCCAGCGGGTTTCTTCCAGGGCCTGCAGTATCAGCTTGCGCTCGACGTTCTCCAGATAGTCTTCGAGGTTGTCGATCTGCGTGAGATCGGCAATGCCGCCCTCGGCTGTGCAATTGCCTTCGCTCAGGCGCAGGTCGTCGGCCTCGATCGTGCGGTTTTCACACAGGGTGTGCGCCCGCTCAAGCACGTTCTCCAGCTCCCGCACGTTTCCCGGGAAGCGGTAGTTCTTCAATGCCTCCAGCGCTTGTGGATGCAGGCGCGCCGCCGGCTGGCCGGTACCGTTCGCCAGACGCTTGAGCATATGGCTGGCCAAGGCTTCGATGTCGTCACGACGTTCGCGCAGAGAAGGCACCCGCAGTTCGATCACGTTCAGTCGGTAATACAGGTCCTGACGAAAGCGGTCGGCGGCGACTTCCGCGTCGAGATCCTTGTGCGTCGCACAGAGGATGCGCACATCGACCACGGTTTCCTGCTGGCCGCCGACGCTGCGCACGGCCTTTTCCTGAATCGCCCGCAGCAACTTGACCTGCATCGACAGCGGCAAGTCTGCCACTTCATCAAGAAACAGCGTCCCGCCATGGGCAGCCTGGAACAGGCCCGGCTTATCCTCCACCGCACCCGTGAAACTGCCTTTGCGGTGACCGAAGAATTCGCTTTCCATCAACTCTGAAGGAATCGCCCCACAGTTCACCGGTACAAACGGCTGGCTGGCGCGTGGGCCTTGCTCGTGAATCAGCCGGGCAACCAGTTCCTTGCCGCTGCCGGACTCGCCGCTGATGTAGACCGGCGCCTGACTGCGGGCCAGTTTATCGATCTGCTTGCGCAGATTGCGCATGGGCAGCGAGTCACCGAGCAGCCGGCGATCAATCGCGGTGCAGACATTGCCCGACGCCGACATGCGCAACGCAGTGGCGACCAGTTCCCGCAGACGACTGAGGTCTACCGGTTTGGTCAGGAAGTCGAAAGCCCCGGCTTTCAGGGCGTTGATCGCCGTTTCCAGACTGCCATAGGCGGTGATCATCGCCACCGGCAATTGTGGATAACGTTGCTGGATGTGCTGCACCAGCTCCAGTCCGGTGCCATCCGGCAGGCGCATGTCGGTCAGGCACAGATCGAAGGTATCGCGGTTCAGCAGCGCTTGGGCTTCGCCGAGGTTGCGTGCGCTGAACGTGTCGAGTTTCATCCGTCCCAGGGTGATTTCCAGGAGTTCGCGGATATCCGGTTCGTCGTCGACGATGAGGATTTTTTGCCGTGGGCTCGTGTTCAACTTTGTTTCCGTCCGTGAGCAAAGGTGATGCGAAAGCAGCCGCCGCCTTGGCGTGGTATGAAGTCTAGGCGGGCCTGGTTGCTTTCGCACAGCTCACGGGACAGATAAAGTCCAAGGCCGGTGCCCTGGCTGCTGGTGGTAAAGAAGGGCTCGAACAGATGCGACTGTTGATCCAGTGCCACGCCGGGGCCGTTGTCCTGCACTTCGAGCACAGCCAGCTGGCTTTCGCGGTCGATGAACAGCGTCAGCCACACTTCGGCCGGATCGTGCAGCAGGGCGCTGTGACGCCAGCCGTTGCGCAACAGATTGTCGAGAATTTGCGTCAACTGACCGGGGTCCATGAGGGTGCGAAAGTCCCCGGAGTCGATACGCAAATGTATCCGCTGGCGCTCGCCGGCCTGTTCCCGGGCTTCGGCGACGAACTGCGCCAGCCACGGTTCCAGGTCCAGCCGTTGCGGCGCGCTCTGCTGGCGTCGGGACAGTTGCAGGACGTTTTCAATGACTCGGTTCATGCGCTGGGAGTGATCCTGGATGATCTGCGTCAGACGCCGATCCGCGCCGTCGAGTTCCTCGGACTCCTGCAGCAACTGCGCAGCATGGCTGATCGCGCCCAGCGGGTTGCGGATTTCGTGGGCGATACCGGCGGTCAGACGCCCGAGTGCGGCGAGCTTCAGTTGCTGGGCTTGCTGGGAAATCTGCGCCAGGTCCTCGAGAAATACCAGGGTCTGGCGGTTCGGGCTTTGTTCCAGGGCGATGAAGCTCGGTTGCAGTTCCAGGCCGTTGGCCGCGATTTTCAGGCTCTGCGGGCGCAGGGTCGGGTTGTTCAGCCACAGATTCAGGCGCTCGACCAGCGCGGTCGAATAGTCATCGATCAACTGGCCTTCGAGGGGTGACTGTGCCAGCAGCGTCCGGGCGCTGTGGTTGGCCAGTTGTACCCGGCGCCGCTCGTCGAGTACCAGAATGCCGGTGCGCATGCGCTGCAGGATCAAGGCATTGAGCGCTTCAAGGCTGACCACTTCGCTGGCCCGTTGCTCGGCCAGGGTTTCGCTGATTTCGAGACGACGGATCAACCCCTGTACCAACAGTGCTCCGGCAAAACACAGAGCGCCAAGGGTGCCTGCCTGCAGGTAGTCATTGGCGCTCAAGGGATGGCTGAAGCTCAGCAGAAAACTGAGGCCGACGATGCCGAGCGCCCCGATCGCTGCGATCAGCACACCGATCCGTCGTCGCAGCAGGGTGTTGCTGATGGCCACCGAGACGATCAGCAGATTGCCCACCGGGCTGGCCACGCCGCCGGCGGCGTAGAACAGCCCGCACAGCAGCAGGATGTCGACCAGGGCCAGGCCGAACAATCGGGCCGGCCGCCGGATGTTCTCCAGGAACACCACCAGCAGGATGTTCAGCACCAGGTACAACCAGCTGCCGTTGCGCAGCAACTCGTCATCGGCTGACGTCAGCAGGCGGTTGTCCATGTTGCTGGAGATCAGCAGCACCAGGGTGATGCCGACGCTCAGGCGGTAGAGGTGATAAAGGCGCAGCAGTCGCTGGGCCTGTCTGCGAGTGGCGTTGGTGGCCTCAGCGATCACTGGAGCCTGGGCCTTGCTCGAGGTGAGCCTGGCTGCAATACCACTGTTGTTGAAGGCTCAGCGCACGATCCCGCGGCAGGTGCACGCCGCAATGGGCGCAACGCACCATCGGCGCAGCATCCTTTTCGCGGGGGGATTGCGTGGGGGCGGCAGGCGCCTTGAGTTTGCGCCACAGCCAGACGGCGGCGGCGATCAGGGCGATCCAGAAGAGTAGACGAAGCATGATGGGCGGCTTTTTGGCTGATGATCCGGCAGTTTAGCCAAGGACTCGACAGGCGCACAGCGCAATAAAACGCGGCAATAAAAAAGGGAGATCCGAAGATCTCCCTTTCTCGTACTTGCGTTGTGATCAGTCGAACACACCGAAAGTCATGTAGCTGAACCACGAGCGGTCGTCGTTGTTGCCGGCCGCCCCGTGCTCTTCCTCTTCGATCACTGCGCCGTTTTCGTCTTTGGGCTTGAGCTCGTTCGGGATCGCGTCTTTCGCGTCCTGGAACTGCTTCTGCACGTCCTGGTTGGCGCGGGTCTCTCCCGGCGGCAGCGGCGGACGGGACTCGATCAGGCCCAGAGTGGCCTTGCTCAGCCACGAACGGTTGTCGGCTTCGGCGACCGACGGTACGAACTGACCGTCTTTCAGGCTCGGGTGGTTCGGGTAGTTGAGCTTCAGGGTTTCCAGGCTGGTGGCCGCCAGTTCGTCCAGGTGCAGACGCTGATAGGCTTCGGTCATCACTGCCAGGCCGTCACCGACCGATGGAGTTTCCTGGAAGTTTTCCACGACATACCGGCCACGGTTGGCGGCAGCGACGTAGGCCTGACGGGTCAGGTAGTAGTCGGCCACGTGGATTTCGTAGGCTGCCAGCAGGTTGCGCAGATAGATCATGCGCTGCTTGGCGTCCGGTGCGTAGCGGCTGTTCGGGTAGCGGCTGGTCAGCTGGGCGAATTCGTTGTACGAATCGCGGGCAGCACCCGGGTCACGCTTGGTCATGTCCAGCGGCAGGAAGCGCGCCAGCAGGCCGACGTCCTGGTCGAACGAGGTCAGGCCCTTGAGGTAGTAGGCGTAATCGACGTTCGGGTGCTGTGGGTGCAGACGAATGAAGCGCTCGGCGGCGGATTTTGCGGCTTCCGGCTCCGAGTTCTTGTAGTTGGCGTAGATCAGTTCGAGCTGTGCCTGATCCGCGTAGCGACCGAACGGATAGCGCGACTCCAGAGCCTTCAGCTTGGCGGTGGCACTGGTGTAACTGTTGTTGTCCAGGTCCTGTTGAGCCTGCTGGTACAGCTCGGTTTCGCTCAGGTTTTCGTCTACGACTTCCTTCGATGAGCAAGCAGCGGTCAATGCGAGGATGGCGATCAGCAGCAGGTGTTTCACTTGCATGGCGGCTTGCGTCCCTATGACGGCCGCTGTCTTGGGCGGGGCCGTCCTGTTATGATGAGCGCCCCGTTGAAAAGCCCCGGGGCAAAAGACGCCGTATTTAACCACAAGCGCGCAGCCGAAACCAAAGGCTGTAGCCGACGCCCAGTCCGAGCATGTCCGATAAAATTGAACTTCGCGCAGAGGTGCCGTCCGAATTGGGCGGCCAACGCCTCGATCAAGTCGCCGCCCAACTCTTCGCCGAGCACTCGCGCTCGCGCCTTTCCGCCTGGATCAAAGAAGGTCGCCTGACTGTGGACGGGGCGGTCATCCGCCCGCGCGACATCGTTCATGGCGGTGCCATCCTTGAGCTCACTGCCGAGCAGGAGGCCCAGGGTGAATGGGTCGCTCAGGACATCGAACTCGACATCGTCTATGAAGACGACGACATTCTGGTGATCAACAAGCCTGCCGGCCTGGTGGTGCACCCGGCCGCCGGTCACGCCGATGGCACCTTGCTCAACGCCTTGCTGCACCACGTGCCGGACATCATCAATGTCCCGCGTGCCGGCATCGTGCATCGTCTGGACAAGGACACCACCGGTCTGATGGTGGTGGCCAAGACCATCCAGGCGCAGACCAAACTGGTCGCGCAGCTGCAAAGCCGCAGTGTCAGCCGGATCTACGAGTGCATCGTGATCGGTGTGGTGACGGCCGGCGGCAAGATCAACGCGCCGATCGGTCGGCATGGCCAGCAGCGCCAGCGCATGGCGGTGATGGAAGGCGGCAAGCCGGCGGTCAGCCACTACCGCGTGCTGGAACGCTTCCGTTCCCACACTCACGTGCGGGTGAAGCTGGAAACCGGTCGTACCCACCAGATTCGCGTGCACATGGCGCACATCAACTTCCCGTTGGTCGGCGATCCGGCGTACGGCGGTCGTTTCCGCATTCCGCCAGCGGCGAGCCAGACCATGGTCGAGTCCCTCAAGCACTTCCCGCGTCAGGCGCTGCACGCGCGGTTTCTGGAGCTGGATCACCCGACCACCGGTGAGCGCATGAGCTGGGAATCGCCGTTGCCGGAAGATCTGGTCTGGCTGCTGACCCTGCTCAAGCAGGATCGCGAGGCATTCGTCGGATGAACTGGCTGACGCCGGACTGGCCCGCGCCGGCCAGCGTCAAGGCCTGTGTCACCACCCGCGAGGGCGGCGTCAGCGAGGCGCCGTTCGACAGTCTCAACCTGGGCGATCATGTCGATGACCGTCCCGAGGCCGTCGCCGAAAACCGTCGGCGTCTGACCGAACACTTCTCCATAAAGCCTGCCTGGTTGCAGCAAGTGCACGGGATTGCCGTGGCGCATGCTGATCCGTCCGTGGTGGCCACGGCGGATGCCAGCTGGACGGCAACACCCGGTATCGCGTGTGCAGCGATGACCGCCGATTGTCTGCCGGCACTGTTCTGCGACCGTGCCGGCACTCGCGTGGCGGCGGCTCATGCGGGTTGGCGTGGCCTGGCGGCCGGCGTGCTGGAAGCGACCCTCGACAGTCTGGATTTGCCCGCCGAAGACGTTCTGGTCTGGCTCGGCCCGGCCATCGGTCCGCAGGCCTTCGAAGTCGGCCCGGAAGTCCGGGACGTCTTCATCAATCAATTGCCCGAAGCCGAGACAGCCTTTGTCCCGAGCCACAATGCGGGCAAGTTCATGGCTGACATCTATAAGCTGGCGCGACTGCGTCTGGCGGTTCGGGGTGTCACCGCTGTTTATGGTGGCGGTTTCTGTACCGTGACCGATCCGCGCTTCTTTTCTTATCGCCGTGCGTCGCGCACCGGTCGCTTTGCCTCCTTAGTCTGGCTCACCCGCTAAACTCTCTGATCTGCATCAACTCCCTGACGCTTGAATCTTCCAGAATTGACCGCATCTATAGCGGTATCTGGCAGGTTTCTTTATTCAGGATGGTTTTTCAGGTCCGGCCTGCTCAAAAGGAAGGTGACCCATGCGTATAGACCGTTTAACCAGCAAGTTGCAGTTGGCGTTGTCCGATGCCCAATCGTTGGCCGTCGGCCACGATCATCCGGCCATCGAGCCGGCGCATTTGATGCAAGCCATGCTTGAACAGCAGGGTGGTTCGATCAAACCCCTGTTGATGCAGGTGGGCTTCGACGTCAACAGCTTGCGTAAAGAGCTGACCAAAGAGCTCGATCAATTACCGAAAATCCAGAATCCGACCGGCGACGTGAACATGTCGCAGGATCTGGCGCGTCTGCTCAACCAGGCCGACCGTCTGGCCCAGCAGAAAGGCGACCAGTTCATTTCCAGCGAGCTGGTGCTGCTCGCCGCGATGGACGAGAACAGCAAGCTCGGCAAGTTGCTGCTCGGCCAGGGCGTGAGCAAAAAAGCGCTGGAAAACGCGATCAACAACCTGCGCGGTGGCGAGGCGGTCAATGACGCCAACCACGAAGAGTCGCGTCAGGCGCTGGATAAATACACCGTCGACCTGACCAAGCGCGCCGAAGAAGGCAAGCTTGACCCGGTGATCGGCCGTGACGACGAGATCCGTCGCACCATTCAGGTTCTGCAACGCCGCACCAAGAACAACCCGGTGCTGATCGGCGAGCCTGGCGTGGGTAAAACCGCGATTGCCGAAGGTCTGGCCCAGCGCATCATCAACGGCGAAGTGCCGGACGGCCTGCGCGGCAAGCGTCTGCTGTCTCTCGATATGGGCGCGCTGATTGCCGGTGCCAAGTATCGCGGCGAGTTTGAAGAGCGCCTGAAAGCGTTGCTCAACGAGCTGTCGAAGCAGGAAGGGCAGATCATTCTGTTCATCGACGAGCTGCACACCATGGTCGGCGCCGGCAAAGGCGAAGGCTCGATGGACGCCGGCAACATGCTCAAGCCGGCCCTGGCCCGTGGCGAACTGCATTGCGTCGGTGCGACCACGCTCAACGAGTACCGCCAATATATAGAGAAGGACGCAGCCCTCGAGCGGCGCTTCCAGAAAGTGCTGGTGGACGAGCCGAGCGAAGAAGACACCATCGCGATCCTGCGTGGCCTCAAGGAACGTTACGAGGTTCACCACAAGGTGGCGATCACCGACGGCGCAATCATCGCGGCGGCTAAGCTAAGCCATCGTTACATCACTGACCGGCAGTTGCCGGACAAGGCGATCGACCTGATCGACGAAGCGGCCAGCCGCATCCGCATGGAGATCGACTCCAAACCGGAAGTGCTGGATCGGCTGGAGCGGCGCCTGATTCAGTTGAAGGTGGAATCCCAGGCACTGAAGAAAGAAAGCGACGACGCGGCGAAGAAACGTCTGGAGAAACTCCAGGAAGAAATCGTCCGTCACGAGCGTGAGTATTCGGATCTGGAAGAAATCTGGAACTCGGAAAAAGCCGAAGTGCAGGGTTCTGCACAGATTCAGCAGAAGATCGAACAGTCCCGTCAGGAACTGGAAGCCGCGCGCCGCAAAGGCGATCTGAACCGCATGGCCGAGTTGCAGTACGGGGTGATCCCGGATCTGGAACGCAGCCTGCAAATGGTCGACCAGCACGGCAAGAGCGAGAACCAGCTGCTGCGCAGCAAGGTGACCGAAGAGGAAATCGCCGAAGTCGTCTCGAAGTGGACCGGCATCCCCGTGTCGAAAATGCTCGAAGGCGAGCGCGACAAACTGATGAAGATGGAAAGCCTGTTGCACCAGCGTGTGATCGGCCAGGACGAAGCGGTGGTCGCAGTGGCCAACGCGGTGCGGCGGTCCCGTGCCGGGTTGTCAGACCCGAATCGTCCGAGCGGCTCGTTCATGTTCCTCGGCCCGACCGGTGTCGGTAAAACCGAGCTGTGCAAGGCGCTGGCCGAATTCCTCTTCGATACGGAAGAGGCGATGGTGCGGATCGACATGTCCGAGTTCATGGAGAAACATTCCGTGGCACGGCTGATCGGGGCGCCACCGGGCTACGTCGGCTACGAAGAGGGTGGTTATCTGACCGAAGCGGTACGGCGCAAGCCTTACTCGGTGATCCTGCTGGACGAAGTCGAGAAGGCGCACCCGGATGTATTCAACATCCTGCTGCAAGTGCTGGAGGATGGGCGCCTGACCGACAGCCACGGCCGCACGGTGGACTTCCGCAATACCGTGATCGTCATGACTTCCAACCTCGGTTCAATGCAGATCCAGGAACTGGTCGGTGATCGTGAAGCGCAACGGGCAGCGGTGATGGATGCGATTTCCACCCACTTCCGTCCGGAGTTCATCAACCGGGTCGACGAAGTGGTGATCTTCGAGCCATTGGCGCGGGATCAGATCGCGGGCATTACCGAGATCCAGCTGGGCCGTCTGCGCAGCCGTCTGGCCGAGCGCGAGCTGAAGCTGGAACTGAGCCCGGAAGCGATGGACAAGCTGATTGCCGTCGGTTACGACCCGGTCTATGGCGCACGGCCGCTGAAGCGGGCGATCCAGCGCTGGATCGAGAACCCGCTGGCGCAGTTGATCCTGTCGGGGCGTTTCATGCCGGGCGAGACCGCGACCGGTGTCGTGGAGAACGACGAGATCACGTTCAACTGAGACCTGCCGGTGGTGAAGTAAGGAAGGCCTCGCAATGCGAGGCCTTTTTTTTCGCCAGGCTGTTGAACTCAAAGGAAAAGGCTTGTAAAGTGCGCCCCGCAGTCAGTCACCAACACGGTTTCAGCTCACTGGGCAGAAATCTGAAATAAGTTGCAAATCATTAACTTGAAAGCAATTTAGGGGGTTGACAGAGGTGTTCTAGGTTGTAGAATAGCGCGCCTCAGACACACGAACGCAGCGATGCGAAAACGGTGTCGAGAAGCTGCAAGTTTCACCGTAGTAAATTGAAATGTGTAGTTCCGTGATAGCTCAGTCGGTAGAGCAAATGACTGTTAATCATTGGGTCCCAGGTTCGAGTCCTGGTCACGGAGCCAATTTCAAACCGGGGTATAGCGCAGTCCGGTAGCGCGCCTGCTTTGGGAGCAGGATGTCAGGAGTTCGAATCCCCTTACCCCGACCATTTTTGGGTCGTTAGCTCAGTTGGTAGAGCAGTTGGCTTTTAACCAATTGGTCGTAGGTTCGAATCCCACACGACCCACCATTTTTGAAACCAGGTAACACTGGGATCGAATCTTAAGATCAGAGGCCAAAAGCGCTGATCGAAGAAGGCGATCTTTGAAAGGTCGCCTTTTTTTTACCGGGGTATAGCGCAGTCCGGTAGCGCGCCTGCTTTGGGAGCAGGATGTCAGGAGTTCGAATCCCCTTACCCCGACCATATTAAAAATCCTCGTATCGAAAGATACGGGGATTTTTTTTGCCCTTCGGAAATGTTTCATTCAAGTCGTCATACAACTTGCCGATAGCCCGCTAACGCAAGGAGGCTGCCATTGATCGCCCCTTGAATCCGGCCAATACAAGAAAAGGGCGTTCGTCATGTTGCTTCGTCAGTTGAATATTGCTCCCCGTGCCGCCCTGGGCTTTGCCCTGATCGCGGTGCTGGTGGCGTTGCTCGGGGTGTTTGCGCTGGGGCAGATGTCGAGCATCCGCGACAGCGAAGTGGCGGTGGAGACGCAGTGGCTGCCGAGCATTCGCGGCGGTGACGAGATTCGCGAGATCATGTTGCGCATTCGCACCATCTCCCTGCGCATGGCGCTGGATCAGGATCCGGCCAACATCGCCACGTACCGCAGCCAGATGGATACCCGCGACAAGGAGCTGAGCGAGAAAATCGCCGCTTACGACCGGCTGGTGACCACCCCGGAAGGTCAGCAGTTGTACGATCAGTTCAAGAAGACCTTTGCTGCCTACCGCTCCGGGATCGCCCAGTCGTTCACCCTTGCCGAGCAAGGCAAGCGTGACGAGCTGACCAAACTGCTGCTGGTCGACATGAAAACCGTGGTCGACGGCTCCGGCAAACAACTCAACGATCTGGCCGATCTGTTTACCCGCCAGGTCGCCGCCGAAAGTCAGAACTCTGCCGCCCACTACGAAACTTCGCGCACCATCGTGACCTTGTTCATCGCTTTGGCGGCGCTGGCCACCGTGGCCCTGGCCATGTTGCTGACCCGCAGCATCGTTCGCCCCCTGAGCGCCGCCGTCGACGCGGCTGAACACGTCGCCAGAGGCGATCTGACCCGCCCGATCGAAACCCACGGTAACGATGAAGTCAGCCGGTTGCTTAAGGCGTTGGCGACCATGCAGCAGAACCTGCGCGAAACCCTGCAGGGCATCAGCGGATCGGCCACGCAACTGGCGACCGCTTCCGATGAACTGAGCGCGGTCACCCACGACAGCACGCAAGGGCTGCAACAACAGAACAACGAAATCGAACAAGCCGCCACCGCGGTCAACGAGATGACCACGGCGGTCGAGGAAGTCGCCCGTAACGCGGTGTCGACGTCCGACGCCACGCGCCAGTCCAGCGAGTCGGCGCAATTGGGTCAGGAACGGGTCAGCGAAACCGCCGGCGCCATCAACGCCTTGGCCAGCGAAGTCGAACACACCGGCGAGCTGGTGCAATCGCTGGCCAATCAGTCACAAGACATCGGCAAAGTGCTGGACGTGATTCGAGCGATCGCCGAACAAACCAACCTGCTGGCACTCAATGCCGCCATCGAAGCGGCACGGGCCGGGGAGAGTGGACGCGGGTTTGCCGTGGTCGCCGATGAAGTCCGGGCGCTGGCTTATCGCACTCAGCAATCGACCCAGGAAATCGAGCAGATGGTGCAGGGCATGCGCAATGGTTCGAGCCTGGCGCTGGAGTCGATGCAGGCCAGTGCCTCGCGGGCGGCCACCACGCTGGTGCTGGCCGAGCGGGCCGGTGAGGCGTTGCAGACGATCACGGCCTCGGTACACGAAATCCACGAGCGCAATCTGGTGATCGCCAGTGCCGCCGAAGAGCAGGCGCAAGTGGCACGGGAAGTGGATCGCAATCTGGTGAACATACGCGATCTGTCGGTGCGTTCGGCGGCGGGTGCCGATCAAACCAATGCGTCGAGCCATGAACTGTCGCAACTGGCCAATGCCCTGCAGGGCATGGTGCGGCGCTTCCAGCTGTAATCATGCAGGCGTGAAAAAGCCGCGCTTCTCGTCAGAGAAAGCGCGGCTTTGTGTTATCGGGCAGGCTGAAAAGTCAGGCACCGTCCTGGTCTTTCAGGTGTTCGAACAGACCTTTCGGCATTTTCTTGCCATTGGCTTCGAAGTTGGCTTTGACGTTGTTGTACGCCTCTTGCTCGTCGATGAAGCCGTCGTGGTTGGTGTCGATCTTGTCGAAGTCGGACTTCGGCGCGACCTTCAGAAATTCGGCGCGCGAGACCTTGCCGTCGCCATCGGTGTCGGTCTTGGCCATCGACGCATCGCCGCATTTACCTTCACCGCATTTGCCTTCCGGGGTTTTCACCGAGGTCTCGGCCGAAGCGACCATATAACCCTGAGCCAGAGGTTGTGCGGCGAACACCGAGCCGGACAGCATCAGGCCACCGGCCAGTACGGCACCGACCAGGCCAAGGGAGTTTTTGCCGATTTTCGAAGTACGGGACATTGCATTCTCCTTCGGTTGCACAGCGCAACCACACGTTAAGGGCGATCAAGCCGGAGCAGGTGTGCTCGGGTGTGGCCATTAAGCGGTGGCGGTGTATCGCGTCTGTGTCGAGGAGCGGGGCGTTTGTAAGCGAAGGTGGGGAAAGCTGCGGGCAGATACAGTAGAAAACAAAACACCGTGAGGGCGAGCCCGCCCCCACGGTGTTTTTACATCAGTGCAGCTTCAGGCGCGGCTCGGTACCGCGTCCGATTTTGCTGCCCAGCATCAGCATCGCCGTGCGGAACGGCCCGTACAGCGCCATCTGGTGCATGCGGTACAGCGACACGTAAAACATCCGCGCCAGCCAGCCTTCGAGCATCACGCTGCCGGTCAGGTTGCCCATCAGGTTACCCACCGCCGAGAAGCGCGACAGCGAAATCAGCGAGCCGTAGTCGGTGTACTTGTACTCCGGCAGGGTCTTGCCCTCGATCCGCAGTTTCAGCGACTTGGCCAGCAACGAGGCCTGTTGGTGCGCAGCCTGGGCCCGTGGTGGAACGTTGCGATCGGAGCCCGGTTGCGGGCACGCGGCGCAGTCACCGAAGGCGAAGATGTTTTCGTCACGGGTGGTCTGCAACGTCGGCAGCACTTGCAGCTGGTTGATGCGGTTGGTTTCCAGGCCATCGATGTCCTTGAGGAAACCTGGTGCGCGGATCCCGGCGGCCCAGACTTTCAGGCTGGCCTTGATCTCGTTGCCATCGGCTGTGATCAGGCTGTCGGCGGTGACCTGGCTGACCGACGCGTTGGTCAACACATTGACCCCGAGCTTTTCCAGCGTCTTGTGCACCGGCCCACTGATTCGCTCCGGCAGCGCTGGCAGCACCCGTGGCCCGGCTTCGATCAGGGTGATGTGCATGTTTTCCGGCTTGATCCGGTCCAGACCATACGCCGCCAGTTCATGGGCCGCGTTGTGCAACTCTGCTGCCAGCTCGACGCCCGTGGCGCCGGCGCCGACGATGGCCACGCTGATCTGCTGGACCCCATCGGATTGTCCGGCGTGAGCTCGCAGGTAGTGGTTGAGCAGTTGCTGGTGGAAACGCTCGGCCTGTTTGCGGGTGTCGAGGAACAGGCAATGCTGCGCTGCACCCTGAGTGCCGAAATCGTTGGTGGTGCTGCCGACCGCGATCACCAGCGAGTCATACGGCACTTCCCGCGCCGGGACCAGTTCCACGCCGTTTTCGTCGTAGGTGGCGGCCAACTGGATCTTTTTCTGCTCACGGTCGAGCCCGCTCATACGCCCCAGCTGGAACTCGAAGTGGTTCCATTTGGCCTGGGCGACATAGTTGAGTTCGTCTTCGGAGGAGTTCAGCGATCCGGCGGCCACTTCGTGCAACAGCGGTTTCCAGATGTGCGTCAGGTTCGCGTCGACCAGCAGGATGCTGGCAGTGCCGCGTTTGCCCAGAGTCTTACCCAGACGGGTAGCCAACTCCAGACCGCCGGCGCCGCCGCCGACAATGACAATACGATGGGACATAGGGATAGCTCGCAAGGTTTTTAAAGGAAATCGGTGCGGTTACCCAAGCGAGCGCGATGCTGCTCATAGCGTCAGGTAACTGATAAGTCGGCTCAACAGGCCCAGACCAATGGTCACTGCCAGCACCAGCACCAGGAGCATCCACGGCCGGAATGGCCGGCGCTCGACACGGTGTTGGGACAGTTGCAGGTACTCTTCGACATGCTTCTGGTCTTCGGGGTTCAGGCGGCTGGTCATATGAGGCCTCGTCAGGGGTAGACGTTGCTGAATGTGAACAAGCTACAGCGGATTTTTTATCCGGGATTGAACGCAGCATAGCCACTGTCCGGGACCGGTTCGACAGACACACTGTCCCCGAGGCGAATGATCCCGCTTTGTAACACTCGCGCGGTGATTCCGCCATGCCCGCGCACCGCCTGGAACGTTCCGGGGCCGAGGTTGCTCTGCAGGCGCGCGCACGGCTGGCACCAGCCCGTGGTTTCGAAAATCGCCTGACCAATGCGAAAGCGCCGCCCCTTGAGGCTGAACAGGTTGATCCCGCTGATGACGAGATTGCGCCGCAGATCTTCAGGCGTGACCGGTTGTTCGGCCGACCGGCCCATCAGGGCGTTGATGACAGCCAGATGTTCCCACTGAATCAGCGTCACCTGCCGCGCATTGCGCACACCGGGCCGAGCGTGATCGCCGGTGAGCCCGGCCTCGAGCCGCGCCTCAACCGCATCGAGCGCGAGCATCGGACCCCGGGATTCGGGGCGCACGCCAATCCAGCGCACACGCCCGGACTGCGGGACATCGGCAATCAATTGTTGAAGAGGCGTCACAGGCTGATCCCGACATCGAACACGATGCTGCGACCCAGATTGCTGCGCAGAAAGTCTGGCGCATCGGGGTGGGCGAACAACACCCGGGCGAAGGTCGGCCCGACCAGCGACAGCGAGCGCCAGCCCTGACGCAGATATTCGGTGGGCGGTGGAAAGTGGCTGTTGAGGTCCAGCACTTCGCGTTTCAGGCTGGCGAAGGCAATGATGTCCAGCTCGCCCAGGTCCATGCCCCGTTCCTTGTAGTTGTGCGCCTTCTTGCGCAGGGTCGGCGCCAGTCTGAGCAGAAATTCATTGGCCGGAATTCGTCGCGGCTTGGCTTCGCGGCGTACCAGTTGGCTCAGGGAAAAGGCACTGCGCCGGCGTTGCAGCTCATCGCGCCATTCGTCGTTGAGCCGGCGACCTTCGTCGAGGACGAAAAACACCTCGAAGTTGGCGTCTCGAAACAACACGTCCGGGGGCTCGCCAGCCGGGGCGAATTCGTCGGCGCGATAGGGAATATTCAAGCCTTGCAGCAGGCGCTGGCAGACCCAACGCTCACGCTCCCATTTGCGGGCATTGGACAGGAACGCGTTGGCCTGCTCGGCGGCGATGGTCAGCAGGCGTAAATAATCCGAGTCATCCATAGGCCCAAGCTTAGCGTTCAATTGCGACAAGCTGAAAGCGTTCGCGCGGCAAAGTGCATCAGTGGGCAGTCGGGAGGGTCGGTGTAGACTGATGGCACCGTGTATCAACGTCGAATGAAAGGGGCTGAATGTGAAATTTCGCTGGCTGTTGTTGTTCGCTGTGGTTCCGCTATGGGCCCATGCGCTGGAGGTCGGTGAGCGGTTGGCATCCTGGACGCTGCTGGATCAGTACGATCAGCCGTTTACTCTCGATAACCGCACCACGACGCTGTTGGTGGCGCGTGACATGGACGGTGCGAAACTGCTCAAGCAAGCCATGGCCGATCAGCCCAAGGGCTATCTGGAGGCGCGGCATGCGGTGTTTGTCGCCGATATCCAGCGCATGCCGGCGTTGATTGCAAAGATGTTCGCTATTCCGGCCATGCGTGACTATGGCTATCGAGTGTTGCTTGATCGCGAAGGCCGTGTGGCCTCGCGCTATCCCGGGGCCGAAGGCACGGTGCTCTGGCTGCAACTCAAGGACGGGCGTTTGCTGGCCCGGCATGAATACACCCAGGCTGCGGAACTGCGCGAGGCGCTGGAGCAGGCGCAACCATGATCGGCGCCGAGCTGCTGTCGTCTGCGAGCCTGCTGCTGGGCTGGCTGATTTACCTGCCGGTGCTGCTCTGGGCGATTGTCCGCGTACCGTGGGTCGAGCTGTTCAGCGACAACCGCCGTCAGCATTTGCTGTTCGGCACGGTGTTCGCGTTGTTTCTGCTGTGGCTGGTGCGCAGGGATTTCGATAGCGGCGTGTCCTACCACTTCATCGGCATGACAGCGGTGACACTGCTGCTGGATTGGCCGCTGGCAATCGTCGGCGGACTGGTGGCGCAGTTGGGACTGGTGTTGTTGGGACGTCAGGATCTGGTGGCTGTCGGGGTCAACGGCGCCTTGCTGATCCTGTTGCCGGTGTTGATCACCGAATGCGTGGCGATCCTGGTCGAGCGCGCCCAACCGCGCAATCCGTTCGTGTACATCTTCTGTTCCGGCTTTTTCGCCGCAGCGCTGTCGGCGTTGTTGTGTTTGACGCTGAGCCTGACCTTGCTCTGGTACGACGGCCTCTTCGCCATGCCGGAATGGCTGGAAGATTTCATCGGTTACCTGTGGCTGCTGATTTTTCCCGAAGCGTTCATCAACGGCATGGTGATCAGCGCGTTGGTGGTGTTCAGCCCGGAATGGCTGGAGACCTTCAACCGCACGCGCTACCTTTCGGCGCCCTGGAAGGACGACGATCCCAAGTCTTGATCCACATCAAATCCACTTGATGCGCAGCATTTCATGCTCGGCAAAATCCCTTCAGGAGCAGCGGCATGAGCGTGTACGAGTGGGCGAGGCAGGAAACCCGGCAGAGTCTGGAGATGGCGCAGGAGGTGGGGTTCGATCCGGGCCTGAGCCTGCGGGCCCTGCTCAGTGCGGTGGTGCAACAGAGCAAGGCCGTACGCAATGCCGAAGACCTGGCCGACGAGTTGCGCTTTCTGGCGGAAAACCTCGACGACGATCAGGACTACGGCTTCATGCGGCCCTGATCAGAGGATCAGTGGCGCGGGTCGAAATCGCCGGAAAACAGTTCGTCCTCGGCATCCGGGGCCACCGGAATCTTGTGTTCTTCCGACGCCCAGGCGCCGAGGTCGATCAGTTTGCAGCGGTCCGAGCAGAACGGCCGGAATTTGTTCTCGGGGGTGAATTCCACCGGGGCGCCGCAGGTCGGGCAATTTACGGTTGGGGTCTGGCTCATGACTGGCCTCCGGATAAAGTCAGGTAAAAGTGATGCAGGCGCTCGACCTCGCTGTGCAGCCAGGCGAGGTCGCGGTCGTTGACCACCACATCGTCGGCACGGCTCACGCGGTCTTCGCGGCTGGACTGGGCCTTGAGGATCGCCTGGACCTGCTCTTCGCTGGTCTGGTCACGCTGCAAGGTGCGTTCGATCTGCAGTTGTTGCGGCGCGTCGATCACCAGGATCCGTTGGGTCATCGCGTATTGTCCGGACTCGATCAGCAGCGGCGACACCAGAATCGCATAAGGAGATTTTGCCAGCGCCAGGTGATGGGCGATTTCCTCGGCGATCAGCGGATGCAACAGCGCTTCTAGCCAGCGGCGTTGCTCCGGCACTTCGAAGATCAGCTTGCGCAATGCGGCGCGATCCAGTGTGCCGTCGGCCTGCAGGACATCCGGGCCGAAGTGCTCGGCAATTTTCGCCAGCGCCGGACGACCCGGTTCAACCACCCAGCGTGCTGCATGATCGGCGTCCACGACATGGATACCGAGGTCGATGAAGTGCTGGGCCGCCGCGCTTTTGCCACTGCCGATGCCGCCGGTCAGGCCGAGAATCCAGGGTTTTTCCACAGGGGTATTCATTTCAAACCGACAAACTGCCAATAGAAGTCGGTTATTTGACCACCCCAGAGCAAGGCAATCCAGCCGGCAATTGCCAGATAGGGGCCGAAGGGGATCGGCGTCGAGGTATTCCGGTCGCGCAACTTGAGCAAAATCACCCCCAGCACCGCTCCCACCAGCGAGGACAACAGGACGGTCAGCGGCAGAATCTGCCAGCCGCCCCAGGCCCCAAGCAGTGCCAGCAGCTTGAAATCACCGTGACCGATGCCATCCTTGCCGGTGAACAGCTTGAACAGCCAGAACACCGACCACAACGCCATGTAGCCAGCTACTGCCCCCCACAGCGCGTCGTGCAGCGAGACGAACAGGCCGAAGCTGTTGACGATCAACCCCAGCCACAGCAGCGGCAGCACCAGCACGTCGGGCAACAGCTGATGTTCGATATCGATCAGGCTCATCGTCAGCAGGCCCCAGGTCAGCACGATCAGCAGGCATGCCGGCCAGCCAAAGCCCAGATGCCAGGCGATGAACGCCGAGAGCAGACCGCAGGCCAGTTCGGTCAGTGGATAACGCTTGCTGATCGGCGCCGCACATGACGAGCAGCGCCCGCGCAAAAACACGTAGCTGAGCAGCGGGATGTTTTCCCACGCACGAATGCGGTGGGCGCAATGCGGGCACTGCGAATGCGGCAACATCAGGTTGTAAACCGGCAGCGGTGTTTCGACAGGCAGCCCAAGCACATCGTGAGCCTGCTGGCGCCATTCGCGCTCGAGCATTTTTGGCAGACGCCAGATCACCACATTGAGGAAGCTGCCGACCACCAGTCCGAGTATCAGAGCGGTGAAGACAAAGGCCAGCGGATAGAGAGCGAAGAGTTCGTCGATGGGCATGTCAGATCGCTGAGCCGAGTTGGAAGATCGGCAGGTACATGGCCACCACCAGTCCGCCGACGATCACCCCGAGTACCACCATGACGAAAGGCTCCATGAGGCTTGTGAGGTTGTCGACCATGTTATCCACTTCTTCCTCGTAGAACCCGGCAACCTTGTCGAGCATGTCGTCCAGAGCACCGGACTCCTCGCCGATGGCGGTCATCTGGACCGCCATGTTGGGAAACATGCCGGTGGTGCGCATCGAGAAATTCAGCTGCATACCGGTGGCCACGTCCTGGCGGATGCGCAGCACCGCGCGTTTGAACACCACGTTGCCGGTGGCTCCGGCAACCGAGTCCAGCGCTTCGACCAGCGGCACGCCGGCGGCAAAGGTGGTCGACAGGGTCCGGGCGAAACGGGCCACAGCAGACTTGTACATCATGGTGCCCACCAGCGGCAGCTTGAGCAGCCAGGCGTCACGGCGATCGCGCAAGGCCTGGGATTTCTTCAGAGCATGGCGGGTGCCGAAAAAAGCTGCGACCAGCACGCCGAGAATCGCCCACCACCATTGCTGCATGAATTCCGACAGGCCGATCACCATCAGGGTGAACGCCGGCAGTTCGGCACCGAAGCCGGAAAACACCGACTGGAACTGCGGCACCACTTTCACCAGCAGAATTGCGGTGACGACCGCGGCTACCAGAACCACGGCGGTGGGGTAGGTCATGGCCTTCTTGATCTTGGCCTTGAGGCTTTCGCTCTTTTCCTTGTAGGTCGCCACACGTTCGAGCAGGGTGTCTAGGGCACCGGACTGCTCGCCGGCATCCACCAGGTTGCAGTACAACTCGTCGAAGTATTGCGGCTTCTTGCGCAGGGCCGCGGCGAAGCTGTTACCGGCGGCGACTTCCTGTTTGACCTCGTCCACCAGCTTGCGCATGGCCGGATTGTCAAAGCCCTCGCCAATGATGTCGAACGACTGCAGCAATGGCACGCCGGCCTTCATCATGGTCGCCATTTGCCGGGTGAAGAGGGCGATATCCAGAGGCTTGATGCGCTTGCCGAAGTTCATCAACGACGCGGATTTCTTGCGCACCTTACCGGGGTTGATGCCCTGCTTGCGCAACTGTGCCTTGATCAGCGCGGGGCTTTGTCCGCTCAGTTCGCCAGTGATCCGGCTGCCTTTCCTGTCCGTGCCTTCCCAGGCGTAGACGCTGATTTTCGCTGCCTTGACGGCCATGTTCAGTCCTTGGTGACCCGGTTGATTTCTTCAAGGCTGGTGATGCCCTGCATGGCCTTGATCAGTCCCGAGGTGCGCAGGTCGTTGAAGCCGTCCAGGCGCATCTGGCTGTCGATTTCCAGTGAGTTGCCTTCGGCCATGATCAGCCGCTGCAGTTCGGGAGTATTCCTGACCACTTCATAGATGCCGGTGCGGCCCTTGTAGCCGCCGTTGCATTGATCGCAACCGACGGGCTCATAGATCGTGAAACTGCCGATGCGTTCCTCGGGGAAGCCTTCCTTGAGCAAGGTTTCGCGGGGAATCTCGATGGGTTTTCGGCAATGGCTGCACAGCTTGCGTGCCAGACGCTGGGCGATGATCAGGCTGACCGATGTAGCGATGTTGAAGCCGGGGATGCCCATGTTGTGCAAACGCGTGAGCGTTTCGGCGGCGCTGTTGGTGTGCAGTGTGGAGAGGACCAGGTGACCGGTCTGCGCCGCCTTGATGGCGATTTCCGCGGTCTCCAGATCGCGAATCTCGCCGACCATGATCACGTCCGGGTCCTGGCGCAGGAACGAGCGCAGCGCCTGGGCGAAATCCAGGCCCTGCTTCGGATTGACGTTGACCTGGTTGATGCCTTCCATGTTGATCTCCACCGGGTCTTCGGCGGTGGAAATGTTGATGTCGACGGTATTGAGGATGTTGAGCCCGGTGTACAGCGACACGGTCTTGCCTGAACCGGTAGGGCCGGTAACCAGAATCATGCCCTGTGGCTGCTTCAGGGCGGCGAGGTACAACTCTTTCTGCTCCGGCTCATAACCGAGGGCGTCGATGCCGATCTGGGCGCTGGAGGGGTCGAGGATCCGAATCACCACTTTTTCGCCCCACAGGGTCGGCAGGGTATTGACCCGGAAATCGATCGACTTGGTTTTTGACAGACGCATCTTCAAACGCCCGTCCTGGGGCTTGCGACGTTCGGAGATGTCGAGGCTGGCCATGACCTTCAGGCGTGCAGCGATACGCCCGGCCAGCTGGATCGGTGGCCTGGCCACTTCACGCAGGATGCCGTCGGTACGTACGCGCACCCGGTAGTTCTTTTCGTAGGGCTCGAAGTGCAGGTCGGAAGAGCCGCTTTTGATCGCGTCCAGCAGCATCTTGTGGACGAAGCGCACCACCGGAGCATCGTCGGCGTCCATCCCACCGATGGCGTCCTGTTTGCTGTCATCGACTGACTCGACGTCCAGTCCTTCAAGGTCGACATCGGCCATGTCTTCCAGACCGGAAGCGTGGGTGTCGAAGAACTTTTCGATGGCGTCGGTGAGCTTGTCGTCCTCCACCAGAATGGCTTCGGTGCTCAGCCCGGTGCTGAATTGAATGTCGTTGATCGCCTGGTGATTGCTCGGGTCGGAAATGCCCACGAACAGCTTGTTGCCTCGCCGCCACAGGGGCAGGGCGTGATGCTGGCGCACCAGTTTTTCACTGACCAGGCCCTTGGGCTGGGTTTCCTTGTCCAGGCAGTTGAGGTCGAGGAATGCCATGCCGAAATGCTCCGAGGCAATTTCGACGACCTGCCAGCTCTTCACCAGTTTGTTCTGTACCAGATAGCTGACCAGCGACAGGCGATTGCGCTGGGCCTGCTGCCAGGCTTGCTGGGCGACTTTTTCCGTGAGCAGTTCGGCCTGGACCAGCTGTTTGGCCAGGCCGCTCAGAGCGATGTCATTCATGGGAATCCCGGATGCAGACAGTTCATGACTTATAGCCTAGTCAAGTGACAGCGCCAAACCTCTCCGGTGCAGGTGACAAAAAGTGTCAGATAGTGCGGTTACACGTTGTAGGAAACCCCGCGATAGCGTGATCGCGCCCAGCCTGCGCGGCTGCGGGCGCCTTGGCACGGGCTGTGCTGAGTCCTGTTCAGATCATGAGATTCCGACTCATGCATGGAGCGTGTCTATGAAAAAACAACAAGGTTTCACTCTCATCGAGCTGCTGATCGTCGTGGCGATCATCGGCATCCTGGCGACCATTGCCCTGCCGCAATACACCAAGTACCAGGCACGGTCGAAAGTGACGGCAGGTCTGGCGGAAATCAGCGCGCTGAAAGTGCCGTTCGAGGACACCATCAATCAAGGTACAGACCCGACGCTGACGCTGGTGACCGGTAACGCATCCTATTCGACAACCAACTGCGGCACAGTCACTGCCTCGGGTACTGCGTCTTCTGGAGCTGGCACCATAGTCTGCACTCTGGCCAACGCACCGGCTCCGGTACTGGGCAAGACCATCACGCTGACCCGTTCTGGCGGTGCGACGGGTAACACCGCGGGCGTCTGGAGCTGCGCCTCGACAGTCAACCCTGACTACGCCCCTAAAGGTTGCCCTGGCAGCGGTACTTGATTGCTTGACCTCTGCTCACCAAATGCCCCGCTTTGCGGGGCATTTTCTTTTGCGGTGCTTCACAAAAAAGCTTCAATCTTTTCAGCGTGTTAGGAACTTTCCCAAAAACCGCAACTTGCATGTAGATAATTCAAGGGTCATGCAATTTGCATGATTCCGAAAATTTTTAATTTCACTAAATTATTGATTTATAAGAGTTTATTGTATTTTCAAAAGTTGGCACAGCGTTCGCAATACTTCCAGTAACCCTGCTGACAAGACACCCAGCAGACTTTCCAGAAAAACAGGAGTTACTCGTATGAAGAAGTTCGCTATCACTGCCGCTGCTGCTACCGCGCTGACCCTGACCATGGCCACCGGCGCATTCGCACAATCCACCCAGGCGACCCAGGCTCCAATGACTCTGGCTGCCGGTGAAATGACCAAGGCCAAAGAAGCTACTTCCGACACCTGGATCACCACCAAAGTCAAAAGCGACCTGGTCACTGAAAAAGGCATTCCAGGCACTGACATCAAAGTAGAAACCAACAAAGGCGTCGTGTCTCTGTCCTCCACTGTTGCAGTGACAGAAGCACAGAAAAAAATGGCCGTAGACATCACCAAGAAAATCAAAGGTGTGAAAGCGGTCTCCGCTGACGGCCTGAAAGCCGAGTAAGGCAAGACTTCTCGCCTGGACCGGGAGAAGACGCGACAGGCGGGCCGAGCAATACGTCTGCCGCACTTTAGAGTTCATGCGAACGGCCACACGGATTGTGGCCATTACAGGCCCCGGCATTCGTGTCGGGGCCTGTTCTATTTCAGGGATAGGAAAGTGGTGGAGTCAGTTACCGCGCTTGCTGTTGATCTGCCGCAGGCGATTGCCCTCGAAGCGCAGGTATTGGTACATGCCATTGCTCGGGCCGTAGGTCCACTCCTCGACCTGAAACTCTTCACGGCGATTGGCGCTGCGCTTGTAGCCCAGCACATCGCGACTGATCGGCTCGCCGCACTTTTGCAACACTTCGCTGGCGCGGTCGCCGAGGCTCACCAACTGGCTGCCGCAGCGCAGGGTATCGGATGCCGAAGCCTGGCTGGCGACGAGCGCCAACGCCATTGCAGCCAGCCATTGATTGTTCATCACTCGGCGTCCAGATGCATTTGCGTCACCACGCGGCCGTCGCTTTGCGCTTCGCCAAGATTGGCGTCGATGAAGTACACGCGGTCATCGGCCAACTGGCCCTTATCCACCAGATAATCCTTGATGCTGCTGGCTCGTTCCTGACCGAGCTGGCGCAACAGCACGTCGCTGCTACTCCAGAACTTGATCACGTCGGCACGCATTTTCGCCGTGCGTTCTTCCTTGCCCAGATCCTTCCATTCGGCTGGTGGCTGGGTTTTCAGACGGGTGCGGTAGATGCCTTCGAGCAGCGGGCCTTTTTCGTTATCCGGCACCTGAATCAGCGAAGCCTGAGCCGGCACTTTGTCGCCACGGCGCTGGAGCATCTTGTAGTAGTTGTACTGGTATTCGCGTTCCAGACGTTGCTCGGCGATCAGTGGGCCGTCGCTGCTTTGTGCTGCGGTGCCTTCGATTTCCAGGCGCAGGGCCGGGCGCTCTTTCAAGGCCTGGGACAATTTGACCAGCGCCGCTTCGGCATCCTTGTTCAGTTCACTGGAGCCTGGCGCGAAGGACACGGTACCCAGATCTTCTGAACCGCCACCGCTGACCAGTCCGCCAATCAACTTGAACGGCGCGGCCGCCGCCTTGACGATCAGGTTGCGCAGGGTCTGCCAGATAATCGGCATCACGCTGAATTGCGGGTTGTTGAGGTCGCCGGTGACCGGCAGCTCGATGGAAATCTTGCCGTCCACATCCTTGAGCAGTGCAATCGCCAGTTTCAGCGGCAGGCTCACGGCATCCGGGCTGTCGACTTTCTCGCCCAGTTGCAGTTGCTCGACCACTACTTTGTTCTCGGCCTTGAGCTGGCCCTTGGTGATCAGGTAGTGCAGGTCGAGATTGAGCCGGCCCTTGCGGATCCGGTAACCGGCGAACTTGCCGGAGTAGGGGGTCAGGGTGGTCAGTTCGACCCGTTTGAAACTGGTGGCGATATCAAGGCTGGCCATGGGGTCGAACGGGTTGACCGCGCCTTTGATCGTCACCGGCGCATAGCGGTCGACCTTGCCCTTGACGTCAACGCTGGCCGGTTTCGCCTGACGACTGTCGATGGTGCCGATCTGGCCGTTGAGTTGCTGGATTGCCGTGGCGAAGTTCGGGGTCAGACTGAAGTCGGCAAAGTTGGCCGAGCCGTCATTGATCGCGATACCACCGATGTGAATGCCCAGCGGTTTCGAGTTGTTGGCTGGTTTGGCCGCTGCCGTTTTCGCTCCGGAATCGGCAGGTTGCGGGATCAGCAAATCATCGATGTTGGTGGTGCGGTCATCGTTGATCATGAAACGCGCATATGGCTGGAACAGGTTGATCCTGTCGATCGACAGGCTGTCGCCATGTTGATAGTTCAGGCCTTCGACCACCACTTGCTGCCACTTGAGGAAGTCGCGGGTCTTCAGGGTATCTAGAGTGTGCAGTTGGTCGACCTGGGCGCGGCCGGTGACGCTGAATGCCAGCGGCTCGGTGCTTTTCAGGTTCACTTTCAGGTCGCTGCCGAGCATGCCGCTGCGCAGTTCAAGACGAATGAACGGGTTGATGTAGGACTGGGCGACGCGCAGGTCGATGTCCTGGGTTTTTACGTTGAGCTGGGCGGTGACCGGCGCCAGGTTGACCACGCCGTCGGCGTTGATCTTGCCTTGTTTGCCCAGGCCGGCATCGAGCTTGAGGTTGAAGGGCGAGCCGTTGAGACTGTCGAAATTCTGCAGGTCGACATTCAGCGGCGTGACGTCCAGCGTGACTTCGGGTTTCGCCGAGCGGTCGGCCAGATGCACTTTGTAGTCACGCAGTTGCACGTCCTTGAGCAGCACTTGCCATGGCTTGCCGGGGGCGGTCGGTTCCGCTTTCGGAGAGTCGGCGGCCGCCGGGGTGCTCTTGGGTTCCGCCGCAGCCTTGGCAGCCGGTTTGGACGGCTGACTGGCGAACAGTTTCTGCCAGTCCAGTTGCCCGTCCGCTTCAAGGGCGGCCCAGGTTTCGAGTTTCTGGCTGCGGATCTTGCCGACCACTACTTGCTGTTTGGCCAGGTCCACCGTGGTTTCGCTGACGTCGAGGCGGTCGAGTCTTGCCAGCGGACGTCCGTCCGGGGTCTTGATCGCAAACGGCGCGACGCTGACCGAGACGTTGCTCAGCAGCAGTTCGGTTTCCTTGGACAGGTTGAGCTTGTAGTCGGTACTGAGGCTGACCACACCGTTTTCCAGCGCCAGCGGTACGGCGTCGCGAACGTAGGGCCAGAAGGCTTTCATCTGGCCATCGGTGACCTTGAGCGTTCCTTGTGAGGCGATCGGGATCAGGCTGAAGTTGCCTTTCCAGTCGATCTGCCCACCGGACGGGCCGATGGCGACCAGGGTCATGTCGGCGTTGTCTTCAGGCAGGGTGCTGAGGTTGTTCAGTTCGAAGTCGAGCTTGTCGTAGACGAATTCGATCGGCTCGCTCGGGCGTGCATCCTCGAAATGCACGTTGCCGCCGGCCAGTTTGATCCGGTCGATGCGCAGTGGAAAAGGCTTGGCATTCGGATCGGTCGGCGTCGGTTCGCTGGCCGGCAGTTTGAACAGGCCCAGCAGATTGAGCTTGCCGTCCTTGGCGAACAGGACTTCGGTCTTGGGTTTGTCGAGTTCGATGTCGGACAGGTGCAGGGCTTTTGTCCACAGACTGTCGAGTTGCAGGTTGGCGTACAGGCGCTCGAAACCGACCTGCTCCTTGCCCGGTTCGCCGATGACCAGGCCCCAAAGCGTGACTTCGAGGCTGAACGGATTGAGTTCGATACGCTGGAGGTGCGCAGGCAGCGTTGCATGGTTGGCCAGTTGCTGGTTGGCTATGCGCAGCGCAATGCCCGGCAGAATCAGAAACCCCAGCAGGCTGTAGAGGGCCAGAGCGGTCAACAGGGCGCCAATCGCGCGAATCAATCCTTTGGGCATGTGCGGCTTCATCTGTCTGAATCGGAGTGCCTTGGAGTATGGCACGCGATTCCGGTTCCGAAGTACATCGCGCGCGACAGGATTATTCAGATTTTTCTGCAATGTCTGTAGGCGCTGCCGAAGGGGGCTCCTGCCGGGGGGGAGTCAGAGCTGGAGAATCAGGGTCTTGAGCGGCGGTTGCCCGTCCAGTGAGGGGAAGTCCCGGCCCGGGGTTATTACGCTCCACTCGCGCACCGGTCGCCCGGCCTTCTCGGCACAACGCAGCACCTGTTCGCGCCAGTCGTCCATGCTGACTTTTGCCAGGTTGTTGCAGCAGATCAGCACGCCGTTTTCGGCGGTGGTCAGCAGGGCTGGCTTGAGCAGACTCTGATAATCGCGAAGCAGGTCGACAGTGCCGAACGCGCTCTTGGCCCACGCGGGTGGATCAAGCAATACCAGATCGTACTGGCGCTGTTCGAGGCGTTGATAGCTCGGCAGTTTCTGCCCGCGACGCTGACTGATCGGCAGCCCGGCTAACTGACGGATCGCCGGGAAGTAGTCGGACTGAATGAATTCCATGGTCGGCAGTTGCGGATTGAGCAAGCCGTTCTCGCGTCCGACGGCCAGGTTGCCTTCGGCGAAATCCAGATTGCATACCTCGCGGGCACCGCCGGCAGCCGCGCTGAGGCCGACGCCACAGGTGTAGGCGAACAGGTTGAGCACGCTTTTGCCCCTGGCGTGATCCTTGACCCAGCCGCGGGTGTTGCGCAGGTCGAGGAACAGCAGCGGATCCTGCCCGGCATGGCGTCCGCGCACGCGGTAGTTCAGGCCCCATTCGTGGCCGACCAGATCAACCAGTGCTGCATCTTCGGCGCGGTAGACGCTGTCTTCGCGGTCGATGCGCGAGTTGCCACGGGAGCGGTCGTTGTAGACCAGCAAGGTTTGCAAGCCCAGCGTTTCATTCACCGTGGCGTGCAGTTGCAGCAGGTCGGTGAGTTCCAGCGTCTGGTGGAAACTCTGCACCATCAGTTGCGGGCCATAGCGGTCGACCGTCAGGCCGCCGGCACCTTCCTGGCTGCCATGGAACAGGCGATAGCAATCCGTGCCCTGGCTGTGCAGCTCGGCGAGCAGATCCTGGCGTTGATCGAGGGCGGCGCGCAGCGCCTGATTCAGGGAAGACATGCTTGCGCCTTGCTGGAGGGAATCGGGGCGCGGGAGTTTAGCAGCAACTCGGCTGCAAGCGGCGAGCTTCAAGCTTGAGGCTCGCCGCTTGCCGCTGCGCTTACTGGTTCAAGCGTTTATCGATCAAGCCCTGCACCACACTCGGATCCGCCAGGGTCGAGGTATCGCCGAGACTGTCGAGTTCGTTGCAGGCGATCTTGCGCAGGATCCGCCGCATGATCTTGCCCGAGCGGGTTTTCGGCAGGGCCGGGGCCCACTGGATCAGGTCCGGTTTGGCGAAGCTGCCAATCTCCTTGCTGACGTGGGCCAGCAGTTCTTTCTTCAGTTCGTCGTTGGGTTCGGTGCCGTTCATGGGTGTGACGAACGCATAAATCCCTTGGCCTTTGACGTCGTGGGGATAACCGACCACGGCGGCTTCGGCGATGCTGTCGTGCAGCACCAGCGCGCTTTCGACCTCGGCGGTGCCAATGCGATGACCGGAGACATTGATCACGTCGTCGATGCGCCCGGTGATCCAGTAGTCGCCGTCCTCGTCGCGGCGGGCGCCGTCGCCGGTGAAGTAGTAGCCGGGGTAGGGCTTGAAGTAGGTGTCGACCATGCGCTGCGGATCGCCGTAGACGCTGCGGATCTGCGCCGGCCAGCTCGACTTGATCGCCAGCACGCCGCTGCCGGCCCCCTTGATTTCCTTGCCGTGCTCGTCGAGCAGCACCGGTTGCACGCCGAACATCGGCTGGGTGGCGCAGCCCGGTTTGATTCGCTGGGCGCTGACCAGCGGGCTGAGCATGATGCCGCCGGTCTCGGTCTGCCACCACGTATCGACGATCGGGCAGCGCTGTTCGCCGACCACGTTGAAATACCATTCCCACGCTTCCGGGTTGATCGGCTCACCGACACTGCCGAGCAATCTGAGGCTTTGCCGCGACGTTTCCTGCAACGGACCGGCACCTTCGCGCATCAGTGCGCGCAGCGCGGTCGGAGCGGTGTAGAAGATGTTGACCTTGTGCTTGTCGATCACCTGCCAGAACCGCGATGTGCTCGGGTAACTCGGCACACCTTCGAAGATCAGGGTGGTCGCGCCGTTGGCCAGCGGGCCATAGACGATGTAACTGTGGCCGGTGACCCAGCCGACGTCGGCGGTGCACCAGAACACTTCGCCGTCGCGGTAGTCGAGCACGTACTTGAAGGTCATCGCCGCCTGCAACAGGTAACCGCCGGTGGTGTGCAGCACGCCCTTGGGTTTGCCGGTGCTGCCGGAGGTGTAGAGGATGAACAGCGGATCTTCGGCGTCCATCGGTTCCGGCGGACAATCGTCGCTGACGTCACGCACGGCCTGGTGATACCAGAGGTCGCGACCTTCGACCCAGTTGACTTTGTTCTGTGTGCGCTCGACCACCACGACGGTGCCGACATTCGGGCAACTCTGCAGGGCCTTGTCGACATTGTGTTTCAACGGCACGAATTTGCCACCGCGCACGCCTTCATCGGCGGTGATCACGGTGCGGCAGTCGGCGTCGAGAATGCGGTCGCGTAACGAGTCCGGTGAAAAACCGCCAAACACCACCGAGTGAATCGCACCGATCCGCGCGCAGGCCAGCATGGCGTAGGCCGCTTCGGGAATCATCGGCATGTAGATGCACACCCGGTCGCCTTTCTTCACGCCACGGCTTTTCAGCACGTTGGCCAGGCGGCAGACGTGGTGATGGAGTTTGCTGTAGGTGATTTGCGTGGATTCGGCGGGATCGTCGCCTTCCCAGAGGATGGCGGTCTGATCGCCACGCTTTTCCAGATGACGGTCGATGCAGTTGTAGCTGACGTTCAGCTTGCCACCGGCAAACCAGGCGGCTTGGCCGGTCTTCAGGTCATAGCGCTGGACGGTCTGCCACGGTGTGCTCCAGTCGAGGAAGCGGGTGGCCTGTTCGGCCCAGAAGGTGCTGGGGTGTTCAATGGATTCGCGGTACAGGCGCTGGTAGTCGTCCTGACTCAACTGGGCTGCCCGGCGGACGGCATCGGCTTTGGGGAACGTGCTGATATCGAACATGACGGTTCCTTATTCTTGTTGTGCGACAAGGATAAAGATGCGCCGAGAGCGGGGAGGGTTCAATACCTGTAAACAAACACCCCCTCATGGAGAGGGGGTGTGTTCAGGGCTGGATCAGCCGCGGTGACGGCCGCGGAAGTAGTTGATCAGGCCTTGGGTGGACGCGTCTTCAGCGGCGGTTTCTTCGCTGCCGACCAGACGGTTGTAGACGCCCTTGCCCAGTTCCTTGCCCAGTTCCACGCCCCACTGGTCGAAGGCGTTGATGCCCCAGACCACGCTTTGCACGAAGACTTTGTGTTCGTACATCGCCACCAGTGCGCCGAGACGACGCGGGCTGATGCGCTCGACCACCAGGGTGTTGCTCGGACGATTGCCCGGGATCACCTTGTGCGGTGCCAGTTTCTGCACCTGGTCTTCGCTCATGCCCTTGTCGCGCAGTTCCGCTTCGGCTTCCGGCAGGGTCTTGCCGAGCATCAGCGCCTGGCTCTGCGACAGGCAGTTGGCGTACAGCCACTGGTGGTGGTCGGAGACCGGGTTGAAGCTGACGATTGGCACGATGAAGTCGGCCGGGATCAGTTGGGTGCCCTGGTGCAGCAGCTGGTGGTAAGCGTGTTGACCGTTGCAGCCGACGCCGCCCCAGATCACCGGGCCGGTATCGGTCGACACTGCGGTGCCGTCCTGGCGCACGCTCTTGCCGTTGGATTCCATGTCCAGCTGTTGCAAGTGCTTGGTGATGTTACGCAGGTAGTGGTCGTACGGCAGGATCGCGTGGCTTTGCGCACCCCAGAAGTTGCCGTACCACACGCCGAGCAGGGCCAGCAGCACCGGCATGTTCTGTTCGAACGGCGCGCTCTGGAAGTGCTGGTCCATGGTGTAGGCACCGGACAGCAGTTCCTTGAAGTTGGACATGCCGATGGCCAGCGCGATTGGCAGGCCGATGGCCGACCACAGCGAGTAACGACCGCCGACCCAGTCCCACATCGGGAAGATGTTCTCTTCGCGGATACCGAAGGCCACGGCCGCCGCGTTGTTGCTCGAGACGGCGATGAAGTGGCGATACAGTTCGGCTTCCGAACCACCCTGGGCCAGGTACCAGGCGCGAGCGGCCTGGGCATTTTTCAGGGTTTCGAGGGTGTTGAACGACTTCGACGAAACGATGAACAGCGTGGTCTCGGCGCGCAGTTTTTGCGTCAGCTCGTGGAATTCGCTGCCGTCGATGTTCGCCAGGTAATGGCAACGCACGCCTTTCTGGGCATAGGACAGCAGGGCTTCGGAGACCAGCTCGGGGCCAAGGAACGAGCCACCGATGCCGATGTTCACCACGTCGGTGATCGGCTTCTCGGTGTAACCGCGCCACAGACCGTCGTGGATGCGGCCCACGAGATCGGTGATCTGGTTCAGCACCTTGTGTACTTCAGGCATCACGTTGACGCCGTTGACCGACAGCTTGTCGCCGACCGGGCGACGCAGGGCGGTGTGCAGCGCCGGGCGGCCTTCGGAGGAGTTGACGATTTCGCCGTCGAACAGGGCCTTGATCGCGCCCTTGAGATCGACTTCATTGGCCAGACCCACCAGCAGGTTGCGGGTCTCGGCGTTGATCAGATTCTTCGAATAGTCGAGAAACAGTCCGCAGCTGCTGAGAGTGAACTGATTGAAGCGCTGCGGATCGGCGTTGAAGGCTTCGCGCATGCTGAAATCCTGCATGGCTTGGCGGTGATCTTTCAACGCTTGCCAGGCAGGCAGAGCGGTAACGTCATGAGGAGTGCGGTAGTACGCCATCGCTGCGGTTTTCCTTTTTACTTGAACGGCCTTTTGAACACTGAAAAGACCTCCCCGCCATGTTTGGGCGAGGGGGCAACTGCGTCGACACGATTACTTTGGCGCAGGGCGAATACAGTAAACCCAGCGCTGCGATCTGTCTTGGCTTCTTCTGACCTGTTACCTGTACTTTTTTAACATCGATAACAGGAGAGGCCGACAGACGGCGGGTAATGCAAGCAAGTCCCTGCTCATCGCGCGAGTAGAACGGCGGGCAGTTTGCCCGATGGGCAGGTAGGCAGCAATACACGCCGCAGGTGATAAAAAGCAATGTGGGAGCCAGTCTGCTGGCGATTACGGCCCTGCAGTCAGCATCATTTCTGACCGATGGATCGCTTTCGCCTGCAGGCAGGCTCCCACAGGGGGATGGCGGTGTTTACGCGGGGGTATCGAGATTCAGGTGCAGGTTGTCGATCAATCGGGTGGTGCCGAGGAACGCAGCCACCAGAATCACCAGATCACGATCTTCTGCCGTCGCCGGACGCAGGGTCACGGCGTGGCGGATTTCCAGGTAGTCCGGCCGCAGACCGGCCACTTCCAGCTGTTGCCGCTGAGCCTGGATCAACGCCGGGAAATCGCGCTCGCCTTGCTTGATCGAGTCGGCAATGGCGCACAGGGTGCGATAGACCACCGGTGCCACGGCACGCTGTTCTTCGCTGAGAAAGCCGTTGCGCGACGACAGCGCCAGACCGTCGGCAGCACGTACGGTTGGCTCGCCGATGATCTGGATCGGCATGTTCAGGTCATGCACCAGCGCGCGGATCACCGCCAGTTGCTGGAAGTCTTTCTGACCGAAGATCGCCAGGTCCGGCTGGACCATGTTGAACAGCTTGCTGACCACGGTCGCCACGCCTTCGAAGTGTCCCGGACGGCTGGCGCCGCACAGGCCTTCGGAAAGCTGTGGCACGCTGACCCGGGTCTGACCGGCCATGCCATCGGGGTACATTTCTTCGACTGTCGGGGCGAACAACAGGGAGCAACCGGCTTCCAGCAGTTTTTCCTGATCCGCGGCCAGCGTACGCGGGTATTTGTCGAGGTCTTCGCCGGCGCCGAACTGCAGCGGGTTGACGAAAATGCTCGCGACCACGAAATCCACACGCTGTTTGGCCTTGGTGATCAATGCGATGTGGCCGCTGTGCAGGTTGCCCATGGTCGGGACGAAGCCGATGCGCTTGCCCTCACTGCGGGCGCGAGCCACGGCGGCGCGCAGTTCACGTACGGTTTTGACGGTGTTCATGCAGAGAATCCGTGTTCTATCCCAGGGAAAGTGGTGGCTTTGACTTCGTTCACATAAGCCTTCAGTGCGGACTGGATGCTGTCCTGACCCTGCATGAAGTTCTTCACGAACTTTGGCACGCGGCCACTGATCGACAGGCCGAGCATATCGTGCAGGACCAGTACCTGACCGTCGGTGTCGGTGCCGGCGCCGATGCCGATCACCGGGATTTTCACCGCCTGGCTGATTTCGGCAGCCAGTTCGCTTGGCACGCATTCGAGCAGCAGCATCGCCGCGCCGGCCTGCTCCAGGGAGATCGCGTCGGCACGCATCTGGCGTGCCTGGTTCTCGTTGCGCCCCTGCACTTTATAGCCACCGAGAATGTTCACGGCTTGCGGGGTCAGGCCCATGTGGGCGCAGACCGGTACGCCGCGTTCGGCCAGCAGGCGGATCGAATCCGCCAGCCACAGCGCACCTTCGACCTTGACCATGTGCGCGCCGGCCTGCATCAGCATGGCGCTGTTGGTCATGGTTTGCTCGAGGGTCGCGTTGGCCATGAACGGCAGGTCGGCCAGGATCAGGGCGTCGGTGTTGCCGCGCTTGACGCAGGCGGTGTGGTAGGCCATTTCCGCAATGGTCACCGGCAGGGTGCTGTCGTGACCTTGCAGGACCATGCCGAGGGAGTCGCCCACCAGCAGCACTTCAACACCAGCCTCGTTGCAGGCGTGGGCGAAGGTCGCGTCATAGCAGGTCAGCATGGTGATCTTTTCACCTTTCTGCTTGAGGCTCTGGAGCGTGGTCAGAGTGATGGCTGGCATGTAAGAAATCCTCGTTCAGGCGCTTTGGAAACTACTGCGAGTAACGCGCGTGATTCGTCATCTATTCAGGCGCACGCTCTTTTGTCGTGCTTATAAGGCCTGGATTGCGCCCTTGTATGCCGGGTTGGCGGCAGCGGGACGCCTATAGTCGTGATGAGGCCTCAGGAAGTCAATTGCATGTGTTACCGCATTGTTACGACGGGAGTGTTACCGGCGTTACTGATGCGATTCAGCGGGCCGGCGGGCCTGATTTGCGTAGTTTTTGTCCGACAAAAACCGGGATTTGCATAAGTCGATGTGGGATAGATGTCAGGGGTGGGGAAGGCGTTCGAGGCCGACGAACGGGCAGGCTGCGAGAAGATCGGCAAGGGTGCGGCCATCGGCAAGGCGCAGATCTTCGGGGGCCAGTTCGGCCAGGGGATACAGGACGAATGCACGCTCCTGCATGTGGTAATGCGGGACTTTCAGGCGCGGCTCATCGATCAGGCGGTCACCGAACAGCAGGATGTCCAGATCCAGGGTGCGAGGACCCCAGCGCTCCAGACGTTCGCGACCCTGACCGTTTTCGATGGCTTGCAAGGCATCGAGCAGTTGCAGCGGAGCGAGTGTGCTGTCGAGCGCTGCGACCGCGTTGGTATAACGCGGCTGGCCCGGCAGCAGCGAGTCGCTCTGGTAAAAGGCAGACACGCCAGCCAGGACCGTATCCGGCAGTTGCCCCAGTGAGTCGACCGCACTGCGCAGTTGCTCGGCCGGGTCAGCCAGGTTGCTGCCCATGCCGATGTAGATGCGTTCCATGCCTTATTCGCCCGTGGCGCTCGGTGCGCCGGCGCGCTTGCGCTTGGAACCGCCGCTGCGGCGACGCTTGCGTGGCGCACCGCTGGCGCCGTCTTCCTTGCCGCTGAGATCGCGGATCATGTCGCGGCGCTCGCTGTCGTTGGCGTCCTGATAGTCGGTCCACCATTCGCCCAGGCCATCGGTCTGCTCACCGGCGCTTTCACGCAACAGCAGGAAGTCATAGCCGGCGCGGAAGCGCGGATTGTCCAGCAACAGGTCGGCGCGTTTGCCGCTGCGGCGTGGCAGACGTTCCTGCATGTCCCAGATCTCGCGGATCGGCATGGTGAAGCGTTTTGGAATCGCAATGCGCTGGCACTGTTCGGCGATCAACTCGTGGGCAGCTTCCTGCATCGCCGGAATCGGCGGCATGCCACGTTCCTGCAGACGCAACACGCGGGCCGGCAGGGCTGGCCACAGCAACGCGGCGAACAGGAACGCCGGGGTCACCGGTTTGTTCTGCTTGATCCGCAAGTCGGTGTTGGTCAGCGCTTCGCTGATCAGCGTGTGGGTATATTCCGGGTTGTATTCCAGCGCATCGTCGCTGGCCGGGAACAACGGCGCGAACAACTGCAGGTCGACCAGCATCTCGAAGGTGATGGCGCCATGCCCGGAGAGGAACAGCTTGAGCACTTCCTCGAACAGCCGGGCCGACGGAATCTCGCGCAGCATCGGCGCCAGTTCGCGGATCGGCTGCACGGTGTGCTTTTCGATGCCGAAGTTGAGCTTGGCGGCGAAACGCACGGCCCGCAGCATCCGTACCGGGTCTTCCTGGTAGCGCTGTTTCGGGTCGCCGATCAGGCGGATCAGGTGATTGCGGATGTCGTGCACGCCGTTGGCGTAGTCGAGGATGCGCTCGCTGACCGGATCGTAATACAGGGCATTGATAGTGAAGTCGCGGCGTTGCGCGTCTTCTTCCAGGGTGCCGTAGACGTTGTCGCGCAGAATGCGCCCGCTTTCATTGCGCGAAGACTGGTTGCTGTCTTCGTCGTCTTCGTTTTGCGGGTGATTGGCACGGAAGGTCGCGACCTCGATGATTTCGCGACCGAAATGGATGTGTACCAGCTTGAAGCGGCGACCGATGATCCGCGCATTGCGGAATTCGGCGCGGACCTGCTCGGGGGTGGCGCTGGTGGCAACGTCAAAGTCTTTGGGCGTGATGCCCAGCAGCATGTCTCGCACGCAGCCGCCAACCAGATAGGCCTGGTAGCCGGCGCCCTGCAGACGTTCGACGATGTTGACCGCGTATCGGCTGAATTGCGCCTTTTGCAGCGAATGTTGGCCGCTGTTGAGGACTTCAGGCGTGCTACGGATGTGTTGCGTACGACGCAGGGGAGTTCGGAATGACTGGAACAGCTTCTTCAGCATGGGATGCACTGTTTGAAGGAATGTTCGGCCATACCAGAGAATGACCGCATGATGGGCCGGGATTCTAGCATTTAGTCGAGGGATGGTGTAGGACGCTGCCGTTTTGCGCTGCAGGCCGCAGGCTAGAGGGGTGGAGATGCGTCAGAAAGGGAGAATTTCCCGGAAAGGAGAAACTACAAGGGGAGCCGAAGCTCCCCAAGAAGTAGTTGCGTGCTCTTTTTATTATTGATTCGGGCTTCTTGTTTTTGTTGAGTGCCCTCGCCATGAAGCTTTTCCTTCATGACCCTCCCAATCGGGAGCCAAGAGCAAACGGATTGCTTTGGTCGCTGAATTGCAGTGATCTCTCGATCCAACCAGTACAGGCTCTGTCTTAGGACAGTTTTTGTTGTTCTCGGCCTGGTCGTGGGGCAAGCCCCAAATACAACGCCTCTCCAAAAGAATCAGTTAGCTGCGCCTCTCGCCGTCTTGTTTTTATTTTGCGTGAGTCGATTCGTCTTATTTTTATTGTCTTGTGCATTGCTTGTTATTGTTCTTGTACCAAAGATATAGCAGGGGCCGTGCCAACTTTTGCGAACCCCAATAAAACAAGGGGTTAGGTCGATATAACCGTTTTCTCGGGGCGAAAAAAAGCCGGGGTTTCGTTACCGATAACCCCGGCTTCTGTTACGTGAAAAGACTGAGGTAACAGTTTTTTCACATCCTCAACCGTTACCCGCACGCTCGACAGGTAACGTTCAGCTCTCGCTGGCGACCCCGGTCTTGCGCCGTGGAATGCCCAGACGCTGACGGCGTTCCCACAGGCATTTGCGGCTGACGCCCAGTTTGCGCGCCAGTTCAGTCTCGGTCATGTGGTCCTGATGCTCGAGCACGAAATGCTGAAAGTAATCTTCCAGCGACAGATCTTCGGTCGGCTCGTGGCTGCTGTTGCTGGCGTTACCGGCCGGTTGCGCCGGCAGACCGATGAACTCGTCGTCCTCCAGATCCCCCAGCTCGATGTCGATGCCCAGCAGGTCGGCGGAGATTTCCGGGCTTTCACTCAGAATCACGGCGCGCTCGACGGCGTTTTCCAGTTCCCGCACGTTGCCCGGCCAGGAATAGTGCCGGATCGCCTGTTCGGCATCGGCGGCAAATTTCAGGTCGGTGCGGTTAATGCGCGCGCTCTGGCGAGCGAGGAACGCATTGGCGATTTCGTTGACGTCGGCGCCGCGCTCGCGCAGGGCTGGCAGTTTCAACGCGATCACGTGGAGGCGGTAGTACAAGTCCTCACGGAACTGGCCGATTTTCGCCAGGCTCTTGAGGTCCCGGTGGGTTGCAGCGATCAACCGGACATCGACCTTCTGCGACTGCACCGAGCCAACCCGGCGAATTTCGCCTTCCTGCAGTACGCGCAACAGGCGGGCCTGAGCTTCCAGAGGCAGTTCGCCAATCTCGTCGAGGAACAGCGTGCCTCCGTCTGCCGCTTCCACCAGACCGGCGCGACCGGCGCTGGCTCCGGTGAACGCGCCTTTCTCGTGACCGAACAGTTCGGACTCGATCAGGCTTTCCGGAATGGCGGCGCAGTTCACCGAGATCATCGGTGCCTTGGCGCGTTTCGACAGGTTGTGCAGGGCGCGGGCCACCAGCTCTTTACCGGTGCCGGACTCGCCCTGGATCAGCACATTGGAATCGGTCGGGGCGACTTTACGGATCTTGCCGTAAAGGTCCTGCATCGGCGGGCAGGAGCCGATGATGCCGATCTCGCCATTGCTGTTGTCGATGGCGGATTTGCCGTTGCCGTTGGCCGATTTGGAAGGCGCTGCTTCACCGGCGGCAGGCGCTGACTGGCGATCACGCAGGATCCGCGCGACAGCCTGAAGCATTTCATCGTGGTCGAAAGGCTTGGCGATGTAATCCACCGCACCCATCTTCATCGAGTCGACCGCCGAGCGCAGGCTGGCGTAGCTGGTCATGATCAGCACCGGCGTGCCCTGGCCGAGCTTGATCAGCTCGGTGCCCGGAGCACCCGGCAGACGCAGGTCGCTGACGATCAGATCGAATGTGGGAATACTGAAGCGTTCTTGTGCTTCCTGCACTGAACCGGCTTCGCTGACCTGGTACTGGTTGCGTTCCAGCAGGCGGCGCAAGGCGGAGCGGATAATGGTTTCGTCTTCGACGATCAAAATGTGCGGCATTGATTCGATACTCTCGACGGTCTCAGTTCACAGCGGACGTCGCTTCGACATGGCGCGGCAAAGTCACCCGGATACGGGTGCCGCGCTGGCTCTGAACATCAGCCGGGCTGTCGATGGTGATTTGTCCATAATGCTCTTCAACGATGGAATAGACCAGTGCAAGGCCCAGACCGGTGCCTTCGCCAGGATCCTTGGTGGTGAAGAAGGGTTCGAACAATCGGTCCATGATGCTCGATGGAATACCGCTGCCTTCGTCCTCGACGATCAGATCGACCGTGTGTTCGCCGGCTTCGCTCTTGACCCGCACCGCACTGCCGGCAGGCGAGGCGTCACGGGCGTTGGAGAGCAGATTGATCAACACCTGGGCGAGACGTTGCGGGTCGCCTTCAACCCAGTGATCCGGGTCGCACAGGTTGTAGAACTGGACTTCGAAGTTGCGCCGGTTCAACGCCAGCAGACCGATGGCGTCCTGAGCCACTTCCGCCAGACAGACGGGCTCGTCGCTGTGCTGATGGCTGCCGGCATGGGCGAAGCTCATCAACGACTGCACGATGCGTGACACGCGTTTGGTCTGCTCGAGGATCTGGCCGCTGATTTCCGTCAGTTCGCCGTCTTCTTCGCGTTCTTCCCGAAGATTTTGCGCAAGACAGGCAATGCCGGTGATCGGGTTGCCGATTTCATGCGCCACGCCGGCCGCGAGACGACCGATGCTGGCCAGGCGTTCGGAGTGCACCAGTTTGTCTTCGAGCATCTGGGTTTCGGTCAGGTCTTCCACCAACAGCACGAGGCCGCTGTTACCCGGTGCCAACGGCTCGTCGATGGCCGCTTTGTGCAGGTTCAGCCAGCGGGTCTGGCCGTCGAGCGCCAGATGCTGCTTGTGCAAATGTTCGTCGGGCAGGTTGATGAAACCTTGCAGCAATTCTTTCCACGGATTGGCAATGGTACTCAGGCGCGAGCCGACGACCCGTTGCGCGGCAATCCCGGTCAGCTCTTCCATGGCCTTGTTCCACATCAGGATCTCCTGATCCTTGGCCAGCGAGCAGACGCCCATCGGCAGTTCCTGCAAGGTCTGGCGGTGGTAGCGGCGCAGGGCATCGAGTTCGGCAGCCAGGCCGGTGAGGCGCGAGTGGTAATCCTCGAGGCGGCTTTCGATGAAGTGGATGTCTTCGGTGACGTAGTTTTCGCCGCCGGCCTTGTACGGCAGGAAGGTTTCCACCATGTCCTGGGCTACGCTCGGGCCCATCAGGCCGGAGAGGTTGGCTTCGATCCGGTCACGCAAGCGACGCAAGGCATAAGGGCGGCGTTCATCGAAAGGCAGATAAAGGTCGCGCAGGGCCTGCTCGACTTCCTTCTGTGCAGCCTTGGCGCCCAGGGGCTTGGCCAGTTGCGTGGCGAATTCCTGTGGCGAGGCGGCGTGCAGTTCGCGGCGTTGCGGACGGCGCACGTTATCCACAGCGCAGGCTTCGGCAGCGCTGGCCTCTTCGGGGCTGGCATTGGTGAACAGCGAAATCAGCGTGAACATCAAGACGTTGGCCGCCAGCGAGGCGATGGCCGCCATGTGCCAGCTGGTGTCGTCCAGCACATAGATCATGTTCAGCAGCGGAATATAGAAACCCTGCAGATTGCCGACCAGCGGCAGCAGCATGGTCACGACCCACACCACGATCCCCGCCAGCAGACCAGCGATAAAGCCGCGACGATTGGCGGTCGGCCAGTACAGCACCGACAGCACACCGGGCAGAAACTGCAGGGTGGCTACGAAAGCGACGATGCCGAGGTTGGCCAGGTCCTGCTCGGCGCCCAGCATCAGGTAGAAGCAGAAGCCGGCCATGATGATCGCGACGATCAGCGCCCGGCGGGTCCATTTCAGCCAGCGATAGATATTGCCCTCGGCCGGTGGCTGATAGAGCGGCAGCACCAGGTGGTTCAGGGCCATGCCCGACAGCGCCAGTGTGGTGACAATGATCAGGCCGCTGGCCGCCGACAGACCGCCGACATACGCCAGCAATGCCAGCGATTTGCTGTTGGCGGCGATGCCGATGCCGAGGGTGAAGTATTCCGGATTGGTGGTGGCGCCGAGCTTCAGGCCGGCCCAGAGAATCAGCGGCACGGCCAGGCTCATCAGCAGCAGGAACAGCGGCAGACCCCAGCTCGCGCTGACCAGCGAGCGCGGATTGAGGTTTTCGGTGAAGGTCATGTGATACATGTGCGGCATCACGATCGCCGAGGCGAAAAACACCAGCAGCAACGTGCGCCACGGGCCTTCCTGCAACGGGGTGTGCAGGGCGGCGAGGGCGGTCTGGTTCTGCAGCAGCCACAGTTCGAGCTGTTGCGGGCCATCGAATACGCCGTACAGCGCGTAGAGGCCCACGCCGCCGAGGGCCACCAGTTTGATCACCGATTCGAAGGCAATCGCGAAGACCAGCCCCTCGTGCTTTTCACGGGTGGCGATGTGACGGGAGCCGAAGAAAATCGTGAACAGGATGATCAGCGCACAGAACGCCAGGGCTACGCGATTCTGCACCGGTTCGCCGGTGAGGATGCCGATGGAATCGGCTACGGCCTGAATCTGCAGGGCCAGCAATGGCAGGACGCCGATCAGCATGAAAATCGTGGTCAGTGCACCGGCCCAGGTGCTGCGAAAGCGGAAGGCGAACAGGTCCGCCAGCGACGACAGCTGATAGGTGCGGGTGATCTTGAGGATCGGATACAGCAGCACCGGCGCCAGCAGGAACGCGCCGGACACCCCGAGATAGCTGGACAGAAAGCCGTAGCCATACTGATAAGCCAGACCCACCGTGCCGTAGAACGCCCACGCACTGGCGTAGACCCCCAGCGACAGGGTGTAGGTCAACGGATGGCGAATGATCGCCCGCGGGATCATGCCCCGTTCACTGATCCAGGCCACGCCGAACAACGCGGCCAGGTAGGCGGCGCTGATCAGCAGCATCTGGGTCAGGCTAAAGCTCATCGGCATCTTTTTGGCTCTGCAGGATGAAGGTCACGACAATCAGGATCAGCCAGAGCAGATAAGGGCGATACCAGGCGCCCGTAGCGTCGATCCACCAATCCATGATGGCAGGAGAAAACAGGTAGATCCCCACGACCAGAAGCAGGACCAAGCGATAGATGTACATCCCGGCCTCTCTTTTTTATGCGCGTGCCCGAAAACGTGCGGCGATGGTAACGGATGGGCGCGCCACTGCAAGTGTCGTCACAGCAGTCGCGCTTCGGGCAGGGTCAGTGTGCGCGGGATCTTTGTCGCATCCCAGTGGGTGCTGCCCCATTTCAGCAGCTCCTGCGGCGAGGCGTGGGTCAGTTCGGGCCCCGGCTCTTGCCCCAGCGCACGCAAGGCTCTCAGCAACAATGGCGTGGCCTGATCGGCTTCCAGCGGTGGCGAGCGATAGGACTTGCCGAGCTTGTTGCCGTCCGGTTGGGTGATCAGGGGCAAGTGCAGATAACGCGGCTGACGCAGGCCCAGCAGTTCTTGCAGGTACAGCTGGCGCGGCGTCGAGTCGAGCAGATCGGCACCGCGCACGATGTCGGTGATGCCCTGCCAGGCATCGTCCAGCACCACCGCCAGTTGGTAGGCGTAGAGACCGTCGCGGCGGCGGATCACGAAATCACCCACGTCGCGGCCCAGATGCTGGCGGTATTGGCCCTGCACCCGGTCGATGAAGTGATATTCCAGCTCCGGTACGCGCAGGCGAATTGCGGCATCTTCCTGGTCATGGCCGGCGTTGCGGCATAGCCCAGGATAAATGCCGTGATACGGCTCCAGCTGTTTGCGCGAACAGGTGCAGGCGTAGGCGAGGCCGTGATTGAACAAGCTGTCGAGCACCTGAGCGTAAGCCTCATGCCGATCGCTCTGACGGACCATTTCGCCGTCCCATTCGAAGCCATAGCTTTCCAGCGCCTTGAGAATCGCCGCTTGCGCGCCGGGCTCTTCACGGGGCGGATCGAGGTCTTCCATGCGCACCAGCCAGCGGCCGTTCACCGAGCGGGCGTCCAGATAGGAAGCGAGGGCGGCGACCAGCGAACCGAAGTGCAGGTGGCCACTGGGCGTGGGGGCGAAGCGGCCGATGTAGGCGGGGGAAGTGTTGGCAGTCATGAGGGCGATGTTACTTGAAGAGTAAAAAACGGCAGAAACAAAAACGGAGCGTTCGCACGCTCCGTTTTTCGTTCAGGTCGGGATTACTTGCCGACCTGCTTTTCCTTGATTTCCGCCAGGTTCTTGCAGTCGACGCACATGTCGGCAGTCGGGCGGGCTTCGAGGCGCTTGACGCCGATCTCGATGCCGCAAGAGTCGCACCAGCCGTACTCTTCGTCTTCGATCAGTTGCAGGGTCTTGTCGATCTTCTTGATCAGTTTGCGCTCGCGGTCGCGGGCGCGCAGCTCGAGGGCGAACTCTTCTTCCTGGCTGGCACGGTCGGCCGGATCAGGAAAGTTGGCCGCTTCGTCTTTCATGTGATCAACAGTGCGGTCGACTTCCTGCATCAACTCCTGCTTCCACTTGGACAGGATCTTGGTGAAGTGCGCGCGCATTGGAGCGCCCATGTACTCTTCGCCCGCTTTCGGGACGTAGGGTTCGAAACCGCTGAGGGTCTGACTTGCCTGTTGCTTTGCTTGGGTGGGCATGAAATGGACCGCCTCTACTCTTGTAATCCATTGCGCAGGATTGCTCCATCACCGACACCTGCCGGCCCTGCGGCTGCAAGCGGGCGAACTTACCAGATCAATTCGGCCCGCGCTACTCCCGGATGTCGAGCGCGTGGCCGTTGGGGCTTGCAAATGTTTGCCAAGCCATGTCCGGCAATGTTGCAGACCTGCTCAATCACTGATTTTAGTCAATCCTGGAGCGTACGCTCGGGTCGTTACAGTCCAGTGTTCTTGAGGCTGTGACCACTGCGGGTTCTCGCTCGTTCCGGCAGATGGGTAGAATCGTTTCTTTTCACTCGTTGAAGGAAGGCCAATGGCTCAGCCCTCCAGTGCGCGCAGTCGTGCGATCGAACCGTTCCATGTGATGGCGTTGCTGGCGCGGGCCAATGAATTGCAGGCCGCCGGCCACGACGTGATCCACCTGGAAATCGGTGAGCCGGACTTCACGACGGCCGAGCCGATCATCCGCGCCGGCCAGGCTGCGCTGACGGCGGGCAAGACCCGTTACACCGCAGCGCGCGGGATTCCCGAGCTGCGGGAGGCGATTTCCGGTTTTTATCAGACCCGTTATGGTCTGAATATCGACCCGCGGCGCATTCTGATCACTCCGGGCGGCTCCGGGGCACTGCTGCTGGCCAGCGCATTGCTGGTGGATCCGGGCAAGCACTGGCTGCTGGCCGATCCCGGCTATCCGTGCAACCGGCACTTTTTGCGTCTGGTCGAGGGCGCGGCGCAACTGGTTCCTGTAGGCCCGGATGTCAGGTATCAACTGACGCCTGATCTGGTGGAGCGCCACTGGGATCACGACAGTGTCGGCGCCTTGGTGGCTTCGCCCGCCAACCCGACCGGAACGATCCTGACGCGCGACGAACTGGCGGGGTTATCCACAGCCATCAAGGCGCGCCACGGGCATCTGGTGGTGGACGAGATCTACCACGGCCTGACTTACGGCACCGATGCCGCCAGTGTTCTGGAAGTCGACGACAGTGCGTTTGTCCTCAACAGTTTTTCCAAGTATTTCGGCATGACGGGTTGGCGCCTCGGCTGGCTGGTGGCGCCGGATGCGGCCGTCAGTGAGCTGGAAAAGCTCGCGCAGAACCTCTACATCAGCGCGCCGAGCATGGCCCAGCATGCGGCGCTGGCCTGTTTCGAGCCAGAGACCATCGCGATCCTCGAAGAGCGCCGCGCCGAATTCGGTCGTCGCCGCGATTTCCTGCTTCCCGCACTGCGGGAGCTGGGTTTCAACATCGCCGTGGAGCCGGAAGGCGCGTTCTACTTGTATGCCGATATCAGCCAGTTCGGCGGCGATGCCTTCGCGTTCTGCCGGCATTTCCTTGAAACCGAGCACGTGGCATTCACCCCGGGCCTGGATTTCGGTCGTTATCAGGCCGGCCATCATGTGCGCTTTGCCTACACGCAAAACCTCCCTCGCCTGCAGGAAGCGGTGGAACGCATCGCCCGTGGCTTGAAGAGCTGGCAAGGCTGATGCGCTTTCATCCTCCTCTTGAAGAGGGACGGTTGATCCGCCGTTACAAACGCTTTCTCGCCGATATCGAAACCGTTGGCGGCGAGTTCCTGACCATTCATTGCCCGAACACCGGTTCGATGCTCAATTGTCAGGTCGAGGGCGGGCAGGTCTGGTTCAGCCGCTCCAATGATCCGAAACGCAAGCTGCCCGGTACTTGGGAAGTCGGCGAAACCCCGCAGGGCCGGCTGTTTTGCGTGAACACCGGACGCGCCAACACACTGGTCGAAGAAGCTTTGCAGACCGGCGTCATCAGTGAATTGAACGGGTTTACCGGGCTCAAGCGCGAAGTGGCATACGGACAGGAAAAGAGCCGGATCGATTTTCGCCTCGATTACCCGGCGGGCCCGGCCTACGTGGAAGTGAAAAGTGTCACGCTGGGTTTCGACGGCACGGCGGTCGCGGCATTTCCCGATGCGGTGACAGAGCGCGGCGCCAAGCATTTGCGTGAGCTGGCGCATCTGGCCCGGGACGGGATTCGCGCGGTGCAGTTGTACTGCGTCAATCTCACGGGTGTCGAAGCGGTGCGTCCGGCCGAGGAGATCGACGCGACCTACGCCGCTGCGCTGCGCGAGGCGGTGGCGTGTGGGGTCGAAGTACTGGCGTATGGCGTGCGTTTGAGCCATGAAGAGATGGTGATCGACCGGCGCCTGGACGTGCTGCTCAACGGTTAAACATCGATCCACAGCCCTTGCGCGTCTTCACGGCAAGGGATGGCCGTCAGCGATTGCCCGGCGCACGGGCCGGCCACGCATTCTCCGTCCTCGATCAGAAACAGTGCGCCGTGGGTGGCGCACTGGATCAGGCTGTTGCTCGGGTCGAGAAACTGGTCGGGATGCCATTCCAGGCCGACGCCCCGATGCGGGCAGCGATTGAGATAGACGTAAGCCTGCCCGGCGCGGCGCACGGCAAACAGTTTTTTGCCGTCGATATCGAAACCGCGACTGCCGCCTTCAACCAGATCGGCACCCGCGCAGAGAAACTTCATGGCTATCCTCAGTGTCGGCTCGTATCTGGATATGTCCGAGCTTGACGTTCAAATGCAAACAATTATCAAATGGCCGCCTTCGCCCGTGGCGAGGTGACCGCTGCCGAGGATACTTGGCCTGCCGTCCCGATGCCCGGGAAAACCTTTCAAGGAAGCTGTCTATGCGCTTGAGTACCCGCGTTGCTGTGCTGTGTGTCGGACTTTTGGTCAGCCACCAGGCTGCAGCGGCCGAGTTGCCGCAACGTTGGGTCAGCGCCGGCGGCGCCTTGTCGGAGTGGGTGAGTGCGTTGGGTGGCGAGTCCAGGTTGGTGGGCGTCGACACCACCAGCCAGCATCCGCAATCCCTTCAGTCGCTGCCGAGCATCGGCTATCAGCGCAGCCTGTCGGCCGAAGGCATCCTCAGCCTGCGTCCGGACATCCTGATCGGTACCGAAGAAATGGGCCCGCCGCCAGTGATCTCGCAGGTTCGCAGCGCCAAGGTGCAGGTGGAATTGTTCTCGGCTCAGCCGGATCTGCCGACGCTGGAAAAAAACGTCACCCATCTGGGGCAGTTACTGGGCGCTGAAAGCCAGGCCGCGCAATTGCTGCAACGTTATCAACAGCAACTCGATGCGCAAAAGGCGCGTGTGGCCCAAGCGCAAACTAAACAGAAGGCGCCGGGCGTGCTGTTGCTGCTCGGCCATGCCGGCGGCAAACCGCTGATCGCCGGCAAAGACACCGCCGCTGACTGGCTGCTGCAACAGGCTGGCGGGCATAACCTTGCGACGCACACTGGTTACAAGCCGTTTTCCGTGGAGTCCCTGGCCAGTCTCGATCCTGAAGTGCTGGTGTTCGCTGACCGTGCGCTGACCGGCGAGGCGGCGAAAGCGGCGCTGTTCAAGGAAAACCCGATCCTCAATTCCAGCCGTGCGGCCAAGACCGGGCGCGTGCTTGAGCTGGACCCGACGTTGCTGGTGGGCGGGCTCGGACCGCGTTTGCCGGCTGCGCTGAAGACCCTGTCTGACGGTTTCTATCCGGCCAAGAGCGGCCAATGACCACGCTGGTCAAACCCCGTGGCTTGTTCATCGGCCTGATCCTGCTGTGTTTGCTGGCGATCTGGCTGTCGCTGGCGTTGGGGCCGGTCAGTCTGCCGTTGTTCGATACCTTGCGCGCCGCCCTGCGCATGATCGGTGTACCGCTGGCGCCGGACGGGCTGGAGCAGGCTGAGCTGATTCTCGGGCAGATTCGTTTGCCGCGTACGCTGCTCGGGTTGGCAGTGGGCGGTGTGCTGGCGCTGTCCGGGGTGGCGATGCAGGGGCTGTTTCGCAATCCGCTGGCCGATCCGGGGTTGGTCGGTGTCTCGAGCGGCGCGGCGTTGGGCGCTGCGGTGGCGATCGTCGGCGGTTCGTTTTTCGGCGGTCTGCCCGAGTGGTTCGGGCCTTATCTGCTGTCGGTTTGCGCGTTTCTTGGCGGGCTCGGCGTGACGGCGCTGGTCTATCGCCTCGGTCGCCGCAACGGGCAGACCCATGTGGCGACCATGTTGTTGGCGGGTATTGCTCTGACGGCTCTGGCCAGTTCGGCGGTGGGGTTGTTTACCTATCTGGCCGACGACGCAACATTGCGCACATTGACGTTCTGGAACCTGGGCAGCCTCAACGGCGCGAGTTATGCGCGGTTGTGGCCGCTGCTGATCATCACTGCCGGTGTTGCACTCTGGCTTCCGCGTCGGGCGAAGGCACTCAATGCATTGCTGCTTGGCGAGTCGGAAGCCGGGCATCTGGGGATCGATGTCGAGCGGCTCAAGCGTGAACTGGTGTTTTGCACGGCGCTGGGCGTCGGCGCAGCGGTGGCCGCGGCGGGCATGATTGGCTTTGTCGGATTGGTGGTGCCGCATCTGGTGCGCATGCTCGCGGGGCCGGATCACCGGGTATTGCTGCCGGCATCGGTGCTGGCCGGTGCCAGTCTGTTGTTGCTGGCGGATCTGGTGGCGCGTCTGGCGCTGGCACCGGCGGAGCTGCCGATCGGCATCGTCACCGCGTTCATCGGTGCGCCGTTCTTCCTTTATCTGTTGCTGAGAGGGCGTGCCTGATGCTGCGTGCGCACAATCTGCACATCCGCCGTGGCCGCAAGACCGTTCTGGCCGACGTCAGCCTGCAACTCGAACCGGGCGAAGTGCTGGGTGTGCTGGGGCCGAATGGCGCCGGCAAAAGCACCTTGCTCGGTGCGCTTTGCGGCGAGTTGAGCGTCAGCGACGGGGAAGTGCTGCTGGACGGTGAGGCCTTGAGCCATTGGAGCGGCACTCAGCGCGCCCAGCGGCTGGCGGTGTTGCCGCAGGTGTCGACCCTGGACTTTGCCTTTCGTGTTGAAGAAGTGGTCGGCATGGGGCGTCTGCCTTATCAGAGCGGGCGGGTGCGCGATGACGAGATCGTCGCTGCCGCATTACGGGCGGCCGATGCCGGACACCTGAGAGGCCGCAGTTATCTGGCACTGTCCGGCGGTGAGCGTCAGCGGGTGCATCTGGCGCGGGTGCTGGCGCAGCTCTGGCCGGGGCAGGCCGGGCAGACCCTGTTGCTGGATGAGCCGACTTCGATGCTCGATCCGTTGCATCAACACACTACCCTTCAAGCCGTGCGCGAATTTGCCGATCGCGGCGCGGCGGTGCTGGTGATCCTGCATGATCTGAATCTGGCGGCGCGCTATTGTGATCGCATCCTGCTGCTGGAAGGCGGGCGCCCGGTCGCACTGGATACACCTGAGCAGGTATTGCGTCCGGAATCGCTGAAGGCGGTTTTCGGTCTGGAAGTGCTGGTGCAACCGCACCCGGAGCGCGGGCATCCGCTGATCATCGCCCGCTGATTTTGTCATCGAGGTGAAGGTATGCGCAGGATTTTGCTGTTGGCGGTGGTGTGGCTCGCAGGCTGCCAGCATGTTGCGGCGCCGCCGGTCGTTGGCGAGATCCGGGATCTGCGCAGTGGCGAGAGGCTGACGGCGCAGCAATTACTGACTCAGCTGAGCAATCCATCGCGGGTGGTTATCGGCGAGCAGCATGACAACGCCGATCACCATGCCATTCAATTGTGGTTGTTACAGAACCTCGAAGACTCGCGCCCTCAGGGCAGCCTCCTGCTGGAAATGCTGACACCCGATCAACAGTCGCGGGTTGATGACGTACGACATGCCTCAACGCCGCCGGCGGATCTTCCTGCTGCATTGGCCTGGCAGGACGGTTGGGACTGGAATCTCTACGGGCCGATTGTTCGGTTCGCCCTGACGCAATCCTGGCCTTTGCTGGCGGCCAATCTTGATAACATCGAAATTCGCGCGTTCTATCGCGATCCTCCTGTCCTGAGCGGCGAGCGCAGCAACGCCAAATCTGTGAAAGAAACGTTGTTGGAGCAGATCGGCGATTCTCACTGCGGCTTGCTGCCGTCATCACAGATGCCGGCGATGCTGGCGGTTCAGCAACAGCGGGATCGACGCATGGCCTCGCGATTGTTGGCGGCGCCCGCGCCTGCCTTGTTATTGGCGGGTGCGTATCACGCGCGCAAGGATGTCGGTGTGCCGCTGCATGTGCTGGATCTGGGCGCGCCCGAAGCGCCGACGGTGCTGATGCTGGCGGAGCAGGGCAGTCAGATCACGGCGGCGATGGCTGATTATGTCTGGTTCACCCCCGCCACACCGAAACCGGATTATTGCGCCGAAATGCGTAAACAGTTCGGCAAAAAATGACTTTTCCACAGGCAAAAAAAGACCCGGTAAAAACCGGGTCAAATAACCGTGATTAGCCTGATGAGGAGATAATCTGAGAGTCCGAACCAAGGGCTTTTCAGAATATCGACTGATCTCGCGACCAGTTGTGATAATCATAGCGATTCTCATTACCGAGTCAACTACTGTTTTTTCATTTCTGTCGTTTTGTCCCGGCAAGGGCGTCAACGGCCTGTGTATACGGGCGTTACCTGACTGTTCGATCCCGTCAGCTGCTTGTTGAGCTCGTCGATGCGCCGCGCCATGCTTTCGATCAGGCTGTGGGCGATTTTCGGATTGCTGCGGGTCATGCTCAGAAACTGATCGCCGGGGATCAGCATCACGGTGCTCGCTTGCCGGGCAATGACTGTTGCGTTGCGCGGTTCGCCGGTGAACACGGCCATTGCGCCGAATATTTCATCCTTGGGCACGTCGCCTACCTTGTGTCCGTTAACAAACGCTTCGGCGTGTCCTTCGATAATCACGAATACATGGTCGGCGACATCGCCCTCGCGGATCAGAACGTCTCCGGCTTCGACCCGCTTGAAACCATTGGTGCTGCGAAACTCGCGCGGCTTGAACTCGGCGACTGCATGCGCCAGCAGTGCCATTTGCCCGAGCAGATAGCGCAAAAACTGTTCCGAGCGCGAAAAGTCGCCATACACATGTTGAAACAAATCGCTTCGATGATAAGGCCGTAAAGTCAGCGGGTTATCGGCGTACAAGCTGCAATCCGCCCATCCCGGACCCTGTTGCAGGCCGATCAAATCTCCCTCGTGCCAGTAAAACAAGCCGCGACCGCAGAGTCGCCCGTTGATGACACCTTGCGTCAGCAAAAACAGCTGGTCGTCCGGCAAACGTGCCAACAGATCATCCGTGGCTTCAAGTTCCAGCGCTGGCCCGCACGGCTCCAGGCCTTCAAGCCATTGCGCAGGCAAGCTCTGCAAGTGGTTGATCAATGCATCGGCCTGGGCCGATTGTTCCCCGAGCAGGTACATGGCGGTCAGTGCCCGTCAGTTCTTGTGGCGAGAGGAAATGGCTTCCAGCTGTTTGTTCAGAGCGTCCTTGCGTTCGGCTGGAATGTCGTTCCAGTGCACATCCATCAACGCCCCTTCGATCGCATACAACAACACCTTCGACGCCCGGAACCCGCGTGTGCGCACGGCCCGATAGGCATCCACGGCGCCCAGGCGACGCAGATCCGAGGCGCTGTGGATGCCCACGGCATGCAGCCATTGCGCCGACGTCTTGCCAAGATTCTTCAGGTGTTGCAGTTCATCATTCATCAAGCCTCCTTGCGACGGCCGAATGGTGCGTGGGCGATCTTCTCAGGAGTGTAGCCATCAGTAGGAAAAGCGTGGTTGTTTGGTCGGATTCAACGCAAACGCTTCTAAGAAAGGTCAGTTTCCGCGGATGAATCAGGATGGGGAGGGCGAGGGAGAATTACCAATGGCACGCAGTCCAGCGCAAAGCGGGGGCGCTGGACGGTTCAGGTTTCCAAAAGATCAGCGGGTGCGATAACGCAGGCGCGTACCGAAATTCATCGACATCAGGATTTCGTCTGCACTTAGCTCCGGCGGAAAGTAGGCACCGGAAATCTGCGCATGCGCCAGGCTCGCGCCTTCCAGCGAAGCGTTGCGAAAGTCGATGCCGCGCAGGTCGGCGGAACGGAAGTAGGCGTCCCGGAAATCCACGCCATCGGCGTTCAGTTCACGCAGGTCGAGGCCGCGAAAATCACCGCCGACCATGTCGATCGGACCGTCTTTCGGACGTTCATTGTTGAAACCTGTGATGTCGTCTTTGTGCAGCAAGGCATAAAGCGGGGTGTCGAGAAGTTTCGGCTGGCTCATGTCGTATCACCTGTTGGTTTTATGACGCCAGTATAGTGCCACTATTTGACGGCCGTGAAGCGAGCGAGGGCTTCACGGCCGAAATAGTTTCTTACAGACCTGGCAGACGCTGGCGGATCTGCGCCACGACGGTGTCCAGAGTGCCGGATTCATTGGTCTGCACGCGTTTGCTGCGCAGGATTTCATCCGGCGTCAGGGCTTCGCGGTTAGCCTGCTGTGCTTCGATCACGGCGAGGGTCGCGTCGGACGGATCCTTCTTGTCTGCCTGACGAATCGCCAGCCAGCTCTCGATCACTGCCTGTGGAGCATTGCAATCGAGGATCAGGAAAGGCGTGCCGGTGGCTTCGGCGACTTTGGCGGCGTTGTCGCGTTGTTCGCGCTTGAGGTACGTGGCGTCGATCACCACCGGGAAACCGGCGTGCAGGATGACTTCGGCGATTTCATGCAGACGAGCATAAGTCGCGGTGCTGGCATCGGCGCTGTAGATTCCGGCCTGAACATCGTTGGCAACGGTTTGCTCGCCGAACAGACGCTTGCGTTCAACGTCGGAACGCAGGCGAATCGCGCCCAGCGCTTCGACCAGACGCATGGCAACGTGGCTTTTGCCCACAGCGGATACGCCGTGGGTGATCGCCATGAAGCGCGAAGGAATGGTGCTATAGCTTTCCGCCAGGTTGGCGTAGTTGCGATATTGGCGCAGGGTCGTTGCGCGCTGCACCGGGGTTGCGTCGGCAGGCATGCTGAACAGCGCAACCTTCGCACGAACCAGTGCTCGGTACGCCTTGTAGAAGTTCAACACTTCCAGACCCTGATAGTCGCCAGTCAGCTCCAGGTATTGGCTGATGAAACGACGGGCCAGGGATTTCAGGCCACGGTCTTCCAGGTCCATCGCCAGGAAGCCAGTGTCGGCCCAGACGTCAGTGAAGCGGAACGGTTCGTTGAACTCGATGCAGTCGAAGATCACCACTTTGCCGTCGATGACGGTGGCGTTGCCCAAGTGGATGTCACCGTGGCATTCACGGGTGAAACCCTCGGCCTTGCGCTGGGCGAACAGTGGCTTGAGGCGTTCGAAGCTGCTTTCGGCCCAGGCTTTCAGCGCTTCGAGTTGCAGCAGATCGTTCTTGTCGCTGAGGAACGGCAGGATCTGTTCGAAGTTCTGCGAGACCGGCGCCATGACAGCATCCGGGGTACCGGCTTCATGCTCGGCCGGAACCTTTGGCGCATTGAGGTGGAAACGAGCGATCTGCTCGGCCATTTCGTCGATGTGTGTGGTGGTCAGTTCGCCATTGGCTTGCAGGGTGCTCAAAAGGCCGGTTTGCGGGAACTGGCGCATTTTCAGCACGTATTCGATGGCCGGGCCTTCGCCGCCCAGTTGTGGTGCTTCGGCACTGCCGGTCACTGACAACACTTCCAGATACAAATCGTCGGTCAGGCGCTGATTCAGTCGCAGCTCCTCGCCACAGAAATGCTCGCGTGATTCGAGGCTGGTGAAATCGAGAAAACCGAAATTCACCGGTTTCTTCACTTTATAAGCGTAAGGACCGGTGAGCAGAACCCACGAAATATGGGTTTCGATGACCTGAAACCCTTCGACAGGGTGCGGGTATAGGGCCGGGTTTTGCAGGGCAGCGATCAGGGACTGGCTCACGGGCGATCCTTCAGAGACTGGGGAAATTCGAGGTCGCCATTATGGCCGCTCGCCCGCCCGACGCAAACCTCGGAGCGCTCCTGTTGAGTATGAATAAAGTGCGTATAATCCGCCGCCATGACTCGTACTCGATCCCCCCGTACCCCTAAAAAACCACCTTCCCGGGGCCTGCGCCCATGGTTGGGCTGGGCCCTTAAACTCAGTCTGGTCGGCCTTGTGGTGCTGGCCGGCTTCGCCGTTTACCTCGATGCCGTGGTGCAGGAGAAGTTCTCCGGCAAGCGCTGGACCATCCCGGCCAAGGTGTACGCGCGCCCGCTCGAGCTGTTCGTCGGACAGAAGTTGAGCAAGGACGATTTCCTCACCGAACTCGATGCCCTGGGCTATCGCCGCGAAGCCGTGAGCAATGGCCCCGGCGCTGCGGCGGTCAACGGCAACACCGTCGATTTGAATACCCGTGGCTTCCAGTTCTACGAAGGCCTCGAGAAACCGCAACCGGTGCGCGTGCGTTTTTCCGGTGATTACGTGGCCGAACTGTCGGCGACGAACGGATCGAAGCTGTCGGTGGTGCGTCTGGAGCCGCTGCTGATCGGCGGGATCTACCCGAAAAACCTTGAAGACCGGATTCTGATCAAGCTCGATCAGGTGCCGCCGTACCTGCTGGAAACCCTGGTCGCCGTGGAAGACCGGGATTACTACAGTCACTGGGGCGTCTCGCCGAAGTCGATTGCCCGGGCGATCTGGGTCAACACATCCGGCGGCAAGATGACCCAGGGCGGCAGTACGCTGACTCAGCAACTGGTCAAGAACTTCTACCTCACCAACGAACGCAGCCTGACCCGCAAGCTCACCGAAGCGATGATGGCGATGCTGCTTGAGCTGCATTACGACAAGAAGGAAATTCTTGAGGCGTACCTCAATGAAGTCTTCGTCGGTCAGGACGGACAGCGTGCAGTGCACGGTTTCGGTCTGGCCAGTCAGTTCTTCTTCGGCCAGCCATTGTCCGAGCTGAAACTGCATCAGGTCGCGCTGTTGGTCGGCATGGTCAAGGGCCCGTCCTATTACAACCCGCGGCGCAACCCGGAGCGGGCGCTGGAGCGGCGTAACCTGGTGCTCGACGTGCTTGAGCAGCAGGGTGTTGCGTCTGCCGAACAGGTGGAGGCCGCAAAGAAAATGCCGCTGGGCGTGACCTCGCGCGGCAAGCTGGCCGACAGCTCGTTCCCGGGGTTCATCGATCTGGTCAAACGCCAGTTGCGTGAAGACTACCGTGACGAGGACTTGACCGAAGAAGGCCTGCGGATCTTCACCAGTTTCGACCCGATCCTGCAGATGAAGGCTGAAGCCTCGGTCAATGACACGTTCAAACGTCTTTCCGGCCGCAAGGGGGCCGATGACGTGGAAGCGGCGATGGTCGTGACCAACCCGGAAACCGGCGAAGTCCAGGCGATGATCGGCAGCCGCCAGGCCAGTTACGCCGGGTTCAACCGAGCCCTGGATGCAGTGCGCCCGATTGGCTCTCTGGTCAAACCTGCGGTTTATCTGACGGCGTTGGAAAAGCCGAGTCAGTACACGCTCACCAGTTGGCTGTCGGACGACCCGCTTTCCATCAAGGGTGCTGATGGCCAGGTCTGGAAACCGCAGAACTATGATCGTCGCTCACACGGTACGGTGTTCCTCTATCAAGGGCTGGCGCATTCCTACAACCTGTCGACTTCGCGTCTAGGGCTGGCGGTGGGTGTTCCGAATGTCCTCAAGACCATCGGGCGCCTGGGTGTGACCCGCGAGTTCCCGGCGTTCCCGTCGATGCTGCTGGGTGCCGGGGGCATGACGCCGATCGAAGTGGCGACCATGTACCAGACCCTCGCCAACGGTGGCTTCAATACGCCGATGCGCGGAATCCGCAGTGTGCTGACCGCCGAGGGCGAGCCGCTCAAGCGTTATCCGTTCCAGATCGAACAGCGTTTCGATCCGGCGTCGATCTACCTGATTCAGAACGCCATGCAGCGTGTGATGCGCGAAGGTACCGGCAGCTCGGTCTACAACGTGTTGCCCAAGACGCTGACGCTGGCCGGCAAGACCGGTACCAGTAACGATTCGCGCGACAGCTGGTTTGCCGGTTTCAGTCAGGATCTGCTGGCCGTGGTCTGGCTCGGACGTGACGATAACGGCAAGACGCCGTTCACCGGTGCTACCGGTGCCCTGCAGGTCTGGACCAGCTTCATGCGCAAGGCCGATCCGCTGCCGCTGGACATGCCACAGCCGGACAACGTGGTACAGGCGTGGGTCGATTCGCGTACCGGTCAGGGCTCTGATGCCAACTGTCCGGGCGCCGTGCAGATGCCGTATATTCGCGGCAGCGAACCGCCACCCGGCGCTTCCTGTGCGGGCGAAAGCCCTGCGTCGGGCGAGTCGGTGATGGATTGGGTCAAGGGCTGGATGAATTAAGCGAAGAGGGTTTCAAGTGAACAAGTGGTTGATTCCAGCGGTGACCGCCGTGGCTTTGCTCAGCGGCTGCTCCACCGTACAGCGTGGTTCGATCCCGGTGGTGGATGCGGGGACGACCGTGTCCAACAGTGAGCGTCTGTCGGCCAACGGCGGTTTCCGCAAGACGACGGTCAAGCGCCCGGTACAAGGTCAGGCGCAATCCCAGGCCATTCCGCAAGGCGATACCGGCGTGGTGGTGATGGTGCCGGGCGGCGGCGCCACGACATCGGCGCCGATCAGCACGTCGCCGATCGTTCCGGGCCCTGCCTCCGGAGGTATCACGCCGGGGCCATACAATCCTTCGCCGGTCGAGTCTGCGCCGATCAGCTCCGGCAGCTACAGCATGCCTTCGACGCCGAGTGGCATTCCTTCAGCCGGCAGCAGCGGCGGTCTGTCTGCCGATGAGCAACTGGACGGCCCGGTACTCGCTTTGCTGACCACTGCGCAGCAACAGCAGGCCGGCGGCGACTTGAATGGCGCATCCTCCAGCCTCGAGCGCGCTCAACGCGTTGCGCCGCGTGAGCCGCAGGTGCTCTACCGCCTGGCGCAAGTGCGTATGGCCCAAGGCGACGCTCCGCAAGCCGAGCAGACCGCCCGCCGCGCGCTGACCATGGCCAACGGCCGTCCGGACTTGCAGGCCAGCCTGTGGGAGCTTATTGCTCAAGCTCGCGAAAAACAGGGTGATTCCGCCGGCGCCGCTCTGGCCCGTCAGAAGGCCAGGGTTTCGCTGTGATGGACGCGCGTTTCTCGAAAGTCGCCGATCAACTGTTGTTGATCGAGCGTGAATTGCGCGCCCAGGGCTGGTGGGATGACGTCCAGCCTTCGGTCGAAGCCTTGAGCAGCGTCGAGCCATTCTCGGTCGACACGCTCGATTTCGAGCAGTGGCTGCAATGGATCTTCCTGCCCCGGATGAAGATCATCCTCGAGCAGAACCTGCCATTGCCCAATGCCTCGGGCATTCAGGAAATGGCCGAAATGGTCTTCGCCCAGCGTAATCTGCAGGGCAAGGACCGGCAGTTGCAGGTCTTGCTCAAAGAGTTCGACCTGCTGATCACTGCTTCACGCTGAGCGGCCGGCTGCCAGTGATCACTGGCAGTTTTCGGCAATCTGTTTCTGCGTCTCTGCGATTCGCTCCTGACGTTGCGTATCGCTCAGTCGACGCAACTCTCCCTCGGTTTCCTCCCTCAGGCGCGGATTGTTCTGCAACTGCGCCAGGTTCGTACGCGCCTGTTCGCAAAAGACCTTGAGCTGGTCCTGTTGCTCGGCGACCTGTTTTTTGACCTTGTCATCGATGGCTTTCTGATCCCCCAGCGGGCCGCTGCCTGGCATGGCTGCCGGACGCGGGGAAGACGAGGGCGGCGTTTGTACTGTCGTTGCAGACTGACCTTGTGGTGGTTGCGCATCGAAGTGCGTGACACCTTGGGCATCGACCCACTTGTAGATCTGACCGGCCATGCACCAGGGGCTGAGGCCGATCAGCAGAGTGACGAGGAGCGTTCGCATGCTGATTCCTTGGCAAAATTGCGCAATTGACGCTAACAGAGTAGCGCTTTTCAGGTTTTTTCTTGCGTTCTCATGTGCTTACCCACAATTAGGCCTAAAGACGGCTTGACTTGGAGAGGGCGAAACAGAAGAATCCAAAGTCCGCTGTACAGGGACTGCCAGAAGCAGACCCTCTCGGCAGATCATGAGGCGCATATCCGCGTCGACCTGTTACACCCGCAACGCGTTACCTCGCGCTGGGTGGGAAAGGCCCGCAACACTTGGGACGATCCCAATACTTGCTCAGTCAGTGCTGACGTAGTCGGCGACCACCGTCGCTCATGCTCTGCCGAGAAGTAAACCTATTAAGACCCGTTCGCTTTTCTGTGGACGGTATTCTGGCGTTTTAGAGGTGAACAACGTGGAGCTTTTATCTGGCGGTGAGATGCTCGTCCGCTTCTTGCGTGACGAAGGCGTCAAATATATCTACGGGTACCCGGGTGGTGCTCTCCTTCATGTTTACGATGCCCTGTTCAAAGAACCGGAAGTGACCCACATCCTGGTTCGTCACGAACAAGCGGCTACCCATATGGCTGACGGCTACGCCCGTGCCACCGGTAAGGCCGGCGTGGTATTGGTGACTTCCGGTCCAGGCGCCACAAACGCCATCACCGGTATTGCCACGGCCTACATGGACTCGATTCCGATGGTGATCATTTCCGGTCAGGTGCCAAGCACCATGGTCGGCACCGACGCGTTCCAGGAAACCGACATGATCGGTATCTCCCGGCCGATCGTGAAGCACAGCTTCATGATCAAGCACGCGTCCGAAATCCCGGAAGTCATGAAGAAAGCCTTCTACCTGGCGCAATCCGGTCGTCCGGGCCCGGTCGTGGTCGATATCCCGAAAGACATGACCAACCCGGCCGAGAAGTTCGAATACATCTTCCCGAAGAAAGCCAAACTGCGTTCCTACAGCCCGGCCGTTCGCGGTCACTCCGGGCAAATCCGCAAGGCGGCAGAAATGCTCCTGGCGGCCAAGCGTCCTGTGCTGTACTCCGGCGGTGGCGTGATTCTCGGCAACGGCTCCGCGCCGCTGACCGAACTGGCGCAAATGCTCAACTTGCCAGTGACCAATACCTTGATGGGCCTGGGTGGCTACCCTGGCACTGACCGTCAGTTCATCGGCATGCTCGGCATGCACGGCAGCTACACCGCCAACCTGGCGATGCACCATGCCGACGTGATCCTGGCTGTCGGTGCGCGTTTCGACGATCGCGTGATCAACGGCGCGCCGAAGTTCTGCCCGAACGCCAAGATCATTCACATCGACATCGACCCGGCTTCGATTTCCAAGACCATCAAGGCTGACGTGCCAATCGTTGGCCCGGTGGAGAGCGTCCTGACCGAAATGGTCGCGATCCTCAAGGAAATCGGCGAAACCCCGAACAAGGAAGCGATCACCAGTTGGTGGAAGCAGGTTGATGAGTGGCGCGGTGATCGCGGCCTGTTCCCTTACGACAAGGGTGACGGCAGCAAGATCAAGCCACAGACCGTGATCGAAACCCTGTGCGAAGTGACCAAGGGCGACGCCTTTGTGACCTCCGACGTGGGCCAGCACCAGATGTTTGCTGCGCAGTACTACAAGTTCAACAAGCCGAACCGCTGGATCAACTCCGGTGGTCTGGGCACGATGGGCTTTGGTCTGCCGGCCGCGATGGGTATCGCGCTGAGCTTCCCTGACACCGATGTTGCGTGCGTCACCGGTGAAGGCAGTATCCAGATGAACATCCAGGAGCTGTCGACCTGCCTGCAATATGGTTTGCCGGTCAAGATCGTCATCCTGAACAACGGTGTTCTGGGCATGGTTCGTCAGTGGCAGGACATGAGTTACGGCAGCCGTCACTCGCACTCCTACATGGAATCCTTGCCTGACTTCGTCAAGCTGGCCGAGGCCTATGGCCACGTCGGCGTGCGCATCACCGAATCGAAAGATTTGAAATCGAAGATGGAAGAGGCGTTCGCCATGAAAGATCGCCTGGTGGTGATCGACATTTCGGTCGACACCAGCGAGCACGTCTATCCGATGCAGATCAAAGACGGCTCCATGCGCGATATGTGGCTGAGCAAGACGGAGCGTACCTAATCATGCGGCACATTATTTCCTTGCTTCTGGAAAACGAACCTGGTGCTTTGTCTCGCGTAGTCGGCCTGTTCTCGCAGCGCAACTACAACATCGAAAGCCTGACCGTGGCGCCCACCGAAGACCCGACCCTGTCGCGTCTGACGCTGACCACTGTTGGCCACGATGAAATCATCGAGCAAATCACCAAGAACCTGAACAAGCTGATCGAAGTGGTCAAGCTGGTGGACCTGTCGGAAAGCGCTCATATCGAGCGTGAACTGATGCTGGTCAAGGTCAAGGCCACTGGCGCCCAGCGCGCCGAGATCAAACGCACCACCGATATCTACCGTGGACAGATCGTCGACGTCAGCGCCAGCGTGTATACCGTTCAACTGACCGGTACCAGCGACAAGCTCGACAGCTTCATTCAGTCCATCGGCACCGCATCGATTCTGGAAACCGTCCGTAGTGGCGTCACCGGTATTGCCCGCGGCGACAAAGTACTCAGCATCTAAACCAAATTAGCGAATGGCCTGAACGGCCTGGATATAAAGGGGAAATTCATGAAAGTTTTCTACGATAAAGACTGCGACCTGTCGATCATCCAGGGCAAGAAAGTTGCCATCATCGGTTACGGCTCCCAGGGCCACGCTCAAGCATGCAACCTGAAAGACTCCGGTGTCGACGTTACTGTCGGTCTGCGTAAAGGTTCGGCCACCGTTGCCAAGGCAGAAGCCCACGGCCTGAAAGTGACCGACGTGGCTGCCGCTGTTGCCGGCGCCGACCTGGTCATGATCCTGACCCCGGACGAGTTCCAGTCCCAGCTGTACAAGAACGAAATCGAGCCGAACATCAAGAAAGGCGCCACCCTGGCCTTCTCCCACGGCTTCGCGATCCACTACAACCAGGTTGTTCCGCGTGCCGACCTTGACGTGATCATGATCGCGCCGAAAGCCCCGGGTCACACCGTACGTTCCGAGTTCGTGAAAGGCGGCGGCATCCCTGACCTGATCGCGATCTACCAGGACGCCTCGGGCAACGCCAAGAACGTTGCACTGTCCTACGCTGCAGGCGTTGGCGGTGGCCGCACCGGCATCATCGAAACCACTTTCAAGGACGAGACCGAAACCGACCTGTTCGGCGAACAAGCCGTTCTGTGCGGCGGTACCGTTGAACTGGTTAAAGCCGGTTTCGAAACCCTGGTAGAAGCTGGCTACGCGCCGGAAATGGCTTACTTCGAGTGCCTGCACGAACTGAAACTGATCGTTGACCTCATGTACGAAGGCGGTATCGCCAACATGAACTACTCGATCTCCAACAACGCTGAGTACGGCGAGTACGTGACCGGTCCGGAAGTGATCAACGCCGAATCCCGTCAGGCCATGCGCAACGCCCTGAAACGTATTCAGGACGGCGAATACGCCAAAATGTTCATCAGCGAAGGCGCAACCGGCTACCCTTCGATGACCGCCAAGCGTCGTAACAACGCCGCTCACGGTATCGAAATCATCGGCGAGCAACTGCGCTCCATGATGCCGTGGATCGGTGCCAACAAGATCGTCGACAAAGCCAAAAACTAAGTCGTCGACCCTTGTGTGAAAAAAAACGCGGCTTCGGCCGCGTTTTTTCGTATGGGCGGACGGTTCTGGTATAAAGCTGCATCGTTTGTGGCCGAACCGTCGTCCCAGACACCTGTCGAAAATGTCCAATCCGTTGCAAGGTAATGTCCATGAGCGAACGCCCCGAAGAGCCGAACCAGGCTTCAGACGCCGAAAGCCTGCTGCCCATCGATGAACATGTCGAAGAAGGGCATGACGCAGAAGGTCGTAAAGTCCGGCATCGTGGTATCTATCTTCTGCCGAATCTGTTCACCACTGCGAACCTGTTCGCAGGGTTTTATTCCATTATCAACTCGATGAGTGCCCAGGCGGCCTTGAGCGCCGGGGACGCGGCGAATGCGAGCAAGTACTTCGCGTTCGCAGCCATCGCGATTTTTGTCGCCATGGTGCTCGACGGTCTCGACGGCCGTGTGGCGCGCATGACCAATACACAAAGTGCATTCGGTGCCGAGTACGACTCGCTGTCGGACATGGTTGCCTTTGGTGTCGCGCCGGCATTGCTGGCATTCGGCTGGGCGCTGGGTGACATGGGCAAGGTCGGCTGGATGGTAGCCTTTATCTATGTGGCGGGTGCGGCGCTGCGTCTGGCACGTTTCAACACTCAGGTCGGCACTGCTGACAAACGCTACTTCATCGGACTGGCCAGCCCGGCTGCTGCCGGTGTGGTGGCGGGGATTGTCTGGGCATTCAGCGACTACGGAATACAGGGATCGAAGATGTCGTTCCTGGTTGCGTTGATGGTCGCGGCTGCCGGCATGCTGATGGTCAGCAACATCAAGTACAACAGCTTCAAGGAGCTGGACCTGAAGGGACGCGTGCCATTCGTTGCGATCCTGGCGGTGGTGCTGGTGTTCGCCGTGGTGTTCAGCGATCCGCCGCGCATTCTGCTGCTGGTGTTCCTTGCCTATGCGGCTTCGGGGCCTGTGCAGTACCTGTTGCATCTTCGTCGCCACAAAAACGTCGAGTGATGTAATTTCCCTCATACTCCGCAGTCTATGGGTGCATCTGTCCTCCAAAACTGCGGAGTTGTCATGCTGATCAAAATCCCCAAAGCGTCCGACTGCCATGAGTCGGACGTCACGCCTGAATCCATTTATCTCTCTCGGCGGCAATTGCTCGGTGCTACAGCGGCCGGCCTGGCTGTGGGCAGCCTGCCGCGTTGGGCCAGTGCCGAAGAGGCCGTCCGTTATGCCGATGTCGAGCCCGGAAAGATGCCTGTCTGGTTTTCCGAAAAGCTGCCTTCTATTAAATGGGGCGCCGTGAACGTCAAGGATGAGGCCATCACGCCCTTCAAGGACGCCACCCATTACAACAACTTCTATGAGTTCGGTACCGACAAGGGTGATCCGGCAGCTAATGCCGGATTGCTGAAAACCGAACCCTGGAGTGTGGTGGTGGACGGGGAGGTGGGGAAGCCGGGGCGCTATGCGCTGGAGGACTTCATGAAGCCTTATCAGTTGGAGGAGCGTATCTATCGCCTGCGCTGTGTCGAGGCCTGGTCGATGGTCATCCCCTGGATCGGCTTTCCCATATCGGCGCTGCTCAAGCAGGTGGAGCCAACGTCCAATGCCAAATACATTCGTTTTGAAACCTTGCAGGATCCCAAGAGTATGCCCGGACAGCGTTCAGGATTTGCTCTGATCGACTGGCCCTATGTAGAAGGTTTGCGCCTGGATGAGGCGATGAATCCGTTGGCGATCCTGGCTGTGGGCATGTATGGCCGTGAACTGCCGAATCAGAACGGCGCGCCCTTGCGTCTGGTAGTGCCGTGGAAGTATGGCTTCAAAAGTGTCAAATCCATCGTACGGATCAGTCTGGTGAGTGAGCAGCCCAAGACGACCTGGCAAAGCATTGCGGCAAATGAGTACGGGTTCTATGCGAATGTGAACCCGACGGTGGATCATCCTCGCTGGACTCAGGCTCGGGAGCGACGTCTTCCTAATAGCCTGTTCAAGCCGAATGTGCGTGATACACAAATGTTCAACGGCTACTCGGATGAAGTCGCTTCTTTATATACAGGGCTCGATCTGCGGAAGAATTACTGATGCGATATCCGTTCTGGCGTGTGGGCGTTTTTATTGCAACGGCCATCTGGCCGTTGTGGTGGTTCTATCAGGCCTTTGAGGATCTGCTCGGGCCGGATCCGGGAAAGGTTCTGGTCGATCGGCTTGGGCTTGGGACCTTGGTATTGTTGCTGATCACGTTGAGCATGACGCCTTTGCAGAAGCTCACCGGGTGGGCGGGGTGGATTGCTGTGCGCCGACAGCTGGGGTTGTGGTGTTTCGCGTATGTGGTTTTGCATTTATGCAGCTATATGGCGTTCATCCTTGGATTCGACTGGTCGCAATTGGGTGTGGAGTTGCGCAAGCGCCCTTACATTATCGTGGGTACGCTCGGGTTTCTGGGATTGCTGGCATTGGCGGTGACGTCCAATCGTTATAGCCAGCGTCGTTTGGGTGTTCGCTGGAAGAAGTTGCATCGATTGGCTTATTTGATTCTGGGGCTTGGGTTGCTGCATATGCTGTGGATTGTGCGTGCTGATCTTAAGGAGTGGGCGGTCTATGCCTTTATAGGTGGACTGCTTCTCATGTTGCGCCTCCCGCCGGTAGGCCGTCGAATCCCGCGTTTGCTGGGTAAACGACAGGTTCTGCAAGAAAAACGAAATTAAGTGTTGACGGCAGATTCTGGAGGTCTATAATTCGCCCCACTTCCGGCGCAGTCGAAACGGAAAACTCCTTGAGATTCAATGAGTTACACGGTTTTCGATAGCGGTTTGCTTCAGATCATCGAAGCCTGGAGGGAGTTGAAAATGCCGGTTCTTCTGGCGCTTTCAACGGTTCGATCTTCTCGGTCGAAAGCGGAGAAAAAGAGGTGTTGACAGCAGCGTGTAACGCTGTAGAATTCGCCTCCCGCTGACGAGAGATCGGAAGCGCAAGTGGTTGAAGTTGTTGAGGAAATCTTCGAAAACTTCTGAAAATAATCACTTGACAGCAAATGAGGCTGCTGTAGAATGCGCGCCTCGGTTGAGACGAAAGCTCTTAACCAACCGCTCTTTAACAACTGAATCAAGCAATTCGTGTGGGTGCTTGTGGAGTCAGACTGATAGTCAGCAAGATTATCAGCATCACAAGTTACTCCGCGAGAAATCAAAGATGTAACCAACGATTGCTGAGCCAAGTTTAGGGTTTCTTAAAAACCCAAAGATGTTTGAACTGAAGAGTTTGATCATGGCTCAGATTGAACGCTGGCGGCAGGCCTAACACATGCAAGTCGAGCGGATGAAGGGAGCTTGCTCCTGGATTCAGCGGCGGACGGGTGAGTAATGCCTAGGAATCTGCCTGGTAGTGGGGGACAACGTTTCGAAAGGAACGCTAATACCGCATACGTCCTACGGGAGAAAGCAGGGGACCTTCGGGCCTTGCGCTATCAGATGAGCCTAGGTCGGATTAGCTAGTTGGTGAGGTAATGGCTCACCAAGGCGACGATCCGTAACTGGTCTGAGAGGATGATCAGTCACACTGGAACTGAGACACGGTCCAGACTCCTACGGGAGGCAGCAGTGGGGAATATTGGACAATGGGCGAAAGCCTGATCCAGCCATGCCGCGTGTGTGAAGAAGGTCTTCGGATTGTAAAGCACTTTAAGTTGGGAGGAAGGGTTGTAGATTAATACTCTGCAATTTTGACGTTACCGACAGAATAAGCACCGGCTAACTCTGTGCCAGCAGCCGCGGTAATACAGAGGGTGCAAGCGTTAATCGGAATTACTGGGCGTAAAGCGCGCGTAGGTGGTTCGTTAAGTTGGATGTGAAATCCCCGGGCTCAACCTGGGAACTGCATCCAAAACTGGCGAGCTAGAGTATGGTAGAGGGTGGTGGAATTTCCTGTGTAGCGGTGAAATGCGTAGATATAGGAAGGAACACCAGTGGCGAAGGCGACCACCGGACTGATACTGACACTGAGGTGCGAAAGCGTGGGGAGCAAACAGGATTAGATACCCTGGTAGTCCACGCCGTAAACGATGTCAACTAGCCGTTGGGAGCCTTGAGCTCTTAGTGGCGCAGCTAACGCATTAAGTTGACCGCCTGGGGAGTACGGCCGCAAGGTTAAAACTCAAATGAATTGACGGGGGCCCGCACAAGCGGTGGAGCATGTGGTTTAATTCGAAGCAACGCGAAGAACCTTACCAGGCCTTGACATCCAATGAACTTTCCAGAGATGGATTGGTGCCTTCGGGAACATTGAGACAGGTGCTGCATGGCTGTCGTCAGCTCGTGTCGTGAGATGTTGGGTTAAGTCCCGTAACGAGCGCAACCCTTGTCCTTAGTTACCAGCACGTAATGGTGGGCACTCTAAGGAGACTGCCGGTGACAAACCGGAGGAAGGTGGGGATGACGTCAAGTCATCATGGCCCTTACGGCCTGGGCTACACACGTGCTACAATGGTCGGTACAAAGGGTTGCCAAGCCGCGAGGTGGAGCTAATCCCATAAAACCGATCGTAGTCCGGATCGCAGTCTGCAACTCGACTGCGTGAAGTCGGAATCGCTAGTAATCGCGAATCAGAATGTCGCGGTGAATACGTTCCCGGGCCTTGTACACACCGCCCGTCACACCATGGGAGTGGGTTGCACCAGAAGTAGCTAGTCTAACCTTCGGGGGGACGGTTACCACGGTGTGATTCATGACTGGGGTGAAGTCGTAACAAGGTAGCCGTAGGGGAACCTGCGGCTGGATCACCTCCTTAATCGACGACATCAGCTGCTCCATAAGCTCCCACACGAATTGCTTGATTCATTGAAGAAGACGATAGAAGCAGCCCGAAATTGGGTCTGTAGCTCAGTTGGTTAGAGCGCACCCCTGATAAGGGTGAGGTCGGCAGTTCGAATCTGCCCAGACCCACCAATTTTGTGTGGGAAACGCCTGTAGAAATACGGGGCCATAGCTCAGCTGGGAGAGCGCCTGCCTTGCACGCAGGAGGTCAGCGGTTCGATCCCGCTTGGCTCCACCACTACTGCTTCTGAAGTTTGAAAGCTTAGAAATGAGCATTCCATCAGTGTGATGATGAATGTTGATTTCTAGTCTTTGACTGGATCGTTCTTTAAAAATTTGGGTATGTGATAGAAAGATAGACTGAACGTTACTTTCACTGGTAACGGATCAGGCTAAGGTAAAATTTGTGAGTTCTCTTAATTGAGAAGTTCGAATTTTCGGCGAATGTCGTCTTCACAGTATAACCAGATTGCTTGGGGTTATATGGTCAAGTGAAGAAGCGCATACGGTGGATGCCTTGGCAGTCAGAGGCGATGAAAGACGTGGTAGCCTGCGAAAAGCTTCGGGGAGTCGGCAAACAGACTTTGATCCGGAGATGTCTGAATGGGGGAACCCAGCCATCACAAGATGGTTATCTTGTACTGAATACATAGGTGCAAGAGGCGAACCAGGGGAACTGAAACATCTAAGTACCCTGAGGAAAAGAAATCAACCGAGATTCCCTTAGTAGTGGCGAGCGAACGGGGACTAGCCCTTAAGTGGCTTTGAGATTAGCGGAACGCTCTGGAAAGTGCGGCCATAGTGGGTGATAGCCCTGTACGCGAAAATCTCTTGGTCATGAAATCGAGTAGGACGGAGCACGAGAAACTTTGTCTGAATATGGGGGGGACCATCCTCCAAGGCTAAATACTACTGACTGACCGATAGTGAACTAGTACCGTGAGGGAAAGGCGAAAAGAACCCCGGAGAGGGGAGTGAAATAGATCCTGAAACCGTATGCGTACAAGCAGTGGGAGCAGACTTTGTTCTGTGACTGCGTACCTTTTGTATAATGGGTCAGCGACTTATTTTCAGTGGCGAGCTTAACCGAATAGGGGAGGCGTAGCGAAAGCGAGTCTTAATAGGGCGTCTAGTCGCTGGGAATAGACCCGAAACCGGGCGATCTATCCATGGGCAGGTTGAAGGTTAGGTAACACTGACTGGAGGACCGAACCGACTACCGTTGAAAAGTTAGCGGATGACCTGTGGATCGGAGTGAAAGGCTAATCAAGCTCGGAGATAGCTGGTTCTCCTCGAAAGCTATTTAGGTAGCGCCTCATGTATCACTGTAGGGGTAGAGCACTGTTTCGGCTAGGGGTCATCCCGACTTACCAAACCGATGCAAACTCCGAATACCTACAAGTGCCGAGCATGGGAGACACACGGCGGGTGCTAACGTCCGTCGTGAAAAGGGAAACAACCCAGACCGTCAGCTAAGGTCCCAAAGTTATGGTTAAGTGGGAAACGATGTGGGAAGGCTTAGACAGCTAGGAGGTTGGCTTAGAAGCAGCCACCCTTTAAAGAAAGCGTAATAGCTCACTAGTCGAGTCGGCCTGCGCGGAAGATGTAACGGGGCTCAAACCATACACCGAAGCTACGGGTATCACGTAAGTGATGCGGTAGAGGAGCGTTCTGTAAGCCTGTGAAGGTGAGTTGAGAAGCTTGCTGGAGGTATCAGAAGTGCGAATGCTGACATGAGTAACGACAATGGGTGTGAAAAACACCCACGCCGAAAGACCAAGGTTTCCTGCGCAACGTTAATCGACGCAGGGTTAGTCGGTCCCTAAGGCGAGGCTGAAAAGCGTAGTCGATGGAAAACAGGTTAATATTCCTGTACTTCTGGTTATTGCGATGGAGGGACGGAGAAGGCTAGGCCAGCTTGGCGTTGGTTGTCCAAGTTTAAGGTGGTAGGCTGAGATCTTAGGTAAATCCGGGATCTTAAGGCCGAGAGCTGATGACGAGTGTTCTTTTAGAACACGAAGTGGTTGATGCCATGCTTCCAAGAAAAGCTTCTAAGCTTCAGATAACCAGGAACCGTACCCCAAACCGACACAGGTGGTTGGGTAGAGAATACCAAGGCGCTTGAGAGAACTCGGGTGAAGGAACTAGGCAAAATGGCACCGTAACTTCGGGAGAAGGTGCGCCGGTGAGGGTGAAGGACTTGCTCCGTAAGCTCATGCCGGTCGAAGATACCAGGCCGCTGCGACTGTTTATTAAAAACACAGCACTCTGCAAACACGAAAGTGGACGTATAGGGTGTGACGCCTGCCCGGTGCCGGAAGGTTAATTGATGGGGTTAGCTAACGCGAAGCTCTTGATCGAAGCCCCGGTAAACGGCGGCCGTAACTATAACGGTCCTAAGGTAGCGAAATTCCTTGTCGGGTAAGTTCCGACCTGCACGAATGGCGTAACGATGGCGGCGCTGTCTCCACCCGAGACTCAGTGAAATTGAAATCGCTGTGAAGATGCAGTGTATCCGCGGCTAGACGGAAAGACCCCGTGAACCTTTACTATAGCTTTGCACTGGACTTTGAATTTGCTTGTGTAGGATAGGTGGGAGGCTTTGAAGCGTGGACGCCAGTTCGCGTGGAGCCATCCTTGAAATACCACCCTGGCAACTTTGAGGTTCTAACTCAGGTCCGTTATCCGGATCGAGGACAGTGTATGGTGGGTAGTTTGACTGGGGCGGTCTCCTCCTAAAGAGTAACGGAGGAGTACGAAGGTGCGCTCAGACCGGTCGGAAATCGGTCGTAGAGTATAAAGGCAAAAGCGCGCTTGACTGCGAGACAGACACGTCGAGCAGGTACGAAAGTAGGTCTTAGTGATCCGGTGGTTCTGTATGGAAGGGCCATCGCTCAACGGATAAAAGGTACTCCGGGGATAACAGGCTGATACCGCCCAAGAGTTCATATCGACGGCGGTGTTTGGCACCTCGATGTCGGCTCATCACATCCTGGGGCTGAAGCCGGTCCCAAGGGTATGGCTGTTCGCCATTTAAAGTGGTACGCGAGCTGGGTTTAGAACGTCGTGAGACAGTTCGGTCCCTATCTGCCGTGGACGTTTGAGATTTGAGAGGGGCTGCTCCTAGTACGAGAGGACCGGAGTGGACGAACCTCTGGTGTTCCGGTTGTCACGCCAGTGGCATTGCCGGGTAGCTATGTTCGGAAAAGATAACCGCTGAAAGCATCTAAGCGGGAAACTTGCCTCAAGATGAGATCTCACTGGAACCTTGAGTTCCCTGAAGGGCCGTCGAAGACTACGACGTTGATAGGTTGGGTGTGTAAGCGCTGTGAGGCGTTGAGCTAACCAATACTAATTGCCCGTGAGGCTTGACCATATAACACCCAAGCAATTTGCGTCGGCTCTCTAAACCAGAGCAACCAGATTGCGGTGTGTGAAGACGAAACGAACCGAAAGTTCGACGCTCACAAAGCACCGAAAACTATCCCATACCCAATTTGCTGAAGCGAGGCCGTCCGGTCACGAGTCAGTACCCGAATTTCTTGACGACCATAGAGCGTTGGAACCACCTGATCCCATCCCGAACTCAGAAGTGAAACGATGCATCGCCGATGGTAGTGTGGGGTTTCCCCATGTGAGAGTAGGTCATCGTCAAGATTAAATTCCGAAACCCCAATTGCGAAAGCAGTTGGGGTTTTGTTTTGCCTGCGGGAAAGTTTTTGCTCGCGTCAGAGAACAAATTTGCACAGTTATTTTCGAATCAGGACACTAGAATAGATCCCAACTTTTTCGGAGCCAGAGCCCTTATGTCGGATTCGGTTGACGCCCCAGGGCTGTCAGATTTACCGCTGGATGACTTGGTGGCCTGCCATGAGTGCGATCTGCTGATGCGCAAGCCCAAGCTTGCTCACGGCGAAAAAGCCCTCTGCCCACGTTGCGGTTACGAACTGTACGCTCACCGTCATAATGTGGTGCAGCGCAGTCTCGCCCTGGTCATTGCCGCGCTGTTGCTCTATGTGCCGGCGAACTTTTTACCCATCATGCAGCTCAATGTTCTCGGGCAATCGTCGCAGGACACTGTCTGGAGCGGCGTTGTCGGTCTGTTCAATACCGATATGCGTGGTGTTTCAGTTGTCGTATTCCTTTGCAGCATGGCGATTCCGCTGCTGAAACTGCTGTGTCAGTTGATCGTGTTGCTGACCATCCGTTTTAACTTCGGTCGTAGCTACGGCCTGTTGCTCTACCGCATTTATCACCACCTCAAAGACTGGGGCATGCTTGAGGTCTACCTCATGGGCGTCCTGGTGGCGATCGTCAAACTGGCGGACATGGCCGCCATCACCGTCGGTCTCGGTCTGGCATGTTTCATCGGCTTGTTGTTGGTTCAGGTCTGGCTCGAAGTGGTGATGTCACCGCACCAGATCTGGCAGGCGTTATCAGGAGAGGATGCCCATGCGGGCGATTGATGCGGGCATTCTGATCTGTACCGAATGCCACGAACTGAACAAGCAGGATGCCGACAGCGATCAGCAGACCTGCACCCGATGCGGTGCATTGGTTCACGCCCGGCGGCCCAATAGTCTCGCGAGAACCTGGGCGCTGCTGATCACGGCCGCGATCGTCTACATTCCGGCCAATGTCCTGCCGATCATGACGGTCAGCTCGCTGGGCCAGGGTGATCCGAGCACCATCATGTCCGGCGTCATCCAGTTGGTGCAGCACGGCATGATTCCGATCGCGGCTGTGGTGTTTGTCGCCAGCATCCTGGTGCCGACCTTCAAACTGGTAGGCATTGCGCTTCTGCTGTTTTCGGTTCAACGCCGTCAGCCACTCTCCGCGCGCCAGCGGATCTGGATGTACCGCTTCATCGAGTTCATCGGCCGCTGGTCCATGCTCGATATTTTTGTGATTGCCATTCTGGTGGCAGTCGTCAACTTCGGCCGGCTAGCCAGCGTCGAAGCCAATCTTGGCGCCATCGCCTTCGCCAGTGTGGTGATTCTGACGATGCTTGCCGCTGTCACTTTCGATCCCCGACTGATTTGGGATAACACGGAGTCGGACGCCGACCATGACTGATTTGCCTGTAGCGAAAACCCGACCGGCTTCGAACTGGTCTGCCATCTGGGTGCTGCCCCTCATCGCCCTGATTATCGGCGGATGGCTCGGTTGGCGTGCCTATACCGAAACCGGCATCGAGATTCAGGTGCGTTTTGAAAGCGGTGAAGGCATTCAGGCCAACAAGACCGAAGTGGTCTACAAAGGCATGCCGGTCGGCAAGGTGAAAGCCCTCAAACTCGATGATGAAGGCAACTCCAAAGGTGTCATCGCGACCATCGAGATGAACAAGGATGTCGATCAGTACCTGAAGACCAGCACCCGTTTCTGGCTGGTCAAACCGAGCGTGACCCTGGCCGGGATCACCGGGCTGGAAACCCTGGTATCGGGTAACTACGTCGCCATCAGTCCCGGCGAAGGCGAGCCGACCCGCAAGTTCAAGGCCTTGGCCGAAGAGCCGCCGCTGTCGGACTCCAAACCCGGCCTGCACCTGACGATCAAGGCTGATCGCCTCGGTTCGTTGAACCGTGGCAGCCCGGTGTTCTACAAGCAGATCAAAGTCGGCCAGATCAAGAGTTACGTGCTGTCGGAAGACCAGAGCACCGTCGAGCTCAAGGTGTTCATCGAGCCGACTTACGCAAAACTGGTGCGCAAACACACGCGTTTCTGGAACGCCAGCGGCATCAGCATCGACGCCAACCTGTCCGGGGTGAAAGTGCGCAGCGAGTCCCTGGCCAGCATCGTCGCCGGCGGTATCGCGTTCGCTACGCCGGAGAACCGCAAGGACAGTCCGCCCACCGATCCAAGCCTGCCGTTTCGTCTGTACGAAGACTTCGATGCGGCCGCCGCCGGTATCCGCGTGAAGGTCAAACTCAGCGATTTCGAAGGTCTGCAGGCCGGGCGTACCCCGGTGATGTACAAAGGCATTCAGGTCGGTAACCTGAAAGCACTGAAGATTGATCCGGATCTGTCCAGCGCCACGGCTGAATTGACCCTCGATCCTCTGGCTGAGGAATACCTGGTCACCGGCACTCAGTTCTGGGTGGTCAAACCGTCGATTTCTCTGGCCGGCATCACCGGTCTGGAAGCGCTGGTAAAAGGTAACTACATCGCCGTACGCCCGGGTGACAAGGGCGGCGCTCCGCAACGTGAATTCGAGGCCCGGCCAAAAGCGCCGCCGCTGGATCTGCGCGCACCCGGCCTGCACCTGGTGCTGTTTACCGACACCCTCGGCTCGATCGATGTCGGCAGCCCGATCCTCTACAAGCAGGTCAAGGTCGGTTCCGTGCAGAGCTATCAGTTCTCCAAGACCCGCAAACAACTGGTGATCGGCGTCCACATCGAGAAGGAATACGAAAACCTGGTCAACGCTTCGACCCGTTTCTGGAACGTCAGCGGCGTCACGCTGACCGGCGGTTTGACCGGCGGTATTCAGGTCAAGAGTGAATCCTTGCAGACCCTGATGGCCGGCGGCATCGCCTTCGAGACGCCGCAAGCCAAGGCGCCGTTGCAGAAACGGATTCCACGCTTCCGCCTGTTCGCCAACCATGACGAGGCCAATCAGAAGGGCGAGGTGGTGACCATCAAAGTGGACCGCGCCGACGGTCTGCGCAGCGGCACCCCGGTTCGCTTCAAGGGACTGGATGTCGGCAAGATCGAAAGTGTCGATCTGACCGATGACCTGCAATCGGTGATCCTCACCGCACGCATTACTGAAGTGCCGGAGAAGATTGCCCGGGTCGGCAGTCAGTTCTGGGTGGTCAAGCCGGAACTGGGGCTGATCAAGACCTCGAATCTGGAAACTCTGGTAACGGGTCAGTACATCGAAGTCCAACCCGCTGCGAAAAACCTCGGCCCGCAGAAAAACTTTGTGGCCCTGGCCAATCCGCCGGAAGTGAGCAAGCAAGAGGCCGGCCTCAGCCTGGTATTGAGTGCTGCCCGCCGTGGTTCTTTGAAGCCAGGCGTGCCGGTAACCTACCGCGAAATCACGGTGGGGAAAGTCACTGGTTACGAACTGGGTCAGACCGCCGACCGCGTTCTGGTGCACATCCTGATCGAGCCGAAGTATGCGCCGCTGGTTCGCAGTGGCAGTCGCTTCTGGAACACCAGTGGTGTCGGTTTCGACATTGGCTTGTTCAATGGTCTGACCGTACGGACCGAGTCTCTCGAAACGGCGATTCAGGGCGGTATCGCCTTCGCCACACCGGACGGCGAGAAGATGGGGAATCCGGCACGCGCCGAACAGACCTTCCCGCTGTTCGACAAGTTCGAAGACGAATGGCTGACCTGGGCGCCGAAAATCCCCCTCGGCAAGTAGTCTGTGAAACAGGTGGCGTCTGGGAGGACGCCTTCGCGGGCTTGCCCGCGAAGAGGCCCTGTCATTGAGCACAAAATCCAAGCCATAAAAAAGGCCGCGATCCAGACAGATCGCGGCCTTTTTACTGCCCGTCAGTTAACGCCGGTCAAACCGCATCCAGCTCCGGTTCGTCCGCTTCGACATTGACGGTGGCCTTCACCACATCGTGGCGACGGATGTACTTCCAGTCCGCCTCGTCGATGTAGATGCCCGCCGGGCCGCTGCCGCCTTCCAGGTCGATGGCGACACTGGCGCAGACCTGCGGCTTCACGCTCGCCAGAATCGGCACGAAGCCCAGTTGCAGGCTGGTTTCCAGCAGTGCGGCCTGGTTCCTTTCGTCGATGTCCGCCGCCTCGTCGAGGTAGTACGGCAGGCGCACGCGACCGGCCAGATCGCGATCCATCAGGTGCAGCAACAAGTACATGTTGGTCAGCGCCTTGATGGTCATGGTGGTGCCGTTGGACGCCGCGCCATCGATGTCGGTGTGGATAACCGGCTGACCGTTGACCTTGGTGATCTCGAACGCCAGTTCGAACAAGTCCTTGAGGCCGAGCTGGTTGTGGTTCGCCGCCACCAGCCGCGCCAGGTATTCCTTGGCCTCTTCGTTCTTGTTGTCCTGCTCGGCGCTCTGGCTCAGGTCGAACACCGACAGGGTTTCGCCTTCTTCGTACTGACCGGCGCTGTGGATGATCTGGTCAATGTGCTTGAGTGCTTCCTTGTTCGGCGCGAGCACGATACGGAAGCTTTGCAGGTTGGACACCTGACGCTTGTTGATCTCGCGGTTGAACAGCGCCAGTTGGTGTTCGAGGCTGTCGTAGTCGCTGCGGATGTTGCGCAGGGTCCGCGCGATATCGGTCACGGCTGCACGACGGGCCTTGCCCAGAGTCAGGGCTTCGTCGGTACGGTGTGCATACGCGTTGATCAACAGCGACAGACGGCGCTCCATGTCGTCTTCGCTGTCGAACTTGGCCACGCCCTTGAGGCGTACCTGCGCGTACAGCGCTTCGATCTGGCCATCGGCACGCAACAGGCCTTGCCAGCTGTCCTGATAGTCGTTGAGCAGCGGCAGCAGGTTGTCCATCGAGTCGTCGACCGGATCCATGAACGGCGTGCCGAACGGCAAATCCGCCGGCAGCAACTGGCGGCGACGCAGGGCATCGTCGAGAGTGCGTTGCTTGGCTTCCATGTCAGCAATTTGCCGGCCGACCAGTTGCAGCTTGGCCGACAGTTGCTGGACGCGCTCGGTGAACGCATCGCTGGAGCGCTTGAGTTCGTCCTGCGCGGCTTCCATCTGCGCCAGTTGCTCCAGCTTGTCGCCTTCTTCGGCGCTCAGGGTCTGGGTGCGGCGGAAGTCTTCCAGAGCCTTCTGCGCATCCAGCACCTGCTGGTACAGCGCTTCAGTCTGAGTCTTGCTCGCGGCGCGGTCGGCGGCCACGGCTTGTTGAGTCTTGAGTTGCTTGAGCTCTTTTTCCAGACGCTCTTTCTGATCGCGCAGCGCGGCACGGTCGGCCAGCGCTTGCAGAGCCGGAGGCTCGATGTGCGAGATGTCGATCGACAGGCCCGGCACTTCGAAACGCTCGCCCTTGAAGCCGTCGAGAATCAGCTCCACGGACTTCACCCACTCGCCGTTTTCGTCGAGCGTGATGCCATGTTCGCCCAGCGGCAGGCTGAACAACGCGCTGTTGAACAGACGCATCAGGCGTTCGACGTCCTGTTGCGAGAACTCTTCGCGCAGGCGGGCGTAGCTGTTGTTGTCGGCGTGATCGAGTTGCTGCTTCACCGACTTCAGGCGTTTTTCCAGATCGCGAAGACGTTCTTCGAGATCCTCGGCGCTGAACTGACGGGACTGCGCCAGCGCACCGGCCAGTTCGTCGTGAGCGTCCTTGGCCGCCAGCAGTTGCTGCTCCAGCACTTTGACGTCATCGACCAGCGCGAAGCGGTTCTTCAGAACCGACAACTCGCCGAGCCAGCGCTGGATGCCGGAGATTTCCCGCTCCAGACGCATCAGTTCCTGAGTGCCACCGCGCTGATCGTTTTGCAGATCGTCCTGCTCGCGACGGTAGTGTTCGGCCTGGATCGTCAGTTCTTCCTTGCGCGCCGTGGCGTAGTCCGACCAGGTGCCGAGCAACGAGTCGAGCAGCGGCGACAGGCGATGCAGTTTGCCGCGCAGCACATCGCGCTGTTTCACGCCGTTGGCCAAGGCTTCGACCAGCGGGCCGGCAGCCACCAGCGAGTTGTAGTCCTGTTCCATGCGACGTACATCGCGGAAGGCTTCTTCGCACGCCGCAATGTAATCGACGCTGCCGGAACGCAGGCTGTGTTCAAAGGCATCGAGGAACAGCTGCTTGAGCTTGGCTGCGGTGATTTCGCGCATGTGCAGCAGGTTGATGAACAGCGCACGGAAGGTCTTCAGGCTCTGTTCGCTGGTGGAGCGCAGCGGGATCAGCGTCAGGTCCAGCGGGATCGACGTGTGACCGCCAACCAGCAAGCGGCGCAACTCATCCGGCTTGAGTTCGTAGGCTTTCAGGCCTTCTTTCTCAAGGTTGCTGAACAGCTCTTTCTGACGCAGGCAGGTGTCGTTTTTCTGGTAGTGGGCCAGATCGAGCTTGCCGGCGTAGGCGAAGAACTGGTGACCGAAACCGCCGCCCGGGCCGCGACCGACCACGCCGATCACGTGCGGGCCGTGGGGCAGGTTCACTTCGACCAGGATGTAGCTGGTGTCCGAAGCAAAGTAGAAGCGCCGGGATTGTTCCAGGCTGTACTTGCCGAAACTCATATCCGACATACGCGCCAGAATCGGGAACTGCAAGGCGTTGATCGAGGCGGATTTACCGAGGTTGTTCGCGCCGTAGACCGACAACGGTTCTTCCAGCGGGAACAGACCGAGGCTGTAACCGGCGGTGTTCAAAAGGGCAAAGCGGCGGATGCCGTAGCGTTCCTGGCTCATGCGTCGGACTCCTGTTCTTCGGCAATGGCTCGGGCCAGTGCGTCTTCTTCGCTCTCTTCTTCAAAGTCGGAAAGATCGAGTGGATCGTCGGTCTCGAGGAGTTTGGCCTCGGCCTCTTCGTCGATCAGCACCGGTGCCGGCAGTGGCAGAACGCTGTGCACGCTGGCCGCCAGATCGCGGTCCTGCTGAACCGACAGGCAGACGTCGAGGAAACGGTGCATCGGCGGCAGGAAGCGGTACACGCCGTTTTCTTCCCCGGCGAAACCGAGCTGGGTCATGCGGCGCATGATTTTCTCTTCCAGCTCATCAACGGTCTGCACTTCGGCCTGGATGAACAGGTCGCGGTACTTTTCCAGCAGCGAAGGCAGCTCGTCGCGGCCGAGGCTGCCGCCGTCGAGCACGGCGATCGGGTCGCGACCCTGATCGGCCAGATGCTCGACGAGGATGAAGGTGAACAACGCCAGGCGCTGAGCGGTCTTGTTCACCGCCGCTGCGGCCATGTCCGGCACGAAGTAGTAAAAACCACGGGTATCGCAGACGAGTTCGAAGCCCAGTGCCTTGAACAGCGTGCGGTACTGGTCCTGGAAGTTCGACAGCTGTGCGTACAGCTCCGGATCGCGGCGGCTGACGTGGTAGCCCTTGAACAGTTCGCGGAAGATCGGCGCCAGTTGAGACAGTTCGGAGAGATCAAGATGCATGTGGGGTGCTCGCAGAATCCTCGGCGGCGGGGTCGCGGGCCGAGAGCAGGGCGAAGGAGCGCAGGCTGACCTGGTGCTCGTGAGTGTGGTATTCGCGGCGTTCCAGACGCTCGCGCTTGAAGCGTTTTTCCCGCGACAGACGCGAGAACCAGTAAAGCAATTCGTCGGTCGCGCCGTCCGGCTCCTGCTCCAGCAGCCAGGTCATCAGATCCGGCATCGGCAGGGATTCTTCGCAGCGGTCGACCATCTCGCGCACGGTGCGCGGTGCACGCGGGGCATCGCCGGTCTTCTGCGATTTGTGCGCCTTGGGAAAACGCGCCGGTTTCGGCTCGAAACGGGCCAGGGCGTAGACGTAGGCTTCAACCTGACTGGCGCTGCCGAGGAAGGTGCTTTGCGGCCGGGTGAACAGCGGCATCGCGGCTTGCGGTACGGCGTCGATGCCTTTGCGGCGGATCGCGGCCAGCGCCAGTGCGGCGCCCCGGGTCACGGCGTTGTGCCGGCGCGCTTCTTCACGCAATGGCAGCAGCAATTCCCGGGCGTGACGCAGGGTCAGCTGGGCGCTGGTCTGCATTTCGAGGATGCGCGCGTGGGTGCGCAGCAACATGTCGTCATCGACCAGATGGCCGAGGCGCTGCTGTTCGCTGAGCATCTTCAGCAGCACGGTTTCGACCTTGCGCACGCCTTGCTCGAAAGCGCCGTCGGCGTTCACCAGATCGATCATCGGCTCGACGTATTCGTCCCAGGTCGCCAGCACTTCGGCGTAACGCTGACGCAGGGGAATCTGCCGGTCGCTGGTCTTGGCCCGTTCAGCCACGGCCACCAGCGCCTGTTCGTCGTTGTCGAGTTTCTTCAGAACGTCGCGCACGCGCATGTCGAGCAGGCGCAGCTGACGGGCCAGGTCATTGCCGTCGCGGATGTCGAACGCATCCTGGATATAACCGGCCAGACGCTCGAGGTGACGCAGGTAGGCTTCGATTTCCAGGCACAGGCCCAGTCGGTGCTCCCGGCGCAGGTAGGCAAGGAAGTCGTGGATCTGTGCGTTGAGCTCGAAGCGGTTCGGGCTTTTCGCCACGGGCACCAGAATGTCGAGGCGAATCCACACATCGAGCAGGCTGGTGATGTCCTGCGGCGTGCTTTCCAGTTGTTGGGCGGCCAGTTGCGTGCGCAGTTCGTTGAGGCTCAGGGTGCCCTGGTCGAAGTGCTCGCACAGTGGCTCCAGAAGTGCCCAGTGTTCAGCGAGGGCGCGCAAGACGCGCTTGGGTTCGATCATCGGAATGGCCGGCTGGTTGGCGATTAAAAGCCGCGATTGTACTGCATCACGGACGATGCGATTCACTCTCGGGACGGGCTGTCGCTTTTTCTGAGGTGAAGAGTAGCGTTCAAGACTATCGATCAACCGCAAGCGATCTTGAGCGAAGGGCGGTAGAATCAGCGCACTTCAGTTATCCACAAGTGGCCGACCCTTGCTAATCGAGTCCCGCCGCCGCGCCTATTTGAACGCCATGCAGGTGGTCAACTGGCTGCCGCGCACCGAATTGCCCTTCGCCGCACCGTCGCGGCCCGAGCTGCTTGAGCCTCTGGCGCCGGAGCCCGAGGTTCTGCTGCCCGTAGCGCCGGCCCCCGAGGCTGGCGCGCCTGCGCAGCCGGCCGCACGCGTGGTCGAACGGCCGAAGATCGAGGTCCCGCGACCGACGCCCGCCAGCGGCCGCCCTGCCGCCAAACCGGTGGAAGAAGTCGAAGAAGCGCCGGTGGTTGCGCGGCCCGCGCCGGTGCCACCACCGCGTTTCGCCCTGCAATTGCTGCGCGCCGGTCGTTGCCTGTTGCTGGTGGAGTTACCCACAGGCGAATCGTTCCAGAGCCGGGATCCTGCCTATCTGCTGCTCAAGGACATGCTGCGTGCCGCCGGTTTGCCGGATGCGCCGCAGATCGTCGGCGATCCGGTGCGTTGGCCACTCCTGGTGCGCGGCACCATGGATCAGGGCCCGGATGCGGCCCGGGATTTCGTCCAGGGTTTTCTTTCGGTGCAAATGGAGGCATCGCCGTGCGCCTGCCTGTGGCTGATCGGTCTGCCAGCGGTGCGCTTCGCCGGTGAGAAGGACGCCGAAGCGTTCAACAGTGAATTGCAGATCGAAGGTCTTGGCCTGGCCTGGGCCGTGCCGGGACTGGAATTGTTGATGGAAGAGCCACAGCGCAAAGCCGCCGTGTGGCAAGCCATGCGTCGGCTGATGGCGCGCTGGAAAGAATCGAATGAGTGATGCTGTAACTTTCCGTCCGATGGTCGAAGCCGATCTGGACGCTGTGCTGAAAATTGAATTCGCGGCTTACAGCCACCCCTGGACCCGCGGGATATTTCTCGACGGGCTGGGCAAATATCAGATCTGGCTGATGTTCGAAGGCGAGCAGCAGGTCGGTCACGGCGTGGTGCAGATCATTCTGGATGAAGCTCACCTGCTCAACATCACGGTAAAACCGGAGAACCAGGGACGCGGTCTGGGGCTGACACTGCTCGAATACCTGATGTCCCGTGCCTATGCGGCAGATGCCCGGGAATGTTTCCTGGAGGTGCGCGACAGCAACACGGCGGCTTTCCGCCTGTATGAGCGCTACGGTTTCAATGAAATCGGCCGTCGTCGCGATTACTACCCGGCGGTGGGTGGGCGTGAGGACGCCGTGGTCATGGCCTGTACTTTGGTTGACTGATCGCCAGTCGAAGCTGCCTCAACCTGAGGCAGCTTCTAACGAGCACTTCAGCGTTTGCCATCCATCGGATCGCGTCGCGCCAATTCCGCTTCATCCAGACCGTTGCCACCACCAATGTCGTCCTCATCGACAATGCTCAAGTCCCAATCTGCCTGTTTGCCTGAACCCAGTTCATCGGCATCACGGGCGCCGTCCTCATGGATCAGGGTTTCCGGGCTAAGGTCATCGTCGGTCGGCTCGTGGTCAGGCATTGAAGCACCGGTCATGCCGGCTTCACGCCCCCGTTCCCGGGGCATCCGTTGTTCGCGCTCACGATCCGGCAGTTCATCGCCGATCTTCGCGCCGGGGTGTTCGTCGTCAAAATTCAGCTCATGCACCGATCCCATGCGGTCTTCGTTATCATCGATGGGCTCTGGTTGCACCGCGTCGAAGGAGCGTCGTGTATCAGTCATGGCAAATCCTCATAGTGTGGGCCTTACTGAGGTGGACTCATCGGGCACGCGAGAAATTCCAACGAAATCACTTGCGATCCTTTCGTGACCTCGACAGGCGGTCGTCTGTCAAAGCAGCGCATCTTTCTTGAGGCCTTACAGCATGCATGACTTACAAGACCTGATTGATAACAACGAGCGTTGGGCTGACGCGATCACCAAGGAAGACCCGGATTTCTTCGCCAAACTGGCTCGCCAGCAGACGCCTGAATACCTGTGGATCGGCTGCTCCGATGCGCGGGTTCCGGCCAACGAAATCGTCGGCATGTTGCCGGGGGATCTGTTCGTTCACCGCAACGTCGCCAACGTGGTACTGCACACCGATCTCAACTGCCTGTCGGTGATTCAGTATGCAGTGGACGTGCTCAAGGTCAAACACATCCTGGTGACCGGCCACTACGGGTGCGGCGGTGTGCGGGCGTCGATGCAGGACCGCCAGTTCGGCCTGATCGATGGCTGGCTGCGGTCGATTCGCGATCTGTATTACGAAAAGCGCGAAGAACTGGCCAAACTGCCGACCGAAGAAGAACAGGTCGATCGCCTGTGCGAGCTCAACGTGATCCAGCAAGTGGCCAACGTCGCCCACACCAGCATCATCCAGAACGCCTGGCATCGCGGTCAGAGCCTGTCGATCCACGGTTGCATCTACGGCATCAAGGATGGGCGCTGGAAAAGTCTGAACACCACCATCAGCGGTTTCGAGCAACTGCCACCGCAATATCGCCTGCGGCCGGTTGGCGCGCCATAACCTGCAATTCAGCGTATGCCTTGTCGCAGCCAGTTCTTTAAGTAGCGCTGGCCTTCAAGGCTGGGTGGTTCGTCGTAACCGGTGATCCAGCCGCGACAATGTGCAGATCTGCAACCGCAGGCGAACTGCTTGAGCAGTTTGTCTTCGGTGGCAGTGAGATCCATGGTCAGTCGCTCGCCCGGCTGAATGTCACGCAGGGCCCACAACCATAATTCGCTCATGTCGATGAACACGTTCGGGTCGCAGGAGTGTTCGATCAGTCCGCAGAACAGTCGATCGTAGATGTGAATACCGGTCTGCAATTGCCGGGTCTGACGGCAGCGGTAGGGCAGCAACTGGCCCGACACCCTGCACATGCGGGTGATGCGCAGGAATTCCCGGCGCGCGACGATTGCGCAAGGCCTTGCCTGGGCGTCGTGAAGCACTTCGAAGTCGGCCCGGGAAGGGAATCCGAGGCGCACGGGAAGCCCGATGAAAGGGTAGATCCCCTCGGTATTGCGGGATGAGTGCTGGTGAAGTACGTGCGTATTCATAACGTTCCCTGTCAGACAGGTGCTGCTACTTCAACGGGCCAGACTCCTTCCAACCCTGCAACACATGGGATCCAATATTCGCGCATATGGGATAGCAGATCTACTGTCATATCTGACAGGCGTGATAGACGTTTCCCCGTGTCAGCCAAGGCTGACACGGGGAAATAGCGTTCCGCGTCAAATGTGCGGAGCAGGCACCGCGGTCTCAGGCATCGGGCTCTGGAGTTGTTTCAACTGAGCCTTGATCGGCGTGGTGGCGCACTTGGCAGCGGCTTGTTCAGCGGTCAGGTTGCGGATCGAGGTGTAGAACAACTCGCAAGTCTTGACCTTCTGCGTTACTTGCCACGTCTGGGTGCAGCTGTTCAGCAGGGTTTTCGGGTCGGTGCCCGGCTTGCTGCCCATGCCGGCCTGCCAGCAGGCGGCGCTCAAGTCCTGTCCCATCACTTTCAGCCCCGCGGCGTCAGCCTTGGCCTCGGCGTCGTCGCCGGTGTAGCTCTTGGGGTCGGCGGCGTACCAGATGTAGCTCGGGTGGTTGGAACCCAGTACCGGCACGTTCACCCCGGTGCTCGGAGTGATGGTTGCCAGGCCCAGCACGTTCACGGTCGGTCCATATTGCTGTTTGATCCAGTTACGCACCGGTGCACCGAAGGCCACCATCGGCAGGGCAGCACCGCTGGCGCTGACGCTGACCTGTTTGACCATGGTGGTCTGGTAATCCTTGAAGTAGTCATAGACGCCTTCAAGGTCCTTGCCGGCGCTGGCAGGTGCGGCGATCGGCGCGATGTCGACGATGGTCTGGTAGCCGGGCGTCTGGTCGGCCGGGATACCGTTGTCGGTCAGCAGCGCAGCCCAGCGGTCTGTGGTGTTGGAGCGCAGGTAGTCCTGGGCCTGGGTCAGCGAGTAATCCGGCGGGAAGTGCAGCAGCTCGACGCTTTTACGGTTTTCCAGGGCCATGCCCAATGGCAGGAACAGGTACCAGCTGTAAGCCCACTTGCCATCGGCGTTGAGCTTGCTGGCGCCGGTGTAGGCCAGGTCGCCGGCATCCAGCAGCGCGGTCAACGGCTTGTCGTAGCCTTTGGGCACGCCGCTGATCTCGGCATAGATCTGTCCGTTGTCATTCTTCACCAGCACCTTGGCACCGGTATAGCCATCGCGTTGCACGCTTTGGCTCAGGTAGTGAGCGACAGTCTGCTCAAGCGTCCAGTTGCGAAAGCAGATCACGCTGCAATTGTTGGGATAGGCGAAGAGGCGGGTGACGCGCTCGGTGCTGCCCAGTTTCAGGTCGACATCGGCGTGGGCGGCTGCGCTCAGTGTGAGCGCAGCGAGGGTGAGTCCTGCTAGTTTGAACATGCTCAGATCCTTTTCAGCGTGGGTTCCCCGTTGCTCGGGTGCGCCACATATTGGATCAGCCGAGTGATGGCGAGAAGCCGTCAGTGACAGTTTTTTGAGCTGTACCGCAGGATCTGTCCTCAGGCCTTGAAATGCAGGGTATTGGTCAAGTCACCCATGGGTTTCTGGCCACGGCCGGTCATCGCATCGTCGCGCTGCTTGATACCCGCCAGCGTCTCCAGCTGGAAGACACGGGTGATCAGGCGCAGGATCGACCCGGTGTCATAGACCGTGTGATCCACCGTACCCTTGCGGGCGAATGGTGACACCACCAGCGTCGGCACCCGTGACCCCGGCCCCCAGCGATCGCCCTTGGGCGGCGCGACGTGGTCCCACCAGCCGCCGTTCTCATCGACGGTCACGATCACCACCATGTTTTTCCACTGCGGACTTTCCCGCAGCACTTTCAACGCGCGGACGATGTGTCGATCACCGGAGGCCACATCGGCGTAGCCGGCGTGCATGTTCAGGTTGCCCTGAGGCTTGTAGAAACTCACGGCCGGTAACTTGCCCGCCTCGGCATCGGCGAAGAATTTGTTGGTGCTCGACTCATCGCCCAGACCGGCGTCGCGCAGGCGCTTGCTGCGTTCTTCGGGATGCTCCGGGCCTTGCTGCTGGAAGTAGTTGAACGGCTGGTGGTGATACTGGAAGTTGGGGATTTTCGGGATGCCGCCGGAATCCTTGTATTGATCCAGCGTCGCCTGCCAGGCGCCGGCGTACCACGCCCAGTCGATGTTCTTCTTCGACAGCTTGTCGCCAATGTGCTCGTGGGTCTGCGGCACCATGACGTTCGGCAGATCGGCCTTGGAATACGCCGGGCGCTCCGGGTCGCGAATCCAGGTCGGCCAGTACGGCGGGGCGAGGGTATTGACCCCGTAACCGTCCGGGGTCAGCGCGCTCGGGCCGAACTGTGGTGGGCCGGTCATGGCGCTGGCCGGGGATTGCTCCAGGGGCTTGAGTCGCGGGTCGGCCGGGTCATCGCTTTGCAGCGCGGCGATCTGGCTTTTGGCGACCGAACTGGCGACATTCGGGTAGAACGGCGCGGTGGCGCTGATCAGGTATTGGTGGTTGAGGAACGAGCCGCCGAAGGCGCCCTGGAAGAAGTTGTCGCACAGCACGAACTCCTGAGCCACATCCCACAGGCGCAGGGAATAGCGACTCTGGGCATAGTGGCCCATGGTGAGGCCGCCGGAGTCGGCCCAGGCAACGAAGCCGTCATTCTTGCCGCCGTTGATCTGCATCTGGTTCTGATAGAACACGTGCCACAGATCCCGAGTCACCAGACCCAGGGGCAGGTCTTCGGCATTCGGGCCTTTCAGAGCGAAAGGTGCATTGGGCAGGTTTTCCTGAAACTGCACGGCGTTGGGATAGGTCACGCCATCGAGGGTTTGCGGGCCGATCTGCAATACACCGCCCCAGACCGGCGGCAGGGTCTGCAGCAGGCTGCCATCGCGGTCGCGCTGCTGGTATTGCTCGGGCTTGAGTGAAGACAGCGGCTTCTCGACACCGGGGAAGTCACCGAACAGGTTATTGAAGCTGCGGTTCTCGGCGTAGATCACCACGACGGTCTTCACCTGATCGCTCAGGGCCTTGTCCAGCTCGGCGGGCGTCAGCGGACGCTCATCGGGCTTGCCCGGCTGATCATCGGCTTTCCCGCACCCGGCCAGCGTGGCGCCCACACCCAGCACGGCGACACCGCCGAGAAAACGGCGGCGGCTGGTATCGGTGGGATTGTCGGATTCTGGCGAGGAGAGATCTTTGCCGTCGGTGTCGTCGTTCATGTAGAAGTCCGTTTATGCCTAATTGTTTCAGTATGTTTCGGGCGGACGCTAGCAAGGGAATGTGACGGTTGGGTGACATTTCCAAGGCGCAGAAACAAATGAGGGAGCCAATACGCTAGCTCCCTCATAAGAATTACGCCTGAAGATGATTCCGCGTCATGGCATCACCGGCGGCGTATACGCCAGCGTCGTCCCCAGCGCCCACAGCAACAGCAGCACCAGCGGCGTGTGCACCAACAGTTGCACGAAGGAGAAGCCGATCAGATCCCGCGCCTTCAATCCCAGTACGCCCAGCAGCGGCAGCATGTAGAACGGGTTGATCAGGTTAGGCAGGGCTTCGGCGGCGTTGTAAATCTGCACGGCCCAGCCCAGGTGGTATTTCAGGTCGGTGGCCACCTGCATCACGTACGGCGCCTCGATGATCCACTTGCCGCCCCCGGACGGAATGAAGAAGCCGAGAATCGCCGAGTACACACCCATCAACAACGCATAGGTGTCGTGGGACGCGATGCTGACGAAGAAAGTCGAGATGTGGTGGGCCAGAGTCTGGGCATCGGTGCCTTTGACGGTGGTCATCAGCGCGGCAATCGAGCCGTACAGCGGGAACTGGATCAGCACGCCGGTGGTGGTCGGCACCGCCCGCGCCACAGCATCAAGGAAGCTGCGCGGGCGCCAGTGCAGCAATGCGCCGAGCATGATGAACAGAAAGTTATAGGTGTTGAGCCCGGAAATCGCGGTGATCGCAGGTTTGGTCGAGAACTCGTGGAACAGCCATCCGGCTGCCAGCAGCACCAGCACAATAATCAGCAACGGACTGTGCTCCAGCCATTCGCCGGGGCGGGTGCGCGGTTGCAGCGGCGGCAGGTTGAAGGCCGGGTCGATCCCGCAGGCCCTGGCATCGCGCGCCGAGTTCGGGCCGGGCGCGGTGGCGTAGGCGATGATGATCGAGATCACCACAAGCGCCAGCAGCATCACTCCCGACTGCCAGAGGAAAATCGTCTGAGTGAATGGAATCACCCCGGTAATCGACAGGATCGACGGTGGCAGGCTGGCGGGGTTGGCCTGCAACTGCGCGGCAGATGACGACAGGCCCAAAGCCCACACGGCGCCGAGGCCAAGATAGGCGGCGGCGCCGGCGGCGCGGTAGTCCATTTTCAGGTCGGTACGGCGGGCGAGGGCGCGTACCAGCAGGCCGCCGAACACCAGCGATAGACCCCAGTTCAGTAGGGACGCGACCATCGAGATCAGCGCAACCCAGGCCACGGCCGAGCGTCCGTTTTTCGGGATCCGCGCCAGACGATCGATCAGCTTTACGGCGGGTGGCGAGCTGGCCACCACATAACCGCCAATCACCACGAAGGCCATCTGCATGGTGAACGGGATCAGGCTCCAGAATCCGTCGCCGAACGCCATGGCGGCATCGGTGGGTTTGGCGCCCATGGCCAGGGTCGCCAGCGCGACGATGATCACCGCCAGCGCGGCGAAGACCCAGGAGTCGGGAAACCAGCGTTCGGCAAAACTTGAACAGCGCAAGGCAAAGCGCGCAGAGCGGCTATCTTCGATATCAACGGCCACGGGAGTACCTCGGATTTTTATGTTTATTGTGGTCTTCGGGGCTTGGCCGGCCCGTCTGGACAGGTGCCAACAGTAAATCAACCGGCGGATTTTTGTGACCGTGTTTCACTGAATCAGACTATGGTCTAACGGGTTGTCCGGCGGCCCGTTTGCGTAGACCATGGGCGCCTTGGTTTTTTGCCTGCCAGAGTTCTTTGCCATGACTGCCCAACCCACAGCCCGACCGGCGCCGTTCAGCCGTTCCGACTACAAGACCCTCGGCCTTGCGGCCCTGGGCGGGGCGCTGGAGATCTACGATTTCATCATTTTCGTGTTCTTCGCCCTGACCCTCAGCCAGCTGTTCTTCCCGCCGGAAATGCCCGAGTGGCTGCGCCTGCTGCAAAGTTTCGGAATCTTCGTCACCGGCTATCTGGCGCGCCCGCTGGGCGGAATACTGATGGCGCATTTCGCCGACCGGCTGGGGCGCAAGAAAGTCTTCAGCCTGAGCATCCTGATGATGGCGCTGCCGTGCCTGCTGATCGGGATCATGCCGACCTACGCCCAGATCGGCTATTTCGCACCGCTGTTGCTGTTGGCGTTGCGCATCCTGCAAGGCGCGGCAGTGGGCGGTGAAGTGCCGAGCGCCTGGGTGTTCGTGGCCGAGCACGCGCCGGCCGGGCATCGCGGTTATGCCTTGGGCTTTCTGCAGGCCGGGCTGACCTTCGGTTATCTGATCGGCGCGCTGACTGCGACCTTCCTGGCACAAGTGTTCACCCCGGCCGAAGTGCTGGATTACGCCTGGCGTTATCCGTTCCTGCTCGGCGGAGTGTTCGGCGTGATCGGCGTGTACCTGCGCCGATGGCTGAGCGAAACCCCGGTGTTCATGGCCATGGAAGCGCAGCGCGAGGTACGGGTCGAACTGCCGCTGCGCACCGTGCTGCGTGAGCATCGTCTGGCCATGCTGCCGGCCATGCTGCTGACCTGCGTGCTGACTTCGGCGGTGGTGGTGTTCGTGGTCATTACCCCGACCATGATGCAGAAAACCTTCGGCATGACCGCCGGCCATACTTTTGCGTTGAGCGCGCTGGGCATTGTGTTTCTGAACATCGGCTGCGTGATTGCCGGTCGGCTGGTCGATCGCATCGGCGCCTGGCGCACGGTCATGCTCTACAGCCTGTTGCTGCCACTGGGGATCGGCCTGCTTTACACCTGCCTGATCAGCGGCGGCGATTGGGTCGGTCTGGCCTACGCCATCGCCGGGTTGTGCTGTGGCGTGGTCGGTGCGGTGCCGTCGGTGATGGTCAGCCTGTTCCCGGCGCGGATCCGCGTCTCCGGGATCTCCTTTACCTACAACATTGCCTACGCCGCCTGGGCCAGTGTCACGCCTCTGCTGCTGATCGGCCTGATGCCCTGGAGCCCGTGGATCTGCGTGATTTTCTGCGCGGTGATGGGCGCGGTGGGCGTCGTCAGTACGGCGTATTTCGGTTCGCGGATGCCGCGGGCGGAGCCGTGTCCGGTGGCCGGCACCGCCTGAGTTGTCGAGGCTTAACTATTTTTGTAGGACAAGCCTCGCGCGCTCTTCAGAAAAGATTTCCAAGGCCGATGGCTAGGCTGCATACCCGCTATCCATCCAGTCCATCGGTGCTTTCCCATGTTCAACAAACGCCTGAAGCAAGAGCTGGCGGCTCTTCGTGAAGAACTCTCCAGCCTTCTGCAAGTGAAGGAGAGCCTGGAAAGCGAGATGCTGGTGCTCACCCTTGAGCCCGACGGACGGATTCAGTCGGTCAACCAGAATTTCCTCGACGAAATGCTCTACAAGAGCCACGACCTGATCGGCCGCGCCATCGAAGACATCGTGCCGGCTCATGTGAAGTCAGACGAGTTTCATCACCGCTTCAAGGCTGCACTGACCCGTGGCGAGCATTTCGCCGGCGCTGTACGCCTTTTACGTGGCAATGGCGACGAAGCCTGGTTGCGCTCTATCGTGCAGCCGGTTCGCTCTTCGGATGGCCGGATCAAGCATTTCTCGATTTTCTCCAGCGACCTGACCCGCACCATCGAAGCCTCTCGCGAACACGAAAATCTGATCGGCGCGTTGGTGCGTTCGACTGCCGTGATCGAATTCGACCTCAACGGTAACGTGTTGAGCGCCAACGACCGGTTTCTTCAGGGCATGGGTTATAGCCTGGCGCAGATCAAGGGCAAACATCACCGCATGTTCTGTGACTCGGGCGAGTCCAACAGTGCCGAGTACCAGAATTTCTGGCGTCGACTGAACAACGGCGAGTTCGTGGCCGGACGCTTCAAGCGGATCGACAGTCATGGTCGCGAGGTCTGGCTGGAGGCGTCCTACAACCCGGTGCTCGACGCCAACGAAAAACTCTACAAAGTGGTGAAGTTCGCCACGGTGATCACCGATCAAGTCAATCAGGAACGGGCCGTCGCCGAGGCTGCCAACATCGCCTACAGCACCTCCTTGCAGACTGACAGCACCGCCCAGCGTGGCACCCGTGTGGTCACCGAGGCGGTCAACGTGATGCGCGATCTGTCCAGTCACATGCAAACCGCCGGCGAAGGCATCGAGGCGCTGAACGAGCAATCCCAGGTAATCGGCACCATCGTCAAGACCATCAGCGGCATTGCCGAACAGACCAACCTGCTGGCGCTCAACGCCGCCATCGAAGCCGCTCGCGCGGGTGAGCAGGGCCGGGGCTTTGCCGTGGTAGCCGACGAAGTGCGGCAACTGGCTTCGCGCACCAGCCAGGCGACCGAGGAAATCGTCGGCGTGGTGCGCCAGAACCAGGACATGGCACGCAACGCCGTGGCCCTGATGACCGACGGCAAGCAGCAGGCCGAACAAGGGCTGGCGCTGGCGGCAGAGGCCGGTACGGTGATTGTCGAGATTCAGGACGGCGCGCAGAAGGTAGTGAACGCGGTCGGTCAGTTCGCCAACCAGCTATCCAGCTGATGCCGTACGGGCGAAGGGGTGGTCTACGGCCATCCCTTCGTTGTTTTTATCCCGTTACAATCGGCTCTTTTTCCCGGAGCAGATCCCATGAGCGAGTTCTTTCGTCGCCCGGTTCCCCTGAACAAAGCCTACCGTTTGCTCAATCACGGGCCGACCGTGCTGGTCAGCGCCGCCCATGACGGGCGGCGCAACATCATGGCCGCTGCCTGGGCCATGCCGCTGGATTTCGAACCGCCGAAAGTGGCGGTGGTCCTCGACAAATCTACCTGGACCCGACAACTGCTCGAGGCCTCGGGCACCTTCGTTCTTAACGTGCCGTGCGTGAATCAGGCCGACATCGTGCAGACCGTCGGTTCGACTTCGGGCCTGGAAATCAATCGCGATCAAGGCCAGGACAAATTCCAGGCTTACGGCTTGCAGACCTTCGCAGCTGAACAGATTGATGCGCCAATGCTTGACGGTTGTGTCGCCTGGCTCGAATGCCGGTTGCTGCCGGAGCCGCGCAATCATGAACAGTACGATCTGTTTCTGGGCGAGGTGATCGCGGCGCAGGCTGACTCGCGGGTGTTCAGCGATGGACGCTGGCACTTCGATGGGCATGACGGCCTGCGCACGTTGCACCATGTGGCCGGCGGGCATTTTTTGAAGATTGGCGATCCGGTGGATGGCAAGACGCTCGAGGTTTGAACGCCGCTTGGTGACAAGTCATGGCCGGATGTTGCAATACAAAAAAGGCTTACCTCTCGGTAAGCCTTTTTCAGTTGGCAGCGTTAATTCAATCCCCCAACGCTACTCCTTCGCGCCGAGGATCTGCCCCACCTGACAGCGTTGCCTTCCCCGCAGCATCCTTGACCCGCACGATGGCCTGGGTGCCGCTGGTCATGTCGATTTCGTTGACGGTATGGCCCTTGTCCTTGAGTGCCTGGATCAGCGTCGGGCTGAACTGGCCCTGCTCCAGTTCTGTCGGGCCGTTGCGGCTGCCGAAGTTGGGCAGGCTGATGGCGGTTTGCGGGTCGAGGTTCCAGTCGAGCAGGCCGACGGTGGTTTTGGCCACGTATTCGATGATCTGCGAGCCGCCGGGAGAGCCAACGGTGGCGACGAATTCGCCGCTGTTGCGGTCGAAGATCAGGGTCGGTGCCATCGACGAGCGCGGGCGTTTGCCGGGCTCCACGCGGTTGGCGACTTTCTGTCCGTTCTCTTCGGGGATGAACGAGAAGTCGGTCATCTGGTTGTTGAGGAGGAAGCCCTGAACCATCAGATGCGAGCCGAATGCCGCTTCGATGGTGGTGGTCATCGACACGGCACCACCGAAGTCATCGACCGCCACCACTTGCGAGGTGGAAATGCGCAGCGGCGAGCGATCCGGCGCATAGGCAACCTGTATGCCCGGCGGTGTACCGGGTTTGGCGCTGCCCATGCTGCGTTCGCTGATCAGGCTGGCGCGGCTGGCCAGGTAACCCGGATCGACCAGGCCTTTGACCGGTACCGGCACGAAGTCGGTATCGGCTACGTATTGCGCGCGGTCGGCGTAGGCCAGACGCTCGGCTTCGGCGATCAGGTGCACGGCTTGCGGTGCAGGTTCGATGCCGGCGGGCTTATCGGTCTTTACAGGCTTGAGCGGCGTCAGGGACAGACGCGGATCTCGGGTTTCCAGTGCCTGCAAGGTGCCGAGGATTTGCGCGACTGCAATCCCGCCCGATGACGGTGGCGGCATCCCGCAAACCTGCCAGCGTTTGTAATCGGTGCACAGTGGCGCACGCTCCTTGGCCTGATAGTGCTGAAGGTCGTTCAGTGACAGGCTGCCGGGGTTGGCGTGGCCCTGAACCTTGGCCACGATTTCTTCGGCGATCGGGCCTTTGTACAGCGCGTCCGCACCTTCGGTGGCGATGCGTTTGAGCACGGCGGCCAGCGCCGGATTCTGCAAGCGAGTGCCGACGGCTTTGACGCTGCCATCGCTGTTCAGAAAGTACCTGGCCATGTCCGGCGAGCGGCGAATCACCGGGTCGGATTCCAGCAGCGAATGCAGGCGCGGGGAGATCGCAAAACCCTGCTCGGCCAGTTTGATTGCCGGCTCGAACAACGTCGCCCACGGCAAGCGGCCGTGCTTTTTGTGCGCCAGTTCCAATGCACGCATCACGCCCGGCGTGCCGACAGAGCGTCCACCGATCTGCGCCTGCGGGAACGGCATCGGTTTGCCGTCGGCCTGCAGAAACAGCTTCTCGGTCGCGCGGGCCGGTGCGGTTTCGCGACCGTCGTAGGTGCGCACCTGTTTGCCGTCCCACAGCACGATCATCGCGCCGCCGCCGATTCCTGAGGATTGCGGTTCGACCAAGGTCAACACGGCTTGCATCGCAATGGCTGCATCGATGGCCGACCCACCTTTACGCAACATCTCGCGACCGGCTTCGGCGGCCAGCGGATTGGCAGCGGCGGCCATGTGTTTTTCGGCGTGGCTGGCTCGCAGGCCGGTGCGGTAACCGGAGGCGGCTTCCGGAGCCAGCGGCAAGGTCGAGGAGGGCGGTGCGTTGCAGGCGGCGAGGGTGATGGCGCTGACGATCAGGGTCAGGGCGTGCAGGCGAAAGCGGTTCAGGGGCAGGGCTGGAAACACGCGGGGCTCTCCGTCCGTGGGATAAAAGTCTGACGGACTGTATCGGCCGACCGTGCAGGACGCAAACCATCGGTGTGTTTGTCCTTCATGCCTTGGCGAATTTTCTGTAGGGTCAGAGCCAATAGTGAAGCCAGAACAATCAACAAGAGGCCGCCATGCACAACGCATTTCCGACACAGCCCAGCTACCGCGAACAGCGCGAGCGATTTCTTGCCGCCGCGAAGGTGGCCGGTGCCATGCTCTATTCGTACGCGCATCCGCTCAACGGGCCGTTTGGCGAGTCTTTGAGTACCGACGTCGCGGTGCTGGGGGATCCATTGGCCAAACGGCGTCTGGTGGCGCTCAGCGGCACCCATGGGGTTGAGGGCTATTACGGTTCGGAGTGCCAGATCGACTGGCTGAAGCATTTCACGGCGGACTCGCTGCCCAAGGATGTCGCGGTCGTGATGATTCACCTGATCAACCCGTGGGGCACGGCATGGCTGCGGCGGGTCAACGAAGACAACATCGACCTCAACCGCAATCACCTGGATTTCAGCCGACCGCTCCCGGACAACCGCGCTTACGCGGCGCTGCATGAGATCTACGTCTGTACCGATTTGAATGGCCCCGAGCGGCAAAAGGCTGATGCCTTGCTGGATGCGCAAATTGCCGAGCACGGCTGGCCGGCCGTCATGTCGATTGTCGAGGGCGGCCAGCACAGTCATCCCGACGGCCTGTTCTTTGGCGGACTCGCGCCGAGCTGGTCGAATCGCACGCTACATTCAATCATCGAGAATCATTTGGCCGGTGCTGAAACCGTGATGTGCTTCGACCTGCACACCGGCGCCGGCGAGTATGGCCATCCGATGTTGCTGACGATTACCCAGGCACCGTATCCGGCGTTGTCCCGGGCGCAATCGATTTACGGCCCGTGGCTCTACACGCTGCATACCGGTGCCGAAACCCTGAGCGAAACCGGTGTTGCAGCGACCGCTACCGGTTACACCTCGCAGGCACTGCTCAATGCGTTGCCGAATGTGCAGTTGATGCCATTCGTGATCGAGTGCGGGACTTATCCGGGGCCGGACGTGCATCGTTACCTGCGCGACGATCACTGGCTGCATCTGCATGGCGATCCGCTGGATGCGACGGGGCGCGAAATCAAACTGAATCTGCTGGAGCAGTTTTATCCGGCAGATCCGGACTGGCGGGCGATGGTCGGTTTGCGCACGCGGCAGATCTGGGCGAAAGGGCTGGCTGCACTGGCCGAGTAAAAGAATGTGCGGGCTGGTGATGGCCGGCACTTTTCTCGAGGCATAAAAAAACGGCCTACCTTTCGGTAAGCCGTTTTTAGTACTTGGTGGCTACACAGGGACTTGAACCCCGGACCCCAGCATTATGAATGCTATGCTCTAACCAACTGAGCTATGTAGCCAAGTGGCGCGCATTATTCCCCTGAAATGGAAAAGCGTCAAGCGTAAATTCAAAATATTTCTTCTTATTTTCAACCGCTTATCCTCCCGCGCCGAAAATCGGGGCGGGAGGGGCTTTCAACGCAGCTGAAATCTTCCGGTGTTGGCACTCAAGGCATGGCTGCCCTGACTCAACGTGTCCGCCGCAAGGTTCACCGCCCGAGCACCTTCGAGCAGGCGAACCGCCGCCTGATCCACCTGCTGGATATTGCCGCTGACCTCATCAGCGGTGCTCGCCTGTTCTTCGACCGCCGTGGCGATCTGGGCGAGGGTGTCGGTGACGCTCTGCACGGCGCTGGCGATTTCCCCCAGGCGTTCGCCCAGCCCGGTGACGGCTTCGGCATCCGACTGCGCCTGGCCGCACGCTGCTTCCATCAGGCTCACCGCTTCGTTGACCGTATTGCGCAGACTGTCGACCGTGTCGGCAATCTGTGCGGTAGACGATTGCGTGCGTTGTGACAGGCTGCGTACCTCGTCGGCCACCACGGCAAAACCGCGACCCTGTTCACCAGCGCGAGCGGCCTCGATGGCGGCGTTGAGCGCCAGCAGGTTGGTCTGTTCGGCGACGCCACGAATGGTGTCGACCACCAACTGAATCTGCTGCCCTTGCTCGCTGACCCGACCGAGCGCTGCTGCAGTCTCGTTCAAGCGCTGATTGAGTTGTTGAATGCTCGCCGTGGTGCGCTGGCTGTCACGGCTGCTGTCGGCAGCGATGCGCCGGGTGTGCTGGGCGCTGCCGGAAGCCTGTTCGCAACTCTGCGCCACACCTTGAGACGTCGCCGCCAGTTGCGTGGCCGCTGCGGCGATCTGGCTGATCTGCAATTGCTGTGCTTCCACTTCGCTGAGGGCGCCACTGGAGTGCTCGTTAAGGCTGCGCACCGCATTGCTCAGTTGCGAAGTCTCGTGATCGACACCCAACAGGCTGGTGCGCAACTGCACGACAGCCACGTTGAGCGCGGTGCTGATCGACGCCAGTTCATCACGGCCCACGACCGGCACTTGCAGGCTCAGATTACCGTCGCGCAAGGCTTCGGCGAGCAGCGTGATGCCGCTGGCGCTGCGGCGGATCGAGGCTTGCAGGCAAACGAACAAGTACAGTGCCGCCAGCAACAGGCAACCGAAAATCGCCGCGACAATAATGAACTGACGAATCGCCGATCCATGGTAGTCGTCCAGCCGCTGATCCAGTGACACCAGCGATTGCTGGCGCAGCGTGGCGAGGTTGCCGAGCAGGGCATCGAGAGTGCGCTCGAATTCGTCTGGCTTGAGATTGATGCTGCCGCCGAACACGCCGTCATCCAGCACTTTCAATCCGGTATCCAGTTGCTTGAGGCTGTCGTGATACTGCCCGGCCCAGCCTTGCAGGGCTGGCGGCAGGCGCGCTTCGAGCAGGCCCGCAGTTTTCACCAACTGCTCGCGGGCATCGCCGATGCGGCTGCGCAGGTCACGCAGTTGCAAGCGACTTTGCAGAGTGAACTGACCGGACACTACAGAGGCTTGGCCGACGGCTGCCAGTCGGCCGACCCGTTCGATCAGGTCTGGTGCGTGCTGGGTGGAAATCTGTGTCAGCAGATAGGTTTCCAGCCACGGCGCGAGGATCAGGCGATTGTCCATCGCGATTTGTTCGCGCAATGCTTGCAGGGCGCTGAGGGCGTTGGTGAAGCGATCGTAACCGTCCGGCCACCAGCCGACGCCGGCCAGGCTCTTGGAGTCCAGAGTGCCGAGCGCGGTTTGCAGGGCTTGATAGCGGGCCAGGGTTTCGCCTTCCGCACCTTCGGCTTTCAACGCGTTACCCAGATCCAGTGTGGCCTGAGCGACCGCAGGTTGCACGGAATCGAATGCAGCCATGGCGGCGAGGGTGGCGGGCGTCGGCTGACGGTTGGTTTCCGTGGCGCGCCAGCGGGCAGCGCGATCACGCTGGGCGGCAAGAAGATTGTCGAGTGCATCGAGGGCGAGCAACTGCCGCACGCCGGCACGTTCGCCAGCGATCAGATTGAGTTTTTCGCGATAGTCCTGGCCGATCATCAACAAGCTGCCGGCCAATGGCAGGATAAACAGCAGAAACAACAACTGGAATTTACGCGCGAAGCCAAACCGCCCCAGCAGCCCGATCCCCGGTGATAAAAAAGCCTGCATGCCTCATGACTCCTCTGGACACCACGCACCATTGGCGTGCATCGCGGTCGTTGCGACCGGGATTGGTGCCCTGCTAAAAGGCCTCGAAAGTTCACCCTTGCCCGCTCTGTAGGCAGGCTCTGTAGCGAAACTTCCCATTCTCGATGCCCTTTGTAAGGGCGCCGCGTTCAAGCGGATAAGCAAGGCAAGATTCAGACCATGGCTTTGCGCTATCACTTGCGCCGCGATGGAGGAATAGTTCGTTAGCTGGCTAAGGGGATGGCGCTGGCGCACCGAAAAATGGCACATTGACGCACCTGCCTGCGTGCACCCATCTGCTGTACGGAAACTCCCATGGCTATCAGCAACGTTCAGACCGCCGCTGCGTCGGCGTCCGCTCCGCCCCAAAGCAGTCCTCTGGTGATGCGCATCATCGGCGCGGTGGCGCTGGCGCATTTGATCAACGACCTGATCCAGTCAGTGCTGCCGTCGATCTATCCGATGCTCAAGGCCAACTATGGCCTGAGTTTCACCCAGGTCGGCCTGATTACCCTGACCTTTCAATTGACCGCTTCGCTGTTGCAGCCGTGGGTCGGTTTCCACACCGACCGACACCCGAAACCGTGGCTGCTGCCGGCAGGTTCCGTGTGCACACTGATCGGCATTGTGATGATGTCGATGGTGGGCAGTTTCCCTCTTATCTTGCTGGCGGCGGCGCTGATCGGCATTGGCTCTTCGACCTTCCACCCCGAAGCTTCTCGTATTGCACGGCTGGCCTCCGGTGGACGTTTTGGTCTGGCGCAATCGACGTTTCAGGTCGGTGGTAACGCCGGTTCGGCATTCGGCCCGTTACTGGCGGCGGCGATCATCATTCCTTTCGGGCAGGGCAATGTGGCTTGGTTCGGACTGTTCGCGGTGTTTGCGCTGTTCGTGCTGTATCGCATCAGCCGCTGGTACGCCCATCACCTGAACCTGTTCAAGCTCAAGGCTGGCCAGGCCGCCACTCATGGACTGTCGAAGGGCAGGGTGATCAGCGCGCTGGTGGTGCTCGGGCTGCTGGTGTTCTCCAAGTATTTCTACATGGCCAGCCTGACCAGTTACTTCACCTTCTACCTGATCGAGAAGTTCGACCTGTCGGTGGCAAGTTCCCAGCTGCATCTGTTCCTGTTCCTCGGCGCGGTGGCGGCGGGCACATTCTTTGGCGGGCCGATTGGCGACAAGATCGGGCGCAAGGCAGTGATCTGGTTCTCGATCCTTGGTGTGGCGCCGTTTACCTTGCTGATGCCGCATGTCGACCTGTTCTGGACCAGTGTCCTCAGCGTGGTGATCGGCTTCATCCTGGCTTCGGCGTTTTCGGCGATCGTGGTATACGCGCAGGAGCTGGTGCCAGGCAATGTCGGAATGATTGCCGGCGTGTTCTTCGGGCTGATGTTCGGCTTTGGCGGGATTGGTGCGGCGTTGCTCGGGCACCTGGCGGACATTCACGGCATCGAGTACGTGTACTTCCTGTGCTCGTTCCTGCCGCTGTTCGGGGTGCTGGCGATCTTCCTGCCGAGAACCCAAAAGGCCTGACAGGCTGAATGTCGGGCACAAAAAAGCCGCGTATCAAACGCGGCTTTTTCATGGGTGCAGCTTTTACACGTTGAAGCGGAAGTGCATTACGTCGCCGTCCTTGACGATGTAGTCCTTGCCTTCCAGACGCCATTTACCGGCTTCCTTGGTGCCGGCTTCGCCCTTGTACTGGATGAAGTCGTTGTAGGCGATAACTTCGGCGCGGATGAAGCCTTTCTCGAAGTCGGTGTGGATCACGCCAGCGGCTTGCGGTGCAGTGGCACCGACGCGGACGGTCCAGGCGCGGACTTCTTCGACACCGGCGGTGAAGTAGGTCTGCAGGTGCAGCATTTCGTAGCCGGCGCGGATCACGCGGTTCAGGCCAGGCTCTTCCAGGCCCAGGGCCTCGAGGAACATGTCTTTCTCTTCGCCGTCGTCCAGCTCGGCGATTTCCGCTTCGATCTTGTTGCAGACCGGAACGACCATCGCGCCTTCTTCTTCGGCGATGGCCTTGACCACGTCCAGGTGCGGGTTGTTCTCGAAACCGTCTTCAGCGACGTTGGCGATGTACATGACCGGCTTGGTGGTCAGCAGGTGGAAGCCCTTGATGATCGCTTTCTCGTCAGCGCTCATGTTCTTCATCAGGCTGCGCGCAGGCTTGCCTTCGGTGAAGTGCGGGATCAACTGCTCCAGCAGGGCCTTCTGGGCCACCGCGTCCTTGTCACCGCCCTTGGCGTTGCGCGCGACTTTCTGCAGTTGCTTCTCGCAGCTGTCGAGGTCGGCGAAGATCAGTTCCAGGTCGATGATTTCGATGTCGCGCTTCGGGTCGACGCTGTTGGAAACGTGGATCACGTTCTCGTCTTCGAAGCAGCGCACCACGTGAGCGATCGCGTCGGTTTCACGGATATTGGCCAGGAACTTGTTGCCCAGGCCTTCACCTTTCGACGCGCCGGCCACCAGGCCTGCGATGTCGACGAACTCCATGGTGGTCGGCAGGATGCGCTTCGGATTGACGATTTCCGCCAGAGCGTTCAGGCGTGGATCCGGCATCGGCACGATACCGCTGTTCGGCTCGATGGTGCAGAAGGGGAAGTTCTCGGCCGCGATCCCGGATTTGGTCAGGGCGTTGAACAGGGTGGACTTGCCGACGTTAGGCAGGCCGACGATGCCGCAATTGAATCCCATGGTGTTTCCCCTCGGATTAGAGTCAGGCCTTCTGGCTGTGCAGGTTTTTCATCGCGCGGTTCCATTCACCGGCGAGGATATCCGGCAGCACGCCGAGGGCAAAGTCGATGCTGGCATCGAGTTTTTCCTGTTCGGCGCGTGGCGCACGACCCAGGACGAAATTTGAAACCATACTGGCGACGCCCGGGTGGCCGATGCCAAGCCGCAGGCGGTGGAACGTATTCTGATTGCCCAATTGCGCAATGATGTCGCGCAACCCGTTGTGACCGCCATGGCCGCCGCCGACTTTGAGTTTGGCGACGCCCGGAGGCAGATCGAGTTCGTCGTGCGCCACCAGGATTTCTTCGGGCTTGATGCGGAAGAAACCGGCGAGTGCCGCCACGGCCTGGCCGCTGCGGTTCATGTAGGTGGTGGGAATCAGCAGACGAACATCCTGACCCTGATGCGAAAAACGCCCGGTCAGGCCGAAATACTTGCGATCGGCCACGAGATTCACGTTCTGTGCGTGGGCGATGCGCTCAACAAAAAGGGCCCCTGCGTTATGCCGGGTCTGCTCGTATTCAGCGCCTGGATTTCCCAGGCCAACGATCAGTTTGATGGCAGTCACGATAGGGGCCCTTCCTTTGAGTGGTGGATAACATCGCCGCGATCAGGGAAGGCGGCGAAAGTGGACGAAAAATGCTCATTTACCATGGATGTAAACTCCGCGTTCCCGCCCGCTTTCTCGCTACGTTCCAGTCCGCGATGTTACCTGCTCACTCAGGCATGACAGAGTGAATTACTCTGCTGCGCCTTCTTCGGTAGCTTCTGGAGCAACACGTGGAGCGTGGACGTTGGCAACAGCCTTGTCATCGCCGTGTGCCAGAGCAACGAATTCAACACCTTTAGGAGCTTTGAGGTCCGACAGGTGAACGATGGTGCCGATTTCAGCGTTAGCCAGGTCGACTTCGATGAACTCAGGCAGGTCTTTCGCTTCGCAGGAAACTTCGATTTCAGCAACAACGTGCGAGATCTCGCCGCCTTTCTTCACTGGAGCAGCTTCGTTGATGAAGTGCACAGGAACGATTGCGGTCAGTTTCTTGCCGGCAACAACGCGGACGAAGTCAGCGTGCATCACGTGGCCTTTGGCCGGGTGACGTTGCAGAGCCTTGATGATCACGTTTTGCTTGGTGCCACCAACGTTCAGTTCGATAACGTGGCTGTAGGCAGCTTCGTTTTCGAGCAGTTTGGCAACTTCTTTGGCCAGCATGCTGATGGATTCAGGGGCTTTGTCGCCACCGTAAACAACAGCTGGAACCAGGGAGGCGAGACGACGCAGGCGGCGGCTCGCACCTTTCCCCAGGTCGGAACGCAGTTCAGCATTCAAAGTAAAATCGTTCATTTTGTATCTCCAAAATAGCCATGACCGAGTGGCGTTTGCGACCAGCGCCGAACACGGTATGGGCAAAAAAGCCCCGCCCCGGCAGAGATGCCGGGGCGGGGCGCTTTTCGTCAACGAGACATTTCGAGAAGGGCAGGGCCCTTAACGGAACATCGCGCTGATCGATTCTTCATTGCTGATGCGGCGAACCGCTTCGGCAACAACCGGTGCGATATCCAGTTGACGGATACGTGCACAGGCTTGTGCTGCGGCGGACAGCGGGATGGTGTTAGTGACCACCAGCTCGTCCAGCACGGAATTTTCGATATTCTCGATGGCCCGACCCGACAGCACAGGGTGTGTGCAGTAGGCAAAGACCTTGGCTGCGCCATGCTCTTTCAGGGCCTTGGCCGCGTGGCACAGAGTGCCAGCGGTATCGACCATGTCATCGACCAGGATGCAGGTACGCCCTTCGACATCACCGATGATATGCATCACTTCAGAGTGATTGGCTTTCTCACGGCGTTTGTCGATGATCCCGAGATCCACGCCCAGGGATTTGGCAACAGCTCGTGCACGCACGACGCCACCAATGTCCGGGGACACAATCATCAGGTTCTCGAAGCGCTGATCTTCGATGTCATCCACCAGAACCGGGGAGCCGTAGATGTTATCTACCGGAATATCGAAGAAGCCCTGAATCTGGTCAGCATGCAGATCAACCGTGAGAACACGGTCGATGCCGACTACGGTGAGCATGTCAGCAACGACTTTCGCGCTGATGGCCACACGTGCGGAACGCGGACGGCGATCCTGACGGGCATAACCAAAATAAGGAATAACAGCAGTGATACGAGTAGCCGAGGAGCGGCGGAAGGCGTCAGCCATCACTACCAGTTCCATCAGGTTATCGTTGGTCGGAGCGCAAGTCGGCTGAATAATGAAGACGTCTTTACCGCGAACGTTTTCATTGATCTCGGCTGTAATTTCGCCGTCGGAAAATTTACCGACAGAGATGTCACCGAGAGGGATATGCAGCTGACGTACGACACGCCGAGCCAGATCGGGGTTAGCGTTCCCCGTAAAGACCATCATCTTGGACACGCGCAGTACCTAGAGGCTGAGGGTAACCTGGATGAGTATAGAAAATGGCAGGGGCGGCTGGATTCGAACCAACGCATGGCAGGATCAAAACCTGCTGCCTTACCGCTTGGCGACGCCCCTGTATCTGTTGCTTTCAAGTGCCGGGCACTTGATTCCTTTAGAGCAGACTTTGCAGCTTGCGATGCAACATCGAAACGTTGCTTCCTTTCGCTACAAACCCTGTAAGGGTCTCTGTCAGAAGGGCCGAGACTTTATCAGCTTCAGCTTTGCTTGGGAAGCCCCCAAACACACAACTTCCAGTTCCGGTGAGTTTTGCTTCGGTAAAATTACCTAACAAATTCAATGCGTTACGTACTTCTGGATAACGCCTCGAGACCACCGGCAAGCAGTCATTTCGACTGTTTCCCTCGGGAACGGGGCGCACTTTAATGGGCGGCGTGTTACGTGTCAACAATGGATCTGAAAAAATTTCTGCCGTACTAACAGAGACTTGCGGAACGAGCACGACATACCACGGTTCGGCCGGCTCGACCGGGGTCAGTTTCTCGCCGACACCCTCGGCGAATGCCGCGTGCCCACGCACGAAGACCGGGACGTCCGCACCCAGGCTCAGGCCCAGTGCGGCCAGTCGATCGTCGTCCCAGCCCAGTTGCCACAAATGATTGAGACCAAGCAGGGTGGTCGCCGCATTCGAGCTGCCGCCGCCGATGCCGCCGCCCATCGGCAGGATCTTGTCGATCCAGATGTCGATGCCGAGCGAGCAGCCGGATTGTTCCTGAAGTTTTTGCGCAGCGCGCACGATCAGATTGCTGTCGTGAGGCACGCCGTCGAATTCGGTGTGCAGGCGAATCACGCCATCGTCACGCACGGCGAAGGTGATTTCGTCGCCGTAATCGAGGAACTGAAAAATTGTCTGCAATTCGTGATAACCGTCTTCACGGCGACCGAGAATGTGCAGCATCAGATTGAGTTTGGCCGGAGAAGGCAGCGTCAGGCGTGGAGCGGTCATGCTTATTGCCCCAATTTGCGCGGTTGCCAGGTCTTGATGACCAGCGTCACGTCCAGGTCGGTGCCGTGCAGCTTGATCCGCTCGGGCAGCCAGTAACCGTTCTGTTCGGCATAACCGAGGTACTCGACCTGCCAGCCGTCCTGTTCCAGATTGGCCAGGCGACTGTCGGCATCGAGTGTGAGGCGGCTTTTGCTGGCCGGAGCCGGCAGGCCGCGGACCCACCAGGCCAGGTTCGATACCGGCAACTTCCAGCCGAGCTGTTCTTCCAGCAGGGCTTCCGGGGACTGCGCGTCGTAGCGGCCCTGGTTGGCGACTTCCAGCGAGACCTTGCCCGGGCGACCGGTCAGTCGTGCTGCGCCACGACCCAGCGGGCCGGACAGGCGGATGTCGTAGTAATCCTGGCGTTGCAGCCAGAACAGCGTGCCGCTGCCGGAGTCTTTCGGGGCGCGGATACCGATCTTGCCGTCGATCTGCCAGCCATCGAGACCGGTCAGCTGCTGTTTGTTCGCGGCCCATTGTGCCGGGCTGCCATGGCCTTCGACGGATTCGCGGGCGCCGAAGCCCGCGCAACCGGCGAGCAGGGCGATGAAGCTGAAAACGATGACGTGGCGCAAAAACATGAGTTAAAGAGTCTCGGATCCGGTCAGGCGCTTGATGGTGCTGCGCAGGATAGTGCTGTCAGGCTGGTCCTTGAGGAACTTGCCCCAGATTTGTTTCGCTTCGCGCTGCTTGCCCTTGGCCCACAGCACTTCGCCCAGATGCGCGGCGACTTCGTGATCAGGGAAGCGCTCCAGCGCCTGACGCAGATATTTCTCCGCGTCATCCAGGTTGCCCATGCGGAAATTCACCCAACCGAGGCTGTCGAGTACCGCCGGGTCTTCCGGGTTGATCTGGTGAGCCTGCTCGATCAGTGTCTTGGCTTCGGCGTAGCGAGTCGTGCGGTCGGACAGGGTGTAGCCAAGGGCGTTGAGCGCCATGGCGTTGTCCGGGTCGCGTTTGATGATCAGGCGCAGGTCTTTTTCCATCTGCCCCAGGTCATTGCGTTTTTCCGCCTGCATGGCCCGGGTGTAGAGCAGATTCAGATCGTCCGGGTATTGCAGCAACGCCTGTTGCAGGGTTTTCCAGGCCTTGTCGCCCTGATTGTTGGCGGACAGGGTCTCGGCTTCGATCAGGTACAGCTGGATCGCGTAATCCGGCTGCGCATCACGTTCGGCGGCCAGTTTGCTCTGGGCTTCGGCGGTCTTGCCGTTGTTCATCAGAATATCGGCCTGACGCAGTTGCGCCGGCAGATAGTCGTTACCCGGGCCGACCTGGGCGTACTCGATCAGCGCGCCTTGCGGGTCGTTGCGTTCTTCGGCGATGCGACCCAGGTTCAGGTGGGCCGAGTCGACGTGGCTTTCACGGGCGATCAGGTCTTCCAGATAACCCTTGGCCTCGTCCCAGGCCTTGGCTTCCAGGCAGACCAGCGCCAGGGAGTAACGCAGTTCGTCGTCTTCCGGGTATTGCTGGACCAGCGTGGAGAACTCGACCTTGGCGTCGTCCATCCGGTCCTGTTCCACCAGCATCCGCGCGTAAGTCAGGCGCAGGCGCTTGTCTTCCGGATATTTCTTGATGTTCTTCTGCAGCAACGGCAGGGCTTCGTCGCCACGGTTCAGCCCTTGCAGCAGACGGGCACGCAGCAGGATCGGGGCGATTTCGCCGTCGTCCGGTGGATTGTCTTCAAGCAGGGTCAGCGCACCTTTGGTATCGCCGTCCTGCTGCATCAGCAGGGCCTTGCCGAAAATCAGCTGATTGTTGTGCGGGTGACGCTGCAGCAGACGGTCGAAACTCTTCATCAGACCGTTGCGGGTTTCCTGATCGGTGTCGGCGGCCGACAGCGCGAGGAAGTCGAAATGGGTGTCGCCCTTGCCCTGCAGGACTTTCTCCATGTAGACCATCGAGTCGTCATAACGCCCGGCGCGTGCCAGTTGCACGGCGGCGGCGCGTTGCGCTTCGAGGTCGTCGGGAGCATTTTTCGCCCAGATCAGCGCCGTATCCAGTGCCGGTTGATCCGCGCCCAGGTACTCGGCAATACGGAACGCCCGCTCGGAAACGCCCGGATCCTGAGTGTTGATCGCCTGGGTCACGTAGTTGTCCAGGGCAATATCGAAACGATTGCGCTGGCCGGCGAGTTCGGCGCTCAGCAGGCTGAAAACCGTTTCCTCGCTGAACGAGCTGTACACCTTGGGCTTTTCAGGGGCTGGCGTGGTGTCTTCGACCGGCGGGGCGCCATCGTGCGAAACGGGGGCCAAGGCCTGGCAGCCGCTGAGGAAGACAAAAGCAAGGAGCAACGCGGAAGATCTATTCATATGGGAAGAGGACGACTAACCTGCGGTCGGATCATCATGACACAAGCCTTCGGCCAAACATAACCGAGTCTCGATTGTGGCCATTATAGGGGCCGGCAATTGGGACAATAGTCAGCGGTAGTTGTTCTGAATCTGACGAAGTAGGACAATTGCCGGCTTCACGTCACCATCAGCGACCTTGAATGGCCTTCCTTGCACTCGGTATCAACCACAAGACTGCTTCAGTAGACGTCCGCGAGCGCGTGGCCTTTACTCCTGAGCAGCTGGTGGAGGCCTTGCAGCAGCTCTGCCGAATCACCGACAGCCGCGAAGCTGCGATCCTTTCCACCTGCAATCGCAGTGAACTGTATATAGAACAGGATCAGCTTTCGGCCGATATCGTGCTGCGCTGGCTGGCCGACTATCACCATTTAAGCCTCGACGAGCTGCGCGCGAGTGCTTATGTGCATGAAGATGATGCGGCAGTTCGTCACATGATGCGCGTCGCCTCCGGGCTCGACTCGCTGGTGCTGGGCGAACCGCAGATCCTCGGCCAGATGAAGTCGGCCTACGCCGTGGCCCGCGAGGCCGGCACCATCGGGCCGCTGCTCGGGCGCTTGTTTCAGGCGACCTTCAATGCCGCCAAGCAAGTGCGCACCGACACTGCCATCGGTGAAAACCCGGTGTCCGTGGCGTTTGCTGCCGTCAGCCTGGCCAAACAGATTTTCAGCGACCTGCAACGCAGCCAGGCCCTGCTGATCGGAGCCGGCGAGACCATCACCCTGGTCGCCCGTCATCTGCACGAACTGGGAGTCAAGCGTATCGTGGTGGCCAACCGGACGCTGGAGCGTGCGAGTCTGCTGGCCGAACAGTTCGGCGCCCACGCGGTATTGCTGTCGGACATCCCGGCCGAACTGGTGCGCAGCGACATCGTTATCAGTTCCACCGCCAGTCAGTTGCCGATCCTCGGCAAGGGCGCCGTGGAGAGCGCGCTGAAGCTGCGCAAGCACAAGCCGATCTTCATGGTCGACATCGCCGTTCCCCGGGACATCGAACCGGAAGTCGGCGAACTCGACGACGTTTACCTCTATAGCGTCGACGATCTGCACGAAGTGGTCGCCGAAAACCTCAAGAGCCGTCAGGGCGCAGCGCAGGCTGCCGAAGAGATGGTCTCGGTCGGCGCCGACGATTTCATGGTGCGCCTGCGCGAGCTGGCGGCGGTCGATGTGCTCAAGGCCTATCGTCAACAGAGCGAACGCCTGCGCGACGAGGAACTGCAAAAGGCCCTGCGCTTGCTGGCCAACGGCGGCAACGCCGAAGACGTGCTGGGTCAGTTGGCCCGTGGCCTGACCAATAAACTCCTGCACGCCCCGAGCGTGCAGTTGAAAAAGCTTTCTGCCGAAGGCCGCCTCGATGCGCTGGCCATGGCCCAGGAACTCTTTGCCCTCGAGGGCTCACCGGATAGCTTTTCGGATAAAAAACCGCAATGAAAGCGTCACTGCTCAATAAGCTGGATATCCTCCAGGACCGTTTCGAGGAACTGACGGCGCTGCTCGGCGACGCCGAAGTCATTTCCGACCAGACCAAATTTCGCGCCTATTCCAAGGAATACGCCGAAGTCGAGCCGGTCGTCGAAGCCTATAAACAGCTGCTCAAGGCCCAGGCCGATCTGGAAGGCGCCCAGGCGCTGCTCAAGGACGGCGACCCGGACATGCGCGAAATGGCCGTGGAAGAAGTTCGCGAAACCAAAGAGCAACTCATCGAACTGGAAGCCACCTTGCAGCGCATGCTGCTGCCCAAGGACCCCAACGACGGGCGCAACGTGTTCCTCGAGATCCGCGCCGGTACCGGTGGCGACGAAGCGGCGATCTTCTCCGGCGACCTTTTCCGCATGTACTCGCGCTACGCCGAGAAACGCGGCTGGCGGGTGGAAATCCTTTCCGAGAACGAAGGCGAACATGGCGGCTATAAAGAAGTCATCGCCCGGGTCGAAGGCGACAATGTCTACGGCAAGCTGAAATTCGAGTCCGGCGCCCACCGCGTGCAGCGCGTGCCGGCCACCGAATCCCAGGGCCGGATCCACACCTCGGCCTGCACCGTGGCCGTGTTGCCGGAACCGGACGAGCAGGAAGCGATCGAGATCAACCCGGCGGACTTGCGTGTCGACACCTACCGTTCCTCCGGGGCCGGTGGTCAGCACGTCAACAAGACCGACTCGGCGATCCGCATCACTCACTTGCCGACCGGCATCGTGGTCGAATGCCAGGAAGAACGTTCCCAGCACAAGAACCGTGCACGGGCGATGGCCTGGCTGTCGGCCAAGCTCAATGACCAGCAGACCACGGCGGCGGCCAACGCCATCGCCAGCGAGCGTAAATTGCTGGTGGGTTCCGGTGACCGCTCCGAGCGTATCCGTACCTACAACTTTGCCCAGGGCCGGGTCACCGACCACCGCGTCAACCTGACCCTGTATTCCCTGGACGAAATCCTCGCCGGTGGCGTCGAAGCGGTGATCGAGCCGTTGCTGGCCGAATACCAGGCTGACCAGCTCGCAGCGATAGGTGAGTAAATGACCATCATCGCCAGTCTGTTGCGCGCCGCCGAACTGCCAGACTCGCCCACCGCACGCCTGGATGCCGAATTGCTTCTGGCCGCCGCGCTGGGCAAGTCCCGCAGTTTTCTCCACACCTGGCCTGAGCGCATCGTGCCCAGCGAAGCCGCACTGGTGTTCGCCGAGTACCTGCAGCGTCGTCGCAGCGGCGAGCCGGTGGCCTACATTCTGGGTCAGCAAGGGTTCTGGAAGCTCGATCTGGAAGTCGCACCGCACACGCTGATACCGCGTCCGGACACCGAACTGCTAGTGGAAGCCGCACTGGAATTATTGTCGGCGGCCCCGGCCAGGGTTCTCGACCTCGGCACCGGCAGCGGGGCGATTGCCCTGGCCCTGGCCAGCGAGCGCCCGGCGTGGAGTGTCACTGCCGTGGATCGTGTGCTGGAAGCCGTGGCCCTGGCTGAGCGCAACCGTCAGCGTCTGCACCTGAACAACGTCACGGTACTGAGCAGTCACTGGTTCAGCGCCCTCGAAGGCAAGCGTTTCGAGCTGATCATCAGCAATCCGCCGTACATCCGCGCCGCTGATCCGCACCTGGTCGAAGGCGATGTGCGTTTCGAACCGGAAAGCGCCCTGGTGGCGGGCATCGACGGGCTCGACGATCTGCGTCTGATCATCGCTCAGGCGCCGGCACATCTGGAAGCCGGTGGCTGGCTGATGCTCGAACACGGCTATGATCAAGCTGAAGCCGTGCGCGATCTGCTGATCACTCAAGGTTTCGAAGAAGTCCACAGCCGCACCGATCTGGGCGGCCATCAACGGATCAGCCTGGGGCGCCTGCCGTGCTGAATGATCAGGAATTGTTGCGCTACAGTCGGCAGATCCTCCTGCAACACATCGATATCGATGGCCAGTTGAAGCTCAAGGACAGCCGGGTGCTGATCGTCGGCCTCGGTGGTCTCGGTGCGCCGGTGGCCTTGTATCTGGCGGCGGCGGGTGTCGGTGAATTGCATCTGGCGGACTTCGACACGGTCGACCTGACCAACCTGCAACGCCAGATCATCCACGACACCGACAGTGTCGGCATGACCAAGGTCGACTCGGCGCTCAAGCGCCTGAGCGCAATCAACCCTGAAATCAAACTGGTGCCTCATCGTCAGGCACTGGACGAGGATTCTCTCGCCGCCGCCGTGGCTGCAGTGGATCTGGTGCTCGACTGCTCGGACAATTTCTCCACCCGCGAAGCGGTCAACGCCGCGTGTGTGGCGGCGCGCAAACCGCTGGTCAGCGGCGCGGCGATCCGCCTTGAAGGACAACTGTCGGTGTTCGACCCGCGTCGCGCCGAGAGCCCGTGCTACCACTGCCTGTACGGTCACGGCAGCGAAGCCGAACTGACTTGCAGCGAAGCCGGCGTGGTCGGGCCGCTGGTCGGTCTGGTCGGCAGCCTGCAAGCGCTGGAAGCCCTGAAGTTGTTGGCGGGTTTCGGCGAACCACTGGTGGGGCGTCTGCTGTTGATCGATGCTCTGGGCTCGCGATTTCGTGAGCTGCGGGTCAAGCGGGATCCGGGATGCAGCGTCTGTGGTTCGCACCATGCGTGAGGCGCCGATCGCTGTATTCGATTCTGGCGTCGGCGGGCTGTCGGTGCTGGCGGAAATCCAGCATCTGCTTCCCAATGAATCGCTGCTGTACTTCGGCGATTGCGGCCACATTCCGTATGGCGAGAAAACCCCGGACTTCATTCGCCAGCGTTGCAGCGTGATGGCCGGTTTTTTCCGCGAGCAGGGCGCCAAGGCATTGGTGATCGCTTGCAACACCGCGACCGTGGCGGGCGTCACGGATCTGCGGCGGGATTTCCCCGACTGGCCGATTGTCGGCATGGAGCCGGCGGTCAAGCCGGCGGCTGCTGCCACCCGCAGCGGCGTAGTGGGCGTACTCGCCACCACCGGCACCTTGCAAAGTGCGAAGTTTGCGGCGCTGCTCGATCGTTTTGCCACCGATGTGCGGGTCATCACTCAACCGTGCCCCGGATTGGTCGAGCGGATTGAAAGCGGCGATCTGCACAGCGCCGAGTTGCGAGCATTGCTCAGGCACTACGTCGATCCGCTATTGGCCAGCGGTTGCGACACGATCATTCTGGGCTGCACTCACTACCCGTTTCTCAAGCCGATGCTCAAGTCGATGATCCCCGAGAGCATCAGCCTGATCGATACGGGCGCGGCGGTCGCACGGCAATTGCAGCGGCTGCTGGCCGCGCGTGATCTGCTCGCCGAAGGGCCAAACCGGCCGGTCAGATTCTGGACCAGCGCCGATCCCGAGTCTTTGCGCAGTACCCTGGTCCTGTTGGGCCAAGTCGCCGGCGATGTCGAAAAATTCACCTTGTAAAAAAAATGTGAAATATCTAAAAAGTCAGCTGAACTTCTGACCAAGCGCAGATTTCTATAGCGCAGAGTGACCTAAAAAACCAAACGATCGTTCCGGAAAAGGAAGTTTCAACGTGAAGCGACTATTCTGCTTGGCCGCGATTGCGGCTGCACTGATGGGGCAAAGTTTTACCGCACAAGCTGCTGGCGTCGAGTTTGCAGTGGGTGCCACCAGCGATTCGACCATGACTTATCGCCTGGGCATGAATTTCGATTGGGACAAGAGTTGGCTGCAAAGTGACGTGGGGCGTCTGACCGGTTACTGGAGCGGTGCTTACACTTACTGGGAAGGTGACAAGACCTCTGGCAACAACAGCCTGTCGTTCTCGCCGGTGTTTGTTTACGAGTTTGCCGGTCAGTCGGTCAAGCCGTATGTCGAGGCAGGGATCGGCGTGGCGTTGTTCTCCAACACCGAATACGAAGACAACAAGCTCGGCGGCGCCTTCCAGTTCGAAGACCGCTTCGGTTTCGGCCTGCGCTTCAATGGCGGGCATGAAGTCGGGATCCGTGCGACGCACTATTCCAACGCCGGCCTGAGCAGCGACAACGACGGGGTCGAAAGCTACTCGCTGCATTACACGATGCCGCTGTAAGCACCCGGACAGTCCGTTCAAGAAAAAAGGAGCGCCAGGCGCTCCTTTTTTTGTGCTCAGCGATACGCCGTGGCAATTCCCTGGCGTTCCTCGATGCATTCCGGTGCGCCCATTTCGAACTCGCGGCAGATCAGCGGGCGCTTCTCGTAGATGGTGCACATCATCGAGTCGCGATCCAGTGCGGCGCACCAGCCGTCGTCCAGACGCAACATCACTTCACCCCCCCAATCATCGGTATCGATGAAGCGTTCGGGCACACCTGTGTCGGTGATCAGCATGACTTCGAGCTGACAGCAGCAGGCTGCGCAGGTCGAACAGGTCACTGCGGGTTCGTCGATTGGCTGGAGAGGAATAGTCTTCATGGCCGCAGTGTACGGCAGCGAACCGCGTGCGTGTGAAAGCCCTGACGGACGATTACTGCACCAGGCGTCGGGACATGTAGTGCAGCAAGGGGAACAGCAGCGCCCACAACAGGCCGATACCGATCAGGGTTGGCAGTTCGCCGTAGGGAAACTGCACCCCGGCCAGTCGTCCTCCGGCGCAGTAAGACAATGCGCCTCCGACGGCCCCGAGCAGAGTCGCCAGCCACCATGGCCGCGCGCTCCATTGCAGGCAGTGGCGCAGCGTCGTGGCAAGGAGTGCCCACAGCAGCATCAGCCACAGCGGAATGAGGGGCGACAGGTCCTTGAACTCGAAGACGCCGAGACCGCGCAGGCCGCTGTCCACGGCGGTGCCGATAATCACCACGCTGAGAATCAGGCGACCTTCCGCTGCCCAACTGCTGACCCAGCGCAGATGAATCACCAAGACTGCCAGCGCCACCAGCAACCACAGGCTGTTGCCACCGAGCACGCAGGCCAGCCAGCCGATCTGGAACAGTACGGCATTGGCGATCCGTTCAGGCATCGAAACGCCCAAGCAGTGGCGCAGGCATGGCCCCCGGTTTGGCCAACAGCAATTGTGCGGTGCCGATGGTGCGTTCGAGGAATCCGCCCTCGCAGTAACACAGGTAAAACTCCCACAGCCGCAGGAAATAATCGTCGTAGCCCAATTCGCTCAGGCGACCGTGGGCGTGGCGAAAGTTCTCGTGCCACAGGCGCAGGGTCCGGGCGTAGTGCAGGCCGAAGTCTTCCATGTGCAGCAGGTTCATGTCGGTATCGCGGCTGACGATTTCGAGCATTTTCTGCACACAGGGCAGGGCGCCGCCGGGGAAGATATAGCGCTGAATGAAATCCACGCCGCGTTTTGCCTGCTCGTAGCGCTGATCCCGGATGGTGATCGCTTGCAGCAGCATCAGGCCGTTGCTCTTGAGCAGGTGCGCGCATTGCTTGAAATAGGTCGGCAAAAAGCGATGGCCGACCGCCTCGATCATTTCGATCGACACCAGTTTGTCGTACTGGCCGGTGAGGTCGCGGTAGTCCTTGAGCAACAGCGTCACCCGGTCCTGCAGGCCGAGGCTTTCGATGCGCCGGGCGGTGAATGCGTATTGCTCTCTGGACAGCGTGGTCGTAGTGACTTTGCAGCCATAATGCTGCGCGGCATACAGCGCCATGCTGCCCCATCCGGTGCCGATTTCCAGCAGATGATCACCGGGTTCGAGTGCGAGTTTCTGGCAGATCCGTTCCAGTTTGTTCAATTGCGCCTGTTCCAGGCTGTCGTCCGGGCTGAGGAACTGCGCCGCCGAATACATCATGGTCGGGTCGAGGAATTGTTCGAACAGATCGTTGCCGAGGTCGTAGTGCGCGGCGATGTTTTTCTGCGAGCCCTTGCGCGTGTTGCGGTTGAGCCAGTGCAGGCCGCGCACCAGCGGCCGGCCGATTTTTGCCAGTCCGCCCTCCAGGCCGTCGAGCACTTCAAGGTTGCTGACGAAGACGCGTACCACGGCGGTCAGGTCCGGAGAACTCCAGTAGCCGTGAATGAACGCTTCCCCGGCGCCGATCGAGCCATTGCTCGCGACCATGCCCCAGGCCGCCACGTCGAGGACATGAATTTCGCCCACCAACGCACTGCCCGGTGTGCCGAAGACCTGACGCTCGCCGTCCTCGATCACCACCAGTTGCCCGTGCTTGAGCTGTGCGAGCTGGCGCAGGACTCCGCGACGCAGCAGCGAACCGGTGATCCCGTGAGTGCTGAACGGAATGGCTCTGGCCGAAACGCTAGAGGACTTCATGGCGGTGCTCCTCGGGAGATGCAGTGGCGGTGCGAAAACTGTCATCGGCCGCGTAATGGGTGAACAGCGGGGTGCGCTTGAGCAGCAAACGCAGGGCCTGCCAATAGATCGCAAGGGCGGTCTTGGCGGTCATCCATGGAAAGCGCCACAAATGCCGGTGCAGGTGAGATCGATCAAGAGGTTCGCGCTTCAGATTGAGCGTGGCGTCGAACAGTTTGCGTTCGCCCTGCCAGTCGGCCATGTGCACGCCAAGGGTTTGCGCGACAGGACTGAAGCTCATGCGGTATTCCAGGTCCGGCGGCAGGAACGGTGATACATGGAACGCCTTGGCCACGGCGAAGTGCTGGTGGAAGTCACGCACGCTGGTCGGCGCCCGCGCCGGCAGTACGTAGTGATAGCGCTCGCGCCACGGCGTGTTGCTGACTTCACAGAGAATCGCCGCCAGTTGCCCGTCGGCTTCGTGGCAATAAAAGAAACTCACCGGGTTGAATGCCAGGCCCCAACTGCGCGGCTGGGTCAGCAGGCAGACCGAGCCTTGCGGCTCGTGACCGAGCGCCGCGCCGACCTGCAGGCGCACGGCATCGATCAGCCGCACGCCGCGATCGGTGAACGTCTTGAGGTAGTCGGTCTCGCGAAACGAGAACGGTGCAAACCGGCTCGTGCCTGCCAGGGGCGACAGGTTCAGCACGGCATCCTGTTCGGTCAGATCGAGATAGATCAGCCCGATCCGGTAACGGAATTCATGCCGACGCGGAGCGAAGCGCCGGTGGGCGATCCAGCCGCTGTAGAGCGCGCTGTTCACAGGCTTTCTCCAAACGCTGCAGCGACGCGTAAAGCGCTGACCACGCCGTCTTCATGAAAACCGTTGGCCCAGTAGGCACCGCAATAATGTGTGTGTTGCGCGCCGTCGAGTTCGGCCCAGCGCTGTTGTGCCGCCACCGCCGCGAGACTGAATTGCGGATGGGCGTAGGTGAAACGGGCAAGCACTTTGGACGGGCTGATCCCGGCACTCTGGTTGAGGCTGACACAGAACGTGGTGTCGCTCTGGATGCCCTGCAGGATATTCATGTCATAGGTCACGGCTGCCTGGGTATGCCCCGCACCGCCGAGGCGATAATTCCAGCTGGCCCAGGCCCGTTTGCGTGTCGGCAGCAGGCGGGTGTCGGTGTGCAACACCACTTCATTGTCGGCGTAAGGCAGTGCACCGAGGATCTCCCGTTCGGCACGACCTGGACTGCCCAGCAGGCGTAGCGCCTGGTCGCTGTGGCAGGCCAGCACGACTTTGTCGAAATGCTCGATGCCGACAGGGCTGTGGATAACCACACCGTGCTCGTCGCGGTCGATCCGGTTGACCGGGCAGTTCAGGCGGATCCGGTCTTTGAAGCTTGCGGTCAGCGGTGCGATATAGGCACTGGAACCGCCCTCGATCACTCGCCATTGCGGACGATTGCTGACCGACAGCAAACCGTGGTTCTCGAAGAACCGCACAAAAAACTGCAACGGAAAATTCAACATTTCGGCCATCGGCATCGACCAGATCGCCGCGCCCATCGGCACGATGTAATGCAGGATGAAGCGTTCGCCGTAGCCACCGGCCTTGAGGTAGTCGTCGAGTGTGGTGTCGCTGGCGATCCGCTGTTCGGTGAGGTCGCGCCGGGCCTCCTTGTTGAACCGCAGGATGTCGCGCAGCATGCCCCAGAAGCCCGGCGAAATCAGGTTGCTGCGTTGAGCGAAGAGGCTGTCGAGGTTGTTGCCGTTGTATTCCAGGCCGGTGTCGGGATCGGTCACCGAAAAGCTCATCTCGGTGGCTTTGCTGCTCACACCCAACTGGCCGAGCAGGCGAATAAAGTTCGGGTACGTCCAGTCATTGAACACGATGAATCCGGTATCCACGGCATATTCGCGCCCATCCACCGTGACTGGCACGGTGTGGGTGTGGCCGCCGACCCAGGCGCCAGCCTCGAAGACGGTGACGGTATGTCGGCGACTGAGCAGATACGCGCAAGTCAGACCTGCAATCCCGCTGCCGACGATGGCGATATTCATGTCGCATCCCGCAGCGGTGGTGTGCTGCGCACCATGCGCTTACCGATCGCCAGTTGCACGCGCGCGGGCATTTTCGACAGGGGCCAGAGCGCCGCCATGAACAGCGCTGGAAAAGCGATTTCCAGAGGCCGATCCTTGAGTCGACCGAAGATGTGCCGCGCGGCTTTGTCCACAGGCCAGCTCAATGGCATCGGAAAATCGTTTTTCGCCGTCAGCGGTGTATCGACAAAGCCCGGGCTGATGACCGTGACTTCGATACCTTCGTCTGCCAGATCGATGCGCAGCGATTCGAACAGATAACGCAGGCCGGCCTTCGACGCGCCGTAGGCTTCGGCCCGGGGCAGCGGCACGTAGGTGACGGAGCTGGCCATGCCCACCAGATGCGGCGCAGTCCCTTTGCGCAGCAACGGCAGGGCGGCTTCGATGCAGTAACTGCTGGCCAGCAGGTTGGTGCGCACCACGTGTTCGATGATCGTCGCGTCGAACTGCTTTGCGTCGACGTACTCGCAGGTGCCGGCGTTGAGGATCACGGTGTCCAGCGAGCCCCACTCCATCGCGATCTTTTCACCGATTTCCCGCACGGTCTGGCTGTTGGTCAAATCCCCGGGCACTACCAGAACCCTTCCTGGATAACGTTGCGACAACACTTTGAGCGGTGCGACCTGACGGGAACTGACCGCCAGGTGCGCGCCGGTTTTCAGAATCTCTTCAGCCAGTGCTGCACCGATGCCACTGCTGGCACCGGTCAGCCAATAACGTCTTGGAGGTGTACGACTCATCCCATTCTCCTTTTCAGCCAGGCGATCACCCGGCCCAATACTGGTAGATGTTCATAAAGCAGTGCTCCGGCATCGAAGTAATCCCGGTGGCGATAAACCTTGTCGCGCCAGAGCAGATGCGAGCAGCCCGTGACGCGAATCAATCGTCCACCCGCCAGGCGCGGGTGGCGGTAGCTCATGACCCAGCGCAGGTAACCTTCGCAGTCGCCGATCTGGTCGAAACCGTGGAAGTCGAACCGCAACTCGGTGACGTTGGCGTACAGCTCGCTGAAGTAACTGCGCAGTTGCGTCAGTCCCTGCACCTCGTGCAGTGGATCGGTGAAATGAATGTCCTCGCTGTAGAGCGCCTCCAGGTTGTGCAGGTTGTCTTTGTTCAATTGCGCAAACTGGCGGGCGAAGCGGCGCAGGAATTCACTCATGGCCTTCTCCGATAGACTCACGAGAGGGCAGGTTCTTGAATGCTGTCAGCGCCCGCTCCCGTGAGGTGCTCAGGTTGACGATCGGCGGCGGATAGTCCGCCACGCCGAACAGCCCACCGGCACTGGCCGGGTTATGCACTTCTTTTTTGTTCAGCCCGGCCAGTTCGGGCAGCCAGTGCTTGATGAACAGGCCTTCGCTGTCGAACTTTTCCGACTGGCTGACCGGATTGAAAATCCGGAAGTACGGCGCTGCATCGGTGCCGGTCGATGCGCTCCACTGCCAGCCGCCGTTGTTGGCCGCCAGATCGCCATCGATCAGGTGACGCATGAAAAAGCGTTCGCCTTCGCGCCAGTCGATCAGCAGGTTTTTGGTCAGGAACATCGCTACCACCATCCGCAGGCGGTTGTGCATCCAGCCGGTTTCGAGCAATTGGCGCATGGCCGCGTCGATGATCGGCAGGCCGGTGCGTGCTTCCTGCCAGGCCGCGAGCTCCTGCGGCGCATCACGCCAGGCCAGGGCTTCGGTTTCCGGGCGGAACGCGCGATGTCGGGACACCCGTGGGTAGCCGACCAGAATGTGTTTGTAGAACTCGCGCCACAACAGTTCGTTGATCCAGGTGACCGCGCCGACCTTGCCGCTTTCGAATTCGCCCTGATTGCCTTGCAGTGCGGCATGCAGGCACTGGCGCGGCGAGATCACACCTGCGGCGAGATAGGCCGAGAGCTGACTGGTGCCGGGTTTGGCCGGGAAGTCGCGCTCGCTCTTGTAGTAGTCGATTTGCACGTCGGCGAAGGTGTCGAGGCGTCGCTGGGCCTCGGCTTCGCCGGCGGGCCAAAGGTTGCGCAGGGATTGGCCGGGCGTCGCAAAGCCCTCGATGGACTCGGGCACCGGGTCGCTGTCGATCTTCAGCGGGGCCTGCGAGGAGGGCGTCTTTATCAGTGGCGGCATCGAGCGATGCAGGCGTTCATAGCAGACCTTGCGGAACTGGCTGAACACCTGAAAATAGGTGCCGGTCTTGGTCAGCACGCTGCCGGGCTTGAACAGCAACTGATCGAGATAGCTGTGAAATGCAATCCCTTCAGCCTGCAATACCCGGGCAACAGCTGCATCGCGTCGGCTCTCGTGGACGCCGTATTCTTCATTGACGTGAACGGCCTCGATCTTCAAGTGCCGGCAGAGCTCAAGCAGCACTGCGGGTGCCTGATCCCAGTGCGGCGCGCTGCGGATCAACAGCGGGATGTTCAATTCGCCCAGGCTCTTGCTCAATACCCGCAGGTTGCGCAGCCAGAAATCGACCTTGCACGGTGCATCGTCATGTTCCTGCCATTGCTCGGGGCTCAACAGGTACACGGCCACGGTCGGGCCACGCTCGGCGGCGGCCGTCAGGGCGGTGTTGTCATGTTGGCGCAGATCGCTGCGCAGCCAGATCAATTGCATGGTGTTCTCTGCACGAATCATTAAATCAACCCACGCTGAAGGAGTGCCCGATGTGCCGACAAGGGATCTTCGGCCAGGTACAGATCAGCGATTTCGGAAGTTCTTACGGACAACTCGGCGTGGTGGATGCACACCGTTGGTCCGGCAATCATTTTTGGGCAGTTGATGCCGTTCAACAGTTTCGGCAACTGCACAAGATTCATGGCTTTGCTGGAATACAGCAGAACGCCGCGGGCTTGCAGGTGATCAATTGTCAGCGCCAGTTCACCGGATGGCAGCGGCCAGTCGAACACCTGCACCGGGCAATCGGCGCTGCTGATCAGCCAGGCGCAGAGCCACAGGTGTGGCTCCAGCAACAGATCCGACTGATTGATCAGCAACAACGGTGCGCCGCGCAACTGACGGTTGTTATGGTAGATGCGTGCGCCGAATTTGCTACGTAGCCAGGAATGAAAGAACACCCGCTCCATCTGCGCACCGAACTGGCCTTGCCAGCGCTGTTCGAGTTCCGCCAGCAACGGCATCAGCAATTGCTCGCACAGCGTTCGTGGCGGGTACAGCGCCATGGCCTGGTTGATGCTGTCGTCGAGGCTGCGTTCATTCAGCTGGGTGACCGCCAGCAGCGCGGCCTGACGCAAGGGGTGCCATTCATTTTCCGGTGGTTCTTCGATGGTTTGCGGGGTGTCGAGCAGCGGTTTGACCTGACTGACGGCCACACCACGGTTGAGCCAGGTGAGGATGGTCTGGATGCGCTGCACGTGTTCAGCCGAATACAGGCGATGACCTTTGGGCGTGCGCTGGGGCACGATCAGCCCGTAGCGACGTTCCCAGGCGCGCAGGGTAATCGCGTTGACGCCGGTCTGGCGCGCGACCTCGCGGATCGGCAGCCAGCCCTCGTCGAGGGCTTTCTTGAAGTCGGCGCCGAGGTCTTCGCGGGCGCTGCTGTCGGGGGTGTCGTTCATTAAATGGCGTTTCGCAGGCTGAGGTTTTCCGGGTGCGGTTGCAGGTAAACCTGTTGCGCGATGTACGGATCGGGGTGTTGGCGAAAGTGATGTTTGAGCAGCGTCAGCGGCACCACAAGCGGCACGATGCCGTGGCGGTACTGGCCGATGACGTGCTGCATTTCCTGTTTGTCTTCGGCGCTGATGGCGCGTTTCAAGTAGCCGCTGATGTGCTGCAACACGTTGCTGTGGGTGCGGCGTGTAGCGCAGGTAGTGAGTGCCGCCATCAACTGGCTGAAGTAGCGCGGGCCGAGCTCCACGGGATCGATTCCGCTCATGTTGCCCAGCAGATTGCCCAGTGCCTTGTATTGCACCGGGTTGTGGGCCATCAGCAGGTATTTGTAGCGCGAGTGGAAGTCGGTCAGGACGCGGCGGCTCAGACCCTGCTTGAGCACCTGCTGCCATTCGCGGTAGGCGAGCACGCGGGTGATGAAGTTCTCCCGCAGCACCGGATCGTTAAGGCGCCCTGCTTCTTCCACCGGCAGATCCGGATGCTGTGCACAGAACGCCTCGGCGTAAATGCCGCGCCCGCCACCATTCACCGGTGCACCGTTGGCGTGGTAGACCTTGACGCGCTCCAGACCGCAGGAAGGCGATTGCTGCATGAAGATGTAGCCGCAGATGTCATCGAGCTCTGCAGCCATTTTTGCGCCATAGGCCGCCAGCGGTTGGGTGACATTGATCGATGGATTGACGGTGCCGACCGCTTCAGGCTTGGCCGGGTCGCCAACAAGTCGAATCGGCTCGCGGGGAATTCCCAGGCCGATCGCTACTTCAGGGCATACCGGAACGAACTCAAAATGCTCGGCCAGGGTGCGGCTGCATAACCGCGATTCCTTGTGCCCGCCGTTGTACCGCACTTCGGCACCCATCAGGCAGGCGCTGATGGCGATTTTCGGTAGGGACGTCGATGAGTCGGACATGCAACAACCTCGAATCTGATCCTGTACAGATGGATAGATCTGTACAACATTCTCTCAGCATAGATTCATGGGTGTACAAGTCAAACTATTTGTATAAGTTTTTTGAGGTTTTTAGCGCCAGCCCATTTTCCAGTGTGAATCATCCTGCAAAGCGCGCCAGTCGCATTGCTCGGTACGCCGGGTGAGCACAGCCTGCAATTCGATTTCCAGCACCATACCGTCCTCGTCGCGGAACAGTTCGGTCACCAGGAAATGCTTTTCACGGTTTTTCGGGTGGGCTGCTGTCCATTTCGACAGCAGCAATTTGCGCGGGTTGATGCGGTTCACTGTAAGTGTTCGTGCAAGCGTCTTGCAGCCTCCTGACCACTGAGCCACGCCCCTTCGACCCGCCCCGACAGGCACCAGTCGCCACAGGCATACAGGCCCAGATCGGCGTCGGCCAGGGTGCCCCATTCATGACTGCTGGCCGGGCGGGCATAAAGCCAGCGGTGGGCGAGGCTGAAGGTCGGGGCCGGCATGGCGCTGTGCAACAGTTCGGCGAAGGCGCCGTGCAATTGTTCGATCACCGCTTCCTTGGACAGGTCGATGTGTTGCCGGCTCCAGGCGCTGGTGGCGTGCAGGACCCAGGTATCGCACGTGGTGTCGCGTCCCGGTTTGCTGCGGTTGCGGGCCAGCCAGTCGAGGGCGCTGTCCTGGACGAAGCAGCCTTCGATGGGCGTATCCAGCGGCGTGTCGAAGGCAAGGGCGACGGCCCAGGTCGGGTCCATTTTTACCCCGGCGGCGGCACCGGCGAGTTTCGGCGCGGCGGCCAGCAGGGCGGTGGCCTGCGGCGCCGGCGTGGCGATCACCACGTGGCTGTACGGCCCGTGAGTGAAGCCCTCTGCATCTTGCAGGTGCCAGTGCTCTTCGCCGCGATAGACCTCGGTGATCCGGCAGGCGAAATGCACTTCCAGGCCATCGAGCAAACCACGGGTGATGGCGCTCATGCGCGGCGAGCCGACCCAGCGGGTCTGCTCGTCCGGTGACAGGTTCAGTTGTCCGCCATGAAAGGTATAGAGCTGCGGCGTCCACTCGGCGACCCAGCCCTGGCTTTGCCAGCGCTGGACTTCGGTGACGAAGCGCCGGTCGCGGGCCGTGAAATATTGGGCACCCATGTCCAGCGAGCCGGCATCGCTGCGCTTGCTCGACATGCGCCCACCGCTGCCGCGGCTTTTATCGAACAACTGAACGGTGTGCCCGGCCTCGGTGAGGGCCTGGGCGGCGGAGAGCCCGGCGATGCCGGTGCCGATGATTGCGATAGGTACAGTCATAGGGGCCTCGTTTACCTTTCTGTACAGACTACGCCGTGGATGAAACCTGTACAATTTTGTTTTTTGGTATAACTTCCAGCATTCTCGTTCTGACAGCTTGGCCTATTGTTAAACAATAGAGCTTGTCCGATAGAAAAGATCCCTGCCTATAAAAATAGACTAGTGATTGAAGTAAAACGCCACGTGAGGAAGACGTCATGCACATATTGCTGACCGGCGGTACTGGATTGATCGGACGTCAGCTCTGCCGGCACTGGTCGGGTCAGGGCCACCGGTTGACCGTGTGGAGCCGTCGTGCGGAAAAGGTCGCGAAAATCTGCGGCGCTCAAGTGCGTGGCATCGCGCGTCTGGAGGACCTTGGCGACGAAGCCGTGGACGTGATCGTCAACCTCGCCGGCGCGCCGATTGCCGATCGGCCGTGGACACATCGACGCAAGGCATTGCTGTGGAGCAGCCGGATCACGCTCACCGAGACGCTGCTGACGTGGCTGGAAAACCGCGGACAGAAACCGTCGCTGCTGATTTCCGGTTCGGCGGTGGGCTGGTACGGTGACGGCGGCGAGCGTGAGTTGACCGAGCAATCGCCACCGGTGATCGATGACTTCGCCAGCCAGTTGTGCATTGCCTGGGAGGAAACCGCGCAGCGCGCCGAAGCGATGGACATTCGTGTGGTACTGGTACGAACCGGGCTGGTGCTGTCGGCCGAGGGCGGTTTTTTGTCGCGCCTGTTGCTGCCGTTCAAACTCGGGCTGGGTGGGCCTTTGGGCAATGGTCGGCAGTGGATGTCGTGGATTCATATCGACGATCAAATCGCCCTGATTGATTTTCTTCTGCACCGCGATCAGGCGAGTGGTCCTTATAATGCGTGCGCGCCGAAACCTGTGCGCAATCGCGAATTTGCCAAGACGCTGGGCCGCGTGCTGCATCGCCCGGCGTTCATGCCGATGCCGGCGCTGGCCCTTAAGGTCGTGCTCGGCGAGATGTCATTGCTGTTGCTGGGTGGTCAGCGGGCCACGCCGGCACGCTTGCTGGAAGCCGGATTCACCTTCCGGTTCACGGATTTACGCGCGGCCCTGGACGATCTCTCCAGCCGCCTCTGAAATAGGACGTTGCATGACCGATCACGCCTTGCTTCTGGTCAACCTGGGTTCGCCGGCCTCCACTTCGGTGGCCGACGTGCGCAGCTACCTCAATCAATTTCTGATGGACCCGTATGTGATCGACCTGCCGTGGCCGGTGCGGCGTCTGCTGGTGTCACTGATCCTGATCAAGCGCCCGGAGCAGTCGGCCCATGCCTACGCTTCGATCTGGTGGGACGAAGGCTCGCCGCTGGTGGTGCTCAGCCGTCGCCTGCAACAGCAGATGAAGGCGCAGTGGACTCACGGCCCGGTTGAGCTGGCCATGCGTTACGGCGAGCCGTCGATTGAAACTAGCCTGTTGAAGCTGGTCGCGGCGGGGCACAAACGCATCACCCTCGCGCCGCTTTATCCACAGTTCGCCGACAGCACCACCACTACGGTGATTGAAGAAGCCAAGCGGGTGCTGCGCGAGAAGAAGCTCGATGTGCAGCTGTCGGTGTTGCAGCCGTTCTACGATCAGCCGGAATACCTCAACGCGCTGGTGGCGAGCGCCAAACCGCATTTGCAACAGGATTACGATCACCTGTTGCTGAGCTTCCACGGTTTGCCGGAGCGGCACCTGACCAAACTCGACCCGACCGGCAATCATTGCTTCAAGAATGAAGATTGCTGCAGGAACGCCTCGGCTGCCGTATTGGCCACCTGTTATCGCGCCCAGTGCCTGCGTACGGCGGCGCTGTTCGCGCAACGCATGGGGTTGCCGGACGGCAAGTGGTCGGTGTCGTTTCAGTCGCGGCTGGGCCGGGCGAAATGGATCGAGCCCTACACTGAAGCGCGGTTGGATGAACTGGCCAAAAGCGGCGTGAAGAAGATTCTGGTGATGTGCCCGGCGTTTGTCGCCGATTGCATCGAGACCCTTGAAGAGATCGGCGATCGCGGCAAGGAACAGTTCCGCGAGGCGGGAGGGGAGGAGTTGGTGCTGGTGCCGTGCCTGAACGATGACCCGCAATGGGCGAAGGCGTTGGCAACGCTGTGTGAACGGGCGCCACTGGCCCTCTAAAAGCATCGCCAGCAGGCTGGATCCCACAGGAAAGCGCATTCCAATGTGGGAGCCAGCCTGCTGGCGATAGCGGTCTTTCAGGCGATGAAGCTAAGTCTTAGATCAGCGGCTCATCCGCCTTCTTGTGTTTCCAGCTGTCGTTGCCCGGCAGGATCAGGTTCAGCGCAATCGCCACCACCGCGCACAGCGCGATGCCTTTGAGGCCGAAGTCATCCGGACCTGTGCCGGTGCCGACCAGCACACCGCCGATACCGAACACCAGGGTCACCGAAACGATCACCAGATTGCGTGCTTCGCCCAGATCGATCTTGTGACGGATCAGGGTGTTCATCCCCACCGCCGCGATCGAACCGAACAGCAGGCACAGAATCCCGCCCATCACCGGCACCGGAATGCTCTGCAGCAGGGCGCCGAACTTGCCGATGAACGCCAGGCTGATGGCGAAGATCGCCGCCCAGGTCATGATTTTCGGGTTGTAGTTCTTGGTCAGCATCACCGCGCCAGTCACTTCGGCGTAGGTGGTATTGGGCGGACCGCCAAACAGACCGGCTGCCGTGGTGGCGATGCCGTCACCGAGCAGGGTGCGATGCAGGCCCGGCTTCTTCAGGTAGTCGCGACCGGTCACGCTGCCGACCGCAATCACGCCGCCGATGTGTTCGATCGCCGGGGCCAAAGCTACCGGGACGATGAACAGGATCGCCTGCCAGTTGAACTCCGGCGCGGTGAAATGAGGAAGTGCAAACCATGGGGCCGCCGCAATCTTCGCGGTGTCGACGACACCGAAATAGAAGGACATGGCGAAACCCACCAGCACGCCGGAAATGATCGGCACCAGGCGGAAAATGCCTTTGCCGAACACCGCCACGATCAGCGTGGTCAGCAGCGCCGGCATCGAGATCATCATCGCGGTCTGGTAATGGATCAGCTCCGAACCGTCACCAGCCTTGCCCATCGCCATGTTCGCGGCAATCGGCGCCATGGCCAGGCCAATGGAGATGATCACCGGACCGATCACTACCGGTGGCAGCAGACGGTCAATGAAGCCGGTGCCTTTGATCTTCACGGCCAGGCCAAGGAAGGTGTAGACGAAACCGGCCGCCATCACGCCGCCCATGGTCGCGGCGAGGCCGAACTGGCCCTTGGCGAGAATGATCGGGGTGATGAAGGCGAAGCTCGATGCCAGGAACACCGGCACCTGACGCCCGGTGACGATCTGGAACAGAATCGTGCCTAAACCCGCGGTAAACAGTGCCACGTTCGGGTCAAGGCCCGTGATCAGCGGCATCAGCACCAGGGCGCCGAAAGCCACGAACAGCATCTGTGCGCCGGACAGTACCGTGCGCCAGAGCGGATCGTTGAACTCTTGCTGCATGGTTACGCGTCCTTCTGCTTGGTGCCGAAGATCTTGTCACCGGCATCGCCAAGCCCAGGAATGATGTAACCGTGCTCGTTGAGTTTCTGATCGATGGACGCGGTGTAGATGATCACGTCCGGGTGAGCTTTCTCGACAGCGGCAATGCCTTCCGGCGCGGCCACCAGCACCATCGCGCGTATGTCCTTGCAGCCGGCCTTCTTCAGCAGGTCGATGGTTGCAACCATGGAGCTGCCGGTGGCGAGCATCGGGTCGATGATCATGGCGAGACGTTCGTCGATTTCCGGAACCAGCTTTTCCAGATAGGTGTGGGCCTGCAGGGTTTCTTCGTTACGGGCAACGCCGACGGCGCTGACCTTGGCGCCCGGTATCAGGCTCAGCACGCCTTCGAGCATGCCGATGCCGGCACGCAGGATCGGCACGACGGTAATTTTCTTGCCGGCGATTTTCTCGACCGACACGGTGCCGCACCAACCTTCGATGTCGTAGGTTTCCAGCGGCAGGTCTTTTGTAGCTTCATAGGTCAACAGGGCACCGACTTCCTGAGCGAGCTCACGGAAATTCTTGGTGCTGATGTCTGCACGGCGCATAAGGCCAAGTTTGTGACGGATCAGCGGATGGCGGATCTCTTGGATGGACATGGGGAAAGGCTCCGGCGGCGGGCAAAAAAACCGGCCTAGATTAATCTATCCGAGGGTGATGTCCTATAGGACATACAGAACGTTAGTCCACAAATGCTTGATTCGGCCGTGCGGGATGCGTACCTTTGCCCGCTTTTCCGAAACAGACCCCCCTTGGAGAGCGCCATGTCCGCTGATCTCGAGCATATCCGTCAAATCATGCGAGAGGCTGACTGCCTGTACACCGAAGCTGAAGTCGAGGCTGCCATTGCCCGCGTCGGTGCACAAATCAACGAACAACTGGCCGAGAGCAACCCGGTGGTGTTCTGTGTGATGAACGGCGGGCTGATTTTTTCCGGCAAACTGCTGACCCATCTGCAGTTTCCGCTGGAAGCGTCCTACCTGCACGCTACCCGCTATCGCAACGAAACCAGCGGCGGCGACCTGTTCTGGAAAGCCAAACCTGAAGTCTCGTTCATCGACCGCGACGTGCTGATCATCGACGACATCCTCGACGAAGGTCACACCCTGGGCGCGATCATCGACTTCTGCAAACACGCCGGTGCCCGAGCCGTACACACCGCTGTGCTGATCGACAAGGACCACGACCGCAAGGCCCGTCCTGACCTGAAAGCCGATTTCGTCGGCCTGCCGTGCGTCGACCGTTACATCTTTGGTTACGGCATGGACTACAAAGGCTACTGGCGCAACGCCAACGGGATCTTCGCCGTCAAAGGCATGTAAGCACCCCTGAAAGATCGCAGCCCCAGGCTGCGATCTTTTGCTTTTAAAGACTGCTAAAGTGCTTGGCCCCGCCCCCCGGAGCCTGTCATGAGCCTCTTGATCCGCAGCTGCGCCGCCCTGTTGCTGACCCTCAGCCTGCCCCTGGTCGCCGCGCCGATGCACAGTCAGTTCCTGCCACCCGACGACCTGAGCCTGCGCGATGCCGAACCCGAGCAGCAACAACTGTTGCAGGTCCTCGACTATTCGGTGGTGGTCGGTGCCCAGCGTCAGTCCAATCAGCAGCCGATTCCGGTCACCTCGCCATTGATGATCCGCCTCAAGGGCAAGCCTCTGAACAAGGGCGCGACGATCAATCAGGTGCTGGTCAGCTTCGATGGCGAAAGCAAAAGCCTGAAAAAACCGGTATACGACGACCAGCGCAAGACCCTGACCCTGTTCTATCCGCTGGCTCAATACCGGGTAATCATCGATCTGCTGCGCAATGACACCGTGTACGTGCAATTCCTCAGCTACGCCAACGGCCACATCTGGGCCGATCTGCACACCGGCAGCACGCGTGCGCGTTGAGCCCCGTGCCCGGGCAGGGGTAAACTGCCCGCCCCGTGAAATGTCTGCGAGCTGGAGTCGGCAATGCGTAAAGATAAGAAACAAGTGATTGGTGACGAGATCGGCGATGAGCAGATCAAGCTGTTTCTCGATTTTGAGCCCGTCGACGCCACTTCGCCGTCGCTGCACAAACTGGTCAAGGCCTACCGCGGCCTGCGCATCGACGATTTCGAGCGTTTCCTGACGTTCTTCGTTGCAGCCGGTTATGACGTGGACGGCAAGGACGAGCACGGCAAGACTTTCGTCGACCAGATCCGCGATCAACGCAACGCACAGGAATACATCGAGCTGATCGAGAAAGCGCGCGGCTGATACCTGCGCAGTTTTCCGAGGCATAAAAAAACGCCCCGCACTCATCGAGTGCGGGGCGTTTTTCATGGAGCCGAATCAGGCGTAGCTTTCGGTCTCGTTACTGGCTTCGACCAGTTCCAGCGCGACGTTGTTCTGCGTGTTGATCTTGCGATACAGCGCAGCGTCGGTTTCCAGGACTTTTTCACGGGCCGGGAAGATTTCCGCCAGTTTGGCAGCCCACTCACCCTTGGCCTTGGCCGGGAAGCATTTCTCGATCAGTTCCAGCATGATCGAAACGGTCACCGAAGCACCTGGCGAGGCGCCGAGCAGGGCGGCGAGGGAGCCGTCCTTCGCCGCCACCAGTTCGGTACCGAACTGCAGAATGCCGCCTTTCTTCGGGTCTTTCTTGATGATCTGCACCCGTTGGCCGGCCACTTCCAGGCGCCAGTCTTCGGCTTTCGCCAGCGGGTAGAAACGGCGCAGGGATTCCAGACGCTGCTCCATCGACTGCATCACTTCACTGACCAGGTACTTGGTCAGGTCCATGTTGTTCTTGGCCACGGCCAGCATCGGGCCGATGTTGCCGGCGCGAACCGACATCGGCAGGTCCATGAAGGAGCCGTGCTTGAGGAACTTGGTGGTGAAACCGGCGTATGGCCCGAACAGCAGGGATTTCTTGCCGTCGACCACGCGAGTGTCCAGGTGCGGCACGGACATCGGTGGCGAACCCACGGCGGCCTGGCTGTAAACCTTGGCCTGGTGATGCTTGACCACTTCCGGGTTGTCGCAACGCAGCCACTGGCCGCTGATCGGGAAGCCGCCGAAGCCTTTGCTCTCTTCGATGCCCGAGGCTTGCAGCAGCGGCAGGGCCGCGCCACCGGCGCCGAGGAATACGAACTTGGCGTCGACTTCACGGCTGCTGCCGCTGTTGACGTCCTTGATGCTGACGGTCCAGCCGTTGGCGTTACGCTTGAGGCCGGTCACGCGCTTGCAGTACTTGACCTGGGCATCCGGGGCGCTGGTCAGGTGCTTGAGCAGCTGATTGGTCAGCGCGCCGAAGTTGACGTCGGTGCCGTTGATCACGCGGGTGGCGGCGAGCACCTGGTCTTTCGGACGACCCGGCATCATCAGCGGCATCCACTCGGCCATCTTCGCCTTGTCTTCGGTGTATTCCATGTCGGCGAAGGCGTGGTGCTTGTGCAGCACGTTGAAGCGTTCCTTGAGGAATGAAACGCCTTTTTCGCCTTCGACGTAGCTCAGGTGCGGCACCGGGCTGATGAAGGATTTGCACGAGCCGAACGTGCCTTTTTTGGTCAGGTACGACCAGAACTGCTTCGACACCTCGAACTGGGTGTTGATGTGCACGGCTTTCTTGATGTCGACAGTGCCGTCGGCAGCCTGCGGCGTGTAGTTCAGCTCGCAGAGGCCGGCGTGGCCGGTACCGGCGTTGTTCCACGGGTTGGAACTTTCCGCGGCACCGGAATCCATCAGTTCGACGACCTCCAGCTTGATCGCCGGGTCGAGTTCCTTGAGCAGCACTGCAAGGGTGGCACTCATGATGCCGGCCCCAACCAGAACTACGTCGACTGCTTCGTTATGCGCCATTTAACGCGTCTCCAAAATCTGCAGCACCAAATTGTCGGCATGGCTGCCAGGTGTCCGGGGCAGGTCAGTGGCGCCCCAGGTACCCATGGCCAGGTTTGCCATGTCCGAATCTTCGCAATTTTTCGCAACTTCGACGGATGCGTGCGGCCTGGCTTCTAGAGTCACATGAACTCATTTCGGCGCGGGGCTGGCAATTCGACTTATGGTCGAGACATCCGTTTGTGCAACCAAATCCGTAGCGGACAGGCTTCAGGCTCCGGTATTCGAGGCGTACCCGTTCCTGTGTCGTTGGGCTGTTTCAGACGCTAATGGTGCATGTTCAGACGCAAAACTATTCATTTGCTCGCCACACTCTTGTGAAGTTGTGAAAACCCGTTTTTTTCACGCTCTTTTGAAGACGTGAACCTCAAAAAGGGCTGTCCGGGCCTGGCACCGTGCCCGGAGGGTTTGCCGCCACGCGATACATGGGCAGGCAAAACGGGCAAACAACTCAGTGACCGAGCGTCATGACAGCTCTGCAGATTCGCGAAAAGCGGGGATTTGCCAGGGAAACAGCAAGCACGCCAGCTTCACTCGATCTGTGTGGGCGGCTCTCTGTGGGCGATTTGGATGCCAATGCAAGCGCATTGACGCTGTTGCGGGGCCCGATCAGGAGACGTCCTTATAATCGGGGGGAGATTGTATCGAAGAAATGCGGGGAGTTGGTCGAGTTTAATGACTTTTATTAGGCATCCGGTCAGATGCTCAACATCGCCTGAGCGCGTGCGCGAGGGCGCTGCTGTTCGACCCGGGCGCTGGCCGGCAGGGGTTGGTGCAACCAGTTGAGACGGATTTCCTCGATTTCGACCCAGCCGTCACCCATTGGCTGCAGGCTGCATTGCTTGAAAGCCTGGCAATGGCCGTTGCGGTCGAGCAGGGCGAAGCTGCGGTGCAGCGGACGTGGTGCGAACAACGAGATCAGATAGCGCATGGCAGTGCTCCTTTTGGGGTCTGTGAGGAAGATTGTCAGAAGGCCGTGACGCGAACGTGTATGGGGGGTGAACAATCTGTGACAGGAACCGCGTGCACCGGGGTTTGTCAGAGATTTCAGTGCTGGTGACCCGCAGTGGCCCACCGCTATACTGCGGGCCTGTCTGTGCCTGATTCTGGAGAGAAGAGCATGTTGCAACGCCTGTTGTTCGGTTTGATCACTGTGACCAGTTTGACCCTGGTTGGCTGCGCCCACAGCCCGCAACAACTGAGCCCGGAACCGAAGCTGACCACTCAGCTGGCACCGGTCGGCCATGGCCAGCCTGTCGTGGTCCGCGTAGTGGACGGTCGTCCGTCGCCAACCCTCGGCACCCGTGGCGGCCTGTACCCGGAAACCAGCGCCATCACCGTGCAGCGCGAGCAGATCCTGCCGAAGTTGCAGGCCCAGGCCGAAGCGGCCGTGCGTCTGCTGGGCTTCACCCCGTCCAATGGCGCGATGAATGCACCGCAACTGACCGTGACCCTGACTGAACTGAAATACCAGTCGCCGAAAGAAGGCATGTACGTGACCGAGGCCACCATCGGCGCGACCTTCCGCTCCGACGTGCAGAACGCCAACCGTCGTTACAGCGGTCGTTACGGTGCCTCGCTGGACCAGCGTTTCGGCATGGCACCGAACCAGGAAACCAACACCAAACTGGTCAGCGATGTGCTGAGCGATGCGCTGACCCGTCTGTTCAAGGATCCGACCGTGGGTCAGATCCTCGCTGAATAAGGCAGTCGCCTGATGTGAAAAAGCCCGGGGCCAGTGATGGTTCCGGGCTTTTTCGTTCAGGCAGCTTGCGAATAGAAGTCGAGGACGCTGACGCCGGTCAGCAGGTCGGTCTCGGGCAAGTCCGCATGCTGGTGCCCGCCGAGGGCGCAATACACCAGCCAGTGACGGTCCTGAACATTGAAGGCCAGGCTGCCGACGAGGGTCTGTTGTTCGTCGGACGGGGAGATGAGATACAGGCGATCCTGGTTTTCAGCGTGAAGCATGTCGCATTCCGTTTACGTTTCGAGGCGCGCAGGGTGGCCGAAAAAAATGACGATGCCGTGACACAGGACAGCCATCGGTCGATTGATGCGTTATTTGTCGCAAAGGGTAGGGCAGTCGGGGAGGGTTTCGGTAGAATCCGCGCCGCGGTCGTCGGTCTGGCGTTCGCCATACCGGTCTAGATTGAGGTCTGTGATGTCGCTGCACTTGATGACGCTGTTTACCGCCCATCCCGCCAAACTGATCAACCTGCTGGCCCTGCTGCTGGCCTTCCCGGGCAGTTGGCTGCTACACGCGACCCGTCGGCGTGAACAACGGGCGATGGCCAGCATCGCGGCCCAGCGTCAGAGTCAGCCCGACCAAGAGCCGGTGCTGGACTGGGCAACCCTGCGCATGAACCGGTTTTTCTATCGTTTCGGTTTTGCCTGTCTGGGGCTGGCGTTGCTGATTTCCTGGATCAGCACCCGCTACTGAACGAAGAACGGCGCCCGAAGGCGCCGTTCTTGTATCCGGCCGAAACCGCTTACAGCGGCAAACCAGCCTTGACCCGGTACTGATTGCGCACCGGCGTCGCATATTGCAGCACCAGATACGGGCGGTGCTCCTCCGGGCAGGCGTCCAGACGGCTTTGCCATTCCTTCTGGGCCTTGGCCAGTTCCTCGGCGCCGAACACGTCGGCAGCCTTTGGCACGTTCAATTGCGGATCGGCATCGGCCCACTGCGCGTACGCCAGGTAATGCACCGGGAACAACCGGTAGCCGCCGAGAATCTGCTTGTCCATCTCGACCGCCAATTGCTTGGTGTCCTCGAACAGCTCGGTGATCGGCGCGGCGAAGTTCACGTGCACCCGGCCCTTGTAGCCGGTGATGCCCTTGGCGATGCTCACGTCATCCTCGCCCGGCGCCTTGCTGTAGGTGCCAGTGGTGGCGCGGATGTACAGCTCGCGGGCCTTGGCCTGGTCGCACGGGTCGTATTCGTAGCTGATCGACACCGGCGTCAGGTTCAGCGACTGGATGACCTCGCCGAACGGCTCGTCCTTGCGGCTCATGTGGAACATCTTGAGAATCGCCGATTCGGTACGGTCGTCGCCGTCCTTCGCGCGGCCTTCGGCCTGGGCGATCCAGATCGAGGCGCAATCGTTGCGGATCGAGTGGTTGATGTAGGCCGACAGCAGTTGATAGGCGGCCATCTTCTCGCGGCGTCCGGTGATCGAACGGTGAACGATAAAGCTCTTGTTCAAACGCATCAGGTCGCTGACGAACGGCTTTTGCAGCAGGTTGTCGCCAATCGCAATGCGCGGGGTCGGCAGGCCGGCGTGGTACACGGCGTAGTTGACGAAGGCCGGGTCCATCACGATGTCGCGGTGGTTGGCGATGAACAGATAGGCGCTGCCGGACTTGAATTGCTCGACACCGGTGTAGGTCACGCCATCGGTGGCGCGCTCGATGGTGTGGTCGACGTAGAACTCGACCTTGTCCTGCAAAGTGGCCACGGAGGTCACGTCGGCGAACTCACGACGCAGCCGATGGGCTATAAGTGGTTTGAGCATCCAGCCGAAGGCACCGGCGAAACGCGGGAAGCGGAAGTGGGTGAGGATATCTAGAAACGCCTTGTCGCCGAGCAGTCTTGCCAGTACCGCAGGTACTTCGCTGTCGTCGTAAGGTCGGATGGCATCGAATTCGCCCATCATGCTCTCTTGTTGGAAACGGCTAGGGTAAGTAAAGGTTTGGATCGAAAACCAACGGGGCACGGTCTGAAAAAGTAGCCAGACAAAAATAGCCCTGCAAATAGACCGGCGATTATACGCACAAGTCACCCGGGAGACCGCGATGCTGGAAAGCGCACTGTATGAATGTCCGTACTGTGGGGAGGAAGTCGAGACGACCGTGGATCTGTCGGCGGGCGATCAGACCTATATCGAAGACTGTCAGGTGTGTTGCCGACCCATTACGTTCGTACTGCAGGTCCATGGAGAGGATTGGTTTCTGGAAGTCTTCAGCGAAAACGAGTGAGGTGCGCCCATGCAGCGAATCTACGAGCCGGAAAACCTGATGGAAGGCGAAATGCTCAAGGGCATGCTCGCCAGCGAAGGCATCGAGGCGCATCTGGTGGGGCGTGATCTGCTCGGCGGCACGGGCGAGTTGCCGATCTTCGGCCTGCTGGGGCTTTCGGTCGAGAACGATCAGGCCGAATACGCCCGCGAGCTGATCAGCGCGTACAATGCCGCGCTGCCGCTGCCCGGCGATGAACCGGAGAGCTTCCCCGGTACGCTGGTCTGTTAGGCTGACGTTCGTTTTTTTCTTGAGTCGTGCTGCCCCATGTGTGGACGTTATGCCCTGTTTCGCTGGAACCGCGACTTCGCGGCGCTGCCAGGTTTTCCCGCTGATCAGCAGGCGCAGTGGAACATTTCCCCCAACGATTCGGTGTTGATGCTGCGCGCCGAACCTGATGGCCAGCGCACCCTGGCCCGTGCCCGCTGGGGCCTGACGCCGCCGTGGCTGACTGATCTGTCGCGTACCCCGGCCCATGCCCGGGCCGAAACCGTTGCCGAACAGCCAATGTTCCGCGAAGCCCTGCGCCTGCGCCGTTGCCTGCTGCCGGCCAACGGGTTTTACGAATGGCGCGGAAATGTGCGCAAGCACCCGTACTGGTTGACGCCGGGGGAAGGTTCTTCGCTGTTTTTTGCGGCGATCTGGGAGGCGTATCCGGTGCAGGAACAGGTGTGGCTGAGCACGGCGGTGATCACTCAGTCGGCGGCCAGTCAGCGCCGGCCGTTGATTCTCGACGAGGCGGGGCAGGCGGCATGGCTCGATCCGGAAACGCCGCTGCACGTCCTGCAAGGCCTGCTCGCCAGCGAACCCGCCGCCTTGCGTGAGCGGGTGCTGGCGAACCTGGTCAATGATCCGAAGCTCAACGGGCCGGAGTGTCTGACTCCGGCCTGATCGGTCAAACCTTGAACTGATTGATCAACCGCCGCTGCTGCTCCGCCAGTTTGGTCAGGTCCGCACTCGCCGAACTCGATTCATCTGCACCACCGGCCACCTCGTTCGCCACCTGACCGATGTTGATCACGTTGCGGTTGATGTCGTCGGCCACTGCGCTCTGTTCCTCGGCGGCGCTGGCGATCTGGGTGTTCATGTCGTTGATCACCGACACCGCCTGGGTGATGGTCTCCAGCGCTTCGGCGGCCTTGGCCGCGTGCTGCACGCTTTCGTCGGTGCGGTTCTGGCTGTCTTCCATGACCCGCACCACATCCCGGGTGCCCTGCTGCAGTTGCTGGATCATGCTCTGGATTTCTTCGGTGGCTTTCTGGGTCTTCTGCGCCAGGTTGCGCACCTCGTCGGCCACCACGGCAAACCCGCGACCCTGTTCACCGGCACGTGCTGCTTCGATGGCGGCGTTGAGGGCCAGCAGGTTGGTCTGCTCGGCGATCCCGCGAATGGCGATGAGGATCGCGTTGATGTTCTCGCTGTCCTTGGCCAGCGTCTGCACCACGTCCACGGCCTTGCCGATTTCCACGGCCAGCACGCCAATCGAGTTGGAGGTGTCACGCACGATCTGCATGCCCTGACTGGCCGCCTGATCGGCATGGCTGGCGGCTTGTGCCGCCTGGGTCGCGTTGCGCGCGACGTCCTGGGCGGTGGCGGTCATTTCCTGCACGGCGGTGGCCACCTGATCGATCTCGGCCATCTGTTTCTGAATGCCGATATTGGTCCGGATCGCGATGTCCGCGGTGTGCTCCGAGGAATCGCTGACGCTCTGTACCGACGCTACCACCTGCGTGATCATCCCCTGCAATTTCGCGAGGAAGGTATTGAAGCCTTTGGCGATGGAGCCGAGTTCGTCGTTGCGATCACTGGTCAGGCGACGGGTCAGGTCGCCCTCGCCCTGGGCAATGTCGTCGAGCATGGTGACCATTTGCTTCAGCGGACGGGCGATGCCGTGGCCCACCAGCCAGATCACCAGCAGGCCGAGGCCGGCAATGATCAGGCCGACCATGGCCATGCCGAAAGTGTCGGATTTGCGCTGGGCGTCGAGGTCGCCTTGCAGCTTTTGCAGATCGGCCATCACCGCGTTCAGTGGCAGTTGCAGCATCAGTGTCCAGCGCGCGTCGGTCTGACCGATGCCGAACGGCAGGTACAACTCGATCCGGCCTTGCTCTTTATTGATGGTGTAAGTCACTTCGCCGCGCTTGAGATTGGCCATGTTGGCAATCTGTTGGGCGTCGAGAATGTCGCTGACCTTCTCGCCGAATTTGCTCGGGTCCTGGGTGTAGGCAACGATCCGGCCGTTGCTGCCGATCAGGGCCATTTGCCCGGCGCCGCTGTAGAGCTTCTGGTTTGCGCCCAGCAGCATTTCCTGGATGAAGTTCACCGACAGGTCGGCGCCGACGATGCCCTGGAAGGTGCCGTTGAGCATGATCGGTTCAATGAAGGAGGCGAGCATGACGATCTTGTCGCCGACCTTGTACGGGGCCGGATCGATCACACAGGATTTCCTGGTTTCTTTCGAGCACAGGTAGTACTCGCTGGCGCGCACGCCGGTGGACAGGACCTTCTGGTCGTCAACGTCCACCAGTTTGTCCAGGCCCAAGGTGCCGTCGTCATTGCGAAACCACCACGGCAGGAAGCGCCCGTTGCCAGGGTCGATGCCGACAACCTGGGTACCGACATAGGCCGCGTCATTGTGATCCAGCGCATTTTTTTCCCAGCCGATGTAAGTGCCGAGAATCTTCGGGTTCTTCTCGACGTTTTCCTTGATCAGGCTGATCAGTTGCTCGCGGCTGACGGTCAGTCGTGGCTGGCCGTCGGTGCCCGGAGTGCCGAGCAGGGCGTTGACGCGCACCAGTCCGCCGGCAATCAGCAGCGGCGCTTCCAGTTCACGCTGGATCTGGCTGACCTGGGTCTGCGCCAGCGAGGTCAGGCGCTGTTCGATGACTTGTTCGAACTGGGCCTGGGTCCGTTGCTGGACCATTTCCTGGGTGCGGGCACCGGAGAACAGCGCATACAGCACCAGCGCGGCGACCACGCTGAGTACGATGGCGCCGGCCAGGGCGGCCACGGAAAACTGGATCGACTTGAACTTCATGGGAGCTCCGCACGCGAGAGGACGTCTGCCGCTGCTGTATCGGCAGCCACTATTGCGCCATGAGGCAAAACGCGTGCAATCAGGGCCGGATGTCGCAAATGGATCAGTGTGCGACGCTGCTGCAGCAGGCTTGCCGAAGAATGTGAATTTTTTCCTGCAGGACTGGCGGGCGTCTTCTGAAAACAGGTGCAACACGTCCGTTGTATCTGGCGTCGATACAATTACCCGCCTAGGATACGCGGCAGGTTTTCAGGGAGCTTTTGAATGAACAAGACATTGGTTGTAAGTGCACTGAGCGCAGCGCTGTTGCTGGCCGGTTGTCAGTCGGTCAACACCACCAGCGGCGGTGCCGTGGGTGTGGAGCGCAAGCAGTACATGTTCAGCATGCTGTCCTCGCAAGAGGTCGACCAGATGTATGCCCAGTCCTATCAGAAGACCGTTGGCGAGGCGTCCAGCAAAGGTGTGCTGGACAAGACCAGCAACGAAGCCAGGCGGGTTCAGGCGATTGCCAACCGCTTGATCGCCCAGGCGCCGAACTTCCGTCCGGATGCGGCGCAATGGCAGTGGGAAGTGAATCTGATCAAGAGTGACGAGCTCAACGCCAACTGCGGTCCTGGCGGCAAGATCATTTTCTACACCGGGCTGATCGACAGCCTGAAACTGACCGACGATGAAATCGCTGCGGTCATGGGCCATGAAATCGCCCACGCCCTGCGCGAGCACGGTCGTGAAGCGATGTCCAAGGCCTATGGCATCGAAATGGCCAAGCAGGGCGCCGGCGCGTTGCTCGGTCTGGGTCAGGACAGCCTGGCGCTGGCCGATACCGTGGCCAACTACGGCATGACACTGCCCAACAGCCGCGCCAATGAGAACGAAGCCGACCTGATCGGCCTGGAATTGGCTGCCCGCGCCGGCTACAACCCGAACGCCGCGATCACCCTGTGGAACAAGATGAGCAAGGCGTCCGAAGGTGCACCGCCGGAGTTCATGAGCACTCACCCGTCCTCCAGCAGTCGCACGGCTGCCTTGCAGGCGGCGATTCCGAAGGTCATGCCGCTCTACGAAAAAGCGCCCAAGTCCTGAAACAAATGACCGCTCCCACACTGAGTATGGGAGCGGTCTGCCGGATCAGACCCAGCCGCTGCTCTGCATCGCCTTGTACACCGCGACGATTGCCAGAATCATGAACGCCGAAGCCGCGAGGCGACGGATCAGGGTCAATGGCAATTTGTCTGCGGCAAAGTTACCCGCCAGAACCACCGGTACGTTGGCAATCAACATGCCGAGCGTGGTGCCGATGATCACCAGCCACAGTTCCGGGTATTGCGCAGCCAGCATCACGGTGGCGATCTGGGTCTTGTCACCGATTTCCGCGAGGAAGAAGGCGATCAGGGTGGTCAGGAACGGCCCGAACTTGCGGGCGGTGCTGGCTTCGTCGTCGTCCATCTTGTCCGGCACCAGCGTCCACAGGGCGGTGGCGGTGAAGCTTGCGGCGAGAATCCAGTGCAGGACAGCATCGGAGAAGAAACTGCCGAACCAGGCACCTACCGCACCGGCTGCCGCGTGGTTGGCCAGGGTCGCAGCGACGATGCCGGCAATGATCGGCCAGGGTTTGCGAAAGCGAGCGGCGAGAATCAGCGCGAGCAGTTGCGTCTTGTCGCCGATTTCGGCCAGGGCAACGATTGCGGTGGGAACGAGTAACGAGTCCAGCATCAGGATTTCCTAAGGGGCGGGTCGACACGGCTATGACACGTACAGCCTTCCCGCCCCGGGTAAGGTGTGCGTGTCATAGGTCTTGTCAAACCCTGCGATCCGTCTGCTGCGGACGCTTGGGTCGCATACGCCATGATCTGAGGATCAAGTATGTTGACGTATGCCGGACGAGCATGGCGCTCGTGGGAGACTACTCCCCTAGGACGGAGCGGATTCTGCCTAGGCAGAATCCATTCGGCAAGTGCTAATTTTCAGCCGCGCTTGGCCCGGTAAATCCGGAAACCATTGCCTTCAGCCTTGATCGCACACACGCCAAGATGTTCTTCGATCAGCGGTTGATACTTCAGGAAGCTGTTCGCCACCAGCCGCAGTTCGCCGCCGTTTTTCAGATGTTTCGCTGCTTTTCGCAGCAAGTTCTCGGTCGCGAAATAGTCGGTGTGAACGCCGACATGGAACGGCGGGTTGCTCAGAATCGCATTCAGGCCCATCGGCGCGGCATCGATGCCGTCACCGGTCAGCACCTCGGCTTCCAGACCGTTGGCCGCCAGGGTCAACCGGCTGCTGGCGGCAGCGAAGGCATCAACGTCGAGCAACGTGACCTGATTGTGCGGGTAACGACGCTTGACCGCCGCACCGAGCACCCCGGCACCGCAACCGAAGTCCAACAGGTGACCGCTCGGCAGTTTGTCCAGGTGTTCCAGCAGCAAGGCACTGCCGCGATCCAGTCGGCCATGGCTGAAGACGCCCGGCAGGCTGATGACTTTCAGCGGTCCCTCGGCCAGTGGCAGCTCATAAGTCTGGGCCAGGCTTTCCAGGGATTTGGCTTCTGGAGCGTTGGCCACCGTCACTTGCCACAGTTGGCAATGGCGTGCGCTGTCGAGTTTGCGCGGCTTGCCGAACGGGTTGAGTTGCTTGGACGCGCCTTCGATGCCGCTGCGCTTTTCCCCGACCAGAAACACCTCACGCCCGGCCAGACGTGAAGCCACGGCATTGAGGACGTAGTCGGTCAAATCCTTGGACTTGGGCAGGAACACCACGGCGCTGTCGAATGCGCGCTCCGGCACATTCACGCCGAAATGGCTGCGACCTTCGAAGCGCGCGTCGAGCGCCGCCTGGTCACCCGCATGCCAGCACCAGCCGAAGGCGTCGGGCAGGCGCCCGAGCAAGTCATCGGCCGGCAGACCGGCCAACAACAGCGAGCCTTGGAATAACTCGACCTGACGAAGCAGTACTTCACTGCGCGGATCCATAACTGCTCCTGTGAAAAAAAGTGCCGCAGTTTATCAACTGACGACCCGCAGCGCCTTACCGCTGTAGAACGCCTGGGTGTTTTCCACCAGTTGGCCGACGATTCGCTGCCGCGCTTCGCGGCTGCCCCAGGCGTTGTGCGGGGTGACGATCAGGCGCGGGATGTCGGCGGCCAGCAGCGGATTGCCCTGGGTTGGCGGTTCGACGCTCAATACATCGGTCGCCGCGCCACCCAGATGACCATTGCGCAGTGCATCGGCCAATGCTTGCTCGTCAATCAGCCCGCCACGGGCGGTGTTGACCACGAAAGCACCCGGTTTCATCGACGCCAGCTCGCGGGCACCGATGAAGTGGCGGGTGTGTTCATTGAGCGGGCAGTGCAGGGTGAGGGCGTCGATCTGCGGCAGCAGTTCCTCCAGCGGCAGACGATCCGGGCGGGCCGGACGCCCCGGAATCTGCCCCAGCAACACACGCATGCCAAAGGCTTCGGCCAGACGCGCAACTGCGCCGCCCAGTTCGCCATGCCCGAGCAGGCCGAGGGTTTTGCCCTCCAGCTCAACGATCGGATAATCCAGCAGACAGAACTGTTTGGCCTCTTGCCAGCGTCCTTCACCGACGGCTTTTTGATAATCGGCCAGCCGCGTGGCGAGGTTGAGCAGCAGCATGATCGTGTGTTGCGCCACCGATGGCGTGCCGTAACCCTGGCAGTTGCACACGGTGATGCCATGGGCGCGGGCGGCGGCCAGATCGACGTTGTTGGTGCCGGTGGCGGTGATCAGGATCAGCTTCAGCTGTGGGTTGGCGGCCATGGCGGCGGCGTCGATCAGGACCTTGTTGCTGATCGCCACGGTCGCCCCTTGCAGGCGTTCGGCAATCTGCGCAGGCAACGTCTGGGCGAACAGTTGCAGATCGCTGAAGCAGTCGCGCAAAGGGCTCAAGTCGAGATCGCCAAGATCCAGCGACGGGTGATCGAGGAATACGGCGCGGTGGGCGTTCGTCATCAACTGTACCTGTTGTGCTTTGAAGGGAAGGCGTAATCTGCCGAGCCTACCAGATGAAACAACGCGTTACGCTTGGCCGAAAGGAGCCCTCATGTACTGGACCGAATTCTTGACCGTTGCCCTGATCCACCTGTTGGCCGTCGCCAGCCCCGGTCCTGATTTCGCCGTGGTGGTGCGCGAAAGCGTGACCCACGGTCGGCGCGCCGGGACCTGGACCGCGCTGGGTGTGGGCACGGCGATTTTCCTGCACGTCGGTTATTCGCTGCTGGGCATCGGCCTGATCGTTTCCCAATCGATCGTGCTGTTCAACGCTTTGAAATGGGCCGCCGCCGCTTACCTGCTGTACATCGGCTACAAGGCCCTGCGCGCGCAACCCGCCAAGACCGTGACTGACGACCTGCACAAAGAGGCCGGCGAACGCACCGCCCGTGGCGCCTTCACTTCAGGCTTCGTGACCAATGGTCTGAACCCGAAAGCCACGCTGTTTTTCCTGTCGCTGTTCACGGTGGTGATCAACCCGCATACGCCACTGGCGGTGCAGGCCGGCTACGGGATTTATCTGGCCGTCGCGACCGCAACCTGGTTCTGCCTGGTGGCAATGCTGTTCAGCCAGCAGCGCGTGCGCGCCGGTTTCGCCCGCATGGGCCACTGGTTCGACCGCACCATGGGCGCCGTGCTGATCGCCATCGGCGTGAAACTCGCGTTCACCGAGATGCATTGATCGAACTGAGCTGATTCAGGGCGTTGAGGTACTCCCGGGGATTGTCCCCGAGCAAACGGCGAAACATTGCGCTGAACGCCCGCGCGCTGCCGTAACCCAGATCCCGCGCCACGCTCTGCACGCTGTCCCCGGCGAGCAGGCGGGGCAGGGCTTCCATCAGGCGCAATTGCTGGCGCCAGGCATTGAAATTCATCTTCAGTTGTTGCTGGAACAGCCGCGCCAGTGTGCGTGAGCTGGCGCCGACCTGCTGCGCCCAGTCTTCCAGGGTGTTGGGATGATCAGGCTCGCGCAGCAGCGCCAGGCAAATGTTTTGCAGGCGCCGGTCGCTGGGCATGGGAATGTGCAGCGGCAGGTTTTCGAGGCCGGCCAGCTCCTCCAGCATCAATTGCTGGATCAGCGGGTTGTCGGCGTGGGGCGGGCCCTGCACCGCGCGCAGAATCAGTTCGCGCAGCAACGGCGTCACGGCCAGCACGCAACAATGTTGCAGGCTGGCGGGCGACAGCTCGGGGGCGATGAACAATGAACGCATCTGCACATCGCCGGACATGAAGATCTCGTGGCCGATCTGCGGTGGGATCCACACCGCGCGGGTCGGTGGAATCACCCAAGCACCTTGTGCCGTGACCACCCGCATGACCCCGCTCACCGCATACAGCAACTGCGCCTCGCGATGCAGGTGCAATGGCTGGTGCGCGCCGTCCAGGTAATCCCGGGGGTAGGCGCTCACCGGGCCGTGTTCGAAATGGCTGATCAACATGTCCGGTTCGCTGACTTGAATGGCAGGAATGCGCTTTTTTGCCAACTTAGCATAGGCGCTCACACCCCTCCTGTTCATAAAAAGAAAAGCGTGCCGCGATGAATCAATCCAGAAATGTCATCCGCTACATCAACGCAGCCCATGTGATCGATCACATGTTCATGCTGATTTTCCCCGCCGCCGTGCTCGGCATGACCCAGGCCTTCGCCCTCGACTACGCCTCGCTGATCGGCCTGTCGCTGGGCGGTTTCATTGCGTTCGGCGCCTGTTCGCTACCGGCCGGCTGGCTCGGCGATCACTGGAGCCGGCGACGGATGATGCTGGTGTTTTTCTTCGGCATCGGTGGTTCGGCGATCGTTACCGGCTTAAGTAACAGCCCGACGATGCTGGTGATCGGCCTGACCCTGATCGGCATTTTTGCTGCGATCTATCACCCGGTCGGCACGGCGATGCTGGTGGCCTATGCGCAAAATCGTGGCCGCGAAATCGGCATCAACGGCATGTGGGGCAATCTTGGCGTGGCGTTCTCGGCGCTGATCACCGGTCTGCTGGTGGCGCAGTTCGGCTGGCGTTCGGCGTTCCTGATTCCGGGTGCCGTGGCCATCGTGCTGGGGATCGGTTTTGCCTTGCAGGTGCGCGAGGAGCCGATCCCCAAGCGTCCGCACACCGCGCTCAAGGGCGCCGGCGGCCAGCGGATTTCGATGGCCATGGTGTTCGGCGTGCTGGCCTTGGCCACGGCCACCGGCGGGGTGGTGTTCAACGCCACCACCATGACCTATCCAAAACTGTTTCAGGAGCGCTTGCATGACCTGTTCGCCTCGCCACAGACCCTCGGTGTGGTGGTGAGCCTGGCTTACGCCTTCGGTGCGATTGCGCAGTTGAGCATCGGTCGGGTGCTGCACCGCGTCAGCCTGAAATGGCCGTTTATCGTGCTGACGTTGTGCCAGGCGCCGTTACTGTTCGCGCTGGCTTATGTCGACGGCTGGGCGGTGATCGCCGTTGGGGCGGCATTCATGTTTGTGGTGTTCGGTCAGGTGACGGTGAACGATTCGATGGTCGCCAATTTCGTCGCGCCGCAATGGCAGTCACGGGTATTTGCCCTGCGTTACTGTTTATCGTTCGGTGCCAGTGCGACGGCGATTCCGCTGATTGCCTATGTCGAACCGCGCCATGGGTTTGTGGGGCTTTACCTGATTCTGGCCGGTTTTGGCGCTTTGACTTTCCTCGCGGCGGTGGTTTTCCCACGAACGCCTTCCGAAGCGTCTGTAGGGCAAATGGCCTGAGCGGTGACGAATACCGGCAAATGCTGGCGCAAAGCTAGCATTTGTACGGCGCTGCAAATCATTCCTTTGGCTGATTTGGCTGGCGTATAAGGGTTCTAGAGTACAAAACTCCAACGCCAACACCGTGCAGTCAGAAAAGGGATTCTTATGTTGCAGACTCGCGTTATTCCGCCCGCCGAAGGGGCCTACCAGTATCCACTGCTGATTAAACGGCTGCTGATGTCAGGCGCCCGTTACGAGAAAACCCGCGAGATCATCTACCGTGACCAGCTGCGCTACAGCTACCCGACCCTGATCGAGCGGGTCGCGCGACTGGCCAACGTACTGACGGCGGCCGGGGTCAAGGCCGGTGACACCGTGGCGGTGATGGACTGGGACAGCCATCGCTACCTCGAGTGCATGTTTGCGATTCCGATGATTGGCGCGGTGATTCACACCATCAACGTACGGCTGTCGCCGGAACAGATCCTCTACACCATGAACCACGCCGAGGACCGTTTCGTGCTGGTCAACAGCGAGTTCGTCGGGCTGTATCAGGCCATAGCGCCGCACCTGACCACGGTGGAGAAAACCCTGCTGCTGACCGATCTGCCGGAGAAAACCGCGGATCTGCCGAATCTGGTCGGCGAGTACGAGCAACTGCTGGCGGCCGCGAGTCCGCAGTACGACTTCCAGGATTTCGACGAGAACTCGGTCGCCACCACGTTCTACACCACGGGCACCACCGGCAATCCGAAAGGCGTGTATTTCACCCATCGGCAACTGGTGCTGCACACCATGGGCGTGTCGACCATCATGGGCGCCATCGACAGCGTGCGCCTGCTGGGCACCAACGATGTGTATATGCCGATCACCCCGATGTTCCACGTGCATGCCTGGGGCCTTCCGTATGTGGCGACCATGCTCGGGCTCAAGCAGGTTTATCCGGGGCGTTACGACCCGGAATTCCTGGTCGAGCTGTGGCGCAAGGAGAAGGTCACGTTCTCCCATTGCGTGCCGACCATCCTGCAAATGGTGCTCAACGCCAAGGGCGCGCAAGGCACCGATTTCGGCGGCTGGAAAATCGTCATCGGCGGCAGTGCGCTGAACCGCTCCCTGTATGAAGCGGCCAAGGCCCGGGGCATTCAGCTCACGGCAGCCTATGGCATGTCGGAAACCGGGCCATTGGTGTCGTGCGCACATCTGAACGACGAGTTGATGGCGGGCACCGAAGACGAGCGCACCACCTACCGGATCAAGGCCGGCGTGCCGGGGCCATTGGTCGAAGCGGCGATCGTCGACACCGAGGGCCATTTCCTCCCGGCGGACGGCGAGACCCAGGGCGAACTGGTACTGCGCGCGCCATGGCTGACCGAAGGCTACTTCAACGAACCGCAGAAGGGCGCCGAGCTGTGGGCCGGCGGCTGGCTGCACACCGGCGACGTCGCGACACTCGACAGCATGGGCGTGATCGATATCCGCGACCGGATCAAGGATGTGATCAAGACCGGCGGCGAGTGGATCTCCTCGCTGGACCTCGAAGACCTGATCAGCCGTCACGTGGCGGTACGTGAAGTAGCAGTGGTGGGCATCGCCGATCCGCAGTGGGGCGAGCGTCCGTTTGCCTTGCTGGTGATCCGCGAAGGGCATGCCATCGGGGCTCGTGAGCTCAAGGAACACCTCAAGCCGTTCGTGGAACTGGGGCACCTGAGCAAGTGGGCGATTCCAAGCCAGATCGCCCTTGTTACGGAAATTCCCAAGACCAGTGTCGGCAAGCTCGACAAGAAGCGCATCCGCCTCGACATCACCGAATGGCAGGCCAACAACAGCACCTTTCTCTCGACGCTCTGAACGTCCCCTGGCGCGCCGAAAACGGCGCGCCAGACCCACCAAGCAAGCGCTTGGCTTGTGAAATCCGAATTTTCAGCCATCCTTGCCGTGCCGACATGTGTCGGACTGGCGAAAGGACTGTTCCAGAGTGGCCGGCAGCTGCAAATCACACTTTAGAGGGATCAAGCAGTACCACCTGCTGGCTATAGTCCGCTCAAGGATTTTTAAGAACGGGGCAATGCAACATTGAAGCGATTTCGGGAGGCCACTGGCGCCCGGTCCTTCAGGCGTTTTTAAAAGTACTCACTGCCATAACAATAATGCACATGGAGTAGCGTCGATGACCTCAGTAAACCAGTTCTGGCGCCGGGCGAAACTGCCTCTGGCGGTCAGTCTTGCCTCCACGCTCGCCGGGCCCGCATTCGGCGTCAGTTTCAACGTCGGTGAAATCGAAGGCCAGTTCGACTCCTCGCTCTCCCTGGGCATGAGTATTTCGACCCAGCAGCCGAACAAGGACCTTATTGGTGTCAACAACGGCGGCAGGGGCCTGTCCCAGACCTCTGACGACGGTCACTTGAACTTCAAGAGCGGGCAAGCGTTCTCGAAGATCTTCAAGGGCATCCATGACCTCGAATTGAAATATGGCGATACCGGTGTCTTCGTCCGGGGCAAATACTGGTACGACTTCGCGTTGCAGAACCAGGACCTGGAATACAAGGACGTCAGCAACCATAACCGCGACGTGGCTGCACGATCTTCGGGCGGGCAGATCCTTGACGCCTTCATCTACCACAACTACGCCATTGCCGATGAGCCGGGCTCGGTGCGTCTGGGCAAGCAGGTGGTGAACTGGGGTGAAAGCACCTTCATCGGTGGCGGCATCAACTCGATCAACCCGATCGACGTTTCCGCGTTCCGCCGTCCGGGGGCCGAGATCAAGGAAGGCCTGATTCCGGTCAACATGTTCTACGTGTCCCAGAGCATCACCGAAAACCTGTCCGCCGAAGGTTTCTATCAGATCGACTGGCAGAAGACCGTGACCGACAACTGCGGCACGTTCTTCTCCCAGCCTGACATCGTCACCACCGGCTGCGACGACAACCTGCGCGTGCTGAACAAGCGCTCGACCATTCCGGGCGTTGCCCTCGGCCCGCTGGCGGCCGCCAATGTCGACGTCAACGAAGAAGGCGTGCTGGTGCGCCGTTCGCCGAACCGCAACGCTCGGGACAGCGGGCAGTGGGGTGTTTCGGCCAAGTACATGTTCGATCCGCTGGCCACCGAGTTCGGTGCCTATTTCATGAACTACCACAGCCGTGCGCCGATCTTCAGCGCAACCGGCGCGCCACAGTCGATCTATAACGGCGTCAAGGCGCTCCCGGGCCCGTTCCAGGCATTGGGCCCTCTGGTGGTGGCGGGTAACTCCGAGTATTTCATCGAGTATCCAGAGGACATTCGTCTGTACGGTCTGAGTTTCTCCACCACCCTGCCTACCGGTACGGCGTGGAGCGGTGAGATCAGCTACCGACCGAACGCACCGGTGCAACTGAACTCCACGGATATCCTGTTCGCCGGTGTGCGTCCATTGGGCGGTGCACTGACCAACGCTTCGATCCTCAATGGCGTTCCGGGCCAGGACCTGCACGGTTACAACCGCAAGGAAATCACTCAGCTGCAGACCACCCTGACGCACTTCTTCGATCAGGTCATGGGCGCCAACCGTCTGACCCTGGTGGGTGAAGTCGGTGTGACCCACGTCGGCGGGCTGGAAAGCAAGTCAGAAGCCCGCTACGGCCGCGATCCGGTCTTCGGTCCGGGTGAACTGCCGTCCACTGGCGGTCTGAACACCTGCTCGCAGATCCTCAACACCTCGACCATCAACGGTGCCGGTCCTGGCGCTTCGACCAGCAACCGCTCCAGCAATTGCGACAACAACGGGTTCACCACCGCCACGTCCTGGGGCTATCGCGCTCGTGCCATCTGGGATTACAGCGACGTGTTCGCCGGCGTGAACCTGAAGCCGAACGTTGCCTGGTCTCACGACGTCAAGGGTTACTCCCCGGGCCCTGGCGGCAACTTCGAGGAAGGCCGCAAGGCCATCAGCCTCGGGCTGGATGCCGAATACCAGAACACCTACACCGCAAGCCTGGCCTACACCAACTTCTTTGGTGGCGAATACAGCACGGTGGATGATCGCGACTTCGTTGCCCTCAGTGTTGGCGTGAACTTCTAAGTACAGTTTTTTCAGGACGAACAAACACATGAAAATAACAAAGAGTCTGTTCCACGCCGGTGTTCTGGGGCTTTCGCTGCTGGCCACCAGCGTAATGGCGGCGGTCCCTGCCGCCGAAGCCGACAAACTGGGCAAGAGCCTGACCCCGATGGGCGCCGAGATGGCGGGCAACGCCGACGGTTCGATCCCGGCCTGGAAGCCGCTGGCGAAGAATGCCGGCACGGTCGACAGTAAAGGCTTCCTGTCCGATCCGTACGGCAGTGAGAAACCGCTGTTCACCATCACCGCGCAGAACGTCGACCAGTACAAGGACAAGCTTGCACCGGGCCAGTACGCGATGTTCAAGCGTTACCCGGACACCTTCAAAATGCCGGTCTACCCGTCCCATCGTGGTGCTACCGTGCCGGATGACGTGTTCGCCGCCATCAAGAAAAACGCAACGACCACCACGCTGGTGGCCGGGGGTAACGGTCTGGAAAACTTCCAGACCGCCATCCCGTTCCCGATCCCGAAAGACGGTCTGGAAGTCATCTGGAACCACATCACCCGCTATCGCGGTGGCAGCGTGACCCGTCTGGTGACTCAGGCGACGCCGCAGACCAACGGCTCGTTCAGCCTGGTGTATTTCCAGGACCAGTTCGTGTTCCGCGACAAGATGAAGGACTACGATCCGGCCAACCCGGGCAACGTGCTGTTCTACTTCAAGCAGAAAGTGACCGCACCGGCTCGTCTGGCAGGTACCGTGCTGCTGGTGCACGAGACCCTCGACCAGGTGAAGGAGCCGCGCAAGGCCTGGGTTTATGCGACCGGTCAGCGTCGTGTGCGTCAGGCACCGCAAGTGTCCTATGACGGTCCGGGTACTGCGGCGGACGGCCTGCGTACCTCCGACAACCTCGACATGTACAACGGTGCACCGGATCGTTATGACTGGAAGCTGGAAGGCAAGAAAGAGATGTACATTGCCAACAACAGCTACAAGATCGATTCGCCGACGCTGAAGTACGCCGACATCATCAAGGCCGGCCACATCAACCAGGACCTGGCCCGTTACGAGCTGCGTCGCGTCTGGCATGTGGTGGCAACCCTGAAACCGGGCCAGCGTCACATTTACGCCAAACGTGACTTCTTCATCGATGAAGATACCTGGCAGGCAGCCGTCATCGACCATTACGACGGTCGTGGTCAGCTGTGGCGCGTCGCCGAGGCCCATGCCGAGGACTACTACGACAAGCAAGTGCCGTGGTACGCGCTGGAAACCCTGTACGACCTGCAATCGGGTCGCTACCTGGCACTGGGCATGAAGAACGAAGAGAAACAGGCTTATGACTTCGGGTTCTCTGCCACCAAAAGCGAATTCCAGCCTGGCAACCTGGGCCAGGACGGTATCCGCTAAGCTGTAACCCGAGGCCGCATCCTCGAAAAAACGCCCCGACTGGTTCGGGGCGTTTTTTATCGGCTGCCCCTCAAGTGCCTTGTTCTGACGTAATCTGAAGGTAGACTGTCGCGACTGAAATCTACGGACGGCCACTCGTGCTCAAGCGTTCATTCATCAAGGCCCTGATACTCTCTTCATTTTTTGTCATCGGTAGCAGTCATGCCGGCTCACACGACAAACCTCGCGTACTGATCATCGGCGACTCCATTTCGATCGGCTATACACCCTATGTCACGAAGTCGCTGGCCGCAGAGGCCGAAGTTGTCCACAACATCGGCAACGCTCAGGATTCGACCAATGGCCTCAAGAACCTCGACGCCTGGCTCGAGGGTGGCAAATGGGATGTGATCAGTTTCAACTTTGGTCTGTGGGATCTGTGCTATCGACGTCCTGGCCCCGTCACACAGGAAAACCGTGACAAGATCAACGGCTCGATTGCCGTTCCGCTGGATCAGTATGCAATCAACCTTGCGCAGATCGCGACAAAACTCAAAGCCACAGGGGCGAAGGTGATCTTTCAGAGTGTGACCGTCGTACCTGCGCAGGAACCTGGCCGCAACAGTGACGATGTCGGCCGATATAATCGAGCCGCCGCGGATGTGATGAAGCGGATGGGGATCCCGATAAACGATCTGGAAGCCGTGTCGGCAGCACTTTCGGACAATCTGCGTGAGTCGGATACTGACGTTCACTACACCGAAGCAGGTTATGAGCAGCTTGCCAGATCGGTCACTCGAAGCATCCAGGCACAACTGTGATCTGCATTTTTCGGACTTCGCCACGGCGGGCGGAAGTTGCCGCCCGTATTCGGAGGCGGTGATTACGCCTCCGACATCGGAGCTGGATCCGGGAGATCTGTCACTGAAGTTCGACATGTTTGCTTGTAGTCTTTTTGTAGTCATTTGTTGCAATAACCTTCAATCCCTCTTCGTTTAAGGCTAGTCTGCGGACATCTGCTACGCCGCCAACAGCCATTCGAACAAGAGCCGGCCATGACTGATCTGTCCCCACTTCCGGGTCCCGCAAGCGTTGCCGTCGCGGCACTGGACGGACGTTTTTTCCGTCCTCCGCTGCCGGACGGATACGTCTTGCGACCACGCCTTTGCGAGCGCCTGCGAGCCGGGCTCGGTGGACGTCTGTTGCTGGTCTGCGCCCCGGCCGGGTTTGGCAAGAGTTCGCTGGCCGTGGAGTTCTGTCAAAGCCTGCCGGGTCATTGGCACAGTCTGTGGCTGGGACTGAGCGCCCGGGACAGTGATCCGGGGCGCTTTCTCGAGCGCCTGCTCGAAGGCCTGCAGGACTACTTCCCGGAACTTGGCAGCCGCGCGCTTGGCCTGTTGAAAATGCGCCAGCGTCATCAGCCGTTCGCCTTCGAAGAATGGCTCGACGGTTTGCTCGATGAGCTGGCATTGCACCTGCAACCGACCTCGCCGCTGTTATTGGTGCTGGACGATTACCACCTCGCCCAAGGACCGGTACTTGACCGCTGCCTGCAATTTTTCCTCAATCACCTGCCCGATGGCCTGCTGGTCATGGTTACCAGCCGCCAGCGGCCGGACTGGCATCTGGCTCGTCTGCGCCTGTCGCGACAATTGCTCGAACTGCATGAACAGGATTTGCGACTGACCCACGACGAAGCCCTGGCCCTGCTTGATCGTCACAGCAGCTCGCTGCGCGGCGAAGCCCTTGAAAACCTGATTCAACGTAGCGAAGGCTGGGTGGCCGGGCTGCGTTTCTGGTTGCTGGCCGCTGCCGAGGCAGGCAATGACATGGCCTTGCCTCAAGTACTGAACGGCGGGGAAGGGCTGATTCGCGATTACCTGCTGGAAGAGGTCATCGACTGCCTGCCCGCCGAGGTTCAGGCCTTTCTCTATGAAACCGCCCCGCAGGAGCGCTTTTGCAGCGAGTTGTGCAACGCGGTGCGCGATGCCCATGACAGTGCTGAAATCCTGCGTTTTCTCTCGGCTCACCAAGTGTTTCTGGTGCCGCTCGACGAGCATGGTCACTGGTATCGTTATCATCATCTGTTTTCTGATCTGTTGCGCAGCCGGCCGGTGGCTCAAGCCGTGGTGCCGACCGCCACGCTGCATCTGCGCGCCTGTCGCTGGTTCAATGCACAGGGCTTGCTCGATGAGGCGGTGGAGCAGGCGTTGCGTGCCGGACATCTCGATGTCGCGGCGAACCTGGTGCAGAACCTGTCCGAGGAACAACTGCTGGCCGAGCAGAACGTCGGCATGCTGCTGCGCTGGAAAATGGACCTGCCCGACAGCCTGCTGATCAGCACGCCGCGCCTGATCGTGCTGTACAGCTGGGCGCTGGGGCTGGCCTGCCAACTGGATGCCGCCGAAGAACTTGCCAGCCACCTGAGCCGTTTTCTGCCGGCGCCTTCGGCCACTGCACAGAAATCGATGCTGGCCCAATGGCTGGCACTCAGCGGCATCATCGCGCGAGGTCGCGGTCATCGCGAATTGACGCTGAAGTATTGCAGCGAAGCGCTGGAAAGCCTGCCGGCCAAACGTTATGGCCAGCGTTTGATGTGTCTTTCGACACTGTCCAACCTGGCGATTGCCGACGGCGATCTGTGGCGTGCACGGGGGTTGAATCGCGAGTCTCTTGAGCTGGCGCAGCGGGTCGGCAATCCGTTGTTCGAAGCGTTGGCGCATTACGACCGCGCTCGAGTATTGCAGTCACGCGGCGAAATCCTGCGCGCGCTGGATGAAGTGCATCAGGGGCTGGAACGCTTGCGCGGTTTGTCTCCACAGCGTTTGTACGCGGTACGCGCACGGCTGACGCTGTATGAAGGTTTTCTGTTGGCCATGCGTTTGCAGCCGCAGGCCGCGCGTGCGCGGCTGTTGATCGGGATCGGTGAGGCGCGCGCGTGTCGTGATATCAGCGTCTTGATCGGCCACTGCGTGGTCGCTCGCCTGGACGGCAGTTGTGGCGAATTTGCCAAGGCGTTCGCCGAACTCGCCGAAGCCGAACGATTGATGCACATCTGGGATGTTCCGCCGATCTATTACCTGGCAATGATCACCCTGGTCAAATGCGAACTCTGGCTTGCCCAGGGGCGTACCGATCTGGCCGAGGCGTGGTTGGCCCGACTGGGGCAGACCTACACCGGAGAACGTGCCGCCGCACCTCCTGAGTTTCATCCGCAATTGCCCTTGCATGTTGAACTGCAACAGGCGCTGCTCGATGTGATTCAGGGGCATCCGATGCTCGCCGAAGGGCGTTTGAATGTGTTGCATGAAAATGGCCAGCAGACCGGCCGCCAATTGCTCAGCGTGATGGCGCTGACGCAGAAAGTGGCATTATTGCTGGCGGATGGAAGGGAGCCGGAAGCGCGCAAGGCATTGAATCTGGCGCTGGAGGCTGCGGCGGGTGGGGTCGTGCAGCCGTTCGACGCGCTCGTCAGCCAGCACCCGGACTGGTTGCGTGGGCAGTTGGTAACGAGCACCCCGGCTGCCGTCAGTCAGCAACTGCTTGAGCTTCTTCCACAACCGATGGCTCGCCCGGTCCTGGAGCAGGCCGCGACCGAACAACTCAGCAGTCGCGAGTTGGCCGTGTTACGGCTGATCGCCCAGGGCTGTTCGAATCAGGAGATCAGCGAGCAACTGTTCATTTCGTTGCATACCGTGAAGACCCACGCCAGCCATATCAACAGCAAGCTGGGCGTCGAGCGACGAACACAGGCAGTGGCCCGGGCCAAAGAGCTGGGTCTGTTGTCCTAGAGACAGTTAAAAAAACACCCCGCCAAGGCGGGGTGTTTTCATTTGTGTCTATCTGTCCGTTCAAGGATCCAAGGGGTCAGACCAGCACATCGTTCGCGCTGAGAGTATGGACACCCAGCAGTTGCACCTGGAAGTCAGCGCCGAGGTCACCGCTTACGTTGCCGAGAAGCACCTGATCCACGAAACGCAGTTGACCGGCACCGGTGAACTCATTGGAACCGATGAAAGTCATGTGCTGTACACCGAGGGTCAGCGGATCCATGTCGTAGCCGGAGAAGTCGATCTTGTCACCATCAAGCGCGCTGAAATCGGTAATGATGTTCTGTGAGTCGGCCGGGCCCATGCCCATTTCCGGTCCCAAGGTGATCCAGTTATTGAAGGTAAACGTGTCGGACCCAGTACCACCGGTCAGTGTGTTGCTTCCCCACCCACCGAACAGTGTGTCGTTACCTTCTGCGCCGAACAGTTGGTTGGTGCCGCCAAAGCCCATGAGTGTGTTATTGCCGGAGTTGCCGGTGAGGACGTTATCGAGATTGTTGCCGCTCAGGGTGAGGTCCGCATTGCCGAGCAATACGCCGTCTTCGACGTTGTCCGAAAGGCCGTAGTCGACCCAGGTCTGAATCAGGTCGTGGCCGCCATTGAGTGGCGATTCAAAGACGAGATCATTGACGTTATCGACGATATAGATGTCGTCGCCGCCCTCGCCGATCATGCGATCGGCACCGAGTCCACCCGACAGGATGTTGTTGCCGCTGTTGCCGTGCAAGACGTTATCCAGGGCATTGCCGGTCAGGTTCAGGTTGGCGTTGCCAAGCATCTGGCCGTCTTCGACGTTGGCCGTCAGCGTGTAGTCGACACTGATGTTGACGGTGTCGATACCTTCATCGGCAAGTTCAATCACGATATCGTTGATGTTGTCCACGATGTAGGTGTCGTGGCCGCCTCCGCCGATCATGGTGTCCGCGCCCAGACCGCCGTCGATGTTGTTGGTCGCGGAATTGCCCCTGATCACGTTGTTCAATGCGTTGCCGGTCAACACCGAATTGGCGTCACCGATCATCGTCAGGTCTTCGATGTTGGCTGAAAGGGTGTAGCTGGTATTGGTGAGGATCAGGTCGTGACCCTCGCCGATCTGTTCGATCACAACGTCCTGAGAATTATCCACAATGTAGATGTCATCACCGGCACCACCGATCAGGGTATCGACACCGGCACCGCCGTCGAGCGTGTTGTTAGCGGCGTTGCCATTGATCACGTTGTCTTGATCATTGCCGGTGCCGTTCAGGTTGGCGGTTCCTGCCAGGGTCAGGTTCTCGATACCACCGACAAGGGTATAGCTGATCGTCGAGATCACCTGATCGACGTCGCTGGCCGAACCGCCCATGTCCATGACAAAGTCAAAGTCGTCATCCACGTAGTAGGTGTCCGAACCGGCGCCGCCTCTCATCAGGTCCTGGCCCAGTCCTCCGTCGAGAATGTCATCACCGGCCCCACCGTTCAGCGTGTTGTTTTCACTGTTGCCGATCAGCACGTTGTTCAGATCGTTGCCGGTGCCCCTCATCGCATTGCCAGTCAGCACCAGGCTTTCCAGGTTGGCGCCTAGCGTCCAGTCGACTGAAGCGCGCACGGTGTCGATTTCGCTGACCAGCGTGCTGGTTTCGCGAATGATGTCGTCGATGCCGTCGACGATGTAGGTGTCATTGCCCAGCCCGCCGATCAGGGTGTCCGACCCGAGACCGCCATCGAGGACGTTGGCACCCTCGTTACCGGTGATCACGTTATTGGCCGCATTACCGGTGCCGTTGAGGTTGGCGGAACCGAGGAGCGTGAGATTCTCGAGATTGGTGCCTAGGATGTAGTTGATGGACGAGAGTACGCGGTCAATGGCGTTTGGCGAGGTATCGGTTTCGATCACCAGATCGCCAACGTTGTCGACGTAATAGCTGTCGTTGCCGTCGCCTCCGACCATGGCATCGGCACCGATGCCACCGTCGAGGGTGTCGTCGCCGGCACCACCGCTGAGTACGTTGTTGCCGCTGTTGCCGATCAGATAGTTGTTCAGGCCGTTGCCGACACCATTGAGATTGGCGGTGCCTGCGAGGAACAGGTTTTCCAGGTTAGCGCCCAGGGTCCAGTTGACCCAGCTCCACACCGCGTCGATTTCGCTGGCCAGGGTGCTGGTTTCGGTAATGGTGTCACCGAGGTTGTCGACGATGTAGGTGTCGCTGCCCAGGCCGCCGATCAGGCTGTCGGCGCCCAGGCCACCGTCAAGGATGTTGGCGCCAGCGTTGCCGGTCAGGGTGTTGTTGACCGAGTTGCCGGTGCCGTTGAGGTTGGCTGAACCCATGAGGGTCAGGTTCTCGACGTTGGCAACGAGGGTGTAGTCGATGGACGAGAACACCCGGTCGAGTGCGGTCAGCGAAGCATCGGTCTCGATGACGATGTCGCCGACGTTGTCGACATAGTAGGTGTCGCTGCCGTCGCCACCGATCATGGTGTCGGCGCCGAGGCCGCCGTCCAGAGTGTTGGCTGCGGCGTTGCCGGTCAGGCTGTTGTTCAGCTCGTTGCCGGTACCATTGATAGCGTTGCCGGTCAGCACCAGGTTTTCCAGGTTGGCGCCCAGGCGCCAGTCCACGGATGAGCGCACGGTATCGATTTCACCGGCCAGGGTGCTGGTTTCGGTGATGGTATCGCCGAGGTTGTCGACGATGTAGGTGTCGTTGCCCAGGCCGCCGATCAGTTTGTCAGCGCCCAGACCGCCGTCGAGGACGTTGGCGCCAGAGTTGCCGATCATGTAGTTGGCCAGTTCGTTGCCTGTGCCATTGAGATTGGCCGGGCCTGCGAGGAACAGGTTTTCCAGGTTGGCGCCCAGGGTCCAGTTGACCCAGCTCCACACGGCGTCGATTTCGCCGGCCAGGGTGCTGGTCTCGGTGATGGTGTCGCCGAGGTTGTCGACGATGTAGGTGTCGTTGCCCAGGCCGCCGATCAGGCTGTCGGCACCGAGTCCGCCATCAATGAGGTTGTCACCCGAATTGCCGGTCAGGGTGTTGTTGACCGAGTTGCCGGTGCCGTTGAGGTTGGCCGAACCCATGAGGGTCAGGTTCTCGACGTTGGCAACGAGGGTGTAGTCGATGGATGAGAACACCCGGTCGAGTGCGGTCAGCGAAGCGTCGGTCTCGATGACGATGTCGCCGACGTTGTCGACGTAATAGGTGTCGCTGCCGTCGCCACCGATCATGGTGTCGGCGCCGAGGCCGCCGTCCAGGGTGTTGGCTGCGGCGTTGCCGGTCAGGCTGTTGTTCAGCTCGTTGCCGGTACCATTGACGGCGTTGCCGGTCAGCACCAGGTTTTCCAGGTTGGCACCCAGGCGCCAGTCCACGGATGAGCGCACTGTGTCGATTTCACCGGCCAGGGTGCTGGTTTCGCGAATGATGTCGTCGATGCCGTCGACGATGTAGGTGTCATTGCCCAGCCCGCCGATCAGGGTGTCCGACCCGAGACCGCCATCGAGGACGTTGGCACCCTCGTTACCGGTGATCACGTTATTGGCCGCATTACCGGTGCCGTTGAGGTTGGCGGAACCGAGGAGCGTGAGATTCTCGAGATTGGTGCCTAGGGTGTAGTTGATGGACGAGAATACGCGGTCAATGGCGTTTGGCGAGGTATCGGTTTCGATTACCAGATCGCCAACGTTGTCGACGTAATAGCTGTCGTTGCCGTCGCCTCCGACCATGGCATCGGCACCGATACCACCGTCGAGGGTGTCGTCGCCGGCACCGCCGCTGAGTACGTTGTTGCCGCTGTTGCCGATCAGATAGTTGTTCAGGCCGTTGCCGACACCATTGAGATTGGCGGTGCCTGCGAGGAACAGGTTTTCCAGGTTGGCGCCCAGAGTCCAGTTGGTCCAGCTCCACACGGAATCGATCTCGCCGGCCAGGGTGCTGGTTTCGGTGATGGTATCGCCGAGATTGTCGACAATGTAGGTGTCGTTGCCCAGGCCGCCGATCAGGCTGTCGGCGCCCAGGCCACCGTCAAGGATGTTGGCGCCAGCGTTGCCGGTCAGGGTGTTGTTGACCGAGTTGCCGGTGCCGTTGAGGTTGGCCGAACCCATGAGGGTCAGGTTCTCGACGTTGGCAACGAGGGTGTAGTCGATGGATGAGAACACCCGGTCGAGTGCGGTCAGCGAAGCATCGGTCTCGATGACGATGTCGCCGACGTTGTCGACGTAATAGGTGTCGCTGCCGTCGCCACCGATCATGGTGTCGGCGCCGAGGCCGCCGTCCAGGGTGTTGGCTGCGGCGTTGCCGGTCAGGCTGTTGTTCAGCTCGTTGCCGGTACCATTGATAGCGTTGCTGGTCAGCACCAGGTTTTCCAGGTTGGCGCCCAGGCGCCAGTCCACGGATGAGCGCACGGTATCGATTTCACCGGCCAGGGTGCTGGTTTCGGTGACTGTATCGCCGAGGTTGTCGACGATGTAAGTGTCATTGCCGAGCCCGCCGATCAGTTTGTCAGCGCCCAGTCCACCGTCGAGGATGTTGGCACCCTCGTTACCGGTGAGCACGTTATTGGCCGCATTACCGGTGCCGTTGAGGTTGGCGGAACCGAGGAGCGTGAGATTCTCGAGATTGGCGCCTAGGGTGTAGTTGATGGACGAGAATACGCGGTCAATGGCGTTTGGCGAGGTATCGGTTTCGATTACCAGATCGCCAACGTTGTCGACGTAATAGCTGTCGTTGCCGTCGCCTCCGACCATGGCATCGGCACCGATACCACCGTCGAGGGTGTCGTCGCCGGCACCGCCGCTGAGTACGTTGTTGCCGCTGTTGCCGATCAGATAGTTGTTCAGGCCGTTGCCGACACCATTGAGATTGGCGGTGCCTGCGAGGAACAGGTTTTCCAGGTTGGCGCCCAGAGTCCAGTTGGTCCAGCTCCACACGGAATCGATCTCGCCGGCCAGGGTGCTGGTTTCGGTGATGGTATCGCCGAGATTGTCGACAATGTAGGTGTCGTTGCCCAGGCCGCCGATCAGGCTGTCGGCGCCCAGGCCACCGTCAAGGATGTTGGCGCCAGCGTTGCCGGTCAGGGTGTTGTTGACCGAGTTGCCGGTGCCGTTGAGGTTGGCCGAACCCATGAGGGTCAGGTTCTCGACGTTGGCAACGAGGGTGTAGTCGATGGATGAGAACACCCGGTCGAGTGCGGTCAGCGAAGCATCGGTCTCGATGACGATGTCGCCGACGTTGTCGACATAGTAGGTGTCGCTGCCGTCGCCACCGATCATGGTGTCGGCGCCGAGGCCGCCGTCCAGGGTGTTGGCTGCGGCGTTGCCGGTCAGGCTGTTGTTCAGCTCGTTGCCAGTACCATTGACGGCGTTGCCGGTCAGCACCAGGTTTTCCAGGTTGGCGCCCAGGCGCCAGTCCACGGATGAGCGCACGGTGTCGATTTCACCGGCCAGGGTGCTGGTTTCGGTGACTGTATCGCCGAGGTTGTCGACGATGTAGGTGTCGTTGCCCAGGCCGCCGATCAGTTTGTCAGCGCCCAGACCGCCGTCGAGGACGTTGGCGCCAGAGTTGCCGATCATGTAGTTGGCCAGTTCGTTGCCTGTGCCATTGAGATTGGCCGGGCCTGCGAGGAACAGGTTTTCCAGGTTGGCGCCGAGGGTCCAGCTGAACCAGCTCCACACCGCGTCGATTTCGCTGGCCAGGGTGCTGGTTTCGGTAATGGTGTCACCGAGGTTGTCGACGATGTAGGTGTCGTTGCCCAGGCCGCCGATCAGGCTGTCGGCACCGAGTCCGCCATCAATGAGGTTGTCACCCGAGTTGCCGGTCAGAACGTTGTTCAGTTCATTGCCGGTCAGGTTCAGTGCAGCGTTGCCCACCAGTTCACCTTCCTCGAGGTTGGCGCCGAGGGTGTAGGTGACGGAGGTGCGAACCAGATCCCGGCCTTCGTTGGCCTGTTCGATCACCGAGTCCTGCAGGCTGTCGATGACATAGGTGTCATTACCCGTGCCACCGATCAGTGTGTCGTTGCCGACGCCGCCGTCGAGCAAGTCATTGCCTGCGCCGCCCTGGAGAGTGTTGGCAGAGGCGTTGCCGAACAGGTAATTGTCCTGCGCGTTGCCCAGCACGTCGAATGCGCCGACACCTTTGAGAGTGACGTGCTCGAAATTGCTCAGCGTGCTGCTGTTCAGGTCGATCAGCGTGTTGCCTTGCACGTCGTAGGCGAGGATCAGCGTGTCGCTACCTTCGTTGGCGTTTTCCTTGATCAGGTTCAGTTCGCCAGATTGGTCAAGCACATAGGCGTCGTTGCCGGCGCCGCCAATCATTGTGTCCAGACCTCCCATACCGTCGAGTACGTTACTGCCGGCGTTACCGGTCAGCACGTTGTTCTGGTTGTTGCCCACGGCATTGACGCTGGCATTTCCAGTGAGCTGGAGATTCTCGAGGTTGCTGCTCAGGGTGTAGCTGACCGATGCGCGAACGGTGTCGATTTCGTCAGCCACGGTGCTGGTTTCGATGACCACATCACCGACGTTGTCGACCACATAGATATCGTTGCCGGCGCCCCCGTACATGTAGTCTTTGCCGGTATTGCCATTGAGGACGTTGTCCAGGGCATTGCCGTACAGGATGTCGTCGAAGGTGGAGCCGGTGGCGTTTTCGATCTTGGCGCCAAAGGCAATCGCCAGGCCACTGTTGAACGAATAGACAGTGCCGTCGGCGTGGTGCTCGAGATACAGACCCAGGCTGCTGTAGGCACCTTCGTTCAGGTCGAGGGTGACGCCATTGCCTTGGGAGCTGGCATCGATCGTGTCGTTGCCGCCGGCGTCCCAGATGGTTTCGAATACCGGTCGGTAGGCCTGCCACGAGTAGACGTTGTCGCCGGTCTGCCAGTTCATGTTGGCGCCGTACAGCGCCTGGATGGCGAGAATGTCCAGCACCATCGGTGTCGTCGGCTGGGACGAATAGCTGTTGTCGTAACTCATGACCGTATAGCGGACATCGTCCAGCGACGGGTCGAGCAGTGTGGTGTTCGTCGCGCTGGCGGAAAACGGGTGCTTGAGGCCCAGGGCATGACCGATCTCGTGGATGTAGGTCATGTAGTCATAGGTACCCTTGATCGGGTAGTCGGTGGTCGGCTCGCCAATCCAGACATCCCCGCCGCGCGGCGCGGTGGAGGGGGTATAAGCCCAGGCAGCGGCCTGATTGCCCATCAAGCCGTAACCGCCGAACCGCAGGTCACCGACATTGGAAATGTCGTCGGTGGTCTCGGTAAAGCTGATGTTGGCCACGGCACTCCAGGTGGCGAGTGCCGCAGCGATGCCGTTCTTCTGATAGCCGGTCAGCGAATAGATGGATTGGTATTCGTTGTCCGCGCTGTAGTTGGTCGCGAAATAGGATGTCCCGGGCTCGATAAAGCTGTAGGTCAGCTTGGTCGGACCGTCGAAGGGCCAATTGACGCCTGCCCAGTAGGTTCCCGACAGCAGGCTGTCGACTGCTTTATTGCCGGTGAGTTTGGAATAAAGGCTTACGGTATAACCAGTTGGGCTAGGCATGCGGATTTCCTGAGTGCGCTGCGGCCCTTCCTGAATGCGACCGCTACAAAAAAATGCGATTTTGCACCAGAAACAGTGCGCTTGACATCAATGAGCCATCATTTTTCTGATCGCTGACGCCAAATAACTGACCGGGCGATCTGTATCGGCCTGTGAAGTAGAATTCTGAAACAATACCCACTGCCGTTCGTCCAGGATTTTTCATGACCGTCGACAAGCCCGCTCTGATTCGCGAAACCTTTCCCGTCGGCCCGTTGCAGTGCAACTGCACCATCATCGGCGACCCGATCACGAAAAAAGCCATCGTCGTCGATCCGGGCGGCAATCCCGATCTGATCATGGCGCGCCTCGATGCGCTGGGCCTGAAGGTGGTCAGCATCATCCACACTCATGCCCATCTCGATCATTTTCTGGCCTCCGGGCAGATGAAGGAAAAAACCGGTGCAACCCTGCACCTGCATAAAGAGGATCAGTTCCTGTGGGACAACCTGGAGATGCAGTGCCAGATGTTCGGTGTGCCATACACCCCGGTTCCGGCGCCTGATCGCTGGCTGTCCGACGATGAGGAGCTGGCCTGTGGCTGTGGCGTGGCGCTGCATACGCCGGGGCATACACCCGGTTCCATGAGCTTTTGGTTTTCCGAGGCTAAGCTGTTGATTGCCGGCGACACGTTGTTCCGGCGCGGAGTAGGGCGCACGGATTTGTGGGGCGGCGATCAGGCGACCATCGTGCGATCGATCAGGCAGCGGCTGTATACCCTGGATGAAGACGCGACCGTCGTGGCCGGGCATGGTCCGGATACGCGACTGGGGGATGAAATGCGCGAGAACCCGTTTGTGCGTGCCTAAACATTTTGTCACGGGTGCCCGGCGGAATTTTTGTGCATTGTCATGATCCAACGCCCGCACGGGCCGATTGCCAATGGCCGCTGCACCACAGAATGCAAAATGTAGGAGCTCTCCATGTTCACCACGCGTCGTTTGATTATTGTCGCTACTGCCGTAGCCGTACTGTCCGGCTGCGCCTCGCCCAACCCATATGACAATCAGGGTCAGGCCGACGGTGGCTCCCAGGGCATGAGCAAAACCGCCAAGTACGGTGGCCTCGGTGCACTGGCCGGTGCGCTGGCCGGTGCCGCCATCGACCACAACAACCGCGGCAAGGGCGCCTTGATCGGTGCTGCTGTCGTCGGTGCTTCCGCTGCCGGTTACGGCTATTACGCCGACCAGCAGGAGAAGAAACTGCGCGCCAGCATGGCCAACACCGGTGTCGAGGTGCAGCGTCAGGGTGACCAGATCAAACTGATCATGCCGGGCAACATCACCTTCGCCACCGATTCGGCGAACATCGCGCCAAGCTTCTATCAACCGCTGAACAACCTGGCCAACTCCCTGAAGGAGTTCAACCAGAACCAGATCGAAATCGTCGGCTACACCGACAGCACCGGCAGCCGTCAGCACAACATGGACCTGTCCCAGCGTCGTGCGCAGAGCGTGGCCACCTACCTGACCTCGCAAGGCGTCAGCGGTGCCAACCTGAGCGCCCGCGGTGCCGGTCCGGATAATCCGATTGCCAGCAACGGTGACGTCAACGGCCGGGCACAGAACCGCCGCGTCGAGGTCAACCTGAAGGCGATCCCGGGCCAGCAGTACGGTGGTCAACAGCAACAGCCGGGTACGGTTCAGCAGTATCCGTAACCGTCAGGTACAAAAAAGCCCCCGGACAAGTGATTGTCCGGGGGCTTTTTGTTGGTGCGAAGACTGATTACTTCTTCAGACCGTAATGCTCATCGAGCATGCCGGGCGAGTTCGGGGTCTTCGGCGCGTAGTCACGCGGCGGTTCCTGATCCCGTGGTGGCGTCAGGCGCTCCCGTGGAGCCTGTGCCGCTTCGGAGTGCAGAGAGGCCAGCAGACGCTGACGGGTCTGTTCGTCCAGGGCCAGGCGATTGGCGCCCTCGGCGAGGTGATCCTGCACTTCCTGGTAACTCTGGGTCAGCTTCTTGACCAGGTTGGCGGTGCTGTTGAAGTGGGTCACCACTTCATTCTGATAACTGTCGAAACGTTCCTGAATGTCGTCCAGTTGACGCTGTGTGCGGCTGGGCGCGGCATTCGGCGCAACGCGTGCGATCAGGAAACCAATGGCGACACCCACAACCAGGGCAAGAGTCGGTAACAACCAAACTAAGAGCGAGTGTTCCACGAGTCCTTCCTCTATAAACGGCTTTGCTTTACGTTAACGGCTCGAACCTGCGCTGTATACCGCGATTCACTCGCAATAGATTGGCACAGACAATTTGCTAGACGAGTCGACCCGATTCGAGGTCACGGAGTTCCTTCCTTGCTGATGCGTGAAACCCCTGTAGTGATTGATGGCCCTGTGGGTCAATTAGAGAGTCTGTATCTGGAGAATGAGCAGCCACGCGGCATCGCGCTGATCTGCCACCCCAACCCGGTGCAGGGCGGCACCATGCTCAACAAGGTCGTCTCGACCCTGCAGCGCACCGCGCGCGACGCGGGCCTGATTACCTTGCGCTTCAACTACCGCGGCGTCGGTGCCAGCGAAGGCTCCCATGACATGGGCAGTGGTGAAGTCGATGACGCCCAGGCTGCCGCCGCGTGGCTTCGGGAAAAACACCCGGATCTGCCGCTGACCCTGTTCGGTTTCTCCTTCGGTGGATTTGTTGCAGCAAGTCTCGGCGGTCGTCTCGAAGAGCAGGGTTTGCACCTCAAACATCTGTTCATGGTGGCGCCGGCGGTGATGCGTCTGGGCGATCAGGATCAACTGCCGCAGCAGGGTGAGCTGACTGTCATCCAGCCGGAAACCGACGAAGTGATCGATCCGCAACTGGTCTACGACTGGTCCGACAAACTCCAGCGCCCCCATGAGCTGCTGAAAGTGGCAGAATGCGGACACTTTTTTCATGGCAAGCTGACCGATCTCAAGGATCTGATCCTGCCGCGTCTCTCGAATTGATTGCAGTCTGACAAGCGATTACCCATGACGAACCGTACCCGCATCCTCACCGGCATCACCACCACCGGCACCCCGCACCTGGGCAACTACGCCGGTGCCATCCGCCCGGCGATCGTCGCCAGCCGTGACACGAACGCCGATTCGTTCTACTTCCTGGCCGACTATCACGCCCTGATCAAGTGCGATGACCCGCTGCGCATTCAGCGCTCGCGCCTGGAAATCGCCGCGACCTGGCTGGCCGGTGGCCTGGATGTGGATCGCGTGACTTTCTACCGCCAGTCCGACATCCCGGAAATCCCCGAGCTGACCTGGCTGCTGACTTGCGTTGCCGCCAAGGGCCTGCTCAACCGCGCCCACGCCTACAAGGCTTCGGTGGACAAGAACGTCGAGACCGGCGAAGACCCGGATGCCGGCATCACCATGGGCCTGTACAGCTACCCGGTGCTGATGGCGGCGGACATTCTGATGTTCAACGCGCACAAGGTGCCGGTCGGGCGCGACCAGATCCAGCACGTGGAAATGGCCCGCGACATCGGCCAGCGCTTCAACCACCTGTTCGGCCAGGGCAAGGAGTTTTTCACCATGCCCGAAGCGCTGATCGAGGAAAGCGTGGCCACATTGCCGGGCCTGGACGGTCGCAAGATGTCCAAGAGCTACGACAACACCATTCCGCTGTTCTCCAGCGCCAAGGAAATGAAGGACGCGATCTCGCGGATCGTTACCGACTCCCGTGCGCCGGGCGAAGCCAAGGATCCGGACAACTCGCACCTGTTCACCCTGTTCCAGGCGTTCGCCACGCCGGCGCAGGCCGACGAGTTCCGCAGCGAGCTGCTGGGCGGTCTGGGCTGGGGGGAGGCGAAGAACCGTCTGTTCCAGTTGCTCGACAACGAACTGGGCGAGTCCCGCGAGCGTTATCACCAGTTGATCGAACGCCCGGCGGACCTGGAAGACATCCTGCAACACGGGGCCAAAAAGGCCCGTGCAGTGGCGACGCCGTTTCTCAATGAGTTGCGCGAAGCGGTCGGCCTGCGTTCGTTCGTCAATCAGGTTCAGGTGGCCGCGACCACCAAGAAGAAAGCTGCGAAAGCCGCGCGTTTCGTCAGCTTCCGCGAAGACGACGGCAGCTTCCGTTTCCGTCTGCTGGCCGCCGATGGCGAGCAATTGCTGCTGTCGCGCAACTTTGCCGACGGCAAGACCGCCGGTCAGGTGACCAAGCAGCTGCAATCGGGTCAGGCACTGGATGTACGCAGCGAAGACTTGAGTTTCAGTGTCTGGCTGGAAGGCGAGTGTGTCGGCGACAGCCCGGCGTTCGCCGACGTGGCTGCGCGGGACGCGGCCGTCGAGGCTCTGCGGATCGCTCTGACACCTGCGCAGGAATAATCAACGGGCCGGCCCGACCAAGGGCCGATTGCCATTCCCACGGGCCATCGCTACAGTGACGGCCCGTTTTTGTTGCCTTGCTAACGAATTATGACGCCCCTAGAACGATATCAAGCTGATCTGAAACGCCCGGACTTCTTCCATGACGCGGCGCAGGAAACTGCCGTGCGTCACTTGCAACGCCTGTACGACGATCTGATCGCGGCCGAGCAGAACAAGCCGGGTTTGCTGGGCAAGCTGTTTGGCAAAAAGGATCAGACGCCGGTCAAGGGCCTGTACTTCTGGGGCGGCGTGGGTCGCGGCAAGACTTACCTGGTGGACACCTTCTTCGAAGCCCTGCCATTCAAGGAAAAGACCCGCACTCACTTCCACCGCTTCATGAAGCGCGTGCACGAAGAGATGAAAACCCTCGGCGGCGAGAAAAACCCGCTGACCATCATCGCCAAGCGCTTTGCGACGGAGTCGCGGGTCATCTGCTTCGATGAATTCTTTGTTTCCGACATCACCGACGCCATGATCCTCGGCACGCTGATGGAAGAGCTGTTCAAGAATGGCGTGACCCTGGTCGCCACGTCGAACATCGTGCCGGACGGTCTGTACAAGGACGGCCTGCAACGCGCGCGCTTCCTGCCGGCCATCGCGCTGATCAAGCAGAACACCGAGATCGTCAACGTCGACAGCGGCGTCGACTACCGTCTGCGCCACCTCGAACAAGCGGAGCTGTTCCACTTCCCGCTCGACGAAGCCGCTCACGAAAGCCTGCGCAAGAGCTTCCGTGCGCTGACGCCTGAGTGCACAGCTGCCGTGGAAAACGATGTGCTGATCATCGAGAACCGCGAAATCCGCGCCCTGCGCACCTGCGATGACGTGGCCTGGTTCGACTTCCGCGAACTGTGCGACGGCCCGCGCAGCCAGAACGACTACATCGAGCTGGGCAAGATCTTCCACGCCGTGCTGCTCAGTGGCGTGGAGCAGATGAGCGTCACCACCGACGACATCGCCCGTCGCTTCATCAACATGGTCGACGAGTTCTACGACCGTAACGTCAAGCTGATCATTTCTGCCGAAGTCGAGTTGAAAGACCTGTACACCGGCGGGCGCCTGACGTTCGAATTCCAGCGCACCCTCAGCCGTCTGCTGGAGATGCAATCCCACGAGTTCCTGTCCCGGGCACACAAGCCCTGAGCGGATTCGGCAAACTAAAAGGGCCTGCAGATGCAGGCCCTTTTTTGTGTCTGGTCGAGTCGTCAGGCAGCCTGCTGAAACTGCTGTCGATACTGGTTCGGCGACAGTTCGGTGTGCTGGCGGAACAGCCGTGCGAAGAAGCTCGCATCGTCGTAGCCGACTTCGTAGCTGATGGTCTTGATGCTCTTGCGACTGCCGGAGAGCAAGCCTTTGGCCGTTTCGATGCGCAGCCGTTGCAGATAGTGCAGCGGCTTGTCACCGGTGGCGGTCTGGAAGCGGCGCATGAAGTTGCGGATGCTCATGCCGTGCTCGCGGGCCACATCTTCGAAGCGGAACTTGTCGGCGAAATGCTCTTCGAGCCAGTGCTGGATCTGCAGGATGATCACGTCCTGGTGCAGCTTCTGGCCGCCGAAACCAATGCGGCCCGGTGAGTAGCTGCGCTGCACTTCATAAAGAATGTCGCGGGCCACGGCTTGCGCCACATTGGCACCACAGAAGCGTTCGATCAGATAGATATAGAGGTCGCAGGCCGAGGTGGTGCCGCCGGCGCAGTACAGGTTGTCGGCGTCGGTCAGGTGCTTGTCCTGATTGAGATAGACCTGCGGGAAACGCTCGGCGAAGGCGTTGAAGAAGCGCCAGTAGGTGGTCGCTTCCTTGCCGTTGAGCAAGCCGGCCTCGGCCAGCCAGAACACCCCGGTGGCCTCGCCGCATAGCACCGCACCTCGGGCATGCTGCTCGCGCAGCCACGGCAGGATCTGAGGATAACGCCGACACAGCGTATCGAAATCGTCCCAGAAGGCCGGGAGGATGATGACGTCGGCGTTTTCCAGGCCGCCGTCCACCGGCATGATCACGTCACTGAAGCTGTTCACCGGTTTGCCGTCGGGGCTGACCAGGCGGGTTTCGAACGCCGGAGTCAGGCCGTGGCCCAGTTGTTTGCCGTAACGCAGGCTGGCCAGATGGAAGAAATCCTTGGCTTGCATGAGGGTGGAAGCGAAAACCCGGTCGATCGCCAGGATGCTGACGCGCCGCAAGGGCGTGGAGACTTGCTTGGACATAATTCAACTTTTGTTTTTATAAGGGAAAGTGGTCACCAGACGGCTGGATCGTCTTATTTTTTGTCGGATGTGTCCAGTGTCCTGTATCGGTAGCGAGGCTTAGTCTCTGAAGGTCTGATCCCTTCAACAATAAAGAAAAGGTGTCGCATGATCCCCAGAACCCTGTTCAGCTCCGAGCACGAATTGTTCCGCGACAGCGTAAGAACATTCCTCGAAAAAGAGGCGGTGCCGTTTCATGCTCAGTGGGAAAAACAGGGCTACATCGACCGAAAACTCTGGAACAAGGCGGGGGAGGCGGGGATGCTCTGCTCACACCTGCCGGAGGAATACGGCGGGTTGGGGGCGGACTTCCTGTACAGCGCTGTGGTCATCGAGGAGGTGGGGCGACTGGGCCTGACCGGCATCGGCTTCTCGCTGCACTCGGACATCGTTGCGCCGTACATCCTGCATTACGGCAGCGAGGCGCTGAAGCACAAATACCTGCCGAAACTGGTGTCCGGCGAGATGGTCAGTGCCATCGCCATGACCGAGCCGGGTGCCGGTTCCGATTTGCAGGGGGTCAAGACTACCGCTGTGCTGGACGGTGACGAGTATGTGATCAATGGCTCGAAAACCTTCATCACCAATGGCTTTCTGGCTGATCTGGTGATTGTCGTGGCCAAGACCGATCCCAAGGCCGGGGCAAAGGGCACCAGCCTGTTTCTGGTGGAGGCGAACACGCCTGGCTTCGACAAGGGCAAGCGCCTGGAGAAGGTCGGAATGAAGGCTCAGGACACCTCGGAATTATTCTTTCAGGACGTGCGAGTGCCGAAGGAAAACCTGTTGGGTCAGGCCGGGGCCGGGTTTGCCTATCTGATGCAGGAATTGCCTCAGGAGCGTCTGACAGTAGCCATTGGCGGGTTGGCTTCGGCCGAGGCGGCGCTGCAGTGGACGCTGGATTACACCCGTGATCGCAAGGCGTTCGGCAAGGCAATTGCCGACTTCCAGAACACGCGCTTCAAACTGGCGGAAATGGCCACCGAGATACAGATCGGCCGGGTGTTCGTCGATCGCTGTCTGGAGCTGCATCTTCAGGGCAAGCTGGATGTGCCGACGGCGGCGATGGCCAAGTATTGGGGCACCGACCTGCAATGCAAGGTGCTCGATGAGTGCGTGCAGTTGCATGGCGGCTACGGTTTCATGTGGGAGTACCCGGTGGCCCGGGCGTGGGCGGATGCGCGGGTGCAGCGAATCTATGCCGGCACCAATGAAATCATGAAGGAGATCATTGCGCGGTCGCTTTGAATTTCGCAGTGAATTGACTGGCCCCTTCGCGAGCAGGCTCGCTTCCACAAGGATCACGCTGTACCTGTGGGAGCGAGCCTGCTCGCGAAGCTTTTAGCGGCTGATCACGGTGCCGGGTTCGGATGATCCTTGTGAATCGCTTCGATCCCTTCCAGCACTTCCTTCGACAGTTTCAGCTCGTAACTGGCGATATTGCTGTCCAGTTGCTCCAGTGTCGTCGCCCCGATGATGTTGCTGGTGACAAAAGGTTGCTGGTTCACAAAGGCCAGCGCCATTTGCGCCGGATCCAGGCCATGTTTCCGGGCGAGCGCCACGTAACGGCTGCACGCCGCTTCCGATTGCGGGTTGAAGTAGCGGCTGAAGCGGCTGTAGAGGCTCAGGCGACCTTTTGGCGGACGGGCGCCACCTTCGTACTTGCCCGACAGGAAACCGAATGCCAGCGGCGAATAGGCGAGCAGGCCGCACTGTTCGCGAATGGCGATCTCCGCCAGACCGACTTCGAAGCTGCGGTTGAGCAGGTTGTACGGGTTCTGGATCGATACCGCGCGCGGCCAGCCACGGGCTTCGGCCAGGGCGAGGAAACGCATGGTGCCCCACGGGGTTTCGTTGGACAGGCCGATGTGGCGGATCTTGCCGGCCTTCACTTGCTCGTCGAGTGCTTCGAGGGTGTCTTCGAGCGGGGTGAGGTTGGCTTCGATCTTGTGCTTGTAGCCCAGCTGTCCGAAAAAGTTGGTGCTGCGCTCCGGCCAGTGCAATTGATAAAGGTCGATGTAATCGGTCTGCAGACGCTTGAGGCTGGCGTCCACTGCTTCGGTGATGTGCTGGCGGTTGTGGCGCAGGTTTTTGTCGCGGATGTAGTCGATGGTGTTGCCGGGGCCGGCGATCTTGCTGGCGAGGATCCAGTCGGCGCGGTCGCCCCGGCTCTTGAAGTAATTGCCGATGTACCGCTCGGTGGTGGCGTAGGTTTCGGCTTTCGGCGGCACCGGATACATCTCGGCGGTGTCGATGAAGTTGATCCCGGCGCCCTTGGCCCGCTCGATCTGGGCGAAGGCTTCAGCTTCAGTGTTTTGCTCGCCCCAGGTCATGGTGCCAAGGCAGATTGCGCTCACGTTCAGGTCGGTACGGCCTAGCTGGCGATAGTCCATCGGGTGCTCCTTGGGCAAAACAAGCATAAAAGCAGGTTGAAATTTTTTTCGCAATCTGCATAATTGCCGACCTCTTTCTGCAGTGGAAGTGATGCCCCGCCGCCGAAGAATCTTGCCGTTGAACGGACGCGCCGACCCGAGCCCCCGAAAGCGTCTGTATCCGGCTGCCTTTGACTTGTCAAAGTACGCACTATTCAGTAAGATCCGCCGTCTTATTTACAGGCGGCCCCTGAGGCTATAAAGAATGAAAACTTTTACTGCTAAACCGGAAACAGTAAAGCGCGACTGGTTTGTCGTCGACGCTGCTGGTCAGACCCTGGGTCGTCTGGCCACCGAAATCGCGAGCCGTCTGCGTGGCAAGCACAAGCCTGAGTACACTCCTCACGTTGACACCGGCGACTACATCGTCGTAATCAACGCTGAGCAGATCCGTGTTACCGGTGCTAAAACCACTGACAAAATGTACTACTCCCACTCCGGTTTCCCGGGCGGCATCAAGTCGATCAACTTTGAAAAGCTGATCGCCAAGGCCCCTGAGCGCGTGATCGAGACCGCGGTTAAAGGCATGCTGCCTAAGAACCCACTGGGTCGCGACATGTACCGTAAGCTGAAAGTCTATGCGGGCGCTGCACACCCTCATACTGCTCAGCAGCCCCAAGAACTGAAGATTTAACGGAATAGTTCATTATGTCGGCGACTCAAAATTACGGCACTGGCCGTCGCAAGACCGCAACCGCACGCGTTTTCCTGCGTCCGGGTACTGGTAACATCTCCATCAACAATCGTTCGCTGGATTCGTTCTTCGGCCGCGAAACTGCCCGCATGGTAGTTCGTCAGCCGCTGGAACTGACCGAGACTGTCGAGAAGTTCGACATCTACGTCACCGTGATCGGCGGTGGTGTAAGTGGTCAGGCTGGCGCAATCCGCCACGGTATCACTCGCGCTCTGATGGACTACGACGAAACCCTGCGTAGCGCTCTGCGCAAAGCTGGCTTCGTTACCCGCGACGCCCGTGAAGTTGAACGTAAGAAAGTTGGTCTGCGTAAAGCGCGTAAGCGTCCGCAGTACTCGAAGCGTTAATTCCGCTTTCACGTTCAAAAAGAACGCCCGATTCCTCACGGAACCGGGCGTTTTTTTATGCGTGCGATTTCTTGAATAATTGCGCTGTGACAACTTGCCACATTCGTAGACCCCCTATACTACAAGGCTTGAGGGCCAGCCCTCCGGGTAATTACCTTGTCAGAATTGGGGGTTTTCATTACCATTCGGCAAAATTTTTATAAGTACATTGTTTCATATTTAGTAGATGCCTGATTTAACAGGCCACAAAGCTGATGGGAGAGGACTGAATGAGCAATGACGGCGTGAATGCAGGCCGGCGTCGCTTCTTGGTAGCGGCCACATCCGTGGTGGGTGCTGCAGGAGCGGTGGGGGCTGCGGTCCCGTTCGTGGGGTCATGGTTTCCCAGTGCCAAGGCGAAGGCTGCCGGCGCACCGGTGAAAGTGAATGTCAGCAAAATCGAGCCCGGACAGCAGATGATTGCTGAATGGCGCGGCCAGCCGGTATTCATTGTTCGCCGTACTGCGGAAATCCTGGGGAATCTCAAGAAGATCGAGGGCCAGCTCTCCGATCCGACCTCCAAAAACTCCACGCAACCCACCTATGTCGACCCTGAGGTGCGTTCGATCAAGCCGGAAATCCTGCTGCTGATCGGGATCTGCACTCACCTGGGTTGCTCACCGACTTTCCGTCCCGAAGTGGCACCCGCGGATCTGGGCAAAGACTGGGTAGGTGGCTATTTCTGCCCTTGCCACGGTTCCCACTACGATCTGGCTGGCCGCGTCTACAAGTCGCAACCTGCGCCTTTGAACCTGCCAGTACCCCCGCATTCCTATGAGACCGATGACCTGATTGTCATTGGCGTCGATACGGAGAAAGCGTGATGAGCAAGTTCATGGATTGGGTTGATGCGCGCTTCCCCGCCACCAAAATGTGGGAAGACCATCTCAGCAAGTATTACGCGCCAAAAAACTTCAACTTCTTCTACTTCTTCGGCTCGCTGGCACTGCTCGTTCTGGTCAACCAGATCGTCACCGGTGTCTGGCTGACCATGAGCTACACCCCGTCGGCGGAAGAGGCGTTCGCCTCCGTCGAATACATCATGCGGGACGTCGAGTACGGCTCGATCCTGCGTTTGCTGCACTCCACCGGCGCTTCGGCGTTCTTCATCGTGGTCTATCTGCACATGTTCCGTGGCCTGCTTTACGGTTCGTACCAGAAACCGCGCGAACTGGTGTGGGTCTTCGGCATGCTGATCTATCTGGCGCTGATGGCTGAGGCCTTCATGGGTTATCTGTTGCCATGGGGGCAGATGTCCTACTGGGGCGCCCAGGTGATCATCTCGCTGTTCGGTGCGATTCCGGTCATCGGCAACGACCTGACTCAGTGGATTCGTGGTGACTACCTGATTTCCGGAATTACCCTGAACCGCTTCTTCGCCCTGCACGTAGTCGCTCTGCCGATCGTGATCCTCGGTCTGGTGGTGCTGCACATTCTGGCACTGCACGAAGTGGGTTCGAACAACCCGGATGGCGTGGACATCAAGAAACACAAAGACGAAAACGGTGTGCCGCTGGACGGCATCGCTTTCCACCCGTACTACACCGTGAAAGACATCGTCGGTGTGGTGGTGTTCCTGTTCATCTTCTGCTTCATCGTGTTCTTCTTCCCGGAAATGGGCGGCTACTTCCTCGAAAAACCAAACTTCGAGCAGGCCAACCCGTTCAAGACGCCAGAGCATATTGCGCCGGTCTGGTACTTCACGCCGTTCTACGCGATCTTGCGTGCGGTTCCTGACAAGCTCATGGGCGTTATCGCCATGGGGGCGGCCATTGCGGTGCTTTTCGTCCTGCCGTGGCTCGACCGCAGTCCGGTCAAGTCAATGCGCTATAAAGGCTGGATGAGCAAAATCTGGCTGGTGGTGTTCTGCATTTCCTTCGTGATCCTCGGCATTCTGGGGGTTCTGGCCCCGACGCCGGAGCGCACGCTGGTGTCGCAGATCTGCACCTTCCTGTATTTCGCCTACTTCATTCTGATGCCTTTCTACACCAGGCTCGAGAAGACCAAACCGGTTCCGGAAAGGGTGACTGGCTGATGAAAAAGTTATTTTTTGCTCTGATTTTTGCTGCTCTGCCAGTGCTGTCCTTTGCTGCGGAACACGGTGGCCCGGAACTGGAAAAAGTCGACATCGACGTTTCCGACAAGGCTGCCCTGCAGGATGGTGCACGCACCTTTGCCAACTATTGCATGGGTTGCCACAGTGCCAAGTTCCAGCGTTATGAGCGTGTGGCCGACGACCTCGGCATCCCGCACGAAATGATGCTGGAGAAGCTGGTGTTCACCGGTGCCAAGATCGGCGATCACATGAACATCGGCATGCAGCCGGCCGACGCCAAGACCTGGTTCGGTGCAGCGCCTCCGGATCTGACTCTGGTGGCGCGTGTTCGTGGTACCGACTGGCTTTATGGTTATCTGCGTTCGTTCTATGAGGATCCGGCGCGTCCTTGGGGCGTGAACAACAAGGTCTTCCCGAACGTCGGCATGCCTAACGTGCTGGTCGGTCTGCAAGGTCGTCAGGTCGTGGGTTGCAAGCAGGTACAGATCGTCGAAGACGGCAAGAAGCAATATGATCCGCTGACCGGTACGCCTCTGACTCATGAGGCGTGCGATCAGTTGACCATCGTGCCGAAAACCGGAACTCTCAACGAAGAGCAGTTCGATGAGAAGGTCAAGAATCTGGTAACCTTCCTGGCTTACTCGGCTAACCCGGTTAAGCTGCAACATCAGCGCATCGGTACTTACGTCTTGCTGTACCTGGCGTTCTTCTTTGTGTTCGCCTACCTGCTCAAGCGTGAATACTGGAAAGACGTGCACTGATACGCTTCAAGCAATTGCTGTTAATCGCGCGCGCCCAAGGGCGTCTCTGAAATGCAAAGCCTGGTCAGCCATGTTTTGCGGGAGGCGCCCTCTGGGCGCGCGCGTTTTTCCGGCTCCGACTATTTCAACAAGCGAGGAGGATCGCCATGGGCGTGACCAATCGGTTGGCCTGTTACTCCGACCCCGCCGACCACTATTCCCACCGAGTGCGCATCGTGCTTGCAGAGAAGGGTGTCAGCGCCGAAATCATTTTTGTGGAGGCTGGTCGCCAGCCGCCTAAACTGATTGAAGTAAACCCTTACGGCAGTCTTCCGACGCTGGTCGATCGTGACCTGGCGTTGTGGGAGTCGACCGTGGTGATGGAATACCTGGATGAGCGTTACCCGCATCCGCCATTGATGCCTGTGTACCCGGTGGCGCGTGCCAACAGTCGTCTGCTGATTCACCGCATTCAGCGCGACTGGTGTGGTCTGGTGGATCTGATTCTGGATTCGCGCACCAAGGAAGCGGCGCGTGCCGTGGCGCGCAAGGAATTGCGCGAGAGCCTGACGGGTGTGTCGCCGCTGTTCGCCGACAAGCCGTTTTTCCTCAGTGAGGAACAAAGTCTGGTGGATTGCTGCCTATTGCCAATACTCTGGCGTTTGCCGATTCTGGGTATAGAACTGCCGCGGCCTGCCAAGCCGCTGCTTGATTATATGGAGCGTCAATTTGCGCGTGAGGCTTTCCAGGCGAGTCTGTCTGGTGTCGAACGCGACATGCGCTAAGGCTTAAGGAGCCGCTATGAACTCCAGTCGACCTTATCTGGTCCGCGCGCTCTACGAGTGGATTGTGGATAACGATTGCACCCCGCACATGCTGGTCAATTCCGAGTACCCGGCGGTACAGGTGCCACAGGGCTTTGCCAGTGACGGACAGATTGTCCTGAATATTTCGCCAAGTGCCGTGCGGCATCTGCACATGGACAACGACGTCGTGACCTTCGAAGGTCGTTTCGGTGGCGTTCCGCATAGCCTGTACGTGCCGATTGCTGCAATTCTGGGGATCTATGCCCGGGAGAACGGTCAGGGCATGGTGTTCGATCTGGAGTCGCCGATGGATGACGAAGACGAGATCGAGCAGGATGACGATGTTCCGCCACCGGACAGCGAGCCGCCGCGCCCAAGCGGTCGGCCAAGCCTGAAAGTGGTGAAGTAATAAAAAAGGCGATCCAACCGGATCGCCTTTTTTGTGCCTGCGCTTTGTGTATCAGTCGATGTATTCGAACAGCTTCACGATTTTCTGCACGCCAGAAACACCCTGCACGAGATTGGTGGCCTGTGCGGCTTCCTGTTTGGTCAGCAGGCCAAGCAGATAGACGATGCCGTTCTCGGTCACGACCTTGATGCGTGAGCCAGGAATGCTGGCGTCGGTGAGCATCTGGGTTTTGATCTTGGTCGTCAGCCAGGAATCGTTCTGGCGGGCGAGGAAGCTCGAAGGCGCAATCACTTGCAGCTCGTTGTGTACTTTCTTCACGCGTTGCACGTTGGCGGCAGCCTGTTCGGCCTTGGCCTTCAGGTCTTCGCGTGGGGTCTGTCCAGCCAGCAGCACGACACCGTTGAAACTGGTCACGACGATGTGCGAGTCGTTGTCCAGAGCCGGGTCGGCCTTGGCCACGTTGACGCCGACCTTGGTTTCAATCAGCGAATCGTCGATCTTGCTGCCGAAGGTGCGGGTGCCGCGATCGTCTTCGATCGGTGCTTCACGGCTGGCGTTCACCACCGAGGTGCAGCCAGAAATGCCGAGGCACAGGGTCAAGGCCAGAAGGCCAAGGCGATTAGGGGTCATTCTTCACTCCCGAACAGTTGGCTGTCGATCAGATCGCAGAGGCAATGGATCGCCAGCAAGTGGACTTCCTGAATACGTGCGGTGACGTTGGCCGGTACGCGAATTTCGACGTCTTCAGGCAGCAGCAGCGACGCCATGCCGCCGCCATCGCGACCGGTCAATGCTACGACAATCATTTCGCGATCATGTGCGGCCTGGATCGCTTGAATAATGTTCGCCGAGTTGCCGCTGGTCGAAATCGCCAGCAATACATCGCCTGGCTGGCCGAGTGCGCGGATCTGCTTGGAGAACACTTCGTTGTAGCTGTAATCGTTGGCGATCGAGGTGATGGTCGAGCTGTCGGTGGTCAGCGCGATGGCAGGCAGACTCGGACGCTCGCGCTCGAAACGGTTGAGCAGTTCCGAGGAGAAGTGCTGGGCATCGCCGGCCGAGCCGCCGTTGCCGCACGAGAGCATTTTCCCTTCGTTGAGCAGGGCGTTGACCATTACCTGGCTGGCTTGCTCGATGTGCGGTGCAAGTACGTCCATCGCCTGTTGCTTGGTGTCGATACTGGCCTGAAAAAGCTGGCGAATTCGGGATTGCATGTCCATCTGTGTGACCTTAATTGGCGCGGCTGTCCGGCACGTGAATGTGCAGCCCGCAAAGCAAAGAGCAAAAGTGTTGAGTGAAAATGTCCGGGTCGGTGCAGGCGGTCAACTGTCGAACGCATTCTGCAACCAGTTCAACTGATCCTGATGGCTGTCGATGGCCACCACGTCGAAGCGGCAGGGGGAATTTGCCCAGCGCGACTCGCGCTGAAGAAAATATTGTGCGGCGAAAATCAGTTTCTGCCGTTTGCGCCCGTCGATACTGTCGAGCGCTCCACCCCATTGAGTGTTCTTTCGGTAACGTACTTCGACGAATACTACTGTATCGCCATCAAGCATGACCAGATCAAGCTCGCCGCGTTTACATAACCAGTTCTGCGCCAGGAGGCGCAGACCCTGGTGTTGCAAATGCTCGAGCGCCTGACGCTCGGCATCCTTGCCGCTTTGCAGGTGTGACCTGTCGGGCATCAGCGCGGAGTGTCCGGCAGGCGCTGGATCTGGCCGCTGACAAACTGGGCCCATGGCAACTGGCGTACCACGCGTTGGCTCTGGGTCATGCCCAGGCTGCCCGACAGACCTTCGATGCGGCTGTCCGGCAGGGTCTTGAGCTGGCTCAGGCGCGGGGCCAGGCGGTAGGCATCGGCACCCATTGCATACAGACGACCAAGACTGCCGGAGGCTTGTGGCCATTGCGCGGCGACTTGTTTGCGCAGCGGGTCGTTGGTATCCAGCAGCCAAGGGGTTTCGCAGAAGCGCACACCGTTCATGTCGTTGTACTGGTTCACGTCGCCGCTGGCGCTGAACACGTGGGAAGTGGCGTAGACCGGAACGTCACCGGCGTACTGGAAGTTCAGGGTCGGCTTGATCTGCTGGGCCTGTTGCGGTGTCGCGGCGAGGAAGATGAATTCGATGTCCTGGCGACGCGAAGGCTGAGCGGCAACGTTGGTGCCGACGGCGTTCTGCAGGCTCTTGGCACGGGCTTCGCTCTGGCGCAGCTGGAACATGTCGGCGATTTGCTGGGCCAGTTGTACTGGCTGGTCAACGCGTTCGGTGGCGACGATGCTGCCACCGTTGGCTTGCCAGTCCTGGCTGAAGGCGCGCAGGACGCGGTCGCCCCATTCACCTTTCGGCACCATGATTGCGGCGCGGTGCAGGCCGTCGGCGCGGGCGCGGCGGGAGACTTCACGGGCCTCGTCTTCAGCGGCGAGGCCGAACTGGAACAGCTGCGCCGGGCCCTGGTCACCTTCGCTGTAGTTCAGAGCGAGGGTGGTGATCGGCAGTTGCGGGCGGATGCTCAGCTGTTTGACCAGTGGTTTTTCCAGCGGCCCGACAACCAGTTGCACGCCGTCGGCCTGGGCCTTGCGGTAGAACTCGTCCATATTGGTCAGGTGCGAGCTGTCATAGAACACGATGGCCGGTGGCTTCTGGCCGGCTTGCTGAGCCTGATAGTGCGCGGCCATGAAGCCGTCACGCAGTGCCTTGCCGACAGAGGCCAGTTGGCCGTCCTGTGGCAGCAGCAGGGCGATCTTGCTCAGGGGCTGGCTGGCCAGCTCCTTGAGTTTGGTCAGTGGTAGCGGCAGGTTGATGGCGGCCGGGTGTTTCGGGTGCTGAGAGCGCCAGTCGTCGATGGCTGCCTGTTGCTGTTCCAGGGTGCCGGCGGTTTTCACGGCCAGGGCCAGGCTCATCCAGCCGGCGAGGTCGTCGGTCCCGTTGGGTTGCAGTTGATCGGTCGGCAGCGAGGCGATCAGGGTCCAGATGGCTTCGTGGTTCTTGCTCGCGGCTTCGCCTTCGAGCATCGGGGCAATGAAAATGCGCTCGCGTGCCGCAGCCAGGGTCTGACCGTCTGCCTCAAGGGCACGGGCGTGAACGGTGCCGGCGCGAACCTGCAACGGCACCGACATTTCGCTCAGGCGTTGCAGGCTTGGATGGTTCAAGGCTGCCAGTGCGGCTTTGGGCTGATTGCGGGTCATCGCCAGTTCAGCAGACAAAGTGCTGGCGAATGCCTGCTGGCCTGGCTGGAGTTGCTCCATCGGCACTTGTTGCAGGATTTGCGCGGACTGTCCGGCATTGCCCTGGCGATAAGCCATGTCCGCCGCACTCAGGCGCAGCAGCGCAGCCTTGTCCGGCGATTTGGCCTGGGCGGCCTGTTCGAGCAGTTGCTCGATGCTGGCATCCGGAGTCCGTGGAAGTTCGCCAAGGCTGGAGGAAGGGGAGCTGGCGCAGGCCGCCAGCAAGGCAGCGAGGCAGAGGGCAGTGAACAGCCGCAGACAAGCGATCATGTAAGTGTTCCTGATACTCGATCAAATTAGCGTCGAATTGTACCCAAGCGCTGGCCGGGGCGCGATGTTACTGGTGTGAAACCGTCAATTTAGATGATGTAAATGTTGCGCGACCGCACAATGGTGCGACAAACCGTGTCTGCCGCGGCCGCATCGTCAGTTGCGCGACGCGCTACAATGGCGGTTTTTACCGATCATGAGGTGTGCGCTTTGACTGCTCCAGGTGCTTTGAATTCCGCTGCAGGCTCGCTTTATGTGGTGGCGACGCCCATCGGCAACCTGGATGACATCAGCGCCCGGGCGTTGAAGATCCTGCGCGAGGTGGCGCTGATCGCCGCCGAAGACACGCGCCATTCCCAGCGTCTGATGCAGCACTTTGGCATCTCCACGCCGCTGGCGGCCTGTCACGAGCACAACGAACGTGATGAAGGCAGTCGTTTCATCACTCGTCTGCTGGCAGGCGACAACGTCGCACTGATTTCCGATGCCGGTACCCCGCTGATTTCCGATCCGGGTTATCACCTGGTGCGTCAGGCCCGTGCAGCCGGCATCAATGTGGTGCCGGTGCCGGGGGCTTGTGCGCTGATCGCTGCCTTGTCCGCGGCCGGTCTGCCATCCGACCGTTTTATCTTCGAAGGCTTTCTGCCGGCCAAGGCGGTTGGACGCAAGGCACGCCTTGAAGCCATCAAGGAAGAGCCGCGCACGCTGATTTTCTACGAGGCGCCGCATCGTATTCTTGAGTGTCTGCAGGATATGGAAGCCGTGTTTGGCGCTGATCGCCCGGCATTGCTTGCCCGGGAAATCACCAAGACCTTTGAAACCCTCAAGGGGCTGCCGCTGGCCGAGCTGCGGGCATTCGTCGAGGCGGACAGCAATCAGCAGCGTGGCGAATGTGTGGTGGTCGTGGCTGGCTGGACTGCGCCGGAGTCAGAAGATGCCGTGAGCAGCGAGGCGATGCGCATCCTCAATCTGCTGCTCGAAGAGATGCCGCTCAAGCGTGCGGCCGCTTTGGCAGCGCAAATCACCGGTGAGCGCAAAAACGTGCTGTATCAAGTCGCGCTGGATCAGCAAAAAGACGCGTAACCCGTCGCGCAGACCGGTTGGCGGGCTATTAGCGCTTGTTCTTCGAGCGCTCTGCCGTTAACCTGCGCGGCGGAGAGTCGATCGGACAGTCGCTGCCCTCTATGAAAATTAGGGGGGGGAGGAAAGTCCGGGCTCCATAGGGCGAAGTGCCAGGTAATGCCTGGGAGGCGTGAGCCTACGGAAAGTGCCACAGAAAATAACCGCCTAAGCGCTTCGGCGCCGGTAAGGGTGAAAAGGTGCGGTAAGAGCGCACCGCACGTCTGGCAACAGTTCGTGGCTAGGTAAACCCCACTTGGAGCAAGACCAAATAGGGTCCCAAGGCGTGGCCCGCGCTGGGACCGGGTAGGTTGCTAAAGATGTCCAGTGATGGCCATCGTAGACGAATGACTGTTCAAGACAGAACCCGGCTTACAGATCGACTCTCCACCTTTTTCTTTTCCCTGCTTGAATTAAAGGCAACAGGGCTGTTTATTATCAGCAGGCCTGCTCTGGAATTCCGGCGGCGGCAATCGCAGTAATAGCCATTTCCCACCTTGCTTCAATCAACAGCAGAAGCGCTTTTGTAATACCGAAAAAATCTTACTCTTAACAAATTACTTTAACTTTCGAGCGCAGCTGTCAGTGCTGTCTCAAGTTATTGGATAAAAGCATCCGCCGGATTCTCGTTGCTCCTCCTTTTATGCTCCTAAATCTCCGTTCTGTAAGGGTTTTCCTTTGATCCGCGCCTTGACGGTGTGGTGGGCGCATTCCTATAGTGTGCGCAAGTGGCGGAAAGTGGCATGAAGTGGGTTTTTTGAGCTCAAAACGATAAAAATTGGAGAAACGCAGACGTGTTTCGCGGAGCTAACGCTATCAGTCTCGACGCAAAGGGCCGTCTCGCCATGCCGAGCCGGTACCGTGACGAGCTCGTTTCGCGTAGTTCCGGCCAGTTGATCGTGACCATTGATGCCGTTGATCCGTGCCTGTGTGTCTACCCGCTCGATGAGTGGGAAATTATTGAAACCAAGTTGCGCGCGCTTCCTTCGCTTCGCGAAGAGAACCGTCGTCTGCAACGTTTATTGATTGGTAATGCCGTTGACCTCGAGCTCGACGGCAGTGGTCGTTTCCTGGTGCCGCCGCGCCTGCGCGAATACGCGAAGCTCGACAAGCGCGCGATGCTGGTGGGCCAACTGAACAAGTTCCAACTGTGGGACGAAGATGCCTGGAACGCGGTTTCTGCCGCTGACCTGGCTGCCATACAACAACCGGGCGCCATGCCTGACGAACTGCGTGATCTGATCCTGTGACTATTGATAGCGGCTTTAACCACATCACCGTACTGCTTGACGAAGCCGTCGAGGCTCTCGCCGTACGTCCTGATGGCTGCTATCTGGACGGCACGTTCGGGCGCGGCGGGCACAGCCGGTTGATCCTGAGCAAGCTCGGGCCGGATGGTCGGCTCATCGGATTCGACAAGGATCCTCAAGCGATTGCCACCGGGCAAACGCTAGCGGCCGAAGACGGCCGCTTTGTCGTTGTGCAGCGCAGCTTTGCCGAGCTCGGTTCGGTGGTTGCCGAACAGGGTCTGGCTGGCAAGGTCAGCGGCATTCTGCTGGATCTGGGCGTGTCTTCGCCGCAGCTCGATGATGCCGAGCGCGGCTTCAGTTTCCTCAACGACGGTCCGCTGGACATGCGTATGGATCCGTCCCGGGGCATCAGTGCAGCCGAGTTCGTCAACACCGCGCCGGTGGAAGAAATCGCCCGTGTTTTCAAGGAATATGGCGAAGAGCGTTTCTCGGGTCGCATGGCCCGTGCCGTGGCCGAACGTCGTGACATCACGCCGTTCGAGCGTACCGCTGATCTGGCCGAAGTTCTGAAAGTCGCCAACCCGGCGTGGGAAAAGGGCAAGAACCCGGCCACCCGTGCATTCCAGGGCCTGCGCATTCACGTCAACAACGAACTGGGCGATCTGGAAGCAGGCCTTGAAGCCGCGCTCGAATGCCTGGAAGTGGGCGGCCGTCTGGTCGTCATCAGCTTCCATTCGCTGGAAGACCGCATCGTCAAACTGTTCATGCGCAAGCTGGTGAAAGGCGAAGCCGACAACCTGCCGCGCAACCTGCCGGTTCGCCACGTTGCGTTCGAACCGAAAATCAAAGTCCATGGCAAAGCGCAGACGGCCTCCGACGCCGAGCTCAAGGCCAACCCACGTTCCCGTAGCGCCGTCATGCGCGTCGCGGAGAAGTTGCGGTGAGCAAGCTTTTCGCCAAACCACTGCCTGGCGGCAGCTTTTTCATGCTGCTGCTGTTCATCGGCGTGCTCGTGTCGGCCATCGGCGTTTCCTACAGCGCCCACTGGAACCGGCAGTTGCTCAACACCCTGTACAACGAGCTCAGCGTGCGCGACAAGGCGCAGGCCGAGTGGGGGCGTCTGATTCTGGAACAGAGCACCTGGACCGCCCACAGCCGGATCGAAGTACTGGCTACCGAACAACTGAAGATGCACATCCCTGGCGCGGCTGACGTGAAGATGGTGGCGCCATGATGAAACTCGAAGGGGCACTCTTCCCGTGGCGCTTCCGTCTGGTCGTTGGTCTGCTGGGCATGATGGTGGCCGCGATCTGCTGGCGCATCATCGACCTGCAGGTGATCGACCGTGACTTCCTCAAGGGGCAGGGCGATGCACGTAGCGTTCGTCACATTCCGATCCCGGCGCACCGTGGTTTGATCACCGACCGCAATGGCGAGCCTCTGGCGGTGAGTACGCCGGTGACCACGTTATGGGCCAACGCCAAGGAAATGCAGCTGGCCAAAGAAAAGTGGCCGGCACTCGCCGCTGCCCTGGGCCAGGACCCGAAAGCCCTGGCCGAGCGCCTCGAAGCCCAGGCGAACAAGGAATTCATTTATCTGGTGCGCGGACTGACCCCCGAGCAGGGCCAGGCTGTGCTCGACCTGAAAGTGCCGGGCGTCTATGGCATCGAAGAGTTCCGCCGGTTCTATCCGGCCGGTGAAGTCACTGCGCACATGGTCGGGTTCACCGACATCGACGACCACGGCCGTGAAGGTGTCGAACTGGCCTACGACGAGTGGCTGGCCGGCGTACCCGGCAAGCGGCAAGTCATCAAGGATCGGCGCGGACGGCTGATCAAGGATGTCCAGGTCACCAAGAACGCCAAGGCCGGCAAGCCCTTGGCGTTGTCCATTGACCTGCGTCTGCAATACCTGGCCAACCGCGAGCTGCGCAACGCGATCATCGAGAACGGCGCCAAGGCCGGCAGTCTGGTGATCATGGACGTGAAGACCGGCGAGATCCTCGCCATGGTCAACCAGCCGACCTACAACCCGAACAACCGTCGCAACCTGCAGCCGGCGATGATGCGTAACCGCGCGATGATCGACGTGTTCGAACCGGGTTCGACCATGAAGGCGATCTCGATGAGCGCCGCGATCGAAACCGGCCGCTGGAAACCGAGCGACACCGTCGAGGTGTATCCGGGTTCCCTGCAGATCGGCAAGTACACCATCAAGGACGTATCGAAGACCGAAGGTCCGGTGCTTGACCTGACCGGCATTCTGATCAATTCCAGTAACGTCGGCATGAGTAAGGTCGCGTTCGACATTGGCGGCGAAACCATTTTCCGTCTCGCACAAAAGGTCGGCCTCGGTCAGGACACCGGCCTCGGTTTCCCGGGTGAACGTGTCGGCAACCTGCCGAACTACCGCGAGTGGCGTAAAGCTGAAACCGCAACGCTGTCCTACGGCTACGGTGTTTCGGTGACGGCGATCCAGCTGGTGCACGCGTTCTCGGCATTGGCCAACAACGGTCGTCTCGCACCGCTGACTCTGATCAAAACCGACAAGGCGCCGCAGACCACCCAGGTGCTGCCGGAAGCCGTGGCGAAAACCATGCAGGGCATGCTGCAGCAAGTAATCGAAGCACCACGTGGCGTGTTCCGTGCTCAAGTCCCGGCGTATCACGTGGCCGGGAAGTCGGGTACCGCCCGCAAGACCTCGGTGGGCACCAAGGGCTATGCCGAAAATTCCTATCGCTCGCTGTTCGCCGGTTTCGGCCCGATGAGCGATCCGCGTTATGCCATCGTCGTGGTGATCGATGAACCGACCAAGGCCGGCTACTTCGGTGGTCTGGTGTCGGCGCCGGTGTTCAGCCGTGTGATGTCCGGCACTCTGCGCCTGATGAACATCACCCCGGACAACCTGCCGAATACCCAGCAAGCCAACGCCACCCCGGCTGTTCCGCTGAAAGCCAATGGAGGGCGCGGCTGATGTCTCTTAGTCTGAACAAGATATTCCCCCACGCCGGCCACGATCTGTTGATCCGTGAACTGGCGCTCGACAGCCGCAACGTACGCGCAGGCGACCTGTTCCTCGCGGTGCCGGGCGGCAAGTTCGACGGTCGTGCGCACATTGCTGACGCACTCACCCGTGGCGCGGCCGCCGTGGCTTACGAAGTGGAAGGCGCCACCGTGTTGCCGATCACTGATGTGCCGCTGATTCCGGTCAAAGGTCTGGCAGCGCAGTTGTCGGATATCGCCGGACGTTTTTACGGTGAACCAAGCCATCACCTGAACCTGGTGGGCGTCACCGGCACCAACGGCAAGACCAGCGTGACCCAGCTTGTTGCCCAGGCGCTGGACCTGCTCGGTCAGCACTGCGGCATCGTCGGCACCCTCGGTTCCGGTTTCCATGGCTCGCTGCAAAGCGGCCTGCACACCACACCGAATCCGATCGCCATGCAGGCGACCCTGGGCGACCTGAAAAAGGCCGGTGCCAAAGCCGTGGCCATGGAAGTTTCGTCTCACGGCCTGGATCAGGGCCGGGTCACCGCGCTGGCGTTCGACGTGGCGGTGATGACCAACCTGTCCCGCGACCACCTCGATTACCACGGCACCATGGAGGCCTACGCCGAAGCGAAAGCCAAGCTGTTCGCCTGGAATGACTTGAAGTGCCGCGTGGTCAATCTGGACGACGATTTCGGCCGGCAACTGGCCGCTGAAAAACGTGAGTCGCGCCTGATCACTTACAGCCTGCTCGACAGCAGCGCGTATCTATATGTCCGCGAAGCACAGTTCGACGACCATGGCGTGCGCGCCACGCTGGTGACGCCGCAGGGCGAACACCATCTGCGCAGCACGCTGCTCGGTCGTTTCAACCTGAGCAACGTACTGGCCGCGGTCGGCGCCTTGCTTGGCCTGGACTACGCCCTCGACGAAATCCTCAAGGTGCTGCCGAAACTCGAAGGCCCGGCCGGACGCATGCAACGTCTCGGTGGTGGCACCCAGCCGCTGGTGGTGGTCGATTACGCCCACACGCCCGATGCGCTGGAAAAAGTTCTGACGGCGTTGCGTCCGCACGTCAAAGGCCAACTGTTGTGCCTGTTCGGCTGTGGCGGTGACCGTGATCGCGGCAAACGCCCGTTGATGGCCGAAGTGGTCGAGCGTCTGGCCGACCGCGTGCTGGTCACCGATGACAATCCGCGTACCGAAGATCCAGCGGTGATCTTCGACGACATCCGCGCCGGCTTCACGGCTGTGGATAACGTGACGTTCGTGGCCGGTCGTGGCCAGGCCATCGCACAACTGATTGCCAGCGCCTCGGCGGATGACGTGATTGTCCTGGCCGGCAAAGGTCATGAGGACTATCAGGAAATCAACGGCGAGCGCCACGCATTCTCCGATCTGGTCGAGGCCGATCACGCCCTGACCGCCTGGGAGGTGGCCCATGCTTAAGGCCCTGAAACTCAGCGAACTGACCAACGCACTCGACGCGCGGTTGATCAGCGCGGACGCAAGCTTCGACGGCGTGAGCATCGACAGCCGCGCCATCAAGGCTGGCCAACTGTTTGTTGCATTGACCGGTCCGCGCTTCGACGGTCATGACTATCTGAACGAGGTCGCTGCCAAAGGCGCCGTTGCTGCATTGGTCGAGCGCGAAGTCGCCGACAGCACGCTGCCACAATTGCTGGTCAAGGACACCCGTCAGGCCCTCGGTCAACTGGGCGCATTGAATCGTGCCGCGTTCACCAGACCGGTCGCGGCCGTGACCGGCTCCAGCGGCAAGACCACGGTCAAGGAAATGCTCGCGAGTATCCTGCGTACGCGCGGCTCGGTACACGCGACCCGTGGCAACCTGAACAACGACCTCGGCGTACCGCTGACCCTGCTCGAACTTGCCCCGGAGCACAGCGCGGCAGTGATCGAACTGGGCGCCTCGCGTCTGGGTGAAATCGCTTACACCGTCGGGCTGACCAAGCCGCACGTAGCGATCCTCAATAACGCAGGGACCGCCCATGTCGGCGAGTTCGGCGGGCCCGAGAAAATTGTCGAAGCCAAAGGCGAAATCATCGAAGGGCTGGCCTCCGATGGCATCGCCGTGCTGAATCTCGATGACAAGGCATTCGGTATCTGGAAGCTCCGCGCCGCCGGTCGCAAAGTGCTGACTTTCGCGCTGAGCAACACGCAAGCGGATTTCCACGCCAGCGATCTGGCCACTGATGCCCGTGGCTGTCCGGCGTTCAACCTGCACAGTCCTGAAGGTGTGGAACGGGTTCAACTGAACCTGCTCGGCACCCATAACGTCGCCAATGCCCTGGCCGCTGCCGCTGCTGCTCACGCCCTGGGCGTGTCGCTGTTCGGCATCGCTACCGGGCTTGGCGCGGTACAACCGGTCAAGGGTCGCACCGTCGCGCAACTGGCGAAAAACGGCATGCGCGTGATCGATGACACTTACAACGCGAACCCCACCTCCATGTGCGCGGCCGTTGATATACTCGCCGGCTTTTCCGGCCGCACCGTCCTGGTGCTCGGGGATATCGGCGAGTTGGGCGACTGGGCGGAGCAGGGGCACCGCGACGTGGGCGAATACGCCCGGGGCAAGGTTTCCGCGCTTTACGCCGTCGGGCCGAACATGGTCCACGCCGTGAACGCATTCGGCAACGAGGCGCATCACTTCGGCACACAGGCCGAACTGATCCAGGCCCTCGGCGCCGAGCAGGATAAAAACACCACCATTTTGATCAAGGGTTCGCGCAGCGCAGCGATGGAAAACATCGTTGCGGCCCTGTGCGGGTCCAGTCTGGAGAAACATTAATGCTGCTGCTGCTAGCGGAGTATCTGCAACAGTTCTACAAAGGCTTCGCGGTCTTCCAGTACCTGACCCTGCGCGGGATTCTCGGTGTGCTGACCGCGCTGGTCTTGTCGCTGTGCTACGGCCCGTGGATGATCCGCACCCTGCAGAACCGTCAGATCGGCCAATCGGTTCGTAACGACGGCCCGCAATCGCACCTGTCCAAATCCGGTACGCCGACCATGGGTGGCGCACTGATTCTGTCGTCCATCGGCGTCAGTACCCTGCTGTGGGCCGACCTGAGCAATCGTTACGTGTGGGTTGTGTTGCTGGTGACCCTGCTGTTCGGTGCCATTGGCTGGGTCGATGACTACCGCAAGGTGATCGAGAAGAACTCCCGTGGTCTGCCGAGTCGCTGGAAGTATTTCTGGCAGTCGGTGTTCGGTCTCGGCGCGGCGATCTTCCTTTATATGACTGCCGCCACGCCGGTGGAAACCACCCTGATCCTGCCGATGCTCAAGGACTACAGCATTCCGCTGGGCGCCGGTTTCATCGTGCTGACTTACTTCGTGATCGTCGGTTCGAGCAACGCGGTCAACCTGACCGACGGCCTCGACGGTCTGGCGATCATGCCGACAGTGATGGTCGGCGGTGGCCTGGGCATCTTCTGCTACCTGTCGGGTAACGTGAAATTCGCTGAATACCTGTTGATCCCGTACGTGCCGGGCGCGGGCGAGCTGATCGTGTTCTGCGGCGCGCTGATCGGTGCCGGTCTGGGCTTCCTGTGGTTCAACACCTATCCGGCGCAAGTCTTCATGGGTGACGTCGGCGCACTGGCGCTGGGCGCTGCTCTGGGCACCATCGCGGTGATCGTCCGTCAGGAAATCGTCCTGTTCATCATGGGCGGCGTGTTCGTGATGGAAACCCTGTCAGTCGTCATTCAGGTGGCTTCCTTTAAGCTGACCGGTCGTCGTGTGTTCCGCATGGCTCCGATACACCACCACTTTGAACTCAAGGGCTGGCCCGAGCCGCGCGTGATCGTCCGTTTCTGGATCATCACCGTGATTCTCGTGCTGATCGGCCTTGCCACCCTGAAGCTGAGGTAGAACGAGTGTCTCTGATCGCTTCTGACCACTTCCGCATCGTTGTCGGCCTCGGCAAGAGCGGCATGTCCCTGGTTCGCTTCCTGGCGAACCGGGGTGTGGCGTTTGCCGTGGCCGACACGCGGGAAAATCCACCGGAACTGGCCACGCTCCAGCGTGACTATCCGCACGTGGAAGTGCGTTGTGGCGAGCTGGACGTCGAGTTCCTGTGCCGTGCCGACGAGCTCTACGTGAGCCCCGGCCTGGCGCTGGCGACCCCGGCCCTGCAAGCCGCCGCGGCCCGTGGCGTGAAGTTGTCCGGCGATATCGAGCTGTTCGCGCGTAACGCGAAGGCGCCGATCGTGGCCATCAGCGGTTCCAACGCGAAAAGCACTGTCACCACCCTGGTTGGTGAAATGGCGGCAGCGGCCGGCAAGCGCGTGGCGGTGGGCGGCAACCTCGGTACGCCGGCGCTGGATCTGCTCAGCGATGACGTCGAGCTGTACGTGATGGAACTGTCGAGTTTTCAGCTGGAAACCACCGATCAGCTCAACGCCGAAGTGGCGACCGTGCTCAACATCAGCGAAGACCACATGGACCGCTACAGCGGCCTGCCGGCCTATCACCTGGCCAAGCACCGGATCTTCCGTGGCGCGAAACAGTTCGTGGTCAACCGTCAGGACGCCCTGACCCGGCCACTGATGGGCGAGGGCCAGCCATGCTGGACCTTCGGCCTCACCCAGCCGGATTTCAAGGCGTTCGGTCTGCGCGAAGAGAATGGCGAGAAATACCTGGCCTTCGAATTCCAGAACCTGATGCCGGTGCGTGAACTGAAGATTCGCGGCGCCCACAACCAGTCGAACGCCCTGGCGGCGCTGGCGCTCGGGCACGCAGTCGGGCTGCCGTTCGACGCCATGCTGGCGGCCCTGCGCAACTTCGCCGGCCTCGAACATCGCTGCCAGTGGGTGCGTGACCTGGACGGCGTCGGTTACTACAACGATTCCAAAGCCACCAACGTCGGCGCCGCCCTGGCCGCCATCGAAGGCCTGGGTGCGGACATCAGCGGCAAGGTCGTGCTGATCGCCGGCGGCGACGGCAAGGGTGCCGAATTCAAGGACCTGCGCGATCCGGCGGCTGCCCATTGCCGCGCCGTGATCCTGATGGGCCGCGACTCCGACAAAATCGGCCAGGCCATCGGTGATGCCGTGCCGCTGATCCGCGCCACCACGCTGATCGACGCCGTCGAGAAATGCCGCGCCGCCGCCCAGCCGGGTGACGTGGTGCTGCTGTCGCCGGCCTGCGCCAGTTTCGACATGTTCAAGAATTACGAAGACCGTGGTCACCAGTTCGTCCGCGCCGTGGAGGAACTGGCATGAGCCTGCGAAACATCATCAAGCCGTACCCGTCGCCGATCATCACCGGACGTGGGATCGACCTCGACTTCCCCATGCTCGCCGGTTGCCTGGCGCTGCTCGGCCTGGGGCTGATCATGATCGCCTCGGCCTCGACCGAGGTGGGTGCGGTGCAATCGGGCAGCGCTCTCTACTACATGACCCGTCACCTGATCTATGTGGTGCTGGGCCTGGGCGCGTGCATCGTCACCATGATGATTCCGATCGCCACCTGGCAGCGTCTGGGCTGGCTGATGCTGATCGGCGCATTCGGTCTGTTGGTGATGGTGATCATCCCGGGGATCGGCCGTGAGGTGAACGGTTCGATGCGCTGGATCGGCTTCAGCTTCTTCAACGTTCAGCCGTCCGAAATCGCCAAGGTGTTCGTGGTGATTTACCTCGCCGGTTATCTGGTGCGTCGCCAGAAGGAAGTGCGCGAGAGCTGGATGGGCTTCTTCAAGCCGTTCATCGTGCTGCTGCCGATGGCGGGCCTGCTGCTGATGGAACCGGACTTCGGTGCCACCGTTGTGATGATGGGGGCTGCAGCGGCGATGCTGTTCCTTGGCGGGGTCGGGCTGTTCCGGTTCTCGCTGATGGTGGTGCTGGCGGTGGCGGCGGTGGTGTTGCTGATCCAGATGCAACCCTACCGGATGGCGCGTCTGACCAACTTCGCCGACCCGTGGGCGGACCAGTTCGGTGCCGGTTATCAATTGTCCCAGGCCTTGATCGCCTTCGGTCGCGGCGAGTGGCTGGGCGTTGGGCTGGGCAACAGCGTGCAGAAGCAGTTCTATCTGCCGGAAGCCCACACTGACTTCGTGTTTTCGGTACTGGCTGAAGAGCTGGGCGCGGTGGGTTCGCTGTGCACCGTGGCGCTCTTCGTGTTCGTGTGTATTCGCGGCATGTACATCGGTCTGTGGGCCGAGAAAGCCAAACAGTTTTTTGCCGCTTATGTTGCCTACGGTCTGTCGTTCCTGTGGATCGGTCAGTTCCTGATCAACATCGGCGTGAACGTCGGCCTGCTGCCGACCAAGGGCCTGACCTTGCCGTTCCTCAGTTATGGCGGCAGTTCCCTGGTGATCTGCTGTGCCTGCCTTGGCCTGTTGCTGAGGATCGAGTGGGAAAGTCGGACCCACCTGGGCAGTGAAGAGATGGAATTCCATGAGAGCGACTTCGCCGAGGAGCCGAACCATGGGCGCTAACGTATTGATCATGGCCGGCGGTACCGGCGGCCACGTGTTCCCGGCGCTGTCCTGCGCCCGTGAATTTCAGGCGCGGGGTTACACCGTGCACTGGCTCGGCACGCCACGGGGGATCGAGAACGACCTGGTGCCGGCCGCCGGCCTCGAATTGCATCGCATCAACGCCACTGGCCTGCGTGGCAAGGGCAAGCTGTCGTTGCTCAAGGCACCGTTCATGTTGCTGAAATCGGTCTGGCAGGCGCGGGCGATCATTCGCCGCCTGCGTCCGGTGTGCGTGGTTGGTTTCGGTGGTTATGTGACCGGTCCTGGTGGCATTGCCGCCAAACTGGCCGGCGTGCCGGTGATCGTTCACGAGCAGAACGCTGTGGCTGGCACCGCCAATCGGTTGCTGGTGCCGTTCGCCGCCCGGGTGTGTGAAGCGTTCCCCGACACCTTTACCCTGTCGGACAGCCGCCGTACCACCGGCAACCCGGTGCGCAGCGAGCTGTTCCTCGAAACACCGCGTGCGGCCCTGGCCGGACGCAAGGCGCGTTTGCTGATCCTGGGCGGAAGCCTGGGGGCAGAACCGTTGAACAAGTTGCTGCCTGAAGCCCTGTCGCAAGTCGCTGTCGACCTGCGTCCGGAGGTGTTTCATCAGGCCGGCAAAAATCACGATGAAGTGACTGCAGAGCGCTACCGCGCTGTCGGCGTGGACGCGCAGGTGCAGCCCTTCATCAAGGACATGGCTCAGGCCTATGGCTGGGCTGACCTGGTGGTGTGCCGTGCAGGCGCATTGACCGTCAGCGAGCTGGCCGCCGCCGGTCTGCCGTCGATGCTGGTGCCCTTGCCCCACGCGATCGACGATCACCAGACCCGCAACGCCGATTATCTGGCCCGCGAAGGCGCTGCCTTCCTGATGCCGCAAAGAACGACTGGTGCCGCGGACCTTGCCGCGCGCCTGACAGAGGTCTTGATGCAACCGCAACGACTTGAAGAAATGGCCCGAGCGGCCCGCCGTCTGGCGAAACCCGAAGCCACCCGCAGCGTGGTCGATACCTGTCTGGAGGTGGCCCATGGTTGAGAATCAGAAAGCCATGCCGCAACCGGAAATGCGCCGCATCCGTCGCATCCACTTCGTCGGGATCGGCGGTGTGGGCATGTGCGGTATTGCTGAAGTGCTGCTGAACCTGGGTTACGCCGTGTCCGGTTCCGACCTGAAGGCTTCGCCGGTCACCGAGCGCCTGGAATCCTTCGGTGCGCAGATCTTCATCGGCCACCGTGCCGAGAACGCCGCTGCTGCCGATGTGCTGGTAGTGTCGAGCGCCGTCAACACATCCAACCCGGAAGTGGCGACCGCACTGGAACGCCGCATCCCGGTGGTACCGCGTGCCGAAATGCTTGCCGAACTGATGCGCTACCGCCACGGCATCGCCGTCGCCGGTACCCACGGCAAGACCACCACCACCAGCCTGATCGCTTCGGTGTTTGCGGCCGGTGGCCTGGATCCGACCTTCGTCATCGGTGGCCGTCTGAACGCCGCGGGCACCAATGCCCAGCTCGGCACCAGCCGTTACCTGATCGCCGAGGCCGATGAAAGCGACGCCAGTTTCCTGCACCTGCAGCCGCTGGTGGCTGTGGTGACCAACATCGACGCCGACCACATGGCGACCTACGACGGTGACTTCAACAAACTGAAGAAAACCTTCGTCGAGTTCCTGCACAACCTGCCGTTCTACGGTCTGGCGGTGATGTGCCTGGACGATCCGGTGGTGCGTGAAATCCTGCCGCAGGTGAAACGTCCGACCATGACCTACGGCTTCAGCGAAGAGGCCGACGTGCGCGCCATCAATGTGCGCCAACAAGGCATGCAGACCTTCTTCACTGTGCTGCGCCCTGATCGCGAGCCGCTGGATGTGTCCGTGAACATGCCGGGCAACCACAACGTGCTCAATTCCCTGGCGACCATCTGCATCGCTACCGACGAAGGCGTCAGCGATGAAGCCATCGTCCAGGGCCTGTCCGGGTTCCAGGGTGTCGGCCGCCGCTTCCAGGTCTACGGCGAACTGCCGGTGGACGGCGGCAACGTGATGCTGGTCGACGACTACGGTCATCACCCGACCGAAGTCGCGGCCGTCATCAAGGCTGTACGCGGTGGCTGGCCTGAGCGCCGTCTGGTGATGGTCTACCAGCCGCACCGCTACAGCCGCACCCGCGACCTGTACGACGATTTCGTCAATGTACTGGCCGACGCCAACGTGCTGCTGCTGATGGAAGTCTATCCGGCCGGCGAAGAGCCGATCCCGGGTGCCGACAGCCGCAAGCTGTGCAACAGCATCCGTCAGCGCGGTCAACTGGACCCGATCTACATCGAGCGTGGTGTCGACCTGGCGCCGCTGGTCAAGCCGTTGCTGCGTGCCGGCGACATTCTGTTGTGCCAGGGCGCCGGCGACATCGGCGGTCTTGCACCGAAACTGTTGAAAAGCGAGTTGTTCGCCGGTGCCGTGGCCGCACCGGTCGAGGGGAAGTTGAAATGACTGCTGCCTACGCCAACCTGTTCTCCACCATTGCCCCGAAAGACTTCGGCCGTGTCGCCGTGCTGTTCGGTGGCCTGAGTGCCGAGCGTGAAGTTTCGCTGAAGTCCGGCAACGCCGTGCTCTCTGCGCTGCAAAGCGCCGGTGTGGACGCATTCGGGATCGATGTCGGCGCCGATATTCTGCAGCGTCTGTTGAGTGAAAAGATCGACCGCGCCTTCATCATTCTCCACGGTCGTGGCGGTGAAGACGGCAGCATGCAGGGCCTGCTCGAAGTGGCCGGTATTCCCTACACCGGCAGCGGCATCCTGGCTTCGGCGCTGGCGATGGACAAACTGCGTACCAAGCAGGTCTGGCACACACTCGGTATTCCGACGCCGCGTCACGCCGTGCTGCGCAGCGAGGCCGATTGTATTTCGGCAGCGACGGAACTGGGCTTCCCTTTGATCGTCAAACCGGCGCATGAAGGTTCAAGTATCGGGATGGCCAAAGTGAGTTCTGCGTCCGAGTTGATCGACGCATGGAAAGCGGCCAGTACCTACGATTCGCAAGTGTTGGTCGAGCAATGGATCCACGGTCCCGAGTTCACCATCGCCACCCTGCGTGACCAGGTGTTGCCTCCTATCGCCCTGGGTACGCCGCACACGTTCTACGACTACGACGCCAAGTACATCGCCAACGATACCCAGTATCGGATTCCGTGCGGGCTCGATGCCGACAAGGAAAAAGAACTCATGGACCTCACGGCGCAAGCCTGCGAGGCGCTGGGTATCGCCGGTTGGGGCAGGGCGGACGTGATGCAGGACGCCGACGGAAAATTCTGGTTCCTGGAAGTCAACACGGCTCCCGGCATGACCGATCACAGCCTGGTACCGATGGCGGCGAAAGCGGCCGGTCTGGATTTCCAGCAGCTGGTTCTGGCCATTCTGGCCGCCAGTGTCGATGCCGATGGCCATAAAGAGGCGCGAGGTTAAGACCATGCAAGGCGCACAGCTCAGACATCAGCCACCCGCTCCCGGCCGCAAGCCGGTGCCGCGGGGTGCCAGCCGAATGGTGGCCAAAGAGCCGATGTCCGCGCGCCTGCCGAAAGCCAATTTCGGGTTCCTCAAAGGCCTGTTCTGGCCGGTGCTGCTGGTGGCGCTCGGTTTCGGCACTTACGAAGGCGCGCAGCGTTTGCTGCCGTATGCCGACCGGCCGATCACCAAAATCGCCGTGCAGGGTGATCTGAGCTACATCAGCCAGCAGGCGGTGCAGCAGCGAATCGCCCCCTACGTGGCGTCGAGCTTCTTCACCATCGACCTGGCCAGCATGCGCTCGGAGCTGGAACAGATGCCTTGGATCGCTCACGCCGAAGTCCGTCGGGTGTGGCCGGATCAGGTGGTGATCCGCCTCGAAGAGCAACTGCCTGTGGCCCGTTGGGGTGACGAGTCGCTGCTCAACAACCAGGGCCAGGCGTTCACGCCCAAGGAACTGGCGAATTACGAACACCTGCCACAGCTGTTCGGCCCGCAGCGGGCCCAGCAGCAAGTGATGCAGCAATATCAGGTGCTGAGTCAGATGCTCAGGCCGTTGGGCTTCTCGATCGCGCGCCTGGAACTGCGCGAGCGTGGCAGCTGGTTCCTGACCACCGGTGCCGGCAGTTCCGGCCCCGGCATCGAGTTGCTGCTGGGACGCGGCAACCTGGTGGAAAAGATGCGCCGCTTCATTGCCATCTACGACAAGACGCTTAAAGACCAGATTACGAACATTGCGCGCATCGATCTGCGCTATGCCAACGGCCTCGCTGTTGGCTGGCGGGAACCAGTAGCGCCGACGACAGCCCAACCCGCTGTCGCAAAGAATTAAGAAGAGGCAGGACCCATGGCAAACGTGCAAAGCGGCAAAATGATCGTCGGTCTCGATATCGGCACCTCCAAGGTGGTGGCGCTGGTCGGCGAGGTTGCGGACGACGGCTCGCTGGAAATCGTCGGGATCGGCACTCATCCGTCCCGCGGCCTGAAGAAAGGCGTGGTGGTGAACATCGAGTCCACCGTGCAATCGATCCAGCGCGCGATCGAGGAAGCCCAACTGATGGCGGGTTGCCGCATTCACTCGGCGTTCGTCGGCGTGGCGGGCAATCACATCCGCAGCCTGAACTCCCACGGCATCGTGGCGATCCGCGACCGCGAAGTCAGCTCCGCTGACCTGGAACGCGTACTCGACGCTGCCCAGGCAGTGGCGATCCCGGCTGACCAGCGTGTGCTGCATACCTTGCCGCAGGACTACGTGATCGATAACCAGGAAGGCGTGCGCGAGCCGCTGGGCATGTCCGGCGTGCGTCTGGAAGCCAAGGTTCACGTGGTGACCTGTGCGGTCAACGCTGCGCAGAACATTGAAAAATGCGTGCGTCGCTGCGGTCTGGAAATCGACGACATCATTCTCGAGCAACTGGCTTCGGCCTACTCGGTCCTGACCGACGATGAAAAAGAACTGGGCGTGTGCCTGGTCGACATCGGCGGCGGCACCACCGACATCGCGATCTTCACCGAAGGCGCCATCCGCCACACGGCCGTGATCCCGATTGCCGGCGATCAGGTGACCAACGACATCGCCATGGCGTTGCGCACCCCGACCCAGTACGCCGAAGAGATCAAGATCCGTTACGCCTGCGCTCTGGCCAAACTGGCCGGTGCCGGCGAAACCATCAAGGTGCCGAGCGTCGGCGACCGTCCGCCGCGCGAACTGTCACGTCAGGCCCTGGCTGAAGTGGTCGAGCCGCGTTACGACGAGCTGTTCACCCTGATCCAGGCCGAGCTGCGTCGCAGCGGCTATGAAGACCTGATCCCGGCCGGCATCGTGCTGACCGGCGGTACCTCGAAAATGGAAGGCGCCACCGAACTGGCCGAGGAAATCTTCCACATGCCGGTACGCCTCGGTGTACCGCACGGCGTGAAGGGCCTGGATGACGTGGTGCGCAACCCGATTTATTCCACTGGCGTTGGCTTGTTGATGTACGGCCTGCAGAAGCAGTCCGACGGGATCTCGTTCTCGGGCATCGGCAGCCGCGACAGCTACAGCAACGAGGAGCCGCAGGCGCCGTTGCTGGACCGTTTGAAGAAGTGGGTTCAAGGCAACTTCTAAAGCTTTACCGCAGCACCGCAACAAACAGCAGTAGGCGAAAAAACTAGAGAATGTAAGGAGAGGGAAAATGTTCGAACTCGTAGACAACATCCCCGCAAGCCCGGTAATCAAAGTTATCGGTGTTGGCGGTGGCGGCGGCAACGCTGTCAACCACATGGTCAAGAGCAACATCGAAGGCGTCGAGTTCATCTGCGCCAACACCGATGCTCAAGCGCTGAAAAACATCGGCGCGCGCACCATTCTGCAACTGGGCACCGGCGTGACCAAAGGCCTGGGTGCCGGCGCCAACCCGGAAGTCGGCCGTCAGGCTGCGCTGGAAGATCGCGAGCGCATCGCTGAAGTGCTGGCGGGCACCAACATGGTGTTCATCACCACCGGCATGGGCGGCGGTACCGGTACCGGTGCGGCGCCGATCATCGCCGAAGTGGCCAAGGAAATGGGCATCCTGACCGTTGCGGTCGTGACCCGTCCGTTCCCGTTCGAAGGCCGCAAGCGTATGCAGATCGCCGACGAAGGCATCCGCATGCTTTCGGAAAGCGTCGACTCGCTGATCACCATTCCGAACGAAAAACTGCTGACCATCCTCGGCAAAGACGCCAGCCTGCTGTCGGCTTTCGCCAAGGCTGACGATGTACTGGCCGGTGCCGTTCGCGGTATCTCCGACATCATCAAGCGTCCGGGCATGATCAACGTCGACTTCGCCGACGTACGCACCGTGATGAGCGAAATGGGCATGGCGATGATGGGCACTGGCTGCGCCAGCGGTCCGAACCGTGCACGTGAAGCCACCGAAGCGGCCATCCGCAACCCGCTGCTGGAAGACGTGAACCTGCAAGGCGCACGCGGCATCCTGGTGAACATCACTGCCGGTCCTGACCTGTCCCTGGGTGAGTACTCCGACGTGGGTTCGATCATCGAAGCCTTCGCTTCCGAGCACGCGATGGTCAAGGTCGGTACCGTTATCGATCCGGACATGCGTGACGAGCTGCACGTGACTGTGGTTGCCACGGGTCTGGGCGCGAAAATCGAGAAGCCTGTGAAGGTCATCGACAACACCGTTCACACCACCATGGCATCCGCTCCGGTGCAACAACAGGCCCCTGCGCGTCAGGAACAACCTGCTGTGAACTACCGTGACCTGGACCGTCCGACCGTCATGCGCAACCAGGCTCAGGCCGGTGCTGCGACTGCCGCGAAGATGAATCCGCAAGATGACCTGGACTACCTGGACATCCCGGCTTTCCTGCGTCGTCAGGCTGATTGATGGAATGTATCAGGGCTATGAAGGTGATTGGTGTTCAGCAAAGGCTCGGTCTGCTATTATCGCCAGCCTTTGTTGATACCAGTTCGCAATTTGCGCTGAAGCGGCCCAAGCCATGATTAAACAACGCACACTGAAAAATATTATCCGTGCCACAGGTGTAGGCCTGCACTCCGGGGAGAAGGTCTACCTGACCCTCAAGCCTGCGCCTGTCGACACTGGCATTGTGTTTTGTCGCGCTGACCTCGACCCTGTGGTGCAGATTCCTGCCCGCGCGGAAAACGTCGGTGAAACCACTATGTCGACGACGCTGATCAATGGCGACGTCAAAGTGGACACGGTAGAGCACTTGCTCTCGGCCATGGCTGGCCTGGGCATCGATAACGCCTACGTCGAGCTCTCCGCGTCCGAAGTCCCGATCATGGACGGTAGCGCAGGACCTTTCGTATTCCTGATTCAATCGGCAGGCCTGGAAGAACAGGACGCCGCCAAGAAATTCATCCGCATCCTGCGTGAAGTGACAGTGGAAGACGGCGACAAGCGCGCCACTTTCGTCCCTTTCGACGGATTCAAGGTGAGCTTCGAGATCGATTTCGATCACCCGGTATTCCGGAACCGCACCCAAAGTGCAAGCGTGGATTTTTCCAGCACTTCGTTCGTAAAAGAAGTCAGCCGCGCCCGTACTTTCGGTTTCATGAGTGACATCGAGTACCTGCGCAAGCACAACCTCGCACTCGGCGGCAGCGTTGAAAACGCAATCGTGGTCGATGCCGATGGCGTACTGAACGAAGACGGCCTTCGCTACGAAGACGAATTCGTGAAGCACAAGATCCTCGATGCAATTGGCGACCTGTACCTGCTGGGCAACAGCCTGATTGGTGAGTTCAAGGGCTTCAAGTCCGGCCACGCACTGAACAACCAGCTTCTGCGCAAACTGATTGAGCAGAAAGACGCCTGGGAAGTCGTGACGTTCGAAGACGCCAGCACTGCACCGATCTCTTACATGCGCCCGGTTGCGGCAGTGTAAGTAAAAAACCTCTCTAGTTTTTTGAAGGCCACCTTTGGGTGGCCTTTTTTTATGCCTGTGTTCAGGACGCCAGCACCACCCGGTTTCGGCCTCCTTCCTTGGCCTGATACAGCGCCCGGTCCGCCGCGAACAACAGTTGTTCCAGACTGATTTCACTCGCTACCGTCCAGGTGCTGATACCGATGCTCACTGTCATCGGCATTTCATCGCCCTCCATACGCGGTAATTGCTCAACGCCAGCCCGCACATGCTCGGCAATCTGTCGCGCGCCTGCGCTATCGGTCTCTGCCAGGATCACCGAGAACTCTTCACCGCCGTAGCGCGCCACCAGATCCGTCGGGCGTCGCACATTCGCGGTAATGACCTTGGCCAGTTCACGCAGGGCCTGATCCCCGGCCTGATGGCCATGCCGGTCGTTGAATGCCTTGAAGTGATCGGCGTCGATCATCAGCAGTGACAAGGATTTGCCCGAGCGCTGCGCACGAAACCATTCGTGACGCAACGACTGGTCGAGCATGCGCCGGTTGGCGACCCCCGTCAGAGCATCGGTGGCCGCCAGTTGGGCCAGCTCATGTTCGGCGCGCTGGCGCAGACGCAGTTCTCTGACCAGCAGCCAGGTCAGCCACAGCAGTCCGAGGCAGAGCACGCCGGTGGCGCCACTGATCAGAATTGCCGTGCGCTTCCACGCCCCGAACACTTCCTCACTCGATAGCGCCACGATCACTGTCAGCGGCAGGTTGCCGACCTGGGAGTAGGTGTACAGCCGTTGCTGATGATCCATGCTCGAAATGCTATTGAAACTGCCATTGCCGCTGCGATCGCGCAGAATCCTCACAACATTGGGACGGGCGGCGAAGCTCTTGCCGATCGAATCACTTTGCAGATAAGGCTTCTGGGCCAGCAGGATGCCGTCGTTGTTGATGATGTTCAGGGTGCTGTCGACGCCGATGTCGAGGCTGTTGAACAACTGGTCGAAATAATCGAGCTTCATTGACGCCACCGCTACGCCGAGGAATTCGCCGGTGTCCGAAGAGATACGTCGGCTGAAACTGATACGCCACTGGTTGGCGTCGTCGCAGTCGCAACGCGGCTTGAACGGGCGACTGATGAACATGCCGGCGTCGCGGTTGAAGGCGTGGGCGAGGAAGTAGTCGCGGTCGGCGAAGTTGCCCGGCAGCGGTTCGATCCGCGAAGAGTCGGCGATGACCTCGCCATGCTTGTCGAGAAGCAGGATGTCGCCCTTGAAGCGCGCGGTAGTGGAGCGGTCGAACAGCGCCAGGTGGCGGATCTGCGGCGACACGTTTTTCAGGTCGTCGCGCTGGGCGGCGGCGATCAATCCTTGCAGGGTCAGGTCGTACAGTTCGACGGTGCGCAGCACATCGGCGTCGATCAGTTGGGCGATGGTGGTGGCGCTGCGAGTCGCCGATTCCTGAGCGTTGGCGCGTTCGCGAATCAGCAGAAAAGTGACGATGCACACAATCGCGATAACGCTCAGCAAACTGCCGAAGATCAGCAGCAGCTCCGGATGTCCGGTCTTGCCCGTAGCGGGTGGGGTGCGGCTCGCGATCATGGTTGGGTTATCGGTTGAAGAGTCTTATAAGCGTAGTTGTACAAACGTCGCTGCCGCACACGCAAGAAAAAGGCCAGCGCATAAGGCTGGCCTCTCTACTGTAGCGCCGATCTTAGAAGACGTTGATCGGGTAGTCGATGATCACTCGGTATTCATCGGTGTCAGTGTCCAGCGCGCCGTAACCGTTGCCGCCGCGGTTGGTTGCCCATTGCAGGCGTACCGCCAGGTCTTTGGCCTGGCCGCTCTGCACCACGTATTTGAGGTCGATGTCGCGTTCCCAGTGCTTGGCGTTGCGGCCTTCAGCGCTGTACCACGAGGCGTAGCCCTTGCTGTCCGGATCGACCTTGGTCAGGTCCAGCGTACCGCGCGAGTAGGACACCGCCGAAGTCAGGCCCGGCAAGCCGACACCTGCGAAGTCGTAGGCGTACTTGAGTTTCCACGAGCGCTCGTTCGGGCCGTTGAAGTCCGAGTATTGCTGGGAGTTGTCGAGGTAGATGCTGTCGCCCTGGCTGATGTAGTCGAATGGCGTATTGCCGTTGACCCGCTGGTACGCGGCGGTGACGCTGTGGCTGCCGATGCCGACGGTGAAATGCAGGCTGTAGGTGTTGTTGTCGATGTTGCCCAGCAGCGCCTCGCCGGTGTCCTGGGTGTGATAGAAGTGCAGGCCCGGGTTGAGGGTCACCCGATCGTTCAGCGCCCAGGTGTAGTCGAGGTCGTAGTAGTACTGGTTCCAGATGTCCTTCAGCTCGGCGGCATACAGGTTGCTGGTCAGGCCTTCGACGCCGCTCCAGGACACGCCGGCCCAGTTCAGGTGCTGGCTTTTATCGCCCTCGGCGAGGGTGCCGTACGAGGTGCCGATGCGTTTGTGGCCGCTCTGGTTGTACGGCTTGGTGAAGCTCGCCTGGCCACCTTCGATCATCCAGCCGTCGAAGCTGTGGTTGGTCAGGCTGACACCGCGAAAAGTCTGCGCCAGCATGCGGCTTTCACCGCCGGCGATCACCGGGTTGGTGAGGAACAGGTCGCCGGCCTTCAGTTCGGTATCGAATGCACGCATTTTCAACGTACCGCCCGCGGTGGAGAACGAGCCCGGCGCTTTGCCGTTGCCATCGCTGACCGGCAGGATGCTGGAGTTGTCCGTACCGCCACCACCGTCGAGTTTCAGACCGAGCATGGCGTGGGCATCGATGCCGAAGCCGACCGTGCCCTCGGTGTAACCGGACTGGAATTTGCCGAGGAAACCCTGGCCCCACTCGATGTTGTCGTCCGCTTTCTGTAGGCGGTTGCGATTCATGTAGTAGTTGCGGGCGTTGAGGTTGAGGCTCGAGCCTTCGACAAAACCTTCCTTATCGGCTTCAGCGGCGTGGGCGGCAGGAGCAATCGTTGCGGCGATTGCAATGAACAGCGGGGTAAAGCGGACTGGGTAACGCACTTGCGGTAAAGCTCCTTGGGTCAACTGGCACTTCAATGTCTTGAGGTGCGGGGTGTTTCTAATGGTAAGAGACGCACCGGACCGCTTTCACACCACAACGAAAAAAGGCCACTGAAAATCAGTGGCCTGGAAGGACGACGGTTGAACGGGAAGAGCCAAACAACCGCGTCGAGGGAAACGTTTAACGTTGCGCGACTCAGCTGTCTTTCTCGGCTGCCTGAGTCTGGGAAGTTGCGGCCTGAGGGGCTTGCGTGGCGTCTTGAGCCTTGGCCATCACTTCTGCCTGATACTGTTCGAATGCCAGGGCGCGAGCGGCATTGTGCGCTACGAACGACTGCGATTCTTCAGCCATCGCCATCGGCGACAGGATCAATGAGGACAAAACGAAAGCGCTGGCAATACCCATACTGTTGGACATCTTGAAAACCTTCTTGCTTGGCAAGTGCTGTTTGGTGCGGGCAAAGATAAGGTTGCCGGGCGTCGGGAAACAGCATGATTTTCATAAATGACTGTTACAGCAAAAGCAAAAGTCAGCCCCTCATCGGAACGCCGCCCGCCCAACCCTCTCCCCCAAGGGGCGAGGGGGAAAGGGAGCCGATTGGGGACTTTTCAGAATCTGAGTTCGACTGGATTTTTCAGGTCGGCGTAACTCGAAAGAACAACTCGGTCAGTCCCCTCTCCCTCGGGGCGGTCCGACGTTTCGGGAGGGTTAGGGTGAGGGGCTTTTCAGACCGGCAAATGAATCCCGAAAGTGTTCATCCCGCGATCACTGCGCACAAACACATCCCCACCATGCATCAGCGCAATCGCCTTGACGATCGCCAGCCCTAGCCCATGGTTATTACCGCTGTTACTGCGCGAAGCGTCGACCCGGTAAAAGCGCTCGAACAGCCGTGGCAAATGCTCGCTGGCAATCGGTGCGCCGGGGTTGGCCACGCCGATGCTGACCTGATGTTCCTCGACCGTGATCTGCACTTCGATCACCTGTCCCGGCGCGGTGTGTTGCACCGCGTTACTCAGCAGATTGATCAACGCCCGGCGCAGATGGGCGATCTCGATCTGCACCTGTGCGTCGCCACTCACATGGACCTGAACCTGTGCATCTTCGAGGATGAAATCGAGGTATTCGAGGGTAGTCGCCACTTCATCGGCCAGGGAGGTCGAGGTCAGCTTGGTGGCCTTGCTGCCCTGATCGGCGCTGGCCAGAAACAGCATGTCATTGATGATCGAGCGCAGGCGTTCCAGCTCTTCGAGGTTGGATTGCAGCACTTCGAAATAATGCTCGGCGGAGCGCCCGCGAGTGAGGGCGACCTGGGTCTGGCCGATCAGATTGGTCAGCGGCGAGCGCAGCTCATGGGCCACGTCGGCGTTGAAGGATTCCAGTCGTGAATAGGCCTGTTCAACCCGCTCCAGCGTCGAGTTGAACGAGTCGACGAACTGCTCCAGTTCCGGTGGCAACGGCGACAGACGCAGACGCCCGGCCCGCAACGGCGGCGCCAGACGCTGGGCCTCGTGGGACAGTTTGATCAGCGGTTTGAGGCCGATTCGTGCCACCCAGTAACCCAATGCCGAGGCCAGCAGCACGCCGATCACCGCCAGACTCACCAGCGCGATCAGCAACTGATGCTGGGTCTGGTGAACGGTCTCGGTATCGATGCCGATCATGAAGCGCAGCGGCGGGCGCTGATCCCTGGCCGGCAGTTCGGTGAGCAGCACTTTCAGCGGATAGGGATGGCCGGGCAGTTGCAGGTCGTGCATGCCGGGCGCTCCTTGGGCAAAGGTGCGGATCAAGGCATCCGGTTCGCCGAACTCGTAGCCCGGATCGCCGCTGACTACCCAGAAACGAATGCGTTTGTCTTCTTCGCCGAGCAGCTTGAGTTTGGCGTTGATCTTCACCCAATGCTCGGGGGTGCCATACCGATTGAGCGCGGACTCGAGCACGCTGTAACGCGCATCGAGTTCCGCTTCCGGCAGCAGGCCCAGGCCTTTGTCCACTTGTTGATACAGCGCGCCGCCAATCAACAGGAACACCAGCAGCGCCACCAGCGTGAACATCCCGCTCAGGCGCAGGGCAATGGAGTTACTGGACACCACGGCTCTCCAGCACATAACCCATGCCCCGGATGGTGTGCAGCAGCTTTTCGTCGAACGGCCCGTCGAGCTTGGCGCGCAGACGTTTGATCGCGACTTCGACGACGTTGGCGTCGCTGTCGAAATTGATGTCCCAGACCATTTCCGCAATCGCGGTTTTCGAGAGGATTTCGCCCTGACGCCGGGCCAGTACGCTGAGCAGCGAAAACTCCTTGGCGGTCAGGTCCAGGCGCGTGCCGGCGCGGGTGGCCTTGCGGCTGATCAGATCGATCCACAGGTCGGCGATGCTCACCTGCACCGGCTCGTGGCCGCCGCTGCGGCGGGTCAGCGCTTGCAGGCGCGCCACCAGTTCAAGGAAGGAAAACGGTTTGCCGAGGTAATCGTCGGCGCCGTCACGCAAACCCCGGATCCGGTCTTCGACCCGCTCGCGGGCGGTGAGCATGATCACCGGCGTCTGCTTGCGCGCACGCAGCGCGCGCAATACGCCGAAGCCATCGAGGCCCGGCAGCATCACGTCGAGGACGATCACCGCGTAGTCGCTTTCCAGCGCCAGATGCAGGCCCTCGACGCCGTCGCGGGCCAGATCCACGGTGTAACCCTGTTCCGTCAGGCCGCGGTGCAGATAGTCCGCGGTTTTCTCCTCGTCTTCGATAATCAGAACGCGCATGACCCGCCTCAGTCTGTCGTTGCCAGCGCCGCGACGGGCGCCGGTTTGGGCTTGTGGAACAGCCGCTCAAGCCACAAGTATATGACCGGCGTGGTGAACAGCGTCAGCATCTGGCTGACCAGCAGGCCACCCACCACCGCGATCCCCAATGGCTGGCGCAGTTCGGCGCCGGTGCCGTAACCGAGCATCAGCGGCAGGGCGCCGAGCAGGGCGGCGAGGGTGGTCATGATGATCGGCCGGAACCGCGTGATACATGCCTCGAAAATCGCATCCTGCGGCGACAGCCCGCGATGGCGCTGCGCTTCCAGGGCGAAGTCGATCATCAGAATACCGTTCTTCTTGACGATACCGATCAGCAGCACCAGCCCGATCAGCGCCATGATCGAAAAATCCTGGCCGCAGATCCACAGCATGATCACCGCGCCCAGACCCGCTGCCGGCAAGGTCGAGATGATCGTCAGCGGATGGACGAAGCTTTCATAGAGCACACCAAGGATGATGTACACCGCTACCAGCGCCGCGAGAATCAACCACGGCTGACTTTTCAGCGAACTCTGGAACGCCTGGGCCGCACCCTGGAAGTTGCCGCTGATGGCGGTCGGCATGCCGATCTCTGCCTTGGCCTGATTGAGCAAAATCACCGCGTCGCCCAATGCCACGCCGGGCGCCAGGTTGAACGACAGGTTGGCGGCCGGGAACATGCCGTCGTGGGCAATCGACAGTGGGCCGATGGTCGGCGCGTCGAATCGGGCCAGCGCCGACAGTGGCACCATTTCTCCGCTCAGCGGTGAGCGCAGGTAGAAATAGTTGAGGCTTTCGGCCTTGCCGCGCTGTTTGGTGTCCAGTTCCAGGATCACGTTGTACTGGTTGACCTGGGTCTGGAACTCGTTGATCTGCCGCTGGCCGAAGGCGTCGTACAGCGCCTCGTCGACATCACTCGCCGTCAGGCCGAAACGCGCGGCGGCGCTGCGGTCGATGCTGATGTGGGTGATGCTGCCGCCCAGTTGCAGGTCGTTGGAAATGTCACGGAACGCCGGGATGCTGCGCAGTTTTTCCGTGAGCTTCTGGGTCCAGGTGGCGAGCGTCGGCCCGTCGTTGCTTTTGAGCACGTATTGATACTGCGCACGGCTCGGTCCGGAGCTGAGGTTGATGTCCTGGCCGGCGCGCAGGTAAAGCACGATGCCCGGGACTTTCATCAGTTTCGGACGAATGCGGTCGATGAACTGGCTGGCCGAGACGTCTCGTTCACCCCGTGGTTTCAGGGCAATCCAGAAGCGGCCGTTGGCGATGGTCTGGTTGCTGCCGGACACGCCGACCGAGTGGGAAAACGCCTGCACGGCCGGGTCGGCGGCGACGATTTCGGCCATCGCCAGGTGTTTTTTCACCATGTCGCTGTAGGAGATATCGGCGGCGGCTTCGGTAGTGCCGAGGACGAAACCGGTGTCCTGCACCGGGAAGAAACCCTTGGGGATAAACACGTAGCCGCCAATCGCCAGCGCGACGGAAATGCCGAACACGCCGATCATCAGTTTCTGGTGGGCGAGGGCGCGGCGCAGGCCGTTTTCGTACCAGCCGAGCAGCCGTTCGCTGAAGCCCGGTTTGTCATGGGCGTGATGCACCGGTTTACGCATGAACAGCGCGGCCAGCGTCGGCGCGAGGGTCAGCGACACCACCACGGAAATCATGATGGTCGAGGTGGCCGTCAGGGCGAACTCCTTGAACAGACGCCCGACCACACCGCCCATGAACAGCAGCGGAATGAACGCTGCCACCAGCGAGAAACTGATCGACACCACGGTGAAACCGATCTCGCCGGCGCCCTTGATCGCGGCGTCACGCATGCTGTCGCCGGCCTCCAGATGGCGGTGAATGTTTTCCACGACCACGATGGCATCGTCGACCACGAACCCCACCGCCACCACGATGGCAACAAGTGTCAGGTTGTTCAGGCTGAAACCGAGCAAATACATCAGTGCGAAGCTGGCGGTCAGCGACACGCCGAGCACCGCCGAGACAATCATCGTCGCCGACAACTGGCGCAGGAACAGCGCCATGACCGCCACCACCAACAGGATCGCGATCAGCAGGGTGATTTCCACTTCATGCAGGGACGCGCGGATGGTCTGGGTGCGGTCGATCAGCACTTTGACCTGCACCGAAGCCGGCAACATGGCTTCGAGGCCGGGCAGGGCGGCTTGAATGCGGTCCACGGTCTCGACAATGTTGGCCCCCGGCTGGCGGGAGATCACCAGGTTCACTCCCGGTTGATCGCCGGCCCAGGCTTGCACGTAGGCATCTTCCGAACCGTTGACGACTTTGGCGACATCCTTGAGGTGAACCGGGGCGCCATCCTTGTAGGAAACGATGAGCTGGCTGTATTCCTCGGGGTGGAACAACTGGTCGTTGGTCGACAGCGTGGAAATGCTCGAATCGCCGTACAGCGCGCCTTTGGCGAGGTTGAGGCTGGTCTGCTGGATCGCCACACGAATGTCGGCGAGGGTCAGGCCGATGGCCGCCAGTTTGTCCGCCGAAGCTTGAACACGGATTGCCGGACGTTGTTGACCGGTGATGTTGATCTGACCTACGCCGTCGATCTGACTGATCTGACGGGCGAGAAGGGTTTCCACCAGGTCGCTGAGTTCGGTGCCGGGCATTTGCGTGGAGCTGACGCTGAGGATCAGCACCGGGCTGTCGGCCGGGTTGACCTTCTTCCAGGTCGGCAGGGTCGGCATGTCTTTCGGCAGTTTGCCGGCGGCGGTGTTGATCGCGGCCTGCACTTCCTGGGCGGCGGTGTCGATGCTCTTGTCGAGGGTGAATTGCAGAGTCAGCAGGCTGGAGCCCAGCGCACTGCTGGAGGTCATCTGGGTCATGCCGGGGATGGCGCTGAATTGCACCTCCAGCGGCGTGGCCACGGACGAGGCCATGGTGTCCGGGCTGGCGCCTGGCAGTTGGGCGGAGACCTGGATCGTCGGAAATTCCGCTTCCGGCAGTGGGGCAATCGGCAAGCGCGGGAAGGCAATCACCCCGACCAGCACCAGCGCGATGGTCAGCAGAATCGTCGCCACCGGGTGATCGATGCACCAGGTCGAAACGCCTTTGTGCTGCTTCATGGCTTGGGCTCCGCTTGCACCACCTGCGGCGGTTCGCTCATGACCTGTACGGTCGAACCGGGCTTGAGCCGCGACTGGCCATCGCTGACCAATACGTCGCCGGGTTTCACGCCTTTGATGATGTCCTGGCCGCTGCCCTGATAAACCATCTGCACCTGCACCGCTTCAACCTTGTCGCCGTTGACCCGGTACACGAAGTGTTGATCGAGGCCCCGCTGTACGACGGTGGGCGGGACCACCAGCGCATTTTTATCCAGTGCCGTCTGAATCTTTACCGTTACCAGCAGGCCCGGCCAGAGTTTCTGGTTGGGGTTGTCGAATTCGGCTTTGGCGCGGATGGTGCCGGTGTTGGCGTTGATCTGGTTGTCGATCAGGGTCAGGTGACCTTCGCCGAGCAGGTTGCCGGTTTCGCCGTCGGTGTCGGCGCCGATGTAAGCCTTGACCTGTGCGCGCTGCGGATCGCTGATCAGGCCTTGCAGGGTCGGCAGCATTTGCTGGGGCAGGGAAAACTCGACGGCGATCGGGTCGATCTGGGTCACGGTGAACAGACCCTGGGTGTCGGTCATGCGCAGGAAGTTACCTTCGTCGACTGTGCGAATCCCGACGCGGCCGGTGACCGGGGAGCGAATCTGGGTGTAGGAAAGTTGTACCTGTGCCGCGTCAATCGAGGCTTGATTGCCTTGGGCGGTGGCCTTGAGTTGGTTGACCAGTGCCTGTTGCTGGTCGTAGGTCTGCTTCGATACACCGTCGTCGACGCTGAGCAGTTTGTAGCGCTTGAGGTTGACCAGCGCCACTTGCAGTTGCGCCTGACTTTCGCCCAGTTGCGCCCGGGCCTGGTCGAGGCTGGCGCGGATCGAGCGGTCGTCGATGGTGGCGAGCAGGTCGCCCTGTTTCACCAACTGGCCCTCTTTGACGAAGAGCTTGGTGAGGATGCCGTCGATCTGCGGGCGCACCACCACGCTGTGCAGCGAGAGCACCGAGCCGATGCCGCTGGTGTAGCGGGGGACGTCTTTTTCGCTGACAGCGACGACCCGTACCGGGATGGCGCTGGGGGCCGCGAGTTTGGCCGGGGCGGGTTTGTATGCGTACCACAGACCGGCGGCTGCGAGGGCGATAAGCAGGGTGGCGAGCAGGGCCTTTTTCTTCTGGATTTGCATGCTTGTGGGGCGCCAGGGGGACGGGGTTTGGGCAGGTTTTGTCTTTATAAACTTGTTTGGGGGTCAGGAGGGTGACGGCTAGCTGACGGCGCTGTCAGTTTCGGCTTTTGACTTGGCGGCCTTTGGGCCGACCAGGCTTTGGGTGTTCTTTGTGAATATCCGTTTCTGCGGGTGTTGCCGCTGGCGGTTCCGCTCTTACAGCGGCTCACTTTTGCAGACGCCCAAAAGTAAGCAAAACGCTGGGTCCCGGCGTACGGCACCTCGCTTTGGCTCGGTGTTCCTTCGTTCCGGGATTCATCCGGGGGCATCGCCTACGGTTTGCTTCGCTGCACCTCCTCTCGATGCATGCGGCTTCGCCGCACGGTCGCTTCGCTCCCACCCCCGGATAAATCCCTCCACTCAGCCTGCCGATGGGGCCGGCACGTCAAAAGCGGTACTCGAGCTAACGCTCATCGTTTTGAGTGGTGAAGAGCGTAGTGCGGTGCTGCTCAAAACTGGAGTTCAGCTCGGTGATTCAGGTCGGTGTATTCCGTATAAACAACACCGTCAGTTCCCTCTCCCTCCGGGAGAGGGCTAGGGTGAGGGGAGCTTTTGAGGTTGTTTAAATTTCAACAACTACACCGGATCCTTCCCACAAGGTTTTCAGGTTGTCCGTCGGAAGCACGCTCTCTAGTCTTTGGCTGTCGCTGCCAATTCAGCGAACAGGCGTGGAAACCTGATTTCAAGTAGTTGCAAAGCATCTCCCCGTAATCGTTGCCGATGTCTTCTTTCGTCTGCAAACTGCGTCGCGGCGGCTGTGCGCAGGCAGACTTCGGTCTGGCCGGTTGCCTACTTATCGGTTTTCCACCCTGCGTACAGTTGCCACCTTTTGTCGTGTGGAAACGACAAGGGATGGCTCCATAGCCAAGTAGGAGTTTTTCATGGACAAACTGATACCCGACCCACCCCTCGAATCACCCACCCCCCTCGAAGAGGCCATGCGCGCCGAAGACCTCGCCCGTAACCGCGAAGCCATCAAACGCGCCCTCGACTACTACCTCTGCCCCAACCCCACCAAGCCGTGCCCGAGCACGATGTACAGCGTCACTCCCAACGTCGACACCGAAAGCCTGTTGGCCAATGCCTGCGAATCCCTGGCCTCGGCCAGTACCATTGCCAGCAATTTCGCCAATGAGCTTTCCGGCCCGCAGCGTAGTACGGCGTTGGGCATTCAGCAGATCATTATGCTGGCCGAGCTGGCGGTGAATCGGGCGCTGGATCGGGTTGATCCGCAGACGTGATCCGTTAGTCGCGCAGTCCCCAAAAGGCACCGGTCGTAGCCGTTTTGGGGCTCTTTAAAGTCCACGCGCGCAGGTATACTGCGCGCTTTCGCGGCTCGTCCACCGGGCCGGACTTTTTGCTTCGCGGAGCTTTCATGACTTCCCCAATCGACAACGCTGTGAGCGATGTCCCGGCAGAGCTGGCCGAGGCCGGTGAATCCAAGCCGACCATTCCTGCGTTCAAGTTTCCGTTCAAGCCAGGTGAGCTGGCGGCTGCCAAAGCGGCGAAACTGCCGCAGTTCAAGGGCAAGGACGGTGATCGTCACGCCAAGATTCCGGGTGTGGCGCCATCGGGCACGCGTCGTTCGATGGGCAAGCGCTGATTCCACCTCCCTCCTGCAGCCATCGTCTGTGATTTTCGGTCACAGTGATGGCTAATTGCTCAGTTCCTGAGCCAGATCAACGTTTAACCAGTGAGTGCGCTTAGAGTCAGCAGCCCTGCCGACTCTTTCCAATAAAACGAGCGCGCTTTCCATGAAGATCAATCTCCCGGTGACCGGGCGCAATGTCGATGTTGCGCCGGATGCGAATATTCTCTCGACCACCGATCTGACCAGCGCGATCACCTACGCCAACGACGATTTCATCAAGATCAGCGGTTACAGCCGCGACGAGCTGCTGGGTGCGCCGCACAACCTGTTGCGTCATCCGGACATGCCGGCGCAGGCGTTTGCCCATATGTGGCAGACGCTCAAGCGTGGACGGTCGTGGATGGGGCTGGTGAAGAATCGTTGCAAGAACGGTGATCACTATTGGGTCAGTGCCTATGTCACGCCGGTCACGCAGAACGGTGCGGCGGTGGAGTTTCAGTCGGTGCGTACACGGCCGGATGCCCGGCAGATCGCCGCAGCGGAGCGGACGTATGCGCAGTTGCGCGAGGGGCGGATGGCGCGGTGGCAGCGGCTGCCAGTGCTGAGTTTGCGGGCGAAGATCATGGCGTTGACCAGTTCGGTGCTGGCGGTGGTACTGGGGATTGAAGCCTGGCTGCGGCCGGAGTCCATGGGCATCGAAGCTGCTGCGCTGGTGGTCGGCAGCGGCGCGTGTGCCTTGGGCGTGGGTTGGTTGTTGCGGCCGCTGGAGCGTCTGACCGAGCGTGCGCGGCTGATTGCCGACAACCCGTTGAGTCAGGGCATTTATACCGGGCGGCGGGATCAGTTCGGGCAGATCGAGTTTGCGTTGCAGATGCTCGAAGCCCAGGTCGGTGCGGTGGTCGGGCGGATCGGTGATGCCTCGCAACGGCTGGCCGGGCATGCGGCGCAGCTTGTGGATCATTTGCACAGCAGTCACACCAGTACGCTGGCGCAGCAGGCGGAAACCGATCAGGTGGCGGCGGCGATTCATCAGATGGCGGCCAGTGTGGCCGAAGTCGCCAGCCATGCGCAGCAGGCGTCGGTGGCGGCCGATATGGCGGGAACGGAAACCCGTGAAGGGCATTTGTTGGTCGGCGAGAGTCGCAGTGCGGTGTTGCGGCTGGCCGAAGAGTTGGGGCGGGCGACCGAGGTCATCCATCAGCTCGAAGGCCACAGCAGCGAGATTTCCGGGGTGCTGGAGGTGATTCGCAGCATCGCCGAGCAGACCAATCTGCTGGCACTTAACGCGGCGATCGAAGCGGCGCGGGCCGGGGATGCCGGGCGCGGGTTTGCGGTGGTCGCCGATGAGGTGCGCGGTCTGGCCCAGCGCACTCAGCAGTCGACCAATGAAATTCAACGGATGATCAGCACCCTGCAAAACGGCGCGCGGGATGCGGTGCTGGTGATGCAGCAGAGCAGCGAGCATGTGGATAACAGCGTCGAACAGGCCCAGCGTGCGGCCCGGGCACTCGACGGGATCAGCGGGCGGGTCGAGCAGATTACCGAGATGAGTCTGCAAATCGCTGCAGCCGTTGAAGAGCAGAGCGCGGTGAGCGAGGACATCAACCGCAACATCGTCAGTATTCGTACGGCCTGCGAACTGACGGTGGATGAGGGGCGCCAGAGCCAGCTCAACTCACAGGATGTGGCGGGGCTGGCGGGGGATTTGCGTTCGCTGGCGCGGGAGTTCTGGGGGCGGCGGCAGGGCGCTCAGGCCGCTCGCAACGATATGAACGCGTAGGTCTGCGGCGGTTCGGACACCACTTGTGCCCCGGCCGCCCGCACTTGCCCGGCAATGTCGTCACCGGAGACATGAAACAGCCATTCACTGGAAACTTCGCTCAATGGCTGCGCCGTGACCTGATCGATCACCGAGGCAAACGCGCCCATGTCCGGCAGGTACGCGGTAAACCCGTCGCCCTTGAGCGCGGTGGTGCGGATGCCGAGCAAGCCGCAGATCGCGTCCTTGGTCTGGATGTCATCCCGATCGGCCTGACGGGAGCGCTGGATCAGCGTCACCAGTTCCTGATCCACCAGTTCACCACCGACGATCAGGTCCGGCCCCTGCTCCCAGGACTCCGGCGGGCAGTCCTTGGCCGCAGGATTCAACGGAATGTGCGGATTGATTTCGGCGGGATAGATGCGGCACACCAGCGGCCGGCGTTCGTAGATACGGCACAGCTTGTCTTCGTCAAGATTCCGGCAGGGGCCGACGTTGTAGGCGGCAAAAGTGATCGCCACATGGGCGTCGGACATTCCGCTGCGCACCACCGCCGAACGGCGCTGCGCATGCTCGCGCTGCTGTTCCGGCAGACCCAGACCGTTGGCGAGAAACGCCTCCACCAGCACGATCACCTGACCGCCGTCGGCCGCCCACATGCGGGCTTCGGCCAGGGTCAGGGGCACATGGTGATCGGTGCAGCATTTGCCGCAACCTACGCAGGAAAAGGTCGTATTCATTGAGCGGGCAATCTTCAATCAGGGTGTGAATCGGCGACATAAAGCCGCCGTACAGGTCCGGAGTGAAGCAAGTTGTGCGCCATTCGCTCAGGGCTTGGCGTTCGGGCGGATCGAGTCCCATTCGGTGACGTACGCGGTTTTCGACTTCTTGTTGTACAGGCACAACTCGGTGCCTTGCTGGCCTTTCATGTGTTTTTGCGGGTACTGGCCTTGCAGCAACAGCGCGGTATAGCCGACCCGGTCATCGAATTGCGCGGCGTTGCCGACCGGTTTGGCGTTTTTCAGGCCGCTGGCCTTGGTGCAACTGGCGAGCACGGTTTTGTCGTAGGCCGCCCAGGCGTCGGGGCTGGAGGCGTGGGCGAACGGGGCGATGAGGCAAAGCACGGAGAGGGCGAGGCGTTTCATGGTTCGGGCATCCTTGGAGGGGTGATCGCCAAGGTTGGAGTATGCCGCAGGATTTTAGTTTGTCAGTCCGGCACCCATTCCCGGCGAACCACATACATTCCAGACCTTTCATACAAACGCTGCGCTCGCTGGTTGTCTTCCAGCACCTTCAGATCGACAAACCCTTCACGTCGATCCCGAAACGCCTTGAACGCATGAAGCAGCAACGCCCGGCCCAATCCCCGACCTTGCGCCCGAGGATGCACCACCAGATTCTTGATGTAGGAACTGGTCCAGCATTGCGCCACGCCGATGACGCCTTCGGTATCACTGGCGATGAAACACAGTGCCGGATCGTATTCCGGATCGTTTTCAAACTGCTGTTGCCAGACGTCCAGCGCCGGCACCCGACCGCCGCCTTCGCGGTAACCGATTTGCATCAGTTCATGCACGGCGGGTGCGCGTTCGGCGCTGTAGGTCGTGAGTTCGATGCCGTTCGGCCATTCGATGGCCGGCACGTCCTGGCTCAGGTCGCGCCGCATCAGAAAGCAGAACGTCTCGCTCAAGGCTCAGTAGCCCTGGGCGGCGACGTGTTTGGCCGCTTCGATCAGGCAGTGGGTCAGCTCGGGCGAGGAGAACTTGGTCAACACGCCGTTGGCCCCGGCGAGTCGGGCTTTTTCGCTGTTCATCGCGCTGTCCAGCGAGGTGTGCAGCAGTACGTAGAGGTGGGCGAAGTCCGGGGTCTCGCGCAGGGTACGGGTGAAGGCGTAGCCGTCCATCTCGGACATTTCGATGTCGGAGACGATCAGGTTGATCTGCTGCGCCGTGCCTTGCAGGTCCAGCAGGCAGTCGATGGCTTCCTTGGCGCTGCGAGCGGTGTGGCATTGCAGGCCGAGGTTGCGCAGGGTGTGCACCGATTGCTGCAGCGCCACCTGGCTGTCGTCGACCACCAGGATCCGTGCGTTGCCCAGCACTTCGGCGTCTTCCATGCTCAGCTCGGTCGGGGCCATTTCGATCTGCGCCGGGGCGATGCCGTGGATGACTTTTTCGATGTCCAGCACCTGCACCAGCGTGCCGTCCACCGAAGTCACGCCGGTAATGTAGGCGCGGGAGCCGCCGGAGCCGAACGGCGGCGGTTTGATGTCGGTGGTCAGGCAATGCACGATCTTGCTCACCGCCTGCACATGCAGGCCCTGTTTCGAACGGCTGACGTCGGTGACGATCAGGCAGCCGCCGTTCGGGTCTTCCAGCGGTCGCTCACCGATGGCGCGGCTCAGGTCGATCACCGACAGTGAAGCGCCGCGCAGAGTGGCGATGCCTTTGACGTGCGGGTGCGACTCCGGCAGCTTGGTCAGCGGCGGGCAGGGGATGATTTCACTGACCTTCAGCAGGTTGATCGCCATCAGCTTGCCGCTGCGCAAGGTAAACAGCAGAAGCGAAAGTGAATCTGCGCGGGCTTTGTTGGAAGACATAAAAACCTTCTGTGGAGAAAGGTGGTGGGCGAGGTTGGAAATCGCCAGAAACTATTGATGCCGGGTTATCGGCGTCAAAGGGGTGGGCTTTAGGTTAGTTGTCGGGTGGCGTCGAGATCCAGAGCCCCTCACCCCAGCCCTCTCCCGGAGGGAGAGGGGGCCGACCGAGGTGTCTGGCGTCTGACATCGACCTGAACCACCGAGTCGATTATGGATTCAACAATGCACTTTCAGGTCGGTGTAGCTCTGAATCATCCCCAATCGGCTCCCTCTCCCTCCGGGAGAGGGCTGGGCGGGCGGCGTTCCGATGAGGGTGCTTTTGATCTTGAATAAGCATTTCAGCTTTTCATCCCCAACCGCTTCGCCATCCGCCCCAGATTCGCCCGGTCCAGCCCCAGCTCACGTGCGGCACTGGCCCAGTTGTCCCGGTTACGCTCAAGCGCTGCGCTGATCAACTGCCGCTGATACTGCTCGGTGGCTGCACGCAGGTCACCGCTGATCAATGGCAGGGCGGCAGTCGTTTCGGACGGCGCCGGCGAGTTATCCACAACCTCGCGCGGCAGATCGAGGTCCATCGCGCTCAAGCTGAGAATCTTCGGCCGCACCTTGCAGTTGCCCAGCGCTTTCAGCGCGCTGCGTCCGATCAGGTGTTCCAGTTCCCGCACGTTGCCCGGCCAGGTGTAGGTCAGCAGCGCTTCCTGGGCGTCGCTGTTCAGGCGCAGGCTGTTGAGGCCCATGCGTGAGCGGTTCTGTTCCAGAAAATAGCCGCTGAGCAGCAACACATCACGACCCCGGTCACGCAGCGCCGGCACCCGCAACGGGTAGACGCTGAGGCGATGGTAAAAGTCGGCGCGGTAGCGGCCGCTGCGCACTTCTTCGGCCAGGTCGCGGTTGGTCGCCGCGATCAGGCGCACGTCGACCTGATGCTCCTTGTCCGACCCCAGACGTTGTAACTGGCCGCTCTGCAACACCCGCAACAGCTTGGCCTGGACGGTCAGCGACAACTCGCCGACTTCATCGAGAAACAGCGTGCCGCCATTGGCCAGTTCGAATTTGCCGCGTCGATCGCTGGTAGCGCCAGTGAAGGCGCCGCGCACGTGGCCGAACAGTTCGCTTTCCACCAGCGTGTCCGGCAGGGCCGCGCAGTTGAGGCTGATGATCGGTTTCTCGGCACGCTTGGAAGCGGCGTGAATGGCCTGGGCCACCAGCTCCTTGCCGACTCCGGTTTCGCCGGTGATCAACACGGTCAGGTCGCTGCCGCCGACCAGATTGATTTCTTCCACCAGTCGTTTATGCGCTTTGCTCTGGCCGATCATTTCGCGGTTCTGCTGGCCGCTGGCCTGGCGATAGACCTCGGCGCGCTGGTGTTCGTCTTCGGCGCGAATCGCCAGACGTTCGATGCGTTCGGCGGCGTTGACCGTGGCCGAGGCGAGGCTGGCGAAGGCTTGCAGGGCATCGAGTTCGATCGGTTCGAAGCGCTCCGGATCGAGGGCGTCGAGGGTGATCAGGCCCCAGAGCTTTTCATCGACGAACAACGGACAGCCGAGGCAATCGTGAACTTCAAGATGATCGTCGAGGCCGTCGACCAGTCCGTCGTACGGATCGGGCAGATCGCTGTCGGCGGCGAAACGGGTCGGCCCTTCGCCGGCCAGCAGCACTTCAAAGCGCGGGTGTTCGCTGACCTTGAAGCGGCGACCGAGGGTGTCGGTGCTCAAGCCGTCGACGGCCAGCGGCACCAGCCATTCACCGTCGAGGCGCAGCAGGGCGGCGGCATCGCAGGGCAGCAAGGCGCGCATGGCTTCGAGCAGGCGTCGATAGCGCTCGCCTTCAGGTAGTTCGCGGGACAGGTCCGAGACCAGTGGGAGCAGGGCGGTGAGCAATGATTTGGCGGACATGGGCTTGTAGTCAAAGAGACACGTTGTAGTCGAAGCGACTATAGAGGGGCTTGTGTCGATCTGACTACACAATTTTCAAGTTGTTGAATTGTATGGAAAAAATAGTTGGCATGAATACTGGAGTGAACAAGGCACTTTTAGAGAAAGCTCAGGAGTCACTCTTATGCTTAGCGTCCAGGATCGTGCCATCATCAAGTCCACCGTGCCTCTGCTGGAAAGCGGCGGTGAAGCGCTGATCACCCATTTCTACCGGATGATGCTCTCCGAGTACCCGCAAGTCCGCCCGCTGTTCAACCAGGCCCACCAGGCCAGCGGTGACCAGCCCCGCGCCCTGGCCAACGGCGTGTTGATGTACGCCCGTCACATCGATCAACTCGACCAGTTGGGCGACCTGGTGGCGAAGATCATCAACAAGCACGTAGCATTGCAGATTCTGCCAGAGCACTACCCGATCGTCGGCACCTGCCTGCTGCGCGCCATCTCCGAAGTGCTGGGCGATGAAATTGCCACGCCTGAAGTGATGAGCGCCTGGGGCGCGGCCTACGGTCAATTGGCCGAGATCCTGATCGGCGCCGAAACCGCCATTTATGACCAGAAAGAGCAAGCCGTCGGCGGCTGGCGCGGGGCGCGGGAGTTCATCGTCGCGGCCAGGGTCGAGGAGAGTGCGGAAATCATTTCGTTCTACTTCGAGCCAGCAGACAAGGGCCCGATCCTCGCCGCCGAGCCGGGTCAGTACATCGGCATGAAGCTGATCCTCGACGGCGAAGAAATCCGCCGCAACTATTCGCTGTCGGCCCTGGCCAACAAAGGCCAGTACCGCATCAGCGTCAAGCGTGAACCGGGCGGCCGAGCCTCCAATCACCTGCACGATCAACTGCACGTCGGTTCCAGCATTCAGCTGTTTCCGCCATCGGGCGAGTTCACTCTAGCTGCCAGCGACAAACCTCTGGTGCTGATCAGCGGCGGCGTCGGCATCACTCCGACCCTGGCGATGCTGGAAGCGGCACTGCAAACCGAGCGTCCGGTGCACTTCATTCACTGCGCGCGCAATGGCAGCGTGCATGCGTTCCGTGACTGGATCGACGGTCTGGCCGAGCGTCATCCGCAGCTCAAGCGCTTCTATTGCTACGCCGAAGATGACGGCGTGAGCCCGGCGGCGGACAAGGTCGGCCTGCTGAGCCAGGAGCAATTGGGCGAGTGGTTGCCGGCGCAGCGTGATGTGGACGCCTATTTCCTCGGTCCGAAAGGCTTCATGGGGGCAATCAAGCGTCATCTGAAGGCGCTGGGCGTGCCGGAGAAGCAGAGCCGTTATGAGTTTTTCGGGCCGGCTGCTGCTTTGGAGTAATCCGGAACCGGGTCGCCCTCATTCGCGAGCAAGCCCGCTCCCACAGGATTTGAGTTCGACGCGATCCTTGTGGGAGCTGGCTTGCCAGCGATTGGCCGTTACACGGTCCTGATTCTTAAATTCTGTTTAAAGGTTAATCGTTTCTTAACCGGTTTATCGTTTATTCCCCGATGCTGATGATAGGCGCTCGTTCGTTTACATGATCAGGATCGCCCCCATGTCGCACTTCGCCTCTTCCCGTCGTTTCAGCCTGGCCGCGTTGGGCCTGTCGGTTGCCTTGCTGTCCAGTCCGTTCGCGTTCGCCGAATCCGCCTTGATCGAACCCCAGACCCTGATCGTCGATCAGAGCCTGCCCAAGGCCCAGCGTGATGCGATGGAGCTGGCGGCGCGGCGTTACGGCAGTTTCTGGAACACGGGCGAAGAGGCGTTGGCCACCGCCGCCCTGTCGCCGCAGTTTGTCGACAAGACCCCGCCGGAAGGCCGGGTGCAAGGGCCGACCGGGCCGCTGCTGGCGTCGAAGTTCTTTCGCACGGCGGTGCCGGACCTGAGCTGCGAGATCGAACAAATGATCGTTGCCGGCGACCGCGTGGTGGTGCATCTGCACTTTCGCGGGCATTTCACCGGTACGTTCAAGGCTCTCAAAGGGCAGGGGCAGCGTGTAGACTTCCGGGCAACCGATATCTATCAGATCGACAACGGTCGCATCGCGGCCAATTGGCATATCGAAGACAACATCAGCCTGATGGCGCAACTGCAAGCGCAGCCGCCGGCCAGCTGAACCATGGACATGAAAGGGAAACGCGATGAGCGAGGAAACGATTCGATTGGGGCGTGAGCGGCGCTATCTGGTGTTGCTGGGCGTCATCTGTCTGGCACTGATCGGTGGCGCGCTGTACATGCAGATCGTGCTGGGCGAGGCGCCATGCCCGCTGTGCATCCTGCAGCGCTATGCATTGCTGTTGATCGCGCTGTTCGCGTTCATCGGCGCGGCCATGCGCACCCGCCGCAGCATCACCGTGTTCGAGGTGCTGGTGGTGATCTGTGCGATCGCCGGGGCCGGTGTCGCCGGGCATCACGTGTACACCCAGTTCTACCCGGCGGTGAGTTGCGGCATCGATGTACTGCAGCCGATTGTCGATGATCTGCCGCTGGCGAAGATCTTCCCGCTGGGCTTCCAGGTCGATGGTTTCTGCTCGACGCCGTACCCGCCGATCCTCGGTCTGTCGCTGGCGCAGTGGGCACTCGTGGCCTTCGTGCTGGTGGTGATCCTGGTGCCGCTGTTGACCTCGCGCAACCGAAAAGCATTGCGTTGAATCAACTTTTCGGCCCCTGTGCCGATAACACAAACGCCTCGATTTGCAGTGACGCAAATCGGGGCGTTTTGCATTTCAGGGTCTTTGTGAAAACGTCGTGACGAACGGCAAGGGAGCGTGCGACAGGTGTGCGACATGTTGTCACACGCGCCATGTCGCAGTGCCTTTCGCGGGCCCGGATTGGACTGTTGTTACAAAAAAGGATTGGTCTGTTTCAGGGGTTTTCGGCTTTGGGACGCTTGTGCCGAAACAGGCAGTTTTAACAACCTGTGGCAATTGGCCAAAGCCCTTGGGTTATCGGGGTTTAAGCGCTTCACGGTGTCGGAAAAAGTCTTCGGAACTGTCTGATCCGAGTCAGGTACACCTACATTTTTTGGTGTTTTTGTTGAGAATCGATTTCGATAGCATGGGTCACTTTTGCAAAAACGGTGATGGATTGTTGCTCTGAGCGATAAAAATTATTTCGGGATAAGACATGGTGTATAGGGCGCTACCTATCTACAATCGCCCGCACTGAATTCCCGGCACTGTTCAACCTTTATAAGGAACTGAGCAGGAAGTCGGGTGTCGAGGGGCCGAAAGGCTTGCGAGACACCCAGGTGTCGGTGCCTTCCAACTTTCCGCACCAAATGGAATTGGTCTGTAACAAGGCCTTTGACCACGAATTCGAATAAGAACTGACCGCTGTCCCAGGATTTGTCGAGCGTCTGACGCGCGACGGGCGGCCCTTATTCAATCCAAAGAAAATGCCAACCCTTGGCAGGGTGAAGTGTTGGCGATCAAAACCCAACTGCATTGCGCAAGCTGCTTTAGAGGTCGTGAGATGAGTAAAAACAGGTACCCCAGATTACTAGGCCTAGTGCCGCTGCTCGGCACGTTGTTGCTGGGAGGCTGCAACATGACCTTGCTCAATCCAACGGGCCAGGTCGGCCTGGAACAGCGCAACCTGATCATCACCGCTACGCTGCTGATGCTGTTGGTCGTTGTGCCGGTCATCGTCATGACCTTCCTGTTCGCCTGGAAGTACCGCGCCTCCAACAAGAACGCCGTCTACACCCCGAAATGGTCGCACTCGACCAAAATCGAAGTGGCAGTCTGGACCATTCCGGTCCTGATCATCATTGCCCTGGGTTACATCACCTACAAGTCGACCCACTCGCTGGATCCGTATCGTCCGATCGAATCCGACGTCAAGCCTGTGACCATCGAAGTGGTCGCGCTGGACTGGAAGTGGCTGTTCATCTACCCGGAACAAGGCATCGCCACGGTCAACAAGATCGTATTCCCGGCGCACACCCCGGTTAACTTCCGGATCACTTCGGATGCGGTGATGAACTCGTTCTTCATCCCGGGCCTGGGCGGCCAGATCTATGCGATGGCGGGCATGACCACCAAGCTGCACCTGATCGCTGACCGCAACGCTGAAATGGACGGTATCTCCGCCAACTACAGCGGCGCTGGTTTCACCGGTATGAAATTCAAAGCGATCGCAACTTCTCAGGAAGATTTCGACGCCTGGGTAAGTGAAGTCAAAAAGGCACCTAAACAGCTTGAAGCCGCTGAATACGCAGCCCTTGCCAAGCCAAGCCAGAACAATCCAGTCGAGCTCTACTCCTCGGTCACGCCGAACCTGTTCCAGACCATCGTCGACAAGTACGAAGGCATGAAACCGGGCAAGCCGCTGAAGCACGAGAAGAAAGAGAAAGAAGTGGCGGCAACGGATATGGACTCGAATTCGCATTCAGCTGCCGGGGCAGAGGAGTAAACGATGTTTGGTAAATTAAGTTGGGAAGCGATCCCTTTCCACGAGCCGATCGTGATGGTCACCATCTCGATGATCGCGCTCGGTGGTCTGGCGTTGTTCGCTGCAATCACCTACTTCAAGAAGTGGACTTACTTGTGGACCGAGTGGCTGACGTCGGTCGACCACAAGAAAATCGGCGTGATGTACATCATCGTTGCCATGGTCATGCTGCTGCGTGGCTTTGCCGACGCCATCATGATGCGTACCCAGCTGGCCATGGCCACCGAGGGTTCGCCTGGCTACCTGCCACCTGAACACTATGACCAGATCTTCACCGCTCACGGTGTGATCATGATCATCTTCATGGCGATGCCATTCTTCACCGGCCTGATGAACCTTGCAGTGCCGCTGCAGATCGGCGCCCGTGACGTTGCGTTCCCGTTCCTGAACTCCCTGAGCTTCTGGCTGCTGGTGTCCGGCGTCGTGCTGATCAACCTGTCCCTGGGCGTCGGCGAATTCGCCAAGACCGGCTGGGTTGCCTATCCACCGCTGTCGGGTCTGCAATACAGCCCTGGCGTGGGGATGGACTACTACATCTGGGCGCTACAGCTATCGGGTCTGGGTACAACGTTAACCGGGGTCAACTTCCTCGCGACCGTGCTGAAAATGCGTACCCCTGGCATGAAACTGATGGACATGCCGATCTTCACCTGGACCTGCACCTGGGCAAACGTTCTGATCGTGGCTTCGTTCCCGATCCTGACCGCTACCCTGGCACTGCTGACCCTTGACCGTTACATGGATTTCCACATTTTCACCAATGAACTTGGTGGCAATCCAATGATGTACGTCAACCTGTTCTGGGCATGGGGCCACCCTGAGGTTTACATCCTGATCCTGCCGGCATTCGGCATTTTCTCGGAAGTCATCTCGGCCTTCACCGGCAAGAAACTGTTCGGCCATCACTCGATGATCTACGCTTCGGGCGCGATCTCGGTACTGGGCTTCATGGTTTGGCTGCACCACTTCTTCACCATGGGGTCGGGTGCCAGCGTCAACGCCTTCTTCGGTCTGGCGACGATGCTGATTTCCATCCCGACGGGTGTGAAACTGTTCAACTGGCTGTTCACCATCTACCAGGGCCGTCTGCGCTTCACCAGCCAGGTTCTGTGGACCCTGGGCTTCATGGTGACCTTCGCCATCGGCGGCATGACCGGCGTACTGCTGGCCATCCCGGGTGCTGACTTCGTTCTGCACAACAGCCTGTTCGTGATCGCGCACTTCCACAACGTGATCATCGGCGGCGCGGTATTCGGCTACATCGCAGGCTTCGGCTTCTACTTCCCGAAAGCGTTCGGCTTCAAGCTGCACGAAGGCTGGGGTAAAGCAGCGTTCTGGTTCTGGATCTCGGGCTTCTTCGTTGCGTTCATGCCGCTCTACGCTCTGGGCTTCATGGGCATGACCCGTCGTCTGAACGCCACCACCAACCCTGAGTGGGTACCGTACCTGTACGTTGCCATGTTCGGTGCGATCCTGATCGCTGTGGGTATCGCCTGCCAGCTGATCCAGCTGTATGTATCGGTACGTGACCGCAACAAACCGGAAAACATGTGCGAACACGGTGACCCGTGGAATGCCCATACCCTGGAATGGTCGACCTCGTCGCCACCTCCGTTCTACAACTTCGCTGTACTGCCAAAGGCTGACTGCATCGACCCGTTCACCGAAGCCAAGGAAAACGGTACTGCGTACCAGGCTCCGGCCAAGTACGAACCGATCCACATGCCGAACAACACCGCCACTGGCGTGGTGATGGGCGCACTGCTGACCGTGTTCGGTTTCGCGATGATCTGGCACATCTGGTGGTTGGCGATCGCCAGCCTGGCCGGCACTGTCATCTACTTCGTGATCCACGCTGCACGTGACGACCAGGGCTACATGGTTCCGGTTGAAACGATCGAGCGCATCGAAGCCGAGCAGCACAAGCGTCTGGTAGCGGCCGGGAAGATCCCTGCTTCCGCGACCCGTGTTGAAACCAAGTTGGAACAGGCTTAAACAATGTCGAACTTAGTGACCAATGCTGGACACGCCCATGGCCATGACCATGGGCACGATGACCATCACCACGACTCGGGCGAGATGACCGTATACGGTTTCTGGCTCTACCTGATGACCGACTGCATTCTGTTTGCGTCGATCTTCGCGGTGTACGCGGTACTGGTAAACAACGTCGCCGGTGGCCCGTCGGGCCACGACATCTTCGAACTGCCATACGTGCTGGGCGAAACCGCTCTGCTGCTGTTCAGCTCGATCACCTACGGCTTCGCCATGCTGGCGTTGTACAAAGGTAAAAAGCAGCAGGTTCTGGGCTGGTTGTTCATGACCTTCCTGCTCGGCGCAGGCTTCATCGCCATGGAGATCAACGAGTTCCACCTGCTGATCTCCGAGGGCTTCGGTCCTAGCCGTTCGGGCTTCCTGTCGGCGTTCTTCACCCTGGTCGGTACCCACGGTCTGCACGTGTCTGCGGGTCTGATCTGGATGGGCATCATGATGTACCAGGTCAACAAGCACGGCCTGACGGCGACCAACAAGACCCGTCTGAGCTGCCTGAGCCTGTTCTGGCACTTCCTGGACGTGGTGTGGATCTGCGTATTCACCGTTGTTTACCTGATGGGGACCCTGTAATGGCTAATGCACACTCCCATGACAGCCATGATGCTGGCCACGGCAGCGTAAAGTCGTACGCCATCGGCTTCATCCTGTCGGTGATCCTGACCGTCATCCCGTTCGGCCTGGTGATGTTCCCGACCCTGCCGAAGTCCACCACGCTGGCAATCGTCCTGCTGTTCGCAGTCATCCAGGTGATCGTTCACCTGTATTACTTCCTGCACCTGGACCGTTCCATTGCCCAGCGTAACAACGTGATTGCGTTCGTCTTTACGGCCATCGTGATCGTGCTGCTGGTCGGTCTGTCGTTGTGGATCATGTTCAGCATCCACACCTACATGATGGCGAAGTGAGGTAAACCCGATGTCGCTCAAGCACTTTATCCAAATCACCAAACCGGGGATCATTTTCGGTAACGTGCTTTCTGTGGCAGGCGGGTTCTTCCTGGCCTCGAAAGGGCATGTCGATCTGGCGGTGTTCCTGGCCGCCATGATCGGCACTTCCCTGGTTGTGGCCTCCGGTTGCGTGTTCAACAACTGCATCGACCGCGACATCGACCTGAAGATGGAACGCACCAAGAACCGGGTGCTGGTCCAGGGCCTGATCTCCCTGAAACTGGCCCTGGTCTATGCGACCGTCCTGGGTGTCGCCGGCGTTGCGTTGCTGTACAAGGTGGCCAACCCGTTGGCTGCCCTGTTCGCCGTGATCGGCTTCATCATCTACGTCGGCTTCTACAGCCTGTACCTCAAGCGCAAGTCGGTTCACGGCACGCTGGTGGGCAGTCTGTCGGGCGCCATGCCGCCGGTGATCGGTTACGTGGCCGTGACCAACAGTTTCGACATGGCCGCGCTGACCCTGCTGGTAATGTTCAGCCTGTGGCAGATGCCGCATTCCTACGCTATCGCGATCTTCCGCTTCAACGATTACCTGGCCGCGTCGATTCCGGTGCTGCCAGTGAAGCGCGGGATCCAGGTAGCCAAGAAGCACATCCTGCTCTACATCCTGGCGTTCCTCGTGGCGACCCTGATGCTGACCTTCAGCGGCTACGCCGGCATGAGCTACCTCGCCGTCGCCGCGGCCATGGGCATGTACTGGCTGTACATGGCCTGGACCGGCTACAAGGCGGTGGATGACACGGTCTGGGCACGCAAGCTGTTCGTGTTCTCGATCTTCACCATCACCGCGTTGAGCGTCATGATGTCCCTGGACTTCAAGGTGCCGACCGAGCTGCTGCTGACGTACGCACCGTAAGGTTCGAACGTTGTACGAAAAACCCCGTTCATCGAGAGATGAGCGGGGTTTTTTATTGATCGTTATTTCTCGTCGAGCAAGCGCAGGAACCGTTCACGCACTTGCACGTGATCACTGTGTGCGACGTTGAAGCGCAGATAGTTGTCGGCATCCGCCGCTTTGCTCAGCAGGGTGCCCGGTGCCAGCACCAGATCATTTTCCAGACCCCGGCGGGCGAGCGTTTCGGCATGTTTGCCCTCGGGCAGACGCGTCCAGATGAACAGACCCTCCCCCGGTAGCGATGACACCGAACAACCCGCTTCGACCAGCCAGCCGGCGACCCGGCTGTTGGATTCATAAAGGCGATCTACCGTGCGCCGCGTGTGTCTGGCGTAGCTGCCATCGCTGAGCATGGTGCAGGTAATCTGCTCGGCCAGTTCGGAGGTGACGCCGCCGCAGGCCATTTTCAGCGCAATCATCCGTGCAGCGAGTGGTGCTGACAGCACCGCATAACTGACCCGGCTGTTGGCGGTCAGGGTTTTCGAGAAACCGGAAACGTAACTGACGTTGTCCAGTCCGCTCGCCGCCAGTCGCGGGGTGCGGCGCTGCTGGATATCGCAGTACAAATCGTCCTCGACCAGGTGGAAGCCATAACGATGGCTCAACTCCAGCAAACGATAGACCTGTGCCGGGGAGAAGGAGTGACCGGTCGGGTTGTGCAGGGTGCTGTTGGTCATGTACAGCACCGGTCGATGGGCGATCAGCAGTTGTTCGAAGGCTTCCAGATCCATGCCGTCGCAATCGCGGGCAATGGTAATGACCCTGGCGCCGTGCAATGCCAGATTGGCGTGCATGTTGAAGTAACAGGGATCATCGAGCAGTACCGTATCGCCGGGTTTGATCAGCAGGCGCATCAGCAGGTCAATCGCCTGCATGGTATTGGCCGTCGTGATGATCTGCTCCACCGGCGCCTCGATGCCGAAGCTCGCCAGTTTTACCCGCAATGCCTGACGCAAGGGCAGGTAGCCGCCGGCAACGCCGTATTCACCCATACGCAGGGTGGTGGCGCGCAAAGTACCGCGTACGGCCTTGAGCAGTTCTTCGGCAGGCAGCCAGGACGAGGGCAGGAAACCGCAGCCCGGGCGCAATGCGCCGTTGTCCAGCAACAAGGCGCGGCGAACGACGCTGAGAGTGTCCTGGGGCAGCAGATCAGGGCCGCGACTGCCGGGCTGCGAACTGCTCGAACGGTGCACGTAGTGCCCGGAGCCTTGACGCGACACAACCTGGCCCTTGGCCCGCAAGCGGTCAAGGGCATCGACCACCGTGGATTTGCCGACATTCATCAGCTCTGAAAGCTCACGAATCGGGGGCAATCGGGCACCGTGTGGCAGAGCGCCGCTGCTGATTGCGCGGGACAACTGATCGACGATCTGTTGCACCAGTGGTGCACCCGGCTGGAATTCGATCGCGGCGATCACGGCGCGTTGAACCTGCATTTTACTGGTCTCCCCAGCAGTAAACTTCGTTGGATTCTATACGAACTTGCTCTGACCGAAAGTGACCTGCGTCTCTACCATCGCCTGACAGACTTTCCGACGTTTGCTGGTCAGGGGCTTTCAATGAGTATTGAAACAACGGTTGCAGTCGCCAAACCGGTCATTAACGTGCGGTTGTTCGTGATCCGCATGATCACCGCTGTCTCGCTGTTCGCGGTGCTGGGCAAGGCCAATGTCTGGCTCGATACCGCCACCAACAGCATTCTGGCACTGGGCTATCGCGCCCTGCTGCTGTTGCTGCCGCTGACCTTGCTGATTCTGGGACGGCGCTCGCTGAGCGTGACGCTGCTGTGCGCCGGTCTCGGGCTGGTGCTGCTGGCACTGACCAGTCAACAAGGTGTGGTGATGTTTGCCGCAGCGCTGTTCGCCTACGGAATCGCCATTGCCGGCTATCTGATCAAGAGTGAAGCGGCGCAGACCAAAGAAGGTGCGGCCTATAACCGGGTGGCGATGAACATGGGCAGTCTGGTGGCAGGGCTGATCCTGCTCTCGCCGCTGCTGACCCCGACGACGTTTTTCCTGGGGGCGGCCGCATTCGTGTTGCTGTGCCTGCCGATTGCCTTCGGTGCCACGTTCACCACCGCGCCAGGCGTCGCACCTGCGGTGACGCATGAGGGCAGCGGCTGGCGCAACAAGCTGCCTTGGGTGGTCGCTGGGATCATCATGGGTATCAAGTTGTTCGGGGTATTTTCGATCCTGCCGCAAGCCATCCTGCTTGAGACCGGTGAGCTGCCAGCCTGGTACGGCCTGATGCTGATCCTGAACAGTGCGGTGGTGGTGTTTGCACAGATGCCCGTGATGAAGCTGATCGAGCGCACCGGGCGCTTCAAGGTGCTGACCGTGATCGCGATCATCGCCGGTGGCTTTGCCGTGCTTTCCTCGCCCGCGCTGTTCCATGTCGAAACACTGCTCGGAGCCCTTGTCTGGGTGGCGCTGCTGTCGGTGGCCGAGTGCGCGTTCAGCTACCTCGACTACTTCTCGGTCAAGCAGAACAACATGTTCGTCAAGGAAGTCTCGCTGGGTGTCGGCGCAGGCCTCACGGTACTGGTCATGCGTGTGGTACCGGCGCCGTTCAACGCGGTATTGCTGGCGCTGATCGGAGCCGGCGGGATTCTGGCCTGGTATTGGATGGTTCGCCGGTCCAACGCCGCGCTGCACGAATGATTCACGGAACGCAGGAGGGGTTATGAGTACGACGTCTTGTCTGGTGGTGGTCGGTTACAACGGCAACCGGATCAACGATATCCAGAAACTGCGCGATCTGAGCCATCGTCTGTACAACGCGCGACTGGTGCTTCTGGTCGAGCAGATACACAAGGATGATCACCGGGTTGCCGATCACGTCTGCACCACGTCCTTTGCCGAAAAAGACTTGTCCGATTCCGTGGAACTGGTGAGCGGCTGCCTCAGTGCAGATCGCTGGAAGTTGCTCGGTGTGCTGCCGTTTTCCGATCGCGGCGTCTTGCTCGGCGCTGCACTGGCGCAGCGATTCGGATTGCCCGGCATTACCGCAGCACAGGCGCGGGCGGGACTCGATAAACAGATTTTTCGTGGCCTCGAAGCCGCCGCCGATGCTGCTCCGGCAGACTATCGCCCGGTTGCCTCGACTCGTATTGAAAACCTCGCGCAACTGCGTGAGCGGGTCGTCTCGCTGGGCGGCAAGGCGTTCATCAAACCCGCCTGTGAAGGTGCGAGCCGTGGTTGCCGGGTGATCCATCATCCATCCGAGTGTGAGGAGGCATGGCAGGCCCTCAAACCCTATCGCGATGGCGGGATCGTTCTCGAAGAACTGATCGAGGGCGCACGTGAATACAGCTGGGACAACGTCGCCGGGAGCACCTGGATCACCGAGAAAACGACCACCGAAGGTGCTTATCGTGCCGAGATCCAGCAAGTGGTACCCGCGCCGCTGGCGAATCAGTTGCACACGCGCCTGATCGCTGCCGGAAAGCACATGGCGGATCTGGTGTCGACCGACAACGGTGCCTGGCACAACGAGGTGTTCCTGCGTCGCGATGGTTTCAGTTCGGCGGTGGAAACCAACATGCGCCCCGGCGGCATGCACATCTGGGATCTGGCGCGTCATGCCTTCAGTGATTTCGATCCGTGGGAGCGTTGGGTGCGCTGGGCCGTCGAAGGTCAGGTTGCCCCTCATGCGCCAGTGGCCCGTGGTCATTGCGCAATCCGCCTGTTGCGCGCGCCGCGCGACGGCATCCTGCGCTCGATGCCGGATATCCATGCACTGGCCCGCAGCCTCGGGATCGAGCTGATCGAGGCGGTGTATGCCCGCAAGGTCGGCGACTCTGTGACGGCGCAGGTGAAGGACAACACTGCCTTCATCGGTCACATCATTTTGTTCAACAGTGACTACACACAACTCAGTGACGACTTGCAGCGACTGGCCGAAGCCGTCGAGGTGCAGGTTGAGGTCACGGCGCTGGCAATGGCGGGTTGAAACGCATTTTTCGTAGTAATGAGTCAGAGGGTGACGCTGTGGAGAAAGAGACGTGTGATGAGCGCTTCATCAGACTGGCCCGGGAATTGGGCTATGACATCTATGGTGAAAACGCTGCCGGAGGCCATTACGTACCGCTCGTGCGTCATCAGGATGAGCTGTATGTAAGCGGTATGGTGCCGCGCATGAATGGCAAGATTCAGTATCCCGGGCGTGTCGGCGTTGAACTGGATATGAGCCAGGCCCAGGCGGCAGCGAGTATCAGTGCCATGCGTTGCCTGGCCCTGATCGTTGATGCGATTGGCTCACTGGACAAAATCAAGTCGCTGGTGAAAGTGACGGTCTACGTCAAGTCCACGGCGGACTTTGTCGACCTGAGCGAAGTTGCCAATGGCGCCTCCGATGTCTTCAGTCATGTACTCGGCGATTCAGGTAAACATACACGGACAACCGTGGGCGTTTATCAACTTCCAAAGAATGCGGCGATTGAAGTGGACATGATCGTAGCATTGCGTCCAACCGCGTTATAAGTTGTGTCGTCGCAACTTTACAGTGGCGTTGCTCTGAACTAATGTGGCGCGACTTTTAGGGATGGAAGGCAGGAGTTGATGAACGATATCCGTGGCGATTTTTTTTCTTACAAAGACTTTAGAAGAAGTCTTCATCATCAAATGCTCAGTCCGAAAGTCTGGACCCGCACGCAACTGACGAACGAGCGCCAGGCCCTGGCGAGTGAGGATGTGGATATCGTGGCGCTCACATCGGCAGCGGATACGGCTGGTTGCGAGGTGGCACCCGGCATGGCCATGGCGATGCAATGGCTGAACCCTGGCGTCCAGTTGAAGGGGCATGCCCATGCCTGGTGGCACCTGTTCATCATTCAGTCCGGCCGCGGTTACCTGACCCTCGGCGATGCCGCGCCAGTGGCCGTTGGACCGGGCGATGTGTTGCTGGTGCCTGCCTGGAACACCCACGGCTTCGACAATGTCGAGGGGGAGGAACCCCTGGCGATGCTGAATCTGAGTAACATGCCGCAGATGGCATTGTTGTCCAACTTTGCCGACAGTCACGGGCTGATCACCACCCCGGCCTGATACCGGATTGCAATTGCGAGGGAGCCAATGGCTCCCTTTTTTTTGTCTGGAGTTTGAGCCTTTGCGCGCGTTTTCTGTATCGATGCAAACAAGGCATTTCTGTATCTATTCAGCCTCCTGGCAACTAATTAGGATTGGTTGCAAGACGTTCGATATTAACGAAGCGCCCGCTTTTAGTGGTGCGATCGAGCGCGTTTATATAGGGGAGCGCATGCGTGAATAGTTCAAGATTGAAGTTGTATATCGGTGCGGATTTCATCAGCGCGTTTGCGATGTCGGCCTTTGTCGGGCTCAAGGAAAAACAACTTTCCTTTGAACTTGTGAGTGTTGATCTGAAGTCGGGAGAGAACTACCAGTCGGCTTACCGAGATCTTTCGCTGACCTGCAAGATTCCCACACTGGTTCATGAAAACTTCGCCCTGTCGGAATCGTCCGCCATCGTCGAATACCTCGACGAGATCGCCCCCGGCCATCCGAAGCTGCTGCCACAGAACATCCACCATCGTGCCCGGGCCCGACAGCTGCAAGCCTGGCTGCGCAGTGATTTGCTGGTCATCCGCAAGGAGCGTCCGGCAGACCTCATCTACTTCGGACCGCGTGATACGCCATTGTCCCCCGACGCCCGGAGCGCTGTGCAACGCCTCTTGTTCGTTGCCCAGACTTTGCTGAAGACAGGGAGCGAGTACCTGTTTGACGAATGGTGCATCGCTGATATCGACCTGGCGATCATGCTCAACCGGCTGCTGGCCAATGGTGATCCGTTGCCCGAGCGGCTTGCCGAATACGTACGCCGCCAATGGCAGCGTGACAGCGTGCAAGCGTGGCTGGATCAGCCGCGCGTCGCACCGCTGCAAGCCTGATCATCGCGCCCAGGAGTATCGCCATGCAGGGATTCGAACAAGGACCGTCGCAATTTGAACGCTACAAACCCTACAACTCACGCAGCATTCGCGACACGTCGTACTGGCAAAGGCTGACGCCGGCGTTGCAGGAAGCCATGGACGTGGTGGCGCGGGTCATGCCGTTTCGCACCAACGACTATGTGCTGGGCACGCTGATCGATTGGGACAACATTCCCGACGACCCGATCTTTCGCATGACCTTTCCGCATCGAGACATGCTGCTGGCTCACGAATACGACACGTTGAAACGGTTGATCGAGCAGGATGATTCCATCGCGATCAAGCGCTGCATCGAAGGGATCTGGCGGCGAATGAATCCGCATCCTGCGGGACAGCTGACACACAATGGCGCCAGCCTCGACGGAAAAATCCTGCCGGGCATTCAGCACAAGTACCGCGAGACGGTTCTGTTTTTCCCCGGCGCCGGTCAGACGTGTCACGCCTACTGCACGTTCTGTTTCCGCTGGGCGCAGTTCATCGGTGAAGAAGAACTCAAGTTCAACGCCCGGGAATCCCAGGAGCTGGTGAATTATCTGACGCTGCACACCGAGGTCACCGATGTGCTGATCACGGGTGGCGATCCGATGATCATGAATACCCGCTCACTGGCGTCCTACATCGAACCGCTGCTGGAACTGGCGCATCTGAAGAGCATCCGCATCGGCACCAAATCGGTGGCGTACTGGCCGCAGCGGTTCGTCAGCGACAAGGACGCGCCGCAGTTGCTGGCACTGTTCGAGCGGATTGTGGCCGCCGGCAAGAACCTGTCGATCATGGGGCACTACAACCATCCGGTGGAAATCCGTCAGGACATCGCCCGACAGGCTGTGGCGAATATTCGAGCAAGCGGCGCAACCCTGCGCATGCAGGCTCCAGTGATCCGCCATATCAATGAAGCGCCGGCGGACTGGGCGGCACTGTGGACGGAGGGCGTGCGGTTGGGGGCGATTCCCTACTACATGTTCGTCGAACGCGATACCGGGCCGAGCCACTACTTCGCAATGCCGCTGGCCCGGGCGTTCGAGATCTTTCAGGCAGCCTATCGCACGGTCTCGGGTCTGGCGCGCACTGTGCGTGGGCCATCGATGAGCACGTTTTACGGCAAGGTCCTGATCAACGGAATCGAAACCGTCGCCGGGGAAAAGGTCTTCGTGTTGCAGTTTCTCCAGGCCCGCAACCCGCAGTGGGTGCTGCGCACGTTTTATGCCGCATTCGATCCCCACGCCACGTGGTTTGACGAGCTGAGACCGGCGTTCGGCGAGCGGAGTTTTTTCTTTCAGACCGAAGCGGCGATCACGCCTGAATTGATACCGGTGCTGCTGCAAACCGCTTAGGACGATTGATTGTCAAAGGGAGAAGAAGGGACATGAGCGCAATTCCATTTGATCAGCGCGAAGGCGTGATCTGGCTTGACGGCGAGTTCGTCGAGTGGTCGCAGGCACGGTTGCATGTGCTCAGTCACGGGCTGCATTACGCCAGCACCGTGTATGAAGGCGAGAGAGTCTATGGGGGAAAAGTATTCAAGCTGCGTGAGCACACAGAGCGTTTGTATCGCTCGGCGCAATGGATGGATTTCACGATTCCCTTTACGCCGCAGGCACTGGAAGACGCCAGTCATGAGTTGCTGCGGCGCAACTCGGTCATCGACGGCTATCTGCGTCCGGTGGCGTGGCGCGGCAGCGAGATGATTTCCACGTCCGCACGTTTCAACCGGATCCATGTGGCGATTGCCTGTTGGCAATGGCCGAGCTATTTCGATCCGGCGGCACGCATGGCTGGCATCCGTTTGAAGACTGCACTGTGGCGTCGGCCGCCACCGGACACCAGCCCGTTCCAGGCCAAGGCGTCCGGGCACTATCAGATCGCGACATTGAGCAAGCACGATGCAGAGAACAGCGGTTATCACGATGCACTGATGCTTGACTGGCGTGGGCATGTTGCGGAGGCGACCAGCGCCAACGTGTTCTTCGTCAAAGGCCGGACGCTGTACACGCCAACGGCCGATTGTTTCCTCAATGGCATCACTCGCCAGACCGTGATCGAACTGGCGCGGGCATTGGATTATCAGGTCATCGAACGAACGATCGTGCCCTCGGAGCTGGGCGAGTTCGATGAGTGTTTTCTCACCGGCACCGCCGCTGAAATTACCCCCGTGCAAAGCATCGACCAACAACGCTTCGAACCTGGCGCCGCATGCCGCGAACTGATTGCGGCCTACACCTCAACCGTTAACGCCTGAACCGGAAAAAGGACTGCCACCATGTCAGACCAAGGATTTGCTGTGCCCGCCACTCACGCTTCGCTGGACCTTCGTCAAGAAGAGTTGGCCATACGCGGCTGGACGGTGCTCACCCCCAACGAATTTGCGCACGATGTCGAGGGCGTTTTGCAGGCGTTCGGCCCGATCATTCCGCAGTTCAACGGGCAAACGGCGTTCGCCATCACCCGCAAGCCGGGTTATGAGGACCTGCCTTATTCGCAAAGCATGAATGGCATCGGCCCGCACACCGAGGCGCCGGTCTATGGTCCGCCGCCGCGCTACCTCGCGCTGCATTGTCTGCGCCAGGCCACTTGTGGTGGCGGGCATACGGGGCTGGTGGATGGTCTCGAGTTTCTCCAATCACTGGAGCAGGACGACCCAGAGTTGCGCGAGTGGATTCACGATACTCCGGTGGAGTTTGTCGCCACCGCCAAGCCCGGTGAGCCAGGGCAGCGCCGTGTGCTGGAGTACATCCTCACGCCGGCCGAGAAGGGCGACGTCTTTCGTTTCAGCTACAACCAGTTTAATTACGGCGATGTGAACCCTTCGAAACAAGCACTGGAGCAATCACAGATCGCCAACAGCGATAGCCCGCTGGCCCGTTTTGCCCGTTTGGGCGAGGCGTACTTTCTTGAACACAACACCCCGGTGCTTATCCCTGACGGGCACATGCTGATCTGGGACAACTGGCGAATGATCCATGCTCGCAGCCGCTACAGCGATCCGGCGCGACACCTTGTTCGCTACTGGCTGGGTTGAGTTTTGCGACTTTCTTAATTTCATTGACGTACCTGGCAACAGGTACGCGTCCTACAGGTATCGCGTCATGGAAACTGCAATCGAGATCGTCTCTGTCGATCATCAACTGGTGATCCGTCTGAATCAGGCCTGGAGCAAACGGGCTACGGTGTGTTCGCCGGCAAAGGCGGATGTCAGCGAGGCGTTCGACCCGACCCGTGCTGATTACCCCGAGCGGCTGGTGCCGTTCTTCCATCACCCGGCGTTTCAGGCGCTCAGTGAAGAACTCAAGAGCAGCGTGCTCACCTGGGGGTGGATTGGCTATAACCTGCGCACCGTCACTGCCGAAGAACTGGTGGTAAACCCGGCATTGAGCGTCATTGCCAACCAGTACCTCGGTCCGGACGACTGGCATTTTCGCGAGGCCATGCAGCAGGCACTGATCGACGAGCACTACCACACGCTGATGCACCTGCGCGCTGTGGAGCGTACCCGCGCCGAACGCAAACTGGGGGCGATGCTTGACCTGCCTCCGTCGGTCACGTATCTGCGGCTGAAGGCCTTGCAACAGGAACTGAGTGAGCCCTGGCAGCGGGACATGGCTGCAATCACGTTTGCTGTCGTGGCAGAAATCAGCGTCAACGCCTTCCTCGACCTGCTGGCGGATGACCAAAGCATCCAGCCGCAGAATCGACTCGTCGCCGAACTGCACAATCGGGATGAATATGCCCACAGCAAGGTGCTGGCCGAAGTGGCCAAGGTCATGTACGCCAACATGCAGCCGGAACAGCGAGCGTTTTTCACCCGCACCCTGTCCCAGGCATTGAGCGCATTCGTGGCCCAGGACTACTCGATGTGGGAGGCGATTCTGAGTCAGCTCGGTGTTGAGCAAGCCAGGCAGATCATCGACGAAACCCGTGAAAGCAATCGCAACGCCACCATCATGCGCGACTACAGCGGATTGCATCGTCTGGCCGAAGATCTGGGAATCGGCGCGCAGATCGATTTTGATTTCCGCCCGACGCTCAAATCCGAAGCGGCAGCCTGAATCGGGAGGTGAACATGTCTGTTCCTGAGTACGAAGTTTTTGCCATCCGTGTCGGGGCCAATGCACAACGCACAGCCCGCGAGAGCTTTCTTTACGACGCCTGTTGCGGTGACCCGAATGCGCCAATGCCGCTGGACTATTACTTCTGGGTCATTCGCAATGCCGAGCACGTGGTCGTGGTCGATACTTGCTTCCAGCCTGCCACGGCGGGCCGGCGTGATCGTCAGATGTATCGCCGGCCAGAAAACTCCCTGCGGCAACTGGATATCGATCCTGCGCAAGTCAAACAATTGATCCTGACGCATCTGCATTGGGATCATGCCGGCAACATCGGTTTGTTTGCCAATGCGACAGTGCATTTGCAGGAAGCTGAACTGCGTTTCTGCACCGGGCCGAAAATGACCCATCGCACCCTCAACAAAACCTACGAGGTCGAGGACGTCATGTCGGCCCTGCCGCCATTGTTCGAAGGGCGCTTGCGTTTGCACAACGGCAGTGTCGAAGTGTTGCCGGGCATCACCCTGCATCCGGTCGGCGGTCACACACCCGGCAGCCAGGTGGTGCGGGTGTTCACCGAGCGCGGCTGGATCGTACTGGCCTCCGACGCCGCCCACCTGTGGGCCAACATCCGCCAGCGCAGTCCGTTTCCGATTCTCGATGATCTGGCGCGCACGCTTGAGGCGTTCGATCGGATCGATGAATTGGCGGACGGTGAAGACCATGTCATTCCCGGTCACGATCCATTGATCGCCGAGCGTTTCGTTCACTGGAACGGTGATCCGCACATCATTTGTCTGCACCTGCCGCCGTTGTCCGCTGGCTAGTACTGGTTCTCCAGCAGTCGTCCAAGGGTTTTCACCGCGTCCTCGATACGCGGTGAAAACGGCGCGCCGCAACCGATACGCACACAGTGACCGAAGCGCTTGGCGTTGGAAAAGATGTCACCTGGCGTGATCTGGATACCGAGTTTCAGCGCGTCGTGAAACAACCTCATGGCCGACAACTCCCGCGGCAGTTCCACCCACAGCAACGTGCCGCCCTGAGGTGACGTGACCCGAGTACCGGCGGGGAAATGACGCAGGATCGCGCTGCTCATTTGCTGGCGTTGCCCGGTGAGTGTCTTGCGCAAACGACGCAGATAACGTTCGTAGGAGGGCGTTTTCATCAAGGCGCTGACCGCCAGTTGAGACAATGCCTCGCAACCACGCGACTGCGTATGTTTGAGCATCTCTACACGTTCATGCCAGCGCCCGGCGCTTATCCAGCCCAGGCGAATGCCCGGTGCCAGGGTTTTGTTCAGTGAGGCGCAATAAATCAGGTTGTCGTTACGATCCCAGTGCTTGAGGGTCGACAACGGTTGCTCGGTATCCACCAGATCGCCATAGGTGTCGTCTTCGATCAGTACGGTGCCGTGTTTATCACACAACTCGACCAGCCGCGCCTTGTGGGCGTCGGGCATGATGCTGCCCAACGGATTCTGCAGGTTGGGGATGACGATCAGCGCGCGGATCGGTTTTGCTCCTGCGAGCAATTGTTCGAGGACGTCGAGGTTCAGGCCGGTGTCGCTGGTTGTCGGCACTTCGAGCACCCGCAGATTGAGGCTCTCAAGGATTTGCAGCAGTCCATAGAAGGTCGGAGATTCCACTGCCACGATATCGCCGGGTTGAGTGACTGCGCGCAACGCAAGATTGATCGCCTCGGTTGCACCGTTGGTGATGACGATGCGCTCGGCCGGCAGATTGGCCTTGCTGGCCAAGGCGCGGCGCGCCAGGACCTGACGCAGCAGCGTGTTGCCACAGGCAGAACCCGGAGCACCGAGCAGGTGTTGATCCAGGCGCAGGGACTTGGTCATGTGGGCCTGCAGGATCTTCAGTGGATACAGTTCGGGCGCGCAGTAGGCACTGGCGAAATTGACTTTGATCGACAGACCCTGGCTGGCCTTGAGCACCGACGACACCTGTTCATGAATGCCGACGTACACGTCGGTGCTCACAGGTGACGGGGCTGCAATGGCTGGCGATTTGGGCAATTTGTCGGGCTGACGGATGAAGTTGCCCGAACGTGGACGGGCTTCCAGCACGCCCTGGTGTTCCAGTTCGCGGCACACCTGCACTGCCGTGGAGAGGCTGACGGCATGTTTTTCCATCATCAGTCGGATCGAGGGCAACCGTTCGCCTGCCTTGAGGGTGCCGCTGCGAATGGCATCGAGATAGTGATTGGCGAGTTGCCGATAGAGGGGTGGGGTATTCATGAGAGCCTCAGCAAACGCACCACTCGTCGTTGGCTGGAAAATGATTCGATGCTCCCTGCAGGCGGATCCGTGGTGCTCAAGGGTTGAGAAAAATGGAGGTGTCCGGCGTAAAAGGCATCGGGTGGGCTGTCGCGGCCGTCCGGCGCCTGTGACTTTCAGGGACCGGCATTGAGTGCCGCAGATACTGGCACTTTGCAAATGGTCTGGTGGAGGGGGGCCTGGCAGGGCTTGAGAGATGCAATCGACGGGGTGGGTGCAACCGCCGAAAGTATCGGGTTGTACTTATGTTTGTTTTGAATCGAAACAGTGCAACCGAAGGCAGTTTCTTTTTGCCTGGCCAGGGAAAATCAACGCGACTAATAAGTCATTATGGGTCTGAGTGTTGTTGCACGTCCTTTGTAACAACAAGGTGACTTTGTCTAACTTCGCGCACTAAAAGAGTGCGTGTTTTTTTCATTCAGAGATAGATGACAAAATTATTAAAAGACATTGCCCAGTATTGTTTTTTACGATAGCGTGTCCGTCAAGCAGGAAGCTTGCACAGTGAAGGATCATAATGAGCAACACCCTCTCTACGAAAAAACTGACGATCCTTATATGGATCATCAATCTTTGCGCCATCTGTGCATCGACGCTCAGTTATATCTACCTTTCTTATTACACTTATAAAGAAACCGGTAGCCTGCTGTATTCTCAAATCGTGTTGTTTTCGCCGATGGTGTTGCCGGTTCTGTTCGTCGGGCAGATTTATCGGCTCTCTGATCGCGTCTCCCCACGCGCCCTGTTGCTGTTATCCAATGCCGTGGCGTTGCTGGTCGCCATCCTGGTGTATTCGGTGTTGCCGACGTTTGCGTTGATTGCCGTCGTCGGCGGTATTGCGATAGGGGCACTGGATGCTTTGCAGCGGGTAGGGCGGATCGTTGCGATCAAGTGCTATTTCAATTCGCAGAACGTGGAGTCGACAGTGCCGCTGACTCTCACGGCGCAGTTCATCGCCGGCGGGATTGCCGGTGCCGCCATGGCGTTGGTCAAGGGTGAAATGATGCCCTGGCACGCCTTGCTGATTACCGCCACGCTGTTTGCCTGCGCAGCTATCGCGGCGTTTCTGCTGCCACGGGCCGAGCGCTCGGTCAGTACCGGGGTGCCAGCGTCCACGGCGCTGATCGCGACTTTTTCGGCGCTCATGAAAAGCACACCGCAGCTGCGCCACAGTTTCATCAGCTTCATCGTTTTCGTGAGCGTCTATCAGGGTTTCTTCAACGTTTCCCGGATTTTGCTGCCTGCCCACGTGCTGGGTTTGTCGGAAGGTTATGTCGGGCTGTTGCAAGCGGTGAACAGCATCGCTGCCCTGGTCGGAGCCATCGTTTATTACAGGCTGAACAAGCGTGGGCATCGGCTGGCGCCGTTGTCGATGGCGTGTGCCAGTGCATTGTTCATGATGACTGCCGCTTTCGGTGGCGGGTTCTCTTCAAGTTACGTGGCGTACTTTTTCTACATCTTTTTCTTTGAACTGGCATTTTTCAAACTGCAGTCGGATGTGGTATTGGCGACGCCCGGTCATGCCATGCCATTAGTCGCATCGGTTCAGTACGCGGGTGTCTATGCAGGGATGATAGTTACTATCTTTCTCGGAACATTATTGGTTGAGCAGGTCGGGCTGTTTATCACCAGTATTGTTTTCGTTGTTACTTACTTGCTCGCTATAAAGTTATTGTCGTTCGGTACAAGAGCCGCCGAGCAAGTCGTTTAATCAAATCAAATAAGACAAGGAAGTCATGAGTCATGCGCATTATTGTGCCGGTGTTTCCGTTCGTCCGTTTTCTCGACCTCGCTAACTGGGTGACAACAATAAATATATTGTTGTCCTTCGCTGCGGTCGTGACCGCCTACCGGGGAAGTCTGTCCTGGGCCGCGAGCATCATATGCCTGGCGGCCATTCTGGATTTCGTTGATGGTCACATCGCCAGAACCTGGCTGGCCGCTGATGCTCCCCGTCGTGCCTTCGGTAAACACCTGGACAGCTTTGCCGACCTGTTGAACTTCAGCGTTGCGCCGGCGCTGATCCTGATTCTGCTGTCGCCTTCCTTGCCCGGTGTGTCGGCCGCTGCTGCGCTGGTGCTATCGGGTGTTCTGCGCCTGGCGGTGTTCGCCATCAACGACCCGAATGCCCCGGTCGGTTATCGCGGATTGCCAACCACTTATTCCGGCCTGCTGTTCGCGCTCGCGTTCCAGGCTGTCGCCGCTGGCAAGGCTTCGGAACACAGCGTTCTGTGGCTGACCTTTCTGATTGCCGTATTGCAAGTCACCAGCCTGAAACTGCCGAAATTCAAGGCGGTTCCTACGGTGACGTTCATCGCGGTGGTGTTTTCTCTGAGCAGTTTTCTCCTGCACAACGCATAACTACATGGAGCGTTCCTTATGAAACACGTTGTTTTGGTCGACAGCACGGTCAGTGGCCTGCTGGCCTTTGAAGCGGCCAAGCGTCTGGGTTGTTACGTGACCTTCATTCACCAGCGCGACATGTCGTTCCTGACCATCTCGGTCAAGGGTGATCAATCGAAGATCGAACCGTACCTCAAGCATGTCGATGAATACATTCGGGTCGGATCGCTGGAAGGTAGCGAATTCCACGACCTGCTGGTCAAGCTCAACGAAGCCCGCAAGATCGATGCGCTGATCACCACATCTGAAGCCGCCATTGTGGCGGTGGCCAGAGAGTCGGAGTGGCTGGGTACCCGTTATCCAAGCCACGAGCATCTGTGCGGTGCGGTCTATAAAAGTCGTCTGCGCGAAACGCTGCGAGCCAATAATGTTCGCTCACCTGATTTCCAGGTACTCACTGAAAGCCAGCTGGCTGAAGGTGTCGCGCCACGACTGGCACTGCCGTTCGTGGTCAAGCCTACCCGTGGTTTCTCCAAGCAGTTTTCCGCGATCTGTTTTACTCGGCAGGATTTCGACGGTTTCGTCGAGAACATCCGCCAGGCCCGTTCCGAATCGGACCCGATGATCGATGGACTGGTCAGCCGTGAATACCTGATCGAGGAATACGTCAAAGGCACGCTGCATTCGGCCGAAGTGATCGTGCAAAAGGGCGTGGTGTCGTGCTATGCGACGACCATCCGTTTCCGCGCCGAGTACAACGAAATCCTCGAAATGACCGCGACCATGCCGTCGGGTCTGGACAATGCCGCGCGTGATGAAATCAAGGCATACGTACAGGATGTTTTCAGTGCGCTGAAACTCGACATCGGTCTGTATCACGTCGAGCTGCTGCGTGACGAAAAAGGTCCGTGCCTGGTGGAAATCAATGCCCGCATGATGGGCAGCGTTGCTCCGCAGATGTACCGGATGCTGACCGGTATCGATCCCTTCGAAATGCTCATTCGCCTGCACCTGGGCGAGACCATCAAGATCGACGATTCGCTGATCGAAACCGCCGGCACCGTGGTGACGGTCGCTTCGCGTCATGGCGGCAGCATTTGCGAAAGCTACGACCCAAGTCTGTTGCAGCCGCTTCTGGACAAGTACGCCATCGAGTTCTGCACGGCGCACGTGGTTCCTGGCCAGCAGGTGAGTGTCTACAGCGGCAACATCGGCACTATCGGCCATGTGATCGTGCTCGACAGCTGTCCTTATGCCGCAGCGAAAAAAGGCAATGAGTTCCTGGCCGAACTGTCGCTGTTGTACGGCAACGAACTGGCGAAATACACCGGCCCCGAGTTGTTGTAAATCGTCGTTGTACCCGGCTCCCGGTGGCCGTCACGGCTCACAACGGAATGTAATGACCTCTCTCAATGGAAGACGACATGCAGTCGATGACTTTAGTCAGTCCCTTCGAGTTTTCCGGTAAGGCCGGAACACTGGAAAGCCTTGCCCCGTTTCTGCAGAACGGTCGTGTGCTGCCTCTGCACCGGTTCACTGTGGGAAACTGGCGCAATAAACCCCAGGCGATTCTGGATTACTGTGTCAGGCGCTTCGGTGATCAGCCTTTGATCGTGCGTTCGAGCAGTCTGACCGAAGATCAGGATGGCACCTCGGGCGCCGGGATGTACGACTCGGTCGGTAATGTCTGCGGCGCGCCAGCGCTGCAGCAGGCCATCGAGCAAGTGATTGCTTCTTATGGGCAGGCGCGTGACTTCGATGAAGTGCTGATTCAAAGCATGGCGACCGGGGTGCTGGCTTCGGGCGTGGCGATGACCCGCGATCCGGAATCCGGCCTGCCGTATTACGTGGTCGACTATGTGCCCGGTCACGGAACCGATGGCGTGACGGCCGGCACCGGCACCGTTCATTCATTTGTTGCGATCAAGTCCCAGACCGCTGCAGAACCGGCAGCGCTCAAGGGGCTGTTTGCCTTGCTGGCCGAAGTCGAACAACTCACCGAACGCGATGCGCTGGACATCGAGTTCGCCATTACCGAAGACGGGCCGCTGCTGTTTCAAGTGCGACCGATGACCGGACAAGGCATCGACAACATCGATGCGCGGGCGGACATCGGGTTACAGGCGGTACTCGACTCGGAAGTGGTGCTACTCGAAGGACTGGCCCGCAAGACCCGTCAGCCCGAACTCGGCGTGCATGCCTTTCTGGGGCTGATGCCGGACTGGAACCCGGCCGAGATGATTGGGGTCAAGCCACGTCCCTTGGCCTACTCGCTGTACAAGGAACTGATCACCGACGTGAACTGGGCATCGGCCCGGTTCCGCTATGGCTACCGTGACATGCGCAACAAGCCGCTGATGTATCAGTTCAGCGGCTCACCCTATATCTGCATTCCCTACAGCGTGGAGTCGTTCATCCCTGCGAGTTTGCCGCTGTCGATCGTCAACTCGGTGGTCACCCAATGTTGTGAACATCTGGGGGCGCATCAGTCGTTGCACGACAAGATCGAGTTCTCGATCATTCCCACCTGTTTCACACCGCAACTGGCTGCGATGCCCGCCGAGTCGATCCCGGCCTTCAAGGGGCTCAATGCCGGGCAGCGCGCACTCTATCTGGCCGAACTGAAAAGCGTCACCGAACATATCATCAGTGCCGATGGCCCGTTCTTTTCGGATCTGACGCGACTGCCGCGGATCGAACAGAAGGTAGAGCGCCTGGATCGCGACCCTGAAAACGTCGACCCGTTGCATCGTCTGCGTCACGCACTCGCCGATGCAAAGGTCGTGGGCGAAGTGTTTTCCGGGGTCGCCCGGGCAGCGTTCGTGGCGACAGCGGTGATCAAGTCGCTGGAAAACCAGCAGCGCATCCCGGCGGGCTTCACCGACTGGATGATCGGTGGCGTGCACACGGTCGGGCGCAAGATGGCCGACGACTTCCGCATCCTGCACAAAGAAGCGTTCCTGCGCCTGCATGGTCATGTGCGGCCTGGCACTTATGACGTGCGTGTGGCGCGTTATGACGAAAGTCCGCAAGCGTATTTCGACTGGAGCACGCCGCCGCAACGGGCCCAGCGTGACGAAGGGCCAAGGGTGATCAGTGGCGAGATCCGCCTGGCGGTGCAGCAGGCGTTCGACGAGTGCCGGTTCCGGGTGTCGGCGGAGCAGTTTTTCAAGTTCCTCGATGCCGCCGTGGCAGCGCGCGAGAAGGTCAAATACTTGTATGGCGGGTTCGTGTCCCAGGCGCTCAAGGCGCTGGCAGGCTGGGGGCGCGAGCATGAATTGAGTCTCGATGAACTGAGCTTCGCCAGGCTTGGCGATTTTGTCGGCAACCTGGAAGAGGTGCGACTGGACTCGATTCGCGACAAGATCGCCAGTAACCGCACGCGTTGGCAACAGACGCAGAACATTCGTACCCCGGTGATCGTCTGCAAACCGCAGGATTTGCTGGCTCACGCCATCGAATCGTGCAACCCCAACTTCATCACCCGCAGTTCGACGCAGGCGCCGGTCGCGGTGTTGCGTGCGGAAGACATCGGCAAACGCGATATCGAGGGCTGCATTGTCCTGATCGAAAACGCCGATCCCGGATTCGACTGGATTTTCACCCACCGCATCGCCGGCTTCATCACCGCTTACGGTGGGGAAAACTCGCACATGTCGATCCGCGCCAGGGAGTTTGCGATTCCCGCCGCCATCGGCGTCGGTGACGTGAAGTTTCGCAGCCTGCTGAACAGCAAACGGTTGATCCTCGATTGCGCCGAGCGGCGGATTCAGGTGCTGTCGTGACGTTGATCGCGGTGACCATGCTGCGCCTGTTCGATACCGCGCGCCAGGAGTGGCGCGATGCGATCGACCAGCGCTGGACGGCGTTTCTGACGCAATGCGCAGTGCTGCCGTTGTACCTGCCGAACGATCCCGCCGTCAGTCGGCAATTGCTGGAGCGATTCGAGCCTGACGGGGTGCTGCTGACCGGAGGTGGAAGCTGTCAGGCTCTGACCGGCAGCGCCGATCTGCGCGATGAGACTGAAGCGCTGCTGCTGGATTGGGCGCAACGACGGCGATTGCCGGTGCTGGGGGTGTGTCGCGGCATGCAGGTCATGCTCACGCGGGCTGGCGCCGCACTTGCACCGGTCACAGATCATGTCGGCAGTCACGACATCCGGTATCGCGGTGCGCCCCGACGTGTCAATTCGTTCCACGACTACGGGTTCCGTTCCGTTCCGTTGGGCTATGAAATCGAGGCCGAGAGCGCCGATGGCGTGATTGAAGCGGTCAGCCATCCGGACGCCCGCCACAGCGCGGTGATGTGGCATCCCGAGCGCAATTCCCCCTTTGACAGTGCCGACCTTTCGCTGGTCCGCCAGGTTTTTGGAGTTTCACCATGAAGGCAATCATTCTTGCGGCAGGGCGCGGCAGCCGACTGGGATCGCTGACCGATCAACGGCCCAAGGCGCTGGTCGAGTTTAATGCGATCCCGTTGATCGAGCGCACGGTCAACACGTTGCGCGCCGGCGGTATCAGCGAAATCGGCATTGTCGCCGGTTATCGCAGCGACATGCTTGCCGCCTATGCTGATCGGCTGTTCATCAACCCGTTGTGGAGTACCACCGGTATTCGCCAGTCCTTGAGTGCGGCGCAAGCGTGGCTCGACGACGAACCGTGTGTGGTGAGTTATGGCGACATTTTCTACTCGCCGGCTCTGGTGCGTGATCTGACGCAAGCGCAGGGCGATATCGTTCTGGGCTATGACCCACGCGCAGTCGAGCTCTGGCAGCAACGCTTCGAGCAGCCGCTGGACGATATGGAGCGCTTTGTCATCGATAACGGACAGATCTGCGAGATCGGCCATCGCGCGCAGTCGCTGGAGCAGATTCAGGGGCAGTACATGGGCTTGTTCAAGCTGACCCCGGCGGGCTGGCGCGGATTGAATGAACAATTGGCGGATCTGAGTACCGAACAGCGCGATCAGGTGGACATGACCTCGTTGTTTTCTCTGGCAATCGAAGCGGGTATCCGGGTTCAGGGAGTGCCGACCCATGAACCCTGGGGCGAAATCGATTGCCCGTCGGATGTGCGATTGTACGAGCGGATTTATCCACAGCTCTGACGATTGCCCGTCGTAAAAACCAAAAGCCCCACGCTGCCGGACAGCGTGGGGCTTTTTTTTTGCGGTCGCCGTGTTACTGGGCAGCGATGCTGTAACCGTCGAACGCGGTCTGCTGTTGCAGGGCCGTGATGATGTTCTTGCGGTTGATCGCGTGTTCGGTGCCGGCGTTGTCGACGAAGGTCTCGCCTTCGATTTCTGCTTCTTCGCCTTCCCCGACGAAGGTGAAACCGAGGAACTCCAGCGCTTCACGATCCACGCTCAGGCGCGAACGCGGCGTGCGCAGGGGCAGGGTCACGCTGATGCCGTCCTTGCGGATGCTGAACACTTCGACATCTTTCTTGGCACGGGCAGCCTTGCTTTTGCCGCCGCCCGGGTTGCTGATGGCCTGATGGGTCTGGTTCAGCACCTTGAGAGCCAGGCCGTAGACGATTTCCTGGAACGCCGGGTCGTCCTTGAAGCTGGACAGGATGCGGCTGATCGGGAACTTGCTGCTCAGGTCTTCGAGCGCCGCAATGTCGGCTGCCTCGGCGTCCTTCAGGCGCTTGAGCTGGCCCATCAGCTCGTAGGCCTGATCGTCATCGAAGCGATCGTGAGCCTGACGGATCGCGGCGCGCAGTTCGCGGATCTGCTCGCTCTCGCGGGTCGACTGGAACGCGTCGAGCACCATCTCGCTGATGATCTTCGCTTGTGGAATGTGTTGTGAAAGATTGATGGAGTTTTCGTATTCCGCTTTGGACGACAGGGTGACTACGGATTCAGCGGTGTTGAAATCGGACATTGAAATTTCACTACTTTTAACTTGGGATAAGACGAGAAAGCATGGGGGGCTTTTTCAGGCCGACTAATTTAGGGGAGCGGGGCGGTGTTGTCACGGAGCAACGGCCCGATGGAGATCATTTGCCTGGCGTATTCAGGTTCATCGAGCGGACGATCCACTGCTCGGCGTCCTGTTGATCCACCGGCAGCGAGAATTGAAAGGTCGCCCCGCGCCCGGCGACATCCAGCAAGCGGATCTCGCGTCCATGCAGTTGCAGGATCCGGTGCACGATCCTCAGGCCCAGCCCGCCATCCCGTCGCGCGCCGCCGATATTGAAGGGACGCAGGAACAAGCCTTCGCGCAGTTCGGCGGCGATACCGGGCCCGGAGTCGCTTACGGTCACCTCGACCAATTGGCCACGTGACATCAGGCCGAGTTCGATTTCGCCGCCTTGCGGTGTGTGACGCAGGGCGTTGTCCACCAGATTGGTCAGCACTCGTTCGATCAGCCCGAGGTCGGCGCAGACGGCCGGCAGGTTGGCGCTGAAACGGGCCTTGAGCTCGACGTTCCGGGCTTCGGCCCCGAGTTCGAATTTCTGGAAGATGTCCTGCACCAGGTCGGTCAGGGAAAACTTCTCCAGTATCGGCTGCACAAAACCATGTTCGAGGCGCACCAGTTCCAGCAAAGACTGCGCGAGTCCGCCGACCTTGCGGCTCTGGTCCAGGGCAATCCCCAGATAGCGGCGGCGTTCTTCGGGAGACAGTGTGGCGTCCTTGAGCGACAGGGTTTCCAGATAACCGTGCAGCGAAGCCAGTGGTGTGCGCAGGTCATGGGAAATGTTCGCCACCAGTTCCCGGCGTTCCTGATCCTGGCGGGTCAATGAGCGCCACTGTTCACCGAGGCGGTTTTGCATTTGTCGGAACGCCGCGTCGAGTACGGCGATTTCATCCGGATCGGCGAACTTGTCCACAGCGTTCGGAGTGACAGGAAGCGTTTGCGGCGCACCGTCGATGTCGAACTGGCTCACGGTTTCGGTCAATCGTCGCAGCGGTCGGGTGATCAGGTTGAATGCCGTCAGACCGGCAATCAGACACAGGAACGCCACCAGACCGATGGACAGCAACGCCGTATTCAGCGCCGCGCTGGTGGCGCCACGTTCGGCAAAGCGATCATGGGCTTCACTGAGCAACACCACGTAAAGATACCCGGCCGGCTTGCCGTTGACCTGCAACGGGGCGGCGCTGAAAACCTTGCGGCCGTCGAGGCTGCGCGGGTCATCACCAAGGATCGGCAATGGCTGATCGTTGAGCAATCGCTGAATCGGCGCGAGATCGACAGTCTGCCGACGCAGGCGTCCTTCCGGCGCCGCATTGCCAACGATCCGCCCTTCGGTGTCGAGCAGGTACACCTCGACACTCGGGTTGACCAGCATCAACTGGCTGAACAGTTCGCGCACCGCGCCAGGCATCAGGCCGTTGCTGTCCATCAGCACCGTGTCGTGGGCGATGTGCTGCGCCAGATCCCGGGACAGGCCCTGCACCACCTCCAGTTCATGCATCTGGCTGGAGCGCACCTGCAGCCACGCGGACGTGCCGCAGCACGCCAGCAGCAACACGGCGAATACCAGAGACAGGCGCTGCGTCAGGGTCAGTTTCATGGTTGCTCTGCGCTCGTGCCGAATTTGTAGCCACGGCCCCACACCGTAAGGATGCGCACCGGTTGTGCCGGATCGGCCTCGATCTTCGCCCGCAGGCGATTGATGTGGGTGTTGACCGTGTGTTCGTAACCTTCGTGACTGTAGCCCCAGACTGCGTTGAGCAGATCCATGCGCGAGAACACCTTGCCCGGCTGGCGGGCGAAGAAATACAGCAGGTCGAACTCCCGAGGCGTGAGATCAAGACGCTGGCCGTTGAGGGCAACGTCACGGGTGATCGGGTCGATGGTCAGGCCATCGAGGCTCAGGCTGCCGGCGTCCATCTTCAGGTTGCGCGCCATGGCGTCCACCCGACGCAACAGTGCTTTGACCCGGGCGACGAGTTCGAGCATCGAAAACGGTTTGGCGAGGTAATCGTCGGCGCCCAGTTCGAGGCCGAGAATGCGGTGCAGTTCGCTGGAGCGGGCGCTGGTGATGATGATCGGCGTATAGCGGGCCATGGCCCGGGCGCGGCGGCAGATTTCCAGGCCGTCGACGCCGGGCAGCATGAGATCGAGGATGAGCGCATCCCAGTGGCCTTGTTGCAGCAGGCGCATGCCTTCGTCGCCATCGGCGCTGTGCACCACCTCGAATTGTTCGTCCCGCAGATGCAGGCAAATGAGGTCAGCGATGTGCAGGTCGTCCTCGACCACCAGGACGCGTTTGGTCTGTTCCATGAAGCTCAATCCTTCGGCGCAATGTGCGCATTGTGCGGGTTTTCCTCGGGGCGAGTTATCACGAATTGTTTAACTTCCCGTGAGGATTTGGCGATCAACCCAAGCCTAGGCTGTGTTCCACGACAGGCATCTGGAATTTTGGGAGAAGGCCATGTTTTCACGGCGACAGATTCTCGCAACAGGCGGCGGGCTGGGGCTTGCAGCGTTACTGACGGGTGTATTGCCAAAATTATCCACGGGCTCCGCGCTGGTGAGTGAGGCGCTTGCCGACGAGGCTTTCGAAGTGACCCACAGTGACAGCGAGTGGCATGCACTGCTCACCGACGAGCAATACGACGTGCTGCGCAAGGAAGGCACGGAACGGGCCTACAGCAGCCCACTGAACAACGAGCATCGGGCCGGCACGTTTGCCTGTGCCGGGTGCGATCTGGCGCTGTTCCCGTCGGACACCAAGTTCGACAGCCGCACCGGCTGGCCGAGCTTCTGGGCGCCGCTGGAACGCGCCGTGGCCACCCGCCAGGACCGCTCCTTCGGCATGACCCGCGAGGAGGTCCATTGCCGGCGCTGCGGTGGTCACCTGGGACATGTCTTTGACGACGGGCCAAAGCCCACCGGCCTGCGCTACTGCATGAACGGCCTGGCCATGACCTTCAAACCCGTGGCGGTTTGAGTCATGGCCCGCCTGCAATCTTCACTCACTACAGGACGACACCATGTGGCTCTTGGTTCTCGCTTATCTCGGCGGTGTGCTGACGATCGTCAGCCCGTGCATCCTGCCGGTTCTGCCTTTTGTCTTCGCTCGCACCGGGCAGCCGTTTATCAAGAGTGGCTTGCCGCTGCTGGCCGGGATGGCTCTGACCTTCGCCCTCGTTGCGACACTGGCGGCGGTGGGCGGCGGTTGGGTGGTGCAAGTCAATCAGTACGGTCGCTGGCTCGCGTTGCTGTTCGTTGCACTGTTCGGGCTGACCTTGCTGCTGCCGCATCTGGCCGAGCGTCTGACCCGGCCGCTGGTGTCCGCCGGCAGTCGCCTGTCGGAGGCCGCCGGCCGGGACAATCGTCCGCGTCCCGGCGCGTCGTTTCTGATCGGTGTCGCCACCGGGCTGCTCTGGGCACCGTGCGCCGGGCCTATCCTCGGCTTGATTCTGACCGGAGCCGCACTGCAAGGGGCAAGCATCGCCACCACGCTGTTGTTGCTCGCCTACGCGGCGGGCGCGGCTACGTCGCTGGCTGCGGCGCTGCTGCTCGGCGGTAAGGTTTTTGCGCTGATGAAGCGTTCGATCGGCACCGGCGAGTGGATCCGCCGCGGGCTCGGCGCTGCGATGCTGGCCGGTGTGGCCGCCATCGCGCTGGGCCTCGATACCGGGATTCTGGCACGGGTCTCGACCGCCTCCACCGGCGGTCTGGAACAGGCACTGGTCGGCAAGCTCGTGGGAAAATCCCCTCAAAGCAACGGCACGATGATGGCGCAGATTCCCGCTGCGGATGATGCGGCGAACAGCAGCATGATGGCCGCCGGTGGCGCGATGAAAATGGCTGCCAAGGCGCCGGGCTCTTTGCCGGTCGAAGGTCAGCTGCCGCCGCTCGATGGCGCCGTGCAATGGCTTAACTCCGCCCCCCTGGATGCACAGGCATTGAAGGGCAAAGTGGTGCTGGTGGATTTCTGGACCTACTCCTGCATCAACTGCCTGCGCACGCTGCCTTATGTCAAAGCCTGGGCCGAGAAGTACAAGGATCAGGGCCTGGTGGTGATCGGCGTGCACGCACCGGAATTCGCCTTCGAGCGTGACGTAGGCAACGTCACCAAAGCCATGAAGGAACTGGGTATCAACTACCCGGTTGCCGTCGATAACGACTACAGGATCTGGCGTGCTTTCAGCAATGAATACTGGCCGGCGCATTACTTTGCCGACGCACAGGGGCGCATTCGTTACCACCACTTTGGCGAAGGGGACTACGCCGAATCGGAACGCGTCATCCAGCAACTGCTGCGTGAGGCCGGTGCGAAAACCGTCGCCGACGGTTTGATCAATGCCGATGCCCAAGGCGTGCAGTTGGCGCCGGACATGAATCAGGTGCTGTCGCCGGAAACCTACGTCGGCTACCAGCGCGCGGAACATTTCGTACCGGAGACCAGCCTCGTGCCTGACAAGGTGGCGGCTTACACGACGCCGACCAACCTGGCCCTGAATGACTGGAGTCTGGGCGGGCAATGGGCGGTCGGTGCCGAGCGCGCCACCGCCAGTGCGCCAGCCAGTCGTATCGTTTACCGGTTCCATGCCCGTGACCTGCATCTGGTGCTGGGGCCGGGTACGGACGGTAAACCGGTGCGTTTCAAGGTGACCATCGATGGTCAGGCACCCGGCGATGCCCACGGAGTCGATGTGGCGCCTGACGGCAGTGGTCGGGTAACCGAGCAGCGTTTGTATCAATTGGTGCGGCAAAACGATGGGGTGAAGGATCGAACCTTCAGTATCGAGTTTCTCGATCCGGGCGTGTCGGCCTACGCCTTTACCTTCGGCTGATCAGGAGTGCGCGACATGAAAACTCGAATTATCTGGCGTCGTCTGTTGCTGGGCGTCGCAGCGGCCGGGGTGATCGGTCAATGCTCGGCATTTTCTTTCGGCGCCGAGGAGGGTGTGGCCATTGCGCCGCCGGCTCTTGATGAGAACACCCAGGCACACAGCGAGACGGCAGTGTTCGCTGGCGGCTGTTTCTGGGGTGTGCAGGGTGTTTTCCAGCACGTCAAAGGCGTGCAGAAAGCCGTTTCCGGATACGCTGGCGGCGCGGCCGACACGGCGGAATATGAACGAGTCAGCGAGGGCGACACCGGGCATGCCGAGTCGGTGCAGGTTACCTTCGATCCAACTCAAGTCAGCTACGGCAGCCTGTTGCAGATCTACTTCTCGGTGGCCCACAACCCGACCGAACTCAATCGTCAGGGGCCGGACAGCGGCACGCAATATCGATCGGCACTGTTCCCGGTCAATGCCGATCAGCAACGAGTGGCCCAGGCCTATATCGCTCAACTCGATGCGGCGCATGCCTACAGCAAACCCATCGTGACCCGGCTGGAAACCTATAACGGCTTCTACCCGGCGGAGGATTATCACCAGGACTTCCTGACCGAACACCCGACCTATCCATACATCGTGATCAACGACCTGCCGAAAGTGGCGCAGTTGAAGCAACTGTTCGCCGAACGTTATCAGGAGAAGCCGGTGCTGGTGAAAAGCGGGTCGTGATCACTGGTTATTGTGCGGTCACTGGCGACTGTCGGGCGGCGAGGGTTCGCAGTGTCCAGTAGAGCTTCAGCGAACGGGTACTGATCAGGCCGCACATGAAACCCGATACCGTGGACTTGAGCAGGAGCATATCCGCAGAAGCAGAAAACTCCGGATTTACGTCCTGTTGATATCCGAAGTAGAAGTTCGCGGAAAAAAACATCAGGAGCATGATCAGGATTTTCACGGTGCCCGGCATGATCAGCCCGGTCGCGGAGTCGTCAAGTACCACGCCCTTGCGGGAAAACACCATCCAGGCCGCGAGACCACCCAGCAACAGCGCGCCGAACCAACTGCCAAGGAACAGGACCGGGTCGATCGTCAAGTTCACGGAGTACAACGACCACGCCAAAAATGCGGGTGGTGTGATGAGCATCGAGAGACGGCTTTCACGGCGGGGAGAAAATGCCTTGATCCCGAAATAAACCAGCAACAGAAAAATCACGTACGCCCGTATCGGGGTGTTTTGCAGAATCGTTAGCATCGTGCAGCATCCATGCTGGAAAGAGATAAACGAGCATAGTCGTTATCGAACTCAAGGCAAAAGCACCTTCCTGTTTGGCTAATTGATCACTGCGGCTTCAACGTCGGCGATGGGTGGTCCTGATTGGAAAAAGTCGCTGCGAATATCTCGCTCGACACTCGTGATGAACACATAGTCCGGTTGGAATCGTTCAATGAGTGAGACGAGCCCCTCAGGTTTGAGCGGCAGATAATACACATGCAATGTTTCGGTAAAGGTGGCCGACATCAAGGGAGACATTGACATGCCAAACGAATCACGTAACCAAAGTACTTTTTTCGCATTCAGGGCGTGAGGCGATTTGACCAAAAGAGGTGACGCCGGAGACGCGACACCGATGTTTTGACCCGCGAATGTGATGTCACCGGAGTTGAAGTCCTGGTGTTCGACCGTTAGTGCGTATTCGTCAGGGAAATTGAGCACGGTCTCATGGTCGGTCAGCGACGCTTGAATCCTCAGAAACTGGGCCAGGTCACCACCAAGGCGTTCGTGAGTTTTCAGAATCAAGGGTTCCCGAGCCTGCGGCCATATCAACCGAGCCTGGCTTTTCGAAAGGCTTTTGCGCAACTCATCGAAGGCGATCCATGCACCTGCGTTGTTCCAGTGTGTATCGGTCTTGTAGTAGAGCGGATGGAGAAATTGTTCTTTGGCCTTGAGCAACGCCTTTGTCGGATCGACATAAATATCATCTCGCACGTAACGCAGCAGCACATCGGTTGGCCTGGCAGGGGCGTGCGACGACCAGTTCGGGAGGTGTTCCGGATATACGGAGTCCTTGTCCGGGCCTACGACAATGCGAAAGGCGACCACGCCTTTGTTGTTCAACCATTGACTCCAGGCCTCTACGGACCGGGCGACTTTCTCGACTGTCCGAGTATCCTCCTGGTTCATACCCATACGTTTCGATGAAATCGTATTGGCGTAGTCGTCACCGAGAAACAGCCAGCCATCCTTGCCGATGATGACTTTCCCCGGACTGATGGACAGCCCGATGGGATAGATCCATTCGCTGATGACAGCATGAAATGAATCCATGTTGTACAACACCTTTGATTTCCACCATTTCACGTCGCTCTGTGCCGTGAACACCTGTTTAAGATTGATCGCCGGTACAACGCTCATGATCAGCACTGTCAGAGTGAGTGCCGCATACAATTTCTTTTTCATTGGCGGCATCCTCAGAAATTGAAGTAGAGGAAAACGGGGCTTTTGCTTTGCACGCCGGTGTACAGCGCGAGGCAAAACAGTGTGGACATTGCGAGCGCCTTCGCATGCCCGAAGTCGCTGCGAACGGTGAGTTCGAAAGCATTCTTCTGGCGAATGATCAGCAGGGCGATCGCGATCATCAATGTGGGTGCAAGGTTGGCGACCAGGCCTGCGGGAAGGATCTCTAGCAAACGGTCGGAAAAAATCCCTCCCCATGCAAGATTGGCGGTCGGCACGCTATTGACGGCGAGTTGATGGATTGAGTCGAAATCTACCAGCCCACGAAGTATGCGCAGGGCATCGTCAACGGTATCGGCTCTGAAGAATACCCATGTGATGTTCACGAACATGAAGGTAACAATCCATGCGACAGGATCGGGCAGCGACATGCCCCATTGTTTCCAGATCCGATGCATGACGATGGCGCCGCCGTGTAATGCTCCCCAAATGATGAACATCCAGCTCGCGCCATGCCAGAGTCCACCGAGAACGAAAGTAATCATCAAATTGAAATACAAGCGCTGCCGACCCCCTCTGTTACCGCCTAGCGGTATGTATAGGTAATCGCGAAGATAGCGGCTCAACGTCATGTGCCAACGCCGCCAGAAGTCCTGGATGTCCAGCGACTTGTAAGGTGAGTTGAAGTTGACTGGCAGACAGATGTTGAACAACAGCGCTGCACCTATTGCCATGTCGCAATAACCACTGAAGTCAAAATAGAGTTGAAAGGTATAGGAAAGGCTGGTCGCCCAGGCGCTGAAAAAATCATGGCTGACACCTTGTGCGAAGCCGGCATCCGCCCAGATGGCGAATGTATCGGCAAGCACGACTTTCTTGAAAAGACCGATGCTGAAAATAAACAGCCCCATCATTATGTTTCTGTGGCGAACGGCGAGCGTCCAGCGCGACTGAAACTGGCTCATCATTTCTTTATGGTGAAGAATCGGCCCGGCGATCAAGTGAGGAAAGAACGTTACGAACAACGCATAGTTTACGAAGCTGTACTCTTTCGCGAGGTTCTTGTAGCAGTCCACCAGAAAGGCGATCTGCGTAAAAGTGTAGAAGCTGATGCCCAAAGGCAGAACGACCTGGACAAAAAACAGGTCTGTACCAAGAGCCGAGTTTATGTTGTCGACAAGGAAATTGGCGTATTTGAAGTATCCAAGCAAGGCCAGATTCGTGACGATTCCAATAACGAGAATGGCTTTTTTAGATAGGCAAGACGTCACAGGTCGGTTGGGGGTCGCAAGGCTTTTTCCCACAATGAAATTGAATCCAATGGAGAGCCCGAGCAAAGGAATATACGCGACGCTCCAGTGCCCGTAAAAGATCAGGCTGGCAATGACAAGCCAGACTTTTCCAGCCGTGATCAGTCGTTTGCGATTCAGGAAAAAGTACACAAAAAAGACAATGGGAAGGTAGATCAGGAAGAATTTTGGGGAGCTGAAGGTCATGAAGGGCCTGGAATGTGTCCGTGCTTTCAGAAAAGCGGCGGATTGTATCAAGCCCAATGTAATCGTGAAGACTGGAAGTGCTGGTCTAGACGGTTCCTACGCACATCTCGGAAATGGCATTCAAGTTTGCTGAGTGTTTAAACACAGAGGACGTTCCATCGCAATCACTGAGGCTTCAAACCCCAGGCGGGTAAAAGATCGCGTACCGTCAGAGCGTTTTCCATTGGGTGATCGAGTCCTTGATGAGTGGATGAATGCAATTGAACCGATGCCAAGCGTAGTCAGTTTTTTCCCCATGTCCGCATCGCAAACTCGACGAAGCGCCGCAGTTTCGGCAAACGATAGCGATCCTGTGCATAAAGCAGGTGCAATGGGCGGCTCGGTGGCTGGTAGTCGGGAATCACCGTGACCAGTTTGCCGTCGCGCAGATCCTGTTCCACCAGTGCATCGGGCAACATCACGATACCCATGCCGGTGCGGGCAGCCTGATGCAAACCGGCGGAAGTATTCATCAGCATCGGCCCGCTGACGTCGATCATGATTTCACCCTCCGGACCACTCAATCGCCAGCGTTTTTCCACCGATTGCCAGTCATCGCCGGCGGGGTAGGCGAATGACAGGCAATCGTGTTGTTGCAGGTCTTCAGGTGTCAGGGGCATGCCGCGCCGGGCCACGTATTCCGGGGAGGCGCAGACGGTCAGGGTGTAGTCGATCAATGGGCGGGCGATCAGGTTCGATTGCTCGAAATGGCCGAGGCGGAACGCGACATCGAGACCGCTTTCCAGCAGATCCGGGCGGCTGTTGGTCAGCACGACATCCATTCTGACTTGCGGATACTGCAGGGAAAATTCGCTGAGCGCCGGAGCCAGGCGTTCGACACCAAAGGTTAACGGCGCGGTGATGCGCAGCAAGCCGCGCGGCTCATCCAGGGTTTGCTCGGCGAGTCGTTCGGAGTCTTGCACCAGGCCCAGCACTTCCAGACAGCGCTGGTAATAGACCGTGCCGAATTCGGTCAGCCGCTGACGGCGTGTGGTGCGTTGCAGGAGTTGCACGCCAAGGCGCTGTTCCAATGCCCGCAGGTGATTGCCGACCATGGTCGTGGACATTTCGCATTGCAGGGCGGCCGCCGTCATGCTGCCGGTTTCCACAACCTTGACGTAGACGCTCATCGACTGGAACAGATCCATTATCAAGCCCTGCTTTTAAATGATTGAAGTTTTGCCGAGTTTATCCAGTTCTGGTGGCTAACCATACTGCAAGCACACCGACCTTCACTGGAGTTTGAAGTCATGACCGCCGCCGCCCTGATGAACACGTACCAACCATTGGCCCTGAGTTTCACCAAGGGTCTGGGCACTCGACTGTGGGATCAGGCCGGTCGTGAATACCTCGATGCCGTCGCAGGAGTGGCGGTGACGAATGTCGGCCACTCGCATCCGCGAATTGTTTCGGCGATCAGCGAGCAGGCGGGATTGCTGCTGCACACCTCCAACCTCTACAGCATCGATTGGCAGCAGCAGTTGGCGCGCAAGCTGACGCAGCTGTCAGGGATGGAGCGGGCGTTCTTCAACAATTCCGGCGCCGAGGCCAATGAAACCGCGCTGAAACTGGCGCGGCTGCACGGTTGGCGCAAAGGGATCGAACAGCCGCTGGTGGTGGTCATGGCCAATGCGTTTCATGGCCGCACTCTCGGCACCTTGTCCGCCAGCGATGGCCCGGCGGTGCGCTTGGGATTCAACGAGCTGCCGGGGGATTTCGTCAAAGTGCCATTTGGTGATCTTGAAGCGCTGAAGCAGGTGCAGCAAAAACATGGCGAGCGGATCGTGGCGATTCTGGTCGAGCCGATCCAGGGCGAAAGCGGTGTGCAGATGGCGCCGCCGGGTTACCTGAAAGCCCTGCGCGAACAATGCAATCGCCACGCCTGGCTGTTGATGCTCGACGAGATCCAGACCGGCATCGGCCGCACCGGGCGGTGGTTTGCGTTTCAGCACGAAGGCATCGTCCCGGATGTCATGACCCTCGCCAAGGGCCTGGGCAATGGTGTGCCGATCGGTGCCTGCCTGGCACAGGGCCGGGCGGCGGAACTGTTTACGCCGGGCAGCCATGGCAGCACCTTCGGCGGCAATCCGCTGGCCTGTCGGGTGGGTTGTACGGTGCTCGACATCATTGAAGAGCAGGGGCTGTTGGAGAATGCCCGGACACAAGGCGAGCACTTGCTCAGCCGTTTGCGGGCGGAACTGGCGGACAACCCGAATGTGCTGGCGATTCGTGGACAGGGATTGATGATCGGTATTGAACTGAAACAGCCGATCCGCGACCTGACCCTGATTGCCGCGCGGGATCACGCGTTGCTGATCAACGTTACTCGCGGCAAGACGATCCGGCTGCTGCCGCCGCTGACGATTGATGAGCGGGAGGTGGGGATGATTGTGAGGGGAGTGGGGCGGATGCTTGAGGCAAACTGACCGCCACGAGATCGCCTGAAGTTGCTGCCGATTTTTTCGGCAGCCATTTTTTCGTCCGGGTAAATCTGCTGTCGGATATTGCCGCAATCCTAATCAGGATAATCCGTCAGATCCGGCGCCTGCATCCGGGTCTTCGGCGCGCCGTTCGAGTTGTGTTGAATGATCTCTCGGGGCTGCCCTTGTTCATTGAAAAACACCTGACCGATCCCCGCCGAATTCCATAGCCGTTCACCGGCTTCGGCATGCTCGGGAACGTACGGCACGATGCGCATGCGCCGGCGCTTGGTCAGCCAGTTCAGCGGCGAACGGGGTGAGTAGAGCCAGCGGTTGAGGCGGTCGAACCATTCCAGCAGGGTGGGCGGGAATTCGTTCTTGATGCCGCTGCTGGTGATCTGCCAGATTCGCGGTCCGGCCTTGCGGTGTCGGATAAGCACTTCGTAGACAAAGGAATAATGCACGTCTCCTGACAGCACCACGTAGCTGCCGGGTGTACGGGTGTGTCGGAAAATATTCAGGATCACCTGGGCCGCACCCCGATGGGCCATCCAGTTTTCCGCGTCCACCAACAAGGGATAACCGCACCAGCTGAAGACTTTCTGCACAGTCTCGATCAGCTTCACGCCAAAGATCGGCGCCGGTGAAACGATGATCGCCGAGGGATGATCGAGCAGTTCCTGTTGCAGTTCGCTCAGGGCTTCCCAATCCAGCAGACCGGAAGGTTGCTTGAGCGCCATCTCGCTGCGCCAGCGACGGGTGCGGGTGTCGAGTACCACCAGCGCCGGGCTGGTCGGCAGCACGAAGTGCCAGTTTTGGAAGCGCAGCAGTTCATCAATCAATTCGTCCTGCACGAGAGCGTCGAGATGACGGTCGTCACCGCCGGCGCTCAGGCCACGGGTTTTCTCCAGCACTGTGCTGAATGCATCCGGATTGTTGCCCCAGCCCTGACACAGCATGTAGGCGATCAGCGCGTTGCCGATGATGCGTTTGGAGAACGGGTGGCTGTAGGCGGTTTCCTCCCATTGCGCGGAAAGATTCCAGTCATCGGTGATGTCGTGATCATCGAAAATCATCAGGCTCGGCAAGTGCGCCAATGCTCGGGCGACGTTGCCAAGACCTGCCTTGAAGGCATCGATCCGGGTCTGCTCCAGTGCGTAGCGCTGCTGGCGTTCGTGCGTCAGCTTCGGGACTTGCGGATCGATCAGCGTCCATGGCGTCGGCGACCACACCAACAGGTACATGGCCATGACTTCAGCGAACGTCACCAGGTGATTGTCCGCGCTGCTGCTGGTGAAAATCGGCTTGCGCGCACCGCCGAAAAATCGCTCGCGCAACGTCTCGTTGCTCTCGAGCGCCGGTAACAAATCCGCACGGTGGTAATAGCTGGCCGGGTGTTCGTAGAGTCGAGCGCTGTCGCTGACCACCGCGCCTTCGAGTTGCTCACCGAACAGGCCGAGCCGCTCGATCAGGGCATGAGTCGCCCGTAGCATCGGGCCGGCGACGTCATCGGCGTAGATCTGATCACCGCTCATCATCAACAAGGCAGGGCGTTGTTGTGGCTCGTTTTCAGCCGCCAGCAGTTGATCGACACAGAGCAGACCGTCAGTCGAAGGGTGATGCGGTTTGCGACAGGAGCCGTGGAGCAGTTGATCGATCCGCGAGCGCACGACCAGGTTCGGGCACAAGGCGCTACCGTATAACAGATGCGGCGCCCAGTCGGCGACGGGATGTCGGCCATCGATCAGCAAGTCGTAATCGACACGCGTATCAAAAGGCAGGGGGCTGTCGAGCGTGATGTCTATCAGGTGAATGAATGCATGAGCGCCCACAGGAATGACCGTGCATTTCCCGGCCTCCAGTGGAATGTCTCCTGCGCCTTGCAGGCGCAAGGTCAGCGCCAACTCGCGGCTGCCGACCAGCCAAAGCACTACGCGCGTCGGCTCCAGCCGTCGCAGCAGGGGGCCGGCCAGCACAGGAGGCAGCGCAGTCAGGTCAACAGAAGTTTGAGACATCGGAGGGCAAAACTCAGGTCGCACAGGCTGGCGATAATAGCTCAGCCTGTGCTTTCAACCCTTAAGCGAGGCTTAAGAGTCCACCTTTTGCAGCTTCAGCGCCAACAGGCGCCATTCGGCAGGCGTCGTGTCGACGCTTGGTTGTTCTTGCACGGAGCAGTCGAAACGGTAAGTGACGTCGTCGCCATTCATGTTCCGCGCGGTGACGGTGTTGCTGAAGGTGTAGACCTGTTCCTTGAAGCGTTGCGGGGTGAGGCTCTTGCTATCGGCAAACCGCGCAGAAGCGGGGAAGCGCAAGGTACTGGTCACGAACGGGCTGCACATGACATACGCGAGCATCGACTTGTCGCCCTGCGCGTCGTTGCGCAGTTTTTTGCTCAGGGCTGTCAGGGCCTTGCGTCCCTGGCCGTCACTCTGGTCAATCACGGTTTGCACCGACATCGTCTTCGGCGCCCGACTGGCGTAGTTCGGCAGCAATGCCGAATCTGGTAGAGAGGGTTTGTCGTCCGGCTCGATAGCGGCAAACACTGGCGCGTCTTTCAGCGCAGCGGGGCTTGCAGCCGACTCGGCTTCCGGCAGCAACGACGTCGGCTCGGCGTCCTGCGCCACCACGTTTTCAGTCTGCGCCGCTTCGTAGCGATGCGCCGAAGGGAACAGTGAAAAAGTGATCGACAACACCACCAGCGCCACAATAAAGCCGCCCGCTGCACCGACCAGGTTGCCGTAAAACAGATTCCAGCTGCCGCGGTTTTTTACCACCCAGCGCCACATGAAACCCCAGGCTGCGACAAATGCCAGAAAACGCAGAAACTCCATTCGATCCTTTCCTTAAACCTGCAAAAACCTGAAAACAGTGCGTCGTGGAGAATGAGTCCTGACGGTGGACGGCAAGATATCAAAATAGATTTCTGGTGCCACGAGAACCTTCATGCCCAGTGTCGATAAAGATCACTTGAGTGCAAAAAACGCCAGGGCTGTGATGCCGGCCACCGTGCCGCAAAGGCCTGCCAGAAGCTGCCGCGCAATGACGGGCTCGACTTGCGAGCGTCGCGCGACCAGCATCCACACGCCGATCAGTGCCGCGGCGGTTGTCATCATTTCCAGCAATGTACCCGTCAGCCCGGATACGTGTGGCCGGGTCGACCCGAACAGGCCGATGTAAAACTCCGAGACCACCAGTCCCACCACCAGACCGCTGGCAGCGCCCAGCAGGTTGGCGAGAAACAGGTTCCAGCTACCACGCTGCTGGACGACCCACACCCACATGGCCGCCCAGGCTAAAAGACAAAACGCAAAGTCCATCGAATCCTTCCATTTGAGTCAGTACCGGTCAGGTTCTTTGCGCCCCGCCCGGCAGTGGATGGCAAGATAGCAAAATAGTAGCGTCGCGCCACTTTCTTCAGCTGCGCAATGGACTACACATGCCTGGCATTTCTGGCGAAGCGCATCTGAAGACATTGATGATCAAGGTCGACTGGCGTGGCGGCAGACATTGCCGAGCCGTCCGATACGTCAAACCCTACGTGATCTACACCGCCCATCCCGATTAGGGCAACTGCGCAATCTATAGAGAGGTCGCGGTGCTGGGCGGAGCCATGGTGGAGAGGGGCGATACCACCGATCGTGACGCGATTTTTCAATACGTGGGATGGAAGAAGCTGGAAGAAACAGGCGGGTTCCCCATCGACAGTCAAGTGGTAAAGGTGCGCAAGTAGTCTGAGGGGCTGTTTCTTCAGATCGCACGTCTGATTACAGAACGTCCTTCAAATAACCCTTGAGCGCGAGGAGCGGCTGATCCAGCTGATCCAGCGACTGCGCCTGACTGAAGTCGGTCGACAACGTGTGCAGTTCCCGCCCCAACGGTTTCTCGACGCCACCCAGCGCATTCATCGCCAGCGCCAGGCACTCGTTCATCTTGAACTGGATCGTCTCGACATCACCTCGGCGCACCAACAATTCGAAAACGTCTTTCTGATAGTCGCCCATGACCATGTCATCCCGCAGAATCGGGCTCAGGCCTTCTTCTTCGTAGGCGAGTTTGAGGGAGAACAGGGCGACGGTTTCCAGTGACGTTTCCATGGTGTGAACCTGTGTGAGATCTTGCCGGATGGTCAGCGGCACTTTCCGACAGACGAAAAAAAAGGCCTTGCTAAGCAAGACCTTTTTTAATTTTGGTGCCCCGAGGGAGACTCGAACTCCCACTCCTTTCGAAAACGGATTTTGAATCCGCCGCGTCTACCAATTCCGCCATCAGGGCTCAATGGCGGCGAAGTATAGAGAGGTGCCTACCGTTGGTCAATCACGTTTCATGGTCAATTTTCGATATTTCCGCTAGACTTTCCGGCCCTGCTAGACGAACCCCATCATGCGCGTTGCTGACTTTACCTTCGAGCTTCCTGATTCGCTGATCGCCCGCCACCCTTTGGCCGAGCGTCGCGGTAGTCGCCTGTTGACCCTGGATGGGGTCAGCGGCGCCCTGGCACACCGTCAATTCACTGATCTGCTTGAGCATTTACGCCCGGGTGATTTGATGGTGTTCAACAATACCCGGGTGATTCCGGCGCGGCTGTTCGGGCAGAAAGCCTCCGGCGGCAAGCTGGAAATCCTCATCGAGCGGGTGCTCGATACGCACCGTGTGTTGGCCCATGTGCGTTCCAGCAAGTCGCCGAAACCGGGTTCGAAGATCCTGATCGACGGTGGTGGCGAAGCCGAGATGCTGGCGCGTCACGATGCGCTGTTCGAGCTGGGGTTTGCCGAAGAAGTGCTGCCGTTGCTCGACCGTGTCGGGCACATGCCGTTGCCTCCTTATATAGACCGCCCGGACGAAGGTTCGGATCGCGAGCGTTATCAGACGGTTTACGCCGAGAAGCTGGGCGCGGTGGCTGCACCGACCGCCGGGCTGCACTTCGACAAGACGCTGATGGAAGCGATCGCCGCCAAGGGCGTCGAGACTGCGTTCGTCACGTTGCACGTCGGCGCTGGCACGTTCCAGCCGGTGCGCGTCGAGAAAATCGAAGATCACCACATGCACAGTGAGTGGCTGGAAGTCGGTCAGGATGTGGTCGATGCAGTCGCCGCTTGCCGTGAGCGCGGCGGTCGAGTCATTGCCGTTGGCACCACCAGCGTGCGTTCGCTGGAAAGCGCCGCCCGCGATGGCGTGCTCAAAGCGTTCAGCGGCGATACCGATATCTTTATCTACCCGGGCCGGCCGTTCCACGTGGTCGATGCCCTGGTGACCAATTTCCATTTGCCCGAATCCACGCTGTTGATGCTGGTTTCGGCGTTTGCCGGTTACCCGGAAACCATGGCCGCCTATAAAGCTGCCGTGGACAACGGTTACCGCTTTTTCAGCTACGGTGATGCGATGTTCATCACCCGTAATCCCGCCCCCCGCGGCCCAGAGGAATCCGTATGAGTCGCACCTGTCGTATGTCTTTCGAGTTGCTTGCCACCGATGGCAAGGCTCGTCGTGGTCGTCTGACTTTCCCCCGTGGCACCGTCGAGACCCCGGCCTTCATGCCGGTGGGCACCTACGGCACGGTCAAGGGCATGTTGCCGCGTGACATCGTCGCCACCGGCGCGGAGATCATTCTGGGCAACACCTTCCACCTGTGGCTGCGCCCGGGTACCGAAGTGATCAAGGAGCACGGCGACCTGCACGATTTCATGCAGTGGAAAGGCCCGATCCTGACCGACTCCGGCGGTTTCCAGGTGTTCAGCCTCGGCGCCATGCGCAAGATCAAGGAGGAGGGCGTGACCTTCGCCTCCCCGGTCGACGGCTCGAAAGTGTTCATGGGCCCGGAAGAATCGATGCAGGTCCAGCGCGATCTGGGTTCCGACATTGTGATGATCTTCGACGAATGCACGCCGTACCCGGCTGACGAAGACGTCGCCCGCGTGTCCATGGAGCTGTCACTGCGTTGGGCTCAGCGTTCGAAGAATGCCCATGGCGACAACACGGCGGCGCTGTTCGGCATCGTTCAGGGTGGCATGCACCAGGACCTGCGCATGCGCTCGCTGGAAGGTCTGGACAAGATCGGTTTCGATGGCCTGGCCATCGGCGGTCTGTCGGTGGGCGAGCCGAAGCACGAAATGATCAAGGTGCTCGATTACCTGCCGGGCATGATGCCGGCTGACAAACCTCGTTACCTTATGGGCGTTGGCAAACCGGAAGATCTGGTTGAGGGTGTGCGCCGCGGTGTGGACATGTTCGATTGCGTGATGCCAACCCGTAATGCCCGCAACGGGCATCTGTTCATTGATACAGGCGTGCTGAAGATCCGTAACGCGTTCCATCGCCATGATGATTCGCCGCTGGATCCGACCTGCGATTGCTATACCTGCCAGAACTTCTCCCGCGCCTATCTGCATCACCTGGACAAGTGCGGCGAAATGCTGGGAAGCATGCTCAATACCATCCATAACTTGCGCCATTATCAGGTGCTGATGGCTGGTTTGCGCGAGGCTATTCAACAGGGTACATTGGCCGCCTTTGTCGATGCCTTCTACGCCAAACGCGGGCTCCCCGTTCCGCCTTTGGACTGAGTTTTCTGACCCCAAGATTCAACATTTGCAACTGGAGTGCTAAATGAGCTTTTTTATCTCTAATGCCATGGCTGACGCGGCTGCACCGGCTGCAGCGCCTATGGGCGGCGGCTTCGAGTGGATTTTCCTGGTCGGCTTCCTGGTCATCTTCTACCTGATGATCTGGCGTCCACAGGCCAAGCGCGCCAAAGAGCAGAAGAACCTGCTGAGCAGCCTGCAGAAGGGCGACGAAGTGGTCACCACCGGCGGCATCGCCGGCAAGATCACCAAAGTGGCCGATGACTTCGTGGTTCTGGAAGTTTCCGACACCGTGGAAATGAAGTTCCAGAAGGGCGCCATCGCCGCCACGCTGCCAAAAGGCACGCTGAAAGCGATCTAAGGTTCCAACTTCTACTCAATCGACGGGGCGCGCAAGGCGCCCCGCGTTCATAACGGGCGGCGTGATGCTGAACAAATATCCTCTGTGGAAATACATTCTGATCCTGGCGGTGCTGGCGATCGGTCTGATTTATTCCGCTCCCAATCTGTACCCCGATGACCCGGCCATCCAGATCAGCGGCGCCAGCACGGCCCTGCAGGTCAACCAGGCCGACCTGGACCGCGTGAGCACCGCGCTCAAGGAGTCCGGGATCAACGTCAAGGCTTCGAGTCTGGCAGCGAACGGCAAGGGCGGTCTGATCCGTCTGACCAAGGCTGAAGACCAGTTGCCGGCCAAAGACGTTGTACGCAAGGCATTGGGTGATGACTACGTCGTCGCGCTGAACCTGGCACAGACCACTCCGCAATGGCTGCGCAGCCTGGGCGCGCACCCCATGAAGCTGGGTCTGGACTTGTCCGGTGGTGTGCACTTCCTGCTGGAAGTGGACATGGACAAAGCCCTCGACGCACGCCTGAAAGTCTACGAAGGCGACGTCAAGAGCCTGCTGCGCAAAGAGAAACTGCGCTATCGCAGCCTGCCGCAGCTCAATGGTGCCATTCAGCTGGGCTTCAGCGATGCTGACTCCCGCGAACAGGCCCGCGTGCTGATCCGCAAGAACTTCAACGATTTCGACATTGTTCCGGCTGACCTCAACGGGCAACCGGTGCTGCGTCTGGCGATGACCCCGGCCAAGCTGGCGGAAATCCGTGAATATTCCATCAAGCAGAACTTGACCACGGTACGTAACCGCGTCAACGAGCTGGGTGTTGCCGAGCCGATCGTCCAGCGTCAGGGCGCCAACCGTATCGTGGTTGAGCTGCCGGGCGTGCAGGACACTGCCGAAGCCAAGCGTATCCTCGGCAAGACGGCCAACCTGGAGTTCCGTCTGGCTGCAGAGCCGGGCGCTTCGAAAGCCACTTCCGAAACCTTTGAATTCCGCGAAGGCAAGCGTCCTCCTGCCCAGATCGAGCGTGGCCTGATCATCACCGGTGACCAGGTGACTGACGCCAAGGCCGGTTTCGGCGAGCACGGCACGCCTGAAGTGAACATCCGTCTGGATGGCCACGGTGGCGAGCTGATGAGTCGTGCGACCCGCAGCAACGTCGGTCGCAGCATGGCGGTGATCTTCATCGAGCAGCGTCCGGTGACCACCTACGTCAAGCAGATGGTCGACGGCGTCGAGAAAGACGTTGCCGTGCAGACCTTCAAGGAAGAGAAGAAAATCATCAGCCTGGCGACCATTCAGTCGCCGCTGGGTGCGCAATTCCGTATCACCGGCCTGAACGGCCAGGGCGAGTCGTCCGAGCTGGCGCTGCTGCTGCGTGCCGGTGGTCTGGCGGCTCCGATGTACTTCGCTGAAGAACGTACCATCGGCCCGAGCCTGGGTGCGGACAACATCACCAAGGGTATCGATGCATCGCTGTGGGGCATGCTGTTTGTCTCGCTGTTCATCATCGCCATCTACCGCTTCTTCGGTCTGATCGCCACTGTCGCATTGGCGGTGAACATGGTGCTGCTGCTGGCGTTGATGTCGCTGCTGGGTGCAACCCTGACCCTGCCAGGTATCGCCGGTATCGTGTTGACCATGGGTATGGCGGTCGACGCCAACGTGCTGATCTTCTCGCGGATCCGCGAAGAGATCGCCGCCGGCATGACTGTGCAGCGTGCAATCAACGAAGGCTTCGGCCGGGCATTCACTGCGATTCTCGACGCCAACCTGACCACCTTGCTGGTCGGCGGCATCCTCTTCGCCATGGGCACCGGCCCGGTGAAGGGTTTCGCAGTGACCATGTCCCTCGGGATCTTTACCTCGATGTTCACGGCCATCATGGTGACCCGCGCGATGGTCAACCTGATCTTCGGCGGTCGTGACTTCAAGAAGTTGTGGATTTAAGGGGCTGCCATGTTACGTACAATCAACTTCATGGGCGTTCGCAACTTCGCGTTCGGCGTCACATTGTTCCTTACCGTGCTGGCCTTGTTCAGCGTGTTCCACAAGGGCATGAACTGGGGCCTGGACTTCACCGGCGGTACGCTCATCGAGCTGACCTACGAGCGTCCGGCCGACGTCACCAAGGTGCGTGAGCAACTGGTTACCGCCGGTTATCACGAAGCGGTCGTGCAGAACTTCGGTGCGACCACCGACCTGCTGGTGCGCATGCCGGGTGAAGACCCGCAGCTGGGCCATCAGGTAGCGGAAGCGCTGCAGAAGGTCGGCGGTGAGAACCCGGCGACGGTCAAGCGCGTCGAGTTCGTCGGCCCGCAGGTCGGTGAAGAGCTGCGCGACCAGGGCGGCCTCGGCATGCTGCTGGCGCTCGGCGGTATCCTGATCTATCTGGCTTTCCGCTTTCAGTGGAAATTCGCGGTCGGTGCCATCGTTTCGCTGATTCACGACGTGATCGTGACCGTGGGTATCCTGTCGTTCTTCCAGATCACCTTCGACCTGACGGTGCTGGCGGCGGTGCTGGCGATTATCGGTTACTCGCTGAACGACACCATCGTCGTGTTCGACCGGGTGCGTGAGAACTTCCGCGTGCTGCGCAAGGCTTCGCTGATCGAGAACATCAACATCTCGACCACTCAGACCCTGCTGCGCACCATGGCGACTTCGATCTCCACCTTGCTGGCGATCGCGGCGCTGCTGTTCTTCGGTGGCGACAACCTGTTCGGCTTCTCCATCGCCCTGTTCATTGGTGTTCTGGCGGGTACCTACTCGTCGATCTACATCGCCAACGTGGTGCTGATCTGGCTGAACCTGTCTTCGGAAGACCTGATTCCGCCGGCCAATACCGAGAAGGAAGTCGACGACCGTCCATAACGGCCATCGTTAACCCGGTTGTCAGTCAAAAAAAGGCGCGAGTTGAACTCGCGCCTTTTTTATTGCTCCAAGGCTGGGAGAAGCGCGGGCGCGTCCCGCATGTGATGGTCAGGAGGTTCATGTGAACAAGTCGTTGCTGGTTGGTGCGGTACTGGGTGCTGTCGGTGTGACTGCCGGGGGCGCTGTTGCCACCTACAGCCTGGTGAAAAGCGGCCCTGAGTATGCGCAGGTATTGGCCGTCGAGCCGGTCAAGACACAAATCAAGACTCCACGTGAAGTGTGCAAGGATGTGACGGTGACCCGGCAGGCGCCGGTGAAAGATCAGCACCAGATCGCCGGCACCGTTGTCGGTGCGCTGGCGGGTGGTCTGCTGGGTAACCAGATCGGCGGCGGCACCGGCAAGAAGATTGCCACGGTGGCCGGTGCGGTCGGTGGTGGTTACGCCGGTAACAAGGTTCAGGAGGGTATGCAGGAGCGTGATACCTACACCACGACTCAGACTCGCTGTAACACGGTGAATGACATCAGCGACAAGGTCGTGGGCTATGACGTCCGGTATTCGCTGGACGGCAAGGAAGGCAAGGTGCGGATGGATCGTGATCCGGGCAACCAGATTCCGGTCGACAAGGAAGGCAAGCTGATCCTGTCGCAGAACGCGCCAGGCCAGTAACTGGCTGAAGGCTTATAAGAAAAGCACCCTTCGGGGTGCTTTTTCATGCCCATAAAAAAACACCCCGAAGGGTGTTTTTTGATTTCGCGGAACGCTTAGCGCTTCAGCGAGGCTGGCAGGTGCGGCTGGATCGCCGTCAGAACTGCCTTGAAGCATTTGGTGTTGCCGGCGACGACGTGGCCTTTTTCAAGGAAGTCGTGACCGCCGGTGAAGTCGCTCACCAGGCCGCCAGCTTCCTGAATCAGCAGGGCGCCAGCTGCCATGTCCCACTCGGACAGACCCGACTCCCAGAAAGCATCGAAACGACCGGCAGCAACGTAAGCCAGATCCAGGCTCGCCGAACCGGCGCGGCGGATGCCGGCAGTCTGGCCAACCAGGGCGCGGAACATGCCCAGGTAGTTGTCGAGGTTGTCCATCTGGTCGTCACGGAACGGGAAACCGGTACCCAGCAGAGCGCCGTCCAGGCTGGTGCGACCGCTGACACGCAGACGGCGACCGTTCAGTTGAGCGCCGCGACCACGGCTGGCGGTGAATTCTTCCTGGCGAACCGGATCCAGAACAACGGCGTGTTCCAGGCGACCACGGTATTTGCAGGCAATGCTGACAGCGAAGTGAGGAATGCCGCGCAGGAAGTTGGTGGTGCCGTCCAGCGGATCAATGATCCACAGGTATTCTTCACCTTCGATACCGCTACCGGCGTGCATGCCGGTCTCTTCACCCATGATCGAGTGATTCGGGTAAGCCTTGCGCAGAGCGTCGATGATTTTCTGTTCGGCGGCGCGATCCACCTCGGATACATAATCCTTGGCGTCTTTTTCGTCGACCTTGATGGTATCCAGGCGCTCGATGGAGCGGAAGATCAGTTCACTGGCGCTGCGGGCGGCGCGCAGCGCGATATTCAGCATGGGCTGCATGGATGTGTCACCTAAGGTTGTTAAAGAAAGCCGCGCATTCTATCAGAACTTTTCTTCAGGTGAAGGTCGCTGTTCGCTTTCATAGCTTAACGGTAGGCTGTTCTGTAAGATTTGCACCCCTTTGCCGAGTCCGAGAGCGCCCGCCGTGCTGCAGAATATTCGTGTCGTCCTGGTCAACACCAGCCATCCGGGAAACATCGGCGGGACCGCGCGCGCCATGAAAAACATGGGCCTGTCGCGTCTGGTGCTGGTTGATCCGCGAGTCTTTCCGCATCACGAAGCCGATGCCCGTGCTTCCGGTGCCGGTGACATCCTTGAAAGCGCGCAAGTCGTCGCCACCTTGGAAGACGCCTTGGTCGGTTGCAATCTGGTGCTCGGCACCAGTGCCCGTGACCGGCGCATTCCCTGGCCATTGCTGGATCCGCGCGAGTGCGGGACCAAAGTGGTCGAGGAGGCCGGGCAGGGCGCGGAAATCGCGCTGGTGTTCGGTCGTGAAGATTCCGGGCTGACCAATGAAGAGCTGCAGCGATGTCACTATCACGTGCACATCCCTTCCGATCCTGAGTTCAGTTCGCTGAACCTCGGGGCGGCGGTGCAGGTGTTGAGTTATGAAGTGCGCATGGCCTGGCTGGCCGCACAGGGACAGCCGACCAAGGTCGAGAAGGAAGAAGTGGCCTCCGTGAAAAGCGCAGAGCTTGCGACCATGGATGAGCTGGAGCGCTTCTATGAGCACCTGGAACAGACGCTGGTTGCGATCGAATTCCTCGATCCGGAAAAGCCTCGGCACTTGATGGCGCGCCTGCGCCGGTTGTACGGACGCAGCTCGGTCAGCCGAGCGGAAATGAATATTTTGCGTGGCATCCTCACGGAAACCCAAAAAGCGGCCCGTGGCGAGCTCCTTAAGCGGAAGGATTAATGATGTTCGAGCGTTTGCGTGAAGATATCCAGAGCGTATTCCACCGAGACCCGGCGGCGCGTAACGCTTTTGAAGTCCTGACCTGCTACCCCGGCATGCATGCAATCTGGATTCATCGACTGGCCGGCATGCTCTGGCGCAATGATCTGAAATGGCTGGCGCGGCTGGTGTCGAACTTCGGTCGCTGGCTGACCGGAATCGAGATTCATCCGGGTGCCAAGGTCGGTCGACGCTTCTTCATCGACCATGGCATGGGTATCGTGATTGGCGAAACCGCTGAAATCGGCGATGACGTGACGATCTATCAGGGCGTGACGCTCGGCGGTACCAGCTGGAACAAGGGCAAGCGTCACCCGACGCTTGGCGATGGCGTGGTGGTGGGGGCGGGCGCGAAGGTGCTCGGTCCGTTCACTGTTGGCGCTGGCGCCAAGGTCGGTTCTAACGCCGTGGTCACCAAGGAAGTGCCTCCGGGCGCCACTGTGGTGGGGATCCCGGGCCGGATCATCGTCAAGTCCGATGATGAGGTCGACGCCAAGCGCAAGGCGATGGCCGAGAAGATTGGCTTCGATGCCTACGGCGTCAGCGAAGACATGCCCGATCCGGTGGCGCGTGCCATTGGCCAGTTGCTCGATCACCTGCAAGCGGTGGACGGACGTCTGGAAGGAATGTGCGGCGCGCTTAAGGATCTGGGCAGTAATTACTGTGCGAAAGACCTGCCCGAGCTGCGTGAAGAAGACTTCGCCTGCGTCAAGGGCAAGGACGAATCCAAGCTCCACTGACGCCCCTGCAGGGCTGCTGCCGACCGGTGTGCCATTAGGCCGCAGACCCTGCTATCATTCGCGCGCTCTTTTGCGGGTAAACCCGACTAAAGCACTAGGTCTTATAGTTGACTTAAATGCTCGGGAATTGCATACTCCCGTCCATTCCGAACTCCGTGGTAATTGTCCATGCGACTGACTACAAAAGGCCGATACGCCGTGACCGCCATGCTTGACCTGGCGTTGCACGCGCAACACGGGCCGGTGTCCCTGGCCGATATCTCCGAGCGCCAAGGCATCTCCCTGTCCTATCTCGAACAGCTTTTCGCCAAGCTGCGCCGCAGTAACCTGGTTTCCAGTGTTCGCGGTCCCGGCGGTGGTTACCAGTTGTCCCGCGACATGCAGGGCATTCAGGTCGCCCAGGTGATCGATGCGGTGAACGAATCGGTCGATGCCACCAAATGCCAGGGCCAGGGCGATTGCCATTCCGGCGACACCTGTCTGACCCATCACCTGTGGTGCGACCTGAGCCTGCAGATTCACGAATTTCTCAGCGGTATCAGCTTGGCCGACCTCGTAACTCGCCGTGAGGTACAGGAAGTGGCCCAGCGTCAGGATCAGCGTCGTTGCAATGGCAAGGCGCCGCGCCTGGACAAGATTGAAGCGTCCGCCGTCGAATGACAGCCAGAGAGCTAGCGGCACGCCAGCCAGCCTGATTTAGGAGATAGTCCATGAAATTGCCGATTTACCTTGATTACTCTGCGACCACCCCGGTCGATCCGCGCGTTGCGCAAAAGATGAGTGAATGCCTGCTGGTCGACGGAAACTTCGGTAACCCGGCGTCCCGTTCCCACGTGTTCGGCTGGAAGGCCGAAGAGTCCGTCGAAAACGCCCGTCGTCAGGTGGCCGACCTGGTCAACGCCGACCCGCGCGAAATCGTCTGGACCTCCGGTGCCACCGAGTCCGACAACCTGGCAATCAAGGGTGCGGCACATTTCTACGCCTCCAAGGGCAAGCACCTGATCACCTCCAAGATCGAGCACAAGGCTGTCCTCGACACCATGCGCCAGCTGGAGCGTGAAGGTTTCGAAGTGACCTACCTCGAGCCGACCGAAGACGGTCTGATCACGCCGGCCATGATCGAAGCCGCACTGCGCGAAGACACCATCCTGGTGTCGGTGATGCACGTGAACAACGAAATCGGCACGGTCAACGACATCGCCGCTATCGGCGAGCTGACTCGTTCCAAAGGCGTCCTGTTCCACGTCGACGCCGCTCAGTCCACTGGCAAGGTCGATATCGATCTGCAGAAGCTGAAAGTCGACATGATGTCGTTCTCTGCCCACAAGACCTACGGCCCTAAAGGCATCGGTGCGCTGTACGTCAGCCGCAAGCCGCGTGTGCGCATCGAAGCGACCATGCACGGCGGCGGTCACGAGCGTGGCATGCGTTCCGGCACCCTGGCGACTCACCAGATCGTCGGCATGGGCGAAGCGTTCCGTGTGGCCAAGGAAGACATGGCTGCCGAAAACGTGCGTATCAAGGCGTTGAGCGACCGTTTCTACAAGCAGGTCGAGCATCTGGAAGAGCTGTACGTCAACGGCAGCCTGACCGCCCGCGTTCCGCACAACCTGAACCTGAGCTTCAACTACGTTGAAGGCGAGTCGCTGATCATGGCGCTCAAGGATCTGGCGGTTTCGTCCGGTTCGGCCTGCACCTCGGCGTCGCTTGAGCCTTCGTACGTACTGCGCGCCTTGGGCCGCAACGACGAACTGGCACACAGCTCGATTCGCTTCACCTTCGGCCGCTTCACCACCGAAGAAGAAATCGATTACGCCGCGCAGAAAGTCTGCGAGGCCGTTACCAAGCTGCGCGCTCTGTCGCCGCTGTGGGACATGTACAAAGACGGCGTCGATATCTCGAAGATCGAGTGGGCGGCACACTAAATATAGAAGCCGCCGGATACAGATCCTGTAGCGACGCGGCGGTTTGCGCAGCGCAGTTGCAGGGTCTCAAGAGCGGCCCTGATGAGTGAGGATTGAGAATCATGGCTTACAGCGAAAAGGTCATCGACCACTACGAAAACCCGCGTAACGTCGGCAAGATGGACGCGGAAGATCCAGATGTCGGCACCGGTATGGTCGGCGCTCCGGCGTGCGGCGACGTGATGCGTCTGCAAATCAAGGTCAACGAGCAGGGCGTTATCGAAGACGCCAAGTTCAAGACCTACGGCTGCGGTTCGGCTATCGCTTCCAGCTCCCTCGCCACTGAGTGGATGAAGGGCAAGACCCTGGACGAAGCGGAAACCATCAAGAACACTCAGCTGGCCGAAGAACTGGCCCTGCCGCCGGTGAAAATCCACTGCTCGGTTCTCGCTGAAGACGCCATCAAGGCGGCCGTTCGCGACTACAAGCAGAAGAAAGGCTTGATCTAAGCATTGGGCGACGAGTAAGGAGTCAACGATGGCTATCAGCATGACAGAAGCGGCTGCTCGACACGTGCGACGCTCCCTCGACGGGCGCGGCAAGGGTGAAGGGATTCGTCTGGGTGTTCGCACCACGGGCTGTTCCGGCCTTGCCTACGTGCTGGAGTTTGTCGACGAGGTGGTTGCAGAAGATCAGGTGTTCGAGAGTCACGGCGAAAAAGTGATTATCGACCCCAAGAGCCTGGCCTACCTTGACGGCACCGAGCTCGATTTCGTCAAGGAAGGGTTGAACGAAGGCTTCAAGTTCAACAATCCCAACGTGCGCGGTGAGTGTGGCTGCGGCGAAAGCTTCAACATCTGAGGCTGGTCGTGGGAACTCCTTGTCATTTCGCTTTATTCGAGCTGCAACCGGGCTTTCGTCTGGATCTCGAGCAGTTGGCCACGCGCTATCGCGAGTTGGCGCGCGGCGTTCATCCCGATCGTTTTGCCGACGCTTCCGAACGTGAGCAGCGCTCGGCGCTCGAACAGTCCGCTCGGCTCAACGATGCTTACCAGACGCTCAAGAGTCCGGCCCAGCGTGCGCGTTACCTGCTGACGATCAGCGGTCATGAAGTGCCGATGGAAGTCACGGTCCATGATCCCGAGTTTCTGTTGCAGCAGATGCAATGGCGCGAAGAACTCGAAGATCTGCAGGACAGTGCCGACCTGGCGGGCGTCGCAGCCTTCAAGCGTCGCCTGAAAACTGCCCAGGAACAGCTGAACGAAAGCTTCGCAGCCTGTTGGGATGATGCGGCGCAGCGCGAACAGGCCGAACGCCTGATGCGGCGCATGCAGTTCCTCGACAAGCTCACCTACGAAGTGCGCCAGTTAGAAGAGCGCCTCGACGATTAACCCAGTGCCGCTCCGGTCGCACGCCTGATATACAGATAAGTCCTGATCACGATGGCCCTACTGCAGATCGCCGAACCCGGCCAAAGTCCTCAACCGCACCAGCGTCGTCTGGCTGTGGGGATCGACTTGGGCACTACCAATTCGCTGGTCGCTGCGTTGCGCAGTGGTCTTTCCGAGCCGCTGGCCGATGCTGAAGGGCGGGTCATCCTGCCTTCCGCCGTGCGTTATCACGCCGATCGCGTCGAAGTCGGCGAGTCGGCCAAGCTGGCCGCGTCCTCCGATCCCCTGAATACCGTGCTGTCGGTCAAGCGCCTGATGGGCCGTGGTCTGTCCGACGTCAAGCAATTGGGCGAGCAACTGCCGTACCGCTTTGTCGGCGGCGAATCGCACATGCCGTTCATCGACACCGTGCAGGGTCCGAAAAGCCCGGTCGAAGTCTCCGCCGATATCCTGAAAGTGCTGCGCCAGCGCGCTGAAGCGACCTTGGGCGGCGAGCTGGTTGGCGCAGTGATCACCGTTCCTGCATATTTCGACGACGCTCAGCGTCAGGCCACTAAAGATGCAGCGAAACTCGCAGGCCTGAACGTGCTGCGTCTGCTTAACGAGCCGACTGCTGCTGCCGTGGCTTATGGTCTGGATCAGCATGCCGAAGGCCTGGTCGCCATTTATGACCTGGGCGGCGGTACTTTCGATATTTCGATTCTGCGCCTGACTGGCGGTGTCTTCGAAGTTCTGGCAACCGGCGGCGACAGCGCGCTGGGTGGCGATGACTTCGACCACGCGATTGCCGGCTGGATCATCGAGAGCGCGGGCCTGTCTGCCGATCTCGATCCGGGTGCGCAGCGCAATCTGCTGCAAACCGCCTGTGCGGCCAAAGAAGCCCTGACGAATGCCGACAGTGTTGAAGTTGCTTATGGTGACTGGAAAGCACAGCTGACCCGCGAAGCCTTTGATGCGCTGATTGAGCCGATGGTTGCTCGCAGCCTGAAAGCCTGTCGCCGTGCCGTTCGCGATTCCGGCGTCGAGCTGGAAGACGTGCACGCCGTGGTGATGGTGGGTGGTTCTACCCGCGTTCCACGTGTTCGCGAGGCCGTCGCCGAAGCCTTCGGTCGCCAACCGCTGACTGAAATCGACCCGGATCAGGTGGTGGCCATCGGGGCTGCGATCCAGGCCGATACACTGGCCGGCAACAAGCGCGATGGTGGCGAGCTGCTGCTGCTCGACGTGATTCCGCTGTCCCTGGGGCTGGAAACCATGGGCGGCCTGATGGAGAAGGTGATTCCGCGCAACACCACCATTCCGGTTGCCCGCGCCCAGGACTTCACCACTTATAAAGATGGCCAGTCGGCCATGGCTATTCACGTGTTGCAGGGCGAGCGCGAGCTGATCAGCGACTGCCGCTCCCTGGCTCGCTTCGAATTGCGCGGCATACCGGCAATGGTCGCCGGTGCAGCCAAGATTCGCGTCACCTTCCAGGTCGATGCCGACGGTCTGCTCAGCGTTTCTGCCCGCGAACTGGGTTCGGGCGTTGAGGCCAGCATTCAGGTCAAGCCATCGTATGGTCTGACCGATGGCGAGATCGCCAAAATGCTCAAGGATTCGTTCCAGCATGCCAATGACGACAAGGTCGCCCGCGTTCTGCGTGAGCAGCAAGTCGATGCCCAGCGCCTGATCGAGGCGGTGCAGGGGGCTCTGGAGGCGGATGGCGAGCGTTTGCTCGACGCCGAAGAGCGCATGGTCATCGATCTGCAGGTGCAGGAACTGACCGAACTGATGAAAGGTACCGATGGTTACGCCATCGAGCAGCAGACCAAGCGTCTGTCGCAAGTGACCGACGCCTTTGCTGCCCGTCGTATGGATCAGACGGTGAAAGCCGCTCTGTCCGGGCGCAATCTGAATGAAATCGAGGATATCTGATGCCGCAGGTCATTTTTCTGCCCCACGAGAAGTTCTGCCCTGAGGGCATGGTGGTCGAGGCTGAGCCCGGCACATCGATTCTCGATCTGGCCCACGAACACCACATCGAGATGGAAAGCGCCTGCGGCGGCGTCTGCGCCTGCACCACCTGTCACTGCATCATTCGCGAGGGTTTTGACTCGCTGGAAGAAGCCGACGAGTTGGAGGAAGATTTCCTTGATCGCGCATGGGGTCTTGAAGCGCATTCGCGCCTGGCCTGTCAGGCCATCGTCGGTGAAGAAGACATCACCGTCGAAATTCCGAAATATTCGCTTAACCATGCGGCCGAAGCGCCGCACTGACTGGTAAGACTGTCATGAGCTACGGTTGGAATGATGTTCAACGTATTGCAGAAGAGCTGGCCGAAGCCAAGCCGGACGTCGATCCGCTCTCTGTCAATTTCGTCGACTTGCAGCGATGGATCATGGAACTGCCTGATTTCGACAATACCTCTGGCCGAGTCGGTGAGAAGGTGTTGGAAGCGGTTCAGGCGCTCTGGATCGAAGAAGTAGACTGATCGTCCTTGCAGGTTAGGCAATACCCAAGAACCCGCGTATAATTCGCGGGTTTAATTTTTCGCAAATTACTGTTTCTGGAGTTACACCATGGCTGTTCAACGTACTTTCTCCATCATCAAGCCTGACGCCGTTGCAAAAGGCGTTGCCGGCGAAATCGTTACCCGTTTCGAAAAGGCTGGTCTGAAAGTGGTTGCTTCGAAAATGAAGCAGCTGTCCAAAGCCGAAGCTGAAGGCTTCTACGCTGAGCACAAAGAGCGTGGTTTCTTCGGTGACCTGGTTGCTTTCATGATCTCCGGTCCAGTCGTTGTTCAGGTTCTGGAAGGCGAAAACGCCATCGCTCGCAACCGTGAGCTGATGGGCGCTACCAACCCTAAAGAAGCGGCTGCCGGCACCATCCGTGCTGATTTCGCTGAATCGATCGACGCCAACGCCGTTCACGGTTCGGACTCCGAAGCCGCTGCCGCTCGCGAAATCTCGTACTTCTTCGCAGCTACTGAAGTAACCACTCGCTAAGCATTGGCTTAAGAGTGAAGGTGAATCCATGACGACATCGACTGTTAAAACCAACCTGCTGGGTCTGACCCAGCCGGAAATGGAAAAATTCTTCGACTCAATCGGGGAGAAGCGTTTCCGTGCCGGTCAGGTAATGAAATGGATTCACCACTTTGGCGTCGATGATTTCGACGCCATGACGAACGTCAGCAAGGCCTTGCGCGAAAAGCTCAAGGCGGTTGCCGAGGTCCGTGGTCCCGAAGTGGTCAGCGAGGACATCTCCAGCGACGGCACCCGTAAATGGGTGGTGCGCGTGGCGTCCGGCAGCTGCGTCGAGACCGTTTATATTCCCCAGGGCAAACGCGGCACTCTGTGCGTTTCGTCCCAGGCAGGCTGTGCCCTGGACTGCAGTTTCTGCTCCACCGGCAAGCAAGGCTTCAACAGCAACCTCACCGCCGCCGAAGTCATCGGCCAGGTGTGGATTGCCAACAAATCCTTCGGCAGTGTTCCGGCAACCATCGACCGCGCCATCACCAACGTGGTGATGATGGGCATGGGCGAACCGCTGCTGAACTTCGACAACGTCGTGGCCGCCATGCATCTGATGATGGATGATCTGGGCTACGGGATCTCCAAGCGCCGCGTGACCCTGTCCACGTCGGGTGTGGTGCCGATGATCGATGAGCTGGCCAAGCACATCGACGTATCCCTGGCGTTGTCCCTGCACGCACCGAATGACGCATTGCGTAACCAATTGGTGCCGATCAACAAGAAATATCCGCTTAAGATGCTTCTCGATTCGTGCGTGCGCTACATGTCCGCCCTGGGCGAGAAACGTGTGCTGACCATCGAGTACACCTTGCTCAAGGACATCAACGACAAGCTTGAGCACGCTGTGGAAATGATCGAGTTGCTCAAGGATATTCCCTGCAAGATCAACCTGATTCCGTTCAACCCGTTCCCGCACTCCGGTTACGAGCGGCCAAGCAACAACGCGATTCGCCGATTCCAGGATCAGCTTCATCAGGCAGGCTTCAACGTCACCGTCCGCACCACCCGTGGTGAAGACATCGACGCGGCTTGCGGTCAATTGGTAGGGCAGGTGCTGGATCGCACCCGTCGCAGTGAACGTTACATCGCCGTGCGCGAATTGAGCGCCGACAGCGATCTGGCACAGAACGCCGCGAACACTAATTAAGAGAGGATCTCTATGTCCCTGCGCTTTGCGCTGCTGTTGCTGTTGGCCAGCCTGTGTGCTGGCTGTGTCCTGTCGGGTGATTACAACCCGATGAAGACCAGCAAGGGCCGCGACGAGGCGCGAGCTGCCTATGTGCAGCTGGGGCTGGGATACTTGCAGCAAGGCATGACCGAACGGGCCAAGGTGCCGTTGAAAAAGGCCCTCGAGCTGGATAGCTCGGATCCTGATGCGAACGCCGCCCTCGGGCTGGTGTTCCAGGCGGAAATGGAGCCGAAGCTGGCCGACGAACACTTTCGCAAGGCGCTGTCCTCCCGTCCCGCCGATGCCCGCATCCTCAACAATTACGGCAGTTTTCTCTACGAAGAGAAGCGTTACAAGGAGGCCTACGAGCGTTTTGAGCAGGCCGCCGCCGATACCCTGTATCCTGAGCGTTCACGCGTGTTCGAGAATCTCGGCATGACGGCATCGAAGCTTGGTCAGCGTGAGCTGGCGCAGCAGCAACTGGAAAAGGCGCTGCGTTTGAACCAGCAACAACCACGGGCCTTGCTGGAAATGGCTGAGTTGTCATTCGAAGACAGGCATTATGTGCCCGCGCGTGACTATTACGACCGTTTCAGCCAGCTCTCCGAGCAAAATGCACGTAGTCTGTTGCTCGCCGTTCGGTTGGCAAAAGTATTTGAAGATCGCGACAAGGCCGCCAGTGCGGGCCTGCAATTAAAACGACTCTATCCCGGTACGCCGGAATATCAGCAATACCTGTCGGAGCAATGATGAAAGCGGCGCATCCCGAAGTTGTAGCAGCGAATCGCGTTAACCCCGGTGAAACCTTGCGCCAGGCCCGCGAAAGCAATGGCTGGTCGCTGGCCGAAGTGGCCCTCAAGCTCAACCTCACCGTGACTTCCCTGTCCAACCTCGAAGCCGGTGCGTTCGACAAGCTGCCGGGGCATACCTTTGCTCGCGGCTATATTCGCGCCTATGCCAAATTGCTCGGCATGGATCAGGCTGTTCTGGTCCAGCAGTTCGACCAGTCCACCGGCACCGACTCCCAGGGCAGCAATGTGCACGCGCTGGGGCGCATCGAAGAACCGGTTCGGGTTTCCCACACCATTTTGCGGATCGTCAGCCTGCTGTTACTGATCGGGGTCATCGGCGGCGGTTTCGTCTGGTGGCAGGATCAGACCTCGTTGCGCACCAAGGACCTGACCACGCTGGCTCCCGAGCACGTGGAAGTCGAAGGTGCAGACGGCACTACCCAGATCCACCCGCTGGACGAGCCGGAAGACCAGGCTGTTGCGGAAGGCGAGGCTGAGGGCGCAACGGCTTTGGCACTGCCTCAATCGCAATCCACCGCTGAATCGACGGTTGCCGAAACTGCCGCTCCGGCAGCCGTGGCACCGGCCCCGGCCGCGACGGCCCACACCCCGGCTCCAGTGGTTGCGGCTCCGGCCGCGCCTGTGCCGGCAACCGTTCCAGCCGCGCCTGCACCCGTTGTTACTGCGCCGGTAACGCCAAGCGTTGCTGCACCGACTTCAGCCCCTGCCGTTGCGGCTGCCCCGGTTGCCGGTCAAGGCCAGGTGCAGGTTCAGTTCATCGCCGATTGCTGGACACAAGTGACCGATGGCAGCGGCAAAGTGCTGTTCAGTGGTCTGAAGCGCAAGGGCGACAGCCTGTCCGTCGCCGGCAAGCCACCGTTTGCCGTGCGCCTGGGTTATGCCCGTGGCGCCCAGGTCAGCTACAACGGCCAATCGGTCGATGTGGCTCCGTTCACCAGTGGCGAGACTGCTCGCCTGAAGTTGGGTCAATAAGTCATGCACGGCGAATCTCCAATCAAACGTCGCGAATCACGCAAGATCTGGGTCGGTAACGTGCCTGTGGGCGGCGATGCACCTATCGCGGTGCAGAGCATGACCAACAGCGACACCAACGACGTCGCGGCCACCGTCGCACAGATCAACCGTCTGGAAGCTGCCGGCGTCGACATCGTCCGGGTTTCGGTGCCGGACATGGACGCCGCCGAGGCGTTCGGCAAGATCAAGCAACTGGTCAAAGTGCCGCTGGTTGCCGACATCCACTTCGACCACAAGATCGCTTTGCGCGTGGCCGAACTGGGTGTGGACTGCCTGCGCATCAATCCGGGCAACATCGGTAGCCCGGATCGCGTACGCGCCGTGGTCGATGCGGCCCGTGATCGCGGGATTCCGATCCGCATCGGCGTCAACGCCGGTTCACTGGAAAAAGACCTGCAGAAAAAATACGGCGAGCCGACACCGGCTGCGCTGGTCGAGTCGGCATTGCGTCATGTCGAGCACCTTGAGCGCCTGAATTTCCAGGACTACAAGGTCAGTGTGAAGGCCTCCGACGTGTTCATGGCCGTCGAAGCCTATCGCCTGCTCGCCAGGGAAATCGTTCAGCCGCTGCACCTGGGCATCACCGAAGCCGGTGGATTGCGCTCCGGTACAGTGAAATCCGCCGTGGGCCTAGGTATGCTGCTCGCCGAGGGGATTGGCGATACCATCCGCATCTCGCTGGCCGCCGACCCGGTCGAGGAAGTGAAGGTCGGTTACGACATTCTCAAGTCTTTGCATTTGCGTTCCCGTGGCATCAACTTCATCGCCTGCCCGAGCTGCTCGCGGCAGAACTTCGATGTGGTCAAGACCATGAACGAGCTGGAAGGGCGCCTTGAAGACCTGCTGGTGCCGCTGGATGTCGCGGTGATCGGTTGTGTGGTCAATGGCCCGGGTGAAGCCAAGGAAGCCCATATCGGCTTGACCGGCGGCTCGCCAAACCTGATTTACATCGACGGCAAGCCGTCGCATAAGCTGACGAATGACAATCTGGTGGACGAGCTGGAAAAGCTGATCCGCGAGAAGGCGGCCGAGAAGGTCGAAGCCGACGCAGCGGTCATCGCGCGCGGCTGATCGAACGAATTAAGGAATTTCTGTGAGCAAGTCCCTGCAAGCCATTCGTGGCATGAACGACATCCTGCCGGAACAGACCCCGGTATGGCGCTACTTCGAAGGCACCGTTTCGCGTTTGCTGGATAACTACGGTTACAAGCAGATCCGCATGCCGATCGTCGAATTCACCGAGCTGTTCAAGCGCTCGATCGGTGAAGTGACCGACATCGTCGAAAAAGAGATGTACACCTTCGACGACCGCAACGGCGACTCCCTGACCCTGCGTCCGGAAGGCACCGCTGCGTGCGTGCGTGCCGTGCTCGAGCATGGCATCACTGGCGGTGGCCAGGTGCAGAAGCTCTGGTACATCGGTCCGATGTTCCGTCACGAGCGTCCGCAGAAAGGCCGTTATCGCCAGTTTCACCAGATCGGTCTGGAAGTCTTCAACCTCGAAGGTCCGGACATCGACGCCGAGTTGATCATCATGACCTGGCGCCTGTGGGGCGAGCTGGGTATCCGTGATGCCGTCAAGCTCGAACTCAACAGCTTGGGCACCAGCGAGTCCCGCGGCCGTTATCGTGAAGCGCTGGTCGAGTACCTCTCGGCGCACCACGACAAACTGGACGAAGACAGCCAGCGTCGCCTGAAGACCAACCCGCTGCGCGTGCTCGATACCAAGAACGCCGACACGCAAGCCGTCCTGGTCGAGGCGCCGAAGATGGCTGACTACCTGGACGACGAGTCCCGTGCCCACTTCGAAGGTCTGAAGGCCCGTCTGGATGCTGTCGGCATTCCTTACGTGCTCAACCCGAAACTGGTACGCGGTCTCGATTACTACAGCAAAACCGTATTCGAATGGGTCACCGACAAGCTCGGCGCCCAGGGCACTGTTTGTGCGGGCGGCCGTTACGACGGTCTGGTCGAGCAGATGGGCGGCAAGCCGACGCCGGGCGTCGGATTCGCCATGGGCATCGAGCGTCTGGTGCTGATGCTGGAAACCCTGGAGCAGATCCCGCAAGAGCTTTCCCGTCAGGTTGACGTCTACCTCTGCGCCTTCGGCGAAGAGGCGGAGCTGGCCGGTCTGGCCCTGGCCGAGCGTGTACGCGACCAGTTGCCTAACCTGCGCCTGCAAGTCAATGCCGGTGCCGGCAGCTTCAAGAGCCAGTTCAAGAAAGCCGACAAGAGCGGTGCGTTGTACGCGCTGATCCTGGGTGACGACGAAATGGCCCAGCAAGTGGTAGGTTTCAAACCCCTGCGTGGCCAGGGCGAACAACAAAGCATTGCCTGGGATGCGCTTGCCGCTCACCTGGCCACCTGCGTCGTGCAGGGTTGAAGCTGTCCAAACAGCCGATTTAGCGATTAAGGAGTATTGGGGTGTCGAGTACCGAAGACGAACAGTTGGCGGATTTGAAGGACTGGTGGACACGCAACGGCAAACCTCTGGTCACTGGCGGCCTGTTGGCGCTGGTCATCGTGTTCGGCTGGCAGGCATTTCACAAGTATCAGAGCAACCAGTCGCAAGGCGCCTCGGTGCTCTATCAGCAATTGCTGGAAACCACGCTGACTCCGGATGGCAAGCCTGACGCCGCGCGCGTTGCGGATCTGGCCGGCAAGCTCAACAGCGAATTCGGCGGTACTGCCTACGCGCAGTACGGCAGCCTGTTCGTGGCCAAGGTTGCGGTCGACAGCGGCAAGCTGGACGACGCGGCGACCGAGCTCAAGGCAATCGTTGCCAAACCGGCCAACGCGGCGTTGGGCGAAATCGCCCGTCAGCGTCTGGCGCAGGTGCTGGGTGCGCAGAACAAGGCTGACGAGGCCCTGAAACTGCTTGAAGGCGATGCCGACAAGTCGTTCCTGGCCACTCGCGAAGAACTCAAGGGCGACCTGCTGGTACAGCTGGGCCGCACTGACGAAGCGAACGCGGCGTATCAAAAAGCCAAGGCGGCACTGTCGGATGAAGCGGCGGTCGGTGGCCTTCAAATCAAGCTGGACGACCTGGCCAAAGGGGATGCGTGACGTGATCGGTTGGAAGCATGCAGCATTGCTGGCTCTGGCCATTCTGGCCACGGGTTGCAGCAGCAACAGCACCAAGGAACTGCCACCGGCCGAGCTGACTTCCTTCAAGGAAGAAGTGGTTCTGCACAAAGTGTGGAGTCGTTCGATCGGTGACGGTCAGGGCGAAACCTACAACATGCTGGTGCCGGCGATTGATGGTGACACCATCTACGCCGCCGACGTTACTGGCATCGTGATGGCCATGGATCGCAGCAACGGCGACGTGAAGTGGAAGAAAGAACTGGATGTGCCTGTCTCCGGTGCCGTCGGCGTAGGCTACGGTCTGGTTCTGATCGGTACTCTGCGTGGTGATGTCATCGCCCTCGACACCATCAATGGTGAAGAGAAATGGCGCGCCCGGGTGACCAGCGAAGTGCTGGCGCCACCTGCCAGCAACGGCGACATCGTGGTTGTACAGACCCAGGACGATCGTCTGATCGGTCTGGATGCATCCACCGGTCACCAGCGCTGGGTGTATGACAGCACCCCTGCCGTACTGACCCTGCGTGGTACCAGTGCGCCGCTCGCGACCAACCGCCTTGCGGTGGCTGGACTGTCGACCGGTAAAGTGGTCGCTCTGGACATTTCCAACGGCGTGCCGGTCTGGGAGCAGCGGATTGCGATTCCACAGGGTCGTTCGGAACTGGAACGTGTGGTTGACATCGACGGCGGGCTGCTGCTGTCCGGCGGTACGCTGTACGTTGCCAGCTATCAGGGTCGCGTTGCGGCACTGGACCTGGAAAGCGGCCGTCAACTCTGGCAGCGCGATGCGTCCAGCTACGCCGGTATCGCACAGGGTTTCGGCAACGTCTATGTGAGCCTGTCTTCGGGTACCGTTGAAGGCGTCGACGAGCGTTCCACCACTGCACTGTGGAGCAACGATTCGCTGGCCCGCCGTCAACTGTCGGCACCGGAAGTGTTCTCCAGCTACGTTGCAGTCGGTGACCTGGAAGGTTACCTGCATCTGCTGAGTCAGGTGGACGGTCGTTTCGTCGGCCGCGAGCGCATCGACAGCGACGGCCTGCGTGCCCGTCCGCTGGTGGTGGGTGACACGATTTATGTGTATGGCAACAGCGGCAAACTGGAAGCCCTGACCATCAAGTAACAATTCACTGAAGGAGCCGAGCGAAGATCAGGCAAGGCAAAAATCAGCGAGGGCGCGGAGTTGACTTCAGTCAATGAGCATCCCGAGCTGATTTTTAACGCCGCATGATCGAACGCAGGCCCTTTAGCTATGCTTGGGGTTAAACCCCCAGGCGGCCCCGGTATACCGGGGCTTGCAGCGCTTTTGGGCGTTGCCCCGAGCACCAGCCGCTGCCTCGCAGCGGCTTTTGTATTTTCTGAAATAACGAAGTGGAGAGCCGCATGGTTCCCGTAATCGCCCTGGTGGGCCGACCGAACGTCGGCAAGTCCACCTTGTTCAACCGCCTGACCAGGACTCGCGACGCCATCGTCGGCGACTTGTCCGGTCTGACCCGTGATCGCCAGTACGGTGAGGCCAAGTGGCAAGGGCGTTCCTACATTCTGATCGACACCGGCGGTATCTCCGGTGACGAGCATGGTATGGACGAAAAAATGGCCGAGCAGTCGCTGCTGGCCATCGAAGAAGCGGATGTCGTTCTGTTCCTGGTAGATGCCAAGGCCGGTTTCACCGCCGCCGACCAGATGATCGCCGAACACTTGCGCAAACGTAACAAGCGTTCTCACGTGGTCGCCAACAAGGTCGACAACATCGACCCGGAAATGGCCCGCGCCGAATTCGCCCCGCTGGGCATGGGCCACGCGATCCCGATCGCCGGTGCCCACGGTCGCGGCATCACTCAACTGCTGGAAGCCGCCCTGAGCGACTTCCCGCGTGATGATGACGAGCCGGCGGAAGGTGAAGAGGAAGAAGTGGTCGCCGAAGGCGAGGAAGCCAAGCGCATTCCTGGTCCGAGCGAAAAAGACGGGATCAAGATCGCCATCATCGGCCGTCCGAACGTCGGCAAGTCGACCCTGGTCAACCGCATGCTCGGTGAAGACCGGGTAATCGTCTACGACCAGCCCGGCACCACCCGCGACAGTATCTACATCCCGTTCGAGCGTAACGACGAGAAGTACACGCTGATCGACACCGCCGGTGTGCGCAAGCGCGGCAAGATCCACGAAGAAGTCGAAAAGTTCTCCGTGGTCAAAACCCTGCAGGCGATCAAAGACGCCAACGTGGTGATCTTTGTGATGGACGCCCGCGAAGGTGTGGTCGATCACGACCTCAACCTGCTGGGCTTCGCCCTTGAGGCGGGTCGCGCGCTGGTGATCGCGATCAACAAGTGGGACGGAATGACGCCGAGCGAGCGCGACTTCGTGAAGGTCGAGTTGCAGCGTCGGTTGTTCTTCGTTGACTTCGCCGATATCCACTTCATCTCGGCACTGCACGGCACTGGCGTGGGCAACCTCTACGCCTCGGTGCAGAACTCGTTCAAGTCCGCGGTCACCCGCTGGCCGACCAGCCGCCTGACGCAGATTCTCGAAGACGCGGTCAGCGAGCACCAGCCGCCGATGGTCAACAGCCGCCGGATCAAGCTGCGATACGCTCACCTTGGTGGGGCGAACCCGCCGATCATCGTGATCCACGGCAACCAGGTCGAGAAAGTGCCGAAGTCGTACGTGCGCTATCTGGAAAACACTTACCGCCGCGTGCTCAAACTGGTCGGTACGCCGATCCGTATCGAGTTCAAGGGCGGCGAGAACCCGTACGAAGGCAACAAGAACACGCTGACCGACCGCCAGGTCAACAAGAAGCGCCGCTTGATGTCGCACCACAAGAAGAGCGAGAAGAAGCGCCGCGACAAGCGCTGATGCCATCGGGAAAGGGCGTCCATGACGCCCTTTTTTGTGGCTGTCAGATCAGTTCAGTAGTCGGGCCAGAAAGTGTGTTTGCGATCCGGTCAGATCTTTCGCTGATGCCAGTACTAAAATCCCCGACGAGTCGATCACGATATCCCGAGGTTCTGCGGGTTGTCCGTTGAAAAGAATGGAAGTCCAGCCCTCATCTCTGCCAAATGAAGGGTCGAGAATTCCACGCTCGTTGAAACGGGCAACCACCGTTCCGGTTCCGAAAGGAAATTGCTGCTCGCCGAGTGCAAGAATATGGTTGTCGTGCCATGCGACCTTGATCCAGCGAGTACTCACTTCAGCAGGCGTAATGCTGGGGGAGTGCAGTGGATTACCGTCCCGGTCCAGTTGCGCAATCAGGGCCTCACCTGAGCGGGTTGAGCCACAACACAAGATTCGGTCATCGCAAGGAAGCAAATTATCAAAGTACAGTTCTGTACTTTGCAGTGCTCCGTTATTTGCAAAGCTCTTGTCTTCCATCCCGTTTGGCTGAAAGCGCATGACAATGCCTGTCTTTATGCCTCGAACATCCGTGGTATGACCACACACCAGTATTGCATCCCGTTGGTCTACTGCGATGGCGTTCAGCCTTGTTTCCTCGCCACCACTGAGCGGGAGTTCGACATAGCCTTTGCCGTCATTGAATTCGGTGGCTGGCGTGCCGTTGGCGCGGGTCATTACGATCAGCGTCATGGTCAGTTCAGGACCCGCAACGTGAGGATTTATCGTCACCCATGCGCCGCTGGATTGACGGCTGCCGTCAATGACCGTTCCGCTCGGTGCGCCGTATTCCGGTATCAGGGAAGTGCGAACAACGTGGGTTCCCTGGTCAGCAAAGTCCGTATCGAACGTCCCGTCGGGACGAACTTGTGCTAGACCGGGCAAGGGCGCATTGGTGCCATTGTTGAACTGACCGATCAGAACAATATTTGAGTTTTCGAGGGGGAACGCCTTCAGTCCGACGGAGGAAAGACTGGCATCGGGGGAAAATCGAGCCTCCAGGACTCCATTCGTAGCGAAGGATTTTTCTCGTTCTCCCCGCGGATCAAGTTTGATCAATACGAAGTTCGTAAAGTTGCGTTCTGAACCGTCACTGCTGCCGGCAACGAACAATTCTCCATTGTCTGATCGGCTCAGGCCAAAGGCCTGAAAAAAGTCTCCGTGTGGTTCCAATGGATGAATACCATCATTACCAAACCCGGGATCGAGTTCACCCGCCTTGAGTTTTCTCATGATTTTGACCTCTGATCGGAGTCCGGACAGTGAACGCCTCGATGGGTATTTCGACAACTGTCAGAAGTAACAGGTAGCTCGTCATTATTCTGCTGTTGGCCGGCATCCGAGAGACGGCCCGATCGGTCTAATCAAAGGCGTGACGCGGCATTCTGTGTTGCGCCAATCCCTTTTTTTATGGGCGCCGGATGGGCTATCCTCGGGCTCTCCCGCGCCGTCGTCAGAGCCGGGGCAGAGCAGGGAACCCCGATGATCACCAGCAAGCTGCCGAATGTCGGCATCACTATTTTCACGCAGATGTCTCAGCTCGCGGCGCAGACCGGAGCCATCAACCTGTCCCAGGGTTTTCCCGATTTCGACGGCCCGCAGGCACTGCGCGATGCGGTCGGTCGGCACATCGCCAGCGGCCATAACCAGTATTCGCCGATGACCGGCCTGCCGGTCCTGCGCCAGCAGATCGCGGCAAAAATCGCCCGCAGCTATGGCGTGAACGTCGATGCAGATCATGAGGTGACTGTCACCCCGGGTGCGACCCAGGCGATCTTCTGTGCAATCCAGGCGGTTATCCACAGCGGCGATGAAGTCATCGTGTTCGATCCGGCCTACGACAGCTACGAGCCATCGGTGGAACTGGCTGGCGGGCGTTGCGTGCATGTGCAGTTGGGGCTGAAGGATTTCTCCATCGACTTCGACAAGCTCAGTGCAGCCCTGAGCCCGCGCACGCGGATGATCATCCTCAACACCCCGCACAACCCGAGCGGCGCCCTGATCAGTCGCGCAGAGCTTGATCAGTTGGCGGCGCTGATCCGTGATCGCGACATCTATGTGATCAGCGACGAAGTCTACGAACACCTGGTGTTCGACGGCGTTTCACATGTCAGCGTACTGGCCCATGAAGAGCTGTATCAGCGTGCATTCGTGGTCAGCTCGTTCGGCAAGACCTATCACGTCACAGGCTGGAAAACCGGCTACGTGGTGGCGCCGCCGGCGCTGACCGCCGAACTGCGCAAGGTGCATCAATACGTCAGTTTCTGCGGCGTGACGCCGCTGCAATACGCGCTGGCCGATTACATGGCCGAGCATCCGGAACACGTCGAAGAACTGCCGGGCTTCTATCAGGCCAAGCGTGATCTGTTCTGTGATCTGCTGGCGCCGTCCCGATTCAGCTTCACCCGGGTCACCGGCACCTATTTCCAACTGGTCGATTACTCGCAGATCCGTCCCGACCTGAACGACGTCGAGATGGCGATGTGGATGACTCGCGAACATGGTGTGGCGAGCATCCCGGTGTCGGTGTTCTACCAGAACCCACCTGAAGGCCAGCGCCTGGTGCGCTTGTGCTTCGCCAAACGCGAGGAGACGCTGCGGGAAGCGGCGGGGAAACTATGCGTGATCTGAGTGCGTTGCCCGATCTCAACCTGGCGCTGATCCAGACCAGCCTGGTCTGGCATGACCGTCAGGCCAACCTCGAGCATTTCGACGCGTTGCTGGAGCAGGCGCGTGGTGCGGATCTGATCATTCTGCCGGAGATGTTCACCACCGGATTTTCCATGGAGTCCAAAACCCTGGCCGAAGCCGAAAACGGTCCGACCAGCAAGTGGCTTCGGGCCCAGGCAGCGAAACTGAATGCAGTCGTCACAGGCAGCGTGATTATCCAGGCCGCCGATGGCAGCCACCGCAATCGCTTGTTGTGGGCACGGCCGGACGGCGAAGTGCTGCATTACGACAAGCGCCATCTGTTCCGCATGGCTGGCGAACACAATCACTACACCCCCGGCGAGCGTCAGGTGCAGTTCGAGCTCAAGGGCTGGCGGGTGCGTCCGCTGATCTGTTACGACCTGCGCTTCCCGGTGTGGAGCCGCGACGCGCAGGACACTGATTTGCTGCTGTACACCGCCAACTGGCCGGGGGCGCGGCGTCAGCATTGGAACCGGTTGCTGCCGGCCCGGGCGATCGAAAATCTTTGCTATGTGGCGGCGGTCAACCGGATTGGCACCGATGGCAAGGGCTTCGCTTATACCGGCGACAGTCAGGTGCTGGATTTCCAGGGCGAGACCTTGCTGGCGGCAGGGGAGGCTGACGGGGTGTTCAAGGTGGTTCTGGAAGCGGCTTCGCTGGCGGCTTACCGGGAGCGGTTCCCGGCGAACCTGGACGCGGACACCTTCGAGTTCACCTGACATTTGCAGCGTCTACAAGGCCCTTTTCGCGGGCAAGCCCGCTCCCACAGTGTTCTATGGTGTACATGAGTCTGGGGTGCACCGGCGTCCCCTGTGGGAGCGGGCTTGCCCGCGAAGGGGGCATTACAGACGGTACTAAAATGGAAGGCAAAAAAAGGCCCCGGAGTTCGCACTTCGGGGCCTTTTGCATTGCAGCGGTCAGTTACGCCGCTTTCGCTTCCGGCTGGCTCAGCGAGCGGTTCAGCGCGCTGAACAGGGCCTTGAAGCTGGCGGTGGTGATGTTTTCATCGATGCCCACGCCGTGTACCGCACGTTCACCGTTCACACGCAATTCGATGTACGCCGCAGCCTTGGCGTTGGTGCCCGCGCCGATGGCGTGTTCGTTGTAGTCCATGATCTCCACCGGAATCGGCAGGCCGGCCACCAGCGCTTCCAGTGCGCCGTTGCCCTTGCCGCGCCAGTGCAGGTTGGTTTCGCCCTGACCCTTGCTCGCCACTTCCACTTCGACGGCGCTGTTGCCGTTTTCTTCCTGCAGGCGATGGCTGACCAGCGCGTACGGGGTGTTGGCTTGCAGGTACTCGCTGTGCAGCAGCGCGTGGATTTGCTGCGCGGTCATCTCCAGGCCCAGCCGATCGGTTTCACGCTGCACCACCTGGCTGAATTCGATCTGCATGCGACGCGGCAGGCTGATGCCGTATTCCTGCTCCAGCAGGTAGGCGATGCCGCCCTTGCCCGACTGGCTGTTGACGCGGATCACCGCCTCGTAGCTGCGGCCGATGTCGGCCGGGTCGATCGGCAGATACGGCACTTCCCACAGGGTGTCCGGTTTCTGCTGGGCGAAGCCCTTGCGGATCGCGTCCTGGTGGGAGCCGGAGAACGCGGTGTGCACCAGATCGCCGACGTACGGGTGACGCGGGTGAACCTGGATCTGGTTGCACTCTTCGACGACTTTGCGCACGCCGTCGATGTCGGAGAAGTCGAGTTGCGGGTCGAGACCCTGGGTGTACATGTTCAGTGCCACGGTGACGAGATCGACGTTACCGGTGCGCTCGCCGTTGCCGAACAGGCAACCTTCGACGCGGTCGGCGCCGGCCATCAGGCCCAGCTCGGTGGCGGCCACGCCAGTGCCACGGTCGTTGTGGGTGTGCAGGCTGATGATCACGCTGTCACGACGGTTGATGTTGCGGTGGAACCACTCGATCTGGTCGGCGTAGACGTTCGGGGTCGCGCATTCAACGGTGGCCGGCAGGTTGAGGATGATCTTGTGCTCGGGTGTCGGGTTCCAGACCTCGATCACCGCGTCACAGACTTCCTTGGCGAATTCCAGCTCGGTGGCGCTGAAGGTTTCCGGCGAGTATTCGAAGGTCCACTCGGTGTCCGGCTGCATGGCAGCATATTTGACGAACAGCTTGGCGGCGTTCACGGCGATGGCCTTGATCCCGTCCTTGTCCTGGTTGAACACGATGCGACGGAAAGAAGGGGAGGTCGCGTTGTACAGGTGAACAATCGCTTTCTTTGCCCCACGCAGGGATTCGAAGGTGCGCTCGATCAGGTCTTCACGGCCTTGAGTCAACACCTGAATGGTGGTGTCGTCCGGGATGTGGCCGTCTTCGATCAGGGTACGCACGAAGTCGAAGTCGGTTTGCGAAGCGGCCGGGAACGACGCCTCGATTTCTTTCACACCTACCTGCACCAGGGTTTTCCAGAAGCGCAGCTTTTTCACCGCGTCCATCGGCTCGATCAGCGACTGGTTGCCGTCACGCAGGTCGGAGCTGCACCAGATCGGCGCGGCATCGATGGTTTTCGATGGCCAGGTACGATCCGGCAGATTGATCACAGGAAACGCGCGGTATTTCGAAGACGGGTCTTTGAGCATGCTCATCGGGAAATTCCTTATTGTCTGGGCCGAAAAGAGGCGGCCTGCCGGTGGACGAACGTTCTTGGAAAAGCGTGGGACGAGGCGCAGCGATTCAGCCCGGCAGTCGTGCGCTGACAAGGCACAGGCTGCGGTGCTGGCGAAGCTGAATGAGGGTGTGAGAGGTTTTCATGCCTTCAACCCTAACCGCGGGGGATGAGGATGGCAAGCAGTCGAAAAAAATTGAGAGGAATACCCGGAAAGCGGTTTTTTCCGAGATTTTATTCTCGACATGGCGGTAATTGTTGGCGGGGATTGCGCGGACCATTCGTCGTGCGCAATCCCTGCTGGAGGGTGTTCAGCCTGGAATCAAGGCTGGAATGCCCCAATGAAAATCGCCGGATCAACCCGCGCATCGTTCAGGCTGACGTTCCAGTGCATGTGCGGCCCGGTCGCCCGACCTGTCGCTCCCACCTTGCCCACCACCGCACCGCGCGCCAGTTGCTGGCCGTTCTGCACATCGATCTTCGACATGTGGCAGAACATGCTGATGAAGCCCTGGCCGTGGTCGACGAACACGGTGTTGCCATTGAAGAAGTAATTGCCGATCAGGATCACTTTGCCCGCCGCCGGAGTCTTGATCGGTGTGCCGGCCGGCACCGCAAAGTCGAGGCCTGCGTGCGGATTACGCTCTTCACCGTTGAAGAAACGGCGCACGCCGAACTTGCTCGACAGCGGTCCGTTGACCGGTTTGTCCAGCAGCAGATTGCTCGGCGTGTTCGGGCTGAAACTGCGGTAGGCCTTGATCTGCTCTGCCAGTTCCCCCTCGATGCGCTTGAGGTTGGCCGGGTTCGGATTGACCTGCTGGGTGTTCTTCAGGGTGATGTGCTGTTCCGGGTATTTCTTGTTGCCGACACTGAAGCTGAGGTTACGGCCGCCACTGCTGATCTGTTGCGCACCGGGTTTGACGGTCAACGGAACGCCGACAATCGCCAGCCAGTTGTTCTGTTCCTTGACCACCAGCACCGGCTTGCCCTGATACGTGGCTTTCGGCGCTTGCGCGGCGCTGCCCAGATCGACGACAGCCACGCCGCCCGGCACCGGTTTGTTCAGCAGGCGGGTGATGTAACTGTCGGCATGGGCGTTGAAGGTCAGGCACAGCAACAGCAGCGGAGCAAGAAAACGCGGCATGGATCAGTCCAGTAGAGAGAGTGTGACAGGCGTCAGGTGATTGTCCTCGACGCGCACTTGCAGTTCGCCTTCGCCCAGTCTGGCCTTCAGACGCTGGCCGGTGTGGGTCTGCGCGGCGTTGCGGATTGCGTTGCCGCGCTCATCCAGCAGAATGCTGTAGCCACGGCCGAGGGTCGCCAGGGGGCTGACCACGTGCAGGGTCTGCATCTGGCTCTGCAACTGTAAACGGCGTCGTTTCAGGCCTTCGTTCATGGCGCGGGGCAGGCGCTCGGCGAGACTGTCGAGGCGCTGGCGCAACAGGGCCAACTGGCGTCCCGGATGTTGGCCGGCGAGACGGGTTTCCAGGCGGATCAGGCGTTCGCGGCGGGTGTTGAGCTGGCGCTCGAAGGCACGGCGCATGCGCATGTCCAGGTCATCCAGACGCTGTGCCTGCTGGCGCAGACGTTCGCCGGGATGACGCAGACGACGGGCCATGCCCTCAAGACGCAGCCGATCACGCATCAGGCGGTCACGCATGCGCATCACCAGTCGGCGATGCAGGCTTTCGACCTGACGGATCAGGTGGCTGGAATCCGGGGCAAGCAGTTCAGCAGCAGCGGACGGTGTCGGTGCGCGCACGTCCGCCACGAAGTCGCTGATCGACACGTCGGTTTCATGGCCGACTGCGCTGACAATTGGCGTAACACAGGCATCCACCGCCCGGGCCACGGCCTCTTCGTTGAAGCACCAGAGGTCTTCCAGCGAGCCGCCGCCACGGGCCAGGATCAGCGCGTCGAAGCCACGGGCATCCGCCAGCTTCAGGGCGCGGACGATCTGCGCGGTGGCTTCGCGGCCCTGAACGGCGGTCGGAATCAGCGTCAGTTGCACTTGCGGAGCGCGGCGGCGGAACACGCTGATGATGTCGCGGATCACCGCACCGGTCGGTGAACTGATGATGCCGATGCGTTGCGGGTGCGCCGGCAGTGGCACTTTGCGCTCGGCACTGAACAGGCCTTCGGCGCTGAGCTTTTCCTTCAAGGCATCGAAGGCCAGACGCAGGGCGCCGTCACCGGCAGGCTCCACGGTATCGAGGATCAGTTGATAGTCGCCACGCCCTTCGAACAGCGAGACCTTGCCGCGCACCTTCACCGCCAGGCCATCCTTCAGCGCCTGACGCACCCGCGCAGCATTCTGGCGGAACAGTGCGCAACGCACCTGCGCGCCGCTGTCCTTGAGCGTGAAATACACGTGGCCGGACGCCGGGCGGGCGAGGTTGGAGATTTCGCCTTCGACCCAGATGTTGCTGAACACGTCTTCGAGCAACACCCGCGCGCGGCCGTTGAGCTGGCTGACGGTCAGGACTTCGCGGTCCAGGCCGAGTCTTGCAAAGGGATCTTTAATCATGGGGCGCAGTTTAAAGGCTTTCGCCGATGAATGTCTGGAGGAAGTGTTGCACCAGAGGTGTGGGATTTTGCCGAGAAGCGAGGGCGACGGTACTTCGGCAATCGCCGGTCAGCGGCAGAAATCGCACACCGGGCGGAGCGATGTCCTGCATCGATTCCGGCAGCAAAGCGATGCCGAATCCGGCCTGGATCAATTGCAACTGCGTGGTCTTGCGCGACATTACCCGCGCAGCCTGAGGGAAAAAGCCGTGGCGCATGCACAGTTCGGCGCACAAATAACTCAGCCCGCCGCGTTGCGGGTGGGGGATGGAGATGAAGGCCTCGTCCTTCAATTGCGCCAAATCGACGACCTCTGCCAACCCCAGTCGATGATCCTCCGGCACGGCAAGCAGCAAACGTTCGGTATAGAGCGGCACAACCTGAACATCCTCGCGCTGGCGCAGAACTGGAAGGCGCAGCAAGCCGATGTCGAGCCGGCCCTCTGCCAGTTCTTCGAGCTGTGCCTCCGAGGAGAGCGTGCCGATGTCCAGCGAAACCCCGGGTTGTTGCTCCAGGTAAGTACTCATGTCGCGCAACAGTCGGCCGCTGATCGGCACGGTGCTGGAGTGACACACGCGCAAAGTACCGCGCTGCCCTTGGCCAATTTCCGTGGCCAAAGTGCTGGCCTTGTTCAATTCATTCAGCAGGTTTCTCGCCCGGGGCAGGAACGCTTCGCCTGCGGCGGTGAGCCGGGGCTGGCGCGCGGTGCGTTCGAACAGCGGCGTTTGCAGGCGGGTTTCCATGTCCTTGATCTGCCGGCTTAACGCCGACTGAGCAATGAACAGGCGTTCGGCCGCGGCGCTGAAGCTGCCGCACTCGGCGATTTCCACGAAGTAGCGCAATTGACGGGTTGAAAGCACGAGACATGCCTTTTCGAGATGACTTGGCGGTTTCGATGATATTAGTCGCAACCCTCGGCGCTGGCTAAAGTCATCGCAGGCTTATAAAGGAAGCGAGCGAATGAGTGTGGCGGGGTTGTTGAGCGAATGGTCGTGGGGCGCGCAGGGCTGGGTGGTGATCGGACTGGCCATCGCGCTGGCCTACATCGTGTTCGGGATTGCCGGTTTCGGCACTGCGCTGGTGGCCGGGCCGATCCTGATTCTGTTCATGCCGCTGTCGAAGATCGTGCCGTTGCTGGTGCTGCTGGATTTCGTCGCGGCGTTCGGCAACCTGCTGCCATCGCGGCGCGACGTGGCGAAACCGGAATTGCTGCGGTTGCTGCCGTGCATGGCGGTGGGCTGCACGCTGGGGGTGATTTTTCTGCTTAACCTCAAGTCCGATCTGCTGTTGCTGCTGATGGGGTTGTTCATCAGTGCCTATGCGGTTTACAGCTTGTGGATCAAGGCCCGGCCGGCGCAGTTATCCTCCGTGTGGGCGTTGCCGATGGGCACCGTGGGCGGGCTGTTCGGAGCGTTGTTCGGCAGTGGCGGCTTTCTTTATGCAATCTACCTCAACAGCCGACTCCCCAAAGACGCGGCGCGGGCCACGCAAAGTGCGCTGATCAGTTGCAGCACGGTGGTGCGTTTGAGTCTGTTCGCCATCGCCGGGGTGTATGCCGAGCTACCCTTGTTGATGCTTGCGCTGTGCCTGTTGCCGGCCATGGCGCTGGGCTTGTGGATCGGGCGGCGGTTGACCATGCGCCTGTCCCGCGAGGCCTTCGTGCGGTTGGTGACCTGGCTGGTGCTGGCGAGCGGGATTGCGCTGATCGGCCGCTATTTAAGCACTTGACCGGATTTTGTCAGGGATTAAGCTGCCGGCCGCGTTCGTCGCAGAACATCCTTTGACGCAGCAGGCTTGCACCATGAATTCCCAGAGCATCATCGTCCCGAAAATCTCCAACCTGCCGGTGCACGAACCCCGGGCCCGGGCGATCCTGCGCTGGCTGGTGCGCAAGAACATCGTCAAGGAAGAGCTGAGCACCTGCGGACGTACCGGCAACCGCATGGCCTACGCCATCGCCGATGGCGCCCGCGCAGTGGTCCTGCACCCCGAGGCGCTGCCGTTCGGTGAACCGATCAATGGTCTGGAAATTGTCACCAAGCGCTGCATCTTCACCCCGGCCAAAGGCTTTCTCGAGGAGGCCGGATGTGCCGAGTGCCGCCAGGAGATCGGCGAAGCGCTGTTCGAAAGCCTGGAAGACTGGATGCCGGGGCGCACCGACAACTTCACCTGCCCCGAGTGCGGGCATGAAGATGACATCAATGGATTTCTGTATTTGCAGGAGTGCGCGTTTTCCAACCTCGGGTTCATCTTCAACAACTGGCTGGAGGCGGGGTTCAAGCAGAGTTTCATCGACGAATTCGCGGACTGGCTGGATCAACCGGTGAGCTGGGTCAAGGTCGAGCTTTAGGGGCCGCTTTTTCCGTACATCAGCAACATTGATATAAGACAAGTTTTACATTGAACCCGAAGGGGTGTCTGACTATAATGGCGCGCTTCCATTTTCCCGCTCGGGAGCCCCCGCGATGCTGCGTATCAGCCAAGAAGCTCTGACATTCGACGACATTCTCCTAGTGCCCGGTTATTCCGAGGTGCTTCCTAACGAAGTCAGTCTGAAGACCCGCCTTACCCGTGGCATCGAGCTGAACATTCCTCTGGTTTCTGCCGCCATGGACACCGTCACCGAAGCCCGTCTGGCAATCGCCATGGCTCAGGAAGGTGGCATCGGCATTATCCACAAGAACATGACCATCGAGCAGCAAGCTGCCGAAGTTCGCAAGGTCAAGAAGTTCGAAGCCGGTGTGGTCAAGGATCCGATCACCATCGAGGCTGACGCCACGGTTCGTGATTTGTTCGAACTGACCCGCATGCACAATATTTCCGGCGTTCCGGTCCTGCACGATGGCGACCTGGTCGGCATCGTCACCTCCCGTGACGTGCGTTTCGAAACCCGTCTGGAAGCCACCGTTCGTGAAGTGATGACGCCCAAAGAGCGTCTGGTCACTGTTCGCGAAGGCGCCGACAAGAACGAAGTCCGCGAGCTGCTGCACAAGCACCGTCTGGAAAAAGTCCTGATCGTCGACGACAAGTTTGCCCTCAAAGGCATGATGACCGTCAAAGACATCGAAAAAGCCAAGGCCTACCCGCTGGCCAGCAAGGACGATCAAGGTCGTCTGCGCGTCGGCGCTGCGGTCGGTACCGGTAAAGATACCGGTGACCGCGTTGCAGCCCTGGTCAATGCCGGTGTGGACGTGGTGGTGGTCGACACCGCTCACGGTCACTCCAAAGGCGTGATCGACCGCGTTCGCTGGGTCAAAGAGAACTTCCCTGAAGTGCAGGTGATCGGCGGCAACATCGCCACCGGCGCAGCCGCCAAGGCCCTGGCCGAAGCCGGCGCCGACGCCGTCAAGGTCGGTATCGGCCCTGGCTCGATCTGCACCACCCGTATCGTCGCCGGTGTCGGCGTTCCGCAAATCAGTGCCATCGCCAACGTTGCCGCTGCCCTCGAAGGCACTGGCGTTCCGTTGATCGCCGACGGCGGCATCCGTTTCTCCGGTGACCTGTCCAAGGCCATCGTGGCCGGTGCGTCCTGCGTGATGATGGGCTCGATGTTCGCCGGTACCGAAGAAGCGCCGGGCGAGATCGAACTGTTCCAGGGCCGTTCGTACAAGGCTTATCGCGGCATGGGTTCGCTGGGCGCCATGTCCCAGGCTCAAGGTTCCTCCGACCGTTACTTCCAGGACTCCTCGGCAGGCGCCGAGAAACTCGTTCCGGAAGGCATCGAAGGCCGTGTTCCTTACAAGGGCACCCTGAGCGCGATCATTCACCAGTTGATGGGCGGTCTGCGTTCCTCGATGGGTTACACCGGCAGCGCCAACATCGAAGAAATGCGCACCAAGCCTGAGTTCGTGCGGATCACCGGTGCCGGCATGGCCGAATCCCACGTCCACGACGTGCAGATCACCAAGGAAGCGCCAAACTACCGTGTAGGTTGAGGCTTCAAGCAAAACGTTAAATGACCGGGGCTGTTTTATTCAGCCCCGAGTCGTTTCTGAATCAAGACTGTTTCTGAATTACTTAGACGAGACTGAATCATGGCCCTCGACATTCACGCTCACCGCATCCTGATCCTCGACTTCGGTTCGCAGTACACCCAATTGATCGCTCGCCGCGTGCGCGAGATCGGTGTGTACTGCGAACTGCATCCGTTCGACATGGACGAAGATGCGATCCGCGAATTCGCTCCAAAAGGCGTGATCCTCGCCGGCGGTCCCGAGTCTGTGCACGAAGCCAACAGCCCACGCTGCCCGCAAGCGGTGTTCGATCTGGGCGTACCGGTCTTCGGCATCTGCTACGGCATGCAGACCATGGCCGAACAACTGGGCGGCAAGGTTGAAGGCTCCGAGCTGCGTGAGTTCGGTTATGCCCGCGTTGACGTGGTCGGCAAGAGCCGTCTGCTCGACGGTATCGAAGACCACATCGACGCCGACGGCCTGTTCGGCCTCGACGTGTGGATGAGCCACGGTGACAAGGTCACCAAAATGCCGAGCGATTTCCACATCCTGGCCAGCACCCCGAGCTGCCCGATCGCCGGCATGTTCAACGACGAGCGCGCTTACTACGGCGTGCAGTTCCACCCGGAAGTGACCCACACCAAGCAGGGCGGTCGCATCCTGTCGCGTTTCGTTCTCGACATCTGCGGCTGTGAAGCCCTGTGGACTCCGTCGAAGATTGCCGAAGACGCCATCGCCAACATCCGCGCGCAGGTCGGTACCGACAACGTGCTGCTGGGTCTGTCCGGCGGTGTGGACTCCTCGGTAGTTGCGGCGCTGCTGCACAAGGCCATCGGCGATCAGCTGACCTGCGTCTTCGTCGACAACGGCCTGCTGCGTCTGCACGAAGGCGAGCAAGTGATGGCCATGTTCGCCGAGAACATGGGCGTCAAGGTGATCCGCGCCAACGCCGAAGACCAGTTCCTGAACAACCTGGCCGGCGAAGCCGATCCGGAGAAGAAGCGCAAGATCATCGGCCGTACCTTCATCGACGTGTTCGATGCCGAATCCTGCAAACTGGACAACATCAAGTACCTGGCCCAGGGCACCATCTACCCGGACGTTATCGAGTCGGCTGGCGCGAAAAGCGGCAAGGCCCACGTGATCAAGTCGCACCACAACGTGGGCGGCCTGCCGGAAGAGATGAACCTGAAACTGGTCGAGCCACTGCGCGAACTGTTCAAGGACGAAGTCCGTCGTCTGGGTCTGGAACTGGGCCTGCCGTACGACATGGTCTACCGTCACCCGTTCCCGGGCCCGGGCCTGGGCGTACGGATCCTTGGTGAAGTGAAGAAGGAATACGCCGACCTGCTGCGTCGCGCCGACCACATCTTCATCGAAGAACTGCGCAAGGCCGACTGGTACCACAAGGTCAGCCAGGCCTTCGTCGTGTTCCAGCCGGTGAAATCGGTGGGCGTGGTGGGAGATGGCCGTCGTTACGCCTGGGTCGTGGCCCTGCGTGCCGTGGAAACCATCGACTTCATGACCGCACGTTGGGCACACCTGCCTTACGAATTGCTGGAAACCGTTTCCGGCCGCATCATCAATGAAATCGAAGGCATCTCCCGCGTCACTTACGACGTGTCGAGCAAGCCGCCGGCGACGATTGAGTGGGAATGATCCCGCGTCGCGCCCTCTAGAATTCAAGGTTGGATTCGCAGAGGCATAAAAGGGGTTATAGAAAATGCCAGTCAGTTAATCTGACTGGCATTTTTTTTGGGCGGAAAGTGTGGAGGCGGGCGCAGGTATTAGAGGAACTGTGACCGAATCAAATCCGTATCGAACGGTGTTATCCCTTGATCAGGTGCAAACACCGCTTGTGCCTGCTGCGGCGAAGCCACTCGTTCGCCTCGTGCTCGTACATGCAAATCGAATAATGTCTCCAGATCAGGCCGCGGCGTATGTACCAAAGCCCGCAGCATCAACGATATTCCGCTGAGGTTGTTCCCGACATTGTTCCATCGGGGAGCTGAGGTCAGTCCCAGGTCGGCCCAGATCACGCGCCGCTCCTGCAAGTCCATCACGAATGGCAGGCAGATCTGTGTATCGGATGCGATATCGATACGATCGAACACGGTTCGCGGTTCGAATACTTCGCCCGATGCCGTATCGGTGCGGGCCATCCAGCCAGCAAAGCATTCTGGAAGATCGCAGTACGGCTGTTCGGTGAACGAGTTGATAGACGTGACGACGTAACGGATGCCTTTCTCGACGAGGACTTCAAGATCGAGGTCGATGAACTCCGAAGCCCCTTCGGGTGCGTCGACGATGTCGCCGCTGTGGCAGCCGCCGTAATCTCTCAGGTTGTAGTACGCAACCGTTTCTCTGAACACGAAGTTGGCATCGAAAAATGCGGAGGACAAATCGATGTCAGTGCGTGATCGACCGTTTTTCCACCACAGAAAAAGGCGAATAAAACGTGTGTCGGGCATCGGCAATCGACTGCCCCGCACCAGTGTCCGTAGCGATTTCGAAGAAGCGCGTTGTGCCAGCGGTACCCTGTATTCGCGTAATTCTGGATCGATGTAGCAGCGCCCCAATGGCGGTAGTGTCGCAAAACGCGTAACCAGAGCGACCTCGCAGATTCGGGCTGCACGAGCCAGCACCTCGGGTGCGAGAAGCTCTCGGTCATCCTTGATGCCATAGACTTTGGCGAATGAACCTTTGGGTGTGAACGCCCGAAGTGGCAGGGGGCGCGGTGCACGTGACTGGGCGAGCAACTGCAGCAGGACAGGTGAGGACACTTGTGGTGCAACAGCTTCGAACGCATCGAGAACCGGCTCTGGTTCCGTCGCGCGCCGCAGGGTAGCGTCCAGCCGTCGGGCGAACTCACCGGGACGACTCTGTAGCACGTGTACAAGCTCGGCAATATCACGCTGGGCGAATAATGTTTCGACACGTGAACCGAATGAGGCAGGCGCTTCGTTGCGACGCGCTGCGTTGATGGCGGCCAGCGCTCTTGGGTATTTATCGGCGTAATCGCCCGGATGAAGTACTTCAGCCAAGCGTTTCCATCGCTCGGTTTGTCGCATCACGTCTTCCGTAGCGTTGGGTATACGATCGAGCAGACTCAACAACAGACGGCGCATCGATCGCTTCATCGCTTTGAAACGTGTCGTAGCGGTCGCCAGTGACACGTCTCCACCATTCAGCGCGATCGCAAGTCGTAGCACGTCAGTCGCCGTTTCGACGTTTTGCTCCAGAAATGCATTCACCCGTGCATCGCCAGCTACATGCAGGATCAGTGCGCCGCCAACCTGTGCGCGGATCTCCCGGAACGGGACGACCTCAGGCAGCAGGCGGAACACATCATTTTTGTACTCGCGGATAAACCGGATGACATCGGCCGCTTCCTCTTCGGAGAGCGAGGTGCGTGATGAAACCAGTGGTTCGAGCAGCGACTCGAACTCAGGGATGCTTCCCGGTTCGATAACACAGGGGATGAAGTTGCCTTCAAGCAGTGGAGGTCGAGATTCTTCAGTCGCGGGTAAACGTCGAAGCGTGAGGTAATGCACGACGGCGTTGAGGTACAGCTCGGCTTCCGAGGCCGTCAGAACCTGCTCAGGAAAGTCAGGATAGAACGGCCGGTGGTGCACATGAGCGCCACTCCTGCGCCGAAGAACTCCGACAATGTCACGCAACCAGTACTTGAGTTCTGTCGGTGACAACAGGCCGATTTGCTCAATCAGAGCTTCTGACAGTACGCATCGGAACGCCGCGATTTCCCGGACAGCCGACGCGACCTGAGCGCGCGTGGCACCGCCAGTGCCCATCGGGACGTGAACTTTGCTACGGCGACGCAGGAACAGCTCCTGATTCATGCTTGATTTTCTCCCTGAGTCACCGTCGTGAGCGAGCTGCAGCGTCATGTCTACAGCCGATATGAAAACGCCTGCTAGGAGCAGGCGTTGAGTGGAGAGCGGAACCCCTAGTTCATAGGGTTTAGAAGGAAGGTGTTCCATAGCCACGCCGACATTCTACGGAAGGTTTTCGCTTTTTGTCAGGTTGCTATGTCTTACACACGTAACAAGCTACTTCACCGCGCGTTAGGCACACATCATCAATGAAATCGAAGGCATCTCCCGCGTCACTTACGACGTGTCGAGCAAGCCGGCGGCGACGATTGAGTGGGAATGATCCCGCGACACCGGCTGCATTGATGCAAGGAGAAACCCTGGCTATGGCCAGGGTTTTTTTTCGTCTGTCGCCATGGACAGGTCAGTGGGGAAGGCGGCTTTGCAGTTGCAGCCCCATCTGTTTCAGTGCGTTGGATAACTGCTCGAGATTATCGTAGGGCACGCGGTGTACCGAGCCCCAGGACGGGCGATCAATGAAATAGCGCCCGTCCGCGAAGGTCTGGACAGGGGTTTGAACAAGCTCGCCGCTCACACTTCTGTGGAACAACCGATAGGCGCCTTGTGAACGTTCGAAAACATACATGCCCGAGCGATAAAGCAGTCGGTGTATTTGCAGTTCGCTTCGGCTGACCGGCGTCGCTTCCAATTGCAAAAGCACATCGACGTAATGCGTATCGACAGTACCGCCTTGTACCAGCGTCCCTGAATGTGGACCCCGTTCTATATCGATGCCCGGATCCAGAGAGACACGTTCCCCCAGTCCCGGATCGACCTCTTCAATCCGTAGACCAATACCGCCTTCCAGTTCGCTGATACCGGCAACGCCCCTGAACGTATTGGTGTTTTCCACCCCTGTCAGAACCACCCACTTACCCACGTCATTCAGGGTTTTGTCCATGAACATGATGTCGGCTGTCAGGTGATTGGTCATGATTTGCTCCTCAGGCAGTGTGAGCGAAACGGGCTTGTTGTAAGTCGCCGCGCAATCGGTCGCCTGGACTCGAATACCGTTTTCCCGGGCGCTCTTCACCAGTGCCAGTTCGTCGAACTGCTCTGCCGGATCGGTACCGAGTCGGCTCAGGTACTGCTGCAGGTCATCGGTCATGACGCCGGACTTGAAGTATGCATTCAGGTCAGCCTGGGCAAAGTCGCTGAGCAGTCGGCGCACATAAAGGGTCTTGACCCCTGCGCGCGCCAGAGCAGGCATGTTTTCAATGATCAGTCGCATGCTTGTGATACGACCCGGGGTTTCGCCGATAACCAGGCCGGACGCTTCCTCGAGTGCCTGCGCAACGAAGTCCGTGAAGGTCATTGAAGAGGTGATAGCGGGTATCGGCGGACGTGGCGGCAGGTTCGCCCAAGGAAGGTTCTTGTAGAAGCGTCTGGCGGAGATCTGAAGTGCCCGGGCTTTTTCGGCGAAATACAGCGCATAGCGGTTTGGAGCGACTAACCCGCCATCAGGGCCAATGCGCAATTGAATGTGGGTTTCGCGCAGTTGCAGGGCCCACCGCCTCAGTTCGAACTCATGCTGCGGGTCTACCGCGTATGGGGTCTTGAGCAGCCGGATGTTGTTCGAGGTCGATGGCTGCGGCTCGATGGGTGCAGGGTTGGATGGGGCAGGTGGTGTTGCGGACTGCTCTGGCTCTGCGGCCGAAGGCTCGCGCGCATCAAGCTCAAGTGCCACATCTAAAGTGCATTGCTTGCCCAGACACTGACCACCCCCCTTGAGTCCCAGTTGGGTCATACGCTCCCATAGGCCTTCGCTGTTCAAACGCACGGGTATTGCGTGGATCAGCTGGTTGGGTTTTACGGGATCAATGATTGCCCAGAATCCGCCGCCCTCTGAATCGTTGAAGTAACGGACGCAATAGGCCGTGTCGTTCATCAGGATGGCATGGGGCGGATAGGTGTTCAGCCTGTAGATTCCCTGGTATTTGCCTGGCTCGGTAACCGGATTCAGGCCCTCGAGTATTTCGTTGGATTGAAAGCGTTGCGGAATCTGTCCGGCTTGTGCGGTTTCGGAGGAGAGCGAGGGCTGCTCCTGCAGAACAGGCAGAATCTCGTTCGGTTCTTCTGGTTCCAGCTCCGCTGTTGTTTCGGTTTCTGCCAGTTCGTCTGCCTCGTAGATCTCTGGAGGCACGTCAAACTCGGCCAGTGCACCGAAGCCCTTGAGAAACGGAATGTTAAACAGCGCATCGATACCGCTGAAAATGGCCCCCAGGACACCTTCCTTGCGCTGCGCGGAGGTTTTGCCGTTGACGGCCTTGTCGATATTCAACCCCATGTTGGCGAGGCTGGCGCCAATCACCGGCAATGCGACGGGCCAGCCGACCATGGCCATCGGGCCGAAGACTTTCAGTCCAGCGCTCAGATAGCCGATCCAGAGTTTCTTGCGCAGATCACCGTTCGAGATCAGGGAAAGATCTGCTTCGTCGAACATCGCGTTGTGGGTGCAGTCACGCAGCCAGCTGAATGCATCTACCGTGACGGTGTGATCGTTGCGGTTGATCAGATGATGATCCGAATGCCCCCAGGTGCTGACCAATCGGTTCATCAGGTCGCTGATGTGTTCGCTCATCCAGTGCCGGTCTGCCAGCGAGAAATGGTTGAGAAACAGTTCGCGCGGCGCTTTCTCGTTCAACTGTTGCAAGGCCCACCAGTGCATGTCAGTGGGAGTGTCCAGCACATGAAATGGCTGGTTGTCGCCGGGCACGTAAAGGATCTGCCGGCCTGACGAGTCGATGATGCGCAGGATATCGGTGGCCGTACGACCGTCGATATCCAGCGCGCAAACCCTCAGGCCATGGCCGGGGATGAACTCGGTTTGCAGACTGTGCAGGCTCACAGGCCAGGTCAGCGGGCCGATGACCGCGCTGATTGCCGTCTGGAAGTCCTCGTCGTTCAGGTGGCCGAGCTCCCGGGCTTCAACGGCTTTGCCGAGGAAGTTGCATTTGGCCAGCGTGCGGAATTGGCTGGAGTGCTGGTCCCAGAACGAGTGCAGCTCGTTGCGGTAACGCTCGCTGAAGTTGATGTTCCAGAAGTCGTTGAGTACCTCGTTACCGTGCAGCCGGACTTCGTTGGTTGCATCGAAGTTTTCGGTGTCCGGCCCTGCGCTGTAAAACCCGCCGTATACGTCGAGCAAGTCGGCGTTGTCCTGATCCGTGGCGCGGAACCGGTGTATCACCAATTGCGTCAGGGTCAGGCTTTCATAGGGCTTCTCACCATAATGCTGCCAACCGGTGAATGATATGGACTGACTCTGAGCTGTTCTGAATCGATGGTAATAGACGTGATCGGGGTCGAGACCGGTAATGCCATGTCTGGCGAGCACTTCGATGGCAACCTGACGGGCCGTATCGTTCAGGCTCGGACACGCCGTGACCACCTGTGTGGCCATGACCTGAAGTGCAGCTCTGTCGGTGTCGTTGGGCAGCGGGCGTTGTTCTGTTGGGTTCATTCGCTCTATTCCTTGAGAGAGAGGAGGGAAGGGTGATCCACTCGCTCAAGGGACGTGCGGTACATGATTACCGCCCGATATTGTCCCGGATGTGCGGCCATCCGCCGCTCCGCCCTTACCGTTTCGCAGGCGCAGGTGTATCGTATTCGCCTTTTGCGGGCACCCAGGCCTGCGGCAGATACGTGAGGTAGTTGTGTCCAAATCCTTTACCCGTCGACAGATACTCGGTGGTCTGGCCGGTCTTGCAGTGGTTGGTGCGGGAGCCGGTGGTGCGACGCGTTACTGGTTGGGCAAGGTGGCGGATGCCAACGCGGGGCACGACTACGAGCTGATCGCTGCACCGCTGGACGTAGAACTTGTGCCAGGCCACAAGACCCAGGCCTGGGCGTTCGGCCCGTCGGCGCCGGGCACTGAATTGCGCGTGCGTCAGGGCGAGTGGCTGCGGGTGCGGTTCATCAACCATCTGCCGGTCGCAACGACCATTCACTGGCACGGCATTCGCCTGCCGCTGGAAATGGACGGCGTGCCTTACGTATCGCAACTGCCGGTACTGCCAGGCGAATACTTCGATTACAAATTCCGCGTGCCGGACGCCGGCAGCTACTGGTATCACCCGCACGTCAGCAGCAGCGAAGAACTCGGTCGCGGCCTGGTCGGGCCGTTGATTGTCGAGGAGCGCGAGCCGACCGGGTTCAAGTACGAAAAGACCCTGAGCCTGAAAAACTGGCATATCGACGACGAGGGCAACTTCGTCGAGTTCAGCATTCCACGCGAAGCGGCCCGTGGCGGTACGGCGGGGCGGTTGTCGACCATCAACGGCGTGCCTTCGCCGGTCATCGAGTTGCCGGCGGGCCAGATCACTCGCGTACGCCTGCTCAACCTCGACAACACCCTGACCTATCGCATCAACATTCCCGGCGTCGAAGCGCAGATCTATGCGCTGGACGGCAACCCGGTCGAGCCGCGCCCGTTGGGCAAGGAATACTGGCTCGGCCCGGGCATGCGCATCTGCCTGGCGATCAAGGCACCGCCGGCCGGTGAGGAACTGTCGCTGCGCAACGGCCCGGTTCGCCTCGGTACTTTACGTTCGGTGGCCAACAATGAGGCGCCGACCGACTGGCCGAAAGCACTGCCGGCCAACCCGGTGGCCGAGCCGGACCTGGCCAATGCCGAGAAACTCAACTTCAATTTCGAATGGGTCGGTTCGGTGTCGGTGAATGTCGACAACGGCAAGCCGCCGAGCCTGTGGCAGATCAACGGCAAGGCCTGGGACATCACCGACAAGACCTGCGCCGACCGGCCGATCGCCAGCCTGAAACTGGGCCAGAGTTATATCTTCGAACTCAAGAACATGACCCAGTACCAGCACCCGATCCACCTGCACGGCATGAGCTTCAAGGTGATTGCATCGAATCGGCACAAGATCGTGCCGTACTTCACCGACACTTATCTGCTGGGCAAGAACGAGCGCGCGCAAGTGGCGCTGGTGGCGGATAACCCGGGGGTATGGATGTTCCACTGTCACGTGATCGACCACATGGAAACCGGCCTGATGGCCGCCATCGAGGTGAAGTGATGCGCCAGATTCGCCCCGCGGCGATCATCGACCGCAGCCGTGATCGCGACTTCATGCGCGAAGCCCTGACATTGGCGGCGCAAGGCGCAGCCCTCGGCGAGGTGCCGGTAGGCGCGGTGCTGGTGCAGGACGGCGAGATCATCGGTCGCGGCTTCAATTGCCCGATCAGTACCAGCGACCCCAGTGCCCACGCGGAAATGGTCGCGATCCGTGCGGCGGCGCAGGCGGTGGATAACTATCGTCTGCCGGGCAGCACGCTGTATGTGACGCTGGAGCCGTGCAGCATGTGCGCCGGGCTGATCGTGCATTCGCGGGTTGCTCGCGTGGTGTACGGCGCGCTGGAGCCCAAGGCTGGAATTGTGCAGAGTCAGGGGCAGTTCTTCACTCAGGGTTTTCTCAACCATCGAGTGTTGTATGAAGGCGGGGTGTTGGCGCAGGAGTGTGGGGCGGTGTTGACCGAGTTCTTCAGGGCGAGACGCGCCAAACCCACTGAATAAAAACAAAACAAATGTGGGAGCGGGCTTGCTCGCGAAGAGGGAGTGTCAGTCGACATTGATGTACCTTACACACCGCCTTCGCGAGCAAGCCCGCTCCCACAGGGGATCTCCTTTTTCTGGAGATCGGGGTTATTTCTTCGCGACAATCACCGCGCGCATCGGCGCCGGCAGCCCTTCGATCGTCTTGCTGTGATCTTCCGGATCCAGGAAGTCGCTCAACGACTGATACTTCATCCATTCAGTCCCGCGCTGTTCTTCAACAGTGGTGGTGCTCACATCCACGCATTTCACATCCGTGAAACCCGCACGACGCAGCCACAGCTCCAGCGCCGGCACAGACGGCAGGAACCACACGTTACGCATCTGCGCATAACGGTCTTCCGGCACCAGCACTTGGTGCTTGTCACCCTCGACCACCAGCGTCTCCAGCACCAGCTCGCCACCCTTCACCAGGCAATCCTTGAGCGCCAGCAAATGCTCGATCGGCGAGCGACGGTGGTAGAACACACCCATGGAAAACACCGTGTCGAAACCTTCCAGATTCGGCGGCAGGTCTTCGAACGGGAACGGCAGGTGCCAGGCATTCGGCTCTGACAGATAACGCTGCACTGCCTGAAACTGGCAGAAGAACAGCCAGTTCGGATCGACGCCGATCACGCTGTCGGCGCCGGCACCGAGCATGCGCCACATGTAGTAACCGTTGCCGCAACCGACATCGAGAATGCGTTTGCCCTTCAGGTCCAGATGCGGAGCGACCCGCGACCACTTCCAGTCCGAACGCCATTCGGTGTCGACGTGCACGCCGAACAGATCGAACGGCCCCTTGCGCCACGGCGACAGACCCATCAGCGCGGTGCGCATTTGTGCGCGGGTTTCGTCGTCGCAATCGGTGTCGAGTTTCAGGCCGTCGAGCAGGTCGACTTCAGTCGGCTGGATCTTCGGCAAGGCGTCCAGCGCACTTTGCCAGCGCTCCAGATCGCCGTGACCCTTCTCCATTTTCTTGTCGAGCTGCACTTGCAGGGTGTTGGCCCATTCGGCTAGCGGCGTGCCGGCCAGACGGCGGGCGAGGGGGGACAGATCAATCATGGCAAGGCAATCAACGAGGCAAAGTTAAGACACTGGAACCATGGCACGACTTTCGAGAACCCGGCGGCCAGCAGGCGTTCGCGGTGTTCTTCGAGGCTGTCGGGCTTCATGACGTTTTCGATGGCGCTGCGCTTCTGGGCGATTTCCAGTTCGCTGTAACCGTTGGCGCGTTTGAACGCGACGTGCAGGTCGGTCAGCAGCGCGTGTTCTTCGGCATCGTTGAAGCGCAGCTTTTCCGACAGAATCAGTGCGCCGCCCGGCAGCAACGATTGGCGAATACGCGACAGCAGCGCCGTGCGCTGCTCCGGGGCGATGAATTGCAGAGTGAAGTTCAGCGCCACCACCGAGGCCTGTTTGAAATCGAGGGCGAGGATGTCGCCTTCGATCACCTCGACCGGCAGCAACTCCTGGAACATTGAATCCTGACCGTTGAGGTATTCACGGCAGCGCTCGACCATCGCTGCCGAGTTATCCACCGCGATCACCCGGCAACCGTCGGTGCGCACGTGGCGGCGCAGGGCCTGGGTCACGGCACCGAGGGATGAACCGAGGTCGTAGAGCACGCTGTTCGGTTGAGCGAACTGCGCCGCCAGCACACCGAGGTTTTCGACGATGGTCGGGTAACCCGGCACCGAACGCTTGATCATGTCCGGGAACACCCGCACCACGTCTTCGTTGAAGGCGAAGTCAGGCACCTGGGCCATCGGCTGGGCGAAAATGCGATCGGGTTCTTTGCTCACGGCGGTTCCGGCGGTGTCGATGAAAAGGCCGGCATTTTAGCCAAACTGGCGCGCAGATGCGCGGGTTGTCTGATAAACCGCTGGTTCAAAGCTCCGGACGTTTGCTCTGTGAAAACGCCGACGCCGCAATCCCCCACTGCCCCAGCCAGTAACTGAGAATGATGATGTAGGGCGCTGCATTGAACGGTGAGACAAACCGGTTGATGCCGATCACGCTGTCGGAAAACACGAACGCCACTGCGCCGCCCGCCGCCAGCAGTGCCGAACGTTGCGGTACGTCGCTGCCGAGGCGGGCGAGAGCGCGCCAGAGCATGGCGCTGATGGCTGTGCCGTAGACGATCACTGGCACGGTCAACGGGCCGAGTCCGCTGCCGATCAATATGCCCAACAGCACGGCGCCGACGCTGAGTGCCAGGATCAGCGGCAGCAGAGCCAAGCGCCGGCAATCGCTGAGGTAAGCCTTTAGATACGCCAGATGCGCGACCAGAAATGCGCCCAGGCCAAACACGAACAAATCCCCCGGCCACGCCAGCAACACATCGCCGATCAACGAGAAAATCAGACCGAGGCTGATCCAGCGGCGATAGTCACTGGGCGGCGCATCGTGCAGCCAGCCAAGCAAGGCCAACACCGGCAGCGGTTTGACCAGCAGACAAAGCAACGCCGCATGGGTGCTGACGCCATAGAGGAAGGTCACGGCGCCCATCAGTGCGAGGATCAGCCAGCCCACGGTCAGTTCACCGAAATGGCGCAGTCAAAGGTTTCCACCGGCAACACTTCCGGTGCCCACGGTTGCTGCGAGGTCAGACGCAGGCGCCCGGTGCCGGTGGCGAAAGCCTGGAAGCGCCAGGTCGAGAGACCGGCTGCGCCGACCACACCGGCATCTTCCGGATTGCTGTAGACCTCGGGGCTGAGGGCGCGCAATACGCCGCCGGCAGAATCCTGGATGGCCCAGCGGTAACCGGTAGTCGGGTTGCTCGGAAGCATGACGATCAGGTTTTGCCCGTTGGTCAGCCGTACCGGACATTCGCTCTGTTTTTCCACGGTCACGTTGTGTTTCGGTTGCGTGGCGCAGGCGGCCAGCAGGGCGAAGGACAGGGGGACAAACAGGCGAGTGGGGGACATGGATTCAGTGGCTCCGGTGTTGGCGACGAACGGCGAGCATAACTGAAGATGAGACAAAGTGTGACAACGCCACCCCTCACCCTAACCCTCTCCCAGAGGGAGAGGGGACTGACCGAGGTGTCTTTTGAGGTACATCGACCTGAAAGATCGAGTTGATTATGGATTCAGTGAAGAGCTTTCAGGTCGGCGTATCTCTTAAATATCCCCCACTCGGCTCCCTCTCCCTCCGGGAGAGGGCTGGGGTGAGGGGGTAGCGATGCCAGCCCCCCTCGATAGCTCAAGACGAAATCAGAAAAGCACCTTCGCTACATCCGAAAACTTCTTGGCGAAATGCACAGTGATGCCTTCCTTCAAGTAATTCGGCAGTTCCTCGAAGTTACCCCGGTTCGGTTCCGGCAGAATCAACTCGAAAATCTTCTGCCGCCGCGCTGCAATCACTTTTTCGCGCACCCCGCCAATCGGCAGTACATGCCCGGTGAGCGTCAGTTCGCCGGTCATCGCCACGCCTTTTTTCGGCGGCTGATTACGGGCGAGGGAGAGCAGGGCGCTGGCCATGGTCACGCCGGCGCTCGGGCCGTCTTTCGGCGTGGCGCCTTCCGGCACGTGCAGGTGGACGAACGCCTCGTCGAAGAATTTCGGATCGCCACCGAAGGATTTGAGGTGCGAACTGACGTAGCTGTAGGCGATCTCCGCCGACTCCTTCATGACATCGCCCAGTTGCCCGGTGAGTTTGAAACCACGGTTGAGCGTGTGAATGCGCGTAGCTTCGATCGGCAGGGTCGCGCCGCCCATGCTGGTCCAGGCAAGCCCCGTGATGACACCGGTGCCGGACAGCACTTGCTCGTTGCGAAACACCGGATGGCCGAGAGACGCTTCGAGGTCTTTCGGGCCGAGCTTGATCACGGCTTTCGGCTCGTCGATCAGCTTCATCACCGCTTTGCGCACCAGTTTGCCCATCTGTTTTTCCAGCTGGCGCACACCGGCTTCACGGGCGTAACCGTCGATCAGGGCCTTGAGCGCCGTGTCGCTGATGCTCAGGCTGCCCTTGGACACGCCGGCCTTTTCCAGCAGTTTCGGCCACAGGTGACGCTTGGCGATGGCAACTTTTTCTTCGGTGATGTAGCCCGACAGGCGAATCACTTCCATCCGGTCCAGCAACGGGCCGGGAATCGAATCCAGGGTGTTGGCGGTGCAGACGAACAGGACTTTCGACAGGTCCATCCGCAGGTCCAGATAGTGGTCGAGGAATTCGACGTTCTGTTCCGGATCAAGGGTTTCCAGCAGCGCCGAGGCCGGGTCGCCCTGGTAGCTCTGGCCCATCTTGTCGATTTCGTCGAGCATGATCACCGGGTTCATCACTTCGACGTCTTTCAACGCCTGCACCAGTTTGCCCGGCTGCGCGCCGATGTAGGTGCGGCGGTGGCCCTTGATCTCGGCCTCGTCGCGCATACCGCCTAGGCTGAAGCGGTAGAACGGCCGGCCGAGGGATTCGGCGATGGACTTGCCGACGCTGGTTTTACCCACGCCCGGCGGGCCCACCAGTAGCACGATGGAACCGCTGATCTCGCCTTTATAGGCGCCGACGGCGAGGAATTCGAGAATGCGGTCCTTGATGTCGTCGAGGCCGGCGTGGTGTTTGTCGAGCACCTTGCGCGCGTGCTTGAGGTCGAGTTTGTCCTCGCCATACACGCCCCACGGCACCGAGGTCGCCCAGTCGAGGTAGTTGCGGGTGACCGCGTACTCCGGCGATCCGGTTTCGAGGATCGACAGCTTGTTCATCTCTTCTTCAAGGCGCTTCTGCACTTGCGTCGGCAGGACCTTGCCCTCCAGGCGCTGCTCGAACTGTTCGAGGTCAGCGCTGCGGTCGTCCTTGGTCAGGCCGAGTTCCTGCTGGATGACCTTGAGCTGTTCTTTAAGGAAGAACTCGCGCTGATGCTCGCCGATCTTGCGGTTCACTTCGGCGGAGATTTCTTTTTGCAGGCGCGCGACTTCGACTTCCTTGCGCAGCATCGGCAGGACTTTTTCCATGCGCTTGAGCATTGGCACGCAGTCGAGCACTTCCTGCAGTTCATTCCCGGTCGCCGACGTGAGGGCGGCGGCAAAATCTGTCAGAGGCGACGGATCGTTGGGGCTGAAGCGGTTGAGGTAGTTCTTCAGCTCTTCGCTGTACAGCGGATTGAGCGGCAGCAGTTCCTTGATCGCGTTGATCAGCGCCATGCCGTAGGCCTTGACCTCGTCGGTCGGCTCGGTGGGCTGGTGCGGGTATTCGACTTCCACCAGGTACGGCGGGCGATGGTGTTTGAGCCAGGTCTTGATGCGTACGCGGCTCAGGCCCTGGGCGACGAATTGCAGTTTGCCGTTTTCGCGGCTGGCGTGATGCACCTTGACCAGGGTGCCGTATTGCGGCAACGCCTTGGTGTCGAAGTGGCGCGGGTCTTCCTGGGGCGTGTCCATGAAGAACAGGGCCAAGGAGTGGTGTTCGGATTTGCTGACCAGTTCGAGGGTTTCGGCCCAGGGTTCTTCGTTGACGATGACCGGCAGGACCTGGGCCGGGAAGAACGGGCGGTTGTGGATCGGGATGATGTAGACCTTGTCCGGCAGGTTCTGGCCGGGCAGGGCCAGGCCTTTGCCGGGGACGTGGTGTTCGATGTGTTCGGCGTCGGTTTCGGTGATGTCGTCGGGATTCTCGGGGAATTCTTGCTGGTCGCTCATGGGGCACCTGCGCAATGGGGTATGGGTCTTAGATGGGGCAGGGTTTTGGTGGTTTCAATGGGGTGGGGTGTTTCTGGTTGTGTGTTCAGGGTTTTGACAGGGTTTTGACAGGGTTTTGGGGGTTGGGCTTGGCGGCCTTTGGGCCGACCATGCTCTGGGTGTTTTGGGTGAATATCCGTTGCTTCGGGTGTTGCCGCTGGCGGTTTCGCCCTTACGGCGAGTCACTTTTTTCAAACGCCCGGAATGCCGGCCCAGAAAAAAGTAACCAAAAACGCTGGGCCCCGGCGTTCGGCACCTCGCTTTGGCTCGGTGTTCCTTCGCTCCGGGATTCATCCGGGGGCATCGCCTCCGGTTTGCTTCGCTGCACCTCCTCTCGATGTGTTCGACTTCGTCGAACGGTCGCTGCGCTCCCACCCCCGGATAAATCCCTCCACTCAGCCTGCCGACGGGGCCAGCACGTCAAAAGCGGTACTTGAGCTAACGCTCATCGTGTTGAGTGGTTAGAAGCAGATTGGTGGTGGTGGTGGTGGTGGTGGTGGTGGTGGTGGTGGTGGTGGTGGTGGTGGTGGTGGTGCGAGGAGGGAGCCGATTGGGGGCTCTAAAACCTGAGTTCGACTCGGTATCTCACGTCGGCGTACCTCTCCGAAACAACGCGGTCAGTTCCCTCTCCCTCCGGGGAGAGGGCTAGGGTGAGGGCAGCGTCCTGACTGACTCACCACAAGCCTGACTCCCGCAGAGATCTCATTAGCATTTACGCCGGATATCGACTGACCTCGACATTATCCAGCACCCGATTCACCGCCAGCTCGGCCAGCATGATGATTTGCTGAATGGCCAGGATTGTCCGCCGCTGCGGGAGGTCGATGTGTGAGGCGATGTCACTGGTCATGAGGCTGGCCTGTGCCAGTGATTCGCAGGCGTGGACCAGCAGGCTTTCGCTGTCCTGATCGGGTGCGACCTGGAACATGGTGCTGGGTTTATGGAAGCGCAGGGTGGTGGCGTTGGGTTTCAGGTAGTGGTCGAGCGCGCGTTCGGCGGCGTCGTGGAGTTTTTTGGAATCTGGCGATTCGTAGGGCGATGCGTCGTTTGATTCGGGGGGATTGGGTGTTGGTTTTTTCATGATGGAACTCCATTCGGGATGTGGAGTTCGCCGCTCACTGCGACCAAGCAATAGGGTGGCGAACCGTACGCAGGTTGGTCGACCAGGGAATGGATACCCGGCAGGGCCGTTAGCCCTCCCACGCACAGTTCGCCATTAAGCATGCTGAAAAGTGCGCCATTCTAAACCCGGACGACCAAGCCCGTTCGCTGAATTTGCAGCGACCCCCAAAGCCTATCCACCCCGTTTCCTAGGGACAACCGACGCGACATGTCAGAAACATCCCCTGCAAACACCCTGTCTGTAGGACATACACATCCCGTGTAGGAAAACGCAGCCCACAAAAAAAGGCGACGCCCCTCACAGGGCGTCGCCTTCTTTCTTACTGCCGTTACAACTTATTCCGGCAGTTTGTAAGCAATCACATAGTCACCCATCTTGGTGCCCAGCGAGCCGTGACCACCCACCACGAGCAGGACGTATTGCTTGCCGTCCTTGCCGGTGTAGGTCATCGGAGTCGCTTGACCACCCGCAGGCAGACGCGATTTCCACAGCTCTTTACCCGTGTTCACGTCGTAGGCGCGCAGGTACTGGTCCAGGGTGCCGCTGAGGAAGCCGACGCCGCCGGCAGTCACGATCGAGCCGCCCATGCTTGGCACGCCCAGGGTGAAGCCGATCGGGATTGGCGAGCTGTCGCGGCTGGTGCCGTTTTTGCGTTTCCAGACGACTTTGCCGGTGGTCAGGTCGATACCGGCGACGTAGCCCCAGGCCGGGGCCTGGCAAGGTACGCCCAGTGGCGACATGAACGGGTGCATGATCACCGCGTATGGCGCGCCGGTGTTCGGTTGCACGCCAGCGGTTTCGCTCTCGCGTTTGCTGCCGGCCGCGACTTTTTCGCGAGGCACCATTTTCGAGACGAAGGCCATGTAGTTCGGGCTGGTGAACAGCATCTGGCGAACCGGGTCGACCGAGACGCCGCCCCAGTTGAACACGCCGACGTTACCCGGATAGATCAGGCTGCCCTGTTCCGACGGAGGCGTGTATTGGCCTTCGTAGCGCAGTTCCTTGAACTGGATGCGGCACAGCATCTGGTCGAACGGGCTGGCGCCCCACATGGCTTTTTCGGTCAGTTCCGGGGCCAGCAGGTTCAGGTCCGAACGGGCCTGGGTCGGTGCGGTGTGGTCGCCTTTCACGGCGCCTTGCGGAACCGGGATCTCGCGGATCGGGATGATCGGCGTGCCGTCGCGACGGTCGAGGACGTACAGGCTGCCCTGTTTGGTCGGGGCGATCAGCGCAGGTTTGATGCCGTCGGCGGTTTTCATGTCCAGCAGGGTTGGCTGGCTGCCGACGTCCATGTCCCACAGGTCGTGGTGGGTGAACTGGTAGTTCCAGCGCACTTTACCGGTGGCCAGGTCCAGCGCGACGATGCCGGCGCTGAATTTCTCGGCGCCTGGAGTGCGGTCGGCGCCCCATTGGTCCGGTGTCTGGTTGCCCAGTGGCAGGAAGACCATGCCGAGTTTTTCATCGACGCTGGCCAGCGACCACATGTTGGCCGAGTTGCGGCTGTAGGTCTGGCCTGGAGCCAAGGGTTCGGTGGCGTCCGGGTTGTTGCTGTCCCAGTTCCATACCAGATGACCGTCGCGCACGTCGTAGGCGCGGATCACGCCGGACGGCTCGTTGGTCGATTCGTTATCGGTAACGTGACCGCCCATGATCACCAGATCGCGAGTGATCGCGGCTGGCGAGGTGGAGTAGTAGCCACCCGGGGTGAACGGGCCGATGCCTTGGGTCAGATCGACCACGCCTTTGTTGCCGAAGCCTTCGCAGATTTTGCCGGTGTCGGCGTTCAGTGCGATCAGGCGAGCATCGGCGGTTGGCAGGTACAGGCGACGCGGGCACGCCTGGGCGACGGCTTTGCCGGCCTCGGAGATGACGGCGGACGCAGCGTTTTCAGACTTGGCGTAAGCGGCTTCGTCGTAGTACGACACGCCACGGCAGGTCATGTGGGCGAAGCCCTTGAAGCCGACCGGGCTCTTGATCTGCGGGTCGAAGCGCCACAGTTCCTTGCCGGTGTCCGGGTCCAGCGCCAGCACTTTGCTGTGGGCGGTGCAGGCGTAGAGCATGCCGTTGGCTTTGAGCGGGGTGTTTTCGTTGGTCAGCTCCACCGGGTCATCAGCAGTCGGCAGATCGCCGGTCTGGATGCGCCAGGCTTCTTGCAGCTTGCCGACGTTGGCCGGAGTGATCTGCTTGAGTGGCGAGTAACGGTCACCGAATTCGGTGCGGCCATAGGCCTGCCAGTCGCCGTCCGGCATTTGCGGGGCGGTGCTGGTGGTGTCGGCGGTGTCGCGACCCAGTTCGCCAAAGGTTTCGCCCGGGTGGGTGAACAGGCTGGCCAGGGCGGTGACGCCGGCCAGAATCACGGCCACGGTCAGGCCGCCGGTGCCCATCGGCGCCGGGCCTGCGAGCAGCAGCGGACGACGGAACCATGGCAGCAGCATCACGAAGCCGAGGACGAACCACAGCGCCAGACGCGGCACCAGTTGCCACCAGTCCAGACCGACTTCCCACAGCGCCCAGACGGTGCTGGCAAACAGCACGATGGCGTACAGGCCCAGTGCCGCGCGACGGCGCATCAGCAGCAGAATGCCGGTCAGCGTGATGCCGATACCGGCCAGCAGGTAGTACAGCGAGCCGCCGAGCGTGCTCAGCTTGATTCCCCCGGCCAGCATGGCCAGGCCCATCAGTAGAAGCAGAATGCCGAGCAGGCTCGGAAGCAGACGGCCTCGACTCGAAGCACTTTCGGTGCTCATAGTGTGGTTCTCCGTGACGTTTCAAGTAGTCCCGCGCTGTAGTCACTGTAGATGACGATTGGGCGCGGGCATGGTTCAGATAAAAACTTGTGTAGCTATCGAATTTCCTGTGCAGGACTGAGTCGCCTGGAGGCGGCTCAGTCCTGCATGGGATTAGAACGACGACTGAATCTTGATCCCGCCGATCAGCGCGTCATCGACCTTGTCCACACCGCCCGGATGGCGGATGTATTGCAGGTTCGGGCGCACGGTCAGCCAGTTCGTGACGTGCACGCCGTAATAGAGTTCAGCGCTGTATTCGGTGTCCTGCGGTGGCAGGAAGGACGGATCGTCGTAGTCATAGACGGCACGGGCCTGGTTGGTCGCTTCGGCGTTCTTGCGGTAGGCCGGGTTGACGTGGACGCGGGCCAGGGCGAAACCGATGTCGTCTTTTGCGCGGGCGTCGAACAGGCCTTTGTAGACCACGCCGGCCTGGACGTAGTTGTCGATGGCGTTGGTCTTCTTGTCGTGCATCGTGCCGTTGGCAAACACGCTCAAGCCGCGGGAATTGTCGCTGGCGACGCTGGTGATCTGCTGCTGCACACCGAGCCACACGCCGTGTTTGCTCGAAGCGCTGCGATAGGCCTCGCCGCTCAGGGCCGCCGGCTGGCCGTTGCTGTCTTTATAGGCGTCGGTGGCCTTGGCGTTGCTGTAGTAGTAACCGGCGCGGTATTCGCCCGGCAGGCCGTTGAGCTTCGGTTTCCACACCAGTTCGATCGGCAGGATCGCGCCCTGGGTGCCGCTGCCGCTGAGCTTGAAGCCGTTGCCGCGGTCAAGGTTCGACGGGTTCTGCTCGTAGGCGCCGATTTGCGCGTACAACTCTGGCGTCAGGTGATATTTGACGCGCAGCGCCCATTGGCTGACCGGCCAGTTGTACCAGATGCCGCCGACCCAGTTGCCGACCTGCGAGCCGCAGAACGCCAGGTTCTGGAAGTCGCACGGGAAGCTGTTGAAGTCTTCACCTTCGCCGAAGCGGCCGACCTTGATGTCGAGCTTCTGATCAAAGAATTTCTGCTGGTACCACATCTGCGTCAGGCGCGTGGTCTGGCCACGACCCCAGACTTCCTGGGCGGAAGTGAAACCGCCGACGCGCGGGTCGTTGATGCGGTCGTTGCTGATGTTGTTGCCACTGCGTTTGGTCACGGTCAGCTGGAATTCGGCATCGTTCCAGCCCAGCAGTTTTTGCAGGTCCAGATGCGTGCCGAGGCCCCATTGATCGCTGTAACGCGCGGTGCGGTCGTGATCGTAGCCGCCGTGCAGATTGCTGCCCATCTCGCCGGTGTAGTCGAGCTTGAAGTCGATACCTTTTGCCGCGAGTTCGCTGCGGGTGCCGTTCCAGTCACCGAGCATCCACGGGGATTCACTGTCGAAGGCCGGGGCGGCCTGGGTGCAGGTGGCGAGGCCAAGAGCGGTGCAGCCGCCGAGCAGGCGCAGCGTGGAGATAGCGCTGTCTCGGGAGAACGGAAAATCGGGCATGAATAGGGTCTTTCTTGATCTTTTTGGGGGATAAGCTGGCCGCTACGATTTGACGCAGGCAGTGAAGCGGTTCAGCAGAAGGGCGGCAGGATAATGTCCCGTTACAAAAACACAAAGTGCTTTTGCAGACATGAACCCTTTCGGATTCGGTAACAGTGCGGCAATACAGCGCATTGCGGGCGTTGGCGCAGGCTGCGATCTTCTCCGGTTGGCCTACATTTAACCCAAGGCCTTCCACCCGCCCATGCCCTCGGCTAAGGTGCGCGGCTTCTGCATTTTCACTTCGCCCAAAGGCCCGGCATGAACGACCATAACCCCGATCCGCTGCACGGCGTGACCCTCGAACAGATCCTCAATGCACTGGTGACCCATTACGAATGGTCGGGGCTGGCCGAGCGCATCGACATTCGTTGCTTCAAGAGCGATCCGACCATCAAGTCGAGCCTGACCTTTTTGCGCAAGACGCCATGGGCGCGGGAAAAGGTCGAACGCCTGTACGTGAAGCTGATGCGCACCAAGCGTCCGCTCTGAGATGAACGCCGTATGGCGGCGACGCCTGATCACTTCGGCCGCGGTATTGGGCTGGGCCGGGCTGGGGATTCAGCTGTACCTGATTTTCTTCGCACGCCTGAGCGTCGGCGCCAGTCTGCTGGGCGGGCTGGTGAGTTTCTTCAGTTACTTCACCGTGATCACCAACACGTTGGTGGCCGTGGTGCTGACCTGCGCGGTGACCGATCGCGAATCCGCTGCACGGCGCTGGTTTCTGCAACCCTGGGTCAGCAGCGCGATTGCCGTGAGCATTGCCGTGGTGGGCCTGGCCTACAGCATTCTGCTGCGGCATCTGTGGCACCCGCAGGGCTGGCAGTTTATCGCTGACGAATTGCTCCACGACGTGATGCCGCTGGTGTTCCTGGCCTATTGGTGGCTGTGCGTGCCGAAGGGCACCCTGCGTCTGAAGCATCTGCCGCTGTGGCTGATTTATCCACTGGTGTACTTCGCCTACGCGCTGCTGCGCGGGCATCTGCTGGGGGCTTACGCTTATCCGTTCATTGACGTGGCGCTGCTGGGGTATCCACAGGTGTTCGTCAATGCCGGGGGGATTCTGGCGGGGTTTGTGCTGGTGGCGTTGCTGGTGATGGGCATCGACCGTTGGCAAGGGCGGCGCCAATAGCGCCGCCACTTTTAGTCACTCTTGCTCGGAGCCTTCGGCACGCCAGTAACCGACGGCTTTGACGAACTGCTCATCCAGCCCGTGCTCATCGAGCAGCACCCGGCGGATCTGCCGCGAGACTTTGGTTTCCGTCGCCACCCACGCATACAGATTGCCCTTGGGCACCTGCAATTGTTTGACGGTGGCCAGCAGATTGTCTTTGCCCCCCTCGCGCAAGACCCAGATCACGTTGACCTGAGCCGCGCTTTCCAGGATTTGCTGTTCCTTGCCGTTTTCCACTTCGACCACCACCAGCGCCTTGCGATTGGCCGCCAGGCCTTCGAGGCGGCGGGCGATGGCGGGCAGGGCGGTCTCGTCGCCGATCAGCAGGTAACTGTCGAAGATGTCCGGCACGATCATCGAGCCTCGCGGACCGCCGATGTGCAGGAACTGCCCCGGTTTCGCCTGTTCAGCCCAGGTCGAGGCAGGGCCGTCGCCGTGCAGGACGAAGTCGATGTCCAGCTCAAGCTTGTCGAGGTCGTAGCGGCGCGGGGTGTAGTCGCGCATCGGCACGTCGCTCTTGCCGGCACCCAGCACCAGGGTTTCCAGCGCGGCGGCCTGTTCGGCGTTCTGCGGGAACAGCAGTTTGACGTGATCGTCGGTACCGAGGCTGACGAAGCCTGCCAGTTCCGGCCCGCCGAGGGTGATGCGGCGCATGCGCGGGGTCAGGTCGACCACTCGCAACACCTCGAGTCGGCGGCGTTTGATTTCATGCATCACACGGTGGATGCCTTGGGTCTGGACTTCAGTCATTCGGCTTTCTCCGGGGCAGATTGAACGGCGGGGCCGTCGACGATGGCTCTGGCGGTGTCGTTGAGCAGGTCGCGCACTCGCAGGATTTCTTCCGGGCTCCAGCGCCCGTGGTGCATTTGCAGGGCGTGGCGCAGGTTGTGCACCGCTTCATGGATTTCCGGCGGCCGGTCGTGGCCGCGCAATGAGCGCTTGCTGACGTCGATGCGCATGCGCACGCCGTCCAGCGCCACAGCTTGCTCGCCGAGGGACTGGCGGCCGGCTTCGGTGACGCTGTAGCGCTTTTTGCCGCCCTCGGCATCGCCGGTGACCATTTCGCTTTCTTCGAGAAACGTCAGGGTCGGGTAGATCACGCCGGGGCTGGGGCTGTAGGCGCCGTCGAACATGGTTTCGATCTGGCGGATCAGGTCATAGCCGTGGCACGGCTGTTCAGCGATCAGCGCCAGCAACAGCAATTTCAGATCGCCGGGGGCGAATACCCGCGGGCCGCGACCGCCGCGCTCTCGGCCATGGCGTTTTTCAAAGCCGTCACGGCTGTCACCGTGGTCGCGGTGGGGGGAATGATGGTCTCTCATTTCAGTCTTCTCTCGTCGTATTTAGATACAACTTAAGATATATCTTTTGGTGTGGGCAAGCGGTTTTTTACCGAGCGCGCGTTCGCACTGACGAGCGGCGAGCAGACCTGGAGGCGCATTTCCCCCATTCGGAAACACCACGAAATATTTGTATCAATGACTAAAAAGTTAAAGTTTAAACTCTACAAGTGGTTGAGTAGATGCTCTAGAAAGTGCAATTATCCCCGCATTGGTTAGTTGAAAATGCTGTATGGTTTTTTGTCTGAAACTGTAGGTAGGGTATAACTTACAGCTATTGTTTTGAATGTTGAAAATATTGCGTTTTTTCTTTCTGGCTATGAGCTGTTTTAACTACAAGCTTGTGGGAAGTTGCCTGCTTACATTCCGGAGTGAACAGTCGATCATGCCCCGGCGTTGAAACTCAGGATCAATAAAGCCCTTGTTGGCTTGAATGACTTGAACGTTCAACGCTTCGATCCTTTAAAAGAAAACAGGTAATGACCGATGTTCAAGAAAATCGCTTTCGCTGCTCCGCTGGCTGTTCTGGCTTTGAGCTCTTCCGTGGTCTTCGCCGCCGGTGAGGCACGTCACTCCATCAGCCTGGTGGCACATGTGCCGACCAATGGTTTCTATGTGGTGCCGACGGATGCTGATCTGGTCAACAAGGATCAGGACATGAGCTTCAGCCCGATCACCGGCACCATGAAACCGGTGGAAGGCTTCTTCGATGTGCGCAACAACAACGGTTCGGTTCACGGTTCCCTCGAAGGTGTGCCGAAACTGATCGGCGGTTCGAGCGCTATCGATCTGAAAGTCGAATTCAACGGCAAGGTGCTGACCCAGACTCCGCAAATGGTCGTGGGCGAAGCCGAGTCCGATGTGAACTATCGTGCGCCGTTGCGCATTACCGCTTCCGGCACCGACTTCACTCCGGGGGATTACACCGGCGCGGTCACCATGATGTTCGACGCGGTTCCTCCGATCGGCGGCGCGCTCTAACCCGTGAAGTAACAAAAGCCGGCTGACTGAGGCGAATGCCTGTCAGCCGGACTTTTTCCGTTCGCAATCAGAGTCCGTGTTCATGTTCCCGATGACCCCCATCGCGGCTGCGCTTGCGTTGTTGTTTTGTGTTGGCGCAGTAGCGGCCCCCGAACTTGCCGGTACGACACCGCGTAGTTTGCTCGCGCAGGCCAAAGGTTTGCCGAAAGACTTCGAGGAGCACTTTTTTGATGTCCCTCTGGCCGTCCGGGTCGAGCTTGACCAACAGCCGCTGGGTGAAGCGATGATCGTGTTGTCTCGCGATGACCGCCTCACCTTGCTTGAATTTACCGATACCAGCGAAAACCGTTTCGGCGCCGCCGAACGGGAAAAATGGGCGAGCTACCTCAAGCCCGGCGTAGCGCTTGGATCCTGCACCGGTCAATGCCCCGAGCAAATGCTGGCGGTGCATTACAACCTGGAAAACTCTTTGGTTTCCATCCTGACTGAAAATGCCGAGCGCGATACCGAGGCCAAGCGTTTTCACGAGCAGCCGGAACGAGGCAGTACCGGTCTGATCGTGCGCAACCAACTCAATCTGAACGGTGGCCAGGAGCAGGATCTGGGCGGTCGGTTCGGTCTGGAAGCCAGCAGCAGCCTGGGCAACTGGAGCCAGACGTTCAACATGCAGCTGGCCCGTCTCGGAGGCCCCGACGACCAGCTCTACCACGCCGTCTACGAGCTGCACACACAGCGCGAACTGCAAGGCCGTTTTCTGCGGCTGGGCTATTTCACGCCCACTTCGGAAGGCCTGACCCGTCAGCCGCGTTCTTTCGGCACCAGCCCCGATACCACCGTGGGCGTGATGTACGGCAGTTCCGACAGCCTGGCGATCGACTTGCAGAATCCCAGCGTCTACCCGATCTACGTCACCGTCAACCGTCAGGCATCGGTGGAAATCTACCGGGATGGACTGCTGATCAATACCCAGTCGGTGCCCGCCGGATTACAGACCCTGGACACCCGGCCATTGCCCGGTGGCATTTATGAGGTGGAGGTGCGCCTGATCGAAGATGGCCAGACCACCTCGACCACCCAGGAGCTGGTCTACAAGCCGAACAACTGGCGCAACCCCGATGAGCGCTGGCGCTACAACCTGTTTGCCGGTCAGGAGACCAAGTTGCTCAGCAACTAGGACAAGCAGGCCAGCGGTGATGCCACGGCCGGCGCTTCGCTCAACTACTTGCTGCACCCACGGGTCATCCTCGGGATGTCGGCGCGCCAGGTTCGGGAAAAACTGCAGTACGGCACTTCTATCGACTGGACTCTGGCCAGCAGCACCAGTGTGTACGCCAACTTCTACCAGACCGAAGACCACGGCACCGGCCTCGACCTGCAGGGCCTGTACAACTACGGCGCCGGCAGCCTGGTGATCAGCCACAACCGCAGCTGGCTGGACACCACCGATCTTTACGACACCTTGCCGGATGGCACGCGCATTCGTCAGCGCAATGTGTTCGTCGGGCAGACCAGCAACTCTTCGCTGGCGCTCAATCACCGTATCAGCCGCAACAGCTCGCTCAACGCCCGAGTGTCTCACAGTGAAGGCAATGTCGAGGGCGTCGGCGTCGACCTGGGCTGGACCCAACGCACCACCGTGTTCGGCAGTGATTCGAACTGGCGGTTGTCCGTGTTTGATCGACCCGGCAGTTTTAGCAGCGGCGATGCGCGCAACCGGGGCGTTGACCTGAGTCTCAACGTGGCGCTGGGCGGCCCTGGCGAGCAGGTTTCCGGCAGCATCGGCACGCGCACGGCCCGCGATGGCAGCCGCGACAACAACGCCTCCCTCGGTTACCGCAAGACCCTTGAAAACCACGTACTGCAAAGCGTGGCGGGTACCGTGATCACCGACACCTACGGAGTCGGCTTGAACGGTCAGGCGTATTTCAGCACCGACACGATCAATGGCGATGGTTTCCTCCAGCGCTCGTCCTATAACGGTAATTACACCGGCGGCCTGAACCTCGACAGCACGGTAGCGATCGGCGCACAGCAGATCGTGATGACCAGCCAGCATCAGGGGAGGGGGGCGGGAATGATCGTGGATGTCGAGTCCGATATCGACGGCATCGCCCTGCGCGCCGATGACTTGAGCGGTGGCAGTGCGGCCTTGCGGCCGGGTCGCAACTTTATTCCCCTCACGGCTTACAAGAACAGCTCTGTGAGCTTCGACTTCGAAGGCAACGATGTGCCGGCAGCGTCCATCGAGCCGACGCGCACCCGTTATCACCTGAACAAGGGCGGCGTGGAGTACAGGAAGATACGTGTGATGAAAACCCTGACCGTGCTGGGCCGCCTGCTCGATCCCCACGGGCGTCCGCTCAAGGGGCACCACGTCATCAATCACGCCAGCCGTGGAGTGAGCGAAGTGGATGGATTCTTCTCCATGGAGATGAATGCAGGTTCACCGACCCTCGAAGTTCGCTACGCCGATCAATTGCTGTGCCAGTTCCGCCTCGATCCTGAACAGGGGCGGGTGGAAAACAATGTGCTGATGATCGGGGATCTGCGGTGCAGCCCCGACACCCTCGCCGATGCCACGTTCACTGATCAGAAGGCGGGCTGAACCATGAAGACAACAGCATATTGGCTGGGCTTGTCAGCGGTGCTGGGCATGTCGGGGGTGCAGGCGGCGAGTCAGGAAATCCGGGCACTGTTCCAGCCTGATTCGTCGCAACCCCACAAAAACGTGTTCATTAACAAGACGCCGAACAGCGGTTATTGCGCGAGCCATCCGGCTCAGTGCGCGGATAACAACATGTTCAGTATTCAGGTGCCGATTCGTTTCAGCACCGTCAGCCCGTTGTTTGCCAATAACGGCGTGTGGGTAAAAGCGCCCTCCGAGTGGCGTCAGTTGAATGTGACCAATCATGAGACTCAGGAATCGAGCGTCGTTGAAGTGCGCATCAGTGGTATCGGGTCCAGGTTCCAACTGAGCAAACCGGTCACCGAACTGACGGGGCAGTCCGATGTGCTCGAGGGGCATCGAAAGTTGTGGACCGGCAACTCCTGGGTATACGCACCGCCGCCTTGCGAGTACAGCGGCGTTGGCTTTTTCAGTCCTACCACCTACCAGTTTTTCTGGAAAACACCCCAGCCAGGAATGTGCATCAAGACGGCCGCATTCGATGTCGGGCACATGTCGTTCGAATACCTCGATATTGCCTATGAGTTACGCACGCCGAACCCCTTGAACATGTCTTCCGGGCTGTACACCGGATCGCTGACCTACAGTGTCGGCCGAGGCAGTGCCGACTTCACCATGGGACCGTTCCTGGGGGCGGATGACGGCAGCCTGACGCTGGATTTTGTGCTGGATGTGCAGCACACGCTGAAAGTGGATCTGCCACCGGGTGGCAACCGGATCACGCTGCAGCCCGAAGGCGGGTGGCAGCGTTGGTTGAATTCGGGGCAGGTCCCGCAACGGCTGTTCAGTGACCAGACCTTCCACATATCCGCCAGTTCCAGATTCAAGATGTACCTGGAGTGCGGTCAGGGATCACTCGAGACCTGCATTCTGGTCAATGAAGGCAATGACTTCGGCACGCCATTCAATGTGAGCGTAAGCCTGCCCGATGGATTGACCGATGCCAGCGGAGGGCCGGTCAGGCGACAGGCACTGCTGCCGAAGGCCTGGGGCACTGTCACTTTTCAACCCCGCAACTACGTGGATCGCAAGTCTGGCGTACTGCATTTTGAAATCGATAAACGCAACACCGAACGAATCGTCAAGGCCAACAGGGGCAACCAGTACCTCGGTACTGTCGTGGTGGTCTGGGATTCGGAAATCTGATCGCTTTTAGTCGAGTCGCTGTATTCAAGTCGAGGTTCTGCTGATGAAACAATTCCTTGCTCTGCTGGTGGCAGGTCTGCTTTTCCAAAGTGCCTACGCCGGCCCGAACATCAATATCGGAGTGGTCTACGACTATCTGGCCGGCGATAAAAGTACCTATCTGAAACGGGTATACAACAGCGGCGACAGTACGGCGTTCGTCAAGATCAATGTGCTGGAAATCATTTACAACGCCGATGGCACGTCTTCCGAAGTACCGGTCAAGGTGCAGGCCGATGCCAGTGCCCGGGATGGCCTGATGGCCAGCCCCGCCCGTTTGATCATCCCGGCCCAGGGCATGCAGGGCACCCGGTTGCTGTTCATGGGCGAGCGCGACAGGGAGCGTTATTTCCGGGTGCGCTTCATACCGGTAGTGCCGGAAAAGGAGGACGAGTTCGCGGTCTCTCATGAAGAACGGGAAGATTACAAAAAGACCCTGACCGCCGGCGTAAACGTGATGGCGGGGTTCGGCACGATCTTCTTCGTGCGTCCGGCCGACGCGCGATTCGACAGTGTGATCGAAGACCGTGCCGGCACTTACAAAGTGCGTAACAACGGCAACACAGTGGTCGTGATCGACGAGTTCAAGAGTTGTTCGAAAACCGACGAGACCGATTGCGAGCCGACCACCAAGCACCATGTCATGGCCGGTAAGTCATTTGAATTCGAAAAGCGGCCGGGGCGTGATTACCGCTTCATCCTCGTCGAAGGCGACGCAAAGAAAAACCTGCGGGTCGCCGGGTGACAGCGCTCGCCGGCGTGCGCGAACGCGTTCATTCATGCAAGTAACGGGTATCGGAAAATGATCAGACAGTGGATCGCTCTGACATCGGCCAGCGGGCTGGCGTTGACGAGCGCCTGGACGTTTGCCGCGCGCGAGGAAATCGAATTCTTCGTTTCGGTGGACATTCCTGCGTTGAATTTCTATGTCATTCCCAGCGAGCCGGACTGGATACATCGCGAGCAGCGGCTGCACTGGAATGTGAACACCTCGACGCTGGGCACACTGCGGCGCAACTTTGATGTGAAACACGACAGCAGTGCCATAGAAGCGCGCCTGGAAGGCTTTCCGTACCTGACCAATGGCCGGGACTCTCGGGAAAACATCAACTTGCGTGTGACTTTCAACGGCAGGGAGCTCACCCACAATCCCGTTCCGTTGCAAGTGGTGTCGGCCGAAGACGCGAGGGCCGGGGTGCGTGTGCCGCTGGAGATCGAACCGAGGGAGCAGGCAGGAGGCTATAAACCGGGGGATTACTACGGCACCGTCAATATCATTTTCAACGCGGCAGCTCCGGCGGGCTGACCGAAGACCACCCCCCATGAATTCACCACGGCTTTCAGTGCAAGGAAGGGTCAATGGATTTCAGCTTTGGAACAGTCAGGACGTTCGGTAAAGGTTGGTTGTTCATGCAAGTGCTCGCCGGAGTGTTCTCGTCTCCGGCGCAGGCGGTCACGCAGGAGATACGAGCCAGCTTCGTTCCCGATTCCGCCAATCCGCACAACAATCAGTTCATCAACCAGACCCCGCAAAGCGGCTATTGCGCCGACTACGTCAACGATTGCAAGACGTACAACCTGTCCGGTCTCAGGTTGCCCCTGCGTTTTGCCGCCATCCATCCCATCGAGCCCGGCGCGCCGGCACGTGCCGGGGCGACGCTCAAGGCACCGGCGCAGTGGCGAAGCCTGAATGTCTCGAATGTGGTGACAGGGGAGTCGCATTCCATGGAGATCCGGATCGGCGCACTCGGGTCACAGTATGTCCTGAGTGACACCGCGGCCAATCTGACGGGGGCATCCGGTGATCAGGAAGGGCATAACCGATTGTGGATCGGAGGCTCATGGGGAGGGGCGCCGGGGGCCTGTCAGAGCGGCGCGATGGCCAGTCTGGGACCTGACAGTTACACATTTTTCTGGCGGACACCGAACGAGTCGGCCTGCAGCAAGGGCGCCGCCTTCACGATTCCGTGGATGTCCTACGACTATCTGGACGTGGGCTATGAGTTGCGTACTCCCGACCCTTTGGCCATGTCGTCGGGGCTTTACACGGGCGAACTGATTTATTCCATCGCGCCGGGCGGCGACTTTGACATGGGCGACAACATGCTGCCGGACAATTCGAGCCTGACCTTTCGCTTTGTCCTGGATGTCCAGCATGTGCTCAAGGTCGCCCTGCCGCCCGGCGGCAACAGGATCGAACTGGTGCCGCAGGGAGGCTGGCAGGCGTGGCTGCAGGAAGGACGCCGGCCGGCACGCCTGTTCCGGGATCAGACCTTCAACATTTCGGCCTCTTCGAAATTCAAGATGTTCTTCGAGTGCGAGCATGGCGGAATCGGTGCCTGTGCCCTGCGCGATACCGAAAGCGGCTCGACATTTCCCCAGGTCTACATGAGCGTCAGCCTGCCCCACGGCATCACGGACATGGCGGGCCAACCGGTCAAACACCGTCCTCTGACAGATGATGCGCAAGGCACGGTCTTTCAACCGGGGTATTTTCTGGAGCGGGCGCCCGGCACGCTGCACTTCGAAATACCGGCGTTCTATCTTGAGCAGATGTTGCAGCCCGGTCGGGCCAGGCGGTATGCCGGCAACGTCACCGTGATCTGGGATTCGGAAGTGTAGGCCTGGCCACCGCTGTACCGTGAAGGCAATCGATCCACGCCTTCACGGCTCCGTCGAGTGGGATCAGATCCCCGCCCGAACCATGGCCTCGCGTGTCAGCGTTCTGGGCAGTTCCTTCTCCTGATCACCGATGGCCTCCAACCAGCGAGAATAAGTTTCCTCGCTCATCTTCTCTTCTGTGAACACCTCTTGATCGGGTATCGACAATTGGCGCGCCAGCTCGCTGAGTGCGTGCCTGCGCAGGTACTGTTGCTGCGGTGGCAAGTGCGCCGCTTCAACCCAGTCGTGCTGGGCCGCCTGCAAATCGATCAGCAGGTCGCCCTTTGCCTGATGAGCGCGGGTGTTGGCGAGGAGTTCTCCCGGCCAGGTTTCGCGCAAATATTGGCCCCAGAACGGTTGCTCGATCATTTGGTTGACCAGCCCGTCGCCCGCCTCCTGGCCGATGATCCTGTCGTAGGCCTCGGCGATGGTCTCGTCGTCGACACCGGCGACCGGACGAAATTTCATGGCTTCGGACTGCCAGGGCAAATCCAGGCGTTTGGCCAGCCCCGTTTCGTAGGCCAGGTGAACCTCGACCTCATCGGGATCGCCGTTGCGAGCCTTGATGTCGTCTCGGGCGATTTCGCTCACTTGTCTCAGGCGTGCCGCGCCCTTGGCCAGTGTCACCAGTTTGCGCTCCAGCTCGGCGTGACTGGTGGAGAACAATCGGGCTTCGGACGCCAGCACCCGTATGCCCATGTTGTTGAACAACTGGGCACTGGCATCCTCGCAGCCTTCGGGATCGGTTGACATGAGAAACAGGTCTTCGCGCAATCGGGTGTCGATGTCCATGGCGGCAATCATCCGCCAGACCCGGTCGGTCAATTGATCCTGCGCCTTATCACCGGCCAGATAATCGGCGGAGCGGGTCAGGGCCTGCAGCACTTTCAGAAAGCCGTCTGAATCGGGCTCGCTGGCCACCGCATGCCACGCTTCGCCGCGATAGGCGCCGATGCCCGCGCTGTCTTGCGCCAGCGAGGTATCCAGGGAAATGGGCCACTGCTGGAGTAGGTCTTCGGCGGCGGTGGAGTAAGTTTCATGGGCGGATATCCCCACTGACGTCCGGTAGGTCTCGAAGGTTGCACGCGCCGAAGTCGACAGCCTTTCTCCATGAAGGCGAGTGCGCGCAATCAGCCACGCCTTGTCGGACCCCGGAGCAACCTGGGGCATCTGCGTAATCGGATTTGACCTCAGATCCAGGAAAAACCCCCGTGGCCGGGCTTTCAATAACAGCCCCACGGGCCAGTCACTGATCTGTGTGTTGACCAGACTCAACACCTTGAGTCTCGGCATCCGTCCGATATCCGGTGGCAGGCCCAGTGGATTGTTGTCCAGGCGCAGGGTTTCCAGGCGCGTCAGATTGCGCAGTTGCTCCACCGTCGCAGGCGTCAGGCGGATCTGATTGTTGTTCAGACGCAGGGTTTCCAGCAGGCGCATCTGACCGACGCCATCGGGCAAGGCATGCAGTCCGCAATTTCGGGCGCTGAACTGCCGCAAATGGCGAAAGTCTTTCAACAAACCGGTTGCATCCGGGGAAAATCTCGATCCATCCACACTCAGGGTGGTGATCTGATCGAGCCAGGGTTTCAAACCGTCCGGCAGTTGTCGCCACCAGCGCTGGAGATCGCGAGACAGGTATCCGCTGGAGAGGTCCAGCGCATAGCCACTTTCCAGGCTGGTGAAGCGCTCGCCGAACAACTCGGACTTTCGCTCGAAACATTCCAGCAGCCGATCGGCGATGTCACGACCGCCCCTGTGCAGATAGTCGAAGTAGGACCTGGGCAGGTTAGTGTCGGGACTGTCGGCGTCCCAACTGCTCAGAAAACTCTGCCGCCATTGTTCGAGTTTCTGTTTCAGGCTATTCAGTTCGCGCTCAAGGCGTTCGATCCCGGCGTGGGGATCGCCGTTGCGCTGCAGCGACCGGGTGAACGCTGCGACTTGCGCTTCATTGAAATGCGGATAGAGATTCTGCACTTTCTCTTCCACGGTTCGAGCGCCTTTGGACAGCCAGCCACCGCGCAGCAACAATCCGGTTTCCAGCGGTACGACTGGACGTATCGGTGGTTGGGCCAGCAGGGTCCGACGTTCGGCCGGCGGCTCGGTTTTGGCGATCAGCCATTGCCTGAACCGTTCTCCCTGCCCGGGTCGATATCCCAGTGTGTTGCGCAGTTCGGAAGGCAGGGCCAACAGAATGGCTTCGTACAGATTATTGCGTTCAATGTGCGCGCCGTTGCGCACCTCGTAACGGCCGTACTCGTCCCTGATCAATATTCGCTGTTGGGCTGCGTCCGGGGCGCCGGCGCTGCAGCGCAAGGGGCCGTCGTAAGTGCCGGCGCGTACCTCAATGCGCAAATCGGCGAAGGTGTGGGTATGGACTTTCAGGGTGTTGAGCACGAGGCGTTCGGTGTCCAGGCCCAGCAGCGCTGGCTCGTGCAGGCCTTCGACCGCGCGTGCGGCCATCACCTCGAAAGCGCTTTCCCGTGCCTGATCCTTCAGGCGCAGGGGAATTCGATGTTCTTCGAGCATCACGTTCTGTTCGTCGGGGGTTGCCTTTGACAGCAGGATTTCAGCGACTCTGGAAGGCAATGACGGGTACTGCCGTTGCAGCAACTGGATACGCGCATCGCCGTTGTAATCCTTGAGCCGGTACTGGTAGTCGAAAATTTCCGGGATGCGCCTTTGCGCGGCATCGGCCAGTTGGTTGCGCAAGGCCTGTGCCCGTTCGGCCTTGGGGTAGTTGCCGCCCAGCAAAGACTTCATGTCGGCATCGTCAAGGAAGTCCGCCAACCGTTCCGGCAATCTGCCAGCCATCATGTCCGAGACACTGATGCCAAGCGTCTGAGCATCCGGTGCCTGGGGATTTCCATACTTGCGAAAGCCACCGCTTGTATCGCCGTTCTCAAAGACCTTCAAGGCTTTGTCGGCGGGCCAGCCGGGCAGGTCCGGTGCCATGCGCTCGAACCAGTACGAGGCCGGATCCAGCGGCTGGCCGGTACGAATCCGCTGACTGAGGCTTTTCGCTTCCTCCCAGGTATTGAAGCGCGTCACCGTGTCGGCCAGCAGCGGTGGGGGGGACGTGTTTTCCACATGGATCCTGCGCAAGGCTGCAGGTGGGGTGCCACTGATGGCGCGCAGGTTCTCCTGCTCGGCCTGGGTGTATCCCGCCACGGAATGCCCCAGGCGCTGCATCAGCGTCGGCCCTTCCCAATCTTGTGGGGTTTCCGCTTCGTGAGTCCATGCCCCCTGGCCGTTGTGCCGCAACTGCGGAGAATAGGCCTGCGGCCGAACGGGGTGCTGAACGCGATGATGGCCGCTGTTGCGATCGTATTTCACCTCGTAATGCTTGCCCTCCAGGGGCAGAACGGTTTTTCCGGCATGGTGATGCAAGCCCAGGACATCTGGCCTGGAGGTATCGGGCGGAGCCAGCGCCGGTTGCTCGTAAGGTGTCAGGTCGGGGTTCCAGAGCCGGGTCTTGCCGTCGAACGACTGAACCGGTTTCATGTTCTCGACAAACGGGGAAAGCTTGAGGCGAAATGAACTGCCGATGGCATGGCCGGCACCCAATGCGGCGAGCTCAATCACATCGGTCACCACGCCGACCACGTGTTGCGCCGCGTCGGCCCAGTGGGCGTGAGTGAGGTCGACCACGCCTTCAACCACTTCGCTGGTCAGTTGATAAGCGGTATAGGCCAACATCAGTTCGCCCAGTCCCGGAACGAATGGCGTCAGGACCAGTAGCGCGGCATTGAAGATGTCCGAGGCGATCTTCTTGAAATTCTCCCACCAGGCCCAGCGCGCGTTGTTGTCGGCGTCGGCAGTCGACACGGCAATGCTGCGTGCGTCATTGAGGATTTTGTTGAGCCGTTGTCGGTAGAGATAAGTCCACAGAGGCGCTGTGATCGGGGGGGCGCTGAATTGCAGTTGAGGCTTCTCGACCGGGGTTTCCCGCCAGGACGGTCGGGCGTCACCCGGTTCCTTCGCATACCATTTGACGAAGGTCAGGCGCTGTTCGAGTCCGGCGAAAAAATGACCGCGCTGTTCGTGGTCGACAAACTGACTGAAAAACGTCCGGTAGCCGATACCCGAAGACGGCAACGTTCTGTCTGCCCGCAACTGGCGGGTCAACTCGTCCATGAATGCCAGTGTGGAGGCATATTCCTTGAGCGGGTGATCGGGGTCGTGCGGCACGTAGGCAATCATTTTCTGCGAGTGTTGCGCCTGCGCCGGATCGGGCCGGATGATCACGACCCCGGTCAGGGTCAGGTCCATCATGCCCAGATCGCACACGCACATGGCCTGACCATCGAGCGTCAGGTTCTGCCGGCCCAGCAGCAGGTCGCGAATCAGCGCATAGGCGCCGGGGCCAATGTCCTTTTTGATCTGCGCCATGCGGGCGGCAGCCTTCAGTGCGGCTTGCAGGCTTTGCTCGACCCTTGTCCGCAAATAGGTTTCGGCAACCGGTTCCGGATTCAGCAGGATTGTGTCGAGATGGGCCCTGTACTGCGCTCCGATGTCCAGTTGCCGGCACAATGCCTGAAACTGACTCACACTCAGGGTCTTGCCAATTGGCGAGATATCGAACAAGTCACGGACAGCATCGGTTTTTATAATGAATGTTGAGTAGTGTTGATAAGTTTCATCGCGCGCGAAGTTCTGCAACGCAGCGTCAAGCATTGAAACGGTACGGGCTTTGGAACCCTTGGCGATATCAATCGCATACCAGGGTGTTGTTGCTGCTGCGTAAAGCCTTACATAGGTATTCCTGACGTCGACGTCGATATTGAACTGTTCAAGCAACTTCGCTTTCAGCAGCGGTTCGGCAAAGGCGTAAATGTCCTGGAGACGGCCGAGCAGGCGGTCGATGCGATTCTGCGCTCCCCAGGCGCGACGGTTATCGTCGGACAGGCGTTCCAGCCTGGCTGCTGGCGTCGCGATCATCCACGACTCACGGTTTGGCGATGTCTTTGCCAGCGCTCGGGCACGATGCAACTGCATATCGCTGAATACCGGATCGATCCGCGATTTAATTAAGTCGTAATGTTGCCCTTTATATGTGGATGTTGCAGTCATTGTACAGGCCTTGAATAAGTAAAGAGTTCTCAGCCTAACGTTCAAAGTCCTGATTAATTAGTTTAAAAGCCTGCTGTCTCGGTGTCGGATTAATACGTTAATGATTGAATATTGAAATGCATAAAACACATAACTACTACCCGGCATCGGCTTCAAATGAAGCGGATGCCACAGTAGGTGTGTGCGGTGCAAGGCACTGTGAATCACTGCCCGGCTGCAAGTACGGCATCAGAATCGGCGCCATGCCCTTGAGCACCTGCACCGGCAGGGCCGAGGTGAACTTGAAGTTCTCCGCCGAGCGCCCCGGCACGAATGCGGTGAGCGTGCCGAAATGGTGGTCGCCGATGTAGAACACGAAGGTCGCCGTACGGTTGATCGACTTGGAGCTCAAAATGCGTCCGCCGGAACCGATGGCTTCGATGCGGTTGTCACCGGTACCGGTCTTGCCGCCCATGGTCAGCGGTGTTCCATCGTTCAGTTTGAAACTGCCGGAAACACGTTTGGCCGTCCCCGAGTCCACCACTTGCGAAAGCGCTTCACGCATCGCCGTGGCGACTTCGGACGGCATCACCCGTTTGCCGACGTGAGGGTCATTGACCAGTTTGGTTTCGTAAGGCGTGCCAGCGGCGAAGTGCAGGCTGTCGATGCGCAAGGTCGGCATGCGAACACCGTCGTTGAGGATGGTGCCGATCAACTCCGCCAGCGCGGCGGGACGATCACCGGAACTGCCGATGGCGGTGGCCAGCGACGGTACCAGGTGATCGAACGGATAGCCGACTTTCTGCCAGCGCTGATGGATGTCGAGGAACGCCTCGATTTCCAGCATGGTGCGGATCCGGCTGTCGCGGGCGCCCTTGTGCTTGCTCTTGAACAGCCAGCTGTAGACTTCCTGACGTTCGAACTGACTGGCCTTGACGATCTGGCTCCAGGTCGCGTCCGGGTGGTTGAGCAGGTAGCCGATCAGCCACAGGTCCAGCGGGTGGACCTTGGCGATGAAGCCCTGATCCGGCAGGTCATAGGTGCCGGGCCCGTAGGCCAGATAGAGCCGTTCCAGGCGTTCGTCGGTGAGTTTTTCGGTAATTTTTACGCCCTTGAGGTGCGAGCGCACAAAGGTGTTGAAGTCTTCCTGACTGGCGTTGGGCAGCAGGTAACGGTGCACGGCGGCCATGCGGATCGGGGTCGGGCGCATGCTGTCGAGGAAGGTATCGAGCCGGGCCTGGGTGTCCTTGTTTTTGTATTTCTTCCAGAACTTGAGCAGGAACGAAGTGCCTTCGCGGTCGGCGAACGAGGCGAGGTATTCCTGACGCCGCGGGTCGCGATCGTCCTTGAGCAGCTCGGCGCTGTTGTTGGGGCCGGAGTAGGTGGTGTAGCGCACCAGATCGCGCATCAGGCGAATGAACGGCAGGTTGATCGACTCGCGCAGAGCATCGCGCAGGGTCGGCATGCGGCCGTTGTCTTCCTTGCGAAAGTTGTGGAACACATGCAGCCCGCCGCCGGTGAAAAACGCCTCGCCGGGGCTGGCGGAATATTTGCGGTCGAGGGCTGCGCCGAGCATCTTCGACAGGTCGTGATCCTTGTTCTGGATCAGGTAATCGATCACCCACTGGGTCAGGCGGTCCTGATCCGGTACGTCCACTTTCTTCAGCTCCGGCACGGTCATGGCGCCGTACTTGTCATGCAGCTCAGAGATGATTTGCAGGTAGGTGGTCAGCACCCGCATCTTGGCGGTGGAGCCCAGTTCCAGCTTGCTGCCCTCGTTGATGTCGAACGGCTGGTCGGTGCTGTCGGTCTGCACCCGCACGCGCGAACCGTCCGGTGTCAGTTCGAACAGTGTGAAGCTGTAGCGCACTTGCGTGGTGCTGGTGGGCGTCAGCAGACGTTCGCCGAGCAGGCCGATTTCGGCGGCGTAGGCGGGGTCGGCGAGTTTTTTCAGGTAGGCGGTGGCCTGGGTTTGCAGCTCGCCTTGCAGAGTGCTGGTGGCCGAGAGGTCGAGACGGTCGAGATCGTAGAGCGGACGATTGAGCATCGAGGCCAACCGGCTGCGGGCGACGCTGATGCCTTTGTTGGTCTCGATCGGCTGGATGGTCGGCTGGGTCTGCCAGTCGCGGTAAGTGACCTTGCTGGCCAGGGCGGCATCGGCCAGCGCGTTGTCGATCACGCCGTTCTGCTTGAGCAGCCGCAGATGGCTGTCGGTGAGGTCGGCCAGCTCTTCCCGGCCCTTGGTCAGGTAATGCGAAGGGCGGCGCTGGGCGATCATCAGCGAGAGCATTTCGCGCAGGGCCAGGCCCTTGTCGGCCATGGTCTTCGGGTCGGTCGCGGTGCTCGCCAGTTTTGCGTTGGCTTCGTTGAAGTCGGCGCCGTACCAGACCCGCAAACCTTCGGCCATGCCGTGGACTTCACCATGCCCCGGCACCGCTGACAACGGCACGCTGTTGAGGTAATCACGAATGATGTTGCGCCGTGCCGACAAGGTGTCAGGGCCGGCCTGATAGGCTCGCACGCTGGCGGAAATCATCTGGCGGATTTTCTCGGCGCCGTTCACCGTCAGTCCGTCAGGCGAGTGGCGATACTTTTCCAGTTGCGTGGCCAGGGTGCTGCCGCCGGCCGACTGTCCCGGCAAGTGCAATAACTTGGCGACCTGCGACCACGCGGCCATGCCGAAGCGCGGCCAGTCCACTGCCGGGTTGGCCAGCGGTTGTTGGGGGTCGAGCAGAAAGCGGTTTTCGATGAACAGCAGGCTGTTGACCACCACCGGCGGGATCGACTCGAAACTCGAATACAGCTGCTGTGGATAGTTGTACTGATACAGCGGCGCGGCGCGGCAATCGGTGATCGACAGCCCGGCCTGGATTTTCTCGGAGTAGGGCACGAACAGGCCCTTGTCGGTATAGCCGAGCAGCGCTGGCGAGAAGCGCGTCTGTTCGGTGATCACGTAGTTGCGCTTGAGCAGCCGAGGCAGAAACTCATCCAGCGAGCTGTAACCCAGACGCAGATCGAAAGGCCCGTTGCCCGGATAACGAATGGCTTCGCTGGGCCCCGGTTGCAGCTCATAAGTCAATTTGGCGGCGTACTGGCTGACCTCGCGGGATTGAAAACGCGAGGTGCGCATTTCCTTCATCGCGGCCAGGCCCACCACAATCGCAATGATCACCAGCAACAGCCAGAAAGCCTTCCACCCATGCCGGTTGCGACGGGGTTTCTCAGGGACAGGCGCTTCATCCACACGTTCAGTCGGAACCACTTTTTCACTCGAATCGGTTTGCCACAAAGCGCCCATAGTCGATTGATCCATTCACGCAGATTGATCGGACTTGACTGAAGCTTAGTCGGTGGTTGGCGCGGGTGAAAAAATTGTGAAGCCTGGACCCTGAACAAATCTGCGCGGCGGGCAATCCGGCAGCGACGGGTGTGCAGGTCCCGGAAAAGGGCGGAACAGAGCGGTTCTCGGGTAAATACGACTTGGGTAGGGGCATGACGATGCACCATTGCTGTGCAATACTCGGCGCCCATTTCGGCAGTGAATAATCCGGTTTTTTCAGGAGTGTTTGTCTCGAAAGGCCGATTTATAACGATGCTTGTCGCTGAATATGTCGGTTTTTAGAGTGAAATTTCCTGCGGGAAGCTTTTTATACTGCCAGCCCCTCTGATCCTCAGGCCCGAACCTGCAGGACGCGTCCGCCCACGAGGCCGGCGCGGTGTCGGGAAGCCATGGCTTATCGGCCGACGCTTCGACACTCGGTGGTCTATCCAATAACAAGACGAGGAAGTCCCCCATGCCAGTCGGCAATCACCCGCCCCATGGCGAGACCGCTAACGGCGGTCCACTCAAACGCGAACTTGGTGAACGGCACATTCGCCTGATGGCGCTCGGCGCCTGTATCGGTGTCGGTCTGTTTCTCGGTTCGGCCAAGGCCATCGAAATGGCCGGCCCGGCAATCATGCTGTCTTACATCATCGGTGGTCTGGCGATCCTGGTGATCATGCGCGCCCTCGGCGAAATGGCCGTACACAACCCGGTGGCCGGTTCCTTCAGCCGTTACGCACAGGATTACCTCGGCCCGCTGGCGGGTTTTCTGACCGGCTGGAACTACTGGTTCCTGTGGCTGGTGACCTGCGTCGCCGAGATCACGGCGGTGGCGGTGTACATGGGCATCTGGTTTCCCGATGTCCCGCGCTGGATCTGGGCGCTGGCGGCGCTGGTCAGCATGGGCTCGATCAACCTGATCGCGGTGAAGGCCTTCGGTGAGTTCGAGTTCTGGTTCGCCCTGATCAAAATCGTCACCATCATCGCCATGGTGCTGGGCGGCATCGGCATCATCGCCTTCGGTTTCGGCAACGACGGTGTGGCGCTGGGGATTTCCAACCTGTGGGCCCACGGCGGCTTCATGCCCAACGGCGTGACGGGCGTGTTGATGTCGCTGCAGATGGTGATGTTCGCTTATCTGGGTGTGGAAATGATCGGTCTGACCGCCGGTGAAGCGAAGAACCCGCAGAAGACCATCCCCAATGCGATCGGCTCGGTGTTCTGGCGGATCCTGCTGTTCTACGTCGGCGCGCTGTTCGTGATCCTGTCGATCTACCCGTGGAATGAAATCGGCACCCAGGGCAGTCCGTTCGTGATGACCTTCGAGCGTCTGGGCATCAAGACCGCCGCCGGCATCATCAACTTCGTGGTGATTACCGCTGCGCTGTCGTCGTGCAATGGCGGCATCTTCAGCACCGGGCGCATGCTCTACAGCCTGGCGCAGAACGGCCAGGCGCCGGCCGGTTTCGCTCGCACCTCGAGCAACGGCGTGCCGCGTCGGGCGTTGCTGCTGTCGATCTTCGCGCTGTTGCTGGGCGTGCTGCTCAACTATCTGGTTCCGGAAAAAGTCTTCGTCTGGGTGACCTCGATTGCCACCTTCGGCGCAATCTGGACCTGGGTGATGATCCTGCTGGCGCAGTTGAAATTCCGCAAAGGCCTGAGCGCCAGCGAACGGGCCGGCCTGAAGTACAAAATGTGGCTGTTCCCGGTCAGCTCCTATCTGGCGCTGGCGTTCCTGGTGTTGGTGGTGGGGCTGATGGCGTACTTCCCGGATACCCGTGTGGCGCTGTATGTGGGCCCGGCGTTCCTGGTGCTGCTGACGGTGTTGTTCTACGTGTTCAAGCTGCAGCCGAAGGATTCGGCACAGGGCGCGATGCGTTCGGTGTCATAATTCGTCAGCGCTGAAACTCGAAAGCCCCGGTCGAAAGTCCGGGGCTTTTGTTTTTCCGGGATAAAGATATTCAACGGCCTGGACATGCCTATCCGCTCGTCTGAAAGGGTCGCTAACCTGTAATTCCTGACAGTAGCCGCTTTCCAACGTTTAGTGATCGAATCGGTGGCAACCAATTCAGAGGCACGGACATGAGGATGAGTGATTTTGTCGACCGAGAACTCGGCCACCGTCAGGTCGTGCTGTTCTTCCTGCTCGCCACGACGCTGTACATCCTGCCGCTGATCCTCGCCGACTTCCCCTACATCGACGACAACTGGCGGACCCTGGCCGCCGGCAACGCCTGGGCGGGGCAGGGGCGGTTGTTCATGGACTGGCTGTATCAGGCGCTGACGTTCACCGGCGCTGCACCGAATATTTTTCCATTGCCGCTGTTGATCGCCACGGTGGCCATGTCTTTTGCCCTGACGCGGCTGACCTTTCACTATTTTCCTGAACCGACCCTGGCCTGTTGTCTGGTGCCGTTGCCGCTCTGGTACAACCCTTTCCTGTTGCAGAACCTGTCCTATCAATACGACGGGGCCGGCATGGCCCTGAGTCTCGTTGCGGTGATTTACGCGATCACGTTTGGCGGTACTTCGCGAATACAGCGATGGCTGGTCCCTTCGGTGCTGCTGGCGCTGGCGATCGGGCTGTATCAGATCAGCCTCAATGTGTTTCTTGGACTGTGTTGTGTGGAGTTGCTCAGGCATGTTCACGCGCGAGTGCCATGGGATGAGCTCTGGCGCCAATCAGGCTGGCGGCTGGCGCAACTGGTGCTGGGCGTGTCGATCTACGCGGTCACGGCCTATCCGTTCACGGATTCCACACGCACCGAATTGCTCAACCTCAGTGCTGATCCACTGCTGCAGATCAGCATCAATTTTGGCCGGGTCATGGAGAAGGTGGCGCTGCTGTTTCACAGTGGCTACACAGCAGTGTTCGTCGTATTACTTCTGTGCGCATTGTTCGGTGGTGTACGGATGGGACGGCAAATTCGCCTGCGCCAGGAACCACCCGCAAAGGGCCGGCTCCTGAGCGTTGGCTGCCTTCTGACTTTGCCGCTGATTGTGTTGCTGGTGCCGGGGATGACGCTGTTGTTTCGCGATTTCAACGAAGGTGCCCGAACTCTGATGGGGTTTGGCGTACTGCTGATGATGCTGTTCTATCTGGCCTGTATCGGATTGACGTCGCTGCACTCGCGGCTGTCCCTGTTGTTGGCAATTCCGCTTCTGGCCACGCTGTCGCTGTCCTTCGCGTACGGGCGGGTGCTGACGATGGAAAAAACCTTCGCCAGCAGTGCTCTCAACAGCCTGAGCCACGACATTTCATCCCATCGCGAACTGCGCGAAGCCAAACGGATTTATATCTCGGTGACGTACTCCGACCGCTGGCTGGCGGGGGCGGTGGGTACGTTCAAACAGTTGCCGGTGCTGCAATATCTGCTGAACATCGATTACTTCATGCTCGCCGAAAATCTGCCTTCGGCCGGCATCACCAACGTGGTCGCCGAGCGGGAGCGGCGCAACGCGACCCGCGTCGGTCTGATGGGCTATCCACCCTTAGTGGACAGCCTCTATTACCGGCTTTACCTGATTGGCGACTACGGCTTCATCGTGATGAAGGAGCCGCCCCACGGCCGCTTGCTGCAATGGTGACCGTTCAGAGTCTAGGCCGCCGCGATTTCCTGCGGCTCAAAACTGTCCGCCCGCGCCATCTGCCACATCCGCGAATAGAACTCGCCGTTCACTTCCCCGGTGAGCAATTCCCCAGGTTTCAAAAACACATGCAGTTGCGAGAACAGTTTGATTTCAGTCGCCGACATGCGCCGTACCAAGTGCTTGGCCGACAGTTGCGACGGATGATCGAGGCCGGCGGCGGCGAGCATTTCCGCCAGCGCCTTCAACGTGTTGCGATGGAAGTTGTAGACCCGCTGGGCCTTGTCCGGCACCACCAGCGCGCGCTGGCGGAGGTTGTCCTGGGTGGCGACGCCGGTCGGGCATTTGTTGGTGTGGCAGCTTTGCGACTGGATGCAGCCGATGGCGAACATGAAACCGCGCGCCGAGTTGGCCCAGTCGGCGCCGATGGCCAGCACGCTGGCGATGTCGAAGGCACTGACGATCTTGCCGCTGGCGCCGAGTTTGATCTTGTCCCGCAGGTTCAGGCCGACCAGCGTGTTGTGTACGAACAGCAGACCTTCGCGCATCGGTACGCCGATGTGGTCGGTGAATTCCACCGGCGCGGCGCCGGTGCCACCTTCCTTGCCGTCGACCACGATGAAGTCCGGCAGGATCCCGGTTTCGAGCATGGCTTTGGCGATGCCCATGAACTCCCATGGATGACCGAGGCAGAACTTGAAGCCCACCGGTTTGCCGCCAGACAATTCACGCAGTTGCTGTATGAAATGCATCATCTCGATCGGTGTGGAGAACGCGCTGTGGCGGGACGGTGAAATGCAGTCTTCGCCCATCAGGATGCCGCGGGTGTCGGCGATTTCCTGGGTCACTTTGTGCTTGGGCAGAATCCCGCCGTGGCCGGGTTTGGCGCCCTGGCTCATCTTGATTTCGATCATCCGCACTTGTGGGGTCTGTGCCTGGGCGGCGAAGCGTTCGGGGTCGAAGCGGCCGTCGCTGGTGCGGCAACCGAAATAGCCGCTGCCCAGCTCCCAAGTCAGGTCGCCGCCGTGTTCGCGGTGATACGGGCTGATGCTGCCTTCGCCGGTGTCGTGGGCGAAGTTGCCGAGTTTCGCACCCTGGTTCAGCGCACGGATCGCGTTGGCACTGAGGGAGCCAAAACTCATGGCCGAGATGTTGAACACCGACGCCGAATACGGCTGGGTACACTGCGGGCCACCGACGGTAACGCGAAAGCTGCTCGGGTCGCTCAACGGCGCCGGGCGCATCGAGTGGCCGATGAATTCGAAACCGGATTGGTAGACGTCGATCAAGGTGCCGAACGGTTTGTCGGCGCTTTCATTCTTGGCTCGCGAGTACACCAGCGAACGCTGGGCGCGGGAGAAGGGCAGGGCGTCGCTGTCGGATTCCAGCAGGTACTGGCGGATCTCCGGGCGGATGCCTTCGACCAGGTAACGGATGTTGCCCAGGATCGGGTAGTTGCGGCGCACCGCGTGGGGGCTTTGCATCAGGTCGAACAGACCCAGCAGGCTCAACACGCCGGTAACGGCAGTGATCGGCCACAGCCAGTCGTGTTCGAGAAAGGGCAGGCTGGCGAGGGTGAAAATCACGCAGACGGCAAAGAAGGCGTAGCGGCTCAGAAGTGACAGGCTCATACGGTTTCCTTGGTTCGGACGGTTTTTTGCGGCAGTCAGGCGTTCTGCGCCTGCAGAAAGATCGAAAACAGCTCCGACTGGGATTTGATCCCCAGCTTGCTGTACATGTGTTTCTTATGGACTTTCACGGTTTCAACAGAGATTTCCAGCTTACGGGCGATTTCTTTACTGGAGCAACCGCTGAGCATCAAACGCCCGACATCCAGTTCCCGGGCGGTCAGTTGCGCGCCCTTGAGTTGCTGCACCGACGCTTCGAGCTGCACCCGCCAGTCCGGTTGCGCAGGCGCCGGTGCCAATGCCAGGGTTTCATTGATTTCGTAGGGCAGGCGCTGGCGCAACAGGCCGAGCACCCACGGCTGGATCAGCGACAGCAAGGCAATCTGCTCGCCGCTGAAGCGCTGCTGGCTGCCCAGTGACAGGCACAGCGTGCGGTCGCCTTCGAGCTGGCAATTGAACTGGATTTCGTCGGCCACCACATTCAGACGAAAGTATCGCTGGTAATACTCGGTCAATTCGAAGTGCTCCGGTGCGACCTCCGACAGGCGATACAACCCGGTGCGCGATTGCTCGCGGCAGGCGATGTAGAACGGGTCGAGCAGGTACAACCCGCGCAGGTAATCCTGGAACAACTGGTCGGGACTGCCGTCGGCGCCGGGGCATTCGGCGAACACCTGCGGATGGCGGTCGGCGCTGAACAGCAGCGCCACCCAGCTATCGAACGTGACGTACTGGTCGAGCAGGCGCACCAGTTGCGCCCAGAAATTCGGCTTGTCGAGGGCGTCGATCAACTGCCCGACGGCGCGGTGCCAGGTGATGTCGTCAAACGAAACAGTCATGCCTCTACCCCTATCGGGTTACCCCGGCCGCGTAATTCCCTGGCCGGTCGAATGCGAAGCATACTGGCCCACAGACAGTCGCCGGGCAATCTTTCGGCACCCGGCGCTCATAACAAGGACTCCCCATGAAAGTCGAACTCGCCCAACTGGCGGGCCGTGACAAAGACACGGCGTACAACCTCGAACGCGCACTCGCGGCGATTGCGGCGATTGCGGCCTGCGCCGCCGACACGCAACTGATCGTGTTCCCCGAGACTCACCTGATGGGCTTCCCGACGGCCGACACTGTGGCGCAGATCGCCGAGCCGCTGGACGGCCCGACCGTCAGCGCCGTGCAGGCTGCCGCCCGTGAACGCAACCTCGCCGTGGTGATCGGCATGGCCGAGAACGACAACGGCCGCTTCTACAACACCACGCTGCTGATTACTCCGGAAGGCATCGCCCTGAAATACCGCAAGACCCACCTCTGGGCGTCGGACCGCGGCGTGTTCGAGGCCGGCGACCGTTACGCCACGTGCCTGTGGAACGGTGTTCGGGTCGGTTTGCTGATCTGCTACGACATCGAGTTTCCGGAATCGGCCCGGGCCCTGGCGCAACTGGGCGCCGAATTGCTGATCGTGACCAACGGCAACATGGACCCGTACGGCCCGACCCACCGCACCGCGATCATGGCCCGGGCTCAGGAAAACCAGGCGTTTGCGCTGATGGTCAACCGTGTGGAAGCCGGGGATGACGGGTTGATGTTCGCCGGCGGCAGTGCGCTGGTGGATCCGCTGGGCACGCTGCTGTTCGAGGCCGGGCGTGAGGAGGGGCGGTTCAGCGTCGAGCTGGATTTCGCTCAGCTGGAGCTGGCGCGCAAGGATTATCGGTATCTGGATGATCAGCGGTTGAGGTTGCCGGGGGAGGTGGTGGAGCGGGATGGTGGTGTTCGGGAGTTGCTTATTCCACACCGTTGAACCCCAGCCCTCACCCTAACCCTCCCGAAACGTCGGACCGCCCGGAGGGAGAGGGGACTGACCGAGGTGTTCTCTCAAGTTACGCCGACCTGAAATACCCAGTCGAACTCAGGTCTTGAAAAGCATGGAGATCGGCTCCCTTTCCCCCTCGCCCCCTTGGGGGCGGTCCGACGTTTCGGGAGGGCTGGGGTGAGGGGGGTAAGGATCTCCAGTCGAACAAAAAAACAAACAACACCCAAAACATTCGCCGAACTCGGCCTCTGCCATAAATCCAATAAAATCCGGAGTAAGTCGCCCATGGCTCGTTTGCAACGCACCCTTTCGCTGGGGTCGGTGGTGCTGTTCGGCATCGCCTACATGACGCCGATCATTGTCCTCGGCACGTTCGGCATCCTCGCCCAGTCCACCGCTGGCATGGTGCCCGCCGCGTATCTGGCGGCGCTGGTGGCGATGTTTTTCACCGCCATGAGCTACGGGCGCATGGCCGCCGCGTTCCCGGTGGCCGGCTCGGCCTACAGCTATGTGCGCAAGGCCATCAGCCCGAAACTCGGCTTCATCGCCGGTTGGGCGGTGCTGCTCGATTATCTGTTTCTGCCGATGGCGATCTGGCTGATCGGCGCCGCGTACCTCGCTTCGGCCTTCCCCTCGATCCCGCAGTGGATCTGGGTGCTGGCGTTCATCGGCATCACCAGCGCCATCAACGTCATCGGCCTGAAGCTCGCCAACGGCATCAACGCCTTGCTGATGCTGGTGCAATTTCTGGTGCTGGTCGCCTTTGTCGCGCTGTGCGTGCACTACGTCGGTGGCGATGCCAGCACGCCGCTGTGGTCGATCAAACCGTTCTTCAATGGCGACATGCAGATGCCGCTGATCATGAGCGGGGCCGCCATCGCCTGCTACTCGTTCCTCGGTTTCGACGCTGTCAGCACCCTCACCGAAGAAACCCGTGATCCACGCCGCACCATCCCTCGGGCAATCATGTTGATCACCCTGATCGGCGGGCTGATTTTCGTCGGTGTATCGTACTTCGTGCAGATCGCTCACCCGTCGTTCCAGTTCGACAGCGTCGACTCGGCGGCCTACGAGATTGCGCGCAACATCGGTGGCGACCTGTTCGTGTCGATCTTCCTCATCGGCCTGATCGTCGGTCAGTTCGCCTCGGGACTGTCTGCCCAGGCCAGCGGTTCGCGCCTGTTGTTCGCGATGGGGCGTGACGGTGTGTTGCCCAAGTCGTTTTTCGGCACCTTGCACGAGCGCTTCGGCACGCCGGTCAACAGCATCCTGCTTTGCGCCGTGGTGGCCTTGCTCGCATTGAAACTCGATGTGACCACCTCGACCTCGTTCATCAACTTCGGTGCTTTCCTGGCGTTCAGCCTGGTCAACCTGTCAGTGATCTTCCATTACTGGATTGGCGGCGAGAAGAAAGGCCCGCGCGAGCTGCTGCTGTTTCTGGTGTTCCCGTTCATCGGCCTGGTCGCGGACTTGTGGCTGATGGTGAGCCTCGATCACCTGGCGGTGTATCTGGGCCTGAGCTGGCTGGCGATTGGTGTGGTGTATCTGGCGGTGCTGACCGGCGGTTTCCGACGCCAGCCACCGGAGATGGATTTCCAGGAAGCGACCTGACCTCAGGCCGCAGGCCGGGTCTGGCGCAACGGCAATTGCACGCGAAACGTCGTGCCGGCGCCCAGGGTGCTGCTGACTGAAATGTCCCCGCCGTGCTTTTTCACGATGCCGTAGGACAGGGACAGACCCAGGCCTGTCCCCTGGCCCACCGGTTTGGTGGTGAAGAACGGGTCGAAGATTTTCTGCAGGGTCTCGGGGGCGATGCCCGAACCGGTGTCGGCCACTTCGATGATTGCCGTTTCGCCCTGCACCCCGGTGCGCAGGGTGATGGTGCCGCGCTCCGGACCCATGGCCTGCGCCGCGTTGACCACCAGGTTCATGATCACCTGATTGATTTGCGAGGGCAGGCATTCGATGTCCGGCAGATCCTGGTATTCCTTGATCACATCGGCCTTGTACTTGAGCTCGCCGGCAACGATGTTCAGAGTCGATTCGATGCCCTGTTGCAGATTGGCCCACTGCCATTCCTGATGGCTGTCGACCCGGGAGAAATCCTTGAGATCCCGGACGATCTGTCCGACGCGCCCGATGCCTTCCTTGGATTCCCGGATCAGCGTCGGGATGTCTTCCAGCAGATAGTCCAGTTCCAGGTGCTCGCGCAATTGCTGCAACTGCGCGGCGGCTTCGGCGGGCAATTCCTGCCCGGCGCTGTGATAGGCGCCGAGCATGGCCAGCAGTTGCTGGAAGTAACCGTCGAGGGTGCCGAGGTTGGAGGAAACGAAGCCGATCGGGTTGTTGATTTCGTGGGCCACCCCGGCGGCCAGTTGCCCCAGCGAGGCGAGCTTTTCCGACTGCACCAGCTGACCTTCCAGTTGCTTGCGTTCATCGATCTCCCGCTGCAAGGCTTCGCTGGCCTGCTTGAACTGAGCGGTGCGCTGGTCCACCAGGTGTTCCAGGTGATGCATTTGCAGCGAGGCGCGTTCGGTCATCTGCCATTTGGTCAACAGGGTGTTGGCCATCTGCTGGACTTCGATGTTGTCGAAGGGCTTTTTCAGGATCAGCAGCCGGTCATGGGCGTGCAGGCGATCCAGCAGTTCGTCCCAGGAATAGTCGGAATAGGCGGTGCAGACCACCACCTGCAGTTGTGGATCCTGCAGCCACAATTGCTCGATGGTCTTTGCTCCGTCCCAGCCATCGGGCATGCGCATGTCGACAAAGGCCAGGGCGTACGGGCATTGCTCCTGCAAGGCCAGATTGAGTTTGGCCAGGCCTTCTTCGCCACCATAGGCCGAGTCCAGTTCGAACATCGCCCGTCGGGGCTTGGCAGGGGCGCCGAACAGGGCGGCTTCCATCTCGTCCAGTTCCGCCGACTGCGCCCGGTTCGGGGTGAGGATCTTGCGAAAGTCTTCATGGATCGACGGCATGTCGTCGATCAGCAGGATGCGGCGGTTCGACAGTTCGCTCATGCGTTCTCCGTTACCGTGATCAGCGGGATCTGCAAAGTGAACAGGGCGCCTTGGCCAGGCCCGTCGCTGTGGGCGGTGAGATGGCCGTTCATCTCGATGGCCGCCAGGGCGCAGCTGTGCAGACCGAAGCCGTGGCCGTCCTTGCGGGTGGTGAAGCCGTGGGCAAAGATCCGCGTCATGTTCTCCGGTGCGATGCCCTCGCCATCGTCCCTGACGCTGATCTCCAGAAAGCCGTCATCGACGATCTTCACCGCCAGGGTCATGGTCCGCGGGCGGTTGCTGAGATCGGACATCGCGTACTTGGCGTTGCTGATCAGGTTGATCAGGATCAGCAGCAGACGGTGCTTGTCGCCCATCACCTGGGGCACGTCGCCGTATTCCTTGACCACCGTGACGTGATGTCGGGTGAGCGCCCCGGCATTCATGCGCAGGGCGTCTTCGAGCAGTTCGTTGACGTACAGCGGCTCGGTCATGCTGTTGGCCCCGGCATAGGATTGCTGGGTGGCGACGATGTCCTTGATGTGATCGACGCTCTTGTTCATCTGGGTCAGTTCGTCGGCCATTTCCTGCTGTTCCTGGGCGATGGCGCCCACCAGTTGGTTGAGGTAGCCGGGCAGCAGCTTGCCCTTGGCGTCCTCGGTCAGAAACGACCCGAGGTCGTCCGGGTGTTCGTTGATCAGCTGCATCGCCTTGCCGAGTCCCAAGGCCTTGCTGCTGCGCAGTTTCCGCGAGATCAGGTCGGAGGAAATGTTCACGCTGTTGAGCACGTTGCCGACGTTGTGCAACACGTTGGTGGCGATTTCCGCCATGCCGGCCTGGCGTGCGGCGTCGAGCAGTTCGCTCTGCACGTTCTTCAGTTCGCGGGTCCGTTCGTCGACCCGTTGTTCGAGCACATCGTTGGCCGTTTGCAGGGCCGCATTGACCCGGTTGATCTCGGCAAAACTGCGGATCAGGCGGATGGCCAGCCACAGCAGCGACAACATCAGCAGGACAGAAAACAGCAGCAGGTAGAAATGGTATTTCTGGTCGGTTCGTTCGGCCTGTTGCTGATCCAGGTCGAGCATGTTGGTGATGGTGTCCAGACGCTCGTCCACGGGAATTGCCTCGATCTGATCGAGCAGGCGGTTGACGATCGGTTGCTCGCGCAGGATCAGGGCGATGTGATTGCTCAGGATCCTGATCGGGGTTTGAAAATCCGCCGGCAGACGTTGTGCGTTCACCGCCAGTTTGTTCAGGCCCACCTCGATGTCGGAGGCCTTGTCGGCGGAGGCGACCTGGGCAAATTCCAGTGCACTGAGCAACAGGTCATAGGTGTCGGTGACGATGTTCTGCAACTGAATCTTGTCGAGGTCGGACAGATTGGCCAGTTGTGCCTGAATGTCATCCTCGGCACTGGGCAGAAAAGCCAGGGAGTTGCGCAACAGCGCGTTGTGCGACTTGAACTGTTCCACCAGGCGGGCTTTTTCCTGCCAGGCGTCCAGGTAGCGTTCGTGGGCATCAGCCCATTGCGTGGATTCGTCCCGTCCATGCCCGGATTCCATGGATTCGAAACGTGCCCACAGGCGATTCATCTCGTTCATCGGCGAGATCAGCGGGTCGTAATTGTGGGTGATCGCCACCCGGGACTTGAGGACTTCACTTTCCCACTGCGAATCCTGTTGCTTGATCTGACGGATCAGGTCCCGGGATTCGGTGTAGGTGGTGGTCTGCTCGGAACTGGACTTGAGGTACAGAAACACCAGGATCGAGGCCAGCAATACGGCGAGGAGGCTGAGCAACAGCAGGCTGCGCCGCCCCGAGACTGTTTTCATCATGGCTGACCCTCCCAGTGTCCGGTCAGGGTCTTGAGAAACTCGATGATCAGTGCCTTGTCTTGCTCGCTCGGCATGCGGCCCAACTGATACTGGAACATCACGTCCACGGCCCGTTCGAGGGTGGGCGCCGAACCGTCGTGGAAATACGGCGCGGTCAGTGCGACGTTGCGCAGGCTCGGCACCTTGAACACGGCCCGATCGTTTTCGTCACCAGTGACGTTGAACCGGCCCTGGTCGGCCACCGTCGGGTTGCCACGATCGGCGATGTAGTCACCGAACACCCCGAACTTCTGGTACATGTTGCCGCCGATGTTCACGCCCTGATGGCAGGCAATGCAGCCGTAGTCCTTGAAGCGCTGATAGCCGTATTTCTCATCGAGGGTCAGGATGTCGGTGTTGCCCAGCAGGTACTGATCGAAGCGTGAGCCGGGTGTCAGCAGTGTGCGTTCGTAGCTCGTCAGGGCGTTCTGGATGTTGGCTTTCGTCACGGCATCCGGGTAGGCGGTGCTGAAAGACTGGCGATAGCCGGGGTCGTCGGCGATCCGTTGCACGACGGTGTTCCAGTCATTGCCCATTTCGTGGGGGCTGGTGATGACGACGTTGCTTTGTTCCTCCAGCGTCTCCACGCGACCGTCCCAGAACTGGCGGAAATTGAGGCTGGCGTTGAGCACGGTCGGGGTGTTGACCGCCACCGGTTGTCCATCGAAGCCCAGGGAAAGGGCCCGGCTGTCAGCGCCGTTCTTGTCCAGTTGATGACAACTGGCGCAGGACAGGCTGTTGTTCACCGACAGCTGTGGATCCTGGAAAAGCCGGCGACCCAGTTCGACGCGCTTCGGGTCCTGTTTCGCAATGTCAGGCAGCGGCTTCAGTGGCTCGTCCAGGGGCGCGGCTACGATATTGACGCCGGGAGCGAAAAGCATCAGGAACAAAACGCTGCGTGACGGGCATGTCGTCGGTGTGTTCATGCAACGCTCCAGGGGTCAGGCAACCCGTCAACCAGAAGGTGGGCAAAGGAGTCTGCCGGCAAGGCTTTGCTGAAGTAGAAGCCCTGGCCCTCCTCGCACTCGTGGGCCCTTAGAAAGGCCAGCTGTTGTGCGGTCTCCACGCCTTCGGCGATGACGTTCAGGTTGAGGCTCTTGCCCAGGCTGATGATCGCACCGACCAGGGCCGCGTCGCTGCTGTCATGGCTGAGGCCGCGAATGAACGACTGATCGATTTTCAGCACATCGATGGGAAACCGCCGCAGGTAGCTCAGGCTGGAATAACCGGTGCCGAAGTCATCGATGGCCAGCCGGACACCCAGGGCTTTCAGCCGGTTCAGCGCACTCATCGTTGCGTCCACGTTCTGCATCAGCACGCCTTCGGTGATTTCCAGTTCCAGCAGACGGGGATCTAGCCCGGTCTGTGCCAACACCTGTTCGATGCCCTCGACGAAGTGCCGCTGGCGAAAGTCGATGGCCGAGGTGTTGACCGACATGCGGATCGACGGCAACCCCGCCAGTTGCCAGTCCCGGGTCTGCCGACAGGCCTCGGCCAGCACCCATTTGCTCAACGGCACGATCAGGCCGCTGTCTTCGGCCACTGGAATGAACTCCGATGGATACACCCAGCCATGCCCCGGTTTTTGCCAGCGCACCAGAGCCTCGGCGCCGACCACCCGGCCGCTGGTCAGCTCGATTTTCGGCTGGTAGTGCAGGACGAATTCATGGCGCTGCAGGGCCTGGCGAATACCCGACTCGATGCCTTGCTGCTCCCGGGCGCGCTGGTTCATGGCTTCGATGAAGAAGCCGATTTCGTTCGGTCCGTTTTCCTTGGCGCTGCGCATGGCCGTTTCAGCTTTCTTGATCAGCTCGATGGCCTCGAGCCCGTCATCGGGGTAGAGGCTGATGCCCAGACTGGCCGTGACGCTCACGTCATGCCCGACGATTGTCTGTGGAGCGCGGATGGCGCTCAGTAGTTTCTCGGCAATGCTGCGGGTCTGCTGTGGATGCTTGATGTCGCTGAGCATCACCACGAACTCGTCGGAGCCATAACGAAAGACCGAGTCCGATTCGCGCACGCAGGCCAGCAATTGCTGGCCGACCCGTTTGAGCATTTCGTCGCCCGCCGGATGGCCCAGGGCATTGTTGATGCGCTTGAAGCGGTCCAGGCCGAGAAACATCACCACCAGTTGCTTGTCGTGACGCCGGCAGGCCGCCAGCGACTGGCTCAGGCGATCGCCCAGCAAGGTGCTGTTGGGCAGGCCCGTGAGGCTGTCGTATTGCAGCAGGTGCGAGACCTTGAGCAGTTCATGCACCCGCGCCTCGATGGTCTGCTCAAGGTTGAGCATCTTCAGCGCTGCGTCCTGGGCCAGTTGCCATTTCCAGGTCAGGGCATTGGCCATCTGGCGGATTTCCAGGGTGTCGAACGGCTTTTTCAGGATCAGCAACTGATCGCCGAATTCCAGGCGCTCGGCCATGGCCTCCCAGCTGTAGTCGGAGTAAGCGGTGCACAATGCAATTTGCAGGTTCGGATCGACTTCCCAGAGTTTTTCGATGGTTTCCAGTCCATCCCAGCCGGGCGGCATGCGCATGTCGGTGAAGGCGAGGGCGTAGGGCCGGCCTTCGTCCAGCGCGTGTTGCACCAGTTTCAAGGCTTCCTGGCCCTGGTAGGCGGAGTCGAGCTGGAACGTCAGGTGCGTTGCCTGACGGGTGCCGAACAGCGTCTGTTCAAGACCACTCAGATCCGCTTCGCCACCGGTCTCGGGGGCGAGGATCTTGCGGAAATCGGCATGGATCGCCGGCGTATCGTCGACGATCAGAATGCGCCGGTTGGTCTGGGGAAAAGGCGTTTTCATCCTTCATCCTCCTTGGGCAGCGGGGCGGCTGCACTTGCGTCCTTCAGCAGTCGGGCTGCCTGTTCGGGGCTGACCGCTTCCCTGAAGCAAAGGCCTTGCACGTTTTTCAGGGGGGCCGAAGAGGCGAGGGCGTCATCCCGATCTGCGGGCTGGACGCCTTCGGCGCTGATGTCGATCGCCAGATCCCGGGCGAAATTGACGATCGCTCGCAGGGTATTGGCGCTGCCTTCATCCTGGGCCGCACTGTCGATCAGGTATTGGGAGAGTTTGAGGTGATTGACCCGGTAGGTTTTCAGGTAATCGAACGATGAGTATTCGGTGCCGAAATCGTCGATGGCGATCTTCACCCCAAGCTCACTCAGGCGCGGCAGCACATCGTTGTGGGTCCATTTGGTCTGGGCCAGGGTCGCTTCCGTGACATCGAAACGCAGATCCCACGGTGCCAGCTCCCAACGGGCGGTGGTGCGCAGCACGTCATAGATGAGCTCGGGGCCGCTCTTGAGCTGCGCCAGAGAGATCTTGATCGCCATCACCGGCGGCGCCACGCCCTCGTTTTGCCACTGGCGCATCTGCCAGCAGACGTGATCCAGTATCCAGCGACCGAGCGGGATGATTGCACCGGTCTTTTCCGCTGCCGGTACGAAGGCCGACGCCGGCAGCAGACCAAGCCTGGGATGTTGCCATTTGACCTGCGCGGCCATGCCGAGAATCTTGCCGCTGTGCATGTCCACTTCCGGCGTGTAATCGAGCTTCAGTCCTCCCTGAATGAGCGCTGTCGTCAACTCTTCGGCAAGGGTAATGCGCTCGGCCACTTCCCGAGTGATTTGCTCGGAGTAGAACTGGTACTGATTGCGCCCGGTTTCCTTGGCGCGGTACAGCGCCATGTCGGCGCCGCCCAGCAGACTGTCGGCATCCAGACTTGTGGGCCGGTAGAGGCAGATGCCGATACTGGCGGAGGTGTGCAAGGCGTTGCCCGTCAAGTGGTAAGGCTGCGACAGTGCATCGCGGATCTTGGTGGCAACGGTGGCGGACTGGGTCGGGTCGCTGACATCCAACTGCAGGATCGCGAATTCGTCACCGCCCAGCCGTGCGACCACGTCGTTTTCCCGCACATTCGATTTGATCCGCTGCGCCACTTCCTGCAAAAGCAAATCGCCGACCGGATGGCCGAGGGTGTCGTTGATCCGCTTGAAATGGTCCAGATCCAGATAAAACACCGCGAAGGGGGCCGCACCCCGGCGAGCGGCGGCGAAGGCCTGATGCAGGCGCTCGATCAGGGTGGCGCGATTGGCCAGCCCGGTGAGGCCGTCGGTGCGGGCCAGCAGGTGCATCTTTTCTTCGGCCAGCCGGCGCTCGGTGATGTCAAGAATGATCCCCTCGACTTCCAGCAGTCGGCCGTCGTGATCGCGTACCGGGATGTAGCGGTTTTCCACCCAGCGCCAGTCACCTGCGCCGGTACGCAGGCGAAACTCGATGGAGGCGCCTTCGGCATGCCGATCGAGCACCCGGCCCATGGCGGTATCGACACTGACCTGATCGTCCGGGTGAATCAGCGTCTGCGCCCAGTTGGCCGAACCCACCAGATCAGCCGCGACATGGCCGTATCGGGTGATGTTGTGGGAGATGTACATCAACGGAAACGACGGCTCGCCGCGCAGCCTGTACAGGATGGTCGGGCTGTTCTGCACGATGATGTTGGCGTCGGACAACTCCCGCGTGCGTTCCTGAACAGCCTGCTCCAGCAGGTTCATCTTCATGGCGGCGTCTTCGGTCATTTGCCACTTGACCGTCAGGGCGCTGGCCATCTGCCGGATTTCTATCGCGTCGAAGGGTTTTTTCAGGATCAGCAGGCGATCGGTCAGGGCCAGCCGCTGGTCGATGTCTTCCCAGGAGTAATCGGAATAAGCGGTACACAGGGCCACTTGCAGCTTGGGGTCGACCTGCCACAGCCGCTCGATGGTTTCCAGGCCATCCCAGCCCGGCGGCATGCGCATGTCGATGAAGGCCATGGCGTAGGGGCGCCCGGCGGCGAGTGCGGCTTCGACTTTGTCCAGCGCTTCGCGGCCCTGATAGGCCGAGTCCAGTTCGAAACGGTCTTTCGGTCCGACGGGGGCGGAGGACGCATCGCCGAACAGCAGGCTTTCCGTTTCATCCAGGCTGTCGGCTTCAGCCGTGGCCGGTTTGAGGATCTTGGCGAAGTCCTCATGGATCGACGCGGTATCGTCGACGATGAGCACGCGGCGGTTGGTGTGTCCGGGTTGCGCACTCATGACGCAAAACCCGTGTGTTCACGCACATTCGTCATCGGGAGCATCCCTTTCCCCTCATCCCATGCCTGCGCTCAGGCCGATGGTGTCGTCCAGCCACTTGAGCATAGTTGCACGGACGCAACTTTGCCTGTCGCGGTGTAACAGAGGATTTACACGCGCCCTGCGAAAATCATCTAGCCTGTGATTCAAGCGCGGGCAAGCAGGGGAGGTCTGCCGGCGCGTCAGTCATGTCCAACGTTTCTCACGAGGCTTCGCCATGGAAGAGCCGTCCGCCCCGATTTCGCCGCCCCGGCCCAAAGTGCTGCTGGTCGATGACGAGGAACCGATCCTCAACAGCCTGCGCCGCCTGTTGCGCGGTCAGCCTTATGACGTCTTGCTGGCCACCAGCGGTGCCCAGGCGCTGGAAATACTCGAGCAGCAACCGGTGAATCTGGTGATGAGCGACGCGCGCATGCCCAACATGGATGGGGCTACGCTGCTGGCTCTTGTTCATGAGCGGTATCCGGCGACCGCGCGGATCATGCTCACCGGCTACGCCGACCCTTCGGCGATCATCAAGGCTATCAACGAAGGGCAGATCCACCGTTACATCAGCAAACCCTGGAACGACGAGGAAATGCTGCTGACCTTGCGTCAGGCCCTCGAGCATCAGCATCTGGCACGCGAGCGCGAACGTCTGGAAAAACTGACGCGAGTGCAAAACGAACAATTGAAACTGCTCAACAGCACCCTGGAAAAACACGTCGCCGCCCGTACCGCCGAACTGCAGCAGACCGCCGACATGCTCGACCTGGCCTACGAAGAGCTCAAGCACAGCTATGTGACCGGCACTGAAGTGTTTTCATTGATCGCCAATCTGCGCCTGCCGCCGGCCAAGCAGACCAACCGGCAGATCATCGAGCTGGTGCGCGGCTACTGCAAGGTGCACCGGCTGGACGAAGCCGCCAGCCGCGATCTGACCATGGCCGCCGCGCTCTACAACATCGGCAAGCTGAGCTGGACCGACAGCATGATGACCACGCCGTCGGACCTGCTGCACAGCACCGAGCGCGACCGCTATCGGGCTTATCCGAAACAGAGCGAATCGCTGTTGATGACCCTGGACCCGATGAAGGATGCCGCGCGGCTGATCCTGCATCACCAGGAGCGCTGGGACGGCAGCGGTTTTCCCGACCGGCTCAAGGGCGAGGCCATCCCCTTTGGTTCGCGTCTGCTGAAACTGGCGGTGGATTTCGTCGAGTTGCAGCGCGGGCTGATTCTCGAGCGGCAAATGAACAGCGACGAAGCGTTGCTGTACCTGCGCCAGTACGCCGGCAAACTTTACGATCCCGAACTGATCGAGGATTTCATCAAGGTCTGTGCAATGGTCAGCGACATCACCCTGACCGATCCGAACGTCAAGGTCATGGGCACCCGGGAGCTGGCAGCGGGGATGATCCTGGCGCGCAACCTCAATGCCGACAACGGCATGTTGCTGCTCAATGCCGGCAAGGTCCTGAGCGCTTTGCTGGTGGACAAACTGATCAGTTTCGAAGCGATGGAGGGAGGCAAATACAAGGTGTTCGTGAAGGTGCCGCAGGAGGGCGAAGCGGCGTTGCTGGCCAGTTCTTGAGGTCGTACGAGGTGACGCTGGCGCCGCCGGCATGGGATCCTTGCGGTTTTTCTCAAGGCCGGTGGCTGACCCATGACTCCTGTATCCGCTGTTTCCTCCCGCACCATTCGTATTGCCGCCGCGTTGCTGCTCAACCACGACGGCCAGACCCTGCTGGTGCGCAAGCGCGATACCACGGCGTTCATGCAACCGGGCGGCAAGATCGAAACCCATGAACTGCCGGTGCATGCGTTGGCCCGCGAGTTGGAAGAAGAACTGGGGCTGGTGATCGATCCGGCGCAGGCGCGCTTTCTCGGCCAGTTCTCGGCACCGGCCGCCAACGAGCCGGGGTTCGTCGTGCAGGCCGAGATCTTTCAACTGACCATCGACGCCGACGTTTCTCCCGCCGCCGAGATCGAAGAGGTGATCTGGATCGACCCGGCCACCGACGGTGATGTGGTTCTCGCCCCATTGACACGCGACCTGATCCTGCCGTTTTATCGAGCCTCGCTGACCGCGATCGCCTGATCATTCGTGCAAAGGACTTCGTCATGATCCCGCTTCAAGACCTGCTGATTTTCGCCGCTGCCGCGTTGTTGATGGTACTGACGCCGGGGCCGAACATGATCTACCTGATTTCCCGTTCGATCTGTCAGGGGCGCAAGGCCGGGGTGACTTCGCTGCTCGGCGTGGTGGCCGGGTTCTTCGTGCATCTGTTCGCGGCGGCGGCCGGTCTGACGGCGGTGTTTCTCGCGGTGCCGATGGCCTATGAAGTCTTGAAGTGGGCCGGCGCGCTGTACCTGCTGTGGCTGGCCTGGCAAGCGGTGAAACCGGGTGCCCGTTCGCCGTTCGAAGTGCAGCCATTGCCGGCGGACTCATCGCGCAAGCTCATCACCATGGGCTTTCTCACCAGCGCCCTGAACCCGAAGATCGCGGTGTTCTACCTTTCGGTGTTTCCGCAGTTCATCACGCCGGAACATGGCTCGGTGTTCAGCCAGAGCATCATTCTCGGCCTGACCCAGATCAGCGTCAGCTTCAGCGTCAACCTGTTGATTGCCCTGTCGGCGGCAGGCATTGCCTCGTGGTTCGTCAACAATCCGTCCTGGCTGGCGGCGCAACGCTATTTCATGGGGTTTGTGCTTGGGGGGCTGGCCCTGCGGCTGATGCTTGAGCAGCGCAAGGCAGCTTGAACATGTGGATCGAAAGGCTGGATGCCAGTCATGCGCTGGCCTATCGGGAGTTGATGCTGGAGGCTTACGACCGGCATCCGCAGGCCTTCACCTCCAGCGTGCGCGAACGCGCAGCAATGCCGCTGAGCTGGTGGGAGTCGCGCCTGACCAGCAAGCTCGATGCGGTGTTTGGCGCGTTCGAAGACGGCCGGCTGGCGGGCATCGTCGGCCTGGCGTTCGAGCCTCGGGAAAAGGCCCGGCACAAGGCAACGGTGTTCGGCATGTATGTGTCGGCCGAGTTTCGCCAGCGCGGGCTGGGGTTGAAATTGATGGAAGCCGTGCTGGGTGAAGCGCAGCAGCATCCGGCGCTGAAGGTCATTCAATTGACTGTCACCGCCGGCAATGAAGCCGCGTTCAAGCTTTACCAGCGTTGCGGCTTCATCCAGTTCGGCCTCGAACCGATGGCGGTGCGGGTCGGCGAGGACTACTTCGACAAGATCCACATGTGGTGCGCGCCTTTCGTGCCATCCGCCAGCCTCAACGAACCGCACTGACCCCATCGAGGGTCGAGAACGAGGTGTCCTTGGCCGTCAGCAGGAAATCGCGCATGTACGGCGCGTCCAGCATGTCGGCGCGGATCGCCGCGTACAACGTCGCAAACAGACCTTTCTCACCCAGCCGCTTGGCCTTTACGTAACCCCGTGAGCTGTATTCATGCAGCGCCCAGTGCGGCATGCCGCACACGCCGCGGCCGCTGGCCACCAGTTGCATCATCATCACTGTCAGCTCGGAAGTGCGCACTTGCGCCGGTTCGATGTCGGCCGGTTCGAGGAAGCGGGTGAAAATATCGAGGCGGTCCCGTTCCACCGGATAGGTGATCAGGGTTTCGGTCAGCAGGTCCTCGGGGACGATGTACGGTTTGCTCGCCAGCGCATGCTGGTTGGCGACCGCCAGCATGGCTTCGTAGGTGAACAGCGGCACGTAAGTAATGCCGGCGATTTCCAGCGGGTCGGACGTCACCACCAGATCCAGGTCACCGCGGGCCAGCGCCGGCAGCGGGGCGAAGGAGAAGCCCGAGGCCAGGTCGAGTTCGACTTCCGGCCACGCATCGCGGAACTGGTCGATGGTCGGCATCAGCCACTGGAAGCAGCTATGGCATTCGATGGCCATGTGCAGACGTCCGGCGGTGCCCCCGGCCAGACGCCCGATGTCACGTTCGGCGGCGCGCAGCAGCGGCAGGGTCGCGTCGGCCAGTTGCAGCAGGCGCAGGCCGGCGCTGGTGAACCGCACCGGTTTGGTCTTGCGCACGAACAACGGCATGCCCATGCGCTCTTCCAGCTCCTTGAACTGGTGGGACAGCGCCGACTGGGTCAGGTGCAGACGGTCGGCCGCATCGACCAGGCTGTCGGCTTCGCGCAGGGCATGCAGGGTTTTCAGGTGACGGATTTCAAGCACTGCAGGCTCCATGAGGAAAATTTGTGATCAACACGAAAAGGTTGAGTTTGTCTCATGTTGTCCTGGCTGTCGACAATGGCGCCATCTTTTACGCAATGGAGAACACTCGACATGGCCGTGGCCCACACCCTTGGTTTCCCGCGCATCGGCGCCGACCGCGAACTGAAAAAAGCCCTCGAAGCCTATTGGAAAGGCGATCTCGATCAGGCGTCGCTGAATCAGGTCGGCCGTGAGCTGCGCGCCAGGCACTGGCAATTGCAGAAGGACGCCGGCATCGACCTGTTGCCGGTCGGCGACTTCGCCTGGTACGACCAGGTGCTGACCCACTCGCTGACCTTCGGTGTGATCCCCGAGCGCTTTGACGGTGCGCGTGATGTGCGCGGCCTGCCGACCCTCGACACGCTGTTCGCCATGGCCCGTGGCGCCACGGCGTCCTGCTGCGGCGGCGAGCACGGCAAGACCCAATACGCCCAAGAGCTGACCAAGTGGTTCGACACCAACTACCACTACCTGGTCCCGGAATTCACCGCCGACCAACAGTTCAAGCTGAGCTGGGAACAGCTGTTCGATGAAGTCGAAGAAGCCAAAGCCCTTGGTCACAACGTCAAACCGGTGATCATCGGCCCGCTGACTTACCTGTGGCTGGGCAAGGCGAAAGGCAACGGCTTCGACAAGCTCGATCTGCTTGAGCGTCTGCTGCCGGTATACAACGAAATCCTCGGTCGCCTCGCTGCACAAGGCGTGGAGTGGGTGCAGATCGACGAACCGATCCTGACCCTCGACCTGCCGCAAGCCTGGAAAAGCGCCTTCGAACGCGCCTATCACATCCTTCAGTACTCGCCGCTGAAAAAACTGGTGGCGACCTATTTCAGTGGCCTGCAGGACAACCTCGGCCTGGCCGTCGGCCTGCCGGTGCAAGGCCTGCACATCGACGCGGTGCGTGCGCCGGATCAGCTCGGTCAGGTGCTTGATCGTCTGCCGACCTACAAGATTCTGTCGGTCGGTCTGGTCAACGGGCGCAACGTCTGGCGCTGCGAACTGGAGCAGGCGCTGGCACAACTGCAACCGGCGCAGGAGCGTTTTGGCGACAACCTGTGGGTCAGCAGTTCCTGCTCGTTGTTGCACAGTCCGGTGGATGTCGAGCGCGAAGACAAGCTCGACCCGGAGCTGAAAAGCTGGCTGGCATTCGCCGTGCAGAAGTGCAGCGAAATCTCAGTGTTGCGTGATGCGCTGAACGACCCGCAAGCGCCGAACGTGCAAAGCGCACTGGCCGCCAGCCGCGCCATTCAACAGAGCCGCGCCCGTTCGCCGCGCATTCACAAGGCCGAAGTGCAAGCGCGGATCGAGGCGATCAACGCCAGCGACAGCCAACGTCATTCGCCGTTTGCGCAACGCATCGCTGCACAACAGGCGCGTCTGAAATTGCCGACGTTCCCGACCACCACCATCGGCTCGTTCCCACAGACCGGTTCGATCCGCCTGGCCCGTCAGGCGTTCAAGCAGGGCAAGCTGTCGGCCAACGATTACCACGACGCCATGCGCAGTGAAATCCGCCATGTGGTGCAAGTCCAGGAGCGCCTGGGTCTCGATGTGCTGGTGCACGGTGAAGCCGAGCGCAACGACATGGTCGAGTATTTCGCCGAGCAACTGGACGGCTATCTGTTCACGCGCTTCGGCTGGGTCCAGAGCTACGGTTCCCGCTGCGTGAAACCGGCGGTGATCTATGGCGATCTGTCCCGTCCGAGCGCCATGACCGTGGACTGGATCACCTACGCCCAGAGCCTGACCGACAAGGTCATGAAAGGCATGCTGACCGGCCCCGTGACCATGCTGATGTGGTCGTTCCCCCGCGAAGACGTGTCGCGCAAGGTTCAGGCACAACAACTGGCGCTGGCCCTGCGTGACGAAGTGGTGGATCTGGAAAAGGCCGGGATCAAGATCGTACAGATCGACGAGGCGGCGTTCCGTGAAGGCCTGCCGCTGCGTCGTGAGCAATGGCAGGAATACCTTGATTGGGCGGTGGAAGCGTTCCGCCTGACGGCTTCGGGGGTGAAGGATGAAACCCAGATTCACACCCACATGTGCTACAGCGAATTCAACGATGTGATCAAGGCGATCGCCGACATGGACGCCGACGTCATCACCATCGAGACCTCGCGGTCGGACATGGAACTGCTGGACGCCTTCGAAGCGTTCGACTACCCGAACGACATTGGCCCGGGCGTCTACGACATCCACTCGCCACGGGTGCCGGACACGGCCGAGATGGTCAAGTTGATGAGCCAGGCGGTGAAACGGATTCCGGCGCAGCGTCTGTGGGTCAACCCCGATTGCGGTCTGAAAACCCGCGCCTGGCCGGAGACCGAAGCGGCGCTGGTCAATATGGTCGCGGCAGCGCGGCAACTGCGCAGTCAGTTGGCATAACACGCAAGAGACAGGGAGCGGTGAATCGCTCCCTGTGTCGTTTCAAAGCGCTTCGAACCAGGGCAGCACTGGCGACCGCTTGCCGATGTCGGCGTACGGCAACGTTTGATCGTCAGCATGGGTTTTGCCACGGTGCTCCGGCAGTTTCAGATGGGCTTTTTCGAACTCACCGAACCGGGGCCTGGCCTTGCTGTAGTGAAAGTGTGCATACCACAACAGACGGGGCGGCTGGATGCTCAAATCGCGAATTTCGTATTCCTGCAGGTAGTCTGGCCGGCCGTCGGCGCGATTGCGCAGTTGCTTCATCAGCGCAATCTTGCGGACCTCCACGGCATTTTGCCGAAGCAGGTCTTCGAGCATGCCATCGGTGGGTTTTCGGCTTGCAAGAGTCTGCCGGGTGCGCATTTGCCGTCCTTGAGTGCGCAATCGGGCAGCCATGGTGTCCAGTTCTTCGATCACCGGATGCTCGGCGGACAGGGCTTCGATATCTCTGGCGCGGCGCGACAAGTCATCGGCCTCGCTGATCATCATGTGTTCCAGATCCACCGGGAGCATGTCGCGTTCGGCATAGGTCTGCACTTTTGCTTGATAGGCCGGTTGTCCATCAAGCCGCTTGCGGGCATCGGCCAGCAGCGACGGGAGATGGCGGGTCGCAACCGGTTGCGACGGCTGCATCGTCAACAGGCGATACCGGCCATTGCCCGTCTGTTCCCAGACTTCCTCCCCGGCCTTGCCGTGGTTCAGGACGAATTGCCGCTTGCGGGTTCTGAGTTCCCAGTTCTCCACACCGATCAGCCACTGATCGTCTTCGGTGCGAAAGATCTTCTTGTTGCCTTGCCCGCCAGTACGCGGGGGCACCGGATGGTCGATGGCCTTTCTGGCCCGCTCGGCCATGACCTCCACGCCGGCCATCAACGGTTCGAACTCCTCCATGTGAAAGTACTGCGGGTAACTGGCGGTCCATTGGTTCATTTCCCGGCCATATCTTGCATAGGTGTCGAGACAGTCCGTCAGAATCTGCATGCGCTGTGCCCGCGTGGCGCTGACCTCCGACAGGCTGAACTGCGTAAAGAGCGCCCGGTCCATGTCGACACGCAATTGCCAGGCCCTTTCCTGCAGATATCGCCAGGATACTTCGCCGGTGTTTTCGAAGTTCTTGACCGTTTCCAGGCGCTGCGAAGTCTTGATGTATCCCAGATTGAAATCGGTCATGCGACTGTTCATGTCAGTGATCATCGGCCCCAGTTTGGCCCTGTCCGTTCGAGCGGTGACGAGGCTGAACCAACGATTGAGATCGCTCATCAGTCCTTCGACGTCCTCGATAGCGGCGATGATTTCGAGACGAATCCGGTGCATGTCCTGGAGTTGTCTCAATCGTTCCTCGATCGAGTCCGCAGGTAACGCATCGAGGACGTCGTGCCGTGCATCGAGCTCATCCAGTTTCTTGCGGATGCGATGATTGGTGATCAGCGCCCGGTGTTTGAGGCGGTCGGTGATCAGTGTGGCGTCGTGGCTCTGTATCTCCAGCAGCGCACGCAGTTTGTTGCCGTGAGAAAGGGCGCGCAGTTCGGCCACTGTCTGAAATTGCCGGGTGGCCAATGCAATGTCATCTCGACAGCATTTTTCTGCCGCCATTCTGAACAGCAGATTATCGGGGTGCTCGTAGTGGGTGTTGATCACCACATCACTTCGTCGAACCTGAGCATCGATACGAGAGCTCAAGCTGTCACATTCGAGGGTCAGTCGATGGTGCAATCGATAAGTGCGATCGATCCACCAGCGTGGCAGGCGGTTACGTATCGCCTGCGGCCAGACCGGGTCGAGGGCATCGGCCATGTGCCCCAGCACGCTGCCACCCCCGAGGCCACCGCCCTCGAACGTGGTGCCGTAGACACCGAACCAGGTGTCCCACTCACCAGCCTCGTCCAGAGCGATGGGTTGCTTATAGGTTTTCCGGGCGGTGCCGCTCAGACGCCAGTTGCGAGAGTCATGACTCCATTCGACCTGGTAGATCCGGCCCTGGCGGACGATGAAATCCCCGTCTGCATGCCGGTAGATGTTTCGCCATAGGCCACTGTCGACCGGTTGCAGACCGGCCAGCGAGAGGGGCGACTCATATTCGTAACCGGCGAACCGTTCGACGATGCGCCGCGCCTGGTGTTGATTTCTCAGCGTCAGCGCAGCGGAGTCGGTCGCCAGGTTCCGAAGCAGGCGGTTGCGGGTCGCCGAACGGGCCTTGAGCGCCGCACCAGCGCCGGGCACAAGATCGATGGCAGCGTCGATCAGGCATAGCAACAGTGATTCGATCTCGGTCAGTCCATCGCCGACCTTGCCCCGCAGAAACGCCGCGACCGCCTGGTTGGCGGCACTCCAGGCGTCATACAGCGCGAACGCCGTGCCGACGAAAGGTACCAGCCCCAAGGCCATTTTCAGGTAGTTGAATACCCGGGGACCATTGAGAGCGTAGCGCTCCAGATACAGCGCTTCATTCGAGCGCGATGTACCACGATGGGCCTCGATCAGGCGGCCCATATGAGCGTCCAGCAGGTGTGCGGCAAGTGACGTGGTGGACGGCCATTTCAGCCCGACGCCGATCATGCCGTCAAAGCGTCTTTCCACGGCCAGGGCAATACGGTTTTCGTGGGCACGAACGCTGCCCTGCACGGCGCGGCCGGCCAGATAGCGGATCATCGTGTCCTGGCTGCAGCGCTGGAACAGATCCTTGCGAGCCGCTTCGAGGCTGTCGTAAACACGCAGGAATCGGCCGTCGGGAGCATCCGGCAGGTACAGCAACGTCGTGCCGCCTGCCTGTTCCTCGATAAACGTCACCCCGGACAGCGTAGCGGGCCCTTCGCCCGGTGTGTCCGTGCCACCGGCGGCCAGGATCGCCGGGCGCAATACAATGCGTCGGTCACCGTTGTTCCAGGCGTCGTCGGTGTCGGCATCGATGGCTGTGTCGAGGATGTGCAGCGCAGGCGTGTCGATCTGATGCTGCAACCACGCGCATCGACCTTGCAGCCTGAGCATCAGGCGCCAGGGTTCGAGCAGGCATTCCCGACGATATTCGCGTCGGTAGGGTGGCTCGTCGGGCGTGCCTTTGAAGGTGGAGTAGATCAGTTGCTCGTAGGCCTTGGGCAGGTCCAGTTCCGGCAGCAGCCTGCGCAGGTAGGGAAGGGTGATCCCTGCAACCAGCGCCGAGTGGTCGCGGTCGTCGCTGGCACTGACTTCAACCTGCATGAAGCGAAGACGCATCAGCAAAGGTTCCAGATTCATCGACGCTGTGTTGTCGATATTGAGTTGCGCCAGGGCCTCCAGCGACAGGCTGCTGCGAGTTGCGCTGGGTACCGGCACCAGCTTCTGAGGGGTGCCGGGAGCGCCGGGCGCGTTGAATGTCTGCTTCTGCAGTGCCACCGAATCCGGCAGGTTCAGATGCACCGAAAAATACCCTTTGAGGGAAAAGTCCCGGCGCAGCCGTTCATGCAGACGCTGGCGGGTGAAATCCTCGCGAGGCGGCAATGTGACGGTCAGCAATTCGTGACTCCGGTTCATCGCACCGATCCAGGCCTGGATCAAATCCTTGAGGGGGTTGCGTTCGGTGTCTGGCAGGTCGCGCAGCCAGTCAGGCATTTGGGTGGCGAGGATGGCGCTGCGTTGCTGATCCATTCGAAAGGCCAGGGCCTGGCGTCGGGCTGCGTGGATCGGCACTTGTAGAAGGGCAAGCGTCTGGTTGCGCAGGTGTTCCAAATCATCTGCACGGTGTCGGGCCTGTAACGGTTCGCTGTAGCGTTGGCGAATCGTGGCTGCCCGGGTTTCGAACTCGCCGGTCAACTGATTCAACGCGTAGTGCAGCGGATCGCCTGGAATAGGTATCAACTCCAGCACCTGACTGCCTGTGCTGGCGTGCAGTTTGAACAGTTGCTGTTCAAGGGCCTGAAGATCGGCGAACCGTTGCAGGCCACCGCCGCTGCCGGGCCAGTAGAGCAGCAGACTTTGTGTGGAGACTGGCCGGGGTTGCCTGCGCATCAGCACGAATGGGCCATTGATCTCTTGATGGTTGACCAGGGTTTTGTTTTCCACGGACGCGGTCAGTGACAGCTTGAGGCTGACCGCTACGAAATCGGCATCGGCGCTGTCGGGTGTATCCAGCATTGATGTGAGCAGACGGTGTTCTTCAACGCTGATCTGATTCAGGGCCCGTTGCATCTGCGCTTCGGCAAGCAGCCCTTGCCTGTGAGCGTTGTGCAGCGCGGTAAACTGCCGATTGAACGTGGTGACGTCCAGTGTTCGCTCGCGGTAGAGCAACGCCCTTGCGGCGAGGTCGGCGGCTTGTTCGGCGTTTTCCTGCGTCGTTTGCAGCGCTCTGAACGATTGCAGGGCTTCACCGTCAGGCACTGATTCCAGTGCATCGCATTCACGCTTGACGGCAGCCTGTCGCAGGGACCTGGAAACATCGGCATGCAGGTCGCCGAACAATGATGGTTCGTCTTCGTTCTCCTGCGTCGGGACAGGGCTGTCCAGGCCGGGAGGTGCGCTGAAGATGGCGAGGCTGCGCTGTCGGTCGATTCGCTCGGCAACATCCAGCGAACGGGGGCCATGTTCAGCCAGGCCGCGTTTGCCGTCCGATCCGTTGCGCAGGGCGGTGATTTGCGCCATTTGCTGCTGCGACAGCCACTCATTGAAGACCATCGTCAGTGAGCGGCCGGCGGGGACATATTCGATCTGGAGGTTCTCGACCGGCAGTCCGGCGGGCACGTAGGGCCGCAGCGCCAGCCGAGTCTGCACGTCACTGCGTCGGGCGAAGGCCTGGATCGCATCCGCTTGGCCGGGCGCGTACAGCAAGTGAGCGGCGTCGTCTGCGCGGCTGATGACCCAGGCAGCCGCCGGTTTTACCCGCACGCCGTTGTGCAGTCGCAGGGTCGGCAGTTCGATGCGCAGAGTATCGTCTGAACCGCTGCGCGTTGGCGTCCCGTCCATCAGCGACCACAGGGGTTCCAGCTGTTGGGCCGTTACCGTGCGCCGGGCAAAGGCCATTTGCGCGGACGCCTCGATATGCCCGCGGTACAAGCGGTCGGCCTGGTCCCGACGGGACAGAGGCGTGCCCGGGGCGCGGGATCTCCAGTAAGCCTGCCAACGCTCATCAAGCGCCAAAGCCGGTTCGAGGGTTTTGATTTGTGCGAGCAGTTGCGACGGGGTGAGTGCCGACAGTGCATGGGCGTTGTTCATACCGGTCAACCGGCATCGGTTGTCGAGCCATTCCTCCAGTCGCGGGTGCTGAACGACAAAGGCAAAGGCCGCCGTGAGGCTGACAAAACGCTGTGCATGCCCATTTGTCGGGTGAAAAAGCAAACCGCACTGCTGGCCGTTCAGACCCAGTTTCTCGTGGAGCAACCGGTCAAGGGTATCGCGAACCGAGGGAACGCCGGCGCACAGTTGGCGCAGTCCTTCGCTGCAGGCTCGCCGCCGGACTGCCGCGCCTTGCAGCAGGCTTTCATCGATAGAGACGGGCAGGCTGGCGAAGCCGGGCAGCGTGTACAACGGGGGAGGGGGACTTTCTAAAAAGGATCGTTCGACCATGACGACAGGCTCAGGCAGAGAGCGGCGGATCCGCTCATTCATGAGCTATTCAAGAGCAATGGTCAGACGGAGGGTGGTGCATGTTTATCGGGATCAACCGACCACTCGGCACTCTTCATCAAACTGTCATCGAACTGTGGCAGCGCGCTTGAACAAACTTCATCAGACTCGCGCTCTACTGGGGTTCTGCGTTTCGGTGTTTTTCATGTTCAAGGGAATTTTTGCAATCGCGGCGTTGTTGGCCGCGGTTTTTTTCGGGCAGGCGTCCTATGCGGCGTCGCGTTGCGACGTCAATGTACCGACCGAACGGGTCGATCTGGCGCAGGTGAGCCTGGCGTACCAGAGCATCGGCCGTGCGTCGGATCCGGCATTGCTGTTGGTGATGGGGTTGGGCGGGCAGTTGATCCACTGGCCGGACGAAGTGGTGGTCGCCCTCTGTCAGCAGGGCTTTCGGGTGATCCGCTATGACAACCGCGACGTGGGTCTTTCGACCTGGCGCCAGGCACCGGCCGAGGCCAACCTGACGTTTGAGGTGCTGCGCTACAAACTCGGCCTGCCGGTGGCGGCACCTTACAGCCTGACCGACATGGCCGACGATGCACTGGGCCTGATGGACGCGTTGCACGTCGAGCAATTCCACGTGCTCGGCGCGAGCATGGGCGGGATGATTGCCCAGCACCTGGCGGCAATGGCACCGCAGCGGGTCGAGAGTCTGACGCTGATCATGACCAGTTCCGGTGCCGAAGGCTTGCCGGCACCGAGCGCCGCACTGGTGCAATTGTTGTCGCGCCGTGGCGCACCCAACCGCGAAGTGGCGCTGGAGCAACAGGCGGATCTGTTGGCGGCGCTGGGCAGCCCGATGGTTACCGATGATCGTCAGGTGCTGTTGCATCAGGCGGCGGTGTCCTATGACCGGGCGTTCAATCCCGAAGGCGTGAAGCGCCAGATCATGGCGATCCTTGCCGAACCGAGCCGGGTGGCATTGCTCAATCAATTGCGGGTGCCGACCCTGGTGGTACACGGCACGGCCGACCCGCTGCTGCCGGTGATGCACGGTGTACACCTGGCAGCGCACATTCGTGGCAGCCAGTTGAAGCTGATCCCGGGCCTGGCCCATCGCTTCCAGGAGGCGTTCAAGGCGCCGTTGCTGGCGGCGGTGTTGCCGTATTTGCAGCAACACCGTGAAGACACTTCGCACTGGGCGCAGATCGAACCGGTGGGCGAGCGCAACCTGCTCTAGCGGGTATATCGTGCAGGTCTTTGACCACCGGGCAGCCGGTGGATACCTTTGTCGGGGCGGTCCGGCAGATCATGAGCGAGGCGAAGGGCGGCACGGTGAATCGAGGCCGTGAAGATTCCCGGGCTCGGCCCGGGAATCCTGCTCAGCGGACGATCTTGTCCACGTGAATCCCCAGTTTTTTCAGGCGATACCAGAAGCTGCGCTCGGAAATCCCGATCAACTGCGCCGCCGCAGCCTGCACACCGTTGCTCTGCGCCAGGGCGGCGAGGATGTAGGCTTTTTCCACCTCTGCCAGTGCCGCTTCAAGGTCGGCCGGCACGCTGCCTTCGGCGACCAGAGCGCCGGGCTCGGTCGGCTGTGAGGCAAACAGATAGGCCGGCAGGTCGTGCTCCTCGATCACTGTGCCGGAGGCGACGATGGTGGCGCGTTCGACGCAGTTCTGCAGCTCACGAATGTTTCCCGGCCACGAATAGCGAGTCATCGCCTGCAATGCCTCGGCGCTGAAACCGCTAAAGCGTTTGCCCGCCGCGGTGCCCAGGGTGTGGGCGAAATGCCGGGCCAGCGGGGCGATGTCTTCGACCCGCTCACGCAAGGCCGGCAACGGAATCGGGAACACGTTGAGGCGGTAATACAGGTCTTCGCGAAACTCCTTGTTGGCCACCGCGTCCAGCAGGTTCTTGTTGGTCGCGGCGATGACCCGCACATCGACCTTGCGCTCGCGCGGATCGCCGACCGGTTCGATGATGCGTTCCTGCAAGGCGCGGAGGATTTTCGCTTGCAGCGCCAGCGGCATTTCGCCGATTTCATCGAGAAACAGCGTGCCCTTGTCCGCCTGCTGGAAGCGCCCGACCCGGTCCGATACCGCACCGGTGAACGCACCTTTGCGATGGCCGAACATTTCACTTTCCAGCAGCCCTTCCGGGATTGCTGCGCAGTTGACCGCGACAAACGGTTTATCCGCGCGATTGCCATGCTTGTGGATGGCCCGGGCGACCATTTCCTTGCCGGTGCCGCTTTCGCCGGTCAGCAGAATGGTGGCGTTGCTTTCGCGCACCGAATCGATCGCGCTCAAGACCCGGCGAAAGCTCGGACTGTCGCCCACCAGACTGTCGATCTGCTGGTGTTCGTCGAGTTCGGCGCGCATGCGCAGGTTGTCTTTGAGGATGTCGCGAAACTGAAGGGCCTTGCTGACGGTGATGTCCAGCTCATCGATGTCGAACGGTTTGGCGATGTAATCGAAGGCGCCGTTGCGCATCGACTGCACGGCATTTTTCACCGTGCTGTAGGCGGTCATGACGATGACCGGCAACTGCGGGAAGCGGTTCTTGATTTCCGCCAGCAGTTGCGGGCCGTCCATGCCGGGCATGCGCCAGTCGCTGATCACCAGATCGATGTCCTCGGATTCCAGCACCTTGAGCGCATGCAGGCCGTTGCCGGCGGTGAACACCGCAATGTCGTTCTGACTCAAGGCCGATGCCAGCAGGTCGCAGAGCTTGGGCTCGTCGTCCACCACCAGTACGTTATGCGTCATCGCTGTCCTCGTCGAAATCTTCACCGTTGGCCGGAATGTACAGGCTGAAGGTGGCTCCGGCATCTTTTTCGCTGACGCATTCGATGCGTCCGTCATGGTTTTCCATGATCGAGAAGACTTTGGCCAGACCGAGCCCGGTGCCGGACGCCTTGGTGGTGACGAACGGTGTGAAGATCCGTTCAAGCATGTCCGCTTCGATGCCCTGGCCCGTGTCGCTGATGCTGATGACCGTATTGTGCTCGTCGCTGGCGATGCCCAGGGTCAGGCGGCCGCCCTCGGGCATGGCGTCGATGGCGTTGACGATCAGGTTCAGGCCCGCCTGTTTGAGTTGCCGCGCATCGGCATACACGGTGGCACCCGGCGCGCGGTCGTCGATCTGCACATCGATGTTGTGGCTGGAAAGCTCCGGGGCGCAGAAACCCACCAGCTCATCCACCAGTGGCCGCGCCAGTTGGGTCGAACGCAGCGGCGCACTGGGTTTGGCGAAGTCGAGAAATTCAGTGATGAGGTCGTTGATGCGGCTGACTTCACTGACCACATATTCCAGATGACGCTTGTCGGTCTCCGGCAGGTCGGCACGTCGGTGCAGCAATTGCGTGGCTGTCTTGATAATGCCCAGCGGGTTGCGGATTTCATGGGCCAGGCCCATCGCCACTTCGCCCAGCGCGTGCAGGCGGTCGCGGCGCCGCAGTTGCGACTCCAGGTGCTGCAACTCGCCGAGGCGTTCGCTCATGTGGTTGAAGATGCTGCTCAGCTCCGCCAGCTCATCGCCGCCGGTGACCGGCAGGCGCTGACGGTAATCCCCGGCGATCACCGCTTGCACGCCTTTGGCCAGGCCGCGCAACGGTTTGGTCATGCGCTCCGATACCAGCCAGCCCACCGCCAGCGAAGCCGCCGAACTGAGGATGAAGATCAGGATGAACAGATTGCTCTGGTTGACCAGCCCGACCAGCGTGGTGTGGCGCAGCAGGCCGCTGAACACCACACCTTGCAGCTCGCCGTTTTCGTTGAGAATCGGTCGGTAGATGCCGCTGTAGCGCTTGGTCGACTGCTCGATCGGTTGTTTGGTGTTGCGCAGTTGCTGTTCGATGTTTTCCGGAACGATTACCGGGTGATCTTCAAAGCGCTGAGTGGAAAAGATCTCGGAGAAATCGGCGTCTCTGGCCAGGTACAGACGCAGGTCCAGGGAATGTACGTCGGCGACGCTGGTGAGGAAGCTGTTGTCGAGGTAGGTCACCACGATCAGTTTATAGTCGGTGCCGTCCTGATCGCTCTCGAAGGTCGACACCACGGCGCCGGTCGCCACACCACCGACCTGCAGGGTCTGCAGCACGGCTTTGGGCGCGGTGCTGATCTGCCGCACGATGTCATCGGCGGCGGTGCTGAATACCACTTTGTGATCGCTGTTGCGCACCAGCGCGACCACATCGATGCCCATGGAGTCGGCGATGTCGGAGGTGAGCTTGTCGCGCCGGGCCGACTGGCGGTCCGTTGGCGGACGGGTGTAGCGCAGGAACAACTGCGCGGCGCGGGCATTGTCGCGCACGATCTCGCGGATCTCGTCCTCGACGATCTTGGTCGACTCCTGCAGCCAGATTCGCACGTTGCTGTCGAAAATCTGCGACAGGGTGGTGGCCGCCAGTTCCGCGGCGATCATGGTCGGAATCACGCTGACCAGCCAGAACGCCAACACCAGTTTGCGTTGCAGGCTCCAGCCGGAAAGGGCGAAGGGTCGGGCGGTGGCGTGTCGGTCTTTGCTCATCATGCTCGCTTATTGTTGTTCGCTTATCGCGGTCGCCATGGCCGGATCGGTTCGATCCGGACGGATGAAAATCTTGACCAGCCGCAGCAGGTGATTGAGTACGGGGTGGCGATGGCGGAAAAACACCGTGTTGCCGATGAACGAACAACCCAGGCGCAGCTTACTGGCATAACCGGCCTGACCGCACGCGTAGATCGGAATCCGGTGCTCAATACAGTAGCCGACATTGGCCAGCCAACTGCGCATGTACAGTTTGTGCTCGCGGGTCCGGGCCAGATCATGGGCGAAAAACTTGTCCACCAGCCGCTGTTCGTCCAGCAGCACCAGATTGAACGCGACCAGCTCATCGCCGACCCAGTACAGGACGCAGGCGGCACGTTCGTCGAGGTGTTCCAGCACTTGCCGAAAATAGGCCGCTGGCAGGCATTCGAAAGCCAGGTCGCTGCGCGCCAATGTCGCTTCATAAAGCCGCATCATGGTCGGCAGCAGGTCGTCCACCGAACGTCGCCATTCGATTCGCGGGCCTGAGCCGCGCAGGGTCCGGCGCAGGTCCTTGCGGGTGGATTTGCCCAGGGTGCCGAGGTAGGCGTCGACCGAGGCGAATTTGATCGGCAGCTCGGCACCGGGCAATCCCGGCATGCTTTGCAAACCGGCCTCGCGGCAGGCCTGGAGCCATTGTGGATTGCGGTGGGAAGCGTCCTTGACGGCCAGCAGGCCGACCCCGGCCTGGTCCGCATCCTGACGGGCCAGGTTCAGCAGACGTGCGAACAGTTCCGGCAAGCGTGCCGGAACGATAGACGGATGGGTGCCGACGTGGCACTGCTCCGCCACTGGCGAACCGAGGGCGTACAGGCGAATGTCGAACAGCCCCGGCCAGCAACTGCGCAGCCATTGGCTCAAACGTTTGCCGGTGCCCTGCAGAGTGGTGTCGAGCGAATAAGCCGTGGTGAAGGCCACGACCGCCGCAATCAGCCGGTCGCTTTCAAACAGCGCCAGATAGCGCCACTGAAAGCCGTCGATGCCGGCCTGTTCAACGGCACGATAGTAGGCCCAGTCTTCGAGCTCCTCGGGAAAGCAGGCATTCCACGCGTCGCGATCAATCGCTTCGATGGTTGAAAAGGCTTGGGCCGTGATCACGTCGTTTCCTTAACCGGCATGGCATGTCGTTTTGCAGTCGCTTCACGCTCGTTGCCGGTATTCCTCGGTTGGCAGGGAGTGAGCGGATAGCGCAAGGTCGGTGCGGTGGTTGTTGATGAACTGCACGCTCAGTTCAACGACGCGCCGGTACTGCAGGTCGACGGTGATCATGTGATAACAGTCGTCCAGCAGGATCTTCACCACTTCACCGCCGAGCTTGCGTTCCACGTAGTCGGCATTCCAGCGGCTGGTGATGTCGTCCTCGATGGAATGCAGTACCAGTGCCGGGACGGTGATCGAAGGCATGCGCTTGCGTACCACGGCGTTCATCCGGTGCAGTTCGCGCACGGTTACACCCTCCATGGTCAACAGGCCGGCCTCACTGCTGTGGCCTTCCTTCATCTGCCGTTCGACGATGGCCCGCAGGCGCTCGTTCTTGATGCCGTAGGGCGGTTTTTCTTCGAACTTGCAGATGTGCACGCCGAACGGGATTTTCATCAGCAACGGCGTGAGGAACGCCAGTTTGTTGATACTCCAGCCGTCGTACTTGAGCGTCGTGGAATACATCAGCAACCCGGCCACCTGGCCCGGATGCTCGGACGCCACGTACATCGACATCACCGCCCCCATCGACAGACCGCCGACGAACACCTTGCTGTGCTGGCGACGAATGCCGACGAAGGTCTTGCGCACGCCTTCGTACCAGTCGCGCCAGCCGGTGGCCTGCAGGTCGGCATTGCCGCCGCAGTGTCCGGCCAGGGTCGGCACATACACCGTGCAACCGGCCTTGGCCAGTCCCACGGCGACCCGACGCAACTCCGTCGGGGTGCCGGTGAGGCCGTGGATCAACAACACCGCGACCTCCCCTGTGCCGAGAACGAAACCGGCGTCGCCTTCGCCCAGATCGATCCCGGCCGCGTTCATCGTTTCATCGCCCGGGCCAGCAGACGGTCGAGCAGGGCGATGCCCAGGTCGATTTCCGGGTAGCTGATTTCCAGCGATGGCGCGAGGGTGATCACGTTCTTGTAGTAACCGCCCACATCGAGGATCAGGCCCAGTTTGCGACCGTCGATCTCGATGTCGCCCTTCATGCCTTCCTCGACCATGAAGTCCAGGGTGGCCTTGTCCGGGGTGAAACCGTCCGGGGCGCAGATCTCGCAGCGCAGGGCCAGGCCCAGGCCATCGACGTCGCCGATGATCGGGTAGCGTTTCTGCAGGTCCTGCAGGCCTTCGAGGAAGTATTTGCCCTTGGCCATGACCATCGCGCCGTAGTCGACTTCGCTGGTCATCTTGAACATTTCCAGACCCACGGCGGTACCCAGCGGGTTGGAGGCGAAGGTCGAGTGGGTCGAACCAGGCGGGAAGACTTTCGGGTTGATCAGTTCTTCCTTGGCCCAGATGCCGCCCAGCGGGTTGAGGCCGTTGGTCAGTGCCTTGCCGAAAACGATCACGTCCGGTTTGACGTCGAAGTGCTCGATCGACCACAGCTTGCCGGTGCGATAGAAGCCCATCTGGATTTCGTCGACCACCATCAGGATGCCGTGCTGGTCCAGCACATGCTTGAGTTCGCTGTAGAAGTTCATCGGTGGAATCACGTAGCCGCCGGTGCCCTGGATCGGCTCGACGTAGAACGCGGCGTATTCACTCTGGCCGACTTTCGGGTCCCAGACGCCGTTGTATTCAGTCTCGAACAGACGGGCGAACTGCTGCACGCAGTGGCTGCCGTATTCTTCCTTGGTCATGCCTTTCGGGCCGCGGAAGTGATACGGGAACGGAATGAAGTTGGCGCGCTCGCCGAAGTGGCCGTAGCGGCGGCGATAGCGGTAGCTGGAGGTGATCGACGAGGCGCCGAGGGTGCGACCGTGGTAACCGCCCTCGAAGGCGAACATCAGGCTCTTGCCGTTGCTGGCGTTACGCACGACTTTGAGCGAGTCCTCGATGGACTGCGAACCGCCGACGTTGAAGTGCACGCGACCGTCGAGGCCGAACTTCTTCTTGGCGTCCACGGCGATCATTTCCGAAAGCTCGATCTTGCCTTTGTGCAGGTATTGGCTGGCGATCTGCGGCAGGGTGTCGATCTGCTGTTTCAGTGCATTGTTCAGGCGCGGGTTGGCGTAACCGAAGTTGACCGCCGAGTACCACATTTGCAGGTCGAGGTAGGCCTGGTCTTCGGTGTCCCAGACATAGGAGCCTTCGCAGCGGCTGAAAATGCGCGGCGGTTCGATGTAGTGAACGGTGTCGCCGTAGGAGCAGTACTTGGCTTCTTTTTCCAGAAGAATCTGGTCTTCCTGGGTAGCGATTCGAATATCAGACATGGTGGAAGAGTTCCTGGGTTTCTGTGTTGAAAGTGGTGGCGTTGGCGGCGCTGGCCTTTGGCAGCAGGGCCAGCAGCGCCGGGAGTTCGGCGAAGCTGTCGAAGCGGGCGTAAGGGATCGCGTTGCGTTCGCAGTACTCGGCGAGGCGACCCTTGGCGAAAACGAAGTCGGCGGTGGAGGACACACACATGTCGGACTGGCCATCACCGATCACCAGCACCCGTTTGTTGCCCGGCGTGGATTTGCATTTGCAGTTGCCGGACGCTGCGCGGCAGGCGTCGCTGGAATGCGGAAAGTCGATGCGCCAGCTTTCGTGATCGAGCTGTCGCAGGCGGTTGGCGAGAATCGGCAGCAGGGTCACGTAGTTGCGCGACAGGATCCGCGCGATGCCTTGCTCGATGCCGTCGCTGACCACTTCGAACGAAGCGCCCAGGCCGATGGCGTGGTCGACGAAGTCGGGGAAGTCCGGATCGATCTCGATGCTGTCGAAGAACTCCAGCAATTGGCCGGGCGTGGCCTTGACCAGCGAGAGCTGGCGGCTGAGGCATTCACGGGAACCGATTTCACCGGCCAGCCATTGGTTTTCGATCGTTTCCCAACTCGGGTCGGCGAAGCGTTCGAGGATGCTGTCGATCACGTCGGTGCGGGTGATGGTCCCGTCGAAATCACACACGATATGCCAGTCAATCATCTGCATTACCTATTGGTCAGAGCGCGTTGTGTGCGCTTGCCGAGGGGTAGAGCAGGGACTGTGCCAAGTGCCACCAGCCCCTTGCTGGCGGGGCCGATCAGGTGCTTTGGCAATTCGAAGCTACAATTTTTGTAGCTTGCTACAAACAACATGAGTGCTTGCGCAGTGGGGGCCATCCGGGGATTGATGCGCGCATGTTCAATTAAGGGAATGGCCTCATGAAGAGGAAAACACTGTTTTTACTCGTGGTGCTGAGCGCTTTTTCGGCCAGCGCACTGGCGGACCGGATTACCGGGGAGGCCGGTGTGGGCCTGGGTTATCAGCCTCACGATCCGAGTGGCAGCCGTTATGAAACCCGGCCGATACCGTATCTGGATCTGGACTGGGGCGACGTGAGCCTCAGTACCGATGACGGCCTGACCTGGAGCGCCTTGAAGACCAACGGCTTCAGTGCCGGCCCGTATGTGAATTACCTGCCGGGCCGCACCTCCAACGGCGAACTGCGCGGTTTGCGCGACGTGCCCGACATGGCCGAGGCCGGTGGTTTCGTGCAGTACGCACCGGCCGACTTCTGGCGGGTGTTTGCCTCCGTTGGCCAAGCCATCGGCGGCGGTGGCGGGCAGGGCGGCGTACTCGGTCGGGTCGGTGGCGAGATCGGTTATCCACTGGGCGGCGGCGTGATCGGCAGCAGCAATCTGACTGCACATTTCGCCAACGCCCGGCAGAACAACACCTTCTTCGGTGTCAGCGACAAGGAAGCCCAGGCGTCCGGCATACGCGCCTACAACGCTGGCGGCGGTCTGCAGAACATCGTGCTGACCCAGAGTTTCGAGTTTCCTCTGGGCCCGCAATGGTCGCTTTTGACCAGTGCGAGCTGGATTCACCTGACCGGTTCGGCGGCCGACAGCAGCATCGTCAAAGGCGTCGGCGATACCAATCAAGGCGAGGTGCAAATGGCGATCGCCTATAAATTCAAATAAGCCCGAGGGGAACTGGTCTGGCCTTTGCAGACAGCCGTGACGAACCCATTGTTTCAGGATGTTCTTCATGGCTCGCCCTGCTTACCGTCTGCTGGCTCATTCGTTGTGGGACCTGATTCCCGTCGCCCTCGGCCTGGCCCACTTCGCCTTTGTGGTGTGGCTGGTCCTGGCCTTTCATGCGTTGTCCTGGTGGGCACTGGTGCCGCTGGCGCTGGTTTACGCGGTGAGCCTGTCATGGAGCATCAACAGCATTTCCCACAACCAGATCCACAACGCCTACTTCACGCCAGCGTGGCTCAACCGCGCCTTTGACCTGCTGCTGTCGGTCACCATCGGTTTTTCCCAGACCCTCTACCGCGATATCCACAACCGCCATCACCGGGGCAATTCGGACCGGCCGGGGGCGGATGGCAAGACCATCGATCCGTTGTCGATCTATCAGCGCGGCAAGGATGGTCAGCCCGAGAATCCCTGGGCCTACACCTTCCTGAGTTTTTTTCGCGACGACCCCAAACCGATCTACGACGAGATGCAGCGCAAACGTCCCGCCGATGCGCGCTGGGTCAAAGTGGAGATCGGAGTGGCGCTGGCGTTCTATCTGGGGCTGGCGATCTGTGACTGGCGGGCGGTGCTGGTGTTGCTGCCGTTCTGGTATCTGGGCCAGGCGCTGTCATCGCTCAACGGTTACTACGAGCATTTCGGCGGCAACCCGGATTCGCCCATCGCCTGGGGCGTCAGCGCCTACAGCCCGCTCTACAACCTGCTGTGGATGAACAACGGCTACCACGCCGAGCATCACTACCGGCCGAAAATGCACTGGACCCGGGTCAAGGCGTTTCACCGGGAGATCGCCGGACAACAGCGGGAGGCGGGGGTGAAGGATATTCCGGTGGCCCATGGCCTCGGATTTCTGGTGGCTCATCGCAAGGATTGAGCCGTAACCAATGTGGGAGCCCGCGGGCTCCCACGACCGTTCACATCAGTTTTCCTCGCCCTCGGCCAGCAGCGCAATGCCGCCCATGATCACGGCCACGCCCACCCAGTGCAGCGGGCTGATCTGTTCGCCCAGCCCCAGCCACGACCCCAGCAACACCCCGACGAATACCAGCGAACTGAGCGGGAACGCCAGTGACAGGCTGCTGCGCCGCAGAATCAGCATCCAGACAAAGAACGCGCCGATGTAGCAGGCAATCGCCACCAGCACACCCGGCGCCTGGGCGACGCTGAGCAGCCATTGCAGGGTGAAGTCCATTTGCCCCAGTTGATCGCCGCCGACCTTGGTCGCGATCTGTCCGCCACTTTCCAGAATGATCAGCAACGCCCAGAGCACCACGGTGCCGAGGCGGCCATGAAGCCAATCCATCGAGCCATTCCTTTTGAGTATCAGTTGAGAATCAGGCATGGCCGACACACACGAGCATCACGCCCGCCGTAATCACCAGAGTGCCCAGCCAGCGGCGGCGGCTGACGGTTTCGCCGAGGAACGACTTGCCGGCCAGCACCACGCCGCAATACGCCAGCGCGGCGGCGGGAAACAACAGGCTCAGGGGGGCCCGGGACAGCGCTTCGAGCCAGACGAAAAACTCGATCACGTAGGCGCCGATCCCGCACCACAGCAGCGGCGCATTGAACACCTGCCCCCAGAACGCACCTAGCCGAAAACCGCCCTCAAGCTCAGGCAGACGATCCAGGCCGAGCTTGAAACAGAGCTGGCCGATCACGTCGAGCACGATGGAAAACGCTACCAGCATGATGACGGTGAAAGTCATGGGAACAGCTCCTCGAACAACTCGATCAGCGCCTGGTTGGTCGCCGAATTGCGCAGCAGATCGGTCTCGCTCCAGCGTTCTGCCGGCGGCTGGTCGGACTTGGCTTCCCAGCGTTTGAACGCGTTGCTGAAGGCCGGGCGGGCGAACTCGCCGCAGATGTCGATGCCGATAATGCGCTTGCTGGCGGCCAGGCTGCGGATGGCCTGGAGCAAGTGGCTCAGGCGCATCTGGCCCTGATCCCAATTGGTCGCGGCGTCTTCGCTGGCCAGCACATCCTTGTCGATGGTGATCCACACCGCCTGGGTGGGCAGGCTGGCGATCATCCGCTCGAGAAACGCCGACCAGTCCTGATCGGCCAGATTGTTCCAGTGCAGCAGGTTTTCCTGTTGCTGATGACCGGCGCCGTCACCAACCCGGCCCCAGACTTTCGACGGCGGGTGCTGCCACGGGAACAGCTGCAACACCCCGCGTTTGAGGGCGCCGAGATTGCCACCCTTGATCTGCGGATTCTGCAGGTCGTCACTGCACGGCCCGAGGGTGACGATACGTTCGATGTTCGGCAGTTTCAGGGCCTGATTGACCCACGAACCGCAATGCCGGCGGGGCGCGAAGTGAACCCAGTCGGGGTGGTTGTCGAAGTGGATCAGGCTCACCGGCTCCGGCAAATCAGTCAGGAAGGCCGGCGTCAGATGGTGATAGTCGCCGGAGCCGACAAAAAAGATTTCCGGTGCGGGGCCGCTGTGCCGGGGCCGCTCGCGCAGGCGTTCGGTGAAACGGCGGAAGGTGCGCTCGCTGGACCAGAGCCGAAGTTTCGGGCCCAGGTCGAGCAGGTCCAGGCGCCGGGCACGGCCGCTGTCGAGCAGTCGTGCGATGGACGCCTGACCGGTCAGGCTGTGGTCGAGATCTAAAATGTTCAAGGTCGCAATTCACCCTTGGCAGACCCTCCCAGACACCGGCCTCATCGAACATGAGCGCCGGCCGGGCGGGCTTTCGGGGGTAAATGCAAGGGACGGGCCAGGCCCTCGCCCAGACGCCAGCTCAGGCGTGCAGGCGGATCCAGACGCTGACCAGTGTCGTCGCTGCCATCAGCCACGCGACAGCCGCCACGGCCAATGAAGCTTCAAGGCGCATCCGGTCAACCATCACGTACAGCGTCGCCAGGTACACGAAGTACGGAATGATCGACCACATGCCGAACACGATGGTGGTCTTCAGGTCGTCGAGCGAACGGCCCTTGCCGACGACGTAATGGGCGATCAGGGCGAAGGTCGGAAACAGCGGCACCAGTCCTGCGATGTAGTAGTTTCTGGTCTTGGCCAGCATGGCAAGAATCACCACCACTGCCGCACCGAGCGTTGCCTTGAAAATCAGATCCACATCGTTCTCGCTTAATGGTTCAAGCCGTACTTTTTCACTTTGTCGAACAGCGTGGTCTTGGCCATGCCCAGTTCCTGACTGGCCTGGGTCAGGTTGCCGCCGCTGCGCTGCAGGGCGTCGCTGAGCAGGTTGCGTTCAAAGGCTTCCACCGCTTCGGCGAACGCCAGGCCCTGACCGCCACTGCTGGCGCCTGACTTCTTGAACGCCGGCAAACCGAGGGCGAAACGTTCGGCGACGTTGCGCAATTCGCGCACGTTGCCCGGCCAGTCGTGGCTCATCAGGCTGGACAGGGTCTGGTTGTCCAGCTCCGGCAGCGCTCGGTCGAAGCGCAGGGCCGACTGCTGGGTGAAGTGTTCGAACAGTTGCAGGATGTCTTCGCGGCGCTCGCGCAGGGGCGGCAGTTCCAGCGTCACCACGTTGAGGCGGTAGTACAAGTCGCTGCGAAACGCCCCGGCCTTGCTCGATTCATCGAGGTCGGATTTGGTCGCCGCGATCACCCGGCAATCCACCGCCACGCTCTGGTTCGAGCCGAGGCGTTCGAGGGTGCGTTCCTGCAACACCCGCAGCAGCTTGATCTGTAACGGCAACGGCATGCTTTCCACTTCATCGAGGAACAGCGTGCCGCCGTCGGCGTGTTCGATCTTGCCGATCCGCCGCTTGCCGGCGCCGGTGAAGGCGTTGGCCTCGTGGCCGAAGATCTCGCTTTCGAACAGGTTTTCCGGCAGGCCGCCGCAGTTCAGCGCGACGAATTGTCTGGTGTGGCGGCGGCTGAAGTCATGCAGGCAACGGGCGACCAGTTCCTTGCCGGTACCGGTTTCGCCTTCGATCAACACGTTGGCCGAGGTGTCGGCGACGTTGGCGATCAGCTCGCGCAGGTTCTGCATGGCCGGCGAGCGACCGATGATTCGACCCTCAAGGGAGTCGCGCTCGGCCAGTTGCCGGCGCAGGAACGAGACTTCGCGGTTCAGGCTGCGTTGCTCCAGCGCACGCCGGGCGACGTCCACCAGCCGTTCCGGGGAGAACGGTTTTTCCATGAAGTCATAGGCGCCTTTCTGCATCGCGCCGACGGCCATGGAGATGTCGCCGTGACCGGTGATCAAAACCACCGGCAGGCTGCGGTCCCGTTGCTTGAGGCGGGTCAGCAGTTCCAGACCGTCGATGCCGGGCAGGCGGATGTCACTGATGACGATGCCGGCGAAATTGTCGCCGACCCGCTCCAGGGCTTCCTCGGCACTGCCGACGCCGATGCAGGGAATGTCTTCCAGGGTCAGTGCCTGCTGGCAGCCGAGCAGCACATGGGGATCGTCTTCGACAATCAGCACACTAAGGTCATTGTTCATATTGGCTCGGCAGGAGTAGGGCTTACCAACGGTAAACTGAGGACGAAAGTGGTACCACCGCCGGCCGGGTGCTCGACACCCAGATGCCCGCCAGTGGCGGCGGCCAGACTGGCGGAGAGGGTCAGGCCGAGGCCCAGGCCCTGTTCGCCGGGTTTGGTGGTGAAAAACGGTTCGAACAGATGCTTGCGCGCTTCGGCGTCGATGCCGTGACCGTTGTCGCGCACCCGCAGGCGATATTTGCCGTCAAATTCTTCGCCTTCCAGCCACAGCTCCGGCAGCGGTTGTGCCTGCATGGCGTCGAGGGCGTTGCCGATCAGGTTGACCAGAATCTGTTCCAGTCGCGTCTGGTCGATCTGTACTTGCACATCAATGAACTGACGATGCACTTGCAGCGCGGCTTTTTCGACACGGGCGCCGAGCACCTGCAGCGCGGCGTCCACCGCTTTGCCGAGGCTGGCGCGACCCTTGTCGTCACCGCGCCGGGCGAACGAGCGCAGGCTGGCGGTGATCCGGCCCATGCGGTCGATCAGGTCGTTGATGGTCTTGAGGTTGGTGCTGGCGACATCCAGCTGACCCCGTTCCAGGAAACGCACGGTATTGCCCGACAGCGTGCGCATCGCCGCCAGTGGCTGATTCAGTTCGTGGGCGATGCTGGTGGACATCTGGCCGATGGCTGCGAGTTTACCGGCCTGCACCAGTTCGTCCTGGGCCCGGCGCAAGGTTTCTTCGGCCTGACGGCGTTCGCGGATCTGACTCTTGAGCCGCTCGTTGCTGGCGCGCAGATCGGCGGTGCGTTCGGTAATCCGACGCTCCAGCTGATTGTTGGCTTCCTGCAGGGCTTCCCGGGCGGCGAGGCGGGTGGCGATGACCTTGCGGCGCTCGTTCCAGGCAATTAGCAGGAACGCCACCAAGGCAAACGCCACGGCTACCAGAATCCCCTGATTGATCGCTTCGCGCCGCAGGTCCTGCAACGGCGTGAGCAGGGTGAAGTTCCACGGTGTATCGCTCAATGGCCGGGTCTGCGCCAGGTAGCTGATGTTCTCTTCGTCGCCATCCTGTTGGCTCGGGACTTCGCTGTTGGCCGGGAAGGTGAGTTTTTCCACGCCTTCGGCCAGGGTTTCCCGGGCCAGCGGTTGCAGTTCGTTGAGCGGAAACCAGTAGTACTGCAGGCTGCGGGCGAGTTTTTCCTTGGTCTCGTCGCTCAGTGGCACCACGGATTTCAGGCGTCGGGCCGGGTCGCTGGAAAGAATGATGATGCCGTTCTCGTCACTGACGAAGGCTTCCAGGCGCGCCCGTTGCCAGCGCTCCTCCATGGCCTCCATACGGACCTTGACCACCGCGACACCGATGATCTTGCCGTGTTCTTCCAGGCCATGGGCCAGGTAATAGCCGGGTTCGCCATTGGTGCTGCCGATCCCGTAGAAACGTCCGGGCTGACCGCGTACCGCTTTCTGAAAGTAGGCACGGAACGACAGGTCCTCGCCGAGGTAGCTGTCGACATCGCGCCAGTTGCTGGTGGCCATGACCCGGCCGGTAGTGTCCATGACATAGATGGCCCGACTTCGGCTGCGCCGGTTCAGGCCTTCAAGGTAATCGTTGACCGTTTGCCGGTGTTCCGGAGTCGGGTCGCCGAGCAACTGTGAAACGCTCGATTCGAGCTCCAGCAGGCTGGGCAGGTAGGTGTATTTGCTGATTTCGCTTTCGACGGCCCGGGCGTTCAGTTCGAGTTGACGCTGGCCGTTTTCGCTGAGGCTGCGAATGCCGAAGTGTTCACTGGTCCAGAAGCCGGCGTAACCCAGCCCGACCATCAAAACGATGACCAGCGGCGGCAGGAACAAATGGCGGATCAGACGGGGTTTCACGGCAAGTGATGGCGTGGTTGCGCGATAAAGATTGGGGTCGCATTTCATCACAGATGCCTTGGGTCAACCACAACACAAATCTCAGGATCAGAATCGATCCAATGTGGGAGCGGGCGTGCTCGCGAAAGCGGTGGGGCAGCCAACGATGATGTTGAAAGTGCCGGCCCGTTCGCGAGCAAGCCCGCTCCCACAGTTGGGGAGCGGTGTGTGGTTTTAGTGCTGCAGGATTTTCTCGAGGAAATGCTGCGCGCGTTCGGAGCGCTGGCTGATGTCGCCAAAGAACTCTTCTTTCTTGCAGTCTTCGATGATCTTGCCGGCGTCCATGAAGATTACGCGGTCGGCCACTTTGCGGGCGAAGCCCATTTCGTGGGTCACACACATCATGGTCATGCCTTCGTGGGCCAGTTGCACCATCACGTCGAGCACTTCGTTGACCATTTCCGGGTCCAGTGCCGAGGTCGGTTCGTCGAACAGCATGACGATCGGGTCCATCGCCAGCGCACGGGCGATCGCCACACGCTGTTGCTGACCACCGGACAGTTGGCCCGGGTGCTTGTGGGCGTGAGCCGAGAGGCCGACGCGCTCCAGCAGTTGCAGGCCTTTTTTGGTCGCTTCTTCCTTGCTGCGGCCCAGCACCTTGATCTGCGCGATGGTCAGGTTTTCGGTGATGGTCAGGTGCGGGAACAGTTCGAAATGCTGGAACACCATGCCGACGCGCGAGCGCAGTTTCGGCAGGTTGGTCTTCGGATCGGCAATCGATGTGCCGTCGACCACGATGTCGCCTTTCTGGAACGGCTCCAGTGCGTTGACGCACTTGATCAGGGTCGACTTGCCCGAACCGGACGGGCCGCAGACCACGATCACTTCACCCTTCTTGACCTCGGTGCTGCAATCGGTCAGCACCTGGAAGTCCCCATACCACTTGTTGATGTTCTTGATAGAGATCATACGGCGAACCTTTTTTGCAGACGCTTGACCAGCTGCGAGGCGGCAAAGCTGATGGTGAAGTACACGAGACCTGCGAAGATCAGGAACTCATTCGAGCGGCCAATGATGTCGCCACTGGCGCGCGAGGCGTTGAGGAAGTCCACCAGGCCCACGGTGTAGACCAGCGAGGTGTCCTGGAACAGGATGATGCTCTGTTGCAGCAGCAGCGGGGTCATCTTGCGGAACGCCTGGGGCAGGATGATCAGGCGCATCATCTGGCCGTAGGTCATGCCCAGTGCTTGCGCCGCACCCATCTGGCCCTTGGGAATCGACTGCACGCCGGCCCGGACGATTTCGCAGAAATACGCCGCTTCGAACATCATGAACGCCACGATGCACGAGGTGAACGCGCCGATCGGGGTGTCTTCGCCGGTGATCCAGCGCAGCACGAACGGCACCGCCAGGTAGAACCAGGTGATCACCAGCAGCAGCGGGATCGAACGGAAATAGTTGACGTAGGCGCCGGCGATGCTCGACAGCAGTTTGCTGTGGGACAGACGGCACAACGCAAGGATGGTACCGAGGATGATCCCGCCGACCACGCCCAGCGCCATCAGCTTGAGGGTCATCAGCATGCCGTTCCACAGGCCGGGAATGGCCGGAACGATGCCACTGAAATCGAATTCCATTATTTACCCCCCACGGAGATCAGGCCGGGCACGGCGACTTTCTTCTCGACCATGCGCATCAGCAGCATCAGGCTCATGTTCAGGGTGAAATAGATCAGGGTCGCCAGGGTGAAGGCTTCAAACAGGTTGGCCGAGAATTCGGCGGTCTGTTTGGTTTGCGCCAGCAGCTCCATCAGACCGATCAGGGACGCCACGGAGGAGTTCTTGAACACGTTCAAAAATTCCGAGGTGAGCGGTGGAATGATGATCCGGTAGGCCTGGGGCAGCAGCACGTTCCAGTAGATCTGCGGCAGCTTGAAACCCATGGCGCGAGCGGCGGATTCCTGGCCGCGCGGCAGCGCCTGGATACCGGTGCGAACCTGTTCGCAGACCCGGGCGGCGGTGAACAGGCCCAGGCACACGACAACGCTCAGGTAGGCCGAGGTGGTCGGGTTCAGGTCCTGTTTGTACCAGTCCTGCAGGTTCTGCGGCAGCATGTCGGGTACCAGGAAGTACCAGATGAACAGCTGAACCAGCAGCGGCACGTTGCGGAACAGTTCGACGTAGCAGGTCGCGATGCCCGACACGATGCGGTTCGGCACGGTGCGCATGATGCCCAGCAGCGAGCCCAGCAACAGGGCGATGATCCAGGCCACGATGGCGATGGCGATGGTCCAGCCCAGGCCGGAGATGAACCAGTCGAGATAGGTCTCGCTGCCCACGCCGGTGGACTTGAAGAACACGCCCCAGTCCCAGTTGTAATTCATTAGGGTCTCCCCTCGATTCGATCGATGTACAAGTGCCCGCCTGGGGAAGATCCTTTCCCGTCTGACGTTGAACGTCAGGCACACGCGATCGGCTCGAAAACCACCAGGTCGAGTGTTCCAGTTGAAACCAGCAGGTATTAACTGTCGCCCGAGGGAGGGTTGGCTCCCTCAGGTGACAAGGTTAGATCAGTGTCAGATTTTTACGTCTGGCGCAGGCTTGTCGCTCGGATTGGCGATCAGCTCTTTAACCTTATCGCTCATCGGGAAGTTCAGGTTCAGACCCTTCGGCGGGATCGGGCTCTCGAACCACTTGCTGTAGATCTTGTTGATCTCGCCGGATTTGTAGAGCGCGACGATGGCGTCGTCTACAGCCTTCTTGAAGGCCGGGTCGTCTTTGCGGACCATGCACGCGTAGGCTTCGAAGGACTGTGCAGTACCGGTGATGACCCAGTCGTCCGGCTTCTTGGCCTTGGCTTCTTCGCCGGCCAGCAGGGCGTCGTCCATCATGAAGGCGACGGCGCGGCCGCTCTCCAGCATCTGGAAGGATTCGCCGTGGTCCTTGGCGGAGATGACGTTCATGCCCATCTGCTTGTCAGCGTTCATCGCCTTGATGATGCGCTCGGAGGTGGTGCCGGCGGTGGTCACGACGTTCTTGCCTTTCAGGTCGGCGAAGTCAGCGTAGGACGGCTTGCCTTCCTTGTCTTTCTTGACCAGCAGGCGGGTGCCGATTTCGAAGATGTTGGTGGTGAAGGCCACTTGCTGGGCGCGTTCGGCGTTGTTGGTGGTGGAGCCGCACTCGATGTCCACGGTGCCGTTCTGTACCAGCGGGATACGGGTCTGCGAGGTGACCAGGTTGTACTTGACGTTCAGGTCAGGCTTGTTCAGGTCTTTTTTCAGGGCTTCGACGATAGCGACCTGAATGTCGTGGGAGTAGCCCACGGGTTTGCCCGAAGCATCGGCGATGTAGGAGAACGGAATGGAGCTGTCACGATGCCCGAGGGTGATGGTGCCCGAGTCGTTGATCTTCTTAAGGGTGCCGGTGAGCTCGGCAGCGAAAACTGGTGTGCTGATCAGAGCGGCAGCAATGGCTGCGCCCAGGATATGGGGAACGATGCGCATCAAATTTTCCTCGACATTGTTTTTTTTATGGAGCCGGTTGAGCGGGCCCTTTTGTACTTCGAATGCCTGACGGCTCCTGTTGTGCTGGCGCAACAGGCATTCGTCGAAGGAGTGTAGAGCATGAGTCGTGCCAGACCAGTCGATAGGCGTTAATGCATTGATTTATAACGTTATTAAAGTTTTGTGATGGTGTTTTTCCATGAATCTGATCCGGTTAACCGAATTGACCGTCAGGTCGCGTTCGGAAAACCGAACGTCTTCAATGCGCCTTGTTTCAGCTTGAATGCAAAAAGCCCCTGAATCTTTCGATTCAGGGGCTTTTTGTTCGGCGACGAACGAATCAGGCCGCTTCGATCTTGCTGCGGTTCTGCTCGACCTTGTTCAGGTACGCCGCCAGTCTTTCCTGCTCGGCCGGGGTGGTGAACAGCCCCAGTTTGCTGCGGCGCCACAGGATGTCATGCGCGGTGGTGGCCCACTCTTCGGCGCACAGGTAATCGACTTCACGGGTGTAGAGTCCGCCGCCGATGTGTTCGCCCAGGTCGGTCAGGGTGTCGACGCCTTCGAGCATGCGCCAGGTGCGGCTGCCGTAGGTGGTGGCCCAGCGGCGGGCGATTTCGGTCGGTACCCAGTCGAACTTGTCGCGAATCAGCGCGCTCAAGGCCTGCGGCGTGGTCATGTCTTCGCCGCCCGGCAGGGTGGCGCTGGCGGTCCAGCTCGGGCGCATCTGAGTGAAGAACGGCATCAGTTGTGCCATCGCCGACTCGGCGAGTTTGCGGTAGGTGGTCAGCTTGCCGCCGAATACCGACAGCAACGGCGCTTCTTCGGTGCTGCCGGACAGCGCCAGGGTGTAGTCGCGGGTCACGGCCGAAGGATTGTCGGACTCGTCGTTGCACAGCGGACGTACGCCCGAGTAGGTGTGCAGGATGTCGTCACGGCCGATCTGTTTCTTGAAGTGGGCGTTGACCACTTTCAGCAGGTAATCGGTTTCGCCGTCGGTGATTGCCACTTTGGCCGGATCGCCGGTGTACTCGCGGTCGGTGGTGCCGATCAGCGTCAGATTGTTCAGGTACGGAATGGTGAAAACGATGCGCTGATCTTCGTTTTGCAGGATGTGCGCGTGATCGCCCTCGTACAGTTTCGGCACGATGATGTGGCTGCCCTGGATCAGTCGGATACCGTACGGTGATTCCATCTTCAGGTCGTCACGGATGAACTTGGCGACCCACGGGCCGGCGGCGTTCACCAGCGCTTTGGCGGTGATCGAAAACAGGCTGCCGTCGGCGCGCTCCAGGTTCAGGTGCCACAGGCCCTTGGCACGGCGGGCGCTGACGCAACGGGTCTGGGTGTGCACATGGGCGCCTTTTTCGCGGGCGGCCATGGCGTTGAGCACCACGAGACGGGCGTCGTCGACCCAGCAGTCGGAGTATTCGAAGCCTTTGCGGATTTCGCTTTTCAATGCACTGTCGGCGCCGAACTTCAGGCTTTTCGAGCCTGCCAGTTTCTCGCGCTTGCCAAGGTGGTCATAGAGGAACAGGCCGGCACGGATCATCCACGCCGGACGCAGGTGCGGGCGGTGCGGCAGCACGAAACGCATCGGCTTGACGATGTGCGGGGCCTTGGCCAGCAGCACTTCGCGTTCGGCCAAGGCTTCGCGCACCAGACGGAATTCATAATGTTCGAGGTAGCGCAGACCACCGTGGATCAGCTTGCTGCTGGCCGATGAGGTATGGCTGGCCAGGTCGTCCTTTTCGCAAAGGAACACCGAGAGACCGCGACCGGCGGCATCCGCTGCGATCCCCACGCCATTGATCCCGCCGCCGATGACGGCGATGTCGTAGATCTCGGAGATAGGGGGCGTACGCAAGGTAGATGTGGACATCGGCTGGCCTCGGGCTCTTTTGATTTTCTGTCTTGGAAATCGAACATGAATGTTCATTTGCGAAAATGGTAGCCCATAAAGACGCGCGCAGCCAGTCGACTTCGATTGAAAAAACTCATCGAAGGGCGGGGAAAGGAAAATATTCGAACATCAGATGTGCATAAGGCGCCGGTGCAGGCGCCTTCTGCGGGAGAGGGTTAAACGACTTCCAGGCGAATCTTGTGCTGGCTCAGCAATTGCGCCAGGGCCGGCACCGGTTGCTGATCGGTCACCAGGCAATCGATCAGGCTGATCGGGCCGAGGCGGATCATCGCGTTACGCCCGAACTTGCTGGAGTCCGCCGCCAGAATCACCTGCCGGGCATTGGCGATGATTGCCTGGGACACTCGCACTTCCTGGTAATCGAAGTCGAGCAGGCTGCCGTCTTCGTCGATACCGCTGATGCCCACCAGCGCAAAGTCGACCTTGAACTGGTTGATGAAATCCACGCTCGCCTGACCCACCACGCCGCCGTCGCGACGCACGTTGCCGCCGGTCAGCAGCACATCGAAATCATCCTTGGCGCTGAGCATCGAAGCGACGTGCAGGTTGTTGGTGATGATCTTCAGATGGCTGTGATTGAGCAGGGCGCGGGCAATCGATTCGGTGGTGGTGCCGATGTTGATGAACAGCGAGGCGTGATCGGGGATCTGCGCGGCGATGGCTTCACCGATGCGTTGTTTTTCATCGCGCATCTGATCGGCGCGCATCGCATAGGCGGTGTTTTCGACGCTGGAATCATAAGCGGCGCCGCCATGGTAGCGACGCAGCAGATTGGCTTCCGCCAGTTGATTGATATCGCGGCGGATGGTTTGCGGGGTAACAACGAACAGCGTGGCCATTTCCTCGATGCTCACATAGCCGCGTTCGCGGACCAGCTCGAGGATTTGCTGCTGACGGGGAGGCAGATTCATGGGGCTTCCTTTGGGCTGCCGTGCAAAATTTGCCCATGATGACGCAGGAATCTCCTCCCGACCAGTTTCCAAACAACGTGAAAGCTACTGCGCTCGGCAATCCTGCGTTAAAAACAGGCTCGGACTGCTCATTTACAAACCCGTAAACTCCGCGTCCTCGCCTGTTTTTGCCTTGTCTTGCCTTCGCTCGCTACGCTTTCACGCTGTTTGGACCAGCCTTAGTCAGTCCTCAGACTGGCTTATTCAGCGTCCTCGCGTTCCCAGTCACGGGTACGGCTGACGGCTTTTTTCCAGCCTTTATAGAGCTTCTCTTTGGCCGCTTCGTCCAGACTCGGTTCGAACTCGCGCTCGATCACTGCCTTGCCGCGCAGTTCTTCCAGGCTGCCCCAGAAACCGCACGCCAGGCCGGCCAGGTAAGCCGCGCCGAGCGCTGTGGTTTCGCGCATTTGCGGGCGCTCGACCTGAGTGCCGAGGATGTCGGCCTGGAACTGCATGAGGAAGTTGTTGGCTACCGCACCGCCGTCCACGCGCAGGGCCTTGAGGCGTTCGCCGGAGTCCTGTTGCATGGCGTCGAGTACGTCGCGGGTCTGGTAGGCGATCGATTCCAGCGCGGCGCGGATGATGTGATCCACACGCACGCCGCGGGTCAGGCCGAACAGCGCGCCACGGGCATACGGGTCCCAGTAGGGAGCGCCGAGGCCGGTGAAGGCTGGCACCAGATAAACGCCGTTACTGTCCTTCACTTTATTGGCGAAGTATTCGGTGTCGTGGGCGTCGTTGATGATTTTCAGCTCATCGCGCAGCCACTGCACGGTCGAGCCACCGTTGAACACCGCGCCTTCCAGTGCGTAAGCCACTTCGCCGCGTGGGCCACAGGCGATGGTGGTGAGCATGCCGTGTTGCGATTTCACCGCTTTGTCGCCGGTGTTCATCAGCAGGAAGCAGCCGGTGCCGTAGGTGTTTTTCGCCTGGCCCGGCTCCACGCACATCTGGCCGAACAGCGCGGCCTGCTGGTCGCCGGCGATACCGCCGATGGCGATGCCGCTCTTGGTACGACCGTAGATTTCCGAGGAGGCTTTGACTTCCGGCAGCATCTCGCGCGGGATGTCGAGGATCTCCAGCATCTTCGTGTCCCACTCAAGCGTGTGGATGTTGAAGAGCATGGTGCGCGAGGCGTTGGTGTAGTCGGTGACGTGGACCTTGCCGCCAGTGAATTTCCAGATCAGCCAGCTGTCGACGGTGCCGAACAGCAGTTCGCCGTTGCGCGCACGTTCACGGCTGCCCTCGACGTTGTCGAGGATCCACTTCAGTTTGGTGCCGGAGAAGTACGGGTCGGTCACCAGACCGGTGTTGTCGCGGATGTAGTCTTCATGACCGTCGCGCTTGAGCTGCTGGCAGATCTCGGTGCTGCGGCGGCATTGCCAGACGATCGCGTTGTAGACCGGGCGACCGGTGGTCTTGTCCCAGACCACGGTGGTTTCACGCTGGTTGGTGATGCCGATGGCGGCCACCTGATCGTGATGCAGACCGGCCTGGGCCAGCGCTTCGACCATCACCGCGCTCTGGGTGGCGAAGATTTCCATCGGGTCGTGTTCGACCCAGCCGGCTTGCGGGTAATGCTGGGCGAATTCGCGCTGCGCGGTGCAGACCACGTTCGCATCGCGGTCGAAAATGATCGCGCGGGAGCTGGTCGTACCCTGATCGAGGGCAATGATGTAGTTCTTATTCTGAATGTCGGTCATGTCGATTGCCTTGGACGAAATAAGGGAGAGTGGGCCGTGGCGCAGGCTCGGATTGGCAGGAGCCCGCGCCGACTTGTTTCAAGAAGTTCTTGGTTTGCCGTCAATGGCCGGTTCTGCATCCTTTGTAGCAGGTGTGGCGCCGGTCAGGTGACGGGCAATCAGCCCGCGATACCCGGCAGCGCCGAGGCAGGCACCGACAATCGGTGCAAAAATCGGAATCAGGAAGTACGGGATTTCACGTGCGCCGGTGAAGGAAATTTCACCCCAGCCTGCGAAGAAAGTCATCAGTTTCGGACCGAAGTCGCGGGCCGGGTTCATCGCGAAACCGGTCAGCGGGCCCATCGAGCTGCCGATCACGGCAATCAACAGGCCGATCAGCAGCGGCGCCAGCGGGCCTTTCGGCAGGCCGTTGTTATCGTCGGTCAGGGACATGATCACGCCCATCAGGATCGCCGTGATGATCACCTCGACCAGGAACGCCTGGGCCGTCGACAGCGCAGGGTTCGGGAAGGTGGAGAACACCGACGCCAGTTCCAGGCTGGCGGCCGAACCACGAACCATATGGTGAGTCTGTTCGAAATCGAAGAACAGGTTGCTGTACAGCGTGTAAACCAACAGCGCGCCGCAGAAGGCGCCGGCAATCTGTGAAAGGATGTAGAACGGCAGTTTGCGCTTTTCGAAGTCGGCAAAAATGCTCAGGGCAATACTGACGGCAGGGTTCAGGTGCGCACCGGAAACCCCGGCGGTGAGGTAGATCGCCATGCTCACGCCGACGCCCCAGATGATGCTGATTTCCCACAGACCGAAGCTGGCGCCCGCGACCTTGAGCGCGGCGACGCAGCCTGTACCGAAGAAGATCAGAAGTGCAGTACCCAGAAACTCGGCCATGCACTGGCTCGAGAGCGATGGTTGCTGTAACGCAGTTGTCATTGAAAACCTCGGTTTTTGTTGTTGTCTGGCGCGTTTGCCGACAGGGCAAGGCGCGATTTTCGCCGGGGCAGGATCCCCATCCTGTTCCCGGTTTACTGCTGGTTGCTGCGGTGACCATAATTCTTACATTATTCAGATTCGAAAAAATATAGACAAGAAACAAAGCTGTCAAAGGTCGAAAGTGAACCGTCAGTCACAAATAAACTATCAGTCAGGTGAATGATCCTGCGGGGCACTCGCCGGGCAATCCGGCTGTCAGCCTGCAAGCCCCGGGAAACGTGGCGCGCAATAGAGCCTTTTGCTTGGCGATGGCCTAGAATCCGGCGCAGGTTTTTTTGTTACTGCCGAGCCTGGAGCTGCCATGACCCCTGCGTTGGACTTGTTGAAAAAAGTTCGTGCCGAACATCGCGTGCACAGTTACGAACATGACCCGAAAGCGGCGTCCTACGGGCTGGAGGCCGCGGAAAAACTGGGGCTGGAGCCGGCACAAGTGTTCAAGACTCTGCTGGCGGCCAGTGAAAAAGGTGAATTGCTGGTGGCGGTGGTGCCGGTCGTCGGAAGTCTCGACCTCAAGGGGCTCGCCCACGCGGCCGGAGTAAAGAAAGTCGAAATGGCCGACCCGGCCGCTGCGCAACGTTCCACCGGTTACCTGTTGGGCGGCATCAGTCCGCTGGGACAGAAAAAGCGCCTGCGCACTTTTATTGATAATTCCGCCCAAGGGTTTGCGACCATTTATGTCAGTGCCGGTCGACGCGGGCTGGAGGTCGAACTGGCGCCCGCGGTTCTCGCCGAGCACACCCAGGCGAAGTTCGCCGACATTGGTCGCGTCTGAGTTCTGTATGAGAAAAATTGACCGGCTCTGTCACTGGCGATGAACGAGCCGTAGCGCCATGCTCTTTCGACTGACAAGGGGAGAAGGTTATGCAGCTCGAGTTTCATCAGGTCGACGCATTCAGCGATAGGCCGTTCAGTGGCAACCCGGCGATGGTCTATCGGCTCGACGCCTGGCTCTCGGACAACTTGATGCAGAAGATCGCCGCCGAGCACAACCTGGCGGAAACCGCGTTTCTGGTGCGCGAAGGTCAGGCTTGGCACATCCGCTGGTTCACGCCGACCACCGAGGTGCCGTTGTGCGGTCACGCGACCCTGGCCAGTGCGTATGTGCTGTTCGAGATTTACAAGGAAACGGCCGAGCGTCTGGAGTTCATCTGCAAGTCCGGGCCGTTGAGTGTCAGTCGGGAAGGCAACCGATTGTGGCTGGATTTTCCGGCCATCACCCCTTCGGAAATCGGCGTGACACTGGATGTCGAGCGAGCGTTGGGCGTTCAGGCGGTGGATGTGCTGGGTTCCAACGAGCTGTTCGTGGTGCTCGAGTCGGAGCAGGCGGTGCTCGATTGCACGCCGGACATGGTCGCCCTGGCCAAACTGCCCTGGCTCGGTGCCATCGTCACGGCCCGGGGCAATCAGCATGATTTCGTCTCGCGCTATTTTGCTCCTGCCATTGGCATCAATGAAGATCCGGTGACCGGCTCGACCCATTGCAGCCTGATCCCGTATTGGTCCAAGCGGCTGGGCAAATCGAGCCTGACGGCTTGCCAGCGTTCGTCGCGGGGCGGGGAGTTGTTCTGTCGGCTGGAAGGCGAGCGGGTGAAGATCGGCGGACATGCGACCCTGGTTGCCAGCGGCACATTGATGCTGGGCTGAGAGCAAAAAACAAGGGAGCCATCAGGCTCCCTCATTGTTTGTCGGCAGATCAGTGCGCGGTGCTGTAGCGACGAACGCCGTTTTCCACAGCGGGAATCTGCGCAGCGGTGCTGCCGGACGCCTGGAACAGCACCAGATGTTCCGCCGCCACACGAATCCCGACATCAGCACCGATCTGATGGTCAGCATGGCTCGGGAAGATCGATTCCAGTTGAGCGCCGGTCGGCAGTTGCAGGCGATACAGGGTCGAAGCCCCAAGGAATGTCTTGCCGACGATCCGTGCTTTCAGCCCGCTGTCCGGCGCGTAAACGATGTCGTCCGGACGCAGCAGCACATCCACCGCGCCACCGACCGGCCAGGTGTAGGCGCGATTGCCGCGCAGTTCACCAAGTTCGGTGTGCACCGATTCCGGGCTGCCGAGCTGGCCGCGAATGAAATAGCCCTGGCCAATGAAGCTGGCAACAAACGGTGTCGCCGGTTCGTGATAGAGGTTGTAAGGCGTATCCCACTGCTCCAGCCGGCCTTCCTTGAACACGCCGACGTGATCGCTGACGGCGAAGGCTTCTTCCTGATCGTGGGTCACCAGAATTGCGCTGGTGCCACGGGCCTTGAGGATGTCGCGCACTTCATGGCTGAGCTTGCGTCGCAGTTCGCCGTCGAGGTTGGAGAACGGCTCGTCGAGCAGCAGCAGTTGCGGTTCCGGCGCCAGGGCGCGGGCGAGGGCAACACGTTGCTGCTGGCCGCCGGACAGTTCGTGCGGGAAGCGCTTGCCGAGGTTCTTCAGGTTGACCAGTTCCAGCAGTTCTTCGACGACGCGCTCCTTGTTCGGGTGCTTGCGAATGCCGAAGGCGATGTTGTCCGCGACACTCAGGTGCGGGAACAGCGCGTAGTCCTGGAACACCATGCCGATCCGGCGCTTCTCCGGGGCGAGGGTGAAACCGGCGCTGGAGAGGGTTTCCCCGCCGAGCTGGATTTCCCCTTCGTGCACCGGTTCGAAACCGGCGATGGCGCGCAGGGTGGTGGTCTTGCCGCAGCCGGACGAGCCGAGCAGGCAACCGATGTCGCCGGCGTTGAGGTGCAGATTGAGGTTCTGCACCACACGTTGATCTTGATAGCCGCAAGCGAGGTTGCGCAGGTTCAGCAGTAATTCATGACTCATGCGTGGTGATATGCCGGTTCGACGAGGAACTCGAGCAGGGCCTTCTGTGCGTGGAGACGGTTTTCTGCCTGATCCCAGGCGACGGAGCGCGGGTCATCAAGCAGGTCGAGGCTGATTTCCTCACCGCGGTGGGCGGGCAGGCAGTGCATGAATAGCACGTCATCGGCAGCCAGGTCGAGCAGGGCGCGGTTGACCTGAAACGGAGCAAACAGCTTCAGGCGCTTGGCGGTTTCCTCTTCCTGGCCCATGGAGGTCCAGACATCGGTGCTGACCAGATGCGCGCCACGCACGGCGTCTTTCGGGTCGCGGACGATGGTCACGCGATCACCGGCCCGGGCCACGAACTCGGGATTTGGCTCGTAGCCTTCAGGGCAGGCCACGCGCAACTGGAAGTCGAACTGGATCGCCGCTTCTATATAGCTGTTGCACATGTTGTTGCCATCGCCGATCCAGGCCACGGTCTTGCCCTGGATCGAGCCACGGTGTTCGAGGAAGGTCTGCATGTCGGCCAGCAACTGGCACGGGTGCAGGTCATCGGACAGGCCGTTGATCACCGGCACGCGGGAGTTGGCGGCAAATTCGGTCAGGGTGCTATGGGCAAAGGTACGGATCATCACCGCATCGAGCATGCTCGACATGACGATGGCGCAGTCGCCGATGGGCTCGCCACGGCCCAGCTGGGTGTCGCGCGGCGAAAGGAAGATCGCCTGGCCACCGAGCTGGATCATGCCGGCCTCGAAGGAGATCCGGGTACGGGTCGAGGATTTCTCGAAGATCATCCCCAGGACGCGGTTTTTCAAAGGCTCGAACAGTACGCCGCGGTTACGCAGGTCCTTGAGCTCAACGCCTCGACGGATCACGCTGACCAGCTCTTCGGGCGTGCAATCCATCAGGGAGAGAAAGTGCCTTGCGCTCATCATTGACTACCTTTTTGCTACAAACCGCAGATGCTCAAAGCCTTGTTTATCGGAACAACGGGCGAGACCTGCGGCGTAAGCCGCACGGGGCGACGAAATAGGGGGAGGCGCGATATTGACACTAAATGTCGCGTTTTTCCAATAGGCTACGATTTTTGCGGATTGTGCGGGGGTGACGAGGTCACTCGAAGCGCCGGTTTGGAGCCGGGTTCCAGACCTTTGTACACTGACGTCGCACGGCTTGGCAATCAGGCGGGGCGGGGATGGAACAGGTCTGGTCGGTTTGCGACTGGTCAGCCATGGATTCGCTGGTCGGATGTCAGATCTGAAACATTTGCTAAAGCAAAGTGCTGGGTTATAAATAACTCACGAGCGACGCAGGAAGCCTCCGCATGGAATCGAAAGAAAAACTGTTAATGGAATTGCTGGGCCACACGGCACGCTCACTGACTCATCTGACCGCATCGGTCACTTCAATGTCTTTCGAACTGCTGCGCAGTGAAGACGAAGTGGTCAAGACGGCCGGCCGCCATATGATCGATCGCATGGCCACCATTAGCGCCGGACTCGATGAGCACTGGCGATTGATCGGCGAACTCACCGGCGTGCACGTCGCGCACGAGCAGATCGAGACCATCCAGGAAATCCAGCTGGCCGCACCGCCACAGCTTCCGGCGAACTGACGCGGGTCTATCGGCCGGCCTGATGGCCGCCGATTCACAAGACGAACGTCGCTGGCGCGGCGCCCGGCCACGCGCCATAGTTTTGTTCCCGCAGGCGTGCTTGCCTGCCCAGAACAAGACAGAGACTGGCCATGACCAAGACTCTCCATCACCGTGCCTGCCACCTGTGTGAAGCCATCTGCGGCTTGACCATCGAAACCACAGAAACCGACGGCCAGGTGCAGATCACCTCGATCAAGGGGGATGCACTGGATACCTTCAGTCGCGGGCACATCTGCCCCAAGGCCGTCGCGCTGCAAGACATCCAGAATGATCCGGATCGTCTGCGCCAGCCCGTGCGGCGGGTCGGCAGTGAATGGTTGCCGATCGAGTGGGACGAAGCGTTCGAGCTTGTAGCCGAAAAGCTCTCGGCCATTCAGGAGCGTCATGGTCAGAATGCGGTTGCCGTGTATCAGGGCAATCCCAGCGTGCACAACTACGGGCTGATGACCCACAGCAATTACTTTCTGGGGCTGCTGAAAACCCGCAATCGTTACTCGGCCACTTCTGTCGACCAACTGCCCCATCACCTGACCAGCTACCTGATGTACGGCCACGGTTTGCTGCTGCCGATCCCGGATATCGATCACACGGATTTCATGCTGATCCTGGGCGGCAATCCGCTGGCGTCCAACGGCAGCATCATGACCGTGCCGGATGTCGAGAAACGTCTGAAGGCGATCCAGGCCCGGGGCGGCAAAGTAGTGGTGGTCGACCCACGGCGCAGCGAGACGGCGGCGATGGCCGATCAGCATTTGTTCGTGCGCCCGGGTGGTGATGCGGCGTTGCTGTTTGGTGTACTCAACACGCTGTTCGATGAGGGGCTGGCTCGAGGCAGTCATTTGCCGGTGGACGGTCTGGATGAGGTTCGCGCGGCGGTGGCGGGCTTCACCGCCGAAGCCATGAGCCCGTTGTGCGCCGTTCCCTCCGAACAGATCCGCCAGCTGGCCCGGGACTTCGCCGCCGCGCCGAGCGCCGTCTGTTACGGCCGGATGGGGGTTTCCACTCAGGCTTTCGGCACGCTGTGCCATTGGGTCGTGCAGTTGATCAACCTGGTGACCGGCAACCTCGATCGGGTTGGCGGTGCACTGTGCACGGAGCCTGCGGTGGATCTGGTGGCATCGACTTCAGGCGGGCACTTCAACAAATGGCAGAGCCGTGTTTCGGGGCGTCCTGAATACGGCGGCGAGTTACCGGTCTCGGCACTGGCCGAAGAAATGCTCACCGAAGGTGAAGGACAGATCCGCGCGTTAATCACCGTCGCCGGCAACCCGGTGCTGTCCACGCCCAACGGCCGGCAACTGGAGCAGGCGCTGGACGGGTTGGAGTTCATGGTCAGTGTCGACCTGTATATCAACGAAACCACGCGCTATGCCGACCTGATCCTGCCGTCGACCTCGGCGCTGGAGAACGATCACTACGACACCACCTTCAACCTGTTTGCGGTGCGCAACGTCACCCGTTTCAACCGGTCGATTCTCGCCAAACCTGAAGGCGCACTGCACGACTGGGAAATCTTCGTCGGCCTGGCCAAGGCCTTTGCGGCGAAGACCGGCAAGGAACTGAAACCGACGATGCCGCCGGCGAAGATGATCGACATGGGGTTGCGCATGGGCGCCTATGGCGATGCGTCCGAACACAGATTGTCGCTGGCGACGCTGTTCGATCATCCCCACGGCGTTGATCTGGGAGCGCTGAAACCCAACCTGACACCGCGATTGAAGACCGCCAATCAACGCGTTCAGGCCGCGCCGCCGGAAATTCTCGCCGACCTGGCGCGTTTCTCTGCTTTGCAGGCGCCGGCCGCCGGTGAACTGTTGATGATTGGTCGCCGTCATGTGCGCAGCAACAACTCGTGGATGCACAACTATCATCGACTGGTGAAGGGCAAGCCGCGTCATCAGTTGTTGATGAATCCGGAGGATCTCGCCAGTCGCGGGCTCAGTGATGGTCAACTGGTGCGGGTCAGTTCAAGGGTCGGCCAGATCGAGGTCGAGGTGCTCGGCAGTGCGGACATGATGCCGGGCGTGGTCAGCCTGCCCCACGGCTGGGGTCATGCCCGGCCGGGGGTGCAGATGGCGATTGCCAGTGGCCAGCCGGGCTCGAGCGCCAATGACCTGACCGATGAATGCCAGCTCGACGAGCTGTCAGGCAATGCGGCGCTCAACGGCGTGCCGGTGACGGTGGCGGCGGCTTGAGCAAGTCTGTCGGGGAGACCGAGCAGGGCGCTCGGGATTCCGTTACAATGCGCCACCGTGCCGACCCATGAGTCGGAAAGTTCAGCCGAGGTGCTCCATGGATATCATCGAAACGATTAAAGAGCAGATTGCCAACAACACCATTCTGCTTTACATGAAAGGCTCGCCGAATGCCCCGCAGTGTGGCTTCTCCGCGAAAGCTGCGCAGGCTGTAATGGGCTGTGGCGAGAAGTTCGCCTACGTCGACATCCTGCAGAACCCGGAAATCCGTGCCAACCTGCCAAAGTACGCCAACTGGCCGACTTTCCCGCAACTGTGGGTAGCCGGTGAACTGGTCGGTGGCAGCGACATCATGGCTGAAATGTTCGCCAACGGTGAACTGCAGACCCTGGTCAAGGAAGCATCCGCCAAGGCTGCTGCGGCCAAGTCCGAAGCCTGATTGGTTTCAGCCTGGATTTCGGCGAGTCTGAAGTCCGGGCAATAAAAAGCCCCGCCTCTTGAAAGAGGGCGGGGCTTTTTTGTATCTCGTGTTTAGCGCTGGCTAATCACTCGTCGTCGCCCATCTGCGATTGCAGATAGTTCTCAAGACCGACTTTATCGATCAGGCCGAGTTGGGTTTCCAGCCAGTCGATGTGTTCTTCTTCGGACTCAAGAATGTCTTCAAGCAGTTCGCGGCTGCCGAAGTCGCCAACGGATTCGCAATGAGCGATGGCTGCCTTCAGGTCGGCGTGACCGGTACGCTCGATACGCAGGTCGCACTCCAGCATTTCCTTGGTGTGCTCGCCGATGTGCAGCTTGCCCAGGTCCTGGACGTTCGGCAGGCCTTCGAGGAACAGGATGCGCTTGATCAGCTTGTCCGCGTGCTTCATCTCGTCGATGGATTCGTGGTACTCGTGCTTGCCCAGCTTGTTCAGGCCCCAATCTTCGTACATGCGCGCATGCAGGAAGTACTGATTGATCGCGACCAGCTCATTGGCAAGGATCTTGTTGAGATGCTGGATGACTGTTACGTCGCCTTTCATGGTGGGAGTCCTGCCCTAAGTAGCGGTATATAAGGCAGAGTTTGAGCTGGGTATTTATAAGTGTCAAACCTAAGTTATTGAATAATAAATGAAAATTAATCTGAATAAGAATGTTTGTGTTCCGCGTCTAGACGCTAAGCAATTGATTTTCAGGCATAAAAAAACCGGACATAAGTCCGGTTCTTCGAATTCGTGATAATTACGCGGCGGTAAATTCTGCCGGGTAGGGGATCGCAGCCTGGGCGGTTTGCAGCTTGGTCAGGGTTTCGCGGACCACTTCCTTCGCGAGGCACGCACATTTGCCGCATTGGCTGGCGACGCCGGTGGCCTGACGGACTTCTTTATAGCTGCAGCAACCTTCATAGATCGCTTCGCGGATCTGTCCGTCGGTGACGCCAGTGCAGAGGCAAACATACATAAGTGAGAACCGTCGCTGGTTGTGACTCAATTGCGATGGATCTTAATGTTAACGAGAATGATTGTCAAAGTGCTTTCCCAGTGGTTTTCATCGCCAACGCCTGTGACTGACGAACGGTGGTGCATGGCTGAATGCCAGCCGGGATTTCGCGAAAAACCTTTGAGGACAGTCGAAAAACGCAGTGTATGATGGTCGGCCCTTGCGAAGGGGGTTCGTGTCACAGGGCTGTCGCCTGAGGGTGGCAGGCTGGCGCGGACCCTGAACTTCAAGTTTCTACACCAGGAGATATCAATGAGCGTACTCGTAGGCAAACAAGCCCCTGACTTCACCGTCCCGGCCGTACTCGGCAATGGCGAGATCGTTGACAGCTTCACCCTGTCCTCGGCCATCAAAGGCAAATACGGCCTGGTGTTCTTCTACCCGCTGGACTTCACCTTCGTCTGCCCGTCCGAGCTGATCGCTCTGGACAACCGCATGGCTGATTTCAAGGCACGTAACGTTGAAGTGGTCGCCGTTTCGATCGACTCGCACTTCACCCACAACGCCTGGCGTAACACCCCGGTCAACAATGGCGGCATCGGTCAGGTGAAATACACCATGGCAGCCGACATGAAGCACGACATCGCCAAGGCCTACGACGTTGAGTCCGAAGGTGGCGTGGCGTTCCGTGGCGCGTTCCTGATCGACGACAAAGGCGTTGTCCGTTCGCAGATCATCAATGACCTGCCGCTGGGCCGTAACATGGAAGAGCTGATCCGTCTGGTCGACGCTCTGCAATTCCACGAAGAGCACGGCGAAGTCTGCCCTGCCAACTGGAAAAAAGGCGACAAGGGCATGAACGCTTCGCCAGAAGGCGTTGCGGCTTACCTGACCGAGAACGCTGCTGCCCTGTAAGGCGCACGCTTCAGGTACAGAAAGCGAGGTACAAAAAAACCGGCCCATGTGGCCGGTTTTTTCATGCTCGGAAGCAGCCCGACGAAGATCAGTCGTCGAAGTCTTCCCAGCCGCCCATCTGTTTCCAGCGGTTGACGATGCCGCAGAACAGCTCGGCGGTCTTTTCGGTGTCGTAACGCGCCGAATGCGCTTCACGGCCATCGAAATCGATATCGGCTGCCTGACAGGCTTTCGCCAGCACGGTCTGACCGTACGCCAGGCCGGCGAGGGTCGCGGTGTCGAAGCTGGAGAACGGGTGGAACGGATTGCGCTTCATGTCCAGCCGCGCAACGGCGGCGTTGAGGAAGCCCAGGTCGAAGCTGCTGTTGTGGCCGACCAGGATCGCCCGCTTGCAACCGTTGGCCTTCAAGGCCTTGCGCACGCCACGGAAGATGTCGGTCAGGGCCGTTTCTTCGCTGACGGCCATGCGCAACGGGTGATCGAGCTTGATCCCGGTGAACTCCAGTGCCGCCGCTTCGACGTTGGCGCCTTCGAACGGCTCGACGCGGAAGAAGTAGGTGTGATCCGGGTAGACGAAACCCTTTTCATCCATGGCGATGGTGGTCGCGGCAATCTCCAGCAACGCATCGGTGGCCGAGTTGAAACCACCGGTTTCTACGTCGACGACAACCGGCAGGTAGCCGCGAAAGCGTGCTGCCATCGGATGGCGGGAGCCGCCGCCACCTTGACCGTCCAGTTCGTCGTCGAAATGGTCTTCACTCACGCGTGTTCCTCCAGCAGGCGCCAGCGCAGTTTTTCACCGGCGCGCAGCGGGATAACGGTCAGCTCGCCGAAAGGCAGGCTGGTCGGGGCGGTCCATTCTTCACGAACCAGGGTGATACGGTCGGTGTTGGCCGGCAGGCCGTAGAAACGCGGGCCGTTGAGGCTGGCGAATGCTTCGAGCTTGTCCAGCGCATTGCGCTGTTCAAAGGCTTCGGCATACAGCTCGATGGCGGCGTACGCGGTGTAGCAGCCGGCGCAGCCGCAGGCGGCTTCCTTGGCGTGCTGGGCGTGCGGCGCCGAGTCGGTGCCGAGGAAGAACTTCGCGCTGCCGCTGGTGGCGGCGTCGAGCAGGGCTTCCTGGTGGGTGTTGCGCTTGAGGATCGGCAGGCAATAGAAGTGCGGCCGAATCCCGCCCACCAGCATGTGGTTGCGGTTGTACAGCAGATGATGCGCGGTGATGGTCGCGCCGACGTTGGCCGAAGCCTCGTTGACGAACTGCACGGCATCACCGGTGGTGATGTGTTCGAACACGACCTTGAGCGTCGGGAAACGCTCGACCACACGACGCATGTGCTCGTCGATGAAGATTTTCTCGCGGTCGAACACATCGACGTCGCCACGGGTGACTTCACCGTGGATCAGCAGCGGCATGCCGACTTCGGCCATGGCTTCCAGCGCCGGGAAGATCTTGTCGATGCTGGTGACCCCGGAATCGGAGTTGGTGGTGGCGCCGGCCGGGTACAACTTGGCCGCGTGGACAAAACCGCTGGCCTTGGCTTCACGAATTTCTTCGGGCTGGGTACGGTCGGTGAGGTACAGCACCATCAACGGCTCGAAACGACTGCCGGCCGGGCGGGCAGCGAGAATCCGCTGGCGATAGCCGTCGGCTTCAGCGGCGTTGCGCACCGGAGGTACCAGGTTGGGCATGATGATGGCGCGACCAAAGGTGCGCGCAACATCTGCAACGGTATTGGTCAACACGGCACCATCACGAAGATGAATGTGCCAGTCGTCGGGACGCAGCAGGGTCAGGCGGTCGGACATGAGGGGATTCCAGGCGGGTCAAACTGAGGCGAATGCTACCGGAAAAGACTCTTGCAGGCACTCGCTATCAAGTTTTGCGACGAGCGTCCGATATCCCATAGGTATGCCGTAAACATGTATGTATCGGTCTTTTTTGTTGTAGAAGCCAATGGAGCCTCCCGTGCGCCAGCGTTATTTAGTCTTGCTCAGTGTGTTTGCCAGTCTTCCCGCGATGGCACTGACCTACCAGACCCGTCTGGAGAACATTGAGTGGACGGTCGAAGGCGACAAGTTCGAATGCCGCCTGACGCAGCCGATCACCGACTTCGGCTCGGGCCAGTTCGTGCGCAAGGCCGGCGAGCAGGCGATTTTTCGCCTGAACGCCTACAACGCGATGCTGGGCGGCGGTTCGGCAACCTTGCTGGCGGCGGCAGCGCCTTGGCAGCCGGGACGCAATGACATCAATCTGGGCAGCGTCAGGATTGGCACCGGCAACGTGCTGTTCAATAGTTCGCAGTCGCAGGCCGGCGGGTTGATCAGTGGTTTGCTGGAAGGTCGCAGCCCGGTGGTGCGGCGTGCCTCCGGTGATGGACGGGTCTCCGAAGTGCGTTTGCTGCCGGTCAAGTTCAGCAAGGCGTTCAACGACTATCAGACCTGTGTGGCGAAACTGCTCCCGCAGAATTTCGATCAGGTCAAAAACTCGCAGGTCGGCTTTCCGGGCGAGGGCACCGATCTGGACGCTGCCGCGAAAGCCAGACTGCAAGTGATGCTCGAGTTCATGAAGGCCGATCCTACGGTCAATCACATTGAGCTCGATGGCTACTCCGACAACAGCGGCAATCGTCTGACCAATCGTGAGTTGTCGCGCCGTCGCGCGCTGGCGGTGGTCGATTTCTTCAAGGCCAACGGCATCGCCGAATCGCAGATCACTGTGCGTTTCCACGGTGAGCAATACCCACTGGTCCCCAACACCAATGCCGCCAACCGGGCGAAGAACCGTCGGGTCAGCGTGAAGTTGGCCCGGGTGGCCCCGGTCACTGCTCCAGCGCCTCAAGCCAGTACGCCGGCCAACGCAGCGGCGACTTCCTGACCTGCCGGTCATCGTCGCGCTCTCGACAGATTCTGTCGCTTTGTCGTCTTAAGCTGTCGCGCCTCTGTAAATTATCGCGTTTGAGCGGTAGACTCCTCGGCTTTCCGTAGAACCCCGTGGAGTGATGGCATGGCGGACGTAAACAAGGTCGTTCTGGCGTATTCCGGCGGCCTGGACACTTCGGTGATCCTCAAGTGGCTGCAGGATACTTATAACTGTGAAGTCGTGACCTTCACCGCTGACCTGGGTCAGGGCGAAGAGGTCGAGCCGGCTCGCGCCAAGGCTCAGGCCATGGGCGTCAAAGAAATCTACATCGACGACCTGCGCGAAGAATTCGTGCGTGACTTCGTGTTCCCGATGTTCCGTGCCAACACCGTTTACGAAGGCGAGTACCTGTTGGGTACTTCCATCGCGCGTCCGCTGATCGCCAAACGTCTGATCGAAATCGCCAACGAAACCGGTGCCGATGCCATTTCCCACGGCGCGACCGGCAAGGGCAACGACCAGGTCCGTTTCGAGCTGGGTGCCTACGCGCTCAAGCCTGGTGTGAAAGTGATCGCCCCTTGGCGCGAGTGGGACCTGCTGTCCCGCGAGAAACTGATGGACTACGCCGAGAAGCACGCGATCCCGATCGAGCGCCACGGCAAGAAGAAATCCCCGTACTCGATGGACGCCAACCTGCTGCACATCTCCTATGAAGGCGGCGTGCTGGAAGACACCTGGACCGAGCACGAAGAAGACATGTGGCGCTGGACCGTCTCCCCGGAGAAGGCTCCCGACACCCCGCAGTACCTGGAACTGACTTACCGCAACGGCGACATCGTCGCCCTGGACGGCGTCGAAATGACTCCGGCCACCGTACTGGCGACCCTGAACAAGATCGGCGGCCAACACGGTATCGGCCGTCTGGATATCGTCGAGAACCGTTACGTCGGCATGAAATCCCGTGGCTGCTACGAAACCCCGGGCGGCACCATCATGCTGCGCGCTCACCGCGCCATTGAATCGATCACCCTGGACCGCGAAGTCGCTCACTTGAAAGACGAGTTGATGCCGAAGTACGCCAGCCTGATCTACACCGGTTACTGGTGGAGCCCGGAGCGTCTGATGCTGCAACAGATGATCGACGCCTCCCAGGTCAACGTGAATGGCGTCGTGCGCCTGAAGCTGTACAAGGGCAACGTGATCGTGACCGGCCGCAAGTCCGACGATTCGCTGTTCGACGCCAACATCGCGACTTTCGAAGAAGACGGCGGCGCCTACAACCAGGCCGATGCCGCAGGCTTCATCAAACTCAACGCGCTGCGCATGCGTATTGCTGCCAACAAAGGCCGCAAGCTGTTCTGAGCCCCTCGGAACTGACGTCAAATGGCGGCCTTGTCGTTGTGACAAGGCCGCCATGCCGCAATACCCTTCTGTTGACCTGATCGTTGCCGGTCAGCGTTCCTGTTTTCATCTTTATGACTTCGAATATTGCGTTGAAGTAATATTCATCCCCCTGTTTCACTTTAAATCTTTCCCGATACCGTGATATTCGGTGAGCGAATGTCGTAAATAATACAGTATGTCGTTCCTGTTGTTTTATTGCCTTGTCTGAGCGATTTGATGATGTTTTCTTTCGGGAAAGTGTCTGGCATATCATCGATCAGAACGAGGAGTATTCTGGGTGAGTGCTTTATCGGTTGCAGAATTTTTTTCTTCATCGAGTCTATTTGAGATTCGGCGTTCGTTCCTCGAATAAAACCGATGCACAGTGTGCTCAGGGGTTTCGGCAGTTTTATTACATGTATTTCCGGCTCTTCCCGATCTGATGGTTCTTCGGATGAATGAGGCTCCGTATCTTCAAAAGCCTTGAGGAAGTTGTTGTCATTGTCGAAGTCCGATGGGGCATACAGGGAGCGATAGTTGAAGTTCAAGGTGATAAAGAACAGGAACAGTAAATAGAACGGGAAGCTGATCAAAAACCAGATATAGATTTCACGTTCGGCATTGTCGAGAAATGGCAAGGATACCGCCGCAGACGTTTCTGAGATGAAAGCGAATATGGCAATGACGGTGATGGGGTTGGTGATTTTTTGATTGATCTTTAACATGTTCTTTACTCATGGGTAGGGTCTTTCTCGTCATGTTGGTTATTGGCGCTGCTTGTAGAGTCCGGCCGAAGTGATTTCAGTGTTCGGTATCTGGTATCTATATTAAAAATAGCCGGATGGATATCGGTATGTTGTTTCGGTTTTTTTGTTTGTTTGATCTGCCCTTTGCAGATCTCATTGCTTCCGGTTTTTGAATTGCAGGTCCGGAAAGTTTAAATGCTTATTTAATCTAGTCTGTTGTTGGGCGTTTATGAGTCTTTTCTGTAGGATAAATCTTTATTGCCTGTAGGAGGCGTCTCTCGCTGCAGGTGCAAAGGAACTTTGCTATGCCAAGCATGAAACGACTACGTTATTGTGCCGGTTCTAAAAAATCGAACAGCGAAACTGGACTTGCCCATGAATAAAGTGTTGATCGTGGATGATCATCCCGTCATTCGTCTTGCTGTGCGTATGCTGATGGAACGTCATGGCTACGAAGTCGTTGCAGAAACGGATAATGGAGTGGATGCATTACAACTGGCCCGCGACCAGATGCCCGATATTGTCATTCTGGATATCGGCATACCAAAACTTGATGGACTGGAAGTCATTGCGCGTCTGACGACGAGCGCGATGCCTTTGAAAGTGTTGGTGCTGACCTCTCAGGCCCCGGGCCATTTTTCCATGCGCTGCATGCAGTCGGGGGCTGCGGGATATGTTTGCAAGCAACAGGATCTGACCGAGCTGCTCAGCGCAATAAAGGCTGTGCTGTCCGGATACAGCTACTTTCCCAATCAGGCCTTGCATACTGTGCGGACCAGTCTGGGCAATGCCAGTGAGGCCGACATGGTTGATCGCCTGTCCGGGCGCGAGATGATGGTGCTGCAACAATTGGCAAGGGGCAGGACCAACAAGGAAATCGCTGATGGCATGTTTCTCAGCAACAAGACTGTCAGCACCTACAAGACCCGCTTGCTGTTGAAACTCAATGCGCGCTCTCTGGTGGATCTGATCGAGCTGGCCCAGCGTAATGGGCTGGTCTGACGGCTTCAACCGTCGAGGGATCATGGGCGGATCGGTATCGACTTGCAGCAGAAAATAAAAAGCCTCCGTTGCGGGAGGCTTTCAAATGTCACAGATCAAAATCGTAATCGGCCAATTGCTTCTGCAGTCGGCGCTCCTCGAGCAGGTTATCGATGGTGCGGCGCTTGCTGAGGTTGGTCTTGGCGACTTCGACCACAGGCTCGGCGTCGTCGGCATCTGCAGCGACGAAGTCGTCATCTACGTCCAGTTGTTCTTTGCTGTCAGTCATAAGGTTAACTCCAGGCTAAGACTGCCTTTGGCGCTCCTTATATCGATATTCCTGCTACGGGTAAAAAAGATTTTTTCAATCGACGAATCGATAAATCCAATAGCCGATCAATCGTCAGAGGTTTTGTGTTTGTACTCGCACAGATCTTCGATCCGGCAGCTGCCACAGCGCGGCTTGCGCGCCAGACATACATAGCGCCCGTGCAGAATCAGCCAGTGGTGGGAGTCCAGCAGATACTCTTTTGGTACAAACTTCATCAACTTCTTTTCCACCTCGACCACATTTTTGCCCGGGGCAATGCCCGTGCGGTTGCTTACCCGGAAAATGTGCGTATCGACAGCCATGGTCAGCTGACGAAAAGCCGTGTTGAGCACGACGTTGGCAGTCTTGCGGCCTACGCCGGGCAGGGCCTCCAGTTCTTCGCGTGTCTGCGGGACCTGGCTATCGTGCAGTTCCATCAGCAGGCGGCAGGTCTCGATCACGTTTTTGGCCTTGCTGTTATACAGACCGATCGTCTTGATGTACTCGGACAAGCCTTCCACGCCCAACGCGTGAATGGCCGCTGGCGTATTGGCTACCGGGAACAGTTTCGCGGTCGCCTTGTTCACCCCGACATCCGTCGACTGCGCGGACAGGATCACCGCAATCAACAGCTCGAAAGGTGATGAATAGGCCAGTTCAGTCTTGGGCTCGGGATTGTCCTCGTGAAACCTGCGGAAGATCTCCAGGCGTTTGGCGGCATTCATGGGTGATGCGTTTCCTCGGGTGGGGCGGGGCGAGTCCAGGCCTGACGGGCAGCGAGCAACAATCCCAGCAGTATGAAGGCGCCAGGCGCCAGCGTCGCGAAATGCAGGCCGTCGGCAAACGGGATCAAGCCTTGCCAGTGTTCAAACAGATGATGGCCGATGCTGCCCTGACCGATCAGTTCGCGCAACACGGCCATCACTGTCATCAGCGCGGCAAACAGCCCGCACAGTTTCAGTTTTCCATTGATCGGCAGGCGAAAAAATCCATTGTGTTCCAGTACAACGCATTGCAGGCCGATCAGTCCCGTGTACAGGCTGATCTGCTGATGCCACTGCACCGACGCGCTTTGCAGCAGAATATCGGCGCAGCCGGCCAGGGTCGCGGCCAGTACCAGACTGACCGGCAACAGGCTCTCGTTGCTCAGGCGTACGCGCAGCGCTGCCATGCACAAGCCATACGCGCTCACCACAACGGTGAACAGCAACAGAGTCGCCAGCGCACCGGCCACGGCGTCGGTGGCGCCGATCAACAGCACCAGCATCATTGAATTCGACAGTGTCGCTGAGGTGTTCATGGCGCGCTCCCCAGCAGGGTCGTGCGGTGATCATCGAAATAGCGCAGGGCATCGTGGATGGCGTTGATGGCCGCGCGGGAGGTCATGGTTGCGCCCGCGATCTGGTCGAATTGCCCCTGATCCTTTTTCAAGGCCCATCCGGCATCTGTCGGTTGGCTGCCGGATTTGCCGATAAACGCCTGCAACCAGCTATTTGGCCAGTCACCGATATGCCCGCCCAGTGCCGGCGTTTCAGATTGCTCAAGGGTTTTCACACCGAGCAATCGGCCATTGGCATCGATGGCAATCAGCAACTCGATGCTCCCCGCATAACCTTCAGTCTGGCTGAGGAGCAGCACCGCTACGGGTTGACCGGCTTTGGTCGCTCGATAACCGCCCAGCAGCAGGCTGTGACTCAGGTCGGTGCCAGTCAGCGCCAAAGGTTGTTCCAGAGGTTGGTTGTCGTACGCATCGACTGAAAGCACATCCAGCCATTTGCGATTTTCGAGCTGGCGCTGTTCGGCGGCGATGTGCGAGGCATTGCTGCGTTGCACAATGTAAGTCACGCCGACGCCTGCAGTCGCCAGCAGCACCAAGGTCATCAGGCTGCTCGCGCGGTTCATGGCGTCACCTGCGTCTGACGGACAGCGGCAAGGCGTTCCAGAGCCGGCACGCACAGGTTCATCAGCAACACCGCGAACGCCACGCCGTCGGGATAACCGCCCCAGGTACGAATCAGATAAGTCAGCAGGCCGACGCCCACGCCGAACAGCAAGCGAGCGAGGGGACTTTTTGCACCGGAAACCGGTTCAGTGACGATGAAGAATGCCCCCAGCATGGTTGCGCCGTTCAGCAGATGAAACAGTGGCGAGCCATGGGAATCCGACCCCGAGCCGTTCCAGCACAGCAGGCTGATGACGAACAGGCTGGCGAGCATGCCGACCGGTGCGTGCCAGCCGATCGCCCGGCGCTGTAGCAGAAACAGTCCACCGGCGAGAAACGCCAGGTTCACCCACTCCACGCCATGTCCACCGAAACGGCCGAATGCCGGGTGGGTGGCGAACAATTCATCGATAGTCAGGCTTTTGTTGATACGCAGGCTGTCCAGCGCCGTGGCCTGGACCCAGGCGTCCGGCTGCGTGCCCAGGTTGAACACCTGGCCAACAGCCGCCGTCAGATCCATCCCATGGGCCGGCCAATGGGTCATCGGCTGCGGGAACATCACCATCGCCACGGCAAAACCGAGCATGGCCGGATTGAAAGGGTTTCGGCCCACGCCACCGTACAAGTGTTTGCCCAACAGCAGGCCTGAGCCGATTGCTGTGACCGTCAGCCACCACGGGCAGTAAGGCGGCAGGGCGATGGCCAGCAGCGTGGCGCTGACCACTGCGCTGCCATCGGTCAATGTGGATTGCAGCGGTTGCCGGCGCAGAGATGTCACGGCGGCTTCGACGCTCAAGGCTGTGACGACGGACAGGATCAGGTTGATCAACACGCCCCAGCCGTAAAACCAGAACAACGCCAGCAACCCCGGCAATGTCGCCAGCAGGACTAGCTTCATTGCCTGTTGCAGGCGCTCGTCTCTGGTTTCAATGAATGACATGGGCTTGTACCTGCCGCTCGGCCTCTTGCAGGCGGGTGCGGGCCTTGTCGAGGACTTCGACTGGAGTGCCTTCGCGTCGTTGCAGTTTGTTCAGCTCGGCGCGCGCGTAGGCCAATTCGGTTTTCAGCTGACGAAGCTGGTTGTCGATCGGACGTTTCTCCACGCGCACAAGGTCGGGCAGCGGTTGGTCGCTCGCGGCTTCGGCGTCGTGCAACGCTTGTTCGGCGTCACGCAGGGCTTGTTCCAGTGCTGCAATCTGCTCCGGCGGAGCCTCTGCGGTCTGGGCCTTTTTCAGCTCGGCCCGGCGCATCGCCAGCTGGATTTTCGCCCGTTTCAGGTCGGCGTCTTTTGCTGGGGCCGCCACGGCCGGCGCAGGTGTGGCGCTGCTTTCCAGTTTCGCCAGGGCCTGTTCGGCGGCTTCGAATTGCTGCTGCAACACGATCAGTTGCGACTGCTGTTCGAAGGTCGGCGGATGACCGAAGGCTTTCAGCGACTTGTGCAACTGAGCTCGGCTCATCGCCACGTCGATCTTGGCCTTTTTCAGCGCGGCGTCGGCGGTTACGGCTTTCTGAGCACGCACCCGCTCCAGTGCCGCCTGCACCGGATCAAGCGTGGCGGACGCAACTTCAACCTGTGCCGCGCGCTGCGCCCGAGCCTCGCGTTCGGCCTGTTTCTGCTGTTCTTCGCGTTGCAGACGAGCGTTGCGCCGTTCGAAGCGCAGGCGGGCGTGATCGCGCTTTTTGGTGCGTGCCTGTTGTTCTTCGAGGCTGTTGGCCAGGCCTCCAACCACCGGCAGCGTACCCAGCGGCAGCGGGTGCATTTCAATGCAGTCCACCGGGCAGGGCGCCACGCACAGATCGCAACCGGTGCACTCGTCGATGATCACCGTGTGCATCAGTTTCGCCGCACCAACGATGGCGTCGATCGGGCAGGCTTGAATGCACTTGGTGCAGCCGATGCATTCGGCTTCGCGGATATAGGCCACTTGCGGTGGCGCCGAACCGCGGCTGATGTCCAGTTCCAGCACCGGGATTTTCAACAGTTCGGCCAGCGCCGCGATGGTTTCGTCGCCACCGGGCGGGCACTTGTTGATCGGCTCACCGGCGGCGATGCCTTCAGCGTAGGGTTTGCATCCGGGATGACCGCACTTGCCGCATTGGGTCTGCGGCAGCAAGGCGTCGATGCGTTGAATCAGACTCATGTTTTGATCAGTCCACTGAATCCGAGAAAAGCCACGGCCATCAGTCCGGCGCCGATCAACTGGATCGGCAGGCCACGAAAGGGCAGGGGAATATCGTTGTCGGCCGTGCGCTCACGCAAATCGCTGAACAGGCTCAACACCAGCCAGAAACCCAGTCCGGCACCCAGGCTCAGCGCTGTCGCATGAAACAGGCCTTTATCTGCTTGCGCGTTGATCAGTGTCAGCCCCAGCACACCCGCGTTGCCCAGCAGCAGCGGCCACAAACCGTCAAAAGGCATATCGGGTCGCCATCGCGTCAGCAACTTCAGCAAAGGTGCGATCAGCAGCACGCTCAGTGGCAGGAACACAAGCATCCGCAGGAACTCCAGTTGCAACGGCACCAGCAGCCAATGCCCGATCGCGTAACCCGTCACGCCGACAATCAACATCAGACACAACGTCGCCAGCCCCAGCGCATGCACCTGACGGCGCTCGCCCGCCAGCAGCGGATCGACGCCCAGCGGCCAGTGCAACACGAAGTTGTTGATCAGCGCAGCACTGAAGAGCGTAAGCACGAGTTCGGTCATGGTTCTGCCGGTGAGAGCGGGCGGATGTCACTTAAGATTAGGCATTTTCCGGCCGCCATGACGGGTGGGCCAGATATGAAAAATCCCACAGGCGCACGGGGTACGCCTGTGGGATCGATCAGTGCAAAACCTTACTTGATGCGCTGACCCGGCTTGGCGCCGCTGTCCGGGCTCAGCAGGTAGATTTCTTCACCGCCAGGGCCGGCTGCCATCACCATGCCTTCGGAGATGCCGAACTTCATTTTCCGTGGCTTGAGGTTGGCGATCATCATGGTCAGGCGACCGTCGAGTTTCGACGGATCCGGGTAAGCGCTCTTGATTCCGGAGAACACGTTGCGTTGCTCGTCACCGATGTCGAGGGTCAGACGCAGCAGCTTGTCCGCGCCTTCAACATGTTCGGCCTTGACGATCAGTGCCACGCGCAGGTCGACGGCGGCGAAGGTGTCGAAGTCGATTTCCGGCGACAGCGGATCCTTGGCCAGTTCGCCATTGCCGGCAGGCGCGGCGGCGCCGGTGTCGGTCTGGCTGGCGGTCAGGTCTTCTTTCGAGGCGTCGGTCATGGCTTGCACTTTTACCGGGTCGATGCGGGTCATCAACGGCTTGAATTCGTTCAACTGGTGGTTGGCCAGCAGGGTGGTGTGGTCGTTCCAGGTCAGCGGGGCCACGTTGAGGAACGCCTCGGCATCGGCGGCCAGCACTGGCAGCACCGGTTTGAGGAAGATCACCAGCTGGCGGAACAGGTTGATCGCCGTGGCGCAGACCGCCTGGACTTCATCCTGCTTGCCTTCCTGTTTGTTCAGCGACCATGGTGCCTTGTCGGCGATCCAGGCGTTGGCACGGTCTGCCAGTGCCATGGTTTCACGCATGGCGCGGGCGAAGTCGCGGGCTTCATAGGCGTCGGCGATGCTCGGCGCAGCGGCCAGGAATGCGTCGGTCAGTTCCGGTGCGGCGTTTTTGTCCACCAGCAGGCCGGCGTTGCCCTTCTGGATGAAACCGGCGCAACGGCTGGCGATGTTGACCACTTTGCCGACCAGGTCGGAGTTGACCTTCTGCACGAAGTCTTCGAGGTTCAGGTCGAGGTCGTCCACGCCACGGCCGAGTTTGGCCGCGTAGTAGTAGCGCAGGTATTCCGGCGACAGGTGATCCAGGTAGGTACGGGCCTTGATGAAGGTGCCGCGGGACTTGGACATCTTCTGACCGTTGACGGTCAGGTAGCCGTGTACGTTGATCCCGGTCGGTTTGCGCAAACCCGCGCCTTCGAGCATCGCCGGCCAGAACAGGGCATGGAAGTTGACGATGTCCTTGCCGATGAAGTGGTACAGCTCGGCGGTGGAGTCCTTGCCCCAGAACGCGTCGAAGTCCAGCTCCGGCGTGCGGTTGCAGAGGTTCTTGAAGCTGGCCATGTAGCCGATCGGCGCGTCCAGCCACACATAGAAGTACTTGCCCGGCTCGCCCGGGATCTCGAAACCGAAGTACGGCGCATCGCGGGAGATATCCCACTGTTGCAGGCCGGCGTCCAGCCATTCGGCGATCTTGTTGGCCACGGCGTCCTGCAGGGTGCCGCTGCGGGTCCAGGCCTGCAGCATTTCCTGGAAGTCCGGCAGCTTGAAGAAGAAGTGCTGGGAATCCTTGAGCACCGGGGTGGCGCCGGAGATGGCCGACTTCGGATCCTTCAGGTCGGTCGGTGCGTAGGTCGCGCCGCATTTTTCGCAGTTGTCGCCGTACTGGTCTTCGGTGCCGCATTTCGGGCAGGTGCCCTTGATGAAGCGGTCGGCCAGGAACATTTTCTTTTCCGGGTCGAAATACTGGGTGATCGAACGTTGGGCGATGTGCCCGGCGTCACGCAGCTTCAGGTAGATCTGGCTCGACAGCTCACGGTTTTCTTCGGCGTGAGTGGAGTGGAAGTTGTCGAAGTCCACCAGGAAGTCGGCAAAGTCGGCGCTGTGTTCAGCCTGGACGTTGGCGATCAGTTGTTCCGGGGTGATGCCTTCCTTTTCCGCGCGCAGCATGATCGCCGAACCGTGGGCGTCGTCGGCGCAGACATAAATGCACTGATTGCCGCGATGCTTCTGGAAGCGCACCCACATATCGGTCTGGATGTATTCCAGCATGTGGCCAAGGTGGATCGAACCGTTGGCGTAGGGCAGGGCGCTGGTGACGAGAATCTTGCGTGGTTCGGACATGTGGGGCTTCGCTACTTGATGAAACGGAGGTCGGCCACTATAAAGCGCCGGGAAAGATATTTCACCCCTGCAAATCGTTGCCGGGCATGCCGTCCGGAGGACAGAAGGGGTAGGATACCCGCCATCTTTCTTTTCCCAGTCTTGATATCGGAGTTGCCCATGAGCGCCGTCACTCGCGCAGCGGTGGAAGCCGTCCTCAGCCAATACACCGACCCCTACCTGAACCAGGACCCGGTCAGCGCCGGTTGCGTGCGCAACATCGAAATTGCCGGCGACCGCGTCAGCGTGCAGCTGGAAATCGGTTATGCCGCCGGTCTGTTCAAGAGCGGCTGGGCGCAAATGCTGCAACTGGCCATCGAAAACCTCGACGGCGTGGTGTCGGCCAAGGTCGAAGTCAACAGCGTGATCGCCGCGCACAAGGCCCAGGCTCAGATTCCGGGGCTGGCCAACGTCAAGAACGTGGTTGCAGTGGCATCCGGCAAGGGCGGTGTGGGCAAATCCACCACCGCCGCCAACCTGGCCCTGGCGCTGGCCCGTGAAGGTGCGAAGGTCGGGATTCTCGACGCCGATATCTACGGCCCGAGCCAGGGCATCATGTTCGGCATCCCCGAGGGCACCCGCCCGCAGATCAAGGACCAGAAGTGGTTTGTGCCGCTTCAGGCCCATGGTGTCGAAGTGATGTCGATGGCCTTCCTGACCGACGACAACACGCCGATGGTCTGGCGCGGGCCGATGGTCTCCGGGGCGCTGCTGCAACTGGTCACGCAAACCGCCTGGGGCGACCTGGATTACCTGGTCATCGACATGCCGCCAGGCACCGGCGACATTCAGCTGACCCTGGCGCAGAAAGTGCCGGTGGCCGGCGCGGTGATCGTCACCACGCCGCAGGATCTGGCGTTGCTCGATGCGCGCAAAGGCGTGGAGATGTTCCGTAAGGTCAACATTCCGGTGCTGGGCGTGGTGGAGAACATGGCGGTGCACATCTGCTCGAACTGCGGGCATGCCGAGCATCTGTTCGGTGAGGGCGGTGGCGAGAAGCTGGCGACCCAGTTCGGCGTCGAGCTGCTGGCTTCGTTGCCGCTGTCGATGCTGATCCGCGAACAGGCCGATGGCGGCAAACCGACGGTGATTGCCGAGCCGGACAGCCAGATCGCCATGGTCTATCAGGAACTGGCGCGCCACGTCGGTGCGCGGATCGTGTTGCAGGAAGCGGCTTCGCCGGCGATGCCGAACATCACCATCAGCGACGATTGATGGTCTGAAACACATTCAATTGTGGGAGCGAGCAAGCCCGCTCCCACATTTGGTTTTGTGTTGTCAGTTAGATGCGCAACCCGCCATCCATCTCCAGAATCCGGCCGGTGTAGTAGTCGTTCTCGAAGATGTACGCCGCCGAATGGGCGATCTCTTCCGGCTTGCCCATGCGCTTGAGCGGAATGCCTGAAGTCATTTTCTCCAGTGCTTCGGGCTTCATGCCCAGGGTCATCTCGGTTTCAATGAAGCCCGGTGCAATGCCCGCCACGCGAATGCCGTAGCGCGCCAGTTCCTTGGCCCAGGTCACCGTCGCCGCCGCGACGCCGGCCTTGGCGGCGGAGTAGTTGGTCTGGCCGACGTTGCCCGCGCGGGAGATCGACGAGATGTTGATGATCGCGCCGCTGTTCTTCAGTTCGACCATTTTCGCCGCGACTTCACGGGTGCAGAGGAATACGCCGGTCAGGTTGACGTCGATCACCGCCTGCCACTGGGCCAGGCTCATCTTGGTCATCTCGCCGTCCTTGACCTTGAGCAGCAGGCCGTCGCGCAGGATCCCGGCGTTGTTGATCAGGCCGTGGATCGCGCCGAAGTCTTCGGCGACCTGGGCAACCATGTGTGTCACCTGCTCTTCGTTGGCGACGTTGCACAGATAGCTGCGCGCCTCGACACCCTTGGCCTTGCAGGCCGCGACCGCGTCATCGAGTTTTTCCTGGTTCAGGTCGACCAGCGCCAGCTTCGCGCCCTTGCCTGCGAAATACTCGGCCATCGAGCGGCCCAAACCTTGGCAACCGCCAGTGATAATGATTACTTTGTCGTTGAGTTGCATTCGCATGCCTCCGAGAGCAGGTAAGAGTGGTGTCCTTTAGAGAGCCTCTCGATCTGCGCCCGACATGGCCTGGCTGCACATGAGAACTGCCCCGATGGCGACCGGGACGTATCCAGGTTGCCCGTCCGTTTTTTCGACGGATTCTATTTAAGGAGTCATAAATTGAGCGTTGAAGCGGCTAAGAATGCCCGAGAATTGCTTCTCAAGGAATACCGTGGCGTGCTGTCGACCCACTCAAAATCAATGCCCGGTTTTCCGTTTGGCTCCGTGGTTCCCTACTGCCTGGACGAGCAGGGCCGGCCGCTGATCCTGATCAGCCGTATCGCCCAGCACACTCACAACCTGCAGAAAGATCCGAAATGTTCGCTGCTGGTGGGGGAGCGCGAGGCTGACGATGTGCAAGCCGTTGGTCGCCTGACCTATCTGGCCGAAGCGGAAAAGCTCGAAGACGCCGCAGCCATCGAAGCTGCCGCCGAGCGCTACTACCGTTATTTCCCCGATTCGCAGAATTACCACAAGGCCCACGACTTCGATTTCTGGGTGCTCAAACCAGTGCGCCATCGTTACATCGGCGGTTTCGGCGCAATCCACTGGGTTGATCACTTGACCCTGGCCAACCCGTTCGCCGGCAAGGCCGAGATCAGCATGGTCGAGCACATGAACAGCGACCACGCCAAGGCCATCGCGCATTACGTCGACCTCGCCGGGCTGCCGAAAACCGTTCCGGCACAAATGGCCGGGATCGACACCGAAGGCATGCACCTGCGCATCGGTCAGGCGCTGTACTGGCTGCCGTTTCAAGCGCCTTGTCACACGCCGATACAAGTGCGCGAAGCCTTGGTTTCTCTGGCTCACGCCGAGGTCTGGCCAAAAAATGCGGTGGCCGACGCTTGAATTCACGAAAGGGCGACGTCATCTAAGGCTTACTGCAAGGCATTTCTTGCGTTGAGGAAACTTTGATGCGCCCTTTTTTGTTGCTCTTTCTGCTGTTCCCGGTGTTGGAGCTGTTCGTATTCGTCAAAGTGGCAGGATCGATCGGATTTTTCCCGGCCCTGCTGCTGATCATTCTCGGCTCGATGTTCGGCGTATTTGTGCTGCGTATCGCCGGACTGGCAACCGCCCTGCGTGCCCGTGAAAACCTGAACCGCGGCGAGCTGCCTGCGCAAACCATGCTCGAAGGCCTGATGCTGGCCCTGGCCGGTGGCCTGTTGATCCTGCCGGGCTTCATCAGCGATGTGGTCGGTCTGGTGCTGCTGTTGCCGTTCAGCCGACGCCTGTTCGCCAACAAAATGCGCCAGCGCGCCGAAGAACAGGCCATGCGTCAGCGTGCGTTCGCCGATGACCTGCAACCTCGCGGCGGTCCCGCACCGCGCCAGCCTCTGGGCCGCGAAGGCGATGTGATCGAAGGCGAGTTCGAACACCGCGACACCCACTGACCTCCTCACTCACACGGCACCTTCGGGTGCCGTGTTCGTTTACGGCCGCGCTTATGACAAGCCGCGATGAAAAAATTTTGGGCCTGCCCTTGTAATAAGCTTATGCGCCCTTATGTATCGGTCACCGAAAGGTTTCCGGTATTTGAACCGGACAGACTTCCGCGGCTCGCTCGACGAACCGCAACCGGCGCAGGCCGGATTCGTTAAACCCGCCGGGACTACACCGGCCGATGAAAACCACAATTAGGAGAGATCGACAATGAAGCTTCGTCCTCTGCATGACCGCGTCGTCATCCGTCGCAGCGAAGAAGAAAAGAAAACCGCTGGCGGTATCGTCCTGCCAGGTTCGGCTGCTGAAAAAGCCAACCACGGTGAGATTCTGGCTGTAGGCCCGGGCAAGGCACTGGAAAGCGGTGAAGTGCGCGCACTGTCCGTGAAGGTGGGCGACAAGGTTGTGTTCGGTCCGTACTCCGGCAGCAACACTGTGAAAGTCGACGGCGAAGACCTGCTGGTAATGAGCGAGAACGAAATCCTCGCCGTTATCGAAGGCTGATTACCCCCGTTCATTTTCCCGCTACTACAAAGTATTTAAGGAATATCGATCATGGCTGCTAAAGAAGTTAAATTCGGCGATGCCGCTCGCTCCAAAATGCTCAAAGGCGTCAACGTTCTGGCTGACGCGGTAAAAGCAACCCTGGGCCCGAAAGGCCGTAACGTGATCCTCGAGAAGAGCTTCGGCGCTCCGACCATCACCAAGGACGGCGTGTCCGTCGCCAAAGAAATCGAACTCGAAGATCGCTTCGAAAACATGGGCGCGCAGCTGGTCAAAGACGTTGCCTCCCGTGCCAACGATGACGCCGGTGACGGTACTACCACCGCTACTGTTCTGGCTCAGTCGATCGTCAACGAAGGCCTGAAAGCCGTCGCTGCCGGCATGAACCCGATGGACCTGAAACGCGGTATCGACAAAGCGACCATCGCGATCGTCAAAGAGCTCAAAGCCCTGTCCAAGCCATGCGCTGACACCAAGGCCATCGCTCAGGTCGGCACCATCTCCGCCAACTCCGACAACTCCATCGGCGACATCATTGCCGAAGCCATGGAGAAAGTCGGTAAAGAAGGCGTGATCACCGTTGAGGAAGGCTCGGGCCTGGAAAACGAACTGTCGGTTGTAGAAGGCATGCAGTTCGACCGTGGTTACCTGTCTCCGTACTTCGTCAACAAGCCGGACACCATGGTCGCCGAGCTCGACGGCCCGCTGATCCTGCTGGTCGACAAGAAGATCTCGAACATCCGCGAAATGCTGCCAGTATTGGAAGCCGTTGCCAAAGCCGGCCGTCCACTGCTGATCGTGGCCGAAGACGTTGAAGGCGAAGCCCTGGCGACTCTGGTTGTGAACAACATGCGTGGCATCGTTAAAGTCGCAGCCGTCAAGGCTCCAGGCTTCGGCGACCGTCGCAAGGCCATGCTGCAGGACATCGCCGTTCTGACCGGCGGTACCGTGATCTCCGAAGAGATCGGCCTGAGCCTGGAAAGCACCACCCTGGAACACCTGGGCAACGCCAAGCGCGTCACCCTGTCCAAGGAAAACACCATCATCGTTGACGGTGCTGGCGTTCAAGGCGACATCGAAGCCCGCATCGCTCAGATCCGTGCCCAGGTTGCCGAAACTTCCTCGGACTACGACCGTGAAAAACTGCAAGAGCGTCTGGCCAAGCTGTCCGGCGGCGTTGCAGTGATCAAGGTTGGCGCCGGTTCCGAAGTCGAAATGAAAGAGAAGAAAGCCCGCGTTGAAGACGCCCTGCACGCAACCCGTGCAGCCGTTGAAGAAGGCGTGGTACCTGGCGGTGGCGTTGCGCTGATCCGTGCTCTGGAAGCCCTGACCGAACTGACCGGCGACAACGCTGACCAGAACGTCGGTATCGCTGTGCTGCGTCGCGCTGTTGAAGCGCCGCTGCGTCAGATCGCTGCCAACTCCGGTGACGAGCCAAGCGTAGTCGTCAACGAAGTCAAAAACGGCAAAGGTAACTTCGGTTACAACGCTGCTTCCGGCGAATACGGCGACATGATCGAAATGGGCATCCTGGACCCAACCAAGGTGACCCGTTCGGCTCTGCAAGCCGCAGCGTCCATCGGCGGTCTGATCCTGACCACCGAAGCCGCTGTTGCCGACGCACCGAAGAAAGAAGGTGCAGCTGGCGGCGGTATGCCAGACATGGGCGGCATGGGTGGCATGGGCGGCATGATGTAAGCCAGCCTTACCCCTGTAACGAAAAACCCCGTCTGCGAGAGCAGACGGGGTTTTTTATTGCCCTGATTTTATTGTCCGGCCTTCAAGTCATCAGGCGTTTACCGGTTGTGCCTTCATGGCCGCTTCTGCTTTGACGGTCGGGCGATACAGCACCCAGTAATACGACCCCAGGCAGATCAGCCAGCAGAAGATCGCCGTCCACACGTTGTGGGAAAAGAAGTGTGCGCCCTGCATCATCCGGCTGATCGAAAACACCGAACCCAGCGCAAAGGCAAAGATGAACGCCTGCCGCGCCAGTCGCGGGCGACGATCACGCAGCACGAAGAACAGCGCAAACAGGGTGAACCCCGTTGCCGCATGACCACCGGGCCAGCAGCGGCCGGGCTTGTCGGTAGGCGGGCGATGTTCCAGCAGTTTGCTGTAGGTTTCATGACCGCCGAATTGCTCAAGGCTCCATGGGCACTGCACGGCAGTCACAGCTTTCATCGGTGTCACGAATGAGGTCGCCAGGCCCAGGGACAGCACCAGGCAGCCCAGTTCACGCTTGTAGGGTTTGATCCGGTCGATGAAAAACGCGCCGATGAAACCGATGACGGCGAACACCGAAAACGCGATCACCACCTGCTTGGCGCGGTCGTGAAGGATGTTTTCCAGAAAGTAACTGTGGCGCCCGATGAAGTCGCCGGCGGCGGGGTCGTAGAACATTCGCGCCAGATTCATGTCCAGATCGGTCAGTTCGAGCAGTACCAGAAGGGTGGCGGCGACGGCGGGAATCCCCAGGCAAAGCCAGAAGTTCAGCGGGCGAGGGGCGGGACGTACAACATTTGATGACATGAGGGATCCAGAACGGGAAAACGCCCCGGAGCATCAGTCCGGGGCGCCTCGATTAACGATCGCTGACTTGCTCGGCACCCTCCTTGGGTGCTTTCCAGCCAAGCAGCTGTTGCTTGAAGCCATAACTGGCGGTTTGGTAATACGTGATGGCGCGACTGACCATCGGGTCGTCGCTGCCGACCCGGGACTCGCGGCTTTCGGTCAGCGCATCGTCATGCCGGCGCAGGCCCTGGCGTGGGCTGAGGATCGCCAGATCCTTGCCGTCGAACAGCCCCAGGTGCTGATAGTTGCCCACCACCACCCGAGGTGGCAGCGGGTTGTCCGCCAGCAGGTTGCGGCCGAAGAACGTCGATTGGTAATCCAGGTTCAACAAACCCAGCAGGGTCGGCGCGAGGTCGATCTGGCTGGCCAGTTGCGCGTTCTCCCGTGGCTCGATCAGCTTCGGTGCATAGATGAACAGCGGGATCTGGTAGTTGGTGATCGGCAGGTCTTCCTTGCCCGCGCTGCCGGCAGTATGGTCGGCGACGAAGATGAAGATCGTGTTGTCGAACCACGGTTTCTGCCGCGCCTGCTCCAGGAACTGACCGATGGCGTAGTCGGTGTACTTCACCGCACCATCACGACCGTTGCCCGATTTGATGTCGATGCGGTTTTCCGGATAGGTGTACGGGCGGTGGTTGGAGGTGGTCATCAGCTGAAGCAGGAAAGGCTGCTGCTTGGCGTAGTCGGCGTCCGCCAGCTTCAGCGTCTGTTTGTACAGATCCTCGTCGGCCATGCCCCACGCATTTTTGAAGTGAATCTCCGACTCGTCGACGCTGCTCTGGTCGACAACGCGATAGCCGTTGCCACTGAAGAACGCGTTCATGTTGTCGAAGTAGCCACGGCCACCGTAGACGAACACGCTGTCATAGCCGACGGCGCTCAATTGCTGGCCAAGGCTGGCAAAACCGCTCTCGCGACCGATGCGCTTGACGATGGAACGGCCCGGCGTCGGTGGAATGGCCAGGGTAATGGCTTCCAGACCCCGGTCGGTGCGCGTGCCGGTGGCGTAGAAATTGTTGAAGTACAGACTCTGCTTGCGCAAGGCGTCGAGGTTCGGCGTCAGGTTGCGGCCGTCACCGTTGCTGCCCAGGTACTTGGCGCTGAGGCTCTCGATGGTCACCAGCACAATGTTCGGTTTGCGGGTGACGCCCGGGTTGTCGATATCGCGACGGATGTCCTGAGGATCCTTGCCGACGAAACGGGCATTGGGCTCGTTCAGCTCGGCTCGAATCTGACCGGCGACTTTGTCCGCTGGCAGGCTCTTGTAGAACTGGCTGTAGTCCAGCTCGTTGTTACGGAACGCGGCGAAGAACTGATAAGGGCCGTTGCTCGCCAGTTCGTTCTGATAGGCGTTGCCGCCCTGGGCGCGCGGTGCGTCCTGGCTGATCAGTTGCAGGCTCAGACCCGCGACCACCAGCAGAGCCAGTGCATTGAGCAGACGCCCGCGCAATGGCGGCAGCGGTGCATCCAGCGCTGCGTTGAACGGTTTGCGCAGCGCGAAACTCAACACGATGGCCAGCACTGCCAGGATGCTGAGCAACTTGCCGATCGGGTAGGACTCCAGCACGTTGTTCAGCACTTCGTCGGAATACACCAGATAATCGACGGCGATGAAATTGAAGCGAACCCCGAACTCATCCCAGAACAGCCACTCGGCCACCGCCGTAAACAGCATGGCGTACAGGCTGACCGTCAGCAGTCCCTGGAGGAACCAGCGGTGACCGCGACGACGCCACAGGGCCGGCGGGCACAGCAACAGGTACAGGCCCAACGGCAAGGCGGCATAGGCGAGAAAGCCCAGATCGTAGATCAGGCCGATACCGAACACGGACAACGCCCCGCCGCCGGCCTCATCCAGATGAGTCAGCAGCAGTGCGATGCGGGTGAGGAGAAACACCACCAGCCAGGCGCCGGTGACCAACAACAGATAGCGCATCGGCGCTGTCTTGAGAGAACCCATTGTGTTCTTTTCCTTTTATCAATGGTGCGGGAGTTTCGCGGCGCCACTGTAATCAGGTTGTGAATCGATAGTGAAAACTTTGTTAAAGATTTATTTCGTCCGGGCAATTTCATCTGTCGGGGCGCCAACCCTAGCCCTGAGCCGAGACAGGCCTTAAGCTGCGCGGGCCATGACGGCCGTTACTGTGTACGGAAGAGGTGCCCATGCGAATTCTATTGGTTGAAGACAACCGCGATATCCTGGCCAACCTGGCCGATTACCTGGGCCTGAAGGGCTACACCGTCGATTGCGCCCAGGACGGTCTGTCGGGCCTGCATCTGGCCGCCACCGAGCACTATGACCTGATCGTGCTCGACATCATGTTGCCGGGCATCGACGGCTACACCCTGTGCAAACGCCTGCGTGAAGACGCCCGTCGCGACACGCCGGTGATCATGCTCACCGCCCGCGATCAGCTCGATGACCGCTTGCAGGGTTTCAAGTCCGGGGCCGACGACTATCTGGTCAAACCTTTCGCATTGTCGGAGCTGGCGGCGCGAATCGAGGCAGTGATGCGCCGCACCCAGGGCGGCGGGCGCCGTTCCCTGCAGGTCGGCGACCTGAGCTACGACCTCGACACCCTTGAAGTCACCCGTGAAGGCAAACTGCTCAAGCTCAACCCGGTCGGCCTGAAACTGCTTGCGGTACTGATGCAGAAGAGCCCGCACGTCCTGCGTCGGGAAATTCTTGAAGAAGCCCTGTGGGGCGATGATTGTCCGGACAGCGACAGCCTGCGCAGTCATGTCCACCAGTTGCGTCAGGTGATCGACAAACCGTTCGCCAAACCGTTGCTGCACACCGTACATGGCGTAGGTTATCGCCTGGCCGAGGGCCGCGATGGAGTTTAAGCAGAGCCTTGCCCAGCGGATCATCATCGCTTTCGCACTGATGAGCGCACTGGTGGCAGGGGCATTCGCCATGGGCATTGTCGCGACCGTGCACCTGGTGGAAGAAAAACTGATTTCCGCTGGATTGGGCGGCGACCTGCAGCGCCTGTTGCTGATGGACAACGTTTCGGACTGGAGCCATCGGCCGGAGCCGGACCAGTTGTTCTATTTCAGCGGCGGCCCGGGGGATTTCGAGCTGCCCAAGGATCTGCGGCACCTGGATTCGGGGTTCCACGAAGTCTTCCGCGAACAGCTGTCGTATCACGCGATGGTCGAAATCGTCGACGGTCGGCGCTACGTGTTGCTACAGGATCAGAGCGATTTCGAAGAGCGTGAGCGCGTGCTATTCGCCGTGGTACTGGTGGGCTTCGTGCTGAGCCTCGCCCTGGCGGTATTTCTTGGCTGGGTACTGGCGCGCAAAGTGATGGCGCCGGTGGTCCGGCTGGCACGTCAGGTGCGTCACCGCGATCAGTTGCTGGGGCTGGCACCGCCGCTGGCGCCGGACTACGCCGCCGATGAAGTGGGTGAACTGGCGGTGGCCTTCGATGCGACGCTGGGCCGTCTGCGCCAGGCCTTGACTCGCGAGCGGCTCTTCACCAGTGACGTCAGCCACGAGCTGCGCACGCCGTTGATGGTATTGGCCAGTTCCTGTGAACTGCTGCTGGAAAACACGGGCATCGATCAGCGCGGCCGCGCCCAGGTCGAACGGATTGCCCGTGCCAGCGAAGAAATGCGCGAACTGGTGCAGACCTTCCTGATGCTGGCCCGTGCCCAGCGCGAAGATGCGGGGGCTGCACCCCGGCACAGTCTCGGTCAGGTGGCGGACAATCTGTTGGGCGTGTGGCGCGAGCCGATCGAGTCCAAGGGCCTGAAGCTGATTTTCGAGCCGGGCAACCCGCCGGAAACTCTTTACAACGCCACATTGCTCAATGCCGTGATGGGGAACCTGCTGCGCAATGCCCTGCACTACACCGAGCAGGGGTTCATTCGGTTGGCGCTCAATGACAACGGCTTCGTGGTCGAGGACTCGGGCGTAGGCATTCCCGAGGAGAAGCGCGAGGAGATGTTCAAGCCGTTCGTGCGCGGCAACGAAAAACGCGGAGAAGGCCTTGGCCTCGGGTTGTCATTGGTGCAGCGCATCTGTGAAAACCAGGGCTGGAGCGTTACTTTGAGTACGATGGAGCCCAATGGCTGCCGTTTCGAGGTAGATCTGGGCAAACACCAATCCCTCCCCAATGGCACGAAAAAGCTGCCAACCTGAACGAAACCTGTATAACCTTGAAATAGTTTGGGGGTTTACGCGACGTTTTTTTCACAAAGGGATGACCTGACGCTGACACACCCCTGCATAAGGTGGGGGATATCAGCAATTCAGGAGTCCCGATGATGGCCGGCCCGATCAAACTCGATTTTTCCGAGAAGTACGACGATAACCACGCGCAGAAATACCTGCACAAGCACCAGGATGGTCTGGGGCGTCGTCTGTCCAACTGGCGTGATCAGCAGTTGGCCCGCAAGGCGTTGACCCTGGTCGGCGAACCGGGACTGGTGCTGGATCTGCCGTGCGGTGCCGGGCGTTTCTGGCCGTTACTGGCAGAAAAACCCAATCGGGTGATCATCGGGGCGGACAATTCCGAGTCCATGATCAAGACGGCGATGCAGGCCCAACCGGCAGATGTGGTCAAGCGGGTACAACCCTTGCACACATCGGCGTTCGACATTGCCTTGCCTGACAATGCCGTGGACAGCATTTTCTGCATGCGTCTGCTGCACCACATCGGCGAAGCCGAGCATCGGCAGGCAATTTTGCGTGAGTTCGAACGCGTGACCCGGGACAGTGTGATCATTTCGTTGTGGGTAGACGGCAATTTCAAGGCCTGGAAACGCAAGCGCGCCGAGAAACGGCGCGGACAGGAAGGTTACCAGAACCGGTTTGTGTTACCGGCCGCTACGGTCGAAAAGGAATTCGAAGCGGCGGGATTCAGGATCCAGGAACAACTGGACTTCATTCCGCTCTATGCCATGTGGCGAGTTTACGTATTACGCAAGAGGTAAGAGGATGGCAGTGCAATTTGCAGCAGAGACGGAAGTTGCTCCCCAGGATCGCTTCGACTATTACTGGAACCAGCGCGGTGAGTGGGTAGAAGAACCCAACGTGCGTCGTGGTGGCGAAAGTGGTGTGCAGCGAGTGGTGGGGCGCGATGGGCAACTGCTGTATGCCAAGCGCCAGACGGGTCATATCTATCGCAGTTGGCTGCACCCGTTCGGGCGGCCGACCGTATTGCGTGAACTGGACGCGCTGACCGGTGTATCCCGGTTGGGTGTCCGTGTACCGGAAATCGTGTTCTGCGGTGCTCAGCCCGATCCACAGCACAAGTGGCGGGCGCTGCTGGTCACCAAGTCGCTGGACGGTTTCCAGGAGCTTGAACAGTGGGAAGCGGGAGGCGGCCGCGAGCGGCACGGTGAAGCCGTGTATGAACGCGTGCTCAAGGACCTCGCCGAAAACCTGGCCCGGATGCACAAGGGTCGCTGGCAGCACAGCTGCATTTATATCAAGCACGTTTTTGTCAGTGTCACTGGCGAGGGTGAGTCGGCCAAGGTCGAAGTGGCTCTGATCGATCTGGAAAAATGCCGCCAGCGCCTGACCGCTCATCGTGCGGCGTCCCACGACATGAAACAATTGCGTCGCCACTCGTCGTTCAGCCCTACGGACTGGAAAAAACTCGTCTATTTTTATGAGACGGCGTTTGGCAGCGCTATCAAGGGTTTATAGCGATGAAACTAGAAATTGCACGAGGTTTGTTTCTGGTAGGAGCCTTGGCAGTTGCATCATGGGCGGTGGCGGCCTGGGAACAGCCACAGATGCAGGTGATCGGCAAATCAACCGATGCCCATTGCCCGATGCCACGGGTGGCCAAGGCCACCGTGGCGACTCAACCCGACCATGATTTGCTGCTGTTCATGTTCGGTCTTTCTCAACGGATGAGGCCGCAGAGTTGAATCGATTGAAGCCTCTTTCTACAAGAGCCAAAGGCCTCGCAGTTGCGAGGCCTTTTTTATGGCGGCATCAACTGGAAGGCTTTGGATCGGGCCTGGCCAGCAAGGTGTAGACGCAAGGCAGGACAAACAGCGTGAACAACGTCCCGATCGACATCCCGGTGGCGATCACCGTGCCGATATCAAAGCGGCTTACTGCGCCTGCACCGCTGGCCACGATCAACGGCACCATGCCAAACACCATGGCGGCAGTGGTCATCAGCACCGGCCGCAAGCGAATCGCCGCCGCCTCTTCAACGGCCTCGCGTGCCGTCAGGCCTTTTTCCTTGCGCAACTGATTGGCAAACTCGACGATCAGAATCCCGTGTTTGCTGATCAGGCCGATCAGCGTCACCAGCCCGACCTGGGTGTAGATGTTCATGCTCGACCAGCCCAGGAACAACGGAATCAGCGCCCCGCAGATCGACAGCGGTACCGTCACCAGGATCACCAGCGGATCGCGGAAACTCTCGAACTGCGCGGCCAGCACCAGAAAAATGATCGCCAGCGCCAGGGCGAAAGTCACCCAAAGCGCACTGCCTTCCTGCACGAACTGTCGCGACGCACCGCCGTAATCGAAGGCAAAACCGGCCGGGGCTTCTTCCCGGGCGATCTGCAACACGCTGTCGATGGCTTCGCCCATGCTGACCAGCGGAAACCCGGACAGCTTCGCCGCGTTCAATTGCTGAAACTGGTTAAGCTGTCGCGGTCGTGCCCGGTCGGTCACGGTGATCAGGGTCGACAGCGGCAGCAACTCGCCCTGAGTGTTTTTCACGTAGTAGTTGTTCAGCCAGTCCGGGTTGTCACGATAGGCCCGTTCCACTTGGGCGATAACCTTGTAGCTGCGGCCTTCAATGGTGAACCGGTTGATCTCCGCCTCACCCAGCAGGGTGGCGAGCGTGCCGCCCAGATCCTGCATCGACACGCCCATCTGCGCCGCCTTCGCGCGGTCGATATCGACTACGACTTCCGGTTTGTCGAAGGCCAGGTCCAGGTCGACGAACGCGAACTTGCCCGACTCCATCGCACGCTTCTTGATCCGGTCGGCCACCTGCAACAGCGGCTCGTAGTCGTTGGCGGTGTTGATCACGAATTCGAACGGCAGGCCTTCACCGGTGCCGGGCAGGGACGGCAGGTTGAAACCGAAGATCTGCAGGCCGGGAATGCTGCCGAGCTTGCCTTGTACCTCGGGAAGGATCTGCATCTGGGTGCGGCTGCGCTCGTTCCATGGCTTGAGCAGGAAACCGCCGATGCCGCTCTGCACACCGTTGTAGCCATTGATCTGGAACGACGAGTAGTACTCCGGAAACTCCTTGAAGATCTTCACGAATTCGTCGGTGTAGGTGTTCAGATAGTCGAGGTTGGTCGGTTGCGGTGCGTTGGCCATCATGAAAATGATGCCCTGGTCTTCGTCCGGTGCCAGTTCCGATTTGGTGAACTTGAGCAGCACCGGAATCAGGCACAGCACGATTACTGCGAACACCAGCACCACCGGGCGCGTATCGAGGGTGCCATGCAGCATGCTCTGATAACGACGCTTGAGGCTGTCGAAGATCAGGTCGAGTCGATGGGCCAGGCCAGTGGGGTTTTCCTCGTGGCGCAACAGCAGCGCGCACATCATCGGCGACAGCGTCAGGGCGACGATGCCGGAAATCACCACGGCGCCGGCGAGGGTCAGCGCGAACTCCTTGAACAGGGCCCCGGTCAGCCCGGTGAGGAAACCGATCGGTGCATACACCGCGGCCAGGGTAATGGTCATCGACACCACCGGCATCGCAATTTCCCGGGCGCCTTCGAGCGCGGCCTCCAGCGGCGTCTTGCCTTCCTCTATATGCCGGTGAATGTTTTCCACCACGACGATGGCATCGTCCACCACCAGCCCGATGGCCAGCACCATTGCCAGCAGGGTCAGCAGGTTGATCGAATAACCCATCATCTGCATGAAGAACATCACGCCGATCATCGACAGCGGAATGGTCACCACCGGGATCACCACCGAGCGCAGGGCACCCAGAAACAGGAACACCACCACGATCACGATCAGCACCGCCTCGAACAGGGTTTTCACCACTTCGTCGATGGAGGCCTGGATGAACAGCGTGGCGTCGTAGGCGATCTCGCTCTTGAGGTTGGGCGGTAGCTGGGCTTCCAGCTCCGGCATGATCTTGCGCACTTCCTTGATCACTTCCAGCGGGTTGGCGCCGGGGGTTGCCTTGATCCCGATGTACACCGAGGGTGTACCACCGAAGGAACTGATGGAGTTGTAGTTCTCGGCGCCCATTTCCACCCGCGCCACATCGCTCAACAGGACGCGGCTATCGCCGCTGACCTTGAGCGGGATCTTGCCGAAGGCCTCGGCGGACTTCAGTTCGGTGTTGGCGTTGATGCTGGTGACCACGTACTCGCCTTTCACTTCGCCGGCAGCGGAAAGGAAGTTGTACTGGCGCACCGCGTTGGTCACGTCGCTGGCGCTGAGGCCGAAGCCGGCGAGTTTCACCGGGTCGATCCACAGGCGCATGGCGAACACCTGGTTGCCGAGGATTTCCGCCTCGGCCATGCCCGGCAGGGTGGCCAGTTTCGGCTGGATCACCCGTGACAGGTAGTCGGTGATCTGCGGGTTGCTCAACTCCTTGCTGAAGAAGCTGATGTACATCAGCGCCGAGGCATCGGCGGCCTCCTTGCTCAGCACCGGGTCTTCGGCATCCTGGGGCAGCTTGTTCTTCACCTCGTTGGCCTTGGCCAACAGCTCGGTGAACAGCCGGTCGCTGTTGGAGCCGATGCGCGCGTAGATCGAGATGACCGAGAAGTTCTGGCGACTGACCGAGGTCATGTAGTCGATACCCTCGGCGCTGGCCAGGCTCTGTTGCATCGGCTGGGTGATGTAGCCCTGGATGGTTTCGGCATTCGCCCCGGGGTAAGCGGTGGTCACCGTGATCAGGGCGTTTTCCATTTGCGGGTATTGGCGCAGCGGCAGCTTGCTCCAGGCCTGGAAGCCCAGCAGCACAATCAGCAGGCTGACCACGGTGGCAAGCACCGGGCGACGGATGAACGGATCGGTAAAGGCCATGGGAATTCCTTGATCAGTCGACGCGGCGCGGACTGTTCTGCTCGCCGAGGGTCTTGTCGTCGCTGATGGCGATGTGGGCGCCGTTGTCCAGTTTGATCTGGCCGGCCGTCACCACTTGTTCGCCACTCTGTACGCCCTTGTTGATCATCACCAGGCCATCGCGGCGTTCGCCGGTCTCGATGAAGCGGCGCTCGGCAATCAGTACCGGTTGGCCCTTGTCGTCCTTCTCGACGCTGCCGTCCTCGGCTTTCTTCTGCCCGACCACGTACAGTGAGTTGCCGTAGAGGGTGTAGGTGATCGCGCTTTCCGGTACGACGATGTGTTTGCGCGGATCAGGCAGCAGGACTTCAAGGCTGGCGAACATGCCCGGCAGCAACTTGCCATCGGGGTTGGCCAGCGTGGCGCGAACCAGAATGTTGCGAGTGGTACTTTCGACGATCGGGTTGATGGCGCTGATGGCGCCGGCAAAGTTCTGGCCGGGATAGGCGGCCACCGATAGCTGTACCGGTTGGCCGATCGCCAGTTTCGGCACCGATTGCTCGGGCACGTAGAAGTCCGCGTAGAGACTGCTCAGATCCTGCAGGGTGGCGATTTTCGTACCGCTGGCGAGGTAGTCGCCGACGTCGACCTGACGGATGCCGATGGTGCCACTGAACGGCGCGACGATGCGTTTTTTCGCCAGCGACGCATTGAGCTGATTGACCGTGGCCCGGTTCTTTTGCAGCACCGCCGACAGTCGGTCGAATTCGCCCTTGGAGATGGCACTGCTGCCCACCAGCTGGCTGCCGCGGCCGAAGTCCAGCTGTGCCAGACCGAGGTCGGCCTTGGCGGTTTCCAGCAATGCGGACTCGACGGCGCTGTCGAGTTGCAGCAACGGCTGCCCGGCCTTGACCTTCTGTCCCGATTCGAATTTCAGCTCGGTAACGGTGCCGGCGACTTCCAGGCTCAGCTCGACACCCTGCAGCGCCTTCAATGTGCCGACGGTGGGCAGGCGCATCTGCCACGGGCGCTCGGTGGCTGTGGCCACGGCGACGCTGATCGGCGGTTTCGGTTTGGAAAAGCCCTGGATCATCGTGTAGATCGAGAAGGCCTTGTAACCGGCGAGGAGCAGAACGATCAGCAGTACAACACCCAACATGATCAACATGCGGCGACGCAGCATATTCCAGTTCCTTGGAGAAAATCAGGCGAGACAGGCGGGAACATTACCCCGACTCCGGCAGGGATTCCAACTGCCAGTTTTTACAGGGTATGAGGGGATAAAGTGGAGGAGGGGAGCACCGCCGACGGGACAGTCGGCGGCGATCTTCAGGCCATCAGGTGCAGATGGTTGTCCCAGAGCCCTGCGGGCAGATCCAGCGGTTTGGCCAGCAGTTCATCCTGGCGACAATCGTAATAGCGGCAACGTCCTTGCCCCGAGGTCACGACAAAGCCGTCCTTCACCGCACCGACGCCGGCGCAGTCGGGCAACGGTGCATCGAGGCGCACTTCGCCGCTGTCCAGATCCCAGATGAAGAAGCGGTTGCCCCGTGGTGCGGTCAGCGCCACCAGACGCAGTTCGCTGTGCACGGCGACGCTGGCGGTGTAGTGCCCCATCGACTGCAACTGATGGTCCGGCACCGGGAACGCCACGAATGGCTGGCCGGGACGTTTGATCGCCAGCAGCTCCGAGCGCTCGTGGGAAGGCCCCATGAATTGCTGGCCGGCGACAATGGTGCCGTCGCTGGCGATCCCTAGGTGGCGCACGCTGTTCATCTGCTGGGCGAGGGTTTCCTTGCTCAGCAGGGTGCCGTCGCGTTGCATCAGGACCAGGCTTGGCTCCATGGCGTCGAGGTTCATGTCGACCCGGCTTTCAGCCTCGGTGCGGATCCCGCCGTTGGCCACCACCAGGGTTTCACCGTCGGGCATCCACGACACCTGATGCGGGCCGAGCCCGTGAGTGGAAAGCTCTCCACTGTGCACCAGCCGTTCGCCTTCGAACTTGTACACCCCGAGCAGGCCGCGGCCCGGATCGGTGGTGTCGTTCTCGGTGGCATACAGGTAATCGCCGCTGTGATGGATCACCGCATGGCCGTAGAAATGCCGGTTCGGCTGCGAGGTCACGGTTTGCAGCAGTGCACCGTCGCGCAGGTCGATCAGGTAGCTCTCGGTGCCCGGACGGCGGGCGACGAACAGCGCGATCGGCAGCGTCGGGTGATTGATGATGTCGTGGCAGCGCTGGTCGACTTCGGTGGCGAACACCCGGGTGCCGTCCAGCCGGTAACCGACGGCATAGTGCTTGCCGTCGGTGTCGTCCCGCGCCGACAGCAGCAGCGGGCTCTGATCCTTGCGCTTGAACAGCGTCCAGCCGCCCAGTGTCACTGCTCCCAGCAGCAAACTACCTAAAGTCAGAGCCTGGCGTCGCAGCATGGCACTTGCCCTCATCAGTCACCGTCGTTGGCGTTGAAGCCCAGTTGGATGCCCAGCGCCTTGGCCAGTTCGCCTTCGTGCAGGCGGTGGACGACGTTGAGGCTGTCGTAGATGTCGTTGAGCTGCTGGCGACCGGCGTCATCGTTGAGCATTTCGGTCAGCGAGCGCTGGGTGCTGTCGAACAGTTTGAGCGACGCCGCGTAGGCGGCATCGATCTTGTCCGCCAACGGTTTCTGCTCAGCCGGCAGCAGGCCGCGCAGACCTTTGTTGTCGACGCCTTCCCAGACGGTTCTGGCCGCCGCGAGGCTGGCTTCCAGCGCCTCCATGGACGACTGGCTGCGCCACGCGTCAGCCTGGAACGGCTGAGGTACGCCCTTGCTCTGGCGGCCCATCGGCGTGCCGAGTTTTTTCTTCAGGGTATCGAGAGCGGTCACCTGTACCCGCAGCAGATCGGCGATCGCTTCGTGGGAGTCGGCATAGCGCTGGTTCGGGAATTTGCTCATCTGTGCGAGCATGCCGTCGGTCGTGTTCCAGCTGCTGAGAATCTCTTCGGCCAGTTGTTTCTGACGCTCGCCGATGGCCACCAGCAGTGGGCAGTATTTGGCTTTCTGCGCGTCATTGGCTACGTCAGGCTTGGCGTCGAACAGGATGTATTCGTAAGCGGACAGGCCTTGTACCACGACGCTGGACTTGGCCAGGGCAGCGGCGTCGATCTGCGGCTGGGCGGTGACCAGTTGCTCGACCTGACGGCCGACCAGGTTTTTCTTGTCCGGCCAGAATTGCACCTGCCACGAACGGTTGCCCTCGGCCAGTGGACCGATCAGCAACGGTTGCAGCTCGGCCCAGGCTTTCTGTGCATGCAGGAAGTCGGCACGGGCGGTGTCCAGGGTTTCTTTGCCCTGGCAATAGGCGAGGGCGCTGACGGCCAGTTGCCTGTCGGCCTCGACCCAGCGGGTGTAGGTCGGCAGGATCACCGATTTGGCGATGGCGGCCGAGGTCACGGCTTGTGGATCCTGCGGCGAGCACGCGCCGAGGGCCAGTGCGGCAAGGCTGGTGAACAACAGCTTGGGACGGAACATGTCGGGCTCCCGATTCTTTTAAGTGTTTAAAGTGAATTCAAGAACGCCAGCAGCGCGGCACGCTGCTCGGCATTGAAAGACAAAACCTGTTGCTGCGCCGCTTTCGCCTCGCCGTCATGCCAGAGCACGGCTTCGAGCAAGTTGCGGGCGCGGCCGTCGTGCAGAAACTGGGTGTGGCCGCTGACCGTCTGCGTCAGGCCGATGCCCCACAGCGGCGGCGTGCGCCAGTCGCGGCCGCTGGCCTGGAACTCGGTGCGGTTGTCGGCCAGGCCTTCGCCCATGTCATGCAGCAGCAGATCGCTGTACGGACGAATCACTTGATTGGCCAGTTCAGGTTCGGCCGCGTTGGCGGCGGTGGTGTATTTCGGCGTGTGACAGGACTGACAACCCGCCTGGAAAAACAGGCTCTTGCCGGCCAGCACCTGAGCATCGTTGACGTCACGGCGAGCAGGAACGGCGAGGTTGCGGGTATAGAACAACACCAGGCGCAGAATGTTGTCGCTGACTTCGGGTTCGCCGTCCGGGCCATTGCCATTCGGGGCCTGTTTGCAGGCCACTTGTGCGTCGGTGCAGTCATCAAACGGTCTCAGGCTCGTGGTGAGGCCCATATCACCGGAAAACGCGTGAACATTTTGTTGATTGAGGTTCGGTTGTCCGGCTTTCCAGCCAAATCGGCCCATCACGGTCTTTTGCTGCGCGTCGTCCCAGACCCGGTTGGGCCGGCCGTTGATACCGTTTTTCTCTTTGGCCTGCGCGGCGGCGTTGGCGAGGATCGCTGCTTCGGGGATCGCTTCGAGCAGACCCAGGCCGATCATCGGTGGTGCAACGCGTGCGGAGAAACGTGTGTCCGGGTGCATCGGGCCGTAGCCTAACTGAGTGAACTGCAACACCGGTTTGCGCAGCTCGACTTCGGTGCCGTCCTTGAAGCGCACCGGTACTGGCGTGTAATCGACCCGCACTTTGCCTTCCGGTGCGACGCCGGGGATGGCCATGTCCTGGAACTGCCCGCCGTAAACCGGTTCCGGCACCACGCCGACCTGCTCGATCAATCCGGCGTACTGTGGCGCATCGGGAATCGACAAACGCACCAGCATCGATACGGCGTTTGGCGCGTCCGGGGGCGGCGGATGTCCGCGACCATCCTTGATGTGGCAGCCCTGGCAGGCGTTGGTGTTGAACAGCGGGCCGAGGCCATCGCGGGCGGTGGTGGTCGACGGTGCGATCACCCAGGGACTGCGAAAGAAACTGTTGCCGACGCTGAAATCCACCCGACGCGAAGGTGGCAGGTTGGCCGAGGGCAGGGAGAACGCATTCTGATCCGTCTTGCGTACGGTCGCGGCGCCGCCGGAGCGGGCTTCGCCGGGCTCGGCCTTGGTGAAACGCGGGGCGTCATCGCAGGCACTCAGGCCAAGGGCCAGAAACAGCGCGGACAAGCGAAGAGGCAGCGACGGCATCAGACTTCCTGCAAGAGGGGCGAATTTAAAGGCGCAAAGTCTAACAGGGCGAGGGGGTTTGAATAAGAGGAATTATCGTTTACTTGATACAAGTCAGGCCGGCCGAAACGAACAAGGCGACCCGAAGGTCGCCTTGTTCAATAGACAGTGTCGATCAGAACTCGTGATCGGCGTTGTCCGGGTTCAGGTCGCTGATGCCCAGTTTGCCGGCAGCCGCTTCGATCGAGCCGGTCTGCTTGACCAGCGAGGCGATGGCGTCACGGACGATCTGGTTGCCAGCGGTGTTGCCGGCGGCGATCAACTGGTCGTAGTGCTCACCCTTGTTGGCGTGATCGACCATGACCTGGATCTTGGCTTCGGTAGCGGCCAGATCGGCTTTCAGCGCGGTGTCGGCAGCCGGGTCAACCTTGGCCACCAGCGACGACAGGCTGGCGCCGGTCATCTTGGTGCCGTCGACGCGGGTGTACTCGCCCAGATAGACGTTACGAATGCCTTTGGCATCGTAGAAGTGCGAGTTGTGGGTGTTGTCGCTGAAGCAATCCTGTTCGTCTTCCGGGGAGTTCGCTTCGAGGGACACCTTCATGCGCTCGCCGGCCAGCTCGCCCAGGGACAGGCTGCCCATGCCGAACAGCATTTTGCGCAGGCCGCTTTCAGCCGGTTCGGCTTCCAGGGTGGCGCGGTAGTTGTCGGCCACGTTCGGCTTCCAGTTGCCGACCATTTCTTCCAGGTCGCTGACCAGCAGCTGGGTCACGGCTTTCAGGTAGGCACGACGACGGTCGTTGTGACCGCCAGTGGCGCCTTTGCCTTCCAGGTAGTCCGACGCCGGACGGTTGCCGGCGCCAGGGCCGGTGCCGTTCAGGTCCTGGCCCCAGAGCAGGAATTCGATGGCGTGGTAGCCAGTGGCGACGTTGGCTTCGGAACCTCCCAGCTCGTTCAGGCTGGCGAGTTTTTCCGGAGTGATGTCCTTGACGTCGACCTTGTCTTCGCCGACCTGAACTTCGGTGTTGGCGATGATGTTGGCGTTGGCGCCCGGGTTGCCCAGTGCGTGTTCGTAGGATTTGTCGACGTAGTCGATCAGGCCTTCGTCCAGCGGCCAGGCGTTAACCTGACCTTCCCAGTCGTCGATGATGGTGTTGCCGAAGCGGAACACTTCGCTTTGCAGGTAAGGAACGCGGGCGGCGATCCAGGCTTCACGAGCAGCCTTCAGGGTGTCGGCGTTTGGCTTGGCAAGGAAGGCGTCGATAGCGGTCTGCAGGGTTTTCGCGGTGGATTCGGCATCGCTGTAGACGGCGAAGACCATGTCGGCGTAGTGCGCGACCACAGCCTTGGCAGCGGCTTCGTCGACTTTGCCGGCAGCGGCAGCCGCCGGTGCGGCGGTGCTGGCGGCTGGCGTCGGCGCAGCTGGAGCGGCGGCCTTGTCTTTGCCTTCGCCGCAACCGGCGAGGGAAATGGCGATGGCCAGCAGACTGGCGGTAGCCAGAGGCATACGAATCATGGCGAACATCCTGCTTCGGTAATTGAGTGGACAGGCGCGGGGGGCGCAAAAGCTGCGACATAATGCAAATCTTTCGCATTATGTGTAAAGGGTTGTAGCTGGAAATATTTCCTGTTTGCACCGGGGGGCGCGGGATCAACGGTGTGGGTTCTTCCCGGTATCAGTGGCGGGGAGTCCGTTGCCGGAGGTTTCAGAGAATCGCTGCGTTGCTGCGTTGCGCCTGCTTGAGATAGACGCTCAGTTCCCGCGCCGGCAGCGGTTTGCTGTAGTGATATCCCTGACCTTCGTGGCAGCCTTCGGAGATGATATAGGTCTCCTGTTCGGCGGTTTCCACGCCTTCGGCGATCACCTGCATGCCCAGGCTCTTGCCCAGTTGAATGATGGCGCGAACGATGGTCGCGTCATCGTCGTCATCCAGCAGGTCCTGGACGAAGCTCTTGTCGATCTTGATCTTGTCCAGCGGCAGACTCTTGAGATAGCTCAGCGAGGAATAGCCGGTTCCGAAGTCGTCGATGGCGATCAGTGCGCCGGAACGGCGCAGGCTCAGCAGGTGCTGGGCGGCGGTGCTGATGTCCTCCATCAGGCCGGTTTCGGTGACTTCCAGTTCCAGGCTGCGCGGTGGCAGGCGGTACATCTGCAACAGGTTGTTGACCACTCTCGGCAGCTCGGCGTGGTGCAGTTGCACGGTGGACAGGTTGACGGCCATGCGCAGGTCGACGAAACCCTGATCGTGCCATTCGCGCAGTTGCTTGCAGGCCTGATCCAGCACCCATTCGCCGATGGCGATGATCGTGCCGTTCTGTTCGGCCAGCGGAATGAACAGGTCCGGCGGCACCAGTCCGTGCTCCGGATGTTGCCAGCGGATCAGGGCCTCGACGCCGACCACGCGGTGATCGCGGTAGCTGATCTGTGGTTGGTAGACGAGGTAGAACTGATCCCGCAACAGGGCATCGCGCAGGTCTTTTTCCAGTTCGCGACGGCGGCGCATTTCGCTGTCGACGCTGGCGATATAGAACTGATAGCGGTTGCGCGAGCGCGTCTTGGCCAGGGTCATGGTCTGCTCGGCTTTCTGCAGCAGCTTTTCGGTGCTGTCGCCGTCCTCGGGGAACAGAGTGATGCCGATGGTCGCGCGCAGGCGGATTTCCTGATGATCGAGGGCGAACGGCGCTTCCAGGTCATCGAGGATGCTTTGCGCGAGTTCCGCCGCTTCGTAAGGCTGTTCGATGTCGGCCTGCACCAGAGCGAACTGGTCGCCGCCGAGACGGGCGAGGGCGCCGAGGCGACCGCTGTGGGCGCGCAGTCGATCAGCCAGGGCCAGCAGCAATTGGTCGCCGGTCTGATAGCTGAATTGTTCGTTGATGCCTTTGAAATCGTCCAGACCTACGCAAAGGACGGCGACCCGCCGCTGCAGCTTGCCGGCATCCACCAGAATCTTGTCCAGTTGCTGCTGCAGTTGCTGGCGGTTCGGCAGGCCGGTGAGGAAGTCGTACTGGGCCATGCGCAGCAGGCTGTTTTCCGCTTCGTGGCGCAGATGGGTGTTGCGTTCGATGGACTCGAGCAACTGGTTGGCGGTGTTGATCCAGATCCCGAGCTCGTTTTTCTCGTGGCCCTTGAGCTGCGGAATCTTGTGTTCGCTGGGGCGGTCCGGGTTGATCTCGGTGAGGTGTTCGATGATCCGCGACAGTGGTTTGGTCAGTAGCCAGTGATAGACCAGATACAACACAAGGCCCATGGCCAGGGCGCGCAGCACGCCGGAAATGAAGATGATCACCGAACTGACGATGAAGCCCTGGCCGTAAGTGGCGGTGTCGAGGGTGATGCTCAGGTCGCCGTAATACTCGCTGTAGGGACCACGCCCCACCAGTTGAGTGGTGAACGTGCGTTCCTGGCCGAGAATCAGGTCGGTCAGCCAGCGGCTGCTGGATTGCTGCAATTCACGGGATTTCTGCGCGAGCATCGCTTCGTTGGGATGCCCGATGGAGGCCTGGCGCACGGCGTCGTCCTGGAACAGGCCTTCGATCACCTGCATGCCCATTTCCCGGTCCAGGCTGTAGACCGCCTGGGTCGAGGGATCGCGGAACATGTCGAGGATGCGTTCGGCGTCGCCAGCGACGGCCTGGCGTGTTTTATAGGCATCGAAAACGATCTGCGCACAGCTCAAGACTACGCCGACGATCAATGCCGACAGGAGCACGACCCGGAGCAACTTCACCGACAAGCTGTTCTTGAGTTCCAGCTTCAAAGGGTTATTCCTTGTTCCGTGCGGGTAGCGTCAAGTTGCCATGAGTATTGGCAATCCCGTGTTGGCAGTCAAAGGGACAATCGAGCCGCGGAAAATTTGTCCGTGGCGTTGGCCGAAATGCTGCTGCATGGGGTATTTGCCCTGGTTGTACTGTGTCGGTAGTTTTGGCCTCCAACTTGAGGGCGTCGGACAATTTTTCCTCTTTTGATGTTAGTTCGCCGTGGCTTGGGAGCAAGGCGAGAAGGGCTGCTTTGCGTGTGGGAAAAGGCCCTGTTTGTGATGAGACGCACCCCCGATGATTTCTGCGGGCAGAAAAAACCCGGCTATAGCCGGGTTTTTGTCTGGCGTGCAGCTTAAGCGGTGAAGGTCTTGCCTTCGAACTGCTCGGCCACGAACTTCCAGTTGACCAGGTTCCAGAACGCCTCGACGTACTTAGGACGCAGGTTACGGTAGTCGATGTAGTAAGCATGTTCCCACACATCGCAGGTCAGCAGCGGGGTGTCGCCGCTGGTCAGCGGGTTGCCGGCGCCGATGGTGCTGGCCAGGGCCAGGGAACCGTCAGCCTTTTTCACCAGCCAGCCCCAGCCGGAACCGAAAGTGCCGATCGAGGTTTTGCTGAACTCTTCCTTGAACTTGTCGAACGAACCGAAAGCTGCGTTGATGGCATCAGCCAGCGCGCCGGTTGGTTGACCGCCGGCGTTTGGCGCCAGGCAGTTCCAGTAGAAAGTGTGGTTCCAGACCTGAGCGGCGTTGTTGAAGATGCCGCCCGAGGAAGTCTTGACGATCTCTTCCAGGGTCTTGCCTTCGAACTCGGTGCCTGGCACCAGGTTGTTCAGGTTCACGACGTAGGTGTTGTGGTGTTTGTCGTGGTGGAATTCCAGGGTTTCCTTGGAAATGTGCGGCTGCAGGGCATCGTGTGCGTAAGGCAGCGGCGGCAATTCGAAAGCCATGATGATTCTCCTAATCAGGTCTGTTGCGGTGAGCGCAAGGCCGATCACGGGCGGCCAGAAATGCACCGGCGAGTTTTTACTCTTTGCGGCGCAGGGTTCGGATCATAGCACCGGGGGTGCGGCTTAACCACGCAACAACTGTGTGGGATAGAGGTTCCAGAGCCTTTTGGAATAATTCAGCTGGCGATTATCAATTGTCCCGCCACCGTGAACATCATCACTGCCACCAACAGATCCAGAATCCGCCACGTACTCGGCCGTGCCAGCCACGGCGCCAGCCATGCCGCGCCGAACGCCAGGGTGAAGAACCACAGCAGCGAAGCACTTGCCGCGCCGACGACATACGCGCCGGGCACCGACTGTTGCGCACCGAGAGAACCGATCAGCAGAACGGTGTCGAGATAGACGTGCGGGTTGAGCAGGGTCACCGCCAGGGCGCTGAGCATCACTGCCCGCAGCGAGCGCACGGTCTGGTTTTCACCTTGTTGCAGGCTCTGTTTCGAGCAGGCCCGGCGCAACGCCTGGCTGCCGTACCAGATCAGGAACACCGCGCCGCCCCAGCGGGCGACCGCCAGCAAGGTCGGGTTTTGTGCCAGCACCGTGGCCAGACCGAAAACCCCTGCCGCCACCAGCAACGCATCGCAGGCGACGCACAGCGCCGCGACCGGCAGGTGATGCTCTCGCCGCAGGCTCTGGGCCAGGACAAAAGCGTTCTGCGTGCCGATCGCCATGATCAGCCCGAACGCTACCAGTAAACCGTTGGTATAGCTTTGCCACATGACGGTTACTCCGCGTTGGCTGCGAGATCGCGCAGCACTTGCATGGCGCGTTCGGCGTCGGCCTGACCGACGAACAAATGGTCGTGGTAATAGCCGGCAATCACGTTGCAGCTGATACCGGCCTTGCCCAGTGCGGTGGCGAAAGCGGCGGTCAGACCGACGGCTTCCAGCGCCGAATGCACGTTCAGGGTGATCCAGGCTGCGACGTAGTCGAAGCTGAAACCGGCGCGCTCGGCGTGGGACCGTTCGAGAATCACCGTCAGGCCTTCCTGTTCACGGAAACTGCCGACGATCTCCAGGCCGCTCGGCAATTGGCCGTCGCGCAAGGTGCAGAACACGTATTCGCCGGCATTGAGCTGCGGGCTCATGCTGCGCAGCAGGGTGGTCAACGAGGTTTCGCCAGCCATGGGGGTGGTCCTTGATAAAGAGTGCTTGCTGGCTATTCTCCGGGCAGACGCTGTATAAGAAAAACCAATAGTGCTGATCGCTCATTAGGAAAACTGATGTTCGACTACAAATTGCTTTCCGCTCTGGCCGCCGTGGTCGAGCAGGCCGGATTCGAACGGGCGGCTCAGGTGCTGGGCCTTTCGCAATCGGCGATTTCCCAGCGGATCAAACTGTTGGAGGCGCGGGTCGGCCAGCCGGTTCTGGTGCGCGGCACGCCGCCGTCACCCACCGAGATTGGCCGGCGGCTGCTCAACCATGTGCAGCAGGTGCGCCTGCTCGAACGGGATCTGCAGACGCTGGTGCCGGCGCTGGACGAGGAGGGCTTGCCGGAACGGCTGCGCATCGCGCTGAACGCCGACAGCCTGGCCACCTGGTGGGCTGAGGCGGTGGGCGACTTCTGCGCCGAACAACATCTGTTGCTGGATCTGATCGTCGAAGACCAGACCGTCGGCCTCAAGCGCATGCGCGCCGGTGAAGTCGCCGCATGTCTGTGTGCCAGTGAACGACCGGTGGCCGGCGCCCGCAGCGTATTGCTCGGCGCCATGCGCTATCGGGCGCTGGCCAGCCCGGCGTTCATCGAGCGGCATTTCCCCGACGGCGTGCAGGCCGCCCAACTGCCGCGTACCCCGGCGCTGGTGTTTGGTCCGGACGACTTTCTGCAACATCGATACCTTGCGTCCCTCGGTGTCGATGGCGGTTTCGAACACCATTTGTGTCCATCCTCCGAAGGTTTTATCCGTCTGACCGAAGCCGGGCTCGGCTGGGGACTGGTGCCGGAATTACAGGTGCGCGAGCAACTGGAACGCGGCCTGTTGCGCGAACTGTTGCCAGATAAACCGATCGACGTGCCGTTGTACTGGCATCATTGGCGCAATGGCGGTCAGTTGCTCGGGCTGTTGACCGAGCAACTGGTGCGCTCGTCGGCGCAATGGCTGGTGCCGTTGGACTGACGGCCAGCGTCAAGACTCACGAATCAGGCAAAACGAAAGACAGCGGAGCTCTACATGAAAATTCTGGTCACCGGCGCAAGCGGCTTCATTGGCGGACGCTTTGCGCGTTTCGCCCTGGAGCAGGGCCTGGACGTGCGGGTCAACGGTCGCCGGGCCGAGGGTGTCGAGCATCTGGTACGTCGCGGTGCCGAGTTCGTTCAAGGCGACTTGAGCGACCCGGACCTGGTGCGTGCGCTGTGCAGCGATGTCGAAGCCGTGGTGCACTGCGCCGGATCCGTCGGGTTGTGGGGCCGTTATCAGGACTTTCATCAGGGCAACGTGCAAGTGACCGAAAACGTGGTTGAAGCCTGCCTCAAACAGCGGGTGCGGCGCCTGGTGCACCTGTCGTCGCCGTCGATCTACTTTGACGGCCGCGACCACCTCGGCCTGACCGAAGAGCAGGTGCCCAAGCGTTTCAAGCATCACTATGCGGCGACCAAGTATCTGGCGGAGCAGAAAGTCTTCGGCGCTCAGGAATTCGGCCTCGAAACCCTGGCCCTGCGCCCGCGTTTCGTCACCGGCGCCGGGGACATGAGCATTTTTCCGCGCCTGCTGAAGATGCAGCGCAAAGGGCGTCTGGCAATCATCGGCAACGGCCTGAACAAGGTCGACTTCACCAGCGTGCACAACCTCAACGAAGCGTTGTTGAGCAGCCTGCTGGCTGCCGGTTCGGCGCTGGGCAAGGCCTACAACATCAGCAATGGCGCCCCGGTGCCGCTGTGGGATGTGGTCAATTACGTGATGCGCAAAATGGAAGTCCCACAAGTCACCAAGTACCGTTCCTACGGGCTGGCCTACAGTGTCGCGGCACTCAACGAAGCGGCCTGCAAGCTTTGGCCGGGCCGTCCCGAGCCGACCCTGTCGCGCCTGGGCATGCAGGTGATGAACAAAAATTTCACCCTCGACATCAGCCGCGCCCGGCATTATCTCGACTACGATCCGAAGGTCAGCCTGTGGGCGGCCCTCGATGAGTTCTGCGGCTGGTGGAAAGCCCAGGACATTCATTGAAACAAGTCGACCGGCTGATCGTGAACCCCGTCGCCGCCAGAGGGTCAATCCCTGCGGCTGCGGGGGGTTATACTGCGCCGCAATCAGCCATTACCGCGTTTCACAAAGGTTGCCTCAATGTCCATGCGTAACGATGCCCACGACGACGATTTCGATGATGTACCCAGTCTGCGTGCCGACACCCTCGATGACGATGATTTTCCCACCACAGCCCGTACGTCCGTACACTCGCGCACGCCGCCGGTGGTCAAGGTCAAGTCTGCGAGCACCGGGCCATTGTGGGCGCTGGTCGGCGCCCTGTTCTTTGCCTTCATCGGCCTGGCCTGGTGGAGTTTCCAGCAGATCTCGCTGATGGAGCAGCAACTGGTGGCGACCCAGGAAAGTTTCGCGCGGATCAGTGAAGAAGCGGCGGGGCGACTGCAGGACATTTCCGGCAAGGTCGTGGCCAGCCAGACCAACGTCAACACCGACAGTGAAGCCCTGAAACTGCAGATCAAACAGCTGCAAAACGCGCTTCAGGATCAGAGCAGGCAGCAACAGGGTGTGGCCGGACAGGCGACGGATCTGGACAAGCGCCTGGCGCAGATGACCGCCCAGGCCACCGAGCAGCAAAACGCCAATACCCAGTTGCAGGCCCAGGTCAAAGCCCTGAGTGCAGAGTTGGCGACGTTGAAAAGCACACCGGCCGACACCAGCAAGGTCGAAGCGCAACTCAAGGGCTTCGATGCGCAGTTCAAGAGTCTGGGGGCGGACATCACGGCGCTGAAGAAACAAGGCAGTTCCAACGCCGCCATCGAGCGTCTGGAGCAGGAAATCGTTGTGCTCAAAAGTGAGCAGGACAACCGCCCGGCTGCTTCCCAGGGCGGCACCAACACGGCCGAGTTCGATGCGTTCCGCGGGCAGATGACCCGTAACATCAACACTCTGCAGGCGCAGATCCAGAACCTGCAACAGCAACTCAACGCCCGGCCTTGAGCCACCTCTGCGGCGAGGGAGCGTGTTCCCTCGCCGCAATCCCCCTCGCAACATTCAGAACCTTTCTGAATATCCATACCTGCCTTCAGGCCGTCTACGCTCTTGAAACATCAACAAGAACGAGGGATGCGTCATGGGGTTTGTGCAAAAACTGGCCTGGCTCGGTGCGGTGCTGCTGTTGAGTTTCGGCCAGGCCAATGGGGCTACGGAAAAGGACGACAGCAAGGCTGCCATCGCCTTGCTGGAAAAGGCACTGGCCTACTATCACGACAACGGCGACAAGGCGTTCGCGGCGTTCAGCCGACAGGGCGAGTTCGTCGACAAGGATCGCTACGTGTTCGTGGTCGATACCAAGGGCGTGATGCTCGCCAGCGGAGGGCCGTCGTCGGCATTGATCGGTCGCGACGTGAGCGAAGTCCTCGGGCCGGACTTGCAGAAGTCCTTCAAGGACGCCCTGAAAGTGCCGGAAGGCAACGGCATTCAGCAGGCCGAATACCGCTGGCAGAACTGGGCCGACGGCAAGGTCGAGCGCAAGCACGTTTACTATCAACGCATCGGTCAGCGAATTCTGGCGGTCGGTTATTACTTGCCGCGTGCGTCGGCAGAGCAGGCGAAGGCCTTGCTCGACAAAGCCGCCACCGATCTGACCAGGGACGAGAAGGGCACACTGTCCGCGATCAACTCGCTCAAGGGGGGGTATCTGCAGGATGACCTGTATGTGTTCGTTGTGGATTTGAACACCCGGCGTTACGTCGCCCATGGCACCAACCTGCGGTTGATCAACACCGATTTCGCCAAGGTCGATGACCCGGAAGGCAAACCGGTGGGCGAGCCGATTCTGGCGTTGATCGGCAAGCAGGATGAGGGCGAGTACGAATATCGCTGGAAGAACCCGGTGACCGGCAAGGTCGAGGACAAACATGCCTACCTGAAGAAGGTCGGAAATCTGCTGGTGGCGGTCGGTTATTACAGCGCTTGATTCCTGGAAGCTCCCACGCCGCGCGTGGGAGCCATCGGCATCAATCAGCGGGCGCCGTGCTCACGGCCCCGCAGCAAACGGTTCGGCATGGCAATCGCCGCCGCCAGCCCGAGCAGCGACACCCCGGCGCTGACCATCAGCAAATGCCGGAATGTCACCAGCAACTCGGCACGCAAGGCATTCTGCGCATCGCCGGGCGCCGCGTTCAGGCCATCGAGCAGCACGTTGCCGGAATGACCTTCGCCGATCAGCGATGCGCCGGTCAGGTGAGCGAAACTGGAGTCCTGCAACAACGCCAGCAGCAGCGCCGACATCAACGCCACGCCCACCGCGCCGCCCAGGGAGCGGAACAGGTTGGTGGTGCTGGTGGCGACGCCGATGTCCTTCTGTTCGACCGAATTCTGCGTGCCGACCAGCGAAGTCGGAAACTGCATGCCGCCGGCGATACCGCTGAGCAACATGAACAGGCTGCTGATCAGCGTCGCATCGGGCGGGCTGAAGGCCATGCCGAGGATCGAGATCGGCATCAGCAGCGCACCGGTGAGAATCTGCGGTTTGTAGCGCCCGGTGATCGATGTGCGACGTCCGGCGAAGTACGCGCCGATCGGCAGGCCCATTGCCAGCGGCAGCAAGTGCAACGCGGCGCTGTCGGCGCCGGCACCGGTTACGCTCTGGAAGCGCAACGGCATCAACACAATCAACGAAATCGCCTGGAAGCTGCAGAAGAAAATCGTGCACCAGCACAGCAGAGCGCTGCGATTGGTGAACAGATGCATCGGCAGCAATGGCTCGCGGGCTCGCCGCTCATGCCAGACGAACACCGCCAGCACCGCTACCGCGCAAGCGAACAGTCCGAGCACTTCGCTGCTGCGCCACGCATGGCCCTGGCCCACCTGAGTGATCGCCAGCAACAGCGCGGTCAGGCCGATGATCATCAGCAGCGTGCCGAGGTAATCGATGACTGGTTTGCGCTGGGGAATCGGCAGGCCGACCAGATTGCGTCGGGCCACCCAGTACGCGCCGATGCCCAGCGGCAGGTTGATCAGGAACACCCAGCGCCACGAAAGATATTCGGTCATGTAGCCGCCCAGTACCGGGCCGGCAACACTGGCCACCGCGTACATGCTGCTGAAGTAACCCTGATAGCGTCCGCGTTCCCGGGGCGGGACTATGTCGCCGATGATTGCCTGACTCACCGAAATCATCCCGCCGGCACCGATGCCCTGGAAAATCCGCGCCAGCACCAGTTGTTCCATGCTTTGGGCCATGCCGCAGAACAGCGAGGCGAGGGTGAACAGGCCCATGCCGAACAGCATCAATTTGCGCCGCCCGTACAGGTCACCGAGTTTGCCGTAGATCGGCACCGCCACGGTCATCGCCACCATGTAGCCGGAAATCACCCAGGCCAGCAGGCTGACATCCTTGAACTGTGCGGAGATGGCCGGCATGGATACAGCGACGATGGTCTGGTCCAGCGCGCCGAGAAAAATCGCCATCATCAGCGCGACCAGCACGCTGCGAATGGCCGGTTTGGGCGTTTCGGGATGGTTGAGATTGGTCACGGGCGAACCTGCGGGCAGTGATTGACCCGCAGGGGCAAGGCGAGCGGGTGGATGCTCGCCAGTGTAAGTCGGTAGCAGGCTATTCGATAGCCTCATAAGGAAGCCCGACGTAATTTTCTGCAATGGTTTTTTGTCCCGCTTCTGAACTGACAAAGTAGTCCAGTTCCGAGGCGCTGATGCGCTGACTGAAATCGTCGTGCTCGTCGAAACGGTGCAGCATCGAGGTCATCCACCAGGAAAACCGCTCGGCTTTCCACACCCGACGCAGGCAGATTTCCGAGTACTTCTCCAGCAACTCAGTGCGACCTTCGCGGTAGACCTTCAGCAGAATCCTGAACAACGTGCTGACGTCGCTGGCCGCCAGGTTCAAACCCTTGGCCCCGGTCGGCGGAACGATATGCGCCGCGTCGCCCACCAGAAACATCCGCCCGTACTGCATCGGCTCGACCACAAAACTGCGCAGCGGCGCGATGCTCTTTTCAATCGATGGACCGGTCACCAGCTTCTGCGCCAGATCTTTCGGCAGACGACTGCGCAGTTCATCCCAGAATCGCTGATCCGACCAGTCGTCGACGTTTTCCTCGGCCGGCACTTGCAGGTAATAGCGGGTGCGGGTCGCCGAACGCATGCTGCACAGGGCGAAGCCGCGCTCGTGGCGGGCGTAGACCAGTTCATCGTGAATCGGTGGCGTATCGGCGAGGATCCCCAGCCAGCCGAACGGATAAACCCGTTCGAACACCTTCAGGCAGTCCGCCGGAATCGACTGACGCGCCACGCCGTGGAAACCGTCGCAACCGGCGATGTAATCGCAATCGACGCGCCAGGTTTCGCCGTCCTTTTCAAACGTGACATAGGCTTCGTCGCTTTTCATGCCGCAGGGAACGACATGGCTGGCTTCGTAGATTGTCTGTCCGCCGGTCTCCCGACGAGCGGCCATCAGGTCGCGGGTAACCTCGGTCTGGCCATAGACCATCACGGTTTTTCCACCGGTCAGCGCCTGCAGATCGATGTGCACCCGACGCCCGTCGAGGGCCAGTTCGAAACCACCGTGCACCAGCCCTTCAGCGTCCATCCGCTGGCCCACGCCAGCCTCGCGCAACAGCTCTACCATGCCCTGTTCAAGGACCCCGGCGCGAATTCGGCCGAGCACATAGTCAGGGGTCTGGCGCTCGATAATCAGGGTGTCGATGCCGGCATTGTGCAACAGTTGGCCGAGCAACAATCCGGACGGACCGGCGCCAATGATGGCGACTTGGGTTTTCAGCGTTTTCATTGTTTTTATGACTCGCAAGGTTCACGCGACAGCGGCCGGTGAATGATTTTCAGGATTCGAGTGCTTGCATTTTTCCCTTGCGGGTCTGTCAATTGAAGGTGAAAACTGAGCCGATACCTGTACATTCTGCCAATCGGTGCGATTATCGCCCGCAAACCTCGAGAGGCCTGGATTGAAGTGATGAACAAGCCTGACCTGCCTTCGATTCCGGTGTTCAAGCTCTACGGTGAAAGCCTGGACTGGCCGACCCCTGACTTGCTGCACTGTGAAACCATTTCCAAACGCAGCCGCGAACACCAATGGGAAATCAAACCCCACCGCCACGCCGATTTGTGCCAGTTGCTCTTCGTATTCAAAGGTCAGGCAGAGCTTGAAATCGAAGGCCAACGCACGCAACTGAACGAAGCCGCGATCCAGATCCTGCCGCCGTTATCGGTGCATGGATTCCGTTTTTCCGAGGACGTCGAAGGATTTGTCGTCACCCTGGCCACGCCATTGATCAACCACTTGCAGGCGCAGCTGGGCAACGCGGTGCAGGCCCTGGCCCAGGCCGAAAGCTACCCGGCGGGCAAGGATGCGGACTACCTCAACAGTCTGTTTGCTGCGTTGCAGGCCGAGTACAACGGCCATCAACCGGCGCGGGAAATGCTCATGCATTCGCTGGTGAGCGTGATCATGGTCTGGGTCAGCCGTCAGGCGATCCACCGTCACAACGCCAAGCAACGACCACACCGTCAGCGCGAATACCTCAATGGCTTTATCCAACTGGTAGAGGAGACGTACCGACAGCACGTCAAGGTCGAGGACCTGGCTCATCGCCTGGGAATTTCCGTCTCGCACCTCAACGGCACCTGCCGCGAACTGGCGGGGCAGCCGGCGTTGCAGATCATGCACGAACGCCAGTTGCTGGAAGCCAAGCGGCTGCTGACTTACACCGGCATGACCATTTACGAGATGTCCGAGGTGTTGGGTTTTTCCGATCCGACCAACTTCACGCGCCTGTTCCGGCGCCGGGTGGGGATCTCGCCAAAGGCGTTCCGCGACCGCTTGAAGGCCGAGCAGAACGACGACGCCTGAACCTGGTATCAGCGCAGGGCGTTGAGGGTGGCGTTGTGAGGGATGCAGCGCTCGAAGTTGCAGCTCGCGTACTCACGGGGCAGTTGCCGCAACTGCTCCACGCGCCATGCCGCGGTGCCGTACAGCGCCAGCGTGGCCGCGCAGGTGATGAAAATCGCGAGGTATCTTCTTGTTCTGGTGTTCATGGCGTTGACCTCTGAACGAATACCCTTGGGTACTACTTTCAGCATAGGTCAGCGCCGTGGAGTTGCCAGCGGCTCTATGCACGGGATTACAGCCCGATATCCCATTGCGGGTTTTCGGGAAAACGCTGCACCAGAAAATCCAGCATGCAGCGCAGCGCCGCCGGCATGTGCTTGCGCGAGGCATACACGGCGTAGATGTTCATCTGCCGGGGCTCGGCGTGGGGCAGCAGGCGCACCAGTTCGCCGCTGTGAATATGTGCCCCGGCCAGATAGGTCGGCAGCATCGCCACGCCGGCGCCGGCCAGGGTCGCGCGCAGCAGGGTGCTGGCCTCGTTGGCGCTGATGTTGCCCTGCACCGGCACCGAGACCGGGTCGCCGTCCTCCTCGAAATGCCACAGGCTCTTGCCGAAATAGGAATGGGTCAGGCAGTTGTGCCGGCTCAGATCTTCTACGCGCTGCGGCTGTGGATGTGCCTGCAGATAGGCGGGCGCGGCACAGACCACCGAGCGGCAGACCGTCAGGCGCCGGGCGATCAGGTTGGGGTCGAGGTCGTTGCTGGTACGGATCGCCAGGTCGATGCGCTCGTCCACCAGATTCACCGTGCGATCGAGCATTTGCAGGTCGATGTTGACGCCCGGGTAGTGCTTGACGAACGCCGCCATGGCATCGGCCAGTTGCGCCTGGCCGAACGAGGTGCTGACGCTGATCCGCAGCAACCCCCGTGGCGCGTCGTCGGGCTCGCTGACGGCGGCCTGCATGTCGCCCGACAGTTCGAGCATCTGCCGGCAGCGCGGCAGGATTTCGTTGCCGGCGGCGGTCAGGCTCAACTTGCGCGTGGTGCGGTGCATCAGGCGCGCGCCGACCCAGTCTTCCAGTTCCGCCAGATACCGCGACACCACCGGCCGTGACAGGTCCAGGTGATCGGCCGCCGCCGACTGGCTGCCCAGATCCACCACTGTGACAAACACCCGCATTGCTTGGAGACGATCCATGATTTGCCCGCTTTCAGAAACAAACTATGTTCAAGCATCGCATTTTTTGTAACGAGTCTGGCAACTAAGCTCTGTCCCATCGCCAAGCACGGCATTCGAACAGCGGAGCAACCCATGATCGGCTTCACCACCCTCAAGCGCGTTTTACTGGCCACCGCCACCCTCGGCTTTGCTGCCCACGCAGCGGCCGCGAACCTGAACCTCGATGTCTACAACCCGGGCACCCACGCGATCTTCCCGGTGACCTCGGTGCTGGTCAGCGGTGAGAAGGACGCGATTCTGGTGGACGCCCAGTTCGGCAAGTCCCAGGCCGAGCAAGTGGTGGAAAAGATCCGCGCCAGCGGCAAGCAACTGACCACCATCTACATCAGCCACGGTGACCCGGATTACTACTTCGGTCTCGACACCCTGACCAAAGCCTTCCCGAATGCCAAGGTGCTGGCCTCGCAGCCAACCGTTGATCACATCAAGCAAACCGTCGACGGCAAACTCGCGTTCTGGGGCCCAAAAATGGGCGCCGACGTGCCGGCCAAAACCATCGTGCCGGGCGTGCTCAAGGGCGACAGCCTGATGCTTGAAGGGCAGAAACTGCAGGTGGTCGGTCTGGAAGGCAAGCAACCGGATCGCAGCTTTGTGTGGATTCCATCGTTGAAAGCCGTGGTTGGCGGTGTCGTCGTCGCCGAGAACATCCATGTGTGGATGGCCGATACCCAGACTGCACAATCCCACGCCGACTGGCTGGAAACCCTGCACTCGATCGAAACCCTGAAACCGAAAACCGTGGTGCCGGGTCACTACCTGGGTGACAGCGCCCGTTCGCTGGCGGCCGTGAAATTCACCGCCGACTACATCAAGGCGTTCGACGAGGAAGCCGCCAAGGCCAAGGACTCTGCCGCGCTGATCGCCGCGATGCAAAAACGCTACCCGACACTGGGCGAAGAAAGCTCGCTGGAGCTGAGCGCCAAAGTCGCCAAGGGCGAGATGACGTGGTAACCCGATTCTGAAAAACGCAGCACTCTCAAGCCAACTGGAGAATGTCATGAGCAAGATCGCAATCATTGGTGCCACCGGCCGTGCCGGCAGCCAATTGCTGGAAGAAGCCCTGCGCCGCGGCCACAGCGTCACCGCCATCGCTCGGGATACCTCGAAGATCGGCGCCCGTGCCGGTGTGGTCAGCAAGAATGTCGACGTGCTGGACGCCGGCGCGCTGCAAGCGGCAATCGCCGGTCACGATGTGGTGATCAGCGCCGCGCATTTCGCCACGGTGCCGGCCAGCGCGCTGATCGGCCCGGTGAAACAGGCCGGGGTGAAACGTCTGCTGGTGGTCGGCGGGGCCGGTTCGTTGTTGCTGCCGGACGGCACTCGCGTGATCGACAGCGCCGGTTTCCCGGCCGAGTACAAGGCTGAGGCCAGCGCCGGTGCGGCGTTCCTTGATGCGCTGCGTCAGGAAAAAGAACTGGACTGGACGTTCCTGTCGCCGTCGGCGCTGTTCTTCGAAGGCGAGCGCACCGGCAAATTCCGCGTCGGCAAGGATGACTTGCTGGTGAGTGCTGAAGGCCAGAGCTCGATCAGCTTTGCCGACTATGCGATTGCGCTGATCGACGAAGTGGAAACGCCGAAGCATTCGCGTCAGCGGTTTACGGTCGGTTATTAAGTACTGAAAAGCCCCTCACCCCAGCCCTCTCCCGGGGGGAGAGGGAGCCGATCGTGGGATGCTTGAAAATTACGCCGACTTGAACGGGATGTATTGAATCCATAATCGCCCAGATTTTTCAGGTCGATGTATTACGTAAGACACCTCGGTCAGTTCCCTCTCCCCCTGGGAGAGGGTTAGGGTGAGGGCAAGGCGTCACCGCGTATGAGCCTGCTCCACCAACCACCCCATCAATTCCTGCAATTTCGCCGAAGGCTCCGATGCCGGCGCGACGATGTAGTAGCCCAGTCCCGTCTTCACCTTCAGATCGAACGGCATCACCAGTCGCCCGGCGTTCAAGTCGTCGCCGATCAGTGACCAGTCGCCGATCGCCACCCCCGTCCCGTGGGACGCCATCGACATCGCCTGATCCAGCGTCTCGAAATGCTGACCGCTGGCGATGTTGTTCAAGTGCAGTTCGGCGGCTTCGAGCCAGAGTGTCCAGTCGTCATCCGTGTGGGTCGGGTGCAGCAGCAGATGCTGTTGCAGATCTGCCGGTGTGAGCAGGGCCGGCCCTCCGTTGAGCAGCGTCGGCGAGCAGACCGGCGTCAGTTGTTCATCGAACAGATGCAGCGTGGCAGGGGAGTCGTGGGGCGCGGTGCCGTAGATCACGGCGGCGTCGAATTGCTCGCGATGAAAGTCCACCCCGTGCTGCAACGACGCCGTGAGTTTCACCGGCACGTCCGGGCGCTCGCGCTGCCATTGCAGCAGTCGTGGCAACAACCAGCGCATCACGCAGCTCGGCGCCTTGAGTTGCAGGGTCTCGCGTTTGGCGCCGATCTGCTCCACCGAGTCGCCGATCAGGCTGAACACCTGCTGCACCCGTGGCAGCCATTCACGCCCTTCGGCCGTCAGCTCCAGGCCCCGGGCCAGGCGAATGAACAGCTCATAACCCAGATGTTCCTCAAGCCCGGCGATCTGCCGGCTCACCGCACCCTGGGTGATGTGCAACTGCTCGGCGGCCCGGGTGAAGTTGCAGCACTGCGCGGTAATCAGAAACGTATGCAGGGCGGGCAGGGGTGGCAGTCGTTTCATGTGGATCCAAGGTATGACGTGAGGACATGGCTAGTATGAGCTTTTATCGATTGTTGCGGCTACGGGTCGCCCGTTTCAATGAGGCCAATCACCGGTTCCTTTCAAGCCCGGTGCCTCAACGAACAAGAAGGGCAAAGACATGGCGACGTGTGGCGAAGTACTGGTCAAGTTACTCGAAGATTACGGGGTCGAGCAGGTGTTCGGCATTCCCGGCGTACATACCGTGGAGCTGTATCGCGGGCTGGCCCGTTCGAGCATCAACCACGTCACCCCGCGCCACGAACAGGGCGCCGGCTTCATGGCCGACGGCTACGCCCGTACCAGCGGCAAACCGGGTGTGTGCTTCATCATCACCGGCCCGGGCATGACCAACATCACCACCGCCATGGGCCAGGCGTACGCCGATTCGATCCCGATGCTGGTGATCTCCAGCGTACAGACTCGCAACCAGTTGGGCGGCGGACGCGGCAAGCTGCATGAACTGCCGAACCAGAGCGCACTGGTCGGCGGCGTGGCGGCGTTCTCCCACACCCTGATGTCGGCGTCCGAATTGCCGGGCGCATTGGCCCGTGCTTTCGCGCTGTTCCAGGCCGGGCGTCCGCGTCCGGTGCACATCGAAATTCCGCTGGACGTGCTGGTCGAAGAAGCCGACGAACTGCTGGCCAGCGTGCCGGTCAACATCGACCGCGCCGGTGCCGCGCCGGCCGCCGTGAGCCGCATGACTGAACTGCTGGCCGGCGCCCAGCGTCCGCTGATCCTCGCCGGTGGCGGCGCCATCGACGCGGCTGCCGAACTCACCGAACTGGCCGAACTGCTCGACGCACCGGTGGCTCTGACCATCAACGCCAAAGGCATGCTGCCGTCCAGCCATCCACTGCTGATCGGTTCGACCCAGAGCCTGGTGGCGACCCGCGCCTTGGTGGCCGATGCCGACGTGGTGCTGGCGATCGGCACTGAACTGGCGGAAACCGACTACGACGTGACCTTCGCCGGCGGCTTCGAAATCCCCGGCAAGTTGCTGCGCGTCGATATCGATCCCGACCAGACCGTGCGCAACTACCCGCCTCACGTGGCGCTGGTGGCCGACTCGCGCAACGCCGCACAAGCGCTGCTCAGCGCGCTGTCGCACAAACCACTGGCCGAGCGCCGCAACGACTGGGGTCAGGTACGTGCCGCCCGTCTGCGTGAAGACCTGGCCGCAACCTGGGACGCGCCGACCCTGGCCCAGACCCGTTTCCTCGAAACCGTGCTGCATGAATTGCCGAACGCGGTGTTCGTCGGTGACTCCACGCAACCGGTGTACACCGGCAACCTGACCTTCAACCCGGAGCGTCCGCGCCGCTGGTTCAACTCGTCCACCGGTTACGGCACCCTCGGTTACGCCTTGCCGGCGGCGATTGGCGCATGGCTTGGCGGCAACCTCGAACGCGGCGCTCGTGCGCCGGTGGTGTGCCTGATCGGCGACGGCGGCCTGCAATTCACCCTGCCGGAACTGGCCAGTGCTGTGGAGGCGCGCACGCCGGTGATCATCCTGCTGTGGAATAACCAGGGTTACGAAGAGATCAAGAAATACATGGTCAACCGCGCCATCGAGCCGGTGGGCGTGGACATCTACACCCCGGATTTCATCGGTGTGGCCAAGGCCCTGGGTTGTGCAGCAGAAGCGATCAGCTCGGCCGAACATCTGCGCGGCGCACTGCGCGCCGCCACCGATCGCCAGGGCCCGACCCTGATCGAAATCGACCAGACCCAATGGATGAAGGCGGTGGCCCAATGATGAATTTCCCGACCACACTCGACGGCCTGTACATCAACGGCCAATGGTCCGCCGGCCGAGAACACCTGCGCGTCATCAACCCGGCCACCGAAGCGCTGCTGACCACGGTCAATGGCGGCGACGAAAGCGCTGTCAATCAAGCGGTAACGGCAGCGACCGAAGCCTTCAAGGGCTGGTCGAAAACCACCGGTGCCGAGCGCGGCGCGATCCTGCGCAACATCGCCAACGGCGTGCGCAACGGTCGTGATCACTTGATGAAATTGCAGTCGAGCAACAACGGCAAACCGCAGTTTGAAGCGGGCATCGATGTCGACGACGTGATCGCCACGTTCGAGTACTACGCCGAACTCGCCGAAGGCCTCGACGCCAGACTCGACAGCAACGTGCCGCTGCCCAGCGACGACTTCAGCGCACGTCTGCGCCGCGAGCCGTGCGGTGTGGTCGGGCTGATCGTGCCGTGGAATTTCCCGATGGTCACCACCGCGTGGAAACTCGCCCCGGCCTTGGCCGCCGGTTGCTGCGTGGTACTCAAACCGTCGGAAGTCACGCCGCTGCCGGAACTGGAGCTGGCGGCCATCATCGCTGAATCCGGTCTGCCAAAAGGCGTGTTCAACCTGGTGTGCGGCACCGGTCTGGCGGTCGGTGCGCCGCTGTCGGCGGATCCGCGCATCGCCAAGGTTTCCTTCACCGGCAGCAACGCCGTCGGTGTGCAAGTGATGCAACGCGCCGCTGAAACCGTGAAGGGCGTGAGCCTGGAGCTGGGCGGCAAATCCTCGCTGCTGATCCTGGAAGACGCCGACCTGGATCTGGCGGTGGAGCTGGCCTGTGGTGGTGGTTTCTTCAACGCCGGGCAGATGTGCTCGGCCACCAGCCGGGTGCTGGTTGCCGATGAAATCGCCGATGAATTCCTGATTCGTCTGAAGGCCCGCGCGGAAAAAATTCGTGTGGCCGACCCGTTCGATCCGGAAGTCGAGATGGGCGCGCTGGTCAATCAGGCGCAATACCAACGCGTGCTCGGTCATATCGACCGTGGTCTGAGCGCCGGTGCCAAGTTGATCTGTGGTGGCAATCGTCCTGCAGATCTGCCGCGCGGCTATTTCTTGCAACCGACGATCTTCACCGAAGTGCCCCTCGACAGTGCGCTGTGGTGTGAAGAGATCTTCGGGCCGGTGATCTGCGTTCGCAGTTTCGCTACGCAAGCCGAGGCGATTGCCCTGGCCAACGACAGTCAGTTCGGTCTGGTGGCCAGCGTGGTCACGCGTAATGCCGAGACCGCGGATCGGGTCGCCAACGCCTTGCAGGCGGGGCTGGTGTGGCTCAACGCGCCGCAGGTGATCTTCCCGCAGACGGCGTGGGGCGGCTACAAACAGAGCAGCATCGGCCGCGAGTTGGGGCCATGGGGCCTGGCGGCGTTCCAGGAAATCAAGCACGTGATCCGCGCGCTCTGAATGCCCGAAAAAGGTGAGCGCATGCCTCGCAACGAGGCATGCGCCGGCGTCATGGCTTCAATGAGTTTTTATCGATAGTCAGGTGTTTTGCACGACCTCAGGATGAACCCGCAGACCACGCTCAAGCCCTTTGAAACCGGGCGCTTGAGCAATTCCGGTCACGCAGATGCAAGGGTTGCGATCAGTCTCATACTTACAAAAAAATGGGAGTCCTAAATGGGCGAGCACGATCTGAACAGGCGTCAATTCATCAAAACCGTCGGCGTGGCCTCGGTGGCTGCGGCGGCCATGAGCATGCCCTTCATCCGGGCCAGTGCCAGCGACACCCGCTTTGCCGGCAAGACCCTGCGCCTGTTGACCTGGTCCGATGACACGGGCCTCGCCGCACTGCGCAATATCGCCGCAACGTTCGAAGCCAAGACCGGCGCCAAAGTGATTGCCGACCGCACCGGCAGCACCTCGGAAATGGTCGCCAAACTCAAGGCCGGCGGTGACCGTCCGCAGTACGACATCATCACCCTGGCCGGCGTTGGCGCCGAAGGTCTGGCCGCTGCCGGGCTGCTGGAAAAACCCGATCTCAACCGCATTCCCAACCTGATCGACGTCCCGGAAAAATACCGCACCGGGGCCAACGGTCACGGCATCGGTTACCTGCTGTGGTGCAACAGTCTGGTCTACAGCACCCGTACCCAGAAGGAAGCGCCGGACAGTTACGCTGCGCTATGGGACGCCGACCTTGCGCCGAACATTTTCCTGCCGCCGCCGAACTGGACCGAAGCGATGGACCTGATCATCATCGCCGCCAAACTGGCCGGTGGTGACGAGCACAACATCGAGCCGGGCTTCAAGAAACTCGCCGAACTGAAAGACCGCGTGGTGACCCTGGGCGAAAACCCCAACCAGATCGCCGAGCTGTTCCGCACCGGTTCCCTGGACATGGGCGGCCTCTACGCCCCGGCGTTTTTCCCCAAGCAGATCCGCGACCCGAACTACGGCCTGGGCGCCACGTTCGGCATGAAGGAAGGTTTCTACACCGACCTGATGCTCTCGGTGATGCCGAAGAACCGTCCGGGCGACACCGACCTGGCCTACGCCTTCATCGACCACTCCCTCGACCCGCTGGTGCAGGGCAAGATGGCCGAAGACATCTTCAACGGCCCGGTCAACGCCAAGGCGATCATCTCCGCCGAAGCGCGCAAGAGCCCGTTCATCCTCACCCCGGAGCAGATCTCGGAGAAGGCGATCATGCACGACAACGCCTTCCTGGCGACCGTGCATGACCAGTGGATTCGTCGCTACACGGAAATCTTTTCTTCCTGATCGAGTGACGTATACAGGCTCTCAAACACCGAAAGTTCCTGTGGGAGCGAGCCTGCTCGCGATAGCAATCTGTCAGCCGACGTTGTTGGTGAATGTCAGTCCGCAATCGCGAGCAGGCTCGCTCCCACAGAGGGCCAAGGTGAGCTTGAAGCCGTTGTTTTTCCATTGACGAGATCATTGCTATGGAACATCAATCCCTGACCCAACCGGTCGGCGCGGGTGACGTGCGCTCGGCGCGCGGTGTTTCGCCGACCGCCCGGGCGTGGTTTTTTCTCACGCCGTCGATGCTGTTCCTCGGCGTGCTGATTGCCGCCAGCCTGCTGGTGCTGCGCATGAGTGTCGGCACCAAGGGCGCGGAATGGTCCGGTTTCAGCCTGGCCAGTTACGCCCAGTTGCTCGAACCCTACTACCTCAAATCGTTGCTGCTGACCTTGCGTCTGGCGCTGATCAGCGCGGTGATCGCGGTGGTGCTGGCGATCCCGGTGGCGTACACCATGTCGCGCCTGACCTCGCCATTCGTGCGGCGGATTTTTCTGGCGGCGGTGTTATTGCCGCTGCTGGTCAACCTGCTGCTGCAAAGCTACGGCTGGCTGGTGATCCTCGGCCCCGGCGGCATGCTCAACCAGACCCTGATGGGCCTCGGTCTGATCAAGCGCCCGATCATGTTGCTGTACAACCAGAACGGCGTGCTGATGGGCCTGGTGCAGACCGCGTTCCCGCTGGCCGTGCTGCCGATTGCCAGCGCCATGCGCGGTGTCGCCCGCAGCTACGAAGAAGCCGCCGCGACGCTGGGCGCCAGTCGCTTTCAAGTGTTCCGCCAGGTGGTGTTACCGATGAGCCTGCCGGGGATCATCACCGGCGCGACCCTGGTGTTCGCCTACAACGCCAGCAGCTTCGTGGTGCCGTTGCTGCTCGGCGGTCGGCGCGTGCCGATGCTCGCGGTGATGGTGCATGACCAGATCGCTCCCCTGATGAATTGGCCTGCCGCGTCCGCCGCCGGTGTGGTGCTGATCATCACTACGCTCGCCATCATGACCTTGTCCGAATACATCACCGGCCGCCGTCGCCGTCTGCTGGAGGCTTCGCAATGAGTGCCCTGATCAAGAAGCGTCAGTCGCTGCTGCCGGGCGACACCGGCAAGTTTGCCGGCATCCTCTCCGGGATCATTTTGTTCCTGGCCGTGTTGCCGATTCTGACCATGATCGTGATGTCGTTCAGCGGTGCGTCGAACCTCGACTTCCCGCCGAGCAGCTACAGCCTGCAGTGGTACAAGGCGGCGTGGCACACGTTTGTCTCGCCGGACGCCAGCGATGTGCTGAGCCTCGGCCAGGCCATGGGCACCAGTTTGCTGGTGGCGTGCCTGACGATGATTTTCGCCACACTGATCGCGGTGCCGGCGGCCTACGCGCTGACCCGTTGCGAGTTCCGTGGCAAGGGCGTGGCGCTGCAACTGATGTCGTTGCCGCTGGTGTTTCCGATGGTGGTACTGGGGCTGGCCTTGCTGCTGGTGTTCGACAGCCTGCCGTTCCACATGACGACTTCGCGGCTGGTCATTGCCCACGTGATTCTCGCGCTGCCCTTCGTGGTGAAGAACTGCACGGCGGCCATGCTTTCCATCGGCAGTGAAGTCGAAGAGGCCGCGCAGATGCTCGGCGCCTCGCCGCTACGGGCCATCGTCGACGTGGTGGTGCCGTTGATGAAATCGGGGATTCTGGCGGGGATGCTGCTGGCGTTCATCGTCTCGTTCAACGAATTCACCGTGACCTATTTTCTCTACACCATCGACGTCATGACCGTGCCGATCTGGATGTACAGCCGCACCGTGTCATCGCTCGACCCTACCGTGTTCTCGTTTGCCGTGCTGATCGTGCTGATCGACTTCGTCCTGATCTGGGCGCTGGAGAAGCTGGTGGGCGAGGGTGGCGTGTCCTTTTGATTTCTTGAGGTGATTTTATGTCTGGTCTGATTCTGGAAAACGTCGAGAAACACTACGGCTCGGCCTGCGCGGTAAAAGACGTCAACCTGCATTTGCCCGAGGGCAAACTGGTGTGCTTCCTCGGCCCGTCGGGTTGCGGCAAGACCACGTTGCTGCGAATGATCGCCGGGCTGGAAACCCTCACCGGCGGCGAGATCCGCCTGGACGGCGAGGACATCGGCCACACCCCGGCGCACCTGCGCAACTTCGGCATGGTGTTCCAGTCGCTGGCGCTGTTTCCGCACATGACCGTGGGCGAGAACATCGCCTATCCATTGAAATTGCGCGGCGTGAGCAAGGCCGATCAACAGGCGCGGGTGGTGGAATTGCTGGAACTGATCCAGCTGCAACCGATGATCGACCGTCCGGTAGCGAAACTCTCCGGTGGCCAGCGTCAGCGCGTGGCGATTGCCCGGGCGATTGCATCGCATCCGAAAATCCTTCTGCTCGACGAACCGCTGTCGGCGCTGGACGCCAAGTTGCGCGAGTCGATGCAGGTGGAAATCCGCCAGCTGCAACAACGCCTGAACATCACCACGATCATGGTGACCCACGATCAACGCGAAGCCATGACCATGGCCGACATCGTGGTGGTCCTCGGTGAGCATCGGGTGCAGCAGGTGGGTACGCCGATTGAAATCTATCGGCATCCGGCCAACGAATTCGTCGCGGACTTCATCGGTTCCGGCAACATCTTCCCGGCCACCGCACTGGGCAATGGCAAGGTCGTGCTGCCCGGTGGAGATGCCCTGCAAGTGCCGATCTGCAGCAGCATCATGGTCGGGCAGAAAGTGAAAATGCTGATCCGCCCCGAAGACCTGCAACTGTCGGCGCCCCAGGCTACGGCGGGCAACCGCCTGCTGGGCAAGGTGACGTTTGTGCGCGATATCGGCGCGACGATCGAGACTACGGTGGAATGTTCCGGGGTGACCTTTACGGCGCTGAGTACGCCGTGTCAGGGGATTGGGCTGGGGATCGGGCATCCGGTGTCGGTGACGTTGCCGAGTGAGGCGTGTCGGGTGTTGGGCGCCTGATCCAGATTTGATGCTGGCTCTGCCGACCTCTTCGCGGGCAAGCCCGCTCCCACAGGTTATTCGTCGTACACAAGCTTTGTAGTAGACACCAGTCACTGTGGGAGCGGGCTTGGTCCGGGCGGCGATCCGACGAAGAGGCCAGTAGCCGCGACGCAATAATCCAGATCAGACCGTCAGCCGCAACCGCGCCAGATCCCTTAGCGGCGGCGCGCCAAACAGCCGGCTGTACTCACGACTGAACTGCGAAGGGCTTTCATACCCCACCCGATACCCGGCCGCAGAAGCCTCCAGCCCCTCAGCCAGCATCAACCGCCGCGCCTCTTGCAGGCGCAGCTGCTTCTGATACTGCAACGGACTCATTGCCGTCATCGCCTTGAAGCGGTGATGCAACGTCGAGACGCTGAGGTTCACTTCCTTCGCCAGATCATCGATGCGCAGCGGCTGTTCGAAGTTGCCGTTGAGCCATTTGATCGCCTGGCTGATGCGATGACTCTGACTGTTGGCAATGGCGATTTCATACAGCCGATGGCCCTGCGGACTGCGCAACAGGCGATAGAGAATCTCCCGGCGGATCAGTGGCGCGAGCATGGCGATGTCTTTCGGTGCGTCGAGCAGGCGGGCCAGACGCAGCACCGCATCGAGCATGGCGCTGTCGATCTTTTCCACATACAGACCGCGCCCGGTCGGCCGGGTCGGTACGCCCATCGGGCCGGCGTCGGCGATCAGCGCGGTGATTTCCGCCGGATCAATGTCCAGGCGCACGGCGAGGATCGGCTCTTCGGGCGAGACATTCACCACCCGACCGCTCAACGGCATCGAAACCGATACCACCAGGTAATTCAGCGGGTCGTAATTGAAGAATTCGTCCGCCAGCCGTACCTCTTTGCGACCCTGGGCCATGATGCACAGCGCCGGTTGCGCGAGCACCGGGGCGAAGTCATGGGATTTTGTGTGGCGCGACATGAACAGCGAGCCGACGGCGGTGGCATAACTGCCATCTTCGGACGTGTTGCGGCGAATGATCGCCGCCAGTTCCTCGCGCTGCTTTTCCATGTCGGCATCGGGCGGCGTTTGAAAACGATCGAATGACGTCATGTGCGGCATCCTCGGCAAAGTCGGTGGAATGGGGCAGAGCATAAGTTTGTGCAAGCGCAAGCGGTAGACACATCCTGCGAAATGCTTGCCTGATCCTGCATTGGGTTGTTGGCTCGCCCAGCCATAGCAGGACGCAGGTCGTCAGAATTGCCCGAAACCGGTGTGACAGGACGGTGACAGCAATTCACGACTGGTTACAGGTGTGCAAGACAGTCTCGCAGGATTGTGCAATGCGACGGCAGGAATCGACTAACGGCGAGCGCTGCCCGGCCCTTAACCTTGGATCCTGTCGCAGCCCGTCCCCGGCTGCCACACGACTCCCTGGGAGGGTTGAACATGTCCAAGCAGATTCCCGTCAGTCATATGGCCTTCGTTCGAGCGCGCGCCGGCCGCTCGGCGGAACTCGGCATGCGCCTGAGCGCATTGATCGAGCCGTCTCGTGCCGCCGCCGGTTGCCTGAGCTTTTCCTTGCAGCATTCGCAGTGTGATCCCGAGCTGTGGCTGGTCTCCGGTTTCTGGAGCAACCAACAGTCGATGACCGCCTATTTCAGCAGCCCGTCGATGGAAGTCTTTGCCGAGCTGGTGCAGGACCTTGTGGTCAACAGCCTGGATTTCCACACGTTTAAAGACGTGTCGGCGGCGCAGGCGCTTGGTCAAAGTTGCGCGCCGATACACAAACTCGCCGGTTGAGGGTTTAATGGCCAGCCTATTTGACTGAGCCAGGACCTGCGACATGGCACGTAAAGAGTTCGAACACTTCGAAGCGGTATCCGCTGTAGTCCCCGTCGAGTTGGGCAGCAACAAGGGTTATCACGCGGCAATCGCGGTCAAGGCCCTGGTCGACGGCGGTGCGCCACGCTTTCACAAGCTGTTGAATGACCAGGTGTTCCCTGGCGCCATTGCCGCCGATGAAGCGGCTATCAACGAGCTGGACAAGCTCAAGGGCGTCACTGATGACGCCGAGCTGATCTGGTAATCGCGTTTACTTGACGGCGCCCGGGCGCCACATCTTGAACAATGCCTCCGGCCCCAGCTGGAAGTAGTCCGCCGGCCCGCCGCCCCGCAGAATCGGTTCTGCCGCGGCGGTGTCGTAGATCCCGTCCTTCAACAGCCATTTGGCGATATGCACGGCGACCACTTCGCCCAGCACCAGCCAGCTCGGCACGGTCTCGCCGTCGGCGCGCTGCAACTGAATGATCTGCGTGACCTTGCACTCGAAGGACACCGGGCTTTCGGCCACGCGCGGCACGGCGATCACTTTCGACGCCACCGGCGTCAGCCCTGCGAGTTCGAACTCGTTGACCTCGGGCGCGACCATCGCGCAGCTCTGGTTCATCTGCTCGGCAAGCGGTCGGGTGGCGAGGTTCCAGACGAATTCGCCGGTCTGCTCGATGTTGTTCAGGCTGTCTTTGCGCCCGACGCTGGAGAACCCGATGATCGGCGGAATGTAGTTGAACGCGTTGAAAAAGCTGTAGGGCGCCAGGTTCAGCCGGCCCTCGGCATCCTGCGAAGAAATCCAGCCGATGGGACGCGGGCCGACGATGGCGTTGAACGGATCGTGAGGCAGGCCGTGGCCGTTGGCCGGTTCGTAGAAATGGATGTCATCGGGCATGGCGGGGTGTTCCTGAAGGCTTTTATAAGCGGTCAATAGTGCAAGTCCGGTCCGCGAAGATCAAATCCCGACCTTTGGAAATGAACAAGCCCGGCAATGGCCGGGCTTTGGTGTCTGCATTCTGCCGATCAGCTGATGGCTGCAGCAGTGCCGGTTTTATCGAAACCGTCGGCAGCGATGGCTGCGGCGGTGCCGGTTTTGTCGAAGCCGTCGGCCGCGATGGCTGCAGCGGTGCCAGTCTTGTCGAAGCCATCGGCAGCAACGGCTTTGCCGACGTTGGTTTTATCGAAACCATCGGCAGCGTAGGCGCCCGAGTGGCTGGTTTCGATGGCGGCGCTGGCGCCGGAAATGAAGTCGGCAGATTTGGTCTTGTCCGAGCCATCGGCGGCGAAGGTGTTGGCGGCCAGTACGGACAGGGTCAGGGCGAGGATCAGTTTGGTTTTCATGGTCGTTCTCCAGATTCGAAATTGGTTGGCGATGTGTTTCGCATGGGGTTCATGCTACGCCAACTAAATTGATTAAAAATCGCAAAATAATGCTAAAAACAATCGATTAACTAGATATTAAGGGCGGCGCATTCAAATCGCTTTCGTCGTCGGAGCGAGCGTCGCGCAGGTCATCGATCAGGTAGGTGCAGGATGCGGCAGAGGCATTAACCGGTGATTAATCCCCGCTTTTGGGGTGTGTGACAGATTTTTCATACATTCCCGACCGGTTTTTCACCCTCGTAACGCCAGTCTGCCGGCGGCCAGAAAACCAAGAACCGGCCGTCACACACTGGAGCTTTACCTGCAATGAACAAACTGCCCCAAATCACCCTGGCCTTCTGGGTCATGAAAATCTGCGCGACGACCCTGGGGGAAACCGCGGGGGATTTGCTGTCGATGACCCTGAACGTCGGCTACGCCATGAGCTCGCTGATCCTGATCAGCGTGTTCGTCCTGACGCTGATCACGCAACTGATGTCCAAGACTTACAAGCCGCTGCTGTACTGGATCGTGATCCTGTCGACCAGCACCGCCGGCACCACCATGTCCGACTTCATGGACCGCACGCTGGAGCTGGGTTACGCCACAGGTTCCATGATCCTGATCGCGATCCTGCTGGCGATCTTCGCGGCGTGGCGCCTGAGCGGCGATTCGCTCAACGTCACCAAAGTGCAGAGCTTTCGCGGCGAGATGTTCTACTGGATGGCGATCCTGTTCTCCAACACCCTGGGCACCGCGCTCGGCGATTACCTGGCGGACGATTCGGGTCTGGGCTTTGCCGGTGGCGCGCTGTTGATCGGCTCGGCGATTGCGGTGGTGGTACTGCTCAAGTACTTCACGAAGATTTCGGCGGTGGCGCTGTTCTGGGTGGCGTTCGTGCTGACCCGGCCGTTTGGCGCGACCCTGGGCGACTTGATGACCAAGTCCCATGAGAAGGGCGGACTGGACTTCGGCACCATCGGTTCGTCGGCAGTGCTGGCGGGGATTCTGTTGGTGATGATCGTGGGCGCGTCTTATGCGCAGAAGCGTTATGGCAAGCCGGCGGTTGCCGAGTCGGCATGAGAACGAGGTGACTTCAATCGCGAGCAGGCTCGCTCCCACATCGGATCGGCGTAAATCTGATCCTGTGGGAGCGAGCCTGCTCGCGATAGGGCCAGAACAGCCACCATTGCGGTGGCTGTAGAAACCCGATCAGTCAGTGACGATGCGCGAATGTTTCTGGGTGTCTTTCATGGTGATGTACACCAGCAGGGACACCGCGATGCAGGCGGTCACGTACCAGTAGTAACCGGTTTCCATGCCGATGCTCTTGAACCACAGCGCGATGTATTCGGCGGTGCCACCGAAGATCGACACGGTCAGTGCGTACGGCAGGCCGACGCCCAGTGCGCGGATTTCGGTCGGGAACAGCTCGGCCTTCACCACGGCGTTGATCGAGGTGTAGCCGCTGACGATGATCAGTGCCGCCATGATCAGGAAGAACGCGCCCCACCAGGTCTGGATGGTGTGCAGGGTCATCAGGATCGGCACGGTGAAGATCGTCCCCAGCACGCCGAAGGCGATCAGGATCGGACGACGACCGATCTTGTCGGACAGGCCGCCGATGATCGGTTGCAGGCACATGAACAGGAACAGCGTGGCGGCGGAAATGGTGGTGGAGTCGGAGATGCTCATGCCGACGGTGTTCACCAAGTATTTCTGCATGTAGGTGGTGTAGGTGTAGAACGCCAGCGTACCGCCCATGGTCAGGCCGACCACGGTGAGCAGTTCCTTCGGATGACGGAGCAAGGTGCGCATGGCGCTTTCCTTGGACTTCTCTTTCTTGGTGAACGACTCGGTTTCTTCCATGCCACGACGCAGGTACAGCGCCACGATTGCGCACAGTGCGCCGATGGCGAACGGAATACGCCAGCCCCAGGCATATAGCTGTTCGGTGGTCAGCATGTTCTGCAGCACGATCAACACGCCCAGCGCGATGAGCTGGCCGGAAATCAGGGTCACGTACTGGAAGCTGGAGAAGAAGCCGCGACGCTCCCTGGTTGCCATCTCCGACAGGTAAGTGGCGGAGGTGCCGTACTCGCCGCCCACCGACAGGCCTTGCAGCAGACGGGCGAACACCAGCAGGATCGGCGCGCCAATGCCGATGGTTTCGTAGTTCGGGCTGAGGGCGATCAGCAGGGAGCCGAAGCACATCAGGTACACCGAGGCCATCAGCGCTTTTTTACGTCCGACCTTGTCGGCGTACAGGCCCATCAGCCAGCCACCGATCGGGCGCATCAGAAAACCCACGGCGAAGATCGCGGCGGTGTTCATCAACTGGGCGGTGGTGGAACCGGCGGGGAAGAAGGTCTTGGCAAAGTACAGCGAGAAGGCGGCATAGACGTACCAGTCGTACCACTCGACCATGTTGCCGACGGAACCGCTGAAGATCGACTTGATGCGACTGGCGGTGGTTCGTTCTTTGGCCGGCACGGCTGCCGACCCAAGAGGCAGGGCGTTGGAGTTATCCATTGAAGGATCCTTCGTTTAATTGTTTTTGTGGAGCGCGTTGAAACGCAGCCTGCGAGGGCTATAGCAGGACCTGTGCCAACGGAGGGAGGGCCGGTTTAGAGGGGCTGGGAAGAATGGATGAGCGGAAATCCGCTTATGTATGAGTTGTATTGAGCGGAAATTCGCTCACCCTGACGGATAGTTCATTGTTGTCTGTGCCGGCCTCTTCGCGGGCAAGCCCGCTCCCACAGTGGTCGGGAGTGTTCACAAATTCTGTGTTCACAAAAATCCCTGTGGGAGCGGGCTTGCCCGCGAAGGGGCCCGATCAGGCACTGTAAAAATCAACTACCCTGCACAAACATCTCCCGGGTCAAACCATGGCGCTGCATCTTTTCATTAAAGGTTCGACGCGGCAGTTGCAGCTCTTCAAGCACGGCTTTCACATCACCCTTGTGCCGGGTCAACGCCGCCCGCAGACACTGCGCTTCAAACGCTTCCTGCTGCGCCGCCAGCGACTGGCCCGGATCGATGCCTTGCACCGGTTCATCCAGCCCCAGCACCTGACGTTCGGCCACGTTTGCCAACTCACGCACATTCCCCGGCCAGTCATGGCTGAGCAGGTGGCTCAACTGCGCACCACTGAGCGGCGGGAACGTCCGGCCCAAGCGCTGGGCGGCGCTCTGGGCGAAGGATTCAAATAACAGCGGAATGTCTTCGCGACGATCCCGTAGCGGCGGCAATCGCAGCTCAGCGACGTTCAGACGATACGCCAGGTCTTCGCGAAAACGCCCGGCCCGCGCTTCATCCAGCAAGTCGGGTTTGGTCGCCGCGACGATGCGCAAGTCCACGCGAATACTCTGGTTCGACCCCAGCCGCTCCAGCTTCTGCTCCTGCAACACCCGCAGCAGTTTCACCTGCTGGGCCAGCGGCATGCTTTCGATTTCATCGAGAAACAGCGTGCCGCCATCGGCGTATTCCAGTTTGCCGATGCGCTTGCCCGAGGCGCCGGTGAACGCGCCGCTTTCATGCCCGAACAACTCGGCTTCGAACAGTTGCTCGGGGATCGCCGCGCAGTTCAGCGCCACGAACGGCTTATCGGCGCGGGGGCCGAAGTCGTGCAGGCAACGGGCGACCAGTTCCTTGCCGCTGCCGGTTTCGCCACGGATCAGCACGTTGACCGGCAGCGTCGCCAAGTCCAGTACCTGCCGGCGCAGGGTCTGCAAACTACGGGACACACCCAGCAGCGTCGCATCCAGTCTGGCGCGGTTGTCGGCCTGTTCGTGCAGGGCGCGGTTTTCCAGCACCAGCCGACGCTTGTCCAGTGCCCGGCGCAGGCTGCCGAGCAGGGTCTCGGGGCTGAAGGGTTTTTCCAGAAAATCGTAGGCGCCGTCGCGCATGGCTTCGACCGCCATCGGCACATCGCCGTGGCCGGTCAGCAGAATTACCGGCAGGTCGGCATCGCGGCGCTGCACTTCGGCCAGCAGCTCAAGGCCGCTGAGGCCGGGCATGCGCACGTCGCTGACAATCACCCCGGCAAAATGCGCCGGCAACGCCGCCAGGCATTCTTCGGCGCGGCTGAACAGCTGCACCTCGAACCCGGACAGGCTCAGCCATTGTTCGACGGCACTGCGAATGCTGCTTTCGTCATCGACCACCATCACCGAATTGAGCATCAGATGTGCGCCTCCAGATCGATCGGCAAGGTCAGGCTGAACACCGCGCCGTTGTCGCCATTTTCGGCGCACAGGCGTCCGCCGGATTCATGAACGATGGCGAATGATACCGCCAGCCCCAGACCCAACCCGTCACCCACCGGTTTAGTGGTGAAGAACGGATCGAATACCTGCCCCAGATGTTCTTCGGCGATGCCGCCGCCGTTGTCGATGACGCTCAGGCGCCACAGTTGCTCGTCGGTTTCCAGGCGGATTTCCAGACGCTTGCACGGTTTGCCCTGCATCGCATCGAGGGCGTTGCGCAGCAGGTTGATCAGCACCTGTTCGAGACGGATCGCATCGCCGCGTACCCACGCCGGCCGGGTCAGGTGCAGCACCAGACTGACCTGTTCGTCGCGCATTCTGGCGTCCAGCAACTGCAAGGCCTGATCGACCACCGTCGCCAGGTCCAGCCGTTCGCGCAGGCCGCTGGGGCTCTTGCGGGCGAAGGTTTTCAAATGACCGGTGAGGGCCGCCATGCGCGTGAGCATGTCATCCACCGGTTTGAGCGCCTTGTAGGCGTCATCGACGCGCCCATGATCGAGCAGCAGGCGCAGGGTCGCCAGTTGCATGCGCTGGGCGGTCAGCGGCTGATTGATTTCGTGAGCCAGCGCCGCCGACATCTGCCCCAGTGCCGCGAGTTTCGCCGATTGCACCAGACCATCCTGGGCGGTACGCAAATCACGGGTGCGTTCTTCGACCAGTTGCTCAAGCTCTTCGCGGCTGCGCTGGCGCATTTTTGCCAGGCGCCAGCGCTGGTTGAGGAACAGCAACAGGAATACCAGCGCCAGCCACACCCCGGCAGCAGCGAGCCCGGCATTGCGTTGGTCTTCGAAGGACAGTTGCGGGCGACGCAGCAGGTGCAGGGTCCAGCCTTCGGCGGTCAGCGGCAGCGATTCCCACAGGTAATCCGCCGTGCCTTGCGGACCTTCGACGCGACGCAGATCACTGTTGTCATCGAAGCGCCGCAGCGACAGATGCGTCAGCGGCACCAGCGACTGTTTGTCGTATTGGCGGGTGGCCTTGATCTCGCGGTAATCGGCCGGGCTCAGCGGGTGCAGCAGGCGATAGCGCCAGTCCGGCTGGTTGGCGATGAAGATGATGCCCCGGGCATCGCTGACCAGCAGAGTATCGTTGCCATGGCTCCATTCGCGTTCAAGCTCCGGGAATTCGAGTTTGACCACCATCGCCCCGAGGAACTCGCCGCTGTCACCGAGCACGGCACTGGACAGGAAATAACCGGGAATCCCGCTGGTCACGCCGACCGCGTAAAAGCGCCCGGTGCCTTGAGTGCGGGTCTGGCTGAAGTAGGGGCGAAAGCCATAATTGTGGCCGACGTAACTGCTGGGCAAGCGCCAGTTGCTGGCCGCCACCGCCAGACCCGTGTGATCGAGCAGCTCCAGGGTCGAGGACTGTGCGGCGCCGTTGATCTTTTCCAGCTTCAGATTCAGCGCAGCCTGCTGTTCGGCATCCACCTGACCGGCCAGCGCCGCACGCAATTGCGGATCCAGCGCGAGCACGGCGGGCAGGGCGCGGTAGCGGTCGATCAGGGTGTGCAGCGAGTTGGCGTACAGCGCCAGTTGCTGATTGGCCCGGGCAGCGTCTTCTTCCAGCGCCTGGCGTTCGGCGTGACGGATTGCCAGCGTTGCAGCAAGGGCGGCACCGGCGATGATCAGCAGGGTATACAACGACAGACGCAAGGTACGGGAAGTCGGCAGCATGCTGGGACGAATGGATGGCAGGACGGGGTGGCACGATAACATGCCTCCCTGTGGCGGCAGGGTTGTCGAGGCATAAATTATGTGCGTTCAGGCCACGACTTTTGGGCTGGCTCTGTGGGTTCGAACCGTATTGGCCAGACCGCGGAGCATGTTCGTGACTTTTCCCGTTTGCCGATCCAGGTTGGCCTTGATCTTGCCGCGCGTCGTCAGTTCGGGCCGCAGGTCGGTTCCGTCAGCCTGCATGACATCGTCGGCAGCGTCAGAGAGTAAGACCGTTGCCCGCTCGCACCGATCTCTCCCCAACTGCGCCCATTGGTGGCAATGGACGCGGTTTTGGCAATGGAGGGCGGGGTGACTAGCGCATCTGCATCAGGAACCATGGCGACGTAACCAGTGAATGCCGAGATTGCACGCTAACAAAGCATTTTTCTTTCGACACCTGTCAGATCTGACAGGTGCTGGTGCCGGCACTTTATGGCAGGCGAAAAAAAGGCCGGGCGATCATTGCTGACCGCCCGGCCTTTTTGCTGGCAGATGAAGCGCTTACTGCACTTCAACCGCCAGGCTTTCGCTGATCTTCTGTTGCCAGATCGCAGGACCGGTGATGTGCACCGACTCACCTTTGCTGTCCACCGCAACGGTGACCGGCATGTCCTTGACCTCGAACTCGTAGATCGCTTCCATGCCCAGCTCCGCGAACGCCAGGACCTTGGACTTCTTGATCGCCTGCGCCACCAGGTAAGCGGCACCGCCGACGGCCATCAGGTACACAGCCTTGTTGTCCTTGATCGCGTCGATGGCGGTCGGGCCGCGCTCGGACTTGCCGATCATGCCCAGCAGGCCAGTCTGCTCGAGGATCTGACGGGTGAACTTGTCCATCCGCGTGGCGGTGGTCGGGCCGGCCGGGCCAACCACTTCGTCACCGACCGGATCAACCGGGCCGACGTAGTAGATGAAGCGACCCTTGAGGTCTACCGGCAGGGTTTCACCCTTGTTCAGCATCTCGACCATGCGCTTGTGCGCGGCGTCGCGACCGGTGAGCATCTTGCCGTTGAGCAGGACGGTTTCGCCCGGCTTCCAGCTCTGCACGTCTTCCGGGGTCAGGGTGTCGAGATTGACGCGACGGGCCGACGGGCCGGCTTCCCAGACGATTTCCGGGTAGGCGTCCAGCGGTGGCGCTTCCAGCGAAGCAGGGCCGGAACCGTCGAGCACGAAGTGCGCGTGACGGGTAGCGGCGCAGTTCGGGATCATGCACACCGGCAAGGAAGCGGCGTGGGTCGGGTAATCCATGATCTTCACGTCGAGCACGGTGGTCAGGCCACCGAGGCCCTGGGCGCCGATACCCAGCTGGTTGACCTTCTCGAACAGCTCCAGACGCATTTCTTCGATGCGGTTCTGTGGGCCACGGGCCTTGAGCTCGTGAATGTCGATGGATTCCATCAACACTTCCTTGGCCATCACGGCGGCTTTCTCGGCAGTACCGCCGATGCCGATGCCCAGCATACCCGGTGGGCACCAGCCTGCGCCCATGGTCGGAACGGTCTTGAGTACCCAGTCGACGATCGAGTCGGACGGGTTGAGCATGGCCATTTTCGACTTGTTCTCGGAACCGCCGCCCTTGGCCGCCACGTCCACTTCCACGGTGTTGCCCGGGACGATGGAGTAGTGGATGACCGCCGGGGTGTTGTCCTTGGTGTTTTTACGCGCACCGGCCGGGTCGGCCAGGATGGAAGCACGCAGGACGTTTTCCGGCAGGTTGTAGGCGCGGCGCACGCCTTCGTTGATCATGTCGTCCAGGCTCATGGTCGCGCCATCCCAACGCACGTCCATGCCCACACGCACGAACACGGTCACGATGCCGGTGTCCTGGCAGATCGGCCGGTGGCCGGTGGCGCACATGCGCGAGTTGATCAGGATCTGCGCCATCGAGTCACGGGCCGCTGGCGATTCTTCGCGCAGGTAGGCTTCGTGCATCGCCTGGATGAAGTCCACGGGGTGGTAATAGGAAATGAATTGCAGGGCGTCGGCAACGCTCTGAATCAGGTCGTCTTGCTTGATCACGGTCATGAGTCGCGCTCCTCTAAAAGACGGGAACATTCAATAAGGTGCCTGCGGCTTGGGTGCATCGGTCGGTCGCAGACACCTTTCAAGGCACGCCGGGGCTGCTGGCGCGACGCTAAAAAGGCGCGGCAGTATACCGCGCCTCGGTGGCGGGCACATCTGCCCGGAGTCATTCGTTGGTCGCATGGCTGCAGGTTTTTGACGCCAAATACCCGGCCCGAAAATCAATGGTCATTTATCGACTGGGCCACTAAAGTGGCAGCCGGTCTGTAGAGTAGGACACTCGGTCAGCCTCTTATCGCACGGTGAGTCAACGATTGACCCATAACGCCATTCAACGTCTTTTGCTTAAACGCTTTGCCCTCGCTGCAGCCACCTATGGATTGGCCTTGCTGCTGCTGTGGCTGGCGTATTTCACCGGACACTACGAAGACTCGCTGGCAGGCGTCGCTGTCGGCAGCGCCCTGGTGGTCATCAGCCAGGCGACCCTGTTCGCGGTGTTTTTCTCAGGCGCCAACCTGCGGTTTTCCGACCCGAGCCTGACCGAAGCGCAAGTGCTGCTCGGCCTCGGCTGGCAGACGTGGCTGATCGCGCATCTGCAAGAGGCCCGGGGCGAGTTCCTGGTCTTCTATGTGCTGATCCTGCTGTTCGGCCTGTTCCATCTGTCGCGGCGGGCCTTCGTGCGCTGCGCGATGCTGGTGTTCTTCAGTTTCTGCGCGATCACGCTGTGGGACGGTTATCACATGCGTCTGCACGATCCGGCGCTGTCCGCGTTGCAGGCCTGCATCCTGTTGATTGTGCTGGCGTGGCTGGTGATTTACGCGCGCTTCGTCCAGACCTCGCGACAACGCATGCGTCAGCGCCGGTTTGCCTTGCAGGCGCATCAGGACACGTTGCGCGGGATGATGCGCCAGCTCGAAGACCTGGTGGCTACCGACGAATTGACCGGGCTGTTCAACCGTCGGCATTTCCTGCGCCTGGCCACCCGCGAGTTGAATGCGATGGAGGCCGACGTGGTGCACGGTCTGGCGCTGATCGACCTCGACCACTTCAAACGCATCAACGATATTCACGGCCATGCCGCCGGCGATCAGGTCTTGCAGGCCTTCGCCGGTGTGGCCGGAGCCTGCCTGCGCGACGGCGACGTGCTGGCGCGTTATGGTGGTGAAGAATTCGTGGTGCTGCTGCCCGATTGCAACGCCGAGCGGCTGACCGCCTGTTGCGAACGCCTGCGCATCGCCTTCACCGACGTTGAACTGGTGGGCCTGAATGTGAAAAACCTGAGCTTGTCCGCCGGCATGACCCTGCTGGAACTGGGCGATGATCTGGACGACGCCTTGCAGCGCGCCGATCAGGCGCTGTACCGGGCCAAGCGCGACGGGCGCAACCGTTGCGCGGCGGCGTGGGAGAACGTCGATGCCTGAACTGCGGGTCGGTGAACGACAGTGGTCGGTGGCGGCGGGCAGCAACCTGCTCGATGCCCTCAATCAGAACGGTGTGGCGGTGCCTTACAGCTGCCGCGCCGGCAGTTGCCATGCGTGTCTGGTGCAATGCGTCCGGGGTTTGCCTGCCGACAGTCGCCCCGATGCCCTGAGCGCCGAACAGCGTGAGCAGGGCTGGCGGCTGGCCTGCCAGTGTCAGGTCGTCGAAGACTTGCAGGTGCACACCTTCGACCCTGTCACCGATGGGCGCCCGGCCACGGTCGAAGCGCTGGACTGGCTCGGCGACAGCGTGTTGCGATTGCGCCTGACACCCCAGCGGCCGTTGCGCTACAGCGCCGGACAGCATCTGGTGCTGTGGGCCGGCCACATTGCGCGGCCGTATTCGCTGGCGAGCCTGCCGGAAGAGGACCGCTTTCTCGAATTTCACCTCGATTGCCGCCAGCCCGGCGAATTCAGCGATGCTGCCCGGCGCTTGCAGATCGGCGACCCGATCCGCCTCGGCGAACTGCGCGGCGGCGCGCTGCATTACGACCCGGACTGGCACGACCGGCCGCTGTGGCTGCTCGCCGCCGGCACCGGGCTCGGCCCGTTGTTCGGCGTGTTGCGCGAAGCCTTGCGTCACGATCATCGGGGCGCCATCCGCGTCATTCACCTGGCCCATGATGCCGACGGGCATTACCTGGCCAAACCCCTTGAGGCACTGGCCGCGCAGCGGGAAAACCTCAGCGTCGAACGGTGGACGGCGGCCGAGTTGCCGGGCGCTTTGGCGCAACTGCGCCTTGTTTCCCGGCAAACCCTGGCCTTAGTCTGCGGCTCGACGGCCAGCGTCGACGCCTTTGCCAAGCGCCTGTTCCTGGCCGGACTGCCGCGCAATCAACTGCTGGCCGATGTCTTCCTGAGCCGTGGTTGAGCGCTGAATTCTCAGACGCGAGACCTGCCATGCCCGACGCCATCCTGCTGCACCGTGAACGCGGTTTGCTGACCCTGCGCCTCAACCGCCCGGACAAGAAAAACGCCCTGACCCGCGTCATGTACAGCCAGTTGGCCGACGCCCTGAAACAGGCCGACCGCGACCCGGAAATCAACGCCGTGCTGATCACCGGCAGCGCCGAGTGCTTCACCGCCGGCAACGACATCGCCGACTTCATCCAGCAACCGCCGAGCGACCTCGACAGCCCGGTGTTTCATTTCATGCTTGAACTGCTCGAATGCCGCAAACCGGTGATCGCCGCCGTGGCCGGGGCGGCGGTGGGGATTGGTACGACGCTGCTGTTGCATTGCGATCTGGTGTACGTGGCGCGGAATGCCCGGTTGCGCATGCCGTTCGTCAACCTCGGGTTGTGCCCGGAATTCTGCTCCAGCCTGATCCTGCCGCGATTGCTCGGGCAGGCCAAAGCCTCGGAATTGTTGCTGCTCGGTGAGGGCTTTACCGGTGAGCAAGCGGCGCAATGGGGGATCGCGACCGAGGCATTGGGCAGCGGCGAAGCCGCGTTGGCCAAGGCGCGGGAGATGGCGCTGCGGTTTGACGAGCTGCCGGCCGAGGCGGTGCGGATCAGCAAGCAGTTGATGCGCGCACCGGATCGCGAGTTGATTCGCAAAGTGATCGAGGAGGAGGGCGCACTGTTCACCCAGCGACTGCGCTCGCCGGAGGCGTTGGCGGCGTTGACCGGGTTCATCAAGCGGCATTAACGAAAAAGCCCCGCCATTCACATGGCGGGGCTTTTCGTTTTCAGCAACCGGTCACTCAGACCTGCGGGTCGCCCACGTGCAGGATCTTCATGCCGTTGGTGCCGCCGGTGGTGTGGTAGCTGTCGCCCTTGGTCAGGATGACCCAGTCGCCTTTCTCCACCACGCCGCGCTTGACCAGCTCGTCGATGGCTTTCTGGCTGACTTCGTTCGGGGCCAGCGAGGCCGGGTCGAACGGAACGGTGTACACGCCACGGAACAACGCAGCGCGGGCCTGGGCTTCGCGGTGCGGGGTGAAGCAGTAGATCGGCACCGACGAACGGATACGCGACATGATCAGCGGGGTGTAGCCGCTTTCGGTCAGCGCGATGATCGCCTTGACGCCCGGGAAGTGGTTGGCGGTGTACATGGTCGCCAGCGCAATACTCTCGTCGCAGCGCTCGAATTCCTTGCCGATGCGGTGGCTGGAGGTCTTGCTGGTCGGGTGCTTTTCAGCGCCGACACAGATGCGCGCCATGGCCTGCACGGCTTCCAGCGGGTAAGCCCCGGCAGCGGATTCGGCCGACAGCATCACGGCGTCGGTGTAGTCGAGCACGGCGTTGGCCACGTCGGACACTTCGGCGCGGGTCGGCATCGGGTTCTGGATCATCGACTCCATCATCTGGGTCGCCACGATCACCGCCTTGTTGTGGCGGCGTGCGTGCAGAATGATTTTCTTCTGGATGCCCACCAGTTCAGCGTCGCCGATTTCCACACCCAGGTCACCACGGGCAACCATTACCGCGTCGGACGCCTTGATCAGGCCGTCGAGGGTTTCGTCGTCGGCCACGGCTTCGGCGCGTTCGATCTTCGCCACCAGCCAGGCAGTGCCGCCGGCTTCGTCGCGCAGTTGACGGGCGTAGTTCATGTCGGCAGCGTCACGCGGGAAGGACACGGCGAGGTAGTCGACTTCCATTTCAGCGGCGAGCTTGATGTCGGCCTTGTCTTTTTCAGTCAGGGCCGGCGCGGTCAGGCCGCCGCCGCGACGGTTGATGCCTTTGTGGTCGGACAGCGGGCCGCCGATGGTCACGACACAGTTCAGTTCGGTCGCGGTGGCGGTTTCAACGCGCATCACCACGCGGCCGTCGTCGAGCAGCAGCTCGTCGCCCACGCCGCAGTCCTTGACCAGATCCGGGTAGTCGATGCCGACCACCTGCTGGTTGCCTTCGGTCAGCGGATGGCTGGTGGAGAAGGTGAACTTGTCACCGATCTTCAGCTCGATGCGCTTGTTGGCGAATTTGGCGATACGGATTTTCGGGCCTTGCAGGTCACCCAGCAGGGCGACGAAGCGGCCGTGCTTGGCAGCCAGGTCACGCACCAGCTTCGCGCGAGCCTTGTGCTCGTCGGGGGTGCCGTGGGAGAAGTTCAGACGGGCGACGTCCAGGCCAGCCAGAATCAGCTGTTCGAGAACTTCCGGCGAGTTACTGGCCGGGCCAAGGGTAGCGACGATTTTGGTACGACGGACGGACATGCAAAGACTCCTCAGGTTCAAGCGCTCGCAGAGGCTACTACGCTCTTTGGGTGTAGTCATTGTTCGTTTGCACTACTTATTGTTTTCTTTATTGAACGCGACAATCGGAGCAAAGGGCTCTGAAGATTTCTCGCCAGAGGTCGATAATGATCACAAGACAGGAGAATACCCCATGCGATTCGTGCCCATTGCCGCCCTTGCCCTCAGCGTCCTCGCCGTCACGGGCTGCACCCGTTGGTCGATGAACCATCATTTGAACAACGCCTACAGCGCCTACGACCGTGGCAACTGCGAGCAGGTGATGCTCGAACTGTCCAAGGTCGAACGCGCCAGCCGTGCCCGCCCTTACGTGTGGCCGGAGGTATCGATGATGCGCGGCCAGTGCCTGGAGCGGCAGAAAATGTTCGTCGATGCGGCGCAGACCTATCAGTTCATCATCACCTCGTACCCCAACAGCGAATACGCCTACCGCGCCCGCGCGCGTCTGGAAACCCTGCAGAGTCTGGGTCACTACCCGACTCGCAGCGCTGCCGCGGTGGTACGTCCAACCCGGTTCTGATGGCGGTTGTCCTACAAAATATGGCCGGCTGTACAAGGTGAGCTATAGTCCAATGACACCGGTTTAGAGCCTGGACTCCACATCGGCGCAACACCTGCGACTGGCATGAGCATTACGTGGCGAGCGCCACACCGGAAGCGGGGAGAGCGGACCTGTCGGGCAGGTTCGTTCCGAAGCACAGTGCGGTCCGTTTACCGGGCCCTGCATGGTGATAAGTTCATGTTTACTGACCGTCGAATCGAACGGCACCAGTTGCCGTATTTTCTGCGAGTGTTCAACAGCGTCACCGACAAACCCATCGGCTTTCTGGGCAACGTCTCCGAAGACGGGCTGATGCTCATCAGCCAGTTGCCGATGATGATCGGTGCTGAATTCAAATTGCGTCTGAAGATTCCTGTAGGCGCTGACTGCCAGCAGGTGATTGATCTCAGCGCCTGCTGCCTGTGGTGCCATGAAGACGCGACTCCCCGGCATTACGACGCCGGTTTCAGCCTGTACCGGACACCACCGGAGTATGGGCAACTGGTCGAGGCGTTGAAGCAGTACTTCAGTTTTCAGCCGTTGCCGGCTTCGGCCTGAAAACAAAAAAGGGCCACAACCTGCCGAAGGTTGTGGCCCTTTTTTCTTACTCGGTTATCGCAATCGCCCGTTCGTTATCCAGCGTCCTCTCTGCCAGCAACAATCCCATCTCGCTCAACTGATAGATCGCCATCGCCAGATGCCGCGGCTTGTCGTCCAGGCTGTCGGCCAGGTCCAGCAGCAGGATGCTCACCGAAGAAAAGGTTTCGTAGGTCTGGATGGCGATCGCCTCGGGGTTGATGTCCGGGTCGACCTTGAACATCTGCATGCCGCGATCCACGGAGTTGCGCGGTTTTTCGGCCTTGGGGTTCAGGTAGAAGTCGAGGGCCTTGTGGGCTGCGTCGTGAAGTTTTTTCGAATCGATTGAAGCGTAGGGGGAGACCGGATCGGGTTGATCGGTCGGGTCCTTTGGATCGGTGTCTGATGGGGGATTTGGTGTAGCTTTGAACATACCTAACTTCCTAATAAGTTGGGCTGTTACCGCTTCGCGACTAAACGAGGGGGTGGCAGCTGTAAGCAGGTTAGTCGACCGGGGAAGTAGGCTTTTTCCGGCGTGCCCGGGGGCACCCTGCTCACAGCCACCATCGAGTGCAGGGATAGGGAATACCCGACTGGACGATGCGTTTGCAAACCTATCTTACCTCGGGCGACTAAACCCGGCCGCTGATTGGCAGCGACGGGTATCAAGTTACGGGGCAACGCCAAGGTGCACAAGCCAGCGGATTCGCGCTTACACGTAGGCAAAAGCGTCACGTGTTGTAGCCTCAATTCCACCGTTTTTTTGTTCTCCACAAAAAGTGAGAGAACAACAGTTCTGCATCTCTTTTGAGGGTTTTTACACGCGGGGCAGGGCTAGCGTATTCGTAGGCAAAGGGGGGCTTTTTTGAGAGCCGAGCTGTAAGAACCCCCCCGGTTAATGATTGGTTTTAGAGAACGTGAACCGTAGAAGAAATACATCGAAAGATCTTGGACATCGGTGAGAGTCCGAAAGCTTTAGCTGGGACGGTTTCCTTTCAGCTTTGCCAAACCTTGCTTGATGAAGCCAGCGTTTTCTCCAATAGTAAAAAGTGCTTCCCGGACGTTGTTTCCGGTATCCACCATTCCCTGTGCTTCGACCAGGAGTACAAATTCCATCAGAGCGGCTTCCAAGCCGAGTTGATTCTGATACATCCTTTCCAACACGTCTGATAGAGAATATTGATCGGCCATTCTTAGTCTCCTTTTTGCAAAAAACTAAGCATAGCAGTGGCATTTGCGAGTGTTAGTTGGCTAGCGATTTCTACTCAAATGGTGAGCTGCATCAGCTGTGATGCTCCGCGGGTGAACTGAGCCAGCTTATTGTTTAGAACTTTTTGATTTTCGTAATTTTAATCTGGCCCTCCTGTGTGAATTTCACAGTGTGTTAGCAGAGTGCTCCAGATTTTTTCCAGTTCAGATACCGCGAAATTACGTCTGTGCTCAATTCACTTGGGGGGACATCTATCACTTGTACTCCTTGGGCACTCAATTTTTCATGGAGCACCGATCGGGCGTTCAGGTAATCCACTGTTGCGCAGTATTCAAGCGCTTGCTCAATCGTTTGCACCTGAGCATACCGTCTATCTTCAAGCTTGCTTTCACGCAGGCTGGCCACGAGTACTCGATGCCGGTGGCTTAGTTGTCTGACGGCGTTCAGCAATTCCTCATCATCCTTATCCCGCACATTCGTCACCAGCACCACCAGCGCCCGACGCTTTTGTCTGGCCAGTAACTGATTCACCGCAGCCGGATAGTCCGCCGAACGCCGCGTGCTATCCAGATCGTAAACACCATTGAGCAACACCTTGAGCTGCCCCGCACCTTTGACCGGTGCAATAAACCGCGGCTGATCACTGGCGAAGGTGGACAAGCCCACCGCATCCCCCTGCCGCAACGCCACATGACTCAACAGTAAACACGCATTCAACGCATGATCGAAATGCGACAGCTCCCCATCCTGACTTCGCATCTGCCGCCCGCAATCGAGCATGAAAACAATCTGTTGATCCCGCTCGTCTTCGTACTCCCGGGCAATCGGTGTGCGATGGCGGGCGGTGGCTTTCCAGTCGATCTGGCGCAGGCTGTCGCCTTCGCGAAATTCCCTTAGCTGATGAAATTCCATTCCCTGGCCACGGCGCTGGCGCTGGCGTACGCCGAGCTGGCTGAGCCAGTTGTCGACCGCCAGCAGCTGGCCGTCGTAGAGGCGGGCGAAGTCGGGGTAGACGCGGGTGTGATCAGTGATGTTCAGCAGGCGTTTGCCGGACCACAGGCCGAAGGGGCTCGGCAGGTTGAGTTCGCAGGTGTCGAAGCTGAAGTGGCCGCGCTTGAGTGGGCGCAGGCGATAGCCGATCAGGCTGCGCTGGCCAGGTTGCAGCTCGGTCGAGAGCGGCAGGTTTTCGTAGCTGAGGCCGTCGGGTACATGGTCGAAGAGTTGAAGGGGCAGTGGCTGGGCGAAATCGTGTTCGACCTCCAGCCGGATTTCGCTCCAGCGACCGAGGGCCAGGCTGCCGGGCATATGCCGATGTACGCGGGGCGAGGGCAGGCGCTTGAGGCGCAGCGCGTCCAGCAGGCTCAGCGCAAACAGCGCCAGCAACAATCCCCAGTTGATCGACAACAGGCTCGATGGCACCTCGACGTCCAGCGCCTGCAACGCGCCCAGCACAATGCCGATGACCAGCAGGATCGCCAGCCAGATCAACAGCAGGCGCGAGGGTTTCACAGGCGCGGCGCCGGTACTTGGTCGAGCAGTTGCTGAAGGACTTGATCGATTTGCAGCCCTTCGATGTCCAGCTCCGGTGCAAGGCGTACCCGGTGACGCAGCACCGCCAGTGCGCAGCCCTTGATGTCGTCCGGGATCACGAATTCACCACCGCGCAACAGCGCGCGAGCGCGAGCGCAGCGCACCAGTGCGATGGAGGCGCGTGGCCCGGCGCCCAGACTCAGCCCCGGCCAGGTACGGGTGCTGCGGGCCAGGCGCACGGCGTAATCGAGCACCTGATCGTCCAGTGGCAGATCGCTGGCGATGCGCTGCAGGGCTTGCACGTCCTTGGCTTGCAACACGGTGCGCAGCGGTTGCACGTCGAGCATGTCGGCGCGGGTCGAGCGGCTGACCTGGCGCACCATGTCCAGCTCCTGGTCGGCTTCGGGGTAATCCATGCGTACTTTGAGCATGAAACGGTCGAGCTCGGCTTCGGGCAGCGGGTAAGTGCCTTCCTGTTCGATCGGGTTCTGCGTGGCGAGCACCATGAACGGCTGGGCAATCGGCAGGGGGCGGCCTTCGAGAGTGACCTGACGTTCCTGCATCGCTTCGAGCAGAGCGGCCTGGGTCTTGGCCGGGGCGCGGTTGATCTCGTCGGCCAGCAGCAGGTTGGTGAACAGCGGGCCTTTGCGCAGTTTGAACTGCTCGGTCTGCAGGTCGTAGACCGCGTGGCCGGTGACGTCGCTGGGCATCAGGTCCGGGGTGAACTGGATGCGCGCGAACTCGCCCCCGAAGCATTTTGCCAGGGCGCGTACCAACAAGGTTTTACCGAGGCCGGGAACGCCTTCGAGCAGCACGTGACCGCCGGCGATCAGCGCGGTCAGCACGTCGTCGATCACCGGGTTCTGGCCGATCAGCACCTTTTGCAGTTCACCGCGTACCGCTTGTGCCAACTGGCTGGCACGGTGACGTTGCTGGGCGGCGTGGCTGGGCGAGCCGGGTTCGATGTGTTCGGTCATAGCGAGTTCCTCAAGGCTTGCAGGTGGGCGACCTGACGGCAGAATTCGGCGCTGGACAGGCGCCGCTTCGGTGCCGGGCTCAGGGCCTGGCTGATGGCACGGGTCGGTTGGCGGGTCAGGCGCGACAAGGCCAGCCATTGTTCGGCGACGTTCAATTGGTCGAAACCGGGATGACGGTGACGGGCGCGGCGCAGGACGTCCTGCTGCAGGGCTTGCAGCAAGGTCTGCTGGCCGTTGTGGCGCAGGATGAAATCGGCGCTGGCGCGCAGGTGTTCCATCAACTGACGACGACCGCTCGGGACAGGGGCCTGCACCGGCCCGTGACGCACGCCGACATGCCACAACCACAGTCCGATCAAGGCGAGCAGGGCGACGATGGCTTGTGGGAAGTAGCGCCAGAGCAGAGTCAGCAGACCGTCGTGTTCGGTGTTGTACAGCAGGGTTACGGAGGTGTCGGCGCTCAGGTACCAAAGCAGCCAGGCATTGTCGTGCTGAGCGATGGCCGGGGTTTTCCACAGTTCGGCGTCGGTTACCACGGTGACCGAGCCGACGCCGTAGGGCAGTTGCATCATGTGGGTGGCTCTGGCGCTGTTGGCCCAGGCCTGGGCGAGGTTTTTCGGGTCGTCGAGGTGGAACGCGGTGTCGAACCCGGCGTAGGCCGGCGCGTCTTCGTCTTCCAGATAGAGCTTGGTCAGGTTGGGGTAGGGATCTTCGTCGGCATCCGGCGGCGGGTCTTTGAGATCCTTGCTCAGGGACTGATGCAGTTGCACACGGTCGAGCAGCAGGTCGTTGCTCTGGCCGGTCTTTTCATCCCACAGCGACTCGGCAACGAATACCAGCCGCCCGCCGGCCCGGGCCCAGTTCAAGACTTGATCGACCTGACGCGGCGTCATTTTCGAACGATCGTTGAACAACAGCAGGGTGTGTTGGCGCGGATCGATCTCGGGCAGCACGGACAGGCTTTCGGCATGGCCGACGGTTATCCCGTGACCGCGCAGAAACATCTCCGCCGCCAGATAAGGATTGGCTTGTGCGGCGGGCGAGGGGCCGTGATCGACCACGGTCTGGTAAGGCGTGGCCTTGAGGTACAGATAAACGCCCAGCGCACTCAGCAGAGCGACGATCAGCGCGCCGGCCAGCCAGATCGTGCGCCGGTTCAACGGGCGGCTCCATGGCCGAACAGTGACCGCCAGCCATCGCACAGTTCCTGTTGCAGATGCGCCGCCGGCACGCGGTGTCCGTAGGCCATGTTCTGCCAGTGGCCGGTGAGGTGACGGCTGTAGGCGAGCAGGTCCGGACGCTGCAAGTGTTCGATCCGTGCCAGTACTTCGCTTTCGGTGTCAGCGGGTTTCAGTGTCAGGTTGAAATCGTGCAGCAGGTGACTGAGCAGCGCCCGATACAGCAGACCGAGCGCCGCGCGGGGCTGGGTCTGCCAGAGCTGTTCGGCACTGGCGGCGATGTCGTCGGGCAGTGTTTCCCGGCTCAGGTCGAGGCCGAAGGCTTGCTGTGGCAAGGGGCGTTTTATCCGCTCGGGCAATCGCGGGCGACGACTGACGAACGTCTGCAGAAACTCGCGATAGCGCCAGATCAACCCGCCGAGTGCTGCGATCACCACGGCCCACAGCAACACTTCAATCGCCTTGGCCAACCCGTTGAGGTGTTGACCGTTGAGCCAGTCGAGCAGGGTTTTCAGCCATTGCGGCGTCTTGCCGTCCTTGGCTTTTTCGGCGGTGGCGGGATCTTCGCCAAAGCGATAGCGGGTGACGGTTTCCTTGTTCTTGAACGGCGGTTGTTCGAGCAAGGCGTTGATGCTGTCGCGAGACGCCTGGCTGGTCAGTGGCTGATTCAAAAGCCGGGGCGCATCCGGAGCGGTGGCGGGGGCGGCGGCCCATGCCGAGGGGACTCCCGGCAGCAACAGGCAAACCACCAGCAGCACACCGAGCGCGCTGCTGTTCAGGCGCTGGCGCAGGCGGCGGAACACCAGTTCGATGTCCCACGCTTCGAGGATGGTGCGCCGGTTGAGGTAGAGGCTGAAACCGCAGGCGACGTAGATCGGTTCCCAGATCACCAGTACCAGAGCGTAGAGGGCATTGGTCAAGTGCTCGAGCCAGCGCCATTGGTGATCGGCGGCGAAGATCAGGCTTTGCCAGTCCCAGTCGGTTTCGACCTGTTGTGGCAGGAGTAAATAGAACAGCACCATCAGGCCAATCCACAGCGCCGTTTCCAGATGGACGCCGATGATCGTCAGCCACTGGGCCGCGCCGGCGTTGCGTTGCAGCAGCACCCGCACACGCTGCTGTCGTGCGAGGCCGCCCAGGCCCTCGAGTTGCACCACCGGCATCAGGAAGCTGCGACTCAAGCTCAGGCGTCGCCAGGTCAGGCTGGCCAGCAGTTGCGGTTTGAGCAAGTGCGGCCATTGGCGTAACGCCTGTTGCAAAGTGGGTGTTTCGCCGAACAGGGCTTTGGAGAGGATGTACAGCGGCAAGCGCTCATAGGCCGGTTTCAGCCACCAGAAGATGAACACCGCGAGCGACGGAGAATCCCAGAACAACAGGCTCAGGACCGCAAACAATGGCAGGGTGACGATGGCCCAGCTGGTCATCAGCAAGCGCCGATGCTGCTGGCTCATGCGCACGCCCAGGTCCATGGCTTCCCAGGTGCTGCGTGGGCGGATCACCACCGTCGCGTCACTCAGGCGCATGGCGGCTCCTTCCGGCGAACAGCAGATAAATCGCCACGCAGAGCCAGAGTCCCGCGCCGACCAGGTATTTGGTCTGCGACGTGACCCCGGTGCGTGATGACCAGTACGCCTCGATGAACGCGGCGATCAGCAGGAACAGCATCACCCCGCAGATCAGCAGGACACTCTGGCGCGCCGCGTGTCTCAAGGCCTCACCGCGAGTCAGGCGTCCCGGTGCAATCAGTGTCCAACCCAGTTTCAACCCCGCTGCGCCGGCCAGGACAATTGCGCTGAGTTCAAATGCGCCGTGACCGATCACGAAAGGCCAGAAGGTCTGACCGAAGCCGATTTCACTCAGGTGCCCGGCCACTGCACCGATGGTCAGGCCGTTGTAGAACAGGAAAAACGCACTGCCCAGACCCAGCAGCAAACCGCTGGCGAAGGTCTGAAAGGCGATGTCGATGTTGTGCATGATGTAGTAGCCGAACATCACCCAGTTTTCACTGGCGGCGCGCTCGGCCGAGCGCCCGAGGTGGCCGGCGACCGGATCGTACATGCTCTGCATCTCGCGGACCTGCTCGGCGGGGATCATGTTGTAGATCAATTCGGGATTCAGATACACCAGTACCCCGAAACTGGCCAGGCTGCCGAAGAACAGCAGCCCGGCCACGAGCACGAAAGGCCATTGCGCCCTTACCAGCCGGGGGAATCCGGCGAGGATGAAACTCAGCAGGCTGGCACCGAGCTGTCGGCGATGACGGTAAAGCTGTTGATGACCGCGCAGCACGAGCTGTTGCAAGGAGTCGACGAGAAAGCTGCTGTAGCCACGCTCCTGCGCCAGAGCCAGATGTTGGCAGAGTCGGCGATAGGCCTTGGGAAATTCGGCCACCTGCGAAGTGTCCTTGCCTCGTTCCAGTCGTTCGAGAGCGAGTGTAAAGCGCTCCCATTCGGCCTTGTGGCGGCTTTCGAAAAGGCTTTGTTTCATGTCGGCCCCATCAGGCCACGGGCGATGCTGTTGAGTTCGCCTACGGCTTTGGGGGCGCTGATGCGCAGCGGCTGGGTCAGCAATGCGGCGAGCTCGTTGACCCGCGCGGTCGACAGTTCCCCCTGGCGTTCGGCGAAGGCGAGCAGGGCGCGTTGTTCAGTCAGGGTCAGCGGGATCGGCGAGCGGCGTGGTTCCGCATCGGGTAACTGCGGGTGCCTGAGCGGGCGTTCGCTGTAGATCACCAGCGTGCCGGCAGCGATGTCGCCGAGGCGTTTGAAGGTCGGGTGTTGCAGGCAACTGATCGCACCGAGGAAGTAGCCGAATGGCATCAGGTCGACAAAACGCAGCAGGTTGCGCAACAGGGAGGCCGACCAGCCGACCGGCGTGCCGTCGTCGTGCACCACCCGCAGGCCCATCCATTGTTTACCCGGCGAGCGGCCCTGACGCAGTACTTCGAACAGCACCATGTACCACCAGCTCACCACAAACAGCAGCAATGAGCCGAGGCCGATGCCGAGTTTGCCGAGCAGCGCCAGCAACATCAGCAGCAGGCCCAGGATAAGCCCGCGCAACCCCAGATCAATGGTAAACGCCACGGCACGCACCATCAGACCGGCGGGACGCAGCGGCAGGTCGATGCCTTCCGGCGTTTCAACCTGGTGCCGCGTTTCCAGTGGCGGGGCCAGCGGTGCTTTCCTTGGCGGTGCTGTGGTCTCGAGCATGGGCTACCTGATGTTGCCGGATCGGGATGCGAGTGAATCCGATGCTAGCAGTCTCTCGGGGGGAAACGACATCACTATGTCATACACATCTTTCAACCAAAGGTGACTGAATGATGCGGTGCTGGCCGCGACGGCGGTCGAACGCCTAGACTTTGCCGATCTTCAGTTCAGGAACCGCCCGTGACTTCCATCTTCTGGTACGACTACGAAACCACCGGCATCAATCCCCGATGCGACCGTCCGTTGCAGGTGGCCGGGATCCGCACCGACCACGAACTCAACGAAATCGACGAACCGGTCAATCTTTACTGCCAGCCCAGCGAAGACATCCTGCCGCACCCGGCGGCGTGCGCGATCACCGGCATCACTCCGAGCCGCCTCGCCGAGCAAGGTTTGAGCGAAGCCGACTTCATGACCCGGGTCTATGCCCAGCTCGCCGCCCCCGGCACCTGCGGCGCGGGGTACAACACCCTGCGCTTCGATGACGAGATGACCCGCTACAGCCTGTACCGCAACTTTTTCGATCCTTACGCCCGTGAATGGCAGGGCGGCAACAGTCGCTGGGACCTGATCGATGTGGTGCGCGCCGCTTATGCGTTGCGTCCCGACGGGCTGGTCTGGCCAACCGATGACGAAGGCCGGGTGACGCTCAAGCTCGAACGCCTGACCGCTGCCAATGGCATTGATCACGGCAACGCCCACGAGGCGCTGTCGGACGTGCGCGCCACCATCGCCCTGGCCCGGTTGATCCGCGAGAAACAGCCCCGGTTGTATGACTGGCTGTTCCAGCTGCGCAGCAAGCAGAAGGTCATGGACCAGATTCGCCTGTTGCAGCCGATGGTGCACATTTCCGGACGCTTTTCGGCGGCCCGCAGTTTTGTCGGTGTGGTGCTGCCGCTGGCCTGGCATCCGCGCAACAAGAATGCGTTGATCGTCTGTGATCTGCATCTGGACCCGCAGGGCCTGCTGGATCTGGATGCACAGGCCTTGCGCCAGCGCCTGTATACCCGTCGCGACGATCTGGCCGAGGGTGAGCTGCCGGTGCCGCTCAAGCTGATTCACATCAACAAGTGCCCGGTGGTGGCGCCGTTGTCGGTGCTGAGAGCTGAAGATCAGCAGCGTCTGGGGCTGGACATGGCGCTTTATCAGGCGCGCGCATTGCGACTAAGTGACGCACAACAAGTTTGGAAAGATAAAGTCTCGGCGATTTATGCCAGCGAAGATTTCACCCCGAGTGAAGATCCGGAACAACAGTTGTACGACGGATTTATCGGTGATCGAGACCGGCGACTATGTGAGCAAGTGAGGACGGCAGATCCTGCGCAATTGGCGCGAGAGCAATGGCCGTTCGATGACGAACGCTTGCCCGAATTGTTGTTTCGATATCGAGCGCGTAACTTTCCGGATACGTTGAGTTTCGAAGAGCAAGAACGCTGGCAAATCTTTTGTCGGCAACGCTTGTCCGAACCGGAGTGGGGTGCCCCTAATACCTTGCAATCTTTTGCCGAGGCCATGGAGCAATGGCTGCTTAGTGCTGCGCCGATGCAGGCCCAGGTGTTGATTGAATGGCAGAACTATGTCCAGGCATTACGCAAACGTTTGAATCTTTGAAATCGAACATGTCCGTCGCCTGAATGACGGGCATAAAAAAACGCCAGCGGATGCTGGCGTTTTTTTATGTCGCGCAGGGGGCTGCGACGGGGGTTGCGGCTTAGCCCAGCAGGGTAGCCCAGCCTTCAACCACGTCACCGCCCCACTTGGCTTTCCACTCTTTCAGAGTTTTGTGGTTGCCACCTTTGGTTTCGATGACTTCGCCGTTGTGCGGGTTTTTGTATTGTTTAACTTTGCGAGCACGCTTGGTGCCGGTAGTTTTGGCTGCGCCGCCACGTGGTGCTTTGGTTTTGGATTCTGGATCCAGCAGCGCGATGATGTCGCGCAGGGATTTGGAATATTCGCCCATCAGTGTGCGCAGTTTGCCTTCAAATTCCAGCTCGGCTTGCAGTTTGTCGTCTTGCGACAGGTTCTTCAAACGAGCTTGCAGCTCTTTGATAGCTTCTTCGGTGGCACGGTATTCGTTGATCAAGGACATGATTACTACCTTATGTGGGAGTGCGCGATGGCAGGGGACAGTGCCGCAATAATAGTCAGGCTGTTTCATCAAGTAAACATTTAACCGGGGTTTTTATTTGAATTAGTTACGTTGAAAAGCCCTGAATTGAATGTTCAGTTAAATATTGTGATGGAGTCTTCACAGATATTCACACAGGACTGTTCATGCATGGCTATTGCTGCGCCATCATTCTGGCGTTTGCCAGCGTCAAAAAATCTGTGACGGACTGCCGCGAGGTTCCGGGGGGCATCAATACTGCAGTTTTCCCGCGCAGTCGCTAGAATGGCCGCCTTTGCGAAGTTCTGGAGTTTCCCCCTCATGCGCACTTTTCGGCTGGTGATTTCTTGCCCGGACCGCGTTGGCATCGTTGCCAAAGTCAGTAATTTTCTGGCGGCCCACAATGGCTGGATCACCGAAGCGAGCCACCACTCGGACAATCAGGTCGGCTGGTTCTTCATGCGTCACGAAATCCGTGCCGATTCCCTGCCTTTCGGTATCGAGGTATTGCGCGAGAAGTTTGCGCCGATCGCCGAAGAGTTCTCGATGGACTGGCGCATCACCGACACCGAGCAGAAGAAGCGCGTGGTGCTGATGGCCAGCCGTGAATCCCACTGCCTGGCCGACCTGTTGCACCGCTGGCACAGCGATGAACTCGATTGCGAGATCTCCTGCGTGATTTCCAACCACGATGACCTGCGCAGCATGGTCGAGTGGCACGGCATTCCTTATTACCACGTCCCGGTCAATCCGCAGGACAAGCAGCCGGCCTTCGACGAAGTGTCGCGCCTGGTCAAGCAGCATGACGCCGAAGTGGTGGTGCTGGCGCGCTACATGCAGATCCTGCCGCCGGACATGTGCCGCGAATACGCTCACAAGGTCATCAACATTCACCACAGCTTCCTGCCGTCGTTCGTCGGTGCCAAGCCGTATCACCAGGCCTCGCTGCGCGGCGTGAAGCTGATCGGCGCAACCTGCCACTACGTGACCGAAGAGCTGGATGCCGGCCCGATCATCGAGCAGGACGTAGTGCGTGTCAGCCACAGCGACAGCATTGAAGACATGGTGCGTTTCGGCCGTGACGTCGAGAAGATGGTGCTGGCCCGTGGCCTGCGCTATCACCTGGAAGACCGCGTGCTGGTGCACGGCAACAAGACCGTGGTGTTCTGATCGAAGCTTTCGGTTGAAAAACAAAGGGCCTGGGCGTTCAATCGCCTCAGGCCCTTTTTTTTGCCTTGTTGCAGCCCTGTGAGGAAGCGTTCATGAGCGATCCACTGGACAAAGCCACTTCCAAAGCCCCCGCCACCCTTGGCGAAGGCTGCCTGAGCCGCTATGACCCGGATGACCTGAGCCCGGAGGACGGCACGGAGTTTCCTGGCGCTGCCGAACTGTGGGAGCAACTCAAGGACGAAGAGGACGACCTCAAGAAGCCTGTCTGACGCTCAGCAATTTTTTCAGCAACGGCCTGCCCAGCATCAACAGAAACACCGGGCCACCCACCAGCAGGTAGAAGTAATACGTCACCACCCGCCAGATCAGGATCGCCGCCGCCGCGGTCGATTTGCCGACCATCGGCGCCAGCAGCGCCGCCGAGGTCAATTCCGCCGCACCGGCACCGCCCGGCAGCAGGCTGAACTGCCCCGCACCCAGCGAAAGCATCTGAATCAGAAACGTCCAGGCCCACTGCACATCCGCCCCCAGCCCGCGCAGCGCCAGATACAGCACGCTGTAACGCAGCGACCAATGCACGCAGGTCAGGACGAACACCTTGATCAATGTCTGCCACGGCAATTTCAGCGCATCGGTGAACGCGGCCAGAAAGTGCAGCAACTGCCGCGCCCAGCGCCGTCGGGTACGCGGTTCGACGTTCATCCCGGCCAGCAGGCGTCCGCTCAGGCGAATCAATCGACGGTGATAGCGCGCGACCAGCACGCAACTGAACAGACCGCCGGTCAACGACAGGGCACTGACGGTCAGCAGCCATTCCATACGGCCGCTGAGATGCTGGAACAGCGCGTAGATCAGGATCCCGCTCAGGGCGCAGAGAAAAAACAGCAGATCGCTCAACTGATCCATCGCAAACACGGCGCTGCCCCGGGCCGGGCGCACGCCGCTGCGCGCCAGCAGGGCCATGATCGTCAACGGCCCTCCGCTGCCGCCGGGCGTGGCGCACCAGGCGAATTCGGCCGCCATCACCACCCCGAGGCTTTTCACGGGCGTGACCCGGTCACGCTGATCGCCGAGCAGCAGCCGCAGGCGCAGGGTGTTGATGCCCCAGCACAGCAGCACCATGGCGAACATGATCAACAGCCAATTCAGCGGAAAAGCCTGCAAGCGCTCCAAAGTCTCGCCGCCGCCGAGCAGGACGGGCACCGCCACGGCCACCAGCAGGCCGATCAGTAACAGAATGCCGCGACTCAAGCGGCACGCTCGGCTTGAGTGCGCTGGCGCGTCAGCCAGTCGATTTTGGTCATGGGCACGCGTCCGTCCGCCAACAGTCGTTCAAGGGTGCGCCACCAGTAATCCCGGGAAAACCGATGGCGCATGTCCACCGGGTGCAAGCCTAGACGAATCACCGGCGCCTGACGCCAGCGCTGCTCACGCTGTTCGCTGATGACCTTCGACATGCCGCGACGCCAGGCGCTGCGTGCGCTCCAGACCAGTCCCGGGGCCTCGACCGCAGTGAAATCCGGCAAGTGATAAAGATGCTGCGGATCGCTGGTGTAGCGCAGCGGCAGTTCGCGCAGTGCCTGGCGCGTGCCGGCGCTCATCAGCCAGGCCGGGGCGACGAAACCGTGCAGCGGCCAGTCGTGGCGCCGAAACAGATCGATGCCGGGGTGCAGGCGGGCGAGGGCGGCTTCACGGGACAGTTGATAAAACTCGCCTTCATGGGTGTAGACCCGGCGCATGAACCAGTCGCGCGCCGTTCGCGGGCCGGGTTCGGTGTCTTCATGGAAATGGCCGTGCAAGGCCAGTTCATCGCCGCGTGCGACGCGCTCGTCGAGCATTCGACAGAACGCCGGGTGAGCCTCAAGGGCATCGTGTCGATGGAAGTCCGGGACCACCAGCCACGTCATCGGTACGTTGCCCAACCGGTCAACGGCGTCGACGAATCCTCGATAATCGGCCCACGTGGAGGGGGCCACGTCATGCAGCACAAGCATCACCGCCGGGCACTCGTGAGATTCAGCCATTGGCCACCCACGGAGCCGAATCGCCGAGTACGGCGTGGTAGTGGCCCAGCAGGCTGTCGACCACGGTGTCCCAGGCGTAATTGCGCTCGACATGTTGGCGTGCCTGTTGACCAAGTGAGCCAGTCCCGCGACTGAACAGTTCGCGCACGGCATTGGCCATGGCTTGCGCATTGTTCGGCGCACAGAGCAGGCCGCAGGATTCGCTGACGATTTCCTCGAACGCCCCGGCCGCCACCGCCACCACCGGAATGCCGCAGGCCATGGCCTCCAGAATCACCAGGCCGAAGGTTTCCTGATCGCCGGCGTGGATCAGCGCGTCGGCACTGGCCATCAGGCGTGCGACCTGGGTGGCCGGGCAGAACCGGTCGATCACGCTGACGTTGTCCGGGACGGACGCCGGCATCGACGAGCCGACCAGCAGCAGGTGATAACGCGGGCCCAGACGCTTCATGCAATCGAGCAGCACCGGCAGGTTTTTCTCTTTGGAGCCCCGACCGGCGAAGATCAACAGGCGCGTGTCCTCGGCGATCCCCAGTTCGCTGCGCAATGCGGCGTCGCGGGCATCGGGGTGGAAGGTCTGAAGGTCAACGCCCAGCGGCTGCACGAAGACGTTGCGCACGCCCAGCCCGCTGAGCTTGTCGGCCATGACCTGGCTGGGCGCCAGCACCCGGTCGAAATTACCGTACAACTTGCGCACATACGCATCGATATTCGGCGTGACCCAGTGGCCCATTCGGTTGCCCACCAACAGCGGCAGGTCGGAGTGATAGAAACCGATCACCGGCACATCCAGTTGCCGACGCGCATCGAGCGCGGCCCAGGCGGTGAGGTACGGATCGCCGACTTCGATCAGATCCGGTTGCAAGTCCTGCAGGACGTTTCGCCACGGGGCCAGGCGCAGGGGAAAACGATAGCCTTTGCCGAAGGGCAGGGCGGGGGCGGGAACTGTGTAAACGCCATCATGCTCGCCGTAACGCGCGCCGGGGATCAGCAGGCTGTGGCGGATCCCGGGCTTCACGCCCAGACGACGGTGCTTGGCGTCCAGATAGGTGCGCACGCCGCCGCTGGCCGGGGCGTAGAACATGGTGATGTCGGCGATATGCACAGTAAACGACCCTCCGCGTTGATCTCCCTAGGTTGACCCTTATCAAGAATAGATGTTCGGTCGGGGTTTCGCGGTGGGGTGCAGGGCTGGTTTCGGAGGGATTGTTGGCCGTCTTCGTCGGATGGTAACGAACGACGAAGACGACCGGCAGAGCGGCTTTAAATGCGGAAGCTGCCAACCAGATGCTTCAATCGCGAAGCCTGCTGCTCAAGATCCGAGCAGGCACGCAAGGTTGCCTGGAGGTTCTCGACGCCTTCCTGGTTCAGGGTATTGATCTCGGTAATGTCCACGTTGATCGACTCGACCACGGCGGTCTGTTCCTCGGTCGCGGTGGCCACCGACTGGTTCATTCCGTCGATTTCGCCGATACGCTGGGTCACGCTGTTCAGGCGCTCGCCGGCCAGGTTGGCGATTTCCACGCTGTCCTGGCTGTGGCGCTGACTGTCGCTCATGGTGCTGACCGATTCGCGGGCGCCGACTTGCAGCTCCTCGATCATGGTCTGCACCTGTTGCGCCGATTCCTGGGTGCGGTGGGCAAGGTTGCGTACTTCATCCGCTACCACGGCAAATCCACGGCCGGCTTCACCGGCACGCGCAGCCTCGATGGCGGCGTTGAGCGCCAGCAGGTTGGTCTGCTGGGAAATGCTGGTGATCACTTCCAGGATCTGGCCGATGTTCACGGTCTTGCTGTTCAGCGACTCGATGTTGCTGCTGGACGCGCTGAGCATGCTCGACAACTGATTCATTGCCTTGATGCTGCGATCCACCACTTGCTGGCCGTCTTCGGCCAGGCCACGGGCGTCGCTGGCCTGGGTCGAGGCTTGTGCGGCGTTGCGGGCGATTTCCTGGGCGGCGGCACCGAGCTGATTGATCGCGGCAGCCACGCTGTTGGTGCGCGAGGCTTGCTGGTCGGAGTTGTACATCGACGAGTTGGACGCCGCGACCACGCGCAGGGCGACTTCGTTGACTTGCCCGGTGGCGGACGACACTTCGCGGATCGAACCGTGAATCCGCTCGACGAAGCGGTTGAATGCCGTGCCGAGCACGCCGAATTCGTCCTGGTTCTGAATGGTCAGACGTTTGGTCAGGTCACCTTCGCCGTCGGCGATGTCTTCCATGGCGCGGGTCATGACGTGCAGCGGCTGAATCAGGATGCGGATCAGCATGCCGAGCAGGGCGATGATGATCGCCACCGCAATCACGGTCGCGATCACGGCCGAGGTGCGGAACTGGCTGAGCATCGAGAACGCTTTGTCCTTGTCCACTGACAGGCCGATGTACCAGTTCACCGACGGCAGGCCCTTGATCGGGGCAAACGTGACGATGCGGGTCTTGCCGTCGACAGTGATTTCACTGAAATCGCTGCTGATGCGCGGGGTGTCCTGCGGATAGGCTTCTTTGAGCGATTTCATCACCAGGGCCTTGTCCGGGTGCACCAGGATCTTGCCGTCGGCGCTGACCAGGAACGCATAGCCCATGCCGGAGAAGTCCCGGGCGCTGAGGGTGTCGATCAGGGTTTGCAGGCTCAGGTCACCGCCCACCACGCCGACGCTCTGGTCGGCCTTTTTCGCGGCGGTGGCGATGGAAATGATGGTCTGGCCGGTGGCGGCGTCGATGTACGGTTCGGTCAGGGTAGAGGTGCTGCTGCTTTCGGCACCCTTATACCAGGGGCGGACCCGCGGATCGAAACCGTCCGGCATTTTCGCATCCGGACGGATGGTGAAGTGCCCGGTGGCGTCGCCGAGGTAGGACGCCATGAACGTCGATGTCAGGGCTTTCTGTTCCAGCAGGCTGGCGACGGCGGCCGGCTCGGGATTGATGGCGATGTTCTGTGCGGCGTTCTCGATCAGCAGGATGCGCCCGGTGAGCCAGGTCTGGATGTTGTCGGCGGTGACTTCGCCCATCTCGTTGAGGTAGTTGTTCAGGTCGTCGCGGATTGCATTGCGCTGCAGCCAGTCGTTGTACAGCGTGAACGAGGCAAAGGCGGCAATGACGATGAGGGCGGCGGCAAGCAGGATTTTATGGCTGAAGCGTAGATTTTTGTTCATGGCTTGGGGTTCCGCTAAGGTCTTAATGTCCAGGGCGTGCTTTTATAAAGGCGCGCAAAATGGGCAGGTGTGAACGCTGAGTGATATTTCCGTCTCTCCTTAGGGAAATCACGGACCTGACTTTTGATCGGGTCTCTCACTCCTTTCTATCGGCCATGCTCGACAAAGATTAACTATTGGGTGACCAAATGCCTGACTCTTCGCAACTCGTAATCGGCGCCGATCTCGCCGGGCAACCGATCGCCCAGGCGATGCGCCTGGCCAACCGTCACGGACTGGTGGCCGGGGCGACCGGCACTGGCAAGACCGTCACTTTGCAGAGGCTGGCCGAAGCTTTCAGCGACGCCGGCGTCGCGGTGTTCGCCGCCGACATCAAAGGTGACCTGTGCGGCCTCGGCGCTGCCGGCAACCCTCAGGGCAAGGTCGCCGAGCGCATCGCCGGGATGCCGTGGCTCAACTACAAGCCTCAGGCTTATCCCGTGACCTTGTGGGACATTCACGGGGAGTCCGGTCATCCGCTGCGCACCACGCTGAGTGAAATGGGGCCGTTATTGATCGGTGCGTTGCTGGAGCTGACCGACAGCCAGCAGTCGGCGTTGTACGCGGCGTTCAAGGTCGCCGACCGCGAAGGCCTGTTGCTGCTGGACCTGAAAGACCTGAAGGCACTGCTCAATCACCTCAAGGACAATCCGCAGTTGCTGGGCGAAGACGCGGCGCTGTTCACCACCGGTTCCAGCCAGGCGCTATTGCGGCGTCTGGCGGTCCTTGAACAGCAAGGGGCCGAAGCCTTGTTCGGTGAACCGGGGCTGCAACTGGAAGACATCCTGCAACCGGCCGCCGACGGTCGCGGACGCATTCATTTGCTGGATGCCAGTCGTCTGGTACATGAAGCGCCGAAGGTTTACGCGACGTTTCTGCTGTGGCTGCTCGCCGAGCTGTTCGAGCAACTGCCGGAGCGGGGCGATGCCGAAAAACCGCTGCTGGCGCTGTTCTTCGATGAAGCGCACTTGCTGTTCGGCGATACGCCCAAGGCCTTGCAGGAGCGTCTGGAACAAGTGGTGCGGTTGATCCGCTCCAAGGGCGTCGGGGTGTATTTCGTCACCCAGTCGCCGGGCGACTTGCCGGACAACGTGCTGGCACAGCTGGGTTTGCGGGTTCAGCACGGTCTACGGGCGTTCACCGCCAAAGAGCAGAAATCCCTGCGTGCGGTGGCGGATGGTTTCCGGTCGAATGTGGCGTTCGATACGTTATCGGTATTGACCGAACTCGGGATTGGCGAGGCGCTCGTCGGCACCTTGCAGGAAAAGGGCACCCCGGAAATGGTTCAGCGTGTGCTGGTGGCACCGCCGCAGTCGCGGATCGGGCCTTTGACCGAGACCGAACGCACGGTGCTGATTGCCGGCTCGCCGTTCAAGGGCCGTTATGACAAGCCGATCGACCGCGAGTCGGCTTATGAAATCCTCACCGGGCGCAAGAACCTGGGGCCTGAAGCCGAGGCAATACCTGGCAAGCCGGCAGCCGAGGAGCCAAGTCTGGCGGACAAGGCCGGGGAATTCCTCGGGACTGCCGCGGGTCAGGCTTTGAAGTCGGCGATGCGTCAAGCGGCGAACCAGTTGGGACGCCAGTTGGTGCGGGGATTGATGGGGTCGTTGCTCGGTGGCAGCAAGCGCCGCTAAGAACTGTGACGGGCGCGCCAGGGTCAGGATTTGGCCTTGGCGTGCGCTGCCAGACGCTCCAGCGCCGCCCGCAGGTTCGGATCGCTGATCCCGTCGGCGGTCGATTGAATGGTCGCCGCGGCATCCGTCGACAGGTCCATCGTGTGCCCGGATGGCCTGGACTGGATGACGGGAGGTCGCACCGAGAACTTGATCCGCGTCAGACCGGCGAATTCGTCGAACATCTGCAGTTGCCGCAGCAGGCGCTTTTGCTGATAGCGCAGGCGAGTGGCCCAATGGCCGTCGGTGACCACCAGCGACAGTTCGCCTTCGCGCCACTTGGCCACATGGCAGTGCTCGCGGGCGGCGGGTTGCAGTTGGCTGTCGAGCAGACGCTGCAGGTGGGCCAGGCGTTGAGCATGGCCGAGGATGGCTTTCAACGGCCTGGCTTCGCGTAGCAGAACGGCGGGCGCTCTGGCGGTAAGAGGGCGAAATGCCATGATCCAACACCTGAAGTAGCAAAGGCGCCATGGTAGCAGATGGACCCCATTTCACTCGCCCATTGCTTTTGTCCCTGCTTTACCCATTAAATCAACGACTAACTTCTGTTGCCAACGGCTTGAAGTTGAGCAAAACGCCCCTATTTTAAGTGAGCCCCGTCAAAGCGCAGTGCCAGCATCGTGGAATATCCCCACTTTCCTCACCACCGTTTCCGGGTAGAATGCTCGTTCGCATGCGGCCATGAGGGCTGCACGGGCGACTCACGGGGCCGCCCTCCATCCCTTTAGTGTGGAAGATCCTGCCGATATGTTTGCGCCTTTGTTAAAGAAACTTTTTGGAAGCAAGAACGAGCGTGAAGTCAAACGCATGCTCAAGACGGTGCAGCTCGTCAATGCCTTCGAAGAGAAGATGGTCGCCCTCTCGGACGATCAACTGCGCGCCAAGACCGCAGAGTTCAAAGACCGCATTGCCAAAGGGGAGACCCTCGACAAGCTGTTGCCGGAAGCTTTTGCGGTCGCCCGCGAAGCCGGCAAGCGGGTCATGGGCATGCGCCACTTCGACGTCCAGCTGATTGGCGGCATGACCTTGCACGAAGGCAAGATTGCCGAAATGCGCACCGGTGAAGGCAAGACCCTGGTGGGTACCCTGGGCGTTTACCTCAATGCGCTGTCCGGCAAGGGCGTGCACGTTGTGACCGTGAACGATTACCTGGCTCGCCGCGACGCCAACTGGATGCGTCCGCTGTATGAATTCCTCGGTCTGAGCGTCGGCATCGTGACGCCTTTCCAGCCGCCGGAAGAGAAGCGCGCCGCCTACGCCGCCGACATCACCTACGGCACCAACAACGAATTCGGGTTCGACTACCTGCGCGACAACATGGCGTTCAGCATGGAAGAGAAATTCCAGCGCGAACTCAATTTTGCCGTGATCGACGAAGTCGACTCCATCCTCATCGACGAAGCGCGTACCCCGCTGATCATTTCCGGTCAGGCCGAGGACAGCTCCAAGCTGTACATCGAGATCAACAAGCTGATCCCGAAACTCAAGCTGCATGTCGAAGAAGTCGAAGGCGAAGTCACCCAGGAAGGCCATTACACCGTTGACGAGAAGACCCGTCAGGTCGAACTCAACGAAGCCGGTCACCAGTTCATCGAAGACCAGCTGACCAGCATCGGCCTGCTGGCCGAAGGCGAGAGCCTGTACTCGGCGCACAACCTGAGCCTGCTGACCCACGTTTACGCCGGTCTGCGTGCGCACAAGCTGTTCCATCGCAATGTTGAATACATCGTGCAGGATGGCCAGGTCGTGCTGGTCGACGAACACACCGGCCGTACCATGCCCGGCCGTCGTCTGTCCGAAGGCCTGCACCAGGCTATCGAGGCCAAGGAAAACCTGAACATCCAGGCCGAGAGCCAGACCCTGGCATCGACCACGTTCCAGAACTACTTCCGTCTGTACGACAAGTTGTCCGGCATGACCGGTACCGCCGACACCGAAGCGTTCGAGTTCCATCAGATCTATGGTCTGCAGGTCATCGTGATTCCGACCAACAAGCCGTTGGCCCGTAAGGACTACAACGACCTGGTGTTCCTGACCGCCGAAGAGAAATACGCGGCGATCGTCAATGACATCAAGGAAAGCATGGCTGCCGGCCGTCCGGTGCTGGTGGGTACTGCGACCATCGAAACCTCCGAGCACATGTCCGCACTGCTCGTGAAGGAAGGCATCGAACACAAGGTTCTGAACGCCAAGTTCCACGAAAAAGAAGCCGAGATCATCGCGCAGGCCGGCCGTCCGGGCGCCCTGACCATCGCGACCAACATGGCCGGTCGCGGTACCGACATCCTGTTGGGCGGCAACTGGGAAGTTGAAGTCGCGTCCCTGGAAAACCCGACCCCTGAGCAGATCGCCCAGATCAAGGCCGACTGGCAGAAGCGTCACCAGCAGGTGCTGGAGTCCGGCGGTTTGCAGGTGATCGCGTCCGAGCGTCACGAATCCCGTCGTATCGACAACCAGCTGCGTGGCCGTGCCGGCCGTCAGGGTGACGCTGGTTCCAGCCGCTTCTACCTGTCGCTGGAAGACAGCCTGATGCGCATCTTCGCCTCCGACCGGGTGAAGAACTTCATGAAGGCCCTGGGCATGCAGCCTGGCGAAGCGATCGAGCACCGCATGGTGACCAACGCCATCGAAAAGGCCCAGCGCAAGGTTGAAGGTCGCAACTTCGACATTCGTAAACAACTGCTGGAGTTCGACGACGTCAACAACGAACAGCGTAAAGTGATCTATCACATGCGCAACACGTTGCTGGCTGCGGACAACATCGGCGAAACCATCGCTGACTTCCGTCAGGACGTCCTGAACGCCACCGTCAGCGCGCACATTCCGCCACAATCGCTGCCCGAGCAGTGGGACGTGGCCGGTCTGGAAGCCGCGATTGCCAGCGACTTCGGCGTGAAGCTGCCGATCCAGCAATGGCTCGACGAAGACGATCACCTGTACGAAGAAACCCTGCGCGAGAAGCTGATGAACGAGCTGATCGCCGCGTACAACGAGAAAGAAGACCAGGCCGGTGCCGACGCACTGCGCTCCTTCGAGAAACAAATCGTGCTGCGCGTGCTGGACGACCTGTGGAAAGACCACTTGTCGACCATGGATCACCTGCGTCACGGCATCCACCTGCGTGGTTATGCGCAGAAGAACCCGAAACAGGAATACAAGCGCGAGTCCTTCACGCTGTTCTCCGAGCTGCTGGATTCGATCAAGCGCGACTCGATCCGTGTGCTGTCGCACGTTCAGGTTCGCCGCGAAGATCCGGCCGAAGAAGAACAACGCCTGCGTCAGGAAGCCGAAGCGCTGGCTGCTCGCATGCAGTTCGAACACGCCGAGGCGCCAGGTCTGGAGCAGCCGGAAGCACTGGTCGGTGAAGAGGTCGATGTGGCGCTGGCCACCGCGCCGGTTCGCAACGAGCAGAAACTGGGCCGCAACGAGCTGTGCTACTGCGGTTCGGGCAAGAAATTCAAGCATTGCCACGGGCAGATCCAGTAAACCCCGTTTCAATCGCTGAAATACCCGCGCCGCGACCGGCACCAGCCGTCGCGGCGTTTTGCCATTTACACCACCGTCACTACGCTTGGCGGTGCTGACATCATTGAGTAAGGAGCGCATTCATGGCTGTTGGTCTTGGTCCTTTGCCAACGTTGCACCCGGTCGCCGGTTTTGAACTCGGTATCGCTTCGGCCGGCATCAAGCGCCCGGGGCGCAAGGATGTCGTCGTGATGCGCTGTGCCGAAGGTTCTACCGTGGCGGGCGTGTTCACGTTGAACGCTTTCTGTGCAGCGCCGGTGATCCTGGCCAAGAAACGCGTGCAGAACGCTGTGCGCTACCTGTTGACCAACACCGGCAACGCCAACGCGGGCACCGGCGAGCCGGGCCTGGCCGCCGCCGAGCGTACGACCGCGAAGCTGGCCGAGCTGACCGGCGTCGATGCCAGCCAGATTCTGCCGTACTCCACCGGCGTGATCGGCGAGCCGCTGCCGGTCGAGAAGATCGAAGGCGCCTTGCAGGCCGCGCTGGACGATCTGTCGGAAAACAACTGGGAAGCCGCCGCCACCGGCATCATGACCACCGACACGCTGCCAAAAGGCGCCAGCCGCCAGTTCCAGCATGACGGCGTGACCATCACCGTCACCGGCATCAGCAAAGGCGCGGGCATGATCCGTCCGAACATGGCGACCATGCTCGGTTACATTGCCACCGACGCCAAAGTCTCCCGCGACGTGTTGCACAACCTGATGCTGGACGGCGCCAACAAGTCGTTCAACCGCATCACCATCGACGGCGACACCTCGACCAACGACTGCTGCATGCTGATTGCTACCGGCAAGGCTGCGCTGCCGGAAATCACCCGTGCCGAAGGCGAGCTGTTCACCAAGCTGAAACAGGCCGTGTTCGAGGTGTGCATGGACGTGGCTCAGGCCATCGTGCGTGACGGCGAAGGCGCGACCAAGTTCGTGACCGTTGAAGTCAACGGTGGCGGCAATCACCAGGAATGCCTGGACGTCGGTTATACCGTGGCGCACTCGCCGCTGATCAAGACTGCACTGTTTGCCTCCGACCCGAACTGGGGCCGTATCCTCGCCGCCGTGGGCCGTGCAGGTGTACCGGATCTGGACGTGAGCAAGATCGACGTGTTCCTCGGCGATGTGTGCATCGCCAGCCGTGGCGCCCGCGCCGCGACCTACACCGAAGCCCAGGGCTCGGCGGTGATGCAGCAGGAAGAAATCACTATCCGTATCGAACTGGGTCGCGGCGATTGCAGCGAAACCATCTGGACCACCGACCTGTCCCACGAATACGTGAAGATCAACGCCGAATACCGCACCTGATCCCTGCCGAAGAGGGAGGTCTGCGGACCTCCTTTTCTTCTGTCCCATGAAAGGACCCGAACATGAGCCTTCACCTGATCATCGGCGACAAACTGCTTTCCTCCTGGTCCCTGCGCGCGGCACTGGCGCTTGAGCTGACCGGCGCGCCCTACACCGAAGAACTGATCAAGCTCGGCAAACCCGACACCCGCGAGCGGTTGCTCAAGCATTCGCCTACCGGCAAGGTGCCGTTGCTGAAAACCGCCCGTGGCACCGTCGCCGACTCGCTGGCAATTGCCGAATACCTGGCCGAACAGTTTCCTTCCGAGCAACTCTGGCCGACCGACATCGCCGCTCGTGCTCAGGCGCGCTCTGCCTGTGCGCAGATGCACAGCGGCTTCTTTGCCATGCGCAATCACATGCCGTTCAACCTGAGCCACGACGCACCGCTCAATCCGGTGCCGCCGGAAGTGAAGGTCGATGTCGAGCGGATGCTCGCGCTGTGGGCCGAATGCCGGGCGGCGGCGACCGAGGCCGGGCCGTTCCTGTTTGGTCGGGTGTCGCTGGCCGATGCGTTCTTCGCACCGATTGCCGTGCGTCTGCGTACCTATCAGGTGAAGCTGCCGGCCGAAGATGAAGCCTATGTTGAAACCGTCTACCAATGGCCGGCCTTCAAGGCCTGGCAAAAGGCAGGACTGGAGGAGTTGCAGTCGTGAAACGTGTACACGTCGCTGCTGCCGTCATTCGTGACGACAGTGGCAAAATCCTCATCGCCCGCCGTGCTGACACCCAGCATCAGGGGGGGCTGTGGGAATTTCCCGGTGGCAAGGTCGAGGCCGATGAGTCGGTGGAAACCGCGCTGGCCCGTGAGCTGCAGGAAGAACTGGGCATTGTCGTCGGCGCCGCCCGCCCGCTGATCAAGGTTCGCCACGATTACCCGGACAAACAGGTGTTGCTGGATGTCTGGGAAGTCTCGAGCTTCACCGGCGAACCCCACGGCGCCGAAGGCCAGCCATTGGCCTGGGTGTCGGCCAGGGAACTGACGAATTACGAATTCCCGGCGGCCAACCAGCCGATCGTCGCGGCAGCGCGTCTGCCCGCTGAATACCTGATAACCCCGCAAGATCTGGAAACCCCGGCGTTGCTGCGTGGTATCCAGAAAGCGATTGCCGGTGGCATCAAGCTGATCCAGCTGCGAGCACCCAATGGCTATGATCCGAAGTACCGCGATCTGGCGGTGGACGCGGTCGGCCTTTGTGCCGGCAAGGCGCAGTTGATGATCAAGGGGCCGTTCGAGTGGCTGGGGGATTTCCCGTCCGCCGGTTGGCACATCACCTCGGCGCAACTGCGCAAGTACGCGGCCGCAGGGCGTCCGCTACCGGCGGAGCGCTGGCTGGCGGCGTCCTGCCACAATGTTGAAGAGCTCGCGCTGGCCGAGCAGATGGGCGTGGATTTCGTCACCCTGTCGCCGGTGCAGCCGACCCTGACTCACCCGGACGCGCAACCGTTGGGCTGGGAGCAGGCATCGACGTTGATCGAGGGCTTCAGCAAACCGGTATTCCTGCTGGGTGGAGTCGGCCCGGCCGAGCGCGAGAAAGCGTGGAGTGCCGGGGCGCAGGGTGTGGCGGGGATTCGGGCGTTCTGGCCTGGGGTCTGATCTGTATTGAGGCTGATGGCCCCTTCGCGAGCGAGCCCGCTCCCCCAGCTGATCGAGTTCTTCCTGTTGGAATGCAATCAGCTGTGGGAGCGGGCTTGCTCGCGAAGGCGTCCCGACCGTCGCTACTGATCTGAAGGTTTGGTCGCCGGTTGCCACAGAATCTCGGCAATCCCTTGGCGCCGCGCAATCAGCCTTGCCGCCACAAACAACAGATCCGACAAGCGATTGATATAAGCTAGGCCAACCCCGGCCAACGGCTCGATCGCATTCAAATGCTGACAACGACGCTCGGCACTGCGCGCCAGGCTGCGGCAAACATGCGCCTGGGCAATCAGCATCGAGCCGCCAGGCAGAATGAAGTTCTCCAGCGGCCCCAGCTCTTCGTTCCACACATCGATGGCCGCTTCCAGTCGCTCGATTTCTGCCGTGTTCAGCGCCTGATATTCCGGCATTGCCAGCTCGCCACCCAGGTCAAACAGTCGGTGCTGACAAGGCGCCAGAACTTCGATCAACTCGTTGAGCCCGGGGCAGTCTTCGCGCTCGGCAATCAATCCGGCCAGCAGCACGCCGACCTGACTGTTCAGGGTGTCGACCTCGCCAATTGCCTCGATCCGCGGATGATCCTTGGGTACGCGGCGGCCATCTCCAAGTCCGGTTTCGCCTTTGTCGCCGGTGCGGGTGTAAATCTTCGACAAGCGAAAGCCCATGGTTTACCTCGGTAGTTGATTGGTTTCTGCAGCGATGGGGGCCGGTTGCACGAGCGGCAGGCGCAGGGTGAAGCAAGTGCCTTGCCCGGGTGTGGACTGCACTTCCATCTGCCCTTTGTGGTTGTTGGTGATGATGAAGTACGACACCGACAGGCCGAGCCCGGTGCCCTGGCCGATTTCCTTGGTGGTGAAGAACGGCTCGAACGTCCGTTTGCGCACGTTCTCGCTCATGCCGATGCCATTGTCTTCGACCTGAATCTCGGCCCATGGCGGATTGAGTCGGGTGCGCAGAATGATCCGCCCCGGTTCGCTGTCGTCTTCGCGCTGGTGAATCGCTTGCGCGGCGTTTTTCAGCAGGTTGAGCAGCACCTGCTCAAGTTCATTGGCGGTGCCTGGCACAGGGCCCAGTGCCGGGTCGAACTGACGGATGATCGCCTGCCCCTTGAAATCGAAGCCGATGGCCAGGTCGAAATCGTTGCCGGCGATTTCCACGGCCTGATCGATCAGTGCCGGCAGGTCGCATGGCGCCATCTGACGGGTGCTGCGACGGCTGAAACTGAGCATGTGGGTGACGATCTTTGCTGCCCGGGCCCCGGCCTGTTGAATGCCGTCGAGCAGTTGCGGGACTTCCCGGCCTTGCAGGTAGCGGTTCACGGTCTCCAGCTCGATACCCAGTTGCTCGGCCTGTTCGAGGTTCTTCGGCAGGTCGGGCGACAGGCGCCGACGAATGTTTTGCACGTTGTGCAGGATCGCGCCCAGCGGGTTGTTGATTTCGTGGGCCATGCCGGCAGCGAGACCGCCAACCGAGAGCATTTTCTCCGACTGCACCATCATTTCTTCCAGGGACAGGCGCTGGGTGATGTCGTCGATCCGGATCACCACACCACGCCCGGCACCGCCCATCAGCGGGTAGAAGGTCAGGGCGTAGTGCTTGGGCTCGTCGTCCTTGAACCACGTCACTCGCTCGATCTTCGCCACCGTGTGTTGTTCGACGGTCTGCTTGAGTTGCGGCAGAAACGGCTTGAGCGGTTCGAAGGCAAGGAAGATCGGCTGGTTCAGCGCTTCGTCCAGCCGCGTTCCGGAGAGGGCGCTGGCCTCCTGGTTCCACTGGGTGACGTAGAGCTGCTCGTCGAGGGCAATCAGCGCCGAGGGCATGGAGTCGATGATGCTGTTGAGGTAGTTCTGGAAGCCCGTGAGCTTTTTCTCGATCTTGCTGCGCACCTGGACTTCCAGCTCCAGCTTACGGTTGGTGTGGCGGGTTTCTTCGGCCAGGCCCTGTGCCTGATCGTAGGCGGCTTGCGAGTCATCGCGGGCGCGCTTGAGCTGCTGCTCGCGGGCCTCGATGCGTGAAAGCATGGTGTTGAACGCCTCGGCCAGGCTGCCGATTTCGTCGTGGTTGCCACGGGAAGCGCGCAGGGCATAGTTCTCCTCGCGGGTGACCTGGCGGGACAGCTCTTCGAGTTCGTGGATGGGTCGAGTGATCAGGCGCTTGATTTGCCGGGCAATCACCAGCCACAGCAGGACGCTGAAAATCAGGATTCCCAGACTCGCCGTCAGGGTGCCGGTGTAGAACGCCATCGGCAGTTCGCTGCTGGCCACCAGCAGCAGATGACCCGGCGCAGTGCCGGGGCGGGGCAGGGTGATCAGTTGATTGCTGCGAAACTCGGTCAGTTGCCAGGCTTCGATGTGCCGGTAGCGTTCCGGCAGGTTGAGTTTGTCGCCGCGTTGTACCTGCGCAATACGATCACCCTTGCCGTCATACAGGGCAGCGGCTCGCAGCGGCGAGTAGCTGTCGAGCTCCTTGAGCAGGCGTTCGGCGTTCTGCGGTGATTGCAGCGCTTCGGCGATCAGGCTCGGGTTCGCGACCAGCCGGCCAATGGTCTGCAGCGCCTGCGGCGCCATGCTCTCCTGGGAAATGTAATAGGCCGCGCTGATGAAGGTCAGGTTGGCGACCAGTAACACGGTGGTCAACAGCACCAGCAGGGCGGCCAGCAGTTTCTGGCCGACCGGCAGGTTTTCGAGGCGCTGGCGCAATGGCATCGGGGTTATCGCAGCAAAGGAACAAGTGGGCAGCGTAGCCGCTGCTCAGTCGACGGGCAATCCGAGACTGTACAGATGGGCTGTCAGCCGTTGCTGCAATTGTTGTAGATGCGGCAGGTTCAATTGATGGCGTTGCGCGACTTTGCAGGCATGGCCCAACAGATAGCTGATTTCGGTACGGCGCTTGTTGGCCACGTCCTGATACATGGAGGAGAAATTGGCCGCTGTGGCCAGAATGACCCGCTCGACTTCCAGTTGCAGATTGTCCGCTGCCGCCGGCTGACCGCAGCGTTCCAGCAACTCGGTCAACTCGGCGCAGAGTGTGGCGACTTCGCAGTGGTGTTGCTGCAAACCGCCGTTGCGACAGTCATGCAACACGGTCAACGGATTGATCGCGCAGTTGAGCGCCAGTTTTCGCCACAGGCGAGTGAGGATGTCGGCGGTCCATTCGTGGGGGATTTTTGCGGCTTCCAGATCGTCGAGCCAGAGGGGCGCCACGGGATGGCTGACGTCGCCGAGCCAGGTGTAGCCGTGACCGGCGAACACCACGCGCCAGTCACCGTCACGAAACGCGCCTTCGGTGCTCGATGCACTGATGCAGCGTGCCTGCGGGACTTGTGCGGCGACCGCTTCCTGGCTGCCGAGGCCGTTTTGCAGAAGAATCAGTTCTGCGTCTGGCGCCAGACGATGAGCGACACCGGCCACGGCGCTTTGGGCGTCATAGGCCTTGCACGCCACCAGCAAACGACGGATCGGTTCGGGGCTGTCCGGCGTTTCGGCGGGGATGGCATAACGGCTGGCCACGCCTTGTTCCACCAGCGTCAGGCCGCCCGCCGTCGCATAGTCATGCAAACGGTCGATATCGCGCAGGATCAACCGGACAGGCAATCCGGCCCGGGCCAGACGTGTGGCCCAGAGCGTGCCGAGGCTTCCGGCGCCCAGCACATGCCAGGGGGTGGACATCAGTTTTTCACTCGGTAAGGTACAGGCATGCAAGGCTCGCCGTGTCGGTGGGAAAAGACCCGTTATAATGAGCCCGATTTTAACCGCAAGCCAAGCGCGCCGCGTCCTGAACGAGCGCGCCTTTTTATTGGAGAGATTACATGCCGTCGTTCGACGTGGTATCCGAACTGGACAAACACGAACTCACCAACGCGGTCGAGAACGCCGTGAAGGAACTCGATCGTCGTTATGACCTGAAAGGCAAGGGCAGCTTCGAATTCAAGGAAAAGGACCTGACCGTCCACCTGACCGCTGAAGCCGATTTCCAGCTGGAAGCGATGATCGAGATCCTCAAGCTGGCCCTGGTCAAGCGCAAGATCGACGTGCAGTGCCTCGAAGTCAAAGACTCCTTCGCCTCGGGCAAGCTGATGAAGCAGGACGCCGTCCTCAAGGAAGGCATCGACAAGGAACTGGCGAAGAAGATCGTCGGCCACATCAAGGAAGCCAAGCTCAAGGTACAGGCCGCCATTCAGGGCGAGCAGGTGCGTGTGACCGGCAAGAAGCGTGATGACCTGCAGGAAGCCATTGCGGCGCTGCGTGCCAAGGAATTCGGCATGCCACTTCAGTTCAACAACTTCCGCGACTGAGCCACCTCGGTCGGGAACCTCTCGGCGTTTTCAGCGTCCGAGGGCCAAGCAGCGGCAGAAACGATTGAGCCCCAATGGCCTCGGTCTTTCTGCCGTTGATATTTCATAGCCCGGGTAGCCGGAAATCAGGAGATAAAAGATGGATTTGAATGCTGAGGTGGACCACCTGGTCAAGGCGTCCCAGGCGTGGATTCCGATGATCATGGAATACGGCAGCCGTGTACTGCTGGCGGTGATTACGCTGGCGATCGGCTGGTGGCTGATCAACAAGGTCACGCAAAAGCTCGGTGGCTTGCTGGCTCTGCGCAATGCCGACCTGGCGCTGCAAGGTTTCATCAGCAGCCTGGCCAACATCATTCTCAAGGTGCTGCTGATCGTCAGTGTGGCGTCGATGATCGGCGTCGAGACCACTTCGTTTGTCGCGGCAATCGGTGCGGCGGGTCTGGCCATCGGTCTGGCATTGCAGGGCAGCCTGGCGAACTTCGCCGGCGGCGTGCTGATTCTGCTGTTCCGTCCTTTCCGTATCGGTGACTGGATCGAAGCGCAAGGCGTGGCGGGTACTGTCGACAGCATCCAGATTTTCCACACCGTACTGCGTACCGGCGACAACAAGACCATCATCGTGCCGAACGGCAATCTGTCGAATGGCATCATTACCAACACCAACCGTCAGCCAACCCGCAAGGTGGTGTTTGACGTGGGTGTCGATTACGAAGCCGATCTGCAAAAGGCCCGTCAGGTGCTGTTGGATCTGGCCAAGGATGATCGCGTTCTGCAGGATCCGGCGCCTCAGGCGGTCATTTCTACTCTGGGAGACAGTTCGATCACTGTTTCGCTGCGTGTGTGGGTTAAAACTGCGGACTACTGGGATGTGATGTTCATGTTTAACGAACAGTCCCGTGATCGTTTAAAGACTGCCGGCATTGACATTCCGTTTCCACAGCGAGTGATTCGTGTGGTTCAGGAATCGGCGGTGTAATGATAGGTTGCTAATTAATTGCCTGACTTGTTGGTCAGGCATTTATTACAAGTGACAGATAACAAAAAAGGCCCATCCGAAGATGGGCCTTTTTCATTCAACCAAACTAACCACTGACGATTACAAGATGTTCAGTGGGTACTCGGTGATCAGGCGGAACTCTTTAACGTCGCCTTCGCCTTCATCAGCGTTAGCAACGTGCCACGCTTGACGAATACGGAAGGACAGGTCTTTTGCCGGACCGCTTTGAACCACATACTTGGCTTCAAAGTTGGTTTCGTGGTGCTTGCCATCTTCACCGTAGAGACCGGCGTAAGCGCTACCCGCTGGAGTGTGGGTGCCGTCGATATCCCAGCCTTTGACGTAACGAACCATGAAGCTCAGGCCAGGCACGCCGTACTCGGCCATTTTCAGGTCGTAACGGGCTTGCAGGGATTTCTCGCCTGCACCGTTAAAGTCGGAGTACTGGATGGAGTTGGCGAGGAAGATCGAGTCGCCACCACGGTTGTTCTTGCCCACGCCGATGTAGTCGAACGGGGTGTCGCCGTTGACCTTCTGGAAGGCCAGGGTGAAGGTGTGCGCTTTCAGGAACGACAGCGCGGTTGCCAGCGAGAAGGCGGTGTTGCTGATTTCGCCTGCTTTGGCGCTACCGGTGTCGGTGGTGCGGTAGATGTTGAAATCAGTGTTCAACGAAGTGTCACCACCGAATGGCGTGGTGAGGTTCACGTTCGCGTAGTACTGGTTCCAGATGTCTTCCAGCTTGGCGCCGTACAGGGATGCAGTCAGGTTGTCAGTGATGCCGTATTTACCACCGAAGTAGTCGATGTTTTTGGCTTCTACGCCTGCGTAGGTGGCGTAAAGGCCGCCTTCACGAGCGTTTTTGTCCTGGCTGGTAGCCGAGTAGAAGTGACCGGCTTCGAGATCGAGGTCTTTGATTTCACTGCTCTGCAGCTGGAAGCCGCTGGCAGTTTGCGGCAGAACGCGGGAACCACCGACAGCGAACACTGGAGCAGTGCTTGGCTGCTGGTCGCCGATTTTCAGCTCGGTTTTGGAGATGCGGAATTTGATGGCTGCGCCGGCTTTGCCTTGGCTGTCATCAACGTCATGGGCATAGCCGTTGGCTTTGACGGTATTGCTGCGGCTCATGTTACCGGTACCGGAAGTACCGTCACCGCCATCCAGTTTGACCGCCAGGTAACCGAATGCATCGATACCGACGCCTACGGTGCCTTGGGTGTAACCGGAAGTGAAGTTGCCGAGGAAACCCTGGGTCCAGTCTTTCTGGTCGTGGCCGCCGTTCTTGTTGTCGCGGTTGAAGTAGTAGTTCTTCAACGTCTCGGTCAGTTTCGCGTCTTCGACAAAGCCTTTGGCTTCAGACTGGTCACTAACAAAAGGTGCGGCCGTAGCCAATTGAGTACTGGCGGCTGCTGAAACTGCCAGTGCGATCATGCTCCACTTCATCACGCGCATCGTGATTTGCTCCTTTGGTTTTAGAAGAGTACTGCCGTCCCACCTGTTTTATTATCTGGGCGGCTCTTTCTTTTTGTGTCGGCGCAAACTTATATCACGCCGACAATGTTGGCGATACTTGCGCATACAACCTTTCACGTTCTTTACGACGCTGTCGCAAATGGCTTGGTCGATGTCGCAAATTCACAGTACCCATGCAGCCGGGCTGACAACTTTATCGCTGTTTCTGGGCCTTTCTGCATCGGTAAAAAAGAGTCCCTGGCAAAACACTTGAATCTCCATCGGGCAACCCTGCCACTGTTTTTCTTGGGCCTGGCACTGCCACTTCCCGTGGTGTGCTCATAGTCCATTTGAGTATGAATGCAACAAGCGTGCACAAACCGCAAAATGAATGCGGATATTTTTTTCCTTACCCGCCTGTTGCTGTAAAAACCTTGTAATCCCTGGGGCTCAGGCACGTTTTCGATGGGGGTTGACGCGCTTTCTCGCTTGGTGCTGTCACACCTGTTTTCAACCCGCGACAATCAAAAACGTTACCGGTTCACCCTGTCAGTGAGTATTTGGCGGATACCTAAGCCATTGAGCGTAGACGTGCTGTACGGTTTTGGTGCAAATAATTTTTCTGGCTGTACCGAATTCAAACACTTGAGCCCTGTCATGACCCTGAACACAGGGGGGAGCCATGATCATTTCCGCGCGTTACCTGGGTCGGTGGGTCTTGTGCTGGTGCGCGATCTCCAGAAATGCTCCATGTCGGGGCGTTGCTTCGTCGTGAAGGGCCGGGCAATCGAAGGTATGCTGCCGTCCTGTCGTTTAGTGCGCCGTCCCCTCGGGAGGCCCACTAAGCTGAATAATGTCGATCAGCCGGGAGTGCACCCAGTGTTTGCTTTAGATCCACGACTTCAACAGGACACCCTGACCATCGGTGACTTCCCGCTCTGCCGGTTGCTGCTGTCCAATGACGCCAACTACCCCTGGTTCATCCTGGTGCCTCGTCGCGACGATATCAGCGAGTTGTTTCAATTGGATGTCGCAGACCAGCAGCGCCTCTGGCAGGAAACCACCGCGCTGGCCGAAGTGCTCAAGGACTCGTTCGATGCCGACAAAATGAACGTTGCCACCCTGGGCAACGTCGTCAGTCAGCTGCACATGCATGTGATCGTGCGTAAGCGTGATGATGCCGCATGGCCGGCGCCGGTCTGGGGCAAGCATCCTGCTACGCCTTATGGTGCCGGGCAGGTGGCCGCGATCCGCGAGCGACTGCGCCTGGTGCTGGACGAAGATTTCAAGTTTCTGGAGGGCTGAACATGAGCCTGGAACAACGCGTTAACGATCTGGAAAGCCGCCTGGCCTTTCAGGATGACACCATTCAGGCGCTGAACGACGTGCTGGTGACTCAGCAGAATGTGGTGGAGCGTCTGCAGTTGCAGATGGCCGCACTGCTCAAGCGCCAGGAAGAAATGGTCGGCCAGTTCGGATCCTTTGAAGAAGACGCGCCGCCGCCGCATTACTGAGTTTGCGTATTTTGTAAGGGCAATAAAAAACCGCGGACAGCCAGGCTGTTCGCGGTTTTTTCGTTCTGGATCAGCGACGCGGCAGGGCGGCGATCACATCCTCGGCTTGCAGGCCTTTGTCACGGTTCATCACCGAGAACTCCACACGCTGGCCTTCGACCAGGACGCGGTGGCCTTCGCCACGAATGGCGCGAAAGTGCACGAAAATATCATCGCCGGAGTCCCGGGAGATAAAGCCGAAGCCCTTGGAAGTGTTGAACCACTTGACGGTACCGGTATCGCGGTTGCTCATGTCGTAGCTGGTCGGCGCGGCAGCCGGAGATGACCTGTAGAAGCTGACGGCCAGGTGCAGGACCACGGCAACCAGAGCGATCGCCAGGCTGAACAGTACCGCAGGCTGGCCGGCGATGACCGGCATCGGTGCGATCAGGGTCAGGGTTTGCAGCACGACGGTGAGCACCAGCAGGGCGCTGACAAGGTTTTGCAAATGCTGGCGCGGGCCTTTGTTCCAGTAAGGGATCACCGGGGCAATGACCAGGTTCAGCAGGCCGAAAAAGGCCAGGTAAAGTGCATCGGGTTGTTGCAGGTAAGGAACGGCTTCGGATTTCAAGCTGGGTATGAACGACAGCAGCAACGCCGCTGCGCCCATTAGCAGGTGGACGATTTTCAACATTTTTATTGACTCACGTTATGACGGCTCACAAGGAAGAGCTGAAGGCGCACGGTTCGCTTCGAAACTATAAGAGGCGTTGGACACGTGCCCGGTATCAGCCTATGCGCAACACCCGGAAAACGGGGCGTAGCGACACGCTGTCTATTTAACAGCAAAGCCTGCAGCTACTCAAATCACGCCGGCCAGCGGCATGCGTGGGGCGATTTGTCGCCTCTATCGGGTCGATACGGGGGCTGTCAGGCGAGGGTGGCCTTGCTACAGTGCAGCGACACCTGCTGGATGAATTCAATCGCCGTTAGGGGGTAAACATGGCAATCGATATCGGTATCAGTGAAGAGGATCGCAAGTCCATCGTCGAAGGGTTGTCGCGTCTGCTGTCGGACACCTATGTGCTGTATCTGAAAACCCATAATTTCCACTGGAACGTCACCGGTCCGATGTTCCGCACCCTGCACCTGATGTTCGAAGAGCAATACAACGAACTGGCACTGGCCGTGGACTCGATCGCCGAGCGCATCCGGGCCTTGGGCTTTCCGGCACCGGGTGCCTATGCGACCTATGCGCGCCTTTCTTCCATCAAAGAAGAAGTGGGGGTGCCAAGTGCCGAAGACATGATCAGGCAATTGGTCGAAGGTCAGGAAGCGGTCACCCGTACCGCCCGCGGCATTTTCCCGTTGCTTGATAAAGTCAGTGACGAGCCGACCGCTGACCTTTTGACCCAGCGCATGCAAGTCCACGAGAAAACCGCGTGGATGCTCAGGGCGCTGCTCGAAGCCTGATTGCCGGAGGCGCACGGACACGAATTGTGGGGCGTGCGCCTGTTTTGGCCGGGAAAAGGCATTCGCTAATGTAGGAAATGAAGAGAGCGGCTCGCCGCTCCATGATCCTCCTTGCTGCGTTGGCTTATCCTACGCAGACGGACAAAAAGTCGTCTGGATATACCTTTGCCCCTGCGCTTTTAATGAGGTGACAGGATGTTGCCTTGACAAGAGGCAGCGATGGCAAAGGAGTGTCAACGATATGGAAGGTGGAGACAGGCGAGGTGACATCGCCATCGGCTCACGGCAGGACGGAGCCCTGGCGCCGTTTCTTGAAGAGTTCGACATGGCATTGATCCAGCCGCTGGCCCGTTCGGTGCGTTTGAACGGTTTTGCAACCTGCATGCGGCTGGAGCAGGTCTACTGGAATATTCTGGGTCGCATGGCCGAGAACAACAGTTGTTCGGTCGGTGCGCTGTTATCCCGTGTCGATCGCGAGGTGCATTTGCGCCACGGCGGGGTGAAGAACTTCAGCGGCCTTGTACGGGTGCTGTGTGTCGTACATGGCCTGCGTGATGCCCCGGTGTCGGCCGGGGGTTGCCAATGACGTGGCGGCCTGTGCAGTCTTGCGGCTGCACAGGCCGCATTTAATGGATATAATCCCGCTCTTTCGCCACACCGCCCTGCGGGAGCTGGCAATCTGATCGCCGAGACAACTCCATGCCGATGTACGATTACCAATGTGCTTCCTGTGGTCATCAGTTGGAAGCCATTCAAAAGATCAGTGACGCACCACTGGTCGATTGCCCTGCCTGTCAGGCTCCAGAGCTCAGGAAACAGCTGTCCATGCCGGGCTTTCGCCTCAGCGGCAGCGGTTGGTACGAAACCGATTTCAAGACCGGCGCGAAGAAGAATCTGGCCGGTGGCGACAAATCTGACTAGGGTTCAGGCCCAGGTCGAACGACATGCGTGAGTTTCCGGGGCGCTTGAGTGCGACGGGATCTCCACCGAATTTCGAATTACGAGAAGCGAAACCACTACCATGATGCGCAGCCATTATTGCGGCCAACTGAACGAAAGCCTGGAAGGCCAGGAAATTACCCTTTGCGGATGGGTTCACCGTCGCCGCGACCACGGCGGGGTGATTTTCCTCGATATCCGTGATCGTGACGGTCTGGCCCAGGTGGTATTCGATCCGGATCGCGCCGAGAGCTTCGCCGCCGCCGATCGCGTGCGCAGCGAATACGTCGTGAAGATCACCGGCAAGGTGCGTCTGCGTCCGGCCGGTGCCACCAACGCCAACATGGCGTCGGGCATGATCGAAGTCCTGGGCTACGAACTGGAAGTGCTGAACGAGTCGGAAACCCCGCCGTTCCCGCTGAACGAGTTCTCCGATGTCGGTGAAGAAACCCGCCTGCGCTATCGCTTCCTCGACCTGCGTCGCCCGGAAATGGCCGAGAAGCTGCGTCTGCGTTCGCGCATGACCACCAGCATCCGTCGTTACCTCGACGAGAACGGCTTCCTCGACGTGGAAACGCCGATCCTGACCCGTGCGACTCCGGAAGGCGCGCGCGACTACCTCGTACCGAGCCGTACCCACGCCGGTTCGTTCTTCGCGCTGCCGCAATCGCCACAGCTGTTCAAGCAACTGCTGATGGTTGCCGGTTTCGACCGCTACTACCAGATCGCCAAGTGCTTCCGCGACGAAGACCTGCGTGCCGACCGTCAGCCTGAGTTCACTCAGATCGACATCGAGACCAGCTTCCTCGACGAAAAAGACATCATGGGCCTGACCGAAGGCATGATCCGCAACCTGTTCAAGGAAGTGCTGGATCTGGAATTCGGCGAATTCCCGCACATGACCTTCGAAGAAGCCATGCGCCGCTACGGTTCCGACAAGCCGGACCTGCGTAACCCGCTGGAACTGGTAGACGTGGCTGATCAGCTGAAAGAAGTGGATTTCAAAGTCTTCAGCGGCCCTGCCAACGATCCGAAATGCCGTATCGCCGCACTGCGCGTTCCAGGCGGGGCGAGCATGCCGCGCAAGCAGATCGACGATTACACCAAGTTCGTCGGTATCTACGGTGCCAAGGGCCTGGCGTACATCAAGGTCAACGAGCGCGCGGCCGGTGTTGAAGGTCTGCAGTCGCCGATCGTGAAAAACATTCCGGAAGCCAACCTGAACGTGATCCTCGATCGCGTCGGTGCAGTCGACGGCGATATCGTGTTCTTTGGCGCCGACAAGGCCAAGATCGTCAGCGAAGCCCTGGGCGCGCTGCGTATCAAGCTCGGTCACGACCTGAAGCTGCTGACCTGCGAGTGGGCACCGATGTGGGTCGTCGACTTCCCGATGTTCGAAGAGAATGACGACGGCAGCTTCTCTGCTCTGCACCACCCGTTCACCGCGCCGAAGTGCACCCCGGAAGAGCTCGAAGCCAACCCGGCTGGCGCGCTGTCCCGTGCCTACGACATGGTTCTGAACGGCACCGAACTGGGTGGCGGTTCGATCCGTATCCACCGTAAAGAGATGCAACAGGCGGTATTCCGTCTGCTGGGCATCAACGAAGCGGAACAGGAAGAGAAGTTCGGCTTCCTGCTCGACGCGTTGAAGTACGGTGCACCGCCGCACGGTGGCCTGGCCTTCGGTCTGGACCGTCTGGTGATGCTGATGACCGGCGCTCAGTCGATCCGTGAAGTGATCGCTTTCCCGAAAACCCAGAGTGCTGCCGACGTGATGACGCAGGCGCCGGGTGTCGTGGATGCCAAGGCACTGCGCGAACTGCACATTCGTTTGCGTGAAACACCAAAGGCTGAGTAAGACGGGCCTGAAGGCGCATCTTCGGATGCGCCTTTTTTCTTTCTGCAGTGATTGAAAACGAGATTTTTTTGCTGGCCGATGCACCTGCATGGCGGGCATTGTTCAAGAGAATTCGGAGCGAGTTATGGCAGGTCATTCCAAGTGGGCGAACATCAAGCACCGCAAAGAACGCCAGGATGCCAAGAGAGGCAAGATTTTCACCAAGTGGATCCGCGAGCTGACCGTGGCGGCCCGTCAGGGCGGCGGTGATCCGGGCTCCAACCCGCGTCTGCGTCTGGCACTGGACAAGGCGCTGGGCGCCAACATGAGCCGGGACATCATCGATCGTGCCGTGGCTCGTGGCGCCGGCGCTACCGAAGCCGACAACGTTGAAGAACTGACCTACGAAGGTTACGGCCCGGGTGGCGTGGCGGTGATGGTCGAATGCATGACCGATAACCGCAACCGAACCGCAGCAGCTGTTCGCCACGCGTTCAGCAAGTGTGGCGGCAACCTCGGTACCGACGGTTCGGTGGCCTATCTGTTCGAACGCAAGGGCCAGATCAGCTTTGCACCGGGTGTCGACGAAGATGCGCTGACGGAAGCGGCGCTGGAAGCCGATGCAGACGACGTGGTCAGCCACGAAGACGGCTCGATCGATGTGTTCACCTCGTTCACCAGTTTCTACGCGGTACGCAATGCGCTGGAAGCGGCCGGGTTCAAGGGCGATGACGCGGAAATCGTCATGCAGCCGACCACCAGTGCCGAACTGGATCTGGAGGGCGCCGAGAAGGTACTCAAGCTGATCGACATGCTCGAGGACCTGGATGACGTGCAAAACGTCTATTCCAACGCGGATATTCCGGAAGACGTGGCTGCTCAGCTCGGCTGATAACGGCTAGGCTTCAATGTGGGAGCTGGCTTGCCAGCGATGGCGTCGGCACATCAGGTAATGATGGCGCCTGACATTCCGTCATCGCTGGCAAGCCAGCTCCCACATTTGTTTTTGTGTTTTTTCGAACCTGCAGGCTTATGACTTTAATTCTTGGTATCGACCCCGGTTCGCGCATCACCGGATACGGCATTGTTCGCGATACGGGCCGTGGTTGTGTCTACGTGGCTTCCGGCTGCATTCGTACCGGTGCCGGCGAGCTGCATGAACGTCTGCAAATCGTCTATCGCGGTGTACGGGAAATCATCCAGACCTACGGTCCGGTGACCATGGGGATCGAAAAGGTGTTCATGGCGAAGAATGCCGATTCCGCGCTGAAACTGGGGCAGGCCAGGGGGGCCGCTATTGTTGCTGGCGCCGAGGAGAGCCTGGAGATCGCCGAGTACACGGCCACTCAAGTCAAGCAGGCGGTGGTCGGCACCGGCGCCGCGAATAAAGAGCAGGTTCAGATGATGGTCATGCACATGCTGAAACTGACCAGCAAGCCGCAAATCGACGCTTCTGACGCGTTGGCCATTGCCATTTGCCACGCGCACACTCGCTCCAGCCTGTTGCCTCACGGTCTGGGTACCGCACGCAGTCGTGGCGGGCGCCTGCGTCTCTGATAGCATCAGCAGTCAATTTCACGGAATGTGGATTTCGCGCCTGGGTCGTCGGCCGTAAATCCATGTTCTGTTGGTCGCCAGCCCACGGCTGGCCAACGCTCAAGGATCTGAAACGTGATTGGACGCTTGCGCGGCACTCTGGCTGAGAAACAGCCGCCGCACCTGATTCTGGATGTAAACGGCCTCGGGTATGAGTTGGAAGTGCCCATGACCACCTTGTATCGCCTGCCGTCGGTCGGTGAACCACTGACCTTGCACACCCATTTGGTCGTACGCGAAGACGCGCAGTTACTCTATGGTTTTGCCGGCAAGCGCGAGCGAGACTTTTTTCGCGAGTTGATCCGTCTCAATGGTGTGGGGCCGAAACTGGCCCTGGCCCTGATGTCGAGTCTGGAAGTCGATGAGCTGATCCGCTGCGTGCAATCCCAGGACACCTCGGCGCTGACCAAGGTGCCGGGCGTAGGCAAGAAAACCGCCGAGCGTCTGCTGGTGGAGCTCAAGGATCGCTTCAAGGCCTGGGAAACCTCGCCGGCCATGTTTGCACTGGTGCCTAACCAGCCGGACGGCCCGGCGCCGGTCAATACCGCCGAGAATGATGCGGTCAGCGCGCTGATTTCCCTGGGCTACAAGCCACAGGAAGCGAGCAAGGCGATTTCCGCGATCAAGGAGAAAGGCTTGAGCAGTGAAGACATGATCCGACGCGCCCTGAAGGGAATGATTTAAGTGATTGAAGCTGATCGTCTGATCGCCGCCACGCACAGTCCGCGTGAGCGCGAAGAAGTCCAGGATCGGGCTATACGTCCCGTCAGCCTGGCCGAATACATCGGCCAGCCGACCGTCCGCGAGCAGATGGAACTGTTTATCCAGGCCGCCCGTGGCCGTAGCGAATCCCTCGACCACACCCTGATTTTCGGCCCGCCCGGATTGGGCAAGACTACTCTGGCCAACATCATTGCCCAGGAAATGGGTGTGTCGATCAAGAGTACGTCGGGACCGGTGCTCGAGCGCCCCGGGGATCTGGCCGCGCTGTTGACCAACCTTGAGCCGCACGACGTGCTGTTCATCGATGAAATCCATCGTCTGTCGCCAATCGTCGAAGAAGTGCTGTACCCGGCGATGGAGGATTTTCAGCTCGACATCATGATCGGTGAAGGGCCGGCGGCGCGTTCGATCAAGCTTGATCTGCCGCCGTTCACCCTGGTCGGTGCAACGACGCGGGCAGGGATGCTGACCAACCCGCTGCGCGACCGTTTTGGTATCGTCCAGCGCCTGGAGTTCTACAGCACCGCCGATCTGGCGACGATCGTCAGTCGCTCGGCGAATATCCTTGGATTGCCGCTGGATCCGGAAGGCTCTTTCGAGATCGCCCGCCGTGCCCGTGGCACGCCGCGGATCGCCAATCGACTGCTGCGCAGGGTGCGGGATTTTGCCGAAGTCCGGGCCAAGGGGCATATCACCAAGTCCGTCGCTGATCTGGCATTGAACCTGCTGGATGTCGACGAACACGGCTTCGATCATCAGGACCGGCGATTGCTGCTGACCATGATCGAGAAGTTCGATGGCGGTCCGGTCGGCATCGACAGTCTCGCGGCCGCGATCAGCGAAGAGCGTCACACGATCGAAGATGTGCTGGAGCCGTATCTGATCCAGCAGGGCTACATCATGCGCACGCCGCGGGGCAGGGTGGTGACCCGGCATGCGTACCTGCATTTTGGTTTAAACATTCCGTCACGAATGGGCGAAATGCCCGTGGCAGACGAGTTTCTGGATGCTGTGGACGATTGATACACATTTATTGGCGATTTATTCAGCGTTTGTACTGTCTCAGGACGGTACTTTTGCGGTAAAGCCTTTGAACAATGAAAAACAGTTGCCTGGCCGGATTGGCAACCCGAGGAGTAAGCACTAGAGTATGCGCGCGCAAAACGGGCTTGAGCCGTTCACACATCGTTGTCGCGTTTATTACGAGGACACCGATGCGGGCGGCATCGTGTATTACGTTAATTACCTCAAGTTTATGGAACGGGCTCGAACCGAGCGGCTCCGGGAGCTGGGCTTTGCCCAGTCGGCGCTGGCAGGTGAGGACCTGTTGTTCGTCGTGCATTCCAGCGAAGCGCGTTATCACGCGCCGGCGCGACTGGACGACGAGCTGCTGGTAAGCGCTGATGTAATCGAATTGAACCGTGCCAGCCTGCGCTTTCGACAGCAGGTCAGGCGGGCAACGGATAATGTGCTGCTCTGCGAGGGGCAGTTTCTGGTGGCCTGTGTGCGCACTAACAGTTTGAAACCCCGGGCCCTTCCCGAAGACCTGCGTGCGGCCTTTGCCGACGCGGTCGGCACGGGTACACACTCAAAGCAGGAGATAAAGCGTGGAAGCTAACGTCGTCGACCATTCCTCCATGTGGAGCCTGGTCAGCAATGCCAGCATCGTGGTGCAGTTGGTAATGTTGACTCTGGTGGCCGCATCGGTGACCTCATGGATCATGATCTTTCAGCGCAGCAATCTGCTGCGCGCCGGTCGACGTGCCCTGGAGAGCTTCGAGGAGCGCTTCTGGTCGGGTATCGACTTGTCCAAACTGTACCGCCAGGCCGGCAGCAACCCGGATCCGGATTCGGGCGTCGAGCAGATCTTCCGTGCCGGCTTCAAGGAATTCTCCCGTCTGCGCCAGCAGCCGGGCGTCGATCCTGAAGCGGTGATGGAAGGCGTGGCCCGTGCCATGCGCGTGGCCATCTCCCGCGAGGAAGAGAAGCTCGAGCAGAGCCTGCCGTTCCTGGCCACCGTCGGTTCGGTCAGCCCGTACATCGGTCTGTTCGGTACTGTCTGGGGGATCATGAACTCCTTCCGTGGTCTGGCCAGCGCCCAGCAGGCCACCCTGGCCACCGTGGCCCCGGGCATCGCCGAGGCCCTGATCGCCACCGCGATCGGTCTGTTCGCCGCGATCCCGGCCGTTATCGCTTACAACCGTTTCTCTGCCCGCAGTGAAACCTTGCTGAGCCGCTACTACACCTTCGCCGATGAGTTCCAGGCGATCCTGCACCGCAAAGTGCACACCAGCGAAGAATAAGCAGGTATTTCCCGATGGCTTTAATCACTCGAGCCCGACACAAGCGCAAGCCGGTCGCCGAGATGAACGTAGTGCCTTACATCGACGTGATGCTGGTGCTGCTGGTCATCTTCATGGTGACTGCGCCGATGCTCAATCAGGGCGTGAAGGTGGATCTGCCCAAGGTTTCCAGCGAAGCCTTGCCGCAGGACAACAACACCCAGGTGCTGACCATTTCGATCAAGGCTGACAAGACCTACTACTGGAACCTTGGCAGCGAAGTCGACACCGAGAAGCAACAGGACCGGGCCATGACCCTGCCGCAGATGACCAGCGCGGTGACCAAGATCATCGCGGCCGGTAACGATAACGGCAAGCGTACCCAGGTCTTCATCCGTGGCGACAAGTCCGTCGATTATGGCTCCGTCATGGGTGCCATGGGCGGGTTGCAGAAAGCCGGGGTCGGTAATGTTGGTTTGATCACCGAGGCCCCCTGATGCAGCAACAGCGAGAGCCGTCCGCCTCGGAAAGCTACTTCTGGCCCAGTGTCTGGGCGATTGGCTTGCACGTGCTGGTGTTCGGCATGCTGTTCGTCAGTTTCGCCATGACACCGGAGCTGCCGCCGGCCAAACCGATCGTCCAGGCGACCCTTTACCAGCTGAAATCGAAAAGTCAGGCGACCACCCAGACCAATCAGAAGATTGCGGGTGAGGCGAAGAAATCCGCCGCGCGCCAGACCGAAGTCGAGCAGATGGAGCAGAAAAAGGTCGAGCAGGAAGCGGTGAAGGCTGCGGAACAAAAGAAAGAAGAAGCGGCTCAAAAGGCCGAGGAAGCCAAGAAGGCCGATGAGGCGAAAAAAGCGGACGAGGCGAAGAAGGCTGATGAAGCCAAGAAAGCCGACGACGCGAAGAAAGCCGCCGAAGCCAAGAAGGCAGAAGAGAAACAATTGGCTGATATAGCCAAGAAGAAAGCCGAAGAAGAAGCCAAGAAGGCTGCTGAAGAAGAGGCCAAGAAAGCGGCCGCTGAAGAAGCCAAGAAGAAGATCGTCGAAGACGCGAAGAAGAAAGCTGCCGAAGACGCCAAGAAAAAAGCCGAGGCTGAAGAGGCGAAGAAGAAAGTCGCCGACGAAGCCAAGAAGAAAGCTGCTGCCGATGCTGCGAAGAAGAAAGCGCAGGACGCGGCACGCAAATCGGTCGAGGACAAGAAGGCCCAGGCTCTGGCCGACCTGCTGTCCGACAAGACCGAGCGTCAACAGGCTTTGGCGGACGAACGTGGTGACGAAACCGCGGGCAGCTTCGATGACTTGATTCGTGCGCGGGCAGCGGAAGGTTGGGCTCGTCCTCCTTCGGCACGCAAGGGCATGACGGTTGTGCTGCAGATCGGCATGTTGCCGGACGGCACGGTGACCACGGTCAGCGTGGCCAAGTCCAGTGGCGACGGTCCTTTCGATGCGTCGGCAGTGGCGGCGGTCAAGAATATTGGACGTTTGACGGAAATGCAGGGAATGAAGCCGAGCGATTTCGCTCCGTATCGTTCATTCAAGATGACATTCACACCTGAGGATCTAGCCTTGTGAGAAACCTTCTTCGAGGAATGCTGGTCGTGATCTGCTGCATGGCAGGGATCGCGATGGCGGATGAAAAGAACATTCTGGTCACCAGCGGCAGCGATCGGGCTACCCCGATCGCCGTCGTACCGTTCGGTTTCCAGGGCGGTGCCGTCCTGCCGGACGACATGGCTGAAATCATTGGCAACGATCTTCGGAACTCGGGTTATTACTCGCCGATTCCGAAACAGAACATGATCAGCCAGCCAAGCCAGCCGAGCGAAATCATCTTCCGTGACTGGAAGGCGGTCGGTGCCCAGTACATGATGGTTGGCAGCATCGTTCCAGCGGGCGGTCGCCTGCAGGTGCAGTGGGCGTTGTTCAACGTCGCTACCGAGCAGAAGGTCGCGGACGGCAGTGTTTCCGGTACCACCGAACAACTGCGTGACATGGCGCACTACATCTCCGACCAGTCGTTCGAGAAACTGACCGGTATCAAGGGCGCGTTTTCGACTCGCCTGCTGTACGTGACGGCTGAACGCTTCTCCGAGAAGAACACTCGTTACACGCTGCAGCGTTCGGACTACGACGGTGCCCGTGCCGTGACCCTGTTGCAATCGCGCGAGCCTATCCTGTCGCCGCGTTTTGCACCGGATGGCAAGCGCATTGCCTATGTGTCGTTCGAGCAGAAGCGTCCACGGATCTTCATGCAGAATATCGACACCGGTCGCCGCGAGCAGATCACCAATTTCGAAGGCCTGAACGGCGCTCCGGCCTGGTCGCCGGATGGCAATCGCCTGGCGTTCGTGCTGTCGAAAGACGGTAACCCGGACATCTACGTGATGAACCTCGGTTCGCGTCAGATCACCCGAGTGACTGCAGGTCCGGGCATCAACACCGAACCGTACTGGGGCAAGGATGGCTCGACCATCTACTTCACCTCCGACCGTGGCGGCAAGCCGCAGATCTACAAGACCAGCGCCGGTGGCGGTGGTGCCGAGCGCGTGACGTTCGTGGGCAACTACAACGCCAACCCGAAGCTGTCGGCGGATGAAAAGACCCTGGTGATGATCCATCGTCAGGACGGTTTCACCAATTTCAAAGTAGCGGCTCAGGATTTGCAGCGCGGAAGTGTAAAAATCCTCACTGATAGCACTCTGGACGAGTCGCCTACTGTTGCGCCCAACGGCACCATGGTAATCTACGCCACCCGCCAGCAGGGCCGGGGAGTCTTGATGCTCGTGTCCATTAATGGACGCGTGAGGCTCCCGCTTCCTACCGCTCAAGGCGAAGTCAGAGAACCGTCCTGGTCCCCTTACCTGAACTGACGCGGCGCTTTACGTTTTACTTAACACACTGGGGTTCATTAGGAGTTTCACGATGGAAATGCTGAAGTTTGGTAAATTTGCTGCGCTGGCTCTGGCCATGGCTGTAGCTGTAGGTTGCTCGTCCAAAGGCGGCGACAACGCCGGTGAAGGCGCTGTTGATCCAAACGCTGGTTACGGCGCAAACACTGGTGCAGTTGACGGTTCCCTGAGCGAAGAAGCTGCTCTGCGCGCAATCACCACCTTCTACTTCGAATACGACAGCTCGGACCTGAAGCCAGAAGCCATGCGCGCTCTGGACGTTCACGCCAAAGACCTGAAAGCAAACGGCGCTCGCGTTGTTCTGGAAGGCAACACCGACGAACGTGGTACTCGTGAGTACAACATGGCACTGGGCGAGCGTCGTGCGAAAGCCGTTCAGCGTTACCTGGTACTGCAAGGTGTTTCCCCAGCTCAGCTGGAACTGGTTTCCTACGGCGAAGAGCGTCCAGTTGCTACCGGCAACGACGAGCAGTCCTGGGCTCAAAACCGTCGCGTCGAACTGCGTAAGTAATTCGATATGCGAACGTGCCGTCGTGCTGTAACTGTTCTGGCTCTCAGTCTCGCGCCGCTTGCGGCGTGGGCTGCGGTTCCTGTGGTCGATGACAACTCCGGTTATAACAATAGCGGGAGCAGTTATCCGCCTGCAGGTTACGGTACGAACGGCGCCTATGCCGGGGGAGCGGCTTCGGCCCCTGCCTCGGCACAAGGCATGCTGTTCAACCAACTGCAACAAATGCAGGATCAGATATCGCGCCAGCAAGGCGTGATCGAAGAACTGCAGAATCAGGTTGCGCGCATGAAGCAGGAATCCCTGGAGCGATACCAGGATCTTGATCGGCGCATAGGATCCGGTGCTGCACCTGCCGCGACTCCTGAGAATTCTTCTGCCGGTGGCGATGCAAGTGCTGCTGCCGGTGCTGCCGCTGGAGCCGGGGCCGCTGCTGCCGCCCAGGCACCTGCCGCGGGTGGTGAACCGGCTGACCCGGCCAAGGAAAAGCTGTATTACGATGCCGCCTTCGACTTGATCAAGGCCAAGGATTTCGACAAGGCCAGCCAGGCTTTTTCGGCATTCCTGCGTAAATACCCGAACAGTCAGTACGCGGGCAACGCCCAGTACTGGCTGGGCGAGGTGAACCTGGCCAAAGGTGACCTGCAAGGCGCGGGTCAGGCTTTCGCCAAGGTTTCGCAGCTGTATCCCAAGCACGCCAAGGTGCCGGACTCGCTGTACAAGCTGGCTGACGTAGAACGCCGTCTCGGCCACACCGACAAGGTCAAGGGCATTCTGCAGCAAGTGGTTTCCCAATACCCGGGGACCTCTGCTGCTCAGTTGGCCCAGCGCGATCTGCAGCGCATGTAAGTGTGTTTGACCCGTTTGGAAGAAACCCGCGCTTGTCGCGGGTTTTTTCGTTAGAATTCACGCCCTTTTATGAAACACGCTTCTGGTGATCTACGCGTTGGCGGGGTTGCCTGAAGTGCCTGACGGAGGCGGACAGCCTGTTTAGCTGTTACGCCCGTGGCGACTATGCAAGACACATTGAGAATCACCGAAGTTTTCTACTCGTTGCAGGGGGAAACGCGGACTGCCGGGCTGCCCACGGTTTTTGTGCGCCTGACCGGTTGCCCATTGCGTTGCCAATACTGCGACAGTGCCTATGCGTTCAGCGGCGGCACCATTCGTACGCTCGACGATATCCTCGAACAAGTGGCCGGGTATCGTCCGCGCTACGTCTGCGTCACTGGCGGGGAGCCGCTGGCTCAGCCCAATGCCATTCCCTTGCTCAAGCGGTTGTGTGATGCCGGTTACGAGGTCTCGCTGGAAACCAGTGGTGCCCTCGATATTTCGGCGGTCGATCCTCGGGTCAGCCGGGTTGTCGATTTGAAGACCCCTGACTCGAAGGAAGCCCATCGCAACCGTTACGAGAATATCGAACTGCTGACGCCCAACGATCAGGTGAAGTTTGTCATCTGTTCGCGGGAAGACTACGACTGGGCGGTCTCCAAACTGATCCAGTACGGTCTTGAGCGGCGGGCCGGCGAAGTGCTGTTTTCCCCGAGCCACCATGACCTGAATGCACGGGAACTGGCCGATTGGGTGGTAGCGGACAATTTGCCCGTACGCCTGCAATTGCAGCTGCACAAGTATCTGTGGAATGACGAGCCGGGGCGCTGAGATGACTGAGCAACTGAACACTACTGAAAAACGCGCGGTCATTTTGCTGTCCGGCGGCCTGGACTCGGCCACGGTCGTGGCCATGGCTCGGGCCGAAGGCTATCGCTGTTACACCATGAGCTTCGATTACGGCCAGCGCTCCCATGCCGAGTTGCATGCCGCGGCGCGCGTCGCACGCGATCTGGGAGTGGTCGAACACAAGGTGATCGGGCTGAACCTGAACGGTATGGGCGGTTCGGCCCTGACCGACAGCAGCATCGATATCCCGGAGTCGCTCGGTGACGGCATTCCGGTGACTTATGTTCCGGCGCGCAATACGGTATTCCTGTCGCTTGCCCTGGGCTGGGCTGAAGTACTCGGTGCCCGTGACATCTTCATTGGTGTCAACGCGGTGGATTACTCCGGTTACCCGGATTGTCGCCCGGAGTTCATCGAGTCGTTCGAGCGTATGGCCAATCTGGCGACCAAGGCCGGTGTCGAAGGCAATGGTTTCCGTATCCAGGCACCGTTGCAGAACCTGAGCAAGGCGCAGATTGTCCAGGCGGGTGTGAAGCTTGGGCTCGATTACGGGCTGACTGTTTCCTGCTATCAGGCGGACGATGAAGGCCGCGCCTGTGGCAAATGCGATAGCTGCCGACTGCGCGCAGAAGGCTTCGCAGCGGCCGGAATCAGCGACCCGACACGTTATTTTTGATTTTTTTCAAATTAGGTGTTGAATAGTCCTTAAAAATCAGTATTATACGCGCCACCACACAGCGGGTCGTTAGCTCAGTTGGTAGAGCAGTTGGCTTTTAACCAATTGGTCGTAGGTTCGAATCCCACACGACCCACCATTTTTGCTGTTTTAAAAGTCTGGAAGGCCCACGAAAGTGAGGATTTCCGGATTTTTTTTTGCCTGCGATTCGAGCATCCCTCCCTTCGTTTTTTCCCGCCGTGACGCAGGTCAGAATCATCTTTTGTATCAACGGGATATTCTGTAGCCTTGCGCAGCTTCAACGCTGTCCGTGCCTGATAACACTCACTCTCCCGGCGGTACCCTCAAGCGGTCCGGAGCCGGGTGTATACTCGACTTTCGCGCGAATGCGCCTGCAGGTCTTGCGAACATGACGCAGATTTCCGAACGCCTTCTGGTACAAGCCCACCTCGACGCCAAACAGCCCAAACCGCTGACGGCCGAGGAAGAGGCTTATTACCGTTCCGCCATCGCCGCCGAGCTCAAGGCTCAGGACGCGGTGCTGGTTGCCCACTTTTATTGCGATCCGATCATCCAGGCCCTCGCCGAAGAAACCGGCGGTTGCGTGTCCGATTCTCTGGAAATGGCCCGCTTCGGCAACGCCCACCCGGCCAAGACCGTGGTGGTCGCCGGCGTGAAGTTCATGGGTGAAACCGCGAAGATTCTCAACCCGGAAAAACGTGTGCTGATGCCGACCCTGGAGGCGACCTGCTCGCTGGACCTGGGTTGCCCGGTGGATGAGTTCTCGGCGTTCTGCGATCAGCATCCGGAGCGCACGGTCGTGGTCTACGCCAACACGTCGGCGGCGGTCAAGGCCCGGGCCGACTGGGTGGTGACATCGAGCTGCGCGCTGGAGATCGTCGAAAGCCTGATGGACAACGGCGAAACCATTATCTGGGGCCCGGACAAGCACCTGGGTACCTACATCCAGCGTCAGACCGGCGCCGACATGCTGCTCTGGGATGGTGCCTGCATCGTCCACGAAGAGTTCAAGTCCAAACAGCTGGAAGACATGAAAGCGCTGTACCCGGACGCCGCCATTCTGGTGCATCCGGAATCGCCGACCTCGGTGATCGAACTGGCGGACGCCGTGGGTTCTACCAGTCAGCTGATTGCCGCCGCTCAATCGCTGCCGAACAAGACCCTGATCGTGGCCACCGACCGTGGCATCTTCTACAAGATGCAGCAGCTGTGCCCGGACAAGGTCTTCATCGAGGCGCCAACCGCCGGTAACGGCGCGGCGTGCCGCAGTTGCGCACATTGCCCGTGGATGGCCATGAACACCCTTGAGCGCACGCTCAAGTGCCTGAAGGAGGGCTCGAACGAGATCTTCGTCGACCCGGCCCTCATTCCTCAGGCAATCCGCCCGCTCAAGCGCATGCTCGATTTCACCCAGGCCGCGCGCATGAAGCTGGCAGGCAACGCCTGACCTTGAGCCGTAAACGAAAACGCCCCGATTTGATCGGGGCGTTTTTGCATCTGCAGGGTTACTTTGCTTTCTTCGGGATCCGCACCAGTTGCGTGTCCGAGTAGATGTCATGCCAGGCGCGCTTGCGCTTGTCGAACAGCGACCAGAAGAACCCCACCCCCAGACAGAGCCACGACGCAATCGACACCATGAACCGCAGCAGCGCCTGCCACAGGCTGATGGCGGTACCATCGGCGTTCTGCACGCGGATGCCCCATACCTGCATGCCCAGCGTCTGGCCGGCGTGGGTCCAGAACTTGGCAAAGAAGCCGAACAGCACCAGCAGCAGAACGGTTGAGTACAGCGGGTCGCCGTCCAGCTTGCCGGCGTCGGTCAGCACTCGCAGGCGCTCTTCGCCGATGATCGCGGCCTGAATCATCTTGTAGATGCCGCCGGTCACGATCAGCAGGGCGGTGCACAGGAGAAAGTCGTAGAACATCGCTGCCAGGCGGCGGCCAAGGCCGACGGCGGGGAAATCGCCCTGGGGAATGAGCAGGTGTTTCGACATGGCAGCCTCTGGACGGAAAGTGAAGCGCCATTTTACGGATTCACGCGCACAAAAAAGCCCCTGATATCAATATCAGGGGCTTTTTCGTTACAGAAGATCAGGCTTCGGCGATGACTTCATCAGCCTGCATGCCTTTCTGGCCTTGTACGGCAACGAAGGTCACTTTCTGGCCTTCTTTCAGGCTCTTGAAGCCGCTGCCCTGAATGGCGCGGAAATGCACGAACAGATCCGGACCGCTTTCTGGAGTGATAAAACCAAAACCTTTCTCGTCGTTAAACCACTTGACGGTACCGCTCTGACGTGTGGACATTTCTTATTTCCTTTGACGCAAAAATTGATGACAGTCTCTTCCTCATGAAAGAGTACTGGGGCTGGTTGCAGGAGAGTAAGAAGACGTCGAACGGGATGTAGCTAACTTGTAGGCTACTGCCCAGGTCACGATTCCAAGCTGACCCATGCAAACACAGTGGACAAACTCTACGCCAACTACGGGAGGAAAAACAAGCCCTGTGAAGGCCCCGGTTTTCCTGCGCTTGCTGGCACTTAGTCGGTCCACTAGTCCGGCTTATTCGATTGGCTTGTTCAATTGTTTTCGAACGTTATAAGCCAAGTTCATATTCGAATCGAATGTAAACGGAGTGCACTGTTTTATGGCGATTGCGTTACACATTAGTGCACGCATAACGCAATCGCGTTACTTATAGAAACAGTCAATCAACCGCGATAGTAGCGTTGTGGAACAAATGGCATTTTGCTTACAAGCATTTGCACCTTTTTCCCACGAACGATGGCCCAGACTGGCGTGTCCAGTGCGACATAGGCGCTGTCGAGGTAACCCATCGCCAATGGCCCGCCCAGGGTCGGACCGAAACCGCCGCTGCACACGCTGCCGATGATTTCGCCGGCTTCGTTGACGATCTCTGCTCCTTCACGGACCGGCGTGCGCTCCTGAGGCAGCAGGCCGACGCGTTTGCGCGCGACGCCGTTCTGCTGCTGGCTGAAAATCTGTTCTGCCCCCGGGAAGCCGCCAGCCCGCGCACCATCGGCACGCCGTGGCTTGGAGATTGCCCACAGCAGGCTGGCTTCGATCGGCGTGGTCTCGGAGTTCATGTCGTGGCCGTACAGGCACAGGCCGGCCTCCAGGCGCAGTGAATCCCGGGCACCGAGGCCGATGGCCGCCACTTCGGGTTCGGCCAGCAGGGCGCGAGCGAGTTTTTCTGCATCGCCTGCCGGTACCGAGATTTCGAAACCGTCTTCACCGGTGTAGCCCGAGCGGCTGACGAAGCAATCCACACCCAGCAGAGTCACTCGAGCGAACTGCATGAAAGTCATCTTCGCCACTTCCGGCGCCAGGCGTGCCAGTACGGTTACGGCCGCCGGACCTTGCAGGGCGAGCAGGGCGCGGGCTTCGAACAGCTCCGTAATGGTGCACTGATCGCCGATGTGTTGTTGCAAATGCGCGAGATCCTGATCCTTGCACGCGGCGTTGACCACCAGGAACAGTTCGTCGTTGCCGAGGTTGGCGACCATCAGGTCATCGAGAATGCCGCCGGTTTTGTTGGTGAACATCGCGTAGCGCTGCATGCCCACCGGCAGGTCAAAGATGTCCACCGGCACCAGGGTTTCCAGGGCTTTGGCGGCATTGGCGCCGGTCAGGCGGATCTGGCCCATGTGCGAGACATCGAACAGCCCGGCCTGCTCACGGGTGTGCTGGTGTTCTTTCATCACGCCCAGCGGGTATTGCACCGGCATGTCGTAGCCGGCGAACGGCACCATGCGGGCGCCGAGTTCGATGTGCAGAGCGTGCAGCGGGGTTTTCGACAATTGTTCGGTGGACATGCGGAACTCCTTGATTCACACCAACCCTCTCCCGGAGGGAGAGGGGGCCAGTTTTGTGTTCTCTCCCAAAGGGAGAGCGAGTTTATGGCGCGATCAGCACTCGATAATGTTGACCGCCAGACCGCCACGGGCGGTCTCCTTGTATTTGCTTTTCATGTCGGCGCCGGTCTGGCGCATGGTGCGGATGACCTTGTCGAGGGAGACGAAGTGCTGCCCGTCTCCGCGCATGGCCATGCGCACGGCGTTGATCGCCTTGACCGAGCCCATGGCGTTGCGCTCGATGCACGGCACCTGAACCAGCCCGCCGATCGGATCGCAGGTCAGGCCGAGGTTGTGTTCCATGCCGATTTCGGCGGCGTTTTCCACTTGCTGCACGCTGCCGCCGAGGACTTCGCACAACGCGCCGGCCGCCATCGAGCAGGCCACGCCAACCTCGCCCTGACAGCCGACTTCGGCGCCGGAGATCGAGGCGTTTTCCTTGTACAGAATGCCGATGGCCGCCGCGGTCAGCAGGAAGCGCACCACGCCGTCATCGTTCGCGCCGGGAATGAAGCGCATGTAGTAATGCAGCACCGCAGGGATGATCCCCGCCGCGCCATTGGTCGGTGCCGTGACCACGCGCCCGCCGTTGGCGTTTTCTTCGTTGACGGCGAGGGCGTAGAGGTTGACCCAGTCCAGCACCGACAGCGGATCGCGCAGTGACGATTCCGGGTTCTTGCACAGTTGCCGGTGCAGTGCTGCCGCCCGCCGCTTGACCTTCAGGCCACCCGGCAGAATGCCTTCGTTACGACAGCCCGCAGCCACGCAGTCCTGCATCACTTGCCAGATTTTCAGCAGGCCGGCGCGGGTTTCCGCTTCCGGGCGCCAGGCGCTTTCGTTGGTCAGCATCACCTGGCTGATCGACAGACCATAGGTGGCGCAGTGACCGAGCAAGTCCTTGGCACTTTTGAACGGGAAGGTCAGCGGGGTGGCATCTTCGACGATGCGGTCGGCACCGGCCGCGTCTTCGTCGACCACAAAGCCACCCCCGACCGAGTAGTACTCGCGGCTGCGGATCTGCAATCGCGCCGCATCGAAGGCACGGAAGATCATACCGTTGGGGTGATAGGCCAACGGCTTGCGGATCATTGCCAGGTGTTCTTTCTCATTGAACGCGATGCTGTGTTCGCCGAGCAGGTTCAAACGCCCGCTGCCGCGAATCTGCGTGAGACGTGCGGCGACGGTTTCGGTATCCACGGTGTCCGGGTGTTCACCTTCCAGGCCCAGCAGCACGGCCTTGTCGCTGCCGTGGCCCTTGCCGGTGGCGCCGAGGGATCCATACAACTCGACCCTGATACCGGTGGTGGCCGACAACAGGTTTTCCCGGCGCAGGCCTTCGACGAAGCGCGCAGCAGCACGCATCGGGCCGACGGTGTGGGAGCTGGAGGGACCGATGCCAATCTTGAACAGGTCGAACACGCTTAACGACATGAGTGGTTCTCCGGTTTCTTGTTATAGGAATTGGCGGGATTTGAGGCTTGATGCATTTCCTTGTGGGAGCGGGCTTGCTCGCGAATGCGGTGTGTCAGGCAACATTGATGGCGACTGATTCACCGCATTCGTCGGATCGCCGCCCGGAGCAAGCCCGCTCCCACATGGGGAACTGTGGTGTAGCTGAAGTCGGGGCAGGTTTACCTGCCCCTCATTCGTTTAAGCGTAGCTTTCGATCGACGGGCAGGCGCAGACCAGGTTGCGGTCGCCGAACACGTTGTCGACGCGACCGACCGGCGGCCAGTACTTGCCTTCGATCAACGACGCCACCGGGTACACCGCTTGCTCGCGGCTGTACGGGTGAGTCCACTCGCCGACCAGCTCAGCAGCGGTGTGCGGAGCGTTCTTCAGCGGGTTGTCATCCTTGTCCAGGGTGCCGTTCTCTACAGCGCGGATTTCTTCGCGGATGCGGATCATGGCGTCGCAGAAGCGGTCCAGCTCTTCCTTGGATTCACTTTCGGTCGGCTCGATCATCAGCGTGCCGGCCACCGGGAACGACATGGTCGGGGCGTGGAAGCCGAAGTCGATCAGACGCTTGGCGACGTCATCGACGCTGATACCGCTGCTGTCTTTCAACGGACGCAGATCGAGGATGCACTCGTGCGCCACGAGACCGTTGCTGCCGGTGTACAGCACCGGGTAGTGCTCTTCCAGGCGACGGGAAATGTAGTTGGCATTGAGGATCGCCAGTTGCGAAGCGCGCTTGAGACCTGCGCCACCCATCATGCGAATGTACATCCAGGTGATCGGCAGAATGCTCGCGCTGCCGAACGGTGCTGCGCAGACCGCGCCTTCCTTGCGTTCCATGTGGCCGTGGCCCGGCAGGAACGGCGTCAGGTGCGATTTCACGCCGATCGGGCCGACGCCTGGGCCGCCACCGCCGTGGGGAATGCAGAAAGTCTTGTGCAGGTTCAGGTGCGAGACGTCGCCCCCGAACTTGCCTGGTGCGCAGAGGCCGACCATCGCGTTCATGTTGGCGCCATCGATGTACACCTGGCCGCCGTTGTCATGAATGATGCCGCAGATTTCGCGGATGCCTTCTTCGAACACGCCGTGGGTCGACGGGTAGGTGATCATCAGTGCGGCGAGGTGTTCGCGGTGCTCGATGGCCTTGGCGCGCAGGTCTTCGATGTCCACGTTGCCACGGGCGTCGCACGCGGTCACGACCACACGCATGCCGGCCATGTTGGCGGTCGCCGGGTTGGTGCCGTGGGCGGACGACGGGATCAGGCAGATGTCGCGACGGTCTTCGCCACGGCTCTGGTGATAGGCGCGAATTGCCAGCAGACCGGCGTACTCACCTTGGGAACCGGCGTTCGGCTGCAGCGAGATCGAGTCGTAACCGGTGGCGGCGCAGAGCATCGCTTCCAGTTCGTCGGTCAGTTGCTGGTAACCGGCGCTTTGCTCGGCCGGAGCGAACGGGTGCAGGGCGCCGAATTCAGCCCAGGTCACCGGGATCATTTCGCTGGCGGCGTTGAGTTTCATGGTGCACGAGCCCAGCGGAATCATGGTGCGATCCAGTGCCAGGTCCTTGTCCGCCAGTTTGCGCAGGTAGCGCATCAGCTCGGTTTCCGAGTGATAACGGTTGAACACCGGGTGGCTGAGGATCGGCGACTGACGCACCAGCGTGGCTGGAATGGTGCTTTGTGCGGCAGCGGCCAGAGCAGCGAAATCCGGCAGGCTCTTGCCGTCGGCGAACAGGCTCCACAGGGTTTCGATGTCGGCCTGGGTGGTGGTTTCGTCCACCGACAGGCCCAGACGCTGGGCATCGATCACACGCAGGTTGATCTGTTGGGCGCGGGCCTTGTCATGCAGCGCAGCAGTTTGCGCGCCGGTGGCCAGGGTCAGGGTGTCGAAGAAGCTGGCTTGCTCGACGGTCACGCCCAGTGCGCTCAGGCCCTTGGCCAGGATCGCGGTCAGGTGATGCACGCGGTTGGCGATCTGGGTCAGGCCTTTCGGGCCGTGATACACGGCGTACATGCTGGCGATGTTGGCCAGCAGCACTTGTGCGGTGCAGATGTTCGACGTGGCTTTCTCGCGGCGGATGTGTTGCTCGCGGGTCTGCATCGCCAGACGCAGGGCCGGTTTGCCGAAACGGTCAACCGAAACACCGACCAGACGGCCGGGCATGTCGCGCTTGAACGCGTCTTTGGTGGAGAAGTAAGCCGCGTGCGGGCCACCGAAGCCCAGCGGCACGCCGAAGCGCTGGGCGCTGCCGATGGCCACGTCGGCGCCGAATTCACCCGGCGGAGTCAGCAGGGTCAGGGCCAGCAGGTCGGCAGCCACGGCGACCAGTGCGTTGGCGGCGTGGAAGCGCTCGGTCAGTTCGCGGTAGTCGAACACATCTCCGTTGCTCGCCGGGTATTGCAGCAGTGCGCCGAAGAATGGCGTCACGTCGGTCAGTTCACGCTCGTCGCCGACCACCACTTCAATGCCCAGCGGCTCGGCACGGGTGCGCAGCACGTCGAGGGTTTGCGGGTGGCTGTGGATCGAGGCGAAGAACTGGTGGCTGCCCTTGTTCTTGCTCAGGCGTTTGCAGAAGGTCATGGCTTCGGCAGCGGCGGTGGCTTCGTCGAGCAAGGAGGCGTTGGCGATCGGCAGGCCGGTGAGGTCGCTGATCAGGGTCTGGAAGTTCAGCAGCGCTTCGAGACGGCCCTGGGAAATTTCCGGCTGGTACGGGGTGTAGGCGGTGTACCAGGCCGGGTTTTCCAGCAGGTTGCGCAGGATCGGCGACGGCGTGTGGCAGTTGTAGTAGCCCTGGCCGATGTAGGTCTTGAACAGCTGGTTCTTGCCGGCGATGCCTTTGATCATTGCCAGGGCATCGGCTTCGCTCAGACCGTCGTCGAGGCCGAGCACGCTGGTGCCCTTGATGCTTTCCGGGATGACGCTGGCGCTCAGGGCTTCGAGCGAGTCGAAGCCGAGGCTGTTGAGCATGGCTTGCTCGTCACCGGCGCGCGGGCCGATGTGACGGGCGATGAATTCGTTGGCGGTGCCGAGATTTACTTGGGTCATGTCAGGTTCCTCAGGCTTCGGCTTGGGCTTTGATCAGACGGTCGTAGGCGTCCTGATCCAGCAGCTTGGCGACGGCAGAAGCGTCGGCTGGCTTGAAGCGGAAGAACCAGCCTTCGCCCAGCGGATCTTCGTTGACCAGTTCAGGGGCATCTTCCAGCGCCGGGTTCACTGCCAGCACTTCACCGTCCAGTGGCATGTACACGCCGCTGGCGGCTTTCACCGATTCCACGGTGGCGGCTTCGGCGCCTTTCTCGTACGCCTGCAATTCAGGCAGTTGCACGAACACCACGTCGCCCAGGGCGTTCTGCGCGAAAGCGGTGATGCCAACGGTGACAGAACCATCGGCTTCGGCGCGCAGCCATTCGTGATCTTCAGTAAAACGCAACTCGCTCATGGAATCTCCTAGGGGCCAGACTCGTCTGGTGGACGCGGTGAAATACTCGGGCGGCAATGCCCTGATTTTATGAACGGTTACTTAGCAAGAACGCGGCCAATGTAAAAATATCGTTATTAATCAATGGCTTAATTGATTTGTGGGCGAGCGCGATCACGTTGACTGTAGCGAAATCGCTACAGCGTGAGGCGAAGAAAAAAGCTGAACCGGATCAAAGCCTTGCACAGCGGTGATTCGAGGAGGCTGTATCGATATCGTTCCGCTGTAGCGCTTTCAGTACAGATGGAGGTCGCTTTTGAACGGATTTCGAATCCGCCACATACCCTGTGGGAGCGAGTCCGGTTCAGGGTTTGTTGGGGATGCCGTATTTGCGCAGTCGATGCGCGATTGCCGTGTGCGAGGTCTGCAGGCGGCTGGCCAGTTGGCGGGTCGAGGGGTAGCTGACGTAGAGTTTTTCCAGCAGCGATTTCTCGAACGCTTCCACGGCTTCTTCCAGACTGTCGACGTCGGTGTCGGCCTGGCGTGCCACCGAGGTGCCGGCGATGTCGAGATCTCCGATGTCCACCAGGCTGCTTTCGCAGATGGCGGCGGCGCGGAAGATCACGTTCTGCAATTGCCGCACGTTGCCCGGCCAGCGGTTGCCGAGCAGCGCCGGGTAAGTGCCCGGGGCGAGGCGGCAGACCGGGCGCTGGATCTGCGCGCAGGCCTGCTGCATGAAATAGCGGGCCAGCAGCAGAATGTCCTGACCGCGTTCGCGTAACGGCGGCACTTCGACGTTGAGCACGTTGAGGCGGTAGAACAGGTCTTCGCGAAACAGGCCTTCGCTGACCATTTTTTCCAGATCGCGGTGGGTGGCGCTGAGGATCCGCACGTTGACCTTCACCTCACGATCGCCACCGACCCGACGGAAGCTGCCGTCGTTGAGGAATCGCAGCAACTTGGCCTGCAAGTACGGCGACATCTCGCCGATCTCGTCGAGAAACACCGTGCCCTGGTTGGCCAGCTCCATCAGCCCCGGTTTGCCGCCCCGTTGTGCACCGGTGAAGGCGCCGGGGGCGTAGCCGAACAGCTCGCTCTCGGCGAGGTTCTCCGGCAGGGCCGCGCAGTTCAGCGCCAGGAAGGGCGCGTTGTGCCGGGCGCTGATGGCGTGACAGGCGCGGGCCACCAGTTCCTTGCCGGTACCGGTTTCGCCCTGGATCAGCAGTGGTGCATCGAGGGCCGCGACGCGCTGGGCGCGGGCCTTGAGGGTGCGGATCGGCGGCGACTCACCGAGCAACGCATCGAAACCTTCGGCATGGTCGTGATGCAGCGCTGAGAGTTGTTCGCCGATGCGGTTCGGTTGATACAGGGTCAGCAGGGCGCCGGCGTCGGTGATCGGCGTGGCGTCCAGCAACAGGGTCTGGCCGTTGACGGTGATTTCCCGCAGCGGCAGGCGGAAGCCCTGTTCGAGCAGGGTTTCGAGCAGGCCCGGATCGTTGAACAGTTCCGACACGCTTTCGCCCGCCGGCTCGCGACCGTACAAGGCGATCAGCGCCGGGTTGGCCAGCAGCACCTTGCCGGCGCTGTCGAGTGCCAGCACCGGGTCGGTCATCGCCGCGAGCAACGCATCGAGCTGCAAGTGCCGACGCTGGCCGGGGAGAATGTCGACCACGGTCACTGCTTCTACACCACGCACGCGAAACAGCGCATCCTTCAGTTCTTCGAGCACTTGCGGGCTCAAGGTCGGGGCGTCGATGTAGACGTTGGGCGGGATCATCTCCACCGCATCCAGATTGAGATTACGCCCGCCGAGGATAGCCAGGACTTCCTGGGTGATGCCGACGCGGTCGATGAAGCTGACGTGGATACGCATGGGGCGGTTCTGGGTTCTGGAGTGCGGAGGGGGGCAAGTATGCCTTGATGGGGGACTGGGGTGAAATCTTGAGAATGGCGTCGTGCTCGAAATCCACCCCTCACCCCAGCCCTCTCCCCAGAGGGGCGAGGGGGAAAGGGAGCGGATTGGGGGCTTTTCAAAGCTTGAGTTCGGCTCGCTATTTCAGGTCGGTGTACCTTGAGCAAGCAACTCGGTCAGCTCCCTCTCCCTCCGGGTGAGGGGGCTTTTGGGGTTACTCGAAATGCTCGGGATTGACCGGATCCCCGGATTGCATATTCAACTGCTTGCGGATGTCTTCAAACATCAGGTCGTAATGTTTGTGCACCGAGCCGATCTGGCTGTGACTCTTGGGGATGCCGTACTTCTCGGCGATCTGCGTCACGTTGCGAGCGAAGTTGTAGGCTTCCTCTTTGGGCAGAAAGAACGGTTCTTTGACCTCTTTTCCCTGCATGCTGCCATGCAGGGTGAACTGTATCCCTTTGCCTTTCTGGGGATCGGTGAACACTTCATAGTCGAGGTGCACGTTGTAATTGACGTCGTCGTCAGTTAACGCGTGGCGCTCGATGTGCAAGCGGCCGGGTTCGAACTGGGCCATGGTTTTCTCCTTTCAAGGCATGGGAGAAGGGCAGACCTGAGATCTGCCCCCGGAGTTTCTTGTTATCGGTAGGTGATGCCTGGCGCTGCCGTGCTGACCCGTGTACCGGCGGTGCCCTGGACGATGGCTTCGATGTCCGAGAGCGAACCGATCACCGCGACCTTGCCAGTATGGCGCGCGAATTCGCAGGCTGCCTGAACCTTTGGTCCCATGGACCCCGCGGCAAAACCCAGTCGTTCGAGTTCATCCGGATGCGCCTCGGCGATGGCTTTCTGGGTTGGTTTTTTGAAGTCGATGTACGCCGCGTTGACATCGGTGGCGATCACCAGCAAGTCCGCTTCCAGCTGTTCGGCCAGCAGCGCCGAGCACAGGTCCTTGTCGATCACCGCTTCGATGCCTTTGAGATTGCGGTTCTCGTCGTACATGGTCGGAATGCCGCCACCGCCGGCGCAGATCACGATGCTGCCCTTGTCCAGCAGCCACTTGATCGGGCGGATCTCGAAGATGCGTTTCGGCCGTGGGCTGGCCACCACGCGGCGGAACTTGTCGCCGTCCGGGGCGATGGCCCAGCCTTTTTCGGCGGCGAGTTTTTCCGCTTCGGCTTTCTCGTAGACCGGGCCGATGGGTTTACTCGGGTTCTGGAACGCCGGGTCCTTGGCATCGACTTCAACCTGGGTCAGCAGGGTGGCGAACGGCACCTCGAAGTCCAGCAGATTGCCCAGTTCCTGTTCGATGATGTAGCCGATCATGCCTTCGGTTTCGGCACCGAGCACGTCCAGCGGGTAAGGGGTGACGGAGGTGTAGGCCGCTGCCTGCAACGACAGCAGACCGACTTGCGGGCCATTGCCGTGGGCGATGACCAGTTGGTTGCCGGGATGGATCTTGGCGATTTGCTCGGTGGCGATGCGGATGTTGGCGCGCTGGTTGTCAGCGGTCATCGGCTCGCCACGGCGGAGCAGGGCGTTACCGCCCAGAGCTACGACGATACGCATGGTGCTTGTCCTTCTTGTACAGAGGAATGGCAAACGACTCGTGTCCATGTTGAAACCAGGATCCCTTGTGGGAGCGGGCTTGCTCGCGAAGGCGTCAGATCAGTCGACATCACTGTTGAATGACACTCCGCTTTCGTGAGCAAGCCCGCTCCCACATGGGGAGGCGGTTCCCTCAGTGGGTTACAGATCAGCCAAAGTCGATACCAGAATCGCCTTGATGGTGTGCATGCGGTTTTCCGCTTGCTCGAAGGCGATGCAGGCAGGCGACTCGAACACGTCGTCGGTCACTTCGATGCCGTTGGCCAGGTGCGGATACTGTTCGGCAATCTGTTTGCCGACCTTGGTATCGCTGTTGTGGAACGCCGGCAGGCAGTGCATGAACTTGGTGCGCGGGTTGCCGGTGGCTTTCATCAGCTCGGCGTTGACCTGATACGGCAGCAGTTGCTGGATACGCTCGGCCCAGGCTTCCACCGGCTCGCCCATCGATACCCAGACGTCGGTGTGGATGAAATCGACGCCCTTGACGGCGGCTTTCGGGTCTTCGGTCAGGGTGATGCGGGCGCCGCTTTCTTCCGCGTATTTCTTGCAGCGCTGCACCAGGTCATCGTGGGGCCACAGGGCTTTCGGTGCGCAGATGCGCACGTCCATGCCGAGTTTGGCGCCGACCAACAGCAGCGAGTTGCCCATGTTGTTGCGCGCATCGCCCAGGTAGGCGTAGCTGATCTCGTGGATCGGCTTGTCGGCATGCTCACGCATGGTCAGCACGTCGGCGATCATCTGGGTCGGGTGATATTCATCGGTCAGGCCGTTGAACACCGGCACGCCGGCAAACTTGGCCAGTTCTTCGACGATTTCCTGCTTGAAGCCACGGTACTCGATGGCGTCGTACATGCGACCCAGCACGCGGGCTGTGTCCTTCATGCTTTCCTTGTGGCCGATCTGCGAGGAATTCGGATCGATGTAGGTAACGTTGGCGCCCTGGTCATAAGCGGCGACTTCGAACGCGCAGCGGGTACGGGTCGAGGTTTTTTCGAAGATCAGGGCGATGTTGTTGCCCTTCAGGTGCTGTTGCTCGGTGCCGGTGTACTTGGCGCGTTTAAGGTCGCGGGACAGGTCGAGCAGGTAACGCAGCTCACGTGGGGTGTGGTGTTCCAGGCTGAGCAGGTTACGGTTGTGGATGTTGAACGCCATGATGATTCTCCTTGGATTCGGTAATCGGCCCGGCCGCTACAGGGTGAGTGCGGCCGGGGAGATGGTCGTTTAGTAATCGATAGGGTCGCGGATGATCGGGCAGGTCATGCAGTGGCCGCCGCCACGGCCACGGCCCAGTTCGCCGGCGCTGATGGTGATGACCTCCACGCCTGCCTTGCGCAGCAGGGTGTTGGTGTAGGTGTTGCGGTCGTAGCCGATGACCACGCCCGGCTCCACGGCCACCACGTTGTTGCCGTCGTCCCATTGCTCGCGTTCGGCGGCGAAGCTGTTGCCGCCGGTTTCGACGACGCGCAGCTTCGGCAGGTTGAGGGCTTGGGCCACGACGTCGAGGAACGTGCCTTCTTCGCGACGGATGTCGATGCCGCCCTGTTTGCTTTCGTCAGGGCGCAGGGTGAAGGCGACGATCTGATTCACCACTTCCGGGAAGATCGTGACGAGGTCGCGGTCGCAGAAGCTGAACACGGTGTCCAGGTGCATCGCCGCGCGGGACTTCGGCAGGCCGGCGACGATGACTTTTTCCACAGCCTTGTTCTTGAACAGATTCAGCGCCAGTTGGCCGATGGCCTGACGCGACGAGCGCTCGCCCATACCGATCAGCACCACGCCGTTGCCGATCGGCATCACGTCGCCGCCTTCGAGGGTCGAGCTGCCGTGATCCTTGTCCGGGTCGCCGTACCAGATCTCGAAATCGGCGTTGGTGAATTGCGGATGGAATTTGTAGATGGCGGTGGTCAGCAGGGTTTCCTGACGACGGGCCGGCCAGTACATCGGGTTCAGCGTCACGCCACCGTAGATCCAGCAGGTGGTGTCGCGGGTGAACTGGGTGTTCGGCAGTGGCGGCAGAATGAAGCTGGAGTGGCCGAGGAAGTCGCGGAACATCTGGATGGTCTTGCCACCGAAGCTGTCCGGCAGGTCGTCGGCGGACACGCCGCCGATCAGGAATTCGGCGATGTGTCGCGGCTCCAGGCTTTTCAGCCAGGATTTGACTTCGTTGATCAGGCCCAGGCCCACCGAATCGGCGGTGACCTTGCGATCGAGGATCCAGTCCAGTGCTTCGGGGTTGCCGACGATGTCGGTCAGCAGGTTGTGCATTTCCAGCACGTCGATCCCGCGCTCACGCATCTTGGTCACGAAGTCGAAGTGGTCGCGCTTGGCCTGAGCGACCCACAGCACGTCGTCGAACAGCAGTTCATCGCAGTTGTTCGGGGTCAGCCGCTGATGGGCCAGACCTGGGGAGCAGACCATGACTTTGCGCAGTTTGCCGGCTTCGGAATGGACGCCGTACTTAACTTTTTCCGTGGTCATTTCAGTGATCCTCCAGAGATAAAACGTTTGGCAATTACAGAGTCAGGAAGCCGTCGTAGAGACCGTAGGCCGCCACCAGGGCACCCACGATCACCGCGGCGAAAATCAGCTTCTCGACGTTGGTGAAAACCGGTTGTTTGAGTTCGAGCTTGGCCTTGGCGAACAGGATCGCGCCGGGCGCATAGAGCAGGGCCGAGAGCAGCAGGTACTTCACGCCACCGGCGTAGAGCAGCCACACGGCGTAGATCAGGGCGATGGCGCCGATGATCAGATCCTTGCGCCGTTCGGCTGCGAAGCCTTCATAGCTTTCGCCGCGCACCGCCAGCAGCAGGGCGTAGGCCGCCGACCACAGGTACGGCACCAGAATCATCGATGTGGCGAGGTAGATCAGCGACAGGTAAGTGCTGGCCGAGAACAGGGTGATGACCAGGAACAGCTGCACCATCGCGTTGGTCAGCCACAGGGCGTTGGCCGGTACGTGGTTGGCGTTCTCCTTGCGCAGGAACTCCGGCATGGTGTGGTCCTTGGCGGCGGCGAACATGATCTCCGCGCACAGCAGCACCCACGACAGCAGTGCCCCCAGCAGCGAGATGATCAGGCCGACGCTGATCAGCACCGCACCCCAGTGACCGACCACGTGTTCCAGCACGGCGGCCATCGACGGGTTCTGCAGTTTGGCCAGTTCCGGCTGGGTCATGATGCCCAGCGACAGCACGTTCACCAGCACCAGGAATAGCAGCACGGTGATGAAACCGATCACGGTGGCCTTGCCGACGTCCGAGCGTTTTTCCGCCCGGGCCGAGAAGATGCTCGCGCCTTCGATGCCGATGAACACCCACACGGTGACCAGCATCATGTTGCGCACCTGGTTCATCACGCTGCCCAGGTCCGGGTTTTTCAGGCCCCAGATGTCGGCGGTGAAGATGTCCAGCTTGAAGGCGAAGAGTGCGATCAGTACGAACAGCAACAGTGGCACGACCTTGGCGACGGTGGTCACCAGGTTGATGAACGCCGCTTCCTTGATCCCGCGCAACACCAGGAAGTGCACGCCCCACAGCAGGACCGAGGCGCCGATCACTGCAGCAACAGTGTTGCCTTCCCCAAAGACCGGAAAGAAATACCCGAGGGTGCTGAACAGCAGAACGAAGTACCCCACGTTGCCCAGCCAAGCACTGATCCAGTAGCCCCAGGCCGAAGAGAAACCCATGTAATCGCCGAAACCGGCCTTGGCATAGGCGTAGACACCGCCGTCCAGGTCAGGCTTGCGATTGGCGAGGGTTTGAAAGACGAAAGCGAGGGTGAGCATGCCGACTGCGGTGATGGCCCAGCCAATCAGTACCGCGCCGACGTCGGCACTGGCGGCCATGTTTTGTGGCAAAGAGAATATTCCACCACCGATCATTGAGCCGACTACCAATGCAACCAGTGCACCTAGTCGTAGTTTTCCGGGAGCTTCAGACATTGCATGACTCCATTGCAGGAGAGAAGAGTTCACAGCGTAGATCTGTTGGCTTTTCAAACAGCTGACTTAGATCAGTGCATGCTCACATTCCATTGTTAATGAATGACTTATGAAGCGAGTGAAGGCATAAAGCTATTGTCTGGAAGGCCCGTCATAGAAGCCTTTGGTCGATATTGTTGGGAATGGATCCTATTGCTTTCGAGTTATGACGCTAGTTGCTTTTCGGTTTTTGGCAAATTTTTCACATCTGTTTTCAATACAGAATCGATTTATCAGGATCAGCGCACAGAACTTTCTGAATGTGCTAGGCGTTAGCGTTATCGGCTATATATAAGTGGGCGTTTGTTGGCATTAACTGAAATACGTCAGCGAGTTTTAGCCAGTTAGTTAATAGTTGTCACAAATGAAACCTCGTCCCATCTTTCAAGGAGATTTGAATGTCGCAACCGACGCAAAAACTGCGCCTTGGCGCACTGATCGCCCTGGTGGTGGGGTCAATGATTGGCGGGGGAATATTCTCTTTGCCGCAGAACATGGCGGCTCGTGCCGATGCCGGCGCAATCCTGATCGGTTGGGGAATCACCGCCATCGGAATGCTGACCCTGGCGTTCGTGTTCCAGACTCTGGCCAACCGCAAGCCGGAACTGGATTCCGGCGTCTACGCCTACGCCAAGGCCGGATTTGGCGACTACATGGGTTTCTCTTCCGCGTGGGGTTACTGGATCAGCGCCTGGCTGGGCAACGTCGGCTATTTCGTATTGCTGTTCAGCACCCTCGGTTACTTCTTTCCGGTGTTCGGCCAGGGCAACACACCGATTGCCATCGGCTGCGCCTCGGTGCTGCTGTGGGCCGTGCACTTTCTGGTGATGCGCGGGATCAAGGAGGCCGCGTTCATTAACCAGCTGACGACAGTGGCCAAGATCGTGCCGCTGATCATGTTCATCGTCATCGCCGCCGTGGCGTTCAAGGCCGACATCTTTACCCGCGACATCTGGGGCCACAGCAACCCGAATTTCGGCGGGGTGATGGATCAGGTGCGCAACATGATGCTGGTGACGGTGTTCGTGTTCATCGGCATCGAAGGCGCCAGCGTGTACTCGGCACGGGCCGAGAAACGGGCTGACGTCGGCCGGGCCACGGTGATCGGGTTCATCGGTGTGCTGGCATTGCTGGTGCTGGTCAATGTGCTGTCGCTGGGGATCATGAGTCAGCCGGAACTGGCGACCCTGCAGAACCCGTCGCTGGCGGCGGTGCTGGAACACATCGTCGGGCCGTGGGGCGCGCTGGCGATCAGCATCGGCCTGGCGATTTCGTTGCTCGGTGCATTGCTGTCGTGGGCGCTGCTGTGCGCCGAAATCCTGTTTGCCACGGCCAAGGACAAGACCATGCCGGCGTTCCTGAAAAAGGAAAACGCCAACCATGTGCCGGTCAATGCGCTGTGGCTGACCAACGTGATGATCCAGATTTTCCTGCTGATCACGCTGTTTTCCGCCGGCACCTACACCAGCCTGATTTACCTGGCCTCGTCGATGATCCTGGTGCCGTACCTGTGGTCGGCGGCCTATGCGGTTTTGCTCAGCGGGCGCGGTGAAACCTATGAACATGCCTCCGCCGAACGCACAAAGGATCTGCTGATCGGCGGCATCGCGCTGTGTTACGCGGTGTGGCTGTTGTATGCCGGCGGGGTGAAATACCTGTTGTTGTCGGCGCTGCTGTATGCGCCGGGGGTGATTCTGTTCGCCAAGGCCAAGCATGAGCAGGGTGAGCCGCTGTTCACCACGTTTGAGAAGGGGATTTTTACCTGCGTCATTGCCGGGGCCGGGCTCGCGGCCTACGGGTTGTACAGCGGCGTGTTGTCCCTGTGAGGTTGCCCTTCATCGGGCGACAGTTTTGGCGAGCGCTGATCTGGCGGCGCTGGGCGTTCCGATGAGGGCAGCGATCTCAAACCACGCACGAATCTCAGAGCCACTGCGCTTGATGCGACCCCAACTCAGTCGCCGGCAAAGCCCACTGCAACGGCGTTCCAGCAATACGCAGCGGCGCTTGTAGCCGATGCGCCGGCCCCCAGGGGGTCTGTTCCACCCGCGAGCTTTGATCCTGTGGAGTTTCCGGACGCAACGCTTCGTCAGTCCCAGGCCCATGCTCAACCAACAACTTCGCCGTCCGCGCCAGCGATAACCGTGCCGATCCACCTCGACCACTGCGCAGCCTTTCAGCCAGCAACCGAATCACACTCGCCGCCATCAGATACCCCGTCGCATGGTCCAGCGCCTGCACCGGCAGCGGGGTCGGTTTGTCCGCCTGCCTCCAGCGCTGCCCGGCCTCGGCAATCCCGCTGCTCATCTGCACCAGACTGTCGAAGCCCCGGCGGTTCTGCCACGGGCCGCTCCAGCCGTAGGCGTTGAGGCAGACGTCGATCAGCCCCGGTGCCAGTTGTCGACGACGTTCGGCACCAAAACCGAGGTTTTCAAGCGCATCGGCGCGATAGCCGTGGAGCAGAATGTCGGCATCCTTGAGCAATCCTTCAAACACCGCACGATCTGCCGGTTGATGCAGATCCAGTCGCGCACAGCGTTTGCCGAGGGTCACTTCCGGCACCACGCCGGGCTCGTTCCAGGTCGGCGGGTCGATGCGCAGGACGTTGGCGCCCAGCCCTGCAAGAAAACGGCTGGCGGTCGGGCCGGCAAGGACGCGGGTCAAATCGAGCACTTTGAGCCCGGCCAATGGCTGCGCCACCGAGCCTTGCCAGAGTTGACGACTTTCGTCTTTCCCATCACTGAAATGCACCAAGGGTTCGGCATTCACCGCCAATCCTTGGGGATGTTTTTGCCACTGTTCCCAACTGCGCATTTCAGCCGCGCAACCCTTGGCCTCGACCACCGCTTGCTCCAGATCGCCACTGGCCCATTGCGCGACTTTCGCCGCCATCGCCGCGCGGTCGGCACAGTCGCCGAGCACCCTTTCAGCGGCGGCGCGGTGATGCGGGGCGTTGGTGTGCAGGCGAATCCAGCCATCTCGGGTTGCGTAGTCGCCGGCGACCGGATCCCACAGCGGCGGCACTTCCCAGCCGATCGGCCGCAGCGAGGTGGCGAACCAGAACGAGGCGAGGCGGCGGTCGACTTCTACGCCGGGCAAGTGGCCGGTCTGCTGCTGAAGGAGTTCGGCGACTGCCTGCCCGGCAGCGGCAATGCTCGCGCAGGCAAGGTCAGTAACGGCAAACGCCGAAGGCAGGGCGCCCTCGCCGGTGAATGGAATCGGCATGGGGGACAAGCCGAGCGCGGCTTGAATGGACGTGAGCAGATCAGTCATCGAAGGCCCTCCGGAAGAGGGCCTGATCATAGTGCAAAAGAATATCGAGTTAGATGAAAACCCTAATCTCTCTAGTCAACACAAATCCCTGTGGGAGCTTGCCTGCAAGCGATAGCGGAGTGTCTACCGATAGATGTATCGACTGATCCACCGCCATCGCTTGCAGGCAAGCTCCCACAAGGGATGACAGTGATTTTCTAGACGCGGAACTGATCCATCAGTTTCATCTGCTGGCTGGCCAGAGCGTTGAGCTGGCTGCTGATCGCCGCCGATTCGGTGGCCTGTTCGGTCAGGGTCTCGGTGACGGTGCGGATCGCCGAGACGTTGCGGTTGACCTCTTCGGCCACCGCGCTTTGCTGTTCGGCGGCGCTGGCGATCTGCAGGTTCATGTCGCTGATCACGGTGACCGCGTCGCTGATCTTGCCGAGGGCGTCCACGGCCTGGCGTATCTGCCCGGCGTTGTTGTGGGCCTGGGTCTGGCTCGAATGCATGGTCGCGACCACCCCACGGGTGCCGGTCTGGATGCGTTCGATGACCACGCGGATTTCTTCCACCGAATCCTGAGTGCGCTTGGCGAGGTTACGGACTTCATCGGCCACCACCGCAAAACCACGACCGCTTTCACCGGCACGGGCCGCTTCGATCGCGGCGTTCAGCGCCAGCAGGTTGGTCTGTTCGGCGATGCTGCGGATCACCTCCAGTACCGAACCGATCTGCTCGCTGTTGACCGCCAGCTCTTCGACTTCGGTCACCGCTTTGCTGACTTCATCGGCCAGTTGATTGATGTCGCGGGTGCTGCGCTCGATGATCGACATCCCGTCCTTGGCCGACTGGTCGGCACCTTTCGCCGCGTTGGCCGCATTCGAGGCGCTGTTGGCCACGTCGTGGGCGGTGGCGCTCATTTCGTTGGAGGCGGTTGCAACCTGATCGATCTCGCGGAACTGCACCTGCATGCCTTCGCTGGTCTGGCGGGCAATTTCCGACGACTGATCGGCGGTGCCACGGGCCTCGGTGATGCTCTGTTTGATCTGGGCGATGGTCGGTTGCAGCTTGTCGAGGAAGCGGTTGAACCAGTTCACCAGTTCGCCCAGTTCATCCTTCTTGCTGTAATTCAGACGCTGGGTCAGGTCGCCTTCACCGCTGGCGATGTTCTTCAGCATTTCGGCGACGCTGTTGATCGGGCGGGTCACACCGGAGGCGGTGAGCCAGATCAGCAGCAGGCCGATCAGACCGGCGATCACGGCCACCGACAACGCGGTAATCATGCCGGTTTTCTGTGCATCGTCGAGCACCGCCTGCAGCTTGACCGAGTCGGCCAGCAGTACTTGTTTCGGCAGGTCGATGACCACGCCCCAGGCCCGGGAATTGCCGATCGGGTCGACCGGGTACACGGCGCGGATCAGATCGCCCTGTTCGAGAATCTTCGGCGTGCCGGCGCTCAGCAGTTGCAGGATGTCCTTGCCTTCGGCACCGAGGGTTTCGGCGATGCCTTTGCCGACCTTGGTCGCGTCGGTGCTGTAGGCGCCGAGTACGCCGCTGCCGGAGACGATCAGCATGTGCCCGGCACCGTTGAACAGGTCACGCTGGGAACCCACGGCCGCCGCTTGCAGCGCATCGAGGGCAATGTCGATACCGACCACGCCGATGGTCTTGCCGTCCACCAGCAGCGGCACGGAAATGGTGGTCATGAGCATTTCCTTGCCGCCCACGGTGTCGGCGTAAGGATCGAGCAGGCAGGTGCGCTTGTTGTCGCGAGGGCAGGTGTACCAGCTGTTGTAAGGCGTGCCGCTGAGGCTGAGGGTGGTCTTGTTCATGTCGTCTTCGACCATGATCGTGTTCAGCGCCGGACCCGCAGCACGGCTCCAGTAACTGGCGAAGCGTCCCGCCTCGTTGGACTGGCGCGCGGCATCGTTGGCGAATTCGCTGTCCTTGCCGTCCAGGCCGTTGGGTTCGAAGGCCAGCCAGATGCCGAGCACCTTGCTGTTGCGCTCGAAGGCGGTTTTCAGGCTCTGGTTCAGTTCTTCACGCAAGGCCCCGGCGTCCAGCGAACGCTTGGCGGCCATGATGCGCATGTCCTTGATCTGGTCGGCCAGGGCGGTGATCACCAGCAGGCTCTCACCGAAGGTTTTCTGTACCTGTACCGCCTGCTCGGCAGCCTTGGCCTGCAGCAGGTTCTGCACGCTGGCGGTGAGCATCTTGCTGCTCGAGTCGCTGACCAGCTTGTCGTTCTGGTTGGTCTGGTAGAGGTTGATGCCGACGATCAGCGCAACCACGCCGAGCAGGCACAGCCCGGACAGCAGGACGATTTTCAGGCGAATGGACAGGGAGTCGAACATGGGGTGTTCTCGCGAATGAATGAACGGTTGGCTACGGGGCAGGGAGGTGCCCGGTTTGCCAAATCCATTCAGCGCCATTCCATGCTCATCGGCGCGGGGCGAGGGCGCATGAGTCGTATGCCGACGAACGGTCAAGGCAAAACGTTTGCGCGGGCAAATGCCCTGAAAAGAAGGGAAAAATCAGGAAATCTTCGGCAAAGACTCCGGGCGTGACCATATCCAAAGGTTGCCCATTGTCATGCCGGCGATCGCCAGATAGACCGGCCAGCCATGTTCGAGCATCACCAGCATCAGGGTTGCGCACAGCAGCATGCTGACCGTGGCGCTGACCTTGGCCTTGCGGGCGATGATCTTGCCGTTGCGCCAGTTGCTCAGGATCGGCCCGAACAGCCGATGGTTTTCCAGCCAGGCGCTCAGGCGTGGCGAACTGCGGGTGGCCGCCCAGGCGGCGAGCAGGATGAACTCGGTGGTCGGCAGGCCGGGCACGACGATGGCGATCAGGCCGATGCCGAGGCTGACATAGGCGAGCAGGCCGAACAGCAGGCGGGCGAGTCGGGAGGAGGCGGGTTGGGGCATGGGCTCGAGGTGTGTGAGGCGAAACGGGGATTCTACAGACTTGCTCGGTTCCCATGTGGGAGCGAGCCTGCTCGCGATGGCGGTATATCAGTCGACATCTGAATTGGATGTCAGGCCGCAATCGCTAGCAGGCTAGCTCCCACAATGAACCGTTGGTGTGGCTTCAGGCCGGTTCGGCTTCGGTGGCGTAAGCCTGCTCCAGCAGAACGGTGAAGCGGTTGAAAGCATCAATCGCGCCTTGCTCCACTTCGGCTTCCTCTTCAGCGCTGAATTGCAGCGAATCGAGGGTGCGCACAAAACGCTTCCAGCCTTCGGCACGACCGCCTTCAGGTTCGCCCAGGTGACGGGCGCCGAAGGTTTCGCTCAGGTCCAGCGCGACAGCGCGTTTGATCAGAAACGCGGCGCCGAGCTTGGAACCCTCCGACACGAAAATCCAGCCCAGGGCGCGGGCCTTGCTCGGGTTTTTCACCGCGCCGGCGACGGGTGCAGGCACTTCGGTGTCCAGATCCGCGAGATCGGCCCTGGCCGCTTCGGCGCGGCAGCGGGCCGGCAGGTCAGGGACGATGGCGGTGAGTTCGGCATCGTTGTACAGCGACACCAGTTCCGACTGGAACAGGTACTGCGCGACCACGAAGCGGGCGAAATTGGCGCGGGTCTCGAACGGCGCGTGAGCCTTGACCAGCGCATCGAGCTTGCTGTGCGGCTCGTGGGTGATCTGGTTCAGACGTTGCGAACGCAGGGCTTTTTCCGGGGTGCTCATGAGATGTCCTTGAAAAGAAGAGGCGCTTGATAACGAGACGTACGGGCAAGCGCCGGACAGTAAAAAAACTCACGGCGCGGCAATGCACACGCGCCGTGAGGTCATCCGGATCAGATATCCCAGACCAGATTGATCGCGAAGTTGCGACCCGGCTGGGTCAGGCGATCGAGGTTGGCCGGTTGTGTCACCGAGGCTTCGCCGACGCTGTCGTAACCGCGCACGTCATCCCACAGCCAGTACTTCTTGTCGGTCAGGTTGTAGAGACCGCCGCTGACGGTGACGTCGTCGGTGACTTTGTAATAGCCGGTCAGATCGAGAATGCCGAAGCCCGGAGTCTTGAACTGGCTGCTGACGCCGTCCGGCGACTTGAAGTTGCTGTCGTCGACGCGATCCTTCTTCTTGACCACGGTCCAGCTCAGCAGGCCGCCGTAGTTGTCCTGGTCGTAACCGAGGCCGAACACGCCGGTCAGCGGGTTGACGCTGTTCAATGGCTCGCCGTTGTCGTTGTTGCGACCGTAGGCATAGGCGATCGAACCCTGAGTGTACAGGCCTTGCGGTGCGCCGAAGGAATCCAGGTTCAGGCGACCTTTGACTTCAGCACCCTTGATGGTGGCGTGCTTGATGTTGCTGGACTGGAACGTCAGCTCGCTATAACCCGGGGTGACGGCGTCTTCGTTGATGAAATCGCGGTACTGGTTATAGAACACCGCCACGTCGAACGAGCCTTGCTCGAAGTTGCCGCGCAGACCGGTTTCATAGCTTTTGCTTTTTTCCGGTTCCAGGTCCGGGTTCGGCGCCACGTTGTAGCCGGTGGTGCTGTTCTCGAAGCGGCCGTACAGCGCTTTCGCGGTCGGGGTGCGGAAGCCCTCGGCGTACTGGCCGTACCAGGTGTAGTTGTCGGTCAGGGCGTAGGTCAGGCCGAATTTCGGCGAGACTTTATGCCAGGTCTTGTTCTCATCGCTGACCGTACCGTTGCCGTCGGCGGCCACGGTGTTGAGGAACTCCTGGGTGATGTGCGGCTTGAGCTGGGTGTAGTCGTAGCGCAGGCCCGGCAGGAAGGTCCATTTGTTCCAGCTGATCTGATCCTGGGCGAACAGGCTGTAGGTATTGATGGTCGGGTCCGGGAAGTCGCTGGACTTCTTCAGCACGTCGGCCGCACTGGTAGCGCCGATGGCGGTGCAGCCGCGACCGACTGCCAGGCACTTGCCGTCGCCGCTGCGCGAGCCGGTGACCTTCTGCTGTTTGATCGTGGTGCCGTAGGTCAGCACGTGATCGGTGTCACCGATGGCGAAGGCCTTGTCCAGTTGCGCATCGAACACCCACTGTTTTTCCTCGTAGATCGTGTCGCGGGTGCGCAGCACTTTACGGGTCATCGGGTAGTAGAACTCGTCGGTGCTCTGGTCAGTCTTGGCGGTCTGGTGGTTGAGGCTCCACTTCACGTTGTCCGCCAGCAGGCTGTTCAACTCGAAGCTGTGCTCCAGGCCGAAGCGCTCGCGGGTGATGGTGTCGTTGCCGGTGCGCCACTGGTACATGCCGCCGGGCAGCACGCTGTTCGGAATGGTCGGGGCACCGTTGAAGTACGGGCCGCCGTAAGCGCTTTTCTGATCGGTGTCGCGATCATCCTTGTACTTTTCGTAGGTCAGGCCCAGGCGCGAACCTTCGTTGTAGTTCCAGCCGAGCTTGGCCAGCACGTTGGTCGCTTTCACGTCCTCCGGGTTGGCGGCGGTGCGCTCCAGGCCCGTGCCGTTGTTGCTGCCGTAGGAATCGGTTTCATGACCGTCGCGCTGGCTGTAATGCAGCAAACCGTCGAACTGCTCGGCGCGACCGGCGACGGTGGCGGATTTCAGCCAGCTCTCGTCGGCGGAGCTGTAGCCGGTTTTCAGGCGGGCGCCGACGTCTTTGCCGGGCTTGATGATGTCGTCCGGGTCGAGGGTGTAGTAGCTGACGGCGCCGCCGATGGCGTTGCTGCCGTACAGCACCGAGGCCGGGCCGCGAAGGATTTCGACGCGTTTGACGATTTCCGGATCGACGTAGTTGCGTTGGGTCTTGGCGTACGGGCCGTTGAAGAAACCGTCCGGCACTTCGACGCCGTCGACCTGAGTCAGGATGCGATCACCGTCGATGCCGCGAATGTTGTAGCCGCTGATCCCGCCGCGCTGGCCGGCGCCGCCGACGGACACGCCCGGCTCGTAGCGCACCAGATCCTTGATGGTGTTGACGTTGTTGCGGTCGAGTTCTTCGCGGGTGTGCACGGTGACGGTGCTGGGCACACTGTTCACCGACTGTTCCTGACGGGTGGCGCTGATGGTCACTTGATCGAGGTTAAGTGCGCCGCTGCTGGCGCGCTTTTCCAGCACGACGTTGCTGTTGCTCAGTTTGCGGAAGCTCAGGTTGGTCCCCACCAACAGGCGCTCCAGGGCTTTTTCCGGTGGCAGCGAACCGCGCACGCCCGGCGACGACACGTCTTGACCCAGTTCCGCCGGCAAACCGACCTGCCAGCCCGTGACAGCAGTGAACGCATTGAGCGCCGATACCAGCGGCTGCTGGCCGATGGCGAACGAGTAATCGCCCATGTTGCGCGCCGGTTGTTCGGGGGCGGCCATCAGCGGCGCGGTGCCGGCCATCAGGATGGCGGCGGTCAGCAGCGACAGCACGCGGGAAGGGGAAGAAGTCTGGCGGGTAAGGCGTGAGGACATCGATAGCGCTCCGTGTCGCACGAATCTTTATAGGTGCTGATTGATCTCGCGAGATGCGAATCAATTGCATTGGCTATAACGAGACGAACGAGCTTTGGCTATCGAGTAAAAATAATTCTCATTTAGTTCAGGATCACCAGCGCCGGGAATTCCCGAAGCTTGGCCGAGGTGATGTGAGCGAGCGAACGCACCACGTCCAGCGGCTGGTCGAGACGGTAATTGCCGGTGACGGCAACATCGGCCAACTGTTCGTTGGTGTTGATGATGAAGCCCGGATAGTAGCGGCGCAGTTCGGCCAGCACCTGATTCAGCGGGCAGTTCTCGAAGATCAGCCGACCTTGCACCCAGGCCAGATCGGTGGCGGCGTCGACCTTGGCCGGGCGGTCGAAACCGTTGGGACCGATGCGGATGCTTTCCCCGGCGGACAGCCGCACCCGTGCATCGTCACGGGTCGCCCGCAGATCGACATCGCCACGCTGCACCCGCACCTGCGCCACGCCGTCCAGATAACGTACGGCGAATGCGGTATCGCGTACGCTGGCTTTCACCGGGCCGGCGTCGATTTCCAGTGGCTGGCTGCGGCTGGCCGGAATCTCGAAAAACGCTTCGCCCTGATACAGGCGCGCAACTCGCTGCCGATCGTTAATCGTGCTGGAAAAGGCGGAATTGGTGTTGAGCAGGACTTTCGAACCGTCCTCGAGCTGCAAGCGCTGACGCTCGCCGACCACGGTCAGGTGATCGGCCTGCAAACGCATCGGCAGGTTGCTGAAGTTGAACAGGCCGAGCAGCAGCACCGCGGCAGTGGCCAGTGGTTTCCAGTGCGGACGCAAACGAGTGAGGATGCTGACTTTCTTCGGTTTGGCCGCAAGGTTCTGCGCGCACTGGGCGATCTGCGGGCCGTCCCAGATTGCCTGGGCCTTGGCGAACGCCTCGGCGTTCAACGGATCGGCCGCCAGCCAGGCATGGAATTGCCGGGTCTGCTCCTCGTCCGGACTGCCGAGCACGATGAGCCAGTCCAGAGCCTGGTCCATTGCGCTGGCGGCGTCCTGCGCCGATGAAGGCGAAGGGGAGCGGTGGATGTCCGTCACGGTGTTTCCTCGGCAGTGTCTGTGCACGGCTGTTTTTTAGTGAAGCGTAAACGTCGGGCAAGGGTAACAAAGCCCGATGATCAGTGCAGTCGATCCTGGCCCTTACAAAAAACCTACAGCATCAGTCGCCATTCAAGCGTTCGGCGACACCGATGCAAATGGTCATGATCAGTTTGAGTTCTTTCTGCACCGTGCTGAGGGACACGCTCAGTTCTTCGGCGATTTCCTGATAACTGTGCCCGTGCAGGCGGCTGAGGATGAAGATTTGCTGTTGGCGGGGGCTGAGTTCAGCGAGGCTCACGTTCAGGCGCTCCAGCAATTGTTCGGCGTGGGCGGCGTCTTCGGCGCTGCTGGCGGGGGCGGCGACGCTGTGCACCACGTCCTGCGGCACGTCGTCGACCATGGTGCGTGAGTGAATCTTGCGCGCACGCAAATGGTCCAGCGCCAGGTTGCGCGCGGTCTGGAAGACAAAGGGTTCAAGGTGATCGATGGCCCGTTCGCTCAGCGCCCGGGTGACGCGCAGGTAGGTTTCCTGCAACAGGTCTTCGGCGGTGCTGGGGTTGTTGACCATCCGTTCCAGGGTCCGCAGCAGCGACGTGCGCTGGGCGAGGAAGACGTGGTTGAAGTGTGATTGACTCACGGGAAGACCTGATCCATTTCGAGCGAATGATAATGCTTATCATCCGCTCGGGTGGTCAAGTGTTGATTTCAGATTGAAATCAACTCTGTGGGAGCGGGCTTGCTCGCGAAAGTGTCGTGTCAGGCAATAAATATGTCGACTGACCCACCGCATTCGCGAGCAAGCCCGCTCCCACAGGGGGTAGGCGTTTTATTCCGCGTTGCACAGCGCCAGGCAGTTATCGAGCATGCGGTTGGAGAAGCCCCACTCGTTGTCGTACCAGGCCAGCACTTTCAGCAGTTTGCCGCTGGATTTGGTGTGGTTGGCATCGAAGATCGACGACAGCGGGTTGTGGTTGAAGTCGCTCGATACCAGCGGCAGGGTGTTGTAGCCGAGGATCTTCGAATGCTGGCTCGCCGCTTTCATCAGCGCGTTCACTTCATCGGCCGAGGCTTCGCGCTTCAGCTGCACGGTCAGGTCCACCAGCGACACATTGATCACCGGCACGCGCACGGCCATGCCGGTCAGCTTGCCCGCCAGTTCCGGCAGCACCAGGCCCACGGCTTCGGCGGCGCCGGTCTTGCTCGGGATCATGTTCTGGGTGGCGGAGCGGGCGCGGTACGGGTCGGTGTGGTAGACGTCGGTCAGGTTCTGGTCGTTGGTGTAGGCGTGGATGGTGGTCATCAGACCGCTTTCGATGCCCAGTTCGCGGTGCAGCACCTGGGCCACCGGGGCCAGGCAGTTGGTGGTGCACGAGGCGTTGGAAATGATCTGGTGCGACTGGCGCAGAATGTCGTGGTTCACGCCATAAACGACGGTGGCATCGGCGCCTTTGGCCGGGGCGGAGATGATCACTTTGCGTGCGCCGGCGGTAATATGCGCGGCGGCTTTGGCCCGGTCGGTGAACAGACCGGTGCATTCGAAGACCACATCGATCTTTTCCGCGGCCCATGGCAGGTCGGCCGGGTTGCGGATGGCGCTGACCGAAATGCGGTCGCCGTTGACGGTCAGGCTCTCGTTGTCATGGGCAACTTCGGCGTCGAACGTGCCATGAACGGTGTCGTACTTGAGCAGATGCGCATTGATCGCGCTGTCGCCCAGATCGTTGATGGCGACGATCTGCAAATCCTGACGATAGCCTTGGGTATACAGTGCGCGCAGGACATTACGGCCGATGCGGCCAAAACCATTGATTGCGATTCGAAGAGTCATTGAACAGCGCCGCCGTCGTTTTGTTGTTGGAATTACAAGATTATTCGCATAAAAATAGAAAACAAGCCTTTTTAGTGGCAATATTTTGTTTTATCTACAACGAGTGACCTGAATCAACTGGTCCGAATGGTCAAGGAAACCGCCCGTCATCCCACACGTGCGGGCGCTTTGGTCAGCATAGACAATCAGGTCGCCACATCCGTTAGCCTGGAGTTCTACACATGCATCCCCGCGTTCTTGAGGTCACCGAACGGCTTATCGCCCGCAGCCGCGCCACGCGTCAGGCTTACCTTGCGCTGATTCGCGGCGCTGCAACCGACGGGCCGATGCGCGGCAAGCTGCAATGCGCAAACTTCGCCCACGGTGTGGCCGGATGCGGCAGCGAAGACAAGCACAGCCTGCGGATGATGAACTCGGCGAACATCGCCATTGTTTCGTCATATAACGACATGCTCTCGGCGCACCAGCCGTACGAAGTCTTCCCTGAACAGATCAAGAACGCCCTGCGCGAAATCGGCTCGGTCGGCCAGTTCGCCGGCGGTACGCCTGCCATGTGCGACGGCGTGACCCAGGGCGAGCCGGGCATGGAGCTGAGCCTGCCGAGCCGCGAAGTGATCGCGATGTCGACGGCGGTGGCGCTGTCGCACAACATGTTCGACGGCGCGCTGATGCTCGGCATCTGCGACAAGATCGTGCCGGGCCTGATGATGGGGTCGCTGCGTTTCGGTCACCTGCCGACGATTTTCGTGCCGGGCGGGCCGATGGTCTCGGGGATTTCCAACAAGGAAAAAGCCGACGTGCGGCAGAAGTACGCCGAAGGCAAGGCGACCCGCGAAGAGCTGCTGGAATCGGAAATGAAGTCCTACCACAGCCCGGGCACCTGCACGTTCTATGGCACCGCCAACACCAACCAGTTGCTGATGGAAGTCATGGGCCTGCACTTGCCGGGCGCCTCTTTCGTCAACCCGAACACGCCGCTGCGTGACGCCCTGACCCGCGAAGCCGCGCATCAGGTCACGCGCCTGACCAAGCAGAATGGAAACTTCATGCCGATTGGCGAAATCGTCGACGAGAAGGCGCTGGTCAACTCGATCGTCGCGCTGCATGCCACCGGCGGCTCGACCAACCACACCCTGCACATGCCGGCCATCGCCATGGCGGCGGGCATTCAACTGACCTGGCAGGACATGGCCGACCTCTCCGAAGTCGTGCCGACCCTGAGCCACGTTTATCCGAACGGCAAGGCTGACATCAACCACTTCCAGGCGGCGGGCGGCATGTCGTTCCTGATCCGCGAACTGCTCGAAGCCGGCCTGCTGCACGAAGACGTCAACACCGTGCTCGGCCACGGCTTGAGCCAGTACACCAAGGAACCTTTCCTGGATAACGGCAAACTGGTGTGGCGCGAAGGCCCGACCGACAGCCTCGACGAAAACATCCTGCGTCCGGTGGCTCGTGCGTTCTCGGCAGAGGGCGGATTGCGGGTGATGGAAGGCAACCTCGGTCGTGGCGTGATGAAGGTGTCCGCCGTGGCACTGGAAAACCAGATCGTCGAAGCACCGGCCATGGTGTTCCAGGATCAACAGGACCTGGCCGACGCCTTCAAGGCCGGTTTGCTGGAGAAGGATTTCGTTGCGGTGATGCGCTTCCAGGGCCCGCGCTCCAACGGCATGCCGGAACTGCACAAGATGACGCCGTTCCTCGGCGTGCTGCAGGACCGCGGCTTCAAAGTTGCACTGGTGACGGACGGGCGCATGTCCGGCGCCTCGGGGAAAATCCCGGCGGCGATCCACGTCAGCCCGGAAGCTTATGTGGGCGGTGCTTTGGCGCGCGTGCAAGAGGGCGATATCATCCGCGTCGATGGCGTCAAAGGCACTTTGGAACTCAAGGTCGACGCCGCCGAATTCGCAGCGCGCGAACCCGCCAAAGGCCTGTTGGGCAACAACATCGGCAGCGGGCGCGAACTGTTTGGCTTCATGCGTTTGGCCTTCAGCTCGGCGGAGCAGGGCGCCAGCGCCTTCACTTCTGCCCTGGAGACGCTTAATTGAAACTGGCTTTGGTCGGTGATATCGGAGGCACCAACGCGCGGTTCGCGTTGTGGAAAGATCAGCAGCTCGAATCGGTGCAGGTGCTGGCCACGGCCGACCATGCCAGCCCGGAAGAGGCGATCAGCCTCTACCTGAGCGGGCTCGGCCTGGCGCCGGGCGCCATCGGTTCGGTGTGCCTGTCGGTGGCTGGTCCTGTCAGTGGCGACGAATTCAAGTTCACCAATAACCACTGGCGCCTGAGTCGCAAGGCGTTCTGCCAGGCGTTGCAGGTCGAGCAGTTGTTGTTGATCAACGACTTCTCCGCCATGGCGCTGGGCATGACCCGTTTGCAGCCCGGTGAATTCCGCGTGGTCTGTGAAGGGACGCCTGAGCCGTTGCGTCCGGCGGTGGTAATCGGCCCGGGCACAGGCCTGGGCGTCGGCACGTTGCTCGATCTGGGCGAAGGCCGGTTTGCTGCGTTGCCGGGGGAGGGGGGGCATGTCGATCTGCCGCTGGGCAGTGTGCGTGAAACCCAATTGTGGCAGCACATCCATAACGAAATCGGCCACGTCAGTGCGGAAACCGCATTGAGCGGTGGTGGCTTGCCTCGGGTGTACCGAGCGATCTGCGCCGTGGATGGCCATGAACCCAAGCTGGATACACCGGAAGCGATCACCGCGGCGGGCCTCGCAGGCGACCCGATTGCCCTGGAAGTGCTGGAGCAGTTTTGCTGCTGGCTCGGTCGCGTGGCCGGCAACAACGTGCTGACCACTGGCGGTCGCGGTGGGGTTTATATCGTTGGCGGCGTGATCCCGCGCTTTGCCGATTTCTTCCTCGAAAGCGGTTTCGCCCGCAGCTTTGCCGACAAGGGCTGCATGAGCGATTACTTCAAGGGGATTCCGGTGTGGCTGGTGACGGCGCCGTATTCCGGTCTCGTCGGTGCCGGCGTGGCGCTCGAACAGGCTTGAAACCGAGTCGCTTTCATCGCTGGCAAGCCAGCTCCCACAGGTTTTGTGGACGGCACATACCCTTGTGGGAGCTGGCTTGCCAGCGATGAGGCCAGAACAGACAACAAATCTCCAAGGTTCATCAGGCATAATCCGCCCAATTCCAACAACAAGGATGCCTTCGAAGTGAGTTCAGTCAACAAGTCGATTTTGTTGGTCGATGACGACCAGGAGATACGCGAGTTGCTGGAAACCTACCTGACCCGTGCGGGTTTTCAGGTACGGGCCACGGCCGACGGCGCCAGTTTCCGCCAGGCGCTGAACGAGGCGCCGAGCGATCTGGTGATTCTTGACGTGATGCTGCCCGATGAAGACGGCTTCAGCCTGTGCCGTTGGGTACGCCAGCATCCGCGTCAGGCCCAGGTGCCGATCATCATGCTCACCGCCAGTTCCGACGAAGCTGACCGGGTCATCGGTCTGGAGCTCGGCGCCGACGACTACCTCGGCAAACCTTTCAGCCCCCGCGAACTGCAAGCCCGGATCAAGGCCCTGCTGCGCCGCGCCCAATTCGGTCAGGAACGCGGCGGCAGTGAAGTGCTGGCGTTTGATGAATGGCGGTTGGACATGGTCAGCCATCGGCTGTTTCACACCGACGGCGAGGAAGTGATTCTGTCCGGCGCCGATTTCGCCCTGCTCAAACTGTTCCTCGATCACCCTCAGGAAATCCTCGACCGCGACACCATCGGCAACGCCACCCGTGGCCGCGACCTGATGCCCCTTGATCGCATCGTTGACATGGCCGTCAGCCGTTTGCGTCAGCGTCTGCGCGACACCGAAAAACCGCCGCGACTGATCCGCACCGTGCGCGGCAGCGGCTACCAGCTGGCAGCCAATGTGGTTGCCGGCAATGGTCACTGAGTTCCTGCGCACCACCGCGCGCAAAGTGCCGATGCCGCGTTCGCTGCTCGGCCGGATGTTGCTGCTGACGTTGCTCGCGGTGTTGTTCGCCCAGACGCTGTCCAGCGTGATCTGGGTGTCCCAATTGCGTGCGACCCAGCTCGAAGGCCTGGTCACCAGCGCCCGCAGCCTTGCCCATTCGATGACGGCCAGCGTCAGTTATTTTCGTTCGTTGCCGGTGGCTTATCGACCGCTGGTGCTCGACCAATTGCGCAGCATGGGCGGCACGCGTTTTGTGGTGACGCTGAATGACAAACCGCTGGGCATGGAAGTGCTGCCGGTGACGCCGCGCAAGGCAGCGGTGTTGAAAGCGGTGGATGAAGTGTTGCGCCAGTCGCTGGGCCAGGACACCGACATCCTGGTGACCTTCGTCAGCCCCGATGACTTACGGATCTTCAACGCCGGGTTGAAACTCGATGAGCTGCCGCGCTCTTGGGCGCATTACGCGCTGACCCTGGAGCCGGTGAATCCACCGGTGCTGGTGACCCAGATCCAGTTGGCGCCCGGTGAGTGGCTGTACATCGCCTCGCTGCTGCCCGAGCCCTATACCAGTCTTGAAGAACAAGGCCTGCCGACCCAGCAGGTGTGGTTCATCGTCTTCACCAGCGGTTTTCTGTTGTTGTTCATCGGCTTGCTGGTGCACTGGCAGAGCCGGCCGCTCAAGCGTCTGGCGCGGGCCGCGCGGGACTTGTCGCTGGGCGCCGACGTCGAGCCGGTGGCCGAGGGCGGCGGCAGCGAAGTGGTGGAGGTGGGGCGCGCCTTCAACACCATGCGCGAGCGCATCAGCCGTTACCTGACCGAGCGCAGTCAGTTGTTCAGCGCGATTTCCCATGACCTGCGCACGCCGATCACTCGTCTGCGTCTGCGGGTCGAACTGCTGGAAGACGAACAGCTGCAAACCAAGTTCGGCCGCGATCTGGATGAGCTGGAGCTGCTGGTCAAAGGCGCGCTGCAATGCGTGAAGGACACCGATATCCACGAAAACATCGAGCCGGTGGATCTCAATCATGTGCTCGACTGTCTGGTGGAGCCGTATCTGGCGCCTAACGGCAATGGCCGCGTGACCCAGCAGGGGCGGGCGCTGGCGGCGTATCCGGGCAAGCCACTGGCGCTCAAACGCTGTATCGGCAACCTGATCGACAATGCGCTGAAGTACGGACAGAACGCCCATCTGCATATCGATGATGACGAGAGTGCGTTTGTCCTGCACGTTGATGACGAAGGCCCGGGCGTCCCGGAGCAGCGGCTGGAGCAGGTGTTCGAACCGCACTTCCGGTTGGCGGGGCAGCAGCAAGGATACGGTCTCGGTTTGGGGATCGCCCGCAACATTGCTCATAGCCATGGCGGTGAGGTGACGTTGCAGAACCTGCGCGAAGGCGGATTGCGTGTGACCCTGCAATTGCCGCGTTCGGCGGATTGATCTTAATGTCACCGACTGGTGACAAAAACCGCCTCCTTCGTTACAAGCCGTCCCCGGCCCGTTGTTTAGACTGCCCGCAGTCATAACAACAAAAAAGGCCATCCATGGATCACTTCAATCCGGGCTTCAGCAGTTGGCTGAATGCTCCTGCCCACCAGCAATGGCTCGCCGACGAAGGCCTGCGCCTGCTGGCATTTGCCAAGGCTTCGCGACTGCCCGAAGGCTTCGGCAATCTCGATGAGCGCGGCCAGCTCCAGGCCGGCGCGCAAGCCGAAACCATGAACACTGCGCGCATGACCCACAGCTTCGCCATGGCCCACATTCAGGGTCTGCCAGGATTCGCCGAGCTGGTCGATCACGGCATTGCGGCCCTGCGCGGTCCGTTGCGCGATGCGCTGCACGGCGGCTGGTTCGCTGTCGCCGAACACCGTGACGGCAATACCGGCAAGAACGCTTATCTGCATGCTTTCGTGGCCCTCGCAGCCAGTTCCGCGGTGGTCGCGCAACGCCCCGGCGCGCAGGCGTTGCTGGATGACGCCATCGACATCATCGACACGTATTTCTGGAGCGAAGAAGAGGGCGCCATGCGCGAATTCTTCAACCGCGACTGGCGCGAAGAAGAAGCCTATCGCGGCGCCAACAGCAACATGCACGCCACCGAAGCGTTCCTCGCGCTGGCCGATGTCACCGAAGACCCGCGCTGGCTGGTGCGTGCGCAACGCATCGTCGAGCGGGTGATCCACGGTCACGCCGCCGCCAACGATTACCTGGTGGTCGAGCATTTCGACCGAAGCTGGCAACCGTTGCGCGAATACAATCATGACAATCCCGCCGACGGTTTCCGCCCGTACGGCACCACGCCGGGCCACGGCTTCGAGTGGGCGCGGCTGTTGCTGCACCTCGAAGCGGCGCGGGTCCAGGCCGGCATGCTCACCCCCGGCTGGCTGGCCACTGATGCGCAAAAGCTGTTCGAACAAAACTGCCGCCATGGCTGGGACGTCGATGGTGCGCCGGGCATCGTCTACACCCTCGACTGGGACAACAAGGCCGTGGTTCGCCATCGCCTGCACTGGACTCACGCCGAGGCCAGCGCTGCCGCCAGTGCCTTGCTCAAACGCACCGGCGATGCGCAATACGAAAGCTGGTATCGCCTGTTCTGGGAATTTTGCGATACGCATTTTATCGACCGCTGCGACGGCAGCTGGCATCACGAACTGGATCCGCAAAACCGTCCAAGTGCCGATATCTGGGCGGGCAAACCGGATCTGTACCACGCCTGGCAGGCGGTGCTGATCCCGCGTCTGCCGCTGGCGCCGAGCATGGCCAGTGCTCTGGCACAACTGTCCCGAAGCGTTCCTGTGTAACCATGTGGTGACATTCGCGCATCCCTTCGTTACCTGCGAGGGGAAACGCTCTGTTTAAACTCGTGTGCAGCGCAAGCACCAGACTTGCATGCATAACAACAAGAAAGGTACATCTCAGATGAATGCGATTTCTCGCCTCGCTACTGTCATTTCTGTCGCCTCCCTGTTCCCGCTCGCTGTGCTGCCCCTGAGTGTTTCCGCTGCCGAATCCAAAGGTTCGGTGGAAGTCGTGCATTGGTGGACGTCCGGTGGCGAAAAAGCTGCCGTCGATGTGCTCAAGGCACAAGTCGAGAAAGACGGTTTCACCTGGAAAGACGGCGCTGTCGCCGGCGGTGGCGGTGCGACTGCCATGACCGTGTTGAAAAGCCGTGCGGTAGCCGGTAACCCGCCAGGCGTTGCTCAGATCAAGGGCCCGGACATCCAGGAATGGGCGTCGACCGGTCTGCTCGACACTGACGTCCTGAAAGACGTTTCCAAGTCCGAGAAGTGGGACAGCCTGCTCGACAAGAAAGTCTCCGACACCGTGAAGTTCGAAGGTGATTACGTAGCCGTGCCGGTGAACATTCACCGCGTGAACTGGCTGTGGATCAACCCGGAAGTCTTCAAGAAAGCCGGTATCGAAAAAGCCCCGACCACCCTCGCAGAATTCTACGCCGCTGGCGACAAGCTGAAAGCGGCGGGCTTCATCCCGCTGGCCCACGGCGGTCAGCCATGGCAGGACAGCACCGTGTTCGAAGCGGTCGTGCTGTCGGTGATGGGCGTTGATGGTTACAAGAAAGCCCTGGTCGACCTGGACAACGCTGCCCTGACCGGCCCGGAAATGGTCAAGGCCCTGACCGAGCTGAAGAAAGTCGCGACCTACATGGACCAGGACGGCAAAGGCCAGGACTGGAACCTGGAAGCGGCCAAGGTCATCAACGGCAAGGCCGGCATGCAGATCATGGGTGACTGGGCCAAGTCCGAATGGACCGCCGCCAAGAAAGTCGCCGGCAAGGATTACGAGTGCGTAGCCTTCCCGGGCACCGACAAGGCGTTCACCTACAACATCGACTCGCTGGCCGTGTTCAAGCAGAAGGACGCGGGCACCGCGGCCGGTCAGCAGGACATCGCCAAAGTCGTGCTGGGTGAAAACTTCCAGAAAGTCTTCAGCATCAACAAGGGCTCGATCCCGGTGCGCAACGACATGCTCGCCGACATGGGCAAGTACGGTTTCGACTCCTGCGCGCAGACCGCTGCCAAGGACTTCCTGGCAGACGCCAAGAACGGCGGCCTGCAACCGAGCATGGCGCACAACATGGCGACCACGCTGGCGGTGCAGGGTGCGTTCTTTGATGTCGTGACCAACTTCATCAACGACCCGAAAGCCGACCCGGCTGACGCTGCGAAGAAACTCGGCACCGCCATCAAGGCTGCCAAGTAATACCAGTGTAGAGCAGCTGCAAGCTTCAAGTCGCGCATCGGCCTGAAGCCTGCAGCTTGCAGCGGTCCCTCATCTTTTTTACTGGATCTTCCCATGAGTTCTGTTGCTGTGTTCAGCAAGGCCTCGCCATTCGACGCACTGCAGCGCTGGCTACCGAAACTGGTGCTGGCGCCGAGCATGTTCATCGTTCTGGTGGGCTTCTATGGCTATATCCTCTGGACGTTTGTCCTGTCGTTCACCACATCGACCTTCCTGCCGAACTACAAGTGGGCAGGGCTGGCGCAATACGCACGGCTGTTCGACAACGACCGCTGGTGGGTGGCGAGCAAGAACCTGGCCGTGTTCGGCGGCATGTTCATCGGCATTACCCTGGTGATCGGCGTGACGCTGGCGATTTTCCTCGACCAGAAAATCCGCCGCGAAGGCTTTATCCGCACTATTTACCTGTACCCGATGGCGCTCTCGATGATCGTCACCGGTACCGCGTGGAAATGGCTGCTCAACCCGGGCATGGGCCTGGACAAATTGCTGCGGGACTGGGGCTGGGAAGGCTTCCGTCTCGACTGGCTGATCGACCCGGATCGCGTGGTGTATTGCCTGGTGATCGCGGCGGTCTGGCAAGCTTCGGGCTTCATCATGGCGATGTTCCTCGCCGGCCTGCGTGGCGTTGATCAATCGATCATCCGTGCCGCCCAGATCGACGGCGCGAGCATGCCGCGCATCTACTGGAAAGTGGTGCTGCCAAGCCTGCGTCCGGTGTTCTTCAGTGCAGTGATGATCCTGGCGCACATCGCGATCAAGAGCTTCGACCTGGTGGCGGCCATGACGGCCGGCGGCCCGGGTTATTCCTCCGATTTGCCGGCGATGTTCATGTACTCGTTCACGTTCAGTCGTGGACAGATGGGCATGGGCTCGGCCAGTGCAATCCTGATGCTCGGTGCGATCCTCGCGATCATCGTGCCTTACCTGTACTCCGAGCTGAGGACCAAGCGTCATGACTAGTCTCGCCTCCAAACCGGCCATCAGCCTGAGTCGCATCGCGATCTACGCGGTGCTGATCCTCGCGGTCCTGCTGTATCTGGTACCGCTGGTGGTCATGCTGCTGACCAGCTTCAAGACCCCGGAAGACATCTCCACCGGCAACCTGCTGAGCTGGCCGACCGTGGTCAGCGGCATCGGCTGGGTGAAAGCCTGGGCGACCGTCGATGGCTACTTCTGGAACTCGATCAAGATCACCGTGCCGGCCGTGATCATCTCCACCGCCATCGGTGCGTTGAACGGCTACGTGCTGTCGTTCTGGCGTTTTCGCGGTTCGCAGCTGTTCTTCGGCCTGCTGTTGTTCGGCTGCTTCCTGCCGTTCCAGACCGTGCTGCTGCCGGCGTCGTTCACCCTCGGCAAGATGGGCCTGGCGAGCACCACCACCGGCCTGGTGTTCATCCATGTGGTTTACGGTCTGGCGTTCACCACGCTGTTTTTCCGTAACTACTACGTGAGCATTCCGGATGCGCTGATCAAGGCGGCGCGCCTGGATGGTGCAGGGTTCTTCACCATCTTCCGCCGGATCATCCTGCCGATGTCGACCCCGATCATCATGGTTTGCCTGATCTGGCAATTCACCCAGATCTGGAACGACTTCCTGTTCGGCGTGGTGTTCTCCAGCGGTGATTCGCAACCGATCACGGTGGCGCTGAACAACCTGGTCAACACCAGCACCGGGGCCAAGGAATACAACGTGGACATGGCGGCGGCGATGATCGCCGGGCTGCCGACCCTGCTGGTCTATGTGGTCGCAGGCAAGTATTTCGTGCGCGGGCTGACGGCCGGCGCAGTCAAGGGGTAATCATGGCTACGCTCGAACTTCGCAATGTAAACAAGACCTACGGTGCCGGCCTGCCGGACACCCTGAAGAACATCGAACTGTCGATCAAGGACGGTGAGTTCCTGATCCTCGTCGGGCCTTCGGGCTGCGGCAAGTCGACGCTGATGAACTGCATCGCCGGCCTGGAAACCATCACTGGCGGCGCGATCATGATCGGTGACCAGGACGTCAGCGGCATGAGCCCGAAAGATCGCGACATCGCCATGGTGTTCCAGTCCTACGCGCTGTACCCGACCATGAGCGTGCGCGAGAACATCGAGTTCGGTCTGAAGATCCGCAAGATGAGCCAGTCGGCCATCGATGAAGAAGTTGCCCGCGTGGCCAAGCTGCTACAGATCGAGCACCTGCTCAATCGCAAGCCGGGCCAGCTCTCCGGTGGTCAGCAACAGCGCGTGGCGATGGGCCGTGCACTGGCACGCCGACCGAAGATCTATCTGTTCGACGAACCGCTGTCCAACCTCGACGCCAAGTTGCGCGTCGAGATGCGCACCGAAATGAAACTGATGCACCAGCGCCTGAAAACCACCACGGTCTACGTGACCCACGACCAGATCGAAGCGATGACCCTGGGCGACAAGGTGGCGGTGATGAAGGACGGCATCATCCAGCAGTTCGGTACGCCGAAAGAGATCTACAACGACCCGGCCAACCTGTTCGTGGCGAGCTTCATCGGTTCGCCGCCGATGAACTTCATCCCGCTGCGCCTGCAACGCAAGGACGGCCGTCTGGTCGCGTTGCTCGACAGCGGCCAGGCCCGTTGCGAGCTGCCGATGGCGATGCAGGACGCCGGTCTCGAAGACCGCGAAGTGATCCTCGGCCTGCGCCCTGAGCAGATCGCGCTGGCGAACGGCGAGGGCAACGGCCTGCCGAGCATCAAGGCCGAAGTGCAGGTCACCGAGCCGACCGGTCCGGACACCCTCGTGTTCGTCAACCTCAACGACACCAAGGTCTGCTGCCGACTGGCGCCGGACGTGGCGCCGCAGGTGGGCGAGACCCTGACCCTGCAATTCGATCCGTCGAAAGTGCTGCTGTTCGACGCCAAGAGCGGGGAGCGCCTGGGGGTTGCGGGTCTGCCGAAGACTGAAGCGCACAGCGCCAACGTCGCGCAGTTCAAAGGTCGGTAAGAAATCAATGGGGGAGTGGGAACGCCCATTTCCCCAGGGGATGTAAACCGCGTTGGAAAAAAACAGTTAATAACAATAAAGACGAGGATGTAGGGATGAAAAAGAAACACGTCAATGCCCGGTTGATCTGCCAAATGTCAGCTGCGGCCGCATTGGTACTGGCCGGCAATGCCATGGCCGCCGATGCATTCAGCTCCGATTCCAAGTGGATGACGGGCGACTGGGGGGGTGAGCGGACCAAGCTGATCGAGCAAGGCATCGACATCAAGGCCGACTACGTTGGGGAAATGGGCGCCAATCTGCATGGCGGCTACAACGACGACAAGACCGGCCGCTACAGCGACCAGTTCGGTCTGGGCGTGGCACTGGACCTGCAAAAACTCTGGGGCTGGGACAACACTCAGGCCAAGATCCAGCTGACCAACCGTAACGGTCAGAACATTTCCAACGACCGCGTTGGCGACCCGCGTGCCGGCACCCTGTCTTCCTCGCAGGAAGTCTACGGTCGTGGCCACATGGTGCGTCTGACCCAGCTGTGGATTCAGCACCAGTTCTTCGACAACAAACTCGACGTCAAGGCCGGTTACTTCGGTGAAGGCGAAGACTTCAACACCTTCCCGTGCGAATTCCAGAACCTGGCGTTCTGCGGCTCGCAGGTGGGTAACTGGGCGACCAACATCTGGTACAACTGGCCCGTCAGCCAGGCCGCGATCCGTGTGAAGTACAACATCAACGACGAGCTCTACGCGCAGATCGGCGCGTACAACCAGAACCCGTCGCAGCTGGAACACGGCAATGGCTTCAAGCTCAGCGGCAGCGGCACCGCCGGTACTGTGCTGCCAGTCGAGCTGGTCTGGTCGCCGAAGGTCAACAGCCTGCCGGGCGAATACCGCGTCGGTTACTACAAGAGCACGGCTGATGCTGCAGACGTCCGCGAAGACATCAACGGCAACGACGCTGCGACCACCGGTAATGCCTACCGCACCCACAGCAGCAAACACGGCTACTGGTTCGTTGCGCAACAGCAACTCACCAGCCACAACGGTGATGCTTCCCGCGGTCTGAACATTGCGGCCAACGCCACGTTCCACGACAAGGACACCAACTTCATCGACAACTACCAGTCGGTGATGTTTGTCTACAAAGGCCCGTTCGACGCCCGTCCGAAGGATGACGTCGGTATCGGTGCCGCGCGTATCCATGTCAACGACGACGTGAAGAAAAACGCCGAGCTGCTGAACGCCTCCAACGGTGTTTCGGACTACGACAATCCGGTGTTCTCGCCGATTCGCGAGACCGAATACAACTACGAGATCAACTACGGCTTCCACGTCACCAACTGGCTGACCGTGCGTCCGAACCTGCAATACATCACTCACCCGGGTGGTGTGGATCAGGTGGACAACGCTTTGGTCGCTGGCCTGAAAATTCAGTCTACGTTCTGACGCGTCTGCGATAAGCTCCTCTCTATGTGCGCATATTTGCGGACAGCCAAGGCTGTCCGCTTTTTTTTGGAAAGGGGTGTCGCAGCCCATGAAAGTTGAATCTGGAACCGTGGCCCATGCATGAGCATCCGCTGCAACGCTTCTTCAAGTCCTTGCGTGAACGACCGGTGTTCGCCTGGGAGCGCTATCAGATGCGCGATGTGCTGGTGATCGACCATCCGCTGTGTCAGGCGGTATTCAGTCGTCAGGGTGCGCAGTTGCTGCACTTTCAACCGCGCGGGCAAAAACCGTGGTTATGGTGCGCGGCGAAGTGGCCGCACGTCGGGGCGATCCGTGGCGGTGTACCGGTTTGCTGGCCGTGGTATGGCCGCCATCCAAGCGAAAACGCGTGGCCGTCCCACGGCTGGGCGCGATTGCTGGACTGGAAACTGCTCGACAGCAGCACCGCCGACGACGGCGTGCGCCTGCATTGGCAATTGCAGCTGTGCGACTGGCAGGTGGATCTGCACGCGCACCTCGGTGAACGCATGGAGTTGCGCCTGAGTACCGAGCATCAGGACGACATGCCGTGCCAGTTGAGCCAGGCTTTGCACGCTTACTGGCGTATTGGCGACGTCAGTGAGATAGCGCTGTCTGGGCTCGAAGGGGCGCAGGGTTACGACCAGTTGAATCGTGAGGTTTGCCAGCAGGAAGGCGAGTTGCGGGTCGATGGCGGCTGTCAGCGCGTGTTCCAGCACGACGGCGAGTTGCAGCTCAAGGATCACGCCTGGCAGCGTGAGCTGTGCATCGATACGGGCGAAAGTGCGGACACGGTGGTCTGGCATCCGGGGGCGCGGCCGTTGCTGGGCGTGACTTGGGATGAGATCTCGGAATTTGTCTGTGTTGAGGCGGCGGCGGGCGGTAAGGACAGCCTGCATCTGGCGCCGGGGGAGAAGGCGCATCTGAGTTTGCAGGCGTGGGCTGCGGCCTAGATTTGTGGTGAGTTGGCTGACGCCTTCGCGAGCAAGCCCGCTCCCACAGGTGACCGCATTCCATCTGGAGAAATACAGTCGAATGTGGGAGCGGGCTTGCTCGCGAAGAGGCCGGACATTCAGCCCAAAATTCGGATCAGTTGAACTCGTCACCCACCGGATACCGGCTCGCATTCAAGCTCTCTTTGATCTTGCGCAGATGCGGCTGGAAATCCACCCCGCGACGCAAGGTCATTCCGGTCGCCAAAACATCCAGCACGGTCAGTTGAATGATCCGCGAAGTCATCGGCATGTAAATGTCAGTGTCTTCCGGAAGCGGAATGTTCAGGCTCAGCGTACTGGCCTTGGCCAGGGGCGAATTCTCGGCGGTCAGGCCCAGTACCGAAGCGCCGTTCTCCCGGGCGATGCGCGCCACTTCCACCAGCTCGCGGGTGCGCCCGGTGTAGGAAATGATCACGAACAACTCACCGGTATGCGCCACCGAAGCAATCATCCGCTGCATCAACACATCAGCATGCGCGGTCACCGCCAGGTTGAAACGGAAGAACTTGTGCTGCGCATCCAGCGCCACCGGCGCCGAAGCGCCGAGGCCGAAGAAGTGGATCTGCCGCGCCTGAATCAACAGGTCGACGGCGCGGCTGATCAGGTTCGGGTCCAGTGCCTGGCAGGCGCTGTCCAACGACGCGATCGCACTGCCGAAAATCTTCTGCGTGTAGGCCTCGGGATTGTCGTCGGCTTCTACTGCACGGCTGACATACGCCGCGCCGCTGGCCAGGCTCTGTGCCAGTTGCAACTTGAGTTCGGGGTAGCCGCTGACGCCGAACGAGCGGCAGAAACGGTTGACTGTCGGTTCACTGACCTTTGCTGCCTGGGCGAGGGCGGCGATGCTGAAGCGGGTGGCCTGCTGTGGGTTGAGCAGGATCACTTCGGCGACTTTGCGTTCGGCCTTGTTCAGCTCTTCAAGGCGACTCTGGATCTGTTCCAGTAAATTTCGCACGCGGTCCATATGGATTTCCTAGATTCACCGGCGCCGATAAGCGCACGGCTATGCAAATTGGGCCTTTGATGTGGCCCGTGACGGTGGCCTATCCTACTGATGGCTCCGACCGACCACCACTCGGAATCTGTATTTTGCGAAAATGTTGTGGTTATTACTACATTTTCCCTTGAGTGATGCCTTGAAAAAAGGTATTTGTAGCTTAACTTGATAAAAGAACAAACATCATGCCTTCGATTACGGTTGAACCGTGCACCTTCGCCTTGTTCGGCGCCTTGGGCGATCTGGCCCTGCGCAAGCTGTTTCCTGCCCTTTATCACCTGGATGGCGCCGGCCTGCTGCACGAGGACACGCGTATTATCGCGCTGGCCCGTGAAGAGGGCTCCGACCAGCAGCACATGGCATTCATTGCCGCCGAACTGCGTCGCTACGTGGGCAAGGAACTGGACGAGGCCGTGGCCGAGCGCTTTCTGGCGCGCCTGACCTACCTGCACGTCGACTTCCTCAAGGTTGAAGACTACGTGGCGCTGGCTGATCTTGCGGGCACAAAGCAACGCATGATTGCCTACTTCGCCACCCCGGCGGCGGTGTACGGCGCGATCTGCGAGAACCTGGCGAACGTTGGTCTGGCAGAAAACACCCGCGTGGTGCTGGAAAAACCGATCGGCTCCGACCTCGAGTCCTCGCGCAAGGTCAACGACGCCGTGGCGCAGTTCTTCCCGGAGAACCGCACCTACCGCATCGACCACTACCTGGGCAAAGAAACCGTCCAGAACCTGATCGCCCTGCGTTTCGCCAACAGCCTGTTCGAGACTCAGTGGAACCAGCATTACATCTCCCACGTGGAAATCACCGTGGCCGAGAAGGTCGGCATCGAAGGCCGCTGGGGCTATTTCGACAAGGCCGGTCAGCTGCGTGACATGATCCAGAACCACCTGCTGCAACTGCTTTGCCTGATCGCCATGGACCCGCCGGCTGACCTGTCCGCCGACAGCATCCGTGATGAAAAGGTCAAAGTGCTCAAGGCCCTGGCGCCGATCAGCCCGGAAGGCCTGACGACTCAAGTTGTACGCGGCCAGTACATCGCCGGCCACAGTGAAGGCAAATCCGTACCGGGTTACCTGGAAGAGCCGAATTCCAACACCCAGAGCGACACCGAAACCTTCGTCGCCCTGCGTGCCGACATCCGCAACTGGCGCTGGGCCGGCGTGCCGTTCTATCTGCGCACCGGCAAGCGCATGCCGCAGAAACTGTCGCAGATCGTCATCCACTTCAAGGAACCGTCGCACTACATCTTCGCCCCCGAGCAGCGCCTGCAGATCAGCAACAAACTGATCATCCGCCTGCAACCGGACGAAGGTATTTCCTTGCGCGTGATGACCAAGGAGCAAGGCCTGGACAAGGGCATGCAACTGCGCAGCGGCCCACTGCAACTGAATTTTTCCGACACCTGGCGCAGCGCTCGAATCCCCGATGCCTACGAGCGGTTGTTGCTGGAAGTGATGAACGGCAATCAGAACCTGTTTGTCCGTAAAGATGAAATCGAAGCCGCGTGGAAATGGTGTGACCAGTTGATCGCCGGGTGGAAAAAATCCGGTGACGCGCCCAAGCCGTATGCGGCCGGGTCGTGGGGGCCGATGAGCTCCATTGCACTGATCACGCGGGACGGGAGGTCGTGGTATGGCGATATCTGATGTGAAACTGCCCCAGGGCGTGAATGCCCGTGAATTCAAGAGCCCGGTATTGCTCGCCGAAGGCCTGGCGCTGAATGTCGCCAAGCAGTTGAGCGAGGCATTGGCTGCGCGCGGCAACGCCGTGCTGGTGGTGTCCGGCGGTCGCAGTCCGGTGGCGTTTTTCCAGCACCTGGCCAAGCAGGAGCTGGACTGGTCGAAGGTCGTCGTGACCTTGGCCGACGAGCGTTGGGTACCGGTCGAACATGCCGACAGCAACGCCGGACTGCTCAAGCAGTATCTGCTCAAAGGCCCGGCAGCGAAGGCGCAATTCCTCAGCCTTTACAGCGCGGCAGCCAACGTCGAGCAGGCAGCGGAGCAGGCCGATCGGTTGCTCGCCGAGTTGCCGCCCATCGACGTGCTGGTATTGGGCATGGGCGATGACGGTCATACCGCGTCGCTGTTCCCGGACAGCCCGAATCTGACTGAAGCCCTGCAAGCCGATGGCGCCCGTCGTTGCTGGCCGATGCTGGCGCCGAGCGTGCCGCGTCAACGCCTGACCATGAGCCGGGCGCTGCTGGCATCGGCCAAGCACAAGATTCTGTCGATTTCCGGTCAGTCGAAACTGACCACCCTGAATGCCGCACTGGCATCCAACGACGTCGCCGCCATGCCGGTTCGCGCGTTTCTGCAACCTACGTTAGAGATTTACTGGTGCCCATGAGCCAAGGAACAGCCGCTATGACAACCCCATCCCCGACCGTTTCCATGGCGGACAAAGTTGCCCTGATCGACAGCCTCTGCGCCAAGGCGCGGATCCTGCCGGTGATCACCATCGCCCGTGAACAGGACGTGCTGCCGCTGGCTGACGCCCTGGCTGCCGGCGGTCTGACCGCGCTGGAAGTGACCCTGCGTTCGCAGTTCGGCCTCAAGGCGATCCAGATCCTGCGCGAACAGCGCCCGGAACTGGTGACCGGTGCCGGCACCGTGCTCGACCGCAACATGCTGGCCGCGGCCGAAGCCGCCGGTTCGCAATTCATCGTCACCCCGGGCATCACCCGTGATTTGCTGGAAGCCAGCGTCGAAAGCCCGATCCCGCTGCTGCCGGGCATCAGCAATGCCTCCGGCATCATGGAAGGCTATGGCCTGGGTTATCGCCGCTTCAAGCTGTTCCCGGCTGAAGTCAGCGGCGGCGTGGCAGCCATCAAGGCCCTCGGCGGCCCGTTCGGCGAAGTGAAATTCTGCCCGACCGGCGGCGTGGGTCCTGCCAACATCAAGAGCTACATGGCGCTGAAAAACGTTATGTGCGTAGGCGGTAGCTGGATGCTCGATCCGGAGTGGATCAAGAACGGCGACTGGGCCCGCATTCAGGAATGCACCGCCGAGGCGTTGGCGCTGCTGGACTGATGTTTTTCAAATAGTTGCAACCCTACACTTCGTTGTGTGTTCTACGGCTTTAACGGTGCGCTTGGTCGGTGCACCGTTTTTTTTTGCCCGAAACGCCTTCGTTATGTCGAGATACATAGTTACCGCACCTGGCTTCGCGCGGGGCGTTAACCTGCGTTCATCTTATGGAAGAGAGAACGCCTCATGGACAACCAGCCTTCAGCTCCAGCGGTTTATCAACTGGCTCCCGAGCAAGTCGCCGGGCCCTATTTTCGCAATCCCAGACTGTTGCGTCGCAACATCAGCGAAGGGGCCGAGGGCCTGCCGTTGCTGCTGCGCCTGACCATCGTCGATGCCATGACCGCCGAACCGGTGAGCGGTGCCTTGGTGGATATCTGGCACTGCAATGCGCGCGGGTCTTACTCGGGCTGGAGTCGGATCAACCCGGATCTGGCAGTCGACGTCGAGGACATCGGTTCGATCCCGCGAACCGACGATGACACCTACCTGCGTGGCGGCCAGTTCAGCGATCACAAGGGCAGGGTGCGCTTCACCACGATCTATCCGGGGTTTTATGCCGGGCGTGCGTTACATATCCATGTGGCGGTGCGCATCGTTGCCGGCAGCGAATACCTGGATGAGCGCAACGTAGCCTGGGTCGGGCAGCTGTACTTTCCCGAAGTCGTGACACGCTCGGTGCTCAATACCAGGGCCTATCGCGGGCGGGTGTCCGCACCGCTGAACAACTGCCAGGATCACTACTACACCCGGATGGGCGGGGAAGCCTCGACGCTGACAGTCTGGCCGATTGGCCGCGACTCTCACGAGGACGGTTACTTCGGTCACCTCACGATCGGCATCGACACCTTTGCGGTGTCGTCGCAGATCAAGCCCGAGGACTTCGACAAGTACACGGTTTAACGCAGTTCATTCAACGCCAGAATCAGTGACTGAATCTCCGCCGCCGTCGTGGTCAACGACGGCGTGATGCGGATGCACGGCCCGCAGGCCGCGCCGTTGCGCACCACGGTGAACAGGTTGTAGTCGTTGAGCAGGCGGTCGGCCATCGCCTGCTGGTCGTCATGTCGGGTAAAACGCATCGAGGTGATGCCGCAATACAGACGCGGATCGTCCGGCGTGGTGACCTCGATGCCCGGCAGGTTGCGCACGGCGCTGACCCACAGGTTGCGCAGGTAGTTCACCCGTGCGCCCTTGGCCGCGGCGCCACCGAGCGCACGATGCTCCTCGAATACCAGCGGCAGGGTCATCAGCGCGGGAATGTTCGGTGTGCTGTAGGGCGTGCGCGAGCGAATGTCGTTGAGCGGGAAATGCATCTCGCCCATGTCCGGTTCGATGTCGGCCAGACGCTGCGGGGCAATGTAGAGAAAGCCCAGAGTCAGCGGCGAGCCGATCCATTTGTGCAGGTTGTACCCGGCGAAGGCGATGCCCAGCGCCTCCAGATCGAACTCGATCTGGCCGAGGGCATGGGCGCCATCAAGGATGATGTCGACGTCATGCTCCCTGGCCAGCGCGGCGATGGCCTGTACCGGCATCACCAGCCCGGTGCGGTGGGTGACGTGGGTCAGCGCCATCAGCTTGAGCTTCGGGTGACGTATGAAGGCTTCGCGGTAAGTGGCCAGCAGGCTTTCGAAACTGGCCGGGTGAGTGTGCTCGATCTCGATCACTTCGACCCCGCGATGGCGTGCCAGCCAGCGCATGGCGCTCTTGACCGTGTCGTATTCCAGGTCGCAGATCAGCACTTGATCGCCAGGCTCGAGCCGTTTGTAGTTGCGGATCAGCGATTGCAGGCTGGCCGTGGCGTTGTGGGTGAAGGCGATGCTTTGTGCGCGCACGCCGATCATCTCGGCCAGCTGTGCGCGGATGTCGAGGCTGTCGTGCTGTTCGAAACGCTGGCGCACGTACACCGAATTGCTGTTGTTGATCAGCTCGACGTTGCGCTGGTACTCCTCGACCACCGTGCGCGACATGCGTCCGAAGTAGCCGTTTTCCAGGTTCATGGGGCCGGGGTGGCGGTCGTAACGGTCGGCGAAGGTTTGCCAGAAGGCTTCGTCTCGGGCGCGGCGGGTGTTATCGGGCATGGTTGACTCGACTCGGATCAGGGTGACGCCTCAGTGGCGCGGGGCAGGTTTGCCGTGTTTTGCGCGCAACGGTTCAAGCAGCTCCGACAGGCCGTTGTGATCGATTTCCTGCATCAAGGCCAGCAGGCCGCCCAGTTCGCCATGGGGAAATCCTTCCCGGGCGAACCAGTTCAGGTACGGGCCGGGCAGGTCGGCGATGATCCGGCCCTTGTACTTGCCAAAGGGCATTTCGCGGGTGATCAGCAACTCGAGTTTTTCAGGATTCATCAAAGGGATCGTCTTGATTCGAAACAGTCTGGAAAATACAGGCATTCTGCATGCAGGCCAAATGACAGATCATGCAAATAACAGGCATACAGTTTTTCGTTTTGTTTGTAAGTTATTGAAAATCAACAATTAAATTCTTAAGCGAAAGCTGGCACGACCACTGCAACACTCCTTGCATCTTTCACCCACGCAAGGAATTGAAAAATGACTGACATGAATAAAGAAGCCATCTCTGTCCTCAACGACCTGATCGAAACCAGCAAGGACGGTCAGGAAGGGTTCAAGACCTGTGCCGAAGATATCAAGCACCCTGAACTGAAAGCCCTGTTTGCGAAACGCTCCGCCGACTGCGCTACCGCTGCCGCCGAATTGCAGGCGACCGTGCGTTCAATGGGCGGCGATCCGGAAACCTCTACCAGCGTCAGCGGTGATCTGCACCGTCGTTGGGTCGACGTCAAAGCAATGTTCACCGGCAAGGACGAAGAAGCGGTGCTCAACGAAGCCGAGCGCGGTGAAGACCACGCCCTGAAGGCCTATCGTGAAGCGATCGAAAAGATCAACAAGCACAATCTGGTCGGCATTCGTGATCTGGTCGAGCGTCAGTACCACGGCGTGCAACGCAATCACGATCAGGTGAAAGCCCTGCGTAACCAGGCTCGCGCACGCTCGTAAGCCTCACTGAAAAAAACTGTGGGAGCGAGCCTGCTCGCGATGACGGACTGACATTCAACAGTGATGTTGACTGATCTGGCCCTATCGCGAGCAGGCTCGCTCCCACTTTGTTTTTTTGCAGAAAAGATCAGCCGATGCTGATGGCTGGCAAGGTTGGCAGCGTAACGGTCTGCTGCTTGCGCGGTGCCAGGATCTCGGCCTCGCCGTCCACCACCAGTTCATCGCGCTGGTTGAACACGCGAGTAGCAATACGCACGCGGAATTTCGGCAGTTTCTCGAGGATTTCCAGGCGCACGGTCAGGGTGTCGCCGATCTTCACCGGCTTCTGGAAGCTCATCTGCTGGCCGATATAAATGGTGCCCGGTCCAGGCAGCTCGCACGCCACTGCCGCACTGATCAGCGCACCGCTGAACATGCCGTGGGCGATACGCTCCTTGAACATGCTGGCGGCGGCGAACTCGGCGTCCAGGTGCACCGGGTTGTGATCGCCGGACATCGCGGCAAACAGCTGAATGTCGCGTTCCTCGACAGTCTTGCTGTAGCTCGCGGTCTGGCCCACTTCGAGGGCTTCGTAAGGGATGTTGGTAACCTGGGTCATCGGTATCGATTCCTGTGACTGACTAAATGAATCCACAAATAAATTATTCGCTACGGTGCGGACGGGGATGGCTCAGCGCCTGGTCGATCCAGGCCAGCACATCGGCGGTCACTTCGTCGCGGTTGCTCTCGTTGAACAATTCGTGCCGGGCCTGCGGGTAGATCTTCAGTTGCAGGTTCTGACTGCCGGCCGAGCGCAAGGCATTGGCCAGATCAGTCAGACGCTTGCCTTCGCTCACCGGATCACATTCGCCGCCAATCACCAGCAACGGCAGGCCGGGGTCGATCTGGGCGAGATTGGACGCTTTGCTGATTTGCTGCAACCCGCCGAGCAGGTCGATCCACAACTGATTGGTGCAGCGAAAGCCGCACAGCGGATCGGTGGCATATTTGTCGACTTCGACCGGGTCGCGACTCAGCCAGTCGAACCGGGTGCGCGCCGGTTTGAATTTATTGTTGAACGAGCCGAACGACAGCCATTCGATCAGCGCGCTGCGTCCCTTGGCGCCCTGACGCAGTTTTTCGAACCGGGCGATCTGCCGCGCCGCGCGGTACAGCGCAACCGGCTGAAAATTCGAGCCGCTGAGAATCGCGCCGTGAAGGCTGGCACTGTGATGCAGCAGATAAGCCTGGGCAATATAGCTGCCCATGCTGTGCCCGAGCAGCACGATCGGCACGCCGGGATGGCGCTGGCCGATGTGTTGGTTGAGGCTCGCCAGATCACCGACCACCTTGCACCAGCCATCGTCGTCGGCGAAATGTCCGAGTGTCCCATGATCGGCTGTTTTGCCATGGCCGCGCTGATCGGGCGCGTACACACCGTAGCCTTCGGCGCAGAACGAGTCTGCCAGTCGCGCATACCGAGCGCTGTGCTCGGCCATGCCGTGGGCCAGCAGAATCACCGCTTTGAGCGGTGCGTTGGGCAGCCACTGGTTGACGAAGAGGCGGCTGCGGTCATTCGCGTCCAGCCAGAAAGTGTCGTGGATCATGGCGATTCCTTTGCGGCATGCTTTTGCTGCAGGGGCTTGCAGAGATTGCATTGTATAGCGCGTCCGATCAGCTCACGCCACGGCAGGAAGATTCACACGATCAATGAGGACGTCGCTCATATTTGCCTGATTGACCATAGCTGCTAGTGTCCGTGAAGCCCCGCTTTTTGCTCTCGGCTTTTTCACGGATGGAAAGAAATGACAGCGAAGCGGCCCCGGATCGGCTCAGGTAAAGAGGACAAGAACAATGCAACCTGATTTCTGGAATGACAAACGCCCGGCGGGCGTACCCCTGGATATCGACGCGAATGAATTCAAGTCGGTGATCGAGGTGTTCGAGCGTTCCTGCAAGAAATTTGCTGACCGTCCAGCGTTCAGCAACATGGGTGTGACCCTGACCTACGCCGAACTCGAGCGCCAGAGCGCTGCGTTCGCCGGTTATCTGCAAGCCCACACCGATCTGGCGCCGGGGGATCGCATCGCGGTGCAGATGCCCAACGTCCTGCATTATCCGATTGCCGTGTTCGGCGCGCTGCGTGCCGGGCTGATCGTGGTCAATACCAACCCGCTGTACACCGCGCGGGAGATGCGTCACCAGTTCAAGGACTCCGGTGCCCGGGCGCTGGTGTACCTGAACATGTTCGGCCAGAAGGTCCAGGAAGTGCTGCCGGACACCGACATTCAATATCTCATCGAAGCGAAGATGGGCGACCTGATGCCCACCGCCAAGGGCTGGCTGGTCAACACCGTGGTCAGCAAAGTGAAGAAAATGGTCCCGGCGTATTCGCTGCCCCAGGCGATTTCCTTCAAGAGCGCGTTGCGCATGGGCCGGGGCCTGGGCATCAAGCCGCTGAAGGTCGGCCTGGACGACATCGCCGTGCTGCAATACACCGGCGGCACTACCGGCCTGGCCAAGGGCGCGAAGCTGACCCATGGCAACCTGGTGGCGAACATGCAACAGGTGCGCGCCTGCCTCGGTCAGTTCGGCAGCGACGGCCAGCCGCTGTTGCGCGAAGGGCAGGAGGTGATGATCGCGCCGCTGCCGCTTTACCACATCTACGCCTTCACCGCGAATTGCATGTGCATGATGGTGTCCGGCAACCACAACGTATTGATCACCAACCCGCGTGACATCGGCGGCTTCATCAAGGAGCTGAAGAACTGGAAGTTCTCGGCGTTGCTGGGGCTCAACACCCTGTTCGTCGCCCTGATGGACCATCCGGACTTCAAGACCCTGGATTTCTCCACCCTCAAGCTCACCAACTCCGGCGGCACCGCGCTGGTCAAGGCCACCGCCGAGCGCTGGGAGCAGCTCACCGGTTGCCGCATCACCGAAGGCTACGGCCTGACCGAAACCTCGCCGGTGGCCTGCACCAACCCGTACGGCGAGCTGTCGCGAATCGGCACGGTCGGCCTGTCGGTACCCGGTACCTTGTTGAAAGTCATCAACGACGACGGCGCTGAACAGCCTCTGGGCGAGCGCGGCGAACTGTGCATCAAGGGCCCGCAGATCATGAAGGGCTACTGGAACAAACCCGAGGCCACCGCCGAAGTGCTGGATGCCGAGGGCTGGTTCAAGTCCGGCGACATTGCGGTGATCGACCCGGACGGATTCGTGCGCATCGTCGACCGCAAGAAAGACATGATCATCGTCTCGGGTTTCAACGTGTACCCGAACGAGATCGAAGACGTGGTGATGGCCCACCCCAAAGTCGCCAACTGCGCGGTGATCGGCGTCCCGGACGAGCGCTCCGGCGAGGCGGTGAAGCTGTTTGTGGTGGCGCGGGAAACCGGGGTCAGCCTGGAAGAACTGAAGGCCTACTGCAAAGAGAATTTCACCGCGTACAAGGTGCCGAAACACATCGTGCTGCGTGAGTCGTTGCCGATGACGCCTGTCGGGAAAATTCTGCGGCGGGAGTTGCGCGATATCGCATAAACAGACCGCGCCAAGCGAAATCGTCGGATCGCCGCCCGGAGCGGGCTCGCTCCCTCAGGTTCACTGATGACCCTGTGGGAGCGAGCCCGCTCGCGTTTCCAGCCCCCGAAAAACGGGACTTTCAAAGCGTTATAGGATTTTTGCTCTAAAATGACTGCCAATGGTTCTTGAGTCATGAAAATGACTGTAGGGGCCGCTTTTGGCTCTAGTCGACCCTTGGCAAAGCTGCTACTCTCGGCGCGCTTTGTGACTTCTCGGCCTTGTAAAAAGCCAGACTCACCAATAAACAAACACCAATAATAATCGCATCAAATGCGGTGCTGAATTCGCGTTGCTGAGGAGTGGGCTTCCATGATCGAAGACTTTTGGAAGGATAAGTACCCCGCTGGAATTGCTGCCGACATCAATCCAGACGAGTACCCGAATATTCAGGCAGTGTTGAAGCAATCCTGCCAACGCTTCGCCGACAAACCGGCGTTCAGCAACCTGGGCAAGACCATCACCTACGGTGAACTGTACGAATTGTCCGGTGCGTTTGCCGCTTATCTGCAACAGCATACCGACTTGCAGCCCGGTGATCGAATCGCCGTGCAACTGCCCAACGTGTTGCAGTACCCGGTCGCCGTTTTCGGTGCCATCCGCGCCGGCCTGATCGTGGTCAACACCAACCCGCTGTACACCGCGCGGGAAATGGAACACCAGTTCAACGACTCCGGCGCCAAGGCGCTGGTGTGCCTGGCGAACATGGCTCACCTGGCCGAAGCCGTGGTGCCGAAAACCGGGGTCAAACACGTTATCGTCACTGAAGTCGCCGACCTGCTGCCGCCGCTCAAGCGCCTGCTGATCAACAGCGTCATCAAGTACGTGAAGAAAATGGTTCCGGCCTACCACCTGCCCAAAGCCGTCAAGTTCAACGACGTGCTGAGCAAGGGCCAGGGCCAGCCTGTAGCGGAAGCCAATCCGGACAGCGGCGATGTCGCGGTGCTGCAATACACTGGCGGCACCACCGGCGTGGCCAAGGGCGCGATGCTCACCCATCGCAACCTCGTTGCCAACATGCTGCAGTGCAAGGCGCTGATGGGCTCCAACCTCAATGAAGGTTGCGAGATCCTGATCACCCCGCTGCCGCTGTACCACATTTATGCGTTCACCTTTCATTGCATGGCGATGATGCTGATCGGCAACCACAACATCCTGATCAGCAACCCGCGCGACCTGCCGGCGATGGTCAAGGAACTGTCGAAGTGGAAGTTCAGCGGTTTCGTCGGCCTCAACACGCTGTTCGTGGCCCTGTGCAACAACGAAGGTTTCCGCAAGCTGGACTTCTCGGCGTTGAAAGTCACTCTGTCCGGCGGCATGGCTCTGCAACTGGCCGCCGCCGAGCGCTGGAAAGCGGTCACCGGTTGCCCGATCTGCGAAGGTTACGGCATGACCGAAACCAGCCCGGTGGCCACGGTCAACCCGATCCAGAACATCCAGATCGGCACCATCGGCATTCCGGTGCCGTCGACCCTGTGCAAAGTCATCAATGACGCCGGCGTCGAGCAGCCTCTGGGCGAAATCGGCGAGCTGTGCGTCAAGGGCCCGCAAGTGATGAAGGGCTACTGGCAGCGTCAGGAAGCCACCGACGAGATGCTCGACAGCGAAGGCTGGCTGAAGACCGGTGACATCGCGCTGATCCAGCCGGACGGCTACATGCGCATCGTCGATCGCAAGAAAGACATGATCCTGGTCTCCGGTTTCAACGTGTATCCGAACGAACTGGAAGACGTGCTGGCGACCCTGCCGGGCGTTTTGCAGTGTGCGGCCATCGGTATTCCGGACGAGAAGTCGGGCGAGGCGATCAAGATCTTCATCGTCGCCAAGCCAGGCGTCACGCTGACCAAGGAAACGGTGATGGAGCACATGCGCGCCAACGTCACTGGCTACAAGGTGCCACGTTCGGTGGAGTTCCGCGATGCGCTGCCGACCACCAACGTCGGCAAGATCCTGCGTCGCGAACTGCGCGACGAAGAGCTGAAGAAGATCAAGGCGAAGAGCGCCGCATAAAACAAAAAGCCCCGCAGATGCGGGGCTTTTTGTTGGTGCAGGTTGTAGATTTGTAGTGACTGTGAGGTCGCTTTCGCGAGCAAGCCCGCTCCCACATTCAACCGCGTTCCTCCAATTGGAATACAGGCGAATGTGGGAGCGGGCTTGCCCGCGAAGCTTTTTCTGCTATTGGCGGAACGGCGCGAAGTTCACGTTGGTGCCCGCCGGGCGCATGTCCTGCAGGTAAGAATCCTTGTCGGCACTCAGTTCCAGGCTCAGGGCCGCCTTGCGCTTGCCTTCGTTGCGGATCACCAGGCCTTCGAGCTTTTCGCGCAGAAACACGGTCGGCACTTTCAGGTGCAGCAGTTCGTCGGTGGCCGGGGTGTGCATCAACAGGTGAATCCACTCGTACTGACCGATGGCCAGGCGCGACACCGGCAGATCGAACCACCAGATGTTACGGTTGCGGTTCAGTTCGGCGAAGTGGCAGTTGTTGGTGCCGAGCACGGCACCGCCCAGTTCCTGGTTGCGACGGGCGATGGCCTGCTTTTTATCGAGTTTCATAACATTCCTGCGGGATCGGTTCTGTGGCGCCTGGCGCCCTTATGGTGGGCATTCTCGGGGCTACGCTCGCAAACATAAAGCCCAACCTGCACGCCGCGACGAAATGAAGTTCTGAAAATAAATGAAACTTGGCGCAAACGGGGTCAGTCAATCATTACGTACTGACTTTTCCCCTTCAATGCACCAAGGAGAAACACCATGAGTAGCACAGGCGATAAAGTAAAAGGCATGGCCAACGAAGCCGTCGGCAACGTCAAGCAAGGCGTCGGTAAAGCTACCGACAACACCAGGCTGCAAGCCGAAGGCAAACTGCAAGAGAAGAAAGGCGAGGCCCAGCAAGCGGTGGGCAAAGCCAAGGACGCGATCAAGAAAGGCGTCGACAAGGCTTGATCCAGCCTTGAACGAAACACCGAAGCGGCCATCCAAGGATGGCCGTTTTTGTGTGTCGTTCACATGCAGTCACGGATCACAGTGTTTCAGAGTCGCCAAGTAGGCTACTTTGATGAGAGAAAACGGCCCCAGTCGCCACGACTTCAACCTGTTTTGCGGCGAAAGGAGACGCGAATGATTTTCCCCGACATGAAAGGCCTGCCCCTGCACCGGGTCATCGTGCGTACCGTCACCGAGTTCATGGACGACGAGATGTCGACCTATGCCTCGGCACTGGCCTACCAGATGCTGTTCTCGCTGTTCCCGTTCATTCTGTTCCTGATTGCCCTGATCGGTTTCCTGCACCTGCCGGACTTCTTTTCCTGGCTGCGTCTGCAATCGGAGTTGGTGTTGCCGCCCCAGGCGCTGGAGCAGGTCAACCCGGTGATCGATCAGTTGCAACAGTCCAAGGGCGGCCTGCTTTCCGTGGGTATCGTCATCGCCCTGTACACCGCGTCCGCCGGTGTGCGCCTGATGATGAGCGCGATGAATGCGGCCTACGACGTGGTCGAAGGCCGGCCGATCTGGAAGCGCTTCCCTCTGTCGATTTTCTACACCGTCGGCATCGCCGGCATGCTGTTGGCCGCCGCGGCGCTGATGGTGCTGGGGCCTCAGGTGATGGGCTGGATTGCCGGTCAGGTCGGGCTGGAAGATTTCATCGTCACGGTGTGGACCATCGCCCGCTGGCCGGTGATCGTGATCCTGATGATGGTGGCCGTCGCCTTGATCTACTACGTGATGCCCGACGTCAAACAGGAGTTCCGCTTCATCACCCCGGGCTCGGTGCTGGCGGTGGTGGTGTGGATCATCGCCTCCCTGGGTTTCGCGTTCTACGTCAAGACCTTCGCCAACTACAACGCCATGTATGGCAGCATCGGTGCGATCATCGTGCTGTTGCTGTATTTCTATATTTCCTCTGCCGTGTTGTTGCTCGGCGCGGAGATGAATGCGGTGATCGAACACATGTCCAGCGAGGGCAAGGATTCGGGCGAGAAAGTCCCCGGTGAACTCGATGAACATCCCAAACAACACGTTTCCGGTCTCGGGCGCGATCACTCGCTCAAGCCGAACGCAGACGAAGCCTGATCATGATCCGTGAAATCCTGAAGATGGGCGACGAGCGCCTGCTGCGCATTGCCCCGCCGGTGCCGGCCGAGATGTTCGACAGCCCGCAATTGTGGCAACTGATCGACGACATGTTCCAGACCATGGAAAGCGTCGGTGGTGTTGGCCTGGCCGCACCGCAGATCGGCGTCGACCTGCAACTGGTGATCTTCGGCTTCGAGCACAGCGAGCGTTACCCGGACGCCGAAGCCGTGCCGCAGACGATCCTGATCAATCCGCTGATCACGCCGTTGAGCCCGCTGATGGAAGAGGGCTTTGAAGGCTGTCTGTCAGTGCCCGGCCTGCGTGGCGCGGTGGATCGTTATCAACAGATCCGCTACGAGGGTTTCGATCCCAAGGGCGAGCCGATCGTGCGCGTGGCCTCGGGATTCCATGCGCGGGTGGTGCAGCATGAGTGCGATCACCTGATCGGACGGCTGTACCCGTCGCGCATCACCGATTTCAGCAAGTTCGGTTTTACCGAAGTGATGTTCCCGGATCTCGATCCCGACGCCGACGATTGATCAGCCAGTGTGCGGCGCCAGCTCCATGGCAATCATCGGCTTGCTCCGCGCATAACGGCTCAAGCGCTCGGCCATGGCCTGGGGCAGGGCGGGGTCGAAGGTGAAGCCGCGTCGCTCATAGAATTCGCGCAGGTCCGGGTGGCAGAACAGCCACACCGGCGCCTCCACATCTTTCACCGCCGCCGCGATCAATTGCGCAGCGATGCCCTGTTCGCGGCAGGCCGGATCAACGAACAACCCGGTCAGCCAATGCCCGCCGAACACCGGCCGCAGACACAGCGCAGCCACGATTTCCTCCCGCCGCGCCACCCACAATTGCGCCTCGCGCACCGCCTTCATCGACGATTGATGCTGGCGGTAGAACTTGTTCATCAAGGGCCAGGACAGGTCGTCGAGCTGGCTGTAACGGGTGTCGGTCATGAATCGGACTGCCGGTGCAAAAGTCGCGGATTATAAAACAACGTCCTCGCCGGGATAGGTGTATACCTGATCTCACATCCCCTCTGAGTGGAGTACGCATCATGTCCAAAGGTATGGATTCGAAGAAAGCCGCGAAGAAGAAACCGGCCAAGACTGCGATCGAGAAACGCCACGAGAAAAGAGCGAAAAAAGTCGACATTTTTGGCCATTGATCACGCCTTTCGGGAGCCCGGATCCGGGCTCCCGTCTTGTCCTTGAAAGCAGCCCGCAAAATTAATCTGCAAGATTTCCCGATGGTGTTGCACAGAACGATCAGACCCTCGTTCCGAGCCACGCCATGTCCCATTATTTCGACGACGCCCATCGCCAACAGATCGAAGCCCTGCGCCAACGCTTCACCGCCCGTACCGACTGGCCGACCTGGCTGCTGCTGATTGGCGTGTATGCCGGTTGGTTCTGCGTGATGCTCGGCAGCGAATGGCTCGGTCTCTGGTGGAGCACGCTGCTGCTGATTCCGTTGCTGGTGCTGTGGCTGTCGGTGCAGCACGAATTACTCCACGGTCATCCGACGCGCTGGATCTTCTTCAACAAAGTCCTCGGCTACGCGCCATTCGCCGTGTGGTATCCCTACACGCTCTATCGTGACAGCCATTTGCAGCACCATCGCGATGAAGACCTGACGATCCCCGGCCTCGACCCCGAAAGCCGTTACCTGAGCGCCCAGCGCTGGCAGGGCAGTTCGCTGTTCGAACGCAGCCTGCACTGGCTGAACAAGACTGTGCTTGGTCGATTCGTCCTCGGCGCGCCGCTGGCCTTGCTGACGCTGGCCGGTGAAGAACTGCAACGCCTCAAAAGCGGCGAACGGCAGGCCTGGCTGATGTGGCTGACCCACGGTGCCTTGACCGTGCTGATGCTGGTGTTCATTGCCCGTTACAGCGTGTTGCCGGTCTGGCATTACCTGCTGCTGATCAGCATCCCGGCGCTGTCGATTGCGATGGTCCGCTCCTACTATGAGCATCGGCCCCACGCACAACCGCAGCAGCGCACAGTGCTCAATGAAGCCGGATGGCCATGGCGCTGGCTGTTCCTGAACCTTAATTTCCATCTGGTGCACCACGATTTGCCGAAGCTGGCGTGGTATGACTTGCCCAAGGCCTATCGCATGCGCCGGGAGCAATGGGTCGAACGCAGCGGCGGATTTCTGGTACAGGGTTATGGGCAATTGTGGCGCCGGCACGGCATCAAGCCGATCGACAGTCCGCAGCATCCATTCATTTGAGACCACCATGACGTCAGGTTACGCAGAGCTGTTGATGTACATCGCCCCCGAGCCGATCCGCGCGGCGAACGAGCAGTGGCTGGTGCGGATTCTCGAACACCTCGGCCGTTCGCGGCTCGATGCCGAGGGCTTGTCCTTGCTCGAACTCTGGCGCTCGCCCGAGTTGCTGTTGACCCAGACCTGCGGTTACCCGTTGATGACCGCGTTGCGTGGCCAGGTCAGGATTGTCGGCCGTCCGCGCTACGAGTTGCCGGACGCCAGCGCGGGTCATCATTGCAGCCTGATCCTCAGCCGCGCCGATGATCCGCGCCGCAGTCTGGCGGCGTTCTTCGACAGTCGCGGGGTGATCAACAGCGAAGACTCCAACAGCGGCATGAACCTGTTGCGCCAGCGCCTGGCGCCGTTGCAGCGGGACGGGCGGTTTTTCGCTTCGGTGGGTCTTAGTGGCGGACATCGCGAAAGCCTGCGCTGGTTGCGCGAGGACCGCGCCGATCTGGCGGCCATCGACAGTGTGACCTTCGCGTACCTGGCGCAGCACGCCGCTGAAGAGGTCGGCGGATTGCGGGTGGTGGCGCGCAGTGCGTTCAGCCCGACCTTGCCCTTCATCACCGCAGCCAGTACGACGCACGAGCAGATCGAACACCTGCGCCGGGCCATGAATCGCAGCCTTCAAGACCTGCCCGATGTGGTTCGCATCCTCGGTTTGCCCGAAGTATTGCCCGCCAGCGAAAACAATTACCTCGTCCTGCTGGATTATCAGCGCGAGGCCGAAGAACTGGGTTATGGCCGCTTGCGTTAGTGGCTTCTTGTAATGCACTAATGGAATATAAAAATTCTTTTTAAGTATTTTTAACGCATAAGGCACCTTGCTAGGATCGCGCCACCGGACGACCGGACATTCCGCGACCCTTGACCAAGGAGCCCCCATGTCCGGCGCCGACTCATCCCATCGCAATCATGTGAACACGTTGTTTCGCGACCATTACCAGTGGTTGTGCACACGTCTGCGTCGGCAATCGAACGATGCAGCCTGCGCCGAAGACATCGCCGCCGAAACCTTCGCGCAACTGCTCGAAGCGCCGGGCCTGACCGCCATCCGCGAACCCCGCGCCTTGCTCACCACCATCGCCCAACGTTTGTTGTATGAGCGCTGGCGGCGGGGCGATCTGGAGCGTCGGCATCTGAATCAATTGCAACAGGGCGACCTCGATCACGCCCCGTCTCCCGAAGAACTCGCCGATCTGTCGCAGAGCCTCAAGCACCTGGACCGGACACTCCAACGCCTCCCGGGCAAGGTGCGCTCGACCTTTCTGCTGGCCCGCATCGACGGCCTGACCTACCCGCAAATTGCTGCCGAACTGGGCATCTCCCAGCGTTCGGTGAGCCTGTACATGACCCGTTCCCAGGCCCTGTGCAACCGCCACAGCGCCAACCAAACCCTGATTTCCTCCCAGAACAAGAGGTCCGCATGAGATCGATCAAAACCCTGCTCGGCAGTTCGCTGCTGGCCCTGACCCTGACTGCCGGCCACGCCGTGGCAGTGGAAAAAGCCGCGCCGATTCACTTCGGCGACATCACCTGGGAAAGCGGCAGCTTCATCACCGAAGTACTGCGCCTGATCGTTGAAAAAGGTTATGGCTACCCGACCGACACGCTGCCGGGCAGCACCGTCAGCCTGGAAGCGGCGCTGGCGAAAAACGACATTCAAGTGATCGGCGAGGAGTGGGCCGGGCGCAGTCCGGCGTGGGTCAAGGCTGCTGCCGAGGGCAAGGTGTTCGGCCTTGGCGACACGGTGAAGGGCGCTACCGAAGGCTGGTGGGTGCCGGAATACGTGATCAAGGGCGACCCCGAGCGCGGGATCAAACCGCTGGCGCCGGAGCTGAAATCGGTGGCCGACCTGCCGCGCTACAAGGATGTGTTCAAGGATCCGGAAGACCCGAGCCGTGGGCGTTTCCTCAATAGCCCGACCGGCTGGACCTCGGAAATCGTCAACAGCCAGAAGCTCAAGGCCTATGCGCTGAACGACAGTTACGTCAACTTCCGCACCGGTTCCGGCGCGGCGCTGGATGCCGAGGTGGCGTCGTCGATCAAACGCGGCAAACCGGTGCTGTTCTACTACTGGTCGCCGACGCCGCTGCTCGGTCGCTTCAAACTGGTGAAGCTGGAAGAACCGCCGTTCGACGCCGACGCCTGGAAAACCCTGGCCGATGCCAACAACCCCCATCCAAAAGGCACCCGCTCGATGCCGGCGAGCCTAGCAATTGGCGTGTCGGCGCCGTTCAAGGCGCAGTACCCGGAACTGGTGACATTCTTTGAAAAGGTCGACTTGCCGATCGATCTGCTGAACCAGACCCTGGCGGGTATGAGCGAGAAACGTCAGCAGCCACGCCAGGTCGCCGAAGCGTTCCTGCGTGATCAACCGCAAGTGTGGAAGCCTTGGGTGCCGGGTGATGTGGCGAATAAAGTCAGCGGGAGTCTGTAGTACTTTTGCGATAATTGTGTCGTTTCAAAAGTTGCCATTGCGAGTCGGTCGCAATGGCAACCAACCCCCCCCCGCCGCTGAACCGTTTCTTGTCCGCTTTTTGTCCTTATTCCCCGTGGTGCTGGCCGACTAATGGCCTTGCGCAAGGCTTTGCGCTGTCTATGCTCAAACCTAACTAACTATGTCGACCGTCATCCAAAGCGGCTCGACGGCAATCGGTTAGCCACGAACAAAGCTGCCAGAGTGCGCAATCCAAGGCACCGGACACTGAACCGACAAGGAAAATTTTTTTAAATGGAAGTTCTTCTACACGTTAGGAATGGCCCGCCTGCGGGCTATCAAGAGAAGGATGTCTTGATTAAAGCGTCGCTACATGGACTCTTTGATTAATCATCGTTTATCACCTGACAACTTCCTCCTGTGGAGGAAGGCGTGTGCCTGTTCTCTGGAACGTAGTGGTGGATTCTGAAAGACCCGAACTTTCATCAAATCAAAAGAACGCGCGGAAGGTGATAGAGACATGTTCAACCTACATCACAAGGCTGACCTGCAGGAAATCGAGCGCTTCAGCTGTGCCCTGACCGAAACCAACGCGAAGTTGGCGGCGATCAGCCGTTCGATGGCAATGATCGAATTCACCCCCGAGGGCATCGTGCTGGATGCCAATGAGAACTTCTGCAAGACCATGGGTTACAGCGCCGAAGAAGTGCGTGGCAAACATCACCGGATCTTTTGTGAAGAGGCGTTTTACCGCAGCGAGGAATACGCCAAGTTGTGGCGTGACCTGGCCCGTGGCGAACCCATCAGCGGCACTTTCCTGCGCTTGAACAAAAGCGGTCGGGAGATCTGGCTGGAAGCCAGTTACATGCCGGTGTATGGCCCGGACAAACAAGTCCGAAGTGTGATCAAAGTGGCGGCGGACATCACCGCGCGCGTGAACAAGGAAAAGGAAGAAGAAAGCATGCTGGCCGCCATCGGCCGTTCGATGGCGGTGATCGAGTTCACCCCGCAAGGCAATGTAATCACCGCCAACGACAACTTTCTCAAGACCATGCAGTACTCGCTCAACGAAATCGTCGGCCATCACCACAGTCTGTTCTGTCACCGGGTCGAGGCCGAATCCGCGCAGTACAAAGCGTTCTGGGCTTCGCTCAATCGCGGCGAATATCACTCGCACCGCTTCGAGCGCAAGAACAAGTCCGGGCAAACCGTTTACCTCGAAGCTTCTTACAACCCGCTGTTCGACGCCAAGGGCCGGTTGTACAAAGTGGTGAAGTTCGCCAGCGACATCACCCATCAGATGACCACGCTGCAGACCGCCGCGGAATCGGCCCACAGCACCTCGGTACAAAACGACGCCTGCGCGCAAAAAGGCTCACAGGTCGTGCAGCAAACGGTGCAGATCATTCAGGACATTTCCCGCGACCTCAACGAAGCGGCGCTGAGCATCGATGCGGTCAGCAAACAGTCGGACATCATCGGCACCATCGTCCAGACCATTCGCGGGATTGCCGACCAGACCAACCTGCTGGCGCTCAACGCGGCCATCGAAGCAGCGCGGGCCGGTGAGCACGGGCGTGGTTTTGCGGTGGTGGCGGACGAAGTGCGCAGCCTCGCGGCGCGGACCAGTCAGGCGACCCTGGAGATCGTCGATGTGGTGCGCAAGAACCATGAGCTGTCACTGAGCGCAGTGTCGAGCATGCAGTCGAGCCTGAGCCGCACCGGGCTCGGGGTGGAACTGGCGAACGAGGCGGGCGACGCGATCCGGGAGATTCAGCAGGGTTCGCGGCATGTGGTGGATGCGATCAGCCAGTTCAATGAGACGTTGCAGTTGAATTAGATCTGCGAAGGGTGGCAACGCCGCTCGTCTCAAATTCCTGCGGGTCGGCAAGGACTCTGTCAGTTAGCAGAGTCCCTGATTCTGACCGGTTACTTATACGTGCCCTCGAAATCTCCCTCCAACTTGATATTCCGCCCTATCGGATCGTGGTAATAGCCAAAAAACTTAGCGGTTTGATGATCTTGAAGATTATTGACCGTCACCTCTAGTTTCCCGTCAACAGGGTTTCCCAGAAAAGTCATGAAGCCAGGGTGCCCAACACCGACACTGACGTTGTTAACTCCTTCCTGAAGCTCACGACCGTAATCGATTTGCACGAAGCCCTCTGGGCCATAGGCTCGGAAACTACCGACGGTGAACTCGACTTCCGACGAGTTGAAATCTTTGCCAAGGTCTACGCCATTGAAAAAACTTTTCGCGTTGAAATGACCTTCAAAAATATTTTTTTTCATTTTCGAACTCCTGTTCAGCGTTAATGATCATGTGGCCATAACAAAACCACGCGATCGATTAAGGGACAGAGTTCTGATGATGGCAACTGTCAGATCTGACAGGTAAAACACTGAATCGGATGAGTGGTTAAAATAGATGCGGGATTTACTCTGGAGAGGAAATAGACAGCGTTCGACTGAAAGCTGTCTACGGACGTTAAAGCGAGGCGAGAAACTTGTCCGCCATCTTGTCGCTGTCCTTGACCTCGTTAGGGTTCGCTTTATCGGACTGCGCCAGCTTCATCTTGTCCTGCAGGCGATCGGCGATCTCTTTGCCGATGGCCAGTTGTTTCTCCGGCGGCATGGCTTTGATGTCGTCCTCGGTCAGGCCCATTTCCTGAAGGATACTGTCGCGCAGACGCTGTTCCGGCGTTTTGCTCATGTAGTCCTTGAACTCGTCCAGGGCCGATGAGCCTGTGGATTTGCTCGGCGAAGTATCGGAGGTTTGCAGGGCGACACGGGTCTTGGCGAATGCTTCGTCGACGTTGTCGCTGATGCGGGTGGCTTCGCCGACTTGCCGGGTCGCCAGTTGGGTGGCCGATTCCTGCACTTTGGCGGTGGCTTCGGCGGTTTGCGCCTGGGCCTGGTTTTGCAGGGTCTGCAGCATCGCGCCGTGCAGGCCGCCTTGCAGACCGGCCGCTGCCGTGGCGGTTGCATCGTCATTCAGCGGCTTGGGCAGGTGAATGATTTGCTGTTGTTTTGCACTGACCAACATGATGAAAGGACCTGTAGGTAATGACTGTCAGTCCTGGACAGCAAATACCGTGCCTTTCGAGTAAGTCCTTTTATTTCAATGGCTTGTTGTTTCGCGTGAGCCAGCGAAGCGGTCATCCCTTGCCGGTGGGCGGCAGAGGATGACCGTTGTCCGTTAGCGATGGGCGATGTTTTCCAGTGCGAGGTTGCGGGTGCGGGGGCCGAAGTAGCCGATGGTCAGCATCACGATCAGCATGCTGGCGACGATGAACGCCAGTACGCCCGGCGTGCCGAAGTGGTCGAGGAACAAACCGATCAGCAGGCTGCTGAACACCGTCGACAAGCGACTGAACGAATAGCAGAACCCCACGGCCCGGGCGCGGATGTTGGTGGGGAACAGTTCGCTCTGATAGGAGTGATAACTGAAGCTCAGCCAGGCGTTGCAGAAGGTGATCATCACCCCGCAGAAGATCAGGCCGAAGGCGCTGGTCTGCAACGCGAACAAGGTGCCGAAGCTCATGGCGCCGAGGGCCGAGCCGACGATCTGCCACTTGTTCTCGAAGCGGTTGGCGAATTTGACGAACAGCAACGGCCCGAGCGGGTAGGCGAGGGTGATGATGAACGCGTACATCAGGCTGTGAGTGACGCTGACACCCTGACCGGAAAGCAGCGCCGGCAGCCAGTTGCCGAAGCCGAAAAAGCCGATGGCCTGGAAGATGTGGAAGACGATCAGCATCAACGCGCGGCGGCGATAGGGCGGTTGCCAGATATCGGCGAAACGGCCCTTGCCTTCGACGTCCACTGCCACGGCTTCCGGTGCGTCCAGTGGTTGACGGTAATCTTTCTCGCAGCGCGCCTCGATGCCGTCGAGAATCCGGTTCGCCTCATCGAAACGGCCATGCTGGGCCAGCCAGCGCGGCGACTCCGGCAGACGTTTGCGCAGCCACCAGATGAACAGCGCAAACACTGCGCTGGCCAACACCACCCAACGCCAGCCGGACACCCCGAACGGCGCCTGCGGCACCAGCCACCAGGACATCAACGCCACTGCTGGCACCGACAGGAACTGCACGAAAAACGCGAAAGCGAACGCCGAACTGCGCATGCGCTTGGGCACCAGTTCCGAGAGGTAGGCGTCGATGGTCACCAGTTCGATGCCGAGACCGATGCCCACCAGAAAACGCATGCAGATGATCCCCAGTGCCGAACTCTGCACGCCCATCAAAACTGTGGCGACGGTGTACCAGACCAGCGCGAAGGTGAAGATCGCCCGCCGCCCGAAACGGTCCGCCATCGGGCTCAGCAGGCTGGCACCGAGAAACAGTCCGAGGAACGTCGCCGAGGCGAACGCAGCCTGATCGGAGAACCCGAACACGCCCTGATTGCCGGTGGCGAAAATGCCGTCGCGGATCAGGCCGGGGCTGATGTAGGCGGTCTGGAACAGGTCGTAGAGTTCGAAGAAACCACCGATCGACAGCAGCGCCACCAGCCGCCAGATCGTGGCGACTGCCGGGAGGCGGTCGATGCGGGCGGAAATCTCGGCGGCGCGTATCGGGTCGATGCCGTCGCGTTGCGCGGCGGGGGCGTTTGCAGTCATGGGCTGATCCATTTTTTATTGATGGAAAAGCTTAGCCTGCTATCGGAAATCAAGGATTGTTTATATCGGCGGTTGGCGAGGGAAAACCGCCGATTTCTTGCAATATCCGCTTACCAATTAACGATTTATGTCGCGGGCTGCGGATCCGGCAGCGCAGACGCTGGCAAGCCGAACACCTTATCGAACAACCAGTTGAACGCGAAGGTGTAGCAAGGGATAAACACGATCAGCGCCAGATCCAGCAAAAAGGCCTGCACCAGACTGATGTTCATCCACCACGCGATCAGGGGAATCAGGAACACGATCAGCGTCAGTTGAAATCCGACGGCGTGGGCGATACGGCGTTTGACCGTGCGGGTGCGTGACACCTGACGGCTTTCCCAACGCTCGAACAGCGAGGTGTAGATGAAGTTCCAGGTCACGGCGATGGTGGTGATGATCACCGCCAGCGGGCCGGTGCTGCCGGGCGAAGTGCCGGACAACAGGGCCAGGCCGAGGGCCGAGAAGGTCATGCCGATCACTTCATAGAGCGACACATAAACCAGTTTGCGTTTGACGCCTTGCATGGGGAATTGCCTCTTTCTTGCGACTTGTGGCCAGTGGGGCTGGCGAAGGCGACGAAAGATAGCTTCAATGGAGGTGACAGAAAAAGTCAGTAGCTTTCAGTTTTATTGATAGGTGTGCGAAGTGAATTTCAACAGTGAAAGCATCGAGCTGTTTCTCGCCGTGATCGAGCGCGGCTCGTTTTCCGCGGCTGCCAGGGCATTGGGAAAAGTCCCCTCGGCGGTGAGCATGGCCATCGGCAATCTTGAAGCCGAACTCGGCTACCCGCTGTTCGACCGTCGTCACCGAGAACCGCAACCCACGGCCATGGCACTTTCGCTGGTTCCCCATGCGCGATTGATCGCCGATCAGCTCAAGCAATTGCAGGTGCACGCGGTGCAGTTGTCGTTGGGGCTGGAGAGCAAGTTATCGATCGGCGTGGCGGCGGATATCGATCGCCGACGGTTGCTGACGGCGATCAAGGACATCAGCGAGCGCCATCCGCTGCTCGACATTGAAGTGCTGACCGCGCCACAGGACGATGTGCTGGCGATGCTCCACAGTGGTCGGATCAGCGTGTGCCTGGCGTTCGCCGGGTTGAGCGTGAATGTGCTGGAGCGTTTTCAGTTTGTCGGCACTGAGCGGATGATCGCCACGCTGGTGGCGGACAGTCCGCTGTTGCAGGGGCAGGACCTGTTTCTCGAGGATCTGGTGCATGTCCGGCAGATCGTCGTCGGCAGTCGCGACTTGCCGATCAGCGAAACCCGGCCGCTGGTGGCCGAATCCCACTGGCGCACCGACAGCCTGGAAACGGCGCTGGAAATGGTCGAGGCGGGGTTGGGTTGGGGCAATTTTCCGTTGTCGGTGGTACAGCCGTGGCTCGATAGCGGACGCTTGAAACGGCTGAATTTTCGCAACATCGAAAACGGTCTGGTGCTGCCGGTGCACGCGGTGTGGCTCAAGAGCCAGCCGTTGCAGAAGGGCGCGCTGGCTCTGGTGGAGTTGCTGGGAGGTTGAGTCAGGTGCTCTCGCGAATCTTCAGTTCGAAGCCCATGTCCTCCACCGGCCGCGCCACGCTGTTACCGGCCATCAGCGTCAGCATCTGCTCCGCCGCACGCTTGCCGATCGCTTCGCGGGGCGTGTTGATGCTGCTCAGGCGCGGCACCATGTGCTCCGACATCGGCAGGTCGTTGAAACCGAGGATCGCCACTTGTTCGGGGATTTTGATTCCGTTGCGCAGCGCTTCGAGCAGGGCGCCCTGGGCCAGGTCGTCATTGCCAAAGAAGATCGCATCGACATCCGGGTGCGCCGCCAGCAGTTGCAGGAACAACTCGCCACCCAGGCCCACGGACGATGAGCGCGGTGTCAGCACTTCCAAATCCGGGTCATAGCGACCAGCCTTCTGCAACGCCTTGCGAAAGCCTTCACCGCGCAGCAGGGTGCGCTGATCGAGTTGCGCGCCGATGTACGCCAGACGCTTGCGGCCACGGGACAGCAAATGCTCGGCGGCGGTTTCCCCGGCGCTGAGCTGGGAGAAACCGACGCAGTTCACCCCGGCGGCGCTGTCCAGTTCCATCATGTACACGCAGGGAATGTTGCTGGCCTCGATCATCCGTCGCGAACTTTCGGTGCGGTCGAAGCCGGTCAGCAGCAAACCGCGTGGCTGATAGGCCATGTAGTTGCGCAGCAGGTTTTCTTCTTCATCACGCGAGTAGTGGAAGTTGCCGATCAGCACTTCAAAGCCTTTGGGCGTCAGCACCCGATGAATGGCTTCCAGGGTGTCGATGAACAGCAGGTTGGACAGCGAAGGCACCAGCACCACCACCGAATGGCTCTGGGCCGACGCCAGGGCGCGGGCGGCGGGGTTGACCACGTAGTTGAGTTCCAGCGCGGCTTTTTGCACTTTTTCCACCAGATCTGTGGCAACCGTGCTGACCCCGCGCAAGGCGCGCGAGGCGGTAATCGGACTGACCCCGGCCAGCCGGGCAACTTCATTGAGGGTGGGACGGCCGGTGGTGCGGGTGTTTTTATCGTTTTTAGGGGTGGTCATCGGGCGGCTTGCCAAACAAAAATCAAGGCACTAAGGTAGCGCTGTCCTTATGCAGCTGCAAATGCGTAAGCGAGGTCCTGCCTGATCCTCGCTTTTTGGCGTACGGACAAAACCTGCTGCAACCCAAAAAAACGACAAGAAGGCGTCGGCAACTTCTGCCTGTGCACTAGAGTCATAGCTAGCAAAGGTAGCGCTGTCTGCGCGCTGAGGTGTTACATGAATCATCCCATCACCGCCCTGGTCATCATGGGCGTTGCCGGTTGCGGCAAGACGTGCGTCAGCGAGGCCCTGTGCCAATTGAGCGGCGCCACTGCCATTGAAGGCGATACTTTCCATCCGGCCGCGAACATCGAAAAGATGAGCGCGGGGATCCCCCTGAACGACGAAGACCGTGCCGGCTGGCTCGACAGCCTGTGCGATGAACTGCGCCGCGTCGACGCCCTGGGCGAACGTCCGGTGCTGACCTGCTCGGCCCTCAAACACAGTTACCGCGAAGTGCTGCGCAGCGCCTTGCCGGGTCTGGGCTTCGTGTTCCTCGAATTGACGCCTGAAGTGGCCGCCGAACGTGTGTCCCACCGTCCGGGCCACTTCATGCCGGCGACCTTGATCGAAAGCCAGTTCGCCACCCTCGAATCGCCCAAGGGCGAGCCGTTGACCCTGGCCCTGAATGCTTCGATCCACAGCGTTGAAGAACTGGCGTCGCAAGCCCACGTCTGGTGGCAGGCCCATGGCCTGAAACAGGCGGTATGAGTGTGATTGCGAAGATAGCGCTGTCCTTTCGACTTCTGATTAACCCGCTTTAATAACAACAACAAACCAGGAGACACCCCCAATGTTTGGCATGTCCCATGACGCCTACCTGCTGCTTGATGCAGTGGTCACGGTGATCGGGCTTATCGTCCTGATCACCAAGTTCAAGCTCCATCCCTTCATTGCCCTGACCATCGCCGCCGCGTTCCTCGGCCTGACGTCCGGCATGCCGATCGGCACCATCATCAAGGCGTTCCAGGACGGCTTCGGTGGTGTGCTCGGTTTCGTCGGCATCATCCTCGCGCTGGGCACCATGCTCGGCAAAATGATGGCCGAATCCGGCGGTGCCGATCAGATCGCCCAGACCCTGATCCGCGCGTTCGGCAAGGACAAGGTTCAGTGGGCCATGATGTTCGCCGCGTTCCTGGTGGGCATTCCGCTGTTCTTCGAAATCGGCTTCGTGCTGCTGATTCCGCTGGTGTTCATCGTCGCTCGCCGCACCGGTGTGTCGATCATCAAGATCGGTATTCCGCTGCTCGCCGGCCTGTCCGCCGTGCACGGCCTGGTGCCGCCGCACCCGGGCCCGCTGCTGGCCATCGGCGTGTTCGGTGCCGACATCGGCAAGACCATTCTCTACGGTCTGATCGTCGCGCTGCCGACCGCCATCATTGCCGGTCCGATCTTCGGTACGTTCATCGCCAAGCACATCCCGGGTCATCCGAACCAGGAACTGGTCGATCAACTGGCCCGTGAAACCGATTCGACCAAACTGCCAAGCTTCGGTATCACCCTGGTCACCGTGCTGCTGCCGGTGTTCCTGATGCTGTTGAAAACCTTCGCTGATGTGGCGCTGCCGGACGGTCATTTCTTCCGCACCTGGATGGACATGATCGGTCACCCGATTTCGGCGCTGCTGCTGGCATTGCTGCTGTCGCTGTACACCTTCGGCGCCAAGCAGGGCATCGGTTCCCAACAGATGCTCAAGTGGCTCGACGCCAGCCTGGCGCCAACTGCCGCGATCATCCTGATCATCGGCGCCGGCGGTGGCTTCAAGCAGATGCTGGTGACCAGCGGTGTGGGCGACGTGATCGGCCACATGGCGGTCAGCGCGCAGATCTCGCCGATCCTGCTGGCGTGGCTGGTGGCGGCGGTGATCCGCATCGCGACCGGTTCGGCCACTGTGGCGACCATCACCGGTGCGGGTATTGTGGTGCCAGTCGTGGGGATGATCCCGGGCGTGAACCGTGAGCTGCTGGTGCTGGCCACCGGTGCCGGCTCCTTGATCCTGTCCCACGTCAACGATGCCGGTTTCTGGCTGGTGAAGCAGTACTTCAACATGACCGTGGCTGAGACCTTCAAGACCTGGACGGCGATGGAAACCATCCTGTCGGTGGTTGGCCTGGGCTTTATTCTGTTGTTGTCCCTGTTCGTTTAACCTCGAACGCAAGACACAAAAAAACCGCAGCGATGCGGTTTTTTGTGGGCGATCAATTTACAGGCTGGACAACCGAACCCTGTGGGAGCGTGTCGTCAGACGATTTTCGGTGCCAGGCCATCCGCCCGGAACATCCCGCGAATCCCGCGTACGGCCTGGCGAATCCGGTCCTGGTTCTCGATCAGCGCGAAGCGCACGTGATCGTCGCCGTACTCACCGAAACCAACGCCCGGCGAGACGCAGACCTTGGCCTCGGCCAGCAGCTTCTTGGCGAACTCCAGCGAACCGAGATGGGCGTAGGCGTCGGGAATCTTCGCCCAGACGTACATCGAGGCTTTCGGGTTCTCGACCATCCAGCCCAGTTCATGCAGGCCTTTGACCAGTACGTTGCGACGCTGGCGATATTGCTCGGCGATGTCGCGCACGCATTGCTGATCGCCTTCCAGCGCAGCAATTGCGGCCACCTGCAGCGGGGTGAAGGTGCCGTAGTCGTGGTAGCTCTTGATTCGCGCCAGGGCGCTGACCAGTTCCGGGTTGCCGACCATGAAACCAATGCGCCAGCCCGCCATGTTGTAGCTCTTGGACAGGGTGAAAAACTCCACCGCGATGTCCTTGGCGCCCGGCACCTGCATGATCGACGGGGCTTTCCAGCCGTCGTAGACGATGTCGGCGTAAGCCAGGTCGTGCACCACCAGCACGTCGTACTGTTTGGCGAGGGCGATCACCCGCTCGAAGAAATCCAGCTCCACGCACTGGGCGGTGGGGTTGGACGGGAAGCCGAGGATCATCATCTTCGGTTTCGGGATCGAGCCGCGAATCGCCCGTTCCAGCTCGGCAAAGAAATCCACGCCCGGCACCAGTGGCACCGACCGCACCTGGGCGCCGGCAATCACGGCACCGTAGATGTGAATCGGGTAGCTCGGGTTCGGTACCAGCACGGTGTCGCCCTGATCCAGGGTCGCCAGCATCAGGTGCGCCAGGCCTTCCTTGGAACCGATGGTGACGATGGCTTCGCTTTCCGGGTCGATCTCGACCTCGTAGCGTTCCTTGTACCAGTTGGAAATCGCCCGACGCAGGCGCGGAATGCCCTTGGACGTGGAGTAACCGTGGGTGTCTTCGCGTTGTGCAACCTGCACCAGTTTTTCAACGATGTGCGGCGGCGTGGCGCCGTCGGGGTTGCCCATGCTCAAGTCGATGATGTCTTCGCCACGACGTCGGGCGGCCATCTTCAGCTCGGCAGTGATGTTGAAAACGTAAGGGGGGAGTCGATCTATGCGCGCAAAGCGGCGCGGCGAACCTTGTTCAGCCATTGTTGCCTCGGATAACGTAAGCGCCCGGAACCGTCCGAGCGACGCTGGTCACTGCGGTGACCTGTGGCGGAAGATAAGGGCAGCGATGGCAGGCTGTCCAGCGTGCACGACAACAATTTTTTCCCAAGGAAAACGGTTAATGGAATTCACCAGCGGCTTTTTGTTGAGCCTTTCGCTGTGCCTGGATATCGGCGTGGCCAACATCGCGATGATCACCCTGGCGATGCAGCGCGGCTATTTTCAAGGCTTCGCACTGGGTCTCGGCACCTGCGTCGGCGACCTGATCTACGCGGTGCTGGCGCTGGCCGGAATGACCGTTCTGCTGCAATACGAAACTGTGCGCTGGGTGCTGTGGATCGGCGGTTCGGCGCTGTTGATCTACTTCGCGGCGAAGATGATGTATTCGGCGATCCACCACGAGGCGCAATTGGCGGCGACCGCCGAGGTTGGCCAGAACTCCCATCGCAAGGAATTCTTCCGTGGGATTTTTCTCGCCATGTCGTCGCCGAGCGCCATCCTCTGGTTCGCGGCCGTGGGCGGTACGTTGATCGCCCGCTCCGGCGGCGGCGGTCCTTTGAGCTCGGCGCTGTTCCTTGGCGGCTTCCTGTGCGCCGGGCTGCTGTGGTCGGCGGGGCTGTGTTTCGCCGCGAGCCATGGCGGCAAGTTGCTGGGCGACAAACTGCTGCGCTATTCCTACCTGGCATCGGCAGCGATCTTCTGCTATTTCGCGGTCTACGTGATCGTATCGGGCTATAACGAGTTCGTCGGTTCCGGCGCCGCCGAGGCCCTGCATACGCTGTAAATGTGCGAATCGGGTTTGGCTTCTATACTCCCAGCCGAACCCACTTTTTTCGTTCAAGGAGTCGAGTCATGGATGAGCAAAAACGCGTCGAAGTGGCTGAACCTCGCTTCGAACATGGACACTTCCTGCTGATTGCAGGTTTTCGCGATCGCTTCACCAAAGAGACCGTTCAGGACATCCCTGCGCTGTGGGAAAAATTGATCCCGCACATCGGAAACATTCCGGGGCAGAAGGGCGAAGTGACCTACGGTGTCTGCAGCAATTTCGACGGCAACGGCGGTTTCGATTACATGGCCGGAGTCGAAATCCGCAAGCTGGACGACTTCCCGCAGGAAAAGTATCCGTGGATCGAAATCCTGCCACGCCAGTACGCGGTGTTCGAACACAAGGGTTCGCTGGATCAGCTGCCGCAGACCATTGATTACATCTATAACACCTGGCTGCCGGCGTCCGAGTACAAAGGGCTCAACGCCCCGGAGCTGGAACGCTACAGCGCCGATTTCAATCCCAAAACCAACACCGGCAAGCTGGAAATCTGCGTCCCGGTGGAAAAGAAAACCTGATCTACAACCGGCAGCGCGAACCCGTTTCGCGCTGCCGGTCCAGTCTTACTTGCCCTTGATCCGTCGCGCCCGCAACAGGTCGATGCCCAAGGTGATGAAGCCGAAGAAGCTGATGCCCAACATCATCAACAAACCGATTTCCACGCTGCTCATAAGCTGTTTCCCCTTCGGGTGATCAGAGACAGTGCTCAGGAATAGACCGTCCCGATTGCGAAGAAAAGCGCTTATACGCAGGCTTTACGCTGCCCGTGCGGATCGATATGAACACCTTATTCCTTTATCCTTGGCGGCCTTGTTTTCACTGATTTCGAGCCGCCATGAACACCGTCATCCGCCACGTCACCGCCGCCGATCTGGACCGTTGCTACGCCATCGAAACCCTCGCCTACGAAGGCGACGAAGCCGCGACCCGCGAGAAGATCGCCACGCGCATCGCCACCTGGCCGGACGGTTTCATCGTCGCCGAAGTGGACGGGCAGGTGGCCGGCTTCATCAACTCCGGCGCGGCATTTGATGTGCAGATGTCCGACGAGGCGTTCAAGGAACTGATCGGCCACGACCCGGCCGGGCCGAACGTGGTGATCATGTCGGTGGTGGTGCACCCGGACTATCAGGGCCTGGGGCTGGCCAAGCGCCTGCTGGGCGAATTCATCGAACGCATGCGCGAGCAGGGCAAGGCGACCATTCACCTGATGTGCAAGGAGCGGCACATCCCGCTGTACGCCGGATTCGGTTTTGCCTACATCAAACCGTCCGAGTCCGACCACGGCGGGATGGCGTGGCACGAGATGATCCTGACCCTCTGAAGAACACTGCAAATCCCCTGTGGGAGCGGGCTTGCTCGCGAAGGCGTCGTGTCAGTCGATATTTAGTTTGACTGACCCACCGCCATCGCGAGCAAGCCCGCTCCCACAAGGGAAAATGGTGTTTGCAAGTTTTGGTCAGTACAGCGTGTCGAGCACTCGCTTCGGGGCCTCGCGATCATAAGCCTCGGCATCAAACTGCCCATCATTCAGACGCTTGTGAAACGCGCCCGCCGTCGGCAGCGCCGAGCGCGGCAGATGGGTTTGCGGATTCCACGCATCCGAACGCACGAACGCTTTCGAGCAATGAAAGAACGCCGCCTCCACCGTCACCAGCAACACCGTGCGCGCCGGTTTGCCGTTGACCGCGAAGCTTTCCAGTAACTCGGGATCAGCGCTGATGGTCGCGGTGCCATTGACCCGCAACGTCTCGCCAATCCCCGGAATGATGAACAACAGCGACACTCGCGGATCGTGCAGCACGTTGCGCAGGGTATCGATGCGGTTGTTCCCCGGGCGATCCGGCAGGGCCAGAGTGCGCTCGTCGATGATCCGCACAAAACCCGGCGCATCGCCGCGCGGGGAGCCGTCGATGCCGTCGGCGCCGACCGAGCTGACAATCACCAGCGGCGAGACCCGGACCATCGCCTGATAGTCCTCGTTGAGAAAACCGATCTGCTTGCGCACAGCCCGTTCGTGGGGCAATCCGTAAATGGCTTCCAGCGCTTGGATTGAATCGATCATCGTTGTTCCCTCGACGATTAGAAGAACAGGCCCATGCGCCGCTCGTAGCCGATGCGGCCCTTGTACGCTTCACCGCTGTCGACGAAACCGTACTTGGCGTACAGCGCAATCGCGGCGTCGTTGTCGGCGTCCACCGACAGTTCCAGTCCTTTGATTTCCGGCCAGGCCTGGCGCGCAACGTCCGGCAACGCCAGCAGGCAAGCCTTGCCATAACCCTTGCCCTGTGCGCGGTGATCGACTTGCAGTGCATGCAGGGTGGCGCTGTGTTCATTGGCCCATTCCGGCAACACCGGCGGGCGCTTGAGCAGCAGGAACGCCACTGGCTCATCTTCTGCCAGCAGCGCAAAACCCTTCACGCCGGGGCCGGGTTTCGACAGCAGGGTGTGCAATGCACCGTGGATGTCGCCGGAGAATTTGATCTGCTCGGCGTGGATTTCAATCGCTTCGACCTGCTGACGCTGCAAGGCGTTAAGGCTCTCGTACGGCACGAGTTTGGCTGACAAGGGAATTTCCTTTTTCCTACAAAGATGAGCCTCGGATTCTAGCGACTTTGCGTTCTCTGGATTTTTTTTGTTTCAGCTGTCGATCCGGCAAATCGCCGAACGACAAAGGGTGTCTTCACAACAAAAAACACGGAGAACACCATGAGCGCACAAAGCGATATCCAGACCCTGATTAACACCTACCGCGAAGCCGTCATGACCAAGGACGTCGAGAAAGTCATGGCGCTGTACGCCGACGACATCCTCTCGTTCGATGCGATCAAGGCCCTGCAATTCAAGGGCAAAGAGGCCTATCGCGCCCACTGGGTGGATTGCATGGAAATGTGCCCCGGCCCGCACATCTTCGAGTTCCACGAAATCGCCATCGAGACTGGCGACAACATCGCCTTCGCCCACTGGGTCGCCAATTGCGGCGGGACCAATGACAAGGGCGAAACCCAGAGTTGCTGGATGCGCGCCACCGCCTGCTATCGGCTGGTCGGCGGGGCGTGGAAAATTGCCCACGAACACTGGTCGGCACCGTTCGATCCGATGACCGGCTCGACGCTGTTTGATGCGAAACCCTGATCTTCAGCCATAGTTGATCCGTCCGATTCAGGAGAATGCCATGAAGTATTTATGCCTGGTCTACAGCGATGAGCGCCTGCTGCATTCCTCGCCCGACAGCCCGGAAGACGCCGAATGCTGGGCCTACGCCGAGTCGATCCAGGGCAGCGGCCGGATGGTTGCCGCCGAAGCACTGGAGTCGGTGCAGACCGCCACCACGGTGCGCATGCGCAACGGCAAGTTGTCGATCACCGACGGCCCGTTCGCCGAGACCAAGGAGCAACTGGCCGGTTTCTACCTGATCGACGCACGGGACCTCAACGAAGCGATTCAGGTCGCCGGCAACATTCCGGCGGCCCGGGTCGGCAGTGTCGAAGTGCGTCCCGTGCGGCAGTTGAATGTCTGAGGTCGCGGCACGGGTCGCGCAGGTCTACCGCGAAGACTCGCGGCGGATCCTCGCGACCCTGATCCGTCTGCTCGGCGATTTCGACCTCGCCGAAGAAGCCTTGCACGAGGCGTTCTTCGTCGCGGTCGAACGCTGGCAGCGCGATGGTGTGCCGGATAACCCGCGTGCGTGGCTGGTGTCCACCGGGCGCTTCAAGGCCATTGACGTGTTGCGCCGGCGCGCACGGTTCAAGGCCTCGCAGCCGTTGTTGCTGGCGCAACTGGAAGAGCTGGAACAGTCCGAATGGGACGTTGAAGACGTGGAAGACGATCGCCTGCGCCTGATCTTCACCTGCTGCCACCCGGCGCTGGCGGCCGACGCGCAAGTGCCGCTGACCCTGCGTGAAGTCTGCGACCTCACCACTGAAGAAATCGCCCGCGCATTTCTCTCGGCCCCGGCAGCGATTGCCCAGCGCATCGTGCGGGCCAAGGCGAAGATTCGCGATGCGAAAATCCCTTATCAAGTCCCGAGTTTGAGCGAATTGCCCGAACGCCTCGACAGTGTGCTGCGGGTGATTTATCTGGTGTTCAACGAGGGCTATTCGGCGTCCGGCGGCGCCCAGGTGACCCGCGAGGATTTGACCCGCGAGGCGATTCGCCTCGGGCGGTTGCTGCTGGAGTTGTTGCCGGACCCGGAAGTCATGGGGTTGCTGGCGCTGATGTTGCTGCATGAATCGCGGCGGTCGGCGCGCTCATCGCCCGATGGTGAGTTGATTTTGCTGGATGATCAGGATCGCGGATTGTGGAATGCCGAGCTGATTGCCGAAGGCTGCGATCTGGTGGAAAAAGCGCTGACCACCGGACGCTTCGGACCGTATTGCCTGCAAGCGGCGATAGCGGCGGTGCACGCCGAAGCGCCGACGGCGGGGGAGACGGACTGGGCGCAGATCGTCGGGCTGTATGACGTGTTGCTGCGGGCGGTGCCGTCGCCGGTGATCGAGTTGAACCGGGCGGTGGCGGTGGCCAAGCGGGACGGGGCGCTGGCCGGGTTGACCTTGATCGAGGGAATTCTGGACCGTGGGGAGTTGCAGGATTACCACCTGGCGCATTCGGCGCGGGCGGAGTTTTGTCGGCAGTTGGGGCGGGGTGAAGAGGCGCGGGCGGCTTACCGGCGTGCCTTGGAATTGACTCGGCAGGAGCCGGAGCGGCGGTTTATCGAGGGGCGGCTTTCGGCTTTGGACCGCTTGCCCTCACCCTAGCCCTCTCCCGGAGGGAGAGGGGACCAATCCGGGTATATTGCAGAAAATCACCGACCTGAACGAATTTCCGTGAATCCATAATCGGCTCGGTCTTGCAGGTCGGCGTATTACGTAAGACACCCCGGTCAGTCCCCTCTCCCTCCGGGAGAGGGTTAGGGTGAGGGCGCTTTTGATTTTGCCTTTCGCCTTTAGGCCTGTTGCCGAGTCGCAGCCATCACAATCTCCCGAATACAAACCCCCTGCGGCTGCCCATACGCATAGGCAATCGCCGTAGCCACATCTTCGGCGCTCAACACCGTCCCACCCATGTCCTGCTTCCAAGCCTGATACCCGGTCTTGATCGCCTCGTCCGTGGTGTGGCTCAACAATTCGGTCTCCACCGCACCCGGCGCAATCGTGGTCACCCGCACGTTATGCGGCGACAACTCTTCACGCAGGTTTTCCGACAATCCATGCACCGCAAACTTGGTGCCGACATACGCCACATGGTTCGGGAACGTCTTGCGCCCGGCCACCGAGCTGACGTTGATGATGGTGCCGTGCTTGCGCTCGATCATCCCGGCGACCACCGCATGCACGCCGTTGAGCAAACCCTTCACGTTGACGTCGAGCATCTGGTCCCACTGCGCCGGGTCCTGTTTGCTCATCTCGCCCAACAGCATCACCCCGGCGTTGTTGATCAGCGCATCGGCCGGGCCGAACTGCGCTTCCGCTTCGGCCACAGCGGCCAGCAATGCGGCGCGGTCGGTGATGTCGACGCGGCGGCTGAGGGTGTTCGGCAGGGCCAGTGCTTCGAGGCGTTCGATGCGCCGGGCCAGCAACAGCAGTGGATGGCCGGCAGCGCTCAAGCGGCGAGCGGTGGCTTCGCCGATGCCCGAGCTGGCGCCCGTGATGATGATCAATGGCTTGCTCATGGTTGAACTCCTGAGATAAGAAAAACAAATAACCAGATTCGGGACGCAGTATATTTAGCCCGCTGGAGGCTGAAAAATGCCTTATTCCTCTGTCTGCTATCGGAATCTCCTATGGATATCCGCCATCTCAAAGCCTTCCTCGCGGTGTTCGAGGAACGCAACATCACCGCCGCCGCGCAACGGCTGTTCATCAGCCAGCCCACGTTGTCGGCGACCATCAAACAGCTGGAAGAAGAACTCGGCGCGACGCTGTTCGTGCGTCAGCCCCGTGGTGTGGAAGTCAGCGACGAAGCGCGACTGCTGTACCCCCAGGCGCGGCGGATGGTGGCCGAATCCGAGGCGTTGAGCCGGATGTTTCGCGGCCGCGAAAACCGCGCGCCACTGACCCTCGGCATCGAGGGCGATATCGCCGCCAGCCACATCGAAGCCTTTGTGCGCATGGCCCATCAGGCGTTGCCCAATCTGCTGCTGACTCTGGAAGAGGGCTGTCACGGCGATGGTCGATTGGCGGTCGAGGAAATGTGCTGCGAAGACGAACTGTTCCTGCCGCTGTGGGAAGAATCCTATGTGATGGCGCTGCCTCTCGATCACCCGATGGCCAACGCGCAGGCCGGCTGGGCGCCGATCGAGGACTGGATCACCTGCCCGCAGCATCCTTCCCATCAGCGATTGATGGCGCTGTACGGGCGTTCGCCGGAAGCGGTGGCGGGACATACCGGTTCACTGCAACAGGCGCTTCACATGGTCGCGGCAGGTGTCGGCGTGGCGATGTTGCCGCAGTCCTTGGTCAGCGGGCATGCGCACATCGTGGTGCGAGCGCTGCACCTGCCGGCGCCGACCCGGCGGGTGGGATTGTGTTATGCGGCGCAGGCGTTGGAGCTGCCGACAATGCGCGGGTTGCACGAGTACTTTCAGGTCAACCGCCCGGTCGATATTGCAGCGGCCTGAGCGGCCGCTATCGCCAGCAGGCTGGCTCCCACAGGTCCGGTGTGGGAGCTAGCCTGCTAGCGATTGAGGGCACCGCTATTCCAGCATCTTGCTCAGCAACCAGCTCCCCGCCGGCCCCGGCGGGTACAGCCGCGACCACAGCGCATCGACGAACACCGGTTTCGGCCAGCCGCGCACCTTCAGTTCAACCAGCAGATCATTACCGAAACGCTCCACCAGCCAGCGCGGCAGCGGCGCCCAGCCGAAGCCTTTTTCGGCCATTTCCAGCAGCATCAGATAACTCGGCGCCGACCACACCCGACCTTTGCCGCGACTGTCATAAGGATTGACGATGGTGGCCAGGCGCAGCTCGCGATGTTGCTCCAGGACTGTTTGATCGACGGATTCCAGCGCCGCCAACGGATGATTACGGCCAACGAACAAGGCAATTTCAGTACGTTCGGCGACGGTCGCGGTCGCCAGATCCGGCGGGTAATTGTCCTGCATCTCGGCGAATGCCAGGTGCGCCCGACCGCGCTGCACCAGTTCGATCAGGTCTTCACATTCGGCGATCAGGCATTCCAGCTCCAGATCCGGATAGCGCTGCTCGAAACCCACCAGTGCCGCTTCGAAACGGTCGGACTGATAAGTGTCGGAGATCGCCACCGTGAGTTTCGGCTCGACGCCCTGGGCCAATTGCCGGGCGGTCATTTCCAGGCGGCTGGTGGCCGACAGAATCGCCTCGGCCCGCTGCAGCATTACGTGGCCGGCCGGGGTCAGCGTCGGTTTGCGGCTGCTGCGGTCGAACAGGACCAGGTCCAGATCGATTTCCAGGCTGGCCACCGCTGCACTGACGGTGGACTGACTGCGCCCGAGTTTGCGCGCCGCCGCTGAAAAAGAGCCTTGAGTCGCCGCCTGGACGAACGCCAGCAACACTTCCTGAGAAGCCATGAACTATCGCCTTGATCGATGGTTATTGGTTATGAAGTATCGGTGTGGTGCTGGATCATGGCAACCATCTTCACAGAGGACTTCGGCCATGACTGCCAACAAATCCATCACTGAACGTATCTTCCAGGCCATCGGTTTCGAACTGCTGGCGATCCTGATCTGTACCCCTTTGCTGGCGTGGATCATGGGCAAGCCGCTGGTCGAAATGGGCGCCGTCACTATCGCCATTGCACTGCTCGCCCTGGGCTGGAACGTGGTGTTCAACGGCTTCTTCGACCGCCTGCTCAAACGCTGGAACATCGCCCACAACGCCTGGGTGCGGGTGGTGCACGCGCTGCTGTTCGAGGGCGGGTTGATCGTGATGGGCGTGCCGCTGATTGCCTGGTGGCTGTCGGTCAGTCTGTGGCAGGCGTTTCTGCTCGACATCGGCGTGCTGCTGTTCTTCCTGCCGTACACCTACATCTACCACTGGGGTTATGACGTGGTGCGCGAGCGACTGGTGATGCGCAGCGTCTGCCAGCACTGAAACAAAAAAATCGCAGCCTGTGAGGGCTGCGTTTTTTTTTTGTCCGGGATTTTTGCCGGGTTTAGAGAAACATCCCGCCCGACGCTTCAATCCGCTGACCGTTGATCCATTGCGCCCCCGGCGCCAGCAGCAGTGCCAGCGCACCACCAATGTCATCCGGCTGCCCGGCACGGCCCAGTGCGGTGTTGCTGGCGACCATCGCATTCAGCGCCGAATTGTCGCGCACCGCGCCGCCGCCGAAGTCGGTTTCGATGGCGCCGGGTGCCAGGATGTTCACGGCGATCTGCCGCGCACCGAGCTCCTTGGCCTGATAACGGGTCAGCACTTCCATCGCGCCTTTCATCGCCGCGTAAGCGGCGTAACCCGGCAGGGTGAAGCGGGCCAGACCGCTGGAGATGTTGATGATCCGCCCGCCATTGTTGATCAGCGGCAGCAGTTGCTGAGTCAGGAAGAACGGCCCTTTCAACTGCACATTCATCAGCAGGTCGAACTGCTCCGGCGTGGTGTCGGCGAAGGATGCATGCACACCAATCCCGGCGTTATTGATCAGGAAGTCGAAGCGTGGTTGTCCGAGCTGTTGCAGCGCTTGCCCGACCCGCACGGCGAAATCGGCAAAGCCTTCGCTGCGGCCGACATCCAGTTGCAGCATCACGGCGTTGGCGCCGAGTGCTTTCAGTTCCTCGACCAGCGCCTGGGCTTCATCGGCGCGGCTGTTATAGGTGCCGATGATGTCCACGCCTTGCGCGGCGAGGTGCAGGGCGGCGTTCTTGCCGAGGCCACGGCTGGCACCGGTGATCAATGCGATTTTGCGGTTCATGGGATTTCCTCGAGAGCAGTGACGGTTGATGCAGCAAAGTTTATTTATCCGCCATGAGGTGATAAACAGGCCTGAACAGGAATCACTGGTCGGATTATCCGAACAATCAATGGGTGGCCCATGAACAAACTGGAACTGCTGCGCACCTTCGTCCGGGTCAGCGAATTGTCGAGTTTTACGATGGCGGGGGAGAGTCTCGGGCTGCCGCGCTCGACGGTGTCCGAGCAGGTGCAGGCGCTGGAAACCCTGCTCGGCACGCGTCTGCTGCAACGCACCACGCGCAAGGTCCAGGCGACTCAGGACGGCCTGGCGCTGTACGAGCGGAGCAAGGATCTGCTGTCGCACATGGACGAAATCGAGAACCTGTTCCGACAGGACGAGGCGTCGCTGACCGGGCGGATCCGGGTCGACATGCCGAACATTCTGTCGCGGCGACTGATCATGCCGAAGCTGCCGGAATTCATGGCGCGCCATCCGAATCTGGAGCTGGAAATCAGCAGCACCGATCGCCGGGTCGACCTGCTCGCCGAAGGTTTCGATTGCGTGGTGCGCATCGGCGCGCAGCCCGATCAGTCGGTGGTGGCGCGGCACCTGGGGGATTTCAGCATGATCAACTGCGCCAGCCCCGCGTATCTCGAGCGCTACGGCGTGCCGCAAACGCTTGAGGATCTGGCGCAGCATCGACTGGTGCATTACGTCGGTGTGCTGGGTTCGCGTTCGGAAGGGTTTGTCTACGAGCAGGACGGGCAGGTCCACCGTGTACCGATGGCCGGCAGTGTGACGGTCAACAGCACCGATGCCTACGAGTCGGCGTGCCTGGGCGGGTTCGGTCTGATTCAGGTGCCGCGTACCGGCATGAACACCTATCTGGACAGCTGCGAGATTGTCACCGTGCTGCCGCAGTACACCGCGCCGGCGATGGGCATTTCACTGCTGTACGCGAGGCAGCGGCATCTGCCGTTACGGGTGCGGGTGTTCATGGACTGGCTGGGGGATTTGATTCGTTCGACGCTCTAACAGTCCTGCACAGATCAAAAGTGGGAGCGGGCTTGCTCGCGAAAGGGGAGTGTCAGTCGACATCATCGTGACTGGCAGACCGCATTCGTCGGATCGCCGCCCGGACCAAGCCCGCTCCCACAAGGACCTGAAGTGTTCAGAAGATCTGGGTAAACAGCCAATACAGACTGCCCGACAGCAGAATCGCCGCCGGCAAGGTCAGCACCCACGCCATCAGCAGATTGCGGATGGTCTTCATCTGCAGGCCGCCGCCGTTGGCGACCATGGTCCCGGCCACGCCCGAGGACAACACATGGGTGGTCGACACCGGCAGGCCGAACATGTCGGCGGCGCCGATGGTCAGCATCGCCACGGTTTCCGCCGAGGCGCCCTGGGCGTAGGTCAGGTGGGTCTTGCCGATCTTCTCGCCGACCGTGACCACGATCCGCTTCCAGCCGACCATGGTGCCCAGACCCAACGCAATCGCCACGGCGATCTTCACCCACAGCGGAATGAACCGCGTGGCATTGTCGATCTGTTGCTTGAACAGTTGCAGCTTGCCGCTGGTGTCGGCGTCGAAGCTGCCGACCTTGTTCTTGTCCATCAGGCGAATGGTTTCGCTGGCCAGGTACATGTCGTTGCGCACGTTGCCCATGGCCTGCGCCGGGACTTTCGACAGCGAACCGTAGCCTTTCACTTCCTCACCGATGTGCCCGATCAGCGCGGCGAGGGCGGGGATCAATTGTGGTGCGGCTTCCTTGCTGCGCACGTAATCCGAGAGCACCGGACGCGGATCGGCCGGGGCCGGCTGCGGGGCGCTTTTCACCAGCGCCTGCTGGGTGACTTCGGCCACCGCAGCGAACTGCAACGTTTGATCGGCAGGCATGGTGCGGTTCAGCGCGTAGGCCATCGGCAGGGTGCCGACCAGAATCAGCATGATCAGGCCCATGCCTTTCTGGCCGTCGTTGGATCCGTGGGCGAACGACACGCCGGTGCAGGTCAAAATCAGCAGACCGCGAATCCACCATGGCGGTGGCGTGTTGCCTTTCGGGGCCTTGTACAGCGAACGATTCTTCACGAAGGCGCGCAGGGCCAGCAGCAACAGCGCCGCGCAACCGAACCCCACCAGCGGCGACAGCAGCAACGCGTAACCAATCTTGGTCGCCTGGGCCCAGTCCACGCCGCTGGTGCCGTCACGACCGTGCATCAAGGCATTGGCCACGCCAACGCCGATGATCGAACCGATCAGCGTGTGCGACGACGAGGCCGGCAGGCCCAGCCACCAGGTGCCGAGGTTCCACAGGATCGCGGCGATCAGCAGGGCGAAGATCATCGCGAAACCGGCGGATGAGCCGACTTGCAGAATCAGCTCCACCGGCAGTAACGCAATGATTCCGAACGCTACCGCGCCACTGGACAGCAACACGCCGAGGAAGTTGAAAAAGCCCGACCAGACCACGGCCACATTCGGCGGCAGCGAGTGTGTGTAGATCACCGTGGCCACGGCGTTTGCGGTGTCGTGGAAACCGTTGACGAACTCGAAGCCCAGCGCAATCAACAGCGCCACGCCGAGCAGCAGGAACGGGGTCCAGGTGGTGACCACCGTGCCGAGTTCGTGCATGTCGTGCATCAGGCTGTAGGCGGTGAACAGCATCCCCATGGCCAGCACGGCGAAGAACACCACGTAAGTGAAGGGGCCGGTTTTTGTGTCGAGCGCCGGCCTGCCGCTGGCAGCGGAGGCCGGGCTGACGGTCAGGGAGGGAGTAGCCATGGGCGGACAAACCTGAGCGAGGGAAGGAGTGTCGCCCATGATCGTTGCTAAATATTACAGAGAGGCTGCGGCAGATCAGTGTTTGGCGAATTAGCCGCGCCGCCGGTCTTAATAATCCCGCCGCTTGCGAAACGCCCAGCGCCCGGCAATCACGGTGAAAGTGGCTACCAGCGCCACCAGAATCCAGAACCCTTCCGGATCGGTGGCCAGCGGCACGCCGCCGACGTTCATGCCGAAGAAACCGGCAATGATGTTGATCGGCAGCGCCAGCACCGTGACCACGGTCAGGGTGAACAGCGTGCGGTTGCTCTGTTCGTTGAGGTTGGCGGCGATCTCTTCCTGCAACAGCTTGATCCGCTCGCCGAGTGCCGTGAGGTCGTTGATGATCAGCGCGAACTCCTCGGTGGACTTGCGCAACTCCTTCACGTCTTCCTTCTGCAACCAGGGCGGCGGTCGGTTGAGCAGGCGCAGCAGCGAGCCCGGCTCCAGCGCCAGCAGCCGTTGCAGGCGCACCAGCACCCGTCGGTTGGCGCCGAGTTCGGCGCGGTTGGTCGACAACCGCGAGGAGAGCAATTCGTCCTCGACCTGATCGACGCTCATGCTGGTCTTGCGCACGATCTGGGTCAGCACTTCACCCTGGTCGCGCAGCAGGTGCACGAGCAATTCCGACGGCGAACGAAAACACTCGCCGGCCTTCACCGATGAACGCAGCTTGTCCACCGAGTGCAACGGTTGCAGGCGCGCACTGACGATCAGTTTGCTGCGCACACAGACCCACAGCGTCGACACGTCCGACGACACCATGCTGCTGAGGTTGAACACCACGTCGTTGACCACCGCCAGCAATGCCGAGTCCACATGCTCGATGCGGGTCGAGCGCGAGCCTTCGTGCAGCGCTTCGAAAAACTCCTCGGGCAATTGCAGATGACTTTTCATCCAGCGCTCGCACGCGGCGTGGGCCAGGTTCAGGTGCAGCCAGAGGAATTCGTCGCTGTCGCTGTCGTTCTGCAGACAGCGCAGGGCGGTCGCCGAATCCACTTCGCGCCCGCGCTCGCCGGGACGAAAACGGAAGCCGTAAAGCAGGCCAAACAGATCAGGATCGCGATGGCTGATATCCAGGCTGTGGTTCATGAAGTCTCGCTGCAAGGAAGGCGTCTGTTGCGGGATTTGCAGATTCACCTGAGCCGCATCATCGCAACCGCGCATGACGTTTCTGTGACTGCGAAATGACGTAAAAAATCAATGCCTTACCGGCGGTCGGAATTTTCTCAAGAAGCGCTCTGGCACGCCGATCACGCATGCGTTAGGTTGCGCGCCTTCGGCCATGAGCCAAGGTCCGCCGACACGGATGTCCGGCAACAATTCACGTCTTACCGGACGTGCCTCATCCCTGTCCCGAGTACCTGCGATGCTGCAAAAATCCCTGAGAGCGCAAATTCTCGTCCTGCTGAGCGGCAGCCTGCTGGCGATGCTGTTGATCGCGCTGGCCTGCTTTCATTTCTTGTCCAACGGCGTGCAAAACTACAGCCAGTTGATCGCCGGTCCCTTGCACACCTCGCAACTGATCGACGAAGCCAACCTGCAATTCAAGGTGCAGGTGCAGGAATGGAAAAACGTCCTGCTGCGCGGCAAACAACCGGCGGACCTAGCCAAGTACTGGGGCCAGTTCGAAGATCGTCAGCGCGACGTGCAGAACATCCTCGGTGAACTGGCCAATCAGAAAGGCCTCGAGCCTGCGCTGAAAACCCGCATCGAGCGTCTGCGTGAAGAGCACCGTGTGCTCGGTGCCGCGTACCAGAAAGGTCGCGATGCCTACGTCGCCGCCGGTGCCGATCCGACGGCGGGCGATGCTGCTGTCAAAGGCGTCGACCGAGCTGCCAGCGAGCAGATGAGCGAGCTGGTGGCCGACTTGCGCAAGCAGGGCATAGAGCAATCGGCGCAGATCAGCGCCAGTGCCGATCGCACCGTATGGCTGGGGCTGCTGGTGATGCTCGCGTCAGGCTTGCTGATCGGTTTGTTGAGCCTGTGGCTGGTCAACCGCAATCTGGTTGAACCGATCCGCAAGCTCATCGACTACGTCACCCAACTGAGCAAAGGGCGTCTGGTCGAGCGTGTGGCAAGCGACCGTCAGGACGAGTTGGGCAACCTCGCCGCTGCGGCCAACACCCTGCGCGATTTCCTCGCCGAAACCTTCAACCATCTGCAGCGCAGCGCCAAGGATCTGGACAGCGCCAGCGGCGAGTTGAACGCCATCGCCACCGTGATGGCCGGCGGCACCAATGAGCAGTTCAACCGCACCGATCAGGTGGCCACGGCGATGAACGAAATGTCCGCCACTGCCCAGGAAGTTGCCCGTCATGCGGCCGACGCGGCGCGCGCCGCCGACGATGCCGACCAGTCCGCGCAACAGGGCGAGAAGGTCATGCAGAGCACCATCCACAGCATCACCCAGATGCGCGGCGAAATCGCCAACACCGCCACGGTGATCCGTCGTCTGGAAGCCGACAGCGGCCGCATCGGCAAGGTGCTGGAAGTGATTCGCGGCATCGCCGAACAGACCAATCTGCTGGCGCTCAACGCCGCCATCGAAGCGGCCCGGGCCGGTGAAGCGGGGCGTGGTTTTGCGGTGGTGGCCGATGAGGTGCGCAACCTGGCGCAGCGCACGGCGGAGTCGATCATCGAGATCAACCAGATCATCCACAGCGTGCAGACCGGCGCGGTGGACGCGGCCCAGGCCATCGACAGCGGCCAGACCCGCAGCGATGAAAGCGTCGAGCAAGTGACCCAGGCCGGGGCCATGCTCGAGCGCATCACCCACGCGGTGGAAGCGATCCGCGACATGAACCGCCAGATCGCCACCGCCGCCGAAGAGCAGACCTCGGTGGCCGAAGACATCTCGCGCAACCTGACCGAGATCACGTCGATTGCCAGCACCAACCTCGACAACGTGCAGCGCACTGAAAGCGCCAGCCAGAACCTGCACGGCCTGTCCGGGCAACTCAACAACGTCACCGCTCGCCTGAGCGTCTGACCGGCCAGTGACTGTGTACCGGTTCGGTTACCGAGTCGGTACACAGTCGATCTCAATTCGTGCAGACCGCCGCCGATGCCCGGTCATCCATAACCGGCATTGGAGATTTCCCATGGTCAGCCTCACGTCAGTTTCGATCAATCAGACCGTCACCACGCCCACCAGCAAAACCTCGATTGCCGACACCGGTGACGACACCTCGACCACCGCGGCGGCCAGCACCGGCGTGAAAGCCGACACCAGCAAAGTGGCGGCGGGCGGTGGCGCGGCGCCGACGGGGGGCGGCGGTTCCAGCAGCGAAGAATCGGACACTGTGAAAGAACTGCGCAAGCAGATTGCCGAGCTGCAGAAGCAATTGCAGGAAGAACAACAGGCGCTGCAAGCGGCTCAGGCGAAGCAGGAAAGTCAGGATGCGAAGGCTGCGGATGTCGCGGCTGCGCAGTCGCAGATCGCGACGACGTCGGCTTCGTTGCAGACGGCGACGGCGGCGTTGTTGGCGGCTTTGCAGGATTCGGACAGCGGTACTTCCGGTTCGTTGGTCAGTACGACCGCGTGAAGCCTTTCCCCCTCACCCTAGCCCTCTCCCAAAGGGAGAGGGGACTGACGGAGTTGAATGTTTGAGTTACGCCGACCTGACAGTTCTGAGTCGAACTCAGGTTTGAACAGCATGAAGATCGGCTCCCTTTCCCCCTCGCCCCCTTGGGGAGAGGGCTGGGGTGAGGGGATGGTTCTCACAGGCGAAACCGGAGTTTCGTCAAACGCCAGACACAAAAAAGCCGCACAACCCAAAAGTCATGCGGCTTTGTTTTATCAGCCAATCAAGTGTCTTGCTTGTTGCTCAGCACCTTGCCAGTCGTCGCATCGAAGTCCACATCGAACTCTTTGCCATCGGCGGTTTTCAGCTCGACTTCGTATTCGTAACCATTGAAGTGGTTATCCAGGTCGGTGTCGGTAATGGTCGCGCCCGGATGCAGTTTCAGGGCTTCTGCGTTCATCGACTCCAGCGACTTGATCTTGCCGGACTTGACCAGCTCAGGGATCTGATCGACGCGAACATCAGCCTGGGCCAGGCCGGCGGTGAGGGTCAGGGCGGCAGCGGTAAACAGGGCAGTCAAAGTTTTCATCGGTTATTCCTTTGGGTGATTCGTTCAAGTGAGTTCAGGTTAATCACCACAACTTAATTCACCCTTAAAACGCAGCGAGCAGGCCGTACTCCCGGTGGGAGTGGGCCTGCTCGCGATACTGACGCCCGATTTACGGATCAGAAACCGTTGTTCTTCAACACCTGATCCACACTGGCGGCGGCCGGGCGTTTGTAGAACTTCAGCAGTTCGCTGGCGCGGTTGGTGAAGATGCCGTCGACGCCGGCGGCCATGACTTTCTCGAAGTCCACCGGCTCATCCACGGTGTAGACGTGCACCAGCAGGCCCTGATCGTGGGTGTACTGGTTCATCCATGGCTGCACCAGATCCGAATAGCTCTGATCGCCGCCGTGGGTCAGCTTGGCCGAAGGGCCGGTGCCGATGGCGCCCTGAGCCTTGGCGTAGTCGATCCATTGCTTGAATTCAGCTTCGGATTTCGGCTCCTGCTTGCCGTAGAAAACGTTCTTGTCCTTCTCACCGGATTCGGCAAAGGTCACTTTGGATTTCGGTTCGATGCTGCCTTCGCCGACCCACAGCAACAGGATTTTCGGCACCTGGGGCATTTCTTTCTGCAGCAGTTCCAGGCTGTTTTTCTCGAAGGTTTGCAGGATCACCTTGCCGTTGCTTTCGCCGACGCTGGCGACGTTTTTGGCCGGTTTGGTGCCCACCGGAATCAACCAGCCGCGAGCCTGGAGTTTTTCCTTCAGGTCATGCTCGATACCGGGGAACAGTTGCGGTTCCTTGGTCTCGATGTACAGGCCCGGTTTGTGCTGCGGGTTGGCCTGGGCGATGTCGATGATTTCGTCCAGGGTCAGAATCTTCAGGCCGGCGTAGGACGGACGCGCGCGATCCGGGTACTTGGCGTTGTACCAGCTGCCGGCGTCGAGGGTTTTCAGTTCGGCCATGGTGAAGGCGTTGGCCGGGCTGTCCTTGCGATCCGGGAACTTGGTGGCGACGTCGGTGGTGCGTTGCAGGTTGTTGTCATGCAGGGCGAACAGCACGCCGTCCTTGCTGCGCTGCAGGTCCATTTCCAGGTAGTCGGCGCCCAGGTCGCGGGCCAGTTTGTAGGAGGCGGCGGTGGATTCCGGGGCATCGAAGGACGCGCCACGGTGGGCGATCACCGCCGGGTGCGGTATGCCCTCGGAGGCGGCAAGCGCAACCGGGCCTGGCTGGGCGGCGGCATGGGCCTGACCGAGGCCGAGCATCAGGCTCAGCAGCAGAGCGCTTTTGGTAAACGTGGCGGGCATGTCGAGGTCCTTTCGCAGGTATTTTCGAAGATGTCCCTTTTAGCAACTCAAACGAAAACGTGCTATCGCAAGACCGACATAAACGTACTGAAAGCGAAAATTTCCGCGCTTTTGTGCGTTTGTTTGCAGTACGCTTGGCCACGACAACCGCCCCGGCAGAGGGCGCGCCACTCATTGCCCTGCGTGTAGACCATCGATCCTTTTCGTGAGGTTTACCATGCGCATCACATCGCAACTCATCTGCCAGGCCGCCGACGACCTCAAGGGCTTTGTCGGCCTCAACCGCAAGACCGGCCAGTACATCGTGCGCTTCAGTGAGGATTCGTTCGGCATGGACGTGGCCGATGACGGCATCATTCCGTGCAGCGAATTCGTCTGGGCGCCGGCCACCGAACAGACCATGACCCTCAAGCGCGAACGGATCCAGTTGCTGCTCGATCAGCACATCGATGACCGGATCAACATCACCGAGCCGTTGCGTGTTTACATGAATAAACGCGAAGTGCCAGAGATTGAGGCGGTGCGCAGTCTGGTGAAGGGCTGAGGTTCTGGCGTAACTGTCCTGGCCTCTTCGTCGGAGCGCCGCCCGGAGCAAGCCCGCTCCCACAGGTACCGCGTGATCTTGAGAACAACGCAGTACCCTGTGGGAGCGGGCTTGCCCGCGAAGGGGCCAGTGAGCCCGCCTCAATACTCACAGAGCAAACCGATATTCCCGCTCCACCCGACATACCCGCGTATGAAACGCCGAATACCACTCGGCCCGCCCTCGCGCCTGGATCACCCGGTGCTCTGGATGCTCGCGCCAGGCCAGAATCGCCGCCTCGCTCTCCCAGTACGAAACCGTAATCCCCACCCCGTCCGCGCCCCGAATCGAATCGATACCGAGAAACCCCGGTTGATCGGCCACCAGTTGCATCATGCGCTCGGAGGCTTCGGTATAGCCGTTATCGCCCTCGGTGCGGGTCGAGGTGAAGATCACGGCGAAACACTCATTGTTCGACTTCATCGAGATTGCTCCACACAGGCTTCAACGAACGCCCGCACCAGTGGCGGCAATTGCCCTTTGAGCGCTGCACGTTCCGGCTGGAACAATGTGGCGACAAAGAACACATGGTTTTTCAGCTCGATGGCGCGCAGATCGCCTGCCGAATCGTGGCCCACGGCGTGCAGGTCATGGGTCAGCAATTCATGTTCGAACTGCGGATTCACACCAAAACGGCAGCGATAGCCTTCGCGAATCTCCGACGTTTCGTACGCCTTGGCGATCAACGAACCGGGTACCAGATGAATGCTGTCCACCGCTTCCACCAGCGAACAGGTCAGCGGCGTGAGCACAGCACGGCTCGCGTCGGGCGAGGTTTCGCCATGCTCGGCGTCGGCCCAGCCCAGCACGTTGCGGGAAAACTCCAGCACCGCATGCTGAAAACCGCCGCAGGTGCCAAGGAACGGTCGCTGTTGCTCGCGGGCAAAGCGGATGGCTCGCAGCGCACCGACTTCGCTTTTGTAGGGGCTGGCCGGCACGCACCAGAAGCCGTCGAAATGTTCCAGCGGCGTTTCGGGCAGAATCTGGTCGGTGGGCAACCATTCGAAATCGACCGGACGGCGAAGGTGTTCCATCGCCAGTCCGAGGGCGACCGGGATGGCCTGGTGGGCAGTGACTTGCGGGTCGTAGTCACCGATCAGGGCGATGCGCAGGGCTCTGGGTTCCATGAGGGTTCGCTGTGCTTGTTGAGGGATGACGCTCACTATAGATTGGCGTTCACGCACTCAATATGGGCGTTTCCCCAAGTGATTAATGCAGCGACGCACTATCGGCTCGACTTCCCGGATCTGGCGCTGATTCTCGCCCTGGTGCGCGGCGGCTCTCTGGCCCGGGCCTCACAGTTGTTGAAGGTCGATGTATCGACGGTGTTTCGCGCCGTGCGTCGACTGGAAGCGTCACTCGGCCAGCAACTGTTCGAAAAAAGCCGCGCCGGTTACCTGCCCACCAGCCTTGCGCAGACCCTGGCCGAGCAGGCCGAGCGTGCAGAACAAGCTCTGGAAGCGGCGCGAATCGGCGTCGAGCAGGGTGGGGAAGTGGTCAGCGGCACTGTGCGCCTGACCTGTACCGACTCGGTGTTGCAAGGTCTGCTACTGCCGGCGCTGGCGCAGTTCATGCCGAACTATCCGGCACTGACCATCGAGCTGAGCACCTCCAACGATTTCGCCAACCTCAGCCGCCGCGATGCCGACATCGCCCTGCGTCTGACGCGTACACCGTCGGAGCATCTGGTCGGACGGGAGCTGGCGAAGATTTCCTACCGGGTCTGTGGCAGTGAGCGCTATCTGCAAAACACCGATGTATCTGATCTGGCTGCCATGACCTGGATCGCCCCGGACGATTTCCTGCCCGATCATCCGACTGTCGTATGGCGTCGTCAGCACTTGCCGGGAGTCATGCCGGGCTATCGCTGCAACAGCATGCTGTCGGTGACGGAACTGGTGCGTGCCGGGCTCGGCGTGGCGGCGTTGCCGGACTTTCTGATCAGCGAAGGTCTGCAAGCCTTGAGCCAACCGCTGCACGGTTATGACACCGCGCTGTGGTTGTTGACCCGCCCGGACTGCCGCGCATTGCGCTCGGTGGTCACGTTGTTCGATGAACTGGGGCGGGCGCTGCGTTTGCCGTGATCAGCGCTGCTGGCTTTGGCGCATGTGATCGTGCAGCTCGCGGGTCAATCCTTCGATGCGTTCGGTGAGATTCTTGGTCATTTCGGTGAGCCGGGTGTTCTGCTCCAGCAGCTCCAGCAATTGCGCGGTGTTCTTCGCGGCCTGGGCTTGACGTTCGCTGTTGGCGACGGCCAGGGCTTCGCGGTGCTGTGCGTCGGCTTCCGATTGCGCCTTGTCCCGCGCAGCCTGACGGGTCTGGGCCAACAGAATCAGCGGTGCGGCGTAGGCCGATTGCAGGCTGAACGCCAGGTTCAAGAGGATGAACGGGTAGACGTCGAAGGTCGTGATGCCAGACACGTTCAGGCATATCCACAGCACCACGATCAGGGTCTGAGCACCGAGGAAGGTCGGCGTGCCGAAGAACCGTGCAAACGCCTCGGCGCGCAGGGCGAAATTGTCGTTGCCGAAGGTGGTGTTGAGGTGGGCGTGGGGGCGGTGGAAGCGCAGGTGATCGACAGGCGCGCAGGGGGATTCGTTTTTTTCGGTGGTCATGACGGACTCGGCAGGGCTTGGGACGTTGAGTCACTATAGCCCTGCGTCGCCTATGGTGGCTTATCCCGGTGCTCGTTCGCCGGCGAACATGCTGACGGCGTCCACCGCTTCGCTGGCGCCATCGCGAATCTGCAGAATCACCGTGCCCGCCTGATCCGCCAACTCTACGCCTTGCGCGGCGCGCCCACGGGTGCCTTCCATGCTTTTGATCGCCTGACGGGTTTCGCTCTGGATCAGGCCGATCATGTTGGAAATCTCCGTCGTCGAGCCACTGGTGCGCGCCGCCAGTTGTCGCACTTCATCGGCCACCACCGCAAAACCACGACCTTGCTCACCGGCCCGCGCCGCCTCGATTGCCGCGTTGAGTGCCAGCAGATTGGTCTGGTCGGCAATCGCGCGGATGGTGTTGACGATGGCGGTAATCTGCTCGGAGCGCTCGCCAAGTTGCGCGATCAGGGTTGACGACTCGGCGATGTCATCGGCGATTTCGCGCATCTCGCTGGCCGCTTGCTGGATGACTTGTGTGCCTTGCTCGGCGACTTTTCGGGTGGCGACGGAAATGTGATAAGCGGTGCTGGCGCTGCGGGCATCCTGCTCGTGCTGCTCGACCCGGGCGGTGACGTCCGAGGCGAATTTCACCACTTTGCACAAGCGCCCGGCGGCGTCGTAGACCGGGTTGTAATTGGCTTCCAGCCAGACGGTTCGCCCGTGTTTATCGATGCGCTCGAATTGCCCGTGGAAAAACTCGCCCTGATTGAGCCGGCGCCAGAAGTCCTGATACGCGCTGCTGTTGACCAGATGCGCGGGGCAGAACAAGCGGTGATGTTTGCCCTTGAGTTCGGTTTGGGTAAAGCCCATGCGCGTCAGAAAATTCTGATTGGCCGTAAGAATGTTGCCGTCGAGATCGAACTCGATCACCGCCATGGCCCGGTCGATGGCCTGCAATTTGGCGTTGGCTTCGCTTTCGCGCTGCACCTTGGCGGTGACGTCCATGGCGTACTTGACCACTTTCACTACGCGACCCGAGGCATCCTTGATCGGGTTGTAACTGGCTTCCAGCCAGATCGGCCGACCCTGGCTGTCGACGCGCTCGAAAGTACCGGACTGGAACTGCCCGTTTTTCAGACGCGACCACAACTCGGTGTACTGGCTGCTGCGGGCAAATTCGGGGGGGCAGAACTGGCGGTGGGACTGACCAATCACCTGTTCGGCCTTGTAGCCCGTGGTCTTCAGAAAGTTGTCGTTGGCGCGCAGGACCACTGCGTCGAGATCGAATTCGATCACCGCCATGGAACGGTCGATGGCTTCGAGCAAACCGGATTGTTCGGTGGTGGTGTGTTGCAGGTCGTCGATGACCGACTGATGACGATTGAAAAACATGCTGGGTGCGCTCCGGAAATAGGGCTGAGGTGTTATCCCTGTTCCTGCGCTGGCCGGCCGAACGCGCTGATGACATTGGGCGATGACCACTAAAGTGCCAGCATCCAGGCTGGCGACCAGATCTTATACAAACTTATCAATCTTGTACAAGAAATAGCGATGTCACTTTGTTGTACAAGTCTTGTCAGGCACTGGAGCGGCTCAGCGCGACGCTGATCGTGTTGCGGCCCGTGTGCTTGGCGGTGTACAGCGCCTTGTCGGCGTCATCCAGCCAGTGCAGCGCGTCCGGGTAGGTCGGGTGAAAGCGTGCCAGTCCGATACTCAGGCTGACCCGCAACTCTGGCACATCGGGATGACGGTATTGGTGCAGGGACTGACGCAGTTGCTCCATCAGCGCTTCGGCTTTGCTCAGTGGCAGATTGGGCAGGATCACGCAGAATTCGTCGCCGCCGTAACGACCGGCCAGTTCACTTTCAGTCAGCAGGAGTTTGAGTTCTCGACTGAGTTGCTGAAGCACCGCATCGCCGACGATGTGTCCGTAGCTGTCGTTGATCACCTTGAAGTGATCGACGTCGATCAGCGCGAGGGTGGCCTGCCTGTTGTGTTCGCGGCACTGCTGGAACTTCAGATGCAGCAAATCTTTCCAGGCGCCGTGGTTGAGCAGGCCGGTCAGGCTGTCGGTGCGGCTCAGGGCACTCAAGGTGCGCTTGTGTTCAGCGAGCTTGATCGCCAGCCGATAGCAAACCATGCCCAGCGCCAGCGGATAGAGGGTGAGCATCGGCAGGCACGCCCAGACCTGGGTCTGCGATGCCGTCAGGGTGAATTTGACCCCGAACAGCGACCAGCCCAGCAGCACGCCAATCACTTGGGAGAGGGCGCCGAGCAGGAACAGCCGCCGGCCGCCGGCCGCGACATTGTTCATGGTCATCATCGACAGAATGGTCACGGTAACCAATGGATTGAATTGGAAACACGCGGTCCAGAAACCGCCGAACACCGAGTCATAGAGCAGATTGCGGAGCTCGGCGCGGTAGGGGAACGCCGAGCGGGCCGACCATTGATAGGCGACATGGGGCCAGAGAAAACCGTTGAACAGCAGGAGCGCCCAGAGCCATGCCGGCACATTCAATGGATACAGCGCAGCCCCGACGCTGAAGAAACCGATTCCCAGTCCAATGGCACGTGGCAAGTAGAGACGTCTGGCGAATGACAAGCCTTTGCCGCGTTGGTTTTCCATGATGTTCTTCGCCAGATTCATTCTGAAACACTTTGCAGGGTAATGCTTCAGAGCGACCGTTCATCGGTCAATGACAGGTATTGTCATTTATTCCAGCGGGAAGATTCAGTGTCCTTGTGAGCCATTTACGCGGCGCAGACGTGATTTAGAGCTGGTAGCAGGCCAGAAACATGTCCAGTGCCGAATCGACCACGGCATTTTGCGTGGCGCTGTCGAGTGAGGGTTGGCCCATGGAAATCTGCGGCCAGAAGGCGAAGGATTTGAGCAGCCCCTGTACCTGATGCGCGGCGAACTCCGGATCGACCGGTTTCAACCGACCATCTGCCTGAGCGGCGCGGATCCACACGGTCACGCTTTCCTCACGTTCGCCCATGCGCGCCACCATGTTCTGTGCGCGCTCGGGCGAGTGGATCGCGGCGGCGATGGCGACCCGCGCCAGGTCCATGAAATTGTCGTCCGCCATCATCTGCAGTTTGGCCAGCAGCATCGTTCGCAATTGATCACGCAAGGGCTGGTCGGGTTGATACGACACGGCCTGCTCGGTGCTGATTCGTGCCCACAACTGATTGAGAATTTCGGCGAACAGCTCTTCCTTGCTCGGAAAATGGTTGTAAACCGTGCGCTTCGACACCCCGGCGGTGGCCGCGATCCTGTCCATGCTGGTGACCTCGAAACCGTTGGCTCGGAACTCGGAAATGGCCGCCAGGATGATGGCTTCGCGTTTGCGGTCGGTGAGGCGCGTTGGAGCTGTCATAAATTCGATTCGGCAAGAAAAAGAGGAAATTACACTCGGCAGTTTACTTGTCATCCGATTTGATGCAACCTAGAAAGTACACCGATCAGTGTAATGCTGCGTTAATCGGTGCAACCTAAAACCCGATGTCCGGCTGATGCGTGCGTGCCTTGGCCATTTATCGTCCCACCGTGGAAAACCGTGAATTGCGCGGTTTTTCTGGAGTCATTCAGTCATGGCCAAATCAATTTCTTCCGCGGTCAGTCCTGTACCTGAAGCTTCGCGCCAGGCCGAAGGGACATTCCGCAACCATGCGCCCGTGCAGCGCGAAGGTTTGCGCAAGATGCTGCGCATCATGTGGAACATGATCTTCCACAAACCGCGCAACACCCGTCCTGCGTCGTCCATCCCTGTACAGCCACTGACCCGCGCCGACCTGATCGCCGCGCCCAACCACAGCGTCTATCGCCTCGGTCACTCGACCTTGCTGCTCAAACTGCAAGACAAGTTCTGGATCACCGACCCGGTCTTCGCCGAGCGTGCCTCGCCGGTGCAATGGGCCGGGCCGAAACGCTTCCACCAGCCACCGATCAGCATCGACGAGTTGCCACCGATCGAAGCGGTGATCCTGTCGCACAACCACTACGATCACCTCGACTACGAAGCGGTGTTGAAACTGGCGGACAAGGTCAACGTGTTCCTCACCCCGCTGGGCGTCGGCGATACTCTGATCAAATGGGGCATCGATGCCGGCAAGGTTCGCCAGAACGATTGGTGGGAGGGTACCGAAGTCGCCGGCATCCACTTCATCGCCACCCCGTCGCAGCACTTCTCCGGCCGTGGCCTGTTCGACGGCAACCAGACACTGTGGGCGTCCTGGGTGATCATCGACAGCGACAAGCGGATTTTCTTCAGCGGCGACAGCGGCTATTTCGACGGCTTCAAACGCATCGGCGAACAATACGGCCCGTTCGACCTGACCCTGATGGAAACCGGCGCCTACAACGTCGAGTGGCCCCACGTGCACATGCAACCGGAAGAAACCCTGCAAGCCCACCTCGACCTCAAGGGCCGCTGGCTGTTCCCGATCCACAACGGCACGTTCGATCTGGCGATGCACGCCTGGCATGAACCGTTCGACCGCATTCTTGCGCTGGCCTGGGAGCGCAGTGTTTCCATCACCACGCCGCAAATGGGCGAGGCGTTCAACCTGGCACATCCACAACGCGGGGATGCGTGGTGGTTGGTGGTTGAAGGGGAGAGTGAGGCGGTGGTGCAAGGGGCCTGACTCACTGATGCAGGTTCGCCTCCATGAGGCGAACCGGATCACTCCGCCATCGCATAATCCCCACGCACCGATTCGGCAGTCGAACCATTGCTTGTCGAACGCCCCGGCGCAAACCCCGGAAAGAACACCAGCCCCTGCGCCTCGAACCTATAGGTCAGCGCCAGCCGCGCCGCATCCGCCACGTCCTGCTGAGCTTCGAACCGTTGGATGTCATCGACCGAAACCCCTGTCTCCCGCGACAGTTGCTCCACGCTCCAGCCCAACATCCCTCGGGCCTGGGCGCAATGGGTCGGGGTGAACTGGAAAAGGGCGATACGTTCGAGGATGAGGTTCATCGCTGAAGAGGCCATGGTGTGCTCCGGGCTCGAGAGTGCTGATGGAAAATGTACTGTGTTTTTGTACAGTTGTTTTCGGCCGGGATCAAACGCATTTTTTGATTTGCCCTAGTTCGCCGCCTCCAACCAGACGGACGGTGCCTGACCGAGGATCCGGCGGAACATCGTCGAGAACGCCGCCGGGCTGTCATAGCCGAAATCCAGGGCAATCCGCGTCACCGCCTCACCCGCCGCCAGCCGTGCCAGCGCCAGTACCACGCAGGCGCGCTGGCGCCACTGACTGAAGCTCAGGCCGGTCTGCTGACGAAACAACCTGTTGAAGGTGCGTAAGCTTACGTGCAGCTGGTCGGCCCATTGCTGGGGCGATTGGTGGGCATTCGGCTGATGCAGAAAGGTCTGACACAGCTCGAGCAGTCTTCCGTCAGACGGCAGCGGGATATGCAACGGAAGTGGCGCACTGCGCACCAATTCATGCAGCAACAAATCAATGAGCACGCCGTCACGCCCGCTCAGGTCATACGTCAGCGGCAACTCCACGGCTTCCATCAGCAAATGCCGCATCAACGGCGACACACTGATCACCTGACAGCGCTCACCCAGGTCCACCGCCCCCGGCTCGATATACAAACTGCGCGTGCTGACCCCGAGCATCAAAACCTCATGCGCCACCCCCGGTGGAATCCACACCGCCCGCTGCGGCGGCACCACCCAGTTGCCGTCATGCGTGCTGACCTGCATCACCCCGGTCGCGCCGTACAACAATTGCGCCCGCCGATGCGTATGACGTGGCAACAGATAGCCGTGGGAATAATCCGTACCGATCGCCACCACCGGGCGCGGCGTGTCATCCAGCAGATTGATCGAAACATTGCGCATCGAGCGGCACCCGGCAGTTGGCGTAAACGCAAACATTATTGGCTGACTTGCTGAAGCAGGCCAAGCGCCGCCGCATTATCGTCGACCACTCCCCAACAACGGACGACGCAACATGCTCTACCTCCTGCTGACACTCTTCGGCTGCCTGACCGGCGTCACCGCTGTGCTCTTCGGCTTCGGCGGCGGCTTCGTCGTCGTGCCGCTGCTGTACCGCATGCTCACCGCCAGCCACGGCGCCGACGACCCGATCAGCCAATCCGCCATGCACATCGCTATCGCCACCTCGACCTGCGTGATGATCGTCAACGCCCTGATCGCCACCGACAAACACCGCCGCGCCGGCAACCTCATCCGGGATTACCTGTGGCCCTTGGGCGGGTTCATCGGGTTGGGCGCGGTCGTCGGCGCAATCGCCGCGGTGTGGGTCAGCGGCGAAGTCATTCGCTATGCCTTCATCGCCTACCTCGGCGTGACGATTGTCGATTGCCTGCTGCGACGCGGATTTCTTACACAATCCCAAGGCGCCGTCCCACGTCGACTGGGAACGGTGGAAACGTCTGGCGGCGGTGTAGGCATTGGCGCCATCGCAACCTTTCTTGGTGTAGGAGGAAGCGTCATGACCGTGCCGTTGTTACGGCGTTGCGGGTTGAGCATGTCGCAGGCGACGTCCATGGCCAATCCATTGAGCGTGCCTGTGGCATTGGCGGGGACGCTGACGTACATGATGTTGGCGGGGTTCAGCGAGACAGAACTCGGGCCATGGTTTATCGGGTATGTGGATCTGCTGGCATTTGCGGGGCTGACGCTGGGCTCGATGCTGGGGATTCGACTGGCCACGCCGTGGATCGGGCGGATACCGGATCGGGTGCATGCTTGGGTGTATATCGCGCTACTCATCGTCGTGATGTTGGGCATGACACTGAAGTAGCACCTCGATTCCTGCGCGCATCCTCTTCATACTCCGCAGCCTTATTCATTCAGGGATCGATCCATGCTCAAGGGACTGTTGCGCCTGGCGCCATACGCCGCCGTGCTGTTTTCACTGCTTTCCACCGCTCAGGCTGACGACGGCAGACGTGTGTTCACTGGCACGCTGGGTAAGACGCCGATTGTGGTTGAACTCAATACTCAGCAGCCGGATGAAGTGACCGGTCGTTACTTCTACGAGAAATACCATCGGGACCTGCCCCTCAGCGGGTCATTGCAGGACGGCACCCTGACGCTGGTCGAAGGCAACAATCGCTACAGCGACGACAAGCCACTGCCAACTTTGAAACTGGAAGAAACTGCCACTGGCTGGCAGGGCGAGTGGCAAAGTCCGAAGGGCAAGAAGCTTTCAGTGCAACTTTCCGAGGCCAGGCTTCCAGCGCCGACAACTTCTACGCTGCCCTTCATCGCCGCGCTGCCAAACGGTGAGCCGTATGAATATTTGCGACTACAGGGACTCAAGCTCAAACCGCTGAAGAAACAAGACTTCATGGGTTACACCCTGCAATGGTGGACAGAGCCCGAGTCGAAGATTTCGTTGTTCAGCGTAGAGTCCGGTCTGCCAAAAGATGATCTGCAACGGGTTAACCAGCAGTTGCTTGGACGATTGTGGAATGAAGTCATTCGTTATCACGGTTGCCAGCTGCAGGGTGGGGAAAACGTCGACTTCATGCAGAACGCAGAACCCAAAATGATTTCTCCAGCCGTGGTCAGCCTGAACATCTCGACCAGTTATTACTGTGGTGGCGCGCATCCGGACTTCGGTGATTCACCCCTTAACATTGATGTAAGAACAGGCCATCCGTTGTCACTCGAAGATGTGTTGTGGGTAGGTGAGGGCAAGCCACTTCTGCATGCCGAACGAGACAGTCTGGGTGACAAACCCTTGAGCCAAGCCGAAAGTGACGCGCGTTATCAGTATGAAAACAAAGAGCTTGTGCCTTGGCTGATCAAGCAATTCACCGCCCTGTACCCCGCAGAAATGAAGAAACCGACGCAAGATGATGATTGCGACTTCACGGAAGAAAGCGTTTGGGGTTCTTCGCCGTGGTACTTCACTGCGAAAGGTTTGTACCTGGGCGCCTACTTCGCCCGCGTACAACGTTCTTGCGATAGACCAGACTGGTCAGTCCTGCCGTACTCCCTCATCAAACAACACCCCGGCGCCGTCCAACTGCAACTGCCCCAGGGCTAACCATCACGCCAGACCCGGCGCTTCACGAATAATGAAGTGATCCAGGTTCTCGATATTGGCATTGAAGACCTCGAAAGGCTTTTCGGGGTTCTTCTTGCCCGGCACTTGCTTCAACTCCGGCGTCACACCATAGAAGAAGCAGAACAACTCCTTGTCACTGTCGATGGCGTGCTTGATCTCTTCCAGAAACGCCTTGCGCTTGCGGTAGTTGTCGATCAGCTTTTTGTTGAGATAGACACTGACCGGATAAGGCTTCTTCTTGCTGTCATCCGGCTTCTTGAACCAGACCTTGTCCTCGAAATCGATCCGGAAACTGGCGCTGTGGAAGTCCTCGATCTTCTTGATCCGGCCCCAGTAAATCAGCCCCTTGTTGTCCATCAAATACTCGATCTTCTTGAAGAACGAACTGTACGGCGCCGTATGCTCGCCAATCTTCAACGGCATACGCTTGAGCAAGTCCTTGTCCGCGAAGTTCGACACAAAACACTCCACGGGGTGAGCGAAGACACTGGTCTTGTCCGGCGCCGTCTCACGACTCGGCGACTCTTTTGAAGGGGGAGTCGCCACCCGCACCGGATCATCCCGCAACACATCCGCCGCCCCCGCTGGCGCGGCAGGCTTGCGCACATACTCACGGCGCGTCAGCAACAACTCCGACGGGAAATGCTCCTCACGCCCGTCATCCGTTTCCCCATCCGCCGCCTCAATCCCCGACGCCGACGTCTTCACACTCACATACGGACAACCCGCCACATGCTGCGTACCGGGCAGATTCTTGAAGTGCGGCGTGCGCACGTAATTCACATTCTTGGCGTTGAACGTACCCAACTCGTTGGACGCATCGAACGCCGAACGACAGGCGTCGTTGGGGCACTGGAAATGCTCCTTCGCAGAATCGAACGCCACCGTCTCATCGAAATTGAGATCGCGAACGTCATAGATCGACAACTTGTCGTCGAGGCTGAGGCAGTAGGCGAGGTCGAATTTCATGGTGGGGCTCGGGTCCTTGAGTGGGGGGAGGGGTATTAATAGCGGGTGGTGGGGTGGGGTGCACTGATTGTTTTCAGAATGATGCGGAACCAGTCTGCCGAGGATTGGCTATCCAGGCACTCCGGGCCATAAAAAAACCGCTGCTTGAAACTCAAGCAGCGGTTTTTTGATGTCAGTAACTACGCAGCATTCGTGAAGCTTTACGCCACCAGGATTCCTGCCGATTGAACGGATCCTCCGCCAGCAAACACGGCATGTCCCGCAAGCGAATCCATGGCTCATCCTGCCAGTGCAACGTGCTCAACGACATCTTGGGCCAGCTCAAGACACTCAGTATCGGACGCTCAACCGAGCGCATCGGACGGGCATCTCGCAGCGCGGGTACAACCTGATGCGTCACCCATTCACGAAGCTGCCGATACTCAGGGCAGTAGTGATAGATCAGCAGCGCATACACACCTGACTCGCTCACCATCAGATGTTCTCCGGGCTCGCCGTAGGTCTCAACGCGCATTATCTGCCGCTGATCGGCATCGAGTTTGCGCAGCTGTCGCTCATCCAGATATTTGCCCATCAACCGCCCCAGTTCATGGACGCAGAACCAGGCCTGGTTCTCCACCAGAAGAGCATGGAGGTGGGTTTTGTTGCGGGTAAAACGAGTTGGAATAAGTGGTTCAGACATGGCGTGCCTCCCAAGTCGAGAGCACGGGATTCAAACGGCGGGTAGAGCGATTCGCCTTCATCGTGAAGGCTGAGTAGTCAGGCATTTCCATTTACCTCTGGCTGCTTTCTTAGGGCATTCGTTAAGGGTGTCGGGAGCTAAGAAACCCACCAGAGACGGGCCGGACATATTCCCCTTTCGGGTCTTGTATTCGCCCACTCCCGACATAACGGGACTTTTCGCAGGCGTAGAGAAACCGCAGACGAAAAAAAGCCGCATGACTGTCGGGTGCGGAGAACCGCTCTGGTTGAGGCGTTTCTTAGGCGCCGGAATAGAAGCCTAGGGCGTCAAAGCGGCATGGTCAATCCTATAAAATAGATCATCGACTATTTGCCCGATACCCGTAGGTCTACGCATTCAAACCAAATGCAAAACGGATTTCATTGTGTAGGACTTTTCTGTTTTTGGTCTGGCACTCCCAAACGATTACTACTTTCCAACCAAGCGCCTTCAGCTTCTCCTGAACCTGCAAGTCCCGCTCCACATTCTTCGCGAGTTTAGGAAGCCAAAAGTCGAGTCTGCTTTTTGGTGTGTACGCATATTTGCAGCCCGGGTGTCGGTGCCAAAAGCAGCCGTGGACGAAGATACATAATCGGTGCTTGGGGAATACCAGATCAGGCGAACCTGGCAGATCTTTTCGATGCAGGCGATAACGAAACCCCAATTCATGGCACATCGAACGCACGATCATTTCAGGTTTGGTGTTTTTGCTCTTGATCATTGACATGATCTTGGAGCGGTGTTCGGGGGAGACAATGTCTGTGCTCATCCAATGTGGGCCTCCGTACGAGCCCATTGATTCGATTTTTTAGCGACGCTCGAAAAATGACATCTGTAATTCCGGGGGAGTTGAGATTGGCCCTTCTCGGCAAGTCGTGCCTATACGCCCAGTTGAAAAAATAGATCCTTACGCAGCAATGTGCCGCCTGTCGGATGAGTTCACCTGTTGCGTACCAATACTTTCAGACGATCGGTGCGGCATTTCACAAGCGAATAGGCAACGCGCGGCTGCTCAGAAAAGCAAGCGCTGACCACCCGTGTCAGCGTAGCGATCGGCATCTTTGCTCTGTCCTTTACGTGCCTATAACAAGTGGATATTGTGGATGGCGTTGCGCCACTGTGCGCTTCTTTAAGAAAAACGTACATAACTCTGGGAAGGCCTCGCACCACATTCAACTGCGTTCTCGTTAGGCCAAGCTAATGTCAGCCTCAAGAGATGTGAGTTTGCAAACGGAGTATGGACAAGGAGTCGGTTCTGAAAAAAGAAAGATGTAGCAAACTCATTTCTCAACTCATTGTTGTGGAATGGCTTTTGAGGCGAATCGCTTGGGCATGTGGGCGGCACCGTGGCTAAATTGAACCCCTTGCTCCGTATGGCGACCATTGCCGGCGTGGAGGTTGCAGTCAAACTCCATATTGCGCGTGGCGACGATCTTGACGCTCGCGACGGCACAGGCGCTACGCCTCTAATGCTTGCCTCTGCTCGAAAGAAAAACGGCATTGTGAGGCTGCTCTTGGCTGCCGGAGCAAAACCAGAGTTACTCGATCCCGAAGGCCGAACTGCTCTGGCTTACGCAGAGAAGAGTAACTGTGCTCAATGTATTGACCTGTTGCGGGAGGCACTTGGTTTTTCCTTCCATAACGATTTGGATAATGAAAATTCGCTTCAGAGTGATGTGAGCGGAAAAGCTTTATACCCTCACTCGGTCGAGAGCGAATCGCCGCATAAAGACACGGAAGATGAAACCGTTAAGGTGGCACCTCAGGTTGATGTGTCTGGAAATTCCCCATCTTTTGAAATTGTCATCCACGATGCGGAAACGATCGGAGCTGACGAGCATGCCGTTCCCGTCGTTGAGATAAAAGTGCACGAAGTCCTTATCGAACTTGACGACGAGCCTCTCGATTTAGGGTTTGAGGATGACTGGGAGGTGGAGTCAGAAGTGGTTGCCCCGAAGGGCAACATATCCGTAGCCAAAGAAGTCAGCACACTTCAAGGAACGATAGGCAAGTTCAAAGCGATCGACACTGATGTGGAATGGGACGATGTTGATCTTTTTCTTCCAGAAAAATCGCGTCCCTTAACCAATAATGATCGTGTTGATCTACGTGACTTATTCTTCCGGGGTTTACGAGAAGGGGCAGTGTCGCACTCAGCTCTTATCGATGTTTGCCGAGAGGGTGACCTTTCCCGCAATGAAGAAATTGAGCGTCTTCTGACTTTCGTTTTAGGCGATCTTGGAGTTTTGATCGATGAGTGGGTGGGGGGTACCGATCAATCTGATCTTGTCGAACCATCAGATGATGAAGAATTAAAGCTATCGGAAGCCTTGGAGTTCGCAGAAGATCTTCTATCAGGTCGTAACGAACCGCTGAGATTCTACGCTAAGGGCTTAAAGAAAGACCTGCTTCTGGCTGCAGAAGAAATTGCATTAGGCCGAGAAATGGAGGAGGCAAGAGCGCTGGCGCTGGATGCGCTCTCACGCTGGCCCTCAGGACTTGCACTTGTATTCGAAGCTGCCGACAAAGTAGCTCAAGGCCAGGCGAGTCATGAGGACTTTACCTCTCGCGATGACCAAATTAGTGAAGGTGACTTTAGCGAGAACACTCGTGAGACAGTCTCCAATGAGGAGGCAGAGTACGAGGAGGATAAGGTCGGACTCGACTCGATCGCAACAACCTTTGTTTCGTCGATTTCAGTTGCACGCTCTGCTGGCAACGATTACATGAAAGTCCGTAATGGACTAGCCGCCGCTAATCTTTCCCGAATTTTTCTCATTGAGCTTTCGAGGAAGGCAGATTGTGATCTGGCAGGTGTAAGCTTCGCCTCTGCGATTCGGCGCCAAGAGGCTGCGCGAGAAAGAATGATCCTTTCTAACCTTCGCTTAGTGCTTTCTATAGCCAACAAATATCGATGGTCCGAGCTTGCTTTTGATGATCTAGTTCAGGAAGGCAATATAGGTCTGATGAGGGCTGTAGAACGATTTGACTGGCGTAAAGGTTTCAGGTTTTCCACTTACGCGACGTGGTGGATTCGACAGCAAATTACGCGCGCTATCGCTAATCAAGAGCGAGTGGTCCGTGTTCCCGTTCACATGCAAGACTTGGCAAGGAATATCATACGAGAACGGGATAAGTTCGAATTTAAGTTAGGACTTCCTGAACGCGAACGTGAGATATCCCATCGAACGGGGATCTCTCTCGATAAGCTCAGGCTCCTTTTAACCGTATTCGAAAAGATCAGCAGCTTGGATGAGCAGCTTGGAGAATCCTCTAACTCCCTGATCGATTCCCTCTTGGAGGAGGAACCATCCGACCCGGCAATCGCTGTAGAGCATGCTTCCTTACGAGCGATTTTGATGGAAATGATTGGAGAGCTTGACGAACGTTCGGCGAAGGTTATTAACCTCCGTTTTGGCTTCGGCCAAGATGACGCAATGACCTTGGAGGAGGTTGGGTCTCTATTTGACGTCACTCGTGAGCGAATTCGGCAAATCGAATCAAAGGCACTTAAAAAACTGTGCCATCCGTTGAGAAAGGAAAAATTAGTCTTGTACGTAGGCGACTACTTCGAGATGGAAGAGTCTGTCTCCTCTGATGGACAATCAGACGAGGTCATAGATGAACGTAGCTGATGATCGAATTCATGGGTCGCCTTCAATCCAGCCGGATGGAGTGTGTAAGTTAGCTTGCTGGATGGCTGACGTCGGTTTCACGACCCTTTCTGGAGTTATCTACTTCACATGAACGAGCGCACTAGGTATGCCCCGCCGCGAGCCGATGCAATGCTTGAGGCTCTGCGTGGCCTCGGATATTCGACGGCGTCTGCTTTAGCTGATGTGATTGATAACGGTGTCTCCGCTGGAGCAACGGAAGTTCATGTGGCTTTTGATTGGGATGGTGAAATAAGTCGAATCTCCATTTTGGACAACGGACGAGGTATGACCGACGCCGAGTTGGAGGTGGCAATGACGCTTGGAGCTAAAAATCCTCTCGATGATCGTGCGGCTAATGATCTTGGGCGTTTCGGGATGGGCTTAAAAACAGCGTCATTTTCTCAGTGCCGCTCTCTCACTGTTGCGTCTAGACCGAAGAGTGGTTCAGTTTCCTGTCTCCGCTGGGATCTCGATGCCATTGCAGCATCGACGGATGTTGGATGGAGGATGTTTGAAGGGGCAGCCCGTGGCTCTGAAGCATTCGTCGAACCACTCAATGGTCTCCTATCCGGGACAATTGTCATCTGGGAGAAGTTGGACCGAATTGTCACGCCAGGTTATACGCTCAATCACTTTGCCGATTTAATAGACGATGTTGAGCTACGTCTGGCAATGGTTTTTCATCGTCTCTTAGAAGGGCCTAACCCGTTTATCCGATTGTTCCTCAACGGCAGGATGGTTAGTCCATGGGATCCTTTTATGACGGGGCATCCTTCGAAGCCATGGCATTCGCCAGTTGCCCGAATAATCACCCCATCAGGCCTCATAGAAGCTCAGTGTCATGTTCTACCACACAAGGATCGTCTTTCCGAAGACGAGTTTCGTAAGGCGGGCGGGGCGGAAGGATGGACCTCTCAGCAAGGGTTTTACGTTTATCGTAATCACCGTTTGTTGTTAGCAGGAGGGTGGCTCGGGATTGGGCAGGGACGTGCTTGGAATCGAGAGGAGCCTCACCGGCTCGCTAGGATCAGATTGGACATTCCAAATACAGCCGATTCTGATTGGAAGATCGACGTCAAAAAATCCACAGCTCGGCCTCCCGTGGCAGTGCGTCCATGGCTTACGAAATTAGCGGAAGATACGAGAGAACGAGCCAGAAGAGTTTTCGCTTTTCGAGGCTCGCCGATCCTTGGTCCTGGAGGTATCAAGATTGAACAGCAAGCATGGCGTGTCGAGAGATTAAAAGATGGTGTCCGCTACCGTATTGATGAAAGACATCCGGCAGTAGCCGCTGTAATTGAAGCTGTTGCCGGGAATGCTGGACTCGTTCGGGCCATGTTACGAGTTGTCGAGGAAACTGTGCCCATACAGCGGATATGGCTCGATACTGCTGAGAACAAAGAAACGCCACGCACAGGATTCGAGGGGGAACCCAGCGCAGCAGTGGCCGAGGTTGCAAGCGTATTATTTAATGATTTGATCGAGCGTAAAGGGCTAAGTATAGAAGATGCACGCAAGTCGATGCTTAGAACCGAACCATTTCAAAAGTATCCGACATTGATCGCCAAATTAGGGGAGAAAGAATGACCTCAGCGGAAGAGACGGCTGCGCAAATAGAGCTGCTGGAAAATGTTATCGCTACTGCTCAGCGGCTGGTGAAGGCAGAGAAGGAAAAGTCCAAAATTACTCCGACTCTCATTGCGGAGAAGGTTCGGCTTGCGGCGACAATGTTTTCTGGCGGTTTACCTAATTTAGTGGATGAGGGAAAGGCCGTCGCTACGTTGATCCAGCGCTTCAGCCATTGGATTGGAAAATCAACCACACTGAAAGACAATACGGGCCACTTTGATTGGCTCAATGCTGCGCGAAAACGTGATTGGCAATATTGGCGGCGTTACGAGGATTTTTTGGAATCCAAACTGTCCGACACAGTAGTGGAAGGGATTGATGAGGCCACCGACGACATACTGGGTTTGTTGGAAGATCCGCAGCGTGCAGATGATTGGGATCGCCGGGGACTAGTCGTGGGGCATGTCCAGTCCGGGAAAACCAGCAACTATTCCGGACTTATTTGTAAAGCGGCCGATGCGGGCTACAAAATAATCATCGTACTTGCGGGTATGCACAACAATCTTCGCTCACAAACCCAGATGCGACTGGAGGAAAGCTTCCTAGGTTACGAAACGACTAATAACCGTGATCCAGGCATGCCCATCGGTGTAGCTGAGTTCGGCGAAGACCTGAAAACCAACTCCGCTACTACCCGCGCGGACAACGGTGATTTCAGCAATGCTATCGCTAGGCACTTTCACGGCATCTCACCTGAAGAGAGGCCTTGGCTCTTTGTAGTAAAAAAACAGAAGTCTGTCTTAACTGCCTTGTTGAGCTGGATACAAACACGCGTTGCAGATAGCACGGATGCGATTGACGGACGAAAGCTTGTCACGAAACTACCCTTACTTATGATCGACGACGAGGCCGATAACGCCTCGGTCGATACGGGTGAGCAGATGTTTAACGACGACGGCACACCTGACAAGGAACACGAGCCCAAAACTATCAATCGACTCATCCGTCAATTGCTTCACGCATTTTCGCGCAAGGCTTACGTTGGTTACACGGCTACTCCGTTCGCGAATATCTTCATTCATCACAAAGGGGCTACAGCCAAGGAAGGTCCGGATCTCTTCCCCAAATCTTTCATAATTAACTTGGCCGCTCCTTCCAACTACGTCGGTCCTGCTCGCATGTTCGGTAAGATGACTAAGGAGGGGCGTAAAGGTGCCCTTCCTCTCTCCCGAAACATCGTAGATCACTTTGATTCAGAAACAGATTCTGGCTGGATGCCGCCCAAACACAAGAAAACACATGTCCCAACCTACAATGGTCAGGAGGTTATCCCTCCTTCCCTAAATGAAGCTATAGGTGCTTTCGTGTTGGCTTGTGCGGTGCGAGAGCTGCGTGGTCAGGATGGGCAACACAACTCTATGTTGGTTCACGTTACCCGCTATGTAGATGTGCAAAACCATGTGCGTGAACAGATTGAGACGGCCGTGCGGCGCATGCGTCAAAAAATCACTCGTGGCATTGGTGCCCAGGAGCTGCTGGATCAGTTGCGCGGTATCTGGGATAAGGATTTTCTCCCCACTCGTGAACAAGTCGCCAAACTCTCTCCAGCCGAGGATTGTCCACCAGCCATGCCGAGCTGGAATGAAGTACTTGCAGTTTTGCCTGACGTGCTGGCCGATATCGAGGTCCGCTCGATTAACGGCACAGCTAAGGATGCGTTGGATTACGCGACACCCGGTGCGGCACTCAAGGTGATTGCAGTTGGCGGCGATAAGCTCGCCCGTGGCCTGACGTTAGAAGGGCTGTGCGTGAGTTACTTCGTTCGTACAACGAAAATGTATGACACGCTCATGCAAATGGGACGCTGGTTCGGCTATCGCCCGGGCTACCTTGATTTGTGTCGCCTCTATACTTCACCTGATCTAGTGAAGTGGTTTGGCCACATTGCTGATGCGTCGGAAGAGCTACGAGAAGAGTTCGACTTCATGGCCGAGGCGAAACTGACGCCGGAGCAGTATGGGCTCAAAGTGATGTCACATGAGGTGCTTACAGTTACCTCTCCTTTGAAAATGCGAAACGCGCAAACCCTCTCGTTGACTTACAGCGGGACTCGACCTCAGACCATCCTTTTCCATCGTGACGCCAAGATTCAGCAAAAGAATCTTGACGCTACTGATGCTTTAATCGGATCACTCGGCGACTCTTGGAAGGATTCACCGAAGTATGTTCGCGATGGCGACCCAGATTCATGGCCAAGTGCTCGCCTTTGGACAGATGTCAGCGTTTCCAATGTTTTAGCGTTCCTTGGTGCATATGCGACTCATCCGAACGCTACGAGCGCCAAGTCTGTTTTGCTTTCTGAATTCATAACCAAGATGGTTGAAACTGGGCAGCTGACGAAGTGGAGCGTTGCGCTTCTTGGTGGTGGGAACGGTATTGGAGATTCTCACACCTTCCCAGGTGGCATTCCTTCGGACAGTTATTCAATTCGAAAAACTGAGGACTCTGTCGATCCTGCGAAGGTTGATCCCAAAAGTTTCGCCATTGGTGTGCTGACCGATCCAAAGGATGAAAGCATTGATCTAAGCGATGATATCTGGCGGGAGGCCTTAGGCCTTACTCGTGCGGCTTGGAAACCTGAGCCCTCACGCGGCAGGACTACCTTGCCAAGTTTCCCTAGCGGCAAGGGAATTCGTGAAACCCGTGGGAAGCTAGGTGGCGAGGCGGATTGTGGGTTGCTCTTGCTCTACCCTCTCACGCCTTATTTCTACAAGGAAAAGGCGCCTGATCGGCTCATTGTTCCCGGATGGAGCAAACCAATTATGGCCTTCGCCATCGCATTCCCGAGCAGTGACAAAGCAATCAGCGTGGAATACGAAGTTAACCTTCTCTACTGGATGCAAGAATATGGTCCGTCCGAATGATGAGTTCTTGCTAGCCTGGTCCTCACTGTCTGGAAATGACAGTACACTTGGCTGGCAGGTGATTTCGCTGGCTCCTTCCGGTCCAGTCGAAGTACAGGCAGGGCGCCACTCACCGACCAATGTTGAGGCCATATTATTTTGCTTCCCAACTGCTAAGTTGGCTCGCACCGAAAAATTGCCTGATGGCCAAGGCTTTTTGATCGAGAGAGCTGAGCCAACACATTATGGAGAGCTTCGACTAGCGCTTACTCGTCAAGAAGCTGGAAGCATTGAACTTTTTGCTGCCATGGTTTGCGACATAGTTGGTGCTTTAGATGGTATTGCTGCAACTGGCGTTGATGAAGCGAAGTTGTTACGGGTCTTAATTGAGCGAGTAGTTGCTTGGAAGCAGTTCATGTCGCGTGGTGCAAACCCTCTTGGCTTAGAGGCTGAACTCGGCTTGGCAGGTGAGCTCGCCATCATGAATGTTCTTCTGGAGTCGGGAATCCCTACGGTGGAAGTACTCCAAGGTTGGGTAGGACCAGATGATGCTCCTCAAGATTTCCTTTTGGGGGGAGGGGCGATTGAAGTCAAGGCCACGATGTCTTCATCTGGTTTCCCTGTGAAAATATCCTCCCTTGAGCAATTGGACGATTCCGTCGCATCACCTCTCTTTCTAGCTGCCGCGCGATTTTCACGTGAAGAAGACGGGCACACTCTTCCTGGATTGGTATGGGAGACTGAACTACGCCTTGGTAGAGAGCCGGGAGTTACTAGCCTCTTCAGAGAAAAGCTTATGGTTGCCGGTTACTTCGAAGGCCACTCGAGCCACTACACCCGGAAATTCAAATTAAAAGAGATCCAAGTTTTCTCTGTATTCGAAGGCTTTCCGAGGCTGACTTCTGGCACCGTTCCCGCAGGAATAACGCGGACCCTCTACGAAATAAATCTTGACCACGCCAAAGACTTCCTCTTGGATCTCAACGCTGCGCTAAAAAAACTAGGAGTAATTGGATGACACTTGAAGATTTTTTCATAGAGACCAAGGGAGAGATCGCGGCCCAGATGTCTGAAGGTGCCGCATTTGGTGAGCTAGTTTTTTCCGAGGTGGTGATGCAGCATCTCGTTGATGCAGGAATGACTTTCGATCCAGTTGTTTGCCACTTTCAGGGTAAAGTTGCCAATGCAAATTTGCGTTTGAGCGGTTATGCCATGTCTGAAGATGCAGACCAACTTGACCTATTTGTAAGTCTCTACGAAGGCTTTGAAAATTTGAGTCCGATTGTCGAGCAAGACGTCAAAACAGCGGCGGCTCAATGTGTTCGCTTCCTAGAGCTTTGCGCAGCGGGACGCATTGCGGAAAAGCTAGATCCGTCAAGTGACGTCCATTCTCTTGCGCTGACGATTCGAGAAATTTACGACGGACTTGAGCAAGTTCGTGTTTATGTACTCACGGATGGCATAGCAAAGTCGAAAAACTTCAAAGGTCGAGATGTTGGCGGAAAGCATGTGAAGCTTGAAGTTATGGATATCGAGCGGCTTTTCCGGCATCGCTCAGAAGGCAAGCCTCGTGATGAGCTTGTTGTTGACTTCAAAGATGTCTCAGGCTCCCCACTGCCTTGCGTTTTCGTGCCAGGTGAAACAGGGGATTATGACTATGCGCTTACTGCAATTCCCGGGGAGGCGCTTCGGTTTATTTATGAGAAGTTTGGGCCTCGCCTGCTAGAGGCCAATGTGAGATCATTCCTAAGTGTGAGGGCCAAGGGTGTTAATGCAGGACTGCAGAGCACTTTACGGAACGCACCGGAAAGGTTCATGGCCTACAATAATGGGATTGTTTTAGTCGCTGATGAAATGCTGTTGGATCGTGCTTTAGATGGATCCCCTGGTATCGCTTGGTTACGTGGCATGCAAATTGTTAATGGCGGTCAAACTACAGCTTCCATTTTTTTTGCCAAGAAAAAGTACGCAGACACTGATTTGAGTAAAGTCCGTGTCCCCGCCAAAATCATCGTTATGAAAGAACAAGACCCAGCGAAAGAAGAGGCTCTTGTCTCTGATATTTCACGTTTTGCCAATAGTCAAAATGCTGTCAGGCAGTCAGATTTATCCGCTAACAAACCGTTCCATGTTGATATTGAACGGTTGTCGCTTTCTGTCTACTGCCCTGACGGAATGGGGCGATGGTTCTATGAGAGAGCAGCAGGTAGCTACAACACGCTTCTTGCTCGTGAAGGTGCAACACCCGCCAAGCTTCGTGCTCTGAAAGACTCCGTGCCGACCTCGAGAAAAATTACAAAAACTGAACTGGCGAAGTACGCTGTTGCGTGGGATGGCCATGCAGATGTTGTTAGTCTGGGTGCACAGAAGTGCTTTGACCGTTTCATGGCTGGTATGGCTGATATGGAGGCTCAAGGAACAGCTTTTACTCCGGATGTTACTTATTTTAAGGACATTGTTTCGAAAGCATTATTGTTCAAGGCAGTTCATAAAACAGCGCGGCCATTGGTGCCTGCATTTCTCGCGAACGTTGCTGCTTATACAGTAGCAGTGATTTCTAAGACTTATGGTAAGTCTTTTAATCTTGAGCGTATTTGGAGTAAACAAGGTGTTTCTCCTCAACTTGTTAAACAGATTGAAGTTTGGGCGCGGGAAGTAAATGATCGACTTCATGAAACAGCGAAAGGCAAGATGATCTCTGAGTGGGCAAAGCGTCCCGAATGCCGAGATGCTATGTTATCACTGCCTTTTTCTTCTCCGTCAGTGGATATTCCTGAGGCGGTCTGATACAGCGGGCCCGTTGTAGATTAAGCTCCAAGAGGGCGGAAATGGGGTACGTGGCGGAAGGGGGGGGCTAAAATTTTTTTACAAATTCCTACCTTCCCCCCCCCTTGAAGCCACACTTTTATATATAAAAATAATAGGTTTGATCAGCTGCCTACTAATGTTTGGCGGCTTTTTCCTGCGCGATAAGAGTCAATGATTGCTGAGACAACTGCTGCAATTTTTCTAGCAAGGAGCGGCGGGACCGCGTTTCCTATCTGTGTGTACTGTTCTGTTCGATTTCCTTCAAAGAAGTAATTGTCAGGGAATGTTTGCAATCGTGCTGCCTCTCGAACAGTCAAACTACGACACTGACTGGCATCAGGATGTATGTAGTAATGGCCGTCTTTAGCAATGTGCGCGACGACTGTGGTAGATGGACCATTCTCTAATTGAACCCTGAAGCGATCACTGAAGGGGACGGACTCAGAGGAAACGTTTTCATGAGCAGGTAGAAACTGCTCAGGAAATTGATGTATTTTCGGAGAGATACCATTCAACTTTGCAAATGACGCTGCATAGATATATCTATGCAGGTCAGAGCGCATATGACTCCTTGCCTCATGTTGTAGAACCCCTCCCAGCCTAGGGTCGAGAAACCACTCGCGCTGTTTGGCATTCATGTCTGGAGACACGCTCCAAGGTATGAATCTACTGCCGCTGGTTTTCAGACTTTTTGCATCATCAGCCGCTTTTTTTACGGCATCTATCAAATCCCCTCGACCTGCTTCATAGGAGTGTAAAAGCATAGAGCTTGCTTCATTCAAAGTTGAAAGCCATGCCTCGATAGAGTCTCCGCCCCTTGATATTTTGCTCCGAATTGGTGGAAGGCCCGATATAGCCTGTTGAACGGTAAAAACCTTCTGGCTGGTTTCCATTACAAGTGTGTGCGGACGCTCCAACAAGGCAGGGCAGCTTGAGGCAACGTCAGAGCGAACTCCGAGCAAGATAACTCTATGTCGAGCCTGCGGAAGTCCATGACGTTCTGCTTGAATGACAAAATCGTGAGGGTCTAGTTTTTCTACGTCTTTAGGAACCACTAAAGAACGAATGTTGTAAGAAAGGTTTTCAGCAGGAGTCGATAGATCATCAAGGATTTGTTGGAATATGTGCGAGCCACTGTGTTTTGAGGAAAGTATGCCCTTCACGTTTTCCATAACGAAAATAGTCGGTTTGAATTCGCGAATAATCCGCAGATATTCTTTGTAGAGAAAATGCTTCTCGTCGCTCTCAAACTTTTCTTGGCTTTCTCTCGTTCGACGTGCACGACCTGCTACTGAATATGCTTGGCACGGCGGGCCACCTATAAGCACCCATTCATCTACACCCTCCAAGGCTTCTTTGATCCAATTGTCGACCTCTTCGGGAGAGTTTTTACCAAGCTCTGCGAGCTTGGCTTCTTGCGCTGCTTCCCTTGCTTCTACCGGTACATCCGGATGATTGAAAAGCTCATCACGAGTAATTTCGCCACGGATGTATTGGTAGTATGCGTCTGGAGCTTCGCCCTTCGGAAAGCTGCGAAACAGTGCGCGGAGCGATAAGGTCCTGTGAGCGATGGGGTCTTTTTCGATCGAAACGCGAAGCTGAAACTTACGTACTCCCTTCTCAGCGCCGCCGATTGAAGAGAATCCCTCACCAAGTCCCCCAGGGCCCGCAAAGAGGTCGATGACCGGTATAGATTCCTTGTATTTCATTGATTTAGTAGATGCGCCTAAGAAGAAAGTAAAAAAGCGCATTGCAGCGCTCAGAAGAGATGCGGCGTTAGATAGACACGCCCTAAGTGCGATAAATGGTAACGGTTAACTTGATGTCGGGCAAGAAATGAACCTTGGCAGAGGCAGTGAGTTTACTAAACGAAGGAGCTCGTTAAAGCTGCCAATCCATTTATTTTTTGCTGAGCCCTCAAATATCAAGCTTTCGCAAAATTAATAGGTTTCCAGAAACCGTCAGTGTGGAAACTGCTGCAAGTGTTGTAGGATTTTTGGTAGTCAAGCTGAGGAAGTGAGTGTTTCTATTCCCAACAAAAAAGCCCCAATTGAATTGGGGCTTTTTTGTTTTTCAGTTTTGGTATCGATCTGTCAAGTCGCGGTTAATTCAGGAATCAATCCCAGCTCAACGCCCCACCAGTCTGATACTCAATAACCCGAGTCTCAAAGAAATTCTTCTCTTTCTTCAAGTCCATGATCTCGCTCATCCAAGGGAACGGGTTAGTCGTCCCTGGGTACTCTTCCTTCAAACCGATCTGCGATAGGCGACGGTTAGCGATGAACTTCAGGTAGTCCTCCATCATCGCCGCGTTCATGCCCAGTACGCCGCGAGGCATGGTGTCGCGGGCGTATTCGATTTCCAGCTGAGTGCCTTGCAGGATCATCTGCGAGGCTTCTTCCTTCATTTCGGCGTCCCACAGGTGTGGGTTTTCGATTTTGATCTGGTTGATCACGTCGATGCCGAAGTTCAGGTGCATGGATTCGTCGCGCAGGATGTACTGGAACTGCTCGGCGACGCCGGTCATTTTGTTGCGGCGGCCCATGGAGAGGATCTGGGTGAAGCCGCAGTAGAAGAAGATGCCTTCCAGAACGCAGTAGTAGGCGATCAGGTTGCGCAGCAGTTCTTTGTCGGTCTCTACGGTGCCGGTGTTGAATTCCGGGTCGGAGATGGCGCGGGTGTATTTCAGGCCCCAGGCGGCTTTTTTCGCGACCGACGGGATCTCGTGGTACATGTTGAAGATCTCGCCTTCATCCATGCCCAGCGATTCGATGCAGTACTGGTAGGCGTGGGTGTGGATCGCCTCTTCGAACGCCTGGCGCAGGATGTACTGGCGGCATTCCGGGTTGGTGATCAGGCGGTACACGGCCAGGGCCAGGTTGTTGGCAACCAGGGAGTCGGCGGTGGAGAAGAAGCCGAGGTTGCGCATCACGATGCGGCGCTCGTCGTCGGTCAGGCCTTCCGGGTTTTTCCAGAGGGCGATGTCGGCGGTCATGTTGACTTCTTGCGGCATCCAGTGGTTTGCGCAGCCGTCCAGGTATTTCTGCCAGGCCCAGTCGTACTTGAATGGCACGAGCTGGTTGAGGTCGGCGCGGCAGTTGATCATGCGCTTTTCGTCAACGGCGACACGGGCGGCGGAGCCTTCGAGTTCGGCGAGGCCTTCGGCGACGTCGAGGGAATCCAGTGCAGCCTTGGCGCGGGCCACGGCGGCCGAGTCTTCGGCGGTCACGGCGCGGGCTTCGAGGGCGGCGGCACCGCCGGCGCTGTCGAGGCGGTCCATGTTGGCTTCGCTAGCGTGGCCGGCGTTGGCGCCTTTCACTGCTGCTACTTCACTGTCTTCTTTGTCGAATTCGTCCCAGCTCAGCATGACGTGTCGTCTCCTGCGTGAGGGCCTGTGCCCGTGTGAAAACTGATTGTTGGTTTTTCACACGGCCGTACAGGCCGCGTTGGATGTCGTTTTTTGCAGCGGTGCTACGCAGGCAATAAACAGAAAATTTTTTCGGGTTTCCGAGAGCCTCTGACGGGCGCAGGTCAGCGTTGTCGCTGCTGCGGGGCTTCAGAATGGCTTTGATCCCTGTAAGGGAATATTGCTGACCCGATTGGGCGGCATTATAGGGAAAAAAACACGGGCGTGGGGGAGGGCGAAACAGCGCAGGGCGGTCGAGCGCTGGGGTGATTTCGATCGGAGCGAGGGTTTACAGGGCTTTCGCCGGGATTGGTCCCGGAGAATTTTTTTTCATTAATTTTTTGGCGTGTGATTGATTGCTCAAAAAACGAGCAAAAAACCGCGTTTTTCACTATATCTTGTGTTTTGCAACCCTTTTACGTCGCTTCAAACACAACTGAGCCCGACCGAAGCCGGGCTGGAATCGACCCTCGATGTTGCGCTGAGTGATCCGATTCGGTGCAGTCTCAACGCATCAATTGGTGCAGCCGTTACCCATCACGCTGTAACGCAGGATGTGACGCTGACCTTTGGAGTCGTCGTACTCCATTTTCGCCGGAACAACTTCGCAGACATTTGGAACTTCGCTCATCGATACAACTTTGGCGATGTCCAGGTGAGTGGAGTAAGTGTATTCCTCGATAGCCGGTTGTTGCTGTGCGACATCAGTCGGAACCTCGTCTGCCATGGCGGTTGCGCACAGACTGCTGAGGGCCAGAACCAATAAAGCTTTCATCTGAAATTTACCTTCTTGAGGTCGAGTGGGGTCACGCAACCTTTTTGGGGTTGCGTGTGCAGCTTCATCGTTTTGCTTTGTTACTTCGGAGCTGGATTAACGGCCTTCGTGGGGGCTGTAACGTTGTTAATCACTTTGCCTTGTCGGCGAGGTGAATTTTAGGGAGGCGGGGTAGGGGTAAACAGACCCGGTTTTGATAAACACCTTTGGCAGATTTGGTAACAATCGCTGGATATCGTGTTATCAGCGCTGCGATTTTCCCCGAAAACCGAGTCGTCTGAATCGCTGGCAAGCCAGCTCCCACAAGGGCTGCGTGCTTTGCTTCAGAGGCGCTTGGGTCATTTCTGGATGTTTTGTAGGGGCTTGTTACTACCATCGTCGAATGGTTCTATACGGGCGCCCCGGCTACAACAGGGTCATACAAAAACAACTATTACACCGAGGTAGGAAAGATGAGTGCGGCTTCCCTGTATCCCGTTCGTCCCGAGGTTCTGGCCAATACGCTGACCGACGAGGCGACCTACAAAGCCATGTACCAACAGTCGGTCGTCAACCCTGACGGCTTCTGGCGCGAACAAGCCAAGCGCCTCGACTGGATCAAGCCTTTCACCACGGTGAAACAGACGTCGTTCGACGATCACCATGTCGACATCAAGTGGTTTGCCGACGGCACCCTGAACGTTTCCTATAACTGCCTCGACCGTCATCTGGCCGAGCGCGGCGATCAGGTCGCCATCATCTGGGAAGGCGACGATCCTTCCGAAAGCCGCAACATCACCTACCGCGAATTGCACGAACAAGTGTGCAAATTCGCCAACGCCCTGCGTGGCCAGGATGTGCACCGCGGCGACGTGGTGACCATTTATATGCCGATGATCCCCGAAGCCGTGGTCGCCATGCTGGCCTGCACCCGGATCGGCGCGATTCACTCGGTGGTGTTCGGCGGTTTCTCGCCGGAAGCCCTGGCCGGTCGCATCATCGACTGCCGCTCGAAAGTGGTGATCACCGCTGACGAAGGCATCCGCGCCGGCAAGAAGATTTCCCTCAAGGCCAACGTCGACGACGCGCTGACCAACCCGGAAACCAGCAGCATCCAGAAAGTCATCGTGTGCAAGCGCACCGGCGGCGACATCAAGTGGAACCAGCATCGCGACATCTGGTACGAAGACCTGATGAAAGTGGCGGGCACCGTCTGCGCGCCGAAAGAGATGGGCGCCGAAGAAGCGCTGTTCATCCTTTATACCTCCGGCTCCACCGGCAAGCCGAAGGGCGTGCAGCACACCACCGGCGGTTACCTGTTGTACGCGGCGATGACTCACGAGCGCGTGTTCGATTACCGTCCGGGCGAAATCTACTGGTGCACCGCTGACGTGGGCTGGGTCACCGGTCACTCCTACATCGTCTACGGCCCGCTGGCCAACGGCGCGACCACGCTGCTGTTCGAAGGCGTGCCGAACTACCCGGACATCACCCGGGTGGCGAAGATCGTCGACAAGCACAAGGTCAACATCCTCTACACCGCACCGACCGCGATCCGCGCGATGATGGCCTCCGGCACCGCCGCTGTTGAAGGCGCGGACGGCAGCAGCCTGCGTCTGCTCGGTTCGGTGGGCGAGCCGATCAACCCGGAAGCCTGGGACTGGTACTACAAGAACGTCGGCAAGTCCCGTTGCCCGATTGTCGACACCTGGTGGCAGACCGAAACCGGCGGCAACATGATGAGCCCGCTGCCGGGCGCTCATGCGCTCAAGCCAGGTTCGGCTGCACGTCCGTTCTTCGGTGTGGTGCCGGCGCTGGTGGACAACCTCGGCAACATCATCGAGGGCGAGGCCGAAGGCAATCTGGTGATTCTCGATTCGTGGCCAGGTCAGGCCCGTACTCTGTACGGCGACCATGACCGTTTCGTCGACACCTACTTCAAGACCTTCCGTGGCATGTACTTCACCGGTGACGGCGCCCGTCGCGATGCCGATGGTTACTACTGGATCACCGGTCGCGTGGATGACGTGCTCAACGTCTCCGGCCACCGCATGGGGACCGCCGAGATCGAAAGCGCGATGGTCGCTCACCCGAAAGTCGCCGAAGCGGCGGTGGTCGGTGTGCCGCACGACATCAAGGGGCAGGGCATTTATGTCTACGTCACCCTGAAAAATGGCGAAGAGCCGAGCGAGCAACTGCGTCTGGAACTGAAAAACTGGGTGCGCAAGGAGATCGGGCCGATTGCTTCACCGGACGTGATCCAGTGGGCGCCGGGGCTGCCGAAGACCCGTTCGGGCAAGATCATGCGCCGCATCCTGCGCAAGATCGCTACCGCCGAATACGAAGGGTTGGGCGACATCTCCACCCTGGCCGATCCGAGTGTGGTGCAGCACCTGATCGATACGCACAAGACCATGAACGTCGCGTAAGCGGCGGGTCTGAAGTGCAGAAAGCCCTGTCCGGTTTAGCCGGGTGGGGCTTTTTTGTGTCTGATGTTTTTGTGGCGTCGGGGTGGGCCTCTTCGCGAGCAAGCCCGCTCCCACATTGGAATTGTGTTTGGCGCGGATCAAGTGTGGGAGCGGGCTTGCTCGCGAAGACGGCCTGTCATTCTCCGCAGTGTTCCGCTGTCTTACCCTATCGGCATCCAGCCAATAATTATCGAATTGCTCCGTCAGCCCATTCCCACTGTTACCCGTCCGCCTTCAAGTAACTGAATGTGTAACCGCCCGCTCCGCAACGGGGCATCCGGAAACGCATTGCCCTGTTTCAGGGCCTCAAAACCCCCGGTGAAAAATAAGACATCACCCCGCGCTTGCCGGATTAGAAGGGTTTGCGAATAATAGGCCCGCAATTTGCAGCATAGATCGGTTCACTGTCTTTCGCTCTTGCATGAAATTGCGGAGCTGTCAATGTGCTCAAGCGGGTTTCTCGGTGCATCTGTAATTAGTTGTCGCATTGAAGAAATATCGGCTTCGGGCCTGTCGTTAGAATGCCGATCACTCGCTCGTCGTGGCTCGCGTTGAAGCCTTCAGGGTTTGTTCGGAAATATCCCACGCACGCAGCAACCGCTTTCGTTCCACCCATTCGCATATTGGGCTGTCGCTCACTCTGCCGTTTTTGCCCTTTACCGATGGAGTCCCAAGATGAAGAAACTTGTGCTGCTTGGCGCCCTGGCACTGTCCGTGCTGTCCCTGCCGACATTCGCCGATGAAAAGCCTCTGAAAATCGGTATCGAAGCGGCTTACCCTCCATTCGCCTCCAAAGCGCCGGACGGCAGCATCGTCGGTTTCGACTACGACATCGGCAACGCGCTGTGCGAAGAAATGAAGGTCAAGTGCCAGTGGGTCGAGCAAGAGTTCGACGGTCTGATCCCGGCACTGAAAGTGCGCAAGATCGACGCGATCCTGTCGTCCATGTCGATCACTGAAGACCGCAAGAAGTCCGTGGACTTCACCAACAAGTACTACAACACCCCGGCCCGCCTGGTCATGAAAGAAGGCACTCAGGTCAGCGAAGGTCTGACTGAGCTCAAGGGCAAGAACATCGGCGTGCAGCGTGGTTCGATCCACGAGCGTTTCGCCCGCGAAGTCCTGGCCCCGCTGGGTGCCGAGATCAAGCCGTACGGTTCGCAGAACGAAATCTACCTCGACGTGGCCGCCGGCCGCCTCGACGGCACCGTGGCGGACGCTACGCTGTTGAATGACGGCTTCCTGAAAACCGACGCCGGCAAAGGCTTCGCGTTCGTGGGCCCGGCGTTCACCGACGTCAAATACTTCGGCGACGGCGTAGGCATCGCGGTGCGCAAGGGCGACGCCCTGAAAGACAAGATCAACACCGCCATCGCGGCCATCCGCGAGAACGGCAAATACAAGGCAATCCAGGACAAGTACTTCGACTTCGACATTTACGGCAAGTAAAGACGTCGCTCGACCCGTCCGAAATGGCGCAAGCAACAGGATCTCTGCGGTTTGCGCCATTTTTTCATCCCAACTTTCGAGGACCTGAATCATGTTGAAAGGCTACGGGGCTGTCATCCTCGATGGCGCTTGGCTGACGCTTCAGCTCGCCTTGTCGTCCATGGCCCTGGCCATCGTTCTCGGGCTGATCGGTGTCGCATTGCGCCTGTCGCCGGTGCGCTGGCTGGCGTGGCTGGGCGATCTGTATTCCACGGTGATCCGCGGGATTCCCGACCTGGTGCTGATCCTGCTGATCTTCTACGGCGGTCAGGACCTGCTCAATCGCGTCGCACCGATGCTCGGCTATGACGACTATATCGACCTGAATCCGCTGGCCGCCGGTATCGGCACCCTCGGTTTCATCTTCGGTGCGTACCTGTCGGAAACCTTCCGCGGCGCGTTCATGGCAATCCCCAAAGGTCAGGCCGAAGCCGGCATGGCGTACGGCATGAGCAGCTTCCAGGTGTTCTTCCGGGTGCTGGTGCCGCAGATGATCCGTCTGGCGATTCCGGGCTTCACCAACAATTGGCTGGTGTTGACCAAGGCCACCGCGCTGATTTCCGTGGTCGGTCTGCAAGACATGATGTTCAAGGCCAAGCAGGCGGCCGACGCCACCCGCGAGCCTTTCACCTTCTTCCTCGCAGTGGCGGCGATGTACCTGGTGATCACCAGTGTTTCGTTGCTGGCGCTGCGTCACCTTGAGAAGCGCTACTCGGTAGGCGTAAGGGCGGCTGATCTATGATCTTCGACTACAACGTCATTTGGGAGGCCCTGCCGCTGTACTTCGGCGGTCTGGTCACCACCCTCAAGTTGCTCGCGCTGTCGTTGTTCTTCGGTCTGCTCGCGGCCCTGCCGCTGGGGCTGATGCGTGTGTCCAAGAACGCCGTGGTCAACGGTGCGGCGTGGCTTTACACCTACGTGATTCGCGGCACGCCGATGCTGGTTCAGCTGTTCCTGATCTACTACGGTCTGGCCCAGTTCGAAGCGGTGCGTGAAAGCTTCCTCTGGCCGTGGCTGTCCAGCGCAACGTTCTGTGCGTGCCTGGCGTTCGCGATCAACACCAGCGCCTACACCGCCGAAATCATCGCCGGCAGCCTCAAGGCCACGCCGAACGGTGAGATCGAAGCGGCCAAGGCCATGGGCATGTCGCGGGTCAAGATGTACAAGCGCATCCTGCTGCCATCGGCCCTGCGTCGGGCGCTGCCGCAGTACAGCAACGAAGTGATCATGATGCTGCAGACCACCAGTCTGGCGTCCATCGTGACCCTGATCGACATCACCGGCGCGGCCCGTACCGTCAACGCGCAGTTCTACCTGCCGTTCGAGGCGTACATCACCGCCGGCGTGTTCTACCTGTGCCTGACCTTCATTCTGGTGCGCCTGTTCAAGCTGGCCGAGCGTCGCTGGCTGAGCTACCTGGCCCCGAGGAAGCACTGATATGGAACGCATCGACCACGTTCTGCCGTGGAGCCACCTGGGCAGCGAGCGCCGGATTTCGGTCTTTCGCTTCGGCAGCGGCGAGCGCAAGGCCTACATCCAGGCCAGCCTCCACGCTGACGAACTGCCCGGCATGCGCACCGCCTGGGAACTGAAAAAACGCCTCGGCGAACTCGAAGCCAAGGGCTTGCTCAACGGTGTCATCGAGCTGGTGCCCGTGGCTAACCCGCTGGGCCTTGGCCAGTTGCTGCAGGGCAACCATCAGGGGCGTTTCGAGGCCGGCAGCGGCAAGAATTTCAACCGTGATTTCGTCGAGCTCAGCGGCCCCGTGGCCACTGCGCTGGAAGGACAACTCGGTGATGATCCGCACGCCAACATCCGTCTGATCCGTCAGGCGATGGCTGATCATCTGGCCGCATTGCCCGAGGCCGGCAGCCAGTTGCAAGGCATGCAGCGCATCCTGCTGCAGCATGCCGCCACCGCCGATGTGGTGCTGGATCTGCATTGTGACTGCGAAGCCGCGCTGCACATGTATGCGTTGCCGCAACACTGGCCGCAGTGGCGGTCGCTCGCTGCACACCTGGACGTGAAGGTCGGCCTGCTGGCGGAAGACTCCGGCGGCAGCTCGTTCGATGAAGCCTGTTCGTTGCCGTGGCTGCGTCTGTCGCGCCTGTTCCCGGACGCGCAGATTCCTCTGGCGTGCCTGGCGACTACCGTTGAACTCGGCGGTCAGGCTGACACCACGCCGGCGCAGGCCGAAGCCTGGGCCGAAGGCATTCTGGCGTTCCTCGCCGAGCAGGGCCTGATCCGTGGGGAGTGGCCGAACGCAGGGCGCGAACCGTGTGAAGGCATGCCGTTCGAGGGCACTGAATTGCTCCTGCCGCCGCATCCCGGTGTGGTGAGTTTTCTGCGCAAGCCCGGCGAGTGGGTTGAAGCCGGTGACAAGATTTTCGAAGTGATCGATCCGCTGTCGGATCGGGTCAGCACGGTGTGTGCTGGTACGTCCGGGGTGCTGTTTGCCATTGAGCGGCTGCGTTACGCCCAACCCGGTTTCTGGCTGGCCAAAGTGGCGGGGCGCGATGCGCTGCGCGACGGCCCTTTGCTCAACGACTGACTGTTTTTGTGAGAACCGACCGCATGTACAAACTTGAAGTCCAAGACCTGCATAAACGCTATGGCAGTCACGAAGTGCTCAAGGGCGTTTCCCTGAAAGCGGCCGCCGGCGATGTGATCAGCATCATCGGCTCCAGTGGCTCCGGCAAAAGTACTTTCCTGCGCTGCATCAACCTGCTCGAGCAGCCGCACGCGGGCAAGATCCTGCTCAACAACGAAGAGCTGAAACTGGTGGCGAACAAGGACGGCGCGCTGAAAGCCGCTGATCCGAAACAGCTGCAACGCATGCGTTCGCGCCTGTCGATGGTGTTCCAGCACTTCAACCTGTGGTCGCACATGACCGCGCTGGAAAACATCATGGAAGCGCCGGTTCATGTGCTGGGCGTATCCAAGGCCGAAGCCCGCGAGAAAGCCGAGCATTATCTGAACAAGGTCGGCGTGGCTCATCGTAAAGACGCGTTCCCGGGGCACATGTCCGGTGGCGAGCAGCAGCGTGTGGCGATCGCCCGCGCGCTGGCGATGGAACCGGAAGTGATGCTGTTCGACGAACCGACTTCTGCCCTCGACCCGGAACTGGTCGGTGACGTGCTGAAAGTCATGCAGGCCCTTGCTCAGGAAGGCCGGACCATGGTGGTGGTGACCCACGAAATGGGCTTCGCCCGTGAAGTGTCGAACCAGTTGGTGTTCCTGCACAAAGGCGTCGTCGAAGAAAGCGGCAACCCGCGTGAAGTGCTGGTCAATCCGCAATCGGAACGTTTGCAACAATTCCTCTCGGGCAGCCTCAAGTAATCGCTCCCGTTATGCACCAGATTAGGTCATGCTGCGCAGCGCGCCAGATGGTCTAATTTGGTTGCAGCCGATTTCGGTTTTTCCCTCTGTTTACGTTTCGGATCGCCCGCCATGACTGCCCATCGAATTGGTTTCCTGATTTGGCCCAGCACTAAAGCTCTGACTTTGGCGCTGGCGGAGGAGGCCTTGCGTGTTGCCCAGCGTGTGCATCCGGACGTGGTTTACGAGCTGTCGTTCCTGCAGGCCGAAGCACCGACCGACGGTGAATGGCAACTGCCCGGCGAACCCTGGGCCGGCAAACTCGAGAATTTCCAGAAACTGTTCCTGCTCGCCGATGAGCCACCGACGACGTTGGCGCCGGCACTCAGCAGCGCGCTGAAACAACTGGTGCGTGCCGGTTGTGTGATTGGCGGTCTGTCGGCCGGTGTGTACCCGCTGGCGCAACTCGGCCTGCTCGACGGCTACCGCGCGGCGGTGCACTGGCGCTGGCAGGACGATTTCGCCGAGCGCTTTCCGAAAGTCATCGCCACCAGCCATCTGTTCGACTGGGATCGCGATCGCCTGACCGCGTGCGGCGGCATGTCGGTACTCGATTTGCTGCTGGCCGTCCTGGCCCGCGATCACGGTGCGGAACTGGCCGGTGCGGTCTCCGAAGAACTGGTGGTCGAGCGTATCCGCGAAGGCGGCGAGCGTCAGCGCATTCCGTTGCAGAACCGTCTCGGCTCCAGCCATCCGAAGCTCACGCAAGCCGTGCTGCTGATGGAAGCCAACATCGAAGAGCCGCTGACCACCGACGAAATCGCCCAGCATGTGTGCGTGTCCCGCCGTCAGCTGGAGCGGATCTTCAAGCAATACCTCAACCGCGTGCCGAGCCAGTATTACCTGGAGCTGCGCCTGAACAAGGCCCGGCAGATGTTGATGCAAACCAGCAAGTCGATCATCCAGATCGGCCTGTCGTGCGGTTTCTCTTCGGGGCCGCATTTCTCCAGCGCCTACCGCAACTTCTTCGGCGCCACGCCGCGGGAGGACCGCAACCAGCGGCGCAGCAGCAGCCCGTTCGAATTATCGTCAGTGCCGCCAGAGCGCGGTTGATTGATCTGCAGCAGCGCCATGGAGGCAACGTCCATGGCGCTGTTGTTTCAGGCGTTCGTCAATCTTCGATTTCGACCCCGGCGCGCGTTCGCACCGGCGGATGTACCATTACGCCGTCGACGTTCAGTGTCATTCCCGTTTGCTGGTAGTAGGCCCGGATTCGCTGCATGGCCCGGGCGGAGAATGGATTGCCGCGCAGGTCGTAGCGATCGCCGACATGCGCAGGCACCTCCATGAGCTCGTCGGGCATTTCAGTGATTTCATTGCCCGACAGATCCACTTCCATCCAGTTGAAATTCTCCAGTACGCCGTGGGGGATTTCCCTGATGCCGGTGGTGCTCAGGTCCAGATCGGTCAGCCCCTGCAGGTTGCTGAGGTCAGGTGTCAGACCGAGGGGGTTGTCGTGCAGATGCAGCAGATCAAGACCGTCCAGCGTGTTCAGCCCGGCCACGTCGCTCGGCGACAGCGTGATTCTGCAGGAGGGCAGGCTCAACGTGTTGAGTCGCCTCATGTGGAAGATGGCTTGAGGGATGCCAGCCAGGTCGTAGCCTCGAATATCGATGCTTTCAAGACTGGGAAATGCCTCGAGAAACCGGCCGATTCGCGGCCAGTGATCGCTGATGTTGGTCAGGTACAGGTCCGACACATGGCTGAAGCTTACGCTCAGCGTGGGCAATTGACCCATGACCGACAACCGGGAAGTGAAATGGTGGCCAGCCGTGCTTGCCCCTTCCACCGGCGTTTTGCGCCAGCACCTCAGCAGTGCTTCGCGAAGTGCCGACCGGATCTGTTCTTCCGCCAGGCGCTCGCGCGGGCTGAGCGGCAGCCCGGTCAAGGGATCAACCGGTATATCGGACTCCCAGGCTGTAAGGTCGCCCAGCAGTCTGTCGAGTTCGGCTTCCCGGCGCGTCAGTTCAACTCGACCGTCGACCAGCGTGCCTTCGAGGTGATAAATGAAATCGCTGGCCTGTTTATCGTTCAGGGTTGGGTAGAGTGTCCGGGTCCGGGCGATGTCTGACGGCTCGGCCAGTACGCCAAGGTCTTCTCCGGTCCGACGGAAGTAGTCCTTGATGCGCTCGCGGGTGGCCGCGTTCAGCGGATTGTCGCCCAAGTCATAGCCGTTGCTGGCGGAGGCAGGCAGGTCGAAGATCTCCGCGGGCAGTTCGGTAAGGCGATTGCCGCTCAGCAGTGCCGTCTCCAGCCAGGGCGGATCGAGCAAGCCCGGTGGCAGCCCGGTAATCCCGGTGTTCGAAAGATCGAGGAATTCCAGTGCCGGCCAGTTGCGGATATCCGGCAGCCGGCCCAACGGATTGTTGTAAAGGTCGAGCCTGACCAGGTGCCTCAGCGAGTACAGTGTGGCGCTGCCCCTGTCATCCAGTACGATCGCGCAGTTGCTCAGAACCAGTTGCTGCAGGTCCGGCATCCTGGTCAGTGCCGGCGGAACCTCAGCCAATGCCAGGTCGCGCAGCTCAAGCGAATCGAGGCCGGTGAACCCGCGCAGGAAACCGGTGCCGGCACGCAGTTGGGGATTGCCGGTGATCGCGAGTACCGTGACGTGAGCAAAGTCTGCACTCAAGGTCGGCAGATCACCGATGAAAGCCGGATTCAGGTTGAGCACCGTGGTCCTTTTTTCGGGGCTCTCCGGGGACCGGTCGCGCCAGAATGATTCGATCTCCAGTCGAAACATCATGCGTCTGGAGCGTTCGTCGGAGCGATCATTGTCGGTCAGCGCCAGGTCGGTGGCCGGATAGCGTTCAGGAATCGCGGTCACCCAGCTTTCAAGGTCATCTTCCAGTTGCCGCAATTCGGCTTCCCAGCGATGGATCTGTAACCGGCCGTCATCAAGCGTTCCCGGCAGCAGGTACAACACTCGATTGGCACCTTCGTCGTCCAGGGACGGGAACAGAGCGCGGATCCGCTGGATTTCTTCCCATGGCATTGAAACGCCGAAACTCTGCCTGAACTGCCGATAACAGACCTTGATGCGTTCACGCATGGCGGGTGACAGCGGGTTGCCGGCAAGGTTGAGTTGTCTGGGCGGGCGGGCGGAGATATCGAAGAGGAGGTCGGGCAGTTCGCGGATCAGGTTGCGTTCGAAGGTGGCGAAGACCAGTCGTTGATGTTCGAACAGGCCATCCGGCAGGCTCGATATGCCGGTGTCGGCCAGGCGCAGTTGAACCAGGGCCGGCAATGTTTCGAGGGTGGGAGGTGTCCCCAGCGGGTTTCGGCTCAGGTTCAGGTACTGCAGGTTGCCAAGGGATGAAAGGGTTGCCCGGGTTTGCGGAGTCAGCGTCAATCCGCAGTTCTCAATGATCAGTCGTTCCAGCGAAGGCATGCGCAGGGCTGTCAGCGGGCCCTGACCCAGCCTGAAATCATGCAGTTCCAGATGACGCAACGTGGAGAAGGGTTGAAGGAACCCGTCAATGTTGCTCAGCGCTCCGTGGCCCACGAGTGACACTTCGCGAATATGGCTGAAGTCGGTGGTCAGCGTGGGCAGGTCGCCGATAAATGCCAGATGGGCTACCAGGGAGTCGCCCCTGCGCCTGGGGTTTTCCGGCATTCGCGTACGCCACAGGGTTTGCAGTTGCTCGGCAAACTCTGTTCGTGCCGAGTGCTCCGTCAGAAATTCCCCAGGTGTCAGTGGCTGATGACTGGAAGGATGAGTCTGGGGAATTGCCATTTTCCATTGCGCCAGATCGGCGGTGAGTTGCTCGAACTCCGCTTTCCAGTGCCTGAGTTGACGGCGCCCGTGCTCGAGGTCGCCGGGCAATCCATAGAAGACATCGCTGGCCTCTTCGCCGTCCAGGGTAGGAAACAGCGCCTGGGTGGCATCGATGTCGGCCTGTTCGGCGAGCACCCCGAAGTCCTGACCGGTTTTTCCGGAGTAACGCTTGATCCTCTCAAGCGTATCGGCGGTCAACGGGTTGCCGGAGAAGTCGAATCCTTCGCTGGCTGCCGCCGGTAGCTCAAAGAACGCCTCGGGCAGTTCGCTTATCCGGTTGTCGCTGATAATGGCCGTTCGCAATGTCGGGTGTCCGATCAATCCGGCGGGAACATCGCTGATACCGGTGCGTGAGAGATCCAGATAGACGAGCGCTGGCAGGCTGCTTGCATCGGGCGCGCTGCCCAGGGGGTTGTTGGGCAGTTCGAGTGATTCAAGCTCGCGCATCGCCGCCAGAGCAATCTGCAGCTCGCCGGTAAATGTCACACCGCAATTGCGGAGAAGCAGTATCTCGAGTGAGGGCAGGGCCGTGAGTGACTGTGGCAGTTGCTCCAGTGCAAAGTCATGCAGGATCAATCGCTTGAGTCGGGGGAAGCTTTGCAGAAATGGCGAGGTGGCTTGAATGTGTTTGTTTCCGTTCAGCGACAGTGCGGTGATATGGCTGAAATCTGCCGACAGCTCGGGCATGTCTCCGATGAATGTGGCTTGCGCCGAGAACACGTCCGCTCTGGTCAGCGGATGTGCAGTCGAGCGGTGGCGCCACAGCCTTTCAATTCTTCCGGCGAATATTTCACGCTCGTAAAACTGATTGAAGTGTTCGTTGGGATTGAGCCTTTCACCGGTGGACGGATCACGGTCTGGTGTGTCCCGCGCCCATGTGGCCAGGTCGGCGGTCAGCCGGGTGATTTCGCTCTCCCAGCGATCCAGTTGCAGCCGACCCTGTAACAGCGAGCCAGGCAGGCCGTAGATCAGTTCGCTGGATTGGCGTTCATTCAAGTCGGTAAACAGCGCCTTGACCCGGTTTATATCCGCTTGCTCGGGGCGAACGCCCAGATCGCTGCCGGTCCGGTTGAAATAGATCTTCACCTTTTCACGGGTCGCGGCGGAAAGCGGATTGCCGAAAAAATCGTACCCGGCGGTGGGCGCGGCCGGTTGTTCGAACAGGGCGTCCGGCAGCGTGGTGATCTGGTTGTCGGTGAGCCATGCGCTGATGAGGCGCGGATGATCCAGTATGCCTGTGGGGACTTGGGAGATGCCTGTACTGGAAAGGTTCAGATGAGTCAGGTCCGGCATGAGGCCGAAATCGAACGTGGCACCCAGTGGATTGCCCTCCAGATCCAGTGTGCTCAGAGCATTGAGGGTCGACAGGATCGACTGGTTTTGCGGTGTAAGGACGACGCGGCAGTTTTGCAGCGTCAACTGTTTAAGACCCGGAAAATTCGTCAGGCGTGGCGGGAGATTGTGCAGATCGAAGTCGCGCAGTTCCATTCGCACCAGCCCCGAAAAGCTTTCGAGAAAGTCGCTCACCGCGCCTGGCTCGCCGCTGCCGATCAGCTCCAGGCTGCTGACGTGGGAGAAGTCGGCCGTCAAGGCGGGGAGGTCACCTGCCAGCGGCTCCGAAAAGCGCATCTGGTAACCGTTCGGGCCTCGAATTTCTCTGCGCCAGCAGCTGCGCAGGTCGCTGGCGAATGTCTGGCGATCACGGATGGCGGCCATCTGCTGCTCCTGTGAGCGTCGGGTGCCGTTTGCCGGGTTGATCTCCGGGAAGTCGAACAGCCATTGATTGAGATGGCTATCCAGTTGGGCGTATTCCAGTTGCAGCCGGGACAGCTCGGCGAGTGCGCCGTCCGGGTGGCTTTCAAGGCGCTGGGCCATGATCAGTCGTTCGTCTTCGGACATTCCCGGATAGACCTGCCTGATCCGGTTGTCCAGGGTGCGGGGCGTTTGCGAGGTCGTTGGCGGGTTGCGGGAGTAGCCGTCCGTGCCGAGCAATCGCAGCGTATCGATGGTGGGAGGCGGCACAGGGTCGGGCATGATCGCCAGTCGCAGTTCGCTGCGTGCCATTGGATTGTCACGGATGGCCTGCCTGAGCTTTTCACCTTCGCCGATCTGCAGCTTCAAGGCTTTTCTCTGCATGTCCGGCAGGGCTTGCAGGACGGCAGTGTAGAAATCGGTGTGGCCGTGCAGTTCCAGACCCTGTTCGTCGTACGGTTGCCAGAGCCCCCCGGATTTGAGAACCAGCACTTTCTGAATGGGGGCCTCGACGGGGCCGGTGCTGTCGATCAATTGCCCTTCCCGGGATTGGGCGCGGACTTCAAGGCGAACGTCAGCCGACCAGCCCGGCAATAGTTGAAGGCTGTGCAGCGCCAGGGTGTCGGTGTCCGGATTGTGCACCGAATCCAGTACCAGCCCTTCGAAGGCACGAGTGACGCGCAGTTCCTGTCTGGCGTGTTCTGTCAGGGTCTGCTGCCGTTCTGGCCATTGTCCTTTGTTGATCGCCACCAGTTCCGAACCGGTGGCCGTGTTCAACAGTTCTTCGGTAATTCTGGCGGGCAATTGCGGTTCATGCAGGGCCGCACGCCTGAACAGGGGCTCCTCGCGATGTTGAAGCGCTTGATAGCGTGCCTCGAACAGTGAGCTGCGCTGCTGCTGGGCGATCTGCGCAAGCCTGGCTCTGAGTTTGCGCGCACGCGCATCAAGGGCGAGTCTCTCACCGAAATTTTCCCCGAGCAGCGTATTGATTTCCGATTCACTGAGGGTCTGGATCAGGGTCTTGAGCAAATCGCCACTGGACAGGCTGTCCTGGCGAATCTCGGTCAGCGCAAGCTCTTGATCGGTTGAGGATTGCCACGCGATCTCGCCTTGCAGATTGATAAAACGCAGTCTTTTAGTGTCGGGCCATAAGTTCTGTTCTTTGAGAATCTGCAGCTGGGTCAAGGGATCTGCGGTCAGATAGACCTCGGGTCTGTCACTGGAGATACGATCAATGAAGTCTTGCAGGTCCTGATCGATCCTGAAGCGATGAATACTGTCGGCCAGCAGCGGCGGCAAGCGCTCCTGGTTGACGTGCATTTTTCGCAGCGCATCTTCCGGATACCCGCTGACCTTGAGGATCTGCTCGCGTCGGGCGGGGGATATCGATTCAACGTTGTGACCGATCCGTTGCAATGCGGTTGTGGTGTCCCATTCAAGCGGTTGCTCTAACTCGGTGTGGAAGGCGCCTTCGCCGTTATGGCGTACGAAGGGGCGATAGGCATCTGCCCGGCTCGGATGCTCGATGTAAAGCTTGTCGGGATGTTCATGCGGGCTGACGGCGTAATGCGTCTGATCGAGAGTGAGCAGGCTTTTTCCCTGGTGTCGGTACAGTCCCTGCCGGTCGGGCCCGGATCCTTCGGGCGGCTGGACCTGACGCTCGTAAGGTTTCAGATCGGGTTTCCAGTAGAGGGTTTTGCCGTTGCGCAGCTTGACCGGCTGAAAGCGGTCGATGAATGACACGACGCTTGCCGGCAGGACCCTGGGAAGCTCGGCCATGGCGATGCTGCCGCCAATGCCGAACGCCCCCAGCTGAATCAATGACTCAAGCGCCGCGAACAGGTGTTCGCCTGCTTCGGCGGCCGAGCCTTGCGCCCAGTCGACGATACCCTCGAACACTTCATCAACGAACTGATAGGCCATGTACGCCATCATCATTTCACCCAAAAACGGCACGAACGGCAGCACGACAAACGAAGCGATTTCCAGCAGCGACGACGCGACGTTGACCAACGAGTCCCACAACGCCCAACGGGCATTGCGGTCCACGGTGGCGGTGGCAACGGCGATGACGGCAGCGTCATTGAGGATCTTGTCCAGCTTGCGCTGGTAGAGGTGCTGCCACAGATCACCGGCGATCGGGGAGACGGCCAGCTGCAGATCGGGGCGATCGAGCGGCGTGTCACGCCAGGCAGGCTGCTGGCTGCCCCGTTCAGGTTGATGCCACTGCACCCGGCTGAGGCGGTGATTGAGCTGTGAAAAAAAGTAGCCTCGCTGCTCGTGCAGCACGAATCGGCTGAAATAGCGCTGGTAGTCCGGCGAGCGCAATTGCCGGGTCAGTTCTACTGCCATTTCAACCGACGAGGCGTACTGCTTGACGGGGTGCTCGGGATCGTCAGGCAGATAGGCCACCAATCCTGCCGGCACGTTGGCCTGTTCGAGATCAGGGGCAAAAATGACAACTCCCGTCAGGGTGGCGGACATCATCGTCAAGTCCTGACATTGCAGCGCCTGACGGTTCATTCGCACTCCCTGCACGCCGTCGATCAGGGCCTCGATCATGCGAAACCAGACCTCGTCGATGTCTCCGTTCATCCGCGCCAGTTGCAGGGCGGCCTTGAGCGCTGATCGCTGACTGGCCTTGATTCTGGGGTGCAGGGTGGTTGCGACGACCTGGTCGGTGACGCCCAGTCTCTGTTCAAGAAAGGTCTTGTAGCCCGCGCCAATATCCAGCTCCCGGCACAGATGGGTGAATGCAGTGATGCTGAGCTTTTCGTTGACGTGCGGCAGCGTCTCGAACTGACCTTGGGAGGACGGTCGGGAGATGAAACATGAACCGCTTTCGTGGGGTTCCTCTTCTTCGAAATTGTGCAGTGCGGCTTCCAGCAGGGAAACGGTCCAGACTCTGGAGCCTGTCCGGATGGAAAGGCCTGGGGGGGTGATCGGGATGTAGAGGCGCAGAAATGTTTCCTGGGTGTCCAGATCCAGGCCAAATCGTGATTTCAGCGCACTTTTGAGCAACGGTTCGGCAAACGCCTTGATGTCTTGCAGGTGCATCAGGTCCCGGTCGATGGCGTTCTGCGTATTCATGTGTTCGGCAATGGTGGTTCGCAGATCGTCGTGCCGGGCTCGCGGTGCAGCCTTGATCCGGTCACTGACCGGCCGCTGAGGGTTGCTCAGTGCCTTGCGTCTGGCCGGGGACGCGAGGGGCAGCCATTCAGGAATGCCCTTGATGAGGGGTTGATAGTGAGCGGGTGGGTTGAGCGGGACAGCGGCTGGGGTTGCCGGCGATTGCCCTTCGTTCAGTGACTGCATGTCGAGTGCGCCTTGATGTTCGGAAAGGGCTTAAGCAAATCAGAATGCTTTCGACGAAGTGCGGTACATAGTTATGACATTGGCCACCGCTGCAATTGATATCTTCCTGGGCCTGCTGCAATTGCTGTCGACGGTTTAAACTGCGCCTTTGCGACGCTATATGTCGCATTGCCGTAAACCCGGGAAAATCCGGGGTTTGCGCTATAAGAAGTTGTCGCTTGGCGACAAGGCCGGGCTGAAAACTGTCCTTACAATCCCCCCATCGCTCGCCAGTTTCAGGCGGGTGGCCCTCATCAGGAGACTCCGATGTCCGTTGAGCACGCTGCGGTACAACGCGCCGATTTCGACCAGGTTATGGTTCCCAACTACGCGCCTGCCGCTTTCATTCCGGTGCGTGGCGCCGGTTCCCGCGTCTGGGATCAGGCCGGCCGCGAGCTGATCGACTTCGCCGGCGGCATCGCCGTCAACGTACTGGGCCATGCGCACCCGGCGCTGGTCGGTGCCTTGACCGAGCAAGCGAACAAGCTGTGGCACGTGTCCAACGTGTTCACCAACGAGCCGGCCCTGCGCCTGGCGCACAAGCTGATCGACGCCACCTTTGCCGAGCGCGTGTTCTTCTGCAACTCCGGCGCCGAAGCCAACGAGGCCGCTTTCAAGCTGGCCCGTCGCGTCGCTTTCGATCGCTTCGGCACCGAGAAGTACGAAATCATCGCCGCGCTCAACAGCTTCCACGGCCGCACCCTGTTCACCGTGAACGTCGGTGGCCAGTCGAAGTACTCCGACGGTTTCGGTCCGAAAATCACCGGCATCACCCACGTACCGTACAACGATCTGGCGGCGCTGAAAGCCGCTGTTTCCGACAAGACCTGCGCGGTCGTTCTGGAACCTATCCAGGGTGAGGGCGGCGTGCTGCCGGCCGAGCTGGCTTACCTGCAAGGCGCCCGTGAACTGTGCGACGCGAACAACGCGCTGCTGGTGTTCGACGAAGTGCAGACTGGCATGGGCCGTACCGGCAACCTGTTCGCCTACCAGCATTTCGGTGTGGTTCCGGACATCCTGACCAGCGCCAAGAGCCTGGGTGGCGGTTTCCCGATCGCCGCGATGCTGACCACCGAAGCACTGGCCAAGCATCTGGTCGTTGGCACTCACGGCACCACTTACGGCGGCAACCCGCTGGCGTGCGCCGTGGCTGAAGCGGTGATCGACGTGATCAACACCCCTGAGGTGCTGAACGGCGTCCATGCCAAGCACGACAAGTTCAAGACCCGCCTGCAACAGATCGGCGAGAAGTACGGCCTGTTCACCCAGGTGCGTGGTCTCGGTCTGCTGATCGGTTGCGTGCTGAGCGACGCCTGGAAAGGCAAGGCCAAGGACATCTTCAACGCCGCTGAACAAGAAGGCCTGATGATTCTGCAGGCCGGCCCGGACGTGATCCGTTTCGCCCCGAGCCTGGTGGTTGAAGACGCGGACATCGACGCCGGTCTGGACCGCTTTGAGCGTGCTGCCGCGAAACTAACGCAAGCCTGATAGACCCTTCGGCGCCTGACTTGATCAGGCGCCGAACCCAATTTTGATGCCGGGCAAAATCAAATGTGGGAGCGGGCTTGCTCGCGAAAGCGGTGGGTCAGACAGCGAAAATGTTGACTGACAATCCGCTTTCGCGAGCAGGCCCGCTCCCACACTGATCTCTGTGTATGCAGTAGCTGCCCGGTTATTTTTCTGTGAATGAATAAGAGAAAGGAGTGACACCATGCTGGTGATGCGCCCCGCGCAAATGGCTGATCTGGGCGAGGTACAGCGTCTGGCTGCGGACAGCCCGATTGGTGTCACTTCCTTGCCGGATGACGTTGAACGCCTGAGCGACAAGATCGCCGCGAGCGAAGCCTCGTTTGCCGCCGAAGTGAGCTTCAACGGCGAGGAGAGTTACTTCTTCGTCCTGGAAGACACCGCCACCGGCAAACTGGTGGGTTGCTCGGCGATCGTTGCGTCGGCCGGTTATTCCGAGCCGTTCTACAGCTTTCGCAACGAGACCTTCGTGCATGCTTCCCGCGAACTGAAGATCCACAACAAGATCCACGTGCTCTCGCAATGCCACGACCTGACCGGCAATAGCTTGCTGACCAGTTTCTACGTGCAGCGCGAGCTGGTGGGTTCGCCTTGGGCCGAACTCAACTCCCGTGGCCGTCTGCTGTTCGTCGCCAGCCACCCGGAGCGGTTTGCCGATTCGGTGGTGACCGAGATCGTCGGTTACAGCGATGAAAACGGTGACTCGCCATTCTGGGACGCCATCGGTCGCAACTTCTTCGACCTGAACTACGCCGAGGCCGAGCGTCTGTGTGGCCTGAAAAGCCGTACGTTCCTCGCCGAACTGATGCCGCATTACCCGATCTACGTGCCGCTGCTGCCGGATTCCGCCCAGGAAGCGATGGGCCAGGTACACCCGCGTGCGCAGATCACCTTCGACATCCTGATGCGCGAAGGCTTCGAGACCGATCACTACATCGACATTTTCGACGGTGGCCCGACCCTGCATGCGCGCGTTTCGGGGATCCGCTCGATCGCCCAGAGCCGTGTGGTACCGGTGAAGCTCGGCGAGCCGGTCAAAGGTGCCGGTCGCCAGTATCTGGTGGCCAATGCCCAGTTGCAGGATTACCGCGCGGTATTGCTTGAGCTGGATTACGCGCCGGGAAAACCGGTGACCCTGGATCTGGAAGCGGCCGAAGCCCTGGGCGTCGGTGAAGGTGCCAGCGTGCGCCTGGTGGCGGTTTAACGCCTTAGCGAGTTTCACGGGTGGCCACGGCGGCCCGTTTGAGGAGATAGCATGATTGTTCGTCCCGTACGCAGCAGCGATTTGTCCGCTCTGATCGACCTGGCCCGCAGCACCGGCACCGGCCTGACCACCTTGCCGGCCAACGAAGAGCGCCTGACCCACCGGGTCGGCTGGGCCGAGAAGACCTTTCGCGGTGAAGCCGGCCGTGGCGACGCGGACTACCTGTTCGTGCTCGAAGATGACAACGGTCGCGTGGTGGGGATTTCCGCCATCGCCGGCGCCGTCGGTCTGCGCGAGCCGTGGTACAACTTCCGCGTCGGCCTGACCGTCAGCGCCTCGCAGGAACTGAACATCTATCGCGAGATTCCGACGCTGTTCCTGGCCAACGACCTGACCGGCAACTCCGAGCTGTGCTCGCTGTTCCTGCACGCCGACTACCGCACCGGCCTCAATGGCCGCATGCTGTCCAAGGCGCGGATGCTGTTCATCGCCGAATTCCCGGAGCTGTTCGGCAACAAGATCATTGCCGAGATGCGCGGCGTATCCGATGAAGCCGGTCGTTCGCCGTTCTGGGAAAGCCTGGGCCGTCACTTCTTCAAGATGGAATTCAGCCAGGCCGATTACCTGACGGGTGTGGGCAACAAGGCATTCATTGCCGAACTGATGCCGAAATTTCCGCTGTACACCTGCTTCCTGTCGCCGGACGCGCGCAACGTCATCGGCCAGGTGCACCCGGACACTGAGCCTGCGCTGGCGATGCTCAAGAGCGAAGGCTTCAGTTATCAGGGTTACGTCGACATCTTCGACGCCGGCCCAGCCATCGAGTGCGAGACCAGCAAGATCCGCGCGGTGCGTGACAGCGAAGCGCTGGTGCTGGCCATCGGCACCCCGGGCGACGACGCCACGCCGTTCATCATCCATAACCGCAAACGCGAAGACTGCCGCATCACGGCTGCGCCGGCCCGACTGGCCGCCGGTACGCTGGTGGTCGATCCGCTGACCGCCAAACGTCTTCAACTCAACGCTGGCGATCAGGTTCGCGCCGTGGCGTTGTCCGCTGCCCGGGAGTCCAAACAATGAATTCGCTATACATCGCAGGTGAGTGGCTGGCCGGTCAGGGCGAGGCCTTTCAATCGCTGAACCCGGTGACCCAGCAAGTGCTGTGGTCGGGGGAGGGTGCCACTGCCGCTCAGCTCGAGTCGGCCGTGCAGGCTGCGCGTCAGGCGTTCCCGAGCTGGGCCCGTCGTACCCTGGAAGATCGCATCAGCGTGCTCGAAGCGTTCGCTGCGGCGCTGAAAAAACACGCCGACGAACTGGCCCGCACCATCGGTGAGGAAACCGGCAAACCGCTGTGGGAAGCCGCGACCGAAGTCACCAGCATGGTCAACAAGATCGCGATTTCGGTACAGAGCTACCGCGAACGTACTGGCGAGAAGAGCGGCCCGCTGGGCGACGCCACCGCCGTGTTGCGCCACAAGCCCCACGGTGTGGTGGCGGTATTCGGCCCTTACAACTTCCCCGGCCATTTGCCGAACGGTCATATCGTGCCGGCGCTGCTGGCCGGTAACAGCGTGCTGTTCAAGCCAAGCGAACTGACCCCGAAAGTCGCCGAGCTGACGGTCAAGTGCTGGATCGAAGCCGGTCTGCCGGCCGGCGTTCTGAACCTGCTGCAAGGCGCCCGTGAAACCGGGATCGCGCTGGCGGCGAATCCGGGCATCGACGGTCTGTTCTTCACCGGTTCGAGCCGCACCGGTAATCACCTGCACCAGCAGTTCGCCGGGCGTCCGGACAAGATCCTCGCGCTGGAAATGGGCGGCAACAACCCGCTGGTGGTCGATCAGGTCGCGGACCTCGACGCTGCGGTGTACACGATCATTCAATCGGCATTCATTTCCGCCGGTCAGCGTTGCACCTGCGCCCGTCGTCTGCTGGTGCCGCAAGGCGCGTGGGGCGACAGCCTGCTCAAGCGTCTGGTGGAAGTCAGCTCGACCATCGAGGTTGGCGCGTTCGATCAGCAGCCGGCGCCGTTCATGGGTTCGGTGATTTCCCTCGGCGCGGCAAAAGCCTTGATGGATGCCCAGGCACATTTGCTGGCCAACGGCGCAGTGTCGCTGCTGGCAATGACTCAACCGCAGGTGCAGTCGGCGCTGCTGACTCCGGGCATCGTGGATGTGACGGCGGTTGCCGATCGTTCCGACGAAGAACTGTTCGGTCCGTTGCTGCAAGTGATCCGCTACACCGATTTCGCGGCGGCGATTGCCGAAGCCAACGACACCGCGTTTGGCCTGGCCGCCGGTCTGCTGTCGGATTCCGAAGAGCGCTACCAGCAGTTCTGGCTGGAAAGCCGTGCCGGGATCGTCAACTGGAACAAGCAACTGACGGGGGCTGCGAGCAGCGCGCCGTTCGGCGGTGTCGGCGCCTCGGGCAACCACCGCGCCAGCGCCTATTACGCGGCGGATTACTGCGCGTACCCGGTGGCCTCGCTGGAAACCCCGAGCCTGGTGTTGCCGGCCGCTCTGACCCCAGGCGTGAAGATGGCGTGATGCCCATCGCTGGCAAGCCAGCTCCCACAAGGGCGATGAGATCCCTGTGGGAGCTGGCTTGCCAGCGATGGCCGCGCCGCAGTTTCAAAGAATAGTTACTGAAGCCTATAACAACAGATTCTCGTGGAGCCTCGCTGATGAAATCCTATGAAGTCAATTTTGACGGTCTAGTGGGGCCGACCCATAACTACGGTGGTCTGTCCTACGGCAACGTTGCGTCCCAGAGCAACAGCCAGCAGTCTTCGAACCCGAAGGAAGCGGCGCTGCAAGGCCTGGCGAAAATGAAAGCGCTGATGGAAATGGGCTTTCAGCAGGGCGTTCTCGCTCCACAGGAACGTCCGGACGTGGCTGCTCTGCGCCGTCTGGGTTTCAGCGGCACCGACGCTCAGGTGATCGAGCGCGCTGCGAAAGAAGCGATGCCGCTGCTGGTCGCCAGTTGCTCGGCGTCGAGCATGTGGGTGGCCAACGCCGCCACGGTCAGCCCGAGTGCCGACACCGCTGACGGTCGCGTGCACTTCACCGCTGCCAACCTGAACTGCAAATACCACCGCAGCATCGAGCACCCGACCACCAGTCGCGTGCTGGGCGCGATGTTCGCCAATCAGCAGCACTTCGCTCACCACGCCGCGTTGCCGGCGGTGGCGCAGTTCGGTGATGAGGGCGCCGCGAACCACACGCGTTTCTGCCGTGAGTACGGCGAGGCTGGCGTCGAGTTCTTCGTGTTCGGTCGCAGTGCGTTCGACACCCGTTACCCGGCGCCGCAGAAATACCCGGCGCGCCAGACCCTCGAAGCGTCGCAAGCGGTCGCCCGTCTGCACGGTCTGCGTGAAGACGGCGTGGTCTACGCGCAGCAGAATCCGGCGGTGATCGATCAGGGCGTGTTCCACAACGACGTGATTGCGGTGGGCAACGGCGAGGTGCTGTTCTATCACGAGGACGCGTTCCTCGACACCGATCAGATGCTGGCCGAACTGCAAGCCAAACTGGCCAAGGTCGGCGGCAAGTTCCAGTCGGTCTGCGTGCCGCGTTCGGCGGTCACCGTGGACGACGCAGTGCGTTCCTACCTGTTCAACAGCCAGCTGCTGTCGCGTCCTGACGGTTCGATGCTGTTGATCGTGCCGGAAGAGTGTCGTGGTAACGATCGCGTGTGGAACTACCTGCAAGGCCTGACCGGTTCCGGCGGCGTGATCCGTGAAGTGAAAGTCTTCGATCTCAAGCAAAGCATGCAGAACGGCGGTGGCCCGGCGTGCCTGCGTCTGCGCGTCGCGCTCAACGAAACCGAGCTGGCGGCCGTCAACCCAGGGGTTATCATGACCGCCCCGTTGTACGGTTCGTTGACCGCGTGGGTTGAAAAGCACTACCGCGACCGTCTGAGCGAAAGCGACCTGGCGGATCCGCAATTGCTGCTTGAATGCCGGACGGCACTGGATGAACTGACGCAAATCCTTAAACTGGGCGCGGTTTATCCATTCCAGATCAATTGATGACCGATGCGCCGCTTCGGCGCGGCGCACGGTTCCATCTCCCCAAGAGAGCGTAAAACATGAGCGATTCCCTGCAGCTGATCCTTGAAGACACCGACGGCACGCAACTGCAAACCTCCTGCACCCGCGTCGCGGTCATGTGGCAAGGCAAAGAGCTGTGGATTCAGCAGGATGGCCGCGGCCAGTTGCTGATCGGCGTGGACGTCGAAGAGGGCGACGAAGAGTACGCCAACCTGCTGTTGCGCCCATTGGCGACTAATCTGGTAAGTCTGCAACTGGAGATGGAACCGGCTGACCTCGGCGACGATGACGGCCATGTGCACGGCCCGGATTGCAACCACGACCACTAAGGAAACCGCTCTATGCTCGCCCTCGGCAAACTGCTTGAACTGACCCTCGCCGGCCGCGAACCGGCGGAGAAGACTCAACTGACTGTCGAAGGCGTGCGCATGCGCTGGTTGAGCGAGGGGGCGCTGGAAGTCCGGCCACCCGAAGCGCGCGACAATGGCCTGGACCTGCTGCTGTCGGCAGGCATCCACGGCAACGAAACGGCACCGATCGAATTGCTCGACCGGTTGCTGCATGACATCGCCCGCGGCGACTTGAAGCCGCGTGCACGCATTCTGTTCCTGTTCGGCAACCCGGAAGCGATTCGCAAGGGCGAGCGTTTCGTCGAGCAGGACGTCAATCGGCTGTTCAACGGCCGTCACGAACAAAGCAGCGGCTCCGAAGCCCTGCGTGCCTGTGAGCTGGAACGTCTGGCCGCGAGTTTCTTCAGCGTGCCGGATCGTCAGCGTCTGCACTACGACCTGCACACCGCGATTCGCGGTTCGAAGATTGAACAGTTCGCCTTGTATCCGTGGAAGGAAGGTCGCCAGCATTCGCGTCTTGAACTGGCCCGTCTGCGCGCCGCCGGCATGGAAGCGGTGCTGTTGCAGAACAAACCGTCGATCGTCTTCAGCTCCTACACCTACGACAAGCTGGGGGCCGAGTCCTTCACTCTGGAACTGGGCAAGGCGCGGCCATTCGGGCAGAACGCCGGGGTCAACGTGTCACTGCTGGAAACCCGCCTCAAGCAGATCATCGAAGGCACCGAGCCGGAGATGGCCGAGCAGGGCCTGGACGGTCTGCAGTTGTTCAGTGTGGCGCGGGAAATCATCAAGCACAGCGACTCGTTCCGCCTGAACCTGCCGGCGGACATCGAAAACTTCTCGGAACTGGATGTGGGTTATGTGCTGGCCGAAGACCTGGCCAATACCCGCTGGATCATCGAAGAGCAGGGCGCGCGGATTATCTTCCCCAACCCCAAGGTCAAGAACGGCCTGCGGGCGGGCATTCTGATCGTGCCGACCACTGACGAAAATCTTGCCTGACTCTATTTTCGGTTCGACATAAACCACTGTGGGAGCGGGCTTGCTCGCGAATGCGGTGTGTCAGTGAAACATCTATTACTGACACACCGCATTCGCGAGCAAGCCCGCTCCCACATTTGGATTTGAGTGAGGCTGAGACCTCACTCAGTTCCGGATCGGTTTACACCGCAACTGCACGCGGCTCCGTGCGGCGCAATGCACGCACTTTCTGCAACGTATCGGCGCAGGTCTTCGCCGCTTCCTGACCCTTGTGCACGAAGTGCTCGAAGAAGAACTTCTGGTGTTCTTCGCCGGCATGGAAGTGGTGCGGGGTCAGGGACACCGAGAACACCGGCACTTCTGTTTCCAGCTGAACCTGCATCAGGCCGCTGACCACCGACTGGGCGACGAATTCGTGACGGTAGATCCCGCCATCCACCACCAGGGCGGCCGCGACGATACCGGCATAACGGCCGGTCTTGGCCAGCAGCTTGGCGTGCAGAGGCATTTCGAAGGCGCCGCCGACTTCGAAGAAGTCGATGTCCGATTCCTGATAGCCCTGAGCGATCATTTCGGCGAGGAAGCCTTTACGGCTCTGGTCGACAATTTCCTTGTGCCAGCAGGCCTGAATGAACGCGACGCGCTCGCCGTGGCTGTGTTTGCTTTTGCTGTCGATAGCGGTGGGTTGCATGTTCTGACTCCTGTTTGTGTGAAAAACAGGGCGTTATGAATCGAAAGGGATTCAAGGGTACGCACGCTCGCGCAAACACGGCGGACGGCCCTTTGGCGTCAATCCCGTTCTCTCTTCATCCGGACTGTGACCGTCGGCCCCGGAATCACACCGGGTCTGCTGACCTTGCCGCCGCTCACGGCTTTTGCCGTGCCCGTCACCAAGCGCTCGCGGGCTATGCGCATTGCGCGCAATTACCGCCGGTGGGGAATTGCACCCCGCCCTGAGAACGTTTCGCCGCCCTTTATCGGGCGGCGCAGCGTTTTTAACACAGATTGCCGGGCTGTGCATTGCGCCTTTGTGATGATTGCCATCGGATTTTTCGAAGCACGAAAACGACTTTTCCTTGCCCGAGGGTTGATTAATCTGCGCCATGCCCGCAGTAATTCGTCTTCGTAAAGGGATTTCCCCTGCTGACCAGAGGCCAGGTTCATGAGCGTTATCGATCTTCGCAGCGACACCGTCACTCAACCGACTCCCGCCATGCTCGACGCAATGACCCGCGCCGACACCGGCGATGATGTGTATGGCGAAGATCCGACGGTCAATCGTCTGGAGGCCGAACTGGCAAAACGGCTGGGTTTTGCTGCCGCGCTGTTCGTCCCCACCGGCACCATGAGCAACCTGCTGGGCTTGATGGCGCACTGCGAACGCGGTGACGAATACATCGTCGGTCAACAGGCGCACACCTATAAGTACGAGGGCGGTGGCGCAGCGGTGCTCGGTTCGATTCAGCCACAGCCGGTGGAAGTGCAGGCCGATGGCTCGCTGGACCTGGATCAGGTGGCAGCCGCGATCAAGCCTGACGATTTCCACTTCGCCCGCACCCGCCTGCTGGCGCTGGAAAACACCATGCAAGGCAAAGTGCTGCCGCTGGACTATCTGGCCCGGGCCCGCCGGTTTACTCAGGACAATGGCCTGCAGCTGCATCTGGACGGCGCGCGGCTGTACAACGCGGCGGTCAAGCTCGGGGTCGATGCCCGGGAAATCACCCAATATTTCGATTCGGTCTCGGTGTGCCTGTCCAAAGGTCTCGGCGCGCCGGTCGGCTCGGTGCTGTGCGGTTCGTCGGCGTTGATTGCAAAGGCCCGGCGCCTGCGCAAAATGGTCGGTGGCGGCATGCGACAGGCCGGATTGCTGGCGGCGGCGGGGCTGTATGCGCTGGATCACAACGTCGAGCGTCTGGCGGATGACCATGCCAACGCGCAGTTTCTTGCCGAAGGCCTGCGCGAGGCCGGTTTCAGTGTCGAGCCGGTGCAGACCAACATGGTTTACGTGCAGATGGGCGACCGTGCCGAGGTAATCAAGGCATTTGCCGCCGAACGCGGGATCAAGTTGAGCGCTGCCGCCCGGTTGCGGATGGTCACGCACATGGACGTCAATCGCTCGCAAATCGAGCAAGTGGTCGCGACATTCGTCGAGTTTTCGCGCAAGTGACAGCGTTAGCGGCCCAATTGACCGTTTCTATCGTATAAACACGCTGTACCCCGCGCGCAGGGCCGATATAATGCGGCCCTTTGCCGTCGTTTCGTCTGTTGACGTTTCGTACAGGCCTTTGGCCGCAGCCTCCGTGGAAGAACCTAATGAAAAGCGCAGAAATCCGTGAAGCCTTCCTTCGCTTCTTCGAAGAGCAAGGCCACACCCGTGTAGCCTCCAGCTCTTTGATTCCGGGCAACGACCCAACCCTGCTGTTCACCAACGCGGGGATGAACCAGTTCAAGGACTGCTTCCTGGGCCAGGAAAAGCGCGCCTACACCCGCGCCGTCTCCAGCCAGAAATGCGTGCGCGCCGGCGGCAAGCACAACGACCTGGAAAACGTCGGTTATACCGCCCGTCACCACACCTTCTTCGAAATGCTGGGCAACTTCAGCTTCGGCGATTACTTCAAGCGTGATGCCATCACCTACGCCTGGAACTTCCTGACCTCCGAGAAGTGGCTGAACCTGCCAAAGGAAAAACTGTGGGTCACCGTCTACGCCAGCGATGACGAGGCCTACGACATCTGGACCAAGGAAGTCGGTGTGCCGGCCGAGCGCATGGTGCGCATCGGCGACAACAAGGGCGCGCCTTACGCGTCCGACAACTTCTGGACCATGGGCGATACCGGTCCGTGCGGTCCTTGCACCGAGATCTTCTACGATCACGGCGCCGACATCTGGGGTGGCCCACCGGGCTCGCCGGAAGAAGACGGCGACCGTTACATCGAAATCTGGAACAACGTGTTCATGCAGTTCAACCGCACCGCCGATGGCGTGTTGCATCCGCTGCCAGCCCCGTCGGTGGACACCGGCATGGGTCTTGAGCGGATCAGTGCCGTGCTGCAGCACGTTCATTCGAACTATGAAATCGATCTGTTCCAGAGCCTGCTGGCCGCTTCGGCCAAGGCCATCGGTTGCAGCAACGACAATCAGGCGTCCCTGAAAGTCGTGGCTGACCACATCCGTTCCTGCGGCTTCCTGATTGCCGACGGCGTGCTGCCGTCCAACGAAGGCCGCGGTTATGTGCTGCGCCGGATCATTCGCCGCGCTTGCCGTCACGGCAACAAGCTGGGCGCCAAGGGCAGCTTCTTCTACCAGATCGTTGCCGCTCTCGTGGCCGAGATGGGCGAAGCCTTCCCTGAGCTGAAATCCCAGCAGGCGCACATCGAGCGCGTACTGAAAGCCGAAGAAGAGCAATTCGCCAAGACCCTGGAGCAGGGCCTGAAAATCCTCGAGCAGGATCTGGCCGAGCTCAAGGGCGACGTAGTCCCGGGCGACGTGGTGTTCAAACTCTACGACACCTACGGTTTCCCGATGGACCTGACCGCGGACATCGCCCGCGAGCGCAGCCTGACCATCGACGAAGCTGGGTTCGAGCGTGAGATGGAAGCCCAGCGCGTCCGTGCACGTTCCGCCAGCTCGTTCGGTCTGGACTACAACAGCCTGGTCAAGGTAGACGTCGACACCGAGTTCACCGGTTATCACGCCACCAGCGGTTCGGCGAAAGTCGTTGCTCTCTATAAAGATGGCCAGTCCGTGGACGTCTTGAGTGAAGGGCAGGAAGGCGTTGTGGTTCTGAACCAGACCCCGTTCTACGCCGAATCCGGCGGCCAGGTCGGCGATTGCGGTTACCTGCAGGCCGGCAACAGCCGTTTCGACGTGCGCGACACCACCAAGACCGGCGGCGCGTTCCTGCACCACGGTGTATTGGCGTCGGGCAGCCTGATCGTTGGCGCGCCAGTAGAAACTCACGTCGAAGCCGACGTGCGTCACGCCACTTCGCTGAACCACTCGGCCACTCACTTGCTGCACGCTGCATTGCGCAAAGTGCTGGGCGATCACGTTCAACAGAAAGGCTCGCTGGTCGACAGTCAGCGCCTGCGTTTCGACTTCAGCCACTTTGAAGCGATCAAGCCTGAGCAGATCAAGGCGCTGGAAGACATCGTCAACGCCGAGATCCGCAAGAACTCGGCGGTGGAAACCGAAGAAACCGACATCGAAACCGCCAAGCAGAAAGGCGCGATGGCGCTGTTCGGCGAGAAGTACGGCGACAACGTGCGCGTGCTGAGCATGGGCGGTGATTTCTCCGTCGAGCTGTGCGGCGGTATCCACGCCAACCGTACCGGCGACATCGGCCTGCTGAAAATCATCAGCGAAGGCGGTGTGGCATCGGGCGTGCGTCGTATCGAAGCAGTCACCGGCGCTGCGGCGCTGGCTTACTTGAACGCTGCTGAAGAACAACTCAAGGAAGCGGCCAGCCTGGTCAAGGGCAGCCGCGACAACCTGATCGACAAGCTGTCGGCTGTGCTGGAGCGCAATCGTGCGCTTGAAAAGCAGCTCGAGCAGTTGCAGGCCAAGGCTGCCGCCGCTGCGGGCGACGATCTGTCGGCTTCGGCTGTGGACGTCAAGGGCGTGAAGGTGCTGGCCGTGCGTCTGGATGGTCAGGACGGCAAGGCGCTGCTGGCGCTGGTCGATCAGCTGAAAAACAAACTCGGCCGCGCAGTGATCCTGCTCGGCAGTGTCCATGAGGAAAAGGTCGTACTGGTTGCAGGCGTGACCAAGGACCTGACTGGCCAACTCAAAGCCGGTGATTTGATGAAGCAGGCTGCTGCGGCAGTGGGCGGGAAGGGCGGTGGTCGTCCGGACATGGCGCAGGGCGGCGGTGTCGACGCCGGCGCACTGGATGGCGCACTGGCGCTGACCGTTCCATTCGTCGAGCAGGGTTTATAAGACGGCCCGTCGGGTCCGCAGTCTAGTGGCGGGCCCGGCGGCTGTTCGAGTGATTATTGGGCGCCCTTCATGGGCAGAGGCGGCTTTGAAATGGCTTTGATCGTACAGAAATTTGGAGGCACCTCGGTCGGCACTGTCGAGAGAATCGAGCAGGTCGCCGACAAGGTTAAGAAATTCCGCGATGCCGGCGATGACCTGGTGGTTGTGCTGTCTGCAATGAGCGGCGAGACCAACCGTCTGATCGATCTGGCCAAGCAAATCAGTGGTGACGATCAACCGGTTCCGCGCGAGCTGGACGTGATCGTTTCCACCGGTGAGCAGGTGACGATCGCCCTGTTGGCCATGGCGCTGATCAAGCGCGGTGTGCCGGCGGTGTCGTACACCGGCAATCAGGTGCGGATCCTGACGGACAGTGCGCACAATAAAGCGCGTATCTTGCAGATTGATGACCAGAAGATTCGTGGTGACCTGAAAGCCGGTCGCGTGGTTGTGGTCGCCGGTTTCCAGGGCGTCGACGAGCACGGCAACATCACGACCCTGGGGCGTGGCGGTTCCGACACTACTGGCGTAGCGCTGGCCGCTGCGTTGAAGGCTGACGAATGCCAGATCTACACCGACGTCGATGGTGTCTACACCACTGACCCGCGTGTGGTGTCGGTCGCTCAGCGTCTGGACAAGATCACCTTCGAAGAGATGCTGGAAATGGCCAGTCTCGGCTCCAAGGTGCTGCAGATCCGCGCCGTGGAGTTCGCCGGCAAGTACAACGTTCCGCTGCGCGTACTGCACAGCTTCAAGGAGGGTCCGGGCACCCTCATTACTATTGATGAAGAGGAAACCATGGAACAGCCGATCATTTCCGGCATCGCTTTCAACCGCGATGAAGCCAAGCTGACCATCCGTGGCGTGCCAGACACCCCGGGCGTGGCGTTCAAGATTCTCGGCCCGATCAGTGCCGCGAACATCGAAGTCGACATGATCGTGCAGAACGTCGCGCACGATAACACCACCGACTTCACCTTCACCGTGCACCGCAACGACTACCAGTCCGCGCAGACCGTGCTGGAAAACACCGCTCGCGAGATCGGTGCCCGTGAAGTCGTCGGCGACACCAAGATCGCCAAAGTCTCGATCGTCGGCGTCGGCATGCGCTCTCACGCAGGCGTGGCCAGCCGTATGTTCGAATCCCTGGCGAAAGAAAGCATCAACATCCAGATGATCTCGACTTCGGAAATCAAGGTTTCCGTAGTGATCGAGGAGAAATACCTGGAACTGGCCGTGCGCGCCCTGCACACGGCTTTCGAACTGGATGCTCCGGCCCGTCAGGGCGAGTAATCCTGGTCAATGAAGGGCGCGGTCTGACCGCGCCCTTTATTTTTTGAATGGCGCGAGCCCCTGAACTGTTCTTTTGCTCGCGCTGGTCAATACTCAGGCATGTAGGGCTACGATCGCTCCGGTTGTAGGTCGGGTGCCTTTTTTTTGCAGACTGTTGTCCCTGAAATGATTCGCGTGAGGAGAAAGGTATGCTGATTCTGACTCGTCGGTGCGCAGAAAGCCTGATTATCGGTGATGGCGAAATCACCGTGACCGTGCTCGGCGTCAAAGGAAATCAAGTGCGTATCGGCGTCAACGCCCCGAAAGAGGTGGCCGTGCACCGTGAGGAAATTTACCTGCGTATAAAGAAAGAGAAGGACGAAGAACCAAGCCATTAATTTTTATCGATTTTTATGTTTGCAAACGGGGAAGAAGGTGGTTAATATACGCCCCGTGTTGCGGAGAGCTGGCCGAGTGGCCGAAGGCGCTCCCCTGCTAAGGGAGTACACCTCACAAGGGTGTCGGGGGTTCGAATCCCCCGTTCTCCGCCATTATTTGCTTAGTACGTTGTAATCTGGCTTTTTCTGTAAGTTGTTGAAATTAATAGAAAAAGTGGTTGGAATAGAGATTAGACGGGCTATAATGCGGCGCAACAAATGCACTCGTAGCTCAGCTGGATAGAGTACTCGGCTACGAACCGAGCGGTCACAGGTTCGAATCCTGTCGAGTGCACCATTTAAGAGTTGGTTACAGCAATGTAAATGACTCGGCTTCAACCAGGTGTGATCTGGTCTAACAAACACAAATGCACTCGTAGCTCAGCTGGATAGAGTACTCGGCTACGAACCGAGCGGTCACAGGTTCGAATCCTGTCGAGTGCACCATTTAAGAGTTAGTTGCAGCAATGCAAATAACTTGGTTTCAGTCAGTTGTGGTCTGGCCTAAAAACACAAAATGCACTCGTAGCTCAGCTGGATAGAGTACTCGGCTACGAACCGAGCGGTCACAGGTTCGAATCCTGTCGAGTGCACCATATACCAAAAAGCCCGCGTTTAACGCGGGCTTTTTGCTGTCCGGGATTTGGCTTTTCCCGTCACACATCCTTTCTCATCAAAATCGACTTGAGCACTGCGGCCTCGCTTGAGGTCGTAACGATAGCTCGTTACCGAATTGCGAATGCTGATCTTGTCGGGTTTGCCCAAGGCACTTTCAACATCCTGTTGGCTCATGCCGGCGATGATTCGTTGATTGATGATTGCTTCGCGTTTCTGTCGCGCGTCGATCAGGTCTCCGCATTTGTCCTGGGTGCGCCCGACGACGGCCATTTCTCGTTTTCTGATATTCATACCGGATATTTCTTCGTGTCGGGCTTCGGGTATCAGTGTCACGGTCGAGCCAGGCGAGTAGGGGCGAACTTCCTGCAGTGAAAGGTGCTCATCGTTCGCACAACTCAATGTCGTGAACGTGACGCGACCATCAGAAGCTTCGCAGCGATGAAGTGTCGTTGCGTTCCCGATGGCGGGCAGGCAGAGCAGGGTGGTCAGCATGAATCGAGATGTTTTCGATGGCATTCGGCGTCCTCCTTGACGATCCTCATCAAGCGTAGCCGGCAGTTTTTTCATCGCCGGTGTGTTTTCTTTTCAGGATGAGTCGTCGCAGTGTGGAGAATCAGGACAGCGCTCAGGTTTGTCTCGCAAGCGCTTGTTTCAGGCTGGATTTTTTAACGTTTAAAACCGTCAGGCGGTGTATCATTGCGCCCGTCAGCCCCGCCGGGGCTTATGGAAAACCTCCATGGACTTACCCAGTAGTTACTCAGTACCCCGTTTCACCAATCATGAATTGACTGATTGATCCTTCCGGCGTGCCCCGCTGCTGGGAGTGGAGTTCGCCTATGTCCGAAATCGAAGTAAAGAAAACACAGGAAAGCCTGCAGGATCGCCTGGCTCAGGTCGTTGAGCTGCTGCAGCGCCAGCGGGTCGTCGAAGATCTGACGCACCGCCAGGAAGGCCCGCATCATGACCGGGTCGAGAACCTGGTTCACCGGCAAAATCTCGTCGAGCTGCAGCGCAAGCTCGATGATCTGCACTCCGCCGACGTCGCCTATATTCTTGAAGCCCTGCCGCTGGACGACCGTCTGACGCTCTGGCAACTGGTCAAGGCTGATCGCGACGGCGACATTCTTCTTGAAGTATCCGATTCCGTCCGTGAAACGCTGATCGCGGACATGGATGACCACGAGCTCCTGGCTGCGGCCAAGGACATGGATGCCGACGAACTTGCTGACCTGGCCTCCGAGCTGCCGCGAGACGTCGTCCATGAGCTGATGGAGACTCTGGATCAGCAGCAACGCGAGCGTGTGCGTTCGGCTCTCTCCTACGACGAGGAGCAGGTCGGTGCGCTGATGGACTTCGAGATGGTGACCATCCGTGAGGACGTCAGTCTTGAAGTGGTTCTGCGCTACCTGCGTCGCCTGAAAGAGCTGCCGGGCCATACCGACAAACTGTTCGTGGTCGATTACGACGGTGTGCTCAAGGGTGTACTGCCGATCAAGCGTTTGCTGGTCAACGATCCGGAGAAACAGGTTTCCGAGGTGATGGCCAGCGATCCGGTGAGTTTCCACCCGGATGAAGACGCCTACGACGCCGCACAGGCGTTCGAGCGTTACGACTTGATCTCGGCCCCGGTGGTCGACAAGAACGGCAAGCTGATCGGTCGTCTGACCATCGACGAAATGGTCGACCTGATTCGTGAGGAGAGCGAAAGCGAAGTCCTCAACATGGCGGGTCTGCGTGAAGAGGAAGACATCTTCGCCTCTGTCTGGAAGTCCCTGCGCAACCGTTGGGCGTGGCTGGCAATCAACCTGATCACCGCATTCGTCGCATCCCGGGTGATCGGCCTGTTCGAGGGCTCGATCGAGAAGCTGGTGGCTCTGGCGGCGCTGATGCCGATCGTGGCAGGCATCGGCGGCAACTCCGGCAACCAGACGATCACCATGATCGTTCGCGCCATGGCGCTCGATCAGGTCAGCACCGGTAATACTTCGCGCCTGATGCGCAAAGAGCTGGCTGTGGCGTTGATCAACGGCCTGGTCTGGGGCGGAGTGATTGGTGTGGTGGCTTACATGCTCTATGGCAGCTGGTCACTGGGGGTAGTGATGACTGCCGCCATGACGTTGAACCTGCTGCTGGCAGCGTTGATGGGGGTGTTGATCCCGATGACCCTGGCCAAGATGGGCCGCGATCCGGCGATGGGCGCCAGTGTGATGATCACGGCCATGACCGACAGTGGTGGCTTCTTCATCTTCCTGGGGCTGGCGACGATTTTCCTGCTCTGATTGCCTGTATCGAAACAGCCCGCCAATTGGCGGGCTTTTTTTCGTCCCTGAAAAACTCAAATTGCGGGCAAAAAAAAGCCAGCATTCATGCTGGCTTGAGATGTTCGGCTTGACTCAGGATGCGTCTGCGGCCATTTCGGCGTCGTGGGCGATCAGAGACACCAGCGCGTTCTGCTGGCGATGGGAGAGTTGGCGGAAGCGTTGCAGCAACTCGCGTTCGTGCAGCGAAAGCTCCGGGCTGTCGAGGCGCATGCTCAGCTCTTCGCCCAGTGCGCCTTCCTGAATAAGACTCTGCTCAAGGCGCGCAATGATCTCGGAGTTCATGCTGCGATGATGATTGCGAGCCACCTCGGCAATGCGTTCACGCATTCCGTCTGGCAGACGTACGACGAACTTGTCAGCCGTACGGCTGGAATAAATTGCCTGTTTCAATGGGCGCATATATTTAACCGGTTAGTTCAGGGGAGCGGTTCTCGGGATTGGCCGCAGGATGAGTTGTAGGACATGCATCCGGGCCAAATGGTTCAACCTGAATTGTTAAGAGGCTCGCATCATGCCTCAAAATTGCCAGATCATTGGCGTCAATTCTGTGACAAATATTGATCCGGGTAAAGGCGTAATGCCAGCACCAATTATCAGAAATGCGGACTGGTTTGAAAAGAATGCATCGGCCCGTATCGCTGACCGCGTCCTGAAGCGCACGAACTGATGTCTGAAGACTTCGGACCGTGCATGCTATGCGGCTAAAATCCTTGTTCCTTACCTTGTACAGGATAGTGGCAAATGGCCGATTTACTAGGGGCAAATGCCCGTCGGAGGGCGTTTTCAGGATGGATGGCAGGCTGATTTATCTCATGGGGCCTTCCGGCTCCGGCAAGGACAGTCTGATTGAGGCTGCACGCGTGCCACTGCATGCGTTGAGCTGCGAAGTGATACGTCGGGTGATCACGCGTTCGGCTGAATCGGTGGGGGAAGATGCGATCGGTGTGGCGCCGCAAGAGTTCGAACGGCGGCAGCGTGCGGGTGAGTTTTCTCTGGCATGGGAGGCCAATGGCCTGGCCTACGGGATCCCGGTGGAAATGGACCAATGGTTGAAAGCCGGGAAGCATGTGCTGGTGAACGGCTCGCGTGCGAACCTTCGACAAGCGCTGGAAAGTTACCCGACACTGGTGCCAGTGTTGTTGACGGTTCGGGATGATGTCCTGCGCGAGCGCCTGCTTCGGCGCGGTCGGGAGACCCTTGAACAGATCGATGCACGGCTCGCCCGCAATGCGCTGTTCAAGGAAAGGCGTTCAATCGACAGGCCTGTGCACCTGATCGACAACTCGGGCGACCTGGCGGATGCCGTCGGTCATTTGCTGGAACTGGTCAGGCTCAGCGCAGTACCGGATCAAACTTGATTTTGCGCCCGGCAACCAGGGCCAGTACAAACAGGACAGCGAAAACGCCGCAGCCAATCAGGGGCAAAGAGATTTCTGTCTCTTCGAACAGCGAGAAATGCAGAACACCGCTCAAGAAAGCGAGGATCAACAACCCCAGGGCGGATTTGGACATGCGGTACTCCGGAAAATGATTCAAAACACCAGGCGTTCAGGCATCTGTGTCGTCGGTGCCTGATCTGGCTCGCTGACGTCTTGCGCGGCAAAACCATGCTGGTCGCTCAACACCGCCCATTGCGGCGCCTTCTGCACCTGCAGGTAATGGGGCATACGCTGAGCCACGTCCTCGTTGTGCTGGGGGATGAAATGAAAACCCACCAGAACCGTCAGGGCAACTGCGTTTGCGAGCAAGAGGAAGCGGTTCATGAGGCAATGCTCCGTTTGTTCTTTTGCAAGAACCTGAAGCAGCCGTCGTGCCAATAGTCTAACCGCTGTTAAGTCCTTTAAAAACAAGCATTTGGAAGGGTTTCCAGAGAGGCGTGGGTTGCATTCTGCAATGATGGCTTTTTTGCGGTGATGCAAATTGCACGACAAAACGTCCCACGGCTTTGCGAGGCGCCTGCCTACACTTAAAAAGCCCTGTGGACGACATGACAAATCAGGGCCTGGCCGTTAACATGCACGCCGTCTGTCGCACCGACAGTCCTGTGTCCCAGTAGCTCAATTGGATAGAGCATCCCCCTCCTAAGGGGAAGGTTGGCAGTTCGAACCTGCCCTGGGACACCATCTATTAAAAAGCCCCGCACAGAGTGATCTGGCGGGGCTTTTTCGTGGCTCTCGGCGGCGCAGAATCAACTGCTAGAAAAGCTCGGCTCCGCGAGTACTGATCTCGGAACTGACCTGCGTCACATGTCGACGTCCTTTGACCGAGTAACTCTGCTCCGGATCCGTCGACCCAGGCTTGCGCAACATCAACTTTGCATAAAGCCCGTCTTTATCGCCGTAACGCCCATACCAATTGATCAATCTTGCGATGTAGCACTCTTTGCCGATGATCACCGGCATATCGGTCACAGGTTCGTCTACGTAGTAGCCGGCACCATAGCTGTAGTAGGTATCGTCGCCTTCTCCCGATGCAGGAATGGGGCAGAGAGGGCTTTTATGCTCGCTCGGCTGCTGTGGTTTGCCAGCGTTCGATTTGGTCAACGCTTGGCTGAGCGTCTTTTGCAAACCTGGTTGAAGCTTGTAGGCGGTATTGTCGTTCTCGCGGTTTTGGTTGTGGGGCACGGTCAGTTGGTAGTCGTACCGAACCGTAATTGTTGGTATCTGACGATTGATCTTCAGGGGATTGATCAAGTACAGCTCATCAACACCGTATGAGCCATTGCGGAAGGCGAGATACGTTCTCCCGTGAGACTTGATCCAGCTTGCCCATTGTTCGGCTCCGCGTTCACTAACGGAAAACAACGAGCTGCCAGCGCCTGATTCAGGATCATAAGGCGTCAATCGGCGAGTAAACCGCTTTCCATCACGGCGAAAGGTTTCATAGAACGTGAACAGGCCGGTGCCGCCGGTGTAGGTTGCAATGAGTAAGTCGCGTTGACCGTCACCGTCCAGATCCACAAGTGTGTAACTGGCCCGACCTTGCTCTGCATCTGCTTCGAGTCCTGATGCGGTCAGCGCCTTCCATTCATCCTGTGTGACAGCCTTGGGAATGGTTTTGGGAAACAGTGTGTGATCCTCGGACGGGTCATCATTTGGATCGCCATCGAATGAGGTTTGACCCTTGCTGATCGTGAGAGAACCCAGCGCCCGTTCCAGGGCGAACTCCGGTTTGACCTTGGTCGCGGCGCGAATGCGTTGTTGCAGATCTTGCATGACCTGTTTGTCGGTGTCGTCAGGTTGATAGGCGACGGCGTCGATCCACTGCGCATGCAATCCTTCTATGCGATGTGAATAGCTCCGATTCAGGCAATCCACATCTTCGCCGCACGCTTCCCTTGTCTTCAGCCACTCGCGCTGGGCAGTCTTGATCCCGGCCTGTCCCGGCGCAATAGCCCTGATTAACCGTCCATAAATCGAGGCCATCTGCGCATCCAGCTCATACAGAGGCTTGTTCGCACAAATGGTGGTTTCCACAACACTCACAGCCTTTGTGCAGTCCATTCCGCTCGCCTGTGCCTGCTGGAAAAACAGCAGTGCGCAGGCCGACACGATGTAGCGTCCTTTGATGTACACGATGAAAACCTTGAAGTAGGAGGGTGGGAGCAGGCGCGCAGGGTAATCGCTGTACAACGAATCTTGAACCCCCGCTTCAAGAGAACCGTTGATCCGGCCGATAACCCATTCGGTGACTTCAGAGTCGCACGAAATTGCTTGATAGCATTTGGCCGCCAGCTATCATCTGCGCGCCTGAAATGTGCCCTCGGTCCATTCTCTTCAATTGCCTGGAAATCCTCGATGCTGTCGTATCACCAAAAGAGTTTTCTGATCGTCGATGATTTCTCGGATTTCCGCAGTTCCGTTCGCTCGATGTTGCGCGAGTTGGGCGTCAAGGACGTGGACACCGCCGACACCGGTGAGCAGGCGCTGAAAATGTGTGCGCAGAAGTCCTACGATTTCATCCTTCAGGACTTTCACCTCGGTGACGGCAAGAAAAACGGCCAGCAGGTGCTGGAAGACCTGATGATGGAGAAGCTGATCAGTCACGAAGCGGTGTTCGTGATGGTCACTGCCGAAACCAGTCAGGCGATGGTGCTCAGTGCTCTTGAGCACGAGCCGGACGCATATCTGACCAAACCGTTCAACCGGATCGGTCTGGCCCAGCGCCTGGAGCGTCTGGAGCAGCGCAAGACCCTGCTCAAGCCGATTCTGCAAGCCCTTGACCGTGGCAAGCCGGTGGAGGTGCTTAACGCCTGTATCGCCCTGTGCAAGCAGGACATCCGCTATTCGCCGTTGTGCCTGCGTTACCGCGCCGATGCCCTGCGCGACATGAATCAGAACGAAGCGCTGGAACGGCTGTATGACAGCATCATCGCCGACCGGCCGTTGCCGTGGGCTTTTGCCGGGCTGGGCAAGTTGTTGTTCAAGCGTGGTCAGGTGGCCCAAGCCAAAGGCGTGTATGAAAAAGCCCTGAAAGTATTCCCGATGATGCCGGCGCTGTACGACGGCATGGCCGATGTGTTGGTGGCCGAGGGCGATACCAAGGGTGCGCAGAAGGTGCTGGAAGAAGCGATTCGCCTGTCGCCGCTGGCGGTGCGCCGGCAGGCGCTGCTCGGCAAGCTGGCAATGACCAACGAAGATTTTGACACGGCCTCGAAGGCTTACCGTCAGGCGGTGGCGCAGGGTGCGCAGTCGCGATTCAAGGATCCGGAAAGTAACCTGGGTCTGGCCCACGCGCTGATCAGCAAGGGCAGCGAGAAGGGCCTCGATACCCGCACGCGGCTGGAGATCAACACCACCCTCAGTGCCGTGGCCAAGGAAAACCCGAGCGATCCGGGTCTGCAGATTCGCGCGCGTCTGATGAAGGCCACCAGTCTGCTGCTCAACGACGCCGAGACCGCCGAGAAGCTCACTGAGCAAGCACTGATGCGCCTCGACGGCATGGAGCAGTTCATGAGTCCCGAGGCCGCGTTGCTCGTTGCCAAGCAATTGCAGATGCTCGGCCAGGCCGAAGCGGGCACGTCGATGCTCAAGAGTTGCGCGGAAATCTACGGCGATGACCCGACGGTGATGAAAGACATCGCCAAGCTCACCGACGACCCGACTATTCTCAGTTCCAGCAACGCTGCCGCCGACCTCAACCGTCAGGGCGTGCGCGTGTACAAGACCGGCAACCTGGTGGAGGCCCGCGAGGTGTTCCGCAAGGCGCTGAAGATGCAACCGAAGAACATCAGCATCGCGCTGAACATGGCGCAGTCGCTGCTGCATGGCACCGATACCAGTGTGCCGTCGGCGGAGCTGGAAGAATGTCGGGCCTGCCTGAAAATGGTCGGCCTGATGCCCGACACCGACGCGCGTTATCCGCGTTATCAGAAGCTGAAAAGCAAGGCGTTTGGCGAATGAATCAAGACGATCAGGCACTGGATTTTTCTACGGTGATTGCCTCCACCGTGCACGATATGAAGAACTCCCTGGCCATGCTGATGCAGGCCCACAGCCGATGGCTGGCGCATCTGCCCGAGGACCAGCGCAAGGTGCCGGAGCAGGGTGTGATCGACTTCGAGTTCGCACACCTCAACGGCATGCTGGTGCAGTTGCTCGGGCTGTACAAGCTTGGGGTCAACCAGATGCCGTTGCAGCCGGCGTATCACGAGCTGGATGATTTCATCGAGGCGCAACTGGCGGCTCATCAAGAGGTTTTCGCCAGTCGCGGCATCATCGCCACTTACGAAGTCGATCCGCTGAGCCCTCTGGGTTTCTTCGACCGTGAGCTGATCGCCTCGGTGCTGGGCAACTGCATCAACAACGCGATCCGCCATGCCCGTGAATCGCTGTTGATCACCGTCAGCGACGAGGCCGGGCAGCTGGTGTTGAGCATCAACGATGACGGCGATGGTTACCCGGTCGAGATGCTCGAGCGCCAGGCCGATTATGTGCAGGGCATCAATCACAGCAGTGGCAGTACCGGGCTGGGTCTGTACTTCGCCGGACGCATTGCCGCGCTGCACCAGCGCAACGGTGTCGGTGGTCGAACCGAGCTTCGCAATGGCGGGCCGTTGGGGGGTGGCGTGTTCAGTATTTACTTGCCCTGAAGCACAGATTCGCCGTACTGACGTCTTTTTGTTGGCCGCTGCTTGAAATTCCGAACAGGCGAAGCCTATTTTGTCCGGGTCGCCGTTCGCGGCTCGCACAATAACAAGGATTGCGTCATGACAACCGATGGCCAGCGTTCACTCGCGCAGCGATTGACGGGCATTGATGAGATTGAATGTGTCACGCCGGATTTGAACGGCGTACCACGAGGCAAGGTAATGACCGCCGAGGGTTTCCTCGAAGGGCGGCGTTTGCAGATGGCCCGGGGGGTGCTGCTGCAATGCATCACGGGCGGTTATCCCGCTGCGCGGTTCTACGGCAGCGATGACGGTGACCTGGCGCTGGTGGCCGATCCGGCGCAGATCCATCCCCTGCCGTGGAGTCAGGAGCCGCGCGCTCTGGCCATCTGTGATGCCGACGAGCTGAGCGGCGAGAGCTCCAACCTGTCGACCCGTGGCCAGCTCAAGAAAGTCATCGCCCGTTATGCGGCCCGTGGCCTGGCTCCGGTGGTGGCGACCGAGCTTGAGTTCTTCGTGTTCGCACCGAACACCGATCCGAACCAGCCGTTCCAGCCGCCAGTCGGTCTCGACGGTCGTCGCGAGGACGGTCACTCGGCGTTCAGCGTCAGCTCCAACAACGGTCTGCGACCGTTCTTCAGTGAAGTCTACAAATGCATGGCGGCCCTCGGCCTGCCTCGCGATACCTTCATGCACGAAATGGGCGTCAGCCAGTTCGAGATCAACTTGCTGCACGGCGATCCGCTGTTGCTGGCCGACCAGACCTTCCTGTTCAAGCACCTGCTCAAGGAAGTTGCGCTCAAGCATGGCCTGACGGTGGTGTGCATGGCCAAGCCGCTGGCGCACACGCCGGGCAGTTCGATGCACATTCACCAGAGCATCGTCGAGATTGGCAGCGGCAAGAATGTGTTCAGCGACGAGAGCGGCCAGCCAACGGCGATGTTCCGCCATTTCATCGGCGGGCAGCAGGCGGGCATGGCTGACTTCACGGCGCTGTTTGCACCGAACGTGAATTCCTACCAGCGCCTGTGCCATCCATTCGCCTCGCCGAACAACGCTTGCTGGTCTCACGACAACCGTGCGGCGGGTCTGCGGATACCGGCCAGTTCGCCGGTCGCCCGTCGGGTCGAGAACCGTTTGCCGGGTGCCGATGCCAACCCTTATCTGGCGATTGCCGCGAGTCTGGCGGCCGGTCTGCACGGTATCGAGCATGAGCTGGAACCGAGCGCGCCGATTCAGGGTGAATTCGAAGTGCCGGACAATCTTTCGCTGCCATGCACCCTGCACGCGGCGCTCGAGCGTTTGAAGCGCAGCCAGTTGGCCCGGGAACTGTTCGGCAACGAGTTCATCGAAGGCTACATCGCTTCGAAGACCATGGAACTGACCAGTTTCTTTGATGAGATCACTCCCTGGGAACGGCGCGTTCTGGCAGCCCAGGCCTGACGAAATGTCGTCATCGGGCTATCGTTCGATAGCCCGACACTCACCGCAAGGAGCCGCTCGGAACGCCGATGCGCCAAATCTGGAAATCCTTTCGAGCGCTGTATTTCGCCTCGCTGATGATGTTGATCGGCTCGGGCCTTCTTTCTACTTATCTGGCCTTGCGCCTGGCAGCCGACCATGTCGACGGACTGTGGGTCGGTGCGCTGATGGCGGCCAACTATTTCGGTCTGGTGCTGGGTGGCAAGATCGGTCACCGCCTGATCGCCCGGGTCGGACATATTCGTGCGTACTCCGCGTGTGCGGGGATCGTCGGCGCGGCGGTGCTCGGTCATGGTCTGGTGGACTGGCTGCCGGCCTGGCTGGTGCTGCGGACGATCGTCGGCCTCGGCATGATGTGCCAATACATGGTGATCGAGAGCTGGCTGAACGAGCAGGCCGACGCGAACCAGCGCGGGGTGGTGTTCAGCGGCTACATGATTGCTTCGTATCTGGGGCTGGTGCTTGGTCAGCTGATTCTGGTCATGCACCCGGGGCTGGGTCTGGAACTGCTGATGCTGGTCGCCCTGTGTTTTGCCCTGTGTCTGGTGCCGGTGGCACTGACCCGGCGGATTCACCCGGCGCCTTTGCACCCGGCACCGATGGAGCCGCGCTTCTTCATCAAGCGTGTGCCGCAGTCATTGAGTACGGTGCTCGGTGCCGGTCTGATCATCGGCTCGTTCTACGGTCTGGCACCGCTGTATGCGTCGCAGCAGGGGCTATCGACCGAGCAGGTCGGTCTGTTCATGGGTACGTGCATTTTTGCCGGGTTATTGGTGCAGTGGCCACTGGGCTGGCTCTCTGATCGTTATGACCGGGCCTTGCTGATTCGCTGCTTTGCCGGGTTTCTGGCGGTGGCTGCTCTGCCGTTGGCGATCATGCCGCAGGTGCCGCTGGAGATCTTGTTCGTCGTCGGCTTCCTGTGCTCGCTGGTGCAGTTCTGCCTGTACCCGCTGGCCGTGGCGTTTTCCAACGACCATGTCGAAGGGGATCGACGCGTGTCGCTGACGGCGATGCTGCTGGTGACCTACGGGGTTGGCGCCAGTATCGGGCCGTTGCTCGCCGGTGTGCTGATGAAAATGTTCGGTAGTCAGAGCCTGTATGCGTTCTTCACCTTTTTCGCGCTGGTGCTGGTATGGCGCATCCGACCGAAAGCCGTGACCAATCTGCATCAGGTCGACGACGCACCGCTGCATCATGTGGCGATGCCGGACAGTATGTCCAGTTCGCCGCTGGTGGCGGCGCTCGATCCGCGGGTCGACGAGCAAGTGGTGCAGGAGCAGATGCAGACTACGGTTGCGCCGGAGCCAGCACCTGAGCCCGTCACCGAACCTGAATCGCCTGTGGCGCCCGAGACCGGCAACGACAGCCCGGCTCCGGACATCAGTGGTGCCAGGCCTTGATGCTGAAAAAACATCGGGCATAAAAAAAACGGGCAGTCGTTGCAAGCGACTGCCCGTTTTTTATGGCGCGTACGAATCAGAGATCGTCTTTGTCGAAGCGCCGTGCTTCACGTTGTAACTGATAGACGAAACGCTCGACGTTGCGCGCTGCCGGGCCGCTGATGTTGTGAAAGCGCAGGCCGGCGAAGGTGATGTTGAGTTTTTCTTCGAAGTGCAGGTAACGCAGCTCGACCGAGGTCGGTTGGTTGCCGAACAGCGGCGCGGCGATCAGGCGATCGTAGACCTGGCCCAGTTGCAGGCGGTCGGTGATGTCGCCTTCGAAGCGCAGCTTGCAGCCGGTGGCAGAGATATCCAGCAGTTTGCCGCCGATTGGTGCCTTGAGCTTTTCGCCACCCAGTTCGACGCTAACCAGATCGGTCAGCTTCAGGGCTGCGCGGAAGGCATTGCGGCGCTGGTGATAAACCACTTCGGTGGGCAGGTCGCCGGTGTAGAAGCGATCGCCACTGGATTCTTCGATGTTCAGCGTGCCGTTGCATTCCCAGGCAATGCGCACGCCGTCATGAAAGCCTTCGACCTTGAACGGCTCGCCGGCGAGCAGGAAGCGCTCGCCATCGCGCGGGATCATTTCGTCCAGGGCAATGCTGGCGTTTTCCCGGTCGACCTTGATCAGGTAGCTCTGGAAGCGCTGGCTGCGTTCGTGGAAGGTAATGATCAGCGGATCGTGGCTCTCTTGCAGCTGGCGCAGATTGCTGGAGATCTCCAGGGGCGTGGTAAGCACCTTTGGGGGCTGCGGAGCGTCATCATTGGACACGTTAAATCAATCTCCAGACAAAATTTGACTACGGCTGGCCAGTATTTTGCCAGCATGTATCGCGCGTTGATAGGGCGCAAGAATAGAAGAAAGAATCACGCCTGACTGAGCGCGCGCGGTTTCTGCAGTTTGGAGAAGGTGCCGCTGGCGTCGTAGAGCGCAGGAGGCTCGCCGCCGGTAAGGATTTTCAGCTGATTGGCCGTGGCGGCCTGCTGCATCACGATCGATTGGCCGTTTCTGGCGTTGGCCGCCTGGCACTGGGCGATCAGGTCGGTCAGTACATCGCTCTGGCTCAGCAATTGCTCGCCGATGCTCGACTGGCTGGCCAGTTGTTCGAGACCCTGGCGGTCGAGCGACAGGTTGAGACTGGCGAGGATTTCGCTGCGTTTGCGGCCATGCTGTTCGAGCAGAATGATCAATGCCTGTTTGCGTGCCAGAATTTCTTCCAGCAGTGGCATGTCGCGACCGTGCAAGGCGAGGGACTCGGTATGCAGTAACTCCAGCAGTTGTTGAGCTGGAGCAAAGTCGTCGGTGATCAGTTGCAATAAATTAGTGTCGTGCATGGCTGGCCTTGGGTTTTAAGCGTCCAAAAGCCTGGCGCAGGCCGAGGCCTAGCGCTGGGCTTCGAAGTTGAGCAGTTTGCTGGCTACACGGTTGCTGTCGACTTTATAGCTGCCATCGGCAATCGCTGCTTTCAACTCGGCCACGCGGGCTTTGTCGACTGCAGGCTGATCGCGCAGCTTGTCAGTGACCTTCTGCAACTGTTGAGCCTCATTGCTGAGGTGTACCGATTCCCCGCTTTTTGCGGTACTGGCCTGTTCGGCCGGGGTATTCAGCGGCGCGGAAGTGCCGGTTTCGGCGGATTCCTTGGGCGCGCTGGTACGTGTACTGCCCGTAAGTGACGAGGAGCTGTTCAAACGGCTGAAATCGATGACCATGTTAAAAACCTCTGGGAATTTGGACGCTTGCCATGTTCTCGGCCATCCCCTGGAAAACTTTAGGCTCTTTTACCAATGAGCCTGCATGCGCCGCACAGATCCTGCTGCGGCACAGTTTAGGGAACAGCCGGGGTCGGCGCCAGTTTTCTCCTTGCCTGTTTTACATGGCCACTTCCACCTGGCCCGGCGCCATGACCTGCGCCTTGATGACCCGCTGGGAGTTGAGGTTTTTCACGCGAATCTGTTCTTTCAGGCCGCCGTTGGACAGGGCTTCTCCGGGCATGCGCACGGCGAGCGTGCCGCTGCGGGCGGTAATCACCACCTGATCGCCTTTGCGAACGACTTCTGCCTGTTCCATGTGCACCAGGGTCAGCACCTGGTCGGCGACCGTTGGTCGGGTCAGTTTTTGCCCGATGGCTTCGTCTACCGACGTCAGGAAACCCTGATTGATCTGGCTGACGTCATGCTCGCGCAGCGTCACGTCCTGAGGCTCGATTATCCCCGCGCGCTTGAGGGGGCGAGTGGTGGTCACGACCTCGCGAAACAGGCGGACTTGAGCGGGCACGAACACTGTCCAGGGAGACGCGCCTTCACAGCGGACCTTGACGGTCACACGACCCAAAGGACGCCCCGGACTCTCCAGGGAGGCTGTCAATTCCTTGTCGCACATAGGCATGCGCATGCGCGGATCGAGCTGCTTGACCTCGATTTCGTAACGGCCTTCCGTTTGACTGGTAGCCAGATAGTCTTCTACGGTGAATTCAAGAAAGCCCTGAGTGACGCCGATAAGCATGTCAGGCAAGGTAACCGCATCAGCACTGGCAGGGCTGCCCGCAAAAAACAGGCAAACGGCGGACGCCGCGCAAAGTCCTCTGCGGATAGGGGATGTCAGGCGTCGGAAAAATGTCGTTTGAATGTTCATACGAGTTAAAAAGCAAGCGCCGTGCCGTTTAGCAATGAATGTGCGTCGCAACAACACTTGGCGTTGGTGTAGGAGTCTGGGCATGGCTGGTGTAATGGATTCGGTGAACCAGCGCACGCAACTGGTAGGGCAGAATCGCCTGGAGCTGCTGTTGTTCCGTCTCGACGGCCAGCAGCTCTACGGGATCAACGTGTTCAAGGTTCGGGAAGTGCTGCAATGCCCGCAACTGACGCTGATGCCCAAGTCCAGTCCTGTCGTGTGCGGGGTGGCGAATATCCGGGGGGCGACCATTCCGATCCTTGATCTGGCAATGGCGACCGGTTCCGGGGCGTTGAAAGACAAGAACAGTCCGTTCGTGATCATCACGGAATACAACACCAAGACCCAGGGTTTCCTGGTGCGCTCGGTGGAACGTATCGTCAACATGAACTGGGAAGAGATCCATCCGCCACCCAAGGGGACCGGTCGCGATCATTACCTGACCGCTGTGACTCGGGTGGACAATCAGTTAGTCGAAATCATCGACGTCGAAAAGGTGCTGGCGGAAGTCGCACCGACACCGGAAGCGATTTCGGTCGGCGTGGTGGATGTCGAGACCCAGAGCAAGGCGCTGTCGCTGCGGGTACTGACGGTCGATGACTCGTCGGTGGCGCGCAAGCAGGTGACGCGTTGCCTGCAGACGGTCGGTGTCGAAGTGGTGGCGTTGAACGACGGCAAGCAGGCGCTGGATTACCTGCGCAAGCTGGTCGATGAGGGCAAGAAGCCGGAAGAAGAGTTCCTGATGATGATTTCCGACATCGAAATGCCGGAGATGGACGGGTACACCCTGACGGCGGAAATCCGTGGCGATCCTCGCATGCAAAAGCTTCATATCATCCTGCATACTTCGTTGTCGGGTGTGTTCAACCAGGCGATGGTCAAGAAGGTCGGTGCCGATGACTTCCTGGCCAAATTCCGTCCTGATGACCTGGCATCCCGGGTAGTCGACCGGATCAAAGCAGCAGATATCAGCTAGGGGCCTTTTGCCCCTGGCGTTCAACACGATTTAAGAGGCGGCATCATTTGTCTACGGGTAATTTGGATTTCGAACAGTTCCGGGTCTTCCTGGAAAAAGCCTGTGGCATTTTGCTCGGTGAAAACAAGCAGTACCTGGTGTCGAGCCGTCTCAACAAACTGATGGAGCAGCAAGGCATCAAGTCCCTGGGTGAGCTGGTACAGCGCATCCAGACACAGCCGCGCAGCGGTTTGCGCGAGCAGGTGGTCGATGCCATGACGACCAACGAAACCCTGTGGTTTCGCGACACCTATCCGTTTGAAGTCTTGAAGAACAAGGTGCTGCCCGAGGCAATCAAGGCGGCTCCCAACCAGCGTCTGCGGATCTGGTCGGCGGCCTGCTCGTCGGGTCAGGAACCCTATTCGCTGTCGATGTCGATCGACGAGTTCGAGCGGACCAACATCGGTCAGTTGAAGATGGGCGTGCAGATCGTCGCCACCGATCTGTCCGGCAGCATGCTGACCAACTGCAAGACCGGCGAGTACGACAGCCTGGCGATCGGTCGCGGCTTGTCCGCCGATCGTCTGCAGCGCTACTTCGACCCGAAAGGGCCCGGACGCTGGGTAATCAAGGCGCCGATCAAGAACCGGGTGGAATTCCGCTCGTTCAACCTGCTCGACAGCTACGCAAGCCTGGGCAAGTTCGACATCGTGTTCTGCCGCAACGTGCTGATCTACTTCTCCGCCGAGGTGAAGAAAGACATCCTGTTGCGCATTCACAGCACGCTGAAGCCGGGCGGCTATCTGTTCCTTGGCGCTTCCGAAGCGCTGAACGGTTTGCCGGATCATTACCAGATGGTCCAGTGCAGCCCGGGAATCATCTACCAGGCGAAGTGATCAAGACCGGCAACACAAGAAACGGGAGTCCTCAGGGCTTCCGTTTTTTTATGCCTGAAGGTTTTGCCGTTGGCGGCAGGCGGCAGAAAAGCGGCAGCCGGCGGAAACCGGTTGCCGCTTTTCTGGCATTGCCGCGTCGTCTGTTCAGTGCAAAGCCCCGTAATCCGGGGCTTTCTAAAGCTGGCACGACGCTTGCTATAACCCTGTTACGAAAAATCCGGTCACCTGAAGGTTCCCGACATGAGCATCAGCTTCGATAAAGCGCTCGGCATTCACGAAAAGGCTTTGGGCTTCCGCGCCCAGCGTGCCGAAGTGCTGGCCAACAACATCGCCAACGCCGACACCCCGAACTACAAGGCTCGGGATCTGGACTTCTCCAAAGTGCTCGAAGCACAGAGCCAGAAGAACGCCAATGGCACCATCGCCCTGAACATGACCAACAGCCGTCACATTGAGGCTGAGGGCCTGGGCAATGGCGACGAGTCGCTGATGTATCGCACGCCGATGCAGCCGTCGATCGACCAGAACACCGTGGATGCCCAACTGGAACAGTCGAACTACGCGCAAAACGCCGTCGGCTTCCAGGCCAGCTTCACGCTGCTCAACAGCAAATTCAAAGGGCTGGTGTCAGCCCTGCGCGGAGAGTAATCCATGTCCCTGTCCAGCGTTTTCAACATTGCCGGCAGCGGCATGAGCGCCCAGACCACGCGTTTGAACACCGTGGCTTCGAACATCGCCAACGCCGAGACCGTCTCGTCGAGCATCGACCAGACCTACCGTGCCCGTCACCCGGTATTCGCCACCATGTTCCAGGGTGGTCAGAGCGGCGGCAGCAATTCGCTGTTCCAGAACCAGGACGCGGCAGGTCAAGGCGTGCAGGTCCTGGGCGTGGTCGAAGACCAGAGCAACCTCGAAGCGCGCTACGAGCCGAATCATCCGGCAGCCGACGCCAAGGGCTACGTCTACTACCCGAACGTCAACGTGGTGGAAGAAATGGCTGACATGATTTCCGCGAGCCGGTCGTTCCAGACCAACGCCGAAATGATGAACACCGCCAAAACCATGATGCAGAAGGTACTGACCCTCGGTCAGTAATAAGGGGCGACTGCCATGAGCGTTACCGATACCACCAGCAGCCTGACGATGAAGGACATACTGGCCAACTCTTCGAAGAAGACCAGTAGCACCACCGCCGGCGGCATTGCTTCGGCCACCAACAGTGCGACCGGCGGCCAGGCCCTAGGCAAGGATGCGTTTCTGCAACTGCTGGTGACCCAGCTGAAGAACCAGAACCCGCTCGACCCGCAGGACAACAGTGCATTCGTTGCGCAGTTGGCGCAGTTCAGCAGCCTCGAGGGCATCACTACCCTCAACAGTACCGTCAGTTCGCTGGCCGGCAACTACAACTCCTCGCAAGCGTTGCAGGCGTCGTCGCTGGTCGGCCGCAATGTGATCGTGCAGACCAACACGGTTCAACTGGACGATCCGAGCAAAGGCATGACCGGTTCGGTCACCGTCCCGTCGTCGATTGCCGGCGGCACCGTCACCATCACCGACAGCAGTGGCGCGACGATTCGCACCATCGATCTGGGCAGTCGCGCCGCAGGTGCCGCGAGCTTCACATGGGACGGCAAGGACAAGGACGGCAACCTGGTGAAAACCGGTAACTACACCGTCAAGGCCAACGCCTCGATCAATGGCACCGCGACCGACCTGGCGACCTATCTGCCAGCCACGGTCACCAGCGTGACCATCAGCCAGACCGGCGGTGAGCTGATGCTCAACCTGTCCGGCAAGGGCACCGTTGCTCTGTCCAAAGTACAAACCATTGGTATATAGAGCCGACTAACCGGCACAAAGGAGTGGAATATGTCTTTCAATATCGGCCTTAGCGGTCTCTATGCAGCCAACAAGCAACTGGACGTGACCGGCAACAACATCGCCAACGTCGCGACCGCCGGTTTCAAATCCTCCCGCGCGGAATTCGAAGACGTATATTCGTCGACTCGTCTGGGCAGCGGCAGCAAGGTCATCGGTAACGGTGTGCGCCTGGCCAACGTTTCCCAGCAGTTCACCCAGGGTGACATCAACAACACCGGCAACGTGCTGGACATGGGCATCAACGGCTCCGGCTTCTTCACCATGAGCAACAACGGCTCGATTTCCTACACCCGTGCCGGTACGTTCAAAGTTGATAACAACGGTTACATCACCAACACCGACTACACCTCGCGCCTGCAAGGTTACGGTGTGGATTCCAACGGCAAGATCCTCAACGGCGTACTGACCGACCTCAAGATCGACACCTCGAACCTGGCGCCGAAGTCCACTTCGCTGGTGACGTCGACGATCAACCTGGACTCGTCCGCGCCGAAGATCATTGATACCGGCGCCAGTGCTGTCGTGTTCGACCCGACCAAGATCGAGACTTACACCAAGCAATTCAGCACCCCGATCTATGACAGCCAGGGCAACTCGCACGTCATGGATCAGTACGTGGTGAAAACCGGTGACAACATCTGGAAGGTATACACCCTGGTGGACGGTCGTAACCCGGATGCTACCGGCAGCGATCCGAAAACCACCCCGCCAGTTGCATCCACCATGACGTTTGACTCGAGTGGCAAACTGACTCAGATCAGCACGCCTGACCCGGCGAACCCGGGGACCCCGATCATCAGCAGTGACCTGGTCCTGAGAAACTGGAAGCCGGGCACCGTGACCAACGGCACCTTTACGCCGAACGGCGCGGCCGCCAACCCGAATGGCGTGACCATTTCCATGGCCAAGACCACTCAGTACAACGCTGACACCGCCCGTTCGATCCCGACTCAGGATGGCTACGCCACCGGCCAGATCACCAACCTGACCATCGACGGTACCGGCACGCTGTTCGCCAACTTCAGCAACAACCAGAGCAAGGCCATCGGTCAGGTCGCGCTGGCCAGTTTCACCAACGAGCAGGGCCTTCAGGCGATCGGCGGCACCAGTTGGAAAGAAACCTATGCTTCGGGTATCCCGGGCTACGACGCGCCGAAAACCGGTACGTTGGGTGAGGTGGTATCCAACTCGCTGGAAGAGTCGAACGTCAACCTGACCAACGAGCTGGTGGACCTGATCAAGGGCCAGAGCAACTATCAGGCGAACGCCAAGACCATTTCCACCCAGAGCACCATCATGCAGACCATCATTCAGATGACCTGATTTTTGGTTGTTCAAGGAGCCCCTCTTTTGAGGGGCTTTTTTTTGTTTGCCGTGGCGTCCTGGTAGACGACCATGCTTTAGTTGATTGGATGAATATCCGTTTCTTGGGGGGTGGCGGCTGGCGGTTTCGCCCTGACGTCGCCCGAAGATCAAAAGCGGTACTCGAGCTAACGCTCATTGTGGTGAGTGGTGGAAAGGCAAAGCTGGGGTGGTGAGGGCGTTTTTGCTTTTTTCGCGGGCAAAAGAAAACCCCCGACAAACCGGAGGTCTGTCGGGGGTTTCTCGAATCGGGCGTTTCGCAACGCCCGATTCAGCTCAGCTTACTGGCAAGCTTCGCAATCCGGCTCGTCGATGGCGCACGCCTTCGGCACTGGAGCAGGGCCGGCAGGCGCTGCCAGGACCGAATCGTCACCGTGGTTGCCGCCGCTGGAAACAGCGTTCAGCTTGCCGGTGTTGATGGTCGACTTCTCGGTGCTGGTCGCGGCCAGGGCACGGAGGTAATAGGTGGTTTTCAGACCACGGTACCAGGCCATGCGGTAGGTCACGTCCAGTTTCTTGCCCGATGCGCCGGCGATGTACAGGTTCAGCGACTGGGCCTGGTCGATCCACTTCTGACGACGGCTGGCGGCGTCAACGATCCACTTGGTGTCCACTTCGAACGCGGTCGCGTAGAGCTCTTTGAGTTCCTGCGGGATGCGCTCGATCTGCTGAACCGAACCGTCGTAGTACTTCAGGTCGTTGATCATGACCGAATCCCACAGACCGCGAGCCTTCAGGTCGCGAACCAGGTACGGGTTGATCACGGTGAATTCGCCCGACAGGTTCGATTTCACATACAGGTTCTGGTAGGTCGGTTCGATCGACTGCGAGACGCCGGTGATGTTGGCGATGGTCGCGGTCGGTGCGATGGCCATGATGTTCGAGTTACGGATGCCTTTCTGAACACGGGCGCGAACCGGTGCCCAGTCCAGGGACTCGGTCAGGTCGACGTCGATGTACTTCTGGCCACGTGCTTCGATCAGGATCTGTTGCGAATCCAGCGGCAGAACGCCTTTGGACCACAGCGAACCCTGGAACGTCTCGTACGAGCCGCGCTCGTCAGCCAGGTCGCAGGAAGCCTGGATCGCGTAGTAGCTGACCGCTTCCATCGACTTGTCGGCGAACTCGACAGCAGCGTCGGAACCGTAAGGGATGTGCTGCAGGTACAGCGCGTCCTGGAAGCCCATGATGCCCAGGCCGACCGGACGGTGGCGGAAGTTGGAGTTCTTCGCCTGCGGTACCGAGTAGTAGTTGATGTCGATCACGTTGTCGAGCATGCGCACGGCGACGTCGATGGTGCGCTTGAGCTTGGCGGTGTCCAGCTTGCCGTCGACGATGTGGTTCGGCAGGTTGATCGAGCCCAGGTTGCAGACCGCGATCTCGTCCTTGTTGGTGTTCAGGGTGATCTCGGTGCACAGGTTCGAGCTGTGAACGACGCCGACATGCTGCTGCGGGCTGCGCAGGTTGCACGGGTCCTTGAAGGTCAGCCATGGGTGGCCGGTTTCGAACAGCATCGACAGCATCTTGCGCCACAGGTCTTTGGCCTGGATGGTCTTGAACAGCTTGATCTTGCCCGGGTACTCGGTCAGGGCTTCGTAGTACTCGTAGCGCTCTTCGAAGGCCTTGCCGGTCAGGTCGTGCAGGTCCGGTACTTCGGATGGCGAGAACAGGGTCCACTTGCCGTCATCGAAGACACGCTTCATGAACAGGTCAGGGATCCAGTTGGCGGTGTTCATGTCGTGGGTACGACGACGATCATCACCAGTGTTCTTGCGCAGCTCGATGAACTCTTCGATGTCCATGTGCCAGGTTTCCAGGTAGGCACACACAGCGCCTTTGCGCTTGCCACCCTGGTTGACGGCGACGGCGGTGTCGTTCACCACTTTCAGGAACGGAACCACGCCTTGCGACTTGCCGTTGGTGCCCTTGATGTACGAACCCAGTGCACGAACCGGCGTCCAGTCGTTGCCCAGGCCGCCGGCGAATTTCGACAGCATGGCGTTGTCGTGGATCGCGTGGTAGATGCCCGACAGGTCATCCGGCACGGTGGTCAGGTAGCAGCTCGACAGCTGTGGACGCAGGGTACCGGCGTTGAACAGGGTCGGAGTCGATGCCATGTAGTCGAACGAGGACAGCAGGTTGTAGAACTCGATCGCACGGTCTTCTTTCTGCTTCTCTTCGATCGCCAGGCCCATGGCCACGCGCATGAAGAAGATCTGCGGCAGTTCGAAGCGCACGCCATCCTTGTGGATGAAGTAACGGTCGTACAGGGTCTGCAGGCCCAGGTAGGTGAATTGCTGGTCGCGCTCGTGGTTGATCGCCTTGCCCAGTTTTTCCAGGTCGAAGGAGGCCAGCACAGGGTTCAGCAGTTCGAACTCGATACCTTTGGCAACGTAGGCCGGCAGCGCCTTGGCGTAGAGGTCGGCCATCTCGTGGTGAGTGGCGCTCTCGGCCACGCCCAGGAAGCCCAGGCCTTCGGCGCGCAGGGTGTCCATCAGCAGGCGGGCGGTCACGAACGAGTAGTTCGGCTCGCGCTCGACCAGGGTACGCGCGGTCATTACCAGCGCAGTGTTGACGTCGTTCAGGGCCACGCCGTCGTACAGGTTCTTCAGGGTTTCGCGCTGGATCAGGTCGCCGTCGACTTCGGCCAGACCTTCGCAGGCCTCGGTCACGATGGTGTTCAGGCGGCCCATGTCCAGTGGCGCGAGGCTGCCGTCGGCGCGGGTGATGCGGATCGACGGGTGCGCCTGAACCGGAGCATCGGCGGTGGTGCGGGTGGCGCGCTCTTTGGAGCGGGCATCGCGGTAGATCACGTAGTCGCGAGCCACTTTCTGCTCGCCGGCACGCATCAGGGCCAGTTCGACCTGATCCTGGATTTCTTCGATGTGGATGGTGCCGCCCGACGGCATGCGACGCTTGAAGGTCGCGGTGACCTGTTCGGTCAGGCGGGCAACGGTGTCGTGGATTCGCGACGAAGCGGCAGCAGTGCCGCCCTCAACTGCGAGAAACGCTTTGGTGATAGCGACGGTGATCTTGTCATCGGTGTAAGGAACGACAGTGCCATTACGCTTGATCACGCGCAGTTGACCAGGCGCGGTGGCAGCCAGATCCGAATTCGAATCGGCGGCCTGCGGCAAGGTGCCCTGCGGGTTCTCGCGAGTTGTGTCGGTTTGCATGGGTGTCTCCACGTTCTCTATGTTTGTTTGGGCACCATCACGGTGCCCACCGTTCCGTCCTGAAGCACTACGACCGGCCAGCGCCGGGTAACGACTTCGGGACAGTTCAGGAAGGGAGCCTTGTGGGCGCCGCTTCCATGCCGAAGTCTTCGGTTCGCGCGATACGCGTGAAACCGCATTCCTTTCGGGGAGCAGTTTGGAACTGCAACACCCGTACCGTTTACGCCGTGATCGGCTGAAAAACGGTAGCCATCCGCAGGCGCGGTTTGGGCTTCTCAAAATACGTTTGGTTCAACCCGACAATGGCAATAAAAAGCCTTGAATTCACTGTCCGGTTTGTGTTTGGTTTTTTGCGTCAAACCCTATATGTAGGGTTTTTTTGAGCGCGGGCTACAAGATAATGCGTTTTGGGGGGCGATTGCAATGGACAGCCTGTGGATAACCCTGTGCGTAAATTGTGTGCGAAACAGGGAAAACCTTTGTAGGCCGTGAACCTGCTGAGCTAGACCGTTTGTCACTGTTTTTCAGTCGGGAAAAACGCTTCAGCGGATTTTTAAGGGCGCGAACCCTATCACAAAAATCCGCCTTGTCCGAACGCATTTACCGACTTGTGTTCTGGCTGTACGCCGTTTATACAATCGGCCCGTGCGCACGCATTCTTATCCTCCTTAAAGATGACAAAAAGACGGGAGGATCCTTCCTTTATAGGCAGCATCGGCAAGCAGAGGTCACTCGTGGAGCAAGAAGCCTGGCAGGTATTGATAGTCGAGGACGACCAGCGTCTGGCCGAACTGACCCGTGAATACCTGCAAGCCAACGGATTGCGCGTGGAGATCGAAGGCAACGGCGCACTGGCGGCGGCGCGGATCATCAAGGAACAGCCGGATCTGGTGATCCTCGACCTGATGCTCCCCGGCGAAGACGGCCTGAGCATCTGCCGCAAGGTGCGCGACCAGTACGACGGACCGATCCTCATGCTGACCGCGCGCACCGACGATGCCGACCAGATCCTCGGCCTCGACATCGGCGCCGATGATTACGTGTGCAAACCGGTGCGTCCACGGCTGTTGCTGGCGCGTATCCAGGCGTTGTTGCGACGCAGTGACGCACCGGAGCCGGCGTCGGGCAAACCTCGTCGTCTGCAGTTCGGCCCTTTGGTGGTCGACAACGCCTTGCGCGAGGCCTGGCTGAGCGACAGCGGCATCGAGTTGACCAGCGCCGAATTCGACCTGTTGTGGCTGCTGGTATCCAACGCCGGAAGGATTCTGTCGCGGGAAGAAATCTTCACCGCGCTGCGCGGCATCGGTTACGACGGCCAGGACCGCTCGATCGATGTGCGCATCTCGCGCATCCGCCCGAAGATCGGCGACGACCCCGATCACCCGCGCCTGATCAAGACCGTGCGCAGCAAAGGCTATCTGTTCGTGCCTGAAGCCTGCGTAGAACTGCCACTGTGAACTCGATCTTCCTGCGCATCTACGGCGGCATGTGCGCGGCGCTGATTCTGGTGGCGGTGCTCGGCGTACTGGCGCTGCACCTGCTCAATCAGGTGCGCAGCGAGCAATACCGCGAGCGCCTTGCCCACGGCACGTTTTCCCTGATGGCGGACAACCTGCAGCCGATGAACGAAACCGAGCGTCACCGTGCCTTGCTGGTCTGGGAGCGGCTGCTGGGAATTCCGCTGGCATTGAAAACCTTCGCCCAGACCGATCTCGATCTCACCCAGCGCACCCGCGTGCAGCGCGGCCAGGCACTGGTCGAACAGACCGGGCCGCACGCGGCAAAGGTCTACCGGATGGTCAGCGACAAGGAGCAGCTTGTGCTGGTGGGCGAGGTGCAGCAGATCAGCGAGCAACTGGCCCGGGCGACGATCTACCTGCTGGCCGATGAACTGGTGCGGGTGCCGGTGGGTGAACAACCCAGACGCCTGGCGCAATTAAAGGAAGAGAAAGGGTTCGGCTTCGACCTGCGACTGGTCACCGTGGACGAGGCCGACATGGACGAAGACCAGAGCCGTCGTGTGTCGGAGGGCGATACGGTGATGGCGCTGGGCAAGGGCGGTGATTCGATCCGGGTGTTCGCCGGGATGGTCGGCACGCCGTGGGTGCTGGAAATCGGCCCGCTCTATCAGATGAATCCGTACCCGCCGCAATGGCTGGTGCTGATTGCGGCATTGGGTCTGACCCTGATCGGTCTCATCGTCTATTTACTGGTGCGTCAGCTCGAGCGGCGCTTGCGTGGTCTCGAAGCGGCGGCCACACGCATCGCCAAGGGCAGCCTGGAAACTCGCGTGCCGGCGCGCGGTGCCGACTCGGTGGGAAAACTGGCGGCCGCGTTCAACGGCATGGCCGAGCATCTGCAGCAATTGCTGGCGATCCAGCGTGAGCTGGTGCGCGCGGTGTCCCATGAGTTGCGCACGCCGGTGGCGCGCCTGCGGTTCGGTCTGGAAATGATCGGCTCGGCCACCACGCCGCAGGCCCTGGAGAAATACCGTGAAGGCATGGACCACGATATCGAGGACCTCGATAAGCTGGTGGACGAAATGCTCACCTATGCGCGGCTGGAGCAGGGCTCGCCGGCCTTGACGTTCCAGCGTCTGGACCTCGATGCGCTGGTCAATCAGGTGATCGAGGAACTGGCGCCGTTACGTGCGGATGTCATCGTGCAGCGCGGTCTGTGCCTGTCGGCGGCCGATTGTGATGGCGCCTGGGTCGAGGCCGAGCCGCGCTTCCTGCACCGTGCCTTGCAGAATCTGGTGAGCAACGCCATGCGCCATGCGCGCTCGAAGGTCACGGTGAGTTATCAGGTCGGACAGATGCGTTGCCGGGTGGATGTCGAGGACGACGGTCCCGGTGTGCCGGAAAGTGCCTGGGAGAAAATCTTCACGCCGTTTCTGCGGCTGGACGACAGCCGTACCCGGGCGTCCGGTGGGCACGGGTTGGGGCTGTCGATCGTGCGGCGGATCATCCACTGGCATGACGGCCGGGCGCTGATCGGCAAGAGCAAGAGTCTGGGCGGGGCGTGTTTCAGCCTGAGCTGGCCGCGAAATCAGGAGCGACGCTGAAGCGGCTCAAGCCTGGATGCTGACCAGACTCAACAACTGCCCGTCGTGTACCCCGAACTGTGCGTCCAGTTCGGTCCCGTTGCGCCATTCGCTGGACAGGTCCGTCAGCAGTCGCAGCCGTACCTGACCCTGTTCGGTCCATTCGAGCATTTCGGCGTGCTCGAAATAGAAACGCTTCTGGACGATCGGGTACAGCGCCTTGAACAGGCTTTCCTTCACCGAAAATGTCAGGGTCACCCACAGCGCCAGTTGATCGCGGGCGCCGGCGGCCATGCGCTGCATTTCTGGCGGGGTGAGAATTTCTCCGGCCAGCCGCTCGGCCCGTTCGGCGTTGAGCAGGTTTTCCAGGTCCATGCCCAGCCCGCGCCAGTGTTGCTTGTTGGCGACAATCGCCGCCGCCCGGCCGGTGCTGTGGGTGATCGAGCCGCAGATGTGTGCCGGCCACACCGGTGCGCGATCCTCGCCAATCGCCGGAACATTGCTTGAACCTTCCAGTTGTTGCAGCGCGGCTCGGGCGCAAATCCGCCCCGCCAGAAACTCCGCCTGACGCTTGGCCACCGAACGCTGGATACTCGGCGGCGGTTCGATGGCACTGCGGCGGAAGTCATCGCCGAGCAGTTGCGACGGGTCGAAGTGGGTGCTCAGCAGCACGGTGTCCGGCAGCACGATCGGCAATGGCCAGTGGGCATCGAGCGGGGTGCAGCAAGCGGGGAGGAGAGGGCTGGAATTCATGGCGGGCATTTTGCCGGGTTGCTTTGAGGCTGGATAGTGCGCAGGCGTGGAACGTTCCCGCGCAGGGCGCGGGAACGAGTGGACTCAGCCAAAGATTTTCTTGAAGAAGGCCTGCATGTCCGCCCAGGACTTTTCGTCCGCGGCCTTGTTGTAACCGATATCCGGGCCACCGTGATCGCCATGGCTCAGGCGATCCGCGTCGGGGTTGGTGAAGCCATGCTTGGCGCCGTCGAGGCTGACGAATTGATAGTCGGCGCCGGCCTTGTCCATTTCAGACTTGAATGCCGTGACGTTGTCGGCAGTCACCATGCTGTCCAGTGCGCCGTGCTCGACGAGGATCTTCGACTTCACGCTGCCCGGTGTCGCCGGGGTCTTGGTGGCCAGTGCACCGTGGAAACTCACTACGCCGGCCAATGGCACCCCCTGGCGCGCCGCATTCAACACCACGCCTCCACCGAAGCAGTAACCGATGGCGGCCAGCTTGCCGGTGTCGGTCTGTGGCTGCTTCTTCAGCAGGTCGAGGCCGGCCTCGAAGCGTTTGCTGGCAGCATCGGCGTTCTGCGTGGCCGCCTGCATGAACGCCATCGCGTCCTTCGGGTGCTCGGTATTCTTGCCTTCACCGTACATGTCGATAGCCAGCGCGCTGTAGCCGAGCCCGGCGAGATCCCGGGCGCGGCGCTTGGCGTAGTCATTCAGCCCCCACCATTCATGGACCACTACCACGCCGGGACGAGGGCCCTTGATCGCGTCGTCATAGGCGTAATAACCGATCAGTTTCGTGCCATCGGCGCTCTGATAAGGTATTTCCTGAGTCTTGATCGCCGCCGCGCTGAGGCTGCTGAAGGCGAGCAGGGTGAGGGCAAGGAACAGGCGCATGATCGGGTCTCCTGACAGTAAAAGGTCAAGACAGCCTAGTTCATTTGATTGCGCCCGGGTTCAGGGTGCGTTCAGGGCAGGTACAGGCCGGGTTCAGTAATCTTGAGCCACGTGCGAGGGATGAAATGAACAGAACCCTCAAAAGCGGCAGTACACCGTTGTCGCAGGTATGCTGTTGCAGATGCTGATTGGCCCGGGAGAGTGTCATGAAACTGTTGGTCGTCGAAGATGAAGCGCTGTTGCGCCATCACCTGCAAACCCGCCTGACGGAAAGCGGTCACGTGGTCGAGTCCGTGGCCAATGCCGAAGAGGCGCTGTATCAGACCGGGCAATTCAATTTTGACCTGGCGGTGATCGACCTTGGCCTGCCGGGCATGGGCGGGCTCGATCTGATCCGCCAGCTGCGCCAGGACGGCAAAAGCTTTCCGATCCTGATCCTCACCGCCCGTGGCAACTGGCAGGACAAGGTCGAAGGCCTGGCTGCCGGTGCCGACGATTACCTGGTCAAGCCGTTCCAGTTCGAAGAGCTGGAAGCGCGGCTCAATGCGCTGTTGCGTCGTTCCAGCGGCTTTACCCAGTCGACCATTGTCGCCGGTCCGTTGTTACTCGACCTCAATCGCAAGCAGGCGACCCTCGATGAGCAGCCGTTGGCTCTGACCGCCTACGAATACCGGATTCTGGAATACCTGATGCGCCATCACCAGCAAGTGGTGCCCAAGGATCGCCTGATGGAGCAGCTCTACCCGGACGACGACGAGCGTGATCCGAACGTGATCGAAGTGCTGGTCGGGCGTCTGCGGCGCAAGCTTGAAGGCACGGCCGGGTTCAAGCCGATCGACACGGTGCGCGGGCTCGGCTATCTGTTCAATGAGCGCTGCACTTGATCCGTTCGCTTCGCGTTCGCTTGATGCTGGCCGCCACGACGTTGGCGGTGTTGTTCATGCTCGCCCTGCTTCCGGCGATGCAAGGGGCGTTCAGTCTGGCGCTGCAGGATTCCATCGAGCAGCGCCTGGCATCGGACGTCACCACACTGATTTCCGCGGCACGGATTGAAAACGGTCGGCTGGTGATGCCGATGCAGTTGCCGGACGAGCGATTCAACCTCGCCGACTTCCGTCTGCTCGGCTACATCTACGACCGCGAAGGTCATCTGGTCTGGCGCTCGAAAGCGACCCAGGAAGAGCAGATCAACTACAAACCGCGTTACGACGGGATGGGCAGCGAGTTTGCGCGGATTCGCGAAGCCAGCGGTCAGGAGTTCTTCGTCTACGACGTCGAGGTCAAACTGCTCGGTGGCAAGAATGCGGCGTTCAGCATCGTCGCGCTGCAACCGGTGCGTGAGTACGAAACCACCCTCGAAGGCCTGCGGGAAAACCTCTACCTCGGTTTCGGCGCGGCGCTGCTGGTCTTGCTTTCGTTGCTGTGGATCGGCCTGACCTGGGGCCTCAAGGCGTTGCGCCGGCTCAGCCAGGAACTGGACGAAATCGAAAGCGGCACCCGCGAAAGCCTCACTGAACAGCACCCCCGTGAGCTGTTGCGTCTGACCGGCTCGCTCAACCGCTTGCTGCACAGCGAGCGCCAGCAACGCAGCCGTTACCGCGACTCCCTCGACGATCTGGCCCACAGCCTGAAAACCCCGCTGGCGGTCTTGCAGGGGGTCAGTGAAGACATGGCCCAGCGTCCCGAAGATCGCGATCAGGCCTGGGTGCTGCAAACCCAGATCGAACGCATGAGTCAGCAAATCAGCTACCAGTTGCAGCGCGCGAGCCTGCGCAAAAGTGGTCTGGTGCGCCATCAGGTACGCTTGCGCCCGGTACTCAAAAGCCTGTGCGATACCCTGGACAAGGTCTACCGCGATAAACACGTACGGGTGGCGTTCGACCTGCCGGAGCACTGCTATGTGCCGATCGAGCAGGGCGCCTTGCTGGAGATGATGGGCAACCTGCTGGAAAATGCCTATCGCCTGTGCCTGGGCGAAGTGCGCATCAGCGTGCGCGAAACCCTGGCCGGGATCGAGTTGTGCATCGAAGACGACGGCCCCGGTGTTCCGGAGCATCAGCGGGCGCGGATCCTTGAGCGGGGAGAGCGTCTGGATCGCCAGCACCCGGGGCAGGGGATCGGCCTGGCGGTGGTCAAGGACATCATCGAGAGCTACAACGCGAAACTGACACTGGGGGATTCGCCGATGGGCGGGGCGGCGTTCAGGATTCATTTTCCGGCGATGTGACCGCCTACTGTTCCTGCGCCCGATAAGCCCCCGGTGTCAGCCCCGTCCATTTCTTGAACGCCCGATGAAACGCCGACGGTTCGGAAAACCCGAGCTGTTCGGCGATCTGTTGCAACGACAGATCGGCCCGCCCCAGGTGATAAATCGCGATGTCCCGCCGCAGTTGATCCTTCAATTCCTGAAAACTGGTGCCTTCCTCGCGCAAATGTCGGCGCAGGGTTTGCGGACTGATGTGCAGGTGCGTGGCCACCGCTTCCAGGTCCGGCCAGCGCGCGCTGTCATGGCTGAGCAGGCGGCGCAATCGGCTGCTCAGGCTGTTGCCGTCATCCGGGCGAGACAACAGGTCGGCGGGGGAGCGTTCGAGGAAATGCTTGAGGGTGCGTTCGTCCTGCAGCAGCGGCATGTGCAGATAGCGACTGTGAAACACCAGGCTGCTCTGGGAGGCGGAAAACGCCAGCGGGCAGGAGAACAGCAAATCGTATTCAGCCCCGTGCGCCGGTTTCGGGTAGCTGAAACCGGCCTGTTCCAAGCGAATCCGCTGGCCGATCAGCCAGCTGCCGAGGCGGTGCCAGATCACCAGCAGGCTCTCGCTGAGAAAGTGATCCGGGTCCCACCATTGCGCATCGTCGAGGCTCAGGCGTACCCATTCGTCTTCATGGGTCAGCGTCAGGCGCGGGGCATCTGGGAATAGGCTATAAAACAATAAGCCGCGTTGCAGAGCCTTTTCCAGGCTGCGGCAATGAATGATGGCGTGGCACATCATGGCGAAGCTGCCGGGTTTGCTCGGCGCGTTGCCCAAGCCCAGGTATTCGTCGTCCAGGGCCAGCCACAGGTTCTGGATCAGTTGGGTGAATTGCTCCGGTGCGATCCGCGCGCGCGGTTCGTCGAGCAGTTCGGGGCTGATGCCCAGTTGCTGCAGCAGGTCCGAATAGTCGTAACCCGAGCGCCGCGCGCCACCGAGGGCGGCGCGGGCAAAGTGACTGGCGATGGTGCGTTCGCGCATGGGCGGCAGATCCTTCCTCTGGCCGACCGATGGTAGCGGCTGCCTTTGATCGGTAACAAGGCGGATTTCCGCCAAATTGTAGGACGAGGTCGGGCGAGTTGGCGGAAATCCGCCACACTTGAGTAACCGAACGGTGACACAGAAAAACCCGTATCCCCTGATATCAAAAGGCTTGCAGCGATTTGCACCAAAGTGGCACGACGTTTGCGATAAGAGCAACAGAAGCGTGCGCCGAGCCGGTCCGGAACAGCGCCGTTCGACACAACAAATCCCTCCAGTGCAGGAGGGTTCGCAATTCAAGTGTCGCGTACAACAGATGGATGTTGCCGCGCGGGACTCTTGAGGAACTTTGCAATGACGACTCGTCAGCCACTGTACAAATCCCTGTATTTCCAGGTGATCGTCGCAATTTGTATCGGTATCGCGCTCGGTCACTACTACCCGCAGTTCGGTGTGGCCGTAAAGCCGCTGGGTGACGGGTTCATCAAACTGATCAAAATGATCATCGCCCCGATCATCTTCTGCACCGTAGTCAGCGGCATCGCCGGCATGCAGAACATGAAATCGGTCGGCAAGACCGGCGGTTACGCACTCCTGTACTTCGAAATCGTTTCGACCATTGCCCTGCTGGTCGGCCTGATCGTGGTCAACATCGTGCAACCGGGCAACGGCATGCACATCGACGTCAGCACCCTCGACGCCTCGAAAGTCGCCACCTACGTACAGCAAGGTGCTGACCAGAGCGTCGTCGGCTTCCTGCTCAACGTGATCCCGACCACCATCGTCGGCGCGTTCGCCACCGGTGACATCCTGCAAGTGCTGATGTTCTCGGTGATCTTCGGTTTCGCCCTGCACCGCCTGGGTGCCTACGGCAAGCCGATCCTGGACTTCATCGATCGCTTCGCCCACGTGATGTTCAACATCATCAACATGATCATGAAGCTCGCGCCAATCGGTGCCTTCGGTGCGATGGCCTTCACCATCGGCGCCTACGGTGTCGGCTCGCTGGTGCAGCTGGGTCAACTGATGGCGTGCTTCTACATTACTTGCCTGGCGTTCATCCTGATCGTGCTCGGCGGTATCGCCCGCATGCACGGCTTCAGCGTGCTGAAGATGATCCGCTACATCCGTGAAGAACTGCTGATCGTGCTGGGTACTTCCTCCTCGGAATCGGTACTGCCACGCATGCTGATCAAGATGGAGCGTCTGGGCGCGAAGAAGTCGGTGGTAGGTCTGGTGATCCCGACCGGCTACTCGTTCAACCTTGACGGTACCGCGATCTACCTGACCATGGCGGCCGTGTTCATCGCTCAGGCGACCGACACCCACATGGACATCACTCACCAGATCACTCTGCTGGTGGTGTTGCTGCTGTCCTCCAAAGGCGCCGCCGGTGTGACCGGTTCGGGCTTCATCGTGCTGGCCGCCACCCTGTCGGCGGTAGGTCACCTGCCGGTGGCCGGTCTGGCGCTGATCCTGGGTATCGACCGCTTCATGTCCGAAGCCCGCGCCCTGACCAACCTGGTCGGCAACGCCGTTGCCACCATCGTTGTGGCCAAGTGGGTCAAGGAACTGGACACCGACGTGCTGCAATCCGAGCTGGCCTCCGGCGGTCGCGGTATCTCCGACGAGCGTGAAGAAGATGACCTGGGCGTGGCCGAAGGCCCGACCCCGAGCAATGTGAAGTAAGCATCGCTTGAATGGAAAAACCCGCTTCGGCGGGTTTTTTCTTGCCTGCGTTTTGAGCGCAACGGTCAGTGCAACTGATGCATCCGGTAATTGCCCCATCGCCGACGGCTGCCTAGGCTGCATGCATCGTTGATGGAGATCGCCCATGTCTGCACCGCTGGCCTCACTGAAGATTCTGGATTTCTCGACCCTGCTGCCGGGACCGTTCGCCTCACTGCTGCTGGCGGACATGGGCGCCGAAGTGCTGCGCATCGAATCGCCGACCCGACTCGACCTGGTGCGGGTCTTGCCGCCCCACGATCACGGCGTCTCGGCCAGTCACGCCTACCTGAATCGCAACAAGCGCAGCCTGGCACTGGACCTCAAACAGCCCGAGGCGCTGGAGCTGGTCAAGCGGTTGCTGTCGGACTACGACATCGTGCTGGAGCAGTTTCGTCCCGGCGTGATGGAGCGGCTGGGGCTGGGTTACGAGGCGCTGAAGGCGATCAATCCGAGACTGATTTATGTCTCGATCACCGGTTACGGCCAGACCGGGCCGTTCAGGGACCGCGCCGGCCACGACATCAACTATCTGGCGCTGGCCGGGCTCTCCAGCTACACCGGGCGCGCCGACAGCGGGCCGTTGCCGCTGGGCATGCAGGTGGCGGATATCGCGGGTGGCTCGCTGCACGGGGTGATCGGTCTGCTGGCAGCGGTAATCTCTCGCCAACAGACCGGGCAGGGCACGCACCTGGACGTGAGCATGACCGACTGTGCGTTCAGCCTGAACGCCATGGCCGGCGCCGGGTATCTGGCCTGCGGCGAGGAACCGGGCCGGGAGGATCAGATGCTCAATGGCGGCAGTTTCTATGACTATTACCGTTCCCGGGACGGGCGCTGGATGTCGGTGGGCAGTCTGGAACCGGCCTTCATGCAGCCATTGTGTGCGGCGCTGGGCCGGCCGGAACTGGCGGCGCAGGGTTTGTCACCCAAGCCCGAGCAACAGCGCGCGCTCAAGGACGCCTTGAAGATCGAGTTCGAGAAGCACGACTTTGCTGAACTGTGCGAGCTGTTCGCCGGGATCGACGCCTGTGTCGAACCGGTGTTGAACCTGGGCGAGGCGGTGCAGCATCCGCAATTGCAGGCCCGGGAACTGGTGACGCAGGTGCCCCGTGGCGATGGCTCTGTGCAGGCGCAGATGGCGTGTCCGCTGAAGTTTTCCGAAGCGTTGCCGGCGCCTCGATATGTCGGTGCGGCGCTGGGGCAGCATACGGATCAGGTGTTGGGGGAGTTGGGTTTAAGTCCTGAGCGGATTGCCGAACTGCGTGCCGCGAAAGTGGTTTTATAGATCGTTCCCACGCTCTGCGTGGGAACGAGGTGGGGCTTACTCGACCCGCGTTTCGCCACTGAACACCAGCGTGTTGCGACAGCGTCGGCACAAATACCGCCGCCCCTGTCTGACGAGGCTATGGCGCTGCGCCGAAAACGGAAAATCGCTGTCCGCACACGGGCATTTGTAGATGTAGCGGGTCACGCTTCGGCGTTTGATTTCATAGGTGTGGCAGCGGTCCGGCGGCAGCTCGTAAACGCCGCGCATGATCAGTTGCCACTCCTCGCCGTGGGGCTGGATGCGATCGCCGAACAGTTGATGGGCGATCAGGTGCGCGACTTCATGGGCCACGGTCTGCTTGAGGAAGTGTTCGGCGTTTTCCCGGTACAGCTGCGGATTGAAGCGCAGCAGGTTCTCGTGCAGATGCGCGACCCCGGCTTTTTGCCCGCGCAGCTTGAGGCTCACCACGGGGCGTTTGAAAGGACGTTTGAAAAAGGATTCAGCGAGTTGGAAACAGTCTTCGACGCGGGTATTGAGTTGCTCGGGCATGCTTGATGGATCTCCAGAGGTTTGGAGTATGCCGCAACCGTCCATTCTTGCGAATCACCCGTCTGCCGAATGGTCGCGACGTCTGTTTCAGGCATGAGAAGGCCGCCTTGCGGCGGCCTGTGTTGGCGGATCTTGTTCTTCTCGGAAGGAACCGGTCGCTAATTGGTGTAGACGGGGCCCACGCCCAGTCCCCAGACAATCACGGTAAACGCCATGATGGCCACCAGCACCACCAGACCCACCGCCAGCACCGAACTGGAGAACAGGAAACCCTCATCGGACGGAATGTTCATGAAGGTCGGCAGCCCCACGTACAACAGGTACACCGTGTAGCAAATGGCCGCTGTGCCGACGATCATGCCCAGCCACATGTGCGGATAGAGCGCCGCCAGGCCGCCGACGAACAACGGTGTCGCGGTGTAAGTGGCAAACGCGACGCAACGGGCCAGGCTCGGGTTGGCGTCATAGGTGCGGGCCATCCAGTGCACGAAGGCACCCATGACCGCGACCCCGCCGAGCATTGCCAGGTACGACATGACCGTCATCCAGATTGCGCTTTCGACGGTGAGCATGACCGGCGCGCGGTTGCCGATCACCCAGCCGACCTGGGTGGTGCCGATAAACGCCGAAACAGCGGGGATCGCCGCCAGAATCAGCGTGTGCGTCAGGTACATGTGGCTGATGCTTTCTTCCTGGTCGCCACGGATTTCCTTCCATTCCTGATCGGGGTGGGTAAAAAGTCCCACTACGTGATGGATCATGCCAGTCACTCCTCTCGTTATTGCCATCGCCCCCCAGCGGAGCGCCTACGGGCCAATGTGGCCGAGCAAATACAGGTCTTCAGATTGTGTGCGACCTTATGTCGCAGTATAGAAAGGTCTTAACCGCACAGGTATTAGGGTCTTAGAGCAAATCGCGCTGTAAACCGGCGGGGTAATCGCGTCGGGGTCTGTGCAAGCGGGCATTCGAGGGGGCGACAACCTGTGGCCACAAGCCAAGTGTTTTTGCGTAAAATGCCCGCCTTTCGTCACACCTCACGGATTTCGCGTCATGGGCACTCTTACGGTCAACCAGAACAAACTGCAAAAGCGCCTGCGCCGCCTGGCCGGCGAAGCGGTCGCCGACTTCAACATGATCGAAGACGGCGACAAGGTCATGGTCTGCCTGTCCGGGGGCAAGGACAGCTACACCATGCTCGACGTGCTGATGCACCTGCAGAAGGTTGCGCCGATCAAGTTCGATATCGTCGCCGTGAACATGGACCAGAAGCAGCCGGGTTTCCCCGAACACGTGCTGCCGGCCTACCTCAAAGAGCTGGGCATCGAGTACCACATCGTCGAGAAGGATACCTACTCGGTGGTCAAGGAGCTGGTGCCGGAAGGCAAGACCACCTGCTCGCTGTGCTCGCGGCTGCGTCGCGGCACGCTGTACACCTTCGCCGACGAAATCGGTGCGACCAAAATGGCTCTCGGTCATCACCGCGACGACATCGTCGAGACGTTTTTCCTCAACATGTTCTTCAACGGCAGCCTCAAGGCCATGCCGCCCAAGCTGCGCGCCGATGACGGGCGCAACGTGGTGATCCGTCCACTGGCCTACTGCAACGAGAAAGACATTCAGGCCTATTCGGACTTCAAGCAATTCCCGATCATTCCGTGCAACCTCTGCGGTTCTCAGGAAAATCTGCAACGTCAGGTGGTCAAGGAAATGCTCCAGGACTGGGAGCGCAAGACCCCGGGCCGTACCGAGAGCATTTTCCGCAGCCTGCAGAACGTGATCCCGTCGCAACTGGCTGACCGTAACCTGTTTGACTTCACCAGCCTGAAGATCGACGAGACGGCGGCTTCGCGATTCGTCAACGTGGTGAACCTGTAAGCGATCTGATCGCTCGAAAGAAACGGCGCTCGCGGGCGCCGTTTTCAATTCATTTTTTAGGAGAGGGCATGCGCGACTACAAGTGGCTGCACGAATACTGTCTGAACCGCTTCGGTTCGGCGGCTGAACTGGAAGCCCATCTGCCCGTTCCCAAGACCCCGGCGCAATTGCGCAAGATCAGCGACGACCGTTACCTCTCGACCATGGCCCTGCGGGTGTTTCGCGCCGGCCTCAAGCACAGTCTGGTGGACGCCAAGTGGCCAGCCTTTGAAGAAGTGTTCTTCAAGTTCGACCCGGAAAAGGTCGTGCTGATGAGCGCCGAACACCTTGAGCGGTTGATGCAGGATGCGCGGATCATCCGTCACCTGGGCAAGCTCAAAAGCGTGCCGCGCAATGCGCAGTTCATTCTGGACGTCGAGAAAGAGAAGGGCAGCTTCGGCGCGTTGCTGGCCGACTGGCCGGTGACCGACATCGTCGGTTTGTGGACGTACCTGAAAAAGCACGGCCATCAATTGGGCGGGCTGTCGGCGCCACGCTTCTTGCGCATGGTCGGCAAGGATACGTTTGTGCCGAGCTACGACGTGGTCGCGGCGCTGAATGCGCAAAAGATTGTCGACAAGGTGCCGAGCAGTCTGCGGGATCTGGCGACGGTGCAGAATGCGTTCAACCAGTGGCATGAAGAGAGCGGTGGACGGCCGATGAGCCAGATCTCGATGATGCTGGCCTATACCGTTAACCATTGAGACTGAGTCGCCCGCATCGCTAGCAGGCTAGCTCCCACAGAAGATTTGTGAATAACGCAGATTCAGTGTGGGAGCCAGCCTGCTGGCGATGGCGTTGTGTCAGGCGACGGAGACTTCGCCTTCGCCCGCCAGCTTGCGATTCAACTGATACCGCCACCGCACATACAGCAGCGCCGAGCAGAACACCGCCAGACTGGCGATCATCTCCAGCACGCCAAACAGCTGACGGCTCGGGTCATACGCCGCCAGCGCGCCCTTGATGAAATACAGATTCACCACAAAGCACATCCACGAATGCCCGCGTGCGCTGCCCATGATCATGCCCGGTGCGAGCACAATCCACGGGATCAGTTCGATCAGCAGAATCACCCACGGCCGCGCGCCATGCAGGTCGGCGAACACCAGGTAATAAGCGGCGAGCAATCCGGCCAGGCCGAAAAAGCACAGCAGACTGATCACCCGCATCGCCCGTACCCGTGGCTCCAGCCATTCGACGGCGGGCAGGACTTTCGGCTTTCTGGCCATCTCAGTTCCCCAGCTTCTGGGCCGTCTTGGCCAGACGTGCGCCGAGGGCGCGGCACAGCGCCACTTCGTGCTGATCGAGACCGCTTTTGCCGTCGGCTCCGGCGTGATGGCTGGCGCCGTAAGGGGTGCCGCCACCCTGGGTTTCCAGCAGCGCCGATTCGCTGTAGGGCAGGCCGGTGATCAGCATGCCGTGGTGCAACAGCGGCAGCATCATCGACAGCAGCGTGGTTTCCTGACCGCCGTGCAGGCTGGCGGTGGAGGTGAATACCCCGGCCGGTTTGCCGACCAGCGCGCCGGTCAGCCATAGGTTGCTGGTGCCGTCGAGGAAATACTTGAGCGGCGCGGCCATGTTGCCGAAACGGGTCGGGCTGCCGAGGGCCAGGCCGGCGCAGTTTTTCAGGTCATCCAGCGTGGCGTACAGCGCGCCTTCATCCGGAATGTCCGGCGATACGGCTTCGCACTCGGTGGAGATCGCCGGCACGGTGCGCAGACGCGCTTCGAGGCCGGCTTGCTCGACACCGCGGGCAATCTGCCGGGCCATCTCGTTGGTCGAGCCGCTGCGGCTGTAGTACAGAACCAGAATGTACGGCGCACTCACGGCAGCAGCTCCAGGATCTGCTCCGGTGGACGGCCGATGACGGCTTTGTCGCCGGCTTCGAGAATCGGTCGCTCCATCAATTTCGGATGCGCCGCGATCGCTTCAATCAATTGTTTCTCCGTGAGACTGGCATCGGCCAGGTTCAGGGTCTTGTATTCGTCTTCGCCGGTGCGCAGCAGTTGCCGGGCGCTGATTCCCAGCTTGCCGAGCAAGGCCTTGATCTGCGCGGCGTCCAGCGGGGTTTCGAGGTAGCGCACCACGTTCGGCGTCAGGCCACGGGCTTCGAGCAGTTCGAGCGCACCGCGGGATTTCGAGCAGCGCGGGTTGTGATAAAGCGTCAGATCGGTCATGGGCGGGTCGCTTCTTGCGTAGAGTGGCGGCTATTCTAACTGTGCAGCGCGCAATCCAGAACCTTGGGAGGCGATGGGTCGCAGGCGCATTCAATTTTTCACAAGGAACACGACATGACACGGGCACTGGCAGCGGCATTGACGATCATCGGGGCGTTGATGCTGGGGGGCTGCGGTAACGACTACGGCATCGATCAGAACGGGCAGAAAGTCGCGTCCGAGCGCCTGGACAAGCAATGGGTGGTACTCAATTACTGGGCCGAATGGTGCGGCCCGTGCCGCACGGAAATCCCGGAACTCAATCATCTGGCCGAAGAGCTCAAGGGCAAGAAGATCGGTGTGTTCGGGGTCAATTTCGACAACGTGCAGGGTGAAGAGCTGAAGAGCGCCAGCGAAAAACTGGGCATCAAGTTCACCGTGCTGGCGCAGGATCCGGCGGAACTGTTCGAACTGCCGCGCAGTGAAGCCTTGCCGGTGACCTATATCATCGACAACAAGGGCAAGGTGCGGGAACAGCTGATGGGCGAGCAGACGGCGGCGGGGGTGATGGCGAAGCTTGAGGCGTTGCAGGCGACCAACTGAGGGATCGTTCCCTCGCTCCGCGTGGTAACGCCGCCCCGGACGCTCCGCGTCCGCTGTGACGCAGAGCGTGGGAACGATCATTCAGTGCAGCAGGCTCAGCCTTCTTCCAGCCACCAGCGCAACGGCTTGCCTTCAGCCGGCCAGAAACGCATCTGTTCGATGGGCGAAACGTCCCAGCGCTCCACTTTCTCCAGAGCCTGGAGGAAGCGTTGCTCTTGCTCCATCAGCGCCGGAGCACACAGTTTGCGGGTCTTGCCGATCTTGCCGAAGCTGAGCTTGTCGCCATCGAGGGTGTAGGGCGCAAACCAGTGGTTGCAGCCTCCGTTGCCGTATGCCCGGCCATCATCGCCGAGGGTCACGGTCAGGTGGCTGTAGTCCATCAGCGGCCGTTCACCGATCCATTCCAGAATGTAGCTGCGGTCCTGTTGCAGTTGCACAGGCTCCGCGGCGCAGCCCATCAGGCCGGCGCCGACAGCGGCGGTCAGGGCCAGGTGTTTCATCATGCAGGCTCCTGGCATTTCGGGCACAGGTGCTTGTCACCGACGGCTTTCCAGCCCAATTCGGCGATGCGTGCCGTGGCGGCCGGTTTCTCTGCCGGTTTGCCGAGCTTGGCGTCTACTGCGAATTCGAAGCTCAGTTCCTTGGCGCAACTGTCACAGTTGACCTGCCAGGTATGGATCGCCAGCTCGCCGAACACCGGGCCGGTGGTCATCGCGGTCCATTGTCCCGGCGGGTTGATCAGGTGACGCACGGTGTCGACGGTCAGGCGCATGGACAAGTCCTTGCTGCCCTTGAGGGTCACGACCAGCACGTCACCGATACGGATCGAGCCACCGTTGCCAGTGACCTGATAACGGCCCGGCACGAGGGCGCGGCATTCGGTGAGGGTGTGTTGCGGGTTCATCAGGGTGTAGCGGAAATCGTGTTCGACCATGGGTCCTCCAAATATGCGCGACATGCTAGCACGGGCTTGATTGCAGAATGATGCGGGCGTGTGACCTTCGATCAGGTTCAAATCGACAGCACAGTCGTGGCAAACTGCCGCCTTCATCTCTAAGGAACGGAACATGGCGCTGATCGAATGTTATGAATGCAAGCGGAGCATCAGTTCCGAAGCCAGGACGTGCATTCATTGCGGGGCTCCGATAGCGGAGGGACAGGCACAGGCTGCACGACCGGCCAGCGCCGCATCGACGATTTCCTTCGGCAGTCTGCCCCGCAACAAGGCTGTTCCCGAAGCCTTCGTCGCTACGCCCGCCGCGCAGCCTGAACCGAAAGTGCTGCCGGCCGCCGCCGGACGCAGGCGCCGTGCGCAGGCAGCCCGGCTGGTTGAGCCCGCGTGGGATCAGCAGGGCGTGCGCCCGGTGGAAGGCTGGCTGAAGATCATGGCGTTTCTGATGCCGATGGTTTTTGTCTGGTTCCTGCTGCGCCGGGGTCACTCTTTCCAGCAGCGACTGATCGGCTTCGGCTGGCTCGGTCTGTTGATTCTGTGTGTGGCGATTTCTCCAGAGTCGCCACCTGCCTGACGCCTGATCGTTCAGCCTTCGACCTGGTTCTGCGGTGATCCCGCCGCCCAGGTCGCGATGTTGTGCAGGGTGGTCGCGGCAATCGCCCCCAGCGCCTCGCGGGTCAGGAATGCCTGGTGCGCCGTGACGATCACGTTGGGAAAGGTCAGTAATCGCGCCAGCACATCGTCCTGCAACGGCAGGTCGGAACGGTCTTCGAAAAACAGCTGCGCCTCTTCTTCGTAGACATCGAGCCCCAGATAACCCAGCTGACCGTCCTTCAGGGCATCGATCAGTGCCGGTGTGTCCACCAGACCGCCGCGGCCGGTGTTGATCAACATCGCCCCCGGCCGCATGTGCGCCAGCGAATCACGATTGATCAGGTGTTTACTCTGTTCGTTGAGCGGGCAGTGCAGGCTGATGATCTGCGATTGTTCGAGCAGTTGCGCCAGGCTCAGGTAGCGTGCGCCCAGCGCTTCGACCGCCGGGTTCGGATACGGATCGAAGGCCAGCAGCTCACAGCCGAAACCGTGCATGATTTTGGCGAATGTCGCGCCGATCTGGCCGGTGCCGACAATCCCGACGGTCTTGCCCACCAGATCGAAACCGGTGAGGCCGTGCAGGCTGAAATCGCCTTCGCGGGTGCGGTTGTAGGCGCGGTGCAGGCGCCTGTTGAGCGCGAGAATCAATGCCACGGCATGCTCGGCCACCGCGTGGGGCGAGTAGGCCGGAACACGCACGACCATCAGCCCCAGGCGTTTGGCCGCGTTCAGGTCGACATGGTTGTAACCGGCCGAGCGCAGGGCGATCAGTCGGGTGCCGCCGGCCGCCAGGCGCTCCAGCACGGGAGAGCTGAGGTCGTCATTGATGAAGGCGCAGACCACCTCGTGCCGCTCGGCCAGTGGTGCCGTGTCGAGACTGAGCCGGGCCGGCTGAAAATGCAGTTCGATGCCGGCCGGGCAATCGGCTGCTAGGAAACTGTCGCGGTCGTAGGTCTGGCTGCTGAAAACGATCGTGCGCATGCAATCCTCCTGAAGCATCGACGCGGGAGCAAATCACCCGCGACCACTTTAGCCGTGTCGGCACGGGTCGGCATTGCCGTGGATCAGGCGCTGATCTTCGCCTGCGCCGCCAGACGATTGATCGCCCGCTCCAGTTCATCAAGGGCGGTGGCAGCCTTGGGGTCTTCCTGTTTGAGCAGGGTTTCGCTGCGCTGGCAGGCTGCGCGCAATTGTGGAACGCCACAGTAGCGGGTCGCGCCGTGCAAGCGATGGACCCGTTCGAGCAGACCGTTCTGGTCCTGGTTGTCACGGGCTGTGCGAATGGCTTCGCGGTCGGCCTCGAGCGAGGCCAGCAGCATCGCGAGCATGTCCGCCGCCAGATCGGCCTTGCCGGCAGCCAGACGCAAGCCTTCTTCATGATCGAGTACCGGCAGGTCCTGATGCCCCGTCGCGTTTTCACCACCACGGTCCGGTGCCTGATTGCGCAGCGCAAGGCCGGTCCACTTCAGCACCACTTGCGCCAGTTGCCGCTCACTGATCGGCTTGGTCAGGTAGTCGTCCATGCCGCTTTGCAGCAGAGCACGTTTTTCGTTGGCCATGGCGTGGGCGGTGAGGGCGACGATCGGCAGCGGCGTGCAATGGCGCTCGCTTTCCCACTGGCGGATGGTCTCGGTGCTTTGACGTCCGTCCATGCCAGGCATCTGCACGTCCATCAGCACCAGGTCGAAGGATTCGTTCTGTACGGCCTTGACCGCCGCATACCCGCTTTCCACGGCCAGCACCTTGGCGCCCATGTCTTCAAGCAGCGTCTGTACCAGCAGCAGGTTGGCCGGGTTGTCGTCGACACACAGCACTTTCGGTGCACGGCTCGACAGCGGTTCACCGGGCTCGCTGCGTATTTGCCGCGGGTTGACCATGTCCGACAATGCCCGGCGCAACTTGCGGGTACAGGCCGGTTTGGACTGGAGCTGGCTGTGGGGGTTGGGCACCGAAAGATGGAACAGCGTCAGTTCGGTGGTCGGGCACAGCACCAGTACCCGGCAACCGAGGTGTTCGAGATCCCAGATGTGCTGGTTGAGTCGTTCCGGCGGCATGTCGTTGCTGGTGATGCCGAGCACCGCGAGGTCGATGGCCTGATCGGTCTGATGGGCGCCGGTGATGCCATTGGTCAGGCTTTCCAGGGTATTGAACGGGGTGACGTCCAGACCGCAGTCTTCCAGTTGATGCTGCAATGCCTGACGCGCCAGTTCGTGGTTTTCCAGTACCGCGACCCGACGCCCGAGCAATGGTGCGACGGGCAGGTCTTCGGCATCGTCGCGGGTCTTGGGCAGGCTCAGGCTGATCCAGAATTCCGAGCCTTCGCCCGGGGTGCTGTCGACGCCGATTTCGCCGCCCATCTGTTCGATCAGGCGCTTGGAAATCACCAGCCCCAGACCGGTGCCGCCAGGCTGGCGCGACAGCGAATTGTCGGCCTGGCTGAACGCCTGGAACAACGCCCGCACGTCCTGGTTCGACAGACCGATGCCGGTGTCCTGAATGCTGATGCGCAGTTGCACGCTGTCTTCGTGTTCTTCTTCGAGCATGGCGCGGGCGACGATGGTGCCCTCGCGGGTGAACTTGATGGCGTTGCTCACCAGATTGGTGAGGATCTGCTTGAGTCGCAGCGGATCGCCGACCAGCGACAGCGGCGTGTCACGGTACACCAGACTCACCAGTTCCAGCTGCTTGGCATGGGCAGCGGGGGCGAGGATGGTCAGGGTGTCCTGCAACAGGTCGCGCAGATTGAACGGGATGTGATCAAGCACCAGTTTGCCGGCCTCGATCTTCGAGAAGTCGAGGATTTCGTTGATGATCCCCAGCAGGCTGTCGGCGGACTTTTCGATGGTACCCAGGTAGTCGAGCTGGCGCGGGGTCAGCTCGCTTTTCTGCAGCAGGTGGGTGAAGCCGAGAATGCCGTTGAGCGGTGTGCGGATCTCATGGCTCATGTTGGCGAGGAACTCGGACTTGATCCGGCTCGCTTCCAGGGCTTCCTTGCGGGCCAGGTCCAGTTCGATGTTCTGGATCTCGATGGTCTCCAGGTTCTGGCGCACGTCTTCGGTGGCCTGGTCGACGCTGTGCTGCAGTTCTTCCCGGGCGTTCTGCAGGGTGCCGGCCATGCGGTTGATGCCGGACGCCAGTTCATCGAGCTCCTGACTGCCGAGGGGTGGCAGGCGGGTTTCCAGATGACCGTCCTTGAGCTGCGCGACCGCTTGTTTGATCTGGCTGATCGGGCGGTTGATCGTGCGCCCCATGCGCAGGGCCAGCAATGCGGCGCCGGCCAGTCCTGCGGCAATCAGCAACAGGCTGGCGAACAGGCTGCGGTAACCGCGCAGCAACATGCCGTTGTGCGAGAGTTCCAGCTCGACCCAGCCGAGCAACCGTTCGGACTCGTCAGGGATCATCTCGCCGGCCAGATTGCGGTGCTTGCCGAATACCGGCAGCAGATAGCGAGTGGCATCGTTGCCGCTGCGACGCAGCAAATGCGTGCTGTCGCCGCTCGGCGCCTGATTGAGCATGGTCGGGCCGGCGTGGGCCAGTGGCGAACGGTCCGGGCCGAGGAAGGTCACCGCACGGACATCCGGTTGTTCAAGCGACTGGGTGGCGATGCGTTCGAGCAGCTCGGCATCGCCGTGGCCCATGGCTCGCGCCACCAATGGGGCCAGTTGTTCGGCGATCATTTCGCCGCGCTGCATGAGTTGGGCCTGCAGGTCCGATTGCTGCATCCAGGTGAAATAGCCGCCCAGCACCAGTGCCATCAGGCTGGTCGGCAACAGGGTCAGCAACAATACGCGACCTTTGATCCCCAGTTTCTTGAGCACGCCTTTCTCCTGCATCCCGCCGATCGTTGACTCACACGTGCTTCCAGCACGCGACATGGGCGCAGTGTAGCGATTTGCTTGCGGGCATTCCCGGGAAAAATGATGTCGTGGTTCGTCCTTCCTGACATCGGTCATTTGTCCGACGGGTCAACCTGGGGTTGCCCGGCAGCGGGCAATCTTGAATAATCGCTCAACTGAGAATTATTTGCAGATAGTCATGACTCCTGTCTCTGTTGGCCAGCCACGCATTCTTTCCATCGAAGACGATCCCGTGCTCGGTGCCTATGTTCACGAACAACTGGGACGCAGCGGTTTTCAGGTCACCTGGTGCCAGAACGGCAGCGAAGGCCTGAGCATCGCCCGTCGCCAGCCGTTCGATGTGGTGTTGATGGACATTCTGCTGCCGGGCCTCGACGGTCTGAACGTGCTGACTCAACTGCGCCAGAGCCATTCGACGCCGGTGCTGCTGATGTCGGCGCTGGGGGCCGAGGCCGATCGCATCAGCGGATTTCGCCTCGGTGCCGACGACTACCTGCCCAAACCCTTCAGCATGGCCGAGCTGCATGTGCGGATCGAAGCGATCCTGCGCCGGGTCGCCCTCGACCGTCGTCCGGCGGCCGTCGCCCCGGTGGTGCCGGTCGGCGGGCTGCGTTTCGACGACGAGCAGTGCGACGTTTTCTACCTCGACCAGCCCGTCGGCCTGACCCGCAGCGAATTCCGTCTGCTGGAAACCCTCAATCGCAATGATGAAGAGGTGCTGAGCAAGGCTTTCCTTTATCAGCAAGTTCTCCAGCGTGGCTACGCGGCTCACGACCGCAGCCTCGACATGCACATCAGTCAGATCCGGCGCAAACTCAAATCGATCGGCTACACCGAACGGGAAGTGCGCACGGTGTGGGGCAAGGGCTACGTGCTGAGCGCCGTCGATGAAGGTGTCTGACCTGCCGGGACGGCATTCACTGTTCTGGAAACTGGCGTGTCTGCTGGTGGCGTTCTGTCTGCTGATGATCTGGCTGAGCTGGTCCTGGGGCCGGTACATGGAGGAGCGCAACCAGTTCCTCTCCGACGAGGCGCGGGGCACGCTGACGCGTTATGCCGCCGAAGCCGAGCGCGCCTGGCAGCAGGGCGAGCGCGATGGCATCGATAGCTGGTTGCAAAGCATGGAGCTGCGCGAAGCCGGCTGGGTCGGGGTGATCGGTGGCAATCTGCAGTCGCTCGGCAGCCAGCCGTTGAACGCTCAAGAGCTTCAGCACTTGACCTTCCTGCGCGGCCTTGAGTGGCCGATTCACAAAAAGGGCCGGCCGTGGCTGCGGGTTCCATTTCCCACTGACCCGACCGCCGGAAGTCTGGTCATCGAGTTGCCAGAGCGATTTCTGCCGGGCAAATACCGGGTGTTCTGGCGGGTCATCACCAACGGTGTGATTCCCGGTCTGTTCACCCTGCTGCTGTGCGTCGGCCTGTATCGCCTGCTGGTGGTGCCGCTGAACAATCTGCGCGAGCAGGCCAATGCGTGGCGCGCCGATCAACTGAATGTGCGGTTGTCGAGCGGTATCACCGAGCGCCCCGACGAGCTTGGCGAACTGGCCCGTGCTTTCGACTCGATGTCCGAACGCCTGCAATCCACCGTGGCCCTGCAACAGCAACTGTTGCGCGACCTGTCCCACGAGCTGCGCACACCCCTGAGCCGGTTGCGAGTCGCCAGCGAAAGCGAGCAGCAGTTGCAATCGCTGCGCGAACGTATCGGTCGTGAAGTTGACGTGATGCAGCGACTGGTGGAGGACACCCTGCAACTGGCCTGGCTCGACACCGAACGCGCACCGTTGCCGGATGAAGCGATCCAGATCCAGGCCCTGTGGGAAATGCTCACCGAAAACGCCTGCTACGAAAGCTGCTGTCCGGTGGGGCAGTTGCAGTGTGGGGTAGAAGCTTGCTGCTGGGTGCGCGGCAATCTCAACACCCTGGCCCAGGCCTTGGAAAACATCCTGCGCAACGCCATTCGTCATTCGCCACCGGGCGGCATCGTGCGGCTCGACGGGCGACGGGACGGCGATCACTGGCACTTGTGGCTGGAGGACCAGGGTGGCGGCGTGGCGGAAGCGGATCTGGAGCGGATCTTCTCGCCGTTCATCCGACTCGACGGCTCGCGGCCGGGGGACGGTGGATTTGGTCTGGGGCTGAGCATCGCGAGGAACGCGGTGCAACGCCAGGGCGGAACTCTTTGGGCCGAGAACGGCCCTTCGGGATTGCGCTTGAATCTGCGCTTGGTGGCGGATGACAGTGCTGTCAGTCCCGACGCGTTTGCTGGTACGCCGGTGCCCGCTGTGGACATGGGGCGCCCGCAGATTGTGTGAGCAGCACAACAGTCGCACCACTGGCGCGACTTTTACTGCTTATTCCAAGAAACCATAAGCACCACACTTTGCGTGATATGGCCTGCGCAGGTTTGCCGGTATGATAGGCGCCCCCGCTGTCCGGATTGCGAAAAACGCCATGACCTTGCAGTACCCAACCATCGCCGATTGCGTCGGCAACACGCCGCTGGTGCGTTTGCAGCGCCTGCCCGGTGTCACCAGCAACACCCTATTGCTCAAGCTCGAAGGGAACAATCCTGCGGGTTCGGTGAAGGATCGTCCGGCGCTGTCGATGATCACCCGTGCCGAGTTGCGCGGGCAGATCCACGCCGGCGATACGCTGATCGAAGCGACCTCGGGCAACACGGGGATCGCGCTGGCCATGGCTGCCGCGATCAAGGGTTACAAGATGATCCTGATCATGCCGGACAACTCCAGCGCCGAGCGCAAGGCGGCGATGACCGCTTATGGCGCGCAGCTGATTCTGGTCAGCCAGGAAGAGGGCATGGAAGGTGCTCGCGATCTGGCTCAGCGAATGGAAGCCGAAGGCCGTGGCAAGGTGCTGGATCAGTTCGCCAACGGGGACAACCCCGAAGCGCACTACACCACCACCGGCCCGGAAATCTGGCGTCAGACCCAGGGCTCCATCACCCATTTCGTCAGCTCCATGGGGACCACCGGGACCATCATGGGCGTGTCGCGCTACCTGAAAGAGCAGAACGACAACGTGCAGATCATCGGCCTGCAACCGATGGAAGGCTCGGCCATTCCCGGCATTCGCCGCTGGCCGCAGGAATACCTGCCGAAGATCTATCAGGCCGACCGCGTCGACCGCATCGTCGACATGGCGCAAAGCGAAGCCGAGGACGTCACCCGGCGTCTGGCCCGCGAAGAAGGCATCTTTTGTGGCGTGTCCTCGGGCGGTGCAGTGGCAGCAATGCTGCGCCTGTCCAAAGAAGTTGAAAACGCGGTGATCGTCGCGATCATTTGCGACCGTGGCGACCGTTACCTGTCGACCGGCATTTTCGACGCGCCCAACTGATGGCCAAGCATGAGAGAGGCCTGCGCTTCCAGCCCACCGGTGGCAGCAAGGCCCCGCAAATCCCGACCGGCAAAAAGCAGCGCCTGAGCATCGAGCGCCTGGCCAATGACGGTCGCGGCATCGCGTTTTTTGAAGGCAAAACCTGGTTCGTCCTCGGCGCTCTCGCCGGCGAAGAGGTCGAAGCGCGGGTGCTCGGCGCCCACGGCAAAGTGGTCGAGGCGCGTACCGAACGCGTGTTCAGCGCCAGTGAATTGCGTCGTCCCGCACCGTGCCAGCACGCCGGCCGCTGTGGCGGTTGCAGTGTTCAGCATCTGCCCCACAACGAACAGCTTGCCCTGAAACAGCGCATGCTCGCCGAGCAGTTGTCGCGAGTCGCCGGTGTTGAACCCGAGGAATGGGCCGCACCCTTGACCGGTCCGGAATTCGGCTACCGTCGTCGCGCCCGGATCGCCGTGCGCTGGGACAGCAAAGCCAGGAAGCTCGAAGTGGGTTTCCGTGCCGCCGGCAGCCAGGACATCGTCGCGATCAACGAATGCCCGGTGCTGGTACAGCCCTTGCAACCGATCATGACCCGCTTGCCGGAGATGCTCCGTCGCCTGAGCAAACCGCAGGCGCTGGGGCATGTGGAATTGTTCAGTGGCTCGTCCTTGGCCGTTCTGCTGCGTCACATGGCGCCGTTGTCCGAGGCCGACCTGACGATCCTCAAGGATTTCTGCGTGTTCCATGAAGCGCAGTTGTGGCTGCACGGCGAAGGTGAACCGCAGCCGGTCGACGCCACGCAGTCGCTGGGCTATCGCCTGGAGCCGTGGGATCTCGAGTTGGCCTGGCGACCGGGGGATTTCATCCAGGTCAATGCCGGCGTCAACGAAGGCATGGTTGCCCAGGCGCTGCAGTGGCTGAAACCAACCGCCGATGAGCGCGTGCTCGATCTGTTCTGTGGTCTGGGCAACTTTGCCCTGCCGCTGGCCAAAATCGTGCGCGAAGTGGTGGCGGTCGAGGGCGTGCAGACGATGGTCGATCGCGCCGCAGCCAATGCCGCTAGTAACAATTTGCATAACACAAAGTTTTTTCAAGCCGATTTATCCCAGCCTTTGACCGATGCCGAGTGGATCGGAAACGGCTTTTCTGCGGTACTCTTGGACCCACCGCGTGACGGTGCTTTCGAGGTGGTGCGCAAGCTAGCGACACTGGGTGCCGAGCGGTTGGTGTATGTGTCGTGCAACCCTGCAACTCTGGCGCGCGATACGGTCGAATTGATCAAGCAGGGCTACCGGTTAAAACGTGCCGGGATTCTCGATATGTTTCCTCAGACGGCACATGTCGAGGCCATGGCGTTATTTGAAGCGAGCCAGGACGGCTCGTCTGATCCGACTGATCGGCCCGTGCAGCACTTGTCTTAGCCCCACGAGTGCGAACGGGCAATCAAGGTCAGTGATTTGACGCATTGAGTCTGCGTCGTAGGGAAGGTAAAGCAAGATGGTACAGGTGAGAGCACACCAGCCGATCAACACCGACGGCAGTATCAATCTCGAGGCTTGGCTCGATCATGCGGTCAGTGTCGATCTGGCACTGGATCGCGAAGCCTTGAAGGAGGCCTGCGAGTACGCTCGCCAGGCGGAGCAACAGTCCAACGCGGCGAAGAATCTCTGGTCCGAAGGCAGCGGCAGTTTCAGCACCGGCCTCGAGATCGCAGAGATTCTCGCCGACCTCAAGCTCGATCAGGATTCGCTGGTCGCGGCGGTGCTTTACCGTGGCGTACGCGAAGGTCAGATCGAACTGGCGGCGGTCAGCCAGCGCTTCGGGCCGGTGGTTGCCAAGCTGATTGACGGCGTGCAGCGCATGGCCGCCATCAGCGCCAGTCTCAGCCCGCGCCAGTCGATGGTGATGGGCACTCAGGGGCAGGTGGAAAACCTGCGCAAGATGCTGGTGGCGATGGTCGACGACGTGCGCGTCGCGCTGATCAAGCTTGCCGAACGTACCTGTGCGATCCGTGCGGTGAAGACCGCCGATGACGAAAAGCGCAACCGGGTCGCCCGGGAGGTCTTCGACATTTATGCGCCACTGGCCCACCGTCTCGGCATCGGCCATATCAAATGGGAACTGGAGGACCTGTCCTTCCGTTACCTTGAGCCCGATCAATACAAACAGATCGCCAAGCTGCTGCACGAGCGGCGGCTCGACCGTGAGCGTTTCATCGCCGACGTGATGACCCAGCTCAAGGACGAATTGCAGGCCACCGGCGTCGATGCCGACATCAGCGGCCGGGCCAAACACATCTATTCGATCTGGCGCAAGATGCAGCGCAAGGGACTGGAGTTCAGCCAGATCTACGACGTGCGTGCGGTGCGCGTGCTGGTGCCGGAAATGCGCGACTGCTACACCGCGCTCGGTATCGTCCACACCCTGTGGCGGCACATTCCGAAAGAGTTCGACGACTACATCGCCAACCCGAAAGAGAACGGCTACCGCTCGTTGCACACGGCGGTGATCGGCCCCGAAGGCAAGGTGCTGGAAGTCCAGATCCGTACGCATTCGATGCACGAAGAGGCCGAACTCGGCGTCTGCGCGCACTGGCGCTACAAGGGTACCGACGTCAAATCTGGCTCGAATCACTACGAAGAGAAAATCTCCTGGCTGCGTCAGGTGCTCGAGTGGCACGAAGAGCTGGGCGACATCGGTGGTCTCGCCGAACAGCTGCGGGTCGACATCGAACCGGACCGGGTCTACATCTTCACCCCGGACGGTCACGCCATCGACTTGCCGAAGGGCGCGACGCCGCTGGACTTCGCCTACCGCGTGCACACCGAAATCGGTCACAACTGCCGCGGCGCGAAGATCAACGGGCGCATCGTGCCGCTCAACTACAGCCTGCAGACCGGCGAGCAGGTCGAGATCATTACCAGCAAGCACGGTACGCCGAGCCGTGACTGGCTGAACCCGAACCTGGGGTACGTCACCACGTCCCGGGCGCGGGCGAAGATCGTTCACTGGTTCAAGCTGCAGGCTCGCGACCAGAACGTCGCAGCGGGCAAGACCCTGATCGAGCGCGAGCTCAATCGCCTCGGTCTGCCGGCGGTGGATTTCGACAAGCTGGCCGACAAGGCCAACATGAAAACCGCCGAAGACATGTTCGCCGCCCTCGGGGCCGGCGACCTGCGTCTGGCGCAACTGGTCAATCTGGCCCAGCAACTGGTCGAGCCGGAACGCGGCAACGAACAGCTGGAACTGATTCCACGCAAGGCCACCGGCTACAAGCCGGGCAAGCGCGGCGACATCCAGATCCAGGGCGTCGGCAACCTGATGACCCAGATGGCCGGCTGCTGCCAGCCGTTGCCGGGCGACGCGATTGTCGGTTACATCACCCAGGGCCGCGGCGTGAGCATTCACCGTCAGGACTGCGCCTCGGTGCTGCAACTGGCCGGGCGCGAGCCGGAGCGAATCATCCAGGTCAGCTGGGGGCCGGTGCCGGTGCTCACCTATCCGGTGGACATCGTCATTCGCGCCTATGACCGTTCCGGTCTGCTGCGTGATGTCTCGCAGGTGCTGCTCAACGAGCGGATCAACGTGCTGGCGGTCAACACCCGCTCGAACAAGGAGGACAACACGGCGCTGATGTCCCTGACCATCGAGATTCCGGGGCTGGACGCGCTGGGCCGGTTGCTGGGGCGGATTTCCCAGTTGCCGAACATCATCGAGACACGGCGTAACCGGACTCCATGAAACCGATCTACAGCCTTGAAGACCTGCTGCACCTGATGAACCGTCTGCGCGACCCGCAGTACGGCTGCCCATGGGACATCAAGCAGACTTACGCGACCATCGTCCCGCACACCCTTGAAGAGGCTTACGAAGTCGCCGACGCCATCGAGCGCGGCGACTTCGACCACTTGCAGGGCGAGTTGGGCGATCTGCTGTTTCAGGTGGTGTATTACAGTCAGCTGGCGCGGGAGGAGGGACGGTTCGAATTCGCCGGAGTGGTCGACAGCATCACCCGCAAGCTGATCCGTCGCCATCCGCACGTGTTTCCCACTGGCGATCTGTATGCGCCGCTGGACGTGCCGCGTCTGAACGAAGAGCAGGTCAAGCAGCGCTGGGAGGAGATCAAGGCCGAAGAACGCGCCGAGAAATCCGCCGAGCCGCAGCAACTGTCACTGCTCGACGATGTGCCGGCCGCTTTGCCGGCACTGTCCCGCTCGGCCAAGTTGCAGAAGCGCGCGGGGCAGGTCGGTTTCGACTGGCCGGATGCCTTGCCGGTGCTGGACAAGGTGCGCGAAGAGCTCGATGAAGTGCTCGAAGCCATGTCCGAGAATGACCCGCAAGCGGTGGCGGACGAGATCGGCGATCTGCTGTTTTCCGTGGTCAATCTGGCCCGGCATCTGAAGGTCGATCCGGAAACCGCGTTGCGTGGCGCCAACGGCAAGTTCGAGCGGCGCTTCCGTTTTATCGAACAGGCATTGCGCGACACCCACCGACCCATGGAAGATTGCACCCTCGAAGAGTTGGACGCCCTGTGGGGCGAAGCCAAACGTCAGGAAAAGAATTTGCCCAGCTGCGGCTGAGCCGTTGCCCAAGTGAGTAAGCATCAATGAGCCTTTCCCTTCGCGACCAGTTGCTCAAGGCAGGACTGGTCAACCAAAAGCAGGCCAAGCAGGTCAGCAAAGACAAACAGAAGCAACAGCGCCTGGCCCACAAGGGTCAGATCGAACTGGATGACTCCCAGCAGCGCGCCGCTCAGGAAGCCATGGCCGAGAAGGTCAAGCGCGATCAGGAACTGAACCGTCAGCAGCAGGAGAAGGCGGAAGCCAAGGCCCGCGCTGCTCAGGTCAAGCAGTTGATCGAAGTCTCGCGGTTGCCGAAGCTGACCACCGAGGACTACTACAACTTCGTCGACGACAAGAAGGTCAAGCGCATCTCCGTCAACACGCTGATGCGCAACAAGCTCAGCAGCGGCTCGCTGGCGATCGTGCACCATGCCGGCGGCTACGAAGTGATTCCTCGTGAGGCGGCCCTGAAGATTCAGGAGCGCGATCCACAGCGCATCGTGCAGCTCAACGAGAAGGTCGAAGAGGTCAATGCCGAGGACGATCCGTACGCGGCCTATGTGATCCCTGATGATCTGATGTGGTAAGCGGCTTGCGGCCAGCTGCGAAGCGGCCCTGAAACCCGATAACGACAAACCCCGCTCATGGCGGGGTTTGTCGTTTTCAATGCTGTGGTTTTCGGTTCAAGCGGATTTCAGATCCCGCTGCCGCTCTTGCAGTTCCAGTTCGGCCTTGTAGTTGTGGGCGTCTGTCTCGTTGTGGAACATGCCGACCAGCAAGTCTTGTTGATGCACATCCCAGATCCGTACACCGGCGGCTACGCCTTCATGGGACATGTGTGAATCGTCGCGTTCAGTTACTTTTACAGTCATCTGCTAGCTCCAATCTCTGTTATCTGCAGCAAGGCGTGTGCAGGGCTCTTTTATAGAATTTGTTAGCCTGCTAAGTAAACGCTTGATTTGTGCAACGTATCCTTGCGAAATCTGCAACAGTCCTGGAGCCCGCCAAATACGCGACATTCGGTCGCAGGGCATTGAGTTCCATGACAAAAGCTTCATGTTCCTGACGGCGATTTTCAAGCAATACACCGACCCTGTGGGAGCGGGCTTGCTCGCGAATGCGATTTAACATTCAACATTTTTGTCGACTGACCCACCGCTTTCGCGAGCAAGCCCGCTCCCACAGGAGGTTGTGTTTATGGCTGGCGAAAAAAAACGCCCCGGACCAGTCGGGGCGTTTTCATGTGCGGCTCAACGGAAGGGAATTACTTGCCTTCCCAGCGTTTCAGCACGAGGGTGGCGTTGGTGCCACCGAAGCCGAAGCTGTTGCTCATCACGGTGTTGATGGTGGCGTTTTCGCGGGTCTTGGTCAGCACCGGCAGATCGGCCACTTCAGGGTCCAGTTCGTCGATGTTGGCGGAACCGGCAATGAAGTTGCCTTCCATCATCAGCATGCAGTAGATCGCTTCGTGAACGCCGGCAGCGCCCAGGGAGTGACCCGACAGGCTCTTGGTGGAGCTGATGGCCGGCGCCTTGTCGCCGAACACTTCACGCACACCTTTCATTTCCGCGACGTCGCCGACCGGAGTCGAAGTGCCGTGGGTGTTCAGGTAGTCGATCGGGGTGTCGACGGTGGACATTGCCATCTGCATGCAGCGGATGGCGCCTTCGCCGCTTGGGGCCACCATGTCGTAGCCGTCGGAGGTCGCGCCGTAGCCAACGATTTCCGCGTAGATCTTCGCGCCACGGGCCAGAGCGTGCTCCAGCTCCTCGACCACGACCATGCCGCCACCGCCTGCGATGACGAAACCGTCACGGTCGGCGTCGTAGGCACGGGAGGCTTTTTCCGGGGTGTCGTTGCGCTTGCTGGACAAGGCGCCCATTGCGTCGAACAGGAACGACTGGCTCCAGTGTTCCTCTTCACCGCCACCGGCGAACACGATGTCCTGCTTGCCCATCTGGATCTGTTCCATGGCGGTACCGATGCAGTGAGCACTGGTGGCGCAGGCAGAAGCGATGGAGTAGTTCAGGCCCTTGATCTTGAACGGAGTGGCCAGGCATGCCGAAACGGTGCTGCTCATGGTCCGCGTAACACGGTATGGGCCGACGCGCTTGACGCCTTTCTCGCGCAGGATATCCAGCGCTTCCATCTGGTTCAGGGTCGACGCACCACCGGAACCTGCGATCAGGCCGGTACGCGGGTTGGACACCTGCTCTTCGGTCAGACCGGAGTCGGCGATGGCGTCTTTCATGGCCAGGTAGGCGTAAGCCGCTGCGTGGCCGACGAAACGATAGATCTTGCGATCGATCAGTTCTTCAAGGTTGAGGTCGATGGAGCCGGAAACCTGGCTACGCAGACCCATTTCGGCATATTCCGGGTTGAACCGGATGCCAGGGCGGCTTGCACGCAGGTTAGCGGAGACGGTCTCTTTGTCATTGCCCAGGCAAGAAACAATGCCCAGACCAGTGATAACGACGCGGCGCATGCGGATAACCCTTAGAAGTTGTCAGTGGAGGTGAACACGCCGACCCGGAGGCCTTCGGCGGTGTAGATTTCGCGACCGTCGACAGTCACCGAACCGTCGGCGATGGCCAGGTTCAGCTTGCCCTTGAGGACGCGTTTGATATGAATGTTGTAGGTGACTTTCTTGGCGGTCGGCAGGACCTGGCCGAAGAATTTCACTTCGCCCGAACCCAGCGCACGGCCGCGGCCCGGCAGGCCTTGCCAGCCCAGGAAGAAGCCGACCAGTTGCCACATGGCATCCAGACCCAGGCAGCCCGGCATCACCGGATCGCCTTCGAAGTGACAGGCGAAGAACCACAGGTCAGGGTTGATATCCAGCTCGGCGACCAATTCACCTTTGCCGTACTTGCCGCCTTCTTCGCTGATCAGGGTGATGCGATCCACCATCAGCATGTTCGGGGCGGGCAGTTGCGCGTTACCTGGGCCGAACAGCTCACCGCGACTGCAGCGCAGCAGGTCTTCCCGAGTAAAGGCGTTTTGTTTGGTCATGCGAGCTCCTCAATAATCCCATGCGGCAGGTGGGGCAAATCTTCCCGACCGATCGACGCGTTCATGCCTCGAACCGGCAGCCTACTCATAGACTATTGCGTTGTGGTGAAAGTCACAGCACCAAGGACATGAATGTACACTTGTGCACTGAAATTTTTATTCAAGCCCCTTTTGAGGCCCGATTGGGTGCCTAAGACTGCCGCACTTTCGCTTTTCACGCCAGTCGCAGATGCTCGAAAGGGCCTTCCTACTGCACCCAGCGCTGCAGAATCTGCTGCAGGTCATTACGTTTGAACGGCTTGGCCAGGTAATCGTTCATGCCTGCCGACAGGCAGTTTTCCCGGTCGCCCTGCAAGGCGTTGGCGGTCAGGGCGATGATCGGAACCTGGCCGCAGCCGGGCAGACGACGAATCTGTCGGGTCGCCTCGTAACCGTCGATGATCGGCAAACGGCAGTCCATCAGAATCGCCTCGAACCGATTGCCCCCGGCGCTGTGCACTGCCTGCATGCCATCGGTGGCAACGCTGACAGTAAAGCCCAGGCTGCGCAGCATGGCTTCGATCACAGTCTGGTTGACCGGGTTGTCTTCCACCAACAGCACGTTGCGACCTTCGCCGTGACCGTCGCCATTCGCCGCTCGTGGCGCGGCCAGTGTCGGCAAGGCCTGTTTATATAGAGCCAGCGGAATTTCCAGGGTAAACACCGAGCCGCGACCTTCTTCGCTTTGCGCGCGCAAGGTGCCGCCCATGCGTTCGGCCAGGGTACGGGCGATCGGCAGGCCCAGGCCGGTGCCGCCATAACGGCGCGAAATCGAGCTGTCGGCCTGCTGGAACGCGTTGAACATCAATTCCAGGCTTTGCGAAGAAATCCCGATGCCGCTGTCGCGCACCGAGCAGGTGAACCACAGCAATTCGTGATCCAGAGACTGCCACTGCGCCTCGATGCTGACGCGACCCTGTTCGGTGAACTTCAACGCGTTGCCCACCAGATTGACCAGAATCTGTCGGATTCGCGTCGGGTCGCCCTGCACCTGCAAGCCGCGCAGGTCTTCGGGAATCCGCAGTTGCAGGGCCAGGCCACGCTGTGCCGCGCTGTGCTGGAAAGACTGAGCGCAGGCGCCGATCAGGTCGGCGAGGTTGAACGGAATATGTTCCAGCTCCAGCTCCGAACGCTCGATACGCGAGAAATCCAGAATGTCGTTGATCACTTTGAGCAAATGCTCGGTGGACTCGGAAGCCAGCGCCGCGTATTCGATCTGCTCCTCGGTCATGTCGGTGGTTTCGAGCAGTTGCAGCATGCCCAGGACACCGTTCATCGGGGTGCGCAGTTCATGGCTCATCATTGCCAGGAAATCCGATTTGGCGTTGTTGGCCTTCTCCGCCTCTTCGCGGGTTTGGATCAGTTGCGCCATGGCTTGATGCTGTTCACGACTGGCCTGTTCCAGCGCCTGGGCCAGATTGTTGATGTGCTGCGACAAGGCCCCCAATTCGGTGTCATCGACAATCGGCAACGGGGTCTTGTAGTCGCCGTCCTGAATCGCCTTGACCGCATCGCCGATATCGCGGATCGGCTGCGACAGGCTGCCGGCCAGACGTCGTGCGAGGACAAAGGTGAAGAGCAGGGCGAACAGCGCCAGGATCCCGGCCTTGAGCAGGATCTCCTGTTGGCGCTGACTGAACGCATCGTTGGACAGGCCGACGATCACCCGCCCCAGATAATCCTCGGCGGCACCGCCGTTGGTGCTTTTGCCGTCCTGAAAGAAATCATTGTGCAAGGCAATCCGTTGCAGCCGCACCGGCGACTGGAACACTTCGACCTGATGCGGGCGTTTGTGGGTGTCCGACGGTTGTTCGACATACGCCAGAATCCGGTTGGCGCTGTCCTGGATTTCGAGGAACCGCACATTGGGCGTGGCCAGTGTGGCTTTGAGCAGGCTTTCCAATACTTCGTTGTTGCCGGAAATCACCCCGTACTCGGTAGCGGGCGCGAGCTGGTTGGCGATCAGTTGGCCAGTGTGGTTCAGCTCCTGGCGCAAATCCTGGATACGCACGAAGGTGAAAAAGCTGATCAGTAGCAAGGTCAGCAATAGCGCAGGGCCCAGGCTGATCAACTGGGTGCGGGTATTGATGTCCCAACGGCGGAAAATCATGGGCGGCGCTCTCCTTCGGCCAGCTCTGCGGCGACAGACGCTTCATTTATCGGCTCTATCCCTAATGAACGAGCCACCTGCGCATTGCTTGAGACTTTGAAGCGCCCGGGGTAGAGCGATCGCGGCCAGGCGGTCGGTGGGCGGTCGAGCAGTTCGTCGAGTACTGCCAGCCAATCGCTCTGATCGCTGTAGGTACTGGCGAGGCTGCCGGCGCGCACGAACGAGACGTTGGGGCCGACCAGCGCCAGTTGCCGTGAATAGCTGCTCAGCAGCAGGTTCTTTGCTGTTTTCGGGTTGTACAGGTCAGGGTCGTCCAGGCCCAGCAGCACATCACTGTTTTTCAGCACGGTCTGCAAGGGACGGTTGTCGTGGGTGTTGTCCCAGCGTTGCGGGACCACGTGCAGGTTCATTGGTTGTGCAGCGGCGAGCAGCTCCTTGAGCAGGAACTCGCTGTGCTGATCGAACAGCACACCGACACGCCGGGCCTGAGGCAGGATCCGTCGGATCAGCTGCAACTGGCGACTCAGCGGCGGATCGCTCCACAGCAGGCTCAAGTGCGGCGGTTGCGCGGCGCCAAAGCGTTGCCGGGCCTGCAATCGGCTGATGCGCAGAACCAGAGTCGCCGGGCCCTGGCTTTCCTGCATGCGCCAGTCGAGGCTCGGCAGGTCGAGCAGAATCAGGCGCAGGCTGGACGGCAACTTGCCCGGCGCCGGCAGGCTCGCCAGCGGCTGGAAATGCACACGGTCGGTGGGGCGCAGTTCGCTCAGGGCCTGGACGAAGGACTGCACGCCGGGGCTTTCCTCGGCACCGGTCAGCAGAATGTCGGCCGCCTGCACCGCCACGCCGTGCAGCCAGGCCGTCACGAACAGACACAGCCCGGCCAGCCATTGGCCGGCCGTTGGCATCTTCCGTGACAGGGCGTATCGCATCTAGAACTCCAGCTCTGCGCTGAAATACATCACCCGGCGTTCGTCGTAATTGTTGTCGACGAAGGTGGTCGGCTCACTGTCCAGACGCTGCTGCAGCACCCCGGCCAGTTGCAGTTGGGCCTTGCCCAGCGGGATACGTTTGGCAATGCGCGTGTCGACCCGCTCGAAGCGATAGCCATTGAGTGCGTTGTCGCCGTAATAGAAGAGGGCACTGTTCCAGCCCTGGCCCCAATCGCGCAGCCAGCCGGCCGATCCGCTGTTGCGCGCGGTGAATTGCTGGTCCAGCGGGTTGCTTGCTTCGGCGTCGACGTAGGCGTAAGTCAGGCGCAGTCGATCGGCCGCACTCACGCGCCAGTCAACCTGGGTTTCGGTGCCGCGAAAGCGCGAGTCGTTGGCGTTGCTGGCGATGTACTGATTGTTGCGCAGCGGCTCACTGATCATCCCGGTGATTTCGTCGTAGAACAGCTTCACGTCCAGCGCCAGGCCCCATTCCGGAAAAAAGCCGTTGTAGCCCAGTTCTCGCGAGCGCATGTGTTCCTGGTCCAGATCGCCGGGGCCCCGGGTCTTGACGAAGTAGCGGGCCGATGTCTGGCCATAGGCGGAGGGGCGCAGGTTGGTTACCTGATAACTCCAGTTGACGTTGTTTTCGAACATGTCCGGAGAACGGATGGCTTCCGAGTACACCGCGCGCAGGCTGTGTCGCGGGTTGATCAGGTAATTGACGGCAAACCTGGGCGTCAGCGAGCTGCCGATCAGTTGAGTGTTTTCAAACATGGCGCCGCCCTGCAACAGCCAGTGTTCGCTGGCGCGCCACTCCAGTTGGCCGAATGCGCGCCATGTGGTGTCGTCCAGCGTTCCGTTGAAATAGGTCTCGGAGTCGGCCCGGTCGTAACGATAGTTCAAACCGCTGACCAGACGCAGGCTGTCGGACAGGCTGAGAGTGTCCTGTAATTCCAGGTCATAGCGCGATTCCCGGGCGCTCTGGTCGATGTCGCCGCACAGGGTACGGCTGGCGCCATTGCGCCATTGATCGAGCACCTGATTGGCCAGGGCCATTTCCGCGGGTGTGCCGGGCGCAGCACCGGGTCCGGTGAAGCGGGTGATGTTGCGCGCCAGTTGCTCGGTGTAATTGGGGTTGAGTTGCCACAGCTCCGTCAGTTGCGGGCTGAACGAGACCTCGGCGTCGCAGGCGCGCCAGGTCTGCTGACGATCCCAGTGTTGCGCCGAGCCTTGTACATAAAGGCTGTGATCGGGGTTGATGTCCAGGTTCCAGCGCACCGAGCCGGCGTAGTCCTTGGCGATCACGTCGGAATTGTTTCCGGCAGCGGTAATCCCGGAGAACACCGGGCGGTAGGTGTAGGGCCGCTGGTTGGTCCCGTCCTTGGCATTGAGTTGCCAGTCCACGCTCTGGTTGTCGCTCAGCGTCTGGCTGACTGCAAGGCTGAAGCGGTTCAAACGGCGGCTGTCGCGGTAATCGGCGCCGGTGCGATCGCTGTCGAAGCCGTCGTCCTCCTGACCCGACAGCGACAGGCGCAGGTCGCCGCCATTCCAGCCTGTTCCCTGACTGGCATAGAAATCGTTGATGCCACGCTGGCCACGGGTGATTTTCAGCCGTGTGCCGTGGCTGTCGGCGGGGTTGCGGGTGATGATGTTGACCACCGCCATCAGCGCGTTGGCGCCATAGCTGACGGTGTTCGGGCCGCGAAAGACTTCGATGCGCTCGATGTCTTCCATGGCCACCGGGATGTCGCTCCAGTCCACCGTGGCCAGGCCGGCGCGGTACACCGAGCGGCCATCGATCAGCACTTGCATGCGCCGCGCTTCGGTGGCGTTGGTGCCGTGATAGTTCACCACCGCCTGATTGCCGCTGATGTTGCCGACCATCATCCCCGGCACCAGGCGCAGCAGTTCGCTGATGTCCCTGGCGCCGCTGGCGTTGATCAGTTCGCTGTCGAGTACGGTCATGCTGCCGGGGACTTCCGCCGGCGACTGTTTCAGGCGCGTGGCCGTGAGGATCTGGGGCAAGGCCTCGCTGTCGACAAACAGGTCGTCCGCCAGCAGCATCGGGCTGAACACCAGCGCCAGCAGCAGGGACGAACGCGGGGAGGGAATGCCAGAAAACACGACGCAGCCTTGATAGCAAAGAATTGGCGCGCATGTTAACCGAGGACAGTGACTTTTCCAGTCACGTTGCGGGCATTTTCCTCGGTTTTATTGGTCTTCTTCCTACAAGTGCGGGTAATTGACGCCGGGGCTGTCCGAGAAGGGGCCGCTCCGTATAATGCCCGCATCGCCACTGGTATGGATTAACGGATTACATATGACTGAACAGCGCCCGATTGCGGTCCTGGGAGGCGGAAGTTTCGGTACCGCCGTGGCCAATCTGTTGGCCGAGAACGGCCATCAAGTCCGGCAGTGGATGCGTGACCCCGAGCAGGCTGAGGCCATCCGGGTCAATCGCGAGAACCCGCGTTATCTCAAGGGCATCAAGATTCTGCCGGGCGTGACTGCCGTCACCGACCTGCAGGAAACCCTCGATGCCTGCGATTTGTGTTTCGTGGCGTTGCCGTCCAGCGCGCTGCGCACGGTTTTGGCGCCGCATGCCGAGCGCCTGAGCGGCAAGATGTTGGTCAGCCTGACCAAGGGCATCGAAGCCCACACCTTCAAACTGATGAGCCAGATTCTCGAAGAGATCGCCCCCCAGGCGCGCATCGGCGTGCTTTCCGGGCCGAACCTGGCACGGGAAATCGCCGAGCACGCGCTGACCGCCACGGTGGTTGCCAGCGAAGACGAAGAACTCTGCAAGGCCGTGCAGGCCGCGCTGCATGGCCGTACCTTCCGCGTTTACGCCAGCGCCGACCGCTTCGGCGTGGAGCTGGGCGGCGCACTGAAAAACGTTTACGCGATCATCGCCGGCATGGCGGTGGCACTGAATATGGGCGAAAACACCAAGAGCATGCTGATCACCCGCGCCCTGGCCGAGATGACCCGGTTTGCGGTGAATCAGGGTGCCAACCCGATGACGTTCCTCGGTCTGGCCGGTGTCGGCGATCTGATCGTCACCTGCTCGTCGCCCAAGAGCCGCAACTACCAGGTCGGTTTCGCCCTCGGTCAGGGCTTGAGTCTCGACGAAGCGGTGTCGCGCCTGGGTGAAGTGGCCGAAGGCGTCAACACCCTGAAAGTGCTCAAGGCCAAGGCTCAGGAGGTTGGCGTGTACATGCCGCTGGTCGCCGGACTGCATGCGATCCTGTTCGAAGGGCGCACGCTTGAGCAGGTGATCGGTCTGCTGATGCGTGCCGAGCCGAAAACCGATGTCGACTTTATTTCCACCAGTGGTTTCAACTGATTCAGCAGGGAACAGGCCATGAACGATCCGAAAACCGAAGCCAAATATGAATCCATCCTCCTGCGGGTGTTGTGGATGATTGTCTACATCCTGGTCTGGCAGGTGGCGCAGTTCATCCTCGGCGCGGTGGTGCTGGTGCAGTTGATCTATCGTTTGATCTATGGCGCCCCGAGCGCCGGTCTGATGAATTTCGGCGACAGCCTGAGCCAGTTCCTGGCCCAGATCGGCCGGTTCGGCAGTTTCCACAGCGACCAGAAGCCTTGGCCGTTCGCCGACTGGCCGGCGCCGCGTACCCCGGAAGGTGAAGCGCCACACGTTGTCGCGCCAGCACCGCATCCGGCCCGCGATGAGGAACCCAAGCTATGAAACTCTGGGTATTGCGTCACGGCGAGGCCGAGCCCTATGGCTCACGCCCCGATTCGGAGCGGGAACTGACCGCTCGCGGCCGCAAGGAAGTGCTCAGCAGCGCCGCCCGGTTGATGGGCCAGCCACTGACGGCGATCTACGCCAGCCCGTACTTGCGGGCGCAGCAGACCGCACAGCTGGTGCGCGAGGCGCTGGGCTTCGAACCGGAGATCCGCACGGTCGAATGGCTGACACCGGAAGTCGATCCGGACCGTGTCGCCGAGCAACTGGTGTCGGTAAGCAATGTGCTGCTGGTCAGCCACAATCCGCTGGTCGGGCATCTGCTCAGCTACCTGCAACACGGCGCCGGCTATCCGCCGGAAAAGGTCAGCACCGCCGGGCTCGCCGAGCTCGAACACAGCGAGTTGCTGATCGGGTCGATGACGCTCAACAGCCTCAAGCATCCGTGAAATTTTTTGTATGAAATAGTCAACCAAGCACTTGCTTGGTTGACTACGCTTGCTCCATCCCAAAAAGAAAGGAGCGAGTCGCATGTCTGCTGCTTTTCGATTGCCGCTGGACGTGTTCTACGAACGCGAGGCCCGGCACCCGCGCCAACGCTTTCTGGTGCAACCCGTCGGCGGCGGGCAGGTCGAGACGCTGACCTGGGCCGACGTCGGTCATCAGGCCCGTTGTGCCGCACACTGGCTGCGCTCCCGGGAGTTGCCACAGGGCAGCCACATCGCGCTGATCTCGAAAAACTGCGCCCACTGGATCATCGCCGACCTGGCCATCTGGATGGCCGGGCATGTTTCGGTGCCGCTCTATCCCAATCTCACGGCCGACTCGGTCAATCAGGTACTCACTCACTCGCAAAGCGTACTGGCGTTTATCGGCAAACTGGATGACTGGCCGGGGATGTCGACCGGTGTTCCGGCTGATCTGCCGACCATCAGCCTGCCGCTGCACCCGCCGGGCGACTTCGATTTCAACTGGGGCGACCTGCAACGCTATTCCCCGATCCAGGACGATCCACGTCCCGCCGCCGATCAACTGGCGACGATCATCTACACCTCCGGCACCACCGGCCTGCCTAAAGGCGTGATGCACAGCTTCGCCAATCTCGGTTTCGCCACCACCCGCGGCACGCAGTTGTTCGGCCTCAATGAAAACGACCGACTGTTGTCCTATCTGCCGTTGTGTCATGTCGCCGAGCGAATGTTCGTCGAACTGGCGTCGATCTATACCGGGCAGACGGTGTTCTTTGCCGAGAGCCTCGATACCTTTCTCACCGATCTGAAGCGCGCGCGGCCCACGGCGATGTTTGGCGTGCCGCGGATCTGGACCAAATTCCAGATGGGCGTCTACAGCAAGATCCCGGCGAAACGTCTGGATTTCCTCCTGGGTCTGCCCTTTATCGGCAAACGGATCGGCCACAAAGTGTTGGTCGGATTGGGGCTGGATGCCTTGCGCGTGGCGTTGTCCGGTGCCGCGCCGGTGCCGCTGACCTTGTTGCGCTGGTATCAGAAGCTCGGGCTCGACGTGCTGGAGGTCTACGGCATGACCGAGAGCTGCGGCTATTCGCATATCTGCCTGCCGGGGCAATACAAGGAAGGCTGGATCGGCCGGCCATGTCCTGACGTCGAGGTGCGAATCGACGAATCCGGCGAAGTGCAGGTGCGCAGCCAGGCCAACATGCTTGGCTATTTCAAGGAACCGCAGAAAACCGCCGAAACCCTGACCGCCGACGGTTTCCTGCGCACGGGTGACAAGGGCGAGCAGGACGCCGAAGGCCGTTTGCGCCTGACCGGGCGGCTCAAGGAAATCTTCAAGACCAGCAAAGGCAAGTACGTCGCCCCGGCGCCGATCGAAAACCGCCTCGCCGTACACACCCGGATCGAGCAGGTCTGTGTGGTCGGCGATGGTCTGAGTGCACCGCTGGGGCTGTGTGTGATCTCGGCAGCCGGGCATGAAGACGCACGGCCACAACTGCATTCGAGCCTGGAAAAGCTGCTGGAGGAGGTCAACGCCGCGCTCGACAAGCATGAGCGGCTGCGCCGTCTGGTGGTGGTCAAGGACAGTTGGGCGGTGGAGAACGGCTTCCTCACGCCGACCCTGAAAATCAAGCGCAACGTCATCGAAGACACCTACGGCGCGCGCTTCGAAGAATGGAGCGAGCGCAGCGAGGCGGTGCTGTGGCAGGATTGAGCGACGATCAAAACAACAAAGGAAAGCCTGCGATGACCTTGTGGCGCACCACTCCGAACATCGAGCAGTTGAACGCAATCCAGAAAAACACCATCGGCGAAGTGCTGGACATCCGTTTCGAGTCCTTCGACGAAGAGTCCCTGACGGCCAGCATGGTGATCGACCATCGCACCCACCAGCCTTATGGCTTGCTGCATGGCGGCGCCTCGGTGGTGCTGGCCGAGACCGTCGGTTCGATGGCCAGTTACCTGTGCATCGACGCCAGCAAGTTCTATTGCGTGGGTCTGGAGATCAACGCCAACCACCTGCGGGGCCTGCGCAGTGGGCGGGTGACGGCGGTGGCCAAGCCGATTCACATCGGCCGCACCACTCACGTCTGGGACATCCGCCTGACCAGCGATGAAGGCAAGGCCAGTTGCGTGTCGCGGCTGACCATGGCGGTGGTGCCGTTGGGCGAACAGCCACCCGCACGCTGACCGATCCGTCATGGCCCTGACCGGACTGTCATCATTCCTGGCAGTTACGGTCATTGCTGTGCAACGCGGTCTTGCGGACAATCAACGCCTGTTTACCGCTCATGGATTTACCGGTATGTCGCAACCGATCTTTTTCGCTCATGCCAACGGTTTCCCGTCGGGCACCTACGGCAAGCTGTTCTCGGCGCTGGCGCCCGAGTTCCGGGTGACGCATCTGGAGCAACATGCCCACGATCCGCGTTTCCCGGCGGGTGACAACTGGTACCACCTGGTCGACGAGCTGATTCATCACCTGCAACAGCAGGAGGAGCCGGTGTGGGGCGTTGGCCATTCCTTCGGCGGGATGCTGCATCTGCACGCCGCACTGCGTTGCCCGGAGCTGTATCGCGGGGTGGTGATGCTCGATTCGCCAGTGCTGACCCGCACCGATCAATGGGTGATCCGCGCTGCCAAACGCTTTGGTTTCATCGACAAACTCACCCCGGCCGGTCGCACCCTGGGGCGGCGTGAAGAGTTCGCCGACCTTGACAGTGCCCGCAGCTACTTTGCCGGCAAGACCCTGTTCCGCGGCTTCGATCCCGAGTGCTTCGACGCCTACCTGCAACACGGTTTGCACAAGGTCGGTGACAAGTTGCGCCTGCGCTTCGATCCGGCCACCGAGATCAGCATCTATCGAGGCGTGCCGCACACCAGTCCCGGGCGTACCCGGCAGCTTCAGGTGCCGCTGGCGGTGGTGCGCGGGCACAAGAGTCGTGTGGTGATGAACCATCACACCCGGTTCGTCGGCCGTCTGCCTCAGGGCGAGTCGCTCACAGTGCCGGGCGGGCACATGTTTCCCCTTGAACGTCCGCAGGACACCGCGCAGCTGCTGAAAAAACTGTTCAGTCGCTGGGAAAACCGCCAGCAAAAGGATTGTGCATGAGCCCTGTGGTCGAGGAAGTGCGCCTGAGCCTGCCGCATATCGAACTGGCGGCGCATATTTTCGGCCCGGAAGACGGGTTGCCGGTGATCGCCCTGCACGGCTGGCTGGACAATGCCAACAGCTTCGCCCGCCTTGCGCCCAGGCTTGAAGGCTTGCGCATTGTTGCGCTGGACATGGCCGGCCACGGTCATTCGGGGCATCGTCCGGTCGGCGCAGGTTACGCGTTGTGGGACTACGCCTATGACGTGCTGCAAGTGGCCGAACAATTGGGCTGGAAGCGCTTCGGCCTGCTCGGCCATTCGCTGGGGGCGGTAGTTTCACTGGTGCTGGCGGGGTCGTTGCCGGAGCGCATCACCCATCTGGCATTGATCGACGGGGTGATTCCTCCCACGGATAAAGGCGAAAACGCCGCCGAACGCATGGGCATGGCCCTGCAGGCGCAGCTTGATTTGCGAGAAAAACGCAAACCGGTCTACGCCACCCTCGACCGGGCCATCGAAGTGCGCATGAAAGGCCTGGTGGCGGTCAGCCGGGAGGCCGCCGAACTGCTGGCGCAACGAGGCCTGATGCCAGTGCCCGGCGGTTACACCTGGCGCACCGACAACCGGCTGACCCTGCCATCGCCATTGCGTCTGACCCAGGAGCAGGCGATGGCCTTCATCCAGCGGATCGCCTGTCCTGCACAATTGGTGGTGGCGGCCGACGGCATGCTGGCCAAGCATCCAGAGCTGCTGGAACGTCTACCCTTTAGCCGGGAACAGCTGCCCGGCGGGCACCATTTGCACCTGAACGACGAGTCGGGTGCGGTCCTTGTCGCAGACTGTTTCAATCGGTTCTTCGCCATTCCTTGACTTGCCCCGGGCAACTGTCGAGGCTGGGCGGGTTGAAATGGGAGACAACCACAATGGATTTCTACACCGCTGCGAACCCGAATAGCCAGAAAGGCGCTCCGGCCATGCCGATCCGATGAGCCTGTCCATGCGAACTTTCAGTCTGCTGGCGCTGTGCTGTTTCAGTCCCGTGTTGCTCGCTGCCGACCTGCCGGGCAGTCAGGATCTGCCGATCGTGCCGCGTCTGGCCGATGCGCAGATCGTTGACTATCGCCCGTCCGCGACGCTGGAGCGGATCTACCCGATGGGCTCGATCCGCAAGATCAGCGGCCAGTTGCGTTTCGACGGTCAGGTCGGCGCCCGGGGGCAGACCACCTCGGTCACCTACGAACTGCCACCCGAACACTCCGCCAACGAAGCCTTCACCGTCGCCCGCGAGGCCCTGCAAAAACAGGACGCTGAACTGTTGTTCTGGTGTCAGGCCAGGGATTGCGGCGAAAGCAGCCTGTGGGCCAACGAGGTATTCGGCAATGCCAAGCTGTACGGAGCCGACGAGCAGCAGGCCTATCTGCTGCTGAGGCTGGCGGCACCTCGCGACAACACGCTGGTGGCGCTGTACAGCATCACTCGCGGCAATCGCAAAGCCTATCTGCACGTCGAGCAATTCGAGGCCGCCACGCCGTTGGGTGAGCTGCTGCCGACATCCGCGACCCTGTTGCGCCAGTTGAAAGACACCGGTGAGCTGAAATTGCCGAAACTGGCCGGTGATCCGGATGACACCTGGTTGCGTCTGCTGTCTCGTGGCCTGAACCTCGACACCACTTTGCGGGTGACGGTTTCCGGGCTCAAAGCCGAAGCCTGGCGTCAGGCGCTGATCGCGCAGGGTGTGCGCGCGGCACGCATGGAGACCGGCAATGTCGAAGGTGCCGGCCTGCGCATCGATCTGTTGCGATAAGGTGTCTCTGGCGGACACGCCCGGCGTGTTCGCCTACTCTTTGCCTGACTGACTTTTTCGAGATTTCACATGCCCAATAATGATCGTCTGCTGGTGCAGATCCTGTTGCTGGTGTTGTTCGGTGCCAGTTTCTGGGTGATGGCGCCGTTCTGGTCGGCGCTGTTCTGGGGCGCGGTGCTGGCGTTCGCCAGTTGGCCGTTGATGCTTCTGCTGACGCGCTGGCTCGGTGGCCGCGAATCACTGGCGGCAGGCATCCTGACCCTGGGCTGGATGTTGCTGGTGGCGGCACCGCTGGTATGGCTGGGGTTCAACCTGGCCGATCACGTGCGCGATGCCACAGTGTTCATCAAGGATGTGCAGGTTGATGGCCTGCCGGAGGCGCCGGCCTGGCTCGGCACGATTCCGCTGGTGGGGGAGCGGCTGGTCGGGTTCTGGAACAGCGTCGATCAGCAGGGGGCGGCGCTGATGGTATCGCTCAAGCCTTATCTGGGGCAGGTCGGCAACTGGCTGCTGGCGCGCAGTGCGCAGATCGGCGGCGGGATTCTCGAGCTGACCCTGAGCATTGTCTTCGTGTTCTTTTTCTACCGTGACGGGCCGCGGCTGGCGGCGTTCGTGCACGGTCTGCTGGAGCGCTTGATCGGTGATCGTGCCGGGTATTACATCGAGTTGGTGGCCGGTACGGTGCAGCGGGTGGTCAACGGGGTGATCGGTACGGCGGCGGCGCAAGCGGTGCTGGCGCTGATCGGTTTCTTGATTGCCGGGGTGCCGGGGGCTTTAGTGCTGGGGATCGTGACGTTCCTGCTCAGTCTGATTCCGATGGGGCCGCCGCTGGTGTGGATTCCGGCCACGGCCTGGCTGGCCTGGAAGGGCGAGTACGGGATGGCGGTATTTCTCGGAATCTGGGGGACGTTCATCATCAGTGGCGTGGATAACGTGCTCAAGCCGTATCTGATCAGCCGTGGCGGGAATCTGCCGCTGGTGATTGTGTTGCTCGGGGTGTTTGGCGGGTTGATTGCGTTTGGGTTTATCGGGTTGTTTATCGGGCCTACGCTTTTGGCGGTTGCTTATAGTTTGTTGACGGATTGGAGCAAGAGTCAGGGGCGGGTTGAGGATCGGCGTTGAAGGTTAGCCTTGGCGGCCTTCGGGCCGGCCAGGCTTTGGGTTGTTTTGGGTGAATATCCGTTTCTTCGGGTGTTGCGGCTGGCGGTTTCGCCCTTACGGCGAGTCCCTTTTTCAGACGCCAAAAAGGAACCAAAAGGCTTGGCCCCAACGTTCGGCGCCTCGCTGTGGCTCGGCGTCCCTTCGCTCCGGGATTCATCCGGGGGCATCGCCTACGGTTTGCTTCGCTGCACCTCCTCTCGATGTGTTTGGCTTCGCCAAACGGCGCTTCGCGCCCACCCCCGGATAAATCCCTCCACTCAGCCTCTCAACGGGGCCGGTACGTCAAAAGCGGTACTTGAGCTAACGCTCATCGTGTTGAGTGGTGGGAAGCCAAAGCCAAAGCCAAGGCAGAAGCAGAGGTAGAGGTAGAGGTAGAGGAGGCCGGTGCGGGATGTGTGCTTTTAAAGACCCGAGTTCACCTCGGTATGTCACGTCGGCGTACCTCTCCCAAACAACTCGGTCAGTCCCCTCTCCCTATGGGAGAGGGCTAGGGTGAGGGGGGGGCTTTCATTGACACCCCGCAAAACGAAGGCAAACGACTAACCCGGCAAGCTCTGATCGCCCAGCGATCACTTCACCGCATTACTTCAAGTCGCCACATTCAAATACTTGCCCACCGACGCCGCACTATCGAGCGAATACTGCTTGCTCAAGTTGGCAATCATCCGGTTCAACGCTTCGGTAGTGGTTTGAGTAGTACTGGCAGTCTGTTCATCGCCCGGACGCTGGCGCCCCGCCTGTAACGCCACCTTCAACTCGTCACTGCTCACGCCACCACTGCTGTCGCTATCCAGTACCTTGAGCAGCGCCGCACTGCTATCGCTGCTGGAGGACGAGGTGCTTTCGCTGGCCTGCAACGCGCTGCTCAGTTCGTCGCCGCTGATGGCGCCGTCGCCGTCGGTGTCGAGGGCTTTGATCAGGGCGTCGGCCAGGTCGGTGTTGGGGGCCCGGTTGTGGTCGGGTGGCGGTGGGGGCGCCATGGCGGCCATTTCGTCGGCGCTGAGGCTGCCGCTGCTGTCGCTGTCCAGGTCGCCGAATTGTTTGCTCAGGTTGACCAGCAAACCGTCACTGGATTTTTGCGACAGGGCGCTGCTCAGTTCGTCCTGATCCACCGCGCCGTCGCCGTTGCTGTCGAGTTTGGCGAACAGTTCTTTTTGCAGTTGCTGGCTGCGGGCGTTTTGCGTGGTGGTGCTGCTGGTGCTGGTGTAGCTCGTGTAGTTGCTCACGCTACTGATCATCGGGCTCTCTCCTTGGGCTGGAAACCGGTTTGTGTACCGGCTTATGCAGCGTCAAGGCGGGAGGTGTCGTGGGTATGTGGATTTTGTACCGGGCGGTACACAGTCGGCTTCAGTGGCGGGGCAGGCGAATTACGGCGGTGAGGCCGCCGCCGGGAGTTTCTTCGAGGTTGAGTTGTCCGCCTTGGCGTTGCGCGGCTTCCCGGGCGATGGTCATGCCCAGGCCCACGCCACCGGAGTTGCGGTTGCGTGAGCCTTCGAGGCGGAAGAACGGTTCGAACACCGCTTCGCGCTTGTCGGCGGCGATGCCCGGGCCGTGGTCGATGACGCGGATCAGCAGGTGTTCGCGCTGATCCTGCAGTTCGATGTGAGCTTGGCCGGCGTAGCGCAGGGCGTTGTCCATCAGGTTGTTGATGCACGAGCGCAGTGCCATCGGCTGCACTTGCAAGGGCGCGCAGTGGCCGCTGACCTGTACGTCGGCGCCTTGATCCTGGGCGTTTTCGCACAGTGATTCGACCAGCGCCTGCACGTCCATCATCTGCAGCGCTTCGCTGGTGCGCTGTTCGTGCAGGTAGGTGAGGGTGGCATCGAGCATGCCGATCATGTCGTTCAGGTCCTGACGCATCTGGCCCTGGAGCTTGTCGTCGTCGATCTTTTCCAGGCGCAGTTTCAGCCGCGACAGTGGCGTGCGCAGGTCGTGGGAGACGGCGCCGAGCATTCGTGCGCGTTGCTGAACCTGTTCGCGAATCCGCTGTTGCATCAGGTTGAAGGTGTGAGCGGCCTGTCGGGCTTCTCGCGGGCCTGATTCATCCAGCGGCGGGCTGTCGAGGTTTTCGCTGAGGCGTTCGGCGGCGTCGCTCAGACGCTGGATCGGCCGGCTCAAGAGTTTGGCGCCGTACCACGCAGCGATCATCAGTGAGATGAACTGAAAGGTCAGTGGCACCAGCGGCCCGCCGAACCAGGGACGCGGCGGTCGATGGGCGAAGCGCGGATCTGGTGTCGGACGTTGTCCTTCGACGCCTTGGGAAAATTCCGGCGGCGGAGGGGGCGGAGGCGGGCCGTAATGGTGGAACCAGGCGAAGGCCAACAGGTGCGCCAGGACGATCGCCACAAACAGCATGCCAAACAGGCGGCCGAACAGCGTGTCGAAGCGCACCCGCATCAGCCGATGTCCCGTGCGTCGAACAGGTAACCTTCACCGCGTACGGTCTTGATCAGTTGGGGGGCTTTCGGGTCGTCGCCGAGTTTTTGCCGCAGGCGCGAGACCAGCAGGTCGATGCTGCGGTCGAAGGCTTCGATCGAACGGCCACGGGCGGCGTCCAGCAGTTGTTCGCGGCTGAGCACCCGGCGCGGACGTTCGATGAACACCCAGAGCAGGCGGAATTCGGCGTTGGACAGCGGCACCACCAGACCATCGTCGGCGATCAACTGGCGCAGGACGCTGTTCAGGCGCCAGTTGTCGAAGCGAATGTTCGCACGCTGTTCGGTGCGGTCGTCGCGCACCCGACGCAGGATCGTCTGGATCCGCGCCACCAGCTCGCGGGGTTCGAACGGTTTGGCCATATAGTCATCGGCGCCGAGTTCCAGGCCGATGATGCGGTCGGTCGGTTCGCAGCGCGCAGTGAGCATCAGGATCGGGATGTCAGACTCTGCGCGCAGCCAGCGGCACAGCGACAGGCCGTCTTCGCCGGGCAGCATCAGGTCGAGTACCACCACGTCGAAATGTTCGGCCTGCATCGCCTGGCGCATGGCCGCGCCGTCGGTGACGCCGCTGGCGTGAATGTTGAAGCGCGCCAGGTAGTCGATCATCAGTTCGCGGATCGGCACGTCATCGTCGACGATCAGGGCCCGGATGCTCCAGCGCTTGTCGTCTTTCTGCTCTTCATTCACGGAGGCTTGGGAATTGTGCATGAGGCTGTTCATCTGCCAGTAGGCCGCCAACCACAAAGATAGGCTGCGAGGTTGTGGTTTCAGCATAGGCGTCCGGCCGTGAGGCGGGAAGGGCTGCTGTAAGGACATGTTGCGGCTGGCGAGGCTAGCGCGGACGCATGTTGTCGGCGTGTCGGTTGTGTATCGGCTTCGACACAATACCCGGCAAGGCTATGCTGATCACGTCCGGCGCGACGATTTACCGATCATCGGGTGCCGCGCCGCCGCCGGTTCCGCTACAATGCGCGCCGATTTCGACTTGCCTGAGAGCCCATCCATGTCCGCCTGCCAGACTCCTATCATCGTCGCCCTGGATTTCCCCACCCGTGACGCCGCACTGAAGCTGGCCGACCAGTTGGACCCGAAACTGTGCCGGGTCAAAGTGGGCAAGGAACTGTTCACCAGCTGTGCCTCGGAAATCGTCGGCACCCTGCGTGACAAGGGTTTTGAAGTGTTTCTCGACCTGAAATTCCACGACATTCCCAACACCACCGCAATGGCGGTCAAGGCCGCTGCCGAGATGGGGGTGTGGATGGTCAACGTTCACTGCTCCGGCGGCCTGCGCATGATGGCGGCCTGCCGTGAAGAGCTGGACAAGCGCAGCGGCCCGCAACCCCTGCTGATCGGCGTGACCGTGCTGACCAGCATGGAGCGTGAGGATCTGGCGGGTATCGGTCTGGACATCGAGCCGCAGGAGCAGGTGCTGCGTCTGGCGGCACTGGCCGAGAAGGCCGGGATGGACGGTCTGGTGTGCTCGGCGCTGGAAGCCACCGCGCTGAAAACCGCGCACCCGTCGCTGCAACTGGTGACTCCGGGGATTCGTCCGGCCGGCAGCGCCCAGGACGACCAGCGTCGCATCCTGACCCCGCGTCAGGCGCTGGATGCCGGTTCCGATTATCTGGTGATCGGCCGTCCGATCAGCCAGGCAGCGGATCCGGCCAAGGCGCTGGCCTCGGTGGTTGCCGAACTGGCCTGAGCGAACAGCTGAAGTATCAAGGAAGGGAGCCCGATGGCTCCCTTCCTTGTTTTCAGACTTTCAATACCAGCTTGCCGAAGTTCTCTCCGCTGAACAGTTTGCCCAGGGTTTCCGGAAAGGTTTCCAGGCCTTCGACGATGTCTTCCTTGCTCTTGAGTTGACCCTTGGCCATCCAGCCGGCCATTTCCTGGGCGGCGCTGGCGTACTGCGCGGCGTAATCCATCACCACGAAACCTTCCATCCGCGCGCGGTTGACCAGCAGCGACAGGTAGTTGGCCGGGCCTTTGACCGCTTCCTTGTTGTTGTACTGGCTGATCGCGCCGCAGATCACCACGCGTGCTTTCAGGTTGATACGGCTGAGTACGGCGTCGAGGATGTCGCCGCCGACGTTGTCGAAATACACGTCCACGCCTTTCGGGCATTCGCGCTTGAGTCCGGCGAGTACGTCTTCGCTCTTGTAGTCGATGGCGCCGTCAAAACCCAGTTCATCGATCAGGAACTTGCACTTGTCCGCGCCGCCGGCAATCCCGACCACCCGGCAACCTTTGATCTTGGCAATCTGCCCGGCAATGCTGCCGACCGCGCCCGCAGCGCCGGACAACACCACGGTGTCGCCGGCCTTCGGTGCGCCGACATCGAGCAGGGCGAAGTAGGCGGTCATACCGGTCATGCCCAGTGCGGACAGGTAAACCGGCAGCGGTGCCAGTTTCGGATCGACCTTGTAGAAACCTCTCGGCTCACCGAGGAAATAATCCTGCACGCCCAAGGCACCGTTGACGTAGTCCCCGACCGCGAACCCCGGATTGTTTGACGCGATGACTTTGCCTACGCCCAGCGCGCGCATGACTTCACCCAGACCCACCGGCGGGATGTAGGATTTGCCTTCGTTCATCCAGCCGCGCATGGCCGGGTCGAGGGACAGGTATTCGTTCTTGACCAGAATCTGCCCCGCCGCCGGTTCGCCGACCGGTACTTCCTGATAGGTGAAGGTCTCGCGGGTGGCGGCGCCCACCGGGCGTTTGGCGAGCAGGAACTGGCGATTGGTCTGGTTGGTCATGACAGGCACTCGAATTGAATGAAGCCTTGTTGATAGACCTTCATGGGCGATGCCGCAAGGTTGGCTCACGGGGCGAATGCAGGTTGATCCAGTACGGTGATAGTCCCCGGCGGGGTTTCATCACTGCGATTCATGAAAGGCTAACCGGCCTTTTGATAGTGCTGACGTCACTCAGGCCCCTGTGGCTATGCTGCCTTCATCAATTCCCCCGCATTCGAGGACATAACAATGAGCATGACGTTTTCCGGTCAGGTCGCCGTCGTCACCGGCGCGGCCAACGGCATCGGCCGCGCGACGGCCCAGGCATTCGCTGCCGAAGGTCTGAAAGTGGTGGTGGCCGATCTGGATGCGGCCGGGGGCGAGGGCACCGTGGCGCTGATTCGTACAGCCGGAGGGGAAGCGACCTTCGTGCGTTGTAATGTGACCGTCGAGAGCGAAGTGAAAAATCTGATGGACGAGGTGATCAAGACCTACGGCCGTCTCGACTATGCCTTCAACAACGCCGGGATCGAGATCGAGAAGGGCAAGCTGGCTGAGGGCTCTATGGATGAGTTCGATGCAATCATGGGCGTCAACGTCAAGGGCGTCTGGTTGTGCATGAAGTATCAGCTGCCGTTGCTGCTGGCTCAGGGGGGCGGGGCGATCGTCAACACCGCGTCGGTGGCCGGACTGGGCGCTGCGCCGAAGATGAGCATCTACGCCGCCTCCAAGCATGCGGTGATCGGCCTGACCAAATCGGCTGCTATCGAATATGCCAAGAAGAAAATCCGCGTCAACGCCGTATGCCCGGCAGTGATCGATACCGACATGTTCCGTCGCGCCTATGAGGCCGACCCGAAGAAAGGCGAATTCGCCAACGCCATGCACCCCGTCGGCCGTATCGGCAAGGTCGAGGAAATCGCCAGTGCCGTGCTGTACCTGTGCAGCGATGGTGCAGCGTTCACCACCGGCCATTCACTGGCCGTGGACGGGGGTGTGACCGCGTTCTGAAAAGGCATCCGTTGTTGCAGGAAAAAGACCCGCCCGCTCGCGGTTTTTTTTTCGCCTGCGCCCGGCTCCATGTGATTGATAAACATTGTGTTTCAAATGGTTAGAACGGTGGCTTTTGACGGCGTTGTCGCACAGCCTGACCGACGCGGCTGTGATTTACTGCCGCGAGTAAAACGGACAGGAGTTTGGCCACTCATGGAATTGAGAATTGACCGACAGGCAATGGTGCCGGTCGTACAGCAGATTGTTGATGGATTGACCGAGTGGATCGTGCGGGGTCAGGTACCGCCGACGACGCGCCTGCCTTCAGTACGGCAAATCGCGCGATCGAATCTGCTCAGCCAGTCGAATGTCGTGGAAGCCTGCGAGCGTCTGGTAGCGCAGGGCGTTCTCGCCTCACGGCAGGGTGCCGGTTTCATGGTCGCAAGCGCGTTGCCAGTGTGTTGCAAGGCCTTTGACAGTCCGGCTTTCGCGGGCGAACACCGCGGCGGTGATACGGATCCGCAATGGCGTGCAGGCCTGAAACTGGGTGATGGTGTCTTGCCGCAGAGCTGGCGAGAACCTGACGATCTCAGCTACGCGATCCGTCAGGTGGCCCGCGCCGACATGTTCAGTCTGTTCAACTACAACACGCCCCTGGGGCTGCCCGCGTTGCGCGAACAAATCGTCAAACGCCTCGGGTTGCTGGAAATCCAGGCTGATGACGATCGCGTGCTGACCACGACCGGTGCCAGCCACGCGCTTGACCTGATCGTGCGGACCCTGTTTCGGGCCGGCGATTGTGTGGTGGTCGAGACACCGGGTTACGCACCGCTGTTCGATCTCCTGCGGCTGCACGGCGTGCGCATGCTGGAGGTCAGCCGCACACCCAGCGGGCCGGACATCGAAGCGCTCGAGATTCTGCTGCGGCAGTTCCGGCCGGCGGCGATGTTCATCAACAGTCATCACCACAATCCCACCGGAAGTTGTCTGACGCCGGCGGTCGCGCGCCGCATTCTGCAATTGAGCAAAACCTACGACCTGCGGCTGATCGAAGATGACGTCTTTGCCGATCTGCACAATGGCAGCGGCACGCGACTGGCTGCGCTGGACGATGAAGGGCGGGTGATCTATGTCGGCAGTTTTTCCAAGACACTCAGCAGCTCGTTACGGGTAGGCTTCGTGCTGGCCGGTTTCGAGGTGATCGAGCAACTGGCACGGATCAAGATGATCAGTTGCATGGGCACCTCGAGGTTCAGCGAGGCAGTACTGGCAACGCTGCTGGCCAGTGGCGCCTATCGCAAGCTGGTGCAGCGCCAGCGTCAGCGGCTCAATACCGATCGTGCCGCAGCCCTTCAGGCGCTGGAGGATGCCGATTGGGAAGTGTTCGGCAAGCCGACGGGCGGCCTGTTCATCTGGGCCCGTTCGCCGTTGGCAAATGAAGAGCACTTGCGCAGGCAGGCCTTGCACTTTGGCGTGCAATTGTCCTGCGGAGCATCGTTCAGGCCCGGTGGCGAAGCCTGCGATTGGCAGCGGATCAATATCGCCTATGCCTGTGATCCGAGGGCACGGCAGTTCTTTCGCAGTACAGTCGTGGATCGACCTCAAGTGTTCTGAAAACGACGCGGACCTAGCTTTTTGCCATTATTCCGACGCCAGAGTCTTGTGCTGGTTCATGGCCATTGCGACTCTTCGGCAACAGACTTTGGCAGAGGACTACGCGCAATGATTTCGGCCGTGCAAGGACGTTTTGCCAACCTCGGTATGGCGAAAAAACTGGGTATCGGGTTTGTGCTGGTTTTGCTTTTGACCGCGCTGGTGGCGGCCATTGGCGTCTGGTCCCTGCAAACCATCAGCCAGCGCTTCGGCGGGCTCAAGCAGATGTCCTCGCTCAATAGCGGTCTGCTCAATGTGCGCTTGCTGGAGCGGGACTACGCCCTGCACGGCAACCCGAAAACGGTCGATGCCCTGCATGAAGGTGTGGATGGCCTGATCGCCATGGCCGACCAACTCAAGGCTTTGTCGCCGGGCAATGAATCGGGCATGAATGACGTCCAGCAGTCGTTGGGTGCGTACCGCAAGGCGTTCGATGAATTTGTTTCGCTGACCCAGGCCAAGGATCTGGCGCTGGAAATGGCCAGTTGGTCGGTTTCCAGCGTCGCCAACAACCTTGACGTCCTGCAGGCCGGGCTCGCCGATGATGGCGCCTATACCCTGAAAGACAGCGAAGGCAAGGATGGGGCGCAGTTCATCGAGCAGGCCAGCCAGGTCAGCCAGGTTTCGCGTCTGATGCTTCAGGCCATGAATGAAGCACGGGTGCGCCTGGATCAGAGCCGCAAGGGCGACGACAGCGCCAAGGGCAATATCGAACAGGCCGCCCAGGCCCAGACGCAAGCCGAACAATTGAAATCCACGGTCAAGGATGAGGGCTATCTGACGGTCCTCAATGAGGTGTCAGGCCACATCGCCGGTTTCAATGACAAGCTCGCCGAGTACACCGGACTGCTCGCTCAAGAAAAAACCGTGTCCGAACAATTGCACCAGCGTGCTGCGCAGGTGGTGGAGCGAGTCGATCAGGCGTATGTCGCCCAAGATGTCGCGATGCAGGCCGAGTTGAAAAAGAACTCGGTGCTGATCATCGGCTCGTCGGCGCTGGCGCTTCTGGTCGGGCTGATTGCGGCCTGGTTGATCACCCGGCTGATCGTCGCGCCGTTGCGCAGCGTGATGCGGGTCGCTCAGCGGATTGCCGACGGCGACTTGAGTGCGACGGTGGAAGTCACCCGTCGTGACGAAATCGGTCAATTGATGCTGTCCATGCAGCAGATGGGCGCGGGCCTGAGCCGCATTGTCAGCGGGTTGCAGGCGGGCATTGAGCAGTTGGCCAGCTCGGCCCAATCGCTGTCGGCTGTGACCGAGCAGACCAACCTCGAAGTCAGCAGCCAGAAAGAGGAGACCGAGCAGGTCGCCACGGCCATGAACCAGATGACCGCCACCGTCCACGACGTGGCACGCAATGCCGAGGAAGCGGCGCTTGCGGCGCAGACCGCCGACGGCAAGGTCGAGAGCGGTCAGCAGGTGGTGCGTCAGAGCATGACGCGGATCGAGCAGTTGGCGGATTCGGCGACGTCGGCCAGCTCGAGCATCGAAAGCCTGAGTGCGGAAATCCAGAACATCGGCACGGTGCTCGAAGTGATCAAGAGCGTCGCCGAACAGACCAATCTGCTGGCACTCAACGCTGCGATTGAAGCGGCGCGGGCGGGCGAGCAGGGCAGGGGGTTTGCGGTGGTTGCCGACGAGGTACGGGCGCTGGCACGGCGTACGCAGCAATCGACCGAAGAGATTGAGCGGCTGGTCAGTGCCTTGCGTTCGGCAGCCCATTCGTCGGTGCAGCAGATCCAGAGCAGTGGCGAGCTGGTGAAGCTGGCGGTGAGCGATGCGCTGCAGACCGAAAGTGCGCTGGGGAGTATTGCGGCGGCGGTTTCGTTGATTCAGCAGATGAACCAGCAAATTGCGGCGGCGGCCGAGGAGCAGAGTTCGGTGGCCGAGGAGATCAATCGCAGTGTGACCAGTATTCGGGCGAGTGCGGATCAGTCGTCGATTGCGATGCGCGGGAATGCGGCTTCGAGTGTTGAGCTGGCGCAGTTGGGGAGTGAGCTCAAGGGGATGGTGGGGCACTTTCGGCTTTGATTTGGATTTGACCTTGGCGGCCTTTGGGCCGACCAGGTTGCTGGTTGTTTGGTGTGAATATCCGTTTCTTTGGGTGCTGCCGCTGGCGGTTTCGCCCTTACGGCGAGTCCCTTTTTCAAACGCCAAAAAGGAACCAAAAGGCTGGGCCCCGGCGTTCGGCCCCTCGCTGAGGCTCGGGGTCCCTTCGTTCCGGGATTCATCCGGGGGCATCGCCTACGGTTTGCTTCGCTGCACCTCCTCTCGATGCATGCGGCTTCGCCGCACGGTCGCTGCGCTCCCACCCCCGGATAAATCCCTCCACTCAGCCTGCCGAAGGGGCCGGCACGTCAAAAGCGGTACTCGAGCTAACGCTCATCGTGTTGAGTGGTGAAAGGCAAAGCCAAAGCCAAAGCAGGAGTCGAGTTGCATGCGTTTCAAAAACCGAGTTCGACTCGGTATCTCACGTCGGCGTACCTCTCCCAAACACCTCGGTCAGTCCCCTCTCCCTCCGGGAGAGGGTTAGGGTGAGGGCGCTTTTGATTTTGATCTTTCCAGCGGCCAATAAAAAAGCCACCTCTCGGTGGCTTCTCTCAACATCTGCACTCAGTCGTAAATCACTTTCTTCTTCCAGTCCGCATCAGCCTCGACATCTTTGAGGCCGGCAGTCAGTTGGTTTTCTTCGCCTTCGACCGGGGCAATCTTGTCCATGACCTGGGCGTTGGCGCGGGCCAGCAGTTTTTCCAGGTATTGCAGTTGTTCGGCGTAGATCTGCGGGTCCTGCTGTTTGCGCAGGTACTGCACGCCGCGTTCGAAGGCGAGGCGGGCCTGGCCTGGCTGGTTTTGTTGCAGGGCGTGCTGGCCGAGGTTGTTGAAGAACTCGATGTGCAGCAGCACCAGGATATGGCGGACTTCGCGAATCCAGTGCTTGGCTTCGTTCGGTGGCAGGAAACCGTCCTGGGCGGCGCGGGTGATCTGGCCGTGCAGGGCTTCGAGCAGGAAGCGGACGTCCTTGGCCTTGGCTTCGGTCTGGATCGGCGCCGGTGGGTTGTTGACCGGGATCGATTCGCCCTGGGCGACCAGAGCGCTCAGTTCGGTGATGCGGGCCTTGACGGTAGCGCTGGTTTTTTCCAGGTTCAGCAGGCGCTGGCAGACGTTCAGTTCCAGGCGGGTCATCAAAAGCTTGAGGGCCGGGGTCATGAACTGGCCGGGGAAGGTTTCGGTCAGCTCGCCACAACGGCGCAGGCGGTCGTTGAGTTCGACCTTGGTGCGGGCCTTCTCCAGTTTGGTGTTTTCCACCACATGGTTCATGTAGCCAATGGCGATCAAGATTGCAATCCCGGCTATGACTAGCAGGGTGATCATGAGTGGTGTCACCGGTAAGACCTCTTTATAGGGTTCACGTGCGAGTGTAGTGGCTTGGCATATAGGAGCCTAGCGCCGCTCGACGGGTTGGATCAGCGAAGCTTCATCTGTATCGGCCGCAGGCCTGCTTATATAAATGCTGGCCCTTGGGGTGCAGATTGCCATCACCTGTGCCGTGGACTATAGCGCCTTGGCGAGTGTCGGAATATAGGCGTCAATCGTCGGGCAGCGGAAAAGTCCGATTCGGCCTGCAAAGCGGTTCGAAGTCATTGATTTAAATAAATTTATATCAGGGGGTTGACGACCTTCCAATCCATCCATAGAATGCGCGCCACTTGCAGCGTAAAGCTCACAGCGAAACGCGGCAGGGAGTGAATGTTGTAGTGTGTCCCCTTCGTCTAGTGGCCTAGGACACCGCCCTTTCACGGCGGTAACAGGGGTTCGAGTCCCCTAGGGGACGCCAATGCGGGAATAGCTCAGTTGGTAGAGCACGACCTTGCCAAGGTCGGGGTCGCGAGTTCGAGTCTCGTTTCCCGCTCCAATTTTAAACGGCAGTGCTTTCGGGCGGTGCTGAGTGAAACCAGAACCAAGTCTTCGGATGCGGATCTGGACACCGAAACACACACCATGTGTTCCGGGTAGCGTGTCCCCTTCGTCTAGTGGCCTAGGACACCGCCCTTTCACGGCGGTAACAGGGGTTCGAGTCCCCTAGGGGACGCCATTTGCGGGAATAGCTCAGTTGGTAGAGCACGACCTTGCCAAGGTCGGGGTCGCGAGTTCGAGTCTCGTTTCCCGCTCCAAATTCAAAAAGCGCCGCTTTGCAAAGAGCGGCGTTTTTATTAGTGAAAGTTGTAGCCTGTCCCCTTCGTCTAGTGGCCTAGGACACCGCCCTTTCACGGCGGTAACAGGGGTTCGAGTCCCCTAGGGGACGCCATTGCGGGAATAGCTCAGTTGGTAGAGCACGACCTTGCCAAGGTCGGGGTCGCGAGTTCGAGTCTCGTTTCCCGCTCCATATTCAACAAAAACGCCGCTCAGTGATGAGCGGCGTTTTTGTTTGTGCGTTTTTTGTCGCGCAATAAAAAAGGACCGCGAGGTCCTTTTTTTTGGGCCCGCCCATGTGGCGGACCCGATACGCGATCAGAGCTTCGGCAGCTGCCCGATGCGTCCCATCATTTCGGTGACGATCTGCAGGTCCAGCAGGAACTGGTCAACGGTCTTGAACTCGCCGTCGGTGTGACCGGTGTACTTGACCTCAGGTCGTGCCAGGCCGAATTGCACGCCGTTAGGCAGTTCATGCACCGAGGTGGCGCCGGCCGACGTACCGAATTCGTGTTTCATGCCCAGGTTTTCGGTGGCCACGGCCAGCAGCGCCTTGACCCACTCGCCTTCAGGGTTGCGGTACATCGGCTCGGCGATTGAGTAATCGAAGTTGACCGCGACGTGGGTTTTCTTGCTCCAGGCCGCCAGTTTGTCGGCGATTTCGGTCTTGAGCACTTCCGGCGACTTGCCCTTCGGCACACGCAGGTTGACCGCAAGTTTGAAGGTCTTGTCATCCATGCCGACGTACGTCAGCGAGGTGGTCAACGGGCCCATGAAGTCATCGGCGAAACCGACGCCCAGCTTGCTACCCTTGTAGTCCAGACCCCAGTTGTCGGCGGCGTAACGGGCAGCATCGGTGATGTGGTTGTGTTTGAACGCGATTTTGCCATCCACGCTGTGGATGAAGTCCAGCATGCGGGCGACCGGGTTGACACCGGATTCAGGCTCGGAGGAGTGCGCAGAAACGCCGGTTACGCTGAGTTTCACGTCTTTGCCATCGACCTTGGCATTCACTTCGAAATCGCCGCCATGTTGTTTGGCGTATTCAGTGCCAGCCTTTTGCAAGCTGGCGGCCAGTTCGGCAGGTTTGTCTGTCACCAGGGTGATGAGCGAAACCGATGGAATCTGGTTGGTCGCCATACCGCCAGTCATCGAGATGATTTCCGCGCCTTTGCCCTCGGCCTTGCGTTTGGCGAACTTGGCCATGACCGTGCCGTAACCTTTTTCGGCAATCACCACCGGGTAGCCGCCATCCAGTGCAAGGTTGTACTCAGGCGTCGGGTTGCGCTCGAAGTAGTAAGGAATCGCGTCGCCGGTGGTTTCTTCGGTGGTGTCTACCAGCAGTTTGAAATTGCGCGCCAGTGGCAGCTTCTCTTCCTTGATCACCTTCATGGCATACAGCGTCACGACGATGCCGTTTTTATCGTCCTCGGTGCCGCGGCCGTACATGCGGTCGCCGATCAGCGTGACCTTGAACGGGTCGAGCTTGGTGCCGTCCTTCAGCACCCAGTTTTCCGGTGTCACCGGTACAACGTCGGCGTGCGCGTGAATGCCCACGACTTCTTTGCCGCTGCCGTCGAGGGAGATTTCGTAGACGCGGTTGTCGATGTTGCGGTAGTTCAGGCCGAAAGACTCGGCGAGGCTTTTGATCTTGGCGGCGATCTTGATGAATTCAGGATTTTCGTGCTGGGCAACACCCTCTTTGCGATCCGTCGGGATCTCCACCAGTTCGCGCAGGGTTTCCAGAGCGGCCTTGCCGTATTTCGCTCGAGTGTAGAGGCCGAGCAGGCGATAGATTTCGTTTTGCTGTTCGGCGGTCAGGGGCTTGTTGTCGAGAAAGGCGCTGATGGAGGGGCGCAGGTCGTCGGTCTTGCTTAGATCGCTCTTGGCCAATTCGCCGAGGAACTGGCGGAAATCGCTAACCTTGGTATCACTGAATGTCTTGAGGATGGTCGCGCTTTGCTGCGGTGTGATGTTGGCGTGGGCTGGCAGTGTTACGCACGAAAGGCTGGCCAGAATCAGGGTCGATGCGGCCAGTTGCTTGAGCGAAAAGTCCATTGCTAAGGGCATTCCTTTGCAGGTGGTGAGTAGGAAGTATCTGATCGATGTGTCAGACGGTTTCGCAAACTAACACCACAAGCAAGTGATAGGGGAGCCCCCGAAGTGGGACGCGTCGCACAGAAATGCAAAAGCGGCGCAGAATCGTAAAAGCCCGTCCAATCTGTCTGGGCCGGGCTTCTTCGAGCTGCGTATTTACATCGACAACACCAGTCGCCCGGCGAACAGGATCAGGATCACGCCCATGCTGCGCTCGAACCAATGCCCCATGCGCATGAACAGCACCCGCACTTTGCTGCTTGAAAAGAACAGCGCGACGATCACAAACCACAACGCGTTCACGCCGCACATCCACAATCCGTACAAGGCCTGGATCTCCAACGGTGTGCTGGCGCTGATGATCGTGGTGAAGATCGCCAGGAAAAACAGTGTGGCCTTGGGGTTGGTGGCGTTGGTCAGGAAACCGGTGGAGAACGCCTTGAACAGCGATTGCTCGACCAGCGGTTCATCGGTTGTCTTTTCGCCTTCGAGTGTTGTCTTGGGTTGGCTGCGGATCAGGCTGATGCCGAGGTAAAAAATGTAGGCACCGCCCACGATCTTGGCCACCGTCAGCAGCCAGGGCGTGGTGTGCATCAAGGCGCCGACACCCAGCAGGGTGTACAGCACGTGCACGGAAATCCCTGCGCCGATGCCCAGTGCCGTGCAGATGCCGACCAGTCGACCGAAACGCACACTCTGGCGGATGGTCACGGCGAAGTCCGGGCCGGGAGCGACCACGGCCAGAAAGTGAATGGTAGCCAGTGCCAGAAATTCGCCCAGATAATTCGATGTCATTTCAGCTCCAGAAAGTCAGGGGTGATGCATTGCCGCGATAGCCGACAAAAAAAGAAAGGCTCAAGCGCGGGTCTGCCACACCCGGTGTTACCGAGTGCATGCGACGCGAATTGAACATGATGAAATCCCCCGGTTCCGGGCGTACTTCGAGGGCTGGCGGGCCAAGCAGCACCGGGTCGATGCCATAGCTGTCGCCGCGCATTTCGTCGAAGCGGTCCGGTGAAATGTCGTCTTCCCACATCTGCAACGCGCCACCCTCGGTCGGCATGTTCAGGTAGACGTTGCAGGCGAATTGCGCCTCCAGGCTACGGGCCTGGAAACTCTCCGGCGCATCCTTGGCGAAGATGTCGTGGTGGGCGAGGAAGCAGACGCCAGGTTTGACCACCCGTGACAGGCCGACATACATCTTGCGCCCGTACAGGTTTTCCAGATGGGCGCCCGCCGGCCAGGATTCGTCGAGCATGCAGCGCAGGGTGTCGATCGGCGAGGAGTAGGGTGCGCAGCGGTTGCGCAGTTCGGCAATGTTGCTGGTGGCGCGCTCGAAGTAGTCCTCGATCAGCAGCGGCTGGTTTTCCGCCTCGTAGAACGCCATGCCGATGCGGCCGATGCTGGGGGCGTTGATATACCCTTCGAAGCCGGGGGCGAGGATCTTGTCGCCAATCCGGATCGCCTGGTCTTCAGGCAAGAAGCCTTTGACGCGGATGGCGAGGACTTCTTCGTTGGCCAGTTTTTTTATGCACGTCTCATCGAGACGCTCGACGTCAAGCATCATGGTTTCAGGTCCATCTAACGAGTAGTCAACGGAACCGGCGAGAGCGGTTCCCCCGGCGTCGGACGCTGCATCTGGCAGCGCCCGAAATCCTCAATCCACGTTGTAGTGGACGGACAACGTGCCCTTCTTCTGCGAAAGGGACGCGATCGTGACTGTGCCCAGATCCTTCAGGCTGCGTACATGGGTGCCACCGCAACCATAGGCTGGCAGTTCACCGAAGCCGATTTCCCGCGCGCCTTCGCGCAGGGACGTCAGGCGTGGCAGATCGTGTTCGATCCATTGCCCGATGCCGTATTGGACGGTTTGCGCGTCGACTTCCTGAGCCGAATCCCCGGGCTTGAATTGCACACGCCCTTCGTCAGGCCAATGGTGCCCTTTGATCGGCATCCAGCCCATGGCTTGAACGAAATGGCCGATCAGATGACCGGCGGAATGCATACGGGTGTTGAAGCGACGACGCTCTTCATCGATGCGGATTTGGGTCATGCCCAGTGGCACCGGCTGGTCGACGAAGTGAATGATCCGGTCCGGTTCCTGTACGACTCGCAGGACTTGTGCATCGCCAATCCAGCCGGTATCGCAAGGCTGCCCGCCCCCTTGCGGATGAAACAACGTGGCGCGCAGCACCACGGCGAATTCGTTCTCGTGGGGCGTGCAGTCGAGGACTTCCACATTGGCCTTGAGGTCATCACTATGGAAAAAGAGGCGGAGCGTCATATTCCATGCCCTTATTAAAGTTTCTTTTTTAATTATATGAATCGTGCAATAACGTGATAATCCGTTCAAACATCAAAGGACTGTTGCGCTGTGAGCATAAATCTCCCTCTGCCGTTGCTCGGTGAAATGGCGATCTTCGTCAAGGTCGTGGAGACCGGCAGCTTCTCTGAAGCCGCTCGCCAACTGGGCTCGTCGCCCTCGGCGGTCAGTCGCAGCATTTCCCGGCTGGAGAAGGCATTGGCCACACGGTTGCTGCAACGCACCACACGCAAATTGCGCTTGAGCGATGGCGGAGAAGAAGTGTTCAAGCGCTGTCAGGAAATGGTCAGCGCGGCCCGGTCGGTGATGGAAATCAGCGGTCAGTTCACCCACGAAGCCGAGGGACTGGTGCGGGTCAGCGTGCCGAAAGCGGTCGGGCGCTTCGTGATTCATCCGCACATGCCGGAGTTTCTTCGTCGCTATCCAAAGGTCGATGTGGAATTGCTGCTGGAAGACCGACAAGTGGACCTGATCGACGATCATGTCGATCTGGCGATTCGGATTACGGAGCGGCCGCCGGCAGGGCTGGTCGGGCGACAGTTGCTGACCATCGACCATTTGCTCTGCGCGACCCCGCAATACCTGGCCGAACATGGCACACCGACTCATCCCCATGACTTGCTCAATCACAGCTGCATCTATCTGGGCGAAACCCCGAGCGATGCGCGCTGGAAATTCAAGAAGGGCAGCAAAGCCGTGACGGTCGGCGTGCGTGGCCGGTATGCCGCCAATCACACCGGCGTGCGCCTGGGGGCTGTTCTGCAGCACATCGGTATCGGCAGCCTGCCGTATTTCACGGCTCGTTATGCCTTGGAACAGGGGCTGGTCGTGCAAGTCCTGCCGGACTGGACATTCCTGGCGTCTTATCACGGTGGGTTATGGTTGCTGCACTCGCCGACACGCTATCTGCCACCGAAGCTGCGGGTGTTCATTGATTATCTGGTGGAGTGTCTGGAGAAAGAGCCGACATTGAGCAAACCGGGAAAATCCACCGTTTCAAAAGCCTTGGCCGAGTACGAACTGCCTGAAAGTGAAGGGCTGCTTTGACTACATGAAAAAGGCCCGCATGGATCACCATGCGGGCCTTTTTTTATCGGGCGAAAATCAGTGCTTGCTGTCCTGGGCGGACATCGCCAGCAGCTGTTTTTCCTGGTTCCAGTCGAACGGTTCGTCGTTCTGTTCGGCTTCGTAACGGCGCTCTTCCAGCGTCTGATACAGGTCGATTTCTTCGTCGGACAGGTAGTGCAGGCAGTCGCCGGCGAAGAACCACAACAGATCCCGCGGGATCAGGTGGGCAATTTGCGGATAGCGGGTAATCACTTGAGTCAGGATGTCCTGGCCCAGGTATTGGCTTTCGATCGGCTCGATCGGCAGTGACGCCAGCAGTTCGTCGAAACGCTCCAGGAACAGGGCATGGCTTTCTTCGGGAACCTGATCGGCCTCACCTACGGCGACCAGGATACTGCGCAGGTGGTCGAGCAAAACCAGATGATCGGCAACGACATTGGACACGAGATAAGTCCTCAAGAGCAAAACGGGCGCGGGAGTATAAAGCCCCTGCGCCCGTTTTTCACTGATTGAAGGGATCAGCGGACTTTCCCTTGCGCCGGTTTCAGTTCCTCTTTGTCAAAGTCATCGACATCGATCACCTTGCGCCGCGCTGCTTCGGCATCACGCAGGGTCTGGGCTTCCACGGCTTGCAGCACGCCGGCTTCCAGTGCCGCATCGATGGCGTGTTCGCCGGCGACCGGTTTGACCTGACCGCTCTTGAGCGACGTGTGCAGTTTTTTGTGCAGCGGTTGCGCAGCGCTCAACTGATCGCAGGCGTGTTGCAGCGCACCGACTGCGTCATCCGCCGATTGTGGGCGATAGCAGCCGGCAAGCAGTTCTTCCAGCGCCGGATCGCCCTTGGCCCGACCGATGACTGCGGCCACTTCGGCACCGAGTCTGTCTGACGGGCCTTTGTGGCGGCGACCGAACGGGAACACGATCACCCGCAACAGACAGCCGAAGACCCGGTTCGGGAAGTTGGTCAGCAGTTCATCGAGTGCCTTTTCCGACTGGCCGAGGCTTTCTTCCATGGCCCAGGTGAACAGCGGTTCCATGTACGCCGGGGAATCAAGGTCGTGATAGCGCTTGAGCGCTGCGGAGGCGAGATACAGGTTGCTCAGCACATCGCCCAGACGGGCCGACAGCCGTTCGCGGCGTTTCAGCTCGCCGCCCAGCAGCATCATGCTCAGGTCGGCGAGCATGGCAAACGCGGCAGCCTGACGGTTGAGCGCGCGGAAATATCCCTGGCTGAGCTTGTCTCCCGGAGCGTGTTCGAAGTGGCCGAAACCAAGGTTCAATACCAGCGTGCTGGCAGCGTTGCTCACGGCAAATCCGATGTGCTTGAGCAGCAGGCCATCGAACTCCTTGAGTGCCTGATCCTTGTCTTCACGCCCGGCGAGGGCCATTTCCTTGAGCACGAACGGATGGCAGCGGATCGCGCCCTGGCCGAAGATCATCAGGTTGCGCGAAAGAATGTTCGCGCCCTCCACCGTGATGAAGATCGGTGCGCCGTTCCAGCTGCGACCCAGGTAGTTGTTCGGGCCCATGATGATCGCCTTGCCACCGTGCACATCCATGGCGTGGCTGATGCACTCGCGACCGCGTTCGGTGAGGTGGTACTTGAGGATTGCCGACAGCACCGAAGGCTTCTCGCCCAGATCCACTGCGTTGGCGGTCAGCATCCGTGCGGCGTCCATCATCCAGGCGTTGCCACCGATGCGTGCCATGGCTTCCTGAATGCCTTCGAACGCGGACAGTGGAACGTTGAATTGCTCACGAATCTGCGCGTACTGCCCGGTCACCAGACTGGTGAACTTGGCCGCGCCGGTGCCCACTGCCGGCAAGGAAATCGAGCGCCCGACCGACAGGCAGTTCATCAGCATCATCCAGCCTTTGCCGAGCATGTCCTGGCCGCCGATGAGGAAATCCAGCGGGATGAACACGTCCTTGCCGGAGTTCGGGCCGTTCATGAACGCCGCACCCAGCGGCAAGTGGCGACGACCGATTTCCACGCCGGGAGTATCGGTCGGAATCAATGCCAGGCTGATGCCCAGGTCTTCCTTGTCGCCGAGCAGGTGATCCGGGTCATAGGCCTTGAAGGCGAGGCCAAGCAAGGTCGCGACCGGGCCGAGGGTGATGTAGCGTTTTTCCCAGTTCAGGCGCAGGCCGAGGGTTTCCTGGCCTTCCCACTGGCCTTTGCAGATGATCCCGGTGTCAGGCATGGCGCCGGCATCGGAGCCGGCGAGCGGACCGGTCAGCGCGAAGCACGGAATATCGTCGCCCCGGGCCAGTCGCGGCAGGTAATGATTACGTTGTTCGTCGGTGCCGTAATGCAGCAGCAGTTCGGCCGGGCCGAGGGAGTTGGGCACCATCACGGTGGAGGCGAGGTCGCCGCTGCGGGTCGCCAGTTTCATCGCCACCTGGGAGTGGGCGTAGGCAGAGAATCCCTTGCCGCCGAACTCCTTGGGAATGATCAGGGCGAAGAAACCGTGTTCCTTGATGTGAGTCCACGCTTCGGGTGGAAGGTCCATCGATTGGCCGATCTGCCAGTCGGTAACCATCGCGCAGAGCTCTTCGGTCGGGCCGTCGATGAACGCCTGTTCCTCGTCGCTCAACTGCGCCTTGGGATAGGACAGCAGCTTGTCCCAGTCCGGACGGCCACTGAACAGTTCGCCGTCCCACCACACCGTGCCGGCGTCGATCGCGTCGCGTTCGGTCTGCGACATCGGTGGCAGGGTTTTCTGGAACCAGCTGAACAGCGGCGCGGTGAAGTGTTTGCGGCGCAGGTCAGGCAACAGCAGCGGGGCGGCCACGAGGGCCAGCACGATCCAGAAGATCAGCAGCAACCAGCCCGGTGCGTGGCTGAAAATCCCCATCGCCAACAGGTAAGCGGCAACGATGCCCAGTGCAGGCAGCGGGGCGATGCGTCGGTGGGCCAGATACGCCACGCCGACGATCAGAACCAGTATCCACAACAACAGCATATTTAATCCTCCGTGAACCAGGGCGAACGACCCTCCAGAGCTTAGACGGCATCTGCAAATCAGGGTGGTCAGAGCAAGGTGATTGAGTTCGTGGGAAACCTTGGACGGCTTTTGTAGTTTCGGTGGGCAACACCCGTGGGAAATCGTTCGCTGACTCCGCGGCTTTGCGTCCATGTTTGGCCGAAACGTCGTTATCTCTGTGCTGATCCTCTCGCTAGACTCCGGGTTCACCCAGGAGAATGTCGTCATGCGCGAATATCTGAGTCCCGGCCGCTTCATCGATAGTGACCACCCCTCGGTGGTGGAGTTCGCCGAACAGCACCGTGGTACCAGTCGCGATCCGCTGGCGCAGGCGATCAGTCTTTATTACGCCGTGCGCGAGGCGGTGCGTTACAACATGTACACCTTCAGCCGCGACCCGCAAACCTTGCGCGGCAGCTACGCGCTGGCGGCGGGTGAAAGTTATTGCGTGCCCAAGGCCACGTTGCTCGCCGGTTGTGCGCGCCATTGCGGGATCCCCGCACGCATTGGTCTGGCGGATGTGAAAAATCATCTGTCGACGCCGCGTCTGCTTGAACTGCTGAGAAGCGAAGTGTTCGCCATGCATGGTTATACCGAACTGTTTCTCAATGAGCGCTGGGTGAAAGCCACACCCGCGTTCAACCAGAAGCTCTGCGAAATGTTCAACGTTGCGCCGCTGGAATTCGACGGTATGAACGACAGCGTTTTCCATCCGTACAACAGCGATGGCGCGCTGCTGATGGAGTACCTGGTCGACCACGGCCAGTTCGCCGATGTACCGGAATCCTTTTTTTTCGAACATCTGCACAAATGCTATCCGCACCTGTTCAACGATCAGCAGACGCCACTGTCCAGTGACATGCGCGGTAATGTCGGCAGCCGCTGATCCGGCGTATGCTGCTCGCCCACTCAATGGAAAAGAGGCGGTCATGCTGAAGATCTGGGGTCGCAAGAATTCGTCGAATGTCAGAAAGCCGTTGTGGGCTGCCGAAGAGCTCGGGCTGGCCTACGAGGCCATCGATGCCGGTGGCGCGTTTGGTGTGGTCGACACGCCGGAGTACCGGGCGATGAACCCGAACGGGCGGGTGCCGGTGATTCAGGACGATGGTTTCGTGTTGTGGGAATCGAATGCCATCGTGCGTTACCTGCTGGCAAAACATGCGGCCGACACTGCGTGGTATCCGACGGATCCACAGACCCGCGCCACCGCTGACAAATGGATGGACTGGACCACGTCCAGTTTCGCCGGGCCATTTCGCACGGTGTTCTGGGGCGTTTTGCGCACGCCGGCGGACAAGCAGGACTGGCCGGCGATTCATGCCGCGATCAAGGAATGTGAAGGCTTGCTGGCGATGGCCGATCAGGCCCTGAAAAACCAGCCGTACCTGTCCGGCAGTGAAATCGGCATGGGCGACATTCCCCTCGGCAGTTTCATTTATGCCTGGTTCGAGATGCCGATCGAGCGTGCGCCGATGCCGCATCTGGAGGCCTGGTACGCGCGACTGAAGCAGCGTCCGGCGTATCGCAAAGCCGTCATGACCGCGTTGACTTAATACCTACTATCGACACACTTGACTGTACTTGTGCGGCGGCGGCAAGCACCATTGCGCTTGTGCGCCGCGGTTGTCTCCCTCGCCGCCCGCCGTCATTCAGTCCTTTTTCTCTTCTTGGTGCGTAATCCGATATGAGTTCCGCTCTGTCCATCCGGCAGCTAACCAAAACCTACGGCAACGGGTTCCAGGCCTTGAGTGGTATCGATCTGGACGTCGCCGAAGGTGACTTCTTCGCGTTGCTCGGCCCCAACGGCGCCGGCAAATCCACGACCATCGGCATTCTTTCGACCCTGGTGAACAAGACCAGTGGCACGGTGAATATCTTCGGCCACGATCTGGACAAGAACCCCGCGGCGCTCAAGCGCTCGATCGGCGTAGTGCCCCAGGAATTCAACTTCAACCAGTTCGAAAAGACCTTCGACATCGTCGTGACCCAGGCCGGGTACTACGGCATTCCGGCGAAAATCGCCAAGGAACGCGCCGAGCAGTACCTGACCCAGCTCGGCCTGTGGGACAAGCGCGATGTGCCTTCGCGTTCGTTGTCCGGCGGAATGAAACGCCGCTTGATGATTGCCCGGGCACTGGTGCATGAACCGCGCCTGCTGATCCTTGACGAACCGACGGCCGGGGTGGATATCGAGCTGCGCCGTTCGATGTGGACGTTCCTCACCGAACTGAATCAGAAAGGCATCACCATCATCCTCACCACGCACTATCTGGAAGAGGCTGAACAACTGTGCCGCAACATCGGCATCATCGACCACGGCACCATCGTCGAGAACACCAGCATGCGTCAGTTGCTCGGGCAACTGCATGTGGAGACCTTCCTGCTCGACCTCAAGAACGATCTGGCGGTTGCGCCGCAACTGGTCGGTTATCCGTCCCGTCTGGTGGATGCGCATACCCTGGAAGTCCAGGTCGACAAGTCCATGGGCATCACTGCGCTGTTCGGCCAACTGGCCCTGCAGAACATCGAAGTGCTGAGCCTGCGCAATAAAACCAATCGCCTCGAGGAGTTGTTCGTGTCCCTGGTGGAGAAAAATCTGTCGAAGGTGGCGGTATGAGTTCCGAACTGCGCCCCAACCTCGTCGCCCTCAACACCATCGTTTACCGCGAGGTCCGGCGCTTCACGCGGATCTGGCCGCAGACCCTGCTGCCGCCGGCGATCACCATGGTTCTGTACTTCGTGATCTTCGGCAACCTGATCGGCAAACAGATCGGCGGCATGGGTGGTTTCTCCTACATGGAGTACATCGTGCCGGGGCTGATCATGATGTCGGTGATCACCAACTCCTACGGCAACGTGGTGTCGAGTTTCTTCGGCAGCAAGTTCCAGCGTTCCATCGAAGAACTGATGGTGTCGCCGGTATCGCCGCACACGATCCTGATCGGCTACACCCTCGGCGGCGTGCTGCGCGGCCTGATGGTGGGCGTCATCGTGACGATCCTGTCGCTGTTTTTCACCAGCCTGCAGGTGCATCACCTGGGTGTCACCGTGCTGGTGGTGGTGCTGACGGCCACGATCTTCTCGCTGCTGGGTTTCATCAACGCCGTGTTTGCGCGCAACTTCGATGACATTTCGATTATCCCGACGTTTGTGCTGACCCCGCTGACCTACCTCGGTGGCGTGTTCTACTCGATCACCTTGTTGCCGCCGTTCTGGCAGACCGTGTCGCTGGCCAACCCGGTGCTGCATATGGTCAACGCCTTCCGTTACGGCATCCTGGGCGTGTCGGACATCCGCATAGGTATCGCGATCACCTTCATGCTGGTGGCGACCGTGGTGCTGTATTTCGGTTGCGCGCGATTGCTGGTGAGCGGGCGCGGCATGCGTACCTGATTCGATCAGTGCTGCAACAAAAACGGCCTCCTGCACGGAGGCCGTTTTGCATTCAGGACCGGCGACTTTTCTTTCGTCGCGCCCATTGCCGGGCCACCCACCAGCGCCAGTACATCATCACCAGGCAATAGGCGAGGGCGCCCAGCACCAGCCCGACCACCACCGAGCCGAGCAGGAACGGTTGCCACAGTGTCGAGAGTTCGCCGCTGATCCATTCCCAGGTCAACTCGTCGGGGAGCGTGCGGGCGGGGACATCCATCAGCCAGGCCCCGGCCTGATACGTACAGAAGAACACCGCCGGCATGGTGATCGGATTGGTCAGCCAAACCAGGCTGACGGCAATCGGCATGTTGCCGCGCACCATGATCGCGAGGACGGCGGCCACCAGCATTTGCGCCGGAATCGGCAGGAACGCGGCGAACAGGCCAACGGCCATGGCACGGGCCACGGAATGTCGGTTGAGGTGCCAGAGGTTCGGGTCATGCAGCAACGTGCCGAGAAAGCGTAAGGATTTGTGTTCCCTGATGCTCGTCGGGTCGGGCATGTAACGTTTGAATAAGCGCCGGGGCATAAGGCTTCTCGGTCGGTTAAGGCGGCAAGTATGTCTGGATTCTACGAACCGCCCATTCAGACTTTGTGACAATTGTTGACGACGCCTGCGCTCCACAGGGGCTATGCCTGAAGAGGGGACTCTCAAGGACGGGCATATGCGCACAGGGATGATGGCGCTGGCAGTCGGTCTGCTGGCCCCGGTTTTTTTGCCGGCGTTGCCGCCGGTCGGATGGGTGCTGCCGGTGGTGGCACTGATGCTGTTGCCGTTTCGCAGCTATCCGCTGGCATTTTTGCTGTTCGGCTTCGTCTGGTCGTGCATCGGTGCGCAGTGGGCGCTGGATGATCGGCTGCCGCTGGAGCTGGATGGTGAAACGCGCTGGGTGGAGGGGCGGGTGGTCGGCCTGCCGCAGAGCGGCGACGGGGTCGTGCGGTTTGAACTGGCCGATGCCCGTTCGCGTCACGGGAAACTGCCATCGCTGATGCGCCTGGCCTGGTACGCCGGGCCACCGGTCAACAGTGGCGAGCGCTGGAGGCTGGCCGTGAAACTCAAGCGTCCCGGCGGGCTGCTCAATCCCGATGCCTTCGATTACGAAGCCTGGCTGTTGGCGCAACGCATCGGCGCCACCGGCACGGTGAAGGACGGCAACCGGCTGGCGGCGGCGCAGTGGGCCTGGCGGGACGGCATCCGACAGCGCCTGCTGGAAGTGGACACTCAGGGGCGGGGCGCAGCACTGACGGCGTTGGTGCTGGGTGACGGCTCGGGACTCGGTCGCGAGGACTGGCAGATCCTGCAGGACACCGGCACCGTGCACCTGTTGGTGATTTCCGGACAGCACATCGGTCTGCTGGCGGCGGTGATGTATGGGCTGATCGCCGGGCTGGCGCGATTCGGTCTGTGGCCATTGCGTTGGCCATGGCTGCCGTGGGCGTGTGGTCTCGCATTCTCGGCGGCGCTGGGTTACGGCTTGCTGGCCGGATTCGATGTGCCGGTGCGGCGGGCCTGTGTGATGGTTGCGCTGGTGTTGCTGTGGCGATTGCGATTTCGCCATCTGGGTGCCTGGTGGCCGTTGTTGCTGGCCTTCAACGGGGTGTTGTTGATGGACCCGCTGGCCAGTCTGCGTCCAGGATTATGGCTGTCCTTCACGGCGGTGGCGGTGCTGATTTTTACCTTCGGCGGTCGTCTGGGGCCGTGGCGCTGGTGGCAGACCTGGACGCGAGCCCAATGGTTGATCGCAATCGGTTTGTGCCCGGTGTTGCTGATCCAGGGCCTGCCGATCAGCCTCAGCGGACCATTGGCCAATCTGCTGGCGGTGCCGTGGATCAGTTTTGCGGTGCTCCCGCCAGCGTTGCTTGGCACTTTGTTGTTGCCGATTCCCTATATCGGCGAAGGTCTGTTATGGCTGGCCGGCGGGTTGGTCGATGGATTGTTCCGGGCTCTGGCCTTGATTGCCGGGCGCTGGCCGGCATGGGTTGCAGCCTCGATGCCGGGATGGATCCTGGCTCTGGGCTGCATCGGTGCCGTGCTGTTGTTGCTGCCCCGAGGTGTTCCATTGCGTCCCTTGGGCTGGCCCTTGCTGCTGGTGCTGGCATTGCCGCCCCGGGAGCGACTGGCCGAAGGTGTGGCGGATGTCTGGCAACTCGACGTCGGCCAGGGACTGGCGATTCTGATCCGCACCCGTCACCACACATTGCTGTACGACACTGGCCCGCGTTTCGGCGATTTCGACGTCGGTGAGCGCGTAGTGTTGCCGGCCTTGCACAAACTGGGTGTGGCGCGACTCGACCTGATGCTGCTCAGTCATGCCGACGCCGACCATGCCGGCGGGGCACTGGCCGTGGCAAACGGCTTGCCGGTCAGCCGGGTGATCAGCGGCGATCCGCCGGGGCTGCCCGAAGCGCTGAGCGCTGAAACCTGTGAAAGCGGTCGGCAATGGCAGTGGGACGGCGTTGCCTTCCATCTATGGCAGTGGGCCGGCGCACAAGACAGCAACCAGCGCTCCTGCGTCCTGCAGATCGAAGCCAACGGCGAGCGGTTGCTGCTGACCGGCGATATCGACACCGCTGCCGAACGGGACTTGCTCAATAGCGTGCTGGCGGTTCCGACTCAATGGCTGCAGGCCCCGCACCATGGCAGCCGCAGTTCCTCATCAATGGCGTTGCTCAAGGTTTTGCAGCCGCGGGACGTGCTGATCTCCCGTGGGCACGGCAACTCGTTCGGGCATCCGCATCCGACGGTCATCGCCCGTTACCGCAAGCTGGGCCTGCGCATCCATGACAGCGCGGAGCAGGGTGCCATTCATCTGCAACTGGGCAGATTCCAGCCGGCCCGGTCGATGCGTCAGCAGCGCCGGTTCTGGCGAGAGCCGCCGCTGCCGGGGGCCGAGTACCGTTGAGCACGGGCCGCGCACGGTCGTCGGGGCGACGGGTCTTTATCGCGAACCGGTATGGTAAAGTGGCGCACTTTTTCGAGGGGGCTGTCACTGTGTGGGAATTGGTCAAATCCGGCGGCTGGATGATGTTGCCGATCATTCTGAGTTCCATCGCCGCCATGGCGATCGTCGCCGAGCGCCTGTGGACGCTGCGCGCCAGTCGCGTCACCCCCGAGCATCTGCTGGGTCAGGTCTGGGTCTGGATCAAGGACAAGCAGCTCAACAAGGAAAAACTCAAGGAATTGCGCGCCAACTCGCCGCTGGGTGAAATCCTCGCCGCGGGCCTGGCCAACTCCAAGCATGGTCGCGAGATCATGAAAGAGTGCATTGAAGAAGCCGCCGCCCGGGTCATCCACGAGCTGGAGCGTTACGTCAATGCGCTGGGCACCATCGCCGCCATGTCGCCGTTGCTGGGGCTGCTGGGTACGGTGTTGGGCATGATCGATATTTTCAGTGCCTTCACCGGTTCCGGCATGACCACCAATGCTTCGGTGCTGGCCGGTGGTATCTCCAAGGCGCTGATCACCACGGCAGCGGGCCTGATGGTCGGTATCCCGTCGGTATTCTTCCACCGTTTCCTGCAACGCCGCATCGATGAACTGGTGGTGGGCATGGAACAGGAAGCGATCAAACTGGTGGAAGTGGTGCAGGGCGACCGTGACGTCGATCTGGCCGGGGGCAAAGCGTGAAATTCCGTCGCAAGCCCCGGGAAACGATCGATATCAACCTCGCGTCGCTGATCGACGTGGTGTTCATCCTGTTGCTGTTTTTCGTCGTGACTACGACCTTCACCCGCGAAACCCAGTTGCGCGTCGATCTGCCGGAAGCCGTGAGCGGCTCGCCGGCCGAGGATCAGCAGGTCAAGCAACTGGACGTGGCCATCAGTGCCGAAGGCGTGTTCTCGGTGAACAACAGGATTCTGCCGAAAAACGATTTGGCCACCCTGATGGAAGCCATGCAGAAAGAATCAAACGGCGACACCAACATGCCGTTGTCGATCAGTGCTGACGGCAAGACTCAGCACCAATCCGTGATTACCGCCATGGATGCGGCCGGCAAGCTCGGTTTCAGCCATTTGCGCATGACCACGGTCGAGGCGGCGCCCAAATCCTGATGGCCATGTCCGATCGTCTGCTCGCCGCGTGGTATCAGGGGCACCCGGCCCTGACGCTGTTGCGGCCGCTGGAGTGGCTGTACCGCCGCGTCGTGGCCGGCAAGCGTCAGCGTTTTCTCGACGGCGAAGGCGAGATCTATCAATCGCCGGTGCCGGTGATCGTGGTCGGCAACATCACCGTTGGCGGCACCGGCAAGACGCCGATGATCCTGTGGCTGATCGAACACTGTCGACGCAGCGGGCTGCGGGTCGGTGTGGTCAGTCGCGGTTACGGCGCCAAGCCGCCGCAATTGCCGTGGCGGGTCGAAGCCGATCAAGACGCCGACATCGCCGGCGACGAACCGTTGCTGATCGTGCAGCGTACCGGCGTGCCGCTGATGATCGACCCGAATCGCGGCGCTGCCGTCAAAGCCTTGCTGGCCAGCGAGCCGCTGGACTTGATCCTGTCCGACGACGGCATGCAGCATTATCGTCTGGCGCGTGACCTTGAGCTGGTGCTGATCGATGCCGCTCGTGGGCTCGGTAACAAGCGCTGTCTGCCCGCCGGCCCCCTGCGCGAACCCATTGAGCGTCTGCAAAGCGTCGATGGCGTACTGTTCAACGGCGCCCCCGAGGATCGCGACGGCGGTTTCGCCTTCCGTCTGCAACCCACGGCACTGGTCAATCTGCTCAGCGGCGAACGCCAGCCCCTCGATCATTTTCCAGCCGGACAGTCGCTGCATGCGGTGGCCGGGATCGGTAATCCGCAACGTTTCTTCAATACCCTCGAAGCGCTAGACTGGCGACCTGTGCCCCACGCATTTGCCGATCACGCCGAATACAGCGTGCAGGCCTTGAGTTTCACGCCGTCATTGCCGCTGGTGATGACCGAAAAGGACGCGGTGAAGTGCCGCACCTTCGCTGCCGCCGACTGGTGGTACCTGGCGGTCGATGCCGTGCCGTCGCCGGCCTTCGTGGCCTGGTTCGACACGCAACTGATGCGCCTGTTGCCGGATCGTCTTTTGCCTTAAACCGTTTTTATCCAGGGAATGTTCATGGACACCAAATTGCTCGACATCCTCGCCTGCCCGATCTGCAAAGGCCCACTCAAGCTCAGCGCCGACAAGACCGAACTGATCAGCAAGGGCGCCGGCCTGGCCTACCCGATCCGTGATGGCATCCCGGTCATGCTGGAAAGCGAAGCCCGCACCCTGACCACCGACGAGCGTCTGGATAAATGACCACAGCCTTCACCGTTGTCATCCCGTCGCGCTACGCCTCGACCCGCCTGCCGGGCAAACCGCTGCTGGACATCGCCGGCAAGCCGATGATCCAGCACGTCTGGGAGCAGGCGAGCAAAAGCAGCGCCAGCCGCGTGGTCGTGGCGACTGACGATGCGCGCATCGTCGAGGCCTGCAAGGCTTTCGGCGCCGAAGTGGTGCTGACCCGTGAAGATCACAACTCCGGCACCGATCGTCTGGCCGAAGTGGCCGCGAAGCTGGGCCTGGAGCCGGATGCCATCGTGGTCAACGTCCAGGGTGACGAACCGCTGATCCCGCCGAGCGTGATCGATCAGGTCGCTGCCAACCTCGCGGCCCATACCGAAGCGCGCATGGCCACCCTGGCCGAGCCGATCGAAGACGTCGAAACCCTGTTCAACCCGAATGTGGTCAAGGTCGTCAGCGACCTCAACGGTCTGGCGCTGACCTTCAGTCGCGCGACTCTGCCATGGGCCCGCGACGCGTTCGCCAAAAGCCGAGACGTGCTGCCGGAAGGCGTGCCGTATCGCCGTCACATCGGCATCTATGCCTACCGCGCCGGCTTCCTTCAGGACTTCGTGAGCTGGGGGCCGTGCTGGCTGGAAAATACCGAATCCCTCGAACAACTGCGTGCCTTGTGGCACGGCGTGCGGATTCATGTGGCTGATGCCTTGATCGCACCGCCGACCGGGGTCGACACCGCCGAAGACCTCGAGCGCGTCCGTCGCCTGCTGGAGGCCTAATGCGCGTTCTGTTCGTGTGCCTGGGCAATATCTGCCGTTCGCCCACCGCCGAAGGCGTGTTGCGCCATAAATTGCGCGAAGCGGGGCTGGCGGATCAGGTCGAAGTGGCCTCCGCCGGCACCGGCGACTGGCACGTCGGCAATCCGCCGGACAAGCGCAGCCAGGCTGCGGCCAGACTGCGTGGCTATGACCTTTCGGCGCAACGCGCTCAGCAGGTCAGCCGCGCCGATTTCGCCAGCTACGACCTGATCCTCGCCATGGACAACAGCAACCTGCGCAACCTCAAGGCCTTGCGACCGTCCACCGGCAAGGCCGAGCTGGACTTGTTCCTGCGCCGTTACGAAGGTGAAGTCGACGAGGTGCCGGATCCGTATTACGACGGCGATCAGGGTTTCGAGCAGGTATTGGATCTGATCGAGCGCGCCTGCGACCGGTTGTTGGTTGAAGTGAAGGGCCGGTTATGAGTTTGCAGGTACACCCTCAGGTTTCCCTGAAGCCCTTCAACACCTTCGGCGTCGACGTTCGCGCGCAGCTGTTTGCCGAAGCCCACAGTGACGCCGATGTGCGCGAAGCCCTGTCATATGCGAAAGCCCATGATGTGCCATTGCTGGTGATCGGCGGCGGCAGCAATCTGTTGCTCACGGCGGACATCCCGGCACTGGTGCTGCGCATGGCCAGCCGTGGCATCCGCGTCCTCAGCGACGATGGCAATCGCGTGGTCATCGAAGCCGAGGCGGGTGAGCCGTGGCATCCATTTGTCCAGCACACGCTGGCGCTGGGTTTTTCGGGGCTGGAAAATCTCAGCCTGATCCCCGGCACCGTCGGCGCTGCGCCGATGCAGAACATCGGCGCCTACGGCGTCGAGATCAAGGACGTGTTCGCCGGCCTGACGGCGCTGGATCGCCAGACCGGCGAGCTGCGCGACTTCAGTCTGGAAGAGTGCAATTTCGCCTACCGCGATAGCGTGTTCAAGCAGCAGCCGGGTCGTTGGCTGATCCTGCGGGTGCGCTTCGCACTGGATCGAGTCGCCCATCTGCATCTGGAATACGGCCCGGTGCGTCAGCGCCTGACCGAGCAGGGTATCGAACAACCAACGCCGACAGACGTCAGCCGCGCCATTTGCAGCATCCGCAGCGAAAAACTGCCGGACCCGGCGGTGCTTGGCAATGCCGGCAGCTTCTTCAAGAACCCGCTTGTGTCGGCGGCCGTGGTCGCACAGATCAAGCAACAGCACCCGGATCTGGTGGCCTACGCGCAACCGGACGGGCAGATGAAACTCGCGGCCGGCTGGTTGATCGAGCGCGCCGGGTGGAAAGGCTTCCGTGAGGCCGATGCCGGCGTGCATAAATTGCAGGCGTTGGTGCTGGTCAACTACGGCGCGGCGACCGGGCTGCAATTGCTCGATCTGGCCCAGCGCATCCAGAAAGACATTGCAGAACGTTTCAATGTCGAGCTGGAAATGGAGCCCAACCGTTATTGAGGCTACGCTTTCAAGGCTCAATCCAAAGCCCTGCATTATTTGAAAAGTGCAGGGCTTTTTTGTTAATCCCGGGTTAACTTAGCCAGCTAACGATACAACCATTTGCTCCACCAAAGGCCCGGTGCAGACGTTTGCGTCTGCACAAGAGAGCCTCATTAGCCTGAGTCGATCTGCGTGAACCCACCGCTGATTTCCGGCGGCAGATTGCTCGACCCCATAACCTCCATGAATATGCGGGCGTGCCCATGATTACCCTGAAACTCAATGGTCAAGACCATCCACTTGATGTCACCGAGGACATGCCGCTGTTGTGGGCGATCCGTGACGTCGCCGGTTACAACGGCACCAAGTTCGGCTGCGGCATGGGCCTGTGCGGTGCGTGCACCATTCATATCGACGGCGCGCCGGCGCGCAGTTGCATCACGCCGATCGGTTCGGTGGTCGGGCAGAACGTGACCACCATCGACAATCTGCATGCCGACCCGGTTGGCCAGATCGTCCAGCAAGCCTGGCTCGACACCGCGGTGGCCCAATGCGGTTACTGCCAGGGCGGGCAAATCATGTCCGCCACCGCGTTGCTCAAGACCAACCCGAACCCGAGCGACGAGCAGATTGAAGAGGCGATGGTCGGCAACATCTGCCGCTGCGGCACCTACAACCGGATCAAGACTGCGATCCGTCAGGCATCCACTCACTTGAAGGAGGCCAAGGCATGAGCCGTCTACCGAACGATTTTGCCCTGAGTAACCTGAGTCGCCGGGGCTTCCTCAAAGGTGTCGGCGCTACCGGTGCGCTGGTGCTGGCGGCGAGCTGGGGCTGGCAGGATGCGCTGGCCGAAGACAAACCGAAGAAATTCGGTGCCGATGGCATGCCCAACGGCTGGATCGATGATCCGAAGGTCTACGTCAGCATTGCCGCCGACGGTACGGTGACTGTGGTCTGCAACCGCTCGGAAATGGGCCAGGGCGTGCGCACCAGCCTGACCATGGTGGTCGCTGATGAGCTGGAAGCCGACTGGGCCCACGTCAAGGTTCAGCAGGCGCCGGGTGATGAGGTGCGCTTCGGCAATCAGGACACCGATGGCTCGCGCAGCATGCGTCACTGGTACGAACCGATGCGTCGTTGCGGCGCCGCTGCCCGGACGATGCTGGAGCAGGCAGCCGCCGCGCAGTGGAAGGTTCCGGTCAGTGAGTGCCACGCGCAACTGCACAAAGTCATTCACACACCGTCCGGGCGCGAGCTGGGTTACGGTGAGCTGGCCGCTGCGGCCAGTGCGCTGCCGGTTCCGGGCCGAGACAGCCTGCGGCTCAAGCAGCCGTCGGAGTTCCGTTACATCGGCAAGGAAGGCACCAAAGCCATCGACGGTGCCGACATCGTCAATGGCCGTGCGGTGTACGGCGCTGACGTGCATTTCGACGGCATGCTCTACGCGGTGATTGCTCGCCCTGCGGTTTACGGCGGCAAGGTCAAGTCGGTGGACGACAGCGCCGCGCTGAAAGTGCCGGGCGTACTCAAAGTCATCCAGATCGAACCGCGGCCACTGCCTTCGGAATTTCAGCCGTTGGGTGGCGTGGCCGTGGTGGCCAGCAATACCTGGGCGGCATTGAAGGGCCGTGAAGCGCTGAAAATCGAGTGGGACGATGGCCCGAATGCCAGTTACGACTCCGTTGCCTATCGCAAGGAGATCGAAGCCGCTTCGCTGAAACCGGGCAAAGTGGTGCGCAATACCGGCGACATCGACAAAGCCATCGGCAGTGCCGCCAGCACGCTCGAAGCCTCTTATTACTTGCCGCATCTGGCCCAGACACCGATGGAGCCGATGGTCGCCATCGCTCGCTATAAAGAAGGCGTGTGCGAGGCGTGGGCGCCGAGTCAGGCACCGCAGGTCACCCGTGAGCGGATCGCTGAACGCCTCGGTTTGCCGTTCGATAACGTGACCTTCAACGTGACGCTGCTCGGCGGTGGTTTCGGCCGCAAGTCCAAGCCGGATTTCGTTGTTGAAGCTGCCATTCTGGCGAAGGAATTTCCCGGCAAGGCTGTACGGGTCCAGTGGACGCGCGAAGACGACATCCACAATTCCTATTTCCACACCGTGTCGGCCGAATACCTCAAGGCCGGTGTGGGCAAGGACGGTTTGCCGTCCGCCTGGCTGCACCGCACGGTGGCGCCGAGCATCACCGCGCTGTTTGCGCCGGGCATGAATCACGAAGCCGCGTTTGAGCTGGGCATGGGCTTCACCAACATGGCCTACGCGATTCCCAACGTGCGCCTGGAAAACCCTGAGGCCACGGTGCATACGCGGGTGGGCTGGTATCGCTCGGTGTCGAACATTCCCCATGGTTTTGCGATCCAGAGCTTCGTCGACGAACTGGCGCACAAGGCCAAGGAAGACCCGCTCAAGTACCAGATCAAATTGCTCGGCCCGGATCGTCAGATCGATCCGCGCACGCTCAGTGAAGAATGGAACTACGGCGAATCCCCCGAGCGTTATCCGATCGACACCGGGCGCATGCGCACCGTGCTGGAAACCGCGGCCAAGGCCGCCGGTTGGGGGCGCAAATTGCCCAAAGGGCGCGGCCTCGGGCTGGCAGTGCATTACAGCTTCGTGACTTATGTGGCGGCGGTGATTGAGGTCGAGGTCAAGGACGATGGCACGCTGATCGTGCACAAGGCCGATATCGCCGTGGATTGCGGGCCGCAAATCAACCCTGAGCGGATCCGTTCGCAGTTCGAAGGCGCTTGTGTGATGGGCCTGGGCAATGCCGTGTGGGGCGAAATCAGCTTCAAGGACGGCAAGGTGCAACAGGACAACTTCCATATGTATGAAGTGGCGCGCATGTCGCTGGCGCCGAAGGAAGTGGCGGTGCATCTGGTGTCGCCGCCGGGCGAGGTGCCGCTGGGTGGTGTCGGTGAGCCGGGCGTACCGCCGATTGCGCCGGCACTGTGCAACGCGATCTTCGCCGCGACCGGCCAACGCATCCGTAGCTTGCCGGTGCGTTACCAGTTGCAGGGCTGGCAGAAGGCGCAAGCGTGATGGACAGCGCCGATCTGAATGTCCTGCGTAGCGTGCTCGAATGGCGTCGTGCCGGGCAGCGGGTGGTGTTGTTCACCGTGGTGCAGACCTGGGGCACCGCGCCCCGGGCGCCCGGCGCGATGCTGGCGTTGCGTGAAGATGGCGTGGTGATCGGTTCGGTGTCCGGCGGTTGCGTCGAAGACGATCTGATTGCCCGGCTGCACGATGGGCGAATCAGCACCGACGGACCGCCGGTGCAGTTGATCACCTACGGCGTGACGCAGGAAGAAGCCGCGCGCTTCGGCCTGCCTTGCGGCGGCACCCTGCGCCTGACCGAGGAACGGGTCGGCGATCCGGCGTGGGTCGCCGAGTTGCTGGCCCGCTGCGAGGCCCATGAAATCGTCGCTCGCGAACTGAACATCGGCACTGGTGAGGTGGTGTTGCGCCCGGCCGGCAAGACTGACACCTTGAGCTTCGACGGTCAGACCCTGCGCGCCATTTACGGTCCGCGCTGGCGCCTGCTGTTGATCGGCGCCGGGCAGTTGTCGCGGTACGTGGCCGAGATGGCGCGACTGCTGGATTTCGAAGTGCTGATCTGTGATCCACGTACCGAGTTCGTCTATGGCTGGGAAGAGCAGCATGGGCGGTTTGTGCCCGGCATGCCGGACGAGGCGGTGCTGAATATCCAGACCGATGAGCGCACGGCGATTGTCGCGCTGACTCACGATCCACGGCTGGATGACATGGCGCTGCTCACGGCGCTCGACTCCAAAGCATTCTATGTCGGTGCGCTTGGCTCTCGGGTCAACAGCCGCAAACGTCGGGAAAATCTGGCTGAGCTAGGCTTGTCAGAAGCGGCCATTGCCCGATTGCACGGGCCGATCGGTTTGCATATCGGCAGCCATTCCCCGGCGGAAATCGCCCTGTCGCTGTTGGCGGAAATCGTCGCGATCAAGAATGGTGTCGAGCTCAAGCAGAAGAAGACCGTGGAGAGTGTATGAGCCGATCCATCGGAGTGATTGTGCTGGCGGCGGGCGAGGGCAGCCGCTTTCGCGAAGTGGCGGGTGCCGACAAGGACAAGCTGCTGGCCGATTGCACCGGGCGTGACGGCGCGGTGCGTTCGGTGATCGAGCAGGTGTTGGTGAACCTGCCGGCCAGCCTCGACAAGCGAGTGCTGGTGACGACCGAGGCGCGGCCGCAGGCGATGCGCATGGCGCAGGCTTACGGGTGCGACATTGTCTCGATCGAGTCCACGGGAATGGGCGACAGCATCGCGGCGGGTGTGGCAGCTTGCCCGGATGCCGATGGCTGGTTGATTGTGCTGGGCGACATGCCGTTCATCCTGCCGTCGAGTATTGAGCGGGTCGTGGCGGCGATTGCCGAGGATACGGTCAGCGTACCGACGTTGAACGGTGACTATGGGCATCCGGTCGGGTTTGGTCGCTCGTTCGCCGCAGGGCTGATGGCCTTGTCCGGTGACCGGGGCGCCAGGCCGTTGTTCGCCCAAGGGCGGGTGATTGAAGTCGCGGTGGATGATCCGGGTGTGTTGTGGGATATCGACGTGCCGGATGCGCTGGTTTTCCCGCCATCCTGATAAAACCTTGAGGCAAAAAAAGCCCCGCCTGGATCACCAGGCGGGGCTTTTTAGTGGCGGTCGGAATCAGACGAGAGGTTTAGGCTCGTGTTCTTTTTCCTGGGCCTGTTCGTGGTGCTCGACCGCGTCCTGAACGGAACGTGGCGCTTCGGCAATCACGGCTTCAACGGCAACTTCTTCAGCGACCGGGGCAGGGGCTGCCTCGACCACTTCGGCAGCTGGAGCAGCAGCGGCGGCAGCGGCAGCCAGTTCGGCTTCCTTCTGCAGACGCTCTTCTTCACGCTTGCGACGACGCACTTCACGCGGGTCGTTCGGCGCGCGGCCGCTTGGGGTCAGGGCGCTGACCGGAGCAGGCGCAGCAACTGGCGCTGGCGCTTCGGCTGCGACTGGCGCTGGTTCTGCAACAACCACTGGTTCGGCGGCCTTGGCTTCTTCAACAACAGGCGCTTCAACCACTGGCGCTGGTGTTTCAGCGACAGCCGGCTCGGCCACCCAGTTGAAAGCGGTCTGCTCTTCGCGAACTTCACGCACGGTTTCGGTCACGGTTTCAGCGACGGTTTCGACAACCGACTCTTCAACTACGGCTGGTGCTTCGAAGGTCACCGCGGGTTCGGCAGCCGCTTCAGCCTGAGGCTGAGCTTCGCGAACCGGCGCCACTTCGACTTCCGGAGCAGCAGCTACTTCTACCGGAGTGGTTGCTTCAACAACCGGCGCTTCTACTGGAGCAGTTTCCAGGGTTGCAGCGGTGGCGCGTTCAGCTTGCTCGTGGGCCTGAGCTTCGGCTGGAGCGCTGATCACGGTGCTGGCAACAGCAGCGGTAACAGCCAGACCAGCAGCCAGATCGGCAGTGCTTGGCTCGGCGGCTTCAGCGTTTTCGGTGGATTCTTCCGAACCTTCGATCACGTTGCCATTGGCGTCACGCTGACGCTCGCGACGGTTGCTGCGACGACGCTGACCACGGGAGCGGCGGCGTGGACGATCGCCTTCGGCGTTCTCCGAACCATCTTCCGGCAGTTGCTCTTCACTGGTGGTGATTTCTTCTTCGGCTACGGCAGCAGCGGCCTGTTCGGCACGCGGTTGACGCTCTTCACGCGGAGGACGTGGCGCACGTTCTTCACGCGGCTGACGGGCCGGACGCTCTTCAGCGGTGGCGGCGGCAGCAACGGCCGGAGCGGCATCCAGAGGTTCGCGCAGTTCGCGTACGCGCTCTTCACGCTCGCCACGCGGCTTGCGATCTTCACGCGGAGCACGCGGTGCACGTTCTTCACGAGGGGCGCGTGGTGCGCGTTCTTCACGGGCTACCGGTGCTTCGTCACGGGATTCGCGTGGCTCGCGGACTTCACGTGGCTCTCGCGGTTGACGCTCTTCACGCGGCTCACGTGGTGCGCGTTCTTCACGCGGTGCACGTTCTTCGCGAGGCTTGCGTTCTTCATCGCGGCGACCGTTACGGTTGCGGCTCTGCTGACGACCGTTGCGACGCTCTTCGTTGCGGGCCGGACGCTCGGCCGCAGGTTTTTCAACCACAACCGGAGCAACAGGCTCTTCTTTAGTGGCGAACAGGCTGACCAGCGACTTCACCAGGCCTTTGAACAGGCTTGGCTCTGGCGCGGCAACCGGAGCAGGTGCCGGGGCCGGCGCGGCGACTTCGGTCGGAACCGGAGCGTTGGCGCGGGCCGGAGCGGTCTTGACGGCGGCTTCCTGGCGAACCAGGGTGCGGGTCGCGGCGGCTGGCTGGACGTCTTCGACATCGGCGGCAGCGGCAGCGATTTCGTAGCTGGACTGGTTGGTCGCGGCTTCCGGGCTGTCGTCACGCAGACGCTGAACTTCGAAATGCGGGGTTTCGAGGTGATCGTTCGGCAGGATGACGATGCGGGCGCGAGTGCGCAGTTCGATCTTGGTGATCGAGTTGCGTTTTTCGTTGAGCAGGAATGCGGCCACCGGGATCGGCACTTGAGCGCGAACTTCGGCGGTACGGTCTTTCAGGGCTTCTTCTTCGATCAGGCGCAGGATCGCCAGGGACAGCGATTCGACGTCACGGATGATCCCGGTGCCGCTGCAGCGCGGGCAGACGATGCCGCTGCTTTCGCCCAGCGAAGGACGCAGGCGCTGACGGGACATTTCCAGCAGGCCGAAGCGCGAGATGCGGCCGATCTGCACGCGGGCGCGGTCGGCTTCCAGGCATTCGCGGACTTTCTCTTCCACGGCGCGCTGGTTCTTGGCAGGGGTCATGTCGATGAAGTCGATGACGATCAGGCCGCCGATGTCGCGCAGGCGCAACTGACGGGCGATTTCTTCAGCCGCTTCAAGGTTGGTCTGCAGGGCGGTTTCTTCGATGTCGCTGCCTTTGGTGGCGCGCGCTGAGTTGATGTCGATGGACACCAGGGCTTCGGTCGGATCGATGACGATGGAGCCGCCGGACGGCAGTTCGACGACGCGCTGGAAAGCGGTCTCGATCTGGCTTTCGATCTGGAAACGGTTGAACAGCGGAACGCTGTCTTCGTACAGCTTGATCTTGCTGGCGTACTGCGGCATCACCTGGCGGATGAAGGTCAGGGCTTCGTCCTGGGCTTCAACGCTGTCGATCAGCACTTCGCCGATGTCCTGGCGCAGGTAATCGCGGATGGCGCGGATGATGACGTTGCTTTCCTGGTAGATCAGGAACGGCGCGGAACGATCCAGCGAGGCTTCCTTGATCGCGGTCCAGAGTTGCAGCAGGTAGTCGAGGTCCCACTGCATTTCTTCGCTGCTGCGGCCAAGGCCGGCAGTGCGCACGATCAGGCCCATGTCGGCTGGAGCGACCAGGCCGTTCAGCGCTTCACGCAGTTCGTTGCGTTCTTCGCCTTCGATGCGACGGGAGATGCCGCCGGCACGGGGGTTGTTCGGCATCAGGACCAGATAACGACCGGCCAGGCTGATGAAGGTGGTCAGGGCTGCGCCCTTGTTGCCACGTTCTTCTTTTTCGACCTGAACGATGACTTCCTGGCCTTCGCTCAGGACGTCCTTGATGTTGACGCGGCCTTCAGGGGCTTTCTTGAAGTATTCGCGGGAGATTTCTTTGAGGGGCAGGAAGCCGTGGCGCTCGGAGCCGAAATCGACAAAGGCAGCCTCAAGGCTTGGTTCGATGCGAGTAATACGGCCTTTATAGATGTTGGCCTTTTTCTGCTCGCGTGCACCGGATTCGATGTCCAGGTCGTAGAGGCGCTGGCCATCTACCAGTGCAACACGCAACTCTTCGGGTTGAGTTGCGTTAATCAGCATTCTTTTCATGTAGTACCGTCGGTTTCCGGGCTGCCGGAAACGGCGTTCGGCACACACGACTTCTCACGGTCGGTGTCAGGTGCGTCGGGAGTGGTTGGCCATTCCCGTGTCCAGCGATGTCCGGCCAATTGGGCCGTTATCGCGACGTACGCGTCCTGCTTGCTGTGGCTACTTAAGCACTCAGTCAGGAGGAGGAATCAACCGTGGCTGTGGACGAGATGAAGCGTCTTGATAAAACCTGTTGCTACACAGTCCAGCGGTTGTGCATCTCCACCCTACACGTATCCCTGATAATTCGGGTGCTGCCGCGCGCAGAATCCGCAGCGGGTTGGCATTTACCGTGAGCTCCGAAAGGGGAGGTCACGCATCATGGCTAATTCAGGCGGTGTTTCCGGCGTCTTCGCTCGGGGTCATCCGCGGCTGACTGCACTTTGTGAACTGGCCGTGAATATGGCTCGCGTGGCGAGTCAGAACTCTGCTTTGCGGCGTGATTCAGGCCTCATGTCACCTGCGCTTGTTACAGCTGCAAACTCCACCGTTACGTAGCGAAAGCCCCGTAGGACGGCCTCGCGTCCTGGTGAATTGCGTTGGTCAGGGCCGGTTTTTGACCGTGGTTCCGCTGTCCAGGCCGCTTTTGGCGGCGTTCGCGACTATAGCAGCAATGATTAAGTGCTTCAATTCCATAAAAATTGTTATCATCCGCGCCATGACGACTACTGCCCCTTCGACTCCAGGCGTTCAATTGCTTGAGGTCTCGCCGGAATATGCCGGCCAACGAATCGACAATTTTCTCCTCGCCCGGCTAAAAGGCGTGCCCAAGACCTTGATTTACCGCATTTTGCGCAAAGGCGAAGTGCGCGTGAACAAAGGTCGGATCAAGCCCGAATACAAGCTGCAGGCCGGCGACATCGTGCGCGTGCCGCCCGTTCGCGTGCCTGAGCGCGACGAGCCAGTGCCTTTGGCCCAGGGTCTGTTGCAGCGCTTGGAAGCCTCGATTGTCTACGAAGACAAGGCCCTGATCGTGATCAACAAGCCCGCCGGCATTGCGGTTCACGGTGGCAGCGGCTTGAATTACGGCGTTATCGAAGCCTTTCGTCAGTTGCGTCCCGATGCCAAGGAGCTCGAGCTGGTTCACCGTCTCGACCGTGATACCTCCGGCCTGCTGATGATCGCCAAGAAACGCAGCATGTTGCGTCACTTGCATGCCGCGTTGCGCGGTGATGGCGTCGATAAGCGCTACATGGCATTGGTTCGCGGCAACTGGGCGACCTCGATCAAGCAAGTCCGTGCATCGCTCGGCAAGAGCAATCTGCGCTCCGGTGAGCGCATGGTCGAGGTTGACGAGGAGGAGGGCAAGGAGTCTGTGACCGTGTTCAAGGTCCTGCGTCGCTTTGGCGATTTTGCCACTCTGATTGAAGCCAAGCCGATCACCGGTCGCACGCACCAGATCCGCGTCCACACATTGCACGCCGGGCACTGCATTGCCGGTGACACCAAATACGGCGATGACAGTTTCAGTAAGGAAATTCGTGATCTGGGCGGCAAGCGCCTGTTCCTGCACGCCTACATGCTGACCGTGCCGCTGCCCGATGGCGGTGAACTCAAGTTGCAGGCGCCGGTCGATGAAATGTGGGCCAAGACTGTGGAGCGATTGAGTGCGCCCATCTGATTACAAGCTGCTGATTTTCGATTGGGACGGCACGCTGGCTGATTCCATTCATCGGATTGTCGAGGCAATGCACTCGGCGTCCGGGCGCTCCGGTTTCGAGCTGCGTGATGACTTTGCCGTCAAAGGCATTATCGGTCTGGGATTGCCCGAGGCGATCCGTACGCTGTATCCCGAAATCAGCGATGCTGAAATGACCTTGTTTCGCGAGTATTACGCCGATCACTACATCGCCGCGGAAGCCGAGCCTTCGCCGTTGTTTGAGGGCGTAGTCGAGTCGATGGCGTCTTTTCGCGAACAGGGTTACCACCTGGCGGTCGCGACCGGCAAGAATCGTCGCGGGCTGGATCGGGTGCTCAAGGCCAATGGCTGGGAAGATTATTTCGATATCACCCGCGCTGCCGATGAAACTGCAAGCAAGCCGCACCCTCTGATGCTGGAGCAGATCCTTGCGCATTGCGGTGTGCGTGCCGAACAGGCGCTGATGGTCGGCGATTCGTCCTTCGATCTGTTGATGGCGCGCAATGCGGGGATGGATTCGGTGGCGGTCAGCTACGGCGCGCAGTCGATCGAATCGCTGCAGCAGTTCGAGCCGCGACTGTCGATCGACCATTTTTCCGAATTGCATGCCTGGCTGGGGAAGCAGGCTTAATACGTTTTTGCTGGGGTGGATGGCATGACCGACGAATGGAAAGCACCGGCCAAGGCAACCGCCGACGACGGTGACGCGAAAAGCTGGAAGCTGCTGGAAAAGACTCTGCTGGCCAGCGTGCAGGAGCAGCGTCGTTCGCGCCGCTGGGGTATCTTCTTCAAGCTGTTGACCTTTGTTTATCTGTTTGTTGCGCTGATCCTGTTTACGCCGTTGATGGATATGGAGAAAAGCGCCACGCGCAGTGGCAATTACACCGCGTTGATCGACGTCACCGGCATGATCGCCGATAAAGAACCTGCCAGTGCCGACAATATCGTCGGCAGTCTGCGCGCGGCGTTCGAGGACAAGAAGGTCAAGGGCGTAATCCTGCGCATCAACAGTCCGGGCGGCAGTCCAGTGCAGTCGGGTTATGTTTATGACGAGATCAAGCGCCTGCGCGGCTTGCATCCTGATATCAAACTGTACGCGGTGATTTCTGATCTGGGCGCCTCCGGTGCTTATTACATTGCCAGCGCGGCGGATCAAATTTATGCCGACAAGGCCAGTCTGGTGGGCTCAATTGGTGTGACGGCAGCCGGCTACGGGTTTGTCGGTACGATGGAGAAGCTTGGCGTCGAGCGTCGCACTTACACCTCTGGCGAGCACAAGGCGTTCCTGGATCCGTTCCAGCCGCAAAAGCCGGAAGAGACAGCGTTCTGGCAGAGCGTGCTGGATACCACGCACAAGCAGTTCATCAACAGCGTCAAGCAGGGGCGTGGTGATCGCCTGAAGGACAAGGATCATCCGGAGCTGTTCTCCGGTCTGGTCTGGTCGGGTGAGCAGGCGCTGCCGCTGGGTTTGATCGACGGTCTGGGTAATGCCAGTTCGGTGGCGCGTGATGTGATTGGCGAAAAAGAGCTGGTGGATTTCACCGTTCAGGAATCGCCGTTCGATCGCTTCTCGAAGAAGCTCGGAGCCAGCGTTGCCGAGAAACTGGCAATGTGGATGGGTTTTAACGGCCCGTCTTTACGCTGATCGAATGCTGCAAGAAAAACCGGCCTGAGGGCCGGTTTTTTGTGGGTCAGGGAATCTGTACGCCTTCGGCCAGCAGCATGTCGATCAGGCGAATCAGTGGCAGGCCGATCAGGCTGGTGGCGTCCGGGCCTTCGGTGGACTGGAACAGGCTCACGCCCAGCCCCTCGGCCTTGAAGCTGCCGGCGCAGTCGTAGGGCTGCTCGGCGCGCAGGTAGCGCTCGACGCGGGCCTGATCCAGTGTGCGCATGTGCACAGTGAAGGGCACGCAGTCGACCTGGCACTGGCCGGTCTGGCTATTGAGCAGTGCCAGGCCGGTGAGGAAGGTCACGCTGGCGCCGCTGGCGGCCAGCAGCTGTTCGCGAGCTTTTTCAAAAGTGTGGGGCTTGCCGATAATGCGCTCGCCGAGTACGGCGACCTGGTCGGAGCCGATGATCAGGTGGGCAGGGTGGCTGTCGGCCAGTGCCCGTGCTTTCTGTTCGGCGAGGCGTTTGACCAGTTCGATTGCCGATTCTCCCGGGCGATGACTTTCGTCGATGTCCGGCGAGCTGCAGACGAACGGCAAGCGCAGGCGATTGAGCAATTCCCGACGATAGGTCGAGCTTGAAGCGAGTAGTAAAGGCAGCATTCGCGTCTCCAGAGGCAGGTTGCAGATTCTAGCGGAGGCTCGCAAGTGACGGACAGGGCACAATTTCCTTTGACATGGGTGGGTGCATCCCTATAATGCTGCGCCTATGTTGAATGACCCGATTCCACCTCACGTTGACCCGCGCAAATTGGCTGACCGTGGCACCACCCTTCAAGGTGAACTGCTGCTGGCCGATTTGAAGAGACTCTGCGACCCGCTTTCCGACGATGTCGGTACGGTGCAGGCCAAACTCGTTTTTGAACGAGATGAACGTAAATCTGTGGTGATCCACAGCTTTATCGACACCGAAGTCAAAATGGTTTGCCAGCGTTGTCTTGAGCTGGTCACCCTGCCGATCCACAGCGAGTGCAGTTACGCTGTAGTGAAGGAGGGTGCGAATACCCAGTCGTTACCGAAAGGTTATGACGTGCTGGAACTGGGCGAAGATCCATTGGATCTGCAGTCACTGATCGAGGAGGAGCTTCTGCTCGCCTTGCCCATTGTGCCTGCTCATCATCCGGAAGAATGCCAGCAGCCGGCGGGAGCAGATGAGCCCGAACCGAGCGAGGACGAGGTAACGCGGTCCAACCCGTTCAGTGTATTGGCGCAGTTAAAGCGTGACCCAAACGTTTAGGAGTTAATCAATTATGGCTGTTCAGCAGAACAAAAAATCCCGCTCTGCCCGTGACATGCGCCGTTCGCACGACGCTCTCGAGGCTAGCACCCTGTCTGTAGAAAAAACCACTGGTGAAGTTCACCTGCGTCACCACGTATCGCCAGAAGGCGTATACCGTGGCCGTAAAGTGATCGACAAGGGCGCTGACGAGTAATCACTTGTCCGCTCAAGTCATCGCGATTGACGCAATGGGCGGGGACTTCGGTCCCCGCAGCATTGTTCAGGCCAGCCTTGCTTGCCTTTCTGCTACGCCCTCGCTGCACCTGACCCTCGTCGGTCAACCCTCCCTTCTTGAAGAATTGATCACCGGCCAATCGGCTGCCGATCGCGCGCGCCTGACGATTGTTCCGGCGTCCGAAGTCATCACCATGGACGAAAAACCTGCCCAGGCTCTGCGTGGCAAGCCGGATTCGTCGATGCGTGTCGCCCTCGAATTGCTGCGTGATGGCAAGGTCCAGGCCTGTGTCAGTGCCGGTAATACCGGTGCGCTGATGGCTCTGTCGCGCTTTGTGCTCAAGACTCTGCCGGGGATTGATCGTCCGGCCATGGTGGCCGCGATTCCTACGCAGAAGGGCTACTGCCAGTTGCTCGATCTGGGCGCCAACGTCGATTGCAGTGCCGAGCATCTGCTGCAATTCGCTGTGATGGGTTCTGTGGCCGCGCAAACCCTGGGCATTGCCCGTCCGCGCGTCGCGCTGCTCAATATCGGCACCGAAGACATCAAGGGCAATCAGCAGGTCAAGCTGGCGGCGACTTTGTTGCAGGCCGCCAGAGGCATCAATTACATCGGTTTCATCGAAGGCGACGGCCTGTATCGTGGCGAGGCGGACGTGGTGGTTTGCGACGGTTTCGTCGGCAATATCCTGCTCAAGTCCAGCGAAGGCCTGGCGACGATGATCGCCGCTCGCATCGAGGCGCTGTTCAAGAAAAACCTCCCTTCGCGCATCGTGGGTGCCTTGGCGTTGCCATTGATGAAGCGTCTGCAGGCTGATCTGGCGCCTGCGCGACATAACGGCGCAAGCTTTCTCGGCTTGCAGGGGATCGTGGTGAAAAGTCACGGTTCCGCCGGGGTTCAGGGCTTTCAGAGCGCCATTCAGCGGGCGTTGATCGAGATTCAGGAGAATCTTCCGGAGCGCCTGCACGGTCGTCTGGAGGATTTGTTGTCTTAGGCGTTTTCGTCGGACAATGCTTAAATGTGACCGCCCGGTTCAAAGGGCCATCCAACTGTCAGTTTCTTGCGTCCCTCTAGCGGGATGCCATTTTTCCGACGACAAGATCATTAGGGGCTTGTTACATGTCTGCTTCCCTCGCATTCGTCTTTCCAGGACAGGGTTCGCAGTCCCTCGGCATGCTGGCCGAGCTGGGCGCGCAACATCCGCTGATCCTCGAAACTTTCAAAGAAGCATCCGATGCTCTGGGCTACGACCTGTGGGCACTGACCCAGCAGGGCCCGGAAGAGCTGCTCAATCAAACCGACAAAACCCAACCGGCCATTCTGACCGCTTCGATCGCCCTGTGGCGTCTGTGGCTGGCTGAAGGTGGTGCGCGTCCGGCCTTCGTTGCCGGTCACAGCCTGGGTGAATACAGCGCACTGGTCGCTGCCGGCAGCCTGAGCCTGGCGGACGCGGTAAAACTCGTCGAGCGCCGTGGCCAACTGATGCAGGAAGCCGTTCCAGCCGGGCAGGGCGGCATGGCTGCCATCCTCGGTCTTGAAGATGCTGACGTGCTGGCAGCTTGTGCCGAAGCGGCTCAAGGCGAAGTGGTCAGCGCGGTGAATTTCAATTCCCCGGGTCAGGTGGTGATCGCTGGCGCCAAGGCGGCTGTCGAGCGCGCCATTGAAGGCTGCAAGGCTCGTGGCGCCAAGCGAGCCATGCCGTTGCCGGTCAGCGTGCCATCGCACTGTGAGCTGATGCGCCCGGCTGCCGAGCGCTTTGCCGAGTCCATCGCCGCCATCGACTGGCAGGCGCCGCAGATCCCTGTGGTGCAGAACGTCAGCGCTCAGGTGCCGGCGGATCTGGAAACCCTCAAGCGCGACCTGCTGGAGCAACTCTACAAGCCGGTTCGCTGGGTCGAGTCCGTACAGACTCTGGCAGCGAAAGGCGCGACCAATCTGGTCGAGTGCGGCCCTGGCAAAGTGCTGGCCGGCCTGAACAAGCGTTGCGCCGAAGGCGTTTCGACTTCCAACCTCAATACCCCAGACGCTTTCGCTGCTGCTCGCGCAGCGGCTGTCTGAATCAGGAGAAGCTTGCATGAGTCTGCAAGGTAAAGTTGCACTGGTCACCGGCGCAAGCCGTGGTATCGGCCAGGCTATCGCACTGGAACTGGGTCGTCAGGGCGCCATCGTTGTTGGCACCGCGACTTCCGCTTCGGGCGCTGAGCGTATTGCTGCGACCCTGAAGGAAAACGGCATTCAGGGCGCAGGTTTCGAACTGAACGTCACCAGCGATGAGTCGGTCACCAAGGTGCTCGCGAGCATCCAGGAGCAGTTCGGTGCTCCGGTGGCGATCCTGGTAAACAATGCCGGCATCACTCGCGATAACCTGATGATGCGCATGAAAGACGACGAGTGGTACGACGTGATCGATACCAACCTGAACAGTCTGTATCGCCTGTCCAAGGGCGTTCTGCGCGGCATGACCAAGGCGCGTTGGGGTCGAATTATCAGTATTGGCTCGGTGGTGGGTGCCATGGGCAACGCTGGCCAAGTAAACTATGCAGCCGCCAAGGCCGGTCTGGAAGGTTTCAGCCGTGCCATGGCGCGTGAAGTCGGTTCGCGTTCGATTACGGTCAACTCGGTAACCCCAGGGTTCATCGACACCGATATGACTCGCGAGCTGCCTGAAGCACAGCGTGAAGCCTTGCAGACGCAGATTCCGCTGGGCCGTCTGGGACAAGCTCAAGAGATCGCTTCCGTGGTCGCTTTTCTTGCATCCGACGGTGCGGCATACGTGACCGGGGCTACAATCCCGGTGAACGGCGGGATGTACATGTAATTCAAATGTGACGGATTGCTTCAAAAAAATGTCATACGAGCTGTCTAAAATCCGTTATAAAGCTGCAATCTATTTATAGGCAGAGGGCCGCAGGGTTTGAGGAGTGAAGCTTTCAGTTGAAAAGCTGAAAAGTCTTTCTATACACTTACCCACTGGCCAGCTGCCTGAATTTGTCCATTAGGAGTGAAAACAAGGTATGAGCACCATCGAAGAGCGCGTCAAGAAAATCGTTGCCGAGCAACTGGGTGTTAAAGAAGAAGAAGTGGTAAACACCGCTTCCTTCGTAGAAGACCTGGGTGCCGACTCCCTTGACACCGTTGAGCTGGTGATGGCTCTGGAAGAGGAATTCGAGACCGAAATCCCTGACGAAGAAGCTGAGAAGATCACTACTGTACAAGCTGCAATCGACTACGTTACTAGCCACCAGGCGTAATAGTTTGTAATCGTTGCTTGCTGTCATGGAAAAACCGCACTGCCATCATGGCGTGCGGTTTTTTCTTTAGGCCTGATGCAAAGTCGTCATTTGAAAAAGGAGAGTGCTGTGTCGCGTAGACGCGTCGTAGTCACCGGTATGGGTATGTTGTCGCCACTGGGCACGGATGTGCCGAGCAGTTGGCAGGGCATTCTGGCTGGCCGCAGTGGCATTGGTCTGATCGAACACACCGACCTTTCTGCCTATTCCACCCGCTTTGGCGGCTCGGTAAAGGGCTTCAATGTCGAGGAATACCTGTCGGTCAAGGAAGCGCGCAAGCTCGACCTGTTCATTCAGTACGGTCTGGCGGCCGGCTTTCAAGCCGTACGCAATGCCGGTCTGGAAGTCACCGATGCCAACCGTGAACGCATTGGCGTGGCCATGGGTTCGGGTATCGGCGGTCTGACCAACATCGAAGAAACCAGCCGCACCTTGCACGAGACCGGTCCGCGCCGGATTTCTCCGTTCTTTGTGCCTGGCTCGATCATCAATATGATTTCCGGTTTCCTGTCCATCCACCTGGGTGCACAGGGGCCTAACTACGCTATCGCCACGGCGTGTACCACCGGTACGCACTGCATCGGCATGGCAGCCCGTAACATCATGTACGACGAAGCCGACGTGATGATTGCCGGCGGCGCCGAAATGGCCGCGTGCGGTCTGGGCATGGGCGGCTTTGGCGCTTCTCGCGCACTGTCGACCCGCAACGATGAACCGACCCGTGCCAGCCGTCCATGGGACAAGGGCCGTGACGGCTTCGTACTGTCCGACGGTGCCGGTGCGCTGGTGCTCGAAGAGCTCGAGCACGCCAAGGCCCGTGGCGCGACCATCTACGCCGAGCTGATCGGTTTCGGCACCAGTGGCGATGCGTTCCACATGACGTCGCCACCTGCCGACGGCGCCGGTGCCGCACGCTGCATCACCAATGCGCTGCGTGACGCGAAGATCAATGTCGATCAAGTGCAATACATCAACGCCCACGGTACTTCGACGCCGGCCGGCGACCTCGCCGAAGCCAATGCGATCAAGTCGGTGTTCGGTGATCACGCCTACAAACTGGCGGTCAGCTCCACCAAGTCCATGACCGGTCACCTGTTGGGTGCAGCGGGCGCGGTCGAGGCGATCTTCAGTGTGCTGGCGATCAACAGCCAGGTGGCGCCACCGACCATCAACCTCGATGAGCCGGATGAAGGCTGCGATCTCGACTTTGTGCCGCACACCGCACGCAACATGGACATCGATGTCGTACTGTCCAACTCGTTCGGGTTTGGCGGCACCAACGGCACGTTGGCGTTCCGTCGGTTCGCCGGCTGATGGACTGCTGGGTCGACGGTCAACCGGCTGACGCTCTGTCGCTGAAAGATCGCGGCCTGGCTTACGGCGACGGTCTGTTCGAGACCATCGCCGTATGTGGCGGCCAGCCTTTGCTGCTGGAACGTCACCTGACTCGGCTGGCCGAGGGCTGTTCACGCTTGGCCATCGCGGCCGATATCGAGCTGATCCGTAGCGAGCTGCAAGCCTATGCAGCGGCCATGGGCGAGGGGGTGCTCAAACTCATCCTCACCCGCGGCGACGGTTTACGCGGTTATGCGCCGGATCCTTCGGCGCAGGGCCGACGGATTCTGCAAGGCAATCCTCCTGCGGCGTATCCTGCTGTCCATGGCGAGCAAGGCGTTCGCCTGTTCCCGTGTACGACGCGTTTATCTGTTCAGCCCTTGCTGGCAGGTCTCAAGCACCTCAATCGTCTGGAACAGGTCCTCGCTCGCGCCGAATGGCAGGACAGCGAGCACGCGGAAGGCCTGATGCTCGACCAGGCGGGGCGTGTGATCGAAGGTGTGTTCAGCAACCTGTTTCTGGTACGTGACGGCGTGTTGGTCACGGCGGATCTGAAACGTTGCGGCGTGGCTGGCGTGATGCGCGCCGAATTATTGTTTCAGGCAGCGTCATCGGGTATCCCCGTGCAAATCACCGATATCAGCCTTGAACAGCTGCAATGGGCCGATGAAGTCTTTGTCTGCAACAGCGTGTATGGCGTCTGGCCGGTACGCGCGTACGCTGCACTGAGCTGGCCGGTTGGGCCGCTCACCCGTAAACTGCAAACCATTGCCCGCACGCTACTGGATGCCTGATTCGTGAGACGTAAACTTTTGCTGCTGCTGGAAACCGGACTGGTTCTGGCAGGGCTGCTGCTGGGCGCCAGCGCCTGGAAGATTCATTCGGCGCTGGAACAGCCCCTGAACATCACGCAGGAAGAATTGCTGGATGTGCCGAAGGGTTCCACGCCGACCCGTACTATTCTCGGCCTTGAAGCGGATGGTGTGATCAAGGACGCATTCTGGCTGCGCATTTACTGGCGCTTCAATCTGTCCGGCACCCCGATCCACACGGGCGAGTACCGCATGCAGCCGGGCATGACTGTCAAGGGCCTGATCGAACTGTGGAAGCGTGGCGAAGTGGTTCAATACAGCCTGACACTCGTCGAGGGCTGGAATTTCCATCAGGTGCGCGCCGCACTGGCGAAAGATGAAAAGATCGAACAGACCCTGACCGGCCTGAGCGACAGTGATGTGATGAGCAAGATCGGCCACAAGGGCGTGTTTCCCGAAGGTCGATTCTTCCCCGATACCTACCGCTTTGTGCGCGGGGTTTCCGATACCGAGCTGCTGAAAAAGGCGTTCGACCGCCTTGACGAAGTGCTGGCCAAGGAATGGGAAAGTCGTTCCGCCGATGCGCCGTATACCGAACCGTATCAGGCACTGATCATGGCCTCGCTGGTGGAGAAGGAAACCGGCGTTCCCCAGGAGCGTGGCCAGATTGCCGGTGTGTTCGTGCGCCGCATGGCCCTGGGCATGCAGCTGCAGACCGACCCGACGGTGATCTACGGTCTGGGTGATCGCTACAACGGCAAGCTGACCCGTGCTCATCTCAAGGAAGCCACGCCGTACAACACCTATGTGATTCCCGGGTTGCCGCCGACGCCGATTGCGATGGTCGGCCGCGAGGCGATTCACGCGGCGTTGAACCCGGTGGAAGGAACCAGCCTCTACTTTGTCGCCCGTGGCGACGGCAGCCACGTATTCTCCGACGACCTCGATGCACACAACAGTGCGGTGCGTGAGTTCCAGCTCAAACGGCGCTCGGATTACCGCTCGAGCCCGGCGCCGGCCTCGACGCCGGAAGCCACTCCGGCCACTGGCGAGGCCGTTCCTGCCGCATCCCCTGACACGGCGCCCGAGTCGTTGCCGCAAGTTCCTGCGCAGGAACCCGCGCCGACGCCGGAAACTGGAGCGGCCTCACCGCAAAACGCGCAATGACTTTGATTAAGGACTGCCTGTGACTGGCTTGTTTATTACCCTGGAAGGCCCGGAAGGCGCCGGCAAAAGCACCAACCGCGAATACCTCGCCGAGCGCCTGCGCGCCGCCGGTATCGAAGTGGTGCTGACCCGTGAGCCAGGCGGTACGCCGCTGGCCGAGCGCATTCGAGAGGTGTTGCTGGCACCGGTCGACGAAGTGATGAACCCGGACACCGAGCTGCTGCTGGTGTTCGCCGCCCGTGCCCAGCATCTGGCTGAAGTCATCCGACCGGCGCTCGCCCGTGGCGCGGTAGTGTTGTGTGACCGTTTCACTGATTCGACTTACGCCTATCAGGGTGGCGGCCGCGGCTTGTCGCTGGAACGCATCGCGGCGCTGGAGACTTTCGTGCAGGGTGATCTGCGCCCCGATCTGACATTGATTTTCGATCTGCCGGTGGAAATCGGCCTGGCCCGTGCCAGCGCTCGGGGTCGTCTGGATCGCTTCGAGCTGGAAGGCCGTGAGTTTTTCGAGGCTGTGCGCAGTGCGTTCCTCAAGCGTGCCGAGGCCGATCCTGCGCGTTACGTGCGGATCGACGCCGGTCAGCCGTTGGTCAAGGTTCAACAATCGCTGGATACCCTGATTCCGAACTTGCTGGAGCTTTGCCGTGGCTGAGGCCTATCCATGGCAGGACAGCCTCTGGCAGCAACTGGCCGGGCGTACTCAACACGCCCACGCGTATCTGCTGCACGGGCCGGCCGGGATCGGCAAGCGTGCGCTGGCCGAGCGGCTGATGGCCAGCCTGTTGTGCCAGCGTCCGACGCCTGAAGCCTGCGGCGAGTGCAAGTCCTGCCTGCTGCTCAAGGCGGGCAGCCATCCGGACAATTACATTTTGGAGCCGGAAGAGGCGGACAAGGCGATCAAGGTCGACCAGGTGCGCGATCTGGTCAGTTTCGTGGTGCAGACCGCGCAACTGGGCGGGCGCAAGGTGGTGCTGATCGAGCCGGTGGAGTCGATGAACATCAACGCCGCCAACGCCTTGCTCAAGAGCCTTGAAGAGCCGTCCGGCGACACCGTGCTGTTGCTGGTCAGTCACCAGCCGAGCCGTCTGTTGCCGACCATCAAGAGTCGTTGTGTGCAGCAGGCCTGTCCGCTGCCGAGCGAGGCCATGAGCCTGCAATGGCTGGCTCGGGCGCTGCCGGAATGTTCCGAAGACGAACGTGTCGAACTCTTGACCCTGGCCGCTGGCTCGCCGCTGGCGGCCGTGACGTTGCAGGGACAGGGCGTGCGCGAACAGCGCGCGCAAGTTGTGGAAGGCGTGAAGAAGCTGCTCAAGCAGCAGCAATCGCCGACGCAGCTGGCCGAGGAGTGGAAAAACATTCCGATGCTGCGTCTGTTCGACTGGTTCTGCGACTGGTCGAGCCTGATCCTGCGTTATCAATTGACCCAGGATGAAGCGGGCCTGGGCCTGACCGACATGCGCAAGGTTGTGCAGTATCTGGCGCAGAAAAGCGCTCAGGCTAAAGTGCTCGATATCCAGGACTGGATTCTCGCCCAGCGCCAGAAAGTCCTGAGCAAGGCCAACCTCAACGCGGCATTGCTGCTGGAAGCGTTGTTGGTGCAATGGGCGAGTCTGCCTGGCCAAAGATAAGAATGTGTACCTAGACTCTGAACATCAGCAGTGGAGGTCAACATGAATGAACCCGTCAGCCCGGGGCCGCGCAACGGCATCTTGTCCCTGACCATCAAGGACAAATCCGTGCTTTATGCCGCTTACATGCCGTTCATCAGGAACGGTGGCCTGTTCATCCCCACCAACAAGAGCTACAAGTTGGGCGACGAGGTGTTCATGCTGTTGCATCTGATGGATGAAGCGGAAAAGATTCCGGTGGCCGGCAAAGTCGCCTGGATCACTCCCAAAGGCGCCCAGGGCAATCGCGCGGCCGGCGTCGGCGTGCAATTCAACGATGGCGACAACACCGCCCGCAGTCGCATCGAAACCCATCTGGCCGGAGCCCTGAAGTCCGACCGTCCCACTCATACGATGTAAGTTGCAGTCCTTTTTATGCTCGTAGATTCCCATTGTCACCTTGATCGCCTCGACCTTGCCGTCCACGACGGTTCCCTGGATGCCGCGCTGGATGCGGCCCGTCAGCGCGGGGTCGGTCACTTTCTGTGCATCGGCGTCAGTGCCGACAACGCCGCCGATGTCAAAGCGTTGGCCGAGCGCTATGAAGACGTCGATTGTTCGGTCGGCGTGCATCCGCTGGATGTGCAGCCCGGCGCGGCACCGGCACTGGACTGGCTGCTGCACGAGCTCAATCACCCGAAAGTGGTGGCGATCGGTGAAACCGGTCTGGACTACCACTACGAGCCGGAAGCCGCCCAGCTGCAGCAGGAATCGTTCCGTCTGCACCTGCAGGCCGCCCGGCAGACCGGCAAGCCAGTGATCATCCATACCCGTGGCGCCCGCGCCGACACGCTTGAGCTGTTGCGCGAAGCCGCGCTGCCCCAGGCCGGCGTGCTGCATTGCTTCACTGAAGACTGGGACATGGCCAAGGCAGCGCTGGACATGGGTTATTACATTTCCCTGTCGGGCATCGTCACCTTCCGCAATGCCGATGCGCTGCGCGATGTGGCGAGCAAGGTTCCGGCTGATCGCCTGCTGGTGGAAACCGATTCGCCATACCTGGCGCCGATCCCCTATCGCGGCAAGCCGAACCTGCCGCAATACGTGCGGGAAGTGGCAGAGTTTCTGGCGATGCTGCGGGGTGAAAACTACGAGCGTTTTGCCGAGCAGACCACGCAGAACTTCAAGCGGCTGTTTCCGCTGGCCCACGTAAAAGCCTGAATCGCAGGCAAAAAAAACCCGGGTTCTGGGGGGTGAATCCGGGTTAAGACCATTAGGAGTAAAACAAAGGCACGCGGTCCTTTGGTACCTTTACCGGCGCGACACTTGGGGGAGATGTCGCCCGACAGTTCAAGTATTGATCAGTCTGGCGTTCAGTCCAGTGGGGCAGTCGGGGTTTTTAAACAAATTTGGAATACGTTCGCTTCGGTTATGTTCTCATTGCCGTGCAAACGTTCGTGAAATGAACAAGAAACACAGATATGGTCGGATGATCCGTGCATTTTTGCGCAAGTTAGGCATAATACGCGGCTTCGAATTTTGACCCCTACAGACCTTTTCTTATGCACAAAGAACCTCGTAAGGTCCGTGAGTTTCGTCGCCGCGAGCAAGAAATTCTCGATACCGCGCTCAAGCTGTTCCTCGAACAAGGTGAAGACAGTGTCACCGTCGAGATGATTGCTGATGCCGTGGGTATCGGCAAAGGCACGATCTACAAGCACTTCAAGTCCAAGGCCGAGATCTACCTGCGCCTGATGCTCGATTACGAGCGCGACTTGAACGAGCTGTTGCATTCGGCCGATGTCGACAAGGACAAGGAAGCCCTGTCCCGTGCCTACTTTGAATTCCGCATGCGTGACCCGCAGCGCTATCGCCTGTTCGATCGCCTGGAAGAGAAGGTGGTCAAGGGCAATCAGGTGCCGGAGATGGTCGAGGAGCTGCACAAGATCCGTGCCTCGAACTTCGAACGTCTGACGCTGCTCATCAAGGGCCGCATCAGCGAAGGCAAGCTCGAAGACGTGCCGCCGTACTTCCACTACTGCGCATCCTGGGCGCTGGTGCACGGCGCGGTGGCGCTGTATCACTCGCCGTTCTGGAGCAATGTGCTGGAAGATCAGGAAGGTTTCTTCCAGTTCCTGATGGATATCGGCGTGCGCATGGGCAACAAGCGCAAGCGCGACCCTGAAACGCCGAGCAGCTGAATCATTCAGTTGCCTTATGCGCCGTGTTTTTCGCTACATGGCGCAGTACCTCAGGAATATACTCAGGCATAGGGCTTGCTAAAACTTGAATTGTGAGTCAAGTTTTAGCCGCTCGATTTTCCATCGCCGGAGTGCTTCATGATCGTTGACCGTCAAGGCAGGCGTTTTCGCAATTTGCGGATCAGTCTGACTTCAGCCTGCAATTACGCCTGTACCTACTGCGTGCCCAACGGCAAGCGGCTGGTGGCTGCGCAGGATGAACTGTCGGCCGAGGCCATGGCACGTGGCGTGGCTTATCTGATCGAAGCTGCCGGTATCGAGCGCCTGCGCATCACTGGCGGCGAGCCGCTGGTCAGCCCCAAGCTCGAGTCGTTCATGAGCGCCGTCGGCAAGATGGGCCTGGATGACATCAGCCTGACCACCAACGGCCAGCTCCTGGCGAAAAAACTCCCGTTGTTGGTCGATGCCGGCCTGCGACGCATCAACGTTTCCCTCGATACGCTGGACGCCGGCGCGTTCCGCAGCATCGCCCGTGGTGGCGATCTGGCCACTGTGCTGGATGGCATGGATCAGGCGGCAGCGGCGGGAATGAAGATCAAGGTCAACATGGTGCCGCTGCGCGGGCAGAACCTCGACCAGGTGATGCCGTTGCTCGATTACTGCCTTGAACGCGGCTTTGAACTGCGTTTCATCGAGTTGATGCGAATGGGTCACCTGGCCACCGACTCCAATGCCTTCCTGCAACAGTTTGTCAGCCTGCAACAGCTGCTGAGTCTGATCGGCGAGCATTACGAGTATGCGCAAACCGACGCGCCGGTGGACGCCACGGCTGTTCGCTATGCGATTCCCGGTCTGGGCAATTTCGGCGTGATCGCCAACGAAAGCGTGCCGTTCTGCCGAACCTGCTCGCGCCTGCGCCTGTCGTCCACCGGATGGCTGCATGGCTGCCTGTCGTCGAGCAACCGCCACTATGTCGGTGACCTGCTCGACAAACCGCGCCACGAGGCGCTGCCGGCGTTGCAACGACTACTGGTCAAGGCGTTGGGCGACAAGCAGGAAGTCGCATTCTCCGGTGGCGCCACCGTCATGAAGATCATCGGCGGCTAAGTCTCTCGCCACAGAAACTCTATTTCAAAGCGGATACCTGCACATTTCCAAGGACTGGCGCAAAAGCTGCATCCTACGGCCATTCGCCGGTTTTCCGTCACCGGCTTCTGGAGGATTAGGATGCGTAGCCTGGTTTTGCTGCTGGCCGTTTTGGCGCTGGGCGGCTGTATGACTGTCAGTGACATGGCCGAAGGGACTCGCTACCAGATGAGCGACGCGGGTCTGCTGGATCACAGCGACAGCCGCCGCGTTAACAATTTCCGTATTCAGCCCGATTCGTTCATCTACATCGCGCAAGGCTCGTTCGCGCCGCCGGGTGGTTCCTACCCGCGCCCCAACGTAGTCGCTGAAGAGGCCTTCAAAGGCTTCGTCGAATACTTCCCGATGGTCCGCCGCGCCCGCGCGCCGGAAGGCCTCGACCAGGCGATGGGCGAAGCCCGCGACGCCGGTGCTCATTACTTGCTTTACACCCGTTTCGCCAAGGCCGACGACCGCATCGGCAACTCCGATGAGTGGCTCGATCAGGAAGCCGTGGATCGCCTCGGTATCGACGGCGGCGTGATTCAGATCATGTTGATCGAGACCAGCACCCAGTATTTGATTGATACTGCACGGATCAAGAGTCGTGGCGGTTTACTGACGTTCCACGACAACAAGCCCGAAGACCTGATCGGCCCACCGCTCGCGCAATATGCGCGCAGCCTGCTGGGCGTCGGGGACCAGTAATTCAAGGAGTACGCCATGAGTGGCCCGCAAAAAGCCAATGACCTGCTGGGGCAAATCCCCAAAACCAAAGGCTTGCCGCCGGTGCACTTGTGGAACCCGGACTTCTGCGGCGACATCGACATGCGCATCGCCCGCGACGGCACCTGGTATTACCTGGGTACGCCGATCGGGCGCAAGTCGATGGTCAAGCTGTTCTCCACCATCATCCGCCGCGATGGCGATGATTACTTCCTGATCACGCCGGTTGAGAAAGTCGGGATCAAGGTCGATGACGCGCCCTTCGTGGCGATTGCCGTCGACGTGGAGGGCGAGGGCGAGTCGCAAGTGCTGCGCTTTACCACCAATGTCGATGAAACCACCGAGGCCGGCGCGGAACATCCGCTCCGCGTCGAGATCGACCCGGTCACTCAAGAACCAGCCCCTTATGTGCATGTACGCACCAACCTCGAAGCGCTGATCCATCGCAACGTGTTCTACCAATTGGTCGAACTGGCAGTCAGCCGGGAAATCGATGGCCAGCGCTGGCTCGGCGTCTGGAGTAGCGGCGAATTCTTCCGCATCGGCCTCGAACCCTAAGAAACCGCAGTCTGTGAAAGCAGGCTGCGGTTTTTTGTCGTTGACTCCCAATCGTATGATGATTAGCGTAGACACTCACAGCGAACGGCTTCGGGGTGTCCATGTCGAGCAGTTTTCACGCATCAACGGTTGACTGGCTGGGCGCCTGGATCGCCGCCGGCCAGGTAAAACCGGGGCAGGCGATCAAGGTCGAGGCCGATCTGGGCGAGCAGCTCGGGGTCAGCCGCACCGTCATCCGCGAAGCCATCAAGACCCTCGTCGCCAAAGGCATGCTTGAAGTCGGGCCGAAAGTCGGCACGCGGGTGCTGCCGATCAAGCGCTGGAACCTGTTCGATCCGCAAGTCGTGGGCTGGTTGTCACGTAGCGGCCTGCCGGAAAACTTCGTCGATGACCTGCTCGACCTGCGCCGCACCATCGAACCGATGGCGGTGCGCTGGGCCTGCGAGCGGGCGACCGTGGAACAGGTGCAAGCCGTGCAGCAGGCCTACAACGCGCTTGAGCGGGCAGTGGACAGCGGCATCGATTACAACCGTGCCGACCAGTTCTTCCACGAATGCATACTCGCCGCCAGCCATAATCAATTCATCGAGCAAATGGTGCCGGCCCTCGGCGCGCTGCTCGCCGTGTCTTTCGAAGTTTCCGCAGCCGACCCCGACGAATTGCGCCGGACACTGCCCATCCACAAAGACATGGCCGACGCCATCGCCGCCCGGGATGCCGCGCGCGGAGTGTGGGCCTGCATGACCCTGATCGACAATGCCGACCTGGCCATCAAGCGGTTTTACCCGCAGGTGATGGCCGGCAAGAAAGCCAGCTGACAAAAACAACAAGACAGGAGGTTGCATGACGTGGACTGCGGTGACAGAGCATCGGGCGCAACTGGGCGAAGGCCCGTTCTGGGACGCACCGACTCAGGCGCTGTACTGGGTGGACATCGCTGGCAGGCAGGCGCTGCGGCTGATCGGGCAGAACGTGCAGATCTGGCAGATGCCGGAACACGTCTCGGCGTTCATTCCCTGCGCCAGCGGCGATGCGCTGGTGACCCTGAGCAGCGGCGTCTACCGACTTGATCTGGATTCTCCCGGACTTGAACCGCGACTGTCGCTGTTCTGCGTCGCCGATCCGCAACCGGGCAATCGTGCCAACGAAGCGCGCTGCGATGGTCAGGGCCGCTTGTGGCTAGGCACCATGCAAAACAACATCGGCGAACACGGCGAGGATCTGCCGATCACCCGTCGTTCCGGCGGGCTGTTCCGGATTGATCCGGACAAAAGAGTCACGCCGTTGCTACGGGGTCTTGGCATTCCCAACACGCTGCTTTGGAGTGACGACGGCACCACGCTGCTGTTCGGCGACAGCCTCGACAGCACGCTGTACCGCTACTTCATTCACACCGACGGCAACCTCGACACCGCCCAGCCTTGGTACAGCGCCGATCAGAACGGCGGCCCGGACGGTTCGGCGATGGACGCCGAAGGCTACGTGTGGAACGCCCGTTGGGACGGCAGTTGCCTGCTGCGCCTGACACCGGATGGCCAGATCGACCGCAAGATCGACCTGCCGATCAGCCGCCCGACCAGTTGTGTATTTGGCGGCGCAGACCTGAAAACGCTGTACATCACCAGCGCCAAAAGTCCGCTGAACCACTCGCTGGACGGCGCCGTGCTGTCGATGCGGGTTGATGTTGCCGGAAAGCTCTGTACGCGATTTGCTAGTTAAATCCCAAAATATGGGATGCAAAATTATATATTGAGATTATTTGGCGGTCGGGTTTATAGTCGGCTCCAGCAGTAACACGCACTCACACTTAAAAAGAACAAAACAGGTGAAGTGATGCAGCGAATTTTCATCGCACTCCACAGCGGAGTCAGCGCTTCGGGCCGTTTCGGTTCCGTGGCGTGCGCTCGCCTGTTTTGTTCCACAAGCCTTCCAGACCGGACATCGTCAGATGCCCGGTTTTTTTATGCTTTCGAACAGGAGTCCTGATCCATGGCTGAACCTCTGTCCCTGCCACCCGTGCCCGAGCCACCGAAGGGTGAGCGCCTGAAAAACAAGGTCGTGCTGCTGACCGGCGCCGCCCAAGGCATCGGTGAAGCAATCGTCGCGACCTTTGCCTCGCAACAGGCCAAACTGGTGATCAGCGATATCCAGGCTGAAAAGGTCGAGAAAGTCGCCGCGCACTGGCGCGAGCAGGGCGCCGACGTGCAAGCGATCAAGGCCGATGTATCGCGTCAGCAGGATCTGCACGCCATGGCCAAACTGGCCATCGAACTGCACGGTCGCATCGATGTGCTGGTCAATTGCGCCGGGGTCAACGTGTTCCGCGACCCGCTGGAAATGACCGAAGAAGACTGGAAACGCTGCTTCGCCATCGATCTCGACGGCGCCTGGTATGGCTGCAAAGCCGTGCTGCCGCAGATGATCGAGCAGGGCATCGGCAGCATCATCAACATTGCCTCGACCCATTCGACAAACATCATTCCCGGCTGCTTCCCGTACCCGGTGGCCAAGCACGGTCTGCTCGGGCTGACCCGCGCGCTGGGTATCGAGTACGCGCCGAAGGGCATTCGCGTCAACGCCATCGCCCCGGGCTACATCGAAACCCAGCTCAACGTCGACTACTGGAACGGCTTTGCCGACCCGCACGCCGAACGCCAGCGCGCTTTCGATCTGCATCCGCCGAAACGCATCGGCCAGCCGATTGAAGTGGCGATGACCGCCGTGTTCCTGGCCAGTGATGAAGCGCCGTTCATCAATGCCTCGTGCATCACCATCGATGGTGGCCGCTCGGTGATGTACCACGACTGAGAAAAGCGGATTTCAGGTGGAAAGGTCCGCCTGAAATCCAATCATCATACGATATGACTATTGTCGTCATGATGCGCAGGAAACGCTTCGACCGCTTTAACGTTTTTCAAATAACGCTCAAGAAAAATAACAAGGAGTCTGCTTATGAAACGTCGTTTCGGGATTCGTACCCTGTGCAGTACCGCGTTGGCGGTCACTGCGTTCAGCCTGAGCAGTTCGCTGCTGGCCGCCGATCCGGTGAAGATCGGTTTTCTGGTCAAGCAGGCTGAAGAGCCGTGGTTCCAGACTGAATGGGCCTTCGCCGAGAAAGCCGCCAAGGACAAGGGCTTCGAACTGATCAAGATCGCCGTGCCGGACGGCGAGAAAACCCTCTCGGCCATCGACAGCCTCGCAGCCAATGGCGCCAAGGGCTTCGTCATCTGCCCGCCGGACGTGTCCCTCGGCCCAGCGATCATGGCCAAGGCCAAACTCAATGATCTGAAAGTGATTGCCGTCGACGACCGCTTCGTCGACGCCAATGGCAAGTTCATGGAAGACGTGCCGTACCTCGGCATGGCCGCGTTCGAAGTCGGCCAGAAGCAGGGCGCCGCGATGGCCGCCGAAGCGAAAAAGCGTAACTGGGACTGGAAAGACACCTACGCGGTGGTCAACACCTACAACGAACTCGACACCGGCAAGAAGCGCACCGACGGCTCGATGAAGGCGCTCGAAGACGCGGGCATGCCGAAAGATCACATTTTGACAGCCGCTCTGAAAACCCTCGACGTACCGGGCAGCATGGACGCCACCAACTCGGCGCTGGTCAAGCTGCCGGGCGCGGCGAAGAACCTGATCATCGGCGGCATGAACGACAACACCGTGCTGGGCGGCGTGCGCGCCACCGAAGCCGCCGGGTTTGCCGCGGCCAACGTGATCGGCATCGGCATCAACGGCACCGATGCCATCGGCGAGTTGAAAAAGCCCAACAGCGGCTTCTACGGTTCGATGCTGCCGAGCCCGCACATTGAAGGCTACAAGACTGCCGAGATGATGTACGAGTGGGTCACCACCGGCAAAGAACCGCCGAAGTACACCGCGATGGACGACGTGACCCTGATCACCCGCGACAACTTCAAGCAGGAGCTGGAAAAGATCGGCCTGTGGAACTGACGGCAGCGACGGCCCGGGCAGCCGGGCCGTTTGAACGGTGTGATGAGGTGGCTTAAATGCACGCGCAAGTACAAACACAAGAACACAGCGCCAGCGGCAGCCTGCGTTTCAACGGGATCGGCAAGACCTTCCCGGGCGTGAAGGCGCTGGACGGCATCAGTTTCGTCGCTCACCCCGGGCAGGTTCACGCCTTGATGGGCGAGAACGGCGCCGGCAAATCGACCCTGCTGAAAATCCTCGGCGGTGCCTACATCCCGAGCAGCGGCGAGTTGCAGATCGGTGAGCGGGCAATGGCCTTCAAGTCCACCGCCGACAGCATCGGCAGCGGCGTGGCGGTGATTCACCAGGAGTTGCATCTGGTGCCGGAAATGACCGTGGCCGAGAACCTGTTCCTCGGTCACCTGCCGGCCAGCTTCGGCCTGATCAATCGTGGCGCGCTGCGTCAGCAAGCCTTGGCTTGCCTCAAGGGCCTGGCCGATGAAATCGACCCGCAGACCAAGGTCGGACGCCTGTCCCTCGGCCAGCGGCAACTGGTGGAGATCGCCAAGGCGTTGTCCCGTGGCGCCCATGTGATTGCCTTCGACGAACCGACCAGCAGCCTCTCGGCGCGGGAAATCGACCGCTTGATGGCGATCATCGGCCGGCTGCGCGACGAGGGCAAAGTGGTGCTCTACGTCTCCCATCGCATGGAAGAAGTGTTCCGCATCTGCGACGCGGTGACGGTGTTCAAGGACGGTCGCTACGTGCGCACCTTCGACGACATGAGCCAGCTGACCCACGATCAACTGGTGACTTGCATGGTTGGGCGCGACATTCAGGACATCTACGATTATCGCGGTCGCCCCCGTGGCGCAGTGGCATTGAGAGTCGATGGATTGCTCGGCCCGGGCCTGCGCGAGCCGATCAGTTTCGATGCGCACAAAGGCGAGATTCTGGGGCTGTTCGGACTGGTCGGGGCAGGGCGCACCGAGCTGTTCCGGCTGCTCAGTGGTCTGGAGCGCAACACTGCCGGACGCCTGGAATTGCGCGGCCATGAACTGAAGCTGCGCTCGCCCCGCGATGCGATTGCCGCCGGAATTCTGCTGTGCCCGGAGGATCGCAAGAAGGAAGGCATCATCCCGCTCGCCAGCGTCGCCGAGAACATCAATATCAGCGCACGCGGCGCGCATTCCGGGCTCGGCTGCCTGCTGCGCGGGATCTGGGAAAAGGGCAACGCCGAGAAACAGATCAAGGCCCTGAAAGTGAAAACGCCCCACGCCGGGCAACAGATCAAGTTCCTGTCCGGCGGCAATCAGCAGAAAGCCATTCTCGGCCGCTGGCTGTCGATGCCGATGAAAGTCCTGCTGCTCGACGAGCCGACCCGCGGCATCGACATCGGTGCCAAGGCCGAGATCTATCAGATCATCCATAACCTGGCCGCCGACGGTATTTCGGTGATCGTGGTGTCCAGCGATCTGATGGAAGTGATGGGTATTTCCGACCGCATTCTGGTGCTGTGCGAGGGCGCCCTGCGTGGCGAAGTCAGCCGCGACCAGGCCAACGAATCCAACCTGCTGCAACTGGCTTTGCCGCGCCACCGCGCTGACGGCGTGGCGAACTGAGAGGTGACTATGATGACAACCCAAAACGAAACCCTGCCGACCGAGCGCAAACCCCTGGATATGCGGCGCTTTCTCGATGACTGGGTGATGCTGCTGGCGGCGGTGGGCATTTTTGTCGCCTGCACCTTGCTGATCGACAACTTCCTCTCGCCGCTGAACATGCGTGGCCTGGGTCTGGCAATTTCCACCACCGGGATCGCCGCGTGCACCATGCTGTATTGCCTGGCGTCGGGGCATTTCGACTTGTCGGTGGGGTCGGTGATTGCCTGCGCCGGGGTGGTCGCAGCGGTGGTGATGCGCGACACCAACAGCGTGTTTCTCGGCGTCAGCGCGGCGCTGGTGATGGGCCTGATCGTCGGCCTGATCAACGGCATCGTGATCGCCAAGTTGCGGGTCAATGCGCTGATCACGACGCTGGCGACCATGCAGATCGTCCGAGGCCTGGCTTACATCTTTGCCAATGGCAAAGCGGTGGGCGTATCGCAGGAATCGTTTTTCGTGTTCGGCAACGGCCAGTTGTTCGGCGTGCCGGTGCCGATTCTGATAACCATCGTCTGCTTCCTGTTTTTTGGCTGGTTGCTGAACTACACGACCTACGGGCGCAACACCATGGCCATCGGCGGCAACCAGGAAGCGGCGTTGCTGGCGGGGGTGAATGTTGATCGAACCAAGATCATCATCTTCGCCGTGCATGGGGTGATTGGTGCGTTGGCCGGGGTGATTCTGGCGTCGCGGATGACTTCGGGTCAGCCGATGATCGGCCAGGGTTTTGAGCTGACGGTGATTTCGGCCTGCGTGCTGGGCGGGGTGTCGCTGAGTGGCGGGATCGGGATGATCCGGCATGTGATTGCCGGGGTGTTGATTCTGGCGATTATCGAGAATGCGATGAACCTGAAGAATATCGACACGTTCTACCAGTACGTGATTCGAGGGTCGATTCTGCTGCTGGCTGTGGTTATCGACCGTCTCAAGCAACGCTAAGATCAAAAGCTCCCTCACCCCAGCCCTCTCCCGGAGGGAGAGGGAGCCGACCGAGGTGTCTTGCACTCTACATTGACCTGAAGAATCCAGTCGATTAAGGATTCGGCAAAGCCTTTTCAGGTCGGCGTACCTCCCGAATATCCCCCATTCAGTCCCCTCTCCCTCCGGGAGAGGGCTAGGCGGGCGGCGTTCCGATGAGGGCGCTCTTGATCTTCCCGCCTTCCGTCACCCCACCCAAAATTTCCCTTGCCCGTCCCAACCCGTTTCGGTTATCACTTTGTACATGATTAGACAGGTACGATTTGACAAGAAACAACGGGTGGTCGACGAGCTCGTCCGACGCATCGAAAGCGGCCTCATGGAGGACGGCTTTCTGTTGCCCGGCGAGCATCAGTTGGCTCAGGAATTCAACGTCAGCCGTGGCACGTTGCGCGAAGCGCTGGCCGAACTGAAGCGGCGCAATTACATCGCCACGCAAAGCGGGGTCGGTTCCATCGTCACGTTTGACGGGGTGGCGCTGGATCAGCGCAGCGGCTGGGCTCAGGCCTTGGCCGACAGCGGGGCGATGATCAATACCGACGTGTTGCGCCTGGATGCCGTGACCCGCGAGGATCTGCTGCCGCGTTTCGGCTCCGATCAATTCATTCTTCTCGAACGTCGCCGCCGTTCCAACGATGGCACGGCGGTGTCCCTTGAACGCTCTCTGATGCCCGCCAGCGGAGGCCTGGAAAGCCTGCCGCGAGTCGGCCTGATCGATAACTCCCTGACCATCACCCTGGCCGCCTACGGTTACATCGGCGAGCGCGGCGACCAGTGGATCGGCGCCGAGCCGCTCAACGCTGTCGATGCCGAACTGCTCGGGCGCCCTGAAGGCACGGTATTTCTGAAAGCGCTGCGCACCACTTACGACCGGCAAAATCGCTTCATGGAGCAAGTTGAAAGCCTGCTCGACCCGGTGCATTTCCGTCTGCACCTGCAATTTGGAGAATCGAAATGACCGCCCTCGACCGTGCCCTGGGCGCGTTTTATGGCCTGGCCCTGGGCGACGCGCTGGGCATGCCGACGCAATCGCTGAACCGCGAAGCCATCAAACAGCGCTTCGGCCAGATCACCGATCTGCAAGACGCCGGCCCCTTGCAACCGATTGCCGCGAACATGCCCAAAGGCTCGATCACTGACGACACCGAACAGGCGATTCTGGTCGGCGAGTTGCTGATCGAAGGCAAGGGCCGGATCGAGCCGGCGGTGCTCGCGCAACGGTTGATCGAATGGGAAGCCGAGATGCAGGCCAAGGGCTCGCAGGACTTGCTCGGTCCGTCGACCAAACGTGCAATCGAAATGATCCTCGCCGGCCATTCGCCGGAAGAGGCCGGGCGCTACGGCACCACCAACGGCGCAGCGATGCGCATCACCCCGGTGGGGATCGCGGCGGATGTCGCCGATCCGGAGCGCTTCATCGCGGCGGTGGTGCAGGCCTGTCAGGTCACTCACAACACCACGCTGGGGATTTCCAGCGCGGCAGCGGTGGCGGCGGTGGTTTCGGCCGGCATCAACGGCCTCGATCTGGGCGCGGCGCTGAACCTCGGCCAACAGATCGCTCAGCAAGCGGAAACCCACGGGCACTGGGTGGCCGGTGGGCGCATCGCTTCGCGGATCAGTTGGGCGCGCAGCATCAGTGTCGAGAGCGACCCGGTGTTGCTCGCGGATCTGCTGTACGACGTGATCGGCACCTCGGTGGCCTCGCAGGAATCGGTGGTGGTGTCGTTCGCCCTCGCGCAGCAAGTCGCGGTCGGTGAAATGACGCCGTTCGATGCGCTGTGCATGGCCGCGAGCCTGGGTGGCGACACCGATACCATCGCCGCGATTCTCGGCGCCATGCTCGGGGCCTGCCTGGGCCTGCAGAGCTGGCCGGCACCGATGATCGAGACGGTGAAGGCCGTCAACGATCTGGAGCTGGAACCGTTGGTGCAGGGGCTGTTGGCCTTGCGTTGATTGAACTGGCGTCATCGCGAAAAGGCGCACCACAAATCTCGAATTTTCACCCGCAATGGATCGCGCAGACAGGCCCAGGAAGGGCGGGATGTCTGGTCGTTCTGCGTCATTGCCACAACCACAATAAAGGCAAACAGGAGCATTTTTCATGAGTTCATCGAACGCCGGGCAAAGCGCCGGGCAACTGGAAACCCGGGGCATCGAACCGGTGCCGGAAGGCGAGTGCAACGGCCATCCGCTGCAACTGTTCTGGGTCTGGTTCGCGGCCAACATTTCCATCCTCGGCCTGCCGCTGGGCGCCACGCTGGTTGCGTTTCGCGGTCTGGCGATCTGGCAGGCGATTATCGTCGCCATTCTCGGTGCTGCCGGTTCGTTCGCGGTGGTGGGGATCATCTCGATTGCCGGCCGTCGCGGTCGTGCGCCGAGCCTGACGTTGTCCCGGGCGATCTTCGGTGTGCGCGGCAATATCGGCCCGACGCTGGTGTCGCTGATGTCGCGCCTGGGCTGGGAAACGGTCAACACCACCACTGCGGCGTTCGTGCTGTTGTCGTTGTGCTCGATCCTGTTTGGCTCGCCGGTTGAAGCCAAAAGCGCGCCGGTGTTGACCCTGATTTTCATCGCGATTTTCGTGTTGCTGACCTTGTCGGTTTCCGGCCTGGGCCACGCCACCTTGCTGGTGATCCAGAAATGGGCGACCTACGTGTTCGGCGCGCTGAACATTCTGGTCGGCGGCTTCCTCTGCGCGACCATCGACTGGAGCGCGGTGTTCAATGCCACGCCAGCGCCGATGAGCGCGATGATCATCGGCATCGGCACCATGGCCGCCGGCACCGGGATCGGCTGGGCCAACGCTGGCGCCGACATGTCGCGCTATCAGCATCGCAGCGTCAAAGCCGTGCGCCTGGTTGCGTCTGCAGCATTCGGTGCGGGTATTCCGCTGGTACTGCTGATCACCCTTGGCGGCCTGCTCTCGGTGGGCAACAACGACCTGGCGTCGGCGACTGACCCGATCGTGGCGATCCGCGACATGTTGCCCACCTGGATGGCTGTGCCGTATCTCATCACCGCGTTCGGTGGTCTGTTGCTGTCGAACAACCTGTCGGTGTATTCCGCCGGCCTGACCACGCTGACCCTCGGCCTGAAGGTCAAACGCGTGTACGCGGTGGTGGTCGATATCGTTGCGATCTTCGCCGGTTCGATCTACTTCATGCTGATCGCCGACAGTTTCTACGGCCCGTTCATCACTTTCATTTCGCTGCTGGCGGTACCGATCACCGCGTGGGTCGGGATCTTCGTGGTCGACCTGATTCACCGTCACTACTACAGCCCGAAAGACCTGCTCGATGTCAGCCCGAGCAGCGCCTACTGGTACAGCGGCGGCATCGAGTGGCGCGCATTCGGCGCGTGGGCGATTGCCATCGTGCTGGGCTTCAGTTTCACCACCATCGGCACCACGGCTGAAAATGTCTGGTTCAAGGGCTTCCTGTCCGACTCGTGGCTGGGCCACAACGGCCTCGGCTGGATCGTGACGTTCGTGGTCGCCGGCGGCATTTACTTCGTACTCGGCGGGGCGAGAGATCGCCGCGCTGCGCAAACCGAGAATGCTCATGCCTAAGATGTTGCACACCGGCCAGGTCATCATCGACCTGGTCATGGCCGTGGAGGCGCTGCCGCAAATCGGCGGTGACGTGCTGGCGCAGTCCGCCAGTTTCGAAGCCGGCGGCGGTTTCAATGTGATGGCTGCTGCTGTGCGCAACGGTTTGCCGGTGGTCTATCTCGGTCGCCACGGTAACGGTCGTTTCGGCGATCTGGCGCGGCAGGCGATGAACGCCGAAGGCATCCGCATCGGCATCGAACAGCCTGCAGAACGCGACACCGGGATCTGTGTGGCGCTGACCGATGCGTCGGCCGAGCGCAGTTTTATTTCCTACATCGGCGCCGAAGGCGAGGTCACTGCGACTGAACTGAACAGCGTTGCCACCGAGGCAGGAGACTACGTCTACGTCAGCGGCTACAGCCTGCTGCACAGCGGCAAGGCCCAGGCGTTGCTGGAGTGGACGCTGGCGCTGGCGAAGACGATCAACGTGGTGTTCGATCCGGGCCCGCTGGTGGAATCGCCGGACTCACCGATGATGCAGGCGTTGCTGCCGCGCATTGATGTGTGGACCAGCAACAGCGTCGAGGCGCTGCGTTTCACAGACGCGGCGGACATCGAAACAGCGCTGGACCGCTTGGCCGTGCACCTGCCACAGGATGTGCTGATGGTGGTGCGCGACGGCCCGCAGGGTTGCTGGACTCACCAGCGCGGCGAACGCCGGCATGTACCGGGTTTCAAAGTGCAAGCCGTGGACAGCAACGGCGCGGGTGACGCGCATGCAGGCGTATTCGTCGCTGGACTGGCGCGAGGGCTGTCCGCTCACGAAGCCGCAAGGCGCGCCAACGCCGCGGCTGCGTTGGCCGTCACCCGCTGGGGCCCGGCGACCGCACCGGGCACTGCCCAAGTCGATGCGCTGATCCGTGAGACTTGCGATCACTGATCGATCGCGAAAAGGCCAGAATATTCAGCGCAAAGCCTGATTCAACTCGCCTTGCGCAATGCCGCAATCAACTCATCCTTGCGCATCGACGAGCGCCCGGGAATCTTCCGTTCGCGGGCCTCCTTTCGCAGGCTGTCGATCGTCTGCACTTCGCGCGAAGCCTTGCTGTCGCGCGAATGCCCTTCACGACTCACCGCCGCGCGCCGCGCCGATTCCTTGCGATCCTCGGCCTTGGCGCTGGCAGGTTTGCGGCGCCCGGAGCCTCCGGCCTTCTCACCACCGCCGGACTGTTTGTTCACCGTCGCCCAGGCGCGGGCTTCAGCTTCGTCCTTGGACATCCCTTTGTTCTGATAGCTGTCTTCGATGTGTTTGGCTTTGCGCTTTTGCTCTTCAGTGTATTTGGCTTTGCTTCCACGAGGCATGACGATTCTCCTTGTATCCGGATAAATCTCTGCATGAACTGGCGCAGGCAGTGCATTCGACCATTGCCTGCGCCAGCGACTGGAGGCGTCAGGTATCGAGTTTACGGGCCGCTTCCACACCCGCAGCGCTGAGCTTGATCGGCAGATTCAGCGAATGTTCTCCCGCTTCATTGCAAGTGATGTGTCCGTGGTGAATCAGTCCACGCTCCTGCAAGGCGGCGAGGGCGCTGGCCACGACTTTCTCGCCGCGATAATTGTCCAGCACCTCTTTGCCGAGGCCGCTTGGATGTGCATGCAACAGGCGGGTGAGGACTTCTTTTTCCAGGTTTTTATCGACGTTCATGGTTACCTCTTCAGGGAAGTGGATAAGACATGTTGCGTGTTGCGTGGATCACGCACGGATCACTGGCCTGCGCCTTCAGAGCCCGAACCACCCGTGGTGGTTTTCGAGCCGACGCCTGGACCGGCGTTATCCGGGGTAGCCGGAGCGTTGGGTGTGTTCATCCCGCCCTGGCGACCGGGATCGCTGCCCTGGGTGCGAGGATCGGTTCCCGTGGCGGGTGGCTGATTGATCAGCGGTACACCCGAACCGTCGGTATTCATACCGGGGGCGCTGTTGATGGCGGGGGCTCTTGGCTGGGTAACCGGATCGGTCGGCCCGGTACCGGCAGCGGTAGTCGAGGCGGCAAATACCGCCGGGCTGAGGAGGGTAGCGAATACGAGCGCAGTCAACCTTGACGAGATCATAGGGGGTCTCCAGTGATTGAAATCCTTACCTCCTGTTGGTCTGCCCTCGTGAAAGATTGGTGCCTGATGATCGACGAACGGTTCAGAAAGGCTGAGCGCTTTCGAGGCCGATCTCTTCCTTGAATTGCTCCATGAAACCTTTCAAGCGTCGATGACGGAGCTGCGCCAGGCGCTGACCGGCAACGGTCTGAAAATCGTCGGCAAGGTGCAGCAGTCTGGTCTGGAAAGGATTGCCATGTGACGAGCGCCGCGCGCCGCCTTAGTATGGCGTTTTCTTTTTTCCGACAAGGCCCGTCCATGACGATCGAAATCCGCCCGGCGACCCCCAGCGATGCTCCGCAAATCCTCGCGTTCATCACTGAACTTGCAGACTTCGAAAAGGCCCGTCACGAAGTCATCGCCAGCGTCGCCGACATCGAGCGCAGCCTGTTCAGCGAAGGCGCCACTGCTCATGGCCTGATCTGCCTGCGCGACGGTCTGCCGATCGGTTTCGCGGTGTTTTTCTTCAGCTATTCGACCTGGCTGGGCAGCAACTGCCTGTACCTCGAAGATCTGTACATCACCCCCGAACAACGGGGCGGCGGCGCCGGCAAAACCCTGCTGCGCCACCTCGCGAAAATCGCCTGCGCCAACGACTGCGGCCGCTTCGAATGGAGCGTGCTGGACTGGAACACCCCGGCCATCGAATTCTACAAATCCCTCGGCGCCCAACCGCAGGAAGAGTGGGTGAGGTATCGCATGGATGGCAAGGTGTTGCGGGAGTTTGCCGAGGGCAACTGAGCCCGGCGTAAAAGATCGCAGCTGTCGGCAGCTACTGCAGGGAAATCGTTATTCCCGCAAGCACTGCCGACGGCTGCGATCTTTTTTTGTCTTCGTCCCATAATGTGGGAATGATATTTATATATTGAGATTTTGCTTTACTCAGGTTTATAGTCCGGCTCACTCACTGCCAATAACAAAACAGGTGAAGCGATGCTGGCGCAATTGATCGCGCTCGATTGGGGGACGACCTCACTACGTGCTTACAAACTCGCGGCGGGCGGGCAGGTGCTGGCGCAGCGGTCGCTGTCGTTCGGGATCATGCAGTTGCCGAAGACGCCGCGCGTCATCAACGGTTGCGAATGCTCCGACGGTTTTGAACTGGCGTTCGACGAGGCGTGCGGCGACTGGCTCGATGCGCAACCCGGCTTGCCGGTGATTGCCTGCGGCATGGTCGGCAGCGCTCAGGGCTGGCGCGAAGCGTCCTACCGCGATACGCCGGCCAACGTGGCCGATCTCGGAAAATCCCTGCAAACCGTTCGCAGTCTTCGCGGTGTCGACGTGCATATCGTGCCGGGTGTGATTCAGCGTTCGGCACTGCCGAACGTGATGCGCGGCGAGGAAACCCAGGTCCTCGGCGTCCTGCAGAACCTGCCGATCGAGGCGGGCAATGATCTGCTGATCGGCCTGCCGGGCAGTCATTCGAAATGGGTGGAAGTGGCCGATGGCTGCATCACTCGTTTCGACACCTTCATGACCGGCGAAGTGTTCGCCGTGCTCAGCGAACACAGCATTCTCGGCCGTACCCAACAGCACAGCGCAACGTTCAATGCCGAGGCGTTTGATCGCGGCGTGCAGGTGGCGTTGTCGGCGGAGGGCGAGATCGGCGTGCTGTCGACCTTGTTCAGCGCCCGCAGCCTGGGCCTGACCGGTGAACTCAGCGCCACCGCGCAACCGGACTATCTGTCCGGCCTGCTGATCGGCCACGAGCTGACGGCGCTGGCCGCTGTGCAACGACGCCGGCGCAACAGCGCACAGCTTCCTTCGATCGTCCTCATCGGCAACGCACAGTTGTGCGCCCGTTACAGCCGGGCCCTCGACGCCTGCGGTTTTGCCCGGGTGACGCTGGCCGAGCAAGCCACCGAGCGTGGGCTGTGGCAACTGGCGCTCGCCGCCGGACTGATCGATTCCTCATCCCGTTAACCCTGACTGGAGGCCTGACATGCTCAAGCAAGCACTGGCGCAAAACGGTTTGATCGCGATCCTGCGCGGCCTGCATCCGCAGGAAGCTGCTGCTGTCGGAGAAGTCCTGTATGCGGCCGGATTTCGCGTCATCGAAGTACCGCTCAATTCCCCCGAACCGTACGAAAGCATTCGCATCCTGCGTGAGACCCTGCCCGCCGATTGCCTGATCGGTGCCGGCACGGTGCTGACCCCGGAACAGGTCGAACGGGTGAAGGAAGCGGGCGGCCAGGTGATCGTCATGCCCCACAGCGATGCCAAGGTATTGCGGGCGGCGAAAGCGGCGGGGCTGTACCTGTCGCCGGGCGTCGCCACGCCGACCGAAGCCTTCGCGGCGCTGGAGGAGGGGGCCGACATTCTCAAGCTGTTCCCGGCCGAACAGATGGGCCCGGCAGTGGTGAAAGCCTGGCTGGCGGTGCTGCCGGTGGGGACGATCCTGGCGCCCGTCGGCGGCATTACACCGGACAACATGCAGGTGTTCATCGACGCTGGCGTCAAAGGCTTCGGCCTCGGTTCCGGGCTGTTCAAACCGGGCATGACGACTGAGCAAGTGGCGGCTAATGCCAAAGCGTACGTGGCGGCCTGGAAAGCCCTTCGCTGAGACTTTTTGGCGCTGCGTGCGCTGCATCTAACAAGAGAGACAAAAAGATGAAAATCACCAAACTGACCACCTTCATCGTCCCGCCGCGCTGGTGCTTCCTGAAAGTCGAAACCGACGAGGGCGTGACCGGTTGGGGCGAGCCCGTGGTCGAGGGCCGCGCCCACACCGTCGCCGCTGCGGTCGAGGAATTGTCCGACTACCTGATCGGCAAAGACCCACGCAACATCGAAGACATCTGGACCGTACTGTATCGCGGCGGCTTCTACCGGGGCGGCGCGATCCACATGAGCGCACTGGCCGGCATCGACCAGGCGCTGTGGGACATCAAGGGCAAGGCGCTGGGCGTGTCGGTCAGTGACCTGCTCGGCGGTCAGGTGCGGGACAAGATCCGTGTGTATTCGTGGATCGGCGGCGACCGTCCGGCGGACACTGCGCGGGCCGCGAAAGAGGCGGTGGGCCGTGGTTTTACGGCGGTGAAAATGAACGGCACCGAAGAGCTGCAATTTCTCGATACCTTCGAAAAGGTCGACCTGGCGCTGGCCAACGTTGCCGCCGTGCGTGATGCGGTGGGGCCGAACGTCGGCATCGGCGTCGACTTCCATGGCCGGGTGCACAAGCCCATGGCCAAGGTGCTGATGAAGGAGCTCGACCCGTACAAACTGATGTTCATCGAAGAGCCGGTGCTCAGCGAAAACTACGAAGCGTTGAAAGAACTGGCTCCGCTGACCAGCACCCCGATTGCCCTCGGCGAGCGACTGTTTTCGCGCTGGGACTTTAAACGGGTGTTGAGCGAAGGTTACGTCGACATCATCCAGCCCGATGCCTCCCACGCCGGCGGTATCACCGAGACCCGCAAGATCGCCAACATGGCCGAAGCCTACGACGTGGCGCTGGCGCTGCACTGCCCGCTGGGGCCGATTGCACTGGCGGCGTGTCTGCAACTGGACGCCGCTTGTTACAACGCGTTTATCCAGGAGCAGAGCCTGGGCATCCATTACAACGAGAGCAATGACCTGCTCGATTATGTGAAGGATCCACGGGTGTTCGACTACGACAAGGGCTTCGTGAAGATCCCGAACGGCCCGGGCCTGGGGATCGAGATCAACGAGGAATACGTGATCGAACGCGCGGCGGTCGGCCACCGCTGGCGCAACCCGATCTGGCGTCATGCCGATGGCAGTTTTGCCGAGTGGTGAGTCGCTGATTTCCTGCCGTATCCAGTAAGTCAGATCTCCAGGGAGCGGAGATCTGCATCCCCCCGACCTCAATAAACATAAAAAGAGGCGCTCCCCATGCAACCGCAAACCCTCACCGGGCAAGCGACGTTAGTCACGCCCAGCCGCAAGCGGTTTTTCATCATGGTGTTGCTGTTCATCACCGTGGTCATCAACTACCTCGATCGTAGCAATCTGTCGATTGCCGCCCCGGCGCTCACTTCCGATCTGGGCATCGACCCGGTGCATGTCGGGCTGATCTTTTCCGCATTCGGCTGGACCTACGCTGCCATGCAGATCCCCGGCGGTTGGCTGGTGGATCGCGTGCCGCCGCGCATTCTTTACAGCGTTGCGCTGTTGTTGTGGTCGCTGGCCACCGTGATGCTCGGGTTCGCCGCCAGTTTCATCGCGCTGTTCGTGCTGCGCATGGCGGTCGGTGCGCTGGAAGCGCCGGCGTACCCGATCAACAGCCGTGTGGTGACAACCTGGTTCCCCGAGCGTGAGCGGGCCACGGCCATCGGGTTCTACACCTCCGGGCAGTTTGTCGGGCTGGCGTTTCTGACCCCGGTGCTGGCGTGGCTGCAACACGAGTTCGGCTGGCACATGGTGTTTGTCGTGACCGGCGCGGTGGGCATCATCTGGGCGGCGATCTGGTACGCGGTGTATCGCGAGCCGCGTGATTTCAAAGGCGCCAACGAAGCGGAAATCGACCTGATCCGCGAGGGCGGCGGCCTGGTGGATATCGCCGCTGAAACTGCAAAAGTGAAGGCGAAATTCAGCTGGACCGATCTCGGCATCGTCCTGAGCAAACGCAAGTTGTGGGGGATCTACCTCGGCCAGTTCTGCCTCAACTCGACGCTGTGGTTTTTCCTGACGTGGTTCCCGACCTACCTGGTGAAATACCGCGGCATGGACTTTATCAAGTCCGGTCTGCTGGCTTCGCTGCCGTTTCTCGCCGCGTTCATCGGCGTGCTGTGCTCCGGGTTCTTTTCCGATTTCCTGATCCGCCGTGGCTGCACCGTCGGGTTTGCGCGCAAACTGCCGATCATTGGCGGGTTGCTGATTTCTACCTCGATCATCGGGGCCAACTTCGTCGAGTCGACGCCGCTGGTGATTGCCTTCCTGGCCCTGGCGTTTTTCGGCAATGGGCTGGCGTCGATCACCTGGTCGCTGGTCTCGACGCTGGCGCCGGCGCGGTTGCTGGGCTTGACCGGTGGGGTGTTCAACTTCATCGGCAATCTGTCGGCGATTGCCACGCCGATTGTCATCGGCTTTCTCGCCAGCGGCGATTCGTTTGCGCCGGCGATCACCTACATCGCGGTTCTGGCATTGATCGGTGCTTTGTCCTACGTGCTGCTGGTGGGCAAGGTCGAGCGCATCGAGTTGTAGTCGTCCCTGTCGGGCGACCATAATGCCGCCCGTTCCCTCGCTCAACGCTAAAGGCTGGATATGCAGGAAGACGCCCCGAAAAATGCCAAGGACGCCGCGCCGACCGGCACCCAGACCCTGCTTCGCGGGTTGGGTGTGGTGCAGGCGGTTGCCAGTGGCGCCCGCGATCTCAAAGAGATTGCCCGCCTGATCGGCACCACCCGCAGCACCACTCATCGTCTGGCCAGTTGTCTGGTGGACGAGCGTTACCTGCGCGTCGTGCCGCAAGTCGGTTACCTGCTGGGGCCGAAGCTGATCGAACTGGGTTTTCAGGCGCGTGAAGAGTTGCCGTTGGCGACATTGGCCGGGCCGTATCTGGACGAGTTGTCGGCGCTGACCGGCGACACCGTTCACCTGGGGATTCGTGAAGGCGACGAAGTGCTTTACCTGCTGAAGAATCCGGGACGCAACGGCCCGGAAATGCGTTCGCGGGTTGGCCATCGCATGCCGTTGGCACGAACCGGAATCGGTAAGGCGCTAATGCTGGATGATTCGCCGCAGGATTGGCAGCGGCTGTACGAAATCAGCCTGCCGGCGGGCGGGAAAAGTCAGTTCTGGCCGCAGCATCCCCAGCAGTCGTGGGAGCAAATGGCGCAACGGATGACCGAGTATGTGGCCGGTGGCTATGCGTTCGATCTGGAAGACAACGAGCCGGCGATCCGCTGCGTGGCGGCGCCGATCCGCGACGCGAGCAAGCGCATCGTCGCGGCGATCAGCATCGCCAGCACCGTGCCGTACATGCCGCTGGAGAAAATGGCCGAGCTGATTCCCCTGATCAAAGGAGTCACAACCCGGCTCTCGGCGGAGCTTGGCTTGAAGGTCTGAGGAATCAGAGCTTCAGAGTCGCCATGTCGATGACGAAGCGATACTTCACATCACCGGCGATCATGCGGGCGTAGGCCTCGTTGATCTGGCGGATGTCGAGCATTTCGATGTCGCAGCTGATGTTGTGCTCGGCGCAGAAATCCAGCACTTCCTGGGTTTCGGCGACGCCACCGATCAGCGAACCGGCCAATACACGACGACCCAGTACCAGTTTGGCGGCGTGGACCGGCGGATCGATCGGTTCGATCAGACCCACCAGAATGTGCACGCCGTCGAAGCGCAGGGTGTCGAGGTACGGGTTGAGGTCGTGCTGCACCGGAATGGTGTCCAGCAGGAAGTCGAAACGACCGGCTGCGGCTTTCATCTGTTCTTCGTCGGTGGAGACGATCACGTGATCGGCGCCCTGACGACGACCTTCCTCGGCCTTGCTTGCCGAACGGGTGAACAGCGTCACTTCGGCACCCATGGCCTTGGCGAACTTGATGCCCATGTGGCCGAGGCCGCCCATGCCGAGAATCCCGACCTTGTCGCCAGCCTTCACGCCGTAGTGCTTGAGTGGCGAGTAGGTGGTGATGCCGGCGCAGAGAATCGGCGCGGCAGCCGCCAGATCGAGCTTCTCGGGGATGCGCACCACGAAGTGTTCGCTGACCACGATGCTGTCCGAATAACCGCCCATGGTGTTGCTGCCATCGACCCGGTCCGGGGTGGCGTAGGTCATGGTCGGGCCTTCGAGGCAGTATTGCTCGAGGTTCGACTGGCAGGCTTCGCAGGTGCGGCAGGAATCGACCATGCAGCCGACGCCGACCAGATCGCCGACCTTGTGCTTGGTAACATTCGCACCGACGGCGGTGACTTTTCCGACGATCTCATGGCCGGGCATCAACGGATAAACGGCGATGCCCCATTCGTTGCGCGCCTGGTGGATGTCGGAATGGCAGACGCCGCAGTACAGGATTTCGATGGCGACGTCGTCGGCACGAGGGCTGCGGCGTTCGAATTTCATCGGGGCGAGGGGCGTGGTGGCCGTTTGAGCGGCATAGCCGATGGCGGTGTACATGTGAAACCTCGCAAAAGCAGTGACAAGTGAGGTGGCGCATTCTGGGCGCCGTCTGGTCGTCCGGCCATGGCGATTCCTCCGGGTGTCATGCCTAATCCTCCGGCATGCGGGGGTGATCGGCCGCATTGGCAAAAGGATCTGCGATGATGCTTTTATCCCTTTTTCCGTGATTTTTTCTGAAGAGCCAGCCGATGCAATTGACTCGTCACCTTGATGCCAACGCCACCCTGGTTTCGCTGATCGAACCTCTGGCGCTGCGCGATGGTTACAGCCAGACCGGGCTGCCGGGCGTGCAAGTGTTGCGCGCCAGTTGCGACGTCGCCCGTGGCCCGCACATTTATGAACCGAGCCTGATGATCATTGCTCAGGGCAGCAAACTGGCGTATCTCGGCCCTCGCACCATGGAATATGGCGCCGGGCATTATCTGATCCAGGCGCTGCCGGTGCCGTTCGAGTGCGAGACCTATGCGTTGCCGGACGCGCCGTTGCTCGGCGTGTCGGTGGCGATCGACCGGGTGCTGCTCGGTGAGCTGGTGCTGGCCATGGGGCTGGCACCGGGGCGGCATATTCCGGCGCAGACACCGGAGTCGATGACCTCGGTGGTGCTCGACGATGACATGCGCGGTTGTGTCGAACGCTTGCTGCGCTGTCTGCACGATCCGCTGGAATGCCAGATTCTCGGACCGGCGCGGGTGCGTGAATTGTTGTTCGTCGCGTTGCGCGGGCCTCAGGCCGATGTGCTGCGGGCGCTGGTGGAGCAGCAGGGGCAATTTGCCCGGGTGGCGGCTTCGATCAGTCATCTGCATGCGCATTACACCGAGCCGTTGAACGTCGAGACGCTGGCCAGTTGCGCGAACATGAGCGTTTCGACCTTTCACGAACACTTCAAGCGCAGCACGCTGCTGTCGCCGGTGCAGTATCTGAAGCGTTTGCGCTTGTTGAAGGCGCAGACGTTGTTGATCGCCGAGGGGCTGGGTGTCGCCCAGGTTGCGCATCGGGTGGGGTATCAGAGCACGTCGCAGTTCAGTCGCGAGTACAAGCGCTATTTCGAACGCAGCCCCGGGGATGAGCGCGCTGCCTGAGTTGCCACAGTACCTGTGGGAGCGGGCTTGCTCGCGAATGCAGTGTGTCAGTTGACAGATATGCTGCCTGACACGACGCCTTCGCGAGCAAGCCCGCTCCCACATTGGTTTTGTGGCGTTGCAGGAATAGTGGGCAACAAAAAGGCCCCCATACAGGGAGCCTTGATGTTCAGCGATTCGACTTACATGTTCGGGTAAGTAGGGCCGCCAGCGCCTTCCGGCGTCACCCAGGTGATGTTCTGCGAAGGGTCCTTGATGTCGCAGGTCTTGCAGTGCACGCAGTTCTGGGCGTTGATCTGGAAGCGCTTCTCGCCGTCTTCCTTGGTGATCACCTCATACACGCCGGCCGGGCAGTAACGCTGCGCCGGTTCGTCGTACATCGGAAGGTTGCGGCTCAACGGGATGGTCGGGTCGGTCAGTTTCAAGTGACACGGCTGTTCTTCTTCATGGTTGGTACCGGAGATGAACACCGAGCTCAGTTTGTCGAAACTGATCTTGCCGTCGGGTTTCGGGTAGTCGATCTTCTTGCAGTCGGCCGCGAGCTTGAGGCAGGCGTAGTCCGGCTTGGTGTCGTGCAGGGTGAACGGCAGTTTGCCGCCGAAGATGTTCTGGTCCAGCCAGTTGAAACCACCGCCAACGATGGCGCCGAACTTGTGGATCGCCGGGCCGAAGTTGCGGCTGGCGAACAGTTCTTCGTAGAGCCAGCTCTTCTTGAACGCGTCGACGTAGGTGGTCAGCTCTTCAGTGCCGTCTTTCTCGGCGAACAGCGCGTCAGCCACGGATTCAGCGGCGAGCATGCCGGACTTCATCGCAGTGTGGCTGCCTTTGATCTTGGCGAAGTTCAGGGTGCCGAGGTCGCAACCGATCAGCGCGCCGCCCTTGAACACCATTTTCGGCAGCGAGTTCAGGCCGCCCTTGCAGATTGCACGTGCGCCGTAGCTGATTCGCTTGCCGCCTTCCAGGTACTGCTTGAGTACCGGGTGATGCTTGAGGCGCTGGAACTCGTCGAACGGCGACAGGTAGGTGTTGCTGTAGGACAGATCGACGATCAGACCGACCACCACCTGATTGTTTTCCAGGTGATAAAGGAAGGAGCCACCGGTGTTCTCGGTGCCCATGATGTCCATCGGCCAACCGGCGGTGTGTACTACCAGGCCTGGCTGGTGTTTGGCCGGGTCGACTTCCCAGATTTCCTTCAGGCCGATGCCGTAGTGCTGGGCGTCGGCATCGCTGTCGAGGTTGTAGCGCTTGATCAGCTGCTTGCCGATGTGGCCACGGCAGCCTTCGGCGAACAGCGTGTATTTGCCACGCAGTTCCATGCCCGGGGTGTACAGACCGTCTTTCGGATGACCTTCGCGGTCGACACCGAGGTCGCCGGTGATGATCCCGCGCACCACACCGTTTTCATCGATCAGCGCTTCCTGAGCGGCGAAGCCCGGGTAGATTTCCACGCCCAGGTTCTCGGCCTGCTGAGCGAGCCAGCGGCACAGGTTGCCGAGGGAAATAATGTAGTTGCCTTCGTTGTGCATGGTCTTGGGCACAAAGAAGTCAGGAATTTTCTGCGCGCTTTCGGCGTTTTTCAGCACGAAGATGTCATCGCGGGTGACAGGCGTGTTCAGCGGAGCGCCGAGTTCTTTCCAGTCCGGGAACAGTTCGTTCAGGGCCCGTGGTTCGAATACGGCACCGGACAGGATATGCGCGCCGACTTCGGAGCCTTTTTCGACCACGCAGACGCTGATTTCCTTACCGGCTTCGGCGGCCTTCTGCTTCAGACGGCAGGCGGCGGACAGGCCAGCGGGGCCGGCACCGACGATGACCACGTCGAATTCCATGTATTCGCGTTCCACAGGCTATCTCCTACTCAAGGCTCAACAGTTTTTTTTCTAATTTGGAGGTTCGGTGTCGTATCCGTTATTGCCTTTACGTTAACGTCAAGGGTAATAATGGGCAAACCACCTTTCTCTCTAGGCGGCGCATTATATCTACACCACTCTTAGCGTCCAATACAAACGTTTGTTTGAATCGGCTCCAGCCCAGAGAAATCAAAGAAGCGCGGCTTATGACAGGGCATTTTGGCGTATTGACCAGAATGGGCGTTCCGGTCAAGATACGGGCGGTTTTGCGCTCGCCGTAGGCTGAATGGTGGTTTCAAGAGCACCTCTAAAGACAGGGCGTAGGCGGTAACCGGTGATGCGCAGCGCAGGTTCGGCGCGCAGTTTACACACCGCGAAGCGGCATGACTCGTCGGTCACGACTGACGAACGGTCATCCCGCTCAGCCGGCGTTTTTAGAGGTGCCCTTGTGCCCGATGAGCATCAACCGCCAGGTTCGCCTAGGCGACTTTCTTTTCACCGGAGAGTAACGAGGAATCCATGAAGGTTCTTGTAGCTGTCAAACGCGTTGTGGATTACAACGTCAAGGTTCGCGTCAAGGCGGACAATTCCGGCGTAGACCTCGCCAACGTCAAGATGTCGATGAACCCGTTCTGCGAAATCGCAGTGGAAGAAGCCGTACGCCTGAAAGAGAAAGGCGTTGCGACTGAAATCGTCGTCGTCTCCATCGGCCCGTCCACCGCTCAGGAACAGCTGCGTACCGCACTGGCTCTGGGTGCCGACCGCGCCATCCTCGTCGAATCCGCTGAAGACCTGACTTCCCTGGCCGTGGCCAAGCTGCTCAAGGCCGTGGTCGACAAGGAACAGCCTCAGTTGGTGATCCTGGGCAAACAGGCCATCGACAGCGACAACAACCAGACCGGCCAGATGCTCGCTGCACTGAGCGGCTACGGTCAGGGCACTTTCGCCTCGAAAGTCGAAGTCTCCGGCGACAGCGTTGCCGTGACCCGCGAAATCGACGGCGGCGCGCAGACCGTTTCCCTGAAACTGCCGGCCATCGTCACCACCGACCTGCGTTTGAACGAGCCGCGCTACGCGTCCCTGCCAAACATCATGAAAGCCAAGAAGAAGCCTCTCGAGACGCTGACTCCGGACGCTTTGGGCGTTTCCACCGCCTCCACCAACAAGACCCTGAAAGTCGAAGCGCCAGCTGCACGCAGCGCGGGTATCAAGGTCAAGTCGGTGGCTGAACTGGTCGAGAAACTGAAAAACGAAGCGAAGGTAATCTGATCATGACTATCTTGGTAATCGCCGAACACGACAACAAGGTGCTGGCTCCGGCCACCCTGAACACCGTGGCTGCCGCTGCCAAAATCGGCGGCGACATCCACGTTCTGGTTGCGGGTCAAGGCGCTGGCGCCGTGGCTGAAGCCGCCGCGAAAATCGCTGGCGTGAGCAAAGTCCTGAACGCTGACAATGCCGCTTACGCGCATCAGTTGCCGGAAAACGTTGCTCCGCTGGTTGCTGAACTGGGCAAGGGTTACAGCCACATCCTGGCTGCCGCCACTTCCAACGGCAAAAACATCCTGCCGCGCGTAGCCGCCCAGCTGGACGTTGACCAGATCTCCGAGATCATCTCGGTAGAAAGCGCTGACACCTTCAAGCGTCCGATCTACGCCGGTAACGCCATCGCTACCGTGCAATCGACCGCTGCGATCAAAGTGATCACCGTGCGTGCCACCGGTTTCGACCCGGTTGCCGCTGAAGGTGGTTCGGCTGCCGTTGAAGCGGTTGCTGCTGCCCATAACGCCGGCACTTCCAGCTTCGTCAGCGAAGAGTTGGCCAAGTCCGATCGTCCTGAGCTGACCGCTGCCAAGATCGTCGTTTCCGGCGGCCGTGGCATGCAAAACGGCGACAACTTCAAACACCTGTACGCCCTGGCCGACAAGCTGGGCGCTGCCGTCGGTGCTTCCCGCGCCGCGGTCGACGCAGGTTTCGTACCGAACGACATGCAGGTCGGTCAGACCGGCAAGATCGTTGCACCTCAGCTGTACATCGCCGTCGGTATTTCCGGCGCGATCCAGCACCTGGCCGGCATGAAAGACTCCAAAGTGATCGTTGCGATCAACAAGGATGAAGAAGCGCCGATCTTCCAGGTGGCCGACTACGGCCTGGTGGCGGATCTGTTCGAAGCCGTACCTGAGCTGGAGAAGCTGGTCTAATCCGGCGGCTTCACTTATAAAGAGCCCGGCCTGTTGGTCGGGCTTTTTTTTGTCTCGGATTTGAGTGGGAGCGTTTCGCCATGGATCTGCATCGCCGGTTAGGCTTCTCGTTATTGCTGTGCTCCAGTCTGTTGCCGGGGTTGTCCAATGCAGCGGGCAAATGCGAGCGACTGGTCGTCACTGGCAGCCCTGACGCTCCGCCCTATCTGTGGCAGGACCCGCAAAACCCGAAACAACTGATCGGTGCCAGCGCTGACCTGTTGCAGCAGGTTGCGAAGGACCTGGGGATCAAGGTCGAGTTGCTCTATGCCGGTAAGCGCGCCCAGGCCCTCGACGAAGTTCGCAGTGGTCGCATGGATGTGCTGGCGGACGCTCCGCTGAACTTCAACGAGCTGGAAAATCTCGACTACATCCATCCTCCGCTACTGGAAAACGATTACCTGGTGTGGACGCGCAAGGGCTCGACGCTCGTCTATAACGAAGCCAAAGACCTGCATGGACATACCGGAGGCTTGTCGGAAAAGTCTCGAATGACCCAGGCATTCAGCACTTTTGCCGAGCAGCAATTGACCCTGACCCGGACGGCAAACCTGACCCAGGCGTTTCAGAAACTTCTGCTGGGGGAGGTTGAATATGTACTCGCCGGCCGCTACTCGGGGATGGCCGCCGCGCAGGCACTGGGCATGGCCAATGATCTGCTGGCTTTCGAGCAACCGATTGACCGGCCCGGTCTGTTCCTTGCGCTTTCCCACAACTCGGCTTGCAACGATCCGTGGTTGCGCGGACAGCTGGCCAAAAAGATGACAGAATTGCCCGCGTCCGGCCTGACGGAAGCCGCGCTGCAACGCAACATCGAGCGCTGGAAGGCGCAGCAGCAACAATCGCCGCAGCAACCTGTCAGCGCCCCAAAACAGTAGGGATTCTTAGTGAGTAATCGACTTCTTTTCGCGGCTCTGGCCGTTCTGGCTCTGGCCGGTTGCGCCAGTGATCCGGCACCCCACGAACAAATGCGGCTGACCGAGCAGGCGCTCGAGCAAGCCAAGGCTGTCGGCGCCACTGCCGATGAAGTGCCCGAGATGAAACTGGCCGAAGACAAATTCAATCGGGCCAAGGGCAGCATGGCTGGCGAATCCTTCAAGAATGCACGGATGCGCGCCGAACAGGCCGAGCTGGACGCCCGTCTGGCTGAAGCCAAGGTGCTGACCCAGAAAAGCGAGGAGCAACTGAACGTGCTCAATACCCGCATCGTCCGTCTGCGCAAGCAACTGGGGGATGCCCGATGAATTCGATGTCCAAATTGTTCGGCGGGCTGGTGCTCGTCGGTTGTACCAGCCTCTTTGGCTGCGCCGGTCAACACAGCGAGGGCGCCTTGCAGGAGGCCAGCGCTGACTTTCAGAAGGTCAAGGAAGATTCCAATGTGCTGCGTATCGCGCCGAAAGACGTGATTCGGGCCGGTGAGTCCCTGGCCCGTGCCGACCGTCTCTCCACCTATTGGGGAAGCGGTGCGGACGTGGTGCATTATTCCTACTTGAGCCAGCGTTACAGCCAGATCGCCCGAGAGCATACCAATCTGGTACTCAACGAGGAACGCGCGGCCAAGCTTGAGCTCGAGCGCCAACGCCTGCAGTTGGCATTGCGCGAATCCAAACTGTTGAGCGTGCAGCAGCAGGGCAAGTGGCTGGAGGAGCAGATCGTTGCACTGGCCACTACCCAGACCGATCGCGGACTGGTGATGACCCTCGGTGACGTGCTGTTCGATACCGGCGAAGCCGAACTGAAGAACTCGGCCAATCGTGTGGTGTTGAAGATCGTGCAATTCCTGCAGCTCAATCCCAAGCGCGTAGTGCGAATCGAGGGCTATACCGACAGCACCGGTGGCAAGCAGGAAAATCTCAAATTGTCTCGTGATCGCGCACAATCCGTGGCTGACGTACTGACGGATCTGGGCATCGACGAAAAACGTATTCAGGTCGAAGGCTACGGCGACGAGTACCCGGTAGACGCCAACGCTTCCGAACGTGGGCGTGCGCAGAACCGTCGGGTGGAAATCGTGTTTTCCGACGAAAAAGGCCAGCTCGGCGCCGCCCGCTGAGGGTGGCGTTACTGGAAAGCCCGGCCTGTCATGCAGCGCCGGGCTTTTTCACGTCTGTCGATTACCTCACAAAGCAGTACAGATTTAACCGACACTGCACTGTATGGTTGACTAATATGGCAACTGTCCCAGTACACTTCAGAACTGTTCCGGTATTGTTTCGCACAAGAATAAAACGCCCGTGAAATCGAGTGCTGCGTCATGACCAATCTTTTGCTCTACCAACGTATTGCTCAACAGCTGGCCGAAGACATCCGTCGTGGTGTCTATCAACCCGGCGAGCGCGTGCCCTCGGTGCGCAAGATGAGTTCGCAGCTCAATGTCAGCCACGCGACGGTGTTGCAGGCTTACGCCAATCTTGAAGATCAGGGGTTGATCCGAGCGCGGCCGCAGTCCGGTTATTACGTACACCAGACGCCGGCGCTGACGGCGCCGACCCCGGACATCGCCCGGGTCGAACGGCCCGGTCTGGTCACCCGTGCCAGCATCATTCAGCAAGTGTTGGTCGAATCGCGCCGAGAAGGCGTGTTCCCGCTGGGGGCAGCGGTGCCAAGTGTTGATTATTTACCGGTGCGCGCACTGCATCAGCAATTGGCCAAAGTCACCCGGTTCCATAGCCCGCGGGCCTTCAGCTACATGTTCAGCCCGGGTTTCGAACCGTTGCGTCGGCAAGTGGCGATTCGTATGCGCGATGCCGGGGTGGTGGTTGACCCTTCGGAAGTAGTGATCACCCATGGCTGTGTCGATGCCCTGCAGATGTCATTGCGGGTGCTGACCCGTCCGGGCGATCTGATTGCCGCCGAGTCACCGACTTATTACGGCCTCTTGCAGTTGGCCGACCTGCTGGGCCTGAAAGTCATCGAAATCCCCAGCGACCCGGCTACCGGCATGAGCCTTGAAGCCTTGCAACTGGCGGCCAATCAATGGTCGATCAAAGCCCTGGTGCTGACGACTCGGCTGAGCAATCCGCTGGGTGGCACCATGCCCGAGGATCGGCAAAAACAATTGCTGCGTCTGGCCTCGGACTTCGATATCCAGATCGTCGAAGACGACATCTACGGCGAACTGATGTTCGAGCAGGGTCGCACCAAGGCGCTCAAGGCCTATGATCGGTTGGATCGGGTCATTTACTGTTCGAGTTTCTCCAAGACGCTGTCGCCGGGTGTGCGCGTCGGCTGGATGATTGCCGGTAAATATCAGCAGGAAATCCAGCGTCTGCAGACCTTCACCACCCATTCGGCCTGCAGCGTCACGCAAATGGCGATTGCCGCTTATCTGGAAAATGGCGGTTATGACCGGCATTTACGGTACATCCGCCAGGAATACCGAAAAAACCTCAGTGCGTTCCAGCTGGCGGTGCAGCAGTACTTTCCTGAAGGCACGCAAATGACCCGGCCCACTGGCGGTTTCATCCTGTGGGTCAGCCTGCCCGGGCGGGTCAACACGCAGGAGTTGCATGTCCGCGCGCTGCAGCAGGGCATCAGCATCGCCCCCGGACTGATCTTCAGTAATACCGAGCAGTTCAATCACTGTATCCGCCTGAACTGCGGTACCCCGTGGAATCGTGAGGCGGAACGCGCCCTCATGACACTCGGCCTGCTGGCGACCCAGCTCTGTCAAGAGATGGCTGCGGGCTTCTGAGATTTCGGCGGAGCTTGTCATGCCGCGCCCAACAGGCGAGCATATGGCCCTCTGCCGTTAGTTTTGTTGGGTTCATGAAAGCGAATTTTCCTGCCGCCTGGGTTGTTCTTTGCCTGTTGATGTCGGGCCACGTGTCCGGGGTCATGGCGGCTTCCGTTCAGGAGAAGGCGCCAGCCACGACGACGGCCAGACAACCGGCCTCCGCGAAAAAGACCGCAGCAACGCCAAAGGTTACGCAGAAGAAAGCGGCTCCCGTAAAGAAGCGGCCTCCCATCGCCTCCAAGTCGAAACCGGCCAGCGAAGTGGTTAAAACGCAGTTGCCACCGGCCAGACTCGACCTGAGCCTGCCAAGGGAAATGGTTCAGCAGTTGAAACCTGCCGGTACCGTGCCGTTGCCCAGGCACGATACGGTCCTGCCGCAGATGTTCGGTGAAAAGAACAGCGGGTTCCAGCTCAACGGTCGCCTGTTGAGCAATGAAATGCAGTTGCAGCTGCGCAATGAAGAGCGCAGAGACGTCGAAGGCGCGGCGCTGGATTTCGAATTCAAGCAGTAAATTCAAATGATCCGTGACCCGCAGACCAGACGCTTTGTCGGAGACTGGTCAGTCACTTTCATTTCTGCGTAAAAACCCGGGTTCAGGGAATTTAACACAGCCGTTTTAGCGGTTACTCTGTTCCGCGTCCCTTTAACACATTGCTCGTCGCGAGGAGCTCGTCGTCATGAAATGCCGTGAAGGCTGTGGCGCCTGTTGCATTGCCCCTTCAATCAGCTCGCCGATCCCGGGCATGCCCGATGGCAAACCTGCCGGCGAACGTTGCGTTCAGCTGTCGGTCGAAAACCTGTGCAGCATTTTCGGCCGACCGGAACGTCCAGCGGTCTGTTCAGGGTTCAGCGCCGATGTCGAAGTCTGCGGAAGCAGTCAGGAAGAGGCGATCAGATTGCTCGGTTGGTGGGAGCAGATGACGGCGGCGTGATGTGTCAAACGTACGGAACTTCAACAATAAGGAATAAGACTATGGGTTCGCTGCATCGTATCGCTGTGTTGTGTGGTTTGACTGCCGTGCTGGCCACTTCGGCTGCCCAGGCTGAAGACTGGAAAGTGGTCAAGAACGAAGACGGCATCAAGGTCTCCCTGAGCGAAGTGCCGGGTTCGGACTACAAGTCTTACCAGGGCGTGACCTTGATGAAGACTACCGTCGCCAAACTGCGCGCACTGCAGGAAGACGTCCCCGGTGCCTGTGCCTGGATTCACGAGTGCAAGACCCAGAAACTGCTCAAGCATGAAGGCGACCAGAGCTGGACCTATACCCAGTTCAATACGCCATGGCCGGTGACCCCGCGCGATTCGATCCTGCATGTCACCACCGTTGAGGGGGCCGATGGCAGCCTGACCCGCAACCTGGAAGGCGTGCCGAAGTATCTTCCGGAAGAAAAAGGCTTTGTCCGGGTCGCTCAGATCAAAGGCTTCTGGAAGTTCGTGCCGAAGGGCGATCAGGTCGAAGTGACCTATCAGGTCCACACCGAGCCGGGTGGCAGCGTGCCGTCGATGATTGCCAACAAGTTCGTGGTCGACGCACCGTTCAATACCCTGAAAGCCCTGAAAGAACGCGCCGAGAAGTAAGCGTCGCGTGCTCCGCAAACGCCCCGAAGAACTCGGGGCGTTTTGCTTTGTAGCGATATTGTGTTTCCGGATATGCGTTGAACGAAATTTTCACAAAGTCTTCAAGACAATTCGCCCGCGCAGTTTTTATCTGTCCGGGTATGCCGTGCCTTTAATGAAAGAGTCCGGCAGCCGGGCAGTAATCAATGGCAATGCCGCCGGTGATCGTGCAACATTTGCGCACCGCGCAAGCCCCGGGGCCTGGAATGGCCAACAGAGGGCAGGGCGCAGCTGTATTTTTGCAACTTCAACTTTCAATGGGTCCTAAAACGACATGGCAAACCCGGACGCCCTGAATCAGCAGCGATCTTCCAGTCGCCTGCTGCAACCGACCGTCAAATCGCATCTGGCCTACACGCTCTTGTGCGCGCTGGTCATGATGGTGATGTTTTCCGTGCTGCGCCTCGCGCTGCTGGTCTACAACCGCGAGATGATCCTCGACACCCCGGCTTCGACCTTCTTCGAAGCTTTCGCCAACGGCCTGCGTTTCGACCTGCGCCTGGTGGTCTACCTCTGCGTTCCGATGGTGCTGGCGCTGTTCAGTGCCCGGGCCATGGCTGCGCGCGGGTTCTTCCGCCTGTGGCTGACCGTGACCTCCAGCATCGCGCTGTTCCTCGGCCTGATGGAGATGGACTTCTACCGCGAGTTCCACCAGCGCCTCAACGGCCTGGTGTTCCAGTATGTGAAGGAAGACCCGAAAACCGTGATGAGCATGCTCTGGTACGGTTTCCCGGTGGTGCGTTACCTGCTGGCCTGGGCCGTGGGCACGGTGATCCTGACCCTGGCGTTCAAGGCCGCCGACCGTCTGACCCGCCCGCGTGGCCCGTTCAGCGGTGGCAACGTCGGCACCCGTCAGGTGGCGCCATGGTATGCGCGTCTGGCGGTGTTCGTGGTGTGCCTGCTGATCTGTGTGGTCGCCGTGCGCGGCACCCTGCGTCAGGGCCCGCCGCTGCGTTGGGGTGATGTGTACACCACCGAATCGAACTTCGCCAACCAGCTCGGCCTCAATGGCACCCTGTCGCTGATCGCGGCCGCCAAGGACCGCATGGGCGAAGACCGCAACAACATCTGGAAAGCCACGCTGCCGCAGGATCAGGCGCAGAAAGTGGTGCGCGAGATGCTGGTGATGCCGGACGACAAACTGGTCGATGCCGACATCGCCGCCGTACGTCGCGACTACACCCCGCCGGCCGACAAGACCCTGCCGATCAAGAATGTCGTCGTGATCCTGATGGAAAGCATGGCCGGTCACTCGGTGGGCGCTCTGGGCGCGCCGGGCAACATCACGCCGTACCTCGACAAACTGTCGAAGGAAGGCCTGCTGTTCGACCGTTTCTTCTCCAACGGCACCCACACCCACCAGGGTATGTTCGCCACCATGGCGTGCTTCCCGAACCTGCCGGGTTTCGAGTACCTGATGCAGACCCCGGAAGGCAGCCACAAACTGTCCGGCCTGCCGCAGCTGCTCAGTGCGCGCAAGTATGACGACGTCTACGTCTATAACGGTGACTTCGCCTGGGACAACCAGTCCGGTTTCTTCAGCAACCAGGGCATGACCAACTTCGTTGGCCGCAACGACTTCGTCAATCCGGTGTTCTCCGATCCGACCTGGGGCGTGTCCGACCAGGACATGTTCGACCGTGGTCTGGTAGAGCTCAAGGCGCGTGAAAACGGCAAGCCGTTCTATGCACTGCTGCAGACCCTGTCCAACCACACGCCGTACGCCTTGCCGACGCCATTGCCGGTCGAGCGCGTGACCGATCGTGGCACGCTCAACGAACACCTGACCGCCATGCGTTATGCGGATTGGGCGCTGGGCCAGTTCTTCGAGAAGGCCCGCAAGGAGCCGTACTTCAAGGAAACCCTGTTCGTCATCGTCGGCGATCACGGTTTTGGCAACGAGCGTCAGATTACCGAAATGGACCTGGGCCGCTTCAACGTACCGATGCTGATGATCGCACCGGGCATCCAGGAAAAATTCGGTACCCGTGACCACACCGTAGGGACGCAGATCGACATCGTGCCGACCATCATGGGTCGTCTGGGCGGCGAAGTGCGCCATCAGTGCTGGGGTCGTGACCTGCTCAACCTGCCGGCAGGCGACACCGGTTTCGGTGTGATCAAGCCGTCGGGCAGCGAGCAGACCACGGCGATCGTGACCGCTGACCAGATCCTGGTTCTGCCAAAGGAAAAGGAAATGGCGCCGAAGATCTACCAGTACCAACTGGGCGCGAACCCTTCTGCCGAAATCATTCCGGACGCACCGCGTACCGCCGAACTGAAACTCAAGCTCGAAGCGTTCCTGCAGACGGCCACCAAGAGCCTGATCGACAACACCGCCGGTGTGATTAACGGCAAGCCGGACTGATCATTCGACGCAATAAAAAAGAGGCCCTTTGAAGGGCCTCTTTTTTTGTCGGTCAAATAGTCATATCCGACCGAGTAACAGCAGCACCAACAGGACTACCAGCACCACACCGATAATGCCCGAAGGGCCATAACCCCAACTTCTGGAGTGCGGGAAGACCGGCAGACCACCGATCAGCAACAGGATCAGGATAATGATAAGAATTGTGCCCATGTCGATTTCCTTGTTGATAGTGTCTGAAAAGTCTTGGTGTTCAAGGGCGGCTGGAAGTTGAACTAAATCCAGACGGCTTACAAATTCCGACTGCTGCGCATGAAAGAAAATTCAATGTTTTTTCAGTGTATTTGGCTAACACTCTTATTTCGTTTGATGCCGCAGTTTGCTCCTGCCATTCAGCAATCTGATGGAGCGTGGGTCGCTCCGGTTCCTTCGCTACACTGCGCGCATCTTCCCCGGAACAACAAGGCTGTCTGCTATGCAAAATCGCATGATGATCACTGGCGCGGGCTCCGGCCTGGGTCGCGAAATCGCGCTGCGCTGGGCGCGTGAAGGCTGGCAACTGGCGTTGTCCGATGTCAGCGAGCCCGGCTTGCAGGAGACTCTGAAACTGGTTCGCGAGGCGGGTGGCGACGGTTTCATCCAGCGCTGCGATGTGCGCGATTACAGCCAGCTCACTGCGTTCGCTCAGGCCTGTGAAGAGAAGTTCGGCGGCATCGACATCATCGTCAACAACGCCGGTGTGGCCTCGGGTGGATTCTTCAGCGAGCTGTCGCTGGAAGACTGGGACTGGCAGATCGCGATCAACCTGATGGGCGTGGTCAAGGGCTGCAAGGCGTTCCTGCCGTTGCTGGAGCAAAGCAAGGGCAAGATCATCAACATCGCCTCGATGGCGGCACTGATGCAAGGTCCGGCGATGAGCAACTACAACGTCGCCAAGGCCGGCGTGGTGGCGTTGTCCGAAAGCCTGTTGATCGAACTGGCCCAGCAGGAAGTCGGTGTCCATGTGGTCTGCCCGTCGTTCTTCCAGACCAATCTGCTGGACTCGTTCCGTGGTCCGACACCGGCCATGAAAGCCCAGGTTGGCAAGTTGCTGGAGAGTTCGCCGATCACCGCCGCCGATATTGCCGATTACATCTACAAGCAGGTTGCGGCCGGCGAGTTCATGATCCTGCCCCATGAGCAAGGGCGAATGGCCTGGGCGATCAAGCAGAAGAACCCGCAGCTGCTGTACAACGAAATGACCGCGATGGCCGAAAAGATGCGCGCCAAGGCCAAGCAGAACAACGGCTGACTTGCCCGGGGTTCGCCGCATCGTTAGGGTGGCCGCAACAGTCACCCTGACGAGATGTCTTGCATGCTCAATTACCTGTGGTTTTTCCTCGCCGCGCTGTTTGAAATCGCCGGCTGTTTCGCGTTCTGGATGTGGCTGCGCCAGGGCAAGAGCGCCTTGTGGGTGATCCCGGCGCTGCTCAGCCTGACCCTGTTTGCGCTGCTGTTGACGCGTGTTGAAGCAACCTACGCCGGTCGCGCCTACGCTGCTTACGGCGGCATCTACATCATTGCCTCGATTGGCTGGCTGGCCGTGGTCGAGCGTATCCGCCCGCTGGGATCGGACTGGATCGGTGTCGCCTTGTGTGTAATCGGGGCCAGCGTGATTCTGTTCGGGCCTCGGTTTTCGGCGACCTGAAGCATCGGCTTGAAGGAAACATCTGAAGGCCAAGGCGCCCGGGCCTGTAGGGTTTGACTGATTTGCCCGCAGCGCATTGTAGGGTGCTCGAAAGCCGCGCATCTTCAAGGCTCGAAAACCTTGAAGGACACCCCCATGCTTGTACTCAGCCGAGTTGTCGGTGAACTGATTTCCATCGGCGACAACATCACTTTGCGCGTTCTGGCGGTCAACGGCTCCAGCGTGCGGTTCGGCGTCGAGGCGCCAAAGCAGGTCAATGTGCACCGCGCCGAAGTCTACGAGCGGATCCAGCGCAAACAGGCCAGCGGCAAGGGCCGCTGACCGTTTCAGTCGAACAGGTGCTTGGGCACGTCGTGCTTGAGCATCAACTGGCATTGCTCGCTTTCCGGATCGAAAACGATCAGCGCCTGGCCTTTGATCAGGGCCTGGCGAACCCGCAGAACGCGGGTTTCCAATGGTGTGTCGTCACCGTTGTCGGTGCCGTCGCGGGTGACGAAATCCTCGATCAGGCGGGTCAGGGTGTCGACTTCGAGCGCGTCGTAGGGAATCAGCATGGGCACCTCGGCTAAATCAATCTCGGGATGCTACGGCGAATGATCGCCGAGGGCCAGACTCAACTGTCCGAGCGTTGCCCCACCAGGCTGTCCACCGATGGCACACGGGTGTCGCTCTCCATCTGCGTTTCGTGTTCGATCTGATGACTGAATCGGTCCAGTGACCCGGTGGCCGGTTGGGCATCGCTGGCGAACACTGGCGGGCTCAGAATGTACGCCCCCAGCAAGCGACTGAGCGCGGCCAGGCTGTCGATGTGCGTGCGTTCGTAGCCGTGGGTTGCGTCGCAGCCGAAGGCGAGCAGGGCGGTGCGGATGTCGTGACCGGCGGTGACCGCCGAGTGGGCATCGCTGAAGTAATAGCGGAACAGGTCGCGGCGCACCGGCAGTTCGTGTTCGCCGGCCAGGCGCAACAAGTGCCGCGACAGGTGATAGTCGTACGGTCCACCGGAATCCTGCATCGCCACGCTCACGGCATGTTCGCTAGAGTGCTGGCCGGGCGCGACCGGGGCGATGTCGATACCGACGAATTCGCTGACGTCCCACGGCAACGCCGCAGCTGCACCGCTGCCGGTTTCCTCGGTGATGGTGAACAGCGGATGGCAATCGATCATCAACTCCTGACCGCTGTCGACGATGGCTTTCAATGCTGCCAGCAGTGCGGCGACGCCGGCCTTGTCATCCAGGTGACGAGCGCTGATGTGACCACTTTCGGTGAATTCCGGCAGCGGGTCGAAGGCGACGACATCGCCGACGCTGATGCCCAGCGAATCGCAATCGGCGCGGGTCGCACAATAGGCGTCCAGCCGCAGTTCGACGTGATCCCAGCTGATCGGCATCTCGTCCACGGCCGTGTTGAAGGCATGCCCGGACGCCATCAGCGGCAACACGCTGCCGCGGATCACGCCGTTGTCGGTGAACAGGCTGACGCGGCTGCCCTCGGCGAAGCGGCTCGACCAGCAGCCCACCGGCGCCAGGGTCAGACGGCCGTTGTCTTTCACCGCGCGCACGGCGGCGCCGATGGTGTCCAGGTGCGCCGAGACCGCGCGGTCAGGGCTGTTTTTCTTGCCCTTGAGGGTGGCGCGAATCGTGCCGCGACGGGTCATTTCGAAGGGAATGCCAAGTTCCTCCAGACGTTCGGCGACGTAACGCACGATGGTGTCGGTGAACCCGGTAGGGCTGGGAATGGCGAGCATTTCCAGCAGGACTTTCTGCAGGTAATTCAGATCCGGTTCGGGAATTTGGGTGGTCATGGAAACTCCTGTTGCGAGGCGTCATTCACGCGTTCAACGCGGGAATGACGCTGAAGAGGGATCAAGCGGCCGGCTGACTGTGCGGAAACAACAGATCGACAAAGCGCTCGGCCGTCGGTTGAGGCTCATGGTTGGCAAGACCCGCCCGCTCGTTGGCTTCGATGAACACGTACGCCGGTTGATCTGCCGCCGGTACCATCAGGTCGAGTCCGACCATGGGGATTTCCAGTGCCCGGGCCGCACGCACGGCAGCGTCGGCCAGGGTCGGGTGCAGGATCGCGGTGACGTCTTCCAGCGTGCCACCGGTGTGCAGGTTCGCCGTGCGTCGCACGAACAGATGCTCACCCGCCGGCAGAATGCTGCTGTAGTCGTAACCGGCCGCGTGCAGAGTGCGCTGGGTTTCATGATCCAGCGGGATCTTGCTTTCGCCACTGGTGGCCGCTTGCCGTCGCCGACTCTGCGCTTCGATCAGCGCGCCGATGGAATGATGGCCGTCGCCGACCACTTCCGCCGGCCGGCGGATCGCTGCGGCCACGACCTCGAAACCGATCACCAGAATCCGCAGGTCGAAGCCTTCGTGGAAGCTCTCGAGCAGCACGCGAGTGTCGAACTGCCTGGCCGCTTCGATGGCCGTCTGCACGTCCTCGATGGTCTGCAGATCCACCGCCACGCCTTGGCCCTGTTCGCCATCCAGCGGTTTGACCACCACTCGCTGGTGTTCATCGAGGAAGGCCAGGTTGTCGTCCGCGTTCCCTGCCAACTGCTGCGACGGTACGTTCAACCCGGCGGCTTTCAACACTTTGTGGGTCAGGCTCTTGTCCTGGCACAGGTTCATGCTGATGGCGCTGGTCAGGTCGCTCAGGGATTCGCGGCAACGCACCCGGCGCCCGCCATGACTGAGGGTGAACAGCCCGGCATCGGCGTCATCCACTTGCACATCGATGCCGCGCCGATGGGCTTCCTCGACGATGATCCGCGCATAGGGGTTGAATTGCGCCTCCGGCCCCGGCCCGAGGAACAGCGGCTGGTTGATGCCGTTCTTGCGCTTGATGGCAAACGTCGGCAGGTTGCGAAAACCGAGTTTGGCGTAGAGGTTTTTCGCCTGCCGGTTGTCATGCAGCACCGACAGATCGAGGTAGCTCAGACCCCGACTCATGAAATGCTCAATCAGATGGCGCACCAGCACTTCACCGACCCCGGGACGCGAGCACTGCGGATCGACCGCCAGGCACCACAGGCTGCTGCCGTTTTCCGGGTCGTTGTAAGCCTTCTGGTGATTGAGGCCCATGACACTGCCGATCACCGCGCCACTGTCGTCGTCTTCCGCCAGCCAGTACACCGGGCCGCCCTGATGATGCGGAGTGAGCAGGGAGGCGTCGATCGGCAACATGCCGCGTGCCTGATACAGCTGATTGATCGACTGCCAGTCCTCTTCGCTTTGCGCACGACGGATGCGGAAACCGCGAAACACCCGCGTTGCCTGACGGTAATCGCTGAACCACAGGCGCAAGGTATCGGACGGATCGAGAAACAGTTGAGTCGGTTCCAGACCGAGAACCTGCTGTGGCGCAGCCACGTACAACGCGATATCGCGCTCACCCGGATGCTCGTTGAGCAATTCCCGGGCGAGGCTCGCCGGGTCGGGAAAGGTGTGGCCGATCAGCAACCGGCCCCAGCCGCAATGCACGGCAATCGGCTCGGCGCTCGGTTGATTGCCATCTTCGGCCAGGCGCGCCTGCAATCGTTCGTAGGAGGGTGTCTGACCGCGCAGCAGCCGTTGGCTGTAAGCCGTGGCGTGAGGTTTCATCAATCAGATTCCTTGTTCGCTGAGCCACAGGTTCAAAGCCGCCAGTTGCCACAGCTTGGAGCCGCGCAGCGGGGTCAACTGGCTTTGTGGATCAGTCAGCAGCTTGTCGAGCATGGCGGGGTTGAACAGGCCGCGATCCTGACTCGGATCCAGCAGCAGTTCGCGCACCCAGTTCAGGGTGTCGCCTTGCAAATGTTTGAGGCCCGGCACCGGGAAGTAACCTTTTTTGCGGTCGATCACTTCACTTGGGATGACCCGTCGCGCGGCTTCTTTCAAGACCTGCTTGCCGCCGTCGGGGAGTTTGAATTTGCCGGGAATACGGGCCGACAATTCCACCAGGCGATAGTCGAGAAACGGCGTGCGCGCCTCCAGGCCCCAGGCCATGGTCATGTTGTCGACGCGTTTGACCGGGTCGTCCACCAGCATCACGGTGCTGTCCAGACGCAGGGCCTTGTCGACTGCGGCATCGGCGCCGGGTTGTGCGAAATGCTCCTTCACGAAGTCGCCGGCAGCATCATTGGCGGTCAGCCATTTCGGCTGCACCGTGGCGGCGTAATCGTCGTAGCTGCGGTCGAAAAACGCCTCGCGATAGGCCGCATACGGATCGGGTGCGCCGTCCACTTGCGGATACCAGTGATAACCGGCGAACAACTCGTCGGCGCCCTGGCCGCTCTGTACAACCTTGCAATGCTTGGCCACTTCGCGGGACAGCAGATAAAAGGCGATGCAATCGTGGCTGACCATCGGCTCGCTCATGGCGCGGAACGCGGCGGGCAGTTGCTCGATGATTTCTCTTTCGTCGATGCGCAGTTGGTGGTGATGGGTGCCGTAGTGTTTGGCGATCAGATCGGAGTACTGAAACTCGTCGCCGCGTTCGCCGCCGGCATCCTGGAAACCGATGGAAAAGGTCGACAGGTTCTCCACGCCAACTTCGCGCAGCAGGCCAACGAGCATGCTTGAATCGACGCCGCCGGAAAGCAGCACGCCGACATCCACCGCCGCCCGTTGGCGGATCGCTACCGCCTCACGGGTGCTGTCGAGCACGCGGTCGCGCCAGTCTTCCAAAGTCAGGTTCTTCTCGTCTTCGCGTGGGCCGTAGGGCAGGGTCCACCAGGTTTTCTGCTCGGTGGTGCCGTCTGCCTCAATCCGCATCCAGCTCGCCGGCGGCAGCTTTTCGATGCCGGCCAGCAAGGTGCGCGGCGCAGGCACCACGGCGTGGAAATTCAGGTAATGGTTGAGCGCCACCGGATCGAGGATCGGGTTGATATCGCCGCCCTTGAGCAACGCCGGCAGGGCCGAGGCGAAGCGCAGGCGCTGGCCGGTGCGCGACAGGTATAGCGGTTTGACGCCGAGGCGGTCGCGGGCGATGAACAGGCGCTGGGCATCGCGCTCCCAGATGGCGAAGGCAAACATGCCGTTGAGTTTCGGCAGCAGCGCTTCGCCCCAGGCGTGATAACCCTTGAGCAGCACTTCGGTGTCGCCGCCGGAGTAGAACGCATAACCGAGCGCTTCGAGTTCGGCGCGCAGTTCCGGGAAGTTGTAGATCGCGCCATTGAAGGCCAGGGACAGGCCCAGTCGACTGTCGATCATCGGCTGCGCCGAGCCGTCCGACAGGTCCATGATTTTCAGGCGTCGATGGCCCAGGGCAATCGGCCCCTGAGCGTGAAAGCCCCAGGCGTCGGGGCCGCGAGGCGCCAGGTGATGGGTGATTCGCTCGATGGCTGCAAGGTCTGCAGGTTGTTGATCAAAACGTAACTCGCCAGCTAATCCGCACATAAAGTCCTTACCGGTTTTTCCGTTGGGGAGGGCATTTCTGAACCGCGCCGAAATGGACGGTACCCAGAAACTGACCCGGCTCGGATGTGGGAGTTTTAGAACGATCAGTTATAAGTGGGCTGAGCTGACCGATGGGCCTTTAGCATCCCGGAGGATGCCGCGGGTGGTAAATATGTATTCGAAACATGCGGATTACTGCTGGTTTGCGGGCCCGAACGGGCAGTTATTCGTGTTTTTTATTCGCTTTCGGGATCGCTAGGGTGGGAGGACTGCACAGCAATAAAGGAATATTGCCCATGTCCACTCCACCGGTATCCGTGACACCGGTCACCCTCTCGGAAGAACAGAAACTGAGCTTTTTGCTGGAAGCCACAGGCGATCTGGACACGGCCCAGGCCTTGCAGAAGAACCTGCCTGCGGCGCTGCTCAACGCCACTGCCGACACACTGGCAGCGCTGGACAAGGCTGCGCGTGATCTGCAAGCCATTCAGTCGACAGTCGAGACACATCTTGGCCGGCTGCAACCTTTGAACAGTTTTTGCATTGATCTGTTGAACCGCACGCTGAGCGCCCGATGGTCCGCAGTGTTCGATGTCGAGAAAGACCACCTGCAATTGCCCGGGAGCTATTGTGGATGTGAGCCTGTGGTCCCGCCGGGGGGCGGCCCGGCGGTTATTCCGTTCGCCACTCCGACGTTGCTCGAGGCTGCCATGCAGAACTTCACGGAGGACGAGGCACAGCCCGATTACTTCCCCGAGGGAAGTGTGGTTCGGATAACCAGCATGCCGGAGGGGGTTCCCGGTCTGACGCCCACAGCGTTCGCTGCTTTTTGTCGTGAGCTGAACCTGGGGCAGCAGTATCAGCAACATTTCCAGCAGGTGTTCGGTGTCAAGACGGTGGATGGAAACCGGACAGCCACCGGTCCCCTGGTTCTCGACATCACCACCATGAAAAAACACCTGCTGCAACTGGACCTGCTTCTGGCGCTGGTGAGGGAGCACGTCTCTCAGGAGGGTTTTCAGACGGTTCAGCGCTTGATTGATGCCGGTGGCGTTGTCGACACCCAAAGCCTGCGGTTTCAGGGTCGGCCGTTGATCATGCAAGGGATCGAATTGCTTGAGAGTTGTATCTGGGGGGTTGTGGTGTTCTCCGAACGTTCGGTCGAGTCGGACCCGGATCAATGGTGCCTGGTGTACATGCCGGGAGAGCCTGATCAACCCCTGTACGAGTACGCCAGTTTCACGGCGTTCACGACGTATCTTGAATTCAAGTTGGGGGTGGACAGCTACAAAAGCTATTTCACTCACTGCATCGGCGAAGGCGACAAGATCGACTTTTTCAAGACCTTCGCCGATACCGGCAGCCTGGGGCGCGTCAGACAATTGGAAATGCCCGGTCCGCTGTTCGACTTCATGTTCAAGAGTCATGTCGGCAAGCTGCAACTCGATGCCCGTGTGCTCGCCGTGCCGACCGAGGATGTCGATGAGGAGGCGCGCAGGACGCGTCTGCTGCATTACCTGGAAACCGGTATGACGGTCGCTAACGCAGCGGGATTTGTCTTACCGGTGTTGGGGCAGTTGATGATGGGGGTCGCCATCGGACAGATGCTCGCAGAGATATATGAAGGGATCGAGGACTGGAGCCAGGGAGATCGTCAGGAAGCGTTTTCACACCTGCTCAGCGTCGCTGAGAACATTGTCCTGATGGCCGTCGTGGGGGCCGGCGTCAAAGGCCTGAAATCCCTGGCGATCAGAACGGTTCGAAAACATCCTGATTTTTTCCACGCATTCACGGCCATTCTGGACAATAAGGGGCAGCCACGCTTGTGGAAGCCACAGTTGGACGGTTATGAACAGCCTTTGCCAGTGGGGGCCGATCCCGATCCCGAGGTGACGGGTTTGTACCGGGGGGAAGGCAGGTTCTTTGCCCGTATTGACCACCATTTCTATGAAGTGGTGCTGGAGCCGGCTTCCGACACCTGGCGTATCCGGCACCCGGTCCGTCCGGATGCCTACGCTCCGCCACTCAAGCCCCACCGGCATGGTGGCTGGCGTCACCCCGGCGAGGCGAGCGAGCAGTGGAACGGCGCCTACACCCTCAGACGCATAGACCCGAATCTGGGCAGGTTCGAGGACAGTCGCCTGGAGATGATCCGGCGATTGACCGACACTCGATTCGACGAATTGCATCGTCTGAGCGATGACAATCTGTCGTTGCCCCCACGGTTGCGCGACATGATCGAGCGATTTGGAATCGAACGCAGATTGCGTGATTTCGTTCGCGCCATGGAGCGTGGCGAGGCGACCGACGCCCGTCATGTCCAGGAGCAGTTGCACGTGTTGCCCGAACTCGCGAACTGGCCGGCCGATCGCTACATCAAGGTCGTGGATGAAAGCGACCGTATCACCGCGACCTATCCTCCTGCATCGATTGACGATGACACGGTGAGCATTATCGTGAGCCATGAGCAACTGGAAAAAGGAGAGCTGCTGCAAACTGTTCTGGACGGCATGTACCCCTGGGAGGTCGAGGCACTTGTGGGGGCGAACGTTGCCCCGGCTGATGCCAGCGTGCAGCTGGCGAAAGTGATCGGGGCTGCGGTCAAGGCCGATTGCAGGTCGGTCTTCGATCACCTTTACCAGCAATTCGACCGCGGCGTCTTCGGTGAGTCGGTCAGGCTGCGCAGCGCTTTTCCCGGTTTGCCGAGGAGGTATGCTCGGGAGCTGCTCAGGCGTACGCCAAGCGTCGAACGGACACGTTTGCGCAGGACCGGGCGAGTGCCCATGGGGTTGGCACAGAGGGCCCGTCAGGCCTTGAGCGATGTGCGTGTGGATCGGGCATTGGCAGGTTTTTACCTGGCGGATATCGCCAGTGCCGATACCAGGACACTGGCGATACGGTTGTTACCCCGGCTAAGTGGCTGGGATCCTGAGTTCTATCTGGAACTACGGGCGAAAACACTGAACGGTGATGTGCTGGAAACGTTGGGCGAGAAACCGCTCGCTATTTCAAGTTCATGTACGTTGGTCGAACTCGACAATGGCTACGAAGTGTTTGGCCGTGACAGGAAGTCGCTCGGCAAAGTCGTGTCCGGCCCGGAAGACCTTTATCACGCGATTCTCAAAGGGCTGTCAAAGGAGCAGCGCAAGGCCATCGGATTTGCGCTGCCGAAGCCGGAAGATGGCGCACGCCTGCGCAGTATGCTGCTGGAAGGCGCCCTGGATGAGCGCGAGGGGTGCGCTCGGGTGTTGGCGGGGGGGCAGTTGCAAGCGGCGATTGCCGAACCTGTGTGTATATCTGCCGACTCCCCCGTCGGTTCGAAAACGCATTCGCGTCGTTTATTGCGTCAGGTGAAAAAGCTTTACCCCTTGTTTTCCGACGTGCAAGCCAATGAGTTTCTGGATCAGTCGGGGAGCGATCATCTGTCCAGGGCGATCAGGGTCCGGCAGTTGCGAGAGGACTTGAGCCGGCTGCGGGAAGTGATGGATACCTGGGTCGAGGATGAAGCTGCCATGAAGGCCCTGGGCGGTGATCTGAATGAAATACACGAGTGCCGGCAAATCGTGGCGTTCGAAATCGAGGACTGTTTTCGACGTTTGATCTTCCTGCCCGATGAGGCCGGGCGACTTGTCTACGGTCTGAAGCTCGATGGCATGCGCTTCGGTAAATTTCCGACCTTGCCGGTGGGTTTGACGTTTGACCATGTCAGGCAATTGTCCATGCAGGACATGTTGCTGGACAACGATGCCGTTTATTTCCTCAAAGCCTTCACGAAAATCGAGTCCCTCGAGCTGGATCGCAATCAAATCACCCGATTGCCCGAGATCATTTCGCATATGCCGAATCTCAAGCGGCTGAGCCTGGCCGACAACAGGATTCAACTGACCGAGCACTCGCTGGTGACGTTAGCCAGGTTACGCACCCTGCAAAGCCTGAATCTCAGCGGGAACTTCCTCGGCGCTACGGTGGATGTCGGTAATCTGTTCGATTTGACCTACCTCTCCTTGCGTAATACCCGCGCCACCGAGTTTCCGAAGGGTCTGCAATTGCTGCCCAATCTGGATCGGGTGGATCTGCGGGACAACGAAATCCGTGATCTGCCTGCCTGGCTGTTTGAAACGCCCCGACGCTTCAGTGAAACGATCAATTTGCGCCATAACCCGATTTCCGATGTCAGCAGAACTTATCTTTATGACTACCGCAGGACGGTCGGAATCGGCATGGGTTATCTGGATAACGATATCGCGCGACTGGACGAAAACCAGGCGCGTTCGATCTGGTTGACCGAGACGGGAGGAGAAGAGGGCTCCCGGCATCTGCAGATGTGGAACGCGATCAAGGATGATCCGAGGGCCGAAGGTCTGTTCGCTCTGCTGGCGGAGCTGGGCAATTCCGCCGAGTCCGCCAATGTGCGCGAGGATATGTACCGGCGGGTCTGGACGGTTCTGGACGCGACGCAGAGCGATGCCGAACTGCGGGAGCAGATTTTCGATCTGGCGGCCAACCCGATCAATTGCACGGACAATGCGGCATTGAACTTCAGCCACCTGGAAGTTGCAGTGCAGGTCCACCATGTGACACGTGCCAGCAAGGGGCAACGCCCTTCGACGAAGGCGCTGCTGAAACTGGCGAGGGGCCTGTTCCGGCTTGAGCAGATTGACCGGATCGCCGCGCAACACGCGCAGGCCCAAGCGGCACCTGACCCGTTGGAAGTGACTCTTGCCTACCGCTCGGGTCTGGCGCAGGCACTCGAATTGCCCGGACAACCTTCGCACATGCGTTACGCCTCACTCGCGAAGGTGACAGGGGCGGATCTGGTGGAGGCCATCAATCGAATCCAGACGGCAGAACTGTCTCCCGAGTGGCTGGCGTTTCTGGTTCGCCAGCCCTTCTGGGTCGAATACGTGAAAAGCAGTTTTGCCCGGCAGTTCGACGATGCCCGCGCACTTCACCAGGAGCAAGCCCTGGCGTTATTCGAGAAAGCTGAAGAACTCAGCTCGGCCGACTATCTGAGCGAAATGAACCTGTGTGCCGCCCGGCAGGAGCAAACGGAAAGCGCCTTGCTCGAGCAATTGACCGAGCAGGTGCTGCGGCGGGTGGAGGGCAATATCTGCCTGCTGTCCGGTGGCTGAGCATTATCATTTGCCCCGGATCAGCCGCCGCAAGGCAAACCGGTTCGGATGACACGCCTCTGCGACACCTCTGGGCAGGGGCAGCGGTTCGTTGTCCAGCCAGGCTGCCAGCAGCTCACCGGACAGTGGTGCCGTGATCAGCCCCCGGGAACCGTGGCCACTGTTGACGTACAGACCGTCCAGCCAGGGGCAGGACATGTCCGGCACCTGTCGGGCATCCTTGCTCAAGGCGCGATAGGCCTCGGTGAAGGCTTCTCGATCGGCGAGCGGGCCGACGATCGGCAGGTAGTCGGGGCTGGTACAACGGAAGGCTGCACGGCCCTGAAGGCTGTCGGCGTCGAGTTCACTGATGTGCAGGCGCGCGACCAGATCCGTGGAGATCTCTTCGAGCATCGCCAGATTGCCCAGGTGTTCGGCGGTGGTCGGGGTCAGGTCGTCGCTGTTGAAATCGAAACTGGCGCCGAGGGTGTGCTCGCCCAGCCGTGCCGGTGCGACGTAACCTTCGGCACACACGACGGTGGTCAGCGCCTGGCTTTGTGTGGTCTGCGCCAGTCGGGTGATCTGCCCGCGAATGCGCTTGAGGGGCAGGTCGGCGCTCTGGGCAAAACGTTTGATTTCAGCGGCACCGGCCAGCACCACGACGGGTGCTGTTGCGATCAACCGTTCCCCGTCGAAGGCGTGCCACTGACCGTCGACCTTGCGCAGTTCAAGGGCCTGCTGATGAGTCAGCAGCGTGACGCCCGGTTGTGCCGATTGCGCCTGACACAACGCCGGCGGATGCACCCAGCCGCCCTCGGGATAATACAAACCACCGTGTTCCAGACCGACCCCGGCGCGGGCCTGTGCCTCGGGTTGATCGAGCCATTGCACAAGGTCTTCGGGGAACGCGGCTGCCAGTTGCGCCTGACGTTCGCATTCCTTTTCATTGAACGCCAGTTGCAGCACCCCGCAGTCATCCCAGTCGGTGCCGCGTTGCAGGTTTTCGAGCAGGCGTCGGGTGTAGCCGAAACCGCTGACGATCAACTGCGACAGTGCCGTGCCGTGGGCGGACAGTTTCAGATACAGCACGCCTTGTGGGTTACCCGATGCTTCCTGTGCAACCGCGTCATGCCGTTCCAGCAGACTGACCTGCCAGCCCCGCGCCGCGAGGCTGGCCGCCGTGGCACAGCCGGCCAGACCGGCACCGATCACCAGCGCCCGTCGCTCTCCGGTGACGGGAGCCGGGCGGGCGAACCACGGTTTTTCAACGGCGGGAGGTGCCACGCCCTCGGGCCAGCCGAGAAATTCGCCGCGCAGGATTTCCCATTTGTGTCCAATGCCCGGCGTGCGCTTCATCTTGAAGCCGGCAGCGTTGAGCAGGCGCCGTACCCAGCCGGTGCTGGTAAACGTGCTGATGGTCGAACCGGGCGCCGCCAGCCGCGCCAGTTCGGCGAACAGTTCGGCGGTCCACATTTCGGGGTTTTTCGCCGGAGCAAAACCGTCGAGAAACCAGGCGTCGATCTGTGCGTCGAGTTGCGGCAACTGTTCCAGCGCATCACCGATCAACAGCGTCAGGGTGACTCGACCGTTGTCCAGAACAATGCGCTGGAAGCCTTGATGGATTGCCACGTAATGCGTGAGCAATTGATCGGCCAGCGGCTTGAGTTCCGGCCACAACGCCAACGCCCGTTGCAGGTCGGCAGGGCTCAGCGGGTACTTTTCCACACTGACAAAATGCAGTCGCGCACCGGCGACCGCGTGCTGTTCGAACAACTGCCAGGCGCAGAGAAAATTCAGCCCGGTGCCGAAGCCGGTTTCGCCGATCACCAGTCGCCCACCCGAAGGCAGCGCGGCAAAGCGCTCGGCCAGACGGTTCTGTTCGAGGAACACGTAGCGGGTTTCATCCAGCCCCGACTGATCGGAAAAGTACACATCGTCGAACACTCGCGAACGCGGGCGTCCCTGGTCATCCCAGTCGAGTTGGGCGTGGGGCATTACAGGTTTCATGGCAGGCTCGGCAACGACAAGGCGGCCATTCTAGCCGATCACGCAGGCGCCGCTTGATCCATGGCAAGCCTGGTTGCGCACGACTCATGGACAATCCGCCGCCAGCGGGAATTTCTGTGCCGCCCCCATGCCCAATCCGCTAGTCTTGCTGAATCCTGGAAGGAGCCGTCCCTATGTTCGAATCCGCTGAAATCGGTCACGCCATCGACAAAGACACCTACGAAGCCGCCGTTCCCGCCCTGCGTGAAGCCTTGCTTGAAGCCCAGTTCGAGTTGCAGCAGCAGAAGCGTTTCCCGGTGATCATTCTGATCAACGGCATCGAAGGCGCCGGCAAGGGCGAGACGGTGAAGTTGCTCAACGAATGGATGGACCCGCGCCTGATCGAAGTGCGTACCTTCGACCAACAGACCGACGAAGAACTGGCACGGCCACCGGCCTGGCGTTACTGGCGGATGCTGCCGGCCAAGGGGCGCATGGGGGTCTTCTTCGGCAACTGGTACAGCCAGATGCTGCAGGGCAGGGTGCACGGGTTGTTCAAGGATCCACGACTGGACCAGGCCATTGCCGGCGCCGAGCGCCTGGAAAAAATGCTGTGCGATGAAGGCGCGCTGATCTTCAAGTTCTGGTTCCATCTGTCCAAGAAGCAGATGAAGGCGCGGCTCAAGGCACTCGCCGATGATCCGTTGCACAGTTGGCGGATCAGTCCGCTGGACTGGCAGCAATCGGAGACCTACGACAAGTTCGTCAAATATGGCGAGAGGGTTCTGCGTCGCACCAGTCGCGACTACGCACCCTGGCATGTCATCGAAGGGGTGGACGTGCATTACCGTAGCCTGACGGTGGGCAAGCTCCTGCTCGAAGGCCTGCAAAATGCGCTGAAACGTCCGGACGTGCATTCGAACGTTGTCAGTGCCCAGCCGCTGGGCACATCGGTGGATCAGTTGAACCTGCTCGACAGCCTCAACCTGAGCCAGAGCCTGGACAAGAAGGATTACGAAGAGCAATTGATTACCGAGCAGGCGCGTCTGTCCGGGTTGATGCGTGACAAGCGCATGCGCCGTCATGCGTTGGTGGCGGTCTTCGAAGGCAACGATGCGGCGGGCAAGGGCGGGGCGATCCGGCGGGTCGCGGCGGCGCTCGATCCACGTCAGTACAACATCGTGCCGATTGCCGCGCCGACCGAAGAGGAACGGGCGCAGCCGTACCTGTGGCGTTTCTGGCGACACATTCCGGCCCGGGGCAAGTTCACCGTGTTCGACCGTTCGTGGTACGGCCGGGTGCTGGTGGAGCGGATCGAAGGCTTTTGCAGCACGGCGGACTGGATGCGTGCCTACGGCGAAATCAACGACTTCGAAGAGCAACTGGCCGATGCCGGGGTGATCGTGGTCAAGTTCTGGCTGGCCATCGACAAGGATACGCAGATGGAGCGTTTCCAGGCCCGTGAGGAAATCCCCTTCAAGCGTTTCAAGATCACCGAGGACGACTGGCGCAACCGCGACAAGTGGGACGCCTATCGTGCGGCGGTGGGCGACATGGTCGACCGCACCAGTACCGAAATTTCACCGTGGACACTGGTCGAGGCCAACGACAAGCGCTGGGCCCGGGTCAAGGTGCTGCGCACGATCAACCGGGCGCTGGAAGAAGCCTTCGAGAAATCCGACAAGAAGGAAAAGAAGCACAAGGACTGACCGATGGGCACGCATACGCGAGGTGAATGATTGTCGCGGTCGGTGAGGGGGGGACTTATGCTCGGTTCACTCTCAACCGACTACAACAATGAGGTATGCCATGCGTGAAGTGGTGATCGTCGACAGTGTACGGACCGGCCTGGCGAAGTCCTTTCGCGGCAAGTTCAACCAGACCCGCCCCGATGACATGGCGGCTCATTGTGTCAACGCCTTACTGTCGCGCAACGACGTCGATCCCGCCAGCGTCGAGGACTGCATCGTCGGTGCCGGCTCCAACGAAGGCGCCCAGGGCTACAACATCGGGCGCAACGTGGCGGTGCTCTCGCAACTGGGCACCGGCACGGCGGGCATGACCCTCAACCGTTTCTGCTCTTCGGGTTTGCAGGCGATTGCGATTGCCGCCAACCAGATCGCCTCGGGTTGCAGCGACATCATTGTCGCCGGCGGTGTCGAGTCGATCAGCCTGACCCTCAAAAGCGTCAACACCGATCACCTGATCAACCCGTTGCTCAAGCAGCAGACCCCGGGCATCTACTACACCATGGGCCAGACCGCCGAGGTGGTGGCGCGCCGTTATGGCGTCAGCCGCGAGGCTCAGGATCGCTACTCGCTGCAAAGTCAGATCCGCACCGCTCAGGCGCAGGCAGCCGGCCTGTTCAATGATGAGATCGTGCCGATGGCGGTGAAGTACCGGGTCGAAGACAAGCACAGTGGTGAAGTGCAGATCCTCGACGGCGTCGTCGATCGTGATGATTGCAACCGCCCGGACACCACCTATGAAAGCCTTGCCGGATTGAAACCGGTGTTCGCCGAAGACGGTTCGGTGACCGCAGGCAACTCGTCGCAGTTGTCCGACGGCGCCTCGATGACGCTGGTGATGAGCCTGGAAAAAGCCCTGCAACTGGGGCTCAAGCCAAAGGCGTTTTTCCGCGGTTTCACCGTGGCCGGTTGCGAGCCGGACGAAATGGGCATCGGCCCGGTGTTCTCGGTGCCGAAGCTGCTCAAGGCCAAAGGTTTGCAGGTAGCGGACATCGACCTGTGGGAGTTGAACGAAGCGTTTGCCTCGCAGTGCCTGTACGCCCGTGACCGGCTGGAAATCGATAACGAGAAGTACAACGTCAACGGCGGCTCGATTTCCATCGGTCATCCATTCGGCATGACCGGTTCGCGGCAGGTCGGGCATCTGGTGCGCGAGTTGCAGCGGCGCAACCTGCGCTACGGGATCGTGACCATGTGCGTGGGCGGCGGGATGGGCGCGACCGGCTTGTTTGAAGCGGTGCGCTAGGCCTGACTGCCGGCATCCATCCATTGCATCCGCGCGATGTACGCGCGGATTTCCTGCTCGGCTTTCTCGGGGCTGTCGAACGGCCCTTCGAGCGTGTTCTCACGGGTGCTGAAAAACAGTTCGCCGTTGACCCGGCACACCCGGTCGCTGCGAAAGTGCGTGGCGGGGGCGGTGTCCTGGGCACGCATTCCGAACATGATCGATCTCCTTGAGCGCTGCGCGGATGGGGTCCAAAGAGCTTATGCCTGAACCACTTGCATTGGTTCGCCAGCCGATCAACGGCAGCACGTCAATTTAATGCTGCGACCTGCACAGTTTCATTTGCGGCTGGAGCGCAACTGTCCCTGTGTCGGCCGAGGCTCTGCGCCTAGAATGAGCGCTCCTGTCTCTGGCGCTTGGGGTTCTCATGCACGTTTCATCGGGTCGTTGGGTGTACGGCATGTTCCTGGCGTTGTTGACGGCGTTTCTGTGGGGAATCCTGCCGATCAAGCTCAAGCAGGTGCTGGTGGTGATGGACCCGGTCACGGTGACCTGGTTTCGCCTGCTGGTGTCCGGCGGTTGTCTGTTCATTTATCTGGCGGCGACCAAACGATTGCCGAGCCGCAAGGTGCTAGGGCCGAAGGGCGGCTGGCTGGTGCTGATGGCGGTGCTCGGGCTGGTGGGCAACTACGTGCTGTACCTGATGGGCCTGAACCTGCTCAGCCCCGGCACCGCGCAACTGGTGGTGCAGATGGGGCCGATCATGTTGCTGATCGCCAGCCTGTTCGTGTTCAAGGAACGCTTCAGTATCGGCCAGGGCATTGGGCTGGCGGTGCTGTTGGTCGGCTTTGGGTTGTTCTTCAATCAGCGTCTGGCTGAATTGCTCACGTCGTTATCCGACTACACCGCGGGCGTGTTGCTGGTGCTGCTGGCGTCGACGGTCTGGACGTTTTATGCACTGGGTCAGAAGCAATTGCTGACGGTGTGGAATTCGCTGCAGGTGATGATGGTGATCTACCTGTTCTGCGCCTTGCTGCTGACGCCTTGGGTGCATCCGCTTGAGGCGCTGTCGTTGAGCCCGTTGCAGGGCTGGCTGCTGCTGGCGTGCTGTATGAACACCCTGATTGCCTATGGCGCGTTTGCCGAGGCGCTGGCGCATTGGGAGGCTTCGCGGGTCAGTGCGACGCTCGCAATCACGCCATTGGTGACGTTCGGTGCGGTGGCGGTGGCGGCCGGGGTGTGGCCTGAGTATGTACACGCCGAGCAAATCAATCTGCTGGGGTATGGCGGGGCGGTGCTGGTGGTGCTGGGGTCGGCGCTGGTAGCGCTGGGGCCTTCGCTAATTGCCGGGCTCAAGGCCCGGCGGATGCGCATGGCAGCAGGTTAATCGAGTCATCGTTCTTCGCGAGCAAGCCCGCTCCCACTTTTAACCGCATTCCTCAGATGGGATTGCGGTTAAAAGTGGGAGCGGGCTTGCTCGCGAAGACTGACTTACAGACGCTGATGATTTCAGCCCTTTGCACCGGCCTCGATCATGTTCTCCGGCCGCACCCAGGCATCGAATTCTTCATCCGTCAGATAGCCCAGCTCCAGCGCCGCTTCGCGCAAAGTCTTGCCTTCGCTGTAGGCCTTCTTGGCGATTTCCGCCGATTTGTCGTAGCCGATATGCGGATTCAGCGCCGTCACCAGCATCAGGCCGCGTTCCAGATGTTTCGCCATGACTTCGGCATCCGGTTCAAGCCCGGCGATGCAGTGCTGCTGGAAGTTGCTGCAGCCATCGGCCAGCAGGCGAATCGATTGCAGCAGGTTGTGGATGATCACCGGTTTGAACACGTTCAGTTGCAGGTGACCCTGGCTGGCGGCAAAGCCGATCGCGACGTCGTTGCCCAGCACCTGACAGGCGAGCATCGACAGCGCCTCGCACTGGGTCGGGTTGACCTTGCCGGGCATGATCGAGCTGCCCGGTTCGTTGGCCGGCAGACGTACTTCGGCAAAACCTGCACGAGGGCCGGAGCCCAGCAGACGCAGGTCATTGGCGATCTTCATCAGTGCCACGGCGAGGGTTTTCAGGGCGCCGGAGAGGGTGGTCAGTGGCTCATGGCCGGCGAGGGCGGCGAACTTGTTCGGCGCGGTGACGAACGGCAGACCGGAAAGTGCAGCCAGCTCGGCGGCAATCGCTTCGCCGAAACCGTGGGGCGAGTTGAGCCCGGTGCCGACGGCTGTGCCGCCCTGGGCCAGTTCGCACACGGCCGGCAACGCTGAGCGAATTGCCCGTTCGGCGTAATCCAGCTGCGCTATGAAACCGGAGAGTTCCTGGCCGAAGGTGATCGGCGTGGCGTCCATCATGTGGGTGCGACCGGTCTTCACCAGCTGCATGTGCCGCGCCGACAGCTCGGCCAGGCCCCCCGACAGCTCGGCGATGGCCGGCAGCAGTTGGGTTTGTACAGCCTGCGCGGTGGCAATGCTCATGGCGGTGGGGAAGCAGTCGTTGGAGCTCTGCGAGCGGTTGACGTGATCGTTCGGGTGTACGGGCGTTTTGCCGCCGCGTGGATTGCCGGCCAGTTCGTTGGCGCGACCGGCAATCACTTCATTGACGTTCATGTTGCTTTGCGTGCCGCTGCCGGTCTGCCAGACCACCAGCGGAAACTGGTCGTCGTGCTGGCCGTCGAGCACTTCGTCGGCGGCCTGTTCGATCAGGCGGGCGATGTCGGCCGGCAAGTCGCCGTTGCGGTCGTTGACCCGGGCCGCGGCTTTCTTGATCAACGCCAGTGCATGCAAGACCGGCAACGGCATGCGTTCCTGACCGATGGCGAAGTTGATCAGCGAGCGTTGCGTCTGAGCGCCCCAGTAAGCGTCGTCCTGGACTTCGATCTGGCCCAGGCTGTCGGTTTCGATACGGCTCATCGTGCACACTCCTGTTGGTCTGTTTGCGCAGTTTAGGCCGGTGTCGGCCCGGGTGGTTCCCTCCGGCCGATTGTTGACCGGCAAATCCCCGCCAATCAAGCGCGGCAAGGGCCGGGGGTTGAGCCGCAGCGTTATTCAGGCGCAGAATGGTCGCCTTTGGGGTTTTACCTCGCCTAGCTGAAAAGGAAACTCGATGACTCGTCTTCGTGCCATCTGCACCGCGGTTGCCCTGGTTTGCGCCAGCGGCCAGGTGCTTGCCGATACCGCCAGCCACAACGCCAGTGCCGAAGCTTTCCTGACCCTGGCGCACGCTGACAAGCTGGGCACTCCGGTGTACATGCAGGTGCAGCAGATGTTCGCCCAGCGTTTTGAACAGACCAAGGCTCCGGAATCCAAGAAAGCCGTACTGGATACCTACCAGGCCAAGGCCAACGCCGCCCTGGATCAGGCCATTGGCTGGAACAAGCTGAAACCGGACATGGTCAAGCTCTACACCAGCACCTTCAGTGAGCAGGAGCTCAAAGACCTGGTCGCGTTCTACCAGTCGCCACTGGGCAAGAAAGTCCTGGAAAAAATGCCGCAGCTGACCCAGCAATCGGCCCAGATGACCCAGGCCAAACTGGAGCCCGCCGTTCCTGTGGTCAACAAGCTGCTGGACGACATGACCAACGAGCTGGCACCCAAAGGCGCGGCTGCGGCCAAGAAGAAGTAAGCGGAGTTCGTGATGACCATGCAACAACGCATCGAATCGACGCTGGCGCTGCTTCAGCCTGAGCATCTGCAAGTGCTGGACGAAAGCCACATGCACAGTCGCGGGTTGCAGACCCACTTCAAGGCAGTGGTGGTCAGTGCGCAGTTCGAAGGCCTGAACCGCGTCAAGCGCCACCAGAAAGTCTACGGCACGCTCGGCGAGCTGATGGGCGAGTTCCATGCGTTGGCGCTGCACACCTACACCCCGCAGGAATGGGCAGAAGTGGGCGCCGCTCCAGCGTCGCCGACCTGTGCCGGCGGCAGCAAGCATTGAGCCTTGCAGCAATGAACTGAGGTTTTTTGCTAGAATCCGCAACGCGCCGCTGACCCGGCGCGTTTTTTTTCGCATCCGGTTCACCCTTTACGAGGGTAGCCACCTGGAGAAATACCCATGACACAACCGATTGTCGTGGCGGCACTGTACAAGTTCGTCACCCTCGAAGATTACGTCAACCTGCGCGAGCCGCTGCTGCAAGCGATGGTCGACAACGGCATCAAAGGCACCCTGCTGATCGCCGAAGAAGGCATCAACGGCACGGTTTCCGGCAGCCGCGAAGGCATCGACGGCCTGCTGGCCTGGCTGCGCAACGATCCGCGCATGGTCGATATCGATCACAAGGAATCGTACTGCGACGAGCAGCCGTTCTATCGCACCAAGGTCAAGCTCAAGAAAGAGATCGTGACCCTGGGCGTGGAAGGCGTCGACCCGAACAAGAAGGTCGGCACCTACGTCGAGCCCAAGGACTGGAATGCGCTGATCAGCGATCCGGAAGTGCTGCTGATCGACACCCGCAACGATTACGAAGTCTCGATCGGCACTTTCGAAGGCGCCATCGATCCGAAAACCACCAGTTTTCGTGAATTCCCTGACTACATCAAAGAGCACTTCGACCCGGCCGTGCACAAGAAGGTCGCAATGTTCTGCACCGGCGGCATCCGCTGCGAGAAGGCGTCGAGCTATATGCTGGGCGAAGGCTTCGAAGAGGTTTACCACCTCAAGGGCGGCATCCTGAAGTACCTCGAAGAAGTGCCGCAGGAAGAAACCAAGTGGCAGGGCGACTGCTTCGTCTTCGACAACCGCGTGACCGTTCGTCATGACCTGAGCGAGGGCGACTACGATCAGTGCCATGCCTGCCGCACCCCGGTCAGCGTCGAGGATCGCGCCTCCGAGCACTACGTGGCCGGCATCAGTTGCCCGCACTGCTGGAACAGCCTGAGCGAAAAGACCCGCCGCAGCGCCATCGATCGGCAGAAGCAGATCGAGCTGGCCAAAGCGCGCAACATGCCGCACCCGATCGGCTACAACTATAAGCAAGCATCCACCGAGGCTTAATCATGTCTGCACGCCTGCTCTATGTGATGGATCCGATGTGTTCGTGGTGCTGGGGATTTGCCCCGGTGGCCAAGGCATTGGTGGAGCAGGCGCAGGCGGCCGGGGTGGAACTGCACCTGGTGGTCGGCGGGTTGCGCACCGGCAGTGGTGCGGCGCTGGAACCGACCACCCGGCGCTACATTCTCGAACACTGGCAGGCGGTCACCGAGGCCACCGGCCAGCCGTTCAAGTTCGAAGGCGCGCTGCCGGACGGCTTTGTCTACGACACCGAGCCAGCTTGTCGGGCCATCGTCACCGCGCGCAGCCTGGCGCCGGATTGCGCGTGGAAACTGGTGGGGTTGATCCAGCACGCGTTTTACGCCGAAGGTCGCGATGTCACCCAGGCCAGCGTTCTGGTGGAACTGGCAGAGAAGGCCGGCGTCCCCCGTATCGAATTTGCTGCCCTGTTTGATCATGCCGATCAACACAAGGCGACCCAGGCCGATTTCACTTGGGTGCAGGATCTGGGCATCGCCGGCTTCCCGACCCTGCTCGCCGAACGCAACGGCCAATTGGCGTTGCTGACCAACGGCTACCAGCCGCTCAGTGAACTGTCGCCGTTGCTCGGCCGATGGCTGGAGCGCGCCGCCTGTGTCTGACCCGGCCGATGACACGCCAGCCGTCAAGCGTGTCGACCGGCTGAGCTGGGCTGAAGTCCGGCGTCTGGCACTTCATCACAAAAAATCCCTGTGGATCGCCAACGGCGTGGCCGTACTGGCGACGCTGTGCAGCGTGCCGATTCCGTTGCTGCTGCCGTTGCTGGTGGACGAAGTCCTGCTCGGCCACGGCGATGCCGCGCTGAAAGTCATGAACCACGTGCTGCCTTCGATGTGGCAGCAAGCGGCGGGCTACATCGGCCTGATGCTGGTGGTGACGCTGACCCTGCGCTGCAGCGCCCTGTGTTTTGGCGTGTTGCAGGCCCGTCTGTTTGCGCGGTTGGCCAAGGACATCGTGTATCGCATCCGCGTGCGCCTGATCGAACGTCTGAAACGGATCTCCCTCGGCGAATACGAAAGCCTGGGCAGCGGCACGGTCACCACGCACCTGGTCACCGACCTCGACACCCTCGACAAGTTTGTCGGCGAAACCCTCAGCCGTTTCCTCGTGGCGATGCTGACCCTGGTCGGCACCGCCAGCATCCTGATGTGGATGCACTGGAAACTGGCGCTGCTGATCCTGCTGTTCAACCCGTTGGTGATCTACGCCACGGTGCAATTGGGCAAACGGGTCAAACACCTGAAGAAACTGGAGAACGACAGCACCTCGCGCTTCACCCAGGCGCTGAGCGAAACCCTCGATGCGATCCAGGAAGTGCGCGCCGGCAACCGTCAGGGCTTCTTCCTCGGACGGCTGGGTCTACGGGCTCAGGAAGTGCGCAACTACGCGGTCAACTCGCAGTGGAAGACCGACGCTTCGAATCGTGCCAGTGGCCTGCTGTTCCAGTTCGGCATCGACATCTTCCGCGCGGCGGCGATGCTCACGGTGCTGTTCTCCGATCTTTCGATCGGCCAGATGCTCGCGGTGTTCAGTTACCTGTGGTTCATGATCGGCCCGGTCGAACAATTGCTGAACCTGCAATACGCCTATTACGCGGCGGGCGGTGCGCTGTCGCGGATCAACGAACTGCTGGCCCGCGCCGACGAGCCGCAATACCCCGGCGGCGTCGATCCGTTCAAGGGCCGCGATACCGTCGGGATTCAGGTGCAGGGTCTGAGCTTCGGTTACGGTGACGAACTGGTGCTGGATCAGTTGGACCTGTCCATCGCCCCCGGCGAGAAAGTGGCGATTGTCGGCGCCAGCGGCGGTGGCAAAAGTACCTTGGTGCAATTGCTGCTGGGCCTGTACACGCCACTGGCCGGGACGATCCGTTTCGGTGGATCGTCCCAGCAGGAAATCGGCCTGGAAACGGTTCGGGACAATGTCGCGGTGGTGCTGCAGCATCCGGCGCTGTTCAACGACACCGTACGCGCCAACCTGACCATGGGCCGTACCCGCAGCGATGAGGCCTGCTGGCAGGCGCTGGAAATCGCCCAGCTCGAACCCGCCATCCGCGCATTGCCGGACGGTCTGGACAGCATCGTCGGCCGCTCCGGCGTGCGCCTGTCCGGTGGTCAGCGGCAACGTTTGGCCATCGCCCGGATGATCCTCGCCGAACCCAAAGTGGTGATCCTCGACGAAGCCACATCAGCCCTTGACGCCGCCACCGAGTACAACCTGCACCAGGCCATGGCGCGGTTCCTCCATGGCCGCACCACGCTGATCATCGCTCACCGTCTGTCGGCGGTTAAGCAGGCAGACCGGGTGCTGGTGTTCGACGGCGGACAAGTGGCCGAGGATGGCGACCATCAGCAACTGATTGCCGATGGTGGGTTGTACGCCAAGCTTTATGGGCATTTGCAGCGCTTGTAGGTCAGCCCCACAAGACCTTCAGTGCATCCGCTCCAGCGTTGTGGCCGAACGCCTTCATGACGACTGAACAGCTGGTGCATGGAGGCATGGTGGTCGCCACATCCACCGATGTGATCATCGAGTTGTCCGGGTACTTTTGCCGAAGCACACTGATCAGCTTGGATTCACTGTCCAGCGAGGTCGGTCGACTGGTCATCTCCGGCGTGTAGTTGTGTACGTCCTTGATCGTACGGGGAATAGCCAATATTTTCCCCTCGGGGGAGACGTTCAAAGAAGTTCTGGTAAATGTCTGGCCGAAGTCGATGTTGAAGTAGGTCGTATCGCCTACGATGACCTTGTCCGGGGCGAATGGATGTTTGAACAGTGGCAGTTCCCCTGTAAGTCCCCTTGCGCCGGAGATACTGACGTAAACCTCCCGCTTGCCGGTCGAGGTTACGATGTCGGCGTAAGCGATGTTTCTCGCGTTCTCGGTTTGCAGGTGGCTCGGGAGCAGCTTCTGGAATTTTTTCATCGTTTTATTGATCCGCAAGTCGGCGCCTGCCACGACATTGATGGTTTTCTTGACAAACAGTGTGTCGAATATGTCCGCAGCCCTTTGGCGCAGGGCGGCTGGTGCGGTGCCGCTGCGAGACCAGGACGCTGCTCCGGTCTGGAGTTGGCTGACAATCATCCGCGTGGAGTGGTCGAACAGCACCGCCTCGCCGGGACTTGTGTCGACCTTGAGCAGATTGAGGGTATTGGGTGGATGATTGTGGCCACCAATCGGAATGGCAATCTCCTCCATGGTTTTCAGAGCGCGCTCCACCGCCGGCACACCATAGATCCTCGCCGTGTTGTTGGCGTTGAGTGAGCCGGTATAAACAGTCATCAGTTCTTTTCGCAAATTGTTGGGCAGGGTTTTGGCCTGGCGCAGTTTCAGGGGGCCGGAAATGTTTTGCCCCTTGGGGAGTTCGGCAACGTAGAAGGCTCCGGCATCCAGCCGGGTAAATACATAGCGCTTCGATTCGTCCATGGCGGGAACGATGATGGCACCGGCCTGGAAGGTGTCGAATTCACCTCGGGTTCCATAGGGCGTTTTTACGTTGATTCTGCCGTATATCCCTTTCTGAAATTCCATCGTCGCGTCGAGCCGGTTCTTCCTTTTCAGGTGTTTGAACAGCTTCGCTCGCCCTTCAACTGCTGGCGTATAGATGCTGTCTCCGAACCAGGGGGCCCAGCCTTTGCTTTCGTCGAAACTGCCGATATCCGGGTGCGGGGCGAGATCACCGGTGACAAAACGTGTCTTGCAGGCTATGGGACCCTTGCGCCGTACCCGACAGGGCAGCGTTTTTAAAAGCGATGCATCATCGATCAGATCGGCGCGACGCAATTGATCGCCGTCCAGACGATAGGGGATGTCATCAATCAACATCGTGGTTCGACCATCAACCTCCAGGATTTCTCGTACATGGGCGTGTTCCGGGAGTTCGGACAGGGCATGGGATTCGGTTGGCGGCAATTTCTTGAACGTGGACCTGCCCTGGATGAGATTCCTGGTGTTGTTGTGCAGGCGCGGGCCGTAAGGCAGGGATGTGACCGGGTCGACCAGGTGCAGTTGTTTCAGATCCAACGCATTGGTGTGACGCACAATGATGTCATCAATGCCGTTGACCGTTGCCAGCTCGTCGGTATTGGTCAGCGGCTTCCAGCTCCCGGGATCGATGGCCTGGGGCAGGTTTTGAACCAGTCGGTAGCTGTCTGCATGTCCCGTGAGTCTTCTGATGCCGCCGATACTCGCCCGACCGATGAAGAGCAGTCCTCTGCCGGCACCGCTCCCCAGACCTCTGAGTAGTGAGGGGATACCGTCCAGCGGATTGAGGTTTGCCAGTGAAGCGGTCAGAAGCTTGCGAGTCAGCGTCGAGAAGGGCGGAAGACTCGCTTTGACGGCCATGCGAGTAGTGCCGGCAGAGGCACGGAGCAGGCGCACCGAGCCCGAGATAAATTTGCCGATAGGGAGAAGGAATGACGCCAGGTCAAACAGGAGTCCTACCCCGCCCAGGACTTTGCTGGTGGTGCTGTCCGACAGAAGATCATCGATGCTGCCCCAGAAAGGCACAAATCCTTTGACGATGGACAGGAACGTCTCCAGTCGCTTCTCGGTTTTCGCCCGAGCGGTGTCGAAGGTCGTGATGCCTCGGGCCTGCTGGCGCAAATGCTGCTCATCGACGAAGAGGAAGTTCGTTGAAATATAGCGAGCCACCTCATTCAGTCGGGATGCCGTCAGGCTGGTTTCCTCCTCGGTAACGGTTTGAACGGGCGATACCGCTGCCGGCATGAACCCCATGATATCGAGGAATCCAGGACACGATGCTCGCTCTGCCGGCGCTCTGCCGTGGAGGTGGGCGGACCAGTCGAGCAGAAGGGAAGTACTCAGATTGCGCTCGGGGGAATAGCTTTGTCCCGGAATCGAGGCATGCAGTGGAAACTCGGTGCGAACGCCATTGATGGTGGAAAACCTCAAACCGGTCCGCTGACGAATGACGCCCGCACTCGGAATGAGCTCGTAGTAGGTGATGTCTGTGCCGTGGATCACTTTCAGAACAAAACCCTTCCTTGCGCGGACCTGCTCCGAATTGGCATTCGGCCCGGGTTTCTGCCGCAGGCTCAGCACCTGGACTTCACCTTGAACCAGCGCCCGGCGATCAGCCGCTGGCAGTGATGTCAGTAAACTGGCAATCAGCGATTGATATGCCTGTCTGATGGTTGTCAGGTAGTCGTTGAAGGCGGTTTCGAACCGGGCGTTGATGTCAGGCAAAAAATAGCCTGCCCAACTGTAGACATCGTCGTCCACCCGGTCATAACCGCCACGCCGGTTTTCCCGCTCGGCATAGAGCATTCGCTGTCCATCGAGCCTTAGTGCTGTCGTCGAGCGCGTGGTGCCATCGGGCATGGAGACGATCCATCGCTTCCCGCCATCAAGCTGACCGTCTGCATAGACATCCAGAAAGTCGTGGCCTTGCTGTTTATTCAGGTCCAGTGGTGCTCTGGAATGACTATGACTCGGATCCGCAGACATCAATTTGCGCCCGTCCCGTTCGAACGTGACGCCTCTGAACAAGTCAGTCATGACCTGCCTGGCCATCTGCAATCGTTCAGGAGGACGCAAGTCCAGTGTCGTCACGGCTTTGTTCAGGCGCTCGGTTTGTTCTTCCAGTGCTGTCAGCGCGCGCCTGATATCTTCCGGGTCGTAATCGGTTGTCGTTCGCTGCGCAATGGCGCCGGTGCAGACGGCCCATTCCAGGGCAGGGCCTGTACGCAATCGTGCAATCGCCTCAAGTTGTTCGGCCGATGCGCCGGTGCTGCGCTCCAGAGGCAGATCGACAAGTTGCTGGAAGGACAATGGCTGCGACGGATCCAGGCCAAGATCCTCGGCCAGCAATACGCCGTGCATGAAGTTCACCCATACCACCGAGGTCTTGTAACGAAGCTCCGGTGGTACATCACGTACGCTGAAGTCTTTCGAAAGGCGGGTCTGGAATACCTGAGCCAGCAGGATCGCCTCTTTGGTATTGGCAACCCGGCCAGTGCGCAGCAAATGCTGTTCGAAATCGTGGCGCAAGGTTTGGTAGCTCTTGCCCCGGTGAGTCGGGTCCTGCCAGTGGAAGCCGGCGAGCTCTTGCGGCTCGTCAGCTGAGGGGGCGTGCAGATAGAGGCAGATGGCTTTGCAGATCAATTGATAACGCACCGATGCCGGCGTCTGTTCGCCGGGGGATGCGCCGTACCATTTGAGCTTTTTCAGCAGCCGTTCTGTCAGATCCAGTGATTCGGGGGTATCCAGTATTCGCTGGAGGAAAACCGAAGGTGTCGCGCGCAGTTCTTCCGGGTCCGAGAGGCGCAATATACTGCCGCTCAAATGACGGATCAGCGAGGGCTTGCCGATCAGAAAGGATCTGACCGTTTCGATTATTTGCTCATTGATGCGTTTCGCCTTGTACTGCTCAAGGGTCATGGAGGGCGCAAGGGGCGGTGTCGCAAGCTGCGCGGCCTTGAACCTTTTGCGGTCCCTGGCGGTCGGCCGGGGAACCAGGGATTCGATATCCGGGCTGGCATCCAGGCCCAGAGTCTTGCGAGCGTTCGATTCTGCGGTTGCCGATGGATCGATTGAAGCTGGAGACGTCGAGGACATATCACACTCCTTGTGAAAGCATTCCCGCCACAGAGGGGGATGCCTGGAGCGCACAGTTAATCGGTCCCGCCCACAATGGTGGCCGTACATATGTCTATCGAGCTTCTGTCCTGAACTGAGGCTGATCCGCCGCTTGCCGGAACCGTGAAGGCCTCCTAGTCTTGGGGGGATGTTCGCAGGACGATCAGGCAGTGCTCATGCAAGGAATACCATGAAGCAAAAGCGGACTCTCGGAACGCCTCGGTTGCTGGGCATCGTCTGGCCATTCATCGCCGTCGTGTTGTTTCAGGCATTGCTGGGGGGCGTGAGTCTTTACGTCCTGTCGGCCGTTCGCGGCTATGTCGCGGGCGAGAGCCTGTGGTCCAAGGGCCAGAAAGACGCCATCTATTACCTCAACCTCTATGCCGACAGCCGTGACGAGGCGATTTACCTCAAATACCAGAGCGCAATCGCCGTGCCCCAGGGCGGCCACCAGTTGCGCCTGGCACTGGACAGGCAACCGCCCGACCTGCAATCGGCGCGCGAGGGCATTCTCAAGGGGGGCAACCACCCTGACGATGTCTCCAGCCTGATCTGGCTGTACCTGAATTTCCGTCACTTCAGCTATCTGGAAACCGCCATCGACCGCTGGACGCTGGGGGACGCCTACCTGGTGGAGCTCGACAGCGTGGCGCGAGAGATGCATCAGCGCATCACTGCCAATGCCGCCACCGAGGCCGATATCCACCGCTGGAAGGACCGGATCTTTGCGATCAACGACGGCGTGACGCCGGCCGCCAAGGCGTTCAGCGATGCCTTGGGTGAAGGCTCGCGGATGATCATGCGCCTGCTGCTGTTCACCAACCTCGCCACCGCGCTGGGCCTGATCGTGCTGGCGCTGCTGCGCACCCACAAATTGCTCAAGCAGCGGCACGCCTTTGCCGAAGCGCTGCAGATGGAAAAGGATCGGGCTCATGTCACCCTGCATTCCATTGGCGACGGGGTGATCACTACCGATGTGAGCGGGGCGATCGACTACATGAACCCGGCCGCCGAAGCATTGACTCACTGGAAGGCTGAACAGGCTTCCGGTCTGCCGCTGGCGGCGTTGTTCAATCTGCTGGATGACAACGCCCAGACCGAAGGGCTGACCCTGATCGAGCACATTCTCAGCGGCCAGCTCACCGGCGGCAGTGAACACTCGAAGCTGATCCAGCGACTGGACGGCAGCACCGTGTCGGTGACCCTGGTCGGCGCGCCGATCCGCAACGCCGGCAAGGTCAGCGGCACGGTGCTGGTGCTGCATGACATGACCCAGGAGCGGCAATACATCGCCAATCTGTCGTGGCAGGCCACCCACGATGCACTGACCGGCCTGGCCAACCGTCGCGAGTTCGAATACCGCCTCGAACAGGCCCTGCACAACCTGACCCGGCAGCCGGGGCGGCATGCATTGATGTTCCTCGATCTCGATCAATTCAAACTGGTCAACGACACCTGCGGTCACGCGGCCGGCGACGAGTTGCTGCGGCATATCTGCGCGTTGCTGCAGTCAGGTCTGCGCGAGGGCGACACCCTGGCTCGGCTGGGCGGCGATGAGTTCGGCATCCTGCTGGAGAACTGCGCGCCGGAGGCGGCCGAGAAGATCGCCGAAAGCTTGCGTCAGACCGTGCAGAATCTGCATTTCGTCTGGAAGGGACGCCCGTTCCTGACCACTGTCAGCATCGGCCTGGTGCATGTTTCCCAGACTCCGACCACCCTCGAAACCTCGTTGCGGGCCGCCGACATGGCCTGCTACATGGCCAAGGAAAAGGGCCGCAACCGGGTGCAGGTCTACCATGCCGACGACTCGGAATTGTCCCTGCGTTTTGGCGAGATGGCGTGGGTGCAACGCCTGCACATGGCCCTGGAGGAAAACCGTTTTTGTCTCTACGCCCAGGAAATCGCCCCGTTGGGTTCGGTCGCTGCTGGCGACCGCGGGCACATCGAGATTCTGTTGCGCCTGCATGACGAGGCAGGCCGGATGATTCTGCCGGACAGTTTCATACCGGCAGCGGAACGTTACGGTTTGATGACCTCGCTGGATCGCTGGGTTGTGGAGAATGTATTTAAGGTTATCGCCCAATGTATTAACGAAGAGTGCGAAGGCCCTCTGGCAATGTGTGCGATTAATCTTTCAGGCATTACTATCGGAGATGACGCTTTCTTGCACTTTCTACGGGAACAGTTTGATATCTATTGCGTACCGCCTGAAATGATTTGTTTTGAAATTACGGAAACCAGTGCAATTGCAAATCTCGGCAGTGCAATCAGATTTATTAATGAACTCAAAGGCTTAGGTTGTTACTTCTCCCTTGATGATTTTTGTGCCGGAATGTCTTCATTCGCTTATCTGAAACATTTGCCTGTAGACTTCCTGAAGATCGACGGGAGTTTCGTAAAGGATATGCTGGACGACCCGATTAACCGCGCTATGGTCGAAGTGATCAACCACATCGGGCATGTCATGGGTAAGCAGACAATTGCCGAGTTTGTTGAAACAGTGCAAATCGAGCAGGCGTTGCTTGAAATTGGTGTGGATTACGCTCAGGGTTATGTAGTCGAGCGCCCGCAATTGTTTACCTGCGACAGTTTGCAAAGCCGGCCCGCCAGACCGCAGCCGCTGTTATTCAAAGCGCCTGGCACGTTCCGTTGAAGTCTCTTGCCGATCCTTACAATCACAAATCAAAAGGAGCCGAACAGTGATCGACACATTCAACCGAACCGGACCACTCATGGAAGCTGCAAGTTATCCCGCCTGGGCGCAACAGTTGATCCAGGATTGCAGCGAGAGCAAACGCCGGGTTGTCGAACATGAACTTTATCTGCGCATGCGTGATAACAAGCTCAGCGCCAAGACCATGCGCCAGTACCTGATCGGGGGCTGGCCCGTCGTTGAGCAGTTCGCGTTGTACATGGCGCAGAATCTCACCAAAACCAAATTTGCCCGTCACCCCGGGGAAGACATGGCGCGGCGCTGGCTGATGCGCAACATCCGCGTCGAACTCAATCACGCCGATTACTGGTTGAACTGGAGTCGGGCCCACGGTGTAAGTCTGGAAGACTTGCAGGCGCAGCAAGTGCCGCCGGAGTTGCACGCCCTGAGTCACTGGTGCTGGCACACCAGTTCGACGGATTCGCTGATCGTGGCCATTGCCGCCACCAACTATGCGATCGAAGGCGCGACCGGGGAGTGGTCGGCGCTGGTTTGCTCGACCGGTGTGTATGCCGCCGCATTCCCTGAAGAGGATCGCAAACGGGCAATGAAGTGGCTGAAGATGCACGCCCAGTACGATGACGCTCACCCCTGGGAGGCGCTGGAAATCATCTGCACCCTGGCCGGGACAAATCCGAGTCGTGCGTTGCAAACGGAGCTGCGCCAGGCCGTGTGCAAGAGTTATGACTATATGTATCTGTTCCTCGAGCGCTGCATGCAGCTGGAGTTGACGGAGCGGGTGCTGGTCGGTCGCGAGCGACGGGCACTGGTCGAGAGCTAGTTCCGACAGCGCCCATAAAAACGGGAGCCCACACAGACCGTGTGAAAACCTGGCAATCTGCTGGCCGGTTAAAGAAAATGCCCGTATCGCAAGATACGGGCATTTTTCTTATGCGCTATATCCAAGGTGAAAACCGGGCCTTGGCAGGCTGTGTTTTCACACGGCCCGCCACAGGCTCCTGTTTTTTATTGCCGGCAGCTGTCTAGCCGGCCATCGTCAGGCGATTGCGTCCCTCGCGCTTGGCCACATAGAGCGCGCTGTCGGCGCGGCGCAGCAGGCTGTCGGACGATTCGCCGGGCAGCAGGGTGGCGCAGCCAAGGCTCACGGTCAGCTCGATCAACTGGCCATCGGCATAGTAGTCCTGGGCTTGCGTTGCATGGCGCAGACGTTCACCGACCATTGCGGCGGCTTCGCGACTGGTGTTGGACAGCAGAATCAGAAACTCTTCCCCGCCATAACGAAAAACCATGTCGACATTGCGCAACTGATTCTTGATCGACGCCGCCACGGCTTTGAGCACTTCATCGCCAGCACTGTGACCATGACTGTCATTGACCTGTTTGAAGTGGTCGATGTCCAGCATCAGCAACGACAAGGGTTGCAAGTGCCGCCGGGACATCTCGATCTCCCGCTGCAGGGTCTGCTCCATGGCGATGCGATTGCCGGTGCCGGTCAGCGGATCGCGCAGGGCTGTTTGCGTGGCGACGCGATAGAGCAGCGCGTTGCGCATCGGATACAGCAGCGAAGACAGGAGCGACTCGAAGTTGCCCAGCTCGACTTCGCTGAACCGCTGATTGCGCCGCAATACCAGTTCACCCATGTGCTCGCCTTCGTGGCTGAGGCTGTAGCTGACCGAGTGGTGGCCGCGGGCGCCGAACTCCAGGCGTAAATCGCTGCCGCTGTGCACATAGGTCATGGCGTCCAGGGGCACCAGGCGTTGAACTTCGCGGAAAAACAGGCCGAGGATGCGCTGGGGCTCAAGGCTGGTTTGCAGTTGCAGGCTCAGTTGCTGGCGCAATTGCGCCGCGCTGACAGGTCGCTGCAGAAGCGGAGGCAGCTGACCAAAGCCCAGGCGTTGCAATTTGGCACTGTCGAAGTCAATTGCAGTGGTCTGGGAGGGTGATTTCATACGGCGTGAGCCCCTAAGCAGTAAGTCTGTCTTACAGGCTGGGTGAGAGCGGCTATGGGCTGCGCGTCATACTGATCCATCAGTCCCGTAGGACGTTTGGCGTAAGTTTAGTCTGCCCGATGACGATTAGTCAGCTATCGAATCAGGCCTTGCCCGACTGCCTTCACTCGGCGTGCTTTGAGGAAATGTAGAGCGAAAGTCGTGCCATTCAGTTCAGGTTTTATTAAAACCGTTATGAATCAACGATTTGAATTTTTAACGTTGAGCGGGGTGGTGGTTATTTGACTGAAACGGTCTGCGCAAAGCGGCAAATGTATGCCATGACGGGAAACCGCCACGGCCACAAATGCGACGTATGGCATTACTGGGCGTTGAATGCCTGGCCATTGATGCCCGTGCTGTCCGGGCCCATCAGGTACAGATAGACCGGCATGATCTCTTCCGGCGTCGGGTTGTTCAGCGGGTTTTCCCCCGGGTACGCCTGGGCGCGCATGCTGGTGCGGGTGCCGCCCGGATTGATGCTGTTGGAACGCACCGGGGCCACGCCGTCGACCTCGTCGGCCAGGGTCTGCATCAGACCTTCGGTGGCGAACTTGGACACGCCATAGGCACCCCAGTAAGCGCGGCCCTTGCGCCCGACACTGCTGGAAGTGAACACCACCGAGGCGTCCCGGGACAGTTTGAGCAGTGGCAACAAGGTGCTGGTCAGCATGAACATCGCGTTGACGTTGACCTGCATGACGCGCATGAAGTTTTCACCGGACAACTGCTCGATCGGCGTGCGCGGGCCAATGATCGAGGCGTTGTGCAGCAAGCCGTCGAGGTGACCGAATTCGGTCTCGATCATCGCCGCCAGCTCATCGTATTGATGGGGCAGGGCGGTTTCGAGGTTGAAAGGGATCACGGCCGGCTGAGGATGCCCGGCCGCCTCGATCTCGTCGTAGACCTGGGTCAGGTTGGCTTCCGTCTTGCCCAGCAGCAGAACGGTGGCACCGTGGGCTGCGTAGGTTTTCGCGGCAGCGGCGCCGATGCCGCGACCGGCACCGGTGACCAGAATGACCCGATCCTTGAGCAATTCGGGGCGAGCGGTGTAATCAAACATAAAAAACCTCATCAAGAGTCAGATCGTTCCCACGTCGAGGCGTCGAACGCGACCGCGTGGGAATGCAGCCAATGACGCTCAGCGTAAGGTCTCAGCAACTGCAGAGTGCGTTGTCGAGCACCTTGCGCAACTCCAGCGGGTGATCCACCACGACATCCGCCCCCCAGTGCCGAGGGTTGTCGTCCGGGTGAATGTAGCCATAGGTCACGGCGGCGGTCCTGGTGCCGGCATCGCGGCCGGATTCGATGTCACGCAAATCATCGCCGATAAACAGAACGCTCGACGGATCCAGGTCAAGCATCTTGCAGGCAAGGATCAGCATCTCGGGATCCGGTTTGCTGTTCTTGACGTGATCCGGGCAGATCAGCAACGCCGAGCGCTCGGCCAGTCCCAGCTGCTGCATGATCGGCTCGGCGAAGCGCAGCGGCTTGTTGGTGACCACGCCCCAGACCAGATTGGCTTTTTCGATGTCGGCCAGCAATTCGCCCATGCCGTCGAACAGCTTGCTGTGCACGGCGCAACCGGCGAGGTAGCGCTCGAGGAACTCCAGGCGCAGCTCCTCGAAGCCCGGCGACTCCGGATCCATCGAGAATGTCACCGCGACCATGGCCTTGGCGCCGCCGGAGATTTCGTCGCGGATGTGCTTGTCGTTCATCGGCGGCAAGCCGCGATCCGCGCGCATCGCCTGGCAGATGGCGATGAAGTCGGGCGCGGTGTCGAGCAGCGTGCCGTCCATGTCGAAAAGGACTGCTCTGATGGCCATCGGCTTATTCCTCGCGCAGGGTCTGGATCATGTAGTTGACGTCAACGTCCGCCGCCAGCTTGTAGTGCTTGGTCAGCGGGTTGTAGGTCAGGCCGATGATGTCCTTGACGGTCAGGCCGGCCATGCGGCTCCAGGCGCCCAGCTCGGAGGGGCGGATGAATTTCTTGAAGTCGTGGGTGCCGCGCGGCAGCAGTTTCATGATGTATTCGGCGCCGACGATGGCGAACAGGTACGCCTTCGGGTTGCGGTTGATGGTGGAGAAGAACACCTGGCCACCGGGCTTGACCATGCGGAAACAGGCGCGGATCACCGAGGAGGGGTCCGGCACGTGCTCGAGCATTTCCAGGCAGGTGACGACATCGAACTGCTCGGGCATTTCTTCGGCCAGGGCTTCGGCGGTGATCTGGCGGTATTCGACGTTCACGCCGGATTCCAGTTGATGCAGCTGTGCAACCGCCAGCGGCGCTTCACCCATGTCGATGCCGGTCACGGTCGCGCCGCGCTGGGCCATGGCTTCGCTGAGGATGCCGCCGCCGCAGCCGACGTCGAGCACCTTCTTGCCGGCCAGGTTGACGCGCTCGTCAATCCAGTTGACCCGCAGCGGGTTGATGTCGTGCAGCGGTTTGAACTCGCTTTCGCGGTCCCACCAGCGATGGGCCAGGGCTTCGAATTTGGCGATTTCGGCGTGGTCGACGTTGCTCATGATTCAATCCTCTAAAACTTGAAAAAGGGTTGTAGCCCCGAAGTCTGCTCCGGGGTGTTTACGATTCGGTGTGGCCGCTGATGCGTCGCCCCCAGGCCCGGGCGGTTTCGCCGAGCTGCTGTTCGTCCAGGCGCGTCAGGCGGCGGTCGTCGAGCAACTGCTTGCCGGCGACCCACAGGTGTTTTACGCAGTCGCGGCCGGTGGCGTAAATGAGTTGCGAAACTGGGTCATAGACCGGTTGTTGCGCAAGGCCGGACAGGTCGAAAGCGACAATGTCCGCAGCCTTGCCGAGCTCCAGCGAGCCAGTCTCGGCTTCGATTCCCAGGGCGCGCGCGCCGTTCAGCGTGGCCATGCGCAGCGCCCGGTGGGCGTCCAGTGCGGTGGCCGAGCCGGCGACGGCTTTGGCCAGCAGGGCGGCGGTGCGGGTTTCACCCAGCAGGTCCAGATCATTGTTGCTCGCCGCGCCATCGGTGCCGACCGCGACGTTGACCCCGGCCTGCCACAGACGCTCTACCGGGCAGAAGCCGCTGGCCAGTTTCAGGTTCGACTCCGGGCAATGGATCACGCTGGTGTTGCTTTCTACCAGCAACGCCAGGTCGTCATCGCTGATCTGGGTCATGTGCACGGCCTGGAAGCGCGGTCCGAGCAGGCCCAGTCGGCCGAGGCGGGCCAATGGGCGTTCACCGCGTTGTTCGACCGCTTGCTGCACTTCGAAGGCGGTTTCGTGGACGTGCATGTGGACCGAAGCATCCAGTTCTTCGGCGATCACGCGGATTTTTTCCAGGTTCTCGTCACCAACGGTGTAGGGTGCATGAGGGCCGAAGGTAATCTTGATGCGCTCGTGATGCTTCAGGTCGCCGAACAATTCGACACCCTGACGAATGGCTTCATCGGCGCTGGCGGCGCCCGGAATCGGGAAGTCGAGGATCGGAATCGCAATCTGCGCGCGAATTCCGCTGTTGTGTACGCGCTCACTGGCAACCTTCGGGAAGAAGTACATGTCCGAGAAACAGGTGATGCCGCCTTTTATCTGCTCGGCGATGGCCAGGTCGGTGCCGTCACGCACGAAATCTTCATCGACCCACTTGCCCTCGGCCGGCCAGATATGGTTTTCCAGCCAGGTCATCAACGGCAGATCGTCGGCGAGGCCGCGGAACAGGGTCATGGCGGCATGGCCATGAGCATTGATCAGGCCGGGGGCGAGCAGAACGTCCGGCAATTCGCGGACTTCAGCGGCGTTACACTTCAAGGCTTCGGCGCGCGGGCCGATGAACACGATGCGACCGTCGCGGATGCCCAGGCCATGCTCCTTGAGCACAACGCCTGCGGGTTCGACGGGTACCAGCCAGGTCGGCAGCAATAATAAGTCGAGCGCAATGGCAGGTTTCGGCATCGAGGGTCGGTTCCAGTGCTTTTGTAAAGGATGGCGAAGTATACCCGAGCGTCTTCACGGGGGGATCGCTATAATCGGCGGCTTTTGTTCATGAGTGCGGGGTGAGGGATGCGCGATCGACTGTTGGCTGCGGAGAAAGTGAAGGCCATCGATTGGCGTGATGGCGCGCTCCACCTGCTGGATCAGCGCGTTTTGCCGTTCGAGGAAAACTGGATCGCCTACACCAGCGCTGCCGGCGTGGCAGAGGCGATTCGCTCGATGGTGGTGCGCGGTGCGCCGGCCATCGGCATCAGTGCCGCGTACGGCATCGTGTTGGCCGCCCGTGCCCGAATTGCCGAGGGTGGCGATTGGTATGCCGCGCTGGAAGAGGATTTCATGCTGCTGGCCGATTCCCGTCCAACGGCGGTCAACCTGTTCTGGGCACTGAACCGCATGCATGACCGGCTGGATCGCCTGAAGGACAACGCCGATCCGCTGGAGGCGCTCGAAGCCGAGGCCATTGCCATTCATGAAAGCGATCGCGAAGCCAACCTGACCATGGCCCAGCTCGGCGTCGACCTGATCCGCAAGCATCAGGGCAACGCCCAGGCGATCCTGACCCACTGCAACACCGGCGCCCTGGCCACCGGCGGTTTTGGTACCGCGCTCGGGGTGATTCGCGCAGCGTTCATCGAGGGCATGGTGGAGCGCGTCTACGCCGACGAAACCCGTCCCTGGCTGCAAGGCTCGCGCCTGACCGCGTGGGAACTGGCCAATGAAGGCATTCCGGTAACCCTCAATGCCGACTCCGCCGCCGCGCACATCATGAAAACCAAAGGTGTGACCTGGGTGATCGTCGGCGCCGACCGGATCACCGCCAACGGCGACGTGGCGAACAAGATCGGCACCTACCAACTGGCGGTCAACGCCATGCACCACGGCGTGCGTTTCATGGTCGTGGCGCCGAGTTCGACCATCGACATGAACCTGGCCAGCGGTGATGACATTCCGATCGAGGAGCGCGACGGCGCCGAGTTGCTGGAAGTTGGCGGCAAGCGTGTCGGGGCGGATGTCGAGGCGTTCAATCCGGTGTTCGACGTGACGCCGGCGGACCTGATTGATGCGATCGTTACCGAGAAAGGCATCGTCGAACGTCCCGATACCGCGAAAATGGCGCAGTTGATGTGCCGCAAGCGCTTGCATTGATTGGCTTGATGTTTGCGTTGTCCTCTTCGCGAGCAGGCTCGCTCCCACAGGTTTTGTGATCGCCACAGAACCTTGTGGGAGCGAGCCTGCTCGCGATGGTGCCTTGAAAGTCAATAAACATCCGCAATTTCGTCCCGAAATTTGCATTCAGGGAAGCTCTGAGCCTCTCTCGTCCCCTTTAAGCCTGTCATCGGTCATCTAACTATGCTCCATGCGCATCTGGGGGATAGGTGCGTGGCGGCTCTTGTGATAACATCCGGCGTTTTCCGAGGCAGTCCCACGGGGTTGTCTTCACTGCGCAAATCCAGGGTCAACTTGTCGATTTGTCGTAAGTCGGCGCATGGCACTCGGCCTGCATCGACGAGCTTCGTGCGTCCCCTATGGATATGGCGAAGTTTCACCAGAAAAAGGAATCAGGCTTCTCATGGGCGAACTGGCCAAAGAAATCCTCCCGGTCAATATCGAAGACGAGCTGAAACAGTCCTATCTCGACTACGCGATGAGCGTGATCGTCGGCCGTGCACTGCCGGATGCGCGCGATGGCTTGAAGCCCGTGCACCGTCGCGTGCTGTTCGCGATGAGCGAGCTGGGCAACGACTTCAACAAGCCGTACAAGAAATCTGCCCGTGTCGTCGGTGACGTGATCGGTAAGTATCACCCGCACGGTGATACCGCGGTGTACGACACCATCGTCCGCATGGCGCAGCCTTTCTCCCTCCGTTACCTGCTGGTCGACGGCCAGGGCAACTTCGGTTCGGTGGACGGCGACAACGCCGCGGCCATGCGATACACCGAAGTGCGCATGACCAAGCTGGCGCACGAGCTGCTGGCCGACCTGCACAAGGAAACCGTGGACTGGGTGCCGAACTACGACGGCACCGAACTGATCCCGGCGGTCATGCCGACCCGCGTTCCGAACCTGCTGGTCAACGGTTCCAGCGGTATTGCCGTGGGCATGGCGACCAACATTCCGCCGCACAACCTCGGTGAAGTCATCGACGGTTGCCTGGCCCTCATCGACAATCCCGAACTGACCGTCGATGAGCTGATGCAATACATCCCCGGTCCGGACTTCCCGACCGCCGCGATCATCAACGGTCGCGCCGGCATCATTGAAGCCTACCGCACCGGCCGTGGCCGCATTTACATGCGCGCCCGTTCGATCATCGAAGACATCGACAAGGTCGGTGGCCGTCAGCAGATCGTCATCACCGAGCTGCCTTACCAGCTGAACAAGGCGCGTCTGATCGAGAAGATCGCCGAGCTGGTAAAAGAGAAGAAACTCGAAGGCATCACCGAGCTGCGCGACGAGTCCGACAAGGACGGTATGCGCGTTGTGATCGAACTGCGTCGCGGCGAAGTGCCTGAGGTGATCCTCAACAACCTCTACGCCCAGACCCAGCTGCAATCGGTATTCGGCATCAACATCGTTGCGCTGATCGACGGCCGTCCGCGGATCCTCAACCTCAAGGATCTGCTGGAAGCCTTCGTCCGTCACCGTCGCGAAGTCGTTACCCGCCGTACCGTGTTCGAACTGCGCAAGGCTCGTGAGCGTGGCCACATCCTCGAAGGTCAGGCGGTAGCCCTGTCGAACATCGACCCGGTGATTGCCCTGATCAAGGCTTCGCCGACGCCGTCGGAAGCCAAGGAAGCGCTGGTCAGCACGCCGTGGGAATCGTCGGCTGTGGTCGCGATGGTGGAGCGTGCCGGTGCCGATTCGTGCCGTCCGGAAAACCTCGATCCGCAATACGGTCTGCGTGAAGGCAAGTACTTCCTCTCGCCGGAACAGGCGCAAGCCATTCTGGAGCTGCGTCTGCACCGTCTGACCGGTCTGGAACACGAGAAACTGCTGGCCGAGTATCAAGAGATCCTCAACCAGATCGGCGAGCTGATCCGCATCCTCAACAGCGCCACGCGCCTGATGGAAGTGATCCGCGAAGAGCTGGAAGTGATCCGCGCCGAATACGGCGACGTGCGCCGCACCGAGATCCTCGATGCCCGTCTCGACCTGACCCTGGGTGACATGATCCCGGAAGAAGAGCGCGTCGTGACCATCTCCCACGGTGGCTATGCCAAGACCCAGCCATTGGCTGCGTACCAGGCTCAGCGTCGTGGCGGTAAAGGCAAATCGGCTACCGGCGTGAAGGATGAGGATTACATCGCTCACCTGCTGGTCGCCAACAGTCACACCACGCTGCTGCTGTTCTCCAGCAAGGGCAAGGTGTACTGGCTCAAGACCTACGAGATTCCGGAAGCGTCCCGCGCTGCCCGTGGCCGTCCGCTGGTCAACCTGCTGCCGCTCGATGACGGTGAATACATCACCACCATGCTGCCGGTCGATCTCGAAGCCATGAAGCGTCAGGCTGATGAAGAAGAAGCCGAAGGCGCCGAGACCGATGTAGAAGACATCGAAAACAGCAACGAGACCGAAGAAGAGCGCCGCGCGCGCATCAAGGCTGCCGACCGCAAGAAGGCACCGTTCATCTTCATGTCGACCGCCAATGGTACCGTCAAGAAGACCCCGCTGGTGGCCTTCAGCCGTCAGCGCAGCGTCGGTCTGATCGCGCTGGAGCTGGACGAAGGCGACATCCTGATCTCCGCTGCCATCACCGATGGCGAGCAGGAAATCATGCTGTTCTCCGACGGTGGCAAGGTGACGCGCTTCAAGGAATCCGAAGTCCGCGCCATGGGCCGTACCGCTCGCGGTGTGCGTGGCATGCGTCTGCCGGAAGGGCAGAAACTGATTTCGATGCTGATCCCGGAAGAGGGCAGCCAGATCCTGACGGCTTCCGAGCGTGGCTACGGCAAGCGCACGGCAATCACCGAGTTCCCTGAATACAAGCGTGGCGGTCAGGGCGTTATCGCCATGGTCAGCAACGAGCGTAACGGCCGTCTGGTCGGCGCGGTTCAGGTGCAGGATGGCGAAGAAATCATGCTGATTTCCGACCAGGGCACGCTGGTGCGTACCCGCGTCGACGAAGTCTCCAGTCTGGGTCGTAACACCCAGGGCGTGACCCTGATCAAGCTGGCCAAGGATGAAACCCTGGTCGGTCTGGAGCGGGTTCAGGAGCCGTCGGAAGTCGAGGGTGAAGAGCTTGAAGGTGAAGAAGGTGTCGAACTGGAAGAGGGCGTGATCGGCGCCGAACCGGACGATGCAGTCGACAACCTGCAGGCGGATGCCGCAGACGAAGAAGAGTCGCAAGACTAACCAAATCGTAGCAGGGCAGAGTGTTTGCTCTGTCCGCTACCGTGATTGCATAGCGAGAGTGGATGTGAGCAAACGAGCCTTTAACTTCTGCGCAGGTCCCGCTGCGCTGCCTGAAGCTGTCCTGTTGCGTGCCCAGTCCGAGATGCTCGACTGGCACGGCAAGGGTCTGTCGGTCATGGAAATGAGCCATCGTAGCGACGACTATGTGGCCATTGCCGAGAAAGCCGAGCAGGACCTGCGCGACCTGCTGTCCATCCCCTCCAACTACAAAGTGCTGTTCCTGCAGGGCGGCGCGAGCCAGCAGTTCGCCGAGATTCCGCTGAACCTGCTGCCCGAGAACGGCACTGCCGACTATGTCGAAACCGGCATCTGGTCGAAGAAAGCCATCGAAGAAGCGCGTCGCTTCGGCAATATCAACGTTGCCGCCAGCGCCAAGCCTTATGACTACCTGGCCATTCCCGGTCAGAACGAGTGGAAACTGACCCCGGGTGCGTCCTATCTGCACTATGCGTCCAACGAAACCATCGGCGGTCTGCAGTTCGACTGGGTTCCCGAGGCCGGTGACGTTCCGCTGGTGGTCGACATGTCCTCCGATATCCTCTCGCGTCCGATCGATGTGTCGCAGTACGGCCTGATCTACGCCGGTGCGCAGAAGAACATCGGCCCGAGCGGTCTGGTGGTGGTGATCGTCCGTGAAGACCTGCTGGGCCGTGCCCGCAGCTCGTGCCCGACCATGCTCGATTACAAGATCTCGGCCGACAACGGTTCGATGTACAACACGCCGGCCACCTATTCCTGGTACCTCTCGGGCCTGGTCTTCGAGTGGCTGAAGGAGCAGGGCGGCGTCGCCGCGATGGAGCAGCGCAACAAGGCGAAGAAAGATCGCCTGTACGGCTTCATCGACAACAGCGACTTCTATACCAACCCGATCAGCACCAATGCCCGTTCCTGGATGAACGTACCGTTCCGCCTGGCGGATGAACGTCTGGACAAGGCGTTCCTGGCCGGCGCTGACGCCCGCGGCCTGCTCAATCTCAAGGGGCATCGCTCGGTCGGCGGCATGCGTGCCTCGATCTACAACGCCCTGGGTCTGGACGCCGTCGAGGCTCTGGTCGGCTACATGGCTGAATTCGAGAAGGAGCATTCCTGATGTCCGAGCAGGAACTCAAGGCGCTGCGCGTTCGCATCGACAGCCTCGATGAGAAGATCCTCCAGCTGATCAGCGATCGCGCTCGCTGCGCCGAGGAGGTTGCCCGGGTCAAGATGGCCAGTCTGGCCGAAGGCGAGCAGCCGGTGTTCTATCGTCCCGAGCGCGAGGCGCAAGTCCTCAAGCGCGTGATGGAACGCAACAAGGGGCCGCTGGGCAACGAAGAGATGGCGCGGCTGTTCCGTGAAATCATGTCCTCGTGCCTGGCCCTGGAGAATCCGCTGAAAGTGGCCTATCTCGGTCCGGAAGGCACCTTTACCCAAGCGGCGGCCATGAAGCACTTCGGTCACGCGGTGATCAGCAAGCCGATGGCCGCGATCGACGAAGTGTTCCGTGAAGTGGCGGCCGGTGCGGTGAATTTTGGCGTGGTGCCGGTGGAGAACTCCACCGAAGGCGCGGTCAACCATACCCTCGACAGCTTCCTTGAGCACGACATGGTGATCTGCGGCGAAGTGGAGCTGCGGATTCACCACCACCTGTTGGTCGGTGAAAACACCAAGACTGACAGCATCAGCCGTATCTATTCCCACGCCCAGTCGCTGGCCCAGTGCCGCAAGTGGCTGGACGCCCATTACCCGAATGTCGAGCGCGTGGCGGTTGCCAGCAACGCCGAAGCGGCCAAGCGGGTCAAGGGCGAATGGAATTCGGCGGCGATCGCCGGTGACATGGCGGCCGGGCTGTATGGCCTGACCCGTCTGGCGGAGAAGATCGAGGATCGCCCGGACAACTCCACGCGCTTCCTGATGATCGGTAACCAGGAAGTGCCGCCGACCGGCGACGACAAGACCTCGATCATCGTGTCCATGAGCAACAAGCCCGGCGCGCTCCACGAGCTGCTGGTGCCGTTCCATGACAACGGGATTGACCTGACCCGGATCGAAACCCGTCCGTCGCGCAGTGGCAAATGGACCTACGTGTTCTTCATCGACTTCGTTGGCCATCACCGTGATCCGCTGATCAAGGGTGTACTGGAAAAGATCAGTCAGGAAGCAGTAGCACTCAAGGTGCTGGGTTCCTACCCGAAAGCAGTTCTTTAAGGGGCGGTAGCAAATGAGTGGCAACTTCCTCGCTCTGGCACAGCCGGGCGTGCAACAACTTTCGCCATACGTGCCGGGCAAGCCCGTGGACGAACTGGCACGCGAGCTGGATCTGGATCCGGCGAGCATCGTCAAGCTGGCGAGCAACGAAAACCCGTTGGGCGCCAGCCCGAAAGCGCTGGCCGCCATCCGCGAAGCGCTGGACGAACTGACCCGCTATCCGGACGGCAACGGTTTCGCGCTCAAATCCCTGCTGGCCGAGCAGTGCCGCGTCGAGCTGAACCAGGTGACTCTGGGCAACGGCTCCAACGACATTCTCGAACTGGTCGCGCGTGCCTATCTGGCGCCGGGCCTGAACGCGGTGTTCAGCGAGCACGCGTTCGCGGTCTATCCGATTGCGACCCAGGCAGTCGGTGCTCAGGCCAAGGTCGTGCCGGCCAAGGACTGGGGCCATGACTTGCCGGCGATGCTGGCCGCCATCGATGCCAACACGCGCGTGGTGTTCATTGCCAACCCGAACAATCCAACTGGTACCTGGTTCGGCGCCGAGGCGCTGGACGAGTTCCTGCAGGACGTGCCGGAGCACGTGCTGGTGGTGCTGGACGAGGCCTACATCGAATACGCCGAAGGCAGCGATCTGCCGGATGGCCTGGATTTCCTCGCGGCTTATCCGAACCTGCTGGTCTCGCGCACCTTCTCCAAGGCTTATGGCCTGGCGGCACTGCGCGTTGGCTATGGTCTGTCCACCCCGGTGGTGGCAGACGTGCTGAATCGTGTACGCCAGCCGTTCAACGTCAACAGCCTGGCCTTGGCTGCGGCCTGTGCGGCACTGAAGGACGTGGAATACCTGGCGCAGAGCCGTCAACTCAACGAGTCCGGAATGCAACAGCTGGAAGCGGGTTTGCGCGAGTTGGGCCTGAGCTGGATTCCGTCCAAGGGCAACTTCATCTGCATCGATCTCGGTCAGGTGGCGGCTCCGGTGTTCCAGGGCCTGCTGCGCGAAGGCGTGATCGTGCGTCCTGTGGCCAACTACGGCATGCCGAACCATCTGCGGGTGACCATCGGTCTGCCGGCGGAAAACAGCCGCTTCCTCGAAGCGCTGCGCAAGGTTCTGGCTCGTGGGTGATGTCACTGCGCTGCAATCTGCTGCACCTATGATCGGGCGCCTGGTGGTGGTCGGTCTGGGGTTGATCGGTGGTTCGTTTGCCAAGGGCTTGCGTGAAAGCGGCGTGTGCCGCGAAGTAGTCGGGGTCGATCTCGACCCGCAATCGCGCAAGCTGGCGGTCGAGTTGGGCGTGGTGGATCGTTGCGAAGATGACCTGGTGGCGGCGTGCCAGGGCGCGGACGTGATTCAGTTGGCGGTGCCGATCCTGGCCATGGAAAAAGTGCTGGCCCGCCTGGCCGGCATGGATCTGGGTCAGGCGATCATCACGGATGTCGGCAGCGCCAAGGGCAATGTGGTGCGCGCGGCGACCGAAGCGTTCGGCGGCATGCCGGCGCGTTTCGTGCCGGGCCATCCGATTGCCGGCTCCGAGCAGAGCGGGGTGGAAGCCTCCAACTCGGAGCTGTTTCGTCGTCACAAGGTGATTCTGACCCCGCTGGAGCAGACCGATCCGGCTGCCCTGGCGGTGGTTGATCGCTTGTGGCGCGAGCTGGGCGCCGACGTCGAGCACATGCAGGTCGAGCGTCACGATGAAGTGCTGGCCGCGACCAGTCATCTGCCGCACCTGCTGGCCTTCGGTCTGGTCGATTCACTGGCCAAGCGCAATGAAAACCTTGAGATCTTCCGTTACGCTGCGGGTGGTTTTCGCGATTTCACAAGAATCGCCGGAAGCGACCCGGTCATGTGGCATGACATCTTTCTCGCCAACCGCGAGGCTGTCCTGCGCACACTCGATACATTTCGCAGCGACCTCGACGCCTTGCGCGACGCGGTCGATGCAGGGGATGGGCACCAATTGTTGGGCGTCTTCACGCGCGCCCGGGTTGCCCGCGAGCATTTCAGTAAAATCCTGGCCCGCAGGGCCTATGTGGACGCTATGAATTCCAACGATCTGATCTTCCTGGCTCAACCTGGTGGCCGCCTGTCCGGTCGGATTCGCGTACCGGGTGACAAATCGATTTCCCACCGTTCGATCATGCTCGGCTCCCTGGCTGATGGCGTCACCGAAGTCGAAGGCTTCCTGGAGGGCGAAGATGCCCTGGCGACCTTGCAGGCGTTTCGCGACATGGGTGTGGTCATCGAAGGCCCGCATCATGGTCGCGTGACCATCCACGGTGTCGGCCTGCACGGCCTGAAACCTGCGCCGGGCCCGATCTATCTGGGCAACTCCGGCACTTCGATGCGCCTGCTGTCCGGCCTGCTGGCCGCGCAGGACTTCGACAGCACCCTGACCGGTGATGCTTCGCTGTCCAAGCGTCCGATGAATCGCGTGGCCAACCCGCTGCGGGAAATGGGCGCCGTGATCGAAACCGCTGCCGACGGTCGTCCGCCGATGACCATTCGCGGCGGTCACAAGCTCAAAGGCCTGACCTACACCATGCCGATGGCCAGTGCTCAGGTGAAATCCTGCCTGCTGCTGGCGGGGCTGTACGTCGAAGGCAAGACCACTGTTACCGAGCCGGCACCTACCCGTGATCATACCGAGCGCATGTTGCGCGGCTTCGGCTATTCGGTGAGCGTCGACGGTGCGACGGCATCGGTCGAGTCCGGCGGCAAGCTGACTGCGACCCACATCGAAGTGCCAGGCGACATCTCGTCGTCGGCGTTCTTCCTGGTGGCGGCGTCGATCGCCGAAGGTTCCGAGCTGGTGCTCGAGCACGTCGGCATCAACCCGACCCGCACCGGTGTGATCGACATCCTGCGTCTGATGGGCGCCGATATCACCCTGGAAAACCAGCGTGAAGTGGGCGGCGAGCCAGTAGCGGATCTTCGCGTGCGAGCAGCTAAACTCAAGGGTATCGAGATTCCGGAAGCGCTGGTTCCACTGGCCATCGACGAATTCCCGGTACTGTTCGTGGCTGCAGCCTGTGCCGAAGGGCGCACCGTGCTGACTGGCGCCGAAGAGCTGCGGGTCAAGGAATCGGATCGTATCCAGGTCATGGCGGACGGTTTGCTGGCGCTGGGCGTCAAGTGCGAACCGACCCCGGACGGCATCATTATCGACGGCGGCCAGATCGGCGGCGGCGAAGTGCACGGTCATGGCGATCACCGTATCGCGATGGCTTTCAGCGTGGCCTCGTTGCGCGCCTCTGCACCGATCCGCATCCATGATTGCGCCAACGTCGCGACATCGTTCCCGAACTTCCTGGCGCTGTGCGCGCAGGTCGGCATTCGTGTGGCGCAAGAGGCTCAGTCGTGAACAACATTGCTCCGGTCATCACCATCGATGGGCCAAGCGGCTCGGGCAAAGGCACCGTAGCCGGGATTTTGGCCAAGCGTCTGGGCTGGAATCTGCTGGATTCCGGAGCGCTGTATCGCCTGTTGGCGTTTGCTGCGCACAACCATGGTGTCGACCTGACCAATGAAGAGTTGCTGAAGAAACTGGCCGCTCATCTGGATGTGCAGTTTATTGCAGCGACCGACGGTCAGTTGCAGCGCATCATTCTGGAAGGTGATGAAGTCAGCGATGTCATCCGCACCGAGAGCGTCGGTTCCGGCGCTTCCCAGGTGGCAACATTGCCGGCCGTGCGCGAGGCGCTGCTTCAGCGCCAGCGTGCTTTCCAGGAAGCGCCGGGTCTGGTGGCCGATGGTCGCGACATGGGAACGGTGGTGTTTCCGAATGCGCCTTTGAAGATTTTCCTGACCGCCAGTGCCGAGGAGCGGGCGCGCCGTCGATATTTGCAGTTGAAGGGCAAAGTCGAGGGTGTTAGTCTGTCGAGTCTGCTAGATGAGATCCGTGCGCGCGACGAGCGTGACACCCAGCGAGCGGTGGCCCCGCTCAAGCCGGCGGCCGACGCCATACAGCTGGATTCCACGGAGTTGTCCATCGATCAGGTGCTTGAACGCATCATGAGCGAGATCGCCATTCGCGATATCGCCGGGTGACCAAGAAGGCCACAGGGGACCAGTCATAGTCCTGCGGTGCTTCTTTTTAATGAAACTAACCCACATTGTCTGGGATGTGGAGATGGGCGTACTTTTTCGCCCTAATCAACAGGAATTAAAATGAGCGAAAGCTTTGCGGAACTCTTTGAAGAAAGCCTAAAGACCCTGAACCTTCAGGCAGGCTCCATCATCACCGGTGTTATCGTTGATATCGATTACCAGGCTCGCTGGGTAACCGTTCACGCTGGCTTGAAGTCCGAAGCACTGATCCCTCTGGAGCAGTTCTACAACGACGCTGGCGAACTGAACATCAACGTCGGTGACGAAGTTCACGTTGCTCTGGACTCGGTTGAAGACGGTTTCGGTGAAACCAAGCTGTCCCGTGAAAAAGCCAAGCGCGCTGAATGCTGGATCGTTCTGGAAGCAGCCTTCGCAGCTGAGGAAGTGGTCAAGGGCGTTATCAACGGTAAGGTTAAAGGCGGCTTCACTGTCGACGTTAACGGCATCCGTGCGTTCCTGCCAGGTTCCCTGGTTGACGTCCGTCCAGTGCGCGACACCACGCACCTGGAAGGCAAAGAGCTGGAATTCAAGGTCATCAAGCTGGACCAGAAGCGCAACAACGTTGTCGTTTCCCGTCGCAGCGTCCTGGAAGCCGAGAACTCCGCCGAGCGTGAAGCTCTGCTGGAATCCCTGCAGGAAGGCCAGCAAGTCAAAGGTATCGTCAAAAACCTCACCGATTACGGCGCATTCGTCGATCTGGGTGGCGTGGACGGCCTGCTGCACATCACCGACATGGCGTGGAAGCGTATCAAGCACCCTTCCGAAATCGTCAATGTTGGCGACGAGATCGACGTCAAGGTTCTGAAGTACGATCGCGAGCGCAATCGTGTTTCCCTGGGCCTGAAGCAACTGGGCGAAGATCCATGGGTTGCTATCAAAGCCCGTTACCCAGAAAGCACTCGCGTTACCGCTCGTGTAACCAACCTGACCGACTACGGCTGCTTCGCTGAGCTGGAAGAAGGCGTTGAAGGTCTGGTACACGTTTCGGAAATGGACTGGACCAACAAGAACATCCACCCTTCGAAAGTCGTACAAGTCGGCGACGAAGTGGAAGTCATGGTTCTGGACATCGACGAAGAGCGTCGTCGTATCTCCCTGGGCATCAAGCAGTGCAAGTCGAACCCATGGGAAGACTTCTCTGGCCAGTTCAACAAGGGCGACAAGATCTCCGGCACCATCAAGTCGATCACCGATTTCGGTATCTTCATTGGTCTGGACGGCGGCATCGACGGTCTGGTTCACCTGTCCGACATCTCCTGGAACGAAGTGGGCGAAGAAGCCGTACGTCGTTTCAAGAAGGGCGACGAGCTGGACACCGTTATCCTGTCGGTTGACCCGGAGCGTGAGCGTATCTCCCTGGGTATCAAGCAGCTGGAAAGCGATCCGTTCTCCGAGTACGTCTCGGTTAACGACAAAGGCGCAATCGTTACTGGCACCGTGAAAGAAGTTGACGCCAAAGGCGCCATCATCGTTCTGGCCGACGATATCGAAGCGACTCTGAAAGCCTCCGAAATCAGCCGTGACCGCGTTGAAGACGCGCGCAACGTTCTGAAAGAAGGCCAGCAAGTAGAAGCCAAGATCATCAGCGTTGATCGCAAGAGCCGCGTAATCCAGCTCTCGATCAAGTCGAAAGATGATGCTGAAGAGAAAGAAGCCATCCAGAGCCTGAAAGCAGCTCCGGAAGGTGAAGCAGCTGACACCACCATGGCGGCACTGCTGCGTCAAGCAATGGCCAAACAGAACTGAGTTCTGTCTGATCATTAAAAAGGGCGACTTCGGTCGCCCTTTTTTGTGCCTGCGATTCAGTGGTCGGTCAGGGGTGTGGTGCGCCAGCGAAACCAATCGAGTTTCTAAGTGGTCTGTTTCTTTATTGGGATCAATCGCCTGTTAGCAGCTAGGCTTGGTTTGAGATCGCAGTAGTCGGGCTGCCGGCCTGGCATAAGGAAATGAATGAACAAGCTGATTGTCTTGATGGGTGCACTGGCATTGGCCGGTTGCGTCACAAATGCAAAGACTCACGTGGCGCGTGGAGTCAGCGGTATCGAAGTTGATTGCTCCGGTCTGGGGTCTGGCTGGGAGAAGTGTCAAAAGCGCGCGGCAAAGGAGTGTAAGGGGGCGGGCTATAAGGTTGTTACTCGATCCGATGATGCGAAGGATGAGGATGGGTTTCCGTTCGGCTTCAATCCTGCAGGGTTCGTGACTCGAACCATGCTGGTGATTTGTCGTTAGGTTCGGGCTGATCTGTCCGGAGTGGTTGGGTGTCCGGAAAACAGGCCTTTCGATGCGGTGAAAGATATGTCAACCCCTGGGCTGTTCAAATTCTTCCGGGCGTGCTAAAACCTTTCAAGCGCTGATCTAGCTGCTTGAAAAAGAAGGGAAAAATATGACGAAGTCGGAGTTGATCGAACGAATTGTCACCCATCAAGGGCTGCTCTCATCGAAGGATGTGGAGTTGGCCATCAAGACTATGCTTGAGCAAATGTCCCAATGTCTGGCCACTGGCGATCGCATCGAGATCCGTGGTTTTGGCAGCTTTTCCCTGCACTATCGCGCACCGCGCGTGGGGCGTAATCCAAAGACCGGTCAGTCTGTCAGTCTCGACGGAAAGTTCGTTCCGCATTTCAAGCCTGGAAAAGAGCTGCGTGATCGAGTGAATGACGAAGAGGAGGAGGGGGTTTGACGGCCGCTATCAAGCCGGGAGTTGCTTATGCGTAACTTCAAGCGCCTGTTTCTGGGTATTTTCATTCTTTTACTTGTGTTGGTGATTCTGGCTTTTGTCCTTGAGAATCAGCAATCGGTTTCCTTGTTGTTTCTCGGGTGGTCGGGGCCTGCACTTCCAGTGTCCTTGATAGTCGTCACGGCGTTGCTCGTCGGTATGCTGATCGGGCCGATCCTGGGGTGGCTTCTTGGACGTTCGTCCAGAATTCTGAGAAAGCGTCTGGTATAGAGCTGATTGCAGCGGGGCGTTTGTCGAATTGCTCCGTCGCATGGCTTTATCCATTAGTAAAACGTTAATTAAGCTGTAAAATGCATCCCTTGTTCGATAGTGGCTTGACCCCGCATCGATTCAGACTGACTTTGACAGAGGCCGTATCTTTGACGGCTTTTGCATTCATGGATTAGACAGCGCTCGTTTGGGAGCGCAGTCCGCAGCTCAAGGGTATGGTTTCGCGTGAAAATTCTAGTTACCGGCGGCGCCGGGTTTATCGGCTCGGCTGTCATCCGTCACATCATTTCCAACACTAACGACGCTGTCGTCAACGTCGATAAGCTGACTTACGCCGGTAACCTGGAGTCGCTGGCCGAGGTGAGTCAGAACTCGCGTTATGCGTTTGAGCGCGTCGATATCTGCGATCGCGAGCAGATCGACCGTGTTCTGCGTGAGCATCAGCCGGATGCCATCATGCATCTCGCGGCCGAGTCCCACGTTGATCGCTCGATTTCCGGCCCTTCGGAGTTCATCCAGACCAATATCATCGGTACTTACACGTTGCTTGAGGCTGCGCGCCACTATTGGGCAGCGTTGGATGATGCGCGCAAGGCTGCTTTCCGTTTTCATCATATTTCTACGGATGAGGTTTACGGCGACCTGGAAGGTCCAGAGGATCTCTTTACCGAAACTACCCCGTATCAGCCAAGTTCGCCGTACTCGGCCAGCAAGGCCAGCTCCGATCACCTGGTTCGTGCCTGGGCCCGTACGTACGGTCTGCCGACCCTGGTTACCAACTGCTCGAACAACTATGGCCCTTGCCACTTCCCGGAGAAACTGATCCCGCTGATCATTCTCAATGCGCTGGAAGGCAAGCCTTTGCCGGTTTATGGCAAGGGTAATCAGGTTCGAGACTGGCTGTATGTCGAGGATCATGCCCGCGCCCTGTACAAGGTCGTGACTGAAGGCGTTATCGGCGAGACCTATAACATCGGCGGTCATAACGAAAAGCAAAACATCGAAGTGGTGAACACTTTGTGTGCTCTGCTCGACGAGTTGCGTCCTGATTCCCTGCATCGCCCACATGCCAAGCTGATCACTTACGTTCAGGATCGTCCGGGCCATGACCAGCGCTACGCGATCGATGCGAGCAAAATCCAGCGGGAGCTGGGCTGGACCCCGGAAGAAACCTTTGATTCCGGCATCCGCAAGACCGTTGAGTGGTACTTGAACAACTCTGAGTGGGTGGAGCACGTCAAGAGCGGCAGCTATCAGCAGTGGATCGATCAGAATTATGCGGATCGCTCGAATCAGGCATGAAGATTCTTCTGCTGGGTAAGAATGGGCAGGTGGGGTGGGAGCTGCAACGCTCACTTGCTCCGCTTGGCGAGCTGATTGCGCTGGATCGGCAGACGATTGACGGCTTGTGCGGTGATCTGGCAAATCTGTCGGCCTTGCGTGACTCCATCGATCAGGTCCGGCCGGATGTGATCGTCAATGCAGCCGCCTACAATGCGGTTGACAAGGCGGAGTCGGAATCCGAGCTGGCTCTGCGGGTCAACGGTCAGGCGATCCAGGTGATGGCCGAAGAGGCTGTGCGCCTGGGAGCCTGGCTCGTTCACTATTCCACGGACTATGTGTTTGACGGCAAGGGTCAGACGCCATGGCAGGAAAGCGATGTTCCCGCGCCGTTGAATCGCTATGGCGAAAGCAAGCTTGCTGGAGAGATGGCGATCCAGGCGTCGGGGTGCAAGCACCTGATTTTTCGCACCAGTTGGGTTTTTGCAGCGCGAGGCCAGAACTTTGCCAAGACCATGTTGCGTCTGGCAAGGGAGCGTCAAGAGCTGAATGTCATCAATGACCAGGTGGGGGCGCCGACCGGTGCTGAACTGATCGCTGATGTCACCGCCCTTGCGCTGCAGCAAGCGTTGACCCGGCCTGAGCTGGCGGGTTTGTATCATCTGGCCGCCGCAGGGGAGGTTTCCTGGCACGGTTACGCCCGGCATGTGCTTGATTTTGCCAAGGCCAGCGGTGAAGAGCTGGCTGTTCAGATGATCAATCCGATCGATGCCGTCGCCTACCCGACTCCCGCTCGTCGTCCGCTGAATTCGCGATTGAATACTCAGAAACTGCGCACCAATTTTTCTCTACACTTGCCGGACTGGCAAAGTGGTGTAACTCGAATGCTTAGGGAAGTTCTAAACAAATGATAACGACAAATCGTAAAGGCATCATCCTCGCTGGCGGATCGGGCACTCGCCTGCACCCGCTTACTCTGGGTGTGTCCAAGCAGATGCTGCCGATTTACGACAAGCCGATGATCTTCTATCCGCTGTCGGTGCTGATGCTTGCGGGCATGCGCGAAATCCTGATCATTTCCACTCCGGAAGATCTGCCGAACTTCAAAAAGCTGCTCGGTGACGGCAGCTTGTACGGCATCAAGCTGACCTATGCGGAACAACCTAGCCCGGATGGTCTGGCGCAAGCGTTCATCATCGGCGAAGAGTTCATCGGCAAGGACCCTTGCTGCCTGATTCTGGGTGACAACATCTTCTACGGCCAGCATTTCTCGGACAACCTGCGCTCTGCCAGTTCGCAGCAGTCCGGTGCTACCGTGTTCGGTTACCACGTATCCGATCCAGAGCGCTTCGGTGTGGTCGAATTCGATGAAACGGGTCGGGCGCTGAGCATTGAAGAGAAACCGTTGAAGCCGAAGTCCAACTACGCGGTGACGGGGCTGTATTTCTACGACAATCAGGTTGTCGAGATCGCCAAGAATATCAAGCCGTCCGAGCGTGGCGAGCTGGAAATTACCGATGTGAACAGCGCCTATCTCAATCAGAAGTCGCTCAACGTCGAGATGCTTGGTCGTGGATTCGCCTGGCTTGATACCGGTACTCACGACTCGTTGCTGGAAGCCAGTCACTTCGTGCATACCATCGAGCAGCGTCAGGGCTTGAAAGTGGCGTGCCTGGAAGAGATTGCCTACAACAACAAATGGATCACTGCCGAGCAGTTGAAGGCTCAGGCGGATGCACTGAAGAAAACAGGTTACGGCCAGTATTTGCAGAAACTGCTGGACTCGCCTTCTCGCTGATTTGAAAGCGAAGAGCTTTCAATCGATGCGTACAAATGCTGCAAGCAGGAATGGCATGCCAGTAAAACATCCGAAGATCGCGGTTTTGCTGGCAGCCTATAATGGTATGCAGTGGATCGAGGAGCAGTTGGCCTCGATCCTTGACCAGTCTGGCGTCGATGTCACTGTATATATCAGTGTTGACTTGTCCGATGACGGTACCGAAGCGTGGTGCGAGGCATTCGCAGCTCTCGACTGTCGCGTGATTCTCTTGCCGCCCGCCGGTCGTTTTGGTGGGGCTGCACGCAACTTTTTTCGCTTGATTCGCGATGTCGATCCGCACGGTTACGATGCGGTAGCCTTTGCCGATCAGGATGATATCTGGCAACCCGACAAGCTTTTGCGTGCGACTCAGCAGATCGCTTCTCGCGGTGTCGATGCTTATTCAAGCAATGTCACGGCCTTCTGGCCGGATGGAAAAACGGTCCTTCTTGACAAGAGCCAGCCGCAAGTTGCCTGGGATTTTCTGTTCGAGGCAGCGGGGCCGGGCTGTACCTACGTGTTCAGCCCGGCGCTCGCGGGTTCGCTGCGCCAGCAGGTCGTTTGCGACTGGGAGTCGTTGCAGCAGGTCACGCTGCATGACTGGTACAGCTATGCGTTTGCCCGAAGTCATGGGTTCGAATGGTTTATCGATTCCCACTCCAGCATGCTTTATCGGCAGCACGAGAATAATCAGGTCGGGGCCAATACGGGGTTGGCATCGTTGTTTCAGCGCTATGTCACTATTCATGAAGGGTGGTGGTTCAAGCAGGTCAGAACAATCGCGCAGCTTGTCGGAGTAGGTAATGCGCCATTTGTCAGAAGCTGGTTGAAGTTGAGGCGGCGCGATCTGCTATTGCTTTCGGTCCGGGGAGGGCAGTGCCGGCGCCGGTTTCGGGACAAGGTTTTATTCTTTTTTGTGTGCTGTCTTACGGCTGTGATCGGTACGAAATCCTGATCGGGCCTTGAATGCCTTTTGTGTTTTTAACGGGCGTGCTTGAAGCCTAACAATCGATGATGAAAGTTCTCTATAATCGCGCGCTTCGTGAAAGGATCGAATGGAGCAGGTGTGGCGTGAGGCACTGGAGATGATTCGGGGCCCGTGGCCGGCGTTTAATTGAAATGGAGCATACAGTGTCAAGCCCAATATCAGCGGATGCGGCGAATTCCAGTCCGGATTTTGGCGCAGTCGAAGTGCCATCGAAGGATGAATCTGTCGCGATCCTGATGTGCTCTTACAATGGTGATCGATTCCTTGCTGAGCAATTGGCGTCTATTGAGCATCAGGATCACACGCGGTGGCACTTGTTTGTTTCCGATGACGGTTCGACCGATTCGACACTGGATGTTCTCAAGGCTTTTCAGGCGCGCCATGGAAAAGAAAAAGTCTCTTTGCTTTCCGGGCCTCAAACAGGGTTCGCCGATAATTTCATGTCGGTCACCTGTCTGGAAACGGTCAGTGCTGATTTCTACGCCTGGTCGGATCAGGATGATATCTGGTCTCGCGACAAGCTGAGTTCCGCTTTGGCGTGGTTGCGCCAGGTGCCGGTTGAGGTGCCTGCGCTGTACGCCTCTCGGACAACGGTGGTCAATGAGTCCGGTGCGGATGTTGGCAGTACGCCAGCGTTCTCCCGCGCTTTCGGCTTTCCCAATGCGCTTGTGCAGAACGTCGCTGCCGGAAATACCATGGTCTTCAACCGGGCGACGCATGAGCTGCTGAAGGCTGGACCGTCTCAGGGCATTGTGGCTCATGACTGGTGGGCCTATCTGCTTGTGACTGGAGCGGGGGGGCGGTTCTATTTCGATCAGGTTCCGCGTCTTTTCTACCGTCAGCATCAGTCAAACTCTATTGGTGCCAATGCTGGTTTCATGGCGGCATTGATGCGCATTCACAAGCTGTTTCAAGGGCGTCTCAGAGGCTGGATCGATCAGAACATCTGCGCTCTGGATGCTGTCGAATTTCTTCTTACAGAAAAAAATCGCGAGGTGCTTCGTCGATTCAAGGCGGCTCGTAGTCAAAGCATGCCTGGTCGTTTGATCAAGATGTGGCGCTCGGGCGTTTATCGACAGACGCTCCTCGGTAATCTGGGACTGATAGTGGCAACCATTTTCAAAGGAATTTGAGAATGAGTGCTTTCAAAAGGGGTTGAAGATGAGTTTTTTTGAGGTCGCGGGTTAATGCAGAAATTTTCGGCGGCACCTGGCGCCATGTTTACCGGCGTCTGGCAAAATCGCGCACTTATTGTTGCGCTTATCAAGCGGGAGGTCATCGGTCGTTATCGAGGCTCCTTCATGGGCATTCTCTGGTCGTTCTTCAATCCGATCGTGATGCTTGCCATCTATACGTTCGTATTCAGCTACGTTTTCAATTCTCGCTGGGCCGGTGCTAGTGGTTCAAAAGCGGAATTCGCTCTAATACTGTTTGCGGGTTTGATGGTTTTCAACCTGTTTTCCGAGTGCGTGACCAGAGCGCCAAACCTGATCATTTCGAATGCCAATTACGTAAAAAAGGTAGTGTTTCCATTGGAAATATTGCCCTGCGTGATTGCAGGATCCTCCGTGTTTCACGCGTTCGTCAGCTTGATAGTCTGGCTGCTTGCCTATGCGGTGTTTTTTGGCTTGCCGCCGGTTACGGCTCTTTACCTGCCAGTGGTTGTTGCGCCTTTGCTGTTGATCATCCTTGGACTTTCCTGGGGATTGGCCTCCATAGGCGTTTACATGCGGGATGTCGCGCATTTCATCGCACTGGTGACAAGCGGCCTGATGTTTCTTGCACCGATCTTTTATCCTGCGACGGCTGTACCGGAGGACTATCGAGGTCTTCTGGCGCTCAATCCGTTGACCATTGTTGTCGAAAATGTCAGGGCCGTTCTGTTTTTTGGACAGGAGCCCGACTGGCAGGCGCTCGGCATCTACGCAGGCGTGGCTATTGCGGTGGCTTACCTCGGGTTCGCCTTCTTCCAGAAGACCAGAAAGGGGTTTGCCGATGTCCTCTGAAATTGCGATTAATCTTCAGAATGTCAGTAAGTGTTATCACATTTATGACAAGCCACGTGATCGGCTCCTGCAAATGTTCGCCGGTCAGCGCAAGCAGTATTACCGTGAGTTCTGGGCGCTCAAAAACGTTTCCTTCGATATCAAGAAAGGCGAAACCGTCGGTATCGTCGGCCGTAACGGAAGCGGCAAGTCGACATTGCTTCAGGTCATTTGTGGAACGTTGAACCAGAGTGTCGGCGATGTTCAGACCCAGGGCCGGATCGGTGCCCTGCTTGAGCTTGGGTCGGGGTTCAATCCGGAGTTCACCGGGCATGAGAACGTCTACATGAATGCCGCGATTCTCGGATTGAGCCGCGCAGAAGTGGATGAGCGCTATGATGACATTGCCGCTTTTGCCGACATTGGCGAGTTCATTCATCAACCGGTCAAGACTTACTCGAGTGGCATGATCGTACGCTTGGCATTTGCCGTTCAGGCGATGGTTGACCCGGACATCCTGATTGTCGATGAGGCGTTGGCTGTCGGAGATGAGCGCTTTCAGCGCAAGTGCTTTGCGAGACTCGATGAGTTGAAGGCCAAGGGCACTTCAATTTTGTTTGTGTCCCACTCGGGGCCTCAAGTTGTCGAGCTGTGTGATCGGGCGATCTTGATGGAGCGCGGCGAGCGGATCTGCACGGGATCGCCGATGGAAGTCGTACGGGCTTATCAGAAGCTCATCTACGCTCCAGTCGAAGAGCAGCCGCGCTTGATTGAAGAGTTCAAGTCGATTGGCTCCGACAAGATAGTCGCCGAGACCCGGGAGGTGGAGGTGACGCAGTACGCTCCCCCGGAAGATCAGTTCTTCGATGCGGGAATGGTGCCTGAATCGACTACCGTTTATCCGGAGCAGGGTGCCCGGATCGACGCCTTCGAAATTTTCGACAAGCAGGGGCGACGCTGCAATGTGCTTAAGGCTGGTGGGGAATACGATATCGTCATGCGTGGTGTCATCACCGAAAACGTATCACGGATTTTCTTCGCCATGCATGTTCGTACAGTGTCGGGTGTGGTGATTACGGGTCAGCGTTTTCCCGAGGAAGGAAAATATTTTGAATGTGAAGGTGCCGAGCGGGCATTCAGAATCACTTTCAGCTTTCAGATGGTGATGCTGCCCGGCGTATACTTCGTCGGTGGTGGAGTTTGGTCGGAGACTGAGCCCACGTTGTGCCACAGAATTCTGGATGCGATCATGTTCCGGCTCGTATCGGATCAAGGTGCGAGATCTTTCGGTTATATGGATGCGTCTATCGATGAGCCAGCGCTTGAGCTGTTCTGAAGGCAAAGCGTTTGCTCAGCCCCGGAATGTTGGATTGTTTCAAACGCCAGCTGACAGCATGCCTGAATTTGAGGGTTGTCAGGCGGATACGCAGATAACGTGCATTAATGCCGCTAAAATTTCCATTCCCAAGAAAAAAAACAAGCCTGAGTAGACGGTAATGACGAGCAGTGATCACCAGCGCTTGCTGGACTATTTTTCTTGGAATAGCTGTGTTTCGGATGAGCGCAAGTTGCTCTACATCGCTACGCCGAAGGTGGCCTGCACCTCGTTGAAGTGGTGGTTCGCGGAGCTTGAGGGGGTTGCTGAGGCTGTCAAGCAATTGAAGATCAGCTCCGAGACGGATCCCGAACTGGTGATTCATGACACGTTGCTGGCCGTTGCTCCTCAATTGCTCGTGCGTTCTCCCGAGCAGCTTGAGCGTGCCAGGGCAGAGGGATATTTCAGTTTTGCCCTGGTGAGAAATCCCTACAAGCGAATATTTTCTGCATGGCAGTCGAAGATCCTTTTGCGCGAGCCTTTGCAAGTCGAGCCGTATGAAGGCCAGGCGTTTGTGGATTTTCCGGTCGAGACCATGTCGGATGTGACCGCGTCTTTCGAGTGTTTTCTTGAGTTTCTGTTCGCCAATGAACGAAACGACTTCAAGGACGCCCACTGGACACCGCAATATGATTTGCTACAGCCGGATATATTTTCCTACAGTGCCGTTTCCAAAATCGAGGACACCGCAGCGCTCAATGCTGCGCTGCGCAGCCATCTCGGTGACGGGTACATCAGTCCGTTCAGTAAGGCCAGAGCAAACGAAAGCCTGATCCCTTATCTTCCGCAGTTCATCAGTCCGCGATCCAAGGCAGTGATCGATGAGCTCTATGCGAAAGACTTCGAATTCTATAACTACTCAACTTCCATCCCTCCTGCGAAAGAAGCGTTCTCGCAAGAGCAGTTGACGGTAGCGCTCAAGGGGATTGAATTGCTGCGTGGGCGGCATCAGCGCATTGGAGAAATGCGCCGGTATTTCATTGAGCAAATTTCCGGGTTGTTGAAAGATAAGGAGTGGCTCGCAGAGCAGCGTCTGACATGGATGGATTTCGGCAAGAGCAAGGAAGATCAGCTATTTGCGCTCCAGGCTGCCTTTAGCGAACAGGCAGGGCAGGTCGAGGCGGATCGAAGCCAGCAACTCAGGATAGAGCTGGAGCGCTCGAAGGCAGAGACTGAGTTCTCAAAAAAGGAACTCGATCAGTCCAGGATTGAACTTGACGAGTTGAAATTCGTAATTGAGCAGGCGAGGGACGAGCGCGAACGGACGAAAGCAGAGTACGAGCAGGCAAGAGTCGAGCACGAACGGACGAAAGTTGAGTACGAGCAGGCAAGAGCCGAGCACGAACGGACGAAAGTTGTGTGCGAGCAGGCAAAAGCCGAACTGGAAAATTTGAGAACTGATTTTCTTCAGTTGAAGTTACTGCACGAACAGGCGCAGGTCGACCACGAACAGACGAAAGCCGAGCACGAGCAGACTAAAGTTGCGCACGAGCAGACAAGAGGCGAGCTGGCACAATTGAGGACTGATTTTAGTCAGTTGAAATCACTCCTCGATCAGTCTCAGGTCGACCATGGACACACGAAGGGCGAGCACGAGCGGACGAAAGTTGCACACGAGCAGACTAAGGCCGAGTCAGCACAGTTGAGGGCTGATCTTGAGCGGTCGCGGTTGGAGGTGGCCTCACTTGTTTCTGAGCGTGAAGCGTTTGCTCTTAAGCACAAGCGCTATCTAACCTCCTACAAATATATTGATGCAAAAATCGTCGCTCGATTGCGCAGGACGGTGCATATTATGAAAAGGCGCAAGGGAGATTAAGGTGGCAAAGGTTTCGGTTGTACTGACTTCCTATAATCACGATAAGTATATTGGGCAGGCGATTGATACTGTTCTCAATCAAACCTATAGTGACTGGGAACTGATTGTCGTTGATGATGTTTCGCCAGATGCTTCCTGGGAAGTTATCGAGCGCTATGATGATCCGCGGATTATCAAGGTTCGAAATGATCGAACTCGCCGTTATATTTACAATATTAATCGCGCTATCCAATCGCAGAGCACCGGTGACTACATCGCTATTCATCATTCGGATGATGCCTGGGCGCTGGACAAGTTAGAGAAGCAAGTCGCTGTGCTGGATGCCAATCCGCACATCGGTGCTGTGTTCTCCCATGTGCAATGTATTGACGAAAACAATCAACCATTGTCTATCGATTGGTTCAATCAGCCAAACAAGTCACGAGCGGCCTGGTTGCGTGCGCTGTTTTTCAACGAGAACAGATTGTGCCATCCGAGTGCTCTGGTCAGGCGCAGTGCCTACGAGCAAAGCGAACTGTACAAGTGTGCGCATGCTCAGATCGATGACGCGGAGCTTTGGACCCGTTTGTTGAAGGTGTCCGATATCCATGTCGTTCAGGAAAAGCTGACATTGCACCGGATCTTCTCTGATCAGTCCAATGCCAGTGGTGATCGTCCGGATAGACGAGCCCGCTTGAAGCTGGAATGGCATCTGCAGAAACAACACTATGTCGATTTGCCACAAGCGGATATTCTTGAGATCTTTCCGGAAGCTGCGCAATGGGTAACGCCTCAGGGTGCAAATACCCAGTTTCTGTTGGCAATGGTTGCAATTCATGCAGGCACCTGTTCAGGTACGAGGCTCTTCGGTATCGAATTGCTTTATCGATTGATGACGGACGCCGAATCCCAGGTGCAGATTGAAGCGCTGCATGGCTTCAATTACCTGGACTTCATCGGGCTTACGGGTAAAGAAGATTTTTTTAGCCCGGCAGTGATCACCGAGCAGCCTGCGGTTGCTGTTGCTACTGGATGGCGAGCTCTGGTGGGTAAGTTTCTTCGTAAGCTAGGCGCCGTCTGACGCGGTGCACCGAATTTTCCAGCGCTGCGGCGCCGTAACCAGTGACTCTCTTTGATATGGAACCGAGGGTGTCGCTGGTTTTATTGTTTGTGAAGTAGAGGCACTGAGTGAAAATTGACCTGAAGATTCTGAGTTCTGTTTCTTTTTTTATCTGTTTGGCGGCCGGCGTTTTGTATTTTACCCGTTGGGGAGATACCGAGGCGCCTGTTGAACGTGCTGCGTCGATAGCGGTTTCGGATCACGTGACGCTGGATGTCGTCAGCAATGCCCTCAAGCTGGAGCTCAAAGGCTGCGATGTTGCTCAGGTTCCGGATAACTTTTTTCTCCATATTTATCCACGAGACACTTCAAAGGCGGGGGCAGAAGGCTTTATCAACAAGGATTTCAACCTGAATTCCCTCAAGCCTACGTCCACGGAGACGCGATCGGGGATTGCTTACTGTCGCTATGAGGTTGCGTACGGGCTTTCAACCGTTGATCGGGTTGCGGTTGGCCAGTTCCGTTCGCCGCAGGGCAACTGCTGCGAAATCCTCTGGGACAAGCAGGTCTCCTTTAACAAATAGTCTTCGGTAGTGAATTGATATGAGCACAGCTGTTGCGGATCCCAATCGTTCTTTCGGACTTGATGTCTGTCGGACGCTTGCATGCCTGCTTGTCGTATTCGGGCATATGCTGGGGCACTCTCTTCCCAGCCCAATTCTGTCAAATTTCGCATTTCTGGCCATTTTTGGTGTGGATTTGTTTTTTTGCCTGAGTGGTTTCCTGATCGGTCGAATTCTGCTTAAAGAGGCCGCGCGTTGGGGTGAAACGAAAACGGCAGGGCTCACGAACTTCTGGTATCGCCGATGGATGAGAACATTGCCGCTTTACGTGTTCTTTTTCTTTGTTTCGTTGAAGTTTGACTGGCAAGGTGCAACGACCTTCGGCGAGCAATTTCGATACTTGGTGTTTGCTCAGAATTTCGCCTGGACCATGACAGACTTTTATCGATTGTCGTGGAGCTTGGCTGTAGAAGAATGGTTTTACTATACGTTCCCTTTGCTCATATTGCTGATGATCGGTTTTGGCGCCAGCGTAAAACGGGCGGCGATGATAACGATCGCGGTTTTTATCGTGGTTCCGTTTCTTGCCCGTGTTGGCATGCCAATCCAGCCGGTCAGGTATGACGATGCCCGCTATGTGGTTCTCTATCGTCTGGATGCCATTGGGTTCGGTGTGCTGGTGGCTTATCTCTATACGTGGCATAAACCGTTGTTTGATCGGATTATCCGCTTTTGGTATATCCCTTTGGCATTTGTAGTCGGCATCATTGTTCTGACAAAGCAGGGAGTGCCTTGGACGTTAAATGACAAAGTTTTGCAGTCAGTGTTTTTCTCCTGTTCCGCGATTTTTTTTGCTGCTCTGATTCCCGCATTCTTCCATTTGCGTCCTTCGCGTTCGCAATTACTCAACCGTTTTGTCAAGTTTACGAGCCTGGTCTCCTACTCGATCTACCTTGGGCATATTTTTGCCTTTACCCTGGTGATTTCGGTGTTGAACAGATTTGGGTTGCATGAGGCTATATATAATAATCCCTGGATCGTTTATCCAATATTCACTCTGTGTGTTTACCTGCTCGCTTATTTGACTTATCGCTTGGTTGAGAAGCCGTTCCTGAAGCTTCGAGATGTCGATGGGTTTTCATTCGTAAAATTTCTGAAGAGCCTCCAGCGTCTTGGCGCAGGGAAGTAGGTCTTGTTATGCAAAACTCAACACCGCCGGATTTCTCCAGCTATTGTGGTACGGTCGCACTGGCTAATGATTACGTAGCTGCTCAAGCCGAAGGGGGGCAGGCTGCGCCTGTTCTTGTTGTCAGTTTGGCAAGTGAGCGCGCATGTGATTTGTCAGGTGTTTACAAGTCACTGCGGGTGCAGACCTTTCAAAGTTGGCAGTGGCTAGTTTGTTACGACGGCAACTCGGATGAACAGTTGAGTGCGGCGTTTATTGCTGAAGTTGCGAAAGATGAGCGCGTTCTTTTACGCCCACGTGCCGAGTGTGCATCCACAAGTGCGGTTTGGTCTGCATTTGATTACGTGGTGCTGGTGGATGCCAAAACTCAACTGAAATCAACGTTTATCGAAAAGGCCATCTGGTCCTTGGTATCGAATCCGGAATTTGCTTTTTGCAACTCCTTGGGAATGATTCCGGGCGAGCATAGGTGGTTGATCAACCATCATTTGAGTGAGGGTAAACATTACCTTGCCAGTGCTCAATTGAGGGTCAGAGCGGCGGTATTCCGCAGTTCGGTGTTGTTGGAGACTTTCTCCGATATCGCGATTTTGTCTGACGGTCGAGATCCGCTCGCGATGCTTTCTTGCCTGGCTGACAAGGGGTATTGGGGATACACGATTCCCGAGTATCTGCAGTGGTGCGCTTTCTCGGAGGTGGGGCATGATGTTGATTCTGACCAGATAAAGGCCGGTAAGGCAATTCCACAGGTCAATCGGCGTTTTCCTTCAGCCTATGAAACGTTGCCGGTTGCGTTTCCTTTCCGCAACCCGCTCAAGCGCAATGCAAGTGGCCGGCGGGTCATGTTTCTCTTGCCGTGGATGGTTGAAGGGGGGGCTGATCGGGTCAATATTGACCTTATCGAAGGCCTGGTTGCTGGTGGCGCTGATGTCACTGTGTGCGCGACCCTGGAAGCAGATCATCGCTGGCTCGGAAAGTTTGCCGAATTGACTCGTGATGTTTTCGTGCTGCCGAATTTTCTGTCTTTGTCGGATTTTCCACGCTTTATTTTGTATCTGATTGAATCCCGGAGCATCGACACGGTACTGATCGCCGGCAGTACATTGGGCTATCAGCTTTTGCCTTACTTGCGCACCATGGCGCCTGAAACGGCGTTTGTGGATTTGTGCCATACCGAAGAGATGCATTGGCTCAATGGTGGGCACCCGCGATTCGCGGTTGGTTACCAGGACGCGCTTGATCTGAATGTGGTGAGCACGCGTCACTTGTCCGATTGGATGGAGAGGCTCGGCGCCGATCCGGAAAAGATTCGAGTGATGTATACGGGAATCAAATCTCATCCGGTGTCCCTGTCCGAAGGCGAGCGCGGTGCGGTATTGCGCGGTTTTGCTTTGGATGAGCAGGCTCTCACCATTATTTTTGCCGGTCGTATGTGCGATCAGAAGCGGCCGCTGAAGCTTGCCGAGATTTTAAGCGTGGCGAAGCAGAAGGGGGTTCGCTTCAATGCCTTGGTCATTGGCGAGGGGGAGTTGCGCCCTGCGTTTGAAAGTCTGATCGCGCAGTATGACCTGGGCACAGAGGTACGGGTGCTGGGGGCGAAGGCTCATGCTGACTGGCTTTCCCTGCTGGCAGTGTCCGACGTCTTGTTGATGCCATCCGAATATGAAGGCATTTCGGTTGCGCTTATCGAATCCATGGCGGCGGGTGTGGTTCCGGTTGTGGCTGATGTGGGTGGCCAGGACGAGTTGGTGGGTGCGGAAACCGGATACCTGGTCCAGCATGGCGAGGATGAAGTCGCTCGTTATGTGCAGGTGCTTCAAGAGTTGGCGGCGGACGCCGAGACACGTCGTCGCAAGGCGCTGGCCTGTCGGCAGTTGATTGAGGCGAACTATACTGCCGCTGCAACCAGTCGTCAGTGGCTGGAAATCATGGATGAGGCACGAGCCAACAGAAAGCATTCGTCTCAACCATTTTTGCCGCTGGGGTTGGCCAGAGAAATAGCGACGAATGCGTTGGAAAACAGACGAGTCACTTCCTATCTCGATCATCTGTACTCAACGCACTGTCTGACGAATGAAGCACAGACCGCTGCTCCATTCAATCAAGGTATTCTTGCTTTCCTGATAGCGAAGGTGCGTCGAAATCGCTGGGCCAAGTTCATTTTCAACAGGCCTTTAATCAGGAGGGTTGCGCGAAGGTTGAAAGTGTCTGTTTCTTGACGCGTTTCTGCTTGTGTGGTAGGTTTTTCGTCTTTTTTATTGCAGATTAACGTCAATGTTTTTTCGACAGTTTCGATGTTAGTCGAGAGTTTTTATGAAAATCACAGTGTTTGGCGGCGGCGGCTTTATCGGATCGACTATCGTTGATCGTTTGTTACAGGATAAGCATTCGATCCGCGTTTTCGAACGCCCGAGAGTGCCTGCCTATCGTGCGTTTCTGCCTGATGAGCAAGTCGAGTGGATGACGGGCGATCTGTCGGATATCAGTAGTATCAAAGAGGCAATCGACGGCGTTGATGTTGTTTTGCATCTTGTTTCGACGACCTTGCCAAAAAGCTCGAATGAAAACCCGATCTATGATGTGCAAAGCAACGTAATTGCAACTTTGCAATTGCTTGATGCCATGGTTGAAAAAAAGGTTGGTCGAATTGTTTTCATTTCGTCGGGCGGGACTGTTTACGGCGCTCCGAAGTACATTCCTATTGATGAGAAACATCCGACTGATCCAGAGGTTTCTTATGGCATAACCAAGTTGGCCATCGAGAAATATTTGCATCTATACAGCCACCTTCATGGCATTAAACAAGTGTCTCTGCGGGTTGCCAATCCGTATGGCGAGCGCCAGCGCGTGGAAACAGCCCAAGGTGCTGTGGGTGTGTTCATTCATAATGTATTGAAGGGCACGCCGATAGAAATCTGGGGAGACGGCAACGTCCAGCGCGATTTTCTTCATGTCAGCGACGTGGCGGAGGCATTTGCAAAAGCGGTGACCTACACCGGCGAAACCAGTGTTTTCAATATCAGTTCGGGTATCGGTACAAGTTTGAACAGCCTCATGTCGATGATCGAAGAGGTCAGCGGCGCCCCGGTTGCCAGAAACTACAAGCCTGGGCGTTCTTTCGATGTACCCGTGAGTGTGTTGTGCAATAAATTGGCGCAGGATGATCTCGGATGGTCGCCCAGGATTTCCATGAAAGACGGTATCTTCAGAACGTTTGAATGGGCCAAGAAAGAATCGCAGAAGTGAGGGTTATCGGGTGAGCTGCCTTTTGCTCTCCAGCAATGCTGGCTGCAACCTCGAATGAAGGTACTGCTCACCGTACATCAGTTTTTTCCGGAATTTTCTGCAGGCACCGAAGTTCTGACTCTGTCCGTCGCTCGCGAGCTGAAGGGGCGGGGGCATGAGGTAAGGATCTTCACAGGTTTTCCGGCCACTGAAGCGCTGACGGATCAAGAGCGATTCGACCAATATCATTACGACGGGCTTCTGGTGGACCGATTTCGGCACGCATATGTGCCGATGGGTGATCAGACGTCGAAAATCGAAATTGGCTATGATAACCATCTGGCTGCGGACTTTTTTCAGCAATTGCTGAAAGAGTTCCAGCCGGACGTTGTGCACTTCTTTCACCTTAACCGCCTCGGCACCGGACTGATTGAAAAGGCCGTGATGGCAGGTGTGCCTGCTTATTACACGCCGACCGACTTCTGGAGTATTTGTCCCACTGGGCAGTTGCTGCGCTGCGGCGGGCAGACCTGTGCCGGGCCGAGTCCGGACGCGGGAAATTGTGCGGTGCATTTCGCGGCCAATCTGCTGCCCGGTCGAATCGCGACTCTGGTCAGTGCAATTCCCGACAGTGTCAGCGATAGTTTGGTGCGTCTGGCTCGTTCTCCTCGGATTCCAACGGTTTCGTTCGTGGGTGAGGTGCGTGCTCTCGATAAGCGTCTTGACCGCAACATTCGTCGGTTGAATCTTCTGCAGGCTGTCATTGCGCCCAATCGGATGATTGAGTCACTGCTTCTGCGTAACGGCGTGCGATCCGAAATAATGGTCAGGTCGTCGTATGGCATCAACCTGGCCCAGCCTGTCGTGGTGCGCGAGCGGAGGTTGCATGATAGGCCGCTGGTATTGGGTTTCATCGGTACGCTCGCCTCGCATAAAGGCTGCCATGTGTTGCTGGAGGCGCTGCAGCAGTTCTCTTCCCGCGAGGTGCATCTCAAGATATACGGCAAACAAACCGAATTTCCGGAATATGTAGCCAAACTGCATCGTCTGTCGGATGGGAATGAGTCGGTGACGTTCTGCGGCACATTTTCGAATGATGACATTTTCAACGTGTTGGGTGGCCTGGATGCACTGGTAGTGCCATCTGTCTGGAATGAAAATACTCCGCTTGTTGTCTACTCGGCTCAGGCTGCCGGTTGTCCCGTTGTGGCGTCCGATGTACCCGGAATCGCCGAGGCGGTTACTCATGATGTCAACGGATTGCTATTTGCGCCAGGCAGCGTTATTGGGCTCCAACACGCTCTCGCACGCCTGATCGGCGAAGAGAGGTTGCTGGAGGAGTTGTCTGCGAATTCCATGCCTCCAAAATCTGTTTCTGTCTATGTGGATGAGTTGTTTCAGATTTGGAACTCATCCATGTAGGAATAGTCGGTTCTTTTCGGCTCGTAGAGGTTTTTCTTGGCGCGGGCAATGGCCCGGTCTATCCTTCACGCTTATTTCAGGACTTGGGCTTTTACGTCAGAGATTAATCATCTTCAAGCGTTAAATACCTGATTCAAGTCAATGTATATATATCAGCGGTGTGTTTGCGATGGCGGAAAATCTTGTCGCTCATAAAATGGTCGTCGATCGGGAGCAGCGTAGTGCTCTCAAGTCTCAACGACCTGTGGTTTTGTGGTTTACCGGGCTAAGCGGTGCCGGTAAGTCGACGATTGCCAACGCTCTTGAGCAGGCGTTACTGGAGGAACATCGTCACACCTACCTGCTGGATGGAGACAACATTCGTCTCGGTCTGTGTCGTGATCTGAAATTTAGCGATCAGGACCGTACGGAAAATATCCGGCGAGTTGCAGAAGTTGCCAAGTTGTTCGTCGATGCCGGGCTGATTGTGGTGAGTGCGTTCATCTCGCCGTTTCGGCGTGACCGGGCATTGGCTCGGCAGGTGATCGGTGATGCTTTTTTTATTGAAGTCCATATCGACACATCCTTGGAAGAGTGCGAGCGCCGCGATACAAAGGGGCTCTACGCCAAGGCGCGCTCGGGCGAGCTGAAAAACTTCACCGGTATCGATTCTTCCTATGAGCCGCCGGAAGCGCCGGATGTTCACATCAATACACTCAAGGATGATGTGCCAGAGGCTGTAAGAAAAATCATGCAATTTATGGAAGGGCGGAAGGATCATTGAAGACCCTGGTCATTATCGGTGCGGGATTCAGTGGTGCGGTGACGGCCGTGCAGTTCTTGCAAGTCTGCGAGCCTGGTACACATGTGGTGCTGCTCAACCGGTCCGGTGAAATGGCTCGAGGTTTGGCGTATGGCACCAGTAGTTCAAGGCATTTGCTGAATGTGCCGGCCGGCAACATGTCGGCATTGGTCGATCAGCCAGATCACTTTTTGCACTTTTGCGAAGGTCGCCTGCCGGGTACGACGTCATCTACTTTTGTGCCGCGAAAGCTCTATGGCGACTACCTCTCATGGTTATTGGCCGATGCCGGGCACAATTGTCGAGAGGGGGTGACTTTCGAGCGGATCACTTGCGAGGCCAACAGTCTTGAGTATCAAGATGGAAAGGCCCGGATCAGCTTGGTTGATGGCCGCAATCTGATTGCCGATCATGTGATCCTGGCATTCGGAAATTTTTCACCGTTCAACCCATCCATCACCTCGGTTGCCCGAGACGCCGGTCGTTATCTGGCTGATCCCTGGTCGGGGGCCATCGAAGAACCGATCGATCCGCAAGCTCCGATTCTGCTGTTGGGAGCCGGATTGACTGCGTTGGATGTGGCGTTGACTTTGGATCAACAGGGGCATCGGGGGTTGGTGTACATGCTCTCCCGGCGTGGTGTCCGGCCATTGCCACACCGTGCCTCTCGCCATGTCGAGTCCATTGCAGGCGAGGTCGTTCAGAGCCTGCAGTCCGCTTCTCCGACTGCTTTGGGTTACCTTCGCCGCATACGCGAGCTGGTTCGCCTGGCGGCTGAGAGAGAAATCGACTGGCGCGATATTGTCGGCGCCTTGCGACCGATTACAGCGCACTTGTGGGGCCGCTTGAATGAAGTGGAGCGGCGGCGTTTTCTGCGTCATCTGCAAGTCTACTGGGATGCTCATCGCCACAGAGTCGCACCTGAGTCTTTCAAAGCATTTTCAGCGCAGATCGAACAGGGCCGACTTCGGCCAATGGCAGGAAGAATCCAGAGTATCGAGCGGTTGGCAAAAGGCTTGCGTGTTCATGTTGAACAGCGAGGAAAGTCCACGGTCGAGACCGTTGACGTTTCGCATGTCATCAATTGCACCGGACCGAACTCAAACCTTGCCCGCGTTGATGATCGTCTGATCGCTCAGTTGCGTCAGGCAGGTCTGATAAAGCTGGACAGCCTGGGATTGGGTATCCGTGTTGATGAATCGCTTTGCGTATTGGATGCGCACGGCAACACGGTGCCTTGGTTGAGTTATGTTGGCCCGATGCTCAAGGCGCAATTCTGGGAGGCCACTGCTGTCCCGGAATTGAGAAAATATGCGAAGGATCTGGCCTTGCGGGTCGCTACAAGCATCAGTCGGTAGTGGGAGCATTCGCCCGGTCTTCAGGTCGGGCGACTTCTTTCGTTTTTGGACAGTGATCAAACAATCAACAACGCCTGAGTGAATAATAAATGGTGCCGGTTAGCAGGTCTGGTCTCGATGACGTTGTCGTGAGTTATTCGTCCCCGTTCACCTGTCGTTTGATTTCAAAGGTTCGGCGTCCTCGGGTTGAGCCTTGTCAATGAGTGTTCAATCCGTGCTTGTGACGGGTGGGTCGGGATTTCTGGGTGGGGCCTTGCTGCGACATCTGGCAACTTCCAAAAGTTATCTGCCGGTTGCCGCCTTGAGACGGGAGTGTCTCGATCTGCCTCGGGAAATTCGTCGTTTCATGCTTGCAGACATGACGGCCAATGCTGATTGGCGAGATGCGTTAACCGGGATTGATGTCGTAGTGCATTGCGGTGCGCGAGTGCACGTCATGGATGAGGCGGCAACGGATCCGCTGGCGGAGTTTCGGCGGGTGAATGTCGATGCCACTCTGAATCTTGCCCGACAGGCAGCAAAGGCCGGTGTGAAACGTTTTATCTTCATCAGCTCAATCAAGGTAAATGGTGAGTTCACCGAGCCGGGTAGCGTATTTACTGCCGATGACACACCGGCTCCCGTCGATCCTTACGGTATCTCCAAGCTCGAAGCAGAAATTGGATTGAAACAACTCTCAACAACCACTGAAATGGAAGTTGTGATCATCCGGCCCGTTCTGGTTTATGGGGCGGGTGTAAAAGCCAATTTCTTGAGTATGATCCGCTGGTTGCAGCGCGGAATTCCTCTGCCATTGGGCGCGGTACACAACCGACGAAGCCTGGTAAGCCTTGATAACCTGATTGATCTGATCGTGACGTGCTTTGTACATCCCGCTGCGGCTGGTCAGGTCTTTTTGGCCAGTGACGGGCATGATGTATCAACCACGGAGTTGTTGCGTAGTATCGCCGCCGCCCTGAAAAAGCGCGCTGTACTGCTCCCATTGCCAGTCAGTCTGGTGAGTGCCATGGCAAGACTGGTGGGGCGAGGTGCGGTTGCCCAGCGAGTTTTCGGTTCGCTCCAGGTCGATATCGGTAAGAACCAGCGTTTGCTGGGTTGGGTTCCGCCATTCAGCTTTGAGCAGGGTCTGGCCGCCACCGTGAAACCATTTCTGGAAACCCGAAAACCATGAATCATTGGTGGCTCATCCCGGCGGTGGCCGGGCTATCTTTCGTCCTGACCGCCTGTCTGCGCCGTTACGCGCTGTCGCGAAGTCTGATGGATATACCCAATCAGCGCAGTTCCCATTCGGTTCCCACTCCGCGAGGAGGAGGGGTCGCCATCGTGCTGGTGTTCATCCTTGCATTGTTGGTGCTGTTCCAGGTCGGGCTTATTGGCCAAGGAGCATTGATTGCATTAATGGGGGCAGGCGGTATCACCGCTGTTATAGGTTTTTTGGACGACCATGGTCATGTCGCTGCGCGCTGGCGCCTTCTGGCTCATTTTTTTGCAGCAGCATGGGGTGTTTACTGGATTGGTGGGCTGCCACCCGTGATGATCGGCGGCTTCAGTATTCAACTGGGCTGGTTGGGGCATCTTGTGGCCGTCATCTACCTGGTCTGGATGCTTAATCTGTACAACTTCATGGACGGCATTGACGGTATTGCCGGTGTCGAAGCCGTTACGATCGGCTTGGGTGCGGGGTTGTTGTATTGGGTGATCGGCTTGCCCGAACTGGCGTGGCCACCCATCTTGCTCGCAATTTGCGCAGGTGGTTTTCTGTGCTGGAACTTCCCGCCGGCAAAAATTTTCATGGGGGATGCGGGCAGCGGATTTCTGGGAATCATCCTGGGTGTCCTGTCACTCCAGGCTGCCTGGGTGGAGCCAGGCTTGCTGTGGGCCTGGCTGATATTGTTAGGTGTGTTCATTGTCGATGCGACATTTACCCTGTTACGTCGGTTGTTGCGCGGGGATAAGGTCTACGAGGCGCATCGCAGTCACGCCTATCAGTTTGCGTCCCGTCGGGTCGGCAGTCATTTGCCGGTGACTTCCGTGGTCGGACTGATCAATCTCCTGTGGCTGCTGCCGATTGCACTCTGTGTCGTCTGCTTCAAGGTTGATGGCGTACTCGCATTGGTGATGGCATACGTGCCTCTTGTTTGGCTGGCGGTAAAGTATCAAGCAGGCCAGCTGGAAGCCAGTTGAGCAACCTTGGTGCGCATGGCATTTGCTGTGCAGGCGTGCGTCCCACCTGCCAGAGCGGGGCAGGTGGGACGAGTTGCACGCAACATCCTCATTGCGATCTGAAACGCCAATACGCTCTGTCACCGCAGAAAAGCGAGTGCCTATGGCCAAGACTGATCCATAAATTGTAAAAAGTGTGTATCCCTGCGCGTACAACGGCAACCGCAATGCCGCCTCGAGGACTGAAGTCCTCGAAATTAATACTGAATTCGTCGATGGAACGTTTGGTGTCTACGTCGGGTCGGAATCAACACTGGGGCTGGCTTTGTCCGGTAAGTGATTTGACTCATCAGGTGTATAACAGTATTTCTAATGATGCTTTGTTCTTGGAATAAAGCGATCGGAGAGGAGCAGATTTTGTCTCGCAGTATCTTCCTGTCAAAACTTCTAGGGTTTGTGAATGCTGCACGGTTAAGGCTGGCGAATCCCAATCTTCCTCCGAAGCTGCAAAAGAATAATTCGCCGTTGGCTGCGGGGGTGATGTCACCGGCTGGCATCGGAGAAACTCACGATGCGAGCCTGCTTCCTGAGAATTTTGATCCGGCATTCTATTTACGAATGAACCCTGACCTGGGCGCCGCTGACCCTGTCCATCATTACTTGAACCACGGTCGGCATGATGCCTGGCGGGTCGTGACGTTGCCGCTAGTGCATCGTTCCGAGACGCATGCCTTTAATCCTGAGCTGGACACCATCCTGGTTGTCAGTCATGAGGCATCGCGTTCGGGAGCCCCCATTCTGGCGCTCAATCTCGTCGAGCGCTTGTCGGTTCGATATAACGTGGTTGTATTACTGCTTGGAAATGGCCCGCTCCTGGGGGCGTTTAAGGATGCCGCTGTTGCAACCGTGAGCAGTCCCGCACTCAGACATAATGCTGAGTATGTGCAACTTGCAATACAACAGTTGAGTGTCGAGTTCCGTTTCCAGTTTGCACTGGTCAATAGTATGGAGTGCAATCTCGTTCTTGAACCGCTTGCCAGGAACTTTATTCCATCTGTTTATCTGATTCATGAGTTTGCCTCTGCCTACCCCAATTCACAGGCTTTGTTGTCGGATACATTATTGTGGAGTAGTGAAGTTGTGTTTTCTGCGGGGTTGACGCAGGAGAACGCACAGGATTCATTTCCGGCATTTAAGCACTTCCCCACGCATATCCTTCCACAAGGGCGGTGCGTTCTTACCGAGCAAAAAGGCAGTGAAGATCAAGCACGGATGGAGGCGGATAAGCTTCGGGAACAAATTCGACCGAAAAGTGACACTGACAGAAAGTTTGTTGTATTTGGCGCCGGGTATGTCAATTTTCGTAAGGGCGTAGATCTTTTTATCCAATGTGCGATCAAGGCCATGAATAGCCCCGGGGGAGAGCGGTTTCGTTTTGTCTGGATTGGTCAGGGCTACATGCAGGGTGCCGAAGATGGGTATTCGGTCTATCTCGCTGATCAGATCAAACGATCGGGTTTGCGAGACCGGTTCGTGATACTGGGGGAGACCTCCGCAATCAGCACCGCATATGAAGAAGCGGATGTGCTGTTCATTTCCTCAAGGCTGGATCCATTGCCTAACGTCGCCATTGATGCCATTGCGGAGCGGCTGCCGGTAGTCTGTTTCGACAAGGCGAGCGGGATTTCAGATTTTCTTTCGTCCTGCGGATTGCGGGATGTGTGTGTTGCCAATTATCTGGATGTCACCAGTGCCGCCGAGAAGATATTCGCGCTGGCTGATTCGAGTTCGTTGTATGAGCAAGCAGTCAATCTGAGTTATGACGCGGCGGCGACCTATTTCGACATGGATTCCTATGTCAGAAAAATCGAAGCGTTGGGTGTAAGTGCATCCAGACGAACCCGACAGGAAAAGCAGGATGTCGATACCATCGTCGAGTCGGGCCTGTTGGTCGGAGGCAATGGAGCAACCGTCGTTCAAGATGTCTTGAGCAATATACGGGGAAGGGCGCGGGGTATGAGTGTTCCGCCACTCGTTGCGGGTTTTCAGCCTGACGCCTACGTGTCCGAACGCGGTCTGGCGGTCGCCGGATCCGATCCCTTTGCCGACTACCTTCGTGCGGGAAGCCCTCGAGGCGTTTGGGACAGGTGTGGGTAGCCGCTGACTTATTTTTTACTCGACATTGCTCGCCACAGTCTACTGAGGAGATTACAACGGTCAGGTCTATCGGCGGCATTGGCGTCCAGGCTGTCAATGCCTTCGTGCTCCATGCGCCGGCAGTGTTCAAGCAGGGGCGCCAAGCAGGGCGCGATCATGAGAGCGTGGGCCGATGGGTCATAGTGATGGTCACTGGGATCAGGGTTGCGCAAGGATTCCTTGAGGCGTCCGGATGCATCTATCGAGTGACTGTCGAGATTCAAGTAACTGAAGCGTTCACGGCGGCAAAACTCTTCCATGCGGTTGTTGAACTCAATGGTCAATCGAGTTCTGTCAGCCAGTGACGCTTTTACTTCTTTTCGCAGGTTTGCAACTTCACCCCATTCCATTTCATCCTGAATCGTCGGCAAGGGCGTACTGAGGGCGATTACTTGATGCGTCCGAGCAATGTCTTTCAGAAGCTTTTGATAGTTATCAAGGGCCAACTGCAGCATTTGCTCAACTGAGCTATCGTGTTTCTGTGCTCTATACCAAATCACAAATCCGGTATCGACCTCGCCGAGCATGACGATGACTGTCTTGGCGTGCGTCGCATCCAGTGCGGCCTTGAATTGTGGCATCGCCTGAGTGACGGCATTTGGATTTTTCAATCCCGATACAGTTGCTCCTCCGACGGAAATGACCTCGAACGAATACTCGGACAGCAGCGTTCTCATTTCATCCGAACTGAAAACTGACGCGTGAGAGTCGCCGAGTACTAGTACAGGGGTCATTGTCTGAGAGCTTCCTGATTCAGTGATTTGAGGTGGTGCATTGACCAGAGCGAAATTCTATAGGGTCAGGGCATGTGCGCCTAGTTGAGTCACAAGTCTGCTCAGCGAGCACCTTGAGCAGTCTGTCGATGTCTGGAGGTGACTGTCTGAAGTCATTGATCCGGGACTCTTGTCGAATCATGCCGACAGTACAATTCACGGGCTCGCTTTTGGGGGATCAAATCCGCTTTTTGTCGACTGTAAAGCGCTTGAACCGTTCGAAATGCTGATGTCGAAATGCCGTACCAATTCACGGGCTGTAGCCGGTCAATATTCAGATAGTGCCTCCTGCATTGAGGTTACAATGCGGGTCGTCGACTGTCGAAGGAGGGAGCCAAGTGCTCGAACGAGTGAATGGATAAAGTGCGTACTGTTCTGTTGGGTTTGCCTCGCAAACAGAAACGTTTGCTTCAGGTGGCTACCGACATTGTTCTGGTATGGGTCGCCCTGTGGTTGTCGTTCATCGTGCGTCTGGGTATCGATGATATGTATAACCCGTTCAAGGCACACATCTGGCTCTTCGCCTGCGCTCCCGTTATCGCCATTCCGCTGTTCATACGCTTCGGCATGTATCGAGCGGTCATGCGTTACTTCGGCAATGACGCGCTGATTGCCATCGTCAAGGCAGTCAGTCTGTCCTCGCTGATTCTGGCGGTGGTCGTTTACTGGTACAGCAATCACGAATCCGTGGTTCCGCGCTCGATCATCTTCAACTACTGGTGGTTGAGCATGATGATCATTGGCGGCTTGCGACTTTGCATGCGTCAGTTTTTCATGGGGGACTGGTTCACCGCCGCTCAACATGTGCCGTTCACCAGTCGTGATGATGGATTGATCAAGGTAGCTGTTTACGGGGCGGGTGTTGCTGGCAATCAACTTGTCGCTGCCCTTCGAATGGGTCGGGTCATGCGTCCGGTAGCCTTCATTGACGATGATCCCGACATCTCGGATCGCTCGATTTCAGGGCTCCAGGTTTACAAGCCCAGAAACATTCAACAGATGATCGACGTGACCGGCGCTCAGGAAATGCTCCTGGCATTGCCGTCTTCGACCCGAGCCCGGCGTCGGGAGATTCTCAATCTGCTGGAAGGTTTTCCTCTTCACGTGCGCAGTGTCCCGAACTTCACGGATCTGGCCAGTGGCCGGGTCAAGGTCGAAGACATTCAGGAAGTCGATATTGCCGACTTGCTGGGCAGGGACTCGGTACCGGCTCAGCCGGATCTGCTGGCACGTTGCATCAATGGCAAGGTTGTGATGGTCACGGGAGCTGGTGGCTCTATCGGTGCCGAACTGTGCCGGCAGATTTTCACCCTGGGTCCGACGACCCTGGTGCTCTACGAACACAGCGAGTTCAACCTGTACAGCATTCTCTCGGAACTCGAACATCGTGGTTGCAGGGAGTCGACACCCGTTCGCCTGTTGCCGATCCTCGGCTCCATCCGTAATGAGGACAAGCTGCTCGATGTGATGAAAACCTGGAAGGTGGACACCGTCTATCACGCGGCAGCCTACAAGCATGTGCCAATGGTTGAGCACAATATCGCGGAGGGTGTGCTCAACAATGTGATCGGCACACTCAACACGGCACAGGCTGCACTTCAGTCCGGCGTCTCGAATTTTGTGCTTATTTCCACTGACAAGGCGGTGCGCCCCACCAACATCATGGGCAGTACAAAGCGTCTTGCGGAGCTGACGCTGCAGGCTTTGAGCCGCGAGACCGCGCCGGTATTGTTCGGAGACAACGCCAACGTATCCCGGGTCAATAAAACCCGCTTTACCATGGTGCGCTTCGGCAATGTGCTGGGCTCCTCCGGCTCAGTGATTCCACTGTTTCACAGCCAGATCAAATCGGGCGGTCCGCTGACTGTCACTCATCCGAAAATAACCCGCTATTTCATGACCATCCCTGAGGCCGCACAACTCGTCATTCAGGCGGGGTCGATGGGACAAGGTGGCGATGTATTCGTACTCGATATGGGGGAGCCGGTCAGAATCGTCGAACTCGCCGAGAAAATGATTCATCTCTCCGGTCTGAGCATTCGCTCCGAGCGCAATCCGCAGGGTGACATTTCGATTGAATTCACTGGACTGCGCCCTGGTGAAAAACTCTATGAAGAGCTTTTGATAGGCGACAACGTAGCTGCCACGCCGCATCCGATGATCATGACCGCCAATGAAGATCATTTGCCGTGGGACCTATTGAAGTCACGATTGACTGAATTGCTTGCAGCCCTTGATCGCGATGATTATTCCCGGGTTCGTCAATTACTGCGCGAAACCGTGAGCGGCTACGCACCTGACGGCGAGATCGTCGACTGGATTTATCAGCAGCGCAGGCTTGAACCCTGATTGTTTCATATCCTGTAATAGACACACTTTTGACTCTCGCCAGACATGACCTAAGTTTGGGAGGCAGCTTGGGAAAAGCTGCTCTCTCAATCGATGTCATGGAGCGTCATTTATGCGTAACGGTTTTTTCTACTCTCTGTTTTTTGCACTGCTTGCCAGCGCCTCAATAGCCACTGTTGCTGCCCCTCTTGCCGTCTCTCAAACGGAGAAGGCGACAGTGGTCGCGGAAGTGACCGACAGGTTGGCGTCGACTGAAAAGGTCGATCTCAACGGCGCCGATGCCGCTACCTTGCAAAAGCAGTTATCCGGTGTAGGGGAAGCGAAAGCCAAGGCGATTGTTGCCTACCGTGATGCTAATGGGCCATTTGCCTCGGTAGAAGAATTGCTGGAAGTGAAGGGCATCGGCAAAGCGATCCTGGATCGCAATCGCGACAAGCTGGAAGTGAACTAAGCTGATTGTTAGACGCCAAGGGGCCGGTCATTGACCGGCCCTTTTCATTTTCGGCCGAAAGATGAAGTGCGGTGGATGGTCGTAGCCCTCCTGTCGGGCAGTCGAAAATTATGGCTATCATATAAGCTTGAGATTATGCCTATAATATATTCGTCGACACTGAGGCACAGGCTCGCCTTCAGATGCGACCCTTCCCATTTGCTTCAGGAGTATTGCCATGAATTCCTCGAAATCCCAGGGCACCGCGCTTGTCACCGGTGCGTCCTCCGGCATCGGTGCCGTGTATGCGGAACGATTGGCTGCGCGTGGTTTTGATCTGTTGCTGGTCGCCCGAGATCAGGAGCGCCTGGAAGCGGCGGCCAGCAAGTTGCGGGACGCTCATGGTGTCCGGGTCGACGTGCTGAAGGCCGATCTCACGCAAAAGGCTGAAGTGCTCAAACTCGAGCAACGCCTGCGCAGCGACTCCAGCATCAATCTGTTGGTCAACAATGCCGGGGTTGCAGTGAACGGATTGCTGGCCAATGCCGACCCGGACCAACTGGAAAACCTGATTCAACTGAACGTCACGACCCTTACCCGGCTGGCCTCGGCAGCCGCAGCCGCGTTCACCAAGGCCGGGCGCGGCACGATCATCAATATCGCGTCGGTCGTCGCCTTGTTCCCGGAACGTTTCAATGCGACCTACAGTGCCAGCAAGGCTTATGTTTTGAGTCTCACTCAGTCGCTCAATACGGAACTGGAAGGCACCGGGGTCAAGGTGCAAGCGGTGTTGCCTGGAGTGACCCGTACCGAGATCTGGGAGCGTTCAGGCTTTGACGCCAGCGGTATTCCGGCGGAAATGGTCATGGAGGCGGGTGAGATGGTCGATGCAGCGCTGTCCGGTCTGGATCAGGGCGAGCTCGTCACGATTCCTTCGCTGCCCGACGCCGGGGAATGGCAAGCCTTCGTGGCTGCGCGTCACGTGATGGCTCCCAACCTGTCCCACAGTTCGGCGGCCAGCCGATACAAATAAAAAACTTCTGAGTCGTGAGAGGTCAACCCGATATGGATCAGCGTCGAATAGTTGTCACGGGTATGGGCCTGGTGTCGCCCTTGGGCAGCGTTGTCGAAGTCGTCTGGCAGCGTTTGTTGGCCGGGCGTTCGGGATTGCGAAACCTGCCGGAAGCGGTCATTGCCGATCTGCCGACGCGGGTCGGCGGTGTAGTGCCGACGATGGAAGAGGATGCCGAAGCCGGTTTCGATCCGGATCGGGCGACGCCGCCGAAGGAGCAGAAGAAAATGGATCGTTTCATTCTGTTCGCCATGGAGGCTGCCCGTCAGGCGCTTGAGCAGGCCGGTTGGCATCCGTCCGACTCTCACGCTCAGGAGCGCACTGCGACCATTATCGGTTCGGGTGTCGGCGGGTTCGGTGCAATCGCCGAAGCCGTGCGCACCACCGACAACCGTGGTCCGCGTCGCTTGTCGCCCTTCACCATCCCATCGTTTCTGGTCAATCTCGCGGCGGGTAATGTCTCGATCCAGCACGGGCTCAAGGGACCGCTTGGTGCGCCAGTCACCGCGTGTGCGGCCGGCGTGCAGGCGATCGGTGACGCCGCTCGGCTGATTCGCGCCGGCGAGGCCGACATCGCGTTGTGCGGCGGTGCGGAAGCCTGCATCGACCGCGTCAGCCTTGCCGGTTTTGCGGCAGCGCGTGCTTTATCCAGCGGCTACAACGACACGCCCGAACGCGCTTCGCGGCCGTTTGACAGTGGCAGGGACGGGTTTGTGATGGGCGAGGGCGCCGGGCTGCTGGTGATCGAATCTTTGGAGCATGCGCTGGCGCGCGGTGCACAACCGTTGGTCGAACTGGTTGGCTACGGCACCAGCGCCGACGCTTATCACCTGACTGCCGGGCCGGAAGACGGCAGCGGTGCCCGGCGAGCCATGACGCTGGCGCTGGCTCAGGCGGGTATCACGCCGTATCAGGTGCAGCATCTCAATGCGCACGCAACCTCGACGCCGGTAGGTGACCTTGGCGAACTGGCGGCCATCAAGTCGGTGTTCGGGACGCAGAACAAGATCGCCGTGACCTCGACCAAATCCGCCACCGGGCATTTGTTGGGCGCTGCCGGCGGTCTTGAAGCGATCTTCACGCTGTTGGCGATCCGCGATCAGGTCGTTCCGCCCACTCTCAATCTGGACAATCCCGATCCGGCCAGCGAAGGCGTGGACATTGTCCACGGTCCGGCGCGGTCGATGCCGATCGAGTACGCGCTGTCCAACGGATTCGGATTCGGTGGGGTCAATGCCAGTGTGCTGTTCAAGCGTTGGCAGGATTAGTCTTCGGAACGCTTGAGGTGTTCGCGGGTGACGTCGAGGATCTGCTGCGCCAACCCGGCATCCGCGACGCTGCGTGAGAGCAGGAGCGCGCCGGCCAGTGTCGCCATGATGACGATACTGCGCTCGGCCGCGTTTTCGCCTTCGAGGGTGTTCTGGATCTGATCCAGGCGAGCCTTGAGCACGAGATCGCTGGTCGGACTCGGCTGGCCGCGCAATCCCAGTTCAGAAGAGATGGTCAACAGCGGGCAGCCTTCATGTGGAGAGGTCTGATGCCATTCGGAGAGGTACGTATCGACGAAGGCTTCCAGCGGTTTTTCCTGGGCGAACAGTTCTTCGCACAGGCCTGCCACCTGATCGCCGGCAGCTTGCAGGGCTTTTTCGACCAGGTCGTCCTTGGATTTGAAATGCGAATAAAAGCCGCCGTGGGTCAGTCCCAGTGCCTTCATCAAGGGCTGCAGGCCGGTCGCACCAATGCCGTCCTTGCGAAACCGTTCGGACGCCTCCTTGATGATGCGCTGATGGGTCTGGGCTTTATGATCTTGCGAGTAACGCATTTAAACTCTCCGCAACGTGACCACCATCTTAACCAATGAAAATTGAATGGTGACTGTACTTCTACTTCTAAAAAGCCTGCGTGTGAATCCAAGATGATCCTGTCAGCGGATGTCGGTTGGCACGGATAGTGGTTGCAGCTCACAAAGTTGCCATCACCCAAGGAGCAGGAGAACCATGTACAAAGACTATCCGGCCGCCTATCAAGTCAGTAAAGGCTCGGCCTTGCAGGTCAATGCACCGTTCTACGAGCGGATTCGCGACGAAAAGGGCGCGCGAACCCTGATCGAGCAATTCGAAGTGCCGATCCGCACCGGTCGCGCCTGGCATGTTCCGGCGGGACATGTGTTTCGTGTCACCACACCGGTGGGGCCGCAGGTGGGCGATTTCAATGTGTGGAATGCCCACGATCCACGCGAGCGGATGTGGGCGGCCCGGACCCGGCAACTTCAGGGCGCCCATGTCAGCACACATGATCGCCTCTGGTCGAACTTGCCTTTTCTTCGGCCGCTGATCACCATCACTGATGACAGCCTGGCCGGTTACGGCATCGACGAGCACGGCGGTCGCCTGCATGATTTGCTCGGTACGCGCTGTGATCCCTATGTGAACAAGATGCTCACCGGCGAAGACTTTCATCATCATTGCCATTCCAACTTGACCCGCGCTGTGCTGCCCCATGGTCTGACCGAATTCGACGTGCACGACGTGCTGAATATCTTTCAGTGCACGGGCCTGAATCACGATGACTTGTATTTCATGAAGGCCTGCCCGGCGCAGAAGGGCGATTATCTGGAGTTCTTTGCGGAAATCGACTTGCTGTGTGCGTTGTCGACATGCCCCGGCGGTGATCTGTCGTTGGCGATGTGGGGGCCGGATGCGCAGGATCCGCTGAGTGTGTGCCGTCCGCTGGGGGTGGAAATCTATCGGCTGGACGAATCGTTACTCGAAGGCTGGAGTTCGCCGGAACGCGCCGCGTACAAAGGCCTGCATGGTTTGCACATTGCCAAGGCCGAGTGGGAAAAATAACCGCCGTCTAAAACAAACCCCGCCGATTCAGGCGGGGTTTTTCGTTCAACGATCCTGAGCGTCCTTGATGTCCGCTTCGGCATTGCGCTCGGCAACGCGTTGACGTTGTTCTTCGGTCAGTTCGACCTTGTTGGCGGTGTCACGCAGCATCATCAGACCCCCCACGATCGAGCCGATTGCAACGACCAGAATCAACCAGGCATACCAGGGCATAGCGGCTCTCCTTAATGGCAGGTCGCCGGGCGAGGATTTCGCCGGCGATGCTGCTTACCACGTTTGAGCGATGGGAAATCGCAGTGGTTCCATTCTAGGCCGCTTATGCCCGGTGCGGTTAAAGCCCGGTCAGCATGGCGTCCGCCGGAGCATTCGCGCGCAATTGTCCGGTGAGCAAAAAGTAGCCGAAGCCGACAGCCATGAAACCCAGGAAAATCAGGCCGATCAGCGCATTGAACCAGGCCATCGCCACCAGGCAGACGATCGCCAGCACCAGCGCAATGAACGGGATCAATGGGTAGCACGGCGCGCGGAAAGTCCGCTCCAGATTCGGCTCGCTTTTGCGCAGCTTGAACAGACTGAGCATGCTCATGATGTACATCACGATGGCGCCGAACACGGCCATGGTGATCATTGCGGCCGTGAGCGTCATGCCGCCGAGATTGATCAGTCCGTCGCTGTAAATGGCAGCAATGCCGATGATTCCGCCGGCGATGATCGCCCGGTGCGGGGTCTGGAAGCGCGACAGCTTCGCCAGCGAGGCGGGCAGGTAACCGGCGCGGGCGAGGGCGAAGAATTGGCGCGAGTAGCCGAGAATGATCCCGTGAAAACTCGCCACCAGACCGAAAAGACCGATCCACACCAGCATGTGCAACCAGCCGGAATTGTCGCCGACCACCGCTTTCATCGCTTGCGGCAACGGATCGTTGATGTTCGACAGGGTACGCCAGTCGCCAACGCCTCCCGCAAAGAACATCACACCCATCGCCAGCAGCACCAGGGTCAGAATGCCGCTGATGTAAGCCTTGGGAATCGTGCGTTTCGGATCCTTGGCCTCTTCGGCCGCCATGGCCGCGCCTTCGATGGCGAGGAAGAACCAGATCGCAAACGGAATCGCCGCGAACATCCCGGCAATCGCCGGTGCGCCAAATACGTCCGCGCCGGCCCAGCCATTGAGCGCGAAGTTGCTGAAACTGAAGGCCGGGGCGACCACCCCCATGAACACCAACAGTTCGGCGACGGCCAGCACGCAGACGATCAGTTCGAAGGTCGCCGCCAGTTTCACGCCGAGGATGTTCAGCCCCATGAAGACGATGTACGCACCGACTGCTGCGTGTTTCGGATCGAGGGCAGGAAACTGCACGTTCAGATAGGCGCCAATCGCCAGCGCAATCGCCGGCGGGGCAAAGACAAACTCGATCAGTGTTGCCAGTCCTGCGATCAATCCGCCTTTTTCACCGAACGCCCGACGACTGTAGGCAAACGGCCCGCCCGCGTGCGGGATCGCCGTGGTCAGTTCGGTAAAGCTGAAAATGAAGCAGGTGTACATGGTTGCGACCATGAATGAGGTCACCAGAAAGCCCAGGGTTCCCGCGACGCCCCAGCCGTAACTCCAGCCGAAATACTCCCCGGAAATCACCAGCCCCACCGCGATGCCCCACAGGTGCAACGTGCCCAGCGTGGGTTTGAGTTGTGTGTTCATGCGTTTGCTCCCTGAACGGTTTGGAAAGCCCGGGGAGGGCGTGTGCAGTGGGCGTGCCATTTTGTATTGGCGAGTCGTAATGGGCTGAAAGGCGTCGTATCGGGGATGTTCGCGGCGCAATGCCCACAAAGTTGTGCGCCAGTTGGGTGCGATGTTGTCTGTGCAGCCGTCTTCGCGGGCAATCTCGCTCCCTCAGGTTCAGCGGTGATCGACACTGATTCTGTGGGAGCGGGCTTGGTCCGGGCGGCGATCCGACGAAGAGGCCCGCCCAGGCAACGCGAAACTCTGCTGTAACGCCCGCGTAAACCCACTCTTTACGCTTTCTTTATGCCCCGCCCGCACCCTCGGCCTCGTTCCTTTACAGCCACTTTTCCGACAATGCCTCCACACGCGGCAATACGCCGTAACACGGAGATCTTCCATGAGCGTTCTGGACGGGGTGTCCCTGCTGCTAGCAGTGGGGCTGTTCATTTATCTGTTGGTTGCGCTGTTGCGCGCGGACCGGAACTAGGAGCGGCTATGCACAGTTATGACTATTGGCAGATCCTCGCGTTTTTCGCGTTGGTGTTGCTGCCGGCGCCGTTCCTCGGGCGCTTCTACTACAAGGTGATGGAAGGTCAGCGCACCTGGCTGACGCCTATTCTCGGCCCGGTCGAGCGCGGCTGTTACCGCCTCGCGGGGGTCAATCCGCAGGACGAACAGAGCTGGCAGAAGTACACGCTGGCGCTGTTGGCGTTCAACCTCGCAGGTTTCCTGTTGCTGTTCGCGATCCTGTTGTTCCAGGACCACCTGCCGCTGAACCCGCAAAACCTGCCGGGCCAGGAATGGACGCAAGCGTTCAACACTGCGGTCAGTTTCATGACCAACACCAACTGGCAGTCCTACAGCGGTGAAGCGACCCTCAGTTACCTGAGCCAGATGGTCGGCCTGACCGTGCAGAACTTCGTCAGCGCCGCCACCGGCCTCGCCGTGCTGGTCGCGTTGTGCCGTGGTATCGGTCGCAAATCCACCAAGACCTTGGGCAACTTCTGGGCCGACATGACCCGTGCCACCCTCTACGGTCTGCTGCCGCTGTGCCTGCTGCTGGCGCTGTACCTGGTGTGGCAGGGCGTGCCGCAGACCTTCGCGCAATACGTGAATGCGGTGACCCTGCAAGGCGTCGACCAGGTGATTCCGCTCGGTCCTGCGGCCAGCCAGATTGCGATCAAGCAACTGGGCACCAACGGCGGCGGCTTCTTCGGGGTCAACTCGGCGCATCCGTTCGAGAACCCGACCGCGTGGAGCAATCTGCTCGAAGTGTCGTCGATCATCCTGATCCCGGTGGCGCTGGTGTTCACCTTTGGCCACTACGTGAAGGACCTGCGTCAGAGCCGCGCCATCATCGGCTGCATGCTCGCGCTGTTCCTGATCGGCGGTGCTACTTCGATGTGGGCCGAGTATCAACCGAACCCTGCGCTGAACAACGTGGCCGTCGAACAGACCGCGCCGCTGGAAGGCAAGGAGTCGCGCTTTGGTACCACTGCCACCGTGCTCTGGTCGGTGACCACCACGGCGGCGTCGAACGGTTCGGTCAACGGCATGCATGACAGCCTCAACCCGCTCAGCGGCATGGTGGCGCTGGTCAACATGATGGTCGGCGAAGTGATCTTCGGCGGCGTCGGTGCCGGGCTCTACGGCATGTTGCTGAACGTGCTGATTGCGGTGTTCCTCGCCGGCCTGATGATCGGCCGTACACCGGAATACCTCGGCAAGAAACTCCAGGCCCGCGAAGTGCAACTGCTGGTCGTGACCCTGCTGGTGATGCCGGTCGGCGTGCTGGTGCTGGGCGCGATTGCCGCTGCCCTGCCAGGCCCGGCGGCGACCATCAGCAACCCCGGTCCCCATGGTTTCAGCCAGTTGCTGTACGCCTACACCTCGGCCAGTGCCAACAACGGTTCGGCATTTGGTGGCCTGAGTGCCAACACCCCGTTCCACAACCTGATGCTCGGCCTGGGCATGTTGATCGGTCGCTTCGGTTACATCCTCCCGGTACTGGCCCTGGCCGGCAGCCTGGCGATGAAGAAAACCGCACCGATCGGCCAGAACAGCTTCCCGACCCACGGCCCGCTGTTCGTGACCCTGTTGACCGTGACCATTTTGCTGGTAGGCGGCCTGACCTTCTTGCCAACCCTGGCGCTCGGCCCGATCGCCGAACATTTGAGCATGGGTTTCTAAGGAGCTGATGATGAATATGCCCGCAATCAAACCCGTCGTCGCCAAGGCGCCGGAACACGCGAAAACCACGATCAGCGCTCTGTGGCGTCCGGCGCTGGTGCAAGCGTTCGTCAAGCTTGACCCTCGTCAGCTGGTGCGCTCACCGGTAATGCTGGTGGTCGAACTGACCGCGATTTTCACCACCGTGCTGTGCTTCATTCCGGACAACATCGTGCCGACCTTCGTCGCGGCGCAAATCGCGCTGTGGCTGTGGTTCACCGTGCTGTTCGCCAACTTCGCCGAGGCGCTGGCCGAAGGTCGCGGCAAGGCCCGCGCCGACAGCCTCAAGGCCGGCAGCGAAGGCCTCAGCGCCCGACGCAAACTGGCCAACGGCAGCTTTCAGGTGGTGCCCGCCGCCAGCCTGCGCAAGGGTGACGTGGTGCGGGTCGAAGCCGGGGAAATGATCCCTGGCGACGGCGAAGTCATCGAAGGCATCGCGGCCGTTAACGAAGCGGCAATTACCGGTGAGTCCGCTCCGGTAATCCGTGAATCCGGCGGCGACCGTTCCGCCGTTACCGGTAATACGCGACTGGTGTCCGACTGGCTGCTGGTGAAAATCACCGCCAACCCCGGTGAATCGACTCTTGACCGCATGATCGCGCTGGTCGAAGGCGCCAAACGCCAGAAGACCCCGAACGAAGTGGCGCTGGATATTCTGCTGATCGGTCTGACCCTGATCTTCCTGCTGGTGGTCGTGACGCTGCAGCCGTTCGCCCACTTCGCTAACGGCAGCCTGCCGCTGGTGTTCCTGGTGGCGTTATTGGTCACGCTGATTCCGACCACCATCGGCGGTCTGCTGTCGGCCATCGGTATCGCCGGGATGGATCGTCTGGTGCGCCTGAACGTGATCGCCAAGTCCGGTCGCGCGGTGGAAGCAGCGGGTGACGTGCATGTGTTGCTGCTGGACAAGACCGGCACCATCACCTTCGGTAACCGTCGTTGCAGCGCCGTGTATGCGGCGCCGGGTGTGAACGCCCGTGAACTGGCCGAAGGTGCGCTGTTCGCTTCGCTGGCCGATGAAACTGCCGAAGGCAAATCCATCGTCGAGTACCTGCGCGGTTCCAATCCGCAGCCGGAACCTTCGCCGGAAACCCTGACCGCCGTGCCGTTCAGCGCCGAAACCCGCTTGTCCGGTGTCGACTATCAGGGCCGTGTGTTCCGCAAGGGCGCGGTGGATTCGTTGCTGGCCTTCCTCGGTCAACAACGCAAGGATCTGGCCCCGGCGCTCTCCCGGGAAATCGACAAGATCGCCCAGAGCGGTGGTACGCCATTGCTGGTCTGCGCCGACGGCAAACTGCTCGGTGTGATCCACCTGAAGGACGTAGTCAAGCCGGGCATCCGCGAGCGTTTCGCCGAGCTGCGCAAACTGGGGATTCGCACCGTGATGGTCACCGGCGACAACCCGCTGACCGCTGCCGCGATTGCCGCTGAAGCAGGCGTCGACGATGTGCTGGCCGAAGCCACACCGGAGAAAAAACTGGCGCGCATCCGTCACGAGCAGAACGACGGTCGCCTGGTCGCCATGTGCGGTGACGGTGCCAACGATGCTCCGGCGCTGGCTCAGGCTGACGTCGGCATGGCAATGAACGACGGCACTCAGGCAGCGCGTGAAGCGGCCAACATGGTCGACCTCGACAGCGACCCGACCAAGCTGCTGGATGTGGTGCAGATCGGCAAGGAATTGCTGGTGACTCGTGGCGCGCTGACGACCTTTTCCATCGCCAACGACGTGGCCAAGTACTTCGCGATCCTGCCGGCACTGTTCGCCGCGATCTACCCGCAGCTGGGCGTGCTGAACATCATGCACTTGAGCAGTCCGCAGAGCGCGATCCTGTCGGCCATCGTCTTCAACGCCTTGATCATCGTCGTGCTGATCCCGCTGGCCCTGCGCGGCGTGCGGGTGCAGGCCGCGAGTGCGGCGGCGTTGCTGCGTCGCAATCTGCTGATCTATGGCCTGGGCGGGATTCTGGTGCCGTTTGTGGGGATCAAGGCAATCGACATGTTGCTGACGGCGTTGCATCTGGTGTGAGGCTGATATCGCAGCCCCTCACCCTAACCCTCCCGAAACGTCGGACCGTCCGGAGGGAGAGGGGACTGACCGAGGTGTTTTCTGGAGATACATCGACCTGAGATATCGAGTCGGACTCCGGTTTTGAAAAGCATAGAGATCGGCTCCCTCTCCCTCCGGGAGAGGGCTGGGGTGAGGGGAAAGATGTCCCTGACACCCCAAGTCTGTAAGCCCAATGAATTCGAGGATTTTGAAATGTCCACAATGTTACGTCCGGCCCTGAGCCTGCTGGTGTTGATGACCCTGGTCACCGGCGTTGCCTATCCACTGGTCGTCACCGGCGTCGCACAGGTCGCCTTCCCCGAGCAGGCCAACGGCAGCCTGGTGCGCGATGCCGAAGGCAAGGTGCGCGGCTCGTCGCTGATCGCGCAGGATTTTGTCGGCGATGCCTGGTTCCATCCACGTCCTTCAGCCGGTGCCTTTGCCACCGTTTCGAGTAGCGCGAGCAACCTGGCGCCGAGCAATCCGGCGCTGGCCACTCGAGTGATCGATGACGCCAACAAGCTGCTGGTGCCCGGGCAGGGGCCCGTGCCGCTGGCGCTGCTGACTACGTCCGGCAGCGGTCTCGATCCGCACTTGCCACCGGCCGCGATTGCCTATCAACTGGCGCGTGTCGCGGCAGCGCGTAATGTGCCGGTGGCGACCTTGCAGCAGTTGCTCGACGCGCATATCGAACAGCCACTGGTGGGCCCGCCGGTGGTAAATGTGCTGGCGTTGAACATGGCGCTGGAAAAGCTGTAAATCGCGATGACATCAGGAAGAGAGAGCTTCAAGCATGAGTGACTCCGGCCGCGCCGACGCGCTGTTAGCAGAACTGCCCCGCGACGGACGCGGCCGGCTCAAGGTTTTTCTTGGCGCGGCGCCGGGCGTGGGCAAGACCTACGCGATGTTGCAGGCAGCTCACAGCCAACTGCGTCAGGGCGTGAAAGTCATTGCAGGCGTGGTCGAAACCCACGGCCGCGCCGAAACCGAAGCGCTGCTCGGCGGCTTGCCGCAACTGCCGCTGGTGCGATCGGAATACCGTGGCGTGACGCTCGAAGAAATGGACCTCGACGGCCTTCTCGCCGCCAAACCGAAGCTTGTGCTGGTCGACGAACTCGCCCACAGCAACGCCCCCGGCAGTCGCCATGCCAAACGCTGGCAGGATATTCAGGAACTGCTCGCCGCCGGCATCGACGTCTACACCACGGTCAACGTCCAGCACCTGGAAAGTCTCAACGATCAGGTGCGCGGCATCACCGGTGTGCAGGTACGCGAAACCCTGCCGGACTGGGTGCTGCAGGAAGCCTACGAACTGCTGCTGATCGACCTGCCGCCCCGGGAATTGCTCGAGCGCTTGCGCGAAGGCAAGGTCTACGTGCCGGAGCAGGCCCGGGCCGCGATCGATGCGTTTTTCACCCAGACCAATCTCACCGCGTTGCGGGAACTGGCGATGCAGACTGCGGCGGCGCAGGTCGACAACGATCTGGCGCAGGGCTACCGCAAGCTCGGTCAAGCTGCGCCGGCAGTACGCGGACGCTTGCTGGTCGGCGTCGATGGCAATGCCGATGCCGAACGTCTGGTGCGTCACGCCAGCCGTGTCGCCCAGCGTCGGCATTTGCCGTGGAGCCTGGTGCACGTCGACAACGGCAGTGTGCGCGATGAGCAATCGCGGCTGCGCCTGCAAAGCGCCCAGCAACTGGCCGAACGGCTTGGCGGGGAAGTGGTGCTGTTGCGGGCCGGCGAAGTGGCCAAGACCCTGATCCAGCACGCCACCGAGCGCCGGGCCAGTCTGGTGCTGGTCGGCCAGTCGCGCCCGAGCCTGCGACGGCGCCTGTTCGGTGGTGGTCTGGCGGCGCGTTTGCTGCGTCAGTCCCACGGACTGGAAATCAACGTGCTGGACAGCGATCACGAACAGCATCCACCGCGCCTGCGGACGGCGCCAACGCTGGTGTGGTTCGACTATGCACTGGCGCTGGTGGCCACGGTGTTGGCCAGTGCGCTGGCGTGGGCGGTGTCCAGCGTATTGCCGCTGCCGAACATTTCGCTGGTGTTCCTCGCGGCGGTGTTGCTGGTGGCGGTGCGCAGCAGCCTGGGACCTGCGCTGGCCTGTGCGGCGCTGTCGTTCCTGACTTACGACTTTCTGTTCATCCCGCCGAATTTTTCCTTCGCCATCCAGCGTGAAGAAGACGTACTGACTTTGCTGTTCTTCCTGTTGATGGCAGCGCTCACCGGCAATCTGGCGGCGCGTCAGCGGCGGCAATTGCAGGCGTTGCGCGATACCCAGGAAGAGACCACCGAGTTGCTCGACCTGTCGCGCAAACTCACTGCAGCCACCGACCGTCAGGCCGTGGTCAGTGCCGCCGCGCAGCACCTCAATGGCTGGAGCGATCTGCAATTGTGCCTGCTCAATCGTGATGGGCAGGGCGGCTGGAAAGTCGAAACCGGCGGGCCGTTGCAGTTCACTGAATCCGAACGCGCCGCTGCCGACTGGGCCTGGCAACACGACCAACCGGCGGGAATGGGGACCGGCACGTTGCCATTCGGGCGCTGGTGGTGGTGGCCGCTGTCGGTGGAAGACGGGCCGCTGGCACTGCTTGGGGTGTGTGCCAAAGAAGGTCAGACATTGAGCGGCCAGCGTCGTCGCTTGCTGACCGCGCTGAGCCAGCCGCTGGCGCAGGCACTGGCCCGTGCGCAACTGGCCGATGACCTGGAGGCCGCGCGTCTGCATGGCGAAACCGAGCAACTGCGCAGCGCCTTGCTGGCCTCGGTGTCTCACGATCTGCGCACGCCGCTGACCTCGATGCGCGGCAGCATCGACAGCCTGCTGGCACTCGGCGAAGCGATCCCGCTGGAGGATCGTCGTGAGTTGCTCGAAGGCACTCGCGATGAGGCCGAGCGTCTGGACCGTTACATCCAGAACCTGCTGGACATGACCCGACTCGGCCACGGCGCCCTGAAACTGGCGCGGGACTGGGTATCGCCGGCGGACATCGTCGGCAGTGCGCTCAATCGTCTGCGCGCCGTGCTGTCGTCGTTGCAAGTCAGCACCGATGTGCCGGCCGAGTTGCCGCTGTTGTACGTGCATGCCGCGTTGATCGAGCAAGCGCTGGTGAACGTGCTGGAAAACGCCGCCCGATTCTCGCCATCCCACGGCCGTCTGCAATTGCGCGCCGGAGCGGATGACAGCGAAGTGTTTTTCTCGGTGAGCGATGAAGGGCCGGGGATTCCGGTCGATGAGCGGGCGAAGATTTTCGACATGTTCTACACCGCTGCCCGGGGTGATCGTGGTGGTCAGGGCACCGGCCTTGGGTTGGCGATCTGTCAGGGCATGGTCGGCGCCCATGGCGGGCGGATCAGTGTCGGTGACGGCATCGACGGACGCGGCACCTGCATCACTCTGCACCTGCCCTTGCAGACGCAACCGGGGATGGACGGTGAAGCCTGAATCCGCCTGCGCTACTCTCTTGCCAATCTTTTGTATTGATGTGAACCCATGAGCCAGACCGCGACCATTTTGGTTATCGACGATGAACCGCAGATCCGCAAATTCCTGCGTATCAGCCTCGCCTCACAAGGCTACAAAGTGCTGGAGGCCGGCACCGGGGCCGAGGGCCTGGCCCAGGCGGCGCTGAACAAACCCGATCTGCTGGTGCTCGACCTCGGCCTGCCGGACATGGATGGCCAGCAAGTGCTGCGCGAGTTTCGCGAGTGGGCCACGGCGCCGGTGCTGGTCCTGTCGGTGCGCGCCAGCGAAGGACAGAAAGTCCAGGCGCTGGATGGCGGCGCCAATGACTACGTGACCAAACCGTTTGGCATTCAGGAGTTTCTCGCTCGGGTCCGTGCATTGTTGCGCCAGGCCCCGGCCGGAGAGGCGCAACAAGCGGCGCTGGCCTTCGGCCCGCTGACGGTGGATCTCGCCTATCGCCGAGTGCTGCTCGACGGCGTTGAAGTGGCCCTGACCCGCAAGGAATACGCCGTGCTGGCGCAACTGGCGCGGCATCCGGGGCGGGTGATCACCCAGCAGCAATTGCTCAAGGACATCTGGGGCCCGACTCACACCGAGGACAGCCATTATTTGCGGATCGTGGTCGGCCATCTGCGACAGAAACTGGCGGACGATCCGACCCGGCCCCGGTTTATCGTGACCGAGGCGGGCGTCGGTTATCGCTTGTTGAGCGAGAGCAGCCTTTAGTTCTGTTCGCTCTCGTAGCGATCCAGCGTATCCCGGGCAATCTCGCGACCCAGCGCGATCAGCTCCGGCGCCTTGTAGAACTCGAAGAACCGGCAGACGCGTTTCGGCACGTTGATCAGGATGTCCGGCGGATACCCGGCGATCTTGTACTGGGCCAGCGAGGTCTGCATCACCTCGAAACTCTGGTTGATCAGGTCGAGCAATGATGCCGGCCCGACATTATCGATGATGAACGAACCGGTGGCGGATTTCGGCGCGCCATCGTGTTCAGGGGCGGCGGCCGGTTGCTGGGCTTGCGGCTCGGCGCCTTCGACCCACGGATTGATGTCTGCGGCTTCGGCGCGCAGCGCTTCCTGTTCCAATAACAGAAGTTGCTCGGCCTGTTTGCGGCGGAACGGCATCTTCGAACCCAGTGAACTGATCAGGCTGTCAAAGCGCGTACGGAACGCGGCGGGGCGCTGGATCACCGGCAATTTGTAATGGCGCTGGTTGGTCGAGTTGAGATTGACCGCGATGATCAGATCGCAGTGGCTCGACACCACCGGCACGATCGGCAACGGATTGAGAATGCCGCCGTCCACCAGCATCCGGTTGCCTTGCATCACTGGCGTGAACAGGCTGGGAATCGCTGCCGAGGCGCGCATCGCCTGGTGCAGGCAGCCTTCCTGAAACCAGATTTCCTGCTGGTTGGTAAGGTCGGCGGCGACCGCCGTATAAGGGATGCGCAGCTCTTCGATATTGATTTCGCCGACGATCTTGCGGATCTGGCCAAAGACCTTTTCGCCACGGATCGCCCCGAGGCGAAAACTCACGTCCACCAGTCGCAACACATCGAGGTAATCCAGGCTTTCGATCCAGCGTCGGTACTCGTCCAGCTTCCCTGCGGCGTAGATCCCGCCGACCACTGCGCCCATCGAACAACCGGCGATGCAGGCAATGTCGTAACCCCGCCGTTCGAGCTCTTCGATGACCCCGATATGGGCATAGCCCCGGGCGCCTCCGGAACCCAGTACCAGTGCGACACGCTTTTTCATCAGACTTCCTCCCCCGACAGGTTTCCACAATGCACCCATCGAGGGCCGGGCTACAATCGCCGGGGTCGTTCGGGGCGGCACTGGCGTCGTTTTTTCGATACTTCTTGACCCGCTGGCGTTATCTTTTGCCGTGCGTTGGATTCATGGGGCACAAGGCACTTTTTCACCGCCCCAACGTCTTAATTGCACGACTGTTGACCTATCTTTGAGGTGTAAGTGATGAAAGCCTGGATCTGTGTGCCCTTGATTGCCCTGGCATTGGCCGGTTGCGCCGGCAAGACCGCCTACCGCGACAGCTGCGGCAGCCAGCTCGATGCGGCGTGGCATGAGCTGGATCTGGCCAAGGCCGAGGGTTTTGCCGGTACGGTGAGCTACTCCAAGGCCCTGTCGTTGCTGACGGCGGCCAAGACCCAGCAGCAATTCGAAGGCTTCGAGGGTTGCAGCAAAAAAGCCGAGAAGGCGCGTTTCTACATTCGCGAATCCCGCGCCGGACGCTAAGCTGCTGACTTAGCGCAACGGCGGATCAGCCACACCGGTGCACACTCATGCAATGGGATTGAAGTCAGGAGCAAGCGATGTCTGCGTTGGTTGACCGGTTGGTGGCTCATGTCCTGAGCCTGGAGGTCAGGCTGCTGGCCTGTCAGGCACGTCTGACCGCACGTACCGACCCGGAGGCGCTGCACGATCTGCGGACCACGGTGCGTCGCTTGCGCAGTCTGCTGAGGCCGCTGCGTGGCTTGCCTGGCGTCGAGCAACTGGAAGACGCGGCGGCGTCGGTGGGGCAACTGACCACGCCGTGGCGTGACCGCGAGGTGCTGGCGGCCTGGCTGACCGAACATGGCCAGCCTGAGGCCGCGCAGCGGCGCATGGCGCAGATGGCCGAGGCCTATCCGGCATTGGCGGCCAGTGCGCAGGTGGCCTCGCTGCTGATGATCCTCGATGCGTTTCCACGTTTCCTGCGAGCGTCCCAGCGTCAGGGCTTGCTCGATGACCTGGACAAGCGCATCGAAAAGCGTCTGGGCAAGCAATGGAAGAACCTCGACGTGGCGCTGCACGATCCGGCACACGATCGTCATCGTCTGCGCCTGTTGATCAAACGGGTGCGCTACGGGATCGAAGCCTACCCCGAGCTCGATCGTCTGCCGAAGGTCGCGTTGCCACGTCTGAAGTCCGCACAAGGCGCACTGGGTGACTGGCACGATTGCTGGCAATGGCTGGCGAAGGCCGAACTGGAAGCGGATCTGCAACCCTGCGTCGCCACCTGGCAGGCGACCATGGTCGAGGCCGAAATCAAGGCTGACCGGGTGCTGGAAAAACTCAGCACGACTTGTTTTAAAAAGTCCTGAAACGCACTTCAAAACCGGTAGAAGCCAGCAGTCTGACTTCCACAGGTTTTTTATTGTGTCTTAAACCGGCGCAAGGCCTATCTGTCAGCCTGTTTGACCGGAATGGACGCTGCGCCGCTCTGCCGCGCTGGTTAAGATCCGGTCATTGTCTTTTTCGTGTCCGAGGTTCCCATGCGCTTTTGCGATCTGATCGATGCAGTCCGTCGTCAACCGGAGGTCGTCATTCCGGCCGAGTGGGGCCAGGGGCGCGCCAGCTTCGGCGGGCTGGTGGCGGCGTTGCAATACGAAGTGATGCGTGCGCGGGTGCCGTCGGAGCGTCCGGTGCGTTCGCTGGCAATCACCTTCGTCGGTCCGGTCGAGCCCGAAGTGCCGGTGAGCTTTGAGGTGCAAATCCTGCGCGAAGGCAAAGCGGTCATTCAGGTGCTGGGGCGCGCCGTACAGAACGGTCAGGTGGTGACGATGGTGCAAGGCAGCTTCGGTGCTTCACGTCCGTCGGAAGTGGCCGTTGAAGCGTACCCGGCACCGGAGATGAAACACTGGGACGACTGCCAGGAGCTGCCGTACATCAAAGGTGTCACCCCGGAGTTCATGCGTCATCTGGCGATGCGCTGGAGTGTCGGCGGCATGCCGTTCACCGGCATTCAATCACGGTTGATGGGCGGCTGGGTGCGCTTGCGTGGGGATGTGAAAGAGGAACCGGTCAACGAAGCGCATCTGCTGGCGCTGGTCGATGCCTGGCCGCCTGCGCTGTTGCCGTATCTGAAGAAGCCGGCGCCGGGCAGCACGCTGACCTGGACCATCGAATTCGTTCAGCCGTTACGGACGCTGAGCACGCTGGATTGGTGCCAATATCTGGCGGACATCGAGTACGCCGCCGACGGTTATGGTCATGTTGCCGCCAAACTGTGGAGCGCCGAGGGCGAACTGATCGCCATGAGCCGGCAGACGGTGACGATCTTCGCCTGACTCAATGACGGCGGTGGCGTTCACGCCAGGCACGGTACCAGCCGCCGCTGAGCAGAAAGCGCGGGAAGGTCAGAAACTGCTCGACCAGCAGACGCGAAACGGCGTCCATGCGATCACTGAACGGCTCGGAGGCTTGCGCCTCCAGACGGTGGCCGTGACGCTGCAGACCCAGCGCTGCGACAATCCCGATCACGCCGATGGCCACGCTCGCCAGGCTCAGGCTGAACACCCCCGAGACGATCAACAGAAACGCAACGATGAACAGCGGTACGGCAATCAGATGCAGCACCAGATTGGTCGGATGCTGGTGATTATTCGGGTAGGCGCGCCATTGCCAGGCGGGAAGGTTGGGGTGACGTTTGCCCATGTTGCTGCTCCTCATTCCATGTTTGGTTCATGGTTGAAGAATAGGCCCGGGCAGGGAGGGCGGCGAATCAAGGTTGGCTATTGCCGCGATAGGCGTCATCGCCGGATTCGATGTTCCCGGCCTGACGCCATCGCCAGCAGTCCCTCAAAGTTTAAGCTGACCAATTGCCTTGTTGAGTTCACCGGCCAGCGTCGCCAGCTCATTGCTGGTGGTCGCTGAGTCCACCGTCTGCTGCACGGTGTTCTCGGTCACGTCGCGAATGCTCACCACCGCGCGGTTCATCTCTTCGGCAACCTGACTCTGCTGTTCTGCCGCCACCGCAATCTGCGTGTTGCTCTCGCGCATCTGCGCCACCGCGCCGGTGATTTCTGCCAGCGCTTCACCGGCCTCCTGGGCCTGCTGCACGCAATCGTCAGCCTTGTACGAACTTTCCTGCATGAAGTCCACCGCATCGCGGGTCCCGGCCTGCAGCGCCGACACCATGGTGGTGATTTCGTCGGTGGACGTCTGCACGCGTTTGGCGAGGTTGCGCACTTCATCGGCGACCACCGCGAACCCGCGGCCCATTTCCCCGGCGCGGGCTGCTTCGATGGCTGCATTGAGGGCCAGCAGATTGGTCTGCTCGGCGATGCTGTGGATCACGCTGACCACGCCGTTGATCTTCTGGCTGTCTTCGGCCAGGCGCTGGATCATCTCGGCAGTCTGCTGTACGCCGCTGGACAGGCCGGCGATCGAATGCTGGACGCGGGTGACCACTTGTTGGCCGCTGCCGGCCAGGCCGTCGGCAGTCTGCGACAGATCGCGAGTGGCACCAGCGTGCTGGGCGATGTGGTAGACGGTGGCGGTCATTTCGTTGATCGCCGTGGCGGCCTGATCGGTTTCACTTTGCTGGCCAAGCATGCCGTGACGCACCTCGTTCATGCTCGACGCCAGCCGTGCCGCGCCGACGTCCAGTTGTCGTGCAGTGTTGGCCACGGTGGTGACCACGCGCTGGTAGCCGGCCTGCATCGCGTTGAAGGCATTGGCCATCTGCCCGACTTCGTCTTTGCAGGCCAGTGGCACCCGGGCGGAAAGATCGCCGGTTTTTTCGACGTGCAGCATTACGTCCTTGAGCGTGTTGAGCTGGCTGAGCAAGAAGCGGATCAGCAACTGCGAGGCACCGAGCATCGCCAGCATCAGGATGAACACCGCTACCGCGTAGTTGGCGAACCGTTCGCTGAACACTTGACTGAGGCTGGGGGCGTAGGCGATCACGGCGACCTGCTGGCCATCGGCACGGCTGAATACCTCGGCGCCGAGCAGCGGGTTTTCGCCGAAAAACGGCAAGTGACTGATGTCGATCCAGCCGTTGCTGTCGGTGATTTCCAGCAGCGGTTGATCGTTGAGGCGAGGCGCTTCACCGCGTTTGAACGTCAGCACCTGATCACTCTTGGGCAGGGCCTGACCTGCGGGCCAGGCTTTGAGCAATTGCGCTTGCGCCTGTGCCGACGCCTGTGCGGCGTGGCTGCGTGCCTGCTGTTCGAGCTGCACCGCGTACAGCACTAACAGCAAGGTGGTGACGAAGGCGACCGCGTTGACCGCCCAGAATTTGTATTTCAGCGAGATATTGCTAAGCCAGGCACCCATGGAGGTCTTCTCTGATAGCGGAAACAGTTTTGGCAAGGTGCCATTATTGTGCCGCTACGCAGGTGCCCGGATCTTGATGTGCATCAACAAGTAATGAGTTCCCGGCTCAGGGCAGGGCAGGCAAACCGTAGAACGCCCGGGCGCAAGCGGTGGTGTGGCTCGCCAGATCTTCCTCGGTCTCACCTCGATGCAGCGCCACTTCACGCAACACTTCGGTTAAATAGGCCGGCTCGTTTCGTCCGTTCTTCGGCTTCGGTCGTAGTGTGCGCGGCAGCAGATACGGTGCATCGCTTTCCAGCATCAGACGCCCGCGTTTGATCTCCTTCACCAACGGATGCAAATGGGTGCCGCGACGCTCGTCGCAGATCCAGCCGGTGATGCCGATGTGCAGATCCAGGTCGAGGTAACTGAACAACGCTTTCTGCTCGCCGGTGAAACAATGCACTACGGCGGCCGGCAACTGGTCGCGAAAGTCACGGAGAATCTCCAGCAGACGCGGGCTCGCGTCGCGCTCATGGAGGAACACCGGCAGTTGCAGCTCCACGGCCAGGGCCAGATGTTCTTCGAGGACTTTTTCCTGTTGCGGTCGTGGCGAGAAATCACGGTTGAAATCCAGCCCGCATTCGCCCACTGCCACCACGTTCGATTCCTTCAGCAGACTGCGCAGACGCCGTGCGCTGTCGGCGTTCCAGTCACTGGCCGAATGCGGGTGAATGCCGGCGGTGGCGAACAGTCGCTGGCCGTCCGCATCCAGTTGCTGGCACAACTCCAGCGCCTGTTCGCTTCCCTCGATGCTGGTGCCGGTCAGCACCAGTTGGCAGACCCCGGCAGCGTAGGCGCGATCGAGCACGACCTGATGTTTGTCGGCGAAACTGGGGTTGGTCAGGTTGACGCCGATATCGATGAGTTGCATGGTGCTACCTCGGGCCGAAGGCCGGAAAGCATATCAGAGCTGTAGATTTATCAGAAAAGCCAAGAACTACAACGGCTTATGACTGTCTGTTGAGGCCGCGAGGCAACACGGGTTGGCAGAATTGCCATCACTGTGCCAGTCTCTCGCACTTTATCAGCGCTCCTGGCGCTCTGTTTTCGTCGGTGTTTTGCGACCGTTCAGCGGTGAAAACGCCCCGTATTCTTTCCGGAGAGTGGATGGTTCGTCCCTCGGTTTTGCTCCTGCTGTGTGGTTCGCTGCTGCTGCCGATGACGGCGGTTGCGCGCTTGCCCGGGCCGCTGCAAGCCGTGCCGGCTGCCAAGGTTCGCGACCTGACCGAGATCCGCAGCAGCCGTGTGTTGCGGGTGCTCGTCAATCAAAGCCGCAACAGCTCCGGCGAAGTCCAGGGCCAGACCATTGGCGTCGAATATCACCGTTTGCGCGCCTTCGAGCAGTACCTCAATGGCCATGCCCGCGACGGTCAGGAAATCACCCTCAAGATCATTCCCAAAGCCAAGGATCAATTGCTCGGCGCGCTACAGCGTGGCGAGGGCGATCTGGTGGCGCCGGGCGAATTGCTCGATCTGCAACCGGGCCATGCGGTCGCCAGCAGCGAACCGATCGCCAGTAATGTGCCGCTGGTGCTGGTCGGCATCAAGGGCGAGAAACGCTACACCAAAGTCGAGCAGCTGGCCGGCAAAACCCTGGCACTGCCCACCGGCAGTGCGGCGGGGGAGGCGGTCAGTCAACTCAACCAGAAACTGGCGCTGCACAAACTGGCGCCGATCAAGATCGAATGGGTCGATCCTACGTTGGCCGTCGAGGACGTGCTGGAGATGGTCCAGGGCGGCATCTTCCACCTGACCATCGTCGAGCAACCGATTGCCGAGCGCTGGGGCAAGATCCTGCCGAAGTTGCGTGTTGACCGGCAGTTGATGATCAGCGAGCCGGGCGAGGAGTACTGGTTCGTGCGGCGAGATGCTTCGATGCTGCGAGCGAGCATCGACCGTTTCCTGACCGGCTACAAGACGCCGTCGAACGAAGACGCAGCGTTTCTGCGGATCTACCGTCGCCTCTATCAAGTCCACTATCCATTGGCCAAGGCTGACCGCCAGCGTCTGGAAAAACTGCGTCCAACCCTGCAAAAGCATGCCGAAGCGCAGAACATGGACTGGCTCAATCTGGCCGCGCTGGCGTTCAAGGAATCGGCGCTGCAACCCGCTGCGCGCAGCGGTGGCGGGCCTACCGGGCTGATGCAGATCACGCCGTCCGCCGCGCAGCGGGTCGGCGTCAATAACATCCAGAATCTCGATGCGAATGTGCAGGCCGGGGCCAAGTATCTGGCGATGATCCGCCGCAAGTTCTTCAACAGTCCGAAGCTCAATGAGCGCGAGCGCATGGCGTTTACCCTGGCCGCCTACAACATCGGCCCGGAGCGCGTGCAGGGCATGCGCGCCGAGGCCCGGCGTCGTGGTCTGAACCCTAATCAGTGGTTCTTCCAGGTCGAGCGCATTGCCATGGAGCAGGTCGGGATGGGCGCCGTCAGCTATGTTAATAGTGTGAACAAGTATTACTTGGCGTTCGACCGGGAGCGGGAGTCGTTGGAGCCCGGGGGACAGAAAGTTGTCTCACGCAAATGATCTAATAAATTGATTGTTATGGCGGAATATTTGCGCTTTTAACATAAATTTAACTGATTAATATGGCGACCAACCAACAAGCCCTTCTGACAACAAGGAAACGCAACATGAGCTCTCTGATCAACAAAGTCCTGTTCACCCGCGCCGGCTACGGTCTGACCATTCTGCGCATTGCTGTCGGCGTGATCTTCGCCGCCCACGGCTCGCAGAAACTCTTCGGTCTGTTCGGTGGCTACGGCCTGGCCGGCACCGCGCAATACATGGAAAGCATCGGTCTGACGCCTGGTTATCTGATGGCGACCCTGGCAGGCGGCACTGAGTTTTTCGCTGGTCTGGCGCTGATCATCGGTCTGCTGGTACGTCCGGCGGCACTGGGTCTGACCTTCCTGTCGCTGGTGGCCATCTTCACCGTGCACATCAGCAACGGTCTGTTCATGGCCAACAACGGTTACGAGTTCGCCCTGGCCCTGCTCGGTGGCAGCCTTGCGGTGCTGATCGAAGGTGCCGGCAAGCTTTCGGTGGATCGCGCCATCGCCGGTTGACCGCTCTGGCTCAAGCAAAAGGCCCGCATTGTGCGGGCCTTTTTTGTTGCGGCTGATTCTTGACACTGGCCGGTCACGTTCTCTAGGATGCCGCTCATGCGCCGATTTAAACAGCTACTTGCGGGGCGCCAGGTGACTATTCTTCAGTTGCCGTCAGAAGCCGGAACAGGGCTTCGAAATACCGCTAAAGCGCTGGTTCGGTGTTGCCTCTCACCTGCCATGCAGACTTTTGAGGCAGAGACACGACACGATGAATGCACTTCGCCCTCCAGCACGCCCCGCGCCAATCACGGCACATGTCACTCAGCGCAACCCAAAAATCCTGCTTGGCGGTAAACATCAGCCGACGCTGTTGCGTTATCTCGATGGCTGGCCACGTCGCAGCGGCGGTCCTGCCGCATTCCTGATCCAGTTTGTCGAAGACGGCGAGTCGCTGGCGCGTTTTGCCAATGACAGTTTCGACCTCGCAGTGATCCAGTCGCCCAGCGCTGAAGACGCTCCGGAAATGATCCGTCAACTGACCCGCGTTGCCCGTCAGGGACTGATTGCACGGCGTTGAGCGTCAGGGATAGTCGATTGCCACGATGTAAACGAATTGCTCGCCGGTTGGCGTCTGGACCCGTACTTCGGCGTCCAGCGCCTTGCCGATCAGGGCGCGGGCCAGCGGTGAGTCGATGCTGATCAGGCCCAGTTTCAGGTCCAGTTCGTCCGGGCCGACGATGCGGTAGCGCGACTGTTTGCCGTCCTCATCCTCGATGGTCACCCAGGCGCCGAAGTAGACTTTGTTCGGATCGCTCGGTTTTTCGCTGACGACTTTCAACGCCTCCAGTCGCTTGGTGAGAAAACGCACGCGGCTGTCGATCTCGCGCAGCATCTTCTTGCCGTAGGTGTACTCGGCATTTTCCGACCGATCGCCCTGAGCCGCGGCTTCGCTGACCGATTGCGTCACCTGCGGACGGCGTACGTGCCACAACTCATGGAATTCGGCGCGCATCCGCGCTTCACCTTCGGGGGTGATCAGCGCGGTGCCGGCAGTGCGGGGAGGGCGATAACGGCTCATGGCTACTTCTTGTGGTATTGAGGGCTGGAGTCTATCAACCCTCGCGCAGCACTGTCAGCGGGCTCGCGTTCAGTGCCCGACGGGTGCCGAACACGCCGGCGCCACCGATCAGCGCCGCACCGATCAACGGCAACAACAGCAACCAAGGGTGCGGGTGCCAGGGCAGGTCGAACGCAAAGCGATACAACACCAGACTCACCACTTCCGAACCGAGGGCCGCCAGCAACCCGCTGACTGCGCCCAGCAGGCCGAACTCGATCCTCCGCGCCTTGACCAGCAACTGCCGTTCCGCCCCCAGCGCACGCAACAGCGCGCCCTGACGGATGCGTTCATCCAGCGTCGCCTGCAACCCGGAAAACAGCACCGCCATCCCGGCCGCCAACACAAACAACAATACGTACTCCACCGCCAGGGTGACCTGGGCGAGGATGCTGCGCAGCTGTTCGAGCAAGGCTTCGACCTGCAGGATGGTCACCGCCGGGAATGCTCGCGACAGCTCGACGATCTGCTGGTCGTGACCGGGCGCCAGATAGAAGCTGGTCAGGTAGGTCGCCGGCAGATCCTTCAGGGTGCCGGGCTGGAAGATCATGAAGAAGTTCGGCTGGAAGTTGTCCCAGTTGATCTCTCGCAGGCTGGTGACTTTCGCTTCGCGGTTCACTCCGCCAACGGTAAACACCAGGTGATCGCCAAGTTTGAGCTTGAGGCTTTCGGCGACCTTACCCTCCACCGACACACCCGGAACCTCGTCCGAGGGTTGCCCGCTCCACCACGAACCTGCGGTGATCTTGTTGCCCGCCGGCAAATCGGCAGCCCAGGTCAGGCTCAGGTCGCGCTGGATCGCCCGATCACCGGCCGAATCCTTGCTGACGATTTGCTGCACTGCTTCACCGTTGATGCTGATCAGCCGTCCCGGCACCACCGGATACAACGGCGCGGCCTGGGCCGAGACATTGATCAGGTGATCGGTGAAGGCCTGTTTGTCCGCCGGCAGGATGTTCAGGGCGAAATAGTTCGGAGCATTCTTCGGCAACTGGTTTTGCCAGGTGTCGAGCAGTTCGCCGCGCAGCAAAGCGATCAGTGCCATGGACAGCAGGATCAGACCGAATGCCAGGGACTGTCCTGCTGCTGCGAGCGGATGACGCAGCAACTGACCCAGGCCGAGGCGCCATGGCAGCGAGGCGCGAGCCAGCAGGCGACGCAGGCTGTTGAGCAGTAGCAACAGCAAACCACCGAGCACCAGGGCGGCGACCACACCACCGCCGAGCAAAGCAAAGGTCAGCAGCAGATCCAGGCTCAGGCGCCACATGATCAATCCGAGTGCACCGAGTGCAGCGCCGTAGACCATCCAGGTGCTCGACGGAATCGGCAGCATGTCCCGGCGCAAAACCCGTAGCGGCGGCACGCGGCCCAGCGCAGCGAGCGGTGGCAGGGCGAAACCGGCCAGTGCCACGAGTCCGGTGCCGATCCCCGCCAGCGCCGGCAGCAAGCCACCCGGCGGTACGTCGGTCGGTAACAGATCATGCAGCAGCGCGAACAAACCCAATTGAGCAAGCCAGCCAAGCAGGGCGCCGCCGAGGCTGGCGAGCAGACCCAGTACCGCCAGTTGCAGGCTGAACAGCACCATGGTTTCCCGGCGTGACAGTCCCAGGCAACGGAGCAGGGCGCTGGCATCGAAACGACGGCTGGCGAAGCGGTTTGCCGACAGCGCCACGGCCACACCGGCCAACAGCACGGCGACCAGACTGGCCATGTTCAGATAGCGCTCGGCCTTGCCCAAGGCGCCACCGATCTGCCGGTTGCCGTCCCGGGCATCCTGAATCCGCTGGTTGGCGGCAAGTCCCGGCTTGATCAGTTGGCGATAGGTTTCCAGCGCTTTGGGTTCGCCGCGCCACAGCTCGCGATAGCTCACCCGGCTGCCGGGCTGGACGACGCCGGTCGCGGCGAGGTCGTCGAGGTTGATCAGCACGCGTGGCGTCAGGCTGTAAAAGTTGCCGGCGCGATCCGGTTCGTAAGTCAGCACTCGCGTCAGTTTCAACGTTTTCATGCCGACGTCGATGCTGTCGCCGATCTTCAGGTCCAGTGCGGTGAGCAGGCGCGATTCGACCCAGGCTTCGCCCGGCTGCGGTTCGCCACCGGCTTCTTCGGCAGCGAAAGGGGAGGGGGCGCTTTTCAGCTCGCCGCGCAGCGGATAGGCACGGTCGACGGCCTTGATGCTCGATAACTGAATGCCGTTGTCGGTGGCGATGACGCTGGAGAATTCGACGATCTGCGCGTGGTCGAGGCGCAGATCGGTACCGCTCCTGATTTGTTCCGGTCGCGCCGGTGAGCTGCCTTCGAGTACCAGATCCGCGCCGAGAAACTCGGTGGCGCGCAACGTCATTGCGCCATTCAGGCGGGCGCCGAAGTAGCCGATGGCGGTACTTGCCGCCACGGCCACCAGCAAGGCGAAGAACAACACCCGCAACTCCCCGGCGCGGGCATCGCGCAGGAGCTGGCGCAGGGCAAGGCTGAACAGGCGCAACAGCGGCAGACGTGCCATCAAGGCTCCAGGGGGGCGACCAGCAGGCCGGCTTCAAGTCGGATCAGGCGCCGGCACCGATGGGCCAGGCGTTCGTCGTGGGTCACCAGCACCAGCGTGGTGCCGCGTTCCTTGTTCAGTTCGAACAGCAAGTCGCTGATGCGCTCGCCGGTATGGCTGTCAAGGTTGCCGGTGGGCTCGTCGGCGAACAGTACATCCGGCTCGGCGGCAAAAGCCCGGGCAATCGCCACCCGTTGTTGCTCGCCGCCGGACAGCTGGCGCGGCGAGTGGGTCAGGCGCTGGCCGAGGCCGACCCGTTGCAGCAATTCGGTGGCGCGACCGCGAGCGTCTTTACGGCCGTCGAGCTCCAGCGGCAGCATGACGTTTTCCAGGGCATTGAGGCTGTCGAGCAACTGGAAGGATTGAAAGACAAAACCCACGTGTTCGGCACGGATGCGCGCGCGCTGGTCTTCGTCGAGATTGCTCAGGGACTGGCCGGCGAGAACAACTTCGCCGCCGCTCGGCAGATCGAGGCCGGCAAGCAGGCCGAGCAGGGTGGATTTTCCGGAGCCGGACGCGCCGACGATGGCCAGGCTGTCGCCCTTGTTCAGTTCCAGGCTGAGTTCGTGCAGGATGGTCAGTTCACCTTCCGCGCTGGGAACCACTTTGCTAAGGTTCTTCGCGGTGAGAATGCTTGCGCCCATGGAGAATCCGATGCGTGTGTGGTTTTTGAGTGCTGGCCTGGCCTTGATGTGCATGGCCCAGAACGCAGCGGCGGGTACAGTCCTGATCGTTGGCGATAGTATCAGCGCCGGTTTCGGGCTGGATACCCGGTTGGGGTGGGTGTCGCTGCTCGAGCAGCGGCTCAAGGCCGAAGGTTTTGACGATAAAGTGGTCAACGCCTCCATCAGCGGCGACACCAGTGCCGGAGGCCAGGCGCGGCTGCCGGCGCTGCTTGCAGAGCACAAGCCGGAGCTCGTGATCCTCGAACTGGGCGGTAATGACGGCCTGCGCGGAATGCCTCCAACGCAATTGCAACAAAATCTTGCGTCGATGATCGACAGCTCCCGTGAACAGGGGGCCAAGGTGCTATTGCTCGGCATGCAGTTGCCACCCAACTACGGCAAGCGCTACACCGATGCCTTTGCCCGGGTTTACGGCAAGCTCGCCGAGGAGAAGAAAATCCCGCTGGTGCCGTTTTTCCTCGAAGGCGTGGGCGGGCATCCGGACTTGATGCAGGCCGACGGTCTGCACCCGGCAGCCGGGGCTCAGGGCAAGTTGCTGGAAAATGTCTGGCCGACGCTAAAACCGCTGCTATGAGGCTTTTCTAGCGGCAGGCTTTCGGCTAATGTGGCGCCCCCCTAAATGGAGCCCCCGATGTCGCGTTCTGCCTGGTCCCTGTTTGCCTACCAACTGATCGAGCCTGACGAACAGCTGGATCTGTTCGCCTGCCAGGAAGTGCGGGTGCATCTGGTGACCCGTCAACTGGAGCTCGGTGGCTCGGCGGACCGAACCCTGTGCGGCAGTCTGCTGCCGGCGCAACCGCGCTGGTCGAGTGTGGATCGCCGGGTGTTCCAGGATCAGCGCCTGTGCTCGCTGTGCCGGGCGATCCTCGAATCGCAGAAGCGTGGGACGTCGCCGATCTGGCCTGAGCTGCGTTTCGAACTGTAGGTTCACCCGTTTGCAGTCGGCGGCGGGTCGAACATGAAGAGTTCTGTCTGCCCATCGGCGGATCTCCCCGAATTCCCGAGGCGCGGTGTACAATCGCGCTCCTATACCCTTGTCGATCTGCGAAGGATTCTCCGGATGTTGCCGCGTTTTCCTGCCGTCACCCGCTGCCTGTCTCTTGCCGCCCTGTGTGTGGCCGGTCCCGTTGCCGCATTGGAGTTTCCCCTGCCACCGCCTGGCGAAGACATCATCGGCCAGGTGCAGGTGATCAAGGCCAAGTACGAAGATACCTTTGCCGATCTGGGCACCACCTACGATCTGGGCTATTCGGAGATGGTCGCGGCCAACCCGGGCGTCGATGCCTGGTTGCCGGGCGCCGGCACTGAAGTGGTCCTGCCGACCCGCTTCATCCTGCCGCCGGGCCCGCGCGAAGGCATTGTGATCAACCTGGCCGAGTATCGCCTCTACTACTTCCCGAAAGGCAAGAACGTGGTGTACACCTTCCCGCTGGGCATCGGTCGTGAAGGCTGGGGTTCACCGATCGCCCACACCACGATCACCGCCAAAACGCCGAATCCGACCTGGACGCCGCCAGCCTCGATCAAGGCCGAGCACGCCGCCGATGGCGATCCGTTGCCGAACGTGGTGCCGGCCGGTCCGGACAACCCGCTGGGGCCGTTCAAGTTCACCTTGGGCACACCGGGCTACCTGATTCACGGTTCGAACAAGAAATTCGGCATCGGCATGCGCACCAGTCACGGCTGCTTCCGCATGTTCAACAATAACGTGCTGGAAATGGCCGGCATGGTGCCGGTGGGGACTTCGGTACGGATCATCAACGATGCGTACAAGTTCGGTCGCAGCGGCGGCAAGGTCTACCTGGAGGCGCACACACCGATCGACGACAAAGGCAACCCGTCGGTGGTCGACAAGCACACTGCCGTGATCAACGCGATGCTCAAGCGCGAAGACATCACCAACAACCTGCGCATGAACTGGGACGTGGTGCGTGATGTAGTCGCAGCCGAGGATGGACTGCCAACCGAAATCGGCACGCCCAATACCTCGGCGCCGATCGTGTCGAGCGCACCGATCGACCTGCAGCAGTAAGCTGAAAGACAAAACCCGCCGACGCTTGCGTGTCGGCGGGTTTTTTATTGCATGAAGAAAATTTCAGGCAAAAAAAAGCCGACCCGAAAAACGGGTCGGCTTGATAACAATCCCGAAGGACTATTACTTGCGGCTAGCTTTGTCCAGCATGCGCAGAGCACGCTCGTTAGCTTCGTCAGCAGTCTGTTGTGCTTTTTGAGCAGCAGCCAGAGCTTCATCAGCTTTACGGTAAGCTTCGTCTGCACGAGCCTGGGAGCGAGCAGCTGCGTCTTCAGTAGCGGTCAGACGTGCTTCGGTTTCTTTCGATGCGCTGCTGCAACCGGTAGCCAGAACTGCGGCCAGAGCCAGAGCAGAGAATTTCAGAACGTTGTTCATCGTGTTCCCCTTCAAGGACTTTCAATTAAGTGGCTGTCTCCTCCGATTGAGGAAATAGCCGGCGTACATACTACCCATTACTTGTAGTAAGTAAACTGACGTAAGGCAAGAAGCAAAAAAAATTGTAGGCGTTGATTCTTTTTCGAGCAACTTTTAGCGGTGCTGTATAAAAAATACTCAGCTGTAAGGCCCACCGTGAGCGAGTTATTGAGAAAAAGTTCCCGTTGTCGGCTGCTGTTTTGCCGATCTTGGCTAAAGGACGTGTATATGGATTCGTCCACACTTTTGTTGCGATTTTGCGTGGCGGCTCGCATATCTTTGTCCATGTTCAGGTGACTTTAAAAAAGGCGGCACGTCTTAAGTCTCAACATCCGGCGATGTTCAGCCTCACGGTGCGGGAGAAGCTTCTTCCGAGCCGGCCCTGAGTCCACCGGAGCCGCCCCGCCAATCAGCCTGATGACGAGTGTGCCTTGAGCATTTTCGCCATTGGTGCCTACTATTTGATACGTGCTCGTGTTGCGCGAGATCGGTGCGGTTCTTCTCGGTGTCCATCAGGCACGGGGTGGCGTAGATGTTCCTTCGCCGGGAAAACATCGGTAAGGTAGGGGTCAGAATTCGAGACCCGCGAGGAGAAGTGATGAGCGAGGCGTTGTCCATCCACCATGACCAGGCTGGTCATCAGTTCGAGACCAATGTGGACGGTCATCGTGCCTACCTGACCTATATGGATCTGGGGAAACAGACCCTGGATATCTACCGCACCTTTGTGCCCAACGCACTGCGTGGCCGAGGCATCGCGGCAGCCCTGACCGAACGGGCGCTGCAGTACGCCGACGAGATGGGTTACACGGTCATTCCTTCGTGCTCCTACGTGGAGCGCTATATGGAGCGGCATCAGCGGCGCACCGCGAAGATCTGATTGGCCTCACATCACACACAAAAACGCCGGGCAATGCCCGGCGTTTTTTTATGCCTGCGAAAACGCGATCAGTTGCGCTGACGTTTCGGCAGAACATCCTTGAGCTTGGCGTGCATGCTGCGCAAGGTCTTCTCGGTGGCCGACCAGTCGATGCAGGCATCGGTGATCGACACGCCGTATTGCAGGTCGGCGAGGTCTTTCGGGATCGCCTGGCAGCCCCAGTTCAGGTGACTCTCGACCATCAGGCCGATGATCGACTGGTTGCCTTCGAGGATCTGGTTGGCGACGTTCTCCATCACCAGCGGTTGCAGGGCCGGATCCTTGTTGGAGTTGGCGTGGCTGCAGTCGACCATGATGTTCGGCTTGATCTTCGCCTTGTTCAGCGCCTGTTCGCACAGGGCGACGCTGACCGAGTCGTAGTTCGGCTTGCCATTACCGCCGCGCAGCACCACGTGACCGTAGGCGTTGCCTTTGGTGGTGACGATCGACACACCACCTTCCTGGTTGATCCCCAGGAAACGGTGCGGGCTGGAAACCGACTGCAAGGCGTTGATCGCCACGGTCAGGCCGCCGTCGGTGCCGTTCTTGAAGCCGACGGCCGAAGACAGGCCGGAAGCCATTTCGCGGTGGGTCTGGGATTCGGTGGTGCGGGCGCCGATGGCCGACCAACTGATCAGATCCTGAAGATACTGCGGGGAGATCGGATCGAGTGCTTCGGTCGCGGTCGGCAGGCCTTTCTCGGCCAGGTCCAGCAACAACTGGCGACCGATGTGCAGACCGTCCTGGATCTTGAACGAGTCGTCCAGATACGGGTCGTTGATCAGGCCCTTCCAGCCGACGGTGGTGCGCGGTTTTTCGAAATACACGCGCATGACCAGGTACAGGGTGTCCGAAACTTCCGCCGCCAGCACTTTCAGGCGATCGGCGTATTCGTGGGCAGCCTTGATGTCGTGAATCGAGCAGGGGCCGATCACCACGAACAGACGATGGTCGGTGCCATCGAGAATGTTGCGGATGACTTCGCGACCCTTGGTGACGGTGCGCAGGGCAGCGTCGCTCAGAGGGATATCACGCTTGAGCTGATCGGGAGTGATCAGGGTCTCGTTGGAGGCGACGTTTAGGTCGTTGATCGGTAAATCAGCCATCGTTTACTCGTCAGGTCACGGATGCCGGCCGCCAGCGATCCCCGCGCGGCGGAGCACAGCAGATTTAAGCGCGTCGGGGAGCCGAACCTTAGCGCGTCGGGCGCCTGTCGACAATGGGCATGTAACCGTTCAGTCCAGCACGGGTTGCGCAAATGCCTTGCGAACGGTGTCGTGGGAAAACTCTTCGGCGTGCTGTTCGACCCATTGCAGCGCTCGTGCCTGTATATCCTGCAGGTCATCGTGGGCATCGTTGATTCGGCAATAACGCTCGATCTGACACACCTGCTCACCCATTCTTGCGCTGAAAAGAGTTTGTTCATCGGTGAACGCAATGCCCACCAGATAACCCTTTTTACGGCGCAGGCACCAGGCTACATAGCCCGGGCAGGCGAAGTCGGCATTGAGTGTGGGCATGCGCACTTGCAGTGCGGTGCCATGACGCCCGGCACGGTGGTAATTGCAAGCGATGCCGCCGAGGCTGATAGTGTGCAGCTGTTGCCGCGAAATGCACTCAGGTTTGAGCAACGTCAGTTCGACGGGCACATCATCCGGATGAGGAATAAACCGTCCCATGAGCACAGACTCCCTGTGTCGGCCATTTGACATTGTTTCCCCCAGTATAGTGTTCGAATCGGAACTGACCGATTTCGACGCCGACCAACGGCTGCTGGCGATGAGTGGCGTTTCGCTGGTGATTTTCACCAGTGTCGGCTGCGCCAGTTGCAGGTATGCCCGCGAGGTATTGCCCGGGCTGGAACTGGCAGTCGATCGGGTGTGCTGGATCGACGCCGGCGACAACGGTGGTCTTGTCGAGCGTTATCAGGTCTTTCATTTGCCGGCGTTGTTTGTGGTGCGCGACGGCGAGTTCTTCGGGGCGGTACACACGCACCTGAATGCCACTGAGTTGAACGCAGCCGTGGCGCAGGCGCTGAGTCGAGTTGCAGAGGAGTTGCCGTGATGGGGGCAGTAGTCGATAAACCGGTGGTAGGGATTATCGGTACCGGTGCAATCGGAGGGTTTTACGGCTTGATGCTGGCGCGGGCCGGGTTCGATGTGCATTTTTTGCTGCGCAGCGAATTTACTGCGGTTGCCGAGCGTGGCTTGCAGGTGAACAGCGCGGTGCACGGCGCACTGACGCTGAACCCGGTGCAGGCCTATTCGTCGGCAGAAGACATGCCGCCCTGCGACTGGCTGCTGGTCGGCGCCAAGACCACCAGCAATGCGGGGCTTGCACCGTCGATCATTCAGGCGGCGAAACCCGACGCGAAAGTGCTGGTACTGCAAAACGGCCTCGATGTCGAAGACAGCTTGCGGGCGTTGCTGCCCGATTCCCTGCATTTGCTCGGCGGCTTGTGCCTGATCTGCGTCCACCGCGAAGGGCCGGGGCAGATCACCCATCAGGCGCTGGGGGCAGTGAACGTCGGCTATCACAGCGGCCCGGCATCGGATGATGAGGCGCGCATGGCAATCGTCGAGGCGGGCGCCGGCCTGTTCCGGGCCGCCGGTCTCGATTCCCAGGCGATGCCGAACCTGCATCAGGCGCGCTGGCAGAAACTGGTGTGGAACATTCCCTACAACGGGCTCTCGGTGTTGCTCGGTGCCAGCACCACGCCCTTGATGGCCGACACTGACAGCCGCGCGTTGATTCAGGCGCTGATGGCTGAAGTGGTGCTGGGCGCCAAGGCCTGCGGTCATGACATGCCACCGGGTTACGCCCAGTACCTGTTCATGATGACCGAGAAAATGCCCGACTATTGGCCGAGCATGTACCACGACTTTCTGCACAAGCGACCGCTGGAACTGGACGCCATCTACGCTCGACCCTTGGCGGCGGCAAAAGCGGCGGGCTGCGAGTTGCCGCGAATCGAATCGTTGTACCGCACATTGAGCTTTATCGACCGGCGCAACGTTTAAACCGGTCGCACTGGGGGGGAAGGCATGGCCAAGAACATCGATGACAAACTGGTGCTGGCGATTTCGTCCCGTGCCCTGTTCGACCTGAGCGAAAGCCACAAGGTCTACCTGTCGGGCGGCGTCGAAGCCTATCGGCAATATCAGATCGAGCATGAAGACGAAGTCCTGGCGCCGGGCGATGCCTTTGCGCTGGTGGAAAAACTGCTCAACCTCAACACTCGCCTCGGTCGCGCCCGGGTCGAGGTGATTCTGGTATCGCGCAACAGTGCCGACACGGGGCTGCGGGTGTTTCACTCGATCGATCACTACGGCCTGGCGATTTCCCGTGCGGCGTTTGTCGGCGGGCGCAGCCCTTATCCTTATCTCAAAGCCTTCGGTTGCGACCTGTTTCTTTCCACCCACGCCGAAGACGTGCGCTCGGCACTGGACAACGGCTTTGCGGCGGCCACCATTCTTTCCGGTGGCGCCAGCCGTGCAGCCAGCGATGAATTGCGCATTGCCTTCGACGGTGACGCGGTGCTGTTTTCCGACGAATCGGAGCGGATCTATCAGTCCGGCGGCCTCGAAGCCTTCCAGGCCAAGGAGCGTGAATCCGCGCGCGAGCCATTGCGCGGCGGGCCGTTCAAAGGCTTTCTGGCGGCGCTCAATCTGTTGCAGCGCGAGTTCCCTGACGATGCCTGCCCGATCCGTACTGCCCTGGTCACGGCACGTTCGGCCCCGGCCCACGAGCGGGTGATCCGCACCTTGCGCGAATGGGACATCCGCCTGGACGAGTCGCTGTTTCTGGGTGGACTGACCAAGTCGGCGTTTCTCGAAGCGTTCGCCGCCGACGTGTTCTTCGATGATCAGGCCGGTCACTGCGAGCTGGCCCGCGAGGTGGTCGCCACCGGCCATGTCCCCCATGGCATCAGCAACGAACCGGCGGTCTAAAGCCCACGTGGTTCAAGACGTTGCGTCGCACGTCGTACTCGCCAAGGCACTGCTAAGCTGAATCAAATCTCCGCCATGTTGGCTTGCGAGGAGGTCATATGATTCGTTCGATGCTGTATGCCACTGACCTCGGTCTGTACGCACCGTTAGTGATGCAGCATGCCCTGACGATGGCTCGAACGTTCAATGCCGACTTGTATGTGGTGCATGCGGTAGAGCCCATGGGGCTGTTTGCCGAATCGGTGTTGCAGAGCTATCTCGACGAACAGGCATTGAACGAGTTCCATAGCCAGGGTCTGAAAACCGTGATTGCCAATATCGAGCAACGGGTGCTCGACAGCTTTCGCGAAGAGCTGGGGGACGAGGGTGAGCAGGACCTGCTGCGGATTCGTGCGGTACGGGTGCTGCAGGGCGATCCGTCACAGGTGATTCTCGATCAGGTGCAGAAACTCTCTGTCGATTTGCTGATCGTAGGAAGTCACAGCCACGGGGTCGGGGCGGAAACACCGTTGGGACGCACGGCGACCCGCGTGCTGCAGTTGTCCAAGGTGCCGGTTTACATGGTGCCGCTGGTTGAGCGTCGGCGTCGGGGGGATCGCTGAAGCAGGAATAATGGCCTTTTGATGAAAAAGTTCTAGATTTATTCTCCAAACCATTAATATAGTTATATACCGTCGCTGATGCCCGTGGCGTCTACCTGCTTTGAGGGATTCATATGAAGCTTCAACAATTGCGCTACATCTGGGAAGTGGCGCACCACGACCTCAACGTTTCCGCTACCGCCCAAAGCCTTTACACCTCGCAACCGGGCATCAGTAAACAGATCCGCCTGCTGGAAGACGAACTGGGTGTCGAAGTGTTCGCCCGCAGCGGCAAACACCTGACCCGCGTCACCCCGGCCGGCGAGCGCATCATCACCACCGCTGGCGAGATTCTGCGCAAGGTCGAAAGCATCAAGCAGATCGCTCAAGAGTTCTCCAACGAGAAGAAAGGCACCCTGTCGATCGCCACCACTCACACCCAGGCACGTTACGCACTGCCGCCGGTGATCAGCAATTTCATCAAGCAATACCCGGACGTGGCGCTGCACATGCACCAGGGTTCGCCGATGCAGATCGCCGAAATGGCCGCTGACGGCACTGTGGATTTCGCCATCGCCACCGAAGCGCTGGAACTGTTCGGCGATCTGGTGATGATGCCGTGCTACCGCTGGAACCGCTGCGTGGTCGTGCCTCAGGGCCACCCGCTGACCAAGCTGCCGAAGCTGACGCTCGAAGCACTGGCCGAATACCCGATCGTGACTTACGTGTTCGGTTTCACCGGCCGTTCGAAACTCGACGAAGCCTTCAGCCATCGCGGCCTGACGCCGAAAGTGGTGTTCACCGCCGCCGACGCCGACGTCATCAAAACCTACGTACGTCTGGGGCTGGGTGTCGGCATCGTGGCCAAAATGGCCGTCGATACCAAGCTCGATAATGACCTGGTTGTGCTCGATGCCAGCGAGCTGTTCGAGTCCAGCGTGACCAAGATCGGTTTCCGTCGTGGCACCTTCCTGCGTGGCTTCATGTGCGACTTCATCGAGAAATTCGCACCGCACCTGACTCGCGAAGTCATGGCCAAGGCCATCCAGTGCCACAACAAGCAGGAACTGGAAGAGCTGTTCGAAGGCGTCGAACTGCCCGTCCACTGAGTCCCTCTCTATAGCACCTCGGTGACAGCGAACTGTTGCCGGGTGCCTGCCACCAGAATCTCCACTTCATCGCCCTCGCACTTTCCCAGCAGGCTTTTGCCCAGCGGCGAGCGTGGGGTGATGACGGTGATCGGCTGACCCACCACGTCGACCTTCAGGCCCGCCGCATCGGGCGCCAGAAACAGCCATTGCTCGCGACCCTTTTCGTCTTCCAGACCGAGCAGGGCGCTGATTTCGATTCCGCGCTGATCGTCGTAGGCCCGAAGCGTCAGGTTCTGGCAAACCGCCAGTGACTGGCGGATTTCCTCGACCCGTTTCGCTTGCCCGGCCGCCAGGTACGACGCCTCGAGCCCCAGAGTGTCGTACTTGTTTTCAGCGATGTTCTCTTCGTGAGTCGCGGTTTCGTATGCGGTTTGCGCGGCACGTTCAGCGATGTCGAGGTCGACGCGCAGTTTGTCGAGAATCAGTTGGTGGACAGTGTGTTTGTTCATGATCAATCGCAGAATTGCAGGACATTGGCGCGGCTCTTTTCGCTGGGAGCGGTCTGATCCTGCTGGAGCCAGAACTGGCATTTAGGGTTCGACTGGTTGCGCGTGCTGCTGCGGGCCTGATCCAGGCGATTGTGCTGCTCGTTCTTGCGCAGGTTTTCTTCGTATTGTTCGAACAGGCGGTTCTGCGGCTGCGGATCTTCCTGAGGCTGCGTGACTACCGCCGGTTTGCTCAGTTGCTGAACGGCCTCCGTCACTGGTTGCAATTGACGGCTGAAGAGCAGCGAGGCGAGCCAGCAAGTCAGCGCAATGGCCAGGAAACCCAGCCACAATCCCAGGGCAATGCTGCCGGTCAATTGCAGCGCGCTAAGCTGAACAGGCAAGGGGCGACGCGGGGTTGGGCGGTAGGGCATGGCTGCCTCCTGGCGGATGATTGCGGGCAAGTGGCGATTGTCGCACGAAGATTAATCGTCGTCGGCTCTTCTGCACGCGGACATTTATGCGGACAATCGCCGCTTTTGCCAACGGGAGTCTTGAATGCCGCAACCGAAAACCCGCTGGGACATCTTTTGCACCGTGGTCGACAACTACGGCGATATCGGGGTGACCTGGCGTCTGGCCAGGCAACTGGTGGCCGAGCATGCGCTGGCGGTGCGACTGTGGGTCGATGACCTGCGTGCGTTCGAGCGGATTTGCCCGGCGCTCGACATCCGCCTCGAAGCTCAGTGGCAAGAGGGCGTCGAGGTCCGGCACTGGTCGGGCGAGTGGCTGGAAACGGACGCCGCCGACGTGGTGATCGCTGCATTCGCCTGTCAGTTGCCGAGTGCCTGCATGGATGTCATGGCGGCACGGGAAACGCCACCGTTGTGGATGAACCTCGACTATCTCAGCGCCGAAGACTGGGTGGTTGGCTGCCACGGCCTGCCTTCGGTGAAATACAAAACGGTGCAGAAGTACTTTTTCTTTCCGGGATTTCAGCCCGGCACTGGCGGCTTGTTGCGTGAAAGCGGTTTGCTGGAGCGTCGTCGTCTGTTTCAGCAGAATCGCGAAGCGCAGCGACAATTCCTGCAGGGGCTGGGTGTGGAGCCTGCGGGCGATGCCCGGTTGATCTCACTGTTCGCCTACGAAAATGCCGGCCTTGCCAGTTGGCTGGATGTACTGGCCGCGGACTCGACGCCCACTCATCTGCTGGTACCGGAAGGGCGGATCCTTGGCGATGTCGCCCGCTGGCTCGGGGTCGAGTCGCTGGCGATCGGCGAGGTGAATGTGCGCCAGGCGCTGACCGTGCAGGTGTTGCCGTTCGTCCGGCAGGATCAATACGATCAATTGCTCTGGTGCTGCGATTTCAACGCGGTGCGCGGCGAGGATTCGTTTGTCCGCGCGCAGTGGGCCGGTCGTCCGATGCTGTGGCACATCTATCAGCAGGACGAAGATATCCATCTGGACAAGCTGGATGCCTTCCTTGCGCTCTATACGAAAGGCCTTTCGCCGGATGCTGCCGAGGCGATGAACGGTCTCTGGCACGCCTGGAGTTCCGGGCAGCCGATCGGCGATCACTGGCTGGCGGCCCGTAAACACTGGCCAGAACTGCAGGAACATGCCGAAGCATGGTGTCTGGAACAGGCCTTGCAGGCCGATCTTGCGACGGCGCTGGTACAGTTTTACCGAAATTGGATATGATACGCGGCCTAGATTTTTGTAAATCCCATCCAAATTCGGATATTCGCAATGAAAACTGGTAAAGAACTCAAACCCGGTACCGTGATTCGTATCGACAACGATCCTTGGCTGGTTCAGAAAGCTGAATTCACCAAATCGGGTCGTAACAGCGCGATCATGAAGACCAAGCTGAAGAACCTGCTGACCGGTTACAAGACCGAAACCGTTTACGGTGCGGACGACAAGCTGGACGACGTGATCCTCGACCGCAAAGAAGCGACCCTGTCCTTCATCAGCGGCGACACCTACACGTTCATGGACACCACCGACTACACCATGTACGAGCTGAACGCCGAAGACATCGAAAGCGTTCTGCCTTTCGTTGAAGAAGGCATGACCGACGTTTGCGAAGCCGTGTTCTTCGAAGAGCGTCTGGTATCCGTAGAGCTGCCGACCACCATCGTGCGTCAGGTTGACTACACCGAAGGTTCCGCTCGCGGCGACACTTCCGGCAAGGTGATGAAGCCTGCCAAACTGAAGAACGGTACCGAGCTGTCGGTTGCTGACTTCATCGAAATCGGCGACATGATCGAGATCGATACCCGCGAAGGCGGTTCCTACAAAGGCCGTGCCAAATAAGCACTGGTTTTTGCGCAAAGAAAAAGCCCGACCATTGAGTCGGGCTTTTTTGTGCCTGATGAAAATTACTGCTTCAGGTGCTGCTTCAGTTCTTCCGAGGCCTGCAGCATCGCCGAACGCACTGCCGGTACCTGGCTGACTACGTTGAGCAAACCGTAGTCGTGGATCATGCCGTTGTAGCGAACCGAGGTCACCGGCACGCCGGCTTCGTCGAGTTTGCGGGCATAGGCTTCACCTTCGTCACGCAGCACATCGGCGCCGGCAGTCTGCACCAGTGCGGGCGGCAGACCCTTCAATTGCGCAGTGGTTGCCCGCAGCGGCGAGGCGTAGATCTCGTTCCGCTGGTTGGCGTCGGTGGTGTAGTTGTCCCAGAACCACTTCATCATGTTGCGGGTGAGGAAGTGCCCCTCGGCGTACTGGTTATACGAACCAGTGTCGAAATTGGCATCGGTCACCGGCCACAGCAGCAGCTGGAATTTGATCGCCGGGGTGCCTTTGTCTTTGGCCATCAGGGCGACAACTGCCGCCATGTTGCCGCCGACGCTGTTGCCCGCCACCGCCAGACGCTTGCCGTCGACGTTGATCTCTTTGCCGTGTTCGGCCACCCATTTGGTTGCCGCGTAAGCCTGGTTGATCGCCACCGGGTAATGCGCTTCCGGCGAAGGGGTGTAGTTCACGAACACCGCCGCCGCACCCGAGCCGACCACCAGATCCCGCACCAGACGTTCGTGGGTCGGGAAATCCCCCAGCACCCAGCCGCCGCCGTGGAAGAACATAAACACCGGCAGCTCGCCCTTGACCCCGGCCGGCCGGACGATGGTCAGGCTCAACGGTTGGCCATCGACCTGGATGGTCTTCTCGCTGACGTCCGCTTTGGGCAGCGCCAGTTTGACCCCGGACTGCGCGCCCGCCAGCACGGCGCGGGCATCCTTGGGTGTCAGCTGTTCCATCGGTTTGCCGGTGCTGGCGTTCAGCACATCGAGGAATGCCTGGGTGTTGTGTTCAACCTCCCCGGCGAATGCGCTGTGGATGGACAGGGCGAGAAGGGTACCGGTCAAGACTTTGCTGAAAGTGTTCATGTTCATTTCCTGTACGGGCCTGGTTGTCAGTGATTACACGGTGACGTGCAGACGCACATCGACGTTGCCGCGAGTGGCGTTGGAGTACGGGCAAACCTGGTGGGCTGCGTCGACCAGGCTTTGTGCATCAGCCTGTTCCAGGCCCGGCAGGCTGATATGCAGGTCGATGTCCAGACCGAAGCCGCCAGGAATCTGGCCGATGCCGACGTGAGCGGTGATCGACGCGTCGTCCGGGATTTTGCGTTTGGTCTGGCTGGCAACAAATTTCAGGGCGCCGATGAAGCAGGCCGAGTAACCGGCGGCGAACAGTTGCTCAGGGTTGGTGGCCGCGCCGCCAGCACCGCCGAGTTCTTTCGGAGTGGCCAGTTTGACGTCGAGAATGTTGTCGCTGGAGATCGCACGACCGTCACGGCCGCCAGTGGAGGTTGCGATTGCGGTGTAGAGAGTTTGCATGGTGTGAGCCTCATTCAGTGTGGTTTGTTGCGCTAATTGTTTGCGCGCTAACTAGGTGCGAAGTAAATGTACTTCGCTAATATTTAGTGCGCAAGATAAATTTTTGAAGAAAGCTCGAACCCGTACTGGGATCAGGGTGAGTCGTGATCTCAAGCTTTTGATATGGAAGGTTTTTTTGAATGTGAATCGAGAGGAAAATTTTTTCGGTGATAAGCCGGGAAGGGGGGACGCCTGCAGGCGCAAGGCTGCGCCCACAGGAAAGGGAGGCGTCTTAAGCGAGGCTGTCCTGCAAATGACCACGCAAGGCCTGCAACTCGGCTTGCAGGTTTTGCAGACGCTCCAGCGTGAAGCCACTGGCCCCCAGGATACATTGCGGCACGGTTCGGGCCTTGTCTTTCAAGGCGCGTCCCTGGGCAGTCAGTTCAACGATCACCACACGCTCATCTTCCCGGCTGCGGGTTCGGCTGAGCAAACCTTCACCTTCCAGCCGCTTGAGCAACGGAGTCAGCGAGCCCGGATCGGTCAGCAGGCGCGTGCTGATTTCCCCGACGGTCAGACCATCCTTCTCCCACAGCACCATCATCGCCAGGTACTGCGGATACGTCAGGCCAAGCGCTTGCAGGAGTGGCTTGTAGACCTTGGTCATCATCAGCGAGGTGGAATGCAGAGCGAAGCAGGCCTGATTGTCGAGCAGCAGGTCTTCGCAGTGGTCGGTGGCGTTGCGGTCGGTGGTCATGTCGGAGCCTTGAACGGTGATGCAGATGAATCTAGCGCTCGAATCTTTAATGCGCCAGACAATTGTGGTCGGTGGCGACTCGGTCAGTGTCGGCCCAACTCCCGTTGCAGGGCCAGATCCCAAGGTGGCACGGGGCTGAAGCGGGTCTTGAGATATTCCAGCAGCAGGCGGCTGCGGGAACTGGCCTGTTGCTGCAGTCGCAGCGCATAGATGCCAGCACTTTCCGGTTGCGGCAGACCGTTTTCGCAGAACAGCGGCAACAACTCGCCACGCAACAGGTATTCGCTGGCCAGCCAGGTCGGCAGATGTGCGATCCCGAGTCCCGCGAGCGCACCGCAAACCAGCGCTTCGGCGTTGTTGGCGCTCATGCGCACCCGCGCCGGGCGGTGCAATTGCATCTGCCCGTCCTGTTCGAAACGCCAGGCGGAGGGCGGGGCAAGGCCGTCCCAATCGAGGCCATCATGCTCGCTCAATTGCGCGGGCTCACTCGGCACGCCCCGGCGCTTGAGATAGTCGGGGCTGGCGCAGGCGATGCGCACCATGCTCGCCAGCGGTGTGGCGACCAGCCGGGTGTCGGCCATTTGCCCGGCGCGCAACACCAGATCGACCTTGCCCAGGTTCGAACCGTCCATGTCGACGAAGCTGTCGATCAGATGTAATTGCACATCCAGTCCCGGGTACAGCACCAGAAAATCGGCAATCACCGGTGCCAGATGCCGCCGTCCGAACGCCGCCGGCGCATCCACCCGGATCAAACCCTCCGGCGCGCTGCTCAGGGACACCGCTTCGGCCCGGGCCAATTGCAACTCGGCCACAATGCGTCGCGCTCGCTCGGCAAACGCCAGGCCGGCCGGCGTGGCGCGCACCGCGTGAGTGCTGCGAATAAACAACTGACTGCCGACAGCGCTTTCCAGACTGTCGATGCGCCGGGCGACAGCAGATGGTGTCAGCGGATGTCGGCGCGAGGCAGCAGAAAAACTGCCACTCTCCAGCACATCGAGAAACAGCCCGAGTTGTTCGGTCAATTGATTGGGGTTCATGTATCAGCTCATTGCCTATGCGGATTTGGCACAGCCATTGTGCGTTGCTGTGCGTTTCCGTGCCAGCGCCGACTGCGTAGGATGAACCGCCTGACGTATGAGGAATTACGCTGTGATCGAGTTTTTGTTGTACCTGTTGTTTGGCGCTGCCCTCGGCACACTGGGCGGAATATTCGGCATCGGCGGCGGTTTGATCGCCATCCCCTTGCTGGGCGTGTGGTTCGGGCTCGATCAGCAGATCGCCCAAGGCACGGCGCTGGTGATGGTGGTGCCGAACGTGATGCTGGCGCTGTGGCGATATCACCAGCGCAATCGCATTGAACTCCGGCATGCGTTGCCGCTGGCGGTCATGGGGTTCTTTTTCGCGTGGATCGGTTCGATCTGGGCCGTGGGCATCGACGCGCAAACCATGCGCATCGGTTTTGTCGCGTTCCTCGTGGCATTGTCGGCCTACAACCTCGTGCGCATGTTTGGCGCGCGTCCGGCGGCGACCTCCGAGATGCGTTATTCATGGCCATGGCTGGGCGTGCTCGGCGCGGCGTCGGGCACCATGGGCGGCTTGTTCGGTGTCGGCGGGGCGGTGGTGGCGACGCCGGTGCTGACCAGCCTGTTCGGCACGACTCAGGTGGTTGCTCAAGGCCTGTCGCTGGCGCTGGCATTGCCGAGCACCGGTGTCACGCTGGTGACGTACGCCGTGCACCACGAGGTGGACTGGATGATCGGGCTACCGCTGGCCATCGGCGGTCTGGCCAGCATCAGTTGGGGCGTGAAGGTTGCCCACGCAATGCCGGAAAAACTCCTGCGCGGGCTGTTCTGCGGGTTCCTGGTGCTGTGCGCGGTGATGCTCGCCTTTAAAGTTTGAAGCCTTCGACGATGTGCTCGGCCAGGCATTCGGTGATCGGCGACGGATTGTTGAGGTTGCGGATCAGCATGATGCTGGCCTCGGGCAGCAGCGGCAGATCCTCGGCGGCACCGAGAATGCGCATGTCCGGGGTGATCAGGCTTTCCAGTTGCGCGGTAATCGCCAGACCCGCGCTCACCACTGCCATCAACGCCGAAAGACTGGTGCTGTTATAGGCGATCCGGTATTCGCGGCCCATGGCGTCCAGCGCATTGCAGGCCCACAGGCGACAGAAGCAATCACTGTTGAACATCGCCAGCGGCAACGGCGTCTGTTCGTGGGCGCTGAAGTTCTGCGCTTCGGCCCAGACAAAACGCTCCTTGCGCAGCAGCTGGCCAATCTCGTTGCCCGGCTCGCGGGTGACGATTGAAAGGTCCAGATCGGTGCGTTGCAGCAGTTGTTTGGTCGATTCGCAATGCACTTCGATCTGGATCAGCGGATAGAACTGCGCGAAGCGCGACAGGATCCCCGGCAGAAACCGCATCACGTAATCGTCCGGCGTGCCGATGCGTACCGTGCCGACCATGTGCGGCTCGCGCAGGGTGTTGAACACTTCGCTGTGCAATTTCAGGATGCGCCGTGCGTAGCCGAGCAGTACCTGTCCTTCAGCGGTCAGGCGCACCTGACGCCCGTCACGCTCGAACAACTGGCGCTGCAACACGTCCTCTTCCAGACGCTTCATCTGCATGCTCACTGCCGACTGCGTGCGGTTGACCATTTCGCCAGCGCGGGTGAACCCGCCCTGATCGGCAATGGCGACAAAGGTACGCAGGACATCGGTATCGATACTGGGGTACGCCGACAATTGATGAATCTCCGTGATGCATGCCATCAGAAACATTCGTTGGATTGATCGTAGCGCGAGCGCGAGACTTGAGCCATCCCAAAAAGGAGGCAACACGATGAAAGGTCAAAGAGAGTATGCAGGCGAAGAAAAATTTTCCGGCCATATCGTTTCCGATCTGTTGCACAAGTTTAGCCGGTGGTACGAATTGCACCGCGAACGTGAGCTGCTCGCCAGTCTGAGCGACGAAGCGTTGAAGGACATCGGGGTCAGCCGTGCCGATGTCGAACATGAGGCGATTCGGCCGTTCTGGGACGATCCGATGCATAAATGATGAGGCCATCGCTACACAAACCACTTTCAAGTGAGGTAGGTTGCGAGCAGACATGGAGGTACACATGCCCGCGACTCTGTCCTTCTCCCTTAAACAGGCTCGACGTCTGGCACTGGCTGCCCAAGGGTTTCACGGGCGCCAGCCGCCGGCTGTCAAGGCCATGCACCTCAACCGGCTGATCGAACGTCTCGGCCTGCTGCAGATCGACTCCGTTAACGCTGTGGTGCGCTCGCACTACTTGCCGCTGTTTTCCCGTCTCGGTTCCTATTCTGCTGACTTGCTCGACCAGGCTGCCTGGAGTTCGGGGCGACGCCGTTCGCTGTTCGAATACTGGGGTCATGAAGCTTCGCTGCTGCCGCTGTCGATGTACCCGTTGATGGGCTGGCGCATGCAGCGGGCCAGGCGCGGCGAAGACATTTATCAGCAATTGGCGCGCTTCGGCCGCGAGCAACAAGACACCATTCGCCGGGTGCTGGCGTCGGTCGAAGAGCAGGGGGCACTGGGCGCCGGCAGCCTGTCGACCCGCCAGGAAAAGGCCGGGCCGTGGTGGGACTGGAGTGCGGAAAAGCATGCGCTGGAATGGCTGTTCGCCGCGGGCGAAGTCACCGTCGCCGGGCGCCGTGGCTTCGAGCGGTTGTATGACTTGCCGGAGCGGGTGATTCCGGCTTCTGTGTTGCGACAGCCGTTGCCCGATGAGGCCGAGGCGCAGCGCGGTTTGCTGTTGCACGCGGCCGAGGCACTGGGCGCGGCGACGGAAAAAGACCTGCGCGATTACTTCCGCCTGAACCCTGCCGATGCCCGCCCGCGTCTGGCGGAACTGGTGGAAGACGGGAAGCTGCTGACCTGCGAAGTCGCCGGTTGGCGCCAGATTGCCTACTGCCTGCCCGAGCCGAAAATCCCACGAAAAGTCGAAGCCAGTGCGCTGCTGTCGCCGTTTGACTCACTGATCTGGGAGCGCAGTCGCACCGAGCGGCTGTTCGATTTCCGCTACCGGCTGGAGATTTACACGCCGCAGGACAAACGCGTTTACGGCTATTACGTATTGCCGTTCCTGCACAACGAGCGGATTGCCGCGCGGGTTGACCTGCGCGCCGAACGGGCGGCGGGGCGCCTGGCAGTGCATGCGGTGCACGAGGAAGCAACCGGACTGGATGACGCGGGAATGCAGGCACTGGCGCTGAACCTGCGGCGCATGGCGGACTGGTTGGGACTTGAGCGGGTGCAGCTCAATTGCCAGCGCGAAAGTGCAGGAAGGTTGCGAAGGGCGCTGGCTCAAGTCGACTGAGTCAGCGCCCCATCGTCATTCAGCGTCGAACCTGCTTCAGGGTTTCGGCGATCAGGAACGCCAGTTCCAGCGACTGATCGGCATTCATCCGTGGGTCGCAGTGGGTGTGATAGCGATCCGACAAACCATCTTCAGTGATCGGCCGCGCGCCACCGATGCACTCGGTGACGTTCTGCCCGGTCATTTCGATGTGGATGCCACCGGCGTAGCTGCCTTCGGCTTCGTGAACCTGGAAGAACTGCTTTACCTCGCCAAGGATCTGCGCGAAGTCGCGGGTCTTGTAGCCGCTGCTGGCCTTGATGGTGTTGCCGTGCATCGGGTCGCAACTCCACAGCACCTGCTTGCCTTCGCGCTGCACCGCACGGATCAGCGCCGGCAGGTGATCGCCGACCTTGTTCGCACCCATTCGCGCAATCAGGTTGAGGCGGCCCGGATCGTTGTCCGGGTTGAGCACATCAATCAGGCGGATCAGATCGTCGGGGTTCATGCTCGGGCCGACTTTCACCCCGATCGGGTTGTTCACCCCGCGCAGGAATTCGACGTGGGCGCCGTCGAGCTGACGGGTGCGGTCGCCGATCCACAGCATGTGCGCCGAGCAATCGTAGTAATCGTTGGTCAGGCTGTCGCGGCGCACGAAGGCTTCTTCGTAGTTCAGCAGCAGGGCTTCGTGGGCGGTGAAGAAACTGGTTTCGCGCAGTTGCGGCGAGCTGTCCATGCCGCAGGCGCGCATGAAGGCCAGGGTCTCATCGATGCGATCGGCGAGGTGGCTGTACTTCTCGGCCAGCGCCGAGTTGGCGATGAAGTCCAGGTTCCACTTGTGCACCTGATGCAGGTCGGCAAAACCGCCCTGGGCGAAGGCGCGCAGCAGGTTGAGGGTGGCGGTGGACTGGTGATACGACTGCAGCAGACGCTCCGGATCCGGCACGCGGCTGGCGGGGTCGAAACCGATGCCGTTGACGATGTCGCCACGGTAGGCCGGCAGGGTCACACCGTCGATGGTCTCGTCGTTGGCCGAACGCGGCTTGGCGAACTGACCGGCCATGCGCCCGACCTTGACCACCGGGCAACCGGCAGCGAAGGTCATGACGATCGCCATTTGCAGCAACACTTTGAAAGTGTCGCGAATCTTCGCGGCGGAGAACTCGGCGAAGCTTTCCGCGCAGTCGCCGCCTTGCAGCAGGAACGCCCGGCCCTGGGTGACTTCGGCAAACTGACGACGCAGCTCGCGCGCTTCGCCGGCAAACACCAGCGGCGGGTAGCTGGCCAGCGTCTGCTCGACCTGGCGCAAGTGCGCGGCGTCGGGGTATCGGGGTTGTTGCTGGATCGGCAAGGCGCGCCAGCTGTCAGGGCTCCAGGGTTGGCTCATCACGGTCTCTAAGGTTCTACGCACGGACGGCCATGTTAGCAGCAATTAGTGCGTGACCTGCTCCCGCCGCTTCGCCGACAATCGCCGTTTTGCCACGGCACCACAGCGGTGCCATCGCGTCACCGCGCCCGGTGACCACCAGGAGACGAAATGACTGAGGAGCGCGTCGAGCGGTTGCTCGCCGAGGTACAGGATGAGTTCGGCGTGATTCGCGTGCTGGAAGTGGCCGACTACCGCTTTCTGGAGTTCGGCGATGCCATCGAGCAAAGCTGCGTGTTTACCGCCGACCCGAGCTGGTTGGAGTACGACTACACCCGGGCGATGCTGATTGGCGCGTTGTGCCATGAGCAACCGGAGAGTGCGTTGTTTCTCGGGCTGGGTGCGGGGACGTTGACCCAGGCCTGCCTCAAGTTCCTGCCGCTGGAAGACGTTGAAGCCATCGAGCTGCGCCCCGATGTGCCGCGCCTGGCCATCGAATATCTCGGGCTGGACGACGATCCTCGGTTGTACATCCGCGTTGGCGATGCAATCGAACTGCTGCCGACGGCGGAACCTGCGGATCTGATCTTCGTCGACCTTTACACCGATGTCGGCCCGGGCGCCGCGCACCTCGCGTGGAATTTCCTCGGTGATTGTCAGAAACGTCTGAATCCTGGCGGTTGGCTGGTGATCAATCAGTGGGCCACCGATGACGGCAAGCCGTTGGGGGCGGCACTGTTGCGCGGGCTCTATCACCGGCATTACTGGGAGTTGCCGGTGAAGGAGGGCAACGTCATTCTGATCGTGCCGGCGGATCTTGATCAGTTGCTGGACATGCAGGCGCTGACTGCACGGGCTGAAGCGCTGGCACCGAAGCTGGGTTACTCGTTGCAGTCGTTGATCAACTGCATCCGTCCGGCGACCTGATCTTCAAAGGCCTTTGAAAACGCCGGGCCTGCGCTCCACCAGCGAGCGCACACCTTCCTTGGCATCTTCAGTGGCCAGCAACTTCTTCACCAGCGGCGGCAAGCTCTTAGCCGCCGCAGTTTCGCCTTCATAGCGCGCCTGACGCGCCGACATCAGGGTCGCCTGTACACCCAGTGGCGCCTGCCGGGCAATCCGTTCGGCCAGTTCGAGGGCGCGAGGCAGCAAGTCTTCGCTGGCCATGACTTCCTGCACCAGGCCCAGGTGCAAGGCGTCATGGGCATCGAACTCATCGCCGGTCAGCAACCAGCGCATCGCATTGCCCCAGCCGGCGACCTGATGAAAGCGTAAAGTCGCACCGCCGAACGGAAAGATCCCGCGCTGCACTTCCATCTGGGCGAAGCGGGTGTTGCTGGCGCACAGGTTGATGTCGGCGGCGAGCATCAGCTCGATACCGATGGTCAGGCAATAGCCCTGCGCGGCGACGATCACCGGTTTGCTGACTCTCGGTCCGACGAACACGCCCCATGGATCGCAACCACCGGGCGGCACCTGCCAGCCTTGGGCGAGGGCGGAACTGGCGTTGACCAGATCGAGCCCGGCGGTGAAATGCTCACCATGCCCGAACACCACGGCCACCCGCGCATCGCTGTCGGCTTCGAATTCGCCGTAGGCCAGGGCCAGGTCGTTGAGCAGGTCAAGGTCGAAGGCATTGCGCTTGGTTGCTCGGTCCAGGCCGATCAAATGCACGTGACCATGGCGCTCGCGGCTGACGCGGCCGGGGCAGGGCTGATTCATGGGTGTTTCCTCGGAGGGGAAGAAAGGGTGCAGCGACCACATGCCGCACATCGGTGAATCGTTTAAGCGCCATCGCCCGCAGGGCCGGGCCTTTGAAAAATAGACCGTCGCACGATTATCCGCAAAACCTCGTTACACAGCGGTGACAACTGTTTTTTCTCGATAAAAAATCTCCCTTTTCGGGCAAATTCCGGTATAGTGCGCGCCGGCCTTTAACCGGGCCGCGTTTAGGTAGCGCAATTCCCCGAAGTCAGCTTCGGCTGCACGTCCGCACTGCGGGCTCTTCCTTGACGATTCTTTTTCATTCATTCGTTTTCGCAAATCCCCGCCGACAAAGCTGCCAGGGCGACTCTTGAGTCTCAACACGGCATGTGCAGCTTTGGAGCATGGGTCTTTGCGGATGCACTTAGAGGCAGACCCATGACCCAGGAAATCGGCGGCTTCGCCGCTCTTGAACTTCATCCCAATATTGTCGCTGCAGTAGTCGCTACCGGCTATGAAGAGCCTTCGGCCATTCAGCAGCAGTCGATCCCGATCATCCTCGCCGGTCACGATATGATTGGTCAGGCGCAAACCGGTACCGGTAAAACCGCTGCCTTTGCCCTGCCTATCCTGCACCGCATTGATCCGTCCAAGCGCGAGCCGCAAGCTCTGATCCTGGCCCCAACTCGTGAGTTGGCGCTACAAGTTGCAACCGCTTTCGAAACCTACGCCAAGCAAATGCCGGGCGTAACTGTTGTGGCTGTCTACGGCGGCGCGCCGATGGGCCCACAATTGAAAGCAATCCGTAATGGCGCACAGATCGTTGTCGCCACTCCGGGCCGTCTGTGCGACCACCTGCGTCGCGACGAAAAAGTACTGCAGACCGTGAACCACCTGGTTCTCGACGAAGCAGACGAAATGCTCAAACTGGGCTTCATGGACGACCTCGAAGTCATCTTCAAGGCCATGCCGGAAACCCGTCAGACCGTATTGTTCTCGGCGACCCTGCCGCAATCGATCCGTGCCATCGCCGAGCGTCACCTGCGCGATCCAAAGCACGTGAAGATCCAGAGCAAGACCCAGACTGTTACCGCGATCGAACAGGCTCACCTGTTGGTTCACGCTGACCAGAAGACCTCTGCCGTTCTCAGCTTGCTGGAAGTGGAAGACTTCGACGCTCTGATCATGTTCGTGCGCACCAAGCAAGCGACCCTGGATCTGGCCAGCGCCCTCGACGCCAAAGGCTACAAAGCCGCAGCGTTGAACGGCGACATCGCCCAGAACCAGCGTGAGCGCGTGATCGACTCGCTCAAGGATGGCCGTCTGGACATCGTTGTGGCGACCGACGTAGCCGCCCGTGGTCTGGACGTACCGCGCATCACCCACGTATTCAACGTGGACATGCCGTACGATCCGGAATCCTACGTGCACCGTATCGGCCGTACCGGCCGTGCCGGTCGCGAAGGCCGTGCGCTGCTGCTGGTGACCCCGCGTGAGCGCCGCATGCTGCAGGTTATCGAGCGTGTAACCGGTCAGAAAGTTGCCGAAGTGCGTCTGCCGGACGCCCAGGCCGTTCTCGATGCCCGCATCAAGAAACTGACCAACAGCCTGTCGCCGCTGGTGGCTGACGCCGAATCGACTCACGGTGATCTGCTGGATCGCCTGACCGCCGACATCGGCTGCACCCCGCGTGCCCTGGCTGCCGCTCTGCTGCGCAAGGCCACCAATGGTCAGGCGCTGAACCTGGCAGCGATCGAGAAGGAACGTCCACTGGTGCCGAACAGCGCGCCACGTGGCGACCGTCCTGAGCGTTCCGGTGATCGTCCGGACCGTGGTGACCGCGAGCGTCGTGCACCGATGCCGCTGGGCGAAGGCCGTGCCCGTTGCCGTACCGCGCTGGGCGCGCGTGACGGTATCGCGGCGAAAAACCTGCTGGGCGCCATCCTCAACGAAGGTGGTCTGGCGCGTGAAGCCATCGGTCGCATCCAGGTGCGTGACAGCTTCAGCCTCGTCGAGCTGCCGGAAGATGGTCTGGACAAACTCCTGACCAAACTGAAGGACACTCGCGTTGCCGGCAAGCAGTTGAAGCTGCGTCGCTACCGCGAAGATTGATCCGCCTCTGGGCTGATTGATCGAACAAAAAAATCCCCGACTGGTTCGGGGATTTTTTTTGCCTGCGATTCGAGCCGGGACCGAGCTCGTCAGCCGAAGCGGTAGATGTCCATGCCCAGTGCGCCCATGGTGAACCCTTGGTGCGCAATGCCGAAATCACCACCAGCGCCACGAGCGAAGTAGAGCGGTAACAGGTGCTCGTCACTCGGATGGGCGCGTACGGCGCTCGGCGCTTGCTGGCGGTAGTCGTGCAGGGCGGCTTCATCGTTGGCGGCGAGCTTGTCGACCATCCAGTCGCGGAAATCCCGTGCCCACGGCTCTACGCTTTCCGGGCCGGCATGCCAGTCCAGTTCACGCAGGTTGTGGGTGATGCTGCCGGAGCCGATCAGGAGAATGCCTTGTTCGCGCAGGCCTGCCAGCGCCTTGCCGACACGTGTCTGCAGTGCCGGGCCGCCACGGCTGGGCAGGGAGACCTGAACCACCGGGATATCGGCTTGCGGATACATCAGCGACAGTGGCACCCATACGCCATGGTCGAAGGGCCGTTGCGGATCGAGGCGCGCGGGCAGGTTGTTGGCGGTCAGCCGTTCAGCGACCGCTTGGGCCAGTTGCGGATTGCCCGGTGCCGGATACTGCACTTCGAACAGCGCGCGGGGGAAACCGCCGAAATCATGCCAGGTTTCCGGTTGCGGATGGCTGCTGACCAGCAGCTCATGGCTTTCCCAGTGGGCGGAAACGATGACGATGGCTTTCGGGCGTGGCAGTTCGGCGGCCAGACGCGCCAGGGCCGGGCCGCTGGCGCCGGGCTCCAGCGCCAACATGGGCGAGCCGTGGGAGATAAACAGGCTGGGAAACATGGAAGGGTTCCTGAGCGTTAAGATGGTTCATCTTCAGTCAGTTCATTGATCTAATTCCAATATAAGTTTTAATGCTTTTTGATCGAATTCTTAGGGGGGAAGCATGCAGCCGGAGTTTTGGCACAAGAAGTGGGAGTCGAACCAGATCGGCTTTCATCAGCCCGAAGTGAACCCTTATTTGCAGCGACATTGGTCCGGTCTGGCAATCCCGCCTCAGTCGCGGGTGCTGGTGCCGTTGTGCGGGAAAAGCCTGGATCTGTTGTGGCTGGCCGGTCAGGGGCATCGGGTTCTCGGTGTCGAGTTGTCCGAGAAGGCTGTCGAGGATTTCTTCCGCGAGCAGCAACTACAGCCGCAAATCAGCGAAGAGGGTGGCTTCAAGGTTTATCGGGCCGGGGCGATCGAGTTGTGGTGTGGGGACTTCTTTGCCTTGTCCGCGAGCGATGTGGCTGATTGCACGGCGCTGTATGACCGGGCCGCGCTGATTGCCTTGCCGGCGCCGATGCGCGAGCGCTATGCCGCGCATTTGCTGAGCATCCTGCCGACGGGCTTGCGTGGTTTGCTGATCACGCTGGATTACGATCAGGCTCAGATGCCCGGGCCACCGTTTGCGGTGACAGATGGCGAGGTGCAGCAACTGTTCGGTGGCGACTGGACGGTGGAGGCGCTGGAGGGACAGGATGTGTTGAGCGAAAGCGGGAAGTTCCTGCAGGCGGGAGTGACAAGGCTGGAGGAGCGGGTGTACCGGCTGGCCGCTCAGTAACAGGCACAAAAAAGGCCCGCATCACTGCGGGCCTTTTGTTTGTAGCCGGGCTGATCAGCCGCGACGACGCAGGGCGTCGATACGCTCCTCCAGCGGCGGGTGGCTCATGAACATGCGGGCGAACCCCTGTTTGATGCCACCATTGATGCCGAAGGCGTTCAGGGTGTCAGGCATGTGCACCGGCAGGCCCTGTTCGGCACGAAGGCGTTGCAGAGCGCCGATCATCGCGCTGGTGCCGGCCAGGCGGGCACCGGCTTCGTCGGCACGGAATTCCCGTTTGCGCGAGAACCACATCACGATCGCGCTGGCCAGGATACCCAGAACCAGTTCGGCGAAAATGGTCGCGATGTAGTACGCGATACCCTGGCCTTCCTCGTTCTTGAAGATCACCTTGTCAACGAAGTTACCGATGATCCGCGCAAAGAACATCACGAAGGTGTTCACCACGCCCTGGATCAGCGCCAGGGTGACCATGTCGCCATTGGCTACGTGGCCGATTTCGTGGGCCAGCACCGCTTTCACTTCATCGGGCGAGAACCGCTCCAGCAAACCCTGGCTGACGGCAACCAGTGCGTCGTTCTTGTTCCAGCCGGTGGCGAAGGCGTTTGCTTCGTAGGCCGGGAAGATCCCGACTTCGGGCATCTTGATCCCGGCTTCCCGGGACAGTTGCTCGACGGTTTGCAGCAGCCATTGTTCGTGGCGGGTGCGCGGCTGGGTGATGATCTGGGTGCTGGTGCTCATCTTCGCCATCCACTTGGAGATGAATAGCGAGAAAAGCGAACCGGCGAAACCAAAGACTGCACAGAAAACCAGCAGCTGACTGAGGTTGAGGTCAACCCCGTTGGCCGCCATGAACCCGTTGAAGCCGAAGAGGCTCAGGGTGATGCTGGCTATCAGCACGACCGCCAGGTTAGTGGCCAAAAACAGCAGGATGCGCATCATGGTTGTAGAAATCTCCTCAAGCTAAAGATGTAGCGTACTGCGGGGTATATAAGGTGCGGCACCGGGCGATTCAACCGGGTGACTATTTCAAACTGTGTCCTACATCGGGTTCTGCAGTGTGCGGGACATTTCCCACCCCCTGAGCCGACATGGACGACAGCCATGCGCGGCCCACGGCCATTGCGTCAAGCTCGCGTGATCGATACGAGTCGAAAGTGTAGAAGGCGTACGGAAGGGGGCAGGGCAGAAGTGTTGCTGAATCAGACAGTGCGCAACGAAAGGCTCGTTACGCACCGATGTCCGGTTACTGGCGGTAGGACTTGAGGAAGTTGCCGATGCGCCCGATGGCCATGTCCAGGTCATCGACACGGGGCAGGGTCACGACACGGAAGTGATCCGGCCACGGCCAGTTGAACGCCGTACCCTGCACCACCAGCAGCTTCTCGGAGAGCAGCAGGTCGAGCACGAATTTCTCGTCGTTGTGGATCGGACAGACTTTCGGGTCGATCTTCGGGAATGCATACAGGGCGCCCATCGGCTTCACACAGCTCACGCCGGGAATGTCGTTGAGCAACTCCCAGGTGCGGTTGCGCTGTTCCAGCAGGCGGCCTTGCGGCAGCACCAGGTCGTTGATGCTCTGATAGCCGCCGAGTGCGGTCTGGATCGCGTGCTGGCTCGGCACGTTGGCGCACAGGCGCATGTTGGCCAACATGTCGATGCCTTCGATGTAGCTATGGGCGTTGTGTTTCGGTCCGGAGATAGCGATCCAGCCGGAACGGAAACCTGCCACGCGATACGACTTCGACAGACCGTTGAAGGTCAGGCACAGCAGATCGGGTGCCAGGGACGCGGTGCAGATGTGCACGGCATCGTCGTAAAGGATCTTGTCGTAGATCTCGTCGGAGAACACGACCAGGTTGTGCTGACGGGCCAGTTCCAGCATGCCCAGCAACACTTCCTTCGAATACACCGCGCCGGTCGGGTTGTTCGGGTTGATGATCACCATGGCCTTGGTGTTCGGGGTGATCTTGGCCTTCATGTCGGCCAGGTCCGGGAACCAGTCGGCGCCTTCGTCACACAGGTAATGCACCGCGTTACCGCCGGCCAGGCTCACGGCAGCGGTCCACAGCGGATAGTCCGGCGCCGGCACCAGCACTTCATCGCCGTTGTTGAGCAGCGCCTGCAACGACATCACGATCAGCTCGGACACGCCGTTGCCCAGGTAGATGTCTTCGATGCCGACACCTTCGACCTGCTTCTGCTGGTAGTACTGCATCACGGCCTTGCGCGCGCTGAACAGGCCTTTGGAGTCGCTGTAGCCCTGGGCGGTCGGCAGGTTGCGGATCACATCCTGGAGAATTTCGTCCGGCGCTTCGAAACCAAAGGGCGCCGGGTTGCCGATGTTCAGCTTGAGGATGCGATGGCCTTCCTCCTCCAGGCGTTTGGCGTGCTTGAGCACCGGGCCGCGAATGTCGTAGCAGACGTTGGCGAGCTTGTTCGATTTGCTGAACTGCATGGCGATGTGATCCCGAAAATGAACGATCCAGGCGGCGAATGGACAACCGTGCTGGGAATCCTGCGTCTTCACACAGGCAGGCGTCTTGAGCGGCGGTTTCCAACAATCCGTTTGAATGCGCAGGATCCCGCTGCCAGACTGGCGTGTGACGAGGCGCAATCATACGTGCCGCCCGATCCGTGGAAAAGGTACAGATCGGGCTTTTTCAGCCGCTGAGGTGTGATGATGGAAAAGATAGAAAAGACCCTGGAAGAATGGCGCGCGATGCTCGACCCGGAGCAATACAACGTGTGTCGTCTCAGTGCCACCGAGCGACCGTTCTCGGGCAAATACAACGCCACCAAGACCGACGGTGTCTATCACTGCGTGTGCTGCAATGAGCCGCTGTTCGATTCCAAGACCAAATTCGACTCCGGTTGCGGCTGGCCGAGCTTCTACGCACCGATCGGCGAGAGCGCGATGACCGAAATTCGTGACACCAGCCACGGCATGATCCGCACCGAAGTCAAGTGCGCCCGATGCGATGCGCACCTGGGCCACGTATTCCCCGACGGCCCGCCGCCGACCGGGCTGCGTTACTGCATCAACTCGGTGTGCCTGGATCTGGTGCCGCGCGAGTAACCGATGCGGGCGATCGACGGATCGCCTGTCGGATAATTGAATTGCACACAATTCAATTGCTCGCTATTTTTGCAGCTTCTCAACTTTCCAGAGTGCGCACCATGAGCGATAACCTGCTGACCATCCCGTGCACCACCATCAAGGGCGAGCAAAAGACCCTGGCCGATTTCGCCGGCAAGGCTGTGCTGGTGGTCAACACCGCCAGCAAGTGCGGTTTTACCCCACAGTACAAGGGCCTTGAGGAGCTGTGGCAGACCTACAAGGATCAGGGCCTGGTGGTACTGGGCTTCCCGTGCAATCAGTTTGGCAAGCAGGAACCGGGCAACGAGGGGGCGATCAGCGAGTTCTGCGAGTTGAATTACGGCGTCAGCTTCCCGCTGTTCAAGAAGATCGAAGTCAACGGTAACGGTGCGCATCCGCTGTTCGTGCAACTGAAAAAACGCGCGCCGGGCGTGCTGGGCTCCCAGGGCATCAAGTGGAACTTCACCAAATTCCTGATCGGCAAGGACGGCCAGTTGGTCAAGCGCTTCGCCCCGGCCACCAAGCCGCAGGACTTGAGCCGCGAGATCGAAGCCCTGCTCAAATGAATGAACTGTCAACCGATGCCCTGAAGCTCGACAGTCAGCTGTGCTTCAAGTTGTATGCCGCCTCCCGAGCGGTGATCCGTGCCTACAAGCCGATGCTCGACCAGCTCGGCCTGACCTACCCGCAATACCTGGCGATGCTGGTGCTGTGGGAGTGGCAGGAAGCGGCACCGGAGCAACCGACCGTCAAGGCGCTGGGCGAGCGCCTGGCGCTGGATTCCGGGACACTGACGCCGCTGCTCAAGCGTCTGGAGCAGTTGCAACTGGTGCAGCGACAGCGTTCGGCGCGGGACGAGCGTGAGGTTCACTTGAGCCTCACGCCTGAGGGCCAGGCGCTGCGCGAGCAGGTCGGGCCGCTGAAGGACCGGTTGCTGTGCGACAGCGGTGTGGACCTGGATCGACTCAACGAACTGCGCACCGGGCTTGACCATCTGTTAGGGCAAATCAAAGCGCTGTCGTAGTCGGTATCCACTGATCCAGCAGCGCTGCCAGTTCCTCGCGGCGAAACGGCTTGGCCAGGTAGTCGCTCATGCCTGCCGCCCGGCAGCGTTCACGCTCTTCGGACATGGCGTTGGCGGTCAGCGCCACGATCGGCAAGTGGGGCCAGCGGCCGCTCTGGCGGATCTGCCGGCTTGCTTCGTAGCCGTCCATCACCGGCATGTTGCAGTCCATCAGCACCAGGTCGAATTCGTGGTGTTCCAGTTGATCCAGCGCTTCTGCACCATGGGCCGCGACGATGACCTCGCAGCCGAGTTTGCCGAGCATGCCCTTGGCCACCAGTTGGTTGACCGGGTTGTCCTCCACCAGCAGCACCCGCCCGCGGCGTTGTGACGGCGTACTTTCGAACCGCGCACGATCGATGGTGATGATGTCCGGTTGCAGGGTTCTGCGCAGATTCTGGTACAGCGCGTTGCGTGCCAGTGGGCGGGCCTGCTGTTGCAGTGGAGCGAGGGCGGCAGCTTCTTCGCCGGGCATGAAGCTGCCGTAGGCTGTTACCAGCAGGATCGGCGCCGTCATGGTCGGCCGCAGACCGAACAGGCATTCGGGGCAGTCGGTGATGATGATGTCCGGCTTCAGGCCAATCAGCGAGTCGTCCATCGTGCGCTGTTCATACGTCAGGCCCCAGACCGGCAGCAGGCTGCGAAGCAGTTCCGAGAGGCCGCTGGCTGCTGTGGAAATGGCAAGAACGTTGCCATGCAGCGGTGCCGGAATGACGGCGCGGGTATGACAGGGCAGCGGCAGTTCGGCACAGAACTGGCTGCCGAAACCGACTTCGGAGCTGATCGTCAGGCGTCCCTCCATGGCTTCGCACAGGTTGTAGGTCAGTGCCAGGCCCAGACCGGTGCCGCCGTACTGGCGGGTGATACCGGCCCCGGCCTGGGTGAAGGGCTGGAATATCTTCACCTGGGCTTCCTGGGCGATGCCGATACCGGTATCGCATACCTCGATGCGCACGCCGTCCTTCCAGGTCGACAGACGCACATCCACCCGGCCGAAGCGGGTAAATTTCAGTGCGTTGGACAGCAGGTTGCTGACGATTTGCCTGACCCGGGTCGGGTCGCCGAGTACCAGCGCCGGAAAGTGCGGATCGATCAGACACGTCAGCTCGACGCTGGGTGCGGCGTTCTGCGACAGCAGGTTGGCCGTGTCTTCGATCAGCGAGCCCAGATCGAACGGGATGTGTTCGAGCTCCAGTTGCCCGGCATCGAATTTCGATAGATCAAGAATATCGTTGAGCAACTCCACCAGCACCTTGCCCGAGTCGTGGGCGATGGACAGTTGCTGCTGCTGTTCGCCGGTCAGCGGACCGTCGAGGGACAGCGCGATCATCCCCAGCAGCCCATTGAGCGGGGTGCGGATCTCGTGGCTCATGTTGGCCAGGAACGCCGAGCGCGCTTCGGCCATGTCCAGCGCCGTGCTGCGGGCCACTTCCAGTTCCTCGTTGGACTGACTGAGGCGGGCATTGATGGCCTTCAGTTCGGCGGTGCGGGCCGACACGATGTCTTCGAGTTGAGCGAGGTAGTCGGTGAGCCGGTTTTCCGCGGTGCGCCGTTGCTGGATTTCCGTGGCGATGTTCTCGAACTGCTGGTTGGCGACCTTCACCAGCACGCCGATCTCGTCGTTGGCGTGGCCACCCGGACATTCCAGCGTGGTCGGTTCGGCACTGCGCGGATCGCGCCCGCTGAGTTCGCGGATCACCCGCACCAGCGGCTTGGTCAGCATCACATAGAACAATGCCAGCAGGATGCCGGTCAGGATCAGGCTGCGGGCGAAACCGTTGAGCAGCGTGACTTCGGCCCGGCGCAGGAAGCGGCTGCCGAAGGCGTAGGTATCCACTTCCAGACTCAGGGTGCCGAGGGACTCATTGGGCAAGTGGTCGAGATAGAGCCGGTCTTCGAACTCGCGTTTGGCGCCGAACAGGAAGTCGCTGATAACCCGGTAACCGCTTTGCAGCTCCGGCCGCTTGACGCTGGCCAGCACCGTCTGGTTGTTGTCGGTCAGTTGCGCGGAAATGATCGCCGGTGAACGCAACAGGCCCAATGTGAGTTCCTGGGCGAGTTCGGCGTCGATGTTGTAGGCGATGCGTGACGCCGGGTTGTGGCTGATTTCCAGCAGGGAAAGGATTTCACGGTTGATGGAGGCGTCTTCACTGGCATAATCGATGCCAATTTGCAGCAGACTGAGCAGCGTGCCCAGAATGAACCCGACCAGCACGGTAAGCCTGGCTTGCTTGTAAGACAGCCGGTGGGTGAATTTGATATCCATGGGGTGTTGAACCACTTACGTTTCCCTTCGCTGCTCAAGCATAGTCGATCATGCATGGATACCGGAGTTCCCGCATCGCCTTGTAACAAGGGCCGGGACGGGTGTCGAACGCTATCGGTTGTCGCTGTATCGCCATCATCACTGTGAACCAGCCCGAGGAGAAGACGTGGATTCCCGATTGAATGCTTTTCTTGAGCGCGCCGAGTCGGTTCTGGCGCGGATCGAACCGCTGCTGCCGGCACCACGCCCGGTCATCGACTGGGGCACTTGCCTGGCCGCCCGCTGGCAACGCGATGGACGCAGCGGCTACCTGCTGCCACTGGAAGTCAGCCTCGACATGCGCCTGTCGGACCTGATCGGTGTCGATCGGCAACTGGAACAGCTGGGGCGCAATACCCAGCAGTTCCTCGACGGCATGCCGGCCAACCATGCGCTGCTCTGGGGTTCGCGCGGTACCGGCAAATCCTCGCTGGTGCGGGCATTGCTGGCTGAGCACGCCAAGGCAGGCCTGCGTCTGATCGAGATCGAGCGCGATCACCTGGCCGACCTGCCACGTGTGGTGGAGCAGATCGCCAAACTGCCGCAACGTTTCGTGCTGTTTTGCGATGACCTGTCGTTCGAGTCCGGTGAGGGTGATTACCGGGTACTGAAAAGCGTGCTGGATGGCTCGCTGGAGCAGGCACCGGACAACGTGTTGCTGTACGCCACTTCCAACCGTCGCCACCTGGTGCCGGAAAAGGAAAGCGACAACGAAAACTGGAAACGCGTCGACGGCGAGCTGCATCCAAGCGAAGCGGTGGAAGACAAGATCGCCCTGTCGGATCGCTTTGGCCTGTGGCTGTCGTTCTATCCGTTCACCCAGGAACATTTCCTCAATGTCGTCGAACACTGGATCGGCCAGTTGGCCGCCAAGGCCGGGCTGACCTGGCAGCGCGACGAACAACTGGACATTCTCGCCGTGCGCTGGGCAACCGGCCGTGGCAACCGCAACGGACGTTGCGCGTACCAATTCGCCCGCTACTGGGTGGGACTCAAATTGCTGGAGCACAAGGCATGATTGATTTGCAACAAAGCGGCCAGGGCCTCGAAGGCTATGGCATGTTGGCCGCGCAACTGGAGTCGCTGCTGGCGGACGAGCGCGATTTCATCGCCAACGCCGCACAGTTTTCGGCGTTCCTGTTCAACCAGCTCGATGATCTGAACTGGGCCGGTTTCTACCTCAATCGTAATGAAGAGCTGGTGCTCGGCCCGTTTCAGGGCCAGATCGCCTGCGTACGCATACCGTTCGGTCGCGGCGTGTGTGGCGCTGCGGCGGCCAGCCTGCAGACCCAACGGGTCGAGGATGTTCACGCGTTTCCCGGTCACATCGCCTGTGACAGCGCATCGAACAGCGAGCTGGTGGTACCGCTGGTCAAGGAAGGTCGCCTGATCGGTGTGCTCGACCTCGACAGCCCGAAGCTTTCGCGTTTCGGTGCAGACGATCAGGCCGGTATCGAACGGCTGGCGGCGATTTTCCTGCGCCTGACCGACTGCTGATCACGCCGCAAGCCCCGCCTTGTGCAACACGCCAGCGGGGTCGACCGCATCGATCTGTTGCGGGTCGAGGAAACGGCTGGCGTACTGCAGGTACAGGCCCTCGCGGATGAACAGGCCGAACAGCTCGGCATCGATGTGCGCCTCGCGGCACATGGTGGCCATGATTCCCAGCGCTTCGCTGAGAGTCTTGGCCTTTTTGTAGGGGCGGTCGGCGGCGGTCAGTGCTTCGAAAATATCGGCGATCGCCATCATCCGTGCCGGCAGGCTCATTTCTTCGCGTTTCAAACGTTTCGGGTAACCGGTGCCGTCCATTTTCTCATGGTGGCCGCCGGCAATTTCCGCCACGTTGTTCAGATGCCCGGGGAAGGGCAGATGGCTGAGCATCAGGATCGTCTGCACTATGTGGTGATTGATGATGTAACGCTCCTCGCGGGTCAGGGTGCCACGGGGGATGCTCAGGTTGTACAGTTCGCCGCGATTGTATTTGTAGCGCGGGACGTCGAGTTTGAATCCCCACCGATTGTCTTCCGGAATCAGCTCGCTGTCGGCGCGTTCGAGCAAGTGCTCGGGCTTGTCCGCCAATAACCTTTCGCTGACCGGCAGCGTCGGCGTCGACGTGCGTGCCTGGCGTCGGTTTTCCTCCCATGAAACGCCCAGGCGATCATCCAGCGTACGTGTCCAGGTGCGTTGTGCAATACCTTCAAGACGCTGCAGGTCGGCATCGGCCATGGTCTCACTGCCCAGGTTGCAGCGGGCGACAAAACTGAAATCGTCATCCAGAGCCGTCAATGTCGCGTCGCGCAGGCGGGCCAGTTGTCCTTCGTCACCCCCCGACGCCAGCGCTTGCCAGTAGCTGATCCACGCATCGCGTTTGAGCACTTCGAAGCGGGTGCGGATTTCATGGATGCGATCGTTCAGGGTTTCCAGTTTGGTGGCTTTGTCGACGACGTATTCCGGGGTCGTGACTTTGCCGCAGTCGTGCAGCCACGCGGCGATATGCAGGGCTTCCCATTCATCTTCGGTGGGCTGGTAATCGCTGAAGGCCGGGGCCTTGCTGGCCGCCGCGGCATGGGCGAGCATCAGCGTCAGTTCCGGTACGCGCTGACAGTGGCCGCCGGTGTAAGGGCTCTTGGCATCGATGGCGCCGGCCAGCAGTTGAATGAACGCATCGAGCAGCTGTTTTTGCCGGGCTTGCAGGCGCTGGCTCTCGATGCACACCGCTGCGGCACCGGACACCGCCTGCAGAAAAGCGATGCGGTCGGGCCGCAGCTTTTCCAGGTCGAGGGTGGTGCCGCTGTCGTTGAGCAGCAACAGCAGCAGGCCGACCGTCTCGTTGTGTCGGTTGTGCAGGCGCAGACCGATCAGATGGACCCGTGGCGTGGCCATGGCCAGCAGGACCTTTTGCAGGTCGGCGGCCTGTTCGAAGCCCAGGCTGCTCACGGCGTTGTCGGCACGCCCCAGTTGCTCGAACCACTCGGGGCTTTGCGTGGCATCAAGGTTGTAGCCTTGAACATCGAACTCGGCCAGTGTCCGGGAACTGCCATCGATCACCAGACCGTAAGGCTCCATGCGATTGCCATCGTTTTCGCGCAGATAAATCAGGCCTGCCTGGGCCTGGGCAATCTGTACCGTTTCGAACAGAACCCTTTGCAGCAAAGGGGCGAAGCGGGTTTCGGCGGTCAGGCTGTCGGTGATGCGAAAGAAGCTGGCCAGGGTGTCTTTCATGCGTGCCATCGACAGGCTCAACTGATCGATCTCCAGCACCAGCGAGCGCCGGGTCACCGGGAAGTTGAAATCGAAACTGCGGATTGCATCGGCCTCCCTGACCAGTGCATGCAGAGGTTTGACCAGAATCCGCGAGATCAGCCAGCCCAGTGGCAGGCACAGCAACAACGTGGCCAGGGTGATCAGTGCGCCTTGCCAGCGCATGCGATAGGCATCGACCAGTAACTCATCCTCCGGGACCAGCAAGGCCAACTGCAGGCCTGTCGGTCCGCCTTCCTGCAAGTGGCTGCGGGCGACGATCCAGCGTCGCCCGTCGGCTTTCAGTCGATTGCTCTGGTGTTCACTGGACAACAGGGCATGCAGGCTCGGGCTCAGGTCGGCCGCCCGGGCCAGGCGGGCGGTCCGGTCGTCGACGATCAGCCGGCTGCTGTCGGGATACGCCACGGCGTTGCCATCGGCATCGAAGAGGACAATTTCGGTCGCCGGCGTCACCACATGCTTGGTCAGGGTCGCCGACAGCGCGTCGAGGGTCAGGTCGGCAGCAATCACCGCGTGTTCACCGCTGCGTCGGGCGAGAGTAGTGCCGACATTGCGGGTGGAAAAAAATACGTAGGGCTCGGTGGTGACTTGTTCGTCCTGCTGCTGCGCGAGTGTGTACCAGGCCCGGCCGCGCGGGTCGTAGGCGTCGTCCTGATTGTCGGTGCGACCGAGCGCGGTCAACGCCTGGTCGAAAAACAGCGATTGCGAGCGGGCCTTGCCGCTGGCGTCATGCTCGATGCTCCAGACCTGATACGCCGCTGCATCCGGCGCCTTGAGCAAGGCTTTCAGTGATGCGGTGCGCAATGGCCGCACCATGAAGAAGTCACCGTTGTCGTAACCCAGATACAGCGAAGCGAGGTCCGGATTGTCCGCCAGTGACTGGCTGAACGGCTTGAGCAAGGTCAGGCGTTGTTCGAGGGTGGTGGCCCGGGATCCCGGAGTGTCTGCCAGCAGACTCAACAAGTGCCGGATCGGTGCATAGGTCGATTGCAGATCGACGCGTACATCCTGTTCGATGCGTTCGAAGAGCTTTTCGCCGCTCGACAGAATGATCTGCGTGGTCTGCCGGTAGTTGAACAATCCCAGCACCACGCCGGTGAGCAACAGCAGAAAGGTGAACATGACGCTGATGTGCACGTGCAATGGGAACCGGCGTTGTTCCGGGCGCAGTGGGCTGGGCATTGCGGACTCTCCGTGTTGATAAACACACTGCTCAGCGTTCAAGCATAGTTAAGGCCCGCTCACTCTGCTCTGGTCGGATGTCATCTGTCGTTGCTCAAGTGCTTTCTCCAACGCATTTTCCAGTTCGAGGATGGCGTCATGGCTGTCTTCGCAACGGCGCGCGATCTCGCTCTGCGGCAATGTCTGCAGACAGGCCTGTTCAAGTGCATCGCAACTGTCGATCAGGCGGGTGGCCTGAGCAATGCGTGCGGCGCCTTTGATCCTGTGCGCAATCTCGGCCAGTGCCTGGTGGTTTCCTCCTCGGGACAGGGCTTGCAGGTCCTGGCGGTCCAGGCGACTGCTGTTGAGCAGTTCGGTCAGCAGTCGCCGGACCTGTGCCGGGTTTCCACCCGTCAGCGAGTGCATTCCCTGCAGGTTGAACGCGGGTGTGCGAAACAGTGGCCGTACGCTGTCGACCCACTGGCTCAAGACGCTCAGGCTCAGGGGTTTGAACAGGCACTCATTCATGCCGGCCTGTCTGCAGCGAAGGATCTCTTCCGGCTGGGCATTGGCGGTAAACCCGAGCACCGCGCAGGCCGGACGCTGCGTGAGCCTTTCGTGACGGCGGATCGCACGGGTCAGTTCGTAGCCGTTCATGACAGGCATGTTGCAATCGGCAATGACCAGGTCGAATTCGTTGTCTTTCCATAATTCCAGTGCGCTGCGCCCCTCTTCGGCGATGCTGAAGCGATGGCCGAGGTACTCCAGTTGCTGGCACATCAGCAGGCGATTGGCTGGATGATCGTCGACCACCAGAACGTTGAGTGGCGTCAGGGCGGTCTGGATCTGCGGTTCCTGTTTCGGGTTCGTCACTTCGGCGGGCAGGATTGTCAGTGGCAACGACACACTCACCTGTGTGCCGATCCCCGACTGGCTGCTCAGTTGCAGTGTTCCGCCCATCATTTCGCAGAGGTTGCGACTGATGACCAGCCCCAGGCCGGCACCACTGATTGCCCGGCACTTTCCATGGCGAGCCTGGGCAAAAGGCTCGAAGAGACGCCGTTGATCCTCGGCAGTGATACCTATGCCGCTGTCCTGTACGGTCAACTGCACCCGTGAACATTCAGGGGGCTCGCCGGCCACAAGCTCCAGCGTGATCCTCACTTGCCCATGTTCAGTGAACTTGATCGCATTGCTGATCAGGTTCGACAACACCTGCTTGAAGCGCAGCGGATCCAGATGCACGTCGACGTCCAGTTCGGGAGGGGAGAGGTTCAGCACCAGGCTCAGATGCTTCTGGCGAGCCAGGCCTTCGAATATCCTGATCACCGAGCCGATGGTTGCAACGAGGTTGACCCGCTCGGGGCTCAGGCTCAGGCGCCCGGATTCGATTCTGGCGATATCCAGAATGTCGCCGATCAGCCCCAGCAGGTCCTTGGCCGAACTGTAGGCGGTTTCGATGCTGGAGCGGTCCGGATGTGTCTTGTCCAGGCGTTTGAGGGTCAGTTCGAGCATGCCGATCACCGCGTTCATCGGTGTGCGGATTTCGTGGCTCATGGTCGCCAGGAACGTACTCTTGGCCCGGTTGGCTTCATCCGCCCGTTCCTTGGCGGCGCGAAGTTCGTCGAACAGTTCATGTCGCTCGCTGATGTCGATCCAGCCACCGATGATGCCCTGAACTTCACCGCTGGAGTCGCGGTACGGCAGGATCCAGTGGTAGATCGTCAGGCGCCGGTTACCGATGTGCAGGGGCCGGTCGAGCACGAGCGGCTTGCCCTCACTCACCACTCGCTGGTAATCGGCCTGAAAGACCCGGGCTTCGAAGGCGTTGTTCAGTGCGCCCTCCATGACGCTTTTGCCAATGACGTCCTCGCGCCGGGCATTGAAGGCTTCGAGGTAACTGTCGTTGCAGCTTTGCAGCAGTCCCTGTCGATCACGTACGTAGATCGGGTGTGGCGTACCGTTGAGCAAGGAGCGCATGAACTCCAGTTGATCGTTCAGGGCGCGTTCGGCTGCTTTGCGCTGCCTGATCTGGCGGCGCATGTAGGCATTCCACAGCAGTGACAGCAGCAGGAGCAGGCCGGCTCCGCCGATGACCTGGTAGAACAGACGCCGATACTGGTGCCAGGCGCCCTGGGAAAGACTTGAATAGCCGCGCCAGCGACCATTGATGATGCCCAGTTCCTCGGGCGTGATGCTCATCAACGTCTTGTCGATGATCGAACTCAGCTCCGGGTTGTCACGGGCTGTTGCCACGGAAAATGCCGCCTGACTCGTGCCGATGGTGGTGGTGATCTGCAGTGGCTGTTCGAAAATGTGTGAGGCGATGAAATAGTTGGCGATCACCAGCGAGTTCACCGCCCCGTCGACCTGGCCTTCGTCGAGCAATGCCACCGCACTGAAGGTGTCCGGCGTTTCGATCAACTGGATGCGCGGAAACTCGCGGCGCAAGTAGCCGATCATCGGATTGCCCTGGGCTATGGCAAGGCGCTTGCGCTTGAGCTGCCCGAGATGCGTCGGGCTGTCGGCAGCTTTGCGGGTCAGCAGGACGTAGGAGTTTTCAAGGTAAGGACGACTGAACCTGAGGGTTTCCTCCCGTTGGGGCGTGGGCAGCAGGGCGGCGATCAGGTCGACCTGATGATTTTCGATCTGTTTGATCATCTCGGCGTCACTGCGGCTGCGGTGGACTTCGAAGCGCAGCCCGGTGCGCAGGCGGATGAGTTCGAACAGGTCGGCGCTGATGCCGCGAAAATTGCCGTCGGTGTCGAAGAACGTCAGGGGGGCGAAGGCCTCGTTGACGACCACGCTTACCACCGGATGTCTTTTCAACCATTGTTCTTCACGGTGGGTCAGTTGCAGTTTCTGGTCAGTCAGCAAGGTGTCGCTGCCGGCGCTCCAGCGTTTGGCGATGTTTTCCCGCTCGCTGGCCGGGACGGCCTTGAGCACGGCATCGATGATGCCCAGCAATTGAGGGTTGTCGCGACGCACGGCAAAACTGAAACCATGGGCTTCGTGCTTGCCGAAGTTGGCCATGCGGATGTTGTTCAGATATCCCTTGCTGATCATGTAGTGAGTGGAAATGGTGTCGCCGAGAAACACATCGGCCTGATCGAATGCCACTGCGTTGATTGCATTCTGGTACGACGGGTAGGCCGTGATAAGGGCTTTGGGGTACAAGGCCTTGACCTCGTCCAGCGGCAGATAGTGATACAGCATGCTCAGCCGCAGACCGGCCAGTCCCTCGCTCAGTGAGCGGGTTTCGCCTTCGCGGGTCACCAGTACCGGTTGATCGATGGCGTAGGGTCTGGACAGGACGAGGCTGGCGTTTTCCGCTTCCAGCCCATTGGACGTCCCGAGCATGTCGATGCTGCCATCGATCAGTGCCTGTATCGCGGCGTCTCGTGTGGCAAAACGCTTTACCCTGACAGGCAGACCGGTTGCCTGGCCGACCAGGCCTGCGTAATCGGCCGTGAAACCTTCGTAGTCGCGGCCGCTGGAGGTCATGTCAAAAGGCGGATAGTCCGGAGCGGATGTACCCAGAATCAACTCGTTGCGCTTGTGCAACCAGCCTCGTTGCGAAGGTTCAAGCACGTCCGGCAGCAGCCTTTCGGTCGCACGGCTGATCAGGGTCAGGTCTTGTGAAGTGACGGACATGGCGCTTGCAGGCGTGATTAGCCCCAGACATGCACTCACTACAATCAGACAGTTCTTTAGACGGCTGGGCATGTTGGCTCTCACACGAGTGCGTTACGTTTGGCCATTTCGATAAGTTCTACAAGGGACTTGGCCTTGAGTTTCTGCATCAGCCGTTTTTTATAAGTGCTGACGGTCTTGTTGCTGAGGAACATGCCTTTGGCGATTTCCTTGTTAGTGCGACCTTGGGCAAATAGTTGCAATACCATTAATTCCCGGTCATTAACGGCTTTGAACAGTTCCAGCTCCGTGTAGCGCACATCATCGCTGCGCACCGGGTTCAGGGCCTGACTGGGGAAGTAGTTGTAACCGGAAAGAACAGCCTTGATGGCGCTGACCAGTTCACTCAGGTCTTCTTGCTTGCACACATAACCCGATGCGCCGGACTGCATGCAGCGAATGCCGAACAGTGTGGGGCACTGCGCGGTCAGTATCAGTGTCTTGAACGGAGAGCTCATGGCATTGAAACGGGCCAGAACTTCCAGACCGTCCAGCTTCGGAATGCTGATGTCGAGAATGATCAGGTCGGGGGCGCATTCACGAACCATTTGCATGGCATCGACCCCGTTATCGGTTTCACCGACGACTTTGTAACCTTCATGTTCCAACAACATTCGAACGGCAAGACGAATAACGGGATGATCGTCGACGATAAAAACGGAGTTCATATAAAGTTCCATGCGGGCGCGAATAAAGGGCGCACCTTAGCTCAGTTGGATGAGCGGTCGCATGAAGCCCCAGTGCTTCAGTGGCAATCTAGGATTGTTCCTACAAGTAAAGAGGAATAAGACTACGCGTGAACTAGTTTTGGCTTAGGTAGAGAGTAGGGTTTCAAGTTCGGCTTTCATATTGCAAGACAGTGCCATTTTGAAGAAGCAGCTTGTTTAATGTTTGTCGTCCATCCGTGGATTGTTGTTTCGGGTTTTGACGGCGACATAGAGCGCAACTGTCAACTTGAAGCAGGAAGCTTGTTGCGCTCCCGCAATTCGCGCCCGACCGGTCAAGGTTTTGAACGGTCGGGCAGCGACTCAATGACTGGAACGCCCCGTCATTTCCAGAGCCATGTCACTGGCGTAGCTGTCGGTCATGCCGGCGATGAAGTCGATCATGCGCAGGAACGATGCGTGCAGTGGGCCGTGTGGATCTGGTGCGTTGTTGCCCAGCAAATCGAGAATCCTGCGGCTCTTGAAGGACGGTGTACGGCCGTTGTGCTGTTCCAGGGCGGCGCCGCAAAACGCGTTGAGCAGAATTTCCAGTGTTGTGTAGGCACCGATCTCATGCAGGGTCTTGCGTTTGTCCTGAAAGATTTTCTTTCGGGCGATGTCCTTGGCATTCAGCACGCAACGTTTGGCCGGACCATGCATGTGCTCCACAAGATCACCATGCAGCGTCCCGGCCAGCAGTGCGTCCTGTTGCTCGACGAAGGCCCGGGCGGCGGCGTTGGTCAGGTGCTCGATGGCCTTGCCCCGCAGGATCGCCAGTTTGCGCCGGCGTGAATCCAGCGGACCCAGTTGCCGATAGGTTTCCGGCAGATCATCGCCGACCAGACCGAGCAGCAGCGACTCGACCTCGGCGTATTCCAGCAACTCCATCTCCAGGCCATCTTCCAGATCGATCAGCGCATAGCAGATATCGTCCGCCGCCTCCATCAGATAGACCAGCGGATGACGGGCCCAGCGTTGCTCCTCAAGTTGCGGCAGGCCGAGCTTGTGGGCTATTTGCTCCAGCAGAGGCAGCTCGCTCTGATAGCAGCCGAACTTGTGTTTCTTGTAACCCAGAGAGTCGGCGTGACGGGCGGTCCACGGGTACTTGAGGTAAGTGCCGAGGGTCGCGTAGGTCAACCGGGTGCCCCCGTCGAACTGGTGATATTCCAGTTGCGTGAGAACCCGGAACCCTTGGGCATTGCCTTCGAAATTCAGGAAGTCCCCGCGCTCGGCATCACTCATCGCATCCAGCCAGCCGCGTCCGGCGGCCTGCTGGAACCAATGGCGAATGGCGTCTTCGCCGGAATGGCCGAAAGGCGGATTGCCGATGTCATGGGCCAGGCAGGCGGACTGCACGACCATGCCCAGGTCGCTCGGTTCGCACCATTCGGGCAGTGCGCGACGCAGGGTTTCACCGACGCGCATGCCCAGTGAACGACCGACGCAACTGACTTCCAGCGAGTGGGTCAGGCGTGTGTGGATGTGGTCGTTGCTCGACACGGGATGCACCTGAGTCTTGCGGCCCAGGCGGCGAAAGGCGCCGGAGAAAATGATGCGGTCATGATCTTTGTGGAACGGGCTGCGGCCGAGTTCCTGCGGGCTGTGCAGCGGCTTGCCGAGACGTTCGCGGTTGAGCAGGGTTTGCCAATCCAAGGCTGATTCTCTCCGTCGGGTGACTGGTGCCCTAGCTTCCCGGTTCGGGCGAGTGTCTGCAAGCGCAACTACAACCCGGCGGCGTCGATGTCGATCAACAGCAGGCGCTCGCCATTGTCGAAAAACTGTCCGGCGGTCAGGCAGTACTGGTTGCTGGTGGCATCGCGGTAGGTGTTGGAAAGCGTCAGCCGGCGTTCTTCCCAGCCTTCGGCCAGAAGATGGTAGAAGTAGGGGCGCCAGGACCAGTTGTGGCCCAGATAACGGTTGTCGGCGACCCAACCACTTTGGCGCCATTCCAGATTCGGTGTCAGTTGCGTGCCCTGGCGATCGCACTGATAAAACCGCAGCAACCACGGAAAGGCATCCAGTTGCGGCAACGCACTGAGCGGTGCATGGGTCTGGGCCCAGGTCTGCAGGATCGTCATCAATTCGCTGAGCTGTTGACGCATGGTCATCAACTTGCCGCGCTCGACGAGTTTTTGCTTTACATAGGCCTGGCGCAGTTCGGCGAAGTGCTGGACGAAAGCGTCCGTCGCGAAAAATGCCTCCTGTGCCCGGGCGAACAGGAAACCCTGCACGTAGCGTGAACCACATTCCAGCGCGAAATTCAGCTGCGCTGCGGTCTCCACGCCTTCGGCGATGATCCGGCAACCGGTCTTTTCCGCCATCTGCGCCAGTGCCTTGACCACATCGCTGCTGGGTCCGCCGAGAGCTGCGGCCTGAAACAGACGCATGTCGAGCTTGAGGATGTCCGGCTGCAACGCCAGCACGCGATCGAGCTGTGAATACCCGGCGCCGAAATCGTCGATAGCGATCCGCGCCCCGGCATCGCGATAGCGCGCGACCACTTCGGACAGGCGCTGACTGTTGCCGCCCAGCTCGGTGATCTCGAAGACAATCCGCTGCGGATCGACGCCATGCCGGGCGAGTTGTTTGAGACTGGGCAGCGCCTGGTCTGCGCGCAAGCGGCTGATCCAGCGCGGAGACATGTTGAGGCTGAGAAACCAGTCCGGCGGTGCTTCGTGAAATCGGCTCAACGCATTGTCACGAATCTGCCGGTCTAGGCGGCGCAAAGCGGTAGCGGGGGTTCGCGGGTCGGCGAACAGCGGCCCGACCGATGTCAGTTGCCCGTGCGTCTGGCGCAATCGACCCAGTGCCTCGACGCCTGCAATGCGTCCGGTAGCGGTATCGATGAAAGGCTGAAAGCAGGCGAGCGGTTGCCCGTCGATCACGGGGCCTCCTTGGTCATTGTTGTTCTGGTCGAGTCCTGCCCGCCAGAAAGGCGAACGGGATTGAATCTCCGTGTGAAGAGATTCAATCCCGCCAGCAGTGCAAGAATGCAGCCAGATGTGGAGCTCAGCGTTTGCCCGAGTTCTGCATCACCAGTTTGATCAGCGGCGCAAGGCTGGTGCCGAGGCGGATCAACCGACTCAGACCGCCGACGCCACCGCTTTTCGCACCCTTGCCGGTGAGAAAGCCCAGCAGCGTCACCGCCGCCACGCCCCATAAAGGCGCGTGCTTGATGCCGAAACCGTCCTGCAGGTTTTGCGTCATGCCACGCATGCGATGCAAGGGCTGCAGCACCTGGCCGGTTTCGTGGCGGATTTCCTGACGATGCATTTCCATGCGCAGGCGGATCAGGGCCTTGCGCATTTCCCGGCGTGAGCTGTTGTGCGGAAGTTCAGGCAGGCTCATGGCAGCAGGCGCTCCCGGTCGTTGGCCAGCTCTTCCAGGGTGCCGTGGAAGGGCGAGGATTCATCGAAGATCGCAGCCTTCAGACGCAGCCCGCAGAAGATCGCCGCCAGGGTGTAGAACACACACAGGCCGATGATGGCGGCAAGTCGATACGTGTCCCAGAACACGATCAGGACGAGGGTCGACAGGCCCACCAGCAACAGCAGTGCAAACACCAGCGCGAGGCCGGCGAACAGCAACAGGCTGACGGTTCGTGCCTTCTGTTCCTGCAGCTCGATGCCGAACAATTCGACGTGACTGTGCAATAGACCGAGTACGGCTGCACCCAGGCGCCGTGTGGAAGAGGCAGTGCCCGCAGTCGGGCCCGATTCACCGATCGACATGATCAGCGCCGCGTGGCCAGCAGGCCGATCAGAAAGCCTACCCCGGCGGCGATGCCCACCGATTGCCATGGATTGGCCGACACGTAATCTTCAGTGGCGGTGACCGCAGCCTGTCCACGCTGGCGCAGGGTGTCTTCGGTCAGCTTCAGGGTTTCCCGCGCGCGCAGCAGACTTTCATGGATCTGTTCACGCAACTCATCAGCCTGGTCACCGGCCAGCGTGGCGGTGTGTTCCAGCAACCGTTCGGTGTCGCTGACCAGGGTCTGGAAGTCGTTCATCAGGATTTCTTGAGCAGTCTTTGCCTTGGTGCTGGCCATTGGGGATCTCCGTAAGTGGCGGTCTGAAGCGGCTTCTGAAACTTTCGAGTATGAGCCTTGCGTGAAGGTTCAGTACAAATGACTGGTACATCTTTTGCTGTGTCGTGGTGCGTCATACGGCATCAGTGCGCTGTTGCCGGGCGCGACACCGGGAAATCATAGCCCGGATGATACGGGTTCAGCTCAGGACATCGACCTCGTGCGCCAAAGCGGTTCAGCGGCCCCTTGGGTTCGTGACTGCGCGGTCGCAACTTGGTGCATGAAATGTCTGCATGAACCGATTTGGTGCCTTTTTCAGCCTTGGGTCTGCCTCTTCATGGAAAATCTGCAAAGCGCGGTGGATACGCTCGTTCACAGTTCCAACACGTTGTTCATTCTTATCGGCGCGGTCATGGTGCTGGCCATGCACGCCGGTTTCGCCTTTCTGGAGGTCGGAACGGTTCGACAGAAGAATCAGGTCAACGCCCTGTCGAAGATTCTCAGCGACTTCGCAGTGTCGACGCTGGCCTATTTCTTTATAGGCTATTGGATTTCGTACGGGGTGACGTTCCTGCAACCGGCGGCGGTGCTCAGCGCCGATCATGGTTACGGGTTGGTGAAGTTTTTCTTCCTGCTGACGTTCGCCGCGGCGATTCCGGCAATCATTTCCGGCGGCATTGCCGAGCGGGCACGGTTCGTTCCGCAGTTGTGCGCGACGGCGCTGATCGTTGCATTCATCTATCCGTTTTTCGAGGGGATGATCTGGAACGGCAACTATGGTCTGCAAGCCTGGCTGGCCGCGCGATTCGGCGCCGCGTTTCATGATTTCGCCGGCTCCGTGGTGGTTCACGCCATGGGCGGCTGGCTGGCGCTGGCGGCGGTGCTGTTGCTGGGCCCGCGCAACGGCCGCTATCGCGATGGCCGGTTGGTGGCCTTCGCGCCTTCGAGCATTCCGTTTCTGGCGCTGGGCTCGTGGATCCTGATTGTCGGCTGGTTCGGCTTCAACGTGATGAGCGCGCAAACCCTGCAAGGCGTCAGCGGGCTGGTGGCGGTCAATTCGTTGATGGCGATGGTGGGCGGCACGGTGGCGGCGCTGATCGTCGGGCGCAATGACCCGGGCTTTCTGCACAACGGCCCGTTGGCCGGTCTGGTGGCGGTGTGTGCCGGCTCTGACCTGATGCATCCGGTGGGCGCGCTGGTGACCGGTGTGATTGCTGGCGCCCTGTTTGTCTGGTGCTTCACGGCGGCGCAGGTCAAATGGCGGATCGACGACGTGCTGGGTGTCTGGCCGTTGCACGGCTTGTGTGGCGTGTGGGGTGGCATCGCCTGCGGGATCTTCGGCTCGACCGCGTTGGGCGGGCTTGGCGGCGTCAGCCTGATCAGCCAGTTGATCGGCACGGCGTTGGGCGTGCTGGTCGCGCTGGTCGGCGGTTTCGCCGTGTATGGTTCGATCAAGGCGATGCATGGTCTGCGCCTCAGCCAGGAGCAGGAGTATTACGGCGCTGATCTTTCGCTGCACAAGATCGGCGCGGTGAGCCAGGACTAGATCTCTTCATCTTCGGCACCCGGGTAAAAACCATGCAGCAGGCGATAGCGGTCGATGCGCACCCGATCGACTTTCTCCTGCACCTGGTGTGCCGGCAGACCAAGCAGAATCAAGGCATGAGAGGCAAGCATCAGGCTTGATTCCAACAACTCCGGCACCACTTCGCTGGCGCCGGCGGCTTTCAGTTCGGCCCACTGGCTGTCATCGCGGGTGCGTACCAGAATCGGCACTTTCGGGTTGAGTCGCCGGGCTTCCTTGAGCACCCGCAAGGCGACATCGCTCTGATCCACGGCAATCACCAGCAATCTGGCGCGGAGCAAGCCGACCGCGGTCAGCAGGTCGGCGCGGGAGGAATCGCCGTAATGCACGTCGCGTTCGACGGTTGCCGCTTCCTGTATGCGCACCGGATCATTGTCCAGCGCGACATAAGGCTGCCCGGCATTGCGCATGAAGCGTCCGATCGACTGACCGACACGGCCGTAACCGCAGATCACCACATGCTGGTCGAAGCCGGCATTAAGGGCGCTGATTTCCTCGATCTGTGCTTCCTGATTGGGTTTGCGGTGCAGTGCGGCGGCGATGCGCGGTGCAGCGCGCAGCATCAGCGGCGTCAGCAGCATCGAGCAAAATGTCGCGGCCAGCAGAAGGGCACCGAGGTCGGCGGGCATCAGTTGATTCTGCTGCATCTGCGCCATCAGGGCGAAACAGAACTCGCCTCCCTGAGCCAGTGCCAGGCCGCTGCGCCAGGCGGTTTCATTGTCGTTGCCACGCCATTTCACCAGCAGCGCCACCACTGAGCCCTTGATCACCAGCAGACCCAGAGTCATGGCGAGAATCAGCAGACTGTGGCTGGCGAACAGTTGCAGGTCGATCAGCATGCCGATGCTGACGAAGAACAGGCCGAGCAGGATGTCGCGGAACGGCCGGAGATCGGCTTCGATCTGGTGCCGGTAATGACTCTCCCCCAGCAGCATGCCGGCGAGGAACGCGCCGAGGGCTGGCGACAGACCGAGCAGGTGAGTCAGCCATGCCGTGAGCAATACGATCACCAGCGCCAACAGCACAAACAGCTCGGCCGAACGTGATGCCGCCACTTCCTGGAACAAGCGCGGCAACAGCCAGCGACTGGCCAGCAGCAAACCGAAAAACAGCACCACGGTCTTGATCAGTGTCAGGGGTAATGCCCAATACCAGGCCTGATCGCTGCTTCCGGCAAATACGGGGACCAGTGTCAGCAACAACACGGCCACCACATCCTGAAACAACAAGACGCCCACTGCGTTCTGGCCGTGGCTGCTGAAGATTTCTCCGAGGCTGCCCAGTTCCTTGGTGACGATGGCCGTCGATGACAACGAAAGGCCCGCGCCAAGCAACAACGCCGGCGTGAAGGGCATGCCCAGCAGCATCAGCACGCCTCCCAGCAAGGCCGTGCTGATCAGTACCTGCTGACTGCCCAGGCGAAACACCACCTGGCGCAGGGCAATCATTTTCGACAGGGAGAATTCAAGTCCCAGGGAAAACAACAGAAACACCACACCCAGTTCGGCAAGGTCCGGCAGATGCTCGCTTTCGTTGATCCAGTCGAACGCCTGCGGGCCGACCATCAATCCCACACACAGATATCCCAGCACTGGCGGCAGACGCAGGCGTCGGAACAGGGCAATCACTACCAGGGACGAGGCGAGAATGATCAACAGGTTGGCGAACACAAGACACTCCGGCAATGGTGGCGAGCTAAACAAGCGTAGAGGCAAAAAACACTGGAGCATCATGCAATTCGCCTTTTCCCGGGCTGATTTGCGTCAGGGTTTTACGAGGATGATTCTGCTCGAAGGTTTGAAGCTTCCGATCGCTCGACGGGTTTGCGGGTCGGGCCTAGAATGACCACTCAAATTTCTGGATACAGCGCACATGCTTCCTGAATGCCAGTTGTTCGGCACCCTGGGGTGCCATCTGTGTGAAGTCGCCGAAGCCGAGTTGATGCCATTTGTCGAGCATGGCCTGCTGGTGGAACTGGTGGACATCGCTGAGGATGAGTCCTGGTTCGAGGCCTACAGTCTGCGGATTCCGGTTCTGCGACGAACCGATACCGGCGCGGAACTGGGGTGGCCATTCAGCGCCGATCAGGTGGTGGCATTCCTGCGTTGATCCTCTTGCGCCCATTCATCGCGGCGATCATCCATCCTTGGCACTGGCCGGATTATTCGGTTACTGTATGCGCATACAGTAATTGAGTGTGGCTGGTCATGCTGTGTCCTCTCTGGACAATGTGCAGGGCAGTCGGTACGCCAGAGGGATGAATCGTGGTCAATGTCGAACAGTTGAAAAGCAGCGTGAACCGGATGTCGGTCGACGTGGTGCGCGAGGCGGTCCACGAGTTGCGTCTGGACGGTCTGGTCACGGAAGGCAAGACGCCGTTCAACAAGCTCCATTTCAATACCTGCTTTGCCGAGATCGAGGCGTTGTTTCAGCGCGCCGGCTACCACAAGCAACTGGATGTGGTCGGCTATCAGGGATTGCTGTACGCGTTGTATGACCCGGGTCGCTGGGAGGCCGTCGATGTGCTGCGCTGGTTGAAGGAATTCACTGAAGCGGCGGCCCTCAAGTCGATCCCTGCCTGATTCCGCTAGGCCCGTCGTGTGCTGTGCTGGATAATGCCGCTCTGTTTTGAGGGTTCGAGTTTTCCGTATGTCCAGCGCACCAACATTTTCCGCCGCACAGAATCAGGCCAGCACGCTTTATCTGCCCCCCGGTGACTGGCGGACGGTGTTCGATTGTCTCTGCGATCATTTCAGTGCCATCGGGCGTGAGCAATGGCTCGACAGGATTGCGCGGGGGCGTGTACTGGACGGTCAGGGGCAACCGATAGCAGTGGACTTGCCCTACAAAGAAGGCATGCGTATCCACTATTTTCGTGAAGTCCCGGATGAAAAACCGATTCCGGTGATCGAGTCGATTCTGTATGCGGACGAGCATCTGGTCGTGGCGGACAAGCCGCACTTTCTCCCCGTGACTCCGGCGGGTGAATATGTGGAGCAGACGTTACTGCGCAGGTTGATTCGCCGTCTGGACAATCCGCATCTGGTGCCGCTGCACCGAATTGACCGGCACACCGCCGGTTTGGTGATTTTCTCGGCCAATCCCCAGAGTCGTTCGGCCTATCAGTCATTGTTCCCGACACGGCAAATCGAAAAGCGTTATGAGGCGATTGCAGCCGCGCTTCCGGGACTGGACTTTCCTTTGGTGCACAAAAGCCGGCTGGTTGATGGAGAGCCTTTTTTCCGCATGCAGGAGGTTCCGGGCGTCAGTAATACCGAGACTGCAGTGGAGGTTCGAGAACGCAACGGCGAACTCTGGCGCTATGGCCTGTTTCCAGTGACCGGAAAAAAACATCAGTTACGGGTGCATATGACGGCGCTGGGCGCGAGCATCTGCAATGATCCGTTCTATCCCGAGGTGCTCAAGGATGTTGAGGATGACTATTCAAAACCACTCAAGCTTCTGGCGCAGGGTTTGCGGTTCATCGATCCGGTCACGGGGCAGGTACGTGAATTTGAAAGCCGGATCACTCTGGACTGGTGATCTGTAGAGCAACATTCTACCGCCCATGAAAAAGCCCGCATCATGCGGGCTTTTTCGTGTCAGGGGGCGCTTACAGCTCTTTAACGGTGCGAACCTGATCCTTGTTGATGCGAGTCTGCTTGCCGTCCAGTTGCTCGAACTCGTAGAAGCCCGAATCCTTGTCGTATTTAGGCGAGTCGACGGCCTGGATTTCGCGACCGTCATTCAAGGTGATCACCGTTGGCGAAGCGCAACCGGCGAGGGTGGCCAGGCCCAGTGCGAGCATGAAAGTGGCGAGAGTCCGTTGAGTCATGTGTTTGTCTCCGAAGGGAATTCTTTTGGTTACTGAACTTGTAGACGTATGCAAGGCGTGAGAGTTCCTTGAATGCGGTCAGTCTGACACAGTGTTATGAGAGCTTAACAGTTCCGGGGTATTGAGATTGGCCAGTCGCGGGTCGTTGTCCGGGCAGATCAGAGCCTGGGCGCCAAGGCTGCGCATGAGCCGGCCCGGGCTGCGTTCTCCTTCGTGCCAGGCGTCTTCGAACGCTGGCAGCAGCGCCACCGGGATGACGCAAAGCAAGGGTTCCCAGTGGTCATCATGACGCAGCATCAACGGATTTTCAGGGTGCAGGCTGGCGGTCTCGCGCATTTCCTGGAGCAAGGGGAGGTCGATTCGCGGTACATCACAAGGCAGGACCAGCAAGTGGGTGTGGCGGGCAGCGCGCAAACCTGCGCGAATACCGGCCAGCGGCCCCGGAAAGTCCTCCACGTCATCGCTCACCAGTTGATCTGCGAAAGATGCGTAACGTTCATGATTGCGGTTGCAGGAGATGATCAGGTCATCCGTCATGGGGCGTACCTTGCGCTGCAGATGAGCGATCAGCGGTTCGCCCTGCCACTCGACGAGTCCCTTGTCCTGGCCGCCCATGCGCTGGCCGCGCCCGCCGGCCAGCAAGAGGACGGAGCAGGGTGGCAATAGCGTATTCGAAGTCATGGCGACTCTCCGCAGGTTCGGCGAAAAAATGGAGCGCTGTGATATAACACCGGGCTGTTTCCCCTACAACTGGACGAGCCTATGAAAGCCAAGGCTGATGTACCTTTCGCACCGCTCAATATCGCGGTACTCACAGTCAGTGACACCCGCACGCTGGAAACCGATACCTCCGGCCAGATGTTCGTCGACCGTTTGACCGCTGCCGGCCATAACCTGGCTGAGCGGGTATTGCTCAAAGATGACCTCTACAAAATCCGTGCACAAGTCGCCCATTGGATCGCCGAAGACGTCGTGCAAGTGGTGCTGATCACTGGAGGCACCGGGTTTACCGGTCGAGACAGCACGCCGGAAGCCGTTGCATGCCTGCTCGACAAACAAGTCGATGGTTTTGGTGAACTGTTCCGCCAGATTTCGGTGGCCGATATCGGCACTTCCACTGTGCAATCCCGGGCATTGGCGGGGCTGGCCAACGGTACGCTGGTCTGCTGCCTGCCGGGCTCGACCAACGCGGTACGCACCGGTTGGGACGGCATCTTGGCCGAGCAACTGGATTCACGGCACCGCCCGTGCAATTTCGTCCCTCATCTGAAACAGGCGGCTCCCTGTGAATCCCGCGGGTAAGCCTGGCAAGACCGGCAGCCTGATGCCGGTCGAGGAAGCATTGGCGCGTCTGCTGGAAATGGCGGACGCCTCGCGGATTGTCGAATCCGAGTATCTGCCACTGGCGCAGGTCGAGGGCCGGGTGCTGGCACAGGATCTGGTTTCGACACTGGATCTGCCGCCATGGCCCAACAGTGCCATGGACGGTTATGCCCTGAACCTGGCCGACCGGACCGGTGAGACGATGCCTGTCAGTCAGAAGATTTTTGCCGGTCAGGCGCCTGAACCGCTGGAGCCGGGCACCTGTGCCCGTATCTTTACAGGGGCACCCGTTCCGCCGGGCGCCGATTGCGTCGAGATGCAGGAAAACGCCGTGATCGAGTCCGACGGACGAGTGCGGTTTATCGAGCCCATGGTGTCCGGTCAGAATATCCGTCCGCAGGGACAGGAAACCACCGTCGGCGAGTTGATCCTGTCTGCCGGAACCCGTCTCGGTCCGATCGAGCAGGGGCTGGCGGCGTCTTTAGGCTGCGCCGGCCTTGAGGTGGTCCGCAAGATCCGCGTGGCAGTATTGTCCACTGGTGATGAGCTGGTCGAACCGGGAACGGCACTGGGTCCGGGGCAGATTTACAACAGCAACCGGGTGGTGCTGTGCAGCTGGCTGCAGCGATTGGGCTGTGAAGTGCTGGATGCCGGGATTCTTCCGGATGACTTGCCCACCACCCGCGCACGTCTTGGGGAGCTCAAGGAGGCCGATCTGATTCTGTCGACCGGAGGCGTATCGGTTGGGGAAGCGGATTTCCTTGGCGTTGCGCTGAGGGAAGAGGGAGAGCTGACACTCTGGAAGCTGGCAATCAAACCCGGGAAACCTTTGACTGTCGGTCACTTTCGAAGTGTTCCGGTCATCGGCCTGCCTGGTAATCCGGCATCCACCCTGGTGACCTTTGCGCTGTTGACCAAGCCCTATCTGCTGCGTCGCCAGGGTGTGCAGGATGTAGAACCTCTCAAGTTTCCAGTACCGGCTGGATTCGTCTGGCCCCAGGCCGGCAATCGGCGTGAGTTCCTGCGGGGACGCATGGAACAGGGGCACGCAACCATCTACCGCAACCAGAGCTCAGGTGTTCTGCGTAGCGCCGCCTGGGCTGATGGGTTGGTAGAAGTGCAGGAGGGGCGCACCCTGATCCAGGGAGAGATGGTGCCCTTTATTCCTCTGAGTGACCTTCTCGGCTGAACATTGAAATGCAGGCCCGGCGGGGGCCTGCATTTCTGTAAGTCATCGGCTGATCAGTGTCACGAGCTGGTCGAAGCGGCTATTGGCAACCCAGCCCAACAATCCAAGGACCACTGCTGTGGCGCCCGCAGAGTAGGCGAGACGGTGTTTGATGGCTTTGACGTCTCCTTTTACTTCGTCCATGTCACGGCGGATATATTTGAGGTGGGTTTCCAGCTCGGTGACACGAGGGTCCATGATTTTTTCTCCAGTGTTTTTGGCGCTGCTCTTGAATTCGGATTGATGGCAGGCGCGACTGCCGGAGAGGGGGGCAACCGGACTTGCTGTCATTCTTGCTTCATGACTGTGCATGGAAAATTCCGCCTGCCGCCATGAGTTTCTGCCGGCAGAAACTGCTTCTCGAATGATCTAAAGTCCGGGTGATGTTTTGACTCATTACCTGCACGTCCTTGTGTGTTATCGGGTTAAAGATTACTGCCTCAGAACCACAGTGTACGAATGGTCAGGACGGGTCAATTGAGCCGATTCCTTACATTTCGTACGAAAAAATACCGCCTTGTAGGACGAGTAAGCCGCGCCGCTGGAAATACTTGGGATTGCGGCGGCTCTTTTACGTGCTGTGAAGGTCAAGATGTCCCGAACTGATTTAATAACGGGAGTGGCCAAGATGGATGAGCGCAGGGCATTGCTGATTCTGCATGGCAAGCAGGCACTTAACGAAGCGGTTCGCGCCGCCGTTGAACACAAACGCAAGCAGGGCTGGGAATTGGCGGTACGTCTGACCTGGGAGGCCGGTGATGCCCAGCGTCTGGTGGAAGAGGCGCTGGCGGCCGGATACAGGCAGATCATCGCCGGCGGCGGGGATGGCACTTTGCGCGATATCGCCGAGGCGTTGGCGGCTCATTCACACAAGGCCAGTCTGGTGTTGTTGCCGCTGGGAACCGCCAACGATTTTTCCCGCGCGGCCGGTATTCCTCTGGAGCCGGCCGAAGCGCTCGAGTTGCTCGATAGACCTCCAAGTGACATCGATCTTGGCGAAGTGGGCGGGCAGATATTCCTGAACATGGCCACCGGTGGATTTGGCAGCCAGGTCACTGCCAACACCTCGGAGGATCTGAAAAAAGTGCTGGGGGGCGCGGCCTATCTGTTTACGGGGCTGTCGCGATTCAGTGAACTGCGTACCGCCTATGGCGAATTACAGGGACTGGGCTTCCACTGGAGCGGTGAAATGCTCGCGCTGGGCATCGGTAACGGTCGCCAGGCGGGTGGAGGGCATGTCTTGTGTCCGGAGGCGCTGGTGAACGACGGTCTGCTGGATATCAGTATCCTGCCGGCACCGCAGGAGTTGGTCGGGACACTGAAAAGCCTGCTCAGCGACGGTTTCGGCATCGACAACATGTTTGTGCGCGCGCGTTTGCCCTGGGTTGAAATCAAGGCCGCCGAAGGGCTCTGCATCAATCTCGATGGCGAGCCGCTGGAAGGTGACAATCTGCGGTTTGCCGCGCGCCCGGCGGCGTTGCGTATGCATTTGCCGGAGAACTCACCGCTGTTGAGCGGTACGCGGCGGGTCAGTCGTCCAGGCTGATGATCTGTTCCCGCACGGCAAACAGCACCAGTCCTGCCACGTCGTAGATCTGCAGGCGTTTCATGATTTGCGAGCGGTGGGTTTCCACGGTCTTGATGCTCAGGCCCAGGCCATTGGCGATCTCGCGTGTGGACTTGCCGCGCACGATCAGGCGCAAAATTTCCAGTTGGCGGGCCGTGAGGTTATGCGAGTCGGCGACTTCCGGTTGCAGCTTCTGGTTGCGGGTCAGCGCCTGATTGATCACCGTGTGGGCGATGGCGGGGCTCAGGTAGCGTTCGTTGTTGCGTAGCGCTTCCAGTGCATGCTCCAGTTCGGTGGCGGTGGTGTCCTTGAGCAGATAGCCATGGGCACCGGACTCCAGCGCCTGCATGATCAGGGCAGGGTCGGTATGCATCGAAAGGATCAGCACTTTGCTGTGCGGGCGGACTCGTCTGAGCCGCTGCAAGGCTTCGAGGCCGCCGGTTTCTTTCATGGAAATGTCCAGAAGGACGATATCGGGATTCAGTTGCTCGACCATTTCAAGCAACTGCGAGCCGTCATTGGCCTCGCCGATTACCGCATAGCCCGGAATATCCAGCACCAGAGCGCGCACGCCGGCTCTGATCAGCGAGTGGTCATCCACCAGAAGTAAGTTACAAGTCAACGCATAACCTTATTCGTACTGGCCCGCTCGAGTGCCCTTGGCGCCCAGGGGAATAGTGCTTCGATTTGAGTGCCTTTGTCCGGCTCGCTCGTCACGTTCAGGGTGCCGCCCAGTTGCTCGATTCTTTCGGCCATCCCGGCCATCCCTCGTTGCCCTTCACGACCGGGATCGGCAGCCGGGGCAAAACCCAGACCGTCATCGCTGATCAGCAGGCTCAGGCCTTGGTGAAGACGCTGTACACGGATCAGCAGGTTTTTGGCCTGCGCATGACGCAGGATGTTGGTCACCGCTTCCTGAGTGATTCGAAAGGCCGCGACCGCCATTTCTTCAGGAATGCCATTGAGGCGCTGCTGGCAGTCGAGACTCCAGTGAATCGAGGTATTGGCCAGGGTCTTGAGCAAGTGCGCGCGCAGGCTGGCTTCCAGGCCGAGGCTGGTCAGTTGCCGCGGGTTGAGAATGGCCGAAACGTCGCGGACTTTGTCGAGGGTTTCCTCAAGGGTGTCACAGAGTGCCGAGCACTGTTCCTGGAGATCGTCCGGCAGGCGTCGCCTGAGCCATTCGCTCTGCAGTTTGGCGGCGGTCAGCAGCTGACCGATGTCGTCATGCAGTTCGCGACTGAGACGATGACGTTCGTTTTCCTGCACTTCGAGCAAGCGGTCGGCCAGCTCCTGGGGCTGGAACTTGATCGATTTTCGCGACAGGCGATGCTGTATCCAGACGCAACCTGCGGCTGCGACATTGATCAGCAGCAAACCAATCGACACCGGTGCGGCCAAGCCATAAGTCAACAGGCTGCCGGCCGCCGCGCCAATGCAGAGCATGAGCGTGAACCGGCGTGCGTTTTCTCGGGAGGGAGGCCATGTGATGATTGACTTGAGGCTGGCGTACATAGCGGATGGAGCCAATGGATGTTCGCTGCGGGCAGACCGGTCTGAGTGACTGGCGGTCTCTGTCTGAAAATACTGTGGTTCAGGCTGTTGATTCAACAAGGTTCAGTGATCGGTAATTGACTGCCAACTTTGCTGCAGACCGGTCATTGAAGTCACTGTGCCATTAAGTGAAAGCAACTAACGGGCGGCATAATACCACTTAACATACCGTTGGTCGCGTTCACCCTATATGTCCGAAGAGTCAGGAAATACGCCATGTTGGACGCGAGTTCCATAATGGAAAAAGTTGATTTGCCGAACCCGATAATTATCCATGTAATCCGAAGTTTTCATTTTTCATACACGGGTAAACCCTGACTTCAGTGGTGGTGAGTCTGGATGTGTGAAACATGATTATTTGTTTGGAGGTGTCGCGGGCAGGCATGAGTTAATCAATTGCGACATTCGATGCTTCAAACTAACGGTGTTGCAAAGGACGCCAGGTGCTCGCGTTTAAGCTTGTCGCTCCGAGTAAGACACGAGGGACAGGGGTTTGCCTTTGAGTGGTGGCTGAAACTGGCTCTGTCCGACCTGAAAGGCGAACGCTTCGATGAGGGACGTCTGCTCGCTGTCGTCCAGGCTCAACTGGCCGGTGCTCGGGTCGATCAGTTCAAGCTGCCAGGCCATCAAGGTGAAGCAGTCCTTCAGGGCATCCAGGGCCTCGGCATGCAGGTCGACACGGTCCTGTGCCTGGCTGAGCAGGCCATGCAGGTGCAGAGAGAATTCGGAGACCGCCTCCAGCGCCAGGGCATCGGCCTTGTTCGCCAGCTTGAGGAGGGTGCTGAGCATGCAGTCGATGGCGTCCCTGTCATTGCTGATCAGTTGCAAGTGACTCAGGCACTCTTCGGACTTGGCCAGGAGCATTTCAGCCTCGACGAGAAATTCGGGGAACCGCTGTGCCCACTCTTTACGGTCGTTCGGCATGCTTATCTCCACAACGTCATGTCTGATGAGCGAATGTCGTGTGTGTCGACGATCATGAACCGTCGTGAGATCGCGCCCTGCAGTGCCGAGGAGGCTGGTGCCGGGGGTTTCGAGAGGAGAGGGTTCCACTGACCTGCGATCGCACACAAAAGCCTGACTCCGTTCATGCAATGAGAATGGCGTCACATTAATGGCTATTGGATATTGCGAACATCAGGTTGGGCCTGATTGTTCCTAGGGGAATCCCTTAGGCACGGGAACCTGCCGCGCAAACCGTGGTCGCGCCGCAGAGAATGTAGCAGATGAAGTCACGGGGCCAGTAAAGCATGATGTTAATGTGACATCAATGCTTCCTCATGGCATTTTGTAGGTGATTTGTATGGGGATCAAGATCGGCTGGAGTCAGCCGATAACCCTCTTTAATGAATTCACCAGTACAAGCCCCAGGAGTCATTTGATGGCCGGCATTCTCGATACGGTAGACCAACGCACGCAACTGGTGGGTGAGAATCGCCTGGAAATTCTCATGTTTCGACTGGCCGGGCGCCAATTGTTCGCGATCAACGTGTTCAAGGTCCAGGAAGTCCTGCAACTGCCCAAGCTGACCCTGATGCCCCAGCGTCATCCGTTTGTCTGCGGTGTGGTCAACCTGCGCGGTCAGACCCTGCCGGTGATCGACCTGTCGCAGGCCATCGGCATGCGTCCTCTGGTGCCGGGCCCCAACAGCACGATCATCGTCACCGAGTACAACCGCTCGGTGCAGGCGTTCCTCGTCGGTGGCGTGGATCGCATCGTCAACATGAACTGGGAAGCCATCCTGCCGCCACCGACCAGTGCCGGCCGACAGCACTACCTGACCGCCATCAGCAAGGTCGACGATCAACTGGTGGAAATCATCGACGTCGAGAAAGTCCTCGCTGAAATCGTTCCCTATAACGCCAAGGTGTCCCGCGACAAGCTCGAAGACCCGGTTCTGGAGCGGGCTCGCGGTCGTGAGGTGCTGTTGGTGGACGACTCCAATGTGGCCCTGTCGCAACTGCGCGACACCCTCGGCCAGTTGGGCGTGAAAATGCACATTGCCAGTGACGGTCTGAAAGCCCTGAACATGCTCAAGGCGTGGGCGGATACAGGGGTCAACATGACTGACAAGCTGTTGATGATCTTCACCGACGCGGAAATGCCGGAAATGGACGGCTATCGCCTGACCACCGAAATCCGCAACGACCCGCGTCTGCGTGGCCTGTATGTGGTGCTGCATACCTCGCTGTCCGGCAGCTTCAACGATTCGATGGTGAAGAAGGTCGGTTGCGACAACTTCCTCTCCAAGTTCCAGCCGGACAAACTGGTCGATGTGGTGCGCCAGCGTCTGATGCTCGACGAAATACCGGCCTGATCAACTTGTCGAGGCTGATCCGGCGTCAGACTTTGATTCGGCGACAAAGCTCGTATAGGGTGGCGTTTTTCACCCACCAGGGAGCTGGCCATGCTGCGTCTGAGCGCGCTTTATCGTTACCCGTTGAAATCCGCCAAGGGCGAGGTCCTGCAAGGGATTGGCCTGGACAAACTGGGGCTTGAGGGCGACCGACGCTGGATGCTGGTAGACGAGGCCAGCGGGCGCTTCCTGACTCAGCGTGCCGAAGCGAAGATGAGCCAATTGTCGGCGCTGTGGAATGCCGACGGTGGCCTGAACCTCGAGGCGCCGGGGCATTCGGCGATTGATATCGCGCTGCCTGGCAACGAAGCCGAACTGCGCGGCGTGACCATCTGGCGCGACACCCTGCGTGTGCCGGATGCCGGCGAAGAAGCGGCCCGTTGGGTCAGCGAGTTCATTGGCAAACCGACCCGGCTGGTGCAAGTGCCGCTGGACCGCGCCCGGACGACTCAGGCCGGATATGGCAACGATGACGACCAGGTGGCCTTCGCCGACGGTTTCCCGCTGCTGCTGATTGGCGAGGCATCGCTGCAGCATTTGTCGCAGGAAGTCGGACGTCCGCTGGAAATGCTGCGGTTCCGGCCGAATCTGGTGATCGAGGGCAGCGAGGCGTACGCCGAGGATGGCTGGAAGCGTATTCGCATCGGTGATGTCGAGTTCCGCGTGGTCAAGTCGTGTTCACGCTGCATTCTCACCACCATCGACCCGCAGACAGGCGAGCGCAGCGCCGATCGCGAGCCACTGGCGACGCTGCAGAAGACCCGCGCCCAGGCCGACGGTGCAATGTTCGGTCAAAACCTGGTCAATGACAGCAATGGCCGACTCGAAGTCGGCATGCCTGTGGAAATCCTCGAGTAATCTGCCCCGAAACGAAAAATGCCCGTGTCCTTGGACACGGGCATTTTTCATGGCCGCAGAAAACCGGGATCTCAGCCGCGGTATTCGCACAGGTAAGCGGTGTCGACGGCCACTTTCAGCTGGAACTTGCTGTTGGCTGGCACGTTGAACTGGCTGCCGGCGGCGAAAGTTTCCCAGTCGCTGCTGTCCGGCAGTTTGACGGTCAGTGCACCCGAAACCACGTGCATGATTTCACGCTGGCTGGTGCCGAATTCGTATTCGCCCGGGGCCATGACGCCGATGGTCGCAGGGCCTTCAGCAGTGCCGAAAGCGATCGACTTGACGGTGCCGTCGAAGTACTCGTTGACTTTAAACATGGGCGATTCCTCTCGAAAAGGGCTTAAAAGGGTCAAAAAGGTAGGCCAGTATGCACAAGGCTCATGGCGCCGTCACCTGCGCTAGAGCGGCAGCACCAGCGGCAATAATCGGGCGGTATTGCGCGCATCTTCCAGCGCCCGGTGCTGCTGACCGGTGAACTGCATACCCGCCAGTTGCAGCGCGCCATTGAGTCCCAGGGGCCGTTCGAGGCGTCGGGCCTTGGCAAAACGCTGTTTGAGGTTCATGTGCGGCACACGCTTCAGCGCACTGTCGAGTTGCAGGCGCTGCCATTCCTGAAGCAATTGCCTGCGGTCGTAGTCGCCCCAACTGGCCCAGCCTTCAAGACGAGTCTGGTGCTGACCGAGCCAGCGCTCGAACGCCGGCCAGACTTCGGTCAGCGGTTGCGCGGCGTCAATGTTGGCCTGGGTGATGTGGGTGAGTTCGCGACAGAACGGCGTCAGCAGGGGCCGACGCACCGGTTTGACGAAGCGCTGAAAGTGGTCCTGCTCGCGACCGGCGCGATCCACCAGGGTGGCGCCGATCTCGATGATTTCCATTTCCGTAACCGGCCAGCCACCCTCATCGGTGGTGGCTTCCAGATCAATGACCAGCCAATGGGGCATCGCAGGGTTCCTGATTTCCGCGTCCTGATAGTCAGAGCGTAGTCAAACCTTGCGGATGCGTTTGACCACTCACTCGACCTGCAACAGAACCTGACGATTTTTGACCTGATCGCCGACCTTGACCTGCACCCGCTTGAGCACGCCGTCGATGCCGGCCTTGAGCGGGTGCTCCATTTTCATCGCCTCCAGCACCACCAGCAACTGACCTTTGCTGACCGGGCTGCCTTCGCTGACAAGCACGTCGATGATTGCGCCATCCATCGGAGCTTTCAAGGTGCCGGAGCTGACGCGGGTCTGACTGTCGATCACCGCATGAGTTCGATCCACCAGGCGCAGGCTGCCGGGGCGGGTGAACAGCCAGAGCTGGTCGTCGTGCAGGCGATAGGCGTGGCGCTGGCGCAGGCCTTCGATTTCCAGGGATATCGAGCGTTCGCTGTATTCGATGAGCTTCAGTTCGAAGGCACGTTCAGCCACCTGAACCCGAACGATGCCATCCGGGGCGGCGAGCAATTGCACACTCCACGCCTGATCGTCGAGACCCAGCCGATAGTGCAATGGCGCCCCGGTATTGTTGCGCCAACCGGCCAAGGGTGAACGATGCGCCCCGGCGCAGGATTGATAAAACAGCAACGCTGCAACCGCGAGTTCTTCGGCACTCGGTTTATGGGGATGCAGACAAGGATGGTCGGCGAAATGCTGCGAGATAAACCCGGTGCCGAATTCGCCGCTGATGAACTGCGGATGCTGCAACAGACTGGCCAGCAGTCGCTGATTGCTCTGCACACCCAGCAACACGCTGTCCTGCACCGCGCGCAGCAATTTGCGCCGGGCTTCTTCACGGGTCGCGCCGTGGGCGATCAGTTTCCCGAGCAACGGGTCGTAGAACGGTGAGATCGACTGCCCTTCGATCAGGCCGTGATCAATCCGCGCACCGCGATCCAGTGCCGGCGCCCAGACTTCGACACGCCCGGTCTGCGGCAGAAAATCCTGGGCTGGATCTTCGGCATAGAGGCGCACTTCCATGGCATGGCCATCGAGCTTCACCTGCGCTTGGGTCAGTGGCAGCGGCTGGCCTTCGGCGACCGACAGTTGCCAAGCCACCAGATCCAGCCCGGTAATCAATTCAGTCACCGGATGCTCGACCTGCAACCGGGTGTTCATCTCCAGAAAGTAGAACCGGCCATCGGCATCAAGCAAAAACTCCACGGTGCCGGCGCCGACATAGTTCACCGCACGCCCGGCCTTGAGCGCCGCTTCGCCCATCGCCTGACGCAGTTTTTCGGTCATCACCGGACAAGGCGCTTCTTCGATCACTTTCTGGTGGCGGCGCTGAATCGAACAGTCGCGCTCGCCGAGGTAGATCAGATTGCCGTGGTGGTCGCCGAACAACTGCACCTCGACGTGACGCGGTTCGATCAGCGCCTGTTCGAGAATCAGTTCGTCGCTGCCGAAGCCGTTCAAGGCTTCCGAGCGGGCCGTGCGCAACTGCGCCGGCAGTTCCTCGGCGCTGTGCACCAGACGCATGCCGCGCCCGCCACCGCCGGCGCTGGCCTTGATCATCAACGGGTAACCGATGCGTTCGGCTTCGCGGGTCAGCGTTGCGTCATCCTGCTCGGCGCCCTGATAGCCGGCGATGCACGGCACACCGGCGGCGAGCATGGCGATTTTCGACTGGCGTTTGCTGCCCATCAGTTCGATGGCTTCGACGCTGGGGCCGATGAACGTCAGGCCGGCCTGTTCGCAGGCACGGGCGAATTCGGCGTTTTCCGAGAGGAAGCCATAACCGGAATGGATCGCGTCGGCACCGCTGCGCCGGGCGGCGTCGAGGATGGCCGGGATGTTCAGGTAGGACTGCTGCACGGACGCCGGGCCGATGTTCACCGCCTCATCCGCCATTTGGACATGCAGCGCATTGGCGTCGGCGTCGCTGAACACCGCAACCGTGCGATAGCCCAGAGCCTGGGCGGTGCGCTGGATGCGGCAGGCGATTTCACCGCGGTTGGCGATCAGGATTTTGTGGATGACGGGCATGGTGGTTTTTCCTGAATGTTGGCGGTGGATTGAAGGGCCTCATCGCGGGCAAGCCCGCTCCCACAGAGTCAGGTGCTCCATCCGGGTTTGCGCTTTTGCACGAACGCCATCGTGCCTTCTATGCCTTCGGCACCGGTCACCGCTTCGCTGAACCACTGCGCCGCTTCATCCAGCAATTCGTTCGATGGCTGGCCGGCGCTGGCCAGCAAGAGTTTCTTGGTGGTGGCATTCGCTTCGGGAGCACAGCACAGGACATGCTGCAACACCTCGTCCAGCCGCTCGGCCAACGCCTGTGGATCCTCTTCGACAAAATGCACCAGCCCCAGACGCCGTGCCTGATGACCGTCGAATCGTGCAGCGGTCAGCGCCAGGCGCCGGGCTTCGGTGAGGCCGATGCGTTGCACCACAAACGGCGCGATCTGTGCTGGCAACAGACCGAGACTGGTTTCCGGCAGGCCGAATTGCGCCTGATGATCGGCCATCGCGATATCGCTCACGCACGCCAGTCCGAAACCGCCCCCGAGCACCGCGCCCTGCAGTACGGTGATCAACACTTGTGGCGCGTGCTGGGCTTCTTCCAGCATCGACCCGAAGGCACGGTTCAACTCGCGATAGGCATCGCTGCCCTGGGCGCGGGCGTTGGCCATGTCCTTGATGTCGCCACCGGCACAGAAATGCCCGCCGGCGCCGCTGAGCACCAACGCGCGCACGCTGCGGTCATCGCGCACGGCGGCGAAAATCGATCGCAGCTCGGCGACCATCTGCAGGCTCATGGCGTTGCGGTTTTCCGGGCGATTGAGGGTGACGTGCAGCACGCCGTTATGGGGTTCCAGCAACAGCGTCTGGCAAGCGGGCAGGGTGGTCATTTCTTTTTCCCCGGCAGGATGCCCATCAGTTTGCAGATGATCCCCAGCATGATTTCGTCGGCGCCCCCGCCAATCGATACCAGACGCACGTCGCGGTAGGCGCGGGCCACCGGGTTGTCCCACATGAAGCCCATGCCGCCCCAGTATTGCAGGCAACTGTCGCTGACTTCGCGGCCGAGGCGCCCGGCCTTGAGTTTGGCCATCGAGGCCAGTCGGGTGACATCCTGGCCTTTCACGTATTGCTCGGTGGCCTGATAGACCAGCGCTCGCAGGCATTCGATTTCGGTCTGCAATTCGGCGAGGCGGAAGTGGATCACCTGATTGTCGATCAGCGCGTTGCCGAAGGTCTTGCGTTCCTTGCAGTACTCGATGGTGCTGTCGATGCAATATTCCAGGCCCTTGATCATGTTGGCCGCGCCGAACAGGCGTTCTTCCTGGAATTGCAGCATCTGCATCATGAACCCGGCGCCTTCATGGCCGATGCGATTGCGCTGGGGCACGCGCACGTTGTCGAAAAACACCTGGGCGGTTTCCGAGCTGCGCATGCCGAGCTTGTCGAGGTGCGAACTGAGGCTGATGCCCGGCGTGTTCATCGGCACCATGATCAGCGACTTGTTGATGTGCGGTTTGTCGTCCGAGGTGTTGGCCAGCAGGCAGATGAAGTCGGCGCTCGGCGAGTTGGTGATCCACATCTTGCTGCCGTTGATCACATAGTCGTCGCCGTCCTTGCGCGCGGTGGTCTTGAGCCCGGCGACATCGGAACCGGCACCGACTTCCGACACGCCGATGCAACCAACCTGTTCACCGGTGATCGCCGGGCGCAGGAATTCCTCGCGCAACTCATCGGAACCGAAGCGGGCGAGGGCGGGAGTGCACATGTCGGTCTGCACGCCGATCGACATCGGAATGCCGCCGCAATGGATGGTGCCGAACTCTTCGGCCGCGACGATCGAATAGCTGTAATCCAGGCCCATGCCGCCGAATTTCTCCGGCTTGGAAATCCCCAACAGGCCGAGGTCGCCGGCCTTGCGGAAAATCTCGTGGATCGGAAAACGCCCAGCCTTTTCCCATTCATCGACGTGGGGGTTGATCTCGTGCTCGACGAACTGGCGGACGGTACGGCGCAGTGCTTCGTGTTCCGGGGTGAAGATCATTTTTATTGTTCTCCTTGAGTCCGTGGCGATCAGAACCGGCTGACGCCGAAGCTGTTGGGTTGCAACGGGCGGATGCCGGCTTCGTGGCAGATGTCCAGCAGATAGCCGAGCAGGGTGCGGGTGTCGCGTGGATCGATCAGCCCGTCGTCCCACAGGTTGGCGCTGCCATAGAGGGCGGTGGACTGGCTGTCGAGTTTCTGTGCGGTGACCTGCTCCAGCATGTCGAGCATTTTCGGGTCGGGCGCCAGGCCGTCCTTCAACTGCTTGGCTTCGGTGACGATACGCAACACCTTGCCGGCCTGGGCGCCACCCATCACGGCGGTACGGCTGTTGGGCCAGGCGAAAATGAAGCGCGGATCAAGCCCGCGTCCGCACATTGCGTAGTTGCCCGCGCCATAGGAACCGCCGACCACAATGGTCAGTTTCGGCACCCGCGCATTGGCCACGGCCTGGATCAGTTTCGAGCCGTGCTTGATCACGCCGTGCTGTTCCGATTCGGTGCCGACCATGAACCCGGTGGTGTTATGGAAAAACAGTAGCGGCGTCTGGCTCTGGTCACACAGTTGAATGAACTGCGCGGCCTTGCTCGCGCCGTTGGGCGTGATCGGGCCGTTGTTGCCGATGAAACCGCAGGCGCGGCCCTGAATTTTCAGGTGGCCGCAAACGGTCTGCTGATCGAACTCACCCTTGAACTCCATGAAGCGCGATTCGTCGGCGATCCGCGCAATGATTTCGCGCACGTCGTAAGGTTTTTTCGGGTCGTCCGGGATCAGGCCGAGCAGCTCGTCGATGGGATACAGCGGCTCCTTGAATTGCGGCTCAGGCAGCCACGGCAGTTGCTCGTTCCAGTTCAGCAGGCTGACGATTTCCCGCACCTGACGCACGCCGTCGGCATCGTTTTCGGCCAGGTATTCGGCGGTGCCGGCGACTTGCGCGTGCATCTCGGCGCCGCCCAGTTCTTCGTCCGTGGCAACTTCACCGGTCGCCGCTTTAAGCAATGGAGGACCAGCGAGAAACAGCTTGGCCTTGCCGCGCACCACCACGACGTAATCCGACAGCCCCGGCTGATAGGCACCGCCAGCGGTGGCCGAACCGTGCACCACGGTGATCTGCGGCAAACCCATGGCGGACATGCGCGCCTGATTGGCAAAACTGCGCGCACCTTCGACGAAAATCTCCGCCGCATAATTGAGGTTGGCGCCGCCGCTTTCGGCGAGGGTGATGACCGGCAGTTTGTTTTCCTGGGCAATCTGTTGCAGACGCAGGGATTTTTTCAGGCCCGACGGGGAAATCGTCCCGCCCTTGATCGCGCTGTTGTTCGCCACGATCAAGGCGCGCACGCCGGACACGTAACCGATGCCGGCGATCAAGCCGCCACCGGCCGAGCTGCCGTCCTTGTCGTCGTGCAGCTTGTAGCCGGCCAGGCTCGCCAGTTCGAGGAAGGGCGCGCCGGGGTCGAGCAACAGATTCAGACGCTCACGGGGCAGCAATTGTCCGCGTTTGTCGAATTTGGGCTTGGCTTCGGCAGCCTTGTTCAGCAGGTTCTGTTCCAGCTGCTGGACTTGCTCGATGGCCGCAAGCATCGCTGCGCGGTTGCGGGCGAAGGCTTCGCTGTGCGGATCGAGCTGGGATTGAATGACCGGCATGGCTTACTCCTTGTCCTTCAAGACATCCGGTATATAGGCCCGGTGAAAACCGTTGAACGATTCGCTGTGGGTCGCCTTGTGCAAAGGCCAGGCGCGACTGCCCAGACTGGCGGCGCCGTCGATGCGCAAGGTGCTGCCGCTGATGAACGCGGCAGCCGGGCTGAGCAGAAACACGATCGCCGCGCTGACTTCCGATTCCGTGCCGATGCGCTTGAGCGGCACATGTTCCCGCAAGGTCGGGATCACAGCCTTGAACGCGCCTTCGTAAGTGTCCATGCCGCTGGAAGCGATCCAGCCCGGTGCCACCGCATTCACCCGGACACCGGCGTAACCCCATTCGAACGCCGCCGTTTTGGTGAAGTTGTCCATGCCCGAACGGGCGGCGCCGGAGTGGCCCATGCCGGGCATGCCGCCCCACATGTCGGCGAGCATGTTGACGATGTTGCCGCCGTGTTTGCTCATCGACTGGTTGAACACTTCCCGGGCCATCAGGAAACCGCCGACCAGATTGGTGCGCAGCACGGTTTCGAAGCCTTTCTGGTTGATCGAGGCCAGGGGCGAGGGGTATTGGCCGCCGGCATTGTTGACCAGCCCGTGGATCGGCCCGTGTTCGCGGATCAGCTCGCTGACCAGTGCCTTCACGGCTTCTTCATCGCGGATATCACACGCTTTCCAGTGCGCACGACCATCGTCCTCGGCAATTTCGGCGGCAACGGCTTGCAGCTTTTCCGGCTTGCGTCCAACCAGCACCACGTTGGCCCCGAGCGCCGCCAGTTCATGGGCGGTGCATCGCCCGATGCCGCTGCCGCCTCCGGTGACGATCACGGTCTGACCGCTGAACAGGTCAGCCCTGAAAATCGATTCATACGCCATGGTGCCAATCCTCTAGTCGAACTGTTCGGCGATGCTCTGCGGCACCGGGATCTGGATTTCCAGTAGTTGTTGGGCGAAAGCCTTGCCTTGCGGGTCGATGCGCAGACTCGCCACGCCGCCGCCACCGAGGGCGTTTTCCAGCAGGAAATTCAGGCTGTGAGTACCCGGCAGATACCAGCGCTCGACCCGGCCGTGAATCGGGTCGAGGACATGGCTCATCCAGTCGACAACCACCGCCGGGGTCAGCGCTTCGGCAATCCACGGCAGGTATTCGGGGCGGCGCGGCAGGACGCCGATGTTGCTGTGATTGCCTTTGTCGCCGGAGCGCGCCACCGCCAGTTTCACCAACGCTACGCTGGCGTCGGCGCGGCCCTGGGGGCCAGGCGTTTCGTGGGGCAGGGGCAGATCCTGGCTGTCGAGGGGGGTGGGGGCGGGCAGGGCGAACGGATGAGATTGGCCGTCGATGTCGATCTGCAATGTGCAGGCGCTTTTGTCGATCAGGAACGAGAACAGCCGGATCAGCGGATACACCGTCGGCCGCCCGCCGACAATGCCGGTCAGGCCCGGCGCCATGCCGGTGGCCGCCTGGGCGATTTCCCGGGAGAACAGGACCAGTGCCTGTTTGTTCGGGTGGCGCACGGCGAGTTTGATCACCACTTCGCGGCTGTCCCGGCGCTGGCCGTGAGGGCCGTAGGTGGCTTCGCTGCCAAGCAGCTCGATATGGGTTTCGGTGTAAGGGCCCCAACCGCGTTGCTCGAGCATTTCCGAAGTCTTGTCGATGATCGCCTGACTGACGCGCCGAGCCTTTTCCACCGCATCGATGCCGGCGATCAGGCAACTGGCGGTACAGCGGAAACCGTCCGGATAAGTTGCGCTGACCTTGTATTTGTCGCTGGGTGGCAGGCCTTTGGCGCCGTGGACCCGAACCGCGTTTTTGCCTTGTTGCTGAAGTTTGACCTGACTGAAATCGCAGACCACATCGGGCAACAGATAGGCCTGTGGATCGCCGATCTCGTAAAGCATCTGTTCGCCGACGGTCAGCGGCGTGACCAGTCCGCCGGAGCCTTCGGGTTTGCTGACGATGAACTGGCCGTCGGCGCTGACTTCGACGATCGGAAAGCCGATGTGTTCGTAATCCGGCACGTCGCGCCAATCGGTGAAGTTGCCGCCGGTGCACTGCGCGCCGCATTCGATGATGTGCCCGGCCAGGGCGGCTTGCGCGAGTTTGTCGTAGTCGTGCCACGACCAGCCGAATTCATGCGCCAGTGCGGCGCTGACCACTGCGCTGTCGACCACCCGGCCTGTAATCACAATATCGGCGCCCAGGCGCAGCGCTTCGACAATGCCCGGCGCGCCGAGGTAGGCGTTGATCGACACACACATCGGCGGCAGCGGGGCTCCGCTGAACATTTCCGTGATGCCTTGGGAGGCAAGGTGTTTAAAGTGAGGTTGCAGGTCATCGCCCGACAGCACGGCGATTTTCAGTGCCACGCCGGCCTTGTCGCAGGCCGCTTGCAGGGCGGCGGCGCAGGCCTGGGGATTGACCCCGCCGGCATTACTGATGACGCGTATCTTCTGTTCGGCCAGTTGCGGCAGCAGGGGCGCCAGGACTTCGATGAAGTCCCCGGCGAACCCAGCCTGCGGGTCCTTCATTCGCGCGCCGGCCATGATCGACATCGTGATCTCGGCCAGGTAGTCGAACACCAGATAATCCAGCTTTCCACCGGCTACAAGCTGCGCGGCGGCGGTCGAGGTGTCTCCCCAGAATGCGCTGGCGCATCCGATGCGAACCGTGGTGGGCATTTTCATCTCCGACTCAGCAACCTGTGACAGAAGTGCATCGAGGCTACCAAGCAAGCGCTTGGTTTGTAAACAGGCGAATTATCTTCTGCCCAAGCGCTTGCTTGGTCGCGGCCGGCGGCTTAAATTGCCCGCGCAACCCTGCGGTTTCAGGGCGGCAGACGACTGAACGACTGTAGGAGAGAACGGGTGGACGAGCAAAAAGCCCTGAAGGTCATGCGCGAACTGGTCGACGAAGGCCAGTTGACCGACCCGGACAGCGCTCGCGGCAAACTGCTGCAAGTGGCGGCCCACCTGTTTCGCAACAAGGGCTACGAACGCACCACGGTGCGCGACCTGGCGGGCGCCGTGGGTATTCAGTCAGGCAGCATCTTTCATCACTTCAAAAGCAAGGATGAAATCCTGCGTGCAGTGATGGAAGAAACCATCCGCTACAACACGGCGCTGATGCGGGCGGCCCTGGCCGATGCGGCCAATGTCCGCGAGCGGGTGCTGGCGCTGATCCGCTGCGAATTGCAGTCGATCATGGGCGGCAGCGGCGAAGCGATGGCGGTGCTGGTGTATGAATGGCGCTCGCTGTCCGAAGACGGTCAGGCCAAAGTGCTGGCGCTGCGGGACATCTACGAAGAACTCTGGCTGCAAGTGCTGGGCGAGGCCAAGGAGGCAGGGTTCATTCGAGGTGACGTGTTCATTACCCGACGTTTTCTCACGGGCGCGCTGTCCTGGACCACCACCTGGTTCCGCGCCGGCGGCAGTCTGAGCCTCGATCAACTGGCCGAAGAAGCGCTGATTCTGGTGCTTGAAGAAGGCTGATCACTTTCTATCGGCCCGGGAAACTGGCTAACTGGGCGAAACCGCCTAGCTTGAATGCATGGAACGGTACTTTTTCGGGGAGTGGGGTGTTTTGAAGTCTTCGTCAAATCGGACGGCCGCCGGGCTGATGCTGGCAGCGCTGGCTGCATCCTGGGTTTTGCCTGCTCAGGCGGTGCAAGTGGTTCGGGTGGGGGCTGCGCATTTCCCGCCTTACACCATTCGCCCGGAAAACGGCGCCGACACGGGGCTGCTGCCGGAATTGGTCGCTGCATTGAACAGTGCTCAGAGCGACTACCGTTTTGAGCTTGTCCCCACCTCGATTCCACGACGGTTCGGCGATTTCAAGGAGGGCCGCACGGACATGGCGATCTTCGAGAATCCGGACTGGGGCTGGAAAGACATTCCCCACACCACGGTCGACATGGGGCTGGAAGACGCGGAGATTTTCGTCGCGGAAAACGAACCCGGTCGCCAGCAGAATTACTTCGCCGATCTCAAGGGCAAGCGCCTGGCGTTGTACAGCGGCTATCACTACGAGTTCGCCAACTTCAATGCCGACCCCAAATACCTCGCGGAAACCTACAACGCCACGCTGACCTATTCCCACGACAGCAACCTGTTGATGGTGCTGCGCGGTCGGGCGGACATTGCGCTGGTCACACGCTCGTATCTGTTCGATTACCTGCTGCGCAACGCAAAAGTGCGTGATGAATTGCTGGTGTCCCAGCGCATCGACCAGATCTACCACCACTACGCGATTCTCAGGCCAGAGGCACCGATTACCGGCGAAGCGTTCAGCAAGCTGCTGCAAGGCCTGCGTGACAGCGGGCAGATGCTGAAGATCTTCGATCCGTACAAGATCGCCGTGGTGCCGGTGCCTCGCCCATGAGTTGCGGTTTTTACCGTCCGGCCTAAATTTCCCGCCCCGGCTCACGTCCCATCGTTGAACTGTCGACGATTATCGTGAGCCCGACCCATGTCCAATCTGAATGACCTGACTGCCCTGGCCTTGCCTTCGGGCAGTCAACTGATAGCCGATGCCACTGAAAGCCGTCTGAGCCTGAGCCTGGACGGGCAACCGCTGATTCGCCTGCGCCTTGATCGTGAAGGCCAGGGGCCGATCCAGATCGATGAACGTTATGCATTGCCACCGGGCCAGGCGCTGTGGGCGGCCTGTTATTGGCTGTTTGCCCGGGATCCGGCGCGTCAGCAATTGATCTGGCAACTGGATCAAGTGCCGACCGAAGCCTTGCTCAGCGGTTTGCTGGTGAGCACGGACGTGGCGGGCGAATATCGCTGTGAACGCACACTCTTCTGGCAACTGCCGCAACCGTGGCTGGGTACTTCGCTGACCGGCAGCTACCCGCAGCAAATGGTCATCAGCAACGGCAAGCGTCATCCGCTGCGTCCGGTGAAGCCGCGAGGTGAAGTCTATCGGCGTTTCGATGCGCGTCTCGGTGCGTGGATTTCTCTGCGGACCGTGGAGATCGAGCAGGATCTGGCGCGTTTCAACCGCTGGCAGAACAGTCCGCGAGTCGCCAGTTTCTGGCAGGAAGAGGGCAGCCTGGAACAGCATCGCGAGTACCTGAGCAAGCTCGACGCCGATCCGCATACGCTGACTCTGATCGGCTGTTTCAACGACCAGCCGTTCGCTTACTTCGAAGCCTACTGGGCCAAGGAAGATCGCATCGCGCCGTTCTACGATGCCGACAATTACGACCGTGGCATTCACATGCTGGTCGGGGAAGAAGACCATCGCGGCCCGCACAAGGTGGCGAGCTGGTTGTCGGCATTGGTGCACTATCTGTTTCTGGATGATCCGCGTACTCAGCGCGTCGTCGCCGAGCCGCGTGCCGACAACGCGAAGATGATCGGCCACATGCACAACCAGTGCTTCCACTGCGAAAAGGAGTTCGACTTCCCGCACAAGCGTGCGGCGTTGATGATCCTGGGGCGCGAGCGGTTTTTTGATCGCTGCAAACTGGCGTGACGTTTCGCTGAAACAAAAAAAGATCGCAGCCCTTCAACGAAGGCTGCGATCTTTTTTTGGGTGGTCTGCTGTCAGCGACGGTTTGCGGTCATGACATCTGCACGGCTGCCCGACACCTTGCGGCAATGCACCAGCGCATCGCGAATCATGAAATTGACCAGGGTCGGCGAAACGCCGAGTTCCTTGGCGATGTCCTTTTGCGGTACGCCGTGCAGACGGTACATCTCGAAGGCGTAGCGCGTGCGGACCGGCAGCTCGGTCAATGCATCGGCAATGTGTTCCAGGGTCGAGAAGTTGATGTGCGAGGTTTCCGGCGAAGCGCCCTGAATGACCACGTTCAACCCTTCCTCCTCGGGGCCGGCGTACTTCTGCTCCAGCGCCTGTTTGCGGTAGTGATCGATGGCCAGATTGCGCACGATCTGGAACAGATAACTCAGCTGGGCCTTGATCGACGACGTGATCGGCGGCGCCGATTGCAGTCGGAAGAACGCATCCTGCACCACATCTTCGGCGCGTGACCGGCAGCCGGTAATGCGAGCTGCAATCTTGACCAGAATCAGTCGATTGTCGACGAATGCCTGAAGTAGCGGTGAATCGCACCTGCTTGTGGATACTTGTTCCGTCATGGAAATCACCTTGCTGCCAATAGGTTAGTGGGACGTCTGGGGGACGGGCCGTCCTACACATCGAGCGACAAATTATGTTGAATGATAATGATTGTCAATTGAGAAAGAGAACTAATGATCCATAACGGTGCGAACTGAGAACTGCGACACGCCGCCGCACTCGTCCAAGCGCCCAGCCCCATTGGCGATCCAGCCTGCCGACTAATTATTTCAAGACGTCATCCGTTCTCATTGGTGAATGGATCCGGGTACGCAGCCCCGGACCTACCGCATTCCAATGCCTTGCACGGTCGGCGAAGACCGTGTCCCGCATGCCTTGCTCAGGCATGCCGCAGCCAACCCGATTCCACCAGCAAGCCGAATTCAGGCAGGAAACCTCATGACCGACGCGTTCGAACTCCCCAGCACCCTGGTCCAAGCCCTTCAGCGCCGCGCGGCCCTGACGCCGGATCGGCTGGCCTTGCGCTTTCTCGCCGAAACCGAGGAGCAGGCTGTGGTGCTCAGTTATCGCGAACTCGATCAGCGCGCCCGCAGCATCGCCGCGGCATTGCAGGCCGAGGCCGGATTCGGTGATCGCGCGGTGCTGCTGTTTCCCAGCGGCCCGGATTACGTCGCGGCGTTCTTCGGTTGCCTGTACGCGGGTGTGATCGCGGTGCCGGCCTATCCGCCGGAATCGGCCAAGCGTCACCATCAGGAACGCCTGCTGTCGATCATCGCCGACGCCGAACCGCGTCTGCTGCTGACCAGCGCCGGCCAGCGCGATGCCTTGCAGCAAATCGAAGGCGCGCCGCCGCTGTTGTGCGTCGACACCCTCGACAACGCGCTGGCCGAGCGTTGGGTCGAGCCGACCTTGCCGCAAGACCACATCGCCTTTCTGCAATACACCTCCGGCTCCACCGCGCTGCCCAAGGGCGTGCAGGTCAGCCACGGTAATCTGGTGGCCAATGAACTGCTGATCCGCCACGGTTTCGGCATCGACGTGAACCCGGACGACGTGATCGTCAGCTGGCTGCCGCTGTACCACGACATGGGCCTGATCGGCGGTCTGCTGCAACCGATCTTCAGCGGCGTACCGTGCATCCTGATGTCGCCGGCATACTTCCTCGGCCGGCCGTTGCGCTGGCTCGAAGCGATCAGCCAATACGGCGGCACCATCAGCGGCGGACCTGACTTTGCCTATCGACTGTGCAGCGAACGGGTCAGCGAATCGGCGCTGGAACGCCTCGACCTGAGTCGCTGGCGCGTGGCCTATTCGGGTTCCGAACCCATCCGTCTCGACACCCTCGAACGCTTCGCCGAGAAATTCACCGCGTGCGGTTTCAGCGAAGACAGCTTCATGGCGTCCTACGGTCTGGCCGAAGCGACCCTGTTCGTCGCCGGCACACCGCGCGGCACAGGGATTCCTGCATTGCGCGTCGACGATCAGGCTCTCGCGCAGAACCGCGCCGAAGCGGGCGAGGGCAGTCCGATCATGAGCTGCGGCATCAGCCAGCCGGAACATGCGGTGCTGATCGTCGAGCCGAACACGCTTGAAGAACTGGCCGACAACGCCGTCGGCGAAGTCTGGGCAACCGGCCCGAGCATCGCCCTCGGCTACTGGCGCAACCCCGAGGCCAGCGCCAGGACCTTCGTCCAGCACGCCGGCCAGACCTGGCTGCGTACCGGTGACCTGGGCTTCATTCGCGACGGTGAACTGTTCATCACCGGTCGCCTGAAAGACATGCTGATCGTGCGTGGTCACAACCTCTATCCGCAGGACATCGAGAAGACGGTCGAGAACGAAGTGGAGGTGGTGCGCAAGGGCCGCGTTGCGGCGTTCGCGGTCAATCAGAATGGCGAAGAAGGCATCGGCATCGCAGCGGAAATCAGCCGCAGCGTGCAGAAAATCCTGCCGCCCGAAGCGCTGATCAAAGCCATTCGCCAGGCCGTGGCCGAGGCGTATCAGGAAGCACCGAGCGTGGTGGTGCTGCTCAATCCGGGCGCATTGCCGAAGACTTCCAGCGGCAAGCTGCAACGTTCGGCCTGCCGCAATCGCCTGGCTGACGGTAGCCTCGACAGCTACGCCGTATTCCCATCAGGCACTGCTGAAACCGCTCATGAGTCGACCGCGTCCGCCTCCGAACTGGAAACGCTGATCGGCAAAATCTGGGCTGAGCAACTGAACGTCCAGCAAGTCAACGCCGACGATCACTTCTTCCTGCTCGGCGGTAACTCAATCGCCGCCACCCAAGTGATCGCCAAGGTTCGCGAAGAGCTGAGCCTGGAGCTGAACCTGCGCATGTTGTTCGAAGCGCCGACCCTGTCCGCTTTCGCCGTTGCCGTGGCGCAGCAGCAACAGGACGGCGGCAGCGCCCAGGGGGAAATCACCGCACTGTCGCGCAACGAAGCACTGCCGCAATCCCTGGCGCAAAACCGTCTGTGGATCACCTGGCAGCTCGACCCTCAGAGCAGCGCCTACAACATTCCCGGCGCCCTGCGCCTGCGTGGCGAACTGGACGAGGATGCCCTGCGCGCCAGTTTCCAACAATTGATCGAGCGCCACGAATCCCTGCGCACGCGCTTCTTCGAACGCAACGGCGTGGCCCTGCAACAGGTCGAAGCGGCGGGCGAGTTCAACCTGCAACTGATCGACATCAGCGACCTGCCGGCCAGCGAGCGTGAAGCCCGCGCACAACAGATCCGCGAAGACGAAGCCCGTACCCGGTTCGACCTGGAGGAAGGCCCGCTGCTGCGGGTGACGCTGGTTCGCCTCGACGACGAAGATCACCAACTGCTGGTGACGATGCACCACATCATCGCCGACGGCTGGTCGCTGAATGTGCTGATCGACGAGTTCTCGCGTCTGTACGCCGCCGCTTCCCAAGGCCAGCGTGTCGAGCTGGCGCCGCTGCCGACCCAATACGCCGATTACGGCAGCTGGCAGCGCCAATGGCTGGCGCAAGGCGAGGGCGAGCGGCAACTGGCGTACTGGAAAGCGCAGTTGGGTGATGAGCATCCAACGCTGGAACTGGCGACTGACCATCCGCGTTCTGCCAAACAGATTCACAGCGCTGCACGCCACAGCGTTCGACTGGGGACCAGCCTCAGCGATGCAATCCGCCAGACTGCCCAGGCCCATCAATCCACGCCGTTCATGTTGTTGCTCTCGGCGTTCCAGAGTCTTTTGCATCGCTACAGCGGCCAACGCGACATCCGCATCGGCGTACCCAACGCCAACCGTCCGCGTCTGGAAACCCAGGGCCTGATCGGCTTCTTCATCAACACCCAGGTGCTGCGCGCCGACGTCGATTCGCGACTGCCGTTCACCGAACTGCTGGCGCAAACCCGTCAGGCTGCACTCGGTGCTCAGGCCAATCAGGATCTGCCGTTCGAACAACTGCTCAAAGCCTTCCCGCAGGCCCGCGAACAAGGTCTGTTCCAGGTCATGTTCAACCATCAGCAACGCGACCTGAGTGCGCTCAAACGTCTGCCGGGCCTGCTCGCCGAAGAACTGCCGTGGCACAGCCGCGAGGCCAAGTTCGATCTGCAATTGCACAGTGAAGAAGACCGTAATGGTCGCCTGAGCCTGTCGTTCGACTATGCCGATGAACTGTTCGACGCGGCGACCATCGAGCGCCTTGCCGAACATTTCAGCAACCTGTTGCGCGCTGTCTGCGAACGTCCGGAGCAGGCCATCGGTGACCTGCCGCTGCTGACCGGCGGCGAATATTCTCAGCAAGACGCGTGGAGCGTCGCCCCGTGCACCCCGGCGCAAAAATGGCTGCCGGAGCTGCTGAATGATCAAGCGCGTCAGACGCCTGATCGCACCGCGTTGGTGTGGGACGGCGGCAGCCTCGACTTCGCCGAACTGCACGCCCAGGCCAACCGACTCGCCCACTACCTGCGCGACAAAGGTGTCGGCCCGGACGTCTGCGTGGCCATCGCCGCCGAGCGTTCGCCGCAACTGCTGATCGGCCTGCTGGCGATCATCAAGGCTGGCGGTGCCTACGTGCCGCTGGACCCGGATTACCCGGCCGATCGTCTGGCCTACATGCTCAGCGACAGCGGCGTCGAACTGCTGCTGACCCAGACTGCATTGCTCGACCGCTTGCCGGCCAGCGAAGGCGTCAGCGTGATCGCCATGGACACCCTGCACCTGGAAAACTGGCCGAGCCAGGCACCGGGCCTGCACCTGCACGGCGACAACCTCGCCTACGTGATTTACACCTCCGGCTCCACCGGCCAGCCGAAAGGCGTGGGTAACACTCACGCGGCGCTGGCCGAACGGCTGCAATGGATGCAGAACACGTATCGTCTTGACCATACCGACGTGCTGATGCAAAAGGCGCCGATCAGTTTTGATGTGTCGGTGTGGGAATGCTTCTGGCCGCTGATCACCGGCGCGCGCCTGCTGATAGCCGGCCCCGGTGAGCATCGCGATCCGCATCGCATCGCGCAACTGGTTCAACAGTACGGCGTGACCACGCTGCACTTCGTGCCGCCGCTGCTTTCGCTGTTCATCGATGAACCGTTGAGCGCCGAATGCACCAGCCTGCGTCGCGTATTCTCCGGCGGTGAAACGCTGCCGGCGGAATCGCGCAACCGCGTGCTGGCGCAACTGCCGGCGGTGCAACTGCACAACCGTTATGGCCCGACCGAAACCGCGATCAACGTCACCCACTGGCATTGCAGCGTGGCCGATGGCGAGCGTTCGCCGATTGGCCGTCCGCTGGGCAACGTGGTCTGCCGCGTGCTCGACAGCGATCTCAATCCAGTGCCGTCCGGTGTGCCGGGTGAACTGTGCATCAGCGGCATCGGCCTGGCCCGTGGTTACCTCGGCCGCCCGGCGCTGACCGCCGAGCGTTTCGTGGTCGATCCGCTGGGCGAGCAGGGCGCACGCCTATACCGCACCGGTGACCGCGCACGCTGGACCCACGATGGCGTGATCGAATACCTCGGCCGTCTCGATCAGCAGGTCAAACTGCGCGGCTTCCGCGTCGAGCCGCAAGAGATCGAGGCGCGTCTGCTGGCTCAGGACAGCGTCGCTCAGGCCGTCGTGCTGGTGCGTGAAACCGTCGCCGGCCCGCAACTGATCGGCTACTTCACAGCCGCGGACGCCAATGAAGATCAGGACGCGCAAATCGCTCGCCTGAAAACCGCACTGGCCGCCGAGCTGCCGGAATACATGGTCCCGGCGCAATTGATGCGTCTGGACGCAATGCCCCTGAGTCCGAGCGGCAAACTCGACCGCCGCGCCTTGCCCGAGCCGCAATGGCAGGTGCGCGAACACGTCGAGCCGGTTACCGAACTAGAGCAGCAGATCGCCGCGATCTGGCGCGAAGTGCTGGGCCTGAAACAGGTCGGCCTGCGCGACGACTTCTTCGCCCTCGGCGGTCACTCGTTGCTGGCCACGCAGATCATTTCCCGTACCCGTCAGGCCTGCGACGTCGAATTGCCGCTGCGTGCCTTGTTCGAACACAGCGAACTGTGTGATTTCGCCGAACAGATCCGCCAGATCCAGGCTAGCGGCCGTACCAACAAACAGCCGCCGATCGCCAAGGTTGATCGCAGCAAACCGGTGCCGCTCTCCTATTCCCAACAGCGCATGTGGTTCCTCTGGCAGATGGAGCCGGACAGCCCGGCGTACAACGTCGGCGGCATGGCGCGGCTGCGTGGCGTCTTGCATGTCGAGCGTTTCGAAGCGGCGCTGCAAGCGCTGATCCTGCGTCACGAAACCCTGCGCACCACGTTCCCGAGCGTCGACGGCGTGGCCCGTCAGCAAGTGAATGCCGAAACCGGTGTGCGCATGGACTGGAAGGATTTCTCGACACTCGCCGCCGATGTGCGCGAACAGAAAGTCCAGCAACTGGCCGACGACGAAGCGCACCTGCCGTTCGATCTGGAGACCGGCCCGCTGCTGCGCGCCTGTTTGGTCAAGACCGCCGAGCACGAGCATTACTTCGTCCTGACCCTGCACCACATCGTCACCGAAGGCTGGGCGATGGACATCTTCGCCCGGGAACTCAGCGGGCTGTATGAAGCGTTCGTCGATGACCGCGAATCGCCGCTGGAACCGCTGCCGGTGCAGTACCTCGACTACAGCGTGTGGCAGCGCAACTGGCTGGAGTCCGGCGAGCGTCAGCGTCAGCTCGACTACTGGACCGCGCAACTGGGCCGCGAACATCCACTGCTGGAACTGCCGGGCGACCGTCCGCGTCCGCCGGTGCAAAGTCACCGGGGCGAGCTGTTCCGTTTTGACCTCAGCGACGACCTCGCTGCCCGCGTCCGGGCATTCAACGCGCAGAACGGCCTGACCCTGTTCATGACCATGACCGCCGCCCTCGCGACTCTGCTTTACCGCTACAGCGGCCAGACCGATCTGCGCATCGGCGCGCCGGTGGCCAACCGGATCCGCCCGGAAAGCGAAGGCCTGATCGGCGCGTTCCTCAACACTCAAGTGCTGCGTTGCCAGCTCGACGGCCAGATGTCAGTCGGCGAATTGTTCGAGCAGGTGCGCCACACCGTGATCGAAGGTCAGTCCCATCAGGACCTGCCGTTCGATCATCTGGTTGAAGCCCTGCAACCACCGCGCAGCGCGGCGTACAACCCGTTGTTCCAGGTGATGTGCAACGTGCAGCGCTGGGAATTCCAGCAGAGCCGCATGCTCGCCGGCATGACCGTCGAGTACCTGGCCAACGATGCGCGGGCGACCAAGTTCGACCTCAACCTGGAAGTCACCGACCTCGACCATCGCCTCGGTTGCTGCCTGACTTACAGCACCGACCTGTTCGACGAACCGACGATTGCACGCATGGCCAGGCACTGGCGCAACCTGCTGGAAGCGCTGATCGCCGACCCGCAGCAGCGCCTCAGCGAATTGCCATTGCTCGATGCACCTGAGCAACAACAGTTGCTCGACAGCCTTGGCGTCGAGCCGGGCGAGCATCGTCTCGACCAGTGCATCCATCACCTGTTCGCCGAACAGGCGCTGGCGCGCAAAGATGTGCCGGCCCTGACCTTCGCCGGACGGACCCTGAGCTACGCCGAACTCGACGCCCGTGCCAATCGTCTGGCCTGGGCCCTGCGTGAACGCGGTGTCGGCCCGCAAGTGCGGGTCGGTCTGGCGATGGAGCGTTCGCTGGAAATGGTCGTCGGCCTGCTGGCGATCCTCAAGGCCGGTGGCGCCTATGTGCCGCTGGACCCGGAATACCCGCTCGACCGTTTGCATTACATGATCGAAGACAGCGGCGTCGGCCTGTTACTCAGTGACCGGGCGATGTTCAAGGCCCTTGGTGAATTGCCGCCGAACGTGGCGCGCTGGTGCCTGGAGGATGACAGCGCCGCGCTGGCCGATTACCCGGCCACCGAACTTCCGTTCATCAGCCTGCCGCAGCATCAGGCGTACCTGATTTACACCTCGGGTTCCACTGGCAAGCCGAAAGGCGTGGTGGTGTCCCACGGTGAAATCGCCATGCACTGCCAGGCGGTGATCGAGCGCTTCGGCATGCGCCCGGACGACTGCGAGCTGCACTTCTATTCGATCAACTTCGACGCCGCCACCGAGCGTCTGCTGGTGCCGCTGCTCAGCGGCGCGCAGGTGGTGCTGCGTGCGCAAGGTCAGTGGGACGCGGAAGAAATCTGCGGCCTGATCCGCGAACACCGGATCAATATTCTCGGCTTCACCCCGAGTTACGGCAGCCAGTTGGCGCAGTTCCTCGCCACGCAAAACGACATCCTCCCTGTGCGGATGATCATCACCGGCGGCGAAGCGCTGACCGGCGAACACCTGCAACGGATTCGTGCAGCATTCAAGCCGAGCCTGTTCTTCAACGCCTACGGCCCGACCGAAACCGTGGTCATGCCGCTCGCCAGTCTCGCGCCAGAAGTGCTGGAAGAGGGCGCCGGCAGCGTGCCGATCGGCAGTGTGATCGGTGATCGCGTGGCCTACATTCTCGACGCCGATCTGGCGCTGGTGCCGCAAGGCGCGACGGGTGAATTGTTCGTCGGCGGTGCCGGTCTGGCGCTGGGGTATCACGAGCGTGCGGGCATCACCGCTGAACGTTTCGTCGCCGACCCGTTTGCCGCCGCTGGCGGACGCATGTACCGCACCGGCGACCTGGTGCGCCAGCGCGCCGACGGTCTGGTGGAGTATCTGGGGCGGATCGACCATCAGGTGAAGATCCGTGGTTTCCGGATCGAACTGGGCGAGATCGAAACGCGCCTGCTCGATCACGACTCGATCCGCGAAGCGGTGGTGCTGGCGCTGGAGGCACCGAGTGGCAAGCAACTGGTCGGCTATCTCGTGACCGAGGTCGCTTCGCGAAGCGAAGCCGAGCAAGCCGAACTGCGCGAAGCCCTGAAGGCGCACCTGAAGACGCAACTGCCGGACTACATGGTGCCGACGCATCTGATTCTGCTGGCGAGCATGCCGCTGACCGCCAACGGCAAACTCGATCGCCGCGCCTTGCCGGCACCGGACCCGGAGCTCAACCGTCAGGATTACGTAGCGCCAAGCAACGAGCTGGAGCAGACCCTGGCGCAGATCTGGTGCGAAGTGCTCAACGTCGAGCAGGTCGGTCTGAACGACAATTTCTTCGAACTGGGCGGCGACTCGATCCTGTCGATTCAAGTGGTCAGCCGGGCACGGCAGCAGGGCATTCACTTCAGCCCTCGCGATCTGTTCCAGCACCAGACCGTGCAGACGTTGGCGGCTGTCGCCAGCCGCAGTGAAACCGTGACCGCCGAGCAAGGTCTGGTGACTGGCGAATCGCGTCTGACGCCGATCCAGCACTGGTTCTTCGACACCGAAATTCCCGAGCGTCAGCATTGGAACCAGGCGTTGCTGCTGGAGCCGACGGTTGCGCTGGAACCTCATCGTCTGGAGCAAGCGCTGTTGGCGGTAATCGAGCAGCATGACGCCCTGCGTCTGCGCTTCAGCGAGGTCAACGGCGCATGGCAGGCAACCCATCAACCAGTGAACGATGCCACCGTACTGTGGCAAGTCCGCGTGCCGTCGATGGACAAGTGCACCGAGCTGTTCGCCGATGCTCAGCGCAGTCTCGACCTCACCCAGGGCCCGCTGCTGCGCGCAGTGCTGGTCGATGGGCTGGACGCTCAGCAACGGCTGTTCATCGCGATTCATCACCTGGTGGTCGACGGTGTGTCGTGGCGCGTTCTGCTCGACGACCTGCAAACCGTGTATCGCCAACTCGACGCCGATCAGTCGGTGAAACTGCCGGCGAAAACCAGCGCCTTCAAGGACTGGGCGGCGCGCTTGCAGGCTTACGCCGGCAGCGAATCCCTGCGTGAAGAACTGAGCTGGTGGCAGGCGCAACTGGCCGGTCCGAACGCCGATTTGCCGTGCGAACGTCCCGAGGGCGGTCGCGAGAATCGCCATGCGCAAACCGTCAGCGTGCGTCTGGATGCCGAGCGCACCAAGCAGCTATTGCAACAGGCACCGAGCGTCTACCGCACGCAGGTCAACGACCTGTTGCTGACCGCGCTGGCCCGCGTGCTGTGCCGCTGGAGCGGGCAGCCATCGGCGCTGATTCAACTGGAAGGCCACGGCCGCGAAACCCTGTTCGACGAGATCGACCTGACCCGCACCGTCGGCTGGTTCACCAGCGCTTATCCGTTGCGCCTGACCCCGCACAACATCGAAGAAGCGGCCGGGCAGGGCGCTTCGATCAAGGCGATCAAGGAACAACTGCGTGCCGTGCCGCACAAAGGTCTGGGTTACGGCGTGCTGCGTTATCTCGCCGATGACGTCAGTCGTCAGAGCATGGCGGCGTTGCCGAACGCGCCGATCACCTTCAACTACCTCGGCCAGTTCGACCAGAGCTTCGGCAGCGACGCGCTGTTCCGTCCGCTGGATGAATCGGTCGGCGCGGCCCACGATCCGCATGCACCATTGCCGAACGAGTTGAGCGTCGACAGTCAGGTGTATGGCGGTGAGCTGCTGCTGCGCTGGACGTTCAGCGCCGAACGCTACGACGCACAGACCATCAACGAGCTGGCCGATGCCTACGTCGGCGAGTTGCAGAGCCTGATCGAACATTGCCTGCAGGACGAGGCCGGTGGCCTGACGCCGTCGGACTTCCCGCTGGCGAAACTGACCCAGGCTCAGCTCGACGCACTGCCGGTGCCGGCGGCGCACATCGAAGACGTGTACCCGCTGACGCCGATGCAGGAAGGCATGTTGCTGCACACCTTGCTCGAGCCGGGCACCGGTCTGTACTACATGCAGGATCGCTACCGCATCAACAGCGAACTCGACCCCGAGCGTTTCGCCCAGGCGTGGCAGGCGGTGGTCGCTCGTCACGAAGCGTTGCGTGCATCGTTCTGCTGGAACGTCGGCGAAGACATGTTGCAAGTGATCCACACTCCGGGTCGCACGCCGATCGAGTACCTGGACTGGAGCGCCATTGCTGACGTGGAGCAGGAACCGAAACTGCAAGCGCTGCTCAAGGCCGAGCGCGAAGCCGGGTTCGATCTGCTCAATCAGGCACCGTTCCACCTGCGCCTGATCAAGGTCGGCGCGGCGCGTTACTGGTTCATGATGAGCAACCACCACATCCTGATCGATGCCTGGTGCCGCTCGCTGCTGATGAACGATTTCTTCGAGATCTACACCGCGCTGGGCGAAGGTCGCCAAGCGCAACTGGCAGTGCCGCCGCGCTACCGCGATTACATCGGCTGGCTGCAACGCCAGAGCCTGGCCGAGGCGCGTCAGTGGTGGCAGCAGAACCTGCAAGGGTTCGAGCGCACCACGCCGATCCCGAGCGACCGTCCGTTCCTGCGTGAACACGCCGGCGAAAGCGGCGGCATGATCGTTGGCGACTGCTACACCCGACTCAAAGTCGAGGACGGCGCCCGTCTGCGCGAACTGGCTCAGGCTCATCAGCTGACCATCAACACCTTCGCCCAGGCGGCTTGGGCGCTGGTGCTGCGCCGCATGAGCGGTGATCGGGACGTGCTGTTCGGCGTGACCGTCGCCGGGCGTCCGGTGGAGATGCCGGAGATGCAACGTACCGTCGGCCTGTTCATCAACAGCATCGCGCTGCGGGTGCAGATCCCGGCTGACGATCAGCGCGCCAGCGTGCGTCAGTGGCTGAGCGCTCTGCTCGACAGCAACATGCAATTGCGCGAGTACGAATACCTGCCGCTGGTGAACATCCAGGAACAAAGCGAACTGCCGAAAGGCCAGCCGCTGTTCGACAGCCTGTTCGTGTTCGAAAACGCCCCGGTAGAAGTCTCGGTACTGGACCGTGCGCAGAGCCTCAACGCGACCTCGGACTCGGGCCGTACCCACACCAACTTCCCGCTGACCGCCGTTTGCTATCCAGGCGACGACCTGGGTCTGCATCTGTCTTACGACCAGCGTTATTTCGACGAGTCGACCATCGAACGCATGCTCGGCGAGTTCAAGCGTCTGTTGCTGGCGCTGGTCGACGGCTTCCATGGCGACATGGCTGACCTGCCGCTGCTGGGCCATGAGGAACAGGACTTCCTGCTCCACGGCTGCAACCAGAGCGAGCACGACTATCCGCTGGAACAAAGCTACGTCGAGTTGTTCGAAGCGCAGGTCGCGCAACATCCGCAACGCACCGCCGCCAGTTGCCTTGATCAGCAACTGAGCTATGCCGAGCTGAACCGGAACGCCAACCGTCTCGGCCATGCGCTGGTCGCGGCCGGGGTGCAGATGGATCAACCGGTGGCGCTGTTGGGTGAACGTAACCTGGATCTGCTGGGCATGATCATCGGCAGCTTCAAGGCCGGTGCCGGTTACCTGCCGCTGGATCCGGGCCTGCCGAGCCAGCGTCTGCAACGCATCATCGAACTCAGTCGCACGCCAGTGCTGGTGTGCACCGAGGCTTGCCGTGAACAGGCGACGACCTTGCTGGATGAGTTCAGCTGCGCCAACCGCCCACGTCTGCTGGTGTGGGAAGAGGTTCAGGCCGGCGCGGTTTCGTCGGCGAATCCGGGCCTCTTCAGCGGCCCGGACAACCTGGCCTACGTGATTTACACCTCGGGCTCCACCGGATTGCCGAAAGGCGTGATGGTCGAGCAGCGCGGCATGCTCAACAACCAGTTGAGCAAGGTGCCGTACCTGAACCTGAGCGACGCCGATGTGATTGCCCAGACCGCTTCGCAAAGCTTCGACATTTCGGTCTGGCAGTTCCTCGCCGCGCCGCTGTTCGGGGCGCGGGTAGACATCGTGCCGAACACCATCGCCCACGATCCGCAAGGCTTGCTGGTGCATGTTCAGCAGCAGGGCATCACCGTGCTGGAAAGCGTGCCGTCGCTGATTCAGGGCATGCTGGCTTCGGATCGCATGAGTCTCGACGGTCTGCGCTGGATGCTGCCGACTGGTGAAGCGATGCCGCCCGAACTGGCGCATCAGTGGCTGCTGCGTTATCCGGAGATTGGTCTGGTCAACGCCTATGGCCCGGCGGAGTGCTCGGACGACGTGGCGTTCTTCCGCGTCGACATGGCCTCGACTCGCGGCAGCTACCTGCCGATCGGTACGCCGACCGACAACAACTTGCTGTACCTGCTCGATGGCGCACTGGATCTGGTGCCGTTGGGTGCGGTGGGTGAGTTGTGCGTAGCGGGCACCGGTGTCGGTCGCGGTTATGTCAGCGATCCGCTGCGCACCGCGCCGGTGTTTGTGCCGAATCCATTCGGTGCGCCGGGTGAGCGTCTGTATCGCACCGGTGACCTGGCGCGCCGCCGCAGTGACGGCGTGCTGGAGTACGTCGGCCGGGTCGACCATCAGGTGAAGATTCGCGGATACCGGATCGAGCTGGGGGAAATCGAGGCGCGCCTGCATGAGCAACCGGAAGTTCGCGACGGCGCGGTGGGTGTGCAGGAGGGCGTGAACGGTAAGCATCTGGTCGGCTACCTTGTGGCCGCAGATTGCGCACTGAATCAGAGCGAACGCCTGGAGCGGATCAAGCAGCGCCTGCGCGCCGAACTGCCGGAATACATGGTGCCGCTGCACTGGTTGTGGCTCGACCGGTTGCCGCTCAACGACAACGGCAAACTCGACCGCAAGGCCCTGCCGGCGCTGGAAATCGGCCAGTTGCAGAGCCAGGATTACCTGGCACCGCGCAGCGATCTGGAGCAGACCCTGGCCGATATCTGGGCCGAGGTGCTGAAGGTCGAGAAGGTCGGGGTACGCGACAACTTCTTCGAACTTGGCGGCCATTCGCTGCTCGCCACGCAGATCGCTTCGCGGGTGCAGAAAGCCCTGCAACGGGACGTGCCGCTGAGAGCGATGTTCGAGTGCAGCACGGTGGAGGAACTGGCCGAATACATCGAAGGGCTGGCGGCCAGTGACATTACCGAGGAGAAGGTGGATCGGCTCAATGACCTGATGGCGGCGCTGGAAGGGCTGTAAAGCACAGCCTGCGACAATGGCTATCGAAACCTGCGTTTCGTTGTGGCCGTTGTCGCAGATCGGGCTTTGTAATCCTTTCATATCATTGACGGCCGAGGCCGGTCCGCTCAGTCTTCGGGCTCCAGTTTCTTTGCCACGGGGGTTATCGATGCCTTTTTTCACGGTTGACGGACAGGCGCTTCACTACATTGATCAAGGCACGGGCCCGGCGGTATTGCTGGCCGGCAGTTACCTGTGGGACCAGGCCATGTGGGCGCCGCAGATCGCAGCGCTGTCGCCTCACTATCGGGTGATTGCGCTGGACCTCTGGGGCCATGGTGAATCGGGGCGTTTGCCTGAAGGCACCACATCACTGGATGACATCGCACGCCAGGCGCTGGCCTTGCTCGATCATCTGGACATCGACCGGGTGACGCTGGTCGGGCTGTCGGTCGGCGGCATGTGGGGCGTGCGCCTGGCACTGTCGGCGCCGCAGCGGCTCAACGGTCTGGTGCTGATGGACACTTACGTCGGCGTCGAGCCGGAGCCGACTCGCCAGTACTACTTCTCGCTGTTCAAACAGATCGAGGAAAGCGGCGGGATCTCCGAGCCACTGCTGGATATCGTGGTGCCGATTTTCTTCCGCCCGGGCATCGATAAAGAGTCGGCGCTGTATCAGGATTTCCGCGCAAAACTCGCCGGCTATTCAGCTGAACGCCTGCGCGAGAGCATCGTGCCGATGGGGCGCATCACCTTTGGCCGTGATGACCTGTTGCCGCGTCTGGGAGAGCTGAATGCGGCGACCACACTGGTGGTCTGCGGCGACCAGGACAAGCCACGCCCGCCGTCGGAAGCACGGGAAATGGCTGAGTTGATTGGCTGTTCGTGTGTGCTGGTGCCGGAAGCGGGGCATATCTCCAATCTGGAGAATCCCGGGTTTGTGACGGAGGTGTTGTTTACCTTTTTGTCTGAACAGAACCCTTCCGTCGACTGAATCACCTTTCTGCGTCCCGCGCTACTGTCAACTCTGACAGTAGCGCGCTCTTCTTGAGCAGGCATTAAATGGTTTTGCCCATTGTGGGCTGAATCGTGTGATCGCCGACAGGAGAGTCGTCATGTCCAGCCAATCAGCAAATGTTCCTGAGCTTCCGGTTCCATTGGTATCTGATGCTTCGCACAACTCAACATTACAACCTGCCAAGGTTCTGGGCGGTACAACCGTAAAAATCGTTTTTCCAGGGCTCACTACGGAACATAGTGTCGGGCTCTTCTGGGCAAGGTCCGGCCATATCGAGAAATTTACCACTCAGTCGAAGGAGGCTTCGCTTCCCGCTGAGGTTTTGATCCCTGCGTCGGTTATCGGTAAGTCTGTCGGTCAAACCGTGAAAATCTGGTACGAGGCAAGCTTGAATGAAGAAGTGCAGCTTTCCCATACACTTGAGCTGACGGTAGAACACATTTCTCCCGAGGAGTTGCCGAAACCGCAGTTAACCGATGCCGTCAAGATCGAAAGTACTGAATTTCTGGACATGCGCAGGTTTTCAGGCAACGCGCGTGTTCGGCTTTTACCTTGGTTGTTCATCGCGCCGGGGCAGCTCATCTGGATCAACGTTGTCGGACAGCGCAATTATCCAACCCACGAAACGCTTGAATTGGTCAAGGCGCTGGAAGTGACATCCGAGCAGGTGAGCAACGGTCTGGAATTGACTATTGATCGAAACTTTTTGACTCAGCTTGACGATAAATCGGCACTGACGCTACATGTGTTTGTCACGTTCGACAACAATCCGGATATTGGCACCGCGCATGAATTTCCGCGCTGGACAGCACTTTTGCTGAAATCCGACACCGATTTACTGGCACCGACTGTCAAACAGACACAGCATCAGGTGCTGAATCCGGAACTGGTCCTGGACGAGGCGATGATGGTCATCAAGTACAAGGACATGCGCCCTACCGACAGGATCATGCCGTTGTGGCGTGGCGCTGCGGGCGAGGGGTCACCTGAACTGAAAGCGATAGATGGCAATTCATCAGGCGAGGTTACAGTCACCGTGAGTGCATCGGCAGTGGCTGCCAATGAAGGTAAAACGGTTGACGCGAGCTACATCGTCTCGCGGGAGGGTATCGATCGGCCATCACCCATCACTCGAGTAACGGTGCAGAAGCAGCGCTATGTTCATGAGGAAAATTTTGATAATCACGAAATAAAACTTGTCAGCGCCGCTGACAATTACACTTTCACCTTGCCCACCATGTCGATCACGCTGCTGGACGGGGCGGGATCGGCAGGCATCATGCGTTTTGGCTACAACACTATCGGGTTCATTGAAGAACTCTCTTTTGGCATGTGTATCAACTCGGCCAACACATCGCCGCCTCAACAGATTCAGTTTGAATTCAAGGCGGACTACGATCGAATTTCGTTCACTTGGGCCCACCTGCATCTTAAAGGCACCGTCGAATACTTTGATGTCAGTGGTGTATCCCTGGGAAGCAAGGATTACCACGGCCTGAACCAGGGCGGCGCCTTGCATCAATTGATCGACTTTGTGGCGCCACCGCAAACACGCATCAAGTCCATGAAAGTGACATGCGAGGACTATAGCTTTCTCGACCACTTCATAAAGTGCGGTTGATTGTTCGAGCCACAATCAATGCCCGCTCCTGAGAGTGGGCTTTTTTCATTATTTCGGGCCGAGAATCTTCGCCAGTTTGTCCGGCGTCGGCGCGCCTTGCTGTTGTTGCAGTTCACCCTTGTCGTCCATGTAGAAGATCGCCGGGGTGGCCTGCAATTCCAGGTCTTCCATCAATTGCATGTTCGCTGCAAGTTTGGTCTGCACGGCGGCCGGAATGTCCTTCAAGGCCTTGAGTGTGCTGGCCTTGCCGGCCTTCTCGTGATCTTCCAGGGCTTTGCTCGGGTCTTTGGCAGCCAGCAGCGCAGCGGATTTGGCCGGGCTGTCTTCGCGGATGATGCCGACCATGATGTGCCGCAACTGCACCTTGCCGGCCTTGACCCAGGGGCGGGCCTGTTCCCAGAACATGTTGCAGTACGGGCAGTTCGGGTCGCTGAACAGGTACACGGTGCGCGGGGCATCCTTGTTGCCGTCCTGAATCCAGTTGCTTGCCTCGAACTTGGCCCAGACTTCCTTGGCCATCGGCGCATAGACCAGTTTTTGCAGCGGCGCGCTGCTCAGGTCGTTGCCGTCGGCGTCGTACAGGTTGCCCAGCAGCACGTGCTTGCCGTCCGGCGTCAGGTACAGCGCCATGCCGCGGTTCTGGTATTGCGCGGCGTAACCACGCAGGCCGTCGGGCGCGTCGAACTGACCGACGATCCTGGCGCCCTTGGCTTCGATCTTCTTGATCGCTTCAGGCAGTTCTTCAGCGGCCTGGACCGACGGCAAGTGCAGCAGGGCGGCGCCCAGAGACAGCGTCAGCAGGTGGCGGAGGCGGGGCATGGCAGTTTCCTTGAAGAAGTGGTGGCCGGATTCGGGCTGGAGGCCGGGGTGTCGAAGCTTTCCAGGGCGCGGGCCAGGCTGGCGTTCGACAACTCGCCCAGATGGCTGCCCAGCAGACGACCGTCCGGGCTATAGAACAGGGTAGTCGGCAGGGCCATGGAGCCCACGGCCTGGCCGAGGCGTCCGCTGCGGTCGAACAGCACGTTGTTCAGGCTCAGGCCCTGGGTTTCGAGAAACGTGGCGACGCTTTGCATGCTTTCGGCCTGGTTGACGAACAGGAACGTCAGGTCCGGGCGTTGTTGCTGGGCGTTCTCCAGCACCGGCATTTCCCGGCGGCACGGCGGGCACCAGGTGGCCCACAGGTTGATCACCAGCGGTCCGCCCTGATAATCGGTGAGTTTCACGGTTTCCCCGGCGGCGTTGCGCAAGGTGATGTCCGGCAGGCGCGTGCCTTGTTCGTAGATGTTCAGCGACAGGGTCGCCATCACCCAGAACGCCACACCGCTGACCACACCGAAACCCAGCGGTCGACGCAAGCCCGGCCGGCGCCAGCCGCGATACAGCGCCGCCAGCAAGAGCACGATCACCCCCGGCCAGGCGAGGAAGCCGCCGTCGCGCAGATCGATGATCTGCCAGAGATCGTTGCGATAGTGGCCCCAGTACACAGCGACAAACGCAATGCGCGCCGCGAGCATGCCCAGCAGGAACAGGCTGAACAGCGCCGACTCGGGATTATCGCCGCCGCGCTTGGCCACCCGCCAGCCGACGAACGTCGCCAGCGCCAGGGCACTGATCAGCAGCAGGTGGTTAAGCGCGATGGCAAAGGTGCCGAGGGTGAAAGTCAGCATTAACGGGCATCTCGGGTGGTGGTCCAGCGTTGCAGGAAGGTGTCGGCATCGACCTCGCCGGTGATGCGCTGGCTGCGGCGCTCTTCACCGTCGGCACCGATCCACACAAAACTCGGTGGCCCCGGCACTTTGTAGCGGCCGAGCAGTTCGCGGCTGGCGGCATTGTCGGCGGTGACGTCGAGCCGCAGCAGACGCACGTCGTTCAGGGCCTGCATGACTCGCGCCTGGCCGAACACCTGTTTTTCCATGATTTTGCAAGACACACACCAGTCGGCGTAATAGTCGATGAGCACCCACTGGCCCTGGGCCTTGGCGGTATCGAGTTCACGTTGCAGGGCCGCGGGGTCCTTGATCGTGGTGAACGCCTCGTGGCCGTCCGGTATCGCGGCACCGGTGCGCCCGGCGCTGTAGATCTGCAGCGGCTGATACGGATTGTCGCCACCGCCCGCCGCGCCCACCAGCAGCAAGCTGCCCCATATGCCCAGCAACAGCGAACTGGCTCCAAACAACTGTGCGACCCGGCCGAAGCCTTCGGACTGTTTCCAGGCGCAATATGCCGCAATCAGCAACAGGGCCCCGCACAGCGCGAGCCACAGCGAAGGATCCAGCACCGGCCGCAACATCAGCACCGCCGTACCCAGGAACAGGAAGCCGAATACACCTTTGAGCAGGTTCATCCACGCGCCGGGTTTTGGCAGGAAGCGATTGCCGACGGTCACCAGCAACAGCAGGGGCACGCCGATGCCAATCCCCAGAGCAAACAGAATCAGTCCACCGTGCAACGCATTGCCGCTTTGCGCGATGTAGAGCAGAGCACCGGCCAGCGGCGCGGTCATGCACGGGCCGACCAACAGGCCCGACAGGGCGCCCAGAACACCTGCACCGATCAGGCTGCCGCCGCTGCGACTGCGCGAGGCATGCTCCAGCCGGTCACGCAGGGCCACCGGCAGTTGCAGTTCGAAGAAGCCGAACATCGGCAGTGCCAGGATCACGAAGATGGCCGCGAAAGCACCCAGCAGCCACGGATTCTGCAACCACGCCTGCAGGTTCGCCCCCAGCAGCGCCGCGATCACGCCCATCGATGCATAGACCAGTGCCATACAGATCACGTAACTGCTGGCGAGCGCGAAACCGCGACGCGGCGTGGCACCGCTGCCGACCACCATGCCGGCCAGAATCGGCAACATCGGCAACGAGCACGGCGCAAAAGCCAGGAGCAGGCCGAGCCCGAAGAACACCAGCAAACTCCACCCCAGTGTGTGTTGTTGCAGGCCGCTGGCCAGCGCTTGATCCTGTGCCTCATCCGCCACCGCAGCGGCCGCTTTGCCTCCGAGGTCGATCACACGGGTCTGCGGTGGATAGCACAGGCCGGCATCGGCGCAGCCCTGATAACTGACCTTGATCTGGCCTTTGGCTGCTGCCGGGATTTTCAGTTCAAGAACCTGGCGATAGACCGGTTGCTCGCCGAAATACTCGTCACTGTGGGATTCGCCTTCGGGCAGGGTCGGGGCATTCTCCGCCGCCAGTCCATCGAATTTCAGGCGTTTCTGATACAGGTAGTAACCGTCGGTGATCTGCCAGAACAGTTGGGTTTCGCCGGAATCCAGACGTTCGGACGTCAGGACGAAGGCCTTGTCGACCGGGAGAAATTCCGGTTTTGTCGAAAAAGGATCGTTCCCTGCCTGGGCCAGACCCGAAATCAAAAATGCTAACAACAAAAAAATATGACGCATGGAGGAGCCTTGTCCCTGTGCAAGTGATGAGCACAATGGGCGGCGGCGATTAACCGATGATTAACCGCGGCACCCTTGTCGCTGTGGCGTTCGGGGCATAATGTCAGCTTAATCGGCCAACCGCCTAATCGGCATTTTTCTACGGGACTCACCATGCACGTACTGGTTTGCGAAGACGATGAGTTGATCGCCAGCGGCATCGTCGCCGGGCTGACGGCCCAGGGCTTGACGGTCGAACACGTCAATACGGCCTCCAAGGCCCGGGCGATCCTCAAGGTTGCCGAATTCGACGTGATGGTGCTCGACCTCGGTCTGCCGGATGAAGATGGCCTCAAACTGTTGCAGCAACTGCGCCAGCAAGGTCTGGAAATTCCTGTACTGATCCTTACCGCGCGGGACTCGGTGACTGACCGGGTCGACGGTTTGCAGTCCGGCGCTGACGATTACCTGCTCAAGCCTTTCGATTTGCGGGAACTGTTCGCCCGTCTGCAAACCCTGTTGCGCCGGGTGGCCGGGCGTAGCGTCAACCTGATCGAGCACGGCGCGCTGACCTACGATCCGAGCAGTCGCGAAACCACCCTGGCGGGCCGTTCGGTGGACTTGTCCCGCCGCGAACAGTCCCTGCTGCAAGCCCTGCTGCACAACCGTGGCCGGGTGCTGTCCACCGAGCAATTGAAGGACAGCGTCTACGGTTTCAGCGATGAACTGGAAAGCAACGCGCTCAACGTGCACATCCATCACCTGCGCAGCAAACTCGGCAAAGGCATCGTCGAAACCGTGCGTGGTCTCGGTTATCGCCTGGGCCCGGCCGATGGTGGAGAACCTGACAAGTGATGAGTCTGCGCCTGCGCCTGAGCCTGACCCTCGGCGCCGCGTTCGCGCTGATCTGGGCCCTGGCGGCTGCCTGGATGCTCAGCGACCTGCGCAATCAGATGATGTTTTCCCTCGACCAGCGGCTGGTGGCGTCGGCGCGGATGGTTGCCGGGCTGCTGGAGCAGTTGCCGGCGATACCGAGCAAGGGCGACGGAACGCACTTCAGTGCAGAACAACTGAACATTCCCGGCGGTATGGCCTGTCAGGTCAGTTCGCTGCGTGGCGAAATCCTCGCCCGCAGCCACAACAACCCGGAACAGGCACTGGAGGCGCAGAAAATGGGCTTCCACGACCAGATGATCGATGGCGCGCCATGGCGCACGTTCACTTTGGCCCGTGGCGATGTGCGCATCACCACCGCCGACCGGGTGATCGAGCGCGAAGCCCTGAACATGTCGATCCTGCTGGCGGCCTCGGTGCCGGTGGGGGTGGCGCTGCTCGGCTGCCTGTGCCTGCTGTGGCTGGGGATCGGCCAGGGGCTGGCACCGCTCAATCGCTTGCGCGAAGCCTTGATGCGCCGCAATGCCGATTCCCTCGAACCGTTGCAGTTGCAGTCATTCCCCAGCGAGCTGAAACCACTGCTTGAAACCCAGAACCAACTGTTCCAGCGCATTGGCAAAACCATCGAGCGCGAACGTCGCCTGACCGGTGACGCGGCCCATGAACTGCGCAGTCCGCTGACGGCGATCAAGACCCACCTGCAAGTGGCGCGGATGACCGATGGCAGTGCCCGCGACCAGTCTCTGGCCCGGGCCGAGGAGGGCGCCGACCGCCTGCACCGGACCCTGGAGCAATTATTGTTGCTGGCGCGGGTCGAGGGAAGTCTGTCGTTCGACGACGGCGTGCAGTGCAGTGCCGAGCAGGTCGCGAAACTGGCGATTCAGGACTCGGCCAGCGACCAGCGTCAGCGCATCAGGCTGCACCTGCCTGAACACTTGTCCGCTGCGCCCCTGCAAATGCCGGCGGTGCTGTCGATCGCGGCTCTGCGCAACCTGCTGGATAACGCTTTGCGTCACACGCCGACGGATGGCGCGGTGGACCTGAGTCTGGAAACCACCGCCAATCGCGTGCGTTTCGTGGTCCGCGATCATGGGCCGGGGATCGCCCCGGATGATCTGCAACACCTGACCCAACGTTTCTGGCGCAACGGTCAGAGCACCGGTTGCGGGCTCGGACTCGCGATTGTCCAGGCGATTGTCCAGCGCTGTGCCTGCACCCTGCATTTCGACAGCCGCCCGGACGGTTTGCGGGTCGAGCTGACCATGCCGCTGCAACCGGCCTGAGCCCGGCACATCAAATGTAACCTCTCTGCATTGGTCATCGGCCGGTCGCAACGCTATTGTCGCCCGGCCTTTGACTCAATGGACTGAGGGAACTGCGCCATGGATGCACCCATCTACATTTGCCCGGCCTCTGCGGCCGATGCCGGCATCATCAGCCGTATCGTCGAGCGTTCGATCCGCGTCGGCTGCGCGCTCGATCATCGAAATGACCCACTCCTCGTCGAGGCCTGGATTCGCCAGCAATCTCAGGAACACATCAGCGCCTGGCTTGCCGATCCGCAGCATTATCTGAACATTGCCCTGTTGCAGGACAAACCGGTCGGCGTCGGCATGGCCACTGTCGATGGCGATGTCACGCTGTGTCATGTGCAGCCGGAGTGGTTTCGCCGTGGCGCCGGCCGAGCATTGATGGCGGATCTCGAAGGCTGGCTGCGGACCCGCGGCAGCGACCGCTCGATGCTCAGAAGTACCCGCACCGGAGAGGCTTTTTATCGGCGTCTGGGCTACCGCGAGTCGGCGCCGCCGTTCATCCGCCACGGCATGCGCAGCCTGCCGATGCACAAGTCGCTGCCGCTGTCGGCATGACAACTGGCTCAAGGGTGTAAATCCTCGAGAGGCTGGTGCGTTTCCAGAACAGGAAAACCTGCATGTGCGCCCCGCGACCGGAACGCGCACCTGTGCGGTGTGCAGTTTTGGTCACTATCCATAGCGTATTGAGGGGTCGAGAGATGTCAGTCGCCACCAGCCTTATCGAAGAGTCGTCGGCCCGGATCGCCTCCGCGCCGGCTGAAACGCTGTATCAGTTCAGTGAATCGCCGTTGCTGGCCCGCCAGAGCCAGCAGGAGTCCAATGCCCGCAGCTACCCGCGGCGCATTCCCCTGGCGCTCAAACGTGCCAAGGGTCTGTATGTCGAGGACGTTGAAGGCCGCACGTTCATCGATTGCCTGGCCGGTGCGGGCACCCTGGCGCTGGGGCACAACCACCCGGTGGTGATCGAGGCGATCCAGCAGGTGCTGGCCGATGAGCTGCCGCTGCACACCCTGGACCTGACCACGCCGGTGAAGGATCAATTCGTTCAGGACCTGTTCGGCCTGTTGCCCCCGGCGCTGGCTTCCCAGGCGAAAATCCAGTTCTGCGGCCCGACCGGCACCGACGCCGTGGAAGCCGCGCTGAAACTGGTGCGCACCGCCACCGGGCGCAGCACCGTGCTGTCGTTCTCCGGCGGTTACCACGGCATGAGCCAGGGCGCGTTGAGCCTGATGGGCAGCCTGGGACCGAAAAAACCGTTGGGCGCGCTGCTCAGCAACGGCGTGCAATTCATGCCGTTCCCGTACGACTACCGTTGCCCGTTCGGCCTCGGCGGCGCGGCAGGCGTGAAGGCCAACCTGAGTTACCTGGAAAACCTGCTCAATGATCCCGAGGCCGGTGTGCAATTGCCGGCGGCGGTGATCGTCGAGGCGGTGCAGGGTGAGGGCGGTGTGATTCCGGCCGACATCGAGTGGCTGCGCGGTCTGCGCCGCATCACCGAAAAGGCCGGCGTTGCACTGATCGTCGACGAGATCCAGAGCGGTTTTGCCCGTACCGGCAAGATGTTTGCCTTCGAGCACGCCGGCATCATTCCGGACGTGGTGGTGCTGTCCAAAGCCATCGGCGGCAGCCTGCCGCTGGCGGTGGTGGTCTATCGCGACTGGCTCGACACCTGGCAGCCCGGCGCCCACGCCGGTACCTTCCGTGGCAACCAGATGGCGATGGCCGCCGGTTCCGCAGTGATGCGTTACCTGGTCGAGCACAAGGTCTGCGATCACGCCGCCGCCATGGGCGAACGCCTGAGCGAGCATCTGCACATCCTGCAACGTGACTTCCCGCAACTGGGCGATATTCGCGGTCGAGGCCTGATGCTCGGCGTCGAGCTGGTTGATCCGGACGGTACGCCGGATGCATTGGGCCACCCACCGGTCTTCGCACGTCTGGCGCCGCTGGTGCAGCGCGAGTGCCTCAAGCGCGGGCTGATCCTGGAGTTGGGCGGCCGTCATGGTGCGGTGGTGCGCTTCCTGCCGCCGCTGGTGATCACCGCCGCTGAAATCGATCGCGTCGCCGAGATCTTCGGCCGTGCGCTGAGTGCGGCGACCGCGGCCCTGTAAATTTTTCGCCGCGTCGAACGTTCCTTCTACATACCCGGCTGCACCCGCCGTGCAGCCCACCCTTACAACGATGGAGACACAGCATGACGTCAGTATTCGACCGCGAGGACATCCTCTTTCAGGTCGTGGTCAACCACGAAGAACAGTACTCGATCTGGCCGGATTACAAGGCCATTCCGCAAGGCTGGCGCGCCGTGGGCAAGAGCGGCATGAAGAAAGAGTGCCTGGCCTACATCGAGGAAGTCTGGACCGATATGCGTCCACTGAGCCTGCGTCAGAAGATGGAAGCGCAAGCGACAGCACAGTAAGTCTTCAGCCAAAAAGAAACCCGCTGGACTGGAAACAGTCAGCGGGTTTTTTCATGTCGATCATGACGGGTTTTCAACTGGCATTACGCGCCGCTCAAGCCCTTGAGCAGCGCATCCACATTCCCTTCCAGTTCAGCCACCGGATCCGCCGCATCGGTGCTCAGCACCAACAGATGACTGCCCGACTCGGCAATCGCCGCTTTCACCGCATCCGACGGCTGGCGATGGTGCAGCACCACTGCCACGTCGTTGTCCTTGAGCGTTGCCGTCAATTTTTTCAGGTCTTGCGGCGTCCATTCAGTGTCCGGTCGCGGATCCTGTCCGATCAGCTCCAGATTCAGGCTGCCGATCAGATAGCCGAAGTGATCGCTCAGGCTTATCACGCTCAAATTATCGGCACTGGCCAGACGTGCCTCGCTGTCGGCGCTGAGTTTCAACAGACGCTGTTTCAGCGCCGCCAGATTGGCTTCTATCTTCGGTTTGTCCTTCGGCGCCAGGCGCACCAGATCCGCGGCCATCACGTCCGCCATGCGCCCCATGTTGTTGCTCGCCAGCCACGGCTGGCTGTTCAGACCGTCGACCTTGAGCCCCGGTTGCACGGCAATGCCGGGCAGGGCACCGTCCACCGGGCGGGCGGCGTCGACTTCGACGATGCGGATGTTGCTGCGGCGGGCGATCGGGTACAGCGGATCATCGGCCCACAGCGAGCGCACGCCGATCACCGCATCGGCGCCGGTGGCCAGTTTGCTCAGCGCCGGAGCGCCGCGACCGGTGAAGTAGGCTGTCTGGCGACTGCCCGGCAGATTCGCCGGCGCTGCGCGTTCGAGGCTGATGTCGGTGCCTTTGAGCAGGACTTCGCCCAGGCCATAAGTGATGGGCAACGAGGCCAGCACCCGCAACGGTTTCTCGGCAGCCAGCAGAGGGCTCGAAAACGCGCCGCTGAGGGCGATGGCCAAGGTCAGTTGTCGCAATGAAAAAGCCATTTATCCAAGGTTCCCTTTCAGACTGGGGACGATGCCCCGGGCAATCGCGGCGAGGGCGAAGGCGATACCGGCGACCAGAATGATCGCGGCGCCGGACGGAATCGGCAGATCGAACACAATGGGCGCGAGAATCCCGCACAGCGTGCTGACCGTGGCAATCAGCACCGAACACCAGAAAAAGCCCTTGAGCGACTGGCTGAGCAACCGGGCGGCGGCTGCCGGAATCACCAGCAGCGCGCCGACCAGAATCGCGCCAATGACTTTCACTGCCGCGACGGTGATCAGCGTCACCAGAATCACGAACAGGTAATCCAGGGTCTTCACCGCGACGCCACGCACCGCTGCCAGCTGCGGGTTGAAGCTGGCCAGCATGATCCGGTTGTACAGCGGCAGGGCCAGCGCCATCACCAGTGAGCCGACAATCGCCAGCACCAGCAGATCGTTGCCGTTCACGGTCAGTACCGAGCCGAACAACACGTTTTCCAGGATGTGCACGTTGATCTTGCCCGCCAGGATCAGCAGCAGGCTGGCGCCCAAGGCGAGGGACACCGACAGGAACACGCCGATCAAAGTGTCGGGTGCCAGGCCGGTACGGTTGCGCAGGTAATTGAGCAGAATGCCGAACAGCAGGCAGTAACCGAACAGGCTGCCGTACGGGCCGGTGTAGGGTTCACCGAGCAGAATACCGATGGCCACGCCGGTCAGCGCCGCATGCCCCACCGCCTCGGAGAAAAACGCGAAGCGCTTGACCACCACCAGCGTGCCGAGGCCACCGAGCACCGGGCCGATCAACAGACCGGCAAGCAGGGCGTTGACCACAAACCCATAGGCGAGAGCTTCCGGCAGGTAACCGGAAGAGGCCCAGCCTTGCACCATCAAACGAAAGGCTTCGTAACTCATCAGACGGCGCTCCGTGGATGGGTCGAGAACAGGGTCAGCAGGCGTTCCGGGGTCAGGGCCTGTTGCGGCGTGGCGTCGAACAGCACCCGGCGGTTGAGGCCGGTGACGCGATTGGCCAGACGCCCGACCGCTTCCAGATCGTGCTCGATCCACAGCACGGTGATGCCCGCCGCACGCCAGTCGCCGAGCAAACGTTCGAACACCTGGATCCCGGCTTCGTCGAGGGCCGACATCGGTTCATCCAGTACCAGCAATTGCGGCGCCGGAATCAGGCCTTGGGCGAGCAGCACCCGCTGGCGTTCACCGCCGGACAGCGCGCCCATCCGGCGCTTGCGTTTATCCTGCATGCCGACCCGCTCCAGCGCATCGCCGATGGCGCCGGCGTAGCGTTTGCTCAGGCCGAGAAAGGCCGGGCGGCGCTGGCACATGGCGGCCATGAAGTCGTCGACGGTCATCGGCAGTCCCCGGTCGAACTCCAGCGCCTGCGGCACGTAGCCGATGGTGCCGGGCTCGCCGGGCCATTGCAGGCTGAGCCGGCCCTGATGGGGCATCTGTCCGAGCAGGGTCTTGATCAGCGAGCTCTTGCCGCCGCCGTTGGGGCCGACCAGCGCATGTATGTGGCCGGGCTGCACCTTGAAGGTCACCTTGTCCAGGATCGTGGTGCGACCCAGCGTCAGGCTGACCTCGGCAAATTCCAGGGTCGGGCCACTGCTGATGATTGAGAGGTTTTCCTGAGCCGTCATGCACCGGACTCCTGAATCGCCCGAACCACGGTGTTGAGGTTGCCGGTCATTTCCTTTTCATACTTGTCGGCGGTGTATTCGCCGTAGGAAATGTGCGACAGCGGGTACAGCTTCACACCGGATTCACGCTGAATGGTGTCGACGTAGGTGGAGGGGAAGTCCATCTCGGAGAAGATCACTTTCACGTCCAGTTCCCGCAGTTGATCGATGGTCTTCTTCAACTGACTTGGGCTTGGCTCGATGCCGTGGGCCGGCTCGACCACCGCCGTCACTTCCAGACCGAATTCGCGCAGCAGGTAGTCATAAGCGGCGTGCACCGTGGCCACTCGCAGTTCCGCGTTCGGCGCCTGGGTCAGTTTGGCCAGGGCGTCGGCGCGCATCTGCCGCAGGCGTTTGCCGTAGGCGCGGGCGTTCTGGGTGTAGGTCTTGGCGTTGTCCGGGTCGAGCTTGCCCAGTTCCCGGGCGATGTTGTTGACCTGGGCAATCGAGGCGCTGATCGACAGGAACGTGTGCGGGTTCACCACTTTGCCGGCACCGCGCGCGGCCACTCCGGTGGCGGCCAGCAGCGGTACGTTTTCGTTGGCTTCGATGGTCTTGATGTCCGGTGTTTCGCTGGCGGCGATCATGCGGTCGGCGAAGTCGTCATGGCCGACGCCGTTGAGCACGATCACGTCGAGCCCGCTGATGCGCTTGATGTCTTCGGCACGAGGCTCGTAGGCGTGGGGGTTGAAACCGGCGGGAATCAGCGGCACGACCTCGGCCTTGTCGCCGACGATGTTCGCCACATAGCTGTAATAAGGGTGCAGGGTGATGCCGATGCGTAGGCGCTTGGCCGGATCGGCGCTGGCCAGCGGGCTCAGCAGGCAGGCGCACAGGCCGATCAGCAGCAGGCGCAGGAAGGAGCGGCGTTGAGATGAACTAGGCATGGGCAAGCGGTCTTCTCTCGAATGAAGGCGAGGGTTCAATGACGATGTTCGCGGGTCACCCCGGCATCGAATTGCGCGACGATCTGTTTCCATCCGGCAGCGGTCAGTGCCGCGTCGGACAGGTCTGACGGGGCTTGCAGATCGGCGGCGCGGTTGAGCCAGATGTCCGGCGCGGCGTCATTCGCAGCGTTCAGGCGCATCAGAAACGAGCCGGCCACGGCCGGTGCCTGGCTGTTGCCGAAGTAGGCGGCATTGGCCAGCAATTGCCAGACATGGCTGCCACGACTCACAGAGCTGGCGTCCTGGGCGAACGGTGCGAAACCTTCATCCGCCAGGTTCTGCGGGGTTGGCAGTGTTTGCTGTTCTTCACGCAACAGGTGGATTTCGTCGAGGGTTACCCGCAGGTCGGCGTAGATGCCTTGCTCGCTGGCGCCGAGGTCGCGACGGGCATCGAGCTGATGGCTGGAAACCGGCTCAGGCTCGTGGGAAACACCGCGCCACGCCACCACGGAACCGGCGACCGTGAGGATCAGCAGGCACATCAGCAGCACATTGAGGGTTTCATGGCCGGCGCCGGCGGGACGAACAACTTGAGTGGTCGGCGTGGTCATGGGGCTTCGATATCCGCTTGGTCGATTTCGACGACATGACCGGGGCCGGCGTCGAACAGCACGTAGAACTCGGCGCCGGGTTTCTTGAAGGTCAGGGTCGAATCGGCGCCGAGCTTGCCCGGCACCAGGATGGTTTCGTCGTAGCCGATCACATCGAGGGTCACCCCCGGCGCGCCGCTGCCGTCGGAGAAACCGCCGGTGCATTTGATCTGTTCGGCATCAATGGCCTTGCACTCACACATCGGGTTGTGGGCCAGGGCGCTGGTACTGAAAACGGCACACAGCGCCAGCCATGCGGCGCTCATGCCAAGACGGAAAGGACGGCTCATGGTTTGGCTCCTTGTTTGTTCAGCCAGGCAACGGTGGCGGGTGAGGCCTGGCTCAGCGGAATCGAGGCTTGATGCATGCTGCCGTCCCAGCCTTCCATGGTGATCCACAGTTCGGCGTCGGCTCTGGTTTTTTCCGGTACCGGCAACTGGATGCCCATGCGGTACGGCGTGCCGAAGAAGATCGAACCGGCGGCGCGCAGGCTGCGCGGCTTGCCGATGCGCAGGTAGGTGGCCTTGACCGGCTCGATACAGGCATCGCACAGGGCGGCGTTGAAGCCTTTCAGATAGCCCGCCGGGCCGTCGGAACGCGGCGCTTCGTCGCGCAGTTCGGCCAGGCGCAGGCTCCACGGCCCGACCTGGATCTCGCCAATTTCGCGTTCGCCCAGGCCGCTGTCGCCACGGAACAGCGCGGCGTCGGCAAAGTATTTGGGCATGAAGCCCAAGGGGATCAGCAGCAACAGCACATTGATGTGGAAGCGCCATTTGTGCCAGATCATGCTCAGCCGTGAAGGCTGAGCCACGCTAGTGGACTTGCTCACAGGTTGGCCTCCGACGTTTCACGGCGCAGGGCAGGTTGCGCCTGAACGCGCTGTTTCTTGTGCTCGCGCTTGAGGGCGTTGGCGGTAGCCAGCGCGGTGCGTTTGGTCCAGATCAGCAGGCCGCTGAGGACCATCATGCTCAGCAGCAGGCCGAAGAAGAACCAGATCAGCTTGATCCACAGGCCGCCGAAATCCCCGGTGTGCAGCGGGCGCATGGATTCGGTAACGAATTCCAGCGACGTGCGATCGGACAGCAGCCGTGAAGCCGCCACGTCGCCGCTGTACGGGTTGAGCGTGGCGGTCTGGTACATCAGCGGATACCAGCCGCGGCCGCCGATATCCATATGCGCGTAGGCATTGCCCGGCAGGCTGATGAAGCTGGCTTCGAGGCCGGGGATTTTCGTCTGGGCGATTTCGATGGCGCGGTCGAGGCTGATCCGCGGCGGTGGTGAGCCGTCGCTCGACAGCGGCACGGCTTCACGGGACATGGCCGGGATGATCGGCTCGCTGGAAATGGAGATCTGGTTGTCCGACAGCAGCGCCTGGATCAGGAACCAGGTACCGGTGATCGAAATCACCGCGATGAACCAGATCGACCAGATGCCGCTCAAGCGGTGAAAGTCGCCCCAGAAAATCCGTGCGCCGTGATTGAAGCGCAGGGTCGGGCGGAAAAAGCCTTTCCAGAAGCGCTTGTATACCACCAGCCCGGTCACCAGCGAAGCCAGCATCGGCAGGCCGAGGAAGGACACCAGATACCAGCCCCAGCTGAAACCGTTGGTGAACGGCACCAGCCACCAGCCGTGCAGCGCACGGGTGAAGGCCTTGAAGTTGAAGTTTGGTGCCGTGCCCTGGATCACGCCGGTGTACGGGTTGACGTAGACCGTCAGCGAACGGCCGTCGGGGTAGCTGACGTCGACGTCGAGGGCAAAGTGCGATTCGTCCGGCCGGTTGATGCTCTGCACCAGGGTCTGCGGTTCGGCCTTTTTGATTTCGGCGAGGATCTGGTCATAGCTCAGGCGGGGCGCATCGTCCGAGGGTGCGCTGGCGCGCATTTGCGGGTTGGCCAGCCAGACGATTTCCTGGCTGACGACCGCCAGGGTGCCGGTGACGCAGACAATCAGGACAAAAAACCAGATCGGCAACGCGAGCCAGCTGTGTACCAGGAACCACAGTTTCGAGCGGGATTTCTTCGACATGATGACCGGTCTTGATTCGTGAGAGGACTGGACGCTACGGGCTTCGCAGCGTGGGAGTCCCTGAAGGGCCGGTCGTGGCTTTTGCCTACGCGACCGGCCCGCATCTCTATAAGACGGATGACCGAAGCAAATCCCGATGAAAGATATGAAAGTAAATGTTTCGCGATCGCAATCTCACCACGACGCCGGTCGGCGTTGTGGTGAGCGGGAGGAAGGGATGGCTCAGCGCAGGAACGCCAGCGCTTCGGCGAGCAACAGTTGCGGGACTTCTTCGGCGAGATAGTGGCCGGCAGGCAAAGACTTGCCGCGCACGTCGGTGGCCACCTGCTGCCATTCCCTGAGCGGGTCGAAGCAACGACCGACCGTACCTTCGGCACCCCACAGCACCAGCAGTGGCAAGCTCAGATGATGGCCGGCCTCGAGGTCGGCACGGTCGTGTTCCAGATCGATGCCGGCACTGGCGCGGTAGTCCTCGCAGATGCCGCGAGCGCTGCCGGGCAGCTTGAGGCAGCGCAGGTATTCGCCGAAAGCCTCGTCGCTAAATGGCTTGAGCCCGGCGCTGCGACTGCCCATGACGCTGCGCAGATAACCTTCAGGGTCGGCTTCGATCAGGGTTTCCGGCAGCGGTGCCGGGCGGATCAGGAAAAACCAGTGCCAATAGGCCCGTGCAAAAGCTTCGTTGGTCTGGCTGTACATCGCCAGCGTCGGCGCGATGTCCAGCAGCACCATGCGCTGCACGGCTTCGGGATGATCGAGCGCCAGGCGATGGGCAACCCGCGCACCACGATCATGGGCAAGGATCGAGAATTGCTCGAAGCCCAACGCGTTCATCAATTCCACGCCGTCGCGGGCCATCTCGCGCTTGGAATAATTGAGATGAGCTTCATCCGCCGGCGGACGACTGCTGTCGCCGTAACCACGCAGGTCGGCGGCGACCACAGTGAAGTGCTCGGCCAGTTGCTCGGCGACCTTGTGCCAGATGACGTGGGTCTGCGGGTGCCCGTGCAACAACAGCAGGCCCGGCCCGGTGCCTTTGATGCGGTAGGTGATGTCCACGCCATTGACGTGGCGCTGGTCTTTGACGAATCCGGCAAACATCGGGGGAGATCCTTTATTCAGGCGGGTGGCCTGCATCGTGGAATTGCCGGGCGTTCATGACAAGACGTGAAGCGTGGTTCGACGGTTCATGAATCGTGTTGGCCCATCCCGCGCGCTGCGCGGGAATGGACTCTCGTCGTTGCTAACCCTGCTGAAACATTTCCTTTGCCCGTTGCTCGATCTGCTCCTGGGTCAGATCTTCCTTGCGGGTGGCCAGGAACCACAGATGCCCGTACGGATCTTTCAACGTACCGCTGCGATCCCCGTAGAACTGATCCTTGACCTGGGACACGGCCGTCGCCCCGGCATCCAGTGCGCGCTGGAACGACTTGTCGACATCGGTCACGTACAGATGCAAACCGACGGACACGGCGTTGTCCGGATTGCTCAATGGCCCTTGGTCACAGGGTGTGCCAAGCATGATGGCGCTGTCGCCGATGCGCAGTTCGCAGTGGCCGACGCGACCGTCAGGCATGCTCAGGCGCATGACTTCGGTGGCACCGAATGCTTTTTTGTAGAAGTCGATGGCTTCGGCAGCTTTGTGAATGCCGAGATACGGGGTAATGCTGTGATACCCCTCGGGAATAGGTTGAACGCTCATGGCGTACTCCTTTTTTTGTCGCCCTGTTTTTATGGGTGGTTGAAGGTGTGGCTTCGCCGGGGTTACCGGTCGCTCAACTATAGATCCGTGCCGCCGCCATGACCGAGCAGCCGACGAGCAGCCCTCGCGACGCCGGAGCGGAGCGAGTCCTCAGTCGGGAACGTCGAGAAAGTGCGCCCCCGGTCCTTGCTCGCCCAGCACATCACCCTGATTGCGCAGCGGACAGGCTTGCATCGACAGGCATCCGCAACCGATGCAACCGGTCAGTCGATCCCGCAGCAGCGTCAACTGATTGATCCGTTCGTCCAGCTCCCGCCGCCATTGCTCCGACAGCATTTTCCAGTCCGACGCCGTCGGCGCGCGGTTGTCCGGTAGCTGTTTCAACGCCTCGCCGATTTCCGCCAGTGGAATCCCCAGCCGTTGCGCCACCTTGATCAACGCCACTCGCCGCAGCACTTCCCGTGGATAACGCCGCTGGTTGCCGGCATTGCGCTGGCTCTTGATCAATCCCTTGGATTCATAAAAGTGCAGGGCGGTCACCGCCACGCCGCTGCGTGCCGCGACTTCGCCGACGCTGAGTTGTCTGTGCAGATTTTCCGCAGTGACCATTTGAAAATTGCTCCTTGACCTCAAGTTAACTCGAGGTTTTACCCTGCAGGCCTTCGAACCGCAAGATTCACCTGACAGAGTGGGGATCTCATGCAAGCACCCGCAAAAAACCGCAGCTTCACCCAATTGATCGAATTCGAAATCGAGCCCGGCCAGCAACTGGCGCTGGTCTCGGCGCTGGCGGTGCAGACTGAACGTCTGGCCCAGCGTTATGCCGGCTTCGTCAGCGCCAGTGTCCAGGCCAGTGACGACGGTCGGCGAGTCTTGAGCTTTCTGCAATGGCAATCCCGCGAGGCGGGGGAGGCAGCGTTCCAGAGTTTCGAAACCGGCGAGCAGGACTTCTGGCAACTGATCCGCACCCATCAGGCGCGCACCGTGACCTTCGGTTCATTCCAGGTGCTGAGCAGCATCGCCCGCAGTCACGACGATGGTTTGCACTGCCAGTTGGTGGGCTAGATCGACAACTGGATCAAGCGCTCTCCCTGCAGGTTTTCCGTAGGCCGCCGCTTGTTCACCGCCAGTTCGCCGATCTTGATCAGCCGCGTGCGGGTCACGTTGCGGCTCAAGCCGAGCAGTGCGGCGGTGTGTACCTGGTTGTAGTGGCAGAAGCGATAGGCCGAACGCAGCAACGCGTCCTCGACCTTTTCATGCAGGGCGCCGGCCTGTTGTTCGAAGAGTTTCTGGAAGGCACGTTCGAGCAGCGCTTCCGGTGAGTCGTCGACGCTGCCGTGCTGATCGTCCGGACGGTCAATGCGCAAGTTCGACAGGCGCAGATCATCGCGCTCGATCACGCCGTTGCGGCAAATCAGCAGCGTGTGGTGGATGACGTTTTCCAGTTCGCGGATGTTGCCCGGCCAACTGTAGCCGCGCAGCTTGTGTTCGGCGCCGGGGCTGATGGTGATGCGCCCGTAACCCAGACGCTGACTGTAGGCCTCGATGAAATGCCGGGTCAGCGGCAGGATGTCGCCGGGCCGCTCGCGCAACGGGCTCAGCTCCAGATTGACCACGTTCAGCCGGTAATACAGATCCTCGCGAAAATGCCCGGCGTTGATGGCTTTCTCCAGTTGCACGTTGGTCGCGGCGAGCACTCGGACATCGATGGGAATACTCTTGCGCGAACCGAGTCGCACCACTTCGCGTTCCTGCAACACCCGCAGCAATTTGACCTGGATGGCCATCGGCAGATCGCCGATTTCATCGAGGAACAACGTGCCGCCATCCGCCTCTTCAAACCACCCGGCCTTGGCGCTGAGAGCGCCGGTGAAGGCGCCTTTTTCATGGCCGAACAGTTCGGCTTCCACCAGCGATTCGGAAAACGCCCCGCAGTTCACCGCAATGAACGGCCGGTTGCGCCGGTTGCTGAGGTTATGGATGTGCCGCGCCACCAACTCCTTGCCGGTGCCGGTTTCGCCGATGATCAGCACGCTGGCTTCGCTCGGCGCGACTTGTTGCAGATGCGCGAGCAGGGCCTGGGACTTCGGGTCTTCGAAGACCTGAGCGGTGGCGCGAATCGAAGTGGCCAGGGCGGGTGAGGGCGGCAGGGTCAGCAGTTGCATGGGTCTCGCTCCACGAAAGGAAATCAGGAATAGAACGTCGGCACCGGCAGGGCCTGATTCAGCGCCCAGTCGCCCAGCTCATGGAGTTTGTAATCCAGAGGGTCGTGCAGGGTTTGCGTGCGCAGGTTGCGCCAGTGGCGGTCGAGGCGCAGCGATGCGTGTGTCGAACGTGCGCCGGTGACTTCGAACAACCGGCTGCAAATCTCCAGGCCCTGGCGGCTGGCGGCGACCTTGGCCGTGGCAATCGCCGTGGCCAGATGACCGCGTTCTTCGGCGCTGAGGTTCGGGCCTTTGGCCCAGGCCTCGTCGAGCAACGCAGCGGCGCGTTCCACCAGCAGGCGGATGCCCTCGAGGGCGACCCAGAACTCGCCGTAATGGGCCAGCACATAAGGATCTTCACGCACCTCGCGCACCGAGGATTTGTGCCAGACACGGGTTTCGCTGAGGGTGTATTGCCGCGCCTCTTCAAAGGCACCTTCGGCGATGCCGAGAAACATGTGGGTGAACGTCAGTTGCGCAATCAACGGGCGCAAACAGGCGAACGGTGTGCTCAGCGGACCCGGATCCAGCAGCAGTTCCGATTCCTCGACCCGCACCCGTTCGAACGTGGCGCTGCCGCTGTCGGTCTGGCGCTGGCCGATGTTGTTCCAGTCGTTGTGCAGAGTGATCCCGCTGCGGCCGCTGGGAATCGCCGCGATCAGCAGTTTGCCGCCGTTGCTTTCGTCCACCGCCGAGGCGATCAGCATCTGTGAATCGCTGGCGCCGGAGCAGAAGCTTTTCTTGCCGGAAAACTCGCGCCAGCCCCCCAGATCCTTGACCACGGTGCGGGTGTCCAGCGGATTGAGGGCGTTGCCCCAGAACCAGTTCTGCCTCGCGGTCTGTTCGAACCACGGTTGCCATTGTTCCGGGCGCGAAAACAGGCGCACGGTGGCGAGCATCAAATGATGAAAGCCGAAGACGTGGGCGATCGAGCTGTCGACCTTGGCGAACTCGCGCACGACGTCCAGGGTTTCGCTCCAGCGCGCACCGAGACCGCCGTAACGGGTGGGAATGCTCAGGGCCAGCAGACCGCTGTCGCGCAGGGCGTCACGTTCGGCTTTTGGCGTGCCGCCGCGTTCGTCGCGTTCGACGGCGGTCAGGGCGAATTCGGCGGCCAGTTGGCGGGCGGTCTGCAACGGGGAGAGCAGGGTGCTTTGCGGTTTGGCAGTCACTCGGTCTTCCTCAGGCGTTGGCTTTGGCGGGCAGTACATCGTTGGCGATCATTTCGCCGAACGGCCCGGTGAGGTTGGTCACGCCGCGTCCGGCCAGGCTTGCATAGGGCTCGGGCAACAACGGGAAGACCAGTTCGGCAAAGCGGTAGGCCTCTTCCAGATGCGGGTAGCCGGAGAAGATGAAACTCTCGATGCCCAGGTCCGCGTATTCCTTGATCCGCGCCGCAACCTGCTGAGGGTCGCCGACCAGTGCGGTGCCGGCACCGCCGCGCACCAGGCCGACGCCGGCCCACAGGTTGGGGGCGATTTCCAGGTTGTCGCGGCGCCCGTCGTGCAGGGCGGCCATGCGCCGCTGGCCTTCGGAGTCGAAGCGCGAAAAGGATTTCTGCGCGGCCTCGATGGTTTCGTCGCTGATGTGCTCGATCAGTTTGTCGGCGGCTTTCCAGGCTTCTTCGGCGGTCTCGCGCACGATCACGTGCAGGCGGATGCCGAACTTCACCTTGCGCCCGTGGCGGGCAGCGCGTTCACGCACATCGGCGAGTTTTTCGGCGACGGCTGCCGGTGGTTCGCCCCAGGTCAGGTACACGTCGACCTGCTCGGCGGCCAGATCATGGGCTGCGTCGGAGGAGCCGCCGAAATACAGCGGTGGATAGGGTTTCTGTACCGGCGGATACAAGGCTTTGGCGTTCTGCACCTTCAGGTGTTTGCCTTCGAAATCCACCGCCTCGCCTTGCAACACGCGGCGCCAGATCTTGAGGAACTCGTCGGTGACTTCGTAGCGTTCGCTGTGGCTGAGGAAACTGCCGTCGCCACGGTTTTCGTCCGGATCGCCGCCGGTCACGACGTTGATCAGCAAGCGGCCGTTGGACAGACGATCCAGGGTGGCGGCCATGCGCGCCGAGACGGTCGGCGAAATGATCCCCGGACGGATCGCCACCAGATAACGCAGGCGTTCGGTCAGAGGCACCAGCGCCGAGGCGATCACCCACGAATCCTCGCAGGAACGCCCGGTGGGAATCAGCACGCCGTGGTAGCCGAGGCTGTCGGCGGCTTGCGCCACCTGTTTCAGGTAATTGAGGGTGACCGGGCGCGCGCCTTGGGTGGTGCCCAGATAGTGACCGTCGCCGTGGGTCGGCAGGAACCAGAAAACATCCATGAACAGCTCCTCAGGCGATTTTCAGCAAAGGTTTGATAGGTGTGCCGAACAGCGGCGCGGCGCGTTCGGCGGCCAGGCGAATGCGGGCCTTGAGCGGTTCGCTGGTGATCTGGTAGTCGGCGAAATCGGCTTCGGTGGCGTACACGCCGATCGGCAGGGTCACTGCCTGGAAGAAACTGAACAGCGGGCGCAATTGGTGATCGAGGACCAACGCATGGCGTTCGCTGCCACCGGTGGCGGCGAGCAGCACAGGGGTGTCGATCAGCGCATTGAGATCGATCAGGTCGAACAGGTGCTTGAGCAGGCCCGGATAGGAACCGCGATACACCGGCGCGGCGACGATCAACAGGTCAGCCTGTTCGATGGCTTGCAGCTCGGCTTCGATCTCGGCCGGCAGTTCCTGACGCGACAGTGCGGCGCCGAGAGGACGGGCGATGTCACCGAGTTCGATCAGGTGACTCTCGACCGGCAAGTGCCCGGACAATTCGGACAGCAGGGCCTGGGTCAGCACCAGGGTGCGGGATGGACGCCAGGTTCCGCCGGACAGGGCGACGACTTTCAGTGGACGCGACATGGTCAGTTCCTTTTTCAACAGTTGCTCGGCGAGCAGTGAGTAGTCACCGGAGCAGAGCAAGCGCTGTACCAATTCCTTTGAGGCCCGTATTGCGGGGCTTTGAGCGTTGTCGGTGGCTGTGCTTTTGTGATTTTCAGGCCGGTTTGTTGAACCGCTGTTGCCTGGGAAACAGTTGCTGGAGCAACAGTGCCGAACGCGATGAAGGATTTATAAGGGCTGACTGTTATTCCGCAAAAGACTGTTAATTGATATTGATAGAACGTTTGTGAATATTTGAACCTGACCTGTCGGAAACCTGATAGCCACTATTGAGAGCGTTGATTTCTGCCACGGCCAGCTCGGGCGTAGCCTTTCCTCATCGACCAACACCCGCCACGGCAGGACGCTCCCATGAATCGTTTACTGACTGTTTCCCTGATGCTCGCTGTCTCCGTTCTCGCCGGTTGTGCGAGCCACGTTTCCCCGGAACTGCGCCCTTACACGGCGGAAGAAACCCGCGAACTGGCGCTGGAAACCCTGAATCGCAGCGGCTTGTCGTTCGAGGAATACCACGCGAAGAAAGCCCAGCTGCTCGGCCAGCCACAGAAGCCTTTCGGGTTTGATAACAAGGGTGAAATGAGCGCAGAGCGGGCCGTACAGCTGCACGGTCGTCCTAGCTGATCCGTAACTGTACTGCTCGAAGTTTTACCCAACTGTCCGTGGGTTTGCGCGGCGCCGTGGGATAGGGTCAACACCTGAATGACCCTGACGGACTGCCTGCCATGACCCTTTCGCTCGACCTGCTGCTGGGCTTTGCCCTGTTTGCCCTTGTCACCTCGATCACACCGGGGCCGAACAACACCATGTTGCTGGCATCGGGCGTGAATTTCGGCTTTAACCGCACCATCCCCCATATGCTCGGCATTACCTGCGGCTTCTTCGTGCTGGTAGTGGCGGTGGGTTTTGGCCTGGGCGCAGTGTTCCAGACCTATCCGCTGCTCTATACGATCCTTCGTTACGTCGGCGCGGCGTACTTGCTGTACCTGGCGTGGAAAATCGCGCATTCGGGCCCGGTCAGCGATAGCGAGCAGGGCGATGCGAAGCCGATCAGCTACCTCGGCGCGGCGGCTTTTCAGTGGGTCAATCCCAAGGCGTGGATCATGGCCATCGGTGCCATCAGCACCTACACGCCGATGCAGGGCTATTTCACCAACGTGATCGTGATTGCGGCGGTGTTCGCCATCATCAACCTGCCGAGCGTCGGTGTCTGGGCGGCGTGCGGGACCTTGTTGCGTAACGTATTGAAGGATCGCCGCTGGTTGCGGGTTTTCAACTGGGGCATGGCGGCGCTGCTGGTGATTTCGCTGTATCCGTTACTCCTTGAAAGCATTAGCTGACGCAGTGCTACAACCGCCGGCCCGATGCCTGTTAAAGTCGCGTTCAGGAGCGTTCCTACGCACTTTTAAATGAAGTTGTTCTTCTTTAACGGCATCCGATCAGGTATTGATGACGCTCTCGAACCCGGGCGCAGCTCACAAGGCTGCGCCGTGCCGTTTGTAGATACGAGCTTCCTGATCCCGGAACACGCTCTGCGAGTCTTTTTATGAACACACGTGCGCTGTATTTCGATTACGCCGCCACCACCCCGGTGGATGAGCGGGTCATCCAGGTGATGATCGAGTGTCTGGGTTTCAATGGTAACTTCGGCAACCCGGCTTCCAGTTCCCACGCCTTTGGCCAGCAGGCCCGGCAAACGGTCGAGCACGCTCGCCGGCAAGTCGCCGAACTGGTCGGCGCCCAGGCGCAGCAGATCGTCTGGACCTCCGGCGCCACCGAATCCAACAACCTCGCGCTTAAAGGCGTGGCCCAGGCCCGTGGAGTGTCCGGCGGGCACATCATCACCAGTCAGATCGAACACAAGGCCATCCTCGACACCGCCCGGCAATTGCAGGACGCCGGTGTCGCCGTGACCTATCTGGTGCCGGACGCCGAAGGCCTGATCACCCCGCAAGCGGTCAGTGAAGCGATGCGTGATGACACCTTTCTGGTGTCGCTGATGCTGGTCAACAACGAACTCGGCACCGTCAACGACATCCCGGCCATCGGCGAAGTGGTGCGTGGGCGCGGGGCGTTGTTCCACGTCGATGCGGCCCAGGGTGCCGGCAAGGTCGCGATCGATCTGGCGCAATGGCCGGTGGACCTGATGTCGTTCTCGGCGCACAAGCTCTACGGCCCCAAAGGCATTGGCGCGCTGTATGTCGGCCCGCGTGCGCAGCAGCGCTTGCAGGCGCAGATACACGGTGGCGGTCACGAAGGCGGCTTGCGCTCCGGTACGTTGGCGACTCACCAGATTGCTGCCATGGGCTCGGCCTTTGCCCTGGCCGCCGAAGCTTTCGATGACGAGAAGAAAATCATCGTCGCGTTGCGCGAGCGATTGCTCGAACAGCTCTTGAGCCTGCCCGGCGTACGCCTCAACGGCAGCTCCACCCAACGTATTCCGCACACCTTGAGCCTGACTTTCAGCGAAGGCGAGTTCAACCCGGCGGCGCTGAGCCATTCGATCGCGTTTTCCGCGACCTCGGCCTGCAATTCCGCGAGCAACGCACCGTCCCATGTTTTGCTGGCATTGGGGCATGACGCGCATCTGGCGGGGCGCACGATTCGCCTGAGCCTCGGCCGTTTCACCACCGCCGAAGACATCGACAAGGCTGTAGAACTGATCAAGGCCGCCTGCGCCAGTGCTCCGGCATTCTGGGCGACAGGGCTTTAACGAGCCGGCTTCGAACGGCACCAAACAATAACGATGAAGTGATTGGCAGGAGACATGATGAGTACCCAGACCTTGACCGAAGGAACGGTTCCCCAGCGCCTCGCGCACACCCGTGAACTGATGCGTCGCGAGGGTATCCACGCATTGCTGGTACCGTCCGCCGACCCGCATCTGTCGGAATACCTGCCGGGTTACTGGCAGGGCCGGCAATGGCTGTCGGGTTTCCATGGCTCGGTCGGCACATTGATTGTCACCACCGATTTCGCCGGGGTCTGGGCCGACAGTCGCTACTGGGAACAGGCGACCAAGGAACTCAAGGGCAGCGGCATCGAACTGGTGAAACTGCAACCAGGTCAGCCGAGCCCGCTGGACTGGCTGGCCGAGCAGACGCCGGAAGGTGGCGTGGTCGCGGTTGACGGTGCAGTGATGGCCGTCGCGTCAGCGCGTACGCTGGGCATCAAGCTCGAAGCGCGGGGTGCCCGTCTGCGTACCGACATCGACTTGTTGAAAGAAGTCTGGAGCGACCGCCCGGCGCTGCCGAATGCGCCGATCTATCAGCACCTGCCACCGCAGGCGACTGTCAGCCGTGGCGAGAAACTCGCCAAACTGCGTGAAACCCTGCAGGAACGTGTTGCCGATTGGCACTTCATCGCAACTCTCGACGACATCGCCTGGCTGTTCAACCTGCGCGGCGGCGATGTGTCGTTCAACCCCGTATTCGTTTCCTTCGCGCTGATCAGTCAGCAACAAGCCACGCTGTTTGTGGCCTTGAGCAAGGTTGATGCTGAGCTGCGTGCCGTGCTGGAAAAAGACGGCGTGACCCTGCGTGACTACAGTGAAGTCGCTGACGCCTTGCGTGCGATTCCGAGTGGCGCGAGCCTGCTGGTGGATCCGGCACGGGTCACCAGTGGTTTGCTGGATAACCTCGACAGTGGCGTGAAACTGGTCGAAGGCCTGAACCCGACCACACTGGCCAAGTCGCAGAAGAGCCTGGCGGACGCCGGGCATATTCGTCAGGCAATGGAGCAGGATGGCGCGGCGCTGTGCGAGTTTTTCACCTGGCTGGAATCGGCCTGGGGTCGTGAACGCATTACAGAGCTGACCATTGACGAGAAGCTCACTGCTGCTCGTGAGCGTCGTCCGGATTACGTGTCGCTGAGTTTCAACACCATCGCTGCATTCAATGCCAACGGCGCGATGCCGCATTACCACGCCACCCCGGAAGAACACGCGGTGATCGAGGGTGATGGCTTGTTGCTGATCGACTCCGGTGGCCAGTACCTGGGTGGTACCACCGATATCACGCGCATGGTGGCCGTCGGTACGCCGAGCGAAGAGCAGAAGCGTGACTGCACCCGAGTGTTGAAGGGCGTGATTGCGTTGTCCCGCGCGCATTTCCCGAAAGGCATTCTGTCGCCGCTGCTGGACGCCATCGCTCGTGCGCCGATCTGGGCTGAGAACGTGGATTACGGCCATGGCACCGGACACGGCGTGGGTTACTTCCTCAACGTTCACGAAGGTCCGCAGGTGATCGCCTATCAGGCAGCGCCGGCGCCACAAACCGCCATGCAACCGGGGATGATCACCTCCATCGAACCGGGCACTTATCGTCCGGGCCGCTGGGGTGTGCGGATCGAGAACCTGGCGATGAACGTTGAAGCAGGAAGCAGCGAGTTCGGCGAGTTCCTCAAGTTCGAAACCCTGACCCTGTGCCCGATCGATACCCGTTGCCTGGAGCCGTCGTTGCTGACTCAGGAAGAGAAACAGTGGTTCAACGCCTACCACGCCGAAGTGCGCGAACGTCTGAGCCCGTTGCTTGATGGCGCGGCACTGGAATGGCTGAACACGCGTACTGCCGCTATTTAAACGGTTGAAGCTCGGGCGCTGCTGCCAGCGCCCGGGTCATGAAATCGACAAACGCGTTGACCCTGGCGGACTGGCGACGGTTCGCCGGGAACACGGCGTGAATCGGCAATGATCGGGTCTGGTAGTCCTGCAACAGGGCGACCACTCGCCCCACCTTCAAATCCTCGCTGAATAGCCAGACCGGTGACAGCGAAATCCCCAGTCCTCCCAAAACCATTTCGCGGATCGCTTCGGAGTTGTTGCTCTGTGCATTGCCTTTGATGCGCACCTCGTGATGTTGGCCGGCCTTTTCGTAGGTCCACAGGTTTTGCGATTCGAGCAGGTTGAATTGCAGGCAGTTGTGCTGCGCAAGATCCTGCGGCGATTGTGGGGGTTCAAGGCGTTGCAGGTAGGCAGGCGCTGCGACGGTGACGCGATGGGTGGTGCCTATACGACGGGCGATCATGCCGCTGTCGTTCAATTCGCCGATGCGCAGGCTGACATCCAGGCCTTCGTTGACCAGATCCAGGTTCTGGTCGTTCAGCTGCAGGTTGATCTGAATCTGTGGGTATTGCTTGAGAAAGTCGGGCAGTCTTGGAGCGATCTGCAGGCGGCCGAAGCTGACTGATGAACCGATTCGTAAAGCCCCGGCGACTGTTTCCCGCCCCGACTGGAAACTGTGTTCGGCAGCATCCACCGCAGCAAGGATTTTTCGGCATTCGTTGTAGTACCGCTGACCTTCATCTGTCAGCGACAGCCTGCGCGTACTGCGGGCAATCAGCTTGCCACCCAGCTGGATTTCAAGGGCGCGCAGGACTTTGCTGATGGTCGGCTGGGTGGTCTGCAGTTCCCGGGCAACGGCGGAGAAACTGCCGCGTTCGACCACCCGGACGAAGATCGCCATTGCGTTGAGTTTGTCCATGAAGCGCCTCATTCATGCTGTTTTGGCATGCTCACTATAGTCATTTGGTGTCTTATCGGCATGGGTCTGCTGCGGGAACATGGCTTCACTTTCTCCCACAGGAATGACCGAAATGACCGACTCACTGCATATGCGCGCGCTGATGGTGGACACCGCTGACGGTCCGCTACGCCTGGTTTCCCTTGAACACCCGGTGGCGGGCGCCGGACAGGTATTGGTGCGGATCAAGGCCAGCGGTGTGAATCCGCTGGATCTGAAAATCCGTGCGGGGCAGGCCGCCCATGCTCGACAGCCGTTGCCGGCGGTGTTGGGGTTGGATCTGGCGGGTGTGATCGACTCGGTGGGAGAGGGCGTACAGGGCTGGGCGCCGGGCGATGAGGTTTACGCGTTGGCAACCGGCATAGGAGGTGTGCAGGGTTCTCTGGCCGAGTTTGCGGTGGTCGATGCGCAGCTTCTGGCGCGCAAACCGGGCAATCTGAGTATGCGTGAGGCGGCGGCTTTGCCGCTGGTGCTGATTACTGCCTGGGAAGGATTGGTGGATCGTGCTCGGGTGAGTGCCGGGCAAAAGGTATTGATTCAGGGTGGGGCAGGTGGCGTTGGGCATGTGGCGGTGCAAATTGCTCGCGCGTTCGGTGCCGAGGTTTTTGCGACAGGTTCCGCAGGACAACGGGGGATCATCGAAGGGTATGGCGCGACGTTCATTGATTACCGAGAGACGTCGGTCGAGGACTATGTCGGTCAATACACGGCGGGAGAGGGGTTCGATATCGTTTATGACACGGTGGGCGGCGAAACGCTGGATGCGTCCTTCAAGGCCGTGCGGATCTACCACGGTCATGTGTTGAGTTGTCTGGGCTGGGGGCACCATGCTCTGGCGCCGCTGTCATTTCGGGGCGCGACCTACTCCGGGGTATTTACCTTGTTGCCGCTGCTGACCGGGAAGGGCGGCGAGCATCATGCCGAGATTTTGCGCCAGGCGGCCCTGTTGATCGAAGCCGGAGAGGTGAAACCATTGCTCCATGCGCGTCGGTTTACGCTTGAGTCAGCCGGCGAAGCCCATGAACTGCTTTCATCGAAAGCAGCGCAGGGACGTCTTGTCGTAGAGATCTAGCGCAGGGCTTCTTCAACGAAGTCGAGCCGGTCCTGACCGAAGAACAACTGATTGTCGATAAACATGCTCGGCGCACCGAAGACGCCACGCTTCACGGCTGTTTCGGTGTTGTCCTTGAGGGCAGTCTTGACCGCTTCATCATTGGTCAGTGCCTGTATCTGTTCAGGATTGAAGCCGTGTTCGGTCAGCACGGCTACGACTGTTGCCGGTTCGTCGAGGCTGCGTCCTTCAACCCACAGCGCTTTGAACAGGCAGTCGATGAACGCCAGGAAGCGCTCCGGGTGCCGTAATTGAATGCCGGTCACCGCTCGCATCAACATCAACGTATTGATCGGGAAGTGCGGGTTGAACTTCAGGGGGACGCCGTAACGTTTGGCGTAGCGGTCGAGATCCTGAAACATGTAACGGCCCTTGGCCGGGATCATCGCCGGTGAAGCATTTCCGGTGGCTTTGAACACGCCGCCCAGCAACATCGGGATATAGATCAACCGGCTACCGGTCTCGGCGCAGATTCTCGGCAGTTGGGTGTACGCCAGATAGGTGGCGGGGCTGCCGAGGTCGAAGTAGAACTCCACGGTTTTGCTCATGTTCGCTGCACTCTGTTTTTTGTTATCGGGGAGGGGTTACCAGCGTTCATTCCAGGGGCGCAGATCCAGCTCGAAGGTCCAGGCATCCCTTGGCTGACTGTGCAGGTACCAATAGTTCTCGGCGATGTGCTCTGGATCGAGAATACCGTCCTGATCCCTGGTTGCGTATTTGTCGGGGAAGTTGCTGCGGATGAAGTCGGTGTCGATGGCACCGTCGACTACTATGTGGGCAACGTGAATGTTCATCGGGCCGAGTTCCCGGGCCATGCTTTGCGCCAGTGCGCGGATACCGTGCTTGGCGCCGGCGAATGCGGCAAAACCGGAGGCTCCGCGCAGTCCGGCAGTAGCACCGGTGAACAGAATGGTGCCGCGCTGGCGGGTGACCATGCGCTTTGCCACCTCGCGAGCGTTGAGAAAACCCGAGAAGCAGGCCATTTCCCAGATCTTGAAATACTTGCGTGCGGTTTCTTCGAGAATGCTGCAAGGCACGTTGGCGCCGATGTTGAAAACGAATGCTTCGATCGGACCGAGGCGGGTTTCGATATCTTCGATCAGCGCAATCACGTCTTCTTCTTTGCGCGCGTCACAGGCAAATCCATGGGCTTGGCCGCCGTCCGCCTGAATGGCTTCCACCAACGGCTGCAGTTTTTCGGCGCTGCGCCGTGTGACGCAAGCGATGAAACCTTCTTTGGCAAACCGCTTGGCGATGGCACCGCCCGTGGCATCACCTGCACCGACAATCAATACGATCTTCTTGTTATTCATGGGTGGAGCCCTTTGGTAAACGATCGTTAAGTGAACGAACGTTATGCTAGGATTCGGTCAGCGTCAAGACAGCTCACCCCCGAGGAAAAAACCATGCGTTACTCCGCCAGCCACAAACTGGAAACCCGAGAAAAACTGCTGCAAAGCAGCGCGCTGTCGGCGAAAAGCTCTGGTTTCTCGACGGTTGGGGTTGATGCTCTGATGAAGGCAATCGGATTGAGTGGAGCTGCGTTCTATAGTCACTTTTCATCGAAGAGTGAGTTGTTCGCGGCGATCGTTGAACGTGAGTTGAGTCAAAGTCTGGAGCGGCTGGGCGGGAAGGAAACGCAGGACAGGCAGCGCTTGCAGCGTTGTCTCAAGCAATATCTGAGCATGGCTCATGTCGAGCAGCCCGAGTCGGGCTGTGCGTTACCGGCATTGGGCGCCGAGATAGCCCGTTCGGATGAGTCGGTTCGTGAGCAGGCTGAATTGTGGATCTGCCGACTTCAGGAGAGCTGGGCACTGATACTGGAGAGCGACAGCCTGGCGTGGGCCATTCTGTCGCAATGTGTCGGGGCATTGGTGGTGGCACGAATGCTTGCTACGCCCGAGATTCAGCGCAGGGTGCTGGACGCGAGCCATCAGGAAATTCAACGCCAGCTCGATGAGCAATGCGCCGAGTGAAATGGCGTCGGACTATTTACAGATGACGATCATGCTGCGGCTGGTATAACCGGCCGGATTCAATCCGAACGGATAATCACCCGGTTCTTCCACGGCGTCGCCTGACTTGGCGATGACTTTGTAACCCTTCGGTGCACAGGAATTGGCAGCGCTGGTATAGCACTTGTCCCAGGAAGACGAGAGACCAGAGCAGTTGATATGCAGCCCTTTCTTGCCGTGCTTCACCTGGGTTTTCGATGTCGCTGCACAGCCCGCAACTGCGAGTACGGCGATCAGTATCAAAATTCGTTTCATTACCATCCTTAATGGCAGCCTCGAGTCTGGCGCTCGGGTCTGCCCGTATTCGCTCGCGCTGTAGGCGTTCTGATGTCCCTATCCGAAAAAGTCCATGTCTGGCACTGAGTTACGAGGCTAAACATGGCCTAAATGAGCGCCAATTGCCAGACCTAAGTCAAATCCTGTCTCAATCTGCTGCAACCGCTGGCTTGGCGGCCGCGCCCATTGTCATGGTTGCACCCACGGAGGCCAGAATAATGCACAGGATTGCCATCCATTGCGCAAACGTCAGGTACTCCTGCAGGAACAGCAGACCCGACAAGGCGCCGAATGCGGGTTCGATACTCATCAGCGTGCCGAAGGTGCGGGCCGGCATACGGGTGAGGGCAACCATTTCCAGGGTGTAGGGCAGGGCGGTGGAAAGAATGGCCACGCCAATTGCGACGGGAATCAGCGATGGTGTCAGTAGCGCCGCACCCGCATGGACGATGCCGATGGGGGCGACAAACAGAGCCGCGATCATGACGCCCAGCGCCGCTGTAGTTACACCGTTGTCGGCACCGGCCTTCTGCCCGAACAGAATATACAGCGCCCAACACGCACCAGCCCCCAGTGCATAGCCGGCACCCACAAGATCCAGACCGGTACTGGTCGCTCCTGTCGGTATCAGCAGAAGCAGTCCAACCGCGGCAAGGGCGATCCAGAGGAAGTCGATGGCACGACGGGAAGCATAAATGGCAACGGCCAGTGGGCCGGTGAACTCCAGAGCGACGGCAATCCCTAGCGGCACGGTACGCAGCGACATATAAAAGAGGAAGTTCATCCCGCCCAGGGCCATTCCGTAGACGATGACTGTTCGCAGTGACCTGCCGGTCAGCTTCGCTCTCCATGGGCGCAACAGCAACAGCATGATTACGCTGGCAAATATCAGACGCAATGTTGTCGTTCCTTGGGCGCCGACCACGGGAAACATGCTCTTGGCCAGCGATGCTCCGGATTGGATGGACGCCATGGCTATTAATAGCAGGCCAACCGGGAACAGGATTGAGGCCAGGCTGCGGGGTTGCTCATTCATTGCGCTGAGTCGTCCAAAAGAGTAGCGGAGGTGTGTTTTGTTTTTGATATTGGGCAATATATTGCGCACTGATTTCCTGCTCGTCTATATAGCAGGGGGCTTTTCGCATCGCTTGATAGAAAAACGAAATTAAGTGTTGACGGCAGATTCTGGAGGTCTATAATTCGCCCCACTTCCGGCGCAGTCGAAACGGAAAACTCCTTGAGATTCAATGAGTTACACGGTTTTCGATAGCGGTTTGCTTCAGATCATCGAAGCCTGGAGGGAGTTGAAAATGCCGGTTTTTCTGGCGCTTTCATCGGTTCGATCTTCTCGGTCGAAAGCGGAGAAAAAGAGGTGTTGACAGCAGCGTGTAACGCTGTAGAATTCGCCTCCCGCTGACGAGAGATCGGAAGCGCAAGTGGTTGAAGTTGTTGAGGAAATCTTCGAAAACTTCTGAAAATAATCACTTGACAGCAAATGAGGCTGCTGTAGAATGCGCGCCTCGGTTGAGACGAAAGCTCTTAACCAACCGCTCTTTAACAACTGAATCAAGCAATTCGTGTGGGTGCTTGTGGAGTCAGACTGATAGTCAGCAAGATTATCAGCATCGCAAGTTACTCCGCGAGAAATCAAAGATGTAACCAACGATTGCTGAGCCAAGTTTAGGGTTTCTTAAAAACCCAAAGATGTTTGAACTGAAGAGTTTGATCATGGCTCAGATTGAACGCTGGCGGCAGGCCTAACACATGCAAGTCGAGCGGATGAAGGGAGCTTGCTCCTGGATTCAGCGGCGGACGGGTGAGTAATGCCTAGGAATCTGCCTGGTAGTGGGGGACAACGTTTCGAAAGGAACGCTAATACCGCATACGTCCTACGGGAGAAAGCAGGGGACCTTCGGGCCTTGCGCTATCAGATGAGCCTAGGTCGGATTAGCTAGTTGGTGAGGTAATGGCTCACCAAGGCGACGATCCGTAACTGGTCTGAGAGGATGATCAGTCACACTGGAACTGAGACACGGTCCAGACTCCTACGGGAGGCAGCAGTGGGGAATATTGGACAATGGGCGAAAGCCTGATCCAGCCATGCCGCGTGTGTGAAGAAGGTCTTCGGATTGTAAAGCACTTTAAGTTGGGAGGAAGGGTTGTAGATTAATACTCTGCAATTTTGACGTTACCGACAGAATAAGCACCGGCTAACTCTGTGCCAGCAGCCGCGGTAATACAGAGGGTGCAAGCGTTAATCGGAATTACTGGGCGTAAAGCGCGCGTAGGTGGTTCGTTAAGTTGGATGTGAAATCCCCGGGCTCAACCTGGGAACTGCATCCAAAACTGGCGAGCTAGAGTATGGTAGAGGGTGGTGGAATTTCCTGTGTAGCGGTGAAATGCGTAGATATAGGAAGGAACACCAGTGGCGAAGGCGACCACCGGACTGATACTGACACTGAGGTGCGAAAGCGTGGGGAGCAAACAGGATTAGATACCCTGGTAGTCCACGCCGTAAACGATGTCAACTAGCCGTTGGGAGCCTTGAGCTCTTAGTGGCGCAGCTAACGCATTAAGTTGACCGCCTGGGGAGTACGGCCGCAAGGTTAAAACTCAAATGAATTGACGGGGGCCCGCACAAGCGGTGGAGCATGTGGTTTAATTCGAAGCAACGCGAAGAACCTTACCAGGCCTTGACATCCAATGAACTTTCCAGAGATGGATTGGTGCCTTCGGGAACATTGAGACAGGTGCTGCATGGCTGTCGTCAGCTCGTGTCGTGAGATGTTGGGTTAAGTCCCGTAACGAGCGCAACCCTTGTCCTTAGTTACCAGCACGTAATGGTGGGCACTCTAAGGAGACTGCCGGTGACAAACCGGAGGAAGGTGGGGATGACGTCAAGTCATCATGGCCCTTACGGCCTGGGCTACACACGTGCTACAATGGTCGGTACAAAGGGTTGCCAAGCCGCGAGGTGGAGCTAATCCCATAAAACCGATCGTAGTCCGGATCGCAGTCTGCAACTCGACTGCGTGAAGTCGGAATCGCTAGTAATCGCGAATCAGAATGTCGCGGTGAATACGTTCCCGGGCCTTGTACACACCGCCCGTCACACCATGGGAGTGGGTTGCACCAGAAGTAGCTAGTCTAACCTTCGGGGGGACGGTTACCACGGTGTGATTCATGACTGGGGTGAAGTCGTAACAAGGTAGCCGTAGGGGAACCTGCGGCTGGATCACCTCCTTAATCGACGACATCAGCTGCTCCATAAGTTCCCACACGAATTGCTTGATTCATTGAAGAAGACGATAGAAGCAGCCCGAAATTGGGTCTGTAGCTCAGTTGGTTAGAGCGCACCCCTGATAAGGGTGAGGTCGGCAGTTCGAATCTGCCCAGACCCACCAATTTTGTGTGGGAAACGCCTGTAGAAATACGGGGCCATAGCTCAGCTGGGAGAGCGCCTGCCTTGCACGCAGGAGGTCAGCGGTTCGATCCCGCTTGGCTCCACCACTACTGCTTCTGAAGTTTGAAAGCTTAGAAATGAGCATTCCATCAGTGTGATGATGAATGTTGATTTCTAGTCTTTGACTAGATCGTTCTTTAAAAATTTGGGTATGTGATAGAAAGATAGACTGAACGTTACTTTCACTGGTAACGGATCAGGCTAAGGTAAAATTTGTGAGTTCTCTTAGTTGAGAAATTCGAATTTTCGGCGAATGTCGTCTTCACAGTATAACCAGATTGCTTGGGGTTATATGGTCAAGTGAAGAAGCGCATACGGTGGATGCCTTGGCAGTCAGAGGCGATGAAAGACGTGGTAGCCTGCGAAAAGCTTCGGGGAGTCGGCAAACAGACTTTGATCCGGAGATGTCTGAATGGGGGAACCCAGCCATCATAAGATGGTTATCTTGTACTGAATACATAGGTGCAAGAGGCGAACCAGGGGAACTGAAACATCTAAGTACCCTGAGGAAAAGAAATCAACCGAGATTCCCTTAGTAGTGGCGAGCGAACGGGGACTAGCCCTTAAGTGGCTTTGAGATTAGCGGAACGCTCTGGAAAGTGCGGCCATAGTGGGTGATAGCCCTGTACGCGAAAGTCTCTTAGTCATGAAATCGAGTAGGACGGAGCACGAGAAACTTTGTCTGAATATGGGGGGACCATCCTCCAAGGCTAAATACTACTGACTGACCGATAGTGAACTAGTACCGTGAGGGAAAGGCGAAAAGAACCCCGGAGAGGGGAGTGAAATAGATCCTGAAACCGTATGCGTACAAGCAGTGGGAGCAGACTTTGTTCTGTGACTGCGTACCTTTTGTATAATGGGTCAGCGACTTATTTTCAGTGGCGAGCTTAACCGAATAGGGGAGGCGTAGCGAAAGCGAGTCTTAATAGGGCGTCTAGTCGCTGGGAATAGACCCGAAACCGGGCGATCTATCCATGGGCAGGTTGAAGGTTAGGTAACACTGACTGGAGGACCGAACCGACTACCGTTGAAAAGTTAGCGGATGACCTGTGGATCGGGTGAAAGGCTAATCAAGCTCGGAGATAGCTGGTTCTCCTCGAAAGCTATTTAGGTAGCGCCTCATGTATCACTGTAGGGGTAGAGCACTGTTTCGGCTAGGGGGTCATCCCGACTTACCAAACCGATGCAAACTCCGAATACCTACAAGTGCCGAGCATGGGAGACACACGGCGGGTGCTAACGTCCGTCGTGAAAAGGGAAACAACCCAGACCGTCAGCTAAGGTCCCAAAGTTATGGTTAAGTGGGAAACGATGTGGGAAGGCTTAGACAGCTAGGAGGTTGGCTTAGAAGCAGCCACCCTTTAAAGAAAGCGTAATAGCTCACTAGTCGAGTCGGCCTGCGCGGAAGATGTAACGGGGCTCAAACCATACACCGAAGCTACGGGTATCACGTAAGTGATGCGGTAGAGGAGCGTTCTGTAAGCCTGTGAAGGTGAGTTGAGAAGCTTGCTGGAGGTATCAGAAGTGCGAATGCTGACATGAGTAACGACAATGGGTGTGAAAAACACCCACGCCGAAAGACCAAGGTTTCCTGCGCAACGTTAATCGACGCAGGGTTAGTCGGTCCCTAAGGCGAGGCTGAAAAGCGTAGTCGATGGAAAACAGGTTAATATTCCTGTACTTCTGGTTATTGCGATGGAGGGACGGAGAAGGCTAGGCCAGCTTGGCGTTGGTTGTCCAAGTTTAAGGTGGTAGGCTGAGATCTTAGGTAAATCCGGGATCTTAAGGCCGAGAGCTGATGACGAGTGTTCTTTTAGAACACGAAGTGGTTGATGCCATGCTTCCAAGAAAAGCTTCTAAGCTTCAGATAACCAGGAACCGTACCCCAAACCGACACAGGTGGTTGGGTAGAGAATACCAAGGCGCTTGAGAGAACTCGGGTGAAGGAACTAGGCAAAATGGCACCGTAACTTCGGGAGAAGGTGCGCCGGTGAGGGTGAAGGACTTGCTCCGTAAGCTCATGCCGGTCGAAGATACCAGGCCGCTGCGACTGTTTATTAAAAACACAGCACTCTGCAAACACGAAAGTGGACGTATAGGGTGTGACGCCTGCCCGGTGCCGGAAGGTTAATTGATGGGGTTAGCTAACGCGAAGCTCTTGATCGAAGCCCCGGTAAACGGCGGCCGTAACTATAACGGTCCTAAGGTAGCGAAATTCCTTGTCGGGTAAGTTCCGACCTGCACGAATGGCGTAACGATGGCGGCGCTGTCTCCACCCGAGACTCAGTGAAATTGAAATCGCTGTGAAGATGCAGTGTATCCGCGGCTGACGGAAAGACCCCGTGAACCTTTACTATAGCTTTGCACTGGACTTTGAATTTGCTTGTGTAGGATAGGTGGGAGGCTTTGAAGCGTGGACGCCAGTTCGCGTGGAGCCATCCTTGAAATACCACCCTGGCAACTTTGAGGTTCTAACTCAGGTCCGTTATCCGGATCGAGGACAGTGTATGGTGGGTAGTTTGACTGGGGCGGTCTCCTCCTAAAGAGTAACGGAGGAGTACGAAGGTGCGCTCAGACCGGTCGGAAATCGGTCGTAGAGTATAAAGGCAAAAGCGCGCTTGACTGCGAGACAGACACGTCGAGCAGGTACGAAAGTAGGTCTTAGTGATCCGGTGGTTCTGTATGGAAGGGCCATCGCTCAACGGATAAAAGGTACTCCGGGGATAACAGGCTGATACCGCCCAAGAGTTCATATCGACGGCGGTGTTTGGCACCTCGATGTCGGCTCATCACATCCTGGGGCTGAAGCCGGTCCCAAGGGTATGGCTGTTCGCCATTTAAAGTGGTACGCGAGCTGGGTTTAGAACGTCGTGAGACAGTTCGGTCCCTATCTGCCGTGGACGTTTGAGATTTGAGAGGGCTGCTCCTAGTACGAGAGGACCGGAGTGGACGAACCTCTGGTGTTCCGGTTGTCACGCCAGTGGCATTGCCGGGTAGCTATGTTCGGAAAAAGATAACCGCTGAAAGCATCTAAGCGGGAAACTTGCCTCAAGATGAGATCTCACTGGAACCTTGAGTTCCCTGAAGGGCCGTCGAAGACTACGACGTTGATAGGTTGGGTGTGTAAGCGCTGTGAGGCGTTGAGCTAACCAATACTAATTGCCCGTGAGGCTTGACCATATAACACCCAAGCAATTTGCGTCGGCTCTCTAAACCAGAGCAACCAGATTGCGGTGTGTGAAGACGAAACGAACCGAAAGTTCGACGCTCACAAAGCACCGAAAACTATCCCATACCCAATTTGCTGAAGCGAGGCCGTCCGGTCACGAGTCAGTACCCGAATTTCTTGACGACCATAGAGCGTTGGAACCACCTGATCCCATCCCGAACTCAGAAGTGAAACGATGCATCGCCGATGGTAGTGTGGGGTTTCCCCATGTGAGAGTAGGTCATCGTCAAGATTAAATTCCGAAACCCCAATTGCGAAAGCAGTTGGGGTTTTGTTTTGCCCGCGGGAAAGTGCTCGATGCGAGGGGTCGAGTGTCGCGATGGTAACCATTGGGGAAATCCCTCTGAAATGACCGGCCGGTTTTTGGTATGGTGCAGCTCGTTTTTTAACGGACTGATGTCACGCCCAAGGATCGGCGCTCATTTTTGTCAAAGAGTTGCTGCAGAAATGCCTGAACCCATACCCATCAAGGATCACGAAAAAGAGACGCGCCTGGTCAACAAGCGGTTGATCGCCTGTGCTTTGTTCGTCTTTGCGATCAGCTGTGCGCTGGTGGTTCGCCTGTACATCCTGCAAGTGGTGGAGTTCGACTACCACTCGACTATCTCTGAAAACAACCGCGTCCATGTCTTGCCGATCCCGCCCACGAGAGGGCTGATCTACGACCGCAACGGCGTGCTGCTGGCTGATAACCGCCCGAGCTACAACCTGACGATCACCCGCGAACGTGCTACCAACGTCAATGAGGAGCTGGACGAGGTCATCAGCCTCCTGCATCTGCCCGCAGAGGACCGCACGGTTTTCGACAAGGCGATGAAGCAGTCGCGCCATCCGTTTACGCCGGTAACGCTGTTCTATGAGCTGACGGAAGAACAGATCGCCGTACTCGCCGTCAACGAGTTCCGTTTGCCGGGTCTTGATGTCGAACCGCAGTTCATCCGCAACTATCCGCTTGGTGCGCACTTCGCACACTCCATCGGCTATGTCGGTCGCATCAACGAAAAAGAATCCAAGACGCTCGACTCCGTCGAGTACCGGGGCACGCAATCCATCGGCAAGACGGGCGTGGAGCGTTTCTACGAAGCGCAACTGCACGGCCATGTCGGTTACGAGGAAGTGGAGACCAATGCTCAGGGCCGCGTACTGCGCGTGCTGAAACACACCGATCCGATACCAGGCAAAAACATCGTCCTGAGCCTCGACGTCAAACTCCAGGAAGCCGCCGAAGCCGCATTGGGCGACCGTCGCGGCTCAGTGGTTGCACTGGATCCCTCGACCGGTGAAGTGCTGGCCATGGTCAGCAATCCGAGCTTCGACCCCAACCTGTTTGTGACTGGTATCAGTTCCAAGGAGTATTCCGCGCTGCGTGATTCCATTGACCGCCCGCTGTTCAACCGCGTATTGCGCGGCCTATACGCGCCCGGTTCGACGATAAAGCCGGAAGTGGCCATCGCTGGCCTCGACACCGGTGTGGTCACGCCACAAACCCGAGTCTTCGACCCCGGCTACTACCAGCTGCCGGACTTCGACCACAAGTACCGCAACTGGAACCACAGCGGCGATGGCTGGGTGGACATGGACGCGGCGATCATGCGCTCCAACGACACCTACTTCTACGACCTGGCGCACAAGCTCGGCATCGATCGTCTGCACGATTACATGGCGATGTTCGGTCTTGGCGAGAAAGTCTCGCTCGACATGTTCGAAGAGTCTCCGGGCCTGATGCCGTCCCAGGCCTGGAAGCGCGCCACCCGGCGTCAGGCCTGGTTCCCCGGTGAGACGGTGATCCTCGGTATCGGTCAGGGCTACATGCAGGTCACGCCGCTGCAACTGGCTCAGGCCACTGCGCTGATTGCCAACAAGGGTGTCTGGAACCGTCCGCACCTGGCCAAGACCGTCGACGGTGTTGCCCCGGTGGACGAACACCCGATGCCGAATATCCTGCTCAAGGATCCGCGGGACTGGGATCAGGTCAACCACGGCATGCAGATGGTGATGCACGACGCCCGTGGTATCGCCCGTGCCGCTGCCGCCGGCGCGCAATACCGTATCGCCGGCAAGAGTGGTACGGCGCAGGTGGTGGCGATCAAGCAGGGTGAGCGCTACAACCGCGAGAAAACCCTCGAACGCCATCGTGACAACGCCTTGTTCGTCGGGTTTGCCCCGGCCGAGCATCCGAAGATCGCGATCTCTGTGATGATCGAGAACGGTGAAGCGGGTGGTCGAGTCGCAGGTCCGGTGGTTCGGCAGATCATGGACGCCTGGTTACTCGATCAGGACGGCCACCTCAAACCACAGTACGCCGCGCCTACCAAGCCGCCGGGCGATCCCCACGTGTAAGCCACAACAGCTTCACAGCACAGGCTCACGCAAGCTGAGCATGTGCTGGAAGCTGTCGAGGAACACGGTTTCCGCCTGAGTCATCTTCTGTTCGCGATTCCACAACAGCTGGATATCGAAATCCACCACCCCGTCCTCCGGCGGCAAGCGCCACAGCAGACCCTGCTCGACATCCCGTCTTACCAGGTGAGTCGGCAGACAGCCAATGCCGAACCCTGCACAGATCAGACGATAAATTTCTTCGAAGCTGGTGGAGGAGGCGACGATCTTTCCGGTAAAGCCCTGCTGATCACGAAACAGCGTCAACGGCGAAAGATTGCCGCCCAGCTGATCGCTGGTGAAGCTGACAAAGTTCTCCGCGGCAAGCTGTTCCAGCGTCAGATTCTGCTGCCCGAACAGTCGATGCCGCTGCCCGCAAAAGTACGCATAGCGCTCACGAAACAATACCCGTTGCTCCAGCCTCGGCTGCGGTAGACGACACAATCCCACTCCCACAGTGGCGGTCTTTTGCAGCAATGAACTGATGATGTTCGAGCTGCCCATCACTTCGACTTCCAGCTCGATTTTTGGATGAGTCTCGTGGAAGTCCGCAAGAAACTCATCGTAATGCCGCGCCTGGACGCCACTGACAGTGAGGATGCGAATCTTGCCCACCACGTCGTCATGACGGTTCTCGACCACGGTGCCCAAACGGGAAATATCGCCGTAGATATCCGCCGCAATCCGCAGGACTTCTTCCCCGGTTTCCGTCAGATCAAAGCGCCGCCCGCTGCGGGCAATCAACACACAATCCAGTTGTTCTTCGAGACGTTTCAACGCCTGGCTGACCGCCGACTGAGTGATGTGCAGTCGGGCCGCGGCGCGACTCATGCTGCCTTCCTGCCCGATCACCAGATAAGTGCGCAGCAGGTTCCAGTCGAGGCGGTCGTTGAGAAAACGCCGGCCGATCCAGGGATTCGCGGAGGAAGTCATGTAGTAGCCACGCTAATAGTAAAGATAAGTTTTTGAAAATTGACTAATCCTTTCACGGAAGCGATAAAGCCCACAAGCGCCACAGAGCGCGACCGTCAGCCGCCTCGACACCTGCCCAAAACTATAAATACACAGGGTTCTTGCATGCACACCACCGCTCAGCCGCGTCGCGCCGCGGCCGCTGCCTTCATTGGCACGACCATCGAGTTCTACGATTTCTACATCTACGCCACCGCCGCCGCGCTGGTGCTCGGGCAAGTGTTTTTTCCCAGCAGCGACCCGGTGACCAGCACACTCGCCGCGTTCGGCAGTTTCGCCGTCGGCTTCATCGCCCGCCCGATGGCCGGGATGGTGTTCGGTCATTTGGGCGATCGCCTCGGTCGCAAGAAAATGCTGCTGGTGACCATGGCGCTGATGGGCCTGGCCACGGCGGGTATTGGCCTATTGCCGAGCTACGCCAGCGTCGGGATCTGGGCGCCCATCGGGTTGATCGTGTTGCGCTTGATCCAGGGCATCTCCGTCGGTGGCGAGTGGGGCGGGGCGGTGTTGATGGCCAGCGAACACGCACCGGTCAAGCGCAAAACCTTCTATGCCTCGTTTGCGCAACTTGGCAGTCCGGCGGGTTTGCTGCTGGCATTGATCGCGTTCCGTCTGGTCACTTCACTGTCGCCAGAAGACTTCCTCGCCTGGGGTTGGCGTCTGCCTTTTCTTGCCAGTGGCGTGCTGATGATGGTCGGCCTGATGATCCGTTCCGGTGTGCACGAATCGCCTGAGTTCGCCAAGGCCAGGGACAACCATGAAACCGCCAGATACCCGGTGAAAGACGTAATTCGCCAGTGCTGGCGGCAGATCCTGTTCGCTGCCGCCGCAGTCACTATCGGCTCGGCCGGATTCTTCTTCACCAACACTTTCATGATCACCTACGTCACCCAATATCAGGGCATTGCGCGGTCGACCATTCTCGACTGCCTGTTCCTGGTGACGGTCATTCAATTGCTCTCGCAACCGTTGTCGGCGCTGCTGGCCGAGCGCATTGGCGAAGGACGGTTCCTGATGCTGGTCGCCTTGCTGTGCATGGTCACGCCGTATCCGATGTTCCTGCTGGTCGGTACCCAGAACATCTTGTTGATGACACTTGGCATCGCCGTCGCGGTGGTGATTCTCTCGGCGCTGTACGCGGTAATCGCCGGGTACATGACCCAGGCCTTCCCGGTACACCTGCGCTATTCGGGTATTTCCATCGCCTACCAGTTGAGCTGCGCGCTGGCCGGCGGCACCACGCCGCTGATCGGCACGCTGCTGGCCAGCAAGTTTTCCGGGCAATGGCTGCCGCTGGCGGTGTTCTTCACGCTGCTGTCGGCCCTGTCGTTGATCGGTGTCTGCGGCCTCGCGCGTCTGCGGGCCAACCCGGTCGTCCTTCATACCAACAAAGAGGTGTATTCGTGAGTAAGCCCGCCCACATTGACTCGATCGAATGGCAAGCCCGCTGCGAGCTCGCTGCGCTGTATCGCTTGATCGCGCACTTTCGCATGACCGACCTGATCGACACCCACATCACCCTGCGAATTCCCGGGCCTGAGCATCATTTCCTGATCAACCGTTATGGCGTGATTTTTGACCGCATGCGCGCTTCCGATCTGGTGCGCATTGATCAGGACGGGCGCATCGTCGACCCTGAATACGCCGGGCATCGGGTCAACGCTGCCGGGTTCGTGATCCACTCGGCGATCCACATGGCGCGCCCGGATCTGAACTGCGTGATCCACACCCACACCGCTGCCGGCATGGCCGTCGCCGCGCAGAAACAGGGCCTGCTGCCGATCAGTCAACACGCGCTGAAGTTCTATGGAAAACTCGCTTACCACACCTATGAAGGCATCGCGCTGTCGCTGGATGAGCGCGAGCGTTTAATCGCCGACCTTGGCCCGCACCGGGCGATGATCCTGCGCAATCACGGCTTGCTGGTCGGCGGTTCCGGTGTGGCCCAGGCATTCCAGGAAATCCACTTCCTGGAGCGCGCCTGCCAGGCGCAAGTGCAGGCGCTGGCAGGCGGTTGCGAGCTGCATTTCCCGTCGCCGGAAGTCTGCGCCCACACCGCCGAACAGTTCGACCGCGATGAACAGGACAACATCATCGACCTGGCCTGGGAGGCCGCACTGACCCTGATCGAATCCCAGCGCGAGTCTTATCTCTCATGAACACCGTTGCACTGATGTCCCGCGACATGCTGTTGCTCAAACAATTGCAGGAAGCGTTCGCCCGTTGTGCGCCGCAGCTCTCGGCGGTACTGGCCGACGATCCCCGGGCGGCGGATGCGCAGATCGCGGCGTGCTGGTTTCCGCTGCCGGGCAGCCTTGCCGCGTTGCCCAATCTGCAGGTGGTTCACTCGGTGGCCGCCGGGATCGATCATCTGGAACACGATCCTTCATGCCCGGATCTGCCGGTGTGCCGCGTGGTCGATCCCGGTCACCGTCAAGGCATGAACGAGTATGTGCGCTGGGCGGTGATTCACTTTCATCGCGGCTTCGATCAAGTGTTTGAGCAACAACGCCAACAGCATTGGGAGCGGCCTCTGCAACGCCCTGCACATGAATTCAGGATCGGTGTGATGGGCCTCGGCTCGCTCGGCAGCGCGATTGCCCAGGACCTGGCCAGCGCCGGTTACGAGGTGCGGGGTTGGGCGCGCAGCAGCAAAGATCTGCCAGGTGTGCAGGCCTTCGCCGGCTCTGACGCCTTCGACCCCTTCCTCGACGGCGTGGAATTGCTGATCAATCTGTTGCCGCTGACTCACGAGACTCGTGGCATCCTCAATCGCCAGACCTTCGAACGTCTGGCCAACGGCGCGGCACTGGTCAACGTCGGTCGCGGCGGGCATCTGAATATCGAGGATCTGCAGCAGGCACTGGCCCGTGGAAAACTGCGCGGGGCACTGCTCGATGTTTTCGAACAGGAGCCGCTGCCCGCCAGCCATTCTCTGTGGAAAACCCCGGGCGTGACCATCACCCCACATATGGCTTCGGCGGCCTCCCACGATTGCATCGCCGAGCAGATCGCCGAGAACTTTCGCCGTCTGAATGCCGGTGAACCGCTGCTCAACAGCGCGGATCGACTGCTCGGTTACTGATCCGCCAGACAGGCCTGCAAACGTTCGATGAACAGCGTCTCGGCGCGGCTCATGCGCTGGTCGCGGCTCCACAACAGATGAATGTCGACATCGGCAATTCCTTCGTGGGGCGGCAGGCGCCAGAGCAATCCGGCCTCGACGTCCGCCGCCACAACGTGTTCCGGCAAACAACCAATTCCAAATCCGGCGATCACCAGGCGGCGCACTTCTTCCAGGCTCGGCGATGACGCAACGATGCGTCCGCTGAAACCCTGTTGATCGCGAAAAATCGTCAGTGGCGAGAGCATCCCGCCAATCTGGTCGCTGGTGAAACTGACGAAGTTTTCCCGCTGCAAATCGCCTTCGCCGATGTCCTGCCGGCCGAACAGCGCGTGGTGTTTGCCACAGAAGAACGCATAGCGTTGACGCAGGAACAGACGCTGTTCCAGACGCGGTTGCGGGCGGCGATTGAGACTCAGACCGAGGGTCGCGGTTTTCTCCTGAAGGGCGCTGACGATGTCCGAACTGCGCATCACATCGACCTCCAGATCAACCCTTGGATATTGGCGATGGAAGTCTGCAAGGAAGTCATCGAAACGCTCGGAAAAGATCCGGCTGATGATCAGCAGCCGCACCTTGCCGATCACTTCGTCGGCCGGTTGTTCCAACAGGCTGCTGACCTGCGACATCTGCCCATAGATCTCGCCGGCCAGTTCGAAGATCTGCTCGCCAACTTCGGTGAGGGCAAATCGCGGGCCGCGTCGGGCGATCAACTGGCGGCCCAGTTGTTCTTCAAGACGCTTGAGCGCCTGGCTCACCGCCGGTTGCGTCAGGTGCAGACGCGCGGCGGCGCGGCTGATGCTCAGCTCCTGGCCGATTACCCGGAAGGTGCGCAACAGGTTCCAGTCGAGGCGGTCGTTGAGCAGGCGTTGCACATCGCGTTCGGCCATGGCGGCTCTCGATTATAAGGTGAAGTAATACTCGGAATAATAAATAGAAAGTTGACTGATCATAGCCCCGGAACGATAAATCACCCCACGACAGGCGTCGCCAGAGCGCCTCGGATTTACGTTTTCCTCCTGCCAGAAAAACAATCAAAGGAGCCCGACCCCATGAAGCCCCACGCTTCGAACCAGCCGCGCCGTGCGGCGGCCGCAGCCTTCATCGGCACCATGATCGAGTGGTACGACTTTTACATCTACGCCACCGCCGCCGCGCTGGTGTTCGGTGCGCTGTTCTTTCCCTCCGACGATCCGCTGTTCAGCACCATGGCCGCGTTCGGCACCTTCGCCGTGGGCTTCTTTGCCCGGCCATTGGGCGGGATCATCTTCGGCCACATCGGCGATCGTATCGGCCGCAAGAAATCGCTGATCATCACGCTGTTGATGATGGGCGTGGTCACGGTGTGCATCGGTCTGTTGCCAACCTACGCGCAGATCGGCGTGGCGGCACCGGTGCTGCTGATTGTGCTGCGCATCGTCCAGGGCATCGCCGTCGGTGGCGAGTGGGGCGGGGCGGTGTTGATGGCCGGCGAGCATGCGCCGAAGGGGCGGCGCAATTTCTTTGCCTCGTTCGCGCAACTGGGCAGCCCGGCAGGTTTGATCCTGTCGCTGTTGGCCTTCAGCGCGGTGACCCGTCTGCCGGAAGAAGATTTGATGAGCTGGGGCTGGCGCCTGCCGTTCCTCGCCAGTGCGCTGTTGCTGCTGGTGGGGCTGGCAATTCGTCTGGGTGTGAACGAGTCGCCGGAATTCCTCGCCAGCCGCGAGCAGGCCAGCAAGCAAATCAAGAAAGAGCAGGCGCCGGTGATGGAAGTCCTGCACACCGCGTGGCGGCCGCTGTTGCTGTGCATCGGCGCCAACACCCTGGGCATCGCCGGGGTGTATTTCACCAACACCTTCATGATCGCCTACACCACTCAGCAACTGGCGCTGCCACGTTCGCTGATTCTCGAATGCCTGTTCTTCGTCGCGATCATCCAGTTCTGCGTTCAGCCGCTGGCTGCGTGGACGGCACAGAAGATCGGCGCGACGCGTTTCCTGTGCCTGGTGTCGCTGCTGGCGATGGCCTCACCGTATCCGATGTTCGTGCTGGTCAGTTCGGCCCAGGCGCCGCTGATCATCCTCGGCATCGCGCTGGCGGTGGTGTGCATGGCGTCGTTCTACGCGGTGATCGCCGGTTACGTCAGCGGCATGTTCGAGACCCGCGTGCGCTACACCGCGATCTCCCTGGCCTATCAGATCTGCGGCGCGGTGGCCGGTGGGCTGACGCCGCTGATCGGCACGATGCTCGCGCACAAGTTCACCGGGCAGTGGTGGCCGATGGCGGTTTTCTACAGCCTGATCGCCGGCATTTCGCTGGTCTGCGTGCTGTCCCTCGCCCGTCGTCATGCCAGCGCCCATCGTGCGGAAATGGCCAATGCCTAACCCGGAATGTCAGGAGAACCTCATGTTGAAAATCAATGGCCAGCGCCTGTGGGCGAGCCTGATGGCCATGGCCGAAATCGGTGCGACAGCCCGAGGCGGCAGCTGCCGTCTGGCTTTGAGCGACGAAGACAAGGCCGGTCGCGAACTGTTTGCGCACTGGTGCCGCGAAGCCGGCATGACCCTGAGCGTGGACGCCATCGGTAACCTGTTCGCCCGTCGCGCCGGCGCCGATCCGGACGCTGCGCCGGTGATGATGGGCAGCCACCTCGACACCCAGCCCGAGGGCGGGCGATTCGATGGTGTCTACGGTGTGCTCGCCGGACTGGAAGTGGTGCGTTGCCTCAATGACCAGAACATCCAGACCCGCAAACCGCTGGAGGTGGCGGTGTGGACCAACGAAGAAGGTGCGCGCTTCACCCCGGCCATGTTCGGTTCGGCGGTGTTCACCGGGATCATGGAACTGAACGCCGCGCTGGCGGTGCGCGATATCGATGGCGTGAGCGTTGCCGAGGCTTTGCAGCGTACCGGTTACGCCGGTGAACGTCCGTTGGGCGGTGCGGTGGATGCGTATTTTGAGGCGCATATCGAGCAAGGCCCGATCCTCGAAGACAACGCCAAAAGCATCGGCGTAGTCACGGGCGGTCAGGCGATCCGCTGGCTCGATGTGCGCGTGGAAGGCATGGCCGCCCACGCCGGCACCACGCCGATGCCGCTGCGCAAAGACGCCTTGTACGGCGTGGCGCGGATGATTCAGGCGATTGAAGGTCTGGCCGCAGATTTTGCCCCCGAAGGCCTGACCACGGTTGGCGAATTGAACATCAACAAGTCCTCGCGCAACACCATTCCGGGGCTGGTGAATTTCACCGTCGATCTGCGTCATCACCGCGACGACGCCATTGCCGCCATGGAGCAACAAGTCCGCGCCCGGTTGCAGGCGATTGCCGATGGGCGAGGCCTGAACCTGACGATCACTCCGCACTGGATCAGCCCGGCCACACCGTTCGACGCCGAATGCGTGGCGGCGGTGCAAGAGGCGGTGGATGCGCTGGGCTACGCTCAGCAGTCGATTGTCAGCGGCGCCGGGCATGACGCGATCCACTTGGCGCGTTACTGCCCGACGGCGATGGTGTTCATTCCGTGCGTTGGCGGCCTGAGCCACAACGAAGCCGAAGACGTGCTGCCCGAAGATGTGAAGCAGGGCACCGATGTATTGCTTAACGCCGTGCTGGCTCGCGCCGGTCGAATCGAACAGGGAGCCTGAACCATGCGCAGTTTTTTCCACCCCGAACAGTTGCTCCACCATCCACGCAGCTATTACTCGCGCGGGCAGATGCGTACGCCGCAGGAGGTCCCCGAGCGTGCGCAGCGTCTGGTGCAGGCCGCCCACGGTTTGGGCTTCAGTGTCGAGCAGCCCGTCGATGCCGGCTTCGCACCGTTGCTGGCGGTGCATGGCGCGCCGTATCTGACCTTTCTTCAGGAAGCGCACGCACGCTGGAAAGAAATCCCCGAAGACTGGGGCGACGAGGTGATGTCGAACATCTTCGTCCGCGAGCCCAACGCCTTGCGCGGCATTCTTGCCCAGGCGGCGCGCTATCTGGCGGACGGCAGTTGCCCGGTCGGCGAGCAGACCTGGCGCTCGGCCTACTGGTCAGCGCAAAGCGCAGTGGCCGGGGCTCAGGCGCTGATCGATGGCGAGCCGGCGGCCTACGCCTTGTGCCGTCCGCCGGGGCATCACGCCCGGGCCGAGGCGGCGGGCGGTTTCTGCTACGTGAACAACGCAGCGGTGGCGGCGCAGGTATTGCGCGACAAGTTTGAAAAAGTCGCCGTGCTCGACACCGACATGCACCACGGGCAGGGCATCCAGGAAATTTTCTACGACCGCGATGATGTGCTCTACGTCTCGGTGCATGGCGATCCGACCAACTTCTATCCGGGCGTCGCCGGGTTCGCCGACGAACGCGGCAGCGGCGCGGGGGAGGGCTTCAACCTCAACCTGCCGATGGCCCATGGTTCAAGCGAAGCGGATTTCCTCGGGCAACTGGACGTCGCATTGAACGCGGTGCGCGAATTCGGCGCCGAGGTGCTGGTGCTGTCGCTGGGGTTCGACATTTACGAGCTGGACCCGCAAAGCAAAGTCGCCGTGACCCGTGAAGGCTTTGCGGTTTTGGGCGAACGGATCCGTCGCCTGGGCCTGCCATGCCTGATCGTGCAGGAGGGCGGTTATCACCTGGAAAGTCTCGAAGACAACGCCCGGGCATTTTTCGTGAATGCCGAGGTGTGGCAGCGCTGAGGCAATCCACCTGCCGAAGCGCCCTGTGGTGCTTGCCATCGCCCTGACGTTAACGTAAACATTGGCGTCAGGGCGCTGAAGTAAAGAAGCGCAAAGCGGACCGCTCCGGAGCGCTTGATGACTCTTATAAAAACAACCGATCCCAAGTCTCACCACGAAGCCCGGCTCGCCCGGGAAAAACTCCATCTCGAAGGGCAAGTCCCGGATGGCGTGTTGCGTGCCGAGATCGATGCTTCGTGGCGGCGCAGCCTGAGCCACGGCGTGCATTTCAATGGCAAACATGAGCTGACGCTGGAGTCGAGCGCGAGTCTCGAGGTGTTGCTGGCGAGCAACCGCCTGCTGATCGATGCGGCGATACCGACCATCGATTACCTGGCCGAACGTCAGGGCAAGGAAGGCCTGATCATCCTCGCCAATTCCGACGCTACTATCCTCGCCGTCGAAGGGCGTGCCGACCGGCTCAAGGGCAGCGGCCTGCAGGACATTACCCTCGGTGCCTGCTGGAGCGAAGCCGCCCGTGGCACCAACGCCCTCGGCACGGCGCTGGTCGAAGCTCGGCCGACCCTGATCGATTGCGGCGAACACTACCTCGACCGCCTCACCGATTTTTCCTGCACCTCGGTGCCGATCCATTGCCCGCAGGGCGAAATTCTCGGCGTCCTCGACCTGACCCGCGAAGGCCCTCTCGGCCGCGTCCACGACAGCACCGCGCTGCTGAGCATGGCGGTCAGCCAGATCGAGAGCCGGGTGTTCAACAACAGTTTTCCCGATCAGATTGTCCTCGCCTTCCACAGTCGCCGGCAGTATCTGGAATCACCGTGGCAAGGCTTGTTGGCGGTCAGTCTCGGCGGGCAGATTCTGGCGGTCAGTGCCCAGGCCTGTCAGTTGCTGCGGGCCGAGCGTTCGGCATTGCTCGGCAAGCGCTGTGAGGAATTCCTCGGGGTCGATGGCGTGCAGTTGCTGACCCGTCTGCAACAGGGTGGCGTCGGCAGTGTGCAAACCGCCAAGGGCGAGTTTTTCTACAAGACCCTGCGAGCCCCGGCGCGCTCGGTCAACCTCGGCGGCCCGCCGCGCAGCGTGGCGAAAACCGCCAAGGCGCAACCGGATCTGGAAGCACTGGCCGGCAACAACGCCCGCTACGCCCGAGCCCTGCGCATGGCCCGCCAAGGCCTGGCCAATGAACTGCCGGTGCTGCTGCTCGGCGAAACCGGCACCGGTAAAGAAGTGATCGCCCGCGCCCTGCACCTGGCCGGCAGCCGCAGCGACAAACCGTTTGTGGCCGTGAACTGTGCAGCGATTCCCGAAGGCCTGATCGAGTCGGAGCTGTTCGGCTACCGTGAAGGCGCGTTCACCGGATCGCGTCGGGGCGGCATGATCGGGCGGCTGCAGCAGGCCCATGGCGGCACGTTGTTCCTTGATGAAATCGGCGACATGCCGCTGGCCCTGCAGGCGCGTTTGCTTCGCGTTTTGCAGGATCGCAAGGTTGCGCCGCTGGGGGCGGGGGAAGAACAGGACATCGACGTCGCGCTGATCTGCGCCACCCACCGCGATCTCAAGCGGCAGGTCGAGGACAAGCAATTTCGCGAAGACCTGTTCTACCGGGTCAACGGCATCAGCGTGATGCTCCCGGCCCTGCGCGAGCGCGATGACTTCAGCGCGCTGGTCGCTCGGCTGCTGGGCAAACTCGACGCCCCGAACGCCGTGCTGCACGACGACCTCAATCGCCTGCTCGCGGGTTACCACTGGCCGGGCAACATCCGCCAACTGGAAATGGTCCTGCGCACCGCGCTGGCCATGCGCGAGCCCGGTGAAACCGTGCTGACCCTCGATCACCTGCCCGACAGCATGCTTGACGAACTCTCCGCCACCGAGAAACCCCAGACCGGCAGTATTCGCGAGCACGAACTGGAGATGATCCGCCAGTCCCTCGACACCCATCAGGGCAACGTCTCGGCCGCCGCCGACGCCCTTGGCATCAGTCGTGCGACCCTGTACCGCAAACTCAAACAGTTGCGCTCGTGATGCAGCGCCTGTTCGTGCGGCTGATCGACAGCCAGAACCCCGCCGCGCTGCAAGCGGCGCTGCGCTGGTTGTACGGTTTCGTACGGCCGCAACGTCTGGCGATTGCCGGCCTGCTTGGTCTGTCGGTGTGCGCTTCGCTGCTGGTGCTGGTGCAGCCGTGGCTGGTCAAACTGCTGATCGACGACGGGTTGCTGGCGCGCAATTTCCCGATGCTGGTGCTGATCGCGGTGCTGATGATCATCGCCGGGCTGCTTGGCACCGCATTGTCGGGGATCAACCGCTATCTGCACACGCGGCTGTCCGGGCGGATTCTGTTTGCCCTGCGCGACGACCTTTATCGGCATTTACAGAAACTGTCGCCAAGCTTCTATGGGCAGCGGCGGATCGGCGATCTGATGTCGCGGCTCGACGGCGATGTGGCCGAGATTCAGCGCTTCGCCGTGGACTCGTTGTTCTCGGCGGTATCGAGCGTGATCGGCCTGGTGGTTGCGATTGCGATGTTGTTCACCTTGTCGTGGAAACTGTCGTTGCTGGCGCTGGTGCTGATCCCGCTCGACGTGCTGTGGCTGCGCTGGATGCGGCGCAAGGTCGAGCGCGATGTGCGGCAGTTGCGCGAGCGTTCGGCGGACATGTCGTCGTTCATGGTCGAGACCCTGCCGGTGATGAAGTTCATCCAGTCCGCCGGCCAGCAGCAGCGTGAAGCGCGGCGTCTGGAGAGCCTCGGGCAGGGTTACATGAACCAGTTGCTGCGACTGCAGGTCACCGAATTTTTCACCCAGGCCGTGCCGGGCACGTTGACCTCGCTGTCCCGCGCCTGCGCGTTTCTGATTGGCGGTTATTGGGTGGTGCAGGGCACCTGGCAACTCGGCGCCCTGATCGCGTTTTCCACCTACCTGGGGATGGCGGTCGGGCCCGTGCAGAGCCTGTTGGGTTTGTACGTGGCGATCCAGCGCATGACCGTCAGCCTCGGTCGGGTCATGGAGTTGCGCGGCGAAGAACCCACGGTGTTTTCACCGGCCACGCCGAAACCGTTTCCGACTTCGGGCGAGCTGCGTTTCGATGCGGTGCATTTCAGCCATCCGGGCCGCCCTAGCACGTTGAGCGGCATCGAGGCGACGATTCCCTACGGTTTGAAAGTCGCCTTGAGCGGCGGCTCCGGCGTCGGCAAATCGACGCTGATCGATCTGCTGCAACGGCATCACGATCCGCAGTCCGGGCGGGTGCTGCTTGGCGAAGTGGATTTGCGCGAACTGGAACTGTTCGAACTGCGTCGACGCATCGCCGTGGTCAGTCAGGACATCGTGCTGTTTCGCGGCAGCCTCGCCGACAACCTGGCTTACGCGGTGCCGGACGCCAGCCGCGAAGCCATCGCTGAAGTCGCACGGCTGGCGCAACTCGACAGCCTGATCACGTCATTGCCCGAAGGCCTCGACAGCCCGTTGGGAGAGCGCGGTCAGCAATTGTCCGGCGGGCAGAAACAGCGCATCGCGATTGCCCGGGCGCTGTTGCAGGCCCCGCTGATTCTGGTGCTCGACGAAGCCACCTCGGCAGTGGACGAGGCGACCGAACGCGAAGTGATCGAAGCCATCGACCGCTTGTTTGCCGGGCGCACACGGATCCTCATCAGCCACCGGCCGTCGACCCTGGCCGATGCCGATCTGCGTTTCGAGTTGCTCGACGGTGTGCTCATTTCGAAAACGGTGCTGCATGAAGCCTGAATTGCGTATCGGCGTGGTCGACAGCGGACACTCGGCGGCGCAACGGGTGCAGGTGATTGTCGGGCGACGTTTCTCGTTGCTGGAGGACGGCTTGGCCGAATCGGATTTGCGCGACGATCCGCTCGGGCATGGCAGTGCGGTGATCGAAGCGATCAGCCGACGGGCACCGGCCGCTCGGATTTGCGTGGCTCAGGTGTTCGATCAGCGCGGCGTCACCAGCGCCTTGCAGATTTCTGCGGCCATTGACTGGCTGGTGGCGCAGGACGTGCGGCTGATCAATCTGAGTCTGGGCCTGCGTCAGGATCGCAGTCTGTTGCGCGAAGCCTGCGCAGCGGCGGTGGCCCGTGGGGTTCTGTTGTGTGCGTCGAGTCCGGCGCAAGGTGCGGCGGTGTTTCCGGCCAGTTATCCGCAGGTGCTGCGGGTGACCGGCGATGCGCGTTGCACCGATGAACAGTGGTCATGGCTCGACAGTGCGCAGGCGGATTTTGCCGCGTGTGTTCGCGGTACTTATCCGGGGCAGTCCGGGGCCAGTCTGGGGTGTGCCGCGTTGAGCGGGCATATCGCCGGCTATCTGCTGGCGCATCCACAGGCGAGCAACGCTGAAGTGCTCGACTGGCTGAAACAGCACGCTCGTTATCGCGGCCCTGAACGGCGTTTCGGCCCATGACGTCGATCCTTATTCTCGGTGCCGGACCGGCTGGCGCGGCGGTGGCATTGGGATTGCGACGACTGGGTCACGCCGTGACGCTGGTCAGCGAGTGGCGCCGGTTTGCGGCGCTCGAAGGCGTGTCGCAACGGGTGCTGGAGGCGCTGCGCAGTGCCGGGTTGAATCATGCTTTGGCGAATGCCACGTTGCCGTCCCAAAGGCAGGTTGCGTGGAACGGTCAGCAGCATGAGCAGAACATCGAGTTCCTGCTGGATCGCCCGACCTTTGATCGTGGCTTGCGCGAAGACCTGCGGTTGGCCGGGGTCGAGGTGATTGAGGGGCGAATCCTGAATGTTCACTCCTCGGCGGACGGTCATCGGGTGGAACTCGACGGCGGGCAGAGGCTGACGGCGGATTTCCTGGTGGAGGCTCGGGGGCGGCAGGCACCGGCGTCCGGCAGAGGTCTGCGCGGGCCGGAGACGGTCAGCCTGCTCAATCGCTGGCAAGGCACGCCGGGTGTGACTGCCAGCGCCGTGGAAAGTCTTGAAGACGGTTGGGCGTGGATGGCCCGACGGGACGATGGCCAGTGTTACTGGCAATGGACGGTGGACGTGGCCAGCGCCCGATTACCGGGCAAGGCGCAGTTGCTCGATTACTGCCGCGCGCGGCGTCAGGCCTCGGATTTTGCTCAAGCGTTTTTTGCCGGTGGACAGGAGTTGGAGTTGCAACTGCACGCTCGCAGCAGCACCGCGATTCTTGCGCCACAGGTCTGCGGTGATAACTGGATTCGTGTTGGCGATGCGGCGATGGCGGTGGACCCGCTGTCGGGCAACGGGATTTTTCAGTCGTTGTCCTCGGCGTTACAGGCGCCTGTGGTGATCAACACGCTGTTGCGCAAACCCGAGCGGGCGGCGCTGGCGCAACGGTTTCACCGGCAGCGTGTGGAGCAGTTGTTCCTGCGCTTTGCGCGGATCGGCCGGGACTTTTATGCCGATGAACAGCGCTGGCTCGATCAGCCGTTCTGGCAGGCACGACGACAATGGCCGGACGCGGAAGTGGCCCATGCGTCAGCGGATTTTGCCGCGCTGCGCATCGAGCGGATGCCAGTGCTGCGTGATGGTTTTGTCGATGAAGCCGAGGTGGTGATCACGGCGGATCAGCCGCTGGGGATCTGGCATGTGCAAGGTATAGAGCTGGCTCCGCTGGTGCGGCGGTTAAGCGATGAGCCGGCGGATCAGGTGTTGGCAGGGTTGAGTGAAGAACAGGGGCGTGTGATCCGAGGATGGTTGTTGAGTCAGGGATATCGGCCCTCACCCTAACCCTCTCCCAGTGGGAGAGGGGACTGATTGGGGGATATTGAAGAATGACGCCGACTTGAACGTGCAGCATTGAATCCAAAATCAACTCGGTTTTTCAGGTCGATGTGTAGCGCAAGACTCCTCGGTCGGCTCCCTCTCCCTCTGGGAGAGGGCTGGGGTGAGGGGCTTCTGATCCTGATCTTCTACAGCTTGATCAACACCGACTTCAACTCGGTGTAATGCTCGATCGCCGCATACCCCATCTCGCGCCCGACCCCGGACATCTTGTAGCCGCCAAACGGCAGCGCCGGGTCCAGCGCACTGTGGCAGTTGACCCACACCGACCCTGACTTGATCCGCGGAATCATCCGGTGCACCGCCGCCAGGTCGTTCGACCAGATGCTGGCGCCCAGGCCGTAAGGGCTGTCATTGGCCATGCGCAGCGCATCGGCCTCGTCATCGAACGGAATCGCCACCAGCACCGGCCCGAAGATTTCTTCCTGCACCAGCGCATGCTGTTGATCGACATCGACAATCACCGTCGGCTTGACGAAGAACCCCGGCCCGAACTGCTCGCCACCGCAGGCGATGGTCGCGCCGCTTTCCCGGCCCATTTCGATGTAGTTGTAGACCCGCTCCTGTTGGCGCGCGGAAATCAGGGGGCCCATCTCCACGCTCGGGTCGAGACCGTTGCCGAGTTTCATGGCGTTGGCGATGTCGCTGATATCGGCCACCACATTGTCGAAATGCTTGCGCTGCACGTACAGGCGCGAACCGGCACAGCAGACCTGGCCCTGATTGAAGAAAATCGCACTGGCGGCGCCTGCTGCAGCGGTTTTCAGGTCGGCGTCGGCCATGACGATGGTCGGTGATTTGCCGCCCAGTTCCAGGGTGACCCGGATCATCGAATCCATGGCGATCTTGCCGATCTGCTTGCCGACGGCGGTGGAGCCGGTGAAGGTCAGCTTGTCGACCAGCGGGTTGTGAGTCAGGGCGGAACCGGCCGTGATGCCGGTGCCGGTAACCACGTTGAACACGCCTTCCGGGTAACCCGCTTCCAGCACCAGTTCCGCCAGTTTCAGCGCGGTCAGCGGGGTTTCGTCGGCCGGTTTGAGCACCACGGTGCAACCAGTGGCCAGCGCCGGGCCGAGTTTCCAGCAGGCCAGCAGCAGGGGGAAGTTCCAGGCGACGATGGCGCCAACCACGCCCACGGCTTCGCGGCGGATGAAACTGTGGAACTGATCGCCGGGCATCAGCGGCAACGAAACGTCGACACTGGAACCTTCGATTTTGGTCGCCCAGCCAGCCATGTAACGCAGAAAGTCGATCGCCAGTTGTACATCCATTACCTGCGCCACTGCGGCGCTCTTGCCGTTGTTCAGGCATTCCAGTTGCGCCAGCAGCTCGGCGTCGCGCTGCATCAGGTCGGCGAGTTTCCACAACAGGTTCTGTCGTTCGCGCGGACGGGTACGACTCCAGGCGGAGTCATCGAAAGCCTGACGAGCGGCGAGCACTGCGCGGTCGACATCTTCCGCGGTGGCGCGAGGCACCACACACAGCACCTCGCCAGTGGCCGGGTTGTGCAGCGGCATGGTCTGGCCGTCGGCGGCTTCGACCCAGTCGCCGCCGATCAGCATGCGCGGCGGGCGCTGGATGAAAGCCGAGGTGGCAGGGAGCAGATAGGGCAGGGGCATGGTGAAAACCTCTTGTTGTTCGTAGACGTGAAGAGGGCTTCGCAATGGCTGTGCCAAAGGCGTGAAGTGGCCGTGCAGGTCCCGTCGCGCCGGGTTTGCGACGGTGCAGCGATAACGCGGCGGGAAGGTTTTATTCTCAAAAAGCGACAACCGGTGAGACGTCGTGCCACCGGTCGGCGGCTCCGCCACTTGCGCTCGTTGCGGATAAACTTTCCCGTTGGGAGGATGCAGGCATTCAGGTCTGGAACACTCGACCGGGAGGTAGCGACGATGCTTTCAACCCTGGAAATCCAAAACATCATCGAACACAGCTTTCAACCGCTGGTCTGCACCTGCAGCGTGGCAGCGGATCAGTCGCTGACGATCCGTGTCTGCGATTGCATGACCGGCAGGGTCGAACTGCTGGCCAGCCATGTTCCGCTGTGGACGCTGGACAGCACCCATGCGCTGGCCACGCTGATTGCCGACATGCGTCTGGAAATCGAGACGCACAAGAGCCGGCAACCCCTGTAGCACATCTGATCCATCCCGCCCGCGAGCGACGGGCGGGATGGCCGAAAACTTCAGCAGGCGACCTTGCGGGATATTTCCTGAAAAGTGTGGCTGTCGGCGGCAATCAGCATCCGGCGCTGATCCTTGAGGGTGGCCAGGAACGTCACTTCGGTCTCGTGACCGGCCAGCATGAATCCGGCAATGGCGCCGATGGGCCCCAGCAGCATCGCACCGGCCACGCCATAGCCGATGGCATCCTTGAAGTTATTGATCGACTCTTCGTTGGCCACTTCCAGTGTCTTGATCGATGACAGCGGGAGGGTAAGACCCGGCCAGGGGTGCAGCGATGTTCTCAGTGTAAAGTTGCCGTCCCTGTACTCTCCGTCACCCTGCAGAAAGTCTCCCGCCAGGACTGTGATGTTGGCCATTACAGATCTCCTTTTCGGCATTCGGTGAACAACCATTTCGCGCCTGTATCCGGGTGTCGTCAATCGTCGGGCGATGAGTTGCGATGTGGCACAACGCCGCTGCTGTCGCCCGTGACTATGCTTGTCTCACACTGCAACACCTGTCGCGAAATTGGACGCCGGGCCACACCCCGGACGCTGGCAAAACGCAGTGATCTTCACGTAACTGCTTGATTGAACAGCTTATCGGCAAGCTGGCACGCTCCGTGTATTGCTCATGGCAGACGTTTCGCTTGTCTCCGTTCGTGCATCACCCCGAACGGCTGAAACCCTAAAAACGATAAGCCACAAAAATAAGAAAGCACCGTGCGAGGTTCGACGTTGATGAAGAGAAAACTCCGATCAGGCATGAGCGCCAGCCTGCTGGCCGTGGCCGCATGCGTAGCCCTGCATTCGCCCCACAGCCTGGCAGCCCGCGACGCCCAGACCATCCTCAAGGAAACCTGCCAGGGCTGTCACACCCCTGAGGCCGGCGACCGGTTGAGCCGCATCAGCCACCAGCGCAAGACCCCCGAAGGCTGGCTGATGAGCATCGCCCGGATGCAGACCATGCACGGTTTGCAGATCAGCGATGAAGACCGCCGCACGCTGGTCAAATACCTGGCCGACACCCAGGGCCTGGCGCCCAGCGAAACCGATGGCGTGCGTTATGCGCTGGAACGGCGGCTGAACACCGTCGAGCAGTTCGATGAGAAAACCAGCCAGATGTGCGGCCGCTGCCACTCCGGTGCGCGGGTCGCTCTGCAACGGCGTCCGGCCCAGGAATGGGAGCGTCTGGTGAATTTCCACCTCGGCCAATGGCCGTCGCTGGAGTATCAGGCGCTGGCCCGCGACCGTGACTGGTTCGATATCGCCCGCAAGGAAATGGTCCCGCTGCTGGCCAAGCGTTACCCGCTGGACAACCCGGCGTGGCAGACCTGGGTCAAAACCGCACCGAAAGCCGAAGCTTTGGTCGGCGACTGGAGCTTCAGCGGCCACCTGCCGGGCAAGGGTGAACTGGCCGGCACCATGAGTGTCACTGCCGATGGCAGTGACACCTTCAAGGTTATCGTCAAAGGTCAGTACGCCGATGGCAGCCCGTTCAACGGCGACGGCAGCGCAATTCTTTACAGCGGTTACGAGTGGCGCGGCAACGTGACCGTCGATGGCGTGACCATGCGTCAGGTGTTCGCCGCACAAGGCAACGCCATGCAGGGCCGGATGTTCGAGGCCGAGCACGATGAGCGCGGTTTGGACTTTGTCGCCGCCAGACAGGGCTCCCAGCGCTTGCTGGCGGTGCAGCCGGGTTACGTGAAGGCCGGCAGCGAAACCGAAGTGACCCTGATCGGCAGCGGTCTGAGCGGCAAGCCGAATTTCGGCAAAGGCGTAGACGTGGTCGAAGTGGTCGAGCAGAACGCCGACCGGATCAAGGTCAAAGTCAAAGCCGCATCCGATGCCCAGCCGGGTCTGCGCACCGTCAGCGTTGGCAGCCTGAAAGGCCCTAGCCTGTCGGTATACAGCAAGATTGCCTCGGTCAAAGTGGTGCCGGAGTTCTCGGTGGCACGGATCGGTGAGGGTGGCGGTTCGACGCCGAAAGTCCAGGGCCGTTTCGACGCCGAAGCCTGGGGCAAGGGCGCCGACGGCAAGCCGTATCGCATCGGCGTGTTCCCTGCGCAATGGAAAGTCGAAGCGTTCGACGAGCGCGCCAAAGAGGACGAGGACGTCAAGTTCGCCGGCACCATGCAGGCCGACGCGGGCGTGTTCACCCCGGGCGATGCCGGGCCGAATCCGGCACGCAAGATGTCCACCAACAACGCCGGCAACCTCAAGGTGATCGCCGCCGTCGACGACGCCGGGAAATCCCTGACCGGCGAAGGCCACCTGATCGTCACCGTGCAACGCTGGAACAATCCACCCATTCCCTGATGTTGAAACGTGAGTTGTCCTGGGCCACCGCGATTCAGACACTTTTCGGAATGACCGCAAGTCCCCCAAGCGGGGCTTGCACAGGAGGTTTGCAATGGGCGCTATCTTGAATCTGGTCGAACGCAACCTGCACGAAGTGCACGTCGACGCCGACCGCATGCTGTTCCACATCCCCAGCAGTTCGCTGTTCGCCAGTGATGAACTGACCGGCACCATCATCGATGCGTTGCGCGGCCCCGGTTGCTCTTCGGAAGACCTGATCCAGCGCCTCGGTGCGCGGTTCAACGGCGAGGAAATCAACGAGACCCTGCGTGAGCTGATCTCGCTGGAACTGGTCAGCGACGGCTCGCCGCTGACGCCGGACATCGCGGTCAAACGCGTCGAGCGCACGGCGATCAACACCGTGGTGCTCAACGTCAACACCGGCTGCAACCTGAGCTGCACCTACTGCTACAAGGAAGACCTCGACAAGCCGTCCGCCGGCAAGAAGATGGACGTCGAAACCGCCATCGCTTCGGTGGAAATGTTGCTGCGTGAGTCCCCCGACGAAGAGCGGTTCACCGTGGTGTTTTTCGGCGGCGAGCCGCTGAGCAATCGCAAGCTGATCGAGTACATGGTCGATTACTGCGAAAAGCGGTTTGCCGAAGCAGGCAAGTTCGTCGAGTTCGTGATGACCACCAACGCCACGCTGCTCACCGAAGAAACCGTGGACTACCTGAATGCCCACCGTTTCGGGCTCTCAGTGAGCATCGACGGGCCGAAAACCGTGCACGACCGCAACCGCATCACCGTGGGCGGGCAGGGCACCTATGACGTGGTGCGGCGCAAGGCCGAAATGCTGCTGTCGCGCTACAATAGCCGCCCGGTCGGCGCGCGCGTGACCCTGACCACCGGCGTCACCGACGTTGAAACCATCTGGGATCACCTGTTCAACGAACTGGGGTTCGCCGAGGTTGGATTTGCTCCGGTAACGTCCGGCGACATCAGCAGCTTCAACCTGACCACTGACGAATTGATCGAAGTGTTCGCCAGCATGAAACGCCTCGGTCGGCGTTATCTGGAGGCTGCGCTGGAGCACCGCAATATCGGTTTCTCCAACTTGCATCAGTTGATCACTGACATTCATGAAGGCCACAAAAAGGCCTTGCCGTGCGGCGCCGGGCTGAAGATGCTGGCGGTCGATCACAAGGGCGAACTGAACCTGTGCCATCGCTTCACTGGCTCGTCGCTGCCGACCTTCGGCAACGTCCACAGTGGCGTTAAACAGGTCGAGTTGAACGACTTCCTGTCCCAACGCCTGGATCGCACCAATACCGGTTGCCATGACTGTCAGATCCGTAACCTGTGCTCCGGCGGCTGCTACCACGAGAGCTATGCCCGCTACGGCGATCCGGCCCACCCGACCTATCACTACTGCGAACTGATGCGTGACTGGGTCGACTTCGGCATCGAGGTCTACACCCGGATCATGGCCAACAACCCTGCGTTCATCAGCAGCTACATCACTCCGCGCAAGGCTCACTGATATGAAACATCTCAAGGCAATCAATAACAAAGCGTTGAAGCTGGATCAGGCCGCGATTGATAACCGCATCGAAGAAGTGGTGGCGATGAGCTCGGTCGCGGGCTGCGCCTCGACCACCGACCCGGGTTGGGAAATCGATGCGTTCGGCGGGGTGTCGTCGCTGTGCCAGCCGATGGAAGCCGACCTGTATGGCTGCTCCGACCCATGCTGGTGGCCGGCCCAGGTGCCGGACATGATGAGCACCTACCCGGACTGGAACAAGGATGCCCAGGCGTCCAACGACAACTGGCGCAACCTCGGCACTGTCTTCCCGAAAGACAAGTGATCCCTAAGAAGAAGGATTCCAGCATGCACAACATCAAAGCCTGCGGCATCGCCGTACTCGCGGTTCTGAGCGCCTGTTCGCTCTCGGTTCTGGCCGATGAAAACACCGCGCTGCAAGACGGTCACGAGTACATGTTGACCACCAACTACCCGAACAACCTGCACGTCATCGACCTGGCGACCGACAGTTTGTACAAGACCTGCAAGATGCCCGATGCCTTTGGCCCCGGCACCGTGCAGCTGTCGCCGGATCGCAAGACCGCGTATGTGCTGAACAACCATTACGCCGATGTTTACGGTGTCGAGCTGGACAGCTGCAAGCAGGTGTTCCACGCCAGCATCACCCAGCAGCCGGGGGAGAAAGCGCGTTCGATGTTCGCCTTTACCGTCAGCCATGACGGCAAGGAGCTGTACACCATCGCCAACCCGACCCAGATGCTCAACGACCGCTACGAGGTCAAACAACCGCGTCTGGACGTGTACGCCACCGATGCCGGGATGGACGCCAAGCCGGTACGCAGCTTTCCGGCGCCACGGCAGTTGACGATCATGCAGAGCGGCGATGACGGCACGCTCTATGTGGCTGGCGCCGATGTGTACAAGGTCGATGTGAAGAGCGGCAAGTTCGACGTGCTGATCCCCAGCCGTCACTGGAAACGCCCGAATTACAGTGCGCCAGACGTGTTGTACGTGTGGAACCAGCAGACGTATCGGCATGACTTTTCGCTGCTGTACACGGCGGCGAAGTTCAAGGACAAGAAGCAGGATCCGGCCACCGCTGAATACCTGTACGGCTTGTTCAGCGTCGATCTGAAAACCGGCAAAACCGAAACCACCGATTTTGGTCCGCTGACCGAGATCTACTTCAGCGGCATGCGCTCACCGAAGGATCCGAACCTGATGTTCGGTGTGCTCAATCGTCTGGCCAAATACGACATCAAGCAGAAAAAACTGATCCAGGCGGCGACACTGGACCATTCCTACTACTGCATTTCGTTCAACAAGGACGGGAGCAAGATCTACCTGGCCGGGACGTTCAACGACGTGGCGATTTTTGATGCCGAAACCATGAAGCAGACCGGCAGCATCAAGTTGCCGGGTGGGGATATGGCGATTACCACGGCGCAGATCTTCGTTCGGTAATTAGCGGCGTCAGGGATGACGCCTTCGCGAGCAAGCCCGCTCCCACATTTGAAATGCGGTTCAAATGTGGGAGCGGGCTTGCTCGCGAAGGGGCTCTCTAAACCGCCCCGAAATCAGGCCCCAGGTACCGGGCAGCTCATGTCACCTTCCTCACATTTCAAATACTGCTTGAGCGCCTCGGTTCGCGTCTTGGTCACCGATGCGATGCAATTGTTGTAGATCAACGGATAAACACTCCCGCCTGCCACGCCGGATGCCGAAAACTTGCACTCGGCATCGCGAAACCCGATCCACGCCCGTTGCGCGCTCACCAGCAGTTTCTTGCCATCAGGGGTGTCCTTCAACCGAGCGGTAATCTGCTGATAAACCGTGTTCAACTCCTTGTCCGCCGCCTTGTTTTCCTGCGCGGCGCACTGATTCATCGTCGCCTGATCGCTGGCATTGGCGCAGTCCACGGCGGCGTGGGCAGTGGAGGTCAAAAACAATGGCGCCAGGGCCAGGAGCAGGCGTGGGTACATGGGGGTTCTCGCTGTAGTCATTGAAGATGCCGAGCAGTTTAGCGATTTCGTGGCGTTAACAAGGCTCGCGGTGCCTTGATGCGTTCAGCAACCGTTCTGCAGTTGCTGCAATTTCTTCTCCGTCATGCAGCTTCTCCAGCCACCCGGACGGGATTCCTTGGACGCCGTAATGGGCGCCGGCCAACTGGCCGACGATAGCGGCCGTGGTGTCCGCGTCATCGCCCAGATTTGCCGCTTGCAGGACGGCTGCGGCAAAGCTGTCGGTGTGCTGGAAGCACCATAATGCTGCTTCCAGGGATTCGATGCAGTAGCCACTGCCGCGAATGTCGCGCTCGGTCTTGTGCAGGTACTCGCCCCGGGCAATCGCCGCCACCCTGGTCTCGCTGAAGGCTGTTGGCGGCAGGGTGCGCAGTTGCGCTTTCGATGCGCCTTCCAGGGCTTTGCCGAGCAGTTCGGCGAGCAGTTGGCAGCACTCGATGGCCTCGGGCGCCGCGTGCGTAGTGCGTGAACTGTCGGCGGCGAATCGCCTGGTTTTCCGGGCATCGGGGAAATAAAACAGCACCACGGGCACCAGACGCATCAATGAGCCATTGCCGGCACTGTGCGGGTCAGTAGAGCCGGCAAACGGCTCTCCGGTGTGTTGATAGCGATCCAGCGCCTGACGCACCGTCATGCCGATATCGAAACATTCGCCGGTCGAACTCAGATAACCCCACTGCCACCAGTTCAGATAGCGGCCCATCTGGTCAGCAGCATCGAAGCCGTTTCTGTTCAGCAGACTTTCCGCCAGGCACAACGCCATCGAGGTGTCGTCGGTCCATTGACCGGGCTTCAGGCGAAACGGCCCGCCACCGACCATGTCGGTCAGGGGCGGGAAGCTGCCGCGAGGCTGGAATTCGACGGCGGTTCCCACTGCATCGCCGCAGGCCATACCGAGGAGGGCGCCGCGATAACGTTCGGGGAGGGAGGGCTGCATGATGACGTCCTTGTGTCGTTCGGTTCGCTGCAAACGTTATCAGTTTCGCCGCGCTGATCCGCTCGTATTCTGATGAACCGGCACCCCAAAATACTGCCGGATATTTCCATCAGCCCTGACGACTGCACTGGATTGATACAACTTCGCATTGGACATGTGGTCATACAAGCCTACTGTTCAAAACAGGAGGTGACGTATGAAACCAGTACCCAACAGCTTTGAACGTAAAATCATGCTCCGGTCGCCGCGCTCCCATGTCTGGCGCGCGCTGGTCGATGCCGAGGCGTTTGGCCAGTGGTTTGGCGTGGCCCTGGAGGGGCGGCGGTTTATCGCCGGCGAGTGGACCCAGGGGCAGGTCACGTACCCCGGTTATGAACATGTGCTCTGGAACGTGCTGGTGGAGCGGGTCGAGCCCCAGCAGTTGTTTTCCTTCCGCTGGCATCCCTATGCCGTGAACCCGAAAATCGACTACTCCCAGGAACCGACCACACTGGTCAAATTCGAGCTGCAGGACTATGAAAACGGCACGCTGCTGAAGGTCTCCGAGTCAGGTTTCGCGCATATTCCTGATGTGCGTCAGAAAGAGGCGTACTACATGGACAGCCGTGGCTGGGAGGAGCAATTGAGCAGGCTCGAACACTTTCTGGCGGAAACCGACCGGGCACGCGAGCGTGAAGGTGGCTGACCGCGACTGGTTTGATCCGTGGTTGAAGCGTTGGGCACTGGTGCCCGACGGTGTTCCGATCATCACGCCGGGCAGCAGGCTGTTGCCGGTGCGTCAGGGTGATTTACCGGTGATGCTGAAAGTCGCGGTGGACGATGAGGAAAGTACGGCAACCTGCTGATGACCTGGTGGGACGGTGAGGCTACCCGGATCATGTGCCGAGCCTTGGTCCGGCTGGACGCACCGCGACCGACGCCGCCACCGCCGGACAGCTGAAAGTCGCGGATCTGGCGGCTTCTGCACTCAACGCCCGACACGCCTAAGGGTTTTCGGAAGGGGCGCTATAGCGAATGTCTTACACGCGCTGGTAGCTTTATCGACTATTGCCAATTGGATCCACAGCGTAATCTAGCCTCATCAACTGAAGCACAGGGAGTGTTTCAGGATCATGGATGATCGACCATATGCAAGGATCGCTGCCGACAGGGAGTCGATAATGGTCTTGGGAAAAACCCGCTTCGGCGGGTTTTTTTTCGCGTGTGGAAAAGTGCCGTGCCCAAACAGAAACACCGCCGATCTGGCGGTGTTTCTGCATCTGCCGATATTACGAGGCGATCAACTGCCGCAGCACGTAATGCAGGATCCCACCGGACTTGAAGTACTCCACCTCGTTCAGGGTGTCGATGCGGCACAGCACTTCGATTTTCTCCTGATGCCCGTTTTCGCGGGTGATGACCAGGGTCAGGTTCATCCGTGGCGTCAGCTCGACACCGCTCAGACCCTGAATATCCAGGGTTTCCTTGCCGGTGAGGTTCAGGCTCTTGCGATTCTGATCGAGCTTGAACTGTAACGGCAGCACGCCCATGCCCACCAGGTTGGAACGGTGGATCCGCTCGAAGCTTTCGGCGATCACCGCTTTCACGCCCAGCAGGTTGGTGCCCTTGGCCGCCCAGTCGCGGCTGGAGCCGGTGCCGTATTCTTGCCCGGCAATGACCACCAGCGGGGTGCCCGAGGCCTGATAACGCATGGCCGCGTCGTAGATCGCCAGTTTTTCGCCGGTCGGAATGTAGATCGTGTTGCCACCTTCTTCGCCGCCGAGCATTTCGTTGCGGATACGGATGTTGGCGAAGGTGCCGCGCATCATCACTTCGTGGTTGCCCCGGCGCGAGCCGTAGGAGTTGAAGTCCCGTGGCTCGACGCCTTGTTCGCGCAGGTAACGCCCGGCCGGGCTGTCGGCCTTGATGTTGCCGGCGGGTGAGATGTGGTCGGTGGTCACCGAATCGCCCAACAGTGCCAGCACCCGCGCGCCTTCCACATCGGCGATCACCGGCAAAGGCCCGGCAATGTCATCGAAGAACGGTGGATGCTGGATGTAGGTCGAGTCCGTCTGCCAGACGTAGGTTGCAGCTTGTGGCACTTCGATGGCTTGCCACTGCTCGTCACCGGCAAACACTTCGGCATATTCCTTGTGGAACATCGCTGTGTTGACCTGATTTACCGCGTCGGCGATTTCCTTGCTGCTCGGCCAGATATCACGCAGGTAAACCGGATTGCCCTGCTGGTCGTTGCCCAGCGGCTCACTACTGATATCGGTGCGCACACTGCCGGCCAGGGCGTAGGCGACGACCAGCGGTGGTGATGCAAGCCAGTTGGTTTTCACCAGCGGATGCACCCGGCCTTCGAAATTGCGGTTGCCGGACAGCACCGACGCCACGGTCAGATCGGCTTTCTGGATGGCTTTTTCGATCGGTTCCGGCAGCGGTCCGGAGTTGCCGATGCAGGTGGTGCAACCATAACCGACCAGTGAAAACCCGAGCTGATCGAGGTACTGCGTCAACCCGGCGGCTTTGTAGTAATCGGTGACAACCTTCGAACCCGGTGCCAATGAACTCTTCACCCACGGCTTGCGCGTCAGGCCTTTCTCCACGGCTTTTTTCGCCAGCAGACCGGCAGCCATCATCACGCTCGGGTTGGAGGTATTGGTGCAGGACGTGATCGCGGCAATCACCACCGCACCGTTTTTCAGGCGATAGGTGTGGCCATCATCCTCGTAATCGGTTTCACCGACCAGATCGGCATTGCCCACCGCGACACCGCCACCGCCCTCGCTTTCCAGGCGTCCTTCTTCCTTGCTGGTGGGTTTGAATTGCAAATCGAGGAAGTCACTGAACGCCTGGCCGACATTCGGCAGCGAGACGCGATCCTGCGGACGTTTCGGCCCGGCGAGGCTGGCTTCGACGCTGCCCATGTCCAGCGCCAGGCTGTCGGTGAACACCGGTTCCTGACCGGGCAGGCGCCACAGGCCCTGAGCTTTGGTGTACGCCTCGACCAGTTTCACCACTTCAGCCGGGCGGCCGGACAGGCGCAAGTATTCGAGGGTCACGTCATCGACCGGGAAGAAACCGCAGGTCGCGCCATATTCCGGGGCCATGTTGGCGATGGTCGCGCGGTCGGCCAGCGGCAGGTCGGCGAGGCCGTCGCCGTAGAACTCGACGAATTTGCCGACCACGCCTTTCTTGCGCAGCATCTGGGTCACCGTCAGCACCAGGTCGGTGGCGGTGATGCCTTCCTTGAGCTTGCCGGTGAGTTTGAAACCGATCACCTCGGGAATCAGCATCGACACCGGTTGCCCGAGCATCGCCGCTTCCGCCTCGATCCCGCCGACACCCCAGCCGAGTACGCCCAGACCGTTGATCATGGTGGTGTGAGAGTCGGTGCCGACCAGCGTGTCGGGAAAGGCATAGGTGCGGCCGTCTTCGTCCTTGGTCCACACGGTGCGCCCGAGGTATTCGAGGTTGACCTGGTGGCAGATCCCGGTGCCCGGCGGCACCACGCTGAAGTTGTCGAAGGCGCTCTGGCCCCAGCGCAGGAAGGCGTAGCGTTCGCCGTTGCGCTGCATTTCGATGTCGACGTTCTGTTCGAAAGCGCTGGCGCTGGCGAATTTATCGACCATCACCGAGTGGTCGATCACCAGATCCACCGGTGACAGCGGGTTGATTCGCTGCGGATCACCGCCGGCCTTGGCCATGGCGGCGCGCATCGCGGCCAGATCGACGACGGCGGGGACGCCGGTAAAATCCTGCATCAGCACCCGGGCAGGGCGATACTGGATTTCCCGGTCGGAGCGACGCTCCTTGAGCCACGCGGCAAGCGCCTTGAGGTCGGCGCCGGTGACGGTTTTTTCATCTTCCCAGCGCAGCAGGTTTTCCAGCAGGACTTTCAGCGACATGGGCAGCCTGTCGAGATCGCCCAAGGTCTTGGCGGCATCCGGCAGGCTGAAATAGTGGTAAGTCTTGTCATCGACTTTCAGGGTTTTCAGAGAATTCAGACTATCGAGGGACGGCATTACGATCACTCCTTTGAGTCCGCACGGCTACGGACTGAGGGGACGGGCAGAGCTATCAACGTAGCCCTGTTTTCAGTAGCTGGCTAATAACTGGACTCTATGGGCAAGTCCAAGGTTCCGACATGGGCTATCATGCGCCGGTTTTCGTGACAGGCTTTGCTTTTACGCAAGCCTGGACATCGCGCAGGGGATGAATGACCGCCCCCGCCCAGGAGTAAGAATGAACACCCTATTCATGCATTGCCGGCCGGGCTTCGAAGGCGAAGTCTGCTCGGAGATTTCCGATCTCGCCGCCCGACTGAACGTAGCCGGCTACGCCAAGGCCAAACCGGCGACCGCTTGCGCCGAGTTTGTCTGCACCGAAGAAGACGGCGCCGAGCGCCTGATGCGCGGTCAGCGTTTCGCCGAGCTGATCTTCCCGCGCCAGTGGGCTCGCGGGTTTTTCATCGATTTGCCGGAAAACGATCGCATCAGCGTGATCCTCGCGCACATGGCCGAATTCCCGGTGTGCGGCAGTCTGTGGCTGGAAGTCGTCGACACCAACGACGGCAAGGAACTGTCGAATTTCTGCAAGAAGTTCGAAGGCCCGCTGCGCAAGGCCCTGATCGGCGCCGGCAAACTGGTGGACGACGCCAGCAAGCCGCGTTTGCTGCTGACCTTCAAGAGCGGCCGTGAAGTGTTTCTCGGTCTGGCCGATGCCGGTAACTCGGCGATGTGGCCGATGGGCATTCCCCGTTTGAAGTTTCCGCGTGAGGCGCCGAGCCGTTCCACGTTGAAGCTGGAGGAGGCCTGGCACCACTTCATCCCCCGCGATCAGTGGGAAGATCGCCTGCACAGCGACATGACCGGCGTCGACCTCGGCGCGGCGCCGGGGGGCTGGACCTGGCAACTGGTCAATCGCGGCATGCTGGTGACGGCCATCGACAACGGCCCGATGGCCGAGAGCCTGATGGACACCGGTCTGGTGCAGCACTTGATGGCTGACGGTTTCACATTCAAACCGAAGCAACCGGTGGACTGGATGGTCTGCGACATCGTCGAAAAACCGGCACGCAATGCGGCGATGCTCGAAGAATGGATCGGCGAGGGCCATTGCCGGGAAGCGGTGGTCAACCTGAAGTTGCCGATGAAGCAGCGTTACGCCGAAGTGAAGCGTCTGCTCGAGCGCATTGCCGATGGTTTCAAGGCCCGCGGGATCAAGGTCGATATCGGCTGCAAGCAGCTGTACCACGACCGCGAGGAAGTGACCTGCCATTTGCGCCGCCATGACGTGAAGAAAGCCAAAGCCCGCTGAGCGCGCGACAGGTGACCGAACACCCGGCATTGGGCGACAATGCCGGCCAGTTTCAGGAGTGAATCATGAGTGAAATGATCAATACGCCGGTCGACGGCACCCTCGACGCTACGGGCCTAAACTGCCCGGAGCCGGTGATGATGCTGCACCAGCACATCCGTGACCTGGTGCCCGGCGGCCTGCTGAAGGTGATCGCCACCGACCCGTCGACCCGCCGCGACATCCCCAAGTTCTGCGTGTTTCTCGACCATGAACTGGTAGGTCAGCACGAAGAGGCCGGGACCTATCTGTACTGGATCCGCAAGAAGTCCGGTTGATCGAAAGGCAAAAAAAAGACCTGCAAATGCAGGTCTTTTTTTATGGCCGGTCAGCCCATCGAGCGGCTGATGCGAATGCGTTTGCGCGCACTGCGCGTCAGGCGGATCGACAGCATCAGCGCCGCGCAGCTGAGTCCGACGATCAGGCCTTCCCACAAACCGCTCGGGCCGCGAGGTTCGCCGAACCAGTCGGTCAGGCCGAGGGCGTAACCCACCGGCAGGCCGATGCCCCAATAGGCGAACAAGGTCAGGATCATCGTCACCCGCGTGTCCTGATAACCGCGCAGGGCGCCAGCGGCGGTGACCTGGATCGCATCGGAGAACTGGAACAGCGCCGAATACACGATCAGCATCGCCGCGATGTGGATCACCATCGGATCAGAGGTATAGATCGCCGCGATGTGCTCGCGCATCAGCAACATCATGCTCGCCGACAGGCAGGCGTAGGCCAGCGCAGTGCCCATGCCGACACCCGCGGCGAAACGTGCTTCGCGGGGTTCTTCACGGCCCAGAGCCTGGCCGACACGCACGGTCACGGCCATGCCCAGCGAGTATGGAATCATGAACACCAGCGAGCTGACGTTCAGCGCGATCTGGTGTCCGGCCACCACCGTGGCGCCAAGGCTGCCGATCAGCAGCGCGATCACCGCGAAGATGCTCGACTCGGCAAACACCGCGATGCCGATCGGCAGACCGATGGCCAGCAACCGCTTGATCACTGCCCATTGCGGCCAGTCGAAACGGCTGAACAGTTCGCTCGACTTGTAGGCCGGGGCCCAGCGCTCATAACCGGCCAGGCCCAGCGCCATCACCCACATCACGATCGCCGTGGCCCAGCCGCAACCGACGCCGCCCATGGCCGGCACGCCGAAGTGGCCATAAATGAACACGTAGTTGAGCGGAATGTTCAGCGCCAGACCGCACAGGCCCAGCACCATCGCCGGGCGGGTGCGACCGAGGCCGTCACTGGTGCAGCGCAGCACATGGTAGAAGGCCACGGCCGGCAGACCGCTGGCGATGCCGTGCAGGTATTGCATGCATGGGCCGATCAGTTCCGGATCGACTTTCATCAGGTGCAGAACCGGTTCGGCGCAGAACAGCAGGGTGGTCGCCATCAGTCCGACCACCAGAGCCAGCCACAAGGCCTGACGCACGATCGGGCCGATCTCGCTGTGAGTACCCGCGCCGAAGCGCTGGGCGACTTTCGGCGTGGTGGCCAGCAGGGTGCCGGTCATCAGCAGAAACACCGGCACCCAGATCGAGTTGCCCAGCGCCACGGCCGCCAGATCCTTGGGCCCTACGCGCCCGGCCATCACCGCATCGACGAAGCCCATGGCGGTGGTTGCCAGTTGCGCGATCATGATCGGCAGGGCCAGGCCGAGCAGATTCTTCAGCTCCAGGCGAACCCGGGCAGGGCGGTTAAGGGAAACGGCGTCAGGGCGTTCGGTTACGGAGTTCACAGGCAAAGCGTCCACAGGGGGTTGATGCGCAAGGCCGGGCATTCTACGCCGCTGACACAATGGTCAGGAAAATTCCTCTGTTGCGGATTTGTAAACAACAGCCTGCTGGCTCATCGCAGTCCCAGCGCCTACACTGCCGATCCGCCCAAGGAGCCCCGCCATGCTGATTGTTGCCGACGAAAATATCCCGTTGCTCGATGCCTTTTTTGCCGGTTTTGGAGAAATCCGCCGGGTGCCGGGCCGTTCCATTGACCGGGCCACGGTCGAACAGGCCGACGTGCTGCTGGTGCGCTCAGTGACTAACGTCAACCGTGCGTTGCTGGAAGGCAGCAAGGTGCGTTTTGTCGGCACCTGCACCATCGGCACCGATCATCTGGACCTCGATTATTTCAACGAGGCCGGCATCACCTGGTCCAGCGCGCCCGGCTGCAACGCCCGGGGCGTGGTGGATTACGTGCTGGGCAGCCTGATGACGCTCGCCGAAATCGAAGGCGTCGACCTGACGCAGCGCACCTATGGCGTGATCGGCGCCGGTGAAGTCGGCGGTCGCCTGATCAAGGTACTCAAGGGGCTGGGCTGGCACGTGAAAGTCTGCGATCCGCCGCGTCAGGCGGCCGAGGGCGGCGACTATGTCAGCCTGGAGCAGATCATCGAGCAATGCGACGTGATCAGCTTGCACACGCCGCTGACCCGCAGCGGTGAAGGTGCGACCTGGCACTTGTTCGACGAGTCACGTTTGCAACAACTCAAACCCGGTACCTGGCTGATCAACGCCGCCCGTGGCCCGGTGGTGGATAACGTCGCATTACGCAAAGTGCTGCTGGAGCGAGAAGACCTGCAAGCGGTGCTTGACGTCTGGGAAGCCGAGCCGCAAGTCGATGTGGCGCTGGCCGAACTCTGTGTGCTGGCCACTCCGCACATCGCCGGTTACAGCCTCGATGGCAAACAGCGCGGCACGGCGCAGATCTATCAGGCTTACTGCGAATTCATCGGTCAGCCGGCCAGCATTCAGCTCGGCGATCTGTTGCCGGCACCGTGGTTGTCGGAAGTTTCCCTGCATGCCGACAGCGATCCGGCCTGGGCGCTGGCGATGTTGTGCCGAGGCGTGTACGACCCGCGCCGGGACGATGCGGATTTTCGCAGCACCCTGTTGGGCAGCGTCGGCGAGCAACGCGCGGCGTTCGATGTGTTGCGCAAGCAGTATCCGGTGCGTCGCGAAATCGAAGGGTTGAAAGTAAGAATTGAGGGGGATTCACCAGCCCTGCGGCAGATCGTGTCGGCATTGGGGGCGGTGGCCGTTTAAACACCGGACAGAAAAAACCCGGCCTGCAAGGGCCGGGTCAGGAAGACGGTGGCTATATCACTTTTGTTCGGCAGGCTTGACCAATCGCTTCTCCAGTTCGCGGCAGGCGTTCTGGATCATGTCTTCAGTGATTGGCACTTCGCGCCCATCCTTATCGATAATCGAGCAACCCAGAGGTTGGCCGGGCTTGGTGCGGATCACTTGAATCTTGTCGTCGCTGCTGTGTTGCAAGGACATGGCCTGTCTCCTCATCAGGTTGTGTAAGCACAATAAAACCGTCAGGTGACCAGGCTGTGACAACTCCCTTCGATCTTTCCGGAACGGTATCTCCACTCAAGCAGAAATGACCGTTCGTCTCAACCCGGGCATTAGACCGATAGCATCTAGGAGGTAGTCTGGCCGGTCATAATTAACCTGACTCATTGTGATTTGCAGAGTTCCACCCCATTTGAGTCTGTAGGCTGGCCCTATCCATCAGCACACGACGTGAACCTGAATGATCCCGATGCTTTCCTCGCGCCACCGCCGGGCCCTGCGCCTGACCAGTCATTTTCTTGCGCCCTATCGCTGGCAGGCCTTCGGTGCGCTACTCGCATTGATTGTCACGGCCGGTATTACGCTGTCGATGGGGCAGGGCATCAAGCTGCTGGTCGATCAGGGCTTCATGACCCAGTCGCCGCACCTGCTCAATCAGTCCATTGGCCTGTTCATGCTCTTGGTGCTGGGGCTCGCGGTCGGCACCTTTGCCCGGTTTTATCTGGTGTCATGGATTGGCGAACGGGTGGTGGCGGACATTCGTCGGCAGGTGTTCAACCATCTGGTTTACCTGCATCCCGGGTTTTATGAGGACAACCGCAGTTCGGAAATCCAGTCGCGCCTGACCGCTGACACGACATTGCTGCAATCGGTGATCGGCTCGTCGCTGTCGTTGTTCCTGCGCAATTTACTGATGGTCATTGGCGGTGTCGTGTTGCTGTTCATCACCAATGCCAAGCTCACCAGCATCGTGGTGATTGCGCTGCCGCTGGTGATTGCGCCGATCCTGATTTTCGGGCGACGGGTACGTAATCTCTCGCGATTGAGCCAGGACCGGATCGCCGACATTGGCAGTTACGTGTCGGAAACCCTCGGCCAGATCAAGACTGTTCAGGCCTACAACCATCAGGTGCAGGACGAACAGCGTTTCGCCTCCACTGTCGAGCAGGCATTCGAAACGGCGCGCAAACGGATTTTCCAGCGGGCCTGGCTTATTACGCTGGTGATTGTGCTGGTGCTCGGCGCCGTGGCGGTGATGTTGTGGGTCGGTGGCATGGACGTGATCGCCGGGCGAATATCTGCCGGTGAACTGGCGGCGTTCGTGTTCTATAGCCTGATCGTCGGCAGTGCGTTCGGCACGTTGAGCGAAGTGATCGGCGAATTGCAGCGCGCAGCGGGCGCCGCCGAGCGCATCGCCGAATTGTTGCGTTCGCAGAACATTATCCAACCGCCCAAAGATGGACTTGTGACCTTGCCGGAGCGGATCAAGGGCGAACTGGCGTTGCAGGACGTGCGCTTTTCCTACCCTTCGCGTCCCGAAAGCTATGCCGTTGACGGCTTGAGTCTGACGGTCAATGCGGGCGAAACCCTCGCGCTGGTCGGGCCGTCCGGTGCGGGCAAGTCCACGGTGTATGACTTGCTGTTGCGCTTTTACGATCCCCGCGAAGGGCAAATCCTGATAGATGGTGTGCCGTTGAGGAGTCTTGATCCGCTGGACCTGCGCCGCTGTTTTGCACTGGTTTCGCAGACCCCGGCGCTGTTCTTCGGCAGTGTCGAAGAAAACATTCGCTACGGTTGCCCGACCGCCACGCCGGAGCAAGTCCGGGAAGCCGCGAAAATCGCTCACGCCCACGACTTCATCGAGCAAATGCCCGACGGCTACCAGACCCACCTGGGCGACGGCGGCCTCGGCCTGTCAGGCGGGCAACGCCAGCGTCTGGCCATCGCCCGGGCGTTGCTGGTCGACGCGCCGATCCTTCTGCTCGATGAAGCCACCAGCGCCCTCGACGCACAGAGCGAACACCTGATCCAGCAAGCATTGCCCAGCCTGATGCAAAACCGCACCACGCTGGTCATCGCCCACCGGTTGGCGACGGTGAAAAACGCCGACCGGATCGCGGTGATGGATCAGGGCAAACTGGTGGCGATTGGCACGCATCAGGAGCTGATCGCCAGCAATCCGCTGTATGCGCGGTTGGCGGCGTTGCAGTTCAGTGATGGACATCAGGCTTCGACCGACCCAGTAACCGACTGAGTAACCGACCCTGTAGCCGACCCGCTCAAGCGCCATAAAAAATGCCCGCATCGATCGATGCGGGCATTTTTGTTTACGCCGATCTGTCAGCCAGGCGCTGAAGGATCACTGATCGTCAAAGTACCGCTCATGCCAATCCACCAGCGGTTGCGGCGAGTTGAGTTTCTGGCCGTAGATCACCGAATAGGACAGCACGTTCTGCACGTACTGGCGGGTTTCGTCGAACGGGATGCTTTCCACCCAGACGTCGAAGCTCAGGTGGTCGGCGCCACGCAGCCACTGGCGCACGCGGCCGGGGCCGGCGTTGTAGGCGGCGGAGGCGAGCACGCGGTTGCCGTTGAACTGGCTGTGCACCTGACTCAGGTAGGCGGCGCCGAGCTGGATGTTCTTGTCCGGATCGAGCACCTGCTGTGGCGAGGCCATCGGAATGCTGAACTTGCGCGCGGTTTCCTTGGCGGTGCCGGGCATCAGTTGCATCAGGCCGCTGGCGCCGACGCCGGAGCGGGCGTCGTCCATGAAGGCGCTTTCCTGACGGGTGATGGCGAACACCCAGCTCGAGTGCAGGCCACGGACCTTGGCTTCACGCACGAGGGTGTCGCGGTGGGCCATCGGGAAGCGGATGTCCAGGTCGTCCCAGTATTGCGCCTGGCTGATGGTGCGGATCGCCGGGAAGTACCACTTCAGGTCATAAGCCAGTTTGGCCTGGGCGACCATTTCGTCGCGATTGAAGTGACGGCTGACGTGATACCACTCGCGACGGCCGTCGACGATCTGCCCGCGGGCATGGAATTCCAGTGCACGGCGAACACCGGGGGTGTTGCGCACCTTGTTGATGATGGCCTGGCTGAGCACCAGCGGTTTGTTGACCAGCGAATAGGGCTGCTGCGAACGGTCGGCGGCGAGGAAACCGTAGAAGTCCCGCTCCCGCGCCAGACCTTTGTACAGCGTTTGTGCTTCGGGGTTCTGCGGTTGCGCCAGTTCCAGGCTGCGGGCCTGCCAGTAGCGCCAGCGGTTGGTGGTCGCCAGATCCTGCGGCAGGCGACGGGTCAACTGATAGGCATCGTCCCAGCGTGCCAGACGCAGCAGCAGACGCAGGCGCCATTCGGACACGGTGTTATCGCGCAGTTCCGGGTCATATTTGGTCATCACGTCCAGGGCGCGGCTGTCGAAGCGACGGGCCAGGGTCAGACCGATTTCCCGGGCGATGGCGACTTTTTCATCCCGGGAGAAATGCATGCTGCTGGCGTAGCCATCGAGCAGATCCATGGCCTTGTCCGGATCCTGACGGGCCAGACGGCGCAGGCCGAGGCTGACGATGTCCGACATCGGTTCGTCGGCCGGGGTGAAGCGCGACGGCTGGTTGAGCAGTTCAGGTTTTTGCGCCACATCCACCAACAGGCGCCCGCGAGGGGCGAGGGTGGTCAGGCCATTGACCAGGCTGTTGGCCAGCGGATAGTTGCGTGTCTGTGCGGCGAGTTTGGTGCGCTCCCAGCGTTTTTGCTCGGTCAGTTGACCGTCGGCGGCCCAGATCCCGAACAGCGCATCACACGCGGCAGGCTGCGATTTGCCGGTCAGCCACAGTTTGTCGGCGTTGGCGTAACCCTCGGCCTTGTGGCCGCTGCTGATCTGGTACTGCGCGTTCAGACAGTCCAGTTCGGTGAAGTTGAGCTTCGGGTCGTAATACTTGACGAACGTCGCCCAGTCGCCACGATCGGCCAGCCAGCGCAACCAGCGCAACTTCATCCAGTTGGCCTGAGGCAGATCACCGTGTTCGGCGAGGAACTTTTCGATTTCCGCGTTGCTGGCAGTCTTGAGGCGGGCGGTCAGCTCGTCGTAGGCCAGGTACGGCTCAAGCGGGTAGTCGGCGAGGGCCTGGCTGTAACGGAAATACGGGCCGGTGTCGCCCTTGGCCAGGGCGCGCTTGGCCTCATCGTAATACTGACGCTGGGTGGACAGGTCCACCGCCTGGGCGGATTGAGCAGCAGCGGCGGTGAGTAGCAAACAGGACAAAACACTGAGAAGGCGACTGCGCATGAGACATCCGGGCAGAGAAATCATGACAAGTGCCAGCGTGGGCGGCACTGAATTGTCTGTAGCTTAGCCTTTTGCCAGCAGACGGCGAAAGCTTTGCCGGCCTTGCGGCACAAGATCGCAACAAATGTTGTGCAGAGTACGTCAGCGGTGAAATTGCCGGCCTGTTCGGCCCTCGATTCAGGTAGAATGCGCGCCCGGTTTTTGGAGAAGCTCATGACCCTGCTCAAATTCAGCGATGTGTCCCTTGCATTCGGCGCGATGCCGTTGTTGGACAAGGTGTCCTGGCAGATCGCCCGTGGTGAGCGGGTGTGCATCATCGGTCGCAACGGCACTGGCAAGTCCAGCATGATGAAACTGGTCAAGGGCGACCAGAAGCCTGATGACGGCTCGGTGTGGCGTGCCCCCGGTCTGAAAATCGGTGAATTGCCGCAGGAATTGCCGGTGGCCGACGAGCGGACGGTGTTCGACGTGGTCGCCGAAGGCCTCGACGGTGTGGGCGCCTTGCTCGCCGAATACCATCACCTGAGCCAGAACATCGTCACCGACGCCGACCTGGAAAAGCTGATGCACGTCCAGCACGACCTCGAAGCCCGTGACGGCTGGCGCTTGCAGACTCTGGTCGACAGCACCTTGAGCCGCCTGCAACTGCCGGCCGACAAGACCCTCGCCGAGTTGTCCGGCGGCTGGCGTCGTCGCGTGCTGCTGGCGCAGGCGCTGGTATCCGAGCCGGATCTGCTGCTGCTCGACGAGCCAACCAACCACCTGGACATTGGTGCAATTGCCTGGCTTGAAGAAGCCTTGAAGGATTTCCAGGGCGCCGTGTTGTTCATCACGCACGACCGTTCCTTCCTGCAAAACCTCGCCACCCGCATCCTCGAACTGGATCGCGGCGGCCTGATCGACTGGAACGGCGACTACGCCAGTTTCCTGGTTCACAAGGAAGCCGCACTGGCTGCCGAAGAAACGGCCAACGCGCTGTTCGACAAGCGTCTGGCGCAGGAAGAGGTGTGGATCCGTCAGGGCATCAAAGCCCGGCGTACCCGTAACGAAGGCCGGGTTCGCGCACTGAAAGCGTTGCGCGTCGAGCGTAGCGAGCGTCGTGAGCGTACCGGCAAAGCCAACATCCAGCTGGAAACTGCCGAGAAGTCTGGCAAGCAGGTGATGGTGCTGGATAACGTGAGCTTCGCGCATCCGGGCGGCCCGTTCCTGATTCGCGATTTCTCGATGGTGCTGCAGCGCGGCGACCGGATCGGCCTGCTTGGTGCCAACGGCACCGGCAAGACCACCCTGCTGAAACTGATGCTCAGCGGCCTGCAACCGACCAGCGGCAAAGTGGAAGAGGGCACCCGGATCGATGTGGCCTACTTCGATCAGCTGCGTCATCAGCTGGATCTGGAAAAGACCGTGATCGACAACGTCGCCGAGGGTCGCGACTTCATCGACATCGACGGCCAGAGCCGCCACGTGCTCAGCTACCTCGGCGACTTCCTGTTCAGCCCGCAGCGTGCCCGCACGCCGGTGAAAGCGTTGTCCGGTGGTGAGCGCGCGCGTCTGCTGCTGGCCAAACTGTTCAGCAAGCCTGCGAACCTGCTGGTGCTCGACGAACCGACCAACGATCTGGACGTGGAAACCCTCGAGCTGCTCGAAGAAGTGTTGCTGACTTTCAACGGCACCGTACTGATGGTCAGCCACGACCGGGCATTCCTCGACAACGTGGTCACCAGCACTCTGGTCTTCGAAGGTGAAGGCAAGGTTCGCGAGTACGTTGGCGGCTATCAGGACTGGATCCGCCAGGGCGGTTCGCCGCGTCTGTTGGGCGTGACCGAAAGCAAATCCGGCAAGGCCGACCTGAATTCGGCGGTGGTCACTGCCGAACCGGCTCCGGTTGCCGCACCAGTCGCGGCGGCCCCGGCGGCGAAGAAAAAGCTGAGCTACAAGCTTCAGCGCGAGCTGGAAGCGCTGCCGGGCGACATCGATGCCAAGGAACAGCAGATCGCTGCTGTCGAGGCTGAAATGGCTGAGGCTGGTTTCTATCAGCGTCCGCCGGCCGAGACGGCCAAGGTGATTGCTTCACTGGAGCAATTGCAGGCTGAGCTGGATGCGCTGGTGGAGCGTTGGGCCGAGCTGGACGCCTGATTGTTTCAAGGCATGAAAAAGCCCGGCATCCAGTAATGGGTGCCGGGCTTTTCAGCTTTTCACAAGCGAGTGGGATCAGCGTTTGACCAGGTGCACCGCCAGCACATCGCAAGGCGCGCCGTGCAGGACATCGTTGGCGGTCGAGCCCAATAGCAGCGCCAAACCGTGTCGGCCATGGCTGCCGACCACGATCAGGTCGCACTGCTGTTCCTTGGCGAAATGGTGGATTTCCTGACGGGGCTGGCCGTAGGTCAGGTGGCAGTTGGCGCCTTCGAGTTCGGTGTACTTGTGCTTCAGGCGTTCAAGACGTTCCTTGGCCTGATCGAACTGCTGTTGTTGCAGTTGTGACAGATCCATCGGCACGTCACCGCCGAAGGCCATGGCCATCGGTTCGACGATATGCACCAGCGACAGCTTGGCGCCATTGCTCACCGACAGCTCTCGGGCGCGGTGGATCACAGGGTCGCACTCTTCGGTCAGATCTACGGCGACCAGGATATGGTGGTAGGGCATGAGGTGCTCCTCGTGAGGGATCAATATTGGTAAGTATGGCTGGTTTCAAGCGCATTGGTTCCAGCGTCACGCAATGGGCTCATTCAAAATCGGCGCATTTAAAAACGGGAGTAGAGATATGACGGTCTGGCTGGTGGTGTCAATCCTGCTGGTGGTGTTGAGTCCGCTGGCATGGTTGCGTCCGTCCCGCGCACAGAGTGGCCGGATAGCCTTGCGCACGGAGGCCCGGCGCATCGGGCTGGCCATGCAGCTGGCGCCTCAGGAGTGGCCGCACTGGTTGAGCCAGGAGCCGCCAAACCCGTGTGCGCAATACCACCGGCCGCGACGCAGCAGGCAGCCTGCGTGCTGGACGTATTGGCAGAAATCCCCGGGTGTGTGGGTCAATCAGTGGCAGGAAGCCTGTGACGATCCACTTTTGCTGAATCATTTCGAAAAATTGCCGGGCAACGTGTTCAAGGTTGAGGCCGACAAACAGATGATTGCGCTCTATTGGGGCGAGAAGGGTGACGCTTCGGTTCTGCTGGAAATTGATGCAACGCTGAAAGCGCTGGCATGATTCGCTGAAGTTTCGCGCTGCAACGGTGCGAAACGTCTGGCAGACGAGCAATAAAAAGCCCGACATGATTCATCGGGCGGGGTTGGCCAGGCAGGCCGGAAATTCTTTTCAGTGCTGATTCCGAGTGATCCGGTCAGCAGACGTGCGTCTGTTTTCCTTCGTAGTCCCGCCAGCGTAGCCTGTTAAACAAGGCTTGCAGCGAATTAGGGCGACTTTTCTAACTATTAATCTTATGAATGCCCTGACATGCAGGCATGTGTGGCCGGGCTGCGTCTTACAGAAATGACCGCAAAGTCGCATTTCAACCCGTATTTAGGGCGATTGACAATTGTCGGAAATTCCGTGAAGGTGGCGTACCCAAATCAAACGGGCGTATGAATTGAGCGTTTGTATTGCAGACTGCTCCTACAGAATCCCGACTATCGCGTTGGCGGGTGTGCCGGGTGGATTGGTGTCAGCATTGACGAAAAAGCGTCCTGCCGAGCCATTCGCCTGCGTCCGACGTGTACTGTTCAGCTTCCATATCGTGGAGATCAGTTGATGATTTACGAAGGTAAAGCCATCACGGTTAAAGCTCTTGAAAGTGGCATCGTCGAATTGAAATTCGACCTCAAGGGTGAGTCCGTCAACAAGTTCAACCGTCTTACCCTGAACGAACTGCGTCAGGCCGTAGACACCATCAAGGCAGATGCTTCGATCAAGGGCGTGATCGTCAGCAGTGGCAAGGACGTGTTCATCGTCGGCGCCGACATCACCGAATTTGTCGACAACTTCAAGCTGCCGGATGCCGAGCTGGTTGCAGGCAATCTCGAAGCCAACAAGATCTTCAGCGATTTCGAAGACCTCAACGTTCCGACCGTGGCCGCGATCAACGGCATCGCCCTGGGTGGCGGTCTGGAAATGTGCCTGGCAGCGGACTACCGCGTCATGTCCACCAAGGCCAAGATCGGTCTGCCGGAAGTCAAGCTGGGCATCTACCCGGGCTTCGGCGGTACCGTGCGTCTGCCGCGCCTGATCGGTGCCGACAACGCCATCGAGTGGATTGCCGCCGGCAAGGAAAACCGTCCTGAAGACGCGCTCAAAGTCGGCGCCGTCGATGCGGTGGTTGCTCCCGAGAAGCTGCAGGATGCTGCCCTTGAACTGATCAAGCGCGCCATCTCCGGCGAGTTTGACTACAAGGCCAAGCGTCAGCCGAAGCTGGAAAAGCTCAAGCTGAACGCCATTGAACAAATGATGGCTTTCGAAACTGCCAAGGGTTTTGTGGCTGGCCAGGCCGGCCCGAACTACCCGGCCCCGGTTGAAGCGATCAAGACTATCCAGAAAGCCGCGAACTTCGGTCGCGACAAGGCGCTGGAAGTCGAAGCCGCAGGTTTCGTGAAACTGGCCAAGACCTCTGCCGCGCAGAGCTTGATTGGACTGTTCCTGAACGATCAGGAACTGAAGAAAAAGGCCAAGGCCTACGACGAAATCGCCAAGGACGTGAAGCAGGCTGCCGTGCTGGGCGCCGGCATCATGGGTGGCGGTATCGCTTATCAGTCGGCGTCCAAAGGCACGCCGATCCTGATGAAGGACATCAATGAACACGGCATCGAGCAAGGTCTGGCGGAAGCCGCCAAGCTGCTGGTCGGTCGCGTTGATAAAGGCCGCATGACCGCTGCGAAAATGGCTGAAGTGCTCAACGGCATTCGTCCGACCCTGTCCTACGGCGATTTCGGTCACGTCGACCTGGTCGTGGAAGCCGTGGTCGAGAACCCGAAGGTCAAGCAAGCCGTTCTGGCGGAAGTCGAAGACAAGGTCAAAGAGGACACCATCCTCGCGTCCAACACCTCGACCATTTCCATCAGCCTGCTGGCCAAGGCCCTCAAGCGTCCGGAAAACTTCGTCGGCATGCACTTCTTCAACCCGGTGCACATGATGCCGCTGGTGGAAGTGATTCGTGGCGAGAAATCCAGCGAACAGGCGATTGCCACCACCGTTGCCTACGCCAAGAAAATGGGCAAGAACCCGATCGTCGTCAACGACTGCCCCGGCTTCCTGGTCAACCGCGTACTGTTCCCGTACTTCGGCGGTTTCGCCAAGCTGGTCAGCGCCGGTGTGGACTTCGTCCGTATCGACAAGATCATGGAAAAATTCGGCTGGCCGATGGGCCCGGCGTACCTGATGGACGTGGTCGGCATCGACACCGGTCACCACGGTCGTGACGTGATGGCTGAAGGCTTCCCGGACCGCATGAAGGACGACCGTCGTTCGGCCATCGACGTGCTTTACGAAGCCAAGCGTCTGGGTCAGAAGAACGGCAAGGGCTTCTACGCCTACGAGGCCGACAAGAAAGGCAAGCAGAAGAAGGTTGCTGATCCGTCGGTACTGGAAGTGCTCAAGCCGATCGTCTACGAGCAGCGTGAAGTCACTGACGAAGACATCATCAACTGGATGATGATCCCGCTGTGCCTGGAAACCGTGCGTTGCCTGGAAGACGGCATCGTCGAAACTGCTGCCGAAGCCGACATGGGTCTGGTCTACGGTATCGGTTTCCCTCCATTCCGTGGCGGTGCGCTGCGCTACATCGATTCGATCGGTGTTGCCGAGTTCGTTGCCCTGGCCGACCAGTACGCTGATTTGGGCGCGCTGTACCACCCGACCGCGAAGCTGCGCGAAATGGCCAAGAACGGCCAGAGCTTCTTCGGTTAAGCGCCCCCAACTAGAGTGAGAGTGAACTTATGAGCTTGAATCCTAGAGACGTCGTGATTGTCGACTTCGGTCGTACTCCGATGGGCCGCTCCAAGGGCGGCATGCACCGCAACACCCGCGCCGAAGACATGTCGGCGCACCTGATCAGCAAACTGCTGGAACGCAACACCAAGGTCGATCCTGCCGAAGTCGAGGACGTGATCTGGGGCTGCGTCAACCAGACCCTGGAGCAGGGCTGGAACATCGCGCGGATGGCGTCGCTGATGACCCAGATCCCGCACACCTCGGCCGGCCAGACCGTCAGCCGTCTGTGTGGCTCGTCGATGAGCGCCCTGCACACCGCTGCGCAAGCGATCATGACCGGTAACGGTGACGTATTCGTGGTTGGTGGCGTCGAGCATATGGGCCACGTGAGCATGATGCACGGTGTCGATCCGAACCCGCACATGTCCCTGTACGCGGCGAAAGCCTCGGGCATGATGGGCCTGACCGCTGAAATGCTGGGCAAAATGCACGGCATCACTCGCGAACAGCAGGACGCCTTTGGCGTGCGTTCCCACCAGTTGGCCCACAAGGCGACTGTGGAAGGCAAGTTCAAGGACGAAATCATCCCGATGCAGGGTTACGACGAGAACGGTTTCCTGAAAACCTTCGACTACGACGAAACCATTCGTCCGGAAACCACTCTGGAAAGTCTGGCGGCTCTGAAGCCGGCGTTCAATCCAAAGGGCGGTACCGTGACTGCCGGTACTTCGTCGCAGATCACCGATGGTGCTTCGTGCATGATCGTGATGTCGGCGCAGCGTGCGCAGGACCTGGGCATCCAGCCAATGGCGGTGATTCGTTCGATGGCGGTGGCGGGTGTGGATCCGGCGATCATGGGTTATGGTCCGGTACCGGCGACTCAGAAAGCACTCAAGCGTGCGGGCCTGGGTATCAACGATATCGACTTCTTCGAGCTCAACGAAGCGTTCGCCGCACAGGCCCTGCCAGTGCTGAAAGACCTGAAAGTGCTCGACAAGATGAATGAGAAGGTTAACCTGCACGGCGGCGCGATCGCCCTGGGTCACCCGTTCGGTTGCTCCGGTGCCCGTATTTCCGGCACTTTGCTGAACGTGATGAAGCAGAATGGCGGCACCTTCGGGGTGGCCACCATGTGCATTGGCCTCGGCCAAGGCATCTCCACCGTCTTCGAACGCGTTTAAGCGTCTCGTCGATGGAAGCCGGGGCCAAGTGCCCCGGTTTTTGTTTTTGCGGATTTATTTTTGTTTTTATTTTGAAAAAATTTGAGTGAGGGCCGAAGCATGCCGATACAACCTGGGCTCTACCAACATTACAAAGGTCCGCAGTACCGCGTATTCAGTGTCGCGCGGCATTCCGAGACCGAAGAAGAAGTGGTCTTTTACCAAGCCCTGTATGGCGATTACGGCTTCTGGGTACGTCCCTTGAGCATGTTCCTGGAGTCCGTCGAGGTTGACGGCGAGCAGGTCCCACGCTTTGCTTTGGTGCAAGCCGAACCGAGCCTTTTTTCGAAGCTGTAAGGCGAGTGCGCGCAAAACCCTGCGCTTGACCTCACCTTGTAGCCACTATATATAGCGGTGCCGCGTCAGGCGCCAACCGCCTTTCACTTCTAGAATTCAGGAATTTTCTGATCCATGGGCAAATCGCTGGTCATTGTGGAATCCCCGGCTAAGGCCAAGACCATCAACAAGTATCTGGGCAACCAATACGTGGTGAAGTCGAGTATCGGCCATATCCGAGACCTGCCCACCAGCGGTTCGGCTAGCGCCAGCAAGGAGCCAGCCGCCAAGCGCGGCAAGGCAACTGCAGGCGAAGCGCCAGCGCTGTCGCCGAAAGAGAAGGCGCGCAAGCAGCTGGTCTCGCGTATGGGTGTCGATCCCGATCATGGCTGGAAAGCCAAGTACGAGATCCTCCCGGGCAAGGAAAAGGTCATCGAAGAGCTGCGCCGGCTCGCCAAGGATGCTGACACCATCTATCTCGCAACCGACTTGGATCGCGAGGGGGAAGCCATTGCCTGGCACCTGCGCGAAGCCATCGGCGGTGACGACAGCCGCTACAAGCGTGTGGTGTTCAACGAAATCACCAAGAAGGCGATCCAGGAAGCCTTCTCGGAGCCGGGCGAACTCGACATCGATCGAGTGAACGCGCAGCAGGCCCGTCGTTTCCTCGATCGCGTCGTCGGCTACATGGTCTCGCCGCTGCTGTGGGCGAAGATCGCTCGCGGTTTGTCCGCCGGTCGCGTGCAATCGGTGGCCGTGAAGCTGGTGGTCGAGCGTGAGCGTGAAATTCGCGCGTTCATCCCGGAAGAATACTGGGAAGTGCATGCCGATCTCGGCACTGCAAAAGGCTCGACCGTGCGTTTCGAAGTGGCGCGTGAAAAGGGCGAAGCTTTCAAACCCCTCAACGAAGCTCAGGCCATGGCGGCGCTGGAGAAGCTGAAGTCCTCCAGCTACAGCATCGTCAAGCGTGAAGACAAGCCGACCAGCAGCAAGCCGTCGGCACCGTTCATCACCTCCACGCTGCAACAGGCCGCGAGCAACCGCCTCGGCTTCGGCGTGAAGAAAACCATGATGATGGCCCAGCGTCTGTACGAAGCCGGCTACATCACTTATATGCGTACCGACTCGACCAACCTCTCGGCGGATGCCGTGACGATGGCGCGTACCTACATCGAAGACGAATTCGGCAAGAAGTACCTGCCGGAAACGCCGAACGTCTACAGCAGCAAGGAAGGCGCACAAGAGGCTCACGAAGCGATTCGTCCTTCCGACGCCAACACCACGCCAAGCAAGCTGGCTGGCATGGAGCGTGACGCTGAGCGCCTCTACGAGCTGATCTGGCGCCAGTTTCTGGCTTGCCAGATGCTGCCGGCCCAATATCTGTCGACCACCGTCAGCGTGGCCGCTGGCGACTTCGAGCTGCGTGCCAAGGGCCGTATCCTGAAGTTTGACGGCTACACCCGTGTCCTGCCGCAAATCACCAAGCCGGGCGACGACGATGTCCTGCCCGACATGGCTCAGGGCGACGTGATGAAGCTGATCAAGCTTGATCCGACCCAGCATTTCACCAAGCCGCCGGCCCGTTACTCGGAAGCCAGCCTGGTGAAGGAAATGGAAAAGCGCGGCATCGGCCGTCCTTCGACCTACGCGGCGATCATTTCGACCATTCAGGATCGCGGTTATGTGACCCTGCATAACCGTCGTTTCTATTCGGAAAAAATGGGCGACATCGTCACCGAGCGTCTGTCCGAGAGCTTCTCGAACCTCATGGACTACGGCTTTACCGCCGGCATGGAAGAGAACCTCGATGACGTGGCTCAGGGCGAGCGCGACTGGAAAAACGTGCTGGACGAGTTCTACGGCGACTTCAAGAAAAAACTCGAAGTGGCGGAGAATCCGGAAGCCGGCATGCGTGCCAACCAGCCGGTGATGACCGATATTCCGTGCACCACCTGCGGCCGCCCGATGCAGATCCGTACTGCGTCGACTGGCGTGTTCCTCGGCTGTTCGGGCTACAGCCTGCCGCCGAAAGAACGTTGCAAGGCCACCGTCAACCTGGTGCCGGGCGATGAAATCGCGGCGGACGACGAAGGTGAGTCGGAATCCCTGGTACTGCGCGGCAAGCATCGCTGCCCAATCTGCAGCACCGCGATGGACGCCTACCTGCTCGACGAAAAGCGCAAGCTGCACATCTGCGGTAACAACCCGGATTGCGCCGGCTACGAGATCGAAGAGGGCAGCTACCGCATCAAGGGCTACGAAGGTCCGAGCCTGGAGTGCGACAAGTGCGGCAGCGAGATGCAGCTCAAGACCGGCCGTTTCGGCAAGTTCTTCGGTTGCACCAACCCGACGTGCAAGAACACCCGCAAGCTGCTGAAGAGCGGGGACGCGGCGCCGCCGAAGATGGATCCGGTGAAGATGCCTGAGCTGAAATGCGAAAAGGTCAACGACACCTACATCCTGCGCGACGGTGCTTCCGGCCTGTTCCTGGCGGCCAGCCAATTCCCGAAAAACCGCGAGACCCGTGCTCCGCTGGTGATCGAGATTCTGCCGCACAAGGATGAGATCGATCCGAAGTACCACTTCCTGTGCGAAGCGCCGCAGAAGGATCCGGATGGCCTGCCAGCCGTGATCCGCTATAGCCGCAAGACCAAGGAGCAATACGTTCAGACCGAAGTCGACGGCAAGCCGACTGGCTGGAAGGCGTTCTATGACGGTGGCCAGTGGACGGTCGAAGACAAGCGTCCGGCGAAAGCCAAGGCTTGAGCTGGTGCTGATCTGAGGTTGCCCTGATAAGGTGGCTTCAACACAAAAGGCCGCATGACAACCTTCTGGTTTTCATGTGGCCTTTTTGTTTAAAGCTTGCGGTCGGATTGGTTGATCCATGACACTGTCCGACCTGTATGAAGAAATTGTTTCGCTGCGGAGAGTGCCGATATGGCCCACGAGCTCTATACCCGTACCAATCAGAAGATCTATTTCGCGGGTCTGTCGCTGGAAGCGCTGGCCAGGGCTGAAGAGGGGCGGGCGATGAATTCGCTGGCATTGATTCAGGCCGGGCGCGAATCGGCGCTGTTTCATCTCTACGGCGCATTGCTGGGGCTGTGTCACGAAATTGCAGGGTTCTATCGGCTGCCACAGGCTAACGCGCCCCGGGCGGAAACGCTGTTGACCCCTGAAGTGATCGAGTCGATTGCGATCCCCGAGTTGGCCGAGATGGTCGAGTTGGCGGGTAATCCGCAAACCTGGCTGGCTAAATTGCTGTCTGCGCATTCCGCGTTGTTTCAGCCACCACGAGTGCCACACAAGCCAAAAGGTGATGTGACCCAGCCACTGATTCAGGCGGTCAATCTGGATGAAGAGCAGGCACCCGAAGAGTTGAGTCGTGAAGAGCTGGAGCGCTGGCGGCAGAACCTGAAGGGCCTGGCTATCCGTTTCCGTGAAGGCTTGAACGAGTGCTGATGGCGTCTTGGCTGGCAGCGACGAGATGCATGCTGCTGGTCAAGATCCTGAGCGAATCCCGAATGATCTCTATATAATCCCTGCCTTTCGTGGAGAACAGACCTTTATGCCAACATCCTTTCTAGAAATTGTCGAGCTACCAGACGGCCGGATCGAACTGCGCAGGGCTGAGGACGAGGGTTCTCTGGTGACTCTGGATTTCTCCGAGGATGCCAAGGCGTTTCTGCAGGGCCAGCATGTTGAAATTGCCAAAGCGATGCTGAGCGTCGGCGTGCAGATGGCCGGTCGAATGGTTGAAGGCGAGTTTGACAAGGAAGAGGGGCCACGGGTTCTTCATTGAGCACCGCCCGTCGAGTATTGCTTCGGTCGGCTTCTCTATCCCTTGAGAAGCCCCGCGCTTCAGACAGTGCGTATCAAGTCAGCCCAATCTAATATTCAGACTTTGAGCGTCCCCGGTGCGGGCGGCGCTGATCAGTTGTTGGCGTGAACCTGAATTGAGCGGGTTCAACCATGTCACCACCGTATGGCTACGACCCAGGCGCAAGGCTTCGCAAGCCAGTTGCTGAGCGCTCTGTGCGCCGCGCGGTTGCAACAACAGGATGCGTTCACGATTCAATCCGGCATCCCGCAACCAGGTTTGGGTCAGGCTCGCCGGTGGCGCAATCAGGGTCAGCCATCGTGCGTCCTGATCATCACTCAATTCACGAAGAATGGGTGCCAGCAGGTTCAGGCAGTTCCCGGCTGCGCCGCGCAGTGACAGCTCGCTGAACGCTTCGGGTTCGGTATTCCACGGACGCTCGACAACATCCTTGAGGATGGGGGCGAGAGGTTGCGCGAGAAACGCTTCGAACAACGGCAGTTGTGTTTGCTGGGGTGCGTGTGGGAACTGCATAAAGCCTCCTTTAGCGGCGGATGACGCCGACACTCAAGCCTTCGATCACCAGTTCCTGATCTTTCAGGTTGACTTCGATGGGGGCAAACTCGGGGTTCTCTGCGATCAACCAGACCTTGCTGCCATCGCGCTTGAAGCGTTTGACCGTCACTTCATCGCCAATCCGGGCGACTACGATCTGGCCGTTACGTGCTTCCCGGGTCGTGTGAACTGCCAGAAGATCACCGTCGAAAATACCGATGTCCTTCATGCTCATCCCGTGGACCCGCAACAGGTAATCTGCGCGAGGGTGGAAGAAGGCCGGGTTGATGTTGCAGGACTCTTCGATGTGCTGCTGGGCGAGAATCGGCGCACCGGCGGCCACTCGACCGATAATCGGGAGGGTCGATTCGTCGACTTTGGCTTCAAAGCCGGGGATTCGAATGCCGCGAGAGGCCCCTGGGGTCATTTCGATCGCGCCTTTGCGAGCGAGCGCCTTGAGATGCTCTTCGGCAGCGTTGGGCGATTTGAAACCCAGTTCCTGAGCGATTTCCGCACGGGTCGGCGGGTAGCCGTTGTCTTCGAGGCAGCGTTTGATGAAGGCCAGAATCTCGGCTTGGCGTGGCGTCAGCTTAAGCATATTGATCGCTCTGTCTTTTTATACAGTGACTGGGATTATATACAGTGAAGTGATCTTGGCAATGATCGTTTTTTGCCAGGCCGCCGGACGGTCAGTGACGGCATCGATTAATGTGGCGTCCTTGTTGTGGTTAAATATCTGACCGACCATTCCCAAAACGAACCGGCAGGCTTGACAAGGCATAGGCTGAAACGTATGTTTCAAACAAGTGTTTGTCAGGCGGAGTAGCCATGGCCCAGTCGGAAACCGTTGAACGCATTCTTGATGCTGCAGAACAGCTGTTCGCGGAAAAAGGTTTCGCTGAAACCTCATTGCGTCTGATCACCAGCAAGGCCGGGGTCAACCTCGCAGCGGTGAATTATCACTTCGGCTCGAAGAAGGCGCTGATCCAGGCGGTGTTCTCGCGCTTCCTCGGCCCATTCTGCATCAGCCTCGACAAAGAGCTGGAGCGCCGCCAGGCCAAACCAGAAAACAAGCCATCGCTCGAAGAACTGCTGGAAATCCTCGTCGAACAAGCTCTTGTGGTGCAGCCTCGCAGTGGTAACGACTTGTCGATTTTCATGCGCCTGCTGGGGCTGGCCTTCAGTCAGAGCCAGGGCCACCTGCGTCGTTACCTGGAAGACATGTACGGCAAGGTATTCCGCCGCTACATGTTGCTGGTTAACGAAGCCGCACCGCGCATTCCCCCCATCGAACTGTTCTGGCGCGTGCACTTCATGCTCGGCGCTGCGGCGTTCAGCATGTCGGGCATCAAGGCCTTGCGTGCAATTGCCGAGACCGACTTCGGCGTCAACACCTCCATCGAGCAGGTGATGCGTCTGATGGTGCCGTTCCTGGCGGCCGGCATGCGTGCCGAAACCGGTGTCACCGATACCGCGATGGCGACGGCACAACTGCGGCCGCGCAGCAAATCAGCGCCGGCACCGGCCAAGGTTTAACGGTCCATGGGTGGGCGCGGCTGCGGACATCCGCTAAGCTAGCCGCCCATGCCGACTCTCGTTCTGAACCCGTTTCTCATTGAAATCACCAACCTGCCGGGCAATGCCCCTGGTGGTGGTTTCGTGGGCGACGGGTTTTTCGTTTTCAAGGAATTTCTATGACTGCTGGCCTGCAAGGCTCGTTGATGGTGGACGTCGCCGGTACCTGGCTGACGGCCGAAGATCGCCAATTGTTGCGTCAGCCCGAAGTGGGTGGCCTGATCATTTTTGCCCGCAATATCGAGCATCCGCGCCAGGTTCGCGAGCTGAGTGCGGCGATCCGGGCCATCCGTCCGGATCTGCTGCTGGCGGTGGACCAGGAGGGCGGTCGTGTCCAGCGCCTGCGTCAGGGCTTTGTACGCCTGCCAGCCATGCGCGCCATCGCTGACAATCCGAACGCCGAATATCTGGCCGAGCAATGCGGCTGGATCATGGCCACTGAAGTACTGGCGGTCGGCCTCGACCTGAGCTTTGCCCCTGTGCTGGATCTGGATTACCAGCGCAGCGCCGTGGTCGGCACCCGTTCGTTCGAAGGCGATCCGGAGCGTGCCGCATTGCTGGCCGGCGCTTTCATCAAAGGCATGAACAGTGCTGGTATGGCTGCCACTGGCAAGCATTTCCCCGGCCACGGCTGGGCGGAAGCCGACTCTCACGTTGCAATCCCCAACGACGAGCGCAGCCTCGAAGAGATCCGCGCCAATGATCTCGTGCCATTCGCCAGACTGAGCAAACAATTGGCTGCCGTGATGCCGGCCCACGTGATTTATCCGCAAGTCGATGCGCAGCCCGCCGGTTTTTCACGGCGCTGGTTGCAGGATATCCTGCGCGGCGAGTTGCAGTTCGATGGCGTGATTTTCAGTGACGACCTCTCCATGGCTGGCGCGCACGTGGTCGGCGATGCGGCGAGCCGTATCGAGGCGGCACTCAGCGCCGGTTGCGACATGGGCCTGGTGTGCAACGACCGTGCAGCCGCCGAGCTGGCCCTGAGCGCCGCCCAGCGCATGAAGGTCAAGCCGTCGCCGCGCATCGCACGCATGCGCGGTCAGGCGTTCGCCAACACCGAATACCGTCAGGATCCGCGCTGGCTGACCGCTGTCGGCGCGCTCAAAGACGCTCAACTGATCGATTAAGGATTTTTCGCTATGACGGTTTACGCAATCATCGGTGGCACCGGCCTGACCCAGCTGGAAGGCCTGAGCATTCGTCAGTCGCTGGCGGTGGATACGCCTTATGGTGCGCCTTCGGCTGAAGTCCAGATTGGTGAATATGCCGGCAAGGAAGTGCTGTTCCTCGCTCGTCACGGCCACCCGCATCGTTTTCCGCCACACAAGGTCAACTATCGCGCCAATCTGTGGGCGTTGCAGCAGGCTGGGGCAGAAGCAATCATCGCGGTCAACGCCGTGGGCGGGATCCATCCGGCAATGGGCACCGGACATTTCTGCGTGCCGCATCAGATCGTGGACTACACCAGTGGGCGCGAACACACCTATTTCGCCGATGATCTGGAACATGTCACACATATCGACTTCAGCTTTCCCTACAGCGAGCCGCTGCGTCAGCAACTGATTGCAGCGTTGGCTGCCGAAGGTTGCGAATACAGCGATCAAGGCATTTACGCCTGTACCCAGGGGCCGCGACTGGAAACCGTGGCCGAGATCGTACGTCTGGAGCGAGACGGTTGCGACATCGTCGGCATGACCGGCATGCCGGAAGCGGCGCTGGCTCGTGAGCTGGGTCTGGATTACGCCTGTCTGTCGCTGGTGGTGAACCCGGCGGCGGGCAAGACCACGGAAGTGATCACCATGGCTGAGATCGAGCAGGCGTTGCACGATGGCATGGGCAAGGTGAAATCGACACTGGCGCGCGTACTCAAGGGTTGATTCGGGCTCTGCAATGACTTGAATGAACAGGCGCTGAGAATCTCAGCGCTTTTCAAACTTGTCCGGCAGCGGCGCAAACAGCGCCTCGATATCATCGCTCTGCAACTTCCAGTCCTCGGCCTTGCGCCCATCCAGCACGCCGGCCGCCAGGTCGGATTTCTCCCTCTGCAAGTGCTGAATCTTTTCCTCGACTGTGCCTCGGGCAATCATCTTGTAGACGAACACCGGTTTCTCCTGGCCAATACGATACGCGCGGTCGGTTGCCTGATTCTCGGTCGCCGGGTTCCACCACGGATCGTAGTGAATCACCGTGTCCGCTTCCGTCAGGTTCAGACCCACACCGCCAGCCTTCAGGCTGATGAGAAAGATCTGACGCTTGCCGCTCTGGAATTCCTTCACCGGGGTACGTCGATCACGGGTCTGCCCCGTCAGCAATGCATAGGCGACATTGCGTTTTTTCAGCTCGTCCTCGATCAGTGACAACATCGAGGTGAACTGCGAAAACAGCAGAATCCGCCGTCCTTCCTCGAACAGCTCTTCGAGCATTTCCATCAGGCTGTCGAGCTTGCCCGAGGTGCTGCCGCGGGCCGGCAGTGTGGCGTCGTTGACCAGGCGCAGGTCGCAGCAGACCTGGCGCAGTTTAAGTAGCGCTTCAAGAATGATGATCTGGCTGCGTGCCACGCCCTTGCGGGTGATCTCGTCGCGCACCTTCTTGTCCATGGCCAGACGCATGGTTTCGTACACGTCACGCTGCGATTCATTGAGTTCGACCCAGTGGATGATCTCGGTTTTCGGCGGCAGCTCGGTGGCGACCTGTTCCTTGGTGCGGCGCAGCAGGAACGGTTTGATCCGACCGTTGAGGTGCTGAAGTCTGACTTCGCTGGCGCGCTTTTCGATCGGCACGCGGTAATCGGCGTTGAAGCTTTTGACGTCGCCGAGCCAGCCGGGCAGCAGAAAGTGGAACAGCGACCACAGCTCGCCCAGGTGGTTTTCCAGAGGGGTGCCGCTCAGGCACAGACGCTGGCGTGCATTGAGTTCGCGGGCAGCCTGAGCGGCTTTGCTGTTCGGGTTCTTGATGTATTGCGCCTCATCCAGCACCAATACATGCAGTGGCTGCCGCGCCAGACGCTCGACATCCTTGGGCAGTAGCGCATAAGTCGTGAGGATCAGGTCGTAATCGGCCAGATGCTCGAAGTGCTTTTTGCGGCTGGCACCGTACAGGGCTACGACCTTGAGCTGCGGCGTGAAGTGCGCTGCCTCGTCCAGCCAGTTGGGAATCAGGCTGGTGGGCATCACCACCATGCAGGGGCGATCCAGGCGTCCGGCGTTTTTTTCGCTGAGAATGTGCGCCAGTGTCTGTAGGGTTTTGCCCAGTCCCATGTCGTCCGCGAGAATCCCGCCCACCTCAAGCTGTCGCAGCGACTGCATCCAGCTCAACCCTTCGAGCTGGTAGGGACGCAGTGTCGCGTTCAGTCCTTCCGGTGCGTCGGCGCTGTAATCGCGGATATCACGCAAGCGTTGGGCGAAACTGCGGATCTGCTCCCCGCCTTCCCAAAGCAGGGGAATGCCCTCCAGCGAATTGAGGCGGGTGGCGTCTGCCTTGCTCAGGCGCAGGGTGGTTTCACCCGGCTCTTGCAGATAAAACTCGCCCAGCGTTGCCAGTACCGGTTTCAACCGGCCAAGGGGCAGGGCGACTTGCAGCGGGCCATGCTCGCTGTTGCGCTGCGGGATGTTCACCAGAATCAGCTCATCGTCCCGTCGCCGGGCAAGGCGTTCGGGGTTGAGGATTTCCGTGTGCGAGCGCATCAGATTGAGCAGGATCGGCAGCAGACTCAGGCGTTCGCCGTTGACGATGATGCCCAGTTCCAGGTCAAACCAGTCCCGTTCCGGGGTCTGCTCGACCGTGGCATACCAGTCATCGACGGCCGTCAGATCGAAGCCGAACTCATCGTCGACCAGCAGTTCCCAGCCCTGGGTTCGCAGCTTTTGCAGATCGTTCAGGGTGAAGGTCAGCCACGCACTGTCGTTGACCATTTCATAGAGTTCGCCGGCGCTTTCCGGCAGCGCCTTGCTCTGTCTTGTGGCAATGCGAAAACCGAGAATCCGCAGTTGTTCGCGGTAGCTTTGCTCGACGTCCGGATGACGTTTGACCCGCAGGGTCTGGGTTTCCTGGCGTATCAGGATGTCACTGTTTTTTTGCCCGCTGACGTATTCGTCCAGATAACTGAAGGACAGCGCCGCACGATGCTGGATGTAACGCTGCATCTTGCCGTTGCGCGGTTCGAAGGCGCTGAATTCGACGCTGGCCAGCCACAGGCGTGGCACCGGTTGCACATTGTCCACCAGTACTTGCGGCGGCGCCTTGGGGCTGCGGTTTTCGAGGACGGCCTGGAGCTTTTCCAGCAGTTCGGCGTCTTTGGCGGCGGCGGGGTATTCCAGGGTTTCCTGCACTTGCAGCAATACCGCTGCGCAATGTTTGCAGTTGCTGTGAACCGGGCAGGTGCAGGTGGCATCGACCATCAGCAGGGTACCCTTGGCTGACTCGCGCAAATGGATCGTCTGGCGATAGATGTTGCCGCCCGAGCCTTCGCAGCTGGCGGTAATGGTCGCATCGCCGACCTGCACGATCCGCACCCGGTTTTCCAGAGCGTAGCGGCGGCCACGCTCCAGGCTTTGTTCCTTGAACCGGCTGACCCAGGAGGAGGCCAGCGGTTTACTCAGAGGCGGGGACATAAGGACTTCGATCAGTCCGGAATGGATTCAGGCGCTTCCCGAGGCGCAGGCGCCGTCAGTGAAGTGATCTTGATCAGCAGGGCCAGGTGGCCGTTGTCCAGGTAGTTGAGCTGGCCATTTTTGGTGTGGCTGTCCTGCTTCAGGCGTTCGCTGGCGCTGACCATGCCGTTGGCGTCGATCTGGTTGACCCAGAAATCGGCGTTTACATCGGTGAAACGCCCGAGTTTCATTTCAAGCGTGCCCTCGATGGGGAACTGGCCGAACTGTTCCTTGCCGTCGCTGATCGCGACTTTCGTCGGCACCTCGCCAAGGGTCTGTTGCCAGGCCTTGTGCATCAGCACGCTGTATTCGCCGCTGGCAGTGAGTTTGCTGGCGACTTCGCCCAGTGCCGGTGTGCGCTGGCTGGCATCGTCCAGACGCTGGGCACCGGCGGCCCAGTCTTCCGGCGCGGCGCGGCTGACGATCGCCGGAACAGCGTTCTGGCGTACCAGAATCATTTCAACCTGATACAGGTCATCGGCAAACGCCGAGGGTGCCGCCATCGTTATCAAGAACGGGGTCAGCAGCAAGGTCAGAGAGCGAAACAGGCGCATGCGGCGTCCTTCAAGCAGTTTTCGGGAGGAGGCGCTCGAACAGCGCTTCCACAGTATTAAAGCGCTCTTCCGGGCGCTCCATCGGCACCTGGAACTTGAACATCGTGGCGCCTTCGAATTTGTAGCGTTTTGGCTGACTCTGGATCAGTTTGATCAGGGTCATCGGATCGACCGGCGTCTGCGCGGCGAACTCGATGCGTCCACCCTGCGGGCCGCCGTCGACCTTTTTGATGCCGAGTTGCTCGGCCTGCAATTTCAACGCAGTGATGCGCACCAGATTCTTGGTCGGTTCCGGCAGCAGGCCGAAGCGGTCGATCATCTCCACTTGCAGATCCTTCAGGCCTTCCTCGTCGGTGGCCGAAGCGATGCGCTTGTACAGGATCAGGCGTGCGTGCACATCCGGCAGGTAATCTTCCGGAATCAGCGCGGGCACCCGCAGGTTGACTTCCGGGCCGCCGCCGAGCGGCTGATCGAGGTTCGGCTGTTCGCCCTTGCGGATCGATTTCACCGCGCGCTCAAGCATTTCCATGTACAGCGTGAAGCCGACCGCCTGGATCTGCCCGCTCTGGCCGTCGCCCAGCAGTTCGCCGGCGCCACGGATTTCCAGGTCGTTGGTGGCCAGCACGAAGCCCGCACCCAGATCCTGAGTGTTGGCAATCGCCTCCAGGCGTTTTTCCGCATCGCCGGTAATCTGCTGGCGTGGCGGTGTCAGCAGGTAGGCGTAGGCCTGGTGGTGACTGCGGCCAACACGCCCGCGCAACTGGTGCAATTGCGCCAGGCCGAACTTGTCGGCGCGCTCGATGATGATGGTATTGGCGCTCGGCACGTCGATGCCGGTCTCGATGATGGTCGAAGCGATCAGCACGTTGAAGCGCTTGTGGTAGAAGTCGCTCATCACCTGTTCGAGTTCGCGTTCGCGCATCTGCCCGTGGCCGATGCCGATCCGCGCTTCCGGCACCAGTTCGGCCAGTTCGGCGGCGCATTTCTCGATGGTCTTCACGTCGTTGTGCAGGTAGTAAACCTGACCGCCGCGCAGCAGTTCACGCAGCAAGGCTTCCTTGACCGTGCTCTTGTTCTGTTCCATGACGAAGGTGCGCACCGACAGGCGTCGCGCCGGCGGCGTGGCGATGATCGACAAGTCACGCATGCCCGACACCGCCATGTTCAGCGTGCGCGGAATCGGCGTGGCGGTCAGTGTCAGAATGTCGACTTCGCTGCGCAGGGCCTTGAGCTGTTCCTTCTGACGGACACCGAAACGGTGCTCTTCGTCGATGATTACCAGCCCGAGGTTTTTGATCTTGACGTCGTCCTGCAGCAGCTTGTGAGTGCCGATGACGATGTCGATATTGCCTTCGGCCAGTTGGGCCACAGCTGCGTTCACTTCCTTCGCCGACTTGAAGCGGCTCATCACTTCCACGGTCACCGGCCAGTCGGCGAAGCGGTCGCGGAAGCTGTTGTAGTGCTGCTGGGCGAGCAGGGTGGTCGGTACCAGAATCGCCACTTGTTTGCCGCCATGCACCGCGATAAACGCGGCGCGCATGGCCACTTCGGTCTTGCCGAAACCGACGTCGCCACAGACCAGTCGATCCATCGGCTTCGGCGCAAGCATGTCTTCGCGCACGGCTTCGATGGTGGATTGCTGGTCCGGGGTTTCTTCGAACGGGAAGCCGGCACTGAAGGTTGCGTAATCGGCCTTCGGATCGGCAAACGCATAACCTTCGCGAGCCGCGCGGCGGGCATAGATGTCGAGCAATTCGGCAGCAACGTCACGCACCTGTTCGGCAGCCTTGCGCTTGGCTTTCTGCCAGGTCTCGGAGCCGAGGCGGTGCAGCGGGGCCAGTGCGTCGTCGCTGCCGGTGTAGCGGGCGATCAGATGCAGGTTGGCCACGGGCACGTAGAGCTTGGCGTTCTCGGCGTATTCCAGGGTCAGGAATTCGGCAGCCTGGCTGTCGATTTCCAGAATCGTCAGACCGAGATAGCGGCCGACACCGTGATCGATGTGCACCACCGGCGCGCCTTCGCGCAGCTCGGTGAGGTTTTTGATCACTGCATCGTTGTTGGCGTCGGCGCGTTTTTCGCGGCGGCGACGCTGCATCACGCGCTGGCCGAACAGTGGACTTTCCGCAACCAGTGCCAGCGCCGGGTCGTCCAGCATCAGGCCTTCGTCGAGCGGAGCGATGGTGATCGCCAGGCGATCCTTGCTCGCGACGAAGTCCGGCCAGCTGTCGACGGTTTTCGGTCGCAGCTTCAGACGGTCCAGCAGTTCCAGCAGCACTTCGCGGCGGCCTGCCGATTCGGCGGTGAACAACACGCGCCCCGGGAATTCGTCGAGGAAGGCGGACAGCGCGGCCAGCGGTTGCGTGGCCTTGGCTTCAATCGCCAGATTCGGCAATGCCTGCGCCGGGAAGCGCTCGCGGCCGACGCCGGTCTCCACGTCCTGCTGGCTGGCAACCACGCGCGGCCAGTTCTTCAGGCGGGCGAAGCAGTCTTCGACCGGCAGGAACAGTTCGGCGGGCGGCAATAAAGGACGCGATGGATCGACGCGGCGCTCTTCGTAGCGATTGCGCACGTCGTTCCAGAAGTTTTCCGCCGCTTGCTCGATACCCGGCAGAGAGAACACCTGAGTGTCTTGGGGCAGGTAATCGAAGAGAGTCGAGGTTTCTTCGAAGAACAGCGGCAGGTAGTACTCGATGCCGGCAGGCGTGATACCGCTGCTCAGGTCCTGAAAGATCGGGCAGCGCCGGAAGTCGACGTCGAAACGCTCGCGAAAGCGTGCCTTGAAGCGGGTGACCGCTTCTTTCTGTAGCGGGAACTCCTTGGCCGGCAGCAGCTTGACCGAATCGACCTTGTCGATGGAGCGCTGGTTTTCCGGATCGAAGGTGCGCAGGGTTTCGATTTCGTCGTCGAACAAGTCAATGCGATAAGGCAGTTTGCTGCCCATCGGGAACAGGTCGATCAGGGCGCCACGTACGGTGAACTCGCCGTGTTCGTAGACCGTGTCGACGTAGCGATAGCCGCTGGCTTCGAGCCGCGTGCGCATCTGTTCGACGTCGAGTTTCTGCCCGACATCCAGCACCAGGCTGCTGCCGAGCAGGAAACTGGTCGGTGCCAGGCGATGCAGGGCCGTGGTGATCGGCACCACCAGCACGCCATGTTCCAGCTCCGGCAGCCTGTAAAGGCTGGCGATGCGCTGGGAGATGATGTCCTGGTGCGGCGAGAACAGGTCGTAGGGCAGGGTTTCCCAGTCCGGGAAATGCAGCACCGGCAAATCCGGGGCGAAGAAACTCAGCTCCTGCTCCAGCCGTTCGGCACTCTGGCTGTCGGCGGTGAGCAGTAACGTGAAGCGCTTGGCAGCGCTGGCAGCCTCGGCAATCGCCAGGCTCAGTGCGGCACCGGGCAGATTGCCCCAGTGCTGTTTACCTGCCGCGGCAGGGAGAAGCGGTAGACGCAGAACAGGCACGGAAGGTTGAGCTCCAGGCGTTGCGACAAAGTCGGTAATTGTAGCGGCGTCCGGTGCCGCCTGTCAGTTGCAGACTGCGTCTATCTGCGCTGTTTGAGCAAAATGTAGTGGTAACCATAAAAACCAGCACTTTTTTGACGGTTATGTAGTGCCGAAAGTGGGTGGTGTTACGGAGGGTTACAGACATCGTCTAACAGTCGTCGAAAAACTGACTGCGCTGAAAGCCCCGGTTTTACTGGGCTGGCGGAGGGCGTTATTTTTTTGGACGGAATTTTGTTACCGATTGCGCGACAAGCGCGCATTGCTACAAGAGGTTCTCGGCGGCATAATGTAGCCCCTTTTTTCTGCCCCTACATGTGGAAGGTTCCCGTGACTCAGAAGCCCGACCAGTGTCTTGGTGAATGGATCGACCGTGAAGCACTCGCAGAAGCGATGATTCCGCTTATCGGTCAGCTCTACCGCAATAACAACGTGGTGAGCTCGATCTATGGCCGCAGCCTGATCAACCAGTCTGTCATCGCGATTCTCAAAGCTCACCGCTTTGCTCGCCATCGTTCTTCCGACGATAGCGAACTCTCCGTCCACGAAACATTCCCTCTGCTCAAGGCCATGAGCGAGCTCAAGCTCGGCGCGGCTTCGGTGGATCTGGGCAAGTTGGCGTTCAAATTCCGCAATGAAGGCAACGGCCGTACCGCCGAGCAGTTCGTGCGTGAAGAAATGGCTGACGTGGTTGGCCAGCAAAACGCTTCGGCCCGCAAAGGCACTGACGTTGTGCTTTACGGCTTCGGTCGTATCGGCCGTCTGCTGGCGCGCATCCTGATCGAGAAAACCGGTGGCGGCGACGGTCTGCGTCTGCGTGCCATCGTGGTGCGCAAGGGCGCCGAAAACGACCTGACCAAACGCGCCAGCCTGCTGCGTCGCGATTCGGTACACGGTTCGTTCAACGGCACCATCACCATCGACGAAGAAAACAACACCATCACCGCCAACGGCAACCTGATCCAGGTTATCTACGCGAAAAACCCTACCGAAGTGGATTACACCCAGTACGGCATCAAAGATGCGCTGCTGGTGGACAACACCGGTGTATGGCGTGATGCCGACGGCCTGGGTCAGCACCTGGCCTGCCCGGGTATCGACCGCGTTGTTCTGACCGCGCCTGGCAAGGGCAAGCTGAAGAACATCGTTCACGGTATCAACCACAACGAAATCACCGCTGACGACAAGATCGTGTCCGCCGCTTCCTGCACCACCAACGCCATCGTGCCGGTGCTGAAAGCCGTGAATGACAAGTTCGGCATCATCAACGGTCACGTCGAAACCGTTCACTCGTACACCAACGACCAGAACCTGATCGACAACTTCCACAAGGGTGATCGCCGTGGTCGTAGCGCCGCGCTGAACATGGTGATCACCGAGACCGGTGCTGCTACCGCTGCTGCCAAGGCCCTGCCTGAGCTGGCCGGCAAGCTGACCGGTAACGCGATCCGTGTTCCGACGCCGAACGTGTCGATGGCCATTCTCAACCTGAACCTCGAGAAAGCCGCCACCCGTGAAGAGATGAACGAGTACCTGCGCTACATGGCGCTGCACTCGGATCTGCACAAGCAGATCGACTTCGTCAATTCCCAGGAAGTGGTTTCCACCGACTTCGTGGGCTCGCGCCACGCCGGTGTGGTCGACGCTGAAGCGACTATCGTTCAGGATAACCGCGTTGTTCTGTACGTCTGGTACGACAACGAGTTCGGTTATAGCTGCCAGGTCGTTCGCGTGATGGAAGACATGGCCGGTGTAAACCCGCCAGCATTCCCGCGCTAAGCCTTAGCTGCAAATGAAAACGCCCCGACTCTGGTCGGGGCGTTTTTGTTTGTGTGCGATCTGCCTCAGCGAGGGATGGCGGCTTGTGCCGTGCGCAGTTCGTGCCTGTTGCCACGGAACAGCACCAGCGTGGCGATCAGGCCCAGCACGGCTGCTCCACTTAGCCAGATTCCCGGCGCTGCCTTGTTGTCCAGCACATGGATCAGGTAAGTGCAGGCTGCAGGGGTAAAACCACCGAAGGTTGCGGTCGCCAGACTGTAGGCCAGCGAGAAGCCCGTGGTGCGAACTTCCACCGGCATAATCTCGGTGAGTGCCACCACCATAGCCCCGTTATACGAGCCGTACAGGAACGACAGCCACAACTCGACGATCAGCAGATGGCTGAAGCTCGGGTTCGCCACCAGCCACGACAACGCAGGGTAAGCGGTCAGAATCGCCAGAATCGTCGCCGCCAACAGTAGGGGTTTGCGGCCGATCTTGTCAGAGACTGCGCCCATCACCGGCAGCCAGAAGAAGTTCGACAGGCCGATGCACACCGTCACCAGCAACGCATCGAAGTCCGACAGGTGCAATTCCGCCTTGCCGAACGTCGGGGTGTACGCCGTGATCAGGTAGAACGACACCGTCGTCATCACCACCAGCGCCATGCCGGCGATGACGATGCCAAAGTTCTGACCGATCGAGCGGACGATTTCCTGCAGGGTAGGGCGATGTTTGCGCGCCTGGAATTCCGGGGTTTCCTCCAGCGAGCGACGGATGACGAAAATCACCGGGACGATCATGCAGCCGATCAGGAACGGCACGCGCCAGCCCCATTCGCCCATCTGTTCCGGGCTCAGCCAGTGGTTGAGGCCAACGCCAAGCAGGCCGGCGAATACCACCGCCGCTTGCTGGCTGGCGGACTGCCAGCTGACGAAAAAGCCCTTGCGGCCGGGCGTGGCGATTTCCGCCAGATACACCGATACACCGCCCAATTCGACGCCGGCCGAGAATCCTTGCAGCAAGCGGCCGAACAGCACGATCAGCGGCGCGGCAACGCCGAGCGTGGCATAACCCGGAACGCAGGCAATCAGCACGGTACCGGCAGCCATCAGCGCGAGGGTAATGATCAGGCCCTGACGACGACCGTGTCGGTCAATGTAGGCACCGAGGAAGATCGCCCCCAGTGGGCGCATCAGAAAGCCTGCGCCGAAGGTGGCAAGCGAAAGCATCAGGGATGCGAAAGCACTGTCGGTAGGGAAGAACGTCTTGGCGATGGCCGTGGCATAGAAGCCGTAGACCATGAAGTCGAACATTTCGAGAAAGTTGCCGCTGACAACGCGAAAAATCGCTTTGCCTTTGCCCGTGGAGGAGGACATGTTCAGGTACTCACTTTTTAGATTTTGTATGAAAGCGGTGCATCCGTTTGGGAGCGAGCGGGCTCTGTGGCCATAATGGCCGCCGCGGTTTTGCTCGGAGATGAAGAATTGTTAACTGGACGGTTTGTGGTTTTCGTGCTGCTGATCGGCGTTTTGTCCGGTTGCGGCGACGGCGATTCCATGGAGAGCTTCGGCGGCCCGACCATGGGCAGTACCTATTCGATCAAGTACGTGCGCCACGCCAATCTGCCTGCGTCTGAGGATGTCCGTGTCGAAGTCGAGAAGATCCTTGCCGATGTCGATCAGCAGATGTCCACCTACCGCGCGAACTCTGATATTTCACGTTTCAACGGGTTGCCAGCCGATCGTTGTCAGGCCATGCCGGCGGCGATTCTTGAATTGGTCCGTGTGGGCGAACAGCTGTCACAGCAGAGCGAAGGTTCCTACGACCTGACGGTGGAGCCGTTGCTCAATCTTTGGGGCTTCGGCCCGCAAGGGCGCGAGGAGAAAGTTCCGAGCGCTTCGGCGCTGGCCGAGGTGCAGAAGCGCGTGGGTTACCGCCATCTGCGCGTTGAAGGCGACCAACTGTGCAAGGATGCGGCGGTCGAGGTCGACTTCAACAGCATTGCCGCCGGTTATGCGGTCGATACCATTGCGGCGCGGCTCGATGCCATGGGCATTCATGATTACCTCGCCGAAGCCACGGGGGAACTCAAGGCGTCCGGCAAGAAGCTCGATGGCTCCCCCTGGCGCATCGCGCTGGAGGCGCCTCGTGACGATCGGCAAGTGGCCGAGCGGATCATCGACGTTGATGGCTATGGCCTCTCCACGTCCGGCGACTACCGCAACTATTTTCAGCAGGACGGAAGGCGCTATTCCCACACCTTCGATGCCCGCACCGGAGCGCCCGTCCTACACGACCTGGCGTCAGTCACGGTGATTCATCCTTCAGCCTTGATGGCCGATGGACTATCGACACTGTTGCTGATTCTCGGCCCGGAAAGGGCCTGGGACTATGCCGAAAAACACGACATTGGTGCATTCTTTGTGATTCGTGCCGATAAAGGTTTCGTCACACGCACCAGTCACGCTTTCCAACGGCTCAGCGGCGCAAAAGTTGACTGAGAACAGTACGAAAGCTGGCGTTGTAGTGCAGGCAAAAGTAGCCTACGACGCGACCAAGGGTTAATGTGCGCGGCGTTGACGCTTCTATAGACTGTGTCCGGGTTTTCAACTGGCCCCCAATTGTTCCTTCGCGCCGTCGTTCGGCGTGATTTAGCCGCCGGTGCTGCTGGCACCGCGGCCTGTTCTGAGGAGTACGCATGGCTGTCTACAACTACGACGTGGTGGTGCTGGGTTCCGGCCCGGCGGGAGAAGGCGCGGCAATGAACGCCGCCAAAGCAGGGCGCAAGGTGGCGATGGTCGACAGCCGTCGCCAGGTCGGCGGTAACTGCACCCACCTGGGCACCATCCCGTCCAAGGCCTTGCGTCACTCGGTGCGGCAGATCATGCAGTTCAACACCAACCCGATGTTCCGTGCGATCGGTGAACCGCGCTGGTTCTCCTTCCCGGACGTGTTGAAGAGCGCCGAAAAAGTCATCTCCAAGCAAGTCGCTTCGCGTACCGGCTACTACGCCCGTAATCGCGTCGACGTGTTCTTCGGCACCGGCAGCTTCGCCGACGAGCAGACCATCGAAGTGGTCTGCGCCAATGGCGTGGTCGAGAAGCTGGTAGCCAAACACATCATCATCGCCACCGGTTCGCGTCCTTATCGCCCGGCGGACATCGATTTCCACCACCCGCGTATCTACGATAGCGACACCATCCTCAGCCTCGGCCACACCCCGCGCAAACTGATCGTTTACGGCGCCGGCGTGATCGGTTGCGAATACGCGTCGATCTTCAGCGGTCTGGGTGTTCTTGTGGAGCTGGTGGACAACCGCGGGCAGTTGCTGAGCTTCCTCGACTCGGAAATCTCCCAGGCGTTGAGCTACCACTTCAGCAACAACAACATCACCGTGCGTCACAACGAAGAGTATGACCGCGTCGAAGGCGTGGACAACGGCGTGATCCTGCACCTGAAGTCCGGCAAGAAGATCAAGGCCGACGCCTTGCTCTGGTGCAACGGCCGGACCGGCAACACCGATCAGTTGGGTCTGGAAAACATTGGCGTCAAGGTCAACAGCCGCGGCCAGATCGAAGTCGACGAGAATTACCGCACCTGCGTGCAGAACATCTACGGCGCCGGTGACGTGATCGGCTGGCCGAGCCTGGCCAGTGCCGCCCACGACCAGGGTCGCTCGGCTGCTGGCAGCATTGTCGACAATGGCAGCTGGCGCTTCGTGAATGACGTGCCGACCGGCATCTACACCATTCCGGAGATCAGCTCGATCGGCAAGAACGAGCAGGAACTGACCCAGGCCAAGGTGCCGTACGAAGTGGGCAAGGCGTTCTTCAAGAGCATGGCGCGGGCGCAGATCGCCGGCGAGCCGCAAGGCATGCTGAAGATCCTGTTCCACCGTGAAACCCTGCAGGTGCTGGGCGTTCACTGCTTCGGTTATCAGGCATCGGAGATCGTGCACATCGGTCAGGCGATCATGAACCAGCCGGGTGAGCTCAATACCCTGAAGTATTTCGTCAACACCACGTTCAACTACCCGACCATGGCCGAAGCCTATCGGGTAGCGGCGTACGACGGCCTCAACCGGCTTTTTTGAGCGGCTCCGGCCGGTGGCCTGAGCCGGCCGGGGAGACCGATTTCAGCTATTCCCGAGGGTGGCAGTGGCCAAACCGGGAAAGTCTGTAATCAGGCTGTCAACGCCGAAGTCGGCGAGTCTGCGCATCAGCGCAGGCTCGTTGACGGTCCACACCGACACATGCAGCCCCTGACGCTGCGCCTTTTGCAGGCGTTCCGGCGTACACAGTGTCCAGTTCAAGGCCAGTATCTCGCAGCCGTAGCTTGCCGCGACCTTCAGCGGGTCGAGCCAGGCGTACTCGGCCACCAGGCCCCGTGACACGTCCGGTACCAGATCCAGCGCAGCCTTCAATACTTCCCGCGAACTCGAGGTGATCGTCACCTTGTCGAGCAGCCCGTGTCTGACCGCCATTTCACGGATGGCCAGAACGGTCGTCGCAGCGCGGGTGCGCGAGGCGCTTTTGACTTCGAGCTGCCAGTGCTCGAAATCACATTTCTCGAACAGTTCTTCCAGGGTCGGAATCGGGCAGGGCTTGATCCAGCCCGGCCCACCCTTTCGGGCGTCGTAGGTCACCAGTTCGGCGGCGGAGTGCTCGACCACCTTGCCACGGCGCTCGGTGGTGCGCTTGAGGGTCGGGTCGTGGATGACCATCAGCTCGCCGTCCTTGGACAGGTGCAGATCCAGCTCGCAACGGCGAACGCCGTGCTTGAGACATTCCTGAAAGCTGGTCAGGGTGTTTTCCGGTGCTTCGCCCTTGGCGCCGCGGTGGCCGTAGATAAGGGTCACGGTTTTTCCTTAATTAAATGCCTGATTCGTTCTGTTCGCGGGCCAGACGTCGTTCCTGGGCCTGCTTTTGCAAGATATAGCGGGCGAGCAGCTGGCGCTGGGCTTCGGTCAGGTGTTCGAACTCGGTGCCGACATCGTAGCCGTCACCCTTGCGGTCGCAATGGGTGACCCGGGCGCGCAGCAACAGGCCAAGCGCCTGGGGCATCAGCACCAGTTTCACCGACAGGTGGGCGCCGGTGGCGATCGGGGTCGGGTGCTGAAAGTCGATGCCGCCCTCGGAGATGATCACCGGTTGCGGTTCGCCGATATGGCCGAGCACGGTCAGGGCGACCACCTGGCTGAGCAGGTCGATGCGCTTGTTCTGGGATTTCAGGAACGCCGCGATGGCGCGGTCGCGTTCACTGATCTGGCGCAGCAGGTGCTGCGACTCGAATTCGCTCAGGTGCAGTTCGCTGAGCAGGTTGAATAGCGGGGAAGCATCCTGCAACACTTCCTGGCCGGCGGCTTCGGGAGCGGACAGGGGCCGAATTTCCAGTGCGATCGTGTCCTCGATACGGTAGTATTCGCGGCGATCTTCTTCATCTAATGTCGACATGGCGAACCCATGGTAGCGGCGGTGGTCTGAGTGTAAAGCTGGTTATCGACCCCCGCCACAAGGACGTTCCTTTTCCCTCCGAACAAGCCCCGACATGTTCAGACCTCTCTTCGTATTTATCGGCACGCGTTATACCCGTGCAAAGCGTCGCAATCATTTTGTGTCATTCATTTCCCTGACTTCGATGATCGGGCTCGCCCTTGGCGTGGTCGTGATGATCGTGGTGCTGTCGGTGATGAACGGCTTCGATCATGAGATGCGCACCCGCGTGCTGGGCATGGTGCCCCACGCGACCATCGAGTCCGGTGAAGCCATCAGCGACTGGCAGAGCCTGGCCGCCAAGGTCAAGCAGAACCCGCAGGTGGCGGCCGTCGCGCCGTTCACCCAGATGCAGGGATTGCTGACCAATAACGGCCAGGTGTCCAAGGTGTTGCTCAATGCCGTCGATCCGGCGCTGGAGCGCAACGTCTCGATCATCGACAACTTCATGCAGCAGGGCAAACTCGACGACCTGACGCCGGGCAGCTTCGGCATCGTGATCGGCGACAAGGCCGCGACCAAGCTCGGCGTGGGCATCGGTGACAAGATCACCTTCGTCGCCCCGGAGGTCAGTGTGACCCCCGCCGGGATGTTCCCGCGCATGAAGCGTTTCACCGTGGTCGGCATCTTCCATGTCGGCGCCGGTGAACTGGACGGTTATCTGGGCGTCACCAACCTGCAGGATCTGGCGAAGATGCACCGCTGGAAACCTGATCAGGTGCAGGGCCTGCGCCTGAAGTTCGACGATCTGTTCCAGGCGCCACGTGAGGCGTGGAACATCGCCCAGCGGCTCGGCGAAGACCATTACTACGCCCGCGACTGGACCCGCACCCACGGCAACCTGTATCAGGCGATCCGCATGGAAAAAGCCATGATCGGCCTGCTGTTGCTGCTGATCGTCGCGGTTGCCGCGTTCAACATCATCTCCACACTGGTGATGGTGGTGAACGACAAGAAGGGCGACATCGCCATTCTGCGCACGCTCGGCGCCACGCCGGGCACGATCATGCGCACGTTCATGGTGCAGGGCACGGTGATCGGCGTGGTCGGTACGGCCATCGGCGCCGTGGTCGGAATCCTGGCGGCGCTCAATGTCAGCGCGGCGATTTCGGCACTCGAAGGCTTGATCGGACACAAGTTCCTCAACGCCGACGTGTATTTCATCGATTACCTGCCATCGCAGGTGCAGAGCCAGGACGTAGTCATGGTCTGCGCGGCTGCGTTGGTCCTGAGTTTCCTCGCCACCCTGTATCCAGCCTGGCGTGCCGCACGCACCCAGCCGGCGGAGGCGCTACGTTATGAGTGAGTCGGGCATGAGTGAAAAAGCAATCCTGAGCTGCCGCAACCTGGGCAAGTCCTACGAGGAAGGCCCGGAGTCGGTGCAAGTGCTGGCCAACCTGCAACTGGAGCTGCACCCGGGCGAGCGCGTGGCGATCGTCGGCAAATCCGGTTCGGGCAAAAGTACCTTGCTCAACCTGTTGGGCGGTCTCGACACGCCGACCAAGGGCGGTGTCTGGCTCGACGGTGAAGAGCTGTCGGCGCTGAGCGAGAAGAAGCGCGGCCTGCTGCGTAACCGTGCCCTTGGATTCGTGTACCAGTTCCACCACCTGCTGCCGGAATTCACCGCGCTGGAAAACGTCTGCATGCCGTTGCTGATCGGCAAGACCTCGATCCCGGAAGCGCGTCAGCGGGCCACGGCGTTGCTGGAACGAGTCGGTCTCGGCCATCGTCTGGAACACAAACCGGCCGAGCTGTCCGGTGGTGAACGCCAGCGTGTGGCCATCGCCCGCGCTCTGGTGAACAATCCGGGCCTGGTGATGCTCGACGAGCCGACCGGCAACCTCGACTCCCACACCGCCGAAGGCATTCAGGACCTGATGCTGGAACTCAGCACGTCGATGCGCACGGCGTTTCTGGTGGTGACTCACGACATGAACCTGGCTCGCCAGATGGACCGCGTCCTGCAGTTGCAGGAAGGTTGCCTGACCCCCATCTGACGGCTTGAAACCCGATGCCTGAAAAGGCGTCGGGTCTTTTATTTTTATACGGTGCCCCAGCGAATGTTCAGACCGTTATCGATCTTTATCGGCACGCGCTATACCCGCGCCAAGCGCCGCAATCGCTTTGTTTCATTCATCTCGATGACCTCGATGATCGGTCTCGCCCTCGGCGTGCTGGCGATGATCGTGGTGTTGTCGGTGATGAACGGCTTTCAGCGCGAAATGAGCTCGCGCATCCTCGGCATGGTGCCCCACGCGACCATCGTGGGCGTGAAGCCGATCGACGACTGGCAACCCGTGGCCGCCGCCGCGATGAAGAACCCCGAAGTCACTGCCGCTGTGCCGTTCACCGAGATGGAAGGCATGCTGTCCTACAAGGGCATGATGCAGCCGATCCAGATCAGCGGTGTCGATCCGGCCCAGGAAGGCAAGGTGTCGATCGTTGCCCAGCACATTGTTCAGGGTCGTCTCGATGCCTTGAAGCCGGGCGAGTTCGGCGTGGTGCTGGGTGAAATCACGGCCCGGCGCTTCCGCCTGAACGTTGGCGACAAAATCACCCTGATCGTGCCGGAAGTCAGTACTGCACCCGGCGGCATCACCCCGCGCATGCAGCGTCTGAATGTGGTCGGCATCTTCAAGGTCGGCGCCGAACTGGATGGTTCCATGGGCCTGATCCATGTGGCCGACGCCGCAACGATGCAGCACTGGGAGCCGAATCAGGTACAGAGCGTGCGTCTGGCAGTGAAAGACCTGTACGCGGCGCCTAAAGTCTCCTCCGATATCGCCACCGGCCTCGGCGTTGATTTCAAGGCTGACGACTGGACCCACACTCAGGGCAGCCTGTTCAGTGCGATGAAAATGGAAAAGACCATGATCGGTCTGTTGCTGCTGATGATCGTCGCGGTGGCGGCGTTCAACATCATTGCGACTTTGATCATGGTGGTGAACGACAAGGGCGCGGACATCGCGATCCTGCGCACCATCGGCGCCACGCCACGGCAGATCATGGCGATATTCATGGTGCAGGGCACGGTGATCGGCATCGTCGGCACCATCATCGGTGGCGTGCTTGGCGTAATTGCCGCACTCAATGTCAGTGAGATGGTGGGCTGGGTCGAGCGAGTGACCGGGCAGCACATCTTCAGTTCCGACGTGTACTTCGTCAGTAACCTGCCCTCGGAATTGCAGGGCGGCGATGTGCTGCTGATCTGCTCGGCGGGCTTCATTCTCAGCTTCCTGGCCACGGTTTACCCGGCCTGGCGAGCGGCGAAGATCGAGCCGGCGCACGCGTTGCGCTATTCGTAAGTTCTCCTATTGAGGCCGGCATTGCCGGCCTCAATCTTTTTTCGGCAACTCAATCACAAACCGCGTCCAGCCCTGAGCCGATTCGCAATGAATCTGCCCGCCATGGGCCTTGATGATCGACTGAGTGATCGCCAGCCCCAATCCCGCATGCTCGCTGCTGCCTTCCTGGCGCGCCGGATCGGCCCGGTAGAACCGGTCGAACAAGCGCGGCAACAACTCAGCAGAAATCCCCTCGCCACTGTTTTCCACGGTCACCCTCAAGGAGTTCGCCTGCTCGGTTATCCGCACACGCACTTCGCCTGCTGCCGGCGTGAAGCGCAACGCGTTATCCAGCAGATTCGACAGCGCCCGGCGCAACATCGCGCGATCACCCTCGAACCGCCCCGCACCGTCACGGCTCAGGCTGACCTGAGCGTCTTCGGCCAGCGGTGCGAAAAACTCCAGCAACGCATCGGCTTCTTTCGCCAGTTCCAGCGGTTCGCGCTTGGGCACCAGCAATCCGTGGTCGGCCTTGGCCAGATAAAGCATGTCGTTGACCAGTTGTGCCATCCATTGCAGCTCTTCGAGGTTGCTGTGCAATGCCTCGCGGTAGTCCTCAAGCGGGCGAGGCCGGGTGAGGGTGACCTGCGTGTGGGTCAGCAGGTTCGACAATGGGGTGCGCAGTTCATGGGCGATGTCGGCAGAGAACGCGGAAAGGCGCTGAAACGAGTCATCGAGGCGTCCGAGCATGGCGTTGAAACTGTGGGCCAGTTCCGTGAGTTCTGCGGGCATCTGCGCTTCCGGGAGTCGGGCATTCAGCGACTGGGCCGAAATCCCACGGGCCACCGCACTCATACGGCGTAACGGACGAAGGCCGCTGCGGGCCGCCCAGGCGCCGAGCAACGCAGTAGCCAGCGCCGAAAGGCCGACGGTCAGCCAAATCAGATGCTGCATGCGTTGCAGGAAGTGCTGGTGGTGGGTGATGTCCAGCAGCAAGGTCAATTGCGGGGAGTCGGGTTGTTCCGGGGAGAGTGGGGCGTTGAGCAGGCGATAGTCCGTACCGTTGTCGGTGATGGTGGCCAGGCCGGGCTGTTTCGGCAGATTCGCCGGGGTATGCAACGAGCGGCCGAACCAGCGTTGTCCCTCAGGGGTGCTGATGCGCAACGAAACATCGCCCTGTTGGCTCAATTCATCGGTGATGTGCGCGGCGTCGCTGCCGCTCAGCAGCGTCTGACGCACACTGAGCAGTTTTCCTTCTAGCAGTTGCTGGTCGAGCTCGATGAAGTGGCCTTCGCTGGCCCGATTGAAAACGACCCCGGCCACCAGCGAAACCACTGCGGTGCAGCCAGCGAACAACAGCGCCAGCCGGCTGCTCAAGGACAGTCGGCGCATCAGTCGGCACGCTCTTCAAGCACGTAACCCATGCCACGCACGGTGTGGATCAGTTTGTCGGGAAAGTCATCATCGATCTTCAGCCGCAATCGCCGGATCGCCACTTCGATCACATTGGTGTCGCTGTCGAAGTTCATGTCCCAGACCTGGGACGCGATCAGGGATTTGGGCAGCACTTCACCCTGGCGGCGCAGGAGCATTTCCAGCAAGGCGAACTCCTTTGCAGTGAGGTCGATGCGCTGGCCGCTGCGTTCGACGCGGCGGCGAATCAGGTCCAGACGCAGATCGGCCAATTGCAGGCAGGTTTCCTGCGGTGTGGCGCTGCCGCGGCGCAACAGGCTGCGCACCCGGGCCAGCAGTTCGGAGAAAGCGAACGGCTTGACCAGGTAGTCGTCGGCGCCCAGTTCGAGACCGTGAACCCGGTCTTCCACGGTGTCCTTGGCCGTCAGAAACAGGATCGGCGTTTCCAGCCCGGCGCTGCGCACTGCTTGCAGAATCTGCCAGCCACTGCGCCCGGGCAGCATCACGTCGAGGATCAGCAAGGCGTAGTCACCGCTCAACGCCAGTTGTTGCCCGGTGTTGCCGTCGGCCACCAGCTCGGTATTGAAACCGGCCTCGGTCAGCCCCTGGCGCAGGTATTGGCCGGTTTTCGGTTGGTCTTCGACGATCAGCAGTTTCATGGGCGGCTCGGGTTTGTAGGATCGAAAGCTTTATACCGTGGGACGTTGTCACAAGCGCCAACCTGACAAAGTTGTAATCTCTCTGTCAGGTAGCTGCCAGCGCGGGCGGGCTAGAGTTTCCCACAGGCTGAACCTTTTCTTGTTGGAGTATGACTATGTTTTTGCGCAACCCTCTGGCCGTCGTCGCTTGTCTATTGGCGCTGAGTTCATCCGTCCGGGCCGATCCTGCGCACACGTACGACTTCGGCCAGCCGGCCCCGGCCGCCAAGGCCAGCCGCAGCATTGAAGTGGTGATGGGCGACATGTCGTTCGATCCGAAGGCCATCGACATCAAGGCCGGTGAGACCATTCGTTTTGTACTGGTGAATAAAGGCCAGTTGCTGCACGAATTCAACCTCGGGGATGCAGCGATGCATGCCAAACACCAGCAGGAAATGTTGCAGATGCAGCAAAGCGGCATGCTGACGCCGACCGGCATGAAGGAAATGTCCCACGATATGGCGGGCATGGATCATGGCTCGATGGGGCACGTAATGAAGCATGACGACCCCAACAGCGTGCTGGTCGAGCCCGGCAAGACTGCCGAGTTGACCTGGACGTTCAGCAAGGCGACCAGCCTGGAATTCGCCTGCAACATTCCAGGGCATTACCAGGCCGGGATGGTCGGCAAACTGACTGTCAGTCAGTAAGCACTCAAAGGCGGGAGCAAAGGCTGATAGAATCCGCTGATTCTTCAGTCAGGTTTCCGCCATGCATCCCGCAGCCGAACATTCGCCGCTGGGCAAATCCAGCGAATACATCGCCACTTACACGCCGTCCCTGCTGTTCCCGATTCCGCGCACCGCGAAATGGGCCGAGCTGGGCCTGACCGCCGAAACCCTGCCGTATAAAGGCGTGGATTTCTGGAACTGCTTCGAACTGTCGTGGCTGCTGCCGTCGGGCAAACCGGTGGTGGCAATCGGCGAATTCAGCATTCCGGCGGATTCGCCGAACATCATCGAATCGAAGTCGTTCAAGCTGTACCTGAATTCGTTGAACCAGACCCCGTTCGCCGATACAGCGAGCCTGGAAGCGACGCTGGTCAAGGACTTGTCCGCTGCAGCCGGCAAGCCGGTGGGCGTACGGGTTCGCAGCCTGAAAGAGGTTGAAGCCGAAGGCGTGGTTGCGCTACCGGGCGTGTGCATCGACGATCTGGATATCAGCGTCAGCAACTACGAGCATCCGCGTCCCGAGCTGCTGCGCTGCGACGATTCGCGGGTGGTGGAGGAGAGCGTGCACAGCCATCTGCTTAAGTCCAACTGCCCGGTGACCAGTCAGCCGGACTGGGGCAGCGTGGTGGTGGAATATCGCGGCGCGGCGCTGGATCACGCCAGTCTGCTGGAATACATCGTCAGCTTCCGTCAGCACTCGGACTTCCACGAGCAATGTGTGGAGCGGATCTTCCTTGACCTGCAGCGCCTGCTGAAGCCGGAAAAACTCACGGTGTTCGCGCGTTACGTACGTCGGGGCGGGCTGGACATCAACCCGTACCGCAGCACTGAAAGCGTGCAACTGCCGAACCACCGTCTGGTTCGTCAGTAACCCGCATCGCGGACATGAAAAAGCCCTGCCAGTGATGGCAGGGCTTTTTTGCATTCGCGGGTTTCAGATACCCATGCTGACCAGGGAGTTCATGATGTTGCGCAATGTGCCGGCGATGGCGGGGTGTTCGAGTTCGAAGCGATCAACTGCCAGATTGACGCCATCGGCGATGCTGGAATCTTGAGTCGCGGTCTCCAGTTTTATTTCGGATTCAATCTGCGCCATCAGCGCATGTAGATCAGCGCGCTCGGCTTCGGTCAGCGGAGGATTTTGATCCAGTTGCTCGCGCAGGGCATTGAGCTGTTTTTGCAGTTCTTGAGCGGGCATGGTTGTTTCCTTTTATCGAGAGGCACTGGCATAGACCGCAGCCGTGCGCCAAAGGTCTATGGCTCTCTCTAAGACTAATCCACTCTGCTGCAACCTGCATGATCCCGGTCAGGGCTTTTCGCCTTTGAGGCGGCGCAGGCTGATGTCCGCCAGACAAGTGTCGAGTTCGCCCAGATGATCGATCACCGAGTGCACGCCCAGGCCGAACAGCTGCACTGTCGCCTTGCCGCGCAACTGCTCGCGCTCCTTCTGGCTCAGCGCTTGCCATTCGTGAGGCGCGAGGCCGCAGAGCGAACCACAGGACGCCAGGCCGATCGTCCACAACCCGGCATTGAGGCCGGATTGCAGCAGGCGCGGTTCACCGCTGACCAGCACGCAACCCTCGAGGCGGCAGACCCGTAATGCCATCAACGCCTGCCAGCAGGCATCGGGCGCCGGCCACGGATTGATTGTTGCAGGATGTTGCGAAGATTTGACCCAGTCGGGCAGCGTTGCTGAAAGCATTCGGGTGAGGGCAGAGGGGAGTTCGTCCAGCCACGCGCACGGAATCTGTTGCTGTTGCAGGCTGCGGAGGCTGTCGAGGGCTCCGGGAGTGGCCTCGGCGTGATCCGGCGTGGCGTCAGCGTGATTGTGGGCGCGGGCACCGAAGTCCACCAGGCAGCCGCTGAGTCCGAACAGCACGGCCGTCAGGTTGGGTGCCGCAGGGTGCAGTGCTTCGGCGTGTGGCATGAAAAACGTCCCTGAAATAGGGATCAGGCTAAGCAATCCCGGTGACAGTTGGATGACAGATGCATTACGAAGCGTCCTACAGAGCCGATGATGCAGGAAATGCCTAAACGGGTGTTTCCGTCTTATACTGAGCGTCTTATAACCGTGGCCCGCATGCCGCGTATGTACAATCCAAGGAGTTTTTCTATGCGCTGGAGCAACCCTCTCGCTCAGCTTTGTGTATGCGCCAGCGTGATGCTGGTTCCGTTCGTTGCCCAGGCGGCAACGGAAGAAGACCCTTGGGAAAGCGTCAACCGTCCGATTTTCCAGTTCAACGACTTCGTCGATACCTACGCACTGAAGCCTCTGGCGCAGGGCTACGAATTTGTAACGCCGCAATTCCTGGAAGACGGCATCCACAACATGTTCCGTAACGTCGGTGACATCACCAACCTGGCGAACAACATTCTCCAGGCCAAACCGGCCGCTGCCGGTGTCGACACCGCGCGTTTGATCTTCAACACCACCTTCGGCCTGCTGGGCTTCTTCGATGTAGGCACCAAGATGGGCCTGCAGCGCAGCGACGAAGATTTCGGCCAGACCCTCGGTTACTGGGGCGTGAGCAGCGGTCCGTACGTGATGCTGCCGTTGCTGGGCCCGAGCACCCTGCGTGACGCGCCGTCGAAATACGTCGACACCTACACCGCACCGTATCGCTACATGAACGACATTCCGGCGCGCAACACTATTTACGGCCTGAACATCGTCGACACCCGCGCCAGCCTGTTGTCCAGCGAGAAGCTGATCAGCGGCGACAAGTACACCTTCATCCGCAATGCCTACCTGCAGAACCGCGAGTTCAAGGTCAAGGACGGTCACGTCGAAGACGATTTCTGATTTCGGCCCGTGAACCCCGAAAGGCGACCGAAAAGTCGCCTTTTTTTGTCCGTGCGTCCTTCCATTGAGTTACGGTTTCGAACGTTCTTATAACTCTCTGTGATTTGACAAACAAAGTCGTCAAGTGACGATCCGCGCATGCTTGAAACGCTCGAAGGATGGGAGTACCGTCTGCGCCTTAGAAGGGCACCTCTGGTGCATCCGTGTGCGGGGCAAACGCTCCGAAGCGGTGCAGCAGAGAGGCTAGAAAGCGAATCCAGTAGTCTGCGCCGGGCCGTTGCCCCGCCTGCTACGCCAACCTAATTCTGGCGCCGTTTGCCCACATGCCAAAAACCAGTGCCACGCTGCTGATAATCGATGATGACGAAGTAGTGCGCGCGAGCCTCGCGGCCTATTTGGAAGACAGTGGTTTCAGCGTCTTGCAGGCCAGTAACGGTCAGCAGGGTCTTCAGGTATTCGAGCAAGACAAGCCCGACCTCGTCATCTGCGATCTGCGCATGCCGCAGATGGGCGGTCTCGAACTTATCCGTCAGGTCACCGAGCGATCCCCGCAGACACCGGTGATCGTGGTTTCCGGTGCCGGCGTGATGAACGACGCGGTCGAGGCTCTGCGCCTGGGCGCGGCGGATTACCTGATCAAGCCTCTCGAAGATCTCGCCGTGCTCGAACACTCCGTACGCCGGGCTCTGGATCGTGCGCGCCTGCTGCTGGAAAACCAGCGCTACCGCGAGAAGCTGGAGAAGGCCAATCGCGAGCTCGAAGCCAGCCTGAACCTGCTTCAGGAAGACCAGAACGCCGGTCGCCAGGTGCAGATGAACATGCTGCCGGAAAGCCCCTGGACCATCGACACGTTCAAGTTCGCCCACCAGATCATTCCGTCGTTGTACCTGTCGGGTGATTTTGTCGACTATTTCCGGGTGGACGAACGCCGGGTCGCGTTCTATCTGGCGGACGTTTCAGGCCATGGCGCCTCTTCGGCGTTCGTCACCGTCCTGCTGAAGTTCATGACCACGCGCTTGCTGTTCGAGTCCAGGCGCAGCGGCACCTTGCCGGAATTCAAGCCTTCGGAAGTCCTTGGTCATATCAACCGGGGGCTGATCAGTTGTAAGCTGGGTAAACACGTCACAATGGTCGGTGGAGTCATCGACGAGGAGACCGGTTTGTTGACCTATAGCATCGGCGGCCATCTGCCGTTGCCTGTGTTGTACACGCCTGACAGTGTTCGCTACCTCGAGGGGCGCGGTCTGCCCGTGGGGCTTTTCAACGAAGCCACCTACGAAGACCACGTGCTCGAGCTGCCACCGACGTTCAGCCTGACGCTGATGTCTGATGGCATTCTGGATCTTTTGCCAGAACCCACACTCAAAGAAAAAGAAGCCGCCTTGCCCGAACGGGTCAAGTCGGCGGGCGGCAGCCTGGATGGCCTGCGGCAGGTTTTTGGATTGGCCACGCTAGGGGAGATGCCGGATGATATCGCCCTGTTGGTGTTGAGCAGGAATCTTTAATGAGTACCGGTAGAATCCAGTTCGCCGAGCAGGATGGCACCTTTGTCCTGAAGTTCGTCGGTGAAGTTCGCCTGACCCTGTGTTCGGCGTTGGATGCGACTATTGAAAAAATCTTCACCGCGCTGAATTTCAACGCGATCGTGATCGATTTGACCGAAACCCGCAGCATCGACAGCACCACGCTGGGCCTGCTGGCCAAGCTGTCGATCCTGTCGCGGCAGAAGGTCGGCCTGCTGCCGACCGTGGTCACCACCCATGACGACATCACCCGTCTGCTGCAATCGATGGGTTTCGAGCAGGTGTTCAATATCGTCAACCATCCCGTGCCTTGCCCGGAATGTCTCGATGACCTGCCGGATCAGGATCAGTCGGAGGAAGTCGTGCGGATCAAGGTGCTCGAAGCGCACAAGATCCTCATGGGCCTGAACGACTCCAATCGCGAAGCTTTCCATGATCTGGTGAATGCCCTCGAAAGGCATTGATTCCCCAGCCATCAGGCACAAAAAAGGGCGAACCTGTGAGGGTTCGCCCTTTTTGCGTTTGCCGTCAGCCCATTACAGCTTGGCTTGCAACAACGCCTCGAGCTTTTCCTGGTCACGGGCAAACTGACGGATGCCTTCAGCCAGTTTCTCGGTGGCCATCGCATCTTCGTTGGACAACCAGCGGAATTGCGATTCGTTGAGGCTCAGACGAGCTTCGCCAGCGTGTCCCGGGGCCAGTTTGCGCTCCAGTTTGCCGGTGTCCGCCGCCAGTTTGTCGATCAGGTCCGGGCTGATGGTCAGGCGGTCGCAGCCGGCCAGTTGCTCGATCTGATTGAGGTTGCGGAAGCTCGCACCCATGACCACGGTCTTGTAGTCATTGGCCTTGTAGTAGTTGTAGATGCGCGTCACGGACTGCACGCCCGGATCGTCGGCGCCGGTGTAGTCGTTGCCGTTGGCTTTCTTGTACCAGTCGTAGATACGGCCCACGAACGGCGAGATCAGGAACACGCCGGCGTCGGCGCAAGCAGCGGCCTGAGCGAAGGAGAACAGCAGGGTCAGGTTGGTCTGGATGCCTTCCTTCTCGAGCACTTCGGCGGCGCGGATGCCTTCCCAGGTCGAAGCGATCTTGATCAGCACGCGGTCGCGACCGACGCCGGCCTTGTCGTACAGCTCGATCAGACGGTGCGCACGCTTGAGCATCGCGTCCTTGTCGAACGACAGGCGTGCATCCACTTCAGTGGAGATACGGCCCGGGATCACCTTGAGGATTTCCTGGCCGACCGCGACGCCGAAACGGTCGCTGGCCAGGCCGACATCGCCCTTGCAGTCGCTAACGGCGGCGTTCAGCAGCTCGGCGTAGGACGGAATGGCCGCCGCCTTAAGCAGCAGGGAAGGGTTGGTGGTGGCGTCGACCGGCTTGACCCGGGCAATCGCTTCGAAGTCGCCGGTGTCGGCAACCACGGTGGTGAACTGTTTGAGTTGTTCCAGCTTGGAAGTCATGAGCGTGCTCTGTCCTATGGGTCTGAAGACATTACCCGAGCGCTGACGGCCACTCAAGGGCATGTGGGTGTATCGATAGCCCCGCGAGCAACAACCTGAAAACGGCTGTTTGAATGGGCGGGGCGCGGTATCGATCAATACGATGCCAAAAAGGACCACAGGTTCAAAGCAACTGACCCGTTGCGCAGCGGCTATTCGGCGTTGAGCTGGGTCGAGGCCGCCGTTTGTGCCGGTTTCGACTGTCCGTCGGAGGTCAGCAGGCCGAAATTCTTCTCCCGGTCGTTACTGCCCGACTCGCTGTTCTTCCATTCGTAAATCGACGTCAGCGGAATGCTGAGTCTTTTAACATCGGCGATGAACGCGCCGATTTTACTCGCTTGCCCTTCCGGCCCGCCGTTGGAGGCGAGTGCCGAAATGCCCCATTCACTGATGACGCCCGGCAAATGGAAGTTTTGCTGGATGAAGGTTTGCGCGTTACTGATCTGCGTCGCGGTCATGCCGTAAGGGTGATAGGAAATCGCATCCAGGCACTGCGGATAAGTGCCGAGAATGCTGTTGAGTGCCACGGTCGAAGCGGAGCCTGCCGTCGGCGGGCGGGCGAAACCGAATCCCACCAGGGGCGTCGATTGCGGTTTGCCCTGCAGCGTCTTGCACATGGCCGTCATGAACGGCACGAAGGTGTTTTTGAAGTCCCCGGTGGGCCAGTAGGTGTCGAGATCCGGCTCATTCCAGATTTCGATCCCCACCAGTTGCCCGCTCCAGGCTTGCTCAAGCCCGGTCACCGCGTTGGCGAAGGCTTCACCGGCGGTTGCCAGGTCTCCGGTCAACGGTTTAGTGGCGCGCACGGTCATCAAGACCGGCAAGCCGGCGGACCGCGCCGCCGCGAACGCATCGCTGATCTGTTTCTGATAGGCCTTGGCGCCGAGGCTGTCGCTCCAGACGCCGAAGCGCACGAAACTGAATCCGGCCGCTTTGATCTGCTCGGCGTCGGTCGGGGTGAAGTTCTGGATCTTGACCTGAACGCCGATGGTTCTGGCGGGCAGTGACGGGAACAGCGCGCTGGCGTGAACCTGCGCGGTAGCACTGAGCATCAACAGGGCGGCGGCACCAAGATGTTTGAAATGTGCTGATTTCATGTCTGCTCTCCTGATGAGAATGACATCTAGCCAATAGTTATCTCGTTGCCTGTATTTCGATGACGAATAGGGCGCGAAGTGCACGAATGTTATTTTTTGTCGGAAAACTTTCGCCTGAAAATCACAGTTATTTTTAGTCCGGTAATTCTGGTTGGGGGACTTTTAGAGGCCGTGGTACTTAATGCATCGGTATTAACGGGTGAATCTATTTCCGAGTGAAGGAAGGTCTTGCGGGTTCATTCGAATTTGCAGGACATGTTGGCCGATTGACATTACACGGGAAAGTAAACCTTGTTCAAAAAGATTCTTGTCGTTTGCGTAGGCAATATCTGCCGAAGTCCGACAGCGGAACTTCTGTTGCGCAACGCACTGACGCCCTCGGCAATCAGCGTGACCTCCGCAGGCCTGTCTGCGCGGGTCGGCGAAGGCATGGAGTCGACCGCGCGCCAGGTTCTGGAAGACCGTGGGCACAGTGCCGAAGGGTTCAAGGCCCGGCAACTGACCGCCGACATCGTCAATGAGTCGGATCTGATTCTGGTCATGGAAAAAGAGCATGTAAAACAAGTACTGAAGATTGCCTCTCACGCCAGGGGCAAAGTGTTTCTTCTTGGCAAATGGCAAAGCGAGCGAGAAATACAGGATCCGTATCGTCAAGGGCAGGCCGCGTTTATTCATGCCCATGCATTGATTGAAGCTGCTGTCAGCTCATGGGCGCAACGCTTGGCGCGTTGATGAATATTCTTCAGATCAGTGAATGGTAAGAAAGACTTATGCAGTTACCGTCAGTAATCGGCACCCGTGAAAACGATCAAGACAGTATTGATCTACTCGGCATATTCGGCAGCCTGATCGATCAGAAATGGCTGATCGGCGCATTGACCGGTGCGTTCATGATGACCGGCGTTGCCTATGCGATTTTGGCCACGCCGGTGTATCTGGCCAACGCGCTGGTGCAGGTCGAACCGAAAAAGAACGACATGCTTGGCTTCTCCGATCTCAACAGCATGCTCGGCGGCCAGTCGCCGTCGGTGACCGAGATCGGCATCATCAAATCCCGCGCAGTGATCGGCAAGACCGTCGATGATCTGCGGCTGGACATCGACGTCACCCCCAACACCTTTCCGCTGATTGGCGGCTTTCTCTCCCGCCGCTATCGCGGTGAAACCGAACTCAGCGTCGCGCCGCCACGTTTCGGGCTGAGCAGCTACGCGTGGGGCGGGGAGCGCCTGGAGTTTGCCCGGCTCGATCTTCCTAAAGAACTGCTGGGCAAGAAACTCAGCCTGATCGCCGGCGAGCAACAGCACTTCCAGTTGTTCGACGACAACGACAACCTGCTGATCGAAGGCGTGGCCGGCGAACCCTTCGCGCAGGATGGGGTAGAAGGGCAGATCACGCATTTGCAGGCCAACTCCGGCACCCGTTTCGAAGTGGTGCGCTACCCACGAATTGTGACCATTCAGGGTTATCAGGATGCGCTGGACATCTCCGAGCAAGGCAAGGAGTCGGGGATCATCCGTCTGGCCCTGGCCAGCAGCGATGCCGCCGAGGCGGTGAAGATCCTCAACAAGATCGCCTCGCTGTACGTGGACCAGAACGTACGCCGTACCTCGGCCGAAGCGGCGCAGAGCCTGGCCTTCCTGCAAAGTCAGTTGCCCCAGGTCAAACGCGATCTGGCCAAGGCCAGTGATGCGCTCAATGCCTACCAGACCCACGGCAAAACCGTGAACATCTCCCTGGAAACCCAATCGGTGCTCGGTCAGTCCGTCGCGCTCGAAACGCGGATTTCCGAGCTGAAACTGCAACAGGCGGAGATGGATCGCAAGTTCACCAAGCAGCATCCCGCCTATCGCGCGTTGATGACTCAGATCGGTGAATTGACCCAGCAACAGCGGTCGCTGGAGGGCAAGGTCCAGGATCTGCCGGCCACGCAACAGGAATTGCTGAACCTGACCCGCGATGTCGAAGTCGCTTCGCAGATCTACACCCAGTTGCTGAACAAATCCCAGGAGCTGGACATCATCCGCGCCGGCGCCGTGGGTAACGTGCGTCTGGTGGATACGGCGGATGTCGATCTGACCAGCCCGGTCAAACCGAAAAAAGCCCTGATCGTGCTGATCGCCACCTTCCTCGGCGCCTTTGTCGGCGTGGCCCTGGTGCTGTTGCGCAAGTCGCTGAGCAAGGGCCTGGAAGGTCCGGAAGCCATCGAGCAGCTCGGCTTGCCGGTCTACGCGTCGATTCCCTACAGCGCCCTGCAACAGGAAGAGGACACCAAGAAAGTCCGCGCCAAAGTCACGGCGGATACACCGGCCTATCTGCTGGCTCTGCGCAACCCGACGGACCTGTCCATCGAGTCGATCCGCAGCCTGCGCACCTGCCTGCATTTCGCGGCGCTGGATTCGACCAACAACCGCATCATGATTTCCGGCCCGAGCCCGCAGGTCGGCAAAACGTTCGTGTCTTCCAACCTCGCGGCGGTCATGGCCCAGAGCGGCCAGCGTGTGGTGCTGATCGATGCCGACATGCGCAAGGGGCATCTGCACAAGAGCCTGAACACGCCGATCACCAACGGCTTGTCGGATCTGCTGGTCAAGCGCTGCACCCTGGAGCAGGCGATCAACAAGGTCGAGGTCGACAACCTGCACTTCATCAGCCGGGGCCAGGTTCCGCCCAACCCTTCCGAATTGCTGATGCACGCGAACTTCCGCGAACTGCTGGCAGAACTCAGCGAGCGCTACGACGTGGTGATCATCGATACGCCACCGCTGTTGGCGGTGACCGATGCGGCGATTGTCGGCCGCGAGGCGGGCATCAGCCTGATCGTCGCGCGCTTCGGGGTGAACCCGGCCAAAGAGATCGAACTGACCATTCGCCGCTTCGCCCAGAACGGCATCGAGTTGAAGGGCGCGGTGTTCAACGGCGTCGAGAAGCGTGCGGCCAGCTATTACGGCAACGGCAGCTATTACAACTACGAATACGCGTCCGACCAGTCCTGAATCTCAGCGACGGTCCTTACAGGCATGAAAGTGGGTGGGTTGTGAAAAAAATACTGCACGTGGCGGAAACGATAAAAGGCGGGGTGGCGACGGTCATCCGCACGATTTCGGCGGCTCCGGAAGACGGGCGCTATGAGCTGGTGTATCTGGTCCCGCTCGACCAGAAGAAAGAACTGCACGGCATCGATGAACAGCAGATCCGCACCTTCGCCCGAAGCGGGCGGAATGTGCCGTCGCTGCTGCGTTTTGCCTGGCAACTGGCGCGGGTCCTGCTCAAGGAAAAACCCGATGTGGTGCATCTGCACAGCACCTTTTCCGGGGTCATCGGCCGTTGCGTCTGCGTGCTCCTGCGACCGTGGCGCAAGCCGAAAATCGTCTACTGCCCCCATGCGTTTTCGTTCCTGATGGAAAGCTCGCCGATCAAGCAGAAAGCTTATGCGTGGATCGAGCGGGTGCTGCAGAAGGTCACGGACAAGATCATCTGCGTCAGCCAGTTCGAATTGGACAAGGCCGCGAAGTTTGGCATCGAGCGCCAGCGCATGACGCTGATCTACAACGGCATCGATCACAAGGATGACGAACGCAAGATCGACAATCCGGCACCGATTCATCTGCTGTTCGTCGGTCGCCTCGACTACCAGAAAGGCTTCGACGTGTTGCTCAAGGCGTACACCGAAGCAAAGCGCAGCGACCTGAAACTGACGGTGGTGGGCAGCGCGGTGAACGAGGATGTCGTCGAGTGTCCGCCGCTGGATGGGGTGGAATACCTGCCCTGGGTGACGCCGACCGAGGTACACGCGCTGTATCAGAAAGCCGATGCGCTGATCGTCCCCAGTCGCTGGGAAGGCTTTGCCATGGTGCCGCTGGAAGGCATGGCGCTGGGCCTGCCGGTAATCGCCAGCGACTGCACGTCGTTGCCCGAACTGGTCACCCATGGCGTGTCCGGCTACGTGTTCCCCGCCGGTGACCACCAGGCGCTGGCCGATCGCCTGAAGAAAATCCAGAAGCCTGCGTTGTCGGCCCTGGGCATCGAAGGTCGGCGCATCGTCCGCGAGCGTTTCAGCGCCGCGTTGATGATCCGCCAGACCTACGACCTGTATTCCGCTCCCTCTTGTTAAGTAGAACTCCGCTCATGAACGTAACGATTTTGCATGGCTACAGTGCGTCCAATTCCGGTGATGGTCTGCTGGTCGATCTGGCCATCGCGCTGGTGCAGCGTAATTTTGGCGAGGACACCAGGATCAATGTCGTGGCCTCCGATCCGGACTCTTTCAAATACCTGCCGCACCCACGCTTCGATGCGCCGGTCATGGCCGCCAAGGGACTGGGCCGGGTCAAGCAGGCGGTGTTTCTCAACCGCTCCTACGCCGGCCTGGCGGATCTGCTGAAGAAAACCGATCTGATCGTCGGCGTCGGTGGCGGCTACATGCGCTCCAAAAGCGCCTTCGAGCACATCAAGCTGAAACTGGGACATGCCAAGCAGCTGGAAACCGCGATTCTCAGCAAGATTCCCTCGGTGTATCTGCCGCAAAGCATCGGCCCGTTTCACGGCGACAGCGACAAGATCGTCGGCCACTACGCCAGCGCCGATGCGGTGTTCGTGCGCGATAACCGCTCCTCGGCGCTGTTCGATGCCTGTGAAAATGTCTACCGCGCACCGGACCTTGCGGTGCAGGCCCTGGCCGGCAAAATCCTGCAGCAACCCAAGTTCACCCGCTGCGCTTCGACACCGGCCACCGTGTGCGTGGTGCTGCGCAAGCCACCGGCGTGGAGCAAGGAAAAGAAGCTCGCTTACGTGGCCAATCTGAAGGTGCTGCTGCAGCGTTTGAAGAACAAAAGCAAAGTGGTCTGCGCGGTGCAGAGCGCTGTACGCGGCAACGATGACGGCGCGTTCTATCGCGAACTGGGCATCACCGAAGACCTGCTGCCGTTGAAAGCGACGCTGGCCAAATACCAACCGGACCTGGTGATTTCCGTGCGCCTGCACGGGGCGATCGAATCGCTGCTGTCCGGCGTGCCGGCGTACCACATCAGCTACGAACGCAAAGGCTTCGGCGCCTATCAGGACATGGGCGTCGAGGACTGGGTCATCAACGGGGGTGACATCAATGTCGACACCATCATCGACACGGTCTACGCACCGAACGCACTGTCGAATTTCGGCAAGCGCCTGACCGATACCTGCCGCGAGATCGAAGCGAAAACCGTGGCCATGGACGACATCATCAAGGGCGTCATTCGATGATATTCCGCTTGTTGCTGCGGGGCGGAGCACTGGGCGCGAAGTTTCTGCTGGTGCTCGCCATCACCCATTACCTCGGGTACGAGGCGCTGGGTTTTTATGGCGTGGTAGTCGCCGCATCGTTGATCGCGTCGAAGTTCTACAGCGTCGGTTTCAGTTCCGAAATCAACCGGCTGATCAGCGTCGGCGGCAGTTCGAAGCGAGTCGTCGACAAGGTTCTGCTGCTGTACCTGGCCGTGGGTCTGGTGTTGTCGGTGGTGACGGTGCTGATCTACTCACTGTTCCAGCAGGTCGAAGCGACGGCGGCGTTGATCGCCTGCGTGACGCTGGTACTGCTGACCGAGCACCTGTCGTTCGAGATCAACTCGTTCGTGTTTTCCGCGCAGAAAGCCACGGCGGGGGCGCTGCTGTTCTTCGTCAAGACCGGCCTCTGGGCACTGCTGGCCGTGGGCGGAATGATGCTCGGCCGGGTGTCCGGAATTGCCAGCGTGCTGTGGTTGTGGGTCATCGCCAACGTGCTGGTGATCGTCGCCGGTTACCTGATCGTGGTGAGTGTCCATCGTGGGCGCGAAGAGGGCACGCTGGCGACGGCGGCCGTGTGGAAAGCCGGATTGCCGTTCTACCTGGGCACCGGCCTGATCGCGCTGAGTCAGTACGCCGAGCGCTTTCTGATCATCGACCTCGAACCCTACGCCAGTCTCGGTAAATACGTGTACGCGTGGTCGGCGGCCAACACCTTGCAGGCGTTGTCCTATGCGGTGGTGGCGGTGGTCGGTATTCCGGTGCTCGCCAAGCGTTATCAGGCCGATCAGCAACCGTTCACCGTCAAGCAGTTGTTCGTGAACAAATGGGTCGCACGTTCGCTGGTGGTGTCGGCGGCGGTCGCGGTGGCGATTTATCTGTTCTTCAATATCGTGCTCGATTATGTCGGCGCAGCGGTGCCGCGTCCGGACAACGGGATTCTTGGCGTGCTGATCTTTTCCTTCGCCCTGCGTGCCATCGGCGACATCGTCTGGGGCGGGTTGATCGCGTCGAAAAACAGTCGGGTATCCCTCGTCAGCTCGGCCATTTGCCTGCTGATTTCGGTGCCGGTCAGCTATGTGTTGATCAAGCACTGGTCGATTTACGGCGCAGCCTGGGGCAACGTCTTCGCAATCATCGTGCAGCTCGCCGTGATCGCGCTGCTGACTCGTGCGACGCGAGCGAAAAAGGCTGTCGTGTCATGGGCCTGAAACTGCCGTGCATCGAGTTTCGCGGCAAGAAACTCGACTCGTCACTGTCGTTCCTGATCCTGTTCACCGGGCTGTTTCTGTCAGTGGCCATGCCGCTGCTGGTCCCCCGGGATCCGGGGCCGGATGCGATGACCCTGTGGTCGTCCTATGCCCGGGCCGACAATTGCAATTTCTGGAATCCGTTCTCGCCGGATCGCTCGTCCTACGAGTGTTCGGCGTTCCTGCTGCGGCCCACCGGGATCAACCTGACCAACGCCTGGGCCTACGGAATGTTCTGCAATTTTTTCCTCACGGCGATTCCGGTGGTGGTGTTCCGGCGCATGCCGCTGGCGATTTTCGGGACTCTGTGTCTGTGGGGTGTGGTGCGCTCGTTCTTCCTGGAGAACCTGACCAAGGAAATCATCGTGTCGGTGGCGGTGCTGAGCATTCTGTTCAGCTCGCTGTCGCGCCAGTATCGCGGCGGATTTTTCCTGTCGGCGGTGATCTACGGCGTGCTGATCCGGCCCTACTGGATTCTGTTTTCGCTGTCATGGGTCGGCGTCTGCGTGATGAAGAAGTATGTGTCGCGCACGACCTTCTTTCTGATGCTGTTCCTGTTTTATCTGGCGGTGGCCATGGCGATTCAACTGGCGTTGGGCTTTCCGGTGTCGTCGATTCGCGCCAGCAACAACGAACTGCGCACCGCGGGCGAAGAGGGGTCCAAATCGCTGATCGTCTCGTGGCTCAGCGGCAGCGACTTTGTCTCGCAGGCACTGGACTCGATGATCATCTTCTTCCGCTTGTCGTTCCCCGTGGAGCTGATCCTGCTGTCCGGGCCGGGTCAGGTGATCTTCGTGGCGTTGATGATCATGACCGCGTTGCTGCTGTTCAAAGTGATCACCTCGACCGATTACAAAGGCGCGCCGATCCAGACCAAACCCAAGGAGCTGATCGCGATTCCCTTGGCGTTTCTGCTGGTTCAAGGCTTGTTCGAACCCGACTTCGGCTCGTTCGCCCGGCACTTTTCCATGGTGGTGCCGGTGTTGTTCGTGGGCCTGGGATTGATGTTGCGGGCGAACAAACCGGTGCGGGTCGAATCCAGAATTCTGAATTGAGGCAGGTGCTTTATGTCGAGCAAGAAAAAGTCCCTGGAGATCGAAACCCTGCGCGGCCTGGCGTGCCTGCTGCTGGTGCTCTATCACGTGATCGGTCCGCTGGGCGGCGGTTTGAAGATCGATATCGGCTCACCCTTCCGGGTGATCGCCGATTCGATGGTGTACGTGCGCATGCCGCTGTTCACCTTCATTTCGGGCTACATCTATTCCATCTACAAGATTCGCGGCAATGACTTTTCGGCGTTCTTCACCGGCAAGGTGCGGCGCTTGATCGTGCCGCTGTTTTGCGTGGGTGTGCCGTTCTCGGTGTTGCAGGCGGTAGGCCCCGGTGTGAACAAGGACGTCAGCGTGATCGATGCCTTGCTGGCGTTTTATGTACCGGTGAACCACTTCTGGTTCCTGCAGGCGGTGTTCATCATCTTCATGTTTGTGGGCCTGCTGGAATGGCGTGGTTTGCTGCGTTCGGCGACGCGTCTGTACCTGCTGTTCGCGTTCTCCGCCGCGGTGTTTCTGCTGCCGCCGTTCAAGTTCGATGCGTTCGGCATCAATGGTGCGACTTATCTGTTGCCGTTCTTTGTGGCCGGGATGATCGGCCAGGAAAATGTCAGCACGCTGAAGCAGCGATTCAAAGTGCTCGGCCCGTTGGTGTTCGTGCTGATTTCCGTGACGCTGTTGTACATCGCCGCGCTGGATCGCGAGCTGATCATCGATCGTCGCAGCCTGATCGGCCTGACGGTGGGTTGTGTGTCCTGCTTTGCGCTGCTGTCGAGCGACATGCGCTCGAAGGCGCTGACCTGGCTCGGTGGTTACTCTTACGCGATTTTCCTGTTTCATGTGTTGTTCGCCGCGACATCGCGCTCGGTGCTCGGACGTCTGGGCATCAAGGACGAAAGCGTGCTGGTGTTCTGTGGCGTGGCGTGCGGCTTGCTCGGGCCGGTGCTGCTGTCGACGATCTTCAGCCGGTTCAACTTCACTTCGGTGCTGTTTTTGGGTGAGCGCGCAGCGGCGAAAAAACCGCTGGCGGATGTCTCCCCGGTGCAGGTCTCGGCTAAAGGAAGCGCTTGATGGTTGCAGTAGATGACGCAGCGCCGGTCGCGGTGTCGGTGGTCGAAGTCGGTGACGCCCGCCAGCGGTTTGCCCTGTGGCGCGAAGGCAAGGCCGGGAAGGTGTTGTCGGTCTCGGTGATCGGCGACAGCTACAGCGCCGGGCAGGATTTCTATCTGAACAAACTGGTGCAGCGGCTGGTCGGGGAGGTCGGTTTTGCCGGTCCCGGTTACGTCGGTTTCAACCACGGCGCGGCGTTGGGCGGCAGCCATTTCAAATACACCCGCAGCAGCGAAAAATACTTCGGCGGCGACTGGCGGGTGTCCGGCCTCGGACAGCCCAGTCCCGACAGCCGCACGGAGACGGGACGGCCCGGTGCATGGCTGCAGGTCGATGCGCATCCGAGCGAAGCGATAAACACTGCCGTCACCCAGGCAAAGTTACTTTATCTGGGGGATGGCGAATCCAGTGAACTGCGCTATCGCTGGTCGCCCTCGGCGAACTGGCAACCACTGAATCTCACCGGCACGGGCGTTCAGGAAGTCCCGTTACCGGGCACGTCCGCTGCCACGGACTGGTCGTTCAGGCTGGAAGTGGTGAAAGGTGCGCCCACCCTGTTCGGCCTGTGGATGAGCAACGACCAGGCCGGTTTGCGGGTGTCGAAACTGGCCGCGTCGGGGGCCGCGTCCGGCGATTTCTATCATGCCGATGGTCAGTGGCAGGCGCAGTGGAAAGCGGTGGTGTCGAAGATTCCGGCGGATATCTACCTGATCATGCTCGGTGGCAACGACCAGGGTTTTGGTGTGAAGCCCGAGCAGTACCTGAAGAATGTCCAGGGGCTGGTCGCAATGATCCGCGAGATTCAGCCGGCAGCGAGCGTCAACCTGATCATGCGCCAGGACACCACGCGTTCCAGTGCCTATCCGATGTCGGCGTATGCGCAAGTGCTGGAGCCCTGGGCCCGCGAACAGCATCTGGGTTACGCCAACCTGCAATGCGCGTTCGGTACGGACGTCAAACGTTATGCGGCGGCGATGATCGGCCCGGACAGAATTCATCCGGTGCCGGCCACGGGCGGGAAGGTGATTGCCGATTACTTCTATCGGATGATCGTCGGCGGCAACCGCGGGGCAACGCCGCAGGAGGCTTGCGGCGCTGCCTCACGGTAGGTCTCAGTCCTTGTCGAAACCTTCGAGCTGACCCAAAAGCTCCGCTGTCTTTTGCGGCATCAATTGCGTCAGGCAACGGGTTTCCACATTGATGATGATCGCCGGTTCGTTGCAGCAGAGGCGCACGCGGAATCGCCAGTCGCTGAAAATCACTTTCAGGCCGTCGCGGTCATCGACCTCCAGCGCCTGTTCGCTGTAAATCCGTTTCAGATGGGCGAGCAGGGGATAGGGATCGCGCAGCGGTCGGCGAATGTCCCCGGACGATGGAAACATGCCGATCCGCTCCACCAGCAGGATGGTCCCGAGCCAGGATTCATTGGCGCTGGGCAACGGCTGGTGACGAGACAGCCAGCTCATCACCCCGAGGCTGTCCACCTCCCGTTCAATGTCTGTCGAATGTTGTGCAATGTTCATGGTTGCCTCGTCGGAGATGCGCGGGTGCCTGTCAGCGGCCTTTGAGGTAGACGTTTTCGTAGCAGAAGTTGGTCGCCTGCAGGTAACCCTCGGCGTCACCGCAGTCAAAGCGCAGGCCCTTGAATTTGTAGGCCAGCACGCAACCGTTCTGCGCCTGTTTCATCAGGGCGTCGGTGATCTGGATTTCCCCGCCCTTGCCGGGCTCGGTGTCGGCGATCAGGTCGAAGATGTCGGGCGTCAGGATGTAGCGGCCAATGATCGCCAGGTTGGACGGAGCGTCCTGCGGCGCGGGTTTTTCCACCATGTGGTTGACCCGGTAGATGCCCTCGGAAATCGCCTCGCCGGCAATCACACCGTACTTGTGGGTCTGGTCCCGCGGGACTTCCTGGATGGCCACGATCGAGCAGCGGAATTTCTTGTAGAGCTGGATCATCTGCGTGAGTACGCCGTCACCTTCCAGGTTCAGGCACAGGTCGTCGGCCAGGACCACGGCGAAGGGCTCGTCGCCGATCAACGGGCGGCCGCTGAGAATCGCGTGGCCCAGACCTTTCATTTCCACCTGACGGGTGTAGGAGAAGGTGCAGGTGTCGATAAGCTCGCGAGTGCCGGCCAGGAACTTCTCTTTTTCGGTGCCGCGAATCTGGTGTTCGAGTTCGTAGCTGATGTCGAAATGGTCTTCCAGTGCACGCTTGCCCCGGCCAGTGACGATTGCCATGTGCTGCAGGCCGGCGTCCCGTGCTTCTTCAACGGCGTATTCGATCAACGGCTTGTTGACGATCGGCAGCATCTCTTTTGGCATGGCTTTGGTGGCCGGCAAGAAACGCGTGCCGTAGCCGGCCGCGGGGAACAAACATTTACGAATCATAGAAGTTTCCTGGACATTCATGGCATACAGCCATCGGTTACATTGCAATAAAGAAAGTTGCAAGTTGATGAAGCTGTACTTTAATACCTGAGTCAGGTTGTCAGTGACAATGTTAGCTTAGTGTAAAAGAGGATAATGTTATTAGATGTCGACTTGATAAATAACAGTTATTTTTAGTCGGTATCTGTCGATAGTGGTGAAAGTGCGGGAGTGCTAATAAGTACCGGGCAATACAGTTTGGCCTTTAAAAATATTGTTGGCCAGCGATGGAACTGTTTTTGTCCTGGATTGTTGTCGCCTTGTTTGTGTGAAGCAAGACACACATTAAACAAATGAGGCTTGACACGTTGGCAGGCATTCTCCCACTACGGACCGCGCTATGAAGATTCTGGTAACCGGTGGCGCCGGATATATTGGCTCGCACACCACACTCGCATTGCTTGAAGCAGGTCATGAAGTTGTCGTTCTGGATAATCTTTGCAACAGCAGCGATGCGGCATTGCATGCGATAGAAGCCATTTGCGGTAAAAGTGCGCTGATGATTCGCGGCGATGTGTGTGACCGGGCGTTGCTGGACCGGATATTCCAGCAGCACTCGATCGACGCCGTGCTGCACTTTGCCGGGCTCAAGGCCGTGGGCGAAAGCGTACGCAAGCCGCTCGAGTATTACGAAACCAACGTCAGTGGCAGCATCACGCTGTGTCAGGCGATGGCGGCGGCGGGGGTTTTCCGTCTGGTGTTCAGCTCTTCGGCCACGGTCTATGGCGAGCCCGAGCAGATGCCGATCCGCGAGGATTTCCCCACCGGCATCCCCACCAACCCCTATGGCCAGTCCAAGCTGATCGTCGAAAACGTGCTGCGCGACCTGGCCCTGGCCGAGCCTCGCTGGAGCATCGCGCTGCTGCGCTACTTCAACCCGATCGGCGCCCACGACAGCGGCCACATGGGCGAAGACCCGAGTGGCATCCCCAATAACCTGGTGCCTTACATCAGTCGCGTAGCGGTCGGCAGCCTGCAAGAGTTATCGATCTTCGGCAACGACTACCCCACGGTCGACGGCACCGGCGTGCGTGATTACATCCATGTCGTGGATCTGGCAGACGGGCATCTGAAGGCGTTGCAGGCCATCGACGGGCGTACCGGCATTCACACCTGGAACCTCGGCACCGGCGCCGGTTACAGCGTGATGCAAGTGCTGCGGGCCTTCGAGCAGGCATGTGGAAAACCCGTGCCTTTTCGGGTGATGCCACGGCGTTCGGGGGATATTGCCGAGAGTTGGGCCGACGCTTCCAAAGCGGAAAAAGAACTGGGCTGGAAAGCCACCCGCAACTTGCAGGACATGGTCACCGATAGCTGGCGATGGCAATCGAATCACCCCAGAGGCTATCTGGAGTGATGGCCTTTTAGTCCGATGTTATTTTCGGTCAGGTTGTTAGATATCGTCGGGAAATTAGACTGGCAATGCCTTTTACAAGTCCGTAGATATAAACCTGCCGTTCGACTTTTATCAGTTGCGTATGACTGTGAAAGAACGACGGATCTTGTTCGCGCTTTTTGCGACTTGAACTCTACCACCTCTAACGGAACACCCGATGTACCGGTGCAATGTTAGAAAGGAGTTGATATGAAAAAAGTGATGGCGATTGCCTTGTTGACGATGTTGAGCAACTGGGCATCCGCAGCTGAAGCACCGCTTACTGCGGTGACCAATGTATCTGGCAGTGTCGCGGCTTCTACAGCGCCTGCTGCCAGTACTGCAATGGTTGCCAGTGCCGTAGCGGCGTCCAACAGTGGTGGAAGTGCCAACGGCGGTACAACGGGTACCACCGGTACCACGGGTACAACCGGCACGCACAACTAACTGAAGTAACTGTTGGTGCAGTACAGGGTCGCCCGACGAAAGTCGGGTGACTTTGTTTTGGATTCGCCCTTGAATAGCGTAGTGCCATTATGACTCGTAGTTTTTCTCTTTTAATGCTGGCAAGTCTCGCTCTGCAAGGTTGCATGTTTTCCCCCGGTCAACACCTGAACACCTTTGGCATCACCCGCCAGGGCGCCAGTGAAAGCAGCCGGGTCGAGTTGATTCCGATCACGCCCAAGCTGATTTCCATGAACCGGGCCACGCAGAAGCGCGAGTCGGTTCCAACGGAACTGCTGGCGACGCCGGCCGAGTACCGGATCGGCAACAACGACGTGCTGTACATCACCGTGTGGGATCACCCCGAGCTGACCGCGCCGTCGGGCGCGCAGCAGCAGATCGACGCCAACGGCCGTCTGGTGCGCTCCGACGGCACGCTGTATTACCCGTACATCAAGGAAGTCCAGGCCGCCGGCCGGACCATCCAGCAACTGCGCGATGACATCGAACAACGGCTGTCGGCGTTCATCGCCGAGCCGCAAGTGGATGTCGCCGTGCTGCGTTTCGCCAGCCAGAAAGTCGTGGTCACCGGTGCGGTCGCCAAGGCTGGCCCGCAGGCGATTTCCACCAACCCGCTGAGCGTGGTCGAAGCCCTCGGTTCGGCGGGCATCGACACCAACAATGCCGACCTGTCCGGGTTGTTGCTGACGCGCAACGGGCGGGTCTATCCGCTGAATCTGGATACCCTCAATCAACAGGATTCCGAGTTGCAGAACGTCTACCTCCAGGGTGGCGACAAGCTGTATCTGCCGTACAACGACAACAAGCGCATCTACGTGATGGGCGAGGTCAACCAGCCGCGCGCGCTGAGCTTCAAGACGGCGACGATGAATCTCTCCGACGTGCTTGGATCGGTCGGCGGCTTGAGCCAGACCACCGCCAACGGCAACGCCGTGTACGTCATTCGCGGGGTGGAAAACCTCGATGTGGAGCCGGCCAAAATCTATCAACTGGAAGCTGAATCGCCCACCGCCATGGTCCTTGCCACGCACTTCGAAGTGCGCCCCCAGGACGTCGTTTATGTAGGGCCTGCCAACGTGACTCGCTGGAACCGTCTGATCAGCCAGTTGGTGCCGTCGGCATCGATTGTCGGTACCGGTGCTTCCGCTGCGAAGAACTGGAGCGAATTCACCAACAACAGCAAATAAGGCCCGCCGACTTTGAAAATCCTGAATGTTGGCGTCTGCCTGATGGCGGCCTTGTTGCTGTGTGGCTGTAATCCGCTGATGGTTGCCTCGGTGACCAACCTCAAGTCGGCGATGGTCGGTCCGGATGACATCGACGTAACGCCGGCCCAGGTGGCCGACGTCAATTATCCGCAACTCAAACTCACCACGCCGTCCGGTTCCGGTGTGCTGGCGCTGGTGCGCAAGCGCGATGACCTGCAGTTCTGGGTGGCATCCGGCAAGCAGGTCCTGCTGCTGCGCGACGGTCTTGCAGTGCGCAGCATCGGCCTGGGCGTGGAGGGCGATCTGGACGGCACGCGGTTGTCCGATGCGTCGCCGTTCAAGCGCGGCCTGCAAAACGTTACCGATGGCCAGACCAGCCAGCGCTGGATCGATCTCTACAAGGGCCAGGAAGTCGGGTTGATCGTCAACAGCCGCTTCACCCGAAAATCCATGGAAACCCTGAATATCCTGAACAAGGACTACGCCGTGCTGCGTGTCGATGAACGTATCGACGTCCCGGCCATTGGCCTGCGGGCGACCAATCGTTATTGGGTCGATCCGGTGGACGGTTTCATTGTGCAGAGCGAGCAGCAACTGACCTCGCAACTGCGGGTGAAGATCGTGCAGCTGACCCCTGATCGCAGGCATCTGCCATGAAGCGCTTGAGGGTTCTGTCGGCGTGTTTGATGTTGTTCGCCGGCGCAAGTCAGGCGGCGGTCACCGTCAGCGGCGATGTCGCCAACCCCGGGCCGGTGGAGTTGCCGCCCGGCGGCCGATTGACCGATGTCATCAGCGAGGCTGTGCCCAACGCCGAGGGTTACTGGCTGGCGGGTGTGCTGCTGCGACAGTCGTTGCTGGAAGAGCAGACCCGGCTCAAGGTCGGCGTGCTGTTCGACCTGGACGTGTTGCAGCGCATGGCCGATCTGTTCGATCGACCGAGCCGAAAAGCGTTGGCGGTGCGCATGGCCGAGGACGTGCGGCAGATGCCGGTCACCGGGCGCCAGATCGCGGATCTGGACCCGGTGGCGCTGGAAGTCGGCTTCGCCCGCAACATTCGCCTGGATGACGGCGATCGCCTGATCTACCCGCGACGGGTCGATGAAGTCGAAGTGCTCGGCGCGGTCGCCGGAACCTGCCGACTGCCTTATCAGCCGTTGCTCGAGGCCCGTGAATACCTCAGCCGCTGCGTGCTGCTGGAGGACGATGCCGACGCCGATTACCTGTGGCTGATCCAGCCCAACGGTGTTACGCGGCGCGTCGGCATTGCTCACTGGAATCGTGAGAGCGGGCAGTTCCCCGTCGCCGGCAGCAAGATTCTGGTGCCGTTGAAAAACGATGATCTGGATCCGCCTGTCCCTGAACTGAATCAGCAGTTGGCCGAATTTATTGCCACGCAGTTGGCTGAGGTGGTTCGTTGAATTTGCGTTTTGCAGCTGTGTTGTTATTGCCGTGCGGCCTGGTCCATGCCGAGCCGCGTATTACCCAGGGCGATTTCGGTGGCACCGGTCTGTTGCAGACGCCCACCGCACGCATGTCTCCGGCCGGTGAGTTGAGCGTCAACGCCAACCGCACCGAGCCTTACAGCCGCTACAGCGTTTCGTTGCAACCGCTGGACTGGCTCGAAGGTTCGTTTCGCTACACCGCCATCACCAACCGCCCGTACGGCCCTGAGTCGATGAGCGGCAACCAGAGCTACAAGGACAAGGCGGTCGACGTCAAAGTCCGGCTCTGGGAGGAATCACACTGGGCGCCCGACGTCGCTCTGGGCTTCCGAGACGTCGGCGGTACGGGTTTGTTCGCCAGTGAATTCCTGGTGGCCAACAAGCGCTTCGACAACCTGGATTTCAGTGCCGGCATTGCCTGGGGCTACATCGGCAATCGCGGCGATATCGATAACCCGCTTGGCTATCTCGATGATCGTTTCAAGACCCGGCCGGCGATGGAAGGCACCGGTGACGTCAACGCCGGTTCGTACTTTCGCGGCCAGCCCTCGTTCTTCGGCGGCGTGAGTTACCAGACGCCCTGGGACCGGCTGAGCCTGAAACTCGAATACGAAGGCAACGACTACAAGCACGAACCCAAGGACAACGTGATCAAGCAGGACTCGCCGATCAACCTTGGCGCGGTGTTCAAGGTGACGGACTCCCTCGACGTGAGCGCCGCGTGGGAGCGGGGCAACACGGCGATGTTCGGCGTTACCTTCCACACCAACTTTGTCAGCCGCAAGGCGCCGGCCAAGAATTTCGATCCGCTTCCGGAGCCGCTGCCAGCGAAGGCGCCGACCACCTCGATGGATCAGGTCGATTGGGCCAACGTGTCGCAGCGCCTGCAACAGAATGCGGGCTACCGGGTCGAGCGCATCGCCCAGCGTGATTCCGAGCTGATCGTGTACGGCGAGCAGCAGCGCTACTTTCATTCGGCCAAAGCGGTGGGGCGTGCGAGCCGGGTGCTGGACAACAGCGTCAACGCCGACATCGACTGGTTCACCCTGGTGAACAAGCGCTACGACCTGCCGCTGGAAGAAACCAGCGTGCCGCGCCAGACCTTCCGCGAAGTGATCAACAATGAGGAACCGCTGCAAGCGTTGCACCGCACCACCGAGGTCAACCCGGCGATGCCGCACAATGAGAAGACGCTCTACACCCAGCCGCTGCAGCACTTCAGTTATGGCGCCGGTCTGGGCTTCAAGCAGAACGTCGGCGGTCCGGATGGTTTGCTCTATCAGTTCAGTGCAGACCTGGACGCCGAGTTCCGCTTCAACCGCAACACCTGGTGGAGCGGCATGCTCAGCCAGAACCTGACGAACAACTTCGACAAGTTCAAATACGACGCCCCCAGCGGCTTGCCGCGTGTGCGTACGGACCTGCGTCAGTACCTGACCACGTCCGACACCACCATGCCGTTGTTTCAGGTCAGCCACGCCGAGCAACTGGACAAGGATCTGTATGGCATGGTCTACGGCGGTTATCTGGAGTCGATGTTCGCCGGTGTCGGCGGCGAGGTACTGTTCCGTCCGACCGGCGAGCGCTGGGCGATCGGTGCGGACCTGAACTACGTGCGTCAGCGTGAATTCGACCAGGGTTTCGGCCTGCGGGACTACTCGGTGCTGACCGGCCACATCACCGGTTACACCGACCTGCCTTATGAAACGCTGGCGGCGGTCAGCGTCGGCCGTTATCTGGCGGGCGACTTCGGTGGCACGCTGGATATCTCCCGGGAGTTTTCCAACGGCGTGCGTTTCGGTGCCTGGGCGACCATCACCACGGCGGGCAGTACCGAATACGGCGAGGGTAGCTTCGACAAGGGCATCTATCTGTCGATCCCGTTCGACGAAATGATGAGCATGTCGACCATGCGCCGGGCCAACCTGGTCTGGGCGCCGCTGACTCGCGACGGTGGTGCGCGGCTCAGTCGCAGCTTCCAACTGCACTCCATGACCGATAGCCGTGAAGACGACATGTTCTATCGCAACTTCGGGAAGATTACCGAGTAAGTCCGCGAACCTGTGGCAACAAGCAGGCTCCGGGCGGTGATCAGGCGAAGGCGTCGGCCTTGTCGACATCCATATTGACCGATTCACCGAAATCCACAGCCAGTCCAACCCCCAAATCCGGCCCACAAAAAAGGGGACTTTCGTCCCCTTGCGGTCTTGCCTTGTGAAGCTCTGCGTCTCAGTAAATATCCTTCGACAGCAGGGTAAACGGCGTCTTCACCAGAATCTTCACATCCAGCCACAGCGACCAGTTGTTGATGTACTTGAGGTCGATCTCGACACGCTTTTCCATCTTGTCGAGAGTGTCGGTCTCGCCACGGCAACCGCTGATCTGTGCCAGGCCAGTAATGCCCGGTTTGATTCGGTGGCGGGCCATGTAGGCGAGGATTTTCCCCGAGTAGTAGTTGTTGTGCGCCACGGCATGCGGGCGCGGGCCGACGAGCGCCATATGACCTTGCAACACGTTGAACAGTTGCGGCAGTTCATCCAGCGACGTGCGGCGGATAAAGCGCCCGACGGCGGTGATGCGCGAGTCGTTACGGCTGGCCTGCTTGACGTCGCGATCATCGTGGACGCGCATCGAGCGGAACTTCCAGACCTGAATCACCTTGCCGTTCCAGCCATGGCGATCCTGCTTGAAGAACACCGGGCCTGGCGAGCTGAGCTTCACCGCCAACGAGATCAGCAGCAGCACCGGGCTCAACAGGATGATGGCCAGCAGCGCGACACTTATCTCCATCAGGCTCTTGCTCAGGGCGGCGGTCGGGCGGCTGGTCAGCGGACTTTCATTGAGGTAGATCGCCGGCAGGCCGTCCACGACTTTTACCGAGTGATTGAGCAACGTCAGGCTGTTCAGGTCCGGCACCCAGACCACATCGACGTTGGCATCCAGCAGATCGACATACATCGCCTCGATCTTCGCCGCTTCGGACAGCGACAGCGTGATGTAGAGACGACGGATGTCGTGGCGTTTGATCAGCTCCAGAAGGTTTTCCTGATCGCCGACCACGCGTGGAGCGTCTGCGTCCAGAGCGGGCAGGGTGCCGTTGCTGACCAGACCTACCAACGACAGGTTTTCGTGTTCGCTGAGTTTCTTCGCCAGGCCCAGGGCCAGTTCGCCGGTGCCGACGATCAGGGTCTTGTGCTCGCTTTTGCGTGAGCGCTGGTAGTACTTCGAAAACGCGTGCAGCGGAGCATACAGCAGCGCCTGACCGAGGAAACCGTACACCGCCCAGTCAAGGATCACCTGACGGGAAAACAGCTCGTCGGCCTTGCAGATAAACGCGATGAACGTCAGCCCGGCCATGGTCATCGACCAGCCCATCAGCAGCCGTCCCAGTCCGGTCAGGTAGTTGTCGCGTTTTCGGTAGGCGCCGCTGAAGGTGTAGGCCGGAACCGAAGCCAACACGGCCAGCATGGTGCACATCCGGTAATAGAACTCGACCGTTCCCGTGTGCTGCTCAGCCAATATAAACAACAGTGAAACAATAAAGCACTGTGCCAGTGCCCATTGGCCCCAGAAGGTAAGTCCCTTGAGGCCGGTGTTTCGGTTGATACGTAGAGTGAGATCCATATGCGATATCCCCAAAAGACTTCCATTCAGGTTTCGACAGTTGAAATCCGAGTTGTCAAACAGACTTGTTTTTGTTGTAGGTGCCGGTGTCTTGAGGGAACAACATCGGTATGCCGAACTGTCGTCAGTGAATAGACTAAGTTATTGGGAAAGATGCTGTCTGACGAGTTCTAACAAGATGGCAAAGTGCCAATCAATTGTATTGGGAAATAATCGAACGTTAGAAAAGGTCAAAGGGCAAAGGGTGAACAAACAATAATGTGTTTGCTATCGTAGGAAGGGTGAGGAGGGAGGCATTAGCGAAAAGGAGGTTCAAACAAGCAAAGTGCTTTTTTATTTTTGTTATTGCACTTGCTTCGATTTCTGGATGTGCAGGCTGTGCTTAGGCAACCACTTCCTGGATCAGGCAATAACCACGGTTGCGCACGGCACGAAACAGTCGTTCACCATTGCTGGCACTTTTGAACTTGTCTTGAAGACGGCTCAGGCACATTTCCAGTCCGCGATATTGTTCCGGTTCCCGGCCGATGCTGAGGATCAGTTCGTCACGACTGACGACGCGTTCTTCATGGTGCAGCATCTTTCTGACCAGTGCGGTTTCAAGGCCGGTAAGGCTGATCTCGACACCTTCCTTGACGAGTGCGCCCTGATCATTGTCCAGATGCCAGGCTTCTGTGCAGGGAACATTGCCTTCAATGGAACCGGTATCTTCTATTGCCGGCGAGTTCTGGAATGAGTTCACCGATTGTGCTGCCAGCCACTCGGATTCGAGTGTGGCCAATATGCGCTGTGTATCATGTTCAATACTGCGAGCGACGCTTTTCCTTGTGCCGCGTGGGTAAGTGAACTCCATGAGCGTGGGAGTGGAAGAGGGCGAAGCAACACCTTCAACAAACATTTGTGCCCGGGACGTACCGAACGAATTGAAACGTTCACTGGAGAGGATGCTCTCGAGTTCACGTTGCGACGCTGAGTTATTGGTCACGACAACAAAATATTTTCTTGGGAGGGTTGTACTGGTTTCCATGTCTCTCTCCTGAATAACGCACCAAATTTGGCTAAAAGGTAATCGGCAGACGAGTTATAACGCGCTCGGAATAATCGACAGGCAGGGTCTGGGCCCAATTATGGCCCGCGACAAGTTCCACTGGGTCTGCTTTTAGAGTAATGATTTATTGTTATGTTTAAGTGTTGCAGCGCTCATTCAATTGACAGCTTTTTATTGGATGGATATTGCAAATAAAGCGGTGAGACCGTGGATTGTTGAAGCGTTGCATCAGACGTTCCCTCGTATGCTGCAATGGTGATTTCCCTGATTCAGGCGGTTGAGATCAACCCCCTCATCAGACGGTAGCCATACCCGCGAATGCTCTGTATGGCGTTCGTACCGTACACGTCCTTGATTTTCCCACGCAAGCGGCTGATGGATTTTTCCAGCGCGCGAGGGTCGTAGAAATGCGTGTTGAGCCCCATGATGCCGGCAATTTCGTCATGGCTGAGAATGTGATTGCTGGTTTGCGAGAACGCTTCCAGGATCTTCATCTCGGCAAAGGAAATGTCCAGTTTCTTGCTGGTGTCGGAGAGGCAGATACGGGTCGGGTCCAGTATCAGATCAATGTCACGCAGCCATTCTTCACTGCTGAAGAAATGCCCCAGCAACTCGCCACCTTCTTCGGAAAGGGTATTGAGCTTGATACAGAAGTCTGCGCCGGCAAGATGGTATTTGATCTTGTTATGGGCGCCGCGACCGGTAATCACCGCACAAATGATTGGCTTCAAGTTCTCGGTGCGCAGGTTCTCTACCAGCGCCAGATTGTCTTCCAGTGCTTGCGGAGTATCGATGACGATGAAAATGGCGCGATAGGCGCCTTGATATTCGTTTGGCTGATATGAACTAGTGAAAGAGTCGGCTTCCAGTGCCAGGCCGGACTGCACATGCTGGGCGATTAGCGTTTTGAAGTGTTCGGCCACAGCACGGGTACGCGCCAGGGCAAGAACACCTGGCGCGTCGTTTGTCTGGTGCGAGCTTCTAGTCGCTAAGTTCCCTGTAAGCATCATGCCTTGACTCGAAAAAGTGCGGACATCGGGATGTTAAAGCACCGGTTCTCATCTGTGACTGACAATTGGTAACATTCGCGCGATTTTTAGACGTGGCTCCCGAGTTTTTTAACAATAATTAAGCTTTTCAAGCTTTTAGTTGATTTTCTCGGAGTGCTGAACTAACGAAACGAACGTCGTTAGATAGTGGCGATGTGCAATGGTGCCACTATTTTGTAATTATGGCGACCGATTTTTATGTCCTATGGCCAGTATGGTTCGTCGCCAGAATCAGGGGGAGTGTGAGGTGGGTCACATTTTAAGGGGTGAAGGTTATTTTTGCCACTAAGTGAACAAGTTCACAGACGGACGATTATTAACATGGCTTGAGTGTGTCTTTTGATAAGACCTATTCTCCGTCACCGAATCGGGCAAGGGGCGTTGATCTGCCAATTGTTTAATTTCAGATACCCAATGCCTGAGTGCAGTTGACCGGGCGCTCTTCAAGAGCGTTCTGACGGAGGATTAATGGATTTACTGACCTTGTTCAAGGTGTTGGTTTTAGGGGCGGTAGAAGGTCTCACCGAGTTCTTGCCCATCTCCAGTACGGGCCACCAGATTATCGTTGCCGACTTACTCGATTTCGGTGGCGAACGCGCCATGGCGTTCAACATTATTATTCAACTGGGCGCCATTCTGGCCGTGGTCTGGGAGTTCCGTCCGAAGATCTTCGAGATCGTCAAAGGCCTGCCGACCCAACGCAATGCACAACGATTCACCGTTAATCTGCTGATCGCATTCTTTCCGGCAGTGATTCTCGGCGTGTTATTCGCCGACGCCATTCATCATTACCTGTTCAACCCGATCACCGTGGCGGTCGCACTGGTGGTGGGCGGTATCGTGATGTTGTGGGCCGAACGGCGCAAACACGTGGTGAGTGTCGAACATGTCGACGACATGGTCTGGTCCGACGCGCTGAAGATCGGTTGCGTACAGTGCCTGGCGATGATTCCCGGCACCTCGCGCTCCGGCTCCACCATTATCGGCGGTCTGCTGTTCGGTCTGTCGCGCAAGGCTGCCACGGAATTCTCGTTCTTCCTGGCAATGCCGACCATGGTCGGTGCGGCGGTGTATTCCGGCTACAAGTACCGCGACCTGTTTCAGGCAGGCGATCTGCCGGTCTTCGCCCTGGGCTTCGTCACCGCATTCGTGTTCGCGATGATCGCCGTACGCGGCTTGCTCAAGTTCATTGCGAACCACAGCTACGCCGCATTCGCCTGGTACCGGATCGCGTTTGGTTTGCTGATCCTGGCGACGTGGATGTTTGGCTGGGTGAACTGGACAGAAGCGGCGGCCTGATCACTGACTGCTGATCAGCGCGGCGATGGTGAGGTCACTCAACTCCGTATCAGGCAATTCCTGACGAAAACGCTGCAAGGCCGAGCTGAAATACGCGGCTTGCAGCATGCCGTCGCTGGCGAGGAAATAACGTGCCGCTTCTATTTCCTCTACCGAATACACACGTTTTTTCAGTCCGGAAATGTCCGACATCCCGTCGACCGTGACCATCGTCGTCGTGAAAAACAGAAATCCAGACATCTGGGTCGATTGAAAGGGGTCATCTCCCCCCTCACCGCATCCCTTCGCGAAATCGCAGGAGGCGTAGGCGTTGGCATAGAGAGTCGAGAGTAAAGCGAGGAGGGTGAAACGCTTGAATAAAACGCGGCTGAAGGCGGGCATAACCAAAAGACATCCTGTCAGTACAACAAAACACCGGGCAACGCTCATTCGTTGCCCGCACGCTCAACGCATCGATCAACGACCCGCCAGCAACTCCGCCGCCTGATCCAGCAACGCCAGCGGATCCTTGGCCTTGTGAATATCCACCGACAACAACTGCCGAAACTTGCGCGCCCCCGGGAACCCGGTGCCCAGGCCCAGTACATGGCGCGTGATGTGATGCATCGCCCCGCCAGTCGCCAGATGCGCGGCAATATAAGGTCGCAGCTGCGCCAAGGCCTCGGCCCGGGTGATCACCGGCGCCGAACTGCCGAACAACTGCTGATCCACCTCGGCCAGCAAGTAAGGATTGTGATAAGCCTCACGGCCCAGCATCACACCGTCAAAGGTCTGCAAGTGCTCATGGCAGGCCTCCATCGTCTTGATCCCGCCGTTCAGAATGAACTCCAGCTCCGGAAAATCCGCCTTCAACCGCGCCGCCACGTCATAACGCAGCGGCGGAATGTCACGGTTCTCCTTCGGCGACAACCCCTCCAGAATCGCAATCCGCGCATGCACCGTAAAACTGGTGCACCCGGCATCCCGCACCGTGCCGACGAAATCACACAGCTCTTCGTAGCTGTCCCGCCCATTGATCCCGATCCGATGCTTCACCGTCACCGGAATCGACACCGCATCACGCATCGCCTTCACACAATCCGCCACCAACTGCGGATGCCCCATCAGGCACGCACCGATCATATTGTTCTGCACCCGATCACTCGGGCAGCCAACGTTCAGATTCACCTCGTCGTAACCGTGCTCCTGCGCCATGCGTGCGCACGCGGCCAGGTCCAGCGGAACACTTCCGCCCAGTTGCAGAGCCAACGGGTGCTCGGCTTCGTTGTGACGGAGGAAACGTTCGTGATCGCCGTTGAGCAGCGCGCCGGTGGTGACCATTTCGGTGTAGAGCAGGGCGTTTTTCGACAGGATGCGTAGGAAGTACCGGCAATGGCGGTCAGTCCAATCCATCATCGGCGCGACGGAGAAACGGCGGGAGAGTGGGGCGGGTGTGGCGGAGATTGGGGGCATTGGGGGTACGGAATCGGTGTGGCTGGGAGGTGGGGGAGTTTATCAGGAATGACCGGTCGGGCTCAGTGATATCCGGCGGAAATACAACCTCATCATGTGTGGGATTAGGCGAGACAGCCACGAAATGGACTGATAGCATCGGGCTATCAATAAGAGTGAGGAAGGGATCCCATGCTGAAAAAACTCGCATCATCTGTTCTCGTCGCCGGCACCCTGCTTGCCTCCGCCCAAGGGGCTTTCGCCGAAGAAAAGCTGTTCAAGAACTACGTCTACCAGACCCCACTCGCAAAATTCACCGAAGCGGCCGGTTACTACGACTGCTCCGAAGACGTCGGCGGAACCGCAAGATGCATCGACGATGTGGATTTCCTGGAAGAAAAATTCACCGTTGCGCTGATCTTCTCGGGTGACAAGCTGATGATGGTTTCGTTGATAAGCCCGTTTGATCAGAACTTATACGTTAAGGCCGTTGCGGGGCTTTCCAAGTCATTCACGCTGGTTTCCATGAGTGACGATAAATCGGTTTTGGATTTGGTTGATACCACTCGAAAGGCAAAAAGTAGAGAAGAGTTTTCGGCGAAGATCACTAACTTTGAACAAGTTGGTCTGACGGGGGGGAATTTGACCTATACCTTCCTTGAAGGGGTCAATGCCAAAGGGCAGCCAAATGCAGTTAGCGCATTGGCTGCTGCGCCTGAAAATACGCGGTCTGCTGAGCTGGTGCTTGCGGGGCAGGGTGCGGATGCGGGATTGCTTATTCGGTTTACGTTTCCGCGTTTAGAGGCGAATAAGATTTTGGCTGAGGCAAAGAAACCTATTGAAGAATTTTGATAGGTTAGAAACAAATGAGGTAGTTTTTTTGATCTGTGGGCGGTAGATAAATCTGCCCCCGTTTCCTGCGTGCCGTGCCCGGGCAGCTCTGAAAGGGTGATCCTTGAATGGATCAACAGTACTCACAAATGATATTTGGAGGAGTAACTATGTCAAAGATCAAAGACGTTTGGGCTGACGATTTTATGGGGCGAAAACCAAGTAGTGAGTTCTTAACGACCTATATTCTGGCTAATCCTCACGTGAAAGTTCTAAATGTTAATTCTCCTTGGGGTTCTGGTAAGAGTTTTTTTTTGGAAAGATGGAAGGCCGATCTTGGCAAGGAGCACGTCTGTGTTTTATTTAATGCTTGGGAAACTGACTACGCTGCAGATCCATTAGTCGCGTTGATAACATGTATCGAACAACAAATAAAAGATAATCTTGATGTTACAGCAACTGAGGCGGGGCGTCGTGCTGTTGACGTTGGTTCAGATGTTTTACGTAAGGCGGTGCCATTAATTGCCAAAGGATTGATCAAGAAGTTTGTTGGTGTGGATTTTGATGATTTGTTAGGTGAGGAAGGAGGGGAAAATGCTGCCGATTCAGTAAAGGACTTGGTCGCTTCCTTAATTAATGATCAATCAAAAACATCAAGGCATGTTGAGGAATTTAAGGCGGCAGTAATAAAGCGTCTGGAACAGGCGGCGGAAAATAATAACTTAAGTAAGCCTGCTTTTATTTTTATTGATGAGTTGGATCGTTGTCGCCCTACTTATGCAATTGAACTTTTGGAAAGAATAAAGCACTTTTTTGAATTGGAAGACTGTCGCTTTGTCATTGCCTCAGACTCAAAGCAGTTGGCTCATTCTATACGGGCAGTCTATGGTCAAGGTTTTTCATCAGAAAGATATTTGAATAGGTTTTTTGATGCTGAATTCAATTTAGATAATAGCAATATTTTTAATTTTGTTTATGGCTATCTTCCAGAAATAAAATCAGTCACTTTGGGTGTTAATGTTACGGGGCAAGTTCATGGTATGTATTTTTCTGAAGTTCCAGTGCATCCCCAAAGAAATACAGTGGTAACTGAGCTTGAAGGTTTTACAGAAAATGGATTGATACTTGTCGGGTTAGTCAAGTATTTTGGGGTGGAGCTGAGAGAGTTGACTAATTACCTAAAGCAGATAAAGAGTGCGGCGGATACTATTGGTGGTGAAATTCACTTTTTTTGGCTGGCATATTTGATCTTTTTTAAGTCCTCAAAGGCAGCAGAATACGCTGATCTGTGGAGCGCTGATAAAGGCCATGTCGCCATACAGAGGCTCAATGAAAAAGCTGTAGGTGTAACGTTCTCGTTTACTAGCGAGCTTTCAAATATTAAGGATATGGCAGACTTTTATTTGACAATACTTAATGCAAATAGCCAAGATCTCCAGCAGATGCGGAACTTGACCTCCTGGCGAAATACCGTTTATTACAAAGGTATTAATGCGCCTGAGCGGGAAAGATTGAAAATATACAAAGATGTGGTGGAGCTTGCCCATCGTCTTAACTAACGTTGTTTTGCAGCGAAAGAGGACAGATTTGTTTTTTCGAAAGCTACTAATAAGGTGGTGAGTAGAGAGAAGGGTATTCTTTGGTTTTTTAGATAAATAAATAGGTTCCAATTGTTAAGCGGATGATTCCCGACTTTATTGAAAAGGTTGTGGAGGGAAATGATAATAAATCAAATGCCAAAAAAGGGGGGGCAGATTTATTTGTTCTAAGTGGTAAATAAATCCGTCCCCATTTTTTCTTTTTAATTTTTAGGTGAGCAATGGATCTTGATTTCTCGTATGTACGACTAGCACGAACCGAGTCAAGCGAAAGCTATGTCGTCTGGGGGCGAAGAAAGGGAAGTGACTCTAAAAGTCGTATAGGTTTTCTTGAGCTGCATTTTGAGCGCCGCGTTGCTCATGGTACTTTGATTATTGAAAATGAGCTGGATTCGGAGGTGTTGGGGAAGCTGATATCTAAGCTTGATGATGAGTTGGTTAACTATGAGCGAGAGGATTTTATTGTCTCGGTTTACCTCGGCGAAGAGATAGGGTATTACTCTGATGTTGTCGGCGAGGAGGAAAGGTCTTATCAGAGAGCTACTCGTGGGGATTTAAATGAGATCCATAAAACGATAACGAAGGTTATAGGAAGGCAGCAGGCCGCGAAGGGTAAGTTGGCGGAACATGCGATATGTGATTACTTCGAAAAGTTAAAATATAAAACCAAAATTGCTGACTCTGAATTGGATGCAGCGAAGGTTGATGTAGTGGCTACCTCGGAAGACGAAATTCTGTACGTGCAGTCAAAGGTCGGAGCTGTTTCGAGTTCTGAAATTCGTAAAATTGTGGCATCTGTCTCTAATCTGCCGAAGGTGCCAGGCCGATTGGCTTCTGCAGTTATCATTGCTCGTGAGTTTCCTATGGATGCAGAGCTTAAACGACGCTCTTTGGAGGCTGAGCTAGGCATTAATATAATGTATATACAGCTTTATCAAGTATTGGCTTCAGTCCCTGAGTACAAAAGGGCACTTGGCGGCTGAGAGAACTGAAAGGGGATAAATTTATTTATTTTTTTAGAGTGGTGGGTAATAAGTAAATCATAAATAAATCTGTCCCCATTGTTTCTTATTTTTATACGATAAATAAATCTGTCAGGTTTTTCTGTAATTTTTCTCTTAGGTAGGCGCGAGGTAGAGACGATTTTTACTGCTGTCCTGCCTCACCTGACTACATTTACTCCGCCCGTCAGGATGGTTTTATTTGACTTTTTATGGGGGGCGAAGCGAAACACTAATTGCCAATGTAGTGTGTTTATGATCTTTGTGATCATGGAAAAACAGGGAGTAAAGCTTCATGGCTGATTTATCTATAGAGCGTAAGCTGGTTTTAGCTGCTGGGATGAGGACGAAATTTGTTCGTGATCTGGGTGCGGAGGAGTATGAGCTGTATCGCAGGCATTCTGCGATTATTCGAAATTTTAGTAAGGATCATGAGCTGCTTCGCTTGGTGGTCAGAGCTTTTGAAGCTTTCAAGAAATTTATGAAAAATAGCGTGGAGACAATCAGGTCTAATGCGGAGTTGAATCAAGAGGCCCTTGTTGATTATTCGTTTGAGCCCGGCGCCTTACTTCTTGAATATTTAAATACTACACGTATTTTTGTGGATCACTTCAAGGCAAAAATAATTCGCTTGTATGGCCAAGACTCTGCTGAGTTTTCAAATTATGAAAAGTTGTTGAATTTGGAGTTTGATGAGTGTTTTTCTTATAGATTTTTATATAAGCTAAGAAACTACACTACGCACTGTGGTTTGCCTTTGCTCAATTTTAAATTGAGCCGGATGCCAGGTGAACATGCATCTCTAATTATAACTATGAAGCCCAAGGATCTACTTGTTTCATATAGCGGCTGGGGGGCGATAGTTGGCAAAGATCTTGAGTCTAAGGAAGATGATATCTATCTATGGCCTCTCTTGAGTGAGAATGTCGACTCTGTTGTTTATTTTTTCCATACCTTGTATGGAGACTTCTACCGTGATGAGGCTCTTGAGAGCCTGGATTGGATGTGCACGTTTTTGGGGTCGAATTCTCCTGAAGTAGGTTTAGCGATTGCTGAGGGTGATATGGATGATCGAGGGCTTCCCGCTATTTTGGAGTTTGTGGTCATCCGGCAGATAAGAAGTCTCATGGAGACCGAACAGGAGTTTCTGGCTCGCAGCGAACCTTTATAAAAATATTGCTTGTTTAATACTGAAAGGGGACAGATTTATTTGTTTTGTTAGGGCAGCTGAAATGAGCCAAAAAATAACAATTAATAAATCTGTCCCCATTGTTGTGTTAGTCAGTTCGCGGATGGCATGCGCTCATATGCCATTTTCGCTAACTCACGATAAGATATGCGTTTTGCCTCGCCAGACTCGGTTACTATGGCGTGCCCAAGATCATAAGGTTCTGTAAATGGAAAGTCGATCGTATTCGCAGGAACATTTAGAGTTGCAACGTACTGGCCCAGGATGCCCACAATTATGCCTAGATTTTTTGGGCCGGGAATAAAATAGACACACGATTCTTGCACTATCTCGCAGAATGATTTATCAAGTGCGTATTGTTCTAAGTCCTTTTCATTAGCTGACGTAAACTCGTCGTATACTTTTAGTCCGAGTCCCGAAAAATCATTCTTTTTAGACGTGGGGTTGAACTCCATAAGAGCTCTGAGCTTTTCGTGGTTTACATTTGTTCTGAACCACTCACCAAACGCAAAATATCCACCAGCTAATGCAACTTTAGCAGCAAACTTTATTCTTCCGGGGGGGGAAGGGGGACAGATTTATTTGTTTTAGATTTCTAGGTGGTAAATAAATCTGTCCCCGTTATTGGTTGAAACTTGACGAGAACAAGCTTATTGAACAGGCCAAAAAACCGGTCGAATCTTTTTAAGTTTGACGCTTTGGCGTGTAACGCGCCTTGCTGGCAATAGGAAGGGGACAGATTTGTTTGCTCATTTTTTGAGATAAATAAATATGTCCCCATTGTTTCCCGCGCTGTGAAGTAGCGTGAGTTCCAAGAACTTGCCAGTCAAACCGTCACGTCGACCTTATTGGCGCCTACGGGCATCTGGGTGACTGTTTCATGCGTCATTCGCGCGCCCTTGCTCCACAACTGGGAGGAGAAGAAACCGTTCAGGGTATCAGCGTTTGGGGTTGTCCCTTTTTTAAGGAATAGGGCACCCAGATCGATTGTGTTGGCGAAGTTGTCCTTGTTCAGAATATACCCGCCCGTAAAGTTACCACCCCACGGAGCGTCGGCGGCCACCAGGGCGATGGAGGCGTCGCGGTAGCTGCTCGCTGCCGATTTCAATTCACTGGAAGCATTCAACAGCTCGTTCAGCCGATCCATGTCGGAAGCGCTGAGCTGGCGTGAACTGTCGAGAACCTTGAGGCTGCCATCCGCTTCTATGGTGAAGCCAAATTTCTTGTCGGCGAGATCCGGATCGCTGTGAGCCAACGCTGATTGGAACTCCTCGAAAGAGAGTTTCAGCGATTGATGGGCGCTTTTGTGCCCTTCGGCAATTTGCGGGTAATCCGGCGACTGGGTGCGCGCGATCATGCTCTCGATCGATTCCGTTTCCGGGCTCGGCGCGGGGGGTTCATTGTTTGGATGGTAAATTGCAGCCGGATTGATGTTGACCGTGGTTTTCAGCAAGTTTTCACTGAGGGATTTGGTGGTCAATGGCTGGCTGGTTTGGCTCAACTGAGCGGTTGATGGTCGGATAAATACAGAATTGATTGAAAGGGGCATGTCGTCATTCCTTTAACGTCTGAATTAGCAGGGTATCGACGGCCTATGAAAAAACATGAGGGTGGAAGGGAAGGTCCAGACGGATTGCATATGTGAAGCCTTTTTTAAACGGTCAGCTCCAGCACGGCGTTTTGTCCGGACAAAAGGGACGGATTGGTTTGTTTTTGACTTCTAGGTGGTAAATAAATCTGTCCCCATTGTTTTCACATTGTTTTCAAACCTAAGAAACCACTCGTTTAAATGACTCATTCTCTCGTAATCCAAACCCTACACATCCTTGCGCCACCCCCTACACCTAAGACAGAATCCGCCGGCTTGTACGTCTAGACCGGGGCTTTTATCGTTCTCGGGTCACTGAAAACCAGTGATCGGGTTTGGTAGCCCGCTTCGTGTCTAGATTCATGGCGTCACCGTGTGCAGTCCTTTTCAGGGCTCGGATTTCATGGTGGTCATGCGTGGGGCCCATTCGTGGGCGCCGGGTTCTAGTGCGACCGGTCTACCAACCCGCGTATGGCCGCCACCCAACGTTTGGTAGCGAAGGGTGATGGTTCCTTTTGGTAATCGCGCTAGAGGATTCATCCATGTTCAAACCAACACCCAACCCACCCGAAACCGATCCGGTTTCACCTTATCAATTCCCAGATTCCAAAAAACTCAACGAAGCCGCCGAACGCGCCCTCGACCATTACCTCACCCCGCAACAACGCATCATGGGCAGCCACACCGAACACGACCCCATGTTCCTGGCGAACCCCGCCTACACCAGCGAATCGCTGTTGGCCAACGCCAGCGAGTCCCTCGATTCCGCCAGTGAAATGCTCAGCAACTTCGCCGCCATTCTGGAACCCTCGCACCGCAAAACGGCGCTGGGCATCGCGCAGGTGGTGATGGTTGCGGGGCTGGCGGTGAATCAGGCGCTGGATCACGTCGAGCCGAAGTCGTAAGTGCAAACACCTCCCGTGGCGAACGCCGCCACGGGAGGGCTGTGTTTCTTCAGATTTCCCCAACATGGACGACAACTTACGCATTCCATTCCGCGTTTTGAGTCGTTTATGAAAAAACTAGTTGTCGTGATGTTCGCCGTCCTGTTGCTCGCAGGCTGTTCCAATCAGAAGTTCAAACCCGAATACCGCACGCAGATCCACACGGTGAAGATTCTCCCGGTGACCTGGAGCAACAAGGAAATGACCTACATGGGCCGAGAGCAGGCCTGGGGTGCGGCGTTGGGGGCCGGTGTCGGCGCGGGTGTTGGCATGGCGTCCCATGCCGGGAAGTTGGGGACGGCGGCGCTCAGTGGGGCCGGGTTTGCGGCGGGGTTGAAAGCGGGGGATCTGGCGTCGATGTCCACGGTCGAGGCGATTCAGTACAACATGGCGACGGCCGATATCGACCTGGGCAAGTTGGTGAAGAAGGGTTTCGAGGATCAACTGGCGGCGACCGGTCGTTTCAAGGTGGTTGCCGAGAATGAGCCGGCCGATGCGGAGATCAAGTTGACCGTGGTCAATTGGGGGTTTGCGCTGACGCAGGGTTTCAGCAGCGTGGTGTACCCGACGATTGTGGTGAACGGTTCGTTGAAGCGTGGCGAAGAGTTGATCTGGCAGCGCAATGAGCCGATTACCGCGTTCAACGGTGCCAACACTTATGGTTACGAGCCGCTGCGTTATCGCACCGAACCGGAGCTGGTCCGTGAGGCGTTGACCGGTGTTTCGCAGATTGTGGGGACCTATCTGGTGAAGGATCTGAACGAGTAATCACCGTTCTTCCTGAACCCGCGCTGTCGATGGCGAAAGTTTCATGTTATCGGCACGCGGGGGCGCCTAGGATGCAGCGATAAGATCGTTTCATCCAAGGGGAGCCCGACCATGCGTGCCAATGTCGTCAAAGTGCTGTTGATCGCTGCAGCTGTCTCGGTATTGAGTGCCTGTTCGGGCTCCGGTGGGTTGACCACCACCAGTTGTTTTTCTTCCGATTGCCAGTCGCCGGAAGGGCGCGCCAGCGCCAATACGCTGAAGTTCGGCGGCACCGGTATTGGTGCCAGTCTCAACCAGTACAGCTCTGGCATGTTGCATGACGATTGAATAGAAAAGGGCGCCCATCGGGGCGCCCTTTTTTCGTCTTGAAGCGTTTTACTGCGGCCCTGCCAGCCACTCGCCAATGACCTTCTGATATTTCCCGGTCACCTTGCTCAGGTGCAGCCACTGATCGACATACAGCTTCCAGCTCATGTCATCACGCGGCAGCAAGTAGGCCTTCTCCCCGTACTGCATGAACTGCTCCGGGTTGACCGCGCACAAACCGGGTTTCTGTTTCTGCTGATACCGCGCTTCGGAGGCGTCGGTGATCATCACGTCGGCCTTGTTGTCGAGCAGTTGTTCGAAGATCGTCACGTTGTCATGCAAGGCCAGTTGCGCCTTGGGCAGGAAGGCGTGGACGAAGGCTTCGTTGGTGCCGCCGGCGGGTTCGACCAGACGCACGTTCGGTTGGTTGATCTGCTCGACGGTCTGGTACTTGGACTGGTCGGCGCAGCGCACCAGCGGGATCTTGCCGTCGACGTCGAGGGTGTTGCTGAAGTAGGCCTTTTTCTGCCGTTCCAGCGTCACCGAGATCCCGCCCATGCCGATGTCGCACTTGCCGGCCTGCATGTCCGGCATCAGGGTTTTCCAGGTGGTCTGCACCCACTCGATCTTGACGCCGAGGCTGTCGGCCAGGGATTGGGCCATGGCGATGTCGATGCCTTCGAACCCGCCGTCCGTGCGCTTGAAAGTGTAGGGTTTGTAGTCGCCGGTGGTGCAGACGCGCAACTGGCCTTGTTGCTGGATGGTGTCCAGGTGCGAAACCGGCTCTTGTGCCTGAGCAGCGCTCGCCATGGCCAGCAGGCTGCAAAAGATCATCGTGCTTTTTTGAATTGTCATGGAGATCGGGCTTGTGCAGTGGGAGTGGGGGCCAGTGTAGTGAAAGGGGTTGCCGGGTGTCATCCCGCGTCCGGCCCGAGTGTGCCCAGCCACGCCACCAGCACCACGATCAACAGCGCGATGCCCAGCTCCACTGCAACACTGCGCCGCAGCGCATTGGCCGCCACTGGGTGTTGACCGTCGCGCAACGTTTGCTCCAGCAGCGGGCCGAGGTGAAAGCGGTTCAACGCCGCTAAAACCAGCATGCCGGCGAACAGCACAACTTTGATCGCCAGCAGCATCCCGTAGGTGCGGAGCAAGACCTCGTCCAGTGTCGGGCCGACGATGAACAGGTAGTTCAGCACGCCGGTCACCGAGAGGACGACCACGATCGCCGCGCCCACGCCTTCGAAACGTTTGACGGCACCGGCCAGCGAACGAATACGCGCTTCGCAGAACAGCGCATCGAGCCGCGACATCAAGATCAGCGCCAACATCGCGCCCATCCATGCACCCGCCGCGAGCAGGTGCAGGATGTCGCTGAGCAGGTGCCAGGCGCCATCCATCGCGCCGTGCCCGCTCCAGGCCAGAGAGGCGAGGGCGAGAGCACCGGCGATCGACGCCAGCCACAACCCCGGCCAGAGCATCACGATGCTCAGCGCAACCATCCGCACCGCCCATGCCGTCCCGACATCGGTTTCAAACAGCATCATTTGCAGATGCGGCCACAGCGCGGCGAATTCCGTTTCGCCACTCATGGTGCGGGTCATCAGCACCAGTCCCGCCACTGACAGCAATGCCCCGATCAACGCCGTCCCGCGCAACATCGGCCGAAACCGCAGCGTCGCGTCAGTGTTGTACAACCCAAACAACGCCACCCCGAACAACAGCAGCAAATCCACGTACAACGCCATCCGCAGCAGGATGTTGATCAGGTCGGTCATCGATCACTTCACTTTGAACGTGACGTTGCCGGTGATCGGGTGCGTGTCCGACGACACCGCGCGCCATTCGACCTTGTAGGTGCCGGCCGGCAGAGGTGCGAGCGGGGTGACGAGCATGGTTTTCGGGTCGCTGCCGGCGCTGACCCTGGCTTTCATCGGCATCGGCGAATGAGCCATGCCGGGCATTTCGGTCATCACCAGTTTGGCGCCGGAAAACTGGGTCAGCAGATCCTCCGAAAAACGCAGTTCGATCTTGCCGGGCGCCGCACCGTCGGCACCTTCGGCCGGGGTCGACGACAGCAGTTTCGGATGAGCCTGGGCCAGGGTGCTCAAGAGCAGACCGCCGGCGAGAACGAGGGTGAATTTCAATGTGCGCATGCAAGACCTCTGTGTTGTTTTTTGAAGGGATTCAGAACCACATCCGCACGCCGAGGACGAGTCGCGCTTCGCTGCGATCCTCGCCTTCTTCCCGTGCGTAATCGGCGGTGTTGCCGTAGGTGCGGTTCCAGGTCACGCCGATGTACGGCGCAAATTCACGGCGGATTTCATAGCGCAGGCGCAATCCGGCTTCGGTGTTCGCGAGACCCGAGCCGATCCCGCGTTGCGGATCGTTTTTGCCGTAGACGTTGAGTTCTGCGGTCGGCTGCAGGATCAGGCGATTGGTCAGCAGGATGTCGTAGTCGCCCTCCAGCCGCACCGCGCTCTGGCCGTTTTCGCCGAGGAACGCCGTGGCTTCGGCTTCGAAGTTGTACAGCGCCATGCCTTGCAGACCGAACGCGGCCCAGGTTTGCGGGGCGCCGGGCTTGAAGTCCTGACGCACGCCGCTGACCACGTCCCACCACGGCGAAATCGCGTGGCCCCACAGCGCCTGGATTTCCGCGTCTTCGGTCTTGCCGTTGCTGCGTTCGCCCTCGGAGCGCAGCCACAGGCGATCGGTGTCACCGCCGATCCAGCCGGACAAATCCCAGGCCAGCGTGCTGGCGTCGTCGGCGTTCTGCCATTCGAGTTTGTCGGCGAGCAAGTAAGTGTTGATCGCGCTGTCGTGCACCTGGTGGCCACCGTGGCTGGTGAACACGGCGGCACGGTCGGCGTCGGTCAGAACCGGGATCGGCGTGCGGCTTTCGGTCGGTGCGGCGGGCTGCATCATGCCGTCGTCCATGCTTTGCATATCGCCCATCTGGCTGTGGTCCATGCCCTGCATATCGCTGGCGGCGAACGCCGAAGACATCGACAGGAGCGACAACGAAAACGCGGCAAATCGAGTCATGGTCGGCGTCCTCATTCTTCCACCCGCACTTCGCGGAACATGCCCATTTCCATGTGGTACAGGAGATGGCAGTGATAGGCCCAACGGCCGAGCGCATCGGCGGTCACGCGGTAAGTGCGGCGTGTGCCGGGCGGCATGTCGATAGTGTGTTTGCGTACCTGGAAGTCGCCGTTTTCATCTTCCAGATCGCTCCACATGCCGTGCAGGTGGATGGGGTGGGTCATCATTGTGTCGTTGACCAGCACCAGGCGGATCCGCTCGCCGTACTTCAAGCGCAGCGGCTCGGCGTCGGAGAACTTGATGCCGTTGAACGACCAGGCGAATTTCTCCATGTGGCCGGTCAGGTGCAGTTCGACGGTGCGGCCCGGGTCGCGGCCGTCTGGGTCTTCGAAAGTGCTGCGCAGGTCGGCGTAGGTCAGCACGCGGCGCCCGTTGTTGCGCAGGCCGAGGCCGGGGTCGTCGAGTTTCGGCGCGGTGCTCATGGCTTGCATGTCCACCAATGGATTGTCCTTTTCGCTGTCGGGGTGCGACTGCATCGGGCCCATGTTCATGCTGGAGTGATCCATGCCACTCATGTCCATCGAACCATGATTCATTCCACCCATGCCCATGTCGTCCATGGTCACCAGCGGGCGCGGGTCCAGCGCCGGCACCGGGGCCGACAAGCCGGCGCGGGCGGCGAGGGTGCCACGGGCGTAACCGGTGCGGTCCATGGCCTGGGCGAACAGGGTGTAGGCATCGGCGGCGGGCTCGACGATCACGTCATAGGTTTCCGCCACGGCGATGCGCAGTTCATCGACGGTCACCGGTTTGACGTGCAGGCCATCGGCGGCGACCACGGTCATTTTCAATCCCGGGATGCGCACGTCGAAGTAGGTCATGGCCGAGCCGTTGATCAGCCGCAACCGCAGCTTTTCGCCGGGCCGGAACAGGCCGGTCCAGTTGTCATCCGGGGCGTGGCCGTTCATCAGGAAGGTGTACGTGGCGCCGCTGACATCGGCGATGTCGGTGGGATTCATCTTCATCTGCGCCCACATCGTGCGATCGGCAACGGTGGCGCCCCAGCCTTTTTCGCCGACGTCATGGATGAAATCGCCGACGGTGCGCTTGTGGAAGTTGTAGTAGTCGGACTGTTTTTTCAGGGTCTTCATCAGGCTGGCCGGGTCTTCGTCGGTCCAGTCGCTGAGCATCACCACATGTTCGCGGTCGTACTGGAACGGCTCCGGCTCCCGGGCGTCGATCACCAGCGGTCCGTAGACGCCGGCCTGTTCCTGCAACCCGGAATGGCTGTGATACCAGTAGGTGCCGTGCTGGCGAACCTTGAACTGGTAAACGTACACGCCACCCGGCTCGATGCCCTTGAAACTCAGGCCGGGCACGCCGTCCATGTTGGCCGGCAGCAGGATGCCGTGCCAGTGGATCGACGTGCTGTCCTTGAGCCGGTTGCGCACCCGCAGCGTCACCGTATCGCCCTCGCGCCAGCGCAGCAGCGGGCCGGGCAGGCTGCCGTTGATGGTCATGGCGGTGCGGGGCCGGCCGGTGAAGTTGACTGGAGTTTCGCCGATGAACAGCTCGAAGTCTGTGCCGCTTAACTCGTTCACCTGGCCGGGGCTGTTCAAGGCCCAGACCGGTGTGCGCCACAGGCCGAGGCCGCCGAGCAGACTGCCGGCGGCGAGGCCTTTGACGAAGGTGCGTCTTGAGGTGGTGGAAGGCATGCGCTGGAAGTCCCCGTTTGACCAATGACGGGGAGGCTAACCAGCGGCAGCTTTCAGCTGGCTGAGGCGCGGATTACAGTTGTGTCAGGTTCGACCTACAAACCTAATCCTTCCTGGACCACCGACAACAAGTTGTTTTCCGTCAGCGCAATGGCATCCAGCTGTTGCCCGGTCTCAAGGGTCTGCAACCACCAATGGCTTTCGCCGTGTTCGTCGACCGTACGCAGCAGCGACGCTTCCCGGCCCGGCAGGTTGATCTGCACACGCCCGGCGCCGTCTTCGGTGAAACGGGCGATGGGATCGAACGTAAGACTGTGGTGGTTGGCTTCGATGATCAACTGGTCGATGGCGTAGTCGTGGGTCTCGCCATCCGGCGAACTTTCGCAAACATGGGTAGGATTGCGCCGAATCTTCAGGCCGACCTCGGTGACCGGTTGCAACCAGCCTTCGATTCGGTGATACAAGGCGTAGACCTGAGCCGGCCAGCAATCGATTTCCAGTTCGGCGCAGGTGATTTCGTCAGCATGGGTGTGCCGTGTCTGTTTGAGTTTCGCGGCGAGTTCGTCTGCTTTACTCATGTCGGTTCCCTGTGGTGATTTCACTGTCATCGTAGTCCTTTCAAAGTAATGCAGGTTTTGCCCTGCGTCATGTGCTTGCAACACGGGCATGACTCAATCAGCGTCTGGCCAGGTGATGGTCGGACCACAGAAACCACGGACGCACGCGTCCCAAGGAACGGGAACATGAAAAAGCTTTTTACAATTATGGCGCTGATTGCGCTGACGGTCGGTAGCATTGGCCTGAGTTCGGCGCGCCAGTCACACGCCAACAAGGCACCGACGGAATCGGTGGCGGGGGTGTTCGATTACTACCTGCTGACACTGTCCTGGTCGCCGACGTTCTGCCTGACCCACAAGGACGACCCTCAGTGCACCGGCAAGGGTTACGGTTTTGTCCTGCATGGCCTGTGGCCGCAATACACCAAGGGCGGCTGGCCGCAATCCTGCCCGCCCTTGACCAACCTGTCGGCCGCCGAAACGGCCAAAGGCCTGACGCTGTTCCCGACCAAAAAACTCCTCGATCACGAATGGAGCAAGCACGGCACCTGCAGCGGCCTCGGCGCGATGGGCTATCTGGACGAAGCGGACAAAGCCGTGGCCGCGGTGAACATCCCGCAAGAGCTGCAACCGTTCAGCAGCTCGTATTACTTCGAAGCACAGGAAATTGCCGACCTGTTCCGCAGGAGCAATCCGGGCATCCCGTCAGACGGCATCGCCGTCATCTGCAACGGCCCGGAACTCTCGGAGGTACGGGTGTGCATGGGCAAGGACCTGCAATTCGGTGCATGCGGCAAGGGCGTGAAAACCCAGTGCCGGGCGGGGGATATTCGAGTACCGCCATCGCGTTGACCGGAGCGGATACCGTCCATAGAAAACAGGCGCCTTTTCAGGCGCCTGTTTTTTTGCATGCGGGTTTGAACAACGCCGCGACTTTGTTCATGCTTGCGCGCCAATGGATGATGACGCGACACCGCAAGGAGCTTTTCATAAGCGGAAAACCCGCTGCCCGAGTGACCGACCCGACGGCTTGCCCGTTGCCGGGACATGGCACCAACCCGATTGTCAGTGGTTCGCCGAACGTGAATTTCGACGGGCTGCCCGCTGCGCGTATGACGGACAAGTCGGCGTGCGGCAGCCCGATTACCGGTGGCGTTTCCTCGACGGTTTTCATCAATGGTCTGAACGCCGCCACCCTGGACAGCACCGGTGGTCACGGGAATGTGGTCATTGGTGGATCCGGCACGGTCATCATTGGCGATACCGTGACGAATGCACCCTTCAGCGGCCTGTTGCCAATGCCGGTGCACTTCACAGACAAGTTGCAGTTGGTGAATGACACGACCGGCGAACCGATGCCGAATCATCCGTACATGATTCAGCGCGCGGACGGTCGGATGGAGCACGGCGTGTCTGACGCCGCCGGTTTTACCCACACCATCAGTTCGCATCTTCCGGAATCCATCAAACTGTTTCTGGAGGAATGAGGCATGGGTGCGGAAACGGTTACGTGCGAGAAAGGCAACAATTACAAGCTGCACAAGGAACATACGCTGACGGACAAGAAGGACGTCAGTGTGAAGGCTGTTCCGGTGGAAAGTACCAAGGCGGTTGTGTTTTTTGTGGGAGGTGCTGGGGATAAGGAGCGTTACTATTTTTCTGGACCCTATAGAAATATCCAAGGGGCTCAACAGCGCTTTGATAAACGAACCGAAAAACTAGCGAAAGAGGGGAAATATAGATCGGAGTGGCTGGGGTACAACGAAGTCAGAGGGAAAAAGGATATTCAGAGGCATGTTTTAAGCCTTGTCCCGTACAAAACTTGCCCTGTCTATGTTGTGGGTCATAGCCTCGGGGGATGGAACGGTGCGCATTTGACAAAAATCATGTCGGAGTGGGGCTACCGGATTCAGATGTTGATTACCCTGGATCCCGTGGGAGAGGGCGCTTTGGTCTGGTTGGGCTCTGATATATATCGCGAGCGTCCTGAACCTGTCTCCGCCGATTGGATCAACATCAAAGCGGCACCCAGTCAAAGAGACCCATCAGACGGCGTGGCAGACTTTGGTGAGAAATGGCTGGTGTCCTGCGGCCCCTCACTAAACGTGAGCGTCGACACAAATCATGCAAATGCACTGTGGCTGTTTAACGCACCGATAGCTGGAACAAAATCAGCGAGCGACCTTTTGTATGATTCGATCATGGAAGAGTTTTCTTAATGCATAAATTTATACTTTGCGTATTTTTGGTCGCCTGTGCGGGATGTGCTAAAGATCATTTAAAGCCTCCCGCCACTCTAAGCTTCCTATCTATCGACAGGAAAAGTGGATCGTTGCTTTACGATATCAGGTATAGATCTGATATTGATGTTCTGGATCTTTTTGGCCGAGGAGAAAGAGTCGGGATGGCTTCTGGAAGTCTTGAGTGCGCTTTGGCGGATGATACGGATTTCTCGGTTGATAAAGCGATCCGGTTTTCTGCAGTTGGTTTGGTTGAGTCTGACAAAGGTAAAGGGCGAGATGGCAGTTTTTCGTACATTACTAACGCGTTTCTAGTTGAAACGTATAACAACCGTAGTTCACAAAGGCACTTGCCAACGAGCGAGCTGAACCAACTCCTCTCAGGCAAACAACAAATCCCCTGCAAAGTCGTCGTTACCGCTTACGGCTACAAGCCCTACTACTCAAACACCATGAACCTCCCGGTCGCAGACCTGCTGCGCGAAGTCAACAAGCCCTGAGCTCCGCGTCAATCGGGGGATCAAGCCAATCCCCCCGCTGCAACCCACTCAACGCCGGCAGCACCGAAAACCCAAGCCCTGAGGCGACCGCCGCTTGAATGCCGGTCAGACTGTGGCTGCCGAAAGCCACACGCCATGGGCGTTGCGCCACGTCGAGCAGGCGAATCGCTCGTTGCCGGTACAGGCAGCCCTGGGGAAACAGCGCCAGCGGCAATACACCATTGGAAGAATCGAACTCAGCACCTTTGACCCACACCAGTCGCTCCGGCCACGGGTGAAGGCGAGGAAAACGGGCAGGCAAAAATAAATCGCCGCGCAGGTCATCCATTTCCACTGCGCGCCGATATCAACGGGGTCGGGATGTCTCGAAGGCACTTGGTTGCCCCGTACAACCCGGTGGGCTACGCTCACAAAAACAAGGGTTTCGGGCTTTTGCCCCTGTCGTACCTGCCCAGGACACGCTTTTGCCTATCCCCATTCACGATCCGAACCAAGCCCCCGGCGGCACCCTCAAGCGTTTGCCCCTGCGCAAGGCGGCGGTACTGTTCATCGTTGCCGTGTGTCTGTGCCTGTCCGGCTTGCTGTATCTGCAGATCGAGCAGTCGCGGCGCCAGGATCTGGCGAATGCTCAAGTGGCCTCGGCCAACCTGACCCGGGCGATGGCGCAGCAGGCCGAGGACACCTTTCTGGCGGCGGATCTGGTGATGACCAGTCTGGTCGACTGGATTCAGGAAGACGGCTATGGCGCAGCGCAGAGACCGCGCCTGCAGAGGACTTTCGCGCGCCGGGTGCAGCAGCTGGAACAGTTGCACGGCATGTTTCTGTTCGATCGCGAAGGGCAGTGGGTGATTACTTCGTTTCCGGATCTGCCGCGCGGCAATGGCGTGGCCGATCGCGAGTACTTCAGGTTTCACCAGCAGAACGTCTCGATCGTGGCACACATCGGGCCGGCGATCCGCAGCCGCGAGAACGGCGAGTGGATTATCCCGATCTCGAAACGGGTGAACGACCACGCCGGCCATTTCCAGGGCGTATTGCTGGCCGGGATCAAGATGTCGTACTTCGACAAGTTCTTCAAAAGCTTCAGCCTGGATGACAACGGCACGATGTTCCTCGGCCTGACTGACGGCACGTTGCTCGCCCGTCGGCCATTCGATGAGGCTTTGATCGGCACCTCGATGGCCAAGGGCGAGATCTATCAGAAGCTGTTGCCCAATGCCCCCGCCGGCACCGCGATGATCGATTCGGTGGTTGACGGTGTGACGCGGCTTTACGGTTACCGGCAGCTGGAAAGTTATCCGCTGGTGGTGTCCTCCTCTTCGTCCCGGGACACGATTTTGCAGGGCTGGCATGACCGGGCGTTCCAGTCCAGCGTCATCGTGGCGCTGGTGGTGCTGGGCGTGGGGTTGTTTGGTTGGGTGTTCATCCGTCAGGTGCGCGACGGCGAACGGATCGAGAAAAACCTGCGCAAGGCCCAGCAGGCGCTGGAGGAGATCGCTACCCACGACAGCCTGACCGGGCTGGCCAACCGGCGTCTGTTCGAGCGCTCGCTGGAGGTGGAATTTGCCCGGGGGGCGCGGCAGTCGAGCCCGGTCAGCCTGATCATGCTCGATATCGATTTCTTCAAACGCTACAACGATGCCTACGGCCATGTGGCTGGCGACCATTGCCTGACGCAGGTCGCGCAGGTGGTGAAGAACTGCTGCCAGCGCCAGTCCGATCTGGCGGTGCGCTATGGCGGTGAAGAGTTCGCGGTGTTGCTGCCGGACACTGACATCAACGGCGCGCTGACAATTGCCGGGCAGATCCGCCGCAGCGTCATGGACAAACACATCACCCACAGCGGCTCGCCCACCGGGTATCTCACGGTGAGCCTGGGCTGCTATGCGTTTATTCCGACTGGCAACGACAGCCCGGAACTGTTCATTCAACGGGCGGATGCGGCGCTGTATCAGGCCAAGAACTCCGGTCGCAACCGCGCGGCGGTGTTGTCCATGGACGTTGGCGTTGGCGAATTGATGCGTTCGGATCGCTGATTAAACCGAATCGGTTCAGACACAGGCCATGGCCTTCACCATGACCTGCTCTTGTCCGTTCAGCCGCCCGCACCACTGCCGGGCCGGATGGCGAGCGGTCAGAAGTCCACGGTGGCCGACACCTTCAGGGTGCGCGGCGTGCCCTGAGTCAGGTAACCGCCGTTGGCCGAGGCCCAATAGGCTTCGTTGGCGACGTTCTCCAGGTTGGCCCGCAGGGTGATCTGCTTCTCATCCAGCTTGAAGGCATAGCGCGTGCCCAGGTCGAAACGGTTCCACGCCGGAATGCTTTGAGTATTCGCCGCGTTCAGGTACTGGCCGCCGGTACGCAACATTCGCGCGCTGAGAGCGGCGCCTTCGAGGCCCGGAATGTCCCAGTCGGCGCCGAGGTTGAACTGGAAGCGCGGCACCCCGACGGCGCGGTGGCCGTCATTCACGCCGTTGCTGCTGCCTTCCAGTTCAGTCTTCATCAGCGTCGCGCCGCTGAGCAGGCGCAGGCCGTCGAGCGGTTCGCCGTAGACGTTGAGTTCCACGCCTTTGTTGGTCTGCTGGCCGTCAACCCGGAAGATCCCGTCCTGGGTGTAGCTCGACGGTTGCTCGATGCGATAGACGCCGAGGCTGGCGCCGTAGCTGCCCATGTCCAGGCGCACACCGGCTTCGACCTGCTTGCTGCGCACCGGGGCGAAGGTTTCGTCGCGGTTGATCGCTGTGGTCGGCGGCGTCGGGCCCTTGGCCAGGCCTTCGATACGGTTGGCGTAGAACGACACGTGTTCCCAGGGCTTGATCACCAGGCCGTAGACCGGGGTGGTGATCGACTCTTCGTAACTCGAGGTTCGGGCGCCGGTGGCCGTGGCCCAACCATCGACTTTCATCTGCTGGCGCCGCACGCCGAGGGTCAGCAGGATGCGGTCATCGACGAAGCCGAGGGTGTCGGAAATCGCCTCGCTGCGCAGGATGTTCTTGCCGGTGATGCGCGGGTCGTTGATGTCGCTGGCGAACGAGGTGGGTGCCGGGCGCGGCTTGTCGGTGACGTTGTACAGGTTGGTGCTGTAGCGCCCGGCCGCGCCGACGGTTTCGAACGCCGAGCGCTGCTCGCCCCAGATGCCCGCCCAGCCGAGGTTCAATTGATGGGTGACGGGGCCGGTGTCGAAGCGGCCGTTGAGCCCGGCCATGGCGCTTTGGTTATCTTCATCGTGGGGCGAATAGAGCATGCCGCCACGGGCGTTGCCGTTGAGGTCGGTGACGGTCAGCGACGAGTACACGCCGTTTTCCCGGGTGTGCTTGGCGCCGCCGGACACATAGGCGGTCCAGTTGTCGTTGAGGTCGTACTCGGCGCGTGCCATGCCGAAGGTGTCTTCGAGCTGCGAGTAGCTCCAGCTCTGGGCATAGCTGGCGTTGGCGTGCGGCACCTTGGGGGCTTTTGTCAGGCTCGAATCGACATAGACCACCGAGCGCCCCTGATTGATGACCTGCTTCTGATAGCCGAAATCGGTCGAGACCCGCAGGCGATCGCCGCGATAGTCCAGGCCGACGCTGAACAGCGACGAGCGCTGGTCTTCGTCATCGACGGCGGTGTCGCCTTCGCGCTGCATCAGGTTGATACGGGCGCCGAAGCGGTTGTCCTCGCCAAAGCGCTGGCCAAGGTCCAGATGCCCGCCGACCCGGCCGTCGGCGCTGTAGTCGAGAGTGACGCTGCGCGTTGGCGTGTCCATGGCGCGTTTGGGTTGCAGGTTGATCCCGCCGCCGATGCCGCTGCCGCTCGGGGTCACGCCGTTGACGAAGGCGTTCGGGCCCTTGAACAGTTCCACTCGATCCAGCGCTTCGACGGCGATGATCTGCCGCGGCAGCACGCCATAGAGGCCGTTATAGGAAATGTCATCGGAGGCCAGCGGCAGACCGCGGATCATGAACATCTGCGAGAAGTTGCCGAAGCCGTTGGACTGGCGCACCGAGGCATCGTTGAGCAACACATCGCCAATGGTTTGCGCCTGCTGATCGGCCATGGTCCTGGCGGTGTAGCTGGTGACGCTGAAGGGCAGGTCGTTGACCGCTTGATTACCGAGCATGCCGACCTGTGCGCGACGGGCGACCTGTTCGCCACCGTAGGTGTCATCGCTGCTGTCGTGCAGGGCGCTGACGGTGGTGGCGCCGAGTTCCAGCGCACCGTCCGCCGCGACTTTCGGCGCCACGGTGTAACCATTGTTGCCGGTGCTGATCAGTTCGAAGCCGCTGCCTTCCAGCAATCGGGCGAAACCGCTTTGCGCGGTGTAATTGCCTTGCAGGCCCGGGCTCTGGCGATTGCCCAGTTGTGCCGGGTCGAACGACAACGGCACGCCGACGCTGACCGCAAATTGCGCCAGTACATGACTGAGCAGGCCCGGGCTGATGTTGACGTTTTGGCTGGCACTTTCGCTGACGCTGTTGGCGGCGTGGCCAACAGTCGGCAACAGTGCGCCGAAAGCCAGGGCCAGGCCAAGGGCCTTGAGCGGAAAAGTGGCAGGGCGGGGCGTGGGCAATGCGGTCATTCGGCGATCCTGTCGGGCGCGTGGAATTGAAAGGTCTATCCACTCACCGAACGAGGCGCGAAAAGGTATCAGTGAACATTGAAAATATTTTCCGAAGGCTCAGACGCGGGGCTCCACCGACAGCCAATAGCGGGTCAGGCTGTTGATGTTCAGCGGCAGGGTGTCGCTGAGCAGGCGCAGGCTGGCGTCGGTGTCGCGCAGGGAAAACGCCCCGGACACACGCATCGCCGCGACGTCCGGATGACAGCGCAGGACGCCGCGACGATAACGGCTGAGTTCGCCGAGCAATTCGTCCAGACGCATGTTGCTGGCCAGCAGCATGCCCTTGTCCCAGGCCAGGCTGGCGGTGTCGAAGGTTTCAGCGCTGTCGAAGCCGTTCAGCTTGAAGCGCTGGCGTTCGCCGGCCTTGATGATCGTATTTTGCTTGAGCAATTGCGGGGTGATTTGGACTTGCCCCTCCAGCACCGACACCAGGCTGCGCGAACCTTCGGTGCGCACGCAGAACCGCGTGCCGAGCGCACGAGCGAGACCTTGTGGGGTTTGGACAATGAACGGGCGGGCGGCGGCATCGCTGGCAGTGGTGATCAGCACCTCGCCGTTGAGCAGCAGCACCCGGCGCTCGACCGGGCTGTAAGCGATGTTCACGGCGCTGTCGGTGTTGAGCAGCAATTGGGTGCCGTCCGGCAGTTGCAGCGTTTTTTGCTCGCCGATGGCGGTGCGCTGATCGGCCGTCCACTGCTGCCACGGAACATGTTGCGAGGCGATGCCCACCGGCCCGGCCATCAACAGCAGACCGAGGCGGGTAAGGGTCTGGCGACGGCTGAGGCCTTCTTTGCGCGAAGCCCGTTGCAGGGTCTGGATGGCGACGTTGGCCGGCACGCTGCGCAAGTCCCCCAGCAGCGCTTCGGCCCGTTGCCAGGCAATGGCGTGTTCGGCGCTGCGGTTGCGCCACTGCGCGATGGCCTGATGATCGGACGGCGAGGCGGTGCCCGAATGCAATTGCACCAGCCAGTCGGCGGCTTCACCGAGAATCTGCGGATTGATCATCGATGAATTCATCAGGCGACACTCAGGCAGGCAATGAACGCGGCGCGCATGTGGCGTTTCACGGTGATCAGCGAAACCCTCAGCCGCGTGGCGATCTGCGCATAGGTCAGGCCTTCGATCTGCGACAGCAGGAAGGTGTCGCGGGTCTGCGCAGGCAGCTCGCGCAGCAACGCTTCTATGCGCCACAGGGTTTCAAGAATCAGATAGCGGGTCTCCGGCGACGGCACTTCGGCAGGCGGCAGATGGGCGATGGTTTCCAGGTAGGCGCGCTCCAGGTCCTGGCGCCGCCAGCGGTCGATCACCAGACCTTTGGCGATGTGCGTCAGCAGTGCCCGGGGTTCGCTGCCCAGAGGCTTGAGCACCTGACGGCTGAGCAGGCGCAAAAACGTATCGTGAGCCAGGTCGGCCGCATCGCAGCGATTACCCAGCTTGCGTTGCAGCCAGCCTTGCAGCCACCCGTGGTGTTCGCTGTAGAGCGTCTGGACTTGCTGATTCAATGGCGGATCGAGAGACGACATGAGCGGCAGATACTCGTTGCGGGCATCCGATGCCTGGCTGCAATTAGAGTGCAATTAAGAATTGATCGCATTCTAGTGGCACCGAACGAGCGCTGGCAATTGCCCCTTTGCACTTTCTTTTCTGGCGCCAGAAAGGAGTGGCCTACACGTCTTCCGGGAGATTGGCTATTTGTTTGGCCCGGCCCCGGGACTAACGTAGCCACACATTCACTTGCCCCGGAGAATCACCATGAAACCTCGTGCCGATTTCTACACCGCTTCCCCAGACGCCCTGAAAGCGATGATCGCCCTGGAAACCGCCGTCTCGAAACTTCCGCTGGAAAAGACCCTGATCGAACTGGTCAAACTGCGCGCTTCGCAAATCAACGGCTGTGCGTTCTGCATCGACATGCACACCGCTGACGCGATCAAGGGCGGCGAAACCCCACGCCGGTTGTTCGCCGTGACCGCCTGGCGTGAAGCGCCGTTCTTCACCGACCGCGAACGCGCCGCGCTGCTGTGGACCGAGTCCCTGACCCAACTGAGCCTGACCCATGCCCCGGACGAAGATTACGAAGCGGTCGCTGCCCAGTTCTCGCCAAAAGAAATGGTCGACCTGACCGTGGCGATCAGCACCATCAACAGCTGGAACCGTCTGGCCGTGGGCTTTCGCAAAATCCCGCAAGCCTGATCGCTCAATGTGCATCGGCACTCGGCGCCGCCGGTGGTTGCACCTTGCGCATCAAGGGCACCATCGCCGTGGCGATGACGAAGCACACCATGATCATCAGGAACGTGTCGCCGTAGGTCTGTGTCTGTGCCTCGCGGTAGGTCAGCAGCCATAGCTGACGCAGGCTGGCGGTAAGGCCTGCATCGCCGCTCTGACCCAGTGCGGCGAAGTTGCCGCCGACCTGGGCCAGCCACTGATTCACTGCTTCGTTGCTGCTGTTCAGATGCTCGGCCAACCGCGTGAAGTGCAGGTTGGTGCGGTCGTTGAGAATGGTCGCGCACGCGGCAATCCCGATTGCACCGCCCAGATTACGCATCAGGTTGAACAGGCCCGAGGCGTGCTTAAGCCGCGCTGGCGCCAGACCACCCAACGTCAATGTCACCGCCGGCGGCACCGCCAGTTGCTGGGCAATCCCGCGCAGGGCTTGCGGCAACATCAATTGCCCGGCACCCCAGTCGTGGGTGATCGGACTGAATTCCCACATCGACAAGGCGAACAACGCCAGGCCCGCCATCATGATCCAGCGCAGATCGAGGCGATTGGCCAGAAAGGCGTACAGCGGAATCGCCATGATCTGGAACACCCCGGTCGAGAAAACCGCCAGACCAATGTCCAGCGCGCCGTAACCACGCACCCGGCCGAGAAACAGTGGCGTCAGGTAAATCGTCGCGAACAGGCCGATGCCGGTGACGAAGGAAAAGAAGCAGCCCAGAGCGAAATTGCGATCCTTGAGGGCGCGCAGGTCGACGATCGGATTGGCCACGTGCAGCGTGCGGCCGACAAACGCCACGCCGGCCAGGGCGCTGATCCACGCGGTGGTCAGGATGGTCTGATCGCTGAACCAGTTCCAGCGCGGGCCTTCTTCGAGGGTGTATTCCAGGCAGCCGAGAAACAGCGCCAGCAACACCATGCTCAGATAATCCGCGCCCTTGAGCAGCGACAGTTCCGGCTGATCAATCTTGACCAGCATCGGCACCGCCACGGCAACGAAAATCCCCGGCACCAGGTTGATGTAGAACAGCCAGTGCCAGGACGAAATGTCGGTGATCCAGCCGCCGATCACCGGACCCAATGTCGGTGCCAGCGAAGCCACGGCGCCAATGGTCGCAGCGGCAATCACCCGTTGCTTGCCGGTAAAGAAAAAGAATGCGGTGGTGAACACCAGCGGAATCATCGAGCCGCCGAGAAACCCTTGCAGCGCGCGAAAGGCGATCATGCTCTGGATGTTCCAGGCGATGCCGCACAACAGGCTGGCGAGGGTGAAACCGACTGCCGAAGCGCAGAACAGCCAGCGCGTGGAAAACACTCGCGACAGCCATCCCGACAGCGGAATCACGATGATTTCGGCGATCAGGTAACTGGTCTGCACCCACGCCGTTTCATCGGTGCCGGCGGACAACCCGCCGCCAATATCGCGCAGCGAGGCCGAGACGATCTGGATGTCCAGCAGCGCGATGAACATGCCGATGCACATCGTGGCGAAGGCGAACACTTTGGTCGCCGTCGCCATCTCGGCGGCATTGAATGGCTGCGCGGAGGCGGTGAGGGCGGTGCTCATGGCGCGCTGGCCACGGCGGTGGTTTCAGGTTGGGCGCGGGTGTCGACTTCGGCCGTCACCGACAGGCCCGGACGCAGGTGACCGAGTACGCCGTCGGCGGGGTCGAGCAGGATTCGCACCGGCACACGCTGGACGATCTTGGTGAAGTTGCCGGTGGCGTTTTCCGGCGGCAGCACGCTGAACTGCGAACCGGTGGCCGGGGCAAGGCTGTCGAGGCGGCCGTGGAATTCCTGGCCGGACAACACGTCGGCGCGGATGCTCACGCGCTGGCCGGGTTTCATCCGCGCCAGTTGGTCTTCCTTGAAATTGGCATCGACCCACAGACCGCTGGCCGGCACCACCGACAACTGTTGCGAGCCGGCCTGGGCATAAGCGCCGACCCGCGCGCGGCGGTTGCCGATCACGCCGTCGACCGGGGCGCGCAATTCGGTGTAGCCGAGGTTGAGTTGCGCCAGATCACGCTCGGCCCGGGCTTGCTGGAGGGCGGCTCGGGCCTGCTGTTTCTGGGTTTCGATCACGTTGAGCTGGCGTTGCGCGGCCAGCAGTTCGGCCTGGGCCTTGGCGCTCAAGGCTTGCGCAGTCTTGAAGGTGGCGTCGGCCCGTTGCGCGGCTTCCACCGAAACCGCATTGGTCGTTACCAGACGTTTGTAGCGTGCGTTGTCGTCCCGGGAACGGGCGGTTTCGGCGCTGGCGGCATCGATGCCGGCGCGGGCCTGACCGATTACCGCCTGTTGCAGCTGTTCGGTGGCATCGAGGTTGGCCAGCAGCGCTTCCTCGGCGGCAACGGCGCCTTCAGCCTTGGCCAGATTGGCGCGGTAGTCGCGGGCGTCGAGGCGAATCAGCACGTCGCCGGCCTTCACCTTCTGGTTGTCGCTGACCAGCACTTCCTCGATGTAACCGGCCACCTTCGGCCCGATCACCGTGACGTCGCCGCCAATGTAGGCATCGTCGGTCTCCTCAAGAAACCGCCCGGTGCCCCACCAATGCACGGCGTACAACCCGGCTAACACCAGCGCAGCCAAACCGGCAGTGGGCAACAACAGGCGTTTGAGCAGGGGAGGTTTGGGAGCGCTGACCGGAACGGCGAGATCGGGTTCTACGGTGGGCATGCTGGTCATGGCGTAATACCTGAGGAAGCGGAATGGCTATTACGACCGTAATATGACGCGAGTAATATTTTGTGGCAATTGGTTTTTATCGCCGGTCGTCAGATGGGGGGTGTTGAAAGAAAAGCTGATCATTTGTTTAAGAAATGTAAGCGCTGTAGGAAGCGTCTTGCAATTGTGTAGGAAGGCTCTGACTATCACCGCTATTGATGGGGTGGCATTAAGCCAGTTGATTGCAAGGATGTTGAGTGCCGTATTCGCTTTGCGCTGTTTCTCGTAGTCGTTTCCTGCCTCGCCCGCTGTTGTTGGCCTTGTTGTTGAGTGTGTGTGCGCCCAGCGTTTTTGCCGCCGAATCGTCGAACCCGGGCCAGGAAGTGCTGCGCCAGCAGCAACAGCAGCAGCGCGATCTGCAACAACTGCAAATCGAACAGCGCAAGCGGCAACTGGAGCGTGGCGCGTTCGGCGCGCCGCCTGCCACTCCGGCCATCCCCGAATCGATCAAACCCGACGAACGCTGCTGGCCCCTGAGCGGCACGCGCATCGGCGGCGTCACGCTGATCGATAAGGACAAGCTCAACGCCCGGATCAAGCCGCTGCTGGCGCCGTGCATGGGCGTCGGTCAGATCAACCATCTGCTGGCGACCATCACCGCGCTTTATGTGGAGAAGGGCTACATCGCCAGTCGCCCGTACCTGAGCAGTGCGCCGGCGGCGGGACAGTCGCTGGATATTCTGGTCGACGAAGGCTACATCGAGTCCATCGAACTGGCCGACCAGAGCCTGCCGGTGTCGCTCGGCGGCGCGTTCCCGGGCATGCTCGGCAAGCCCTTGAACCTGCGGGATCTGGAGCAGGGACTGGATCAGTTGAACCGTCTGCGCACCCTCGATCTGACCGCCGATATCGCCCCCGGCAGTCAGCCCGGTGCGTCAAAAATCATCCTGCGTTCGCGTACCTCCGGGCAGTCGCGCTGGGCCCTTGGCGCCGGTTTCGACAACCTCGGCAGCGCCAGCACCGGACGGGATCGCCACACGTTGAGCCTGACCCTCGACAGCCCGCTGGAGCTCAACGACCTGTTGAGCGTGAGTGCCAGCGACACCCTCAACCGGGGCGACCGCTATAACCGCAACGCCAGCCTTTATTACGCAATTCCCTATGGCTACTGGACGTTCAGCACATTCGCCAGCCATGCCGAATATCGCTCGCCGTTCAAACTCCCAGGCACGACCCTGTACAGCACGGGCATCACCGATCAACTGAGCCTGCGCGCCGACCGGGTGTTGTGGCGCGACCAGAGCCATCAGCTCAGCGCCAACCTGCAGCTGGCGCACAAGGACGTCGACAGCTATCTGCAAAACGTCCGGCTCGGCATCCAGAGCCCGACCCTGACCGTGGCCGAGGCCGGGCTCAATCTGTTCTGGCTCGATCGCGCGGTGTGGAACCTTGACTTCAATTACGCGCAGGGGCTGCGCTGGCTCGGCGCCGACGACGATGCCGATCATCAGGTCAGGAACCTGCCCAAAGCGCAGTTTCGCAAGTACCGCGCCGGCCTCAGCCAATGGCGCAACGGCCAGCTCGGCACGCAAGCCTGGCAATGGCAGAGCCAGCTCAATCTGCAATACAGCCCTGACCCGCTGCCGGCGATCGAGCAACTGCTCGGCACCGACGATTCCGCCGTGCGCGGTTACCGGGTCAGCAGTGCGTCCGGGGCCAGCGGTGCGATCTGGCGCAACACCTTGCGCCTGCCGCTACGCACCGATTTGCCGGTGCAGCTCACCCCGCGTGTCGGACTCGACCACGGCTGGATCAAGGCCGACCACGGCGCCCCGGTTCAACGCCTGAGCGGCGCCAGCATCGGCCTCAACCTGGGCTGGAAAAACTTGCAAGTGGATGTCGATTACCAACGCAGCCTGAACACTCCGACCGGCCTGCACCGCGAGCCTGAAACCTGGCTGATGCGCGTCGGACTGCAGATATGAACGTCAGTGAACAACAGCCATCGGACCTGAGCGCGACAGCCGTGGCCTTTAACTCAACGCGCAACGTGATGCCGCACTACATGGAGAGTTTTTTATGCCAATGAACACCTTTGCGTTTCACCTTTCCCCACGGGGCAAACTGCGCTGGGCCATCGCCAGCCTGTTCCTGGTCGCTCACCTGCCGGGCGCCATGGCCGGCGGTGTGGTGGTCGCGCCCGGCCCCGGCGGCACCGCGCAATTGCAGACCCAGGGCGGCGTCCCGATCGTCAACATCGTCGCGCCCAACGGCTCGGGCCTGTCGCACAACCAGTTCCTCGACTACAACGTCGACCGTCAGGGCCTGGTGTTGAACAATGCCTTGCAGGCCGGCCAATCGCAGCTCGCCGGGCAACTGGCGGCCAACCCGCAATTGCAGGGCCAGGCCGCAAGCGTGATCCTCAACGAAGTGATCAGCCGCAACCCGTCGGCCATCAACGGCGCCCAGGAAATCTTCGGTCGCGCCGCCGACTACGTGCTCGCCAACCCGAACGGCATTTCGGTGAACGGCGGCAGTTTCATCAACACGCCGAACGCCAACCTGGTGGTCGGCCGTCCCGAGCTGAATGACGGCAAGCTGCAAGCCCTGAGCACCCGCGATGCCACCGGTCAGTTGCAGATTCAGAGCGGTGGCCTGCGCAATGGCGAAGGCTCGATCAACCTGATCGCACCGCGCATCGACAGCCAGGGCGCTATCACTGCGCGTGACCAACTGAACCTCACCGTCGGACGCAATCAGGTCGATTACGCCAGCGGTCAGGTGAAAGCCGTGGACCCGGCGGGCAACACCACCGATCAGCGGATCGACGCCAGCCTGTTCGGCGCGATGCAGGCCGGGCGCATCAACATCGTCAGCACCGCTGAAGGCGCGGGGGTGAAGGTCGGCGCTGTGCAAGTCGCCGGGCGTGACGGTGTGCAGATTCGTTCGGCGGGCGACTTGAGCGTCAGCGGCCAGGCGATCCCGGACAGCCTCGACGTGACCCGCGCCGGTATTCGCAGCAGCCAGGGCGACGTCGCCCTGCACAGCGGCAAGGACCTGACGCTGGCCGCCACCGATGTCAGCGGTCGTGACGTAAAGGTCGAGGCCAAACGCAATCTGACCCTGACCACTGTCGAGAGCCGCAAGCTCCAGGAACAGCGCGAGAACTGGAACAACAGCACCATCGGCATCACTTGGGAAACCTACGAACGCACCAAGACCGACAGCGATTCGCGTCAGCACGGCAGCCAGATCATCGCCAGCCGCGACGCGCAACTGTCGTCCGGCAAAGACACCGAATTGAAAGCCGCCAAGGTCGACGCGAAGAACAATCTCAGCGTGCAAAGCGGCGGCGACCTGCGCCTGACCGCCGCCACTGAAAGCCACACCCGGACCGATCAGGGCAAGCATCGCAAGCACCTGTGGAAAGCCGATTGGGACAGCCGCAGCGAAGAGCAGCGCAGCGTCACCAGCCAGTTGAAGGCCGGCAACATTGCCCTGCAAACCGCTGCGCTGCTGCGCTCCGAAGGTGCTGAGCTGAACAGCGCCGGCGATCTGCAACTGGCCGGCAAACAGGTGGAAATCACCACCGCGACCCGCACCAACCGCAGCAGCGACAACCGCTATTCCGGTGATCTGGTCGGCGGCGGTTTCTTCGGCAAGACCGGCGACGTCGACAAGGGCCAGACCCAGCATCAGGGCAGCAAGATCAACGCGGCCGGCAAACTGCTGGTCAAGGCTGACGATGTGCGCATCAGCGGCAGCCAGGTGCGTGGCGGCAAGGATGCCAGCGTGATCAGCGACAACGGTTCACTGACCATCGATGGCGTGCAGGACACCTCGCACAGCAACAACCACGACAAGGACAGCAAGTTCTTCGGCATCACCAAGGACGAGTCCCGGCAGAACAGCAAGGACAGCACCACGGTGCGCAGCGAGCTGGCTTCCGACAGCAACCTCAAGCTGAAAAGCGCCAAGGACATCGAAGTCGCCGGCTCCACGGTCAAGGCCGGCGGTTCGCTGACGGCGGATGCGGCCGGTGATGTGAATGTGCATTCGACGCAGAACACCCACGACAGCAGCGACAGCACGCAGACCCGTGGCTTCGACGCCTACGCCAAGGAACAGACGGCGGAGCAATATCGCGCCGGCGTGCATTACGAAGACAAGGCGCAAACCGTCACCGCCAACGACGTCACCCAGCAGGGTTCCAGCCTCAGCGGCGCCAGCGTGCAGGTGAAGGCGGGCGGCGACGTGACGCTCAAGGGCGCCGAGGTGAAATCCACCGCCGGCGACACCACCCTGAGCGGCAAGAACGTCTCGTTGCTGGCCGAGCAGGACAGCCACAGCACTTCGACCGAAACCCGCAGCACCGGCGGCGGTTTCTACTACACCGGCGGCCTTGACCGCGCCGGCAGCGGCGTGGACTTCTCGCACAGCACCTCGCAAGACACCACCGGCAAAACCACCGCGCAAACCACGGGCGTGCAGAGCAACGGCAGCCTGAACATCAACGCTGACAAACTCGCCACCGAGGGCGCGCAACTCAAGTCCGGTAACGGCCTGAACGTCGCCGCCAACGAAGTGGACAACCGTGCTGCGAGCAACACCGAAAGCAGCACTCACAGCGAGAGCAACTGGTCGGCGGACATCGGTGCCAACGTCGAGTACAAAGACATCGCCCGACCGATTGCCGGTGTGGTGAAAGACGTGCTCGGCGGTAAGGTCCCGGACAAGGATGCACTGGCCAATCTCGGCCAGCCGAACGTCGGTATCGACGTGGCGGTCGGTCATGCCAGCGCCGATAAAACCGAGCAGAGCAGCAACGCCGTGGTCAGCCGGTTCGACGGCCAGACCGTGGACGTGAAGGTCGGCGGCACGCTGCACGACCAGGGCACCCAGTACAACGCCAGCGCCGGCAAAGTGAACATCAGCGCTGACAAACTGGTGGCCGACGCCGCGAACAACACCCGCAGCAGCGCCGACAACGCGGTGGATGCCAAGGTCGATGTGCGCGTCTACACCAAGGCCGGTGAAGACGTGAACGTGGCCGGCAGCGGCGCGGGTGGCAGCAGCCAGTCGAGCAAGAACAGCGCCACGGCGGTGGTCGGCGGTTACGCCGGTAGCCAGGGCGTGAATATCAATGTCGGCGGCGACGCACAGTTCGAAGGCAGCCGTTTCGACGGCGGGCAGGGCGGTGTCAGCGTCAAGACCGGCGGTGACCTGGCCCTGAATCAGGCCAACGACCGCCAGAGCAGCGACAGCTCCAGCCTGCGCGGCAACGGCTCGCTGACTGTCGGCACCTTGCCGGGTACCGATGGCACCAACGTCGATCTCGGCGCTGGCTTGCAGCTCGATCACAAAGGCAACACGACCACCGACAGCCAGGCGCACGTTGCCAGCCTCAGCGGCAATGGCCCGGTGCAATTGAGCAGCGGTGGCAATCAGGTTCAGCAGGGCACGAAGATCGACAGCGCTGGCGCTATCGACCTGAAGGCTGGCGGCAAGCTCGACCTGCAGGCAGCTACCGATTCGCACGTCGCCACCGGCAGCAATCTCGGCGGCGGCCTGAAGGCCGGCGGCAGCAAGACCAGCAGCGAGAAGAGCCGCGATCAGGGCGGCAACCTCAGCGGCAACTTCAACATCGGCCGGGTCAACGAGAACACTCAGACCCTCACCGGTGGCCAGCTCAACAGCCAGAACGGCATCGCGTTGAGCGGCGATTCGGTGCACCTGCAAGGCACCCAGGTCAGCGCGCCAAACGTCACCATCGACGCGCAGAAGGGCGGCTTCGTTCAGGAGTCCGCGCAGTCCACCGACAACCGCGACAACTGGAATGTGGCGTTGAGCGCCGGTGGCAATCTGAGCAAAAGCACACCGACCGCCGCCGATGAAAAAGTCAGCAGCGATCACGGCTTCAATGCCGGGGCCAAAGTCGGCGTGGATTACCTGCAAGGCACCACCCAGCAGAACAGCCAGATCAAGGCTGACACGGTGGTGTTGAACAGCGGCGGTGATGCGAGCCTGAACGGTGCGCGGATTGATGCGCGCAATGTCAGCGGCAAAGTGTCGGGTGATCTCTCGGTTGAAAGCCGTCAGGACTCCAGCACTCACGCCAAGGTTGACGTGGATCTGGGCCTGACCGCCAAGAAGACCCCAGCCGACGACAAAGGCAAACTCGCGGGCACCGACTACAAGCCAACGCTGAAAGCCGACGGCGAATACGCGCACAAGGACAACGTGAAACAGGCCTCCGGCATCAGCGGTAGCCAGGGTGTGAATCTCATGGTCGGCGGCGCTACCCAACTGACCGGCGCGCGGATTTCCACGACTGAAGGCAAGGTCGATCTGGGCGGTTCGAAGGTCAGCAGCAGCGACCTGAGCAACCTCGACTACGGCGTAAAAGCCGGTCTGGACCTGCCACACAAAAGCGAAGAAAACGCACCGAAGGTGTCCCTTGAAAACGGCAACCTGAAAGTCGGCCCGGTGACCCTGAGCGGTCATCTGGACAGTCAGCCCCTGCAAGCGGGGATCGACGAAAAAGGTTGATTCACCGTTAGTGAAACCGGCGGGGGCGAGCGTGCTCGCTCCCGTTTCTAAGAGGTACCCCGCTCAAAACGGCAGCCACTGTCGTTTCCCGTCAAGTCGAAAAAAGCATGGTGACGGATTCGATGGCATGGGACTGGGTGAAGAGGCGGAGCGCGTGAGCAGGCTGCTCGGTGACAAGCCGATCCTGCTGATGGGCAATCAGGGCTTGCTGGTCGCGGCACCGAACGTGAATTGCGCGTGGCCCGTGATGAAATGGCGCGCAAGACCTGTCGGCAATGGCTGGATTATCCGGGGTTTGCGGAAAAGCATTTCAACTCGTTGATGGGCATCCTCGCCGAAGAGGAACCCGTCTACCGCCAGCAAAATTACTGCTGCGTTTTCGGATGGTCGATCCAGAACCGCGCGGGTTTGTGCCCAGTGAAATCGAATTTGGCTGGAAAGAACAAATTGTTATAGCGAATGGTTCTTGCTGGACTGTCAGTTCTGACAGTGTGCAAACAGCTGCCAAGGGGAGACGATTGGCTTGCGGTGTGTGGTTCCGATTGAACCTGCGCTGACATCAAACCGATCAATTCAGGGAGCTGAAAATGAGCGACATTACTTTTCCAGGCGCAATTAACGGTGTGATCACTTGCCTTTCTGACCCAATGAACGGCATCAGGGTAAAAATTGGACCACTTACTGGTGCGCAAATCGGTGGTGTTTTGAAAATCACATTGCAGGGATACAGTGATCCAAGTGGCACGGTGCCCATCCCCGGCACTCAGACCTCGCGGAATCATTTTATTACCCAGAATGACGTCGACAACGGGTTGGAAAAAACCATCGGTGACTGGCACGCACATATCAAACCCATTCAAACCGGCTCGGCTCGCGTTGGCTACACGATCAATGGCGGTGGTGAGAAAAATGCGTTGGCAGCGGTCCGGTTATTGAACCCAATTGGCCAATCGTGCGACGAGGTCTGAGCGCACAACTGAACGTTCGAGTTTCAACAGTGCCTGCCTGTTGCGGGCATTTTTTTGCCGAAAGCCGGCCCCGGGGAACAGATCCCGCAGCGACAGTGCATTCGGGTCGAGGTTGAAGTAGATGAAGCCGCCGAGTTCTTCGGTGTGTACTTGGGAAATGTTGAACTGTGCCAGCTCGAAACTCTTTATCCACTTGCAACGCGGCGTACCGTGCGGAACGGGTGTGGGGTTGATGGATTGCGACCAGTCGATGGGCGGAATGATCAATCGCCTGCTTCACGCGAGAGCCTTGACAGCCCTGCGATAATGAAACTTCACCGCGATCTGCGCGGTGCACTCGATCATGATGCAGAGGAAGGTTTTCCATGGACAATCAAGCACTCAAGGCCCTGTTCGACCAGCAGTCCGCCGTCTATGACAAACAGTGGAGCGGAATGGCGCCCCTGCGTGATGCCCTGTATTTGCTGCTGAATTCAGTATTCGCGGGCCTGCCGGAGAATGCCCGGATACTCTGCGTCGGCGTGGGCACGGGTGTGGAAATGGCCCATCTGGCGCAGCAGTTTCCCGGCTGGCAATTCACCGCAGTCGACCCTTCGGGCGCCATGCTCGACGTGTGCCGTCAGCGAGCGACAGAGGGCGGTTTTCTCTCCCGCTGCCGTTTTCACGAAGGCTACCTCGATACGCTGACGGATGAATCCGGTTACGACGGTGCGACCTGTTTTCTGGTGTCGCAGTTTTTGCTCGACCCCCAGACCCGTATCGATTTTTTCCATGAGATTGCCCGTCGTCTGGTGCCGGGCGGGGTTCTGGCGAATGCTGATCTGGCCTCTGACACCGAATCTCCGGCCTACGAAGCATTGCTGCGTCACTGGATGACGCTGATGGCGTCGGCCCAGGTGCCGGCGCAGATGCTTGAGCGAGCGCGTTTGGCCTATGCCCGGGATGTGGCGATTCTGCCAGCGCCGCAGGTCGCCGGTCTGATCGAGTCGGCCGGGTTCGAGGCGCCGGTGCAGTTCTTTCAAGCGGGTTTGATGCACGGGTGGTTCTGTCCGCGCAAGGCAGAGATTGCCGCGAGTTAGAGCGCTGGGTTGATAGGGGGAAACAGCTTCGTCGGCATTCCCGAGGATTCCATTGCTTCGGCTTAATAGGAAGCATTACTATTCACGCCCCTTTCCTCAGCACGCCGCAATGATCCCCATGCTGCCCCGCAGACCCGGCTTTCTCGAGCATTACGAAGAGTTGATCGGCACCTGGACCCGTCGCCTGCGCAATCGCTCGCAGGCTGAGGATCTGGCGCACGACACCTTTGTGCGGGTGCTCGAATCCGATTCGTCGGCGGTGCAGCAGCCCCGGGCGTATTTGCACCAGACGGCGCGCAATATCGCGGTGGACGGCTATCGGCGTGAGGACCGGCGGGGTGCCATGGAGTCGGGGGCGATCGATCTCAGTGAGTCGCCGACCGGCGATCCGGAGCATTACATGCATGCGATCCAGCTGGCCGATTCCATCGAACGGGCGCTCTGCGAATTGCCGGTCAATTGCCGGCGAATCTTCGTCTGGCAGAAGATCGAAGGCCTGACCCAGGCCGAAATCGCCGAGCGCCTGGGCCTGTCCAGGAACATGGTGGAAAAGTATATGATCCGCACCCTGCGGCATCTGCGTGATCGCCTGGACGGGGCGCAATCATGAGCCGCGGCGTCTTTTCATCCCCAGCCAGACAGGACATTCCATGATGGATACTCGTGATTGCGCGTGCGGGCAAACAACGGTGCGTGATGAGGCGGCACGCTGGTTTGTGCGTTTGCAGGAGCCTGCTGTCGACGCTGAACAATATCGCAGCTTCGAAGCCTGGCTGAACGAACATCCCCAGCACCATGACGAATTCCAGTTGCTGCAAGGCCTGTGGACGGCGGCGGATCTGCTGCCGGCGCCGCGGCTCAAGGCCCTGTGCGAAACTCCGCCAGCGCGGCGCGAACGCCGTCCGTTGTTGCGTTATGCCGTAGCGGCCAGCGTGGTCGCGGTGGCGCTCGGGCTCGGTCTGTTCAGTGGCTTGAATCACCCGGCAGGGTACAGCGCCGAATTCGCCACAGCGCCGGGCGAGCGCAAGCATGTGGCATTGCCGGACGGCTCGGTGATCGACCTCAACAGCCGCAGCCGCTTGCAGGTGCGTTTCGAGAAGGATCGGCGACTCATCGAGCTGACCGAAGGCGAGGCGATGTTCAGCGTCGAGCACGACACGTCCCGCCCGTTCGTGGTCGAGGCCGGCAGCGGCAAGGTCACGGTCACCGGCACCCGCTTCGATGTGCGCCGCGACGTGACTCAGACCCGGGTTGCGGTTGAGCAGGGGACGGTCAAGGTGCAGGGGCGTGATGCGGCCGATGCCGATTTCATCAGCCTCACTGCCGGCCTCGGCACGCGGATCGATGCCCAGGGCAAAGTGGCACCGGCCTACGCGGTCAATCCGGCAGAGCTGACGGCCTGGCGCAGCGGCAAACTGGTGTTCAACAACGCCAGCCTCAGCGAAGTCGTCGAAGAGGTTTCCCGTTATCGCGACAAGCCGTTGACCGTCGCCAACCCGACCGTGGCCAACCTGCGCCTGACCAGCGTGTTCAAATCCGACAACACCGATGCCTTGCTCAAGGCCTTGCCGAACATCCTTCCGGTGGCCGTGCGAACACTCGCCGACGGCAGTCAGGAAATAATTTCAAAATAAAATTCAGGTTTTTTTCGAGTTCGTCGTCTTCCTGTTCAACTGCAACTGGTTTGCATTAACAGCCGCACACTCTTGCGATCCACAGGACTCCGTTCGACGTGAAAAACTCCACCGCCAAAAACAATAAATCCCCTTGGTTACCGCTGGCGCTCGCGCTGGCGGTCAACGCTGCGATGCCGCTGGCCTTCGCCGCCGACCCCATTCATATCCGCGCGCAGCCACTGGGCCAGGCGCTGAGCGAACTGGGACAGCAAACCTCGCTGCAGGTGTTTTTCAGCCCTGATCTGGTGGCCGGCAAGCAGGCCCCGGCGGTCGATGGCAACCTCTCTCCCGAGGACGCGTTGCGCCGGTTGCTGCAAGGCAGCGGCCTGGACTATCAGATCAATGAAGGTTCGGTGACTCTGTCGCCAGCGCCGAGCGCAGCCGCCAGCGGCCCGCTGGAACTGGGCGTGACCGACATCAAGATGGTCGGTGACTGGCTCGGCGACGCCGATGCCGCGGTGGTGCAGAACCACCCCGGCGCACGCACGGTGATCCGCCGCGAAGCCATGGTCGAACAGGGCGCGATGAATGTCAGTGACGTCCTCAAGCGTGTGCCGGGTGTGCAGGTGCAGGATTCCAACGGCACCGGCGGCAGTGATATTTCGCTGAACGTCGGCGTGCGTGGCCTGACTTCTCGTCTGTCGCCGCGCTCCACCGTGCTGATCGACGGCGTGCCGGCGGCGTTCGCGCCGTATGGTCAGCCGCAACTGTCGATGGCACCGATTTCCTCCGGCAACCTCGACAGCATCGACGTGGTGCGCGGCGCAGGTTCCGTGCGTTACGGGCCACAGAACGTGGGTGGCGTGATCAACTTTGTGACCCGTGCCATCCCGGAAAACCCCACCGGTGAAATCGGCACCACCCTGGAAACCACGCGCTATGGCGGCTGGAAACACATCGACACCGCGTTCCTCGGTGGCACCGCCGACAACGGGATGGGCGTGGCGCTCTTGTATTCCGGGGTCAACGGAAACGGTTACCGCGAGCGCAACAACGGCAACGACATCGACGACGTGCTGCTCAAGACCCACTGGGCGCCGACCGATCAGGACGACTTCAGCCTCAACTTCCACTACTACGATGCCAGCGCCGACATGCCGGGCGGGCTGACGCAGAAACAGTACGACGACAAACCGTACGACTCGGTGCGCGACTACGACAACTTCAGTGGCCGTCGCAAGGACGTGTCGTTCAAGTGGATCCGCCAGATCGACGAACGCACCCAGGCCGAAGTGCTGACCTATTACACCGACAGCTTCCGAGGCAGCACCATCGCCGCCCGCGACCAGAAAACCCTTAGCTCGTACCCGCGTTCCTACTACACCCTGGGCATCGAACCACGTGTGTCCCGGGTGTTTGATGTGGGCTCGACCACTCAGGAGGTCAGCGTCGGTTATCGCTACCTGAAAGAAGCGATGCACGAGCAGTCGAGCCGCCTGGCGCTGATCAACAATGAGCCGGTGGTCACCAAGACTTCAGACGGCCATGTGTTCCAGGACCGTACCGGCGGCACTGAAGCCAACTCGGTCTACGTCGACAACAAGATTGACGTCGGCAAATGGACCATCACCCCGGGCATTCGCTTCGAGCACATCAACACCGACTGGCACGATCGCGCCGTGCTCGACACCGCCGGCAAACGCGTGCCGGAAAAAAACCGCAGCATCGAGAGCAACGAACCGCTGCCGGCGCTGAGCGTGATGTATCACCTGTCGGATGCATGGAAGCTGTTCGCCAACTACGAAACCTCCTTCGGCAGCCTGCAGTATTTCCAGCTCGGTCAGGGTGGCTCGGGTGACCAGACCGCCAATGGCCTGGAGCCGGAGAAGGCCAAGACCTACGAAATCGGCACCCGCTACAACGATGACGTGTGGGGCGGTGAAGTGACGTTGTTCTACATCGACTTCGATGACGAGCTGCAATACATCAGCAATGACGTGGGCTGGACCAACCTCGGTGCGACCAAGCACCAGGGCATCGAGGCTTCGGTGCACTACGACATGGCGGCGCTCGATCCGCGCCTCGATGGCCTGACCGCCAACGCCGGTTTCACTTACACCCGCGCTACATACGAAGGCGAGATCCCGGGCTTCAAGGGCCGCGACCTGCCGTTCTACTCGCGTCAGGTGGCAACCGTCGGCCTGCGTTACGACATCAACCGCTGGACCTACAACATCGACGGTTTCGCCCAGTCCAAACAGCGCTCGCCGGGCACCGGCGTGAATGCCGATGGCAGCTTCAACGGCAATTACATCACCGAAGGCACGGCGGACGGTCAGTACGGCGACATCCCGGGCTACATGACCTGGAACGTGCGCGGCGGCTATGACTTCGGTGCGCAACTGTCGAACCTGAAGCTAGGCGCCGGGGTGAAAAACATCTTCGACAAGCAGTACTTCACCCGCTCCAGCGACAACAACTCGGGGATGTATGTCGGCGCGCCGCGTACGTTCTTCGTGCAGGCCAGCGTAGGCTTCTGATCGGCTGAGCAGGCGGCCGGCAACAGCCGCCTGTTCTTCATTCGGTTTGAACGGGCCAGTTGCCGAGCATCACTGATCGGGCAATGCAAAATCAGTAATTGGAGAGGGATTGCCTGCCATGTCTGTGGTCTTGAGGCAGACTTTCTTCGGGCCGTCCTCCACCGAAACCTGAAAGTCCAGTAGCGGTGGCCTGACTAACGTGTAACCGTCACTGTCCTGGCAGTCGACCGCTCCTGGTTCACCACTTTTGTATTGGTAGTGACTGACGTCCAGATCCGGCGTTATCCCGATCGGTTTTACGGTGAACTCATCCTTTGTACTTTCAAGTACACGGTAGGCAGGCGGCGTCTTGACGGGTTCTGCCAGAGCCCAGCGGTAATAGATCCTTGCATTGCGGCCGTCCCACCTCTGCGCAGGGCCTGCACTGTGTGGCTGCCCCACCACGCACATGAAATACAGGCCCGGCCCTTCACGTAATTCCTGACTTGAACTGTCTGATCCGTCTCCATGGCTTGGCTGAACCGGACCATAACCGACGTCGAGCGCACAGTCAGCCAGTGTTCGTACGAGTTTCACGCGATAGAACGGTTGATCGCTGGTAAACGACTGCGTCCATTGCACCGGAATGAGCTCGCCATTTGCGTCACGGATCAACCTTGTGTAGACGTCACCAAATGCATGCTCGAAATTGGTCGCGCGACCCAGCTGGCACGCAGAATTTTTCGGGGCGAAACGGGTAGCTGCAAAGCACTGCTCCAATTGCACTGCGCTTGTCGCGTAGTTGGTCTCAGGTAGTTTTATCGAGTCACCGTTTCTGACTTCGCAGGGGGCGTTGCGAGTGCAACGTGAGGGCCCGCTGCCTTGCGTCGTGGTACCGACGATCGCCACGATTTCATTGCTGTAGCGATTCAAGACCGGTGAACCCGAGATGCCGGGGCGTACATCCCGACAACGATTGCTGAGCTGCCCGAGCCATGCCCAACCCGCTTCGAAAACATCCGCACTATGTTCCTGGAGGCAGGCGGCGCGTTGCACATGGCCATCCATGGGCGCGCCCACCACCAGCACATCGCTGTCGACGGCAAGGGGCTGAGTTGCAAGTTTGAGCGGTGTGATGCCATCGCTCATCAATTGGCCCAGGGAGCGGTCGAGTTTGAGAATCGCAATGTCGATGCCGCGCATGGTGCTCCACGCGATTTCTGTAATCGGGTAGGGCTTCTGCCGGTGCTGAGTGTCCTGGAAATAATTGAAAGTCACGACGCCGGAAGCCGGGGCGTTTTCGATGTACCGGTCAGCGTCACCTTTGGCGCAATGTCCCGAAGTCAGGACATAGGCCGGGCCGCTGCGGTCATCGTTTGCGCTTCGGGTGTCAATCAGGCTGCCCGAGCAGTCAGCCCCGTCTTCAACCTGGACACGAGCGATGGCTTGCCAGTGATCGTAACGCCCGGCTGCATTGTTCAGAGGTTGCGCTGGAGAGAGGTTTGCTGCGCCTTCTCCCCAATCCTGAGTGGCCGTTCGGTCAGGCGTAACGCAACCGCTCGTACTGATGAGAAGCGTCAAGGCGATGGACTTTTGCAGGCTGGAACACTTCATGGCTTCAGCACCCGAGAAGATTTCTCTGATGCTGGAGCCTCAGACGGTTGGCGTCTACTGTCAGATCTGACAGTCAACTGCGCCGCTGGTCGTTCTTTGATTCACACCTTCAGCGCTTTCCCGCCAATCGCCACCGCCACCAGCAGCGTCGCCATCAATCCGAAGGCGAAACTCAGGCTGCTGGCATGGGCGACAAACCCGATCACCGCCGGCCCCGCGAGAATCCCCGCATAACCCAGCGTGGTGATCGCCGGCACCGCGATACTTTCCGGCATCACCGTCTGCTTGCCCACTGCGGTGTACAGCACCGGCACGATGTTCGAGCAGCCGGCCCCGACCAGCGCATAGCCGACCAGCGCGGCTTCCCAGCCCGGCGCGAACGTTGCCAGAAACAGTCCCGCCGCTGCCAGCAGGCCGCCAAACAGAATGATCCGGGTCGCGCCCAAGGCGCGGACGATCCGGTCACCGGTCAAGCGACCCGCCGTCATGGTCAACGCAAATGCTGCGTAACCCAGCCCCGCATAGGCGGTGTCGATCCCGCGTTCCTGCGCCAGGAACACCGCACTCCAGTCCAGCGCCGCGCCTTCGGTGAGGAACACGATAAAGCACATCCCGCCGATGAACAGCACGACGCCGTGAGGCACGGCAAACGCCGGCCCCGAGCTTTCACTGCCGTAAGGCAGCATGTGCGGCACAGCTTTGAACAGCGCCGCGATCAGCACCACGACCACCACCAGCATCGCCGCCAATGGCGACAAGCCGAGACCGAGCAGAGCGCTCACGCCCGCTGCGCCGACGATCCCGCCGAGGCTGAACAGACCGTGAAACCCCGACATCATGTTCTTGCCGCTGGCCCGCTCGACGATCACCGCTTGCAGATTCACTGTCGAATCCACCGTGCCCAGTCCGGCACCGAACATGAACAGTGTGGCGATCAACGCGGGTATCGACGACACCGTCGCCAACAACGGCAATGCCGCACAAATCAGCAGCGTCCCGCCGGTGGCCACGCGCCGGCAGCCAAATCGCGTGGCCAGAATCCCCGCCAGCGGCATCGCCAGAATCGAGCCGACGCCCAGGCACAGCAGCAACAACCCCAGCGTGCCTTCATCGAGCCCGGCCCGTGCCTTGGCGTAGGGCACCAGTGGCGCCCACGCAGCGATGCCGAGCCCGGCGATGAAGAAGGCGATGCGCGTGGACATCTGTTCGAGGCGTCCGGGAACGAACGTGTCTTGAGGGGTGAGGCTGGTCATAACGATCCTTGGCAAAAAACGTTTCCGCAGCGGACATCCTTGCACAGCCCTTTCGCTGGAGCGAGCCTGCTCGCCTCTGCATGGCGTTGCGATTTACAGTGACGCTTCTGTCGACAGGAAAAACAAGGGCGGGTTCATGACGCAGTTCTACGATGCACGGGGCAATATCTACGGGGTCGTTTCGCCGCGAGTGCTACGCGATGCGGGAATCGATTTGCCGACCAGCGCCGCGCAGTGCGCGTTGTCGCGCCAGACGTGGAGTACCGCAGCCATCGCGCAGTGTTGCGATTGGCCCGACGGTCAACGTCCCGTCGGCAGCAAATCCCATCGCAGCGATGGTTTGCTGATCGGCCCGTTTCAGGCCTCGCCACCCTTTGACCTGCTGATCGTCAACACCGACGGCACGCTGGCCGAGCGCAGCGGCAACGGCCTGACGATTTTTTCCCGGGCACTCTTTGAACAAGGGCTGATGCCGCAGGAGGGCGCAACGCTGCGGGTGCATCACGACAAACAGGATGCACAATCGCCAGTGTCGACCTCGGTGAAACCGGCGCAGCTGGCAAGCGTGCAGGGCTTCTGGCTGGACCTCGGCCAGCCCGGTTTCGGCCCGGCGGCCGTCGATGCGCTCGAGGTTGAACCGGTGCCGTTCAACGGTGTGGAGCTCAGCCGTGTTCGGCCGTTGGCACAACTCGATCCCGCCTGGGCCCACAGCCAGTTCGTGCGTATCGGCAATCCGCATTGCGTGACGCTGGTGCAGGATGAAGCCGCATTGCCGAGCAACGCACAGATGCTTGAATCGCCGCTGATGGACTGTCTGACCGCCATCGCCTACGCCATGCCCACCGGCGCCGGTCAGCCGTGCCGTGCCGGGGTCAACCTCCAATGGGCGACGCGCGCCGGCGATCAACGCATTGTGGCGCGGGTGTTCGAACGGGGCGAGGGGCCGACGGCGTCTTCCGGCACCAGCGCCAGTGCGGTGGCCAGCGCGGCATGGCGAGTGGGTTGGGTGTCGGCGGGAGAAGTTCAGGTGGTGATGCCGGGCGGTACGGCGCCGATTTTACTGGAGGAGTGCGATGGCGAGTTGGCGTGCGTGCGTCTGTTCGGTACCGCGCAGCGGACAAAGAGGTGAAGTCCCTTTCATGATCGTCCCCCCGGGAACGATGGATCCCTTGGGGCTTACTGTGAGCCGGATCACAGCGCTTGTCGCCTGTCAGATCTGACAGGTCGGCTCTATCGTTTTGCGATAAAGCCGCCCCGATCCATAACCATGGAATCGTTCATTGGGCCTTGAACAATTTCACGGCGACAACAGTGTCATCGACCACCGTCACATACAGCAGGGCTTTCGGCTGCGTCTCGGGGCTTTGAAAGCACTCGACGATCACAGCCTGTGCTGTGCAGGCTTGCAGGGCCAAACGGTCCGCCTGGCGTAACTGGCGTTTCACGGCGGCACTCAGTGGAATCGGTGAATGGCCCGCGCGAACGTCTGCGCAAAATCTTGAAGTGACGTCTCTCGGGGTGGGGGGCGGTGGTGATTCAAGGCCCGCGTCTGCAAACAGATGATTGAGTTGCTCTGCCGCACTGACGGCCCGCGGGAAACCGGCGAAGGCCGAAGCCTGCAGCAGAATTTCAGTCAATTCACCGGGTGCGAGGCCTGATGCCAGGCCGGTTTTGAGGTGCACGCTCAGCGGAGGCCCGACCATGCCCGAGGCGATAATGGCGGCAAATGACACCGCTTCGCGCAACCGCGGATCAAGGCCGGGGCGCGAGTGCAGATGTCCGTACACCACGCCAACGGCAAGTTCGCGCAGTGCGGGAACGGTATGGAACAAGGTATCGAGCCGGGCCTCGCCATCGGGTACGAGTTCGACAAACGTATGGCGGCCTTCCTGGTAAAGCGTGGCCATGGGATCGGAAGTGGTCTTTTGATTCATGTCGCGTCCTCACGGATCAATGAGGATGGCAGCGGAGCAACAGCGCGCGAACTACGGCATGACAGGCTTCCATCGGAAGAAGTCGGCGCCGTTGCAACGCCGACTTCTACACCTTAGACGAACTCCACCACCGGCATCTGCCGCTTCATCAACACCTTGCCAGCGCGGATCGAATACAGCGGCAGGCCCTGGCTGCGAATCACTTCGTAATCGCTGTCCGCCGACAGGATCAGCAGGTTCGCCGGGCGGCCCTGTTCCAGGCCGTAGCGTTCACCGAGGTGCATGGCCTTGGCGCTGTTGTCGGTGACCAGATCCAGCGCGCTCTGCAGGTTGCGGTAACCGAGCATGTGGCAGATGTGCAGGCCGGCTTCGAGCACCCGCAGGATGTTGCCGTTGCCCAGCGGATACCACGGATCGACGATTGAGTCCTGGCCGAAGCAGACGTTCATGCCGGCTTCGAGCAACTCGTTCACGCGAGTCACGCCACGGCGTTTCGGGAAGTTGTCGAAGCGGCCTTGCAGGTGAATGCTTTCGGTCGGGCAAGAGACAAAACTGATCCCCGAATGCCCGAGCAGGCGGAACAGTTTGGCGCAGTAGGCGTTGTCGTAAGAGCCCATCGCGGTGGTGTGGCTAGCGGTCACGAGGGCGCCCATGTCGCGGCTGCGGGCCTCTTCGGCCAGCACCTCGAGGAAGCGCGAATGCGGGTCGTCGGTTTCGTCGCAGTGCACGTCCACCAGGCAACCGGTGCGTTCGGCCAGGTCCATCAGGAACTTCACCGAGCTGACGCCCTGATCGCGGGTGTATTCGAAATGCGGGATCCCGCCGACTACATCGGCGCCCATGCGGATCGCTTCTTCCATCAGTTCGCGACCGTTGCGGAACGACTCGATGCCTTCCTGGGGGAACGCGACGATTTGCAGGTCGATCAGGTGACGGCTTTCTTCGCGCACTTCGAGCATGGCCTTGAGCGCGGTGAGTTGCGGATCGGTGACATCGACGTGGGTGCGCACGTGCTGGATGCCGTGGGCGGCCAACGTCTGAATGGTTTTCTTGGCCCGGGTCTTGGTGTCTTCCTGGGTGATGGTGACCTTGCGCTCGCCCCAGCATTCGATGCCCTCGAACAGCGTGCCGCTCATGTTCCAGCGCGGCTCGCCGGCGGTCAGGGTGGCGTCGAGGTGAATGTGCGGCTCGACAAAGGGCGGCACCACCAGATTGCCGCCGGCGTCGAGGTCGTCGGGCCCCAGGGTCGGCGCTTCGGTCTGGCGCGCGATGCTGCGGATCAGGCCGTCTTCGAGGTGCAATTCGTGCAGACCTTCCTGGTTGCGCAGTCGGGCGTTGATGATGTGCATCGGGCGAATCCTTTTATAGATCTTGTAGAGGGGCGGCCGCGTTGCGGGCGCCGAGCAGGCCGGTCACTGCGATATACGTTAACGCGGCAACGGCGATGCCGACCAGCGGCGCGACCCACGGCGAGCCGAACGCCGCGACGGTTCCGGCCGCGTAGGCCGCAAGCCCCGGCCAGTTGAACGCCGGTAACCGTGCGTCGGCCAGACGCGGATAGCGCCCGCGCCAGCGGAAGAAAAAGTCCGCCATGATCACCCCGCCAATCGGTGGGATCACCGTGCCGAGCAGGATCAGATAAGGCACCAGCATGTCGTACATGCCCAACAGTGCGAGCGCCGTGCCGATCACGGCACCGGCCAGGGTCACGGTCTTGCGGCGCCCGGTGCGCAGCAGGTTGCAACCGGCGACGGCGAAGTTGTAGATGGTGTTGTCCTGGGTGCTCCAGATGTTCAGCAACAGCATCGCCATCGCCGCCATGGCGAAGCCCTGCAACAGCAATACTTCGACCACGTCGGGCTGTTGATAGACGATCGCGCCATAGGCGCCGATCAGTACCATCAGGCCGTTGCCGATGAAGAAGCCGATGAGGCTGGCCAGCACCGCGACCCGCGCCGAACGGGAAAAACGCGTCCAGTTGGTGGCCTGGGTCGCGCCGCTGACGAAGGTGCCGAACACCAGTGTGATGGCGGTCGACCAGTCCAGCGAACCCGTCGGTACGACGCTGAGCAAACCATCGAGGCCGCCGACTTTCACGGTGGCGACCCACATCGACAGCATCAGCAGCAACATCATCGCCGGTACCGCGATGTACGACAGAATCTCCAGCCCGCGATAACCGACATACGCCGTGGCGCAGAACACCAGGCCGAACAGCACCATCAGCCCCAGCACCGTGGCTTCGTTCAAGTCGAAATACTTGCCGAGCACCACCGCCGCCGTCGCGGTGCCCCAGGCGTACCAGCCGATCTGGGTGAACCCGAGGATCAGGTCGCTGAGCTTGCTGCCGACTTCGCCAAAACAGAAGCGCCCCATCAGCACTGAATTCAGCCCGCTCTTGAAAGCGATGTAACCGAGACCGGCGGCGTACACGCCGAGCAGCAGGTTGCCGATGACGATGACGGCGAGCATCTCACCGAAGTTGAACGCCACACCGAGCTTGCCGCCGGCGAACATGGTCGCGGTGAAAAAGGTAAACCCCAGCAGCACCATCGCCGTGGAGGCCAGGCCTTTGCGCGCGTGCATCGGGACTTCGCTGAGGGGGTAATCGTTGCCGGGATCGTTTTGCGTCATGGGGGCGTTCCTTGCTGGAAAGGGGGAGGACGCGAAGAGGTTGCAGTGGTCGTGCCAAACGCGATGTTGCGGGTATTTATAGACGAGACACGGATGATCGGCGCGAAAGCAGTGCATTTGACGCCGTACCGAACCATGGGGGAGCAGGGCGTCCCCCACGAGGTCATGGGATTCGATCAGAGGAACCGCAGCAGTGCAGCAACAATGGCTTCAGGCGCATCTTCCTGCACCAGGTGCCCGGCATTCGGGACCGGATGAAACTGCGATCCCGGAATCATCTTGTGCAACTCGCGTCCGCGTTCGATGGGAATCCACTGATCGTCTTCACCCCAGAGAATCTGCACCGGGCAGCGGATCGTCGAGTACAGCGGCTGCGCTTCCAGCGTGTAGCGCTGGTCCATCTGCGCGATCTGCCGGTAGAACGCCGCTTGCCCCGGATCGCCGAGCCACGGCTGCACATAGGGCGCCAGTTCAACATCCGGAATGTCGCGATGAATCGCCCCACGAATGTAGGCCGGCACGATGGCACGCTGGATGTAATCCGGCAGACCACTGAACGCCGCTTCATGCTGGCGCACGTGCTGCACGAACGGCGAACCCCATGGCGTCAGCGCCACCGGATCGATCAGGGTCAGGCTGCGGTAGTCCTTGCCATTGAGCAGATGCGCGCGCAGGGCGGTGGCGCCGCCGAAGTCGTGGGCAACCACGTCCGGGCGTTGCAGGCCCCAGTGATCCACCAGTTGCGCAAGCAATTCGTTTTGCACGCCGAGGGAGACATCGGCGTCCGGTTGCTCGGATCGTCCGTAGCCCAGCAGGTCGAAGTAATGCACCCGATGCGTGGCGAAAAAGTGCGGCGCGATGCGGTGCCACACGTAGGAAGAGAAGGGCGTGCCGTGCACGAACACCAGCGGCGGGCCGTCGCCGCGCACTCCGTGGCGAATCTGTCGCCCGTTGAATTCAAAGACCTGATCCAGCAGCCAGTCCGTCATGGGCCTGTCCTCTTGGCGGGTTCGAGCCAAAAAGCATAGGCGTAAAAAAACCACCGGTCTCGGTGGTTTTTTTGTCGCGGGATTTACTCGCCGCGATAGATGCAACCGCTGGTGCAGGTCTCGTGGATGCGGATCGCACTGAGTTCCGGCAGCAGGGGTTTCAATTCATTCCAGATGAATTTGGCCAGCACTTCGCTGGTCGGGTTCTCGAGGCCCGGAATGTCGTTCAGGTAGTTGTGGTCCAGACGCTCGTACAGTGGCTTGAAAATCGCCTTGATCTCGGAGAAATCACGGATCCAGCCCGTGTGCGGATCGAGCTCGCCGCTCAGGTGAATCGCCACTTTGAACGAGTGACCGTGCAGGCGTCCGCACTTGTGGCCGTCCGGTACGTGGGGCAGGCGGTGGGCGGATTCGAACGTAAATTCCTTGAAGATTTCCACAGTGATTTCAGCTCTGTTCAGATGGCGTTCGCCGCAGCGAATTCGGGCAGGCGGCGAGTTTACCAGCTTGTCCAGGGCTGTGCTGACTAAAGGGTCAGCAAGCGCTCGGCGAGGCGACCATTGGCAGTCAGTTCGAGAAACTCGTCACCCAATCGGCGGCTCTCGTCCATTGCCGCCCGCCAGTATTTCTGCCGGCTCGGTGCATCGCCCATGAAGCGCTTGAAGTCGTTGCGGTCGGGGAGTTTGCCGTAGGGCAGGCGCGCCAGGTATTCCTTCGACGGTGCGAGCAACAGCACGTCCTGCAAGCGCTCGGTCGAGGCTTTGCGCCACGGCAGGGTCTTGTCGAACCAGCCCGGGATCACCCGGTCGGTGAAGTGCGGATAGAGCACGATGCCGTCGCCGCTGTAGGGCAGGTCGAGGTGATAGTCCAGCAGGCCGCCGTCGCGGAACGTGCCGGCGCCGGCGCCCGGCAGGTCGCGCACGCCTTCCATGACCATCGGGATCGAGCCGGAAGCCAGCAGCGCCTGACGCAGATTGCCGGCATTGAGGGCGACGAAGCGCGACGGGAAATCGTTCAGCGCATGCACCGGCGGCGCCAGGCGCGGGTCGTGGATGATCAGCCTTTCGAAGTGCCGCGACAGCCGTGCGCGGCCCCGCAGGTTGTCGGCGATCACCGAACCCAGTGCCAGCCCGAGCCGGGCACGATGGTCGTCGGCCAGCCCGCCGTGGCTTTTGACCACCATGATGTTCAAGCGGTAATGGGCGTTGTCGAGCAGTACCGCATCGCGCCCCTCGAGCAGGTCATCGAGCATGCGCTGCGAACTGCGGCTGACGTCGCTGATGGTCACGCCTTTGTTGAAGTTCTGCTCGGTGTACAGATGACCGAGGCGGCGAATGCCTTCAGCGGCGTCCGGCAGACAGGCGCTGGCGAAGCGCCAGGAGCCCACCGACGCACCGATCAGCGAACGTTCACGGGGAGCCGCCGGTAGCCACTCGCCGAACAACGCCAGATCCAGCCCCTGAATCCCCAGTGCCTTCGGCCCGCCAGCCGCACCGGGCAGCGTGCCGACGTCGGCAGCATTCAGACCCTGGGCGCGAATGCGTGCCATCGCCCGTGGGCCGGCCTTGAGGGTCAGGGAAGGGAACTTGATGTGGATGGCTGTCATACCGGTCTCGATCGTTAGCAAGCGAAAGATTATAAGCACATGTTGCCGGCCCTGCTGAAGCTGGCCCAGTGATGGCCATTCAGTTTCAGTTAAGTTCGCACCGTTATGGTGCTGTCCGTAGCGGCACTGAAAACACGGAGACCCCATGAAAACCCTGACTGCTCTGAGCCTCGCCTCGTTCATCGGTCTGGGCGCAAGCCTGGCTCACGCTCGGGATCTTGGCCCGGATGAAGCCCAACGTTTGCACGACGCTGGTACTATCGTGCCCTTCGAGCAGCTCAATGCCACGGCGCTGGCCCGGCATCCGGGCTCCACCATTACCGACGCCGAACTGAAAGAGAAGTACGGCAAGTACCTTTACCAGGTCGATCTGCGGGACCCGCAGGGGGTGGAGTGGGATGTGGAACTGGACGCGGTCAGCGGGCAAGTGCTCAAGGATCATCAGGATACGTAATGAAGGTGAATGCTCGCGCCACCGGTCGAACCGCGTTGGCGCTTTTGATTTTCTGCTCAGTGGCCGGGGCTCGTGATCTCGATCAGGACGAAGCCCTGCGCCTGCGCCAGCAGGGGGTGATTCTGCCGCTGGAGCAAGTGCTGCATAACGCGCTGGATCGCTACCCCGGCGCGAAACTGCTGGAAGTCGAGCTGGAAGAAAAGCACGACGTCTACATTTACGAAGTCGAGTTGCTGACCGTCGACGGGGTGGCCCGCGAACTCCATCTCGAAGCCGCCACCGGCCGTTTACTGAAAGACAAGGAAGATTGATCGATGCGTTTGCTTCTGGTGGAAGACCACGTCCCTCTGGCCGATGAACTGATCGCCGGCCTGCAACGCCAGGGTTATGCCGTGGACTGGCTGGCGGACGGGCGCGACGCGGTCTATCAGGGTCGTAGCGAGCCGTACGACCTGATCGTTCTCGACCTCGGTCTGCCGGGCGTGCCCGGCCTTGAAGTGCTGGCGCAATGGCGCGCCAGCGGGCTGGCAACGCCGGTGCTGATCCTTACGGCCCGGGATTCCTGGGCCGAGCGCATCGAAGGCCTGAAGGCCGGCGCCGATGATTACCTGACCAAACCCTTTCACCCGGAAGAACTGCACTTGCGCATCCAGTCGCTGCTGCGCCGCTCCAAGGGGCAGGCCAACCAGCCGACGCTCAAGGCGGCAGGGCTGCACCTGGACGAGGGCCGACAGTGTGTCGTGCGTGACGGCGCCGATATTCAACTGACCGCCGCCGAGTTCCGCCTGCTGCGCTATTTCATGCTGCACCCGGAGCAGATCCTTTCCAAAAGCCACCTCGCCGAACACCTCTACGACGGCGAGACCGAACGCGATTCCAACGTGCTTGAAGTCCACGTCAACCACCTGCGGCGCAAGCTTGGCAAAAGCGTGATCGAAACCCGGCGCGGCCAGGGTTATCTGTTCGGCGGGCAGGCTTCGTGAGATCGATCCAGCGCCGCTTGAGTCTTGGCCTGATCAGCGTGATGGTGGTTGTCGGCGTGGTACTGGCGCAAACCAGCCTGTGGTTGTTCGAAGTGGGTTTGCAGCGCTACCTCGAAGCCGGCCTGCGCAATGACAGTGAGAGCCTGCTGGTGGCGCTGGTGCGTGGCCCGCAAGGCCTGCAACTGGATGAGCGACACCTGTCGCCGGCCTACCAACGGCCATTTTCCGGCCATTATTTCCGTATCGACTTTGCCGACAGTCACTGGCGTTCGCGTTCGCTGTGGGATCAGGACCTGCCGCTGCTGCCGCAGCCGGGCCTGCACAGCAACCTGCAACTGGGGCCGGACGGGCAGCAACTGCTGGTGCTGCGCTCGGATTACCGACGGCTCGGCCAGTCGATCTCCATCAGCGTGGCCCAGGATTACACCCCGGTGCGCGAGAGCTTCCAGCGCATGCGCCAGATCGGTCTGGGCCTTGGTTTGGCCGGGTTGCTGCTGATCCTGATCCTGCAACGACTGACCGTGCATCGCGCCTTGCGTCCACTGGAAAAGGCTCGCGAACAGATCGCCCAATTGCAGCAGGGCCAGCGCTCGCAGCTTGATGAGCAGGTGCCGGCGGAGCTGGAGCCGCTGGTGGCGCAGATCAATCATCTGCTGGCCCACACCGAAGACAGCCTCAAGCGCTCGCGCAATGCCTTGGGCAATCTGGGACATGCGCTGAAAACCCCGCTGGCGGTGCTGCTGAGTCTGGCGTCGAACGAAAAGCTCGATGCCCATCCCGAGTTGCGCAAGATCCTCAAGGAACAACTGGAGCAGGTTCAGCAACGGCTGAATCGCGAGCTCAACCGTGCGCGGCTTTCCGGCGATGCGCTGCCGGGGGCGCTGTTCGATTGCGATACGGAACTGCCGGGGTTGTTGGCGACGTTGAACATGATCCACGGCGAACATCTGGCGCTGAGCTACGTTGCACCATCGGGACTGCAATTGCCGTGGGATCGTGAAGACCTGCTGGAACTGCTCGGCAACCTGCTGGACAACGCCTGCAAATGGGCGGATGCCGAGGTGCGACTGAGCGTGGTCGAAACCGCCGAAGGTTTCGCATTGAGCGTGGAAGACGACGGGCCGGGGATTCCCGAGGCGCAGCGGGCTCAGGTGTTCAGCCGGGGCACGCGGCTGGATGAACAGACCGACGGGCATGGCTTGGGGCTGGGGATTGTGCGGGATATTGTCGAGACGTGGGGCGGGGTGCTGGTGTTGGGCGAAAGCGAGTGGGGCGGGTTGAAGGTGGAGATACAGTTGCCTCGGCGGTAACCTTCAAGAGCGCCCTCACCCTAGCCCTCTCCCGGAGGGAGAGGGGACTGACCGATTTGTTTTTCCGAGTTACGCCGACCTGATCTATCGAGTCGAACTCAGGTTCCGAACAGCATGAAGATCTACTCCCTTTCCCCCTCGCCCCCTTGGGGGAGAGGGCTGGGGTGAGGGGGATCGATTTAACTGACACCCCACATTCAAGAGTCAAACGCGGAACTGATCCATCAAACTCTGCTGCTGATTCGCCAGGCTATTGAGCGACTGACTCACCCGCGCCGATTCATTCGCCTGCCCCGACAGCGACTCCGTCACATCACGAATCGTCGCCACGTTGTTGTTGATCTCTTCGGCCACTGCGCTCTGTTCCTCGGCGGCGCTGGCAATCTGCAGGTTCATGTCGCTGATCACCGTCACCGCATCGCCGATCTGGCGCAGCGCGGTCACGGCCTGGCCGACCTGTTCGACGCTGCCTTGAGCCTGACGATGGCTGTTGCCCATCGAACCGACCACGTCCTGGGTGCCGCTTTGCAGCTGCTCGATCACCTGGCGGGTTTCTTCCACCGATTCCTGAGTGCGGCGGGCGAGGTTGCGGACCTCGTCGGCGACCACCGCAAAGCCACGACCGGCCTCACCGGCGCGGGCGGCTTCGATGGCGGCGTTCAGAGCCAGCAGGTTGGTCTGCTCGGCGATGGCGCGGATGGTTTCCAGCACGGTGCCGATCTTCTCGCTGTTGGCGGCCAGGCCTTCGACTTGCACCATCGCTGCACTCATGTCGGCGGCGAGGTGGTCGATGCTGGTGGTGGTGCGGTCGATCACGGTCAGGCCCTGGCGGGTGGCGCGGTCGGCATCCTTGGCCGCTTCGGCGGCTTGTGCGGCGCTGCGGGCCACGTCCTGGGCGGTGGCGCTCATTTCGTGGGACGCGGTGGCCACCTGATCGACCTGACGGTATTGCTGCTCCATGCCGGCGCTGGTCTGGGTGGCGATGGCCGAGGACTGGTCGGCGGTGTTGCGCGCATCCTGCACCGAGCGTTTCACCTCGGCGATGATCGGTTGCAGCTTGTCGAGGAAGCGGTTGAACCAGCCGGCCAGTTGGCCGAGCTCGTCCTTCTTGTCGTAGGCCAGACGACGGGTCAGGTCGCCTTCACCGCTGGCGATGTCTTCCAGCATGTGGGCCACGCCGAGGATCGGTCTGGTCACGCTGCGCGCCATCAGCCACACCAGCAGCAGGCCGACCAGCGCGGCGAGCACGCCCAGGCTCAGTTCGATCAGGGTGCCCGAGGTGTTGCTGGCATCCAGTTGTTGCTTGAGTGCTTCGGCGCGACTCACCAGCACTTTCTCCGGCACATCGAGCAGCACGCCCCACGACGAGCCGCCGGGAATCGGCTGGAACGGCGACAGCACTTTCAGTTGCGCGTTGCTGTGCAGGCTGCTGACGGTGTGGCTCGAAGCGAGCAGACGCAGCAGCTCGGCGCCGCTGGCGGTGTCCACCGCGTCGAGGCGCTGACTGAGTTTGCCAGCGTCCGGGCTGTAACCGGCGAGCAGGCCGGCGGGGCTGACGATGCTCACGGCGGTCTGGCCGTCGTAGAGCTTTTTGCTGGCGCTCTGGCTGATCGCTTGCAGGCTGTTGAGGTTGATGTCCACCGACAGTGAGGCGATGACTTTGCCGTTGACCATCAGCGGGAACACGATGCTGGTCATCAGCACCTTTTGCCCGTCGATCACATAGAAGTAGGGTTCGATCACGCACGGCTTGAGCGTGGTGCGCGGGCAGGTGAACCAGGCGTTGGCAGCCTGGCCGCTGGGCCCGGTGCTGGTGTCGGCCATGTCGCTTTCCGGCAGGGCCATCGAGGTGACTTTGCCCGGCGTCGGCTGCGACCAGTACAGGGCGAAGCGGCCCTTGTCGTTGCTGCCTAATTCATTTTGCCCGGCGAATAGTTCGTCCTTGCCGTCCAGTGCGTTGGCTTCGAACACCAGCGACAGGCCGAGCAGTTCCGGGTTGGCCTGCAACGCGGATTTCACCTGACGGGTCATGTCTTCGCGCAAGTCGAAGGCATCAAGGAAGCGCTTCTCGGCCTGTTCGCGCAGGAACAGCACCTGACGCGAGAAGCCGTGGCCATATTGATAGGCGTCCATGAACTGCTGGCGAATGCCCGCTGCCTGAACTTCGCCCTGGGATTCGATGCGAGCCTGGGCCGATTCGGTGAGCATTTCCATGCTCGAAGCTTTCACCAGTTCGGAACTGTGCTCCATGCGATACAGCGAAAGACCCACCAACAGGGTCACGATACCGGCCAGGCAGAGGCCGGCGAGCAGGGTGATTTTCCATTGGATGGAAAGTTGTCTGAGCGACATGGAAACGTCCTTATTCGATAAATATCTGAGACTTTGCACTGTAACGGCCGCGTTTCGGCTTTCTTTATGGCGCAAATGCAATATGGCGAATTGACGCATGTTGTGGCGGATATGCCCTGTTCAGCGGTTTGATCATGGAAAGTTACACAGTGTTACGACCAGTCGCTTTGACACTGTGCCCGCGCTGCGGCACAGTGCGCGCCCTTCTAATAAGACCCTCTATGCAAATCCGCTGGCGACCCTCGTGGCTTGCCGGCCGGACTCATCCTGTCTGGCGGTGAATGGCTTTACCGTCGTGTTTTCGAGGTAGTGAAATGAATGCAGTGATTGCTGCGGTCGGCGTCATGCTGATCCTCAGCCTGTCCCGGGTGCATGTGGTGATCGCGTTGATCGTCGGTGCGCTGGTCGGTGGCCTGACCGGTGGTCTGGGCATCGACGCCACGCTCAAGGCTTTCAACAGTGGCCTGGGTGGCGGGGCGACGGTGGCGTTGTCCTACGCGTTGCTCGGCGCTTTCGCCGTGGCGATTGCCAAGTCCGGTCTGGCCCATGCGCTGGCCGACAAGGCCCTGGCGATGGTCGACCGTCAGCATGCGACCGGTGGCGGCAGCGTCAAATGGCTGCTGATCGGTCTGCTGTGGGTGGTGGCGATTGCTTCGCAGAACATCCTGCCGATTCACATTGCGTTCATTCCATTGCTGGTGCCGCCGCTTTTATATGTGCTGACCAAGCTGCAACTGGATCGTCGGCTGATCGCCTGCGTCATGACCTTCGGCCTGATTACGCCGTACATGTTCCTGCCAGTGGGCTTCGGCAATATTTTCCTCAACGAGATCCTGCTGGCCAACGTTGCCCGCAGCGGCGTTGACATCAGCGGCATCAACGTCACCCATGCCATGGGCATTCCGGCGCTGGGCATGCTGGTGGGGCTCGGCATGGCGTTCATCAGCTATCGCAAGAAGCGCGTCTACGACCTGGGGAAAATCGAGCAGGTCGAGCAGGTGGCGGTGCAGTACAACCCGCGAAGCCTGGTGATCGCCGGTGTCGCCATTGCCGCAGCCTTCATTATTCAGTTGCTGCTGGACTCGATGATTATCGGGGCGCTGGCCGGTTTCCTGATCTTCTCGGCGTCGGGCATCGTCAAATGGCGCGAGACGGATGACCTGTTCACCGAAGGCATGAAGATGATGGCGATGATCGGTTTCATCATGATCGCCGCCTCCGGTTTCGCCGAAGTGATGAAGGCCACCGGCGAGGTGCAGACGCTGGTCGAGTCTTCGGCGTCGTGGATCAATCACAGCAAGGGCATCGGTGCCTTGCTGATGCTGCTGGTCGGTCTTCTGGTGACCATGGGCATCGGCTCGTCGTTTTCCACGGTGCCGATCCTGGCGGCGATTTTCGTGCCGCTGTGCGTGCAACTGGGCTTCAGTCCGATTGCCATTGTCTGCATCGTCGGGACGGCCGGCGCGTTGGGCGATGCCGGTTCGCCCGCGTCTGACTCGACCCTGGGCCCGACCTCCGGCCTGAACATCGACGGTCAGCACCATCATATCTGGGACACCGTGGTCCCGACCTTCCTGCACTACAACCTGCCGTTGCTGGCGTTTGGCTGGGTGGCCGCGATGGTCCTGTAACACTACAAATCCCCCTGTGGGAGCCAGCCTGCTGGCGATGACGCCGGATCAGTCAGCACATTGGGCGGCTGATACATCGCTATCGCCAGCAGGCTGGCTCCCACAAGGTGCGGGTTAATCCGCAGCTCAACTTTTGCTTTCGCGTGCCGTTAACGCCTTTAACCACGCCAATAAAACCAAAAGAGTGAGCCCCCATGCGCCTGAGTCTCAAGGCTAAAGTCCTGTCCCTTGCCGTCCTTCCGGTCTTGCTCTTTGCGCTGGTCATCAGCCTGACCACGCTGTTCATCCTTCAGGAGCAGGCGCACAAGGAAGTCGAACAGACCCGCGAACGCCTGCTCGGTGACGCCAAGGCCACGCTGGCCAGCTATGTCGCCGTGGCCATGACCACCATCAAACCGCTTTACGACGCCGCCGCCCCCGGTGACACCGACGCACGGGCGCAAGTCATCAAACTGCTGTCGGGCATCAAGTACGGCAAGGACGGCTACTTCTTCGGCTACGACTCCGAGACCGTGCGCCTGTTCAAGTCCACCGATCCCGAAGGCGTGGGCAAAAGCTTCAAGGACAACCGCGACCCGAACGGCGTCTACGTCAACCGCGACCTGGTGAAAGTGGCGAAGGACGGTACTCATTACCTGCAATACAGCTCGCCGCTGCCAGGCAATGCGCAAGTGTTGGTACCGAAACTCGGCTACACCGAATACCTGGCGAAGTGGGACATGGCGGTTGGTACGTCGGTCAACCTCGACGGCATCGAGGCGCAAGTGGCGCTGGTGCAGGCCCAGGTTCAGGAACGCATGCAAGGCGTGGTGCTGAGCATCGTTGGTGTGGCGGTGGTGGTGCTGCTGGTGATCGCGGCAGCGGGGCTGCTGCTGGCCAACACCATTCTGCGCCCCCTGACCCTGATGAAAGCCAACCTCGATGACATCGCGGCCGGCGAGGGCGACCTGACCCGGCGCCTGAGCATCACCAGCCAGGACGAACTTGGCGAACTGGCCGGCTCGTTCAACCGTTTCGTCGACAAGATCCACGGCCTGGTGCGGCAAATTACCGAGATGACCACACAACTGACCGGGCTGGTGACGCAGGTCTCGGATCAGGCTCACCGTTCCGATCAGGCCATGGAGCGTCAGCGCCATGAGACCGATCAGGTCGCCACGGCGATCAACGAGATGTCCGCTGCCGCCCAGGAAGTCGCCAAGAGCGCACAGAACGCCGCCGTCGCCGCGCAGCAGACCGACGAAGAAGGCCAGACCGCCAAGCGTGTGGTGGCCGGCAGCATCAAGCAGATTCATGCGCTGGTGGACGACATCCGCAGCAGTGGCGTGTCCCTCGATAGTCTGCAGCAGGATGTGTCGTCGATTGTCGGCGTGCTCGGGGTGATCCGCTCGATTGCCGAGCAGACCAACCTGCTGGCGCTCAACGCCGCAATTGAAGCGGCCCGGGCCGGCGAGGCCGGGCGCGGGTTTGCGGTGGTGGCGGACGAGGTGCGGGCGCTGGCGTCGCGCACGCAGATCAGCACTCAGGAAATTCAGGGGATGATTGATCGCTTGCAGGCGGGGACACAGTCGGCGGTGGAAGCGATGCGCCGTTCCAGCGAAGCGGGTGACGGCACGTCAGCCCAGGCCAATCAGGCGGGGGCGTCGCTGGATGCGATGGCGGATCTGATTGCGACCATCAACTCGATGAACGCGCAGATTGCCAGTGCTGCCGAGGAGCAGACGGCGGTGGCGGAAGAGATCAACCGCAGTGTGCATCAGATTGCGGTGGCGGTGGATAACGTGGCGGATGAGACACAGTTGGGGGCGCAGACTTCGCGCAGTCTCGCGGAGTTGGGGCAGCGGCTTGGGAAGTTGGTGGGGCAGTTCCGGATCTGACCCCCAAAGGCCCCCTCACCCTAACCCTCTCCCGGAGGGAGAGGGGACTGACCGCAGTGTCTTGCGTCATACATCGACCTGAAAAATCGTGTCGATTATGGATTCACAGCCGATCGCTCATGTCGGCGTATCTCTCGAATATCCCCCGTTCGGTCCCCTCTCCCTCCGGGAGAGGGTTAGGGTGAGGGTGGGCTTTTGACTTTGGCGATCTCAGGGCCTGTCCCAGTAGGGAACCTCCCCAAAACACTCAACAAAGAAATCAATCACCGTCCGCACCTTCACCGACAGCCGCCGGCTCCCCGGCCACAGCACCGCAATCTGCTGCGGCTCCACACTGTTCGACACCTGATACTCCCCCAGCACCGGCACCAGCGTGCCTTCGCGCACGGCTTCACCAATCAGCCATGACGGAAACATCACCAGCCCCAGGCCTTGTTCGGCGGCCTGGGTCAGGGTGTCGGCGTGGTTGCCAGTGATTGGACCTTTGACCGAATAGGGTGTCCATTCGCCCTGATCCTGCCGGAAGAACCAGCGCTGCTGGCCGGCCGCACCCTTGTAGGCCAGGCACTGGTGGTGGGCGAGGTCAGCGGGCTGCTGTGGCGTACCGAAACGCTCGAGATACGCCGGGCTGGCTGCGACCTGAAAGCGATGTGGCGCGAGGATCCGCGCCTGCATGCTCGAGTCGTGCAACGGGCCAATGCGGAACAGCAGGTCGGCGCCTTCCTGCAGCGGGTCGATGTAGTGGTCGGTTTGCTGGATGTCCAGTTGCAGCTTCGGATAGCGCTCGCACAAGCGGCCCAGCCATGGCGTCAGATGGCGCTGGCCGAACACCACCGGGGCGTTGATCCGCACCAGTCCGGTCGGTTCGCTTTGCTGTTCCTGCAGCGCCTGCTCGGCTTCCTCCAGTTGCACCAGCACCAGCCGCGCGTGGTGGCCGAGCATGCGCCCGGCCTCGGTCGGCGTGACCGCGCGGGTGTGGCGGTAGAGCAATTGCTGGTTCAGCGCCTGCTCCATCAACTGGATCTGCCGGGAAATCGAGGAGGGCGCCACGCCCTCGCGGCGGGCGACTTCGGAAAAACTGCCGTGATCGAGCACCGCCACAAACAGCCTGAGCGCCTTGAATCCCAGTTCGTTAAGCCCGTGCATTGTGTGTCCTGCTGTGCGAGTTGCGCAAAAGTGTTGTCCGGATGCTCCCATTTATCGCACAGCTGCACCAGCCGATAATCCGCGCCATCGTTTACTTGTACGGGTTTTGGTTATGCAGACGTTGGATGAGGTCAGTGTGGCGGCGCCGGTGAGCAAGCCGGGGGTGCGCCTGTTGTTGCTGCCGCTGGTGATTCTGGCCGGCATGGGCTTGTCGGTGGAGGCCGGGTTGCTTGGGCCGTTGGGTGAGCAGGTCGGTCACTTGTGGGCGACCTTGAGCATCTTCGGGGTCGGTTCGGCGATTCTGTTTTTGCTGTTGCTGTTTGCGGGACCACAGAAGGGCCCGGCACTGACCGATCTGCCGCGCTGGCAGTTGATCGGCGGGTTTCTGGGGCCGATGTATGTGGTGGTGCTGACGCTTGCCACACCGCATATCGGGATTGCCATGACGATGATTGCGATTCTGTCGGGGCAGGTTGGCAAGAGTGTGCTGATCGACCATTTCGGCTGGTTCGGGGCTACGCGCAAGAAGGTCAACGGCGAACGCTGGCTGGCGTTGGGGTTGATTGTGGCGGCACTGGTTTTGATTGCGCGGGGTTGATGCGATGAGTCTGGTTATTTTGTTGGCGGTGGTGGTGTTGGCCGGTGCGGTGTTGAGTGTGCAGGCGGCGATCAACGGGCGTCTGGGTGAAACCGTTGGGGTGTTGCGCAGTAGTTTGTTGACGTTCGTGGTGGGGGCGGTTTCTACGGGGTTGTTGATTCTGTTTTTTGAGCCTGCGCAGGCGGTGAGTCTGCTTGAGGTGCCGAAGTGGCAGCTCAGTGGTGCTTTGTTTGGTGTGGTTTACATGATGGTGATGGTGGGGGCGGTGCCTCGGGTGGGGACTGCTGTGGCGACGGTGGCGGTGATTGTCGGGCAGTTGGGGATGGGGATGTTGATTGATAATTTTGGGTGGTTGGGGAATCCCGCTATTGAGTTGTCTTCGAGTCGGGTTTGGGCGATGGTTTGTTTGGGGCTGGCGCTGGTTTTCATGTATCGCAGTAGCGTGCGTCAGGCTGTTTGAACTTGGCGGCCTTTGGGCCGACCAGGCTCTTGTTCGTTTTGCGTGTATATCCGTTTCTTTGGGTGTTGCGGCTGGCGGTTTCGCTCTTACAGCGAGTCACTTTGGCAAACGCCGGAATGCCGGCCCAGCCCAAAGTAACCAAAGGTCTTGGGCCCTGACGTACGGCCCTCGCTGTGGCTCGGGTTCCTTCGCTCCGGGATTGATCCGGGGGCATCGCCTACGGTTTGCTTCGCTGCACCTCCTCTCGATGCATGCGGCTGCGCCGCACGGTCGCTGCGCTCCCACCCCCGGATCAATCCCTCCACTCAGCCTGCCGATGGGCCTTGAGATCAAAAGCTTTACTCGAGCTAACGCTCATCGTGGTGGGTGGTGAGTGGTGGGGGGATGGTTGAAGGGGGAGTGGTGAGTTGTGAGTGGTTTGGTTGTTGGGTGCTTTTCACCTTCTACACTGGTAGCACGGCTTGTTCCTTCAGCCTCAGACAACCACCACCAAAGGAGTCTGTTCCATGGCCGATAGAAAATGCGATTGCCCGGGATGTAGCTGCAAGATCAAGGAAGGTGAGCATTCCTATGTGGCGCACGGCAAGCACTATTGCTGTGAGGCCTGCGCTCATCACCACAAGGGCGGTGAGGAGTGCTCTGGCAAGGGTTGCCATTGCGCGCACCCGAAATAACGCACTGCATGAAAAAGTGGAGCCTAGTCAGGCTCCACTTCCAGTTTCAGGCTGTCGTCGTCCAGGCGTTCGGTGTGGCGGACGTTGCCTTGCAGGCGGCGGCCTTCGACGTTGACGACGATGGTCTTGGCCTTTTCAAGGTCTTCCGGCAAGGGGGCCGGGACGCGCAGGGCGAAGCGGTAGGGATCGTTTTCGACCGGTTCCAGGCCAACCGGGCAGTCGACGCTTTTGGTGATGCGGCCGAAGAGGGTGTCCAGGCCGTAGTCCAGGTGCGCCGGGCTGTTGATGGTTGTCATGTGTGTTCCCCCGAAATAGTCCCCACCTGCGCCAAAGCTTAGCTTGCCGGTCGCCAGGTGACGTTTTCCACGCCGAATTTTTCCGCCATCGGCTTGCTGGTCTTTTGCACTTTCTCCCGGCCGAAACGCGGGATGCGACCCACCCCTGCGTCGCAGCTTGCCCAGTGCCACGCCTCGGTGTTGTCCATTTTGTCCGAGCGGATAATGAACGACTTTGGCGTGCCGTGAAGGGTGTAATCGATGACGTACAGTTTTGCGTTGTTCATAAAGCCCATCTTCCTCCCTGTGGTAATAGAAGGATCGCTGGGCTGCGGGAAAATTCACTCGGATTGTCCGACGGTATCTATCAATGGCGAGCGAGGGGGCGCACTGGTTACCATGGCGCTCTCGTCAATCCCGATGAATGTTCGCCATGGCCCTCGCTGCGCCCCCCGATCTGAGTGATACCGATGTGCCGGTGCAGCCGCTGGCGCGTACGTATCCGCGTGGGTTGTTCATCGAGCCCCATGAGCACGTCTGGGGGCAGTTGCTGTATGCGATGAGCGGGGTGATGTGGGTCGAGACGCCGCACGAGGCGTTGGTGGTGCCGCCGCAGCGGGCGGTGTGGTTGCCGCCGGGCGTACCCCACGGGATTCGCGTGGTGTCGGACTTGCAGATGCGCAATATCTACCTGCGCCCGGCGCTGGCGGCGACGCTGGATGAGACGGTGCAGGTGATCGAGGTCGGTGGGTTGCTGCGCGAGTTGATTGTCGGGCTGGTGGCGCAGGGCGACAGCGGTGATGCCGAGTATTACGAGGCGCTGGTCGGGCTGGCGTTGCTGGAACTGAAACGCGCAAGGCGTTCACAGTTGAAGATTCCGCTGCCGGACGATGCCGACCGGCGGCTGATGAGTCTGTGCCAGGCGGTGATGGCGGCGCCGTCGCTGGATATTCCCTTTGAGCAGCACGCCGAAAACGCCGGGGCCAGTGTGCGTACCCTCGCACGTCTGTTCAAGGAAGGCCTGGGCATGGGCTTCGCCGAGTGGCGGCGTCAGGTGCAATTGGCGACGGCGGTGGCGGAGTTGATTCAGGGCGTGCCGGTCAGCGCGATAGCCCGTGAGCTGGGTTATTCACCGAGCAGTTTCAGCGACATGTTCCGTCGTGAACTGGGCGTGGCGCCTTCGCAGTTCAGTACCGGTCAGCTTCCAGGCTGATTTGGCCGAAATTCAGAAGTCCTTGGCCGGTATCGGTCTTAGCCTTTCCCTAGACTTTGCCCATTCTCTTTATGTGGCGGAGTGATCCCATGAACTACCTGATTTCCCTGGGCATCGGGCTGGGCGTCGGCCTGTTGTATGGCGCGCTGGATTTCCGTTCCCCGGCACCACCGGCCATCGCGCTGGTCGGCCTGTTGGGCATGCTGGCGGGCGAGCAGTTGTGGCCGTTGGGCCGGCAACTGGTCAGCGGCTGGTTGTCCTGAGAATCCCTTTTCATTCGGTGGAGATATCCATGAAAGCACTGCAATTCGATAAGACCGGCGATCTTTCCTCCCTGCGCTTCGTCGAGGTGCCGACGCCGGTGCCGGGCGCCGGCGAGGTGCTGGTGCAGATCAAGGCTGCGGGCCTCAATCCCAGCGACGTGAAGAACGTGCTCGGGCGTTTTCCGTACACCACGCTGCCGCGTATTCCCGGTCGGGACTTTGCCGGGGTGGTGGTCGAAGGTCAGCAGGCGCTGATCGGTCAGGAGGTCTGGGGCACCGGGCGCGAGCTGGGCTTTTTCGCCGATGGCTCCCATGCGCAGTTCGTCAAACTGCCGGCCAACGGCGTGGCGCACAAACCTTCGCATTTGAGTTTCACCCAGGCCGCGAGCCTCGGGGTGCCTTACACCACGGCGTGGGATGCGCTGGAACGCAGTCTGGTCAGCGCTGAAACCCGTTTGCTGGTGATCGGCGGCGGGGCGGTGGCGACGGCGGCACTGGCGCTGGCCAAAGTGCGCGGCGCGCAGTTGCTGGCAGCGGCGCGGCGGCCGGAGCAGGTCAAGGATTTGCAGGCGCAGGGTTATCAGACAATTCAGCTGGATAAACCCGAGGATCTGGGCGCGCAGGTCAACGCGGTGTATCGCGGCGGCGCCGATGTGATTTTCGACACCACCGGCTTCTGGCTGCCGGCCTCGGTCGCGGCGCTGGCGACCTTCGGGCGGATCGCGATCATCGCTGCGCCGGTGGACGGGCATGTTCAACTACCAGCGCTGGCCCTGTATCGCAAGGGCGGCTCCGTGGTCGGCATCAACTCGTTGCTGTACGGCGTTGAAGCCTGCGCGGCGATGCTCGAGCAGTTCGGCCGGTTCTTCGACGAAGACCTGCTGCCGCTGCCGCAAGGGCTTGTCGAAGCGCCGCTGGCCGAAGGGCTGGCGCGGTATGCCGATGTGAATCAGGGCAGTGGCGACAAATTTATTCTTATTCCCTGACGGTCTCTGTTCTTCATGACATCCCAAAACCGTGGGAGCGAGTTCGCTCCCACGGTTTTTTTGGGTCTCAGGATTGCGGGACGCCGTTCTCCCATGCCGACCAGTTTTTGAGGATGTCCTGCACCAGCGGATGACCCGCGCGGTAGAGGTTTTCCAGTGCCGGCACGAATCCGCCCTGATCGGCGTACTTGAGCAGGTTGTCCACTTCGCTGCCGCCCGGCGCCGGGCGGTCGAAGTCGGAGCCGGCGCGCACCACGGCCAGGCGCTGCACGTCCACCAGACCCTCGCGGCTGGCGCGCAGCAAGGCTTCGTAGGTGGAGTTGTCTTCCTGTTGGGTGGTGCAGTATTCGCCCTTGTTATCGGTCAGCAGTTTGGTCCACACCTCGGCGCGTTCGCTCAGGCGCGTGCCGGAGAACCAGGTGTTGCCCGCCAGCGTGTCGCACCGGGTGACCACGGGGGGCTGATTGGCCGGTGCTGCCGGGTATTTCTGGCGCCACGCGGCCGATTCCTTGCTCTCGCTCAGTTCGACCTTGTGGCTCAGGGCGAAGGCCTTGGCCTGCAGTTTCGGGTTGAGTTCGAAGACTTCGGTCTTGTAGTCCAGCGGCGGTTTTTCGTTCGGGCCTTTCGTGTTGATGCCGAGATAACCGGTCGGCCAGTTCGATGGCGCATCGCGCGAATCCAGCTCCCACTGGGTGCCGAACTCCACCAGGTAATGGGCCCAGGCGGCGGTGCCGATAGTCCCGTGTTTGGGGCTGATGCCGGCAATCCCGGCAATCAGGAAGTAGCTTTTGCGCAGGTCGAATTTCGGCGACAGCGCCAGTGCCAGGGTCGAGGCGGCGGCGTTGGTCTGGCCCATGCCGGTGGTCATCAGGCACACCTGCTGCGTGTTGCAGCGAATGGTCGGGTATTCGGCCGACAGGCCCGGCACGCGGATTTCCTGCTTGAGCTCGAGGCGATCGATCCAGTGCTGCGCCTCCGGGGCGAACATGGTGATCAGCACCACTTTCGGTTGAATCGGCGCCTCGCCCGACCAAGCGTTGGAAGAGAGCAGGGCCGCAGCGGCCAGTGATACACGCGTCATTGCTTTCATGATGGCTCCTGGATTCAGAACTGATAACCGATGCCGGCGTAGTAACCCCAGCCATTGGAACGTGCGCGGAAATTGCCGTCGCCAAAATTCAGCTCGCTGCCGTCCTCCCAGTTGCCGCCGTTGTGGAAGTAGCGGCCAACCAGGGTGAAACGCAGGTGGGTGAACGAGTACAGCAACACATTGGTCGCCACCGTGGCATTGGCGGTGCGCGCCGGGTTGTCCTTGTGCAGGTCCGAACCGAAATCGAAGTTGGTGAAGCCGATGTAGGTCAGCGAGGCGCCGTTGCTGAATTTGTCGATCGGCACGATGTACTTCAGCTGCGCGCGGTAGCCGTCCCACGAATATTCGTTGCTGGCACCGTAGTTTTCCCACTGGTAGCGCCCGTACAGGTTGGCCGACAGGTTGACCCGCGAGTGGGTGTCGATGTCGGTACCCAAACCGCTGTACAGCGTGTTGGCGCGGTTTTCCTTGCGGCTGCCGTGGTCGTAGATCCAGTCGAACGCCACGTACCATTCCTTGAACGGCCCGATGGCCAGGCTGCGGCCGGCGAGGTAGTCGATGGAGATGCGCGGTTCGTGCTCCATGAACACCGGCGAGCCGTGATCCCACACGCCTTTGTCGTGGCTGTTGCCGATGTTGAAGATCTTCGGAATGTCGATGTAGCCGTACAGCTCGAACGGACCCTTGCGCCCGAAGTACTCGTATTCCAGGTAAATATCATCGGCCGGTTGCGGGCCGAAGCTGATGTCCTTGCTGCCGATCAGCATCAGGTCCTGGTTGTACCAGTCCGACAGGTACGCGCCTTTTTTCGGCGGGCTGGCCTCGGGGCTGAGGGCTTCGCCCTGGGCGGATTCCTCGGGCAGGGCAGGCTGCGCCAGCGTGGTCTGACTGAGAACTCCGGTAACGCCGGTCAGTAGCAGGGAAACAGCAAAGGTGCGCACACCGCGACGGCGGTGGCAGGAAGAAACGTGCATTCAAAGTCCTTTTTGCGGATCAAGGCCCGGAGCGGCGGGCCTGTACGGGTGTGTTACGAAAGTGGCGGCATTGACGCTTCGCAAACGTTTGCACAAGCCGTACCAATTATCAAAGTTGAAAACTGAAAAAGGTCGCAATGGCTTTGATTTTTGAAAGTGGGGTATCGCTTGGATTCGGATGGGAAACTGTTGCTGAATGTTAGAGATCTGCTTGATTAGTCTGTCGAATCTGCCTACTTTCGCACGCCTCGAAGGACGAAATTGACCACATAGGGAGTTGTTTGTGGAAGCAATGTTTGGTGTTGGCCTCGGATCACGTATTTCCCCCCTTTCTCTTGCTGTTCACCTGAGCGTCGTCGGACTCCTGTTTGGCGGTTTCAGCGCACCGGCGTTCGCCAGTTGCGCAACCGTCGGCTCGTCCGTGACGTGCACCGGTGTGCCGACCTTGCCGCTGCTCCTCAACACCTACGCCAGTGCTGCCAACGGTCTGACGGTAAATGTCGATGCTGGCGCAGCGATGAATGCCGTTCCGGGAGGCTCCGCGATAGCCCTGACGGGAAGCAACGTCACGCTCAACAACTCCGGCACCATCGACCCGGCGTACACCGGCCCCATGTCGCAATTGAGCGGTGCTCTGTTGCTGGGGGCGAGTGGCGCGCCAGGGGTGATCAACGTGCTCAACAATGCCGGCGGTATCCTCCGTGGCACCGGCATGGTGCAGGGGCCGAACCTGACTGATCTCGGTGGCCTGGCGATCAATGTCGTCAACCCGGCGGGCGGCGTCACCCGAATTATCAATAACGGCACCATTACCTCAACCGGAGTCCAGCCCGGCATTCCTCTGGCCGATACTCCCGTGGTCGCGGTACACGGTGGTGGTTCCCAGGTGAACATGGTCAACGGCGCCACAGGCCAGATTACCGGGCGGGTGGCGTTCGAATCGTCGGCGGGTGGCAACGCATTCACCAACGCCGGCAGCATCAATGGCAGTGTTTCGCTGGGTGCGAACAGTCACAACACCTTCACTGCGGTGACCGGCTCCAGCGTTGGAATCGGTGATGGCGTGCAGAGTGGTGCCGGGCTCGGCGGTATGGCAGGCGTCAATCTGACCTTTGCCCCCACCGGGCAGATCGACGGCGGCGCAGGTGGCACCAACAACCTGATTCTGCAGAACACGGCCGGTGTCGGCGGCGGCACCAGCGGTGTCGGCACGGCATCGAGCGCCACCTACGTCAACTTCGACAACCTGACCGTCAACAGCGGCAACTGGACCTTGGAGGGGGCATTGGTCAGCGGCAGCACCACCCTCAATGGCGGTATTGCCCGGTTCAATGACAACGCCACGTTCGGTAACGGTGTCCTGACTTCCAACGGCGGAACTATCGAGGCCGGCAATGCCGGGTTGACACTGACCAACGAGATCAGCCTCGGGGCCGACGGCCTGACCGTGCAGGGCAGCAACGACATAATCTTGAGCGGGATGATATCCGGCAGCGGCGGTCTGACCAAGACCGGCTCTGGCAATCTGACGCTCGGGGCTCTGTACAACATCTTCAAAGGTCCTTTGAATATCGTTTCCGGCAACGTCTACACGCATGACGGCGGCGCGGTCGGCAGCTATCCCGTCGTCAACCTCAGTGCCGGCACCAATCTCTACGTTGAACGCAATCTCTCTCTCGGCGGGCTGAATGGCGCCGGTAACGTGTACGTGTCGGGCTACGGCAGCCTTTACGTGGGCAATGACGTCAGCAATACCTTCGACGGCGAGATCCATACGTCTCGCTTGATCAAAGATGGCACCGGTACCCTGACGCTCACCGGTAACAACGACTTTCATAATGGTTCAAGCATTGTCGATGGCGGTACCTTGAACGTCGGCGGATTGCTGAACAGCTCGGTTGACGTCAAAAGCGGCGCCACCCTGACCGGCAGTGGTTCGATTCAGCAACAGGTGCACATCGACGACGGCGGACACCTGGCATTGTCCTCAGGCACCACGATGTCCGTAGGCCGACTGATCCTCGATTCCGACAGTAATGTCGATGTGCGCCTTGCAACTCCATCGAGCACGCCGGTGTTGAACATCGGCGGCAACCTGACCCTCGACGGCAACCTCAATGTCAGAGACGCCGGTGGTTTCGGCGTCGGTGTCTATCGCTTGTTCAACTACACCGGCACGCTGACCGACAATGGCCTGACCGTGACCGACGTACCCTTGGGTTACCGTCTCGGCGACATGGTGGTGCAGGCGCTGAGTAACCAGATCAATCTGGTGGTCGCGGCACCGAACAGCAACCTGCGCTTCTGGGACGGCAGCCAGACCATCGCCAATGGAACGGTGGACGGTGGCAGTGGCACGTGGAGCGCCGGCGGCACGAACTGGACCCGTTCCAACGGCACGCTCAATCAGTCCTGGGGTGACGACTTCGGCATCTTTCAGGGCGCGGCCGGCACGGTGTCCGTCAATGGCACACAACGGTTCGCCGGTCTGCAATTTCTCACCGATGGCTACAACCTGGTGAACGGCACAGCGGGGCAACTGACCGCTGTCAACGGCTTCAGTGGCACTACGGTGATGCGGGTCGATCCGGGGGTGACCGCAACGATTGGTGTGAACATCAACGGCAGTGGCATTCTCAATAAAGTCGACAGCGGTACGCTGGTACTCAACGGCGACAACAGTTATTCCGGTGGAACCCGACTGGATGGCGGCACGCTGGTGGTCGGCAGCAACACGGCGCTGGGCAGCGGCGCACTGGTCGCCAATGCGGACACGCAACTGGAGAGCAACAAGGCCGTCGCGCTGGACAACGCGATCACTCTCAACAGCAACCTCACAGTGGGCGGCAATCACGACCTTGCGCTCAACGGCGTTATCAGTGGCACAGGCGGGCTGACCAAGAATGGCGCCTCCGTCCTGACGCTCGCCGGCAATAACAACTTCCTTGGGCCGGTGACGTTGAATGCTGGTGGCCTGCTTCTGGCCTCGAACACGGCGCTGGGTTCCGGCGCCCTGAAAGTGGCGAATGACGCTACGCTGGAAACGACGGGTGGCTTGAATATCGGCAATACGATGTACCTCACAGGCGACCTGCACCTGCTTGGCAATAACGATCTGACGTTGAGCGGTATGATCCTTGGCGAGGGTGGCCTGATCAAGGACGGTACAGGCAACCTGACGTTGATCGGAAGTAACAGCTCCTTCCGTGGAACGGTGTTGAATGGCGGGACACTGACTCTGCAAGACTATCGCTCTACGGGCCCAGGGCCTATCGTTGTCAACGGCGCATCGGTTCTCACCGCTATTGATCGGGTCGAGCTTACCAACCGCCTGGTGCTCAACGCTGACCTGACGCTCCCCGGCGACGTACCGACATTTCTGCGCGACGTCAGCGGCAGCGGTCGGCTGATCAAAAACGGTTCGTCCAGACTGAGCATCGTTGAGGCTAGAAACTGGACCGGTGGCCTCACGTTGAATGGCGGCTCGCTGAGCGCATTTTCCGGTGCTTTGGGCACTGGCAAGCTGATCGTAGGCGGTGATTCGAGTCTTGAATCGGGTAATCCGACGACTTTTGACAACGACATCGACCTCAACGCCAACCTGACGGTGACTCGCAGTCAATATCTGACCTACGGTATGGTCTTCAACGGAGTGATTGCCGGCACCGGCACGTTGACCCATCTGAGCAAAGTTGATCTGAAACTGACGGGCGCCAACACGTTCAGTGGTCTCCTGGATTTCCGGGCCGGCAGCCTGACAACCGTCGGCGACTCGGCACTGGGCAACGGCGCCAGTCTCAACCTTGAAGCGCCTGCGACGCTCAATCTGGGTGGCTCGGCGAATCTGGCCAGACTGACCGGCTCCGGCACTGCATTGATCGGCGCTGGCCACACCTTGAGCATCGGCAGCAACGACGCCAGCAGCGCCTTCAACGGTCGCCTCGGCGGAGCCGGTGCGCTGGCCAAACGCGGTACCGGGACCTTCCTGTTGACCGGCGATCAGCCGTTCAACGGCGCGGTCTCGGTGGATCAAGGCATGCTGCAGGTCGGCAGCCGCGCGGCGCGGGGCTCCCTGGGCGGGCAGGTGAGCGTGGCCAATGGCGCAATCTTGAGCGGTAACGGCAGTGTCGGTTCGGTGGTCAACCACGGTGTGCTGGTTTCGGGTGCCGAGGCCGGCACCCTGAGCGTGGCCGGCAACCTGACCAACGCCGCCGACGGCGTGTTGGCCCTGACCGTCAGTTCTCCGACCGCTACACCTCTGGCCGTTGGTGGTACAGCGGCGCTGGGTGGAAGCCTGCAAGTGAACAGCCTGACGCCGTTCACCGGCAACACGGTGTATTCGCTGATCACTGCCGGCGGTGGAGTGACTGGCACCTTTAGCGCGGCCGATCTGCCGCAGTACACGTTCCTCAATACAGCGCTGGTGTATGACGCCAACGCAGTGAATCTGGTGGTCAGCCGTAACGACACCTCGTTCGCGGACGCTGCGACTACCGGGAACCAGCGCAACACCGCCTCGGCGTTGACGCGCAATGGCCCGGCGGGCGCGGCGTTGCAGAACGAAATCGCCAACCTCAACGTGGCAGGTGCTCGGCAGGCCTTCGACAATCTGTCCGGGGAGATCCATGCGAGCACCGCCAGTGCGGTTCTCGAGGATTCGCGTTTCCTGCGTGAAGCGGTCAATGACCGTATGCGCCAGCCAACCTGCAGCGCTGCGGATGATCCACGCCGCACGCTGGCCCCGAGCGATACCCAATTGAGCAGCAACGGCTGTCACGGTGAAATGGTCGGCTGGGCCCGTGCCATTGGCGCATGGGGCGATATGGGCGGCGACAGCAACACGGCCAGTGTCGATCGTAGCCTCAGCGGTTTCATGCTCGGCACCGACAAGCAACTGGACGAGCAATGGCGCGCCGGTATGGCGGCCGGCTACACCCGCAGCAATCTCAATGCCCATGATCGAAACTCCGATGCCAAGGTCGACAGCTACCACCTGGCGACTTACCTGAATTCGCAGTTCGATGCCCTGGCAGTGCGACTTGGCGCCGCCTACAGCTGGCACCGTCTCGACACCAAACGTGAAGTCAACGTCGGCAGTTACAATGACCGCTTGAAGGCTCGCTACGATGCCCGCAGTGCCCAGGTGTTCGGTGAAGTGGGTTACGCCATCAATGCGGCAGGTGTGGCCATCGAACCGTTCGCCGGTCTGGCTTACGTCAACTACGACAGCGACACCGCCAGGGAAAAAGGTGGAATGGGACGGCTGAAGGGCGATGCCGATCAGGACATCACCTATTCGACCCTCGGTGTGCGTATCGGCAAGTTGGTGACACTGGCCAACGGCAGTCAACTGACCCCGCGAGCGGCCATCGGCTGGCGGCATGCCTATGGCGATACCCAGCCTGATGCCGACCTGACCTTCATCGACGGCGGCGCTTCGTTCAGCACCCAGGGCGCGCCGATTGCCAGAGACAGCGCGCTGCTCGAGGCCGGTGTGGACTTCCAGATCACCCCGACCGGCAAACTCGGCATTGGCTACTCGGGCCAGGTGTCCAGCGACAGCCACGACAGCGCGATGAGCATCAGCTTCAGCCAAAGCTTCTGATCGTTGTCGAAGCACTCAGACCGCCCGCCAGGGCGGTTTTTTGTTTCCGGGGTCAGAACGCGAAAGCGTTGAAGATCCCTGTGTCTGGCGCCTGAAAAAGCCCCCAACCCCCTGCTCAGAACGGCTGGAAGTATCCACGCAGGGCCTTATCGCACAAAAGTATTAACACTATTTAACCGGTGCCCCATCGCAGGGCATCAACTAGCGTGTGTCTGGAATAGACGGTTTATCTGATGACCGTCATACGCTTGATACGTGTGCGGTATCTCGCCGCCGTTGCACGCCTTCAAGGACGAAATCGGCCACGAAAGGAGTAGCCCGTGGAATCAAGGTTTGGTGTCGCCCTCGTTTCGCGCTTTTCCCCACTGTCCCTTGCCGTGCATCTGAGTGTCGCCGGGCTACTGTTCGGTGGTGTCAGCGAGCAGGCGTTCGCCACCTGCTCGGCGGCAGGCTCCACGATTACCTGTTCGGGTGTTCCGACGCTGCCGCTGTTTCTCAACGACTACAGCAGTGCGACCAGCGGGCTGACGGTCAACGTCAGCTCCGGGGCGCAGATGAACGCGACCCTGGGCGGCAAGGTGATCAACCTGACCGGGGCCAACATCAACCTGAACAACTCCGGCACCCTCGATCCTGCCTTGCTGGGCCTGGTTTCTATCCTCAGTGGCGGTGCGTTCATCGGCACCGGCGCGACCAGCACGGTAAGCATCGTCAACAACACCACCGGGATCATTCGCGGCACCGGCATGTTGCTCGGCCTCAACCTGACCAGCATCGACGGTCTGGGGATTGGCGTGAACAACTCCGTGTCGGGCACTACGACCATCACCAACGACGGCACGATTACCTCGACCGGGCTGTCGGTCGGCGGCATCACCCTGGCCGATACGCCAGTGGTCGGGGTGTACGGCGGTTCGCAAGTCAACATGACCAACAGTGCCAGCGGCACGATCAACGGCCGGATCGCGTTCGAGACGTCGGTGGCGGGCAACACCTTCACCAACGCCGGTAACATCACTGGCGGCGTGTCGATGGGGGCGGGCAGTACCAACACCTTCTACGCGATCACAGGTTCCAGCGTTAACGTCGGCGACGGTGTGCAAGTGTCCGTCGGCCTCGGTGGCCTGATCGGCATCAACCTGACCTTCGCTCCGACCGGGACGATCGATGGCGGCGCGGCCGGTACCAACACGCTGATCCTGCAAAACCCGATCGGCCTCGGCGGCGGCACCACCGGGACCGGCACGGCGTCCAGCGCGACGTACGTCAACTTCAACAACCTGACCCTCAACAGCGGCACCTGGACCTTGCAAGGGCCGTTGGTCAGTGGTGCGACCACGCTCAATGGCGGTGTCGCGCAGTTCAACGACAACGCGGCATTCGGCAGTGGCGTGCTGACGTCCAACGGCGGGATCCTGCAGCCGAGCAATGCCGGTTTGTCGCTGGCCAACCAGATCAATCTGGGCGCCGGTGGCCTGACCCTGCAGGGCATCAACGGCACGACCCTGAACGGCGTGATTTCCGGTACTGGCGGCTTGACCAAGATTGGCAGCGGTCAGCTCAACCTCAACGGCATCAACACTTACACCGGCAACACCGTGCTCAACGGCGGCACAGTGCTTGTGGGTAACAACTCGGCATTCAGCACTGGCGGCATTACGGTCGGCGGCGCTTCGAGCATCTCGGCAACGACGCCGATTTCGCTGGCCAACGCGATCACGCTCAACAGCACCCTGACCGCGACCGGCACCGGTGCGCTGACTCTGGGCGGGGTGATCAGCGGCGCCAGCAACCTGACCAAAACCGGCAGCGGCAGCCTGACCCTCAACGGCATCAACACCTACACCGGGACCACCAGCCTCAGCGCCGGCACCTTACGCGTCGGCAACAACAACGCCCTGGGCACCGGTGTACTCAACACCAGCAACGGCACCAGCCTCGACAGCACCGGCAATGTGACCCTGGCCAACAACGTCGGTATCACCGGTACGTTGAACGTGCTCGGCAGCAATGCCCTGACCCTGGCCGGCGTCGTGTCCGGCACCGGGGCGATCACCAAGAGCGGCAGCGCCAGCCTGACCCTGACCGGCAACAACACCAACAGCGGCGCCACCGCGCTCAACGGCGGCAGTTTGCTCGTCGGCAGCAACACCGCCCTCGGCACGGGCGCACTGAATGCGGCGGCCGGCACCACGCTGGATGCGACCACGGCGGTGACTTTGGCCAACGCCGTGGCGCTGGCGGGCGGGCTGACCATCGGCGGCACGCAGGCCCTGGGCCTGAGCGGCGTCATCAGTGGCGCCGGCAACCTGATCAAGGGCGGCACCGCGAACCTGACCCTCAGCGGCAACAACACCTTCTCCGGCGGCACCGCGCTGAACAACGGGACGCTGATCGTCGGCTCCAACACTGCGCTTGGTACCGGCGCACTGACCACGGCGGCGGGCACCACCCTCGACGCCAGCACCAGCGTGGCGCTGAGCAACGCCGTCGCCCTCGGCGGCGATCTGAACATCGCCGGCAACGCCAACCTGAGCCTTGGCGGTGTGGTCAGCGGCAGCGGCGGGTTGACCAAGAACGGCGTGGCGAACCTGATTCTCAACGGCGCCAACACCTTCAGCGGTGGCACCACCCTGAACGCCGGCACCCTGACCGTCGGCAATGCCGCCGCGCTGGGGAGCGGCGACCTGACCGTCGCCAATGCCGCGACTCTCGACAGCAACACCTCGGTCATCCTGAACAACAACGTTGCACTCAACGGCAACCTGGCCATCGGCGGCAGCAACGGCATGATTCTGGGGGGCGTGCTCAGCGGCGCCAGTCAGTTGATCAAGAACGGCACTGCCAACCTGACCCTCAACGGCGCCAACACCTTCACCGGCGGCACCGCGCTCAACGACGGCAGCCTGACCGTCGGCAGCGGCGCGGCACTCGGCACCGGCACGCTGACCGTAGGCGGGGCGGGCGCAACGCTCAACAGTAGCGTCAACGTGACGCTGAACAACGCGATTGCGCTGAACGCCAACCTTACCGCCGGCGGCGCCAACCCGCTAACCCTCGGCGGAGTGATCAGCGGTGGTAGCAGCCTGATCAAGACAGGCGCCTCGACCCTGACTCTCAACGGTAACAACACCTACAGCGGCGCCACGGCGCTAAACGCCGGAACACTGATCGTCGGCTCCAACACCGCCCTCGGCAGCGGCGTACTCAACGCCGCCAACGGCACCACGCTGGATGCCGGCACCGCGACCAGCCTGGCCAACAACGTCAACCTCGGCGGCAACGTGACGGTCGGTGGCAGCAACGCGCTGACCCTTACCGGCGTGGTTGCCGGGGTTGGCGGCCTGATCAAGAGCGGCCCGGCCGACCTGATCCTCAACGGCGCCAATACCTACTTCGGCAACACCGCACTCAACGTCGGCAAGTTGATTGTCGGCAGCAACACCGCGATCGGCAGCGGCGCATTGAACGCAGCGGCCGGCACCACGCTGGACACCAACACCGCCGTAACCCTGGGCAACCAGGTCAACCTGGCCGGTGCGATGGACATCGGCGGCAGCGCGGATCTGACCCTCACCGGGACCGTCGCCGGAGCCGGCAGCCTGGTGAAAAACGGCGCGGCCAATCTGAACCTCAACGGCACCAACACCTACGTCGGTGGCACCACGCTAAACGCCGGTACAGTGACCGTCGGCAATAGCTCCGCACTGGGCACCGGTGCCCTGACCGTCGGCGGAGCGGCAACGCTCGACAGCAGTTCGCCGCTGGTCAGCCTGGCCAACGCGGTGGTGCTCAATGCGGCGCTGAGCGTCGGCGGTACCCAGGACCTGACCCTCGGTGGCGTGGTCAGCGGCGCAGGCCAGCTGATCAAGAACGGCGCGGCCAACCTGACCGTCAACGGCACCAACACCTACAGCGGTGGCACCACTCTCAATGCCGGTACGCTGACACTGGGCTCGGCCGCTGCCTTGGGCAGTGGCGGTCTGACCGTCGGTGGTGCGTCGACGCTGGACACCAGCACCGGCATGAGCGTCGGCAACAACATCACCCTCAACGCCGGCCTGACCCTGGCCGGCAGCAACACACTGAACCTCAGCGGTGTGATCGATGGTGCAGGTAGCCTGACCAAGGATGGCTTTGGCGACCTGACGCTCAGCGGCAACAACACCTTCACCGGTGCGCTGAACATCGCCTCCGGCAGCGTCACCACCGTGAGCAGCGGGGCACTCGGCAACACCTCCGGCGCCAATATCAGCGCCGGTGCCAATCTCTATCTCAACAGCAGCACCAGCCTCAACGGGCTGAGCGGCAGCGGCAGTGTGCAGATCGCTGGCGGCAACACCCTGACGGTGGGTGGCGTGAGCAGTACCAGCACGTTCGACGGCGACCTCGGTGGCAGCGGTGCGCTGACCAAAATCGGTACCGGCACGCTGAATCTGACCGGCAGCAGCGGTCTCACCGGCAACACCAACGTCAACGCCGGTACGTTGAATCTCACCGGATCGCTGGCCAGCACCCAGCTCAACATCAACAACGGCGCGACCCTCACAGGTACCGGTTCGGCGCTGGGCGTCATCACCGTCAACAGCGGCGGTCACCTGGCGTTGTCCTCGGGCAATACCTTGTCCGCCTCGTCACTGATTCTCACCGCTAACAGCAATGTTGACGCGAGCCTCGCCACGCCATCGACCACGTCGCTGATGAACGTCGGCGGCAACCTGACCCTCGACGGCAATCTCAACGTCACCGATGCCGGCGGTTTCGGTGTCGGTGTCTATCGCTTGTTCAACTACATCGGCGCATTGACCGACAACGGCCTGACCGTGGCCGGTGTACCGGTGGGTTACGGCCTCGGCGACATCCTGGTGCAGACCCTGGGTAATCAGGTGAATCTGGTCGTGTCGGCGCCGAACACCAACCTGCGCTTCTGGGACGGCAGCCAGACGATCCCCAACGGCACAGTGGATGGCGGCAGCGGCACCTGGAATGCCGGTGGGACCAACTGGACCAATTCCAACGGCACGTTGAACCAGACCTGGGCCGGCGACTTCGCAGTGTTCCAGGGCACGGCCGGTACCGTTTCGGTCAACGGCACGCAACTGTTCACCGGGATGCAGTTCCTCACCGATGGCTACAACGTGGTGAATGGTTCCTCGGGGCTGTTGACCGCGGTCAACGGCACAGGCGGCACCACCGCGATGCGGGTCGATCCGGGCGTGACCGCCACGGTCGGGGTGAACATCGACGGCAGCGGTATCCTCAACAAACTCGACGCCGGCACCCTGGTGCTCAACGGCGCCAACAGCTACACCGGTGGCACGCAACTGGACGGCGGCACCCTGGTGGTCGGCAGCAACACCGCACTGGGCACTGGCGCGTTGATCGCCAACGCGGGCACGCAACTGGACAGCAACACCGCCGTGACTCTGGCCAACGCGGCCACGCTGAATGGCAACCTCACCGTGCTCGGCAGCAATGCGCTGACCCTCAACGGTGTCATTTCCGGCACTGGCGGCTTGATCAAGAACGGCTCGGCCAGCCTGACCCTCGGCGGCAACAACGCCTTCCTCGGCCCGGTGGCGTTGAACGCGGGCGGTCTGGTTCTGGCGTCGAACAGCGCGCTGGGTTCGGCCACCCTGAACGCGGCGAACGGCACCACCCTGGATGCCAGTGGCGCTTTCACCGCGGGCAACGCGATCAATCTGGCGGGCAATCTCGGCATCGTCGGCAGCAACGATCTGACACTGAGCGGGGCCATCAATGGCGCCGGCAGCCTGACCAAAAACGGCGCGGCCAACCTGATCCTGAGCGGTGCCAACAACTTCCTCGGCGGCGTTACCCTCAATGCCGGCACCCTGACCGCCGGCAGCAACGGCGCTCTGGGCCTGGGCACCCTGACCGTGGCCGGTGCGTCCTCGCTGGACAGCAACACGTCGGCGTCGCTCGGCAATAACGTAGTGCTCAACGCCAATCTGACCAACACCGGCAGCAGCGACGTAGCGCTCGGCGGCGTGGTCAGCGGCACCGGCGGTCTGATCAAGAACGGCGCGTCCAACCTGACCCTCAACGGCATCAACACCTACAGCGGCGGCACCACGCTGAACGCCGGTACCGTGACCCTCGGCACCTCGTCGGGCCTGGGCTCGGGCGCGGTGACCGTGGCGGGCGCTTCGACCCTCGACACCACGGCGCCACTGGTGCTGGCCAACAACATCAACGTCAATGCCAACCTGAGCGTGGCCGGCAACAACAACCTGACGTTGGGCGGCGTGATTGCGGGGGCGGGCACCCTGACCAAGAACGGTCTGGCGGACCTGACGCTGTCCGGCAACAACAGCTTCAGCGGCACCTTCGACGTGCAGTCCGGCAGCCTGACCACCCTGGGCAACTCGGCGCTGGGCAGCAACGCCGGGGTCAATCTCGGCAATGCCGCGACGCTGAACCTCGGCGGTTCGGGCAGCCTCGCCAGCCTGACCGGCAGCGGTACCGCACTGATCGGTGGCGGAAACACACTGAGCATCGGCGGCAACAACGCCAGCAGCATTTTCGACGGTGTACTCACCGGCACCGGCGAATTGAGCAAACTCGGCACCGGCACGCTGACCCTGACCGGCCTCAACAGCCTGACCGGTAACACCACGGTCAACGCCGGGACCTTGAACGTCAGCGGCTCGCTGGACAGCGCCAGTGTGCTGGTCAACAGCGGCGGCACCCTGACCGGCGGCGGCTCGCTCGGCGGGGCCGTGACCGTGGCGGACGGCGGTCATCTGGCCGGCGCCACCGGCAGCACGCTTTCGGTGAATTCGCTGGTGTTCAACGCCAACGCCAACTTCGATGTCGGCCTCGGCACACCGGTCTCCGGTGGCGGCAACGCGCTGGTCAACGTCGGCGGCAACCTGACCCTGGACGGTACCCTCAACGTCAGCGACATCGGCGGTTTCGGCAGCGGCGTGTACCGGTTGATCAACTACACCGGTGGCCTGACCGACAACGGCATGCTGATCGGCACCGTGCCGGGCAGCGTCACGCCGGGCGACCTGACCCTGCAAACCGCGCTGGCCAACCAGATCAACCTGCTGGTCACCGCACCGGGCGTCACCGTGCAGTTCTGGGACGGCAACCAACTGGTCGCCAACGGCTCGGTCGATGGCGGCAGCGGCACCTGGGGCACCGGCACCACCAACTGGACCGACGTCAACGGCACCACCAATCAGGCCTGGACCAACAACTTCGCGGTGTTCCAGGGCACAGCGGGCACTGTGACTGTCAACGGCGCGCAAACCCTCACCGGCATGCAGTTCGTCACCGATGGCTACAGCCTGCAGAACGGCACGGCCGGTTCGCTGAATCTGGTCAACGGATCGCTGGGTAATGCCACCGTGCGGGTCGATCCGAACGTCACCGCGACTGTGGGCGTGGCGCTCAACGGTGCCGGCACACTGGGCAAATACGACACCGGCACCCTGGTGCTCAACGCCGCCAACGGCTACACCGGCGGCACCGCACTCAATGGCGGCAAGATTGTGGTCGGCAACAACGCCGCCCTCGGCACTGGCGTGTTGACCGCTGCCAACGGCACCGCGCTGGACAGCAACACCGCCGTCAGCCTGGCCAACGCGGTGGTGCTCGACGGCGGACTCACCGTCGCCGGCTCCAATGCATTGACCCTCGGTGGGGTGGTCAGCGGCAGCGGCAGTCTGATCAAGACCGGCGCATCGAGCCTGACCCTCAATGGCAGCAACACTTACAGCGGCGGTACTCAACTGTCCGGCGGCTCGCTGATCCTGGGCAACAACAGTGCGATCAGCAGCGGCGCGCTGAATGTGTCGGGTAACGGAACGCTCGACAGCACCTCTGCGCTGCAACTGGCCAACACCATCAACCTGGGGGCGCAACTGACCCTGGCCGGCAACCAGAACACCACGCTGATCGGTGCGATCACCGGCAGCGGCAGTCTGGTGAAAAACGGCAGTGGCGACCTGCTGCTCAGCGGCGCCAACACCTACAGCGGCGGCACCACGTTGAACGGCGGCAACACCCGTGGCGACACCAGTAGCCTGCAGGGCGCCATCGTCAACAACGCGGCGCTGACCTTCGAGCAGAACAGCGATGGCAGCTACACCGGCAATCTGACGGGCGCCGGCACCCTCAACAAAACCGGCGCCGGCGCCTTGCTGCTGACTGGCAACAATACCTTCACCGGCAACACCGCGGTGCAGGCTGGCGCGCTGAACGTCAACGGTGTGCTCAACAGTGCCAACGTCAACGTTGCCAGCGGGGCGGCCATCGGCGGCAGCGGCGTGATCGCCGGCGCCGTGCAACTGGCCAACGGTGCGACGCTGACCGGCGGCGGCACTGCAACGCCGTTGTCCGTCGGTTCGCTGGCGTTGTCGTCGGGGACCAACCTGGATTTCAGCCTCGGCTCGGCCGCCAGCTCCACCACCGTGGTCAACGTCGCCGGCAACCTGACCCTCGACGGTACGCTGAACATCAGCAATGCCGGCGGCTTCGGCACCGGTGTCTACCAGCTGTTTACCTACGGCGGCAGCCTGACCGACAACGGCCTGGTCTTCGGCAGCCTGCCGGTTTCGGCGTCAAACCTGACCCTGCAAACCGCCTTGGCCAATCAGATCAATCTGCTGGTGCAGGGTACGCCGGGTGAGGTGCAGTTCTGGAACGGTGGCAAAACCAATCCGGATGGCAGCATCGGTGGTGGCAGCGGCGTATGGGGACCCGGCACCAACTGGACCGACGCGACCGGCACTCAGGCGCAAGGCTCCAGTGGACAGTTCGCGGTGTTCGGCGGGCAGGGCGGTACGGTCACCGTGCAAGGCAATCAGAACTTCACCGGGCTGCAGTTCCTCGTCAACGGCTACAGCCTGGTGCCGGATGCCGGCGACACGCTGACGCCGGTCAACGGCGTGGGCGGTACACCGGCGCCGATCCGCGTCAATGCCGGTGCCAGCGCGCAAATCGATGTGCCGTTGATCGGCGCTGGTGGTATCGAGAAACTCGACGCCGGCACGTTGATTCTCACCGGTGCCAACACCTACAGCGGTGGCACCACCGTCAGCGGCGGTACGCTGATCGGTAACAGCACCAGCCTGCAAGGCAACATCCTCGACAACGCGGCGCTGGTGTTCCAGCAGAATGCCGATGGCAAGTTCAACGGTCGCCTCAGCGGTACCGGTGCGCTGGCCAAACGCGGTACCGGAACCTTGCTGTTGACCGGCGATCAGCCGTTCAGTGGCACTGTCTCGGTGGATCAAGGCGTGCTGCAGGTCGGCAGCCGTGCGGCGCGGGCTTCTCTGGGCGGGCAAGTGACCGTGGCCAACGGCGCCGGTTTGAGCGGTAACGGCAGCGTCGGTTCGGTGGTCAACCACGGGGTAGTGGCCTCCGGTGGTGGTGACGGAAACCTGAGCGTGGCCGGCAACTTGACCAACGCCGCCGATGGCGTGTTGGCTCTGACCGTCAGTTCGCCGACCGCTACGCCTCTGACCGTCGGTGGTACAGCCAACCTGGGCGGTGGCCTGCAAGTGAACAGCCTGGCGCCGTTCACCGGCAACACTGTGTATTCGCTGATCACTGCCGGTGGCGGGGTGACCGGTACCTTCAGCGCCGCCGATCTGCCGCAGTACGCGTTCCTCTCCTCAACGCTGGTGTACAGCCCTGATGCGGTAAACCTGCTGGTCAGTCGCAACGGCAACTCGTTCACCGACGTCGCCGCCACCGGTAACCAGCGCAGCACCGCCTCGGCGTTGACGCGCAACGGCCCGGCGGGCGCGGCACTGCAGAACGAAATCGTCAACCTCAGTGTGGCGGGTGCGCGGCAGGCCTTCGACAACCTGTCCGGGGAAATCCATGCCAGCACCGCCAGCGCGGTCCTGGAGGATTCACGCTTTGTGCGCGAAGCGGTCAATGACCGTATGCGTCAACCTACCTGCGGTGCTGCGGATGATCCGCGTCGCACGCTGGCGCCGAGCGACACGCAACTGAGCAGCAACGGCTGTCACGGTGAAATGGTCGGCTGGGCCCGCGCCATCGGTGCCTGGGGTGACATGGGCGGCGACAGCAACACGGCGAAAGTCGATCGCAGCCTCGGCGGTTTCATGCTCGGCACCGACAAGCAACTCGACGATCAATGGCGCGCCGGGATGGCGGCGGGCTACACCCGCAGCAACCTCAACGCCCACGATCGCAACTCTGATGCCAAAGTCGACAGCTACCACCTGGCGGCCTACCTGAGCTCGCAGTTCGATGCCTTGGCCGTGCGCCTCGGTGCGGCCTACAGCTGGCACAGCATCGAGACCAAGCGCGACGTCAGCGTCGGCAGCTACAACGACCGCCTGAAGGCTGATTACGATGCCCGCAGTGCCCAGGTGTTCGGTGAAGTGGGTTATGCGATCAATGCAGCAGGCGTGGCCATCGAGCCCTTCGCCGGCCTGGCCTACGTCAACTACGACAGCGACACCGCCAAGGAAAAAGGCGGAGTGGGGCGCCTGAAGGGCGATGCCGATCAGGACATCACCTACTCGACCCTCGGTGTGCGCATCGGCAAGTTGGTGACCCTGGCCAATGGCAGCCAACTCACTCCACGGGCAGCGATCGGCTGGCGGCATGCCTACGGCGACACCAAGCCTGACGCCGACCTGACCTTCATCGACGGTGGCGCGTCGTTCAGCACCCAAGGCGTGCCGATTGCCAAGGACAGTGCGCTGCTCGAAGCCGGCGTGGACTTCCAGATCAGCCCGACCGGCAAGCTCGGTATCGGCTATTCGGGCCAGGTGTCCAGCGACAACAACGACAGCGCGATGACCATCAGCTTCAGCCAAAGCTTCTGATCATGGTCGAAGCACTTTAGCCGCCCGCAAGGGCGGTTTTTTTTGCTCGACAATCGCCTCTGTTAGAATCCGCCCCATTCCCAGCCAGAGGTTGCCCCATGAGCGAACCCATCCGTCTGACCCAATACAGCCACGGTGCCGGTTGCGGCTGCAAGATTTCGCCGCAGGTGCTGGAAGTGATCCTTGCCGGCAGCGGCGCACAGAACCTCGACCCGAAACTGTGGGTCGGCAACGCCTCGCGCGATGACGCGGCGGTGTATGAGATCGATGCCGAGCGCGGCGTGGTGTCGACCACCGACTTCTTCATGCCGATTGTCGACGACCCGTTCGACTTCGGCCGAATCGCCGCGACCAACGCGATCAGCGATATCTACGCCATGGGCGGTGACCCGTTGATGGCCATTGCCATTCTTGGCTGGCCGGTGAACGTGCTGGCGCCGGAAGTGGCGCGGGAAGTGATTCGCGGTGGTCGCGCGGTGTGCGACGCGGCGGGTATTCCGTTGGCCGGTGGCCATTCGATCGATGCGCCGGAGCCGATTTTCGGCCTCGCCGTCACCGGCCTGGTCGAAAAGCGCTTCATGAAGCGCAACGACACCGCCACCGCCGGTTGCCTGCTGTACCTGACCAAACCGCTGGGCATCGGCATCCTCACCACCGCAGAAAAGAAGGGCAAGTTGCGTAACGCCGACATCGGCGTGGCCCGGGACTGGATGTGCACGCTGAACAAACCCGGCAGCCGCTTCGGCAAACTGGCCGGCGTCACTGCGATGACCGACGTCACCGGTTTCGGCCTGCTCGGGCATCTGGTGGAAATGGCCGACGGCAGCCACCTCACCGCGCGTATCGTCTATGACCGCGTGCCGCGTCTGGACAGCGTCGAGTATTACCTCGAACAAGGCTGCGTACCCGGCGGCACCTTGCGCAATTTCGACAGTTATTCAAGCAAGCTCGGACGCGTGCAGGAACTGCACAAGCGCGTGCTGTGCGATCCGCAGACCAGCGGCGGCCTGCTGTTGGCCGTAACCCCGGACGGCAACGCCGAATTCCTCGCCGTGGCCGCAGAGCTGGGCCTGAATCTGGCGCCGATCGGTGAACTGGTCGAGCGACAGACCCACGCAGTCGAGGTGATTTGATGCTCCGCGACTGCTCCGATTACCGCGACATTTTCCTCAACGACCGGCCGCTGATGGATGCCCGCGCGCCGGTGGAGTTTCACAAGGGGGCGTTCCCCGGGGCGGTCAATCTGCCGCTGATGAATGACCTGGAGCGGCAAAAGGTCGGCACCTGCTACAAACAGCATGGTCAGCAGGCGGCCATCGAACTGGGCCACCGTCTGGTGTCCGGCGCGGTGAAGGCCGAACGCATCGAGGCCTGGGCCGAATTCGCCCGGGCCCATCCCGACGGCTATCTCTATTGCTTTCGTGGTGGCCTGCGCTCGCAGATCACCCAGCAGTGGCTCAAGAGCGAGGCCGGGATCGACTATCCGCGAGTCGGCGGCGGCTACAAGGCACTGCGCAACTTCCTGATCGACACCCTCGAACAAGCGGTGACCCAATGTGATTTTGTGCTGCTGGGCGGCATGACCGGCACCGGCAAGACCGAATTGCTGGTACAGCTGGATAATGGTCTGGATCTTGAGGGGCACGCCAATCATCGCGGTTCCAGTTTCGGCAAGCGCGCCACCGGGCAACCGTCGAACATCGATTTCGAGAACCGACTGGCCATCGACATCCTCAAGAAACGTGACGCCGGTATCAGCCAGTTTGTGCTCGAAGACGAGAGCCGGGTGGTGGGCAGTTGCGCGTTGCCGCTGCCGTTGTATCAGGGCATGCAGCACTACCCGATGGTCTGGCTGGAGGACCGCTTCGAGGACCGTGTGCAGCGCATCCTGCGTGATTACGTGGTGGACCTGTCGGCCGAGTTTTCGACGGTGCATGGCGAGCAGGGTTTTGCGCTGTTCTCTGAGCGCTTGCTCGAAAGCCTGAACAATGTGCAGAAACGCTTGGGCGGTGAACGCCATCGACGGATGCTGCTTTTGATGGAGGACGCACTGGCCGAGCAGGGGCGCAGCGGCTCGGTGGATTTGCACCGGGGCTGGATCGAAGGGTTGCTGCGCGAGTATTACGACCCGATGTATGTGTTTCAGCGCGAGAAGAAGGGGGCGCGAATCGAGTTTGCGGGCGAGCAGAAAGCAGTCATTGAATATCTGCACGATCGCGTGAATCAGAAGGCTTGATGCGCTATTCAGCGGCCTCTTCGCGGGCAAGCCCGCTCCCACACTGGAAATCCGCTGAACCCGTCATTTGAGTTCGGCGCAAGCTTGAATGTGGGAGCGGGCTTGCTCGCGAAAAGGTTAAGGCTGGCAGCGCAAAACTCAGGTCGGGCAAGTGACCTTGCCGTTATCCAGCCCCTGCTTGTAGCTGTGGCTCTGCAGGCTGGCCTTGCCGTTGTGCCAGGTGAGGGTCAGCACATACAGCGAGTCATAGTCACCGGATGCCCAGTCTTCGGTGATGGTCTGTTTCTCGCCCACGGCCTTGCCCGCGACCTTGTTGATCAGCTCGGGCAGATAGCCGTGGGACCACGCGGTGTAGATGGTCGAGTTGTGATATTTGTCGGCGGTCAGCTCCCGGGCCAGGTCGTTGGTGTCGTTGGCCGAAAACTCGATGTTCACCGGCAGGCCGAGTTTGATGGCGGCGGGGCTGATGGTCATCAGGGGACGGATGTAGCTGTAGGAATTGTCCAGCTCGCCTTCCTCGACATTGCGCGTGGGGTTGGCGGCGAATACGTAGTCGGCCTTGCCGAATTTTTCCGGTAGCAGGGTCGACAGCTCGATGGCCCGGTTCAGGCCCTGGCAGTTGAGCTGGCCGAGGCCTCCGTCGGGTTTTTCACCGTGGCGCAGGAAGATCAGGGTCTGGGTGCCATCCACCGGTTGCGCGCGGCTTTCGCTGGACTCAAGGGACAGGAACAGTGCGCTCATCGCCAGCAGCGAGGGCAGGGCCACATAGGCGCGATGTTTGAAGCGTTTGGCGACTTTCATCAGGTTCGTCATCAAATGAGGCGTCTTCAGTCTGTTCGGTTAAGGTTGACAAACCTCTGCACCGCAGGCAGTCGGGGCCGGGTGTTTTCCCTGTCTTGAATGGTTTCCTTGGAGCCCTCGGAAGGCCTTTGGTTCGATCCGCCTGACGGGGCACACCTTAAAGGCGTCGCCGGATGGCTGGAGGCAGGTTAGCGACAGGATGTTGCGAATTTAAGTAAGTCCGGCTGCCAGGACAAAAAGAACCCGAGCCAGCGCGGAAAACGTGGATTATGCTCGGGGCTTTCATTTTGTGACTGGATGCTACCCATGACCGATCTGTCCGCGTTCCCGATCACCCAGAAGTGGCCGGCGCAGTACCCCGACTGGATTCAGCTCTATTCCCTGCCGACCCCCAACGGCGTCAAGGTCTCGATCATGCTCGAAGAGATCGGTCTGCCCTACGAGCCGCACCGCGTGGGCTTCGACACCAACGACCAGTTGTCCCCGGAATTTCTGTCGCTGAACCCGAACAACAAGATTCCGGCGATTCTCGACCCCCATGGCCCCGAGGACAAACCGCTGCCCTTGTTCGAGTCCGGCGCAATCCTGATTTACCTCGCTGACAAAAGCGGTCAGTTGCTGGCCCAGGAAGGCGCACTGCGCTACGAAACCATTCAGTGGCTGATGTTCCAGATGGGCGGCATCGGCCCGATGTTCGGCCAGCTCGGTTTCTTCAACAAATTCGCCGGCAAGGATTACGAAGACAAACGTCCCCGTGACCGTTACGTCGACGAAAGCAAACGCCTGCTCAAAGTCCTCGACGGCCGCCTCGAGGGACGCGACTGGATCATGGGCGAGCGCTACACCATCGCCGACATCGCCACGTTCCCGTGGGTGCGTAACCTGATCGGTTTCTATGAGGCGGGCGATCTGGTGGGTATCAAGGACTTCCCGAACGTTACCCGGGTGCTGGAGCGCTTTCTGGCGCGGCCGGCGGTGGTGCGCGGCCTGACCATTCCTTCCTGACCCTGTGTCTGCCGGGTGCGCAGATTGTTGCGTCCCCGGTAATGCACTCTTGATTGATCCAGGTTTGTACCTCATCCCCCGCAAGGCATAAGCTTCGCCCCCTACGACTTTCGTCTCATCTGCCCGTTTTCAGGAAAGGCCCCATGTCCAGTCAGTTCCCCGAAGCACGTCCACGCCGTCTGCGTCGCAATGCGAGCCTGCGCAGCCTGTTCCAGGAAACCGAGTTTTCCCTCAACGATCTGGTGCTGCCGATTTTCGTCGAGGAAGAAATCGATGACTTCGTGCCGATCAAGAGCATGCCCGGCGTGATGCGTATTCCGGAGCGCAAACTGGCCAGCGAGATCGAGCGTTACGCCCGTGCCGGGATCAAATCGGTGATGACCTTCGGCGTGTCCCATCACCTGGACGCCAACGGCAGCGATACCTGGCGCGAAAACGGGCTGGTGTCGCGCATGTCGCGGATCGCCAAGGATGCGGTGCCGGACATGATCGTGATGTCCGATACTTGCTTCTGCGAATACACCGATCACGGCCATTGCGGTGTGATGCACAACCATGAAGTCGACAACGACCAGACCCTGATCAATCTCGGCAAACAAGCCGTGGCGGCGGCCCGTGCCGGCGCCGATGTGATTGCGCCGTCGGCGGCAATGGACGGCCAGGTGCGGGCAATTCGCCGTGCACTGGACGACGCCGGGTTCACGCAAATCCCGATCATGGCCTACTCGACCAAATTCGCCTCGGCACTCTACGGCCCGTTCCGCGAGGCCGGCGGCAGCGCGCTGAAAGGCGATCGCAAAAGCTATCAGATGAACCCGATGAACCGCCGCGAAGCCCTGCGCGAATCGTTGCTCGACGAGCAGGAAGGTGCCGATGCGCTGATGGTCAAACCGGCCGGCGCCTACCTGGACATCATCCGCGACATCCGCGAAGCCTCGAACCTGCCGCTGGCGGCGTATCAGGTCAGCGGCGAGTACGCGATGATCAAGTTCGGCGCCCAGGCCGGGGCCATCGACGAAGATCGCGTGGTGCGCGAAAGCCTTGGCGCGATCAAACGCGCCGGTGCGGATCTGATCTTCACCTACTTTGCGATGGACCTGGCCTTGGCTGGGATCTGATTTTGTCGGGTTTTTAATGCTCAATTTTTAATATTTAAAAATTGAGCATTTTATCGATTTTTGTGTGTGTTTGAATTAAAGAGTTGAAGTAGGGTAGGCTCCGCCAAATGCTGATGGAGAGTAAAGTTGCAGAAGTTTTTTGTTTGGTAATGTTGCTCTTGGAATTGTTTTAAGTAGTGAGAATTCTTCAACTAGCGGTTTGAATTTTTCATTCCCTAACTCAGAGATACAGTTGTAAAAAATCAACATAAGCTCGTTGCTTGATAGCTGTGCTCGAATAATGTTGGTGTAGAATTTTTTATCAATCTGTTCTGTGTTCTTGATTAGTTTTATTATGTTGTAAAGCAGTCTGAAGTAATGTCCTAGCTCGTGTTCGTGCGAAATAAAAAATATTGAATAGATTAATTTGAACTCGTTTTCGTTGCAGTTCGGGTGGCCGGATATTTCCCTTTCAAGTCGTCTTAGAAAAACTTTGAAGCAATCTCTGCCTTTTGTTGCGTTTTTTTCTTTGTCGATTAGGTCTATCGAGTTGACGATGGTGTTGTGCAATGTTAGTAATTGAAAGAAAGAGACTTCGAATTGTTGTTGACGCAGAGTGTTGTTTTGCTGTGACAAGGCGGTTGCGGAATTTTGTAATTCTCTAGAGGATATCTTGAGCTCACGAATTTGTAAGCTGAATGTGGCAAGCAAGGCTAATAATGCTAAAAAGCTGAATACTGGGTTTAAGACGCCACCTAAAAAGTCTCCAAATTGCCCCCAGTGCTCCGGGTTAGAGGATAATGGGCCGTGAAAATTTGTTGCGTATGTGAGTATCAATATTACTGCCGAAAGTAACCCAATATAGGCGAGTGTTTTTAGATTTGTTGAGTGTTTTTCTGTTGTTAACAGGTCGTCGTCTGGGTTGGTGTTTGTTGAGGTCAATTGATGTTGCTCCGGAATTGGAGGCTGTCGATAGTTTTTGTTAAAGCCCAATGACTCTGTTCCAGTCTGAAATGTACATGTACATTCTTTGGAATTCGCTTGGAAGTAGCATCCTGTTGTGCGCTATGAAGTTTCTGGATTTTTCTATCTCATCCATACGCTGCTTTAGCCAATGTTGAGATGGGATTATGGATTCAAAATGTATCCACTTGTTTAGTATTATTTGGGCAAGATGGCCGAAATCAAGAAACCCTAAAATATCCGTTTTCTCACCCTCAAGCCATGAGTCTGAAATTGCGCTAGATTGCCGGTTGTTAGCATGGTTTTTTATTTTTTCTGGTATGTTTTCTACCCAATTAATTCCTTCCGTTTCTTGGAGTGTTTGTCTTATGAAGTCGCGAACATGATTTTCAAATGCAAAAAGTACAGCGTACAGTCTGGCCATTTCCAGTGAGTTGTTTCTCAAACCAACGGGAAAGGGGGCTAGCGCTTCTGCTAGTAATCTTTCCTCGGTTTCGGTTTGGTCAGCACCTATTTTAATTCCAGCTCTTTGAAAGACAGATGCCTCTGCCTCGAAGAGTAGCCCTCTGAACATGAAGTCCCTTAGTTCTTTGTATCTCAAAATAGGTGCTCTTTTAATGATTTGAATATCGCGTTGTAAACTTCGATATCCTTTGTGGCTGGTAAGTGTACCTGGATGTTGTAATGTAAGCCCGGTGTCTTGATAAACTGTGTAGGGGTGGGTGCTTGCTCAATTTCTGTCGGAGTTGGTTCCACAATATCTTGGCTGACTTTTTTCTTGGTGGGGGTGTGTTTTGTGTCCGCTAGCTCTAAAAGAGACATAAATGTACGACGCATGTTTATGGCTACGTTATCACTTGCGTTGTGATAGCTTTTGAATTTTCCTTCAATTGCTGCACTATCGGCTGTAGTGGGGTTTTCCTTGATTAGAAATATATCGGAGTAGGCCTCTTTTAACGCCTCACCCATAATGGCTCTAGATTGTGAGTGGTCTCGGTAGTCTTTATAGCGAGAGGTTGGTTTTCCGTCTGGTGTCAAGAATCCCAAGGCTTTCAAAATAGGAATGTAAGCACGTTGCTTGTTTGATTTGAATCCCAAGTCTATTAAGAACTGATGCGTAAATTGTGGTGGTGCTTGCCCATCGCGTATCCTGTTGAAAAACTCTCCTAGCTTCCCATAAGCTTCAGTGTAAGCATTTGTTAAAGCCATTTGATTTTCCAGTTTTTGTGATGGGGATGCTGTTTTTTAAAAATGGTAGCCGGCGTTTTTGCATTTTCCACACATAGTCGAAAAGATTAGGTTTTTGCTATCTCGCCCATAATTTTGATAAAAGAATAAATTTTAGGCTGAACCAAAAAACGGCCGGATCCCGTGATCACGAAAGTACCGTTCGATCACCTTCGGATCCGCGCTGTTGTCGGCAATCGCCACGTAGGTATCCGGGCGCAGCAGGTAAAAGCCGTTGCGCCCCAGGCCCGCCGTTTCAAACGCCGGGCGCCAGTCGAACACGTGCAGCGGCAAGTGGTGTTCATTGCACCAGGCGATCATTTCGTCGCTGGTGTCGCCGTATACATGCACCTGCCAACACGGGTTGCGCAACGGTTCGTAATTGTCCCCCTCGCCATCATGGGCCCACGGCAAGCGGTCGCCGCCGTGCACATGCCCAGCCATACCTTCACTTAGCGCCATGCCCCGATAGTTGACGGTAATCTGCGAGACGGTGCGAAACAGGAATTCGCGACTGGTTTCGAATGAGGCCATTTTCGGGATCAGGAACGGTGCCAGCCGCGTGCGCAACAGATCGGCCATGCGGCCTTCGGCGGTGACGAAGCTGAAGACCTTGTCGGTGGTCGACACCAGCCGCCGGGCGAAGGCGATGCGTTCGGTTTCGTAGCTGTCGAGCAGCTTCGCCGTGGCGCCGCCGCTGAGCACTGCCGCCAGTTTCCACGCCAGATTGATCGCATCGCCGATGCCAGTGTTCATGCCCTGACCGCCGGCCGGGCTGTGTACGTGCGCTGCATCGCCGAGCAGAAACGCCCGGCCCTGGCGAAAGTGGTCTGCCACTCGATGATGCACACGGTAGGTGGAGAACCAGTTGACGTCCTCGATGTGCACGTTCAGATGTTCGATGGCGCGGCTGCTGACATCGGAAAATTCCAGGGTTTCGGCGCGATCCGCACGTTCGTCGCGCACGGTGCCGATCAGCCGTGCGCGACCTTCGCCGGCAAGCGGGAACACCGCGAGAAAGTCCGCCTCATCCAGATCCAGATGCAACTCGCCGTTGAGCGCCGGCCCGCTGGCCTGCACGTCGGCGACATAGAAAATCTGCTGATAGGTGCCACCGGGGAAACCGGTGTCGAGGGTCTTGCGCACCACCGAACGGGCGCCGTCACATCCAGCCAGGTAACAGGCCTGGCAGATCTCCTGTTCGCCATCCGGCAGACGCAAATGGGCGGTGAGACCGTCGCCGTTTTCCGTGAAGCTTTCGAGGGTGGTATTGCGCTCGACGAACACGTCGTAGTCTTCGAGGCGGTCGATCAGCAGTCGCTCGTGTTCGTCCTGCGGATAGATTTTCAGAAAGGCATAGGGCGTCAGGCCTTCGCCGATCCGGTTGAGCGGCAACTGTGCCACGGGTTTGCCCTTGACCCAGAAATTCGCCGCTGCCACCCGATGCCCGTTGCGCACCACGGCTTCGGCGAGATCCAGTTGCCGGTACAACTCCAGCGTGCGCGCCTGCACCGCCAGCGCCCGCGAGGTGGTGCCCGGCGCGGAGGTCTTGTCGATGATGCGCACGCGCACGCCCAGTTTGCTCAGCCACAGGGCCAGTACCAGTCCGGTGGGACCCGCGCCGATGATCAGAACGTCACTGCGGTTCATGGTCTGTCCTCCTCGCGTACCCTTTGCCACTGAGTGTGCAGCAGCAAGTATGGATCAGCGGGCGGGCACGGCCAGTTCGCCTGCCAAACGGGGGAGGGAACAGTGTCGCCGGCCCGCAGTCCTATCCTGCACCCTGCGATAGAGCGTAGGGTTAACCCGGCTCAACGGATTGGATGAAGCGTTATGCACACCCCTCGATTATTCGTCAGCCTCGCCGCACTGCTGGTACTGGCCGGTTGCGCCGGGCAGCGCAGCCAGGAACCGGCGCCGCGCGCACCGGCCGAGGTCAAGGCGCAGATCGTGCGCCTGCTGCCGGCAAAAACCGCCGACCGCCAGGGCTGGGCCACGGACATCTACACCGCGTTCGCCGCCCAGGGCATCAGCCCGACCACGCAAAACCTGTGTTCGGTGCTGGCCGTCGCCGAGCAGGAATCCACTTTCCAGGTCGATCCGCCGGTGCCCGGACTGGGCAAGATCGCCCGTGACGAAATCGACCGCCGCGCCGCCAAGGTGCATATCCCGAGCCTGTTGGTCAGCGGTGCCTTGCAGGTGCGCTCGCCGAACGGCAAGACCTACAGCGAACGCCTGAGCGCCGCCCGCAGCGAAAAGGAATTGAGCGCGATTTTCGACGACTTCATCGGCTCGGTGCCGATGGGCCGCACGCTGTTCAGCGGTTTCAACCCGGTGCACACCGGCGGGCCGATGCAGGTCAGCATCGAATTCGCCGAACAGCATGCCAAAGACTATCCGTACCCGGTGGACGGGACGATTCGTCGCGAGGTGTTCAGTCGTCGGGGCGGCATGTACTTCGGCATCGCCCATCTGCTGGGTTATCCGGTGAGTTATCGCGAGCCGCTGTACCGTTTTGCGGACTTCAATGCCGGGTGGTACGCCAGTCGCAACGCAGCGTTTCAGAATGCAGTCAGTCGCGCCTCGGGCGTTCCGCTGGCGCTGGATGGCGACCTGATTCGCTATGACTCGATCATGCCGGGCACCACCGAGCTGGCAGTACGCAGACTTGGCAAATCACTGGGCATGCGTAATCCACAGATCCGCGATCAACTGGAGAAGGGCAATACGCTGGGGTTCGAGGAGACCAGGCTCTATCAGCGGGTCTTCGAACTGGCGGATAAGGCAGAAGGCAAGTCATTGCCCCGGGCGGTGCTGCCGGGGATTGTCCTGCAAAGCCCGAAGATCACTCGCAAACTGACCACTGCGTGGTTCGCCAAACGGGTCGATGAGCGCTATCGGCGCTGCATGGCCAGGGACTGACGAGGCAAAAAAAGACGTTAAAAAACCCGGCTGACAGGAGCCGGGTTTTTTCCGGGTTGCTGCGATGAAGCCCTTCATTCAGGCAACGCGGCGTTCGATCAGACGATCCGAACCGCCTTCGGCAACACGACGTTCCAGCAGACGATCAGAGCCACCTTCGGCAACGCGGCGTTCTTGCAGGCGATCCGAGCCACCTTCGGCAACACGACGTTCCAGCAGACGATCAGAGCCACCTTCGGCAACGCGGCGTTCCAGCAGGCGATCAGAGCCACCTTCGGCAACGCGGCGTTCCAGCAGGCGATCGGAGCCACCTTCGGCAACGCGGCGTTCTTGCAGGCGATCCGAGCCGCCTTCGGCGACGCGCTGTTCGATCAACCGATCCGAACCGCCTTCAGCGATCATGGTGTGGGCCGGTTTGGCGGCAAATGCGTTGAAGGCCAGAACCGAAAGGGCAATGCTGAGGATGACTTGGCGTTTCATGATTTTTTGCTCCGGGGGTGTTGTTTGTTGGGTATGGAGCCGATGTTACGCCCGGGATTTTTTAAGAGAACTTCATTGACGTGATGGTGAACATCGACGCCGATGATGGTTTGTCACAGCACCTTCACGGTGCGGCCAATCGCCTGGATCGGCCCGGTGGGTTTGCCGGTAGGCGAGCCGTTGGCGCCTTCCAGCGTCAGCTCGAACAATTGGTTAGGTTGCAGCGGCGGCAGTTTGTCCAGCGGGATCGACAGCGCTTGCCCTGGCTTGACCAGCCCCAGCGACACCGGACCCTGCCAGCCGTCAGCCTTGGTCCAGAACTCCAGCGCCTTGTCCGCCGGCACCTCGACCACGCCCAGCGGAATCAACTGAATCTCCCGTGGACTGCTGGCCTGGATCACCCAGCCCGGCGCCTTGTCCTGCGGGGCGACCAGCACCACCAGAAAGCTTGGTTTCGGCGTGGTCTGGGTCAACAGGATCGAGCCCAATAACAAGGTTGCAGCCAGTCCGGCAGCGCTCAAGCCGCGCCACAGCGACAGGCGGTTCCACCATGAAATCTCTGGCGCCCTCTTATGGGTAAGTTGCCCGACACTGCGTTCGATGCGTTGCCACAGCTGCGACGAGGGTTGATGCGCCGGGGCGAGGTCGGTCAGCTCCAGCAGACGTCGCTCCCAGGCGTCCACGGCCGCTTGCAGCTCGGGATCGTTGGGCAAGCGCCGTTGCAATTCGGCGCGCGCTTCGGCCGAAAGAGTGCCGAGCACGTATTCGCTGGCCAGTTCATCGCGTTCCTGCGCCGATTCGGTGGTCATCCCATGCACTCCCGCAACGCATTGAGGCTGCGTTTGATCCAGGCTTTGACGGTGCCCAGCGGCGTGTCGAGGCGCTGGGCGATCTGCGCGTGGCTGTAACCGTCGACGTAGGCGTGAAGGATGCAGCGGCGGCGTTGCGGTTCCAGTTGATGCAGGCAGCGGTGGATGCGGGTCGATTGCGCCAGTGCGTCGAAACCGTCATCACTCGCCGGAAATTCGTTGCTGTCGTTGAGCGGCGTTTCCCGGTCGTGATTGCGCAACACATTCAGCGCCAGATGACGGGTCACGCTGAACATCCAGCCCCGGGCCGAACCGCGCGCCGGATCGAAACCCGCCGCGCCGGCCCAGATCTTGATGAATGCGTCGTGAACGATGTCTTCGGCCAGCGCCGTATCACGCACCAGACGCCGGGCCACGCCCAGCAGCCGCGGACTTTCCTGCACATACAATTCGCGCAGGGCCCCGCGCTCGCCGCGGGCACAGGCGGCGAGGCGGGCTTCGTAATCGAACGCGGTTTCGGGCAAGGGCATGTCCTGCAATCTAGCAAGCATCGGCCAAACGTCCAGCCGAGTTCAGTTCGCGGCCCAGAAAATGTAGTCGGCCTGGTACTTCACCACTTCCTGTTTGCCCTTGTTCGCCGCCGTGCATTCGCTGCCCGGCGCCACGCCGCCCTTGAGCGCGACGCGCTGGATGTAGCTCACGCCGCTCATCGCGCCTTTGCCCTCGGCGGGGTTGGCCTTGACCAGCTGATAGGGCAGGTTGCCCGGACTCGATGGCGCTACGGCCAGTTGCGTGCCGGTGACTTTCGAACCGTCCTGCGCCTGCCAGGTGGCGGGCGGGCCGAAGTAGGTGCCGACCTGTTTGCCGCTGCGATCGTTGAGCACTGCTTTCGGGCCGACGAACACCCACTCGGTCTGGCCGGCGACATTGGCCTTGTCACGGCATTCGTAGGTGATCTCGCCGACTCCGGTGGTTTCCATCGCGATCTTGTGGCCGTCCGGCACCTTGATCGCGTCGGGATAACTGCTTTGGGCAAAGCTTGTCGAGGCGACGGCGAGCAAACCGGTGAAGCCGATCAGTTGGGTGATGTTCATCAGTGTTTCTCCGAAAAAGGGTAAACCGCTGACAGCCGAAAGAGGGCTGTTACAGGGACTACCCGTGACGGAGGCGTTTGGATGCAGTGGCCGGAAAATAAATCTGAAAGCACTGAAGGTCAGATTGCTGTAACCCGCTCGCGCCCGGTTTTTGCCAATGCCAGGCCGGAGGCTTTCAGGAGTTCCTGGGTATAGGCATGCTGCGGCGCCGCAAAAATCTGGCGCGACGCTCCCTGTTCCACCACCTTGCCGTCCTTGATCACCATCAAATCGTGCGCCAGCGCATGCACCACCGCCAGGTCATGGCTGATGAACAGGTACGTCAGCCCGTGGCGGATCTGCAACTGCCGCAGCAATTCCACTATCTGTTTCTGCACCGTGCGGTCCAGCGCCGAGGTCGGTTCGTCGAGCAGAATCAGCGCCGGTTCCAGCACCAGCGCCCGGGCGATGGAAATGCGCTGGCGCTGGCCGCCGGAGAACTCGTGGGGATAGCGATGGCGGCTCTGCGGGTCGAGGCCGACTTCCTCCAGCACGCGGATCACCGCCGCCTCGCGTTCTTCGGGCGTGCCGATGCCGTGGGTCAGCAGGCCTTCGGCGATGATCTGTTGCACCGACATCCGTGGGCTGAGACTGCCGAACGGGTCCTGGAACACCACCTGAATCTGCCGGCGCAACGGGCGCATCAAACGCTGATTGAGCAGGCTCAACTGCTTGTTGCCAAAACGAATATCGCCCTCGGATTCCACCAGCCGCAGAATCGCCTGGCCCAGCGTCGATTTGCCCGAGCCGGACTCGCCGACAATCCCCAGAGTCTTGCCCCGCTGCAGACGGAAACTCACGCCGTCCACGGCCTTGATGTATTCCTGAGTGCGGCTGAACAACGCCTTGGGCAGCGGGAACCAGACTTTCAGGTCATCCACTTCCAGCAAGTTGTGATCGTAGCGACTCGGCACCGGCGCGCCCGACGGTTCTGCCTCGATCAGCAGGCGGCTGTAAGGATGCTGCGGGGTGCGGAACAGCGTTTCGCAATCGGCCTGTTCGACGATTTCCCCGTGGCGCATCACGCACACCCGTTGGGCGATGCGCCGTACCAGATTGAGGTCATGGCTGATCAGCAGCAGCGACATGCCGAGGCGTTGCTGCAACTCGATCAACAGCTCGAGAATCTTCTGTTGCACGGTCACGTCCAGCGCCGTGGTCGGTTCGTCGGCGATCAGCAATTCCGGTTCGTTGGCCAGCGCCATGGCGATCATCACTCGCTGTCGCTGGCCGCCGGAGAGCTGGTGCGGATAGGCCTTCAAACGCTGCAACGGTTGGCGAATGCCCACCAGTTCCAGCAACTCCAGCGTGCGCTGGCGCGCGGCGCGGCCCTTGAGCCCCTTGTGGATCTCCAGCACTTCGCTGATCTGTTTTTCAACCGTGTGCAGCGGGTTCAGCGAGGTCATCGGCTCCTGGAAAATCATCGCGATGCGGTTGCCGCGCAAGCCGCGCAGCTGCTGTTCGCTGGCGTGCAGCAAGTCCACGCCGTTGTAGCGGATGCTGCCCGTGCTGCTGACGGTTTTGCCCGGCAGCAAACGCAGGATCGAGTGCGCCGTCACCGACTTGCCCGAGCCGGATTCGCCGACCAGTGCCAGGCACTCGCCGCGGCGGATGTCGAGGTTCACGCCGTGCACCACTTCGTGCCCGGCGAAGGCGACGCGCAGGTCGCGGATTTCAATCAGGTTGTCGGTCATTTCAGCTCCGGGGATCAGGATCGCGGATCGAACGCGTCACGGCAGGCTTCGCCGATGAACACCAGCAAGGACAGAATCAGCGCCAGGGCAAAAAACGCCGTCAGCCCCAGCCACGGCGCTTGCAGATTGCGCTTGGCCTGGCCGATCAGTTCGCCCAGCGACGCGGTGCCGGCGGGCATGCCGAAACCGAGAAAATCCAGCGCGGTGAGGGTGGCGATGGCGCCGGTCAGGATGAACGGCAGGTAGGTGAGGGTGGAGGTCATGGCGTTGGGCAGAATGTGCCGGCGCATCAGCTCGCTGTCCGTCAGGCCCAGGGCCCGCGCGGCCTTGACGTACTCCAGGCTGCGCCCGCGCAGGAACTCCGCGCGCACCACGTCCACCAGTGCCAGCCAGGAAAACAGCGCCATGATCCCCAGCAGCCACCAGAAACTCGGCGAGACGAACCCGGACAAAATAATCAGCAGGTACAGCACCGGCAGCCCCGACCAGATCTCCAGCACCCGCTGCCCGAGCAAGTCGACCCAGCCGCCGTAATAACCCTGCAACGCCCCGGCGACGATACCGACCAACGCACTGACGGCGGTGAGGATCAGCGCAAACAGGATCGAAACCCGCGTGCCGAAAATCACCCGCGCCAATACGTCCCGCGCCTGATCGTCGGTGCCCAGCCAGTTGCTGGAGGACGGCGGGCTCGGCGCCGGTTCCGTGAGGTCGTAATTGACCGTGTCGTAGCTGAACGGGATCGGCGGGAACAGCATCCAGCCGCCCTGATCCTCAATCAGTTTGTGTACGTAACTGCTGGCGTAATCCGGCTGGAACGGCAGTTCGCCGCCGAAATCGGTTTCCAGGTAGTCGCTGAGGATCGGGAAGTAGAAGGCGTTGTGGTAGCGAATCACCAGCGGTTTGTCGTTGGCGATCAGTTCGCCGCCGAGGCAGATCAGGCACAGCCCGATGAACAGCCACAGCGACCAGCGCCCGCGACGGTTGGCCTTGAATTGCGCGATGCGCCGCCGGCCCAGAGGGGAAAGTGTGAACATCAGGCAGTCCTCGCCGAGAAGTCAATGCGCGGGTCGAGCAGGGTGTAGCAGAGGTCGCCGATCAGCTTGATCAACAGGCCGAACAGGGTGAACAGGAACAGCGTGCCGAACACCACCGGGTAGTCCCGTGACACCGCCGCTTCGTAGCTCATGCGCCCGAGGCCGTCGAGGTTGAAGAGGGTTTCGATCAGCAGCGAGCCGGCGAAAAAAACCTCGATCAACGCCGCCGGCACACCGGCCACGACCAACAGCATCGCGTTGCGAAACACATGGCCGTAGAGCACGCGTCTTTCGGTCAGGCCCTTGGCGCGTGCGGTGATCACGTACTGACGGCTGATCTCGTTGAGGAAGCTGTTTTTGGTCAGGATCGTCAGCGTCGCAAAACCACCGATCACCAACGCCGTCACTGGCAGCACCAGGTGCCAGAGGTAGTCGCCGACCTTGCCCCACAGGCTCAGGCTGTCGAAGTTGTCCGAGACCAGCCCCTGTACCGGAAACCAGTTGACGTAGCTGCCCCCGGCGAACACAACGATCAACAGGATCGCGAACAGAAACGCCGGCATCGCGTAGCCGACGATGATTGCCGTGCTGCTCCAGACATCGAATGCGCTGCCGTTTTTTATTGCCTTGCGAATGCCCAGCGGGATCGAAATCAGGTAGGTGATCAAGGTCGCCCACAGGCCGAGGGACAGCGACACCGGCAGCTTCTGCACGATCAGGTCCGTCACCTTCGCACCGCGAAAGAAGCTGCTGCCCAGGTCCAGTTGCGCGTAGTTCTTGAGCATCAGCCACAGGCGTTCATGCATCGGTTTGTCGAAACCGTAATGGTGTTTGATCTCCTCGATCAGCGCCGGATCCAGACCACGGCTGCTGCGCCCGGCACCGCCGATCGCGGTCACCTCGCTGGCGCCGCCCATGCTGTGCCCGCCGAAGCCTTGCAGGCGGGCGATGGCCTGTTCCACCGGGCCGCCGGGCGCGGCCTGCACGATGACGAAGTTGACCACCAGAATGCACAGCAGCGTCGGGATGATCAGCAACAGACGTCGACTCAGATAACGCCACATGTCACTGGCCCCCCGCGAGCTGGCGCAAGGCGCTCATCTGCTGATTGGTCAGCGGCTTGGCCGAGACCTCCCACCAGGTATCGAGGCCTTCGCTGTAAATCGGCTGCACCGGTGGCCTGCCGAAGCGGTTCTGAAACACCGTCGGTGTGCCTTTGGAGTAGTAGTTGGGAATCATGTAGTCACCCCATTGCAGCACCCGGTCGAGGGCGCGGGCGTAACGCACCATGGCGTCGCGGGTATTGGCCTGCACCAGGCCGTCGATCAGCCGGTCCACCGCCGGGTCCGCCAGCACCATCGAATTGGAGCTGCCGACCTGGGTCGCGCTCTGCGAGGCATACAGGCTGTACAACTCGCGGCCCGGCGAGACGATCGGATCGCCGCTGCGGGGGAAACTGGTAACGATCATGTCGTAGTCCCGGGCGTTGAGCCGGTTGATGTATTGCGCCGAATCGATGCGCCGCAGATTCAGGGTGATGCCGATCTGCGCCAGGGTGCGTTTGTACGGCAGCAACATGCGGTCGAAACCGCCCTGGCCGTCGAGGAAGGTGAATTCGAGTGGCTCGCCGTCAGCGTTCACCAGCCGATTGTTTTTCGGCGTCCACCCGGCCTCGGCCAACAGCTTCAGGGCCTGCAACTGCTTGTCGCGGATGTAGCCGCTGCCATCGGTTTTCGGCGCCTGATAGACCTGGGTGAACACCTCGTCCGGAATCTGTCCGCGCAGCGGTTCGAGGATCGCCAGCTCCCTGGCGTCGGGCAGCGCGGTGGCGGCCATTTCACTCTTCGGCCAGTAGCTGTTCTGGCGCACGTAGAAGCCGCGCATCATCTGCTTGTTGGTCCACTCGAAATCCCACAGCAGGCTCAGCGCCTGCCGCACGCGGCGATCCTTGAACAGCGGGTTCTGCAGGTTGAACACAAACCCCTGGGCGCTGGTCGGTTTGTCCGGGGCGAGAATCGCCTGTTGCAGGCGTCCGTCGCGCAGCGCCGGGCTGTCGTAGCCGACCACGTAGCCGGATGAGGAAAACTCGCGGTTGTAGTCGAACGCCCCGGCCTGCAGCAGCTGCCGGGCGACGTCGGTGTCGCCGTAGAAATTCACGGTCAGGCTGTCAAAGTTGTACATCCCGCGACTGACCGGCAGGTCCTTGCCCCACCAATTCGGATCGCGCTGGAAACCGATGCTGCGCCCCGCATCGACCTTGCTCACCCGGTACGGGCCGCTGCCCAGCGGGGGTTCGAAGCCGCCGCCGTTGGCAAAGTCGCGGGTCTTCCACCAGTGCTCGGGCACCGGTCGCAGCGACGCCAGATCCAGCGCGAGGGTGCGGTTGAGGTTGTTCTTGAAGGTGAAGCGAATCTGCCGCGGGCCTTCGATCAGCACATCCTGCACGTCGGCGTACTGCTGGCGATAACTCAGGCTGCCCTTGGTCATCAACAGCTCGAAGGTGTAGCGCACGTCCTCGGCGGTGATCGGCGTGCCGTCGGCGAAACGCGCCTCGGGATTCAGGTTGAAACGCACCCACAGACCGCCTGGGTCACGCTCCATGGATTGCGCCACCAGACCGTAGACGGTGTAGGGCTCGTCCAGCGAGCGGAACGCCAGCGGCGAATACACCCAGTCGTTGACCTGGACCACGGAAATGCCCTGATCGGCATAGGGGGTGATGTAGTTGTACTGACCGATCTCCATCGATGCGCGGCTGAGCGAGCCGCCCTTCGGGGCGTCGGGATTGACGAAATCGAAGTGCTGGAAACCGGCGGGGTATTTCGGCGCCTCGCCGTACACCGTCATCGCGTAGCTGCCGCCGGCCAGCGCAGATGCCGCGTTGCACAGCAGCGCGCTGCCGAGCAGCAGGCCGGCCATGTTGCGCATGAATGTCATGAAGTCGTTCCTCTGAGTCGGAAAAACCCGAAGCGGCGGTTGGCCGCTGCGGGATGCGAATTCGCAAGGGGAAGGGGCCGGCCGGAGTCTTGCGCGGCCCCGACCGGTACTCAGAAGTGGTACGTCATGCGCGCAAACAGCGTGCGGCCCAGCGGGTCGGTGTAACGTGGGTCATAGCCGCTCTGGAAGTTGTAGGCCTGGTTGGAGAACGGCGGATCGCGGTCGAACAGGTTCTTCACCCCGGCGTCCACGTCCAGCACCTTGTCGAAGGTGTAGCCGGCCGACAGGTCCCACACCGAATACGACGCGACCCGTGCGTTGGTTTCGCGGTCGTAGTCGTTGTAGCCGGTGGTAAAGCGGTTGGTCAGCGCTGCACGGGCGGCGCCGAAGGTCCAGGAACCGGTCAGGTTGTGTTTCCAGCGGGCAATCACCCCGTCGCCCTTGAAGTCGCCGACCTTGTCGGTGAACGGGCCCTTGATGGTGCTCTGGAAGTCGTACTCGTCGACATAGGTGCCTTGCAGGCCCAGGCCGAACTGGCCGTAAGGCGTGTTCGGGAAGCGATAGTCCAGCGACACATCGACGCCGTTGGTTTCGACGATGCCGAGGTTGGCGTTGCCGGTGACGATGTAATTGAGCGTGCCGTCGGCGTTGCGCACGAAACGGTCAGGGTAGCTGCCGGCCTGATCGAACACGGTGGATTCCGGGAACGGCTGGATCTGGTTGGAGATGTGAATCCACCAGAAATCCAGGCCCACGGACAGGTTGCTGACCGGCTGATAAACGAAGCCCAGGGTCACGTTGCGCGCTTTCTCCGGGGCCAGGTCTTCGTTGCCGCCGATCTGGTTGAGGAACTGCTGACCGCAATCGCGTCCGCCGTTGCCGCCCGGTTGCACCACGCCGCCGGTACACAGCACCGGGTCGTTGTAGTAGCCCTGGGTGTAGGTGATGCTGCGTGGCGAATACAGCTCATACAGCGACGGCGCGCGGAAACCTTCGCTGTAGGCGCCGCGGACCACCAGCTCCTTGAGTGGCTGATAACGGAACGAATATTTCGGGTTGGTGGTGCTGCCGAAGTCGCTGTATTTGTCGTGACGCACGGCGGCCGACAATTCCAGGCTGTCGAGCACCGGCACGTTGATTTCCGCGTAGGCGGCTTTCACGCTGCGGTCGCCCTCAACGCTGCCGGCGGGGTCGATGCCCAGGCTCTGAATGTCACCGGCAAAGGCTTCGAAGTCCTGGTGGAATTTCTCTTTGCGGTACTCGCCGCCCAACGCCAGCCCCGACGGGCCGGCACCGAACCAGTCACCGATCTCGCGGCTGATCCGCCCGTCGAAACCGGCGACCCGACCGACTGCCGTGGAATAGGCACCGTGGTACATGGCCTGATCGATGTACTGCTGACCGGCGCTGGTCTGTGGACCGAACGGGTTGAGCAGGCCGCTGGCCAGACCGTTGATCATTGCCTGATCGCTGACATAGCCGCTGGTGACGCTGGAGACAATCTTGTTCTGGTTGTACGAGGCGCCGACGTTGTAGTCCCAGCCGCCGACCAGACCGTCGAAACTCAGCAAAAAGCGCTGGCTGGTGTTCTGGTCTTTCGATTCACGCGGGCCGGCGGCGGTTTCGCGCCAGTTCACGTCCACCGGTTGCGTCGGGTCGAGGGCGAAGCCGGTGGGCGCCGGGGTGATGCCGTTGCCGGGGTAGTAGGGCGAGGACGAATCCAGGCTCAGGCCGGTCAATGGCGCCGGGCCGACGGCGGTGGCGTTGTTGTTGCGTGACCAGAAATATTCGAGGTTGATGTTGTGGTCGTCGGCCAGTTTGCCGGTGGTCTTGCCGAAGAACGAAGTCTTCTCGGTCTGTGGCACCAGGTCGATGAATTCCCGGGTACTGAAGCGGCAGAGGCCGTCGCGGGCCACCAGGTTGGGGCCGTTGCAATTGCTGTTGGCCAGCGGGTTGGTGGCGTTGCCGTTCTGGCTGTAGTTGCCGGGGAACGCGGTGCCGGAGGTCTGGTCCAGGCCACGGCCGGGCACGTAGTCGCGGGCGAAGGAGCGGTCGTTGGCGTCGAGGTTCTGCTGCTTGTTGTAGTTGAACACGCCGAGCACGTTGAAGCGGTCCTGTTCCAGGTCGCCGTAGCCCCAGCTGGCGCTCATGTCCTTGGTCGCACCGCCGCCGCTGTGGGTCGGGGTTTCGCCACCAAGGGTGAGCTGGCCGTCGGTCATGGATTTTTTGGTGATGAAGTTGATCACGCCACCGATGGCGTCGGTGCCGTACAGGGCCGAGGCGCCGTCGCGCAGCACTTCCACGCGCTCGATCGCGGCAAACGGGATCATGTTCAGATCCACCGCGCCGCCGGCCGAGTTGGTGCCCGACAGGGCGTTGTTGGCCAGCCGGCGACCGTTGAGCAGCACCAGTGTCTTGTTCGCGCCAATGCCGCGCATGTCGGCAAACGATGCGCCGCCGGTGGCCGCGCCGACCGAGCCTGCGCTGTTGTTGATCGACTGGCTGCCGGTGATGCGCTGCACCAGTTCGGCGGTGGTGGTCACGCCCTGTTTGCGCAGTTCATCGGCCTTGAGCACGGTGATCGGCACCGCCGTTTCCGCATCGACCCGGCGAATCGCCGAACCGGTCACTTCGACCCGTTGCAGTTGCGTGGTCGGCGCAACCACCGCAGCGGCGGCCGGGACGCCGTTGTCGTCCTCGGCGGCCTGAACCCCGGCGCCCATCCCCATGGCCACCAGGTACAACGGAACGAAGCGGTGGCGGGAAATCGTTGCCACCAAGGGTTTGAGCGTGAAGCGTGGAGTGTTCATCAGCATGGTTGTTTCCGACTTTGTTAGACGTTTATCGAAATGGCCTTGTGAGCCCTCTTTGCACGGAGCACGGTGGTGCCGCGCCGCGAAAACCACTTTCTTCAAGCAAGCCGATCCCCTCCGAAGACGCGCTGCGTTTTTCGGTCGGCCGATTGCGACGGGATTCAACGAACGGTGCCGGGCGCGTCCCTCACTGCGCGCCCGGCACCGCCGTCAGCGGGTGGTCATCACCGATATCTTGGTGATGCCCGAGCGCTCGATGGACGCCATGGCTTTGGCCACCTGGCCGTAATTCACGGCGGAGTCGGCCTGCAGCTGCACGCGGACGTCGGCATCTTTGGCCTTGACCTCCTTGAGGCTGGCCTCCAGTGATTCCGGTGCCAGCTCGGTCTTGGCCAGGAAGAACTTGCCGTCCTGATCGACGCTGACCACCACCGGATCCTTCTTTTCGGCGGGGGCGACGGCGTCGGTTTTCGGCAGGTTGACCTTGATCGCGTTGGTCATCAGCGGCGCGGTGACGATGAACACCACCAGCAGCACGAGCATCACGTCCACCAGCGGCGTGACGTTCATTTCGCTGAGCACTTCATCGCTGTCTTGAGTGGAAAAGGACATCAGCTGGCCTCCCGCACGGCGGCCGTGGATTTGGCGATGGCCTGGCGGCTGATGGAAAACGCGCTGCGCGAGGCGAGGGCGTCGAAGTCGTGGGCGAAGTCATCCATGTCGGCGGAGGCCAGTTTCAGGCGTCGCAGGAAGAAGTTGTAAATCAGCACCGCCGGCACCGCGACGGCAATGCCCACACCGGTGGCGATCAGCGCGTGGCCGATGGGCCCGGCCACGGTTTCCAGGCTGGCCGAACCGCTGGCGCCGATGCTTTGCAGGGCTTCCATGATTCCCCACACGGTGCCGAACAGGCCAATGAACGGCGCGGTGCTGCCGATACTGGCGAGGATCGCCTGGCCGTTTTCCAGCGAACGACGTTCCTTCTGGATCTGCTGGCGCAGGTTGCGTTCCAGTCGGTCGGAACGGTTGATGGTGTGCGCCAGTTGCTGGGTGGTGCGCGGGGACTCTTCCACCAGCAAGGCTTCGAAACCGCTGCTGGCGATCCGCGCCAGCGAGCCCGGATATTGGCTGGCATGCTCGGCGGCGGTGAGCAGATCCGGCGCACCCCAGAAGGCTTTGCTGAACTGCTTGTTCTGGGTTTTCTGACGCAGGTATTGCGCCGACTTGACCAGCAGGATCGCCCAGCTGACCACGGAAAACAGCACCAGCCCCCAGAGCACGCCGGGGACAATCATCGAAGACAGAGAATCGTTCATGGCTACACCTCGCTTGCGTTAATCGGTTGTGAGTTCGGTTGTCGCGCCGTCATTGCGGCAATTTGAAATCGATGGTCTGGGTGGCGAAGCCGTCGATCGGTGTGTCGCCGCGCTTGGCCGGAATGAACTTCCAGGCCTTCACCGCTGCAACCGCCGCGTCATCCAGTTGCGGCTTGCCGCTGGACTTGGTCACGGTCACCGAGCCGGCGCGACCGTTGGCCAGCACCTGAATCCGCAGCACCACGCTGCCTTCCCAGTTGCGCCGCAGGGCCAGCGACGGGTATTCCGGCGGCGGGTTGCCGAGGCTGGCTAGGCCGGAAATTGCCGCCGACTCTTTCACTGGCCCCGGTGCCGCCGCAGGTGCCGGTGGCGCGCTTGGGGTGGCCGGAGCAGCAGGCGCCGCCGGTTGCGCAGGGGCGGGCGGTGCTTTTGGCGGCTCGGCCTTTTTCACCGGTTTGGGTTTCTCGACCGGTTTCGGTTTTTCGATCGGCTTGGGTTTCTCCACCGGTTTGGGCGGTGGCTTGACCGCGTCCTCGTCTTCCACCGGTTGTTCCGGTTCGGGCGGTGGCGGTGGTGGGGGCGGCGGCTCCGGTGTCGGCGGTGCCGGCGGTGTCGGGCTGGTCAGCTCGACGGTCATTTCCGGGATTTCCGGTGGCGTGGGCAGCGGTTCGGCCCGCGCCTGCTGGAAAAACCACCAGGCGCCGCCGTGTATCAGCGCCGATACCGCCACCAGCAACAGCATCTGCTGTTTGTTCAGGCCGCCGGGCTGAGAAGTGTTGGCTTTGTAGACGGGCCGACCCGCTCCCGACGCAAGCGCTGCGTTCGGTACTGGCCCCGGCGGCGTTCTGTGCTTTACCGCATCGTTCATTAAAGCTCCCTCGGGTGGATGAAGGGCAATAAGGTGCCGTTCGAACAACAAGGCGTTGTTCGAGTGAGTGGTCGCAACTTTCATTCAGGTGTGCAGAAGCCGATAGTTGAACTATCTATTGAACAGGGCTTGTGCAGCTTGTTGCTTCAGTAATGCCGACTTCGATGGTTCATTGATCCGGTCCGTGGCTGTTCTTTTATAAGTGGGTGTGCAATTGAGTGGCTAACATCATTCTTGCCCTCATGGTTGATGCAATAGCAACCGCTGTGCCAAAGAGTGATCAATTGTGTAGCGGTTATTTCACGGATGATACGTATGTCGCATTTATATAAGTTTCATCAAACATGCCGGTTTTCATGGGCGCACAACCTCCCGAAGGCCCTGTTTGCAGGACATTTTTCAGGGCGAGACAGGCCGGGCGCGGTATCGCGCTGTTCAGCGAGATAGAGCGGCTGTTCTCGTGTCGGCCAGGACGCGTGATGGTGCGTGGCGGACTGAATTGGTGCGGGTCAGTGTTTTAGCGGGTCACAGGCGATATTCCTTGTTCTTGTTTAAGTAAAGTCGGTCGTTCCACTGGAACGGTGTATCGGCTGCAAGTGCAGTTTTGGTGCGCTTCGGACATTAACGCCAAACAGCGAAAGTTGTAGCAGTGTGCTGTCTGGAAGTTATTGTCGAACAATGTGTTCTTGCATTCATTAAAGCAGCGCGCACGCAATGACTTCTTGCGTGCTATTTAAAAAATAAATAGTGCAGACGTTCAGGTAATAAAAGGCATGCACGCACTGTTCGCAGGACGAACACGGCGCAGGTACAGGGGCACGGAGAGAAGAGTGTGGCGCAGCAGATGAAGATTCACGCGGTGAACTCCTTGTTGCCAGCTCGGATACGCGAACTTTTGGTTCGGTATCGCACCTTACAAGAACGCGGATAGCGTTCGCTGATTGCTCTTGGTGCGGGATGGGCACCGCCAGCGCTGTTTTGCGAGATCAGGGATTCGCAAGCTGCCGATGAATGCGCAATCCGTGCCAAATTCGATACAACAGCTATAAATAGGGCCAGGGCAGGACGCCTTTCGCAGCGGAGGAGGGGATATGTATCAGCTCTACGGACATCGCAATTCAGGGGCGGCGGCCATCGAGGCGGCGCTTGAGCTGTGCCAGGTGGCTTACCGCTTCATCGATATCGAGGCCGGTGCGGAAGCGGCGCAGGAGCTGGCGCGGCTCAATCCGCTCAAACAGATCCCGACCCTGCAACTGCCGGACGGCAGTGCAATCACCGAAAGTGCGGCGATCCTGATTCATCTGGGGCTGAGTTTTCCGCAATCCGGCCTGTTGCCCGCCGCGGGCGCTGACCGTGACCAAGCGATTCGCGGCCTGGTGTACATCGTCAGCAATTGCTATGCGGCCATCGGCATCATTGATTACCCCGAGCGCTGGCTGGTGATGCCGGACGAGGCCTCGCGGCAGAATCTGATGACGGGGGCGCGGGAGCGATTGCACTGGACCTGGGAGGTGTTTGCCGACCAGTTCTCCGCCGAGCTGTACCTGGACGATGAAACACCGGGGGCGCTGGATGTATTGGCAGCGGTGGTCTCGCGCTGGGCCGGTGCCCGTGAACACCTGCGTCAGGCCCGGCCCGGTTTCCATGCGTGGCTGCAACGCATCGACCGACACCCGGTGCTGGCGCCGGTCTTTGCGCGGCATTGGCCCGGCTGATCACTCCCCGCGAATGTACTGCTCCAGCTGTTTGATCAGCTCGGCCTGTTCGGCAATCGCTTCCTTGACCAGGTCGCCGATCGACAGCAGGCCCAGCAGTTTGCCGTTTTCTACCACCGGCAAGTGGCGCAGACGCTTGTCGGACATGATGCTCAGGCAGGTATCGACGGTCTGGTGGGTATCCACCGTGATCACGTTCGCCACCATGATGTCGCGTACCGGCGTGCCTACCGAGGAGCGCCCGTGCAGCACCAGCTTGCGTGCGTAATCGCGCTCGCTGATGATGCCCACCACTTTTTCGTCCTCCACCACGAGCAAGGCGCCGACGTTTTTCTCGGCCATCTTCATCAGCGCTTCGAGCACCATGTGATCGGGCTTGATCTGATGCACTTCCTGATTTTTCTGATCTTTGAGCTTGAGCAGCTGGGCGACGGTTTTCATGGCGGTTACTCAGGTGTTGTCGTTGTTCTCCAAGCATCGTAGACCGTGGCGCGCAGAGCAAGGCCGCAAAACGGCAGATAACACGCAAAAAACGTCATTTGACGGGTTTTTTCATTGCCAGACCTGTGCCACCGGTTGTGGCAATGCCGCGTAGAATGCCTTTCTGAATCAATTCTTGAGGTCGCAGTGGTGGATTTACAGCAGGGCTTCGTCCTGACCCGGCATTGGCGCGACACCCCGGCCGGCACCGAAGTCGAGTTCTGGCTGGCGACCGACGCCGGGCCGCGCCGTGTGCGCCTGCCGCATCAGCCGTCGGTGGCGTTCATCCCGGCGGCGCAGCGTGAGCAGGCCGAGCGGGTGCTGGCGGATGAAAAGAACGTCGAGCTGCGCCCCTTGGCCCTCCAGGATTTCGAACATCGCCCGGTGCTCGGGCTGTATTGCCAGCAACACGGTCAGTTGATGCGTCTGGAAACGGCGCTCAACCGTCACAGTGTCGATGTCTTCGAAGCCGATGTGCGACCGCCCGAGCGCTACCTGATGGAGCGTTTCATCACCGCGCCGGTGTGGTTCAGCGGCACGCCCGATGCCGACGGCGTGCTGCTCGACGCCCACCTCAAGCCTGCGCCCGACTATCGACCGCAACTGCGACTGGTCTCGCTGGACATCGAAACCACCGAGCAGGGCGAGTTGTATTCCATTGCGCTGGAAGGCTGCGGTGAACGTCAGGTGTACATGCTCGGCGCGCCAAACGGCGATGACAGCCTTGTCGATTTCGACCTTGAGTACTGCGAATCGCGCACCTTGATCCTGAAGAAGCTCAACGAGTGGTTCGCCCGCCATGACCCTGACGCGATCATCGGCTGGAACCTCGTGCAGTTCGATCTGCGCATCCTCCACGAACACGCCCGACGCCTCGGCGTGCCGCTCAAGCTCGGGCGCGGCGGTGAGGAAATGCAGTGGCGCGAACACGGCAGCCGCAATCATTACTTCGCGGCAGCGGCAGGAAGGCTGATCATCGATGGCATCGAATCCCTGCGTTCGGCGACCTGGAGCTTCCCCTCGTTCAGCCTGGAAAACGTCGCCCAGACCTTGCTCGGTGAGGGCAAGTCCATCGACAACCCGTACCAGCGCATGGACGAAATCAACCGTATGTTCGCCGAGGACAAACCGGCGCTGGCCAAGTACAACCTCAAGGACTGCGAACTGGTCACGCGGATTTTCGCCAAGACCGAGTTGCTGAAGTTTCTACTGGAGCGTGCCAGCGTCACCGGTCTGCCGGCGGATCGCAGCGGCGGTTCGGTGGCGGCGTTCACTCATTTGTACATGCCGTTGATGCACCGTCAGGGTTTTGTGGCGCCGAACCTTGGCACCAATCCCCCGCAGGCCAGCCCCGGCGGGTTTGTCATGGACTCGCAGCCGGGGCTGTACGAGTCGGTGCTGGTGCTCGACTACAAGAGCCTTTATCCGTCGATCATTCGCACCTTCCTGATTGATCCGGTGGGGCTGATCGAAGGCTTGCAGCATCCCGACGACAGCGATTCGGTGCCGGGCTTTCGCGGCGCTCGTTTCTCTCGCACGCGGCATTGCCTGCCGTCCATCGTCGCCCGTGTCGCCGAGGGTCGCGAGACCGCCAAGCGCGAACACAATGCGCCGTTGTCCCAGGCGCTGAAGATCATCATGAACGCCTTCTACGGCGTGCTCGGTTCCAGCGGTTGCCGGTTCTTCGATACGCGGCTGGCATCGTCGATCACCCTGCGTGGCCACGAAATCATGCTGCGCACCCGACAGCTGATCGAGGCCCAGGGGCATGCGGTGATTTATGGCGACACCGACTCGACGTTCGTCTGGCTGCGTCGCCCTCACGGTCAGGAAGAGGCGGCGACCATCGGCCGGGCGCTGGTTGCGCACGTCAACGACTGGTGGCGCGAGCATGTACGCGAGCAGTACGGGCTGGAAAGCGCCCTCGAATTGCAGTTCGAAACCCACTACAAACGCTTCCTGATGCCGACCATTCGCGGCGCCGAGGAGGGCAGCAAAAAGCGCTACGCCGGCCTGGTGACCCGCGCCGACGGCAGCGAAGAAATGGTCTATAAAGGCCTGGAAACCGTGCGCACCGACTGGTCGCTGCTGGCCCGGCAATTTCAGCAGGAACTGTACGAACGGATCTTCCAGCGCAAGCCTTATCAGGATTACGTGCGCGAGTACGTGCGCAAGACCCTGGCCGGCGAGTTCGACGAGCGACTGGTCTACCGCAAGCGCCTGCGCCGCACTCTCGACGACTATGAGCGTAACGTTCCGCCGCATGTGCGTGCGGCGCGTCTGGCGGACGATTACAACGCGCAGCATGGCCGCCCGCGGCAATACCAGAACGGCGGCTGGATCAGCTACGTCATCACCCTGGCCGGGCCCGAACCGCTGGAAGTGCGTCGCGCCGCCATCGACTACGACCACTACATCACCCGCCAGCTGCAACCGGTGGCGGATGCGATCCTGCCGTTTGTCGACGACGATTTCTCAACCCTGATCGGGGGGCAACTGGGCCTGTTTTGAGTCCAGCAGTTGCAGGGTCCATTCGTCTTGAATGCCGTGGAAGTAACGCTCCAGCGCCTGATGCCAGAGGCTGTCGTCGTCGGCGAACTGGGCGAACAGGGTCATCGATGAGTGGAATTTCAGGTCGTCCGGATGGCCGAAAATCTCGGCAATCGAACGCTGCTGCACGTTCAGCACCAGCTGCGTGCAGGTCCGCAGACGGGCGCCGAGCAACGGGTGGTCGAGGTAGGCTCGGGTTTCCGGGGCCGAGTTGATCGCGAACCGCCGCGACATCTCGCTGCCACCCAGCCCGGCGAACTGCGGGAATACGAACCACATCCAGTGGCTGCGCTTGCGGCCCTCGCCGAGTTCGCGCTGGACCCGATCAAACACCGGGTCCTGGGCGAGCACGAAGCGTTGCAGATCGTACGGGTCTTCCTGATCAGTGCTTCTCATGGCGAAGCCCTCTGTCAGTCGGCGGTGGCTCAGACCATGGCCAGCCGCTGCTTGCGTTGTGGCGCGTGAAACGCCTGGTCCAGCGCCGCCAGATCCCCAGCCTCGAGTTGCAGCTGCGCCGCTTGTGCATTGAGCTGCACGTGTTCCGGGCGCACGGCCTTGGGAATCGCAATCACCCCATCCTGACGCAGAATCCACGCCAGCGAAACCTGTGCCGGGGTCACGCCGTGACGAGCGGCAATCTGTTTCAGCACCGGCTCGACAAGCATCGCCCCGCCCTGGCCGATCGGGCAGTACGCCATTAGCGGCATGCGCTGTTGCTGGCACCACGGCAGCAGGTCGAATTCGATGCCGCGTTCTTCCAGGTTGTACAGCACCTGATTGGTCGCGCAGGCGGAATTCGACAGTTCCTCAAGATCGCCGACGTCGAAGTTTGACACGCCCCAGCGGCCGATCTTGCCGTCCTCGCGCAGGCGCTCGAAGGCCTCGACGGTTTCTTCCAGCGGATACTGGCCGCGCCAATGCAGCAGATAGAGATCGATGTAATCGGTGTCGAGTCGGCGCAGACTGCGCTCGCAGGCCTGGGGAATGCCTTTGCGGCTGGCGTTGTGCGGGTAGACCTTGCTCACCAGGAACACTTGATCGCGCAGGCCGGCAATGGCTTCGCCGACCACGCTTTCGGCACCGCCCTCGGCGTACATTTCGGCGGTGTCGATCAGGGTCATGCCCAGTTCGATGCCGCTGCGCAGGGCCGCGACTTCACGCTTGTGCGCCGAGCGGTCTTCGCCCATGCGCCAGGTGCCCTGGCCAATCACCGGCACCTGCACGCCAGCCAATTCGAGGGTACGCATTCCAACCTCCTATCTGAAAACGGTCGATACCTAGAGTGGGCAGCAGGATAGCCCACGGGTTCCAAATGAGGTGTGTCGGCTAGTGAGCGGGAGTTTGGGAAGTGCGCAAGAAGTTGCGCAGTTATACGTAATAAAACCATGGTCAAAAACGCTACAGTCCTTGCCGATCAAGGTCTCCAGCCAAGTGCGCAAGAAGTTGCACAGCACTGCGCAACTTCTTGCGCACTTTTCGACGGAATCAGTGGGAATTTTCGCCGCATCTGCGAAGAAAACTTACCGAACCCCCGGTTTATAAGGGTTTGAAAAAGTTGGCATGCTAATTGATGGCCATTGGCCGCCTCTTGGGTGATATCACCTATCGGCGCACCCAATGATTCAGCAAGGAGAGCATCCCATGGCAACACCCGCGTACATGTCGGTTACCGGCGAAAAACAAGGCTTGATCACTGCCGGCGCCTTCACCGCCGACTCCGTTGGCAACACCTACCAGGAAGGCCACGAAGACCAGGTCATGGTTCAGGCGTTCACCCACGACGTGATCATCCCGCGTGACCCGCAATCCGGTCAGCCAACCGGTCAGCGCGTGCACAAGCCAGTTGTGATCACCAAGGTCTACGACAAGGCTTCGCCGCTGCTGCAAGCAGCTCTGACTTCCGGCGAGCGCATGAGCGAAATCGTCATCCAGTGGTACCGCACCTCGGCGCAAGGCACCCAGGAGCACTACTACACCACCAAACTGGAAGACGCGATCATCGTCGCCATCAACAACAAAATGCACAACTGCCAGGACCCGGCGAACGCCCACTTCACTCATCTGGAAGAAGTGCAGTTCACCTACCGCAAAATCACCTGGACCCACGAAGTCTCCGGTACTTCGGGTTCCGATGACTGGCGTGCTCCGGTCGTTTAATTACGGCTGATCGTTTTACTGTCTCGGCCAGCGCTGCTGGCCGAGATCATGAATTTCAAAAGAATTTTTTGCCGCCAGATCCTTATCGATCTGGCGCGCATCGCAGCACTGTGCGAGGGACAAGGGAATGTTCTCACCGGCCAACCAGCCCCATTTCAATCTGACCATCGATGGCGCGGACAGCGATTTTCAGGTGCTGTCGTTCACCGGTCGGGAAGCCCTCAATACGCCCTTCGAATTCGAGCTGGAACTGGTCAGTGAAAAGGCCTCGATCAACCTCGAAAGCCTGCTGCACAAACTGGCGTTTCTGCAGCTGTCGCCGAGCGGAAGCGGGATTCACGGGCTGATCTACAGCATCGCCCAGGGCGAGGCGGGCAAGCGCCTGACCCGTTATAAAATCTCCCTGCGGCCACAGCTTTCCTATCTGGCGCACCGCTTCAACCAGCGCATTTTTCAGCAGATGACGGTGCAGCAGATCATCAGTCAGGTGCTGGAAGAACACGGCATTCTGGCCAGCGATTACCACTTTCAGTTGAGTGCGGTGTATCCCGAGCGGATCTACTGCACGCAGTACGACGAATCGGACCTGCATTTCGTCCAGCGCCTGTGCGAAGAGGAGGGGATTCACTACCACTTTCAGCACACGTCCAGCGGCCACAAACTGACCTTCGGCGATGACCAGACGGTGTTCCCGAAACTCGCGCCCGTGGCCTATCAGCAGGACTCCGGGCTGGTGGCGGACAAGCCGGTGGTCAAGCGTTTCGGCCTGCGCCTGGCCACCCGCACCAGCCGCACCACGCGGCGCGATTACGACTTCATCAAACCGAAGATCGAGCTGGAAAGCGACGCCAAAAGCAGCGCCCAACCGGATCTGGAAGACTACGATTACCCAGGCCGCTTCGTGGACCGCGAACGCGGCAAGCACCTGGCCAACCGCAACCTCGAACGCCACCGCAGCGACTATCGCCTGGCCGAGGGCAACAGCGATCAGCCGATCCTGGTCACCGGGCATTTTCTGGCCCTGACCGACCACGCCAACCCGACGTGGAACGACCTGTGGCTGCTCACGGAAATCTTCCACGAAGGCAAACAACCGCAAGTGCTGGAAGAGTCGGTGACCAGCGACACCACCGACAACAAAGACGATTTCCATCAGGGTTATCGCAACCGCTTCAACGCGATCCCGTGGGACGTGCCGTACCGCCCGCCGCTGGATCACCCGAAACCCAAAGTCCTCGGTTCGCAAAGCGCCGTGGTCACCGGTCCCGAAGGCGAAGAAATTTTCTGCGACCAGTACGGCCGGGTGAAGGTGCAGTTCTTCTGGGACCGCGAAGGCCAGCACGACGACAAGACCACCTGCTGGATGCGCGTGGCCTCCAGCTGGGCGGCTGAAACCTTTGGCTCGATCAACATTCCTCGGGTCGGCATGGAAGTGCTGATCACCTTCCTCGAAGGCGATCCCGACCAGCCGCTGATCACCGGGTGCCTGTACCACGGCGCCAACCTGCCGCCGTACAAATTGCCGGACTTCAAGACTCTCGCGACGGTCAAGAGCAAGGAATACAAGGGCAGCCGCGCCAACGAACTGCGCATCGACGACACCACCAGCGAGATCAGTATCGCGCTGCGCAGTGATCACGGTGCGAGCGCGATCAACCTCGGTTACCTGACCCATCCACGTCCGAGCGGCGGTCAACCTCGGGGTGAAGGTTTTGAGTTAAGAACCGATCGCCACGGCGCCGTGCGTGCCGGTGCTGGTCTGCTGATCACCACCGAGCCACGCCCGAACGAATCGAAACACCACAAGGACTTGCCGGAAACTGCCGAACGCCTCGCGACAGCCAGCGATCAACAGGACGGCTTTGCGGTGCAGGCCAAAGAGCTGCAAGCCCAGGAAGCAGGCGATCAGGACGACGTGGCCAAGGCCTTGCACGCGCAGCATCAGGGCGTGCTTGGCTCGGGACCGGCGAACCTCACCGCCAATGAATTTCCCGAGTTCACCGAGCCGCATCTGGTGTTGGCGAGCCCGGCCGGCATCGCCCTGACCACACCGCGCTCCAGCCACATCGCCACCGGCGAACACCTGGCGCTGAGCAGCACCGGCCACACCAGTTTTTCCATCGGCAAACGCCTGCTGGCCAGTGCCAGCCGTGGCATGCGCCTGTTCGTGCAGAGCATGGGCTGGCGGCTGGTGGCGGCGTCCGGCGACATCGACGTCAAGGCACTCAAGGACAGCATCAACCTGCTGGCCAAACTCAACATCACCGCCAACGCCGACCGCATCACCATCACCGCCAAGACCGAACTGGTGATCCAGGGCGGCGGCAGCGCCACGACCTACAACGCCGGCGGCATCACCCACGCCACCAGCGGCCCGTACACCGCCCACGCGGCGAACTTCGCCTACACCGGGGCGAAATCCCTCGCCGGGGTGTTCCCGGAACCACCGAAACCGGGCAAGGGCAACCTCGAATTGTTCAACCAGTACGCCGGTCGCCAGGGCATCAAGGACGGCGATTACGAAGTCATCGATGCGCTGGGCAAAAGCATCAAGGGCAAGCTCGACGCCAAAGGTTTCGCCAGCGTCGCCGGCGCCGCACCGGGGCCGGCGCGGGTGCTGTTCGGCAAGGATCCTGCGGACACCTGGAGTGAAGGCAGCTACATCGGCAAGCCGGAATGGCCGTTGAATCCACCGGGTGCGGAAGACATTCCGAGTCAGGTGCAGGCGATGGTGGCGCAGGCGCTGCCGAGCAAGAACTGGGACATGTTGGAGAAGGGCAAGGAATTGGCACAGACAGGGATGGGTGCAATGCAGACCGCGCAAGGTGCGATGCAAACGGCGCAGCAGGTGAAAGGGGCAGTGCAGGGCGGGGTGGCCGGACTGCCGAAACTGGCGAGTGCGGCGATGCCGAGTGCGTCGGGGATTCTCGGTGCGGCGAGCAAGGCGGGCAAGTTGCCGAGTCTTCCGGCGCCGACGCTTCCAAAAACTTCCTTGAAAACCCCGGGCCTGCTGGCGGGTGAGATGCTGTCATGACCACTGAAAATACTGTTGTAAAACGCGAGCCTCAGGTTGCGATCGTTCCTTTAAATGCCATCGACATTCAGGATGTCGCCAGCGGTGCGGCGACCTTCGATGCCTGGCTTCAATCCGCCAGCGGCGGGGTGGTCACCCTCGACCGGATCAAGAACGTCGCCGGAGCTTTACCCGTGGTGGGCAACATCATGGCGCTGGTCGATGCGCTGGGTGACATCGTCACGCTGTCGAACGCCAAGCAGCGCGACTTGCTCGCATGGGCCAGCCTTGGCATCAACCTGATCGGTGTGTTGCCTTTACCACCGGCGATGGCGGCAGCACGGATGACCCTTCGTCCGACTCTGTTTCTGGTGCGCCAGGAGATGAGGGCCAGCAGCAAGTTGTTGCTCAGCACTTCTGTGATCGAGGTGCTGGTCGGTCACCTGAACGCCTCGATTATCGGCACGCTGGATGATTTTGTTGAACAGGCCAAAGGCAAGTTGCCCGGTATTTTGGCGGACGCTGGCAAGCTCGGCGAAGAAGTCGTTAACGAAATTGCCAAGGGCATCGAAGCGGTGGCGTTTGGCAATCTGGATGCCAAAGGTGATCTGAATGCAGCCAGCGCCCAGGCAAGCGCTGCGGCCGACCAATTCAAGAATGATCCGCTGGCGTCTTTCAGCAATATTTTTGGGGCTGCCAACAGCGCGCTGAAGTCAGCAGGCAAAGGCCTGGCCAACAGCGTGGCGCAAAATCTCGTTCCTGATGACCTCAAAAAAACCGTTTCCGACGAAACCAAAAAACTGCGGGCGATGGGCCCGGAGCTGCGCACCCAGTTGAGCAAGCTGGATGATGAGTCCGTTCAGAACTCCATCGGCTGGTTGCTGCTGATTCTTTCCAGCGCCGTGACGTTGTGGCGCAAGCGCAATGCCCATGGCCAGAACGCCGCCGTCCATCCGGAGAAGACCGGACAGGCCAAGCGTACGGCATCTGAGGGGCAGTTGGCCGCCCACGGCCAACAGGCACCGGCGAAAGGCGCGCCCAATCCAAAGAAAGGTCCCTGCGAATGCGCCACGGACTTCAGCATCAATTTCGCCTTGGGTTCGGAAAGTCTCAGCCATACCGATTTCAGCCTGCCTGGACCCTTTCCGATCGAGTGGACCCGCACTTACAACTCACGCCTCGACGCCTACGATCAGAGCGAGCTCGGCGCCCGCTGGATCAGCGAGTTCACCACGCGTTTCGATTGCGTGGATGATGGCCTGACCTTCTACGGCGCCGACGGCCGTGACCACAGCTATCCGCTGCCCAAAGTCGGTCTGTTCCACTACGACGCCATCGAAAACATCACCCTCGTTCGTGCCAGCGAAGATCAGTTGCTGGTGTGTCACGGTTTCGAACGCAAGGAAACCTACGTCCGCCGTGGCCAGCGTTTTGTGCTGAGCAACATTTCGCTGCGCAACGGCGCCGGGATCATGCTGCATTACGAGCATCGTCACGGCGAACAATCGGTGCTTTCGGACCTGATCACCTATCAGGAAAACGACTTCACCAAAGTCCACCTGCACCTCGGCACGCTGATTGACGATCACGGCCGGTTTATCGGCCTCTGGCAAATCGTTGACGGCGAACCGCTGCGCCAGCTCTGCGCCTATCAATACGACGCCTATGGCGACCTGATTCAAGCGCAGGACGAGAACGGCGCAGTCTGGTCGTATCAGTTCCAGCATCACCTGATCACCCGCTATACCGACCGCACCGGACGCGGCATGAACCTGCAGTGGGACGGCTCAAGCGCCAAGGCCAAAGCCATCCGCGAGTGGGCGGACGACGGCAGCTTCGACACGCGCCTGGAGTGGGACGAAAACATCCGTCTGACCTATGTCACCGACGCGCTCGGCAACGAGACCTGGCACTACTACGACATCCTTGGCTACACCTACCGCATTCGCTACGCGGACGAGCGTTCGGAATGGTTCTTCCGCGACGAGGCCAAGAACATCGTTCGCCGCGTGAATGCCGACGGCAGCACCGATCGCTACAGCTACGATGAACGCAGCAACCTGCTCGAGCACATCCGCGCCGATCACACGGTGATTCATTACGCCTACGACGATCAGGACCTGCTGATCAAGATCAGCGACGCCGAGGGTGGTCAGTGGCAACGCGCCTATGACGACCAAGGCAACCTGGTCGAAGCGCTGGATCCGCTGGGCAACAAAACCGAATACGCCTACAACAAATCCGGCCAGCCCACCGCGATCAAGGACGCCAACGGCAACGAAAAGACCCTGGACTACAACGACGCCGGGCAACTGGTCGAGTACGTCGACTGCTCGGGCAAGACCAGCGCCTGGGAGTACAACGAACTCGGGCAGATGATCTGCTTCACCGACGCCGCCGGTAACGCCACCGAATACGAATACAAGGCTGGCCAACTGGTGCTGATCAAGCACCCGGACAAGTCTGAAGAACGCTTTGAACGCGACGCCGAAGGCCGGCTGTTAACGCATGTTGACGGTCTCGATCGCTGCACCACCTGGAGCTACAGCGCGGCCGGTTTGATCGCCGAACGTGTCGATGCCGCCGAGCAAACCCTGCGCTATCGCTGGGACCGTCTCGGACGGCTAACGGCCTTGGAAAACGAAAACGAACAACGCGCGCACTTCCACTACGACCCGGTCGGTCGTCTGCTCGAAGAGCGCGGTTTCGATGGGCGCAGCACGCGTTATGAGTACGACCCACTCACCGGCCGCCTCGCCCAATCGATCAATGGCCAACGCATCATCTCATTGAACTTCGACCCGATGGGCCGTTTGACCGAGCGTCGCGCCACTCTGGGTGACCAATCGCAAAGCGAAACCTTTGCCTATGACGGCAACGGCAATATGGTGCTGGCCGACAACGCCGACAGCCGCCTGCAATGGTTCCACGACCCGGCCGGCAATCTGCTGCGCGAACACCAACATTACTTCGGACTGGAAAAGCCCACCGTCGCGATCTGGCAGCACGAGTACGACGTGCTCAATCAACGTGTTGCCACCGTTCGCCCGGACGGTCACCGCGTCAGTTGGCTCACTTACGGTAGCGGCCACCTGCTGGGCATGCGTCTGGATGAGCATGAACTGATCGGCTACGAACGCGACGACCTGCACCGCGAAATCGCCCGCCACCAAGGCAATCACCTGCTGCAAACTCAAAGCTGGGACCCGGCCGGACGCTTGCAGGAACAACTGCTGGGGCGCAGCGATGACAAAAGCACTCTGCTCAAGCGCGAATACAAATACGACGCTGCCGGCCAACTGACCGACATCAACGACAGTCGTCGCGGCCCGCTCGCCTATCGTTACGATCCCGTCGGCCGACTGCTCAGCGCTGTGACGCGTCAAGGCGTTGAAACGTTCGCCTTCGACCCGGCCGGTAACCTGCTGGATGACAAGACCGCCGAAATCCGTCGTCCACTGGATCTGACGCCACCGCGCAGCAAACTGGTCGACAACCTGCTGCGCGAATACGCCGGCACCCACTACGATTACGACGAACGCGGTAACCAGATCCAGCGCTGGCACAACGGTCAGCGTAGCGATCTGCGTTGGGACCTGTTTGATCGACTGGTGCATTTCGAGGACACGCGCCTGAGCGTGGATTTCGCCTACGACGCGTTGGGACGCCGCCTGCACAAGAACTCCCGCGCCCACTACAAACAGCGCCCGGAAGCCGGTTCCCTCTGGAACAGAAACGAGCACGCCCGCAAACAGCGCGAACTGGGCTGCGGTTTTACGCTTTACGGATGGGATGGCGACAATCTTGCGTGGGAAAGCAGTCTGGCGCAGGGCGATGGCGAACCGGGTCGCACGGTGCATTACGTCTTTGAACCGGGCACTTTTGTCCCTGTTGCACAGGCTGTACGGCATGCGCCGATCAATCTGATGGGGCTGCCGGATTACAGCGGTGAATACAGCCTTGATGAAGACCCAGTGTGGAATCACAAGGCAACGGCGTTACCGTTTGATGCGTTGGCCTGGTATCAATGTGATCACCTCGGTACACCGCAGGAACTGACGGATTCACAAGGCAATATGGCTTGGACCGCGCAGTACAAGGCGTGGGGGCAGGTGACGGAACAGCGCTCGGAATGGGCGCGGCAGCATGGCGTGACGAACCCGATACGGTTTCAGGGGCAGTATCACGATCATGAGACGGGGCTGCATTACAACCGGTATCGGTACTATGATCCGGGGGTTGGGCGGTTCATTTCTCAGGATCCTATACGCTACGAGGGAGGCTTAAACCTTTACAAGTATGCGCCAAACCCGGTTGAGTGGATTGACCCATTGGGGTTGGAGACTGTTGTTGCTACCAAAAGCCGCGCAAGCGCAATGAGGAAGGCACAACAACACGCACAGGTTCCAAGAGTAGGAAGAGGTGGAAAAGATATCCCCACACAAGAGTTGAACGGTGAAAGTGACGGGCGATTTTGTGCATGTTTGAAAAAGCGTGGAGTTACAACGCTGGGAAGGCGTGGACACGATAATTCTGAGGTCTTTGATCACCCGGATGGTCACCCTCATATGGTCGGAGAGGGGCACCCGGAGCATCACAACTCCCCACATGTTCATGCAATGAACAAAAAAGGCGAGTCAAAAATATTCACTTATCCGGGAGAGATGTAGCGTGAACGACTACAAAATTATATGCTATCGGGCTAAATTTGATGATTTCAAAAAAACCTCAAGTGCTCGCATTAAAAATATTCCTGCGGAAGTTAATGATGATTTTGCACTTTTAGCTTCTGTTGATCAAAAAGGCACTATCGGTTTCAATAAAACCATCCAGGGCTCCGCTGCGATCAAAGCTTTGATTGCTAGTTGCTACTACATTGATATCGATGGAAGGCTTCAGTCGCCTTCAAATAATGAACTTTGCTATATGCCGTTCTTTATGTTTAGGGATAAAGATGGGGAGTTTGAGCTCGCAGTTCGCGCGCACAGGCAATACGAAATAGATATCAAAAAATATGAAGTGCTCTCACGGCATCGAAGCGTAGATAAACCCATTGCCCCTATGCTGACTACTTTTTTGCAAAATGATGAGTTATCCATAAGTCATGATGTATATGAACTTCTCAAAAGGTCCTGCCACTATGTCGCTATTGCGAAAATTTCTGGCGAATATGGGCATGGTGCGTTCGATGTGTTTTCTAACGATTTGACTTATTTTTTTGAAGAGTTTGGCAGTATTACCGCGGGAACAGCTGAATGGGTGATGGTTGATGCTTCGTCGCAACTTCCAATAAATTAGTTGGCGAGTGTTCTTAACCTCATGGAGGCAGGTCGCGTTTTTAATAGTGTTTAAATGTGGTCTGTCTCTGATAAAACCCCACAAGGCCGAACGCAATGGTGGGGGCGGGTTTGTTTTTTAATTAGGGGGGGCGTCCGTGATGTGAATGGCACTAACAAGCCGCCTGGTTCAGTTTGTAGTCCCTTAGTAAAGAAGTTTGACTTTAGGGTGCGGAGGAAATTCTTGATGTCAGAGTTTTCGAACAGGCTTTTAAAACTTTCTCCGATAGATTTGCAACTCTATGCATCGAAATCTTTAAATGCTTATTGCGCAGCAAAGTCTATTCAGCACGTGACGGTCGATGAGTTGATAGCCCACCTTAATAGTCGTCCTGAAGGCCGTGACTTGGCTGAGTGGGAGAGAAGGGGGGCGCTATTGCCGCTCAATGGAAGGGGGGATGATATGCCTCAAGAACTTAGGCAATCGATTCCATCTCAAGATATTGACGATTTTTGTCATATTGTGGATAGCGCGGTCGAGGTCGGAATAGTAGATGTCTATGGAACTCCAAGCGAGCTGCCGGCCATGTTCTTAGAGAAAATAACTTCAATTCTTCGCAAAAATAACATTGATATTCCTCAGTTGTAATTTGTGGGGTAATGGGGGATTTATTTTTGTATGATTTTTGCATTATATAAATCTGTCACCTTTGTTCAGGTCGGTACCTTTCTGAGTGGGCACTATGCCGCAGGAAAGAACCCGATGGCGCGTAAATAAGGAGATATAAGATTTCTACTGATTTTTATAAGCTGATTGCGCTGTTTTTAGAAGGAGCGGGTAATCTTCAACCAAATATTTTTGAATTGAAGGGTTTCTCTGAGTCTGAGTTTTTAAATGCCGATTTTGAGTTGGTCGGGGATCTGGATGATTTTCATTTTTTCGAGAAGGAATACAGCGTTTCTTATTTGTGTCGAAAAGTATCGATTGTATTTAAGCAATATTTTTTTGTAAGTGAGGCGTTAGGGTGCGGCCTTGGTGTTGCATGTGGGGTGAGGCTGACTTCTCTTTTGAAAAAGCAGCCATTTGCTGCAGCGTTGAGGCAGATAGGCGATAATCGGATTTCGTTCTATTTTTCCGAAGATGAAAGTGAAGGGGCACTGATTTTTGATGAAAGCATTGTAATAAGATTTGGTCGGCGATCCAAAAGAAGCTCATACATGATTTCAACTGTTGAATGCGATTTTGATAATGAGCGTTTTGGTGACATAGCAAGGAAAGCAGTGCATGAAACGTTCGAGTGCCTTACTCCCGAATCGATGATAAGCGAAGCCAGTTCAAAAGGCTGCTCAAATGCTTTCAAACGGCTGGTTCGACAGATTTATTTGGGCAGTACTATGCAATGAATAGTGCCATCCGCTCACAACTAAAAGAGTGATAGCATGACTTTTGCTTTTTATAAATTTGTCACCTTTAAAGGTTGTAATTTTTAAAGCTTTCGGGATAAAGGTCTCAATCTATGAAAAGGCTGACTGAGTTTACTGTGCACGGGACCGCTGTCGGTAGTGATGCGAGTATTCAGCTGGATGAGGTTTCGATTCTTGCTGATCCACAAACGATTAGAGAGCTTGGTGTTTTTCTTATTAATGCATCGTATGAGATGTCAACGAATGGTCTTGAGCATAAGCACCTTCAAGATATAGTTGAAGACTTCGACTATGACGCGAATGTGGACTTCATCGCGTTGAATAACAGCTTGGTGAAGCCTGTGTAAGTATCGGATCATGAGTCATGAATACAAGCTGGTGTTCGGCGACACAACCTCTGCCAGCAAAGTAATGAAGAAAATAAAGGGCAGCGATGCATGTATTCGCGCACAACAACCTGGCGACCTCTACCTGAAAGATCAGTCGCTCAACAGTAGCGCCGATTATGACGCTCGATTGATCTATGAAAGTGGGAGCGTTTTGTGGCTTCAGGTCAATTTCAAGTCATTGAACCTATACCAAACCTTGCTCTCGGCGTTGGGTGACAGCGACTATAGATGTCTTGAGGAAGGTGATGATGAGGTGCCGCTTAAGGATGCATTTCGCATCAAGGGCAATGTTTGAAGAACGCTTGAATGTCTGCATCGTGCATTAGTGCGAATAAACAGGCCTTGGTCAAAGGAGTGACAACATGAAAGACGCAATCCGCCTCGGCGACTCCACCACTCACGGTGGCAAGGTCCTCGAAGCATTCTCCCGGACCGACCTCAACGGCAAGCCGATTGCCGGGGTTGGTCACAAGGTCAGTTGCCCGCTGTGCAAGGGGATTTTCCCGATTGCCGAGGGCAGCAGCACTTACACCGTGGACGGCACACCCATCGCGCTGGACGGTATGAAAACTGCCTGTGGTGCGGCGCTGATTGCCAGTGGCCCGAAAGGCTCAGTGATCAGCTGAGTCTCTGAATCTCGGCTACTCCTGTCTGCCTTGGTCGATATCTGGAGTCAAAAAAAAGATCCCAGCCTGCGACAGCCCTACATCAGGATCAATTTTCCCCTATAGACGCTGCCACAGCCTGCGATCTTTTGCTCTTACTTAGCAGAAAACTTCAACACCACGGTCTGGGTGTAGGTCTGTCCCGGATCCAGTCGGGTACTCGGGAAGTTCGGCTGGTTCGGCGAGTCCGGGTAGTGCTGGGTTTCCAGGGTGAACGCGCCCCAGTGCGGATAGACCTTGCCACCCTTGCCCTTGACCGTGCCGTCGAGGAAGTTGCTGGTGTAGAACTGCACGCCCGGTTCGTTGGTGAACAGTTGCAAGTGGCGACCGGATTGCGGGTCGCTGACTTCGGCGGCGAGTTTGCTGACGTCACCCTTGGTGTCCAGCGCCCAGTTGAAATCGAAGCCGCCTTGTTTCTCTTCAGCGAATTTCAACTGCGGATGGTCGGCCTTGATGTGCTGGCCGATGGCGGTGGGTTTGGTGAAGTCCATCGGTGTGCCGGCCACGGGGGCCAGTTCGCCGGTCGGAATCAGTTTGGCGGTGACCGGGGTGTAATGGCTGGCGTGCAGGGTGGCGACCTGTTTGAGGATGTCGCCGTTGCCGGCGCCGGCGAGGTTGAAGTAGCTGTGGTTGGTCAGGTTGAGCACCGTCGGTTTGTCGGTGCTGGCCTTGTAGTCGATGCGCAGCTCGTTGCTGTCGGTGAGGCGGTAGGTCACTTCGGTGGTGAGGTTGCCGGGGAAACCCATTTCGCCATCCGCCGACAGGTAGGTCAGGGTCACGCCGACCGAATCCTTGTCCTTGGTTTCCTTCGCCTTCCAGACCTTTTTGTCGAAGCCCTGCGTGCCGCCGTGCAAGGCGTTGGTCTTGTCGTTCTGCGGCACTTGATAACGCTTGCCGTCGAGTTCGAAAGCGCCATCGGCCAGACGATTGCCGAAGCGGCCGATGGTCGCGCCAAAGTACGCGGTGCCTTTCTGGTAGCCCTGCACATCGTCGAAACCGAGGACGATGTCGTCGAGCTTGCCGTGTTTGTCCGGCACTTGCAGCGCCTGCAAGGTCGCGCCGTAGGTGATGACCGTGGCTTGCATGCCGTGGCTGTTGCGCAGGATGTATTGCTCGACGGGGGTGCCGTCATTGGTTTTACCGAAGGCTTTGTGTTCGCTGGACAGGCCGGCGGCCTGGGCGGAGAGGGTGGCGATCATCAGGGACAGTCCGAGGCCGCAGAGTGAGTGTCTGGATTGAAGCATGGTTGACCTTCCATTTTGTTGTTGTTTTGAAAATCGTTAAATAGTCATGCTAATTGTCGTGTGAATGAAGATTTATAGCGGATTTAGCGTTTATTGCAAAAATAAAGTCCGACTAAATGAAAAAGGCAACCAGCACCGAAGGTCGGGAATCCACCCTGGCACCGCACTTTTGCGAAATCCCCGGCTCTATCCATGGCCAGGTTGCGGTGACTCCCGCCGCACAGGAATGTGTCCTTCAAAGAATTCATGCCGAGAGTTTTGCCTCACATCGCTGCATTCATTCACCGCCCGTGCCTGCTGCTGGCCTGCCTGTCGACGCTGCTGTTCGGCGGTTGCAGCCATCAGGACGGCAACAATTTCATCAGCCAGATGCGCGAGGGCAGGCCTCAGGAATTTCTCCAGACCAGCGTCGACCGCATGGCTACGCTGGCGATGCGCGACAACCTCGACAGCCTCTATCGCTTGATGGGCAAGTTGTACCTGCGCAACCCGGACGAGCTGCGCAAATCCGGCTTCCTCGACATCCGCACGGCGGTCAAACAGGTGCGACTGGCCATCGAACAGCAGCAACCTCTGCCAACTCTCGGCGGCAAGAAAGATCTGGCGGCACTGAGCTATGCGATGAGCCCCGAGTTTCTCGGTGACCGGGTCGGCGCCTTCATCTATGCGATCGGCAGCATGCTGGTCACTGCCCACGGCAACCGCACCGAGTTCTACATGACCGATGCGATCAACCCGACCTTCGTCAACAACGCCGCACGCAACATCGAAAAAGCCACGTGGATCCTTGCCCAGCGGCAGAACAAGGAAGGCCAGCCGCTGCTGTTCTCCAACGAAATTTCAGAAGAGGGCAGCAACCTGAGCTTTGCCACGGAGTTCGGCAAAGTCGTGGCACGCCTGGATCTGCTGACCCAGATGCTCGATGAGCGCTACCGGCGCATCGGTTTGAATTACGCCCAGAGCCTGCTGTTTTTGAATTTTTTGCCGGTGCAGTGAAATGGCATAACGATAGATCGGATCGATATAGGAGGTTATAAGAAAAATCGCTATGCTGCGGGCCAGATTTTTCCTGTCGTCTTCTGGATGTCTTAATGGAATTGGCAAATTTCGGTCTGGTGATTGCCGGGCTGGTCGTGGGGTTCATCGTCGGCATGACCGGTGTCGGCGGCGGTTCGTTGATGACGCCGATCCTGCTGTGGTTCGGCATCAATCCGGCCACGGCGGTGGGCACGGATCTGCTGTACGCGGCCATCACCAAATCCAGCGGCGTGCTGGTTCACAGGAAGAACAAGAACATCGACTGGGCCATCACCGGCTGGCTGACCCTGGGCAGTGTCCCGGCGGTGGCGATGACCTTGTGGTTCCTGAGCACCCTGCACACCGCGCCGGACGCGATGAACGCCATCATCAAGCAGGCGCTGGGCTTCGTGCTGTTCGCCACGGCGCTGGCGATTCTGTTCAAGAAGCGCCTGCTGGAATTCGCCCACAAACGCGCCGGCGGCAACTACAACCCCAGCGGCACGCGCTTGAATATCATGACGGTGATTACCGGTCTGATCCTCGGCACCATGGTCGCCCTGACCTCCATCGGTGCCGGCGCCCTCGGCACCGTCGCGCTGTTCATCCTCTATCCGCTGCTGCCGACCCGCCGCCTGGTCGGCACCGAAATCGCCCACGCCGTACCGCTGACCCTGGTGGCCGGCCTCGGCCACGCGAGCATGGGCAACATGGACTGGGGCGTGCTGGGCTTTCTGCTGGTCGGCTCGCTGCCGGGCATCTGGCTCGGCAGCCACCTGACCGGCCGCGTCTCCGATGAACTGCTGCGTCCGTGCCTGGCGACGATGCTGGTGTTGATCGGTTACAAGCTGGCGTTCTGATCGGCAGGCAGCCATGAGCGAAACCACATTCCATTGCAATGGCCGTCTCGCCATCACGGTCGAGCCCCGGGAAATGCGCATGAGCCACTGGCTCTACGCGCCATTGGTGGTTGACCAGCATCGTCAACAGACGCTGCTGGACTTGAGTGGCAGCCAGTGGGACCTGATTTCCACTACCAATGAAACCGCTGGTGCTATTGATCTACTGCTGCGCAAATATCCGGGCGACAAGCCAACTTTGATCTTGAACGTCAGCCTCGATGACGGAAGGCTTCGCCTTGACGGCCGATGCGTTGATCCATCGGGGCTGGAAGCGGCGCTCGATTTGGCGCTGAGCTAAGTGCTTAATGGCTGAGCGAGCGCTTCATCACCGTCACCGGCAAACCGTCGTATTCCGTTTCTTCCAGCACCTCCCAACCCAGCCGCGCATACAGCGACTGCGCGGCATCGGTGTACAGGTACAGCTGCGGGACGCCCAGGGCGGCGGCTTCCTCGACGATGCGGTTGACCAGTTGCGAGGCGATGCCGCGGCCACGCTGTTCGGCCTTCACGTAGACCCCGGCCAGCCACGGCGTCAGTTGCGGGCGCGTGTCCATGTCGCTGTCGATCAGCAGCGCACCGCCGAGCAGTTTTCCGTCTTCGATCGCCACCACCACGCTGGGAATCGCACCTTTGCCGCAGGCGGCGCGCATACGTTCAGTGCGGCTGGCGAGGGTGTCTTTGGGGCTGTACTGGCCCCATTCCTTGAAGTTCAGTTCAGCCAGTTCCTCGATCAGTTGCGGGTGATGGCAGAGGTAGTCGATGTGCATGCGCGTTGAACTCCATTTCACAGGTTGAACAGCCACCCTAATGCGCTCATAAAAGGTAATCAAATGCGCGAGAGGATCGTGCGTATCCGGTTGCGCAAAATCGGTGCTGACCTAAGCTTTGGGCAAGGCGAAACACTTTTGCCGGGCAGCCCCCGGAACAATCGCCGCGATGCGCAATCATTAGAGCGTGGATATCAAAAGGAGATGCGCATGCTCATCAGGTCACTGACCCTGACACTCTTGCTGGCGATTGCCGGCCCCCTGTTCGCCGCCGACGGCGATTCCCCTCTGGACGTCGACAAGGGCATCAACCGCCCGGTGATCGTGATCGCTTCCAGTACGGTCGATTCTTATTGGGTCAGCCTGAAAAAAGCGCTGGACGACCCGGCCAACAAACAAGGCATCGCCGACCGCAAGATCAAGGTTTACACCATCCTGAGCATGAGCGGTCAGGTCGATGGCAAAAGCCTGGAGCAGCAGCAGACCATGGCGCTGCTGCGCTCGCTGAAGCTCGGCGCCGGGGCGTATCCGAAGGTCTTTCTGGTGGGCAAGGATGGCGAGACCAAGCTCTCGGCTTCGGGGGATGAAGCGGCGGCGGTCGATTTGAAGAAGATTTTCGACACCATTGATGCGCTGCCTGCCGCCGAGAAAGAAGCCACTTCCACTGTGGTGACTGCCCCGGCTGCTGCTGAACCGGCGCCGGCCAAGGGTGCGAAAGGGACAAAACCGACGAAGCCAACCAAACCGGCCAAGCCGCCGGAAATGCCGGATGATTGATGTTCTGATTCAGCGGTTATCAAAAAACGGGCGACCTTCTCAGGTCGCCCGTTTTTTATGCCGTGATTACCGGGTTAACTCCCCCAGAATCTTGTGCGCAATCTTCACCCGCTCTCCATTCGGGTAATTGCGGTTCGCCAGAATCACGATCCCGACTTTCTTCGACGGCACAAACGCGACGTAGGCGCCGTAACCTGCTGTAGAGCCGGTCTTGTTCAGCAGCACGTTCGCCGGTTCCGCCTGTGGCGGGTTGAGCCATTTGACCTTGTGCGGTTCCATGGCCATCGGCGTCGAGTTGCCGTCCAGCAGGCGGTCGAGGCTGATCGGGTAGGTGTAGCGTTCCCAGCCCAGGCCTTGGGTCATGTCGCCGACGGTGTAGTAGCCGGTGTGGGTGAGGGCGATGGCTTTTTGCAGGGGTGTTTCGAGTTTGGCGGTGTCGAGGTTGGCCTCGACGTATTGCAGCAGGTCGGCGGCGCTGGTTTTCACGCCGTAGGCTTCGGAGTCGAGGGCGCCGGGGCTGACTCGAACCGGTTTGTTGTTCTTGTCATAGCCCTGGGCGTAGAGCTTTTCTTCAGAAACCGGCACGGACAGGAAGGTGTGCTTGAGCCCGAGTTTCGGCAGCAGGGTTTCGGTCATGACCTGATTGAACGGCTGTCCGAGGCTTTTCGCCGCCAGATAACCGAACAGGCCGATGCTCGGGTTGGAATACAGGCGATGGCTGCCGGCCGGAAAGGTCGGTTTCCACTGTTGGTAAAAGCCGAGCATCTTGTCGGCAGAATCCGCGGCATCCGGGAATTGCAGCGGCAGGCCTCCCGCGCTGTAGGTGCCCAGTTGCAGCAGGCTGATGTGGTCGAAAGCGCTGCCTTTCAGTTCGGGCCAGTACTGGCTGGCCTTGTCGGAGAATTGCAGTTTGCCGCTGGCCTGGGCGTAGGCGGCGAGGGTCGCGGTGAAGGTTTTGCTCACCGAGCCGATTTCGAACAGGGTGTTTTCATTCACCGCTTGTCCGGTGCTTTTGTCAGCGACACCGTAGTTAAAGTAATGCGCCTTGCCATCGACAGTCACGGCCACCGCCAGACCTGCGATGTCCTGTTGCTGCATGACCGGGGTCACGGAGGCCTTGACCAGCGCCTGTAATTGATCGTCGGTTTGTGGGGCGGCCAGGCAGGTGGCGGCGCTGAAGAAAAGTCCGAAAGCGCTGAAGGACTTGAGTTTGTTCAGGTTGATCGAAGACATGCTTGAATCACTCTCCATGAGTGCTAATGGTGTTATCCCGCTACACTGCGAGCGTTTTTTCATTGGGCTGCTGATCGGCGCCGCCAAATCTAGGCAGTCCGGCGTCGTTCGACAAACGATGAAAACTCGGAAGAGCCATTAGAAAAATTTGGGACTTGGCATGATTCGACCTCAATTGCCGTTGAATGCATTGCGCGCCTTTGAAGCTTCTGCGCGCCACCTGAGCTTCACACGTGCGGCGGTGGAGTTGTGCGTGACCCAGGCGGCCGTCAGCCATCAGGTCAAAAGTCTGGAGGCGCAACTCGGCGTGATCCTGTTCAAACGCCTGCCCCGTGGGCTGATGCTGACCGGCGAGGGCGAAACTCTGCTGCCGGTGCTGACCACCTCGTTCGATCATATCGCGCAGATGCTCGAGCGTCTGGCGGGCGGGCAATATCGGGAAATGCTCACCGTCGGCGCGGTCGGGACTTTCGCCGTGGGGTGGTTGTTGCCGAGGCTGGCAGACTTTCAGGCGAAACATCCGCTCATAGATTTGCGACTGTCGACCAACAACAATCGAGTGGACGTCGCCGCCGAAGGGCTGGATTACGCAATCCGGTTTGGCGCCGGGGCGTGGCACGGCATCGAGGCGACCCGTTTGCTGGAGGCGCCGTTGTCGGTGCTCTGCGTGCCGGAAATCGCCCGACAGTTGCACACGCCGGGGGATCTTCTGCAGCAGCGTTTGTTGCGCTCCTATCGCACCGATGAGTGGCCTGAATGGTTTCACGCGGCCGGTCTGGCGACCCATGCCGCGCCGCCCCAGAGCATCGTGTTCGACTCGTCGCTGGCGATGATGGAGGCGGCATTGCAAGGCGGCGGGGTGGCACTGGCGCCGCCGTTGATGTTTGCCCGGCAACTGGCGGCGGATCTGGTCCGCCAACCCTTTGCCATCGAAATCACCACCGGCAGCTATTGGCTGACGCGGTTGCAGTCACGGCCGGAGACGTCGGCGATGGCGGCGTTCAGACACTGGTTACTGGAGGTTGCGCAGGCTTAGCGCACCAGGCACGGCTTCTTGTTATCGAACGTCCAGCCCGGAATCAGAAACTGCATCGCCACGCTGTCATCCCGCGCGCCGAGCCCCATGCCTTTATAGAGTTCATGGGCCTTGGCCACCTGATCCATGTCCAGCTCCACGCCCAGCCCCGGTTTCTTCGGCACCTGCACGCAGCCGTCGACGATTTGCAGCGGCGCCTTGGTCAGGCGCTGGCCGTCCTGCCAGATCCAGTGGGTGTCGATGGCGGTGATTTCACCCGGTGCGGCGGCAGCGACGTGGGTGAACATCGCCAGGGAAATGTCGAAGTGATTGTTGGAGTGTGAGCCCCAGGTCAGGCCCCATTCGTGGCACATCTGCGCCACGCGCACCGAACCCTGCATGGTCCAGAAATGTGGGTCGGCCAGCGGAATGTCCACCGACTGCAATTGAATCGCGTGACCCATCTCGCGCCAGTCGGTGGCGATCATGTTGGTGGCGGTTTTCAGGCCGGTGGCGCGTCGAAATTCCGCCATCACTTCACGGCCCGAATAACCGTTTTCCGCACCGCACGGGTCTTCGGCGTAGGCCAGCACATGATGTTGGTCGCGGCACAGTCGGATCGCTTCTTTCAGTGACCACGCACCGTTCGGATCGAGAGTAATGCGCGCGTCGGGGAAGCGCTCGGCCAGTGCGGTCACCGCTTCGATTTCGGCATCGCCGCTGAGCACGCCGCCCTTGAGTTTGAAGTCCTTGAAGCCGTAACGCGCATGGGCCGCCTCTGCCAGACGCACTACGGCGTCGGCGGTCATGGCTTTCTCGTGACGCACGCGGAACCAGTCGTTGTCGGCATCCGGTTCGCTGCGATAGGCGAGGTCGGTTTCCCGGCGATCGCCCACGTAGAACAGGTAACCGAGCATCTTCACTTCATCGCGCTGCTGGCCTTCGCCGAGCAACGCAGCCACCGGCACGTCGAGGTGTTGGCCGAGCAGGTCGAGCAGGGCGGCTTCGAGCCCGGTGACCGCGTGAATGGTGATGCGCAGGTCGAAGGTTTGCAGGCCACGGCCTCCGGCGTCGCGGTCGGCGAAGGTCTGGCGCACCTGGTTGAGGATCTTCTGATACGTGCCGATCGGGCTGCCGACCACCAGGCTGCGGGCGTCTTCGAGGGTCTGGCGGATGCGTTCGCCGCCGGGCACTTCACCGACGCCGGTGTGGCCGGCGTTGTCCTTGAGGATGACGATGTTGCGGGTGAAAAACGGCCCGTGGGCGCCGCTCAGGTTGAGCAGCATACCGTCGTGGCCGGCCACCGGGATGACTTGCATCTCGGTGATGATCGGGGCTTTGGCGATGTCGTGTGCGGTCATGTCTTGTTGTCCTTTCAAACGGATTCAGGCGTGTTTCGGCGCGGTATCGGCTACGGCGATGTCAGGGGCGGATTTGGGTGTCATGCGGGCGGCGAACACGATGATTGCGGCGATGATCGACGTCGCGGCCAGGCCATAGAGGCCGCCCTGAATCGAACCGGTGTGTTGTTCCAGCAAGCCGAAAGTGGTGGGGGCGACGAAGCCGCCGAGGTTGCCCACCGAGTTGATCAGCGCGATGACGGCAGCGGCGATCCGTGCGTCGAGGTAAGCCTGCGGAATCGGCCAGAACAGCGAAGACGCGGATTTGAAACCCAGCGCAGCAAAGCAGATCGCGACGAAGGCAAAAATCGGTCCGCCAGTGGTGGACATGAACATCCCTGCGGCGGCGATCAACAGCGCCGTGGCCACCCACGCCTGCTGGTGTTTCCACTTCGCCGAGAACGAGGCGAACGCGTACATGCCGATGATCGACAGCAGCCACGGAATCGAGTTGAACAGGCCGACCTGGAAGTCGCTCATCTCGCCCATCTTCTTGATGATGCTCGGCAGCCAGAACGTCGCGGCGTAGATCGTCAATTGAATGAAGAAGTAGATCAGGCAGAACAGGATGATCTGGCGATCCTTGAGCAGCTTGCCCAGCGACGGCCGGATCGGGGTCGCGGCTTCGCGGGCCTTCTGCTCACCGTCGATGGCTTTGACCAGCGCATCCTGCTCGGCGCGGGTCAGCCACTTCGCATCGTGGGGTTTAGCGTCGAGCCAGAACCAGACGAATACGCACAGGCCGACCGAGAACATCCCCTCAATGAAATACATCCACTGCCAGCCGTGCAGGCCCAGACCTTCGATCTGCAACAGCAGGCCGGACAGCGGACCGGAAATCAGCGAGGCCACGGCCGAACCACTCAAGAAAATCGCAATCGCCTTGCCGCGCTCGGCCCCCGGCAACCAGCGGGTGAAGTAGTAGATCACTCCGGGAAAGAACCCGGCTTCGGCCACGCCGAGCAAAAAACGCAGGATGTAGAAGTGGGTTTCGTTCTGGATGAACGCCATCCCGGCGGCCACCAGGCCCCAGGTGAGCATGATGCGGGTCAGCCAGATTCGCGCGCCGACCTTTTGCAGCAGCATGTTGGAGGGGACTTCGAACAGCGCGTAACCGATGAAGAACAGTCCGGCACCGAAACCGTAGGCCGCGGCACCGATGCCGAGGTCATGTTCCATGTGAGTGCGGACGAAGCCGATGTTCACCCGGTCAATGTAATTGACGATGAACATGATCACGAACAGCGGCAGGACGTGGCGTTTGACTTTGGCAATGGCGGAGGACAGCACCGAATCGGCGCCCTCGTTCATCCCGGCAATGGATGATTTCACTTGGTTTTCTCCCACTCGTTATTTTTATGCGGGGTGTGGCTGGGTGTTGCGTTGTTGATAGACATCATACAACTAGATTTTTTTGTCCTACAAGCGGGAGAGGTCAATCAAATTTGTCTACGGGAAAGGGTTTTTATGCTTTTTCAGATTTTATGTGCCGTGTTTGTAGGCTTTGGTAAGGGTTGTGTCAGATATGACAGAGTAATTTTTGCCAGTGGTCGTGGGGCAATTGCTCGGCGAAGTGAGAGGTTGTCTAGCTAAATTCGAAGGTTGTCATACAAGTTGTGGCTCGGAATTCATAGGAGCTCATACAAGTCATCGCACCCAGTGCTACGATCGGTGTGCCCTGATCACCGGAACCGACCATGCAAGAAGACCTCGACGCACCTGCTCGCAAGCGCGCGCACAACCTGGCCCACGACCTGGTGGAAAAACTCACCCAGAGCATCCTGCTCGGCCAGATGCTGCCCGGTGACAAGCTGCCGTCAGAAAACTCGATCGTTCAGGAACACGGCGTCAGTCGCACCGTGGTGCGCGAGGCGATTTCCAAGTTGCAGGCGTCTGGGCTGGTGGAGACGCGGCACGGCATCGGCACCTTCGTGATCGAACGCGCACCGGAGCAGGGGTTGCGGCTGAATGTCGACACCGCACTGGGCGTGCGCAGCATTCTTGAATTGCGCATGGGGCTGGAGACGCAAGCGGCAGCGCTGGCCGCGCAGCGCCGCACCGAGCAACAACTGGTGCAGATGCGTCAGGCGCTGGATGACTATCAGCGTCTATTGGCCAACAACGACAGCTGCGTTGAAGCCGACCGGCGCTTTCACCTGCTGATTGCCGAAGCCACCGGCAATGTCTGCTTCACCGAAATCATGCAGCACCTGGGCAGCGCGATGATTCCGCGCACGCGGGTCAATGCGGCCGAGCGCGGGGCGGTGGATTTGAGCAAGCTCGGGCAACTGGCGAATCTTGAGCATGAGGCGATTTTCAACGCGATCAAACGTCAGGACCCGGACGCGGCGCGGGCAGCGATGTGGTTGCACCTGAGCAACAGTCGTGACCGGTTTTCGGCAGGCGGAGCCTGAAGCGCCGCGACTCACATCTCAATGGCCCGCACCACCGCCGGCCGCTCCAGATTCAACGCCAGCACGCTGATCAACACCACCGCCGACCCCACCAGCACCAGCAGCGTCGGACGTTCACCCAGTCCCACCGAAGCAATCCCCATCGCAGTCGGTGGAATCAGGTACAGCGTCATCGTCGCCCGGCTCAGGTCCACATGCTTTAGCACGAATGCCCACGCCAGGTAGGCGAGGGCGCTGGGAAATACCCCCAGACCAAGCACCGCCCATTGCACCCGCAGCGGCGCATTGATCACGCTGTCGACCAGCCCCGGCAAGTAGATCAACAGCAACAGCGTGCCGGACCACACCGTGTAGCAAACCAGCGTCAGTCCGTCGTAGCGCCGGGCGTGGTGTTTTTGCAGGGCGAAGTAAATGCTCCACGACACCGCCGCCAGCAGGATCAGCAAACCATGGGCGTCGATGCTGCCGAGACCGCGATCGCCGCTCACCACAATCACCACGCCGACGAGTCCCAGCAACACGCAACCCCAGCGCCAGACGCTGACCCGATCCTTGAACAGAAACCGCGCCAGCAGCGTGCTGAACAGCGGTGTCGATTGCGCCAGCACACTGGATGCGCCGGCGCTGACGCTTTGCTGGCCGATGTTCAGTACGACGTGGTGCAGGCTGACGGCAAAAAAGCCCAGGGCCAATAACAGTGGCAGGTCTTGAAAGCGCGGTAGGTGAATGCCTTTGAAGCCTGCAATCACTGCCATGAACAGCGACGCCAGCAGAAACCGCAGCAACGCCAGATGACCGGGATCGTAAGCTTGCAGGCCGATGTGGATGCCGGTCGGCGAATAGGCCCAGCAGCCGACGACGAAGGCCATGGCCAACAGGATTTTCAAGGGCGAAGTGGAAGGCATGAGCGAGGCACCAAGAGGGTTGATGCGTCGAGTATCCGGGTCGCCAATCATTCGTCACAACTGACTTATACTGCGCACACCGTTCACTAAGAGTGATGATTATGGAGCTGGCACAGATCCGCATGTTCAAGACCGTGGCCGAGGTCGGCAGCATCGCCAAAGCCGCCGAAAGGCTATTTTGCGTGCCGTCGAACATCACGGCGCGGATCAAATCCCTGGAAGCGGAGCTGGGTGTGGCGCTGTTTCTGCGTGAAGGGCGGGGGTTGCGGATCAGTCCTGCGGGGCAGACTTTTCTCGCCTATGCAGAAAGGATTCTGGCACTGACGGCCGAAGCCAAGCGCGCAGTCGATCCCGGCGCCGAACCGTCCGGGCCGCTGCGCATCGGCGCCATTGAATCCTCGGCCACCGGGCGACTGCCGCGCCTGCTGGCGAAATTTCACAAACGCTACCCGAACGTGGCACTGGAACTGACCACCGGTACCTGGGGGCAATTGCTCGACGATACGGTCAGTCATCGTCTGGACGGCGCGATCGTGGCGGTGGACGTCGAACGCTCCCGGCTCAAACGCACGCCGATGTATCGCGAAGAATTGCTGTTGATCGCATCGACCTCGTTCGGGCCGGTGCGCAATCTCGACGATTTGCAGGACAAGACCGTGTTCATGTGGCCGCAGGGTTGTCCGTATCGCGCCGCGCTGGAGCACTGGCTGTTGCGCCAGGGGCTGTCGCTGCCGATTGTCAGCCTGGCCAGTTACGGGGCGATTGTCGGTTGTGTGAGTGCCGGGGCGGGTGTGGCGCTGGTGCCCAAGGGCGTGTTCGAGCAATACGCCAAAGGCGCGGGGTGTACGGGTTTCGAGTTTCCCGAACTGACGGCCATCGACAATTTGTTCTACTGGCATGAAAACGCCGGGGTGCACCCGGCGCGTGAGGCATTTGTGGCGATGTTGCGTGAGGAGTTTGCTTGAGCCGGATCAGGCTCCGCTCACGTCGCGCATCAACAGCCCGAAGTGCAGATCCACGGCGTCCGGAATCGGCAAGTACACGGTGTGCCCATCTCCCGGTGCCACGTCGATGGCTTCGCCCTTGAGGTTCTGCAGTTCCTGCAGATCAAAATGGAAATTGCCCTTGGGTGTCATCAGTTCCAGATGATCGCCCAGGGCAAATCGGTTCTTCACCTTGACCTCGGCGAGCCTGTCCCGGCGTTCGCCGGTCAACTCACCTACAAACTGCTGACGCTCTGACACCGAGCTGCCGTTCTGGTAGTTCTGGTATTCGTCATGGACGTGCCGACGCAGGAAACCTTCGGTGTAGCCGCGCTGGGCCAATGACTCCAGATCGGTCATCAGGCTGCGGTCGAATTCACGGCCGGCCACTGCATCGTCGATGGCCCGGCGGTACACCTGGGTAGTGCGTGCGCAATAAAAGTGGGATTTGGTCCGGCCTTCGATCTTCAGCGAGTGCACGCCCATGCGGGTCAGGCGCTCGACGTGCTGCACCGCGCGCAGGTCCTTGGCGTTCATGATGTAGGTGCCGTGCTCGTCTTCGAAGGCCGGCATCATCTCGCCGGGACGATTGGCTTCCTGCAACAGGAACACCTGATCGGTGGGGGCGCCGAGGCCGAGGGTCGGTTGCGGTTCGAAGCTTTGCACGATTTCGCCGAGCGGGTTCTCGGTGGCTTCCTGGGCCGAGTATTTCCAGCGGCAGGCGTTGGTGCAGGTGCCTTGATTGGCGTCGCGTTTGTTCATGTAGCCCGAGAGCAGGCAGCGGCCGGAATAGGCCATGCACAGCGCGCCGTGGACGAACACTTCCAGTTCCATGCCCGGCACTTGCTCGCGGATTTCGCCGATCTCTTCCAGCGACAACTCACGGGACAGGATGATCCGGCTCAACCCCTGCTGTTGCCAGAACTCGACACTCGCCCAATTCACCGTGTTGGCCTGCACCGAGAGGTGGATCGGCATCTGCGGGAAGTGCCGGCGCACCAGCATGATCAGGCCGGGGTCGGACATGATCAGCGCGTCCGGTGCCATTTCGATCACTGGCGCCAGGTCCTTGAGGAAGGTCTTCAGTTTGGCATTGTGTGGAGCGATGTTGACCACCACGTAGAAGCGCTTGCCCTGGGCCTGGGCTTCACGAATGCCGATCGCCAGATTGGCGTGATCGAACTCGTTGTTGCGCACCCGCAGGCTGTAGCGCGGCTGGCCGGCATACACCGCATCGGCCCCATAGGCGAAGGCATAACGCATGTTTTTCAGGGTGCCGGCGGGGGCGAGTAGTTCGGGGGTGAAGGAGGTCGTCATGGCGGCGTCGGTCGCAAAAGCGCGGCAGGGTAGAGCAGTTGCGCCGAGGGTTTATTGATCTGGATCTATGCTCCATGAAGAAACACGGCACTCGCGCTGATGCTGGCTGACTAAACGGGACGGGCGCGGGTGGCGCCTGACTGACCTGGACCGGACATGAACCAAAAGAGTCTGCAATTCAAATCCCTCACCGTGCTGCTGTTTCTGGTGACGGTCGCCTTCATCTGGATCCTGCTGCCGTTCTACGGCGCGGTGTTCTGGGCAGTGATCCTTGGCATCCTGTTCGCACCGATGCAACGTCAGTTGCAGCTGAAATTCGGCTGGCAACGCAACCTGACCTCACTGTGTACCTTGAGCATCTGCCTGGTGATCGCGATCTTGCCGGTGATCGTCCTCAGTGTGCTGCTGGTGCAGGAAGGCGCGACGCTTTACGACAATATCGAAAGCGGCAAGCTCGATATCGGCGCCTATCTGGCGCAGTTCAAGCACAGTCTGCCGCCTTACTTTCAGCACCTGCTTGATCGCTTCGGCATGGGCGAGCTCAATGCCTTGCGCGAGAAGATCGTCAAGGCTGCCATGCAGGGCAGTCAGGCGCTGGCGAGCCAGGCATTCAGTTTCGGCCAAGGAACTTTCGAGTTCGTGGTGAGTTTTTTCATCATGTTGTATTTGCTGTTTTTCTTCCTGCGCGACGGCGCCGAACTGGCGCGCAAAGTCCGCACGGCGGTGCCGCTGGAAGAGCATCACAAGCGGCGTCTGCAACTGAAATTCAATCGGGTGGTGCGGGCCACGGTCAAAGGCAACCTGCTGGTGGCCATTACGCAAGGTGCGTTGGGCGGGGCGATTTTCTGGTTTCTCGACATTCCCAGTGCCTTGCTCTGGGCGGTGCTGATGGCGTTTCTGTCGCTGCTGCCGGCGGTGGGGGCAGGGATCGTCTGGGCGCCGGTGGCGGTTTACTTCCTGCTCAGCGGGATGATCTGGCAGGGCGTGGTGCTGGGGCTGTTCGGGGTGTTCGTGATCGGTCTGGTGGATAACGTGCTGCGCCCGATCCTGGTGGGCAAGGACACCCGGATGCCGGACTACATGATTCTGATCTCGACCCTGGGCGGACTGGCCGTGTTCGGTCTCAACGGTTTTGTGATCGGGCCGCTGATCGCTGCATTGTTCATGTCGAGCTGGGCGTTGTTCATCGAGTCCAAACCGAAAGTGCAGCTGCCTTAAGCCTTGAACGGTCCGTCGATCAGTCGTTGCGACAGCGCCTGAGCGGCTGGCAAGGAGGTGAGCGGACCGCTGACCGGCTCGCCGTCGCGCACCAGATACCAGCAGGCGAGCAGGCCCAGCTCTCTGAGCGATGCGGGAACCGCGCTGCCGACAACGGACATGATTTGAACCTGAGCCATGACAAGTACCTCCATCAATCGATGGAGCTACCTTAGGGATTCGGCCGTTTCAGGGACAATCAACGCTTTCGATAGTGGTCATTGATGCCGTTGAGGGCTAGGTCAATCGACCACCTGGTCAAGCATGTGCACGATCTCGTGCTCGTTGAGCAGGCCCTTGCGCACCAGGTTTTCCGCCAGCAGCGAGAGAAATTTCGCCGTGCGGTGGCCTTCCAGGTGCTTGAGCTCGGTCAGGGCGTTGTAGACCTTGCCCGACGTGCATAAACCGACGATGCGGTGCGGATTCTGTGTTGGCATTCCAGTCGTCCTTGTTTTTATCAACCTGTTGTATGCGGACGGATTCAGATTGCGGTTCCGTCATGACAAATAGATGACCGTTGTGTGTTTCGGCCCAATGGTCGAGCCCATCATGCCGACTTTAACGGGTGGAACTGTCTCCACAGCGACCTTGGCGAGATTTTTTCAGACGTTGGCCGACGGACGGTCGGCTTTCTCAAGGCCAAAAAAAGCCCCGCTGTAAAAGCGGGGCTTTGTCTGTGTGCTTACCAGCGACCACCGTAGTAGTGCGGGTGGCCGTAATAACCACGGGGCGGACCGTAGTAGACCGGGCCCGGAACATAAACCGGTTGCTGCACATAAACCGGGGCCGGCTGGTAGTAGACCGGTGGCGGCGGTTGCTGCACGTAGACCGGTGCCGGTTGAGCGTAAACAGGCTGTTGGACGTACACCGGCCGATCCTGGTTGATGAGCGCCGAGCCGATGATGGCCGAGCCGACGATCGCACCAAATACCGCCGGGCCCTGCCAGCCACCGCCGTGGGCTTCTGCCTGACCCGTGATCGCGAATGCACCAATCAACAAGGCCACGATGGGGAGTTTACGAATCATGATAATTCCTCGGTTCTTCGACCCGGCGTCCGAACCTGCAACAGGCCCGGAATGGCGCGGGGATACTTCTAAGACAGCAACATTTGGAAAAACAGCACGGCGGCTGGGTAAATTTTGTGTAAGGTCTGTACCGGTTTGCTTACCGGGTTTCGCGCGTCGGCTGCGATGCCCGGAACAGACCGCCTTATGATCGTTCAGAACCCGATGGCCTGGCTAATCCCGTCCATCCGAAAGTGCATTCGAAGGAGCCTCCCATGCAGATGAACCCCAACAAAGACACCCAATTGTGCATGTCCCTGTCTGGGCGTCCCGGGAATTTCGGTCTGCGTTTTCATAACCATTTGTACGAGCAATTGGGCCTGAATTTTTATTACAAGGCCTTCAGCAGCCAGGATCTGCCGGGGGCTGTCGGCGGGATTCGGGCGCTGGGGATTCGCGGTTGCGGGGTGTCGATGCCGTTCAAGGAAGCGAGCATTGCGCTGGTCGATGAGCTGGATGCCTCGGCAGCGGCAATCCAGTCGATCAACACCATCGTCAACACCAACGGCCATCTCAAGGCCTACAACACCGATTACATCGCCATCGCTCAGTTGCTGGAAACCCACGCGGTGCCGAAGGACTCGACTTTCGCCCTGCGCGGCAGCGGTGGCATGGCCAAGGCTGTGGCCAGTGCCTTGCGCGATGGTGGTTACAAAAACGGTTTGATCGTGGCCCGCAATGAGCGCGCCGGGCGTGCACTGGCGGACTCCCTGGGCTATCGCTGGCAGGCGGAACTGGGCGACGAGCGCCCGCAGATGCTGATCAACGTGACCCCGGTCGGGATGGACGGCGGCCCGGAAGCGGGACAGCTTTCTTTTGACGTGGATGTGATCAAGTCTGCCGACACTGTGTTCGATGTGGTGGCGATTCCCTCGGAAACCCCGCTGATCGTGCGTGGGCGTGCCGAAGGTAAAAAAGTGATCACCGGGCTGGAAGTGATCGCGATCCAGGCGCTGGAGCAGTTTGTGTTGTACACCGGTGTGCGGCCGACGGTGGAGCAGTTCGATGCGGCGGTGGCGTTTGCCCGCAGCTAAAGAGCTTGGGTCGTGCGGTGCCTGACCGGGCCTTTTCGCGAGCAAGCCCGCTCCCACATTGAAATGCATTTCCCCCCCTGTGGGAGCGGGCTTGCTCGCGAAGGCCGCGACATGGTTTTTGATCCGAACAGTTTGCCTATACTGCCGGATCAGCAAGCACAGACTTGCCCATCACAAAAAGCCGAGGTTTGCATGCATCCGCCCATTCTCAACCTGAATGACGTCGAACTCGAACCGCTGCCCGAAGCCCTGGCCCCCGATGGCGAAACCGCCGGGCGTTATCAGCAACGGTTCGCCCGGGTCGGCCAGCAATTGGGCGCGCAGAAACTCGGTTATCGCCTGTATGCGCTGCCGCCGGGCATGCGTGGCAGCCCGTTTCACAGTCATCGGGTCAATGAGGAAATGTTTTACGTGGTGGCCGGGGAAGGGGAGGTACGCCTCGGTGCCGAACGTTTCCCGATCCGCGCCGGCGACGTGATCGCCTGCCCGCCGGGCGGCCCGGAAGCGGCGCACCAGATCATCAATACCAGCTCGCAGGAACTGCGCTATCTGGCGGTCAGCACTCAGCAGCAACCGGAAATCTGCGAGTACCCGGATTCGAACAAATACGCGGTGATGGACAACTTTAATATCGATGCCGAAGGCAATGCCTCGGGCTTCGTGGCGGTGGCGCGGCAGGCGGACGGGGTGGATTACTGGGACGGCGAATAACGCCGTCCCCGGTGTGCTTATTCCTCGAGGCGGGCCAGACGCTCTTCCAGTGCCGCAATGCGCGCTTCCAGCTCTTCGATGCGCTCCACTGACACACCGCTGGCAGCCCCGCGATCACTCGGGTTCTGCCGCGCCGCGATAATCGCCTCGATGTCCGCCGGATCGCCCAGTGCGTGGGTGTAGCGATCCTCGCGCTGGCCGGCCTGGCGCGGAATCAACACTGCCAGATCGCGAGCGATCAGACGTTCCAGCTGATGCACCACTTGTTCGGCGTCTTCGAACTCATGCATGCGACCGCTGCGGGTCAGCAGCTCGTTGACGGTCTGCGGGCCGCGAAGAAACATCAAACCGGTCAGGATCAATTGCGCCGGCACCAGTTCCAGCGCCTTGTCGACCTTGTGCTCCCAGCGGTCGGCGCGACTGCCCATCACCAGTTTGGCAAAGCCGCGACCTTCGAGGGCGCGCAGGCTCTGGCCGACCTGGCCCTGGGTCAGGTTCATCACCGGTTCCCGGCTGGTCTTCTGATTGCAGGCCAGCACCAGCGCGTTGAGGGTCAGCGGATAGGTTTCCGGGCTGGTGGCCTGTTTCTCGATCAGCGAACCCAGAATGCGGATTTCCGTGGCGTTGAGCCGTGGTTCGTCGGAGCGGGTTTCAAATTCTGTGGTCATCGCGCGTTCCCTCTGCAGTCGAAGGCGCCTAGCCTAATCCTTGCTGGATAAAAGACAAGCCGCGCTGCCATGCGAGCATGGCTATAATCGCCCCACGATTCACCCAGCCACCACGTGAGACTGCCATGACCATTTCCTTGTACGCCGCATCCGTTCCGGTTTTCCAACAAATGCTCAACGCCCTGAGCGATGTGCTGAAAAAGGCTGAAACCCACGCCACCGAGAAAAACATCGACCCGAACGCCTTCCTGCAGGCCCGCCTGTACCCGGACATGTTCCCGCTGGTGCGCCAGGTGCAGATCGCGGTGGACTTCGCCAAAGGCGTTTCCTCGCGTCTGGCTGAAGTCGAAATCCCGAAATACGACGACACAGAAACCACCTTCGCCGAGCTGCAAGCGCTGATCGCCAAGGTCCTGGCCTTCATCGGCGAGTTCAAGCCTGAGCAAATCAACGGCAAGGAAGGCATCGAGATCGTGACCCGTCCGGGCACGCCGAAAGAGAAGCGCTTCAGTGGCCAGGCTTACCTGCTGAGCTACGGCCTGCCGCAGTTCTTCTTCCACGTCACCACCGCTTACGACCTGCTGCGCCACAACGGTGTGGAAGTGGGCAAGCGCGATTACATGGGCGCGTACTAAGCCCGGCGCATGAAAAAGCCCGCCAAGGTTTGCGCCTTGGCGGGCTTTTTGTTGCACTGGATTTTTACGCCGGACGCTGGGTTTTCTGTTCTTCGCTCAGGCACGCGGCGGCGGTGAACAGTACGTCGGTGGAGGAGTTCAGCGCCGTCTCGGCCGAATCCTGCAGCACGCCGATGATGAAACCGACTGCGACCACTTGCATGGCAATCTCGCTCGGAATGCCGAACAGGCTGCACGCCAGCGGGATCAGCAACAGCGAACCGCCAGCTACACCGGACGCGCCACAAGCGCAGATCGCAGCAACAACACTGAGCAGGATCGCGGTCGGGATGTCCACGGCGATGCCCAAGGTGTGCACGGCGGCGAGGGTCAGCACGGTGATGGTGATCGACGCGCCGGCCATGTTGATGGTCGCGCCCAGCGGAATCGAGACCGAATAGGTGTCTTCGTGCAGGCCCAGACGCTTGCTCAGCTCCAGGTTGACCGGAATGTTCGCTGCCGAGCTGCGGGTGAAGAACGCGGTGATGCCGCTTTCACGCAGGCACTGGAGCGTCAGCGGGTACGGGTTGCGGCGCAGCTTCCAGAACACGATCAGCGGGTTCATCACCAGCGCCACGAACAGCATGCAGCCCAGCAGCACCGCCAGCAGGTGCGCGTAACCGACCAGCGCGCCGAAACCGGAGGTGGCCAGGGTCGAGGCCACCAGGCCGAAAATCCCCAGCGGTGCGAAGCGAATTACCACGCGCACGATCAGGGTCACGCCGTTGGACAGGTCGCTGACGACTTCGCGGGTGGTGTCGCCGGCGTGGCGGATGGCCACGCCCATGCCGATGGCCCAGGCCAGAATGCCGATGAAGTTGGCGTTCATCAGTGCGCTTACCGGGTTATCGACCACGCTCAGCAGCAGGCTTTGCAGCACTTCGCCGATGCCGCCCGGGGCGGTCACGGCAATGTTGTCGGTGGACAGCACCAGATGCGACGGGAACATCGTGCTGGCGATCACCGCGACTACGGCGGCGGCGAAGGTGCCCAGCAGATAGAGGAACAGAATCGGCCGGATATGGGTTTCCTGGCCGTGCTTGTGGTTGGCGATCGACGCCATGACCAGCACGAACACCAGGATCGGGGCCACGGCTTTCAGCGCCGAGACGAACACCTTGCCGATGAATGCGGTGCCCTTGGCGGCCTCCGGCGCGAACAGTGCCAGGGCGATGCCGGCAATCAGGCCAATCAGGATCTGCGTGACCAGGCTGAGGCTTTTAAGGCGTTGCAATAGAGAAGGGGATGAAACGGTCATGACGGCATCTCTGGTTTTTTTATAGGGTGCAAGGTCGCGTGATCCGGGCGTTGAATCGGGGGCAGGCCACAGACACGAACCGAAAGGGCTGGCGCGACAGTCACACCGTTAAACGGGTGGCTGAACAGGGTGTACGTTTTGCAGGGCGCGGACTTTATCACAGCGTAGGCCTTGTCCTTCAGGCCTGTGACGATCTGCCACCGAAACGTTCGGCCACATAGACAGGTTTGTGCAAGTCACCCGGGAAACACTCTGTTAAGATTGCGCATCCTTATTTTCAAGTTCTGCCGGCGGGCCTTCGGGTCAGCGCTGGTGTCGTCGTTTTGCTGGAGTTCCTCATGCTGTTGCCCATCCTTCTGTTGTCCGCCGCCGGGTTTACGGTGCTGACCACAGAGTTCGTCATCGTCGGCCTGTTGCCGGCAATTGCCCGCGACCTGGCCGTCACCATCCCGCAAGCCGGGCTGCTGGTGACGCTATTCGCTTTCACCGTGGCGATGTTCGGCCCATTCTTGACGGCATATTTCGCCCGTTTCGAACGGCGCAAACTGTTTATCACCATCCTGATCATGTTCGGCCTGGCCAACACCGTGGCGGCACTGGCGCCGAACATCTGGGTCATGGCGATTGCCCGGTTGATTCCGGCGTTGGGGCTGCCGGTATTCTGGGCCCTGGCCAGTGAAACGGCGGTAGACATCGTCGGCCCGGACTTCGCTGGTCGCGCCATCGCCAAGATCGGCTTCGGGATCGTCTGCGCCACGGTGTTCGGCATCCCCGTCGGCACGCTGATTTCCGATGCATTCGGCTGGCGCAGTGCGTTCGCCATTCTGGCGGTGATCGCGTTCGCCAAGGCCTTGTTGCTGTTTGTCTACTTGCCGAAAACCAGCCTGCACCAGCATCAGGTCAGTTTCGCTTCGCAGTTCAAGATCCTGCGCAGCCCGCTGATGCTGGGTCATGTGCTGCTGTCGATCCTGGTGTTCAGCGGCATGTTCACCGCTTACACCTATCTGGCGGACATCCTTGAGCGTCTGGCCGGCTTCAATGGCACCGTGGTCGGCTGGTGCCTGATGGGCTTTGGCGCGGTCGGTCTGATCGGCAACTCGCTGGGCGGTCGCGCGGTGGATCGCCATCCGCTGATGGCCTCGGTGATGTTCTGCGCGTTCATGATTCCCGGGATGGTGGCATTGGTGCCGAACATCAATTCGTCGCTGGGTCTGGCGGCGGCGATGGGCATCTGGGGCGTGACTCAGGCAGCGCTGTTTCTGGTCAGTCATGTGCGCTTGATGAAAGCCGCACCGGAAGCGCCGGCCTTCGCCGCGTCGCTGAACATCGCCGGGGCCAACCTGGGGATTGGTCTGGGCGCGATCATTGGCGGTCGGGTGATCGACAGCGCCGGTCTGGGCTTCGTGGGTTTCGCCGCCGCCGGGTTCATTCTGCTGTCGATTTTCCTCGCCATGGTGCTGATGGTGCTCAAGCCGCGTGACGTCTGTGCGCCGGCTTAAAAGGCTGTAAACAGCTCGCGTCGGGCACCTTCGGTAATCGCTTTGATGCCGGGGTGCTTGACCTTGCGCTCCACCGAGATCGCGTAGAACGACTCGCTCACCGCATCGGTCTGGCCGATCAACTCGACGCCATACTGGCGTTTCACCTCATCGGCAATCACGCTCGGGCCAATGAAAATCCCGCTGCCGGACTGGCCGAACGCCTGCATCAAGGCGCTGTCATCGAACTCCCCGACAATCCTCGGCTGAATCTGCTGCTCCGCGAACCAGCGCTGTAAACGGCTGCGCACCACGGTTTCTGCGCCGGGGATCAACAGTGGCGCACCGTGCAGGCTGCGCGGGAAATCCTGACCGTATTGCGCCGCCAGTTCGGCGGTGGCGAAGAAGCTGATCCCGCATTCGCCGAGCTTCTGGCTGTAACCCTTGATGTCCAGATGCGAGGGCATCGGGCTGTCGGAGATCACCAGGTCCAGGCGCTGGATCGCCAGATCCGCCAGTAATCGCTCGAGTTTGTCTTCGCGGCAGGTGATTCGCAGCGGTTCGCTCAACTCCATGGTCGGCGCGATCAGTCGATAGACGATGGATTTGGGCACCACGTCCGCCACTCCCACGCGGAACAGGATCTGTTGCTCATTGGGCTGGGCGCGCAGCATCAGTTCCAGCTCGCCGCCGAGCTGAAACATCTGCTCGGCGTAGGGCAGGGCCTGGCGTCCGGCTTCTGTGAGTTCGAGTTGCCGGCCGACCCGTTGAAACAACTCGATGCCATAGGTCTGTTCGAGCAGTGAAATCTGACCGCTGATGGTCTGTGGCGTCAGGTTCAGTTGCTCGCACGCGCGTACGATGCTGCCGGTCTTGGCCACCACCCAGAAGTAATGCAGTTGTCGGTAATTGAGCATGGGGTTGGGTCCGCCAGATACAGTTCGTATAAATCGAAGTATAGCCGCTAAAAATACGAATTTTCCTGAAGTGTTTGTCTCCCTAGAATGCCCAGCCATCGACGGGCGGTCTGTGACCCTGTCTGTTCATACGAAGGAAACCTCATGAAATACACGATCCCGGCACTGATGTTTACGTCTTTACTGCTTATGGCGGGTTGCGACCAGGCGGAAAAAAGCGCCCAGCAACTGATGGGCAAGGCCGCCGAGAGCGCCAAGCAGGCGATCGACGATACGCACAAAGCCGCCGAGCAGGCGCTCAGTGAGGCCACTGGCGGTCTGATCGAGAAAAAAGAAGCGCCGGAAAAAGATGCGGACAAATCCGAATCTTCCTCCAAGACCATCTAAATCGTCTTACAAGAGTCAGGACTGACCCATGGAATACCTGTTAGAACTCGCTTCCAGCCCGACGGCCTGGATTGCTTTGGCCACACTGGTGGTGATGGAAATCGTGCTCGGCATCGATAACCTGATCTTCATCTCGATCCTGACCAACAAGCTGCCCGAGCAGTACCGGCAGAAAGCCCGCCGTCTGGGTATCGGCATGGCGCTGATCATGCGTCTGGCCCTGTTGAGCACCATCGCGTTCATCGTGCAGTTGACCGAGCCTGTCATCGAGATCCTTGGTCAGGCGTTCTCCTGGAAGGACATGATCCTGATCGCCGGTGGCCTGTTCCTGGTGTGGAAAGCGACGACCGAGATCCATCACAGCATGGACCCGGTGCCTGACGATCCGAAGTCGGCGACCTCGACAGTGACCCTGGGTTTTGCCGCCGCCATCGGGCAGATCCTGATGCTGGACATGGTGTTCTCGATCGACAGCATCATTACCGCTGTCGGCATGACCGAACACTTGCCGATCATGGTGATCGCGGTGGTGGTTTCGGTACTGGTGATGCTGTTTGCGGCTGACCCGCTGGCGAAGTTCATCAACGACAACCCGTCGGTGGTGATGCTGGCCCTGGGCTTCCTGATCATGATCGGCATGACGCTGATCGCCGAAGGCTTCGGTGCCCACGTGCCGAAAGGTTATGTGTATGCCGCCATGGCGTTCTCGGCCGCGATTGAGGTGTTGAACATGATGTCCCGTCGGGCGAAGCAGAAGAAGCTGGCTGCCCAGGCGTAACCGCTGAAAAATCGAAGGCCGCGTGACTGGCAAGAGTCGCGCGGCCTTTTTTGTTTGAATCGATTGAAAGAAGTCAGTGCGCAGTGGCGTGACGGGCGTTGTGTTTTTCGATCTTCCTGGTCGGTGCAGGCTGCACAGGGTGGTGATGGCGGCGGGAAATACGCAGCACACCCCACAGCATGGCGGCGGCTACGGCCAGCCAGCCGGCAATCAACATCACAATGGTCATGGTCAGGCTCATCGGTGCCTCCTCTTTGCCCTGCGTCGGGCGCTCACTCTTTTGCTGTCTATCGAGTGACAGTCTAGTCGCTGGCGTGTTTCAGCCTATTGACCAAAGGTCGGTGGTGACCAATCACTTCGCTCTATGCAATCGATGCATCTGCCTCTTTGGGCTATACCGCAGCGTTGCGCCGTCCTATGATCCTCGACCACGCCGGAACACGATGACCGGTAACTGATCAAGAGAGTGACGATGGTGCAGCTATTTTCCCGGATTCGCGCGGCCCTGCTGGTGGCCGGTTGCGTGACAGCGTTGGTGGGGTGTGCAGGCAGTGTGGCGCCGGAAGTCCAGCGTCTGCCGGAACGGGTCGAGCTCAGCGGCACCTTCTATAGGGGCGAAGCCAATCAGAGCGGGCCACAGGTGCTGGCCAGCCTGCTGTCGCAGCAAGGCATCGTGATCACCCCCGGGCTGTTGGAAAAACCTCTGCACCTGCCGGGTGCCGAGGACAAGCTTCAGCAGAACATGCAGAACCTTGCCCGCGAATACGGCATGGTCGTATACCCGGTAGATGCCCGCTTGCCGGCGCTGCTGACCCAGGTGGCGGCGGGGTATCCGGTGATGGTGCGTTTCAGTGAAGGATCGGCGTTCTGGGCAGAACCGCGTTACGCGATCCTTTCCGGCTATGACCGCAAGAAGCAGAAGGTTCTGCTGCGCGCGGGGATGAACCGCCGTGAACTGATGAGTTTCAGTGCTTTTGAATCGGCGCTCGAGAAGTCGGGGGGCTGGGCGGTATTGATTCAGAAACCGACCCAGATCCCGGCGTCCGTCGATCGGCAGCGCTGGTTGAAAGCCGCCGACGAACTGGCGCAGGCCGGCCAGGAGCGTGAAGCCGCGCAAGCGCGCAAGGCATTGGGAGCGCAGTGAGAGTCCGTTCGTCCCCTGCCGGGCACCCGGGAGCGGGGCTGCGCTCTTAAAGGTAACGCCCGATTATTCGGGTGATTACCCGAATGAGAGGTGCGTATGAGTACGGATTCGAGCTTTGACGACCATAAACCGGACAGTGTGCCGACCACGCCGGAGCCTGACGTGGATCCGGTGCTCGATCCGGACAGTCCCCTGCGTGATCCGCTGGCGCGTCCTGCGGTAGTGACCCCGGAGCATCGCCCCGACCCCTGTGCTGGTGACGGCATTCCCGATGATGATCAGATGCCGCTGCCCAACGACTGAACCGGCAGACGTAAAAAAGCCCCGAATGTTCGGGGCTTTTTCTTGTGTCGCGGGTTACTTGGAGGCTTCGACCACGCCGCTCTGGCGACCCTTGAGGTTCTTCTCGGCCTTGTACTGCTGGGCCACCGCCGGAACGTTGGTGCTCCGGCCGGTTTCCATCCAGCTGCGGATACGGCTGGCATCGGCGAAGTGGGTGTATTTGCCGAATGCATCGAGAATCACCAACGCAACCGGGCGATTGCTCATTCGCGTCACGAGCACCAGGCAGTGGCCGGCGGGATTGGTGAAGCCGGTCTTGGTGATCTTGATGTCCCAGTCAGCCTTGTTCACCAAGTGGTCGGTGTTGCGGAAACCCAGGGTGTAATTGGGTTTGCGGAACGAGACGGTCTTTTCCTTGGTGGTGGTGAGTTCGGTCAGGATCGGATGCTTTTGCGCAGCCATCAGCAATTTGCTCAGGTCGCGGGCGGTGGAAACGTTGCGCTCCGACAGACCGGTCGGTTCCACAAAGTGGGTGCTGGTCATGCCCAGCGCCTTGGCCTTGGCGTTCATCGCTGCGATGAAGGCTGCATAACCGCCCGGATAGTGATGGGCGAGGCTCGCGGCGGCGCGGTTTTCCGAGGACATCAGGGCGATCAGCAGCATCTCGCGGCGCGGCAGTTCGCTGCGCAGTTTGACCCGGGAAAACACGCCTTTCATTTCCGGGGTGTGGCTGATGTCGACGTCAATCCATTCGTCCATGTTCTGGTGGGCTTCAACCACGACCAGACCGGTCATCAACTTGCTGACGGAAGCGATCGGCACGATCACGTCCGGATTGCTGGAGTAGATGACTTTGTTGGTCTGCAGATCCATCAGCAGAGCGCTGCCGGAGGCAATCTTCAACTGTGAAGCGTCTCGGGGAGCAGCGGTGGTTTCGGCGGCGTTGACCGTTGGCGTGAGGAGCGTGCCTGAAAATGCAAAAACCAGGCTCAGGATGGACAGACGAATATTCACGCGGGCGAACTCATGAAGGTTGGATATGCCGTTTTTTGTAACGGACTGTGTCGTAAAACGACGCATTCTAGGAGTATGGCTGAAGATCTGTCGATGGTTGTTTGAAGGGCATGAAAAAGTCGTGAAAAGCCCTGTAAAAATAGGGGTTTCCGGCGAACGGTAAAGGTTTATTCGAGGATATGAAAAACCCCGCACTGGGCGGGGTTCTCGGAGTGCGGAAAACGCGACTCAGGCGTGCAGGGTTTCTGCTGCGTAGAGGGTGTTTTCCAGCAGGCAGGCACGGGTCATCGGGCCGACGCCGCCCGGGACCGGAGTTATCCAGCCAGCGCGAGGCAGGGCGGTTTCGTACACGACGTCACCGACCAGTTTGCCGTCGTCCTGACGGTTGATGCCGACGTCGATCACGATCGCGCCTTCCTTGATCCACTCGCCCTTGACCAGGCCCGGCTTGCCGGCGGCCACCACCACCAGATCGGCGCGGCCGACGTGGCCGGCCAGGTCCTTGGTGAAGCGGTGGGTCACGGTCACGGTGCAGCCGGCCAACAGCAGTTCCATGGCCATCGGGCGACCGACGATGTTGGAAGCGCCGACGACCACTGCGTCCATACCGTAAAGATCGACACCGGTGCTTTCCAGCAGGGTCATGATGCCTTTCGGGGTGCAGGGGCGCAGCAGCGGAATGCGCTGGGCCAGGCGACCGACGTTATAAGGATGGAAACCGTCGACGTCCTTGTCGGGGCGGATGCGCTCCAACAGCTTGGACGCGTCCAGGTGCTCAGGCAGAGGAAGTTGAAGCAGAACGCCGTCGATTGCCGGGTCGTCGTTCAGTCGATCGATCAGATCGGTCAATGCTTCCTGAGTGGTTTCGGAAGGCAGGTCATAGGCTTGGGAGAGGAAGCCGACCTCTTCACAGTCTTTACGCTTGTGCGAGACATAAACCTGAGAGGCAGGATCGCTGCCGACCAGGATCACCGCGAGGCCTGGAGTGCGCAAGCCTTGCTCGCGACGTTCGGCTACCCGTTGGGCGATCTGCTGGCGCAGGCTGGCGGCGATTGATTTGCCGTCGATTAGTTGTGCAGTCATTGCGCGTGATTAACCATCGAGAGGGGAAAAAAAGAGAACGCATTCTCGCATGTCAGACGGTGAGGGCAAAGGCGCTTGGTCAGCAAATTCCCCTAAGCCCTTTAATTAAATGAATTTTTTTCAAAAAGGATTTGACGACCTTCAGGGCTCTCTATACTATTCGTCGCACTTGTCGGGCACAGCCTAGCACTGGTTAAGAAGGTCGAGCGAAATCAACGTTTTGCGAGACTGGAAAGCACTTAGTTTGTAGTCCTCCAAGGGTACAGCTAACAAGGCGCCCGTAGCTCAGCTGGATAGAGCATCCGCCTTCTAAGCGGATGGTCGCAGGTTCGAGTCCTGCCGGGTGCGCCATTAGGCAGCATTGGCACAAGTAACGCGATATGGTGGGCGTAGCTCAGTTGGTAGAGCACGGGATTGTGACTCCCGTTGTCGTGGGTTCGATCCCCATCGTCCACCCCATATTTCGAAAGGCGCCAGATGTAACAGTCTGGCGCCTTTGCTTTAAAAAGCTTCATCCGCGGATGTGGTGGAATTGGTAGACACACTGGATTTAGGTTCCAGCGCCGCGAGGCGTAAGAGTTCGAGTCTCTTCATCCGCACCAATCAAAGCTTCATTCATGCCGTTGGCCGGGTGAAGTTCTACAAAGAAGTTGTTTGGCTTCTTTGGCACGCAATATGGTGGGCGTAGCTCAGTTGGTAGAGCACGGGATTGTGACTCCCGTTGTCGTGGGTTCGATCCCCATCGTCCACCCCATATTTCGAAAAGGCGCCAGACTTAACAGTCTGGCGCCTTTTTTTGTTTTACGGTTTCGGGTTTTCGGCGACTGCCGGTTTCGGGTCGCAGGGCAGGGCGCTTCGTCGTATCAATGTTGCTCGATGATACCGCGCTGCCCGCCAGCCTTGTATGCAGGGCTGGCTGTCAGGGAGATGATTCAATCGCCTCTATATATAGAAGAGGTTGGTGCAGGGCCCTGGCTTGATTGGCTGTATTTGCTAACAGGGCGAGGCGCAACCGTTTGTCCCCGTCTTCAATTTGCCTGCTGTTTTTTTACCCGTTTTCAGTAGGGTGACTTCTTGAGTTTGACCTACTAGAATGCTTGCCCTTGATTCTTGGGTCGGAAACGGCCGGCTAACGTCTGTGCAACGAGGAATATCCATGCAAGTTTCTGTTGAAAATACTACTGCTCTTGAGCGCCGCATGAGCATCACCGTGCCGGCTGAGCGCATCGAGACTCAGGTCAACAAGCGTCTGCAGCAGACTGCCCAGAAGGCCAAGATTGCTGGCTTCCGTCCAGGCAAAGTGCCAATGAGCGAAATCAAGCGCCGTTTCGGTGCTGATGCGCGTCAGGAAGCGATCGGCGACGTGATCCAGTCCTCCTTCTACGAAGCTGTGGTTGAGCAGAAGCTGAACCCGGCCGGTTCGCCGTCGATCGAGCCTAAGTCGCTCGAAGCTGGCAAGGACCTGGAATACGTAGCCGTATTCGAAGTGTTCCCTGAGTTCACCGTTGCCGGCTTCGAAGGCATCACCGTTGAGCGTCTGAGCGCTGACGTGGCTGACGCCGATCTGGACAAGATGCTGGACATCCTGCGCAAGCAGAACACCCGTTTTGAAGTGGCCGATCGCGCTGCCCAGAACGAAGACCAACTGAACATCGATTTCGTTGGCAAGGTTGACGGCGAAGTATTCGCTGGCGGTTCCGCCAAGGGTACTCAGCTGGTGCTGGGTTCCGGCCGCATGATCCCTGGCTTCGAAGAAGGCCTGGTTGGCGCCAAGGCCGGCGAAGAGCGCGTTCTGAACCTGACCTTCCCAGAGGACTATCAGAACCTGGACCTGGCTGGCAAAGCCGCCGAGTTCACCGTGACCGTCAACACCGTTTCCGAGCCAAAACTGCCTGAGCTGAACGAAGAGTTCTTCGCTCAATTCGGCATCAAGGAAAGCGGCATCGACGGCTTCCGCACCGAAGTTCGCAAGAACATGGAGCGTGAACTGCGTCAGGCGATCAAATCCAAGGTCAAGAATCAGGTAATGGACGGTCTGCTGGCCACCAACCCGATCGAAGTGCCTAAGGCTCTGCTGTCCAACGAAGTCGACCGTCTGCGCGTGCAGGCTGTTCAGCAGTTTGGTGGCAACATCAAGCCTGACCAGCTGCCGGCCGAGCTGTTCGAAGAACAAGCCAAGCGTCGCGTTGTCCTGGGTCTGATCGTGGCTGAAGTGGTCAAGCAATTCGACCTGAAGCCAGACGAAGCCCGCGTTCGCGAAATGATCCAGGAAATGGCTTCGGCTTACCAAGAGCCTGAGCAGGTTGTGTCCTGGTACTACAAGAACGAGCAGCAACTGAACGAAGTCCGTTCGGTTGTGCTGGAAGAACAAGTTGTGGATACTGTTCTGCAGAAAGCTAGCGTGACCGACAAATCGGTCTCTTACGAAGAAGCGGTCAAGCCGGTAGAAGCTCCAAAAGCCGACTGATTGTTTCTGCGTTAGAAGCACACACCATAAGCCAGCCTTCGAGCTGGCTTATGCGTATTCAAGACATGACTATTTGGGAGTGACTGCAGAGCATGTTCCGTAATTCCTATATTCAGCAGAACTCTGATATCCAGGCCGCAGGCGGCCTGGTCCCGATGGTTGTCGAGCAGTCTGCTCGTGGCGAGCGCGCCTACGACATTTACTCGCGCCTGCTCAAGGAGCGAGTGATCTTTCTGGTGGGTCCGGTAGAGGACTACATGGCCAACCTGATCTGTGCGCAATTGCTGTTCCTTGAAGCGGAAAACCCGGACAAGGACATCCATCTTTATATCAACTCCCCGGGCGGTTCGGTGACAGCGGGCATGTCGATCTACGACACCATGCAGTTCATCAAGCCAAACGTATCGACTACCTGTATCGGTCAGGCGTGCAGCATGGGCGCGTTCCTGCTGACCGCAGGGGCTCCAGGCAAGCGTTATTGCCTGCCGAACTCGCGTGTGATGATTCACCAGCCACTGGGCGGTTTCCAGGGCCAGGCGTCGGACATCGAAATCCATGCCAAGGAAATCCTCTTCATCCGCGAGCGTCTGAACACGCTGATGGCCAAGCACAGCGGTCGCACGCTTGAAGAAATCGAGCGCGACACCAACCGCGACAACTTCATGAGTGCTGAAGCTGCGAAGGAATATGGCTTGATCGATGAAGTGATCAACCAGCGTCCAGCTTAAAATAAGCAGCTCAAAACAGGCCTGATCGGCTGGTCCGATCAGTGGCGGGCTTGAAAAAGCCCGCAATAGCCTTCATCTTGTGTTGCAAGCCTATCGGATTTGGATCGAACGAATGACTGACACCCGCAACGGCGAGGACAACGGCAAGCTGCTCTATTGCTCCTTCTGTGGCAAAAGCCAGCATGAAGTGCGCAAATTGATTGCCGGCCCCTCGGTCTTTATCTGCGACGAGTGCGTCGACCTGTGCAATGACATCATCCGTGAGGAGGTGCAGGAAGCACAGGCCGAAAGCAGCGCGCATAAATTGCCTTCGCCTAAAGAAATCAGCGGCATCCTTGACCAGTACGTCATTGGTCAGGAACGTGCCAAGAAGGTTCTCGCGGTAGCGGTGTACAACCACTACAAGCGTTTGAACCAGCGTGACAAAAAGGCTGACGACGTCGAACTCGGCAAGAGCAACATCCTGCTGATCGGCCCGACAGGCTCCGGTAAAACCCTGCTGGCCGAAACACTGGCCCGCCTCCTGAACGTTCCGTTCACCATCGCCGACGCAACCACCCTCACCGAGGCGGGTTATGTAGGTGAAGACGTCGAGAACATCATTCAGAAGCTGTTGCAGAAGTGCGATTACGACGTAGAGAAAGCCCAGATGGGCATTGTCTACATCGATGAAATCGACAAGATTTCGCGCAAGTCCGACAACCCGTCGATCACCCGGGATGTTTCCGGTGAAGGCGTGCAGCAGGCCTTGCTGAAGTTGATCGAAGGTACGGTCGCTTCCGTTCCGCCGCAAGGTGGCCGCAAGCATCCGCAGCAGGAATTCCTGCAGGTCGACACCCGTAACATCCTGTTCATCTGCGGTGGTGCGTTCTCCGGTCTGGAGAAAGTGATTCAGAACCGTTCCACCAAAGGTGGCATCGGTTTCAACGCAGAAGTGCGCAGCAAGGAAGAAGGCAAGAAAGTCGGTGAGTCCCTGCGTGAAGTCGAGCCTGACGATCTGGTCAAGTTCGGTCTGATCCCGGAATTCGTCGGTCGTCTGCCGGTCCTTGCGACGCTGGACGAGCTGGATGAGGCTGCATTGATGCAGATTCTCACCGAGCCGAAAAATGCCCTGACCAAACAGTACGCCAAGCTGTTCGAGATGGAAGGCGTGGATCTGGAATTCCGTTCAGACGCGCTGAAATCGGTCGCAAAACGTGCCCTGGAACGTAAAACCGGTGCCCGTGGCCTGCGTTCGATTCTCGAAGGTGTTCTGCTCGACACGATGTATGAAATCCCCTCGCAGTCCGAGGTGAGCAAAGTCGTGATCGATGAAAGCGTAATCGAAGGCAAGTCCAAGCCACTGTATATCTACGAAAACAGTGAGCCGACGGCCAAGGCAGCGCCGGACGCGTAAGTGTCCACCCTGCCGGAACAAAGAAGGGGCCTTCGGGCCTCTTTTTTTTTATGTCGTTTTTTACATCCGCTTTGCGCTTGTTTTTTTTCAAGGCAGCCCCCATCTTGGTTTCAAGCTTAATTCCATCTGATTACGGCCGTATGGCCGCCGTAGAGGCGAAATCATGAAGACCACCATCGAATTGCCTCTCCTGCCATTGCGTGATGTCGTTGTGTATCCGCACATGGTTATCCCGCTGTTCGTGGGGCGCGAGAAGTCCATCGAAGCCCTCGAGGCCGCGATGACGGGTGACAAGCAGATCCTGCTGCTGGCCCAGAGAAACCCGGCTGACGATGATCCCGGAGAAGATGCCCTCTATCGCGTAGGCACCATTGCCACGGTTCTGCAGCTTCTCAAGCTGCCCGATGGCACCGTCAAGGTTCTGGTCGAAGGCGAGCAGCGTGGCGCGGTCGAGCGCTTCAGCGAAGTCGACGGCCACTGTCGTGCCGAAGTGGCGTTGATCGACGAAGTCGATGCCGCCGAGCGCGAGTCCGAAGTGTTCGTGCGCACACTGCTGTCGCAGTTCGAGCAATATGTCCAGTTGGGCAAGAAGGTCCCGGCTGAAGTCCTGTCGTCACTCAACAGCATCGATGAGCCAGGCCGTCTGGTAGACACCATGGCTGCGCACATGGCGCTGAAAATCGAGCAGAAGCAGGAAATCCTCGAAATCATCGATCTGGCTGCCCGGGTCGAGCACGTTCTGGCACTGCTGGATGCCGAAATCGACCTGCTGCAGGTCGAAAAACGCATCCGCGGCCGCGTCAAGAAACAAATGGAGCGCAGTCAGCGCGAGTACTACTTGAATGAGCAGATGAAGGCCATTCAGAAAGAGCTCGGTGACAGCGACGAAGGCCACAACGAAATCGAAGACCTGAAAAAGCGTATCGACGCTGCCGGTCTGCCGAAAGATGCCCTGGCCAAAGCCACCGCCGAGCTGAACAAGCTCAAGCAGATGTCACCGATGTCGGCCGAAGCCACCGTCGTGCGTTCTTACATCGACTGGCTGGTGCAGGTGCCGTGGAAGGCCCAGAGCAAGGTGCGTCTGGACCTGGCCCGTGCCGAAGACATTCTCGACGCCGATCACTACGGTCTGGAAGAGGTCAAGGAACGCATCCTTGAGTACCTCGCCGTGCAGAAACGTGTGAAAAAGATTCGTGGTCCGGTGTTGTGCCTGGTTGGTCCTCCGGGTGTGGGTAAAACCTCGCTGGCGGAGTCGATTGCCCACGCCACCAACCGTAAATTCGTGCGCATGGCCCTCGGTGGGGTGCGTGACGAAGCGGAAATCCGTGGTCACCGTCGGACTTACATCGGTTCGATGCCAGGAAGATTGATTCAAAAGATGACAAAGGTGGGCGTCCGCAACCCTCTGTTCCTGCTCGATGAAATCGACAAGATGGGCAGCGACATGCGTGGCGATCCGGCGTCGGCGTTACTGGAAGTGCTCGATCCGGAGCAGAACCACAACTTCAACGATCACTATCTGGAAGTCGATTACGACCTGTCGGATGTGATGTTCCTGTGTACCTCGAACTCGATGAACATTCCGCCGGCGTTGCTCGACCGGATGGAAGTGATCCGTCTGCCGGGTTATACCGAAGACGAAAAGATCAACATCGCCGTCAAGTACCTGTCGCCAAAGCAGATTGCCGCCAACGGCCTGAAGAAGGGCGAGCTGGAATTCGACGAAGAAGCGATCCGTGACATCATCCGTTACTACACCCGCGAAGCCGGTGTGCGTGGCCTCGAGCGGCAGATTGCCAAGGTCTGCCGCAAGGCGGTCAAAGAACATGCGCTGGAAAAACGCTTCTCGGTGAAAGTGACAGCTGATCTGCTGGAACACTTCCTCGGCGTGCGCAAGTTCCGCTACGGTCTGGCCGAGCAGCAGGATCAGATCGGTCAGGTGACCGGCCTGGCCTGGACTCAGGTTGGCGGTGAATTGCTCACCATCGAAGCGGCCGTCGTGCCGGGCAAAGGGCAATTGATCAAGACCGGTTCGCTGGGTGATGTAATGGTCGAATCGATCACTGCCGCCCTGACCGTGGTGCGCAGCCGTGCCAAGAGCCTGGGCATTCCCCTGGACTTCCACGAGAAGCGCGACACGCACATCCACATGCCAGAAGGTGCTACGCCGAAAGACGGCCCTAGCGCCGGTGTAGGCATGTGTACCGCATTGGTGTCGGCGTTGACGGGTATTCCTGTGCGCGCCGATGTCGCCATGACCGGCGAGATCACCCTGCGTGGTCAAGTCCTCGCCATTGGCGGCCTGAAGGAAAAGCTCCTGGCTGCACACCGTGGCGGAATCAAGGTCGTGATTATTCCGGAAGAGAACGTGCGTGATCTGAAGGAGATTCCTGACAATATCAAGCAGGATCTGCAGATTAAACCGGTTAAATGGATTGACGAGGTCCTGCAAATTGCGCTGCAATACGCGCCGGAGCCCTTGCCGGATGTGGCTCCGGAGATAGTTGCCAAGGACGAAAAACGTGAGTCTGACTCTAAGGAAAGAATTAGCACGCATTAGTACGCATTTGCCTGGGGGGCTTCCTTGACAGCTTTTTAGAGCCCTTGTTATAAAGCGGCTCTTAAGTGTCTGTAGGCCATTCAGCACTCGTTTTTGCTTTCACCAAAAAACTTAGAATCATACTCAAATAGATATAAGGGGACTTAGAGTGAACAAGTCGGAACTGATTGATGCTATCGCTGCATCCGCTGATATCCCGAAAGCTGCTGCTGGCCGTGCGCTGGACGCTGTAATCGAATCCGTCACTGGCGCTCTGAAGGCTGGCGACTCCGTAGTTCTGGTAGGTTTCGGTACGTTCTCGGTAACCGATCGTCCAGCTCGTATCGGTCGTAACCCACAGACCGGCAAGACTCTGGAAATCGCGGCTGCCAAGAAGCCAGGTTTCAAAGCCGGTAAAGCCCTGAAAGAAGCTGTCAACTAAGTTTGATTCAGGTTTTTACCCATCCGGGTCGGGGTCAAGCCTGACTTGGCAGCGGAGCGGTAGAGCAGGCAGTTTGGAATAATTGTCTGCTACGCCGGGATCGAGGGTTCGAGCCCTGTCCGCTCCGCCAGTTACGAGAAGGCGCATCCTCGGATGCGCCTTTCTTCTATCCGGATTCTACCCACGCTCCACGGTTGCCTAATTTTGAAGTTCAACCGTTTCTGGGGGACGCATGCTGCAGAATATCAGGGACAATTCACAAGGCTGGATTGCCAAGACCATTATCGGGGTCATCGTTGCACTGATGGCCCTGACCGGTTTCGATGCCATTTTCAAGGCCACGACTCACACCAACGAGGCGGCCAAGGTCAATGGTGAAGAAATCAGCCAGAACGAGCTGAGCCAGGCCGTTGACATGCAACGCCGTCAGCTGATGCAACAGCTGGGCAAGGACTTCGATGCTTCCTTGCTCGACGAAAAAATGCTGCGCGAATCGGCCCTCAAGGGTCTGATCGATCGCAAGCTGCTGCTGCAAGGCGCAGAAAAATCGAAGTTCGCTTTCTCCGAAGCGGCGCTGGATCAAGTGATCCTGCAAACGCCTGAGTTTCAGGTCGATGGCAAGTTCAGTTCCGACCGCTTTGACCAGGTGATCCGTCAACTGGGCTACAGCCGGATGCAATTTCGCCAGATGCTGGCTCAGGAAATGCTGATCGGTCAGCTGCGCGCCGGTGTGGCAGGCAGCGGCTTCGTCACCGACGCCCAGGTCCTGGCTTTCGCCCGCCTGGAAAAGCAGACCCGCGATTTCGCTTCGCTGAACATCAAGGCTGACCCGGCCGCCGTCAAGCTGACCGACGATGAGGTCAAGGCTTACTACGACGAGCACGCGAAGGAATTCATGACCCCGGATCAAGTGGTCATCGATTACCTCGAGCTGAAGAAGTCCTCGTTCTTCGATCAAGTTGCCGTCAAGGACGAAGACCTGCAGGCGGCATATCAGAAAGAAATTGCCAACCTGTCGGAACAGCGTCGTGCGGCGCACATTCTGATCGAAGTGAACGACAAGACCACCGAGGCCCAGGCCAAGGCGAAGATCGAGGAAGTTCAGGCACGTCTGGCCAAGGGCGAGAAATTCGAAGCGCTGGCCAAGGAGTTCTCGCAGGATCCGGGCTCGGCCAACAATGGCGGCGACCTGGGTTATGCCGGCCCTGGCGTGTACGATCCGGCCTTCGAGAAAGCCCTGTATTCGCTCTCCAAGGATCAGGTATCCGAGCCGGTTCGCACCGACTTCGGTTTCCACCTGATCAAGCTGCTGGGTATCGAAGCACCTGAGGTGCCGACCCTGGCCAGCCTGAAAGACAAGCTGACTCGCGAACTGAAAGCCCAGCAGGTCGAGCAGCGTTTCGTCGAGGCGACCAAGCAGCTGGAAGACTCCTCGTTCGAGGCGTCTGACCTGGCTCAGCCGGCGCAGGATCTGAAACTGACCGTGCACACCTCCAAGCCGTTCGGCCGTGAAGGTGGCGAAGGTGTTGCCGCCAACCGCGCCGTGGTCACGGCGGCGTTCAGCAACGAAGTGCTGGATGATGGTGCCAACAGCACCGCCATCGAACTGGATCCGGAAACCGTGATCGTGCTGCGCGCCAAGGAACACCTCAAGCCTGCACAACTGCCGCTGGAAGCTGTGGCGACTGCCATTCGCACCCAGTTGGCCAAAGAGCACGCCAGTGCGGCTGCCAAGACCAAGGCTGATGAGCTGATCACCAGCCTGCGTGAGGGCAAGACCCCGCTGGACAAGGCAATTGACGGTCAGAACTGGAAAGTCACCCAGGCCGCCACTCGCGCTCAGGAAGGTGTGGATCCTGCGGTGCTGCAAGCGCTGTTCCGCATGCCGAAGCCGGCCGCCAAGGACAAGCCGACTTTCAGCAGTGTGACACTGCCTGATGGCAGCCTGACCATCGTGCGTCTGAACGCTGTGAACGAAGCCGCTGCGCCGACCGATGAAGAGAAAGCGCAATACCGTCGCTTCCTCGCTTCTCGCGAAGGCCAGCAGGACTTCGCTGCGTACCGCAAGCAACTGGAAAGCGAAGCTGACATCAAGCGTTTCTGATGTCTGACTGAGCGACAAAAAAATGAGCCCCGGATGAACATTCGGGGCTTTTTTTTGCCTATCAATCACTGGGTGACAGGATTTTCATCGACCATTGACCAGATTGCCTTTTTCCCTGCACCCATGACCGGTAGAGTTGTAACTGTTTTAAGACACTAATCGGTAAGCCGCGGGGCAGCGATATGTTGCACAATACGCCCCGGACCGTTTTTCCCTCAGGATGTTTAATGTTGAATTCTATTTCCGTGCGTTTTTTCGGGTTGGCGTTGTTGCTGACCGCCGCTGCCGGCTGCTCCAAGGACAAACCTATCTACGAGCATGAGAACTTCGACGACTCCGGCACCTTCTCGCGCAACTATCCAGTCACCGATGCCGCCAGCTGCGAAGCGGCGCGCCGTGCGTTGCTCAGCCAGGGCTACATCATCACCAGCAGCGACCCGAAACTGGTCAGCGGACACAAGAGCTTCCAGCAGACCGGTGAAACCCACATGGAGATCAGCTTCAACGTGGTGTGCACCGATGACGGCAGCGCCGCGCACCACGCGACGGTGTTCGCCAACGCCCTGCAGGACCGTTACGCGCTGAAAAAGACCAACAACTCGGCCAGCCTCGGGGTTGGCGTGCTGGGCTCGGTGTCGATGCCGATCGGCTCCTCTGACGACTCGATGGTGAAGGTGGCCAGCGAAACCGTGTCTTCGCAGAAGTTCTACGAGCGCTTCTTCACCCTGGTCGAGCTGTTCCTGCCGGCCGAAGCCAAGAAAGCCGCACACATCACCGAAAAGCCTAAAACCGACCTCGGCATGCCTGAAGCCAAGGCGACACCGGCAGCGCTGACTCCGACGCCGGCTGCTGAACCGACACCTGTCGCCGCACCTGCGGTGCCTGCCACACCTGCCGCGACTCCAGCCCCTGCCGCTGCGGAGCCGACTCCAGTCAGCTCGGAGCCGGTCGTTCCGCCAGCTGAAGCGGCACCGATCACTCCGGCACCGGGTTCGGAGCTGGTTCCAACACCTGGGCCGGCAACCGAAGTCATTACGCCACCGGCCAACCCGACCGACCTGCCGCCACCTTCCGAGCCGATCCCGGCCATGCCCGCCTCCGGGCAGTGATCTTCACGCCATGGATTCGACAACTGTCGGATCCATGGCGTTTTCATCGAAAAATCCCGCGATAAATTCCTGACTGCCTGCTACGTTTGTTGCATGAAGGCCGTGTTTCATTTTTCCTTCATGCGGGCACTTTATGCTCGGGGCACTGGTCGATTGTTCCAGGCCATTTTCAAGTTTGCGGTCAGGGGGATTACACGATGGATGACTATCAAGAAGAACTGCTTGAATTCCAGGCCTACGAGCTGGATTCACCGGAGCCTGCGGAAGACGCCACCGAGCTCTGACGCTTCAACCGGTCTTGCGGTGACTGCGGCGAAATTCGCCCGGTGTCTGGCCGTTCCAGCGCTTGAAGGCGCGCTGGAAAGCTTCGGCCGAGGCAAATCCCAGCAGGTAGGCGATTTCACCGAACGCCAGTTCAGTGTCGCGGATGTAGGTCATCGCCAGATCACGGCGAGTATCGTTGAGGATGGCGCGGAACTGTGTGCCTTCCTCGGCCAGTTTTCGCCGTAACGTCCAGGTCGGCAGCTTCAGGCGCGCCGCCACTTCTTCCAGGTCCGGTTCGCGACCCCCATTGAGCAACGGCCCGAGCAATTGCGTGATGCGTTCACGCAGGCTGCGGGTGCGGGTCAGTTGTTCCAGTTCCTGTTCACACAGTTGCAGCAGATGTTTCCAGGTGCTGGGGCAGTGCTGTGGGTTGCGTTGGGCCAGGCTGGCGAGGCTCAGGCGCAGTTGGTTGTGTTCGGCGCCGAACTGGATCGGGCACTCGCCGAGCACGGCGTAGGCGTCGCGGTAGTCCGGTGTGTCGAATTCGATCTCTATCCGTTCGGCGCGCAGCGGTTCGGGGCTGAGGCTGGACAACTGATGCAGCCAGCCGGCGATGATCGAGTCCACGACAAAGCGGTTGTAGGCGTTGTATGGGCTGATTGAGTAGAAGCGCAGCCAGGCTCCGCTGGCATCCTCGTGGAAACTCGACTGGCCGCGATAATTAGAGCCATACAACGGCTCGAAGCGCGTCAGGCAGCGGGCGGCTTCGCGCACGGTCGGGGCCTGCGCTGCCGTGACGCCGGCCAACCCCGCCTGGCTCAGACGACTGAGCTGGCCCATGCGCAGGCCGAGGGCCGGATCGCCAGTCAACTGGATCGCACCATGACCCAGGCGCATATAGCGCGGGATCGACAGGCGTGCGCCGGCCTCGGCCAGCCGCGCGGTGTCGAGCCCATATTGTTCAAGCAGCGGCTGCGGGTCGGCGTCATGGCTGCGCACGGCATCGGCCAGGCTATGGACGAAGCCCACTGACAGATCCCCGAGACGCATCGGCAGCGGTTTCATGGTTTACAGCCAGAGGTTCAGCAGACGCGCGCCACGGGCTTCGCCGTCGGCGAACTGCTGGCCATTGCTGCTGAGGAAGCTCTGCCCGGAACTCGGTTTGTCCCAGAACTGCCCGCGCAAAAACACGCTCATGCCGGCAATCGCCCGGCTGCCCGGCGGTTGTGCCGTCAGGGTCAGGCGATGCCAGGCCTGGCCTTCGCTGACCTCTCCCGGTTTGAGGCTGACCGAGTCCGGCACGTTCAAGCCTCTGTAGCCCTGCCAGGGTTGATCCCACACACCATGGCCGATGACGAACGCAGGCACCGCGATCAGTTGCGCGCCTTGCGCGTCGAGCTTGCGATAGTTGTCCGGATACCAGCTGTCGTTGCCGATCAGCACGCCGAGGCGTCCAGCGGGGGTGTCGACCACATTGATCTGTGAAGCCTCGCCAGTGCCGGTCGCTTCATCCTGATCGAAGATCGGGCGCATCTGTCGCTGAGGCTGGCCGAGCGGGGCGCCGTCACGACCGAACACCACACTGGTGTTGTACAGTGCGCCGCTGCCGGTCTTGAGTCGCCCGTCGATAATGTTCGGCTCGGGCAGCACGATCGAGCCGGCCACCAGGGTGATATGAAATTCCTTGGCCAGACCGCCGAACAGCAGCTGATAGTCCTTGGCCATGTCTCGGGATTTCATCCGCAGGTGGGCGTCATCCAGACGGCTGCTGCCCCTGGCGGTGAGCCAGGCGCGGGCAAACTGCAACGGGTTGCTGGCGGCCAGCCAGTTCATCGCTTCCTCGAGGGTGGGGGCCTGGTACAACTCGTCTTTTTCGCCGCTGATCATCAGCCAGGTGCCGACATGCTCGGGCAACACCACGATGGTTTTGTCATTGAGCAAACCCTGATCCTGCGCTTGCTGCAGATAGGCCGCGAGTTTGCGGTGCAGGCGTTCGGAACTTTGATAATCGGTGGGGAACAGTTCCGGCTGAATGCCCAGCAGGTTGCCACGATCGGCGCGGGTGCCCTGATCGACCGCCAGTTTGATCCGCAGGTCCGACAGGTAATGACCGGCCGGGCGGTCAGCCGCCCACATGGCGTAGAAGGCGAGCGCGGCGACGAGCGCCATGGAAAAGGTCAGGTACAGAAGTTTGCGCATGAAATCCAACAACAGCCGGGTACAGGGTGTGCGGACAGGGTAGGGCGCCAGCCCCGGCTTGCCAAGGGGCGCTGCGCATTTGGATCAATAACTTGTCAGTTCCGGTCATTGAGTGACAGCGATGCGACTCCTAATCTGTCGAACATGACTGACGGGGGACACAGAGCTCCCGCATTTTCCGTGATCGCTCGCTGTGGAGTTACCGATGACCGCCACTTACCCGCACCTGCTGGCCCCGCTGGACCTGGGATTCACCACGTTGCGCAACCGCACCCTGATGGGCTCGATGCACACCGGCCTTGAAGAGAAACCGGGTGGCTTCGAACGGATGGCGGCGTACTTCGCCGAACGCGCCCGTGGCGGCGTCGGCCTGATGGTGACCGGCGGTATCGGCCCGAACGACGAGGGTGGCGTGTACTCAGGCGCGGCCAAGCTGACCACCGAGGAAGAAGCGCTCAAGCACCGCATCGTCACCCGCGCCGTGCATGAAGCGGGCGGCAAGATCTGCATGCAGATCCTCCACGCCGGCCGTTATGCCTACAGCCCGAAACAGGTCGCACCGAGCGCGATCCAGGCGCCGATCAACCCGTTCAAGCCCAAAGAGCTGGACGAGGAAGGCATTGAGAAGCAGATCCGCGATTTCGTCACCTGCTCGGTACTGGCCCAGACTGCCGAGTATGACGGCGTCGAAATCATGGGTTCCGAAGGTTATTTCATTAACCAGTTCCTCGCCGCCCACACCAACCACCGTACCGACCGTTGGGGCGGCAGTTACGAAAACCGCATGCGCCTGCCGGTGGAAATCGTTCGCCGCGTACGTGAAGCGGTTGGCCCGAACTTCATCATCATCTTCCGCCTTTCGATGCTCGATCTGGTGGAAGGCGGCAGCACCTGGGAAGAAATCGTCACCCTGGCCAAAGCCATCGAGCAGGCTGGTGCGACCCTCATCAACACCGGTATCGGCTGGCACGAAGCGCGGATCCCGACCATTGCCACCAAAGTGCCGCGTGCGGCGTTCAGCAAGGTCACGGCCAAGCTGCGCGGATCGGTGAACATTCCGCTGATCACCACCAACCGCATCAACACCCCGGAAGTCGCCGAGCAGATTCTCGCTGAAGGCGATGCCGACATGGTTTCGATGGCGCGGCCGTTTCTCGCCGACCCGGACTTCGTCAACAAGGCCGCTGAAGGCCGCGCCGACGAAATCAATACCTGCATCGGTTGCAACCAGGCCTGCCTCGATCACACCTTTGGCGGCAAGCTCACCAGCTGCCTGGTCAATCCGCGTGCCTGCCACGAGACCGAGCTCAACTACCTGCCGGTCCAGCAGATCAAGAAGATTGCCGTGGTCGGTGCCGGCCCTGCCGGTCTGTCCGCCGCAACCGTGGCCGCCGAGCGTGGGCATCAGGTGACGCTGTTCGATTCGGCCAGCGAGATCGGTGGTCAGTTCAACGTCGCCAAGCGTGTGCCGGGCAAGGAAGAGTTCTACGAAACCCTGCGTTACTTCAAACGCAAACTGCAGACCACCAACGTCGAGGTGTGCCTGAACACTCGCGTTGATGTGGCAAAACTGGTGGAAGGCGGTTACGACGAAGTCATTTTGGCCACCGGCATTGCGCCGCGTCTGCCGGCAATTCCGGGTGTCGAGAACGCCAAAGTGCTGAGCTATCTGGATGTGCTGCTCGAGCGCAAACCGGTGGGCAAGCGTGTGGCGGTGATCGGCGCCGGCGGTATCGGTTTTGACGTGTCGGAATTCCTCGTGCATGAAGGTGTGGCCACCAGTCAGGATCGCGCTGCGTTCTGGAAAGAGTGGGGCATCGACACGAATCTGGAAGCCCGTGGTGGCGTGGCCGGGATCAAGGCTGCCCCGCACGCACCGGCCCGTGACGTGTTCCTGCTGCAACGCAAGAAGTCCAAGGTCGGCGACGGTCTGGGCAAGACCACCGGCTGGATTCACCGCACCGGTCTGAAGAACAAGCAGGTGCAGATGCTCAACAGCGTCGAATACCTGAAGATCGACGACGAAGGCCTGCACATCCGCATCGGCGAAACCGGCGAGCCGCAAGTGTTGCCGGTGGACAACATCGTCATCTGCGCCGGCCAGGATCCGCTGCGTGAGTTGCATGACGGTCTGGTCGAAGCCGGGCAGAGCGTGCACCTGATCGGCGGCGCCGATGTGGCGGCCGAGCTGGATGCCAAACGCGCGATCAATCAGGGTTCGCGTCTGGCCGCCGAGCTCTGATCCACCCTAAAATGCCGGCTCTTTTTACAGAGCCGGCATTCATGTTTCCGCCTCCCACCGACTGGCTGGCCCCAGCCCCTCTCGAACCGCTTCATCTGGACTGGCTCACTGCCGCCGGGGTTGAAGTCGCCATCCTGCGTCTGGACCGGATCGACCCGCTGATCAGCGGCAACAAGTGGTTCAAACTCGTTGAACACCTGAAAGCCGCCGACCGTGCGGGCGCCGAAGGCATCATCAGCCTCGGCGGCGCGCACTCCAATCATCTGCATGCACTGGCCGCGGCGGGTAAACGCTTGGGATTCACAACGGTCGGCCTGTTGCGCGGGCATCCGCAGGACACGCCGACGATCAGGGATCTACAGGATTTCGGCATGCAGTTGCACTGGCTCGGTTACGGCGGTTATCGGGCTCGGCACGCGCCAGGGTTCTGGCAGCCGTGGCGGGCGCAATACCCGACGCTGCATCCGGTACCTGAAGGGGGCGGCGGGTTGCCGGGTGCGCAGGGTTGCGCATCGTTGAAGGATCAGGTCAGTCAACAACTCGGCAAGCTCGGCTGGGACAACCATGACGGTTGGTGGCTGGCCTGTGGCACCGGCACGACGCTCGCGGGACTGGTGCTGGCAGAGGCGGGTGAACACTCGGTGTATGGCGCAATGGCCGTGCCCGACGGTCACGGTGTCGCGGCCAACGTTGAAGCGATCGTCGGAGATCTCGGAGGCTACGAACTGATCGACGCCAGCCGTGGCGGCTTCGCCAAAATCGATGCGCCGTTGCTTGAATTCATCGCGCAGACCGAACAGGCCAGCGGCGTTCCCCTCGAACCGCTGTACACCGGCAAGGCCTGGCTCGCGCTCAAACAACATATCGAGGCGGGCCGTTTCAAGAGTGGAACGCGCCTGATCTTCATCCACACCGGCGGCTTGCAGGGCCGGCGTGGATTCGAAGGCTAGGTTTCGTTGCGCTTGGGCATCATCCGCAGCAACGTGTTATCGCCCACCACGTAATGGTGATACAGCCCCGCCAATGCATGCAGGCCGATCAGCCAGTAGCCGGCGTTGCCGATCAACACATGCCAGTGTTCGACCTGTTTGGCGAGGGCTTTATCTTCGTGCACCAGCAACGGCAGGTCGAAGCCGTAGAACATCACCTGATGGCCCTCGGCGCTGGTAATCAGCCAGCCAAGAATCGGCATGCTGATCATGAACAGGTACAGCGCCCAGTGCATCAGACGGGCCAGTACGGTCTGCCATTGCGGTGAAGCGGGGAAAATCTTCGGCGCCGGGCCGATGCTGCGGGCCAGCAGGCGAAACCACACCAGGACGAACACGGTCAGGCCGAGCATGTAATGCACTTCGCGGATCAGCGAGCGGCCGCCGCTGCCCTTGGGGAAGATGCCACGCAACTCCATGCTGGCGTACACCAGCACCAACAACACCAGCATCAACCAGTGCAACAGGACTGACACGGTGCTGTAGCGTGATTCGGAACTTGTCCACGGCATACGGTGTTTCCTCACGGATCAGGGTCGAAACGTGCCGTTCTTGAGCGACGGCATGCTTTAACTGTAATCGCGTTTAAGTATTTTTGCCCGGCGTCGAACAGTTTTTTTCCAGTCGTCCAGTAGTTGAGTTACATCAAGCGTATCGGATGTATTTTTTGCTGAGTATTGGTCAGGTGTAAGGTTTTATTGTTTATGTTTTGTATTGGTGTGGATTTGAGTGGTTTTAGCGAAGTGGTTAATGTCGTTGAGCAGCAGTCAGTATCGTTTGTGTCAGGTATTGAGTTGCGATAAAAATTTCAGGTTATTTAAAAAGGATTTGAATATGGCAGTCAGTATTATTCTGGATAAAAAGCAACAGCAACAAATGACCCGCAAGGCCATGGCAAAACGTCCGGTCTCGCGGCCATCGGCAAAGCCACCTGTCAAACCTCCTGTTACTCCGGTCAAGCCACCCGTGAAACCCCCGGTGACTCCAGTCAAGCCACCCGTGAAACCACCCGTGAAACCAGTCAATCCACCCGCCAAACCTTCATCGCCAAACAAGCCTGCTCCAGCCAAACCACCGGTAAAGCCTGCGCCACCGACCGGCAAACCGCCGGTAACGCCGGTCAAGCCACCTGTCAGTGTAAGGCCGCCCATGCCGTGGCCGACCTTGAACATCAATGTCGATCCTGTGGCATTGATCAATTTGCTCAGTGCGATGGGCGTGGCGAAAAATCCCGATGGTTCGATTTCGCTGAGCGATGGCAGCCTCGTCAATCCCGGGCAAACGGCAGTCACACGTCCCGACGGGATCATCCAGCACGTTGATGGCAGGGTGGAGCATCCTGACGGGCGCATCGTCTGGCCGGACGATACTGTTGAATACCCGGACGGGCGTATTGTCTGGGCCGATGGAACCGAGCAACTTGCCGATGGTTCTATCAAGTATCCGGACGGTCTTGCTTACGATGCGCAAGGTGACTTGCAGGCGCTGTAATCAATAATAATTCGAAAGGGATTTTTTATATTTGTGCTTGTTGTCGGCAGGCATAAATAAATGCCGCCAACTTTTTAAAAAAGTTGGCGGCGTTCTTTTCTATCAAATGAAATTATCCGTTCTGCGGCATCTCGCCATTGGCCAGACGCTTGTTGATGTCAGCGATCACTTCCGGCAGATCGCTGATGGTGTCGATCATGTAGTGCGGACGCGAGCCTTCGAACATGGCGTGAATGCGCTTGCGTTCGCTGGCCAGGGCGTCGCTGCCCAGTGCGCGATAGCCTTCGTAATCCAGGCCCAGCGCATTGCCGGAGCAGATCAGTGCCACGGTCCACATCCCGGCGCGTCGGCCTTCGAGAATACCCGGCACGGTGTCGTCGATCTTCACGCAGGCGGCGACATCGTCGATGCCCAGCGCAATCACGTTGGCCAGGGCCTGGGCCGGCCATGGACGGCCGTTCGGCACTTCGTCGGTGGCCACGACGTGGTCGGCGATGTAGCCGTTGGTGGCGGCCAGTGCCACGACCTTGTCCATCACTTGCTTCGGATAGCCCGAGCAGGAACCGATCTTGATGCCTTGCTGGCGCAGGTTGGCGATGGTCTCCAGTGCACCGGGAATCAGCGCCGAATGCTCGGCGATTTTCTCGATCTGCAGCGGCATGAAGCGGTTGTAGATCGCGGTTACGTCATCGTCGGTCGGGGTGCGGCCGAACGCCTTGCGATAGCGCTCGGCAACCTGCGGCTGATCGCACAGGGTGCGGATGTGATCCCACTTGCCCATGCCCATCGGGCCACGGGCCTCCTCGATGGACACCTGGACGTCGAACTCGGCGAAGGCTTCAACGAAGATCTGGGTCGGTGCGAAAGAACCGAAGTCGACCACGGTGCCGGCCCAGTCGAGGATGGCGGCTTGCAGCTGGGTTGGGTTGTTGTAGTTCATGGAGAAATCCTGCAGGAAAGAGTTGTTTTGGCGTTCGGTGTACCTGTGGGAGCGGGCTTGCCCGCGATGGCGGTCTGACATTCACCATGGATGTCGACTGCCAAGGCCTCATCGCGGGCAAGCCCGCTCCCACAGGGGATTTGTGGTGTCGCTCAAATTTCCAGAACTTCCATCTCGCGCAGCACTTCACCCACCGCCGCGACGGCTTCGCGCATCTGCGCCGGGGTGACGTGGCCGATGCAGCCGACGCGGAAGGTTTCGACCTGGGTCAGCTTGCCGGGGTAGAGGATGTAACCCTTGGCCTTGACCCGTTCGTAGAAGTCCTTGAACTGGTAGCGCGGATCTTTCGGTGCGTGGAAGGTCGCGATGATCGGCGCCTGGATCGCAGCGGGCAGGAAACTGCGCAAGCCGAGTTTGCCCATCTCTTCCATCAGCGCCTGGCAGTTGGCGGCGTAACGCGCATGCCGTGCCGGCAGGCCGCCTTCTTCGTTGTATTGCAGCAGCGCTTCGTGCAGCGCGGCGACGACATGAGTCGGCGGAGTGAAGCGCCACTGGCCGGTCTTCTTCATGTAGCTGTGCTGGTCGAACAGGTCCATCGCCAGCGAATGCGAATTGCCGGCGGCAGCGGCCAGAGATTCCTTGCGGGCAAACACGAAGCCCATGCCCGGTACGCCTTCCAGGCATTTGCCGGAGGCGGCGATCAGTGCATCGAACGGGACTTTTTGCGCATCCACCGGCAAGGCGCCGAAGGAGCTCATGGCGTCGATGATCAGGCGTTTGCCGTGTTGCTCGACAACCTGAGCGATTTCCGGCAACGGGTTAAGGATGCCGGTGCTGGTTTCGCAATGGATCAGCGCGACGTGGGTAATGGCGTTGTCGGCGCGCAGCAGGCGGTCGACGTCGGCGGCGGTGGTCGGTTCGTCTTCAGCGGTTTCGAAGGTGCTGAACGAGCGGCCGAGCACTTCGCAGATTTTCGCCAGACGCTTGCCGTAGGCGCCGTTGATCAGCACCAGCACCTTGCCGTCGCGGGGGACGAGGGTGCCGATGGCGGCTTCGACGGCGAAGGTGCCGCTGCCCTGCAAAGGCACGCAATGGTGGCTGGCGGCGCCGTTGAGGATGGTCAGCAATTGCTCGCAGAGGCTGGCGGTCAATTGGTTGAAGCGGTCATCCCATGAACCCCAGTCGACCATCATCGCCTGACGGGTGCGGGCCGAGGTGGTCAACGGGCCGGGAGTGAGCAGGATGGGTGCGGCAGTACTCATTCGTGTGTCCTCGCGATAGCGCTGTGGGATGAAGCTATGGGGCCTACGTTGCAATTCGGCGGGTCATCAATCAAATTGTTTATTGTTATGCCAGCCATCAGTGAGGGTTATCCATGAACCTGTTCCAGCTCCGCGCCTTCGACGCCGTGGCCCGGGAAGGCAGCTTCACCCGTGCCGCCGCGCGGTTGTTCATCAGCCAGCCGGCGGTCACCGGGCACATCAAGGCGCTGGAGGAGCACTACCAGATCACGCTGTTGCGACGCACGGCGCGCCGGGTCGAGCTGACCGAGGAGGGCACCAAACTGGCGGCGATCACCCGGGCGATGTTCGGCATGGCCGAAGAGGCCCAAGCGTTGCTGGAAGCCAATCGGCAGTTGCTGACCGGGCGTCTCGAGGTGGCGGCGGACGGCCCGCACATGGTCATGCCGATGCTGGCCAGCTTGCGGGCGCGCTATCCGGGGATCACGGTGAATCTGCGGTTGGGCAACGCTCAGGAAACCTTGGCAGCGTTGTTGTCCGAGCATGCTGACGTGGCGGTGCTGACCGAGGTCGAACCGCGCAAAGGGCTGCATCTGCAAGCGTTGAGTGAATCGCGGATCTGCGCGCTGGTGCCGGCGGGGCATCCGTGGGCGACACGTGCCAGCGAGGTCAGGCTCAAGGAGCTGGATCAGGTGATCATGGTCTTGCGCGAGCCGAGTTCGATTACCCGGCGCACGTTTGATCAGGCCTGTGCGCAAGCGTCGGTCAGCCCGCGGGTGCTGCTGGAACTGGACAGCCGCGAGGCGGTGACAGAGGCGGTGGCGGCTGAGTTGGGGGTTGGGGTGGTGTCATCGGTGGAGGTCAGTCATGACCCCCGTGTCGTCGCGATTCCCATTGCGGGAGAAGGACTGGTGAACCGGCACATGATCGGCTGCGTGGAGCGCCGGCGGGAGTTGCGGTTGATTCAGGCGTTTTTCGGATTGGCACCGGTCTGAACAAGACTTTCGCGCACCATCTTGAGAAACGTCGCCACCACCCGCCGCGAACTCTGCTCGCGCAGGCACACCAGTGTCTCGGTCAAGCGCCGGGTGCAATCGGTAATCGGCAGCGCGCAAACCCGTGAGTCCGCACCAAACTCCGCCGCCGACACCACCCCCACACCAATCCCCACCACCACCGCCTCCCGCGCCGCTTCCCGGCCTTCGACCTGAATCGCCGGGCGGATGCGGAAACCGGCGCGGGTCATTTCTTCTTCCAGGGTTTGGCGGGTCACCGAGCCGTGTTCACGCAGCACCAGCGGCGTGTCGTCCAGGTCTTCCAGGCAGATCGACTCGCGCTCGGCCCAGGGATGATGGCGCGAGACGAACGCCACCATCGGGTCGTTGCGCAGCGGCACGCACAACAGGCGTTCATCGCTGACATCACGCCCAAGCAACGCCAGATCAGCCTGATAGTTGAACAACCGAAACAGCGATTCATCGGTGTTACCGGTCTCGATCTTCACGCTGATCCCCGGATAGCGCTCACAGAACCGGGCTATCTGCGGCAGTACATGCACCGGTGCATCCACCGCCAGAATAAGGCTGCCGGTCTGCAAGGCCTGGGATTCCTGCAACAACTCCTGGGCTTCGGCCTCGACCACGAACAGGCGCTGGGTGATTGCCAGCAAGCGTTCGCCGAGATCCGTCAGGCGCACCGAGCGCTTGTTGCGATGGAACAGCAACACGCCGAAGCGTTCTTCGAGTTTGCGCACCTGGTCGGAAATCGCCGGTTGCGTCAGATAAAGCCGCTCGGCGGCCTTGGTGAAGCTTCCGTGCACGGCCACGGCGTGAAAGGCTTTGAGCTGGGCGTGGGAAACCGACATGTTCTGACTCCAGTAACAAGCTGAGCTTATGTGTGAAATACGATAAATCGATTTTATTTATTAAACAGTAATTGCTTTGATCCGCTCACGCCAACGCTGACTGCCCGGTCGTGCAGCGACGCTGGCCATGAGCCTGTGCGTGCAATACCAGGACTCATCTGACCGGTATCGCCGTAGGGACGGGGTGATATCGCAGTGCTCAACAATAAAAACACAGGCGTTTACTCATCGATTCTGCCGGCACACTCACACCCTGAGGTCAGAACCACAATGAACAAGCACATCGGCACCCTTGCGCGTTGGCGCATGCAGATCTTCGCTGTCACCTGGCTCGCTTACGCCGCGTTCTATTTCACCCGCAAAGCCTTTTCGGTGGCCAAACTGGGCATCGCCGAAGACCCCACCTTCATGCTCGACAAAATGGCCATGGCCAACCTCGACGCGATTTACCTGGCGGCCTACGCCATCGGCCAGTTCACCTGGGGCATGCTCGCCGATCGCTTCGGCCCGCGGGTCGTGGTGCTCGGCGGCTTGCTGATTTCCGCTGCGGCGGCGCTGGTGATGGGCAGTTTCGCGACCTTGCCGATCTTCGCCACTTGCATGCTGATACAGGGGCTGGCGCAGTCCACCGGCTGGTCGGGTCTGTGCAAGAACCTCGGCAGTTTCTTCCCCTCCGAACAACGCGGGCGAGTGCTCGGGTTGTGGAGTTCCTGCTACGCCTTCGGCGGATTGGTGGCCTCGCCGTTCGCCGGTTGGTGGGCGTACACGCTGATCGGTACCTGGCACGCGGCGTTCATTTCCAGTGCGGCGGTGGTCGCGGTGGTGGCGGTGTTGTTCTTCATCTTTCAGCGCAACAAACCGCAAGACGTCGGCCTGCCCGCCGTGGAGCCGGAGCCGCTCATCAGCGCCGAAGAAGCTGAAGCCAACAGCAAGCTCAGCGTGTGGGAACCGCTCAAGGAAATCCTGCGCAACCGCACGGTGCTGGTGCTGGGTCTGGCGTATTTCCTGCTGAAACCGGCGCGTTACGCGATTCTGTTGTGGGGCCCGGTGATCGTGTTCGAACAGATGCCCTCGGTCGGCAAGGTCGGGGCGGCGATCATTCCGACGGCATTCGAACTGGCCGGGCTGCTGGGGCCGATCATGATCGGCCTGGCCTCGGACAAACTGTTCGGCGCCCGACGCATGCCGGCCTGCGTGTTGAGCCTGCTGGCGCTGACTGTGACCCTCGCGCTGTTCATGGGCGCCCTGCACACCGGCAGCGTGATGCTGGTGGTCGCACTGTTGTTCGTGATGGGCCTGACCCTGTATGGCCCGGACTCGATGATCAGCGGCGCGGCCGCCATCGATTTCGGTAAGGCCAAGGCCGGCGCCACGGCGGCGGGATTCGTCAACGGCTGCGGCTCGGTCGGCGCGGTGCTCGGTGGTTTGCTGCCGGGCTACTTCGATTCGGTGACGGTATTCATTGTGTTCGCCGGTTGCGCGCTGTTTTCGGCGCTGGTGCTGATTCCGCACTGGAACAGCCGTCCGGTCGGCGTCATGGAACCGCGTGCCTCTGTGCCCAATCGGGCCCTGACCATCAAACCTTTGCGTAACTGAATAAACCCTGCCTCGCGGCCTGCTGCGGGATTCGCGGCAGGCTGGACCGTGGCTGACTGACTGGAGAATGTTCATGAGACCGTTTTGGCTGGAGCAGGCCTTGCAGCTCGACCCGTCCGCCCCTTGCCCGCCGTTGCAAGGCGAGGTGCGCACCGATGTGAGCATCGTTGGCGGTGGTTATACCGGATTGTGGACGGCGATCATGCTCAAGCAGCAGAACCCCGAACTCGATGTACTGCTGATCGAGGCCGACATCTGCGGCGCCGGCGCCAGTGGCCGCAACGGCGGCTGTGCGCTGTCGTGGTCGGCGAAGTATTTCACCCTCGAGCGGCTGTTCGGTGTCGAGGAAGCGGTGCGGCTGGTCAAGGAATCCGAGCGCAGCATCCACGCCATCGGCGAGTTCTGCGAGCAGTACGGCGTCGATGCCGATTACCGCCTCGACGGTACGTTTTACACCGCCACCAACCGGGCGCAATGCGGTTCGACCGATGCGGTGATTGCGGCGCTGGAGGGCAACGGCATCAATTCGTTCACCCAACGGCCGGTCGCCGATGTACAGCGCATGGCCGGTTCGGAAAAACACCTGGAGGGCTGGTTCTCGCCGGCCGCCGCCAGCGTGCAGCCGGGCAAACTGGTGCGTGGCTTGCGCCGGGTGGCGTTGCAGCTGGGCGTGCGGATTCATGAAGGTACGGCGATGACCGGGCTGGAAGAGGGCCGTCCGGCGCGCCTGCACACGGCGAACGGCTGCGTGACCGCCGACCGCGTGGTACTGGCGATGAACGCGTGGATGGCCCGTGCCTTTGCGCAGTTCGAGCGCAGCGTAGCGATCGTGTCCAGCGACATGTTGATCACCGAACCCCGCCCGGAGCTGTTGCAGGAAATCGGTTTGACCAGCGGCGTGACCGTGCTCGATTCGCGGATTTTCGTGCACTACTACCACAACACCCCGGACGGCCGGATCATGCTCGGCAAGGGCGGCAACACTTTCGCTTATGGCGGACGGATGCTGCCAGTGTTTGACCAGCCATCGCCTTACGCCGGGTTGCTCAAGCGCAGCCTCGACGATTTTTTCCCGGCCTTCGCCGATGTGAAGGTCGACGCAACCTGGAACGGCCCGTCGGATCGCTCGGTCACCGGCCTGCCGTTTTTCGGCCAGATGAGTGCCAGCGGCAATGTGTTCTACGGTTTCGGTTATTCCGGCAGCGGTGTGGGGCCATGTCACATGGGTGGGCAGATCCTTGCCTCGCTGGTGCAGGGTCTCGACAACCCCTGGACACGCTCGCCGCTGGTCAACGGGCCGCTGGGCTATTTTCCGCCGGAACCGATCCGCTATCTCGGCTCGTTGATGGTGCGCAACGCCATTCGCCGCAAGGAGCGCGCCGAGGATCACGGACGGCGTCCTCGGCATCTGGATGTACGCCTGGCGAAATTCGCCGCTGCTGCGGGCAAGGCCGACAAGGCCTGAACGTCATGCTGACGGCGGGGTGTGCTTGAGCAGCCAGTCGAGCAACAGGCCGTCATCGTGTTGTTCCGGCGCTTGCCTTGTCTTGCGGGTGTGGCTGACGTCCAGGCACAGAATCGGTCGGTCCGGATCGCTGTCGAGAAAACTCACCCACACTTCACTGCCGGCGCGAGGCAGGGTTTCCCTGGCGATCGGTCCGTCACCACCGACCATGGCTATCGTCAGCCATAACCTGTCACTGTCGGCATCCAGACCCCGTCCAGGCCATAGCCGGACGGCGATACGTCCCTGGTCATCCAACTGAGGCGGTTGTCCGGGCGGGCCGAGCACTTGTGCCGGGTGATACCCCGGAATGCTCGGGCGCGGCTGCGTGAGCGGCGGGCGAAACTCGGTCGACCACGGCAGCGCAGTGAAGTCGTTGTGATAGCGGCGAGGCGCAGGTACCGGGTCGAGAATCGAAGGTTGCTGGCCCTGATGGTGCAATTCGGTGATCAACCACTGATCGTTGAACGCGCCCACCGGGTGATCCGTGACCTGCAGCAAGCGGCCACTGAGCAGCTGAGTACAGTCGCTGCGTCCCTGAATGCATCGATACTGGCAACGCTGGCGCTCCAGTTGGCGGCGGCTGCGCTGATCGGCGTAGCGTTGCCCGCTCGGCAGGAAACCACGCTCGGGCCAGATATTGGCCAGGGGATGGTTGGCCGCCTCATCCTCGTTGCTCGGTTGTCCACGATCACGGACGTTGGGTGATACCCGCGCCATGACAGCGTCGTGACGCTGGTAAAGGGCGCTGAGGGCGGGCGATGGCGGCTCGATTTCTGTGCTGAAGGGCACATGCAGCGGCGGCTGCGGCAGGCCAAGGCTGTCATCGGCGAACACCACGACATGGCCGTCCGGCCGGTGTTCGAAGTGGTAGTGAATGCCTTCTTCTTCACACAGTCGCTGCAACAGTGCCAGGTCGGACTCGTCGTACTGGATGCAGAAGGGGCGCGGCGGATAGTGCCCTGTCGTCAGGTCGAACCGATATCCGTGCGCAGGCCACCGATGTTCGACAAGCAATTGTTCGAGAATGTCAGGCACGCTCGATCGGGTGAATACCCGGCGTCGGGTCTGCTGTTCCAGTTGTTGCAGGTGTGGCACCAGTACCAGCCGATAATCGATCCGATGGGCGCCGCGATGCTCGCAACTGGCGCTGTGCAGGGTGCCGTGAATGCCATGGTCGTCACTCAATTGCAGGTAAGCCGACCGATGCAACAAGGTGGCGGGAGCCAGTGCCGGGGCTAGACCAATGACGTCGATCTCGAAGCGATAGGGCCGGTTCAGCGCTTCATGACCGCGAAAACGCAGTACCGGCAGACTCAGGCCACCCTCGATGAGGGTCAGCGTGAAGGGACTTTCCTTGTCATTGAGCATTCGTAAGGGGCTCTGTCGGGTAATACGGACGACAGAGGGTACGAAACCGCAGCAGGAAATGGTCATGACAAACCGGTTTTTCAGAATCGCCCTACAAAGTGTGTAGAAGATGTCGACGGGCAACGGATTTTTTGGTCGATTGCCGACTTTAGGCCGTATAAACTTGCGCCACGCGTCGGCCAATAGATGTCTCGGCGCCACAGATCAAGAGAGTGAGTAATGGGCGCACAGTGGAAGGTTAAACACAAAGAAGCGGCAGCCAACGCCAAGGGCAAGATCTTCGGCAAACTGGTGAAAGAGATCACCATCGCTGCCCGCAACGGTGCCGATACCGCCACCAACGCACACCTGCGTCTGGTGGTCGAACAGGCCAAGAAAGCCTCGATGCCCAAGGAAACCCTGGACCGCGCCATCAAGAAGGGTGCAGGTCTGCTGGGCGAGACCGTTCAGTACCATCGCGTGACTTACGAAGGTTTCGCACCGCATCAGGTTCCGTTGATCGTCGAGTGCGTTACCGACAACATCAACCGCACCGTGGCGGAAATCCGCGTGGCGTTCCGCAAGGGTCAACTGGGCGCTTCCGGCTCGGTGGCCTGGGACTTCAACCACGTCGGCATGATCGAAGCCTCGCCGGACACCCCTGACGCCGATCCGGAAATGGCCGCGATCGAAGCCGGTGCCCAGGATTTCGAGCCGGGCGAAGAAGGCGCGACCCTGTTCCTGACCGACCCGACTGACCTGGACGCCGTGCAGAAAGCCCTGCCGGAGCAAGGTTTCACCGTGCTGTCGGCCAAGCTGGGCTATCAGCCAAAGAACCCGGTCAGCGGCCTGAGCGACGAGCAGATGGCTGAAGTCGAAGCGTTCCTCGAAGGCCTCGACAACCACGACGACGTGCAGGAAATGTTCGTCGGCCTGGCGGGCTGATTCATCGCGTCAGCGATCGACCCGGTGGTGGCGCAGCAGGCGTCATCACCACCGGGTCATTGCGGTCAAATCCTGTTGATCTGCCCGACCACCTCATCGAACCCCGGCCGCGCCAGCACATCCGGCTGACAGCAGCGCTGTTCAAGCGCTTCCAGCGCCTCCCGTTGGCCGTCACTCAACCCCGAGTCGATGCGCGCCAGCAATTCCCCCAGCAAGATCCCGAACGCCCGCACTTCGATGCGTTGCAGTGCGCGGGTTTCCAGGTTGTCCGTCGTGGCATGGAATGACGCCGCGCCGAAGTCACCCAACAGGCAGTCGCCTTCCTCGTTCAACAATATGTTGTGGCCATACAGATCGCCATGGGTGATGCCCTGCCGATGCAGATGCTCGGCGACCGACGCGATGCCGCGGGCAATGCGCAACGCGACATCTGCACTGAAACGGCAGTCATCGGTGTAGATATCCCGCGAACAGGAGGCCAGGCTCGGCAGCGCGGCGAGGTTGCGATAGCTCGGGTCGATCAGTTGCATCACCAGCCCTTGCTGGCCATCTGGGTGATTGCCGATGCGCCCCTCGACCCGGATCAGATTCGGGTGCAGACCGGCGGTGATGCAGGCGTTCATCTCGTGCAGCGGCGAGCCGTCGCTGGTCATCTCGCCCTTGTAGAGTTTGACTGCCACTGAACGCTCAGGCTGGTCTGCCGATTGCCACACGGCACGGGAAATCACCCCGGAAGCCCCTTCGCCGAGCCGCTGCTGCAGACGCAGGCTCGACCAGTCGATCAGCGGCGTGGCTTCCAGCGCAGCGGCGTCGGCCTCGGTTTCCAGCGGGTTGCCGGCGTAGGCCAGCCAGGTCAGGCTCGGCAGGGTCAGCAACCACTGTGGCAGCTCCGTCAGCTGGTTGGCGGCGATGCGGATCAGTTCCAGCCGATGGCACTGGCTCAGCGATGGCGGCAAGGCACGCAGGCGATTGCCGGCGAGCATCAGCTTTTGCAGGAGCGGGCGTTCGCCCAGTTCGGCTGGCAGGGCTTCAATCAGGTTGTCGGTCAGGATCAGCCAGCGCAACTGCGGTGGCAGCGCTGCGCCGGATACCCGGGCAATCCGGTTGGCCTTGAAGCCGATCATGCTCAGGGCCTCGCACTGGCCGAGGCACTCGGGCAGCTCGGTGAACCGGTTGTCGGAGCAGAACAGCACGCGCAGACGGGGCAGGCGATGCAGGTCGTGCGGCAGGCTGCTCAAGGCATTGCCGCTGAGGTTGAGCACCTCCAGCGTGTCGGCCAGGTCGAATATCTCACGGGGGAACTCGGTCAGGCCTTCGACCAGGTCCAGCCGGGTGATGCCCGACAGTTCGCCGGCGCGCAATTGAGCAAGGGTGTGCATGTCATGAATCGCTATCAAATAGGGCGCAGTGACGCCGGGAATGGGCGGCATGATAACGGCAAATCAGGCCGGCTCGCGCACTTCCGGCAATTGCCCCAGCCGGCTGCGGGTACGCGCCAGATCGATGGCGTTGCCGGCCAGGCTTTCGCGCAGGGGCAGGTGCCCGAGCAGCGTCAGGCGTTTGTCCTGATCGTAGAGCACGTCAATCAGGTTGATGAAGCGCTGCTGGACGGCTATCGAGCACTCCTCCAGTTCCGGAAGCTCATCAATGATCCAGTGGTCGAAGCGGCGGCACAGTTCCAGATAATCCATCACGGCCGTGGGCTGTTCACACAGGTCATTGAAGGTAAAGGCGACGCGGCGGCCCTCACACAGACGGGCCTGTAAAACCCGGTTGCCTACCGCCAGCGGCTGCGGCGCGGCGTGCCGTGGCGGCAGATCAAGGGTCAAGCGTTGCGCCGGCGTGGCTGGCCACACGTAATGACCCTGAGTGAACATTTGATGGGCGTGATTGCGCGCCTGGCTGCGGTAGTCGTGGGGGCCGCCGACTTCCATGACCTGCATGCGGGCATGGATCAGGTCGATCACCGGTTTGAACCGTGCGTGATACAGCGGGTTGGGCAGCAGGCCTTCGGGCGGGTAATTGGAGGTCACAAGCAGCAGGATTGCACGCTGGAACAGGGCCTTGTACAACCGGGTGATGAGCATCGCGTCGCCGATGTCATGCACGTGGAACTCGTCGAAACACAGCACCCGGCAGTCCAGCAGCAGTTCGTCGAGCGAGGCAGCGAGGGCGTCTTCCTGCTCGCGATGCCGGAACATGGCCTGGTGCAGGTCGGCGAAAAACTGATGGAAATGCAGACGTTGTTTCTGCGACGTCGGCAGGGCCTGGAAGAAACCGTCGAGCAGCCAGCTCTTGCCGCGTCCGACGGCACCGTGCAGGTACAGACCGGGCGGGGTTTGCGCCGCAGGCCCGAACAACATGGCGGCCTGTTGCGCCATGTAGTCGATCACGCGCAGCTGGCTGTGGCTGAGGGTGTAGCCCTGGTCATGGGCCTTTTGCCTGAAGTAGTCGCGGATCGCCTGGGCGCTGGCGCAATGGCCGGCACTGGCAAGGTTTCGGTGGCCGAACAAACGGCGTAACCCTGAAAGACGCTGGGACAGGCGCGAACGTTCGGGCGGTCGGGCGGGCACGGTGGAGTCACTCCGTCAGGGTCGGGCCGGCTCCCCCCGAGCGCGGCGGTGTAGTGTAACCAGACGGATAGTTTTCCATCCACTGCGCTTTATCGGCCGACGGTCTTGCTGGACAGCAATCTGCGGCGCGTAAAGGTTTTTACAGCGTGATGGGGGTGGTAGATCGACAACTTTTCGAAACATATCCCGCACGATCAATGGATCCAATCGACTGGCGCATTCGGCGTCCGTTGCTAACCTGAAACACTGTAACGGCAGAGACGCTGTCGCCATCAAGGATCGGACGGTGAATGCAGGAGTGGTCTGGGCATTGCTGGGCGGGCTCGCGGCACCGGCGCATGGCGCCGATCTGCAGGTTGAAGTGCGGGTCGACGTGCAGCGTGGCTGTCAGTTGATCGGTCAGCAGCGTGACGCGGGTATCGGGCAATTGGGTGTGCTCGATTTCGGCAGTACGGCGCGGCTCGATGATCCGGCCGGACCGCTCGGGGCGGCGTTGACCCCTTCGCGCCTGCCACGCCTGGAGTGCAACCCGGACACGCCGTACCAGCTGCGTGTCGATGGCGGACTGCACGGCGGGACCGGCGAGGTGCGTTACATGGCGGGCGAGGCGGGGGGCAAGGCGATTCCCTACCGTCTGTATCAGGATGCCGCGCGGCAGGTGCCGCTGGTGGTGGATGTACCGGTCAGCGGACGTGTACCGGACAGCGGTTCGGTGACGTTGCCGCTGTACGGGCGGATCGAGCGGATGGCCGAGGTGTCACGGGTCAGTCGGTACTCGGATCTGGTCAAGGTGACCGTCACCTGGTGATCAACCGAAGTGATGCGGCAATGGTGCGTTCAATGACGAGCGCAGTGGACGATCTTCAGGGACCGGAAGGAGTAGGGATGCAATGACGGGCAAGCACTGGCTGGTCATCACCGCAGGCGCATTGCTGTTGCTCACCGAAGGTGCGCAGGCGTCGGTCAACGGACAGATCCACGCCCGCCTGACCCTGATCGCAGGCTGCGAAGTGACCAACACCTCCACGTCCGCCAGCCCGGTGGGGGATTTCGGCAAGCTCGACTTCGGCCAGCAGGGCCCCACCTGGAATACTCCCATCAAGGCCAGTCTGGCCAATGACAGCAGCGGCAGGCTCAACGTCGCCTGCAATCCGTCGGTGACCGGTTTCACCGTGAGTATCGACGGCGGCACCCATGGCGACGGCAATACCCGCCGCCTGAGCAACGGTCGTCAGACCATCCCCTATCAACTGTTTCTCGATGCCTCGGGCAGCCAGAGCTACAGCATCGGCCAGCAACACAATTTCGCGGTCACCAGCGGCGCACAGATTCCGATTCCGGTATTTGGCACGGTGGTGGCGAACACCCGCGCGGTACCGGCCGGTGTCTATACCGACACCCTGACGGTGACGCTCGACTGGTAAATCGTAGAGGAAGGACACCATGGGTACGATTGCATCAAGGATAGGTCTGTCGCTGCTCGGTCTGACGCTGGCTTCCAGCGTCAACGCCGCCACCACGGTCACCGGCCAGATCACCTCCAGCCTGATCCTGATCAGCAGTTGCCAGGTCAACGGCTCTGGCGGATCCACCGGACTGAACTTCGGCGCCCTGAATTTCGGCACGGCCGACAGTCTGTTCACCACCGCGAGCGGGCAGGTGCTGGGCGGCGGTGGCGGGGCCTTGTCGATTCTCTGTTCTGCCGGCACCACGCCGACGGTCAAGGTGCGGGCCGGCGCCCATGACGGCCAGTCGCCTGGTGGCAGTCGCGCGTTGTACGACGGGGTTGCCAACTATGTGCCCTATGACTTGTACACCGATGCCGGGCACTCGCAGCTGCTGGCCATCGACGGGGTGATCAGCCTTGCCGCCAGCACAGGGGTGGCGCAAACCGTGAATATCTATGGTCAGGCGGTGGGCAAGGCCGGCCTGCCGGCGGGCACCTACACCGACACCATTGCCGTTGAACTGACGTTCTAGTGCCATGGGCCGGCATGGCTGTGCGGCACTGCTGGTGCTGTGCGCGGGGGCGGCGCCGTTACCGCTGGCAGCAGTGACCAGCCAGAGCTTTCAGGTCAGCGCGACAATCACACCTGGCTGCCTGGTGGTGGGAGGGGTGTCGAACTATGGCGGACTGAATTTCGGTTCGAGTTCGGCCCTGGCCACCGGCACGGTGCAAGTGGCGTTGACCGGCGGCGTGCAGTTGCAATGCACGCCGGGCGTGACATTGAACATGACGGTCGATGGCGGCCAGTACAACAGCAGCGGTCGACACATGCAGCTCAACAGCGGCAGCGCGCGGGTGGCTTATGCGCTGTTTCGCGATGCGGCCTACAGCCAGAGCCTGGGAATCGGTCAGACCGTGGCGGTGGCCTACAGCGACGCCAACAACATCAGCCTGCCGATCTACGGTCAGGTGCAGTTGCCGGGCACGGTGCCCGGGGGGACGTACAGCGACGTGTTGCAGGTGCAACTGTCGTGGTGATGAATGGCACAAGGAGCGGGGTTATGGGGGTTGTCTCGTCGCGGCTGTTGCGGGCGGGTTGCGCAATGTTGATGTTGGCTTCACTCGGGGCGATCAAGGCCCAGGCGGCCAGTTCGGTGCTGATCTGGCCCATCGATCCGGTGCTTGAGGCCGATCAGCAGGCCAGTGCGTTATGGCTGGAGAACCGTGGCAGCGAGACCGCCAACCTGCAGATCCGTGTGTTTGGCTGGAGCCAGAACGGTTATCAGGAGCAGTACCGGAACCAGCGTGACGTGATTGGCAGTCCGCCGGTGGCGAAGATTGAACCGGGGCAGAAACAACTGGTGCGCCTGACCCGGACCAAAGACGTGCCGCCCGGTCAGGAACTGGCCTACCGGATCATCATCGACGAAATTCCTTCGGCTCAGCCTCCCGTCGCCGATGCGGGGAAAACCGCTGCGGCGATCCGTTTCCAGATGCGCTATTCGGTGCCGCTGTTCGCCTACGGAGCAGGGCTCTGGAGCAAGGAAGACAGCACCCGGCAGCGCGATCCCAAGGGGATCGGCCTGCCGCAATTGAGCTGGCGCACGGTCTTGGTCGACGGCAAACCCTATGTGGAAGTGCGCAACCAGGGCGCGGTGCATGCGCGACTGACGGATGTCGCGCTCAAACAGGGCGGGCAGAGCCAACCTTTGGTGCAGGGGCTGCTGGGTTATGTGCTGCCTGGCGCGGTCATGCGCTGGCCGGCGCCGGGATCCGTGACGGGGGAGCTGGTGGGCCGGATCAATGGCGCGGCGCAGATGCAAGGCATCGCCCCGGCGAAGTAGGGACTTCAACCTGCGGGTCTGGTAGTGCGCGGCCGCCGGGCAAGCGACAGGTTGGCGGGCAACAGCGGTTTCAGGAGGAACCAGTCCATTGACGGACGAAGCACGCTAATGAGTCCGGGATGGGCTCGCCGTATTCAGCGTCCGTTGTGGCTTGTCACCGGCGCGTGTTGCCTGATGTTCATTCATCCATCCGGGGCCGGCGATCTGCCGCCGCCTCCCAGCGGCATGGAGGCCGTCAGCGATGCACAGTTGTTTCTGGAACTGGTGGTCAACCAGATGAATACCGGTCGCGTGGTGGCGGTGGATCAGCGCGGCGGGCGGTTGTTCCTGCCGGCCAGTGTGTTGCATGACACCGGCATGACGCTGCCCGAAAGTGCCGGTGCCGAAGTCGATCTCGACGGCCTGCCGGGGCTGCACAGCGACTACGACAGCGTCGGCCAGCGGCTGTTGCTCGATGTGCCACCGGACTGGCTGCCGGAGCAGTTCATCGGTAACCGTCAGGTCTATCCACGCACCCCGGCGCTGAGCAGTTTCGGCGCGTTGTTCAACTACGACCTGTACCTCAACGACACCGATGATGCCGGCACTTATCTGGCGGCGTGGAACGAGATACGGGTATTCGACAGTTGGGGCACGCTGTCCAGCACCGGTCAGTACCGGCAGATCTTGTCCGGGGATTCGGCCAGTACGCTGAACAATGGCTATTTGCGCTACGACACCACCTGGCGGTACTCCGACGACGAGCGGATGCTGACGTACGAGGCAGGGGATGTGGTCAGCGGCGCCTTGCCCTGGAGCAGTTCGGTGCGTCTGGGGGGCGTGCAGTTTTCGCGGGATTTCGCCGTGCGCCCGGATCTTGTGACCTATCCGCTGCCGCAATTCGCCGGTGAGGCGGCAGTGCCGTCCTCGGTGGATTTGTTCATCAACGGCTACAAGTCCAGCAGCACCGATTTGCAACCGGGTCCGTACACCCTGACCAACATCCCGTTCATCAACGGCGCGGGCGAGGCTGTGGTGGTGACCACCGATGCGCTGGGCCGGCAGGTGTCCACCACCGTACCGTTTTATGTCACCAGCAGTCTGTTGCAAAAGGGCCTGAGCGACTTCTCGGTGGCGGCCGGTACGCTGCGCCGGGATTACGGGTTGAAGGATTTCAGTTACGGGTCGGGTATGACGTCGGGCAGCCTGCGTTATGGCATCAGCGACAGCTTCACGCTGGAAAGTCACGCCGAAGCCGCCGAGTCGCTGACCCTCGGCGGCCTCGGTGGCAACCTGCGGCTGGGCAATTTCGGGGTGCTCAACAGTGCGATCAGTCAAAGCCGTTTCGACGCAGATGGCGGTCAGCAATACAGTCTCGGTTACCAGTACAGCGCCCAGCGCTTCAGCTTTTCCTGGCAACGGTTACAGCGCCGCGACCAGTACGCCGACCTCACGGTCGTCGACAGTCCTTACACCAGCCTCAGCAAGCGCAGCGAACAGGCGACCCTGAGCCTCAACCTTGAGCGCTGGGGCAGTCTGGGTGTCGGTTACTTCGATATCCGGGCGGCGGACGATAGCCGCACGCGGCTGCTCAACCTGAGCTGGAACAAGCCGTTGTGGCGCAACAGCAGTTTCTATCTCTCCGCCAACCGCGAAATAGGCGACGCCAACTGGGCGGTGCAGGCGCAACTGGTGATCCCGTTCGACCTGCGCGGCAGCCTGGCCATCAGCAGCGAGCGCAACAAGAACGGGCAAAGCCAACAGCGGGTCAACTACAGCCGTGCCGTGCCTTCCGAGGGCGGGGTGGGTTTCAACCTGGGTTATGCCAAGGGTGACGGCGCCGATTACCGTCAGGCCGACGTCACCTGGCGCTTGCAGTCGGTGCAATTGCAGGCCGGTGTCTACGGCACCTCGGACGCCGAAACGCGTTGGGCCGATGCCAGCGGTTCGCTGGTGTGGATGGACCATCAAGTGTTTGCCGCCAACCGCATCGACGATGCGTTTGTGGTGGTCAGTACCGACGGTTACGCGGATGTCCCGGTGCGTTACGAGAACCAGCAGATCGGCCAGACCGACCGCAACGGCCACTTGCTGGTGCCGTGGAGCAGCGCCTACTACCGTGGCAAATACGAAATCGATCCGTTGAACCTGCCGGCCAACGTACGCAGCCCGAATGTCGAACAGCGCATTGCCGTGCGCCGTGGCAGTGGCTATCTGTTGGAGTTTGCGCTGAGCCGGGTGATTGCCGCGAGCATCGTGCTGGTGGACGCGCAACAGCAGGAATTGCCGCTGGGCAGCGGCGTGTTGCATGAAGAGAGTGGCACGCGCACGGTGGTGGGCTGGGACGGTCTGGTCTATCTGGAAAACCTGCAGGTGCAAAATTCGCTGAGGGTGACGCTGGCCGATGGCAAGACCTGTCAGGCGCAATTCAACGTCGATCTGCAGCAGGATCAGGTGCCGCTGATCGGGCCGTTGGTATGTCAATGAAGGCGATGCGGCTGTGCCTGTGGCTGGTGCTGATGCTGCCCGGTGCAGTACAGGCGTTGTGCTCGGTGGTCACCACCACACCGGCCGCGTTCGGAACCATCAGTTCGATTGCGGTGCGCACCACATCGCAACCCAGTTCCACGCTGAACGGCGGTCTGAGCTGTACCGGATCGCTGTTGTCGCTGCTGACCAGCAACGACCATTTCTGGGCTACGGTCACCTCGACCCAGAGCGGCCTGCTCGGGCCGAGCGGCGATGTCATCAGCTATACGATCTACGCCAACAACAGCACCAGTTACCCGCTGACTCGCGGCACGGCCTACGATTTCGCCCGAAATGGCATCATCGACGCGCTGGGATTGCTCAACGGTACCGTGCCGAAAACCGTGCCGTTGTATCTCGGCACCACGATTGGCAGCAACGTGGCGGCCGGGGTTTATACCGAAACCCTGAGCATTTTCTGGAACTGGAATTACTGTTCGGGCATCGGGGTCAGCGGACTCTGCCTGGGTCGCGATATCAATAGCGGTACTACGACGCTGACGGTCAACCTGACCGTGGCCAACGATTGCACCATCACCGCGCCCAACATCGCCTTCGGCAGCGCTCCGGTGATCAGCGCGTTTACCCCGGTGACCGGGCAGACCATCAACCTGGCCTGTACCAAGGGCAGCGCCTATACCGTGGGTTTGAGCGACGGACAGAACGCGCTCAGTGTCGGCGGTCGACGGCAAATGATCTCGGGCAGCAATTACCTGGCCTACGACATCTTCAAAAGCGCCGGCACTACCCGCTGGGGCAGTGTCGGCGCTGCACGTCGGGCGAGCACCGATGCCGAGGTCAATCCCGGCAATGGCCTGGGCACCGGCAGCCAGATCTTCAACTACAACGCGAAGATCTACACCGACCAGACCACGCCGCCCGCCGGTACCTATCTGGACAACGTGGTGCTGGATGTCGGCTTCTGAACCGGCTAGAAGCGCTCGGTGTGCTGGAGCAATGGCGCCGCCGGAGTGTCGGTCGGGCTGACCATTGCATAGTTGTAACCTTCGCCGGACCAGTACTCGGCCTGCAGATCACCGTCGCGACGGCTACCCCGTGGCAGGAAGGTGTTTTTCGGCCCCGGCGGGCGCACGTAGAAACTGACCTTGTGCCCGTCTCGATCCTCATACATCACCATCGCCGCCGGACCTTCGTCAGTGCTCAGCAAGCGCCCGCTGACCGGTCGGAAACCGGCTGCGGTCAGGTCCGGCAGTCGATTGGCCTGCGTGAAGTAGCGGTCGAGCCAGCCCTGCATGTCGCCGGCGCCGCCGACCTTGTAGTCCGCCGGCAGAATCCCTTGCTGAGCGATCAAGCGGTACGCCTGCAGGGCATCGCTCATGGGCGCTACCGAACGCACCAAGGTCATTTCCCGGGCCTGCCAGCCACTGACACCGCCGAGGCTGACCGCGATCAGCAACACCGCCGCGCTGGCCCAGTGTCGACGTGATCGATGCTTGAGCCGCTGGCGGATCAACACGGGGTCCAGGTCCGGATTGGCCGGTTGTTGCAAGGCACCACCGAGGGCGGCGCGCAGGTGCTGGGCGTCCTGTTGCCAGGCGCGGATCAACGCGGCCTCGTCGGGGTGGCTGGCCAGCCAGTTTTCCAGTACACGCCGGTCGGCGTCGCTGAGCTGGTGGTCGATGTACGCGTGCAAATCACGCTCGCTGGGGGGCAGGCTGATCATTTGAGTATCCGCAAGGAAGGGCTGCTGATTTCGCCGTCACTGAGCTGGCGCAAAGCCTGGCGGGCGCGGGACAGGCGCGACATCACGGTGCCGGTGGGGACGTCGAGGATCTCGGCGACCTCCTTATAGGTCAGGCCTTCCACCGAGACCATCAGCAGCAGGGCGCGCTGTTCGGTGGGCAGGCGATCGAAGGCTTGCAGGGTCGACTGGGCAATGACGGTGCGCTCCACCGAGGGTTCGGTGTCATCGCGGCCGGTAAAGAATTCGAGCATCCGGGCGTAGCGCCGGGAGCGCCGGTGCGCATCGAGGAACTGGCGGTACAGGATCGAAAACAGCCAGGCGCGCAGATCGCCCTCGGCGCGCTTGTCGCCCCAACTGGACAGGGCACGCTCCAGGCTGGCCTGGACCAGATCGTCGGCGCTGCTGGCGTTGCGCGTCAACGACACGGCAAAGCGTCGCAATCGGGGGATCACTTCGCGAAGTTGTTCGTCGAGTGTGTTCATGGCAGGGGCATGCTCTGGCTCAGAAGCGCGGTAGTCATAAGGAGAGACGCCTCTCGACACAGCTTATTCCATCCTGTGGGCTGAAAGATTTCATAACCTGCTACGTAGGAAAGCTCACCGCATCTTGCAGTCCATGTAATGGATTCAAATTTCCCGGCTCAACCCGTCCGACAAGCGCAAACAACCACCGAAGCAGTCTGAAGGCCGTCGGTGGCTGATCTGGCTGAAACGATAATTTGAGCAATAGGGATGTTAGAGATGCATGCAATCGCAAGGGATACCCGGTTCACCTCGTGCGTCGAACAAGATGCATGGCGTCAGTTCGGTTGCGGTCCGGTGGTCGAGCCTGGATTCTCGTTGATCCATCGCGCAATCGAAGAGCAGGCTGCAGCTCATCCGCAGAATCTGGCCGCGTGTTTTCAGGGGCAAACCCTCACCTATGGTGAACTGAATCGCCAGGCCAACCGGCTGGCCACAGCGCTGAAGGCTCATGGTGTAGTGCCGGGTGATCATGTCGCCTTGTTTGTCGAGCGTTCCATCCCGATGCTGGTGGGCATGCTTGCCGCATTGAAGGTAGGGGCTGCCTATATTCCACAGCATGTTGGCATTACGCCTGCGACTCAATTGCGCCACATCATGGAAGTCGCTTCGACGCGGGTGGTGCTGACGCTTTCAACGCTGGCGCATGCCATTCCCCTGACGGCGGAACAGCACTGCATCTTTCTGGACGCGTTCATCGATTCGCCAGGCTCGATTGCCGATGACTTGAACGTGGGGAGTGATGCGTCGTCACCGGATGCGCTGTGCTTTGTGTTGTTCACTTCCGGCACGACCGGGCAACCCAATGGCGTCAGGGTTACCCAGCGCAATGTCTGCAATATTCTGCTCACCGCTCCCGGCAATCTCGGGATGCGGCCAGGTTTGAAAGTCGGCCAGATCCTCAACATCGCTTTCGACATGGCGGCCTGGGAAATTCTGGGCTGCCTGGCCCATGGCGCAACGCTGATGATTCGCGGCAAGGACATCGCCGAGACGGCCGAGCAATGTGATGTGCTGATCGCAACGCCGTCGATTCTCGCCACGCTGGACCCCGCGCGCTGCAGTCAGGTGAAGGTGGTAGCCCTTGCAGGCGAACCCTGCCCGCAGCCGTTGGCCGATCGTTGGGCGTCCTTTTGCACTTTTTACAACGCCTGTGGGCCCACCGAAACCACCATCATCAACACCTTGCAGCATTACAAGGGGACGGGCCGATTGACGATCGGCAGGCCGACGCCGAACAACACGGTTTATGTGCTGAATGAAACGGGGCAATTGTGTGGGCCGGGCGAACAGGGCGAGATGTGGGCCGGTGGTGATTGCGTGACGGCGGGCTATCTGGGTAACCCTGCACTGACTGCCGAACGTTATCGTCTCGATCCGTTTCTGGGGCAGGGGCGGATGATGTTTCGTACCCGGGATCTGGGGCGCTGGACGGATGAGGGCGAGCTGGAGCACCTGGGCCGTGTGGATGATCAGGTGAAAGTCAGGGGCTTTCGAGTCGAGCTGGATTCGGTGTCAGCAGCGCTGGAATCGTCACCGGGATGTGAGCGCGCCGTCACATTGAAATTCGATAACCGCAATCTGGTGGCTTTCGTCTACCCCGTTTCCACGGACATCGATGCGGCACGACGCCGTTGTGAAGAGCGCCTGGCCTATTACTGCATCCCCTCAATGATTCTGCCGGTGGATGAAATTCCGCTGACCTCGCGGGGCAAAGTCGACAAACGCCTGTTGCTTGAGCGAGCCCAGGCGTACCACGCACAACGTACCGCCGCCGAACAGGAGGCGGGGCAATGAGCGGGTTGGACACAGGCGTCACTTTGCCCGAGCCGCGTGCGTTATGGCGACGTCTGGGGACGCTGCCGCTGTTTTCTCATTACAACCGGCTGGTCGCGCTGGTGTTGATCTGTAATTTCGCTGCGCTCGGGCATGGGCTGACCGCCGGACAGTGGTGGTCAGCTTCGGGACACGATCTGGAAGCGCTGTCGCAACTGGTGTTGATCAACCTGTCGATGGCGATCCTGATTCGTCAGCAATATCTGATCAACGTGTTGTTCTGGCTGGCCACGCGTGTGCCTGCGACCTGGCCGTTGGCGATTCGCCGGTCACTGGCCAAGGTCTATCACTTTGGTGGTTTGCACAGTGGTGGCGCGATGGCGGCGATTGCCTGGTTTTTCGCGTTGTTCGGCTCGCTGGTCTGGCAACGGATCGAAGGCGTAGGTGGGGTTTCGCTGACGCTATTGGCGATCAGCGGCACGTTGCTGGGGTTGTTGTTGCTGATGGCGATCATGGCGATGCCAGGGATTCGTTCGCGGTTTCATAACGGTTTTGAACGTACACACCGTTTTGCCGGTTGGGCTGCCTTGCTGCTGTTCTGGGCCATGACGCTGGTGTTTGCCCGGGACCGCAATCCAGCGACGGATCTGACACCGGTGTTGCTGACGTCTGCGTCGTTCTGGATGCTGCCGGTGCTGACGCTCAGCATTGCGTTGCCCTGGCTGCGTCTTCGCAGGGTGCCGGTGACGTTGGTCAAGCCATCGTCACATGCAGTCATTGCCCGCTTCGATCACCATACGCCGTTCGCCGGATCCTCCACCGCGATCAGTCGCAATCCGCTGTGGGAATGGCATTCCTTTGCCAACATTCCTGCACCGGGCGAGCGGGGTTTTCGCTTGATCATTTCCCGAGCAGGTGACTGGACAGGCGAACTGATCGAGCAACCGCCAACCCATGTCTGGGTCAAGGGCATCACCACCGCCGGGGTCGCTCGCATTGAAACCCTGTTCAAGTCGGTGGTTTACGTCGCCACTGGCAGCGGGATCGGCCCGGTGCTGCCGCATCTTTTGGCGCGGCAGGTGCCCATTCACCTGATCTGGTCGACCCGCAGCCCGAGAAAGACCTACGGCGACGCATTGGTCGATGAAATTCTTCAAGCCCAACCCGATGCGCATATCTGGGATACCGATCTGCTGGGCAAGCCAGACCTGGTGAGGCTGGCCTACTCGGCGGTTCAACGCCACGGCGCGGAGGCGGTGATTTGCATTTCCAACCAGACGTTAACGGAGCGCGTGGTCAAGGAAATGGAGGGACGGGGCATTCCGGCCTATGGCGCGATCTGGGATTCCTGACGGGCGTATTACCGTTTTCCTTCCCCTTACATAGAAAGAGACTGCGATGAATATATTGATCGAAAGACTGGGTCGCGTGGTGTTGATCCGCCTCAACCGGCCCCACGCCCGTAACGCGCTCAGCGCACAATTGATGCGCGAGCTGCTGGAAACCCTGCAAGCACTTGATGGCGATCCGGGTGTCGGGTGTTTCCTGATCACCGGTACGAAGGATTACTTCGCGGCAGGCGCCGATATCAAGGAGATGTACGAAAAGTCTTGTCTGGACATGATTCAGGAAGATTACTTTGCCGGTTGGGACGCGTTCGCCGCGCTGCGTACTCCGAAGGTTGCGGCAGTGGCGGGGTTCGCCTATGGCGGAGGGTGTGAGCTGGCAATGATGTGCGATGTGATCGTAGCGGCCGAGTCCGCACAATTCGGTCTGCCTGAAATCACTTTGGGGGTGATGCCGGGCATGGGTGGCACGCAGCGTCTGACCCGTTTGATCGGTCGTGCAAAAGCCATGGACATGATTCTGACGGGGCGCTCGATGTCCGCTCGTGAGGCCGAGCAGTCGGGGCTGGTATCGCGGGTGATCGCCGCCGAGCATTTGCTTGAAGAGGGATTGGCGGTTGCGCGGCGGATTGGCGGATTCCCTCGCACCGCGACACGGGCTGCGCGAGAGGCGGTGGACCGGGCCGATGAATCAGGGATGCGCGAAGGCCTTTTGTTCGAGCGGCGTTCGTTTCACGGCTTGTTTGCTACGCCCGGCCAAAAGGAAGGCATGCAGGCATTTCTGGAAAAGCGCGAGCCACGGTTCGATCTGATGTAAACGGCCCGGAGGTGGGCTCGCGCGTCACCGCGTGAAAGAAACTACAGTTCAAAGGGAATAAACCTACGAGGCGTGCGTCTCATAGCACCTTTCCCTATGGCCGATGGCCCTGGAGTTTTTCATGGTTGATCGCAGCTCACCGCCCGGCGGCCCCCAACGCCCGCCACTGAGTGCCGCGAGCCTGGTGTTGCGTCTCGGCGGAATCGCCGTGGTGGTCGCAGCCGTGGCCGGGGCGTTTGCCTACGTTCACGGCAACTTTGACCCACAACGCCTGACGCCCAAGGCGCTGGTCGATGTGCTGGAAAAGAACAACGGCGTGCATCCGGGGTTCCGTCGCAATCACGCCAAGGGTGTTTGCGTCATCGGTCATTTCGAAAGCAGTGGTGAGGCGCGTCCTTACTCTGTCGCGCAAGTGTTCAATGAGCCACGCACTCCGGTAGTCGGTCGATTCGCGCTGCCGGCGGGTAATCCTTATGCGCCGGACAGCGCGGTACCGATTCGCAGTCTGGCGCTGCGCTTCACCCAGGCGAATGGGCAGCAATGGCGCACTGGAATGAACAGCATGCCGGTGTTTCCGGTCGGCACGCCCGAGGCGTTCTATCAGTTGCAGCAGGCGCAATTGCCGGACCCGGCGACCGGCAAACCCGATCCCGCCAAAGTGCCGGCATTTTTCGCCGCGCATCCGGAGGCCGTACCGTTCCTGACCTGGGTGAAGACGGCCAAACCTTCGGCCAGCTACGTGACCGAGACTTACAACAGTGTCAACGCGTTCTATCTGGTCGACGCGAGCGGCAAGAAGCAGGCCGTGCGCTGGAGCATGGCGCCGTTGGCCCAGGATGCAGCGGGAGCTGTGGCTCCAGAGGGCAGCGATTTTCTCGAGAAGGATCTGGTGCGACGGCTGGCCGAAGGGCCGCTGCGTTTTCAGTTGAACCTCACGCTGGCCAATGCCGACGATCCGGTGAATGACGCGAGCAAAGTCTGGCCTGCCGGTCGCAAAATGTTGAATGCCGGCACCCTGGTCCTGGAAAAGACTCAGCCGCAACTCAGCGGCGAATGCCGCGACATCAACTATGACCCACTGGTTCTGCCCGCCGGGATAGAAGGCTCCGACGACCCGTTGCTGGCTGCGCGCTCAGCCGGCTACGCCGATTCCTATCTGCGACGCACCAGTGAAGTCAGTCAATTGCCCACTGGCAAACAGGAGGCACGCCCATGAGAACGCCACCGACGCATTTCAATCCGCTGGCGCGGCTGCTGCACTGGCTGATGGCACTCATGATCATCGCCATGTTGTTCATCGGGGCCGGCATGGTGACCTCGGTGTCAGCGCGGCATGAATGGCTGATCAACCTGCACAAACCTTTGGGTATCGCAATTCTGTTGCTGGTGATCGTGCGCATCCTTGTCCGGTTGGGGACTCGTCAGCCACCACTGCCGGAGGACCTGCCGGGCTGGCAGGTGATGGCAGCCAAGGCGTCGCACCTGTTGCTTTACGCATTGATGCTGGTGTTGCCGCTGCTGGGCTGGGCGATGATCAGTGCGGCGGGGGATCCGGTGATGTTGGGGCGATCCCTGCAATTACCGTCAATCCTGCCGGCAGATGCCCAGGTGTTCGCCTTGCTGCGCAAGGCGCATGGCTATCTGGCCTATCTGCTGTTTCTGACCGTGTTGCTGCATCTGGCTGCCGCGTTGTTTCATGGCTGGGTGCGCCGCGACGAGGTACTCGACAGCATGCTGCGGGGACGGAGTCGCGACTGACCCCGGAGGTTATTCCGACGTGGCGAGGGAGCACTGCTCGCCACGTTTTTGCGGTGCCAATGTTCGCCACCAGTAAAGCAGCGCGACGATATTGATTGCGGCACCCAACCAGCAGACACCCGACCATCCTGCCCAGGCGTACATGGCCGTCGAGGCCATGGATCCCAGGGCGCTGCCAACCGAATAAAACAGCATGTAGCCGGCAGTCAGTCGGCTCTGTGCCTGTGGGCGAACGCTGTAGATCATGCTCTGGCTTGTGACATGCACGGCTTGCAAGCCCAGATCCAGAGTGATCACGCCGATCAGTAGCGCCCACAACGAGGATTGGGTCAATGCGATCGGCAGCCACGAACCGAGCATCAGCAACAAGGACAGGCCGCTGACCCATTGCCCGAGACCACTGTCCGCCAAGCGTCCGGCTCTCGCAGCCGCCAGTGCGCCAGCCGCGCCGGCCAGCCCGAACAATCCGATTTCACTGTGGGAAAGCGACAGCGGCGGGGCGGCCAGCGGCAGGACCATGGGCGTCCATAGCACCATGGCGCTGGCGAAGGTCAACAACGCCAGAATCGCCCGTTGTCGCAGCACGGGCTCCTCTCGAAACAGGCTGAACACCGAAGCAATCAATGCTGCGTAGGAGGTTGCCGGTTGGGGGCTCTCATCCTTGGGTAGCGCGCGAAACAGCAACAGCGCCATGATCAGCGTCATTCCTGCCGACAACAGATAGATCGCCCGCCAGCCGGCCAGATCCGCCATCCCGCCGGCTACGGTGCGTGCGAGCAAGATGCCGACCACAATGCCGCTGGTGATCACGCCGACGACGTGTCCGCGTTGCGCCGGGATGGCCAGGGTTGCGGCATAGGCCACCAGCACTTGAGTGACGACGGCGAGCAGGCCGGTCAGGGTCATGCCTACCAGCAGCCAAATGCTGTTGGTGGCCAGTGCGATCATCAACAATGCTGCGGCGGACAGCAGGGTTTGCGTGACAATCAAGCGTCGGCGGTTGAGCAGATCGCCGAGCGGCACGAGCAATACCAGTCCGATGCCGTAGCCGACCTGGGTCAGCGTGATGACGATGCCGATGCTCGCGGGTGACAGGTTGAATGCTTCGGCCATGGCGTCCAGCAACGGTTGCGCGTAGTACACATTACCGACGGCCAGTCCGCAGGCGATGGCGAAGAGCAGCACGACACCGCTGCCGAGTGTTTGCGCTTTCATGTTCTGATTCCTTTTCAGGTTTTAAATTAAAACTGGATTGACGGTAGGTAATCTGGTTTTGTTTTGCAACCTGATTAGGCAAAAAGTGCAGCGCAAAAAAAAAGATCGCAGACAGCGCTGCGATCTTTCATGTGGCGAAAAACAGGGGGTATCAGCGCAGGGTGTCGACCATGTCGGCGAGGGTGGTCAGCACGTCCTTGCCCAATTGCTTCGACCGCTGGCCCGACCAACCGGTAAGCGGGTTCGGCGCATCGTCGTGATCCTTGAACGGCATTTCCAGGGTCAACGACAGGCAGTCGAACTTCTGGCCGACGCTGTTGCAGGCCAGGGTCATGTTGGCCTGACCCGGTTCATCGCGGGTGTAGCCGTACTTGGTCTGGAAGTCTTTGGTGGTGTGTTTCAGATGGCTGCGAAAGTGCTCTTCGAGTTTCTCGATCCGCGGGGTGTAGCCTGGATTGCCTTCGCAGCCGGCAGTGAACACGTGAGGAATTTCTTCGTCGCCGTGTACGTCGAGGAACAGATCGACGCCATATTTTTCCATCTGCTGCTGTACGAAAAGCACTTCCGGGCTGACGTCCTGACTGGCGTTCTGCCAGGCGCGATTCAGGTCCTGGCCCATGGCGTTGGTACGCAGGTGACCGTGGAAGGCACCGTCCGGGTTCATGTTCGGCACCAGATACAGATCGGCACTTTCCAGCAGTTTGTTCAGCACTGGATCGTTGTGATGCTCCAGACGTTCGATCACGCCTTCCATGAACCACTCGGCCATGTGTTCGCCGGGGTGCTGCTGGGCGATGATCCAGATCTTGCGGCGGCCTTCGGCACCGGTGCCTTTGCGCAGGAGCTGGATGTCGCGGCCTTCGACGCTTTTGCCGGTGGCCAGCAGTTCGGTGCCGGCCTTGGTCAGCGCTTGCTCGATCAGCCAGTCATGACGGCCACGGCTGTAAGGCTCGAAGTAGGCGAACCAGGCGTGAGTCTGCTCGGCTTCGAGGCAGAAGCGCAGGCTGTCGCCTTCGAATTGGGTCGGAATGCGGAACCAGTTGACGTGGTCGTAGGAAGCGACCGCCTGATAGCCGGTCCAGGCTTTGTTGTAGGAGGACTGGCTGGCGTTGACCAGGCGGAACCAGTGTTCCTGATGAACATGCAGGCCGCTGGCCTTGAAGTGGAACCACTGGAAATGGGCGCTGCGGGTATCTGGCCGAATGGCCAGAACCGGGTTGAGCGGGTTGCTGATGTCGATGACTTGGATGTTGCCGCTGTCGAAGTTGGCGCTGATGTCGAACGAAGATTTGGCCACGGTCATAATCGGTTCCTGAATATGATTTTTATGGCGGCTACTTTACACGCAAGGCAGGGGTGAAACCGAGGGAAATTGCGGGTTGCGGCGGGGGGCGTCTTCCATGACGCGCAGGCAGCTTAGTGGCTGTGCGATTGATTCTCAAGTGCTAATTGGCATTAGTTCGCCCCAATGTGGCCGGGGTTCGCTTGCCAAGCAATATTCTTTTGATATTATCCGCGCCATCGAATTTGCGGCACCCAAAGACTTCATTAGCCTGAAGCCAAAAGCCAGAAAACTGGCAAAAAAAAGACCCGGCAAAAAGCCGGGTCAAAAACCGTGATTAGCCTGATGAGGAGATAGTCCAGAAGACCGACCTAAGGTCTCTGGTCCATCGACTGATCTCGCGACCAGCTGCTTGCAATAATAATCATTATCATTTGCAAGTCAAACGTTTTTATCTGCGCGATTGGAAAATTCTTTCCTGTCCGTCTTCATCGAACACCGCCATCCAGCGAGTGATCGACCATCGCCCGTGCCATGTCCACCATGTGCACTACCGAAAACGCCAGATCCCGACTGACACCCTGCAGACCATCCGCTGCCTTGAATGCTGTGGCCGCTGCGCATCGCAGCAGATCGGAGGCGTGGACCAGGGATTCTTCACCGCTCAGGTTGCTGTTTACGCCGAAAAATCGTTCTTCCACGTCCGGCGCTGACACAGCCGGTTTCAAGTAATAGTCCAATGCCCGCTGCGCTGCGGCACAGCCCTGCGGTGACTTGAAAGTGGTGTCTATCTGCAGGTCGGGCAAGTCGTTGCTGGTGATATTCATGGTGAAAGGTCACTCCTTGGTCGATTCAAATCCGTGATCCAAGAATAGTACTTATAGTATTTGTGACCAGAATTTAAATACTACAATATGTGTTTTGCCGGCCGAAGGCGTCCACGTATGGTGCCGCACATGGATAAATGGATTGAGTTGGTCAAAGCCAAAATGAGTGAACTCAACGTCACTCAAGTCGAGCTCGGCGAGCGCGTCGGCATGTCTCAGGGTGGCATCGGCCATTGGCTGAACAAGCGCCGCGAGCCCGGCATCACGCAGATGAACCGCGTGCTGAAAGCATTGGGCATGGAGTATCTCGAAGTCGCGGTGGTGATTCGTGAACCGCAGATCGATGCGGACGACGAAATGCCTCTGGCACAGAAGTACAACCCTTACTTTCGCTATCCGGTCAGCGAGTGGAATGCGCCGGTCGAGGCCCGTGAAAGTCAGCCAGCGTATTCGAGTGCCAAAGACAAGCGACGTTTCGAACTGACGGATTACCACGCCCGTGGCCCGGCGTTCTGGCTCACGGTAACGGGCAACGCGATGACTGCGCCCAGCGGGCAGAGCATTGGCGAGGGGATGATGATCCTGGTGGATCCGGCGCTGGAAGCCGAGCCCGGCAAACTGGTGATCGCCCAATGGCCGGACAGCGACGAGGCAATCTTCCGCAAGCTGATCGAAGAGGGCGGCCAGCGTTACCTGGTGCCGCTCAATCCGACCTGGCCGAAAGCCTTGTTGACCGAAGAGTGCCGAATCATCGGTGTCGTGGTTCAGGCAACCGCCAAATACTAGTCAGATCGATCCTCGCCAGGCGTAGGATCGATCCACCTTTCACGCTTCTTCCAGTTCGACCAGTGCGCTGCCTTCGCTGACCATTTCGCCTTCCTGGCAATACAGCGCCTTGATCACGCCGGCATGGGGCGCGCGGATGCTGTGCTCCATCTTCATCGCTTCCAGCACCACCAATTGAGCGCCGGCCTCAACCGCTTGCCCGGCCTCCACCAGCACCCGCACGATGCTGCCGTTCATCGGCGCCGTCAGACCGCCCTGATGGCTGTGACTGGCTTCGACAGCGCTGATCGGGTCGTACGTTTCAACGCGTCGCAGCTCGCCGTCCCATTGCAGATACAGAAACTCTCCACGACGAATCGCACGCAGCTGTCGACGCAGCCCATCGTGCTCGAGCACCAGATGCTCGCCGATCAGTTTTGCATTGCCGTCAGCACCGAGCGTCAACGCCCGATCCTGCCCCTCGCAGCTCAAATGCAGAGCGATTTCCCGTGGCAACCCGGCGCGCAAACCACTGTGAAGCGCCCAAGGCGAAGCGGGATCATCCGCCCGAGCCATCCCCGGCAGGCTCTGTGCAAAAGCCTGCGCCGCCGCCTCCCAGAATTCATCGCTCAGCGCAGCAGGCGCTGGCAGCAACTGTTCCTGATAACGCGGAATGAACCCGGTATCCAGCTCCGCCGCCGCAAACGCCGGATGCCCGATGATCCGCCGCAGGAAGTTGATGTTGGTCTTCAGCCCGCCAATCGCAAACTCGTCGAGCATGCTCAGCAGCCGTAAACGCGCCTGCTCACGATCCTCGCCCCAGGCAATCAGCTTGCCGAGCATCGGGTCATAGAACGGCGAAATCTCATCGCCTTCCTCAACCCCGCTGTCCACACGACGCCCCGGCCCGGCGGCGGATTCACGGTACAGATCCAGACGCCCGGTCGCCGGCAGGAAGTCATTCGACGGATCTTCCGCATACAACCGAACCTCAATCGCATGCCCGTTCAGCGGCACCTGATCCTGTGTGATCGGCAACGCTTCGCCACGGGCGACGCGAATCTGCCAGGCCACCAGATCGAGCCCGGTAATGGCTTCGGTGACCGGGTGTTCGACCTGTAGCCGCGTGTTCATCTCCATGAAGAAAAACTCGCCGCGCGCGTCCAGCAGAAATTCCACTGTGCCGGCGCCGACGTAACCGATGGCCTGCGCCGAACGCACAGCCGCTTCACCCATCGCCCGACGCAGTTCCGGACTCAAGCCCGGTGCCGGTGCTTCTTCAACGACCTTCTGGTGCCGGCGCTGGATCGAGCAGTCACGCTCGTTCAGGTACAGGCAATTGCCATGCTGATCGGCGAACACCTGGATTTCCACGTGACGCGGCTTGAGCAGGTATTTCTCCACGAGCATCCGCGAATCGCCGAACGACGACTGCGCTTCACGCTGTGCCGAGGCCAGGGCTTCAGCCAGTTGGCTAACGTCCTCGACCACTTTCATGCCTTTACCGCCACCACCGGCGGTGGCCTTGAGCAGCACCGGATAGCCGATGCGCTCGCAAGCATCGCGGAAGGTGTCCAGATCCTGGGCTTCACCGTGATAGCCCGGCACCAGAGGCACGCCAGCCGTTTCCATCAGGGCCTTGGCGGCGGATTTGCTGCCCATTGCGTCGATGGCCGAGGCGGGGGGGCCGAGGAAGATCAGGCCGGCGGCTTCGATGGCGCGGGCAAACCCGGCGTTCTCCGACAGAAAACCATAACCCGGGTGAATCGCCTGAGCGCCGCTGGCTTTGGCCGCCGCGATCAGTTTGTCGATTTGCAGGTAACTGTCGGCGGCTTTGCTGCCGCCCAGATCGACGCGGATATCCGCTTCACGGCTGTGCCGCGCTTCACGGTCGGTGGCGCTGTGCACGGCAACGGTGGTCAGGCCCAAAGCCTTGGCGGTCCGCATGACCCGGCAAGCGATTTCGCCACGGTTGGCCACCAGCAGGGTGGTGAGAACAGGTGCGCTCATCAACGCGGCTCCTTGGTGGTAGTTGCGGCTTGCCAGCTCGGCGGACGCTTCTGCAAAAAGGCCCGCAAGCCTTCCTGGCCTTCCGGGCTGACGCGGATGCGGGCGATGGCGTTTTCGGTGTAGCGGCGCAGGGCCGGAGTCAGCGCGCCGTTGCCGACTTCACGCAGCAGATCCTTGCTGGCGCGCATGGCGGCGGGGCTGTTGAGCAGCAGATTGTCGATCCATTGCTCGACTTTCTGTTCAAGCTCGGTCGCCGGATAGCTCTCGGACAACAAACCGATTTCACGCGCTCGCTGCCCGCCGAAACGCTCGGCCGTCAGCGCATAACGCCGCGCCGCACGTTCGCCGATGGCTTGCACCACGAACGGGCTGATCACCGCCGGCGCCAGACCAATGCGCACTTCCGACAGGCAGAACTGAGCGTCATCGGCGCCAATCGCCATGTCGCAGCAACTGATCAGACCCAGCGCGCCGCCGAACGCCGCGCCTTGCACCACGGCCACGGTCGGGATTTTCAGTTTGGCGAGGTTGTACATCAGCTCCGCCAATTCCCGGGCGTCGTCGAGGTTGGTGTGGTAATCGAGCTCGGCCGATTGCTGCATCCAGGCCAGATCCGCGCCGGCGCTGAAGTGTTTGCCGCGTCCGCGCACCAGCAGGAAACGCAGGCTGGCGTCGCTGGCGACCTTGTCCAGCACCAGGATCAGTTCGCGGATCATCTCGGCGTTGAACGCGTTGTTCTTTTCTTCGCGGCTCAGCCACAGGGTCGCGAAACCCCGTGGATCGCTCTGCAATTCGAGGGTGTTGAAGTCGCTCATGAGGTTCTCCCGATCACATCCGGAACACGCCGAAGCGGCTCGGTTCGATAGGCGCGTTCAACGACGCGGACAAGGCCAGGGCCAATACATCGCGGGTCTGCGCCGGGTCGATGACGCCGTCGTCCCACAGCCGTGCGCTGGAATAGTAGGGGTGACCCTGTTCTTCGTACTGGTCGAGAATCGGTTGCTTGATCTCGGCTTCCTGTTCCGCACTGAACGCCTGGCCACTGCGTTCGGCCTGCTCGCGTTTGACCTGAACCAGTACGCCGGCTGCCTGTTCGGCGCCCATCACGCCGATCCGCGCGTTCGGCCACATCCACAGGAAACGCGGATCGTAGGCCCGCCCGCACATGCCGTAGTTACCGGCGCCGAAGCTGCCGCCGATGATCACGGTGAATTTCGGCACCTTGGCGCACGCCACGGCGGTCACCAGTTTGGCGCCGTGTTTGGCGATGCCGCCGGCCTCGTATTTCTGGCCGACCATGAAGCCTGTGATGTTCTGCAGGAACAGCAGCGGGATGCCGCGCTGGCAGGCCAGTTCGATGAAGTGCGCGCCTTTTTGCGCGGCTTCGGCGAACAGGATGCCGTTATTGGCGAGGATCGCGATCGGGTAGCCGTGCAGGTGGGCGAAACCGCAGACCAGCGTGGTGCCGAACAAGGCTTTGAATTCATCGAACACCGAACCGTCCACCAGCCGCGCAATCACTTCGCGCACATCGAACGGTTGCTTGGCGTCCGCCGAAACCACGCCGTACAACTCGTCGCTGGCGTACAGCGGCGCAATCGGCGTGCGCTGCTGCACTTCGCCGAGCTTGCGCCAGTTGAGGTTGGCGACGCTGCGGCGGGCGAGGGCGAGGGCGTGCTCGTCGCTTTCGGCGTAGTGGTCGGCGACCCCGGAAATCTTGCAATGCACATCGGCCCCGCCGAGGTCTTCGGCGCTGACCACTTCACCGGTCGCGGCTTTCACCAAGGGTGGGCCGGCGAGGAAAATCGTCGCCTGATTGCGCACCATGATCGCTTCGTCAGCCATCGCCGGCACGTAAGCGCCGCCGGCGGTGCAGGAGCCCATGACCACGGCAATCTGCGGAATGCCCATGGCGCTCATGTTGGCCTGATTGAAGAAGATCCGCCCGAAGTGCTCGCGATCCGGAAACACTTCGTCCTGACGCGGCAAGTTGGCGCCGCCCGAGTCCACCAGATAGATGCACGGCAGGCGATTCTGCTGGGCGATAGTCTGGGCGCGCAGGTGTTTCTTCACGGTCAGCGGGTAGTACGAGCCACCTTTCACCGTCGCGTCGTTGGCGACGATCATGCACTCGACGCCTTCCACGCGACCGATCCCGGCAATCACGCCTGCGGCGGGCACGTCTTCGCCATAAACGGCGTGGGCGGCCAATTGACTGATTTCCAGAAACGGCGAGCCCGGATCGAGCAAGCGGTTGATCCGCTCACGGGGCAGCAGTTTGCCGCGCGAAGTGTGACGTTCCTGAGCTTTCGCGCCGCCGCCCTGAGCCACTTGGGCGAGCAGGGTGTGCAGGGCGTCGACCTGTTTGAGCATCGCCGCGCTGTTGGCAGCGAACTCCGCTGAACGAGGGTTGAGCTGGGTATGCAGGATAGCCATGGGCAGCTCCGTTTAGCGGGTTTCGTTGAACAGTTCGCGACCGATGAGCATGCGACGGATCTCACTGGTGCCGGCGCCGATTTCGTACAGTTTGGCGTCACGCAACAGACGGCCGGCGGGGAATTCGTTGATGTAACCGTTACCGCCGAGAATCTGGATCGCGTCCAGGGCCATTTGCGTGGCGCGTTCGGCGGTGTAGAGGATCACGCCGGCGGCGTCCTTGCGCGTGGTTTCGTTGCGCTCGCAGGCCTGGGCCACGGCGTAGAGGTAGGCGCGGCTGGCGTTGAGTTGGGTGTACATGTCGGCGACTTTGCCCTGGATCAGCTGGAATTCGCCGATGCTCTGGCCGAACTGCTTGCGGTCGTGGATGTACGGCACGATCAGGTCCATGCACGACTGCATGATCCCGGTCGGGCCACCGGACAGCACGACGCGCTCGTAATCGAGGCCGCTCATCAGCACCTTCACGCCGCCGTTGAGTACGCCGAGGATGTTTTCTTCCGGCACTTCGACGTCATCGAAGAACAGCTCGCAAGTGTTGGAGCCGCGCATGCCGAGCTTGTCGAACTTGTTGCTGCGGCTGAAGCCTTTCCAGTCGCGCTCGACGATGAACGCGGTGATGCCGTGGGGGCCTTTTTCCAGGTCGGTCTTGGCATAGATCACGTAGGTGTTGGCGTCGGGGCCGTTGGTGATCCAGGTTTTGCTGCCGTTGAGTACGAAACGGTCGCCGCGTTTGTCGGCGCGCAGTTTCATCGAAACCACGTCGGAACCGGCGTTCGGTTCGCTCATCGCGAGTGCGCCGACGTGTTCGCCGCTGATCAGCTTCGGCAGGTATTTGGTTTTCTGTTCGTGGTTGCCGTTGCGGTTGATCTGGTTCACGCAGAGGTTGGAATGGGCGCCGTAGGACAACGCCACGGAAGCCGAGCCACGGCTGATTTCTTCCATCGCCACGACGTGCGCCAGATAACCCAGGCCAGCGCCGCCATACTCTTCCGGCACGGTGATGCCGAGCAGGCCCATGTCGCCGAACTTGCGCCACAGATCAGCCGGGAACAGGTTGTCGCTGTCGATCTGCGCGGCACGCGGAGCGATCTCTTTGGCGACAAAGGACTGAACCTGATCGCGCAGCATGTCGATGGTTTCACCGAGGGCAAAGTTCAGGGATGGATAGCTCATGGGTCACCTTTTGGCTTTTTTGTAGGGTCGGGAGGGCGGCGTTTTGGCTCTCACCTTTACGTTAACGTAAGCCTGTGACGAATGGCTGTCAATCACCCTTTACGTTAACGTCAACTTGAGCGAGAGTAGGGCCAGTTCTGAATGGTCGGAGCTCATATGACTCCGGTCCAACACCCACTAATAAAGACAATAGGGGTCGTCATGGATCAACCCAGTGCAAACCCGCAGCGCAGCTACACCCGTGGTTCCCAGGACAAAGCCTTGCTGGCGATGACCATCGGGCAGAAGTTCGACGAAACTGTCGCGCAGTACCCGGACGGCGAGGCGCTGGTGGTGCGCCATCAGCAGCTGCGTTACACCTGGCGGCAACTGGCCGACGCGGTGGACGTGCATGCCAGAGCCCTGCTGGCGTTGGGTTTGCAGGCCGGTGATCGGCTCGGCATCTGGGCGCCGAACTGCGCGCAGTGGTGCATCACGCAGTTCGCCACCGCGAAACTCGGCGTGATCCTGGTCAACATCAACCCGGCCTACCGCAGCTCCGAACTCGAATACGTACTCAAGCAATCCGGTTGCCAATGGCTGGTCTGCGCCGGGGCGTTCAAGAGCTCCAACTATCACGGCATGTTGCAAGGCTTGCTGCCGGAACTGGCCGAGCAATCCATCGGCGAACTGCGCAGCGAGCGCCTGCCGGAGCTGCGCGGGTTGATCAGCCTTGATCCGCAGCCGCCTTCGGGTTTTCTCCCGTGGTCGCAACTGGCCGATCTGGCCGCCAGTGTTTCTCCAGAACAATTGCGTGAACGCAGCGACAGCCTGCACTTCGATCAGCCCGTCAACATTCAGTACACCTCCGGCACCACCGGTTTCCCCAAGGGCGCGACCCTCAGTCACTACAACATCCTCAACAACGGTTACATGGTCGGCGAAAGCCTCGGCCTGACCGCCGCTGATCGGCTGGTGATCCCGGTGCCGCTGTATCACTGCTTCGGCATGGTCATGGGCAACCTCGGCTGCATCACCCACGGCAGCACGATGATTTATCCCAACGACGCCTTCGATCCACTGCTGACCCTGAGCACCGTCGCCGAAGAAAAGGCCACCGCGCTGTACGGTGTGCCGACCATGTTCATCGCCATGCTCGATCAACCGCAGCGCGCCGAGTTCGACCTGTCGACCCTGCGAACCGGAATCATGGCCGGCGCCACTTGCCCGATCGAGGTGATGCGCCGAGTTATCAACGAAATGCACATGAGCGAAGTGCAGATCGCCTACGGCATGACCGAAACCAGTCCCGTGTCCCTGCAGACCGGTCCATCGGATGAGCTGGAATTGCGCGTCACCACCGTCGGCCGCACCCAGCCACAACTCGAAAGCAAAATCATCGACGAGGCTGGTAATCCAGTGCCGCGCGGCACCATCGGCGAGCTGTGCACTCGCGGTTACAGCGTGATGCTCGGCTACTGGAACAACCCGAATGCCACGGCCGAAGCCATCGACGCAGCAGGCTGGATGCACACCGGCGACCTGGCGAGCATGAACGACGAGGGTTATGTGTGCATCGCCGGCCGTAACAAGGACATGATCATCCGTGGCGGCGAAAACATTTACCCGCGTGAACTGGAAGAGTTCTTCTTCACCCATCCAGCGGTGGCGGACGTGCAGGTGATCGGCATTCCCTGCTCGCGTTACGGCGAGGAAATCGTCGCCTGGATCAAATTCCATCCCGGCCACAGTGCGACCGAACAAGAACTGCAAGCGTGGTGCAAGGAGCGCATCGCCCACTTCAAGACGCCGCGTTACTTCAAGTTTGTGGAGGAGTTTCCGATGACGGTAACGGGCAAGATCCAGAAATTCCGGATGCGTGAGATCAGTATCGAGGAGTTGCGCAGTAACGAGGGCTGACACAGTTTCAACTTTCTATATCGATCAGAGCCTTCGAAGCCAGGGCGCGCACCCTGGCTTCGAAAGCAGCGCTTATTGCTTTACTTCTAGATTTTCCAACGCCTGATTCACCGCCAACTCCCCCAACATCACGACTTGCGCAATGCCCAACAGGGTCTTGCGGTTCGGCCCTTCCAGCAGGCCGGCAAAATCACCGAGCATGACCGTGGCTGACGCGAGGGATTCGCAGGCGTTGGCCAACAAGGACTCCGTGTCGGTTTGCGGGTTGACCATGAACATGTCGTTTGGGGTGTAAGGCGTGGCCATGATTTGGGCTGCGGGGGTCAGGTAATAGTCGAGGGCGCGTTCGGCGGCGTCGTGGAGCTTTCTTGAATCGGGAAATTCGTACGGTGACACCGGATCTTCTAACGGTGGAATGACGGTCTTGGACATCAGCTGGAACTCCGGAAAAGAGTCGCTTGAGGACTTTTATAGACGGCTGCCAGGCAGTGAGGGGCAAGCCCCTCACCGAGGCGGCAACTACCGCGAAACGTGATGGTTATCCAGCACACGATTGACCAGCAGCTCACTCAGCATGATGACCTGCTGCAGTATCTGCATCGCCTTGCGCTGCGACGGATCGACGGTGTTGCCGATGTCTCGGGCCATGTCACTGGCCGACGACAGCGTTTCGCACGCTTCGACCAGCAGCGTCTCGTCATCCACCGTTGGATTGACCAGATAAATCCTGCCGGGCTTGCGCGATGGCTTGGACGTCTTCTGCGCCCCAGGATCGAGGTAATGATTGATCGCCCGCTCGGTTGCCGTTTTTATGTTTTCGGCTTCGAGTGCGGCGTCGTAGGGGATCGGATCTGCATCCGGAGGGTTAGGCGTAATCTTGAACATATATCTAATTCCTGAAATAGGGCCGCGACCGTTCTCTACTAAAAGAAGGGTGGCGGCTGCGCGCAGGTTAGTAGACCGGAGGAATTAGCAAGACCGGCGCGCTCGAGAGCGCCCTGCGCACAACCACCATCAAGTGCAGGACTAGACGTACCTGACTGAATGGGGCTCATGCACTTACTAAGACCATACGGGCTACTAAACCCGACCACTGATGGGCAGTGGCAGGCAAACGATAAAGTCCGAGGTCTAAGCGCACAAGCCGGCGGATTCTGGCGTACGCGTAGGCAACGACGCAAGGTGTTGTAGCCTTTATGGCGTAACAGTTGGTGTAAATTAAACGCCAATCCCACGTCGTTTTTGCACACGTCGAAAGCCATGAACTCTCCGAGTTTTTGATGAATTTGCCGGGTGCATGTGGATGGCTGGATACTGCGGTTTGACCTCAAGCACATGCCAATTGAGTGCTCACTGGAAGGTCGTCGTTGGTGGCTGTGTGTCAACGTGGTTTTTGGGGTTCATCGTGAATAGCTTGGCATTGGTCGCCAAGGTAGTCCTGCTTGGAACACTAATGGCTTGATCCATAGGTCCCTACCTGACCCATTTTCGCGCCATACAATTGCGCCTCACGTTTTGATCAATGGCGTTTTTTAAAAGGTAATTTTCATGGAAAGAAGTTGCATTATCTGCGGCGTAGCCGCCAATTCCCGTGAGCACGTGTTCCCGGCTGCGCTAGGAGGGCGTCGTACCAATAAAGGAATTTATTGTGATACTCACAATGGAGAGTATTCAGAGCTGGCAAATATCATCGTCAACCAAATGCGTTTCTTCAATTCGCAGATCGGAGTGGTGGGGGATCACCAAAAAACGACTGGAGAAGTGAAACCTGTCTTACTGATTGATCCTGTTACGAAGACAGAAATGTGGCTGAATAACACGTCCACTGCTTTTGCTGAGCCCCGAATAACTTCTGTCACGTTGAATCCTGAGGGTGATAGTGCAATCGAAATCGCAGCAAATTCTCTGCAGCAACTAGACACCTACGTAGCTGCCTTGCGAGAGAAAGGTCTGGACGTTCACGTTAAGAGCAAAGGTACTCCGGGGATTTATTATCCTGGCACTCTCGAGGGACGGCTGGATTTGGGTGGAAGCGATACTGGGCTAAGGGCAATCGCCTATATTGCGCAAACATTTCTAGCTCAAGCTTTTCCAGATTTGGCCCGCCTGCCCGAGCTGGCACCGCTTAAAGAATACACTCTTAACAATTCTGGAAAAGACTTTGCCTGCTGGTTGAGCCCCTCCGACGGCGGACATGATTCTGAGAGCAAACGGTTTAATCATAGGATCATTGTTGGGCATAACGCAGATGACAACGTCATCTACGCTAGGATTTCGCTGTTCGGAGCATTCCATTACGGGGTCTACCTTGGGGTAGCTGAAGCCGGGTCAAGCCGGTCGGTTGTTTTCGACATTGATCCACTTGTGAAACATCCCCCGCTGGATATGCAAAAAACTGAATACGATAAAGCTGTTGGCTACAGTCCGAGACCCGAAAATCTGACGGAATACCTCGCCGCTGCGATTAAAAATGGTGAGGCGAAAGCTTCGGTAGACGGTTTGATGCGTAACATTCAGGATTTTCAACGAGAAAGTCTTGCCACCAAATGGCTTCAGGAACTCGAACGGGCTAAACCAACGGACCGAGAGACTGCAAATTCATTTTTTGAGCGGTTGGTCTCTAGCGAGTCAGGCTGGATATTGAAGCTGATTAAGCACTTTCGACGCAATTTTAGCCAAGCCATGGCGAACTCGAAAAATAAGGACATTACGAAAATACTGCACTATTACAGTGAAAATAGTGAGCTAGAACCTAGCTCATTTGATGGCTTGTCTGACTATGGAAGAACGCTTTTAGCCATATCGAGCGCAGCTCTCATTGAAAAATTGACTGACGACTTCTTTAGTGGAGAGCTTGATCAAGATCGAATGGAAATGCTGCTGAGTGGCGGTCAGGGTCTGTACACGGTGGGTAGAGTTATTCAGGATGAGGCGTCTCTTAAGGTTTTGGGCTACGCCATAAGCGATGAGGTGTGGTAAGCCCGGAGATAGCGTACACATGTAGGTCTCGGACGCCACGCCGCCATCGAAATTTTCTCTGATTGCTTGCTGAAGGCGAAATTGGATCAAGGCCCACGTTGTCTGGAACCAGATGATCGAATTTTGAAGTTCGGAGGAAGCGCTAGGCCATTAACGGCCTAGCGTAGTTCAACCTAATCCCGACAATTAGTGGCGAACTGCTAAGTCGTCTTTGAGTACAAACTCCATACCAATGCCCACGCCCTCGAGTACCTCGGTTACGCGATCAATGAAGGTCTCGCCCTGCTCGGGCAATTGGTACAGACCATTAATGCGAATTTTGGGATTTTTACCTTTGGCTGGGGGGTAGCTTTCCAGCAGTTCGCCGCTCTCAATGAAGGCGATGTAGGTGTTGATCTTTTCTTGAAGCAACAACAGGTGCTCGCCTTGTTGGGCTTTGTCGCCCCATTCCAGGTGATCGGTGATGACGAGTACGACGTTGTCGGGTTCCCACTCGGGTACCGCGATGATGTCGACGATTTTTGTTTCGGTGATGGACATGTCTGCTCCCTCAGAGGGTCGGGTCAGGTCGAATGATGTCGACTCTGGTGGGTGGGATTCTGGTGCCTCCGGTGAAGCCGGGTTTGCCTTTGCCGACGACGGTCGCGCCGGACTTTTCAATTTCTGGAAAGCCGAGTTTTTGGTTGCGGGTGAGTGGCGCTGTTTCTGAAGATTTGCACTCAACGCATGAAATATTGCCTTCGGCATCGCGGCCCATCATATCAATCCGGGTACGGACTCCGCTGTCGGTTTTGACTGTGACCTCACGGGCGGCTTCAGGTTTGGTCTTGCTGAACTCTTCGAAGGACGCTTCTTCAAACGCCTTTCCCTTTTGTTTGTTCTTCTCTAGCTGCGTGCTGAGCACGATGTAGATGGGCTCTAGGCCTGCGTCATCGGGGAACCAGATGATTGCGTCCTGGAACTCTGGGGGATGCGCGGGGTTGGCCAGGAGTGTGTCCGACTGTGCTGTCGGCGGGTATACCCATACGGGTGGCAGCTGGGGCGCACCTTCTAGTGCTGGAATACCCAGTACGCCGTCTGGGCTTGTCGCTGGTGTCCAGGTGAGGCCTATGCCGTTGCCTATGTCGGCAACGAATTTCTCTCCGTCTTTTTCCGCTTTGATGACAGGGACATTTTCCCAGTCCTTTTTGCCGCCGGTGTAGAAGCCGTATGCGTTGACGGAGCCATCGGGCAGTGTTTTTACGTTGACGCGTACGCGGGTGCGGCCGCTGTCGAGCGTGGCGTATTGATCGTTTTTGTAGAACGCGCTGTCGGGGGCGATGCTGGTGTTGGGTATTAGCAGTGCGACGGTGCCTACTACTGCGCCGGCGGCTAACGTACCAGCGCCCTCTAGCAGATTGAGTGCAAGTGAGCCGCCCAACCGCTGAGTGATGGTGCTGCCGGTTGTGGAACCGCCGACCAGTTGCAGTGGCGTACCTTCGGCGGTGACTGCTGCCGCCGTGCCGAGCACGGCCCATAGGCCGTAGTCAGCAAGTTTTTCGACGGGTACGAACCCTGCTGGGTTGGTGTGGTTGATTTCGCCGTCGGGCAGGTTGCAGCTTTTGGCAAAGACGCAGCCCATGGTTTCGGGCTTTGCGTCTGGTGCTGGCGGGAGGTCTTTGTACTGTGCCCAGTGCTGGGCGTTGATGTCGACGGGTTCGACGCCGGCGTTGCGGTAACCCTTGGGTGGGTTGGGGACGTAGCCACTCAATCCTTGATTCCTTGTCCTGGTCCGTTGAACAGGGTGCAGGGTGACAGCCATGGATTTGAGTGGCAACAGATGGCATTTAGCCTTAGTCGACGTAAATTAATCTGAGCGACGAACGCACCTGACCTCAGGCGTGTGATGGGCTGCTATAGTGATGAGAGGTAAGGCAAAGAGCCACTATCGATTTAGATAGCCAAGGACAGGAAACTGATGCGTAACGAGTTAATAATTAAAAGACTACCTATTGTAGATGTATTTGATCCTCCGTATGAGGTCTGGTCTCGGAGACAGCTAAGTGAAGCTGAGCGACTATCTCACTATGAAAAATATAAGCACTTCATATTTGAAATCAATAATGAGCTAGAAAAAACCATATATTCAGCATTCTCGGCAGCAACTCATATGGCGGAAGTTAGATCCGATAACGCGCTAGAGAGTTTCATTGATGATGCTTTAGATGGCAGTTCGGCTATGGAATTCGTTCGTAGTCTCATGCCAGACAAAACGCCGCAAAGTCTCGCTCGTTATCAAACCCATTATCCGTACTACGACGCTATTAAGGTTAATAAAGAAATTCAAGAGCACGGTGCTATTTTTGATGATGGTCAGTTTTTATTTCACGGTGGTGGGTGGCCGTCCGGCGCTGACGAATTCGTAACTGATCGCCCACTCTCCACTAGCTTCTGTCCTCAGATAGCGCTTAGAAATGCTGAATTCAAAGGAAAAGCCTACGACTTGGAACGCGTTGATTTAATTGTATTAAGAACTGCGAGCGCAAGATGTCATGCATACGTGTTTGGATGTGAGGGCGAAATGAAGCACGAAAAAGAAGTTGTGTTTGCCGCTGGTGCGAAATTAAAGCTTGTTAACCGCACATTCATACAGGAAGCAACTGTTTCAAAGCTGGATGAAAATTCGAATCTGCTACATGCCCTGGTGCCTTATTACGTCATTGAGGCGGAAATCTGCTGAAGTGGTTTTTAATGAAGAGCGTTCGCATTCGGGCCTCAAATATTTTGATTGTTTGAGCTGAGTAAGGAAAAGTAATTATGTGGCTTGAGCGCTACTTCCCCTTAAATCATCCTGTAATTCTGCTAAAAAAGTATATTCGCACGCATATATTTTATGTAGGCGTATCACTATTGGCCGTAACCGCTTGCTTTGGGGTCTTCGGCGCTTTATATCTTCATTTCTTCTTAGGTGTCGATATTCCAGAAGTCGCAGTCGCAAACTCTGGCACGGCAAGTTATTGGGGGCAGCTCGGGGACTTTGCGGGTGGATTCCTGAATCCGTTGCTAAGCTTTCTGGCGTTGATGGCGGTATTAAAGACAATGTCATTACAACGAGCAGAAATGAAGGCAGCTCAGCAGGAAGCAAAAACGGCAACGCAAGAACAACGGCAACAAACAGCGGTGTATTCACGACAGATGTTTGAGTCGACTCTTTTCGGAATGTTGGATGTGCACGCAAAAATACTGGGAGACATCAAATATTCAGGAGTATTAGGTCAGGGGATCTCAGGGCGTGATGCAATAGATGCGATGGTTAAGAGATTTAAGGATGCTGACTGCTATGCTTTATATGCCGCAATTGCAACAAAAAATGAGATGCAGTCCGAAATTGAGAGGTACATTGGTAACTGGAAAGGTTCTATTGGTCACTATTTTCGAAATCTGTATTGGATTATGAAGATGATTGACACGAGCGTCGACATGTTGGTAGAAGATAAAAATGAGAATGTCAATAACTTAAGCAAGAGGAGGTTTTACACGGACTATATTCGAAAAAGGAATTACGCAAACATTGTACGAGCGCAGCTAAGCGAGTCGGAAATGGCATTATTACAAATAAATTGCCTCAGTGCCGTCGGTGCGGATTTAAAATACTATGTTGAAAAGTACTCTCTTCTAAAACCATTAGGGAAGGACTACTTTGACGATTGGGCAGAATACATGTCTTCAAAATTTAATGACATGGCATTCGTCGGTTTAGAGCATGTAGATATTGATGTACTGATGAAGATGAGAGTTGATAAAGTTACGAGAGGCACTTCATTCATCAGGAAAAACAGCTATCGCAAATATTAACCCTCTGCCCCATAACGATCAGAGCGAAAGCGTGCCGCTCTGATCGCCTTAGTTGTTCTAGGAAAAATAATAGTTAAAATTACAAGCTGGGACGCTTTTTGGTTTTCTATCGAGTATATGAAGACGCAATTTCTACTATTTGCGCGAAAGTGCCGCGAAATCCTTCGAAGTCGATATTGCTAAAAGGTGGTGCTCCAGCGGCGATATAGTCTGCAAACTTGTTCTTAGGTAATGCAACGTTTTTCTTTTCTTGCAAGTTAATAACCTGGTCGTCATATATTAGTGATTGCTTGGTTGTTCTGCAAAACAAACTAGGTTCACTTTTGTGGCAGCCTAAAGAGTCAAACTCTTCCCTGGAGTATAATCGTCTGCCTTGGTTGTCCGTTATGTAAATTTGTGCATCTTGGTATAAGTGCTCAATACATATAAGATCGCTCGGGTCTCTGAATTCAGGCGTGGGTATGATTAGACTAAATACGTTGTTTGCGTGGTCTCTATAGTTGCCAGGGGAGCCGCCCATTTCGTTTATAATCTGTCTCTCGTCCCTGTCAAAAATGCATATAGTTAAGTGTCTTTGTAGTGTCTCACTCAAATTTTCGCATAGCAATTTAAGGCCCGAACTCCCAGGCTTTCTCGAGTTCCTAAATGTTAAGTTTAGTCCCACGAATTCACCGCGACGTTGTAATGCACGCAGGGCTGTTTGAAAGTGTTTCGTATCGGTAACACCTTCAGTGTAGATATGTATCTCACCGGTGATATTTCGTAAAATTTTCTGCTCATCTATGCGGTAGTCGCTATCTAGCGCCTGTAGACGTTTCGCAAGAGTTAAAAATGTACCATCTGAATACCCCTTGACGTGACCGACATGGGTTACCTTTCCACGTAAAACGAACTTCATCTGAGGTGATTCGCCATCAAATCGATTGGTTTTAGCTATGGAGCGTTTCCAATATTCTTCCGCGGCTTCAAGCCCGTGCTTTTCCCATGCGTAAAGGGCTGCGCGAATCGATTTAATAAAATCTTTCGGGACGTTAGATATTCGATTAACGACAACGCCCGTGACGATCTGTCTCTCTGATCTTTTGCGTAGTATGGTTTTATCAAGATTAATACTAAATCCAGCATCAGTAATAATTTTTTTAATAGTATCGCTGAGCTCTGCCGATCCATCCTCACTCCGAACAGCAATGGATGCCGGAAATGAACTTCCATTATTGGAGATAAATATATCATCAGCGTAGCGTGTGTAATAGCACTTATTTGAGGCTGCCAGTTCTTTTAGTTTGTAATCCAATCCTCTGCAAAGAATATTGCTGATTGTTGGGCTGGCAGGAGAGCCTTGAGGTAATCGTCTACCTAACGTACATAATCGAGCAGCAGTGTTGGCTGGCGACTCTGCAAAATTGTAAGGCGCACGACGAAGTACGCCTGATACTCGTGCTAAACTTATTGAGTGGAAAAAATCTTTTAGATCTAGACGTAACAGCCAGCGCTGTCCAATGTGGGTTGCAGCATGTTCGACAATCCCTCTACCTTGGATATAAGCAAATACGCACGCTCGCGGCTTGTAACTTTGCTCTAGGAAGACTGCAATATTTTTTTGGATGTCCTTAAGCCCTTTGTTTGGGGCTTCAATTAATCGTTCTCCCCCAGCACGCTTTTTGATCTTAAAGGCTATATATTTTTCATTGTCGGCTAGGTGATATGCGTAATAGGTCAATTTAGCCGTTGAGATACCGAGCAATGCTGCTAACTCATTGTTATTTGAAATCTTATATTTTGGCGAGGGATCAAAAGGAAAAAACGCATCCATTGCAGGTTCATGCTCCTACGGAATTTGGAGGGTAACTCAGGACCCCAACAACCGCGAGAACTTCTCGGCGGCGCGACGCGTGAGCGTCAAAGGTAAAAGCACTACAAGCTGAGACGTATGCATCTCAGAAATGCGGGTCCTGAGCCCCAGCGCTTATGGTAGCGATGTGACAGCATGCTTTCAATGGCTATACGGCGCAAAATGCGGGGAATAAGGGCAGTACACTATTGCTGTTCCAGTATCAAATATGCCGCATTCGTTAAGGACGAACCACTTTCTCTAAGTGGTTGATTGCTAGCTCTAAAATTGCCTCTTCAGCTTCAGCTTCAGCTTCAGGTTGCAGATTGCCTTCGGCATTCATCGGTAAGTATGGCCGTGCCGGTATGTCCCCCCACAGCTGCGGAAAATCCGACTGTTCCCCACCAAATTGCATCATCGCCGCATACGTTTTGTTGCTGCGAACCATGGCCGAACTGTCGGTTGCGTGCGTGGTTATCGAAGCCGCCAAACCAGCAGCGCTGACCTGCAACATCTGGCCCGGCCAGTGGCCGTGTTTGGCTCGGTTTTCGGTGGTGACGTCGGAGAGTTCTGGCCATTGGGGGCGGCCTTCCTGTTCGAAGTTTTCTTCGGTCTGGCTGGCGAGTTCGGTGGCGATGGATTGCATCAGGGGTTGTAGGTCGCCGACGGCGGATTCTATTTGGCTGAGGGTTTGCTGTAGGTGTTGGTGGTTTATTTCGATGGTAAGCATTTTGGGTTTTTGTTCCGGTCAGGAATTTTTTGGGGCTGGTGGGCCGCTATCGCTGGCAAGCCAGCTCCCACAGGGATTTGGGGTGGGTCAATGGGTGTGGTTTTGGGTGATGGTTTGTTTTTGTTGTAGGGCTTGGGTCAGGCCTGTGCCTGGGGCGTGGTTGAAGCCGGGATCGGGTTGAAATGTGATGGGTTGGCCTTGGCTGGTTTGGACGGTTAGGCCACGGCGTTTGACGGCGGCTTCGGTCAGGGCGATGACGCGGCAGCGGCAGTTGTAGCCGTTGGGTGGGTAGATGGTTTGCCAGATGGGATCGTCGTGGCGGTAGATCTGGCCGTGGAGTGCGCGGTGGCTGGGGCGGGTTTTGCTGTCGAGGATGGCGATGAGCATCCAGTACGGGTGGGTGTGGGTGGTTTGTTGCATGGCGGTTTTGCGGCCGGCCATGTAGGCGCTTTGCAGGTTGGTTTGGTAGATGGTTTTGAGGCGGCGTGGGCTGCCGAGTTGGACGGGTTGGGCGGCGCCTTGGCTGTCGACGATGATGGGTTTGCCCCACCAGCCTTGGGCTTGCAGGGTCGGTTGGAGGTTGTCGGTGAATTGTTTGAGGGTGTGGCCTTGTTGCAGGGCTGTTTCGAGGGCGGAACGGATGTCGGACAGCAGGTCCAGGTGCATGGCTTTGGCGATGGTGAAGGCTTGGTCGTGGGCCTGGTCGAGCATGTCTTGCCAGTGCCAGATGATGGCGTGCGTAGCCCTGGCTTTGAGGTAGGCGATGGCGTTGTCGGGCTGGAGGCCGAAGATGGCTTTGAGGTCGGTGGAGTTTACGGGTTGGGTCGGGACTATATCGCTTTTGGGGGTATGGTTTAGATCAGTAGTGAACAGCCAGACAGCACAAAGGGGAGCCGAAGCTCCCCTTTAATTTTGTCGTCGCGTGCTCTTTTTTATTATTGAGGGTCGGTCTGTTGTTGTTTTTGGCAACCGTGGCCCTTTACCGCTGTTTTTGGCGACCCCCATCCGGGGTCAAGAGCAAACGTATTTTTTTGAGCGCTGATCTGCTTTCTCGTCTAGCGATCCAACCGATTCGGGAGCTACCTGAAGGTAGTTTTATTGTTCTCTGCCCGGTTGCGGGTCATTCCGAGGAACACCCTGAAAAGCACACCTTCTCCAAAAAAATCTGTTAGCTGCGTCTCTGCCGTGTTGTTTTTGTTATGTCAGAGTCGGTACGTCTTATTTTTATTGGTTTGCTGCTTTTTATTCTTGTTATGCCATAGAGATAGCAGAAGCCGTGCCAACTTTTCAAAACCCTTGTAAATCAATGGGTTGAGATTTTTGAAGGATTTTTCCTTCAGGCTAAACCAGACAATTTGTTTCCGTGTTACTCGCTTGCGCCCACGTTTCGCACTCGGCGGTAACACCATCCCCTCACTGCGCGCTACGGGCCTTGGCCACGCGCGAACCAGTCGGGCGACCCAGCACCGCACTGATCTGCTGGCCGGCGGCAATCAAGGCGTCGAGGTCGATGCCGGTCTCGATGCCCAGGCCGTTGAGCAGGTACACCACGTCTTCGGTGGCGACGTTACCGCTGGCGCCTTTGGCGTACGGGCAGCCGCCGAGGCCGGCGATCGAGCTGTCGAACACCGCGATGCCTTCCAGCAGGCTTGCATAGATGTTGGCCATGGCCTGGCCGTAGGTGTCGTGGAAGTGGCCGGCGAGTTTCTCGCGTGGCACCTGTTTCGAGACCACTTCGAACAGCCGGCGGGTCGCGCCCGCGGTGCCGGTACCGATGGTGTCACCCAGCGATACTTCGTAGCAGCCCATCGCGTACAGCTCGCGGGCGACCATGGCCACTTGCTCCGGGGCGACCTCGCCTTCATAAGGACAGCCGAGCACGCAGGACACGTAACCGCGCACGGTAACGCCATGCTGTTTCGCCGACTCCATGATCGGCGTGAACCGCGCCAGGCTTTCGCTGATCGAGCAATTGATGTTGCGCTGCGAGAACGCCTCGGACGCAGCGGCAAACACCGCGACTTCCTTGACCCCGGCGGCCAGCGCATCTTCAAAGCCGCGCAGGTTCGGCGCCAGCGCGCCGTAGGTGACGCCGGGCTTGCGCTGGATTTGCGCGAACACCTCGGCGGAACCGGCCATCTGCGGCACCCACTTGGGCGAGACGAAACTGCCGACTTCTATATAGCCAAGGCCGGCGGCGCTCAGCGCGTCGACCAGTTGCACCTTGTCGGCGACGCTGATGGGCTGGGCTTCGTTCTGCAGGCCGTCACGCGGGCCGACTTCGATCAGGCGTACTTGGGAGGGGAGGGACATGGCGTTGACCTGCTGTTTGAATTCCTGCGGAACCCTTGTGGGAGCGGGCTTGCTCGCGAAGGCGGAGTGTCAGCCGACAAATCTGATTCTGAAACACCGCATTCGCGGGCAAGCCCGCTCCCACAGGAGATGAATTGTGGCTGTTACTGCGCGACTTGCTGACTCTTGAGCGTCTGCTCCAGCGCCTGCACGCAGCGTTCTTCGGCGGTGTCGAGTTCCAGCTTCATCTGTTCGATGTCCAGCAGTTGCTGTTCAAGCTGTGCCCGGCGTTCGCTGATTTTCGCCAGCATGCTGTTGAGTTGTTTGGTGTTACCGCTGGAGGGGTCGTAGAGCTCGATCAGCTCGCGGCACTCGGCCAGGGAAAAACCGATGCGCTTGCCCCGCAGGATCAGCTTCAGGCTGACCTTGTCGCGCGGCGAATAGATGCGTTCCTGGCCTCGGCGCTCGGGGCTGAGCAGGCCTTGTTCTTCATAGAAGCGGATCGCCCGGGTGGTGATGTCCAGCTCGCGGGCGAGGTCGGAAATGCTGTAGGTCTGGCTGCTCATGAAAGCGCTCGAAGAAGGGTCTTGGCGCTAAGCTAATGGCAGGTTGACGTTTACGTCAAGTGGCGGGCGCCTGCAGCTTGTCGAGCTTCTTCTCGTGCGCTGTCACTTGCTGGCACAACTCGATCATCTGCTCGCGCATCCAGCGGTTGGCCGGGTCCTGATCGGTGCTTTCGTGCCAGTACAAATGGGTTTCCACCGGCGGCACATCGTTGACCGGCAGATTGAACGCATGCAGATCATGGCGACGGGCGAAACGCTCCGGCACGGTCATCACCATGTCGGTCTGCTGCAACACCTGGGACGCCATCAGATAGTGCTGCGAACGCAGGGCGATCTTGCGCTGGATGCCCATTTTGCCCAGCGCCAGATCGACATGGCCCAGGCCACTGCGACGGCTGGAAATATGAATGTGGGTCAGCGACAGGTAATCGTCGAGGGTGAATTTTTCCTTGGTCGCCAGCGGATGACCCTTGCGCATCGCGCAGACGTAACGGTCTTCCATCAGCTTGACGTGACGCACCTGCGGGTCGGTGTTGAGCGGCGCATCCACCGCGAAATCGAGGCGCCCGGCAGCCAGTTCCTTGGTGGTTTCCCGGCGTTTGGACAGGAAACTCTCGATGATCACCGTCGGTGCCAGCCGACGCAGGCGCTGGAACAGCGGCGGCAGAATCACTGCTTCGGTCAGGTCAGTCATGCTGATGCGGTAAGTCTTGACCGCTTGCGAAGGGTTGAAAATGCGACTTTCCTGAACCGACACCCGCAGCAGCGACAGCGCGTTGCGCACCGGGCCGATGATGTTCTGTGCCATGGGCGTCGGCACCATGCCCTGGGCGGTGCGTACGAAGAGCGGGTCGTTGAAGGTCTCGCGCAACCGCGCCAATGCGTTGGACACCGCAGGCTGGGTAATGCCGACAATCTGCCCGGCGCGGGTCAGGTTGGCTTCGGTGTAGATCGCGTCGAAGACGATGAAAAGGTTGAGGTCGACCTTGCTCAGATTCATTACGCGGCTCTCTTGTTATAGGGGCTTGTCATAGGTGGATGGCGCGGGTCAGGGCGGCCAGGAAAATCAACCAATCATATATCGGTGATGAATGTTTATACACGCCGAGAATAGGCTAGGTAAATTATCAACGCTGTTCTAGCATCGATTGCATGACTTAAACAACCTGCCGAAAAAAGGTAATTGCTCATGGATTTCGCTTATTCGCCCAAGGTGCAAGAACTGCGTGAGCGCGTGACCGCGTTCATGGACACTTACGTTTACCCGGCCGAAGCCGTGTTCGAACGGCAGGTTGCCGAGGGCGACCGCTGGCAGCCGACCGCAATCATGGAAGAGCTCAAGGCCAAGGCGAAAGCTGAAGGGCTGTGGAATTTGTTTCTGCCTGAGTCGGAGCTCGGCGCCGGCCTGACCAACCTCGAATACGCGCCATTGGCAGAAATCATGGGCCGTTCGCTGCTCGGTCCCGAGCCGTTCAACTGCTCGGCGCCGGACACCGGCAACATGGAAGTGCTGGTGCGTTACGCCAACGAAGAACAGAAGCAGCGCTGGCTCGAACCGCTGTTGCGCGGCGAGATCCGCTCGGCGTTTGCCATGACCGAACCTGACGTCGCGTCCTCCGACGCCACCAACATGGCCGCCCGTGCCGTGCGCGATGGCGACGAGTGGGTCATCAATGGCAAGAAATGGTGGACCTCTGGCGCCTGCGATCCGCGCTGCAAGATCCTGATCTTCATGGGTCTGAGCAACCCCGACGCTCCGCGCCACGCCCAGCACTCGATGATCCTGGTGCCGGTCGACACCCCCGGCGTGAAGATCGTCCGCCCGCTGCCGGTGTTCGGTTACGACGACGCACCTCACGGCCACGCCGAAGTGCTGTTCGACAATGTGCGAGTGCCGTACGAAAACGTCCTGCTCGGTGAAGGACGCGGCTTCGAAATCGCTCAAGGTCGCCTTGGCCCGGGCCGGATTCACCACTGCATGCGTTCGATCGGCATGGCCGAGCGTGCACTGGAACTGATGTGCAAACGTTCGGTAAGCCGTACCGCGTTCGGCAAACCGCTGGCGCGCCTGGGCGGTAACGTCGACAAGATCGCCGACTCGCGGATGGAGATCGACATGGCGCGCCTGCTGACCCTGAAAGCGGCGTACATGATGGACACCGTGGGTAACAAGGTCGCCAAAAGCGAAATCGCGCAGATCAAGGTCGTCGCACCGAACGTCGCGTTGCGGGTGATCGACCGGGCGATCCAGATTCATGGCGGGGCCGGGGTGTCGAACGATTTTCCGCTGGCCTACATGTACGCCATGCAACGCACCCTGCGCCTGGCCGACGGCCCGGACGAAGTGCACCGCGCGGCGATCGGCAAGTTCGAGATCGGCAAGTACGTGCCGAAGGAAATGCTGCGTAGCGGTCATTAAGACCGCGGCGCTTCTATCGTCGGAGCGCCGCCCGGGCCAAGCCCGCTCCCACAGGGATCTCCGGTGAACGCATTGTCGTGAACACCAGAAAAACCTGTGGGAGCGGGCTTGCCCGCGAAGGCGTCAGTGCCTGCAACGCATCAACATCAGATTCAATAAACCCAAACCTCAACCCGCCGATTCTTGATCCTGCCTTCATCCCCGCTGTTGGTCGCCACCGGCATCAGCGCGCCAAACCCGCGCACTTCGCGCAACACCACGCCGTTTTTCACCAACTCCCGGCGTACCGCCATCGCCCGCAGCTTCGACAGCAAATCCGCCCGGGCCGGGTCGTCCTTGGCGTCGCCGAATCCCACCAGCGTTACCGCGCGGTCGGTCTTGTCGTGGTGCTTTATATAGTCGAACACCCGGGCCAGATCCTGCCGGGCCTTGTTGTCGAGGCTGGCGCTGCCTTCTTCGAAGCGGAAGTTCACGGTCAGACGCTGGGCGTGCCGGCTGAGGGATTGATAACCCTCGGGCATCAGCGCATTGGGCGCGACCGAGATGGCGTGCACGGTCTGGGCGATAAAACCGTTGGCCGCGACAATCGCCTGGCCCTGGCGGCTTTGCGCAAAGTTCACCAGAGCTTGCGCCCACGGATTCTGATTGTCGGGCGGCAAATAGAAAAACAAGCGCCGAGACAGTGGATAGTCTTCGGTGGCGATCAGGCTGGCCAGTGGCAGCATGGCCTGGGATTGCCCGTCGACAATCGCCACGGCTTTGGCCTGGCGCACATAGGGCAGGCCGATAAAGCCAATGCCTTGTGGATCGGCGCTCACGGCATCGGACAATTGCTCGCTCGATTCGAAACGTTTCGCCGAGCTGTTCAGGGTTTTCCCATGACGGCTGAGGACAAGTTCCTTGAAGGTGTCATAGGTGCCGGACTGATCATCCCGCGCATATAAATGAATCGTCCCACCCTTGCCGCCGACGTCTTCCCACGTCTTCGCCTCGCCGCTGAAGATTCGCGCCAGTTGTTCTGTGTTCAGTTGATTCAGCGGATTGTCGGGATGGAGGATGATCGCCAGGCCATCGATGGCGATGACTTGCTCGGCGCCAGGGCTTTTCAGGTCACCGAGAGGTAGCAGGCTGGCGAGTTCGCTGTCCTTGATCGGACGGGAGGAGGCGGCCAGATCGGCGCTTTTGCTTTTGAGAGCGGTGAAACCGGTGCTGGAACCATGGGCGGCGATTTCCACCACGACCCGCTTACCTTGAGCCGTGAGGCCGACGACCCGTTGTTCGTTGGCGGTGTCCGGGGTTTCGCTGTGGATTTTCAACAGCCCCTGATCTTGCAGCAAGCCTTCCACCAATGCCGGACCCAGCGCCGCACCAATGGTGTTGGAACCCTGGATGCGCAAGGCCGGGCCGTTCTCGGGAATGGGTAACGCCGCGGCCGAAACCTGCAGCCAGCCGCTCAGGAGAAAGACGAACAGAACACGCAGGGTCATGCCGGCACCGATTGCAGCCAAGGGGATTGCCGGGGAGATTAAGTCAGTGAGGTTGCTGAAAGATGACAGGGCAGAAGATCACAACCGCCGGCCGTGATCTTCTGCTTCAAGCGGGTCAGCTCAATTCCAGCCAGATCGGCGCATGATCCGAAGGCTTTTCCATCCCGCGCAATTCATAGTCAACGCCGGCCGCTTTCACCCGTGGCAGCAAGCCATGGGACGCCAGAATCACATCGATGCGCAGACCGCGCTTCGGCTCGTCTTCAAACCCGCGGCTGCGGTAGTCGAACCAGCTGAACATGTCCGTCACGTCCGGGTTCAGGTGACGGAAGCTGTCGGTCAGGCCCCAGTTTTTCAGGCGGGCCATCCACTCGCGTTCTTCCGGCAGGAAGCTGCATTTACCGGTTTTCAGCCAGCGCTTCATGTTGTCCGGGCCGATGCCGATGTCGCTGTCTTCCGGGGAGATGTTGACGTCGCCCATCACCACCAGTGGCTGTTGATTGTGGAACTGGCTTTCCAGCAACGCCTGCAAATCGCTGTAGAAGCGCTGCTTGGCCGGGAATTTGGTCGGGTGGTCGCGGCTTTCGCCCTGTGGGAAATAGCCGTTCATGATCGTCACCGGCACGCCGTTGGCGTCGGCGAATGTGCCCCAGATAAAGCGCCGCTGCGCGTCTTCTTCATCGGTGGCAAAGCCCTTGTGCACGGCAATCGGCTCCTGGCGCGAGAGCAGGGCAACGCCGTAATGACCTTTCTGACCGTGGAAATACACGTGATAACCCAGGGCCCGTACGTCTTCCAGCGGGAACTGGTCGTCGTGGACTTTGGTTTCCTGCAGGCCGATGACGTCCGGCTGATGCTTTTCGATCAGCGCCGCCAGCTGATGCGGGCGAGCCCGCAGTCCGTTGATGTTGAAGGAAACGATCTTCATGGTCGGCAGTCCTGGCAAAAGGGCGATGCTAGCTGACATGTAGGATCTGGGCCAGCGTGGCGGTAGTCCATATGCGCTGCTAATGTCTTTCGGGTGTGGGAACGATCCCTTCAGCCCAAGGCTCGTATAACAAGAATGGGGCCTGTTGAGTTCCGTCCAGGGAGAATCACCGTCATGCCTGAAACCTCGACCGCCATCGCCGACATCCACATGCTCGACCGCGGCTATTCCCGTGAAGCGCGCTCCTTGCTGTATCAGGCCTATCGTCACGAACCGACTTTCGCTTACCTGTTCGAGGCCGAACGTCCGGGGTACGAACAACGCGTGCGCGCCACGGTGCGGGAACTGGTTAAACAGCATTTTCTGCAGGATCTGCCGGCCATCGGCCTGCTGGTCAACGATCGCTTGATCGGCATTGCCTTGATCGCACCGCCGCAACGACGACTGGGTGTCACCGAGAGTTGGGCCTGGCGTTTGCGCATGGTGTTGAGCACCGGTTTTCGCTGCACCCGGCGCTATCTGGAATATCACGCCGCCGTTGAAGCCTGCGTGCCCACCGACTCGGTGCACATGCTGCCGCTGCTGGGCGTGCATCCGCAATTTCAGGGCAAGCACTTCGGCGAACAGCTGCTGCAAGCGGTACATAACTGGTGCGCGGTGGACGAAAGCTCCCAGGGCGTGATCCTCGACACCGGCAACCCGAGATATCTGGAGTTTTACAAGCGTCAGGGCTACGAGGAAATCGGTGAAGTCGCCGTCGGCCCGGTGCGTGAACACGTGTTTTTCCACGCCAACCCGCAGGTGTTACAAACTGCAACGGCTTGAGGGTCGAACTTTCCGCGCACCCCAAGGCTCTATCACGCTCCCAAGCTCGTGATAGCATCCGCGCCTATGAAGTTTCCAGGAAGATTTACCAGTGGCGTGCTCATGCTGTTAACCAGCTGCGCGGCGCTGGCGCAAAGTGAATTGGATGTGCGGGTCAAACCGTCCAACGATGAACTCAAGGCCAATATAGAAGGCTATATCGGCAGCCTCGGCGATCGTGACGAAGAAGCCTTGCAGCGCTTCAGTCGCGGTGCCGAAGAGCAGGCGCGCAAGGCCGCCCAGGCTTTGGGCTACTACCAGCCGCAGATCGACAGCGAAGTGAAGGGCGGTGAAAAACCGCGTCTGGTGCTGAAGATCGATCCCGGCGAGCCGATTCGCCTGCGCAACGTGACCGTGCGCGTCGACGGCCCGGCGGCCTCCCTCAAATCCTTTCGAGTCCCCAAGAGCGACGTGCTCAAGCCCGGCGCGGTGCTCAACCATGGGCGCTACGAAGACGCCAAGCGCCTGATTCAGAACCAGGCGTCGCGCTACGGCTTCTTCAGCGGTCGTTTCACCAGTCAGAAATTGATGGTCGATCCCCGCGCCGGGGTCGCCGACGTAGAACTGATCTACGAAAGCGGCCCGCGTTATGCGCTGGGCAAAGTCAGTTTCGAGGGCGACACGCCGTTCGATGAAGACCTGCTCCAGCGCATGGTGCCGTTCAAGCCGGGCGAGCCTTACGACTCCGAACTGATCGCCGAACTCAACCGCGACCTGCAATCGAGCGGCTATTTCGAAGGCGTGCGGGTCGACGCCGCGCCGACCGCTGCAAAAAACGACGTGATCCCGGTGGACGTCAAACTCGACACCCGCAAGCCGCGCACCATGGGCCTGGGCCTTGGTTATTCCACCGACGTCGGCCCGCGGATCAAGGCCAACTGGACCCGTCACTGGGTCAACCCGCAAGGCGATAGTTATGGCTGGGAGGCCGAGCTGTCGGCGCCACGGCAGAACGTCGGTCTGTTCTACGACATTCCGCTGGATCCGCCACTGACCGACAAGTTGCGCTGGGCCGGTGGTTATCAGTACGAAGACATCGACGGCTCCGACACCCTGAGCAAACTGCTGACCTTCGGCCCGGAATGGCACAGCAAGTTGCCCAGCGGCTGGCAACGGGTCATTTCGCTGAAATGGCAGCGTGAGGAATACCAGCTCGGTGACGATTCGGGCCTGAGTACCTTGCTGATGCCCGGCATCAGTTACTCCTATCTGAAAAGTGACAATCGTATCGACCCGCACAACGGCTATCGCCTGACCTTCGAAAGCAAGGTGGCGAAAGAAGGCCTCGGTTCGGACAACAACTTGCTGTATGGCACCGCGCTGATCAAAGGCCTGACCACGGTATTCGACAATCACCGCTTTCTCGGACGTGTCCAGGTCGGTGGCAGTGCCACTAACGGTTACAGTTCGGTGCCGCCATCGCTGCGTTTCTTCGCCGGTGGCGACCAGAGTGTGCGCGGTTACGACTATCAGAGTCTGTCCCCGGAGAACTCCAAAGGCGACCGCATCGGTGGGCGCTACATGGTGGCCGGCAGTGTCGAGTATCAATACTCGATCGCCGAGAAATGGCGGGTCGCGACTTTCGTAGACCAGGGCAACTCCTTCAACAAACTCGAACTGCCGAACCTCAAGACCGGGGTCGGTATCGGTGTGCGCTGGGTTTCGCCGGTGGGGCCGATCCGCCTCGACCTGGCCCATGCGCTGGACGATGACGGCGGCATCCGGCTGCACTTTTCCATGGGGCCTGAGCTGTGAAGCGTGGTTTGAAAATATCGGCGCTGGTGCTGTTGTCGTTGGTGCTGCTGATGGTGTTGAGCATCACCGCTGTGCTCGGAACGCAGGCTGGCAGCCGGTGGGTGTTGGGGGTGGTGCCGGGATTGAGCGTCGACAACTTCCAGGGTCGCCTCGGCGGGCAATGGAGCGCCGATCATTTGCTTTGGCAGCAGGACGGCAGTCGTGTTGAGTTGAGCAAGCCGATCTTCGAATGGTCGCCGCTGTGCCTGGCGCGCATGACGCTGTGCATCGAACAGCTCAAGGCTGATCAAGTCATCCTGCAGTTCCCGCCCAGTGAAGAAACCACCGAAAGCGGTCCGATCAAACTGCCGGACCTGCAATTGCCGGTGGCCATCGAGCTGGGCGACGTGCAAGTCGGCAGCCTGCTGTTCAACGGCAGCGAACAGCTCAAAGGCCTGCAACTGGCGGCGCACTGGACCGCCAAGGGCATGCAGATCGACAGCGTGAAACTGCAACGCGATGACTTGAGCCTGAATCTGTCCGGCCTGCTACAACCGACCGGCAACTGGCCGCTGAACATCGCCGGTGATCTGACCTTGCCGTCGCCGGCTCCCGAACCTTGGACGCTGGCGCTGAAAATCGACGGCGACCTGCTGAAAACCCTCAACCTGCACGCCGACAGCCGTGGCTACCTCGACGGCCAGTTGAGCGGCGAGCTGCAACCGCTGGTGGAAAACCTGCCGGCCAAGGTGCGGATCACCTCGGAAGCGTTCAAACCGAGCGCGGATCTGCCGGACACCCTGCAATTGAATCAACTGGTATTGACCGGCGAAGGCGACCTGAAAAACGGTTACCAATTGCTCGGCAACGCGACGTTGCCTGCGGATAAAGGCCCGGTAGCGCTATTGCTCAAGGGCAAGGTCGACGCCAAGGGCGCACAGATTGCCGGCCTCGACCTGACCGCCAACGACAAGCAAAGCCTCAAGCTGACCGGCAATGTCGACTGGAGCAAAGGCCTCAGTGCCCAGGCCAATATCAACTGGCTGGATTTTCCGTGGCACCGGCTCTATCCGGAGATCGACGAACCGCAGGTCACGTTGCGTACCTTCACGGGTGAAGTCTCCTACACCGACGGTCAGTACATCGGTAACTTCGCCGCCGCCGCAGATGGGCCGGCGGGGGCGTTCAGCCTGAGCAGTCCGTTCAGCGGCAATCTCAAGCAGATCTTCCTGCCGCAACTGAAACTCGAAGCCGGGCAGGGTAAAGCCGAAGGCCATGTGAACGTGCAGTTCGCCGATGGCATCGCCTGGGACACTGCGCTGGAACTGTCGGCGCTCAACCCGGCGTACTGGGTCGCGGAGTTGCCGGGCACCCTGGCCGGCCCGTTGAAGAGCAAAGGCGAAATGAAGAACGAGCGCCTGAGCCTCAACGCCGACCTCGATCTGAAGGGCAAACTGCGCGGGCAACCGGCGATCCTGCAAGCCAAGGCCGACGGCGCGGGCGAACAGTGGAATCTGAATGCCCTGCAAATCCGCCTCGGCGACAACAGCATCAACGGCAAGGGCAGCCTGCAACAGAAGCTCGCCGGGCAGATCGACATCAAGCTGCCGCGTCTGGCCCAACTCTGGCCGCAGCTGCGCGGACAGGTCAACGGGCGGGTCGATGTCGCCGGCACGTTGAAGGCGCCGCAGGGCAAGCTCGGCCTGCAAGGTTCGCAACTGGCGTTCCAGGACAATCGCCTGCAAAGCCTAAACCTCGATGCCACCCTCGACAGCGCGCAACGGGCGAAAATCGACCTCAAGGGCAGTGGCATCCAGGCTGGTGACACGACGTTGGGCACCCTGACCGCCAGCGCCCAGGGCGATATCAAAAGCCAGAAACTCAATCTCGACCTGCTCGGGCCGAAGCTGAAACTGGCGCTGGGCCTGGACGGCAATCTGGACAAGGGCAACTGGCGCGGACGCCTGGCCAGCGGTGATATTCAGGCCGGCGGCCAGGACTGGAAGCTGCAAAACCCGGCCAAGCTCGAACGACTGGCCGACGGCAAGATCAACTTCGGCGCCCATTGTTGGATGTCCGGCAATGCCAGCCTGTGTGGCGAAGACCAGCGGTTGATGCCGGAGCCGAAGCTGCGTTATCACCTCAAGCAATTCCCGATCGAAAGCCTGGCACAGTGGCTGCCGAAGGATTTCGCCTGGCAGGGCAAGCTCAATGCCGACCTGCAACTGGACCTGCCGGCCAGCGGCCCGAACGGCCAGATCAGCATCGACGCCAGCGGCGGCACCTTGCGCATGAGGGAAAAGGATCAGTGGCTGGACTTCCCGTACCAGACCCTCAAGCTCACCAGCAAACTCACGCCGAAACGCATCGACACCGACCTCAATTTCGTCGGCGGCAAACTGGGTGAACTGATGGTGCAGGCGCAGCTCAATCCGTTGCCGAAGAACAAACCGCTGAACGGCTCGTTCCGTCTCAGCGGGTTGGATCTGTCGGTGGCACGGCCGTTCGTGCCGATGGTCGAGAAACTCACCGGGCACCTGAACGGCAGCGGCACGATCTCCGGCGGACTGCTCGCGCCGCTGGTCAACGGCACCGTGCAACTCAGTGACGGTGAAGTGTCCGGCCCGGAACTGCCGCTGGAGTTGCAGGCGCTGCAACTGCAAGCAGTGATCGCCGGGGAAACCGTGCAACTGAACGGCGGCTGGAAAAGCGGCAAGGCCGGGCAAGGCAGCCTCAGCGGCAATGTTGCCTGGGGCCAGGCGCTAGTGGTGGATCTGGCGCTCAAGGGCACGCAATTGCCGGTCACCGTCGAACCCTACGCCAAGCTTGAAGTGGCGCCGGACCTGAAGATTTCCATGGCCGGCGATGAGCTGGCGATTGCCGGCAAGGTGTTGGTGCCCAGAGGCGAAATCACCGTGCGCGAACTGCCGCCATCGACGGTGAAAGTCTCCGATGACACAATCATCGTCGGCGCGCAGACCGAAGAGGGCAAACCGCCGCTGGCGATGAAAATGGACATCGACGTGGTGGTCGGCGAGGACAAACTGAGCTTTGCCGGGTTCGGCCTGACCGCCAACCTGCAAGGTCACGTGCACATCGGCGACAACATGGACACCCGTGGCGAGCTGTGGCTCAACGACGGCAAATACCGCGCCTACGGCCAACGCCTGACGGTGCGCCGGGCGCGTCTGCTGTTCGCCGGGCCGCTGGATCAGCCGTATCTGGACATCGAAGCGATTCGCCAGACCGACGATGTGATCGCCGGTATCCGCCTGAGCGGCAGCGCCGAGCAGCCGACCACGCAGATCTTCTCGGAACCGGCCATGAGCCAGGAACAGGCCTTGTCCTATCTGGTGCTGGGGCGTCCGCTGAGCACCACGGGCGAAGACAACAACATGCTCGCGCAAGCAGCGCTTGGTCTGGGGTTGATGGGCAGTTCCGGGGTGACCAGCGGTCTGGCCAAGGATCTGGGGATTCAAGACTTCCAGCTCGACACCCAGGGCAGCGGCAACACCACCAGCGTGGTGGCCAGCGGCAACATCTCCGAGAAGCTCAGCCTGCGTTACGGCGTCGGCGTATTCGAACCGGCCAACACCATCGCCTTGCGCTACAAGCTGAGCAAGAAGGTCTACCTGGAAGCCGCCAGCGGCGTGGCCAGTTCGCTGGATATCTTCTACAAGCGGGATTTCTAGAGTGTATTCCTTACCTGATACCGCGTCGCTTCAACCGCTGACAAGGCGACACTCCAGTCAATAGCGATGGTGCAGTTGACGAGCTTTTGCGAGCAGCCTCACTCCTGTGTTTGGGGCGGGCGGCACACCAATGATGCACGTTCATAGTTCAACGCCTTGTCACGTTCGGGCAGGGCATACAGCGCTTCGCAGCGCTGGCCTTGCCAGTTGATGGTCAAGGTACCGGCGTCATCTTCGACCAGTGCCAATGCCTTGCCGCTCGGGTCGGAGATTGCCAGTTGTTTGCCGGCGGCGTCTTCCAGCGCAGCACCGAATGGAATTGGCTGGCGTTGCGCGTCAAACAAGGAAAATTGCACGCGACGTCCGCTCTTGCTCGTATAGCGTGCCAGCACCACTGCACCCCGGCGCGGCACAACTTGCTGAGTGGCGTTTTCGATTTCCAGGTCAGCGCCCAGATCGCGGGTGTCGAGGCTGATCCAGTTGACCCGATACGGCTGCGCATTGGACACCACCGCATAACCGTTGCCAGCAGTTTTCGCCCCGGAGAAACTTGCGATCTTCACGCCCTGTACACCCTCGACCTGCGCCAGGGCAAAGGTCTCACCAACGGTTTGCCCCAGATTGATTCCGCCAGCGTGACCCACAATCGAACCGGCGATGTTGAGGTTCTGTGAGTTGTACCCGCGGCCCTGGCTGTAGCCAGCGCTGATGTCCATCACTGACGTCCGCGTGCTGATGTTGGCTGAGCCAGTGTTGCCGCCGGTGCGGCTGTTGCCGCCTTGTATGGAGTAATAGGTGTCGCTGTCTTCGGATATATAGCCATTGATGCCGACCTGGGTACTGCTGGTGTTCTTCTGCGAGCTGGCCGAGACAAAAGCGCGTGGCGCACGGGGTTTCGAGCCCAGCGGGAACGACAGTGACAGGTTGAACAGGGTGTCGTTGTTCGCCGGGCCGTAGTTGCCGACATCCTTGGTATAGGTCGCGCTGATGTTATAGCTGACGTCGCCCCAATAGTTGCTGTAACCGGCCGCCAGACTTTGTGAACCGCCACGTCCCCAATAACGCTGGTCACTGGCATTGAGGTAGATGCTGCCGAACTGCTGATTGCGTCCCAGGCTCTGATTGATGGTCAGGTCTGTGCGGGTTTTCGAATTGCCGGTGCGCTTCTCGCCCTCGCTGCTCAGTTCTTCGACGTGTTCGCTGAAGGTTCGATAGCCCTCGGTCGAATAGCGGTAGGCGGCGAGGGTGAAGTTGGTGTCGGTGCCGGTGAACGTCTTGGCGTACAGCGCGCGCAGGCTGTTGCCCTTGACGGTCTGACCCAATGTGCTGCTGCTGGAGTGGGTCAGGTCCAGCGAGATCGCACCGATCGTCGTGTTACGGCCGGCGCCAACGGAAAACGCCTGGAAATCTTCGCTGGCCTGCGTGCCTGCGCTCGCCGACAAATCGCTGCTGACACCGTAAACGATTGTGCCGCTGACGAACTCCGGCGATTGCTGATCATCGCTGTTGCTGTTGTAGCGGCCCGCCGAGACGCTGTACTTGAGTTGCCCTTCGCGAACCATGATCGGCAGGCTGGAAAACGCTTGCACCGTGACCCGGCGGCGACCGTCGGCTTCAATAACGGTGATTTCCAGATCGCCGTTGGAGCCGCTGGGGTAGATGTCGCTGATTTCGAACGGTCCGGGCGGTACGTTGGCGGTGTACAGAATGTAATTGTTCTGGCGGATCTCGATGGTGGCACTTGATTGCGCAATACCACGAATCACGGGTGCATAACCGCGATCACTATCGGCGCGCATGCCGTCGTCGGAGGCCAATTTCACACCGCGATAGCGCACGCTGTCGAACAGGTCGGCATCAGAGAAAATGTCGCCGGCGCTGAACTGACCCTTGAGCGCGGTGACGTCATGTTGCAAATAGCTGCGATTGCTCTTGAACGTGCTCGGCCGGCCCGTGCTGCTGTTGAAGTTGGACTCGTTGCGCAAGCGCCAGCCGCCGAGGTTGATGCCGTTGCGCAAGCCGACGTTGTTGGCAAGCGTAGTATCGACGTCGCTACTGTTGCGGTTGCTGCTCACCTGATAATTGATGAATGCCGCCGGTACACCTTCGTCCCACAGCGCGGGATCGACATAACCACGGCGGCCACGCTCCATTGCGCTTTGCGGCACGCTGACCAGCAACCGCAGACGCGGCACGTCATAGCGCACGGTGGCATGATCGATCAGTCCGGGCAGATCAAGGCAAGTGTCGGCGGCAGCGTTGTCCAGTTTGCCGCTGGCCTGCAGCTTTCCAAGATCCACACCCAGTTGCTTGAGGATGTCCGACGTCAGGCAGGCTTCGATCTTGTGACTCTCGGACTGGCGACGAAAATCGATATCGCGGCGGCCGACCAACATGTCATTGCCATACAGATCGACCCGGTAAGTGCCGGGGAGCACCTGGCTGCCGGCAAGCAGGGTCTGCAGATCGACGGCAGACGTAGCGCCTTGCAGAAACGATGTATTGAATTGTTCCTCGCCGTCGGCCAGGCAAGTTGTGCTGACGATCAATGCAACCGAAAACGGCGCCAATCCATCGCGCTTGAGAAAAAACATGCAGGAACCCTATATCACCTCCGATACGAACTAACGGAGCGAAGAGAAATACAGTGAAAGTGCGGCTGTCAAAGCGGCACGCGAGTTATGGCGATTCTTTATCCAGACTGGCGCTAACTTCGGCATTGCTGGAAAGTTGCGCGACATAACGGTCTTGGGCGCCGTAATCGTTGATGCTGCTGAATGACAGTCGTGGAGAGCTGGCCGCGTGAATGTTTTTGAGTGTGAATTCTTTTTGTTCACCGGGGGCAATCATCGTTGAATCGAATGGCTTTTCGCTGCTTGCACCCGATTGCATCGTTATGTCGGCTATCGATACGTGATAGAGCCCCGGATTATTCACCACCAGTGTGCTTTTGCCGGCGCGCTCGATCAGCTTCCAGCGCAGCTCGGTTGGCGCTTGATAGGCGCTGTTTTGCAAACCGGCGGGGCGAAAGAACACCTTGATACGCTGACGTACCGCCAGTTGCAGGGTGTTAGCGGTTTTTGCCGATTGGGGGATCTCCTGCACGTTCAGCCACACCACCGACTCGCGGTCGCCGGGCATGCCAGTGCCTTCATAGATAACCCGCAGAATCTGCTGTTCGTCGCCGCTGACCCGCACCAGAGGCGGGGTCACGGCGAAGGGCGTTGTGCCAGCTTCGTCGCTGTCGGAGTCGACCCAGGACTGAATCAACACGTCTGCACCGCTGTTGCGTACGGTGATGCCGGCTTCTTTATGCTTGCCGTCGAAAATCAGCCGAGTGCTGCTCAGCGAAATACCGGCCATGGCCTGGTTGACGGCGAACAGGCCCAAGAGGCCGACGCATAGGGATAGGGGATGACGTAGGAACATGAAGAATTACCGCGCAAAGTGAAGGAAAGTGCAGGGCCGTTGCGCCCCGCACTGGCTGGCTGAATCGCGCGTTTATTCGTATTGCAGGGTGAACGGCAGGGTCGCGTCGCCACGGCCGGCAACCGCCAGTTTGGGATCTACGGTGGTCACGTAGGCGGCCGAGAATTTCAGCGTGGTGTTGCTGTCCTGCAGGGTGTTTTCAATCCGGGCGGTGGTTGGCGAAGTCAGGTCGATCACAGCGCCGTTGGAATCAAGCAGGGCGATGCCGATGCCTTTCGCCGAACCCAGGCCGTCGATCAGTTTCAAGACCTTTGTTCCTGTTTCGATGCCCGACCCTGCGCCCTTGGTCGGTTCGAAGATCATCGCCACCTTGGTCCCGGCATTGCAGTTGATCTTCATATCGAAATTCTCGACGCTCAGGGTGCCATTACCTTTCGGCGCGGTGGCAGTGCCCATGTCCTTGATCGACACTTCACCCATGTTGACCGAAATGGTCTTGTCCTTGCCGGCGCCTTCGACAGAGCAGGCATCGTTGTTGATGCTGCCGGTGAAATTGATGATGCCGCTGCCAGCCGTGGTTGGCGAAACAGGATCGGCCGCCAGAACATTACCAGCAGCGAAGATCGATAAGGCGAGAAGTGTGCGAGACAGCTTTTTCATATTGCTTTTCCATTGGTGGGGTTAAAGCAACACAATAAATCGCGTACTGACGCTGGAACATCAGACGATTCCTAGATGCCCACGGTGAAGTGCGCAGTTGTCTAGTTGAACAAGTTACGCTCGATGCAATAAGTCAGTAACTCCTGATCGCTGTTTACTTCAAGTTTGCGCATGGCTGAAATTTTCTGTGTACTGATTGTTTTGGCACTTCTGTTCAGCCCCCGGGCTATTTCATTGACACCTTGTCCTTGCACAAACAATCGCAGGATTTCGTGTTCCTTGGGCGACAGGCGGGCAAAGCGTTCATCCAGATCGGCGCCATTCTCCAGCACCGATGTTGGCGCGGGTTGTTTGCTGCGAACCGTATTGCCTTTGGCGATGGCTTTGAGCGCCACTTCTATTTCAATGTGCAGCTGGCTTTTCTGGATCACCGCCAGCACACCGAGTTCTTGCAGACGGGTCATGATCAACGGATTGGAAATCATGGTCAGGACCAGCACCCGCACCTGCGGGAAATGCCGGGTCACGTAGTCCACCAGTTTCAGCCCGTCGCCGTGGCGCGAGTCACCGGGCATGTTGAAATCTGTGATCAACAGATCCACCGGTCGGGTCTTCAGCAAATTGATCAGATCATCGGGGCAAACGGCTTCGCCGACCACGCTGAAGCGGCGGTCACGCTCGACCAGTTCCCGCACCCCCAGCAGGACGATGGGATGATCATCGGCAATGACAACGTTGAAGGTTTCCATGGGTGCTTTATCCAGAGTGAAATTATTCAAGGGCGTCGAGCAGGTCGCTCAGGCGCGCCAGTTGTTGACGCACCTCAGCGGCCAACGCCGGGGTGACGGTCATGCCGGTCAGGCGACACTCCAGTTCGACAAACGCGCTGGTCAGGGCTGTGATCTGTACCGCACCCAGTACTCCGGCCATGCTGTGCAGTTGCTGTGCGATGTTGTCGGCATCGGCCGAGTCCAGCGCGGTGAGGGTGGTCTGAATGTCGCGGCGCAAGGTCACGACAAACAGCTCGCGCATTTTCGGCGACAGCGTCGGGGGGGCATCGGCAACCGGTACCAGAGTTGTCTGGCAATGGTTTTGCAGTTGCGCACGCAGTGTCGCCAGGTTCAACGGTTTGACCATCCACGCGTTCATGCCGACGGCGACGCAGCGCTCACCTTCTTCACGCAGGGCATTGGCGGTGACGCCGATGATCGGCAGCGTCGCATCCTGTTCGCGCAGTGCTGCGGCCAGCTGGTAGCCATTCATGAGGGGCATGTTGACGTCGGTCAGCAGCAAATCGAAGCGTCCCGGTGCCCAATGCGCCAGAGCCTGTTCTCCATTGGCCGCGACGACCACCGAGCAGCCCAGCGCCTCCAGTTGTTCCTTGATGATCGCCGCGTTAATCGTGTTGTCCTCGGCCACCAACACGCGCAGGTCCAACGCTCGGGTGTTCTCCTGCCGCGACGGCGCGCGCTGATGACCGGCGCCGTGCAGAGCGAGGGCAATCGCCCAGCCGATTGCGCGCACATCGTCGGCATCGACCTGCCAACCATTGCCGCTCACCTGGGCCGGATTGGGGCCTGCAGGAATTGCGACGATTCGCTGGCCATCGAAAGCGGTAGCGTTAGCCAGTGGTGCAAGATCTACCAGCAGCGCCGAAGGCGGCGGCAGCTTGTTGGTCACCAGTCGACAATCGAGTCCAAAGCGGTTCAGCCATGCGATCAGATGCTGAGCCAGTTCGGCGACCGGCGCACGCACGTAAACGGCGGCGCTGCCGGCCTCGAACGAAGGGCAATCGGCGAGGCTGCCCGGCGCGCAATCCAGGGCCAGTTGCAAGTTGAAGCGGCTGCCCAGGCCCGGTTCGCTGACCACGTTCAATTGGCCGTTCATCAACTCGCACAGCCACTTGCATATCGCTAGACCGAGGCCCGCGCCGGCATGGCTGTCGGCTTCGTTGACCTGATAGAACGGATCGAACAATTGCTGCTGCTGCGCCTGGGAAATGCCCACGCCGGAATCGCTGACCTGCCACTGCACCTCGGCGCGGCCACCAGCGTTCTGAAGCACCTGAACACGCACGACCACGCGGCCGTTATCGGTGAACTTGATCGCGTTGCTCAGCAGATTATTGAGGATCTGGCGAATGCGCTGCGCATCGCCAAGCAGTTGATCCGGCAACGTCGCGTCGATACAGGCATACAGTTGCAGACCTTTGCCTCGGGCAAATGCACCGTAGCTGCGCAACACGTCTTCGGTCAGTTCCAGCGGACAGAACGGCTGAAGCTCAAGGTTCATCTGTCCGGCCTCGATCTTCGACACATCCAGCACGTCGCTGATCAGCTTGAACAGGCTGGTGGATGAGCGCTGAATGGTCTCCAGATAAGCCTGCTGACGCGGGGCGAGGCTGGTGAGGCCGAGCAGTTCCAGCGTGCCAAGCACGCCATACAGCGGCGTGCGGATTTCATGGCTCATGGTTGCCAGAAAACGGCTTTTGGCCTGATTGGCCGAATCGGCTGCCTGACGGGCGACTTCCAGTGCCGCTGCATCTTCGACATGGCGGGTCACGTCGTGCAGCGCACACAGCCAGGCGTCCTGACTCTGATAGCGGGTAGCGACGAAGGCCACGTGCAGATGCCGACCGTCGAGCTCAAGCTCGGCGTGGCCATGGCCAGTCGCGCCTTGTTGGTCGAGCAGGCTGATCAATTCGTGGGTGTCGTGCCATTGCTGGGCCCGCTGGTTTTCCAGCAACACCTGGTGATCACGGCGGCTGATCACGCACAGGCCGGTCGGCGCGGTGTCGATGACCGCGCGGCTGAACGCCTCGCTTTCGGCGATGCTTGCGTGGGCTCTTTGCGCGGGGACGATCACGCGGCTGGTGTACCAGCGATTGAGTGCGCGCCCGCAACCGAGCAGCGCCAATACCAGACCCAGCAGACACAGCAATGGCCACAGCGCGTAATCGAGGAAACTTTGCACACTGATGACATAGATCGCCGTCCAGTGCTGCTCGCCGGAGCTGCTGAGCTTGAATACCAGACCATCGCGGGTCAGATTCGCGCCTTCATCGAGCACCTGATCAGGCTTGAACTCGCCGATCAGCACCGTGCCGCTGGGCGTGATCAGCGTGAAATCGTCGTAGATCGACCATTCCATCAAACGTTCGATGTTGTTGACCTGCGACAGTTTCAGCAGCGAGCCGAGCACCACCCAGGAGTTCGAGCCTTCGATGGCCAGTGTCGGTTTGTGCAGGTTGATCCGCACGTAGGCGAGCAGGCTCGGGGTAACGTTGTCGTCTTCAGCGAACGGGTAGGGCACCCAGTGCACTTGCGCCGAAGTCTGTGCGCGCCGTTGCAGGTTTTTCTGGGTCATGATCTCGACGAAGGTGCTGATCTGCGTCGGGCCGGCACCGCGCAAACGACCGGCGGCGGGCACTGCGATGTCGAAATTGTCCGGCCCGTTGAGCAGGATCACCTGCGGCGACTGGTAATGCGATGCCGCCCAGAATGCACTGTAGTAAGCCGCCAGATAACTACCAAGGGCAAATACCTTGGGATATTGGCTGGGGGCGATTCGCTCGGGGTCGATCTTTACGCTGAAGGGCAGCGAGAACGGAAGGCCACGGCCTTCATAAATATTCGGTCCTTCCTCCGGTAAAGGCTTTAGCACCATGGGCGGCGTTACGGTCTCGGGGAAGTACTCACTCTTGTCGCTGGCCCGTGAGATATCGCCGAGAAACGCTTCCTGCTCGCGGATGTTTTCCATCAGCCGGGCGAAGTGGAACTGCAGGGTATCGCGCTGTTCTTCGACCATGCGCTGCACGCCCAGATAACTGATGCCCACCAACAGAAAAACCAGGGCGCCGAGGATCAGTAAACCCTTGTTCAGGCGCTGGGAGCTGCTGGCGAGCTTTTCCAGCAAGGCATTGGGATGAGGCATCAAAGCGCCCGGTAAGTGGAAGTGGTTACGCGAGTGAACACGGATGACCTCGATGGCAAATGGCGGTCGACAGCGCATGTTGCGGCTTACCAGGCATTCGCCGGGCCGTCATGGCTGAGCAGCTGCTGGAACTGCTCCGAAGACACCGCGTGGGAAATCAGGAAACCCTGAACCTGAGTGCAGTCGATCTTACGCAACAGAGCAAGTTCTTGCGCGGTTTCCACGCCTTCGGCCACCACCGTCAGACCCAGTTGCCGACCGAGGGTGACAATGCTGGTCAGCGCCTGCGCCAGTTCGGCGTTGCTGTTGCAACCCTGTACCAGTGCGCGGTCGATTTTCAGTTCGGTGAACGGCGCCGACACCAGGTTCATGTAGGAGCTGTAGCCCTTGCCGAAATCATCCTGGGACAAGCCGAAACCCTTGATACGCAAGCGGCAGGCCCCGGCGTAGAAGTTGCTGATGTCATCGGGCACCGAGCATTCCATCAGTTCGAAACAGATCCGCGCCGGCAGGCCGTTGTGCTGCAGAACAAACGCGAGGATGCGATCGGGCAGGTCGTGGCTGTTGAGCAGGTGCGTCGGCAGATTGATCGACACCGGAATGTCATAGCCTTGCTGGCGCCATACTGATTGGGCTGCAAGCGCCTGTTCCAGCATGCGCCAGAGCAGATGCTCTTCAAGGTCGTGGGCGATCAGAGCGGGTAGAAAAACCCCCGGCAACAAGGTGCCATGTTCAGGGTGCACCCAGCGCACCAGTGCTTCGGCGGCAACGATGCGGCCATTGTCCAGCGCCTTCTTGGGTTGGAACCAGGCCTGCAGCTCTGCGTTATCCAGCGCGCGCAAAAGACTCTGCCGATCGATACCGGCATGCGCTGCAACGGGGGCGTCCTGGCGCAGTGCCTGCAACTGCTCGATCAGGCGCCGCAATGCAGCGCTGTTGACCGGTTTGGAAATCAGCCCGATGACTTTCACCTGCAGATTGCTCGCCACCAGGCTCGCGCCCATCAGCATGCGCCGCGAGGCGGCGCTCATGATCGCCAGTGCCGGACGCGATTGTTGCGCAGCGAGGCCCTGAATGAACTGCACGCCGTCCATGCCCGGCATCAGCAAATCGGTGAGCACCAGGTCGAACTCGCGATTCTTCAGGCGCCGCAAGGCTTCTTCACCGTCCCTGGCAAACTCCAGATCGAATACACCCAGTTCGTTGAACAGGTTCTGCAGGTACAGATGCTGAAACGGATGATCTTCGACAATCAGCAGGCTAGAGGACTTCATCGGCGACTCGTTGATAGGGAGCCAAGACGGTCGACAAGGCTCGCAGCGTGAAAGGTTTGATCAGGCAGTGATTCATCCCGGCCGCCAGGCACAACGCCTCTTCGCCGCGCAAGGCGTTGGCGGTGGCGCCGATGATCGGCGTGGTGGAGCCCAGGCGCCGCAGGGCCTTGGCCAGTTCATAGCCGTTGAGGCGCGGCATGTTGACGTCCGTCAGGACGATATCGAAGCTATCGTTTTGCCAGAGTGACAAGGCCTCTTCGCCATCGCTGGCCAGCGTTACCGTGCAGCCCAGTTCCTGCAATTGGTCGCGCAGGATCAACTGATTGATCGCATTGTCTTCGGCAACGAGGATGTGCAGGTGCAACGGTGCCAGCGTCGAGGTTGGCGTGTGCTGCTGATGCTCGATGATGGGGCCGCCCTGCGCCTGACGCACGGCTTGGCGGATCGCGGCCAGATCGTTCAGGTTCGCGATCCAATCGTCGCCGGTGCACTGTGGCTCACAGGCTGCATCGCCGCTGGCCAGCACTCGCGGACCAGACCAGTGCAGGTCGCTAGGCTGCGCCATCGGCTCCGGGTACAACTCAAGTAACACGCCGCTGTTGGCAGGCTCTTGGCTGGCTGGCGCGCCTAGGTGCGGCAGAGCGCCCCAACGACGCAGCCAGCCACCCAGACTCTCGGCCAGTTCGCGTACTGGCGACACCACATAAACAGTCTCGGCCGCGAGCCTTGGCCTTATCTCAGACAGTGCATTGCCCGAACGCTGCTCCAGCGGCAAGGTCAGGGAAAAGCTGCTGCCCAGCCCCGGCTCGCTGACCATGCGCAGAGTGCCGTCCATCAAATGGGTCAGGCGCAGGCAGATCGGCAGGCCCAGTCCGGTGCCCGCGACCACATGGGTGTTGCCCTGGGTCTGATAGAACGGTTCGAAAATAAACGCCTGGTCCGCGTGGGCAATGCCACGCCCCGTGTCGCAGACCTGCCATTCTACGCAGACGCGCTCACCCTCACGGGCCTGCACTTTGACCCGCAACACCACGCGCCCGGAATCAGTGAACTTGACCGCGTTGCTCAGCAGATTATTGAGAACCTGGCGCACGCGGCTGACATCACCGACCAGGCTGTCGGGCAGTTGTGGGTCGAAGCAGGCGTATAGCTGCAAGCCCTTGCTCTGCGCCGCCGCCGCGTATCCTTGCACCACTTCCTGCGCCAGCGTCACGACGGAAAAGTCACTCAATTCCAGCGCCAGTTGCCCGGCCTCGATTTTTGATACATCGAGCACATCGCAGATCAATTGCAGCAGGGTGGCCGACGAACCTTCGATTGCCTGCAGATAGCTTTTCTGCTGAGCGTCGAGCCGGGTGCGAGCGAGCAGCTCCAAAGTGCCGAGCACGCCATACAGCGGCGTGCGAATTTCGTGGCTCATGGTCGCCAGAAACAGGGTTTTCGCTTCGTTGGCGGCATCGGCCGACTGGCGTGCCTGCTCCAGCGCCGCTTCGATCTGGCGACGCGCGCTGATGTCGCTGAAGGCGCAAAGCAACACGTCTTCGCCCTTGTAGCGGGTCGGCGCGCAACACAAGTACAGGTGGCGGCCGTCAGCGGTCTCGAAATAATCAGTCAGGCACGGCGCGTTTTGCGCAAATGCAGCGCGGATCCAGCCGTGACCCAGTTGTTCGCTGCAGGCACCCAGCCATTGCTGGGCGAGGGTGTTTTCCAGCACCACTTGAGCATCGCTGCGCCGCAATACGCAGAGCGCCACTGGCGCGGTCTGAATGACGTCGCGGCTGAACAGCTCGCTTTCGACCAAGGCTTGAATCCGTTGCAGGGTCGGCATGATGAAGCGATGCTCCAGGCGCCGGATCAACAGCCACACTAGGCTGATGCTGGCCACGCAGAACGCCAGCGCGCAAAGCATCTGTGGCCACAACGCCCACAGCACGGCGAGCAAATCGATGGAGTAGGTCAACTGCCAGTCCGACGACTTCAGTTGTTTGCGCAACACCAGTTGTTCCGGCAACCAGCCGTCACCGACGAATCCGAAGAAATCCTGCTGGCGCAGCAGTGGCAGATCCTGCCCGGGGGGTGGCTTGTGGCTGTTGCTGAAAAGCGGCATGCCCTGAGAGTTGAACATGGTGAACTCGCCAGCGCTGTGGTCGCTCAACGCATTGGAGACCTCTCGGTCGTCCATTTCCAGACCGAGCCAGCCGGAATCGGGATCGCGATCATCCAGGCGAATGAAGATGTACAGCTGCGAGTGCCCTTGCAAGTTGTGCGTCAGCCAGATTTCTTTGACGGTGTTGGTGTTGTCGCGTTTGAGGGTTTCCAGGCGATCAAGCATCGCACGTGGAAAATCGCCAGTCGTGGGCGTTGTGTTGGACAGGCGCCAAACCTGCGCCTCGGCGCCGCTGCTGACGTAGAGCAGATTCAATTTGCGCGCTTTCAGATAGTCGCGCATGCGCTGGGTCAGCCAGATGCTCCACTGCTTGCCGGGGGATTGTCCCAGCAACAGACGAATTTCCTCTTCGGACAGCGGTGCGCTTAACGCGGTCTGCCGGGTCGCCGACAAACTGAGGCTTTCCAGCAGCGCCTCGCGGGTGGTGAAAAACGTATGCGCCTCGGCGATGGCGCTGCTCATGTAGCTGCGCCGTTGAGAAATTTCGTTGTTGAAGGTGAACAGCAGAAAACTGTAGACGCCGCCGAGGATGCCCACCAGCAGTACCAACGCGAAAATGCGCAACAACCGTCGCGCAGCGTGGGGCGTGGACAGCACAGGGCTGATCTGGTGGAGGTAGTTCTTCAATCGCATCCCGGCACAGTAGGAGCGGCCGGGCACGATGAAAATCAGACGATTCTTAAAGAGGGCTAAGCGAATAATTGGCTGTAGCAACGCATCAATGGAATCACAGGTAACTAATGACAAATGCAATCGTTGCGTTGGCTGTTCCGGCGCGCATGCCTTTGTCAAACCCACCATTGCCACCTGTTTCAGCGACGCGAAAATAACGAGCGCTCAGAGGGATCTTCAAGTTGCCTCCCGCAGAGGAATAGTCCGCGAATTCATAGCTTTGATGTAAAGCCAAGGGGGTTCCATCGCTATTAAGTACTTGCAAAGCCATACCCTGAGCCGTCGAATCTGCACTCAGCTTTACGATGCCCCTCGTGGAATTTTGCGACGGAGAAGTCAGGGTAGGCTTGAGCGTATAAGTTACTTTGTTGATGCCTGGCGGACAGTTGTTAAGGCTGATGTCAAATTTGACCGGCTCAGAATATGCTCCGTTTTGGGCAAAGCTACTCATGTCGTGCGACCCCATGTCTACTTTGATGTCAGGCGTTTCACAGGATTGAGGTACGATCGTTACGCCGTTGGTCGCCATTGCCAATGGTGATACACCGTCTGCATGGAATACCCCAAGTGTACCTGCCGGGATTTTCTGTACACCGATTACATCCGCTATTTTGAATAGTCGTAGCACGTGTCTTGTGGTGTCCCATCCGTATCCGCCCGCTTCTCGCCGAATACCCGGATAAATGGGTATGGTTACGTTGTCTTTGAAAGACCACTGCCATGCAAGTCCGGTGTTTCCGATCGCGTAAACAAGGTCACCCGATTTAGACACGCCGACGTTGTTCTGAACACCATAGTAAAACTCGTTAGTGCATTTATATGAGCTGGGCGTAGGGCCAAGTGTTAATGGAGGACTTTCATATATTACGGTGCCGTTAGGTGTATCACGAGGAATCGAAAGTGTAGCGGGTACTTGCATAGTGATAATTGTTTGAAAATGACGCGGGTAGAACTCGCAATTGGCCGCGCCCGCGTAGCTGGACGCGAAGAGTAACGTCAGACACAGCGTGTGAATCAATTTCGTTAACGGGATAGCGCGGTGGGTTTGGAAACGCTTCATGGAGAGGGCTTTACGTATCGGCCAATGAGCGACGTACGTTAGCCACGGCACTCAAGCCTGGACATCAGGCGATTCTTAGAAGTCGCAGACGTGCCCCGCAGGGGAACGCATTCCACTACCTTCCTGCCGCTAAACCAAGCCCATATGTCAGCTAATTACCAAGCAACCTAACTATTACGTTGACATTCGCTGCCTAGGCAGTAACATCTCGACATACATTCACTGCCTAGGCAGTTATTAGGTGAGCACATGAAGCATTTCACCCCCGACGAATTCAAGCATTGCCATCTCGGCCTGTTGCTCGGCCGTGCCGCTTTACTCAAGGACAAGATCATCGACACCCACATGGAACCCCACGGCATTACCGCCGCGCAGTTCAAGGTGTTGATCATCATGGCCCAGTTCGGCGTCGACACCCCGGCCGAGCTGTGCCGGCATCTGTCGCTGGACAGCGGTTCGATGACGCGCATGCTCGACCGTCTGGAGCAGAAAGGCTTTCTGGTTCGCCAACGCAGTGAAGGCGATCGCCGTCAGGTGCAACTGAAACTCACCGAGCAAGGCCAGCAACTGGCCGATCGCCTGCCATACATCGGCGCTGACGCGATGAATGAACTGGCCGGCGCCGTCACTCCGGACGAGTTGAAGACCCTGGAATACATCCTCAAGAAAATCCTGCTGGCAGCCGGTGACCCGATCACTATCCAGCGGTTAGGTGAACACAATGAGCGGTAAAACCTTGCGCAGCAGCCTGACACTGGTGCTGTCGGCGATGATTCTCGCCGGTTGTGCCAACTACAGTGGCCTCGATACCCAAGGCAAAAACCTTGATGCGAAAGACCTGAAGGTCGGCCAATCCCTCAATGGCGTGACGCTGTCCCAGGCCGCGTGGCCCAAGAGCGACTGGTGGACCAGCCTCGGCGATCCGCAGCTCGACGGTCTGATCCGCGAAGCCCTGCACGACAGCCCGGACATGCAGATCGCCGACGCCCGCGCCCATCAGGCCAGCGCCGCTGCGTATGCCGCCGATGCCGAGCGCTATCCGACCCTCGACGCCAGTGCCGGCATTACCCGTTCACGCCTGGCCAAGGATCAGGACCCGCGAGGGCAGGGCGATGCCTACGCCACCGTGCGCAACATCAGCGCCGGCTTCAATTACAACTTCGACCTGTGGGGCGGTCAGCGTGACGCCTGGGAAGCTGCACTCGGCCAGGCCCGCGCCGCCGAGGTCGACCGTCAGGCTGCGCAACTGACCCTCGCCGCTGATGTGGCCCGTGCCTACAGCGATCTCGGTCAGGCGCACATCGTTTATGACCTGGCCAACGAAGATTTGAAGCGCACCAAACAGATGCTCGACCTGAGCCAGCGCCGTTTGAGCTCGGGGATCGACAGTCAGTACCAGTTCCAGCAGACCCAAAGTCTGGAAGCCAGCTCTGAAGCCAGTCTGATTGACGCCGAAAAACGCCTGAACAGCGCGAAAATCGCTCTGGCCGTATTGCTCGGCAAAGGCCCGGATCGCGGCAACGAAATCGCCCGACCGAAAGTCCTGCAAGCCAGCGCTGTCGCACTGCCATCGGTGCTGCCGGCCGAACTGCTGGGGCGTCGCCCGGATCTGGTCGCCGCGCGCTGGCGTGTCGAGGCAGCGAGCAAGGACATCGACTCCGCCAAGACCCGCTTCTATCCCAACTTGAACCTGTCGGCCTCTGCCGGTGCCGAATCTCTGTTGGGCGACGCGATGTTCGGTTCCGCCAGTCGCTTCTTCAACATTGCCCCGACGATTTCGGTGCCGATCTTCGATGGCGGACGCCTGCGTGCCAACCTCGATGCCCGCGACGCCGATTACGACCTCGCCGTGGCGCAGTACAACAAAAATCTGGTGAAAGCCTTGGGCGATGTTGGCGACACCATCAACCAGTTGCGTGATATCGGTCGGCAGATCGGCGCCCAGCAGCACGCGACCGAGATTGCCCAGGACTCTTACAACACCGTCGTCCAGCGTTACGGTTCCGGCATCGGCAACTACCTGGACGTGCTCAGCATCGAGCAGCAATTGCTGCAGGCCCAGCGTCAGCTGGCGACCCTGAATGCCGAGCAGATCGACCTGTCGATTCAACTGATGCAAGCGCTGGGCGGCGGCTTCCAGGGTGAAACTCTGACCGCAGCCAACGCCACCCCAGCCACGCTGCACAACTAATTCAAGGTACTTGTCATGGCCACTGCCGAAAACACTCAAGCTCAAGACAACGCCCAGGACACTGGCAATCCGCGCAAACGCAAGGTGATGCTGCTGGTGCTGGCCGTTGTGGTTGCCCTCGCCGGTGCCGGTGTCTGGGCGTATCACGAATTCATCGGGCGCTGGAGCGAAAGCACCGACGACGCCTACGTCAACGGCAACGTGGTGGAAATCACTCCGCTGGTGACCGGCACCGTGGTCAGCATCGGCGCCGACGATGGTGACCTGGTTCATGAAGGCCAGGTGCTGATCAACTTCGACCCGAACGATGCCGAAGTCGGCCTGCAAAGTGCCAAGGCCAATCTGGCCCGCACTGTGCGTCAGGTTCGCGGCCTGTACAGCAACGTCGATGGCATGAAGGCCCAGGTCAACGCGCAACAGGCCGAAGTGCAGAAAGCCCAGGACAACTTCAACCGCCGGAAAAATCTTGCCGCCGGCGGGGCGATTTCCCAGGAAGAACTGTCCCACGCCCGCGATGACCTGACCTCGGCGCAAAATGCTCTGGCCAACGCCAAGCAGCAGCTGAAAACCACCAGCGCGCTGGTCGATGACACCGTAGTCTCGTCGCACCCGGACGTGATGGCTGCCGCCGCGCAACTGCGCCAGGCCTACCTGACCAACGCCCGCAGCACCTTGATCGCGCCGGTCACCGGTTACGTCGCCAAGCGCACCGTGCAACTCGGCCAGCGTGTGCAGCCGGGTACCGCGCTGATGGCGGTGATCCCGCTGGATCAACTGTGGATCGATGCCAACTTCAAGGAAACCCAGCTGCGTGACATGCGCATCGGCCAACCGGTGGAGATCGAGTCGGACATCTACGGCAGCGACGTGAAGTTCAGCGGCACCGTCGACAGCCTCGGCGCGGGCACCGGCAGCGCGTTCGCCCTGCTGCCGGCGCAGAACGCCACCGGTAACTGGATCAAGATCGTGCAACGTGTGCCGGTGCGGATTCACGTCAACGCCGAAGAGCTGGCCAAACACCCGCTGCGCGTCGGTCTGTCGACCAATGTCGAGGTCAACCTGCACGACCAGAGCGGCCCGGTACTGGCCCAGCAGCCGCCGCAACAGGCCTCGTTCAGCACTAACGTCTACGACCGTCAACTGGCCGAAGCCGACGCGATGATCACCCAGTTGATCCACGACAACAGCGCGGCGGTCAGCAAGACCGCGCAACGCTGATCCACCACTGACCCTGTGGGAGCGGGCTTGCTCGCGAAAGCGGTGTGTCATTCAGCATTGATTTGTCTGACAGACCGCCTTCGTCGGAACGCCGCCCGGAGCAAGCCCGCTCCCACAAAGGTGACTGCGTCTGTAACAAGCGCGGCACCCGCCGAGTTCCAAAGGATTCGCGATGAGCAATAACGCCTCTTTTTCGCCGCCCAGCCTGTTGCTCAGCACCATCGGCCTGTCGCTGGCGACCTTCATGCAAGTGCTCGACACCACCATCGCCAACGTGGCGCTGCCGACCATTTCCGGCAACCTCGGCGTGAGTTCGGAGCAGGGCACCTGGGTCATCACTTCGTTCGCCGTGAGTAACGCCATCGCGTTGCCGCTCACTGGCTGGCTGAGCCGTCGCTTCGGCGAGGTGAAGCTGTTTCTGTGGGCGACCATCCTGTTTGTGCTGGCTTCGTTCCTGTGCGGTATTTCCACCTCGATGCCGGAACTGATCGGCTTCCGCGTGCTGCAAGGCCTGGTGGCCGGGCCGTTGTACCCGATGACCCAGACGCTGCTGATTGCGGTGTATCCGCCAGCGAGGCGGGGCATGGCCCTGGCGTTGCTGGCGATGGTCACGGTGGTGGCGCCGATTGCCGGGCCGATCCTCGGCGGCTGGATCACCGACAGTTACAGCTGGCCGTGGATTTTCTTCATCAACGTGCCGATCGGGATTTTCGCGGTAATGGTGGTGCGCCAGCAGCTGGCCAAGCGCCCGGTGGTCACCAGTCATCAGCCGATGGATTACGTCGGGCTGATCACGCTGATCATTGGCGTGGGCGCGTTGCAGGTGATCCTCGACAAGGGCAATGACCTGGATTGGTTCGAGTCGAACTTCATCATCATCGGCGCGGCGATTTCGGTGATCGCGCTGGCGGTGTTCGTGATCTGGGAAATGACCGACCAGCATCCGGTGGTCAACCTGCGGCTGTTCGCCTATCGCAACTTCCGCATCGGTACGCTGGTGCTGGTGTTGGGTTACGCCGGTTTCTTCGGCATCAACCTGATCCTGCCGCAGTGGCTGCAGACCCAGATGGGCTACACCGCGACCTGGGCCGGGCTGGCGGTGGCGCCGATCGGCATTCTGCCGGTGCTGCTGTCACCGTTTGTCGGCAAGTACGCACACAAGTTTGACCTGCGCCTGCTGGCCGGGCTGGCGTTCCTGGCGATTGGCCTGAGCTGCTTCATGCGCGCCGAGTTCACCAACGAAGTGGACTTCCAGCACATCGCCTTGGTGCAATTGTTCATGGGGATTGGTGTGGCGCTGTTCTTCATGCCGACCCTGAGCATCCTGATGTCGGACCTGCCGCCGAGCCAGATTGCTGACGGTGCCGGTCTGGCGACGTTCCTGCGGACACTGGGCGGCAGCTTTGCGGCGTCGTTGACGACGTGGATCTGGATTCGCCGGGCGGATCAGCATCATGCCTATATGAGCGAGAGCATCAGCACCTTCGAGCCAGCGACTCGCGAGACCTTGCATTCGCTGGGTGGCGCGAGCCAATCGGCCTATGCGCAGATGGATCAGATCCTCACCAGTCAGGCGTACATGCTCTCCACCGTGGATTACTTCACGCTGTTGGGGTGGGGGTTCATGGGGTTGATATTGATTGTGTGGCTGGCGAAACCGCCGTTTGCTGCCAAGGCAGGCCCGGCTGCTTCCGGGCACTAAGATCAAGAGCTTTCCCTCACCCTAACCCTCTCCCGGAGGGAGAGGGACTGACCGAGTGGGATGTTCGAGTTACGCCGACTTGATATACCGAGTTGTACTCAGGTCTTTAAGGATCTGGCTTGCGAGCTCGAGTCGAACTCAGGTTTGAACAGCATGAAGATCGGCTCCCTTTCCCCCTCGCCCCCTTGGGGGCGGTCCGACGTTTCGGGAGGGCTGGGGTGAGGGGGGTAGCGATCTTCAGCCGTGCGGCAATGCCAACGGTGGCGCAAAATCAAACGGCGCCAACGCAAACCCGTTCTCATCCACCTGTAACGCCCAACCCTGACGATCCCAATCCCCCAGCACAATCCGCTTCGCCGCCTGATCGCCGATCTGCAACTTGTGGATGGCCGGGCGATGGGTGTGCCCGTGAACCAGGGTTTTCACCCCGTATTCCTGCATGATCCGCGGGATTTCCTCCGGCGTGACATCGACGATGTCATTGGCCTTCATCCGCGTCTGCGCCCGGCTTTCGCTGCGCAGTTTGCGCGCAAGCTTATGTCGGGTGCGCAGGGGCAGGTTGCGCAATATGAACAGGTTGATCGGATTGCGCAGGTAACGGCGCAGCTTCATATAAGCTTCGTCGCGGGTGCACAGGCTGTCGCCGTGCATCAGCAACACCGGTTCGCCGTAAAACTGCACGACACTCGGATCCTTCAACAGCGTGCAGCCGGCTTCCTTGCAGAAAGCCTTGCCGAGCAGAAAGTCGCGATTGCCGTGCATCAGAAAAATGGCCGTGCCGCTGTCGCTCAATTCGCGCAGGGCCTGGCAGATGGAACGCTGGAAGGGGGTCATGGCGTCGTCGCCGATCCACGCCTCGAAAAAGTCGCCCAGGATGTACAACGCACTCGCCGAGCGGGCGCGTCCGGCGAGCAAATCCAGAAACGCCCGGGTAATGTCCGGGCGCTCCTCTTCCAGATGCAAGTCTGAAATCAGCAATATCACGCTTCGATGATCTCGGCTTTCTCGATGATCACGTCGTCTGCGGGTACGTCCTGGTGGCCTGCCTTGGACGTGGTGGAAACGCCTTCGATCTTGTCGACAACGTCGGTGCCCGCAACCACTTTACCGAACACGGCATAACCCCAGCCCTGAGCGGTCTTGGCGGTGTGGTTCAGGAAGCTGTTGTCGGAGGCGTTGATGAAGAACTGCGCCGAAGCCGAATGCGGGTCCATGGTACGGGCCATGGCGATGGTGTACTTGTCGTTCTTAAGACCGTTGTCGGCTTCGTTCTGGATGCTCGGGCTCTTGTCTTTCTTTTCTTTCATGCCTGGCTCGAAACCGCCGCCCTGGATCATGAAACCTTTGATGACGCGGTGGAACACGACGTTCTCGTAGTGACCTTTCTTGACGTATTCGATGAAGTTGGCGGTGGTGACAGGCGCCTTTTCAGCGTTCAGTTCGATGACGATGTCACCGAAGTTGGTGGTCAATTTAACTTGAGTCATGATCGATGCTCTTTGTGAGGAATTCGTGGGTATTGGGACATGTCGGCCCCGTACCGGTTCAGCCCGAGAGGGCCAAGGTGCGCAGTTTAGCGTGACAGGCGCGAATTTCGAGGCAGTTTTTCAATTGCCGGCGATTAAATGCGCGCCTTTATAAGAGTGTGCTCTGTCAGGCCCTTGACAGCATCGGCTATGATAGCGGCTTTGTTTTGTCTGGCCCCCTTTGCGGCCGCGCACATGTAAGTCAAGGATCCTATGAGCAAGCCCACTGTCGACCCTACCTCGAATGCCAAGTCCGGCCCTGCCGTGCCGGTCAATTTCCTGCGGCCGATCATCCAGGCAGACCTGGACTCGGGCAAGCACACCCAGATCGTCACCCGTTTCCCGCCTGAGCCCAACGGCTACCTGCACATCGGCCACGCCAAGTCGATCTGCGTGAACTTCGGCCTGGCCCAGGAGTTCGGCGGTGTCACGCACTTGCGTTTCGACGACACCAACCCCGCCAAGGAAGACCAGGAATACATCGACGCGATCGAAAGCGACGTCAAATGGCTGGGGTTCGAATGGTCCGGCGAAGTGCGCTATGCCTCGCAATACTTCGACCAGTTGCACGACTGGGCCGTCGAGCTGATCAAGGCCGGCAAGGCCTACGTCGACGACCTGACGCCTGAACAGGCCAGGGAATACCGCGGCAGCCTGACCGAGCCGGGCAAGAACAGCCCGTTCCGCGACCGTTCGGTGGAAGAGAACCTGGACTGGTTCGCCCGCATGCGCGCCGGCGAGTTCCCGGACGGCGCCCGCGTGCTGCGCGCCAAGATCGACATGGCCTCGCCGAACATGAACCTGCGCGACCCGATCATGTACCGCATCCGCCACGCTCATCACCATCAGACCGGTGACAAGTGGTGCATCTACCCGAACTACGACTTCACCCACGGTCAGTCGGACGCCATTGAAGGCATCACCCACTCGATCTGCACCCTGGAGTTCGAAAGCCATCGTCCGCTGTACGAGTGGTTCCTCGACGCACTGCCGGTGCCGGCGCACCCGCGTCAGTACGAGTTCAGCCGTCTGAACCTCAACTACACCATCACCAGCAAGCGCAAGCTCAAGCAACTGGTTGACGAAAAACACGTCAATGGCTGGGACGATCCGCGCATGTCCACGCTGTCGGGCTTCCGCCGCCGTGGCTACACCCCGGCATCGATCCGCAACTTCTGCGAGATGATTGGCACCAACCGTTCCGACGGCGTGGTTGACTTCGGCATGCTCGAGTTCAGCATCCGTCAGGACCTGGACGCGAACGCCCCGCGCGCCATGTGCGTGCTGCGTCCGTTGAAAGTCGTGATCACCAACTACCCGCAAGGCCAGGTCGAGAACCTCGAACTGCCGCGTCATCCGCAGAAAGAAGAACTCGGCGTGCGCCAACTGCCGTTCGCCCGTGAAATCTACATCGACCGCGATGACTTCATGGAAGAGCCGCCAAAGGGCTACAAGCGCTTGGAGCCGAATGGCGAAGTGCGTCTGCGCGGCAGCTACGTGATCCGTGCCGACGAAGCGATCAAGGATGCCGACGGCAACATCGTCGAACTGCGCTGCTCCTACGATCCGGACACCCTGGGCAAGAACCCTGAAGGCCGCAAGGTCAAGGGTGTGATCCACTGGGTGCCGGCTGCTGCCAGCGTCGAGTGCGAAGTGCGTCTGTACGATCGCCTGTTCCGTTCTCCGAACCCGGAGAAGGCCGAAGACAGCGCGAGTTTCCTGGACAACATCAACCCTGACTCACTGCAAGTGCTGACCGGTTGTCGTGCCGAGCCTTCGCTGGGCAATGCACAGCCGGAAGACCGTTTCCAGTTCGAGCGCGAAGGCTACTTCGTCGCGGATATCAAGGACTCGAAACCAGGCCAGCCGGTATTCAACCGTACCGTGACCCTGCGCGATTCGTGGGGCCAGTGATCAAGTCTTAAGGAAACACCGTGCTTACGATCTACAACACGCTCACCAAGAGCAAAGAAGTCTTCAAGCCGCTGGATGGCAACAAGGTGCGCATGTACGTCTGCGGGATGACCGTGTACGACTACTGCCACCTGGGCCACGGCCGCAGCATGGTCGCGTTCGACCTGGTGACCCGCTGGTTGCGGTTCAGCGGTTATGACCTGACCTATGTGCGCAACATCACCGACATCGACGACAAGATCATCAACCGGGCCAACGAGAACGGCGAGTCGTTCGAAGCGTTGACCGAGCGCATGATCGCGGCGATGCACGAAGACGAAGCGCGCCTGAACATCAAGAAGCCGGACATGGAGCCGCGCGCCACGGATCACATCCCTGGCATGCACGCGATGATCCAGACCCTGATCGACAAGGGTTACGCCTACGCCCCGGGCAATGGCGACGTGTACTACCGCGTCGGCAAGTTCATGGGCTACGGCAAGCTGTCGCGCAAGAAGATCGAAGACCTGCGTATCGGTGCGCGGATCGAGGTCGACGAAGCCAAGGAAGATCCGCTGGACTTCGTGCTGTGGAAAGGCGTCAAGCCGGGCGAGCCGAGCTGGGAATCGCCGTGGGGCGCCGGGCGTCCGGGCTGGCACATCGAGTGCTCGGTGATGTCGACCTGCTGCCTCGGTGAGACGTTCGACATTCATGGCGGCGGCAGCGATCTTGAGTTCCCGCACCACGAAAACGAAATCGCCCAGAGCGAAGCGGCCACCGGCAAGACCTACGCCAACGCGTGGATGCATTGCGGCATGATTCGTATCAATGGCGAGAAGATGTCCAAGTCCTTGAACAACTTCTTCACCATTCGCGACGTGCTCGACAAGTACCACCCGGAAGTCGTGCGGTACCTGCTGGTGTCGAGCCACTACCGCAGCGCGATCAACTACTCGGAAGACAACCTCAAGGACGCCAAGAGCGCCCTGGAGCGTTTCTACCACGCGTTGAAAGGCCTGCCGAACGTGGCGCCGGCTGGCGGCGAAGCGTTCGTCGAGCGTTTCACCACGGTGATGAACGACGACTTCGGCACGCCGGAAGCGTGCGCGGTGCTGTTCGAGATGGTGCGTGAGATCAACCGTCTGCGCGAGAGCGATCTCGATGCAGCGGCCGGTCTGGCGGCTCGTCTGAAAGAACTGGCCAGCGTGCTCGGTGTGTTGCAGCTCGAAGCCGATGATTTCCTGCAGGCCGGCGCCGCAGGGCGTGTCGATGCCGCCGAGGTCGAGGCGCTGATCGCTGCGCGTCTGGCGGCACGTGCCGGCAAGGACTGGGCCGAATCCGACCGCATCCGCGACCAGCTCACCGCCATGGGTGTGGTGCTGGAAGACGGCAAGGGCGGCACGACCTGGCGTCTGGCCGACTGATCCGCTCGGCATGTTTGTTCCCACGCTCAGCGTGGGAATGTTTCAAGAAAACAAAACCCGCCCAGTGCGGGTTTTGTTTTTTGCGGCGGGCCTCAGCTCAAGAGCCCGGTGCTGACCGCGACGATCAGGAAAATCCCGAGTACAGCGCGGTAAATCACGAATGGCCAGGTGGAGAACTTCTCCAGAAAGCGCATCAGGCCCCAGATCGCGAAAAACGCCGAGATACTGGCAATCACCAGACCGAAAATCAGGTGCGCCCAGGCTTGCGCCGGCAGTTGCGCATGGAACAACACCCACAACTCCTTCAAACCCGCCAGCGCGATGGCCGGCAATCCGAGCAGGAAGGAGAAGCGCGCGGCTTCTTCACGTTTGAAATTGAGGAACAGCGCCGCCGTCAGCGTCGACCCGGAGCGCGAAACGCCCGGAATCAGTGCCCCGATCTGAGCGATACCCACGATCAGCGCATCGCGCAGACGCATTTCGCCAACGGTGCGGCGGTGGCGGCACGTAAGTTCAGCGATGGCCAGCAATACCGCCATCACCACGCAGGAAATCCCGATCACCATCAAGCCGCGCAACGGCGAGTTGCAGGCGTTGAGCGTCGAGGACAAGGCGATGCCGGCAATACCGATGGGAATGGTCGCCAGCACGATGGCCACCGCAAGGACGAACCACTGATTGTTGAAATCCCGTTGTCGCACTGCCGCCAGACTGCCCGTGGCGACCTGTCTGACGTCCCGCCAGAAATAACTCACCACCGCGGCCAGTGCGGCCAGTTGCATGGCGGCGGAAAACGCCGAGCCGGGATCCGGCCAGCCGAGCAGGGCCGGGACGATGCGCATGTGGGCGGTGGAAGAAACGGGCAATAACTCGGTGATGCCTTGAATGATGCCGAGGATGCCGATTTGCAGGTAATCGAGAGAAGCGAAGCCGGTATCAAGGCCGGTGGTGCAGATGTTGGTCAAAGAGCTTGTCCTGTGAGGGGCAGGAGGAGGGAGGTGTCTGGATCAAAGGTGCGCAGCGAAAATCTGAAACATTTCGTCACAGTCTGGTCGGTGTGGTCAATGGGTGGGCTTGATGGTTGTTGATGGCCACACTAGCGTCATCGCGAGCAGGCTCGCTCCCACAGGGGATTCGTGTCGTAGACAAAACCGCAGATGACGAAAAATTAATGTGGGAGCGACGATTTGACGTGCCTTCGGCCGACGATCACTCAGCCTGACGCAAGCGCTTGTAGAGCGTATTGCGACTGACCCCCAACCGCCGCGCCAGATGAGAAATATTGCCCCCGGCCGCCTGCAGTTCCCGATTCAACGCTTCGCTGTCATTCAGATCGATCCCCAACGGTTCTGGCGTTTCCAGCGGCTCCATCTCCAGATCGACAAAGAAATCATCCGGCAGATGCTCAGGTCTTACCGGTTGCTCTTCGGCCATGGCCAGCGCGACCTGCATCACGCTACTGACCTGCCGCAGATTCCCCGGCCACGGATGACGATCGAACAACTCCAGCACTTCGCGACTCAATCCCGCCCATTGCGTCGGTTCGCGATGCTGTTCCCACAAGCGTTTGAACAGCGCTTGCTTGTCACTGCGCTCGCGCAGCGGTGGCAATTCAAGGGTCAAACCGCCGATGCGGTAATACAAATCCTCGCGGAATCGCCCCAGTTGCACCTGTTCCCTGAGCGAGCGGTTGGTAGCGGAGATGATCCGCAGATCCACCGGGAACAACTCACTGCTGCCCACCGGTTGCACACAGCGTTCCTGCAATACCCGCAGCAATCGGGCCTGAGTCGGCAGCGGCATGTCGCCGATTTCATCGAGAAACAGCGTGCCTTTGTCGGCCTTGCGGATCAGGCCGATGCTACCTTTCTGGTTGGCGCCGGTGAACGCACCTTTCTCGTAGCCGAACAGCTCGGACTCCACCAGTTCGGCGGGTATCGCCGCGCAGTTGACGGCGATGAACGCCTGTTTGCTGCGGGAGCTGGCCTGATGCAGGGCTTTGACGAAGACTTCCTTGCCAACCCCGGTTTCTCCGTGAATCAGCAGCGGAATGTCCTTTTCCAGCAGGCGTTCGGCCTGGCGCACGGCTTTTTCCACACGGCTGTCGCCGAAGTGCAGACTGCTCAGACTGATGGCCGTGGAGGTCGTAACTTGCGGTTCGGTGACTTTGGCTTCAGCAAACACCCGCGGCTGAATGGGCGCCTGTTTAGGTCGTTTCAACAGACACTGGAAACGATTGCGCCCGGAGGTCTGCAAGGCAAACGGCAAACCGTCCGGCTGATTGATCAACTCCAGCAATGACACCTTGAACAGGCTCTCGACACTCACCCGCGACAGTCGCACGCCCAACAGATTGTCGGCCCGGCGGTTGGCCGACAGCACCTGGCCGCTCTCATCGAAAATCAGCAAACCCGCCCATTGACTGTCGAGGTTGTTCAACCCGGTGTTGAAGGTCAGTTGGAAGTGCTGGCCATGGAACAGGTTGAGGATCAGCCGGTTTTCCACGGTCTGGCTCATCATCTTGACCATGCCGAGGGTGTGCGAGGGCGGCAGGTAGCTGTCGCTGGACACATCGAGTACGGCGATGACTTTGCGCTCGGCGTTGAAGATCGGTGCGGCGGAGCCGGTCATGAAACGGTTGGCCTTGAGGAAATGCTCATCGTGCTCGATGTGCACTGCCTGTTCGCAGGCCAGCGCTGTGCCGATTGCATTGGTGCCGCTGGCGTGTTCCATCCAGCTTGCCCCGGCCTGGAAGCCGCGCGCCAGGTTCGGCTCGATAAAGCGTTGGGTGCCCCAAGACGTCAGTACCTGGCCCTGATTGTCGGCCAGCATGATCAGGCAGTTGGAATTGCTCAGGATGTTTTCGTAGTACGGCAGCACTTCCTGATGGGTGGTCTGCACCAGCGAATGGTGACTGTCGAGCAACTGCGCAATGCCGGAGGCGGGCAACTGGTCGAACGCCGGAGCACTTTGATGCTTGAGGCCGAAGGCGCGGCAACGGGACCAGGAGTCCTGAACGATGGCCTCGTGAGAAAGCGGCGGGACAGGTGCGGCCATGACAGTCAGCCTCTGAAAGCAGCGTTTTTATTATTGTTATGAGGCCCGTCGGGACCTGAAAGCATCGATAGAGTGTTGTTCACTATTGTTCATTGTCAATCGTTGAACTGTTCAAATGTGTTCAGCAATGAAGGTGGTTTGCCTGTGTTTTCGGCGATTTTCGCGGCGAATCAACGGCTTGGGATTTCTGGCACGAATGTCGCTCTACTGCACACGTCGCTTGACTCCAATAATAAAAAGGCCGAGCCATGTCACTCACCCTGGAGCACGTCAGCCGCATCGTCGAGGGCCAGACCTGGATCGACGATGCGAACCTGAAATTCGAAGCCGGATCCTTCAACGTCCTGCTCGGACGGACGCTGTCGGGCAAGACCAGCCTCATGCGTTTGATGGCCGGTCTGGACAAGCCCGACAGCGGTCGCATTCTGATGAACGGCGTCGATGTCACCCAGCGTCCGGTGCGTCTGCGCAACGTGTCGATGGTCTATCAGCAGTTCATCAATTACCCGACCATGACGGTGTTCGAAAACATCGCCTCGCCGTTGCGTCAGGCCGGGATCTCCAGCGAGCAGATCCAGAGCAAGGTGCAGGAAACCGCGAAGATGCTGCGCATCGAGAAATTCCTGAAGCGCTATCCGCTGGAACTGTCCGGCGGCCAGCAACAGCGCACAGCCATGGCCCGGGCGCTGGTCAAGGATGCCGAGTTGATCCTGTTCGACGAGCCGCTGGTTAACCTCGATTACAAACTGCGCGAAGAATTACGCCAGGAAATGCGCGAGCTGTTCAAGGCGCGCCACACCATCGCCATCTACGCCACCACCGAACCCAACGAAGCGCTGGCACTGGGCGGCACCACTACCATTCTTCATGAAGGTCGGGTGATCCAGAGCGGCCCGTCGACCGAGGTCTATCACCAGCCACAAACGGTACTGGCGGCGGAATTGTTCTCCGAGCCGCCGATCAACCTGATGCCGGGGCGCATCGCCGGTAACGAAGTGAGTTTCGCCAACTTCGTGCACTTCCCGTTGAACGTCGATCTGCGGCCGGTGGGCGAGGGCGAGTTCCGTTTCGGTGTGCGTCCGAGCCACATCTCACTGGTCCCGAGCAACGATGATGATCTGGAACTGGCGGTGACCGTCGAAGTGGCGGAAATCAGCGGTTCGGAAACTTTCCTGCATGTGCGCAACGAGCATTTCCTGCTGGTGCTGCACTTGCCCGGCGTTCACGAATATGACGTCGATGCGCCGATCCGCATCTACATCCCGACCCATAAACTGTTTGTGTTCGATGCACAGGGCCGTCTGGTGCAGGCACCGGGCCGGCGCGTCGCGAGGGTTGCCTGATGGCCGAAATCCGTTTGCAACACCTCGCCCACAGTTACAGCAAGAACCCGAGCGGGGCGGAAGACTACGCGATCCGCGAAATGGACCACATCTGGGAGCAGGGCGGCGCCTATGCCTTGCTCGGGCCGTCGGGTTGCGGCAAGTCGACCTTGCTCAACATCATTTCCGGCCTGCTCAGCCCGTCTCAGGGGCATGTGTTGTTCGACGGCAAAGCGGTCAACGACCTGACTCCGGAGAAACGCAACATCGCCCAGGTTTTCCAGTTTCCGGTGGTCTACGACACCATGACGGTGTTCGACAACCTGGCTTTCCCGCTGCGCAATCAGGGCATGGCCGAGGCGAAAGTCCACAGCAAGGTCCAGGAAATCGCCGAAGTCCTTGACCTGCAAAACCTGTTGAGCAAAAAGGCACGCAACCTCACCGCCGACGAAAAACAGAAAGTTTCCATGGGCCGTGGTCTGGTGCGCGACGACGTCTCGGCGATCCTGTTCGACGAGCCGCTGACGGTGATCGACCCGCACCTGAAATGGAAACTGCGGCGCAAGCTCAAGCAGATCCACGAGCAGTTCAACATCACCATGGTCTACGTCACCCACGATCAACTGGAGGCCTCGACCTTCGCCGACAAGATCGCGGTGATGTACGGCGGCCAGATCGTCCAGTTCGGCACGCCACGGGAATTGTTCGAGCGGCCGAGTCATACCTTTGTCGGTTATTTCATCGGCAGTCCGGGGATGAACCTGATCGAGGTGCAGCCGCAACCGGGCGGGGTCGGTTTCAACTCGACCCACCTGCCGCTTTCCGACGCCTTGCAGCGCCATATCGAACACGGACAGTGGAAAAACCTGAAGGTCGGCATCCGCCCCGAGTTCATTCATGTGTGGGACGAGCCTTTCGATGACGCGATGCGGGCGCGGGTCGTACACGTCGAAGACCTTGGCACCTACAAGATCATGACCCTGGATCTGGACGGCGCACCGCTGAAGGTGCGTCTGGCCGAAGACAAACCGGTGCCGCAGGGCACGGCGTACATCAGTTTCCCGGCGCAGTGGCTGATGGTCTACGCCGACGAATTTCTGCTGGATGCCACCGAAAGCGAGGTACAGCCATGAACAAGGTGCAGAACAACAAGGCCTGGTGGCTGGTGTTGCCGGTGTTTCTGCTGGTGGCCTTCAGTGCGGTGATCCCGATGATGACCGTGGTCAATTATTCGGTGCAGGACATCTTCGACCAGTCGAGCCGCTACTTTGTCGGTGCCGACTGGTACAAGCAGGTGCTGCTCGATCCGCGTCTGCACGATTCGTTGCTGCGCCAGTTCATCTATTCGGCGTGCGTACTGCTGATCGAAATCCCACTCGGGATCGCCATTGCCCTGACCATGCCGACCAAGGGCCGCTGGTCGTCGGTGGTGTTGATCGTGCTGGCGATTCCGTTGCTGATTCCCTGGAACGTGGTCGGCACCATCTGGCAGATCTTCGGCCGTGCCGACATCGGTCTGCTCGGTTCGAGCCTCAACGCCATGGGCATCAGCTACAACTATGCGGCCAACACCATGGACGCCTGGGTCACGGTTCTGGTGATGGACGTGTGGCACTGGACCTCGCTGGTGGCGCTGCTGTGTTTCTCGGGGTTGCGGGCGATTCCCGATGTGTATTACCAGGCGGCGCGGATTGATCGGGCCTCGGCCTGGGCGGTGTTCCGTCACATTCAATTGCCCAAGCTGAAAAGCGTGCTGCTGATCGCGGTGATGCTGCGCTTCATGGACAGCTTCATGATCTACACCGAGCCCTTCGTGCTCACCGGCGGCGGGCCGGGCAATGCCACGACCTTCTTGAGTCAGACCTTGACCCAGATGGCTGTAGGCCAATTCGACCTGGGGCCGGCGGCAGCCTTTTCGCTGGTGTACTTCCTGATCATCCTGCTGGTGTCCTGGCTGTTCTATACCGCCATGACCCACAGCGATGCCAACCGCTGAGGCCCGGCCATGAGCAAAAGAAAGCTTGTTCCACTGCTGCTCTACATCCTGTTCCTGCTGGTGCCGATCTACTGGCTGCTGAACATGTCGTTCAAGAGCAACACCGAAATCCTCGGCGGCCTGACGCTGTTCCCCCAGGATTTCACCTTCCACAACTACAAGGTGATCTTCACCGATCCGAGCTGGTACACCGGTTATCTCAACTCGCTGTACTACGTGAGCCTGAACACGGTGATTTCCCTGAGCGTGGCGTTGCCGGCGGCTTATGCGTTTTCCCGTTATCGCTTTCTCGGCGACAAGCACCTGTTCTTCTGGCTGCTGACCAACCGCATGGCGCCGCCGGCGGTGTTCCTGCTGCCGTTCTTCCAGCTGTATTCGTCGATCGGCCTGTTCGACACCCACATCGCGGTGGCGCTGGCGCACTGCCTGTTCAACGTGCCGCTGGCGGTTTGGATTCTCGAAGGGTTCATGTCCGGGGTGCCGAAGGAAATCGACGAAACCGCCTACATCGACGGCTACAGCTTTCCCAAGTTCTTCGTGAAGATCTTCATTCCGCTGATCGGCTCCGGCATCGGGGTGACGGCGTTTTTCTGCTTCATGTTTTCCTGGGTCGAACTGCTGCTGGCGCGCACGCTGACCTCGGTGAACGCCAAGCCGATCGCGGCGGTGATGACGCGCACGGTGTCGGCGTCCGGCATCGACTGGGGCGTGCTGGCCGCGGCGGGGGTGCTGACCATCCTGCCGGGCATGCTGGTGATCTGGTTTGTTCGCAACCACGTGGCCAAGGGCTTTGCCCTGGGCCGGGTCTGAGGAACTGATGATGGAATGGATGAGCTGGACCGTCCCGACGGCGGCGTTTTTCATCGTTATAGGTTTGATCCTGGTGGGCATGACCACCTGGGAACTGCGCTCGCCAAGCATCCTGCGGCGCGGGTTTCTGCCGATTGCCACCACCCGTGGCGATCGCTTGTTCATCGGTCTTCTCGGCAGCGCCTACCTGCATCTGCTGGTCATCGGCGTGACCGACTGGAGCATCTGGGTGGCGTCCGCGTTGTCCCTGGTGTGGCTGTTGGCTGTGATGCGTTGGGGCTAGTCGAATCGCTCGGCAATCTTGCTCCGAAAAACTAACAGGAGGTCTCTATGTTCGACAAAAACAATAAGCTGCGACATAGCATTTCATTGGCAGCCATGCTGGCACTCAGCGGTTTGAGCGCAACCGCCTGGGCCGATGCGTACGAAGACGCGGCAAAAAAATGGATCGGCAGCGAGTTCAAGCCGTCGACCCTGACACCCGAGCAGCAACTTGAAGAACTGAAGTGGTTCATCAAGGCCGCCGAGCCGTTCCGCGGGATGGACATCAAGGTCGTCTCGGAAACCCTGACCACCCACGAATATGAATCCAAGGTGCTGGCCAAGGCCTTCAGCGAAATCACCGGGATCAAGCTGACCCATGACCTGCTGCAGGAAGGCGACGTCGTGGAAAAAATGCAGACGGTGATGCAGTCGGACAAGAACATCTACGACGGCTGGGTCAACGACTCGGACCTGATCGGTACGCACTTTCGCTACGGCAAGACCGAATCGATCACCGACCTGATGGCCAACGAAGGCAAGAACTTCACTTCGCCGACCCTCGACATCAAGGACTTCATCGGCATTTCCTTCACCACCGCACCCGACGGCAAGATCTATCAATTGCCCGACCAGCAGTTCGCCAACCTGTACTGGTTCCGTGCCGACTGGTTCGAACGTGCCGACCTGAAAGCCAAGTTCAAGGAAAAGTACGGCTATGAACTGGGCGTGCCGGTGAACTGGTCGGCCTATGAAGACATCGCCAAATTCTTCAGCGAAGACGTCAAGGAAATCGACGGCAAGCGCATTTACGGGCACATGGACTACGGCAAGAAAGACCCGTCGCTGGGCTGGCGCTTCACCGATGCCTGGTTCTCCATGGCCGGTGGCGGCGACAAGGGCTTGCCCAATGGCTTGCCGGTGGACGAGTGGGGCATCCGCGTCGAGGACTGCCATCCGGTGGGCTCCAGCGTGACCCGCGGCGGCGACACCAACGGCCCGGCGGCGGTGTTCGCCACCACCAAATACGTCGACTGGCTGAAGAAGTACGCGCCACCGGAAGCGGCGGGCATGACCTTCTCCGAGTCCGGCCCCGTACCGTCCCAGGGCAACATCGCCCAGCAGATTTTCTGGTACACCGCGTTTACGGCCGACATGACCAAACCGGGCCTGCCGGTGGTTAACGCTGACGGCACGCCGAAATGGCGCATGGCGCCGTCGCCGCGCGGACCGTACTGGGAAGAGGGCATGAAGTTGGGTTATCAGGACGTGGGTTCCTGGACCTTCATGAAGTCCACGCCTGAGAAACAGAAGCTCGCGGCCTGGCTGTACGCGCAGTTCGTGACCTCGAAAACCGTGTCGCTGAAGAAAACCATTGTCGGCCTGACGCCAATCCGCGAGTCGGACATCAACTCGCAAGCCATGACCGACCTGGCACCGAAACTCGGTGGTCTGGTGGAGTTCTACCGCAGTCCGGCCCGGGTGCAATGGACGCCGACCGGCACCAACGTGCCGGACTATCCACGTCTGGCACAACTGTGGTGGAGCCACATCGCCGAAGCCGCCAGCGGCGACAAGACTCCGCAGCAGGCGCTGGATGGTCTGGCCAAGGATCAAGACGCGATCATGACCCGTCTGGAACGTTCCAAGGCCCAAGCAGTGTGCGCACCGAAAATGAACCCCGAGCGCGACGCGCAATACTGGTTCGACCAACCGGGCGCACCAAAACCGAAACTGGCCAACGAGAAACCGAAAGGCGAAACCGTGAGCTACAACGAACTGCTCAAGTCGTGGGAGGCGGCGCGCAAGTAAGCGTTTTTGCGGGACGGAACGGCACCTTCGGGTGCCGTTTTTTTCAGCCCTCGATTTCACGTTTCACCGCCCGGCGCACCGCTTTTAGGATGGCGTTTTCAAAGGCGTTGTGCCCGGCGTGCAGCAAACGGCAGTGAATGTCCATCCGTTGCCTGAGCCAGCGCACGCTGGCCATGCCGAAGGTATCGCGGATGCCCTGGATCAGCAGGGTGTTGTCGTCGAGGATCAGGTCCTGGTCCCGTGGCCGGAAGAAATAGCCTTGCAGGTGGTAATGCAGCTCCAGACGGATCGCGAGCACCACTTCCTGATCGACAAAACTCTCCAGCGTACCGTGGCAAACCGTCTGCCCCGTACGGCGCAAAAGAGCATTCAACCATTCGATGGCGGCGACGCGCTGTTGCAGTGGACAGCCTTCGCCGAGTATCCGGAAGATGTCCCTGGCGCGATGGCCTGACGCAGTTTGCGGCGATTGCGTCAGCCCCTCATTGAGTGCCCGGTCGTACGCCCGGACATTGGCGGCGAAAGGTACGAACACCGAAACCAGTGTGGTTTTCAGAAGGTGCTGCGGATAGCGCTGCTGGTACTGGATCGCCAGCCAACTGCCCCAGGAAACACCGAGCACACTGATTTTTTCGAAGCCGAAGTGCTGGCGCAGGGCGTCAATGTCTTCGACACAAAGGCCGGTAGTGTTGTCGCGCAGTTCGCCGTAGGGCGTCGAGCGCCCGCATCCGCGCTGATCGAACAGGATGATGTCGAAACGGCGCAGATCGAAGAAGTCCAGATGATGACGGCTGCAGCGCCCGCCGGGACCGCCATGCAGGAAAAACACCGGTTCGCCTCCTGTAATGCCATGGCGTTCCCAATAGAGTTGATGGCCATCGCCGGTCGGGTAATAGCCTCTGCTTTGCAGGGAAAAGGTCATGCTGACAGGACCTTCAGACGATAGAACTGGAACAGTTCGACCTGCCCCGGGCGCGCTGCAACGCTGGACTCCAGTTGCAGGTGATGGGTGGCAGCGAGCCAGGCGACAGGGATCAGCACCGGCGTGTGACCAAAGACGAGGATCGTGCCGCCAGGCTTGACGCAGCGGATCAGCGACTCGAATGCGGTTCGGGCTTCTCGGCGGGTCAAGACCTCGGCGTTCAGGAAGCGCAGGATCAACACATCGCAGTGAATCCCGGCATCAAAGGCCTCACTCGCGTCGAGCAAGCGGAACTCGACGGGCGTCCTCTCATGAGCTCGTCGGGCGTGTTCGATCATCGAGGCTGAGCGATCAGTCCCCAGGCACAGACAGTCGGGGAGGGCGCGGGCGACATGGGCGATGAATTCACCCGTGGAGCAGGCCGGGTCGTAAATCAACGCGCCGGTTTTTGTGATCGCCTGGAGCAATCCGGCACAGTGCTCGCGCAAGTGTTGTTCATCGGTGTTCAACTGTTCGGCCAGTGATTCGTTGCATTGCCAGAACTCGGCCGGACAGACTGCTTCCCGGCCTGCTGCGTCAACGATCGGAAACGGAAACAGAATCTCGCTGTCAGCCTGACGTAATGCTCGTTCGAAGGTTTGCACTTTCTGTTCGGCGGAGACCGTCCGATAGCCGATCGACAAACCTTCATCCCCCCACAATGAGTGGAGATGCGGACCCAGCAACATGCAGGGTTCAAGTACGCTGCCGGCCTGCCATCGAAACTGCCGGTCACGTTGCAGGCGTTTGCGGCCAACCCAGACTTCGTCGTGCAACCGCAGGAAAAAAAGGTGGTGCAATCCGTTGCCTGGCGGTTCGAGGTAATGGCCGACGCCACCGTTCTCGTTCAGGTGACGGGGCATGGAACGAGCCAGTGCCAGCTCACGGGTTTGATCGAGTCGGTTCATGGGACTGATCTTTCCAGCGTTCGTCCCCGGGCCTGCGGGATGACAACATTGCCGCTGGAAACAACAAAGAAACGCTCCAGCCCGGGAATCACCACATTGAGCAGGGTCGTGCCGAGCTCGGTTCGCTGCAGGACGGCGGCACCGAGCGTACGGCCATGAATCCGCAGGTCTTGAGTCAGCAAGTGCAGTTGATTGACCACCGACAGGTCTTTAGCGGAATCCGGCAGTCTCACCTCGTGTTGAACGCAGCGATGCAGCAGCGTCTGCGGATCGAACTGCGCACAGCGCAGCAGGCGCGGGAAGGGCTGCAGGTTGCGCAGTGCATTGGTCAGCGTCTGATGGTATTCGGGCTCGGCGGCGCTCAATTGCAATTGCACCAGTTCACTGAGCGCACGCGATGCAGCGTGACGCGGATCAAGTGAACAGCCACTGCCGTAGACCTGTGGATGAGACCCCGGCTGCGTCGTGAAGGCCAGAAAGGTTCGCGCCTTGAATTCGCTGCTGATATCCACCAGCACGATTTCTCTGCCGATTTCCTGTTCGGCATCGGCCCACAGACGGCCGAGGTCGTCGTGGTCACTGAGACGAGCCACTCTTCGCAGGGGCGGGTGATTCTCGTAATAGAAATGGTTGAGCAGAAACAGCGACACGGCATCGCGCTCGATGCATTCGTTGGCGGCATACAACAACGCCTCGCTGTAAGTGGCGCCAATGGCGGTGCCGCTGTTGCTGGCGTAGCGCCGCACGGCGCTGCAGTCCGCAGTGCCCGGTGACGAAGGCTGACGTGAACCGTTTGGCGAAGTCAGCGCCACCGGATAGGAAAAACGGTCATGCCACGGAGGACAGACATAGGTCCTGCAGATGATGCGCGCGTTTTGCTGACAGGTGAGCCTGTGCACAAGCGAGTCATCGGTAAAGATCGGTGTGTCTTTGAAGTAATGCTCAGTCTCGTGGTGAACCTCGGTCGCGAAGTGTTCATCCGTCCAATAATGCTCAAGCGCTTCATAGAGTGCGCCCAGGTGTGCCTGATCCGCATAACCCTTGCCGCAGCCACGGGCATGACGGTTGTCGCTGCCGTGAAGAATCGCCTCAACGGCAACGACCTTGCTGCCGAGTGTACGGGTTACCGGCGTGAGGCCCAGTCGTGAAAGCTCGGCCTGAATACGTCGCTCTGCCTGATCGGCCGTCAGCTCACGCTCGGCCATCCATGTCTTGTCCATGATGTCTTTCCTGGAAAGTCCGCAGGGGCGCGAGGCCCCTGCGGGTCATGTCACTCGGCGTTCAGTTCCGCCCGTTCTTCTTCGGTCAGTTGCAGTGCTTCAATCTGCTCCGCCGAGGGCGTTTCCTGCTCTTCAAGTTCATCGATAGGGTTTGCGTTCCAGCTGCCCATGTAGCCCATGAAGTTTCTCCTTGGTTATTGTTTGAGTGTGCTGTTGCAAGCACGAGCCGAATCTAAGAGCGCAGCGACGGTGGGGTCAAAAATGTCCAGACGTTTCCGTTCGCGGTTTTTAACCGCCCTGAAATACGTACTGATAAATCTTGAAGGGATGCGTCGGATCACCGAAACGCTTGTTTTAGAGGGGGGCGGCTGAGTGCAAAAAGACGAACGAAACGATCAGGAACCAACCGTCTGCGCAGTTTTTTCCCTGTCCTTGTCAGACGTTTCATCGTGAGGCTGCCGCAAAATCCCACTGAAGGATTTACATGGCGCTATGGCGTACTTGTGCGGTGATTTTTCCGACGGAAATTGAGAAAACACCGCACAAATCTGTTTGAGGGTTTTAGTGCTTTTCCGCGAACACGGGGAACACCAGGCTGAATACCGTCATCGCCCCCGGGCGGCTTTGCACCTGCGTGGTGCCCTGATGCAGGGTCATGATCGAGCGCACGATGGCCAGCCCCAGACCGGTGCTGCCCTGCGAGCGGGTGCGACTGCTGTCGACGCGGTAAAAACGGTCGAACAGATGCGGCAAGTGCTGCGCTTCGATGCCTGCGCCGGGATTGCTCACTCGCAGTGCCACCTGTGTCGGCGCCTGTTCAATGAACAGCGAAACGGTTTTGCCGGCGGGGCAGTGGCGCAGGGCATTGGACAGCAGGTTGGATATCGCCCGCTGGATCATCAAGCGGTCGCCCGAAACCTGAGCACTGCCGACTACTTTCAGATGGATCTGCTTGTCTTGCGCCGGGAGGGAAAACAGATCGGCTACCCGTAACGCCTCGTTTTCCAGCGCAATCGGCTCGAACGACGCGTGTGCCATCGGCTGGCTGGCCTGGGCCAGGAACAACATGTCCGAGACAATCCGCGCGACCCGCTCCAGCTCCTCGGTGCACGACACTAGAACATCGGTGTATTCCTCGACAGTGCGCTCGCGTGAAAGCGTTACCTGAGCCTTGCCCATCAAATTGTTGATCGGCGTGCGCAGCTCGTGGGCCAGATCATCGGAGAACTGCGACAACTGCTGCACACCGTTGTCCAGGCGATCGAGCATGACGTTGATGCCTTGCGCCAGTTCGCTCAGTTCCTGAGGCATGTTCACCACCGACAACCGGTGGTCGAGGTCCTGGGTGGTCACCCGGGCCGCCACTTTGCGAAACTCGCGCAGCGGCGCCAGTCCGCGCTGCACCGCGCCCCAGGCGGTCAGGCCGATGAACACCAGGAGCAACGGCAAGGCAATCAGCGTCGAGCGCAGGTAGGCGCTGAGCAACGCCTGATCGTGGGCATTGTCCATCGACAACAGCACCGGTACGTTGCTGCCGTCCTTCAGGCGAATCAATTTCGAGGCGGTGAGAAATTTCGCACCTTCGGCATCGAAGCTGTCGGTATAGGACAACTGATCGGTCGTCGCCCGCACCGCTTTCAATTCAATCCGTGGGTCCGTCAATCCCGACCCGGACTTGAGCAGCGGCGAGCGCAGGTTGCCTCGGTCATAAATCGTCAGCGTCAGGTTGTCATGCCCCATGACCTGATCGAGCAGAATGTGCGGCTTGCTGCTGACTTCATTGGCATCGACGTACAGCGAGAGGCTGTGTTCCACCTGCGCCATCTTCTTTTCCAGGCTGTCCCGGGACAATGCATCGAGCTCATGAGTCAGGGCGAAATACGCAAGGATCGCCAGGAACACCACCAGCAACGCACCAAGAGTACTGACGGTCAGACCCAATCGCAGCGACAGGCTGGCGGGCTTCATTCCCGTGCCTCCAGCACATAGCCGACACCGCGCAGGGTGTGGATCAGTTTGCTGTCGAACGGGTCGTCGATCTTCGCCCGCAAGCGGCGGATCGAGACTTCGACCACGTTGGTGTCGCAGTCGAAGTTCATGTCCCATACCAACGAGATGATTTGAGTGCGGGTCAGCACTTCGCCGGACTGGCGCATCAGCAAATGCAGCAGGGCGAATTCCTTGGTGGTGAGGTCGATACGCTGGGTGCCACGAAAGGCCCGGTGACGGCCCGGATCGAGTTCCAGATCGGCGACCTTGAGTACTTGCGGCACCGGGATGTTTTCGCTGCGGCGCATCAAGGTGCGTACCCGCGCCAGCAATTCCGGGAATTCGAACGGCTTGACCAGATAGTCGTCGGCGCCCAGATCCAGGCCCCGGATCTTGTCCGCCAGGCGACCGCGTGCGGTGAGCATCATCACTCGCGTGGAATGGGTGCGGCGCAGTTGCTCCAGCACGCCCCAACCGTCGAGTTCCGGCAGATTCACATCCAGAATGATCAGGTCATAAACCTGTTGTTGCGCCAGGTGCAAACCATCCGCGCCATTAATGGCGTGGTCAACGATATAACCACTTTCGGTCAGGCCCTGATGCAAGTATTCGGCAGCTTTAAGCTCGTCCTCGACGACAAGGATTCGCATGATTTTTCACCACTTTTATTCAATGGATATTTAATTAAGGTGGCCGGGAAAGTTATTGTTTTTGTTGGGGCTTCCGGACGTTTTCAATAACGGGATGGCGTGCAAGGTAAAGGCTGTAGTGGCTACAGAGTCAACGCCTGAGTCCTTTAAAACAGCCGTCCGCGACAGCCTGTCGCAGCGAAGTGGTCAATTTTTCATGACTTCCATTTCGGCAAGTGCTGTTCGGCTGATAACTAACATGCATTTGTTTCGGTGTGTTGCAGCAAAGCCATTCGAACTTCGAATCCTAGAGCAAAACAACTTCGATTAACCGTGGATAACGGATTTGTAATGTTCACGTCACCTTGTCGATAAGTTCAAAACCCTACCGTGGCGCCATCAACGATTCTTGATTGAAGGAAGTCTTCCATTGCCCGGTTTAATTGAACTGACGGCGCGCTCACGCCTGAAAAAAACCGCCAGCGGCCTCTTGTTGCTGGCCTGCACAGGCCTTGCCAGTGCATCGACCCTGACGCTGGATCAGGCGCTGCAAACCGCGTTCGCCGGCAACCCGGAGCTGGCCGCCGCGCAGTGGGAAATCGGCATTGCCGAAGGTGACCGCAAACAGGCCGGGCTGATCCCCAATCCCGAGGTTTCGTGGGAGGCTGAAGACACTCGGCGCCAGTCACGCACCACCACGGTGATGCTCAGTCAGCCGATCGAGCTGGGCGGCAAGCGTGGTGCGCGGATTGATGTGGCGAGTCGTGCGCAGGATGCCGCCGGCATCGAGCTGCAGCGCAAGCGCAACGCACTGCGCGCCGACGTGCTTCAAGCGTTCAATGGCGCGCAAACTGCGCAGCAACGTTTGCAACTGGCCCGGCAGTCGCTGCAACTCGCCGAGCACGGTTTGCGCGTGGCGCTGGGACGGATCGAGGCGGGCAAGTCGTCGCCGGTCGAAGGCACTCGGGCGCAAGTGCAGCTTTCGGAAGTGCGCCTGGAATTGAGCCGCGCTGAGCGCGATCAGACCAATGCGTACCAGCAATTGGCCCAGGTCATGGGCGCACCGTTGCCGACGTCGACCACGGTGCAGACCGCGACTCATAGCCTGCCCAGCGTACCGACGCCCACCCGTTTGCTTGAGCGCCTGAACGAGACGGCGGAGCTGCGCCTGGCCAGGTTGCAGATCGATCAGCGCGAGGCGTCGCTGGGGCTGGAAAAGTCCCAGCGGATTCCCGATCTCACCGTCAGCATCGGCAGCCAGTACAGCGAAACCGAGCGCGAGCGGGTCAACGTGGTCGGGCTGTCGATGCCTATTCCGCTGTTCAACCGCAATCAGGGCAATGTGCTGGCGGCGGCGCGGCGTGCCGATCAGGCACGGGACCTGCGCAACGCCACTGAGCTGCGCCTGCGCACGGAAATCCAGACCACGCTGGAGCAGTGGCAGACCGCCAACGGCGAAATCAAGGCGTTCAATCAGACCATCCTGCCCGCCGCGCAAAGTGCGGTGGACAGCGCCACTCGCGGTTTCGAAATGGGCAAGTTCGGCTTCCTCGACGTGCTCGACGCCCAGCGCACATTGATCGCCGCTCGCAGCCAATACATCCAGGCGGTGAGCGAGGCGACCGACGCCCGGGTGCGCATCGAACGCATCTTCGGCGACCTCAGCGCCAACCCTTGAATTTCAACCTTCTGATCACTGCGCGACGGTACGGCGCAGAGGAGTTTCCATGGATAAAAAACTGATCGTGGTCGCTGCGGCGACCTTGGCGCTGGGCATTGGCATCGGCTCGATGTGGGGCGGCAATGGGTCTATCGATGCGCATGCCGATGAAGCGGCAGAACACGCCGATCACGCCGAAGAAGGCGCCGCCGCTGACGGCGAGCATGGCGAAGAAGGGCACATCGAATTGACTGATGAGCAGATCGCGGCGGCGGGGATTCAACTGGCCGCCGCCCAGGCGCAGAACTTCAGCCTCGGTCTGTCATTCCCCGGCGAAGTGCGCTTCGACGAAGACCGCACCGCGCATGTGGTGCCGCGTGTACCGGGCGTGGTCGAGTCGGTGTCGGTCAATCTCGGGCAGTCGGTGAAGAAGGGCCAGTTGCTGGCCGTGATCGCCAGCCAGCAGATTTCCGATCAGCGCAGCGAACAGGCTGCTGCGCAACGCCGTCTGGCCTTGGCCCGCACGACGTTCGAGCGCGAGAAGAAACTGTGGCAGGACAAGATTTCCGCCGAGCAGGATTTCCTTCAGGCGCGTCAGGCCCTGGAAGAAGCCGAAATCGCCGTGAGCAACGCCCGGCAAAAGATCAGTGTGCTCAGCGGCAGTGTGGTCGCCACTGGCGGCAATCGTTATGAACTGCGGGCGCCATTCGATGGCGTGGTGGTGGAAAAACACCTGACGCCGGGGGAGGTGGTCGATGAAACCACGGCGGCGTTCACGCTTTCGGACTTGTCCCGGGTGTGGGTCACGTTCGGCGTTTCGCCCAAGGAGCTGAACAAGGTGCAAGTGGGCAAACCCGTCATCGTCAGTGCGGCGGAACTGAATGCTGATGTGACCGGCACCGTGGCTTACGTCGGCAGCCTGCTCGGCGAACAGACCCGCACCGCGACGATTCGCGTGACGTTGGAAAACCCGCAAGGCTCATGGCGCCCGGGCCTGTTTGTCACCGCGCTGGTCGCCACCGACAGCCGCCAGGCCAAAGTCGCCGTGCCGGAAACCGCGATCCAGACCGTCGAGGACAAACCCACGGTATTCGTGCGCACCTACGACGGCTTCAAAGCGCGAGCGGTGGAGCTGGGCAGTCGGGCGGCGGGGCAAGTGGAAGTCACCGCCGGGCTGGAGCCGGGCGTGCAAGTCGCCAGCGCCGGCAGCTTCGTCCTCAAATCGGAGCTGGGCAAAGCCTCGGCCGAGCACAGTCATTAATCGCGGAAGACTCCCATGTTCGAACGCCTGATCCAGTTTGCCATCGAGCAGCGCATCATCGTGCTGCTCGCCGTTCTGCTCATGGCCGGCCTCGGCATCGCCAGTTATCAGAAGCTGCCGATCGACGCTGTGCCTGATATCACCAACGTCCAGGTGCAGATCAACACCGGTGCGGCGGGGTTCTCGCCGCTGGAGACCGAGCAGCGCATCACTTTTCCGATTGAAACCGCGATGGCCGGTCTGCCGGCGCTGGAGCAGACCCGCTCGCTGTCGCGCTCGGGGTTGTCCCAGGTCACGGTGATCTTCAAGGACGGCACTGATCTGTTCTTTGCCCGGCAATTGGTCAACGAACGCTTGCAGTCCGCCAAGGAGCAATTGCCCGAAGGTGTGGAAGCGGTGATGGGGCCGATCTCAACAGGGCTCGGCGAGATCTTTTTGTGGACGGTCGAGACCAGGGAAGGTGCGCTGAAGGACGACGGCACGCCCTACACACCGACCGACTTGCGGGTGATTCAGGACTGGATCATCAAGCCGCAACTGCGCAACGTCCCCGGCGTGGCCGAGATCAACACCATCGGCGGTTTTGCCAAGGAATACCAGATCGCGCCCGACCCCAAAAAACTTGCGGCCTACAAGCTGACCCTCACCGATCTGGTAACGGCGCTGGAGCGTAACAACGCCAACGTCGGCGCCGGCTACATCGAACGCAGCGGCGAGCAATTGCTGATTCGCGCGCCGGGGCAGGTGGCGAGCACCGAGGACATCGCCAATATCGTCATGGCCAATGTCGACGGCACGCCGATCCGCATCAAGAACGTCGCCACCGTGGAGATCGGTCGTGAGCTGCGCAGCGGCGCCGCCACGGAAAATGGCCGTGAAGTGGTGCTCGGCACGGTGTTCATGTTGATCGGTGAAAACAGCCGCACGGTCTCCCAGGCCGTCGCCGCCAAGCTCGAACAGATCAACAAGTCGTTGCCCACTGGCGTGATCGCGGTGCCGGTGTACGACCGCACGCACCTGGTCGACAAGGCCATCGCCACGGTGAAGAAGAACCTCGTCGAGGGCGCGATTCTGGTGATCGCGATTTTGTTTCTGTTTCTCGGCAACATCCGCGCCGCGCTGATCACGGCGATGGTGATTCCGCTGTCGATGCTGTTCACCTTCACCGGCATGTTCAGCAACAAGGTCAGCGCCAACCTGATGAGCCTCGGCGCGCTGGACTTCGGCATCATCGTCGACGGCGCGGTGGTGATCGTCGAAAACACCCTGCGACGGCTGGCTCATGCGCAGCAGCATCACGGGCGCCTGCTGACGCGATCCGAGCGCTTCCATGAAGTGTTTGCGGCGGCAAAAGAGGCGCGGCGACCGCTGATTTTCGGCCAGTTGATCATTATGGTGGTGTACCTGCCGATCTTCGCCTTGAGCGGTGTCGAAGGGAAAATGTTCCACCCGATGGCGTTCACCGTCGTCATCGCACTGCTCGGTGCCATGCTGTTGTCGGTGACGTTTGTACCGGCGGCGATTGCGCTGTTCGTGACCGGCAAGGTCAAGGAAGAAGAGGGCGTGGTGATGCGCGGCGCACGTCGTGTTTATGCACCGGCGCTGGCCTGGGTCATGTCCCATCGGGCGATGGCGGTCGGCGCGGCGCTGGGGGTGATTGTGCTCAGCGGTGTGATCACCAGCCGCATGGGCAGCGAGTTTGTGCCGAGTCTCAGCGAGGGCGATTTTGCCTTGCAGGCGCTGCGCGTGCCGGGCACCAGCCTGACGCAATCGGTGGACATGCAGCAGCGGCTGGAAACGTTGATCCTGGCCAAAGTGCCCGAGGTTGAGCGGGTGTTCGCCCGCACCGGCACCGCCGAAATCGCTTCCGACCCGATGCCGCCGAACATCTCCGACAGCTACGTGATGCTCAAGCCCAAAGAACAATGGCCGGACCCGGGCAAGTCCCGGGAAACCCTGATGGCCGAACTGCAAACAGCCGCCGCGACGTTGCCGGGCAGCAACTATGAACTGTCGCAGCCGATCCAGTTGCGCTTCAACGAACTGATCTCCGGCGTGCGCAGCGACGTGGCGGTCAAGGTGTTTGGTGATGACATGGACGTGCTCAATGCAACGGCGGCAAAGATTGCCGCCGCGATGCAGAAGGTCGACGGTGCGTCCGAGGTCAAGGTCGAACAAACCACCGGTCTGCCGGTGCTGACCATCAACATCGATCGCGATAAGGCGGCGCGTTACGGGCTCAACGTCGGCGATGTGCAGGACACCATTGCGGTGGCTGTCGGTGGGCAGAAGGCCGGGACAATGTACGAAGGTGATCGCCGGTTCGACATGGTCGTGCGTTTGTCCGACGCCATGCGCAAGGACATCGACGGGTTGTCGGCGCTGCTGATCCCGGTGCCGGCGGCGGGTGCTGATGCCTCCAGTCAGATCGGCTTCATTGCGCTCAAGGACGTGGCCAGCCTCGATCTGGTGCTGGGGCCGAATCAGGTCAGTCGCGAGAACGGCAAGCGCCTGGTGATCGTCAGCGCCAACGTGCGTGGGCGCGACATCGGTTCTTTCGTCGCCGAGGCGGGCGAAGCGATCGAGCGCGACGTGCAGGTGCCGGCGGGTTACTGGACCACCTGGGGCGGGCAGTTCGAGCAACTGCAATCGGCGGCCAAGCGCTTGCAGATCGTGGTGCCGGTGGCGTTGCTGCTGGTGTTCGGGTTGCTGTTCATGATGTTCAACAACCTCAAGGACGGCTTGCTGGTGTTCACCGGGATTCCGTTTGCGTTGACCGGTGGCGTCATAGCGTTGTGGCTGCGGGACATTCCTTTGTCGATTTCGGCGGGCGTCGGTTTTATTGCGTTGTCCGGTGTGGCGGTGCTTAACGGGCTGGTGATGATCGCGTTCATTCGTAACTTGCGGGAGGAGGGGCGCTCGCTTGCCGACGCGATCAACGTCGGTGCACTGACACGGTTGCGCCCGGTGTTGATGACGGCGCTGGTGGCGTCCCTGGGCTTCATTCCGATGGCCCTGGCGACCGGCACCGGGGCCGAGGTGCAGCGACCGCTGGCGACGGTGGTGATTGGCGGGATCCTGTCCTCGACCATTCTCACGTTGCTGATCCTGCCGGCGCTGTATCAGCTGGCGCACCGTCGGGACGAGGAATCGCCCACGGCGGTCTAGTCACTTTTTGCCTCAACAACAGGCCCGCCCATGCGGGCCTTTCTACATGACGGATATGTAATTTCGGCGCCACCGTCACGAAAGGTTCGGATTGTTACCTTGATCCCGTCAGTTACTTGAATGAGGAATCAACGATGAAACTTGCACAGATTGGCGCGTTTGCCGTGGCTCTGATGATGTCTTCCCTGGTGTTGGCCGAAGGTGGCGGCGACCGCACTTTCGAAAAAATGATGGCTGCCAATGGCCGCTCGATGGAGGTGTTTGCCGCCAAGGAAAAGGCCCGTGATCCGGTCGTTGTGAACGACAAGAAGGACGACAAGACCCAAGACCTGTAAGCGTTCTGCCAGTGAATGAGCCCGTCATCGCGCATCGATGGTGGGCTTTTTTATGAGTTTGTTTTGAGGGAGATGGATATGAAGCTTCTCAAGTGGATGGCGTTCACCGGTGTCATGGCAGTGTCTTGGAATGCGCTGGCCGAAGGCGGTGGCGACAGAACGTTCGACCGGGCGCTCAGCGCCAACACCAAAGCCATGGAGCAGTACGCGGCCAGTCAGGGCAAAGCGGCACCGGTGGTCAAGGAATACGAGTACGGAATGAAGCTGGACGTGAAAAAAGTGGTGAGTGTTGTCCGGCCGAAAAATGAATGTGCGGTGGTGCCGGCCGCGATGACTTACGAAGACTCCAAGGGGCAGCTCAATACGGTCACCTACAGCGTGATGGGCAACTGTCGTCAGCAGGGGGGATAGCGTCTGTAACGGCTCAAGCGCCCGGTTCATGTTCAGTGAGTCGGGCTTTTTTTCAGGCATAAAAAAAGGCGTCCCGAAGGACGCCAAAGATTCACCTCTTACCAAAGGAGCAAGGAGCTTCTAAAGGTGAATGGGCATTGCTCGTGAAACTCAGAGAATCGCCAGCGGGTATTCGACGATCACCCGCACTTCATCCAGGTCTGACTCGAATGCGGTGGCACGGGTCGTGGCCTGGCGCAGACGCAGCGACAGATCCTTCATCGAACCGCTTTGCACCACGTATTTGACTTCGATGTCACGCTCCCAGCGTTTCTGATCGGTCAGCGGATTACCGTCGGCATCACGGCGCATGTACACGGTGTTGGCGTTGGAGTAGTCGGCGTCGGTGCCGCGTGCGTAACGGGTCATGAACGACAGGCCCGGCACACCATAGGTGGTCATGTCGACGTCGTAGCGGACCATCCAGGAGCGCTCTTTCGGCGAGTTGAAGTCGCTGTACTGGATCGAGTTGTCGAGGAAGATCGAGTCGGACTGGCGCAGGTAATCGAAGTCGTCGTTGCCGTTGTTGCGCTGGTGGGAGAGCGCGACCGAGTGGGCGCCAAGCTTCACGCCGACGCGGCCGCTCCAGATGTTGTTGTCGAACTGACCGAGCAACTGTTTGCCTTCATCGACTGCCTTGTAATAGTTCAGGCCACCGAACAGCGACAGGTCATCCGATAGCGGATACGTCCAGGTGGTGCCGGCGTAATACTGGTTCCAGGCATCTTTGAGGCGACTGGAGTACAGGCTGAAACTCAGGTTTTTGTTCAGCGCATAATCGCCGCCGCCGTAAGCGATCCAGGGCGAGTTGACCGGGCCGGCATAGAAGGTCGCGAAGTTTTCGCGCATGTCGCTGGACACCGGTTGGCTCATCGCATGCAACCGGCCGCCCTGGATCGACAGACCTTCGATGCTGGTGTTGGTCGCCGTCACGCCGCGAAAGCTTTCCGGCAGCAGTCGCGAATCACCTGCTGCAACCACCGGGTTGGCCGGGAACACGTCGCCGATTTTCACCACCGTATCGAAGGCCCGCACTTTGGCGGCACCACCGATCTTGGTGTATTCGTCCCGTGCTTTGCCTTCGCTGTCGACCGGCAACACATCGAACGAACTGCGGCCACCGTTGCGGCCGTCTCCGGTATCTAGCTTCAGGCCGATCATCGCGAAAGCATCCACCCCGACCCCGACAGTGCCTTGGGTGAAGCCAGATTCGAACTTGCTGATGACCGCATGGGCCCAGGCCTCGGAATATCCATTGCCGGTGGGGCTGGACTGGCCGTTGCGGTGATCACGATTGAAATAGAAGTTGCGGTTGAGTACCGACAGGCTGCTGCCTTCGATAAACCCTTCGGGTTTGTCTTCTGCAAACACCATGGACGGCCCGGCGCCGACGACCACTGCTAAAGCGGCCATCGATATTTTTGTGTTGTTAACCATCAATCACTCCTGAGTTCGGCAGAACGGGAACGTGCTTCGGCGTGGGTTTTATTGTTCGACGGGCAAGGGCCCGCCTGTAGGGTCGCCGGGTGACATCGTTGCAGGCTGCGGATAACGCGGAGGTGATAGGGGAATTACAATTTTGTTAGGTGGATGCGGAAAGGGCAGGGCACTCGTAATGGATTCCCAAAACGCAAAAACGGCACCCGAAGGTGCCGTTTCCGTTTGTAGCCATTCCAGCAGAGCAATCAGCCCGCCAGACCCGCCTGCTGAACCAGGGTCAGCAACGGCTGCGGGTAAACACCCAGGAAGAACGCAACCACAGCGATCGCCAGCAGCATCACGCCGCCTGCTTTCTGTTCCCAGTGCAGTTGGGCGTCGTGGCGGCGCAGGTTCGGTTCGATCAGGTACAGGGTGACCATCACGCGCAGGTAGTAGAACACGCCGATGGCGCTGCCCAGTACCAGCGAACCTACCAGCCACCATTGGTGAGATTCGACACCGGTGGCGATGATGTAGAACTTGCCGATGAAGCCTGCAGTCAGCGGGATACCGGCCAGGGACAGCATCATCACGGTCAGTACGGCGGTCAGGTACGGACGGCGCCAGAACAGGCCGCGGTATTCGTACAGGGCGTCTGCGTCACGGCCGTTGTACGGCGAGGACATCAGGGTGATCACGCCGAAGGCGCCGAGGCTGGTGATCACGTAGGTGACCAGGTACACGCCGATGGCTTCCACTGCCAGACCCTTGCTCGCCACCAGTGCGATCAGCAGGTAGCCGAAGTGCGCGATGGACGAGTAACCGAGCAGACGCTTGAGGTTGCTCTGGGTCAGGGCCAGCAGGTTACCGAACAGGATCGAGGCGATGGCGATGATGGTCAGCACGTTGCTCAGAACGCCACTGCTGGCGGCAGGGGAGATCTGGAACAGTCGAACCATGACCGCGAACACAGCCACTTTCGACGCGGTGGCGAGGAACGCGGCCACCGGTGCCGGAGCACCTTCGTACACGTCCGGCGTCCACAGGTGGAACGGTACCAGCGACAGCTTGAATGCCAGACCGATCAGCATCATGCCCAGGCCCAGTTGCGCCAGCGAGCTTGGCAGGCCGGTCGCGGCCAGTGCCTGACCGATACCGACGAAGCTCAGCGAACCCGAGTCGGCGTACAGCAGCGCCATACCGAACAGCAGGAACGCGGAACCGGCGGCCGACAGCACCATGTACTTGATGCCGGCTTCCAGCGAACGCTTGTTGAAGAAGGCGTAGGCCACCAGACCGTAGACCGGCACCGACAGCAGTTCCAGACCGATGAACAAGCCGGCCAGGTGCTGCGCGCTGACCAGAACCAGGCCACCGGCGGCGGCCATCAGGATCAGCAGGTACAGTTCTTCACGGTTGCCCGGGTAACCCGAACCGCCATCGCCGAGGTAGGCGTGGGCGAGGGTGACGCAAGCGAGGGTGGCGACCAGGATCAGCGCCATGTACAGGCAGGCAAAGGTGTCGATCTGCAGCAATGGGGTCACGGCCAGAGGCGCGACTTTCAGGGCCGGCAGAATCGACAGCAAGGCCAGGTTCAGACCTGCCACCGAAATCAGGAAGGTCTGCGAGTGGTTGCGGCGCCAGGCGATTGCCAGCATCACCACGATAATGGTGAGGCTGGTGATCAACAGTGGCGCAAGCGCAATAAAGTGTTGAATCGTGAATTCCATAGCGCTCTTACCGGGCCGAAGCGAGTTGAGTGAAGGCGGTGCCGAGCCACTGCTGCACGCCATGCATCGTGGCGGCAGAAGTGTCGAGGAACGGTTGCGGGTAGACGCCGAGGTAAATCAGCAGTACCGCAAGGCCCAGCACCATGATCAGTTCGCGACCGTCCATGCCGTGCAGGATCGAATCCGATTTGGACGGACCGAAGTAGGCACGGTGGATCATGATCAGCGAGTAGACCGAACCGAACACCAGACCGGAGGTAGCGATCGCGGTGATCCATGGAGCACTGGCGAACGTACCGATCAGGATCAGGAACTCGCCGACGAAGTTACCGGTACCCGGCAGACCCAGAGAGGCGGCTGCAAAGAACAGGCTGATCGCCGGCAGGTAAGCGATACGCGACCATAGGCCGCCCATCTCGCGCATGTCACGCGTGTGCAGACGCTCGTACAGCTGACCGCTGAGGATAAACAGTGCCGCGGCCGACAGACCGTGCGCCAGCATCTGGATCACTGCACCTTGCAGGGCCAGTTGGCTGCCGGAGTAGATGCCGATCAGTACGAAGCCCATGTGGGAAACGGACGAGAAGGCGATCAGACGCTTGATGTCGGTTTGTGCGAACGCCAGGAACGCACCGTAGAAGATCCCGATCAGACCGAGGGTCATGGCGATCGGTGCGAACTCGGCCGAGGCGTTCGGGAACAGCGGCAGGGCGAAACGCAGCAGACCGTAGGCCGCGGTTTTCAGCAAGATACCGGCGAGGTCGACGGAACCTGCAGTCGGCGCCTGGGCGTGAGCGTCAGGCAGCCAGGAGTGAAACGGAACCACTGGCAGTTTGACCGCGAAGGCGATGAAGAAGCCGAGCATCAGAATGTACTCGGTGGTCATCGACATCTTGGTCTTCAACAGGTCGGCGTAGTTGAAGGTGATCACGCCGGTGCTGTTGTAGTTGACCAGGACCAGACCGAGGATCGCCACCAGCATGATCAGGCCGGAAGCCTGAGTGAAGATGAAGAACTTGGTCGCTGCGTAGATACGGGTTTTCTTGCCGTCCGAAGAACTGTGACCCCAGAGCGCGATGAGGAAGTACATCGGCACCAGCATCATTTCCCAGAAGAAGAAGAACATGAACAGGTCGAGGGCGAGGAACACGCCGACAACGCCGCCCAGGATCCACATCAGGTTCAGGTGGAAGAAGCCCACGTGACGTTGAATCTCTTTCCACGAGCAGAGTACCGACAGGATACCCAGCAGACCGGTCAGCAGGATCATCAGCAGCGACAGGCCGTCGAGGGCCAGGTGCACATTGATGCCGAAGCGCTGGATCCAGACGTGCTTGAACTCAAGCGCCCAGGTCGGATCGGCGCCAGGCGCCGGTGCAAATGAATAGTCACCGTGGGCCCACAGCCAGAGGCCGAGGGCGAGTTCCAGGGTCATGGTCAACAGCGCAATCCAGCGGGGGAGGGTAGCGCCGAAGCGCTCACCCATCCAGCACAGCAGGCCGCCGATGAAGGGGATCAGGATTAGCCAAGGCAGAATCATGACGGGCTCGTTTCCTTTCGCAAATTCGCAAGGTTCATATCAGACCGCTACCAGCACGACAGCGCCGATGACCAACACGGCACCAGCAGCCATCGAAGCAGCGTACCAACGCAGTTGACCGGTTTCGGTACGGCTCAGGGCGGTGTGACCCCCCTTGGCCATGCGCGGGATCAGACCGATGGTCTGGTCGAGCGGGTCTTTGCGCAGCATGTGGCTGATCGCAAGGTACGGCTTGACGAACAGTTTGTCGTAGATCCAGTCGAAGCCCCAGGCAGCGAACCACCAGGCCGAGAGGAGACGGCCGATGCCGCTGTTGGCGATCGCGGTCACGAAGCGACGCTTGCCGAGGAACAGCAGGGCCGCCAGCAGGATACCGGCCAGGGCGATGGCGCCCGAGGCGATTTCCAGACTGTGCTTGGCTTCGCCACCGGCATGGCCAACGCTCTCGGGCAGTACGCCGTGCAGCGGTGGAACGATCATGGCGCCGACGAAGGTCGACAGCACGATCAGCACCGACAGTGGCAGCCAGTGAGCGATGCCGTGACCGGCGTGAGCTTCGGTCTTGGCTTCACCGTGGAACGCGATGAAGATCAGGCGGAAGGTGTACAGCGAGGTCATGAACGCACCGACCAGACCGGCGTACAACAGACCGTTGTGGCCGCTGGCGAACGCTTCCCAGAGGATTTCGTCCTTGGAGTAGAAGCCTGCGGTCACCAGCGGCAGGGCGGCCAGAGCGGCACCACCGACGATGAAGCTGGCGTAGGCCAGTGGCAGTTTCTTCCACAGGCCGCCCATCTTGAAGATGTTCTGCTCGTGGTGGCAGGCAACGATCACCGCACCGGAAGCGAGGAACAGCAGGGCCTTGAAGAAGGCGTGGGTCATCAGGTGGAAGATCGCGCCTTCCCAGGCACCAACGCCCAGCGCCAGGAACATGTAGCCGATCTGGCTCATGGTCGAGTAGGCGAGGATACGTTTGATGTCGGTTTGCACCAGTGCCGCGAAACCGGCCAGAACCAGCGTCACACCGCCAACGATGCCGACCAGGTGCAGGATGTCCGGCGCCAGGGCGAACAGACCGTGGGTACGGGCGATCAGGTAGACACCGGCGGTCACCATGGTTGCGGCGTGGATCAGTGCCGAAACCGGGGTAGGGCCGGCCATCGCGTCCGCCAGCCAGGTCTGCAGCGGCAGTTGAGCCGATTTGCCGACCGCACCACCCAGCAGCATCAGGGTCGCCAGCACGATCCAGAAATCGCCGACCTTGAAGTGCTCAGGCGCTTTCACCAGCAGTTCCTGGACGTTCAGCGTGCCCAGTTGCTGGAACAGGATGAACAGGCCGATCGCCATGAACACGTCGCCGATACGGGTGACGATGAAGGCTTTCAGCGCGGCGTTACCGTTGTTGCGGTTGCTGTAGTAGAAACCGATCAACAGGTACGAGCACAGGCCCACGCCTTCCCAACCGAAGTAGATGAACAGCAGATCGTCGCCCAGGACCAGGAACAACATGCTGGCGATGAACAGGTTGGTGTAGGCGAAGAAGCGCGAGTAACCGGCTTCACCGCGCATGTACCAGGAGGCGAACAGGTGGATCAGGAAACCCACGCCGACCACCACACCGAGCATGGTCACGGACAGACCATCCAGGTACAGGGCGAAGTTCGGCTGGAAGCCTTCCACCGAGATCCATTTCCACAGTACGTGGACGTACACGCCACCTTCCGGTGGAGCGACGTTGAACTGCCAGATCACGTAGGCCGCGACGATGGCAGACAGGCCGATGGAGCCGACACCGATCAGCGCCGACAGGTTTTCCGAGAGGCGGCCGCGGGAGAACGACAGCAACAGGAACCCGATCAGAGGGAATACGAAAGTCAGAAAGAGTAGGTTCATCCGCGCATCTCACTGGCAGCGTCGATATCGAGCGTGTGGAAGCGGCGATACAGTTGCAGCAGGATCGCCAGGCCAATACTGGCTTCGGCGGCTGCAAGGCTGATCACCAGGATGAACATGATCTGTCCATCCGGTTGCGCCCAGCGGGCGCCCGCGACGATGAAGGCCAGTGCAGAGGCGTTCATCATCACTTCCAGACTCATCAACACGAACAAAATGTTGCGGCGGACCATCAGGCCGACCAGACCAAGGCAGAACAGGATGCCGGCAACGGCCAATCCATGCTCGAGAGGGATAGCAGGCATGTCTTACTCCTTCGCCTCGTTACGGCCCAAATGGAACGCCGTGACGGCTGCAGCGAGCAGCAGCATCGAGGCGAGTTCGACCACCAGCAGGTACGGACCGAACAGGCTGATGCCCACGGCTTTCGCGTCAACGGTGGTTTGACCGATGGCCTGACCGCTCTGGTGAGCGAACAGCACATACAGCAGTTCGGCCAGCAGCAGGGCGGCGAGAATCACCGGTCCTGCCCAGATGCCGGGCTTGAGCCAGGTGCGTTCCTGCTGAACCGAGGCAGGCCCCAGGTTCAGCATCATCACCACGAACACGAACAGCACCATGATGGCGCCGGCGTAGGCGATCACTTCCAGCACGCCGGCGAACGGTGCGCCGAGAGCGAAGAAGGTCATGGCCACGGAGATCAGCGAAATGATCAGGTAGAGCAGGGCGTGCACAGGATTGGTGTTGGTGACCACACGCAGTGTGGACACAACAGCGATACCCGATGCGAAATAGAAAGCGAATTCCATCGTTCTTCCTTAAGGCAGCAAGCTCTTCACGTTGATCGGCTCGGCTTCGTTTTGTGCGGCGCCTTTCGGCTTGCCCGCAACGGCCATACCTGCAACACGATAGAAGTTGTAATCAGGGTTTTTGCCGGGGCCGGAGATCAGCAGATCTTCTTTCTCGTACACCAGGTCCTGACGTTTGAACTCGGCCATCTCGAAATCCGGCGTGAGCTGGATCGCGGTGGTCGGGCAGGCTTCCTCGCAGAGACCGCAGAAAATGCAGCGCGAGAAGTTGATACGGAAGAAGTCCGGGTACCAGCGACCGTCTTCGGTTTCAGCTTTCTGCAGCGAGATGCAACCCACCGGGCACGCCACGGCGCACAGGTTGCAGGCTACGCAGCGTTCTTCGCCATCGGGGTCGCGGGTCAGGACGATACGGCCACGGTAGCGTGGCGGCAGGTAGACCGGCTCTTCCGGGTATTGCAGGGTGTCGCGCTTGCGAAAGCCATGACCGAAGATCATGACCAGGCTGCGCAACTGGGTACCGGTACCCTTAACGATGTCGCCAATATATTTGAACATGGGTCAAATCCTCACTGAACCGCAACCGCAGGCGTGTTCCACAACACGATTGCAGCGGTCACCAGCAAATTGATCAGGGTCAGTGGCAGGCAGAATTTCCAGCTGAAATCCATCACCTGGTCATAACGCGGACGCGGGATGGAGGCGCGCAGCAGGATGAACAGCATGATGAAGAACGCGGTCTTCAGTGCGAACCAGACGAAGGACAGTTGCGGCAGGATGCCGAACGGACCGTGCCAGCCACCGAAGAACAGGGTGACCAGCAGCGCCGAGATCAGGATGATGCCGATGTATTCACCGACGAAGAACATGCCCCATTTCATACCGGCGTATTCAATGTGGTAACCGTCGGCCAGTTCCTGTTCTGCTTCCGGCTGGTCGAACGGGTGACGGTGAGTCACGGCCACGCCAGCGATGAAGAAGGTACAGAAGCCGAAGAACTGCGGAATGATGAACCACAGGTTCTGCGCCTGGTACTCGACGATGTCGCGCATGTTGAACGAGCCGACCTGCACCACGATGCCCATCAGGGCCAGGCCCATGAACACTTCGTAGGACACGGTCTGCGCCGAGGCACGCAAGCTGCCCAGCAGGGCGAACTTGTTGTTACTCGACCAGCCGGCGAACAGTACCGCGTAGACCGAAAGACCGGCCATGGCGAAGAAGAACAGCAGGCCGATGTTCAGGTCCGCCACGCCCCAGGTCGGGGTGATCGGGATGATCGCGAACGCGATCAGCAGGGCGGACATGGCCACCACCGGCGCCAGGGTGAAGATCACCTTGTCGGCAAACGGAGGGGTCCAGTCTTCCTTGAAGAACATCTTCAGCATGTCGGCTGCGATCTGGAACATGCCGAACGGGCCGACGCGGTTCGGACCGTAACGGTCCTGCCACCAGCCCAGCAGGCGACGTTCGACAAAGCTGAGCAACGCGCCTGCGACCACCACGGCCAGCAGGATCACGATGGCCTTGATGACCGTCAGGATCACATCGATCACTTCAGGGGTGAACCAGGTCATTGCGCTGCCTCCTGCAGACCATCAACGGTTTGGCCGAAAATCGCCGGCGGAATGCCTGCCAGACCGGCCGGCAGTGCAACCAGGCCAGCGCCCAGCTCTTCATTGATGCGCAGCGGCAGACGCAGGGTCTGGCCGGCAACATTGAGGCTCAGCAGTGCGCCTTCGTTGACGCCCAGGCGATCCGCTTCGGACTTGGCCAGTGCAACGTAGGCGGCCGGAATGCGTTCCTGGACCGGAGCGGCTTTCGACGAGGTCTCGTCGCTGCCGAACAGGTGGTAGAACGGCACGGCTTGCCAGGTGCCCTGGGCCGGGTTGAACGCGCGCGGAACACTGGCGAACCAGTTCAGCGAGTCACCGGTGCTTTCGATCAGGCGGGTGCCCGGATCGCCAGCGCGCAGGTGACCACCGACTTCGTCCTGGAACTTGTTCCAGGCTTGCGGCGAGTTCCAGCCCGGCGACCATGCAAAAGGTACCTGCTGACGCGGTTCGGCGGAGCCCGAGTAACCTTCCATCGAGAAGGCGAACGCGGTGTCCTTGTCTTGCGGGGTGCGTGGTTCGTGAACGCTGATGTCGGCGCGCATCGCCGTGCGACCAGAGTAACGCAGCGGTTCACGGGCCAGTTTCAGACCCTTGATGCGGAACGAGGCGGACGGCGCGGCGTCGACGATACGGGCCAGTTGCGGGGTGCTCGAAGCAACGGCAGCGGTCACGTGGTCGAGTTGCGTCCAGTCGATCGGCTGGTTCAGCAGGGTGGCGCGCAGGGCGTGCAGCCAGCGCCAGCCTTCGTGGACCAGAATGCTCGCGTCCATGTATTGCGGGTCGAAAACCTGGAAGAAGCGCTGGGCGCGGCCTTCCTGGCTGACCAGCGTACCGTCGCCTTCAGCGAAGCTGGCGGCTGGCAGAACCAGATGCGAGCGGTCGCTGGTGGCGGTCTTCTGATGGTCGGCAACGATCACTACTTTCGCAGCGTTCAGTGCCACATCGACCTTGGCCTTGGCGGTACGGGTGTACAGATCGTTTTCCAGCACGACGATGGCGTCGGCCTTGCCGTCAATCACTGCTTGCAGCGCAGCATCAACCGATTCGCCACCGAGCATGGCCAGGCCGAGGCTGTTGGCTTCCGGCACGATCAGGCTGATCGAACCGTTCTTCTCGCGCAGCTTCAGGGCCTTGGCGATGTTCGCAGCGGCTTCGATCAAGGCTTTGGAGCCCAGCGAAGTACCGGCGATGATCAGCGGACGCTTGGCAGCGAGCAGGGCATCGGCGATGCGCTTGGCCAGTTCCAGGGCTTCGGCGTCCAGACCTTCGACGGCCGGTGCGCTGGCGTCCAGGGCGTGAGCCACGGCGAAACCGATGCGCGCCAGATCGTCGGGAGCGGCGTGTACACACTCTTCGGCGATGTCGTCGAGCTTGGTTTCAGCCAGGCTGGCGATGAACAGCGGGTTCAGTTCGTGCTGACCGATGTTCTTCACCGCCGCGTCGAGCCACGGCTGAACGCGCATGGCTTCGGCCATGTCTTCGGCCTTGCCTTTGACCGACTGACGCAGGGCCAGGGCCATGCGGGCGGCGGTCTGGGTCAGGTCTTCACCGAGGACGAACACGGCGTCGTGGTCTTCGATGTCGCGCATGTTCGGCACGGGCAGCGGGCTGTCCTTCAGCACTTGCAGGACCAGACGGATGCGTTCCAGTTCGGACGCTTCGATACCGGAGTAGAAGTGCTCGGCGCCGACCAGTTCACGCAACGCGTAGTTGCTTTCGAGGCTGGCACGGGGCGAACCGATACCGACGATGTTGCGACCGCGCAGCAGGTCGGCGGCTTTGTCCAGCGCAGCATCCAGCCCAAGCTTGGTGCCATCGGCCAGCAGTGGCTGACGTGGACGGTCGGTGCGGTTGACGTAGCCATAACCGAAACGGCCACGGTCGCACAGGAAGTACTGGTTCACCGAACCGTTGTAACGGTTTTCGATGCGACGCAGTTCGCCGTAACGCTCGCCCGGGGAGATGTTGCAACCGCTGGAGCAGCCATGGCAGATGCTCGGCGAGAACTGCATGTCCCACTTGCGGTTGTAGCGTTCGGAGTGAGTCTTGTCGGTGAACACACCGGTCGGGCAAACCTCGGTGAGGTTGCCGGAGAACTCGCTTTCGAGGGTGCCGTCTTCAACGCGACCGAAGTACACGTTGTCGTGGGCGCCGAATACACCCAGGTCGGTGCCGCCGGCGTAGTCCTTGTAGAAACGCACGCAGCGGTAGCAGGCGATGCAGCGGTTCATTTCGTGGGAAATGAACGGGCCCAGTTGCTGGTTCTGGTGAGTGCGCTTGGTAAAGCGATAACGGCGCTCGTTGTGGCCGGTCATCACGGTCATGTCTTGCAGGTGGCAGTGACCGCCTTCCTCGCACACAGGGCAGTCGTGCGGGTGGTTGGTCATCAGCCATTCAACAACACTGGCGCGGAACGCCTTGGATTCTTCATCGTCGATGGAGATCCAGGTGTTGTCGGTGGCAGGCGTCATGCAGGACATGACGATACGACCACGGGTGTCGTTCTCGTCGGTGTACTGCTTGACCGCGCACTGGCGGCAGGCCCCAACGCTACCAAGCGCGGGGTGCCAGCAGAAATAAGGGATGTCGAGGCCCAGCGACAGACATGCCTGTAACAGGTTGTCTGCCCCGTCGACTTCGAGCGCTTTGCCGTCTACGTGGATAGTGGCCATGGTTCAAAGGTCTTCGTTGGCCCGGTGTCAGCGGGCGTGGCTAATGGAATCTTGTTATCCGTCCGAATCCAGTCAGCCCCGAAAGGCGTCATCGGACGAAAGGCGAAGGGCACGGACCCTTCGCCTTTTTTAAGCGTTTACGCGCCGACTGTGATCGGCTTCGCCAGAGGCGGGACGGCGGCGCTTGCAGGCGCGATACCGGCTTCGAACTCTGGACGGAAGTATTTGATGGCACTGCCCAATGGTTCCACGGCACCCGGTGCGTGAGCACAGAAGGTCTTGCCCGGGCCGAGGAAGTTGACCAGACCCAGCAGGGTCTCGATGTCACCCGGCTGGCCGCGGCCTTGTTCGATGGCCATCAGCAGCTTGACGCTCCACGGCAGGCCATCACGGCAAGGGGTGCAGAAACCGCAGGATTCGCGAGCGAAGAACTGCTCCATGTTGCGCAGCAGGGACACCATGTTGACGCTGTCGTCCACCGCCATGGCCAGGCCGGTACCCATACGGGTGCCCACCTTGGCGATGCCGCCGGCGTACATTTGGGCGTCGAGGTGTTCCGGCAACAGGAAACCGGTACCGGCGCCGCCCGGCTGCCAGGCCTTGAGCTTGTAACCGTCGCGCATGCCGCCGGCGTAGTCTTCGAACAATTCGCGACCGGTCACGCCGAAGGGCAGTTCCCACAGGCCAGGGTTCTTGACCTTGCCGGAGAAGCCCATGAGCTTGGTGCCCATGTCTTCGCTGCCGTCGCGGGCCAACGATTTGTACCAGTCCACGCCGTCGGCGATGATCGCCGGCACGTTGCACAGGGTTTCAACGTTGTTCACGCAGGTCGGCTTGCCCCACACGCCAACGGCGGCAGGGAAGGGCGGCTTGGAGCGCGGGTTGGCGCGGCGGCCTTCGAGGGAGTTGATCAGTGCGGTTTCTTCACCGCAGATGTAACGCCCGGCGCCGGTGTGGACGAACAGCTCGAAATCGAAGCCGCTGCCCAGGATGTTCTTGCCCAGCAGACCGGCTGCCTTGGCTTCTTCCACGGCACGGTTCAGGTGCTTGGCGGCGGTGGTGTACTCGCCGCGCAGGAAGATGTAGCCACGGTAGGTTTTCAGCGCACGGGCGCTGATCAGCATGCCTTCGATCAGCAAATGGGGCAGTTGCTCCATCAGCATGCGGTCTTTCCAGGTGTTCGGCTCCATTTCATCCGCGTTGCACAGCAGGTAGCGGATGTTGATGGATTCGTCCTTTGGCATCAGGCCCCACTTCACGCCAGTGGGGAAGCCTGCACCGCCGCGACCCTTGAGGCCGGCGTCTTTCACGGTCTGGACGATGGCGTCCTGATCCATGTCGGCGAAGGCCTTGCGCGCAGCGGCGTAACCGTTCTTGGCCTGGTACTCGTCGAGCCACACGGCTTCGCCATCGTCACGCAGGCGCCAGGTCAGCGGGTGAGTCTCGGCCGAACGCTGGATGCGGTTGGCAGGACCGAAAGAAGTCAGGGTCATACGTAGCCCTCGAGCAGTTTGGCGACGCCGGCAGGCTGGACATCGCCAAAGGTGTCGTCATCGATCATCAGCGCCGGTGCCTTGTCGCAGTTGCCGAGGCAGCAGACCGGCAGCAGGGTGAAACGACCGTCGGCAGTGGTCTGACCCAGGCCGATACCCAGGTTGTTCTGGATTTCGCTGACCACCGACTCGTGGCCACCGATGTAGCAGACCATGCTGTCGCAGACGCGAATGATGTGACGGCCGACCGGCTGACGGAAGATCTGGCTGTAGAACGTGGCCACGCCTTCAACGTCGCTGGCCGGGATGCCGAGGATCTCGCCGATGGCGTACAGAGCGCCGTCCGGCACCCAGCCGCGTTCCTTCTGGACGATCTTCAGGGCTTCGATCGACGCCGCGCGCGGGTCTTCGTAGTGATGCAGCTCGTGCTCGATGGCCGAGCGCTCGGTTTCACTCAAGGTGAAACGGTCTGTCTGGATAAGCGTGCTGTTCATGCTTAGCGGTCCACGTCGGCCATAACGAAATCGATACTACCCAGGTACGCAATCAGGTCCGCGACCATGCTGCCTTTGATCACCGAAGGGATCTGCTGCAGGTGGGCGAAGCTCGGAGTACGGATCCGGGTACGGTAGCTCATGGTGCCGCCGTCGCTCGTCAGGTAATAGCTGTTGATGCCCTTGGTCGCTTCGATCATCTGGAAGGATTCGTTGGCCGGCATGACCGGGCCCCACGAAACCTGCAGGAAGTGCGTGATCAAGGTTTCGATGTGCTGCAGCGTGCGCTCTTTCGGCGGCGGCGTGGTCAGCGGGTGATCCGCCTTGTACGGGCCTTCCGGCATGTTGCGCAGGCACTGGTCGATGATCTTGACGCTCTGGCGCATTTCTTCGACGCGAACCATGCAGCGGTCATAGGCATCGCCGTTGGCGGCCAGCGGCACTTCGAACTCGAAGTTCTCGTAGCCGGAATATGGACGCGCTTTACGCAGGTCGAAGTCGCAACCGGTGGAACGCAGGCCGGCACCGGTGACGCCCCATTCCAGGGCCTCTTTGGTGTTGTACTGGGCAACGCCGATGGTACGACCCTTGAGGATGCTGTTCTGCAAGGCGGCCTTGGTGTATTCGTCGAGGCGCTTTGGCAGCCATTCAACGAAGTCTTTCACCAGTTTTTCCCAGCCACGCGGCAGGTCGTGGGCAACACCGCCGATGCGGTACCAGGCCGGGTGCAGACGGAAACCGGTGATGGCTTCGATCACCGTGTATGCCTTCTGGCGGTCGGTGAAGGTGAAGAACACCGGGGTCATCGCGCCAACGTCCTGGATGTAAGTACCCAGGAACAGCAGGTGGCTGGTGATCCGGAAGAACTCGGCCATCATGATGCGGATGACGTCGACCTTCTCTGGCACCTTGATGCCGGCCAGCTTCTCGACCGAGAGCACGTACGGCAGGTTGTTCATCACGCCGCCGAGGTAGTCGATACGGTCGGTGTACGGAATGAAGCTGTGCCAGGACTGACGCTCGGCCATCTTCTCGGCACCACGGTGGTGGTAACCGATGTCCGGGACGCAGTCGACGATCTCTTCGCCGTCCAGTTGCAGGATGATGCGGAACGCACCGTGCGCCGAAGGGTGGTTCGGACCCAGGTTGAGGAACATGTAGTCCTCGTTCGGGCCGGAACGCTTCATGCCCCAGTCTTCCGGACGGAAGCGCGCGGCTTCTTCCTCGAGCTGTTGCTTGGCCAGGTTCAGGCTGAACGGATCGAATTCGGTGGCGCGCGCCGGGAAGTCCTTGCGCAGCGGGTGACCTTCCCAGGTCGGCGGCATCATGATGCGCGACAGGTGAGGGTGACCTTTGAAGTCGATACCGTACATGTCCCAGACTTCACGCTCGTACCAGTTGGCGTTCGGCCAGATGCTGGTGACGGTCGGCAAGCTGAGGTCGCTCTCGGACAAGGCAACCTTGATCATCACGTCACTATTACGTTCCAGCGACATGAGGTGATAGAACACGGTGAAATCGGCACCGCTTGGCAGCCCTTGACGCTTGGTGCGCAGACGCTCATCCACGCCGTGCAGGTCATAGAGCATGACGTACGGCTTGGGCAGGTTGCGCAGGAAGGTCAGGACTTCGACGAGCTTGGCGCGGGCCACCCACAGCACCGGCATGCCGGTGCGGGTCGGCTGGGCGGTGAACGCCTCGGCACCAAAACGGTTGTTCAGTTCGACGACCACATCCTGGTCGTCTGCCTTGTAAGGCGGGATGTACAGAGCACTGCCTGTAGTCATGGTTATTTTTTCGCTTTCGGTCAACGTAAAGAATGAAGCCAGCTTCTCGTTTCTTTGAAACAGATCTGGATCAGACTTCGTCAGGGCTGCGCAGATTGGTGACTGCGATTCGCTGTTCGCGGCGCTGTTCCTTCTGCGAAGGCATGTCGGCGCGATAAACGCCTTGATCGCCAACGACCCAGGAAAGTGGGCGACGCTCCTGGCCAATGGATTCCTGCAGCAGCATCAAGCCTTGCAGAAATGCTTCTGGACGGGGCGGGCAGCCAGGTACGTAGACGTCCACGGGCAGGAACTTGTCCACCCCTTGAACCACGGAGTAGATGTCGTACATGCCACCGGAGTTGGCGCACGAACCCATGGAGATAACCCATTTCGGCTCGAGCATCTGCTCGTAGAGACGCTGAATGATCGGCGCCATCTTGATGAAGCAGGTCCCGGCGATAACCATGAAGTCGGCCTGACGCGGTGATGCCCGGATAACTTCGGCGCCGAAGCGCGCGATGTCGTGGGGCGCCGTGAAGGCGGTGGTCATTTCCACGTAGCAGCACGACAGACCGAAGTTGTACGGCCACAGGGAGTTCTTACGTCCCCAGTTGACCGCGCCACTCAGCACGTCTTCCAGCTTGCCCATGAAAATGTTTTTGTGGACTTGATCCTCTAACGGATCGGAAACGGTTTCCCGCTGGCCGATCGGATACTGCTCGTTAGGAGCATCGGGGTCGATTCTGGTGAGATTGTATTGCATTGCCAAAGCCTCATTGTTTCAGCTTCGCCTGCCGCTTGCGACGAGCTTCCGGAGCCCAGTCAAGGGCGCCCACTCGGAACAGGTAGACAAGACCTGCCAACAGAATTGCTATGAAAACGAGAGCTTCGACGAATCCGGTCCAGCCGCTTTCGCGGACGGACACAGACCATGCAAAGAGAAAGAGGGCTTCGATATCGAAGATCACGAACAGCATCGCGACCAGATAGAATTTGGCTGAGAGCCGCAAGCGGGCGCCACCGGTAGGTAGCATGCCGGACTCGAACGGTTCGTTTTTGCTGCGGCCCCAGGCTTTTGACCCGAGGAGGCTGGAGACGCCGAGCATGAAGGCACACAGGCCGACTACACCCAGAAGGAAAATGGCAAAGCCCCAGTTGTGGGCCATGAGTCCTGTCGCTTCGGGCATGCTGGAAATCCTTAACAGAGAGCAAAGGTCTCTGAGCTTGATAAAGAAATAAGGCAGTGACGATATGTCGCAGCAATCAATCGCGCTGATTTTATGGCTAAACACCCTGCAAGTAAAATTCCTATAGCGAAATTATTTATTGGAATAAGGACATAGCGCACCTCTATGGCCCTGTAGCCCATGCGTTGCGGGCATTAGCCGGGATTTCACGAATTATGTTTTGTCGAAAATGTAACGAATATAGTTGCCGCTAAATGATAATTAATATCGTTTGTGATGGTTTTGTAACTGTTTAGCGATTGGGCAGTTGGGAAGTTGTCTTATATCCGCGTTACTGCAAGTAGCGGCGGCACACGTTTTAACCGATTTTTGTGACGTGGATAGCGCTCTGGATCAATGTTTTGCCTGACGGACTGTGCCAGCCCTGAGTTGATCAGCAGGTCGCAGGCAAAAAAAACGCCCCGAACCAGTCGGGGCGTCAGTTTTTCGGCAATGCGGTTAGCTTTCTACACGGCCCGCAAAGGCCGTTCGCTCAGGCGAAGTCGATCAGTGGAACTGTTCTTCTTCGGTCGAACCGGTCAGCGCGGTCACCGAGGACGTGCCGCCCTGGATCACGGTGGTCATGTCGTCGAAGTAGCCGGTGCCCACTTCCTGCTGGTGAGCCACGAAGGTGTAACCCTTGGCGGCATCAGCGAATTCCTGCTCCTGCAGCTTCACGTAGGCAGTCATGTCGTTGCGGGCGTAGTCGTGCGCCAGGTTGAACATGCTGTGCCACATGTTGTGAATGCCGGCCAGGGTGATGAACTGGTGCTTGTAACCCATGGCGGACAGTTCACGCTGGAACTTGGCGATGGTCGCATCGTCCAGGTTTTTCTTCCAGTTGAAGGAAGGCGAGCAGTTGTACGACAGGATCTGGTCCGGGTATTCCTTCTTGATCGCTTCGGCGAAGCGACGGGCTTCTTCCAGGTCCGGCTTGGCGGTTTCGCACCAGATCAGGTCGGCGTACGGCGCGTAGGCCAGGCCACGGGCGATGGCCTGGTCCAGACCTGCACGAACCTTGTAGAAGCCTTCCTGGGTGCGGGTGCCAGTCACGAACGGCTGGTCGTACGGGTCGCAGTCGGAAGTCAGCAGGTCGGCAGCGTTGGCGTCGGTACGGGCCAGGATGATGGTCGGTACACCGGCAACGTCGGCAGCCAGGCGAGCAGCGGTCAGTTTCTGCACGGCTTCCTGGGTTGGAACCAGAACCTTGCCGCCCATGTGGCCGCACTTCTTCACGGAAGCCAGCTGGTCTTCGAAGTGAACGCCGGCGGCGCCTGCTTCGATCATGCTCTTCATCAGCTCGTAGGCGTTCAGTACGCCGCCGAAGCCGGCTTCGGCGTCAGCCACGATCGGCGCGAAGTAGTCGATGTAGCCCTCGTCGCCCGGGTTCTTGCCGGCTTTCCACTGGATCTGGTCGGCACGACGGAACGAGTTGTTGATGCGCTTGACCACGGTTGGAACCGAGTCCACCGGGTACAGCGACTGGTCCGGGTACATCGATTCGGCGGAGTTGTTGTCCGCAGCGACTTGCCAGCCCGACAGGTAGATCGCCTGGATACCGGCTTTAACCTGTTGAACAGCCTGGCCACCGGTCAGGGCGCCCATGCAGTTGACGAAATCTTTCTCTGGGCGGAAGGACGGCTTGGCACCCTGGGTGACCAGGTTCCACAGTTTTTCGGCGCCCATTTTTGCAAAGGTGTGCTCTGGTTGAACCGAGCCACGCAGACGGACGACGTCAGCAGCGGAGTAATTGCGAGTCACGCCTTTCCAGCGCGGGTTTTCAGCCCAGTCTTTTTCAAGGGCTGCAATTTGCTGTTCGCGTGTCAGTGCCATGGAGATAAACCTCGTCGCGTCTTTATGAAAAGTTGTTCTGCGGTGGAAAATTCCTTGCGCTCGCTGACCAGAAGCTTAGGTGGTCAGGTCGGGTTCGGCGGGGCAGGCGACGGGATGAACGATAGGCTCGAGGGGAGGTGAGCAGGTAAAGGCGAACTGGCGGGCGCATTCGGGCGTCGTGGGCCTTTATGCGAACTACAGTGTAAAGCCGGGTTACCTAATTACGCTTCCGTCCCTCGGGACAACTTCGTTCCAGTCGGCAACCTCGTCAAACACACCTTGTGGGCGGTACAGACACGAAACGGCTCGCGGGGATGGTTGCGAGCAGCGCTTCGAAGGCCCTTGCCAGGGCCTCTGATTAGCGGGAGCGAGGCCATCATGCCTTCGCTTTTTTGGCTCGTCAAACGTTTTGTAGTGCTTTTTTTCATGCACTACATCTTTCGTCTAATACGACTAATCAGTCAGTTTTCGGTGGTTTAGTCCAGTGTGTCGACTTTCACCCGCAACGTCATGTCATCCCGGCCTTGAGTCGAGTAGCTGCGGGCCAGGCCCTGTTTGTCGGCCTGAGTCTCACGGTTCACGCCGGCGAGGGTGATCCATTCGCCCAGGCGTCCTGTGACAGTTGTGTCGGTGCTTTGCACGTTCACTACATCGGGACGTTCCTGGCTCATTCGGTCACGGTTGGTACTGATGGACAGGTGAACGGTGTCACCGGTGACGCTGGCAGTGACGTAGAAACCCTGAGTGACGTTGCGATACTGGGTCTGGCTGCTGTAATCGCCCCAGGAGTTGCTCTGGCTGCTGGTGATCGGCACGCTCTGTCCGACCTGGATCAGCGCCGGTGCGCCCTCGCTGGCCTGTACCTGTTGAATGCCGCCGTCACGGCTGGCGGTGCTGTAGTCAATGATCCTGGTTTGCTGGTCGCCGGTGTTCTGTTGGTTGTTTTCGTTGGTGTCGACGGTGATCAGCAGGCGTTTGGGGGCGGTATCGAGCTGCGTGAGCAGGGCTTTCAATTCCTGGATCTTGTCCGGCTCGGCCTTGACGATCAGTTGATTGCCATAGGCGCTGACCTGACCGTCCTTGCCGATGAAATCCTGAGCCACCGGCAGCATGTCGGCGCTGGTGTGGTACTTGAGGGGCACGATTTCTGTGGCTGCCATCACCGAAAGACTGCAGCCGAGCAGCAGGGTGGTGAGCAGGGTGCGTAGGGACATGTCCGTTATCTCCGCTTTCGAAAGGCTTGATATTGCCAGTTTGTCGGCCTGGGGTGGGGCAAGTTGAATCGTAGACAGCAAAGCGCCCCGGCATCCGAAAATGGCGGGGCGTTTTGTGGTGTTCTGAAGGGCCTCTTCGCGAGCAAGCCCGCTCCCACATTGGATCTCTGCCGGGCACAAAATCTGTGTTCGCTGGAGGTTTCCTGTGGGAGCGGGCTTGCCCGCGAATGCCGCGACGCGGACTTAAGCCGAGTGACGAACCATGTCGACATGCGGAATCCCTGCTTCCAGGAATTCCTCGCTGACCAGATTGAAACCCAGGCGCTCATAGAACGCCGTGGCCTGCACCTGGGCGCTGAGCATCTGCTGCTTCAGGCCCCGTGCTTCCGCTTCGGCAATCACCGCGTGCATCAGCGCATCGCCGACCTTTAGCCCGCGCCAGTCCTTCAGTACCGAAACCCGGCCAACATGCCCGTCGGGCAGCAGGCGGGCGGTGCCGATCGGAAAGTCGCCTTCGAAGGCCAGAAAATGCACGGCGGTGGCGTCATCGGCGTCCCACTCAAGCTCGGGTGGAACCGACTGTTCGGCAATGAACACCGTTTCGCGAATGCGGCGGATCTCGGCGTTGTCCTTTTGCCAGTCTGCAACGCGTACGCGAATCTTATTCATCGTCGGCGAACCCCAGGCTTCCCTGTTTGACCAGTTCGCACAGCAGGCCGCGGCCATCTTCGTCGCTCAGCCAGTCGCCGAGGTTGTCGGTGTGCAGGGCGTCAGCCGAGCAGATCAGCTTCAGCAGCTCGCGCAACTTGCCAGGCAGGTAACGGCTCTGGCCGCTGGCGAACAGCAGCAGATCGTCATCGACGTTGGACCATGCCAGGCGTGCACTCGGGTTGCGGATCAGGATGGCACCGTCTTCGAGGGCGCTGAGGAGGTCTTCTTCCTCGACTTTCTCCGGGCCGACGACCAGCTCTGGATAACGCGGCTCGGTCATGTACTGGCCGAACCAGGTCAGCAGCAGGCGTTCGTCGCTCATGTGCTCGGCGAGCAGTGCCTTCAGGCGGCCAAGAGCATCGTGCTGGATCTGGTGCGGGTCATCGCTGACCGGCTTCGCATCGGCGTCGGTGTAGCGCTCTTCGTCAGTCAGGAACTGGCTGAGGAAGTCGGTGAAGTGGGTCAGCACTTCAGCGGCGCTTGGTGCGCGGAAGCCGACCGAGTAGGTCATGCAGTCATCGACGGCCACGCCGCAGTGAGCCAGGCGCGGCGGCAGGTACAGCATGTCGCCCGGTTCCAGAACCCACTCTTCGGTTTCGTGGAATTCGGCGAGGATGCGCAGGTCCGCGTGCTGCAGCAGCGGGCTTTCGGAGTCGCACATCTGGCCGATTTTCCAGTTGCGCTTGCCGTGGCCTTGCAGCAGGAACACGTCGTAGTTGTCGAAATGCGGGCCAACGCTGCCACCCGGGGCGGCGAAGCTGATCATCACGTCATCGACGCGCCAGCTCGGCAGAAAGCGGAAGTTTTCCAGCAGTTCGCTGACTTCCGGCACGAACTGATCGACAGCCTGCACCAGCAGGGTCCACTCGCGTTCCGGCAGTTTGCTGAATTCGTCTTCGGCGAACGGGCCGCGGCGCAGTTCCCATGGGTGCTCGCCGTGTTCGATCACTAGGCGCGATTCGACTTCTTCTTCCAGGGCCAGGCCGGCGAGTTCGTCGGCGTCGATCGGGCTTTCGAAATCAGGAATCGCCTGACGGATCAGCAGTGGTTTTTTCTGCCAGTAATCGCGCATGAACTCGCGCGCCGTAAGACCACCCAGAAGTTGAAGAGGAATATCGGGATTCATATGTAACCTATTGAAAAAAAGCATTTTTCAGACGGGAATAAAAACGCCCGGCGCGGCCGGGCGTCTCAAACGGGTCAAGCAGTCGATCAGATGCGTTTGGCTTGCGCTACAGCGTTGCCGATGTAGTTGGCCGGGGTCAGTTGCTTGAGCTCGGCTTTCGCAGCGGCCGGCATGTCCAGGCCATCAATGAAAGTCTGCAGCGCTTCAGGGCTGATGCCCTTGCCGCGCGTCAGTTCTTTCAGCTTCTCGTACGGGTTTTCGATGTTGTAGCGGCGCATCACGGTCTGGATCGGCTCGGCCAGGACTTCCCAGCAGGCGTCCAGATCGGCAGCGATCTTGTCAGCGTTAAGCTCGAGCTTGCTGATGCCTTTGAGGCTCGCTTCGTACGCGATCACGCTGTGGGCGAAGCCGACACCGAGGTTGCGCAGAACGGTGGAGTCGGTCAGGTCGCGCTGCCAGCGGGAGATCGGCAGTTTGCTCGCCAGGTGCTGGAACAGTGCGTTGGCGATGCCCAGGTTGCCTTCGGAGTTTTCGAAGTCGATCGGGTTGACCTTGTGCGGCATGGTCGACGAACCGATTTCGCCGGCGATGGTGCGCTGCTTGAAGTAACCCAGGGAAATGTAACCCCAGATGTCACGGTCGAAGTCGATCAGGATGGTGTTGAAGCGCGCAATGGCGTCGAACAGCTCGGCGATGTAGTCGTGCGGCTCGATCTGCGTGGTGTACGGGTTGAAGCCCAGGCCCAGCTCGTCTTCGATGAAGGCGCGGGCGTTGGCTTCCCAGTCGATCTGCGGGTAGGCTGACAGGTGAGCGTTGTAGTTGCCGACAGCGCCGTTGATCTTGCCCAGCAGCGGAACGGCAGCGACCTGAGCGATCTGGCGCTCGAGACGGTAAACCACGTTCGCCAGCTCTTTACCCAGGGTGGTCGGCGAAGCCGGCTGACCGTGGGTGCGCGACAGCATTGGCACGTCGGCGAAGCGCAGGGCCAGTTCGCGGATGGCGTTGGCGGTCTGGCGCATCAGCGGCAGCATCACGTCGTCACGACCTTCGCGCAGCATCAGCGCGTGGGACAGGTTGTTGATGTCCTCACTGGTGCAGGCGAAGTGGATGAACTCGCTGACCTTGGCCAGTTCCGGCAGCTTGGCTGCCTGTTCCTTGAGCAGGTACTCGATCGCTTTCACGTCGTGGTTGGTGGTGCGCTCGATCTCTTTCACGCGCTCGGCGTGTTCCAGCGAGAAGTTTTCGGCCAGTTCGTTCAGAACGGCGTTGGCTTCGGCGGAGAAGGCTGGCACTTCCGGGATGCCGGCGTGAGCGGCCAGGCGCTGGAGCCAGCGCACTTCAACCAGGACGCGGGCACGGATCAGGCCGTACTCGCTGAAAATCGGGCGCAGGGCCTGGGTTTTGCCGGCGTAGCGGCCGTCAACAGGGGAAACCGCAGTGAGCGAAGAGAGCTGCATGGGGTGTTCTCGGACAGTCGGGCAACGAAATGGGGCGCGTATCATACATGAAAAAATCCGCCGGTCCGTCGCCAACTGACCGGCGTATTACGCGTTACAGACTACAAAGCTTTTATTGCGCGGCGATTTACTCGCTGCGCATCAACGGATACAGCTCTTTGAGCAGCTTGCGACGACTGATCACCAACTGCCAGCGATGGCCGCCGAGTTGGCGCCACAGGCGTGCCGAGCGAATGCCGGCGAGCAGCAGGGCGCGAATCTTCGACGCGTTGCTCGGCTGCTGCAGGTTGCGCATGTCGCCGTGCACTTGAATGCGTTGGCGCAGCGTGCTCAGGGTGTCCTGATACAGCGCACCGCAGGCCGCGATCACGTTTTCGTGGGCCGGGCCGAAATGCTCGACCTGCGACTGAATCTGCGGCAGACGCTTGCCGATCACGTCGAGCATGTCGTTGCGCTTGGCCAGTTGCCGCTCGAGGCCGAGCATCGACAATGCGTAGCGCAATGGCTCGCGCTGCAAGGTGCTCGGGTCGCGCTCGAGGGCGCCGATCAGTGCACGGTAACCCTCGCGCAGATTGATGTCGTCGCCACCGTACACGTCCAGCGTGTCCTTCGGATCGCGGACCAGCAGGCTGCCGAGCATGCAGCTCAGGCCGGCCTCGTTGGTCTGGCCGGTCTTGGCGATCCGGTCGACCAGTACGGCGGCAAGAAACACGCCACCCAGAGCCGTCAGTTGCTCCTGAGTCGGGCTCATGCCTGGCCGCTCCACGGCTCGGCGATTTCGATCACGCCGCCGCCGAGGCAGATTTCACCGTCATAGAACACCACCGACTGACCCGGCGTGACCGCGCGTTGCGGTTCGTCGAACACGGCGCGATAGCCGGTCTCGGTTTTTTCCAGGGTGCAGGTCTGATCGCTCTGGCGATAACGAACCTTGGCGGTCAGGCGCAGCGGCTGGCTCAAATCGATCGGGTTGACCCAGTAGATTTCCGAAGCGAGCAGGGCGCTGGAGAACAGCCATGGATGGTTGTTGCCCTGGCCGACGATCAGCTCGTTTGTGTCCAGATCCTTGCGCAGCACGTACCACGGCTCATCACCGGCGTCTTTCAGGCCGCCGATGCCCAGGCCCTGGCGCTGACCGATGGTGTGGTACATCAGGCCGTGGTGACGGCCGATGACTTCGCCTTCGGTGGTCTTGATCTCGCCCGGTTGCGCCGGCAGGTATTGCTTGAGGAAATCGCTGAAACGGCGCTCGCCGATGAAGCAGATCCCGGTGGAATCCTTCTTCTTGGCAGTCGCCAGCTCGTATTTCTCGGCGATTGCACGGACTTCCGGTTTTTCCAGCTCGCCGACCGGGAACAGGGTCTTGGCGATCTGTTCGCCGCCGACAGCGTGCAGGAAGTAGCTCTGATCCTTGTTCGGATCCAGGCCCTTGAGCAGTTCGGTGCGGCCATCAATGTCGCGGCGGCGCACGTAGTGACCGGTGGCGATCAGGTCGGCGCCGAGCATCATGGCGTAGTCGAGGAACGCCTTGAACTTGATCTCGCGGTTGCACAGGATGTCCGGGTTCGGCGTGCGGCCGGCCTTGTACTCGGCCAGGAAGTGCTCGAACACGTTGTCCCAGTACTCGGCGGCGAAGTTGGCGGTGTGCAGCTTGATACCGATCTTGTCGCACACGGCCTGGGCATCCGCCAGGTCGTCCATGGCGGTGCAGTATTCCGTTCCGTCGTCTTCTTCCCAGTTCTTCATGAACAGGCCTTCCACTTCATAGCCCTGCTCGATCAGCAGGAGAGCGGAAACGGAAGAGTCCACGCCGCCGGACATGCCGACAATGACGCGCTTCTTGGATGTGTCAGAAGGGGCTGGATCACGCATAGGGATTCAATGAGTGTCTTGAAAAAGGACGCGATTCTATCAGGCTCACGGCCTCAAGGCTAAAGGGAAGGGCGGATCAGTTCGAGGCCGAAGCGATTGCCGGCCAGATAATCGTCGATGCAACGGATGATCAGCTCGCTGCGCCAGTTATCGCGCTGGGCCAATAATTCGTCGCGGGTCAGCCACTTGGCGCCGACGATGCCGTCGTCCAGCTGATATTCCGGGTGATGTTTCACGGCTTTGGCGCTGAAGCACACGCGCTGGTAAGTCACGCCGTTGCTCGGAGCGGTGTACAGATAAATGCCGATCACGGCGGTGGGTTCGACGTCCCAGCCGGTTTCTTCGAGGGTTTCGCGCACGGCGGCTTCGATCAGGGTTTCGTCCGGATCCAGATGGCCGGCGGGCTGATTGAGCACGTTATGCCCGGCTTTGTGTTCCTCGACCATCAGGAAACGGCCGTTATCCTCGACGATGGTGGCGACGGTGATGTGGGGGAGCCATTGCATTGATTGAATCTCCTGGGCGAAAGGCAGAAACACAAACCCCGGCGCATGGCCGGGGTTTGTGATGTTCCCTTTACAACCTTATACCAGCGCAGCAATCGCCGCGTTGAAGGTTGCGCTTGGGCGCATGGCCTTGCTGATCAGCTCGGCATCGGCGTGGTAGTAACCACCGATGTTCACTGGCTTGCCTTGAACGGCGTTGAGCTCGGCGACGATGGTCGCTTCGTTCTCGGTCAGGGTCTTGGCCAGGGTCGCGAACTGCGCTTGCAGTGCAGAGTCTTCGGTCTGGGCGGCCAGGGCTTGTGCCCAGTACATCGCCAGGTAGAAGTGGCTGCCGCGGTTGTCGATGTTGCCGACTTTGCGCGATGGCGACTTGTTGTTGTCGAGGAATTGGCCAGTAGCCTGGTCCAGGGTCTTGGACAGCACCAGCGCTTTCGGGTTGTTGTAGTTCACACCCAAGTGCTCGAGAGAAGCGGCCAGGGCCAGGAATTCGCCCAGCGAATCCCAGCGCAGGAAGTTCTCTTCGACCAGTTGCTGCACGTGCTTCGGAGCCGAACCGCCGGCGCCGGTTTCGAACAGGCCACCGCCGTTCATCAGCGGCACGATCGACAGCATCTTGGCGCTGGTGCCCAGTTCCATGATCGGGAACAGGTCGGTCAGGTAGTCGCGCAGTACGTTGCCGGTCACCGAAATGGTGTCCTTGCCTTCGCGGGTGCGCTGCAGGGTGTACTTCATTGCGTCGACCGGTGCCATGATCTGGATGTCCAGACCAGCGGTGTCGTGATCCTTCAGGTAAGCCTGAACCTTCTCGATCACTACGCCGTCGTGGGCGCGCATCGGGTCCAGCCAGAAGATGGCCGGGGTGCTGCTTGCGCGAGCACGGTTGACGGCCAGTTTGACCCAGTCCTGGATCGGCGCGTCTTTGGTCTGGCACATGCGGAAGATGTCGCCGGCTTCAACAGCCTGTTCCATCAGCAGGTTGCCTTTGCTGTCGGTCACGCGAACCACGCCGTCGGCCTTGATCTGGAAGGTCTTGTCGTGGGAGCCGTACTCTTCAGCCTTTTTAGCCATCAGGCCAACGTTCGGCACGCTGCCCATGGTGGTCGGATCGAAAGCGCCATTGGCTTTGCAATCTTCGATCACGGCCTGGTAGATGGTGGCGTAGCAACGGTCCGGGATCACAGCCTTGGTGTCGTGCAGCTGGCCGTCGGTGCCCCACATCTTGCCGGAGTCACGGATCATGGCCGGCATCGAGGCGTCGACGATGACGTCGCTCGGCACGTGCAGGTTGGTGATGCCTTTGTCGGAGTTGACCATCGCCAGCGACGGACGAGCGGCGTAGACCGCCTGAATGTCAGCTTCGATCTGCGCTTGTTGCTCGGCCGGCAGGGATTTGATGCGGGCGTACAGGTCGCCGATGCCGTTGTTCAGGTTGAAGCCGACCTCGGCCAGCACGTCGGCGTGCTTGGTCAGGGCGTCTTTGTAGAACTCGGCAACGATCTGGCCGAACATGATCGGGTCGGAGACCTTCATCATGGTGGCTTTCAGGTGAACCGACAGCAGCACGCCTTGTTGCTTGGCGCTGTCGATTTCAGCGGCGATGAACGCGCGCAGGGCCTTTTTGCTCATCACGGAGCAGTCGAGGATCTCGCCCGCCTGAACGTTGGTTTTTTCTTTCAGGACGGTGGCGGTGCGGTCTTGGGCGATCAGCTCGATCTTCACGGTGTCAGCGGCGTCGATCAGGGCGGCTTTTTCGCTGCCGTAGAAATCGCCGGTGCTCATATGAGCGACGTGGGACTTGGAGTCTTTGGCCCAGGCGCCCATTTTGTGCGGGTGCTTGCGAGCGTAGTTCTTGACCGACAGCGGAGCGCGACGGTCGGAGTTGCCTTCACGCAGAACCGGGTTCACGGCGCTGCCCTTGACCTTGTCGTAGCGCGCCTTGGCGTCTTTGTCGGCGTCGCTGGTCACGGTTTCCGGGTAGTCCGGCAGGTTGTAGCCCTGGGCTTGCAGTTCTTTGATCGCGGCTTGCAGTTGCGGAACCGAGGCGCTGATGTTCGGCAGCTTGATGATGTTGGCTTCAGGCGTAACGGCCAGGTCGCCCAGTTCGGCGAGGTGGTCGGCTACGGCTTTGTCGCCCAGTTGCTCGGGGAAGCTGGCCAGAATACGTGCTGCAAGAGAGATATCGCGGGTTTCCACGGCGATATCGGCCGAGGCGGTGTAAGCCTCGATGATTGGCAGCAGGGAATAGGTGGCGAGGGCTGGAGCTTCGTCGGTGAAGGTATAGATGATCTTCGAGCGGGTGGGCATATTCGGATTAACTCTCTCTTCTTTGCTAAAGCGTGCGCAGAAACTCGAGGGGCGCCGGGTAAGCGCGTTCGTTCAAAGTCATCCATGAACCGAATGTCGAGAATCTTCGCGGTGATGTTGGGTGCATCAGTAGAGCGTCAAGCAGTCGGACTGCGGTAACAACCCGACCAATCAGGCGGAAAGTCTCGTGCTAGAGAGGCCAGCCGTCGTGACCCTTTGGTCAGCGGGCGGCATTATACATAGGTAGCTGGCAATCTGCCGATGCTTCATATGCAACGATTCTCGTCCATTGGTCTAAAGGTCGCAGGGCGGGGTGGGGCGTAGAGTCGCCGTGAATGCTTGAGATTGGCGCTTTTCCCTTTGCTTTCAGGCTTGTACGAAACGAGATGTCGCCGCGCCCGGAACAGAGGGTTTGCGTGTTGATTCAACTGGGTTACGCTCGAACCAAGCCAGATGTTCAATCCAAACAATGGAGTTCAGCATGGGTTACAAGAAGATTCAGGTTCCAGCCGTCGGCGACAAAATCACCGTCAACGCAGACCATTCTCTCAATGTCCCTGATAACCCGATCATTCCCTTCATCGAAGGTGACGGCATTGGCGTCGACGTCAGCCCTGTGATGATCAAAGTGGTTGATGCTGCCGTGGCCAAGGCCTACGGGGGCAAGCGCAAGATTTCCTGGATGGAGGTTTATGCTGGCGAAAAAGCAACTCAGGTCTATGACCAGGACACCTGGCTGCCCCAGGAAACCCTGGACGCCGTCAAGGATTACGTGGTTTCCATCAAAGGCCCGCTGACCACCCCGGTCGGTGGCGGCATCCGTTCCCTCAACGTTGCCCTGCGCCAACAGCTCGATCTCTATGTCTGCCTGCGCCCTGTGGTGTGGTTCGAAGGCGTGCCGAGCCCGGTGAAAAAGCCCGGCGACGTCGACATGGTGATCTTTCGCGAGAACTCCGAAGACATTTATGCCGGTATCGAATGGAAGGCCGGTTCTCCTGAGGCCACCAAGGTCATCAAATTCCTGAAAGAAGAAATGGGCGTCACCAAGATCCGTTTCGACCAGGATTGCGGCATTGGTATCAAGCCGGTTTCGAAAGAAGGCACCAAGCGTCTGGTGCGCAAGGCCCTGCAATACGTGGTGGACAACGACCGCAAGTCGCTGACCATTGTGCACAAGGGCAACATCATGAAATTCACCGAAGGTGCCTTCAAGGACTGGGGTTACGAGGTGGCGAAGGAAGAATTCGGCGCCGAGCTGCTCGATGGCGGCCCATGGATGAAATTCAAGAACCCGAAAACCGGCCGCGAAGTCGTCGTCAAGGATGCCATCGCCGATGCCATGCTCCAGCAGATCCTGCTGCGTCCGGCCGAATACGATGTGATCGCCACCCTCAACCTCAACGGTGACTACCTGTCCGACGCCCTGGCGGCGGAAGTGGGCGGTATTGGTATCGCGCCGGGTGCCAACCTGTCCGACACCGTGGCCATGTTCGAGGCGACCCACGGTACCGCGCCGAAGTACGCCGGCAAGGATCAGGTCAACCCGGGTTCGGTGATTCTGTCGGCCGAGATGATGTTGCGTCATCTGGGCTGGACCGAGGCGGCGGACCTGATCATCAAGGGTACCAATGGCGCGATCAAGGCCAAGACGGTGACCTATGACTTCGAACGTCTGATGGAAGGCGCCACGCTGGTGTCTTCTTCGGGCTTCGGTGAGGCGATCGTCAAGCATATGTAAGTCGTGCAGGTACAAAAAAACCGCCTTCGGGCGGTTTTTTCATGACCAGGTGACGGTTGAGTCAGCCTGACACTTTTTCTGTATGAGGGGCATGCGTAGCCGCTTCACTTGCCACGGTTGCCGCCGTGATATTCACCGCATGCAGTCCCTTGGGGCCCTGGACGATTTCGAAGGTCACGATCTGTCCGGCCTTGAGGGTCTTATACCCGTCCATCTCAATGGCGGAGTAGTGGGCAAAGAAATCAATGTCTTTGCCATCCTCGTCACGTCCTTCGCGGGCATCGGTATTGATGAAGCCGAATCCCTTGGCATTGTTGAACCACTTGACCTTGCCGACAGCCATGCTCAAATCCCTCTGCAACAGACTCCATCGCTGGAGTATCATCCAAGACATCCGCAGTCGAATCCGTTAAAAAGATTGACTCCGCGGATCTTTTTTCCCCACTGTGGGTTCTATTGGTTGTAACACCGTTTTCCCGATAGTCAAGGTGACCGGGCAGTCGGAGTTGAAAACGTGTCAAGCCGCCCCCACCACTGTATTTGCACAACTGACGAACCTTTCTTTCCATGCATGCAATCAGCCAGATTCGACTAACATTCAATCAGGATCGCCCGCTTCTCCAAAAGGATCTTCCACAGGAGCACGACGACGATTCGGCAGGCGTTGCTGTTCAGGAAGCAAAGCCTGCGTTACAGGCGCCGCCGATGTACAAGGTGGTTTTGTTCAACGATGACTACACACCGATGGATTTCGTCGTCGAAGTGCTCGAGGTGTTTTTTAACCTGAATCGCGAGCTGGCGACCAAGGTCATGCTGGCCGTCCACACAGAAGGACGGGCAGTATGTGGAGTGTTTACCCGCGACATCGCCGAGACAAAGGCCATGCAGGTCAACCAGTACGCCAGGGAAAGCCAGCATCCGCTACTCTGTGAAATCGAGAAGGACGGTTAATCGCCGACCACTTGGGTATGAGGTGAAGCTATGTTAAACCGCGAGCTCGAAGTCACCCTCAATCTTGCCTTCAAGGAGGCTCGTTCGAAGCGTCATGAGTTCATGACCGTCGAACACCTGCTGCTGGCCCTATTGGATAATGAGGCTGCCGCCACCGTATTGCGTGCCTGCGGCGCAAACCTCGACAAACTCAAGCACGACCTGCAGGAGTTCATCGACTCCACCACGCCGCTGATCCCCGTCCATGACGAAGATCGCGAAACCCAGCCAACCCTGGGCTTCCAGCGTGTGTTGCAACGTGCTGTCTTCCATGTGCAGAGCTCGGGCAAACGCGAAGTGACCGGCGCCAACGTGCTGGTTGCAATCTTCAGTGAGCAAGAGAGTCAGGCGGTGTTCCTGCTGAAACAGCAGAGCGTTGCACGCATTGATGTCGTCAACTATATCGCCCATGGCATTTCCAAGGTGCCGGGGCATGGCGATCACTCTGAAGGTGAACAAGACATGCAGGACGACGAGGGCGGTGAGTCTTCTTCTTCAGGCAATCCGCTGGATGCGTATGCCAGCAACCTTAACGAACTCGCACGCCAGGGCCGGATCGATCCGCTGGTCGGGCGCGAGTCGGAAGTCGAGCGCGTTGCGCAGATTCTCGCGCGTCGCCGCAAGAACAATCCGTTGCTGGTGGGCGAGGCGGGCGTGGGCAAGACCGCGATTGCCGAAGGCCTGGCCAAACGCATTGTCGACAACCAGGTGCCGGACCTGCTGGCCAACAGCGTCGTTTATTCCCTCGATCTGGGTGCCTTGCTCGCAGGCACCAAATATCGCGGCGATTTCGAGAAGCGCTTCAAGGCGCTGCTCGGCGAACTGAAAAAACGTCCGCAGGCGATCCTGTTCATCGACGAGATTCACACCATTATTGGTGCGGGCGCTGCGTCCGGTGGCGTCATGGACGCCTCTAACCTGCTCAAGCCGCTGCTGTCGTCGGGTGATATCCGCTGTATCGGGTCGACCACGTTCCAGGAATTCCGCGGCATCTTCGAGAAGGATCGGGCCCTGGCCCGCCGCTTCCAGAAGGTCGATGTGGTCGAGCCGTCGGTGGAAGACACCATCGGTATCCTGCGTGGTCTGAAAGGGCGTTTCGAACAGCACCACAACATCGAGTACAGCGATGAGTCGCTGCGCGCCGCTGCGGAACTGGCATCGCGCTACATCAATGACCGGCATATGCCGGACAAGGCCATCGATGTGATCGACGAGGCGGGCGCCTACCAGCGTCTGCAACCGGTCGACAAGCGTGTGAAGCGCATCGACGTGCCGCAGGTCGAGGATATCGTGGCGAAGATCGCACGTATTCCACCAAAACACGTCACCAGTTCCGACAAGGAGCTGCTGCGTAACCTGGAGCGCGACCTGAAGCTGACGGTGTTTGGTCAGGATGCGGCGATCGATTCGTTGTCGACTGCGATCAAGCTGTCCCGTGCCGGTCTGAAGTCGCCGGACAAGCCTGTCGGTTCGTTCCTGTTTGCAGGGCCGACCGGTGTTGGTAAAACCGAAGCCGCGCGGCAATTGGCCAAGGCGCTGGGGATCGAGCTGGTTCGTTTCGACATGTCCGAGTACATGGAGCGCCACACCGTATCGCGTCTGATCGGTGCGCCTCCGGGCTACGTCGGTTTCGACCAGGGCGGTCTGTTGACCGAAGCGATCACCAAGCAACCGCATTGCGTATTGCTGCTCGATGAAATCGAGAAGGCGCATCCGGAAGTCTTCAACCTGCTGCTGCAGGTGATGGACCACGGTACGCTGACCGACAACAACGGGCGCAAGGCGGACTTCCGCAACGTGATCGTGATCATGACCACCAATGCCGGTGCTGAAACGGCGGCACGTGCTTCGATCGGTTTCACCCATCAGGACCACTCGTCCGATGCGATGGAAGTGATCAAGAAGAGCTTCACGCCGGAATTCCGTAACCGTCTGGACACCATCATTCAGTTTGGTCGCCTCAGTCATGAGGTCATCAAAAGCGTGGTGGACAAGTTCCTCACCGAACTTCAGGCGCAGCTGGAAGACAAGCGTGTACTTCTGGAGGTTACCGACGCAGCGCGCAGTTGGCTGGCGGCCGGTGGTTACGATTCGGCCATGGGCGCTCGTCCGATGGCGCGTCTGATCCAGGACAAGATCAAGCGTCCGCTGGCGGAGGAGATTCTGTTTGGCGAGCTGGCCGAGCATGGCGGTGTGGTGCACATCGACATCAAGGATGGTGAGCTGACGTTTGACTTCGAGACTACTGCGGAAATGGCTTGATGGTTGTTGGTCTGTTGTAAAGCGAAAGGCGCCTTTGGGCGCCTTTTTGCTGTCTGCGGTTTTTGGTTTGGGGGCATATCCGTTGCTGCGGTAACGGCTTCTTAGGGTTCCGCCCTTACGGCGGGTCACTTTTGGCAAACGCCCGGAATGCCGGCCCAGCCAAAAGTAACCAAAAGGTCTCTAACCCTGACGTACGGCCCCTCGCTGAGGCTCGGGGTTCCTTCGCTCTGGGATCGATGCCCCCTGATGGACACCGTAGCGAGGGAACGCTGAGCCTAAGCGAAGTGCCGTACGCCGGGGCGTAGACTTTTTGGTGGACCTGTCCCGTGACAACGGACGCCAAGAAGCGATACTTAAATCGCTATCTTGGAGGTTGCCATGTACCCAAGCACTCGCCGTAACTACACCGATGAGTTCAAGGCTCAAGCTATCGCACTCGCGGAAAGCGTTGGTAGAACCGAAGCCGCACGTCAGCTCGAGATGTCCGTGAAAACGCTCGATAACTGGGTTGATGCTGCGCGCAAGGGATTACCGTTGAGTTCTCCAGAACGCAAAGCCATCACCAAAGAAGACAGCGAGCTTGCGCGTTTGCGAGCGGAGGTGGCCGAACTCAAGATGGAGCGCGAAATCCTAAAAAAGGCGGCGGTATTCTTTGCCAGAGAGTCCAGGTGAGATACGCCTTCGTCGCTGCTGAACGGGCTCACTTCCCGGTGCGCATGCTGTGTCGGGTGATGGATGTTTCGATTTCAGGTTTTTACGACTACCAGCATCGCGAGGAGCGTCCAGATCGGGATGCGCAGATTCGCGTTGATTTGCGTAAGGTTTATATGGCCAGCCGAAATACATATGGCCGACCACGGCTGGTCGAGGCCTTACGCCGTAAAGGCGATACAGTGGGCCACAAGCGAGTGAGCCGGCTGATGCACGAAGAACGCATACGCGGTAGATCCAAAGGCGGTTTCAAGCCCCGTACCACCGACAGTCACCACTACTTGCCTGTTGCGAGAAATTTGCTCGCTCGTCAGTTTTCCATCGATAACCCCACACCGACTTGGGTCAGTGATATCACCTATATCTCAACCAAAGAAGGTTGGTTGTATCTCGCAGTGGTTTTGAGCATCCAGACGCGCCAAATATTGGGCTATAGCCTGTCGGATCGGATGCCCGACGATTTGGTCGAGAATGCCTTCCTGAATGCCTGGAGCGCCTGTTCCGGCTCTAGTGGTGTGGTTTTTCATTCCGACCAAGGGCGTCAGTATGCGAGTAGCAAATTCCGACTGGCCTTGGCCAAGAAAGACTTCACGCAAAGCATGAGTCGAAAGGGAAATTGTTGGGATAACGCAGTGGCTGAGAGCTTTTTCGCTACTCTGAAAAGGGAGGAGGCGTATGGCGTCTATCCCAGCAAGAGGCTGGCTCAACTATCAATCGCTAACTACATCCATGGGTTTTATAACAGCAGCCGACTGCACTCTGCCTTGGGGTACCGTTCTCCGAACGAATACGCCAGGGTCTTAAGGCAGGCGGCTAAATAGCCAGCTTCTTGGCGTCCGTTGTGATGGGGCAGGTCCATGGTTACTTTTGAGGCGTTTGTCAAAAGTGACTCGCTGTAAGAGCGAAACCGCCAGCGGCAGCTCCCGAAGCAACGGATATACACTCAAAACTCAAGCACAAACCCAAAACCCAGACAAACAAAAACGCCCGGCAAATGCCGGGCGTCTTGTATTGACTTGATTAGCGAGCGCGGTAAGTGATACGCCCTTTGCTCAAGTCATAGGGCGTCAGTTCGACGCGCACTTTGTCACCGGTAAGAATACGAATGTAGTTCTTGCGCATCTTGCCGGAGATATGCGCGGTTACGACGTGCCCATTTTCCAACTCCACACGAAACATGGTGTTGGGCAGGGTGTCGACGACAGTGCCTTCCATTTCGAAGCTGTCTTCTTTCGACATGCAGTAAAGCCCTCGGTATCCAGTGAATGGCCCGGTGCAACTGCGCCAGGCAAAAGCGGCGTGCATTGTGCCCGAAAAATGGGGTTTACGCCAAGGGGTTTAGGGTTTGCATTCAGTTCAGGATGACCCAGCGCTGGTTAATCAGCAGTTCTATGGGGCGATACTGGGTCTTGTAGTTCATCTTTTTGCAGTTTTTGATCCAGTAGCCAAGGTACACGGCTTCGAGCCCAAGGCGTCTGGCTTCGGTGATTTGCCAGAGGATGGCGTAGCGTCCGAGGCTGCGGCGTTCTTCTTCCGGCTCGTAAAAGGTGTAGACCGCCGACAGGCCGTTGGGCAGGAGGTCGGTGACGGCAACGGCCAGTAACCGTCCGTCGAGCCGGAACTCGTAAAAACGTGAGAAGGGCAGATCGCGAACCAGAAAAGTCGAGAATTGATCGCGGCTCGGTGGGTACATGTCGCCGTCGGCATGGCGTTGTTCGATGTAGCGTTGATAAAGATCAAAATATTCTTCGCTGAAACCGGGCTTGACCGGCCGCACCTGCAAATCGGCGTTGCGTTTGAAAATGCGTTTCTGCTGGCGATTGGGGTTGAACTGCGCCACCGGAATACGCGCAGGCACGCACGCGTTGCAGTTCTGGCAATGCGGACGGTATAGGTGATCGCCGCTGCGACGAAAGCCCATTTCCGACAGGTCTGCGTAGACATGCACATCCATGGGCTGGCTGGGATCGAGAAACAGGGTCGTGGCCTGCTCCTCGGGCAGATAGCTGCAAGAGTGAGGCTGAGTGGCATAGAACTTCAACCGCGCCAACTCGGTCATGATCAACCCTCGGGGGTAAGCTGGTGAATTAAGTGTAAGCCACGCACGCAAAAGTCGCTCAGCAAACCCAGGTGGCGAGGTTGGGTTGGTCAAGGTGCCGGGACAGATAATCGGCAAATGTACTGCGAGAAATGGCCCGAGCACCGAGGCTGTGCAGGTGATCGGTCGGCATCTGGCAGTCGATCAGCACGAACCCGGAGTCCTTCAGATGTTGCACCAGGGTGGCGAAACCATATTTGGAGGCGTTGTCGGCGCGGCTGAACATTGATTCACCGAAAAACAGCTGCCCCATCGCCAGGCCATAGAGGCCGCCAACCAGTTCGCCTTGATCCCATACTTCTACCGAGTGGGCAAAGCCGCGCTGGTGCAGTTCGATGTAGGCATCCTGCATGGCCTGGGTGATCCAGGTGCCATCGGCGTAATCCCTTGGTGCGGCGCAGGCACGGATGACCCCCGCGAAGTCCTGGTCAAAGGTCACTTGATAGCGCTTTTTGCGCAGCAGTTTGCCCAGGCTGCGTGAGATGTGCAGTTCGTCGGGAAACAGAACGGTGCGCGGATCCGGCGACCACCAGAGGATCGGCTGACCTTCGGAGAACCACGGAAAACAGCCGTGCCGATAAGCCTGGATCAGGCGATCGGCGGACAGGTCGCCACCGGCTGCGAGCAATCCATTGGGATCGCGCATGGCTTTTTCCAGGGGCGGGAAAGTCAGTGAATTGCGTTGTAACCAAGTCAGCATGGCGTCCAGGCTTGCAGAAGGGGAGGGCGGTGGGCGTCTGGGCCCGATGCAAAGTGTGCCGTTAAATGAGGTGAATGTCCTCCCGAACGTGCCCGATGATTGCGCTCCTGCAACTTGGCCGTATCGATGCGGTCGTAGACGGGCGATGAGTGCGGGCGCAGATGCTTCGCTACGTTCATCAAATACACCTCATAAGCCTTTGTCACAAAAGACAATGCATGCTCAAATTGCGGCGCAGGTCGCGTCTGTTTGGCTATGCTTGAGCTTGGGATGCGAAGCATGGCATCGAGCGCGCAAACCCGTACAATGCCGGGCTGTTACAGAATATTCGCAGTGTGCCGTGTTTATAAAAGACCGGACGCAGTGTTAAAAGTAGTCTCAGTTGCGCCCTTCAATTTTTTTACCTGCCTGGTATGGGCAGTTTTTATCGTCATTCAATAGATGGACGCGCCTCTGGCGCAGGAAAAGAAGCGTTTTGAAGAAATCCACGGAAGCACCAAAAACAGTCGTTCCGCTCTGGCGTCAGCAATTGCACTACCGGCTCAAGGAAGGTGCATTGATCGCCATCGGTGCCTTGTGCCTGTTCCTGATGATGGCCTTGCTGACTTACGGCAAGGACGATCCGGGCTGGAGCCACAACAGCAAGATCGACGACGTGCAGAATTTCGGCGGCCCAGCGGGTTCCTACAGTGCCGACATCCTGTTCATGGTGCTGGGTTACTTTGCCTATATCTTCCCGCTGCTGCTGGCGGTCAAGGCCTATCAGATCTTCCGTCAGCGCCACGAGCCGTGGCAGTGGAGCGGCTGGCTGTTTTCCTGGCGCCTGATCGGTCTGGTGTTTCTGGTGCTGTCCGGTGCTGCGCTGGCGCACATTCATTTCCATGCGGCCACCGGGTTGCCGGCCGGTGCGGGTGGCGCGCTGGGTGAAAGCCTCGGTGACCTGGCCCGCAATGCCCTGAACATTCAGGGCAGCACATTGCTGTTCATCGCGCTGTTCCTGTTCGGTCTGACCGTATTCACCGATCTGTCCTGGTTCAAGGTGATGGATGTCACCGGCAAGATCACCCTCGACCTGTTCGAACTGTTCCAGGGCGCGATCAATCGCTGGTGGTCGGCGCGGACCGAGCGCAAGCAGCTGGTGGCGCAACTGCGTGAAGTCGATGACCGGGTGCACGATGTGGTCGCACCGACCGTCACCGACAAGCGCGAGCAGGCCAAGGTCAAGGAACGTCTGATCGAACGCGAGCAGGCCCTGAGCAAACACATGTCCGAGCGTGAGAAACAGGTTCCGCCGGTCATTGCCCCGGCCCCGGTCAAGGCGCCGGAACCCAGCAAGCGCGTGCAGAAAGAGAAACAGGTGCCGTTGTTCGTCGACAGCGCCGTGGAAGGCACCTTGCCGCCGATCTCGATTCTCGATCCTGCAGAAAAGAAACAACTCAATTATTCGCCTGAATCCCTGGCGGCGGTCGGCCATTTGCTGGAGATCAAGCTCAAGGAATTCGGCGTCGAAGTCACCGTGGACTCGATCCATCCCGGCCCGGTCATTACCCGTTACGAAATCCAGCCGGCTGCCGGTGTGAAGGTCAGCCGTATCGCCAACCTGGCGAAAGACCTTGCACGTTCGCTGGCCGTGACCAGTGTGCGGGTGGTGGAAGTGATTCCGGGCAAGACCACGGTCGGTATCGAGATTCCCAACGAAGACCGGCAGATCGTGCGCTTCTCCGAAGTGCTGTCTACGCCTGAGTACGACAACTTCAAATCGCCGGTCACCCTGGCCCTGGGTCACGACATCGGCGGCAAGCCGGTCATCACCGACCTGGCGAAGATGCCGCACCTGTTGGTGGCCGGTACCACCGGTTCCGGTAAGTCGGTGGGCGTGAACGCGATGATCCTGTCGATCCTGTTCAAGTCCGGTCCGGACGACGCCAAGCTGATCATGATCGACCCGAAAATGCTCGAACTGTCGATCTACGAAGGCATTCCGCACCTGCTGTGCCCGGTCGTGACCGACATGAAAGACGCCGCCAATGCCCTGCGCTGGAGCGTTGCCGAGATGGAGCGTCGCTACAAGCTGATGGCGAAGATGGGCGTGCGAAACCTGTCCGGCTTCAACGCCAAGGTCAAGGAAGCCCAGGACGCCGGCGAACCGCTGAGCGATCCGCTGTACAAACGCGAAAGCATCCACGACGAAGCGCCGCTGCTGCAGAAGCTGCCAACCATCGTCGTGGTCGTGGACGAATTTGCCGACATGATGATGATCGTCGGCAAGAAGGTAGAAGAATTGATCGCCCGTATCGCCCAGAAGGCGCGGGCGGCCGGTATCCACTTGATCCTCGCGACCCAGCGTCCGTCGGTGGACGTGATCACCGGCCTGATCAAGGCCAACATCCCGACGCGGATGGCGTTCCAGGTATCGAGCAAGATCGACTCCCGGACCATCATCGACCAGGGCGGCGCCGAACAATTGCTTGGTCACGGTGACATGCTCTACATGCCGCCGGGCACCAGCCTGCCGATCCGTGTTCACGGCGCATTTGTATCCGACGATGAAGTTCACCGGGTGGTGGAAGCCTGGAAACTGCGTGGCGCGCCGGAATACAACGACGACATCCTCAACGGTGTCGAAGAGGCGGGCAGTGGTTTCGAAGGCAGCAGTGGCGGCGGTGACGGTGATGATCCGGAAGCTGACGCGCTGTACGACGAAGCCGTGCAGTTCGTGCTGGAAAGCCGTCGTGCCTCCATCTCTGCTGTACAGCGCAAGCTGAAGATCGGTTACAACCGCGCCGCGCGCATGATCGAAGCCATGGAAATGGCCGGCGTCGTGACGTCCATGAACACCAACGGTTCCCGCGAAGTCCTGGCCCCTGGCCCGGTGCGCGACTGATTCAAATGCAATGGACGGTGCATGAGGCGCCGTCCACTTTCCCACGCGTATTCAAGAGGACTCCCATGCGTCTTATCCGCATGCTGCTGCCGGTACTGGCTCTGACCACCCTCACGGCTCACGCCGATGACAAGGATGTGGCTCGCCTGACCCAATTGCTCGAAACATCCAAGACCCTGACCGCCAATTTTTCCCAGCTGACCCTCGACGGCAGCGGCACCCAGCTGCAGGAAACCACCGGCGACATGACCCTGCAGCGTCCGGGCCTGTTCTACTGGCACACCAATGCGCCGGCCGAGCAGACCATGGTCTCCGACGGCAAGAAAGTCACCCTGTGGGACCCGGATCTGGAGCAGGCCACCATCAAGAAACTGGACGAGCGCCTGACCCAGACCCCGGCCCTGTTGCTGTCTGGTGACGTATCGAAAATCAGCCAGAGCTTCGATATCAGCGCGAAAGAGGCGGGTGGTGTGATCGATTTCACCCTGAAGCCGAAAACCAAGGACACCCTGTTCGACAGCCTGCGTCTGTCGTTCCGCAACGGTCTGGTCAATGACATGCAACTGATCGACAGCGTCGGTCAGCGCACCAACATCCTGTTCACCGGGGTGAAGGCCAACGAAGCGGTCCCGGCCTCGAAGTTCAAGTTCGACATCCCCAAGGGTGCCGATGTGATCCAGGAATAAACACAGAGGTTTCAACGCTACGTGATGGATCTGTTTCGCAGTGCACCGATTGCCCAGCCACTGGCCGCCCGTTTGCGGGCGACCAATCTGGACGAGTACGTCGGTCAGGAACATGTGCTCGCTCGCGGCAAGCCTTTGCGCGAAGCGCTGGAGCAGGGTGCCCTGCATTCGATGATCTTCTGGGGCCCGCCGGGCGTGGGCAAGACCACCCTGGCGCGGTTGCTGGCGGAAGTCTCGGATGCGCATTTCGAAACGGTGTCGGCCGTATTGGCTGGCGTCAAAGAGATCCGTCAGGCGGTGGAAATCGCCAAGCAGCAGGCCGGTCAGTACGGCAAGCGCACGATCCTGTTTGTCGACGAAGTGCACCGCTTCAACAAGTCCCAGCAGGACGCCTTTCTGCCGTACGTTGAAGACGGCACGCTGATCTTCATCGGCGCAACCACCGAAAACCCTTCCTTCGAATTGAACAACGCGTTGCTGTCGCGGGCGCGGGTCTATGTACTCAAGAGTCTCGACGAAGCAGCGTTGCGCAAACTGGTGCACCGCGCGCTCACCGAAGACCGAGGTCTGGGCAAGCGGCATCTGACCCTCAGCGATGAAGGCTTCCAGATGCTGCTGTCCGCCGCCGACGGTGATGGCCGGCGGTTGCTCAATCTGCTGGAGAACGCTTCGGACCTGGCCGAAGACAACAGCGAGATGGGCACCGAGCTGCTGCAAAGCCTGCTCGGCGATACCCGTCGGCGTTTCGACAAGGGCGGCGAAGCGTTCTACGACCAGATTTCCGCGCTGCACAAATCGGTGCGTGGCTCGAACCCGGACGGCGCGCTGTACTGGTTTGCGCGGATGATCGACGGTGGCTGCGATCCGCTGTATCTGGCCCGCCGCGTGGTGCGCATGGCCAGCGAAGACATCGGCAATGCCGACCCCCGCGCCCTGAGTCTGTGCCTGGCCGCGTGGGAAGTGCAGGAACGTCTTGGCAGCCCGGAGGGTGAGTTGGCAGTGGCTCAGGCCATCACCTACCTGGCGTGTGCGCCGAAAAGCAACGCGGTGTACATGGGCTTCAAGACCGCGCTGCGCGCCGCCGCCGAGCACGGTTCGCTGGAAGTGCCGCTGCACCTGCGCAATGCGCCGACCAAATTGATGAAGCAATTGGGTTACGGCGACGAATACCGTTATGCCCACGACGAACCGGACGCCTACGCGGCCGGCGAAGACTATTTCCCGGAAGAACTCGACCCGATTCCGTTCTACCAACCGGTGCCCCGTGGCCTGGAGTTGAAGATCGGCGAGAAGCTCAACCACCTCGCCCAACTCGATCGTTTAAGCCCTCGGCAACGGAGAAAATAGTGGTTCCATTGATTGTTGCAGTCTCCGTCGGCGGGATTGCCGGCACCTTGTTGCGCTTCGCTACCGGCAATTGGGTCAACGCCAATTGGCCGCGGCACTTCTATACCGCGACGCTGGCCGTTAATATCGTGGGCTGTCTGCTGATTGGCGTGTTGTACGGCCTGTTTTTGATACGCCCGGAAGTGCCCATCGAGGTGCGCGCCGGGTTGATGGTCGGCTTCCTTGGGGGGCTGACGACTTTTTCATCCTTTTCACTGGATACGGTGCGCCTGCTGGAAAGCGGGCAAGTGCCGCTGGCCCTGGGCTATGCGGCCATCAGCGTATTCGGCGGGCTGCTCGCGACCTGGGCCGGCCTGTCCCTGACCAAACTTTGATAACGAGAAACCGACATGCTCGATTCCAAACTGTTACGTAGCAACCTTCAGGACGTAGCGGACCGCCTGGCTTCCCGTGGCTTTGCCCTGGATGTCGCGCGCATCGAAGCGCTGGAAGAACAGCGCAAGACCGTCCAGACCCGCACCGAAGCACTGCAGGCTGAGCGTAACGCGCGTTCCAAATCCATCGGTCAGGCCAAGCAGCGCGGCGAAGACATCGCGCCGCTGATGGCGGACGTCGAGCGCATGGCGGGCGAATTGAGCGCCGGTAAAGTCGAACTCGACGCGATCCAGACCGAACTGGATTCGATCCTGCTGGGCATTCCGAACCTGCCGCACGAATCGGTACCGGTTGGCGAAGATGAAGACGGCAACGTCGAAGTCCGTCGCTGGGGTACGCCGACTGCGTTCGACTTCCCGGTTCAGGACCACGTGGCCCTGGGCGAGAAATTCGGCTGGCTCGACTTCGAAACCGCCGCCAAGCTGTCCGGCGCACGTTTCGCCCTGCTGCGTGGCCCGATTGCCCGTCTGCACCGCGCACTGGCGCAGTTCATGATCAACCTGCACGTCACCGAGCACGGCTACGAAGAGGCTTACACGCCTTATCTGGTTCAGGCTCCTGCGCTGCAAGGCACCGGTCAACTGCCGAAGTTCGAAGAAGACCTGTTCAAGATTGGTCGCGAAGGCGAAGCCGATCTGTACCTGATCCCGACCGCCGAAGTGTCGCTGACCAACATCGTGGCCGGTGAAATCGTCGATTCGAAGCAGCTGCCGATCAAGTTCGTCGCTCACACGCCGTGCTTCCGCAGCGAAGCCGGTGCGTCCGGCCGTGACACTCGCGGCATGATCCGCCAGCACCAGTTCGACAAGGTCGAGATGGTGCAGATCGTCGAGCCGTCGAAGTCGATGGAAGCGCTGGAAAGTCTGACCGCCAACGCCGAGAAAGTCCTGCAACTGCTGGGTCTGCCTTACCGTACCCTGGCACTGTGCACCGGCGACATGGGCTTCAGCGCGGTCAAGACTTACGACCTGGAAGTGTGGATCCCGAGCCAGGACAAGTACCGTGAAATCTCGTCGTGCTCCAACTGCGGCGACTTCCAGGCCCGCCGCATGCAGGCGCGTTTCCGCAACCCGGAAACCGGAAAGCCTGAGCTGGTACACACCCTGAACGGTTCCGGTCTGGCGGTCGGTCGTACGCTGGTGGCCGTGCTGGAAAACTACCAGCAGGCCGACGGTTCGATCCGCGTGCCGGACGTGCTGAAGCCGTACATGGGTGGCCTTGAGGTCATCGGCTAAATGAAATATCTGCCGCTGTTTCACAACCTGCGCGGCAGTCGTGTGTTGGTTGTCGGTGGGGGGGAGATTGCCTTGCGCAAGTCCCGCCTGCTGGCCGATGCCGGTGCGCTGCTGCGGGTGGTTGCACCTGAAATCGAAGCGCAACTGCGCGAACTGGTCGCCACCAGCGGTGGCGAGTGCCTGTTGCGTGGCTACGACGAAACGGATCTGGACGGTTGCGGGCTGATCATTGCCGCCACCGACGACGAAGCGTTGAACGCGCAAGTCTCCGCAGATGCTCATCGGCGTTGCGTGCCGGTCAATGTGGTGGACGCGCCGGCGTTGTGCAGCGTGATCTTCCCGGCGATCGTCGACCGCTCGCCGCTGATCATCGCGGTCTCAAGCGGCGGCGATGCGCCGGTGCTGGCGCGGTTGATCCGCGCCAAGATCGAAACCTGGATTCCTTCGACCTACGGCCATCTGGCCGGTCTGGCTGCACGCTTTCGTGATCAGGTCAAAGGCCTGTTTCCCGATGTGCAGCAGCGTCGCGGTTTTTGGGAAGACGTGTTCCAGGGGCCGATTGCCGACCGCCAACTGGCTGGGCAGGGCGCCGAGGCCGAGCGTCTGTTGCAGGCGAAAATCGACGGCGAAGCGAGTGTTACCACTGGTGAGGTGTATCTGGTGGGCGCAGGGCCGGGCGATCCGGATCTGCTGACCTTCCGCGCCTTGCGTCTGATGCAGCAAGCCGACGTGGTGTTGTATGACCGCTTGGTGGCACCTGCGATTCTTGAGCTGTGCCGTCGCGATGCCGAACGGGTTTACGTCGGCAAGCGTCGCGCCGATCACGCTGTGCCGCAGGATCAGATCAACCAGCAACTGGTGGACCTGGCCAAGGCTGGCAAGCGTGTGGTGCGGTTGAAGGGCGGGGATCCGTTCATCTTCGGCCGTGGCGGTGAAGAGATCGAGGAGCTGGCGGCCCACGGCATCCCGTTCCAGGTGGTGCCGGGTATCACGGCGGCCAGCGGTTGCGCGGCCTATGCCGGGATTCCGCTGACCCATCGCGATTACGCGCAGTCGGTACGTTTCGTCACCGGGCACTTGAAGGACGGTTCCACCGATCTGCCGTGGGCCGACCTTGTCGCGCCGGCGCAGACGCTGGTGTTCTACATGGGGCTGGTGGGGCTGCCAGTCATCTGCGAGCAGTTGATCAAGCATGGTCGTGCGGCCGATACCCCGGCAGCGTTGATCCAGCAGGGCACCACGGTCAATCAGCGGGTGTTCACCGGCACGCTGGCTGATCTGCCGCGTCTGGTGGCGGAGCATGAAGTGCATGCGCCGACGCTGGTGATCGTCGGCGAGGTGGTGCAACTGCGCGAGAAACTGGCGTGGTTCGAGGGCGCTCAGGGTAAGGTCTGACCCTGAAAAAAAGATCGTTCCCACAGGGTGGGAACGATCCGGCTCTCAACCTCTGCGCCAAACCCCCTTACCGCCCAACCGGTTCCGGTCATGGGCAACATTGAAATCCTGCTTCGGCCCCTTTGGCACAACTCCGGTCGGGTTGATGGTCTTGTGGCTGCCGTAGTAGTGATTCTTGATGTGCTGGAAATCCACGGTCTCGGCCACGCCCGGCCACTGGTACATCTCCCGCAGCCAGTTCGACAGGTTCGAATAATCGCTGATCCGCCGCAGATTGCATTTGAAGTGCCCGTGATACACCGCGTCGAAACGAATCAGCGTGGTGAACAACCGCACGTCTGCCTCGGTCAGGTATTCGCCTGTCAGATATCGATTGGCGCCCAGCAGCTGCTCCAGATGATCGAGTTCGGCAAACACGTCGTCGAACGCTTCTTCATAGGCGTTCTGCGAGGTGGCAAACCCGGCGCGGTATACGCCGTTGTTCACCGCCGGATAGATGCGTTCGTTCAGCGCATCGATCTCGCTGCGCAGTGGCGCCGGATAGAAGTCCAGATCGTTGCCGGTCAAGTCGTCGAACGCGCTGTTGAACATGCGGATGATTTCCGCCGATTCATTGCTGACGATGCGCTTGAGCTTCTTGTCCCACAGCACCGGCACGGTGACGCGGCCGGTGTAGTCGGCGGTGTCAGCGGTGTAGCGCTGGTGCATGAAGTCGAGGTGGTCGAGTTTGTCGCCGCTCGAGCCGAGGGTCTGGTCGAAGGTCCAGCCGTTTTCCAGCATCAGCCAGCTGACGACTGAAACGTCGATCAGCCTTTCCAGGCCTTTGAGCTTGCGCAGGATCAGCGTGCGATGGGCCCACGGACAGGCGAGGGAAACGTAGAGGTGATAACGCCCGGCTTCGGCGGCAAAACCGCCTTCACCGCTCGGCCCCGGCTCGCCATTGCGCGTGACCCAGTTGCGACGCTGCGCCTGTTCGCGCTGGAACGCGCCGTCCTTGCTGCTTTCGTACCACTTGTCCTGCCAGCGGCCGTCGACGAGTAAACCCATGATCAAGACTCCATAAACCCATAATCGTTGGAGCCGAGTCTATTCCGATGAGTTCGAACAAAAAGCGCAAAGATCGGGCGTTAATGATCGGCTATATCGATCTGTTCCGTGCGGCCCAGTATTTCTCGGCGGTTTCGAAAGCCTGTTCACGGCTCTGACCGAGGCCGCGCAGCGCCAACGCCATGGTCGAAATCAGCGCCATCTGCGGATAACTGTCGACCACATCGCCGCGCCAGACGGCTTTCAGATGCTCGATATCCAGCGAAGCCGGTTTGACGTGACGCTGCGCTGACAGCTGCGGCCATTCCTCATCCCAGCTTTCTCCACCCGTAGTGCCGTACAAGTGGCTGTCGGCATCCGGGTTGATCTCGATTTCGCCGCCGTCGCCCTTGATCACGATTGCCGTATCGCCGAGCAGACCGCTCGCATCGCGGTGCACCGCTTGGTAGCCAGGGTGGAAAATGCTCTGCAAACCGCAACGCGCGCCCAACGGATTGAGAATCCGCGCCAGCGAATGGATCGGCGAGCGCAGACCGAGGGTGTTGCGCAGGTCGATCATCCGTTGCAGCTGCGGTGCCCAGTCCACCAGTGGCATGAACGCCAGACCGCCGTTGTCCAGCGAGTCGCCCACCTGTTGCCAGTTGCGGCACAGCGGGATGTTCAGCTCGCCGAGCAATTGTTCGGAATACAAGCGCCCGGCGGTATGTGCGCCGCCGCCGTGCATGAAGATGCGCACACCGTTCTGCGCCAGGCACTTGGCGGCCAGCAGATACCAGGGCAGATGACGCTTCTTGCCTGCGTAAGTCGGCCAGTCCAGATCGACGTTCAGCGCCGGTGCCTGCAAGCGTTCACGCAAGGCCTCGGTGAAGCCGGCCATTTCCTCGGCGCTTTCTTCCTTGTGCCGCAGCAACATCAGGAAGGCGCCGAGCTGGGTTTCTTCGACCGCTTCGTCGAGCACCATGCCCATGGCCTGCCGGGCTTCCTCGCGGGTCAGGTCGCGGGCGCCGCGCTTGCCTTTGCCGAGGATGCGTACGAACTGGGCGAACGGATGTTCGGCGGGCGTTTCGAGGGTCAGCGCTGGATAGTCGGTCATAGGCAATTCGTCGGTTTGGGCAGGCCCGCCAGTTTCGCGGCGAGTTTGGCAGGGGTGCCTTTGAACAGTCGGTTCAGGTGCAGGCTGTTGCCTTTCTCCGCGCCGAGCTTGAGCGCGGTGTACTTGATCAGTGGCCGGGTCGCGGGGGACAGCTGGAATTCGGCGTAGAAGCTGCGCAGCAGTTCGAGGATTTCCCAGTGTTCGGCGCTCAGTTCGATGTCTTCGGCAGCGGCGAGGGCGCTGGCGACTTCAGCCGACCAGTCGTTGAGGTCGACCAGGAAGCCGTCCTTGTCCAGTTCGATGGCGCGGGCGCCGACGGTCAGCGCATTCATAGCCAGCTGTTGACCTTGTCGTGGCGGATCGACAGTGCGACGAAGGCCGGATAATCGATGGCTTCGGCCCAGTCCGGAACCTGCACGGCACGGGCTTGCGCGTCTTCGGCCAGGACAAAGAGTTTCACCCGACGGGTTTCCAGCGCGCTGAACGGCGCGGTGCCGGGTTGCAGCGCATAAGCGGCATCGCCAGACAGCAACAACGCGTCGGCAGCGCCCAGCAGGCGCAGGCAACTGGTCAGGCGTTCGTCGCCGAACGGGGAGTGGGACAGCACATGCAAAGTCGACATCAGAGGGTGATCACCTGGTCGTAACGGTCAATGAGGGCGGTGATTTGCTCGGCGGCCAAAGGCTGCGCCTCGTCCAGCGAGCGATCGCCGAGGCCGCGAACACTGGCGCTGTCGGCGCAGTAGAACAGCTCCTCGACACCGAACATCGGCAACGCTTGCAGGTTGGCGCTCAGGTCTTTCTGTTGCAGGGCCTTGGCGTTTTGCCCGGCGGCCAGTTGCAACACGCCGTCGTCGAGAAACAGCAGGCCGATCGGCAGATCGAAGGCGCCGCCGGCCAGCACGATGTCCAGTGCTTCGCGGGCGCCGGGGCCGGACCACGGCGATTGACGGCTGATAATCAGAAGGGATTTGGCCATGTCACGCGCCTCCGAAACAGATGAGGCGGTCGGCATCCTGCACCGCGTCATGCAACTGGCCGAGGCCGGACAATTCCCACGGCGCGCTGACGGCCACTGCATCACGCTGATAACGCCCGGCTTCCTCGGCATTCAACACGCCACGGCGCAGGGCCGCGGCGATGCACACCACGCCGTCGAGGTTTTGTTCGGCAATGAAGCTGCGCCACTGCCTGGGCAGGTCCAGTTCGTCCTGGGGCGTGACCACAGCGTCGGACGCGTTGTAGACCCCGTCCTGATAGAAAAACAGCCGGACAATCTCATGCCCGCCGGCCAGCGCGGCCTGCGCGAACAGCAGGGCGCGGCGCGAGGAGGGCGCATGGGCGGCGGAAAACAACGCAATGGCGAACTTCATGACGGACTCGATCAGCAAAACTGCGGCCATGATAAAGCTTTCTCGGCAGAGCAGCGAAGTCGATGTTGCCGCAGACTTCAGCGCGGCATGTACCCCAACTGCCAGCGCCGGGGGATTTTCAGCGAGACCAGGCCGATCAACGCCGCCAGCAAACCGCTGGCGTACAGCGCTTTGAGTCCCAGATGATGCTCCAGTACGGCGCCGAGGATGGCACCGATGAACATGCCGCTCCACGGCACCAGTTGCACGCGCCAGCCATTGCGCCGCTCCCCCATTATCCAGCGCCCCAGACCGCGACCGAACCGCGAGAGTGCACCGGTGACATAGGTCAACCCGACCGCCAGACCGTTCACTTCCTCCACCGCCGCATTGAGCATGCCCATGGCGACGATCGCCGCCAGCAGTGCCGGCAGTTGAACATCGGACGGCCAGGCGGCAGCTCCGCAGAGCAGCGTTGCGATGCACAGCAGCAACGGCAGCGCGCGGCGCCCGCCGAGGCGACCGATCACCACGCCGAGAGCGTTGCCGAAGACGAACGTGGCGACCAGAATCACCAGTCGCACCGTCAGACTCACATCGCCATCACTGATCGCCACCGCCAGTCGCGTAGTGTTGCCGCTCATGAAGGAAACGAAGTCACCACTGGCCATGAAACCGATGGCATCGGTCATCCCGGCCAGCACCGAGAGCGCGGCCACCATTGCCAGCCCTACGCGACCGCGCCATTTCTGTGTATGCAGGTGGCCGGGGCTGGCGCGGTGAGTCGAGGCGGTTGGCAGCATTGGCGTGGATGTCCTTGCGTAGAGGTCAGGGTTCTATGCCATAAAGGTCGCAATATTCCAACCAGTCCATCCCGGCCATCTCCGCCACTTCGCGGTGCACTTCCAGGCGTTGCGCCTGATACTCCTCGAGTGTGGCTGCGGTCAGTTGCAGCGTCAGTTCCCAGGCAAACAGTCCGTGGCTTTCGGCCTCGGCTTCAAAGGCTTCGTGCAGGCGTTCTTCGCGATATTGTGCCTGTGTTTCGCCCTTGGCCTGGGCCAGCAGCGGGTTGAGATGGTCGAGGGTTTCGCGCAGCTCGGGGCGTGCATCGAGAAACAGTTTCAGAGCCTGTTCATGTCGCTGATCGGTAGGCGCCATAGGGGTTCCTTGTGGGGCTGATGACCTTTAATGTGCCGCAGCTGCCGGCCGGTGTCGCGCTCTAAATGCAGTAAAGCAGAACGATTTTGCGCGTTGCGATGATACAGTCCGCTTTTTTCCGAATGAGCGAATGCAATGCGAATGCTGATGGTGGCACTGGCGGCAACCCTGCTGGCCGGTTGCGCGGGTTCGGTGATGGAAGACGCCCGCACTCAAACCCCTTACAAAGTCCTGAACTCGGACAAGCCCGAGAAAGTCGTGGCCCAGTGCGTGCAGTTCGCCTGGCAGGACGAAGCGGTGTTCGGCGTGGATGCGGCGGCGTATCTGCAACCGGGCAAGAAGGGTGGCTCGACGGTCTACACCCGTTCGGCGGAGTCGTTCGTCGACTTGACCACTGATGCGTCCGGCACGGTGCTGAATTACTTCGCGCAGAAGGACGACTTTGTCGCCAAGCGGCGGTTGGCAGCGCTGGCGACCTGTCTGTAAACCTGGCGATCCGTGGGGCTCAGGCGTCCAGACGTTTCTGGAAGAACATTCGTTTGTGCCCCGGCGGGTAGTCTGCCAGCTCGCCAAACTGGCTATACCCCAGCTTTTTGTAGAACTCAGGCGCCTGGAAATCGAAGGTGTCGAGCCACGCCCCGATGCAACCTTTCTCCCGCGCCAGGTCTTCGGCCATGCGCATCAGTTTGGAGCCGATCCCCTGATGGCGACCTTGCTCCGGCACCGACAACAGATCGACGAACAACCACTGGCAGACCAACCGGCCATAGAGCCCACCCAGAATGGTGTCGTGTTCATCGCGTACCAGCAGCGTGAGCGGCTCCGATACGGCAATTCCGGCCTGAGCGACGTTATAGGCGTGCAGGGGCGCCAGAATGGCCCGGCGTTCTTCTTCCGTGGAGTCTTGCGACAGCTCGATCCGTAAACTCATGTGCGACATCCTTATGGCAGTGAACCGGCAGACTATCGCGCCTCGGTCAATTGATCCATCCCGGCATCGAACAGTTGGAACCGTCGCTCCAGCGTTGGGGTCTAGCCCTTCAAGGCGTTCATTCCGAATGCGTTTGTCGAGGAGAGTCCATGAACATTTTCGAAGCCCTTCGCCAGAGCCACGACCGCCAGCGCAGCTACGCCAGGGCATTGATCGAGACCAGCGGCGACACCCCGGAACGCGTCGAAGCCTACAAGCAACTGAAAGCCGAGTTGCAGGCCCACGAGACAGCCGAAGAGCGCCACTTCTATATCCCCCTGATGGAATTCGACAATGGCGTCGATCTGAGTCGCCACGCCATCGCCGAGCACCATGAAATGGACGAAATGATGGAGGAGCTCGACGAGACCGAAATGTCCAGCCCGGCCTGGCTGGCCACGGCGAAAAAGCTCTCGGACAAGGTTCATCACCACTTGAAGGAAGAGGAGCAGAAGTTCTTTCAGATGGCCGGCAAGCTGCTCGATGACAAGCAGAAAGAACAGCTCGCCGGGCAGTATGAAAAAGAGTTCAAGGCGCAGCTGGCCTGAGCCGGTGAATGCAGGTGTTTGTAATAACGCCGTGTAGTCTTTTTGCCATGCGCAGGGTGAGAAACATCGCAATGTACTGTATTTATATCCAGTATTTTCGGGGTTTTCCGAGCCTGTCCGCGGCAGGCTGTGACAAAACCGCCGATGGACAAAAAATCCCCCTCCGTTAGTTTCAAGGCCTCTCCTCGGACAGGAGAGTTCTTAAATCAACGGAGTGAAAAACATGAACCAACCACAAGCTCAAACCCAACTGCGACACGGTCGCGTCATTTCCCCTGCAAGCCGCGGTGCGGTGGCCATCGAGCAAGGATTGCTCGGCGGCTGGCAGGTCAACGAGATGGAGGGTGGCAAGAACTTCCCGGCACTGGTGGCCGGCCCGTTTCCGGCACCTTTCGAGTCGGATAACCCGAGTGTCGTGCCGCCGGCCGACGGTCACATTCTCAGCGGCGGCAAGGACGACGCCCGTGATTGCGTGAACTTCACCGACGAGGAAATGAGCAAGAAACTCGGTCGTCCATTCACCTGGCCACTGCTCAATGTCACCCCTGGCCAGACCCTCGACGTGAAATGGGAATACACCGCACCCCACACCACCCGTGGTTATCGCTGGCTGATCACCAAGGATGGCTGGGACCCGAAACAACGCATCACCCGTGCACAACTGGAAGCAAAACCGTTCGCCGAGGACTTCTATCCGCAAGTGCCGTACTACAGCCATTCGGCGGAGCTGAAGGCCAAGGTCAATCATGCGGTAACACTCCCGGCCAACAAGCACGGGCGTCACGTCATTGTTCTGATGTGGATCGTCGCCAACACCGGCAACGCCTTCTATCAGGCCTTCGATGTGGACTTCAAATAAGTCTGCAACCTCCAGCCACACGTTCTGAAGGATTAGAACATGTCAAACATCGACTTCACCTTAATGCAAAACCAGGCGAGCGACGCTGCCTCGCTGATGCCGAGCATCGCCGGCAAGAAGATCCTCATGGGCTTCTGGCACAACTGGCCCGCCGGCCCGAGTGATGGCTATCAGCGTGGTCAGTTCGCCAACATCGCCCTGACGGACGTCCCCAAGGACTACAACGTGGTCGCCGTGGCGTTCATGAAGGGCAGCGGGATTCCGACCTTCAAGCCGTACAACGTCTCCGACGCCGAGTTCCGCCGCCAGGTCGGGGTGCTCAACAGCCAGGGTCGGGCGGTGCTGATTTCCCTCGGCGGCGCAGACGCGCACATCGAGTTGCGTGCCGGCCAGGAGCAACCGCTGGCCAATGAAATCATCCGTCTGGTGGAAACCTACGGCTTCGACGGTCTGGACATCGATCTTGAACAGAGCGCGATTGATTTCGCTGCCAACAAGACTGTCCTGCCGGCCGCCCTGAAACTGGTCAAGGATCACTACGCAGGCCAGGGCAAGCATTTCATCATCAGCATGGCGCCGGAGTTTCCGTACCTGACCACCTCCGGCAAATATGTCGGTTACCTGCAGGCGCTGGAAGGCTATTACGATTTCATCGCGCCGCAGTTCTATAACCAGGGAGGCGATGGCGTCTGGGTACCGGAGGCCAACAACGGTAACGGGGCGTGGATCGCGCAAAACAACGACGCGATGAAGGAGGACTTTCTCTATTACCTGACGGAAAGTCTGGTGACCGGCACGCGCGGGTTCACGAAAATCCCTGCGGACAAGTTTGTCATTGGCCTGCCAGCCAACAACGATGCGGCGGCCACCGGTTACGTGATTGACAAAAACGCGGTCGGCAACGCGATGAAACGTCTGGCCGTCAAAGGGCACCCGATCAAGGGCCTGATGACCTGGTCGGTGAACTGGGACAACGGCACCAGCAAGGATCGGGTGCCATACAACTGGCAGTTCAGTCGACGTTACGGGCCGCTGATCAATGGCGTGGCGGCTGTCGCGCAGGAGCCCGATGTCGCAATGGCCGACATGGCCCGTCAGCAGTAAACGAATGAAAAAGCCCGGTAGCGCTGCCGGGCTTTTTTTCGCCTAACATGGGGGCTTTTCCGATGACAGAAAAGGATCGATCGTCATGCCCGACACCGCCGAACGGATCAACATCGTCGACACTCAGGTGTTGTCCCACGACTGGTACCTGCTGAAGAAAATCACGTTCGATTACCTTCGTAACAACGGTGAATGGCAACGCCAGACTCGCGAGGTTTACGACCGTGGCAATGGTGCAGCGATTCTGTTGTTCAACCGCGAAAAACGTACCGTGGTGCTGACCCGCCAGTTCCGTCTGCCGGTGTTCGTCAACGGTCATGACGGCTTGCTGATCGAGGTCGCTGCAGGATTGCTGGAAGGCGCGGCGCCGGAGCAGCGAATCCGTGACGAGGCTGAGGAAGAAACCGGTTACCGCGTACATGACGTGAGGAAGGTCTTCGAGGCTTACATGAGTCCGGGGTCTGTGACCGAGAAATTGCACTTCTTCGTGGCCGAGTACGATGCAGCGTCGAAGGTCAGCAGTGGCGGCGGGCTGGAAGAGGAAACCGAAGAGCTGGAGGTGCTGGAGTGGCTTTTCGATGACGCGCTCAAGGCGTTTGCGCGCGGCGAAATCTGCGATGCCAAGACCATCATGCTGTTGCAGTACGCGGCGATGAATAATTTCTTTGATGCTTAAAACAGCTCGCCGGTTTTGCCGATGTCTGATTCCGGACCGCTCTCCAGCGTCAACAATCGTTCCTTGGCCTCCAGGCCTCCGGCAAATCCGGTCAACTGGCCCGACGCGCCGATGACCCGGTGGCAGGGCGCGATGATCGAAATCGGATTGCGCCCGTTCGCCGCGCCGACGGCGCGCACTGCGTTCGGGTGGCCGATCTGCTGCGCAATCTGGCTGTAGGTGCGGGTCTCGCCGAATGGAATGGTCAGCAATGCGGCCCAGACCTTTTTCTGGAACTCGGTGCCGGCAAAGTCCAGCGCCACATCGAACGCATCGCGCGTGCCGGCAAAATATTCTTCCAGTTGTCGTGCGGTTTTCATCAACACCGGATTGTCCGGCGCTTCGCTCATCGGTCCAAGGCGCACCCGGTTCGGTTTGTCGTTTTCCCAGAGGATGGCGGCCAGTCGTGAACCGTTCGCGACCAGCTTCAACTCGCCGACGGGCGAGGGCAGGGTGATGAACGTGTAGGCCATAAGGAAAACTCCGGGGCGGGTCGGCAACAGCGCCCAGCATACTGCCGGATCGGGGAGGCGCAAACCGCAATCGCGACCATACTGGCTGTTGCTTTTGAAGCGTTTTCCTACCTTATAAAAAGAAGAGACCGACTCATGAAGTACGAACCTTTTGCCAAATCGCTGATTGCGACCTCATTGGCGCTCAGTTGCCTCATGGCCCACGCCGCCTCCGTGGCACCGGTGGCCGCCGAAAACGGCATGGTGGTCACCGCCCAGCATCTGGCGACTCACGTGGGTGTCGATGTACTGAAAAGTGGCGGCAACGCGGTGGATGCGGCAGTCGCGGTGGGCTACGCGCTGGCGGTGGTTTACCCGGCAGCGGGTAACCTCGGCGGTGGTGGTTTCATGACCATCCAGCTGGCGGACGGACGCAAGACCTTCCTCGACTTCCGGGAGAAAGCCCCATTGGCTGCGACGGCCGACATGTACCTCGACAAGCAGGGCAATGTCATTCCTGATCTGAGCACCCGTGGTCACCTCGCGGTGGGCGTTCCGGGCACCGTGTCCGGCATGGAGCTGGCGCTGAGCAAGTACGGCACCAAACCGCGCAAGGACATGATCGCCCCGGCGATCAAACTGGCGGAAGAAGGTTTCGAACTGGAGCAGGGTGACGTCGATCTGCTGGACTACGCCACTGACGTGTTCAAGAAGGACATGAAAGACTCCGGCGCGATATTCCTCAGTAATGGCGAACCGATGCAGGTCGGGCAGAAACTGGTGCAGAAGGACCTGGGCAAAACCCTGCGCACCATTTCCGAGAAAGGCGCCGATGGCTTCTACAAAGGCTGGGTGGCCGACGCCATCGTCACCTCCAGCCAGGCCAACAAGGGCATCATCACCCAGGCCGACCTGGACAAATACAAGACCCGCGAGCTGGCTCCGGTGGAGTGCGACTATCGCGGCTACCACGTCGTGTCGGCGCCACCACCGAGTTCCGGCGGGGTGGTGATCTGCCAGATCATGAACATTCTCGAAGGCTATCCCATGAAGGACCTGGGCTTCCATTCGGCCCAGGGCATGCACTACCAGATCGAAGCGATGCGCCACGCCTACGTGGATCGCAATAGCTATCTGGGTGACCCGGATTTCGTGAAAAACCCGATCGAGCACCTGCTGGACAAGAACTACGCCACCCAATTGCGCAACGCGATCCAGCCGCAGAAGGCCGGCGTTTCCGCTGAGCTGAAACCTGGCGTTGCGCCTCACGAAGGCAGCAACACCACGCACTATTCGATCGTCGACAAATGGGGCAACGCGGTGTCCGTCACCTACACCCTCAACGACTGGTTCGGCGCGGGCGTGATGGCGAGCAAGACCGGGGTGATCCTCAACGATGAAATGGACGACTTCACCTCGAAAGTCGGCGTGCCGAACATGTACGGCCTGGTGCAGGGCGAAGCCAACGCTATCGCGCCCGGCAAGGCGCCTCTGTCGTCGATGAGCCCGACCATCGTGACCAAGGACGGCAAAGTGGTGATGGTGGTCGGTACGCCGGGCGGCAGTCGCATCATCACGGCAACCTTGCTGACCATGCTCAATGTCATCGACTACGGCATGGGCCTGCAGGAAGCGGTCGATGCGCCGCGTTTCCACCAGCAGTGGATGCCGGAACAGACCAACCTCGAAGACTTCGCCGCGAGTCCCGACACGAAGAAGATTCTCGAGAGCTGGGGCCACAAGTTTGCGGGCCCGCAGGACGCCAACCACATCGCCGCGATTCTGGTCGGTGCACCGTCGCTGGGGGGTAAACCGGTCGGCAAGAACCGCTTCTACGGCGCCAACGATCCACGGCGCAACACCGGGTTGTCATTGGGTTACTGAGCAGAGTAAAAAGGGGGCGGGCACACGTCCGCCCCTGTCTCAAGGACCGATCAAGGAAGGCTCACCATGACCACCGCATTGCTGATCATCGATGTCCAGCGCGCACTGTGCACAGGCGAATACGAGTGTCACGACATCAAACGGGTGATCGACACCATCAACGGCCTCAGCGCCCGGGCGCGCAAGGCTGGCGTTACAGTCGTACTGATTCAGCATAATGAAAAGGACAGTCCGCTCGCCCACGGCGCCGAGGGCTGGCAACTGGCTGACGGCCTGGCCACCGCGCCCGGCGACCTGCGCGTCGACAAGACCGCCAACGACTCGTTCTACCAGACCAACCTGCTGAAACTGATCCCCCGGGAAGACTTCGATCGCCTGGTGATCTGCGGTCTGCAGACCGATTACTGCGTCAACGCCACCGTGCGCCAGGCCCATCAACTGGGCTACGACGTGGAGCTGGCGGCCGACGCGCATTCCACCGTCGACAACGGCAACATGAGCGCCGAAGACATCATCGCCGAACACAACAAGGACTGGGCGCACCTGACCGGCTCCGTGGCGCGGATCGATGTGAAGCCCGCGGCGGAAATCGCGTTCTGACTCTCTCTTGCAGAAGATCCCGGTAAACGGTGAAAAATCCAGAGCATCGATAGCCCGGCCCCGGCATACTGCCGCCGCCTCAGGAATGGAATCTGTCGATGCTCGCTTTCAATCTCCGTCACGCCTTGCTGCTGACGTCTCTCGTTTTTGCTGCCAATACACACGCTGCCAGTTTCGACTGCGCTGGCGCTTCCAGCCCGGTTGAGAAGGCCATTTGTGGCGACCCGCATCTCTCGGGGCTCGATGACAAGTTGGCTGCAGTCTGGCGTTCGACGCTGGCGAAAGTTGCCGATCCCAAAGCCCTCAAGGCTGATCAACGGATCTGGCTGAAAAGCCGCAATGGCTGCGACCAGCAGCTGGCCTGTCTGCGCCGCAATTATCTGATGCGAATTGCCGAGCTCGAACACGCCGCCAAAGCTTTTGACTGGAACACCACGTGGCAGCTCATCCCTGATGGCCCCTCGACAGCCGCCGAAATCAATACCCGGCAGCGCGATGCCGGGCATATCGCTTTCGATATTTCGGCGGCAGAGGGTGGCAACTCGGGCGATCTGGAGGGCGTGGCTGTGCTGAAGGGTAACCGGGCCGATTACGCTGAAGGAGAATGTGCGCTGAGCTTTACGGCGATCAACGGGATTCTGAATGTTGTTCAGGACGGTTCCGACGCCGACTGCGGTGGGGGAATGGGGGTTTTCTATGCCGGTCGCTATGTGGCTTCCGATCAACCCTTAAAGGTCGAATACGATTTGCTCAGCCTTGGTCTGGCTCGTTCGTCTCAGGACAACGCGACGCTGCACACGCTGCTCAACGCTGACTATCAAGTGCTGGTGGAAACATCCGGTTCAATGATGATCGGCGACCCCGGCACCGATGTGCCGGACGGTCAGGTTGTGGAAATGTGGATGCGTGGAATAGGGGGGACGGCGATTTTCATGAGCGCCCCTGACAGTCGGTTTTGGGTGATGCTGATGGCCTACGACGGCAAGGGAAATTCCCGCATCCGTTACTACTCCAACGTGCCGGAATGGAAAGCCCGATTACCCAACGTCATGCAGGCCTGGTACAAGCAACGGTCAGGTGAATCAGTGATGCCGCTGGATTTCATGCCCTGAAGCTTCAGGTCGCAAACAGCACGCCACGGATTTCCCCCGTTCGTGGCGCCACCACGCCCTCCAGCACCAATCGCGTAATCGTCTCCGCCGCCAGCGCATAGTCCTCATCCTGCGGCACTTCCCGACCGGTGATGCGCCCCATTTGCCAGCCGATATTGGTGTAGGTGCGCGTCGCCGACCAGATGAACAGCATCAAATGCTCGGGATCCACCGGGGCCAGCAAGCCGCGCTCGATCCAGCTGCGCAGGCACTCGACGTTGCGCCGGGCTTCAGCGTGCAGCAAGTCGCGGCATTCGTCCGGCAACTGGCGACCGCCCAGCAGCAGTTCACCACTGAACACCTTGGCAATCGCCGGATGTTCGCGGGCGATGCGGATGCGCGCCGCGACGTAGGCGCGCAGACCGATCAGCGGGTCGTCGCTTTCGCGCAGCACCGCCGAGGCTTCGAGCAGCGGTTCGACAAAACCGAGCAACACTTTGCCGTAGAGGTTTTCCTTGCTCTGGAAGTAGTAATAGAGATTGGCCTTGGGCACACCGGCCCGGGCGGCAATGTCGCGGGTCTGGGTCGCGTCGAAGCCGTTGGCGGCAAACTCTTCGCTGGCGGCGGCCAGGATCAGTTGCTGGTTGCGTTCGCGGATGCTGCTCATGGAAGGCGTTGAACGTCTGGCGATTTCGGATTCGCAATATACAAAACTATATAGCGAATAGGCCAGCGAACTCGCTTCTCAACGCTATGCTGGTTTCAATTTCGATAACCTCAGGAATATGACTATGACCCTTCAGGCACTGCGTGCCACGACGATTCACCTCGACGCGGTGGCGAAGCTGTTCGACGCATATCGCGGTTTTTACGGCCAGCCGTCGAATCTCGAGCAATCGCGGGCCTTCATCGCCGAGCGCATGGCCGGCAATGAATCGGCGATTTTTCTGGTTGAGGATGAAAGCGGGGAGGTGCTGGGATTCGTGCAGCTTTACCCGACGTTCTCTTCGATAGACGCCCACCGGACCTGGCTGCTCAGCGACCTGTTCACCACGCCGGCCGCCCGTGGCCGTGGAGTGGGGCGACTATTGATGAACACCGCCCGCGACTTCGCCGTCGAAACCGGTGCCAAGGGGCTGATGCTGGAAACCGCCACCGACAATTTCACCGCCCAGGGTTTGTACGAGTCGCTCGGTTGGGTTCGCGACACCGGTTATTACACCTACCTGCTGGATCTGCGACAGGGCTGATCCGCTCATTCGGTCCGGGCCAGCAACCGTTCGATCTGCGCCAGTTCCCAGGTGCTGAGCAAGCTGACCGGGTCGGTGCCGAAACGTTGAGTCGTGTCGAGTCGCCACTCACGATCTTCCGGGCACCGGCATTGCAGGCAGTGGTGCAGGCGTTGACCGTCAAAATCGAGCGACAGGTGCCAGCCGTCGATCTCGACCGAGATCTGGCCGGTCTCGGATTCCTGTGCAATACGCCGTAATGCGCAAACGCCCAATGCCGCCTCACGCAAGCGCTGGCAGACTTCGCGGGTGGAAAGCGGTGACATGTTCAGACCCGTTGATCAACGAAGTGCGCAAGCATAGAGCGCCGGGCCGCCCCTGTCAGTGATCGCTGGCCCGCTCCCCGGCATTTGCGTAACATCCGCAACCCTCTTTTTCCGCGAATACAGCGGCCGCCAGTCTCGGCCGCGCTGTCAGGTAAGCCATGAAACCTATTCGTCTGCGCGCCGATGTCCTGGCCGGACTCACCACCTCGTTCGCCCTGTTGCCCGAATGCATTGCGTTTGCGCTGGTGGCTCATCTCAATCCGCTGATGGGCCTGTACGGCGCTTTCATTATTTGCACGTTGACCGCGCTGTTCGGCGGCCGGCCGGGCATGGTCTCCGGAGCGGCCGGTTCGATGGCGGTGGTGATCGTCGCGCTGGTGGTCCAGCACGGTGTGCAGTACCTGCTGGCGACGGTGTTGCTCGGCGGTTTGATCATGATGGCGTTCGGGCTGTTGCGCCTGGGCAAGCTGGTGCGCATGGTGCCGCATCCGGTGATGCTCGGGTTCGTCAACGGTCTGGCGATCATCATTGCGCTGGCGCAACTGGAGCATTTCAAGAGCGGCGAGCAGTGGCTCAGCGGCACGCCGTTGTTCCTGATGACCGGGCTGGTGCTGCTGACCATGGCCATCGTCTACATTCTGCCGCGTCTGACTCGCGCCGTGCCGCCGGCGCTGGTGGCGATCCTCGGCGTCGGCTTGCTGGTTTATCTGCTCGGTCTGCCAACTCGCACCCTCGGTGACATGGCGCACATCGCCGGTGGTCTTCCGAAGTTCGCGCTGCCGGACATCCCGTGGACGCTGGACACCCTGCGCATCATCGCGCCTTACGCCATCCTGATGGCGCTGGTCGGCCTGCTGGAAACCCTGCTGACCCTCAACCTCACCGATGAAATCACCGAAAGCCGTGGTTATCCGGATCGCGAGTGTGTGGCGCTGGGGGCGGCGAACATGGTCTCCGGTGCGTTTGGCGGCATGGGCGGTTGCGCGATGATCGGCCAGACCGTGATCAACCTCAGTTCCGGCGGGCGCGGACGGTTGTCCGGGGTGGTGGCGGGGGTGTTGATCCTGCTGTTCATTCTGTTTCTGTCGCCGCTGATCGAGCGGATTCCGCTGGCGGCGCTGGTGGGGGTGATGTTCGTGGTGTCGCAGCAGACGTTTGCCTGGGCCTCGTTGCGGGTGCTGAACAAAGTGCCGCTCAACGATGTGCTGGTGATCATCGCGGTGACCATCATTACGGTGTTCACCGATCTGGCCACGGCAGTGTTGTGCGGGATCATCATCGCGGCGCTGAATTTTGCCTGGCAGCAAGCGCGCGAGCTGTACGCCGATGAGCATCTGGAAGCGGACGGCAGCAAACTCTATCGCCTGCATGGCACGCTGTTTTTTGCCTCGACCACGCCGTTCCTCAATCAGTTCGACCCGGCCAATGACCCGCAGCGCGTGACACTGGACTGTCGGCACCTGAGCTTTGTCGATTACTCGGCCATCGCCGCACTGAAAACCCTGCGCGAACGCTACGCCAAGGCCGGCAAGCAGTTGCAGGTGTTTCACCTGTCCGAACGTTGCAAGAAATTGCTGAAACGTGCCGGGGTCGATCACGACTGAGATCGACCCCGATCACTGATCAGGCGTCGATGGCCGGGAAATCGATGTCGGTCAGCGCCACGTTGTTGAGGTAGTTGGTCAGGGTTTGCGCGGCGACGGTGGCGATCACTTCGATGATCTTCTTGTCGTCGATGCCGGCAGCGCGGGCGGCGCCGATCTGTTCATCATTCAGGTGACCACGGGTTTGCGTCAGTTGATGGGCGAGGGTGGCGAGGGCATTCAGCCGACCATGACGCGCCTCGATGATTTCCTCTGCGGCCAACCCGGCCTTGCCGGCAAACAAAGTGTGCGCCGCCAGGCAGTAATCGCAGCCGTTGACCTGCGACGTGGCGAGGTACACCGCTTCTTTTTCCTTGGCGCTCAGGGACGTTTTGCCCAGTGTCGCGGAGATTTGCACGTAGGCATCCAGCGCAACCGGCGCGACGGCCAGGGTCTTGAACAGGTTCGGCAGGAAACCGATTTTTTTCTGCACGCCTTCCAGTGTCGGGCGAGTGGCGTCGGTGGCGTTTTCAATGCTGATCGGGGCGATACGGCTCATGGTGATTCTCCGAAGTTCCGGTGCGAAGTGCGCCGGGGATGGAGGTCATGTTATTGAGCGCGACTGGTGTTTTGGATGCAAATCGTCGAGGATATGCGACAGATCGTCCGAAACTGTTGCCCCGGAGTTGCTCTCATGGATCGCTTGTCCACGTTGCTCAGTCACTTCGGCGTGAATGCCGGCACCTTCCACAGCGGTACTTTCTGCGGCATCAGCGCGTACGGCGGCGATCAGATCTGTGGCCATGTGCATCTGTTGCAGGCCGGGCAAGTGCTGCTCAAACCGGGAAATGAACCGGAACTCACCCTCAATGAACCGACGCTGATTTTCTTCCCTCGACCGTTTGCCCACCGATTGTTCGCCGACGAGGCGATGAACACGCAATTGGTGTGCGCCTCGCTGACATTTGACGGCGGCGCGGGCAACGCACTGGCGGCGGCACTGCCGGATTATCTGGTGCTGAAACTTGCCGACCTTCCGGAAATGGCCACTACCCTGGAGTGGCTGTTCAAGGAAGCATTCGACGGTCATTGCGGGCGCGAGGCCGTGATGGATCGGCTGTTCGAATTGCTGGTGATTCTGCTGCTGCGCTACCTCATCAGCAGTCACAATCAGCAGCCGGGCATGATGGCGGGGTTGGCGGATCCGAAGATTGCCCGCGCATTGAGCCTGATGCACGACCAACCGGCCAAAGCCTGGAGCGTCGCCGAACTGGCCGCGACCGCACATTTGTCCCGTGCCGGGTTTGCCGAGCATTTTCGGCGAGTGGTGGGGCAGACGCCGGTGGATTATCTGGTGAGCTGGCGGATCAGCCTCGCGCAGAAACGCCTTCGCGAGGGTCGGCCGATTGCCTTGATTGCCGAAGAGGTTGGTTATGAAAGTCCTTCGGCGCTGGCCCGGGCGTTTCGGCGCAAGACCGGGCTCAGTCCACGGGAGTGGAAAGCGGGAGTGAGCTGAAGATTATCTGGCGAATTTTTTCGCCCCGGCCACGCACAGGATCACCCCCAACGTGACCACCAACATGCCGACACTGACCTGCTCATGCAGCAACGTCGCCGCCAGTGCCAGTCCGAAGAATGGCTGCAACAACTGCAACTGTCCGACCGCCGCAATCCCGCCCTGGGCCAGGCCGCGATACCAGAACACAAAACCGATCAGCATGCTGAACAGCGAAACGTAAGTCAGGCACACCCACGCCGAGACGCTGAAACCGCTGAACGAGGCGGGCGCCCGCCATACGCTGAGCACGGCCATCACCGGCAACGACAACACAAGCGCCCAGCAGATCACCTGCCAGCCGCCGAGGGTGCGTGACAGTTTTGCGCCCTCGGCATAGCCGAGTCCGCAGGCAAGAATCGCCGCCAGCATCAACAGATCCCCGGTGGGCGAGGTGGTCAGTCCCTGGGAAACCGCAAAACCGACCACCAGCGAACTGCCCATCACCGAAAAGACCCAGAACACTGGGCGCGGCCGTTCACCTCCGCGCAGCACGCCAAAAATCGCCGTTGCCAGCGGCAGCAGTCCTACAAACACGATGGAATGCGCCGACGTCACGTATTGCAGCGCGAGGGCGGTCAACAGCGGGAACCCCACGACAACGCCCAGCGCGACAATCAACAGCGACATCCACTGATTCCACGCCGGGCGACGTTCGCGAAACAGCCACAACAGGCACAGCGCCAGCACCCCGGCGAGGGTGGCGCGGATGACGGTGAGAAATACCGGGTCGAATTCCAGCACCGCCAGCCGCGTGGCCGGCAGCGAGCCGCTGAAAATCACGACGCCGATGAAACCATTGATCCAGCCACTGGTTTTTTCCAGGGTTGGCGCGGGCAGATCCGTGGTTCGTTCCATGTTGGGTCATGCTCAAGGGTGGGGTTGCCTGGGGTTCATCCTAGGGTTGAGAATCAGCACAATCAAAGAATTGTCATGGATACATCCCGACATGCCGCGCTCCCGTTACAAGACGCTCGTTGATACCTACGCCGCCGATATTCGCAGCGGTCGCCTGTTACCCGGCACGCGTTTGCCGACCCACCGGCAACTGGCGGCGAGTGAAGGGCTGGCGCTGGTCACGGCCTCGCGGGTGTACGCCGAGCTTGAGGCCATGGGCCTGGTCAGCGGCGAAACCGGCCGGGGCACGTTTGTTCGGGAAACCTCGTTATTGCCGGGGCAGGGGATCGACCAGAAAGACATTGCCGTTGGCATGATCGACCTTAACTTCAACTACCCGTCGCTGCCGGGGCAGGCTGATCTGCTGCGCACTGCTTTGCGGCAATTGGCGCTGTCCGGCGATCTCGAAGCGCTGCTGCGTTATCAACCTCACGCCGGGCGCCAGCATGAAAGGGCCTCGGTTGCCCGGCACTTGCAAGCCCGAGGCCTGAGTGTCGACGCCGAGCAGGTGTTGATCGTCAACGGCGCCCAGCAAGGTCTGGCGGTGACGTTGATGGCACAACTCAATCCCGGCGATGTGATCGCGGCCGATGCGCTGACCTATTCCGGCTTCAAGGTGCTCGCCGATGCGCTGCACTTTGAAGTGGTCGCGCTCCCCGTGACCGAGCACGGGCCGGATCTGGCGGCGCTCGACAAACTCTGTCGCAGTCGCCCGGTGCGTGCCGTGTACAGCATGCCGACCCTGCACAATCCGCTCGGCTGGGTGATGCCTTTGGCGCAGCGCGAACAATTGGTGGCGATTGCACGACAGCATGATCTGACGATCATCGAAGACGCTGCCTACGCCTTTCTGGTCGATAACCCGCCACCACCGCTGGCGGATCTGGCGCCGGAGCGCACGGTGTACGTCTCGGGACTTTCGAAAAACATCGCCACGGGCCTGCGTGTCGGCTTCATCGCCGCGCCGCTGAAAATCGTCCCGGCACTGGAACGCATCATCCGCGCCACCACCTGGAACACACCCGGAGTGATGACCGCGATTGCCTGCGGCTGGCTCGACGACGGCACCGTTACCTGGCTGGAGGCGCAAAAGCGTGCTGACGCCCGGGCCCGTCAGGTGCTGGCCGCGGAAGTCCTGCAAGGCTTGCCGAGCATGGGCCATCCGTCTTCGTATTTCCTGTGGCTGCCGCTGCCGGAAGACGCCCGATCCGATCAGGTGGTGATCGAGCTGATGAAGGCGCAGATTTCGGTCACCAACGCCGAGCCGTTCACCGTGTCGGCCCATGTGCCCCACGCGATCCGGCTGGCGCTGGGCTCGGTGGACATGCTTGTCCTGCGTCAAGCCTTGCTCAAAGTCCGGCAGGTGATCGCGGCTTACCTGTAGCGCAACGCTCCCCGCAGGATTACCCTTGGCGCCGCCGAAGATCTGGATACTCCCGATGAAAAACACCGCGTTACTGCCCCTCGCTCTGATCCTCAGCGCAGGCCTGCTCAGCACAGCCACCTATGCGGCCGGCGACGCCGAGGCCGGCGGCAAAATCTTCCCGCGTCTGTGCGGCGGCTGCCATCAGGTCGGCGAATCCGCCCGCCCGGGATTCGGCCCACAGCTCAACGGCATCATCGGCCGTCCGGCGGGAACGTCGGCGAACTACGTGTACTCCGATGCGATGAAGAACTCTGGCATCACCTGGAACCGCGAAACGCTGACGGCGTATCTGAAGGACCCGAAAGGTGTGGTGCCAGGGACGCGGATGATCTTCTGGGGGCTGAGTGACGAGGAGAAGATCGACAATCTGTTGGCGTATCTTCAGACGTTTCAATCCGAGTAGGACGTCTAGCTCATTCAGCTGCCAGGCTGCCGAAAGAATGGACAAATTGTTCAGGGCTGCCGGCGGCAATTGCCCGTCTGACGACGCGGTTGTGGACCCAACTGAAAACCAATACTTGAAGTGACTCATGAGGCGCTGTGCCGATGGCGCTTCATGAAAAATGTCGTGATTGATACTAATGTGCCACTATCTCCGGTAAAGTGTGCGCCGCCCGAGAGATGGATCCCGGGCGTTTACCCATGGAGTCTTGCAGTGAAATACCTCAGCAAAGTCGTCGCCGCCGCACTGTTCGGTGTGGTTCTGGCAGGTTGCACCGGCACCCCGATGAACACCAAACAATACGACAGCAGCCAGTACACCGTGATTGGCCACAGCGAAGCCACCGCTACCGGTCTGCTGCTGTTCGGCGTGATCCCGATCCGCCAGAACAGCCGTTTCGTCCGCGCACAGGATGCCGCGATCAAAGCCCGCGGCGGCGATGCGATGATCAACACCCAGGTTCAGGAAAACTGGTTCTGGGCATGGGTTCTGACCGGCTACACCACCAAAATCTCCGGTGACGTGGTCAAGCTGAAAACCGCTCAGTAAGCGACGGTTGGATGTGAAAAAGCCCGGCTGATCAGGCCGGGCTTTTCTTTGTCTTGGGAAAGAGCGTTCAGGTCATGCGACGCGACGTTCCAGCAGACGATCCGAACCACCTTCGGCAACGCGGCGTTCTTGCAGACGATCCGAGCCACCTTCAGCTACGCGACGTTCCAGCAGACGATCAGCGCCACCTTCAGCTACGCGACGTTCCAGCAGACGATCCGAGCCACCTTCGGCAACGCGGCGTTCTTGCAGACGATCCGAGCCACCTTCGGCAACGCGACGTTCCAGCAGACGATCAGAACCCCCTTCAGCTACACGGTGTTCGATCAACCGATCCGAACCGCCTTCGGCGATCAGGGTGTGAGCGGGTTTGGCTGCAAAAGCGTTGACTGCAAGAACCGAGAAAGCGATGCCGAGAAGGATTTGGCGTTTCATGATCGTGTGCTCCGGGGTGTTGTTTGTTGGGTATGGAGCCGATCTTACGCCCGGGATTTTTTATGAGAACTTCATTGGCGTGATGGTGACTATCGATGCCGGCGATGGATGCCCAAGCCCCGGTTCACGGGGCGGTTGCCCGGATACATAGCTCGCCGGTGGCGCGAGTCAGGGCCAGTTCGTGCAGTGCATCTTGAGTCAAACCGCTGCGTGCCTTGGCCAGCCATACCGGGCAGTTCGGGTCGTGACGATAGGGCGTGAAGTCGGCGTATTGCTGCAACAGGCGGGATTGCAGCTCATCCAGGCGCGGCCGAATCTGCTTGCCCAGATCCGGACGCGGCGTGTCCGGCGCAGCACCGGCCGCTTGCCACTTTGCGAGCAAACCGTATTGCACCAGTTTGTTGGCTTCCATTTGCGCGGCGATCAATTGCGCGACGTCTTCCGGGTCGAGTTTGCGTTCGGTGGCCAGCGTTCGGGCATTGGCAATGACCTGGGCTTCGCGGGGACTGTCCTGGATCGGCTTACCACTGTCCCATTTGGTCAGGGCGACGAGGTCGCCGATGTTCAGGCGTTCGTTCAGGGTTGCCACCAATGGCTGCAGAGTCTTGGGAGCTGGAGAGGGCGCGGCTGCGCCGGCGATACCGGCACACAGAGACAAAAGAACGACTGCAGATAAACGCAAGGCGCGAGGCATGGGGCATGATCTCAACGGTTATGAACAAGCCTGCGGTTTATCACGGTTATGCAGAAGAGGGCACCTGCAACTTGCATTCAACTCCCTTCGTTGGCGACCGATACAGGCTTGTCTCTATTAATGGCTCGGTGGTGATCTCCGAGAAAAAAAGGAATTTCGATGCTGCGCAATCTGATGTCACTGATGATTTTCTTTGTGTGTTCAACCGCTGTTGCCGAGACGGAGCCGCCCGGTACTGACTCGTTCAATCAATACCTCACGGCATACTGGGACGGACAAGCGTTGTCGAAAGAGCTTCTGTTGATGGCGACCGAAGACTCGCCGGACAAGGCAAAAGCGAAAATTGTGGGTGAAAAAATTCTTGAGAACAAAAACAAGGCTGAACGCTACCTGGCTCAGTCCATCACCGAAGGTAATGCCGCCGCTGCATTTTACAAAGCGCGGATGACAGAGTTCGGCGACCCGATGAATCCCGATCTGCAACAAAAACGTGAGAAGGCCTGCGCCCTCTATGGCGACTCCGCCAGAAAAGGTCTGCTGGTCGGCGCCATCGTTTATGCAAAGTGCAGTGACACGGTTCCCAAGACGCCTCGTTACGACGAGAGCCGGATGCTTTTGCGCAATGTGTTGAACGCCGAGGATGCCTACCTGGGCTATTACCCGTTTGCCGTTAGCCATGCGTACTGTTTCGAGCGCACGGTTGAACCACCCAAGACGGATGAAGATCCATTCGCACGGATAAGATTGTTGGGGCAACCGACGTTGCTTGAAGCGCAACAGGCACGTGCCGAAGGCTTCTATTATCTGGCCGCCGATTACTCGTCCCCTGTCAGCGCTCAATCGCAACAGGATCTGCAGCACGCACTTGAAGCCGGGTGCCAGACAGACGGTTTACGGCTGCAAAAAAAGAGTCAAAACCCGAAGCAGCCATAGCTGGGGGTGAGGGAAAACAATCAGCGATGAGGATGAATCTGTCGAGCCTTGAGGGGCGCAGATGAAAACTTCTGCAATATCCGAGAAGTTCATTGCTCATCGCTCGGAACTCGCCGAAGCTACCCTCAATCTGTTCCTGGCTGTCGAGATGGATCTCCCTGCAATGCAAACCACCGCCCCAACACCGCTCTGGAAAACCTACCTGCTGTTCCTCGCCCCGATGGTGCTGTCGAATTTCCTGCAGTCGATGTCGGGTACGGTCAACAGCATCTACATCGGCCAGATGCTCGGCACTCAGGCGCTGGCGGCGGTGTCGGGAATGTTTCCGATCATCTTTTTCTTCATCGCGCTGGTCATCGGTCTGGGTGCCGGGGCCGGGGTGTTGATCGGGCAGGCGTGGGGCGCGCGCGAGTCGCACATGGTGAAGGCGATCGCCGGGGCGACGCTGTTGCTGGGGGTGTTGATCGGGCTGGTGGCGGCGGTGTTTGGCAGTGTGTTCGCGCGTCAGGCGCTGCAGGGGTTGGGCACGCCGGCTGATGTGCTGGATGACGCGGTGGCCTATGCGCGGGTGATGATGTGGACCTTGCCGTTTGTGCTGGTGTACGTGCTGTTCACTCAGCTGTTGCGCGGGGTGAGCGACACACTGTCACCGATGCTGGCGCTGCTGCTGTCGACCATTGTCGGCCTGGCGCTGACCCCGGCGTTCATTCGCGGCTGGATCGGCTTGCCGCAACTGGGGATCCAGAGCGCGGCGGTTGCAGGTCTGGCCGGCACGCTGACATCGATGGCGTGGCTGTCATGGAGTCTGATTCGCAAGGGCCATCCGCTGGCGCCGGACCGGGAGTTCTTCGCGGCGCTGCGCCTGGACGGCGAGATTCTCGGCAAGGTGTTGCGCATCGGCCTGCCGACCGGGGTGCAGATGATTGTGCTGTCGCTGTCGGAGCTCGTCATTCTGGCGCTGGTCAACCAGCACGGCTCCCAGGCGACGGCGGCCTATGGCGCGGTGACGCAGATCGTCAACTACGTGCAGTTTCCGGCGCTGTCGATTGCGATCACCGCGTCGATCCTCGGTGCCCAGGCAATCGGTGCCGGGCGGCTGGAGCGGATGGGGCCGATCCTGCGCACCGGGCTGTGGATCAACGTGTGCCTGACCGGTGGCTTGATCGTGCTCGGTTATCTGTTGTCGCACTGGCTGCTGGGGCTGTTCCTGACCGAAGACTCGACCCGGGCGATGGCCGAGCACTTGCTGCACATCATGCTGTGGAGCCTGTTGATCTTCGGCTTCCAGGCGATCGTCGGCGGCATCATGCGCGCCAGCGGCACGGTGCTGGTGCCGGTGGCCATCGCGATCATTTGCGTGGTCGGCGTGCAATTGCCGGCGGCGTACTGGCTGGACGGGCAGTTTGGTTTGCAGGGTGTGTGGATGGCGTTTCCGGTAGCGTACCTCGGGATGCTGGTCTTGCAGACGCTGTACTACAAACGGGTCTGGCAGCATCAGAAGATCGAGCGGCTGGTTTGAATGAATAACCGCTGTGGGCGCTGGCATTAGCGTCGGATGTTTGCTTAAGTCAGTCGAGGTCCACCGAGGCACCGGAGCATCCCATGTCGATTCGATTGTTGTTGGCTGCCGTGTGTTGCCTGATCGTCATGCCGGCGGCGCAGGCCGTGGAGTACACCCGGGTCAACACTACCGCCAGCCAGATCAGTTTCACCTACAACCAGATGGGCTCGCGGATGTATGGCACGTTCGGCAAGTTCGACGCGACGCTGGATTTCGACACTGCAAATCTGAGCAACGCCCGCACCACGTTGCATATCGACCTCACCAGCATCGATGCCGGCAGTGAAGACGCCAACACCGAGCTGGTGAAACCCGCATGGTTCGACACGCAAAAATTCCCGGTGGCGGTGTTTGAATCGACCCGTTTCAGCCGGGTCGATGACAACCACTATCTGGTTGCCGGCCAGCTCACGCTCAAAGGCATCACCCATGAAGTCCAAGTGCCGGTGCATGTGAAACCGGACAGCAGCATCGGCATCTTCGACGGTGAACTGGTGCTCAAGCGCGATGCCTTCGGCCTCGGTGCCGGGGAGTGGGCCGACACCGTGGTTTCGAACGACATCGCGATCAAGTTCAAGGTGGTTGCACCGGCCCAGTGAGCGGCCTCAATACGCCCGCCAGTGCCCCGGCACCCAGCGCCATTGGTTGCCGGCCCAGCGGTAATGCCCGGCGACCCAGTGATAACCCGGCGCAGGCATGGCCGGTACGACCTCCACCACCGGCGGTGGGCGATGCGGGCGCACCGGTTCGACGACGCAGCCCGACAGTGTGATTGCCACCAGCGAGGCGGCGAGCAAGGTTTTTATGGTTTTCGACATGATGATTTTCCTGGTGTATGACGTTGGCGGGCTGGCGAGCGATCAACGCACCCAATGACCTTCAATCCAGTACCAGTTCGGCCCGCGCGCCTGCCAGTGGCCCGGTTCCCAGCGTGCGCCGTGGTGACGCACCGGTTGCCAGTGACCGGGCATCCAGACATAACCCCGGCCTTCCCAGCGCCAGTGGCCGCGATCCCATGCATAACCGGGCCGTGGGCCGGGCATCGGTTCCATGCGCATCGGTGGCGGTGCTTCGCGGATGATCATTTCGGGTTGGGCAAACACAGGGGAACTGGCCAGCGTGGCCAGCGTCACCGGCACCAGCAGCAGGGCTTTTCGCCATTTCAACAGGGAACGCAGAACGTTCATGACAACTCCTCAGGGCCTGCGTCGGGAATTGAACGCAGCTGAAGAATTGGACGCCAAATCGGCGAAATATCCGTTCTCGGGCAGATGAAATTTTTGTCAGGCTTGCACAGGGTATGATGTCGCGGTTCGCCGGCCGCTCAACCCGCCCGGCAACTTTTGTTTTACCGCCGGAGTTCACCCGTCATGCCCCGCATCACCCACTACAAATCCCCGTGCCCCGAAGGCGTCAACAGCCAGATCCTGCAAATGGTGGTCGATTACCTGACCGACATCAGCGCCATCGGTCTGGGCCCGAGCAACCTGCTGTACAACGTTTATCAATACGCGGTCGGCTACGAAGTGCATTTGTATCTGGAGGCGCTGAACGGCGAGAAGGGCACCGAAGTGGAACTGCTGGTGGCCACTGATGAGGATGACCCGGAGCAGGTGATCGGCTTCCTGTTGTACTTGCCGGTGCAGGGCGATTGGGAGGCATGCAACGTGGCGTATCTGGCGGTCCGGCAGCCGTACCGCCGTCAGGGTGTGGCCCGGGCTTTGATCGCCGACATGGTGACGCGTTACCCCCATGCCGAGTTGACGTGCAGCGTGGGTAAAGTCCCGTATTTCGAGGCGCTGGGCTTTGAAGTGCTGGGCCAGCTGGAGACTCAGGTGCTGATGAGCACCCGGCATTACCGCAGCAACGGCTTGCGCGGTTTTATCGACACCACGCCGATCTACCGCTCGCTGGAAGTGCAGCAGATTCACACCTACCTCCTGCACAAACATGGCAAACGGGCGATGGTCGATGCCGAAAAACAGCGCGACCGGCACCTGGATCAAGTCACGCGCCACACCGAGGAATTTGTCCGCCAGCGCCTGACCGTGCACTGATCCGGCCAACGGCAAAAAGCCCTTGTTGCGATGACGGCAACAAGGGCTTTTTTGTGCCCGTGATTTCAGGACAGCTTCACGTTCATGGTGATCCGCGCCGTGAACACTTTCTTGCCCTCGGCATCGTGAATGTCGACCGGCACGATCTTGTCGCCTTCGGTCTGCCAGTCCAGTCCTTCGCCATTGGCCACGGCGGTCACGTCGGATTTGGCTTTGGCCAGGTACTCGACCGTCATGCCCTTTGGAATCCAGCGTGCGCCGGCGGGAATCGACACGTCGGTCATCATCCCGGCGGCCAGCTCGGCGGCGTTGCACATGGCGATGGCGTGGACGGTGCCAAGGTGGTTGGTGATCTCGCGGCGAAACGGCACTTGTACAGTCGCCGAGCCTGCCCGCAGCTCGCTGACCAACGGATTGATGCTGCTGAAATACGGCGCGACCTGACAGGCCATCTGGCTGAACGCTTGTGGGCCGGCGCTGGTGAACATGGCGAGAAACTGACTCATGGGAAATCCTCGTGATTGGATGAGTTTACAGAATGATATTCCGTTACAGAATATTGTTCTGTAACGGAACGGTATTCTGTCAGCGGGAAATCTGTCAACCTAGGCGCGTTTCGATTACCGGCACGGGTGTGCCTTTCAACAGGATTTACCAGGCCTTCAACCCCATGGACACCGCAGATCTACTCGAGCGCAGCTACCCCGGACGACGGGCCGAACTCAAGCGCGACATCTTTCGCAAAGCCTTGCGCCTGTTCAATGAACAAGGTATCGAGGCCACGACCATCGAAATGATCAGGGCCGAGTGCGACACCAGTGTCGGCGCGATCTACCACCACTTCGGCAACAAGGAAGGGCTGGTGGCCGCGTTGTTTTTCACCGCACTGGAAGATCAGGCGCGTTTGCGCGATGCGTATCTGGCCGACGCGACGACCACCGAAGAGGGCGTGCAGGCCCTGGTTTTCAGTTATGTGGACTGGGTCGAGAACCAGCCTGAATGGGCGCGATTCCAGTACCACGCGCGTTATGCCGTGACCCGGGGGCCGCACAAGGACGAACTCGCCGCTCGCAACAAGACCCGCAATCTGGGGCTGCGCACCTGGCTGGCCGAATCCGGGCGCGCCGCCGAACTCAACGATTGCCCGGCCGAATTGCTGCCATCGCTGATCGTCGGTCAGGCCGACAGCTATTGCCGGGCGTGGTTGTCGGGAAGAGTGCAGGGCAGTCCGAAGGCTTATCGCGAGCTGCTGGCGCAGGCCGCGTGGCGTTCGATCCGTCGCGAACCGGAGCGCTGATTTTCGGAGACAAAAAAAGAGCCTCAAGACTCTTTGATGGGGAGGAAGTAGAGCCCGTGAGGCTCAAGATGCGCATGAACAAGGTGCGGGCTTGATTGGGGTTCAGGACACCCGCACCTACGCAACGGTTTGGCAAACCAAGCGACTGCGTATCTCCATCCTAGGAAGGTGCACGGACGGTCTCAAGTACCGTCAGTCACTTGCTTTTGCGGCATTGGCGGCGGCCCTTTCGACCATCGCTGCGATGCTCGCAGACAGCTCCTCACGGGCCTCGGCCGGGCTGATTTCGCCGGTGGCCGCGGCTTGGGACAACGCCTCGGCGGCGCCGAGCATGGCACGCAATCCCGCCTGGGTAATGTCACCACCGTCAGCGAACGGCGACAGCACACTGCGGCATTTCTCCAGGAAAATCGCCTCGTATTCGCGTTTGATCTTCTCCAGTTCCGGCGTGCTGGCCAGGGCGGCGATCACCCCCGGGATCTCGTTGCCCTGGGTCAGCACACAATCGACATACGCCGTGGCAATCACCGTCGCGGTGCCACTCAGGGTCGCCTCGGCATCGGCCAGCGCCGCATCCATCAACGCCGTCTGGCGCCTGTCGAAATCCTGATACAGCGCAGCCAGCAAACCGGCGCGGGTGATGAAGTGGTCATACACCACCGGTTTGGTCACGCCGGCCTTTTCCGCCAGATAACCCAGCGTCAGGGCATCGGTGCCTTCTTCGCGAATCAATTGCCAGGCCATGTCGAGCAACTGGCGCTGACGGTCTTCCCGGGACAGGCGTCGGCGCGGTTGAGCGGGTTCGGGGATTTCAGTGGTTGACATTGCTTATATACCAAACGTAACTTACTGAAGGTAACTTACTAATTGTAGCTTACCAAGTGTAACTTATCGAAAGGATAAGCCCTTGGTCAGCAATCACCAACCGGAGTTTTCCCCCATGCATGCATTGATTGTTGTAGACCATGATGATCCCCGCTCGCTGACCCATGGGCTGGCGCATCAGATTGCCAAAGGCCTGTCGGAGAGTGATTCGTCCAACACCTTCGAAATCGCTGACCTGCACGCCGAGGCATTCGATCCGCGTTTCGGTGTGGCCGACTGGGCCGTGCACCACCGCGAGTCCGCACCGCCGGCAGACGTTCTGGCCGAGCAGGTGCGAATCGATCGCGCCGATGCGCTGGTGCTGGTCTATCCGGTTTTCTGGTGGTCGATGCCGGCCCTGCTCAAAGGCTGGATTGAGCGGGTGTTCAGCAATGGCTGGGCGTTTGATTTCGACGGCGATTCGACCCTGAAGAAACTTGGACGACTGCGTGTGCAACTGGTCGCACTCGGCGGGGCGGATGCACGTACTTACGAACGCCACGGCTACGGCGCAGCGATGAAGGCGCAGATCGATCACGGCATCTTCGATTACTGCGGTGCAACGGTGGCGGGCTCGGCGTTGTTGCTGGAGTCCGAGTCGGGCGATCCTGCGATCCAGCTGCAGGCAGCGCGTGAACTCGGACAAGGGCTGTTTCGCTGAAGCTCTTTGCGAACGGTTTCAGCGAGCGCCCGGCCAGCCGGCTTTTTCGAGAGCGGCGAGCAGGGTGGCGGCATCCAGCCCCGGCACCGAATGCCCGTTGCCTTCGGTGCTGTCGCTGGCCAGCAAGGCGTTGATGATCGCCTCTTCAACGGCCTCGGTCGCCGCCAGAAACAGCTCGCTGATGTGGTCGTTGTTGACCATCCGCAAGCCGTCGCAGGTTGGCGCGCCTTTGCCCTCGTAGGCGGCGGGCGCGATGTGGCCGTTGCCAGTGGCGAAGGCGAGGAAGATGTCACCGCTGTGGTCTTCGTTGCCACCGCCGGTACGCGCCAGACCGAGACTGGCCCGTTGTGCCAGCCGCGTGCATTGATGCGGCAGCAACGGTGCATCGGTGGCCAGGCACACCACGATCGAACCCATGCCCGGGTGCGGCAGCGAAGCGCGCAGGAACGGCGAATCCACCTGTTCCATGTAACGCCCGACCGGGTAGCCATCGACCCGCAGTTCGCTGCGAATCCCATGGTTGGCCTGGACGATGGCGCCCACCGTCCAGCCGCCCTGAGCCTTGCTCAAGCGGCGCGACGCGGTGCCGATCCCACCCTTGAATTCATGGCAGATCATGCCGCTGCCACCGCCCACTGCGCCTTCCTGAACCGGGCCGTCAACGGCATTGCTCATCGCCTCGGCCACGTGCCCGGGCTTCACGTGAAAGCCGTTGATGTCGTTGAGCAAACCATCGAAGGTCTCCAGCACCACGGGCATGTTCCAGTAGAGACGACCGTCGTCCGGTTGCTGCGCTCGATCCAGTTCGATCAAGGCGTCGCGCACCACGCCGAGGCTGTGGGTGTTGGTGAAGGCGATCGGACTGGTCAGCAGGCCGGCTTCGCGAATCCATTCCAGCCCCGTGGCATCACCGTTGCCGTTGAGTACGTGAACGCCGGCAAAACACGGTTGCGCATTGGTCGATCCGGCGCGAGGTTCGATCAGGGTGACGCCGCTGCAGACATCACGTCCGCTGGCGCTTTGACCGCGCACATTGCTGTGGCCGACCCGCACGCCGGGTACGTCGGTGATGGCGTTGAGCGGGCCGGGCTGCAGTTGGCCGATGCGGATATGGAGATCGCGGGCTCTTGGTTTCATGGTGTTTTCTTCTCTGTTCAATGTTGATTATTGGCCGTTCTTGACCTTGCTCCAGACCCGCGTGCGTACCCGCTCGGTGGCTTTGGGCAGGGGCTCGAGGGTGAACAGCGTGGCCATCGCCGTGGCCGACGGATACACCGCCGGGTTGTCGCGGGTGGCTTCGCCGACCAGCGCGGTGGCGGCCCGATTGCCGTTGGGGTAAGACAGGTGATCGCTGACCGGCGCAATCACCTCGGGCCGCAGCAGGTAGTCGATGAACGCCAGGCCCTGGGTCGGATGCGGTGCGTCCTTGAGCAGTACCAGCGTGTCGAACCACACCGGCGCGCCTTCCTTCGGCAGGCTGTACTGGATCTTCACGCCGTTGCCGGCCTGCTCGGCGTTGGTCTTGGCTTCGAGCATCGCGCCGGACCAGCCGACCGCCACGCAGATGTTGCCGTTGGACAGATCACTGATGAATTTGGAGGAATTGAAGTAGGCGATGTGCGGGCGCAGTTTCAGCAGCAGCGCTTCGGCTTTCTGATAGTCCTCGGCGTTGGTGCTGTTGGGCGGCAGGCCGAGATAGTGCAACGCAACCGGGAGCATTTCCGACGGCGAGTCAAGCATCGCCACGCCGCACTCGCCGAGCTTGGCGAGGTTCTCTTCCTTGAACACCAGATCCCAGGAATCCACCGGGGCCTTGTCGCCCAGCGCGGCGCGCACCTTGTCGACGTTGTAGCCGATGCCGTTGGTGCCCCACAGATACGGCACGGCGTACTGGTTGCCGGGGTCGTTGTTGGCCAGTTTGCGCAGCAGATCGTTGTCGAGGTTCTTCCAGCCCGGCAGTTGATCGCGGGGCAGCGGGGCGAGGGCGCCGGCCTTGATCAGGGTTGGCAGGCTGAAGTTGCTCGCCACCACCACGTCGTAGCCGCTGCGGCTGGTCATCAGTTTGCCTTCCAGCACTTCGGCGCTGTCGAAGGTGTCGTAGACCGGTTCGATACCGCTGTCACGCTTGAAGTCATGCAGGGTGTTCGGGCCGATGTAGTCGTACCAGTTGTAGACATGCACGCTCGGCGCATCGGCCGCCTGCGCGCTCAGTGCTGCGGACAAAACGCCCATCAGACCCAGGTTGATATACCCACGATGACCACGCATGATGCGGCACTCCTGGCCTGTTGGCAGGCCGGTGATGAACAGGAGTGGTCAGCCTATCGGGCGGGCTGCGCCACACCCATTCCCATCATGGGTTACTCGAAAGGGGTAGTGCGTGGACGCGTTGCTGCAGGAATTGCCGGTGCATCAGAGTCTGTCGCGAGTGTTCGCCACGGTGGGGCAGGACGGTTTCTGGCGGGCGCTGGTCGATACGCTGCGATTGCTGGTGCCGCTGGACAATGCGCTGGTGGCGGTGATGCAGGCGGGGCGGCCGCCGCAGTTGCTGATCGACTTCGACAGTCAGGGCCGTGCCGACGAGCAGGAAGAACTGGCCGGTTACTGTGCCGGCATGTACCTGCTTGATCCCTTCTACCAGGCCGCCGTCTCCGGGATCGCCGACGGTTTGCACAGCCTCGCGTCCGTGGCGCCGGACCAGTTTCTGCACAGCGAGTACTACCTGAGCTACTTCCGTTCTGTGGTCGGCGCGGATGAACTGCAATTTCTGGTCAACACCGATGACGGTGTGCTCGGCTTGTCGATGGGCCGGGCGACGGCGTTCGGTTTGCAGGAGCAGGGGCGTCTGCTCTGCGTGCGGGACTGGGTGCTGTCAGCAATGCGTCGGCATGTGCAATTGATGCCGCCGCAAGGCGCAGTCGTTGAGGCGCCGGTCGGTGATCTGGCCGCATTGCTGGATCGTTTCGACGCCCGCCTGACCGTGCGCGAAATCGATACGGCGCGCCTGATTCTTCAGGGCTTTTCCAGCAAGGCCATCGCCCAGCGCATGAACATATCGCCGGAGACCGTGAAGGTGCATCGGCGCAATCTCTATCACAAGCTCAATGTCACCGGGCATGGCGAATTGTTTGCGCTGGTGTTGCGGCCGCGCTGAGCAGGTCAGCCGATCTGCTTGAACAGCAGCGCCTTCAGGCCGCTTTCAGGATCGACGTCGGGAAACTCCGGCGGATTTTCCAGCCGTTGCTCGAAACGCAGGCTCGGCGCCTCCTGGGTCACGCCGTCGATCAGGAAATCCGAACCGAACGAAGGATCGTTCATGCACGCCAGCACCGTGCCCTGTGCCGTCAGCAGTTCCGGCAGGCGGCGCAGCACGCGCTGGTAATCCTTGGTCAGCAGGAAACTGCCTTTCTGGAATGAAGGCGGGTCGATGATCACCAGATCGTACGGGCCGCTGTTGATCACCTTGCCCCAGGATTTGAACAGGTCGTGGCCGAGGAAACTGACTTTGCTCAGGTCATGCCCGTTCAGGCGGTGATTGTCGCGGCCCCGGCTCAGCGCGGCGCGGGACATGTCGAGGTTGACCACATGGCTGGCACCGCCTTCGATGGCCGCCACCGAAAAACCGCAGGTGTAGGCGAACAGGTTCAGCACCCGTTTGCCCGCCGCTTGTTCGCGCACCCAGTTGCGCCCGTAGCGCATGTCGAGGAACAGCCCGGCGTTCTGCTTGCGGCCCAGATCCACGCGGTATTTCAGCCCGCCCTCGACGATGGTCATCTCCTCGATCTCTTCCCCCAGCAGCCATTCGGCAGTGCTTTGCGGCAGGTAACGGTGCTGGATCAGCAGGGTGTGGGCACCGGACTGCTGCCATGGCGCCGAGCCGGTGATTTCCAGCAGCAGGCGCTTGAGGTCTTCCAGCTGCGAAGCCTCGGGTTCCTTGAACAGCGACACCAGCACCACGCCTTGCAGCCAGTCCACGGTGACCTGTTCCAGCCCCGGCCAGCAACGCCCGCGCCCGTGGAACAGACGCCGGGTTTCGGCCGGTGCCGAAGTCAGCGCGGTGAGCAGGTGGGCGTGGAGAACGGCGAGGGCTTGAGGGTTCATCAATCGGAATCGGCCAGCAAAAGGGCGGGCATTTTAACCACAAATGCGCCATGGCGATGGTCCGCCGACCGACGTTATCGAAAAGACCTGTATCAAAAATGAATTTATGTACGAGGCGCCGCTCATACCAGATAAGCAGCGGGATCATGCCGCTAAATCGTTCATGCAATTCAGGGAGTGCCAGTTCATGTGTCCAATTCCGACGTCGAGCGCGCACCTTCCTGGCGGGTTGATTCTGGTAGTGGAAGACGATCCGTTGATTCTGGAGTTTCTGTGCGAAATTCTTCAGGAGGAAGGTTTCAAGGTCGAGCCGCAGACCAGTGCCGATGCGGCGTCGCTATACCTGGAAAAGCACGCGCCGGAAGTCGCGCTGCTGCTCACCGACATCACCATGCCCGGCACCCTCAATGGGGCGGACCTGGCCAATCTGGTGGGCGAACGCTGGCCGGAAAAACCGGTGATGGTCATGTCCGGTTATGAAACGCCGGAGACCTCCGGCGTCCGCCATCCGGTGGCGTTCATCAAGAAGCCCTGGGCCATCGGCCAGTTGCTCGATTGTGTGGACGACGCGTTCAAATCCAAGGCGCCGCGTTTGCACTGAGGCCAGCGGCAAATGCTACATTGCCGGGCACATTTGCCCGGCTCTGCCTAAGGATGCGATCCCTTGTCCGCTCAAGATGCTGTTTTCAATCGCGCGTTCGGCGCGTTCCTGTTCGACATGGACGGCACCGTCCTCAACTCCATCGCCGCCGCCGAGCGGATCTGGGCTGCCTGGGCCGAGCGTCATGGCGTGGATGTCGAGACGTTCCTGCCGACCATCCACGGCGTGCGCGCCATCGATACCATCACGCGTCTGAACCTGCCGGGCGTTGACGCCGAGGCGCAAGCGGCGTTCATCACCCAAGCGGAAATCGAAGACGTTGAAGGCATTGTCGAGATTCCTGGTGCGGCGGTGTTTCTCAAGTCGTTGCCGGCAAATCAGTGGGCCATGGTGACCTCGGCACCACGGGATCTGGCGTTGCGGCGGATGGCGGCGGCGGGGATTCCCGAGCCTGCGGTGATGATCACGGCCGAAGACGTGAGCGCCGGCAAACCTGATCCGGCCGGTTACCGACTGGCTGCCAGGCGTCTGGGGCTGGACCCGGTCGATTGCCTGATATTCGAAGATGCGACCGTCGGTATTCAGGCGGCTGAAGCGGCGGGTGCGCCGTTGATGATCATTACCGCGACTCACCAGCATCCGGTCGAGACGCGGCACGCGACCATCGCCAGTTACTGCGACGTTACGCTGAGCATCGACAGCGACGGCCAGTTGCGTCTGCAACCTCAGTAAACCCCCGGCAACAACCGCCAGCTGCGTGCGCAATAGGCATCGTATTCGGCGCCGAACCGGGTGCGCAGCAGGGCCTCTTCTGAGTGGATACGGGCAATCAGCGGGATCAGGGTCAGCGCTGCCAGCAGGATCCCGACCACCGACCGAAACGCCAACGCCCAGCCTAAAGCATTGACGACCAGCCCCAGATAGCTGGGATTGCGCAGGTGCGTGTAGATGCCATCGGTGACCAGACGATGCCCCGGTTGAATCGCCACCAGGCCGCTGAACCGATGCCCCAGCACAAACACCGGCCACAACCGCAACGCACCGCCGGCAATGAACAGCAACGCTCCCAGCCAGCGGGTGCCTTCGCGACCAATGGTCCAGAAACCGATGCGGTCGCAGTAAGCCGGCAGAAACGCACTGACCAGACCGATCACGCCGAACGCCGGGATCACCCAGCGATTGGCCCGGTCTTCACGTTCACCGGAGCTCAGGTTCACTTCGCTGAACAACGACACCACCACCATCACCAACGTCGCCAGGGTCACGACCACCAAGGCCCCGTGGGAAAAGAACACCGCCACGCCACCGATGCCCCACATCGCCAGACCCAGATAGGCAAGGGTGGCAAGCACCGCGACGACGGTCATTTGCGCTGACATTTTCATAGGCACCTCACGGCTGATCCGTTCAGTGTAGATCCCGGCACGATCCCCGGCGTTCAACGTTGGGGGCGGGGTGAACTAAGCTTCAGGCAGGGACGTTCACCTTGCATTCGTCCACGCTCCGGCGCAGCGGTCGTCCGGACGTGACCTCAACAGGAGCCCGCCATGTTGCACATCCGCACGCCGTTGATCCTCCATCCGACCCTGTCGACCACCTCCCGGCGTATCTGGCTGAAACTGGAAAACCTGCAACCCAGCGGCTCCTTCAAGCTGCGGGGCATGGGGTTGTTGTGCAGTCAGGCGGCGGCGCAGGGCAAGCGCAAAGTCGTCTGCCCGTCCGGCGGCAATGCCGGCCTCGCCACGGCGGTGGCGGCGACCAGCCTGGGTCTGCAAGCCTGCATCGTGGTGCCGCACACCACCCCGGAAGCGACCCGCGCGCGCATCCGCCGCACCGGCGCCGAAGTCATTGTGCATGGCAAGGTCTGGGACGAGGCCAACCAGCGCGCCCGTGAATTGGCCAGTGCGACGGACACCGAATATGTTCCGGCCTTCGACCACCCGGTGTTGTGGCAAGGGCACAGCACGATGATCGATGAAATCCTCGAAGACTGCCCGCAGGTCGACACGGTGGTCACTTCTGTGGGCGGCGGGGGATTGCTGGCAGGGATCCTTACCGGACTGCTGCGCCATGACCGGCGTGACTGCCGGATCATCGCCTGCGAAACCCGCGGCGCCGCCTCGTTTGCCGCCGCCGTCGAGGCCGGTCACCCGGTGCGCCTGAGCAAGATCGACACCGTCGCCACCTCCCTGGGTGCCGCTCAGGTAGCGGAGTGGCCGGTGCAGCACATCGGCGAGTTCGATCACGAATGCCTGGTGCTGTCCGATGACGACGCGATCATGGGCGTGGTGCGTTACGCCAGTGATTTGCGGCAACTGGTGGAGCCAGCGTGCGGGGTGTCGCTGGCGGTGGCCTACCTCGATCACCCGGCGTTGGCGGAGGCTCGGGATGTGGTGATTGTGGTGTGTGGCGGGGTGAGTATCAGTGCGCAGTTGGTGGCGGGGTGGGCGCGTTTCGGGATTTGAATGCTCGGATTTCTGCGTCGACCGCTTTCCCTCACCCCAGCCCTCTCCCGGAGGGAGAGGGGGCCGACCGAGGTGTATTGAGGGATACATCGACCTGAAAAACCGAGTCGATTATGGATTCACTGCAGATCTTTCAGGTCGATGTATTACGGCAATATCCCCCAATCAGTTCCCTCTCCCTCTGGGAGTGTATGTACCGGAGACATGGTGGACAGGTGTTCGGAGACATGGTGGACACTTTTAAATAGACACATTGCTCATCGCGAAGGAGATGGCCTGTGTCTTGGGAAGAGGTGTCTACCGTGCAGCTACGTACAGAATTCGTGCTTTTGGCTCGGCAAGAAGGGGCCAATGTTCGGCAGCTTTGCCGTCGATTCAACATCAGCCCAAGCACTGCCTACAAATGGCTCAGCAGGTTTGAAAAAACAGGGGCTGAGGGGCTGAACAATCAGTCACGACGACCGAAGACGTCCCCCAAACGTTGTGCTGACGAGGTGGAGAAGCAGATTCTGACCGTGAGTCAGGAGTACGCGGCTTGGGGCGCTCGCAAGCTCAAACGCGTGCTGGAAGACAAAGGTTTAGCGATGCCTTCCGTCAGTACTGTGCATGCAGTTTTACAGCGTCATTCGCGCGTTGATCCAAAGGCTGCTGAGATCAAACCGTTTATCCGGTTCGAGCATGAAGCACCCAACGATCTCTGGCAGATGGACTTCAAGGGCCATTTCAGCCTGAGTCAGGGGCGTTGCCATCCATTGACGATACTGGACGATCACTCGCGGTTTTCGATGTGTATCGCCGCGTGCGCCAATGAGCAGCGCGACACCGTCCAGGAGCATCTAATCCGGGTCTTTCGGCGTTACGGCTTGCCTTTGCGTATAACGATGGACAACGGTTCGCCCTGGGGTGACCAGACTGGGGTTTATACCGCGCTGGAAGTCTGGCTGATGGGTCAGGGCATCAAGGTAGGTCACTCCCGGCCTTATCATCCGCAGACCCAGGGAAAACTGGAGCGTTTCCACCGCAGCCTGAAGAGTGAAGTGCTGCAAGGTCGGCACTTCACGGACCTCAACAGCGCACAACAGGCATTTGATATCTGGCGTGATGTCTACAACCAGAAACGTCCTCATCAAGCGCTGGATATGCAGGTGCCGGCGACTCGCTACAGCAGCAGCCCTCGGGAGTATCAGGAGCAGCAAATGGCGCCGGAATACGCCGACGGAGATGTGGTCAGAAAGGTCCAGGTGAAGGGCGAGATTTACTGGAGGAACCGTGAATACTCAATCGGAAAAGCATTTCACGGGCTGTCGATAGCGATCAGGGAAACAGCGGAGGATGGCATCCACGATGTCTACTGGAGTAGACATCGTATCGCCCGAATCGACTTGAACTTGCAGATTGTTACGGCAGGTAAGAGGATCTAAAAACCGTCCACCATGTCTCCGAACATGTGTTCACCATGTCTCCGGTACATACAGGGAGAGGGCTAGGGTGAGGGCGCTTTCCGGATCAGGACCGCGATCTCAAATCCTCTGCGATCCTGACAATCTGCTCCAACACATCCCCCATCTGCCGAATCACCTCCAGATTACTGAACCGCACCACCTCAATCCCAAGCCGCTGAAGATAGAGCGTACGCCGCCGATCATGAACCTCTCCCGCTTCCTCATAGTGCTGCCCCCCATCCAGCTCCACCGCCAACCTCAACTCTACGCAATAAAAATCCAGCACAAACGGTGGGATCGGCACCTGCCGCCGAAACTTCAGTCCCGCCACCTGCCGCGCACGCAGCCGTTGCCGGAGCATCTGCTCGCAATCGGTCTGGCTGGCGCGTAAACGGCGGGCGAACCGGCGTTGGTCGAGGGTAGGGCGATTTTGCATGCTTCACGTCCTTGTGAAGTGGGATGGAAAATTCACTGTAGACCGGACAAACCGTCAGTGCCGGATCAACCTGATTATGGATTCACACTAGATTTTTCAGGTCGCTGCATCACGTCAATATCCCCCGATCAGTTCCCTCTCCCTCGGGGAGAGGGTTAGGGTGAGGGGCCAGCAGATTATCTGGCGCCCGAGATGTCCGGCCCCGTCAGCATCGTCCTGAATGTCTCCACCAACGGCCGCAAATTGACCCGGTGCCACGCCGCCCACAACGGCGTGGTAAACGCCAGCCACGGCACTTCCCGCAACACCACACCTGGCGGCGCGTTGTGGCTCAGGCCTTTCTGGATCATGGCAATCCCCAGTCCCGAAGCGACCAGCCCCAGCGCGGTGAACGGCTCGGTCGCCTGCATCCGCACATCCGGGGTGAAGCCAGCGCGCAGGCAGGCGCTCAGGAAGTCGTCGCGCGCCTCCTGGCGCGGTTGCACGCCGATCCACTCCTGAGTGGCCAGATCCTGCGGGGTCAGCGATGCCTGTGCGGCCAGTGGATGCTGCTCCGGCAGCGCCAGCAGCATCGGGTCGTCCAGCACCTGAAAGCCCAGCAAGTCAGGATCGTCGGTCGTCGGCGGTTCGCTGACCAGGGCGATATCGAGGCTACGCTGACGCAGCCCTTCGAGCTGTTCGGCGGAGTTGAGGTTGTACAGCGCGACATGCACATTCGGTCGATCCACCCGCAGCACGCGCAAGGCGTTGGGCAGGACGCCCGCGTGCATGGCGTTCTCGATGTAGCCGATGCACAGGCCACCTTCCTCGCCACGGCCCAGGCGTTTGCCGAGGGATTCGAGGCGATTGGCGTGGGTCAGCAGGGCGCGGGTTTCGGCGAGAAAGGTCTGGCCGTCACGGGTCAGGCGGATACGTTGCTGGCTACGTTCGAACAGGGTCAGGCCCAGGCGTTCTTCAAGCTGGGCGATCTGCCGGCTCAGGGGCGACTGGGAAATGTGCAGGCGCTCGGCGGCGCGGCCGACGTGTTCTTCCTCGGCGACGGCGACGAAGTAACGCAATTGGCGGATGTCGATCATGTCAGACCTTAAGGGACTCAAGTGCTGCGGATTATGTCTTGGACGGTCTGAGTGGCGCAATCTAGGATCTGCTCAACGGTCAACCACGACCCAGACACTACGAGGAAATCCCCAATGAGTTTGAATGACAAATTGCCCGGCCAACTGGGCTTCGGCACCGCGCCACTGGGCAACATGTTCCGTGCCATCCCCGAGGAAGAAGCCCAGGCCACCGTGCATGCGGCGTGGGATGCCGGCGTGCGTTATTTCGATACCGCGCCGTTCTACGGCTCGGGCCTGTCGGAAATACGCCTCGGCGAAGCACTGTCCCGCTACAAGCGCGACGACTATGTGCTCAGCACCAAGGTCGGCCGGGTGATTCTCGACGAAGTCGAAGACGCCGCCGCCCGTGATCTGGGCGAAAAGAGCGGGGTGTTCGAACACGGCCGCCCGAACAAGATCGTCAACGACTACAGCGCCGATGCCACCTTGCGCTCGATCGAAGACAGCCTAGAACGCCTGAAAACCGATCGCCTGGACATCGTCTGGGTCCACGACATCGCTCAGGATTTCTACGGTGACCAATGGCTGGAGTATTTCAATCAGGCCCGTACCGGCGCCTTCAAAGTCCTCACCCGCCTGCGTGAAGAAGGCGTGATCAAGGGCTGGGGGCTGGGCGTGAACAAGGTCGAGCCCTGCGAATTGACCCTTGATCTGACCGAGGCGCAGCCCGACGGCTTTCTGCTGGCCGGCCGCTACACTCTTCTCGACCACGAGCGGGCCCTGCAACGCCTGATGGATTCGGCGCGGGCGCAGAACGTTGAAATCGTCGTCGGCGGCCCTTATAGCTCGGGGATTCTGGCCGGTGGCGCGCACTTCGAATACCAGAAGGCCAGCCCTGAGATCGTTGCCAGGGTCGAGCAGATCAAACGTATCGCGGCGGCCCATGGTGTGGATGTAAAAGCGGCGGCGCTGCAATTCTCCCTGGCCAATCCGGCGGTGGCAGCGGTGATTCCCGGCGCGAGCAAACCCGGGCGGATCGCCGAGGACGTGGCGGCGCTGTCAGCGGTGATTCCTGCCGGTTTCTGGCAGGCCATGCGAGAAGCGAAACTGGTGTCCGAACGTGCACCATTACCTATTGATGAGGTGAAAGCATGAAGATCGATCTGAGCGGAAAACTGGCGATTGTCAGCGGCAGCACGGCGGGCATCGGTTTGGGCATCAGCCAGTCGCTGGCCGAGGCGGGCGCCACGGTGGTGGTGATCGGTCGCGACGCGGCCAAGGTCGAACAGGCGCTGGCAAGCATTCGAGACAAGGTGCCGGGCGCTCAACTGCGCGGTCTGACGGCGGATCTGGGCACGGCCGACGGCGCGCAGAAACTGTTCGCCGCCGAACCGAAAGCCGACATCCTGGTGAACAACCTCGGCATCTACAACGCCGTGGATTTCTTCGACGCACCGGACGATGAGTGGACGCGCTTCTATGAAATCAACGTGATCTCCGGTGTGCGTCTGTCGCGGCATTACGTGCCGGCGATGGTCGAGCAGGGCTGGGGCCGGGTGATCTTCCTGTCTTCGGAATCCGGCGTGGCCACCCCGGCGGACATGATCAACTACGGCGTGACCAAAAGCGCCAACCTGGCGGTATCCCATGGTCTGGCCAAACGGCTGGCCGGCACTGGCGTCACGGTCAATGCAATCCTGCCGGGGCCGACCTTCACCGACGGCGTCGAAGAGATGCTCAAGGATGCCGCCGCCGAGTCCGGCCGCAGCCTGCGGGACGAAGCCGACGCCTTTGTGCGCCGGGCACGCCCGACCTCGATCATCCAGCGCGTGGCCAATGTCGAAGAAGTCGCGCACCTGGTGACCTACATCGCTTCACCGCTGTCCTCGGCCACCACTGGCGCAGCATTGCGTGTCGACGGCGGTGTGGTCGACAGCCTGGCAATCTGAACCTGAATTCGTTGAGAGAGACATTTATTTATGGCAACAGCATCAGCATCCATCGACATCCCGGCCTCGGCCGATCAGGTCTGGCAATTGATCGGTGGCTTCAACACGCTGCCGGACTGGCTGCCGTTCATTTCCAAGAGTGAACTGAGCGAAGGCGGGCGTTTGCGCAGCCTGCAAACCGCCGACGGCGGGGTGGTGGTCGAGCGTCTGGAAAGCTTCGATAACGCGGGCAAGACCTACAGTTATTCGATCCTGCAGGCACCGTTTCCGGCCACTGATTATCTGGCGACGATTCGCGTCGAAGCTCAGGGGCAGGGCGCGAAGGTGACGTGGTCGGGACGCTTCACCGCCAAGGGCGTAAGCGATGAGGAAGTGGTGGCGCTGTTCAGCGGCATCTATCAGGGTGGACTCGAGGCGCTACGCGCTAATTACCCAGCCTGAGTTTGATCGCTGATCGTTCCCATGCAGAGCGTGGGAACGATCGCTTTCACGACTGTGAAATCAGCCTCTGCCGGCAATCCAGCACCAGTTTCGCCCCGCCCAGATCGCTGTGACCCACCTCAAGACTGAACCCGTGCAGGCTGACAATCGCCGCGACGATCGACAGCCCCAGCCCGAAGCCGCTTTGCGGTTGCCCACCCTCTGCACGATAGAAGCGCTGGAACACCGCTTCGCGTTCCGACTCGGGAATACCGGGACCGGAGTCGTGCACTTCGATCCGTGTATGCCCCGCATCATTCACCCCACGCAAAATCACCGTGCCTCCTGGCGGGGTGAACTTGATCGAGTTGCTCAACAGGTTGGCCAAGGCTTCAAACAACAGCGCCCGGTCACCGTTCAGCTGCGGCAGGGTTTCCGGCATGTTCAATTTGAAATGCAGTTCGTCTTCCTCGGCCAGCGGCAGATAAAACTCATGCAGTTCCTGCAACAGCCGCACCGGATCGAGCTCGACGAATCCCGAACGCCGCTGGCGATCTTCCAGTTCGGAAATCCTCAGCAAACCCCGAAAGCGCGCCATCAGCGTATCCGCTTCGGCCAGCACCAGATCCAGTTGCGCGGCCTCCGGCGAGCCTTCGCCGGCCTGCTGCTGCATGCGATACAACTGCGCCCGCAGGCGGGTCAGCGGGGTGCGCAGGTCGTGGGCGATGTTGTCGCACACACCTTTGACTTCATTCATCAAGCGCTCGATGCGATCGAGCATGGCGTTGACGATGGCGGCGAGCATGTCCAGTTCGTCACGGCGATTGGACACGGGCAAGCGGTGAGTCAGGTCGCCGGCGACGATCGATTGGGCACTGGCCTGAATCGCGCGGATGCGTCGCAACGGCCGACGACGCAGCAAATGCCAGCCGATGACCCCCGGCACGATCGTCAGCGAAACACCCCAGAGCAGTGCGCGCAGAATGATCCGGGTCACGGCGAACAGCGAGCCGTTGTCGCGCACCAGTACCAGCCAGCGACCGTCGCGGGTCGGAGTGGCGACCGCATCGCAGCTGTCGGCGGGCAGGGTCGGGTCGTCGGATTCGGAGCAGTCGCGCAATTCGTGGATCTTGCCGTCCAGCGGCAGGCCGGCAGGCATCTGCTGCAAGGCCCCGCCGAGGTAGGTGTGGTCGGCGGCGAACAGGCCGTAGGCATCGATGCCGCGAATATCGAACGTCATGCTGGCGGCGAGTGCGTCTTCCAGCTGGTCGCCACGAAAGTGCGAGAACAGATGCTGACGCTGCATCAGCGAATGCTTGGCCAGGTTGTCGAGGTAACCGGAGACCTCGAAATACATGACCCCCATGAGGATCCCGCTCCAGGCCACGAACAACGAACTGTAAAGCGCCAGCAACCGGCTGCTGGAGGAACGCCAGCCGTCAGACGGGTTCGGCAATGACATAACCCGAGCCTCGCACCGTGCGGATCAGCGGGACGTTGCCCGGCGGGTCGATCTTCTTGCGCAGACGGCCGATGTGCACGTCGATCAGGTTGGTGCCGGGATCGAAGTGATAACCCCAGACCTCCTCGAAAATCATCATCCGCGACAGGATCTGGCCGCTGTTGCGCATCAGAAATTCCAGCAGCTTGTACTCGGTCGGCAGCAGCGTCAGCACCTGCTCGGCGCGGCTGGCTTCGTGGCTGATCAGGTCCAGTTCCAGGTCCGCCACACGCAGGGTGGTGGGCTGGGCGCCACCGTTGTTCTGCCGGCGCAGCAATACTTCGACCCGGGCGGCCATCTCGTCGGTGGCGAAGGGTTTGGTCAGGTAATCGTCACCGCCGGCGCGCAGCCCGCGCACGCGTTCGTCGACATCGGACAGGGCACTGATCATCAGGATCGGCGTGGACACACCCATGGTGCGCAGGGTAGTGACGATGGCGAGGCCATCGAGTTCGGGCAGCATGCGATCGAGGGTGATCAGGTCGTAATTGCCGCTGACGGCGCGGTCAAGGCCTTCGCGGCCATTGTCGACCCAATCCACGTCAAGGCCGTGGCTGCTCAGTTCGGCGACGATTTCCCGGGCGGTCACGGCGTCGTCTTCAATGGTCAAGATGCGAGTCATGGGAGGCCTGCTGATCGGTTCAAACGGAATGGCAGCATTTTGCCAAGATTTTGCAGTAACGCTTTAAATTAACTTTCATGTTTTAACCGCCATTGGCAGCGGTTGCCGAATTATTTTCCGAAACGTTGATATCATCTGGCCATATTTCAACGGAGTGATGACGTGAGCAAGTTGATTCGCGGTGGCTGGAGGCCGGTGGCTGGCATGTTGCTGATGTTGTTGAGTACGTTGACATGGGCGGCCAACACGCCCTGTTCCGGGAAGAAGGGCGGGATCGATCGCTGCGACGGTGATTTGTTTCTGTGCAATGACGGCTCCATCAGCGGCTCGAAAAAGAGCTGCGCCGCGATGTTCGGGATTCGTGAACAGGCGCAGCCGCAGCAGTTCCTGCAAAGCGATGATGGCTGTGATTGCGGCACCGGTTCGTTCTGCACCGGCCCTCGTGGTGGCGTGTATTGCCTGACGCCTGGTGGCAAGAAGAGCTACAAGCGCAAATGACCGGTTTTTGTGCCAATGCATAAAACCCGCTGTTATTGGGTATTTGTTGCAATTTGCATGGTCATGGGAAGTTCAGTCTTTTTAACCTGTTGAAATTGTTGAGTTTATTAAATTCTGGCGACTGGCACGGTCACTGCAATTCATCTGATGACGAGTTGTAACACCTTTTTTCATGCCGGGAGCAGAACAACAATGAATAGATCTTCAGATGGGTTTTATCCTGCCTTTGAAGGCGAGTCGGACAACGTCTCAGGGGTGTCCTGGGGTGCGATCTTCGCTGGGGCCGCGGCGGCTGCGGCGCTGTCGCTGATTCTCGTGCTGCTCGGCTTCGGTCTGGGCTTTTCCGCTGTTTCACCGTGGGCCGGGGAGGGCGTCAGCGCCAAGGGTCTGGGCATTTCAACGATCGTCTGGCTGGCCGCCACGCAAATCATTGCTTCAGGACTCGGTGGCTACATCGCCGGTCGCCTGCGGGTGAAGTGGGCGAACATGCACGGGGACGAGGTGTACTTTCGCGACACTGCCCACGGCTTTCTCGCCTGGTGCGTGGCCACGCTCGTCACCGCAACCCTGGTGGTCGGTTCGGTCAGCAGCATTGTCAGCGGTGGCGTGCAGGCCGGTGCGAGTGTTGCCGGTGGTGCGGCCAGCGCCATGACCCAGGCCGCCGGCACTGCCGCAGCCAACACCAACAGCGACCAGTACGGTTACTTCGTCGACAGTCTGTTTCGTGATGACCGTCCTGCCGCTGTCAGTGACGACGCCGCTCGCGGCACCGTGACCCGGATCTTCGCCCAGAGCCTGGCCAACGGTCAGCTCAGCCCCGAGGATCGCACCTACCTTGCGCAACTGGTCGCTCAGCGAACCAACCTGACTCAGGCCGACGCCGAACGTCGCGTGGACGAAATCTACGCCCGTACGCAAAAAGCCATCGCCGACGCCAAGGTCAAAGCACAGCAAGCGGCTGACACCGCCGCCAAAGTCGCTGCCTGGACCTCGCTGTGGATGTTCATCGCGCTGCTGGCCGGTGCGTTCTTTGCCAGTCTGTCGGCCACCTTCGGCGGTCGCCGCCGGGATGCGGTGGAGTACGTCGAAGTCGAAACCTACACCACGACCACTGTTCCCCCAGTCCGTTAATCAAGGAGCATCATCATGCGCTCACTTCTGCTGTTTTTCCTCGGCGTGCCAATCCCGATCATCATCCTGATCGCCCTGTTCGTGCACTGATCCCTCTGGGGCTTTTGCCTCGGCCGCTTCCACCTTCGGGTTGAAGCGGCTTTTTGCTTTCCAGAGAGCCAGCAGCCAGAATCGACGCCGGAAGCGGATCGGCCGCTTCAATTTCTGTTTAAGGATGAAGACGTTGGACAAGAAGGAAACCAAGCGGCAACTGGATGAAATGCTGGATGCCGGTCGTTCGAAGACCGAAACCTTCAAGGCGTTGTCGGGTGGGGCGGTCAAGGATCGAGTGTTGGCTTACTGGATCGGTTCGCGCATTGACCCGGCACTGCGACGGCAGCATGCGCGCAAGGTCACGATTCTGATTGTTTTATTCGGCATTCAGGCGTTGATCGGTGCCCTGATCGGATTTGCCCTGGGCTGGAACTCCAGTCTCGGGTTGGCTCTGGTGCTTACGCTGATCGGGGGCGCTATCCCTCTGCTGTTTGCGTGGGGTTTTTACAAGTACTCCGCGCAGACCTACACCGTTTTCGTGATCCTCTCGCTCAGCCAGTTTTCACGTCTGTTCAAGGACTACGCCGAAGATCCGGTGGCCACGCTGGTCAGCGCAGGCCTCACCCTGGCCCTGGTGTTTTATGTCGCGTGGCTGAAAACCAAGCTGTTCCCCGACCTCGGTTTCATCGGCTCGAAAAAGATCAAAGGGCAGTTCGTGTTTTCCAACTGATCGGCGGCAGAACCGTACAGTCATTTCCATGGCCTGGATCAATATTCCTCGGCGCGATATCCCCTACCGTGAAATTTCCAGGCCCTTGCCGCTGGATCGACTACATTGCTTGCGCGCACGTTGCTGCGCGAGCGGGATAAACCTGCCGGCCCGATAGAGAGATAACCCCCACGAGCCGGCGAGGTGTAGTGCAGCAAGGAGCTGTTTCAACCTCACCTGAACTTTTCACGGATGATCATTGCAATGCACTGCCTAGAAAGAACCTTCGATATCCAGCCTTTGACGCAGGCGGATATGACTGTCCACATCAACGGCCAGCCGGTCACTGCCGCCATCGGCGAAACCGTGCTCAGCGTCATTCAGTCCCTCGGCGTGCGCCAGGTCGCGCGCAACGATCACAACCAGGTCAGCGGTGCCTATTGCGGCATGGGCGTGTGCCAGTGCTGCCTGGTGAAAATCAACGGCCGGCACAAGCGTCGCGCCTGTCAGACCGTGGTGCGTGACGGCATGCAGGTCGAAACCCAGGCCAACCGCATTCACGGACAGGAGGCGCCATGAGTCAGCATCCGGTCATCGTCGGCGGTGGGCCGGCGGCCATGGCGGCGGCCATCGAACTGGCGCGCCATGGCGTGCGCAGCACATTGCTTGAAGAGGCGTCGCGCCTTGGCGGCGTGGTTTATCGCGGGCCGCTGCGTGACGGTGTGCAGCTGGACTATCTGGGGCCGCGTTATTCGGAAGCATTGAGCAAACTGCACGGCGACTTTCAGGAACAGGCCGGGCTGATCGATGTGCGCCTGCATCACCGGGTGGTCGGCGCCGAAGGCACGCGTTCACTGGTGGTGCTTGATGGCGATGAGCGCCTCCACGAAATCAGCTACCCGCAACTGGTGCTGGCCGCCGGTTGCCACGAACGCAGCGTGCCGTTTCCCGGCTGGACATTGCCCGGCGTAATCATGCTCGGCGGCCTGCAATTACAGATCAAAAGTGGCGTGGTCAAACCCCTGGGGCCGGTGGTAATCGCCGGAACCGGGCCGCTGTTGCCGCTGGTGGCGACCCAGTTGCACGCGTCGGGCGTGAGCGTGGTCGGTGTCTACGAGGCTTGCGCGTTCGGCAAGATTGCCAAGGAAAGTCTGGCGCTGTTGAACAAGCCGCAACTGTTTCTCGACGGCTTGAGCATGCTGGCCTATCTGAAACTGCACGGCATCCCGATGAACTACGGCTGGGGCGTGGTCGAGGCACACGGCGACGGCGAACTGAAAAGCGTCAGCGTGGCGCCGTACTCGGCGACCTGGGAGCCGGACATGAGCCGCGTCGAACGCTTCGAAGCGAAGACCCTGGCGGTCGGCTACGGCTTTATTCCGCGCACGCAACTGAGTCAGCAGATGGGCCTGGATCACGGCTTCAGCGATGACGGTTACCTGCGCGCCAACGCCAACATCTGGCAGCAGAGCAGCGAACCCCACGTGCATCTGGCCGGTGACATGGGCGGGATTCGCGGCGGTGAAGCAGCGATGCTGGCCGGCAAGATCGCCGCCACCTCGATCCTGCTGCAACGCGGTGTGGTCGAAGAGGAACTGGCGCGTGTCCGTCGCGACCGTTACCTGGGCAAACTCAAAGCCATCGTGCGTTTCCGTGCGGCGGTGGATCGCTACACCGAACGCGGCGTCGGGCAGATCGCATTGCCGGCGGCCGACACGGTGATCTGCCGCTGTGAACACACCACTCGCGCCGACATCGACCGGGCGCTGGAGCAGGGCGTGCAAGACATCGCCAGCCTGAAAATGCGCACCCGCGTGAGCATGGGCGACTGTCAGGGGCGGATGTGCGTCGGCTATTGCAGCGACCGTTTGCGTCAAGCCACCGGACGCAAGGATGTCGGCTGGCTGCGGCCGCGTTTCCCGGTCGATCCGATTCCATTTTCCGCGTTCCAGTCCCTCGGCACGGAGGCCGTTTCCCATGAGTAAGTTCTATGACGTGGTCATCGCCGGCGGCGGTGTGATCGGCGCGTCCATCGCCTATCAGTTGTCCAAGCGCAAAAACCTCAAGGTCGCGATGATCGATGCCAAGCGCCCGGGCAACGCGACCCGTGCCTCGGCCGGCGGCTTGTGGGCGATTGGCGAGTCGGTGGGGCTGGGCTGCGGGGTGATTTTCTTTCGCATGATGTCGGCCAACCGCAAGCGCGAAACCCAGGGCGCGGCGGTGGCAGTGGATTCAAGCACGCCGCACATCCTGCCGCCGTCGTTTTTCGATTTTGCCTTGCAGTCCAACGCGCTGTACCCGGCACTGCACCGCGAGCTGCGCGACAACCACGGGATGGATTTCAAGTTCGAAAAGACCGGGCTCAAATTCGTCATTTATGACGACGAGGACCGGTTATACGCCGAGCACATCGTCGGCTGCATCCCGCATCTGGCCGATCAGGTGCGCTGGCTCGATCAGGCTGCATTGCGCGAGTCCGAGCCGAGCGTCAGCCATGAAGCACGCGGGGCACTGGAGTTTCTCTGCGACCATCAGGTCAGCCCATTCCGCCTCGCCGACGCCTACGCCGAAGGCGCCCGGCAGAATGGCGTGGACATGTACGTCAACACCAACATCACCGGCGTGCTGCATCACGGTACGCGGGTGACCGGCGTGCAGACGACCGAAGCCGGGGTGTTTCACTGCAAGACCCTGATCAACGCCGCCGGCGCCTGGGCAGCGGACTTGAGCGAGTGGGCCACGGGTATCCGGATTCCGGTGAAACCGGTGAAAGGCCAGATCCTGCTCACCGAACGCCTGCCGAAAATCCTCAACGGTTGCCTGACCACCAGCGATTGCTACATGGCGCAGAAGGACAACGGCGAGATCCTGATCGGCAGCACCACCGAGGACAAAGGCTTTGACGTCACCACCACCTGGCCGGAAATCGCCGGGCTGGTGCAGGGCGCGGTGCGTTGCCTGCCGGAACTGGCGGACATCAACCTCAAGCGCACCTGGGCCGGGCTGCGGCCGGGCTCGCCGGACGAGTTGCCGATTCTCGGGCCGATGGCCGGGGTGGAGGGTTATCTCAACGCCTGCGGGCATTTCCGCACTGGGGTACTGACGTCGGCGATCACCGGGGTGTTGCTGGACAAGCTGATCAACGATGAACCGTTGCCGCTGGACATCACGCCGTTTCTGGCGGACCGGTTTGCAGTGGCGCCGGCCAAAGAAGAGAGGGAGCTGGAGATAGCCTGAACTTGTGGGAGCCAGCCTGCTGGCGATGAGGCCGGTTCAGTCACCCTTGATGGTGGCCGAGCTGTCGCAATCGCCAGCAGGCTGGCTCCCACATTTGGAACTCTGCAAGCTTCAGGACTTGCCCGATTGTTCTTCCAGTTGATCCGACTCGAACAACCGGGCCAGTTCCGCCCGCGCTTCCTGGGCGGTCTGCAGCACTTTGGCCGCGTCGTCGTACACCGCGTGCTGAGCCTCGAGCACCTGTTCGTCATGGTGTTTGAAGCGCTTGATCCGCGCATCGGCCTGGGCCTGGGTCAAGCCGAGGCCAACCAGCGTGCGACGGCTCATTTCCAGGCTGGAGTAGTAAGTCTCCCGGATCGGATCGGCGCCCACATCCACCAACCGATGAACATGCTGCCGGTTACGCGCCCGGGCGATGATCTTCATGTGCGGGTAGAGCTTGCGCACGATCTCGGCGGTCTTGATGTTGGTCTCCGGATCGTCCGTGGCAATCACGAAATACTCCGCTTCCCCGGCCTTGGCCGCACTGAGGATTTCCGGACGCATCGGGTCACCGTAGAACACCGGCACACCGCCGAAGCTGCGCGACAGTTCGATGGTTTCCACCGAGGTGTCCAGCGCCACGAACTTGATGTTCTGCGCCCGCAGGATCCGCGCCACGATCTGGCCCATCCGGCCCATGCCGGCGATCACCACCCGTGGGGTTTCGGTGTCGATCTGGCGGAACTTCTCCGGCACTTCCACCGGTTGCACCTTCGGGCTGACCAGCCGTGCGCAGATCAACAACAACAGCGGCGTGACCGCCATCGACAGGGTGATGGTCAGCACCAGCAAGTCGTACAGACGCGGTTCGAACAGGCCCTGATCGCGACCGATCTTGAACACCACGAAAGCAAATTCACCGCCCGCCGCCAGCACGATGCCGAGGCGAATCGCACTGACTTTGCTCAAGCCGCCGGCCAGACGTCCGACCACAAACAGCAGCGGCAACTTCAGGGCGATCAGCAGCAGCGTCAGCCCCAGCACCGTGATCGGTGCGCTGAGCAGCAGACTGAGGTTGGCGCCCATGCCGACGCTGATGAAAAACAGCCCCAGCAGCAGGCCCTTGAACGGCTCGATCTGCGCTTCCAGCTCGTGGCGATATTCCGAATCCGCCAGCAGCAGGCCGGCGAGAAACGCGCCCAGCGCCATCGACACACCGACCATGTCCATCAGCCACGCGGTGCCGATCACCACCAGCAACGCGGTGGCGGTGGAGACTTCCGGCAGGCCGGTTTTCGCCACGATGCGAAACACCGGACGCAACAGATAACGTCCGCCGATCACCACCACGGCGATGCCGCCGAGCACCTGCAAACTGTGACGCACGTCGTCGGCGGTGCTGGTGTGGTGATCGACCCCCGCGAGCATCGGCACCAGGGCGATCAGCGGGATCGCGGCGATGTCCTGGAACAGCAGAATCGCAAAGGCCAGACGGCCGTGGGGGCTGGTCAGCTCTTTGCGTTCAGCCAGACTTTGCAAGCCGAACGCGGTAGACGACAGCGCCAGACCCAGGCCCAGCACAATCGCGCTGTTCAGCGGCTGGCCGAACATCGACAACGCCAGCACGCCAATCACCGAACCGGTCAGCAGCACCTGCGCCAGACCCACGCCGAACACCGATTTGCGCATCACCCACAAGCGTCGCGGGGACAGCTCAAGACCGATGATGAACAACAGCAGCACCACGCCCAGTTCCGAGATATGGCTGACACTTTGCGGATTGCCGATCAGGCCCAGCACCGACGGGCCGATGATCACCCCGGCAAACAGGTAACCGAGCACCGCGCCCAGTTGCAGGCGCTTGGCCAGGGGAACGGTGAGCACGGCGGCCAAGAGAAACACGACAGCGGCTTGCAACAGATTGCCTTCATGGGGCATGAGCGGAACTCCAGTAACGCGGTACGGCGGGGGGCGACAAGGATAAAGGCTGAAACGATTACAGATCTACCGCAGACCCTGATTGAGCACATGTGCTCCTGTAATAATTTGCATCAATTGGTTACATTCATAGCCTCAGCGAATCAATTCCTCCCGAGTTTCCCATGGCTATCAACTTCGACCTCAACGACCTGCAAGCCTTTCGCGCCGTGGTCGAGCAGGGCAGTTTCCGCAAGGCCGCCGACACCGTGCGTATCTCGCAACCGGCCCTGAGCCGGCGCATCGAAAAACTTGAGGACGCCCTCGGCGTGAAGTTGTTCGAACGCACCACGCGCAAGGTCAGCCTGACCCAGGCCGGGCGGGGCTTCATGCCCAGCGTCGAGCGTTTGCTGGATGACCTGGACGTGGCGTTGCTCGGCATCAGCGAAGTCGCTTCGAACCGGCAGGGTCACGTAACCGTCGCTTGCGTGCCGTCGGCGGCGTACTACTTCATGCCGCGAGTGGTTGCCCGTTATCACCAGCAGTTCCCGCGAATCAAAGTCAAAGTCCTCGATTCCAGCGCCCACGATGTACTGACGGCGGTGGTCAACGGCGAGGCGGATTTCGGTTTGAGTTTCATGGGCACTCAGGAGGCGGGTGTGGATTTCGATCCGCTGGTACAGGAGAGCTACGTGGTTGCCTGTCGCCGCGACCATCCGCTGGCCGGGCGCAGCAGCGTGACCTGGGACGAGTTTTACCGGCAGGATTACATCTCGCTGGACAAGACCTCGGGCAACCGTTTTCTGCTGGATCAGGCCTTGGCCAAAGTGGTGCCGCAACGCCCGAGTATTTGCGAGACGCGGCATGTGACGACCATGATCGGTCTGGTGGAAGCAGGGTTGGGTGTGGCGGCGGTGCCGCTGATGGCGATGCCGGCGGCGGATCATCCGATCCTGACGCGGGTGCCGCTGATCGATCCGCAAGTGATGCGCAGCGTCGGCATCATCAAACGCCGGGGTCGTACGCTGACCCCGGCGGCACTGGAACTGGAGCGGCTGGTGGTGGAAATGAAAGTCCAGCCGCCGACGGTCAGCGCTTGACCGAATCCAGACCGGTGGCTTGTACGTCAGGCTGGGCGGCGGGTGCGGCCAGATAAGCGAGCAACGCCTTGGCCTCCTGCGGATGCTGCGCACCCACCGGAATCCCTGCCGCAAAGCGCGTCACCGACTGCACCGATTCCGGGATCTTGGCCACAAAACTCACCCCCGGCACCGGCAGCAATTCGCTGACCTGCTGGAAGCCCAGTTGATAGTCGCCAGTCGCGACCACAGAACCGACCGGGATTTTCGGGATCATCTTAGCCTTCGGTTTCAGCTGATCTTCGATACCCAGTTTCTTGAACAGTTGCTGCTCGATGTACACGCCGCTGGCGCTGTCGGAGTAGGCCACCGATTTTGCATCAAGCAGGGTTTTCTTCAGGGCATCGACGGTGCTGATGTCAGGTTTCGATGTACCTTCGCGCACCACCAGGCCGATTCGCGAGTCCGCCAGTTCTACACGGGAGGCCGGGTCGACCTTGCCTTGCTTGATCAAGTCGTCGAGGGCGTAGCCGACCATGATCACCACGTCGGCCGGTTCGCCCCGCGCCAGGCGATTGGGGATCGCCTCCGGCGCCTTGCCCATCGACGGGCCGAGTTGGGTGTCCAGCGTGTTGCCGGTGGCGGCAGCGAATTTCGGCCCCAGGATCTTGTAGGCGGCGGTGAAGCCGCCGGAAGTCATGACCCGCAGTTCTTCGGCCTGGGCGGCAACGTTGAACGCCAGGCCGGCGAGCAGGGCTGTAACGGTAAACAGTTTCTTCATGGTGATGTTCTCAGGCAGTAACAGGTTGCAGGCGACCGCCGGCCCGGCGATACAGATAAAGCGTCGCGCACAATGCACACAGTGCGCCGATGCTCATCCAGTAACCCGGTGCGGCTTTGTCGCCGGTGTACTCAATCAGGAAGGTCGACATTGCTGGAGTGAAACCGCCGAACACGGCAGTGGCGAGGCTATAGGCCAGGGAGAAACCGGCCACCCGCACCTCCACCGGCATGATCTCGGTCAGCGCCGGAATCATTGCGCCGTTGTACAGACCGTAGATAAACGACAGCCACAACAGCGACAGCAGCATGTGGCTGAAGCTCGGCGCCTGCACCAGATACGACAGCGCCGGATACGTCGTGGCCAGGGCCAGCAACGACATGGCGATCAGCACCGGACGGCGGCCGACGCGATCAGACAATGCGCCGCCAATCGGCAGCCAGAAGAAGTTGGAAACGCCCACCAGCAGAGTCACCAGCAACGCATCCGATGTGCTCAGGTGCAGCACGGTTTTGCCGAAGGTCGGCGCGTACACGGTGATCAGATAGAACGCGGTGGTGGTCAGGGCAACCATCAACATCCCGCCCAGCACCACGCCCCAGTTCTGGCCGAGGGTGCGGAACACTTCCTTCATGCTCGGACGATGTTTGCGGGCGGCGAACTCTTCGGTTTCCGCCAGATTACGCCGCAGAAAGAAGATGAACGGCACGATCATGCAGCCGACGAAAAACGGAATCCGCCAGCCCCAATCGGCGACGGCTTGCGGCGCCATCCATTGGTTCAGGCCATAACCGAGCGCAGCAGCGACGACGATTGCCACCTGCTGACTGGCCGACTGCCAGGCTGTGAAAAAACCTTTGCGACCGGGTGTAGCGATCTCCGAGAGATACACCGAAACCCCGCCCAATTCCGCGCCGGCGGAGAAGCCTTGCAACAGCCTTCCGATCAACACCAGCGCCGGGGCAAACAGACCGATGGTTTCGTATCCCGGCACCAGCACAATCAATATCGTGCCGCTGGCCATGATCGACAGCGTCACGATCAAACCTTTGCGCCGACCGACGTCATCAATGTACGCGCCGAGCACGATAGCCCCCAGCGGACGCATCAAAAAGCCTGCGCCGAACACTGCAAAGGTCATCATCAGGGAAGCGAACTCACTGCTCGCCGGAAAGAACACCGCCGCGATCTGCGTGGCGTAGAAACCGAACAGAAAGAAGTCGAACTGTTCGAGGAAGTTACCCGAGGTCACCCGGAAAATGGCGCCGGCCCGCGAGCCGCCGTGTGGGATTGAGGCTGTCATCAAAAAATACTCCACCGCTTTTATGACGTGCGCGACGGGGAGGCGGCGCACGGTTCTTATTGGGGCGGATAGTGGCGCGCAGGGATCGATTTGTTAATTGCATTGTTGGCATGGATTGATGTGCAAGACGGATCAATACGCGCAGTGGGCAGCTATACTTTCGACTGCGCCATCATCAAAAAACAAGGAATGATTCCCGAACCCCGCAGTCGGAGTTCAGGTATCACACATCTGAAGGAGGTTCACCGATGAACAACAAGACCCTGATCGCCAGCCTGGCCCTCGTCGCCGGCATCGCCGGGATCAACCCACTCGTTCAAGCGGCGCAACCCTCGAACGACACTGTCGAACACTCACCGACCGGCAACCGCGAACTGAACGTCAACGACCGCGCCCCGGACATCTATCAGCGCAGCGAAAAAGCCATCAAAAACTGGAAACAGAAAGGGCTCAAACAGCCTGAGCCACAGGCGCAGTGGGTGCAGATCAACGATAAATACGTGATGGTGATGATCACCAACGGGACGATTGTGGCGATTCAGCCGGTGGAGCGCTGACCTCAAGCAACAATTGGCCATGGACGGTTGATTGCATTCGAGCGCCGTTCCGGTAAAACGCGAGGGGCGTTTCGAGTGGCTGGATGTCAGGAGCAATTCGTTGGAAAAGAAACCCCTCTACCGCAAAGAAAACACCACGGCCCACAACGTCTGGCGCAACAACCCGGGCGGGCATTATCGGCATCAGCGAAACACCAAGGCTGAAATCCACAGCGAGGCTAAACGTGGCTCGATGCATGGCATCAAGCATCATGGCTACGATTACACGCCGTTGTTTCGGTTTTTGCTGTCGCGTGTCGGCGGCGACTGGGATGAGATTTTCAGTGAGGCGGTGTCGCGGCTGGATCGGCAGGAACCGGTGTTCTGGATGGTCGCTCTGCATGAACATGAGCGAAGGGATGTCGTTGGGATGGGCGAGTCCAGCAACTATAGTGGGTTATACGTCGATGAGAACAAGCGCCTGCAAATCGTCAATCCCGACCTGAGGGCTGAAGATATGACGCCCAACTGCCAGTGCTGCACGCATACCTTCAATGGTGTCGTGTTCGGTACCCCTGAGCGCTGAGATTCAATCGACCCGACTGTGAGTCACCGCCTGCCCACCACCCAAACGATACTGATTGTTCCCGCTGCGCTTGGCCTCATACATCGCCAGATCCGCAATGTGCAGTAGCCGGTCCATGGTCGGCGCATGGTCGGGGAAGACGGCGACGCCGAGACTGGTGCCGATGTGGCGTTGGTCGTTGCCGATGGTGATGGGGGGGGACAGTTCGATGAAGATTTTCTGGCAGATGCTGCGGGCTTCGTCCTGCAGATTCAGGCCGGGGGCGAGGCCTTGCAGGATGACCACGAATTCGTCACCGCCGATGCGCGCGACGGTGTCGCTGACCCGCAGGATGCGTTTCAGCCGGGTGGCGGTGGTGATCAGGACGCGGTCGCCGGCAGCATGGCCGTAGCGGTCGTTGATGCTTTTGAAACCGTTGAGATCGACAAACACCAGCGCCACCCGGGTCTCGGTAGCGCGGGCATGTTCCAGCGCTTCCGACAGGCGTTCTTCCAGCACCAGTCGATTGGGCAAACCGGTCAGCGGATCGAAGTGGGCCAGGTGCTGGAGGTAACTGGCCGAGGCCTTCTCTTCGGTGATATCGCGCACCACGCCCATCATCTTGATCATCGCGTCATGATCGTTCTTCACCACGTTGCCGGTTTCCCTCAGCCAGCGAATCGTGCCGTCGGGCCAGACCACGCGGTATTCCTCGTCGTGGTTTTCACCGGTTTCCAGACAACGCAATTCCCCGGCACGGACCTTGGCGCGGTCGTCCGGGTGGACGCAGGAGCAGAACAGGGCGTAGGAAGGCGTCACTTCGCCGATCTTGAACCCGAACATGCCGAAGATCGCGTCGGACCAATAGAGTCGATCCGTGTCGACTTCCCAGTCCCAGGTGCCGATCCGCGCAAAATACTGACTGCGTTTGAAGCGTTCGGCATCGCCATCCTGATGGATGTTCTGGCCTTCGGCGGCGCGGGTGAGCAGTTCACGGTATTCGTCGAGCTGCCGACGCAGGGCACGCTCCCGGCGGATCAGCACGGCGATCACGACCATCAACACAACGACAATGGCGAGGCTGATCCAGAGTTGAGTCATTCGAGCGGTGCTGTCATGGCGTATCGATCAGGATTGGTAGCGGGTGGCCATCATCCGTCACGGCCAGCGTGGGGTCAAACGGTTGCCAAGGGCCGGCATTTCTGGGAAAACGGCGGCCAGCGGAACAATAGAGTGAATGTTATGAATGATGAACTGCAGATAATCGATCTTCAGCCCGGCGACGGAAAAGCCGCCGTCAAAGGCGCATTGATCACCACCCAGTACACCGGTTGGCTGGAAGACGGCACCGAGTTCGACTCCTCCTGGAGCCGGGGCAAACCGTTTCAGTGCGTGATCGGCACGGGCCGGGTCATCAAGGGTTGGGACCAAGGGATCATGGGCATGCAGGTGGGCGGCAAGCGCAAACTGCTGGTGCCGGCGCATCTGGGTTATGGCGAGCGGACGATGGGCAAGATTCCGCCGAATTCGAATCTGGTGTTCGAGATTGAGTTGCTGGAGGTTTTGACGCGGGAGGATTGATTGCTCCCGCGTTACAGCTGACACCATAAACCCGCTGCTTCCGATCACGGAGCAGCGGGTTTTTTCTTGCCTTTTACCTGAGGCGTTACGCAGCCATCGCCATCTCATCCAGCGTCGCGGCAACCGTGCTGGTCAGGCTCGGAAATCTGCGTTTGACGCTGTGAAGTGCCGGCATTACGCGGTCCCGGTCCAGTTTGCCGTGATCGCGGGCGAGCTGGACGAGGGCCTCGAGGGCGGCGGTGACGATGGATTTTCTCTCGCTTTCGAGCAGGAGCAGACAGGCCTTTACGGCCCATTGGCTGTCTTTCTCGTTGAGGCCGATGGAGATCAGGGCGGCGACGACGTGTGCATCGGATTTGCTTTCCATGGGGTGTTCCTCAGGTCGTGGCATCGAGAGTGTCCAGCGCCCGGTTCACGGCGAGTTCGCCACACATCACCACTTGGGCGATGCCCAGGACGGTACTGCGGTAGGGCGGGTCCAACAGCGCGGCGAAGTCGCTGAGCATCACGCTGGCCGAGGCCATCGATTCGCAGGCGTGGGCCAGCAAGGCATGCTGATCGATGTGGGGGGCGATGAGGAACATGCGGCCGGGGCAGTGCTGTTTCGGGGCGGTGGGTTTCAGGTAATGGTCGAGGGCGCGCTCGGCGGCTTCGTGGAGTTTTTTTGAGTCGGTGGAGGAGTAGGGCGAAGTTGGGTCTGAATCAGTTTCGACATCTGTTTCGGGAGGATTCGGTGTGATTTTGAACATTTCGAAGGTTTCCAAAGTGATGCCGACACCACCTCGCGACTAAACGAAAAGGTGGCAGCTATACGCAGGTTAGTCGACCGGCAACCTTCCAAACCGGTGCACCCGAAGGTGCCCTGCGCACAGCTACCATTAAGTGCAGGTATTGAAAACCTGTCTGTTTGGAGCGTTATGCAGTTTGAAGGTAATACCGAGCGACTAAACCCGTTCACTGACCATTCAATGACGCGAATCAAGTTACCGACGCCCTCAAAACCGCACAAGCCGGCGGATTCTGGCGTAGTTGTAGGCAAAGGCGCAAGGCAATGTAGCCTCCCGGATGGAGGCAAAATGATGCGTCATTTTTCAGTCCGCCATCGCGAGCAAGCTCGCTCCCACAAGGGTTCTGTGTCGGCTTATCAGGTGTGCTGGCTTGCGAATTTCTGCTTTGTGATACCGAATATTTAATAAGCCACTTCAACCTTGATTTATATCGATTTCGATATAGCCTGCATGGCACATCCAGCACAAGGAAACAGGTTGAACCATGACGGATCATCAAAACTCTTCCCAGCGTTTCGCAAGCGTCTGGGATGCACTGGAAGACACGCCGCAGGAAGCGGCCAACATGCGCCTGCGGGCCAAACTGATGCGCACGCTGTGCGAAACGATTCGAGCCTGGGAGCTTCCGCAGAAAGAGGCGGCCAAACGTCTCGGCATCACGCAGCCACGCCTCAACGACGTACTCAACGGCAAAGTCGACAAGTTCTCTCTCGATGCGCTGGTCAACCTGTCGGCCGCAGCCCAACTGGACGTAGACCTCTGCTTCTCATCGTCCCCGCCACTGCAATGGGCCTGACAGTCGAGGGTTCTCAACGCCTCTGACAAACCTTCCAGAAGCGGCGCCGTGTGACGCGCCGCCTCATTCTTCCACATCAAAATTTCAAGCCGCGACAGACGGTCGAAAGCAGGCCTTGCCCCTTTCGATCCGAACAGCGACTATGCTCGCTATATAGGGGTAGGGGGTATAGGTATGTCGCACACGCACGAACACAAAGGCGAGTTGCTCAATCGGGTCCGGCGTATTGCCGGGCAGGTTCAGGCGGTTGAGCGGGCGCTGGAGTCCGAGGCCGATTGTGCCAAGACGTTGCACCTGATGGCGGCGATTCGCGGCGCGGTCAATGGCTTGATGGAGCAGTTCATCGAGGCCCACGCCCGCGAGCATGTCGCCCATCCCGACCTCAGCGACGAAGCCCGCGCCCAGGGCGTGGAAGAGTTGTTGCAAGCCATCCGCCGTTATTCCAAGTGAGTACCAAAATCATGACTCTCAAGGCTGATGATTTTTCCCATGACCACCAGTTTCTTGGCGCCTCCCACGATGAAAACGCCCGTCGCACCCTGTGGGTGGTGGTCCTGACCTTTGTGATGATGATCGGCGAGATTGCCGCCGGTTACCTCACCGGTTCCATGGCGCTGCTGGCCGACGGTTTCCACATGGCGACCCACGCCGGCGCTCTTGGCATCGCGGCGGCGGCCTATGGTTTTGCCCGGCGCAACGCCAACAACCGCCGTTACAGTTTTGGCACCGGCAAGGTCGGCGATCTGGCGGGTTTTGCCTCGGCCATGGTGCTGGGGCTGGTGTCGCTGGGCATTGCCGGGGAGTCGATTTTCCGCCTGTTCGAGCCCACCAGTGTGGCGTTCGGCGAAGCAACCTTGATCGCCGTGGTCGGCCTGGGCGTCAACCTGCTCAGCGCCTTTCTGCTGACTGGTCATCACGGGCATCATGACCACGGCCATAGCCACGATCATGGTCATCACCACCATCACGACAACAACCTGCGTTCAGCCTACGTGCATGTACTGGCGGACGCGTTGACGTCGGTGCTGGCGATTGCCGCGCTGCTGGCCGGTCGTTATCTGGGCTGGGTCTGGATGGACCCGGTGATGGGCATCGTCGGTTCCATCGTCATCGCCAAGTGGGCCTGGAACCTGATGCGCGACAGCGCCGCCGTGCTGCTCGACACCACCGATGAACCGGTGGCCGAGGAGATCCGCGAGCTGCTGGAAACCTCCGATGACGTGCGCATCAGCGACCTGCACGTCTGGCAGGTCGGCCCGCAGGCGCGGGCGGCGATTGTCAGTGTGGTGGCGGCTGCGGGCGTAACGGCCGAGGCGATTCGCGAGCGACTGGCGCCGGTGCATGAGTTGTCGCACCTGACGATCGAATTGCGAAACGCTTAACTCGTTGCCTCGCAAAACAATGGAATCCGCCCATTGAGGGAAGGGCGGTAGTGCCAGACGAACCGCTTCAGGTCGATGTCATGGGCGAGGATTTCACCTACGGTGGCGCTGGCAATCGTCAGCGCCAACCTTTGCCCCGGGCATTGGTGACGGCCGCTGCCGAACGTGAAGCTTTTGCGGTTGGGGCGATCCGGCAGAAACTGATCAGGGTTTTTATTCAGTGCCCGGTCGCGGTTGGCTGAGGCGAGCAACACCAGAATCACGTCGCCCGCTTCAAGTCGCACGCCGTCGACTTCGCAGGTGTTCGCGACAAACCGCCGGGTATTCTGCACCGATGGGTCGAAGCGCTGGACTTCGGCCAACAGCGAGTCTACCGATGCGTCGCGCAATTCCGGCTGTCGCTGCAACGCCACCAGCGCATTACCGATCAGTCCGGCGGTGGCTTCAAAGGTTTGCGAGCAGAGACCGATGAGGTTGGCGATCAGCACGTCCTCTTCGCCTGAATGGCGTTGTTGAATGTCGGCGAGAAACGGGTTCGGATCTGCCAGTAATTCAATGAAGTCACCGTGCAATTGCTCCGCCGCCCGATGAGCTGCCGCCAATTGCAAGTCATTGCTCAGCGGAGACAGGCACGCTGCAAAATCCGCGGTCAGTTCACTGATCGTTCGCGCTTGCGCCGGGGAGAATCCGAGCAGCGCCGCAACCACGCACACCGGCCCGCGAAACATTGCCTTATATAAGCCGTCGGCATCGTGGGTGATCAACCTTGCGGCGACCAGCGCCCTGACAGCTTCGTCCTTGATAAGCCCGAGTGGCGGCTCAATGGCCGAACGCGGGCAGCGCTGACTCTCGCCTTCATTCATCCGCATCAACTGGCCGAACACCTTGCCCGCCATGCCATCGGCAATCGCCTTGGGCACCGGCTCCTGCACCGGACGTACCCGGCAATCCGGATTCGCCAGAACGGCGCAAACCGCCCGGGCACTGCTGGCCACCCACAGTTTCACTTCGTGATGAAAGGTCAGACCTCCCGCCGCGCGCAGCTCGGCGTAGTAGGGATAGGGATCGGCGTGAGTCGCAGCGATGATCGGGTCCATGGATCGCAACCTTGTCGGTGGGGAAAGTGTTGCTACTATCTGCAGTCCTTGAGGGCGATGATTCGTCCGGGAGCGAAATATGCACGCAGAACATCCAGACATCGGCGTCTCGCAAGTGGCCGCCGCCATCGCGGAACCGGCGCGAACGAAAATGCTGTGCTCGCTAATGGACGGCCACGCCCGCACCGCCACGGAGCTGGCGACTCTTGCCGACGTCAGCGCCTCGACCGCCAGTGCGCACCTGGCCAAACTCAAGGAACTGGCGCTGGTGCGCCTGCACGTGCAGGGCCGCCATCGTTATTACAGCCTCGCCGACAAACGCGTGGCCCAGGCACTCGAAGCGCTGATGGTGATTGGCCAGAATCCTGCGCCGACCTTCAAGCCGCACACGCCGGATCGTCTGCAATTTGCCCGCACCTACTACGACCACATGGCCGGGACACTGGCGGTGTTGCTGCATGACCGGTTGCTGGAGGGCGGTTGGCTGGTGGAAACCGATGAACAGGCGTACCGCTTGAGCGAGAGCGGAAACACACTGTTCGAAGGGTTGGGAATTGAGGTCAGGGATCTGTCGACCCTGCGTCGTCGCTTTGCCTGCCCATGCCTGGACTGGAGCATGCGTCGGCCACATCTGGGTGGATCACTTGGAGCGGCTTTGCTGCAGACAGCGTTGAAGCGCAAATGGGTGACGCAGGATCTGGACAGTCGGGCGCTGACGTTGACGGCGGTGGGGCGTAAGGAAATGGCGGCGCGGTTCGGGGTGCAATTGCCCGAAGCGATGCAGCCTGTCCCGATGCCCAAATCCTCGACCATCGCAGCTGACACTCGACTGTAAAACGTCTGACTGACAAAGGGTCGTTTTACGGCTTGTGGCCCGTGGACGGACTCTATACTGTATATGCGAACAGTATCGGGTCCGTACCATGCAAATCATCGACAAGCTCAGCATCCTCGCCGACGCCGCCAAGTACGACGCCTCCTGCGCCAGCAGCGGCGCGCCCAAGCGCAGCTCCGAGGGCAAGAGCGGGCTGGGCTCCACCGACGGCATGGGCATCTGCCACAGCTACACGCCGGACGGGCGTTGCGTGTCGCTGCTCAAGGTCCTGTTGACCAATTTCTGCCTCTACGACTGCCAATACTGCGTCAACCGCCGCTCCAGCGACGTGCCGCGGGCGCGTTTCACGCCAGAGGAAGTGGTGACGCTGACCCTGGATTTCTACCGGCGCAATTGCGTCAGCGGGTTGTTTCTCAGCTCGGGGATCATTCGTTCGGCGGACTACACCATGGAGCAACTGGTGCGTGTCGCGAAGCTGTTGCGCGAAAAACATGAGTTCCGTGGCTACATCCATCTCAAGACCATTCCTGACGCCGATCCCGCTCTGATCGAAGAGGCCGGGCGTTACGCCGACCGCCTGAGCGTCAACATCGAATTGCCCACCGATGCCAGCCTGCAAACCCTGGCGCCGGAGAAGCAGATCGGCTCGATCAAGCAGGCGATGAACACGATCTACACCGGCGTGCAGACCGTGCTCAACGAACCCCGTGCCCCGAAGTTCGCCCCGGCCGGGCAGAGCACGCAGATGATCGTCGGCGCCGATGACACCGATGACAGCACGATCCTGCACAGCGCCCAGGCGTTGTACGGCAACTTCCGTCTGCGCCGGGTCTATTACTCGGCGTTCAGCCCGATTCCCGACAGCCCGAAAAGCGTGCCACTGGCCGCACCGCCGCTGATGCGCGAGCACCGCTTGTATCAGGCTGACTTTCTGTTGCGCAGTTACGGCTACAGCGCCGGTGAGTTGCTTCAGGGGCCGGGCAATCTGGCGCTGGACATTGACCCGAAGCTGGCCTGGGCGCTGCAGAACCGCGAGGTGTTTCCGCTGGACCTCAATCGCGCCGAACCGGCGTTGATCTCACGTATCCCCGGCATCGGCCTGCGCACCACCGAACGTCTGGTGGAGCTGCGTCGGCAGCGGCGCATTCGCTACGAAGACGTAGCCCGCATGCGCTGTGTGCTGGCCAAGGCCAAGCCGTTCATCATCACCAGCGACTATCACCCGCAGCAAGCGGAGGTCACCAGCCAGATGCTCTATCAGCAGTTGCGCGACCGGCCGATGCCGCAGCAGATGGGGCTGTGGGGATGATCAATCTCGACTGCGACGACCTGTTCGACACCTGGCGCCAACAGGCCCGCTGGCTGCTCAGCCATGAAATCGATCCGAGTCTGGTGAGCTGGGCTTCGGAAGGGGTAAGTGATCTGTTTGCCAGTGACGTGTCGGTACCCGAAGGGCAGGGACCGTTTCAGGCGCGTATTCCACGCGCGTTGCTCGACACCCTCGAACAAGCATCACGCTACCGTGGGGATCAGCGTTGGAGTCTGCTTTATGAAGTGCTTTGGCGGGTCAGCCATGGCGATCGCACGGCGATGATGGCGGGCGACAAGCTGGGCAGCGAGTTGCAACGGCGGATCAAGCAGGTGCAACGCGAAGCCCATCATCTGCATGCGTTTGTGCGTTTCATCGAGCGCCCGCCAGAGCTGCCGGGCCCGCAATACGTGGCGTGGCACGAAGCGGCTCACGACATCCTGCGCAGTGCCAGCGAACACTTCATCGGGCGCATGGGGCGTCATCGCTGGCTGATTGCCACGCCGCGTGATGGGGTTTATTACGATGGCGAACAACTGATCCATCAACGCCAATGCCCAGTGGAATGGCAGCAACTGGCGCAGAACGTCGATGATCCCCACGGTGACTTATGGCTGACGTACTACAGCCACATCTTCAACCCGGCGCGGTTGAACGAGAAAGTCATGCAGGGGCATTTGCCAATGCGGTTCTGGAAGAACCTGCCGGAGGGGGAGCTGATTCCCGGATTGATTACCCAGGCACGAATGGGCAAGCAGCAGAATGGACAGGCGAGCGGAATTGCCGGTCGTGCGGGCAAGCGGATTGCCATGAAGGCCAGCGAGCGAGGCGAATAAAAAAGCCCCCATCGATCACTCGATGGGGGCTTTTGTGCATATGGCTGTCAGATCAGACCTTGACGATCCAGCCTGCTGGCGCTTCGATGTCGCCGGTCTGCACACCAGTCAGCTCTTTGTAGAGCTTCTGGGTCACAGGGCCGACTTCGGTTTCGCTGTGGAACACGTGCAGATGGTCGTTGTAGCTGATGCCGCCGATCGGGGTGATCACCGCAGCAGTACCGCAGGCACCGGCTTCCTTGAAGTCCGACAGCTTGTCGATGAACACGTCGCCTTCGACCACTTCCAGGCCCAGACGGGACTTGGCCAGTTCGATCAGCGACAGACGGGTGATACCCGGCAGTACCGACGGCGAGTTCGGGGTCACGAACTTGTTGTCGTGGGTGATCCCGAAGAAGTTGGCCGAACCGACTTCTTCGATCTTCTTGTGGGTCAGCGGATCCAGGTAGATGGCGTCAGCGAAGTGCGCTTTCTTGGCCTGGGAGCCCGGCATCAGGCTGGCGGCGTAGTTGCCACCGACCTTGGCGGCACCGGTGCCTTGTGGCGCGGCGCGGTCGAAGGTGGAGATCTGGAAGTTGTGCGGGGTCAGGCCGCCCTTGAAGTAGGCGCCGACCGGGATCGCGAACACCGAGAAGATGAACTCAGGTGCGGTACGCACGCCGATGTTGTCACCCACGCCGATCACGAACGGACGCAGGTACAGCGCGCCGCCGGTGCCGTAAGGCGGGATGAAGCGCTCGTTGGCGCGAACCACTTGCTTGCACGCTTCGATGAACTGCTCGGTGGACACATGCGGCATCAGCAGGCGGGCGCAGCTGCGTTGCATGCGCGCGGCGTTCTGGTCCGGACGGAACAGGTTGATCGAGCCGTCCTTGCAACGATAGGCCTTCAGGCCTTCGAAGCATTGCTGGCCATAGTGAAGGGCAGTGGAGCCTTCGCTGATGTGCAGCACGTTGTCTTCGGTCAGGGTGCCTTTGTCCCACTCGCCATTGCGAAAGTACGACAGATAGCGTTTGTCGGTCTTGATGTAGTCAAAACCCAGCTTGTCCCAGTTGATGCTTTCGTTACCCATGACACCCTCTATCACTGAACAACCGCCGAAGCGGTTCAAGGCTTCTGACGTTTTTTTGGATGGGCACAACAATACTTCATTCTTGAGCGGTTTCGCAGCCCGGGCGATGGGGGGAGCCGCAGATTTATTAGCCTGCTTATGAAAAAACTCCCCCGCAGCGGTTTTTTACAGGTGCAACGCGTGCCCAAGCGCACGCAACGCCGCCTCCTGCACCGCTTCACCCAGGGTCGGATGCGCATGGATGGTGCCGCCGATGTCTTCCAGTCGCGCACCCATTTCTAGGCTTTGGGCGAACGCGGTCGACAATTCCGAGACCCCGACACCCACCGCCTGCCAGCCGACAATCACATGATTGTCCCGACGGGCGACCACTCGCACGAAACCGGTTTTCGATTCCAGGGTCATCGCCCGGCCGTTGGCCGCGAACGGGAAGTTCGACACGATGCAGTCCAGTCCCGCCGCCTTGGCTTCATCCGGCGTCTTGCCGACCACGACCAGTTCCGGGTCGGTGAAGCACACGGCAGCAATGGCGGTCGGGTTGAATTCGCGGCGTTTGCCGCTGATCAGCTCGGCGACCATCTCGCCCTGGGCCATGGCGCGGTGGGCCAGCATCGGCTCGCCGCTCAGGTCGCCGATGGCGTAGACGTTGCGCATGCTGGTCTGGCAGCGGCTGTCGATCTTGATCGCCGAACCATTCATGTCCAGGTTCAGCGCTTCGAGGTTCCAGCCCTGGGTATTGGGTTTGCGACCGACGGCCACCAGCACCTGATCGGTTTCCAGGTTCAGGGTGTCGCCGTTCGGATCGCGCACCTGCAACGTACCGTCAAAGCCCAGCACGCTGTGCTTGAGGTACAGCTTCACGCCCAGTTGCTTCAGCGCGTCGTGCACCGGTTGGGTCAGCTCGGCGTCGTAGGCCGGCAGAATCCGATCCTGCGCCTCGACCACACTGACCTCGGCGCCGAGCTTGCGATAGGCAATGCCCAGCTCCAGGCCGATGTAACCACCGCCGACCACGATCAAACGTTTCGGTACCGACTTCGGTGCCAGCGCTTCGGTGGACGAGATGATTGGCCCGCCAATCGGCAGGATCGGCAGGTTGACGCTTTTCGAGCCGGTGGCTAGCACCAGATGCTCGCACTGGATGCGGGTATCGCCGACTTCCACGGTCTTGCCGTCGATGACTTTGGCCCAGCCGTTGATGACCTGAACCTTGTTCTTCTTCAGCAGCGCGGCGACGCCGGTGGTCAGGCGATCGACGATGCCGTCCTTCCACTCGACGCTCTTGGAGATGTCGAGGGTCGGCGTCGAAACGCTGATGCCCAGTGCCGAATGCTGATTGTGATGTTGCGTCTGGTGAAACTGCTCGGCCACATGAATCAACGCTTTCGACGGAATGCAGCCGATATTCAGGCAGGTGCCGCCCAGCGATTCGCCCTCGACCAGAATGGTCGAAATGCCCAGTTGCCCGGCCCGAATGGCCGTCACGTAACCGCCAGGACCGCCGCCGATGATCAGCAGCGTGGTGTTCAGAGTTTGCATGCCATCACTCCACAAACAGGGTCGCGGGTTGTTCGAGCAGGCCACGAATGGCCTGGATGAAGAGCGCCGCGTCCATGCCGTCGACCACGCGGTGATCGAAGGAGCTGGAGAGGTTCATCATCTTGCGAATCACCACCTGGCCTTTGACGACCATCGGCCGTTCGACGATTTTGTTGACGCCGACGATGGCCACTTCCGGCAGATTCAGCACCGGGGTGCTGACGATGCCGCCAAGGGCGCCGAGGCTGGTCAGGGTGATGGTCGAACCGGACAGCTCATCGCGGCTGGCCTTGCCATTGCGGGCTGCAGTGGCCAGACGGGCGATTTCCGCCGCACTGTCCCACAGGCTACGCGCTTCGGCATGACGCACCACCGGCACCATCAGGCCGACGTCGCTTTGGGTGGCGACGCCCACGTGCACCGCGCCGAGGCGGGTGATGACCTGGGCTTCGTCGTCGTAACGGGCGTTCATTTGCGGGAAGTCACGCAGGGCGACAACCAGCGCGCGCACCAGGAACGGCAGCAAGGTCAACTTGCCACGGCTGGCGCCGTGTTTTTCGTTCAGATGGGCGCGCAGTTCTTCAATCGCGGTGACATCGATTTCTTCGACATAACTGAAGTGTGCAGCGCGCTGAGTCGCGTCCTGCATGCGCTGGGCGATCTTGCGACGCATGCCGATCACTTGAATCTGTTCTTCATCGTTGCGCTGGGCGTAAGCGGCAGCTGTCGGCGCCGAAGCGTTTGACTGACTTTGGGCCAGATAAGCCTCGAGGTCTTCGTGCAATACACGACCGGCTGGACCGGAACCGCGCACCAGACGCAATTGAATGCCCAGATCCAGCGCATGTTTGCGCACGGCGGGCGAGGCCAGCGGACGGTCATTGGCTTCACGGGCAACCATCGGGCCCTGGCAAACCGGAGCCGTACGTGGCGCGGCGGGTTTGCTTTCAACGACAGCTTCAACTTTCGGTGCGACAGGTGTTTCCTTCGCCGCAACGGGAGCTGGCTTGTCGGACTCCTTCAGATTGCCCGCACCTTCAACCTCGATGCTGATCAGCACACTGCCGACCGCCATCACTTCACCCGGCTGACCGCCCAGCGCAATCACCTTGCCGTGTACTGGCGACGGGATATCCACCATCGCCTTGTCGGTCATCACGTCGGCCAGCACCTGATCTTCAACCACCAGATCGCCGACCTTGACGTGCCATTGCGACAGTTCAACTTCTGCGATGCCTTCGCCGATGTCCGGCATCTTGATAACGTGCGTGCCCATTCAGACCTCCATGACCCGTTTCAGCGCCGCGCCCACTCGGGACGGCCCAGGGAAATACGCCCACTCCTGCGCGTGCGGGTAGGGGGTGTCCCAACCAGTGACGCGTTCGATCGGCGCTTCCAGGTGGTGGAAGCAATGCTCTTGCACCAGCGACACCAGCTCGGCGCCGAAACCGCAGGTGCGGGTGGCTTCATGTACCACGACGCAACGGCCGGTTTTCTTAACGGATTTGACGATGGTTTCCAGGTCCAGCGGCCACAGGCTGCGCAGGTCGATGACTTCGGCATCCACGCCGGATTCTTCGGCGGCGACTTGCGACACGTACACGGTGGTGCCGTAGGTCAGGACGGTCACGTCCTTGCCCGGACGGGTAATGGCAGCGACGTCCAGCGGCACGGTGTAGTAACCGTCCGGCACTTGCGCGGCCGGGTGTTTCGACCACGGGGTTACCGGGCGGTCGTGGTGGCCGTCGAACGGGCCGTTATACAGGCGTTTCGGCTCGAGGAAGATCACCGGGTCATCATTTTCGATGGAGGCGATCAGCAGGCCTTTGGCGTCATACGGGTTGGACGGCATGACGGTGCGCAGGCCGCAGACCTGAGTGAACATCGCCTCGATGCTCTGGCTGTGGGTCTGGCCGCCGTAGATGCCGCCGCCGCAGGGCATGCGCAGGGTCATCGGCGCAGTGAACTCGCCGGCCGAGCGATAACGCAGGCGGGCGGCTTCGGAAATGATCTGGTCGGACGCCGGGTACACGTAGTCGGCAAACTGGATTTCAGCGACAGGGCGCAGGCCATAAGCGCCCATGCCCACGGCGACACCGACGATGCCGCTTTCGGAGATCGGCGCGTCAAACACCCGCGAGGTGCCGTATTTGGCCTGCAGCCCTTCGGTGCAGCGGAACACGCCGCCGAAGTAGCCGACGTCCTGGCCGAACACCACCACGTTGTCGTCACGCTCAAGCATCACATCCATGGCCGAGCGCAGGGCCTGGATCATGGTCATGGTGGTCGTGGTCATGGCGGTTTCCAACTGAATATTGTTGTTGTGATCGTTCATGTCAGATCCCCAACTGCTGACGCTGGCGCTTCAAGTGCTCCGGCATCTCTTTGTAGACGTCTTCGAACATGGTCGCGGCGCTTGGAATCTGGCCGCCGGCGAGGGTGCCGTACTGTTCGGCCTCTTTCTGTGCGGCGATCACTTCGGCTTCGAGCTCGGCGCTGACGGCGGCGTGCTCTTCTTCCGACCAGTGACCGACCTTGATCAGGTGCTGTTTCAGGCGGGCAATCGGGTCGCCCAGCGGGAAGTGGCTCCAGTCATCGGCAGGACGGTATTTGGACGGATCGTCGGAGGTCGAGTGCGGGCCGGCGCGGTAGGTGACCCATTCGATCATGGTCGGGCCGAGGTTGCGGCGGGCGCGTTCGGCGGCCCAGGCGGAAGCGGCGTAGACCGCGTAGAAGTCGTTGCCGTCAACCCGTAGAGAGGCGATGCCGCAACCGACGCCGCGTCCGGCGAAGGTGGTGGCTTCACCACCGGCGATGGCCTGGAAGGTCGAGATTGCCCACTGGTTATTGACCACGTTGAGGATCACCGGCGCACGGTAAACGTGGGCGAAGGTGAGGGCGGTGTGGAAGTCCGATTCGGCGGTGGCGCCGTCGCCGATCCAGGCCGAGGCGATTTTGGTGTCGCCCTTGATCGCCGAAGCCATGCCCCAGCCCACGCCTTGAATGAATTGAGTGGCGAGGTTGCCGGAAATGGTGAAGAAACCGGCGTCCTTGACCGAGTACATGATCGGCAGCTGACGACCCTTGAGCGGGTCGCGCTCGTTGGACAGCAGTTGGCAGATCAGGTCGACCAATGGCACGTCGCGAGCCATCAGAATGCTTTGCTGGCGGTAGGTCGGGAAGCACATGTCGTCGATGTTCAAGGCCAGGGCCTGGGCGCTGCCGATGGCTTCTTCGCCGAGGCTCTGCATGTAGAACGACATTTTTTTTTGACGCTGGGCGACCACCATGCGGTTGTCGTAGATCCGGGTCTTGAGCATGGCGCGCATGCCTTTGCGCAGGATCTCGACCGGCACGTTTTCGGCCCATGGGCCGAGGGCGTTGCCCTGGTCGTCGAGCACGCGGATCAGGCCACGAGCCAGGTCGGCGGTGTCGGCCGGTTCAACGTCGATGGAAGGTTTGCGCACCGTGCCGGCATCGGTCAGATGCAGGTAGGAGAAGTCGGTTTTGCAGCCTGGGCGGCCCGAGGGTTCAGGGACGTGCAGACGCAGCGGTTCATACGCTTGGGTCATGGCTTCTACGCTCGATCTTGTGAATTTCTTGTAGTGAGCTGGCAGTCATTCTTCGATAAAAGAAATCTTGTCCTACAACAATCATAGGCCCGGGCAAGAAGAATATTTCTCTCTGTTTCGTTGCGCTGGAGATCATTTGCAGATAGAAATTCTGCATAAACATAAAAAACAGGTGGTTTTGTCTCATGCGCAAACTGGACCGTACCGACATCGGCATTCTCAACAGCCTTCAGGAGAATGCGCGCATCACCAACGCCGATCTGGCCCGTTCGGTCAATCTGTCGCCGACGCCGTGCTTCAACCGGGTCAAGGCGATGGAAGAACTGGGGCTGATCCGTGAGCAGGTGACCCTGCTCGATGCCGACCTGCTCGGGCTGCACGTGAACGTGTTCATTCACGTCAGCCTGGAGAAGCAGGTGGAGGAAGCTTTGCAGCATTTCGAAGAGGCGATATCCGACCGCCCGGAAGTTATGGAGTGCTACCTGATGGCCGGCGACCCGGATTATCTGATTCGGGTGCTGGTGCCAACCATTCAGTCGCTCGAGCGCTTCATGATGGACTTTCTGACCAAGGTACCGGGTGTGGCGAACATACGGTCAAGCTTTGCACTCAAGCAGGTGCGCTACAAGACCGCTTTGCCGTTGCCGGCGAACGGTTTGACCCTCGGCAACTGATCGCTGAGAGCATTACAGGTAGTCATATCGATAATTCAGCTCTGTCGTATGGATCGCCTGCCCAACCGTGAATGTTTGTGCCCAGGGGGCGGGTTCATTCTCCGGGTGGAAAACCAGTGCTGTTTCATTCATGGCATCGGGATCGCCTTCTCTGGACGTGAATGCCGGGAGGCGCGGATGTTGATGCTTCCAGCGTTCCCACAACAGATCCATGTAGCAGTGATGCAGGAAGAAGACCGGGTCGTTCGGGGACGCCGCGTGTAGCATGTTGCCACCGACCCATGCATGAACCGGATTGTGCAGCTCTCTTTCTGCAACGTTTTCCCAACCGTCGGGCTCCAGCCAGTAGGGCGTCCTGTTAAGGGCAGAAATGACGGCCTCTGCCGAAGGCAGTGCGCCTTCTGCGCCCAGGTTTCGAAGCAGGCCCGTGTTTCCCGGTGCCTCGTCCCATACCGCCACTTCAAATTGAGAGTGCTCCCGGGAAAACGGGCCGGCGGTGACGCGCTGCCCCAGCGTGTTGTCGCCATTTCCCCCCATGAAATCGGAGGTGAAGGGGTTGTCGGCCCCCCCGAGTTGCCAGTTCCAGTAGGGCAGGGTGATGCCCGGATTATTGGCAGCGGCTTGCAGGGCCAGCTCGAACTGGCGAATCAGAATCCGGTGCCAGGGAAAGAACAGGGGACTGCCATGCGGATTGGGGTCCAGCGGGTTGCCCCGTCCCATCGAATTCTTGTGGATCTGGACGAAGTCATCGTAACGACTCTGCTGACCGGGGCGCAGTACGCTGTCGACGTTGTTTTTCAGCTTGAGGATCGCTTCGATGAAGGCAGATTTTTCATCCCGGGACAGATCCCGATGGTTGCGGCGAATATCCATATTTCAAAAACTCCATTGGTTGATTGCCCAATGAAGTCTGCCTGCTGGCCGGAATTAAACCAGTTCATCGCTATCGACGCGTTATGTGGGAAAAGCTTCCTCCATCACGCCCTGTGCAGCTTTTTCCTATAACGCATTGATCGGAATCTTCAGGTACGTCACGCCATTGCCTTCCGCTGGCGGCAGATTACCCGCCCGCACGTTGACCTGGATCGCCGGCAGCAACAGGGTCGGCATTCCCAACCCCGCGTCACGTCTGGTACGCATATCGACGAACGCGGCTTCGTCGACGCCATCATGCACATGGATATTGCTTTTGCGCTGTTCGCCGACGGTGGTCTGGCACTGCGAGGCGCGACCTTGCGGCGGATAATCGTGGCAGACGTAGAGCTTCACGCTGGCGGGGAAGGCCAGCAGTTTGTGGATCGAATGGAACAGTTGATGGGCATTGCCGCCGGGGAAGTCGCAGCGGGCGGTACCGACGTCGGGCATGAACAACGTGTCACCGACCAGGATCTGCTCGCCGTCGATCAGGTAGGCCATGTCTGCCGGGGTGTGGCCGGGAACGTGCAGGGCGGTCGCCTTGAGGTTGCCGATCCTGAACGACTCGTTCGGTGCGAACAGGTGATCGAACTGTGAGCCGTCGACGCAAAATTCCGGCTCAAGGTTGAATAGAGCCTTGAACACGTTCTGCACTTTGCTGATCGATTCACCAATCGCGATCTTGCCGCCCAATTCACGACGCAGATAGGGCGCGGCGGAGAGGTGATCGGCGTGGGCGTGGGTTTCCAGCAACCACTGCACCTGCAGATTGTGGGCTCGTACGAAGGCAATGATTTTGTCTGCCTGAGCCGTACAGGTACGGCCCGCGGCACCATCGTAATCAAGCACGGAATCGACGATTGCGCACTGTCCGCCATCGGCCTCGTAGACCACGTAGCTGTAGGTCGAGGAGGCGGGGTCGAGGAACGCTTCAATCATCGCGGGCATGGACAGGGTCCTGTGCAAATAGGTGGAAAGTCAGGGTTGCAACACTTTATGTAAACACATAATGTCCGCAGCTTAAGTGACGTTGAAGGCATCCTGCAAATGCAATCCAGTCTGACCGAATGTGAAGTCGCCCAACTGCGGGCCTCGGCCTCCAAGGCCTGTTCGCTGCTCAAGGCCCTGGCCAATGAGGATCGGCTGCTGATCCTGTGCCAGTTGACCCAGGGCGAACGCAATGTCGGCGAACTGGAAAAAATGACCGGTGTGCGCCAGCCGACCCTGTCCCAGCAATTGGGCATCCTGCGCGATGAAGGGCTGGTCGCGACCCGTCGTGAAGGCAAGTACATTTTCTACGGTCTGGCCAGTCACGAAGTGATCCAGGTAATGAAAACACTGTCCGGACTCTACTGCGGAGCCGTGCTCAAAAGCTGGGCGCAATAGACCCGGCTATCCTTGCGTGCAGCAATAAGGAACAAGCAATGAACGATCAACACTGGGGCCCATCCATCAGTGCGGACATCGTGGTCATCGGCGGCGGCACTGCCGGCATCGGTTTTGTCGCGAGCCTGCTCAAGCGCGATCCCGGCCTGAACATCACGGTGATCGAGCCGAGTGCTCAGCATTACTACCAGCCGGCGTGGACGCTGGTCGGCGGTGGGGCCTACGATGTCAGGGACACCGCCAGACCGATGAACAGGGTGATGCCGCGTCAGGCTACCTGGATTCAGGCAGCCGTGACCGGCATCGATCCCGACCAGCGCCAACTCACCCTCAACGATCAACGTACCGTCAGCTACCAGAACCTGATCGTCTGTCCCGGTCTGCGCCTGGCGTGGGAGAAGATCGAAGGCCTGCAGGAAAGCCTCGGCCAGCACGGCGTTACCTCCAACTACAGCTATCAGCATGCGCAATACACCTGGGATCAGGTGCAGAAACTGCGCGGCGGCAAAGCGCTGTTCACCCAGCCGGCGATGCCGATCAAATGCGCCGGCGCTCCGCAGAAGGCGCTGTACCTGTCCTGCGATCACTGGCTCAAAACAGGCGTATTGAACAAGGTCGAGGTTGAATTCAACCTGGCCGGCGCGGCGTTGTTCGGCGTGGCGACGTTCGTGCCCCCGCTGATGAAGTACATCGAAAAATACAACGCCCGTCTGGCGTTCAACGCCAATCTGGTCAAGGTCGACGGCCCGACGAAAACCGCGTGGTTCGAAGTCAAGGATGCCGATGGCAACGTCACTCAGGTAGCCAAGACCTTCGATCTGCTGCACGTCGTGCCGCCACAGGTTTCCCCTGACTTCATCGCACAAAGTCCGCTGGCTGACGCCGCCGGCTGGTGTGAGGTCAACCCGCACAGCCTGCAACATCCGCGTTACCCGCAGGTGTTCGCACTCGGCGATATCTGCAACACCACCAACGCGAAGACCGCTGCCGCCGTGCGCAAGCAGGTCGTGGTGGTCGCCGAGAACCTGCTGGCCCAGCGCAAGTCTCTGGCGTTGCCGCTGAAGTATGACGGCTACGGTTCCTGCCCGCTGACGGTGGAGAAGGGCAAGGTGATCCTCGCCGAGTTCGGCTACGGCGGTAAATTGCTGCCGACCTTCCCCCTCGACCCGACCGTGCCACGGCGTTCCGCGTGGTGGCTGAAGGCGTCCCTGCTGCCGTGGTTCTACTGGAACGGCATGCTCAAGGGCCGCGAGTGGCTGACCGGTGTGTCCAAAGTCGACTGAGTACTCCCTATGTTGCTGGCAAGTCTGTTTGGCGTGGTGATGGGATTGATCCTCGGACTGACCGGGGCGGGTGGCGGGATTCTCGCGGTACCGGCGCTGGTGCTCGGTCTGGGCTGGACGATGACGCAAGCAGCGCCGGTGGCGCTGTTCGCCGTGGGCAGTGCGGCGGCAGTCGGGGCCATCGATGGTCTGCGCCATGGGCTGGTGCGCTACCGCGCGGCGCTGTTGATCGCTGCGCTAGGCGCCGTGTTTTCGCCACTGGGCATCTACCTCGCGCACCAGTTGCCGGAGAAGGTCCTGATGATCCTCTTCAGCCTGCTGATGGTCATGGTGGCCTGGCGCATGCTGCGTCGCGAACGCCAGCAAGAGGGTCCGAGTGATCATGGCCACGCCAGTTGGGGGCAGAAGAACTGCATGCTCAATGAACAGACCGGCCGTTTCGACTGGACCGCCAAATGCACCGCAACCCTCGCAGCGCTGGGGGCGGTGACCGGTGTGGTGTCCGGACTGCTCGGCGTGGGTGGCGGGTTCCTGATCGTGCCGGCGTTCAAGCAACTGACCGATGTGCAGATGCGCGGCATCGTCGCCACGTCGTTGATGGTCATCAGCCTGATTTCCGCCATCGGCGTGATCGGTGCATTTCATGCCGGGGTGCGGATCGATCACTTGGGCATGGCGTTCATCGTGGCCAGCATCATCGGCATGATCGTTGGCCGAAAACTCTGTGCGCGGGTGCCGGCGCGGACGTTGCAGGTGGGATTTGCCAGTGTGTGCCTGGTCGTCGCCGTGTACATGTTGCTGCGGGCCTGAGTCGTTAAAGAGAAAATCGCAGCCTTGGCTGCGATTTTTTTATCACTGGTTGTACGCTGCCTCGGTGTTGTCGATCAGCGGGTTTTTCTCGGTCAGCACCACCTGGGCGATCTGATCCTTGCGCATGAACGTCACCTTCGGATGTGATTGCGCATAGCGGATAAAACGCTCCATAGCCTCGACCATTGCCGGCGTGCCGCCGATGCGGTCGTGCAGACTCACCGACATCATCCGCCGCTTGCTTGCGCCTTCTGTATAGAGTCGATCGAACTCCAGCACCAACTGCTGATAGAACTGCTCGGCGGAGAAATGCCGGCCTTCGATCAGCACGATGTCGTTATTGCGCAGGGTGTAGGGCACCACGGCGAATTTGCGCCCGCGAACCATGGTCACGAAGGGTTCGTCGCGGCTGACGTCATCGATGTGGTAGGTGAAATTCAGGTCCTGCAGCACCTTCAGCGTGTTGGGGCTGCGGCGCAGCCAGTTGGCGTTGTAGCCCACCGAGCGTTGGCCGGTGATTTTCTCTACCGCCGCGACGCCGTCACCGATGAACTGTTTTTCCTGGGCGTAGTTCATGTTGTACGAGTCGGCCCAGCGCATGCCGTGGGCCGCCAGTTCATGGCCGCGTTCGGCAATTGCCTTGGCCAGTTCCGGGTGCTTGAGCGCCGCTTCGCCGACCACGTGGGAGGTGACCTTGATGCCGGTGCGATCCCACAGATCGAGCATGCGCCACAGACCTTCCTTGTAGCCGTAATCGAACCAGGTCTGCGCCGGCAGATCCGGGTAGCCTTTGGGCAGCGGTGTGCCGGAGAACGGACTTTCTGCGCCCTCGGGCTGGCCGCCGGTTTCGAATTGCATCGACACCGAAATCACCAGTTGCGAGCCATCCGGCCACGGGCGTTCCTGGGCGTAGGCGAGGGTGGGCAGCAACAGGGCGGCTGCCAGTAGATTTTTCAGCAGACGCGGGGAGCGTTGCCAGCGGGGCGTGGTCATAACGGGCACCTTGCAGGTTGAGAAGTGCGGCAAGGTTGGCATCCGCTACGCTTGGGAAAAATCCGCTGCGGGCGAGATGACTTTTAAACAAAATTTACGAATCCACCCCAAACCCTTGTGAGCAAGCACCCACAGGGATATGTGTTTGGCTGCCGTTTTGCGGCAAACTCAAGCCATCACCGTACAAGGCCATTCAATGAACCAATACACCCCGCGCAACTGGCAGCCTCACGAGAAGCCCAGTTTGCCCGGATCCCCCTCGACGCCGCTGCACTCCAACCCCAAGCGTCTGGCCTATGCGCTGGTGGGGTTGCTGGTAGCGTTGACCGGCGGGTTGGGCAATTCGCTGGTGGTCGCCAACCTGCCTTACCTGCAAGGCGCGCTCGGGGCGACCACGGCGGAGATGGCGTGGCTGCCGGCGGCGTACGTGATGACCAACGTTTCGATGAACCTGCTGCTGGTGAAGTTTCGCCAGCAGTTCGGGCTGCGGGCGTTCACCGAGGTGTTTCTGGTGCTGTATGCGCTGGTGACGTTCGGCCATTTGTTCGTCAATGACCTGAACTCGGCCATCGCCGTGCGTGCGGCCCACGGCATGGTTGGCGCGGCGCTCAGTTCGCTGGGCCTGTATTACATGGTGCAGGCGTTCCCGGCCAAGTGGCGGATGAAGGCGCTGGTGCTGGGCCTCGGCACATCGCAACTGGCCTTGCCACTGGCGCGACTGTTTTCCGAAGACTTGCTGCAGATCGCCGAATGGCGCGGCTTGTATCTGTTCGAATTGGGCATGGCGTTGCTGTCGCTGGGCTGTGTATTGATGCTCAAACTGCCGCCGGGTGACCGGTTCAAGACTTTCGAACCCCTCGACTTCCTCACCTTCGCGATTCTGGCCAGTGGCGTGGCTTTGCTGTGCGCCGTGTTGTCCCTGGGCCGGATCGACTGGTGGCTGGAGGCCGACTGGATCGGCATCGCCCTGGCCGCGTCGATTGCCCTGATTCTCGCGGGACTGGCCATCGAACATAACCGCAGCAACCCGATGCTGATGACCCGCTGGCTCGGCAGCGGAGTGATGATCCGCCTGGCACTGGCGGTGATCCTGATTCGCATGGTCACCTCGGAGCAATCCACCGGTGCCGTGGGCTTTATGCAATACCTGAACATGAGCAGCCAACAGCTTCATAGCCTGTATGTGGTGATGCTGATCGGCAGCGTCGCCGGCCTGCTGACCAGTGCGCTGACCATTGACCCGAAACACCTGCTGATGCCGCTGATCATCTCGCTGGCGTTGATGGCCACCGGTTCGATCATCGACAGTTCCTCGAACAACCTGACCCGCCCCGGCAACCTGTATTTCAGCCAGTTTCTGTTGGCGTTCGGCAGCACTTTTTTCCTCGGTCCGACCATGGTCCTCGGCACCCGCAACGTGCTGACCAATCCGCGCAATCTGGTGAGCTTTTCGGTGCTGTTCGGGATCTGCAACAACCTCGGCGGCCTGATCGGTGCGGCGTTGCTGGGGACGTTCCAGATCGTTCGCGAGAAATTTCATTCCAGCCACATCGTCGAGCAACTGGTGCTTTCCGATCCCCGCGTCGCCGCTCGTGTGCAGAGCGGCGGTTCGGCGGTCGGCTCACTGATCGCCGACCCGAGCCTGCGCAACCTGCAAGGCATTCGCAGCCTGGCCAACGCCGCCACCCGCGAGGCCAACGTACTGGCCTATAACGATGTGTTCATGCTGATCGCGGTGATCGCGATCCTGACCATGATCTGGATTTCCATCCGCGCGCTGTGGCTGATCAGCACCACAAGAGCCGTCTCCCCGACACCTTCCGTACCTTCCAGCGGTGCCACTTCTTCATGACCGAACCGACTACCACGACCACCAATGCCATTGCCGCCACCCCTGAAGGCGTGGCGCCGCCGTCATCACCGAATACCGAGCCGCGGTCGTTGCGGGTGCGGATCATCTCGTCGCTGGGCTTTGCCGGGGTCGCCATCGTCGGTGTGCTGATCGTGCTCTATGCCTGGCAGTTGCCGCCGTTCAGCAGCGCGGTGGAGACCACTGAAAACGCCCTGGTGCGCGGGCAGGTTACGATCATCGGCCCGCAGCTCAGTGGCTATGTGTTTGAAGTGCCGGTGCAGGATTTCCAGTTTGTGAAGCAAGGGGATTTGCTGGTGCGTCTCGATGACCGCATCTATCAGCAACGTCTCGATCAGTCGCTGGCGCAACTGGCGGTGCAGAAGGCTGCGCTGGCCAATGTGGTGCAGCAGCGCAACAGCGCCGAGGCGACCATCAAGTTGCGTCAGGCGGTGGTGGCCGACAGCGAGGCGCAATTGCGCAAAAGCGAGGCGGACCTGCGCCGCAACACGGCGCTGGTCAATGACGGCTCGGTGTCCAAACGCGAGATGGACGTGGCGCTGGCCGCCAACGCGCAAAGCATTGCATCGGTGGCCCAGGCCAAGGCCAATCTGGAAATCGCCCGGCAGGATCTGCAAACCGTGATCGTCAATCGTGGCTCGCTGGAGGCCGCAGTGGCCAGTGCCGAGGCCGCCGTGCAACTGGCGCGAATCGACCTGTCCAACACCCGCATCATTGCCCCGCGTGACGGTCAGCTCGGGCAGATCGGCGTGCGTCTGGGTGCCTACGTCAATTCCGGGGCGCAACTGATGGCGCTGGTGCCGGACCAGAAGTGGGTGATTGCCAACATGAAAGAAACCCAGATGGATAACGTGCGGGTCGGGCAACCGGTGAGCTTCACCGTCGATGCGCTGAACCATCGCAGATTCACCGGACACGTTCAGCACATCTCGCCCGGCACTGGTTCGGAGTTCGCGTTATTGCAGGCCGACAATGCCACCGGCAACTTCGTGAAGATCGCCCAGCGTGTGCCGGTGCGAGTGACCATCGATCCGGACCAACAGGAAATCGAGCGCTTGCGGCCGGGGATGTCGGTGGTGGTCAGCATCGATACGGCGAAGGGTGATACTCAGAAACACTGACCTCAGACCGCAATCATTGGCGGCAGGGTGCCGAGCACGGAAACCGCCGCCACGGCACCGATCCCCAGCAGCCACTCCAGCATCACGCTGCACTTGAGGGTATCGACGCGCTGTTCGCAATCACGGATGCGCAAGCGATTGAACAGCGCCAGCACCAGCATCCCGAGCACCAGCAAGGCCTTGATCAACAGGATCAGGGCGAATCCCGAGAATAATGGCGTCGGCCACCACTGGCCGGTGAGGACACGCACGTTGATCAATCCGGTGATCAGCAGACCGGCAACCAACACATAGCCGATCCCGCTGAACCGCTGCAAGACGTAGCGCACCGTTTCGCCGGACTGGCGCAGAATCGCCACCAGCATCAACAACCCACCGAGCCAGGCGCCGACGCAGGTCAGGTGAATGACCTGATTGAGGATCAACATCTGGCCGCTGAAACCGTCGAGCATCGCCCCGTGGCCGACCGGCGCGAGGGTCATCAGCAGCAACGCGCTCAGGCCCAGCCGCAATGGCTGGCTCGAACGCCAGGGCGTAAACAGTAGCGCCAGCAACAGTGCATTGATCAGCAGGTGCCAGCGCCACACCTGGCCAAAAAACGTATGGCCCAACACCCGCTCGACAGTGTCCGGATCGAACGCCGCAGCGGCTGAACCGGCCATGCTCGCGGTGATCAGCAACGCCCAGGCAACGCCGCTGGCCAAGGCGATCGCCGCCAACCAACGAGCCAGCCGCGCCAGGTGTCGATCCAGCGCCAGCGCGTCACCCTTGAGCAGCAGGGGCCGGAACAGCCAGGCCCCGAACAGCATCAACACCACGATGAAATGCAGGAACCGGCACAGCACCAGCGCGTCATTCATGAATTACTGGCCAACCTTGAACTGATAGGCGCCTTCGCTCTTGTGCGTGTCGACCGACACCGCGTGCCATTCAACCTTGTATTCGCCAGCGGTCAACGGTGCTTCGGGGGTGACGATCAGGGTTTTCCTGTCGCCTTCGGTGGTCAGCGGCTTGATCTTCACCGGCGCGCCGTCGTGGGTCAGGATGACTTTGGTGAAGCCGGCTTCGACGCCTTCGGAAAACACCAGGCGCAAATCCGCAGGCGCGGCGACGGTGCTGTCGGCGGCCGGGGTTTCGCCTTTCAGGTGAGCATGGGCGAACGCCTGGGAAGTGACGACCAGCGAGGCCAGCAGGGCGCCGGCAGTGAGCAGTTGCTTCATCGACATGGGCAGGTTCCTTTCAGTGAAATGGCGGGCTGAGTATAGAGAGAGGATCACAGGGCTTTCAGGCGCATGTGAATGACCGGAAAAGGCCGGCCTTCGCCGTCAAGTGCCGAGCGGCCGATGTCTTCGAATCCGTAGTGCCGGTAGAAGCCGTGGGCCTGCGGATTCTGTTCATTGACGTCGACCTTCAGCAGAGGGCGGCGGACATGATCGAGCAAGCGGCGGCCGATACCTTGGCCACGCCGGGCCGGGTCGATGAACAGCATCTGCACGGTGTCGTCATCGGTGGCGATGAAACCTGCCGGGGAACGGTCGGGGTTCTCGAAGACCCAGACATCCAGCGCGGGCAGGTAGGCGTCACGCACCAGCGGGAACAACCGGTGAATGTCATCTTCCGGAAGAAAATCATGGGTGGCGCGGACCGAGCGTTCCCACAGGTCGGCAAGTTGCGGGTCGTCGGCGGCGATGCGCTTGCGAATGTTCATCGACAGGATCCTTCAGCGTCTGACAGGGAGAAGGGGGGCGATCCTAAACCAGAAAAAAGCCCAAGTGTGTGAAGAATCGTTCTCGCCTGTCGCCCCTTGCCCAGAGCGGATGCTAGTCTTCAACAACGTTGTCTTCAGGGAGCCCTCATGGGCAATCACAAGATCGAAATCCGCCGCAGCAATGTCGAGAAAATCCTTCTGGCGGCGGAAAAAGTGTTCGCCGAAAAAGGCTTCGGCGGCACCGCCATGGCGGACATCGCCGCCGAAGTGCAGCTGCCGCGCTCCAACCTGCATTACTACTTTTCAACCAAGAGCGAGCTGTACAGCGCCGTGCTGTTCGACCTGCTGGAAGTGTGGAAGCAGGACGCGCTGTGCTTCGAGATGTTCGATGATCCCCGTGTGGTGCTCAGCAGCTACATCCGGGCCAAGATGAACCACTCGCGCAGCCGGCCCTACGGCTCGAAAGTCTGGGCCAACGAAATTATCCACGGCGCGCCGACGCTGGGTGAAGCGCTGGATGTGAGCCTCTATGACTGGGCGAAGATGAAGGAAGCGAAGATCCGTCAGTGGGTGGAAGACAAGCGGATTTTGCCGGTGGAGCCGTCGAGCCTGCTGTATATGATCTGGGCGTCGACGCAGCACTATGCGGACTTCGATCATCAGGTGAATATTTTGAATGAGCATCAGCCGTTGTCGGACATGCAGTTCGAGCGGGCGGTGCAGACGGTGACGAGTGTGATTTTGCGGGGGATAGGTTTGGAGCCCTGAGTCTTGTGGTGGCCGGGCTGGCCTCTTCGCGAGCAGGCTCGCTCCCACAGGGAAATGCATTCCAAAGGTGGGAGCGAGCCTGCTCGCGAAAGCGTCGGCTCAGACGCCGCTGTCCTCAAGGGCTGACATGGTAGGGATTCCTCGGATCATGATTCCAGTCCAGGAACGGCTTCCCTGTCTCCATCGGCACCATCTCGATGCAATCCGCCACCGGGCAAGTGATCTGGCACAGATTGCACCCCACGCACTCATCATCGATCACTTCATATTTGTGCGTGCCATCGGCCTGTTTCAGGCTGCTGATCGCCTGGTGTGAGGTGTCCTCGCAAGCAATGTGGCAACGCCCGCATCCGATACACGCTTGCTGATCGATCTTCGCGATCACCTGATAGTTGATGTCCAGGTACTTCCAGTCCGTGGTGTTGCCCACCGCACGCCCGGAGAACTCGGCGATGCTGGCGTAACCCTGACTGTCCATCCAGCGGGACAAACCATCCTTCATCTCATCGACAATCCGGAAACCATGCAGCATCGCCGCCGTGCACACCTGCACCGCGCCGCTGCCCAAAGCGATGAACTCCGCCGCATCGCGCCAACTGCCGATGCCGCCAATGCCGCAGATCGGCAGGCCCTGGGTCTGCGGATCACGGGCGATTTCCGCGACCATGTTCAGTGCAATCGGCTTGACCGCCGAGCCGCAATAACCGCCGTGGGTGCTTTTGCTGCCAACGGTGGGCAGGGCGACCATGTGTTCCAGATCGACACTGGTGATCGAGTTGATGGTGTTGATCAGCGACACCGCATCGGCGCCGCCCCGATGTGCGGCGCGGGCGGCGACGCGGATGTCGGTGATGTTCGGGGTGAGTTTGACAATCACCGGCAGCGAGCAGTAGGTCTTGCACCAGCGCGTGACCTGCTCGACGTACTCCGGAACCTGACCGACCGCCGCGCCCATGCCGCGCTCCGGCATGCCGTGGGGGCAGCCGAAATTCAGCTCGATGCCGTCGGCACCGGTGGCTTCCACCAGCGGCAGGATGTGTTTCCACGACTCCTCCACGCACGGCACCATCAACGACACGATCAGCGCGCGGTCCGGCCAATCCTTCTTCACCTGAGTGATTTCTCGCAGGTTGATTTCCAGCGAGCGGTCGGTGATCAGTTCGATGTTGTTGATGCCCAGCACTTCGCGGTTGGCGCCGTAATGCGCCGAATAACGCGACGACACGTTGACCGCCGCCGGATCCTCACCCAAGGTTTTCCAGACCACACCGCCCCATCCGGCCTCGAAGGCGCGCACCACGTTGTAGGCCTTGTCGGTCGGCGGCGCGGAGGCCAGCCAGAACGGGTTGGGGGCTTTGATACCGGCGAAGACAATCGAGAGATCGGCCATTTACGCAGCCTCCACGTTGAGCATCAGTTGAGCGTTGATCGCCTCGGCGGCGCGCTTGCCGTGTTGCACCGCTTGCACGGTCAGGTCCTGATCGAGGCTGGTGCAGTCGCCGCCGGCATACACGCCGGGGATGCTGGTGCGCAGGTTTTCATCGACCTGGATGCGTTCGCCCTGACGCTTGAGTTCGCGGGCCAGCGGGTCGGCGAGGGCGCTGCCGTCGAAGGCCTGGCCGATGGCCTTGAAGATCGCATCGGCGGCCAGTTCGAAGGTCTCGCCAGTGGTTTGCAGACGACCCTCCACCAGATGGGTGCGGGCGAAGCGCATGCCGCGCACCTTGCCCTGAGCGTCGAGCAGCACTTCGTCCGGTTGCGCCCAGGTCAGCAACCGCACCTGATTGGCCTTGGCGATGTCCTGTTCATGGCTGGTGGCGCCCATGTCCGCCGCGCCACGGCGATAGACCAGGTTGACGTCGCGGGCGCCGAGGCGGGCCATTTGCACGGCCATGTCGATGGCGGTATTGCCAGCGCCGAGGACGATGCAGTGTTCGGCCAGCGGCAGTTGCGACAGGTCATCGGCCTGGCGCAGTTCGCGGATGTAGTCGGTGGCGGCGAGCAGGCCGGGGGCGTCTTCGTGAGCCAGACCCAGTTGTTTGCTCGCATTGAGGCCGAGACCGAGGAACACCGCGTCGAACTGTTGATGCAATTCGCTGAGGGTCAGGTTCTCACCGAGTTTCTGTCCGTGACGGATTTCGATGCCGCCGATTTGCAGGAGGAAATCCAGTTCCTTCTGCGCGTAGTCGTCGACCAGTTTGTATTTGGCGATCCCGTATTCGTTGAGCCCGCCAGCCTTCTCCCTCGCTTCGAAAATCACCACGTCATGACCGCGCATGGCGCTGCGATGGGCACAGGACAGACCCGCCGGGCCGGCACCGACCACGGCGATGCGTTTGCCGGTGGCGGCGGCACGCCGGAATGGATGTTCAGTGAAGTTCGCGTTGTCCACGGCGTAGCGTTGCAGCAGGCCGATCAGCACCGGTGCGCATTCATTGGCGTTGTTGCGCACGCAGGCTTGCTGGCAGAGGATCTCGGTCGGACAGACCCGGGCGCAACTGCCGCCGAGGATGTTCGCCGAGAGGATTTTCTGCGCCGCACCGGGGACGTTGTCCTGATGGATATTGCGGATGAAGGACGGAATGTCGATCTCGCTCGGGCACGCATTCACGCACGGTGCGTCGTAGCAATACAGGCAGCGCGAGGCTTCCAGGTGCGCCTGACGGTCGTTGAGCGGCGGCGCCAGATCGGTGAAATGGCCGGCGAGGGCGGCCGCACTTTCGTGCGGGTGCGGGAGATGGTTCAGGGTCTCGATCACGGTTTTTTGCCTCACGGTTATTTGAGGTTTTCTGCCTCTGTCGGGCAGTGGTTTTTTGTGGTGTCTGAACGGGCCTCATCGCTGGCAAGCCAGCTCCCACAGGGATCTATGGCGCTCATAAAAAACCTGTGGGAGCGGGCTTGCCCGCGATGAGGCCGAAGGCCGCTTTCAGCGTTTCACAGCAGTAGGCTTATGTTGCTCAGCCCGCTTGCTCAGCAAATCAAACACCGCCGGATACGCCGGCCGTTCGATATACCGGCCCGCCCCACGCTCGGCGCGCAGGTCGCCGTCGGCCCAGACCACTCGGCCCTGGCTGACGGTATGGCTCGGTACGCCGATCACGGTCTTACCTTCGAAGATGTTGAAGTCCACCTGCTGATGGTGGGTCTTGGCGGAGATGGTGCGGGTGCCTTGCGGGTCCCACAGCACCAGGTCGGCATCGGCGCCGACGCGGATCGCACCCTTGCGCGGGTAGAGATTGAAGATTTTTGCGGTGTGGGTGGAGGTGAGGGCGACGAAGTCCTGCATCGACAACCGTCCGGTGTTCACCCCTTCATCCCACAACACCGCCATGCGGTCTTCGATGCCGGCGGTGCCGTTGGGGATCTTGCTGAAATCGTCTCGCCCGGCCGCTTTCTGCTCGGCGCAGAAGCAGCAGTGGTCGGTGGCGGTGGTGTGCAGATTGCCGCTCTGCAAGCCATGCCACAGCGCCTCCTGATGCCCGCGCGGACGGAACGGCGGGCTCATCACGTAACCGGCGGCGGTCTGCCAGTCCGGGTGCTGGTAGACGCTGTCGTCCAGCAGCAGATGCCCGGCCAGCACTTCGCCGTAGACCGGTTGACCCTTGCTGCGGGCGTAGGTGATTTCGTCGAGGGCTTCCTTGGTCGATACGTGTACCAGGTACAGCGGCGTGCCGATGGTTTCAGCGATACGGATCGCCCGGCTCGCAGCTTCGCCTTCGACCTGCGAGGGCCGCGACAGCGGATGCGCTTCCGGACCGGTGATGCCCTGGGCCATCAACTTGCGTTGCAGGTGATAGACCAGCTCGCCGTTTTCTGCGTGCACGGTCGGCACCGCGCCAAGTTCCAGGCAGCGTTCGAAACTCGCCACCAGCGTGTCGTCGGCAGCCATGATGGCGTTCTTGTAGGCCATGAAATGCTTGAAGCTGTTGATCCCGTGATGACTGACCAGCTCGGCCATTTCCTCACGCACCTGCTCGCTCCACCAGGTGATCGCGACGTGGAAGCCGTAGTCGGAAGCGGATTTTTCCGCCCAGCCACGCCACTGGTGAAAGGCTTCAAGCAGCGACTGCTGCGGATTGGGAATCACGAAATCGATGATCGAGGTGGTGCCGCCGGCCAGACCTGCGGCGGTACCACTGTAGAAGTCTTCGCTGGCCACGGTGCCCATGAAGGGCAGTTGCATGTGGGTGTGCGGATCGATGCCGCCGGGCATCAGGTACTGGCCGCTGCCGTCGAGCACTTCGGCACCGGCGGGAATATCGAGGTTTTCACCAATGGCTTTGATCACGCCGTCAGCGCAATAGACATCGGCGCGGTAACTTTCATCATGGGTAACAACGGTGGCGCCACGGATCAACAGAGACATTCCGAGTTCCTCGCAGGCATGACCGACTTGTGCCGGTTCTAGTGTTTTATTTGTTTGCAGCGCCGAATGCGTAATCTTGTCAGTGCTGTCAGGAATAGACGCTAGTCGCAGTTATGCAATTGATCAAGATTATTTTTTATAAGCTTATGACTGTTTTAAATCATTGAAAAATAAAGATAAAAATACAAAATCACCAAAATGGTGAGGCGATTCACCATTTTGACGCACTTGACAGGTTGGAAATATGAGCAAGATTTCCTATGTGAAATCAGCCGCTTGAAGTTGAGCTGAGGCTGATCGCCCACGATGAAAAAAAGTGCAGTGCACCAGATTGAGTCCTGACAGTTCGGACAACTTGCCTGGCAGTTAGCCTGAGTGTTCAGTCAAGTATCCGCGGGCTTGAAAGGTGAATAATTAAAACTGATAGACATCAGTCAGTTACAAGAAGCCGAACGCACGGCCCGATGCGAAAGCGGAGCACCCGGCACGTTTATTGATGCCGCCGCTGACACCGTGGCCGGTGCATGAAAGTTGTCAGTTCCTCCGGCCATCGTCCGGCTCGCACCTGCGTGTGCAGCCGCCTGATGAGCAAAAAAATAATCAGAAGAACAGTGGAGCGGCCATGCAACAGAACAGATCGCAAGTGACCGAGCGCGACGGCTTGTTCGAACTCGAAGCCGGCAGCGACGTCCTCGACAGTCCCCGTTACAACCACGACATGGCACCGACCAAGGTGCGCGAACGAACCTGGAACAAGTGGCACATCACCGCGCTGTGGGTAGGCATGTCGATCTGCGTGCCGACTTACACCCTGGGCGGCGTGCTCACCGCGTATTTCGGTTTGACCGTCGGTGAGGCGCTGCTGGCGATTCTGTTTGCCAACGTCATCGTCCTGATTCCTCTTACGCTCAACGCGTTTCCCGGCACCAAGTACGGGATTCCGTTTCCAGTGCTGCTGCGCTCGTCGTTCGGGATTCTCGGCTCCAACGTGCCGTGCCTGATCCGCGCGCTGGTGGCGTGCGGCTGGTTCGGCATCCAGACCATGTTCGGCGGGCTGGCGATTCACCTGTTTCTCGGCTCGGTGTTCGAGGGCTGGAAATCCCTTGGCGGGACGGGCGAGGTGATCGGTTTCATGATCTTCTGGGCGCTGAACCTGTGGGTGGTGATCCGCGGCGCCGAGTCGATCAAATGGCTGGAAACCCTGTCGGCGCCGCTGCTGGTGGCGGTCGGCATCGGGCTGTTGGTGTGGGCCATGCCGAATGTGTCGATGACTGAATTGCTGGCGATTCCGCCGAAGCGTCCCGAAGGCGCGAGCGTGGTCAGTTACTTCGCCGCCGGGCTGACGGCGATGGTCGGTTTCTGGGCCACTCTATCGCTGAACATTCCCGATTTCAGCCGTTATGCCCGCAGCCAGAAGGATCAGATCCTCGGGCAGATTTTCGGCCTGCCGCTGACCATGTTCCTGTTTGCCGCGCTGGGCGTGGTGATGACCGCCGCGTCGGTGAAACTGGTGGGTGTCAGCGTTTCCGATCCGGTCACTTTGATCGGCCACATCCAGAGCCCGGTATGGGTCGCGGTGGCCATGGCGCTGATCATCATCGCCACGCTGTCGACCAACACCGCCGCCAACATCGTTTCGCCGACCAACGACTTCCAGAACATCGCGCCCAAGGTCATCAACCGTACCAAGGCAGTGATCCTCACTGGATTTGTCGGCTTGGCCTTGATGGGTCATGAGCTGCTGAAAAAACTCGGCTGGATCGTCTCCGACCTCAGTCTGGAAACCGTGTATTCGAACTGGCTGCTGGGCTATTCCAGCCTGCTCGGGCCGATCGCCGGGATCATGGTGGTGGACTATTTCTTGATCAAGAAACAGCAACTGGACCTGGCCGGCCTGTACCGCGACGACGTCTACCCGGCGTGGAACCGGGCCGGATTCATCGCGTTCGGCGTGCCGGTGGTGCTGACCCTGTTGTCGCTGGGCAGCAGCGCGTTCAGCTGGTTCTACAGCTACGGCTGGTTCACCGGTTCGGCGCTGGGCGGGTTGATCTATTACGGGTTGTGCGCGATGCGTGCGCAGCCCTCTGCCGTGAAAACAGCGGCGTAGCGACAGGCCTCATCGCTGGCAAGCCAGCTCCCACAGGGATCGAGTCGTACACAAATTGTGTGTTCACTCAAAATCCTGTGGGAGCTGGCTTGCCAGCGATGGCGGTCTACCAGACACCACAGCGACATCCATAAGAACAGCAGCCTGAGGAGATCCCCATGAACGCAGCCGTAGACGTTCTGCAATCGACCCATCAGCACATCAACCGCGACCGCTTGTGGGCGTCGCTCATGGAGCTGGCCAAGCTCGGCGCCACCGTCAAGGGCGGGGTCTGTCGCCTGGCCCTGACCGACCTCGACCGCCAGGCCCGCGACCTGTTCGTGCAGTGGTGCAAGGACGCCGGTTGCAGCGTCACGGTCGATGAAGTCGGCAACATCTTCGCCCGCCGCCCCGGTCGCAACCCGAACCTGCCACCGGTGATGACCGGCAGCCACATCGACACCCAGCCCACCGGCGGCAAGTTCGACGGCTGCTTCGGCGTGCTCGCCGGCGTTGAAGTGCTGCGCACCCTCAACGACCTCGGCGTGGAAACCGAGGCGCCGCTGGAAGTGGTGGTCTGGACCAACGAAGAAGGCTCGCGCTTCGCCCCATGCATGATGGGCTCCGGCGTGTTCGCCGAAAAATTCACCCTTGAAGAAACCCTGGCCAAGGTCGATGCCGATGGTGTGACGGTCGGCGAAGCACTGAACGCCATCGGCTACGCCGGGCCGCGCAAGGTCAGCGGGCACAAGGTCGGCGCCTATTTCGAAGCGCACATCGAACAAGGCCCGATCCTTGAGGACGAACAGAAAACCATCGGCGTGGTGCTCGGCGCACTGGGGCAGAAGTGGTTCGACCTGAAACTGCGCGGCGTCGAAGCCCACGCCGGGCCGACCCCGATGCACCTGCGCAAGGACGCCCTGGTCGGCGCCTCGGTGATTGTCGGTGCAGTCAATCGTGCAGCGCTCGGTCATCAACCCCACGCCTGCGGCACGGTCGGTTGCCTGCAAGCCTATCCCGGTTCGCGCAACGTCATTCCTGGCGAAGTGCGCATGACCCTCGACTTCCGGCACCTGGAACCGGCGCGCCTCGACTCGATGATCGCCGAGGTCAAGCAAGTCATCGAAGCGACCTGCGAAGAACACGGCCTGACCTACGAGTTGACCCCGACCGCCGACTTCCCCCCGCTGTACTTCGAAAAAGGCTGCGTCGAAGCCGTGCGCGGCGCCGCGAAGGGGCTGGGCCTGTCGCACATGGACATCGTCAGCGGCGCCGGCCACGACGCGATTTTCCTCGCCGAACTGGGCCCGGCCGGGATGATCTTCGTGCCGTGCGAAGGCGGCATCAGCCACAACGAAATCGAAAACGCCGCGCCGGACGATCTGGCGGCCGGGTGTGCGGTGTTGCTTCGCGCGATGCTGGCAGCTTCGGCGGCGGTGGCGGGAGGACAGCGGGCCGCGTGAGTCGGTCATAAAAATGGGGCGCATGGCTGAAATCAGAATGCGCCCCAGCAGTCACCGCTCAGACATCGGAATCCATTTTAACTGTCACATTTTCGTAATGAGAGTGTGCGATTTTGCCCCTGCCTGAAACATGATGTAACAGGTGGTGACGGGGCCAAGGCTCTGTTTTGAAAGTGGAAAATGGATTCTAAGGAATAGTGATGTCGACGTTTTGCCAGATCATGGATAAGTCTGAGAGTGGCGGATGCGGATGCAAGATCCCATCTAGTGTATTAACCAAAATCCTGTCGGAAACAGCCTCCGCCAATACCGTCTCGGATGACAGAGTTGTATTGGGATTCGAGTCCTCCGACGATTGCGCGGTCTATGACAACGGCGACAACTACCTGTTGTTCACCACCGATTACTTCTCCCCGATCGTCAATGATCCCTATGTGTTCGGCCAGTTGGCTGCCAGCAACGCGGTGAGCGATATTTTTGCTTCGGGCGGCTATCCGTTGATTGCCAACTCGATCATGGCGTTCGATCCGGAGCAAGTACCGGTCGAGCAGGTGACTCAGATGATCCTCGGCGCGCAGTCGGTGATGAACAGGTTCAATGTCAGCATCGTGGGTGGGCACACAATCAAGAACAGCCAGCCGCTTTACGGCTTCTCGATTATTGGCGAAGTGGAAAAACACCGTCTGAAGAAGAACAACACCGCCAGGGCGGGTGATGTCTTGGTCATGACCCGGCCGATAGGTGTCGGAATTCTTGCAAGTGCGCTGAAAGCGGGGATTCTCGAACAGTCGGACCTTTCTGCACAGACATTGGAGCGGATTACCGGCGACAACGAATTCGGTCGCACCCTGAGTGCAAGTGCCGAGGTGAGTAGCCTGACCGACATCACCGGGTTCGGTCTCATCGGCCACATCAGCGAAATGGTGGGGCTGGGGCAGCTGGATGTCGTGCTCGACACCGACGCGCTGGCGTTCTATGACGACGCACAAGCCCTTGCAGTGGCGGTGACCTCCGCTGACAGCGGCGTTTTTGCCAATATCAAAAAATACACCCAACACGTCGAATACCTCAGCGATCTTTCCCTGGCCAAGAAGTTTCTGCTACACGATCCGCAAACCAACGGAGGGTTGCTGTTCACCGTGAGCCAAGCGTGCCTGGCGGATAACCGTGAGGCCTGGCAGGCGCTGTGCCCCGACTTGATGGTGATCGGGCGCGTGACGCAAGGCGCGGGCAAGATCAAGGTTCGCTGACATGGCCGCCATGACGTTCTACCCGGTCATGACCGGTGTGGGGGTGATGGCCGGGTTCATGTCGGGGCTGTTCGGTATTGGTGGAGGCATCATTGTGACGCCTCTGTTGGTGCTGATCTATCCGATGCTGTCCGGTCAGAAACTGCCGATCGAAGTGGTGACCGGTCTGTCCTCCGCGCAGGGTTTTTTCTCCTCGCTTGTTTCGTTCGCGCTGCACCGTGTGCGGTTCCAGCCGGATTGGCGAGTGATCAGAAACTTCGCGGTACCGATGGCGATTGCCAATTTTTTCGCATCGGTGCACGCCGATGCGTTCAGCGAGAACTTCATTCTCTTCGTGTTTGGATTGCTGGGATTGTTATCGCTATTGGTGACGTATCTGTTCCGCAAGCCAGTCGCCCTGTTGTGCAACCACCCGGCGCTGTCATTGCCGCTGACAGGCCTGGTGCTCGGGGTGTTGTGCGGTCTGGTCGGGCAGGGCGGCGGGTTCATCTACCTACCGGTTCTGATCAGCCTGTTCGGCTTGCCAATCAAGCAGGCCATATCGACCTCTGCGCTGATCGGCATCATCGGAGCCAGTGGTGCGCTATTTGGACGGATGGGTACGGCGGGAGACTTTCTCGGTTACACCGGTGAACTGGTGATCGGGATTTTACTGGGTGGCTTCCTGGGGGCTGCCTTGTCCCATCGGCTGGATGCCAAACACCTCAAACGAGCACTCAACGCTTTTGTTCTGTTGTGCTCGATCCAACTGATGGCGCGTTTGATTATCTAGAAACAGAACGATTGTCCGTCTTTTGCGGGCAGCATCCTGAACGACATAAAACAGAAAACTGGAAGTGTTTGAAATGGATATCACTGTGGATGCAATTTATGCCGACGTATGCGGTTCGGCCCCCATATCGAAGGGTGTCAGCAGCATGCTTCAAACGTTGTTTTCGGCCCGCCAATGCGCCAATCCGAACGCCAATCATGCCCTCGGAATTCAATTGCTCGAGAGGGTTGAGCGGGCGCGGGGCAACATTGCCCGACTGTTGAACGTCGATACGCAATGCCTGATTTTCAACAGTGGCTCCAGCGAGGGTTGTGCGCAGGTTTTTCATGATTTTTTCGAGCGTCACAAACACGAGCATCCCGTGGTGCTCTACTCGGCGATCGAGCACGCCTGCACACTGCAAAACATCAAACGCTACTGCCTGGATGGTTTGTGCGCCGTTGCGATCGGCCACCACCAGGACGGCCTGCTCGACACCGATCAATTACAGCAGTCGCTGCAAGCCCATGCCGGGCGACCGATCCTGGTTTGCGTCATGGCCGTGCATAACGAAACCGGTGTGATCCAACCGATCGAAGCGATCGCCCGGCAGGTAAAAGCCCATGGGGGATTACTGTTTTCGGACATGACGCAAGCCATTGGTAAAATCCCGGTGGATTTACAGGCATGCGGCGTGGACTTCGCCATTGCCTCGGGTCATAAGTTCGGCGCGTTACCGGGTGCGGGTTTTCTCTATGCCAGAGACCGTTTTGGCTTGTCGCCGTTGATTGCCGGCGGGGGGCAGGAAGGCGGGCTGCGCGGCGGTACGCAAAATTATCCGGGCATTCTTTCGATTGAAACGGCGTTGCAGGAAAAACACATCAAGTACGCTGCTAACCAGCGCTCGGTGCAGTCGGCGCGGGAACATTTCGAAACCCGGTTGCAAACCATGCTTGGTGAAGTGGTGGTGTTCGGCCAGAGGGCACCACGTGCGCCATGTGTCAGTTTTATCGCGCTGCCGGGGATCAATACCAAGAAACTGCAGTGGGCGCTGAACACTCAAGCGATCTACATCACGGGTGGTTCGGCGTGTTCCGACAAGAAAAACAACGTGTCCAATACCGTCATGCAACTGGGTTTTTCGGAGCGGGTCGCCGGGAGCACCGTGCGTATTTCGATCGAAGAGGAGGGCTGCGGAGTGGCCTATGAGCGAATTCTTGCAGGCATTGCTCGGGCGCTGGATCTGCCGTCGAATGCTCCCGCCCACCCGGCGCTGGAGCCGGTCTGATGCGGGTCGTGACGTCGGGAGCTGCCTATCTCGACATCGATGCGTACGCGTGTTGCATTGCGTACGCTGAACTGTTGAACCGCCAGGGCATTCAGGCCAGGGCGGTCAGCAGCGCGCCGCTCAACGCGAGCATCACCGACAGTGTGCTGAAAGGAGCCTCATCGCTCGACGACTACCTGCCGCAACCGGGTGACGAGTTTGTGTTGGTGGATGTTTGCGACTACCACCATTTCGACCCGATTGTGGTACTCGATCAGGTGGTGGAAGTCATCGACCATCACCCAGGCTTTGAACAGTACTGGGCGCAAAGGCTCGGGCCTTCAGCTGATATCCGAGCGATTGGTGCAGCGGCAACCCAGGTCTTTGAACGCTGGGAGGCGGCAGGTCAGTTGCCGCTGATCAGCGAACACAGTGCATTGTTGTTGGCCACGTCCATTCTGGACAACACGTTGAACTTTACCGGGCAGATGACTACTGCTGCGGACGTTCGCGCGTATGACGTACTGGCTCGTCGAACAAGGCTCGGGGCGGATTGGCCCGAGCAATATTTCCTCGAATGCCAGACCGCTATCGAGTCAGACATCTGCGCCGCATTGGCAGCGGACTTGAAACGGATGAAACCCGACAGCCTCCTGCCGCAGGTCTTCGCTCAAATGACGGTGTGGGATGCCAACGCTTTGCTCGAAAGGCATCGTTCGACGATCAACGAATGGATGGCCGGGCAGGGCGATGACTGGCTGTTGAACCTCATCAGCATCCGCGACCGAAAAAGCTGTCTGCTGGCCAAAACCCTGGTCTCCCAAAAGAAGCTGAGCCATTTGTTGTCACTCGACTGGCACGCTGAAGTAGCCGTTCTAGAGCCTTCAATGCTGCGCAAGGAACTGCTGAAGCTTTCTTTATAGTCAGCGCGGGAGGGTTATAAAGCGGGGGCAGGTGAACCGGATCTTCATCATGCGTAACCCTGACAAGCTGGCAGGGTTGCAGGCTTCGGCCAATATCCTGTAGCCGGGCACCTGCGGGAGCGAGCCGCTCCCACAGTTTTTTGTACCGGCCGGGGAGGTGTTATTCCTTGATCGCCGAACCCTTGCGACGGTTACTGCCGTTCGGGTTGCCAACGTCCAGCAATCGTCTTTCCACCAGCACATTCTCGAGCGCCTGACGTTCGGCCGGCGCCATCTCGTGCTCGCGTTTTTTCAGCTCCAGCAGGATGGGGCTGGACCAGGTGCGATAGGTCTGTTCGATGAGGCGGCGGGATGTCATCAGTCTCTCCTTGATCAAGAGCCCGGTGTGGCTGGCAGGGGCTCAATCCGATGAGGTAATAACGTTAGTCGAGAAACCGTCGGCGCGCGAATGCCCGCGCACCCTTACGGATCACAGAGATTGCGGCGTGTCCGAGATTGTCGGCACGATCACAACGGCCTGCGGTCGTAAACTTCACATGCGCGAACTTGTGGAGAACCAATGAGCCGGGACGTCCTGACCACCGAAACCAACCGCCGTCAGTTGCAGCAAATCATTGCCGGCCTGTCCGACGGGGTGATTCTGCTGGAACTCGACCAGACGATTCTCTGGGCCAACGAAGCCGCGCTGGCGATGCATGGCGTCAGCCGGATCGGCGAGCTGGGCAACAACGCCGGGGAATACGTCGAGCGCTTCAACCTGCGGTATCGCAACAACCACACGCTGACACCGGAGCAGTACCCGATCAGCCGCGTGGCGACCGGTGAAACGTTCAGCGATGTGCTGGTGGAAGTTTCTCCGCGCAGCGATGAAGAACGCACCTGGATGCACAGCGTGCGCAGCATGGTGTTGACCGATCGCGATGGCGATATCGAGTCGCTGGTGCTGATCATGAGCGACGTCACCGATTGGGCCAATGCCGAACAGCGCTTCGAAAAAACCTTCAACGCCAACCCCGCACCGGCGGTGATCTGCCGCCTCAGCGACCTGCGTTACATCAAGGTCAATCCGGGGTTTCTGGAGATGACTGGTTACACCCGCGATCAGGTGATCGGCGCCTCGACCTATGAGCTGGATATTCTCGAACAGGCCGAGCGCAAGGACCTGGCGATCCAGCGCCTGCGCGATGTCGCGACCATTCCGCAGATGCAGGCTGAATTGCGCCTGCCGGACGGCGGTAGCAAGCAGGTGATCGTCGCGGGACAGCCGCTGGTGCTCAACGACGAGGATTGCATGCTGTTTTCGTTTGTCGACATGGAGCTGCGTCATAAGGCCGAAGTCGCCTTGCGTCAGAGTGAGGAACGGTTTGCCAAGGCCTTTCGCCTGACGCCGGTGCCGATCCTGATTTGCAGCGCCGACGAGCAGCGGCTGATCGACGTCAATCAGGCCTTTCTCGATACCCTGGCTTACGAAAGCGACGAGGTTCTTGGCAAGACTGTCGCGCAACTGGACTTCATCGATGAACCGGCGGAACGCGCCCGGTTGCTGGCGGCGCTGGAGAAGACCGGCCGGGTCGATCGCGTCGATATGCGGATCCGCAGGAAAGACGCCGAGCTGCTGGAGTGCGCGGTGTCCGCCGATACCGTCAGCATTCAGGACACGGTGTGCTATCTGCTGGTGCTGATGGACATCACCGAACGCAAGCGCACCGAGCTTGAGCTGGTGGCGGCCATTGAAGAGGTGATGAAGGATGCGTCGTGGTTCAGCCGCACGCTGATCGAAAAACTGGCCAATGTGAAGAAGATCAACTCGCCGCAACTGCCTAGCGTTTCGTTCACTGATCTCACGGCCCGCGAACGCGATGTGCTGGGGCTGATCTGTGAGGGGCTGGCGGACAAGGAGATTGCTGCGCGGTTGAAGCTGGCGCCGAACACGGTGCGCAACCATGTGGCGACGGTGTATTCGAAGCTGGATGTGCACAGTCGCAGCGAGGCGATTGTCTGGGCTCGCGAGCGCGGGTTGTTCTCGAGCAGTAGCAGGGGACAGCGATAAGGTGCAAATGCACTAGTTCATGGGGTGCAAATTCGGGTGTCTGACGGGGCGGGCTGTTCTTAGTCTGTTGAGGTGCGATGCGGGTTTTGTTCGTGATCGTGTCCCTTCCGTCGTTGTTAATGGATCTGACCATGAATGTGTTGTTTGTTATTGAACCTGGCGTGATGCGTCGATTGTCGGAGCTGGCGCGATGATTTATCTGGCGCGGTTGCGGGCTCGGCTTGAGTGTAGTTTTTCGCCGTTGGCTTGTGAGTGTGTGGTGGATGGGGATCATTCGCTGACGGTGAAGCTGTATCACCCGGCTTCCGGGGAGGTTGATCTGGTGATTAGCGGGTTGAGTCTGGGGGCCTTGCGTACCGATGAGGCGGTGGATGCCTTGATTGATGAATTGCGGTATGAGCTTGAGAGCAATTCTTTGCGCTCGCCCAGTTGAGCTTGGCGGCCTTTGGGCCGACCATGCTGTTTTTGGGTTTGGGTGTGTATCCGTTTCTTCGGGTGTTGCGGCTGGCGGTTCCGCTCTTACAGCGGGTCACTTTTGACAAACGCCCGGAATGCCGGCCCAGCCAAAAGTAACCAAAAAGTCTTTACCCTGACGTACGGCCCTCGCTGTGGCTCGGGTTCCTTCGCTCCGGGATTGATCCGGGGGCATCGCCTACGGTTTGCTTCGCTGCACCTCCTCTCGATGTGTTTGGCTTCGCCAAACGGTCGCTGCGCTCCCACCCCCGGATCAATCCCTCCACTCAGCCTGCCGACGGGCCCTGCGATCAAAAGCGGTACTCGAGCTAACGCTCATCGTGTTGAGTGGTGGAAGCAAAGGCAAAGGCAGGTGCGGGATGTTTGCTTTTTAAGACCCGGGTTCACCTCGGTATGTCACGTCGGTGTACCTTTCCCAAACAACACGGTCAGTCCCCTCTCCCTCCGGGAGAGGGTTAGGGTGAGGGCTGGTTATAAAGGTTGTCCAAAATCTTTCGGCCTCCACGATCCACTCAGCAAACCCACCCCAAAATCGACAGCCAATTCCCCCCAATCCCACCATTTCACTGGCACTCACCCCCCACTGGTCTATAAGGAATGAGTGGTTCGGTTTCCATAACCGGGCGTTGTCCTGCTCGGCGACGGGAGTTTTCTTCCATTCATCGCGGGTCATCCTATGAACAATCCTGGGAAACGCGTGTGTTTTTCGTTGTTGTCGGCGTTCGGTCTGGTGCTGCTCAGTGGTTGTGCCAGTCCTCCACCCCCTCCGCCGGCCGCGCCGCCTCCGCCACCTGAGCGGACTTGTCAGGTCATGGAAAATACCGAGGTCGCCGGTGATGCCTATGCCGACGGGCAAGTGACTCGACACATCACCAAGACCCGTTGCGTCACTCAATAACCCGGGCGCCGTTGCAGGCGCGGGTCGAGTGGATTGTGCTGGTGGCCGACCTGGTCGGTACGGCGGTGTTTGCGGTTGAAGGCGCGATTGCGGCGATGCGCAGTCAGCTCGATCTGCTCGGGGTGATGGTGATTGCCTTCATCGTCGCACTCGGCGGCGGGGTGACCCGCGATCTGTTGATCGGTGCTACGCCGCCCAAGGCTGTAGCGGACTGGCGTTACCCGGCGCTGGCGTTTGCCATGGGCGGGGTGGCGTTTGTTTTTCATGAGCAGGTGCTGGGCTGGTCCGGTTCGACCCTGATCGTGCTGGATGCGGCGGGGTTGGCGCTGTTTGCCGTGGCCGGGGCGCAGAAGGCGTTGAATTTCGGGATCTCGCCGTTTGTGTCCATGCTGATGGGCACGATTACCGGTGTCGGTGGCGGGGTGCTGCGGGACATGGTGCTGGCGCGGGTGCCGGTGGTGTTGCAGGCGGATCTGTATGCCAGCTCGGCGTTTGTCGGCGCGGCGGTATTGATCGTCGGGCGCAGGCTGGGTGTGCCGCCGGTGGCGGCTGCGTTGCTGGCGGGGGCGGCGTGTCTGTTGTTGCGGTTGTTGTCGGTGCATTTCGGCTGGCAGTTGCCGAAGGTTCTGGAGGCATGAAAAAGGCAGCCCTTGGGCTGCCTTTTCTTTTGCATCAGCGGCGGATCAGGACAGGAAACCGCCGTCCACGTTCAACGATACGCCGGTGGTGTAGCTCGAGGCATCGCTCGCCAGGTACAGCACGGCGCCGGCCATTTCGCTTGGGTCGGCTACGCGCTTGAGCGGGATCTGCGTCAGGGCCTGTTTCAGGATCGCATCGTTCTTCACTAGCGCCGAGGCGAATTTGGTGTCGGTCAGGCCCGGCAGCAGGGCGTTGCAGCGGATGCCGAATTGCGCGCATTCCTTGGCGAAGACTTTGGTCATGTTGATCACGGCGGCCTTGGTCACCGAGTAGATGCCCTGGAAGATCCCCGGCGAGATGCCGTTGATCGACGCCACGTTGATGATGCTGCCGCCGCCGTTTTCGCGCATCAGCTTGCCGGCTTCCACCGACATGAAGAAGTAGCCACGGATGTTCACGTCGACGGTTTTCTGGAAGGCGCCGAGGTCGGTGTCCAGCACGTTGCAGAACTGCGGGTTGGTCGCGGCGTTGTTGACCAGGATGTCCAGGCGCCCGAACTGTTCCTTGATCCCGGCGAAGACCTGGCTGATCTGTTCCATTTCGCCGATGTGGCAGGCGACCGCTGTGGCCTTGCCGCCGGCGGCGATGATGGCGTCAGCCACGTGTTGGCAGCCTTCGAGTTTGCGGCTCGAAACGATGACGTGGGCGCCTTGCTGGGCCAGCAGTTTGGCGATGGCTTCACCGATGCCGCGGCTGGCGCCGGAGACGAAAGCGATCTTGCCGTCGAGGTCGAACAACTGAGTCTTGGACATGGGATTCCCTTGTAGTGAGCCTTGTTATAACGCCGTCATCAGAGGCTGGATTTGGCAATGACCTGCAGGCTCATGTGCTCCAGCAGTTTGTTCATGTGAATGAACTGCGCGAAGCGTTTGTCCTGGGTCTGGCCATGGAAGAAGCGGTAGTAGATCTGCTGCACGATGCCGGCCAGACGGAACAGGCCGTAGGTGTAGTAGAAGTCGAAATTGTCGATCTGGATGCCCGAGCGCTCGGCGTAGTAGTCGACGAATTCACGGCGGGTCAGCATGCCCGGGGCGTGGCTTGGCTGGCGGCGCATCAGTTGCACCGGAGCCGGGTCGTCGGCCTGGATCCAGTAGGCGAGGGTGTTGCCCAGGTCCATCAGCGGATCGCCGAGGGTGGTCAATTCCCAGTCGAGCACGCCGATGATCTGCATCGGGTTGTTCGGGTCGAGGATGACGTTGTCGAAGCGGTAGTCGTTGTGGACGATGCTGGAGGTCGGGTGGTCGGCCGGCATCTTGTCGTTGAGCCAGGCCTTGACCTTTTCCCAGTGCGGAGCGTCCGGGGTCAGGGCTTTCTCGTAGCGTTCGCTCCAGCCTTTGATCTGGCGCGCGACGTAGCCTTCAGGCTTGCCCAGATCACCGAGGCCGCAGGCGTTGTAATCGACCCGGTGCAGCTCGACGAAACGGTCGATGAAGCTCTTGCACAGCGCCTCGGTTTTCGCCGAGTCCAGGCCCAGTTCCGGCGGCAGGTCAGAGCGCAGGATGATGCCCTTGACCCGTTCCATCACGTAGAACTCGGCGCCGATCACCGATTCGTCGGTGCAGTGCACGTAGGCTTTCGGGCAATACGGGAAACCGTCGCGCAACTGGTTGAGGATGCGGAATTCGCGGCCCATGTCGTGGGCGGACTTGGCCTTGTGGCCGAACGGCGGCCGGCGCAGGACGAATTCCTGGTCCGGGTATTCCAGCAGGTAGGTCAGGTTCGACGCGCCGCCGGGAAACTGGCTGATCTGCGGCGTGCCGGTCAGGCCCGGAATGTGCGCCTTGAGGTACGGATCGATCAGACTGGCATCGAGTTCTTCGCCAGAGCGGATACGGGTGGACTGGTCAGTAAGCGCCATGCTTATCCCTTCTGCTTATTTTGGAGGCCAGACATCATTGGCTAATCTAATGGCGCGCTCGGGTGGTCACAAGCGCGGCTCGGTCTTATAGGTTAGCGTGTTGGACGATAATCACCTTTGGGAATGTGCGCGGCGGGCCGCAGGCGACTAAGGTTTAGCGCGTATGCCTTGTTCACACAGGAGCTTTGAAATGGGCTGCCCGCAAGTCTGTGCCAGCGCTACCCTGCAATGCAGTTTCGGCGCCGCGCCGGCGGTGCTCAACGTGCTGCCGGTCAACCGCACGCTGACCGGCGGGATGCCGGCGGCGAACATCATGGATCACATTCCGCTGGTCAATGTCACCCCGTTCGGCATGTGCATGAGCATGGCCAATCCGATGGTCGCCGCTGCCACGGCTGCGGCGCTGGGCGTACTGACACCGATGCCGTGCATTCCCGCCACCGCCACGCCGTGGATCCCCGGCGGCGCACCGACCCTGCTGCTGGGCGGGATGCCGGCGATCGATGCCAACAGTACGTTGATGTGCAACTGGGCGGGGGTGATCAAAATCGTGATGCCTGGGCAGATGCAGATGTTGATTCCCTGAGCTTCTTTGCTTGTCGTTAAATCCATGGCCCTCACCCCAGCCCTCTCCCGGAGGGAGAGGGAGCTGACCGAGGTGTCATTCGCCCTACATCGACCTGAACGACCGAGTCGATTATGGATTCAGCGCAAATCTTTCACGTCGGTGTAATTCGCCAATATCCCCCAATCGGTTCCCTCTCCCTTTGGGAGAGGGCTAGGGTGAGGGGCTTTTCAGGCCTGCTGCGGATCCGTCCATTTGCGAAACCACCAGCGCACCCGGGAAATCGGCTTGCCATCGGCATCCAGCGGCCGCCCGTCCTCGGCGAACCCTTGCTCCGGCTCCATCAATTGCCCATTCAAATATCGCGCGTCCACCGCCGGTTTGCCGTTGGGATGAAAGCGCTGATAACGCCCCTCGCGCACGCCATCGCGATAGACCTCGGCCTCCGCCACTTGCCCGTCGGGAAAGTAATTGAACGCCTCGCCATGCAATAACCCGCGCCGATAGGTCGCCTTGCGCTGCAGCCAGCCTTCGGGCGCATAGAAACTGGCGATGCCTTGCAGTTTGTCGCGCACGAACGGCATCTGCGCCGACACCTTGCCGTTGGGGTGATAGAGCAGGGACGTGCCCTGCAATTGGCCCTGACTGTATTTCAGGTCCGCCTGCTGGCGCCCGTCATCCTTGATACTCAACGGGCCATCGAGCTGACCGTCCTGCAGACGCCCCTTGAGGTGTTTGTCATCCTGCTGCAGATCCAGCGGTGTGATCGCCATGGCTTCTCCTTGTCAGTTGACCTGCACCAGCCCGCCCTTGATGGTCAGCATGCCGCCGCCGTCCACGGTCTGTGAGGCGGCGCCCTTGTTGGTCAGGCTGATGCCGGCGTCGTTGGTCAGCGTCGTCCCGGCCTTGTTGTCCAGCGAGGTACCGGCCTGATTGGTCATGGCGGTGCCGGCCTTCTGGGTGATCGAGGTGCTGGCGGAGGTCGCCAGATCCGCGCCGCTCTTGATCGTGAAACTGCCGCCGCTTTGCAGCGTAAGAGTGCCGCTGACCTTGATCGTCAGGTTGCCGTCCACCGTCAGGCTGTAGTCGCCGGTGACCTTGTCGGTGTAATTGCCGCCGGTACTGTGGTTCTGATCGGCGCCGACCTTCACCGTGCGGCTGTCCTTCACATCAAGGCTGTCGCTGCCGGTCTGGATCGTCACGCTGCGTTTGCCTTTCTCCAGCGTGACCGTTTCGTCGCCGTCCTTGACGGTGCGGGTGCGGGCGTTCTGCACCGTGAGGGTTTCGTCGTGGCCGACGGTGGCGGTGGTGTCGTTGAGTACGTTGATCTTCAGGTCTTTCTGCGCTTGCAGGAACACCTCTTCGGCGTCCTTCTTGTCCTCGAAACGCAGCTCGTTGAAACCGCCGCCGCCCTTGGACGACTGGGTCTTGATTCCCGACTGGGTCTGGTTCGCCGGCAAGGCATAGGGCAGGGCGTTGTCGCCGTTGTACACACAACCGGTGACCAGCGGCCGGTCCGGGTCGCCGTCGATAAAGGTCACGATCACCTCCTGACCGATGCGCGGCACAAACTGCATGCCGAACCCCTTGCCGCTCCAGGGCAGCACCACGCGCACCCAGCAGGAACTGGTTTCATCGTTCTTGCCGTCGCGATCCCAAGGGAACTGCAACTTGATCCGGCCGTATTCATCGGTCCAGATTTCCTCGCCGGACTTGCCGACGACGATGGCGGTTTGCGGATGCATGCGCGGTTTGGGTGTGAGGCGTTGCGGGCGAAAGGGCGTGGCCTTGGGGATCGCCTCGAAGCGGTTGCGATAGTTTTCATGACTGGCGTCGTGGATGACCCGCGTGATGACCCAATCGATGTTCAGGCTTGCGTCTTCGTGGCCGTCGAGGGTGAACCAGTGACCCGGAATCAGCCAGCGGCAGTCGCTTTCGCCGACAAAACGTTTCTCCTCGCTGCGCAGCCCGTCGACCCGCTGCTTGGTCAACGCATCGCCCCGGGCCTTGGCGTTGTAACCGCCGGGATGCTCATAGATCGAACGCGGCCCGGCCACGGCTTCGGCCTGACCGTAGAGCGAGGTGGTCGGCGTGGTGAACTCGTAATCCGTCGCCTTGTACACGCCGGCCACCGCTTGCAGACACACCTGGCCCGAACGGATGCCGTGCAGCTCGCGCTCGCCCATTTGCTGGCCCAGATATTTGACCTTCGGCCCGTTGGGGATCTGTACGAAAGCATCGTTGCTGTCACCCAGCACCAGCGTGTGCTTGCCGTCCTCGTGGGTGAAGAACCAGAAGATGCCTTCCTCTTCCAGTAGCCGTGAGACGAAAGCGAAATCGCTCTCGCCATACTGCACGCAGTATTCCCTGGGTGCGTAGCTTCCGGTCAGCGAGAGTTTGAAATCGGTGAAACCGTGGGCATTGAAGATTGTGGTGACAATGTCGGAGGTGGCGAGGTTCTGGAATACGCGGTTGTTGCTGGCCAGGGTCAGCCACCAGAGCCATGGCCTTAGAACCAGTTGATAGCGCTCGGCGGTGGCATCGGCGGGGAGCTGGCGGATCTCGGCGACCAGAGCGTCGAACGGGCGCAACTGCGCATCGTTGTGCAGGGTGGTGGTGACGTGGGTGGCGATGGCGCTGGTCAGGGTCAGAGAAGTGCCGTCGTTGAGCCCGTTGAGGGTTTGCGAGCCCAGAACGTTGAGCGCCTCGTCGCCGGACAGCGAATCAGGGTAAAGCGCCGACAGCGCGGTGGCGGTGAGGGACAGGGTGGTGTTGCTGTCGGTAGACCGGGGCATGAGCTGACCTCAGCTGTTGGTAGAGAAAAAGCTCACCACCTGAACGTACCGCCTTTCCCATGGATTGCAGCCTGGTTGTCACTGACCCACCCATCCATCTCTCTCTCGTTTCCATAAACGTAGCTGTACATCACCACCGAGTTTCTAATGTAAGGCTCGAGTTGCGGCCCACAAAGCGGGCAGGGGCTGAGTTCGATATAGATACGTGTAACGAAGTTGCTGTAATCACCGTCAGGGAGCGCAACACTGTTGATCGCCTGAACCAACGCACTGATTTCAGCGTGCCCGCGAAGGGTTGTGACGACTTTTTTGGTTGTTGTTGTGTAGTTTCCGAGAAGGTCCAGTTTCAGTGCACTGTCGCCGAATTTGTACATCAGTACGCCGCGTGAGGCATCAAAGTGTTCGACGACGGCAAAACAGGTTCCATGGGAGGCGCCCGAGCCGGCCAAGGCTCGGCGAGTTGAAGAGGATTCATGGCAGATGGTGGCCAAGTCAGGAATCGTCCCACCGTTGGTGGCGTGATTGGCCGCCAGCCAGTTGGCGTATAGCGGGTTTGTTCCTGTCATTGCGACATTGCCTCCTGAGTAACGACCGACTTTATGTATCTCTGCCATGGCAATCTCCGCTGGGATTCTTTCTGTTCGCGTCGTCAACAGGCGGTAACAAAAATTAGTCTGTCCCCTTATAAAGTGCTTTTCAGCTGAACCCCCAAAGCCGATACCCCGTCGACAGACCCTGTTTGTAAGCCGTTGCGACCGCATCCATGCAAAGGGCTACGCCTTGGGCACCCTCCAGCTTGAATTCGCCAAAATTGGGATCGAAAAATACGCAGCTGCTGCTTTTGCCAAACAGTACCCAAGGTCGGTAAAAGGCCACGGAATGCCCGCCGAGCGTGCCTTTGATCGACAGAATGAAGTAGCGACAAGACGAGGTGAGCACGAACTCGCCGATGGCTTTACCGGCAGTGGCGAAGCTCTGGTAGGTTTCCGCTTTTGTCTGGCCCAGCGATCCCACCCCACCGGTTCTCAATGCCCCCAGGGTCGCGGCTGACGGGGATCCGGGCGTATCGCCGCTGATGTCCACATACTCTGACTGGAAGTCCGAGGCCTGGCGCGCCGTCTTCTGTTCGTGCAGCAGTCCGGTTTTCATCGTTGGCTTGACGATGTCCTTGAGGTAGTCGTTGCCTTTTTTCTTGGCGATGAGCCATGCGGTGCTGACACCCCGGCAGATGCCGTCCCGGTTGTCGGCGACGAGCAAAAGAAAGCTGGACTGACCGAAGTTGTAGATGCCTTCGCCATGTCCGTCGATTTTGTCGCATATGGCCTTGTAGCTCATGTTGCCTCCCTGTTTCCGGCGATGCGCTCGCGCACAGCTACTCCAACACCCACTCCGCCAACTTCCCCGTCACCTGCGTCATCAACACGTTCTCGACATCCCGCGCACCTGCCGCACTGCATTTGGCGAGCACGGCTTTAACGATTCCCGAATCGAACTCGAACTGTTTGCCGGTCGCTGCCTTGTAGCGGCCCCGCAGTTTTTCCAGCTTCGCCAGCACAATCCCTTCCAGCGTTGCTTCATCCAGCGGTCGATAGGCGACCACCGTCATGCGTGCCAGAAACGCCGGGCGGAAGGCTTGCAAAAGGACTTTGTGCAGCGCCTCGTTGAAGGCTTCAGAGCCGATGTGTGACGCGGGAGTGTCGAGCAACAGTTCAGCCCCGACGTTACTGGTGGCGAGCATTACGGTGTTCTTGAAGTCGACAACCAGCCCCGTCCCGTCTTCCATCAAACCTTTGTCGAACACGTTGTAAAACGCTTCCAGAACATCCGGGTGCGCCTTCTCGATTTCATCCAGCAACACCACCGAATACGGTTTGCGCCGTACCGCTTCCGTCAGTACGCCGCCACTGCCGTAACCAACATAGCCGGGTGGGGCGCCCTTGAGCTGGCTGACGGTATGGGCTTCCTGATATTCGGAAAGGTTGATGCTGATCAGGTTGCGTTCGCCGCCATACAAGGCATCCGCCAGTGCATACGCGGTTTCGGTTTTACCAACGCCCGTAGGTCCAACCAGCAGGAACACGCCAACCGGTTTCTGCGGGTCGGTCAGTCCGGCGCGGTAGGCCTGGAGGCGCTGCGCGATGGTCGAGAGCGCCGTGGTCTGGCCCATCACACGCAAGCCCATGCGCTGTCCGAGGGTGCGCACGGCATGAGCTTCGTCGGCAAGCATTTTGCCGACGGGAATACCGGTCCAGCCTGCAATAACAGCCGCGACGGTCTTGCTGTCCACCTGTTCGGGCACCAGCGGGTCGTCCTGGCGAATCGCATCGAGCCCGGCCTCCAGGCGCAGCAGTTCGGCGGCCAGATGATCGATGCGGCTGTCGGTGGCTTCGTCGGGTTTGTCGCTGTCGGCGCGTTCGCTGAGGTCGAGCAGTTCTCGGCGGGTGTCGAGCAGTTCGCGCACGGCCACGCGCTCTTCGCTCCAGCGGGTTTCCAGTTCGCGGATGGCCTGGACGTTGGTCTTCGATTCGCTCTCCAGCAAGGTGATGCGCTCGCGATGATCCAGCCCGGTGGCCTGTTCGCGGCGCAGGCGTTCGACTTCTTCTTTCAGGCTTTGCTGGCGATGGCGCAGGCTCTCCAGCGGTGGCGGCACGTCGTGCTGACCGAGGGCGACCCGGGCGCAGGCGGTGTCGAGGACGCTGATGGCCTTGTCCGGCAACTGGCGGCCGGAGATGTAGCGATGGGAGAGTTTCACCGCTTCGTGGATCGCTGCGTCCAGCACTTGCACCCCGTGGTGCTGTTCCAGTTTTGCTGCCACGCCACGGAGCATTTCCACGGCGGTGATTTCGTCCGGCTCTTCCACTTGCACCAACTGAAAGCGGCGGGCGAGGGCCGGGTCTTTTTCGAAATACTTTTTATATTCCATCCAGGTCGTGGCGGCCAACGTGCGCAATTCACCTCGGGCCAGCGCGGGTTTGAGCAAGTTGGCCGCGTCGCTGCCGCCTTCGGCACCGCCAGCGCCGATCAGTGTGTGGGCCTCGTCGATGAACAGGATGATCGGCTTGTCGGCGCTGCGAACCGCGTCGATCACACCTTTGAGCCGCTGTTCAAATTCGCCTTTGACCCCGGCCCCGGCCTGCAACAGACCGAGATCGAGCACCCGCAAACTGACTTCCTGCAACGACGGCGGCACGTCCCCGGCGGCGATGCGCAGCGCCAGGCCTTCGACCACGGCGGTTTTGCCAACGCCCGGCGCACCGACCAGAATCGGGTTGTTCTGCCGGCGTCTCAGAAGAATGTCGATGCACTGACGAATCTCGCCGTCGCGACCGACAATCGGGTCAATGCGCCCGGCGTGAGCATCGGCGGTCAGATCCTGGGTGTATTGATCGAGCACCGAGTCTTGCCGTGGTGTTGGACTCCCCGAAGATACAGAGCGCGGGCCAACGTGCTCACGAGAGTTTTCCGTCCATTCCAGCAGGTTTGCGCGCAACGCTTCTTTCGGAATTCTCAGCAGCGACGAAGCACTGTTGAGCAATAAGCTGCGGCGCTCGTCACGGTCGATCAGCGCCAGCAACAGCAGCCCGGAACGAATACTCTCGACGCCCAACACACTGGCCTGTACCACGGCGTCTTCCAGCAATCCCAGGGTGTGCGAAGACAACGCCGGCGTGCGCGTGCTGCCAGCCTTGAACAGGTCCAGCGCCTTGTTGATCTCCGCCGTCAGCGCATCACGCTCCAATCCAAAACGCGGCAGCAGAAAGGCAAAATCGCCGCCCTCGATATCCAGCAACTCCAGCAACAGATGCTCGATCTCGACAAAGTGATGTCCGCGCTGCAAGCACCGTTGCGCGGCACGTTCGAGGGCGCGGCGGTTGTCCGGGTTGAGGCGTCCGATCAGGCTGGCCAGTTCCATTTCAGGTGATCTCCAGCTGACGCAGGCGGGTTTCGATCCGTTGCACGGCCAGGCTGGTCTGGCGTTGCAGGCCACCGTTCCAGCTCAACAGGACCGGGGTTTGTCGGCCGAGTTGCAGCGGCCCGGCACCGCGCACCAACAGCACCAGTTTCACGTCCAGATCCGGGCCGAAATACAGTGCAGCGAGGCTCGCCAGCGCCGGATGCGTTTCGCCGTCCGGCAGAAAGCGTCCGGCCTGCGCCGAAGACAATGGCCCGAGCGTCAGGCGAATCCCGGCGTGTTCATCCCACACCCGAGTACCGGCGACAGCGCTGCGGCCGAGTTGCAGATTGCGTCCCCCCGCCTTCATGACGCTGCGGCTGGCACGTGGAATCTCACGCCACGCCCCTTCATAGGCGCTCAGTTCCACCGCCACGGCAAATTGCTCGCGGACAATCGCCGCGAATCCGGCCAACGACCGACGGCCATCGGCGTACAACGCCGTGCAGGCCAGAACGGCGCAGTCGGGAATTGCCTGGCGCTCTTGCAGGGATTTGGGCAACAACCCGGTCAGCGCCCGAAGTTGCGCCTGCACCGGCGAGGCGCCGGGCGTGGTGAAACCGAGGGCGATCCGGTGTTTGCGCATCACCTTGTACAGCAGGCTCAGCAACCGATGCTGGAACAGGTCGAGGAACTCGGCGGGTGCATGATCCTTGGCTCGCGCCCGTTGTTGCAGCCATTCCTGATAGGCGTAAGGCAGCGGGCCGTCGGGGCCGCCGAGGCCGAACATCGGCGAGTTCAGGGTCAGCGGTTCACCGGGGATTTCCTCCAGGCTTTCGATCTGGCTGGCGGCGAACAAGGGGGTCAACGGCCCGCGCAATTTCAGCGCTTCGGCCTGTGGCGATGTACCCGAACCGAGGGAGTCGGCCTGCGGCTGTTCGCGCTCCAGCAACAGCAACGCCTGCAACCATTCGAACGCCTGCGGATCACGGCGCAGGCGCTGGCTGAGGGTCAGAGCGACAGAGGCATGCCGGCTTGGGGTTGCCATGCCTTGACCTCCTTGTCTGCCTGCATGAGCACGGTGCGCACAAAGCGATTGGCCGTGGCGTACACCGAAAAGAACTGCGCGAGCACCGCTGAAAACAACACCGCGCTGCTACCGACAAAATGCTGTGGATCGAGCTGCAGTTGCACTTCAAGTCCGTTGCGCAAGCCGCGCCAGGCGTCGGCGCCGACATGGCCGATCACCCGCTCGCAACCGAGGCTCACCAGACCTTCAATCTGGCGCAGGGCGCTGGCCTCATCGCGCAGGTTGTGCAGGGTGAGGATTTCCTTCAGTGCATCCAGCGCCTGCGGCCCTTCGACCAGCGACAGATGATTGAGGGTCAGTTGCGACACCAGCCGCCAGCGCGAATCGCCGTTCAGTCGCGGCAGACTCTGCGGGCTCGGCGGATTGCGCAGGCGTGCCCACGCCACCGGGCCCGGCCGCTCGAACCCCAGCGGCGTACCGGCGGGCAGGCTCTGGGCCAGATGCCGATTGGTGCACAGCAGTTCGGCGGTCAGGCTGTAATCGGGCAGGTCGGTCTGCGGTTCGAAACGGGTGTCGACGACGCTGACCAGAAGATCGCTGCCGAGCCGGTTCGGCGTCTGCCCGTTGACCCGTCGTGCATGCCAGTAACGTTGCCGGTCAGCGCTGCTGTGCTGGCTGCCGAAATACGCCGGCAGCCGTTGCACACCGCTGGCGGAGCTGGCGCGGATGCCACGAATGCTGTGGATTTCGACGCTGTTTTCCCGGTGGCTGTCGGCGACCAGTCGATACTCGCTGCGGGTGCCGTCCGGGCGCAGCGGCTCCGAGGTGCGCGGAAACAGGTTGATCACCGGCGCGCAGCCGAGGGTGATGTCGCTGGCCTGCAAGTGCAGGCGACCGGCCGGGGCTCGGTCAAAAACGATGTAGAGGTACAGCGTCTGGCTGTCACTCGAAACGCCGGACAGTGGCAGATCAAAGAAGTGGAATTTGTCCGGGAACGCGAAGTACTCGGCCAGCAGGCGCATGCCCGGATGCACGCCGTCTTCGTCCGGCAGCAGCGCTTCGTCGTCTGCAAAACCGACGATCCTCGGCAGGCCTTTCACGCTGGCGGGAATGCTCCCCGGCGAGCCGGCCAGTACCTGCACCGCGTGGGCGCCGAGCAGGTCATAGAGGCTGGCGTTGACCACCGGAGACGCGGCCAGGTGAATGCGCAAGTGTTCGATACCCAGCTCCGACCACTGGCTGTCGCCCAGGCAGCGCAGACTCAGACGCAGCGCCGAACGGCACTGCGCCACACCGGTCAGGGCCTGCGCTTCATCGCTTCCCAGCAACAAGGCTTCGCTGACTTCGACCGGCCACAGACGCACGGCGGCACTGGTGCGAAAGTGAAGGCTTTCGCCCTTGCTGGTGGTGACGAACAGCGGCGTGTCCCGGGGCAGGGGATAGCCGCCGTCGAGGTTGCCTTTGCTCGGGTCCGGTTCGAACTGGACGATGGCGCAGGACGGCAACGGGCGCATGGCCAAGGGATAAAGCTGTTCGAGCAATGCGTCGCTGAACTCGGCGTAGTCGTCATCCAGCCGCCGCTGCAGACGTGCGGCGAGCAGGGCGAAACCCTCGAGCAATCGCTCGACGTGCGGATCCGGGCATTCACCGGGAGACAGCTCCAGCCGCCTCGCGACTTTCGGATAGCGTTCGGCAAACTGGCTGCCGGCATGGCGCAACCAGGTCAGTTCACGTTGGTAATAGTCGAGCAGTTGCGGGTCAATCGAGTCGCTCATGGCGCACCTCCAGCCCTTCGTTGCCGGGCTCGATGACAAAGGCCACCGGCCAGTGCTGCGAGCCGCTGCGCAATTCGCCGAGCAGGCGGATGCTCAATCGCTGTGGCTGTTCGGGGAGGGGATTGACCTGAACCTCGCCCAGCAGCAGGCGCGGTTCGAAATGGGTGATGGCCTCGCGAATGTCCCGCGTCAGCCGACGACGGTCATCGCTGCGCTGCTGTTGCAGAGCGCTCCAGTCGGCGATGCCGTAATCGATCACGCTGGGGGGCACCGTCAATGTGCGCGGGCCACGGCGGGTGTTGAACAGGCGCGCCAGTTCGGCGTGCACCGAGTCGAGCAGGCTCTGACGATCGAACGCCTGCACGCCGTCCGCCTCACCGGACGCGAGGCGTTCGAACAGCGGCGGGAGAATTCCCGAGCTTGTCATGGCCGTTGCGTCCGGTTACTTGCCGGCCTTGTTCGCGGCCAGGTCCCAGACCGTGCCGGCGGTGCCTTCCTTGGTGCCGTCGTCTTTTTGCGCGGTGAGTTCCCATTTGATCTTGGTGAAGTTCAAAGAAAGCGTCTCCACCGGTTTGCCACCGGTGCCGCCACTGACGCTGACGTTGGAGATCACCACGTTGGTCAGGGTGTAGATGATGAACGGCATGATCTGCCCGCTGCCCTCGGCGGCGTTGCGGCCGATGGTGATCTTGGCTTCCGGGATCGGCTTGCCCGCGCAGCAATATTCGTTGAGCGAAGGGGTCGAGCTGTCGATGAATTTGGTCAGGGTAAATTCACCGATGTGCGGCCGGCCGGAGGTGCGCTCCGAGTTGCTGACGTCGTTGGTCACCTGCATTGCCACGTTGTGGCTGTAGGACATGACTTCGATCTTGTCCTTGTAGCCCTCGAGCAGGCTGTCGCCTTTGATGTCGCCGCCGAGGTCGAGAATGATTGCATCCATCGCTTGTAACTCCTGAAGGGTGTCGCGCTAGACAAACAGGGGAGCGCCCGCAGGAATATCCTGCGGGCGCAGGCGGGTCAGGCGGCTACCGGAGGCGGCAGCGTGGCGACCAGGCGGATCGATGCCGTCAGTTCTTCCAGCTGGAAGTGCGGCCGCAGGAACACGGTTGCGCGATAGGCACCGGGTTTGCCGGCGACTTCGGTGACGTCCACACGCGCTTCACGCAGCGGGTATTGCGCCTTGATTTCCTGCGGTGCGTTGTCGTTGATCAGCACGTAGTCGGCGATCCAGTTGTTGAGGTAGGTCTGCACGTTGTCGCGGGTCATGAAGCTGCCGACCTTGTCGCGCATGATCACCTTCAAATAATGAGCGAAACGCGATGCCGCGAGCACGTAAGGCAACATCGCCGAGATGCGTGCGTTGGCATTGGCCTCATTGGTGTTGTAGACCTTGGCTTTGTTGGTGGTCTGGCCGCCGAAGAACACCGCGATGTCGCTGTTCTTCTTGTGACACAGGGCGATGAAGCCGAGGTCGTTGAGTTCTTTCTCGCGGCGGTCGGTGATCGCCACTTCAGTCGGGCATTTGAGCGACAGGTCGCCGGAGCTGGTGCGGAAGGTGTGTGCCGGCAAGCCTTCGACCGCGCCGCCACCTTCAGCACCACGGATTGCCGCGCACCAGCCGTACTTGGCAAAGGCTTCGGTGATGCGTTGCGACAGCGCCCATGCGGCATTGCCCCACAGGTATTTGCTGTGATCGGTGCCATTGGTGTCTTCGACGTAGTTGATGCCTTCCACCGGCGAAGTGTCCGGGCCGTAAGGCAGACGCAGCAGGAAGTGCGGCAGCACCAGCGAGACGTAGCGCGAGTCTTCGCTTTCACGGAACGAGCGCCACTTGATCAGTTCCTGACTCTCGAAGACCTTCGACAGGTCTCGCGGCACGGCCAGTTCGGTGAAGCTGTTCATGTCGAACAGACGCGGGCTGGCAGCAGCAATGAACGGGGCGTGAGCAGCGGCGGCAACGTTCGACAGTTTCTCCAGCAAGCCGATGTCCTGCGGGTGACGGCCAAAGGTGTAGTCACCCACCAGCAAGCTGAACGGGTGACCGCCGAAGGTGCCGTATTCCTCTTCGTAGATCTTCTTGAACAGGGCGCTCTGGTCGAATTCGACGGCTTTTTCCAGGTCGTTCTGCAGCTCTTTCTGCGTCACGTTGAGCAGTCGCAGTTTCAGCCGGGTGCTGGTTTCGGTGTTCTGCACCAGCATGTGCAGGCCACGCCAGGACGCTTCGAGTTTTTGCAGGTCCGGGTGATGCAGCACTTCGTTGAGCTGGGCGCTGATCAGCTCGTCGATCTGGCTGATGCGGTCGTTGATCATCGCCACGGTGTCCTTGTCGATGGCCATGCCTTCGTCAAGTACCTGGGTGGCGAATTCCGCGAGCATGTCGCGGGCGTAGTCCTGCTGGCTGTCGTCATGGGCCATGCGGCCCTCGGCGATGATCCGGTCAAGCAGGGATAAAGTCTCGGCGGCAGCATTTTCGCTGGCTTGATTCTGGGCGGCGGCGGGCATGGCGAATTCTTCCTCGGTCAGGTGGACGATCAGGCTTGCGGTTCGGCCGGGGCCTCGGCATCAGCGGCCGGGACAGCGGTGTCCGGGCGAGCCGATTTGATCTCTTGCAAGCCTTCGGTGTTGGCGATGACATCGCGCAACAGCTTGTCGAGATCGTCGTTGCCGTCGAGTTTGGTCAGCAGGTCGCGCAGGCGCTGACGGGCCTCGAACAGGCGGCGCAGCGGGGTGACTTGCTCCACCACCTTGACCGGGTCGAAATCGTCGATGTGTTTGAAGTTGAGCTCGATGTTCAGCTTGCTGTCGTCGCCGCTGAGGGTGTTGTTGACTTGCAGCGTGGCGCGGGGGCCGATGGAGGCGAGCACTTCGTTGAAGTTGTCGCGGTCGATTTCGGTGAAACGGCGTTCGGTCAGTTTTGCCAATGGTTCGAGCGGCTTGCCCGAGAGGTCGGCCAGGATCCCGACGACCAGCGGCAATTCCTTTTTCTCGATGGCGTTGCCGATTTCGACGTCATAGGTGATTTGCACTCGAGGCGGGCGAACCCGGTCGAGCTTGTGCTGGGTACTTTCTGCCATGTCGGCGGACTCCGATGCGATGAGCGGGCGCAATGCATCGGGGAGGCCCGTTCATCGCTTTCCCTTGCTGGACCACAGGTTAGAAAGGGAGGCAGATGACCTGTCGTTCCTTTGACAAACCTTCCACATTCGGCTGTAGGAACCGAACTACCCAAGACGCTAGAACAGGTCTATAAAAATGCAAGCGAAAAACTTTTTTGGACTGGATCACGAAAAGGAAAATTCATTTTGTCTTCACGACTTTTTCTAACAATCGGCTTTGCGCTGCTTGCCGGTTGCTCGTTCTTCGGGCCGAAAGTGGACCTCGACAGCCTGACCCTCGACGTCGCGCCCAAGGCCAATGACGACACGCCGATCGCCGTGGATTTCATCGCGGTCAATGACCCTGATCTGCTCAAGCAACTGTCGGGCATCAGTGCCCAGCAGTGGTTTGCCGGGCGCGAGCAGTATCAGCGCGACTATCGTCAGTTGATGAGCGTGTGGGGACTGGAGCTGGTGCCGGGGCAATTCATCGATCGCCAGCCGTTCCCTTTGGGGGGCAAGCGGGCGGCTGGACTTTTAGTCTTCGCCAGCTATAACACACCCGGAGCGCACCGCTTGCGGCTGGATGATCAGAGCGATGCATGGCTCAAGTTCGACAGCCGCGAGATGACGCTGGTCAGCAAGGAAAACTGAAACACACCGTCCGCCGCCGGTTCGCGGTGCAGTCGAAGGGAGTCGTATGAGTCTGCTACCTGACGCGGTCTGCTGGCATGAAGGCATGCAATTGCTGCCCCAGCACTTTCAGTTGCAGGGTCTGCGGGCCGAGGCGCTCGGTGCGCATCTGGCCCAGGCCTGCAATCCGTGGTTCTTTGGTGTCAGTCAGATGGCGTTCGACCCTTCGGCGATGAGTGCGGGGGTCGTGCGAGTGTTGTCGTTGCAGGGGACGATGCCCGACGGTTTACCGGTCAATCTACAGGCGGGTGTCGGGCCTGCACTGGAGCTGGATGTCGGCTCGTCGATCGGTGAAACCGATGACGCTACCGTCACGGTGTACCTGGCCATCAGCCCTTTGTGGCGTGCCGGTCAACTGCTGCCGCTCAAGGGACGTTTGCAGTCGGTGGTCGGCGAAGCGTTGCCCGATCTCACCAGCGGTGAATTTCCCGAATCGATTACGGTATGGCGACCCAATCCGCGTCTGTGCACGCAACTGAACAAAGCCGATTCGATCTGCCTGCCACTGCTGAAAGTCCGCAAGGAGGGCGGCGGTTTTTTGCCGTTGCCCTATACGCCGCCGACGCCGGTCCTGTTGCCGGAGTCGCCGCTGGGGCGGCGGATCGCCGGGCTCTGCGCGCGAGCCCGGGAGAAATGCCTGTTCCTGGGCGGGCGCCTGCGTCAGGCACAGCAGTCAGGCAATCAGGACGATGCGCTGGAGATTCGCCGTCAACTGACCGCGTTGTGGTCGCGTCTACCGGAAGTCGAAGGCTCGCTGAACAGCCGCATTGCTCATCCGCAGGCGTTGTATGTGCAGTTGCTGGGCCTGGCCGGGGCGTGGTCGGCGCTGGACCCGCTGGCAGGCGTACCGTCGTTTGCGCCGCTGGATTTTTTCGAGTTGCAACTCGGTTACGAGCCGTTGCTGGAGTGGCTGGAAACCACCCTGGAGCTGATCCGTGCGGGTTACCGCAGCATCGCATTCGAACGCAGCGAACACAGTTTTTCCATTCAGTTGCCGGACGAGCAGCCGAGCCAGCGGCTGGTCATCGGCCTGCGCATGCCCAACGGCGCCAGCGAGCAGGCGGCCGGCGAATGGCTGCGCGGCGCGATCATCGCCTCGGCGCCGCACATCGCCTTGCTCAGCCGCCAGCGCATGAGTGGCTTGACGCACCAGGCCATGAGCCGCAACGAGCAAGTGGCCTACAGCGTGGGTGATGACACCCGGCTGTTTGTGGTGACGGCCGAAGGCAACTGGTTCGACGCGCAATTGCCGCTGGTGATCGCCGCTCCCGCCACCCGGTTGACCAGCAGTCCGTGGCAAGTGGTGCTGTTTGTTGCCCAGAACAGTGAACGTGCCTGATCACACAAGGAACGCCGTATGTCGCAAGGAAGTGTCGCAAACCTTGGGTTGCAGGACGCACCGCTGAGCAGCGCGTTCCGTCAGGCGTGGCAGCAATGGCAACTGGACTGGAGTCAGTTGCCCAAGGACAGCGATGACGAAGCGGCGCTCGTGGAGACCGTCGTCGAACTGTCGACCCAGGCGTCCCAACGGTTGTGGCGTACGGCGTATTCGCGGGTCGGCGATTCGGCCACCGAGCAGGTCAAGGCGCTGGTGTATGCCTTTGTGGCGCTGGTTGATGAAACATTGCTGTTCAGCCCGTGGCCGGGCCAAGTGGCGTGGCAGGACAAACCCCTGGAGTCACGCTTGTACTCGAGTCGTCAGGCCGGTGAACAGTTGCCGGCTGCAATTCAAACCCTGCTCGATGAACAACAGCCCACCAGTCGCGACCTGGCCAATGTCTATCTGCAATGTTTGATTCTCGGTTTTCATGGCCGCCTGCGTGGCGAGCACAGTCAGGCGCAGCTGGAGAAATGGCGTCTGGCGTTGTTCAGTTTTGCCTGGCAGGACGACGCCAGTTACGAAGGCGTGAGCCAGCGGCTGGTGCAGCCTTCGTGGGTCCCGCCGTTGCAGTTACCGGTACGTACCGCGTTGCCGGACGGTTTTCGACTGGCGTTGGGCATGCTGGCGATGGTGCTGCTCTTGACCGGGATCGGTCAGTTTCTCTGGCGTGACATTCGTTCCGAGCTGGAACCGGTGTTGCAGATGATCGACTCGGTGACGGTGTCGGAGCAGGATTCATGAGCACACTGACGATTGTCGCCTGGGTCGTCGCCGTGCTGTTGTTGCTGGTGATCATCGCCGTGGCGGTGTGGTGGCTGCGCACACGGAGCGGTGCGGCGATTCGCAGCTTCTACGGTGCCGTGCGCCATATGGAGCAGGAACAGGGCAGTCGCGATCGCTATCAGATGCCGTGGCTGCTGTTGCTGGGCGATGAAACCCAGGGCACCCAGCTGGTGACTGAATGGCGCTTGCAACCCACGGACAAACCCGCGTGGTTCGGCCGTTGGTGGTCTGACCCCGAGGGGGCGGTGCTGGTGGTGCCACAGGCGCTTTTTCTGCCGGACGAAGGCATGCATTTGCAGCGCGGCGGCTGGTGGCGCCTGCTCGGGCTGATCTTGCGCCTGCGCAGCAAACGCCCGCTGGACGGGGTGATCTGGACGGTTCCGGCCAGCCGCCTGAGCAATCTGGAACAGGCCACGCAGCTCGGTCTGGCCGCGCGACGGCGCTTCATTGATCTGCTGCAGCGCTTCGGATTGAGTGTGCCGATCTATGTGATCGTCACCGGGCTGGAAGAACTGCCCGGGTTTCAGGAACTGATCAGCGCGTTGCCCGAGCAAGCCCGCGAGCGCACCCTGGGCTGGTCGTCACCCTATGCGCGCGACGCGGTGTGGCAGGGGCAGTGGAGCGATCAGGCGCTGGATCGCCTGCATCGTGCCGTCGCCGAAGCGGTCATCGAAATCGGCACGTTGTCCGGGTACCTGAGCGCCGATCTGTATGCCTTGCCAGAGCGCCTGGAAACATTGCGTCGTGGTTTGCAGAACGTGCTCGAGCCGGTGTTCCAGGGCAATGCGCAGGGTGAGGCGCCGTGTTTTCGCGGAGTATATTTGAGTGCCAGTCAGCCATCGGAAGATGCGCTGGACGGATTCTCCGTTGACGACAGTGGCCTGCAGCGCAGCGCGTTCATGCGTCCCTTGTGGCGCCAGCGGCTTGTAGGCGAGCGGGGCCTGGCTCTGGGCGTACCGCGCCTGTTGCGCTTGCGCCAGCGCTGGCAGCGGGTGACTGCCGGCATTGCGCTGGTGGTCGGGGTGATCTGGGCGGTGGCGATGGTCTGGGTCTGGCGCGATTCGGTCAGGGATGCTCACGAACTGGCGCGACTGATGCAGAGTGCGCAGAAAAGTTATGTCGCGGTCACCGACGATGAGCACCGTGTCGAGCCAACCCGGCGCAACGTGCAGGGTTTCTGGCGGGTGCTGGAGCGCGCGCCGCACTGGCATTACGTTTCGCTGGCGTTTCCGGCTTCGTGGTTTTCCTCGGTGGACGTAAAGATCGAACGGGCACTGTTCAAGTCTGCGCAACGCCAGATGGTGCAGCCGTTGCACGATCTGCTGTTGGCGGAGCTGGCGAAGATCAAGGCGATCCGCGCCACCGATCGGCGCGCCAGCATTGAAAGCGAAGACCCGGCGCAGTGGCAGAACTACCAGAAGGCCACGGATCTGGTCGACCGGGCGTTGCGTCTGGAACAGCAGAACCAGTTGTTTGCCGAGGTGCAGAACAATCAGCGCGCTCCGCTGGAGGATCTGGTGCAGTTGAGCAACAGCGCGCTGTCGTTGAACCTCAACGCTGCCACGGTTCCCCATTCCGCGTATTACAACCGTCTGCTGGCGGCGGGTGATGGCGGTGACTTGCAGGCGCTGGACCTGAGTGTCGAGCGGCCGCTGATCGTCAGTAACTTCAACGGACTTATGGAGCGCTGGCTCGATCAGTATTTCCTCGCCGACAACTTCGTGAGCAAGGCCGGCTACCTCAAGTTGCATCTCGAAAAACTGGAGGCCGGGAGCGGTAACAACCTCAATGAGCTGGAGGATCTCACCGCGCTCATCGACGACCTGCAAGCGGCGGTGGCCCTGACCAATTCGGCCTGGGGCCGGGGCAAGGGACAGGAGCTGGTACCGGGCTATCGCGAGTTTCTCGACAAGGTGCGCAAGAGCGCGCTGCTGGGGCCGCCGGTCCAGCAACAACTGGACATGCAGGCGAACAAGCTGCAACAGAGTTTTCGTGACCAGTGGATCGCCCAGGTCGGCTCGCGCGGCAACCTGCTGGTGCAGCAAGGGAGCGGTCAACTGGCGTTGCAGGATCATGTCGTCAAACTGGACAACGCGGTGCATGCGCTGTTCAAGCGAGACTTCGTTTCGGTGGCGATGCGCGCCGATCAGGACAACGTCAACCTGCAAGGCCAGAACGTGGACGGCGATGACCTCGACACGTCGTTGAACTATTACGCGAGTTACAAGAGCTATCTCGCCGAAGAGCTGCCCCGCATTCCTCCGGCCTATCGCGGTGCGCTGCTGCAAGCAGCCCAAAGTGCTGCGGCCCAGGCCATGTGGCTGAGCCTCAAGGATCACAACGACCAGACTCATGCTTACGCAGTGTTCAACGTCAAGGCCGAGCAAGCCATGGCTCTGCAAAAGGCGTTTGTCGAAGTCCATCGCAGTGATCTGGCGGCTCGGCTGCAAGGTGCGCTCAACCGCCGGGCCTTGGCGCAGATCGTCAGCGGGCTGGATGAAATCACTGCACAACCGCTGTTCGGTGGCCGGACTGAAATCAGCCAGTGGGACGGCTCGAAAAACCTCGGCCTGCAACTGTACGGCGCCAGCGATGTGCAGGATTTGAAGCTGAGCCTCAAGCAGCAATTCAACACCATGCTCGGTATCACCGAGCGGCGTACATCGGCATTGCAGTGGCTGATGACCCAGCAGGGCAATCTGTCGGCGCTGGACTATGAACGGGTGACTCAGTTCAGCGCACTGAACGACGAACTGCTCAAATACAAGGATTCGAATCCGGCCAGTTCACCGGCGCAAATCGAGCAACTGGTCAGCCGCGATTTCATCGACATGGACACCGGCTCCTGCGTGCAGGTGCTGCAGACCGCCAATCTGGCAGGCGGGCGCGGCACGCTGGCAATGCGTGCAGTGGAGTTGCAACAGTCGGCCATGCAACGTTGTCAGTACCTGCAACAGCAGCAGGCCGCGGCGGCATGGAATGAACTGGCCAACTATTTCAATCAGTACCTGGCCGATCGCTTTCCCTTTGCCAGCGGCGTGCAGGCCCAGGATGCCGACCCGGCGCGGGTCCAGCACTTTCTGGAAATCATCGAGAAGCGCTTGCCGGTGGCCCAGGCCGGACTGGTTCTGAGCCAGACCCCGGAGCGGCTGGCGGCGGAAGATTTTCTCAACCGCCTGAAGCAGGCGAGCCTGTGGCTGACGCCGCTGTTCGTGCGTGACAAGAGCGGCATTCTCGGTGTCGAGATGGACGTTCGCTGGCGCACTGATCGTGATGATGAGCGCGGCGCCGATCAAGTGATCGCCGGGGGCTTGCTGGCCGGCAGTCAGCAAATCAGCTATCCCGCCGTCGAGCAGCCGAACCTGCGCTGGATGGTCGGCCAGCCGATCCGCCTGACCCTGCGCTGGGCGCGTAACGGTCGCGAGCGCCCGGTCAACGATCCACTGCAACCGAACCTGGTGGTGCGGGACCTGGAGGCAGGGTGGGAATATGGCGGGCCATGGTCGTTATTGCGGCTGATGCGCGCGCACTTTTCGGTCCTGCGCCAACCGAGCACGGATTACACGGATTTCCCGCTGACGCTGCGCTTGCCCGTGACTGCGCTCAACGACAGCGTGACCACCGAATTCACCCGCATGTTCGTGCGCCTGTCGTTGATGAGTCAGGGCTCGAAGCAGCCGTTGTCGATTCCGCCGTTGCCGACCCGGGCGCCGCGTTCGCCGTTCCAGGTGACCGCAACCACTGCGTCCATTGAATCTCGAAAGGAGGGCCTGTGAGTCTGCCATCTGCCACGTTGCCGAACCTGATGGATCAATTGCTCGCACCGATCAGCGAAGACGCGCCTTGTGGTGCGGATCTGCGTTACGAACATGAGTTCGATCTGATTCGCGAGCTGCGTCGTGAAGACGACGCGAGCCTGCCGACCGGGGTCTGGCAATCAACGCTGAAACAGGCGAACTGGCCGCAAGTGCAAAGGCTCACCACGACGTTGCTGATCGAGCGCAGCAAGGACCTGATGCTCAGTGCCTGGCTCGGCGAAGCCTGGTTGCATCAGCAGGGGCTGGACGGACTGCCTGGCAGCTTGGCGCTGATTGTCGGATTGTGCGAGCGCTATCCGGAACAGTTGCATCCACAGGCCGAGGAGGGCGACCAGTCGTGGCGCGTGATTCCGCTGGAGTGGCTGGTGCGCCGGTACAGTGAAGTGCTGCTGACCCGGGTGCCGCTGTTCGGTTCGCACAACAGCGATTTCGAGGCGTACAACCTGGAAAGCTGGCGCCGTCTGCAGGTGCAGCAGGTGCTGGTCAATGACAGCAAAAATGCCAAGGCTCTCGCTGAATCGGCACGCAATGAACAAAAGAAGCTCAGCGATCAGGTGCGTGCCACGCCGCTGGCGTTCTGGCTGCGGCAACAGGGCAACCTGCTGCTGAGCCAGCAACATCTGCAACGTCTGAGCGCCTGGAGTGATACGTATCTGGGCGATCAGGGGCCGGGATTACGGCCCCTGCAGGATATCCTTCAAGCGCTGCTGACTCTGGTCCAGGAGTTCATCGCCATGCATCCACAAAAACCGGTGCCGGTCGCACCTGTCGAAGCCCTTGCGGTGGAAGCGCAACCGGTCGATGAAGCGCCTGTCGCGGCGCAGGTCTTTCGTGAACCGGCGAGCCGTGAAGAGGCCTATCGGCAATTGCTGCTGATCGCCGAATACCTGGCCCGCACCGAACCCCACAGCCCCGTGCCTTATCTGATCCGGCGCGGGGTCGAGTGGGGCAACAAGCCGTTGAGCGAGTTGCTCGGCGAGTTGATCTCGGCCGACGCCGAGTCGCGGCGCTTGTGGACGTTGCTTGGCGTGCTTTAGTGCACGCGCTGGTTGTTCTGTTTTGGTGGCAGCGTCAGCGGTGTCAGTACCGGTTCTCCGGAAAAAAACGCCACCAGGTTTTTTCCTGCCAGTTCCACCGTACCCTGTGTGGCTTCCGGTGACAGGCCGGCCACATGCGGTGTGAGAATCACGTTGCTCAAGGTTTTCAGTGCATCCGGCACCTGCGGTTCGTGATCGAATACATCCAGTGCAGCGCCGGCGATCCGCCGTTGTTCGAGGGCGGTGATCAGGTCCGCGGTGTTTATGACACTGGCTCGAGCGATATTGACGATGAAGCCTTTCGGTCCCAGGGCATCGAGCACCGGGCGGGTCACCAGATGCTGGCTGCCAATACCGCCGGGCGTTGCGACCACGAGGAAGTCCGAGGCCCGGGCCAGTTCGGTCGGGGTGGAGCAAAACGCGTAAGGCACGTCACTGCGCACCTGACGGTTGTGGTAGCTGATCTCCATGTCGAAACCCAGGTTCGCCCGTTTGGCGATGGCCATGCCCACTGCGCCGAGCCCGAGAATCCCCAGCCGCTTGCCCGCCAGGGACGGGCGCATGATCTTCGGCCATTCACCCCGACGCACGGCGGCATCGCAGCGCGGAATGTCGCGTACCAGCGCCAGCAGCAATGCCATGGCATGGTCGGCCACCGACGAGGCGTTCACCCCGGCGCCGTTGGTTACGGTCAGGCCCCGATTGCTGGCGGCTTGCAGATCCACCTGCTCATAGCCGGCACCGATCACGCAGATGATTTTCAGTGCGGGCAGCGCGGCGATTTCTTCAGCGTACAAACCCAGCGGGCCTCGGGTCAGTACCGCGTCGATGCGGGTGCCATGGGTGGCAATGGCCTGGGCGCGTTCGGCGGGAGTCGGGGCGAGGATCAGGTGAAAGCCCTGTCGTTCAAGAATGGGCAGGTAGTCATTGATGGTTTCAACCAGTACCAGAACGGTGGCGGGCATTGCTCGGCTCCTTTGATCGTCGGTCTTCGGGCGCAAAAGTCGGTTCAGAGTGCTGATTCCAGAGCGGTTTGGCAATGGCTGGCGCGGCCCCGCATCAGGCAGTGTAGGAGCTGATGCGAGGAGCGCGCGGGTGCTTCGTCAGAAGGTGATGTCGGCGCGGGTGGTCACAGGATCAGGTCACGTACTGGGCGATGCCGTTGCCGAACGACCAGTTCTCTTTTTTCACTTCCACCAGATTGATGAACACGTCTTCCTGGCGCACGGCCAGTTGCTGGTTCAGGTTGCACGCGATGGTCTGGAACAGCCGTTGTTTCATCTCCACGGTACGGCCTTCGCTGATGGTCAGCTGGATGAACACGATGCCGTCGCTGCGCTGGATCCCAAGGTATTGCGGGTCATAGACGAAGTGCTGGTCGTCGTGCTCGGCCAGCACCTGGAAATTGTCGTGTTCCGGCACATTGATCTCGCTGCGCAGTGCGGCGTAGATCACTTCGCCAATGCGTTTGGCGAAAGTCGGGTCCGGGTTTTTCTTGATGTCGACGCGGACGAGGGGCATGGGATGGCTCCACAGGCGAGGGGACTGGACGGGGATTTCAGTCAATTCGCCATTGGGTATAGCCGAAAAATGCCAGTCAGTGAGGTTGTTTAAAAGCGATAGGAAATGGACGCACCGTCCTGCGGGATTTACGGATGTTGCCTACGAATACTGGTGGATTCATCCGCTATACGGTGGGATGAGAAACGCGAAAACATACAGGGGCACGCGGGGTGCTCTCAGGATGGAGCGGCAGCCTGAACGGGAATTGCCATCAGCCAAGGAAGGTCAATGCTTCAGAACGATCGTGAAAGTCTGGAACTCGACAGGCTAATGAATGAATCACGCAAACTTAGGGCTGAAAGGCAAAAGCTTCTGGCGGAAGTAAAAAAGCTGAACAGGGAGACGAACCTGTATCCACTCGCGGTTCTGGGTGGGGTGGTGACCGCAATCACTGCAGTAGCAAGTGTCTGTTTCAGGTTTTGAGCATGCGTTTTTCACAACAGTCAGCCACAAAAGGAAATCTACATGAGCACGTTCGACCGTAAGGCGATAATGGAAGAAGCAGACCGAGAGCACGATGAGTGGGTCGAGAAAATGCGAATCCAGGACAAAGACGATATGTACCCGATCTGGGGCATGCTGGGTTTCGGCATCTTTTGTATGTCTCTTGGCTTCATGTTGGCCCGATCGATCTGAACAGGCCCTCATGAGCAGGTTCGGCGCCGGCACATGCCATAAAACGACATTTTACGTATCTGTTGCCGACAGTCTTTTTCCCAAAAACGACAACGCTCCCATCTGCTCCGCACAACCATTCCTCAGCTAAGTCTTTGCTTCCGCTCATTTATCGCGGAGAATCGCGCCCCTGTTTCGGCCGGAGCATGTCTGTCGGTTTTTTCCGACGCGTCCTGACCGAGTGGCAAGTGACCGGAATGCGGAGATCCGACCGGATGAATGATCAGGCCAATAGCGTCGAACAACGCTTTGAAGCGGCAGCACCAGCCGAACTGTCGAGCTGGAATCGCCATGACACTACCTGGATGTTGGGACTGTTCGGGACGGCCATCGGCGCCGGTACCCTGTTTTTGCCGATCAACGCAGGTCTGGGTGGCTTCTGGCCGCTGGTGATCCTGGCGCTGCTGGCATTCCCTATGACCTTTTTTGCACACCGCGGCCTGACCCGCTTCGTGCTCTCCGGTCGTGAAGGCGCCGACATCACTGAGGTGGTGGAGCAGCATTTTGGCATCAAGGCCGGTGCGCTGATCACCCTGCTGTACTTTTTCGCGATCTTCCCGATCCTGCTGATCTATAGCGTCGGCCTGACCAACACCGTCGCCAGTTTCCTCGAACACCAACTGCACATCACGCCGCCACCGCGCGCGCTGCTGTCGTTCGTGCTGATCCTCGGCCTGCTGGCTGTTGTTCGTTGCGGCGAGCAGGTGATCGTCAAGGCCATGAGCCTGATGGTGTATCCGTTCATCGTCGCGCTGCTGTTCCTGGCGGTGTACCTGGTTCCGCACTGGAACGGCGGCATCCTGAGCACCGCTTCGCAGGTGCCGGCTCCGTCGGCGCTGTTGCACACGCTGTGGCTGGCGATTCCGGTGATGGTGTTCTCGTTCAACCACTCGCCGATCATCTCGGCGTTTGCGGTGGACCAGAAGCGTCGCTACGGCGTTCACGCCGACGAGCGCAGCTCGCAGATCCTGTCACGCGCCCACCTGCTGATGGTGGTGATGGTGCTGTTCTTCGTCTTCAGTTGCGTGCTGACCCTGTCGCCGGAACAACTGGCTGAAGCCAAGGCGCAGAACCTGTCGATCCTGTCGTACCTGGCCAACCACTTCAGCAACCCGACCATCGCGTTCGCAGCGCCGTTGATTGCGTTCGTGGCCATCTCCAAGTCGTTCCTCGGTCACTACATCGGTGCCAGCGAAGGCCTGAAAGGTTTGATCGTCAAGAGCGGCAAGCGCCCGGGCGCCAAGGCTCTGGATCGCATCGTTGCGGCGTTCATGCTGGTGGTGTGCTGGATCGTGGCGACCCTGAACCCGAGCATCCTCGGCATGATCGAAACCATCGGTGGTCCGGTCATCGCGGCAATCCTGTTCCTGATGCCGATGTACGCGATCCGCAAGGTGCCGGCGATGGCGCGCTATCGTGGTCAGGCGTCGAACGTGTTTGTCACCGCCGTAGGCCTGGTGGCGATTTCGGCGTTGATCTACTCGCTGGCGGCCTGATTCCAGTCCGGCAGCACCAGACGGGGGCGATCCATGCGCTCCCGTTTTCTGCAAATCCTCCCCGATGCCTGATCCAGGGCACACTTCCCAAGGCATAAACGGCTACGCTTGAAAGGCACTTTTTCCCGGAGATGCCTCATGCCCCGAGCCCGACCGCAACTGATCAGCGCCAAACTGGAAAAACTCCATCCCACGCAGCTTGCGGTGGGCCTCGCTGAAGTCGCCGACAAGCGTCAGGAATGGAAAAAGCTCAAACGCAAGGAGCGGGCGGCAGCGCTGGACAATCACTGGTTCCCCAGTGTGCTTGGGCCTGAAGGCGTCTACTGCATCGTTGATCACCATCACTTTGGTCTTGCGCTGATCGAGGAAGAGGTCAAAAAGGCTTCGCTGCTGGTGCTCAAGGATCTTTCGTTTGTCGACACGGTAACCTTCTGGAGCGTGATGAAAGCAGACCAAAGCCATGAACCTGGCGCGCAGCCAGGAGGCTCGGTATCTGCCAGGGTGGGTCCGATTGTCAACTGAACCGCTGAGTGCCGCTTCCCGACCGGAAGTACCCAGTCGCAGTCAGGACCTGCTGGCCGGGCTGTCGATTGCCGGTCTGTTGCTGCCCGAAGCGGTGGCGTATTCCAGCATTGCCGCTCTGCCACCCCAGGCCGGGGTGATCGCGTTGTTCGCCGGACTGCTGTGTTACGCGTTGATGGGCACCAGCCGCTTTGCCGTGGTCTCGGCGACGTCGTCATCGGCGGCGGTGCTGGCGGCTGCGACGGCTTCGCTGGCTGGCGGCGATCCGGCATTGCGCCTGAGCCTGGCGGTCGGTCTGGTGATGATGACCGGTGTGCTGTTTCTTCTGGCGGGGTTGTTCAAGCTCGGCAGTGTGACGTCCTTCATCGCCAAACCGGTGTTGCGCGGCTTCGCCCTGGGATTGGCGGTGACGATCATCCTCAAACAGGTAGCGAGCGTCGTCGATGTCCACCTCACGGACAGCAACCTGATCCGTTTCCTGCCGCAACTGATCGAGCAGTGGCCAAAATGGAACCTGGCCGGCGCCGCAGTAGCGCTGGTGGCGTTGCTGGTGCTGATGGCCTGCGCCCGCTTTCGCCGGGTGCCGGGTGGGCTGATCGTCGTGGCGCTGGGCGTTGCCGCCAGCCAATGGCTGAGCCTGCCGGCCTATGGGGTGAAGCTGATCGGAGTCATCGACCTGGCGCTGGAGATGCCACAGCTGCCGAACATGCCGTTTGCCGATTGGCTGCGCCTCGGCGAGCTGGCATTTGCCATGGTGATGATCCTGTACGCCGAGTCCTATGGGTCGATCAGCTCGTTTGCCCTGAAGCACGGTGACCGGGTTTCCTCGAACCGCGATCTGCTGGCTCTTGGCGCGTCCAATCTGTTATCGGGCCTGTTTCACGGCATGCCCGCCGGGGCCGGGTATTCGGCGACTTCGGCCAATGAAGCGGCGGGCGCTACATCGCGGTTGGCGGGCGTTGTCGCCGCGGCAGTGGTGTTGCTGATCGTGTTGACCGTGCTGCCGTACATCGCCCTGACCCCGGAACCTGTGCTGGCCGCGATCGTGATTCACGCCCTGGGACGAGCGTTGAGCCTGCAACCGCTGGGTCGCTACTTCATCTGGCGCCGTGATCGCTTGCTGGTGATCTGCGCGGTGGCAGCGGTGCTGGTGCTGGGCGTGCTCGACGGCTTGCTGCTGGCGGTGGCGATCAGCGTGGTGCTGATGCTGAGGCAGATGTCTTCGGCGGAAATTCAGGTGCTGGGGCAAATGGGCGGCGGTCACGATTATGTCGACCTGCAACGTCATCCGGATGCCCGGGAAATCCCCGGCGTGCTGATCGTGCGGCCGAGTGAAGCGCTGTTCTTTGCCAACGTGGAACGGATTCTCGGCGGCGCGCTGCGGTTGGCTCGTCATGCGCCGGCGGCGGTGCACACGATCATCCTGAGTCTGGAGGAGTCACCGGACCTGGACGGCACCAGCATCGAAGCGCTGGAAGCGTTCTTCCTGCAAGTGCGGGCCGAGGACAAACTGTTGATTCTGGCGCGCCTCAAAGATCAGGCGCAGACCGTGCTGGCGCAATTGCCAGAGCTGGAACGCGAGCAGGTGCTGTTGAGCGGTTTGAGTGTGGATGAGGCGGTTCAGCAGGCACTCAAGCTCAATGCCTGAATGTCAGAGGGCATAAAAAAACGCCGCTCATCTCGCGATGGGCGGCGTTTTTCATTGCGTTGCAGCGTCAGGCTTGAACGACAGGGATCTTGGCGTTCGCAGCAGCTTCACGGAACTCGGCAATCTGGTCGAAGGACAGGTAGCGGTAAACGTCGGCCGCCATGCTGTCGATCTTGCCAGCGTATTCCATGTACTCCTCGACGGTCGGCAGGCGACCCAGGATCGAAGCAACGGACGCCAGCTCAGCCGAAGCCAGGTAGACGTTCGCGCCGTCGCCCAGACGGTTCGGGAAGTTACGGGTCGACGTCGACACCACGGTGCTGTTCGGCTCAACGCGTGCCTGGTTACCCATGCACAGCGAGCAGCCTGGCATTTCCATGCGGGCGCCGGCCTTGCCGTAGATGCCGTAGTAGCCTTCTTCGGTCAGCTGGTGAGCGTCCATCTTGGTCGGTGGCGACAGCCACAGACGGGTTGGCAGCTGACCCTTGACCTGATCCAGCAGCTTGCCGGCAGCGCGGAAGTGACCGATGTTGGTCATGCACGAACCGATGAACACTTCGTCGATCTTCTCGCCAGCGACGCTGGACAGCAGACGGGCGTCGTCCGGGTCGTTCGGCGCGCACAGTACAGGCTCGCTGATGTCGGCCAGATCGATTTCGATGACTTCGGCGTATTCGGCGTCGGCATCGGCTTCCATCAGTTGCGGGTTGGCGATCCAGGCTTCCATCGCTTGGGCACGACGTTCCAGGGTACGCGCATCGCCGTAGCCTTCGCCGATCATCCAGCGCAGCAGGGTGATGTTGGACTGCAGGTACTCGGTGATCGACTCTTTCGACAGCTTGATGGTGCAACCGGCAGCCGAACGTTCGGCCGAGGCGTCGGACAGTTCGAACGCCTGTTCCAGGGTCAGACCTTCCAGGCCTTCGATTTCCAGGATGCGGCCGGAGAAGGCGTTTTTCTTGCCTTTCTTCTCGACGGTCAGCAGACCGTTCTGGATGGCGAAGTAAGGAATGGCATGAACCAGGTCACGCAGGGTGATGCCAGGTTTCATTTTGCCTTTGAAGCGCACCAGGATCGATTCCGGCATGTCCAGCGGCATGACGCCGGTGGCTGCGGCGAACGCGACCAGACCGGAACCGGCCGGGAACGAGATGCCCATCGGGAAACGGGTGTGCGAGTCACCACCGGTACCCACGGTGTCCGGCAGCAGCATGCGGTTCAGCCACGAGTGGATGATGCCGTCGCCCGGACGCAGCGAAACGCCGCCGCGGGTCATGATGAAGTCAGGCAGGGTGTGGTGGGTGGTCACGTCGATCGGCTTTGGATAGGCCGCGGTGTGGCAGAACGACTGCATCACCAGATCAGCGGAGAAGCCCAGGCACGCCAGGTCTTTCAGTTCGTCACGGGTCATTGGACCGGTGGTGTCCTGAGAACCTACGGTGGTCATCTTCGGTTCGCAGTAGGTGCCAGGACGAACGCCTTTGCCTTCTGCCAGACCGCAAGCCTTGCCGACCATTTTCTGCGCCAGGGTGAAGCCCTTGGTGCTTTCAGCCGGAGCTTCAGGCTTCTTGAACAGGTCGAACGCTGGCAGACCCAGTTCGGCGCGAGCCTTCTCGGTCAGGCCACGGCCGATGATCAGCGGAATACGACCGCCGGCACGGACTTCGTCCAGCAGTACAGGGGTCTTCATTTCGAAGGTGGTGATGACTTCGTCGGTACCGTGCTTGCAGACTTTGCCAGCGTGCGGGTACAGGTCGATCACGTCGCCCATGTTCATGTTCGATACGTCGAACTCGATTGGCAGTGCGCCGGCATCTTCCATGGTGTTGTAGAAGATCGGAGCGATTTTGCTGCCGAAGCAGAAACCGCCAGCGCGCTTGTTCGGTACGTAAGGAATGTCGTCGCCGAAGAACCACAGGACCGAGTTGGTCGCCGATTTACGCGAGGAACCGGTACCGACCACGTCACCGACGTAGGCGATAGGGAAGCCCTGGCCGCGCATTTCTTCGATCTGCTTCATCGGGCCGGTTTTGCCTTGCTCGTCCGGCACGATGCCGTCACGGGCCATTTTCAGCATGGCCAGGGCGTGCAGCGGGATGTCAGGACGCGACCAGGCGTCTGGAGCAGGGGACAGGTCGTCGGTGTTGGTTTCGCCGGTCACCTTGAACACGCGCAGGCTGATCTTGTCGGCCAGCACAGGGCGCTTCTTGAACCACTCGCCGTCAGCCCAGGATTGCAGCACGGCCTTGGCGTGAACGTTGCCGTTCTTGGCTTTTTCAGCCACGTCGTGGAAGGCATCGAACATCAGCAGGGTGTGCTTGAGTTCTTCGGCGGCCACTGGTGCCAGCTCGGCATTGTCCAGCAGTTCGACCAGGGTCACGATGTTGTAGCCGCCCTGCATGGTGCCGAGCAGTTCTACAGCGCGTTTCTTGTCCAGCAGAGGGGAGGAGACTTCGCCCTTGGCCAGTGCGGAGAGGAAACCGGCCTTGACGTAGGCGGCTTCGTCCACTCCTGGTGGTACGCGATTGGTGATCAGGTCAACGAGGAAAGCTTCTTCGCCAGCCGGAGGATTCTTCAGCAGCTCGACCAGGCCTGCAGTTTGTTCGGCGTTAAGCGGCTGGGGAACGATACCCAGGGCTGCACGCTCTTCGATATGTTTGCGGTAGGCTTCAAGCACAGTTATTACCCTCATCAGTGGTCCCAAATGGGTGTCCGGGACGCTCATCCCGAAATTGCCGTACTCATGCTCCTCACGACGTTGTGGGTCGTTCGGCCAGAATTACCGGCAATTCCTTACAGAAGCTGCTTTCAAAGTTTTACGCCTGCAGAACGGGGAGCTGATGAGGGTTGGCGTTGGGCTTTTCCCCGCTGGAAAAACCCTTCGCCAACACCGCTCTGAAGGAACGACTGTGCTCGTGACGCTTTGAAAACAGCTTCTAACGGACATTGGCGCCTAAAAAGGCTGGCTGATTCTACGGCAAAAAAAATTTAAAGGTAAGTCGGGCTCTATTGGACTTTGGTGGCGTTGTGCGCGGGCGGGGCAAACCTTGATCCAGCGCTTGCCCCTGACGTTTGAGGGGTGATGTATGCCGGACAAAGGGCTAACATGCCGACCTGTTCCGCGTTTCAAGTGTTCTGCCCATTTATGCCCAATCAGACCATCAAGACCCCCTGCGTCGGCCTCTGCTCCACTGTTTACGGTGATCTGGTGTGCCGTGGCTGCAAGCGTTTCCACCACGAAGTGATCCACTGGAACGGTTACAACGAGGAAGAAAAGCGCGCGGTGTGGCTGCGTCTTGAGCAATTGCTGTCACAAGTGATGGCGAGCAAGGTCGAGGTCTTCGACCCGGCGCGCCTGCGCCAGCAGCTTGAGCAGAGAAAGATCCGCTTCGTGCCGCATCAGTCGGAGTATTGCTGGGCGTATCAGCTGATCGCCCGGGGCGCGCGGGTGATCATTAATCTGGAAGCCTACGGGATGGTGCTGCTGCCGGAATTTCGCGACTGGAACCTGCCGGAACTGCGCGATGCCATTGATCGGGAATTTTTCCTGCTGTCGGAAGCTCACTATCAGCGCTACATCGCACCCGGTTTTCTCAAGGATGCCCTCGGCGACTGATCTATTGCTATCGCTGGCAAGCCAGCTCCCACAATGATGGTGTAAAGCTCTCCATGGAGTGCACACCTAAGTCCCTGTGGGAGCTGGCTTGCCAGCGATGACGGCCTTGCAGGCGCCCGAATACTTAATGCTTCACCGCCAACTCCACCAAATGGTCTTCAACCTCCTGCGGCTTGAGCACCAGCACGTCGCTTTCCAGCTGATCCAGCACCTGTTCGGCCGTATTGCCGATCAACGCCCCCGACACACCGCTGCGCGCCACGGTGCCAATCACGGTCACGGCGGCCTGCAGCTTGTGCGCCATGAACGGAATCAGTACATCCGCCGGACCTTCCTCGACATGCAGATGCTCGTCGTCGACATCGAATTCAGCCTGAAACGCCCGGCATTGCTCGCGATAGCGCGCTTCGATGGTTTCCTTGAGTTGGAACGTCGGATCCGCCGCCGAGAGCATCGGTGACGGATGGGCGGTAATCACGTGCAAATGCCCTTTGGCCAGGCTCGCGATGTCATAGCCGTGGTCGATGATGGTGGTGTGCAGGTGACGGTGCTCGCCGTCGGCATTGCCCACGTCGACCGCGGCCAGAATCACCCGGTCTTTCCAGGAGGCGGCGGTTTTCACCAGCAGCACCGGAGTAGGGCAGTGGCGCAGCAGTTTCCAGTCCGCCGGGGTCAGCAGGGCCTTTTTCAGCGAGCTGTCGGGGAAGTGCTGCTTGATCACCAGCCCGCAACCTTCGGCCTGCTGCACGTCGATGATGGTTTCGTGCAGGCTCTCGTTCCACGCCTGTTCGGTGGTGACGCTGTAACCGTCCGCCAGCAGCGCGGCCTTGAGCACGCTGAGCATGCCGGCGTGATCGTGCTTCTTGTCGCAGACCAGCAGGTGCAGATGGGCCTGGGTCACCCCGGCGATCAGCTTGGCGCGCTTGAGCGCCAGGCTTTCCGCGTGTTCGGGTTCGATGACCACCAGAATGCTGCGAATGGCTTGCATGAGTGAGTCTCCAGCAATGAAAAGGCACGGCGTTGCACAACTATAGTTGCTGCCGATGCGCCTGCGACTTGATGCATATCAAGGGCTGGCGCTGGTGGTCTGCGGGCAGGCCGGTATAATCGGCGCCCTTCGCTCGAACACCTTTTGACCGTGAGCCCCATGATCCTTCCCGAAATCCACGAATTCCTTGGCTGCCGCACGCCTGACGCCTGGGTCCAGGCCGCGCTGGCCGATCAGGAAACCCTGCTGATCGACCACAAGAACTGCGAGTTCAAGGCCGCCAGCACCGCGTTGAGCCTGATCGCCAAGTACCACTCCCATGTCGATCTGATCAACATGATGTCGCGCCTGGCCCGGGAAGAACTGGTGCACCACGAGCAGGTCATGCGCATCATGAAACGGCGCAAGATCGAACTGCGCCAGCTCCACGCCGGCCGTTATGCCTCAAGCCTGCGCAAAGTGGTGCGCAGCCACGAACCGGTGAAACTGGTCGACACCCTGGTGGTTGGCGCCTTCATTGAAGCGCGCAGTTGCGAACGTTTCGAAGCGCTGGTGCCGCATCTGGACGAAGAACTCGGCAAGTTCTATTTCGGCCTGCTGAAAAGCGAGGCCCGGCATTTCCAGGGTTACCTGAAACTGGCCTACCAGTACGGCGACGCCAAGGACATCGCCCAGGTGATCGAGAGAGTCCGCGCCGCCGAGCAGGACCTGATCGAGTCGCCGGACGAGGAATTCCGTTTCCACAGTGGCGTACCCGTCGCGGCATGAATTGTTAAAAACTCTTAAGAGTATGAAACATCAACGAAAACCGGCCCCAGAGGCCGGTTTTTGCTGCCCCCGCTAAACGTCTTGTCCACGAATGCCGCCATAATGGCGCCCACTTCACTGAGGGTTGGCGACGATTGTTATGGATAACCTGGGTTTTGGCAGAGTCCTGCTGGTGGAAGACGATGAGCGCCTGGCCGCACTGATCGCCCACTTTCTTGAACAACACGGCTATGAGGTGCGCACGGTGCATCGCGGCGATCTGGCCGTGGCCGCGTTTCTTGAATTCAAGCCCAAAGTCGTGGTGCTCGACCTGATGCTGCCGGGGCAGAGCGGCCTGCATGTGTGCCGGGAAATCCGCAGCGTGTCTGACACGCCGATTGTCATCCTGACGGCCAAGGAAGATGACCTCGACCACATTCTGGGTCTGGAGTCCGGCGCCGACGACTACGTGATCAAACCGATCAAGCCGCCCGTCCTGCTCGCACGCCTGCGGGCCCTGCAACGCCGGCAGGTGCCGGACAGCGGCGTGGTCAGCTCGCTGGAGTTCGGCAACCTGATCATCGACCGCAGTTGCCGTGAAGTGCGTCTGGCGAGCGAGTTGATCGAGCTGACCACCATGGAATTTGAACTGCTGTGGCTGCTCGCCAGTGCCGCCGGCACCATCCTGTCGCGCGATGACATTCTCAATCGCATGCGCGGCATCGCTTTCGATGGCCTCAATCGCAGCGTCGATGTGTACATCAGCAAGCTGCGCAACAAACTCAAGGACAATCCCCGCGAACCGGTGTGCATCAAGACCGTGTGGGGCAAGGGCTATCTGTTCAATCCGTTTGCGTGGGAGCTGTAGATGCTGCGGTTATTCCTCGGGCTGTTTCTGGTGATGACCGTCGGGCTGGTGGCGGCGCTGCAAACTGTCGAGCACACCTTCAACGCGTTGCTCGACAACCAGATGCAGGCCTACAACCGTGAGGCGGTGCGCGGTCAGGCCTGGTCGTTGATCGAGCACATGCGCGATCAGCAGGGCGCGGCGCGCGAGGCGCAGTTGGAGGCGTTGCGGCCGCACTACGGGTTGACGCTGAGTCTGGTGGAGGCCGATCAACTGAACCTCAGCGATGAGGAAAAAGCCGAACTCGCCCAAGGCCTGTTGGTGATCCGTCACGACTACACCCAGTTCATCAGTAACATCGACGGCGGCTCGCAACTGCTCAGCATCAAGCTGCCACCCGAGCCGAGCCTGATGCCGTTCTATATCTCGGCGGCTTACATGATGCTGGCCGTGCTGCTCGGTATCGTCCTGTATTTCTGGGTGCGCCCGCACTGGCGTGACCTGGAAAAACTGCGACTGGCGGCCGAGCGCTTCGGTGACAACGACCTCTCGTCGCGCATCCAGCTCTCCAAGCGTTCGAACATTCGCGATCTGGCCGAACACTTCAACCTGATGGCGGCGCGCATCGAAGGCCTGATCGCCAATCAGCGCGAACTGACCAACGCCGTGTCCCACGAACTGCGCACGCCGATTGCCCGGTTGTCGTTCGAACTCGACCAACTCAAGCAACAACCCGACGCCAGCCAGAACCGCGAACTGATCGCCGACATGTACGCCGACCTTGGCGAACTGGAAGAAATGGTCTCCGAGCTGCTGACCTACGCCAGCCTCGAACGCGGCGCGACCGTGATCACCCGCGAGAATATTCAAGCTGCCAACTGGCTCGACAGCGTGGTCGGCAGCGTGGCACTGGAAGCCGAGGCGGCCGGGGTGCAGCTATTGATCGTTGATTGCCGGGTCGATGAAGTGCGGATCGAGCCGCGGTTCATGGCGCGGGCGGTGATCAATCTGCTGCGCAACGCCATTCGTTATGCCGAGCAGCGGGTCGAAGTGTCGCTGGTGCGCATTGGCGATCAGTACGAAGTGCAGGTCAATGACGACGGGCCGGGTGTGCCGCTGGCAGGGCGGGAGAAAATCTTCGAACCGTTCTCGCGCCTGGACGCCAGTCGCGACCGCCGCACGGGCGGCTTCGGACTTGGTCTGGCGCTGGTGCGGCGGGTGTCGCAATCCCATGGCGGGCAGGTCGAGGTCGGTGATTCGCCGTGGGGCGGCGCATCGTTTCGCATGACCTGGGCGCATCTGGATTGATGACTTTACCTCCCCCGAAGGGGAGGTGTTCGATCAACTGAGGACGTAGTCCACCGGTTTCAGCGCCGGCGGCAACGGCTCAGTCCCCAGCTCCGAAAGAATGTCCCGCTCGATACCCCGCACCAGCGCATCGGTCGGCAAATCGTTTTCATCCCGGCCGAACGGGTCTTCCAGCTCATCGGCAATCGCATCCAGGCCGAAGAAGGTGTAGCTGACAATCGCCGTGAACAGCGGCGTCAGCCAGCCCAGCGGTTCGGCCATGGCGAACGGCAGCAGGATGCAGAACAGGTAAATCGTGCGGTGCAGCAGCAGGGTGTAAGGGAAGGGCAGCGGCGTGTTCTTGATCCGCTCACACACCGCCTGCGCCTGGGTCAGGCTGGTCAGGTGATTGGCCAGCAGCATGTAGCGCCATTCGCTGAGATCGCCCGCTTCATGCAGATCGGAACATTGCTGACCGACGGTTTGCAGGATCCGCCCGCTGTAGTCCGGCACCTGCGCATCGTGTTGCGGGGTGATCCATTCGGCGCTGGCAGCCGCTTCGTTTTCCCGGCGCAACCGCGCATTCAACGCATGAGCGAACCCACAAAGGTTAAGCAGCAATAACCGACGCTGGGCGGATTCGCGGATCACATGGGTCTCGCGAATCACCGAGCGCACATGCACGATCACTTCACCCCAGGCCTTGCGTGCTTCGTACCAGCGGTCGTAGCAGGCGTTGTTGCGAAAATTCATGAAGATCGACAGCGACAGACCAAGCAAGGTGAACGGCGTGGCGTTGACCTTGGTGAAGTTGCTCGGGTGGAGCATTTCCACCAGCACGATGGCCGACGCCAGCAACGTCACCATCAGGGTGCGCAGGGCGATGCGCTTGGCAATTGAACCCTTGAGGGTAAACAGGACGGCGAACTGATTGATCTTGGGCCGGATGATCATGCTTTTTTTTGCCTTGAAAACGTGGCGGCTCAGCCGCCGGTCATGTTCATGAAACGCACCACTTGCACGTCGTCGTTCACTTCAAAATTGTGCCGGTAAGGCTTGAGTTTCATCGCTTCGATAATGGCTTTCTCCAAGCGTTCCGGTTGGCCCGGATGGGCCCGCAGTACCGCCTTCAAGTCCACCGAATGCTCGTTCCCCAGACACAGTAGCAAACGCCCCTCGACGGTCAGCCGCACCCGGTTGCAGGTGCCGCAGAAGTTGTGGCTGTGGGGCGAAATGAACCCCAGCCGGATGTGCGGCGCTTCGGCCAGCCGCCAGTAGCGCGACGGGCCCTGGGTCGACTCGGCGGAGTCGATCAGGGTGTAGCGCTCGGCAATCCGCTCACGCACCTGGGCACTGGAGAAGAATGACTCGGCGCGGCTGTGTTCGCTGATGATCCCCAGCGGCATTTCCTCGATGAAAGAAATATCCAGATCCCGCTCGATGGCGAACTGCACCAGATCGTTGATCTCGTGATCGTTGCGGCCCTGCATCACCACGCAGTTGAGTTTAGTGCGGGTAAATCCGGCGGCGCGTGCGGCGTCGATGCCGTCGATCACCCGGGCCAGGTCACCGGTGCGAGTCATTTGTTTGAAAAGCACAGGGTCAAGGCTGTCGAGACTGACGTTGAGGCGCTTGAGCCCGGCGTCGAACAACGGGCCCGCAAGTTTGCCGAGCTGCGAGCCGTTGGTGGTCAGGCACAGTTCGCGCAGGCCGGGCAGGGCGGCGATCTGCTTGCACAACCCGACGACCCCGGGACGAATCAGCGGTTCACCACCGGTCAGGCGGATCTTGCGGGTGCCCAGCGCCACAAAACTCTGCGCCAGTTGATAGATCTCCTCCAGCGTCAGTACTCGTTGCCGGGGCAGAAACTGCATGTCTTCAGCCATGCAATAGACGCAGCGGAAGTCGCAGCGGTCGGTGACCGACATGCGCAGGTAGTCGACGCGGCGGTTGTAACCATCGATCAAGACGCGCTCTGACATGACAGCCTCGCTTGGGTGAAATCCGCTGTTGAAGGGATTGGGTCGGCGCAGGTTATGAGCAACTTCGAACAGCGTCCAATCACTCTTGATTACCGGCCGATTGATGCTGTCGATGATGAAATAATTATTGCGGATTTATCGCTTCCTGATTTTGCAAGTGCCCGAATTTAAAGGGTTTAAGTCCGTGATAGATGCTTTCGATAACGCAGTCATTAATAGCGATTAGACAAGTTTTTGCAGCGGTTCCTATCCTTGGCCCCGTCAAACGAAACGACCGCTTTTGAACTTGAAAGTCAGTCGTCGCTGTTTAAACCCGATCAGGTTTTTGCCTGTGTGCATCGTCATGGAGAAGTCCCATGTCACAAGTCGACCGTTACAAACCCTACAAGGGCGCCGCTGCGGGTTGGGGCGCTGTGATCAGCCTCACCAGGAACTGGCTGGGCAGTGAAAACGCCCTGAAGAACATCCGCGCCATGCTCAAGACCAACCAGAACGGCGGTTTCGACTGCCCCGGTTGCGCCTGGGGTGAAGCACCCGGCGCGAGCATGCTCAAGTTCTGCGAGAACGGCGCCAAAGCGGTGAACTGGGAAGCCACCGGCCGCCTGGTCGACCCGGCATTCTTCAACAAGTACACGGTGTCGACCCTGGCCGAGCAAAGCGATTACTGGCTCGAATATCAGGGCCGGATCACCCATCCGATGCGCTACGACGCGCGGGTCGACCGCTATGTCGAAACCACCTGGGACGACGCTTTCGCACTGATCGCCAAACACCTCAAAGGCCTGAAATCGCCCCACGAGGCCGAGTTCTACACCTCGGGTCGCGCCAGCAACGAAGCGGCGTTTCTCTATCAGTTGTTCGTTCGTGCCTACGGCACCAACAATTTCCCGGACTGCTCGAACATGTGCCACGAAGCCAGTGCGGTGAGCATGGGCGAGAGCCTGGGCGTGGGCAAAGGCACGGTGGTCTATGAAGACCTGCACCACGCCGATGCGATTTTCGTCATCGGCCAGAACCCCGGCACCAACCACCCGCGCATGCTCGAACCGCTGCGTGAAGCGGTGAAGCGCGGCGCTCAGGTGGTGTGCATCAACCCGCTCAAGGAGCGTGGGCTGGAGCGTTTCCAGAACCCGCAAAACCCGATCGAGATGCTCAGCAACGGCTGGGAAGCGACCAACACCGCGTACTTCCGTCCAGCCTTGGGCGGCGACATGGCGATGATTCGCGGCATGGCCAAATTTCTGCTGGAGTGGGAGCGCGAGGCCCAGGCCACCGGCGGCGAACCGGTGTTCGATCACGCGTTCATTGCCGAGCACACGTCGGGTCTCGACAGCTATCTGGCCGAAGTCGATGCCACGAGCTGGGAGCACATCGTCGAGCAGTCCGGCGTGCCGCTGCATGACATCGAACTGGCAGCGCGCATGTATGCCCGCGCCAAGAGCGTGATCATGTGCTGGGCCATGGGCCTGACCCAACACGTGCACTCGGTGCCGACCCTGCAGGAAGTCATCAATCTGCAACTGCTGCGCGGCAACGTCGGCCGTCCGGGCGCCGGGCTGTCGCCGGTGCGCGGCCACAGTAACGTGCAGGGCGACCGCACCATGGGCATCAACGAACTGGCCCCGACCGAACTGATGGACGCCCTGGAAAAACGCTTCAACTTCAAGGTGCCGCGCATGCACGGCCACAACACGGTCATGGCGATTGGCGCCATGGAACGTGGCGAAGCCAAGGTGTTTATCGGTCTGGGCGGCAACTTCGCTCAAGCCACGCCGGACACCCCGCGCACCCATGCAGCGATGCGCAAACTTGATCTCACCGTGCACATCTCGACCAAGCTCAACCGCAGCCATCTGGTGACCGGGCGTGATGCGTTGATCCTGCCGTGCCTGGGCCGTACCGACATCGACGTGCAGGCCGAAGGCCCGCAAGGCGTGACCGTGGAAGACACCTTCAGCATGGTGCATTTGTCGTTCGGCCAACTGAAGCCGAAGTCGGCGCACCTGAAATCCGAGCCGGCGATCATTGCCGGGATCGCCGCTGCGACGCTGGGCAAACACCCGATCGACTGGGAATGGGCGGTGGGTGACTACGGGCGCATCCGCAACCTGATCGCCGACGTGATTCCGGGTTTCGAGAACTTCAACGAGAAGCTGCTGATCCCCGGCGGTTTCCACCTCGGCAACAACGCTTCCGACCGGGTCTGGAACACCGAATCCGGCAAGGCCCAGTTCACCCCGTGCGTGCTGCCGGAACATTTGATCAGCGAAGGCGTGCGCAACCTGCCGGTCAAGCCGCACCTGATCCTGCAAACCATGCGTTCCCACGATCAGTACAACACCACGCTGTACGGCCTCGACGACCGTTATCGCGGTGTTTACGGTATGCGCGACGTGGTGTTCGCCAACGAGCAGGACATCCGCCGGCTCGGTTTTGAACCGGGGCAGAAGGTTGATCTGGTAGCGCTGTGGGATGACGAGCGCGAGCGTCGGGTCAGCGGTTTCACGCTGATCGCCTACGACATTCCGGCCGGGCAGGCTGCCGCGTACTACCCGGAAACCAATCCGCTGGTGCCGCTGGAAAGCTACGGCGACCGCACCTACACGCCAACCTCCAAATTCGTGGCGATCCGCCTCGAAGCGGCCGAGGCGAGCAACCTGATCCCGTCGTCGGTGGCGTAACCGACCCACGCGATCCAACCCTATTGCAATTTGACTGGCTGCAGGCGTTCGCGCCTGGCGGTGGCCCGGCCGTGTGCTGCCGCTTTTCAGCCTGGATGAGGACATCATCATGTTCAACCTGGAGGCACTGGACCTGGCGCGAATTCAATTCGCGTTCACGGTTTCGTTCCACATCATTTTCCCGGCGATCACCATTGGTCTTGCGAGTTTCCTGGCGGTGCTCGAAGGCCTGTGGCTGAAAACCCGCAACGACACTTACCGCGATCTCTACCATTTCTGGTCGAAGATCTTCGCCGTCAACTTCGGCATGGGCGTGGTGTCGGGGCTGGTCATGGCGTACCAGTTCGGCACCAATTGGAGCGGATTCTCTGATTTTGCCGGCAGCGTCACCGGGCCGTTGCTGACCTATGAAGTGCTGACCGCGTTCTTCCTCGAGGCCGGGTTCCTCGGGGTGATGCTGTTCGGCTGGAACCGTGTGGGCCGTGGCTTGCACTTCTTTGCCACGGTGATGGTCGCCATCGGCACGCTGATTTCGACCTTCTGGATTCTCGCCTCCAACAGCTGGATGCAGACCCCGCAAGGCTTCGAAATCGTCGACGGCCGGGTGATGCCGGTCGACTGGCTGGCCATCGTGTTCAACCCGTCGTTCCCGTTCCGCCTGGCGCACATGGCGATTGCCGCGTTCGTCGCCACGGCGTTCTTCGTCGGCGCTTCGGCGGCCTGGCATTTGCTGCGTGGCAATGACACCAAACCGGTGCGCAAGATGTTTTCCATGGCGCTGTGGATGGCGCTGATCGTTGCACCGATTCAGGCGGTGGTCGGTGACGCCCATGGCCTGAATACCCTGGAACATCAGCCGGCAAAAATCGCCGCCATCGAAGGCCACTGGGAAAACGCCGACAACGGACCGACCCCGCTGGTGCTGTTCGGCATCCCGGACATGCAGGCGGAGAAAACCAAATACGCCATCGAGATTCCGTACCTCGGCAGCCTGATCCTCACCCACAGCCTCGACAAGCAGATCCCGGCGCTCAAGAGTTTCCCGAAAGAAGACCGGCCGAACTCGACCGTGATTTTCTGGAGCTTTCGCGTGATGGCCGGGTTGGGCATGTTGATGATTCTGGTCGGCGTGCTGGGGCTGGCGTTGCGGCGCCACGGCAAGGTCTACCGGCATCGCGGCTTCCAGCGACTGGTGTTGTTGATGGGGCCGAGTGGTCTGATCGCGTTGCTGGCCGGCTGGATCACCACTGAGGTCGGGCGTCAGCCGTGGGTGGTGTATGGACTGATGCGTACCCATGACGCCGCGTCCCACCACTCGGTGGCGCAGATGAGCACCTCGCTGGCGCTGTTCGTCGTCATCTATTGCTCGGTGTTCACCGTGGGCATCGGCTACATGATGAAACTGGTGAGCAAGGGCCCGCAGCCGCACCACGAACATCCGCCCGAAGGCACTCAGGTGCAGACCCCGCGCCGGCCACTTTCGGCGGTCACCGACAACCTCGAATCCGCGACCCGGATCCACTGAAAAGGAGCGTTGAGTCATGGGTATTCAAGGTATCGATCTCTCGTTGATCTGGGGCGTGATCATTGCCTTCGGCGTGATGATGTACGTGATCATGGACGGCTTCGATCTGGGTCTCGGGATCCTGTTCCCGCTGATCGGCGACGAGCAGGAACGTGACGTGATGATGAACACCGTCGCGCCGGTCTGGGACGGCAACGAAACCTGGCTGGTGCTCGGCGGTGCGGCGTTGTACGGCGCATTTCCGCTGGCGTACGGAGTGATTCTGGAGGCGCTGTATCTGCCGCTGATCTTCATGCTGGCGGGGTTGATTTTTCGCGGGGTGGCGTTCGAGTTTCGCTTCAAGGCACCGGCCGAAAAACGTCATCTGTGGGACTGGGCGTTCATTGGCGGTTCGCTGCTGGCCACGTTCTCCCAGGGCGTGGTGATCGGCGCTTATGTGGCCGGGATTCCGGTGGTGGATCGGCAGTTTGCCGGTGGCGGTCTCGACTGGCTGGCGCCGTTCCCGCTGGTATGCGGCGTCGGTCTGGTGATTGCTTACGCCTTGCTCGGCAGCACCTGGCTGCTGGTCAAGACCGAAGGCATGCTCGAATCGCGGATGCGTCACTACAGCCGTCCGCTGGCGTGGCTGTTGCTGGCGATGGTGGTGGTGATCGGCGCGTGGACGTTGCAACTGCACCCGGAACTGGCCACACGCTGGTTCAACCATGCGCACCTGACCGTGTTCGCCGGGCTGGTGGTGCTGGCGGCGCTGTCGCTGTTCGGGCTGTTGCGTTCGCTGCGTCAGCGGCACACCCACTGGCCGTTCGTGTTCACCCTGGTGCTGATGTTCCTCGGTTACATCGGTCTGGCGCTGAGCATCTGGCCGAACATCATCCCGCCCTCGGTCAGCCTGTGGGCGGCGGCTTCACCGGCCACCAGCCAGCTGTTCGCCCTGATTGGCGCGCTGTTCATCCTGCCGGTGATCCTGATGTACACCTTCTGGAACTACTACGTGTTCCGCGGCAAAGTGAGGATTGGCGATGGCTACCATTGAGATGCGTGAAGTGAAAAGCCGCTGGTACAAACGCCTGGGCTGGCTGCTGCTGATCTGGTCCGGCAGCGTGGTGTCACTGGCGGTGGTGGCGAGCCTGCTGAAACTGGCGATGTATGCGGCGGGAATGAGAACCCACTGACCATAAAAAAACCGGAGCCTGGCTCCGGTTTTTTATTGCCTGCATTTTGGGTTTTCCTCTTGGGGGGAAAGAACCTTGAGGTTTATTCCCCGCCAAACATCGCCGTCCAGTAGATCCCGGCGCTGCTCTTCGGGTCGACTGCGTAAGCAGCACCCAGTTCGCGATACTGCGGGTTCATCAGGTTGGCGCAGTGGCCGGGACTCGCGAGCCAGCCATCGACGACCTTCTGCACGGTGTCCTGCCCGGCGGCGATGTTCTCGCCAACCAGCTGGCCGCTGTAACCGGCCAGTTCGGCGCGATCACCGGGGGTGCCGCCGTTGCGGTCCTTGTGGTCGAAATAGTTGTTGTTGGCCATCTCGCGGCTGTGATCCTGAGCGACACCGCCGAGCACCGCGTTCCACGCCAATGGCGCAGCCGCGGAGAAGGCCTGGCCGCCGCACTGGCGTGGCTGGCTGCGGGCGGCGTTGAGTTGCGTCAGCAGTTTCTGGCCCTCGGCTTGTCCGTCACCCAGGCGGGCGGACAGCAGCGGCCGCGCCAACGTGATGCGCCAGTCTCGGTCGGCGCGGCTGACGCCGATATCGACAAACTGCGGATCCAGCACCACCTGACAGAAGCTCTCCTGAATCGCCTTCATCGCTGAAACCGGATCCCGAGGGCCGTTGAGGGTGATCGCCTGCACGTTGACCATCGGGTAGCTGGCGCTGGCCATGGCCTGTTGCAGATCGACCATGCCACTGGCGGGCAGACGCAGGCGCGGGTCGGCCGACAGCGGCGGCAATTCACTGGACGCCTGCGCACCGCAACGCTGGGGCTGGCTGCGGTAGCTGTTGATCGACTCGATCAATTGCGACTCATCGCTGGCCATGGCCGAAGCGGCCAGCGCCAGGCCCACGGACAACGCGGCGAATCGCAGAACGGATGGCATGAAGCGCATGGAAATCTCCCTTGGGCTGAGTGTGCCCATGATGCGCGAAACGCCCCGGGGTCGTGCAATGTCTTTTTTCTTCATCGAGTGGTTTTCAGCGCGGAACGTTGCGCCGGATTCTGCCGTCTACACTCTGCGAAGTCCCCGGAAACCGGGCGTCTCAGCCACGCAACACTTTGCCCGCATCGGGCGCTGCCGGAAGAAACGATCATGAAATTGCACGGGCTGATCTGTTGTTTTTTATTGACCCTGCTGAGCGGTGCGGTGCTGGCCACCGATCAGGCGCCGATCAAGGAAAAGGCCGAGGCAAAAGCCGAGGTACTGGAAGAGAAAGCGGCCGACAAGCCCAACGCGCCCCCGGCGCCGAAGTCCGAAGCCATCACCCCCAAAGAGGTGCAAGCCGTCGACCCGGCCGGCACCGCGCCGCTCGACGACCCGATCACCTGTCTGGCGCGCAGCATCTATTGGGAGGCCAAGGGCAAGGACACGGCAGAGATGGAAGCCGTGGCCAGCGTGGTGATGAACCGCCTCGGCCACGACGGATTCCCCGGCACCGTGTGCGAGGTGGTCAAACAGGGTTCGGAAACCAAGAGTTGCCAGTTTTCCTGGTGGTGCGACGGCAAGTCCGATCAGGTCAAGGAAGACGCCGAATATGCGCTGGCCAAGGAGATCGCGGGCAAGGCCCTGAACCGTCAGCTCATCGATCGCACCCGCGGCGCTTTGTACTTCCACGATCACAACGTCGACCCGAGTTGGGCCAAGGAGTACACCAAGACCGCCGAGACCGGGAAATTCCTGTTTTACAAACCCAAGGATGGAGAGGCGCGCTAAGCGCAGACTTCCCTCACGCAGTTGCGCAACCAGCGATGCGCCGGGTCGGCGTCCATGCGTGGATGCCAGAGCATGGACACGCTGATGTCCGGCATGCGCAATGGCAGGGCGAAACTGAACAGTCCCGTTCGCAGTTTGCTGGTGTGGCGTTCCGGGACGGTGGCGATCAGGTCGGACTCCCGAACCAGTGTCAGCGCTGCCGAAAACCCGCCGAACGAGGTGACGATGTCCCGCGTCAGGCCGAAAGCAAGCAGCGCCTCGTCTACCGGTCCGCTGCTGCGACCACGGCGTGACACCAGAATGTGCTGGCCCGAGGCGAAGCGTTTGGCGCTGACCTTGCCGCTGCTCAGCGGATGTCCCTCACGCACCACACCAATCCACTGATCGCGGAACAGGATGCGGCTGTGCAGCGTCGGGTCGGTGCTGTCGTCGACCACGCCGGTTTCCAGATCCACCCGGCCTACGCGCAGCAATGTGCTGTCCTTGTCGGCCTTCTGCACAAAGCGCAGGCGCACGCCGGGCGCCTCTTCGGCGATGCGGGCGAGCAGGGCGGCGGCAAAGGTTTCCACAAACCCGTCGGTGTTGCGCAGGGTGAAGGTTCGCCGCAACTGACCGGGATCGAGCACTTCTGCCGGGCGCAGAACCGCTTCGGCTTCCTGCACCAGATAACTGACCCGGTCGCGCAGCTCCAGCGCACGCGGGGTTGGCACCAGCCCACGACCGGCGCGCACCAGCAGCGGATCCCCGGTGGTTTCGCGCAGCCGGGCCAGCGCCCGGCTCATGGCGGAAGGGCTCAGACGCAGGCGCTCGGCGGCGCGGGCGACGCTGCCTTCGCTCAGCAACACGTCGAGGGTAATCAACAGGTTCAGATCCGGTGCATTCATGACATGGCGTTCCATGCAGGTATCAAGTGCAAAGCATGCGTCTTGCGCCTTGTATTGTCGAGGCTCAGGCTATGTCCTATGTCCTATGACCTCTGCCGTAATGAGCCTCCCATGCACCGAGAATCCCTGAGCCCTTCCGCCCGCTGGGCGCTGACCAGTCTGGCGCTGTCGATGTTGATGCCGTCGCTGGACACCAGCATCGCCAACGCCGGATTGCCCACGCTGGCGGCGGCATTCGATGCGACGTTTCAACAAGTGCAGTGGATCGTGCTGGCCTATCTGCTGGCGGTCACCACGTTGATTGTCAGCGTCGGGCGGCTGGGTGACGGCTTCGGGCGGCGGCGCTTGCTGTTGATCGGCATCGGCATTTTCAGCGCCGCTTCCCTGGCTTGCGCACTGGCGCCGAGCCTCGCCTGGCTGATCGGCGCGCGGGCGGTGCAAGGCCTGGGCGCGGCGATCATGTTCGCGCTGACGGTGGCGCTGGTGGCCGATGCGGTGCCCAAATCCCGGGCCGGCAGTGCGATGGGCTTGCTGGCCACGATGTCGGCGACCGGCACCACCCTCGGGCCGTCGCTCGGTGGGCTGTTGATGGCGCATGTCGGCTGGCAGTCGATCTTTGTAATCAACGTGCCGTTGGGATTGCTCAATGGCTGGCTGGTGTATCGCTATCTGCCGAAGGATCGAAGCGCTCGCACGGGTATGGCGTTCGATTATCCCGGCACCGCCGTGCTGATGCTGACATTGGCGGCCTATGCGTTGGCGATGACGGTTGAAGGATTCACCCCGGCATTGCTGTTGCTCAGCCTGTTGGGCGTTGGGTTGTTCATCCTGGTCGAGAAACGGAGCAAGGCACCGCTGATTCACCTGTCATTGTTCATCGATACGCGAATCAGCAGCAGTCTTGCGCTGACCTTGCTGGTGACGACGGTGATGATGACCACGCTGGTGGTCGGGCCGTTTTATTTGAGCCGAGGCTTGGGCCTCAGCAGTACTCAGCTCGGCCTGGTGTTGTCGGTCGGGCCGTTGCTGGCGGCGTTCAGCGGTGTACCGGCCGGGCGTCTGGTGGATCGTTTCGGCGCGCGGCGGGTGGTGCCCGGCGCTTTGCTCGGCCTGGCTTGCGGTTGCGGTTTGTTGGCGCTGTTGCCGATGAGTCTCGGAGTGCTTGCGTATGTGCTGCCGATCACGGTGGTGGCCTTGAATTATGCGCTGTTCCAGGCCGCCAACAACACCGGGTTGATGTCCGGCGTCGCGCAGGATCAGCGCGGCGTGGTCTCGGCCATGCTCGGGTTGTCGCGCAATCTGGGCTTGATCACCGGGGCGGCGGCGATGGGCGCGGTGTTTGCCCTGGCCACGGACGATCCGACTCAGGCGCCGGCCGCGGTCATCGCGGGCGGCTTGCACATGACCTTCGGCGTTGCCACGGCGTTGATGTTCGCGGCCCTTGCGCTCGGCGCCTTCACACACGTCCGTCTTGCGTCTGCCGCGCCGGAAAGAACAGCTCAAAGCAGGTGACGCCGTCAACGCTGGTGACGCTGTAGCGGCCCTGATGCAACTGCATGATGGTCGCGACGATCGACAGGCCCAGACCGTTGGATTGGGCCGAGCGTTCGCGAGACGGATCGACGCGGTAGAACCGCTCGAACAGTCGCGACAGATGCTCGGGGGGAATCGTCGCCCCGTGATTGCGCACTCGCAGGTAGCTGCCATCCGCTTCGGCGATGGCTTCGACCTGCAACGTCGAATCCGCCGCGCCGTACTTGATCGCGTTGGCGCACAGATTGGCCAGCGCCCGGCGCAGCAGCATCGGCTCGGCCCAGATAACGCCGCTGCCACTGGCCTCGATGGTGACGCCGACGTCCGCCGCCAGCCCTTCGAAGTAATCGGCAATGCGTTGCATCTCATCGCAGGCGTCCAGCTCCTGCCGCTGGCTCAGCGCGCTGGTCGGGTCAGTGCGGGCAAGAAACAGCATGTTGTCGAGCATCCGCGCCAGCCGTTCGAGCTCTTCGACGTTGGAGGCGAGCAACTGCTGGTAGGCGTCGACACTGCGGTGCTGTTGCAGGGCGACCTGGGTTTCGCCGAGCAGGTTGTTGATCGGCGTGCGCAGCTCGTGGGCCATGTCAGTGGAGACCTGGCTCAGTTGCGCAACACCTCGGTCGAGCCGGTCCAGCATCGCATTGAAGGCTTCGATCATCGGCTGCAATTCCCGGGGCGTGCCGTGGCGGTCGAGGCGTTCACCGAGGTTGGCGATGCCGATCCCGTGGGCATGCCGGGCAATCCGCCGCAGCGGCAGCAGGCCGCGATACACCAGCAGACAGCCAACCAGCGCCAGGACAATCGCCGCCAGTGACGCCAGGCCATACACGCTGAGTCGATAGCTGGCGAGCATCGCCGTGCGCTCGCTCATCACCTTGCCGATCAGCACTTGCAGATTACCCTGATCGCCGGAGTCGATATTGGCCGCCACCGCCGAGAACGGCACGCCGTTGATGCTCGGCAGGTGCTGCACATCGTTGAGGGCCATCACATGGTTGATCGGCACGGCGGGCACGGTCGGCAATGTCAGGTTGCTGGGATTGACCACGAACAAGGGCGGTTGCCCCGGCGCGCCGATGGTCAACAGCGCTTCGCGGTTGCCGAGCATGTTCTGGAACAGCGCCGGTTTGTTCTGGATCAGTTCAAGGGTATTGCTGTCGTTGAGGATGGTGCGCAACTGATCGATGCGGCTGACCAACTGGATGTCGTCGCGGCGGGTCAGTTGTTCTTCCAGCTGGTTGTAAAGCGCCGCGCCCAGGCCCGCCAGGGACGCGAAGGCGAGCACCGCGAACACCAGCGCCAGGCGCAGCGTCAGGGAATACGTGCCGGCGATTTTCATGGCTGGGTATCGAAGCGGTAGCCGATGCCGCGCACGCTATGGATCAGCTTGAGCGGGAACGGATCATCGATCTTCGCCCGCAGGCGGCGCACGGCGACATCGACCACATTGGTGTCGCTGTCGAAATTCATGTCCCACACCCGCGAGGCGATCAGCGAGCGCGACAGCACTTGCCCTTCGTGGGTGGCGAACAGTTGCAGCAGGGCGAACTCCTTGTTGGTCAGGGTGATCCGGCTGCCGGCGCGGGTGACCCGACGCTTGAGCACATCGATCTGCAGATCGGCCACCTGCAATTGCTCTTCTTCGTGGATCGGTCCGCGCCGGGTCAGGGTGCGCAGGCGCGCCACCAGTTCGGCAAAGGAAAACGGTTTGATCAGGTAATCGTCGGCGCCCAGCTCCAGGCCCTTGACCCGGTCGGCGATGTCGTCCCGGGCGGTGAGGAACAGCACCGGCGTGTGGGCTTCCTTGCGCAGCCGGCGCAGGACTTCCCAGCCATCCATTTTCGGCATCATCACGTCCAGCACGATCACGTCGAAATCGAATTCCAGCGCCAGGTGCAGACCGTCGGCGCCGTCCCGGGCCAGGCTCACGCTGTAGCCCAGTTCCTGCAAGCCGTTGAGCAGGTAGTTGCCGGCCTTGGGTTCATCTTCGACGACAAGGATGTTCATGAACGTGCCTCAATGATCATTCGTGCAGCCGCTGCCTTGCACTTGATAGTCCAGCACATGTTCGCGGCCCTGGTGGTCGAGGTAATTGAGCCGGGCGGGGATGATGCCGCAGGCCTGGGAAATATCGGTGCTGGAAAGGACTTTGTCGACATCCAGATGCACGTAAAAGCCGTTGGTGTCGTGAATGACCGTGCGCTCGGGCATTTCGGCGGCGAACACGGAGCCGGTGGCGAGGAGGGCGGTGAAGGCCAGGATCAGGGTTTTCATGATGAGTCACTCGGGTCGGTGAAGTGGATCGGCAGGTGTGCCGGAACAACTTCAGGCTACCGAGCGATCCGCTCGGCAAACCGACAACTCAATGACAAAGTTGTAATGAAACCCTGAAAACAAAAATCCCCTGTGGGAACAGGGGATGATTTTTACAGCGCAGACTTTCAGCTGCCGTGAGTGCTGAGAATGCTCGCAATCTGCTGTGGCTGGCAGTTGAGGTACGGCGAGGACTTCAGCCAATGCTGGTCCGGATACCAGGAAAACATGTACTGCCCGTCCTTCAGGCTGTCGATCACCCGTCTGGCGACCTGCGGCCGCACCGCCGGGCAACCCTGGCTGCGACCCAGTCGGCCCGTACGTTTGCTCCAGAACAGATTCACGTAGTCGGCGGCATGGATCACGATGGCGCGATCGCGGGCCATGTCGTTGACGCCCGGCTCCAGACCGTCCATGCGCAGCGAATAACCGTGGGTGCCTTCGTAACTTTCCTGGGTGCGGAACAGGCCGAGGCTGGACTGAAAGCTGCCTTCACGGTTGGAGAACCGGGTGGCGAAGTTGTCACCGGAGTTTGAGCCGTGGGCGACCAGGTCGCGCAGGATCAGTTTTTTCTGCGTCAGGTCGAAGATCCACAGGCGCCGCTCGGTGGACGGTTGCGAATAATCGATGATCGCCAGGTGACGGGACTGCTTCGCGCCGTTGTTGATTGCGCATTGCATGGCGTTCAGGGCACCTTTAAGCGCCTGGGGATTGAGTTCCGGAGCGGCGTGGGCGAGGCTGTTATAGAGAACCGGCTGCGAGGTGCCGGCGGCAAAAACCTGACTGGTCACCAGCCCGATGGCAGTGGCAGTCAGCAGAAGTCGGCGCAAAAACGTCAACATTTAAAGTGAATCCTCACTGGCTACATGTTTGGCACTTTGGCTCCTGACGTCCAGTCGTCCCCGGCAGGCCCGCGAATCGGACCTGACTGTATCACCGCACCTGATGTAAGGTTGACCGTCAATCAAGACGGCCATGGATTGGAGTAAAGCAGTTGTTCAAAAAGTACGCATGCTACTTGAGCATTTGTTTGCTCGCTGCGCCGTTTGTCGCTTGCGCCGAAGAGCCATTGCCGGCACTCCCGGCGCAAGTGCCCGTGGAGCCGCAAAGTCCGTTGCACGCCGTGCTGATCGGTCTGCCGCAGGCTTGCCCGGCGATTGCCGCCCGTCTCAGCGGCCCGGCCCTGGAGCAGTTGCAGTCCTTCTACCAGCAGCAGGACTGGATGCCGGTCTGGGCGGCGGCCGGGCAATTGCCGGCCTTGCACGCGCAATTGCAGCTGTTGGCCGACGATGGCCTCAATCCGAAACGCTATCCGGTCGCCGACACGGCCCCGCAGGATGGCGAGCTGTGCGCTGACATCGACATCAGCCGCAACTACCTGCAGGCCTTGCAGGACCTGCATTACGGTCGCCTTCTGCAGTCTCACTTCGAGCCGCTTTGGCATGCCGACGATACGCCCCGTGACCGACAGGCGGAGCTGCTCGCCATCGCCGTGCCAGGCATGCATGACGTTGCCGCCGCCTTCGATCTGGCCCGCCCGCGCCTGGCGCAATACCAGAATCTGCGCCACCTCTACGCCGCGCAACGCCTGCAGGCCTTGCCGCACTGGCAATCGGTGGGCAACGGGCCGCTGCTGCGCCCGGACATGGAAGACAAACGCGTGCCGGAACTTGCCAGGCGGCTGTACAGCGAAGGTTATTTGAGCCATGTGGTCGGCACGCCGGACAACGCTTATCACGGTGTTTTGGTGGAGGCCGTGAAAAGCTTCCAGGCCAGCCATTCGTTGCAGGCCGACGGCGTGGTCGGGCCGGGAACGATTGCCGAAATGAACATCAGCCCACTGACTCGCCGCGAACAGCTGCGGGTCAACCTTGAGCGTTTCCGCTGGCTGGCCCAGGACATGGAGCCCGACGGCCTGCTGGTCAACGTTGCCGCTGCCGAACTGACCCTGTATCAGGGCGGCCTGCCGGTGTGGCAGACCCGCACCCAGGTCGGTCGCGCCGAACGCCAGACACCGTTGCTCAAATCCCGGGTCACTCGCTTGACGCTGAACCCGACCTGGACCGTGCCGCCGACCATCTGGAAGGAGGACAAGCTGCCGGAGATCCGCAAGGACCAGACCTTCCTCAGCCGTCAGAACCTGCAAGTGCTCGACGCCAACGGCCAGCCACTGGCTGCTGCCGACATCGACTGGGACAACCCCGGCAATATCCTTTTGCGCCAGGACGCCGGGCCGCGCAACCCGCTGGGGCAAATGGTCATCCGTTTCCCCAACCCGTTCTCGGTGTACCTGCACGACACACCGAGCAAGGCGCTGTTCGACAAGGGGCCACGGGCGTTCAGTTCCGGTTGTGTGCGGGTCGAGCATCCGATGAAACTGCGCGACTTCCTGCTCAGCCCGGCGGAAAGGGCCCGCACCGACACCTTGCTCGCCACCGGCACCACCCATGAGTTTCGCCTGAGCAATCCGGTGCCGATCCTCATGACTTACTGGACGGCGCAGGTCGACGGGCAGGGCCGGCTGGTGTACGCGCCGGACATCTACAGCCGTGACAGCGCATTGCTGGCGGGGCTCGACCGGGCGCCTTGATCTTCAGTGGCTGGCGCGTTTCCAGAAACACTGCGCCAGCCACGCATCCACGCTCAACTTGCCGGCCCCGGCGAACACCAGCGGCACCAGTGCGGCCAGGTAGATCGCCGGCAGCTTGAAGTTGCCGAAGCCTTTGTTGGTGATCGCGTAGCCTTGGGCCAGTTCGCTCAAGGACGACCAGTCTGCCGGCCAGTGCACCGCAGCGGTGGCGACGACCGTCACCACGATCAGCGAAATCGCCGAGAGCCGCGTACCCAGCCCGATCAGGATCGCCAGGGCGCAGATCAGCTCGGCCCACATCGACAGCTCCCAGTTCAGCGTGGCCGGCATACGATCGAAGGGAAACGGGAACCGCTCCTGAATGTCTTCGAACCAGTTCTGGCCGTTGAATTTCTCCAGGCCCGATTCGAAAAACTCCCAGGCGATAAACAGGCGCAGGGTCAGCGGCGCCAGCCATTGGCCTGCGCGATCAAGATTCAGGTGCAGGCCTTTGACGACGGTCGAGAGAGCAGTGGTCATGGGATGGCTCCGTTCAATCAAGGGAAAACGGGGCACCGACGTGCCCCGTGAAGAGGGTTATTCGCCGGCACCGCACTTGCCTTCGCCGCACTTGCCTTCCGAGGTTTTTTCCGGGGTGTCGGCCTGGGCCTGGCTGTAGCCGTGATCCAGTTGCTTGACGCTGAAGGCCTCGGAAGCCGAAGCCGCGTTGGACAGGGCCAGGCCGCCAGCCAACAGCAGGCCGAGCGTCAAAGAAGTTTTCGAGAGCTTGGTCATGGTGAATCTCCGATAAAAATGTGAGTTCAAAGGCTTGATCGGGGCTGCCGATCGACAGGTTCATTTGAGCGTCGGGCTGTATCGGGGATGTGTCGCCAGCGGGGGGATTTGTGCTCGTGGTGTGTCCGTAGCCATGCCGTATACAGTGCGATACACGAACGCGGTGTGATTCGGCCGGCGGGCGCAGCGTCTAGCCACCGTGTCCCCGCAATCCCATGGGGCGAGACTTCGAGACCCGGCATGCAAGCGCTGTTGAACGAGATCCTTGACGCTGTCCGGCCCCTGATCGGGCAGGGCAAGGTGGCTGACTACATTCCCGCCCTCGGCACCGTGCCGCCGGACCAATTGGGCATCGCCGTGTATGGCAACGACGGCGAAATGTATTGCGCCGGCGATGCCGAGACGTTGTTCTCGGTGCAGAGTATTTCCAAGGTGTTCAGCCTGGTTCAGGCCATCGAACACTCCGGCGAGGCAATCTGGGAACGCCTGGGTCACGAGCCGTCCGGCCAGCCGTTCAACTCGCTGGTGCAGCTGGAGTTCGAGCGCGGGCGCCCGCGCAATCCGTTCATCAATGCCGGAGCACTGGTGATCTGCGACATCAACCAGTCGCGCTTTGCCGCCCCGGCGTTGTCGATGCGTGATTTCGTGCGTCGGTTGTCGGGCAATCCGCAGGTGATGGTCGATGGCAAGGTCGCCGATTCCGAATACCAGCACCGCGCACGCAACGCGGCGATGGCCTACCTGATGCAATCCTTCGGCAACTTCCACAACGACGTCGAAGCGGTGCTGCGCAGCTACTTCAGCCACTGCGCGTTGCGCATGAGCTGCATCGACCTGGCCCGGGCGTTCTGCTTCCTGGCCAACGACGGCTATTGCAAGCACAGCGGCGAACAGATCCTGACTCGCCGCCAGACCCAGCAAGTCAACTCGATCATGGCCACCAGCGGTCTGTACGACGAAGCCGGCAACTTCGCCTACCGCGTTGGCCTGCCGGGCAAGAGCGGTGTCGGCGGTGGCATCGTCGCGGTGGTGCCGGGGCAGTTCACGGTGTGCGTGTGGTCGCCGGAACTCAATGCGGCGGGCAACTCGCTGGCGGGCATGGCGGCGCTGGAAATGCTCAGTTCGCGGATCGGCTGGTCGGTGTTCTGAGCCTGTGTTGCTTTGAGGGAGGCCAACCTATACATTTTCCGGCCGCCCTCAATATGGTGAATCCGCTCCATGTCTCTCGCGCTCGAACGTCTCGTCGCTGGCACGCCTATCCCTTTCGCCGGTAACCGCGTCACCGTGGTCAGCCCCGAACTGGCCGAGCGTTTCCGACCCGGCGACCACCTGTTGGTGGAGCAGGTGAGCGGCGAGCTGTTGCTGATTCCGGTGGCGGATCAGCAGGCCGCATCGGTGGCGATCGAGCGTGCAGCGGCGGCGTTTACCGCGTTGTCCGCTGTGTCGGATGAGGCCATCAGCCGCTTCTTCGATCTGTTCGCCCAACGCCTGGAAAACCCGGACGCCTGGGCACTCATCGAAACCGCCAACCTCGCCGACATCGAACGGGCCAAGGCTCGCGGTCGTTCGACTACCCGTTTGCTCGCCGACGAGCGCATGCGCCGCGACATGATTGCCGGCCTGCGTGCCTGGCGTGACGCGCCTGCCACCCGTGGCAAGGTGATCAGCAGCGTCGAACATGACGGCTGGAAGGTCGAGCAGGTGGTGTCGCCGCTGGGCATCGTTGCGTTCGTGTTCGAAGGTCGGCCGAACGTCTTCGCCGACGCCGCTGGTGTATTGCGCACCGGCAACACAGCCGTACTGCGCATTGGCAGCGATGCATTGGGCACCGCACAAGCCATCGTCACCCATGCCCTGAACCCGGCACTGGCCGATGCCGGTCTGCCGGCGGGGGCGGTGTCGCTGGTGGAGAGCGTCAACCACGCCGCCGGTTGGGCGATGTTCGCCGACCGGCGTCTGTCGCTGGCCGTGGCCCGTGGTTCGGGCCGTGCGGTCAGCCAGTTGGGCAGCATTGCCCAGCAGGCCGGCACCGCTGTCAGCCTGCACGGCACCGGTGGCGCGTGGCTGATTGCCGATCGTGATGCCGACGCCAAACGCTTCGCCGCCGTGGTACGCAACTCGCTGGATCGCAAGGTTTGCAACACCTTGAACGTCTGCCTGATCCAGCGCGATCGCGCCGCTGAACTGGTGCCGTTGTTCCTCGACGCCTTGCAACAGGCCGGTGCTGCGCGCGGTCAGGGCTGCAAATTGCACATCGTCGAAGGCAGCGAAAGCTACCTGCCGAGCGACTGGCAGAACGCGACGGTCGAGGTCTATCGCGCCGAGGGTTACCAGACCGAAGCCCTGGCCGAGCCGCTGCCGGAAGCGCAACTGGGCCGCGAGTGGGAATGGGAAGAAACCCCGGAAACCAGCCTGATGATCGTCGACGATCTGGACCAGGCCATCGCACTGTTCAACCGCTACAGCCCGCAGTTCACCGTATCGTTGATCAGCGAAGACGCGGCGGTTCAGGAGCGTTTTTACAGCGCGGTCAACGCGCCGTTCGTGGGCAATGGCATCACCCGTTGGGTCGATGGTCAATATGCGCTGAACAAGCCGGAGCTGGGGCTTTCGAACTGGGAAAGCGGTCGCCTGTTTGCTCGCAGCGCGATTCTCTCGGGTGACGGTGTGTTCACCGTCCGCAGCCGCATGACCCAGGTCGATCTGGGTGTAAAACGCTAAAACAAAAACGCCGCGCCTGTCGCAATGACAGGCGCGGCGTCTTCTTGTCACTTGGCGGTGGCGGCGGATTCGATCAGGCTGGCCACGGCTTTCGGATTCGACACCATCACCACGTGGGACGCACCCTTGACCACAAGGGTCTTTTTGGCGTGCGCCCGTTCGGCCATGAACGCCATGGCTTGCGGCGGGATGTTCTTGTCCTTGTCGCCATACACGAACCATGACGGAATCGTCTTCCACGCTGGCTCACTGGCGGCTTCGTTGAGCGCCGCCTCGGTAACGGGGCGCTGAGTCGCGGCCATCAGTTTCGCGTCGGCGTTCGGTACGTCGGCGGCAAACTGGTCGTGGAACTTGTCCTGCTGGATGTACAGATCCTTGCCGCCGTCCTTCAACGCAACGGGCGGCGCCAGAGTCGGGCCGAGGGTGCTTCCGGGGAATTTTCCGGCCAGCCCGGCGACGGTTTCACCCGCTTCGGGCGCCAGCGCTGCCACATACACCAGTGCCTTGACGTTGGCGTTGCCGTACGCGGCTTCACTGATCACCGGCCCACCATAAGAATGGCCGACCAGCACCACCGGCGATTTGATGCCGGCCAGCACGTCGGCGACCGATTGCGCATCACCCTTGAGCGTACGCAGCGGGTTGGCCGCCGCGATTACCGGATAACCGTCCTTTTCCAGAATCTTCACCACACCGTTCCAACTGCTGGAATCGGCAAAGGCACCGTGCACCAGCACCACGGTGGGTTTCTCGGCGGCCATCGCCGAGGTGGCACCGGCCATGGCGGCGGTAAGGGCCAGTCCTGCAAACAGCTTGTTCATCGAGTGTTCCTTGTGTCGGGAGGAGGGGATGCAGCGTTCGGGCTTATTCAAGGCGTTCGCTGTATCGGGGATGTGTCCGCCTCCCGGTTCGGGTGCATGGAACTGTGTCTGGCGGGGTGCTGGCTACACGCTGATACAAAGCAAACGCCCCGACAGGTGCGGGGCGTTCGGTTCAGGCGGCATCGACCGTTTGGCCATGCACTGCGCACGTCGACGGCTGTTCGGCCAGCGAGACGAAGGTGCGACGGTCGGCTGTGAGGGCATCGATGGAACCGGTCTCGATGTCGTAGACCCAGCCGTGCAGGTTCAGCAAGCCTTTCTCCTGGGCCAGACGCACACTCGGGTGGGTCTGGATGTTCGCCAGTTGGGCGATCACGTTCTCGCGCACCATCGAACTCAGCTTGGCCGCGTCATTGGCGTGTGGCCGTGATTCGTTGACCACTTTCGCCGACTCGGCATGTTGCAACCAACCGCTGACGGCGGGCAGGTGATCCATGCATTTGCACTGGGCGATGGCGGTCATGGCGCCGCAATCGGAGTGACCGCAGATCACGATGTCGGTCACGCCGAGCACGGCTACCGCGTATTCCACCGTCGCCGAAACCCCGCCCGGATGCGGGCTGTAGGACGGCACGATATTGCCGGCGTTGCGGATCACGAACAGCTCGCCGGGTTCTTGTTGCGTCAGTAGTTCGGGCACTACACGGCTGTCGGAGCAAGTGATGAACAAGGTGCCCGGGGTTTGGGTAGTCGCCAGGTGTTTGAACAGTTCAGTGCGTTGCGGGAACGCTTCGTTCTGGAACTTCAGAAAGCCTTCGATCAGGTTTTTCATGGGGCAGTCCTCTCAGTTCGAGCAGCCGGTGCCGAACTCGCTGTATTGAAGAATGTGTTTTGCGCCGTGACTGTCGAGGTAAGTCATCTCGACCGGCACTACACCGCAGACGTCGGCGACCGGGGTGATGCTCACGACTTCAGCGATATCCAGAGACATGCCGTAGTGATAGGCGACGGCCTCTTCATCAGCCTGGGCCTGGGCGGCAAGGCCGGCGAGCAGGGCCAGGGTCAACAGAATTTTTTGCATGGGGCAGCCTCCAGGCAGGTGGGGTGACGACTTGGCGAATCAGGTTTGGATGAGCCCGCACGCGAGGTGCGGGCCCGGAGGGATCAGAACGGACGCAGCGGGAGGAACTTGCCGTCGAGGGTGACCACGGCGCGGGAACCGCCTTCAGGATCTTCGACTTTCTTGATGTCGAGCTTGAAATTGATCGCGCTGATGATGCCGTCACCGAATTGCTCGTGAACCAGTGCCTTCAGGGTGGTGCCGTAGATCTGGATCATCTCGTGGAAGCGGTAGATGGTCGGGTCGGTCGGCACACCGTCGAGGCTGCCGCGCAGCGGGATGATTTGCAGGGCGGCGACGTCTTCGGCGCTCAGCTCAAGCTTGTCGCCGACCACTTCGGCAGCGGCTTTCGGCAGTGGATGCTGGCCGAGGAGGGCGGCGGTGACGTAGGCCAGGCTCAGGCCGGTGCCGTCGGCCAGATCCTGCCACGACAGGTTTTTCTGAGCCTTGGCATCCAGGGCGCGGGTGGTCAGGGCGATGCGGCTGTCGTTGTAGGCTTGGGATTGCATGGTGCTTCTCCTTTCGGGGTTGGCTTGCTGTGTGGGATTCATCTTCTGCTGATTGATCCATAGCGTCCAAGACCGATATACAATGCAAAGCATAAGCACTGCCTATAGATGGAGCGTCCCATGCTGTTGCGACATTTGCGATACCTGCTGGCCGTGGCCGATCACGGTGGCTTCACCCGGGCGGCCGAGGCGCTGCATGTGTCGCAGCCGACCTTGTCGCAACAGATCCGCCAGTTGGAAGAAAGCCTCGGTGTGGATTTGTTTGATCGCACCTCGCGTTCGGTCAAACCCACCGACGCCGGTCAGGCCTACATAGAATGTGCGCGGCGGGTGCTGGTGGAGCTGGAGGCGGGCAAACGCGCGTTGCATGACGTGAAGGATCTGTCCCGAGGCTCGTTGCGCCTGGCCATGACCCCGACCTTCATGGCGTATCTGGTCGGCCCATTGGTGCGAGACTACGTGGCGCGTTATCCGGGGATTCACCTGGAGATTTTCGAGCTTTCGATGGATGACATCGAGGCCGGGCTGGCGGATGACTCGCTGGACATCGCGATTGCCTTCACTCCGGTGCGCAACCCGGACATTGAATGCATTCCGGCGTTTGTCGAGACGCTGGGAGTGATGGTCGGGCGTGGGCATCCGTTGTATGACAGCGCTGCAGTGCTGACGCCGGATGACATTGCGCAACTGGATTTCGCCTTGCTGGCACCGGACTTCATCACGCGGTTGTCGATTGACGAGTATTTCCGTCAGCATGGGATTGCGCCCACGGTGCAGATCGAAGTGAATTCGGTGAGCACGTTGCTGGAGGTGATCCGGCATGCGCCGATTGCGACCATGTTGCCGGAGGCGATTGCGACCGAGGATCGAGCGTTGCGTCGGTTACGTGTGGAGAGTGAGGCGCCGCAGCGGGGAGCGGCGTTGTTGCGGCGCCAGAACAACTATCACAGTGCGGCATCTGTGGCGTTCATGGAGATGGTGCTGGAAAGCCGTTCATGAACAGGGTTTGCGATCAATAAAAAAGGGCCTGCTCCTTATCGGAAGCAGGCCCTTTTGTTTATTGAAAGTTCAACTTAGCAGAACCGATCAATCACCCGAACTTCGTTCTTGTTCTGCATCGAGTCCCACGCCTGTTTCAGCGTTTGCAGAACATTACCGATGAAGTCCTTGTCGGCCGCGGCTTTCTTGCCGACGTAGCCGTGGCCGCGGCGGTACATCTTCAGGCGGGCCAGCAGGTTCTGGTTGTTCCGGTCGAACTCTTCTTCACCAGCATGGGGCGACAGGCAGTCGATATGCACCTGACCCGACTTGCTGATCCACAGAATATGGCTGTCATGGCTGTCTTTTTGTGCAGCGAACATACGAGCCAGTTCTTCGATAGTAGGTTGATTGTTCAGATTCATGATATTGCCCCTTGACCAGTCTGGTGATCTTTCAAAGTTGATTCGCTAATACAGGTAGCCCATCGGTTAGTTGATCCCTGGCACCGAAACCAGGACGTCAGCGGTCGCCCGTGTGAAGTACGGGGTCATGCGTCTGTTGCATGTAGTCGTGTTGAATAACTGCTACGCAATAGCGTCACAACGAGGAGAAGCAGCGAAAACCGGGAGGCTCCTTGACGACGTTTTCAGGGTCGACCACAAGCGTCTTGAGAATTTTCGCCAGCGCTTCTCGTCCTTGTACTGGACGTTCAGGCCAGGTCAGCTTCTTCAATCTGCCTTGTGGGCAGCGTGTATCCGGAAAAAACAGCTCGGCGGTCAGACGAGCTTGCTCAAGCGTGTTGCCAGTGCTCCCGATCGGGGAGACGTCTGCATCATGCAAAAGCCAAACGACGCCGTCAACGGTTTTGTAGTGATTATTTTTAGTCACTACATATTGTCGGACAAAGTCATTCTGGAATGAAAAAGGGGGGCTTCAGGCAGCGGGAGAAAGGCTTCGCAGGCCGTAGAAGGTGCAGGGGTAGCCATCCACGGTTTTGGTCTGGCGGGTAAAGTCGCCGCCGCTCAGCTCGGGGATGAGTCGGGCCCAGAACCGCTGCGCAGGCAGGTTGGCGTCGACATGGAAAATCTGCCATCGACCGGGCAGGTGGCTCAAGAGGGCAGAGGCGACAAACTGCGCGACACCTTGGCCACGCCAGCGTCGGCTGACGAAGAAGTAGCCGATGTTGTAGTCGGCGCCTTCGATGAGGAGGTGGTCGTCCACGGTCACGAACCCCGCCAGCTCATCGTCGACGTGGATCAGGAATGGCCGGGTCGCCGGTTGACGCCAGTAATCGTCTTTCAACTGGATCGGGAAAAAACCATGCCCGCCCAACTTCAACGGCACCCACTCGCTGAAGTCATAGGTGTAGAACTGCATCAGGTTTTCGAGTGTTTCCAGTTCGTCGCGCCGGGCGACGCGCAGTTCGATGACAGACATGCCGCAGGCTCCTGACAATCACTGCAGAAACAGTAGCGCGCAACGAGCTATCTGGCAGCCGGTTTTGCCGTACGTTTGCCGGTACCCGTGGTTTTTCGCCGGGTGGTCTTGCGCTTGTTCTTCCACGGTGCTGCGGACTTGCCGGCAGGCGGCGGGCCGCTGATGGTCAGGCTCAACCCGGCACAACGGGTCACTTGCTTGCTCATCCACGCCGCCTGTTTGGTGACGAACTCTTCCAGACTCATCTCGCCACTCTGCACCATGTCCAGCGCCTGTTCCCAGATTGCCGTGGTGCCGGGGTCGGCAATCGCGCGCGGCACGGCGTCGATCAGGCTGAACGCGGCGGGCGTGGCGGACAATTCCTTGCCGTTCTTCACCAGATAACCGCGATCCAGCAGGCCTTGAATGATCGAGGCGCGGGTGGCTTCGGTGCCGATGCCGGTGGTGTCCTTGAGTTTCTGCTTGAGCAGCGGATCTTCCACCAGTTTGGCGACGTTCTTCATCGCCTTGATCAGGTCGCCTTCGGTGTAGGGTTTGGGCGGTTGCGTCCAAAGGTCCTTGAGCTTCACGTCCGCCACGGCGCATTCGGCACCTTGGGTCAGTGTCGGTAGCGTTTGTGGCGCGGGGGCTTCACGGCCCTTGGCCGGGGCCAGCGCTTCGGGCAATGCGCGTTTCCAGCCCGGTTCGATGATTTGCTTGCCGACGGCGCGCAAGGCCTCCCCGGCGCAATCGAAATCGGCCTGGGTGCGGTCGTATTCATGATTGGGCAGAAACTGCGCCAGATACCGCGCGCGAATCAGCGTGTAGACCGCGCGGTGCTTGCCGGTCAGGCGCTCCAGATTTTTCGCGGCAGCGGTGGGGATGATGCCGTGGTGAGCGCTGACCTTGGCGTCGTTCCAGGCGCGGGAGCGGCGCTGTGGCTCCAGATGGTCACGCAACGCTTCGAGGCCCGGATCGGCCTGACGCAACGCCGTGAGAATCCCCGGTGCCTCGCTGTGCTGGCTCAGGGGCAGGTAACCGCAATCGCTGCGCGGGTAGGTGATGACTTTGTAGGTTTCGTAGAGGGCCTGGGCGATGTCGAGGGTTTCCTGGGCGCCGAGGCCGAGCTTCTTCGAGCAGACCTCCTGCAAGGTGCCCAGATCGAAGGGCAGGGGCGCTACTTCGCGCATGCGCTCGGTGCGCAGCTTGACCACCCGGGCGCTGGCGGCGCTGCCGATTGCGGCGGCCGCTTGCTGGGCGAGTGCCTGATTGAGGCAGCGGTCCTGATCATCGCAGGCATCGTTCGGGGCGCGCCATTGGGCGGTGAACGATGTGCCGTTGTGCAGCAGTTGCACATCGATGGCCCAGTACGCGACCGGCACGAAATCGGCGATGCTGCGGTCGCGATCCACCACCAGCCGCAACGTCGGCGTCTGCACCCGGCCTACCGGCAGCACGCCTTGATAACCGGACTGCCGGCCGAGCAGGGTGAACAGGCGACTCATGTTCATCCCGATCAGCCAGTCCGCCCGTGAGCGGCCCAGTGCCGAGTGATACAGGCTGAAGGTTTCGGCGCCCGGCTTGAGCGCCGCCAACGCCTTGCGAATCGAGGCTTCGTCCAGCGCCGACAGCCACAAGCGGCGGATCGGCCCGCGATAGCGACAATGCTCCACCAGTTCCCGGGCGATCATCTCGCCTTCGCGGTCGGCGTCGGTGGCGATGATCAGTTCGCTGGCCTCGCCCAGCAGGCGCTTGACGGCCTTGTACTGGCTGGCGGTACGCGGCTTGACGGTCATTTTCCACTTGTCCGGGATGATCGGCAGGTCCGCCAGCACCCAGCGCTTGTATTTGGCGTCGTAGGCGTCCGGCGGCGCGGTTTCCAGCAGGTGGCCGATGCACCAGGTCACCGTGACGTCCGTTCCCAGCCAGCAGCCGTCGCCTCGGCGCTTTGCGCCCAGCACGGCCGCAATATCCTTGGCCTGGGAAGGTTTTTCACAGAGGTACAGCCGCATAACCACCGTCGTCGATCATTGCCCGAAGAGGCGCACAGAATGGCCTGAGTCGGGCGCCGGGGCAACTTTTATCTGTATGGATATACAGATAAAAGAGTTGCCGGTGATGACAGGCGTCGCCGGGGCAATCGGGGACGCTATCGAGAAATTGAATGGCGTTCACGCCCGGCACTGTGTCAGGTTCGAGTCGCCTCAAAAGGGCGAGTGACAGGACGATCTCGCCAGAAGATCGCCGTTTTACTGTCTGACACTGACTCTTCAGCAACAAGGACGTACACCATGTCTCAACCTTCCTCCCAGGCCAGCAGCGCCTTCACTGCTGTCGACACCTTCAGCCACCTGTATGACCGTGGCACCGGGACCGTCAACGGCAAACCGTCGTTCACCGCCGACCAGGCCGCTGCCGAAATCCTGCGCAAGGGCATGTCCTGGCAAGACAAGAACGCCGACGGCAAGATTGATCTGACTTACACCTTCCTGACCGACAAACCGTCGAACTACAACCCGAAACTCGGCAACTTCAGCGAGTTCAGTGCCCAGCAGAAAGCCCAGGCTGTGCTGTCGATGCAGTCGTGGTCGGATGTCGCCAAAGTCACCTTCACCGAGGGCAAGGGCGGTGACGGTCACATGACCTTCGGCAACTACGACGTCAGCACCGGCGGCGCAGCGTTCGCCTACCTGCCGCAGGGCAGCAGCTACGACGGTCAATCGTGGTATCTGATCAACGATCAATATCAGGTCAACAAGACCCCGGACACCAACAACTACGGGCGTCAGACCCTGACCCACGAAATCGGCCACACCCTCGGCCTGTCGCACCCGGGCGCCTACAACGCCGGCAACGGCAACCCGACCTACGGTGACGCCAAATACGCCGAAGACACCCGTGGCTACAGCCTGATGAGCTACTGGAGCGAGGCCAACACCGACCAGAACTTCAGCAAGGACGGCAGCGGCGCCTACGCTTCGGCACCGTTGATGGACGACATCGTCGCGGTGCAGAAACTCTACGGTGCCAACCTCGAAACCCGTGCCGACAACACTGTGTACGGCTTCAATTCCAACGCCGATCGCGACTTCTACAGCGCCACGTCGAACACTTCGAAAGTGGTGTTCTCGGTGTGGGATGGCGGTGGTAACGACACCCTGGATTTCTCCGGCTTCAGCCAGAACCAGAAGATCAACCTCAATGAAGGTTCGTTCTCTGACGTCGGCGGTCTGGTGGGCAACGTGTCCATCGCTCACGGCGTGACCGTGGAAAACGCCATTGGCGGTTCGGGCAATGATTTGCTGATCGGCAACGCGGCGGCCAACGACCTGATCGGTGGCGCCGGCAACGACATCATTTACGGCGGTGGCGGCGGTGATTCGCTGTGGGGTGGTGAAGGCGCGGACACCTTCGTGTTCGGCGCGGCCAGCGATTCGACCATGACCGCGCCGGACTGGATCATGGATTTCACCAGCGGCCTGGACAAGATCGACCTGTCGGGCATCGCCGGGTTCGCCACCGGCGCAGCCACGCTGAACTTCGTCAGCGGCTTCACCGGCCACGCGGGCGACGCGATCCTCACTTACTTCACAGAGACCAACCAGACCAGCCTGATGATCGACCTGACAGGCCAGGGTTCGGTGGATTTCGCCGTGGGTGTGGTGGGGCAGGCCGTGGCGACCGATATCGTCGCCTGATCTGAAAACGAAAAAACCGCAGCCTTCGCGGGCTGCGTTTTTTTAAGAGCGCAAAGGCCGTTCGGCTGCGAACCCGACGAGATCCCCCCGCATGGGTTATACCTGAACCGGTGCCTTCGCCGCAGTCAGGAGAAACCGATGAAAACCTCCGGTCCCAGCCCCGTCATCACCATCGCCGAGCAGCCTGGCTGCCTCCTTGTGAAATTCCACGGCATACAAGTCGCCGCCTCGGCCCGAGCGCTGGTGCTGCTGGAAGCCAATTACCCACCGGTCTACTACATCCCCCGCGAAGACATCGACGAGAAGTACTTCGCCCGCACCGACCACACCACCTACTGCCCGTACAAGGGCGACGCCAACTATTTCAGTCTGCAAGTGCCGGGGCATGAGGGGGCGAACGCGGTGTGGACGTACGAACATCCGAAGATTTCGGTCAGCCAGATCAAGGACTACGTGGCGTTCTATCCCGATCAGGTGAAGTTTGAATTGCTGGAGGCGGAGGTTTGAGATCCAGCAGGGTGGCGAGGGCATTGCGCCCCCGCCACACGTCGATCAATCAGTTCTTGTCCAGATCGATATTCTTGGTCTCACGCAGGCAGATCATCCCCACCACCAGGCTCACCCCGGTAATCAGCACCGGATACCACAGCCCGTAGAAAATATCCCCGGTGTACACCACCAGCGCAAACGACACGGTTGGCAGGAAACCACCGAACCAGCCGTTGCCAATGTGGTACGGCAGGGACATCGAGGTGTAGCGGATGCGGGTCGGGAACAATTCGACCATCAGCGCCGCGAGCGGGCCGTAGCACATGGCGGAGATGATGATCAGGCCGACGATCAGGGCCACGATCATCGGTTTGTTGATCTGCTGCATGTCGGCCTGTTGCGGGTAGCCGGCGAGGGTGATCGCGCCGCGCAGGGCGGCCTCGTCGAAGCCGTCGAGTTTCACATCGCCGACGCTCACTTGCACCGCGCTGCCCGCCGGGGCGGCGACGCTGGAGTAGGGCAGACCTTGCTTGACCAGGAAGGTCTTGACCTTGTCGCACGGGCTGTCGAATTTGGCCTTGCCTACCGGGTCGAACTGGAAGGTGCAGGTGGCAGGGTCAGCCACCACGGTGATTGGCGCCTGTTGGCTGGCCTGATCGATCGCCGGGTTGGCGTAGTGGGCCAGGGATTTGAAGATCGGGAAGTACAGCGCCGTGGCTAACAACAGGCCGAGCATCAACACCGGTTTGCGCCCGACCTTGTCCGACAGCCAACCGAAAATGATGAAGAATGGCGCGCCGATCACCACACTGATGATCAGCAAGCTGTTGGCCACCGCCGGGTCCATTTTCAGGAACTGGGTGAGGAAGAACAGCACGTAGAACTGCGCGGCGTAGAAGGTCACCGCTTGCCCGGCGTTGATGCTGAACAGGGCGATCAGCACGACTTTGAGGTTTTCCCATTTGCCGAAGGATTCGCGGATCGGCGCCTTGCTGGCCTTGCCTTCCTCTTTCATCTTCAGATAGGCCGGCGACTCGTGCAGGCTCAGGCGAATCCAGGTGGAAATGCCCAGCAGCACGATCGACAGCAGGAACGGAATACGCCAACCCCAGACTTCGAACTGATCACCGGTGAAGTAGCGGCAACCGAGCACCACCAGCAGCGACAGCAGCAGGCCTAGGGTCGCGGTGGATTGAATCCAGCTGGTGTGGAACCCGCGCTTGCCGATCGGCGCGTGTTCCGCGACGTAAGTCGCGGCGCCGCCGTACTCGCCGCCCAGGGCCAGGCCCTGAAGCATGCGCAGCACCACCAGAATGATCGGTGCGGCGATGCCAATGCTGGCGTAGGTCGGCAGCAGGCCCACCGCGAACGTCGCCACGCCCATCAGGATGATGGTCGCGAGGAAGGTGTATTTGCGCCCGATCATGTCCCCCAACCGACCGAACACCAGCGCCCCGAACGGCCGCACGATGAAGCCTGCGGCAAACGCCATCAGCGCGAAGATGAACGCCGTGGTGTCGTTGACCCCGGCGAAGAACTGCTTGCTGATCACCGCCGCCAGGGCGCCGTAGAGAAAGAAGTCATACCACTCGAACACCGTCCCCAGGGACGAGGCGAAGATGACCTTTCGGGTATCGGGGCTGGCGTCCGCGCTGCGCACGGCGTCCAGCGGCTGAACGTGTTCTGACATATCGGTATCCCTCACAGTGATTGTTTTTGTTGTTTCCACTGGTGTTGCGTGTCCGGGTGAAGCGCGATGTCTACAGGGTGTGAGCCATTTCGGTTTTCGGTGTGATGTTCCTGGTCTCGGGGTTGAGAATCAGCTGTGCCGCTTTTTCAGCAATCATCAGCGTAGGCGAACAGGTGTTGCCGGAGGTAATGCGCGGCATGATCGACGCATCGGCAATCCGCAGGCCCGGCACGCCGTGCACCCTCAATTGCGCATCGACCACCGCATCTGCGTCGTTGCCCATGCGACAGGTGCCGACCGGGTGGAAAATCGTCGTGCCGATCTTCGCCGCTGCTTCGTGCAGTTGTTCTTCGGTCTGCAGGCTGGCGCCGGGCAGGTACTCCACCGGGTTGAAGGCTTGCAGGGCCGGGGCGCTGACGATGCGGCGGGTCAGGCGGATTGCATCGGCGGCGACGCGCAGGTCTTCGGGATGGCTGAGGTAATTGGGCTGAATCAGCGGTGCTGTTTGCGGATCGGCGGAGCGGATCTCGACCCGGCCACGGCTCTGCGGACGTAAATCACACACTGAAGCGGTGAACGCGGGGAAGCTGTGCAGCGGCTCGCCAAAACGCTCCAGCGACAGCGGCTGCACGTGGTATTCGAGATTGGCCGAGGTCTGTTCCGGCCCCGAGCGGGCAAACGCGCCCAGCTGACTTGGCGCCATCGACAATGGCCCGCTGCGGTCATACAGATAGCGCAGGCCCATGCCCATCTTGCCCCACACACTGCCGGCGATCTGGTTGAGGGTGCGGGCGTTTTCCAGTTGGTAGATCAGGCGCAGTTGCAGGTGATCCTGCAGGTTGCCGCCAACCCCCGGCAATTCATGCACCACGCCGATCCCGAGTTTTTCCAAAAGCGGACGCGGCCCGATCCCGGAGCGTTGCAGAATGCCTGGCGAGCCCACGGAGCCTGCGCACAACACGATCTCTTTGCGCGCCTTGAAGCGCTTTTCCTGACCCTGCCAACGTGCGCTGATCTTTGCGGCGCGGCCATCCTCGAACAGCACCCGATCAACCTCGACGTCGGTCAACACCGTAAGATTGGCGCGATCTCGAATCGGCTTCAGAAACGCCTTCGCCGCATTCCAGCGGACCCCGGCCTTCTGATTGACCTGAAAGTAGCCGCAACCCTCGTTGTCGCCCTGATTGAAGTCATCGATGCTGGCGATACCGCTCTGCTCGGCAGCGCTGCGAAAGGCGTCGAGAATCGGCCAGGACAGGCGCTGGCGTTCGACCCGCCATTCACCCTTGTCGCCATGAAAGTCCGCCGCGCCGGCAAAGTGGTTTTCGCTCTGTTTGAACAGCGGCAGCACATCGTTCCAGGCCCAGCCCGGATTGCCCTCGGCAGCCCAGCCGTCATAGTCGTTGGCCTGGCCGCGCATGTAGATCATGCCGTTGATCGACGAGCAGCCGCCCAGCACCTTGCCGCGCGGATAACTCAGCGCGCGGCCATTGAGGCCCGGTTGTTCTTCGGTCTTGAAGCACCAGTCGGTGCGGGGGTTGCCGATGCAGAACAGGTAACCCACGGGTATGTGAATCCACGGATAGTTGTCACGCCCGCCGGCCTCCAGCAGCAACACACGCTGCTGCGGATCCGCCGACAGCCGATTGGCCAGCAAACACCCGGCCGGCCCGGCGCCGACAACGATGTAATCGAATTCATCGAGGGAAGTCTGCATTCCCTGACCTCGCTTATTGTTTTTGTTATCAGTCATCCTAGTTGTTAGCTTTCGTCAAAAGAATGTTAGTTTTTGCGCAGCCGCTGTGCGTTTTCAAACAGCACTTTCTGACGATAGCCGACAAGGACAAGCCATGTTCGACTGGAACGACCTGCGGTTCTTTCTTGAGTTGCAGCGCAGTGGCCGACTGCTTACCGCTGCCCGCCGCCTGAACACCACTCACGCCACCGTCGCTCGGCACATCGAGGCCATCGAAAAAAGCCTCGGCACCGCGCTGTTCGTCCAGCACGCCCAAGGCTACGAAATGACCCCGGCGGGGGAGGCGCTGCTCAAGCACGCCGAAGCCATGGAAAATGTCGCGCTGCTGGCTCAGGAAGAAATCACCCAGTCCACGGCACCACTGGGCAAGATTCGCGTCGGCGTGACGGAAGGGCTGGGCATCATGTTCCTGGCCAGCCGCATGATCGGATTGTTCGAGCGCTATCCGGGGCTGGAAGTGGAGCTGGTGGCAGTGCCGCGTTTCGTCAGCATTCTCAATCGCGAGGCGGAAATCAGCATTCACCTGGAGCGCCCGGCGGCGGACATGCTGGTCACCCGCAAACTCACCGATTATCGGCTCGCGCTCTATGCCAGCCGTGCTTACCTCGACCATGCGCCGCCACTGCGTACCCGCGAAGATCTTGGCCAACATGCCTGGATCGGTTACGTGGATGATCTGCTGTTCAGTCAGGAGCTGATGTTTCTCAACAGCTTCTGCCGCAATCCGCGTGTGGTGTTTCGCAGCACCAGCGTAATTGCCCAGCAGCAGGCGGCGCGTTCGGGGCTGGGGATTGCGGTGCTGCCTTGCTATATGGCGGCGTCGGACCCGGATCTGGTGCCGCTGTTGCCGGATGAGAGCATCGAGCGCAGTTACTGGATCAGCACGCGGCGCGAGCTGCACAAGTCGGTGCGGTTGCGAGTGGTCTGGGATTACGTGGTGGGGTTGTGCGAAGGCGAGCGCGAGTTGTTGATGGGCCAGTAAAGACGGCTGTTTCATGCAACTAAAACGCTTGGCAAAAGGTCATTCGATTTGCGGAGGTTGAGTCATTTCGCAGAACCTCGACAACGAAGAAGTTACCCGTGGCTACTCACCTCGATCACCGCAACAACCTGTCCCTCGACAGCCTGAATTTCTTCCTCGCCGATGTACGCGACGGGCTCGGTCCCTATCTGGCGATTTACTTGCTGGCGGTTCACCACTGGGAGCCGGCGAGTATCGGGCTGGTCATGACGATTGCCGGGATCGCCGCGCTCATCACGCAAACCCCGGCGGGTGCGCTGGTCGACAGCACACGCTTCAAACGGGCGCTGATCGCGATGGCCGCGCTGGTGGTCACCGCAAGCTGTCTGCTGTTGCCGTTCGTGACGTCGTTTACCCTGGTGGCCGTGACGCAAGCCATCAGTGCCGTTGCCGCTTCGATCTTCGCGCCGGCCATCTGCGCGATCACCCTCGGCATTACCGGACCTCGCGCGTTTACGCGCAGAACCGGGCGCAACGAAACCTTCAACCACGCCGGCAACGCCTGCGCGGCGCTGTTGGCCGGTTTGTCCGCGTATCTGTTCGGCCCGGTCGCGGTGTTTTATTTGATGGCGGTCATGGCGCTGGCCAGCGTGATTGCCGTTTCGTTCGTATCGGCAGAGGCCATTGATCACGATCTCGCCCGAGGTCTTGCACCGAGCGGGTCGGGGCAGAGCAAGCAGCCTTCGGGCTTTTCCGTATTGCTGACCAACCGACCGTTGCTGATGTTTGCGATTTGCTGCGCGCTGTTTCATCTGGCAAACGCGGCGATGTTGCCGCTGGTGAGTCAGAAACTGGCGCAGGCCAATCTGCAGATGGCCACGCCACTTACGTCCGCCTGCATCGTCGCGGCGCAGTTGGTGATGGTGCCGGTCGCGCTGCTGGTGGGAGCAAAGGCCGATCTGTGGGGACGCAAGCCCTTGCTGTTGGCGGGGTTTCTGATCCTGCCGTTGCGCGGCGTGTTGTATGTGCTGTCGAACGATCCGTGGTGGCTGGTTTCGGTGCAGTTGCTCGATGGCATCGGCGCGGGGATTTTCGGCGCGCTGTTTCCGGTGGTGGTGAAAGACCTGACGCTGGGGACCGGGCACTTCAATGTCAGCCTCGGGGCGATCTCGACGGTGTTCGGTCTGGGCGCGGCATTGAGCAACAGCCTGGCGGGGATTGTGGTTCAGGAGGCGGGGTACAGTGCTGCGTTTCTGACATTGGCCGCCGTTGCGGCGGTGGCGCTCATGTTGCTGTGGGTGACGCTGCCGGAAACCTTGCAGCGCTCCCGAATGGAATCCGCCGAGTCAGACGCTGCCGCACGGCCAATCGTGTCATCTTGAGTTCTCTTCTGAACGGCAAACCGCGCAATGCTCAGCCGACCGGAATCGACAACGTCGCCCGTAACCCGCCCTCTGCCCGGTTGGCCAGCGTGACGCGCCCGTGCAAGCGCGTTGCGATGGTGTTGACGATGGCCAATCCCAGTCCTGCCCCCTGTGGATTGCCCCGACTGTAAAAGCGCTCGAACAACCGGGGCCTGTCCGCTTCATCAATGCCTGGCCCCTGATCCTCGACACTCAGGTGATAGAAGCCGTCTGCCTGATGAAGAAACACTGAAATCACGCCATGCTCGGGTGAAAAATTGGCGGCATTGGTGATCAGGTTGTTCAGCGCGATGTCGATGACGGCCGCATCGGCGTGAACGTTGAAAGGGTGGTCGCTGGCATCGAATGCCACTTCCAGATGCCGGCTCAGCAGCCACGGCGTAAGTTGCACCAGCGTGTTGCGCACGGTTTCGCCGAGGTCGATTAGTGGGCGAACGGGCTTGTCGGCCGTGGGTTCCAGGCGGGCCATGGTCAGCAACTGGTTGACCAGACGGCTGGTACGGTCCACGCCTGCGATCAGGAACTCCAGCGATTCGCGCCGTTCCTGTTCGGTGCCGGCTTCCTGCAGGTTTTGCGCATGCAAACGCAACACGGCCAGCGGCGTGCGCATTTCATGAGCGGCATCGGCAATGAAGCGACGTTCGCGCCCCAGTACTTCCTGAATCTGCGCAAGCATGCGATTGAGCGCCGCCTGCATGGGTTCCAGCTCGCTGGGCAACGGTGTCAGTTGCAAGGGTTCAAGGGAACCACTGTGCCGGGCACGAAGGGTCGCCGCCATATTGGCCAGGGGCTTGAGCCCCCAGCCGATGGCGAGCCAGACCATCGCCGCGAGGATCAGGCTGCCGACCACGTTCGGCCATAGCGTGTGACGGACGATGCGGTCGACCAGGTCGGCACGGACATCACTGCGTTCGCCGGCCCAGATACGGAAACCGTTCTGCGGGTCTTCGAGGATGAAGGCTCGCCACTGGCGCTGGTCCAGGTCCACCACATCGCTGAAGCCGGGCTGGGACGGCGGCGTGGTGAACGTCGGTGCGCTGACGGTGTGTACCAATACCTCGCCCCTGGCATTCCACACCTGAAAGGCGAGCTTTCGCTCATAGGGATGGCCGTCGCCCCGAGGGACCCCTTCAGCCAGCGCAGCGTTAAAGGCGCGGTACAGGTCCGCGTGTTCGTGCCCCGTCAGAGGCATGCGCATGACGCCCTGCAGCAGACGCGCGTTCTGCGCCAGTTGCGCGTCGTAGACTTCGGCGATTTCATGGTTGCTGTCGTGCAGGTTGAACACACTGAGTACCAACAGGCCGGCAAGCAGCAGGCCGGTTATCAGGGTCAGGGTACGGCGACGGATCGAGGTCATTGACGATCCTCCACCAGATACCCCACACCACGGATGGTACGGATCAGCTCGGTGGAGAATTTTTTCCGCAGGTGGTGAATGTGCACTTCCAGGGTGTTGCTTTCGGCTTCTTCGTTCCAGCCATAGAGCAGTCGCGTCAAGTGATCGCGGGTCAGGACCCGTCCCGGCGGCGACAACAATTCATGCAGCAGTTGATACTCCTTGGGCGTCAGCACCACCGGTTCGCCCAGATAGCTGACTTGCTGGGTACCGGGGTTGAGGCTGATGCCGGCATGCTCGATCAGCATCTGTGCGCGGCCGGCGCTGCGCCGCAGCAAGGCGCGAAGGCGTGCCTTGAGCTCAGCCAGATCAAAGGGTTTGACCAGGTAATCGTCGGCACCGGCGTCGAGACCGGCGATGCGATCCTCGGTGGCATCTCGAGCCGTGAGGATCAGCACCGGCAGGTTGGCGCCGCTGGCCCGGACCCGGCGCAGTACATCGAGGCCGTCCATGCGTGGCAGGCCAAGATCCAGCACCGCCAGGTCAAAGGTTTCGCTGAGCAAGGCGTGCAGGGCGCTGCTGCCATCCTTAAGCCAGTCGACGGTATAACCTTCGCGCCCCAGCGCCTGGTGAATGCCCTCACCGAGCGCTACGTCATCCTCGATCAGTAATAAACGCACACGGACTCCTGTCATTCGAGTTTCTTGTTCACGTCCACCAGCAACGCGTCGATTTCTTCGTGGTGCCCGCTATCGGCACTTTCCCGGCCAGCGTGGGGAGCGGCCTGCCGGGCCTTGAGCAGCGTCGCCCTGGCTTCAGCGTAGCGTTTTTGACGGTAGAGATGATCGCCCCGCGAGCACAGGTTGTCGCGGCTGATCGACGGCGTCCAGTGCCCGGAGCGTGCGAGGCACCCGGCAACACAGGTGCGAAGAGTGGTTTCATGGCTTTGGCGTCTCGTTGTCGATTTTTTCACTCAAGCGACGAATCAATGGCAACTGCTTGCGCAGACCGCGATCCACCAGATTGGGCAGCAGGTTGTTCAGGCGCACGAAAAAACGCTCGGGCCAGCCCAGATAGAGGTCGCGTCGATCACCGGCAATCGCATGCACCACTGCCGTGGCCACGGCTTGCGGGTCGTCGACGCTGGCGTTGAGCGCATCGTTCAGTGCCTGGGCTGCGGGACTGTTCATCGATGTGCGGGTGGCTCGGGGAGCGACGTACAACACGCCGACATGGGTGTCAGCCAGCTCGCGGCGCAAGGCTTCGGAAAACCCGCGCAAGGCGAACTTGGTTGCGCAGTAGCTGGCATAGCCGGGGTAGCCGATCGAACCATAAGTCGAACCGACATTGACCACCATTGCGCTGTCAGCCTGCTTGAGTAGCGGCAGCAACAGTCTGGTCAGGCAGATCGGCGCACTGATGTTCACCGCCAGCATCGCGTTGATTTCGCTGTCGTCGAGCTGTTCGAGCATGGCGAAGTGATTGATCCCGGCCGCGTTGATCAGCAGGTTGAGGCCGCCAATCGCCTCGGCGGCGGCCAGCACCTTGCGCCGGTCGCTCAGAAATGTCAGATCGGCGGCGACCCAGCACAGGTTCTGCGGATAACGCTCGAGCAAGGGCTGCAAACGTGCCTGATGCCGGGCGACTGCCAGTACCTGCGCGCCGGCTGCGCAAAGGGCGTCGGCGATGGCGAGGCCGATGCCGCCGCTGGCACCGGTCAGGACCACCCGGGCTTCATGCAACTGCATGATGGGCCTCCGCATCGCGGGGCAGGCCACGGAACATATCGGAGTAGAGCCGGTAGACGACTTTTGAGGCGTGGATCACCGCGGCCTGGTCGGCGGGATCCTGCAACTGATTCATCAGGTGCCGATAGGTTTGCATGTGCTCGATGTCGAGTGCGCCGTGAGAATTGAGGTAACTGAAAGCGGTTTCCGGCAGCCCCAGTTGCTCGCGGATACTGCCCGCCGCATGGGTGGCCAGGGCAATGCTGGTGCCTTCCAGTACATTGACCATACCGAACAGACCCACCGGGTTGCCCCGGGCGATCAGGTCGTAAAGGAAGCTGACCATCAATTCGATCGGCAGTGACGGCTGCCCGCCGCGCACGGCCTCGCGGTCGCCGCCACAGGCTTCGATATCGTCCAGCACCCATTGCTCATGTCCATATTCGTCCTCGATGTATTCGCACACCGCCTTGCGCAGCCATTCAAGGTGCGTCGGCAGGCGAGCACCGCACGCCATCATCAGCGGTACGGTGTGGCGTACGTGGTAGTAGGCCTGGGCAAGAAATGCCCGGTAACTCTCAAGGCTGACCTTGCCCTGCAGGGCATCTTGGATGATCGGCAGGTTGAACAGCGCATGACGCTCCTCGTGCGTGGCTTCTTGCAGGGTGTCGAAAAAACTCATGATGCGGACTCCTGGGATTTGGCGAATTCAGTCAGTTGCGCCTGATACATCGAAACGATGGCGTCGCGGCGCGGGCGGCCATTGGCGGTGAGCAGACCGTTGGACGCGGTGAACGGGTGCGTCAGGCGTGTCCAGTGGTGCACCTGGGCATAGTCGGGCAAGGCCTCGTTGGCGGCGGCGACATCGGCCGCCAGTTGCGCATCGGTACACGCCGGGCTGTGTGGCCAGAGCAGGGCGTGGTTATGGGGCATGGCTTCGCCGTAGACGAAGGCCTGGGCGATGTGACGGCGTTGGGTCAGTTCCGACTCGACCCATTCCGGGTTGACGTTACGCCCGAAACTGGTGACGAACTGATGCTTCTTGCGACCCTTGAGATAGAGAAAACCTTCCGGATCGAATTCACCCAGATCGCCGCTCGGCCACCACTGCTCGGTGCAGGCCGGCTCACCGAGATAACCGAGCAGGGTCGACCCCTTGATCAGTACCTCTGCGTCTTCGGCCAGGCGCACCTCCACATGGGGAAGAGGGCGGCCAACGCTTCCCGGACGGCACGCCCCGGGACGATTGAGACAGACCACCGAGGCGCACTCGGACAATCCGTAACCCTCGTACACGGGCAGGCCCACTCGTTGGGCACGCTGCAACAGATCTGCGGAAACCCGCGCACCACCGACCGCAGCAAAACGCAGGGATTGCGGATCGAAGGCTTTCTGTTCGGCGGCACTGACCAACAGGAACAACAGTTGCGGCACCAGAATCAGGCTTTCGGGCGCCCGACTGGCCAGACAGTCAAGCAGGCGCGGCACGTCGACACTGCTGGCCCCCTGGATGCCCAGGGTCTTCTGGCTTGGCACACTCAGTGTAGCGCCGGCATACAACGCGGCGTAACAACCGAGGTTTTCCAACAGAATCGCCAGCGGCAACAACGCCAGGTGATGGCGCGGTGCAGTGGGTTTGCTGGCCTGATCGAGTTCGCGTGCCACCCGAAGCAGGCTGTCTGCGCTCAGGCATACGCCTTTCGGGGTGCCGGTGGTGCCGGAGGTGAATGTCAGTTTGGCGGTGCCTGGGAGCAACCCACTGGGTCCACTGAAGCGGCGGTGCCAGAACTCGCCGTGTTGTTCATACCCTGCGGCGCGTAACTCTCGCTCCAGCTCCGGTCCCGCGATCACCCATTGCGCCTTGCTCTGCTCCAGGCAATGGGCGCGTTGAGCCGGGCTGAAAAACGGTGGCAGAGTCACGCACGTCAAACCTTCGAACAGCACCGCCAGATCCCAGAGCATTGCCTGGACCCCGTTTTCCAATGCCAGTGCAATGACCGTCACGTGTTCATCGCGCAGACGTTGCTGGCGATACATCACTTCGCTGTACAGCGTCGTGTAATCGAGCTTCAGGTTGTCGCCCCACAGCGCGATAGTGTTGTCGTTGCGCCGGGCATGGCTGCGCAGGGTTTCCTGGAATTGTTGCCGTTCAAGCGACATGGCAGGCTCCTTCCAGCGAGGTCTGCAGGCCAAGCCGGGTAAAAAGGCCGATATTGCGCAAATGAAAGAAGCCGGCGCGGATATTACCGACATGCACCCAAGGCTTGCTTTCGTAATAACTGCCCCAGTGTTGACGCTCGTCACCCAGGCGTTCCGGATCCGCGGCGCACAATGTCACGGGTTTGAGGCCCAGACGATGGAAGCTGTTGACTAGCCCGACATTGCCGGTGAAGGTCACCCATTCCAGGCCACCCATGGCCAGCAGATAGGTGATGGCGATGATGCTCAAGCGCGCGCTGCCGGCATCGCTGGAGGCGAGGTTGCCGACTTCGACAATGTCACGGCGCTCCACCGGTTTACCGGCAGCGGCACTGATCAAAGGCTCGATAGGCTCGTCCAGGTAACGCTCCAGAAACAGCGGTTCAAGATGGGCGCGGCGTACCCCGGCCACCGCGCACAACTCGCCATCGCCGGTGTGAACACCGAACAGCTCGGGCATGAAGTGCCGGATGTCGGCGCCATGTGCCTTGCGGAATCGATGCTGGATGAAGGCTTCGAACGTCTCGCGCAGCGCATCGTCCGGCAAGGCGGCGGTCAACGTCATCGGCGGTGTTTCGGCCTGGCCGAAGTGCAGGGGCAGGGGAATATTCCAGACGGGATCGGGCATGGGCTGAACGCCTCCCTCATTAGGTTCGAGGGAAGTATCCAGACCATTTCTTAACGAAGTCTGAAGGTGAAAAAAAGTTTACGGGCAGTCTATCTTCAGACTGCCTTAAGGCTGGGCAGGCAGGGTGGCACCGTCGGTTTGCCCGGCAACAAGATCGAGACTGTCGAACGAATCGACCGTCGCCCACGACAATCACGAGGCGCTTCTTATGACCCGCGACAACGCCGTAACCCGTTATGGAAAACTTTCAATCACGCTTCACTGGCTGATGCTGGCGCTGTTCGTCGGCGTGTATGCGTGTGTTGAAATCAAAGGTTTCATGCCCAAGGGCAGTGAAGCCCGAGGTCTGCTGATGGGCCTGCATGGCGCATTTGGCGCGGGTATCTTCGCCCTGGTATGGGTTCGCCTGCTCGGCCGCCTGACGCCGCGCCCGCCGATCACCCCCAAGCCGCCAGCCTGGCAGACGGGCATATCGCACCTGATGCACCTGGCATTGTACGTGCTTATGATCGCCACTCCGGTACTGGCCTGGCTGATGCTCGCCGCTGCCGACAAACCGTTTCCGTACTTTGGCTTCCATCTTCCAGCCCCGGTGGCTATCGACCCGGACTTTGCCAAACGCCTCAAATACTGGCATGAACTGCTGGGCAGCACCGGCTACTGGCTGATCGGTCTGCATGCGGCGGCGGGGCTTTTTCACCACTATTGGGTGCGGGATAACACCTTGGTGCGGATGTTGCCGGGGCGCAGCAATTCGCAGTAGGCCTGTTCGAATCGACTCCTGGAAGGTCGCCATCCTGGCGCCTGTCCGCCGCATGTCCGTGCAGGTAGTGATGTCGGGGGCATTGGTGGTGAAGCAGGCATTGGAGAGCGTGGAGCCGAAGGGGCAGAGGCCGTTCCCAAGCGAAAAGGAACAGATTCATGCACTGAGTCTGTTCCTTTTTTTGTCAGCTTCAGCGGTTTCTGCCTCTTTCAGATATGCAACCAGGCCAAGGAGCCCAACATGACACCCAGGCCCGCCGCCCCAAACGAGACGCGTCTGAGCCATTCCTTGCGCGTCAGCAGGGTGATGGCCGCCAGCGAAATGGCGATTTGAATCGCGGTCATGGCCTGGGCCCAGCGGTGATGCTGATGCAGGACCTGCTCTGACTTTTCGTCCCACTCTCGCGCCTGCTGCTCAAGTGTTTCCGCCTTTTTGCGCGCTTGCTCTTTCTGCTCGGCATAGCGCCGAGCCTCGGCAACATAATGAGCGGAATCCAGTCCCGGAAGATGGCTGGCCAGCTCCGACAGGTTCTGCCGACTGGACTTGGCCTGGTAATAGCTCCACTCGTTGGCCGCTTCGGTCTTCTGAATGGCCGCGTTGTTTTTGTCCATGGCCGCCTCACTCTCCGTCGAGCCGGCCTGATAACTCATCAGGGCGCCGACCGTCGCCATGATCGCCGTCATGACCGCAATCTTGCTGGCAAAGCGATCGCCTTTTGCGTGGGCATGATGGGTGGTGTGTTCAACGTGTTGCTCGTGAGGACTGGGGACTTCGAACTCTTCAGGCATGACGGTCGGACTTGGGTTGATGGGGAAAATTGCGCGGATTATGCCGGGTGGCCGGTTTTTTAGACACAGGGCAATGATGGTTTCTGGGTGAAAGCGGACGGCCTGATTTACGTATTCCCGTGGGACTGCGAAACAGTCTTTTTTGTCAGACATTAAACACAGAATACGTGGCCTGTTTATGCGTGGTCTTTCGTCACATCCCGATGCCCACAACGCCTTGCGCCACGCCCTACACCTAAGACAGAATCCGCCGGCTTGTGCGTCTGGCGCTCCCTCCGTAACTTTATTCCCGTCACTGCCTATCAGTGATCGGGTCTGCAAGCCCGCCGGAAAAACCAGTCGCACAGCCCTGCCAAAAAGGACGCTCGTTTGTGTCCGCTCAATGGCGGCTTTGTGCGGGAGACCCTCGGGTCTGCCGGGTGCCTGGTTTCCCGGTCTTGCAGACCCGCACTTGGCTGCCACCCATCATCTGCAAGTGATGCTGGTAGCTCCTAATCAAAATCAGGAGTTTCACCATGATCAAACCAACACCGAATCCGCCAGAAACTGATCCGGTCTCACCCTACAAATTCCCCGATTCGCGAACCTTGAACGAAGCCGCAGAACGCGCCCTCGATCATTACCTGACCCCGCAACAACGCATCATGGGCAGCCACACCACACACGACCCCATGTTCCTGGCCAACCCCGCCTACAACAGCGAATCTCTGTTGGCCAACGCCAGCGAATCCCTCGATTCCGCCAGCGAAATGCTCAGCAACTTCGCCGCCATCCTCGAGCCCGCCCACCGCAAAACCGCACTGGGCATCACACAAGTGGTCATGGTCGCAGGGCTGGCCGTGAATCAGGCGCTGGATAAGGTAGAGCTGAAAGCGTAGAGGCTGCCCTCAAGTAAAAAGGAGCAGATTCATTACCTGAATCTGCCCCCTTTTTTGTTCGATGAGCTCAGCCGTTGGCGCCGGCTCGCTTTTCCGCCGTCACGATGCAAGCCTTGTAGAAATTGGAATGGAAATCGCTGATCGCTTTCTGCTGCAAGCTCTCGCTTGAGTACTGCGGAATCGCGTACGCCTCGCGAATCAGCGTCTTGAACAACTCACCCACATACTCGCTCTGCTTGCCTGCCGCTTCGGCCAGTTCCCACACCGAATCCATGGGCGCGCCTTGCTGCCTGCTTTTCATGACCTGTTTGGCCGAGTTTTCTATTCGCTGGCACTCTTCGAGCTCTTCCTGCGGCACAGGAGAGGCGAGAGCGGAAAGGCTGATGGTGAAGGTTATTGCTGCTGCAAGACATTGTTTGTGCACGAGGTGTCGTCCGTGATTTTGAGGCTGAACCTTATCATTCGGGGCTTGGCGCCACCATTGCACACAGGGTGATAGACAGGAAAAGAACCCGGCGCGTTGCCCGAGTCTTGAGCGTTCGAAAAGATCTCTCCCCTCACTCCATCAGCTTGTCAATAGCACAGTTGAGCGACTGTGCAGCCGGCAGCGCGGTGGTAGGCTTTTTACGAGCGCCCGATCTGTTCAGATTATTGATTAAGGCAGGTCAGGCCAATGCACAAGCCGCATGTCAGATAACTGAAAGGATTCGAAAATGAAAAAGTCCATCACTGCTCTGGCCGTATCCGCAACGCTCGCTTTCACCGCCACCGTTGCGAATGCTTCCGTACATCCGACCACCCTCAAGGCTCCTCAAGCTGTCAATCAAGTAACAGCTTCTATTGGCACGCCTTTCGGTACCCAACAAACAGCGGGCGGAATCCACATGGCCAGTCTGGCCAGAAGTTGCTCCGATGATCGATATTCCTGGTGGGAATACAGCGGTTGGGAAATCGTCGGCTGTCTCGCAAGCGGCCAGTGGTAACTGCTCAAATGAGTCTGGTGCGTGACTTGCGTGGTGAGTGCGCACCAGCGCTTGTTGTGAGGTTGGTTGTGAGTCAGGTGCTGGATGTATCTAAAGGCATAAACCCAATTCTGCTGCGACAAGAGGAGCCGTTCTTCGCCGCATGAAGCCAAGCGCTGGCACTGGGCCACGGCTTGCGCCACCCTGCATCGACTGTCACCCTTCGGCCCGTTCTCAAGGATCAGAACGAGGTATCAAGGATTGAGTGGCTACGTTCCCAACCCGCCTAAACATTTCCGCAACACAGGCACCAACCCCGTCGATATTCATGCCCAGCGTTGGGCGGAGTATGAGAAACACGGGAAAGAGCCTGCGCGTGCGCCCGAAAAAATCGGCATAGCCCTGCGGATCGGAGTGTTCTTCGATGGTACGGGGAATAATGCCAACAACGCTGCGGCCGGACTTCTGTGCGGCGCTCATCATCCGATTGCGGCTAAAGATATCGATGCAAGCTGCAAGCCGTATATGAGTGATCCGGATAGTAGTTATGGCAATGATGTCAGTAACATCAAAAAGCTCAGTGATCTATATGACACTCCCGAGGCAGCTGAAGGCGAGGGGGCGCGAAAGCGTGCTTTTCGCATGGTGTATGTTGAAGGTATCGGTACCCGTTCAGGTCAAGAAGACAGCTCCTTGGGAGCAGGAACCGGGCGCGGCGAAACGGGTGTTGCGGGACGTGTCCAATCTTCGTTTGTATTGATCAAGCAGCGTATCAAGGAGGCGCTGGACGAGAATCCGGGTAGTGAAATCGTCTCCCTGACATTTGACACTTTCGGCTTCAGTCGCGGTGCGGCAGCCGCTCGGCACTTTGCAAATGAGGTCGTCCGGGGAAAACAAGGTCCATTGGGAGAAATCCTTCGCAGCAATGCTGATGCCTTCAGTTCGACTTTCAGCGATCAATATAAAAGCGATATCAATATGGGCTTCATCGGCCTGTTCGATACCGTTCCTTCGATTGCTGGCTGGTCCAATCTGGGCGACATCAAAAGCCCGATTGCGACAGGTATCAAGCTCTACCTGGATCGACGCTATTTCACCGATGTCGTCCAGTTGGTTGCGCGTGATGAATGCAGGGGGAACTTTGCCCTCAGCCGAGTAACACCAGATCACCAGGAAATTGTCTTGCCCGGCGTGCATTCTGATATTGGCGGGGGATACCTTGAGGAGGCTGAAGAATGTGTACTTGTCAGCCCCATGCAAATGCTTGAGGTGTCGCTTAACACTGATGTCGTCAGCACTTCGATTTATCAGGATGCGGTAACGGTCAAAAATCAGTGGCTCGCTAATGGTTGGCCTTCTGAAATGCTGGAAATCGTAACGCCACCTGCACTTGTAATGCCCAACAGCCCACAGGATCGAATGAGCCCTCGCGTCAAACGCGTCTACGCCGCCGTTCAGCTCAGGCGGACGGTGAGCGGAATGCTATCGAGAGTGTGCCTGCGTGTAATGCATCAGCAGGCGAAAGCCAAAGGGGTTCGCTTCAACGACATTCCTGAAACGCCCGACTTTTCCATTCCCGCAGAGCTTCAAGCGTTGTCTGATCGTTTTGTCTCTGGCGACTACAGCACGACCCTGTTAGAGGAGAAAACCCTCAAACTCAAGTACATTCATACATCGGCCAACTGGAACCACCCACTTGGCCGAAGGGATGGAAGTGGTGTGAAAGCGGTTTACATCAACGCTCCCACGTCAGACGCAATTCGCGTAAAACACCCGCACGTACCTGATTGGACGCTTTGGTAATGAAGCTACTTTTAACCCTGCTTTGCACTTTGCTTGCTGCTGGTTGTTCCGCAGACCCGCTTTCAGCAAAGAACGATCCAAAATCTCCATGGTGGGAGCTGGGTTTCACTGAGCCTCGCTACATGAAGGTTTGGGTGGAAGACACTTCGGTGGAAGACATCAAAGGAAGAACGTTCCTGCACACGGGCTCTGGATCGGCGTCGGGAGGGCAACCAGAGGATGGCACAGAGTCCGCCAAAGGCTGGCACGGCGTAGGTGGTTCTGCGAAAGCAGTAGTAGGCGCCGATCTTCCCAAACGAATCTTCGTTCGCTGGCAATCTATCGTAGAACCACAAACCTATCGTGTTTGGGTGGACATACCCGAGGAAGCCAGGCAACTGATGCTGACGTCGGTCAACCAGCGATGCGCGAAAACGCCGGAGCAAACGGCTACCTATATATCTTCAGTTTATCTGGGGTTGGCGCCGGGCGGAATTGTGCAAGTGTGGGTTAGAGATGCTTGTCATCACCCGGTCAAGGTGGCAAGGGCGCAAGCTGAGATTGAGCCGCTGGGGCCAAGTCAAGGCAAGAATCAAGGGCGTTACGCCTATCCAGTTAATGAAAAGGCTAAGCGCTATATTGAGAAATTTGGTATTCCATATGGCAGTTGGTAATTCTTCGAAGTTGGGAAGAAATAAGGGGGGTAAATAGGGTGGGCGCTTAAAGATGTAAAACAGTCCTCGCTTTGATGATGTTGACCATGAAATTGGATATGAATACCGTGGTTATAACTACGATATACAGAGTGAAGAGGGTGTGTTTTTAATTTGGGTTTACGATGACGAGCCCGGACAGGCAGCGGTAGTGCGTCCGACTTCAATGTCTAAAAACGAAAACCTTGGAAAACTTGTCGAGTTCTTACGATCCGAACTGGGAGTGGGCAGGGTCTTGCTTTACAAGGAGGATGTGGGGGGGCTACGCCGAGATTGATCTTGATGGTTTGACATTCTATCCCGCCTGAACTCGGTCTCATGATGGGAAGAGGGAAGATTTACTTCTCGAAAATAAATCTGTCCCGTTATCCATCGCACAGGATTTCTTTGACATTCATGAAGTGAGAATGTTAACGGCGGTACTCCCCAGCCGCTCCCCATTAATCGTTACATGCATCGCATGCACCCCCGCATAATGTTTCCTCGTAGTGAAATCTTTGATGGTCTGACTACGCCGAACAACCTCACTCCCAAACCCCGCCAACTCCAACGTCTTCAACTTGAAAACCTTGGCCGCAGTCCCGCCATTCGCCTTCACATAGTCAATCGCATAATCAATCACCAACCGCTGCTCCACCGGAACCAACGACTTCACCGTAAACGATAAAGTAATCGTCTCGCCAAGCCGCACAACCGCCGGTTCCACCTTCACATCCAGCAACTCAACTTCAGCCTTCGCCCCTGCGCCGATAACCGTGAGCGCCCGAGAATCCCCCTGTTTGATCAAGCTCCGCAACGCATGCTTGGCAATCCAAGCCGTGTGCTTGTTCTCCAGTGCCCATCCCTCAATCGTATCCAGCACCCACTCCGGATGTTCCTTGGTCACATCATTCAAATGATTCGCCACGGACTTGCGCACGTACAAACTCTCATCGGCCTTCAATCGATCAAGAATCCCGGCGGCCAATTGTGGATTTGCCTGCACCGGTTCCAGCCGAAACGACCATGGCAGGCGAGGGCGGCTGCCTTCGCTGGCGAGGCGGCGGACGTGGTGGTTTTCGTCTCGTGCCCAGTCGTGCATCAGTTCCAGCGAGCGCTCCAGGTCGCTGCGCAGGAAGTGGCGGATAGCGAATTCGGAGGAGCCGAAGGTGGTGAAGTACTTCAGGGCTTCCATCGAGGTGTCGAATGCGTGCGCGCCGTAGCTCGCGACGTAGTGCGGCAGGCACATGCTGACGAAGCCGCTGTTCAGTCGTGGGGCGAGTTCGCGCAGTACGGAGAGGGAGTCGGTGTAGTCCAGTGGCAGCACGGCGTGCAGGCTTTCGCTGACGCGGGCCATGCGTTGCATGACCGAGAGTTCGTCGAGGCCGTCGTTGGCATGCTTGAGAAAAGCCTTGGCCTTGAACGACGGGTACACGGCGCTCATCTCGCTGGCGATGTGTTGCAGGCGTTCGGCGTTGAAGATTTCTTTCAGGGCCGGGGCGGCGGTTTCGGTTGTGCTCATGGTCAGGTCATCGGGGTGCTGATGAACGCTTGGAGGCCTTCGGCGTAGGCGGTGTATTGGGCGATGCGCGGGAAGCGTTCAGCGTCGATCTGATCGGGAACGACAAGGCCGGTGAAACTCCAGGCGACGGCGAGGGTGATGCCGTCCTGTTGCAGCGTCCCGTCAGTGGACAGTGGGTGTTTTTCCAGTTCGTGTTCCAGTGCGGTGAAAGCAGCGGCGAGCTGGCCTTCGACGCGCTCGACCCACGGCTGGTATTGAATGTCGGCCGGACGCAGGTTGCGTTCATAGTAGAGCTGCACGGCTTTTTCGCAGGCGGCGAGGCCGAGGCCGATCAGGCGCAGGGCTTTTACCCGTCGCGGCAGGTCCGTCGGCAGCAGGGTTTTGCCGGACAGGGCTTCGAGGTAGTCGAGGATCAGCGTCGAGTCGATCAGCACTTCACCATCGTCGAGGACGAGGGTCGGCGCCTTGACCACCGGATTGATCTGTTGGAAGCGCTCGAAATGGCGGAACACCGACACCGGGTCGTGTTCCAGTTCAATCCCCAGGCATTTGGCGGAGATCGCCACGCGACGCACGTAAGGGGAGTCCAGCATGCCGATCAGTTTCATGACGCGTTCCTTCAAGTCGAACCGGGGAGGGCATAACGTAGCTGAGGTTGGGAGGAATGTCAGTCCTGAGGGCGGACTGGTTTTGCCGTCGGCGATTGTAAAGAAATGCGACAAAGCGCCGCTCATCCGCCGTTTGTCTTCTATATACAGCCGCTCGACTGAATTTCTTGCTATAAACGCACTCCGATGAGCGCTGTGAAGCCTGTGTCAGAGCAGTTTCCGGGCCTTGTCGGACAAATTCCCGGTATTTAGAGTTGCTGAGGCCTCAAACGGGCCTTAGACTGCCGCCCCTTCGTAAATTGAGTGCCGGGTGGCGTTTGCAATAAACGATGCCTTTCCGATGACCGCAGGCGGTTCGCCGGAACGCTCCCTAATTCGCCTTAATGCACGTTTTTTATAGAGATATCAATGACAAAGGACAAGTTGCTGGCGATGCCGGCAGATGACTACATGAATGCCGAGCAACACGCTTTCTTCCAGGAGCTGTTGCAGAACATGAAAGTCGAAACCCACGAGCGCATTGAGCAGAACCGTATTGCCATCGAAAGCCTGGACACCCCGGCTGACCCGGCGGACGCCGCATCGGTGGAAGAAGAGCGCACCTGGCTGGTGAACGCGATCGATCGCGACCAGCGCATGCTGCCGCAACTCGAGCAGGCCCTTGAGCGTATCAAGGAAGACAGCTTTGGCTGGTGCGACGACAGCGGCGAGCCTATCGGCCTGAAACGCCTGCTGATCAGCCCGACCACCAAGTACTGCATCGAAGCTCAAGAGCGTCACGAGCAGATCGACAAGCACCAGCGTCAGGCCTGATTCCTGAGGCGACCCCTTCAATGCGGGTCGTCGCGAAAAGATCGCAGCCTTCTGCAGCTTTTGTTTAAAGCTGCAGAAGGCTGCGATCTTTGCTTTTTCTCGTCTGCCGGAAATCCTCCGCACCGTTCCATTGACCTGCCACAGACCCACGACTAACGGACCATGGATAATGGCCTTGTAGTGGCGTTTAATGCAGTCACAACAATGAGAACAAGCGTGGGGTCACAACATGACGAGAGATGGATCTCTGGTTGCAGATCTGCCTGCACCAGTTGTTTTGCCGAAAAATCGCTGGCTGATGCCGACCCTTCAAAGCATCGCCCTGATGCTGGTGCTGGCCGGGATGAGCCTGGGTGAATGGCCCTTGTATGTGGGCATGCCATTGGCGGTGCTGATTGTATGGCTGCCGCGCCTGCGTGCCCGTGCCGTCGCCGATGTGCAACCCGTCGTCGGTAACGACGCGATGTCCGAGCTGACTCGCGACCTTTCCTACACCACCAGTCATAACGCGCTGTCGGCCGCCGGTGTGGCTTTTTCCGTCAAGGAACTGGCTGGACGCCTGCAATCGCAACTCGACGCCGCCGCGCAGATCGTCAACAACGCCGAAGTGATGATTGCCACTGAGCAAGCCACGTCCCAGCTCAGCCGCGAAGCGCTGGGCGCCGCCAGTGAAGCCCATCACAGCAGCGCGGCGGGGCGCACCGAACTGGTGGATTCGATTTCGCGCATGCATCAGCTCAGTCAGCGTGCCAATGCCAGTCGCGAACTGATCGAGGCCTTGAGCGAGCGCAGTGATGACATCCAGCGCGTGACGCTGGTGATTCAGTCGATTGCCAGTCAAACCAATCTCTTGGCATTGAACGCCGCCATCGAAGCGGCCCGGGCCGGTGAGCACGGTCGTGGGTTTGCGGTGGTGGCGGATGAAGTCCGCGGTCTGGCGGCTCGTACGGCGACGGCCACTGGCGAAGTGGGCGAGATGGTCGCCGACATCCAGCAACGCACGGCGCAGGTGGTGGAGCAGATTCGTCAGCTCTCCGACGATTTGCATACCGGCGTCGAGCAGGTCGAACACACCGGTCAGCACCTGGAAAACATCGCAAGGCTGGCGGCCGGGGTGGAAACCCAGGTCGGCGAAATCGCCCGGGGCGCTGAAACCAATCGCGAACAACTCGACAGTCTGTTCACCGCCATCGAGCAAATGCGCAGCGATCTGGCGATCAGCGACCAACAGACCCGGCGCCTGGCCGAAGCAGCGGTGCAGATGGAAGGGCAGGCGGAAACTATCAGCGAACGCCTGGCCGAAGTCGGTCTGGATGACTATCACCAGCGTATCTACGACCTGGCCCGGGAAGGTGCGAGCCAGATTGCCGCGCGTTTCGAGGCTGACATCGAGCAGGGGCGGATCAGCCTCGAAGACTTGTTCGACCGCCAGTATCAGCCAATCCCGAACACCCAGCCCGCCAGGTTCCAGACCCGATTCGACCGTTACACCGATCAGGTGCTGCCGGCGATTCAGGAACCGTTGTTGCCGCGCCACGAAGGCCTGGTGTTCGCCATCGCCTGCACGCAACAGGGTTATGTGCCGACCCACAATCAGGCGTTCAGCCAGCCACTGACCGGGGATGTGAAGGTCGATACCATCAACAATCGCACCAAACGCAAATTCGCCGACCGCACCGGCATCCGCTGCGGCAGCCATCAGCAACCCGTGCTGTTGCAGACCTACACCCGCGATACCGGCGAGCTGATGCACGACCTGTCGGTGCCGATCATGGTCAAGGGCCGCCACTGGGGCGGATTGCGTCTGGGCTACAAACCGGAGAAGCCGCGTTGAGGCATTGTTGCCGGAACTGCAATTAAGCTGTGCACGCGCGTTGCTGTTTCCTCCTGATTCCAATCATTAACATGCCTGCATAGTTAGGTAGCTAATGAAAAGATTGGAGGTCAGCATGCAATGCAGAGTCGATGTCGCCGTGATGATCGGCAGTGGTGTTCCGGCCGGGCTGCGTGCGATGGGGCAGAGTGTCTGCTGGGTGGTGTTGCTCAACGGAGAGCGGCGGGGCACGGCGTTCGCCAGTCGTGACGAAGCGGAAGAGTGCAAAGCCGCCTGGCTCGCGCAATTGGGCGACGAGCCCGGAGACTGCGTCCATTGATCGAATTTATTTGCCTCTGTGCAGGCGTACGTTGAGTTCGTCGACCATCACGGCTTCCTCGCCATCGGCACGCAACCACTCCTTGAGCAATTGGGCCTGCTGCGGGCTCCAGAAATCGGCGTCGATCAGTTTGGTCTCGGCATCCAGCGGATGGGCTTCGATGAAGTCGTCTATGGCCATTTCCTCCGAAGGCAGCCCTAATTGATCGAACAGGGTTGTCAGATTGTAGGCAGGCAGTTCCATGGTGTGCTCCTTGGCGGGTGGGGTGGTCGATCACTCTCTTTTATCTGAGGGGGACGTTGGGCAGGAGTTCGATTCGTGATTCCAGCGAACGCGCAAGCGCACACGCGGCATTGTGATCTTCACGGAAACCTCTTACGCGGCCGGTCGACTTTTCCTTGATATGGAAAAAGGCGTTTCCGGCCAGAATCACTTGAAACTGGGGCTCCCGGCCCGAGGAGTCGGGTGCGGAGTCAGTACCAAAGTCAGGGTTATTCAAGTCAAAGGGTTGTTCGTAAGCCACGGCAAAATGCGTCAAAGTGCACATATGAAGTCCTTTTCATGGATTGACCCGCATTTACAGACGGTTGCGGGTAGTCGCGAGCAGCGTCGCTGCTCTAGAATCGCCAACACCTGTTGACGGCATGGCGTTATCTAAAGCAATTTTTTGCGTGCGATATGTCGGAAAAGTGCTTTTCTTGGTGAGTTTTTTCCCTAAAGTTCGTAGTCAGTTTTCTCTGGCCGACCGTGAAGCTTTTTCCTTCAACATTTGGAGAACGTCTTTGCAGGTTTCGCGAGTGCCATTCCAGTAGTCTTGTGAACCTCGCGCTGAATGAGCTCTTTGCTCGCTCAGGCTTTTATCCGAGTCATTGCGCAACACCATCGGCCTGGCCGTTTTTACTGTCGTGCGCGTTTTCCGCGTGCGGCACTCTTTCAAGTGTGGGGATGTTTCTTTGGCAGTCAGTAACCTCGATATGCATGCTTTGTTCGTGCTGGGTGATTTGCGGGCAAAGCTGGTCAAGCAGTTCCAATCGCGTTTTGTTTACATCACCGAGCAAAACGCTGAAGGCATTTACGTTGCCGAGATCGACACCGAAAGCGCATTGGTGGTCGACGACAAGCCTGGCCTGAAGCTCAAGGTCGGCGATCACTTCAGCGCTTCGGTATTGCCCAGCCGTGAAGGCGGCAAGATGGATATCCGTTTTCGCGAGATCAAAATGACCGTGTACGGTCTGGGCGACTATGCCTTTGTCAGCACGGCCGACGGCCATGCCATCGTGTTCAAGGAAGGCCATAGCGCGGTCACCGTGTTTGCCGCCAATGAACAACTGCAGGAAGGCCTGACCAAGACCCTGAAAGCCGTTACCGCCAAGGCTGCCAAATGGCGCAAGGGCGAGCTGGTGACCTTCAAGGCCAGCGAGTGATGACGGTGAGTCGCGCCGATTTCCATTTGCAGAACCTCGACAGCGCCCGCGACGAAGCCCGGCGCCTTTTCGATGCCAGGGCCGAGTTGAAGGGCGTCTGGCTCGGTTGGGTCGCTTCGCAGATCTACGCTTTGCAGCCTGCCGAGTACGCCAGCATGGTCAGACGCGAGCTGCAACGCTTGCAGGAAATGTCTGAAAAGTAGCCTCGCCCGTGGCATGCCCCTGAAAAAGCAGGAACCTCGTCTACAGTCAGTTGACTGAGTATTCAGAGGCTGGCGGACTTCTGTCAGGCCTTCCTGCTATTGCTGCGAACAGCACGAGGTGCAAAGCATGAACGGATTTCGACGGTTGCTGGGCGCTTGTCTGGCCACATTCGGTTTGTTGACAGCGGTGCCAGCGGTCAATGCCGCACAAGCGCCGATTCACTTCGCTGACCTGAACTGGGAAAGCGGAAGCCTGATCACCGATGTCCTGCGGATCATCGTCGAGAAAGGCTACGGCCTGCCGACGGACACGCTGCCGGGCACCACCATCACCCTGGAAACCGCGCTCGCCAACAACGACATCCAGGTGATCGGCGAGGAGTGGGCGGGGCGCAGCCCGGTGTGGGTCAAGGCTGAAGCCGAAGGCAAGGTTGCCAGCCTGGGCGATACGGTCAAGGGGGCTACCGAGGGGTGGTGGGTGCCGGAATACGTGATCAAGGGCGATGCCGCCAAAGGCATCAAGCCAATGGCGCCGGACCTGCGCAGTGTCAGTGATCTGAAGAAGTACAAGGATGTGTTCAAGGATCCGGAGAACCCGAAAAAGGGACGGTTCCTCAACAGCCCGATCGGCTGGACGTCGGAAGTGGTGAACAAGCAGAAGCTCACGGCTTATGGGTTGCAGGATGACTTCACCAATTTCCGCAGCGGCTCCGGTGCAGCGCTGGACGCCGAAATCAGTTCATTGATCCGCCGGGGCAAACCGGTGCTGTTCTATTACTGGTCGCCAACGCCGTTGCTTGGCAAGTTCAAACTGGTGCAGCTGGAAGAGCCGCCGTTCGACGCCGAGGCCTGGAAGACCCTGACCGATGCCGATAACCCCAACCCGAAACCGACCCGTTCACTGGCGTCGAAACTGTCGATCGGTGTGTCCACGCCATTTCAGAAGCAGTATCCGGAGATCGTTGCGTTCTTCAGCAAAGTCCATTTTCCGATCGAGGACCTGAACAAGGCGCTGGCCGAGATGAGCGAGAAGCACACGCCGCCAAGGGATGCGGCGCACGCGTTCATGAAGGCCCATCCGGATGTGTGGCAGGCGTGGCTGCCGAAGGATGTGGCGGACAAGGTTCAGGCAGGTCTTTAGAGTTGAGGCGAGGAAGCCTGCTCCCTCGCCCGACCCAATCAGAACCGGGTCTGTACGGCCAGTTCAAAGGTGCGTGGTGTGCCCAGGTAATACGCCGGCGACACATGGGCGAATTCGGCATACACCTCGTTCGTCAGGTTGCGCACCCGCCCCGTGACAGTGGTGTGTGCGTCGACCTTGTAGCTGAGGAAACTCCCGAACAACGTGTACGACGGCACGGTCATGGTATTGGCACTGTCCGCATACACCGACGCCACATACCGCGCATCGACCCCGCCTTGCCATTGTGGGGCGAAGTCATAGGTCAGCCACAGATTGCCGACCCGGTCCGGCACGTTGGTCGGTGTGTTGCCCTTGCGTGAAACCACCCCACCGGCGGCGTTCTTTTCGTTGAACTCATCGTACTCTGCATCGACCCAGGCGAAGTTGCCCTCGGCCAGCAGCCTGTCGGTGATCCGCAGTGAGCTGGCAATCTCGATACCCTTGGACGTTTGTTGGCCAACAGGAATGCTGTTGGTCGGGTCCAGCGGATCTGTAACGGCAAAGTCCTTGCGCTCGATGGTGTAAGCCGCGACCGTCGCCGAGCCACGTCCGTTCAGGTAGTCGAACTTGCTGCCGATTTCCCATTGCTTGCCCTTTGAAACATCGAAGTCCTGAGTGCCGTTCGGTTGTTCGGCGGCGGTGCTGTATTGCGCGTAGACATTGGCTGATGGCGTGAATTGGTAGGTCAGGCCGACACGCCCGGTGACCGGCTCCCAACTGCGCTTGAGGTGGCGCGGGTTGCTCGCCGTCACCGTGCGATGGTTGGTCACGTCCAGATCGATGTCGTCATGGCGCAGGCCAGTGAGCAACGAAAGTTTGTCGGTCAATGCCAGGCGGTTTTCAGCGAACAACGCTTTGGTGGTGACCTCGTTGGTCTTGTCGCTGACAAAACCCGGCTTCGTGCCCGGTATGTCGTAGAAGTGTCCCGGGCGATAGTTGTTCGGATCCACGGTGCTCGCGCCTTTGACGTTGAGTGGCGAGTTGGTGGTCTGGTTGACCTTGTACTCGAAGCCACCGGACCAGGTGGTGTCGAGACCGAACAGCGTGTCGTCGTGACGCAGTTCGAACTGGTTGCCGTCCTGCTCGCCCTGATGCCGCACCTGATACGCAGTGGAGCGGTTCACCGCGCTGTTGTCGGCGTTGTATTGATAGGTTTCCAGGTTGCGGTAATCGCGCTGGCTGTCGAGGTGATAGAGGGTGTTGCGTAGGGTCGTGCTGTCGTTGATCCGGTAGTCGATGATCGAGCGCACCCAGATCGTCCGCTGCTCGTAGCGGCCGTCCTTGACGTTGTAGTTATTGAAGCGGTTGTGCTTGTCGATCTTCAGCTCGCCCGCTTTGGGGTTGAGTACCGGCGTGCCCCAGTACGGGCTGTCTTCGTGTTCGTCCTGATATTCCAGGGCAAGGGTGTGTGACAGGTTTGGTGTCAGGTCGCTGAGCAATGAGAACGCCATGCTCCAGGCATCGCGCTCCTGGCGGTCGATGTAGCCGTTGCTGGTGTTGTGGCTGACGTCGAGGCGCGCGTAGTGCTGCACGTCGGCACCGGGTTCGGTCAGCGCGTGGTTGAGTCCGAACGCGGCTTCGGTGGTGTCGTAGGTACCGTAGCTGACCCGACCTTCGGCGGCCTGCTCGTCGCGCGTGGCCAGTTTGGTCACGTAGTTCAGCGAGCCGCCGACCGAGCCTGCACCATTGATCAGCGACGACGGGCCGCCGACCAGTTCCACCCGGTCATAAATCCACGAATCCACCGGCCGCGCCAGCCCGCCGGAGACGTTGACGCCGTTGAACATCTGGGTGATCTGGCTGCTGGTGAAACCGCGATAGGAGACGAACCCGCCAAACCCCGGCGGCGCACTGGCGTTCACCCCCGGCAAGGTGTTGGCCGCGTCTTGAAAGTTTTGCGAACCGTGACGTTCGATGTCATTGCGGTTGGCGATGGCCACCGAGGCCGGGGTGTCACGCACGCTGAGGCCGAGGCGCGAGGCCATGCCGCTGGACTGGTCGAGGCTCAGACCCGGTTCGGCGCCGGACTCGCCATCAATGGTGATTGGCGCCAGATCCACGGTGGATTGCGCCCAGACGTTGACGGACAGGCAGCCGCACAGGCTCGCCAGCAAGGTAAGTTGTTTCATCGTTTGAATCCTGAATGCTTGTTCTCGGAGTCAGCGCACAGGCGAACGCCGCGCGTTGGCGCAGTGGGCTGACAAATCAAAAAGGCAAAGACACTCAGGCGAGCGGTGGGGCGCGGGGGTTGGCCGAAGGCCAGATGAAACGGGCAGGGAGGTTGATGCTGACGATGACCGGCAGCGGCGGGCTGTGTTGTTCCGGCAGGATCGCCAGCGTCAGGCTGGAGTTGAACGCCGGGCCCATGCCGCCGGTGGAGCACAGCGGACAGCCAAAGGCCTTGGCCAGGGTCGGCAGTTTTTCTTCGGCGGGATTTGAGGCCAGCGGCGCCTGGGTGCTCGGGTCGACGGCGCAGAACTGGCCACCGATTCCGTTGAGCTGCATCCCGACCATTTGTCCGTGACCGATGCTGCAGGCGAACACGTTGAACAGGACGCAGCAATAGAGCATCCAGGCCAGCATTGAGCGATCGGTACGGGTGAATTTCATGGGGCGGCACTTTACCGCACCGCCGATCGGTCGTGCACATGGAAAAATGCCGACTAGGATGTTTTGTTCAAATCCCTTTAAAGGATTCTCGACCATGACCTTTGTGTTGGCTCAATGGCTGGTGACGATATTTGCGGTGATCAGCCTGATGCATGTGTATTGGGCGATGGGTGGGCAGTGGGCGGCCGTGGCGGTGGTGCCACAGGTTCCGGTGGATGATGGCGGGCTGACGCTCAGGCCGGCTTTCAAGCCTTCAGGCTGGATCACGCTGGTGGTGGCGGCAGCCCTGCTACTGATTGCTGCACTGGTGTGCATGCGGGTGGGATGGTGGCTGCCCGCCGTGCATCACTGGGCGCTGCAATGGGTGATCAGCGCGATTGCGCTGCTGATGTTTGCGCGGGCGATTGGCGATTCGGAGCTGGTGGGTTTTTTCAAGGAAGTGAAGGGGTCGCGGTTTGCCCGGCTCGACACTTGGGTTTACTCGCCGTTGTGTCTGATATTGGGAGCCGGGCTGTTGGCTGTCGCCTGGATCTAGCTGCCGGTTTCAGTACGCCGGCTGCTGACCTCGGCCGGCACATCATCCCCGGCCATGCGCTTGCGGAACAACGCCGCTCGCGCCAATAGCAAGGTGGTCACCGGCACGGTGATCGACAGAAGAATCGGGATCAGCCACGCGTGCAGCACGGGTCCGGACTTGAGCGCGGAAAAGCAGATGATCGATGCCAGCGCCACGCACCACGCGCCGAGGGTCGAGGCCAGCGCCGGAGGGTGCATGCGCTGGAAGTAGTCCTTCATCCGCAACAGGCCGGTCGCGCCGATCAGGGCAAACACACCACCGAGCACCAGCAGGATCGCCACCGGGATTTCCACCCACAGAGACAATTCAGCGTTCATTCGATCACCTCGCCACGCAGCAGGAATTTGGCCAGGGCAAACGAGCCGACGAATCCGAACAGCGCGATCAGCAGCGCCGCCTCGAAATAGGTGTCGCTGGAGTAGCGAATCCCCAGAGTCAGCATCATCAGCATGGCGACGATGTACAGGTAGTCCAGTGCGAGTACCCGATCCTGTGCCGATGGCCCTTTGAACAGGCGAATCAGCGTGAGCACCATCGCCAGGGAAAACAGGAACAGCGTCAGCAGAATCGCGTTCGACAGCAGCGGGCTCATTCGAAAATCTCCATCAACGGCTGCTCGTAAGTGACCTTGAAGTGCTGGATGAATTGCGCTTCGTCATCCAGGTCCCAGACGTGCAGCAACAGAATGCTGCGATCCAGCGCCAGTTCCGACCATACCGTGCCGGGCACGACCGTGCAGATCATCGACAACGCCGCCAGGCCATGGGCATCGCGCAGGTCCAGCGGCACCTTGATGAAGCTGGAGCGGGGCGGACGGCGACCGGCGTTGAGGACGCCCCACGCCACTTGAAGGTTGGAGACGATCACGTCACGCCCGACCAGCAGAAACAATCGCAGGATGGTGCCCGGGCGGCGGATATGGATCTGTTGCGGGCGCAGTTTGCGCATCATCAGCGGGGCACAGAAACCGAGTACGGCACCCAGCAGCAGGTTGCCCGGGCTGGCCGACAGGTTCAGCACCAGCCACAGCAACCACAGCGCGAGCGACAGCCACGGAGCAGGAAACAGACGCTTCATGGTTGCACCTCCAGCAGCGCAGCCTTGGCTTCCGGGCTCGGCACGGCGCGGGTGCCGAGCACCGCCATCACATATTGCTGCGGATTGTTCAGGGCATCTGCGGCGGCCTGGGTGTAGCGCAGCAGCGGCTCGGCCTTGAAAGTCAGGGCGATGCTCAGGCCCAGCAGCAGGAAAATCGGCACGCATTCGAGTTTGCGCAGCACCGGCGACGGGCGCTCTTCCGGTGACCAGAAACGCTGGATGCCCAGGCGCGAGAAGGCCATCAGCGAACCGAGACCGGTGAGGATCAGCAGAGCCAGCAAACCCCAGGCGGCCATCGAGATCGGTTCGTCGGAACCCAGACCCAACGGATTGAGCAGGGCGCCGATCAGGCTCAATTTACCGATGAACCCTGATAGCGGCGGCATGCCGATAATCAGCAGCGCACAGGCGATGAAGCTCAGGCCCAGGAAGGCCATGGTCCACGGAATCACCTGGCCGACCACGGCTTTCTGGTCATCATCCAGGTTGATGCCTTTGACTGGCCGCTGCCATTCTTGCGGACGCGGCAGCAGTTCGTTCTCGTCTTCCAGCGGTACTTCGATGGCGGTGCGCGAACGTTCGATCAGTTCCGCCAGCAGGAACAGTGCGCTCAGGGCCAGGGTCGAGCTGACCAGATAGAACAGCGCCGCGCCGATCAGGTTCGGCTGGGCGAAACCTGCGGCCGACAGCAGAATCCCCGCCGACACCAGAATGCTCAGGCTGGCCATGCGCTCCAGGCGTTGTGCGGCGATGATCGCCACGCCGGCGCAGAGCATGGTCGCCATGCCGCCGTAGATCAGCCAGTCGCCGCCGAAGTAGGCCGAGGCGCCTGCCTGCCCGGAGAACAGCAGCGTCCACAGGCGCAGCAGGGTGTAGACGCCGACCTTGGTCATGATCGCGAACATCGCCGCTACCGGTGCGCTGGCCGAGGAATAGGCCGGCACGAGCCAGAAGTTCAGTGGCCACATTCCGGCCTTGGCCAGGAACGCTACTGCCAGAATGGCCGCGCCAGCATGCAGCAAGCCACGGTCGGCTTCCGGTACCAGCGGAATCTTCATGGCCAGGTCAGCCATGTTCAACGTGCCGGTGACGCCATAGATCAGTGCTGCGCCAATCAGGAACAGCGACGAGGCCAGCAGGTTGATCGAAATGTAATGCAGCCCCGACGATACCCGCGCCCGTCCCGAGCCATGAAGCAGCAAGCCATAGGACGCGGCGAGCAGCACTTCGAAGAACACGAACAGGTTGAACAGGTCCGCTGTCAGGAACGCGCCGTACAGGCCCATCAACTGAATCTGGAACAGCGCGTGAAAGCTCGAACCTGCGCCGTCCCAGCGGGCCATGGCGAACAGCAAAGCGCTGACACCGATGATGCCGGTCAGCACCAGCATCAGCGCCGACAGCCGATCGACCACCAGCACGATGCCGAACGGCACCTGCCAGTTGCCCGGCAGGTACACGCCGATGGAACCGGGCACGCCGGTGGTCTGGGTCCATTGCAGCAACATCACCGAGATGCCCAGGCCAAGCAGGCTGGAGAACAGGTTGATTTTCGCCTTCAGCGGACGGTGCTTTTCACCGAGCATCAGCATGATGGCAGCCGTCAGCAGCGGCAGCAGAATCGGTGCGGCGATCAGGTGTGTCATCGCCGTCATTCCTTGGGCTCCCGGCCGTCAACGTGGTCGGTGCCGGTCAGGCCCCGCGACGCGAGCAGCACCACCAGAAACAGCGCGGTCATGGCGAAACTGATGACGATGGCCGTCAGTACCAGTGCCTGGGGCAGCGGATCGGTGTAATTGAGCAGGTCCTGCGGTACGCCGTCCTTGATGATCGGTTCTTTGCCGATGAACAGGCTGCCCATGCTGAAGATGAACAGATTGACGCCGTAGGACAGCAGGCACAGGCCCATGACCACCTGGAACGTCCGCGGACGCAGGATCAGCCAGACGCCGGAGGCAGCGAGCACTCCGATGGCGATTGCGATGACTTCTTCCATCAGACGGCTCCTTTGATGGCAGCGGTTTTGTGGCCCCGGACCGACTGGTGGGCGAGGGCAGTGAGGATCAACAGCGTCGAACCGACCACCACTGCATACACGCCGATGTCGAAGAACAATGCGCTGGCGACATGGATGTCACCCAGCACCGGCAGACTGAAGTGCCAGGTATGCGTGGTGAGAAACGGATAACCCGCCAGCATCGCGCCGAGTCCGGTGACCGTGGCGAACAGCAGTCCGGTGCCCATCCAGCGCAGCGGCCGCAGACTCATTTGAGCCTCGACCCATTGGGTGCCGGCGACCATGTATTGCAGGATGAACGCCACCGACATCACCAGACCGGCAACGAAACCGCCCCCCGGCTGGTTGTGTCCCCGCATGAACAGATAGAAAGACACCACCAGCGCAATCGGCAGCAGCAGGCGCACCAGCACCGCCGGCACCATCATGAACCCGAGCGCGGTGTCGCTGGCCGAACGCGGGTTGACCAGGTCGGTGACCACGTCCGGTGCCAGCAGGCGTTGCTGGGCGGGCAGTTGCAGGCTCTCTTTCGGTGGGCGGAAGCGGCGCAGCAGGGCGAATACGGTCAGCGCCACGGCCACCAGCACGGTGATTTCACCGAGGGTGTCGAAACCGCGGAAATCCACCAGCATCACGTTGACTACGTTGCTGCCGCCGCCTTCAGGCAAGGCACGGCTCAGGTAGAACGAGGAAATGTCGTTCGGAGTCTGCCGGGTCAGCATCGCGTAGGACAGCAAAGCCATACCCCCACCGACGGCGATCGACAGCAGCAAGTCGCGCAGGCGCCGGACCCGGGCCTTGCGCAGGCTGCTCGGCAACGGCGAAACCTCTTCGATCCGCCGTGGCAGCCAGCGCAGGCCGAGCAGGATCAGCACCGTGGTGACCACTTCGACTACCAATTGCGTCAGGGCCAGATCCGGTGCCGAGAACCAGACAAAGGTCACGCAAGTCATCAGACCGCAGACGCTGACCATGGTCAGGGCGGCGAGACGGTGATACTTGGCCTGCCACGCGGCGCCGAGGGCGCAGGCGATTGCCAGCAGCCACAGGGTCACGAACACGATGGAGCCGGGGATTTTCGGCCGGTCGCCCCAGCTCAGGCTGCTGTGCAGCATCGGGATCAGCCCGGCGAGCACCGCCGCCAATACCATCAGGAACAACTGGGTTTGCAGGCGTTTGGTGCCGATTCGCCGCTCCAGGCGTCGAGCCAGGCGCATCATCGCCACCAGACTGCGTTCGAACATTCGCTTGCCGTTGAGGCGACCCGCCAGCGGCGGATACTTGAAGCGGCCGCGCTTGAGCTGGTTGCGTAGCAACAGATACAGCACGATGCCGCCGGACATGGCGATCAGGCTCATGATCATTGGTGCATTGAGGCCGTGCCAGATCGCCAGGCTGTATTCCGGGAGCACGCCGCCGACTACCGGCAGTGCAGCGGCAGCCAGCAACGGGCCGACTATCTGGGCCGGGAAGATCCCTACCAGCAGACAGGTGAACACCAGCAGTTCCACCGGAGCACGCATCCAGCGCGGCGGTTCGTGCGGGGTGTGGGGGAGATCGGTGGCGGTGGGGCCGAAGAACACGTCGACGGTAAAGCGCAGCGAGTAGGCCACGCTGAACGTACCGGCGATGGTCGCCACGATTGGCAAGGTCGCTTCAACCCAGGCGGTGGCATTGATGAACACGGTTTCGGCGAAGAACATTTCTTTCGACAGGAAGCCGTTGAGCAGCGGCACGCCGGCCATGGACGCACTGGCGACCATCGCCAGGGTGGCGGTGAACGGAATCAGTTTGAACAGACCGTTGAGCTTGCGGATGTCGCGAGTGCCGCTTTCGTGGTCGATGATCCCGGCGGCCATGAACAGCGAAGCCTTGAAAGTCGCGTGGTTGAGAATGTGGAACACCGCGGCGACGGCGGCCAGTGGACTGTTCAAACCCAGCAGCAGCGTGATCAGGCCGAGGTGGCTGATGGTCGAGTAGGCCAGCAGTCCCTTGAGGTCGTTCTGGAACATCGCGCAATACGCGCCAAGCAACAGCGTGGCGGCGCCGGCGCCACTGACGATGTAGAACCATTCTTCGCTGCCGGACAGCGACGGCCACAGCCGGGCCAGCAGGAAAACCCCGGCCTTGACCATGGTCGCCGAGTGCAGATAGGCCGAAACCGGTGTGGGCGCCGCCATTGCGTGGGGCAGCCAGAAGTGGAAGGGGAACTGGGCGCTTTTGCTGAGGGCGCCGATGAGGATGAGGGGAAGCAGGATGGGGTAGAGGGCATGTGCGCGAATCAGATCGCCGGCGGCCAGGACCTTGTCGAGGTCATAGCTGCCGACCACATGGCCGAGGATCATGACCCCCGCCAGCAGACACAATCCCCCGGCACCGGTAACCATCAACGCCATGTAGGCGCCGCGGCGCGCGTCGTGGCGGTGGTGCCAGTAGCCGATCAACAGGAACGAGAAAAGGCTGGTCAGCTCCCAGAAGAACACGATCTGGATCAGGTTGCCGGAGATCACCAGCCCGAGCATGGCGCCCATGAACGCCAGAAAGAACGCAAAGAAACGCGGCACCGGATCGTCCGGCGACATGTAATAACGGGCATATAAGGAAACGAGGGTGCCGATGCCCAGCACCAGCATCGAGAACAGCCAGGCGAAGCCGTCCATGCGCAGGACGAAGTTCAGGCCCAGGCTGGGCAGCCACGTGAATTCTTCGCGGATCACACCGCCGTGGGCGATCTGCGGGTACAGCATCGCGACCGAGACAGTGCCGATCAGTGCGACCAGACCTGCCAGCAGGGATTCGGCGTTACGTGCGTTGTGCGGCAGCACGGCTGCCAGACAACTGCCCAGAAAAGGCAGAAGCAGTAGAACTATCAGGGACATAGGCTTCTAATCTGCGGAAGTTTGTGAAGCATCATACGTGCCAGCTCCCGGATCGCCAAACGCGAGGATGTCTCTGAATCCTACAAAGTAGCCGTAAAACCCCCGTTCAGCCTTCGGTCTCGTGCTCCAATTCTTCCGTGACCGTTTGTGTCTCTTTACCTTTGGTCTTCAGTTCACTGACGATCACTGCCGCCACGATCAGTCCCGCACCCACCAATGCAATCGCTGGCAGACGCTCTCCGGCGATGCGCCCGACGATCCCCGCCCACACCGGCTCACCAGCGTAGATCAGGGTCGCGCGGGTTGGCGAAACACTTTTTTGTGCCCAGTTCATCGCCACCTGAATTGCCGCACTCATCGCGCCCAGGCCCAGGGCGGTGCTCAGCAACAACCACGAGAAGTCCGGAATCGTCTCTCCGGTCGGTACCACCATCAAAAACGACAGCACCGAAGTCGTCGCCAGCTGCACCACGGTTACGCGGCGCACATCGACCTGACCCGCGTAGGTGCTGATCAGAATGATCTCGGCCGCTATGGCAATGGCGCTGATCAGCGTGGCGATTTCACCAGGGCTGAAATTCAACGAAGCGCCGGACGGCCCCGACAGCAGCATCAGCCCGGTAAACGCCAGCATGATGCCGATGCTCGGCATCAAACCCGGGCGCCGGCCCAGCACCAGCCATTGCAACAGCGGCACGAACGGCACGTACAGCGCGGTGATGAACGCCGACTGACTGCTTGGGATACTCTGCAACCCAACGGTCTGCAAGCCATAACCGAGCAGGATCGCCACGCCGATAAAGGCGCCAGCCTTGAGTTCGAACAAGGTCAGCTCACGCAGGTGCTTCCAGGAGAACAGCGCAACAATGCCTGCGGCAGCGGCAAAGCGCAGACCGACGAAAAACATCGGGCCGCTGACGGTCATCGCGTGCTGCACCAGCAGAAAGGTGCCGCCCCAGAGCATGGTGATCAGCACCAGCACGCACTCGGCTTTGCTGAACCGGGAAAATCGCAGGGGAGTTTGAGTGGAGTTAGCTGACGTCATGACCTTGCGTACTTTTAAGGAGGGGACGCACAATGCGCCAAATGTTGCGCAGTATACTGCCCAACCCCAGCCAGTGAGCAATATAGTGCACAGAGATTCCGTTCAGCGGGCTTCGGTCCTGCAACACGTCAGCCAGAACGTCCGACGCCTGCGCCACGCCGCCGACATGAGTCAGACGGCCCTGGCGGAAAAGTCCGGGGTCAGCCGGCGGATGCTGGTGGCGATTGAGGCCGGCGAGAAGAATGTCAGCCTGACCACCCTCGACCGCGTCGCCGAAGCCCTCGAAGTGGCCTTCAGCGATCTGATCCAGGCCCCGGACAATCGCGATCCGGGTCGTATCAACGAACTCGCCTGGGCCGGCAGCATCCCCGGCAGCAAAGCCGTTTTGCTGTCCAAGGCCAACGCCACTCGCGCGGTGGAACAGTGGGAATGGTGCCTGCAACCGGGCGAGGTCTATCCCTCGCAACCGGACGCCGACGGCTGGAGCGAGCAGATTTTCGTGTTCGAAGGCTGCCTGACGCTGATGCTCGGCGATCAACCCCAACAGATCGCGGCCGGGGAGTTTTTCATGTTCGCCAGTAACCAACCGCACACCTATCGCAACGATGGGGACGTGGCCGCGCGGTTCGTGCGCAATGTGGTGATCTGACTGTTGCAGGGCCGACAGCGGATAAACAGTTTGCTTCACCCTGCGTGCAGACTGCTTTAAGTTGTTATCTCAATCTATTGATAAATAAATAATATATATTCAGGCATGACTCCTGCTAAGGGTTCTGGATCCTCATCCGGAAACCACGGAGTCGCCTCATATGCGGGTGCCGGCGTTGCAGAGGCGCGGTGTCTACAAGACCGAGTACGCGCCGGGGACCTTGCGCGAGAAACTGTTTGGCGAGGGGCCCAGGTTGCCGGAGATCTCTCCGGGCAGCGGGTATCGAAACCTGGGCGAGCTGCATCGGCAGGAGAAAAAAGTCGCGTCCGTCTAGACGCCTTCGCGGCGTCTGCACGACACTGACTTGAGCAAACCCTCAGCAGCGAGAACGGCATGACTCAAACCGATACGACCGCACTGCGTCACGCCGACATCCTGATTGTCGGCGGCGGCCTCAGCGGCACGATGTTGGCGGTGCAATTGCTGCGTTTGCCGGCGCGCAGAAAGATTCTGGTGGTCGAGCCCCGGGCCGAACTGGGCCGGGGCGAAGCGTACAGCGCGGTGGAACTGGGCCATACGCTCAACGGCAACGCGGCGCGGATGAGCGTCGATCCGGACAATGCCGATGATCTGACCCAATGGCTGACCGCTCACATTGCCGCTGGCGGTTGGCCGGAGTCGGATCAGCAGCATGTGCCGGTCAGCGAACTGTTTCCGCCACGGGGGCTGTTCGGTGTGTACGTGCAGCAGCGTCTGGCCGAAGCGCAGCAGGTGGGCGCGCAACACGGGTCGACGGTCGAGCATGTGCGCGCCGAAGTGGTCGATGTTCAGGCTGCCAGCGATTCCGTGCAGCTCACCTTGAATGACGGTCAGCAACTGCACGGCGCTTTTGCAGTGTTGGCGACCGGGATGTTCCCGGCTGCCCGCACCCCTCAAAAAGAATCCAGCGGCCTCAATGCAGCGGCGCTCGATCCGTGGGATGTCGCGGCCATGCGTCAGCTTGATCCGCAATCCACGGTGCTGATCATCGGCTCCGGCCTGACCATGGTCGATGCCGTGGTCTCGCTGGAACAGGCCGGGCATCGCGGGCCGATCGAGGTGTTTTCCCGGCACGGGCTGCTGCCCCATGTTCGACGACAGCCGCCGGCCTGGGCGGATTTCCTTGCCGAGGACCACGGTATTCGCTCACCACGTCAGCTATTGCGTGAGTTGCGCCGGCATTGCAAAGACGCAATCGCCCAGGGTATCGACTGGCAGGCGCCGCTGGACACGGTGCGCGCTCATATCGGTCGGCTGTGGAGCCAGGCGAGCGACGTGCAGCGCCGGCAGTTCGTGCGGCATGTGCGGCCGTGGTGGGAAAGTCATCACCATCGCTCACCGCCGCTGAGCGCGGAACTGGTCGAGCGTCTGCACAGTGAGGGGCGCCTGCAGATTCATGCCGCTTCTTATAAAGGACTTGAACAGGTGTCGGGCGCAGGCGTCGGTATCCGCATCCGTCGTCGGGGCGAAAATGAAACTTGCGTGGTGCAAGGCGCGGCGCTGATCAATTCCAGTGGTATCGAATACGATTGGCGCCGGGTCGATCGGCCTTTGCCGCAGCAGTTGCTGGCCCGTGGGCTGGTGCAACCGGGGCCGTTGGCGCTGGGGATCGCGGCGGCAGAGGACGGTGCGGTGCTGGATGCGCAGGGAAAGGTGTCACAACGACTGTTCGCGATGGGCCCGCCACTGAGAGGGATGTGGTGGGAAAGTACGGCGGTGACCGATGTTGCATCGCAGGCCAAGGCGTTGGCCACGCGGCTGGTGGCTCAATAGTCGTAGGCGAATCCGGAATCGTTTTGCGCGACGTAAAGATTCTGCTCCACACTGCCGCGGGCCTCACGGTCAATGCCAACGGTGTCGACATTCACGGTACCGGTCATGGCGACAGCTGGCCCGTGGCCATGTGCGCTGGCGATTGCGGCGGAAGTGGCACCGATCAGAGCGACGATAAACCCAAGGGCAATGAAATCTTTCATGGGTCTGTACCAGAAAGTGGGAGGAAGGTGACTGCCACTTTAGGGCGACCGGCGCCAGAAGAAAAAACACCTTTTCAGATAGTTGTTATCAAAGACGTTGATGCGTGATCAGCGCGGCACGTTGATCCGGCCCAGGCGATCGGCCTCGCGCAGGCTGCGTACCGGTGGCTGTCGTGGGGAAACCGCGGGGCTTTTGTGTCAGAGAACAAGACTTATCGGTAGTGATCGCTGCGGGGGGGCAGAGCGCCCCCGGCAGGAATCGACAACAGCCGGTACAAATGATCAGTAGCGCTGGTACTTGGAACCGAACTCGGGACGGTTCTCGGCGACCAGCACGCTGCGGGCGGAACGTTCGCGCAACTCCTGCAAGCGATCGGCACCACCCTCGGCGACGCGCTCACGCAACTCCTGCAAGCGGTCGGCGCCGCCTTCAGCCAAGCGCTCACGCAACTCCTGCAAACGGTCGGCGCCACCTTCAGCCACCCGCTCACGCAGTTCCTGCAAGCGATCCGCTCCACCTTCGGCAACGCGATCCTTCTGCAGGTTTTCCGAGCCGTATTCGGCGATCAGCGGCTGGGAGCTGGCGGATGCCAGGTCGGCCAGGGCCAGGCCGCCGAGCAGGCTGAGTGCGAGTACCAGGGATTTAGAGGACTTGAACATGGTGCTTCTCCTTGCGTTTGAGATGAGTGAGCCAGTGCTTTCTGGTGGGTTCATTCAACCGCGAGGGTGTATCGCTGATATGTGGTGATGGGGCCCGAAAACACGGGTTACGTATCTGCGCGACGAATTTATACAGAGCGATACAAATCCATCAGGATTCGGCGCCCGTTTCCAGGCCGAGGACGCGGTCGGTCTGGTCGTCGCGGGCGGTGAGCATCAGGATCGGGATGTGGTGGGTTCACACTCTTTTTGTGGAAGCGAGCTTGCTCGCGAAAGCGGTCTGTCAGTCAACAATGATGCTGAATTCGATGGCGCCTTCGCGGGCAAGCCCGCTTCCACAATGTTGTGGGGTGCCCTGAAGAACGGGTTTTCAGGGCTTGTACTTTGATGGTCAGGACACCACGCGATAGCACGGCACATACGCCGCGCCGCCCGGCAGTTTCATCCGGTGCTGGGCGACGAAGGCTTTGAGCAGCAGATCGAGGGGCTGCATGATCGCGGCGTCACCACGGATCTGGTACGGCCCGTGTTCCTCGATCAGGCGGATGCCCTTGTCCTTGACGTTGCCGGCGACGATCCCGGAAAACGCGCGGCGCAGGTTGGCCGCCAGTTCATGGGGTGGCTGGTCGCGGTGCAGCTTGAGGTTAGCCATGTTTTCGTGGGTCGGATCGAACGGGCGCTGGAAGCCTTCGTCGATCTTCAGCAGCCAGTTGAAGTGGAACGCGTCGGCGCGTTCGCGGCGGAACTGCTTCACGGCTTTGAGGCCCGCGGTCATCTGCCGAGCCACTTCGACCGGGTCGTCAATGATGATTTCGTAGTGCTGTTTCGCTGCCTCGCCAAGGGTGGCGGTGACGAAGGCGTCCAGTTGTTCCAGGTACGGCGCGGCGTGTTTCGGCCCGGTCAGGATCACCGGAAACGGCAGGCCGGCGTTGTCCGGATGCATCAGGATGCCCAGCAGGTACAGGAATTCTTCGGCAGTGCCGGCGCCGCCCGGGAAGATGATGATGCCGTGGCCAACGCGGACGAAGGCTTCCAGGCGTTTTTCGATGTCTGGCAGGATCACCAGCTCATTGACGATCGGGTTCGGCGCTTCGGCGGCGATGATGCCTGGCTCGGTCAGACCGAGGTAACGGCCACCGTGAATCCGCTGCTTGGCGTGGGCGATGGTCGCACCTTTCATCGGGCCTTTCATCACGCCGGGGCCGCAGCCGGTGCAGATGTCGAGGCTGCGCAGGCCCAGTTCGTGGCCGACTTTCTTGGTGTATTTGTATTCTTCGGTGTTGATCGAGTGGCCGCCCCAGCACACGACGATCTTCGGCTCGACGCCCGGGCGCAGGGTGCGTGCGTTGCGCAGCAGGTGGAAGACGTAGTCGCTGATGCCCTGGGAAGTGCTGAGGTCGATGCTCAGGGCGTCGAGTTCGTTTTCGGTGTAGACGATGTCGCGCAGGGCGCTGAACAGCATTTCCCGGGTACTGGCGATCATTTCGCCGTCGACGAAGGCGTCGGCCGGGGCGTTCAGCAGTTCCAGTCGCACGCCGCGATCCTGTTGGTGGATGCGGATTTCGAAGTCCTTGTAGGCTTCCAGAATGGTTTTTGCGTTGTCGACATGGGCGCCGGTGTTGAGGATGGCCAGGGCGCACTGGCGGAAGAGGGTGTAGGTGCTGCCGGTTCCGGCCTGGCTCAGTTGCTGAACTTCACGTTGGGAAAGGGTTTCCAGGCTGCCTTTTGGGCTGACCGAGGCGTTGATTACGTGTCGTTGGGTCATGCAGTGATCCTTAAAACGATGTCATTGCCGGCTGGCCAATGGCATCCGAATAGAGTGTATCCATGAATGAAGATGGCACGATCTGCGTGGTATCGCCATGTCCCCCGCTGGACGATGAAAAGATGAAAAGGAGCTCCAGCATAGCTAAATCCGCCTCAGAGGCGATAATGCGCCAGCCTCTTTTTATTTCAAGCTATGGAAGCCTGTCGCGATGTTCGAGATTCAACCGATCGATGCCATTACCTATCGCCAGCAGACCCGGCGCAGCACGCTGATCATCGCGGTGTTGTTCCTGGTGTTGGCGATGGCATTCTCGACCGTGGCGGTGGCGCTGTTCGGCGAGCCGGGCGGGGATAATCTGCGGTTCAATGTTGGCGGGGTATTCGGCGCATTCCTGCTGACGGCGGCGTTGCTGCGCGGGCGTTTCTGGAACCAGACCTGGATGGCCCCGGCGGTATACGGCTGGCGGCTAAAGCGCAGCCTGATGAGCGTCACCAACGTCATGCATCAGGTGACGGCGGCGGTTGAGGCGGGCGATCCGACTGCGATGAAGGTGCTGCGTTTTTATCACCTCGGCCTGACGCAAATGCATGAACTGGACGGCAACTCCAGCGATCACGCGCAATTGAATCGGGAAGTCGAAGCGCACAAGACACGGATGCAGGCGCTCGGTCTGGACACCGATCAGACGCGCCTCGATCCGGCCTGGCTGGACGCTTTGAAAGCGCGCTAAAACGGAATGCGTGCGGCGCGACGCAGTTGCCACTGGCGGATCAGGCGCCCGTAGACGAGCAGGTTGATTGCGAGTACCACGCTGCCCAGCGCCAGTTGAATCTGTGGGGTAAGTCCCGCCGGGTAGATGATCGGCCAGACGTAATGCTCGATGAAACCGCCGGCATATTCGGTTTGCCCGGCGGCGTGGCGCATCAGGTTTTCCCAATAGGTCAACGGGCAGGTCAGGTGCAGTACCTCGACCATCACGCCCCAGGTGGCGGCCGGCAGATGTAGCCAGGCCACTCGATGCCACTTGAGCACCAGCAGCCCGCCGAACAGCACGAACAGAATGAACGAAAGGTGAAACAGCACCAGCCCGTCGGCGGCAATTCGATACAGCATGTCGTCTCCCTGACGCAGATGTGAATGGCTGCAATGGTACGCCGGTCGGCGGCTCATGGCAGGGCGAATTCTCGCAACTGCGCAAGATTGTTCAAGCCAGCCGATGGCGTTTGCGGGCAGAGTCCGGGGTCTTGTCTCACGGTTGAAGAGTGTTATGTCTGACTCATTAATGCCGCGCAGTGCCTTTCTTCGCGGAGCCGCGGCGATCATGCCGCTATCCCTGGCAACTGCGCCGTGGGGGCTGTTGGCCGGCTCCATGGCGATCGAAGCCAACCTCACGCCGCTGCAAGGGCAGGGCTTGTCCACCATCGTGTTTGCCGGTGCCGCGCAACTGGTGGCGATCGGCATGCTCAAGGGCGGCGCGGGGATTTTCTCGATTCTGCTGACCACGCTGTTGCTGACTTCGCAGCATTTGCTTTACGGCATGAGCATGCGCCACGTGATTTCGCCGTTGCCGGGGCGCTGGCGTGTCGGCCTTGGTTTTCTGCTCACTGACGAACTGTTCGCCCTGACCAGTCAGCACGACCGTCAGCAGTTCAACCGCTGGTACGCCCTCGGCGTCGGCCTGACGTTCTACATCGCGTGGAACCTCTTCACCCTGGCCGGCATCGTTCTGGGCAGCAGTATTCCGGGGCTTGAGCACCTGGGGCTGGACTTCTCGATTGCCGCCACATTCATTGCACTGATCACACCCGTGGTGCGCAATGTGCCGACAGTGGTGTGTGTGGCGGTGTCGCTGTTCTGCTCGGTGTTGTTCAGTTACTGGCAGTGGGGTTCGGCGCTGGTGCTGTCGGGACTGGCGGGAATGATGGCGGGGTTTGTCTGCAACAAGCTGTATCGGGAGCGCACATGATGGTCTGGGCAGTGATTTTCGGCATGGGAATTCTGGTGTTCCTCAACCGCTACGTATTTCTCGAACCTCGATTGCCGGTGCGCTTGAGCAGCAACGCACGACAATTTCTGGGTTTCGCCGTACCGGGCATGTTGACCGCGATTTGTGGACCGATCGTGTTCATGCCGGACAAACAGCTGAATCTGCAGTGGGACAACCCTTATCTGCTGAGTTCGTTAGTGGCCATCGGACTGGTGATCTACACACGCAATACGTTGCTCAGCATGCTATTGAGCATGGCGTTCTTCTTCCTCTTGCGCTGGTGGCTATAAGTTGCGGGTGTTCTACGCTTGAAAGATGACTTTCAGATAGCGAGGTGAACATGGCAACCGAGCAGAAACGTCCCGAAGAAGATGAAGAACCGAGCGAAGAAGAGATCGAGCGGGAGAAACACAAGGAGCAGACCTGGAAACACGACGACAGCCGCGAGTTGTCCGATCGTGACCAGGAACGTCCTCTCAAGCCCTGAACCCTGCAACGAAAAAGCCCCGCGAGTGCGGGGCTTTTTCGTTTCATCAAAGCTCTTCCAGCTGTGTGAAGTCGGGGTGTGCGGCCCGATAACCCAAGGTCTTGTCGATCCAGGCATTCAGCTCGTTGACCATCACTGGCGGGTGGCAGGGATAGCTTTCGAGGGTGGCGCGCAGGATGCGGTCGATATCGGGTACGTCACGCAGGTTTCGAGTCTTGATGTAGTGGCCGATAAAACAGTCGAGTTGAAAGCGTTCTGTCGTGGACAGATGAATACACTCCAGGCCGGTGACCTGTTTGATTGCAAAATCGTCGCGCAACTTAGTTCTCTGCAAGGCTTGTTAAGTTTGTGGGGTATTCCTGGTTTTGCTGACTCTTTGGTCAACTGGTATGCCAAAAGGAAATGCGGCGCGCATGCTATCCGTAGTGTTTGTAAATGTATGTATGACGGTTGAAATGTCAGACAGGCGGTTAGTTCAATCAAACGACTGTTTATGTTGAATGTTTCGCGTTTGAAACACCGGGTGTAACGCGCAGGATTCAATTCGTGGATTCCTGCGCTTGATAACGCACCGCATCGGCATTTATTTACGTCACCGCTTCAATCAATTCCGCACCCTGATTGCGGGAGTTGCCCACCGCTTTGCCGACTTTGTGCCATTGGAACGCTTCGCTGGGTTCGGCTTCGAACAGCAACATCTGCTCGGCGCGTTCGGTGGGCGTGGCGGGATCGAGCCATTCCTGCACCCGTTCGGCGCGCAGCACGATCGGGCGCCGGTCATGCACATCGAGCAGGCCGCCTTCGCTGTTGGCAGTGATGATGACGAAGCCGTCGTCTTCCCGTGGAGGTTCGCCGGGTGTCGGAAACTGGCCGATGGCGGCGCAGAAAACCGGTTGATGATCGGCGCGACGAATCAGCCAGGGCTGGCGGCTTTTGTCGGGGGCGTCGACCCATTCGAACCAGTTGTCGACCGGCACGATCAGCCGATGACGCCAGATCGCTCGAAAGAACGGCCCGTGGGCGACTTTTTCCACCCGCGCGTTGATCGGCGCGGCGCGATCCTTGGCCCAGTGCGGGCGCCAGCCCCACCGCAGATTGTCGGCGTATAGCCGTTGTTGGTGCTGATGGAGGATCGCCAGTGACGTGGTGGGTGCGGCGTTGTAATGCGCCAGCGGTGCGTCGCCGACGTGATTGATCAGCGCATCGGGAATGCTCAGCACCGCAACGAAATCGTGGATGCCGCGGTATTGCGAAAGTCTTCCGCACATCGGCCGAACCTCCGGCGAACACTGCCTGAAGGTTCAGCTTAGTTGTGCGGATCAGTCCTTGCTGCCCTGGCCACTGAAGGTATCGCGCCAGGCCAGCCATCGACGTTCGAGGGCGGCGAGCAGGCCGTCGCTGATTTTGCCCAGTAGCGCCAACACGATTATCGCCGCCAGCACGATGTCCGGTCGCGAGGTTTCGCGCCCGTCACTCAACAGGTAGCCCAAGCCCTTGGTCGCTGCGATCAGTTCGGCCGCCACCAGAAACATCCACGCCAGACTCATGCCGCTGCGCAGCCCGGTGAACAGGCCGGGCAGGGCGGCGGGCAGCAGAATCCGGCGCACCAGTTGCAGGTGAGTGAAACCATAGATGTGGCCGACTTCCACCAATTTGCGGTCGATGTTACGGATCGCCGCGACCACGTTGACGTACACCGGGAAGAAAGCGCCAATGGCGATCAGGACGATTTTCGAGGTCTCGTCGATGCCCAGCCATAAAAGCAACAGCGGCACCCAGGCCAGGCTCGGGATCGAACGCAACGCGGCAAAGGTCGGTTCCAGGTACGCTTCGGCCTCCCGGCTCAGGCCGACCCATGCCGCAAATACCAGGGCAAGGCTTGCACCAATGGCAAACCCGATCAGCACGCGAATCAGGCTGGCGCCGATGTGTTTCCACAGTGCGCCTTCGGCCAGATCGGTGAGGGTCAGGGCGACTTCGCTCGGTGCAGGCATCTGATAGGACGGCAGCCAGCCGATGCGCACGATGATCTCCAGGGCGATCACGATCAGCAGCGGCAGGGCCAGCCCCTTCAGACGCCGCTGCCAGAGCGGATTCAACGGCCGGGGTTGCGGGCGCGGCAGCGACACGGCGAGGCGGGCGGGCAGGTCATTGCTCATGGACGGTACTCCGCTCACGACAAATCCGCGTCGGGCGCGGATTTGTCGCGAGCCTGATCGGTTACTGGGCGGCGGCGACTTGCTGGAAACCGGTGTCGATCAATTGATCGATCACCTGATCGACATTCACTCCACGGCGCACCAGCTCTTCGGAGACCAGAATCGGCGCGGCGGCTTTCGAGGCGAGCACGTCCTTCGCCGTCAGTTGCGGACTGCCGAGGTCGGTGCGCGACAGTTGCAGCCTGGCCACGTCCAGCGGCAGGCCGGATTCGCTGGCGAGCAACTTGGCCAGCTCGTCCGGGTTCTTCACCGACCACTCGCGGGCCTGTTCGTAGGCCTTGATCACCGTGTCGATGGTTTGTGGATGTTCCTTGGCGTATTGCTCGGTGACGCTGATCACGCCGTAGCTGTTGAAGTCGCGATTGCGGTACAGCAGGCGTGAGCCTGCCTGTACCTGGCTGGCGGCCATGTGCGGATCGAGTCCGGCCCAGGCGTCGACGTCGCCTTTCTCCAGGGCGGTGCGGCCGTCCGGGTGTTGCAGGTGCACCAGTTCCACATCGTCTTTTTTCAGCCCGGCCTGTTGCAGGCTGCGCAAGGTGAACAGGTACGGATCGGTGCCTTTGGTGGCGGCGATTTTCTTGCCCTTGAGGTCGGCAACGGTCTGGTACGGCGAGTTCTTGCGCACCACCAGCGCGGTCCATTCGGCGCGGCTGTAGACGTACACCGATTTGATCGGGCTGCCGTTGGCGCGGCTCAGCACGGCGGCAAGACTGGCGGACGAAGCGAAGTCCACGCCGCCGCTGTTGAGGTACTCCAGCGAACGGTTGCTGCCCTGGCTCAACACCCAACTGACCTTGCTCTGAGGCAGGGCCTTTTCCAGATAGCCCAAATGCTTGAGCGCCAGGCTGACCGGCGAGTAATAGGCGTAGTCCAGATGCACTTCGGCGGGTGGCGATTGCTCCGCCTGGGCGAAAGGTTGCAGGCTCAGGGCCACAGCGCAGGCCGCGAGCAGGGTTTTGACTCGGGAAAACGGTAAAGGGGATTTCATGGGCACGCTCCGGCAAGGCAACAGGTTCTTATGTCAAAAAAGATATTTTTATCGAATGCTTCCTGCATGAATGGAATATTGCAGGCTCTGTGCCATACGCCTTGAACGCCGTGTTTACGGGGTTTTCAGAGGGTTTGTGCGCTTTGAACTGTTGCAGGACAAACACTGTGCCGCGCCACTGTTGCCAGACAGACAGCGTTCATCGACAGTGCTGAGCTTATGCGCTAATCGAATTTCAAATTAGATTTGTAAGAGCGTTATGGTCTATAAAAATCCCCTTTGCAGGACTCGCCATGAAGCTCTCCCGTTTCCTACGCGCTGCGTTGACCAGCGCATTGTTTGCCACGCCATTGACCTACGCTGCTGATCCCTTGGTCCTGCATGTCGGTGACCAGAATTACTACAACATCCGCGCCTCGGTAGAAGCGTCCGGCGTCTTGAAGGACGCGCCTTACACCGTCGACTGGAAACACTTCCAGGCCGCCGCACCGCTGGCTGAGGCGTTGCAGACCGGTTCGCTGGACCTGGGCTTTCTCGGCGATTCGGGCTTTCTGTTCCTCGCTGCCAAGCAGGCGCCGGTAAAACTGATCGGTGTGTCACGGCAGAACCCGGACACCATCGCTCTGTTGGTGCCCAAAGATTCGCCGGTGAAAACCATCGAGGACCTGAAGGGCAAGAAAGTCGCCTACTGGCCGGGTGCCTGGAGTCAGCAGTTGACCCTGCGAGCGCTGGAGCAGGGCGGCCTGCCGGAGAACTACGTCGAATTCGTCAAACTGATGCCGATCGACGCCGCCGCGGCTTTGCCTCAGGGCAGCATCGATGCTTTCCCGGTGTGGGAGCCGTACATTTCCCAGCAGATCGTGTTCTCAGGCGCACGACCGATTCTGACCGCAAAAAACCTCATGCCGGGCTTGAGCGCCATCGCCGCTTCCGCGCCGTCCATCGACAGCAAGCGTGAGGCGATTGCCGACTTTCTTGGGCGCCTGAAACAGGCCCGGGCGTGGGTTGACAACCATACCGACGAATACGCGGACCTGTGGGCGAAGAAGGCCAATCTCGATCAAGAGGTCTCGCGGCACTGGTTGCGCCAGGCGCACATGACCGTCGGTCCGGTGGATCAGCAAGCCGCTGCCGATCTGCGAGGCACCGCGGACTTCCTGTTCAAGGTCAAGGCGCTGCCGGCTCCACTGGCCACGGCAGGCATTATCGATACCTCGTTCCAGCAGGCATTGGCGCACTGAGTGAGCACTGGAACAAAACCCTGTTATCTTTATCCAACCTCGGCCCATTTCGGTGGGTCGCAGGGAGGCAGCAGCGGCGAGGGAGTTTTGCCAATCGACAACGTGACCGCAACGGTCGGGCTCAAGGCAAAACATGAAACTCTGGTTCAAGCTTTTCTGCGCTGTAGCCATCATCAGCGGGCTGGCGGGGTGTATTGCGGCCCCTATCGAAATGACTGAGCAGACCCGATCGCGTCTGGATGCGCAGGCTCCGGTGAAATTTCTGCTGACCTTCGATGACGGTCCCAGTGCCTCGAGTTTCTACAATCCGACCGAAACCGTACTCGACAGTCTGAAAGACAACCCGCTGCAGCCTGATATCAAAGCGGTGTTTTTCGTCCAGACCCGTGCGCCAAGGGCCGGCAACAGCGAGATCGGCCGGCGGCTCATGCATCGCGAACACGATGAAGGTCACATTCTGGGTTTTCATACGGCGACCCACTGGCACACCAACCATCGCTCGCTTGATCCGCAGGAACTCGAAACGTCACTCACCAATGGCACGGCGGACATCGCGGCGATCACCGGCGCGCCTCCGGTGCTGCTGCGTCCGCCATTCTGGAATTACGACAAACGTACGTTCGCGGCGTATCAGAAACATGGTCTGCATGTGTTACTGACCGATCTGAGCGCCAATGACGGCAAGATCTGGGGCTTCAATGCCAGCCCACGGCGTCGGGCGAACCTGTTGCGTCAGCTGTCGCAAGTGCGTGAGCGAATCGCCCTCGGTGAATTGCCGACGGTGGACGGGGTGATTCCGGTGGTGGTGACGTTCCATGACCTCAACCGCTATACCGCGCGACATGCCCGCGAGTATCTGCAGATTCTGCTCGACAGCGCCGCAGCCACCGGCGTGCGCCTGGCGGACAAACCGTTCTACGACGATCATGCGCTGCTGGAAAAAGCCGCGCTGGCGCGTACGGTGCAGAAGAGTTCGGACCCGGTTCGGCTGCCGGGAATCTGGAACTGGATCTGGGGCCGCGACGCCAATTGAGTGTGCCGATTCAAAGATGTGAAGCGCTTGGCATTTTTTCGCTGTCTGCCGCTCGCGCAAGGTCGAAACGCTCATCTATGCTCAATGGGTCGACCGCTCCTTCGCCCACGAGGCGTCCACCCATGCTTGCCATTGCCGACATTTGCCGCATCGTCGAATCCGGCTTTTCGCCCCTTTGCTGTGATTGCACGGAAACGGGGCAGGGGCTGTTGCAGATCAAGGTTTACGAACCTGACAGCGGGCGGGTCGATCTGCTGCTCAACGGCGTATCGCCGGAACATCTGGTCACCATTCGTGACATCTCCAACTTCATCGGTGAGTTGCGCACTGAAATGAGTGCCGGGCGCCGGGCGTTCGCCGGCTGACTCAGAGGCGGCGCTGAAAGGCCCGGACGATTTGCAGCGTCGCGTCGCTGACACTCAGGTTCTGCACTGCGTCCAGCGGATGCCAGATGCAATCGACGATTTCGTTCTGCGGCCGGACTTCTTCAATATTCAGCACCGATGCCTCATAGACATGGTGGCGGGTGCTGCCGGCCTCCAGCTCCATCAGATACAGCAAGCCATCGGCGAGCAGGCCGGTTTCTTCCTCAAGTTCGCGTGTCGCGGCGTCAACCCTGGCCTCGCCGGGCTCGACCTTGCCGCCCGGCAAGTTCCAGCGGCATCGGGGTTTGCGTACCAGGAGAATGTGTCGATCCTGTTCGCAGATGATGGTTGCACGTACTTTCATTTGTTACTCGGTTGCCGAATGTCATGATTCTGTCATGAAAATGCAATATTCACGCCGTGCCTTGGTTTAGGCGCCCTTTTGATGTCAGAGTGGTCGAAAAACGCAAAAGTGCCAGACACTTGACGCCGAATTGGGCGACGTCTGGTCGGCACGCGGTGGCGAACCCGGTGTAAGGTGAAAATGTGCAGTTGGACTATCGATAGTCGACAGGAGGTGCCTATGAGCATGGCGATACTGAACAGAATGCACATGAATGGCTATGACGTACTGAGTGTGAACAACGGCCCGTGGCGGGTCTGCACGCAGGGTGATCGACTGGCGTCTTTCGCCAGCCGAGAGGAGGCGCTGGCGTATGCCGCTGCACTTCCGGGTTACAAGAGCCGCACGCACGGCCGCAAGACAGGTTGAAGGCCTGCAATGAAAAAGCCCCGGTTGTCCGGGGCTTTTTTGTTGCAGGATCAAGGGTCAGTGGACTTTCGTTCGGCTGATGGCGCGGGCTTTTACTTCCCTGGCATAGAGCTGCAGACGTTCCTCGTCACTTTGCAGCACCTCGCAGGATCTGAGCACCGTCTGCGCATCCGCCTCGTTGCCGGATTTGCGCAATTGCTCGGCAATGCGCTTGAGGTCGACTGCCGACCATCGCAGGTCTGATGCAACACTTTGCAGGTCACGCTGAAGTTCATGTTCGTATTCATTGAGCCGCATGATCACCTCCGGAACATTCTCGGTAGAAAATAGTAGCCGCATTTTCGCAAGAGAGGGCAAGGGCGATCGGTCACCGGGCCGAATGGCTGTGAATCGACTGCCATTGGTCGGAGCGGTTCACGTCGAAAGCGGGAAAAGCCCGGGTTTCGGGGCGCGAGCATTGCGCCACGATGGATGTTCAAACAGTAACAGGGTAAATTCGCGACTTTTCAGATGAAGGATTCTTTATGCGGATGTTGATCGGGGGCCTGATGATGGCCGCGTTGGCTGGTTGTTCTCTGCCGGCGTCACTCGTGCCGGGCGAACCGAACTTCAGCAAGATCAGTGGCAAGGCTCCCAAGGAGTACGCCGCCTGCGTGCTGCCGTTGTGGCAACAGGATATCTCCAAGACATCCCAGGTCGCGATTTCCAATGGTTACAGGATCACGGCGCCAAGCATCGTCACTGCCGACGAGATTCTCGATATCGTGAAGTACAAGGATGGCAGCCGTGTGTCGCTGTACCAGGGGCCGCCATGGGCCAAGTCCGGCTCGCTGCGCAAATCGGTGCGCGATTGCCTTTGACGGCCATGCTGTCGATATGAAAAAAGCAGAAAGCGTGTGAGCGTTTTCTGCTTTTTTTTGCCTGTCAGTCGGTGATGTCGGTAAGCGGAATGCTCGTTTACACGGTGGGTTGCGCAGCAGAAACGTAATCCACCCGAACATCGCTCATTCAACTCAGAGCGTCTGTACCAGCCAATCCCGAAACGCCTTCAGCGACGCCAGCGATTCATTACGCGCCGGATACACCAAGTAGTAGCTGCGCCGACTGCTGATCGGCTCCCCCAGTTGCACCAACTCACCGTTGTGCAGTTCATCCTCCACCAGAATCCTCGGCACCAGTCCGATGCCGATATTGGCGCGCACGGCCTGGATCAGGTGCGAGGTCATCTCGAAGCTGGGACCGATGCGCATGCTGCGATGGGGCAGGGCGTGATGACTGAACCATTCACTCCACGCCTGGGCATTGCTGCTGACGTTGAGCAGCAGTTGCCCGGCGATATCCTTGTCGGCAGCCAGACGTTCGGCATCGGACAGCTGCGTACTGGCGATCACCACCAGTTCTTCGGTGTGCAGGCGGTGGGCGGTCAGCCCCGGCCAGTCACCGCCGCCGACGTAAATCGCCGCGTCGATCTCGCTGGTGTCGAAGTCGATGGCTTCGATGCGTGAATGCAGGTGCACAGTCATGCCGGGGTGCGCGGTGTAGAAATCCTTCAAGCGTGGCAGCAGCCATTTTGAGCCGAAGGTTGGCAGGGTCGCCAGGCGCAGGCTGTGAATGCCCGAGCCAAACGCCATGGCTTGCAGCGTTGCGCTGCGAATCTGCCCGAGGGCTTCGGACAATTCACGCTGATACATACGCCCGACGTCGGTAAGGACCACCCGTCGGCCTTCGCGGCTGAAGAGGCGCATGCCAAGCATCTTTTCCAGGATCTGCACCTGACGACTGACCGCGCTTTGGGTCAGCGACAGTTCGTGAGCGGCGCGGGTGTAGCTTTCATGGCGTGCGGCGGCTTCAAACGCCAGCAGCAACGACATCGAGGGAGTAAGGGTTCGCGGATTCATTCGTTTTAGTCATGGATTGCGGGTCGATTTTACGGTTGTCCCGGCATCGCTCTGCAATGAACATAAGGCCTATGAGATGGCGGGAGCGTGACGCAATCATTCCTTGCGCACAACTGTTCACCGCCACACGGCCCGTTTTTGACCGAGATTGCCCTCCCGATGATTGCCCAGCTGTCGCCTTCCACCACGCTGAACACCGACTACCAACAGTTTCTCAAAGCCCTTGAAACCAGCGGCTTTCGTGGCGAAATCAGTGCCGACTACGCCAGCCGCGTGGTGCTGGCCACCGACAACTCGATCTATCAGCGCTTGCCGCAAGCGGCGGTATTCCCGCGTGACGCCGACGACGTGGCGCTGCTGGCCCGTCTGATCGCCGAACCGGCGTACAAGAAAGTGGTGATCACCCCTCGCGGCGGCGGCACCGGCACCAACGGCCAGTCTTTGACCGACGGTATCGTCGTCGACCTGTCGCGGCACATGAACCGCATCCTCGAAATCAACGTTGAACAGCGTTGGGTGCGGGTGCAGGCCGGTGTTGTGAAGGATCAACTGAACGCCGCGCTGAAATCCGCCGGGCTGTTTTTCGCTCCGGAACTGTCGACCTCGAACCGCGCCACCGTTGGCGGCATGATCAACACCGACGCCAGCGGCCAGGGCAGTTGCACCTACGGCAAGACCCGCGACCACGTGCTGGAACTGCACATGGTCCTGCGCGGGGGCGAGCGCTTGCACGGCCGCCCACTTGAAGAAAGTGAGCTGGCAGCGGAATGCGCCCGTGAAGGCCGGGCCGGCGAGGTGTATCGCTGTGCGCGGCAGATCATCGATGAGCAGGGCGAACTGATCCGCGAAACCTTCCCCGATCTCAACCGCTGCCTGACCGGCTACGACCTGGCGCACCTGCGCGAGGCCGACAACCGTTTCAACCTCAACAGCGTGCTGTGCGGTGCTGAAGGTTCGCTGGGGTTTGTGGTCGAGGCCAAGCTCAACGTCTTGCCAATCCCCAAGCACACCATGCTGGTGAACATTCGCTATGGCGGCTTCATGGACGCGTTGCGTGATGCCCGCGCGTTGATGGCACTCAAGCCGCTGTCGATTGAAACCGTGGACTCCAAAGTGCTGTTGCTGGCGATGCAGGACATCGTCTGGCACGGCGTCGCCGAATACTTCCCGGAAAGCGCTGAGCGGCCGACATTGGGGATCAACCTGGTGGAGTTCTGCGGCGACGATCCCGAGGAACTGAGAGGCCGGGTCGAGGCTTTCGTCCAGCACCTGGGCACCGACGCCACGGTCGAGCGCCTCGGCCACACGCTGGCCGTCGGGCATGCGGCGGTGAATCGCGTCTATGGCATGCGCAAACGCGCAGTGGGTTTACTCGGCAACGTTGCCGGTGAAGCGCGGCCGCAGCCGTTTGTCGAAGACACCGCCGTGCCACCGCAACACCTGGCCGAATACATCGCCGAACTGCGTGACCTGCTCGACAGCCATCAATTGCAATACGGCATGTTCGGCCATGTCGATGCCGGCGTGCTTCACGTACGGCCAATTCTCGACATGAAAGACCCGCAACAAGCCGCGCTGGTGCGACCGGTGTCGGACGGCGTCGCCGCGCTGACCCAGCGTTACGGTGGCCTGCTGTGGGGCGAGCACGGCAAAGGCCTGCGCTCGGAATACGCGCCGGCCTTCTTCGGTGATTTGTACCCGGCGTTGCAAGCCTTGAAGGCGGCGTTCGATCCGTTCAACCAGTTCAACCCCGGCAAGATCGCCACGCCGGATATTCCCGGCGCTGCATTGCTGAAGATTGACGAAGTGACCCTGCGCGGCGAACTGGACCGGCAGATCGACGAGAAAGTCTGGCAGGACTACGGTGCAGCGATGCACTGCAACGGCAACGGCGCCTGCTACAACTTCGATCCTGACGATGCGATGTGCCCGTCGTGGAAAGCCACTCGCCAGCGTGCGCAGTCGCCAAAAGGCCGCGCCTCGCTGATTCGCGAATGGCTGCGTTTGCAGGGCGAGGCGGGTGTCGATGTGTTGTCCGATGCCAGTCGCCGTCCGCCGTTTTTCAGTACGTTGCTGCATCGCTGGCGCAACAGCCGTGCGCAGGAGCACGACTTCTCCCACGAGGTGTACGACGCCATGGCCGGCTGCCTGGCGTGCAAGTCCTGCGCGGGGCAATGCCCGGTGAAGGTCAACGTGCCGGACTTCCGTTCGCGGTTTCTGGAGCTGTATCACACGCGTTATCTGCGGCCGGCTCGGGACTATCTGATTGCCTCGCTGGAGTACACGATTCCGTACATGGCGCGGATTCCGTTTCTTTATAACGGTCTGATGGGCGCTTCGTTCAGCCGTGGTCTGATCGAGCGTCTTGGTGGAATGGTCGATGTGCCGTTACTCAGTCGTTTCGATTTCCACGCGGCGATGCGCCGCTGGCAGGTTCAGCCGGCGTCGGTCGAGGTGCTGTCGGCGCTGACACAGGCGCAACGCGAGCGCAGTGTGGTGCTGGTGCAGGACGCGTTCACCCGGTATTTCGAAGCACCATTGCTGGCGGATCTGATCGAGCTGATTTCGCGACTGGGCTATCAGGTGTATCTGGCGCCGTTCAGTGCCAACGGCAAGCCGCTGCACGTGCAGGGTTTCCTCTCGGCGTTCAATCGTGCGGCGTTGCGCAATGCCGGGCAACTGCACGCACTGGCCGAAATGGGCGTGCCGCTGGTGGGGCTCGACCCGGCGATGACTCTGGTTTATCGCCAGGAATACCTGAAAGTGCCGGGGATGGAAAAATGCCCGGAGGTGGCGCTGGTGCAGGAGTGGCTGCTCAACGTCATGCCGGAGCCAGTCGATCGGTGCCGTGAGGAAACCTTCCGTCTGCTGGCGCACTGCACCGAGAAAACCAATGCGCCCGCCGCGACCCGGCAATGGGAGCAGGTGTTCGAACGGGTCGGCCTGAAGCTGACGACGCAGGCCACCGGTTGCTGCGGAATGTCCGGCACTTACGGGCACGAAGCGCGCAATCGCCAGACCTCGGCGGTGATTTACGAGCAGTCCTGGGCGAAGCAGATCGAGGCTCCGGTGGAGAAGGGCGAGGCACTGGCCACCGGGTATTCCTGCCGCAGTCAGGTCAAGCGCCAGGCCGATCAACAGTTGCGCCATCCGTTGCAAGTCGTGCTGGAAACCCTGCGTACAGCGTGATCGCTGTTTGAGAATCGCTGGCGATTGGATCGGTTTTTCATGTTATAAGGTAACGCAAATTATGCGGCCGCTTTCGGGCGGCTGCATCGATCAACCTTTCGATTGCGATACCCCCATGACGATTGCGGTTCCCCGTTCTGCCCCCTCGGCGACTGGCCGGTTGCTGTCCATTGATGCGCTGCGTGGCCTGGTGATTCTGTTCATGTTGCTCGATCACGTGCGCGAAACCTTTCTGCTGCATCGTCAGGTGTCCGATCCGATGGACATTGCCAGCACAGAGCCGGCGCTGTTCTTCAGCCGCACTTTGGCGCATTTGTGCGCGCCGGTGTTCGTGCTGCTGACCGGATTGTCGGCGTGGCTGTTCGGCGAGAAGTACGACGGCAAGGCTGACGTCAGTGCCTTTCTGTTCAAGCGCGGACTGTTTCTGGTAGCGCTCGAATTCACCCTCGTGAATTTCGCCTGGACGTTCCAGCTGCCGCCGACCGCGATCTACCTGCAAGTGATCTGGGCCATCGGCCTGAGCATGATCGCGTTGTCGCTGCTGGTCTGGTTGCCACGCTGGCTGTTGTTGATGCTGAGTCTGGCGATCATCGCCGGGCATAACCTGCTCGACGGACTGCACTTCGCAACGGAGTCGGTGCTGCATGTGCCGTGGGCGATCCTGCATGACCGCGGCTGGATCGAAGTCGGCGAGAGTTTGCGTTTGCGCACGTCGTACCCGTTGCTGCCGTGGATCGGCGTGATCGGTCTGGGTTACGCGCTGGGGCCGTGGTTCGCACGTGCGGCCGATGCAGGCGTGCGGCAGCGACGTTTGCTGATCGTTGGCATCGCCGGGCTGGTGGGTTTCGTGGTGCTGCGACTGGTCAACGGTTACGGCGAGAAACCGTGGTCGATCAATGACAGCAGCCTGCAAACCCTGATGAGTTTTTTCAACATCACCAAATACCCGCCGTCGATGTTGTTCATCACGCTGACAGTGAGCGTCGGGCTGCTGCTGTTGCTGGTGTTCGAGCGTGCACAGGATCGACGCTGGATTCGCTGGCTGACCGTGTTCGGTTCGGCGCCGATGTTTTTCTACCTGCTGCACCTGTATGCATTGAAGGTGCTGTACCTGATCGGCGTGGCGTTGTTCGGGCTCAATCAGGGCAGCTATTTCGGGTTCTCGTCGGTGACGGCGGTGTGGTTGGCGGCAATGCTGCTGGCGGTCGCGCTGTTTCCGGCGGTGCGCTGGTTCTCGGCATTGAAGTCTCGGCGACGTGACCTCGCCTGGTTGAAGTACCTGTAGCTAGCCCGTTTTGCTGTGGCGAGCGTTGCGGGCAAAATCGATGAAGGCCTTGAGCGGCGCCGGTACATGGCGTCGGCTCGGATAATACAGATGCAGCCCGGGATAGTACGGGCACCAGTCCGCCAGCACCTGCACCAGACGCCCGGCGGCGAGGTGTTCGCTGACCATGTCTTCGAACACATAAGCCAGTCCCAGCCCTTGCAGCGCGGGGCCGACCATCAGGCTGACATCGCCCAGGGTCAGCGGGCCGTTGACGTCGATTTCCTGTTCAATGCCATCACGTTCGAATTCCCAGCGGTACATCGAACCACTCGGGAACCGATGGCGGATGCAGGGCAGGGCATGCAGCTCTTCAGGTTGCTGCGGCGCAGGATGTCGCTGGAAAAACGCCGGCGAACCGACCACCACTGAACGCAGGTTCGGCCCGATGGGCAGCGACACCATGTCCGCCTCCAGCCGGTTGCCGAAACGCACGCCGGCATCGAACCCGGCGGCGACGATATCCAGCAGCGCATCGCTTTCGACCACTTCCAGACGAATGTCCGGGTAGGCCTGCAGGAACTCGCTGGCAATCGGCAGCAGCACCAGTTCGCACGCCTGGCGCCCGGAGGTGATGCGCAGGTTGCCCGAGGGTTTGTCGCGAAAGTGGTTGAGGTCTTCAAGCGCATCTTCGATATCGCGAAATGCCGGTTTCAATCGCGCGTAAAGCCGTTCGCCGGCCTCGGTCAGGGCCACGCTGCGGGTGGTGCGATTGAACAGGCGTACGCCCAGGCGATTTTCCAGAGCCCGCAACGAGTGGCTCAACGCTGAAGGTGTCAGGCCCAGATCCACCGCCGCACGGCTGAAATTCAGATGTTGGGCGATGCTCAGAAAGATCGACAGATCCGCCGTGGACGGATTTTTCATTAGTGAGCACCTTTCATAAAGTCATGTAATTTTGTTGGGATTATCGCATCAATGGAACGGCTTTAAAGTCGCATCAAGCCTGATTTTCTATTCATTGGATGAACCCATGACAACTGTCTCCCAATACCCTGGCGAGCGCGACAAGCTGCTGATCCTCGCGGCCATTTGCCTGTCGGCACTGGTCCTTCCGTTAAGTTTTACCGGTGGCGCGGTCGCGACGCCGGCCATGGGGCGTGACTTGGGCGGCAGCCCGGTGGCGCTGACCTGGATCACCAATGCATTCATGTTGTCGTTCGGCAGTCTGCTGATGGCGGCGGGGGCCTTGGCTGACGTTTATGGGCGTAAACGCCTGTTCACCGGCGGCATGCTGTTGTTTACCGCAGCGTCGATTGCCCAGAGCCTGGCGCCTTCGGTGGTCTGGCTGGATGTGTTGCGGGCGATCCAGGGCGTGGCCGGGGCGGCGGCGCTGGCCAGCGGTTCGGCGGCGCTGGCGCAGGAATTCGAAGGCCATGCGCGCACCCGTGCCTACAGCATGCTCGGCACCACGTTTGGCATCGGTCTGGCGTTTGGGCCGCTGGTGGCCGGGGCGTTGATCGAGGCGTTCAACTGGCGTGCAATCTTTGTCTTCACCGCACTGATCGGCGTGATCGCGATGGTCTTCGGCCTGCCGCGCATGCGTGAAACCCGCGACCCCGACGCCAGCGGTCTCGATTGGCCGGGCACCGTGACGTTCAGCTCGATGCTGGCGCTGTTCACGTTCGGTGTGATCCAGGCTCCCGAAAACGGCTGGGGGAGTCCGTTGGTGGTCGGTCTGTTGGGCGCTTCGGCGCTGTTGCTGGCACTGTTTGTCATGATCGAAATGCGTGTCAAACGTCCGATGCTAGATCTGACGCTGTTCCGTTTTCCGCGCTTTATCGGCGTGCAGATGCTGCCGATCGGCACCTGCTTTTGCTACATCGTGCTAGTGGTCATGCTGCCGTTGCGCTTTATCGGCGTCGAAGGCTTGAGTGAAATCGATGCCGGTTTGCTATTGCTGGCGCTGTCGGCACCGATGCTGGTGGTGCCGATGCTGGCAGCATCGATGACCCGGTTTGTCTCGGCGGGTCTCTTGTCGGGCGTTGGTTTTTTGATTGCCGCCGTGGGTCTGCACTGGCTGAGCCTGTACAACGTCGGCGAGCCGAAATTCGCGCTGGTGATGCCGATGGTGTTGATCGGGATCAGCGCGGGCCTTCCGTGGGGCTTGATGGATGGACTGTCGGTCAGCGTGGTGCCGAAAGAACGGGCCGGCATGGCGGCCGGGATTTTCAACACGGTGCGGGTGGCGGGTGAGGGGATTGCACTGGCCAGTGTCGCGGCGATTCTTGCCTCGCTGCTGCATACCGATCTGCAAGCCGTGGCCAGCGGTGCAGACACCGCGCTGATTGCGGAGACGGCGCACCGGGTGACCACCGGCGACATGGCCCATGCGATCAACACGGTTCCGGGCCTGGCCAATGAACGTCTGGTGCAGGGCTACGCCTCGGCGTTCCAGTATCTGCTGCACATCCTGACGATCATCACGCTGGTGTCGGCGGCTGTGGTGCTGGGACTGTTGAGCAAGGATCGGACGGTGTCGGAACCCCGACAGGCTGCGGCATAAATGAAAAAGCCCGGAAGCGCAAAACGCTTCCGGGCTTTTTTCAATGGATCAGCGGCGATCCAGCCACACGGTCTGCGCATTGCAGAACTCGCGCACGCCGAAGTGCGACAGCTCGCGGCCGAAACCGCTTTTCTTCACGCCGCCGAAGGTCACGCGCGGGTCGCTGGCGGAGTAGCCGTTGATGAACACGCCACCGGTTTCCAGTTCGCTGGTCAGTTGTTGGGCCAGGGCGACGTTGGCGGTGTAGATCGTTGCAGTCAGACCGAACTCGCTGTCGTTGGCCAACGCCACGGCATGGGCGCAGTCGCGAGCGGTGATGATCGAGGCCACCGGGCCAAACAGCTCCTGCTTGAACGAGGTCATGCTGTCGGTGACGTCGGCCAATACGGTCGGCTCGTAGTAGTTGCCCGAACCCTCTACTTTGCCGCCGCCGAGCAGCAGGGTGGCGCCTTCCTCCAGGGTGTCGCGCACTTGTTGATCCAGTTCGTCACGCAGGTCGAAACGGGCCATCGGGCCGATGTAGTTGTCGGCGGACAACGGATCGCCCATCTTTAACTGGCGGGTGGCTTCGACGAATTTGCGGGTGAATTCTTCGACCACGCCTTCTTCGATGATCAAGCGTTTGGCGGCGGCGCAGACCTGGCCGGAGTTCTGGTAACGACCGATCACTGCCGCTTGCACGGCTTCGTCGATATCGGCGTCGTTGAGCACGATGAACGGATCGGAGCCGCCCAGCTCCAGCACGCATTTTTTCAGTGCGGCACCGGCCTGTGCGCCGATGGCCATGCCGGCGCGGACGCTGCCGGTCAGGGTCACGGCGGCGATGCGTGGATCGGCGATGGCGGTGGACACGCCTTCCGGGGTGACGTTGATCACTTCAAATACGCCATCGGCAAAACCGGCGCGGGTGAAGACGTCGCGCAGCAGATAGGCGCTGCCCATCACGTTCGGCGCATGCTTGAGCACGTAAGTGTTGCCGGCGATCAGCGCCGGGACGGCGCCACGCAGCACTTGCCAGATCGGGAAGTTCCACGGCATGACGGCGAGGATCGGCCCCAGCGGACGGTATTCGATGCGCGCCTTGCCGCCTTCGACCAGGGTCGCTTCGGCGTTGAGCATGGCCGGGCCGTGTTCGGCGTACCACTCGCAGAGCCTGGCGCATTTTTCGATTTCGCCACGGGCCTGGGCGATCGGCTTGCCCATTTCTTGAGTAATCATGGTCGCCATGGCCTCGCTGCTGTCACGCAGAGCGCCGGCCAGCGCGGTCAGGGCATGGGAGCGGTCCTGCAGCGGCTTGCGTTTCCATTTTCCGAAGCCGAACGCGGCACGGGTCAGTGCGGCGTCGAGGGCTTCAGCGGATTCGAAGGCGTAGTGACCGATCTGTTCCCCGGTGGCGGGGTTGATCGAGATGGCGTGGGTCTGGCTGGAAATCGGGCTCATGGCATCGTCCTGCGAAGTCAGTGGATGCGCTCAGAGTAGGGTGGTGTTTGGTTTCTGGAAACTGAATAATAAAGAGCGTTTCTTTCACGATTGGAGAATGACTGTGGATCTGGTGCAACTGGAAATCTTCAAGGCCGTGGCCGAGCACGGCAGCATCAGTGCGGCGGCGGCGCAGATCCATCGCGTGCCGTCGAACCTGACGACCCGCATCAAACAATTGGAGGAAGACCTGGGCGTCGATCTGTTCATCCGCGAGAAAAGCCGCTTGCGGCTGTCGCCGGCCGGCTGGAGTTTTCTCGAGTACGCACGGCGGATTCTCGATCTGGTTCAGGAAGCCCGCGCCACGGTCGCCGGCGAAGAACCTCAGGGTGCATTCCCGCTGGGTTCGCTGGAAAGCACGGCAGCGGTACGCATTCCCGGATTGCTGGCGACCTATAACCAGCAGCATCCGAAGGTCGATCTGGACCTGTCGACCGGACCCTCCGGGACGATGATCGACGGTGTGCTTTCGGGTCGTCTGGCCGCTGCATTTGTCGATGGTCCGGTGTTGCACCCGGCGCTGGAAGGCATTCCGGCATTCGAAGAGGAAATGGTCATCATCTCGCCGCTGCATCATGGGCCGATCCAGCGTGCTGCGGACGTGAATGGCGAGAACATTTACGCGTTCCGTTCGAACTGCTCCTATCGCCATCACTTCGAAAAGTGGTTCAGCACCGACGCTGCGGTGCCCGGCAAGATCTTCGAAATGGAGTCCTATCACGGCATGCTCGCCTGCGTCAGCGCGGGCGCCGGTCTGGCTTTGATGCCGCGCAGCATGCTGCAGAGCATGCCCGGCTGCGCGACGGTGAGTGTCTGGCCGCTGGCGGCGGATTTCCGCTATCTGACGACGTGGCTGGTATGGCGGCGGGGTACGGTTTCGCGCAGTCTGAGTATGTTTGTGCGCTTGTTGGAAGAGCGCGGTGTGGTGCGTGCAGAAGAGAATTGATGCTTTGTGTCATGGTTGTATCTTAGGCGTCCTGTACCGCAATATAAAAAACTATACAGCGCAAGCGATTAGCCAGAAGGAATCAGCGATGACCACAGCCCTGAGCGGTAAAGAAGCAGTAGGTGAGCGTTTTGTGCTGGAAACCATGCGCCACGCCCAGCAGTTGACCTGGAAGGCCGTGGACGAGATCGCCAAGGTGATCAAACCCGGCATGCGCGAATCCGAAGCCCATGCGCGGGGCAAGGAAATCCTTGTCGAACTGGGCATGGACCGAATCTGGCACCCGCTGCTGATCCGTTTTGGCGCCAACACGCTGAAGACCTTCAAGGAGCGCTCCGAAGGCGATCCGATCCTGGGTGAAGAGGACATTTTCTTCATCGACATGGGCGTGGTCTGGGAAGGCCACGAAGGCGATGCCGGGGCGACGTTCGTCACCGGGTCCGATCCGCAAATGATTGCCTGCGCAGCCGCCTCCAAAGAACTCTTCGACAAGGTCGAGGCCTTCTGGCGTCAGGGCGTAACCGGTGTCGAACTGTATCGCTACGCCACCGATCAGGCCGAGGCCATGGGCTGGAAGCTGAATCTGGACATCAAAGGGCACCGGGTCAGCGATTTTCCTCACGCGATCTATCACGGCGGCAATCTGGGTGACTTCGAACAGGCTCCGAATGCCGGTGTGTGGATTCTGGAAATCCAGATCGAACATCCTGAGCTTCCGTACGGCGCCTTCTATGAAGACCTGCTTATTTGATTGAACAAGTGTGCCCGATTCAGCGTCTTCATCGTGCCCTCGGTGGCGGGCACGTCAGTAGCGCCGCGAGGCGTTCAAAAAAAATGACCGGAATCATGGCGTGCCGTTGCGTCCATGCAATCGGTAAGCGGGGCGCTGATTCAAGCGTTCGTAATAAGCGCTCACCGCCGGCAGATGCGGATGTTCCAGCGGCGTCTCGAACCAGCGATTGACCGACAGGCCGACAGGGATGTCAGCGAGGGAAAACTGCTCGCCGCTGACATAGGCACCGGTCTTTTGCAGCTGCCGGTCGAGGATCTCCATGTGCCTTGCCCACTCCCGGCAACCGGCCGCGAGCGCAAGGCTGTCCTGATGCGCGGGTGAGTGGCGTACCAGTGACATGAACGCGTACGACCAGGACTTGTTCAGCTCCGAAGCCTGCCAGTCGATCCATTGATCCACCCGTGCGCGGGCGCGCGGCTCGCTCGGGTAAAGTGGTTCGCCGTCATAGCGCGACGCCAGATAGCGAATGATCGAGTTCGACTCCCACAGCGTGAAGTCATCGTCCTGGATCACCGGCACCATCGCGCAGGGATTGAGTGCGAGGAACTGCGGTGTCAACGTCGACTGAAAACCCGAGCCCCAATCTTCGCGTTCGAAGGGAAGGTTCAGTTCAGCACAGGTCCACAGCACTTTGCGCACATTGATCGATGAGGCTTTGCCCAGAATTCGCAGCATGGGATTTCCATTTCCGGTTGTCGTCGGGCGTAAAGAAATAGCACAACGCAAAGCAGAAGGCCCGCACAGGGCGGGCCTTGTTGGTGCATCGTGTCAATCTCAGAGACTGCCCGCCAGTTTTCCCGAGGTCAGCCGCCGGCGATAAGCACTGTCACGACTGGCCAGCCAGAAATACAGCGGCGACGTCACCAGCAATCCCACCAGCCAGGAAAGGTCCGCGCCGTTGATGTGCGCCGACACCGGCCCGACGTACAGCGGCGTGTTCATGAATGGAATCTGCACCGCGATACCGATCGCATAGGCCAGCAAGGCCTGCGGGTTGTAACGGCCGTAGATGCCGCCGTCGACCTGGAAGATCGAGCCGATGTCGTACTGGCCTTTGTGGATGGCGTAGAAGTCGATCAGGTTGATCGCGGTCCACGGCACCAACACCACCAGCAGCACCAGCACCATGTCGACGAAGTGGCCGATGAAGTCTGCCGAGGCGCCGACCGCAGCGAAGCAGCAGGCCAGCAGGACGATGATCGAAATCACCGCGCGGCTCTTGGCGGTCGGAATCCAGCGGTAGGCGAAGGTCTGCACCAGGGTGATCAGCGACAGCACCGCGCCGTACAGGTTGAGGGCGTTGTGGCTGATCACGCTGAGCAGGAACAGCACCAGCATCAACGGGCCAATGGCGCCGGTGGCGAGTTTCACCGCGTCCATGGTGTCCATGCCCACCGGCGTTGCCAGCACGTCGACGGCGCCGAACACGAACGACAGGCTCGAACCCAGCGCCGATCCCAGGTAGGTCGTCCAGAAGGTCGCCGCCACCGGTACATTCGCCGGCAGGTAACGCGAGTAGTCCGACACGTAAGGCGCAAACGCGATCTGCCACAGCGCTGCCAGCGACACAGTTGCCAGCCAGCCCGAGAGGTTGAAGCTGCCGCGAGTGAGGAAATCATCGGTCTGGATATGGGTGAGGATGTAGCCGAAACCGACCACGATGCCGATCCCCAACACCCAGGTGCCGATGCGGTTGAGCACATGGATGAAGCGGTAACCGATGATCCCGATGATCCCCGAGCCCAGGGCGCCAATCACAATGCCAACCGGCACCGGAACGCTGTCGACCACGCCATGCAGCGACTTGCCGGCGAGCACGATGTTGGAGGCGAAGAAGCCGATGTACATGACGCCGGCAATCAACACCACCAGCAGTGCGCCGAGGGAGCCGAATTGCGCGCGACTCTGGATCATCTGCGGGATGCCCATCTGCGGGCCTTGCGCCGAGTGCAGCGCCATCAGCACACCGCCGACCAGATGGCCGACCAGAATGGCGACGATGCCCCACACCAGATTCAGGTGAAACAACTGCACGCCCAGGGCGCCGGTGACGATGGGCAACGGCGCGATATTGCCGCCGAACCAGAGGGTGAACAGATCCCGAACCTTTCCGTGGCGATCTTCGGGCGGCACGTAGCCGATCGTGTGTTTTTCAATGAGCGGTGCGGACGTTGTTGCAGAGGTGGCCATGACGAACTCCAAGGCAAGGACGAGTACGTGGACGTACTTCAGTAAGCGCCGGCACGGGACGGCGCATTTCTTGTTGGGGTTGATCATGGGCAAGGAACGGGGAGAGATAAATGAGTAGTTTTGTTGCTTCAGACGTTAAAAAAACGAGCTTCGTTTTTCTGTCGTAACCGCTCTGTTTCGGGTCTTTCGTGCATGCAAGCGCGAACGCAGCCGACCTCCCCAGGAGCAGCTGTCTGTCGGTTGCGGCACATCGAAAATCTGTGCCAGTCGCTGGATTACTGTGGGAGCGGGCTTGCCCGCGAAGAGGCCATCAGCCTCAACATAAGCAGAGACTGATCTGACCCCATCATCGGAGCGCCGCCCGGACCAAGTCCGCCCCCCCAGCATGGGGCAGGTGTCAAAGGCGAATCGAAGCCAGCATCCGTTGCATCATCTCATCGCAGGCCTTGAGCTGATCGCGGCTGACGAACTCGTCCGGCTTGTGGCCCTGATCCATGCTGCCGGGGCCGCACACCACCGTGGGAATACCCACGGCGTCGAACAATCCGCCTTCAGTGCCAAAGGCCACGGTGCCGAAATCGTCCGAGCCACAGAACGTGGCGATCAGCTCCGCAGCCTGGCTTCGGGCGTCAGTCGCCAGCCCCGGATAGGCCGACAATTCGCTGAAGCGAATATCGCTCTGCTTACTGACCACCCGCATGCGCGGCAGCATTTGCTGTTCGGCGTAGGCCTGGAGTTGTTGTGCGACGAGTGCCGGATCCTGCGAGGGCAGGGCGCGGATTTCAAAGTCGAAACGGCAGTCGGCGGGGACGATGTTCAACGCCTTTCCACCGCTGATCACGCCGGTTTGCACCGTGGAATACGGCGGGTCGAAACGCGGATCGAGGTGTTCATCCTTGAGCTGTCGACCGATGCGGCCCAGTTCGCCGATCAACTCGGCGGCGTATTCGATGGCATTCACTCCGAGTGGCGCGTAAGCCGAGTGACAGGCGTGACCCTGAACATCGCAACGCATCGCCAGTTTGCCCTTGTGCCCAAGCACCGGTTTGAGTTCGGTCGGCTCGCCGATGATGCACAACAGCGGTTTGACCGGACGTTGCTCCAGCACCTTGAGCAGCGAGCGCACACCGAGGCAGCCGACCTCTTCGTCATAGGACAAAGCAATGTGCACCGGCATACGCAACGGTGCTTCGAGCAACGACGGCACCAACGCGAGCACGCAGGCGATGTAGCCCTTCATGTCCGCCGTGCCGCGACCGTAAAGCTTGCCGTCGCGCTCGCTGAGTTCGAACGGCGCGAGCGTCCACGGCTGGCCATCGACCGGTACCACATCGGTGTGCCCCGACAGCACGATGCCCGGTTGATCGGCCGGGCCGATCGTGGCGAACAGATTGGCCTTGCTGCGCTCATCGTTGTAGATCAACTCGCACGGCACATCGAACCCTTCGAGGTAGCTGCGCACGAAGTCGATCAATTGCAGGTTGGACTCGCGGCTGGTGGTGTCGAACCCCACCAGCGTCTTGAGCAACGCGACGCTGTCGCTCATCGGTCGTCTCCGGCAACCCCGTAGCCCGGCGCCTTGGCCGGATCGAGGGCGCGGTCGATGTAGTCCTGCAGCTGCGGGCGATAGGCGTCCCAGAGTTTTTGCAGTTGGCCGATCGGGTCTTCATCGGCCCAGTCCACCCGCAGGTTGACGATGGGCCAGGTCAGTTCGCCGACCACGACCACGGCTGCCGAATGCACCGGGCCCGCTTCACCGCCCAGGGCCTGGGCGGCGTGCAAGGCCTTGATCAGGCGGTCGGCCAATTGGCCTTCGCCATCCTCGAACGCGCTGACCATGGCTTCGATCACTGAGCGCCCGGCGAGCATGTTGCCCGCCGCCACGCATTGCTCGCCGGATACAGCGTTGTGCACGCCCAGGGTTTGCGCGCCGCTGAAATGCGCGGTCTGGCCGAGGTGGTTGATCGCCGTGATCTGCCGGTACTGACTGTAGCCGTTACGGGTCAGCACCTTGTCCAGCGCCGCCTCGGGCGCCAGGCCTTGCTCCATCAAAGCGAGCACTTCCGGGCCGAGGGAGGGCAGGGTGATGTTCTGGCTCGACACCGCGCCGACACCCGGCAACAACCAAGGGCAGCGGGCGCCGACGGCGATGCTGGAGGAACTGATGGCGATCCCGAACTGACCGGTTTCGGGGCAACGTGCTGCGATGGAAAATGTCATGTCTTTACTCCTTGTTTGTCTGAGCTGGCCTCATCGCGAGCAGGCTCGCTCCCACATTTGGAACGCATTTCCCTGTGGGAGTGAGCCTGCTCGCGATGGCCGCAACTCGGTCTGCCGACTTACTCAGGGATCACGGCCACCACATCGATTTCCATCAGCCACTGCGGCTGACCCAGGGCCGACACCACCAGCCCGGTGGAGATCGGGAATACGCCCTTCAGCCATTTACCGACTTCCTGATACACCGGCTCGCGGTAGCGCGGATCGATCAGGTACGTGGTGGTCTTGACGATGTGGCTCAGGTCGCTGCCGGCCTCTTCGAGCAATTGCTTGACGTTGCGCATGGCCTGTTCGGTCTGCGCGCGCGGGTCGCCGAGGCCGACCAGTTCACCGTCGAAATTGGTCCCGACCTGGCCACGGACATACACGGTATTGCCGGCACGCACGGCCTGGCACAGGTCGTTGTCCAGGGTCTGGTTCGGGTAGGTGTCCTTGGTGTTGAACATGCGAATGCGGGTGTGGGTTGGCTGACTCATGTGAGGCTCCTGACGAAATCGGGCCCGGCGCGACGGGCGCCGGTATTGAAGAGGGAAATCAAGCGTCGACGGTGTCGACAGCGTTGTTGTGCAGCGCGGCTTCGCGTTGTTCGGCATCGCGATAAGCCAGGTATTTGCGCTGGGTGGCGATGTGATCGGCTACGTGCCTGGCGTCGTGCCACACGCCCCAGATGAACGAGGATCCACGTCGCGACTGCCACGGCAGACCGAGGAAATACACACCCGCTTCGCTGGACACGCCGCGCTGGTGCTGCGGCTTGCCGTTGTCATCGAACGCGGCGACTTTCAGCCACGAATAGTCCACGGCAAACCCGGTGGCCCAGATGATCGAGGTGATGCCGGCGGCGGCCAGATCGAGATCGGCCAGCGGGTTTTTTACGCATTCAGGATCCGGATACGTCTCGCGGGCTTCCGGTTCCAGCGGCAGATCCAGACCGTTGCGTTCGATGTAGGCGTCGGCAGCATCCAGCAGCGCGAGGTAGTTCTCGTCGCCACGCTTGAGGTTGTCGCGCAGGTCCTGTTTGAAGGTCACCACGCCGTTGCTGAATGATTCGGTAACGCCGACCAGGGTCATGCCGCGATGGGCCAGACCACGAAAATCGATGGTGCGGCCACCGTGGGCGCCGCTCACGGCGATGGTCACGTGCTCGCGGCCGGGTTTCATCGCGGCCTGATCCCACTCGCCGAGCACGCCCAGCCACCAGCAGAAATCACGGTTGCGGTAAGCGCGAGGAGGGCGGTCGTGGGCGCCGACCGAGAGGTAAACCTGCTTGCCCGAGCGCTGCAATTCATCGGCGATCTGCACGCCCGACGAACCGGCACCGACCACCAGCACTGCACCGGCCGGCAGCTGTTGCGGGTTGCGATAGTCGGCCGAGTGAATCTGCAGCAGACGCTCATCTTTTGGCGCAATGGCCGGGATCACCGGACGCTGGAACGGACCCGTCGCAGCAACGACCCGGGCCGCTTCAATCACGCCCTCGGAGGTCTCGACGGTAAAACCCGGACGCCCGACATTGCGCACCACGCTTTTCACATCGACGCCGGTGCGGATCGGCGCATTGAATTTCTTCGCATAGGCCTCGAAGTAATCGGCGACGCGTTCCTTGTGGGCGAAACCGTCCGGATCGACATCATCGAATTCCATCCCCGGAAACCGGTCGTGCCACGCCGGACCGTTGGCCACCAGTGAGTCCCAGCGCCCGGTGCGCCAGCGTTCGGCAATGCGGCTGCGCTCCAGCACCAGGTGCGGCACCCCGAGTTTGCTCAGGTGTTCACTCATGGCCACACCCGCTTGACCGGCGCCGACAACAAGCGTGTCTGTTTTTATTATTTCAGTGGTCATCTCTGATCCCTTCTCACGAGGCCGTTGGATTCAGGTCGCTGTCGACCTGTTCTCTGTGCTTGGGATCAGACTAGGGAGGGGGTGGTTATCGGTAAAATATTATTAAGCTGGCATGTGAAGATAAAAACGTGATGCAGAGGCCTGAACATCCCGAAAACACGGGGCCTCGCTATGGCGCCGGAAGACTGGACAACGAAAAAAGGGGCCGTCGACAGGTGTGTCGGCGGCCCCTTTTCAGATGGCGCTCGATTTACATCGGATTCAACGATTGAGGAACGCCAGCAGGTCTTCGTTCAATGCCTGCGCATGGGTCACGGCGAAGCCGTGCGGTGCGCCGGCATACACCTTGAGCTCGGCACCCTTGATTTGCTCGGCGGCGCGTTTGCCGGTGGTTTCGAACGGGACGATGACGTCGCCGTCACCATGGATGACCAGGGTGGGTACATCGATTTTCGCCATGTCCGGACGGAAGTCGGTTTCCGAGAATGCGGTGACGCAGTCCACGGTGCCTTTGAGCGAGGCCAGCAGGGCGATGTTCAGGGTTTGTGTCAGCACACCGTCCGAGACTTTCTGACCCTTGTCGAGGCCATAGAACGGCGTGTTGAAATCAGCGATGAACTGCGCGCGATCTTTTAAAAGACCCGCCTTGATCCCGTCGAACACCGACTTGTCGACGCCTTCGGCAAAGTCCGGCTTCTTGCCAAACAACGGCGTCACCGCGCCCAGCAACACCAGGCCGGCGACTCGCTCGCTGCCGTGGCGTGCGATGTAGCGGCTGACATCGCCGCCGCCCATGGAGAAACCGACCAGAGTCACATCACGCAGATCCAGGTGCTCGATCAATTGCGCGATATCGTCGGCGAAGGTGTCGTAGTCGTAGCCGGTCCACGGCTGCTCGGAGCGGCCGAAACCGCGACGGTCGAAGGCAATGGTGCGGTAGCCGCGGCTGCTCAGGTATTCCATCTGGTATTCCCACATGTCGGCGTCCAGTGGCCAACCGTGGCTGAACAGCACGGGCCGGCCGCTGCCCCAGTCCTTGAAATAGATTTCGGTGCCGTCTTGAGTCGTGAACGTGCTCATGGAAACTCCTTGGGTGTAGGCCTGCGTGGATGCCGTGATGGCAACGATCACTATCGCGGCAAAGCGCTTCAGCCACTTGTACGCAGGTGCTAAGTTCGTGGCGCACGGTGTTATCGCTTTTGCAACGTGAGTTGTAAGATGCAACCACAGCCCATCTGTCGTTTGCCGGAGATACCCGAAATGAAGCGCAAAAGCCTTGCAGGCAATGCCTGTCCGGTTGCCCGTACGCTGGACCTGATCGGCGACTGGTGGTCGTTGCTGATCATCCGCGATGCACTGGAAGGCATTTGTCGTTTCAGCGATTTCGAGAAGAGCCTGGAAATCGCCAAGAACATGTTGAGCGTGCGGCTCAAAGGACTGGTGGAACGCGACATCCTGCGCCTGGTGCCGGCGTCCGATGGCAGCGCCTACAAGGAATACGTGCTGACGGAAAAGGGCCGGGCGTTGCAAACCGTGATTGTTGCGCTGTCGCAGTGGGGTGGTGAGTTCATGTTCGAGCCAGGCGAGTCGGGCTCGGTGATGGTCGATGCGCAGAAGGGGCAACCGATCCGCAAGCTTGAGTTGATGTCAGCCGATGGTCGAGTGCTTGCGCCGCAGGACGTGGCGACGAAATTGTGCGTTGAGCACTGATTTCAGCCGCTGGCCTGATTGACGGTGCGTATCAGCATCGCCAGGGTGCTGAATCGATGGATTGACGCCAAAATAGTGGCCATCTAATATCGCGCCGCTACTTTGATAACACTTTTGTACTGTTGCGCTGATTAGGGAAGATTCATACGTGAACAAACGTGCACTCGCCACTTTGACCTTGGCGTTCGCGCTTGCAGGCTGCCATTCCAACGTTCGGGACTCGTCTCCCAATCTGCTGAAAGACGGTGTCCAGTTGCATCAGAATACGGTGGCGGTCGATGCGCAGCACGCCAAGGTTGTGATGAAAGCGTCGGGCTCGACGATTCCGGTGGAGTTTTCAATCCGTCGTGCAGACGATCCCGACCGCCGCATGGAGGAGGTGGGAACCGTTGTGGATTCGGGGCGAGGCCAGGTGTTCGGCTGGATTGCCAAGCTCAACGAAGTGGGCAACAGCGCAGTGGCCAAACGCTTCCCGCAACTGGAAACCCAGGCCGATGCGGATAAGACGCTTGAAGTATCGGGCTATGCAAATGGCCCTCGCACCGGCGTTCTCCATACCTGCGGGCCAGTGAGCAATTCGTTTACGCCAGAGCGCGGCAAAACCTATCTGGTGGAGTTTCAATTCATTGGCGACAACTGCGTGCAACATGTCTTCGACATTACCCGTCCCGAAAAGCGTATTCCTGTGAAGAGCTGACCTGCTGAATCGGAACCTGGATACGAAACGCAAACGCCCCGAACATCTCGGGGCGTTTTCGTATGCCGGGCAGCAGGTCTATCTGAACGCCGGCACCACATGCTTGATAAACAGCTCCAGCGACTTCTTCTTCTCCGCGTGCGGCAAGCTGTTGTCACACCAGAAGCTGAACTCATCCACCCCCAGTTCCTGGTAGTACTTGATCCGCGGAATGATCTCTTCCGGCGTGCCGATCATGGCGGTCTTGTGCAGGCTCTCCAGCTCAAATTCCGGACGCCCGGCAAACTTCTCTTCCGGGCTCGGGGCGAGGAAGCCGTTGACCGGTACTTCCTTGTTGCCGAACCACGCATCGAACGTGCGGTAGAAACGTGAGATGGCTTTCGCACCCACCTTCCAGCCTTCCGGGTCATCCACTGAATGCACGTGGGTGTGGCGCAGCACCATCAATTGCGGACGCGGCAAATCGGGGTTGTTGTCCAGCGCCGTCTGGAATTTGTTTTTCAGGTCGAGGACTTCTTCGTCGCCCTTCATCAACGGCGTGACCATCACGTTGCAACCGTTGGCTACGGCGAAGTTGTGCGAGTCCGGGTCGCGGGCGGCGATCCACATCGGTGGGTTGGGCTTCTGGATCGGTTTCGGTACGCTGGTGGAGGTGGGGAATTTCCAGATCTCGCCATTGTGGGCGTAGTCGCCTTGCCACAGGGCGCGGACGACCGGGACCATTTCCCGCAGGGCCTGGCCGCCGGATGAGGCAGGCATGCCGCCAGCCATGCGGTCGAATTCCACCTGATAGGCGCCACGGGCCAGGCCGACTTCCATCCGGCCGTTGCTGATCACGTCGAGCAAGGCGCATTCGCCGGCCACCCGCAGCGGGTGCCAGAACGGCGCGATGATGGTGCCGGCGCCCAGGTGAATGGTGGTGGTCTTGGCGGCGAGGTAGGCCAGCAGCGGCATCGGGCTCGGCGAGATGGTGTATTCCATGGCGTGGTGTTCGCCGATCCACACAGTGCTGAAACCGCCGGCCTCGGCCATCAACGTCAGTTCGGTCAGGTCTTCGAACAGTTGACGGTGGCTGACGCTTTCGTCCCAGCGTTCCATGTGTACGAACAGGGAAAATTTCATGACGCTACCTCGAATCTCTTGTGGTCGGCCGGTCGCATGCAGGCCTGTTTAAGTGCAATCGTGGGGGATCAGGCGAAGGCGGGCAGGGCGCCCATCTTGCCGTGGCAATACACCAGCGGGCCGGCGTCCTGTTGAGGGACGATGAGGTTTTTCACCGCGCCGACCATGATCGCGTGGTCGCCACCTTCGTATTCGCGCCACAGCTCACATTCGATGATAGCTGTCGCGTTGGCCAGGATCGGATTGCCCAGTTCGCTCAGCGTCCACTCGATGCCCTGCGCCTTGTCCTTGCCTTTGCGGGCGAACGCATAGGCTTCGCTCTGCTGGCCGCCGGACAGTACGTGAATGGCAAAGCGTCGGTTCTTGATCAGGACGGGATAGGAATCGGAGCTGTAATTGGGGCAGAACAGCACCAGGGCCGGATCCATCGACAGCGAACTGAAGGCGCTGGCGGTGAGGCCGACGATCTGGCCGTCGTCATCAAGCGTAGTGATGACGGTGACGCCGGACGGGAACGAGCCCATGACTTGTTTGTAGACGGCAGCATCGATCATTGGTCAATCCTCGAGTGCGGTGAAGCGTGTTTTTATTCGTTTGTGGGTCTGATGGTATACCGTAATACATCGATTGCAAGCGCTTTTTTGGTGAAACGATAAACGTGGTTCTTCCGTCGGAAACTCAACATTTACGGGCCTTTCGTCTAGCCGTAAAGCCTGGCTATCAGGGAGGATGCCGGATCAGATGCCGTCGTAAACAGCGGATCAGTCTTGTGAAAATGTTGGAATACCATAATATGGTGTTCATCTGAGGGGCGGCCAAGAAGCGTCCCCGGTTTGGCTTCATACAACGATAAGAACAGACCCAATCGAGTTCATTTTTATGTCCCAGATGTCCCGGCAAGATCCGTTGATCGAGAATCACACGGTCGACTACGTCCCACTCGCGGAACGCCACGGGAAGGCCCGCGACCTTTTCACCCTTTGGTTCAGCACCAACATTGCGCCACTGCCCATCGTCACCGGCGCCATGGTGGTCCAGGTGTTTCATCTCGACCTGTTCTGGGGGCTGCTGGCGATTGCGCTGGGGCACATGATCGGCGGTGTGGTGATTGCTTTGGCGTCGGCACAGGGACCGCGCATGGGCATTCCGCAGATGGTGCAAAGCCGTGGTCAGTTCGGGCGTTACGGTGCGCTGCTGATCGTGTTCTTCGCGGCGATCATCTATATCGGTTTTTTCATTTCCAACATCGTGCTGGCCGGCAAATCCATCGTCGGCATTGCGCCGTCGGTGCCGGCGCCGCTGAGCATTCTGATCGGCGCCCTCAGCGCCACGGCCATCGGCGTGATCGGCTACAACTTCATCCACACGCTGAACCGCATCGGTACCTGGGTGATGGGGAGCGCGTTACTGGCCGGGTTCATCTACATCTTTGCCCATGACTTGCCGGCCGACTTCTTCACTCGTGGCAGCTTCAATCTGTCGGGTTGGCTGGCGACGGTGTCGCTGGGGATCATCTGGCAGATCAGCTTCTCGCCATACGTATCCGACTATTCGCGCTACCTGCCGGCGGACATCGGTATCAGCAAGCCGTTTATCGCGACTTATCTGGGCGCAACGCTGGGCACGATTCTGTCGTTCACCTTTGGTGCGGTGGCGGTGCTGGCGACCCCCGAAGGCACCGAAGCGATGGCGGCGGTCAAGCAGTCCACCGGTTGGCTGGGGCCGATTCTGATGGTGTTGTTCCTGCTCAACATCATCAGCCACAACGCGCTGAATCTGTATGGCGCGGTGTTGTCGATCATCACCTCGATCCAGACCTTCGCCAGCCGTTGGACGCCGAGCATCAAGGTGCGGGTGGTGCTGTCGAGTGTGGTGCTGGCGGGTTGCTGCGTGGTGGCGCTGGGCGCGTCGGCGGACTTCATTTCCGAATTCATCGGATTGATTCTGGCGTTGCTGCTGGTCCTGGTGCCGTGGGCGTCGATCAACCTGATCGACTTCTACCTGATCAAACGCGGCCGCTACGACATCGCCTCGATCTTCCGTGCCGATGGCGGGATCTACGGGCGTTTCAATCTGCACGCGATCATTGCCTATTTCATCGGCATCATCGTGCAGCTGCCGTTCGCCAATACCTCGTTGTACGTCGGCCCTTACGCCAACCTGGTGGAAGGCGCGGACCTGTCATGGCTGGTCGGCCTGCTCGTGACCTGCCCGTTGTATTACTGCCTGGCGACTCGCGGGCACACTCAGAAGAGCACGGCGACGCGGCTGGGCTATACCGACTGATCGCTCGCAGGCTGTTCAACAACGCCCGGCACTTTGCCGGGCGTTGTTGTTTGAGCATTCGGGCGGTCACGCAAATTGGCCAGATCGATCCCCTTTTGGCCAACCGGCTACTGTGCTGCGGCTACGCTGTCGGCAAGAATCGAAGCCACAACTAAATGCTGCACCTTCCTTGCCCTTGGCTGACCTGACAGCCGCTGCCGTGTACAGAACATAAAAACCATCGACTCACGCCGCATTCGGGGAAACACAACATGGTCACGATGAAACGCATTCTGGGCGCTACTGTTTGCGGTTTGACGCTACTGGCCGGCGCCGCACACGCCGAGCAGCGCGAACTGCGGGTATACAACTGGGCGGACTACATCCTGCCGTCGGTGCCCAAGGACTTCGCCGCCAAAAGCAACATCAAAGTGACCTGGGACACCTTCGACACCAACGAATCCCTCGAAGCCAAACTGCTGACCGGCAACTCCGGCTACGACCTGGTGGTGCCGTCGAACCAGTTCCTCGATACCCAGATCAAGGCCGGTGTGTTCCAGAAACTCGACAAGTCCAAGCTACCGAACTGGAGTCACCAGGACCCGGCGCTGCTCAAGTTGCTCGACGCCAATGACCCCGGCAATCAGTACGGCGTGCCCTACATGGTCGGCACGGTGCTGATCGGTTTCAACCCGGCCAAGGTCAAGGCTGCGCTCGGCGAGAATGCGCCGGTGGACAGCTGGGATCTGGTGTTCAAACCCGAAAACATGGAAAAACTGAAATCATGCGGCGTGGCGATGCTCGATTCACCATCGGAAATCCTGCCGCTGGCCTTGCATTATCTCGGTCTGGACCCGAACAGCCAGAACCCGGCCGACTATGAGAAAGCCAAGGACCTGATGCTCAAGGTTCGTCCCTATGTCACCTACTTCAACTCGGCCAAGTACATGACCGACATCGCCAACGGCGACATCTGTGTGGCCATCGGTTATTCCGGCAGCTTCTACCAGTTCGGCAACCGCGCCAAAGAGGCGAAAAACGGCGTGGTGGTCGACTGGCGCCTGCCGAAGGAAGGCGCGCCGATCTGGTTCGATACCTTCGCCATTCCGAAGAGCGCCAAAAACGTCGAGGAGGCCCATGAGTTCCTCAACACGCTGCTGGATCCGAAGGTGATTGCGTCGATCAGCGACTTCCTCGGCTACCCGAATGCCAACAAGGATTCGCTGCCGCTGATCAACAAGGAGATCACCGGCAACCCGAACCTGACACCGACCAGCGAAGCGTTGAAGACACTGTACGTGGTGCAACCGTTGCCGCAGAAACTGGAGCGGGTGCGGACCCGGGTCTGGACCAGCATCAAGTCGGATAAATAAGCTCAAGGTCGCGGGAGCGAACCACGTTCGCTCCCGCGGCCGTTATTTCGCCTGACTTTCTTCAGGCGACTTGTCCTTCGTCAGGATCAGACTCAGCAACACCGATGTCAGAATTACCCCGCCGACAATCGCCAGAGACCATTCCACTGGCGTGTGAAACCACGGCATCACCGTCATCTTGCCGCCGATGAACACCAGTACCAGCGCCAGTCCGTACTTGAGCAGATGAAAGCGGTCGGCCATGTCCGCCAGCAAAAAGTACAGCGCCCGCAGACCCATGATCGCGAAGATGTTCGAGGTGAAAATGATGAAAGGATCGGTGGTCACCGCGAAAATCGCCGGGATGCTGTCGACTGCAAACATCAAGTCGCTGGCCTCGATCAGCACCAATACCAGAAACATCGGCGTAGCCCAGCGCACACCGTTTTGCCGCACAAAAAAGCGCTCGCCATGGAAGCTATGGGTGATGCGTAAGTGTCCACGAGCCCAACGCACAATCGGATTTTTTTCCAGATCCGGCTTCTGATCGGCGAACATCAACATCTTGATCCCGGTAATGATCAGGAACACACCGAACACATACAGCAGCCACGTGAACTGCGACACCAGCCAAACACCGGCGAAGATCATCGCCGCGCGCATCACGATCGCCCCCAGTACGCCGTACAGCAGCACCCGGCGCTGCAACTCCGGCGGCACGGCGAAGTAGCTGAAGATCATCACGAAAATGAACATGTTGTCGATCGACAGCGACTGCTCGATCAGGTAACCGGTGAGGAATTCCAGGGTCTTGACCTTGGCGATTTCGGGCCCGAGTTCGCCACTGAGGTACCACCAGAGCAACCCGGCGAAGGCCATCGCCAGCATGCACCAGGCGATCACCCAGGCTGAGGCCTCACGTACCGAAACCCGATGCGCCTTGCGCCCACCGAAGACGAACAGGTCAACGGCCAGCATGGCGAGGACAAAAACGATGAAGGCGGCCCACATCCAGGGTTCGCCGATGTTGATGGGATGCATGCCGTTCTCCCTGTCTTTATGTTTTTCGGGGTAGACGGGGCCATGCTAGTGGGAGCCTTCCGGCAAAGAAAAATCGTTTATTTCGTGGGTATTGTTCGTGAATAACGAAGTGTCGGTCGACACGGGCAGAGCGCGGGTAATACTTCATTCAGCACTTCTTTGCTAACCTCGCTGTCGAGTCAGTCCACCACTCCGGGAGCTACGATCATCGACACGCCAGATCCTCAAGCCGTCTGCAGCCCGATCACCAGCGCTGCCATATTCATCGTGGCGACCCTCAACGCCGAAGCTGAGGCCGCCGAAAAAGTCCGCGGCTGGTGCGCCGATATCGCAGGGCTGACGCGCTCGGTCGGCAAGCGCGTCCCTTCTGGAAACTTGTCCTGCGTTTGCGGGTTTTCTTCCAGCGCGTGGGATCGCCTGTTCGGCAGTCCACGCCCCGCGTCCCTGCACGACTTCCGCGAATTCGGCGTAGAAGGGCGGCGCGCCGTTTTCACGCCGGGCGATTTGCTGCTGCACATTCGCGCCGATCAGATGGACCTGTGTTTCGAACTGGCGACGCAGCTGATGTCGGCGCTGGACGGCGCCGTTACTGTGACTGATGAAGTGCAGGGTTTCCGCTATTTCGACATGCGCAGCATCATCGGTTTTGTCGATGGCACGGAAAATCCGGTCGGCCGCAAAGCCGAGCATTTCACCCTCGTGGGCGATGAAGATCAGCCGTTCAGTGGCGGCAGTTACGTGCTGGTGCAGAAGTATCTGCACAACATGAAGGCGTGGAACGAATTGTCAGTCGAGGCCCAGGAGCGGGTAATCGGGCGCACCAAACTGTCCGATATCGAGCTGGATGACTCGGTCAAGCCGAGCAATTCCCACAGCGCCTTGACGACCATCACCAAGGACGGCGAGGAAGTAAAAATCCTGCGCGACAACATGCCGTTCGGTCGACCCGGCGCTGGGGAGTTCGGCACTTACTTCATTGGCTACGCGCGTTCGCCGGAACCGCTGGAGCAGATGCTGGAAAACATGTTCGTCGGCAAACCGCCGGGCAACTATGACCGGCTGCTGGACTTCAGCACGGCGGTCACCGGCAGTCTGTTCTTTGTGCCTTCGGCGGATTTACTGGAAGCGTTGGCAGAAAGATAAAGAAAAGGCGGGATCGAAAGATCCCGCCTTTTTCTTATTTGCCGGTTGCCAGTGCTGGCGTACGCGGCGGCACCAGACGTCTCGAACCGGTCGCCTCGAACGCCGCCGCCAGTCGCAACAGTGTCGAATCGTCATAGGCACGTCCGGCAAACGTCAGCCCGACCGGCATGCCGATGTCGGCCATCACGCCCATCGGCACGGTGACGGTCGGCACGCCGAGGTGGCGGATCGCGAGGTTGCCGTTGGCGACCCAGATGCCGTTGCTCCAGGCGATGTCGGCCGAGGCCGGGTTGACGTCGGCGTCGGCCGGGCCCACGTCGGCGTTGGTCGGGAACAGCACGGCGTCGAGGCCGAGGCGATCCATCCAGTCTTCGAGGTCGAGCTTGCGGGTCTTCTCCAGGCCGCGCAGGCCATCCGGCAGCGTCGGGATCTGATCCCACGGCGTGATGCCGCGCTCGGCCATGCGCACGTATTCGTCCATGCCGGCGGCGAGGTCGCCTTCACGGTTGGGCAGGGTGCCCGGGTCATGCGGAAAGATTTTCGGCCCGTCGACGTCCGCCAGACGGTTGAGTTTCGGGTCGCCGTTGGCGCGCAGGAAATCATCGAAGGCCCAGGCCGACAGATCCCACAGTTCGTGGTGCATGAACTCCTTTGAGACGATGCCGCGATTGAACACGGTCGGCGCGCCCGGACGATCGCCTTCGCAGTTGGACACCAGCGGGAAATCCACTTCGATGACTTCGGCACCGGCCGCTTCGAGGGCCTGACGGGCCTGTTTCCACAGATCGATCACCGAGGCGCGGGTGTTGATGCGTTGCCCGGTCGGGCCGCCGATTCCCGGATTTTCACTGGTGCCGGCCTCGGGGTCGGCGTTGATGTACATGCGCGGCACGCCCAGGCGTTTGCCGGCCAGTGCATCACTCTTCACCGCCAGATCGAGGTAAGAAGCGGGGCGCACCGAGGCCACGCTCGGGATCGGCACCCAGGGTTGCAGGCGCCACAGGTCGCCACGGGTGTCGGTGTCTTCGGCAACCACCACGTCGAGCACTTCCAGCAGGTCGGCCATGGTGCGGGCGTAGGGCACCACCACGTCCATGGTCGGTGTCAGCGGCCAGTTGCCGCGTACCGAGATCACACCGCGCGAAGGCGTGTAGGCGCACAGGCCGTTGTTCGAGGCAGGGCCGCGACCGCTCGACCAGGTTTCTTCCGCCAGACCGAATGCCGAGAAGCTTGCAGCAGTGGCGGTGCCCGCACCGTTGGACGAGCCGGAAGCAAACGGCGCAGTCAGATAAGCGGCGTTGTACGGGCTTTCGGCCCGACCGTAGACGCCGCGTTGCATCCCGCCATTGGCCATCGGTGGCATATTGGTCTTGCCGAGGCAGATCGCGCCGCCCGCACGCAGACGCTCGATGGTGAACGCGTCGCGTTGGGCCACCAGATCGGCGAACGCCGGACTGCCGGACGCAGCGGTCAGGCCTTTGACCAGATAGCTGTCCTTGGCGGTATAGGGGATGCCGTCCAGCGGACCGAGGGTTTCGCCCTTGGCGCGACGGGCATCGGAGGCCTGGGCTTCCTTCAGGGCATCGGGGTTGCGCACGATCACCGCGTTCAGGGCGGTGGCGGTGTCCGGGCCGTCATAGGCATCGATACGCGCCAGATAGGCCTGAACCAGTTCAACTGCCGTGGTCTGGCCGGATTCGAGCGCTGCGCGCAGTTGGGCAATGGAGACTTCAGTGACTTCGATCATGCTGTTACCGCCGACAGGTTCGCTAAAGGGTGGTTGATCATTGTTATCGTCGAAACGTGTCAATCATTCTTGATGGACGAAACTCTACCCTGAAGTTTGTCCAATGGCATGTCCTAATTCGATAAATATCGACAAAAATCAGCGAAAAAATTCTCCGGGCGTCTCTCCAAACTGCTGGCGAAAGGCTGCGATGAACGCCGATGTCGAATCATAACCGCAGGCCAGAGCCACTTCGGTGACGCGTTCACCACGCTCCAGCGGCGTCAGCGCACCCAGCAAACGCAAGCGCTGGCGCCAGGCGCGGAAGGTCAGGCCGGTATCGCGCAGGAACAGCCGGCTCAGGGTTTTCTCGGTCACACCGAACTTTTCGCTCCAGTGACTGAGTGTGGTCTGCTGTTCCGGATGCTGCTCCAGACTCTGATAAATCTGGCGCAAACGGATGTCCTGAGGCAGTGGCAGCATCAGGTCGATCTGCGGGGCTTCGGCCAATTGGTCGAGGATGACCTGCGCCAGCCGACCGTGAGGGCCGCGCTGGTCATACTCGACAGGAATCTGACTGAAGGCCCGGATCAACTCACGCAAAAGATCACTGACACCGAGCACATGACAGCGCTCCAGCGCCCAGCCCGCGACGCTGCAATCGATGTACAGGCTGCGCATTTCCGTGTGCGGCGAACTGAATACCCGATGGGGCACGCCCGCCGGAATCCATACGGCCCGCTCCGGCGGCGCAACGAAGCGGCCGGCGGCGGTCTGCACTTCGAGTACGCCCTGGATCGCGTAGGACAATTGCACCCACGGATGACTGTGGCGGCGGGTCAGGGCGCGATTGGGCAGCGATTCGGTGCGCCCGTACAACGGACGCGGCAGGCTCGGCAGCCCGGGAATGCTGCGTCTGACACTTTTGTCATGTCCTTTTGGCGGCATCTTGAGGCTCTTCGGCGTTAGTCGGTAATTTCCAGCCACGTTAGAGTCGCTTCCACGTACTGGCAACCCCCGGATGAGCAAACCATGACGCGCCCAAGATTCCTGCCCGACAACTTCACCCTGACCCTGATCGGCGTGGTGCTGCTGGCCAGCTTCCTGCCCGCCAGCGGCCAGGTCGCGGCCGGCTTCGGCTGGCTGACCAACATTGCGATTGCGCTGCTGTTTTTTCTGCACGGCGCCAAGCTGTCGCGCGAATCGATCATCGCCGGCGCCGGTCACTGGCGCCTGCATCTGCTGGTGTTCAGCCTGACCTTTGTCCTGTTCCCGTTATTGGGGCTGGCGCTCAAACCGCTGCTGTCGCCGATGATCGGTGACAACCTGTACATGGGCATGCTTTACCTTTGCGCGCTGCCGGCGACGGTGCAGTCGGCGATTGCCTTCACTTCGCTGGCCCGGGGCAACATTCCGGCGGCGATTTGCAGCGCGGCGGCGTCCAGCCTGTTTGGGATCTTTCTGACGCCATTGCTTGTGACGCTGTTGCTGAACGTGCACGGTGACGGCGGTTCGACCCTCGACGCGATCCTGAAGATCAGCGTGCAACTGCTGTTGCCGTTCATCGCCGGGCAGATCGCCCGCCGCTGGATCGGCGCCTGGGTCGGCCGTAACAAGAACTGGCTGAAATTCGTCGATCAGGGTTCGATTCTGCTGGTGGTCTACGGCGCGTTCAGTGAGGCCGTCAACGAAGGCATCTGGCATCAGATTCCGGTCATCGACCTGTTGGGGCTGGTGGTGGCCTGCTGCATCCTGCTGGCGCTGGTGCTGCTGGCGTCGACGCTGCTGGGCAAGGCGTTCGGTTTCAGTCAGGAAGACCGAATCACTATTTTGTTCTGCGGCTCGAAGAAAAGCCTGGCCACCGGTGTGCCGATGGCTCAGGTGTTGTTCGCCGGCAGCACCATCGGGGTGCTGATTCTGCCCCTGATGTTGTTTCACCAGATTCAGCTGATGGTCTGCGCGGTGCTGGCGCAGCGGTATGCGAAACGGCAGGAATCAGTGCCCGAATTGATGGCGCAGGTGGATCCTTGATCACGCCTTCCAACGCTAACCCGCACCGGAATACTTGACTGCCGCCGCAGCCCGCGACGGCACGTTGAGCGCCCGCAACAACGACGACACATGAATCCGCACCGTGAACGGCGAAATATCCAGTTCACGGGCGATTTCCTTGTTGGTCTTTCCCTTGGCGATCAGCCGCAAAACCTCTTGCTGACGCGGGGTGAGGGCGGTGCCTGTGTCCAACGGCAGCAGGCCGGACGGGACAAACTTCACCAGAACCTCACCTTCACGAATCGCCCGGATCGCCTGACCGATCTCATCGGGGGCGATGTTCTTGCCGATGAAACCATCGATGCCGGCCGCCATGACTTCACCAATCAACGCTTCGTCGTCGACCATCGACACCACGATCAGCGTGGTTCGCGGCAAGCGGCGGCGTAGTTCCGCGAGCTGGGTGACACAGGTCAGGCCGGGGAAGCGCAGGTCGAGGATCAAGGTGTCGGGCTCATCGCCGGCCGGCAGCAGGGCGAGCACGCTGTCGAGGTCGCCGGCTTCTTCGATCAGTGCTTGCGGCAACAGGCGCCGGACTGTGCGCATCATCGCTTCGCGAAACAGTGGATGATCGTCGGCTATGATGATTCGGCATGTCATTGCACAACCCTCCCTGGGTCAGCATTTCTCACGGCATGCACCTTAGCACCGGGCGAAGGCATTGCCTGTTGGTTCGTGTTGTTTATGACGACTGCCGCACAAGGACGTTCCTCCATGAAGTTCGAGAAAAACACCGAGCTTGATCAGGCCAATCTACGCATCATCATCGCCAGTATCGCGCTCATTTACATGGGCGTGCTCGGCTTCTTGCCAGGGCAGCGCTTCGAGACTTACCTGCCGGTGGTCACCTACATTGCCCTGTTTTTGCTGGCCTCCGTCGGGCTGCGCCAGGCCATCGTACGTTGGCCGGGGCATTATCCTGCGCGGCGGATATTCGGCATGATCCACGATTACACCGGCACCTGCTTCGGTCTGGTGGTCGGCGGTGAGGCGGCGTTGCCCATCTATGCGGTCATGGTCTGGGTCAACCTCGGTAACGGCATGCGATATGGCTCTCGCTATCTGGCGATTGCCACGGTACTGGCGTTGCTCGCGCTACTGGCGGTCTATCGGTTGACGCCGTACTGGCAGGCGCAACCGTTCATGGTGTTGATGCTGATGATCACCAGCACGGTCATTCCGGTGTATGCGCACCTGCTGCTGGAGCGTACGCGCAAGGCCTCCGAAGAGGCAGTCGCGGCCAATTTGGAGAAGTCGCGCTTCCTGGCCCAGGCCAGCCATGACCTGCGCCAGCCGATTCATTCCATTGGTCTGTTCACGGCGTGCCTGCGCGAATCCCGGTTGGGTGAAGACGAGCGGCAATTGGTGGACAGCATCGACCGTTCGCTGCTCAACGTGTCGCAGCTTTTCCGCTCGATCCTCGATCTGTACACCCTCGATAACGGCCGGGTTCAACCCCGGATGCAAACGCTGGAACTGGGGCAGTGGCTGACGGAGCTGATTCGCCAGAACGTCGAAGCGGCGCGTTGGGCGGGTGTGGAATTACGTCTGCACCGTTGCGAGCATTGGGTGTACACGGATCCGGCCCTGCTGGCGACCATGGTGCAGAACGTGCTGTCCAACTGCTTCAAATATGGCGCGCAGCGACCGGTGCTGGTGGGCGTGCGCAGAAAAGGGACGGGGTTGGCCATCGTGGTTTATGACCGTGGCACAGGCATCGCCGAGGAGCATCTGCCCAAGGTTTTCGAGGAGTTTTATCGGGTTCGTCAATTGCGCGACAAGGACGTTGAAGGCGTGGGGCTGGGCCTTTCGATCGTCAAGCGGCTGGGGCAGATGATCGGCGTCGATGTGCGGATTCGCTCTCGACTGGGGCACGGCACGGCCGTGACGCTGCAGGGGCTGTCACGGGTGGCACCGCAGCTGCCCGTCAATCGCGACGAGGTTCGTCAGGTTGGATTGCTGACGGGGTTGAAGGTGTGTCTGGTGGAAGATGATCGCAACGTCCTGCTGGCGACGTCGGCGTTACTGGAGCGCTGGGGCTGTGTCGTGCAGGCCGAGCTGACGGGGCAGGGGCTGGTCACCGACTGCGACATCATCGTTGCCGACTATGACCTCGGTACCCACAGTACCGGCATCGAGTGCATCGATGAGGTTCGCCGTCAGCGGGGGTATGCGGTGCCGGCCATGATCATCACCGGGCATGACATCGAAAAAATCCAGGCGGCCCTGCATGACCGCCAGATTGCCATTCTGTCCAAACCGGTGCGCCCGGCCGAGCTGCGCGCGACCTTGCGTGCGCTGCGCGACCGGCAGACCGAAGCGGTCAGCGCTTACACAGATAGTCCTGCGTGATGGTGGTTTGCAGGCAGTTGTACTGGCCCATGGTGCGACAGATGTTTTTCTCCGAACCCGACACCTCGGCGCTCTTGTAGCCCCAGACCTTGCAGCGACCTTCGGCCGTCGCCAACCCTTGGGCGGCGGAGGTCTGCCCGCTTTCGAACTGGCCAAGTTCGTAGGAGACCTGGACGACGCCGTCGGTCTTGCTGCCGCCGGTGGCTTCCCATTGTTTCGGTGTGGCGCAGCCGGTGAGCACGACGGCGGCGAGGCTGAGGGTGGCGATGAGTGTTTTCATGATTGAACGCAATCCTTTACCGGATGAGAAGAGGCGTTGGAACGGTTTTGCTGCGCCGGATTACTGGTACGGAATCGGCGACGCGCCTTTGGGCAGGCAGGACAGCGGCGGCGTCATGATGCCCATGCTGGCCACCGCGATGATCGCGCCGCTGGGTAATTCGCAGTTGTATTCGCCGGCGGCGGTGTAGGCGGTGTAGTAGGTCAGCGTGCTGTCGTTGCGGATGTTGCCGATCTTGGTGACCGGTTGGCCAATGACGGTCTGGGCACGTTCGCGCATGCTGTCTTCGGTGGGTTTGGCGGTCTGGCAACCGCTGGCGCCGAGGAGCAGGGCACCGAGAACCGTAATCTTGGCGAGGCTGAGCTGCAGTTTCATGGTGTTTCTTCCTTGGTGTTGTTGTTTTTCCAGGCGCAACGATCCCGCGCACTGCGCAGCGGCAATGTCAGGGAGCGTCGGGGGTTGCGAGGGAATATAACGCCAGGGAACGAGGTGGTCGATTAGCACAAATGTGCTAGAGCGGCGCAACCAGCGGCGGGCTGGTTGCGCCGATAGCGGTCATTGAGGGGTGTTGAACTGGTCTGAATAACTGCCGGTCATGAGAGCGGAAGCGACCTGGTCAGAGCCTACGCCAACGCGAGTGGACGCGAATCGACTGGCTCCCACTTTATCGCCGCCATCGGAGGCGAGGGCGCCCGCGCGGACGTGGTCGGAGCCGTCAGAAGCTACAGCGCCGGTACCGACGTGGTCGGAGCCATCAGAAGCCACCGCGCCGGCACCAACATGGTCCGAACCGTCAGAGGCCACAGCGCCGGCACCGACATGATCGGAACCGTCAGAAGCTACAGCGCCAGCGCCAACATGGTCGGAGCCGTCGGAGGCCACAGCCCCAGCGCCAACGTGATCCGAACCATCTGAAGCTACTGCACCCGCGCCCACATGATCCGAACCATCCGAAGCTACCGCACCAGCGCCAACATGGTCGGAGCCGTCAGACGCTACAGCACCGGCGCCAACGTGATCTGAACCATCAGAGGCGACTGCGCCAGCGCCCACATGATCAGAGCCGTCAGAAGCCACCGCGCCAGCGCCAACATGATCTGAACCATCCGAAGCTACTGCCCCTGCGCCGACATGATCCGAACCATCCGAAGCAACCGCCCCGGCTTTGACGTGATCCGCCCCGTCAGACGCCAGCGCCTGAGCCTGCGCAGCCCAGACACTGGGCATCACCACGACCGATGCAGCGACCGCCAGGACGACGCCTGACCAAAGCTTGTGTTTCATGATTTTCTCCACGACCCATCAGCCACAAAGTATCCGAGCATTGCCCGTCATTGGTTCATCGACGGAAGGCTCGTTGGCCTGGGGTTAACCAGATTGGCGATTGGCACGGGCGCACCTCAAGGCGCACGGGTGTCGACGGTTTACAGGAAATCTGAACAGCGAACTGAAAAGTATAGTTCGCCCTTGGCGGGTGGCAGTTGGAAGGGCCCTGAAGGTGATAGTCGGTTAGCTTCCTTGCAGGCGTGCGCTAGAAAACAATCAATCTAAAAACCGCGTAGCGCACCGCAGCGGGTTTGCTAGGCTCAAGGATGTAGGCGAAGACGCAGACTGATGCGCAAGCGGATAGCGAGGAAGCGTTGGGCGCGTTCCGAAGGGTACACGGTTAGAAAGAACCCCGCGCTGGGTTCCAGCCCTTATGCCGTGTGAAGCAGCAGAGCACATTGCCTGTACTGTGGGAGTCCTGAGAAACCTCGTAAGCCAGAGACCAGCACTGGCCGCCTACTCAAACACCAAAGCCCGCCTCGTGCGGGCTTTGACGTTTCCGGGCTTTAGATGCTGGCCAGCGCTTGCGCCAGATCCGCACGCAGGTCTTCGATGTCCTCGACGCCCACCGACAGACGCACCAGGCTGTCACCGATGCCGAGCCTGGCACGGGTTTCGGCCGGAATGGTCGCGTGAGTCATGATCGCCGGGTGCTCGATCAGGCTTTCCACACCGCCAAGGCTTTCGGCCAAAGCGAAGATCTGCACGTTCTCCAGGAAGCGCCGGGCGCCCGCCAGATCACTGTTCAGATCCAGGGAAATCATCCCGCCGAAACCACGCATCTGTCGTTTGGCCAGTTCATGCTGCGGGTGCGATTCCAGGCCTGGGTAGTAGACGCGTTTGACCTGCGGCTGTTGTTCCAGCCAGCGCGCCAATTCCAGTGCGTTGCTGCAATGACGCTCCATACGCAGCGCCAGGGTCTTCACGCCGCGCAGGGTGAGGAAGGCGTCGAACGGGCCGGAGATGGCGCCGACAGCGTTCTGCAGGAAGCCCAGGCGCTCGGCCAGCGCAGGATTGTCGCCGACTACCGCAATCCCGCCGATCACGTCGGAGTGACCGTTCAGGTATTTGGTGGTCGAGTGCAGCACGATGTCGAAACCCAGTTCCAGCGGACGCTGGATCCACGGGCTGGCGAAGGTGTTGTCGGCCACGCAGATGATCCCGCGCGCCTTGCAGATGCGCGCGATGGCGGCTAGGTCGGACAGGCTCAGCAGCGGGTTGGTCGGCGTTTCCACCATGACCATGCGCGTGTCGTCCTGCAACGATGCTTCAAACGCCGACAGGTCGGCCAGATCGACGTAGCTGAACCGATGCCCGGCACTGCGCTGGCGCACCTTGTCGAACAGGCGGAAAGTGCCGCCATAAAGGTCATTGCCGGAGACGATGTGTGACCCGGCGTCGATCAGTTCGAGCACGGTGGAAATGGTCGCCAGCCCGGACGCGAAGGCGAATGCCTGGGTGCCGCCCTCAAGGTCCGCCACGCAACGCTCCAGGGCAAAACGCGTCGGGTTGTGTGAGCGGCCGTAGTCGAAACCCTTGTGCACGCCAGGGCTGTCTTGCAGGTACGTGGAGTTGGCGTAGATCGGCGGCATCAGCGCGCCGGTGGTCGGGTCCGGCGTCTGCCCTGCGTGGATCACGCGGGTGGCGAAACCCTGCGGGCGGGCGTTCTTGTCGTGCTGACTCATGCAAGGGATCTCCGTAGTTGGTTGAGCATGTCGACGCGGGTGATCAGGCCGTGGAAGCCTGAAGCGTCGGCAATGATCGCCACCAGGCCGCTGCTCAGCACGGCTTCCAGTTCAGCCAGCGTGGCGCCGGGGGCGAGGGTTTGCAGCTTGTCGGTCATCGCGCTGGCGACGGGCTTGCTGAAGAGCGAGGCGTCTTCGTGTACGCGCACCAGAATGTCCGATTCGTCGATCACACCGACCAGTTGTTTGCCATCCACCAGCACCGGCAACTGCGAGACATCGGCCAGGCGCATGCGCTGGAACGCGGTCATCAGCGTATCGTCGGGGCCTACACTGACGACTTTGCCGTCTTCGAAGCGGCGGGCAATCAAGTCGCGCAGGTCGCCGTAGCGTTTGCGCTGCAACAGGCCCTGATCGGTCATCCATTGGTCGTTGTAGACCTTCGACAGGTAACGGGTGCCGGTGTCGCAGACGAAGCTGACCACCCGCTTCGGCACGGTCTGCTCACGGCAGTAACGCAGCGCGGCGGCGAGCAGGGTGCCGGTGGACGAGCCACCGAGAATGCCCTCGGCTTTCAGCAGCTGACGGGCGTGATCGAAGCTTTCTTCGTCGCTGATCGAGTAGGCGCTGCGCACGCTCGACAGATCGGTAATCGACGGAATGAAGTCTTCGCCGATGCCTTCCACCGCCCACGATCCGGCGGTGCCCAAGTGCTTGCTGCGGCTGTATTCAGCCATCACCGAACCGACCGGGTCAGCCAGGACCATTTCAAGATCCGGCTGCACGCGCTTGAAGAAGCGCGTCAGGCCGGTCAGCGTGCCGGCCGAGCCGACGCCGACCACGATGGCGTCCAGGTCATGCTCGGTCTGCGCCCAGATTTCCGGCGCGGTGCTGCATTCGTGGGCCAGGGGGTTGGCAGGGTTGTTGAACTGGTCGGCGAAGAACGCGCCGGGAATGTCTTTCGCCAGACGGGCGGCGACATCCTGGTAATACTCGGGATGACCCTTGCCGACATCCGAGCGAGTGATGTGCACTTCGGCGCCCATGGCCTTGAGGTGCAGGACTTTTTCGGTGGACATCTTGTCCGGCACCACCAGCACCACCCGGTAGCCCTTGGCGCGTCCGACCAGCGCCAGGCCCAGGCCGGTGTTGCCAGCGGTGGCCTCAACGATCGTGCCGCCGGGTTGCAGGCGACCGTCGCGTTCGGCGGCATCGATCATCGCCAGGCCGATGCGGTCCTTGATCGAGCCGCCGGGGTTCTGTGATTCGAGTTTGAGAAACAGGGTGCAGGGACCGGTATCGAAGCGGGTGACTTGTACCAGCGGCGTATTGCCGATCAGCCCAAGTACGGCAGGGCGTGAATCCTTTGACATTTCTTCACCTCTTTGTGGTGTTGATCGCGTTCCATTCGCGGGGAAAAGCTCGCGTGCAACATAGGCGCAGACATCAACTGTCGCAACCATTAGTCAGCGTGCAATTCAGCCATTTCGATCTAACCATAGAACGAAATCAGAGAGAGGAAGGGAGCGATTTACCGAGGTTTACACAGAGGCGTCATCGAGTATTCAAAGGGCGTCTTCAGCGTCATCAACGGCTTGATCTGACGATGAATATCCGGCAGCGAAAACCGATCAGTGGTTGCTCATCAGGCCGTGCAGAACACCCAGTCTCAAACCGGGTTCCGATGGTTCCATTTGCGCGATACCGAATACCTTGAAGGCTGCGAGCATGACGACCAGCCCACCGGGCAGAATGCTCTGGCGGTGGGACTGCAGGCCGGCGAGTTTCAGTTGCCGCACGTTGCCGACCTCCAGCAGACGAAGCGACAGCCGCAGCAAGCCGCCGTAGGTAATGCCGCCCTGACCGTAGTCGTTCAGGTGATTGGCCTTGAGCACCTTGGCGAGCATCCGTGCAGTGCCTGAGGAACCGATGGTCTGCTGCCAGCCCTGGGCGCGATAGCGGCGGGCGACCTTTTCGAATTGCAGGATCGCCGCCCGTTCGGCCTCTTGCAGGGCGCCGGGGGAAATCTCGCCGTTGCGAAAGTAGCGCGTGCTCAAGGTGCCACTGCCGATGGCGATGCTTTCGGTCAGCAACGGTTGCGAACCCTGACCGAGGATCAGTTCGGTGGAGCCGCCGCCAATGTCGACCACCAGACGCATGTCATCGGCGACCGGCAGGGTGTGGGCCACACCAGCGTAGACCAGACGCGCTTCTTCGTGACCGGAAATCACATCGATGCGAAACCCCAGATGCCGCTCCGCGCTCGCCAGAAACAACTGCGCATTGTCCGCCTCGCGCACCGCGCTGGTGGCCACCGCACGCACGCGACCGGGCTCGAAACCGCGCAGCTTCTTGCCGAACCGCGCCAGGGCCTGCCAGCCGCGATCCAGCGCCATTTCATCCAGTGCCCGGCCATCGAAGCCTTCGGCCAGACGCACCGGCTCACGCAAGGTTTTGACTTCCTGAATCATGAAGCCCTTTCTGCTGCGCACCGATTGACCGATCATCATGCGAAACGCATTCGAGCCCAGGTCGATGGCAGCAAACAGCGAGGTGTCTTCTTTCATGGGAATCCTTGCAGATCTTCCGTCGGGAGGCTCGGGACGGTTTGCGAGGACTCTGCCGTGGGTTCGATGACAACCTGATGACGCGGGGAGGGCGGTTCAATGAGTTTGTCGCTGTCATGACACTGTCATTATCAGGCACCTATTCTTGGCCCCAATACATCGCGTGCTTTTCATGATTTTGGCTGCCAACTTTGGCAGCTTTTTTTTGCCTGCGATTTGACTTCTCAGCGAAATTTGCAATTCGGGGAGATGCCCGATTAATATACGATCCATATATATTTCATATCGGATTTTGCCATGGGCATCGTAAAGATTTCAGAGGATATGCACGAGAATCTGCGCATTTCCAGCAACGCACTGAGCCGCTCGATCAACGCGCAGGCCGAGCACTGGATGCGCATCGGCATGCTCGCCGAGCTGTATCCCGACCTTGATCACCATGCCATTTGCCGGTTGCTGATTCGTGCCGAACAGGCCGGTGGCCTGGATCTGCAGCAAGTCTGCGCACTGGCGGACGCCGCGCAGAACGCCTCGGTCAAAGAGGCGGCCAAGGCATGAGAAATCCAATCAAGATCAACTCCCGGGCCGAAATTGCCCAATCCCGCGTGGCCGGCCAACTGGCTGCCGAGGTACTGGCGATGCTGGTGACGCACGTCAAGGCTGGCGTGACGACCGATCAACTTGATCGCCTGTGCAACGACTACATCGTCAATGTGCAGAAGGCGATCCCGGCGAACGTCGGTTATCACGGCTTCCCGAAAACCGTCTGTGCTTCGGTCAACGACGCGGTTTGCCACGGCATTCCATCCGGTACGCCGTTGAAGGATGGCGACATCCTCAACCTCGACATCGCGGTGATCAAGGACGGTTGGTTCGGCGACACCAGTCGCATGTACGTGGTCGGCCAGGCTTCACCCGAAGCGCAACATCTGATCAAGACCACCTACGAAGCGATGTGCGCCGGCATCCGTGTCGTGCGCCCGGGTGCTACGTTGGGCGACATCGGCCATGCAATTCAAAGCCTGGCGGAGAAGGAAGGTTTCAGCGTGGTGCGCGAGTACTGCGGGCACGGGATCGGCAAGGTCTACCACGACGAACCGCAGGTGCTGCACTACGGTTATCCGAATCAGGGCATGAAGCTGAAGGCGGGGATGATTTTCACCATCGAACCGATGCTCAACGCCGGCAAGCGCCATGTGAAGAACATGCCGGATGGCTGGACCGTGCTGACCAAGGATGGCTCGCTGTCGGCGCAGTGGGAGCACATGATTGCGGTGACTGAGGACGGGTTTGAGGTGTTGACGGCCTGGCCTGACGAAATTGAGGGTTTTGCGGCTATCAAGTGAGACCGCGTCTTCTGCTGGCCCTCACCCTAGCCCTCTCCCGGAGGGAGAGGGGACTGATTGGGGGATATTGAAGAAATAAACCGACTTGAGTGAACTGCGTTGAATCCATAACCGACTCGGTTTTTCAGGTCGATGTACAGCGCAAGACAACTCGGTCGGCTCCCTCCCTCCGGGAGAGGGCTGGGGTGAGGGCGGGCAGGCGACTCGGTGTTAATGAGCCCCCGCCGCTTTGTTCAAATCACTCTCAGCCCACTCGGTATAGACGCAAGCATCCGCCGTCGCCCAACGCACTTGCACGGGATCCCCGGCCTTCAACGGCATCCCCGCCGCCGACAACGCCTTCACCGTCATCGAAGTCCCGCCTGACGTCACCACACTGCACGTCTGACTCTCCCCCAGAAACAGCACCTCGACCACCTTCGCCGAAACCTCGTTCCAGCCCGCTGCCAACGGCTCGTCATTCGCCTGCTGCACACTCAACGCCAACGCCTTTTCCGGGCGTACCATCAGCAGCACGTCCTGACCGGTCTGCAATCCTGCCGTCAGGCGGATCGACAATGACTGCCCCTCAAAACTCGCCGCCGCGTTGCCCTGTGCCTTGAGCTTGAGGAAGTTCGAGTTGCCGAGGAACGACGCCACAAACGCATTCGGCGGATTCTGGTACAGGTCATAACCGCTGCCGAGCCCGACAATCTTGCCGTGGCTGAAAATCGCGATGCGCTGGGACAGGCGCATGGCTTCTTCCTGATCGTGGGTCACGTAGACGATGGTGATGCCGAGGCGACGGTGCAGCTGGCGCAATTCATCCTGCAAGTCTTCACGCAGTTTCTTGTCCAGTGCGCCGAGCGGTTCGTCCATCAGCAGAATGCGTGGCTCGTAAACCAGAGCGCGAGCGATGGCGACCCGTTGTTGCTGGCCGCCGGACAATTGCGAAGGACGGCGATGGGCGAATTGCTCCAGTTGCACCAGTTTCAGCATCGCATCGACGCGCTTGTCACGTTCGGCGGCCGCGAGTTTGCGAATCGCCAGCGGGAAGGCGATGTTGTCGCGCACCGACAGATGCGGGAACAGCGAGTAACGCTGGAACACCATGCCGATGTCGCGCTTGTGCGGCGGTACGTTGACCAGCGACTGGCCGTTGACCAGGATCTCGCCACTGCTCGGGGTTTCGAACCCGGCGAGCATCGACAGCGTGGTGCTTTTGCCCGAGCCGCTGGAGCCGAGGAAGGTCAGGAATTCACCGTCCTTGATGTCCAGCGAGATGTTGTCCACGGCCGCGAAGTCGCCGTATTGCTTGTTCAGGTTGCGCAGGCTGACCAGGGGTTTGTCGTTCTGCTGGGATGCGTCTTTGATCACGGCACTCATGTCGTACTCCTGGGCGCTCAGGCGCTGATTTCGTTGCGCCGGCGCAGGGCGGCGGCGATCACCATGACCAATACCGACAGGCCGATCAGCAGCGTCGAGGCGACGGCGATCACGGGCGTCAGGTCCTGGCGCAGGGTGGTCCACATTTTCACGGGAAGGGTTTGCAGGGTCGGGCTCGCCATCATCACGCTGAGCACCACTTCGTCCCATGAAACCAGGAAGGCGAAGAGGGCGCCGGCCACCATGCCCGGACGGATCGCCGGGAAGGTCACCTTGAACACCGCTTGCAGGCGTGACGCACCGCAGATCACCGCCGCGTCTTCAATCGACTGATCGAACAGCTTCAGTGAGTTGATGATCGAGATGATGGTGAACGGCAGCGCGACGATCACATGGCTGACGACGAAGGCGAACATCGTCCCGGTGTAGCCGAGCTTGAGGAACAGCGCGTACACCGCCACCGCGATGATCACCAGCGGCACGATCATCGGCAGGGTGAACAGGCCGTAGAGCATTTCCCGGCCGGGGAAGCGTCCGCGCACCAGCGCAAAGGCAGTCGGCAAACCGAGGGCCACGGCGCAGATCGTGGTCAGCACCGCGACCTTGAGGCTGGCCGCCGCTGCGTTCATCCAGTCGGCGTTGGAGAAAAACTGGCCGTACCATTTCAGCGTCCAGCCCGGCGGCGGGAATACCAGCCACTGGGACGAACCGAACGACAGCAGCACGATGAACACGATCGGCAACAGCAGGAACAGGCCGATCAGCCCGGTGGTGAAATACAGGCCGAAGCGCATCCGGCGGCTCATGGCATTGGGCGTCAGGAGCATGTCGGGTTACCTCGCGTTACTGGCGCCAACCGGGGATTCCGGCTGGAGCTTCAGGTAGAAGTAGAACAGCACCAGGGTGATGACGATCAGCAACGCGGCGCCGGCGCTGGCCAGGCCCCAGTTGAGGAACGACTGCACCTGCTGAATGATGAACTCCGGCAGCATCATGTTCTGCGCCCCGCCCAGCAGCGCCGGGGTGACGTAGTAACCGAGCGACATCACGAACACCATCAACCCGCCGGACGCCAGACCCGGCCGGCACAGCGGCAGGAACACCCGGAAGAAGTTGGTCCAGGGACTCGCGCCGCAGATCGAACCGGCCTGCAGGATCATCGGGTCGATGGCCTGCATGGTCGCCTGCAACGGCAGTACGATGAACGGGATCATGATGTAGCTCATGCCGATCACCACGCCGGTCAGGTTGTGCACCATTTCCAGCGGCTGATCGATGATGCCCATGGCCATCAAGGCCTTATTGATGACGCCCGAAGCTTGCAGCAACACGAGCCACGAATAGGTGCGGGCGAGGAGGCTGGTCCACATCGACAGCAGCACGATGTTGAGGATCCAGCGGCCCCAGCCACGTGGCACCAGGGTGATTGCCCAGGCCAGCGGAAAGCCCAACAGCAGGCTGAACACCGTCACCAGTCCGGCCACCGAAAAGGTGTTGAACAGCACCCGTGCATACGCCGAGTTGGCGAACAGTTGTTCATAGTTGCCAAGGCCCGGCACCGGTTCCAGCACGCCGCGCAGCAACAAGCCAATCAGCGGCGCGAGAAAGAACAGGCCAAGGAACAACAGCGCCGGCGCGAGATTGCCGGCGCCGCGCCAGCGTTGCTTGAGGGACGGGGCTGGCGCCATGGCACTCGCCTTTTTTCCGGCGGCCGACCCGGCAGCGCTGGCGGCGCTCCCGGTGGCAGTGGAGGGACGGGATGCGGTGGCCGCCATTTTCATTTGACCAGCCATTCGTTCCACCGTGTCGCGATGGCCTGGCCGTTTTTGGCCCAGTACGCGAAATCAAGAGTGATCTGATCCTTAGCGTAGGCAGTCGGCAGGTTCGGGGCCAGCGTCGAGTCCAGACGCGCCACGCTGTCGATGTTGACCGGGGCGTAGGCGGTCAGGTTGGAGAAGTCGGCCTGACCCTTGGCACTGCTGGCGCTGGCCAGGAACTTCATCGCCGCGTCCTTGTTTTTCGCGCCCTTTGGCACCACCAGAATGTCGGCCATCACCAGGTTCTGTTTCCAGCTCACACCGACCGGTGCGCCGTCTTCCTGCAGGGCGTGGATCCGGCCGTTCCAGAACTGGCCCATGCTCGCTTCACCGGAGGCCAGCAGTTGCTGCGACTGCGCGCCGCCGCCCCACCAGACGATGTCTTTCTTGATGGTGTCGAGTTTCTTGAAGGCGCGATCCAGATCCAGCGGGTAGAGCTTGTCGGCCGGCACGCCGTCGGCGAGCAGGGCCAGTTCAAGCACGCCGGGGCTCGGCCATTTGTACAGGGCGCGCTTGCCGGGGAAGGTCTTGGTGTCGAACAGCGCGCTCCAGTCCTGCGGCTTGTTGGCGCCGAGCTTGCCCTCGTTGTAGCCGAGGACGAAGGAGAAGAAGAACGAGCCGACGCCGTAGTCGCTGACAAAACGCGGGTCGATCTTGTCGCGCTGGATCTGTTTGAAGTCGAGGGGTTCGAGCAGGCCTTCGGCTGCGGCGCGCAGGGCGAAGTCGGCTTCGACGTCGACCACGTCCCACTGCACGTTGCCGCTCTCGACCATGGCCTTGAGTTTGCCGTAGTCGGTCGGGCCGTCCTGCACGACGGTGATGCCGCTGGCCTTGCTGAACGGATCGGCCCAGGCCTGTTTCTGCGCATCCTGGGTGCTACCGCCCCAGCTGACAAAGTTCACACTCTCGGCGGCCATCGCGGCCTGACCGGTCACGCTCAGCAGTCCCGCAAGAAAGATCGCGGTTGCAGCTTTGTTCAACACCATTTTTACGCCCTCATTGTTGTGTTTTTGAGCGGGCTTGCGTTGTTGCCCGCCTGTCGGGAGCAGTAGCTGGACGTTTTTTCAGGTCGTCCGGTCTATGGAATATCATATTATGGTATTCCAAACTTTGTGCAAGCACTTTGCCGTACCGGCTATCTGGCAAACGAGGTTATTCGGTGAAGGAAATGCTCTCGACCACTTCCAGATCGTAGCCGGTCAAACCGGCATACTTCAGCGGCGGGCCCAGGTGGCGCAGCTTGCCGACGCCCAGGTTTTGCAGAATCTGCGCCCCGGTGCCGACCTCCGAATAGATCCGAGATTGCGAGCGACTGAACTGACGCGGCGGCTGAGTCAGTTGCGGAATGCGCTCCAGCAGCGCCTGCGACGACTCATGATTGGCCAGCACCACCACAACGCCATGCCCTTCGGCCGCGACCCGTTGCAGCGCCGCCCACAATGTCCAGTTCGTCGGCCCGCTGTACTCGGCGCCGACCAGATCCCGCAGCGGATCGATCACATGCACCCGCACCAGCGTCGGTTCCTCACGGCGCAGTTCGCCCATGACCATCGCCATGTGCACGCCGCCCTCGATACGGTCTTCGAAAGTGATCAGACGGAACGTGCCATGCACCGTCGGCAGTTCCCGCTCGCCGATGCGTTCGATGGTGTGTTCGGTGCTCAGGCGATAGTGAATCAGGTCGGCGATGGTTCCGATCTTGATCCCGTGCTTGCGGGCGAAGATTTCCAGATCCGGGCGGCGGGCCATGGTGCCGTCGTCGTTCATCACTTCGACGATCACCGAGGCCGGCGTAAAGCCCGCCAGCCGCGCCAGATCACAACCGGCCTCGGTGTGGCCAGCACGGGTCAGCACGCCACCTTCCTTGGCGCGCAGCGGGAAGATATGGCCGGGCTGCACCAGATCTTCTGCGCGAGCATTTGGCGCCACCGCAGCAGCAACCGTGCAAGCGCGGTCGGCAGCGGAAATGCCGGTGGTCACGCCGACTGCCGCTTCGATGGAAACCGTGAATGCGGTGCTGAACACGCTGCCATTGCTCGGCACCATCTGCTCAAGCCCCAGGCGCTGGCAATGATCGTCAGTCAACGTCAGACAAATCAGCCCCCGAGCCTCACGGGCCATGAAACTGATCGCCTCGGGCGTGCAACGGTCGGCGGCCAGCAACAGGTCGCCTTCGTTTTCCCGGTCTTCGTCATCGACCAGCAACACCATTTTGCCGAGGCGATAATCTTCGATGATTTCTTCGATGCTGTTGAAGGCCATGCTGGACTCTCGATAGGGATGAATTCGTGGTATACCATAATACAAAATCAACCAAGAGGTCACTATGAAGGCGTACTGGATTGCACACGTGGACATCATCGATCCCGATCACTACAGCCAATACACCCAACGCGCACCGGAAGCGTTCGCCGAGTTCGGCGCGAAGTTCTTGGCCAGAGGAGGGCGCAGCGAAGCGATGGAAGGACGGGCGACGCCACAGCGCAGCGTGGTGATTGAATTCGACAGCTACGAGCAGGCGGTGGCGTGCTACCGCTCGGCGGCGTATCAGGAAGCGAAGAGCTACCGCGAAGAGTGGGCGCGGGCGGAGATCGTTATTGTGGAAGGGATGGTGCCGTAAGCGCTTGTTTACGAGTCCAGAGGAACTGGCGAATCGATGGTGGCTGCGATCTTTTGATGCTCTTTTTCGTAATCAGAAGATCGCAGCTATCAGCGGTTGAGGACTGTGATTCTTCGTTCAGCCTTGTGCTTGAATCTGCCGCCCTAATACGTCCATTACATCACAGCCGTCACGAAGCAAAATCGCTGCTGCGTGGGCGAGTTGCTGCACATCGACACCCTTGGCAGCTGAAATATCCAGGCTGGCGAGGCTTTCCATCATCTGTGTAGCTGCCAAAAACCTGCTCGCCGCGCTGCTGTGCAAAACGTCCAGCGGTGCCTGTGTTGAGACCAGGAGCACTGGAATGCTGTCTTCGTTGTGGGTCATTGAAATGTGAGTATTCATACGCCAGCACCTGCCTGAAGATTGCCTGTGAAGGTTCTTCTCAGCGCTATCGACGTACTGTCGACCAAGAATTGTCTGAGTCGATCGCGGCGAGTGTAAGGGATGAGTTCTATGGTCGATTCCGTCATGGGTGTAGCTCCGTAAGATCCAATAGAGCTGCCACAAAAACGCCGTCAAACGAAATTGGGTGGCAACTGTGCGTGGGTTGACGGACCGGCTCTCACGGACACCGGCGCACCCGAAGATGCCCCGCGCACAGTCGCCATAAAGAATGCATCGGACACAGGAGTGCTCGAGCAGAGAAGGCTATGCACGTCGTGAGAAGATTACGGGCCGTCAAACCCGATCACGAATGAGTCGTGACAGGCGCGAGGATAGGGAGTGAGGCTAGGGTCGTCAACCAGCGTCACGCCGGAAAACGCAACCAGTCCTGTAAGCCGGTTCCGTTTCGTATTTTGCTCGTTCAGGAGTGATCAAGGATCGGTTACTATCCAGCCATTGTGACGTTCAAAGGAGAGAAACGATGGCAGGAAAGCCAGTCGCACGACTTGGAGATCCAGGAAGTCACGGCGGAAATATCACCACTGGATCGAGCCCAATTTTCGTTAACTCAATGCCTGTAGCTTTGGTAGGAGACACCTATTCCTGCCCGGTTCACGGCAGTAATCCCATAACGACGGGTGCTCCTCACGTGTTCGGGCTGGGAAAAGACGTAGCACACGTCGGCTCGCAGACAGCATGCGGAGCGACGATTACTGCCGGGTCTCCCGATACCTTCGTGGGTGAATCCGGTGGAGGGGCGCCCACTAGCTTTTTCTCCCAGTTCCTGAAAGAAAAGACGTTTGTCGAGTTTCAGTTGCTGAACGATAGAGATGAGCCTGTCGCCAACGAGGCGTACGAACTGACACTCCCCGATGGAACGTTGATGACAGGCGTCCTTGACGAAAACGGCTTCGTGCATGTCGCAAACATTCCTAGGGGAAGTTGCAGTATAAAATTCCCGAAACTTGAAGATACGGAACATCTTTAATGGTTCAGCCTACTAAAACTACCAGCACGACACAGGCAGCAAAAAGTACAGGCGCATCGGGGAAAACTACAAAAACCAACCAAGTAGTCGTGTCGGGTGCATATATGGAGATACTTGTGGGTGGCCCTTACACCCGTGACAAGGAAGAGCATCCTTTCGGGCATGCTGCTTTACACGTAGTGGTTGGTTCTAAAGACATCACCTATGACTTTGGGCGCTATGGAAAAACCTGGGGGACGTTTGATAGCGAAGGGGAGGGAGTGCTGAACGTTTGGACATCCTTTAAAGCGTACATCTCGGGTGAGAACAGCTTGGGGCGCACAACAACTGGCTTTGTTTATTTTTTGGATAGTGCAACAGCTGAGGCCGTTATCGCTCACTTCGACGGTATTGTCGCCCAGAAAAAGGAACTGAGAAGAAAGACAGCAACGTCTGCGCGCTATGTATTGCCGTCCAACTATCATCCAACCACCAATAACTGCACGACTGTAACAATTGCAGGAGCCAAAATTTCGGGTAAGCCAATCGTGCAGAATCCGTCTAAATATAGCGAAATGCGTGGACTGTCATTCCTGGAAAGGCAAGCTGCGCGCACGCAGACCAAACCTCAGGACGGGATTTTCATGCCTGCGGACTTACAAGCCATGCTCGAAGGGAATACTGAGGCGCACTATGATAAAAAGAATGTTTACAAATAGACGAATTGGCTTTTGGCTGACGGCGGCCTTATTTGTAAATGCAGTCTTTATGGCTTTTCTGATTTTTGGCGATACTGCAAAGGAACACACTATGAAGATGATTAAAACCAAAGAACCCCTGCTGATCGAAGGGCAAGGTGGCGATGACAATTACTATGTCCTGCCGATGGGAACAACGCTGTATCACGATAAAAGCTTTCCTGAAGGGCACGATCGTTATGTGGTGTATCTGAATCACAAAGGTGCCATTGCCCACGAAGAAGTCCCGATGAAGCCTGAGTATGGCGGTTCTTTTATCGATCCTCTTTGGCTCGCCAATATTGATGCCGATACCCTGAAAGACATTTTCAAGCGTTTCCCGCTCTCCAAGAAAGACATCTCCGCTGCTCTCAAAGCCAATGAAATCACCAAAGATGATTTGGCGGATATCATTCGTGCGATGCCGGATTGAGTGAGCAACTGTCGAGGACCCGGATCCAGCTCTACATCTCTGGCAAGTGACGTTTAATCAGCGCATGAAATGAATCTTGCCGCTGTCGTCATTGCCCATGTACATGCCATACACCCCGGCCTGGCGTTCCTCGATGTAGCGTTCGAGGATCTGCCGGATCGCCGGGTAGTAGATCTGGTCCCACGGAATGTCTTCGGGGGCGAAGAATTTGCAGGCGAGGGTTTCCGGGCCGTACTGGCCGGTGATCTCCAGCGCGAGGGCGCGGAAGATGATGTAGACCTCGCTGATCTTCGGCACGCTGAAGATCGAATAAGGCGAGATGATTTCCGCGCGTACGCCGCTTTCTTCCCAGACTTCGCGCAGGGCCGCCTGTTCGGTGGTTTCGCCGCTTTCCATGAAACCGGCGGGCAGGGTCCAGGTGCCGGGGCGCGGGGGAATCGCCCGTTGGCACAAGAGGTATTTGCCGTCCTGCTCGATGATGCAGCCGGCGATGATTTTCGGGTTTACGTAGTGGATGTAGCCGCAGCCGCGGCACATCAGGCGCTCGTGCGTATCGCCCGGCGGCACTTGCTGACCGAGGTCGGCGCCACCGCATTTCGGGCAAAAGCTCGGGCTGAACATGTCAGTGACCTATGCGCGGTTCTTTCAGCGCGATGGGCAGGGTGATTGGCGGTGTGTCGCCGGTCTCTTCCTGTTTGCGCTTGAGGTAATCGAGAGCGACGGCAGCCGCAGCGCGCACGTGATCGACACACGCCTGATGCGCCGCCAGCGGATCGCCGCTCTTGATCGCCTCGACCATTTTTTCCATTTCCTGGTTGCTCGCGCCGCGACGGTTTTCCTGGGACACCGATGTCGCCCGCAGGTAGCTGATACGCGCCTGCAACTGACGCAGTTGAGTGGCCGCGACATGGTTGCCCGAGCCTTCCAGCAGCACGTCGTAGAAGCCCTGCACCGAGTCGATCACCTGTTGCAGCTCGCCGTCCTTGAGCGCCTTGCGGTTCTCGTCGAGGGCTTTTTCCAGGGCCTTGATGTCCTTGGCCTTGGCGCGCAGGGTAAAGAGCTGAACGATCAGGCCTTCGAGCACGCAGCGCAGTTCATAGATGTCGACGGCATCGGCGAGGGTGATGATCGCCACGCGCGGGCCCTTGGCGTCGGCGAATTCCACCAGGCCTTCGGATTCCAGGTGACGCAAGGCTTCACGCACCGACGTACGGCTCACGCCCAGGCGATCGCACAGATCGCGCTCCACCAGGCGATCGCCCGGCAGCAGCTGGAAGTTCATGATGGCGCTTCGCAGTTTATCCAGCACGATTTCGCGCAGGGTGACGGGGTTGCGATTGACCTTGAAGCTGTCGTCGAGTGGCAGGCGTTTCATGGGGTCCGCTCTTTAAGTTGGCTGTCCATGCCAGACGGGCATTCAAACAGCCGAGGGGTTAACTGGAGGCCTCGGCGTCGGCTTCGGCGAAGGCTTCACGGGCGAGCCGGAAACTGTCCACGGCTGCCGGGACGCCGCAATAAATACCGACCTGAAGCAGAGTTTCGCGTATTTGCTCACGACTCAGGCCGTTACGCAAGGCGCCGCGCACATGCAGCTTGAGTTCGTGCGGGCGGTTCAGCGCGGAGATCATCGCCAGGTTGATCATGCTGCGCTCCTTGAGCGACAGACCCTCGCGTCCCCAGACATGGCCCCAGCAGTATTCGGTGACCATTTCCTGCAGCGGGCGGGTGAAGTCGTCGGCGTTCTCGATCGAGCGCTGCACATAGGCTTCGCCCAGCACCTGGGTGCGGATCTTCAGGCCCTTTTCGTACTTCTCGTTACTCATAAATCCTCCAGTCACCACAATTCCCTTGTGGGAGCGGGCTTGCTCGCGAATGCGGTAGCTCACTCAGCATAGATGTCGACTGACACGACGCCTTCGCGAGCAAGCCCGCTCCCACAGTGGAGTCTGTGTGAATCTCTCAGGCCAAGGTCGGCAACGCGCCGAGCTTGCCCTTGTGATAAATCATCGGCGTCACCGGTTGCGCCGGCAGGATCAGGTTCTTCACCGCGCCGACGATGATCGCGTGATCGCCGCCGTCGTATTCGCGCCACAGCTCGCACTCGATGATCGCCGTGGCCTTGGCGAGGATCGGGTTACCGAGCTCGCTCAAATGCCAGTCGATGCCGTTGGCCTTGTCCTTGCCCTTACCGGCGAAAGCGTAGGCCTCGGCGGTCTGGTCGGCGGACAGCAAGTGAATTGCGAAACGCTTGCTGTCGCGCAGCACCGGGTAGGTGTCGGAGGCGTAGTTGGGGCAGAACAGCACCAGCGCCGGATCTATCGACAGCGCACTGAAGGCGCTGGCGGTGATCCCGACAATGCCGCCATCCGGGTCGAGGGTGGTGACCACCGTGACCCCGGACGGAAACGAGCTCATGACGTCTTTGTAAATGCCGGGTTCGATCATGTCACGGGACTCCTAACGCATCACAAACGGATCAGGCATCGGTGCCTGGGAGAGGTTGATCCACACCGTTTTCAGTTCGGTGTAGGCCAGCACCGAATCGATGCCGCTTTCGCGTCCATAGCCACTGTTCTTGAAGCCGCCGATCGGTGCCATGGCCGACACCGCGCGGTAGGTGTTGACCCAGATGATCCCCGAACGCACGTCCCGGGCCAGGCGATGGGCGCGGCCCAGGTCGCGGGTCCAGATGCCGGCGGCGAGGCCGAACTGCGAGTCGTTGGCAATCGCCAGCGCTTCGGCCTCGTCCTTGAAACGGATCACCGAGGCGACCGGACCAAAGACTTCTTCCTGCATGATCTTCATCGAGTTGCGGTCGCATTCGAACAGCGTCGGTTCGTAGAACCAACCGTCACCGACGCCACTCGGACGCTTGCCACCCAGGCGCAGACGCGCGCCTTCAGCAATTGCATCAGCCACCAGACCCTCAACCACCGCCAGTTGCTGCGCGGTAGCCATCGGTCCCATTTCGCTGCTGTCGTCCTGCGGGTTGCCGATGCGGATGCGCTGGGCGCGCTCCACCAGTCGGCTGACGAATTCGTCGTAGATGTCGTCCTGCACCAGCAGTCGCGAACCGGATACGCAGCTCTGGCCGGACGCCGCGTAGATCCCGGCGATGGCGCCGTTGATCGCACTGTCGAGATCGGCGTCGGCGAAGATGATGTTCGGAGACTTGCCGCCCAGCTCCAGCGACAACTTGGCGAAGTTCTCGGCGCTGCTGCGCACCACATGCCGGGCCGTGGTTGCGCCGCCGGTGAAGGCGATCTTGCGGATCAGCGGATGGCGGGTGAGGGCGGCACCGGTGCTCGGGCCGTAGCCGGTGACGACGTTCACCACGCCCGGCGGAATCCCGGCTTCGAGGGCCAGCCGCGCCAGCTCCAGAATGGTCGCCGAGGCGTGTTCGGATGGCTTGATCACGATGGTGTTGCCCGCTGCCAATGCCGGCGCCAGTTTGATCGCGGTCAGGTAAAGCGGGCTGTTCCACGGAATGATCGCGGCGACCACGCCCATGGCTTCGTGCACGGTGTAGGCGAACAGATCGGGTTTATCCAGCGGCAGGGTGCCGCCTTCGAGCTTGTCGGCAAGGCCGGCGGTGTAGTGGAAAAACTCCGGCAGATAACCGACCTGACCCCGGGTTTCGCGGATCAGTTTGCCGTTGTCGCGGCTTTCCAGTTGCGCCAGTTGTTCCTTGTTTTCGGCGATCAGGTCACCGAGACGACGCAGCAGTTTGCCGCGTGCGGTGGCGGTCAAACCACGCCATGCCGGGCTGTCGAAGGCGGTCTGCGCGGCTTGCACGGCGCGTTCGACGTCGGCCTCGTCAGCGTCGGGCAGTTCGGCCCAGGGTTCGGCCAGCGCCGGGTTGAGGCTTTCGAAAGTCTTGCCGGAGAGGGCGTCGACCCATTCTCCGCCGATGCACATCTGGAAGCGTGCGAGCGTCATGCAACGATCCCCTTTATATGGTTTTGTCGGGCGTGTGCGGTGTCGAGAAATTCCAGCAGCGTCTGGTTCACCAGCCGTGGCGACTCTACCGGCATCATATGCCGTTGCTCGGGCAGCACGGCAACCATCGCACCGGGAATGCGCGCGGCCAGTTGCTCAGCCATTTGCGGGGTCGATCCAGGGTCCAGCTCGCCGGTGGCGATCAGCGTCGGCGCCTGGATGCTGCCCAGGTCGTCGGCGCGGTACATGTCCTGGGTGGCGAACAGTTCGTAAGTGGTCAGGTAGCCCTGCGGATCATTGCCGGCCAGGGTCTGGCGGATCGCGGCGATCTGCGCCGGGTTGGCCGCCTGATATTCACGGCTGAACCAACGCGACAGCGCTGCTTCGGCATTCGCGTCCGGTCCGTGTTCGGCGGCCTGCGCGGTGCGGGCGATGACGCCGGCGCGCTGCTCTTCGCTGCGGTTGAACACGCTGTTGAGCACCACCAGGCTTTTCAGGCGCTCCGGGTAGTGCAGGGCAAACGCCCGCGCCACCAGACCGCCCATGGAAAAACCGATCACCGATGCCTGGGGCAATTGCAGGTGGTCGAGCAGCTCCAGCAACTGATCGGCATAGCCGAGCAGGGCGGTGCCGCTGGCCGGGCGCGGGCTGGCGCCGTGGCCGAGCATGTCGTAGGCGATCACCCGGTATTGCGTGGCCAGGCCAACGATCTGGCCGCCCCACATTTCTTTGTTCAGGCCCACGCCGTGGATCAACACCACGGGTTGGCCAACGCCTGTCGCCAGATAACTGGTGCCGGCCGGGGTGAGTTCAGCGGTGAGCCGAATCATGGAGCGCTCCTGCAATGCCTTTTTTTATTGTGATTACTGGGCTTTTTCGGCGGCCAGTTCTTCCAGATCGATGTAGCGGTTGCCGATGCGCGGGTGCAGGCGACCACCGTCGGCGCAACCGAGTACCACAACGATTTCATCGGCGCGGGGGGCATCTTCGATCTGCATTTCCAAGGTGATGTAGTGCGAGCGCAGGCCCTCGTCGTCCTTGTGCATCATCGGGATCTGAATCGAAGTGCCCGGGCCGCCGCGCTTGTTGGTGAAGCTCAGGTAGCTCTTGGCCTTGACCGCTTCGCGGTAGTGATTGCCGAAGCGCAGGGTGTGGATCACCGCCGACGCGTGCTCGATCTCGCCATCGGCGCCGACCACCGCGGCTTTGCCGTAAGCCTCGATCTTCTCGGCGCCACCGATGATGCCCACCAGACGCTCGACCATCATCGCGCCCAGGTCGGAGCAATTGGCGCGGATCTGCGGCTTGAGGTCTTCGACAAAGCCATTGCCGACCCAAGGGTTCTTCATCACGACGGCCAGGCCAACCATGGTCACCGGGGTGTCGGAAGCCTTGCCGCCTTCGATGAAGGTCTCTTCGACATAGCTGACGATCTTGCGAATTTCGAAACTCATGAGCTGCTCCGTAGGGGATAAAGAGTGTCTGTGCGTCTGATGGTATACCATAATACCGATCGTGCAAGTCCCCTTCGCAAGAATCCCTGCCATCAGTCGGACGAATGCCCGTGCATTCAGCCGCTGCTGTAATCCCTTTCGGTTAACAAAAGATAACGTTGCGCCGATTGTCAGACGTTTCGAATGCCCGATAGGATGAGCCAGCTTCCGAAGTGGCTCTGGATTGCGGGTTTCAGGACTATGCTTCTGACCAACCGTCGCTGGAGCACACTTGCGGCGCCCTTGAAGGCCGAATGGCCTAACAATAATAAATAGGGGAAGGTCTATGAGTCGTTGCCGCCCGCCGGCGTTTCGCAACACCGCGTTGCTGGCCACAGCACTCTCTCTGCTGGGCTTTGCCACCTTGTCGGCGCCCGTACTGGCCGCCGAAGCGCCCGCCGACATGGTCTACGCCATCGAGTCGGCCAAGGCCCCGAAAAGCCTGATGCTTGATGTCGTCCACGCCGGCGCCCGATTGGTGGCGGTCGGGGATCGCGGGCACATTCTCTACTCCGATGACCAGGGCAAGACCTGGACCCAGGCCAAGGTGCCGAGCCGTCAGTTGCTGACGGCCGTGTATTTCGTCGATGACAAGCACGGCTGGGCCGTCGGCCATGACGCGCAGGTCCTCGCCAGTGAAGACGGCGGCCAGACCTGGACCAAACAGTTCGAAGACCTCAAGCGCGAATCGCCGCTGCTCGACCTCTGGTTCAAGGACGTCAACAACGGCCTGGCCGTGGGGGCCTACGGTGCCTTGCTGGAAACCACCGACGGTGGGAAGCACTGGCAAGACGTCAGCGATCGCCTCGACAACCAGGATCAGTTCCACCTCAATGCCATCGCCGCCGTCAAGGACGCCGGGCTGTTCATCGTGGGCGAGCAGGGCGCGATGTTCCGCTCCGCCGATTGGGGCCAGACCTGGGAAAAAATCGAAGGCCCGTATCAAGGCTCGCTGTTCGGTGTGATCGGCACGGCCCAGCCTTCCACGCTGCTGGCCTACGGGTTGCGTGGCAACCTCTACCGCTCCACTGATTTCGGCAGCACCTGGCAGCAGGTCGAACTCAAGGCTGCGCGCGGTGCGCTGGAGTTCGGCCTGTCCGGCGCCACGCGGCTCGACGACGGCTCCATCGTCATCGTCGGCAACGGCGGCACGGTGATCAGCAGCAGCGACAACGGTGAAACCTTCAGCGTGTTCAACCGCCCGGATCGTATCTCGCTGTCGTCGGTCACCGCTGCCGGCAACGGCAATCTGATCCTGAGCGGGCAGGGTGGCGTCCACACCACCACGCCCAACGGCACCGAGCTGGGCAAATGAGCCGAATCAATAATAAGAAGGCGGGGCTATGACTTCCTTGAGCACTCATCATCAGGACAAGGCGACGTTCCTCGAACGCCTGATCTTCAATAACCGCCCGGCAGTGATCGTGATCTGCCTGCTGGTCAGCATTTTCCTGTTCTGGCAGGCCACGCTGATCCGGCCGTCTACCAGCTTCGAAAAAATGATCCCGCTCAAGCATCCGTTCATCGAGAAGATGATGGAGCATCGCAACGATCTGACGAACCTGGGCAACACCGTGCGCATTTCGGTGGAGGCCAGGGACGGTGACATCTTCTCCAGGGAGTACATGGAGACCCTGCGCCAGATCAACGACGAGGTGTTCTACATCTCCGGCGTCGACCGTTCCGGCCTGAAGTCGCTGTGGAGCCCGAGCGTGCGCTGGACCGAAGTGACCGAGGAAGGCTTTGCCGGCGGTGAAGTGATCCCGCAGAGCTACGACGGCTCCCAGGACAGCCTCGACATGCTGCGCAACAACGTGCTCAAGTCGGGTCAGGTCGGGCGTCTGGTGGCCAACGACTTCAAATCGAGCATCGTCGACATCCCGCTGCTGGAGTCCTACCCGGACCCGCAGGACCAGGGCAAGCTGCTGGCGCTGGACTACCGCCAGTTTTCCCATGAACTGGAAGACAAGATCCGCAACAAGTTCGAAGCGCAGAACCCCAACGTCAAGATCCACATCGTTGGTTTCGCCAAGAAGGTCGGTGACCTGATCGACGGCCTGGTGATGGTGGTGATGTTCTTCGGCATCGCCTTCGTCATCACCCTGATCCTGCTGTTGTGGTTCACCAACTGCCTGCGCAGCACCGTGGCGGTGTTGAGCACCACGCTGGTGGCGGTGGTCTGGCAACTGGGGTTGATGCACTTCTTCGGGTTCGGCCTCGATCCGTATTCGATGCTGGTGCCGTTCCTGATCTTCGCCATCGGCATTTCCCATGGCGTGCAGAAGATCAACGGTATCGCCCTGCAATCGAGCGAGGCAGACAACGCTCTGACCGCGGCGCGGCGCACGTTCCGGCAACTGTTCCTGCCGGGGATGATCGCGATTCTCGCCGATGCCGTGGGCTTCATCACGCTGCTGATCATCGACATTGGCGTAATCCGTGAACTGGCCATCGGCGCGTCCATCGGCGTGGCGGTGATCGTGTTCACCAACCTGATCCTGCTGCCGGTGGCGATTTCCTATGTCGGCATCAGCAAGCGCGCCATCGCCAAGAGCAAAAAGGATGCAAACCGCGAGCACCCGTTCTGGCGCCTGCTGTCGAATTTCGCCAGCCCGAAAGTCGCACCGGTGTCCATCGCGCTGGCCCTGATCGCCTTCGGCGGCGGCCTCTGGTACAGCCAGAACCTGAAGATCGGCGACCTCGACCAGGGCGCGCCGGAACTGCGTCCGGACTCGCGCTACAACAAGGACAACAACTTCATCATCAACAACTACTCGACCAGTTCCGATGTATTGGTGGTGATGGTCAAGACCAAGTCCGAAGGCTGCTCGCGCTACGAAGCCATGGCGCCGATCGACGAGCTGATGTGGAAGATGCAGAACACCGAGGGCGTGCAATCGGCGATCTCGCTGGTGACAGTGTCCAAGCAGATGATCAAGGGCATGAACGAGGGCAACCTCAAATGGGAAACCCTGTCGCGCAACCCGGACGTGTTGAACAACTCCATCGCCCGGGCCGATGGCCTGTACAACAACAGCTGCTCGCTGGCGCCGGTGCTGGTGTTCCTCAACGATCACAAGGCTGAAACCCTGGATCGTGCGGTGAAAGCCGTGCAGGAGTTTGCCAAGGACAACAACAAGGACGGTCTGGAGTTCATCCTCGCGGCCGGTAACGCCGGGATCGAAGCGGCCACCAACGAAGTCATCAAACAGGCTGAGCTGACCATCCTGATTCTGGTGTACATCTGCGTGGCGGTGATGTGCATGATCACCTTCCGTTCCTGGGCGGCGACCCTGTGCATCGTGCTGCCGCTGGTACTGACGTCGGTGCTGGGCAACGCGCTGATGGCGTTCATGGGCATCGGCGTCAAGGTGGCGACCCTGCCGGTGGTGGCGCTGGGCGTGGGGATCGGCGTGGACTACGGCATCTACATCTACAGCCGTCTGGAAAGTTTCCTGCGTGCCGGTCTGCCGTTGCAGGAAGCCTATTACCAGACCCTGAAGTCCACCGGTAAAGCGGTGCTGTTCACCGGTCTGTGCCTGGCCATCGGCGTGTGCACCTGGATCTTCTCGGCGATCAAGTTCCAGGCCGACATGGGCCTGATGCTGACCTTCATGCTGCTGTGGAACATGTTCGGTGCGCTGTGGCTGCTGCCGGCACTGGCCAAGTTCCTGATCAAGCCGGAGAAACTGGCGGGGCAGAAGGGCAATTCCTTGTTTGCTCACTGATCCATTTGGCTGAAACGAAAAAGCCGCAACCTTGAAGGGTTGCGGCTTTTTTTATGGGGCAAGATCGAAAGCTTGCCCTCACCCTAGCCCTCCCGAAACGTCGGACCGCCCGTAGGGAGAGGGAACCGAATGGGGGATATTGGATAGATACACCGACGTGAAAGATTAGCTTTGAATCCATAATCGACTCGGTTTTTCAGGTCGATGTATTACGCAAGACATCGCGGTCAGTTCCCTCTCCCTCCGGGAGAGGGCTAGGGTGAGGGCCAGCGGTCTCAAGGCTTAGGAAAGTTCAGTGCCTAGCACGACGCTAAGCGCACTGCGCGCATCATCCAGCTGCACCAGCGTCGCATGCCGAGCCCCCAACGCATCCCGATTCTCGATCGCCGTCAGAATCGCCTTGTGCCGAGGCAACGCCAGTTCATGCAGATTCGGCCGCTGATTCGAATGTTTCAGCGCCTCGGCAATCGCCACCGACAGCATGTTGCACAGGTTGGCCAGCAAATCGTTATGGGTCGCGTCGGCAATCCGGCTGTGGAAGTCCAGATCCGGTTGCAGCAGGGCCTCCGGCGTCGGTGCGGCTTCCATGCGTTGGTAGGCTTCGCCGATGGCTGCAATGTCGGCATCCGTGGCGTGTTGGGCGGCGAGGGCGGCGGCGGCCGGTTCGATGATGCTGCGCACGCTGGTCAGCACATTGAAGAATTCATTCTGCGGGCTGCTTTGCATCAACCAGTGCAGCACGTCTGGATCAAGCATGTGCCATTCGCGGCGGGGTTTGACCACGGTGCCGACCCGGGGCTTGGAGTACACCAGCCCCTTGGCCACCAACACCCGTGTGGCTTCGCGCAACACCGGCCGACTGACCGCGTACTCCTCGCAGAGCAAGGCTTCGGCGGGCAGTTTGTCACAGGGCAAAAAGCGTCCGGAAACAATCTGCATGCCCAGTTCCTGAACGATGCGCGAGTGCATGCTTTTGCGGTCTGAAGGTTTGCGGTAATCCATGGGGCGCGGCGCGATCCTGAGCGATGGAGATGCCGCGCATCATAGCAGGCACCACACAATCTTGAGGCAGATACAGAGCAAATGTGGGAGCGGGCTTGCTCGCGAAAGCAGCGTGTCAGACAAACACAGGTTGCTGACACTCCACTTTCGCGAGCAAGCCCGCTCCCACAGGAGGCATGGTGGTGTCAGTGCGAGTGGCGAGGGACCTCAGCACCTCGACAGCCGACAAGGAAATCAAAGTCGCAACCTTGATCCGCCTGCAGCACATGGTCGACATACAACTGACGATACCCACCCACCAACAACTGCTGCGGCGGTTGCAGATCCGCCATGCGTGCCGCCAGTTCGGCGTCCGGAATATCCAGGTGCAGACGCCCGCTGGCGCAGTCCAGTTCGATCCAGTCGCCTTCCTTGACCACCGCCAAAGGCCCGCCGGCCGCCGCTTCCGGGGCGACGTGCAACACAACGGTGCCGTACGCCGTGCCGCTCATGCGCGCATCGGAAATGCGCACCATGTCGGTCACGCCCTGGGCCAGCAGTTTGGCCGGCAAACCCATGTTGCCGACTTCGGCCATGCCCGGATAACCCTTCGGCCCGCAGTTCTTCATCACCAGAATCGAGTTGGCATCGACGTCCAGTTCCGGGTCGTTGATGCGCGCCTTGTACAGGTCGAAGTTCTCGAACACCACGGCTCGTCCACGGTGCTGCATCAGTTCCGGCGTGGCGGCTGAGGGTTTGAGCACCGCGCCCAGCGGCGCCAGGTTGCCGCGCAATACACAGATGCCACCGTCAGCGCGGATCGGGTTGTCGAGGGTGCGGATCACTTCGTCTTCACCGTAGATCGGTGCATCCTTGGTGTTCTCGCCGATGGATTTGCCATTGACGGTCAATGCGTTCGGATTGGGGATCAGATTGGCTTCGCCGAGTCGACGCAGCACCGCAGGCAAGCCGCCCGCGTAATAGAACTCTTCCATCAGGAAACGTCCGGACGGTTGCAGGTCGACGATGGTCGGCATGCCGCGACCGATGCGGGTCCAGTCGTCCAGATCCAGTTCGACACCGATGCGCCCGGCGATGGCTTTGAGATGGATCACCGCGTTGGTCGAACCGCCAATCGCCGCGTTGACCCGGATCGCATTCTCGAAGGCTTCCTTGGTCAGGATCTTCGACAGTTTAAGGTCTTCACGCACCATCTCGACCGCACGCATGCCGGACATATGCGCCAGCACATATCGCCGAGCATCCACTGCCGGAATCGCCGCGTTGTGGGGCAGGGATGTGCCCAGCGCTTCGGCCATGCAGGCCATGGTCGACGCGGTGCCCATGGTGTTGCAGGTGCCGGCCGAGCGGGACATGCCGCCCTCGGCCGCCAGGAAGTCGTCGATGGTGATAGTGCCGGCCTTGACCTGCTCGCTGAGCTGCCAGACCACGGTACCGGAGCCGATGTCCTTGCCCTTGTGCTTGCCGTTGAGCATCGGCCCGCCGGTGACGACGATGGCCGGCACATCGCAACTGGCCGCGCCCATCAGCAGGGCCGGGGTGGTCTTGTCGCAACCGGTCAGCAGCACCACGCCATCAATCGGGTTGCCGCGAATCGCTTCCTCGACGTCCATGCTCGCCAGATTGCGGGTGAGCATGGCGGTCGGGCGCAGGTTCGATTCGCCGTTGGAGAACACCGGGAATTCCACCGGAAAACCACCAGCCTCGATCACACCGCGTTTGACGTGCTCCGCGATCTGGCGGAAATGCGCGTTGCACGGCGTCAGTTCCGACCAGGTGTTGCAGATGCCGATGATCGGCTTGCCATGGAACTGATGGTCGGCGATGCCCTGATTCTTCATCCAGCTGCGGTACATGAAGCCGTTCTTGTCGGCCGTGCCAAACCATTGGGCGGAGCGCAGGGTGGGTTTCTTATCAGACATGATCGATTCTCTTATTGTAAGACTATTGTTTGCGAGCCTCGGCTAAACATAAGCGCAAAATCGACGTTTTGGAAGTGTTGTTGGGTAATTAGTATTACTATATAGTTCTTTTCGACGGAGGGATGGCCCTGGCGATTTTCCGCGAGAGGCGTCCCCCGAGGTTCCATAAAAACAACAATCGGAGACCGATCCCATGAGCCAGGAACTGCGGCTTGTCCGGCGCATCACGCTGAAACTGATTCCCTTTCTGATCCTGCTGTACCTGATCGCCTATGTGGATCGCTCCGCCGTCGGCTTCGCCAAGCTGCACATGGGCGCCGACATTGGCATCGGCGATGCCGCCTACGGCCTCGGTGCCGGGCTGTTTTTCATTGGCTATTTTCTGCTGGAGATCCCCAGCAACCTGATGCTCGAACGCTTCGGTGCGCGGCGCTGGTTCGCGCGGATCATGATCACCTGGGGCGCGATCACTATCGGCATGGCCTTCGTCCAGGGCCCACACAGTTTTTACGTGATGCGCTTTCTGCTCGGCGCGGCGGAGGCGGGATTCTTTCCCGGCGTTCTGTACTACATCACCCAATGGTTTCCGGTGCGCCATCGCGGCAAGATCCTCGGGCTGTTCATTCTTTCCCAACCCATCGCAATGATGATCACCGGCCCCGTGTCCGGTGGCCTGCTGGGCATGGACGGCATTCTTGGTCTGCACGGCTGGCAGTGGCTGTTCATCGTCATCGGTACTCCTGCGATTCTGCTGACCTGGCCGGTATTGCGCTGGCTGCCGGACGGCCCGCAGCAAGTGACATGGATGGATCAGGCCGAGAAAGACTGGCTGACCGGCGAACTGAAAAAGGATCTGCAGGAATACGGCCAGACCCGCCACGGCAATCCGTTGCATGCGCTGAAAGACAAACGGGTGTTGCTGCTGGCGCTGTTCTATCTGCCGGTGACTTTGAGCATCTATGGACTTGGCCTGTGGCTGCCGACCCTGATCAAACAGTTCGGCGGCAGCGATCTGGTGACCGGTTTCGTGTCATCGGTGCCCTACATCTTCGGGATCATCGGGTTGCTGATCGTGCCGCGCAGTTCCGACCGCATGAATGATCGCTACGGTCATCTGGCGGTGCTCTATGTGCTGGGCGCCATCGGCCTGTTTCTCAGTGCCTGGCTGTCGTTGCCGGTGGCGCAACTGGCGGCATTGTGTCTGGTGGCGTTTGCGCTGTTTTCCTGCACGGCGGTGTTCTGGACCTTGCCGGGACGTTTCTTTGCCGGCGCCAGCGCGGCGGCGGGCATTGCCTTGATCAACTCGGTGGGCAACCTCGGCGGCTACATCGGGCCGTTCGTGATCGGCGCCTTGAAGGAATACACCGGCAACCTCGCTTCGGGCCTGTACTTCCTGTCCGGTGTGATGGTGTTCGGGCTGGTTCTGACGGGCGTCGTCTATCGCTTGCTCGAGCGCAAGCATGTGCTGCCAGTCGAGCAATTTGCAGCGAGCGCACGCGGTGCGACACGCACCTGATTTCGATCCGGGATATGTTTCAACAGGAGAACATCATGCATCTGGTTCAATTCGAATTAAGTAGCGGCGAGCGCCGTGTCGGGGTGGTCGAGGGCGGTCTGGTGCGTGAAGTGCAGGATGCTCACACCGTACGTGATCTGGCACTGGCGGCAATCGAGGCCGGCAGTACGTTGGCGCAACAAGTGCAATCCCTCGGCCTCGGTATCGGTCACGATTACGCGCAGTTGCTCAAAGACCTGCGCATCCTGCCGCCGCTGGACCATCCGGACCCGGCGCACCTGCTGGTCAGCGGCACCGGCCTCACGCACCTGGGCAGCGCATCGGCCCGGGACAAGATGCACCAGCAGGCCGGCGACGAAGCGGCGATGACCGACACCATGCGCATCTTCAAGTGGGGCGTGGAGGGTGGAAAACCGGCGGCGGGACAGGCCGGGGTGCAACCGGAATGGTTCTACAAGGGCGATGGCAGCATTGTCGTGCGTCCCGGTCAGCCGTTCCCGCTGCCGCCGTTTGCCGAAGACGCCGGCGAGGAGCCGGAGATGGCCGGCCTCTACATCATCGGCCACGACGGCAAACCGTATCGCCTCGGTTTCGCGGTGGGCAACGAGTTCTCCGATCACGTCATGGAACGCAAGAATTACCTGTACCTGGCCCACTCCAAACTGCGCAGTTGCAGCTACGGCCCGGAACTGCGCGTAGGCGAGTTGCCGCAACACCTGGCCGGCACCAGCCGCATCCTGCGCGACGGTGAAGTGCTGTGGCAGAACGAATTTCTAAGCGGCGAGGCCAACATGTGCCACAGCCTGGCGAACCTCGAATACCACCACTTCAAGTACAGCCAGTTCCTGCGTCCCGGTGACGTACACATTCACTTCTTCGGCACCGCGACCCTGTCGTTCGCCGATGGCATTCGCACTCGACCCGGCGACGTGTTCGAGATCAGCCAGGCCGAATTTGGCGCGCCGCTGGTCAACGGCATCGCCCCGGTCGCAGCGGCATTCGAACCGGACAGCATCGGCACCCTTTAAGGAGATCCCATGACTCAGATTCTCGGTCACAACTACATCGGCGGGCGTCGCAGCGCCGCCGGTAGCGTCAAACTGCACAGCATCGACGCCACGACGGGCGAGGCATTGCCCCACGATTTCATTCAGGCGACGCAGGAGGAGGTGGACGCCGCCGCCAAAGCTGCCGCCTCTGCCTACCCGGTGTATCGCAGTTTGAGCGCCGAACGACGCGCACAATTTCTTGATGCCATCGCCGATGAGCTGGATGCGCTCGGTGATGATTTCGTCGCGGTGGTCTGCCGTGAAACCGCGCTGCCTGCCGGACGGATTCAGGGGGAGCGCGGTCGCACCAGCGGCCAGATGCGGCTGTTCGCCAAAGTCCTGCGGCGCGGCGATTTCTACGGTGCGCGCATCGATTTGCCGCTGCCGGATCGTCAGCCGTTGCCGCGTCCTGATCTGCGCCAATACCGCATTGGTCTCGGCCCGGTGGCGGTGTTCGGCGCGAGCAACTTTCCATTGGCATTTTCCACCGCCGGTGGCGACACAGCCTCGGCGCTGGCTGCCGGTTGCCCGGTGGTGTTCAAAGCTCACAGCGGCCATATGGCCACCGCTGAGCTTGTCGCCGATGCGCTGATTCGCGCGGCGGAGAAAACCGCGATGCCAGCCGGTGTGTTCAACATGATCTATGGCGGTGGCGTCGGCGAGTGGCTAGTCAAACATCCGGCCATTCAGGCGGTGGGTTTCACCGGGTCGCTACGGGGCGGACGGGCGCTGTGTGACATGGCCGCCGCGCGTGCGCAGCCGATTCCTGTGTTCGCCGAGATGTCGAGCATCAATCCAGTGATCGTGTTGCCCCAGGCCCTGGCCGTGCGTTCGGAAACCGTCGCCCGTGATCTGACCGCCTCGGTGGTGCAGGGCTGCGGTCAGTTCTGTACCAATCCGGGCCTGGTGATCGGTATTCGCTCGCCACAGTTCACGGCGTTTGTTGAGCAAGTCGCCGCGCTGATCGGCGATCAACCGGCACAAACCATGCTCAATGCCGGGACTCTCGGCAGCTACGGCAAGGGCCTGGAAAAGTTGTTGGCACACCCAGGCATCAAGCATCTGGCCGGCAATCCACAGCAGGGCAATCAGGCGCAGCCGCAGTTGTTCAAGGCCGATGTCAGCCTGTTGATCGATGGCGATGAAGTGCTTCAGGAAGAAGTGTTCGGCCCGACCACGGTGATCGTCGAAGTGGCCGATCAGGCGCAGTTGAGCGCTGCGCTGCATGGCCTGCACGGGCAGCTCACGGCGACGATCATCGGCGAGCCGGCAGACTTCGCGCTGTTCCCGGAACTGACGCCGTTGCTGGAACAGAAGGTCGGGCGGATTCTGCTCAATGGCTACCCGACCGGGGTTGAAGTGTGCGATTCGATGGTTCACGGCGGGCCGTATCCGGCGACGTCCGATGCTCGCGGCACATCGGTCGGAACCCTGGCCATCGATCGTTTCCTGCGCCCCGTGTGCTTCCAGAACTACCCCGACAGTCTGCTGCCGGAACCGCTGAAAAACGGTAATCCGCTGCGCATTCAGCGGCTGGTGGACGGCAAGCCATCGCGCGAAGCCCTCTAACCGCCGAACCCAGTCAATGTGGGAGCGAGCCTGCTCGCGATAGCGGTGTATCAGTCGACATTCATGTCGCCTGACATTCTGCAATCGCGAGCAGGCTCGCTCCCACAGGGAGAGCTCAGCGGCCACATTGAGCTATCATTGCCCCTTTCCCCCTGAAAGACATGATTGCCATGACTGCCGTAACCGACACCCTTCTCAACGCCCTCGAACACTGCGGTATGGTCGAAATCGACGGCTTGCACGCCTTCGAATTCGCCCTCGACGAAGAAGACAACCTGCACATCGAATGCATCGATGGCCGGGAAGCCAAGCATTGGGAGTTCACCCCGGCTCAGGTGGCAGCGGCGACGTTTGATCAGGACCTGCAGAGCTGGTTGATCATCGGTTTTGCCAGCGATACCAAAACCGTTGGCGAACACCGTCTGGTCTGCCTCGGCGATGTACTCAGCAGCGCCGACGACGAGGATGAAACCGAATGAACATGCGTAAATTCTGGCCATTGCTGATGGCCGGCAGCGTTGGCGCGATGGGCCTTTCCAGCGCCTCGGCCGAGAGCTTCCAGTTGCTGGTCGGCTCCTACACTGCCGGCACCAGCCAAGGCATCTACCGGATGAACTTCGACAGCGCCACCGGCCAGATCGACGCCAAACCGCTGCAAGTGATCAAGAGCGAAAGCCCGTCGTGGCTGACCTTGTCCAAGGATCAGCACCGGGTGTTCGTGGTCAACGAAAACGGCCCTGGCCAGAAAGATCCGGTCGGTCGTGTGAGCAGCTATTCCATCGATCCGAAGACCCACGCCCTGACCCTGATCAATCAGGTCCAGAGCCTGGGCAACGAGCCGACCCATTCCAGCCTCAGCGGCGACGCCAGCCATTTGTTCGTCAGCAACTACTCGGTGGTTGAAGATCCGGGCGGCACCCTCGCGGTGTTGCCGGTCGGCAGCGACGGCAAACTCAAACCGGTGGTGCAAATGAGCGCGCACCCGGCGAGTCGGGTCAACCCTGAGCGTCAGGCCTCGAACCACGTGCACTCGACGATTTCCTCGCCGGACGGTCGTTATGTGTTCTCCGCCGACTTGGGCGCGGACAAGCTCTTCATCTACCAGTTCGACCCGAAAGCCAATGCGGACCTGCCGCTGACTCCGGCGAAAACCGCCTCGGTGCAATTGCCAGCAGGCAGCGGGCCGCGTCATTTGCTGTTCAGCGCTGATGGCAAGCATGCCTGGCTGACCATGGAAATGAGCGCCCAGGTTGCCGTGTTCGATTACAAGGACGGCGTGCTGACCCAGACACAAATGGTTGATCTGGCCGCGGGTCAGCCGACCTCGGACAAGGCCGCTGCTGCGTTGCATGCGTCTGCCGATGGCAAGTTTCTCTACGTCAGCAACCGTGGCACCGCCAATCAGTTGCTGGTGTTCGCCATCGACCCGGCCAGCGGCCAGCTCAAGGAATTGCAGCGACGCTCGGTGGAAGGTGATCACCCGCGTGAGTTCAGCCTCGATCCAAGCGGCAAATTCCTGCTGATTGCCAACCAGAAGAGCAACCAGATTGTCGTGGTCGAGCGCGACGGCAAGACCGGTCTGCTGGGCAAAACCGTGCAAAAACTGCCGATGGATGCGCCGAGTGACCTGAAGTTTCTGCTGCGCAAGTAATCTCTCGCGCCCGGGTCGCAGATAAATCAAAACGGGCATCAACTTTCAGGTTGATGCCCGTTTTTTATTGCAGATGGAGTGCCGCAGAACTGCCGTCCTAATTGAACAATTTCAGATCAATACCCTCTGTCGCCAAGGCACGGCGCACCGCAGGTCGCTCGATCACCGAGTGCACGAGGCGATGCCAGGCGGGAAACGAATTGTTCATATCCAGATCGATCCACTTTCCCCAAATCCAGAAAACCAACAGCACCGGGTGGACGACGTTGTAACCGCTGAATATGGATTGGCCCCGCGCTCCGCCGATGTGCTGCTCGATAAACCTGTAGTTGTCCATGACATTGCGCCGGCCTTTTTCAACAATGGCCGGGAACAGATTTTCATCGTCAACAAACCGCTGTGGTCGCCAGACCTGACCATAAGAAAGGCTGTGCACTGTCCCGGATAACCAGTTCAGCCACTCAAGGCACCGAGCCAATTCCCCGGGGAAGGCAGGAATGAAGTGCCCGGTTTTTGCTTGATGCGCCAGATAGACAAGGATGGCGGGTAACTCGGTCAATACCCCGGCTTCGTCACCAATCGGGCTGTCCAGACAAAGCAGGGCAGGGACTCGACCCTTCGGATTAATGCTCAGGTACTCGGGCGTTTGAGTACCAATTCCCTTCAAGGCAGAACGCAATTCAAGTTTGAACGGCTGTGCCAGTTCTTCAAGAAGGATATGGGCGGCCAATGAACAGGCGCCCGGCGAGTAATAAAGAAGGTACATGCAGGCCTCGGTTAACGTCGTTGTTTTGAGTGGAAATCCCTATCGCGACCGAGTCTAGCACCGTTCCACGGGGGCGGGTAAGGCACGGCGGTAGTTGCAGGATGCGGTGACTGCACGAACAAGGATTTTATGCACCTGTAGTTTTCTACAGTGTACTTAAAATTTAAATAACGACTAAATGGCTGCGCTTTCCGAATGTCGTGCTGATAGCCAGATATTCGCAGTAAGCGTGATTCGAAGATGAACGACGAAGGAACGTCCAGATGCCATACGTAGTTGGGAAAGAGTGTCTCTCGTGCAAATCTACAGTCTGTGTAGATGTCTGTCCTGTCGACGCATTTCGCGATGCCGACTACCAACTGGTTATTTGTCCGGATACCTGCATCGAATGCGGTGTATGTGAGCCTGAGTGTCCTGTCGACGCAATAATCAATCCCGAAGAATATACGGGTGAAAGCCGCGATGTGATAACCCTGAACTCAGAGTTATCAAAAACATCGCCGGTGATTTTTAAGTCAGTCACAGCACAGTAATTACGGAAAACAACTTATAAGGATGTTCACAATGAAAGTGGAAGGGTTGAACCTGCTTGAATGGTTTGTTGCGATGGAACGCAACCCTGATGAATGGAACTTCGTTAATGAAGATTTCGATATTCGCAGGAACGTTAATCAGTCGGCTCGATTGCTGGCGCACGAAGCCTATGTCAATAACAACCAGGCAGCGCTCGCCAAGTTGCATGAGTGCCTCGCTATCATTTATCGCAATGAATTCGAGTGCACCCGGGTTGAACAAGTCAATGCGGACCGTCGTCCGATTGTCAGCGATATTCAGTCGGTGCTGGAAGGCGCAATGCTCCAGTATGAAATGCAGGGGCTGCCAGAAGCAGACATCAGTGGTTTTCCGGTAAATGGTAAGGAGTATGTCAAATGGCTGAAAAAACTGGTGTCAAAAAGTCCCTCGAGTGTGCATCCGTTTTACACACGTTTTCTCAGTGAGGAAGCAACTGCTGCCGACGTCAAGTATTACTTGATTCAAGAGACCAATCTTGATCCAAAGTTTGACGATATTCTCGCGTTTATGCAGATTGGTTTACCGGTTGGACAAAAGCTGGAACTGGCAAAAAACTACTTCGATGAAATGGGCAATGGCGTTGAGGCCGATGTTCATTCGAAGATGTTTGCACAGACATTGAAAGCCGCAGGTGTCGAAGATTCCGATATGTCCAGCGCGATGCTTTTGCAATCAATTGTGTCCGGCAACGTCAGTTCTTGTTTTGCATTGTCTCGTCGGCATTACTTCAAGGCCGTCGGCTATTTCGGAGTGACCGAATATCTGGCACCACGCCGTTTCAAGCATGTGATCAAAGCGTGGGAGCGGAACAACATGCCTGCGCACGGAATTGAATATCACAAGCTCCATGTCTACATCGATACGGAACATGCCAATGGCTGGTTCAACAATGTGGTTGTGCCGTTGGTGGAGCAAGACCCGCGTATTGGTCGTGAAATCGCCCTCGGCGCTCTCATTCGCATCAATTCTTCCGCGCGCTATCTGGACGAACTGAGTGATCGTCTCGGCAGCAACGCAACGACAACGGCTTGAGGAGTGAGTCGATGCCTATCAATCAGGACGGTTTCAGTATTGTCGATCTTGGGGAAATCCCGGCGGATGTAATCGACAGTTTTTCTCGCTTGGCACTCGATCAGTACATGGGTGGCGGTAACCGCTACCGACGCTTTTCCCAGTACAAGATGATCGCCAGCGACAAAGGCTGGGACTTTGAATTACTGGCCCATCGTCCGTACATGACGTTTTCCAAATACAACCCTGTAGCGGGTGGCATCCAGCGGTTCTATGAACCTATCGAGGTCGACTTCACGCCGTTCATCGAGCGTGGGGCGAAGGATATTGCCCTGGATGAAACACAGGAATGGCAAATCAACGTTCATCAATATCGGGTGATCGTTAACGCGCAATTGAAGGGCGTGACCGTCCCCGAGGGACGCCATCGCGACGGTCATTCGTTCGTGATGATCGGTGTGGTCACCCGTAAAGATATCAGCGGCGCCGAAATGAGCCTGTATCGCAACGCCAGGGATACCGAGCCTTTTTATACCGGCACGCTCCTCGAAGGCCAGGCGGTCTTGCTCGATGACCAGAATATGTTCCATGACGTGACTGAGATTATTCCAGTCAATGAAGAGGGGTATCGCGACATCTTTGTCGTTGCGTTTTCCCCGTGGACTGATCGCTGGCATGGCGATGAGTTTGAAAAGAAAGTCATTGAATCCGTACAAGCATGATTTGCTGGAGATAGCGATGCAACAGCCACACGATTTTTCCCGGGATGTTTTGTTTAGTCGCATGATCGGTCTGGTTTCCGAAGAGGAACTCAATGTTCTTGCCGGAAAACGAGTAGCGGTGCCAGGGTGCGGGGGCACCGGTTATACCTATGCTGAGTGTCTGGTACGTATGGGGGTGGGCGGGGTAAATATTGCCGACGCGGATACTTTCGGCCCGGAAAACATGAACAGACAATTCGGCTGTTCGACGCACACCATTGGCAGAAAGAAATCAGAAGTATTGTCGGAACGACTGCTGTCGATTAACCCGCAAGTTTCCGTGCAAGCCATCGATTATCTGGATGAGTACAACGTCAGTGATTACCTCAGTGGTGTCGACGTTGTCTGCGATACGCTGGACTTTTTCGTCATCAAGCCACGGCAACTGCTTTATAAAGAGGCTCGCCGTCGCAATATCCCGGTGGTCCTTTGCTGCCCGGTCGCCTATGGGGTGACGGTGCATGTTTTTCTGCCGAATGGACCGACTTTCGAAGAGTTCTTTGATATCTCGGATAAGGACAGCGAACTCGAAAGCCTGCAGAAGTTTGGTGGGAAACTGGCGCCTTCGAAACTGTACAAACAGTACATCGATTCACCCAAACTGGACTTCGAGCAGCAGAAAGTTTCATCGCTGAGTGCGACTTGCCTGATGGCGACTTCTTTTGGCTCGATGCTTGCCCATACGTTGCTTCTGGGGCAAACCTCAAATGTTAAAGCGGTTCCGCATAGCTACGAGTTCGATCTCAGAGCATTGATGTTTACCGAAAACAAGAAAAACTGATTCCAGGACGGAAAGGGGAACGTGGGTGAGCCAGCCTTACAGTATGCAGGAATGGGTGTTCAGAGAAGCCCATGGCAAGTACGACATTGATCTGGGAGACAGTAATGCTCCTTGCATCAAAGCAGGGATCTTCAGTGCTGATATTGAAGATTTGGTATTGGACTATGGAACGGATCGAGGCAGCCACGCCTTGGCGCAGCAGGTCGCGACGCTCTATGGTATCGAACGCTGTAATGTTGGCATCGCTCACGGTGCGCAGGAAGCGCTTTATCTCTTGTATCGCACTTTGCTCAACGTCGGCGATCATGTCATTACATTCTCGCCGGGTTGGCAGCAGTCCTGGAAAGTTCCAGAGGAAATAGGTTGTTCGATCAGTATTCTCGAATATGACGCGAGTTTTAAAGTGTCAGCTTCAGCAGTGCAGGACGCCCTGAGAACGAATACTCGAGTCATCATTCTGAATAATCCTTGCAACCCGACCGGTAAGTCGATTGATGCTGGTGAGTTACGGAAGGTTGTCGAGGTGGCTAGGGAACGGAATATATTCGTCATCGCCGATGAAGAATACCTGACCGACATCAAGTCATCCGTGATCCATTTCGAATTTGACAATGTCATTGCCGTGTCCGGGGTGTCAAAGATTTTTGGTGTACCCGGCATTCGGATAGGGTGGATGTGCGGGCCCAAAGACATCGTGGCAAAGGCAATGGACTATAAGCATTTGACCACCATTTCGAATTCGGTTATTTGCGAAAAAATAGCCGAACGTATTTTGCATAATTACGACGGTTTGTTGAGCGATTACTTGCAATTGTGCAGCAACGGTTATGAAGTGCTTCAACAGTGGTCCCGGGATTGTTTCCCGATGCTGGAAGTCGTAGCACCCGAGGGGACACCCTTTTGTTGGGTTCATCTGACTTCCTCGGAAAGTTCGCTGGATTTTTGTCGGAGGGTATTGCACCAGACCCGGGTATTGACGATGCCCGCCGAAGTGTTTGGTCAGCGCAACGGAATGCGAATTACGTTTGCCAGGCCCGTGGATGAATTGCGCGATGGACTTGGGCGGATAAAGTCCGAGTTCAAGTATGCCTTGTCGATGTATTGATTACTCGGAGATTGCCTGTTGTGAAAAAAATATTCATTGATGGCGAGTCTGGAACAACGGGATTACAGATTCGACAGCACTTAAAACAGCATCCCGAAGTTACGCTGATCAGTATCGACGAAGATGCCAGGAAGAATCTCGATGAGAAAAAGCGTCTGATCGCAGAGGCGGACCTGACCATATTGTGCCTGCCTGACATGGCCGCCAAAGAGGTCGTGTCTGCGGTGCAGTCAGTCGATTGCCGGTTGATCGATGCGAGTTCCGCGCACCGTACAGCCGCGCAGTGGGTGTATGGGCTCGCCGAATTATCTGGCGATCATCGCGATAAAATCAGGCAGGCGCGCCGGGTAACCAATCCCGGGTGCTTCGCCACCGGTGCGATATTGCTATTGAGGCCGTTGATTCGCAGCGGCCAGGTCCGGGCTCACTCGCCATTGACCATTAATGCCATATCCGGTTATTCGGGCGGAGGGGCGGCGATGGTCAGGGAGTATGAAAGCGACGCACCGCCCTTTGCCCATCACCTCTATGGTCTGAACTTCAGTCATAAACATTTGCCCGAAATGGCGCTGTACTCCGGCCTCGAAAGTCCGCCGATTTTCATTCCGGCAGTGGGCAATTTCCACCGTGGCATGCTGGTCTCCATTCCGTTATTTCTGGCGCCGGGTGTGACACCTGAACAGCTACGCGAATGCCTTGTGCATTCTTATGCCGACGAGCCTTTTATCAACGTTGCTTCTGCGCAGGAATCCAGCGCGGTGAGTCAGACCCGACTGGAGGCGCAGGTGGTTGCCGGTTCCAATACAGTTGATCTGTATGTGTTCAGCGATCCCTTGGGGAATGATCAGTCCCGTGCCTTATTGGTTGCCAGGCTGGACAATCTTGGCAAGGGTGCGTCAACCGCCGCAGTGCAGAACATGAACATCATGTTGGGGTTTCCCGAGTTTCTGGGTTTGCTCGAATCGACAGGAGAGGTATAAAAATGGATTTTGTAAAATATTCCGCGCAGGGCAATGATTACATTGTCATCGACCCCAACAAGGCGCCGATCAACTTTGATATCGAGTGGGTGCGCAAGATCTGTGATCGGCGTACCGGTATCGGTGCGGATGGCGTGTTGTATGGCCCGCATTTGGTCAACGGAAAACTGGGTCTGGAGGTCTACAACTCGGATGGCTCGGCGTGCGGTAAAAGCGGCAATGGTCTGCGTGTGTTCTCGCGTTATCTTGTCGATAACGATTATGTGCAATCGGACAGTTTCAATATCTGGTTGATGCGCCTGGCGCAAAGTGTTGCCGTACAACGACTGCCAGCGCATAACCAGTTTCTCGTAAGCCTCGGTTCTTTTTGTCTGGAGAGCAAAAAAGTCCCGGTGATGATGGATAAAAAGAAAACTGTGCTGAACGAGCCTTTGCATATTGCGGGTCGGGACATGTGCATTTCCTGTGTGGACATTGGCAATCCGCACTGTGTGGTGTTTGGGCAGCCAGCGAACCGCGCCACCGCAGAACTGCTGGGGCCACTGATTTCCCAGCATTCCATGTTCCCCAACAAAACCAACGTGCAATTCGTCAACATCGTCGACCCTTCGCGCATTGAAGTCGAAACATGGGAGCGCGGTTCCGGCTACACCCTTGCCTCTGGCAGCAGTGCCTGCGCAGCTGCCGCGGTATGTCATACGCTGGGATTGGTAGATGCAGATGTGACTGTTGTGATGCCCGGGGGGAAAATGTCGGTGTTCATTGATCCCGACAGCACCTTGAATCTGGTCGGCTCGGTTGCGCATGTTTTTTCCGGCATGTTTTCCTATGACTTCGAGAAGGGCATGCAAAATGTATGATTTCCCGCGCTATACCTGTCGCGCCGCGACGCTGGTTGATCTTCCCACCATCGTTGAGATCTACAATTGCGCAATTGAAGCGGGGAACAGCACCTGCGATATCGAGCCAGTGAATGTTGAAGCCTGGAAACCCTGGTTCTTGAAGCATGTCGGCAGTCGACGACCGATCTGGGTCGCGGAAGACCCCTCGAATCCGGGGGCTGGCGTCATCGGTTATTTGTCGCTTTCCTACTTCATGAATGAGCGACCGGGATATTTCAGAACCGCTGATCTAGGGCTCTACATTCATCCGCTGCAACAGTCGAAAGGCGTTGGGTCTTTCCTGTTGCAGTCACTCATGGAGTCCGCGGCATTGCTGGATATCGAAGTGATCGCCACGACAATTTTTGCGCATAATCATCAAAGTTTGCGGCTATTCGAAAAGTGGGGTTTTACCCGGTGGGGATTCATGCCAGGCGTTGCGCGCGTGCGTGGAGAAGATTTTGATCTGGTAATGGTTGGCAAGAAATTGTATGGCAACGAAGCTGTCGTTGAAGTTGCCTGATTGTGTAGCGAGGCAACAGACGGGGAGTGAACGATACTCCCCCGGTTAAACGTTAAATGATACCGAGCAGAGCGGCCTTTACGGCCGCCGCTGTTTTATTGGTAGTGTTCAATTTCTGCATGATATTAACGGTGTGATGGGTGACGGTGCGCTCGGTGATACCAAGAACTTTGCCGATGACTTCGCCGGTTTTACCGTCCGCGACCCACTTGAGAATTTCAACCTCTCTGGGGCTGAGTTTTTCATGCGCCTGATAGGGCGAACTATGCGTGATTATTTCGGACAGACACGCATGCGTCAGTCTTACCAGTTTTGACATTTTTGCCTCCTTGGCGTCCAGTTCCCGCAAAGTAATTGCATCTGTAGATCGGCTGAGCGTCACCACGCCTTTGGCCGCAAAGTTATACCAGGCTGATTGCAGCCAGCCATGATTCAGGTTGAATTTTTTCATTTCGCCGTAAAGCAACAAATGGTCTTTGAAAATATCCTCCGACCAGAGCAAGGGTTCATTGTTTTTTAGCGCGCGCTGCAACGCAGGGTCAGAATCCACGCAGTTATGGTTTTCATAGTATTCGTTCCAGCGGGAGTCATAGTTGTTTTTTGAAAATGATCTTGGGGCGGTGATGGGGAGGGCGTATCTGAAGTGATAGTTGATGTAGTCGAAGCCTAAAAGGCGTGATTTTTTTTTAGTATTTCAAAAGTCGATTCAATGTTCCTGTTTTTTACAGCAGCCATAAGCTCAAAGTTACACTCGCACATTCAAACGTCCTGTTATTCTGGCCAGAAAAAAAGCGCAGGAATTATACTGATATAAATTTGTCGTGATAAAGACGTTTGATGTCGCATTTATGAATTTATTTTCATGATTCTTTATTTCGCACCGTATTGGTGCGTGCGCTGGTTGCCCGTGGTTTTCATCCAGAGAGCGCATGCTTCGGTGGCGCGTTATCAATCCCGTTGATATCTGCTACTGCTACAAAGCATTTCAACGCAGCAACCCCCGAGCGTTAAGTTTGCTCCACGGCCCAACCGGGCAAGCAAGCCAACTGAACACGAGGGTTACCGCCATGAACTTCAATCTCTTCTCGATCATCGCCGCTTCCGCCATCTCCGCCACCGTGGCTCTGCCAGCCAGCGCCAACGTTGAAATCAGCGATAAAAAATCCCACACCCAGAGCTACACCCAGAAATACCTGCAACAAAGCGCGAACTTCTACGCCGCGCTGGATCACAAAGCTCAACACTGAAATTTCCGTCACGCCCTGGAACTGCCCAAGGCTGCGATCCTTTGATCTTGTTTCCCAAAAGCAAAATCAAAAGATCGCAGCCTTGGGCAGTTTTTTGCCTGCGCAGCGACCGACGATAGCTATTTTCGAACGACGAGATAGATCGGCTAAATAATCAACGAAGCTGATGGTTACTATGCCAATCCCTGAGTGGTTACCCCGGCTTTTTTGATCGATTCTGTGGACCTCGAAACATTGTCCACGGAGCACACATCATGGCCACTTCAATCATCACTTCCGCCAAACGCGGCGCCTACGTGGCCATCGGTCTGTACCTGGTCATGGTGCTGTTCGTCAGCCTCGCGTCCCAATCGCAACACAGCCTGGAAGCCCCGATCCAGGTCGCGCATCCCGGCGTCCAGTTCGAACTGCGCTCGCAAAGCGCAGCGGCGGATTCAGTTGAACTCGCAGGAGCCGTCGGAGCATGAAAGGCTACAGATTCTGGATCATCGCCGGTCTGGCGATCATGACCAATGGCGCGTCCCTGTTGGGGTTCGGTCAGGGTTCAGTCGGCGGACTGGCCCGGGCCATAGAGGCCAACCACACCATCGCGCACAATATCGAACGGGCCAATGCATTGGGGCTGCTGGCCGGCAATCCACCGGTGAAAACCGAAGCCAGTTTTCTCGGACCGTTCCAAGTGGATTGCTCGGCCATCGGCATGTGCCAGGTGCTGGCGTAAGGTGCTTACTTTTTCATGATGGCGGTAAACAGATCCGACTCAAGAAAGCGCTGTAACCACGCCTGCAATCGCTCATAAGGCGTTGCCGCAAACCAGTCACGATCAACATGGGCGAACTGGCGAACGAACGGCAACAGCGCGATATCGGCCAGGCTCGGATGCCCGGCCAGCAAGTAATCGCGACCCTCGAGCAACTCATCCAGTTTCTGCAAGAACAGAGCACCTTCCGCCCGATAAACCTCCATCGACTGTTCCGGATAACGCTCGGCGTACTTGTAGCGATTCAGGTGCACCTTGAACACTTGATCGTTGGCTTCGATCAACTCGGCGATCCTTGAATCGCCACCCAGCAACCAGTCATCCGGATCATTCTGCGCCAGCGCCCAGCGCATGATCTCCAGGCTTTCATCGATCACCTGACCACCCGCGTCCAGCACTGGCACCGTGCCCTTGGGCGAGATCGCCAGCATCTCGGCCGGTTTGGCCTTGAGGCTGACTTCGACGATCTCAACCGGCACACCCGAATACCGCAGGGCCATCCGCGCCCGCATCGCGTACGGGCAGCGGCGGAAGGAATACAGCGTGTTCATTTCACCTCCAGCGTGCTCAAACCATTGCCCTGGCGCTGCACCTGAATCTGTACCGGAATCCGCTCATGCATTTCCTGCACGTGGGAAATCACCGCGACCTTGCGGCCCTGAGCCTGCAAGCCGTCGAGGGCATCCATGGCCAGCTGCAGGGATTCCGGATCGAGGCTGCCGAAACCTTCGTCGATGAACAGCGATTCGATCTTCAGCGTGCTCGACGCCATCGAGGCCAGACCCAGTGCGAGGGCCAGCGACACCAGGAAGGTTTCGCCGCCGGAAAGCGAATGCACCGAGCGCAGTTCGTCGCCCATTTCCGTGTCCATCACCAGCAGACCCAGCATGCTGCCGCCGCGCTTGAGGCGATAGCGCTTGACCAGTTGCCGCAGCTGCACGTTGGCGTGATGCACCAGCAGGTCGAGGTTGTAGGCCTGGGCGATCTTGCGGAAGGTGTCGCCGGTGGCCGAGCCGATCAGTGCATTGAGTCGTGCCCAGCGTTGATACTCGGCATTGGCGTCGGCGATCTGCTGCGCCAGCGCGGAGTTGGCGTTCTGCCGGCGCTGATCTTCGACTTGCTCGGCACGCAGTTCGGCGCAGCGCTGTTCGCTCGCGCTGCACTGGTTCTGCAAATCGGCGAGGGCCGCGGCGAGTTGTTCGGCGTCGAGGTTGCCGTTGTGCTGCGCTTGATGTTCGAGCAACTGGCGATCACGTTCCTGCAACAGCACTTTGGCATGTTCCAGGGCCTTTTCGTTGCGCTGCAAACGCTCGCGCAGCTCGCCGACCTGCGCCTCATCGATCCGCAACAGATCTTCCAGGCCGCCGTCATCCAGTTCCGGGTGGCGAGCGCGCCAGTCGGCAATCTTGCCGGCCAGATCACGCTCTTCGGTTTCCAGCGCTAGCACGCGTTCCTGCTGCGCTTTGAGCTCGGCGGCCATTTGCACAAGCTGCGTGCGTACACTTTGCAGTGCCTGAGTCGTGGTGGATTCGGCGTTGCGTGCCTGTTCCACAGCCTGTTCCAGTTGCTGCTGCCAGTGTTCGGCGCGGTTGTGATCGCCCAGCAACTGCGTGAGTTTCTCTTGGCTGGCCTGTTGCTGAGCGGTCAGTGCGTTGAGCTGTTGCTCTGCGGTTTGCAGTTGCTGCACGCGGCTTTGCTGGCGATCCTGTTCCTTTTCAAGCGTCTGCTGGCGTTGTTGCTGTTCGGCCAGCTCTTCCTTTTGCTGATCGACTTGCGCCAGACGCTCAGCGATCTGCCGGTCAAGTTGCATGAAGGTCTCGGCCGGTTCGGCGCGCAGGGCTTCGTGAGTCTCGGCGGGCAGCAGCGTGGCGAAGGCTGCCAGTTCTTCGTCCAGACGCTGCCGGTCAGCGCTCAACTCGCGCTGCTGATTGTTCAGGTGCTGGGTTGCTTGCTGATGCGCGGTTTCGGCGTGACGCAATTGCTGGGTCAGGCGCGCCGCGTCCTGTTGCAGTGTGAGCAAGGCGGTCTGGCGCTGTTCGTCCTGGGTGATGCTCTGGTTCAGCTGATCGTTCTGGCGAGTCAGCCAGGCAGCGCGTTTGTCGCTGTCCTGATTGAGCAACTGCGCTGCCAGCGGATGAGCCTCGATGCTCGGCGTCAGCGCCAGCTGTTGTGCCGCCAGTTGTTCCTGCTGTTGCAGCAACTCTTTTTGTTGAGCAATGACACCACCGACACTGGTACGCAGTTCGGTGAGTTTTTCCTTCAGTTGATCGACCGCTTGCTGCGCGTTGGCCTGCTCGCTTTCATCATGACGGCCGAGGCTCTGCAGCAGGGCTTGCGGCTGGTGATACGGATGTTCGTTGCTGCCGCACACCGGGCACGGCTGGTCGTCCTGCAATTGCGCGCGCAGCTCTTCGACACTGGCGCTGCGGGCCAGACGCTGGCGTTCGAGCAGCTCACGAGTGACGCTGAGGGTGTGCTCGGCGACCGTCAGTTCGGACTTGGTTTTCACCCCGTCCTGAGTCAGGCGCTCGCGCTCCTGTTGCGCATCGAGCTGACGCTGTTGCAACTCGGCACTGCGTTTGTCCAGTTCCTGCTGACTGGCCCAAAGGCGCGTCAGCTCTTCGACGGCGCGCAGCTGTTTGCGGTTGTCCTGCAACAGAGTGCCCAGGATGCCAATCTGCTCGGCGACGGCATCCGGCTCGGCGCCGGCCTCCTTGAACAGCACTTCGAGTTGCTGCTTTTGTGTGGCCAGTTCTTCGGTGGCACGGGCGGCGTTCTGTTCGAGATTCGCCAGTTCGCTTTCGCCCTTGTTCAGCCGGTTGCCAATCAGCATCAATTGCTGCAAGCGGTCGCGGTAGGCATTCCAGGCTTCGCTCAACGGTGCCAGATGAGTGCTTTGCTCCAGATCGGCGGCGATTCGTTGCAGGCGCTCGGCGACCTGCGTTTGCTGATCGAGCAGGGCCTGGATTGTGCTCTGGCCCTGGGCGCAGGCCTGTTCGGCGGCCTGCTTGGCTTCAGTGCCGGAGGCGACATCCCCGGCCAGACGGGCGAGGGTGCTTTGCTCATCGAAAGCCTGACGCAGCAACGGTGCACTTTCGCTCTGTTGCTTCTGCGCTTCGGTCAGGGCGATTTGTGCAGCACCGAGGTCTTGTTCAAGTTGCGTCTGGCGCTCAGTCAGCTCGCCTTGTTGCAGCGTATGTGAGCTGATCTGCGCCGTCAGCGGCATCAGCAAGGCATCGATTTCAGCCTTGCGCGCAAACTGATGCCGTTGCGGGGCGAGCTGTTCAAGGTGCGTCAGTCGCAGGCGTTCGCCGGCCAGCGCTTGGCGTTCGTGTTCAGCGCTCTGCAACTGCTCGGCCGCCGCTTGTCGGGCGTCCTGCAACAGGTGCAGATCCTTGAGCCAGGTGTGTTGTTGCTCAAGCTGTTTGAGCTGGGCCTGCTGCAACTTCAATTGCTGTTGGGCAGCGTTGAAGCGCTGGTCGAGTTCGGCGCGGGCTTCGGGCGGCAGCGGGGTCACACCGGTGGCCTGATCCTGCAACTGCTTGTGGGCCTCGCGAGCCTCTTTGGTCTTGTCGAACGCGCGACGGCCGAGGCGGGTGTAGAGCGCGGTGTCGGTGAGTTTTTCCAGCAGTTCGCTGCGGTCGTTGTCGTCGGCCTTGAGGAAGGCGCTGAATTCGCTCTGGGCCAGCAGCACGGCGCGGGTGAACTGTTCGAAGTTCAGGCCCAGTGCGGCTTCGAGCTGAACCTTGTACTCGCCTTTCTGGCTGGCGAGCAGTTGATCCTGATCGATGTCACGCAGGCTTTGACGGCTGGCCTGCAACTTGCCGCCGGCTTTTTCCCGGGCGCGGTTGGCTTCCCAGCGTGCGCGGTAGCGACGGCCGTCGACGCCGACAAAATCCACCTCGGCAAAACCTTCGCCCGTACCACGACGCAGCAGGGTGCGCGGGTCGCCGGTGGCGATTTCGCCGTCGGCGTCCGGCACCTTGGCGTCACGCCCGGTGTTGTTCAGGCGCGGCACGGCGCCGAACAGCGCCAGGCACAGGGCATCGAGCAAGGTGCTTTTACCGGCGCCGGTGGGGCCGGTGATGGCGAACAGTCCGGCGCTGGCCAGCGGTTCAGCGGTGAAGTCGATCTCGAACGGGCCCGCCAGCGAAGCGAGGTTCTTCAAGCGAATGGCGAGAATCTTCATGGCTGCTCGCCCTCCATTTGTACGTCTTGCAGCAGTTCGGCGAAGTCCTTGAGGGTTTGCTCGTCGACTTCGCTGCCGTAATTGTCGAGCCAGGCACGGCTGAATAATTGCTGCGGTGTGAGCTGGTCCAGTTCGATCAACACACTGCCGTCCTCGGCGCCGTCAGCGCCACGGTTGCCGGCATATTCGGCGGCGATTCGTACCAGTCGCACAGCCTTGCCTTGCAGGGCGCTTTCGACCTGATGGCGCAGATCCGGTTGCGGCTCGTCGAGGGTCACGCGCACTTCCAGCCACGGCTGGCGCTGGGTTTCGGCCAGCAGATCGATGTTCGGCAGATCGGCCAGTTGCAGCAGGATTTGCGCCAGCGGCGCAGGGCCGAGGCGTTGCAGATTGACCGAACGGGGGATCAGTATCGGCTCGACGCTGACCAGGGTTTCGCCGTCCAGGACGACATCGAGAATCTGGTGCTGATAACTGATTTCCGAAAACGATAACGGGATCGGCGAGCCGCTGTAGCGAATTCGTTCTTCACCGTTGACCTTCTGCGGCTTGTGCAAATGCCCGAGCGCGACATAACTGATGCTCGACCCGAACAGGCTGGCGGGCAGGGCTTCGGCGTTGCCGATGATCAGGCTGCGTTCGGAGTCTTCCGACACCGAACCGCCGGCCATGTGCGCATGACTGATGGCAACCAGCGCCTGGCCCGGCTGGCGCTTGGCGTTGGCCGCTTCGATCAACCATTCATGCACCTGACCAATGCCGCGCAGATAGTTGTCACCCAAATGCGCGCCGGTCACCTCGGCCGGGCGCAGGAACGGCAGCGCCAGGCACCACGCGGCGATCTCGCCGGACGCATTCGGCAGCGGCAACAACAGACGTTCTGAATCGAGCTGGCCATCGTCCAGCCACATCACCCGGCCCAACGCATGGGTGCGCAAACGCCGCATCAACGGCGCGGGCAGTTCGATCCGCGAGCCGGAGTCGTGGTTGCCGGCGATCATCACGATGGTCAGCAACGGCTGCTGTTCGTGGGCGCTGACGATGAAATCGTAGAGGCGTTCCTGGGCTTTGACCGGTGGATTGACCGTGTCGAAGATGTCGCCGGCAATCAGCAGCACGTCCGGCTGCGCCAGCTTCAATTGACGCAGCAGCCACTCGAGAAAACAGGCGTGCTCGAAATCGCGCTCCTGGCCGTGCAGGTTCTGCCCAAGGTGCCAGTCGGAGGTGTGAAACAGACGCAAGGCTGACTCCGCAATATAAAGAGGTGATGGCCGCAGGAAAAAACGCGGCGAAAAAAGAAGAGAGTTTACGGGCAAAAGCTTCTATTGAACTGCAACTACTTCGGATAAAGCGGCGGCAATCCGCTGTCCCCAACTGGATCCTGCACCCGCTCCGCCGTCGGAATCGTGCGGATCGCCCGCCACAGATCCTCTCCCTGCCAATGCTGCCCGGTCTCGCTGTACAGCGCGCCGTTCAGCCCATCGAGCGCATCCGACAGCGGCACAAAACGCGCAGCCATATCCGCCAGAGTCTCCGGCTGCTGACGGGCCCAGGCGTCGAGGGCCTGGCGGGTGGCGTGGGGGTCGTTGGCCTGGCTTGCGCGTTTGATGTCGTCGAGCAGGGTGCGCGGGCTCGGGCCGGTTTGCGCGGCGCGAAGGATTGCCGGTTGCCAGCGGGCGCGCCACCACAGACCGAAGCCGAGCAGGGTGGTGCACGCCAGAACCAGCGTGCTGAGTTTCCACCACCAGAGTGCTTCGCTGTCGGTGGTGTTGAAGGATTGCGCGCTGCCGGCCGGGGTGTCGACCTGCAGGCTCGGATTGTTCACCACTTGCAGGGTGCGCGCTGGCAGGCTCGTGTGTTCCAGATGATCTTCAAAGGTGTTCCACCACACCACATCCACGGTCGGCAGTTCGATCGAACCGCTGCGGCTCGGCACCAGTGCCTCGCGCTCTTCACGGCTGCCGATCAGGCCACGCTCGCTGCTTTGATTGTTCAGCACCGGTTGGTCCGGATAGCGACGCAGGCCGTTGGCCTCGGTGGCGGGCAGGGCGGGCAGTTGCGAGCCGGCCAGGCCTTCGACCTTGAGGGTCAGGCTGCGGGTCAGGGAGTCGCCGACCTGGGTGTGATCCGGTTCCGGGTTCCAGCTCTCGCTCAGGCTCAGGCTGCGGGCCGGCAGCCACGGCGAATCGGCCGGATAAGTGAGCGGTTTGGGTTTGACCGTCAGCGGGATTTCCGTAGACGTCACTCGCAACACTTTGCCTGGTTTCGGCCCCTGTGCGTTGGCGTCTTTGGCAGGCTGAGTGTCCACCCGTGTGGCGCTGAATGTCTGCGGGGTGATGGTCAGCAAGCCGCTGTGTTGCGGGAAGATCGCATAGCGCATTTCGATCACGCCATGCCGCACGCCGTTGATGTCTTTTTCGTAGGTGCGCGTATCGCCCAGCTGTTCGACTCGTGCATCGGTGATCTGCAACGGGGTGACGCTGCTGTCGTCGTACAGCGACACCGAATGGTAGATGCGCAGGGTCAGGACGGCCTGGGCCTGCACATAGACGCTGCTCTGGTCGAGGCTGGACTCGATGAACACCGGATCAAGCACATTCTTTTCTTCGTGGACGTCGCTTTCGACCACCTGCACGGTGATCGGCTGGCTCTGGGTTTCGCCCAGTTTCAATGACGGAATTTCAACGCTGCCATTCTGTTTCGGCAACAGGGTGATGATCCAGCGGGTGGTGGCGCGGTTCTCGTTGTTGAGCGTGTTCAACTGGTTGACCTGACGCGTGCCGCGCACTTCGAACAGTGGTTCGAGCGGGGTCAGGTCCGGTTTGCCGAACTGCGTGACATCGTTGGATTCGAGGGTGAGTTCGACCGTCTCGCCGGAATTCAGGCGACTGCGATCCACACTGGCCGTCAGCTCGGCCGCCTGAGCGGTGGCCGTGCAGATCAGCAGGGGCAGCAAGAGGGCGGTGAAACGGGTCATCGAGTGTTTTCCTGATCCTGATGTTGTTGCTGTTCGTACCAGAACTTGCGTCGCAGCAGTTCGCCCGGATCGTCCGGAATCTTGCCGAGCCATTGCTCCAGCGCCTGGCGCTGCTCGCCTTCGAGGTTGTCCTCGCCGGGGCTCAGCGTCGGGCTGGTGTGCGGCTCCGTGTCCGGGGCGCTGTCCGGCAGTTCGTTGGGCCCCGGTTGCGGCGGGGTGGTCGGCGGTGGTTCGCTGGCCGATTCCGCAGGCAGGGCCTCGCTGGGCGTGTCATTCTTGATTGCCGGTGGCGGCGCGGTCGCGGGCGGTGGTTCGTCGCCCGGCACGTTCTGTTGTGCCGGTTGCTTTTCGGGCTCGGCGGGCGGCGGGGCGTTTTTCTGCTTGAGCAGGTTTTCCACCAGCGCCTTGTTGGTCAGTGCCGGACGCAAGTCCGGTTGCAATTCCAGAGCCTGTTCATAGGCGTCGATCGCCGCTTCCAGCTCACCGCTTTTCGCCAGTGCGTTGCCTCGATTGTAGTGCGCGCGGGCATCGCTGCCTTCGGCGAAACGCTCGGCGGCGCCACTGTAATCGCCGGCCTCGTACAACGCCAGCCCTTGCCACTGGTGATCTTCGAAGTGTTGCGCGGCCTCGGCCGGGCGCTTCTGTTTCAACAGATGCAAACCCTGTTGGTCGGGGCGCAGCCACAGGTCTTCGAAATTGAAAGCGTAGCTCGGTTGCGGCAGACAAAAGAGCAGCGGCAGACAGAACAACCAGCCACGGCGCCCGGCGCACGCGGCAAGCAGCAAGAGCGGCAACAGCAGCCAGTAACCCTGATCGGCCCAGGTGTCGAGACGCAGGGTCTGGCCGTCGTTGCGCAGGCTGCGCGGGCCATCGAGCAGGCCGAGGCTGCGCAGGTCCGATTCATCCAGCCTGGCACTGTGATACTCGCCACCCACCGCGTTGAGGAAGGCGCCAAGACCTGGGCTGTCGAGTTGCGGCACGCGGATCGCACCCTGTGCGTCCTTGAGGAAACTGCCGTCTTCCTGAGCAATAGGCGCGCCCTCGGCGGTGCCGATGCCGAGCATCAGCAATTGCGCCGATTGCCCGCTCAATGCGCGGCGAATGCCTTGGCGTTCTTCTTCCGAGAGCGATGAACCGATCAGCAGAATGCGCCCCTGACCCAACGCCCCTTGCTTGAGCAATGCCAGCGCCTTGCTCACTGCAAGATCGGCGCGGTGGCCGCTTTCCGGCATCAGCGACGGCTTGAGCGCATCAAGCAGATTGCGACTGGTGGCCAGGTCGTCCGACAGCGGCACCAGCGTGTGGGCGCTGCCGGCGTAAACCACGATGGCGGTCTGCGCGTCGCTGCGTGCTTTGAGCAGATCGAACAACTTGCGCCGGGCCTGTTCCAGACGGGTCGGCGGCGAGTCGGTGGCGAGCATTTCCGGGGTCAGCTCCAGCACGACCACCAGCGGGTCGGCCGGTTTCTGGCTGGTCTGTTCGACCCGTTCCCAGCTCGGGCCGAGCAGCGCCAGGATCGTCAACAACCACGCAACGCCCAACGCCACCCACGGCAACTTGCTGTCGCGGCCGCTGCCGCCACTGAGCAACGCGGCATGGAACGCCGGCGGCAGAATCATCTGCCAGCGTCCGGCGCGCTTCTGCCGATGCCAGAGCTGCCAGATCAACCAGCCGAGCAGCGGCAACAGCAGCAGCCACCAGGGACGAAACCAGTGCGGCCAGAGCGCGATCATCGACGCCTCCGCAAACGCAGGCGCTTGAGGCGTTCGCGCCAGTCAGGCAGGGGGCTTTGCAGATACAGCTCCTTGGTGAACAGTCGTTGCAGCGGGTTGTCCGGCCACAATTCGCGGGCAACCAGCAACATGCTCAACAGCAACGCGAGCGCCAACGGCCATTGATACAACGCCTGGGCCGGGCGCGCCTGGGTCGGTTGCTGGGCCACCGGTTCCAGTCGGTCGAGAGTGTCCTTGATCGCTTGCAGCTCCTTGCCGTCGCGGGCGCGGAAGTAGCGGCCGCCGGTGGCATCGGCGATGGCCTTGAGTGCCGGCTCGTCGAGGTCGAGGGTCGGATTGCCGCCAAGCAGGGCGGTGGCACCACTTTCTTCAGGGTCGGCACCGATGCCGATCGGATAGATTTTCACGCCTTCGTTGGCGGCCAGTCTGGCGGCGGTCAGCGGATCAATTTCCCCGCCGTTGTTGGCGCCGTCGGTGACCAGAATCAACACCCGGCTCTGCGCCGGGCGCATGCGCAGGCGTTTCAGGGCCAGGCCGATCGCGTCGCCAATCGCGGTGTTCTTGCCGGCGATGCCGATCCGCGCTTCGTCGAGCCACACGCGCACGGTGCGCCGGTCAAACGTCAGCGGCGCCTGCAGGTAGGCCTGGCTGCCGAACAGGATCAGACCGACCCGGTCGCCATCGCGGCTTTCCAGAAAGTCACCGAGCAGATGCTGCACGAGCGAAAGGCGACTGACGTCTTCGTCGTTCCACTGCATGTCGGGAAAGTCCATCGAGCCGGACACGTCCACCGCCACCAGCAGATCGCGACCACTGGCGGCAATCGGCAACGGTTCGCCCAGCCATTGCGGGCGGGCGGCGGCGATCAACAGAAACAACCATAGCAGCATGAACGGCGCCTGCTGGCGCCATGTCGGTAGATTGGCCCGGGCGCGGCGACGGGCGAGGCCTTCCAGGTCCCCGAGGAAACTCACCTTCAATGCCGGCTCGCCACTGTCGGCGACAGGCAGCACGAGGCGCATCAGCCACGGCAGCGGCAACAGCACAAAGATCCACGGCCAGGCGAACTCAAACATGCTTGCGGATCCAGGTGTCGACGGCTTGCGTCAGGCCGGCGATGGCCTTGTCGTCGAGTTTGCACTCGGGTTTGTAGGCGCCTTCCACCAGCACCATCCAGCGGGTCAGGCCGGCGGCAGGGCAACGGTTGTCGAGGAACGCCAGCCACTTGCGCCCGTTGAGGGTATGACTCTGGCTGTAGGGGTAATGGTTGCGGCACAGGCGCTTGAGCAGGCCGTTGAGCTGCTGCAGCCAGGCTCCGGCCGGTGCGCCGTCGTAGGGTTTGACCATTTGCGCCAGCTCTGCGAGCGCGGCAATGCGCACCGGATCGAGCTGGATTTCGGCGCGTACGACGGGTTTTTTCTTGATCGGAATGAAACGGCGCAGGCGCCACAGCACGAAGGCAATCAACGGCAGTAACAGAAGCAGCAGCCACCAGCCCGGAGCCGGCGGCCAGAAAGCGATCGGTGGCGGAGAAATCAGCGGTTGCAGTTGTTCGAGGCCGTTCATCGAGCGTTACCCGGACGCTGCGGGTTAAGGAACTCGCGCATCTGCTCGACCATTTCGCTCTGGGTGCTCAGGGGCATCAGCAAGACCCGCAGTTTCTGCGCGAGCAATTCCCAGCGGGCAATGCGCGCTTCAGCCTGGGCCCGGTAGGTCTGGCGCAGATCGAAATTCAGTGTGTCGAGTTCCAGTTGCGCGCCGCGCTCGGCGAACCTCAACAGTCCGGCGGCGGGCAGGGCGTGGTCCAGGGGATCGGACAGCGGCAGCATCAGCAGATCGCAATGGCGCGACAACAGACTCAACTGCTGCTCGGCGCTGTCGCTCAGTGCGCGCTCGTCACAAATCACGATCACCAGACTGCCCGGTCGCAGCACCTCGCGGGCCCGGCGCAGCGCCACGCCAAACGCATCGCGATCCGGCTCCCGCTCGCTGTGCAGCGACTGATTGACTTTCACCAGACGGTTGAGCAGTTGCAGCAGACTCTGCTTGCTGCGGCGCGGCTTGATCTCGTAATGCTCGTTGTCGCCGAACACCAGTCCGCCCACCCGGTCGTTGTGACCCAGCGCGGCCCAGCCGATCAGCGCTGCAGCCTGCGCCGCGAGCACCGACTTGAACATCAGTCCGGAGCCGAAAAACAGCCGCGTGCTTTGCTCGACCATGATGAAAATCGGCCGTTCGCGTTCTTCATGGAACAGCTTGGTGTGCGGCTCCTGCGTCCGTGCGGTGACGCGCCAGTCGATGGTGCGCACGTCGTCCCCGGCCTGGTAGACCCGCACCTGATCGAAGTCCACACCACGACCACGGAATTTCGAGTGGTGCAGGCCGATCAGCGGGCTGCGCTGGCTCGGCGTAGAAAACAGCTGCACTTCGCGCACGCGGTGACGCATCTCGATCAGCTCGGCGAGGCTGATGCGGATGCCCGGTTCGGACGGCAGAGAGGCGTTCATCGGGGTCAAGCGACGGCTACGACGTCGAGAATCCGTTGCACCACCCGATCCTGGTCGATGCCGGCGGCTTCGGCCTCGAACGACAGAATGATGCGGTGGCGCAACACGTCGAACAGCACCGCCTGGATGTCTTCCGGGCTGACGAAATCGCGACCGGCCAGCCACGCGTGGGCGCGGGCGCAGCGGTCGAGGGCGATCGAGCCACGCGGGCTGGCGCCGTAGGCGATCCACTCGGCCATTTCCGGGTCGAACTTGGCCGGGTTACGCGTGGCCATGACCAGTTGCACGAGGTATTCCTCCACGGCGTCCGCCATGTACAGACCGAGGATTTCCTTGCGGGCGGCGAAGATCGCCTGCTGGCTGACCCGGCGTTCGGGCTTGGTTTCGCCGTTCAGGGCTTCGCCCCGGGCCTGTTGCAGGATCCGCCGTTCGACGGCAGCGTCGGGGAAACCGATTTTCACGTGCATCAGGAAGCGGTCGAGCTGGGCTTCGGGCAGCGGGTACGTGCCTTCCTGCTCGATCGGGTTCTGGGTGGCCATCACCAGAAACAGCGGCGACAGCTCGTAAGTGCTGCGCCCGACACTGACCTGACGTTCGGCCATGGCTTCGAGCAGCGCCGATTGCACCTTGGCCGGGGCCCGGTTGATTTCGTCCGCCAGCACCAGGTTGTGGAAGATCGGGCCTTGCTGGAACACGAAGCTGCCGGTTTCCGGGCGATAGATCTCGGTGCCGGTGATGTCGGCCGGCAACAGGTCAGGCGTGAACTGGATGCGATGGAACTGGGCTTCGATGCCCTCGGCGAGCTCTTTGATCGCTTTGGTCTTGGCCAGACCCGGAGCGCCCTCGACCAGCATGTGGCCATCGGCTAGCAGGGCGATGAGCAAGCGCTCGATGAGTTTTTCCTGGCCGAGAATCTGCGTTGAAAGAAAGGTTCGCAGCGCCAGCAGCGCTTCACGATGTTCCATCGATGACTGTTCCTGGAAAGGGTGGCCACAGGCGTTCGGATAACGCCGGGGCTGGGGGCGTTACTTTAATCCATCGCAGGGGGTGGCGACTAACGGCATTTTGCGCAAAGTGCGGGAAATGACCGGGGCAATTGTTGGAAATTTGTAGGGCGGGGGAGGTGCGGTGTTCTTTTGGGCCCTATCGCTGGCAAGCCAGCTCCCACAGTGACCGCGTTCTGACTGTAGTACGCGTACCCCTGTGGGAGCTGGCTTGCCAGCGATAGGGCCAGTGCAGACGCCATCAAATCTGGCTGATAAAGGTGCCAGTACCATCAAGAATGTTCTTCAGGGTCTCCTCGACCTCGGCCAGATCCACCATGTCCGGGTTGTAGGTGATTTCCAGCACATCATCCCCGTTCAACGCATCGGCATCCGCTGCAGCAATTTCGATCTTCAGCAGGGTCTTGGTCAGGGTGACTTTCACGCCGTCGAGGGTCGAAGGCTCGCCATCCAGGGTGATCTCCAGTTCATCCTCGTCCGGATAGCGGCTCATCAGAAACATTTCGCCCTTGTCGCTGTGGCAGCAGAGCATGGCCATGTTGTCTTCTTCGTCGTCGCACGGGTTGACGATCAAAAGGGCGGTGGTCATTTGCATGGGGAATTCCTGACTTGGCGGGCGTGTTGGTCGCATTTGGGCGCGATTCTGCCAGCCCCCGGGAATTTATGCATGTGAGAGTGTCAGAGCATGTGTCGTGAACGCGACACAGGTCAATGGTCATTCCTGGCACGTCTGTACCGTAAAAACGGGCATTCAGACCGGCGTTTTGCCCCATGAATGCTAGTGTTTAGCGAGGCCCCGGCCTTGGTTTACGTGCCAATGACCGAATATGTCGCAGCACCGCAAGCAGACACATTGTCGCACCCATTAAGCTGCGCAACGGATGTGCACCCGTAAAGGCATTGCCATGGCCCCGCGAGCGGCGCCGGACAGTCGTTTTTGCAGATGCCCATTCATGGAAGGTGAATGTGACCTGAGAGTCTCGTCCAGCTTCACCCACCTGTCACCCTGTTTCCTCTGCCCGAGATTCAGGAACAGGGCGACGGAACGCCCCGAAAGGGGTTTTGCACGCGACGCTTTCCATCAATAACAAGCCCAAGCGGAGTACCACAGATGGCGTTCTTCACCGCAGCCAGCAAAGCCGACTTCCAGCACCAACTGCAAGCGGCACTGGCGCAGCACATCAGTGAACAGGCACTGCCACAAGTGGCGCTGTTCGCTGAACAATTCTTCGGCATCATTTCCCTGGACGAGCTGACCCAACGTCGCCTCTCCGACCTCGCTGGCTGTACTCTTTCTGCGTGGCGCCTGCTTGAGCGCTTCGATCACGCGCAGCCGCAGGTGCGCGTCTACAACCCCGATTACGAACGTCACGGCTGGCAGTCGACCCACACCGCTGTCGAAGTGCTGCACCACGACCTGCCATTTCTGGTGGACTCGGTGCGTACCGAGCTGAACCGTCGCGGCTACAGCATCCACACCCTGCAGACCACCGTGCTCAGCGTGCGTCGTGGCAGCAAGGGCGAGCTGCTGGAAATCCTGCCAAAGGGCACCACAGGCGAAGGTATTCAGCACGAGTCGCTGATGTACCTGGAAATCGACCGTTGCGCCAACGCGGCCGAACTGAATGTGCTGAGCAAGGAACTGGAACAGGTTCTGGGTGAAGTCCGCGTCGCGGTCGCCGATTTCGAGCCGATGAAGGCCAAGGTGCAGGAAATCCTCACCAAGCTCGATCACAGCGCATTCGCCGTCGATGCCGACGAGAAGACCGAAATCAAGAGCTTCCTGGAATGGCTGGTGGGCAACCACTTCACCTTCCTCGGCTACGAAGAGTTCACCGTGGTCGATCAGGCCGATGGTGGTCATATCGAATACGACCAGAACTCCTTCCTCGGCCTGACCAAGATGCTGCGCACCGGTCTGACCAACGAAGACCGCCACATCGAAGATTACGCCGTGAACTACCTGCGCGAACCGACGCTGCTGTCGTTCGCCAAGGCTGCACACCCGAGCCGCGTACACCGTCCGGCCTACCCGGACTACGTGTCGATCCGTGAAATCGACGCCGACGGTAAAGTCATCAAGGAACACCGCTTCATGGGCCTGTACACCTCGTCGGTGTATGGCGAAAGCGTACGTGTCATCCCGTTCATCCGCCGCAAGGTCGAAGAGATCGAGCGTCGCTCCGGCTTCCAGGCCAAGGCTCACCTGGGCAAGGAACTGGCCCAGGTCCTGGAAGTGCTGCCGCGTGACGACCTGTTCCAGACCCCGGTCGACGAACTGTTCAACACCGTGATGTCGATCGTGCAGATCCAGGAACGCAACAAGATCCGCGTGTTTCTGCGCAAAGACCCGTACGGTCGTTTCTGCTACTGCCTGGCGTACGTGCCGCGTGACATCTACTCCACCGAAGTTCGCCAGAAAATCCAGCAAGTACTGATGGAGCGCCTGAAGGCGACCGACTGCGAATTCTGGACCTTCTTCTCCGAGTCCGTGCTGGCCCGCGTGCAACTGATTCTGCGCGTCGACCCGAAAAACCGCATCGACATCGACCCGCTGCAACTGGAAAACGAAGTTATCCAGGCTTGCCGCAGTTGGCAGGACGACTACGCAGCCCTGACCGTTGAAACCTTCGGCGAAGCCCACGGCACCAACGTGCTGGCAGACTTCCCGAAAGGCTTCCCGGCTGGTTACCGCGAGCGTTTCGCGGCGCATTCGGCCGTGGTCGACATGCAGCACCTGCTGAGCCTGAACGAAAAAAATCCACTGGTGATGAGCTTCTATCAGCCGCTGGGCCAGGTCTCCGGCCAGCGCGAGCTGCATTGCAAGCTGTACCACGCCGACACCCCGCTGGCACTGTCCGACGTCTTGCCGATCCTGGAAAACCTCGGCCTGCGCGTCTTGGGTGAATTCCCGTACCGTCTGCGTCACACCAACGGCCGCGAGTTCTGGATTCATGACTTCGCGTTCACCGCTGCCGAAGGCCTGGACCTCGACATCCAGCAGCTCAACGACACCCTGCAGGACGCGTTCGTCCACATCGTCCGTGGCGATGCCGAGAACGATGCGTTCAACCGTCTGGTGCTGACCGCCGGTCTGCCATGGCGCGATGTGGCGCTGCTGCGCGCTTACGCCCGTTACCTGAAGCAGATCCGTCTGGGCTTCGACCTGGGTTACATCGCCAGCACCCTGAACAACCACACAGATATCGCTCGCGAACTGACCCGGTTGTTCAAGACCCGCTTCTACCTGGCGCGCAAGCTGGGCAGCGAAGATCTGGAAGACAAGCAACAGCGCCTGGAACAAGCGATCCTGACCGCGCTGGACGACGTTCAAGTCCTTAACGAAGACCGCATCCTGCGTCGTTACCTGGACCTGATCAAAGCGACCCTGCGCACCAACTTCTACCAGACCGACGCCAACGGCCAGAACAAGTCGTACTTCAGCTTCAAGTTCAACCCGCACTTGATCCCTGAATTGCCGAAGCCTGTTCCGAAGTTCGAAATCTTCGTTTACTCGCCACGCGTCGAAGGCGTGCACCTGCGCTTCGGCAACGTCGCTCGTGGCGGCCTGCGCTGGTCCGACCGTGAAGAAGACTTCCGTACCGAAGTCCTGGGCCTGGTAAAAGCCCAGCAAGTGAAGAACTCGGTCATCGTGCCGGTGGGTGCGAAGGGCGGCTTCCTGCCGCGTCGCCTGCCACTGGGCGGCAGCCGTGACGAGATCGCGGCCGAGGGCATCGCCTGCTACCGCATCTTCATCTCGGGCCTGTTGGACATCACCGACAACCTGAAGGACGGCAAACTGGTACCGCCGGCCAACGTCGTGCGTCATGACGACGATGACCCGTACCTGGTGGTCGCGGCGGACAAGGGCACTGCAACCTTCTCCGACATCGCCAACGGCATCGCCATCGACTACGGCTTCTGGCTGGGTGACGCGTTTGCGTCCGGTGGTTCGGCCGGTTACGACCACAAGAAAATGGGCATCACCGCCAAAGGCGCGTGGGTCGGCGTACAGCGCCACTTCCGCGAGCGCGGCATCAATGTCCAGGAAGACAGCGTGACCGTGGTCGGCATCGGCGACATGGCCGGCGACGTATTCGGTAACGGTCTGTTGATGTCCGACAAGCTGCAACTGGTTGCCGCGTTCAACCACCTGCACATCTTCATCGACCCGAACCCGAACCCGGCCACCAGCTTCGTCGAGCGTCAGCGCATGTTCGACCTGCCGCGTTCGGCCTGGTCCGACTACGACACCAGCATCATGTCCGAAGGTGGCGGCATCTTCTCGCGCAGCGCGAAGAGCATTGCCATCTCGCCACAGATGAAAGAGCGCTTCGACATCCAGGCCGACAAGCTGACCCCGACCGAACTGCTGAACGCCTTGCTCAAGGCGCCGGTGGATCTGCTGTGGAACGGCGGTATCGGTACCTACGTCAAAGCCAGCACCGAAAGCCACGCCGATGTCGGCGACAAGGCCAACGACGCACTGCGCGTGAACGGCAACGAACTGCGCTGCAAAGTGGTGGGCGAGGGCGGTAACCTCGGCATGACCCAACTGGGTCGTGTGGAATTCGGTCTCAATGGCGGCGGTTCCAACACCGACTTCATCGACAACGCTGGTGGCGTGGACTGCTCCGACCACGAAGTGAACATCAAGATCCTGCTGAACGAAGTGGTTCAGGCCGGCGACATGACGGGCAAGCAACGCGATCAGTTGCTGGCGAGCATGACCGACGAAGTCGGTGGTCTGGTGCTGGGCAACAACTACAAGCAGACCCAGGCCCTGTCCCTGGCTGCCCGCCGTGCCTACGAGCGTGCTGCCGAGTACAAACGCCTGATGAGCGATCTGGAAGGCCGTGGCAAGCTGGACCGCGCCATCGAGTACCTGCCGACCGAGGAGCAGCTCACCGAGCGCGCCGCGGCTGGCAAGGGCCTGACGCGTCCGGAACTGTCGGTACTGATCTCGTACAGCAAGATCGACCTCAAGCAGCAGCTGCTGGACTCGCTGGTGCCGGACGACGACTACCTGACCCGCGACATGGAAACCGCGTTCCCGCCGAGCCTGGTCAGCAAGTTTGCCGATGCCATGCGCCGTCACCGTCTGAAGCGCGAAATCGTCAGCACCCAGATCGCCAACGATCTGGTCAACCACATGGGCATCACCTTCGTTCAAAGGCTCAAAGAGTCCACCGGCATGACCCCGGCGAACGTGGCAGGCGCTTACGTGATCGTGCGCGATATCTTCCACCTCCCGCACTGGTTCCGTCAGATCGAAGCCCTGGACTATCAGGTCTCCGCTGACGTGCAACTGGAGCTGATGGACGAGCTGATGCGTCTGGGCCGTCGCGCTACACGCTGGTTCCTGCGTGCCCGCCGCAACGAGCAGAACGCTGCCCGTGACGTCGCGCATTTCGGTCCGCACCTGAAAGAGCTGGGCCTGAAGCTGGATGAGCTGCTGAGCGGCGAAATCCGTGAAAACTGGCAAGAGCGTTATCAGGCTTACGTAGCCGCCGGGGTACCGGAGCTGCTGGCGCGTATGGTGGCGGGCACAACCCACCTCTATACGCTGCTGCCGATCATCGAAGCGGCCGACGTGACTGGCCAGGATCCAGCCGAAGTGGCCAAGGCGTACTTCGCCGTGGGCAGCGCGCTGGACATCACCTGGTACATCTCGCAGATCAGCGCCTTGCCGGTTGAAAACAACTGGCAGGCCCTGGCCCGTGAAGCGTTCCGCGACGACGTCGACTGGCAGCAACGCGCGATCACCATCGCCGTTCTGCAAGCGGGCGGCGGTGATTCGGACGTGGAAACCCGTCTGGCACTGTGGATGAAGCAGAACGACGCCATGATCGAACGCTGGCGCGCCATGCTGGTGGAAATCCGTGCCGCCAGCGGCACCGACTACGCCATGTATGCGGTGGCCAACCGTGAGCTGAACGACGTGGCGTTGAGCGGTCAGGCGGTTGTGCCTGCTGCGGCGACGGCGGAGCTTGAGCTTGCTTGAGTAGCTGTTGAATGAAAAAGCCCCGCTCTCGAGAGAGGCGGGGTTTTTTTATGCCTGTTGTTTGGCGGTATTTGTGTGTTGCTGCACAAATCCAGCCCCTCACCCCAGCCCTCTCCCCAATGGGGCGAGGGGGAAAGGGAGCCGATTTGTGTGTTTTTCGAAACTTGAGTTCGACTCGGTATTTCACGTCGGCGTAACTCTAACAAACACCTCGGTCAGTCCCCTCTCCCTTGGGGAGAGGGCTAGGGTGAGGGCAGCGGCCTGACAGTCACTGCAACTTATGTAGTTGTTTACTATCAAGCATCGACACATTACCTGCCGATCTGGTCAATAAATTACTGAGCGACTGGTCAAACTTCTGCAGCGCCCGAATCTGAACTTCCTGCTGCTGATTAATATCCGCAACAATCTCTTCCGAACGCTTGAAGTCCGCCCAGACTGGCGTCAACTCTTTCGCCTCGGACCCCTTGGCCGTCCCGATGTAGTTCAACTTCCCGTCATAAAAGTCCGCACTCACATCCGCCTTGATGTCCGAACTGCGCGAGGTCATCAACTGGCTGTGAGTGTCGACAATCGCCACTACATCCGGGTTGGCTGCACGCAGGCTTTGCATGTCCGGGTACACCGTCACCGAGCCGAACTGGCGTTGAAGCGAGGCTTTCACCCAGTCCACGGCCATGTCCGGTTTCGAGGTGGCGACGTAGGCGTCGTGGATCGGCTGCACCAATAAACTCTGGCCGAAACCGGTGCCGGCGTTGGCCTGATAGTCGCGCAGGTATTTGCGGTTGGTCTGGGTGCTCGGGCTGTAGATCACGCCCAATGAGACACCGGGACCACTTTTCACCTGGGTGGCGCTGCTGCGTCCCACCGGTTGGGTGAATAGCGTGTCGAGAGAGGAAACCGCTTTCGGAGCGGTAGGAACAGAACAGGCGGACAACGCTAAAACTGATATCGCCAAGGTACTGGCAAAGGCAAGTTTCATGGTGAGTCTCCCGTGAAGCAACTTCAGTCGGAAAGTCAGAGGTGTCGGGGTTGATTAAATGGAACCGGCGACAGTTGCCTCAGACTACGCCCGCCCAACTGAAAACTTCCTGACAATTTGCTGAATGGCTGTCATCCAATGGTTTTATTGGTTGTAAGCGTTCGGGATTAATTACCGCGAGAAATAAAAAAGGCGCCAATCAACAATTTGCGCCTTTTATTTATGGCTGGTGGAACAACCATCAGTTTTTCAATGGGATCAACACTTGCTCGTCCGGCGAGAGCACCATGAACACCAGCAACTTGGCCGGCCTGGTTTTGCTGGCGTTTTTCGACACCAGATGTTCGGAGCCGGCGGGTTCGTACCAGAATTGGCCTTTCTTGTAGGTGACCGCTTGTTCACCCTTGACCTGGGACGTCACTTCGCCTTCGAGCACATACGCCATGGCCGTGCCGTCGTGCTTGTGAGCGATGGAGGACTGGCCGGGTTTGTAGTCGACTTCGATCATCATGGCTTTTTTGCCGGGGACATTTTTCAGCATCTGATCCTGCAGGACCGAGACCTTCTCGGAGGCATCGTGAGCCAGGACTGGAACGGAAATACTCAGGGCAAGAGCGGCGGCGAAGCAGTGCAGGAGTTTCATGGCGGGTCACCTGTGAAGTGGGGAAGTCGGTCTTCACAGTAGTCCGCGAAGTGATGCATTCAAACGGCCAATGTTCGGGAAGATCGGGTGACCAATCCGGATTCCCCGCAAACCGGAAAAACCACAGCCTTCGGCAGCCTCGCGGGTTTCCCCGAGGCTGCCGAAGGCTGCAATTTTCTTGAGTTTTAAACGATAGGAAACGAGTTGAAATCGACGCTGTTGGCCAGCCGACTGTCGATCAGATCGATAAACCCCTGCGCCTCAGGCCGGTTGAAGTGCGCCTGCATCGCCGCTTCCGACTGCCAGCGGGCACTGACCGTCCAGCGGTGGCTGTCCTCGGGGCAGCGGTCAACCAGATAGGAATCGCAGCCCGGTGTTTCGCGAAGGGTGTCGACGATCTTCTGCAACTGCTTGCCCAGCTCCTCGGAGCGGCCGGCAGCAGCCTGCACCTGTACGGTGTTGATCACTTCGTTGGACATTGCTCACACTCCTGAATCAGGCCGGACGAATCCTGCTCATTGAGGGATAACGCCTGTGCAGAATAGGCCTGCACCCCCGGATCACCAATAACCAATCGGCGGGTAATCCGTTAGACCAATCTACCCGGCGACCTGTTGCAGAATGTCGCGCAGGCGATCCAGCGCGATATCGATGTCCAGCGTCTCGATGGCACCGAAGCCGAAATACAGCCCGTTTCTGGCAGGCTGCTGGTAATAGAAGCCGTCGATGGCGTACAGCCCGACTTCGACTTTTTTCGCCAGTTCGATCACCAGCGGCAAATTGATCGCCACCCGGCAGAACACCGCCATATGGAAGCCTGCACTCGCCGGCACGGCTTCCAGCCACGGCGAAAGGTCGGTGGCCATGCGGGCCAGGATCCGCTCGCGGCGCTGGGCATAAATGGTGTGGCAGCGGCGGATGTGCTTGAGCAGGCAACCCTCGGCGATGAACTTGGCCAGCGCCCATTGCGGCAGGGTGGAGGCGTGCAGGTCCGTGAGCTGCTTGGCGCGGATCACCGCTTCGAGGATCGCCGGCGGCAGGATCGCGTAACCGAGCCGCAGCTCTGGCAGCAGGGTCTTGGAGAAGGTGCCGACGTAGGCGACGATGCCGCGCTGATCGAGCTTGTGCAGCGAATCGGTCGGGCGACCCTCGTAGCGGAATTCGCTGTCATAGTCGTCCTCGATGATGATCGCGCCAAGTTCGTAGGCCCGGGCCAGCAACGCCTCGCGCCGCGCCTGGCTCATCGGCATCCCCAGCGGGAATTGGTGCGACGGCGTCACGTAGATCAGCCGGGTGCCGTCGGGAATCTGCGCGACCTGAATCCCTTGCGCATCCACCGGCACACCGACCACCGTGGCGCCGTGAGTGCCGAACAACAACCGCGCCGGCGGATAACCCGGATCTTCCATCGCCACCAGACTGCCGGGCCGCAGCAGCACGCGGGCGATCAGGTCCAGCGCCTGCTGCGCGCCGTTGCACACCACGATGTCTTCGTCCTGGCAGGTCACGCCACGGGAAAACGCGATGTGCCGGGCAATCGCATTGCGCAGCGCCGGCAAGCCTTCCGCCACGCTGTAGAAACCTTTGGAACCGGCCATTTGCCGCATGGCGTGGGAGACACAGCGGCGCCAGTCATCGTGGGGGAATTGACCCTTGCTGGTGGCGCCGCCGATAAAGTCGTAGCGCAGCGAGCCGTCCAGCGTCGGATGGCGCAGGAACACCGGCAAATTGCACCAGCTCGCGATCACCTCGGAACTGGCCAGTTCGCAATGGCTTTGCTTGCGTTGCACTGGCGTCGAGCGGGCGTTGACGTAAGTGCCTTTGCCGATGACGCCGGTGAGGAAGTTCTCGTAAGTGAGTTGCGCGTAGGTGTCGGAAATGGTCTTGCGCGAAATCCCCAGTTGCTCAGCGAGCAAGCGGCTGGGCGGCAGTTGCGTGCCGGCGGCCAGACGCCCGGATTCAATGGCGCCGCGCAGTTGTTGATACAACTGACCCGCCAGATCCTTGCGGCCGTTGATCACGACGTGAAGTTCCATACCGACGGGGCTCTCCGGGCGATTGAGTGTGCCGGCCAGATTACTCCCGTTTACTGACGGGGCAGTAGTTGCGTAGAGCAAAAACCTCGAATTGGTCACTTACCCTTGTGGGAGCGGGCTTGCTCGCGAAGGCGTCGTGTCAGGCAACTAAAAATCGACTGGCACACCGCCTTCGCGAGCAAGCCCGCTCCCACAGGTATCGTGTTTGGCTCGGGGGAATGGTCTGCCGGTTTTCCGTGGAATTGGGGCTGTAACCCTGGCGCGCCAGCGCTTACCGTGAAATCACTCTTCTGCTGCCCGAGGCCCGCCCATGTCCCCGCGTCTGGATTACTACAGCGCTTCACCCAAAGCCATGAAAGCGATGATTGCCCTGGAAGCGCTGACCAGCAGCCTGAGCATCGAGGCGCCATTGCTGCACCTGATCAAGATCCGCGCTTCGCAACTCAACGGGTGCGCGTTCTGCACCGACATGCATTCGGTGGAAGCGCGGCGGGCAGGGGAGACGGACCGGCGGCTGTATGCCATTGCGGTCTGGCGCGACAGCGGCTTCTTCAACCTGCGTGAGCGGGCGGCGCTGGCCTGGACCGACGCGGTGACGCTGCTGGCGGAAAGTCATGTACCGGACGACGTCTATGAGCAGGCACGAGCACAGTTCAACGAAGGCGAACTGGTGGACCTGACAATGGCCGTCAGCACCATCAGCAACTGGAATCGCCTGGCGGTGAGTTTTCGCCAGATTCCCAGCGACTGATCGACGAAACTAGTTCGGTGGCCGCTGCGGTTTGACCGACGTGCCAAACGTGTTGCCCATCCGCGTGCTGGTGGCCGCCGGGGTCGCCAGTCCCACCTGATTCGGCGGGCGCTTGTTGACCGGTACATTCATCGCTTCCTGATTCTTCTGCGCAGCCGCCGCGCCATTGGGGTTGTTGCCCATCTGCTGGCTCAGGCAGTCGTAATTCGGCGCCTTGTAGCCACCCACCGTCACCTCGACACAGCCCAGCGGCTCCTCCGCGTGTGCAGCGCCCAACACCGTCAGCAACAACCCGCCGAAGACGACTTTCCAGACTGATTTCATGCCTGCCTCCTGGCCGGCCCGAAGGGGCCGTTCTGGTTCAAGAGTCTAGTGCAACGGCGGCGCCGATCCCGTGATGGTTTTTTTGCAGGGGCCGTCACACCAGATTCATAAACAGCCCTCAGGATGACGGTTTTCAGGGGTGCATCAGCCGTGCAGCGAGGCCGTGCCAGGGACGAATTTGCGCGCTCAGCGCTCATGCGCCAGCTCTGTCTGGGGCTGCTGCTTGGCTTATTTCTGAGCCGTGCCAGCGCCGATCCGGTACCGGCGTCGATGCGCATGACGCTGCACATCCCGGCCCAGGAACTGGCCCGCGCCCTCGATCAGTTCAGCCGCGCCACCGGCATGGCGGTGCTGGTCGACAGCCAGTTGAGTCGCGGTCGACGTTCACTGGCGGTGGAGGGCGAATTTACCGCCGCCGAAGCGTTGCGGCGGATGCTCGGTGGCAGCGGCTTGATGGCCAAGTACAGCCGCGACGACGCGTTCACCTTGCAGGTTGCGCAGGTCGAGGACGTGCCGTTGTCGGCGGAGAGACCGTCCCCCGCCAGCGCAGCGGTCAACCGCAGTTACGCCACGGCGGTGCAGGCCGCGATTGAACGCAACCTGTGCCGCTCGCCGCTGACCCGGCCCGGCAGTTTTCGCGCGGTGTTGCAGCTGTGGATCGGTCGCGACGGTGTGGTGCAGCACAACCGGTTGGTCACCACCACCGGCGATGTTCGGCGCGATGCAGCGTTGGTAGACAGTTTTCACACGCTCAAAATCGACCGGCCCACACCCGGCGCATTGCGCCAGCCAGTCACCTTGCTGTTGTTACCCGAATCGTCAGGAAAGCGCATGGAATGCACACAATGGGAAGGAGTTTCCGGGGGATGAAAGACGCCGGGCAAAGTTCGATGGTCCAGCTGTTCCTGACGTCCTACGAGGACTTTCGGGTGCGCCTGCGACGCCGTCTCGGCTCGGAAGACCTGGCCAACGACGTGCTGCAGGAAACCTGGCTGCGGCTCGACCGCATGGAAGCGCCGCCGAACCTGCTGCGGCCCAACGCCTACCTCTATCGCATGGCCCTGAACATCGCCGCCGACCGCCGCCAGGCCGATGCGCGGCTGCTCACCGGCAGCGAAGTCGAAGAACTGCTGCACGTCAGCGACGAAGCGCTGGACCCGATGCGCGTGGTCGGCGGCCAAAAGGAAATCCAGTCCCTGGTCAGCGCCCTCTACGAGTTGCCGGCCCGGCGCCGCCGGATCTTTATCGCCGCACGGCTGGAAGAAGCGCCGCACCTGGAAATCTCCCAGCGTTTCGGCATTTCCACGCGCATGGTCGAGAAGGAAATCAAGGCTGCGCTGGGGTACTGCGCGGCCAAACTGGAAAGAAAAGTGTTTCAGCGGTTCGGTCGCGGGGCCGGAAAACCGTCTAGTGAATGAAGCTCCGATTGAGTGTCCCGATCAACCCGTCGAGTACCTGTGCGTTTGAACATCTTCCGTCTGACACCTGCCGAGCCCACGCCTGCCGAGCGTCTGCAAAGCGAAGCCCGCGACTGGCTGATCCTGCTGACCTCCGGCCGCGCCACGGTCGCCGATGCCCGAGCGCTGCGCCAGTGGTGCGCCCAAAGCCCCGAACACGCCCGCGCCTTCGAAGAGTGCAAAGCGTTGTGGCACCTGCTGCAACCGGCGGCCGAAGCGACGCAAGCGCCACGCCGGTTCGGGCGGCGAGCCTTTCTCGGCGGCGCGATGGCTGCTTCGGCGGCGTTCTTGCTGGTGCGCGGCACGATCCCGGGTGGTTTCTCCGGACTTGGCGCCGATTACATCACCGAAGTCGGCCAGCAACGTCGGGTCGAACCGGCCGATGGTTTGAGCCTGGAACTGAACACCCAGACCCGTATCAACCAGCGTTCGGTGGATGAGGGCGTACAAGGTTTTGAACTGGTCAGCGGCGAAGTCGAAGTGCAGACCGCACGGCTGCCCATGGCGATGCAGGCCGGTGGCGGATGGCTGCGGGCGAGCAGGGCGCGGTTCAACCTGCGTAACCTCGATCAACAGGTGTGCGTGACGTGCCTCGATGGCGCGGTAGATGTGGAAGTTGAAGGTCGCAACCTGCGCCTGGAGCCTGGCCAGCAATTGACCTATGACGCGCAACAGGTCGGTACCGTGCAAAGTGTCGACACGACGGCAGTCACCAACTGGCGCCAACAGGTCCTGGTGTTCAACGGCGCAACCCTGAGCCAGATGATCGACGAGATCAACCGCTATCGCCCAGGCATGTTGCTGCTGCTCAATCGCGAACTCGGCCAGCGCCGCGTTCAGGCGCGTTTCTCTCTTGATCAACTCGCCGGCGTAGGCGCACTGATCCGTGATGCCTACGGCGTCAAATGCACCGAGTTGCCGGGCGGCGTCGTAGTCCTCAGCTAACTAAACCCAACACCAACAAACACCCCATACCCCCTGTGGGAGCCAGCCTGCTGGCGATGAGGGCAGCACATCCGACATCTCATTGCCTGACCCACCGCATCGCCAGCAGGCTGGCTCCCACAAAGTTCAACGGTGACCGCCGCTACTGCAAAGGCCCTATAACCTGCCGATACTTCTCCGGCCCTTGCGGTGTCTGCCGAGTCAACCGCACCTCCAGCCCCAACGGATCCTCCCGCCGATTCCCGCTCAACTGCCGCCACCCCTTGTCCGCCTCCCAAACCCGCACCTGCAAATCACTCACCTCACCCAACACCGCCACCCCAGCCGTAGGCGCCAGCAACGGATACCGACTCCGTGCCGGCGCCACAGCGCGATACAACGTGTCCCCCTTGAGCCACCAGCGCACCCGTTGCAAAGACCCCGGCTGATCCGCCGCGCTACGAATAATGTCCAGCCGAAACCCCTTGCTGTCACTGCTGCGCACCGTAAGGGCAGGCGGGGCCGTCGCCGGTTCATCCTCGGTGCCGACCTTCTTCGGCTCCGTCAGCTCGATCCCGGCGCGCATCTCCACATCCCGCTGCATCTGATTCAACGCTCGCAACAGGCTGTCGCTCTGCTCGCCACTGGCCTGCAAATGGCTGTCGGCGCGGGTGACACTGTCCAGCCCCTTCCAGGCGATCAGACTGACGACTGCCATCAACAGAATCGCGACCATCACCTCGATCAGCGTAAAACCGTGTTGTCTGTTCATTGCACGCTAATCCGGCCCGAAGCATCGCGCAGCACACTCAACCGATTGAGCCCGTCAGACAGCGTCAACTGCAGCGGCGGATTGATCCACTCCGCGTTGAGCACCACTTTCTGCTTCGGCTCCACCTGCACCGCAAGCTTCGGACTCTGCCAGGGACGCGGCCGCAACTGCGGGTCCCGATCGAAATGATCAAACCCCTTGCCACTGTCACTGCGCCGACTGAACCGAAACCCCTTGCCATCGCTCAACCACGCAATCGGCCGCCCATCGGCGCGGGCCTCGGCCTGAGCAATCTGCAGCAACTGCGCCACGCGCTCGGCGTCCTTGCGCAGCAACTGCAACGGATCGGGCTTGATACTCAGACTGATCGCCGCACTGGCGATACCGATGATCACCAGCACCACCATCAACTCGATCAGCGTAAAACCCTGCTGCCTGCACCGGTTCATCGAATGCGCACTCCCTTGCGTCCAGCCTCGTCCCAAAAAACCATCCTGCACGGCCAACATGTAAGGCGTGTGAAATAAAACCGTGAGAATTGCCGCGTAGTCTGGTCACCGGGACTAAAAGGAGATTCAGCCCATGAGATACACCGCACGCTTTTCACCCCCCCAAATCATCCAGGCCGCCGCACTGCTGGCCGCCCTGGTCGGCATCGCCACCTGGTCATCCCTGTTCCTGACCACCGCCGAATCCCACACCCCGGCGGCCACTCCGCAACTGCTCGCGGCGCGCAGCGATAACCCCGCGTTGCAGTGGTTTTCCAATCGCACGGCGCCGGTGGAGATCAAGGTCAGCGGCGTGATGGCGGGGAGTCGCGGGGCGGTGGCGATTTTGAGTTTGAACGATGGGCCGCCGAGGAGTTTTTTGCAGGGGGAGCGGGTGAGTCCTGGGGTGAAGTTGGTGGCGGTGGAGGGGGATGGGGTGGTGATTGAGCAGGGTGGGGAGCGGGTGCGGTTGGAGGTGGAGCGGTTGGGGGAGGGGGTGGAGATGCCTAGGTTGGTTAGGCCGTGAGTTGAGTCGGGATGTGCTTGACTATTTTTGACCAACCAAAAGATGCACATCGCAAATGACCGCTTTCGGCCAGAGGCAGACTGTTTGCTTGGTCCAGAGACGGGCGAATGAAGTGGCGGTCGATGACGCAACTGGTAAGCGTAGGAGTGGAGACTGTCAGATAGCCATTATTGATAGGTTTCGCTACGCTCAATCTGTCTGAACGGCTCACAACCAACCTAGGTAACAGCTGACAGTCCCCAAAAAAACAAGCATGGAAAAGCATATGTTAGAACTCTCAGGCAACCCATCATCCAGAGCTATTGGAAGCGTTTACAAAGAGAATAAAAGATTTGTTGTAATTGGTTTGACTGGAAGAACTGGTTCAGGCTGCTCTACATCAGCAGAAATCCTTTGTAATGCCTCCGTTGAGCTTCCCGAGAGTGCGTACCCCGGAATTACAAATAACGAGCTAAGAAAGCATAGAATAATAAAGAAATTTATTGAGCAACGATGGCAGCCTTTTAAGTGTCTTCAAGTTAGAACTGTGATAACTAGATATATTCTCGCATTAAACTTTCCGGAGTTTTGCCGCTTTGTTTCTGATGTGATGGCTAGAGATATACATAGAGCATCCGAAATTCTGAAAGAAATAAAAGACGAATATGACGATTTGCATATCGAAATATCGGAGTATCTTAAAAGCCCTGAAAAAACACTTGATGAGATTGAAATTAAGCAGGAGTTTGCTTTTGATCTTTATTTCAAGAGGTTGCCAATTTTTTCAAACAAGATACGAGACGTCTTGAAAAATATCTCCATTGATGCATATACAAAGATATATCAGAGCGCAGGCGATAATATTCGAGCGTCAGGGCAGGTAAATAGTTCTAAATTTGACGACTCAAAAGTTTTTCATTTTCCAAGGACTATAAACAAGATAATAAAATCCGCACATCACGTGGCCCGGAAAAATAATGAGTCCTGCTTCATTGTAATTGACGCCATTAGAAATCCATATGAAGCAATTTTTTTTAAGGAGCGTTACGCTGGCTTTTATCTGGTTTCTATAAATACAGAAAATGACAACAGGCTAGCCCACCTCCGTAGTACTCATAAGTTTTCTGAATCTCAAATAAAAGAGCTTGATGAAAAAGAATATCCAAGTAAGCTCGCAGGGTATAGTAAATTTATCTCGCAAAATATACAAAAATGTATAGAGATATCCGATATACATATGCATAATCCTAGAAAGGAGCAGTTCAATAACGTTGAGCTTAAATGCCAACTTGCCTGGTATGTTTCATTAATACAGCATCCAGGCTTGGTAATGCCAACTTCTATAGAAAGCTGTATGCAAATTGCTTACACCGTCAAGCAAAGTTCTGGCTGCATATCAAGACAGGTGGGAGCAGCTGTCACTGACGAGGAGTTCTCTGTCAAGTCAGTTGGATGGAACAATACACCACAAGGGCAAGTGCCATGCCTTCTCAGAAATGCAGAAGATTTACTTCTTGGTCAAGACACTTACGCATACAGCGAGTATGAAAGAAATGATAGTAAATTCAGAGATGTTTTATATGGAAAATTTGACAAGTTAAGAAAATCACCTTTGCTGGAAGGCCGTAATTTATCTTTTTGCTTTAAAGATATGCAAAATGAAATAGATGGTGAAAAAAACCAAGTTCACACACGCTCACTGCACGCGGAAGAAAATGCATTCCTTCAGATTTCAAAGCATGGCGGGATGAAGCTTAGAAACGGGATATTGTTTACTACAGCCAGTCCGTGCGAACTCTGTTCTAAGAAAGCTTATCAACTTGGAATCAGCAAAATTGTATTCATTGATCCTTACCCTGGAATTGCCACTAGGCATACTCTATTAGTAGGGGGGAATAGTCCAGAGCTACAACTTTATAGAGGTGCAGTTGGCAGAGCATATCACCAACTTTATCAGCCAATAATGCCTTATAAGGATGAGCTTGAAACACTGCTATCAATACCCGGCAGCGCAAATAAAAAAGCTATTCGGACAAAGCTGCTGGAAAAAGAAAATTTAGAATTACGAGAAGAGCTTGAACGACTAAAGAAACAGCTGGACAGCCTTGGTATACAAAGGTGATTTTCATATCGTAGAAAAAGGGGACTGATTAATTTTCTGAGAAATAAATCAGTCCCCTTTTTTTCTATGTCGTCACTGATACACTGATTTCGACTCGCCGATTAGCCAGGAGCTGAAATGGATATCAAAGAGTTTTGCGTCGCTCATGGATTTGACTTGAGTAAAAGTGGAGTGGCGTTAGGAGGTGGAAGTTTTGGAATGACAGATCTGAAAATTTCTCCAATGGAATTTTTGATCTTGGCCGAAGAAGATTTTGAGCGGGGCGGATTGGCCGCGCTTGTGAACGCTACGACCAATGTGAAACGAGCCATTGTCGGACAGCTTGATCAGTTACTGATCTCTTTCGGCTATCCATCACTTAGATGGAACGTGCCAAAAAAGATCGAGCGAGTAAGGGCGCTTGGATTATTGGCGCCCAGTCTGTTGCGTAAAGTTGTCGATATGCGAAATTTTCTTGAGCACGAGTACGCTACACCTGAGCTCAAAAACGTTGAGGAAGCATTGGATATTGCGAGTCTATTTGTAATGTCCGCTTCAGCTATGTTCGTTCCGTTCGATGACGTTCTGGAGTTTTCACGGCCTGAGCCCCAAGTGGCGGACGGCGCTATTGCACTTCTCACTGCAGGGTTGAGACGGGAGTCAGGGAGGGTTTTTTACAACGTCTACGCATATGAAGCTGGCGGGTATGCTGGAGATTGTGTTGGTCAATGCCAGATTCAATCAGGGCATATCCTGTTTGAAGCAATGGTAAAGCTTTCCGCATCGCTGATGCTTCGATACAAAGTAAACCAAGCGATCAATGATTTTGAAGCTGCGTATGCTCAGTCATGAGTGCTCGATAGGTGAGTATTGCCGGGTATGGGGCAGATTTATTTAAGTGGGGAGGTACCGCAGTAAGGTCTCGATAAACACCAACGTTTAAAAAGACATCTCCAGACACTCTCTCAGGCTACATATCCTTGCGCCGTTGCCTACAGCTACGCCAGAATCCGCCGGCTTGTGCGCCTTGGGGTCGGGTTCTATTGTGGTCTGGTCGCTGACGAGTCAGCGATCGGGTTTGGTAGCCCGGCTTAGACTTGGCGCATAGCGTCACCCGATACAGGCCTTTTTGGGGCTGTGTATTTATGGTGGCCATGCGCAGGGCGTCTTCGGGCGCGCCGGTTCTCCAAGTCACCGGTCTACCAACCTTCGTATGGCCACCACCCCTTCGTTTGGTAGCGAAAGATGATGGCTCCTTTTCTATGATTTGGAGATTCACTCATGATCAAACCAACACCCAACCCGCCCGAAACCGAGTCGGTTTCCCCCTACGAATCCATCGATTCCAGAAAACTCCACGAAGCCGCCGACCGCGCGCTCGACCATTACCTCTGTCCGCCCGGCTCCACGCCGCCCCCACGTAGAACCCGCGGGATGTATGCCGTGACGGCGGACAACAAAAACGAAGAACTGCTGATTGATGCCAGTGAAACACTCGCTTCGGCCCAAACCATTGCCCAGAACATCGCCAGTCTGGTACCGGCTTCTCAGCGTCGGGCGTTGGTTGGGATTGCGCAGTTGATCATGCTCGGGGAGTTGGCGGTGAATCGGGCGTTGGATAATTTGCAATTGCCGGTGAAGCAGCCCTCGGGATCACCTGCTGATTAAGCTCGTGCCAATTCTGACGCCTTCGCGAGCAAGCTCGCTCCCACAGGGATTTAGGGGGGGAGGGGACTGAATTATTTCATTCAGTCCCCTTGGTTTCTTAACCCGCGTCGCCGCGATCTGGCTCTGAAGGCGCATCCGGACACTCATCGGCCCATCGCGTAACCGTCATGTCGTTGAGCTGCTCACCCATGGTGTCGACGCGCAAGCAGGCGCCTTTCTTTGAATAGAACAGGATGCAGCGCGAGCTATCAACAGAGCAGGTGTCGAGCTCCAGGAAATTGCGTGGAGCCGCTTTCGGCCGATTCTGTTGAATAAGTCGGCCATGGTTTGCACATCAAAAAAGTACGCGTCCGAGATTGAAATCTCTACTTTTGGCAGAGGCTTCGGACTCGGATTTCACGTAGCGGCGTGCAAAAAGGCGTTTTCACCAGTCAATGATCTGGCAGTTGGGCAGACCGACTGTTTCAACAGAATTGGCCAATAGCAGCCGCTCGCTTTGAAGGCAAATCAACGACTGTCAGACTAATTCGCGCGTCTGAGTTTCGTAAGTAACTTTTACGCCTTACATCAACGGAATTGTATAGCTCACGATCAGGCGATTCTGGTCTTGGTCGCGGGCGATATCACTTCGAGACATCGCGTTCCGCCAGCCAAAACCGACGTTCTTCAACGCACCGCTCTGGATCACATAGTCCAGAGAGATATCGCGCTCCCATTCGCCTGCGTCCTTGCCGCTGGCAGTCTGAATATTGTCGCCCTTGAGGTACATCACCGATGCCTTCAAGCCAGGAGCACCCAGTGCAGCGAAGTCGTAGGCATACTGCGCGAATGCGGTTCGCTCCCCCGCCTGGATGAAGGTCTGAATGGTGCGGTCGGTGTAAAGATAAAGACTGGCACCTGCCTCGCCTTTATCGACCAGGCCACCCTGATTGAGTTGCGCAAAATTGCTGTCATCGGAAACACGTTGATAGCCCGCCGTAATTGCATGGCCGCCCAACGAATAAATGAACGCCGCGCTCCAGGTATCGTTGTCGATTTCACCGGTACCGCCTTTGGTGTAACCCCCGAACTTGTAACCGTTGGCGCGACCGGCCGCACTGCTGTTCTTGCCATCGGACGTGGTCTTGAAATAACGCAGATCGGTTTTCAGCGAACCGTATTCACCGAGCGGCAACACATGCAGCAAACCAGCGAAGTGCTGCTGGTAATAGTCTTCCAGATTGGCGTAGTAATACTGAACGGTCAGATCCTTCGTCAGTTTGTAATCGCCACCGGCAAAGGTAAATTTATTGCTTTCCTTTGTGCCGCCCGCAACGGCCAGACCTGCGCTATCGCTGGAAGCACGCCCGGTGGCGTGTTCAAGTTGGCCGGCAGTGACGGTCAGGTTATCGATTTCATTGCTGATGACTTGTCCGCCCTCGAAGGTTTGAGGCAACAGCCGGCCATCATTGGAGACCACTACCGGCAACTTCGGCTGTAAGGTGCCGTAACGCAGCTCTGTCTTCGAGAAACGCATCTTGGCAGTCGCACCGACACGGCCCCATTGGTCCGCAGCCTTGTCGCCGTCATTGGGGAACATCGAACCACCGACATGACGACCCGCACCGCTGTCGAGCTTCAAACCCAGCAGGCCAATGGCATCCAGGCCGAACCCCACAGTGCCGTCGGTAAAACCGGATTGATAATTGAGCATGAAGGCCTGCCCCCACTCTTCGGTCTTCGAAGGAGCGGCGGCCCCATCGCGGTTATCATTGTTGAAGTAGAAGTTGCGCAAGTTCAAATTGGCTTTGCTGTCTTTAATGAAATCAGCAGAGGCGAACGGACTCATGGCAATACTCAGGCCGCCGGTCAAAAAACTTAATACTTGAAGCGTGGCTTTCATCAGGACGAACTCCAGCGCAGAACCTATGTTCCGGGCACATTAAAAGGACAGCGGGAAGCACTCAGCCAATCAGGCGATTGACCAATGCGTTAACTAATCATCAAGAAAGATCTGAACCGTGCGCAGAGAATGATATGGGTTAAAACCTCCGAAGAACTTCGTCAAAAAACGCCTTGAAAAATCTCTGTGCCATCAGTCGATCAATCCATGTGCGTCGTAAAACGGATACGGTCCGGGATACTCACCAAACACGGCGTTATGGGTCACCAGCCCCTGCTGCGCTTGCCAGCGATGCAGCAAATACCCGGCCGGTTCCAGATTGAAATGCGCCGGGGCGGTTTGCTGTAGATCCAGCACGATTTGATGTGAGGTACCGGGACACACACAACTCAGGCTGCCAGCGAAACGCCGCTGCATCGGTCGGTGTAAATGTCCGCATAGCAAGCGTTCCACCTGCGGGTGACGGGCGATGACCTGCTCAAGCGCCGACGCATTGATGAACGGCTCGCGGTCCATATGACCAATACCGCTGATAAATGGCGGGTGATGCAGAATCAATAACGTCGGTGCATCGGGACGACCAGCCAGTTGCTCATCGAGCCAGAGCAACTGGCTGTCCAGCAATTGACCGCCATGAGCGCCGGGGATCGTCGTGTCCAGACCGATCAGGCGCACCGGGTGCTCTTCAACCACCCAATCCAGTGGTGCGCCGGCAGACATCGGCAGGTAGGCATGATCGGCAAATGCCGCCAGCAAATGCTGGCGATTGTCGTGGTTGCCAGGCACGAGGTAGCAAGGCATTTCCAGGCGCGCCAGTTCGGGATGCAGCACGGCATATTCATCAGGTCGACCGAAGTCCACCAGGTCGCCACTGATCACCACGATGTCGGGACGCGGATGGAGGCGATTCAAATGATCGACAGCACGCCGCAACGCGCCGAGGGTATCGACGACGCCGTAAGTCAGCCTTTGACCGGCTTTAAGGTGCAGATCGCTGATCTGCGCAATGAGAAACGGACGATTCAAGATAAGTTCTCTGAAAACTAAAGATCACGAATGCAGGGTAAACAGCATTTGCGGCTCGATGGCCAAGGCAATCAGCGTGCCGGGGGCGAGGATGACGCCATCGGCGCTGTCCACCAACAATGGCTGTGAAGCACCCACATCCACCAGCAGGCGGCTGTGGGCACCCTGGAAAAACTGCCCCACCAGGCGCCCGCGCAGATGACCCTGGTTGTCCGTCACCCGCAAATGCTCAGGGCGGCAGTACACGGTGGCGGGCAGACTCGCACCACTCCACGGCAACTCGCCACCACTGACTCTCAAGCCATGGGACGTACGCTCGGTCACAGAAAAAGCATTGAGGTTGCCAACGAAACTGGCCACGAAAGCGTTGGCCGGTTGCTGATAGATTTCCCGCGGGCAAGCCAATTGCGCGACGCGGCCGTGCTCCATGACCAGGATGCGGTCCCCCAACGCCATGGCTTCTCCCTGGTCGTGGGTGACGAACACCGCGGTGATTCCCAAACCACGTAGCAACTGATCCAGCTCGCTGCGCAAGCGCTCACGCAACTGAGCATCCAGCGCTGCCAAGGGTTCGTCGAGCAATAACACCCGAGGCCGAGGTGCCAGTGCTCGGGCCAAGGCGACACGTTGGCGTTGACCGCCGGACAATTCGTGAATGCTGCGCTTGCCATGTTCTTGCAGACCGACCAATTCCAGCAATTCCGAACAACGCTTGTTGCGTTCGGCGGGGGTAAGACCGCGAATCTTCAGGCCGTAAACAATGTTGCCGGCCACATCCAGGTTCGGAAACAACGCATAGTTCTGGAACACCATGCCCACGTCGCGGCGCTCGATGGGCAGGCGTGTGACATCGCTGTCGCCAAAGAATATCTGCCCCACGTCCGGGCGTTCCAGACCGGCGATCAGGCGCAAGGTGGTGGTTTTGCCGCAACCGGACGGGCCGAGAATCGCCAAGGTTTCCCCAGCCTCGATGGTCAGGTTTAAATCATGTACAGCAACGGTGCCGTCAGAGAACGCCTTGCGGCAACCCTCAAGGCGAATGGTGGTTCCGGTCATCGGCTCGCTCCTCGGGAAATACGGGCGCTGATGGCCTGCAGCGCAATGAGCAGCGGCACGATCATCAACAGGAATATGAGGGTGTAGGCGCTGGCGACTTCCAGCCTGGCCGAGGCATAACTGTCGGCCAAGCCCACCGGCAATGTTTTGGTCATCGGGGTATGGAGCATCCAGGTCAGGTTGAACTCACCCAACGACAGGGTGACAACCATCAACACCCCGGCGAGAATCCCGGCCCGGCAGTTGGGCACCACCACACTGAAGAAACGCTGGATCGGCCCGGCGCCAAGACTGGCCGCTGCGTCTTCCAGCGTCGGCAGGTGCTGACGTTGCATCACAGCCATCACCGGGCGAACCAGAAATGGCAGGGTGAACAGCACATGGCCGACGAGAATGAATAACCAGCTGCTGCGAAACCCACCGAACTGACCATAGGTGAGCAGCAACGCCAAGGCGCTGGCCAGGCCTGGCATCGCCACGGGCAACACCATCAGTTCTTCGAACGCGCGGCTGAAGCGATTGTTCATCCGCACCAACGCGTAAGCCGCCGGTACGCCAATCACGCAGACACACAGAGCACAGGCCACCGCCAGTTGCAGGGATAGCCAGACGGTCGACGAATAGGTTTGCCAAACCTGTATCAACCAGTCGAATGTGAATCCGCTGGACAGGCCTGCGAAGTAATTGCGCGTCAGCCCCGCCAGCAGCGACATCAGCACGGGCACCAGCATAAAGGCACAGACCAGCAAGGTAAAAACCAGTTGCCCGACAAACAGCGTTGAGCGTTTCACAATACAGTCCCCGATTGTTTGACCAGCCGCCGGGTCAGCAGCAGCGCGGCCCAGGTCACCACACCCAACACCACCGACAGCGCAGCCGCCACTGCGAAGTTGGCGTAATTGGTGAACACGTTGTAGATCGCCACAGGGGTCACGTTCAGCCGAGTGCCCAAGGTAAAGGCCGTACCGAATGCGCCCATGGAGGTCGCGAAACAGATCGCGCCACATGAGACCAATGCCGGCGCCAGGCCGGGCACAATGACATCGCAGACCACTCGCCAATGACCCGCCCCCAGTGAATGGGCGGCTTCTTCCAGGCTACGATCCAGGCTTTCGCAAGCGGCCATCACCGTGAGAATCACCCGCGGAATCGAGAAGTACAGATAGCCGATGAACAACCCCGTCAGCGAGTAGGCAAAAATCCAGCGCTCCCCCACCAGCTCAAGGCCGAGCGTGGCGAACAGCCCCTGACGACCGGACAGCAGAATCACCAGAAAGCCGACCACCACGCCGGGAAACGCCAGCGGAAAGGTCAATAAGGCGACCAGTGCCGAGCGGCCGAAGAAGCGCTGGCGAGCCAGAAACACGCCACTGATACCGCCCACCAACAGCGCCGCAAGGGTCACCACGAGAGCAAGAATGCAGGTCTGCGCCAGACTGCCCAGGTATTGCGCGCTGCCAAGCACTTGCCAGTAACCGCTGTCGCTGCCGTCGCGGCTTTGCCCACCCAGCACTATCAGATGCGCCAGCGGCAATAACCAGAATGCGAACAGCACAGCTGCTGCTGGCGCTAGTGCCCAGGCAGCTGTCGGTCGCAAGCGCGGCACGATGGACCAACCCGACCGGACTTCCCGGGCTTTTACTACCGAAGCCGTCACTTACTTGACCTCACTCAGATAACGCGCCGAGAAGGCTTCCTGCACCGCCGCCATGTGTTCGTAATCAACTACGCCGGCCCGTGCATACTCGCTGTCCGGCAGGAACTGCGCGGCGACGTCGGCAGGCATCTTCACCGCGCGCACTGGTCGCAGGTACGCCTTAGCCCACAGCGCCTGACCTTGATCGGACAGGACGAAATCCAACACCTTCTCGGCGTTGGCACGATGTGGGGCGTTGGCGACCATGCTCATCACGTAAGGCACGCTGATGCTGCCTTCTTTGGGGATCACGAACGCTACGTTAGCGTTGTCCTTGTAACGCGCCCGATAGGCGTTGAAGTCGTAATCGACCAAAATTGGCAACTCGCCGGACAGTACCCGCGCGTAAGCCGTCTGCTTGGGCACAATGGGCGAGTTTTTCGCCAGTTTCCGGAAGTAATCGATGGCGGGGGCGAAGTTATCCAGGGTGCCACCCATTGCCTGATTGATGGCCACGGCAGATACGTAACCCACGAAAGCGCTGGACGGATCAAGATAACCAACCATGCCTTTGTATTCGGGCTTGAGGAGATCGGCCCAGCTTTGCGGAACCGGCAAACCACCCAGTGCATCGACATTAACCATGATGCCGAGGGTGCCGGAGTGAATCGCAAACCAATGACCTTCCGGATCTTTCAGACCGACTGGAATCTGATCCCAACCCTTGGGCTTATAAGTTCCAGTCACGCCTTTTTTTTGCGCCTGTAAACCGAACGTCACGCCGTAATACACCACGTCGGCCACCGGAGCGGCCTGTTCGGCCACTAGTTGCGCGAGTGACTGGCCGGAGTTCTTGTTGTCCAGTGGGACCTGCACGCCGGTGGTGTCGGCAATCGCCTTGAGCTGCACGCCCCAGTCCGCCCACTCCGGCGGGCAGTTGTAGCAAATCGCCGTTTCGGCGGCTTGTGCCAGGCTGGTCACACCGCATAGCAGCAACGCCGCCAGGGTTTTACTGAATCGGATCATCAAACATCTCCTCGTAGGGCTGAGTACTTTCGCCCGACCGGATATGGCAGGGCAGGCAATGGGAAACCGGTGCGGCGCCAGCGATCTGCGCCAACAGTTGATCGATCACGGTGCAAGCCAGCGCCGCGATGGGTTGAACGACGCTGCACAGCGTCGGGTGCATTTGAGTACCAAGGGAAATACCGTCAAAGCCAATGACCGAGAGCTGCCGGGGCACGTTCCAGCCGTTGCGCCGCAGTTCCGCGATCAGACTGATCGCCAGCAAGTCGTTGGAGCAGACCAGCGCACTGGGTGCCTGCGGGCTGCGCAATAAGGGCTCGATGACGGCGAAGTCTGCCTGGGTATGGGCAGGCATTTCGATCACCGGCAGGCTGTCGAGGCCGGCCTCACGCATAGCGTCGAGATAACCGGCGTAACGCAGTCGAGAGCGGTCTGACTGCAAGGCTGGACCGGCAACCATGCCGATCTGCGAGTGTCCCGTTTCCAGCAGATAACGGGTGGCGAGCGCCATGCCGGCGCGATTATCCACCGACACAGCGCTGTATTCAGGATTGTCGGGCTGGTGATAGGCCAGCACAAAAGGCGTGTCTTCGTTGGCAAGGTTTTGCAGCACGCGACTGCTCTGGGCATCAGTCACGGTAAGGACCAGACCATCGACCCTTTGGCGCAACAAATCCTCGACCACCGCGCTTTCGCGCTCGCTGTTGTAGTCGGTAGTTGCCAGCAACAGGTTGTAACCGAGCAAGCGTGCAGCCTGCTCCATCGCCTGAAATTGCTCGGCGAACACAGGGTTAAGCAGATTGGGCACCACCACACCGATCAGGTTGGTGGTTTGCAAGCGTAGTTGGCGGCCGAGGCGATTAGGCCGAAAACCTAGCTGACGCGCAGCGGCGAATACTTGCTCTCGGGTCGCCGGACGCACAACTTCGGGGGAGGCAAAGGTTCGTGCGGCGGTCGCCCGCGAAACACCTGCCAGCCGTGCAACCTCTTTCAAATCTGTCATGTTCACTCGCTTGAGATCGATCTCATTGGCGATGACATTACTTGGGAAACATGGCACTCCTGCGATGAATAAATGACGTTTTGATGTCAGACGCTCACCCGTTACCCTGCGCATCCCGCGAATGACAGGAATCAGCCGTTTGGGCACAGCTTTTCAGGTTTTGTCCTGCAGCCAGCATTTGGGCTTTTCGATAGCATCGGACTGTCAGAAACCCGAGCCGGGATTCCCGAAGTGAGCAAGGATGTTTCACGAGTGAAATTGGAAACGTACCGAGGCCCGCGCAACCTGACCCGCCAAGGAAAAAGGTTTACCGTGGCGTGGAATCGACCTGCACGCCAAATCGAAACGCGGCATCAGAAAAGAAAACAGATCAGTCCACATTGTTCTAAAGAAATGACCATTCATCTTGAAGTTCCACTCACCTGTCAGATATGACAGGTGACAGCCGCTGTGTTTCAAGCCTTCAATCATCCCGTGTATTCATGCCTGAACAGAAATGTTCGCCATGCACAACTAATGATTGCCTGACAGTGGACCGGGTTTACTCCTGGGCCCGTTCGAAGCTTGAGATCGAGGCGCAGCATCATGCAAATGGAATGGACGTGGATGAGGTCGTGGCTGCTGGTATTGCTACTGTTCAATAGCTTGGGTGAAGCCGCAACCGGCCCGGAAATCGCACAGTTGCTCAACAAGCGCTATCAAAACGTGCAAACAGAGTGTGCGGGCGGCAACCCGGCGTATTTTTGCAGCGGCGTCATGTTGCATGGCAGCACTCCGATGATCGAGTTCTGGAAACACGATGATGTGGCCGCGCAATTGGGGGCGGAAAGTTTTGTCTATCTGCGTGCCGATTTGGGTACGCAGACATTGTCGTCAGCCAACGGCATGGTGTTCAGTGATTCATTCACGGCCATCGGCAAGGATCAGCCACTAGACGTTCTTTGCGCCTATCCTTTCGCGTTTGAACCTGTTGAGAGCCGTGCTGGTTTCGGTTGCGGCCTGTCAGCGGCAAGTCGACAGGCCGCCGACGCGAGCTCTTGCGCAAGCGAGGGAGTGAGTGATTCAGCGAGTTGGCTGGCGCACTTCGAGCAACAAGGCCGACAACCCACAAAGCAATGCTCGTTCAGCAGCCTCAATCCCATGCTATTCAAGGCCAGCCTGCTGGCGCATCAAGGCATCGACAGCGATTGGTCGGCCAGACCTACCCAGTTGCAGATACGTAACTGGGACGAAAGCACACCCCAAAAAATTCCGATGCAGGCGCTTTTTTACGATGCGAATAAATCAGGTTCGTTGTTCGCGGCACAGAAAGATCAGTATGACTACTTTGCAACTACCGGGGATTGGCTGCCAATTCTGCGAATGGATTTGGCTCAGGCAGAGCGTGCGGTATTCGGATTCAATCAGCAGGATCAGTTGTACATCGGTTATCAAGTGGCCGATAAGCTGAATGCACGGTATGCCGATACTACGCCTGCTTGTCGTGGTAACACGCCCGCCTACGACTGCAATGGCGTGTTGATCAGAGTGACAAGTGCTTCACCTAACTACCATGCGTGGAACCCAAGCCTCGGATCGGTAGAGCGGAATGGCGTGGCATTTTCCTATGTGCGTGAGGATGTCGGCACCAAGAGTTTTTTGTATTCGAAAAGCCAAGGTTTGATCCTCAAGGAAATGGCGGCACCCACAGGTTTTCCCCTTACCGTACGATGCGCCTATCCGTTTGATGCCGCTACCGATACTCGAAGCGACAGTTGTAACGAGTATATGGCGTTACCCATTAGCAAGCCCTGTTTGGAGCAAGGTGTTATCGATATCGCAACATGGCTCGTTTACTACGATCAGTTGAATGGGGTTTATGGGCACCATTGTAGTTTCGGTCCAAATCAATCCGAATTTGCGATGAGTGTTGATGTTAGATCTCACCTTCCTGATCCTGGTATGCGCAGGCTTCATAACGAGGTCATCATCGGCGCATGGCCCCAGAACATTCCGCGACAGCTCCCCATTCAAGCCTTTTTCTATACAAATGAAACGGCGTTAACGAGCGCTCGCTTTTTTCAGCGCGATTATTTTCAGCAGACGGGGCAGTTCATGCCCATTGTCCGGGTGGACTTGAGCGCGTCTGATGGCCGCATCTTTGTTTATGATCCTCAGGCCCAAATTGCTCAAAGTCCGATACTGCAAGTGCCACACGCGCCAGATGTCAGCGCGAGTGTGAACCTGGCCGCTCTTGATGCCAAATCAGGTGTACAGGTGAGCGTTGCCTACCCCGGTATGAATAAGGAGCAAAGCATTCAGTTGATAATGTCCGGCACTCCGGGAGTCGGCTCCCCTACGATTCCACCCATGCAGGGCGCGGAGATTGGGAGTGTGGAGTTTTCGATTGATTCTGAGGCCATTGCTGCCAACGTCGGCAACGCAGCTAAAACCTTCATACTCAAGTACGAAGTCACGGAGGGCGGCAGTAAAACCTCGTCGGGCACGCTGACTGTAAACCTCTCGCCGTTACCTGCCGCGGAGTTGGATAAACTCAGCATCGTACAGGCTGATGGCGATGAGCTGGATCTCAGCGACGTCACGGAGGGCGGTACTTTGCGTGCGGGGATCTGGGCATTCATGAAGGCTGGTCAGCCTGTTTGGCTGGAATTGAAAGGCAAGACTGCCACGGGTGAAAACCACAATCGTCAGGTTTGGAATGTCCCCGGCGCGTCGGTAAATCAGAAATGGATAAATGACGGGGAATATTTTCAGGGCGTGCCATACAGCTATCTCAAAGAGCTGGGAAACGATAGCGTGCTCGAGCTGCATTACAAGTTGGCTTTGACCATGAGCCAAGTCAAAGCGGACGCTATCGACGGGCCGGTGAAACGGTACAGGATCAAATCGGTGGGTGCTGTGAAAGCCTCTGTTTCCCGAACAAGGACCTATATAAAAATTCCCGGTACCGCATCGCGGCATCCTTAATAACGTCGTCGCTATTTGGCTCTGAAGGCGCATCCGGACATTCACCGCTCCATCGCGTCACCGTCATGTCTTTGAGCTGCTCACCCAGTGATCGAGCAGGGTGAAAAACGAATACAAGAGAAATGACCGTTGGTCGTAAACATCCGGATACCTGTTAAATCTGACAGGTGACGCTTCCTGCGGTCCACGATTGAATCACTCCGTCAAAACAATCTCACGAAACGGAGTTACTGATATGTCTACATCCAAGTCCAATGCCACCGCACCCGTGATCGTTTCTATCAGGGATTCCAAGGGTGAAGTACCTCAAAACGGAAAAACCTCTGATACCAGTGTGACAGTCGCAGGTCACTCGGAACCAGGGACGAACGTCGAAGTGTTCGATGGAGCAATGTTGAAAGGTACTGTCCTTGCTGACGCAGCAGGCAAATGGTTACTGGTTTTAAGTGGGCTTGCTCTGGGTGCACACATGATTGCGGCCGTTGCTGACGGTTCTGTGTCAGCTTCCAGAACATTTTCAGTGGTTCAACAGTAGAAAATTGATTCAATGGTTGTGAGTGAAGATCGGGAGATTTGAGGCGCGAGGTCCTCAAGGATCCCGATCTGTTCCTTATACATCGTGCCTGACGTTTTTGAGCGGGCTAGGGGGTTTCCGGGCGACTGAGCAACGTTTCAAGCCGAGCCAAAGGGGGCCGCTCTTGTCCCCGATCAAAAACCTGCACCCCAACCTTCAACAACCGCCCATTCTCCGCCCCCCCAATCACCTGCTCACACCGCAACAACAACCGCCCCTGATCACACTCCATCGCCTTGAACCCCATCGGCAATCGCCCCTCCAGCCGCAATTCCGCCATCCGACTCTGCGCCGCAATCATCGCAATCGAGCGATCCCGCAAGATCCCGCTGCTCTGCGTCATCAACCCCGCCACGCGCACGGCGGCGGACATGGCCACGGCGATGATCGCCAGCGCGACGAGCACTTCAATCAGGGTGAATCCGGCTTGCGGAGAGGGGCTGCGCATCGGGGGCTCGGGCTGTTGGGCAGCCCTTGACGCTAACGCCCGTGCTTGACGGCTTGACGACGGAAACTCCCGAGGATTTTCAACATCCCTGACATATCTTCTTGCAACACTGCGCGTCGAATCGAATCAAGCCAGGGAATGACGAGATGGATATCGCGCAGTTCAAACAACCCGGTCGACCGAGCCGGATGCCCCGTGGGCAGCAGGGTTTTACGCTGATCGAGATCATGGTGGTCGTGGTGATTCTCGGGATTCTGGCGGCGATGGTGGTGCCCAAGGTGCTCGACCGGCCGGATCAGGCGCGGGCCACGGCGGCGAAGCAGGACATTGGCGGGTTGATGCAGGCGCTGAAGCTGTATCGCCTCGATCACGGCACTTACCCGAGCCAGAGCCAGGGTCTGAAAGTGTTGGTGGAGCGCCCAGCCGATGCGAAGAACACCAACTGGCGCTCGTACCTGGAGCGCCTGCCGAATGACCCGTGGGGTCGTCCTTATCAATACCTCAATCCCGGTGCCAACGGCGAGATCGACATCTTTTCCCTCGGTGCCGACGGCCAGCCTGACGGCGACGGCGTGAATGCCGACATCGGTTCCTGGCAGTTGTAAGGCCGGTCATGAACTACCAATCGAACCAGCAGGGGATGGCGATCATCAGTGCGCTGCTGATCGCGGCGGTGGTCGCGGTGATCGCCGCCGGGATGCTGACGCGTCAGAGCGTTTCGACCCGGGCGCTGGAAGCCGAACAATTGCGCGTGCAGGGCCATTGGGTGCTGCACGGCGGGTTGGAGATCAGCCGGCAATTGTTGTGGGATGCGCGGCAACGCGATCCGCTGACCCGACTCGATCAACCCTGGGCGCAGCAGTTGAACACTCAAGGTTTCGAAGGGCGGCTGGAGGATGAGCAGGGCAAGTTCAACCTGCGCAATCTGGTGGCCAACGAACGGATCGACGACGCCCAGGTTCAGGCCTTTGAGCGCCTGTGTGGGTTGATCGGTATCAGCGACGCGTTGAGTCGTCGCATCAGTCAGCGGGTGATCGGCTCGTATCCGCATCTGCTCAATGCACAACTGACGGATAAACCTGTGACGAAAAACACCTTCGACAGCGGCCGCAGCACGTCGCCGTCTGCCTCGCGCAAACCGCAATCGCCAACCTTGCCGATGCTGCGCAATCTTGAAGACCTGCGCAGTGTCGACGGGGTCAACGATGCGGTGCTGATGAAACTGGCGCCGTACCTGACGGTGATTCCGGCGACCACCTGGCTCAACGGCAACACCGCCACGGCACCGGTGCTGGCGGCCTATGTACCGGGGCTGTCGCTGGAGCGGGCGCAGGCGTTGATCAATGAACGCGACGCCGGGCGCTGGTTCATCAATCGCGGGGATTTCGTCAATCGCCTGCGCTTGCCGCAACTGGAGATCACCAGCGTCAAGGTCGGGATCACCAGCGACTGGTTCCGTTTGCGTGGGCAGGCGCGACGCGATCAGCGGCGGGTCAGCCTCGATGCGTTGCTGCATCGCAGCGAGGATCGTTTGCCCCAGGTGATCTGGTCGCGGGTGGGCGTATGAACCACTTGCGCGTAAGTTTGCCGCCACTGGCGGAACTCAATCTCGACAGTGAGCTGGACTGCGCGTGGCTGGACCGCCACGGCAAGGTCACTCGCCAGGATCGTCAACGGCTGCGCAAACTGCCGAAGCTGCCGCTGGTGTGTTTCCTGCACCCGACCGACAGCCTGCTGGCGAGCATCAACCTGCCGCCGTTGACCACCGGCAAAACCGCCGCCGCCGTGCAGTGCGCCGCGCAGGCGCTGATGCTCAGCGACATCACCACGATGCACGTCGCCCATGGCCCGCGCGACGCTTCGGGGCAGGTGCAGATTGCCTGGTTGCCGCGCCGGGACTTGCAATACTTCGGGCAGTTGCTGCACGAGATCGGGTTGAACCTGAAAGGCCTGTACCCGGCGGCCTACAGCTTGCCGGTGATGGCCGGCGGCGTCGGGCAACTGCTCGGCGATCATTTGTTGTTGCGTCAGGGGCCGGACTCGGCGCAGGTGCAACCGTTGATCGATGAAGCGTGGCTGATGGAAATCGCCCTGCCTGCGCACTGGATCGGTGAGGGCGCGCCGCAGGCGGTGCAGTCGACATTGGCCGACGCACAACGCTGGTCCGGGCCATTACCGAGTTGGGGCCTGCACGGCGGCATTCAGCAACCCGGTGCCGAAGGTCGGGGCTGGGGACGGGCGGTGGGTTTGTCTGCGCTGGCGCTGGTGGTCTGGGTGATCGGTTTGAACCTGTACGCCGCCCGAGAGGCCGGGGCAGGGCAACTGATCAAGGCGCAGATGGCGCAGAGGGTGAAGCAGGCGTTCCCCGAGTTGCCGGTGATCCTCAATCCGCTGCAACAGGCCCGTCAGCAAATCGCAGCGCGCCAGCAAGGCGCGCAGGACGCGCCGGGTCAGGATTTCAGTCGGCTGGTGTTGCAGGCGGGCAGCGGCATGCCGTTCATGGCGGGCACGGTGCAGCGTCTGGCGTTCGTCGACGGTGTGCTGCAACTGCGTCTGCTGCCTGAGGCCCGGCGCTCGGGTAACGACAAGGACTGGCAGGCGGCGCTGGCCCAGGCAGGAATCAGTGTCAGCGCCGATGAGGACGGTTGGGTCTTGCGCCCGGCCGGCGAGGTGGCCGCTGTCGCTGACAACGACGACAGCAGCGGAGCCGAAGATGAATAGCCCAGCGCTGGCGAAATACCGCGCCGGTTGGCAGCGCTTGAATGCTCAGTTGCAGGCCCGTTGGCAGCCGTTGGCCGTGCGGGAAAAACGCATGGTCGGCGGCATGGCGGCGCTGTTGCTGGGGCTGTTTGTGTGGGTGACGCTGATTCAGCCGCCGCTGAAGAAGATCGCCGCCTCGCAGGTAGAAACCCCGAAGCTGCGCGCCCAGGCCGAAGCGCTGGAAGTGCTGTTGCGCGACGTCAGCGTGCGCCCGGACGGTCAGAACCTGGAGCAGTCGCTGCAACAGACCTTGCAGGCTGGCGGACTGGGCGGCCATTACCAACTGGCGGCCGCGTCCGCAGGGTGGCAGTTGACCTTCGACGCAGCACCCGCCGACGCCGTCCTCGACTGGTTGTTGATCCAGCCCCGCCGTTTTTCACTGCAAGTGGTCGAGGCGCGCCTGCAACGCACAGACGACACCGCAACCGATGACACCGCCGGCACTCTGTCGGGCACCGTACGCATGGATCAGGCGCTGGGCGCTAAGGAAGCTTCATGAAGGGGTCAGGATCCAAACGCATGGCGTTGCCGATGCTGTTGATGGCATTGAGCGCGTGCAGCAACACCACGCCTCCGAATCAACCGCCGCTGCTGGTGGACAGCGAACTCGGCCGGCCGCTGGCCAACACCCAGCGCAGCGGCGACGCGGTGCTCGACCGCGAGCGGGCGCAGGCTCAGGTCAGACCGGCGCCCAAGCCATTGCACAACATCACCGAGCGCGCCCGCAGCGGCGGTTCGGCGCGGGGCACGACGTTGCCGGCCAATCCGTTGGGCGATCAACCGGTGACGCTGAATTTTGTCGATGCCGATATTCAAGCGGTTGTGCGGGCGTTGTCGCGCTCCACCGGTCAGCAGTTTCTGGTCGATCCTCGGGTCAAGGGCAATCTGACGCTGGTCTCCGAAGGCCAGGTGCCGGCGCATCAGGCTTACGACATGCTGCTGGCGGCGCTGCGCATGCAGGGTTTCAGCGTGGTCGATGTCGGCGGTGTGGCGCAGGTGGTGCCGGAGGCCGACGCCAAGTTGCTCGGCGGGCCGATCTACAGCGCCGACAAACCGGCCGGCAACGGCATGCTCACCCGCACGTTCCGCCTGCAATACGAGAACGCGGTGAACCTGATCCCGGTGCTGCGCCCGATCGTGTCGCCGAACAATCCGATCAATGCCTATCCGGGCAACAACACCATTGTCGTCACCGATTACGCCGAGAACCTCACGCGGGTCGCGCAACTGATTCAAGGCATCGATACGCCGAGCGCCATCGACACCGACGTGGTGCAGATCCAGAACGGCATCGCCGCCGACATCGCGCCGATGGTGGCCGACCTGCTCGACGCGCCGGGCAACGATCCAACGCAGAAAATCGCAGTGATCGGCGACCCGCGCTCCAACACCATCATCATCCGCGCCGGCAGCCCCGAGCGCACCGAGTTGGCGCGCAATCTGATCTACAAACTCGACAACGCCCAGAGCAACCCGAGCAACCTGCACGTGGTGTATCTGCGCAACGCCCAGGCCGGCAAACTGGCCCAGACCTTGCGCGGTTTGTTGACCGGCGAGAGCGACAGCGGCACCAGCGACAGTGCACGCTCAGTACTCAGTGCGATGGGCGGCTCCACCAACTCGGGCGGTGGGCAGAACGGTCAGAGCGGCACGCAAACCAACGGCAGCACTTCGACCACCAACAACGGCAGCACCGGCGGCAGCTATGCCCAGGGCAGCAGCGCCACCAGTGGCAGCGGCAATGCGCAGAGCAGCGAACAGAACGTTGCCTTCAGCGCCGGCGGCGTGACCATTCAGGCTGACGCAACCACCAACACCTTGCTGATTTCCGCGCCGGAGCCGCTGTACCGCAACCTGCGCGAAGTCATCGATCTGCTCGACCAGCGCCGTGCGCAAGTGGTGATCGAAAGCCTGATCGTCGAAGTCGGCGAGGACGATGCCAGCGAATTCGGCGTGCAATGGCAGACCGGCAATCTGGCCGGCAACGGCGTGATCGGTGGGGCCAATCTTGGTGGCTCGGGGATCAACGTCAACGGCAAGACCAGTGTCGACGTGTTGCCCAAAGGTTTGAACCTTGGCTACGTCAACGGCACCGTCGACATCCCCGGGATCGGTAAGATCCTCGACCTGAAAGTGCTGGCCCGGGCGCTGAAGAGCAAGGGCGGCACCAACGTGCTGTCGACACCGAACCTGCTGACCCTGGACAACGAAGCGGCGAGCATTTTCGTCGGCCAGACCATCCCCTTTGTCAGCGGCAGCTACGTCACCGGTGGCGGGGGCAACAGCAACAACCCGTTTCAGACCGTGACCCGGGAAGAAGTCGGCTTGAAGCTCAACGTGCGGCCGCAGATTTCCGAGGGCGGCACGGTGAAGCTCGATATCTATCAGGAAGTCAGCAGCATCGACGAACGCGCCTCGGCGGCGGCCAACTCCGCGGGGATCGTCACCAGCAAACGCGCACTCGACACCAGCATTCTGTTGGATGACGGGCAGATCATGGTACTCGGCGGCCTGCTGCAGGACGGCTACAGCCAGAGCAATGACGCGGTGCCGTGGCTGTCGAGCATCCCGGGGATCGGCGCGCTGTTTCGCAACGAGCGCCGTTCGATCACCAAGACCAACCTGATGGTGTTCCTGCGCCCGTACATCATCCGCGACAGCGCGGCGGGGCGCAGCATCACGCTTAACCGCTACGACTTCATGCGCCGCGCCCAGGGCGGTCTGCAACCGGAGCGCAGCTGGGCGATGCCGGACATGCAGGCGCCGCAATTGCCCGCCACCGCCCAAGGCGTGCCGGCACCGGTGTCCGGCCCGCGCGCGACGATCAAAGCGGTGCCGTTGCAATGAGCGCATTGCCTTATGCCTGGGCCAAGGCGCAGCGGATTCTGCTGCGCGACGGCGTGCTGACGGTGTGCCCGTCGACGCCGGGCTGGTCGATCAGCGAGGTGCGCCGGCAGTTCGGCGCGGCCAGGCTTGAGCGGGTGCGCGATGACGAACTCGACGGCCTGCTGGCCACTGCCTACGCCGACACCGGCAGTGCGGCGGCGGTGGTCGGTGCGGCGGAAAACGAAGTCGACCTCGACCGCCTGATGCAGGACATGCCGGAAATCACTGACCTGCTCGACACCCAGGACGGCGCGCCGGTGATCCGCATGATCAATGCCTTGCTCACCCAGGCAGCGCGGGACGAGGCCAGCGACATTCATATCGAACCGTTCGAAACCCATTCGGTGGTGCGCTACCGGGTCGACGGCACCCTGCGCGACGTGGTCTCGCCGCGCAAGGCCTTGCACGGTGCGCTGGTGTCGCGGATCAAGATCATGGCCCAGCTCGACATCGCCGAAAAACGCCTGCCGCAGGACGGGCGCATTGCGCTGCGCGTAGCGGGGCGACCGATCGACATTCGTGTTTCCACCGTGCCCACCGGCCATGGCGAGCGGGTGGTGATGCGTTTGCTCGACAAGCAGGCCGGGCGCCTGCATCTGGAGACCCTTGGCATGGACGCGCAGGTGCTGGCCAAACTCGATCACCTGATCCGCCAGCCCCACGGCATCGTGCTGGTCACCGGCCCGACCGGCAGCGGCAAGACCACCAGTCTCTACGCGGCGCTGGCGCGGCTGGATGCGAGCACCAGCAACATCCTCACCGTGGAGGACCCGGTGGAATACGACCTGCCGGGCATCAGCCAGATTCAGGTCAACGCCAAGATCGACATGACCTTCGCCCTCGCGTTGCGCGCCATTCTGCGTCAGGACCCGGACATCATCATGATCGGCGAGATCCGCGATTTGGAAACCGCGCAGATCGCGGTGCAGGCTTCGCTGACCGGTCACCTTGTACTCGCAACGTTGCACACCAACGATGCGGTGTCGGCGGTCAACCGCTTGGTCGACATGGGCGTCGAGCCGTTTCTGCTGGCTTCGTCGATGCTCGGTGTGTTGGCCCAGCGCTTGGTACGACGGTTGTGCAATCAGTGCAAACAAGAAGACCCGGCGACGCCCGGCACCTGGCGCCCGGTCGGTTGCGCGGCGTGCAATCACACCGGTTACAGCGGCCGGACCGGCATTCATGAATTGTTCTGCATCGATGACGACATCCGCACGCTGATCCACCAAGGGGCAGGGGAACAGGCGTTGCGTGCGGCGGCGAGCAAGGCCGGGATGTTCAGCCTGCGCGAGGACGGCGAACGCTGGATTCGCAGCGGTACCACGGCGCCGGAAGAAATCCTTCGTGTGACACGGGACGCCTGATGAATCGCTATCGTTTTGAAGCCGCCGATGCCAGCGGCAAGATCGAATCCGGGCATCTGGAGGCGGACAGTCAGGGCGCCGCGTTTGGCGTGCTGCGCAGTCGTGGCCTGACGGCGTTGTCGGTGGAGAGGGAAAGCAACGTCTCCCAACATGGCGGCGGGGGATTGTTCAGCGCCAAGCTGTCGGATAACGATCTGGCATGGGCCACCCGGCAACTGTCGAGCCTGCTGGGTGCCAGTCTGCCGCTGGAAGCGGCGCTGAGCGCCACGGTCGAACAGGCCGAGAAAAAGCACATCGCTCACACCCTCAGCGCCGTACGCGCCGATGTGCGCAGCGGCATGCGCCTGGCCGAAGCGCTGGCGGCGCGGCCTCGGGATTTTCCGGAGATTTACCGGGCGTTGATTGCGGCGGGCGAGGAGTCGGGGGATCTGGCTCAGGTGATGGAACGGCTGGCGGATTACATCGAGGAACGTAACAACCTGCGCGGCAAGATTCTCACCGCGTTCATCTATCCGGGTGTGGTCGGGCTGGTGTCGATTGGTATCGTGATTTTCCTGCTCAGTTATGTGGTGCCGCAGGTGGTCAGCGCGTTTTCCCAGGCCCGGCAGGATCTGCCGGGCCTGACGCTGGCGATGCTCAATGCCAGTGATTTCATCCGCGCCTGGGGCTGGTTGTGCGCAGGTGTCATGGCCGCTGCGTTCTGGAGTTGGCGCTTGTATCTGCGTAACCCGGCGGCGCGTTTGAGCTGGCATCATCGGGTGTTGAAGCTGCCGCTGATCGGGCGGTTTGTGCTGGGGTTGAACACCGCACGGTTCGCCTCGACGCTGGCGATTCTCGGTGGCGCCGGCGTGCCGTTGTTGCGGGCGCTGGAAGCGGCGCGGCAGACCTTGTCGAATGATCGTCTGAGCCTGAGCGTCAATGAGGCCACCGCCAAGGTGCGAGAGGGCGTCAACCTGGCGGCAGCGCTGAAAGTGGAGAACGTGTTCCCGCCGGTGCTGATTCACCTGATCGCCAGCGGTGAGAAAACCGGCGCGCTGCCACCGATGCTCGAGCGTGCAGCGCAAACACTGTCGCGGGATATCGAGCGCCGGGCGATGGGTATGACCGCGTTGCTTGAGCCGCTGATGATCGTGGTGATGGGCGGGGTGGTGCTGGTGATCGTGATGGCGGTGCTGTTGCCGATCATCGAGATCAACCAGTTGGTGCAGTAGGGGTGTGTCTGTTGGTTTGATGTTGTCTGCTTCGGCCCCTTCGCTGGCAAGTCGAATCGTCGCACCGCAGCTCCCACAGGTTTTTGTGTTGGGAAGAAAATTGCATTAACAACACCGAACACTGTGGGAGCTGGCTTGCCAGCGATAGGGCCAGTCAGAGCGATAAATAATTCAGCATTTTTGCAAAGGATTCTCCATCACCCGAGCCTCGATCCAGCCATCCTCGGGTTCTCCTTTCTGTCATCTGCAACGGCCCTTCAAGGGCTGTGGCCGATCCCCCCGAAAAGCTTGCCGCAGACACTCCGCACAACGGCGCAAACACCCGAGAAAATCCCTCGAAAATCAGCCTGCACCTCCCGAGGTTTTTTCCTTTATCTGTCACCGGAAACTGCGAATTTCTCAGTGCGACTTAACCACGGACCCCGCTTGCGAAGGTCGGCGGTGAGTCTTCCCAGTGTCATGCAAGTCCCCTGAAAACCTGTGTTCACAACCAACGTTGAAAAGGAGATTCTTCATGTTCAAGCGCACTCTGATCGCAGCTTCCCTGACCGTCGCTGCCCTGGCTTCCGCCCAGGCCATGGCCGCCAACGTAACCGGTGGTGGCGCGACTCTGCCTGCCGCTCTGTACAAAGGCTCTAGCAACAGCATCCTGCCAGCCAACTTCAGCTACGTCGGTACCGGTAGCGGCACTGGCAAGACCGCTTTCCTGACCAACAACTCGGCGCTGTTCAGCACCACTGGTTCGGTGCACTTCGCCGGTAGCGACTCGATCCTCAGCGCTTCGGAAATCAGCACCTACAACACTAACTTCGGTGCTTCGTACGGCCCGCTGATCCAGCTGCCGTCGGTCGCCACTTCGGTTGCCATCCCTTACAAAAAAGCCGGCCAGACGGCTCTGAACCTGACCAGCGCCCAGCTCTGCAATGTGTTCTCCGGTACTGCGACCACTTGGGGCCAATTGCTGGGCAACTCTGATGCCACGCCGATCCGCGTTGTGTATCGCAGCACTGCCAGCGGCACTTCGGAAATCCTCACCCGTCACCTGAACAACGTTTGCCCGGGCAAGTTCTCGGTCAACACCACGTTCGCCAACTCGTTGCTGCCAGCCGGTACTGCGCTGCCATCGACTTTCGTCGGTGTGGCCAACACCGCTGACGTCGCTGTTGCCGTGAACGCCGTTGACGGCTCCATCGGTTATGTTGGCCCGGACGGCGTGAACGCCAGCAGCAACGCCGTGGTTTCTCGCGTCAACGGCGTACAGCCGACGCCGGCCAACGTCACGACCGCGCTGTCTTCGGTCGCACTGCCAACCGCACCAGCCAACCCGGCGCAATGGGCTCCAGTGGTTGCCAACCCAACCAGCGGTTACCCGATCGCTGCCTACACCAACTTCATCTTCGGCCAGTGCTACAAGGACGCCTCCGTGGCGGCTGACGTCAAAGCCTTCCTGACCACTCACTACAGCGTGCCGGGCAATGCCGCTGCAACCATCGCTCACGGCTTCAGCGTGGTTCCGACCAACTGGAAAAACGCTGTGACCGCCAACTTCATCACCAACTCCACCGGCAACAACCTGAACATCAACAACGCCAGCGTTTGCAACGGCATCGGCCGTCCTCTGTAAGGTTTCATCCGCAGTCCGCCGTTCGAATGGCAGCCCCTTCCGGGGCTGCCATTTTTTTTGCCTGCGGGCGCCGTTACTCGCAAAACATGAAGTTTGTGTGACATCCGTTCGGTCGCGGCACCCGCCAACCGCCTATGTCGTAACAGCAGGTTGTTGCCGACCTGTGGCCATCAAAAGGATCTCGTAGTGATGCTTGCTCGCCCATCCCGCCGCCTTACCGACGTTCAATCTTCCCGACGTGATGCCGTGGACCCGGCGCTGTGGTTGCTCAAGCCTCTGGCGCAGGCCGTGGCGTTGTGCCTGGTGGCGGGCAGCGCGCACGCGCAGACAGCGTTCAGCTCGGGCTGGTTTGCCGCCAAGGGCGCCGCACAGCAATCCGCCGCACGTCCGGCTTCCGGCGCGGCTGGTCTGCCGGGAATGACGCCGCCTCTGGCGCAGCAACAGAAGGCCAGCCAGCAATTGCAGCGTTCGTTGCAGACACTCAATAACACCGTGGCGGCGATTGCTGCGCAGCAGGCCGCTCAGGCTGCCGGACGCGCCGTGGCATCCGGTTCCGTCCAATGGGTGCCGGACGGTCTGGGCGAAGGGGGCTTGAAGGTCGACAACAGCCTCACCCAGGGTTGGCAGAACGCCAAGGGGCCGCAGCAGACCCAGGTCGATGGCAAGACCCATGTGCGGATCGAGCAGACCGCTGACAAGGCGATCCTCAACTGGGAAACCTTCAACGTCGGACGCAACACCACGGTCGAGTTCGCCCAGCAGTCGAACTGGGCGGTGCTCAATCGGGTCAACGACCCCAACGCGCGGGCAAGCCAGATCCAGGGCCAGATCAAGGGTGACGGCACGGTGATGCTGATCAACCGCAACGGCATCGTGTTCAGTGGCACCAGCCAGGTCAATGTGCGCAACCTGGTGGCGGCGGCAGCCAATATCACCGATATCCAGTTCCGGGATCGCGGTCTGTACTTCGACAGCAGCGGCAGTCAGCCGACCTTCACTGAAGCCGCCGGCAAGGTCCTGGTGGAGCGCGGTGCATCGATTCAGACGCATGCTCCCGCCACATCCACCGATGCCGGCGGCTATGCGTTGCTGCTGGGCAGCGAGGTGCAGAACGACGGCCACATCGGTACCGCCAAGGGGCAGACCGTCCTCGGCGCTGGCGATCGTTTCTATATCCGCAAAGGCTCGGGTACCGAGGGCAATGGTTTTTCCACCACCTTCGGCAACGAAGTCGTCCCGGGCTTCAAGGCCGACAGCAGCGCCGGCAAGGTCAGCAACAACGGTTTGATCCAGGCGGCCACCGGTGACATCACCCTGACCGGCCACGATGTACAGCAGAACGGTGTGCTGCTGGCCAGCACCTCCGTGTCGACCCGCGGCACCCTTCACTTGCTCAATCCGGCCACTGATACCGGCGGCCGCGTGACGCTGGGGCAGGGCAGTGCCACGGCGATCCTGCTCGACAGCAGCGACCTGACGGCGCTGGACAGCCAGCACAAAGCCGCGCTGACCGGTGTCAACGCCAACAACAGGGTGCGTGGCGACCAGTCGCGCATCGATATCCAGAGTGGCGGCAGTGTCGAGTTCCAGAGCGGTTCGATCACTCTGGCCACCGGCGGGCAGGTCGCTGTCACGGCGGGGCTTCGCAGCCTGGTACGCAACGGTGCGCTGATCGATGTGTCGGGGGCCATTGGCGTGAAGGTCGCCATGGAATCCAACAACATCAAGATCAACGTGCAGGGCAACGAGCAGCGCGATTCGTCGGTCAACCGCGAGAAGGGCGCGCTCAACAGCAATGATGTGTGGGTCGATGTGCGCGAACTGGTGTACGTGCCGGCCGGCACCAACGGCTATGCAACCGACCGCTGGTACACCGCCGGCGGACTGCTGGAAGTCGGCGGCTATCTGGGCACCCAGGGCCACGGTATTGGTGAGTGGATGGCGCAGGGGGGCATGGTCAGTTTTGCCGGCAACGATGTGGTGACCGAAAAAGGCTCGTTGATCAACCTGTCCGGCGGCACCCTGGATGTGCAAAGCGGAGATATCCGCCAGAGCTGGCTGCGCGGTGCCGATGGGCGTCTGTACGAAGTCTCGCGGGCACCGGGGGATATTCTCTACACCGGGTTGTACAAGGGTTACGAAGACAGCAGCGAGCGCTGGGGGCAGACCGATTATTACTTCAACCCGCTGATTGCCCCGCCCCGTCGCCAGGAATCGGGTTACACCGTGGGCCGCGATGCCGGACAACTGGTGATCGCGACCCGCAATGCGCTGCTCGACGGGCAGATGCTCGGGGAGGTCTATCAGGGCGAACGCCAGACCCGGACGCCGCGTGCGGTACTCGACGGTTATGAGCAGAGCCAGACCGCACTGGCGCGGCGCGGACAACTGATCGTCGGCAGTTACGACCCGGCCTATGTCGCGTCGGCCGGAGGCTTGTTGTACGGTCTCAATCCATTGCTCGATCAAGTGCAGATCGGTGCTGACAAACCCATCGATGACGGTGTTCCGGATGTGCTCTCGGCGGTGTCCGAGAGCCGCGAGGGCAAGCTGTTCCTCGATGCCGATCAGCTCAATGGATGGCACCTGGGTGCATTGAAGGTTGCGGCCCGGGACCGTATCGACGTCAATCAGGCGCTGACGGTCGACACCGGAGGCGACATCACCCTGTATGGCCCGGATGTGCAGGTCAGTGCCGATCTGATCGCCCGGGGCGGCAGCCTGCACTTGGGCAACGTGCTCAATCAGTTGCAGACCAACTCCACGACCGATACCCGGATCACCGCGCCTGCGGGCCATCCGACCCGGGTGGCCGTGGCCAAGGGCGTGCAACTCGATACCCGTGGCGTGTGGAGCAACCTGTCCACCAACCCGGATGACGCTGCGGGCCTGGCCTACTTGAACGGTGGTCTGATTTCGATCCGCAGCAGCGGCGATATCGATGTCCAGGCCGGCAGTCTGCTGGACGTTTCGTCCGGCGGCGCGGTGCTGGCCAACGGCAAGACCCGGGACGGCAAGGGTGGCAGCCTGACGCTGGAGTCCAGCGCCAACACTGTTGCGGACGCGGCGACACTGCGTCTTGACGGCGACATGCGCGGCTACGGTGTGAGCGGTGGCGGCACGCTGCTGGTGCAAGCCGGCAAGGTGCTGATCGGCAAGACGGACGAAAAACTCGCCGATTCGACCCTGCAGTTGTCACCGAGCCTGTTCGAGAAAGGGTTTTCGGCTTACAACATCATCGGTCTGAACGGGCTGAGCGTGGTCGATGACACACGGATCGACGTCACGATGCCGGTCTATCGTTTCGGTGCTCAGGCGTCGGACCGGGTCAGCGGCGTCGATCCAGGCACGGCGCTGGAGTTGTGGACGCCGACGCTGTTCCAGGAGAACCCGACCAAGGCTGTGTTGACTCAGCGCGGCGGCGCCAGCCTGTCGTTGCAGGCCGGATCGAGCAATCCCAATCTGCTCGATCCGGTCAAGTCCACGCTGGTTGTCGGCACCGGCTCACGGATCAGCGTCGATCCTGGCCAACGAATCGGCTTGCGCGGGCCCGGACAGATCACCGTTGACGGTGAGCTGAATGCCTGGGGCGGTACGATCGATATTCGCCAGCAGCAGTTCGGTTCGGTGGACCCTGCCGACAGCCAGCAAGAAGCTGCGCGACAGGCGCATAACCGTTCTATCTGGATCGGCGAGCACGCCGTACTGGACGTGGCCGCGCGTGCCGCTACGGCGGTGGATGCATTGGGGCGCGTCTACGGTCTGGTCGGCAAGGGTGGCAGCATCGTCATCGGCGGTGAGCTCGATGCGAAGAAAGCCACTGCCACCTCTGCCGATGCTTACGTCATCGTGCGCAATGGCGCCCGCCTGGACGCCTCCGGTGCCGCGGCGGTGCTGGATATCGCCGGGCAGGGGCCGACGGCGGTCGCCACCGATGGCGGAAGGATTTCCCTGAGTTCCTACAACGGCCTGTTCATCGACGGCCGGTTGCGGGCCGCTGCCGGTGGTGCCGGCGCCGCCGGCGGTCGACTGGACATTGCCCTGGAAACCCCGTTGTACCGCATCGGTGAAGCCACTGACGAAGTGCGTCTGCCCCGGGAAATCGTGATCGGCCAGGGGGCGGTCGAATCGCCGTTGGCGGCCGGCCTGAAACCGGGAGACGCCGCACCGGGCCTGGTCTACGGACGCACACGATTGAGTGCCGACACCTTGATGAGCGGCGGTTTCGATAATCTCGGGCTGCTGAGCAACGGACTGATTTCATTCGACGGCGATGTCGACCTGCATTTCAACCAGAGCCTGAGCCTGTATGCCGGTGCCTTGTCTCTGGCCGAACACGCGAAAGACAATGCCCGGATCAACCTTTTCGCACCTTCTCTGCGCCTGTTGGGGCCCGGGGTCTATTACGGCTCCAACGCGTTCATTCGTCCAAGGGTCATGAACGCACCGACCCCGAATCTGTCGGCAGCGCAGTTCAGTGCGTCGGCCAACCTGCTGGATATCGGCAACAGCCTTTCGTTTGGCACTCTGGGTTCGATCGTGCAACTCAATGCGCCGGCGGTGCAGGTCGGTCGCCGAGGTTTTGCGCAGGTGTCGCTTGCCAGCCAGGGCGACATGCGTTTTCTGGCCTCGGCCACACAACCGCTGACCGAGCTGTGGGCGGCGGGCGACCTGAATTTGAGCGCGGCACAGATCTATCCGGTGTCCGGTGCCAGGGCCCGGGTCAGGGCCGGTTTCCAGCAGGAAACGGCGCCTTCCGACGGCACGTTGCGGATCCTCGCGCAGGGCGCGGCGCCCAGCGCATTGCCGTATTCGGTGTTCGGCGAACTGACGCTGGCCGCCAGCCGTATCGAGCAGGGCGGAGTGCTGCGCGCGCCGCTGGGCCTGATCACGCTGGGCGAGAGCACCAGGTCGGTGCTGACCCGCGAAATCCATCTGCTGCCCGGCAGCCTTACGTCCGTCAGCGGCGCCGGGCTGGTCATGCCTTACGGTGGCACCACTGACGGCATCGACTACCGCTACAACGGCAGCTCCGTGCTGTTGAAAGGCATCGCCGGCCTCTCGGCCGGGGTGACCCTGCAGTCGCAATACGTGGATGTGGCACAAGGTGCAGTGATCGATCTTTCCGGCGGTGGTGATTTGCGCGGTGCCGGGTTCATTTCGGGTCGCGGCGGCTCCACCGATGCGCGCTATAACCCGCTGGTGCGTAACGCCAGCGACGGCACTTTCAGCCTGCCGGGGCTGGCGAGCAACCCGGTCTACGCGATTGTGCCGGGCGATCATAGCCTTTATGCACCAGTGCTCGCGGAGGCGGGGGCGGTCGATCCCCGTGTCGGCCAACGCATCACCCTCGGCGTCGGCGTGCCGGGCCTGGCGGCCGGAACCTATACCTTGCTGCCATCGACGTTCGCGCTGTTGCCCGGTGCGTTCCGGGTCGAGGTCAATGGTCAGGTCGTGGCGGCGCCGGGAAGCGGCACATTGCCGATGCGCAACGGCTCATGGGCTGCCAGCGGCCGGATGTCGATTGCCAATACCGGACTGCGCGACAGCGTTGACAGTGCGATCATCCTGACGTCGGCCGATGTCTTGCGCCGTTATTCGCAATACAACGAAACCGGCTTTACCGCGTTCATCAAGAGCGATGCCGCACGTCGGGGGGTACCACGGGCATTGGCGCCGATGGATGGAAAAACCCTCGATCTGCGCTTTGAAAACGGTGCAGATCGAGAGGTGGCGCTGGACTTCAACGGCCAGGTGCTGTTCAAGCCTGCGGAGGGCGGCGTGACGGGAACCGCTGTCATTCGCGCCTCGGGCGGTGCCCTCGAAGTGCTGGGAGCGGGCCGGCCACGCACGAAGGATTTCAGCGGCGTTTCGCTGTATGCCGACAGTCTCAATAACCTGGAGGCTGGACGCCTGGCCATCGGTGCCGTGCCGACAGTGGATTATGGCTCTGGCGGCAATATCGTTTCTTTCGGCAGCAGCAATTCCAACCACATCGTCCTGCGTGAAGGCGCGGTGCTGTCCGCACCGGAGGTACTGCTGCGAACCCAGAAGACTGACGCAGGCATCACCCTGGAGGCGGGGGCAGGCATCATCACACTGGATCGCGGTGACGTGCCTTACGACGCCACCGCCGGATTTGTCTATCAACCCGGGGCTGGCAGCGTGTTGCTGGTGTCCAACGGCCGGACCACGATGCTGGCGCCGGCGAAGGCGGTCGGAACCGATGGCGCGGGCAGCATCCGCATCGGCACCTGTGCGGTCGAGCCGTGCACGGCGGCGACGTCGCTGTATTCCCGAGGCAGCATCACCGCGGCCACCGACAATCGCTTCGAACTGGCGGATTCAGTGGGTTTCGGCACCCGACACCTGAGCCTGGCGGTCGGCGCGGTCAACGTCGGGAACGCTCAGGCACTGTCCGACAGTGCGGGACGTGTACCGGTCGGCCTGACACTCAGCCAGCGTGTGCTCGACCGTCTGCTTCAAGGCGATACCCGGTTGGGTGCGCCGGCACTGGAATCCCTCGGCCTGACGGCTCGGGACTCGTTCAATTTCTTTGGCAGCGTGACGCTCGATACGCTCGACCCACAGACGGGCAGCAGCAAGCTACAGAACCTGGTGCTGACGACGCCGGCGATCTACGGTCTGGGAGAGGCTGCGGATGTGGCAACTCTGCGCACTGCCAGTCTGATCTGGAACGGTGCGCCCCAGGCGCCGGGTGCGGTGGTCAGCGGCGGCGCCGGGACCGGTCGCGGCACGCTGGATATCCAGGCACAACGTATCGAATTCGGCTACGGCCCGAACCCGCAACCGAGCGGGCTGGACCAGAACAATCGTTTGGCACTGGGCTTCGCCAACGTGAATCTGACGGCCAGCGAACGCATTACCGCCAACCACAAAGGCAGCCTCGCGGTGTACCAGGAGCAGGGCGCCTACGATCCACTGAAGGGATACGCTTACACCGGCGGCAACCTCAATCTGCGCACACCGCTGTTGACCGGTGAAGCGGCTTCGGTCAACTCGCTCAAGGCCGGCGACAGCCTGACCCTGAAGGGCGCCGGTGCTAGCGCAGTGGCCAATGCATTGGGCGCGCAACTGACACTCGATGCCCATGACGTGGTGCTCGAGAGCCGTATCGCGCTGGCCAGCGGCAAGCTGGTAGTCAAGGCGGAAAATGACCTGACGCTGACCGCCGACGCACAACTGGATCTGGCCGGACGTACCTTGCCGTTCAACGATGTGAAGAAATACAGCTGGGGCGGCGACGTGTCGCTCTTCAGCCACAGCGGCAATATTCGCCAGGCGGCTGGCTCGCGGATCGATCTGTCGGCGCAGAACAATCAGGCCGGCCATCTCAGTGCGGTCGCCTTGGCCGAGAATGCGGGCGTGGTTGATCTGCAGGGAGAGATCCTCGGCGCCAGCAGCGGTTATTACGATGCTGGCGGCACGCTGGTGCCGTACAAGGCCGCCGGTGTGGATCTGCGCGCTCGCCATCTGGGAGGTGATCTGAACGGGCAATTCGCGGCGCTCAACCAGCGTCTGAACGCCGGGCACGTGTTCGGCAGCCGCAGTTTCCAGTTCAAAGAGGGCAGCCTGCTGATCGGCGACGGCCTCAAGGCCGGTGAAATCAATGTCTCGGTGGACAATGGCAGCCTTTCGGTTGCCGGTCTGATCGATGCCAGTGGCGAGCGGGTTGGCAGCATCCGGCTGTCCGGCAAGAACGGTCTGACACTCGCCGGCAATGCCGTGCTGGACGCCCATGGCCGGATTCTGCGGGTCGACAGCTACGGCAAGATCATCGACGCACCGAATCGCGCCGTGGTCGAGCTCAATTCCGGCGAAGGATTGCTGACATTGGCCTCTGGCACCCGGTTCGACTTGCGTCACGGCACCGACGCGACCGTTGGCAAACTGCCGGGGCAGAACGACGGGGTGGCGCGCGGCACGCTGGAACTCAATGCGCCGCGCCTGGGCGTTGGCGACATTGCCATCGATGCCAGCGGAGCGCTGAGCATTCAGGGGGCACGCTCCATCGGCCTCAACGGCATGCGTCGTTATACCGATGCCCGTGACGGCGCCGATCCGGCGGCCAGCGGCCGCCCTTATCAAGTGATCGATCAAGCGCTGTTCGATCGCATCGATGGCGACAGCAGCACATTCATCAGTGCCGCGCTGAGCAACAGCGACTTGCTGCAACGCAAACTGGCGGGGCTGAACAACGCGACCTATGCCGACGTGTTCCATTTGCGTCCCGGGGTCGAGATTGCCAGCCAAACCGCCGATGGCGATCTGGTGGTGGAAGGCGATATCGACCTGTCGCGCTACCGATATGCCAGCCTCAATCGGCACACACAGAAAACCTCGGTCTATGGTTCCGGCGAGTCCGGCAGCCTGGTGATGCGTGCCGGTGGCAATCTCGATATCTACGGCAGCCTCAACGATGGCTTCGCACCACCGCCGGAAACGGTCGACGATGCCGGTTGGAAGCTGTTACCGGGCGTGCAGCCGTTCGGCGGTGACCTGATCGTGCCGGGCACCGGCGTAACGCTGGCCGAGGGCACGCGGTTCCCGGCGGGCACCACGCTCAATTACGACTTGCCGATACAAGCCGTGACCCTGGTCAGCGGCACGTTGCTGCCGACGCAGGCGACGCTGGCTGGCCCCTATTCGCTCAATGCCGGCACGGTGTTGTCCGGCGCGGTGCATGACGCATCGGGCAATCTGCTGTACGCCGCCGGTACGCTGCTCAGCGACAGCGTGATCCTGCCTGCCGGCAGTCGTCTGGGGGCCGGTACCCGATTGAACGGTGCGGTTGCGTTGCAGGCCATGCTCTGGCCCAAGGGTGTGCCGTTGCCGGGTACGGTCGGTGCGGACAATCAGACGGCGGGTGTGACATTGAGCGGTGCACTGGCGCTGCAGCGCGGTTCGCTGATTCCGTCCATGACCGATGTCGTACTGGCCACCGGCACCGCATTCATCGAGCTGCGCGGCTATTCCGGCACCACGCAGCAAGGCAGCAACTGGGCCGTGGCGAGCATGCTGCCATCGGGCAGTACGTCCTGGTCGATGCGGGTGGTGGCCGGGTCTGACCTGGAGGCCGCCGACAGCCGTGCAGTGAAGCCGTTGACCCGTGAAGGCAACCTGCGCCTGGCCGATACCCATTACGGTTTGACAGTGGTGGAGAAAAAGCTCGACACCACTTGGGCCGAGGGCAACCCGATGGGGTATCCGGCCGGGGAGGTCGTGAGCGATGACGAACTGTACCTGTGTGACATCCTGCCGGGTGCCTGCATCGCGCCCGCCAGGTTCCTGTGGGCGGTGGACAACATCGCCGGCATGCCGCCGGGAACACCGGTCACGGATGACGAGCTGTTCTGGTGCGATGCCGACCCCAACTCCTGCACACCGAACAAGGGCGGTATCACCGTTTCACCGCACACCCAGATGTTCAGCGTGTTGCGCACCGGCACCGGCGATCTGGACCTGATGGCCGCCGGTGACCTGAGCATGGATTCGCCCTTTGGCGTCTACACCGCGGGCACTCAGTCCCGGGATATCGATCCACGCTTCAATCAGCGCCGGGGTGCCCTCACGGATAACGGTTCAGTGCTCGGCAGCAAAGGCGCCGATTATGAGAAGTGGGTCAATGGCGGCAGCGACAGTCTTTATCAGGCCTGGTACCCGGAGCTGGGCGGTAACCTGACGATCAGTGCGGGTGGCTCGGTCTCGGGGGATACCCTGGGGCGTCGCGGATTCATTCGGGATGCGAACCTGCGCGAACAGGTTTCCAGTGTCTCCGTGGGTAACTGGTTGTGGCGGCAGGGGACGGGCAACAACGACGTGCCGACTGCCTGGTGGATCAACTTCGGCAGCTATGCCACGCAGCCGCTGCCCGACCCGGACTTTGACACCGGCCCCTATCTGGTGGGGTTCACCGGATTCGGCGCACTGGGCGGCGGCAACGTCAGCCTGCGCGCCGGAGGCGATGGCGGCATGCTCAAGCCATTGGGTGACAGCAGCCTGAATCCACGCAGCCAAGGGCTGATCGTGGCGGTGGGCAGCACCGGCAGGGTGGGCAGCGACGGCAGCCTGCAACTGACCGGTGGCGGCGACATGGACATTCGGATCGGCGGCACGTTGAACCCGTCATTACAGGCACGGGCAGGGGAAAGCGGTACGGGAGCACCGAATCATGATCTGCAGGGGGCATTGATCAACCTGCGCGGTGCGGCGCAACTGTCGGGCGGTGCGCTGGGCGGTATCAATCTGCAATACGGTGCCTACACTTCCCTCCAGGACCCTCGTGAAACCCGGGCCTTCGATCCGTTCACCTCGACCCTTGGCAGCGCGTCCGGTGGCCTGGTGCTGATCCCGGGCGACTCCGGCATGCGCCTGACTACCCGTGGCGATCTGGTGCTGGGCGGTGCGGTCGACCCGGCAAGGGTGCGCCTGCAGAACTCCACACCGTTCACCGATACCAGTGGCGTCGCCCATGACGGTGGCGGATTGGCCGGTTTCTCGTTGTGGACCGATCACACGGCCATCGATCTGTTCTCGGCGGGGGGCAACCTGACACCTGGCACACAGCTGGGTGAAACCGACACCCAGGGCCCATTGGCCAGCCGCAACACCTCGCCCACTGACGGACGTTTCGTGTACCCCTCGATCCTGCGCGCGGTAGCGGGGCAGGGCTCCATCTATGCCGGCCCTTCGGCCACTTACCGGGCAAGCGGGTTTTCCGCCGCGACGGCTTACTCGCTCGTGCTGGCCCCTTCCCGCGCCGGGCAACTGGAGTTGCTGGCCGCAAACTCGATCTACGCCGGCGGCTACGCGATCAACCAGTCTGGCGCCAGTCTGTCCGCCATCGCCACGCCGTTCGCGCCGGCGTTTACCGGTTATGCGCAATACGGTTCCAGCAGGCCGGTCACAAGCAACTACAACAGCGACGGCATTGCCCCGAGCCTGAACGTGCGTTATCCGTTGTTTGCATTCGGTGCCGACAGTTACTCGGGAACCAGCGGCGTTCAGGCACCCGCCCGCTTCTACGCCCTGACAGGCGATCTGGTGGGCATTCGCAGCGGCGAAACCTTGCGTTTCGGCACCTCGCTGCGCACCTGGTACGAAAGCGCTGCACCTGTCTGGATGCTGGCCGGGCGCGATATCGTGGCGTCCGGCACCCACCTGGGCCAACCGGCAACGGCACCGTCGGAAATCGGCTGGAACAACGAAACCATTTCATCGTCAGGCAACCTGCTGATTCACACCAACCTGCATGATATTTCGCGGATCTCCGCCGGTCGCGACATCCTGTACAGCAGCTTCGATATCGCGGGGCCGGGTCTTCTGGATATCAACGCCGGGCGCAATATCCTGATGGAGGATCGCGCCGGCATCACCAGCATCGGACCGGTAGCCGCAGGCGATCATCGTTCGGGTGCAAGCATTGTGATGCAGACCGGCGCCGGCGCTCAGGGGCCGGATTATTCACGGTTCATCGCCCGTTATCTGAGCCCGCAGAACCTCGCCGACCCGAACGCACCGCTCAACGGCCAACCGGGCAAAGTGGTCAAGACCTATCTCGAGGAGTTGCAGAGCTGGCTGACCCTCGGCTACGGCTTCAGCGGCAACGCAGAGCAGGCGCAGTCCTTCTTCGCTGCACTGCCAGGTACCGAGCAGGCGATCTTCGCCCGTCAGGTGTACTTCGCCGAACTGCGTGCCGCAGGCCTGGAATACAACGACGCCGATGGTCCACGCAAAGGCAGTTACCTGCGCGGTCGCAACGCAATCGCTGCGTTGTTCCCGACTGCCGATGTGGCCGGTAACGCGATCCGTTATGACGGCGATATCACGCTCTACGGTGGCGCCGGGGTCAAGACGCTGTTCGGTGGTGATATCCAGATGCTCACGCCGGGCGGTGGTCAGGTGTTCGGCATCGAGGGCGCGGCGCCGCCATCGACGGCGGGGATCATCACTCAGGGTTCGGGCAACATTCAGCTCTATTCACAGGGCAGCATTCTGCTCGGACAGAGCCGAATCATGACCACGTTTGGCGGCTCGATCCTTGGCTGGTCCGCCGAAGGCGACATCAACGCCGGTCGCGGTTCGAAAACCATGGTGGTCTACACCCCGCCAAAGCGTGTTTACGACACCTGGGGCAACGTGACCCTGTCGCCATCGGTGCCGAGCACCGGCGCCGGTATCGCCACGCTCAACCCGATTGCCGAAGTGAAGCCGGGGGACATCGACCTGATCGCGCCGCTGGGCACCATCGATGCCGGCGAAGCGGGGATTCGCGTGTCGGGCAACGTCAACATCGCTGCGCTGACAGTGGTCAATGCCGCGAACATTTCGGTGCAGGGCAAGGCGACCGGCGTGCCGGTTGTGGCGGCGGTCAACACCGGGGCGATCACCTCGGCCAGCTCCGCCGCGTCATCCGCGACCCAGGCAGCGGAAGATGTCGCTCGTCAGCAACAAGCTGCGTCACGCCAGAATCAGGCTTCGGTGTTCACCGTACAGGTGCTCAGCTTCGGCAACGAACAACTGGCCCCGACCCGCGACGGCGCCAGCCGCGCACCAACACCGGGCTACAACCCCGACAGCCCGGTGCAGGTGCTGGGCGCCGGGGTGCTGGACGAACAGGCGAAACAGCAGTTGACCGAGGAGGAGCGGGGACAGCTGACGTTGTAAAAGGACTCTCGTGCAGTACGCTTCGGGCGGCCGTTTGGCCGCCCTTTTTTTGCGGTTCTTTTACTTAAAATGCATACGGAATACTCACCTTCGCCCACAACATATCCCCCTCCGGCCGGTTCTCCACGTCGAACTCCCTGGCCCAGCGAATCTCCGCACTGGCGTACTTGAGAAAGGTGAAATGCAGCGCCGGGCCGATGGCGAACACCTTGCCGCGTACGCCGTCATCAACGTCCTGGCCGGCGAACTGTACGGTGTGGCCGAACTGTTTGTCGTCGGTGGTCTGCTTGAGGTAATAGCCGTTGAGGCCGAGCATCAGGTCGTCGGTGATCTTGTAACTGGCCGAGTAATCGAAGTGGAAGATTTGCCCGGACTTGTAGTCGGTGTCCTTGTTCTTCTCGTTGAAGCTGTAGGTGGTCTTCATCGAGATTTCGGTCTTGTCTGTCGGCAGCCAGGTGAAGGAAAACAGCGGTTTGTAGGTGTAGAAATTGTTGCTGGTGTTGGCCAGGCGATCGACGCTGTATTCACCGGTGGGCACGGTGATTTCCACGGCGGCGCCGAGGGTCAGGTTCTTGCCCATGTCCCACAGGATGATCGGAGCGATGGTGGTATCGCCCATGCCCTCGCGGGTGTCGCTCAGGCCGAACACCGAGACTTCCTGTTTGAGCCACGGCTGGGCGATGTAACCGGCCAGACGTCCGCCGAACACCCGCACCGGGCTCAGGTAGTCGATGCGCGGGATGACGGCGGTGGATTCGATCTCGACGTTCGGCACTTTGCCGCCGAGTGAGCTGATATTGAGCTTCGTCGACTTGTAGTGGTTGTAGTAGAGGTTGAAGGCGACCATGTTCTCCGGAAGGCTGTCGACTTCCAGCGGCAGCATGAAGAATCCGTCGGTGCCGGGGCCGATGTTGTCGACGCCGGCTTCGGTGGCCAGGGCCGGCAGGGCGGTGGCGCCGCCAAGCAGGCTCAGCGCCAGTCGCACAGGGAATGTCGCGCGGTTCGGGGTCATGTCCGTCCTCATTATTATTGTGTTTGGGCGCAACGCCGGCACGCAGGACGTCCGGCCACTATAGAAATAAGCCCTTGGCGCACGACGGGGCAGGGTATTGGCGGACACGGAAGGGGGCTTCTGCGGACAGTCCGCCAACCCTGTGCTAACTTCTTTCGACATAACCGGTTACAAAAATAACAATTCAGCGTGATCCGGAATGTCAGCCCCCATGAATGCAAAACTCCAAGACCCCACCTTCGATCTGGCGCTGGTGTCGCCATTTCTGCTGCAGACCCTGGCTGAAGTCGCCGCGAACAAGGGCATAGAGCCGCAAAGCCTGTGCCGTGGCCTGGGTTTTACTTTCGAGGATCTGCAGGACCCTTCGCAGCGCATTTCCTATCGCCAGGCCGTGGCCATGATCCAGCGTGCGCTGAAGGCCTTGCCCAATCAGGGATTGGGCCTGTGGGTCGGTGCGCAGAACGTGCTGGGCACACTCGGATTGCTCGGGCATGTGCTGTCGCTGTGCAAGAACCTGCGCGATGCGTTCGATCTGGGGATTCGTCATCAGCACACCTCCGGCGGGATCGTGGTGATCAGCGTGGATGTCATGGGTGAGCAGGTGCACGTCGACGTGGAATGCCGCTTGCCGTTCGCTGAGGTGCAGATATTTGCCGTCGAAGAGTTTTACGCCAGCCTGCTGGTTTACGGCCGGGCACTGGTGGGCGAGACGTTCCAACCGATTGCCGTGGAGTTCGTCCACGCGGCGCCGGATTACGTCGATGAATACCGGCGGCTGCTGGGGCCGGACGTGCGCTTCGGCTGCCTGCACAACCGCATGCTGATCGACGTGAAGTGGCTGGATGTGAATTTGCCCAATCATCATTCGCTGGCGCTGCGTCAGGCGGTCAAGTTGCTGGAGCTGGAGGCGGCGCAGGTTCATCAGAAACTTGATCTGATCCAGGCTGTGGAGCGGGCGATTGCCCGGGACTTGAGCCGGGGCAGCCACATCGAAAAGATTGCTGGTGACCTGAACATGAGCAGCCGCACCTTGCGCCGGCGCCTGACCGAGCACTCGCTGACTTTCGAAGCGTTGCTGGAGCAGGTGCGCCAGGCGCGCACGATGAGTCTGCTGGCCAATCCTGATATGCCGATTGAGCGGATTACCGAGGAAGTCGGCTATAGCGATGTGCGCAGTTTTCGTCGGGCGTTCAAGCGTTGGACGGGGAAGAGTCCGAGTGCGTGGCGCAGTGCTTCGATTTGATCGGAAATCGCTGGCCTCACCAAAACGCCGCCCTCACCCCAGCCCTCTCCCGGAGGGAGAGGGGGCCGACCGAGTTGTCTTGTGCGATACATCGACCTGAAAGTTCTGTGTCAATTATGGATTCCCAGGCGTTTTTTCAGGTCGCAATCCATCTTCAATATTCCCGGATCGGCTCCCTCTCCCTCCGGGAGAGGGCTGGGGTGAGGGGGCTTTTGAATCTATCCAACCCATTTCAATCCCACACAAACCCTCCGCCTACAGTTAAACTCCGCGCTCTTTCCAAGGAGTCGACATGAGTTACTACCAGCCGGGCATCCTCGCCACCCCTGTACCGCCGCAAGCACGTCACCTGTTCTTCGCCCTCGAGTCGGTTGAAGCGCTGCCGCAGGCGATCGACAACCTGCTGAATCTGGTGGACGGCAAGTCGGCGGTGGTCGGTTTCGGTGAATCCCTGGCCAAGGCCCTGAATGTGACCATCGATGGCCTGCGCAGCTTCCCGGCGCTGACCGGCGTTGGCGTGGAAAACCCGTCGACCCAGCACGCCCTGTGGGTGTGGCTGCACGGCGTCGACCGTGGCGATCTGCTCAACCGCAGCACTGCGCTTGAGGCCGCCCTGGCCCCGGCGTTGCGCCTGGTGCAGATGCAGGAAGCCTTCCGCCACAAGGACGGCCATGACCTCACCGGTTATGAAGACGGCACCGAAAACCCCCACGACGAAGCCGCCATCGCCACCGCACTGCAAAGTGAAGGCGCCGACGGTCTGGTCGGCGGCAGTTTTGCCGCGATCCAGCAGTGGCAGCACGACCTCAAGGGTTTCCATGCACTGTCCGCCGAGGACAAGGACAACATCATGGGCCGTCGTCTGAGCGACAACGAAGAGATCGACGATGCCCCGGTGTCCGCCCACGTCAAGCGCACCGCCCAGGAAAGCTTCGCCCCGGAAGCGTTCGTCGTGCGCCGTTCGATGCCGTGGATCGAAGGCGACCGCGCCGGCCTGATGTTCCTCGCGTTCGGTTTCTCCCTCGACGCCTTTGAAGCGCAACTGCGCCGCATGAGCGGTCTGGAAGACGGCATCACCGACGGTCTGTACCGCATCAGCCGGCCGATCACCGGCGGCTACTACTGGTGCCCGCCGCTGCAAAACGGCCACCTCGATCTGCGCGCACTGCGTATCGTCTAAGACCCAAGCAATGGCGAGGCTCAAGGAATGGCGATGAACGTGGTGCGCTGGGGCATGATCGGTTGCGGCAGCGTCGCTGAACGCAAGAGCGGGCCGGCCTTCTACAAGGCCCCCGGCTCGGCGTTGGTGGCGGTGATGGGGCGACGTCTCGAAGCGGTGAGCGATTACGCCTCGCGCCACGGCATCGCCCGGACTTACACCGACGTCGATGCCCTGATCAACGATCCCGAGGTGGACGCGGTGTACATCGCCACGCCCCCCGACAGCCATCACGCCTACAGCCTGAAAGTTGCCGCCGCCGGCAAGCATTGCTGCGTGGAAAAACCCATGGCGCTCAACGTCGGGCAAAGCCGCGAAATGCAGCAGGTGTTTACCGACGCCGGTTTGCATCTGTTCGTTTCCTATTACCGCCGTTCGCTGCCGCGTTTCCAGCAGGTTCGGCAATGGTTGCAACAAGGGCGCATCGGTGAGGTGCGGCACCTGAGCTGGACGCTGACCAAGGCGCCATCGCCCAAGGATCTGGACGGCAGCGACAACTGGCGCACCGATCCGACGGTGGCCGGTGGCGGCTATTTCGCGGATCTGGCCAGTCACGGATTCGACCTGTTTCAGTATCTGCTTGGCGACATCGTTGAAGTCGCCGGTTTCACGGCGCGTCAGGCCGGGTTGTACGCGGCGGAAGACGCGGTCAGTGCGAGTTGGCGATTCGCATCCGGCGCGTTGGGCATGGGTTGCTGGAGCTTTGTCGCGGACCGGCGCGAGGATCGGGTCGAGATCATTGGCAGCCAAGGGCGGATTCGTTTCTCTGTGTTCGACGAGCATCCGGTCGAGCTGCACGCCGATGAGAAGATCAGCCTGGAAATCCCTCATCACGAACACATCCAGTGGCACCACGTACTGGGCATGAACGCGCAGATTCGCGGTGAGTCGCAGCATCCGGCCGTTGCCGCAGAGGCCCTGAAGACCGATTGGGTCATGGATCAAATCCTCAAGCGCCACTGAACTTTCAGGCTTCACACCTTTCCTTGTGGGAGCGAGCCTGCTCGCGATAGCGGACTGTCAGCCGATGAAAGTGTTGACTGACCCGACGCTATCGCGAGCAGGCTCGCTCCCACAGTATTTTGTGCGCATCTAACCTTATGCTCATTCGGTATTTCTCAAGCTTGTCATAACGTCTCTAAGATCACGTCATAACTCGTTATGACAAGTGATCCCGTGATGACCGATAACGTTCTCTCCCTGGGCAGCGTCCCGCTGCACACCCAACTGCGCGACGTGCTGCGCGCCCGCATTCTCGACGGCGAATACCCGCAAGACAGTCAGATGCCGTCCGAAAGCGAGCTCGGCACGCTGTTCAAGGTCAGCCGCATCACCGTGCGCCAGGCCCTGGGCGATCTGCAGAAAGAAGGGCTGATCTTCAAGATCCACGGCAAAGGCACCTTCGTCGCCAAACCCAAGACCTTTCAAAACGTCAGCACCCTGCAAGGCCTCGCCGAGTCCATGACCGGTCGTGGCTACGAGGTGATCAACCGCCTGCGCAGCTTCAAATTCATCGCCGCCGACAAACTGGTTGCCGAGCGTTTGCAGGTCGCCGAAGGCGAAATCGTCGCGCAGATCAAACGTGTACGGCTGATCAACCGCGAGCCGATCTCGCTGGAAATCACCTACCTGCCCAAAGCCGTCGGCGAGCGGCTGGAGAAGGCCGATCTGGTGACCCGCGACATCTTCCTGATCCTCGAAAACGACTGCGGCATCGCCCTCGGCCACGCGGATCTGGCCATCGACGCGGTGCTGGCCGACAGCGACCTGACCCAGGCGCTGAACGTCGAGGCCGGCTCGCCGATCATGCGTATCGAACGTCTGACCCACGACGCCCACGGCCGGCCGCTGGACTTCGAACACCTTTACTACCGTGGCGATGCGTTCCAGTACCGCCTGCGGATCGACCGGCAAAAAGGGGCCTGACCATGACCCGCAACACCTTAGAGCAGGAATACGACATCGTCGTGATCGGCGGCGGCACGGCTGGCCCGATGGCGGCGATCAAGGCCAAGGAAAAGAACAAGGACCTGCGCGTGCTGCTGGTCGACAAGGCCAACGTCAAGCGCAGCGGCGCGATCAGCATGGGCATGGACGGCCTGAACAACGCGATCATTCCCGGCCACTCCACACCCGAGCAGTACACCAAGGAAATCACCATCGCCAACGACGGCATCGTCAATCAGGCAGCGGTGTACGCCTACGCGACGCACAGTTTCGAAACCATCGAGCAGCTCGACCGCTGGGGCGTGAAGTTCGAGAAGGACGAAACCGGCGATTACGCGGTGAAAAAAGTCCACCACATGGGCGCCTACGTGCTGCCGATGCCGGAAGGGCACGACATCAAGAAAGTCCTGTATCGCCAGTTGAAGCGTGCGCGGGTGAGCATCACCAACCGACTGGTCTGCACCCGTTTGCTGACTGACGAGGAGGGCGCGGTCAACGGCGTGATGGGGTTTGACTGCCGCACCGCCGACTTCCATGTGATCAAGGCCAAGGCTGTGATTCTTGCTTGCGGCGCGGCCGGGCGACTCGGTCTGCCGTCCTCGGGTTACCTGATGGGCACCTACGAAAACCCGACCAACGCCGGCGACGGTTACGCAATGGCGTATCACGCCGGGGCTGAACTGGCGAACCTCGAGTGCTTCCAGATCAACCCGCTGATCAAGGACTACAACGGCCCGGCCTGCGCCTACGTCACCGGTCCGTTGGGTGGCTACACCGCCAACAACAAGGGCGAACGCTTCATCGAGTGCGACTACTGGAGCGGGCAGATGATGTGGGAATTCCATCAGGAACTGGAAAGCGGCAACGGCCCGGTGTTCCTCAAGCTCGATCACCTGGCCGAGGAAACTATCCAGAACATCGAGGAAATCCTCCACAGCAACGAACGCCCGAGTCGCGGCCAGTTTCACGCCAATCGCGGCACCGACTACCGCACGCAGATGGTCGAGATGCACATCTCCGAAATCGGTTTTTGCAGCGGTCATTCGGCGTCCGGCGTGTGGGTCAACGAGCGGGCCGAGACCTCGGTGAAAGGTTTGTACTCGGCCGGTGACATGGCCGCCGTACCGCACAACTACATGCTTGGTGCGTTCACCTACGGCTGGTTTGCGGGCAACAACGCGGCGGAGTTTGTCGCCGGGCGCGAGTTCTCCGCGCTGGATACCGAGCAGATCGAAAAGGAAAAGGCCCGGGTCTACGCACCGCTGGATCGCGAACACGGGCTGCCGCCGGCGCAGGTCGAGTACAAGCTGCGGCGCTTCGTCAACGATTACCTGCAGCCGCCGAAAGTGACGAAGAAGATGGAAATCGGCCTGCAACGCTTCAGCGACATCGAGCGCGATCTCAACGAGATGAAGGCCAACAACGCGCACGAACTGATGCGCGCCATGGAAACCAGCGTGATCCGCGACTGCGCCGAAATGGCTGCCCGCGCCTCGCTGTTCCGCGCCGAAAGCCGCTGGGGCCTGTACCACTATCGCGTCGATCACCCGCAACGGGACGACCGCGAATGGTTCTGCCACTGCCACCTGAAGAAGGGCGAGGACGGGCGCATGACCAGTTTCAAGAAAGCCGTCGAGCCTTACATCATCCCCCTCGATGCCGAGGAAATGCAGGCCTACGACCGCCTTCGGGTCGGCGCTTACGCCGCTTGATGCATCACTAGAGAGAGTCCGAACCATGGCCTATCAAGCCCAGGAAATCTTCTTCCGCTCCAATGCCCCCGTCACCGTGGACGAGGACAAATGCATCGCCGAAAAGGGCTGCACCGTGTGCGTCGACGTCTGCCCGATGGACCTGCTGGCGATCAACCCGGCCACCCAAAAGGCCTACATGGCCTTCGATGAATGCTGGTACTGCATGCCGTGCGAAAAGGACTGCCCGACCGGTGCCGTCAAAGTCGACATCCCTTATCTCCTGCGATGACCCCAAATCCACTGTGGGAGGGGGCTTGCTCCCGAAGAGGCCGGCATTGCTGGCATCACTATTGACTGAAACACCGCTTTCGCGAGCAAGCCCGCTCCCACAGGGGGTTTGTAGCGAGCCGATAGCCATCCGTAAACCCCGGACGCTGGATTCACCAAACACCCCTCGTTTCCCACCGCGCCCTGATCGCGGCGGAGACGAACATCCTATAAATGATTCGAGGGGATTCAACCATGTTGCGTGCAGCAATCGCCGGTCTGGTACTGGCTTCGTTCACCCTGTCGGCCTCGGCCGAAACCATCCGCATCGCCATCGGCACCCAGGACACCACCATCAACTGCGCCGCCGGCGGGCTGTTGATTCGCGAGCTGGGCCTGCTCGACAAATACCTGCCTCACGACGGCGCCTACAAAGACGCCAAATACGACGTGCAGTGGAAGAACTTCACCAGCGGCGCACCGCTGACCAACGAGATGGTCGCCGGCAAACTCGACTTCGGCGCCATGGCCGACTTCCCCGGTGCGTTCAACGGCGTGGCGTTCGAAACCGCCGGCAAACACAGCCTGTTCATCAGCGTGCTGTCGGGCAGCATCAAGGGCAGCGGCAACGGCATCGTGGTGCCGAGCGCGTCGGGCGTGCAGTCACTGAGTGAACTCAAGGGCAAGACCATTTCCGTGCCGTTCGCCTCCACCGCCCACGGCATGTTGCTGCGTGCCGTTGCAGAGCAGGGTTGGGATCCGTTGAAGGATGTGAACATCATCGCCCAGCCGCCGGAGGTCGCAGGTTCCGCGTTGCAGGCCGGGAAGATCGACGCTCACGCCGACTTCGTGCCGTTCGCCGAACTGTTCCCGAGCCGTGGCTTCGCCCGCAAGATCTACGACGGCGCCCAGGCCAATGCGCCGACCTTCCACGGTGCGCTGGTGGATCAGGCCTACGCGAAGCAGTACCCGGAAATCGTCGTCGCCTACCTGCGTGCAAGCATCGAGGCCAATCAACTGTTGGCCGCTGAACCTGAGAAGTACAGCGAGCTGATTGCCAAGGTCACTGGCGTCGATGCCGAGGTCAATTACCTGTTCCACGGCCCGCTCGGCGTGCAGACCCGTGATCTGAGCTGGAAACCGGAATATCGCCAGGCTGTGGGCACCGCCATCGACACGCTGAAGCTGCTGAAGAAAGCCGATCGTGGACTCGATCTGAACACCTTTATCGACGATCAGTACATCCGTGCAGCGTTCAAGGCTTCCGGTCTGGATTACACCGCGCAACTGGCCAACTACGCGCAGACGCCGCTGAAGTCTGTCGATACGGTGACTGGAAAAACCATCAGCGATTTCAGCCATGTTGCGGAAATCTGGGTGCGGGGGGAGGACAAGGTCCGGCGTTATGCCTCGGCTGAAGAGGCGTTCACGGCGCTGGCCGGCCTGAAATCGGAGGGCAAGAACATCCGTGCGGTGTATGCGCAGGCGAGTGACAGCGGGATCAAGTTGCTGGCGGAGCAGGCGTGGTTTGCCAGTGATGCGAAGGGACGGCTCAGCGCGTTTTTGTTGAAGGGGCAGGCGCAGCAATTTGCCTCGGCGCAGGGTGGGAAGGTCTTCGACTTCACCGATGCCACGACCCAGGCAGTGGCCGCACGCTAACAGCAGATCAAAAGCTTTCCCTCACCCTAACCCTCCCGAAACGTCGGACCGCCCGGAGGGAGAGGGGACTGACCGAGGTGTTTGCTGGAGCTACGCCGACCTGAAATACCGAGCCGAACTCAGGTCTTGAAAGGCTTGAAGATCGGCTCCCTTTCCCCCTCGCCCCCTTGGGGGAGAGGGCTGGGGTGAGGGGGTAAATCTCAGCCACAACACAGCTCCATAATTGGAAACCCGATCCATGAAGTCACCCACCCTACGCTGGACATCGAGAGCCGCCTCATTGCTCCTCTGCCTGCTCTTCTGGCAACTAGCCGCCAGCTACCACTGGAACCTCGGCCTGGTCACCTTCGCCAACGTCCCGACCCCGCTGGCCGTGATCCAAGCCGCCCTCGGCCTGGGCGACTCCGGCAAGCTCATCCAGCACCTGAGCGCCAGCCTCGGCCGGGTCTTCGCCGGCTACCTCGCGGCGCTGGTGATCGGCATCGCCCTGGGCCTGGCCATCGGCCGGTCGAAATGGGCCGAAGACCTGCTGCTGCCGCCACTGGAAGTGCTGCGCCCGATCCCCGCCGTGGCGTGGATTCCACTGGCGATCCTGATGTTCCCGTCGTCGGAATTGTCGATGGTGTTCATCACCTTCACCGGCGCGCTGTTCCCGATCCTGCTCAACACCGTGCACGGCGTCGAAGGCGTCGACCCGCGCCTGATCGCCTCGGCCAAAAGCCTCGGGGCGGGGCGTCGGGCGATTCTGCTGGAAGTGATCCTGCCGGGTGCTGCACCGAGCATCATCACTGGGCTGGCGATCGGCATGGGCACCTCGTGGTTCTGTCTGGTGACCGCCGAAATGATCTCCGGCCAGTTCGGCATCGGTTACTACACCTGGGAGTCCTACACCATTCAGAACTACGCCGACATCGTGGTCGGCATGTTGCTGATCGGCGTGTTGGGCATGGGCAGCAGCCTGCTGATCAAACGCCTGGGCGGACTATTCACGCCCTGGCACCGACCACGAGGAAAAGCCTGATGAGCGTGATGCAAACCCCGGAAGGGCGGATCGACATCCGCCAGTTGTCCATCGTCCTCGGCGAAGGCCGGCAAGCGTTCGAAGCGGTGCAGGGCCTGGACTGCCAGATCGAGCCGGGCCAGTTCGTGTGCATTCTCGGCCCGTCCGGTTGCGGCAAATCGACCTTGCTCGGCGCGCTGGCCGGGCATCTGCAACCTCACCGGGGGCAGTTGAAAGTCGACGGCGCCGAAGTGTCCGGCCCGTCACCGCAACGCGGCATGGTGTTCCAGCATCACACCTTGTTCCCGTGGCGCACGGTGCGCGACAACGTTGCCTTCGGCCTGAAGATGCGCGGCATCGGCAAAGCCGAGCGCCACCGCGCCGCCGACGACATCCTCAAACTGGTCGGCCTCGAAGGTTTCGCCGAACGCTGGCCGGATCAACTGTCCGGCGGCATGCAGCAACGGGTGGAGATCGCCCGGGTACTGGTCAATCGGCCACGGCTGTTACTGATGGACGAACCCTTCGGTGCGCTGGACGCGCTGACCCGACTGAACATGCAGGAACTGCTGCTGGACATCTGGACGCGAATTCGCACCACCGTGGTGTTCGTCACCCATGACATCGACGAAGCGCTGTTCCTCGCCGATCGCTTGCTGGTGATGAGCGCGCGGCCGGGGCGGATCATCGAAGACTTGCGCCTGGATTTCCCACGCCCACGCACCACCGAACTGGTCACCAGCCACGCGTTCTCGCGCCTCAAGCGCCACTGCCTCGACCTGCTGCGCCACGACAACGACCGACCGCTGCCGCGCCTCAACCCGCTCGGTTTGCCTCCTGAAAACGCCTTGCCGAGATTTGCCCTGTGACCTCATTTTTTGCTGTGACCGATAACGACGACATTCTCGCCCTGCAACCGCGCCTGACCGCCGATGACGCCGGTGTGCGGCGGATTGCCCTGATCGACCTGGCTGACCTCGAAGAGCCGGACGGCTTGCTCTGGCTGGTCGAGCGACTGGCTGAAGACCCCGCCGAAGAAGTGCGTGCCGAAGCGGCGCGCCTATTGGAGGCCTGGGAAGACGAGCCGGTGGTTGAAGCGCTGTGCCAGGCGCTGACGGATCCGTCGCCGGCGGTGCAAGCCGCTGCGGCGCAGAGCCTGAGCCTGCTCAAGACCGAAGCGGCGGGCAGGGTGATTCTGCCGTGGACCGCCCATGCCGACACCGGCGTGCGGGTTGCCGCGTTCCGGGCCTTGCGCGAGTTGCGTTTCCCCGGCGCTGCGCCTGCCGCGATTCAGGCGTTGAACGATGCTGATGCGAGTGTGCGCCGCGAAGCCGTCGGCGTGCTCGGCTGGCTCAAGCAACTCGACGCACTGCCGGCCTTGGCCCGCCTGGCGAGTGATGACCCGGACACCGAAGTACGCCGCGCCGCCACCGGCGCCCTGGGTCTGGCAAGTGACGCTGACGTGCTGCCTGCGTTGCGTCAGGCCTTGCAGGACCACGCTTGGCAAGTACGCGAAGAAGCCGCGACCACCCTCGGCAAGGTCGGCCACACCGACGCCGGGCCGGCGCTGATCGAAGCCTTGGCCGACGACTACTGGCAAGTGCGCCTGCGCGCCACCCGCAGCCTCGGCCGTTTGCGTTACGCACCGGCCCTCGACGCCTTGATCGAAACCCTCGGCCATCGCATCAGCAACCTGCGCAAGGAAGCGGCGCTGGCGCTGGGCGAGTTGAATGATCGCGGCGCCGTGGCAGCGTTGCAGGCCGCGCAGGACGACGGCGACCCGGAAGTGCGAAAAGCCGTGCGGATTGCCTTGAGTCAGCTGCAATGAATCCGCTGGCGATCGGTAATTCTCAAAGTGAACACCGCTTGCGGTTGAGCTGGCCGGATGGCCGCGAGCAGTTGCTCGACCATGCCGAACTGCGCCGCCAGTGCCCGTGCTCGCAGTGCCGGGCGTTTCGCCTGCGGGGTTCGCCGCCAATGGTTGACCCGCGTGTGCGGGTCATCGAATTGAACGCTCAGGGCTACGGCCTGCAACTGGTGTTCAGCGATGGTCATCAACGCGGGATCTATCCATGGCAGTACCTGGCGCAACTCAAACCTTAGGCTCACCGCAATCAATCGGGGCTCAGAAAGACTTATTGACACTGGCCACGACCGTCGCAGGGGGATCGCGTGGCTGTTCAAGGGCAGCAGGCTCAGGGGGCCGATCTGTTGCTCCAGGCCGATGGTCCGCGCCGCGTTGACGGTGTAGGCGTAGAACGGTTTGAGCTGACTGGCGGTGCTTGTCAGGAAATTCCCACAAGAGTACAAATGTACTCCATGATGACTCTGACTCCCCGCCGTACCGCCATCCTGACCTTTATCCGCGAACGCATCGCCGAACACGGTCAGCCCCCAAGCCTCGCTGAAATCAGCGAGGCTTTTGGTTTTGCCTCCCGCAGCGTGGCGCGCAAGCATGTGCTGGCGCTCACCGAAGCCGGGTTCATCGAGGTCAATCCGCATCAGGCCCGGGGCATTCGCCTGCTCGGGCAGCCGCCGCGGCCGGAACTGCTCGACGTACCGGTGCTCGGCCGGGTAGCTGCCGGTGCGCCCATCGGCGCCGATGCCGATATCCACAATCGCCTGATGCTCGATCCCGCGCTGTTCTCCCGTACGCCCGACTACATGCTGCGGGTGCAGGGCGACTCGATGATCGAGGACGGCATTCTCGACGGCGATCTGGTCGGCGTGCGGCGCAACCCCGAGGCCCTCAACGGGCAGATCGTGGTGGCGCGGCTCGACGGCGAGGTCACCATCAAACGCTTCGAGCGGGTCGGCGATGAGGTTCGCCTGCTGCCGCGCAACCCGGCGTACCAGCCGATTGTGGTGCGTGACGATCAGGACCTGGCCATTGAAGGCGTGTTCTGCGGTCTGGTGAGGCAAGGCTGATGGGGGCCGTCGTTGCGCTGGATACGCTGTTCAATGGCGGCCAGGTCTGGAAGGGCCGGCCTGCGCCACCGACCGCCAGCCCGCAACCCACCGGGCACGCCGCGCTGGACGCGGCCTTGCCCAGTGGCGGCTGGCCGGAAGCGGCGCTGAGCGAAATCCTCCTGGCCGGGCCCGGTGTCGGCGAGCTGCAACTGGTGTGGCCGACCTTGGCGCGGCTGTCGGCGGCGGGCGAGCGCATCGTGCTGGTGGCGCCACCGTTCGTGCCGTACCCGCAAGCCTGGGCCAATGCCGGGGTCGATCTGCGTCAGTTGTCGGTGATCCGGGCCAGCGAACGCGATGCCTTGTGGGCGGCGGAACAATGCCTGCGCTCGGGCAGTTGCGGCGCGGTGCTGTGCTGGCCGCACAAGGCCGATGACCGCGCCTTGCGCCGTTTGCAGGTGGCGGCGGAAACCGGCCAGACCCTGGCGTTCGCGTGGCGGCCCTTGAGCGAAGCGGTCAACCCGTCGCCAGCCGCGTTGCGTATCGCCATTGATGCGCGCCCGGCGCAATTGCGCGTGCTCAAGTGCCGGGGCGGACTGGCGCGCAGCGCACCGATTGCCTTCGCCGTGGGGCATTGAGGTCGCCATGCGCTGGGTTTGTATTCTGTTCCCGCAATTGGCCCTCGACGCCGTGCTGCGTCAGCGCCCCGATCCCGAGCAACCGTTGGCGCTGCTCAGCGGCCCGGCCCAGCGCCGGGTGCTGCAAGCGGTCAACCCGGCAGCGCGGGCATTGGGCTTGCGTCCGGGTCAGTCGATGACCGCCGCGCAAGCCATGAGCAAAGGGTTCGCCACCGTCGATTACGATTCGGCCGAGGTCGAGCACTGGCAGCAGTTTCTCGCCGCCTGGGCCTATCGTTTCAGCGCTCAGGTCAGCGTGCATTACCCGCGCACCGTGGTGTTCGAGATCGAGTCGAGCCTCGGGCTGTTCGGTTCCTGGGCGCAGTTCGAAGCACGGTTGCGCACGGAACTGACGGAGCTGGGCTTTCGGCACCGCATCGTTGCCGCGCCCAACCCGGTGGCGGCGCGGGTGTTGGCCAACGCCTATGACGGGTTGGTAGTGCCCGACGGTGAAGCTCTGCGCCATCACCTCGGGCAACTGCCGGTCGACCGCGTCGGGCTTGAACCGAGCGTGGCCACGGCGTTGTCGCGCATGGGCCTGCGCAACCTCCATCAGGTGCAGAGCCTGCCGCGTCAGGCCCTGGCCCGGCGTTTCGAGGCACCGATGCTCAAGCACCTGGACACGCTGTTCGGCGCACGGCCGCTGGCGTTGGCGTTCTACCTGCCGCCGGATCGTTTCGATGTGCGCATCGAACTCAACTTCGACGTGCAGTCCCATCAGGCGCTGTTGTTCCCGTTGCGCCGCCTGACATCCGATCTGGCGGCGTTTTTGTGCGGGCGCGACAGCGGCGTGCAGCGCTTCGATCTGCACCTTGAACACGCCGGGTTGCCGGACACGCTGATCAAGGTCGGCCTGCTCAGCGCCGAGCGGGATCCGGCGATGCTCTTTGAACTGGCCCGTGGCCGACTGGAGCAGGTGCAGATCGAAGCCCCGGTGCGCGGTTTTCGTCTGCGCGCCGAAGACTTGCCGAGTTTCGTGCCGCAGTTTCAGGAACTGTTCGACGAGCGCCCGCAGCAGACCTTGCCCTGGGAGCAATTGCGCGAACGCCTGCGTGCGCGGCTGGGGGATGAGGCGGTGCAGGGCCTGCGCTTTCAGGCCGATCATCGCCCGGAGTGCGCGTGGCAGAACGCTGATGACAAACAGCGTTGCCCTGCATTGCCGGGCGTGCAGCGTCCGGGCTGGTTGCTGGGCGAGCCGCAGTCGGTGCCCGAAGGTTCGGCACGCATCCTCATGGGGCCGGAACGCATCGAGTCCGGCTGGTGGGACGGTGATGACGTGCGCCGCGACTATTACCTGATCCAGAACCGCGCTGGCCAGCAAGGCTGGGCGTACCGGGCAGTGGGTGAGGGCGGCCCGTTGTGGCTGCAGGGCTGGTTCGCGTGAATCTGGGTTATGCCGAGCTGCACTGTCTGTCGAACTTCAGTTTTCAGCGTGGTGCTTCGAGTGCGCTGGAACTGTTCCAGCGGGCGAAAAAACATGGCTATCAGGCGCTGGCGATCACCGATGAATGCACCCTGGCCGGGATCGTCCGTGCCTGGCAAGCGGCAAAATCTGTGGAGCTGCCGCTGATTATCGGCAGCGAGATGCGCATCGAAAACGGCCCGAAACTGGTATTGCTGGTCGAAAACATCGAGGGTTATCAAACGCTGTGCGGCTTGATCACCCAGGCTCGACGGCGCACCCAGAAAGGCCAGTATCAAATACTGCGCGAGGACTTCAGCGAGCCGTTGCCCGGATTGCTGGTGTTGTGGGTGCCGGAGGCGGTCGATGACATGAAAGAGGGCCGTTGGCTGAAGCAGACCTTCGGTGAACGCCTGTGGCTGGCGGTGCAGTTGCATCGCGGGCAGAACGATCAGCAGCGGTTGACCGCGTTGCTGAGCCTGGCGGATGAACTGCAGATCCCCGCCGTGGCCAGTGGTGATGTGCACATGCACGCCCGTGGCCGGCGAGCCTTGCAGGACACCATGACTGCGATCCGTCACCACGTCCCGGTGGCCGAAGCCGGATTGCGTCTGCATCCCAACGGCGAACGGCATTTGCGCTGCCTCGATGTGTTGCGCGAGTTGTATCCGCAGACCTTGCTGGACGAGTCGGTGAAACTGGCCCGCCGCTGCACGTTCGATCTGGGTGAGTTGCGCTATCAATACCCCAAAGAACTGGTGCCTGAAGAGCACAACGCCAGCTCCTGGCTGCGCCACCTGACTGAACAAGGTATCGCCTGGCGTTGGCCGAAAGGCGCACAGCCCAAGGTGCTCAAGCAGATCGACGATGAGCTGAAGTTGATCGCCGAGCTCGGCTACGAAAGCTACTTCCTCACCGTACACGACGTGGTGCGCTTCGCCCGGGAGCAGAAAATCCTCTGCCAGGGCCGGGGCTCGGCGGCCAACTCGGCGGTGTGTTTTGCCTTGGGCATCACCGAGATCGACCCGGACCGCACCACGCTGCTGTTCGAGCGTTTCATGTCGAGGGAGCGCAACGAGCCGCCGGACATCGACGTGGATTTCGAGCACGAGCGCCGGGAAGAAGTCCTGCAATACGTGTTTCGTCGTTATGGCCGTCGTCGTGCGGCACTGACGGCGGTGGTCAGCACCTATCACGCTTCCGGCGCGATCCGTGACGTGGCCAAGGCGCTGGGCTTGCCGCCGGACCAGATCAATGCGCTGGCCGATTGCTGCGGCCACTGGAGCGATGAAACGCCGCCCGTGGAACGCCTGCGCGAAAACGGCTTCGACCCGGACAGCCCGATCCTGCACCGGGTACTGAGCCTGACCGGGCAACTGATCGGTTTTCCCCGGCATCTGTCGCAGCACCCCGGCGGTTTCGTGATTTCCGAGCAACCGCTGGACACCCTGGTGCCGGTGGAAAACGCCGCCATGGCCGACCGCACGATCATCCAGTGGGACAAGGACGATCTCGACGCCGTCGGGCTGCTCAAGGTGGATATCCTCGCCCTTGGCATGCTCAGCGCGATTCGCCGTTGCTTCGACCTGCTGCGCCGCCATCGCCATCAGGACCTGAGCCTGGCCACCATCCCGCCTGACGATCGCCCGACCTACGACATGATCAGCCGCGCCGACACCATCGGCGTGTTCCAGATCGAGTCCCGGGCACAGATGTCGATGCTGCCGCGCCTGCGCCCGCAAACCTTCTACGACCTGGTGATCGAAGTGGCCATTGTCCGGCCGGGGCCGATCCAGGGCGGGATGGTGCATCCGTACCTGCGCCGCCGGAACAAGGAAGAAAAGGAAACCTATCCGTCCCCGGAGCTGGAGGTGGTGCTCAAGCGCACCCTCGGCGTGCCGCTGTTTCAGGAACAGGTGATGCAGATCGCCATCGTCGCCGCCGACTACAGCCCCGGCGAGGCCGACCAGTTGCGCCGTTCCATGGCGGCGTGGAAACGCCACGGCGGGCTGGAACCGCACAAGGAACGGCTGGCGGCCGGCATGAAGAAAAACGGCTACAGCCCGGAATTCGCCGCGCAGATCTTCGAGCAGATCAAGGGTTTCGGCAGCTATGGTTTTCCCGAGTCCCACGCCGCCAGTTTTGCCTTGCTGACCTATGCCAGTTGCTGGCTCAAGTGCCATGAACCGGCGGCGTTTGCCTGTGCGCTGATCAACAGCTGGCCGATGGGTTTCTACAGCCCGGACCAGATTCTTCAGGATGCGCGCCGGCATCATTTGCAGATCCGCCCGGTGGACGTGCGCGCCAGCGACTGGGATTGCAGTCTGGAGCCGATTGTTGGCGCACAACCGGCGATCCGCATGGGCCTGCGGATGATCAAGGGTTTTCGCGAGGAAGATGCGCGCAGCATTGAAAGCGCTCGGACGAGGGGCGCGTTTGCCGATGTCGCCGACCTGGGCGAACGGGCCGGGCTCGACAGTCGGGCCCAGGCATTGCTGGCGGATGCCGGGGCGTTGCGCGGCCTGGCCGGTCACCGCCATCGTGCGCGCTGGGAGGTGGCCGGGGTGCAGAAACAGCTCGGGTTGTTTGCCGGATTGCCGAGTCAGGAAGAACCGGATGTGCGGCTGCCCACGCCGAGTGTCAGCGAAGACCTGTTCACGGACTACGCCACGCTGGGCACCACGCTGGGGCCGCACCCGCTGACGCTGTTGCGCAACGAGTTGCGGGCGCGGCGCTGTCGCAGTTCCCGGGAATTGTTGGAGGTCGAGCACGGGCGACCGGTCAGCGTGGCGGGGCTGGTGACCGGCCGCCAGCGTCCGGGCACTGCCAGCGGCGTGACTTTCGTGACCCTGGAAGACGAGTTCGGCAACGTCAATGTGGTGGTCTGGCGCGATCTCGCCGAGCGCCAGCGTCAGGTGCTGGTCGGTTCGCAGCTGCTCAAGGTTGACGGCCGCTGGGAGCGCGAAGGCGAGGTGCGGCACCTGATCGCCGGACGCCTGAGTGATCTGACTCCGCTGCTCAACGGCATCCGTATACAGAGCCGCGACTTCCACTGATCAGCGCTGTGGCCAGAACCGCTCGCCACCCCCCGGCGCTTCCGTCCACGCTTGCAACGAGCGGGTTGGCAGATCGAAATAATCCCGGGTTCGCGCATAACCATGCCCGCCCATGCGACCGATCGCATCGAGCCCCAATTGATCGATGTACAGGGTTTTCGGGTCGATCAACTCGTCGCGCACATGGGCCATCAACACCTCGCCAAAAATGATCTCCCGTGACTGGCCGATGTTCAGCGCCATCATTCGCCGACATTCCAGCGCCACCGGTGCTGCGGACGCTCATAAATGTCGGTCGGGGTGCCGATCTGCAGGATCTTGCCGGCATACATCACCGCGATCCGGTCGGACAGGGTCAACGCTTCTTTCTGATCGTGGGTGACGAAGAAGACCCAGCATCTCGAGGCCGAAGGCGATATTCTGCGCGACACTCATGTGCGGAAACAGCGCGTAACTCTGGAACACCGTGTTGACCCCGACGCTTGAACGGCGGCAGGTGGTTCACGGTTTCGCCCGCCAGCCGGATCGCCAGGGTCATCAGAATACCGCGTGGATACGTTGCGCACTTCAATGGCTATTGGCTGACCTGTAATGGTGCAATCCTCTAATTATTGTATGCAATATATGAATGCAATTTAGAGGTGCCCGGATTAATCTGCTGGCGCAACCCCCCATTTACCTGACTGAGTCGTTCGTCGGGCAGCGTTGCCAGCATTGAAGGAGTTTTCAAATGACCGAGAAAAAAACGGAAACCACGGTCCACCGCGTCTACCAAGGGGTTTACGAGGCGATCAGCAAGCGTTCGCTGCGTCCGGGGATGAAGCTGGGCGAGGCGTCGCTGGCGGAATTGTTCAATGTCAGCCGCACGTCGGTTCGCGCGGCACTCAAGCAATTGGAGGCCGACGGGCTGGTTACCACCGAGCCCAATAAAGGTGCGTCGGTGTCGTTGCCCAGTGATGAAGAAATCCGTTCGCTGTTCGAAACCCGGCGCCTGATCGAGATCGGCATCGTCACCGAGCTGTGCCGGCGCAAGGATTCCGCCGCGATGCAGGACCTGCGCGAACACCTGCTGCTGGAAGATGAGGCCCACGCGGCCGGAGACCACGAACGGCTGATTCACCTGCTCGGCGAGTTCCACCTCAAACTGGCCCGCAGCCTGAACAACCCGGTGCTGCTCGACTGGTTCCAGAAGCTGATTTCCCGCGCTTCGCTGTACGCCGCCGCGCTGGACGACGACAGCCACCAAGCCTGTCGCGACGATGAGCATCTGCGCCTGATCGAGTTTATCGAGGCCGGTAATCAGAGCGCGGCCATCGAGCTGACCTGCATGCACCTGGACGGCATCCAGAAGGCGATTCTCGACGTCGCTGCGAAGATGAAGAGCGGCTACCACCCGCTCAAACACCTGATCGAAGTCTGAGTCTTGGCCGGGTCCGAAATCGGCTATACCTCTAATGAAACCAATGAGGCCTCTCGATGCTCGAAACACACGGGCGTGGCGTCAGAGGGCGTTGCGAAATCGGTCGAAAACCACAGGACATTGAGTCAATCGATGCAGTTTTTATCCGATAGTCACGGTTGTGACGGCTGGCAGGGCGAGATGGCCGGGCGAATCCGTGCGTTCGACTGGAGCGGGACCGATCTGGGCCCTCTCGAATCCTGGCCGGCCAGCCTGTGCAGCACGGTGCAGTTGATGCTCGCTTCTCCGTTGCCGATGGTCATGCTCTGGGGCCGTGCCGGCTACATGATCTACAACGATGCCTACTCGCGGTTCGCCGGCGGCCGCCACCCGTACCTGCTCGGCGTGCCGGTGGAGCTGGGCTGGCCGGAGGTCGCCGACTTCAATCGGCATGTGGTCGACACCTGCCTGGCGGGCGGCACCCTGGAGTACCGCAACAAGGTGCTGGTGCTGTTGCGCGATGGCGTGCCCGAGGATGTCTGGCTCGACCTTTATTACAGCCCGGTGGCCAACGATGCCGGGGTTCCGGCCGGCGTCATGGCGATGGTGGTGGAGACTACCGAGCTGGTGCTGTCCGAACGTCTGCGTCAGGCTGCCGAAGACGCCTACCGCGCCGACAATGAACGGGTTCGGCTGGCGCTGAATGCCGGGGCGCTGCTCGGCTCGTTTGTCTGGGACGTCAGAAACAACGTGCTGTCGGCCGACGAGCGATTCGCCCGGACATTTTCCTACCCGCCTGATCAAGACCTGACCAACCTGCCGCAGCATATCGCCGAAGCGCACATTCACCCGGACGATCGCAATTGGGTACGGGAGTGCGTGGAGAATTCGGTACGTACCGGCGAGCCCTACAACGCCGAATACCGAGTGGTGCGTGCCGATGGCAGTTGTCTGTGGGTACTCGCCAGCGGCGCCTGCGAATTTGACGAGCAGGGCCGGCCGTTCCGTTTCCCCGGCGTGCTGATCGACATTCACGAGCGCAAGACCGCCGAAGAATCCCTGCTCAAGTTCACCCGCAACCTCGAACAGCGTGTGGCGGATGAAGTCGAGGCGCGCCTCACCGCCGAAGAGCAATTGCGTCAGTCGCAGAAACTCGAAGCCATCGGCGGCCTCACGGGCGGCGTGGCCCACGACTTCAACAACCTGTTGCAAGTGATCGCCGGCAACCTGCACCTGCTGGCCCGTCATGAACCGGACAATGCCAACGTGCAACGCCGGGTCAGCGCCTCGCTGGCGGCGGTGGACCGCGGGGCCAAGCTGTCCTCGCAACTGCTGGCGTTTGCCCGGCGCCAGCCGCTGTCGCCGGCAGTGTGCGATCCACGGCAGATCTTCGAAGGTGTCGGCGAATTGCTGCAACGGGCACTGGGGGAAACCATTCAGATTGATGTGCAACTGCCCGAGGAACCGTGGCACATCAACGTCGACCGCAATCAACTGGAAAACGCCATTCTCAATCTGGCGATCAACGCCCGGGATGCCATGAAAGGCGAGGGCACGATCGTGCTCGGCGCCGCCAATACGTCACTGGATCGGACGTTCTGCGCCGGCAAGGGCATCGCGCCGGGGGATTTTGTGCGGGTTTCGGTCAGTGACAGCGGCGTCGGCATCGCCCCGCACATGCTGGAGCAGGTCTTCGAACCGTTCTTCACCACCAAGGCTGACGGCCAGGGCACGGGCCTGGGCTTGAGCATGGTGTTCGGTTTCGTCAAACAGAGCGGCGGGCATGTCGAGATCGACAGCCACGTCGGCGAGGGCACGCGGGTGCAGTTGTATTTTCCGCGCAGCTTGCGACCGATGCTCGATGAAACGCCAGGCGCGCAACGTCAACAGGCGGGCGGCAACGAGACCATTCTGGTGGTCGAAGACAACGAAGCGGTGCGCACCTCCGCTGTCGAACTGTTGCGCGAGGAAGGTTACCGGGTGCTGATCGCCGGCAATGGCGACACGGCCATGCAAATGCTGCTGGAGGGGGCCCGGGTCGACCTGATCTTTACCGACGTGGTCATGCCCGGGCTGATCAAAAGTTCCGATCTCGCCGCCTGGGCCAAGGTGCAAATGCCGCCGGTGGCCGTGCTGTTCACCTCCGGCCACACCCGCGACATCATCTCGCGCAATCACCAGCTCAGTCCGGACACCCATTTGCTCGGCAAGCCCTACGGGCCCGAGGCGTTGTTGCAAATGATCCGTGCGGTGCTGAGTGCCTGAGCCATTTCTCTTCAGACCAAGGTTGGCCGATGACTTCCAAGCGCAGCTCCAGTTCCGCCGCCGGCATGGTCCGAGTGCGCGGTGCCCGCGAACACAATCTGCAGAACGTTGACGTCGATATTCCCCGGGATGCGCTGGTGGTGTTTACCGGGGTGTCCGGTTCGGGCAAGTCGTCGCTGGCGTTTTCTACCTTGTATGCCGAAGCGCAGCGCCGCTATTTCGAATCGGTGGCGCCCTACGCGCGGCGGCTGATCGATCAGGTCGGCGTGCCGGACGTCGATTCCATTGAGGGCCTGCCGCCGGCCGTGGCCCTGCAGCAACAACGCGGCACGCCGAGCACGCGCTCGTCGGTGGGCAGCGTCACCACGCTGTCGAGCCTGATCCGCATGCTGTACTCCCGCGCCGGCAGTTACCCGGCGGGTCAGCCGATGCTGTACGCCGAGGACTTCTCGCCGAATACGCCACAAGGTGCCTGTCCGCAATGCCATGGACTGGGCCGGGTTTATGAAGTGACCGAAGCCTTGATGGTGCCGGATCCGAATCTGACCATCCGCCAGCGCGCCGTGGCCTCCTGGCCGTTGGCCTGGCAGGGTCAGAACCTGCGCGACATCCTGGTGACCATGGGCATCGACGTCGACATACCCTGGCGCAAGCTGCCGAAAAAGCAGCGCGACTGGATCCTCTTCACCGAGGAAACGCCAACGGTTCCGGTGTACGCCGGGCTGACGCCGGAAGAAACCCGCGTCGCCCTCGAACGCAAGATGGAGCCCAGTTATCAAGGCACGTTCACCGGTGCCCGGCGCTACATCCTGCACACCTTCACCCATTCGCAAAGTGCGCTGATGAAGAAGCGCGTGTCGCAATTCATGCTCGGCAGCCTGTGCCCGTTGTGCGATGGCAAGCGCCTCAAACGCGAGGCGCTGTCGGTGACGTTTGCCGGCCATGACATCGGCGAGTTGTCGCGAATGCCGCTGCTGCAAGTCGCTGAGGTCTTGAAGCCGGTAGCTGACGCGAGCTGGCTGGAACAGGTCGATGAGCCCGGCGAAACCCTGACGCACAGCCAGACCCGCGAAGCCCGGCAACAGCGCGTAGCCCATGGCGCCATCGGCCACACCCACGCACCGGACGTGCGTCACACCCCCAATCTGTCGCTGGAAAAACGCCTGGCGGCGCAGCGCATCGCCGAGGACCTGTTGGAGCGGGTCAGTACCCTGACCGATCTCGGCCTCGGTTATCTGTCGCTGGAGCGCAGCACGCCGACCCTGTCGTCAGGCGAGCTGCAACGCCTGCGACTGGCCACCCAACTGGGCTCGCAATTGTTCGGCGTGATCTATGTGCTCGACGAACCTTCCGCGGGCCTGCACCCGGCTGACGGCGAGGCGCTGTTCGAGGCGTTGCAGCGTCTGAAGGCCGACGGCAACAGCGTGTTTGTGGTCGAGCACGATCTGGACACCATGCGCCGCGCCGACTGGCTGATCGATGTCGGCCCGGCGGCGGGTGAAAAGGGCGGGCAGATTCTCTACAGCGGCCCGCCGCCGGGGCTGGCAGCGATCGAGCAGTCGCAGACCCGCGCCTATCTGTTCGCCGAACAGCAACGCACCACACGCGCCGCGCGCAAACCGTCGGGCTGGCTGAAGCTCGACGGCGTTACCCGCAACAATCTCGATAACCTCAGCGCCGAATTTCCGCTGGGTTGTTTCACCTCGGTCACCGGCGTCTCCGGTTCCGGCAAATCGAGTCTGGTCAGCCAGGCGCTGCTGGAACTGGTCGGCGCGCAGCTCGGGCGCAGCGCCAGTGATGCCGAGCCGGAGGAACTCAATCTGGAAGACGATACCCCGACTGCCAGCACCGGCCAGGTCAGCGCCGGGCTGGAGTCGATCAAACGTCTGGTGCAGGTCGATCAGAAACCCATCGGCCGTACCCCACGTTCGAATCTGGCGACCTACACCGGGCTGTTCGACAACGTGCGCAAGTTGTTCGCCGCGACCGACGAGGCGAAAGCGGCGGGTTACGACGCCGGGCAGTTTTCCTTCAACGTTGCCAAGGGCCGTTGCCCGACTTGCGAGGGCGAGGGTTTTGTCAGTGTCGAGTTGCTGTTCATGCCCAGCGTTTACGCGCCGTGCCCGACCTGCCATGGCGCACGTTACAACCCCGACACGTTGGCCATCCTCTGGCAGGGCTTGAGCATCGCGCAGGTGCTGCAATTGACCGTGGACGAGGCGGTAACGGTGTTTGCCGGGCAACCGGCGATTCGTCGTTCACTGGAAGTGCTGCGCGATATCGGCCTTGGTTATCTGCGCCTCGGGCAACCGGCGACCGAATTGTCCGGGGGTGAGGCACAGCGGATCAAACTGGCTACCGAGCTGCAGCGCAATCAGCGCGGCGCAACGTTGTATGTGCTCGACGAGCCTACCACCGGCTTGCATCCGCGAGATGTCGACCGCTTGTTGGAACAACTGGACAATCTGGTGAGCGCAGGACACACGGTGATTGTGGTCGAGCATGAAATGCGCGTGGTGGCGCAGAGCGACTGGGTGATCGACATCGGCCCGGGTGCCGGAGACCAGGGCGGCAAGATCGTCGTGGCCGGGACACCGCAGAAAGTGGCGGCGAGCAAGAAGAGCCGGACTGCGCCGTTTCTCGCCCGTGCCTTGAACCGATAACTGCGTCGCCTGGGCGGGCCTCATCGCGGGCAAGCCCGCTCCCACAGAGTCTGATGTGTTCACGAAGTTGTGTACGGCACAAAAAACTGTGGGAGCGGGCTTGCCCGCGATGGCGGTGTATCAGGTGCCGTCGAGCGTGCGGCGTACCTTGTCCAGCAATTCGCTGATCTGGAACGGCTTGACCAGCATGTCCATGCCGGCCCCGAGGAACACTTGCCGGTTGATCGCGGTTTCTGCGTAACCGGTCATGAACAGGATCGGCAATGCTTCGCGCCAGTCCCGTGCAACGTCCGCCAGTTCGCGGCCGGTCATGCGTGGCAGACCGACGTCGGTCAGCAGGAGGTCGATCGACGAGTCGTTCTGCAAGCGCTCCAGCGCCGTTTCGATATCGGCGGCCTGGGTGCAGCGGTAACCGGCGTCTTCCAGCACTTCGGTGACGAACAGGCGTACCGTCGGCATGTCTTCGACGATCAACACATGTTCGCCCGAGCCTTGCGGATCAATGGTCACCGGGGGCAGATCGACAGCGGTCGGATCGCTGGTGGCCGGCAGCATGATCGTCACTTCGGTGCCACGTCGCGCCACGCTGCGGATGTGCGCATCGCCACCGGACTGACGGGCGAAACCGTAGATCGTCGACAGACCCAGCCCGGTGCCCTGGCCCAGCGGTTTGGTGGTGAAGAACGGCTCGAACACCTTGTCGATCACGTTGTGCTCGATGCCGGTACCGTCATCGCGCACCGATAGCGCCACATAGGAACCATCGGCGAGGTTCGGGTCGCCGTGGGAATACGCCGCGTAAGTGCTGACCCAGATATTTCCGCCCCGTGGCAATGCGTCCCGGGCATTGATCACCAGATTGAGCACTGCACTTTCGAGCTGGATCGGATCGACCAGCGCGATGGCAGATTTGGTGGTCAATTCGAGCTTGAGGGCGATGCGTTCGCCGATGGTACGCACCAGCAATTCTTCGAGCGAGCGGACGTGTTTGTTGATGTCTACCGGACGGGTGTCGAGCGGTTGCTGACGGGCAAACGCCAGCAGACGATGGGTGAGCGAGGCCGCGCTCCTCGCCGAGCTCAGGGCCGCTTCGGCGTAGAACTGCACCTTGTCCGTCCGGGCATCGGCAACACGTTTCTGAATCAGCTCGAGGCTGGTGATGATCCCGGTCAGCAGGTTGTTGAAGTCATGGGCGATGCCGCCGGTGAGCTTGCCCAGCGCATCCATTTTCTGTACTTGCAGCAGTTGCGATTCAACGCGAACCCGGTCGGCGACTTCCTTGGCCAGTTGCGTGGTGGTGTCGTCCAGTTGCGCCAGGTGCGAACGTTCGCGGTGACGGTGCTCGGTGACGTCTTCGACGAACACCAGGCTCAGTTTGGGGGTCCGATAGGGCGAAATCTGCCATTCGGTCTCGCGTATCTCGCCCTGAACGCGCATGTTCAGCGTGCCTTTCCAGCGCTCGCCATCCACCAGTCGCAGGCGCAGTTCGTCGAGGATCGCGCCCTGATCCTCGGCGAAGCACTCGCTGAGGGTCTGCGGGTCGCGGTTGTCCTGGATCAGTTGGGAGAAGGCGTGGTTGCACTCGTGGACTTTCAGGTCGGCGTCGAGCACCGCGATGGGCGCGGAGATGTTGACGAAAATCTCCCGGAAACGCGCCTCGCTTTCGCGCAAGGCGTTCTCCGTGTCGCGCACCCGCAGCAGGGTGCGCAACGTTGCCAGCAGCACATCGGGATCGACCGGGTGAATCAGATAAGCATCGGCCCCGGCGTCGAGTCCGGTGATGATGTCGCCGGTCTGGATCGACGCGGCCGACACGTGAATCACCGGGAGCAGGGCGGTGCCCGGGTCGGTGCGCAGTTTACGAACGATGTCGAACCCGCTCATGTCCGGCAGATTGACGTCGAGAATCAGCGCATCGAGCGACTGACTGGCGATCAGGGCCAGACCCTCACCGCCGGTGCCGGCCTCGAGCACTACGTAACCGTGGCGCTCCAGGCGTCGGCGCAGGGCGTAGCGGGTGGCGACGTTGTCATCGACGATCAACAGACGGATGTCATGTTTCATCGACGTTCTCCTGGGCAATCGCCAACGGAATGATCACGAAAAAGCTCGAACCCACGCCCGGTGTACTTTCGACACCCACCTCTCCACCGAGCAATTCGGCGAAGCGCTTGCACAGCGACAAGCCGAGACCGGTGCCGCGCAGGCGTTTTTGCAGCGGTGAATCGACCTGCGAAAAGTCTTCGAACAGGGTGCCGTGCAATTCAGGGGCGATGCCGATGCCGGTGTCGCTGACCGCAAATCGCACTTTGTCCTGACCTTCCAGGCGTGCCGAGACCCGGACTTCGCCACGGGTGGTGAATTTCAGCGAGTTGGAAATGAAGTTGCGCAGGATCTGCGCCAGTTTCTTGTCATCGGTGTACAGGCGCGGCAAGCCCACTGGTTCTTCGAAAATCAGGTCCACCGCCGTGGCATCGACAATCGGCCGGAACATCCCGCGCAAAGCCGCGAACAGGTCGAACATGTCGAACCACGCCGGAGAAATGCTGATGCGACCGGCCTCGATCTTCGCCAGATCGAGCAAGTCGTCAACCATGTCGCTGAGCTCGCGGGCTGCGGTGCTGACGAAGGCCACCTGCTTGTGTTGCTCGGGGCTGAGCGGGCCGTCGAGCTCGTCGGCCAGCAGGCTGTTGATGCTCAGGATCGAGCCCAGCGGCGTGCGGAATTCGTGACTCATGTACGACAGGAAGCGGCTTTTCAGGTCCGAGGCCTGGCGCAGTTGTTCGGCCTGGGTGTCGAGTTCGGCGTAAAGGGCCAGCACGCCCTGATTGGTTTCGTCGAGCTCTTCACGCAGCGCTGCGGTTTCGCTCTGCAATCGTGCGATCAGTTCTGCCTGTTCGGCGTTGGTCAAGATCGGAGACTCAGTCATGGGCGGATTCCAGGGCAACGACCAGTACGGTGACATCGTCGCGGCCGCGGCAGAAGTCGCGGTGCAGGACGGTGGCAATCACGGCGGGATGGCGATGCACCAGACCGGGGTAATCCTGAAGGTTCCAGCGGGACTGCAAGCCGTCGCTATACATGATCAATAGATGTCCGTTCACGTGAGCATAGTCAAAAGGCTGGGCTTTTCGGTACTGGCCGCCGACGATGCCCGGATGCGAGGCCAGTCCGCGAGACTTGTCGGAGGCGATCAGACAGGCACCGATGTTGCCGACACCGGTGAACGCCAGACTGGCCCGATCGGCGTGAAACTGCGCGAATGCCACAGCGCCGCCACGGGTTCCGATCATCTCGCGGTGCATGTCTTCCATCAGGACCGTCGGCGCACCGAACGGATTCAGGGCAAAGGCTTTTTCTCCGGCCCGGGCCGCACACTCGGCGTCTTCGCCATGACCCAGACCGTCGACCACCAGAGCACTGACGTCAGCGCCGTGGAATGCCAGATGCCAGACATCACCGCAAGCCGGGTCGTTGTGCAGCGAGTGCTGGCTGACACCATACGGCATATCCACCTGCCGGTCGCTGCGCGGGTATAAACGAGCAAGCAGAACCGCGCCGCGATGGTCGGCAAAAACATCAAAGACATCGGCCTGGCGTGCCACGGCGCCCAGGCCGATGCCCTGAGTACCGCCGGTGGAAAAGCCATCGGCCATGCACGCATCCAGATCAAAGCCGTGCGCCCGGTCGACCGCGATCATCTCGATGCCGTCGTCACTCTGACGCGGCAACAGACGCAGGTGCAGTTCGCCGTGTCCGGCATGCTTGAGCACATTGCTCGCCAGCTCCGTGGCCACCAGCGCCACGCGGCCGGCATCGCTTTCGCCAAAACCGTGTTGCTCGGCCAGGCGCTGGGCCGTACGCCGGACATGGCCGATCTGGCTGCTGTCTTCGATCACCAACACCTGGGTCAATGACCCGCTGATGTTCATGTCCATCGGGTGATCGTTATGCGGGTGCCTTTGCCGGGCTCGGTGTCCAGTTCGAATTCGTCCACCAGTCGCTTGGCCCCGGTCAGGCCCAGGCCCAGACCGCTGCCGGAAGTCCAGCCATCGGTCATCGCCAGTTTGATGTCGGGAATGCCCGGGCCCTCATCGCGAAAGGTCAGGCGCAGGCCGACCTTGTGGTTGTCATCGAGGATCTGCCAGTCCATGTCGCCACCCCCTCCATACACCATGGTGTTGCGCGCCAGCTCGCTGACGGCGGTCACCAGTTTGGTCAGGTCGATCAGGCGCATGCCGCATTCGGTGGCGAGTTTGCGCGCCTGTTGCCGGGCCAGCACCACGTCCTGCTCGATGTTGATCGGTTGGGTACCGCTGCTGCGCACGGTCATTGCTGGCGTACTCGTTCCTGCAGCAGTTTCATGCCGCGCTCGACATTCAGCGCGGTACTGACGCCTGGCAGGTACAGACCGAGCTCGACCAGGGTAATGGCGACCGCCGGCTGCATGCCGACGAGCATGGTTTCGGCATCCATGATTTTCGACAGGCCGGAAATGGTGCCGATCATCCGGCCAATGAACGAATCGACCATGTCCAGCGCCGAGATATCGATCAACACTCCCCGGGCGGAGGTCTTGCTGATACGCTCGGACAGGTCGTCTTGCAGGGTGAGGGCGAGCTGGTCGTGCATGTCGACCTGGATGGTCACCAGCAGGAAGTCACCCATCTGAAGAATCGGGATACGTTCCATTGTTCAGACCGTCTTGGTGAGGGTGATGCCCAGACGGGTCAAGGCCAGTTTCAGCGCATCGGCCAGATTGGCCTTGGTCACCACGCCTTGCAGGTCGAGGCCCAGGTGCACGATGGTCTGGGCTATCTGCGGACGCACGCCGCTGATGATGCAGTCGGCGCCCATCAGGCGGATCGCGGTGACGGTCTTGAGCAGGTGCTGGGCGACCAGCGTATCGACGGTCGGCACGCCGGTGATGTCGATGATGGCGATTTCCGAACCGGTGTCGACGATGCGTTGCAGCAGCGATTCCATGACGACCTGAGTGCGTTGCGAATCGAGGGTGCCGATCATCGGCAGCGCCAGTACGCCGTCCCACAATTTGACCACCGGCGTGGACAGCTCCAGCAGTTCTTCCTGCTGACGCTTGATCACCGCTTCACGGGACTTCTGGAACGTGCGGATCGTGTAAAGGCCGAAGGCATCGAACAGTTCGGAGATTTCCCAAAGCTGTTCGGCGAGCAGGGCGGGCTGGTCCTGATAATGGTTCTGCAGCAGGGCGAACAACGGGCCTTTGAGCGAGAAAATGAAATTGGCGGTTTGCTGCGAATCCTGACCGAGCAGGGCGCGGCTGTGGGAGAGCTTTTCGAGGAACTGGCGGATGGCCTCCCAACCGGGGGCGGCAATGTTGGTGCCGTTACCGTTTTCCAGACCACTGAGCACCAGTTGCAGGAATTCGCTGGTCTGTTGCTGTATGTCATGTTCCTTGAGGTTGCGGGTGGTGCCGCTGGCCTGCAATCCGTTGACCCATTCGCTCAACAGTTGTGTCTGTTTGTTCTTCATCGCATCGAGTGTGCTGTTCTGCAGTGCTGCCATGTGCGTTGTGCTCCATTGCGAATTGGGGGCCGGCTCTTCGGAAAATGACCGGCGCGAAGTGAATGACCCTGGCCGTTCGAAATAGTTGTTCGTTTCTGTGAGGATATTTTTGATCCGGTGCAGGGAAAGCCCCGTTAACTCTAGTTGGCGTGGCCGGCAACGCCGATTTTTCGCACTTGTGGATGACCCAATCAAAAGAGGCCGCGTCCAGTGGAGGCGGCCTCTTTGCGTGTCTTGCGCTTATTTGGAGGGGTGTTTGGCCTGCAGTTCCTTGGCGGCTGCCAGGTGTTTTTCCAGGCCAGGCAGCATTTTCTGCGCGAAGCCCTTGAGCTCGGTGGCGCCCTTGACCTGGTCGTCGGTCACGGTGTTGGCTTCTTTCTTGAACAGCTCGATGGCTTCTTCGTGGGCTTTCACCTGATTGTTGGCGTAGGCGGCGTCGAAGGATTCATCGCGCATGTCGAGGATTTTTTCCTTGGCCTGTTTCACCAGGGTGGTGGAGTCCGGAACCTTGATGTCGTGGGCCTTGGCAATGGTAGCCAGCTCATCGTTGGCCTTGCCGTGGTCGGTGATCATCATGTTGGCGAATGCCTTGATGTCCGCCGACTGGCTCTTTTCCAGGGCGAGACGAGCGGCTTCGATCTCGGCGATGCCGCCAGCTGTCGCGTTATCGACAAAGTCGTTGTCGGTCGCGGCGAAGGCTGAGCCCATGCCGGTACTCAAGGCAACTGCCAGAAAGAGATGACGCAGTTTGAATCCGTCCATTGGTGTTTCTCCACGCAGGTTTTTGTGAGCGTTATTCAATGGAGGGAATGTGCCGATCAAAGGTTTTATCGCATTTGTGCCCAAGGCGACGAACGGCCACCGCTGGTCTGACAGGTGGTCGACAGAAGGGTACAACCAAGGCCATTCTGATAACTGGCCAGCGCAATCGGTCGTGTTGGCTGCCGATCAACTGACGGAGGTGTTCCATGCCGGTGACCCATGATTTGTTACAGGACTTGAAACTCACAAAGGAAGAGATCCAGCAACGACGCACCGCGGATCCACATCTGGATGCACTGATCAACAAGTATTCCCAGGCGGACGCCGAAGTCGTCAAGGCCGAGACGGCGACCTCGGACGCCCCCAGCGATGACACACTGAAAAAACTCAAAGAGAAACGCCTGCAGGTCAAAGACAAGATCGTCGAGCAATTGCAGGCTCGATCCTGACCGTCAGTCGCACCATTGATTTTCGATGGTGCCCGACTGGAACGACAGCCACGACGGCACCTCGAATGTACAGAGTCTTCACGCAGCGACTCTTTGCGAGGTGCCTTATGAACAAACCCAAGCTCCCCAACGACAAGTTCCCCAGTGAAGAGCAGGGCGCTTTCGACCCGGTTCCCACGCATCCCGAACCCAACAGTCCGGCGCATACCGTTCGCCATCCTGAGGAGGAGCGCAAGATCACGGATGTGCCGGAAGATGAGGATCCGGAAAAATTTGATCGATCCAGCAACTGACCGTCTGCCATCGCTGGATTTTCAGCGATGGCACCCCTCGTTTCAGCACACATTCCAAAGCTTCATTCCAAGGCTGCATCCAGCGGCATCCGCGCCATGTGCGTGGCTTTCAGCGAGCCGAAATACAACCAGTCGCCATACTCGCGAGCGGTGGTAATCGGCGAGTAATTGCCGTTGCTGGCATCCTGCAGATTGGCGATGACCTTGCCGTTCAGATCCAGCCCGAGGACAAAGCCGCGTTTCTCCACCGGTTTGGGCAGAACCATCATCGCCCGCACGATCATCTTGCGTACGAACGGATGCCCGGCGGTGCTATCGAGCAGCGGATTGCGCGGCGTGTACAGCGCCACCCAGAAGCGGTCCCGGCCATTGAACGCGAGGTTGTCCGGCAACCCCGGCAGGTTGTCGATGAACAGATCGTGGGTGCCGGCGTTGGGGCCGGTCAGCCAATAGCGGCTGATGCGGTAGGCACCGGTTTCGTTGACCAGCACATAGGCGTCATCCGGGCCGAGGGTGACGCCGTTGGCGAACTCCAGCTTGTCGAGCAGAACGCTGGTCTTGCCGGTCTGGAAGTCGTAACGCAGCAGGCGACCGTCACCGCCATGCTCGATGATCGCCTCGCCGTCATGGCCGTAACCCCAGCGACTGCTTGCATCGCTGAAGTAGGCGTAATGCCCGGACTTGTCGATGGCCACATCGTCGGTGAAGCCGAACTTCAGGCCGTTGGCTTCAGTGGTCAGCGCGGTCAGCCGTCCTTGGGCATCAAGGGACAGCAAGCCCTTGACCCCATCGGCAATCACCAGCAAGCCGTTGGGGTGTCGCGCCAGGCCCAGCGGACGCCCGCCGGTATCGGCGAGCACCTGGCGCTGCTGGCCGTCGAGACTGGTGCGCAGCAGGCGCCCGTCATGCAGGCCGGTGATCAGAAAGTCATCCTCCAGCAGCAGCGCTTCGGGGCCTTCGATACCGCCCGGGCCGACCTGTTTCGCGCTTTTGAGGCGTTGGTTGTCCGCGTAGATCCCATCAGTCAATGATGGGGCGACTTGCGGCTTCCACGCCACAGGCTCGACGTTGGTCGGCATCAGCAACAGGAAGGCCAGAATCAAAATCACCAGCAGCAGGATCAGATGGCGCAGCTTCACACGTGAGCTCCTGCGAGTGCCAGATGTCGGGTGGCCATGTCGCGCAGGGCCAGCATCGAGGCCGCCGACTCGCGTTCGATGCGGCGTTTGAGCAACAGCCGATTGGCGATGCGCATGCCCAGACTGTCGAAGCGGTATTCCAGGGTGCGCACGAAGGCTGTGCCTTCGCCTGCGGCCGAGCATTCATAAGTCAGCAGCAGGGACAGTCCATGATCGCCCTGTGCCCGGGCACACCAGCGCCGGCCTGGCAGATACTCGGTGACCTCCCAGCTCAAATGCCCCTCGCGGCCGCCGGCATGAATGTCTTCCTCGAAACGCCCGCCGGCATGCAACGGGCCGGCGGGACCGTCGATTTTCAGCGAGGACGGATGCCACTCAGGCCAACGGCTGACCGTGGCGGCGTAGGCGAGTACGGCAATCGCGTCGCCGGTGATATCGATCGGATGCTGCATGCGGGTCATGGGCGTTCTCGAATCGGTGAGGGGGATGGGTTCCGGTTCCCGGTAGAGGGTGCCGAACAGGTAATCCATCAACGGCAGGACGATGTTGAAATTGCGCTCCTGCATGTGTTCACGCCGGTGATGCAATTCGTGCAGACGACGCATCTGGCGAATCCAGGGCAGGCGGCTCAGCGGATGTTTTTCCGGCAAGTGTTCGCAGGCGTGGAACACCTCGTAGGTCAGGTAACCCAGTACCATGCAGCCGCCGAACAGCCCGGCCACGTTGGCGTTGACCTGCGCAAACAGCCACCACAAGGGCAGGGTGATCATCAGTGTGTGCACCACGATCAGCCACGCCGGAAACAGGATCACCCGCCAGTCGCGGGCGCTGTCCCAGGTCATGTGGCCGGGGGTGAAGAAACTGTGATGGTCGCCGGCATGGCGGGCGTAGAACATCTTGGCGAAGGCTTTCTTGTGATGCCCGAGATGGCGGTGCACCACATATACGCCGAAGTTGAAGAACAGCAACGTCAGCGGCACCGTCAGCCATTCCAGCGGGTGAACCTGCTTCACGCTGCTCCAGAACGCGCCGATGGCCAGCATGCCGAACAGCAGCACGAACGCACCGTGCAGCCACGGGTTGTACAGCGGATGAATCGCCGCACGGTAGCGGCTGCGAAATGCCTCGGTGGTCTGCCTCACTGCGGTCACCTGCGGATATTGTCGTTATCCCGGCAGATTAGCCGATCCCGCCGTTTGTGCAGGGTCTACCTTGAGGTCACAACTGCCATGCTCCGGTGCATAGCGGTCGTCAGCTCAACGGGTTCCAGCGCTGCGACCAGTCGTCATCGGCCTTGATCACTTCGCGCAGCAGATCGAACGCCTGCTGCAGGATCGCCGAGTCGCGGTCGCGGGAGTATACGAGGTAGGTGGGATAGCCAAACTCCGGCGCTTTGGTGACGGTTTCCAGTGCGCCGCTTTCCAGGTAGGTGCGAACGACACGGGTACGGAAATAGCCGCTGCCGCCGTTCTCCAGAATGTATTGCAGTGCCAGCGGGCCGAGGTTGAAGCTCAGGGCCGCCTTGGCTTTTTCCGGCAGTGCGGCGTCGTGCTGGCGGCGGAAGTCTTCGCCCCAATCGATGTACACATAGGGGGCGGGGCGGTTGGGTGTCCGGACCAGAATCAGTTTCTCTTCCAGCACTTGCTCGACCTGCAGGCCCGGCCAGTATTCCGGTTGGTAGACGAGCGCGGCATCGAGCACGCCGAGTTCGAGCTGACGCAGCAGGTTCTCGCCGTCGCGGATGTCCATGCGCAGGGCATGGCTGGGGATTTTCTCGCGCAGTTCGGCGGCCCAGCTGAGCATCAACGGGTTGCACAGGCTGACCTCGCCACCGATGTGCAGCACGTTGTCGTAGCCCTCGGGCAGCGGCAGGTCGCGGCGGGCGGCTTCCCAGGTCTGCACCAGTTGATTGGCGTAGACCACGAAGGCCTCGCCATTGGCGGTCAGCCGCGCACCGGCGCGGTTGCGCACGAACAGCGTGCTGCCCAACTGGCTTTCGAGTTTTTGCACACGGGCGGTGATTGCGGTCTGGGTGACGAACAGCTTCTCGGCCGCCGCCGCGAGGCTGCCGTGGCGGACGATTTCCAGAAAGGTGCGGGCGAGGTCGATGTCCATGGGCGGGCCGGAGGTTGAGGTGCCGGCATTGTAAGTCAAAAGCGCCCTCACCCTAGCCCTCCCGAAACGTCGGACCGCCCGGGGGGAGAGGGGACCGATTCGGGGATATTGACGAGATACATCGACCTGAAAGTTCGGCTTTGAATCCATAATCGACACGATTTTTCAGGTCGATGCATAGCGCAAGACATCTCGGTCAGTCCCCTCTCCCTCCGGGCGGTCCGACGTTTCGGGAGGGTCAGGGTGAGGGGAAAAGCAGACGCCGCGGACTAACTGGCCAGCTCAGCCTCCCGAACCCGCGCCCAATCCTCCACCAACCGCGCCGGCGTACAGCAAGTCTTGCGCTTGTACACGAAGTTGCGGCACTTCTCGGCAAACTGATTGCGGTTGTACAGCATGTCTTCCTGCATCTCTTGCAGCTCGCTTTCGCGGCACCGGCGAATCAACTCGTGATCGACCCGCAGCTTGCGCTCACGCACCGCCGCATACGTCGGATCGGTCAGTACCGAATTAGCCCGTTGCAGCAACCACAAACCAAACTCGTCCGGGCAGCGCGGGCCGATTTCCTGGACCATGCCCAGTTGCAACGCTTGAGCAGCGCTGACCGGCAGACAGGCCTGGGTCAATTGTTCGGCCATGGCCGGGCCGACGGCGCGGGGCAGGCTGTAGGTCCAGTATTCCGAGCCGTACAGGCCCATGCTTTTGTAATGCGGGTTGAGCACGATGTCAGCGCGGGCGAACACGATGTCAGCCGCCAGGGCGAGCATCACACCGCCCGCGCCGGCATTGCCGGTGACGCCGCTGACCACCAGTTGCCGTGCGCTGAGCAATTCTTCGCACACATCATCGATGGCCTGGATATTGGCCCAGGCTTCGGCACCCGGATCTTCGGCGGCCTGAATCACGTTCAGGTGCACACCGTTGGAGAAGCTGCCGCGTCCGCCCTTGATCAGCAGCACGTGCGTATCGCGGGATTTGGCCCAGCGCAGGGCCTGGACCATGCGTTGGCACTGCTCGGTGCTCATGGCGCCGTTGTAGAACTCCAGGGTCAGCTCGCCGACCTGCCCGGATTCGCGGTAGCGGATCGGTTGATACGCCTCATCGCTGAACGGAGCGTTGGCAATCGACCAGTCCAGTACCGGTACGTGCGCCAGTTGCCCGGCCAGCACATGCCGCGCCGGACGCTTGAAGGTTTCCTCGCCCGGTTGCGGTTTGCGTCGCAACGAGCCGATCCACAGGCTGTGATCACCGGTGGCTACCAGCACGGCGTCGTCGTGTACCGCGAGGATCTCGCCGGGGATGCCGGTGCGTTGATCAAGGTGGGCGTCGTACACGTAATACTGTCCGCCGGCGAGGCTGGCGAGCACGCCGGGCTGGCCGTCCGCCGCGTCGATGCAGCGCTTGATGAAGCGCGAGCAGTCGTGCCAGCTGAAGGTACGGTCATCCTGTTTCATGTTCGGTTGCAGGCAGCCGCGAACCTTGGGATCGGCGTAATCCAGAGGCATGGGGACAAAGCCGTCGATGAATTTTTCCACCACTTCGCGGATGCAACGGATTGCTGCGTCGCTGACCCGGCCGTTGTACAGCTCGGATTTGCGCAGACCGGCCGGCAGGTTGAATTCGCAGGTGGCCCAGACCGGGCCGGCGTCCATTTCTTCCACCGCTTGCAGGGCGGTCACGCCCCAGGACGGCAGCTCGCGCATGATCGCCCAGTCCAGCGCGCTGGCGCCGCGATCGCCGACGATGCCGGGGTGAATGATCACCACGGGACGCTGCAGGTTGCTCCACAACGCGTGGGGGACACGGTCCTTGAGGAACGGGCAGATCACCAGGTCAGCGCCGCTGTTTTCGATCTGTTCGCACACGGTGGTTTCGTCGGTGAACAGCACCACGCTGGGCGAATGGCCCGCCTGGCGCAGGTCCAGCCAGGCACGTTGGGTCAGACCATTGAACGCCGAAGACAAAAGAATGATGTTGAGTGATCGCATGATTGCTCTTCCTTGAAGGATCAGCCGCAGGCTCCCGGTGAGCCGTCCGTGGCTATCGATGGAGGCGCAAGGTTAGAGAGTGGCGTGGCGCGCGCCACTGATCGAGATCAACGTTGTGTCAGCCAATGTTGCCGGGGCGATAAAACGTCTTATGCTCAATGGTTTGCTTATCCTGTTTTTTTATTACTTCAAATGTCGGCGACGCTATTGCACAGTCGCAACCCTGATCAACGCCGGACGATCCCGGCGTATCCATGGATTTTCGCAGCGGGTGGAGCCCGTTTTCAGGGAGTAAGGCATGGGGAGTCACAACCCGCATTACCAGCTCATCGGGCAAATGTTCCAAAAGGACTACCGATGGTTGTGCGCCGCAGTCAGCCGTATCCTCGGCTGCCCGCACAGTGCACAGGACATTGCTTCGGAAACCTTTCTGCGAGTGCTGGCATTGCCCGATCCGCTGGCCATTCGCGAGCCCCGCGCGCTGTTGACCACGATTGCCCGGCGTCTGGTCTATGAAGGCTGGCGCCGGCAGGATCTGGAGCGTGCCTATCTGCAAAGCCTGGCGCTGGCACCGGAGCCGGTGCATCCGTCGCCTGAGGAAAGGGAGTTGGTGATCGAAACGCTGCTGGCGGTGGATCGCTTGCTCAACGGCTTGTCGGCCAAGGCCAAGGCTGCGTTTCTCTACCATCAGCTCGATGGCCTGACCTACAGCGAAATCGGCGAACGCCTCGGCGTGTCCACCAGCCGTGTGCAGCAATACATGGTCGAGGCGTTCAAGCGTTGCTATCAGGCGATGCAGGCATGAGGCCGGACGAAACATTGATCGATGAAGCGGCGCAATGGATGGCGCTGCTGCAGTCGGGGGACGTCAGCCTTCAGGAACGTGCAGCGTTCGAAGCCTGGCGTGCGGCGGATCCACGGCATCAGCAGATCATCGAGCAGATGGGCGGCGGGCTGAACCTTTTGCGCCATGCGAACCTGCGGGGTTTGCCCCGTGAAAGCGTGCTGCACAGCCTGAATGCTCCCTCCAGCAGTCGTCGCCGATTCATCAGCGGTAGCCTGAGCGTACTCGCCGTCGCGGTGCTGGCCGGGTTGCTCGGGCGACGTTATGGCTGGTTGCCCGAGGCTGGCGAGTTGTCGACGGGTACCGGCGAGCGACGTCAATTCACACTCGAGGACGGCAGCGCCCTGACGTTGAACGCCCGCAGCCGCGTGGTGCCGCGCTTCAACAGTCTCGAGCGTTTGCTGGACCTGCGCAGCGGTGAGCTGCTGATCGATGTGGCGAAAAATCTGACCCGGCCGTTTGTGGTCGAAACCGGGCATGGGCGGATGCGTGCGCTCGGGACGAAATTCCTGGTGCAGCGTGCAGAGGATTCGACGCGGCTGGTGATGCTGCATTCGCAAGTCGAAGTGGTCACTGCCAGCGGTGCGCGGCAGGTGGTGGAGGCGGGCGAGAGTCTGTTGTTCAACGGCCGGGAAGTCCTCGTGCTGGAACGCAGCAAGGGGCAGGAAAGTGCCTGGGTTCAGGGCCGACTCGAAGTGCGCGACCGCCCCTTGAGCGAAGTCATCGACAGCCTGCGCCGCTACCGTCGCGGCATCCTGCACCTGAGTCCCGACGTTGCTGGTCTGCACCTCAGCGGTCTCTATTCGCTGGACGACAGCGACCGAACGTTGCAGTTGCTCGAACGCTCGCTGCCGATTCGCGTGACCTGGCACAACCCGTACTGGGTGAGCATCGAAGCACGGTTATAAAACCATAACTTCCCGGTCTATCCGTCCCCCTATAAAAAGCGCCGGCCTGCTGCTCATTCCCTGCAGACGCCTTCAACAGGGAAGCCCTTCGATGTTCTCATTCAAACAACAATCAACCCGCCTGACGCTGGCCGCCGCGCTGGCGATGGGCATCGCTCCTTGCGCCGTTCTGGCGCAAGACGCCGCTCAGGTGTTCACTTTCGATATCGCCCCGGGTGCGCTCGACGAGGTACTGCTGGATATCTCGCGTCAGACCGGCGTGCCGATTTCCTTCAGCCAGAATCTGGTGCAGGGCAAGCGCAGCAGTGCGGTGCGGGGTGCGTTGGGTGGCAGGCAGGCAGTTGAAAAGGCGTTATCCGGCAGCGGTCTGCAAGTCGAGCAGGGCACTCAGGGTTTGAGCATTCGTCAGGCCGATGTGCCGAGCGCGGTGCCCGTGAAAGCCGCCGCCGAGGTGCCCGCCAGCAGCGCCGATTACCGCATGGAAAAAGTCACGGTCACCGGCTCGCGGATCGCCCGTGCGCAGAGCGATGGTGCGACGCCGGTCAACGTCATCACCCACGAAGAAATGGAAGCGCGGGGCTACAAGAACGTCTACGACGCGCTCGCCACGCAAACCCAGAACACCGGCATGACCCAGGGCGAAGACTACGGCAACACCTGGCAGCCGGCCGCCAGCGCCCTCAACCTGCGCGGCCTCGGCCCCAACCACACGCTGGTGCTGATCAACGGCCGGCGGGTCGCCGATTACCCGACGCCGTACGATGGCAAGGTCAACTTCACCAACCTTGCGAACATTCCGTCGGCGATCATCGACCGCATTGAAGTGCTCAGCAGCGGCGCCTCGGCGATCTACGGTTCGGACGCGATTGCCGGGGTGGTGAATATCATCCTCAAGGACAAGATGAATGGTGTCGATGTCAACCTCAAGGGCGGCACCAGTGAGCGCGGCGGCGGCGACAACCAGCGGTTGCAGATTAGCGGCGGCGGCAGTTGGGGCGACTTCGATGGCTTGTTCGGGCTTGAGCTGACCAACCGCGACCCGATCTGGGCCGATGATCGCGGCTTCATGCAGAGCGGGCCGCTGGCGGATGTCGGTTACCGTCGCGATCTGACCAACAACCGTTACCTGGGACCGGGCTGCGGCGCGTATCAGGGCACGTTCGACAACAAGCTGTTCAACAGCGCCGGGCGCTGCCGCACCGACCAGATGTACAACGATTACTGGACGATCCAGACGCAAAAGGAAAACTACGACGGCTACACCCGTGGCACCTGGCATTTCAGCGACAGCGGCCAGGTCTTCGCCGACCTGATGTACGGCCTCGATCACATCCAGAACAACACACGCGGCCCGAGCTTCACCTCGCCGGATTTCATCAACCAGAACAGCGGCAATCTGGAGCGCTGGTACCGGCGTTTCGGTGAAGAGGAAATCGGCGGGCGTACCAGCAACAACAGCAAGTGGCGCGACACCTCATGGACCGGCACGTTGGGGCTTTCGGACAAAATCGCCGACACCGGCTGGCACTATGATCTGGCGGTCAATCGCTCGGAATACAAAAGCGTGCGCACCACACGCTATACGCCGCTGTCGTCGATCCAGGATTTCTACCTCGGACCGCAGCTCGGTACCCGTGGCGGCTACCCCGTGTTCGCGCCGGATGCCTCGCGCCTCGACCGGCCACTGACAACCCAGGAGTGGGAGCAGTTTCGCGGCAATCTGACCCAGAGCAGCAAGTCGGTATCCACCAGTTACAACGCCTCGGTCAATGGCGATCTGTTTGACCTGCCGGCTGGCCCGGTGGGATTCGCCGGGGTGCTGGAGGCGGGCAAACAGGAATACCGCATCGACCCGGATGACAGCCTCAACGACGGCAGTTTCTACGGCGTGACCCCGGCACAAAGCTCCGGCGGCTCTCGCAAACGATACGCGGCCGGTGGCGAATTCAGCATTCCGGTCACCGACACGGTGCTGGCGACAGCCGCAGGGCGTTGGGACCAATACAAATTCAGCGGCCGCACCGAACAACAGAAAACCTACAACCTCGGCCTGGAATGGCGGCCGGTGACCAGCCTGCTGGTGCGCGGCAGTTACGGCACCAGTTTCCGCGCCCCGGACCTGAACTACATCTATCAGTCCGACAGCAACGGTTACTACCCGGCGCAGATCGACTATTACGGTTGCAGCCAGGGCGTGGAGGGCGCGTGTGATCGCGGGCGGGTCGATTACACCCAGAGCGGCACGGCGGATCTGCAATCCGAACGCGGCAAATCCTGGACCTACGGCTTCGTCTGGTCGCCGTCGCGCAACTTCGATTTTTCCACTGACTTCTGGCGGGTGGAGATCGATGACCTGCTGACCACCGTCGACGAAAACCGCCTGTTGCAGCAAGAGAACGAATGCCGCAATGGCACCCAGGACATCAACTCGGCCAACTGCCAATCGACTCTCGCTCGTGTCGATCGCAATCCCGGCAATGCCGCCGTCGATCCCAATCAGTTGCAGCGGGTACGGGTGAATGCGATCAACGCGGCGAGCGAACGGGTCAGCGGCCTGGACTTCAAGAGCAACATCCGCTGGGGCGCCGGGCAGTACGGTGCGTTCAGTTCGGCGCTGGGCTACACCCTGGTGCTCTCGCATAACTACAAGGAGTCGGACGAAGCCCCGACCCAGGACTGGCGCACCTCGCGCACCAACTACGACTGGCGCAGCAAGGTCAACGCCAGCCTGACCTGGGATTACCAGAAGGCCACAGCGACCCTGATGGGCATTCGCTATGGCTCGGTCACCAACGGCGCGGGCGACGGGCGTCTGTCACCATGGACGGTGTTCAACGCCAGTGCGCGCTATCGCTTGAACGAGCGGGCGAGCGTCGGGCTGACCGTGAACAACGTGCTCAATCAGGTCAAGCATGACGACTCCGCAGGCTGGCCGTATTACCCGACCGGCAACTACGACCCGTACGGGCGACAGTGGTGGCTGGATGTGAGTTATCACTTTGGGGGATAAGCGGCCCTCCCTGGCGATTGCATGAAGCCTGTCATCACGCTGCTTTTGGCATAACGTCAGCATTCAACGGTCTAAATCGGGCTCTATAAATCCCCGACACTCGTCGCACATCCCTGCATAAACCAAAACGCAGGGATGGCTGTTCATGATCCATTTTTCACCCGTTAAATCCCCTTTAAGCCTGGCCTTGCTGCTGGCAATCAACACGTTACCGGCCGTGGCTGCAGACAGCACGGCAACCGAGCCGACCACCCAATTGCAGCGGGTCGAAGTCACAGGTACCGCGATCCGCCGGGTCGATGCCGAAACCGCCGTACCGGTCACCATCCTGCGGGTCGAGGAGTTGCAGAAGCAGGGCGTGACCACCACTGAAGAGCTGGTCAACCGCATCTCGGCCAACCAGTCTTCCGTCGGTTCCGGGCGCTCGGTGGGGTCGAGCAGTGGCGGGGCGTCTTACGCCGACCTGCGCGGGATCGGCCCGAACAAGACCCTGGTGCTGCTCAACGGTCGACGCTTGAGCAATAACGCGACCAACGCCATCAATGGTTCCGGCGTCGACCTCAACACCATCCCGTTCGCCGCCATCGACCGGGTGGAAGTGCTGCGCGACGGCGCCTCGGCGCTGTACGGCACAGATGCCATCGGTGGGGTGATCAACTTCATCACCAAGACCAGCCTCACCGAAGGCCAGATCAGCACCAGCTACGACACGCCGACTCATTCCGGTGGCGGTGAAAGCCGCAACTTCAGCGGCAGTTGGGGTTTCGGTGATTTGCAGGACGATCGCTTCAACGTTTTCGGCGTGGTGAGCTACGACAAGCAGCAGCGCCTCGCGGCCGATGATCGCGCCTACACCTACAACTATCAGCCGGGGCGCGGTCTGGATTACACCTCGGGCACAGCGTCGCCCGCCAATTGGAGCCAGGGCAGCAACGCCACCAACCCATTGGCCGGTTCCGGTTGCAATGCGCCGGGGCTGCTGTCGCGCAACGGTATTTGCCGTCAGAGCCTGTGGAATTACCTGGATCTGGTGCCGGAAACCGAGAAGACCTCCGCGTTCGCCAAGGCCACTGGCAAGCTGTCGGACGATCACAACGTCAGCCTCGAATACTTTTGGGCGCGCAACGAAAACCGGACGCAGATCGGCCCTGGCACTTTGATGGGCAATCAGGTCAATCCCGGCACTGCGTTCTATCCGGGTAACGGCATCACGCCAGGGCCGAGCGGTTTCGCCCTCGACCCGACGCAACCGGTGGACGTGAACTGGCGCGAAACGACGGTCGGCGCCCGTCAGCATGAGGATGACAACACCGGTCAGCGCCTGCTGTTGAGCTTCGACGGCACGCTGGTCGGATGGGATTACAACCTCGGCGCGTCGTACAACCAGAACAAAGTGGTCAACACGATCCGCAGCGGATACGTGAACGACCGTGCCGTCAGCCAGGGGATCGCCAACGGCGTGATCAACCCGTTCGGTCCGCAGACGGCTGCCGGTTCAGCATTGCTGGCGGCCAACGCTGTGGACGGTGATTACGCAACCGCCGTGGGCCGGGTGAAGGCGATTGATGGCCGAGTCAGCCGCGAGATCGGTGACTGGTTTGGCGCCGGTCCTTCGGCGCTGGCGCTGGGTGGCGAGTACCGCAAGGAAGATTTCCATCAGGACTTCGCCGCATTTGCCGGGGATGTGCAGAGCCTTGGCGTCGACCCGAACGGCAGTGTGTCAGGGGATCGCAGCGTCTCGGCACAATATGCCGAGGTCAATGTGCCGGTGTTCGACAGCCTGGAATTGTCCGCCGCCGTGCGACACGACAAGTACAGCGATTTCGGCAGCACCACCAATCCGAAATACTCGTTCCGCTTCCAGCCGTTCAAGGAACTGGTGGTGCGAGGCGCCTACAGCGAAGGCTTCCGGGCGCCGTCGCTGTACGAACTCTACAACCCGAACTTCACCACCTTCACCAACGCCAATTACAACGACCCGCGCCTGTGTGCCGGTGGCAATCCGAGCAATGGCGGCATTGCCAACCGCGACTGCGCCCAGCAGTTCAACCGCACCACGGGCGGCAATACTGACCTTAGCCCGGAAACCGCGCGCAACGTCACCGTCGGTTTTGTTTATCAGCCGTTTGATCGCCTGACCACCGGGCTGGACTTCTGGTGGATCAGCATCGCCAATCAGATCGCCGAATTCCCCGAATCGGCGGTGTTCGAGAACCCGGAACTGTATCCGGAGCGTTTGATCCGCAAGCCTGACGGCTCTATCGATCACGTGGTCACCGGTCTGGCCAACCTCGGCAAGATCAAGACCAACGGCGTCGACGTCAGTTTCGACTATCGCCTGCCGAGCACGTCCTTCGGTGATTTCGGCATCGGCCTGCAAGGGACTTATGTCAGCCGTTATGAGTATCAGCAGCAGCTCAAGGGCGATTTCATCGACAAGCTCGGGGATTTTCGCGGGGGTGTCTTCGCGTCGGCGGGCGCGGTGGCCCGCTGGCGTCACAGCCTGACCGGCAGCTGGAGTCATGGCCCGTTCGGCGCGAGCCTGACCAACCGCTACACCAGCGGTTACCACGACTCGGATCGCGAGACTCACGATTACGTCGGTTCGTACAACGTCTGGGACGTGGCCGGCACCTACACCTGGCGCAAGACTCTGGCGGTGACCCTCGGGGTGAAAAACCTGTTCGACCGCGAGCCGCCCTTCAGCAATCAGACCTACACGTTCCAGAGCGGCTACGACCCGAAATATGGCGACCCGTTTGGCCGCACGTTGTACACGCGGGTCAATTACAAGTTCTGAGAGTGACCAGACATGGCCGGTTTTAGTAACTCATCGTTCTAAAACCGGCCCTATAAAAAATGCCGGCCTGTTGCACATCACAGACAGGCAGGCACGCGGTTAAAGGATCTGCCCATGTTTTCCAGACTCACTTTGCTGGGCGTATGTCTTCTGCTGAGCCCGGCGATATTTGCGCAGCCCCAACACGCCCTCACGGTCTACGGCGAAGCGCCGAAATACGCCGCGGATTTCCAGCACCTGGCTTACGCCAACCCCGACGCGCCCAAGGGTGGAACCTTGCGCCGTTCTTCGCTGGAGAGCGGTCCGTTCGATCACCTGATTCCCTACATCGACAAAGGCACAGGTGTCGCCGAAATCGATGGCTGGCTCTACGCGCCGCTGGCCTATCGCAGCAAGGACGAGCCTTACAGCGTCTACGGTGTGGTCGCGCAGAGGATAGAGCTGGACGCGGACCGGCGCTGGCTGCGCTTTTACCTCAACCCCAAGGCACGGTTCGAGGACGGCGCGCCGATCACTGCCGAAGACGTGCGTTACACCTTCGAGCTGTTCACCACTCAGGGCAGCCTCAAATATCGCCAGCAATTTCGTGATGTCGCCGAGGTGCAGGTCGAGTCGCCGACCCAGGTGCGTTTCATGTTCAAGAACAACGAGAGCCGAACCTTGCCGCTGGATCTGGCGACATTGCCGGTGTTGCCCGAGCATTGGTGGCGTACACGCAATTTCGCCGATGGCGCAGGCTTCGAGATTCCGCCGGGCAGCGGGCCGTACAAGGTCAGCGCGGTGGATGCCGGGCGCAGCGTGAAGTTTCAGCGGATCAAGGACTGGTGGGGCAGGGATCTGCCGATCACTCGCGGGCTCTACAACTTCGATCAATTGAGCGTGGAGTTCTTTGCCGACACGGACGTGTCACGACAAGTGCTCAAGGCCGGCGGCTTCGATTACAACCGCGAGTTCTCCGCCACCAGTTACACCATCGGTTATGCCGGCGCAGCGCTGGAGCAGGGCAAGTTGCTGCGTGAACACCTCGCACCCGGCGCCGCGCAAGGTGCCCAGGGATTTGCGTTCAACTTGCAGAATCCGGTGTTTCAGGATCGCCGAGTGCGGCAGGCGATCGCCATGCTCTGGGATTTCGAATGGAGCAACCGGCAGATGATGCGCAGCCTGTACCTGCGCCAGCGCAGCTTCTTTTCCCACAGTGCATTGTCGGCCACCGAACTGCCGGATGCCGAAGAACTGAAAATCCTCGAACCGTGGCGCGGCAAGATTCCCGATGAGGTGTTCAGCCAGGTGTTCGAAGCGCCGCGCACTGATGGCAGTGGCAACATCCGTGCGCAACAGTTGCAGGCGCTGAAATTGCTGGAGGCCGCCGGCTGGAAACCCCGTGGCGATCAATTGGTGAATGCCGCCGGCGAACCGTTGCGATTCACCTTCCTCAACGGCCAGAAAGGATTCGAACGCCTGCTGCTGCCGTTCAAGCGCAACCTGGCGCAGATCGGTATCGGCTTCGATATTCGTCAGGTCGACACCGCGCAATACACCAACCGCGTGCGCAGCCGCGACTACGACATGATCGTCGTCGGTTACCCGGTGAGTCAGGCGCCGGGGCGCGAGCTGTTCAACTATTTCGGCTCCGACGGCGCCGACGATCCTGGCTCCAACAACTACATGGTGCTGCGCGACCCGGCGGTGGATGCGCTGCTTGAAGGCGTGGTGCAGGCCGACAACCGCGAGAGCCTTCTGCGCCATGCCCATGCTCTGGACCGGGTGTTGCAGTGGGGCTATTACTGGATTCCCAACTACTACCCGCCGGGGATTTCCACGGTCTGGTGGAACCGCTTCGGTCGCCCGGCAATTGCGCCGCTGTACGACGCCGGACTCGACACCTGGTGGGAAATCAGCCCGACCGCGCTGACCTCGACGCAGATGCAGCAACAGCAAAAGGAGTACGCACATGTGGGGTTATAGCCTGCGACGACTGCTGCTGATCGTGCCGACCCTGCTGGCGATTCTGCTGGTGAACTTCGTGATCGTGCAGGCCGCACCCGGTGGCCCGGTCGAGCAGGCCATCGCTCGATTGCAGGGGATTGGTGTCGGTGCCGCGGTGGGTGCCAGTCATGTCGAAACCATTGGCGGCGAGTCCCGCGCAACCCGTGGCCTGGACCCGAAACTGGTGGCCGAGATCGAGCGCCAGTACGGCTTCGACAAAGGTGCCGGTGAGCGTCTGTGGCTGATGCTCAAGAGCTACGCGCAACTGGACTTCGGCAAGAGTTTTTTTCGAGGCGCGTCGGTGACCGAACTGATCTGGCAGAAGCTGCCGGTGACCCTGTCGCTGGGTTTGTGGGCGACGCTGATCACTTATCTGGTGTCGATTCCGCTGGGCATCCGTAAGGCGGTGCACAACGGCTCGGCGTTCGATGTCTGGAGCAGCGCGGCGATCATCGTCGGCTATGCGATGCCGGGTTTTCTGTTTGCGCTGCTGCTGATCGTGGTGTTCGCCGGCGGTACGGCGCTGGACTGGTTTCCGGTGCGCGGGCTGGTCTCGGACAACTTCGCCGAGCTGTCGCTGTGGGGCAAGGTGGCGGACTACTTCTGGCATCTGGTGCTGCCGGTCAGCGCGCTGGTAATCGGCGGTTTCGCGACGCTGACGATCCTGACCAAAAACAGTTTTCTCAACGAGATCTCGCGGCTGTACGTGGTCACGGCCCGGGCCAAGGGCCTGAGTGAGCGGCAGGTGCTGTACGGGCATGTGTTTCGCAACGCGATGCTGTTGGTGGTGGCTGGATTGCCTCAGGCATTGGTCACGGTGTTTTTCGGTGGTTCGCTCTTGATCGAAGTGATCTTCTCCCTCGACGGCCTCGGCCGCCTGAGCTACGAAGCGGCGGTGTCGCGGGATTACCCGGTGGTGTTCGGTTCGCTGTTCATCTTCACTCTGTTCGGGCTCTTGATAAAACTGCTGGGCGACCTTTGTTACACGCTGGTCGATCCGCGTATCGACTTTTCCGCGAGGGCTGCCTGATGCTGACACTTTCTCCCATCGGGCAGCGCCGCTGGGCGCGGTTCAAGGCTCATCGGCGCGGCTGGTGGTCGTTGTGGCTGTTTCTCGCACTGTTCGGCCTGAGCCTGGGCGGCGAGCTGGTCGCCAACGACAAACCGTTGCTGGTGACGTATCAGGGCGAGTGGTATTTCCCGGCGTTCAAACGCTACACCGAGCAGGATTTCGGCGGCGAGCTGCCGTTCCAGCCCGACTACCGCAGTGCCCAGGTGCGTGAACTGATCGAGGGGCAGGGCGGACGGATGTGGTTTGCGCCGATCCCGTTCGGTTTCGACACGGTCAATTACGACCTGACCCAACCGGCACCGAGCCCGCCTTCCGGCGAAAACTGGCTGGGCACCGACGATCAGGCGCGGGATGTGCTGGCACGGGTGATCTTTGGTACGCGGGTTTCGTTGCTGTTTGCCTTGTCATTGACCGCCGCGAGTGCGCTGATCGGTATCGCAGCCGGTGCCCTGCAAGGTTATTACGGCGCCTGGGTCGATCTGATCGGGCAGCGTTTGCTGGAGGTCTGGTCGGGGCTGCCGGTGTTGTATCTGCTGATCATTCTGTCCGGATTCGTCGAGCCGAATTTCTGGTGGCTGCTGGGGATCATGGCGCTGTTTTCCTGGCTGAACCTGGTGGACGTGGTGCGCGCCGAGTTCCTGCGCAGCCGGGGCCTGGAGTACGTGAAGGCAGCGCGGGCGCTGGGCGTCGGCGATGCGCAGGTGATCGTGCGACACATTCTGCCCAATGCCATGAGTGCGACGTTGACGTACCTGCCGTTCATTCTGACCGGGGCAATTGCCACGTTGTCGGCGCTGGACTTTCTCGGCTTCGGCATGCCCGCCGGCAGTGCTTCGCTGGGCGAACTGATCGGTCAGGGAAAGAACAATCTGCAAGCGCCGTGGCTGGGCCTGACGGCGTTCTTTGCGCTCGCGCTGATTCTTTCATTGCTCGTCTTCATCGGCGAAGCCTGCCGTGATGCCTTCGACCCCAGGACTTGATATGCGTGAACATTTGATCGAAATACGCGACCTGCGGGTCGCCTTCAAAGGCCAGGAAGTGGTGCACGGTATCGATCTCGACATCCGTCCGGGTGAATGCCTGGCGCTGGTGGGCGAGTCGGGCTCCGGCAAGTCGGTGACGGCCCACAGCATCCTGCAACTGCTGGACCCGAACATCACGCAGATCGACGGCAGCATTCGTTATGGCGGTGAAGAGTTGCTGGGTGTGCACGAGCGTTATTTGCGGCAACTGCGCGGCAACCGCATCGCGATGATTTTTCAGGAGCCGATGAGTTCGCTCAACCCGTTGCACAGCATCGAGCGGCAACTCGGCGAAAGCCTGGCGCTGCACAAAGGCCTGGCGGGCGCGGCGGCGCGCAAACGGATTCTGGAACTGTTGGAACTGGTCGGCATTCAACGTCCGCGCGAACGGCTGAAGGCGTATCCGCATCAGCTCTCCGGCGGGCAGCGGCAGCGGGTGATGATCGCCATGGCGCTGGCCTGCGAGCCGCAATTGCTGATCGCCGATGAGCCGACCACGGCCCTCGATGTCACGGTGCAACGCAAGATTCTGCTGCTGCTCAAGGAATTGCAACAGCGGTTGGGCATGGCACTGTTGATCATCAGTCACGACCTGAATCTGGTGCGCACCATCGCCCAGCGAGTGGCGGTGATGCGCGCGGGCGAAATCGTCGAACAGGCAAGCTGCGAGCAATTGTTCAGCGCACCGCAGCATCCCTACAGCATCGAGTTGCTCAATGCCGAACCCGGTGGCGCGGCGTTGTGCCGTGATGCCGCGGAGGATTTGCTTGAGGTTCGCAATCTGAATGTGCGTTTTCCACTGGGTGGCGGATGGCTGCGGGCCAAGGCGTATCTGCACGCGGTCAATGGCATCAACCTGAACCTGCAGCGGGGCAAGACGCTGGGCATTGTCGGTGAGTCCGGTTCGGGCAAGTCCACGCTGGGTCAGGCGATTCTGCGGCTGATCGACGCCCAGGGCAGCATCCGTTTCGCAGGCGAGGCGCTGGAGGGCTTGAGCGGCAAACAATTGCGGCCGTTGCGCAAGCGTCTGCAAGTGGTGTTTCAGGATCCGTTCGGCAGCCTCAGTCCGCGTTTGTGCGTGGAGCAGATCATCGCCGAGGGCTTGCAGGTGCACAGTGACTTGAACGTGCGGGAGCGCGAACAGGCCGTGATCGATGTCTTGCGCGACGTGGGCCTTGATCCGGCGACACGCCATCGCTATCCCCACGAGTTTTCCGGCGGGCAGCGGCAACGCATCGCTATCGCCCGGGCGCTGGTACTCAAGCCGGATCTGATCCTGCTGGACGAGCCGACCTCGGCGCTGGATCGCACGGTGCAGAAACAGATCGTCGCACTGTTGCGGCGATTGCAGGAGGAGCACGGCCTGACCTATCTGTTCATCAGTCATGACCTGGCGGTGGTGCGGGCACTGGCCCACGATCTGATCGTGATGAAGGACGGCGAGGTGGTGGAGCGAGGGGAAACGGACAAGTTGTTCGGCTCGGCGCGGCATCCGTATACACAGGAGTTGCTGGCAGCGTCGTTTGCCGGTTCGAGTGCCTGAAACGACAAATCCCGCCACAGGGGCGGGATTTGTTCGCAGTCTGGCTGCCGACTTACGCCGGGAACAGCTCGGACAGTTTCATCGACAGCATCATGTCGCCTTCAACGCGCAGCTTGCCGCCCATGAAGGCCTGCATGCCGTCGGTTTCACCGCTGACGATGCCTTTGAGGGTTTCGCTGTCCAGCACCAGCGTGCAGTTGGCGTCCGGGTTTTCGCCTTCCTGGATGTCGCAGGTGCCGTCTTTGACGATCAGGGCGTATTGCTTGTCTTCGTCAGTGATGTTGAAACCGAAGACCAGATCCAGACCGGCAGCGGCGGCTGGGTTGAACTTGGCTTGCATTGCTTTTACGGCATCAGCTACGGAGGTCATGGTTCGATCCTTTTTGGTTGATTGCAGCAGGGTCACAGTAATCCGGACTCAGCGAAACGTGATGAGTTCCGGGGCCTTCAGCAGTTGCAGATGTGCATGACTGTTGAAGGAAGCCAGCGCCACCTCGCGACCGCGAAACTTCAGCTGGTTGAGCGAGGTGTTGACGATTTGCCAGTTCAGTTCAAAGGCCTGTCGCGCAGGTATTTGAGTGATGAGGTGGAGCAGGGCGGTGATTGTGCCGCCGGAAGTGAACACCGCGATTTTCTGGGTGTTGTCGGCTTGTTCGAGTATTCGGTGCAGACCGGCCTGGACCCGCTCGACGAAACCCAGCCAGCTTTCCAGGCCGGGTGTGTCGTAGGTGCCGGCGAGCCAGCGCTCGATGATCAGGGCGAAGATGCGCTGGAATTCGCCACGGTTCTGTGCGGCGTTGCGCAGGATCTCCAGTGCTTCGGGTTCTTCGGGCAGCATGGCCGGCAGCAGGGCGCGGATCACGGCGTCGGCGTCGAATTCGTTGAAGGCTGAATCGATTTCCAGAACCGGAACCGGCAGGCCGACAGCCGCGAACTGTTCCAGCGCGCTGTTGGCCGTGTGCTGCTGACGACGCAGATCGCCCGACAGGCAGCGGTCGAAGCTGATTCCGAGTTCGGCCAGGTGACGGCCGAGGATTTCTGCCTGGCGAACACCGGTCGGCGACAGGACGTCATAGTCGTCTGCACCGAAGGAGGCCTGGCCATGTCGAATCAAGTAGATGCTGCCCACGTCCGCGTCATCCTGGTACGTTGAAGGTTGTGGCGAGGTTATGGGGATGACGGTGAGCTGTCAATGAAAAAACATACGCTTGTTTGAAATGCCCGTTCCAGCCTTGTTGCCAGAGGTTTCACGGCTGGCCGACCGGCCGGTGCATGGGTATGCTGGAGCCAATTCCCGCGTGTGTTTCACGACCGCGCATCGTTTGAAGGAGTCACTGTGGAGTTTTTGACTGAATACGCCAGTTTCCTGGCCAAGACCGTCACACTGGTCATCGCCATATTGGTGGTGCTGGCGAGTTTTGCAGCGTTGCGCAGCAAGGGCCGGCGCAAAGCCGCGGGCCAGTTGCAGGTCAGCAAGCTCAACGATTTCTATAAAGGCTTGCGTGAACGCCTGGAGCAAAGCCTGCTCGACAAGGATCAGCTCAAGGCCCTGCGCAAGGGCGAGGCCAAATCCGAGAAGAAACAGAAGAAGAATCCCGAAAGCAAATCCCGGGTGTTCGTGCTGGATTTCGACGGTGACATCAAGGCGTCCGCCACTGAGAGCCTGCGCCATGAAATCACCGCGTTGCTGACGCTTGCCACACCCAAGGACGAAGTGGTCCTGCGTCTGGAAAGCGGTGGCGGTATGGTGCACAGCTACGGCCTGGCGTCGTCGCAACTGGCGCGTATCCGCGAAGCCGGCGTGCCGTTGACCGTGTGCATCGACAAGGTGGCGGCCAGCGGCGGCTACATGATGGCGTGCATTGGCGAGAAGATCATCAGCGCACCGTTCGCCATTCTTGGTTCCATCGGCGTGGTTGCGCAGTTGCCGAATGTCAATCGCCTGCTGAAAAAGCATGATATCGATTTTGAAGTGCTGACAGCCGGCGAATACAAACGCACCCTGACCGTGTTTGGCGAAAACACCGAGAAGGGCCGGGAGAAATTCCAGGAAGACCTGGACATCACCCATCAGCTGTTCAAGAACTTCGTTGCCCGTTATCGCCCACAGCTGGCGATCGACGAAGTCGCCACCGGTGAAGTCTGGCTCGGCCTCGCGGCGCTGGACAAGCAACTTGTGGACGAGCTCAAGACCAGTGACGAGTACCTGGCGGACCGGGCGAAAAAGTCCGAGGTCTATCACCTGCACTACGCCGAGCGCAAAAGCCTGCAGGAGCGCATCGGCATGGCGGCCAGCGGTTCGCTGGATCGTGTGCTGTTGAACTGGTGGAGCCGGCTGACCCAGCAACGGTTCTGGTAAAGCGGGCATAAAAAACGCCGGTCGAATGACCGGCGTTTTTTTATGCCCCGGGGATTTACCGGCGACGGAACAGCGGCAGCGGTTCGTCAGTGGCGGCCTGATAGGTCACCGAGAAGTCCTTGAGGCTTTCAAGGGCGTCGTACGGGTCTTTGTCCGCGCGCAGGGCGAAGGCGTCGAAACCGCAGCGGCGCATGTAGAACAACTGGTCGCGCAGCACGTCGCCAATCGCTCGCAGTTCGCCTTTGAAACCGTAACGGTCGCGCAGCAGGCGGGCGTTGGAGTAGTTGCGGCCATCGGTGAACGCCGGGAAGTTCAGGGCAATGACCTGGAACTCATTCACGTCGTCACCGATTTCCTCGGCTTCTTCGTCGGCGTCCAGCCACACACCCAGACCACCGTCGCGGGCCTTGAGCATGCGGCTGTGTTCACGCCACAGCTGCAGCGGGACGATCAGGTCGTCGCAGTTGCTGATCTCGTCGATGTTGAAATCCTTGGGCAGCAGGTGCCAGGTTTCGTCGACGACCTCGTTGTTCTTAATGATTCGCTGCATAGACGCGTTCCTTGAAGAGGTCGATGCCAATACGCTGGTAGGTGTCGATGAAGCGCTCGTCTTCGGTGCGCTGTTCCACGTACACGTCGATCAGTTTGGAGATCACGTCCGGCATGTCTTCCTGAGCGAAAGACGGGCCGAGGATCTTGCCCAGGCTCGCATCACGGCTGGCGCTGCCGCCGAGGGAGACCTGATAGAACTCTTCACCTTTCTTGTCCACCCCGAGGATACCGATGTGGCCGACGTGGTGGTGACCGCAGGCGTTCATGCAGCCGGAGATGTTCAGGTCCAGTTCACCGATATCGAACAGGTAGTCCAGATCATCGAAACGGCGCTGGATCGATTCGGCGATCGGGATCGACTTGGCGTTGGCCAGGGAGCAGAAATCACCGCCAGGGCAGCAGATGATGTCGGTCAGCAGGCCGATGTTCGGCGTGGCGAAACCGCCTTCACGCAACTCGCCCCACAGGGTGAACAGCTGGCTTTGCTCGACATCGGCCAGAATGATGTTCTGCTCGTGGGAGGTGCGCAGTTGACCGAAGCTGTAGCGGTCCGCCAGATCGGCGACGGCATCGAGCTGCTTGTCGGTGATGTCGCCCGGTGCAACGCCGGTCGGCTTCAGGGACAGGGTCACGGCCACGTAGCCCGGCTTCTTGTGCGCCAGAGTGTTGCGGGTGCGCCAGCGGGCGAAGCCCGGGTGTTCCTTGTCGAGGGCGGCCAGTTCGGCGTCATGATTGCTCAGCGCCTTGTAGTCCGGGTCGACGAAGTGTTTGGCGACGCGATGAACTTCGGCTTCGGTCAGCGTGGTCTGGCCGCCGCGCAGGTGTTCCATCTCGGCATCGACTTTCTGCGCGAAGACTTCTGGAGTCAGCGCTTTTACGAGGATCTTGATCCGCGCCTTGTATTTGTTGTCGCGACGGCCGTAGCGGTTGTAGACCCGCAGGATCGCGTCGAGGTAGCTCAACAGGTCCTGCCATGGCAGGAACTCGTTGATGAACGCGCCAACGACCGGAGTACGGCCCAGACCGCCACCGACCAGAACGCGGAAGCCCAGCTCGCCAGCGGCGTTGTGCACCGGTTCAAGTCCGATGTCGTGGACTTCGATGGCCGCACGGTCGGAGGTCGAGCCGTTGACGGCGATCTTGAATTTGCGCGGCAGGTAGGCGAATTCCGGGTGGAACGTGGTCCACTGACGAACGATTTCGCACCATGGCCGCGGGTCGATCAGCTCATCGAACGCCACACCGGCGAACTGGTCGGTGGTGACGTTGCGCAGGCAGTTACCGCTGGTCTGGATCGCGTGCATCTGCACGGTGGCCAGTTCCGCGAGGATGTCCGGGATGTCTTCGACTGCCGGCCAGTTGAACTGCACGTTCTGGCGGGTACTGATGTGGGCGTAGCCCTTGTCGTAGTCGCGGGCAATCTTCGCCATCATGCGCACCTGACGCGAGGTCAGTTGGCCGTAAGGCACCGCCACCCGCAGCATCGGCGCGAAACGCTGGATGTAAAGGCCATTTTGCAGGCGCAGGGGGCGGAATTCTTCTTCGCTCAGCTCACCTGCCAGATAGCGTCGGGTCTGATCACGGAACTGCTTGACGCGGTCCTCGATGATCCGCTGATCGTACTCGTCGTATACGTACATATAAGTCCTGTTCTCAGGCTTTGGGCTACTCGGAAAACGCTGCGTTTTCGCTTGCTGGAGTCCGATGGTGCCTCGGCAATTACGCGCGCACGGCCGCGCACTCCTTAATGGAGCCGGGGCAATATACCCGTTTGCAGTTATGCGCAAAAGTGATGTTTGAGTATATGTAAAGAACCAAATCGCCTAACAGTAACGAGTGTCAACTAACCCACATTTGTCGTGCGGACAATCATCGTCTTAACTGTGGTCGAGTCTTTCTGCAATCACCGATAAAACCGACAAGAGGCGATGCAATGAGCAATCCAACCAAGGCAAGGAAAAGCGATAGCAGTGTCGATGCGTGGGCCATTCTGTTCCTGATCATTCTGGTCGTGGGCACAGCGGTGTTCTGGGTCAGTCATCAATAAAACGACCCCTCCGGGCCTGTTTCCGACGATTGTCGGACAAAAAACGGGATCAGGCGCTAATGGCCGGCGATTGAATGGCTATAATGCGCGGCCATTTTTTCCGGGGCCCGGATGCTTCATGTTCAAGTTTCTCCACATTAGTCTGCTGTTGCTGAGCCTGGCCTTCGGGACCGGCGCGCGGGCGGAATCTGTGTTGTTTTTGAATCCGGGCTCCACCCATGAAGCGTTCTGGGTCAGCTATTCGCAATTCATGCAGGCTGCCGCCCGGGATCTGGGAGTCGACCTGCGCATTCTCTATTCAGAGCGCCAGCCCGAGCTGACCCTGGCCCAGGCGCGGACAGCCCTGCAGGGGCCCGATCGCCCCGATTACCTGATGTTCGCCAATGAGCAATACATCGCGCCACAGATCCTGCGCATGGCCAACCATAGCGGAGTGAAGCTGTTTATCGTCAATACCTCGCTGACCCCCAATCAGCAAGCGCTGGTCGGGGACCGGGCCGACCGGATCGGCAGCCTCGTGCCCAATGACGAGGAGGGCGGTTATCTGTTGATGAAGGAGTTGATTCGTCTGCATCCACCTGTCGCCCCCGGCAGCAGCATCGAATTGCTGGCGTTCTCCGGCCTGAAGATCACCCCCTCATCACAGTTGCGCGAGAAAGGCATGCAACGGGCGCTGGCCGAGCACCCTGAAGTCCGTTTGCGGCAACTGGTCTACGGCGGCTGGACGCAGCAGCGGGCCTATGAGCAGGCCCGTCAGTTGCTCGTTCGTTACCCCGGGATCTCATTGGTGTGGGCCGCGAACGACGAAATGGCCTTCGGTGCGATGCGAGCGGTCTCAGAAATCGGGAAAGTGCCTGGCAAAGACGTTCTGTTCAGCGCGGTCAATACGTCGCCCGCAGCGTTGCAGGCCTTGGTCGACGGGCGTTTGAGCGCCTTGCTCGGCGGCCATTTCACTCTCGGTGGCTGGGCGTTGGTAGAGGTGCACGATCATGCGCAGGGTGTCGACTTGAACCAGTACGGTGGTCGCGACCGGCAGATTCCCTTGTTGCAATTGATCGACAAGGAGCATGCCCGCCGAATGCTGGCCATGGGCGCGTTGCCGGACTACGGCGTGCACTTTCGCAAGCTCTCGGCGAAAGGCCGCCCGGCCTCGTACCGCTACCCGTTCGATTTTCAAACCCTGATGCACTGAGCCCGGTCAAGCGCCTGCCAGATGCACCACCAGTTGCACGATGCCAAACAGCGTCAGGGCGAACACTGCCGTGAACGCAATGCCCAGAAAGATGAAGTGGCTGGGCTTTCCATGGGTGAAGTCCCTTGCCCGGTTCTTGCCACTTTGCACCCCGAACGCCGCCGCCATGACGCTGTGCAGCATCTGCCAGAAGGTGGGTGGCTTGTTGTCGACTGGATCGTCCATAAATCCCTCGTCTGCCGTGTGTGTCAGACAAGCATAGTCAACCCATGAAAAAAGACCGCAGCCTGCGGGGCAGGCTGCGGTCTTTTGATCAGGCTTCTGCTTAGTTGTCGTAACCCAGGTTAGGCGCCAGCCAGCGCTCGGTCAGGCTCAGTTCCTGGCCTTTGCGCGAGGTGTAGCTCTGCACCTGATCCTTGTCGACCTTGCCCACGGCGAAGTATTGCGCCTGCGGATGGGCGAAGTACCAGCCGCTGACCGCTGCCGCCGGGAACATCGCGTAGTGCTCGGTCAGGAACACGCCGCTGCGGCCGGCGCGCATTTCCTGGGCCTCAGGGTCGAGCAGGGCGAACAGCGTGGCCTTCTCGGTGTGATCCGGACACGCCGGGTAGCCTGGGGCCGGGCGGATGCCGGAGTATTGCTCTTTGATCAGCGCCTCGTTGTCGAGGGCTTCATCCTTGGCGTAACCCCAGTGCTCTTTACGCACCTGCTGGTGCAGCCACTCGGCGCAGGCTTCGGCCAGACGGTCGGCCAGGGCTTTGACCATGATCGAGTTGTAGTCGTCGCCAGCGTCCTGATAGGCCTTGGCCACTTCTTCGGCGCCGATCCCGGCGGTGGTGATGAAACCACCGACGTAGTCGGTCACTTCGCTGTCCTTCGGCGCAACGAAGTCGGCCAGGGAGAAGTTCGGCTTGCCGTCGGTCTTGATGATCTGCTGGCGCAGGTGGTGCAGGCGCGCCATTGGCTTGCCGTCATCGCCGTACAGTTCGATATCGTCGTCGTGCACCTGATTGGCCGGCCAGAAGCCGAACACGGCACGGGCGCTGATCAGCTTCTCGTCAATCAGCTTGGTCAGCATCTCGCGGGCGTCCTTGTACAGCGAGGTGGCGGCTTCACCGACCACTTCGTCTTCGAGGATGCGCGGGAACTTGCCGGCCAGGTCCCAGGAGATGAAGAACGGCGTCCAGTCGATGTACTCGGCGAGAACGTTGAGGTCGATGTTGTCCAGCACACGGGTGCCGGTGAAGGTTGGTTTGACCGGCGTGTAAGAGGCCCAGTCGAACTGCGGTTTCTTGGCGATCGCGGCGGCATAGCTCAAGCGCTCGGTGCGGGCGCTGCGGTTGGCGGTGCGTTCGCGGACGTCGATGTACTCTTCGCGGGTCTTCTGAACGAAACCGGCTTTCAGTTCCTTGGACAGCAGCTGCGTCGCCACGCCCACGGCGCGGGAGGCGTCGGTGACATACACCACCGCGTCGTTGCTGTACTTGGGCTCGATCTTCACCGCCGTGTGCGCTTTGGAGGTAGTCGCGCCGCCGATCATCAGCGGCAGGTGGAAGTCCTGGCGCTGCATCTCGCGGGCCACGTGGACCATCTCATCCAGCGACGGGGTGATCAGGCCGGACAGGCCGATGATGTCGCATTTCTGCTCCTTGGCCACCTGCAGGATCTTCTCTGCCGGCACCATCACGCCAAGGTCGACGATGTCGTAGCCGTTGCAACCCAGCACCACGCCGACGATGTTCTTGCCGATGTCGTGCACGTCACCTTTTACCGTGGCCATGAGGATCTTGCCCTTGGCTTCCGGCTTGTCGCCTTTTTCCAGTTCGATGAACGGGATCAGGTGGGCCACGGCCTGTTTCATCACGCGGGCGGATTTAACCACTTGCGGCAGGAACATTTTGCCGGCGCCGAACAGGTCGCCGACGATGTTCATGCCGGACATCAGCGGACCTTCGATCACTTCGATCGGGCGGGCGAAGGACTGACGGGATTCTTCGGTGTCTTCGACGATGTGGGTGGTGATGCCCTTGACCAGCGCATGCTCCAGACGCTTGTTGACGTCCCAGCCGCGCCATTCTTCGGTTTCGGCTTCCTTGACGCTGCCGTCGCCCTTGTACTTGTCGGCGATGGCGAGGAGGGCGTCGGTGCCTTCCGGCGTCCGGTTGAGGATCACGTCTTCAACGGCATCGCGCAGTTCCTGCGGGATCTGGTCGTAGATTTCCAGCTGACCGGCGTTGACGATACCCATGGTCAGGCCGGCGCGGATCGCGTACAGCAGGAACACCGAGTGGATCGCTTCACGCACCGGGTTGTTGCCGCGGAACGAGAACGACACGTTGGACACGCCGCCGGAACTCAGGGCATACGGCAGCTCGTCACGGATGTAGGCACAGGCGTTGATGAAGTCCACAGCGTAGTTGTTGTGTTCTTCGATGCCGGTGGCCACGGCGAAGATGTTCGGGTCGAAGATGATGTCTTCCGGCGGGAAGCCGACTTCGTTGACCAGAATGTCGTAGGAGCGTTTGCAGATCTCTTTCTTGCGCGCTTCGGTGTCGGCCTGGCCGGCTTCGTCGAACGCCATCACTACAACTGCCGCGCCGTAGCGCTTGCACAGTTTGGCGTGGTGGATGAATTGCTCGACGCCTTCTTTCATGCTGATCGAGTTGACGATGCCCTTGCCCTGAATGCACTTGAGGCCGGCTTCGATCACGTCCCATTTCGAGGAGTCGATCATGATCGGTACGCGGGAAATGTCCGGCTCGCCGGCAATCAGATTGAGGAAGGTCACCATGGCCTTCTTCGAATCGAGCATCCCTTCGTCCATGTTGATGTCGATCACCTGGGCACCGGCCTCGACCTGCTGCAGGGCGACTTCCAGGGCTTCGGTGTAGTTGTCTTCACGGATCAGACGGGCGAATTTCGCGGAGCCGGTGATGTTGGTCCGTTCGCCGACGTTGACGAACAGCGAGCTGCGGTCGATGGTGAACGGCTCGAGGCCCGACAGGCGGCAAGCCTTGGGAATGTCCGGAATTTGCCGTGGCGCGTAGCCGGCGACGGCTTTGGCGATGGCTTCGATGTGGCCCGGGGTGGTGCCGCAGCAACCGCCGACGATGTTGAGGAAACCGCTCTGGGCGAATTCTTCGATGACTTTGGCGGTGTCCACCGGCAGTTCATCGTACTCGCCGAATTCGTTCGGCAGGCCGGCGTTCGGGTGCGCCGAGACGTGGGTGCTGGCCTTGTCCGACAGCTCTTCCAGGTACGGACGCAATTCACGGGCGCCGAGGGCGCAGTTCAGACCGACCGAAATCGGCTTGGCGTGGGCCACGGAGTTCCAGAACGCTTCGGTGGTCTGGCCCGACAGGGTACGGCCGGAGGCGTCGGTGATGGTGCCGGAAATCATGATCGGCAATTCGAAGCCCAGCTCTTCGAACACGCCTTGCACGGCGAAAATCGCGGCTTTGGCGTTGAGGGTGTCGAAGATGGTTTCGATCAGGATCAGGTCGGCGCCGCCCTCGATCAGGCCTTTGGTGGCCTCGGTGTAGTTTTCCACCAGCTCATCGAAGGTGACGTTGCGATAGCCCGGGTTGTTGACGTCCGGCGACAGCGAGCAGGTGCGGCTGGTCGGGCCGAGCACGCCGGCGACGAAACGCGGCTTGTCCGGGGTCTCGAGGGTTTTCGCGTCGGCGACCTTGCGCGCCAGACGGGCGCCCTCTACGTTGAGTTCGTAGACCAGTTCTTCCATGCCGTAGTCGGCCATGGAGATCTGGGTGGCGTTGAAGGTGTTGGTCTCGAGGATGTCGGCACCGGCATCCAGGTAGGCTTTCTCGATGCCGCCGATCACGTCGGGACGGGTAATGACCAGAAGGTCATTGTTGCCCTTGACGTCGCTCGGCCAGTCGGCGAAGCGTTTGCCGCGATAATCCTGCTCTTCGAGCTTGTAGCTCTGGATCATCGTGCCCATGCCGCCGTCGAGAATCAGGATGCGCTCTTTGAGAGCTTGCTTGAGAGCTTGAAGGCGGACGCTGCGATCGGACATTGGGGCTACTCGAAAAAGACCATGACTAAGGGGCCGGATCATAACAAACCTGCGCCGATTTAGAGCATGCGCGGCTTTTGCATGAATATCGCTCATGTTGGTACGGGCGTCATAACGGTAGAATCGCGGCGTTTTTCTTCAGGATCAGGATCAGGGACATGTCGTACCGCGTCATCAGCATTGCATTGCTGTTTTTAAGCTTTGGCGCGGCGGCGCAGAGTCCCGCTGTTTCTTCTTCTATCTCCTACACCCGAGACATCCAGCCGATCTTCACCGAGAAGTGCGTGGCCTGCCATGCGTGTTACGACTCTGCCTGTCAGTTGAACCTTGGCAGCGGCGAAGGCGCGGCCCGTGGCGCGAGCAAGATGCCGGTCTACGATGGCGAGCGCACCCAAGCTGCACCGACCACCCGGTTGTTCTATGACGCCTTCGGCAAACGCGCCTGGCAGCAAAAAGACTTTTATTCGGTGCTCGACGCCCAAGGCAGCCAGGCCGCTCTGATGGCACGCATGCTGGAGCTGGGACACAAAACGCCGCTGACACCCAACGCCAAACTGCCGGAAGAAATCGTGCTGGGCCTCAACCGCGAGAACCTTTGCGCGATGCCTGCCGAATTCGACGGCTATGCCGGCGCCCATCCGAAAGAAGGCATGCCGCTGGCGGTGACCGGCCTGACCGACCAGCAATACCAGACGCTGCAACGCTGGCTGGCGTCCGGCGCGCCGATCGATGAGCAAGGCCTGTCGCCTAGCGCTAAAGAGGCGCTGCAGATCGTCCAGTGGGAAAACCTGCTGAATCAGCCCGGCGCGCGTGAAAGCATGGTCGGACGCTGGCTGTTCGAACACTGGTTCCTGGCGCACATCTACTTCAAGGACGGCGAGCCGGGGCATTTTTTCCAGTGGGTGCGTTCACGCACGCCGACCGGTCAGCCGATCGACCTGATTGCCACCCGTCGCCCGAACGACGATCCGGGCACCCAGGTGTATTACCGCCTGTGGCCGGTGCAGGGCGTGATCGTGCACAAGACCCACATCACCTATCCGCTGAGCGCGGCGAAGATGGCGCGGGTCAAGAGCCTGTTCTACAACGGCAACTGGCAGGTGCATGCGCTGCCGGGCTACGGGCCGCAGAGCCGGGCCAATCCGTTCGCCACCTTCGAGGCGATTCCGGCGCAGGCGCGTTATCAGTTCATGCTCGATAACGCCGAATATTTCGTGCGCACGTTCATTCGCGGCCCGGTGTGCCGTGGGCAGATCGCAACCGACGTGATCCGCGACAACTTCTGGGCGCTGTTCCAGGCCCCGGAACATGACCTGTACATCACCGACCCGAACTATCGCGGCCAGGCCACGCCATTGCTGGCCATGCCGGGGCAGAACGACGATGTCGGCAGTGTCCTGAGTCTGTGGCACGACTACCGCAACAAGCGCAACAAGTACGAAGCCTTGCGCCGTGACAGCTACGCCGAACTGCCGGCGCCGAGCTGGTCGACCCTGTGGGCGGGCAACGACAACGCACTCTTGAGTATCTTCCGCCACTTCGACAGCGCTTCGGTGACCAAGGGCCTGATTGGCGAGGTGCCACAGACGATGTGGCTGTTCGACTATCCGTTGCTCGAACGCACCTATTACCAGTTGGCGGTGAATTTCGACGTGTTCGGCAACGTCTCTCATCAGGCGCAGACCCGCTTGTATTTCGACCTGATCCGCAACGGCGCCGAGCAGAACTTCCTGCGCCTGATGCCGGCCGATTCCCGCGAGGATTACCTCGACGATTGGTATCAGAGCAGCGGCCAGTTCAAGATGTGGCTGGATTACGAGTCTATCGACGACGACAAACCGACCGCGCTGAAACTCGACGAGAAAGACCCGAAACACGATTTCGCCATGCAGCTGCTTGCCCGTTACGGTGACCTCAACGCACGGCCCGATCCGATCAACCGCTGCGTGGATGCCTACTGTTCGCGGCCGAACATCGACCCGGCGCTGCAAAACGCCGAGCAGGCGCTGAGCCGCCTGACGGCGCGTCCGGCGGCGGGGCTGAAGGTGATCGATCAATTGCCGGAAGCCAGCATGCTGCGCATCGAAACCCGCAGCGGCCAGCGTGAGGTCTACAGCCTGCTGCGTAACCGGGCCCACAGCAACGTGGCGTTCCTGCTGGGCGAGTCGCTGCGCTATCAGCCGGGGCTCGACACCCTGACCATTTATCCGGGCGTGCTCAGCAGTTATCCGAATTTCATGTTCAACATCCCGGCAGATCAGGTGCCGGCGTTTGTCGATGCCATGGAAAGCGCCAAGGATGCGCCGCAGTTCGAGAAAATCGTCGAACGTTGGGGCATTCGCCGCAGTCATCCGCAGTTCTGGTTCTATTTTCACGATCTTAGCCAGTACATCCATGAAACCGACCCGGTGGAAGAGGGCGTGCTGGACATGAACCGGTACGAGAATCTTTGATCGTTTGAGCGATGGCGATTGTCCCAATCCTGTGAAGTAAGGGATCGGGAGCACCATCGATGTTGATTTCAGTGCAGGCCCTGCGAGCGCTCGCCGCGTGGGCGGTGGTCTGCCATCACTTCATGCAGATTTTCTTCGACTTCGAGGCGCGCGGGCCGATAGGGCAGTTGTTCATCGACAAGGGGGCCGTGGGTGTCGATATCTTTTTCGTGATCAGCGGGCTGGTGATCTTCCTGTCCACTGAGTGCAGGTCGCTGCCGCCTGCGCGGTTTCTGCTGTATCGACTGTTCCGTATTGTCCCGGCGTATTGGCTCTACACCGTGCTGATGGCGTTGCTGGTGGTGTTTGCCCGGCCGCTGCTGCCGGATCAGACGGTGGACTGGCGTCATTTGCTGCTGTCGTTGCTGTTCATCCCGACCGAAAACCCCGGCGGCTACGGGATCTACCCAACCCTGAATGTCGGCTGGACGCTGAATTACGAAATGCTGTTCTACGTGTTGTTCGCCTGGGCACTGTTGTTTCGACTGCAAGTCCGTTTGCTGGTGGTCGCGGCGCTGCTGTTTGCGGTGTGCCAGACCTGGACCGGGTTTGGCTGGGTCAGCGAGTTTTATCGCTCGGATATCGTCTATGAATTTCTGCTCGGGATCGGTATCGGCATGCTGTATCGCAAGGGCTGGATCGGACAGGGCTTGTGGATGCCGCTGACGGGGATCGGCGCGGCGTTACTGGCGATCTATTATCTGCCGCCATCGCCCCGGCTGCTGAGCTGGGGGACGCCGAGCGCGGTGCTGGTCATGGCGTGTATGGCGCTGGAGCGGCATGTTGAACACAACCGAGTGCTCAAGCTGCTGGGAGACTGTTCCTACTCGGTTTATCTGATGCATGTTCTGGTGCTGTCTGCTGGCGGATTTGTGGCCCATCGCTTCGGGATCAACCCCTATTTGATGTTCATCCTCTGTGCCGTGGCGATTGGCGTGGGTTCCTGGCTGAGTTATCACTGGGTGGAAAAGCGCAGTTATCAATGGCTTAGAGCGCGTATCGACGGCAAACCTGCGGATTAGGCGATTGTGAACTATTCCTACGAAAATACTGGGACTTTGTGCCGCGCGCCGATTGGCGTAAACTCCGCCTCAAGCCTGCGAGGAGTTTCCATGACCGCTATTACCATTACCGACGCCGCCCACGATTACCTGGCCGATCTGCTGTCCAAGCAGAACACCCCGGGCATCGGCATCCGCGTTTTCATCACCCAGCCTGGCACCCAGTACGCCGAAACCTGCATTGCCTATTGCAAGCCGGGCGAAGAGAAACCTGAGGACACCGCGCTGGGGCTGAAAAGCTTCACTGCCTACATCGACTCGTTCAGCGAAGCGTTCCTCGATGATGCCGTCGTCGACTACGCCACCGACCGCATGGGCGGCCAGCTGACCATCAAGGCGCCGAACGCCAAAGTCCCGATGGTCAACGCCGACAGCCCGATCAACGAGCGCATCAACTATTACCTGCAAACCGAAATCAACCCGGGGCTGGCCAGCCACGGCGGTCAGGTCAGCCTGATCGATGTGGTTGAAGACGGCATTGCCGTGCTGCAGTTCGGTGGCGGTTGCCAGGGCTGCGGCCAGGCGGACGTGACCCTGAAGGAAGGCATCGAGCGCACCTTGCTCGAGCGCATTCCGGAGCTCAAGGGCGTTCGCGACGTGACCGACCACACGCAGAAAGAAAACGCCTACTACTAAGGTGTTCGCTGCGAGACAAAAAAACGGCGCCCCGTGAGCGCCGTTTTTTTATGCGTGAGATTCAATGACGCCTTCGCGGGCAAGCCCGCTCCCACATTGGATCGCATTCCAAATGTGGGAGCGGGCTTGCTCGCGAAAGAGCCGTCATGGGCGGTAAAGATGCGCATGCCCCGCGCGATACAGTGAAGATTCACTGAAATGATCGCTGCCCAGCACCCGACCCACCAAAATCAATGCCGTACGCCGAAACCCTTTGGCCGCCACCTTCTCGGCAATGTCCTCCAGCGTCCCGACCACCCAGTCCTGATCCGGCCACGTCGCCCGGTGAATCACCGCGATCGGGCAATCCGCGCCGTAATGCGGCAGCAGCTCGGCGAGGATCTTCTCCAGATGATTGACCCCCAGATGAATCGCCATGGTCGCCCCGTGCTGCGCCAGGTTGCCGAGCTCTTCGCCGGCAGGCATCGCAGTCTTGTCCGCATAACGGGTCAGGATCACGCTTTGCGAGATGTCCGGCAGGGTCAGTTCGGCGCCCAACAGTGCGGCGCACGCGGCGGTGGCGGTTACGCCGGGGATGATCTCGAACGGAATATCCAGCTCGCGCAGATAACGAATCTGCTCGCCAATGGCGCCATACAGGCTCGGATCACCTGAATGCACCCGCGCCACATCCTGACCGTTGGCGTGGGCTGTCTTGATCAGCTCGATGATCTGTTCCAGGTGCAGTTCGGCGCTGTTGACCACGGTTTCAGCACAATGACCTTCCAGCACCGCCGTCGGCACGAGCGAACCTGCGTAGATGATCACCGGGCAACTGCGGATCAACCGCTGGCCTTTGACAGTGATCAATTCCGGGTCGCCGGGGCCGGCGCCGATGAAGTAGACGGTCATCGTTGGATCCTGTGAAAGTAGGGCAGGTGGGGCTTCAGAAGCACTTCAGATGAAGAATGCTCATGATCGAAAGCGAGGATTATCGGGAATTTACGCCGCGCCGGCCAATGCGAGAGTTGCCTGAGCGTACTTTTGCCGGGAAATCAGCAGTTTCGCCGGTGCTTGAATCAGTTGTTCGGCGAGCGCCAGTGCAGCGCTTTCCGCCACGCCGTAGCAACCGGTGCGTTCGAAGGCGATCTGTGAATGGTGGCTCAAGCGTTGCTGATAATTGGCCAGTTCCTCGCTGCTGAAATACAGCAACGGCAGCGCCAGTTGGGCGGCGAGTTCTTGCAGGCCGGGTTCATCGCGCTTGAGGTCGATGCTGGCCAGCGCCTTGACCTTCTCAAGGTCAATCCGATGCGCCTGCAAGGCCTGGTCAAGCAAGGCGCGCAGCGTGCTGGCCGGGCAGCCGCGCTGGCAGCCCAGGCCGACCACGAAGGTCGGCGCTGCGCTGTCATCGGTCATGCGTGGTACTGACCTTCGCTTTTACGGCGGAACAACCAGGCGCTGATCAGGCCCAGAGCCAGCCAGAACGCGACGTTGGTCAGCTGCGAAGCGATTTTGAACTGGGCTTCCAGTGCTTCCGGGGCGAGCATCGAGTGCACGTCCGGTTGCGGTGCGCCGATCACATGCGGCACGGCAAGGATCGCCACACCGAGGATCTTCAGCAGCCAGTTGCCGCCAAACGCGATCAACGCCAGGCCGACAGCGGTCGATGCGGCGGTGCCGATCCACCACATTTGGCGCGACGCCAGATCAGCTGCAGCAGTGCCCGGCAGTTCAGGCGGCAGGCCCATGGTCGGTGCAAGCACGAAAGTTGCGTAACCGGCCAGACCCCAGAGCAGACCTTGTGAGGTCTTGGTCGGCGCACGCAGGGTGTACAGACCGGCCAGCATCAGAGCGAAACCCACGGCTACGACCAGATTGCCACCGGTGGTGGACACCACACGCTGCCAGCCGTCTTCCGGTTCCCAGGCTTCGGCATCGTGGGTGTGAGCGGCGGTGCCGGCGGCGTGTTCGTGGATTTCGGCCACCGGTTCGGATTTCTCGTAGGTTTCGGCTTGAAGAATCAGTGGCGAAACCCAGAAGCTTTGCAGCAAGGTCAACAGCAGGGCAGCCAGAAGTCCGGTGAAACCTGCGGTCTGCGCAATACGCTTGATCATGTCGTCAGGTCTCAGTGGCACGGGAACGCGGCGCTGTGGCGGGTATCGTGCGCGGCGTTGTGCACCGCTTCGATGTGCGAGAAACCGGCGAAGTAGACCAGGCTTGCGCCCAGGATCGACGCGAAGATCGCAGCGGTCAGGCGTTGGCTCAGGGTGGTGGTGCTGGAGATTTTGTCCGTATTGCTGCCGGTGCTGCTGATGATCGACATGGCGCTTCCCTCTGGAGTGTCAGCGGGTGAATGGAGCGCATGAAAACCCCTGCGGGTCGGGCACGCAGACGTTCGAACAGCGCCCGCCCACCGCGGGTTTGTTATGTTCAGTGACGCAAGATGCGTACTGTGTATTGCGGGCCGGTCTCCGGGCTCACGAGGGGTTGGCGTCTGGCCGACCTGCAAGCGTCACCTTCCCATGCCCTTGGGCACAGTGGATCTGACGCTTCGCTCGCTTACCGTTGCGGGGGCAGCACCGGACTGACATGGCTTTAGAGTAAAGCACATGATTCACCGGTTTCCCGTTTCACCCTGTGAAGGGCACCCGTAACAAGTTGTGTAGGAGACCATGGGTTGGGGAATATAGTCAATTTTTGGGCAGATCCGTTGCTGCGGTAACGGCCACTTAGGGTTCCGCCCTTACGGCGGGTCACTTTGGCAAACGCCGGAATGCCGGCCCAGCCCAAAGTAACCAAAGGTCTTGAGCCCTGACGTACGGCCCTCGCTGTGGCTCGGGTTCCTTCGCTCCGGGATTGATCCGGGGGCATCGCCTACGGTTTGCTTCGCTGCACCTCCTCTCGATGCATGCGGCTGCGCCGCACGGTCGCTGCGCTCCCACCCCCGGATCAATCCCTCCACTCAGCCTGCCGACGGGCCCTGCGATCAAAAACGGTGCTCGAGCTAACGCTCATGGTTTGAGTGGGGGGAGCAGGGCGTGTTTGGCTTTGGTTTTGTTGTGGGTTTACCCCTCACCCCAGCCTTCTCCCCAAGGAGAGGGAGCCGATTTGTGGGCTTTTCAAAACTTGAGTTCGACTCGGTATTGCAAGTCGGCACAACTCTCCCAATCAACTCGGTCGGTTCCCTCTCCCTACGGGCGGTCCGACGTTTCGGGAGGGCTAGGGTGAGGGGCTCTTGATCTGGCTCTTGATCTGGCTCTTGATCTGGCTCTTGATCTGCTTTTGATCTTTAGCCCCTTCGGCAGGCCGAGCGGAGGTGTCCATCAGGGGGTAGGCGCGCAGCGCCGTGCGGCGAAGCCGCATACATCGAGAGGAGGTGCAGCGAAGCAAACCGTAGGCGATGCCCCCTGATGGACACCGTAGCGAGGGGACACTGAGCCTAGGCGAAGTGCCGTACGCCGGGGCAAAAGCCTTTTGGTGGACCTGCCCCATCACAACGGACGCCAAGAAGCTGGCTATTTAGCCGCCTGCCTTAAGACCCTGGCGTATTCGTTCGGAGAACGGTACCCCAAGGCAGAGTGCAGTCGGCTGCTGTTATAAAACCCATGGATGTAGTTAGCGATTGATAGTTGAGCCAGCCTCTTGCTGGGATAGACGCCATACGCCTCCTCCCTTTTCAGAGTAGCGAAAAAGCTCTCAGCCACTGCGTTATCCCAACAATTTCCCTTTCGACTCATGCTTTGCGTGAAGTCTTTCTTGGCCAAGGCCAGTCGGAATTTGCTACTCGCATACTGACGCCCTTGGTCGGAATGAAAAACCACACCACTAGAGCCGGAACAGGCGCTCCAGGCATTCAGGAAGGCATTCTCGACCAAATCGTCGGGCATCCGATCCGACAGGCTATAGCCCAATATTTGGCGCGTCTGGATGCTCAAAACCACTGCGAGATACAACCAACCTTCTTTGGTTGAGATATAGGTGATATCACTGACCCAAGTCGGTGTGGGGTTATCGATGGAAAACTGACGAGCGAGCAAATTTCTCGCAACAGGCAAGTAGTGGTGACTGTCGGTGGTACGGGGCTTGAAACCGCCTTTGGATCTACCGCGTATGCGTTCTTCGTGCATCAGCCGGCTCACTCGCTTGTGGCCCACTGTATGCGCTTTTCGCCGTAAGGCCTCGACCAGCCGTGGTCGGCCATATGTATTTCGGCTGGCCATATAAACCTTACGCAAATCAACGCGAATCTGCGCATCCCGATCTGGACGCTCCTCGCGATGCTGGTAGTCGTAAAAACCTGAAATCGAAACATCCATCACCCGACACAGCATGCGCACCGGGAAGTGAGCCCGTTCAGCAGCGACGAAGGCGTATCTCACCTGGACTCTCTGGCAAAGAATACCGCCGCCTTTTTTAGGATTTCGCGCTCCATCTTGAGTTCGGCCACCTCCGCTCGCAAACGCGCAAGCTCGCTGTCTTCTTTGGTGATGGCTTTGCGTTCTGGAGAACTCAACGGTAATCCCTTGCGCGCAGCATCAACCCAGTTATCGAGCGTTTTCACGGACATCTCGAGCTGACGTGCGGCTTCGGTTCTACCAACGCTTTCCGCGAGTGCGATAGCTTGAGCCTTGAACTCATCGGTGTAGTTACGGCGAGTGCTTGGGTACATGGCAACCTCCAAGATAGCGATTTAAGTATCGCTTCTTGGCGTCCGTTGTCACGGGACAGGTCCATGCTTACTTTTCGGCGTTTGGAAAAGTGAGTCGCTGTAAGAGCGAAACCATAAGAGGCCGTTACCGCAGCAACGGATATGCCCACAAAACCAAAAAGCACCAACCATTGACCCATCACGAACCCATGCGTAGCCTTGCGCTTTCGAGGTTCTTCGGCCCACGCCGAAGCTAAGAAGGGAACGCGGTCCAAGCCGCGGCTGCCCCCGCAACTGTGAACGGTGCTGTTCGCTGCCACGCCACTGCCAACTCAATCCAGAGCCAGCGGGAAGGCGCAGCGAACCCCGGGCCAAGGCCCGAACACCGTCAGCCAGGAGACCTGCCTCGTCACAGATTCTCACTTTCAACCGGGCGGGGTGATCCGGTGGCGAACTCTCCAGGCACGCACCCGCGTTGCCGGTCTCGTCCCGTATGCCCGCCACCTTGCCAAAGGGCATCCGATGAAAACACTGGCCAAACTCCCCGTCACCATCGTCACCGGCTTCCTCGGCTCGGGCAAAACCACCTTGCTGCGGCACATGCTCGACAACGCCCAGGGCCGCCGCATCGCGGTGATTGTCAACGAGTTTGGCGAGCTGGGCATCGACGGTGAAATCCTCAAGCAATGCACCATCGGCTGCACCGAAGAGGAAGCCACCGGCCGCGTCTACGAACTGGCCAACGGCTGCCTGTGCTGCACGGTTCAGGAAGAGTTCTTCCCGGTGATGCGTGAACTGGTGGCCCGTCGCGGCGACCTTGACCACATCCTCATCGAAACCTCGGGCCTGGCCCTGCCAAAACCGCTGGTGCAAGCCTTCCAGTGGCCGGAAATCCGCAGCGCCTGCACCGTTGACGCGGTGATCACCGTGGTCGACAGCCCGGCCGTGGCCGCCGGCACCTTCGCCGCGTTTCCGGATCAGGTCGACGCCCAGCGCAAACTCGATCCGAACCTGGACCACGAATCGCCACTGCACGAACTGTTCGCCGACCAACTGGCCAGCGCCGACCTGGTGATCCTCAACAAGGCCGATCAGACCAGTCCTGAAGACCTCGCTCGTGTGCGTCTGGAAGTCGCCGAAGAACTGCCGCCAGCGGTGAAAATCATCGAAGCCAGCAACGGTCGCCTGCCGCTGGACGTGCTGATCGGCCTCGGTGCCGGTTCCGAAGAACACATCGACAGCCGCCACAGCCATCACGATCACCACCACGGTGAAGGCGATGACGATCACGATGACCACGATCACGACGCCTTCGACTCGATCTCCATCGAACTGCCGCAAGCCGACGAAAGCCTGCTGCTCGATGCGCTGACGCAACTGGTGGTCCAGCACGGCATCCTGCGGGTCAAAGGCTTCGCGGCGATTCCGAACAAGCCGATGCGTCTGCTGATCCAAGGCGTGGGCACGCGTTTCGACAAGCACTTCGACCGTCAGTGGGGCGCCGATGAGGCGCGCGTGACGCGTCTGGTGTTGATCGGTCAGGAATTGGATGCCGCTCAACTCGAAGCGCAACTGCGCGCCGCGCTCAGCGTTTAAGCCATGCACCTGCTCAGGACCCAGCCCGGCGGTTTCGTGTCGGATGACAACATTGCCGACCTGGGACAAACCCCCGCCGAGTTGGTGATCCTGTGCAGCGGCGATTCCAGCCTGGCGCTGCTCGCCGAAGCGGCGCAGCAACTGCCCGAGGATTACCCGAGCGTGCGGCTGGCCAACCCGATGCAGGTGCAGAATCATGCATCGGTCGACCTCTATGTCGATGAGGTGCTGCGCCACGCCAAGGTCATTCTGATCTCGCTGCATGGCGGCATTGCTTATTGGCGCTATGGCGTCGAGCGACTGGTCGAGTTGTCCGAGCGTGGCGTGCAGGTGATTCTGGTGCCGGGCGATGACCGTCCCGACCCGGAGCTCAGTGACTTGAGCACCGTAGGCGCCGAGGATCGTGACCGGCTCTGGCAGTTCCTGCGTCAGGGCGGCATGGGCAATGCGCTGGATTTCTTTCGCTGTCTGGCCAATCGCTGGCTGGCGCGGGATTACGTGTGGGGCGAGCCGCAAACGCTGCCGCGCACGGCGATTTATCACCCGAACAAAAACACCGCTGCACTGAGTGACTGGCAAGCCGATTGGCGGCCTGGTCAACCGGTGGCGGCGGTGTTGTTTTATCGCTCGCATTTGCAAGCGGCGAACACGGCGTTTATCGACGTGTTCTGCCAACGGCTTCAGGCGGCCGGTCTCAATCCGCTGCCGATCGCCGTGGCCAGTTTGAAAGAGCCCGGCTGCCTGTCGGTGGTCGAGGACTGGCTGGATGAGGTCGAAGCCTCGGTGATTTTGAATACCACCGGTTTCGCCCAGTCCAGCCCGGAAGCGCCGCATCTGCGCCCGTTCCGTCGCAACATACCGGTGATTCAGGCGATCTGCGCCCAGGACAACGAGCCCGGCTGGCGCGACAGCGAGCAGGGCCTCGGTCCGCGGGATCTGGCGATGCACATCGCGTTGCCTGAGCTCGACGGTCGGATCATCAGCCGGCCGATCAGCTTCAAGGATCTGGCCTGGCGCAGCGAGCGCAGTCAGTCCGACGTGGTGTGTTATCGGGCCCAGCCCGAGCGCATGGATTTCGTGGCTGAACTGGCGCGGCGCTGGGTCGATCTGGCGCGGGTGCCGAACGCTGAAAAGCGCATCGCCCTGATCCTCGCCAACTACCCGACCCGGGACGGACGCATCGGCAATGGCGTCGGCCTCGACACGCCAGCCGCCGCGCTGAATATCCTGCGGGCGTTGCAGGCCGAAGGTTATCCGCTGCCGGCCGACCTGCCGGACAGCGGCACCGAACTGATCCGGCAACTGCTCGGCGGCGTCAGCAACGACCTCGATACCCTCGATCAGCGCCCGTGCCAGCAAAGCCTGGCGATGAATGATTACCTGGCGATGTTCAACGCACTGCCCGAAGTCAATCGAACAGCGGTGCTGGAGCGTTGGGGCTCGCCGCGACACGATCCGATGTGCCGTGACGGGCGGATGATGATTGCCGGTCTGCGTTTTGGCCTGGCTTTCGTCGGCATTCAACCGGCGCGGGGTTATCAGGTCGACCCGAGCGCGGTGTATCACGACCCTGATCTGGTGCCGCCGCACGCGTACCTCGCGTTCTATTTCTGGCTGCGCCAGACCTACGGCGCTCACGGCGTGATCCACGTCGGCAAGCACGGCAACCTCGAATGGCTGCCGGGCAAGGGCGTGGGTCTGTCGGAGAATTGCTGGCCGGACGCGCTGCTCGGGCCGCTGCCGAATATCTATCCGTTCATCGTCAACGACCCGGGCGAGGGCGCCCAGGCCAAGCGTCGCACTCAGGCGGTGATCATCGATCACCTGATGCCGCCGCTGACCCGTGCCGAAACCTACGGCCCGTTGCGCAATCTGGAACTGTTGGCGGACGAGTATTACGAAGCACAATTGCTCGATCCGCGCCGCGCCCGGGAATTGCAGCGCGACATTCTGCAACTGGTGCGTGACACGCAGATCGATCGCGAACTGCAACTGGATGCCGCCCTCGACAGCGATGCCGACGCGGCGATCTGGCTGCCGCGCCTGGACACCTATCTGTGTGACTTGAAGGAGTCGCAGATCCGCGATGGTCTGCACATCTTCGGTGAGTCGCCGACCGGGCGTTTGCGTATTGATACCTTGCTCGCGTTGCTGCGCATCCCGCGTGGCGATGGCAAAGGGGCGCAGTCGAGTCTGTTGCGGGCGTTGGCCAAAGCGTTTCAGTTGGGGTTCGATCCGCTGGATTGCGCACTGGCTGATCCCTGGGCCGGCCCGCGTCCAATGGAGTTGCTGTCGGTCAGCGACGAGTTCTGGCGCACGGCGGGGGATACCCGCGAGCGTCTGGAGCTGTTCGCGGCGCAATTGATTGAGCAGACACTCAACCAAAATCAAGCCTTGCACAATCCCTGTGGGAGCGGGCTTGCCCGCGAAGGCGTCGTGTCAGTCAATATCCCTTTCACTGACATACCGCTTTCGTCGGATCGCCGCCCGGGGACAAGCCCGCTCCCACAGGGACCGTGCTGGGTTGAAGTCGGTGCAATCCTCGACAACCTGCGCGAAGTGATTGCCCCACGCCTCGATGCCTGCGGCCCGGCCGAAATGCACGGCTTGCTCGACGCGTTGAGCGGCCGATTCGTCCCGGCCGGCCCCAGCGGCGCGCCAAGTCGCGGCCGCCTCGACGTGTTGCCGACCGGGCGCAATTTCTACTCGGTGGACGTGCGCAATCTGCCGACCACCACGGCCTGGCGAATCGGTTTCCAGTCGGCCACGCTGATTCTGGAGCGACACCTGCAGGATCACGGCGACCACCTGCGTCAGCTCGGTTTGTCGGTCTGGGGCACCGCGACCATGCGCACCGGCGGTGACGACATCGCACAGGCCATGGCGCTGATGGGCGTGCGCCCGGTGTGGGCCACGGGCAGTCAGCGGGTCGATGATTTCGAGATTTTGCCGCTGAGCCTGCTCGACCGGCCTCGGGTTGATGTCACGTTACGGGTCTCCGGATTTTTCCGCGATGCGTTCGCCAACCTGATTCGTTTGTTCGACGCTGCCGTACAAGCCGTGGCGGAACTGGACGAGCCGGACGACCTTAATCCGCTGGCCGCCAAAGTCCGCGCCGAACGCGAGGCGTTGCGCCAGTCGGGGCTGGATGAGGAGGCTGCCCGGCGTCAGGCAGGCTGGCGGATCTTCGGTGCCAAACCCGGCGCTTATGGCGCAGGTGTGCAGGGCGCTATCGATGGTCGCCTCTGGCAAACTCGCGAGGATCTGGCCGAGGTCTACCTGAACTGGGGCGCCTACGCTTACGGCGGTTCCGATGAAGGCACCGCCGCTCGCGAGCAATTTGTCCAGCGCCTCAGCCAGGTGCAGGCCGTGCTGCAAAACCAGGATAACCGCGAGCATGACCTGCTCGACTCCAACGACTATTACCAGTTCCAGGGCGGCATGCTCGCTGCCGTGGAAAGCCTGCGCGGCGAAGCGGCGGCCAGTTATCACGGCGACCACAGTCAGCCGGATCTGCCGAAGATCCGTACGCTGAAAGAAGAACTGAACCGTGTGATTCGCTCCCGAGCGGCGAATCCGAAATGGATCGACGGGGTCAAGCGTCACGGCTATAAAGGCGCGTTCGAATTGGCGGCGACGGTCGACAACCTGTTTGCCTTCGACGCCACCACGCAATTGATCGACGATCACCAGTACGCGTTGCTGGCCGATGCCTATCTGCTGGACCCGGCGACCCGCGAGTTCGTGCGCGAGCATAATCCCCACGCGCTGCGCGACATGACCGAGCGCATGCTCGAAGCGCAGCAGCGCGGGATGTGGCAGGAACCCGGTGCTTACAAGGAAGCGCTGGAAAACCTGCTGCTGGATATAGAAGAAGAGAGCTGAGACTGAACATGACCGACACCCCGCATTTCCCGCTCTCCGCCGTGGTCGGCGCCGAGGATCTGAAGCTGGCGTTGTACCTGACGGCCATCGACCCGAAAATCGGTGGCGTGCTGATCGAAGGCCCCCGCGGCATGGCCAAGTCGACTCTGGCCCGGGGCCTTGCGGATTTGCTGGCCAGCGGTCAGTTCGTCACCTTGCCGTTGGGGGCGACGGAAGAGCGGCTGGTTGGCACGCTGGATCTGGACGCGGCGTTGAGCGACGGTCGCGCGCAGTTTTCCCCGGGCGTACTGGCCAAGGCTGACGGCGGTGTGTTGTATGTCGATGAAGTGAACCTGCTGCCGGATCATCTGGTGGACTTGTTGCTCGATGTAGCCGCCAGCGGCACCAACCTGATCGAGCGCGACGGTATTTCCCATCGGCATTCGGCGAAGTTCGTGCTGATCGGCACGATGAACCCGGAAGAAGGCGAACTGCGCCCGCAATTACTCGATCGCTTTGGTCTGAACGTCGCCCTGAGCGGTCACACGGCGCCGGTCGAGCGCGGGCAGATCATTCGCCGTCGGCTGGATTTCGACAGCGACCCGCGGGCTTTCTGCGGGCAGTGGGAAACCGAGCAACACGCCCTGCGCGAGCGTTGTGAAAACGCCCGCAATGCGTTGGCAAACATTCCTCTTGACGATCAAGCGCTGGCACAGATTACCGAGCGCTGCTTTGCGGCAGGCGTTGACGGTTTGCGTGCCGATCTGGTCTGGCTGCGTGCCGCCCGGGCGCATGCGGCCTGGCGTGGGGCCGAAGCCATCGGCGAGCAGGACATCGATGCCGTCGCTGAATTTGCCTTGCGTCATCGTCGCCGGGAACAGTCTTCGTCCAGTGCACAACCACCGGCTCAATCGCCATCCGGCACTCAGCTCGAGCCGAGTGAAGGGCAGGGGCAATGGGGTGAAATGCCGGCGCCGGCCCTCACCACCGGTGCGCGCCGCGAAGTGCCGACCTGGCCGCCACACCTACAAAAAAAGCCTTAGGCATTCGCCCCCGATCCGACGCGGGGGCGAATGCCAGACCTCGCGCCGGGCGCCTCGATAACGGCCGACAGGGCAAACGTCATGCCGCTCGCAGCGGTTCGGTGAACTGGCCGGGAACATTGCTCAATGGCCGCCCGAAAGTGCGCGCGGATCTGTTGTTTCAACTGCGCACCCGCAGCCCCCATGAATTGTGGTTGGTGATCGTCGATGCCTCGGCCTCGACCCGACGTCATCAAGCATTGAGCGATGCCAAAGGCGTGCTCGCGCAATTGTTCGATGATGCTTACCGGCAACGGGCGCGACTCGCCTTGCTGACTGCCAGTGGCGCGGCGCCGAAATGGCAGGTGCAGGGTTTGAAAGCTTCCAGCGGACTGCGTGTGTGGCTCGATGACTTGGGAGCGGGAGGCGGCACGCCATTGCTGGCGGCGCTGAACGAGGCCGAGCACTGGCTGACGGTACGCCGCAAGCGGTTCCCGGCCGAACAACAGCGTCTACTGGTATTGACCGATGGGCGCTTGAAAGAATGGTCGGGGTTGCCGGTGCTGGCCTGTCCGGGCCTGTTGATCGATATCGAACGCGGGCCGATCAGGCTGGGCAGGGCGAAGCAGTTGGCGACTGCACTGGAAGCGGATTACCGGCATATCGACGACCTGCTGTCTGTCTGAGGTCTATGCTGCATCCAGCCCACATCACAAGGAGTGAATCATGCGCGTACTGGTTGCCAATCCTCAGGACGATTTTCGCGTAAAGGCTTACGCCGGCACCAACGGCGTGCTGCTGGCAATGGATCTTGCCGAACCCCGCCGCAAAGGCCTGCTGGGGTTTGCCATCGAGAAGCAGCAGGGCGACAGGCCGTGGCAGTTTCTGTTCAACAGCCTGACCTTTCCCGGCAAGGAACACACTTTCGCGCAGTTTCACGCCACGCCCAGTGACATCGCGCCGCTGCAGAAATTTCGCTGGGCCGATTACGCGGTCAATCCGGGCACAACCATGCATTACCGCGTACATCTGGCCTATGGCACGGCCGATGCGCCGGTGCTTGGGGAGTCGCTGGAACTGAGCATTACCTCGGATGACGGACACCCGACCAACCAGAGCGTGATCTTCAACCGCGCCGTGGCTGCCAGTCAGGCGTTCCAGCGCAAGTTTCCCGATCTCGATGCACAGATCAGCGCCAACAAGAACATGCCGATCGAAGCCTGGCCCGACGCTGCGCGGCAATGGCTGGAAAACGGCCTGCTCGGACGTTTGCAGGGCTTTATCGAGCGAGCTGTCGACGGGCAATGGGCACTGGACATCGCGATTTACGAGTATCAACTGCAAGCCATCATCGACACGGTGAACGCCGCCTTCGATCGCGGCGTACAGGTGCGGGTGCTGTATCACGCCCGGCCCGATGACGAAGACACCACGATGAACGAGGCCAGCCTTGCCAAGCTGCCGGAAGCCAACAAGCGGGGCCGGGTCACCCACGACATTTTCCATGACAAGTTCATCGTCCTCAGTCGCATCGCTGGCGGTGAGCGGCAGCCCCGGGCCGTGCTGTGCGGCAGCACCAACTTCACCGCCAACGGTGTTTATCGTCAGGCCAACGTGGTGCATGTGCTGGACGACACCGTCGTCGCGGCCAGTTATCTGCAGACGTTCGAGCAGGTCTGGGCGACGCCGGCGGATGTCGGTGCCACCCGGGACTGGATCACCCAGCACAACCCGATGAACCCGGCGCAACCGCTGTTTGCCGGGTTCTCGCCGCGCAGTGGTGGTGCCGATCTGCGCGAGTTCGTCGACATCATTAACGCGGCCAGGAAGGACGTGCTGTTCGTCACGGCATTCGCCTTGCCCGACGCGATTCTCAACGCATTGCTCGGTCAGCCTCACGACGACATCCTGCGTTACGGCCTGCAAAACACGGTCAGCCGCATCACCGGGTTTCACGCTGACCGAACCGCTGAGTTCGCCGCCACCGCGCTGCTCAACACCGGGCTGGAAGGCTGGCTGAAAGAGAACATGAAAGGCCAGAAGGGCAACCTGCTGGTGCACACCAAGGCGATCGTCACCGACTTCACCAGCGACAGCCCGACCATCATCAGCGGCAGCCACAACCTCAGCACCTCTGCCAGCAACGGTAATGACGAGAACTACCTGATCATTCGCGGCGACACCGAACTGGCGGACCGTTACGGCCTTGAGCTGCTGCGCTTCTACGAGCATTACCGCTTCCGCTATTTCGCTAAAAAACTGGCGTTGAAGCAGGTGCAGCCGCTGGCGGCGAATGACAGCTGGACCAACGACTATTACGTCGAAGGGGATTTGCGTCAGCTGTCTCGCCTGCGGTTTGCCGGACGCTAGGGTTTATACATCCATTGCCTGACGGTACTGCCGGGTGCGGCGACTGAGATACAACCGGTCGCGAATCAGCGCCCAGAGTGCCGACACTTCGGGATGCGGCTGGCGACCCCGGCTCAGGCGGGCCATCTGGAAACGTACCACGGCCATGTTCGCCAGTGCGGCCAGCGGTTTGCGTTTCCAGCGGATCGGCGGCAGTTGTGGTTCGCTGTGGCGGCCTTCGCGCCAGTGTTTGACCAGACTCGGTTCGATGGCCAGCGCAGTGGCGATGCCGGCCATGGCGATACCGCTGTCGAGCACTTGTTCGACGATGGGCAGGCGCCGGATACCGCCGGTGACCATCACTGGCATGCGGGCCACTCTGGCCAGTTCACTGGCCATTTCCAGAAAGAACGCCTCACGGGCCAGGGTGCGTCCGTCGCGGGCTTCGCCTTGCATCGCCGGCGCTTCGTAGCTGCCACCGGACAGCTCGAGCAGGTCGATTGGCTGTTCGTTGAGCCATTCGATCACCTGACGCGCGTCGTCCGTGTCGAAGCCGCCGCGCTGGAAATCCGCGGAGTTGAGCTTCACCGCCACGCAAAACTGTGGTGAAACGGCCTGACGCACAGCCTCGATCACCGACAGCAGCAGGCGCGCACGGTTTTCCAGCGAACCGCCCCAGCGGTCGGTGCGGCGGTTGGTCAGCGGCGAGAGAAACTGACTGAGCAAATAACCGTGGGCAGCGTGGATCTGGATACCGCTGAAACCGGATTTCTCGGCAAGCACGGCACTCCTGGCGAAACGTTGAATGACCTCTTCGATGTCGTCCTCGGTCATCGGTTTGGGCTCGGCGAACAGTTTTGAGAACGAACCCATTTCCAGCGCCACTGCCGATGGCGCCAGCGCTTGCTGGCCCATATTGGCGAAGGTCTGGCGGCCGGGATGGTTGAGCTGAACCCAGACTTGTGCGCCTCCACTGCGGGCGATTTCGGCCCATTGACGGAAACGGTCCAGATGCCGCTCGTCTTCGAGCACCACGCCACCAGGGCCGGTCATGGCGCGGCGGTCGATCATGACATTACCGGTCAGCAGCAAGCCGGCGCCGCCGTCGGCCCAGGCTTGATACAGGCGAAACAGTTCGCGGGAGGGAGCCTGGTCACGATCGGCGAGGTTTTCTTCCATGGCGGCTTTGGCGATACGGTTGCCGACGGTCTGACCGTTGGGCAGTTTCAAAATCTGGAAGGGCGACATTGCTTGACTCCTCATCAGTGATGGAGAAAGGCTAAGCTTAAAGTCAACTTTAATGTCAAGCAGGCAAATCGAGGCTGAAATGAAAATCGGTGAATTGGCGCAACGGAGCGGGCTGAGCGCTTCGAGCATTCGCTTCTACGAGGCCCAGGGCCTGATTCCGAAAGTGGAGCGGCTGGGCAATGGCTACCGGCGTTACCCGCCGCAAGTGCTGCAAACCCTGAACATTATCCGCAGTGCCCAGCAGGCCGGATTTTCCCTGGAAGAACTCAAGCAGTTGCTGCCAGCCGCCGGAACCGGCGAATTCAAGCACGAAGAATTGGTGGAAGGCCTGACGCGCAAGGTCGAGCAGATCGAAGTCATGCAGCAGCATCTGGCGCAGAGCAAGGCGCGGCTGCTGGAGGTGATCGAGAACATTCAATCCAAGCCCGAAGGCATGAGTTGCGGTGCCAATGCCGACCGGGTGTTGTCGACGCTTTACCCGTAAAAGTCCGGTGATGTCTGCGGCGTACAGATTTTGAAATGATTTCCAGCTGTAGGAAAAGTCATCTGAGCCTGTACGCTTCAAGGCCTTTTTTCATTCAGGATTTGCATGAATACCCTCTCGGAGCCTCCCAGTTCTACTCAAAGAACAACGTTCCCTTCGCGCCATGGCGCGGTCTTGACGCACTCGCAGCATCCAGTCTTCCGACTCCCGACTATCGTTGATGGCGCAGCCTTCGAGCTTTTGCGCCGCACTTTGCCGTGCCCGGCAGCCTGAAATCACTGAAGAGAGATAGAGACAGAATATGGAATGGTTAGCGGATCCCACGGCGTGGCTGGGCTTGTTGACACTGATCGTGCTGGAACTGGTGCTGGGTATCGACAACCTGGTGTTCATCGCGATCCTGGCGGACAAGCTGCCGCCGCATCAGCGCGATCGTGCGCGAATCATCGGCTTGAGCCTGGCACTGATCATGCGTCTTGGCCTGCTGGCGAGTATTTCCTGGCTGGTCACCCTCACGGCACCGTTGTTCGAAGTGTTCGGCAAGAGCTTCTCCGGCCGTGACCTGATCATGCTATTCGGTGGCGTGTTCCTGTTGTTCAAGGCGACCATGGAACTGCACGAACGGCTTGAGGGCCACGTCGGCGAGCGTTCGACCAACACCGCTTATGCGCTGTTCTGGCCGATCGTGGCGCAGATTGTCGTGCTCGATGCGGTGTTCTCCCTCGATGCGGTGATTACTGCCGTGGGCATGGTTGATGAACTGGCAGTGATGATGATTGCGGTGATCATTTCCATCGGCCTGATGATCGTTGCCAGCAAGCCGCTGACCCGCTTCGTCAACGCACACCCGACAGTGATCATGCTGTGCCTGGGCTTCCTGATGATGATCGGTTTCGCCCTGACTGCCGAAGGCCTGGGTTTCCACATCCCGAAAGGTTATCTGTACGCCGCGATTGGTTTCTCGATCCTGATCGAGGTGTTCAACCAGATCGCCCGTGCTCGCCGCAAGCGCTCGATGCAAGGCTTGCGCCCGATGCGTGAGCGTACGGCGCACGCGGTGATGCGTCTGTTGGGTGGCCGTAAACTGGCGGTGGAAGAGGTGGGCGAGGAGATTTCCGACTTGCTGGACGATGGTCAGGCGCCAAGCGCGGAGCTGTTCGACCGTCGCGAACGGGTGATGATCAGCGGCGTGCTGCAACTGGCCGAGCGGTCAATCCGCACACTGATGACCGTCCGTGCGGATGTCGATCACATTGATCTGGCGGACGACGCAGCGGCGATTCGTACGCGACTGATGCATTCGTCCTACTCTCGTCTGCCGTTGATTCGCAACGGTGCGGTGGATGAGCCGTTGGGCTTCGTTCACAAAAAGGAGCTGCTCAAGGAGTATCTGGCCGGCAACGAGCCGAACCTTGAACACCTGGTGCGCAAGACCGTCAATCTGCTGGACAGCTATTCGATCCTCAATGCGTTGGAGCAAATGCGTGCGGCGTCGACCCACATCGCGTTTGTGGTCAACGAATTCGGTGACTTCGTCGGCGTATTGACCATGACCGACATTCTCGAATCGATTGCCGGTGAACTGCCGGACGCCAGTGAAATCGCCGGCCCCGATGTGGTCGAGGAGCAGGGCGGGTTCATCGTCAACGGTGCGTTGAACCTGACCCGCATCCGCGAACACACCGGTTTTTGCGCCGAGCCGACCGAGGATTACCAGACCTTGGCCGGGCTGGTGATGAGCCTGCTGGATCGCCTGCCGATGAAAGGTGATCGACTGGAGCATGAAGGCTGGGGCATGACCGTGATGGCGGTCGAAGAGCGTCGCGTGACGCGGGTGTTGCTGGTGCGTGAGGCCTGACGGCACTTTCAGGAAAGGTTCCACCGTTTTGCGCGGTGGACGGTGCAGAGGGTGCGGAGGGTGTGACGCAGCCAGTTCAGGTCATGGGCCGATTTGCGCGGTACAGCGAAGTGTCGGGTTTTGCCGAGGAATTGGGTGAAATCTTGAAGGAGGGATTCTTCCGAACCGATGCCTTTCAGTTTTTTGACCAGAACACCCTCCTTGTAGAACAACACCGTCGGGGTGCCCGTGACATCCGGATGTCGACACGACTCTGCGGTATCGAGCATGAAGATATCCATCCAGGGCCGAAAGGGCTTGGCGATCTCGAGAAAAACCGGGCCGGAAGACACGCAGGCACCGCAGTGCTCGTTGAAGAAATACAGGACGACGAGGCGCCGGGCTTTCAAGACCTTCCGGTACGTCGGAGGCAATGCTGAATATCGAGTCGGTGTCGTCATCGGAACCTCCTTTATTCGATGTGCTGGACAGTACGACGTTAGGGGAGTCGCGACCGTTGCTGCAACTGTCAGAGTTGACAGGTGCAGCCCGCGCCCAATCGTGCATCGCGCACCAGGATGTGGCCCGGATACCCGCCATGTGTGGCGCAAAGTAGCGAAGTGATTAATCAATGTTCGTTGCAGCGTTTCGCAGGTTTTTTCCATCCCTTTGATTCAAAACACAATTCAATCCTTTGCAGATTCCCCTTGAATCCTGTGGCACACTTTCTGCTGTCTATTCCGTAGTAACAAACCAAGTTCCGGTATAGCGGAATAAACAACTTCCTGGAGTGCTTGCCATGCATCGCCGACCTTCCTTGTTCAAAGCGTGTGTTTTTGTTCTCGCGGCTTCGTCCGCTGTCATGGGTATGGCCCAGGCGGCCGACAGCAAGCTCGACAGCGTCCTGGCCCGTGGAAAACTGATTGTGGGCACCGGTAGCACCAATGCGCCGTGGCACTTCCAGGGCGCGGACGGCAAGTTGCAGGGCTTTGATATCGACATCGCCCGGATGGTGGCCAAAGGTCTGTTCAATGACCCGAGCAAGGTCGAGTTCGTGGTGCAGTCGTCCGATGCGCGGATTCCCAACCTGCTGACCGACAAGGTCGACATGAGCTGCCAGTTCATCACCGTCACCGCCAGCCGTGCGCAGCAAGTGGCGTTCACCCTGCCTTACTATCGCGAGGGCGTCGGTCTGCTGTTGCCGAACAACAGCAAGTACAAGGAAATCGAAGACCTGCAGGCCGCCGGCGACAGCGTGACCGTCGCGGTGCTGCAGAACGTGTACGCCGAAGAGCTGGTGCATCAGGCACTGCCCAAGGCCAAGGTCGATCAGTACGACAGCGTCGATCTGATGTATCAGGCAGTGAATTCCGGCCGCGCCGATGCTGCCGCCACTGACCAGTCATCGGTCAAATACCTGATGGTGCAGAACCCTGGCCGCTACCGCAGCCCGACCTACGCCTGGAGCCCGCAGACCTACGCGTGCGCCGTCAAACGCGGCGATCAGGACTGGCTGAACTTCGTCAACACCACCCTGCATGAAGCCATGACCGGCGTTGAATTCCCGACCTACGCCGCGTCGTTCAAGCAATGGTTCGGCGTGGATCTGCCATCGCCCGCCATCGGTTTTCCTGTCGAATTCAAATGATCCCGTGAGAGCGGGGCGCCCTGATGCGCCCCGCTCAAGGTACTGCCGACCATGAACTATCAGTTGAACTTTGCCGCCGTGTGGCGCGATTTCGACACCTTGCTGGCGGGGCTCGGTCTGGGCCTGGAACTGGCGCTGGTGTCGATCGCCATCGGCTGCGTGATCGGCCTGCTGATGGCGTTTGCCTTGCTGTCCAAGCATCGCGCCTTGCGGGTGCTGGCATCGGTGTATGTGACGGTGATCCGTAACACGCCGATTCTGGTGTTGATTCTGTTGATCTACTTTGCGTTGCCGAGCCTGGGGATCCGGCTGGACAAGATCCCGTCGTTCATCATCACCCTGTCGCTGTATGCCGGGGCCTACCTGACCGAAGTGTTCCGCGGTGGCCTGTTGAGCATTCCCAAGGGCCAGCGCGAAGCGGGGCTGGCCATTGGTCTGGGCGAGTGGCAGGTGAAGGCCTACGTCACCGTGCCGGTGATGTTGCGCAACGTGCTGCCGGCGCTGTCGAACAACTTCATTTCGCTGTTCAAGGACACCTCGCTGGCCGCTGCGATTGCGGTGCCCGAGCTGACCTATTACGCGCGCAAGATCAACGTCGAAAGCTACCGGGTGATCGAAACCTGGCTGGTGACCACGGCGTTGTATGTCGCGGCCTGTTACCTCATTGCCATGCTGCTGCGTTACCTGGAGCAGCGTCTGGCAATTCGCCGATAGGAGGCTGCGATGTACGAATCCCCCAGTTGGTTGCATGAGTTGTGGATTGCCCGCGAAGCCTTGTGGCAAGGCTTTCTGACCAGCGTGCAAGTGTCGGCGCTGGCCATTCTGTTCGGCACGGTCATCGGCGTCTTTGCCGGGCTGGTGCTGACCTACGGCAAGTTCTGGATGCGCGCGCCATTCCGCTTTTACGTCGACCTGATTCGCGGCACCCCGGTGTTCGTGCTGGTGCTGGCCTGCTTCTACATGGCGCCGGCGCTCGGCTGGCAGATCAGCGCATTTCAGGCGGGTGCCTTGGGTCTGACGCTGTTTTGCGGCTCGCACGTCGCCGAGATTGTGCGCGGCGCATTGCAGGCGTTGCCACGCGGGCAGATGGAAGCCAGCAAGGCCATCGGCCTGACGTTCTATCAGTCCCTCGGTTACGTGCTGTTGCCTCAGGCGCTGCGGCAGATCCTGCCGACCTGGGTCAACTCGTCCACGGAAATCGTCAAGGCTTCGACCTTGCTGTCGGTGATCGGCGTGGCCGAGCTGTTGCTCAGCACCCAGCAAATCATCGCCCGGACGTTCATGACCCTGGAGTTTTACCTGTTCGCCGGTTTTCTGTTCTTCGTCATCAACTACGGCATCGAATTACTCGGCCGGCATATTGAAAAGCGGGTGGCCCTGCCATGACTCAAGCTCAAGTTTCCAACGTCCAGAACGCTCAGCCCTTGCTGGACATCCGTGGCCTCCATAAACAATACGGCGCGGTCGAAGTGCTTAAGGGCGTCGATCTGAGCATGCAGCGCGGTAACGTGGTGACACTGATCGGCTCCAGCGGCTCGGGCAAGACCACGCTGCTGCGCTGCGTGAACATGCTCGAGGAGTTCCAGGGCGGGCAGATCCTGCTCGACGGCGAATCCATCGGCTATGACGAACTCAACGGCAAGCGCGTGCGCCACCCGGAAAAAGTCATCGCCCGTCATCGGGCAATGACCGGCATGGCGTTCCAGCAATTCAACCTGTTCCCGCACCTCACCGCGTTGCAAAACGTCACGCTCGGCCTGCTGAAAGTCAAAAAGATGCACAAGGACGAAGCCGTGGTCCTGGCCGAGAAATGGCTGGAGCGGGTCGGTCTGCTGGAGCGGCGCAATCACTTTCCCGGGCAGTTGTCCGGCGGTCAGCAGCAGCGCGTGGCGATTGCCCGGGCGATTGCGATGAACCCGAGCCTGATGCTGTTCGACGAAGTCACCTCGGCCCTCGATCCGGAACTGGTCGGCGAAGTGCTGAACGTGATCAAGGGCCTGGCCGAGGACGGCATGACCATGTTGCTGGTGACCCACGAAATGCGTTTTGCCTTCGAGGTCTCGGACAAGATTGTTTTCATGAATCAGGGGCGCATCGAAGAGCAGGGGCCTCCCAAGGAACTGTTCGAGCGTCCGCAATCGCCGCGGCTGGCAGAATTTCTCAAAAGCACGCGGTTCTGACTTTTCACTTTTTCAATCAGGAGAAACACCCATGAGCATTACTCGTTACGGCACCGGCAGCACCGCCGCTGGCGGCCAGCCTCGTCCATTCGCCCGCGCTGTCGAGGCCGATGGCTGGCTGCATGTTTCCGGGCAGGTGCCGGCGGTGGATGGCGAGATCATTGTGGGCGGCATCGTCGAGCAGACGCACCAGACCATGAAGAACCTGATCGCGATTCTCGAAGAGGCCGGTTATGGCCTGGAAGACGTGGTGCGCGCTGGCGTGTGGTTGGACGATCCGCGGGATTTCAGCAGTTTCAACAAGGTCTTCGGCGAGTACTTCAAGCCTGAACACGCGCCGGCCCGGGCCTGTGTGCAGGCGAGCATGATGGTCGACTGCAAGGTCGAGATCGACTGCATTGCGTACAAGAAAAAGGCTTGAGAGATGTGGCGTTGCTGAGGCCGTAGCCCCCTCACCCTAGCCCTCTCCCCCAGGAGAGGGGACTCATCTCTATCGATGCAGAGTCCAGCGTTTGTCAGCTAGTCATGCATCGATGCGATCAGGCTCCTTCTCCCCGTGGGAGAGGGCGGGGGGTGAGGGCTGCGATCCAACTGACACAACGCCAAGGGCCAGTTACCATCCCGGCATCTTTTATGGGAACCACAGAAATGACCGAAGACACCATCAAGCGCCGGGCACGCGGTCTGGACCGGGCGTTCGATATCCTCGATTTCCTCAAGGAAATCGGCCAGCCACTGCGCCCGAACGACATCGCCAACGGTATCGGCAGCCCGAAATCCACGGTCTACGAACTGGTGGCCTCGTTGCTCGAACGACGAATTCTGGAACCGGTGGGCAAGGACGGTCACGTCTATCTCGGTCGTCAGCTGTACTTCCTTGGCCAGGCGCATTTGCGTCATTTCGACCTCAGTCGCGAGGCCGATCACGCTTTGCAGGAGATCGTCAGCCAGACCCGGGAAACCGCGCAAATGTGCCTGCTCAACGGGCGCAAATACACGGTGGCGCTGATGAAGGAGGGCGAGCGGCATTTCCGCATTTCTTCCGATATCGGCGAAAACGCGCCGATCCCGTGGACCGCCTCCGGACGTTTGCTGCTGGCGCACTTGAGCGATCAGCAGATCAGCGACCTGATCGACCCCGACGACTTCATCCTGCCCGGTGGCGAACGCCTGCCGATGGAAACATTTCTGGCGGAAATCCGTCAGGCCGGCATCGACGGTTTCTTCTCCTTCGACAGTGTCGCCGACACCTTCACCCATTGCTTCGCCGCCCCGGTCAAAGACCCTCAAGGCGTTGCCATCTGCACCCTGTGCATCGTCGCCCCGCGCGCCGATGCCAAGACCCATTACAACGACTATCGCCGGGTCTTGATCGAGAGCGCCAACAGCCTCGCCCGGCGAATCAACGAATAACCGCGCCTGCCTGCGGGCGCGACTGTGAGGAGAGTTCGACCATGACGACTGCCAACAACACTGCTGCCGTGGAAAAGGGCGATGCCGCCCTCGGCGCGCAACTGGTGCGTGACATCAGCCTGCCGGCGCTGGTGCTGCACCGCGAAGCGCTGGAGCACAACATCCGCTGGATGCAGAAATTCGTCAGCGACAGCGGCGCCGAACTCGCGCCCCACGGCAAGACCAGCATGACCCCGGCGCTGTTTCGTCGTCAGCTCGACGCCGGCGCCTGGGGCATCACCCTGGCCAGCGCCACCCAGACCCGCGCCGCTTACGCTCACGGCGTACGCCGGGTGCTGATGGCCAACCAACTGGTCGGCACGCCGAACATGGCGTTGATTGCCGATCTGCTGGCGGCCGATTCGGGCTTCGATTTCTATTGCATGGTTGATCATCCGGACAACGTCGCCGATCTGGGCGCTTACTTTGCGTCCCGTGGCGTGCGGCTGAACGTGATGATCGAGTACGGCGTGGTCGGTGGCCGTTGCGGTTGCCGCAGCGAACAGGAAGTCATCGAACTGGCCAAGGCCATCGGCGCGCAACCGGCGCTGGCCCTGACTGGCATCGAAGGTTATGAAGGCGTGATCCACGGCGATCATGCGGTCAGCGGTATCCGTGAATTTGCGGCCTCTTTGGTGCAACTGGCGGTGCAGTTGCAGGACAGCGGCGCGTTCGCCATCGCCAAACCGATCATCACCGCATCGGGTTCGGCGTGGTACGACCTGATCGCCGAATCGTTCGAAGCGCAAAACGCGGGCGGTCGTTTCCTCAGCGTGTTGCGCCCAGGCAGTTATGTGGCTCACGACCATGGCATCTATAAAGAGGCGCAGTGCTGCGTGCTCGACCGTCGCAGCGACCTGCACGAAGGCCTGCGCCCGGCGCTGGAAGTCTGGGCCCACGTGCAGTCGATGCCGGAGCCGGGCTTTGCGGTGATTGCCCTGGGCAAGCGTGACGTGGCGTTCGATGCCGGGATGCCGGTGCCCTTGCTGCGTTACAAGGCCGGCGTGCTGCCAGCAGTGGGCGACGATATCGGCGCCTGCAAGGTGACGGCGGTGATGGACCAGCACGCGTTCATGATCGTGGCACCGGGCGTGGAATTGCGCGTCGGCGACATCATTTCCTTCGGCACTTCGCACCCGTGCCTGACCTTCGACAAATGGCGCGTAGGGCTGCTGGTGGATGAGCAACTGTCGGTGATCGAAACCATGGAAACCTGTTTCTGATGAACATGATCAGTGCCTTGGGTCCGAACACCCCGCGCATCGCTCTGATCGGCGAATGCATGATCGAACTCCAGCAACGTGCCGATGGCAGTCTGCAACAGAGCTTCGGCGGTGACACGCTGAACACGGCGGTCTATCTGGCCCGCGCCATGGGCGACAAGGCGCAGGTCGATTACGTGACTGCGCTGGGCGACGACAGCTTCAGTGACGCCATGTGCCGCAGTTGGGTCGATGAAAACATTGGCCTGGATCTGGTTCAGCGCTTGCCCGGTCGCCTGCCGGGCCTGTATTGCATCCAGACCGATGCTGGCGGGGAGCGCCGCTTCCTTTACTGGCGTAACGAAGCCGCTGTGCGCGACTGCTTCACCACGCCGGCGGCCGCGCCGATTCTGGCGGCGCTGCCGGATTACGACGTGCTGTATTTCAGCGGCATCACGCTGGCGGTGCTCGGCGTTCAGGGTCGGGAGAGACTGATCGAGACCTTGATCCAAGCCCGCCAGCGTGACGCGCGGATCGTCTTCGACAACAACTATCGGCCACGCTTGTGGGCCTCGGTGGAGGAGGCGCGGGCGGCGTATCGCAGCGTGTTGCCCCATGTCGATCTGGCGTTGCTGACGGTGGACGACGAGCAGGCGCTGTTCCATTTCGAGGACTGTGATGCGGTGTTTGAAGCGTACGCGCAGATCGGTACGCCGGAAGTGGTGCTCAAGCGCGGCGCCGAAGCCTGTCTGATCCGTTGTGACGGGGAAGCGTTCGAAGTGCCGGCGCAGAAGGTCGAGAAGGTAGTGGACACCACGGCGGCGGGGGATTCGTTCAGTGCGGCGTATCTGGCGAGTCGCTTGCTTGGGGGGAGCCCGATAGAAGCGGCGCAGGCCGGGCATCTGTTAGCGAGCCAGGTGATTCAAGTGCCTGGAGCGCTGATCCCGAGATAAGTGGCGGATGGCCGATTGCTGCGCAATCGGTTCGCGGGCAAGCCAGACATTCAGTCGCGGTAAAACACCTGCACCAAGTGATAGCCGAACTTGCTCTTGATCGGCCCGTGCACGGTGCGCAGCGGTTTTTTGAAGATCACCGCGTCGATCGCGCCGACCATCTGCCCCGGCCGCACTTCACCCAGATCGCCGCCGCGCTTGCCGGACGGGCAGGTGGAAAATTTCTTCGCCAGCACATCGAACGCTTCACCGTTGGCGATGCGTTGTTTGAGTTTTTCAGCCTCATCGGCAGTCTTGACCAGAATGTGGCGGGCTTGGGCTTTCATCGTGCAATACCTGTAGCGGGGTGACGGCGGGGCGCGGATTATGCCTCAAGTCACGGGTTTTGGCTGAGCATCGTGCGGATCTTGCCGGCCAGTTGCTCGATGGAAAACGGTTTGGCGACCATGTCCATGCCGTCCTCGAGGAAGCCCTGACGTTCGGCGGCTTTCTGCGCGTACCCGGTCATGAACAACACTTTGAGCCCTGGACGATGCTGACGGGCGATCTCCGCCATTTGCCGGCCGTTCATGCCCGGCAGGCCGACATCCGTCACCAGCAGGTCAACCCGCAGGTCGGATTCGAGCAATGGCAAGGCACCCTTGGCGTCTTCGGCTTCATGGGCGCGATAACCCAGCTCCTTGAGCAGGTCCATGACCAGCATGCGCACCGCCGGATCGTCCTCGACCACCACCACGGTTTCGCCGGTTGCGACAGCCGGGGTCTCGGTGACCGTTTCGATGACTGGCCGCTCCGGTTCCAGTGCATACAAACGGGGCAGGTAAAGGCGCACGCAGGTGCCCTGACCCGGCAGGCTGTCGAGGCTGACGTGCCCACCCGATTGCTGGGCAAAGCCGTAAATCATCGACAACCCGAGCCCGGTGCCCTGGCCGATCGGTTTGGTGGTGAAGAACGGATCGAACGCCTTGGAACGTACCGAGGGCGTCATGCCGGTGCCGTTGTCGCTCACCGCGAGCATCAGGTAATCCCCGGCCTTGACCGGTTCGAGGGTGGTGATGTCGTTGCCCTCGAGGTAGACGTTGGCCGTTTCGATCAGCAGCTCACCGCCGTCGGGCATGGCATCGCGGGCGTTGATCACCAGGTTGAGCAGGGCGTTCTCCAGTTGGCTGACATCGGTGCTGACCGGCCAGACGTTGTCAGCCAGGCGCAACTTGAGTTCGATCGGATCACCCTTGGTGCGGCGGATCAGGTCCTCCAGCGAATGGATCAGCTCGTTGACGTCGAGGGTCTTGCGATCCAGCGACTGACGCCGGGAGAACGCCAGCAGGCGGTGGGTCAGCGCCGCTGCGCGGTTGGCCGAGGACACGGCTGCGTCGGTGAAGCGGCCGATCTCATCGGCGCGGCCACTGGCGATGTAGCGCTGCATCAGGTCGAGGCTGCCGATAATCCCGGTCAGCATGTTGTTGAAGTCATGGGCGATGCCGCCGGTGAGCTGGCCGACCGCTTCCATTTTCTGCGCGTGGCGCAAGGCATCTTCGGCGCGTTCGCGTTCGAACATTTCGTTCTGCAAACGCTGGTTGGCCTGGGCCAGTTGCTCGGTGCGCGCACTCACGCGCTCCTCAAGGGTTTCATTGAGATTGCGCAGGGCTTCTTCGGTCTTTTTACGCTCGGTCTCGTCGATCACGAAGATATAGAAACCGTTTACCGCGCCGTCCGCGCCGTGACGCGGCAGGTAATTCATCAGGGCATGGCGCTGGCTGCCGTCGCGGTGTGGGGTGTACAGGCTGAACGAGCAGGAGCGGCCGGCCAGGGCTTCGGCGATGTACGGCGCCCGCAGGAAATAGGCCTCTTCGCCGATCACTTCGCGGATCGTGCGACCGTACAGCTCCTGCGGGGTCAGCCCGTACCAGTCCAGGTAGGCGGCGTTGTTCAGGCGAAAGCGTTCTTCGTGGTCGACGTAGCTGATCAGGATCGGCATGGCGTTGATGATCAGTTGCAGCTCGGTCTGGCTCTGTCGCAGCGCCTGCTCGGTGTGCTTGCGCTCGGTCAGGTCCAGCGCCGCACCGAGGAAACGCATCGGCCGTCCGTGATGATCCTTGTAGCAGCGTCCCCGGGCGAACACCCAGCGCACTTCGCCATCGGCTTGCAGCAGGCGATATTCCTCGGCGTATTCGGTGCCATGGGTGATGCAGTGTTTGATGCTGCGGGCGATCAGCGCGCGGTCTTCAGGGTGCACGCCTTGCAGGTATTCACTGATCGGCAACTGACTGGCCATTGCCGGATCGACACCATGCGATTGGGCAAAATGCGCGTCGGCGATGAAACGGTCCTGGCCGATATCCCAGTCCCAGGTGCCAACCGCGTCGGTAGCCGCCAGTGCCAGTTGCAGCCGTTCTTCGGTCTGTTTTTGCGCCTTGAGGCTTTCTTCGGAACGCTGCTTGAGTTCCAGTGCAATGCGTCGGCGTTCGTTGGTTTCGATGGCGGTGACCAGAATCCCGGCCACTTGCGCGCTTTCATCGCGGATCGGGCTGTAGGTCAAGTCGAGCCAGAAATCGGAATCCTTGCCGTCCCGTTGCAGGGTGAAGCGGCGTTCGCTGTAGGTTCGTACCTGGCCTTGTAGGACGGCGCTGTAAATCGGGTCGGTAAAGTCTCGAAGTTCCGGCCATATCTGGTGCGCCGGCTGTCCGAAAGCGTGCGGATGCTTGTTGCCGGCCAGCACCGCGAAGCCGTTGTTGTAGATCTGGGTGAGCTGCGGGCCCCACAACAGCAGCATTGGCATGGGCGAGTGAATCACGATATCCACCGCGGTGCGCAGGCTCTGCGGCCAGGTATCGGCGCTGCCGAGCGGACTGCGGTTCCAGTCGGTTCGGGCGATCAAGGTCTGGGCGTCGTTGGTGTTCGGTACAGCGTTCATCACATCAATCCTGGGCGTCGGTCGGTGAGGCGGCGTCTACTATCCTAGTGCGGTAGACGCTGTAAGGCCCGTCGCGTCACGACGCACGGTCTTAAGTTCATTGAAAGCTTCGCAGGTGCTTTTGGCCATGGAAATCGACGCATTGCTCAAACAATTGGCGAGCCGTCACGGTTCGGATCTGTTCCTGTCCACGGGTGCACCGCCGAGTGCGCGGTTTGACGGCGTGCTGATGCCCCTGAGCGAACATCCGTTCAAGCCAGGCGAAGTGGCGACTGTAGCCGCTTCCCTGATGGACGCCGAGCAGCGCCGGGAGTTCGACCGGGATCTGGAAATGAACCTGGCGATTTCCCGTACCGGGATCGGCCGCTTTCGGGTCAACATTTTCAAGCAGCGCAACGACGTTTCGATCGTGATCCGCAACGTCAAACTCGACATTCCCCGGTTCGAAGACCTGAAGCTACCGTCGGTATTGCTCGAATCGGTGATGCTCAAGCAAGGCCTGATCCTGTTCGTCGGCGCCACCGACTCGGGAAAGTCCACGTCGCTGGCGGCGCTGATCGACCATCGTAATCGCCACAGCAGCGGGCACATCATCACCATCGAGGATCCGGTGGAATACATCCATCGCCACAAAAAATCGATCATCAACCAGCGAGAAGTCGGGGTCGATACCCGCAGCTTTCACGCTGCGCTCAAGAACACTCTGCGCCAGGCACCAGACGTGGTGCTGATTGGGGAGATCCGTGATCGCGAGACCATGGAGCATGCGCTGGCCTTCGCCGAAACCGGGCATCTGGTGTTGTCGACGTTGCACGCCAACAACGCCAATCAGGCGCTGGACCGGATCATCAATTTCTTCCCCGAAGAGCGTCGGCCGCAATTACTGCATGCCTTGGGCAACCACCTCAAGGCGTTCGTCTCCCAGCGTCTGGTGCGAACCCGGGACGGTCAGCGACGGGCCGCCGCCGAGGTGATGCTCGGTACGCCGACGATTGCCGACCTGATCCGGCGCAATGACTTTGGCGAGCTGAAAACCATCATGGAAAAATCGGCGGAACTGGGCATGCAGACCTTTGACGCTGCACTGTTCGCGCTGGTAGCAGAAGGGGTGATCGATGAAGACGAAGCCCTGAAAAACGCAGATTCGGTGAATAACCTGCGCCTGCGCCTGAAGCTGCATGCCGACACCATTCCATCCCCACCGCCATCGACCGGCGAGTGGGGACTGATGGACTGACAGGCTTCAGTCGCGAAGTTCGACCCGATTGCGAAACTGCTCAAGCGCTTGCGGATTGGCCAGCGCATCGGTGTTTTTCACCGGCTCGCCGTGCACCACATTGCGCACGGCCAGCTCCACCACTTTGCCGCTGATGGTGCGCGGAATATCGGTGACCGCGACAATCTTCGCCGGTACATGGCGCGGTGTGGTGTTGGCGCGGATCACCTGGCGGATCTGCTGTTGCAGTGCCTCATCCAGCGTTAAGCCGTCCTTGAGGCGCACGAACAGCACCACCCGGACGTCGTCCTGCCACTGCTGGCCGATGGCAACGCTGTCCAGCACTTGCGGGACTTTTTCCACCTGGCGGTAGATTTCCGCCGTGCCGATGCGCACGCCGCCGGGATTGAGCACAGCATCGGAGCGGCCGTGGATCAGCATTCCGCCGTGGGGCAGTTGCTCGGCATAGTCACCCTGGGCCCAGACGCCGGGGAACTGGCTGAAATAGGATTTGCGCAACTTTTCGCCGTCGGGATCGTTCCAGAGTCCGACAGGCATGGCGGGAAATGGCCGGGTGCACACCAGCTCGCCTTTTTCGCCAATCACCGATTGCCCGGCGTCGTTCCACACCTCGACCGCCATGCCCAGGCTCTTGCCCATGATTTCGCCCCGGCGGACTGAGGACATCGGGTTGCCGTTGACGAAGCAGGACACGATGTCCGTGCCGCCGGACATCGAGGACAGGCAAACGTCTGGTTTGAAGTCGCGATAGACGAAGTCATAACTCTGCGGCGACAGCGCGGAACCGGTGCAGAGCAAGGTTTTCAGGCTGCTAAAGTCATGGCTTTCACGCGGTTTGATGCCGCTGCTTTCCAGGGTCGCAAGGAATTTCGGGCTGGTGCCGAATACGCTGACCTGCTCGTCGTCGAGCAGCTCCAGCAACCGCTCGTTGTCCGGGTAAAACGGTGAACCGTCATACAGCACCACCGCGCTGCCGACCGCCAGTGCCGAGACCAGCCAGTTCCACATCATCCAGCCGCAGGTGGTGTAGTAGAACAACCGGTCGCCGGGACCCAGATCGACATGCAGCCCGTGTTCCTTGGCGTGTTGCAGCAACACGCCGCCGGTGCTGTGAACGATGCATTTCGGCACGCCGGTGGTGCCGCTGGAGTACAGCACGTACAGCGGATGATCGAAGGGCACCGGGACGAAGTGCGGTTCATCGCCCGGTTCGTAGAAGTCGTCCCACAGCGTGACGTTGGCGGGTGTCCGGTAATCCGTGGCATGGGCGTGAGGACGTGCGTAAGGCACGATGACCAGCTGTTGCAAGGACGGTAGTTGTTCGAGGATTTCGTTGATCTTGACGGTCTGGTCGATCTCTTTACCGGCGTAACGGTAACCGGCGCAGGTGATGAGCACCTTCGGTTCGATCTGGCCGAAGCGGTCGATCACACCGTGGGTGCCGAAATCCGGCGACGAACATGACCAGATTGCGCCGAGACTGGTGGTCGCGAGCATCGCCACCAGGGTTTGCCAGGTGTTGGGCATGCACGCTGCAACCCGGTCGCCGAGCACGACGCCGGCTGCTTGCAGGCTGGCCTGGAAGCCGGCGACCTGTTGGGCCAGTTCGACCCAGGTCAGCAGTTCACGCTGGCCGTTTTCCCCGATAGCGATCACGGCGATGGCATCGTCGCGGCGACTCAGCAGGTGTTCGGCAAAATTCAGGGTGGCGCCGGGAAACCACTCGGCACCTGGCATCTTCAGGCCTTCGCGCAGGACCGCGTCGGGTTGGGTGTGAAAACAGATACCGAAGAAATCCACGATCGCCTGCCAGAACGCTTCACGCTGGTCGATGGACCATTGATGCAGGGCGGGGTAGTCGTCGAGGTGCAGATGATGGCGCTGATTGATGAAGCGCCGAAAACCGTCCATGCGGGACCGGGCAATGCGTTTGGCATCGGGTTGCCAGAGGATGTCGGACATGGTTTGCCTCTTATTGTTTGTCAGAAAGCTCCCACCGCAAAGTGGGAGCAATCAGTTGCAAGCTTACTGCGCCAGCCATCCGCCATCGATGTTCCACGCGGCGCCTCGTACCTGGCTGCCGGCCTCGCTGCACAGAAACAGCACCAGTTCACCCAGATGCGCCGGTGTGACGAATTCCAGCGATGGCTGTTTCTCGGCCAGCAGATCGTGCTGCGCCTGTTGCGGGTCGACACCCTTGGCCGCGCGATCGTCGATCTGTTTCTGCACCAGCGGCGTCAGCACCCAGCCCGGGCAGATCGCGTTGCAGGTGACGTTGCTGGCGGCGGTTTCCAGGCCGACCACTTTGGTCAGGCCGATCACGCCATGCTTGGCCGCCACATACGCCGCCTTGCCGGTGGAGCCGACCAGACCGTGTACCGAGGCGATGTTGATGATCCGCCCCCAGCCCTTGGCACGCATGCCCGGCAGGCTCAGGCGAGTGCTGTGAAACACAGACGAGAGGTTGATGGCGATGATCGAGTCCCAGCGCTCCACCGGGAACTCTTCAACCGCCGCGACATGCTGGATGCCTGCGTTGTTGACCAGAATGTCCACGCCACCGAATTCGCGTTCGGCGTAGGCGATCATGTCGGCGATCTGCGCCGGGTCGCTGACGTCTGCCGGGTGATGGCCGACCTTGCCGCCGAACTGTTCGACTTCGGCGATCACCTTCGACGCATCGCCAAAGCCGTTGAGGATCAGGTTGGCGCCGGCCTTGGCCAGCGTCAGGGCGATGCCCAGCCCGATGCCGCTGGTGGAGCCGGTGACCAGTGCGGTCTTGCCAGAAAGAGTCGTCATCAATACCTCACACAATGCCGGTGGCGTAGAAAGTGCCGATCACCACGAAAACCGCCAGTGTCTTGATCAGCGTAATACAGAAAATGTCCTTGTAGGCCTCACGATGGGTCAGGCCGGTGACAGCGAGCAGGGTAATCACCGCGCCGTTGTGCGGCAGGGTGTCCATGCCGCCGCTGGCCATGGCGGCCACCCGGTGCAGCACTTCCAGCGGAATGTTGGCGGCGTGGGCGGCGCTGATGAATTGTTCGGACATCGCCGCGAGCGCGATGCTCATGCCCCCCGAGGCGGAGCCGGTGATACCGGCCAGCAGGGTCACGGTGATCGCTTCGTTGACCAGCGGATTGGGAATGCTCTTGAGCCAGTCAGCCAGCACCAGAAAACCTGGCAATGAGGCGATGACCGCACCGAAACCGTATTCGGACGCGGTGTTCATCGCTGCCAGTAATGCGCCGCTGACTGCACTTTTGCTGCCCTCGGCGAGCTTGCTTTTGATCGCTTTGAAACCGAATGCCAGCACCATCAGGATGCCCACCAGCAAAGCAGCCTGCACCGCCCAGATCGCCGTGAGTTTGGCGATTTCAGTGGTAACCGGTGCAGCCATGCCGGGTAGCGCGAGGCTGTGGGTCTTGCCGTACCACTGCGGAATCCACTGGGTAAACAACAGGTTCATGATGCCCACCGCCAGCAGCGGTGAGAGGGCGATCCACGGGTTGGGCAGTTTCAGGTCTTCGGCGGTTTCCGGTTCGTTGCGCAGTTCGGTGCCATAGCCTTCGCCGGCGCGCTGGGCCTTGTTGCGCTGGCGCTGGAGGAACAGCATGCCGGCGCAGAACACGACAATCGTGCCGATCACACCGAGCCACGGCGCCGCCCACGCGGTGGTGTTGAAGAAGGTGCTGGGAATGATGTTCTGGATCTGTGGTGTACCGGGCAGGGCGTCCATGGTGAACGAAAACGCACCGAGGGCGATGGTCGCGGGAATCAGGCGCTTGGGGATGTTGCTCTGGCGGAACATCTCTGCAGCGAACGGATACACCGCAAACACCACCACGAACAGCGACACGCCGCCGTAGGTCAGCAGGGCGCAGACCAGCACGATCACCAGCATCGCCTGGCGCGTGCCAAGGAGACGAATCGCTGCGGCAACAATCGAGCGGGAGAAACCCGAGAGCTCGATCAACTTGCCGAACACGGCGCCGAGCAGGAAGACCGGGAAATACAGTTTGATGAAACCGACCATCTTCTCCATGAACACCCCGGTGAAGGCAGGGGCGACGGCGGACGGGTCGGTGAGCAGGACGGCGCCGAGGGCGGCGATCGGGGCAAAAAGGATAACGCTGTAGCCACGGTAGGCCGCGAGCATCAGCAGCGCGAGGGCTGCCAAGGCGATGATCACACTCATGGTGTGCTCCTTCGATTGTTATTTTTGTGGGTGGAACAGGTGCAGGAAGGGGCTTTAGCGAGAACTGTGCCAGATGATTAAGTTATTGAAATAAAAGGAATTAGTTTGATTTGTGGCGGCGATTTTTAGGGTTTTGTCTCGGTTTGGAGACTTCTATGACTGAGAGGACGCTTTCGCGGGCAAGCCCGCTCCCACAGTTGAACGCATTCCTCTGTGGGAGCGGGCTTGCTCGCGAAGTTTTTGCTGCAGTCTTGATTTGGAGAATGCTGTCTCTCTATTGAGACTCGGCAATCCCCAGCGCAATCATCTTCTTGTATAGCGTGGAGCGTCCTAGCCCGAGCCGCTCAGCCGCCTCGATCACCTTGCCCCCGCATTGCGCGAGGGTGGATTGAATCAATTGCCGGTCAAACCGCTCGCGAGCCTGACTGAAGGTCTCGTTGATTGCCGGCGCTGACAGAGGCGCCACCGTTCGATCAACCGGTGTAAACGTGCCAATCGCTGCACGAATGTCATCCGCCGTCAGCATCAAGTCATCACTGAGCAATGCCGCACGCTCCAGCACATTGCGCAACTCACGGATATTTCCCGGCCAGGCATGCTGACCCAACAGCTCCAGTGCTTCGCGATTGAGTTCATGCTGGCTGCGCAACTCTTCGAGAATCGCTTCACTGAGCGCCGGCAGATCATCCAGCCGCTCTCGCAGAGGCGGTACCTGAATCGGCAGCACGTTGAGGCGGTAATACAAATCCGCGCGGAACTCGCCACGCTTGATCGCCGCCTCCAGATCCGTCGAGGTGGCGGCAATCACCCGCACATCGCTCTGGATCACGTCGTTGGAGCCTACAGGCTCGAATTCCTTTTCCTGCAACACCCGCAGCAATTTGCTTTGCAGAGGCAGCGGCATATCGCCGATCTCGTCGAGAAACAACGTGCCGCCCTGAGCGATCTGCAACTTCCCGGTTCGACCCTTGCGGTCGGCGCCGGTGAAGGCACCGGGCGCGGTGCCGAAGAACTCGGCTTCGAGCAGTGCTTCGGGAATCGCCGCGCTGTTAATGCTGACGAACGCCTTGTGGGCCCGAGGCGAAGCGCCGTGGATGGCCTGCGCCAGCAACTCCTTGCCGCTGCCCGTCTCGCCCAGCAACAGAACCGGCGACTCGGCACTGGCGCTGCGCCGGGCACGGCGTTTGACTTCCAGGCTGGCAGCGCTGGTGCCGATGAAGTGGGCAAAGTTGTATTTGGTCTGCCGGGCGCGCAGCAGCGAACGGGTCGAAGCCAGTTCTTCCTGCATGCTCAGGTAGCGCTTGAGCATCGGCGACAGCGTGCGCAGTTCGTCGAACAGGGCGAAGCCGATGGCGCCGATCACCGCTCCAGCGTCGTCGTGGATCGGCAGGCGCATCACCACCAGCGGTTCTTTTGGCGTGTCCTGCATGTCCAGCAGAATCGGTCGCCCGGTGCGCACCACTTCACGCAGCAGACTGCCCGGAATCACGCTTTCGCAGGGCTTGCCGATGGCTCCAGCCGCAGAGTCGAGGCCAAAACGCCGGGCGTAGCGCTCGTTCATCCAGACGATGTTGGCGTCGCGGTCGACAATCACCGTGCCCTCACTGGATTGCTCGATGATCTCGAACAACGAACGGATCGCCAGCGTGCGGACCCGTTGGTAATCCTTGAGGCTGTCAGTGGTGTTCATGGCGGCGTCCATTGGCGGAAGTCAGGTGGCGCGATTATGCCTATCCTGGATGCGCCGCCGCCAACAGCTCTTTGGTATAGGGATGCTGCGGCGAGTCGAACACCTCATGGCTGGCGCCGCGTTCGACCACTTTGCCGTCCTTGATCACGATCATGTCGTGGGCCAGCGCCCGCACCACTGCCAGGTCGTGGCTGATGAACAGGTAGGTCAGGCCGTGTTTTTCCTGAAGCTGGCGGAGCAGGGCGACGACCTGTTTCTGCACGGTGCGATCCAGTGCCGAGGTCGGCTCGTCGAGCAGGATCAGCGCCGGTTTGAGTACCAGCGCCCGGGCAATCGCAATGCGCTGACGCTGGCCGCCGGAAAACTCGTGGGGGTAGCGATGACGGCTTTCGGGGTCGAGGCCGACTTCCCTGAGCACACGGATCACCTGGTCATCGCACTCCTCAGCCGTTGACTGGCAATGCACCTCCAGCCCTTCGCTGATGATCTGCGCCACGGACATGCGCGGGCTGAGGCTGCCGAATGGATCCTGAAAGACGACCTGCATCTGTCGACGCCACGGGCGCAATTGTTTTTGATTGAGGCCATCGAGAGACTGGCCCTGAAAGCGGATGCTGCCTTCGGAATCGAGCAGGCGCAGGATGGCCTGGCCCAGTGTCGACTTGCCCGAGCCGGATTCGCCGACGATGCCCAGAGTCTTGCCTCGCTGGATATTCAAGCTGATGCCATCCACGGCGCGCAGCAATTGCTTGCGTTGGAACAGACCGCCGCCGACCGCGAAGTCGACCCGCAGATCTTCAACTTCCAGCACATTTTCACGCTCGTCCCGGGGCAAGGCTTCGCCTTCGGGCTCAGCGTTGAGCAACACGCAGCTGTACGGGTGTTTAGGCTCGGTGAACAAAGTTTCGCATGGCGCCTGCTCGACGATTTCCCCGGCCTTCATCACGCACACCCGCTGGGCGATGCTGCGCACCAGATTGAGGTCGTGGCTGATGAGCAGCAGCGACATGCCAAGGCGTTGTTGCAGGGATTTGAGCAGCACCAGGATCTTGCGCTGCACGGTGACGTCGAGGGCCGTGGTCGGCTCGTCGGCGATCAACAGTTCCGGTTCGCAGGCCAGGGCCATGGCGATCATGATCCGCTGTCGCTGGCCGCCGGACAATTGATGAGGGTAGGCCTTCAACCGTTCTTTCGGCTTCTGGATACCCACCAGTTCGAGCAGTTCGAGAATGCGTTTCCGGGCCTCTTTGCCGCCGAGACCTCGGTGCAGCAGGAGGGTTTCGCCGATCTGCTTTTCGATGGTGTGCAGCGGATTGAGTGAAGTCATCGGCTCCTGGAAGATCATGGCGATGCGGTTGCCCCGCAAGTCGCGCAAGGTCTTGGGATCAGCTCCCACCAGCTCCTGGCCGCGATAGCGAATACTGCCGGTGGTGGCGGCTTCGCTGTCGGGGAGCAGTTGCAGGATCGAGTGGGCTGTCACCGATTTACCCGACCCTGACTCGCCGACCAGTGCCAGACACTCACCGGGGCGGATGTCGAGACACAGATTGCGCACCACGGTCTGGCCATTGAAGGCGACGCTGAGGTCACGGATTTCGATCAGGTTGTCAGTCATGTCAAGTATCCGTTCATGAGCGCGGGTCAAAGGCATCGCGCAACGCTTCGCCGATGAATACCAGCAAGGACAGAATCAGCGCGAGGGTGAAAAACGCGGTCAATCCCAGCCATGGTGCTTGCAGGTTCTGTTTGCCCTGGCCGATCAACTCGCCCAGCGATGCGCTGCCGGCAGGCATGCCGAAACCCAGGAAATCCAGCGCCGTCAGGGTGGAAATCGCCCCGGTCAGAATGAACGGCAGGTAACTCAATGTGGCATTCATCGCATTGGGCAGGATGTGCCGGAAGATCACCTTGCGGTCGGTCAGGCCCAATGCCCGCGCAGCCTTGACGTATTCGAGGTTGCGCCCGCGCAGGAACTCGGCCCGTACCACGTCCACCAGCGCGAGCCAGGAAAACAGCGCCATGATCCCCAGCAGCCACCAGAAGTTCGGTTCGACAAACCCCGAAAGAATGATCAACAGATACAGCACCGGCAGTCCCGACCAGACTTCGAGCAGACGCTGACCGAGCAAGTCGATCCAGCCGCCGTAATAGCCTTGCAGGGCGCCGGCCGCGATGCCGATCAGGGCGCTGACAAAGGTCAGCATCAGGGCGAACAGGATCGACACCCGCGCACCGAAAATCACCCGTGCCAGCACGTCCCGCGCCTGATCGTCGGTGCCCAGCCAATTGACCGAAGTCGGTGGGCTTGGCGCCGGTTTGTTGAGGTCGTAATTCGGTGTGTCGTCACTGAACGGGATCGGCGGAAACAGCAGCCAGCCACCGTCCTTGCGGATCAGGTTCTGGACATAGTCGCTGCGGTAATCGGCCTGGAAGGGCAGTTGGCCGCCGAACTCCTGTTCAGTGTGGCGCTTGAACACCGGGAAATACCATTGACCCTGATAGCTGACGACCAAGGGTTTGTCGTTGGCGATCAGTTCGCCACCGAGGCTGATCACGAACAGACCAATGAACAGCCACAGCGACCACCAGCCCCGACGGTTTTTCTTGAAACGTTCGAAGCGGCGACGGCCCAGAGGCGAGAGCTTGAACATCAGGCGTTCCTCGCGGCGAAGTCGATGCGTGGGTCGACCAGCGTGTAGCACAGGTCGCCGATCAGTTTTATCAGGAGGCCGAACAGGGTGAAGATGAACAGCGAGCCGAACACGACCGGGTAGTCGCGCGAGACCGCTGCTTCGTAGCTCATTCGCCCGAGGCCGTCGAGGGAGAAAATCACTTCGATCAGCAACGAACCGGCGAAGAACACGCTGATGAACGCCTGGGGAATACCCGATACCACCAGCAGCATTGCGTTTCGGAACACATGACCGTACAGCACCCGACGTTCGCTCAGGCCTTTGGCGCGAGCGGTGACCACGTACTGACGGGTGATTTCATTGAGGAACGAGTTCTTGGTGAGGATGGTCAGGGTCGCGAAGCCACCGATCACCAATGCGGTCACTGGTAAAACAAGGTGCCAGAAATAGTCGGCAATCTTGCCCAGCGTCGACAGTGATTCGAAGTTGTCCGAGACGAGTCCGCGCACGGGAAACCAGTTCAGCGACGTGCCGCCGGCAAACACCACAATCAGGAACATCGCGAATAGAAACGCCGGCATCGCGTAACCGATGATGATCGCCGTACTGCTCCAGATATCGAAATGACTGCCGTGGTGCACCGCTTTACGAATGCCCAGCGGGATCGACACCAGATAGGTGATCAGCGTCGCCCACAGCCCGAGGGAAATGGTCACCGGCATCTTTTGCAGGATCAGGTCGGTGACCGTGGCACCGCGGAAGAAACTCTTGCCGAAATCCAGCTGCGCGTAATTCTTGAGCATCAGCCACAGGCGTTCATGGGCGGGCTTGTCGAAGCCGTACTGTTTTTCGATGTCCTTGATCAGTTGCGGATCGAGGCCGCGGCTGGCGCGGGAAGTGCCGCTCATGGTCTCGCTCGCGCCGCCGCCGACACTGGCACCGCCAATGCCTTGCAAGTGGGCGATGGCCTGTTCCACCGGACCACCCGGTGCGGCCTGGATGATCACGAAGTTCACCAGCAGGATGATCACCAGCGTCGGGATGATCAGCAGCAGGCGTCGCAGTATGTAAGCCCACATCAGTGCGGCCCTCCGGGTCTGCCACGGCTGATTTTCTCGGCCGTCATCTGCTGGTTGGTCAGCGGCGTGCTGCTCATTTCCCACCAGCTCTCGATCGCTTCGTCATTGCTCGCCTGCACGGTCGGGATGCCGAAGCGGTTCCACCACACGGTCGAGGTGCCCGGCGGGTAATAATTGGGAATCCAGTAGTAGTTCCATTGCAGCACGCGATCCAGTGCGTGGGCGTAGTGCAGCATGTCCGCCTGGGTCGAGGCACGGATCAGGCCGTTGATCAAGGTATCGACCGCCGGGTTCTTCAGCACCATGTAATTGTTGGCGCCGGGATCGTTGGCCGAAGCGGACCCGAAGTAATTGAGCAACTCACCGCCGGGAGACGTGGTGACCGGGTAACCGGTGACGATCATGTCGTAGTCGCGGCTCATCAGCCGATTGACGTATTGCGAGGAATCGATGCGGCGGATGTCGAGATTGATGCCGATCTGTTTCAAGGTGCGTTTGTAGGGCAGCAGCAATCGGTCCATGCCGTTCTGGCTGACCAGGAAGGTGAAACTCAATGGCTCGCCCTGAGCATTGACCAATTGGTCGCCGTCGGGTTTCCAGCCCGCCTGTTCCAACAACTCCAGTGCCTGCAGCTGCTTGTCACGGATCAGGCCGCTGCCGTCGGTTTTCGGCGCCTCGAAGACCTTCGTGAATACCTCGTCCGGGATTTGCCCGCGCAGCGGTTCAAGGATCTTCAGTTCGGCGGCGTCCGGCAGTTCACTGGCCGCGAGGGCGCTGTTGGAAAAATAACTCTGCTGGCGGATGTACATGTTGCGCATCATCTGCCGGTTGCTCCATTCGAAATCCCAGAGCATGGCCAGGGCCTGGCGTACGCGGCGGTCCTGGAACATCGGCTTTTGCAGGTTGAACACGAAGCCCTGGGCCGACTGCGGCGCTTCGGTGGCCAGATGAGCCTTCTGCAGACGACCGTCGCTCAGGGCCGGGCTGTCGTAGCCGATGGAGTAGCCAGTGGCGGAGAACTCACGGTTGTAGTCGTAGGCACCGCCGCGCAGGACCTGGCGGGCGACATCTGTGTCGCCGAAGTACTCGATGCTGAAGTGATCGAAGTTGTACAGACCACGGCTGACCGGCAGGTCCTTGCCCCACCAGTCGGGATTGCGTTCAAAGGTGATGCTGCGCCCGGAGTCGACCTTGCCGACCCGATACGGACCGCTGCCGAGCGGTGGTTCATAGCCGCCACCTCCGGCGAAATCCCGGGTCTTCCACCAGTGCTCGGGAAAGACCGGCAACGTGGCGATGTCCAGTGGCAGGGTGCGATTTTCGTTGCTCTTGAAATCGAAACGCACGGTCAGGGGCGCTTCTATTGCGACGCCTTTGACGTCGGCGAACTGAGTGCGATAACGCAGGCTGCCCTGGGTCATCAGCAATTCGTAGGTGTAGCGCACGTCTTCGGCAGTAATCGGCTTGCCGTCGGCGAAGCGTGCCTTGGGGTTGATGAAAAAGCGCAGGGACAGACCGTCCTCGGAGCGTTCCATTTTCTCCGCCACCAGTCCGTAAACGGTGTAGGGCTCGTCCATTGAACGCTGGGCCAGCGGGGAGTACAGCAGGCCGTCGATCTGGGTGACGCCGATGCCTTTGTCGATGTACGGCAGGAGATGGTCGAAGTGACCGATCTCGATCGCCGAACGGCGCATCGTACCGCCCTTTGGCGCGTGGGGATTGGTGTAGTCGAAATGGCTGAAATTCGCCGGGTACTTCGCCGGCTCGCCATACACGGTCAGTGCATGTTGCGGTGCAGCGTTCACCCCGGTGGCGCCCATCAGCAGAGCCACGGCGGTGAACATCAAGGTGGAGAAAGCCAGTCGCATTGTCAGCCTTAAAGCCGGGTGAACGATAAGCGCAATTTGTACGCGAGCGCAGTGCTGATCGCCAGCCGCGAGGTGTAACCAAAACACAACGGCCCGCCATCAGGCGGGCCGTTGCACAGCAGGACGGTGAGGGGTCAGTCCTGACGGCTGGTAACTTCCAGCAGGTGATAACCGAATTGAGTCTTGACCGGGCCTTGAACGACGTTGATCGGTGCGCTGAACACCACGGTATCGAACTCCTTGACCATCTGGCCCGGGCCGAAGGAGCCCAGGTCGCCGCCCTGGCGGCTGGATGGGCAAGTGGAGTTGGCCTTGGCAACTTCTGCGAAATCTGCACCGGCCTCGATCTGGGCCTTGAGTTCGTTGCACTTGTCTTCGCTGGAAACCAGGATGTGGCGGGCAGTGGCTTTAGCCATGGGAAAATCTCCAATCAAATCAGTAAAGGGTGGAGCCTACCGGATTCAGTGGCCGATTTCTCGGCAAAGTTCCGATTGGTTGTCGGATGCGTTCTCAGAGGTTAGCTGCCTGCAGACGCAAGGCGTGCTCGACATACAACTGGATCGAATCGATTGCTCCGGCTTGCTCGCCTGCGGTTCGACCCAGGCTGCGCAAGTGATCAAATGGATAGTCGGATCGGATCACGGTGCCCAGATGAGAGCTGTTGCGGCCGACGAAGCCGTCGTTCTGCAAAGGCTCGGTCATGAAGTACTGCGACAGGGCCCGGCAGATGTCCTGCACTGGATCGGGTTTGTGCAGGTTTATTGTCGGTACGACACCACTCCAGGAGTAGTAGCGCACATCATTGACCTGTTCGGCGCCTTGTCCGCCCCAACTCTGCGGCAGGCCTTGCGGGTACTTGTCATTGAAGTCGCCGACACCTTCGGTCGTCAGGGCACTCAATGCGGCCAATGCATGTTGCGGCAGCGCCGTGGTCCCGCTGAGCAAGCACAGGAAGTCGGAAAACACGGTGGCCACATTTTGTGCCACGGCTTCCGGCAGCTTTCCGGGTATCAGTGCCTTGCGCAGGAAATCCGCCAGTTCCGAACCGTGATTCGGCCCGCTGACCGACGTCACGGATGCGACCTTGTGTGGGGCAAGCGCTGCTGCGTAGCGAACAGCCAGTGCACCCTGGCTATGGCCAATCAGGTTGACTTTGGCCGCACCTGTGCCTTTGAGCACGGAGTCGATCTGGCAAAGCAGTTGTCTGCCTCGTACCTCATTGTCGTGAATGGCTGACAAGTGCGGCACGAAGACCTGTACGCCAATGGTCTGCAGAGCCTTTTTTACGTCGTGGAAGAGCTCAAAAGGGCCGATGCGCTCGAATCCGAACAAACCGTGCACCAGGAGGATGGGGTAAAGAGTGGTGGTATTTTGTCGCATTTTTCATCCTTGATCGCAGAAGTTCATCGATATTTGCAAGGCACCACTTTAAAGCAGTCGTTGAGCTCTCGATGTATGACCCATCCTCAACCGAAGTCGGAAACTGGATCAGCGTGCGCAGGAAATGTCCCTGAAATTTGAAATCCGGATCGGAATATCTGGACATCTTTTGCCTCACCCAATGATTTTTTCCTGCTATTGCCTACCTGCTGTGATGCGGTTGCTACCGCTACGCGGGATGGATGGACGACATCTTTTTTCTTGTAGGGCGGGTTGAATAGAGGTTCTTCGACGCAGCAAGCAAGCTGCAGGGGATTTCCATGGAATGGAGCTACGAATGAATATGCAGAACGCACAGGAACCCGCTAAGAGCGATATTGAAGTTATAACGATGATCGACTCACCGTTACACGACTGCTTGCAGGAGCGGCCGGGTTCGTTACCCGCACTCAACCTTGAATCGGTGGAAGGAGATGTTCTGGATCCTTCATTGAGCAGGGTTGTCATCCGGATTGCGCCCTATCCCGATATGGCATGCGGTGACAGAGTGACACTGAGTTGGCACGGTCTTGATATCGAGGGGCTTGCGTATCGACGTGAGTTTGTGCGATCGATCAGCGAGGCTCAGTTGGGGAGGGATACTGTTTTTGTCATCAGGAGCCCTCACATCGCCGCACTGGACGGTGGTTCACTGGAGGTGTTCTGGACATTGAACAGCGTAAAGTGGGGGTTACCCGTCAGCTCAGTCAGGACTCAACTGAATGTGGGAGACGTTCTATACAGTTTGCTGCCGCCCACGGTTGACGAGGCCGTTGGCGGGCATCTTGATCCGGCACGTGTAAACGAAGGCACCACAATCACTCTCCAGCCATATGCCGGGATGTCGGCCGGTGATCGAGTGGCATTGCTCTGGCAAGGCGCTGCAGAGCATGCCTCATTCCGGGACAGCTTGATCGTCGAACATTTTGCTGTTGGAGCACCGCTGGTGTTTGGTATCGATCCTCGATTCATCATCCCGCATTCTGGAAGCAAAGTGCTTGTTCGATATGTCATCGAACAAAAGACCGGCGCGTTGCGCGAATCGGGCTCCATGAACATCATCATTGCTCCGTTGGTGCGCGAAGAGCTGTCCGCACCACAAGTGCTTGAAGCACGGGAAGGGACGCTGGACGTACGCGATACCATTGATGGCGTCAGCGTCGTGATCAGCAATGCGCAGGTGGAGGTCGGTGAGCTGGTTTATCTCAAATGCGATGGCGAGTATTTCTTCCATCACGATGATCGGGAAATAACCAGGGCAATGGAGATCGAGCCTCTGGTCTTTATCGTTCCCTATCGCTTCTGGCGCGAACATGTCGGTACGGTTGTTCGAGTGTCCTTTTCGGTCGAGCGACTGGATGATGTCAGTCAAGTATCCGATACGACACTGTTGCGCGTGCAGGGTTGATCCAGCGGCCTTCCGGGCATTCACGCTCCGGAAGGCCGGTTTCATTTTCAGGCCCGGGACGGTTTCCGAAGACGCTCTGCAGCGTTGAGCAGCAGACGTTCCGTGGCAGAGAAACCCAGGCAGCCATCCGTTACCGAGACACCGTAGCGCAACGACTCACTCAGCGGTTGGCACCCTTCGAACAAATGTGACTCGATCATCATGCCGACCAGTGAGCGGTCTCCCTGGAGGCGCTGCTTCAGCACATCATTGAAAACGTCCGGCTGTCGCAGTGGGTCTTTGCCACTGTTGGCATGACTGCAGTCGACCATGATCCGGCCCGGAATCTTCAAGCGGCTCAGTTCCGTATGGATTCGGGCAACACTGGCGGAGTCGTAATTCGGTCCTTGATGGCCGCCGCGCAAGACCAGATGCGTGTCTGGATTGCCTGAGGTCGCGATGATTGCGGGATGTCCCTGGCTGTCCACTCCGAAATGACGATGAGGATGTGCGGCCGAGCGCATGGCGTCGACCGCGATGGCTACGCCGCCATCGGTGCCATTCTTGAAACCAACCGGCATGCCCAGCCCGCTGGCCATCTCTCGATGGATCTGTGACTCGGTGGTTCGCGCACCGATGGCCACCCAGCTGAGCAGGTCATCGAAGTAACCGGCAGCCATGGGCTGCAGCAGTTCGGTGGCAACAGGCAAGCCGAGGCGGATCATTTCCAGCATCAGCTCGCGTGACAGTGTCAGGCCGGCGGCCATGTCATCACTGCCATCGAGATGCGGATCGTAAGCCAGGCCTTTCCAGCCGACGGTGGTACGGGGTTTTTCGACGTAAGCGCGCATCACCAGCAGCATCTCGTGACGGACGTCATCGGCCAGTCGGGCGAGCTTGCTTGCGTATTCGAGGGCGGATTGCGGGTCGTGAATCGAGCAAGGGCCGACGACGACCAGCAAGCGAGGGTCTTCGCCGTTGAGAATGGCGCGGATCGCCTGGCGGTGACTGGCGACCTGCTGGCTCAAGGCGCTGGCCAGGGGCAATTGCTGTTTGAGTTGCAGCGAACTGGGCAGGCGCAGAGTCAATGCTTCGTTGGCTGGGTTCAGGGTGGACAGTGGCAGAGCAGAAGCGGACGAGTTCATATTCGATTTTCCTGGGCTGGTCGCGGGGCTTTCCCGCCGACTCGGCCCTATTGGGGTGTTCGACAGTTGGCCGGATTGGCTACTTTTGTTGGCTTGCCACCTGTGGGTGACCGATCGGAGGCGGCAGGCTGTCCCGAGCGGAGGCTGCTAAATCGCCAGGCGGTAAAGGTGTCGTAGCGGTAATAAGTGGCGTAGTTCATGTGGCAATTCCTCAATTTGTCTGGTGTGTCGCTGAAAATTCGGGGTCTGAAAAAACAAAACCCCCGGTCGGGAGGCCGACCGGGGGTTGAGATTTCTCTGGTAGGCGACCCGTTTGTATGGGCGCCGGTTGGGTATCAGGCGCGCCAGTGGCTAAACCAATACCCAAAATAAAAGCTGGCAGGAGCACAGGCGCCGTTCACGCGGGCAGCAGCAACCGAGCGCAGGGCGCGGGTGTCAGGCAGCTGTACGATGGCGTTGAACATGATGTGTCTCCGATGAATGCGCCGAGCTTACTAGAGCCCGGGGCGCGTCAGCAATCAGAAAATGCTATCGAAGTTCAAAGAGCGTTTCTATGGCTTGAGCCTTCGGTCATGTGTGACACACTCTGTCTCTTTTTCAGCGATTCAGGGCAGAGTCGCGTTGACGCCGACATCGCGGGAGAAGTCAGTTCATGAGTGAAGGGGACGAGCAGACAGGTTTTCATTTGCGGCAGTCAACGACCGATGACCTGTCATTTGCGCGAGAAATCACTTGCCGGAACATGCTCCGCTACTACATGAACTACGATTTGCTATGGCAGGACGATGCATTCGATATAGCCTGGGCCGGTCGCGAAAACTGGTTGATCGTGTGCGGTACTACTCCTGCAGGCTATTTCAGCCTGAGTCGTGATGCGCGAGCCTTGTATATTCGTGAGCTGCAGGTCTGTGAGGCGTTTCAAAGGCGAGGGGCAGGTTCCTGGGCGATCGATCAGGTTGTGGCAATGGCGTGCCGGGAGCGTCGTCCGGCAGTGCGCCTCACGGTGTTCAAGAACAACCCGGCGCAAAACCTGTATCGCAGAAAGGGATTGGTTGAGCAGGGCGGTGACGACTGTTTCCTGCGAATGCAGCTCGATTTAAGTACACGTGTGCTCTGAAACGCACGTCCGGCAAGCCTTGAATGATGAATTGAAACTTTTTATATGTCGCTTGCCGCTAGGTCTGCCGGGTACTTTTTGCTAAGGTGTCCGGCATCCCAATAAGACCATATCGCGAGGTGTCTGCTTGATTAGGGTGCTAGTGGTCGATGACCATGATCTCGTTCGTACAGGCATTACACGTATGCTGGCCGATATCGATGGCCTGCAAGTGGTTGGTCAGGCCGAGTCCGGGGAGGAATCCCTTATCAAGGCCCGTGAGTTGAAACCCGATGTGGTGCTGATGGACGTCAAGATGCCTGGCATCGGCGGCCTGGAAGCCACGCGCAAATTGCTGCGCAGCCATCCGGACATCAAGGTGGTTGCGGTCACCGTGTGTGAGGAAGATCCTTTTCCTACGCGTTTGTTGCAGGCCGGGGCTGCGGGTTACCTGACCAAGGGCGCCGGACTGCCGGAAATGGTGCAAGCCATTCGCCTGGTGTTCGCCGGTCAGCGTTACATCAGCCCGCAGATTGCCCAGCAACTGGCGATCAAATCCTTTCAGCCAACCAATGATTCTCCGTTCGACGCCTTGTCGGAGCGGGAAATCCAGATTGCCCTGATGATTGTCGGCTGTCAGAAGGTGCAGATCATTTCCGACAAATTGTGCCTGTCGCCAAAGACCGTCAACACTTACCGTTATCGTATTTTCGAGAAGCTTTCGATCAGTAGCGATGTCGAGCTGACGCTGCTTGCGGTACGCCACGGCATGGTCGATGCCAGCGCCTGACCATGACTGAAACATTTGATTCCGGCGCGTTTCTGTCGACGGTTAGCGGGCGCCCCGGCGTTTACCGCATGTTCGACAGTGATGCGCGTCTGTTGTACGTCGGCAAGGCCAAGAATCTCAAGAAACGTCTGGCCAGTTACTTTCGAAAGACCGGGCTGGCGCCTAAAACAGCTGCTCTGGTGGGGCGAATCGCCCAGGTCGAAACGACGATTACGGCCAACGAAACCGAGGCTCTGCTGCTTGAACAGACACTGATCAAGGAATGGCGACCTCCTTACAACATTCTGCTGCGCGACGATAAGTCCTATCCGTACGTTTTTCTGTCTGACGGGCAGTTCCCGCGACTGAGCATTCACCGCGGCGCCAAGAAGGCCAAGGGCAAGTACTTCGGCCCTTACCCGAGTGCCGGGGCCATTCGTGAAAGCCTGAGTCTTCTGCAAAAGACGTTTTTCGTGCGTCAGTGTGAAGACAGCTATTACAAGAACCGGACCCGTCCGTGCCTGCAGTACCAGATCAAGCGATGCAAGGCTCCTTGTGTCGGACTGGTCGAACCTGAGGTCTATGCCGAAGACGTTCGCCACTCGGTGATGTTCCTTGAGGGGCGCAGCCATGCGTTGACCAACGAGCTGTCCGGTGCGATGGAGGAGGCTGCGATCAATCTTGAGTTTGAACGCGCCGCCGAACTGCGCGACCAGATCGCATTACTGCGTCGGGTCCAGGATCAGCAAAGTATGGAAGGTGGTACTGGCGATATCGATGTAATCGCCGCATTCGTCAACCCGGGCGGTGCCTGTGTGCATTTGATCAGTGTGCGAGGTGGACGGGTTCTGGGGAGCAAGAATTTCTTCCCGCAAGTCGGTATCGAAGAGGATGTCGCCGAAGTCATGGCTGCATTTCTCGGCCAGTATTTCATCAGTAGCCCTGAGCGCGACTTGCCGAGCGAACTGATCGTCAACGTGGTTCATGATGATTTCCCTGCATTGATTGACGCGATCCATGAACTGCGGGGGCGCGAGTTGAGCATCAGCCATCGGGTTCGCGGAACCAGGGCGCGCTGGCAGCAACTGGCCGTGACCAACGCCGAACAGGCGCTGGGGGCAAGGCTGGCCAATCGTCAGCATGTCGCGGCGCGTTTCGAGGCGTTGGCCGAAGTGCTGAACCTGGATGAGCCGCCACAGCGCCTGGAGTGTTACGACATCAGCCACTCCAGTGGCGAGGCGACGGTGGCGTCCTGTGTAGTATTCGGACCGGAAGGCGCTATCAAGTCGGATTACCGCCGCTACAACATTGAAGGTGTGACGGCGGGTGACGATTATGCCGCCATGCATCAGGCGCTGACCCGGCGCTTCAGCAAGTTGAAGGACGGGGAGGGCAAGTTGCCGGACATTCTGTTGGTGGATGGTGGCAAGGGCCAGTTGTCGATGGCCCGGGATGTGCTCAATGAACTGGCAGTGCCGGATCTGATTCTGCTGGGGGTTGCGAAAGGCGCGACGCGCAAGGCGGGGTTCGAGACTTTGTATCTGAATGATGCGGCGCACGAATTCACCCTGCGCGGCGACTCGCCGGCGTTGCACCTGATCCAGCAGATCCGTGACGAAGCTCACCGATTTGCGATTACCGGACACCGTGCCCGTCGCGGTAAAACCCGGCGTACGTCAACGCTGGAAGGCGTGGCGGGGGTAGGCCCGACCCGTCGCAGGGATTTGTTGAAACATTTTGGTGGATTGCAGGAGCTGTCTCGTGCAAGCATCGAAGAGATCGCCAAAGCGCCGGGGATCAGCAAAAAGCTAGCAGAGTCGATTTATGCAAACCTGCATAGTGAGTAGAATGCCCATTCACCTCGTAGCCAGTTGTGCCGATGAATATCCCTAATCTGATTACCGTTCTCCGTGTCCTGCTCATCCCGATTTTCATTTTGCTGTTCTATCTGCCTTACCAGTGGAGTTATCTGGCCTCAAGTTCGGTATTTGCCTTCGCGGCAGCCACAGACTGGCTGGACGGTTACCTGGCGCGGCGCCTGGAGCAAAGCACCCCGTTTGGCGCGTTCCTGGATCCTGTCGCTGACAAACTGATGGTTGCCGTTGCACTGGTGTTGCTGGTGCAAGAACACGGTAATCTCTGGCTCACACTGCCAGCAGCCGTGATCATCGGTCGCGAGATCGTGGTTTCTGCATTGCGTGAGTGGATGGCCGAACTCGGTGCGCGGGCTCATGTTGCCGTATCGAACCTGGGTAAGTGGAAAACCGCTGCGCAAATGCTTGCGCTGGTGATTCTCCTGGCCAATCCCAAGGTTTTCAGCTTCTGGGTTTTTCTCGGTTATGCGTTGCTGATGGTCTCGGCAGGCCTGACCCTGTGGTCGATGGTTCAATACCTCCGGGCTGCCTGGCCGCATCTGAAGACCGATGTTGAAAAGAAATAAAACTTTTTTGAATCAAAGGGTTGACGGCGCTTCTGATTTCTATAGAATGCGCCACACCAAGCGGGAATAGCTCAGTTGGTAGAGCACGACCTTGCCAAGGTCGGGGTCGCGAGTTCGAGTCTCGTTTCCCGCTCCAAGTTTGTACAACGTTTGTTGTTGCGCTACTGACTACAAATGTTTTGAGGCCGAGTAGCAAAATGGTTATGCAGCGGATTGCAAATCCGCCTACGCCGGTTCGATTCCGACCTCGGCCTCCACTATAAACAAGCTCCGTAGATCCATGATTTACGGAGCTTTTTTATTTTTATTACGCTGAAAGATTTAGTCTTTAAAACAGCCTTTGCAAACTTGCTTCACAGGGGACTGATGTATATATTTCCCCCTCTGCTGAACGGGACAACGATCTGTCAGGATTGCTAACCGGCATCAGAGCAATGTAACACCGCGCTACCGCCCGAATGGCGAAACTGGTAGACGCATGGGACTTAAAATCCCCCGCTCGTAAGGGCGTGCCGGTTCGATTCCGGCTTCGGGCACCATGAATATCAAGGGCTTGCATGACATACCTCATGCAAGCCCTTAGTTCTTTCTACCGCAATCAAAAAATCTTTTCCGCAATTCGTGATCGTCAGTCACTTTGTGGGGTATCCCGCGCTGTGCGCAGGACCAGCAAGTCGATGCTCTCCATCGGGTTCTCCTCTAACGCATCTGCAGAATGATCGGGCTGCTGCTGGCCGGGTCGGTGTGTTTCCGCAGTTTGCCAACCGTCTGTGCGTCGACAGCACTGCTCTGATTACCCCAGGTGCTGCGCATGAAGGTCAGTACTTCGGCGATCTGCTGATCCGACAGCTGCTCACGGAAGGCCGGCATGCGATAGGCATCCGGCACGCCGGCCGCCACCACACGTTGCGCGCCATTGAGGGTAATGTTGATCGCCGAGGCGCTTTCCTTGGCCAGTGCAGAAGTCGCGCCGGCCAGCGGCGGCATCCATTGCGATTGACCCTTGCCGTCCAGACCGTGGCAAGACGCACAGCGTGTCACGTAGGTATGAGCACCGGGCGAGTCCAGACGTTGCGCTGCCGAAACCGCTTGGTACTGCCAGGGTGCGCCATCCCGTTCACGATCGCCGGGAAGCGACTTCAGGTAGTGGGCAATCGCGGTCAGATCGTTATCGCTCATGAACTGCGTGGAGTTGTTGAACGCCTCGGTCATCGAACCGTAGACCACCGCATGTTGGTTGCGTCCGGTCTTGAGGAACTGCACGATTTCCGACTCGCTCCAACGGCCCAGGCCGGTGTTGTGATCATCACGCAGGCTCGGCGCGTACCAGCCATCGAGCAAGGCGCCGGCAAGGTAGGGCTTGCCGGACTCATCCAGTGCTTTTTCGTTGAACGCCAGGCTGCGCGGTGTATGACAACTGCCGCAGTGTCCGGCGCCCTGAACGAGGTAAGCGCCACGGTTCCACTGTTCATCCTGCGACGGTTTGGCTACGTAGGGCTCGGCATCGACAAACACACCGTTCCACAGTGCAATCGGCCAGCGCAGGTTCAACGGGAACGGAATCGCACTCGGGATGTTCGCCTGTTTGACCGGCGCCACGCCTTTCATGAAGAACGCATACAACGCACGCACGTCATCGTCACTGAGCTTGGCGTAGGACGGGTAGGGCATCGCCGGGTATAACCGGCGGCTGTCGGGAGCTACGCCGTGGCGCACGGCACGGTCGAAGTCCGCCAGGCTGTAGTAACCGATGCCGGTGTCCATGTCCGGGGTGATATTGGTCGCATGGATCGCGCCCAGCGGTGTGGCCATTTCCAGGCCACCGGCGAACGGCGCGCCACCCGGCACGCTGTGACAGGCTACGCAATCGCTGAGTCTGGCGACGTATTCGCCACGCGAGACCAGTGCCGGGTCGATATCGGCCACGGCGATCTGATGGTTTTCAAGGCGCGAGACGGGCTCGCGGGTGACATACCAGGCCAGCAGGCCTGCCGCGACCAGACATGGCACGGCCAACCAGCCAGCGGTTCTTGCGAATCGGCTGCTGTTCATAAAGGCTCCGGCGATGATCAGGTGAAGGTGTGTCGGCTCAGGGGCAGGCTGCGTACCCGCTGCCCGGTCAGCGTTGCCACCGCATTGGCGACGGCAGGCGCGACGGCAGGCAACGGCGGTTCACCGATGCCACCCATTTTTTCCCCGCTCTCGACCACACGCACATGAACCCGTGCCATCCGCGCAGGCGGCAGGATCGGATACAAGTCGTAGTTGCGCGCCCTAGGCTTGCCATCAATCCACACGGCTTCTTCCACCAGGGTTTGCGACAGTCCCAACGCCACGGCACCATTCACCTGAGCCTCGACAATCGCCGGATTGACGATGCTGCCGGGGTCAATCGCCTGCCAGATGTCATGCACCTTGACCTGGCCGTTTTCGATGGAGACCTCGGCGATCACCGCAGTCTCCGTACCGAACGGCGAAGCCATGGCCACGCCTCTGGCCCGTCGGCTGCCGTCTTCGGCGGTAAACGGGCCACGCTTCCAGCCGCCCGACAATTCACCCACTGCTTGCAACAACGTGGTCAGCCGTTTGTTGTCACGCAGCAAATGCAGGCGCAGCCCGAACGGGTCTTTGCCGCCCTTGTCGGCCAGTTCATCGAGGAACGATTCATAGAAGAAGTCGTTGAGGGAATTACCCACCGAGCGCCAGTAACCGAGCATGGCCGGGCCTTTGACGTAGATTTGCGCGATGCGCTTATTGGGGATCGCGTAGGACTTGCCCGACAAGCCTTCAAGCGCAGTCGGGTCGAGCTTTTCACCTTGCTTGCCGGCGAGGGCTTCGGTCGGGCCTTCGGTGGCACTGATCGCTTCGATTGCCAGCGGCCAGCCGTCGCTGTCCAGCGCGGCACGGAAATTCACCGCCGCAACGGGACGGAGCACGTCACGCAGAAACTCTTCCTCGCGACTCCAGATCAGCTTGACCGGGCGGCCTACTGCTTTGGACAGGGCGATTGCCTGAGGGTAGGGACTGGCCGAGTCGTAGAGGAAATGCCGACCGAAGAACCCGCCCAGCAGCGGCGAATGCAAGGTGATGCGTGACGGATCGAGCCCGGTGCGCTTGGCGATGTCGGCGCGGAACATATCCGGCGCCTGATTCGGCAGCCAGACCTCCAGCGAACCATCCGGATTGAATCGGGCCAGTGCTGAAGGCGGCTCCAGTTGTCCGTGGTTCAGGTATTGGTTGTGGTAAGTGGCGTCGATCCGGGTCTTGGTCTCCTTGAGAATCGAAGCCACATCGCCTTCATGTTCATCATCTTTGGCGGGGCTTTTATCTTCAGCGAGGCGCTTGAACCACGCATCGCTGGAAAAGTCGGCGGGCATCGGCCGCACTTGGCTGTCGGCCGTCGGCTCTTGCCAGTCGACCTGAATCGCCTCGACGGCACGTTTGGCGTGCCACCAGCGCTCGGCGACCACCGCCACTGCGCCCGGCAGACGATGCACGGAATGCACGCCTTTCATTGCCTTGACCTGCTCTTCGTTGCGCAGATTGCCCACCGTCATGCCCAGGCGCGGGGCATGTTGAACGGCGGCATGCAGCATGTCGTCGACTTTCAGATCGATGCTGTACAGCGCCTTGCCCGTGGACTTGTCGTAGGCATCGAGGCGTTTCACCGGTTTGCCGATCCAGCGGAACTGACTCGGATCACGCAGTTTCACAGAGGCCGGATCAGGAACCGGCAGATCCATCGCACGCTCGGCCAGTTCACCGTAGGCCAACGAGCGCCCGGACTTGGCGTGCACGACTTTGCCAGGCTCGGTGGTCAATTCACTTACCGGCACGCTGAGTTGCTGCGCGCCCGCCTGCAACAGCATGGCGCGGGCAAGGGCACCGAGGCGGCGCATGACCGGGTAACTCATGCGCACCGACATACTGCCGCCGGTGATGCGCATGCCGTTTTCCATCACCACGTAGGCTTCGCCGGGTGGCGCGGCTTCGACCAGAAAGGTCGCCGGGTCGGCATCCAGTTCTTCACCGACAATCTGCGCCATCGCAGTGAACGTGCCTTGTCCGCCTTCCATGAATGGGCAGAGCAGACGCACGCGGTTGTCCGGGTGGATCTCGAGAAACGCCGGGACCTGTGTGCCACGCTCGGCAGTTGCGGTTGCTGCAGCCGCCTGTACGCGTGTCACACCCAGCGGCAGGCCGAAGCCGAGGACCAGTGCGCCGACGGCGGTACCGGTCAGAAAACGTCTGCGCGACACATTGATCGGTTCATGCAGATCCAGTACTGAAGCGTGTTGTGAAGGGTCGATACGAACGTTCATCACGCGTCCCCCTTGCCGGCAAGCTCATGCACGGCGGTATGAATGGCGTTGTAAGTACCGCAGCGGCACAGATTGACCATCGCCGCCTCGATCTGCGCATCACTGGGTTTGGGATTCTGCTTGAGCAGCGCGGTGGCAGCCATCACCTGCCCGGACTGGCAGTAGCCGCACTGGGCGACCTGCAGATCGACCCAGGTCGAGACGACTCGTTTGCCCACGTCATCGGTTTCGATGGCTTCAATGGTGGTGACCTCGCGGCCAACCACACCGGCCACCGGCGTGACGCAGGAACGCACCACATTGCCGTCCACCAGCACCGAGCAGGCGCCGCATTGCGCCAGTCCGCAGCCGTACTTGGTTCCGGTCAAGCCCAGATCATCGCGGATCACCCACAGCAAGGGCGTATCGGCGTCGGCATCGACCTGATAGGTCTTCTGGTTGATTCGTAGTTCCATGGTTCACCCGCTTGATCATCGGTTGACGTGCATTGTTATGAGCGGTGACATGCGGCGAGGCGCATCACCGGTGACGCTGGTTGTTCGTTCAATTCGCGACTGTGCCGAGCGCTTCTGCCTCGAAGGGCTGCCCGCGCAAAAGGGCCATGTCACGACTCGGCGCGGTGCCGAACAGGCGGCCGTATTCGCGGCTGAACTGCGAAGGGCTTTCATAGCCGACCGCAAACGCTGCCCGCGACACATCGAGGCGCTCGATCAGCATCAGCCGCCGGGCTTCGTTGAGCCGAAGCCATTTCTGGTACTGCAGCGGACTCATGCCGGTGAGCTGGCGGAAATGATGGTGAAAGGTCGGCGCGCTCATCTGTACCCGCGCGGCCAAATCATCGATGCGCAGGGCATCGGTGTAGTTGACCTTGAGCCAGTCGATCGCCTTGGCGATGCGATAACCCTGACCGTCGACGGCAGTGATCTGCCGCAGCCGCGGGCCTTGGTCGGTGTGGAGCAGTCGATAGTGAATTTCTCGCAGAATCAGCGGTGCCAGGACCGGGATCGCCTCGGGTTCATCAAGCAATGCCAGCAAGCGATCGAGCGCGTCCTCCAGAGCAGGTGACAGGCTGCCAATCGCAGCGCCCGTACCCGTTGATGGCTGGCGTTTCGCGGGTAAGCCGCTCTTGGTAATGACCTCGGCAAGCATGCTGACATCCAGTTTCAGCACAAGGCCGACACAGGGCTGTTCGGGACTGGCGAGCATCACTTCGGAGTTGGCGGGCAGGTCCAGCGACGTGACCAGAAACCGCGATGGGTCATAGCTGTAGCCCTCACCACCGACCCACAAGCGCTTTTCGCCGCGACCCACGAGAATCAGGCTGGGCTCGATCATGCACACAACGGGGGGCGCCGGCTGGTCGCGACGAAACAGCGTCAGTCCGGGTATGGCCGTGGCGAAGTCACCCGGCGTGCTCAGGCGCGGGTCGATGTGCAAGGCCAAAGGCGATTCCTGGGGCAGAGAGGGCTGGTTCATGTCGGGTCACTCCTGTTGTCCGAACTCTAATCCGCGCGCGAGACGTTTCCTATCCGTCAGCCTGCATCGCCAGAGGATCAGGCAAGCATTCAAGAGTAATGCGCTAGGGAAGGGCCGGATTGACCGGGAGAATGTGTCTATCTGTTACAGGGGCAGTGCCCGCATAGGCGAAGAACCGCTGACCCCTGCGCATCACATCCATACGTATTCCGCTCTACAGGTCTTTCTCATGACGTTTGCTTCTACAGATCCTTCTAAAAGAGCAGGCGGCTGGAGCGCCGTGCTGGCGATGTCGTTGGCCGCGTTCGCCCTGGTCGCTTCAGAGTTCATGCCCGTCAGCCTGCTGACGCCCATCGCGGCTGACCTGCACATCACCGAAGGTCAGGCAGGGCAGGGGATTTCCGTGTCCGGTGCCTTTGCATTGATCACCAGTCTGTTGATTGCCTCGGTCGCCGCTCGCATCGAACGGAAGAAATTGTTGTTAGGCCTGACCTTGCTGATGATCGTCTCCGGTACGGTCGTCGCGTTCGCCCCGGGCTACGCGTCATTCATGTTTGGACGTGCCTTGATCGGGATTGCGATTGGTGGTTTCTGGTCACTGTCGGCGGCGACCGCCATGCGTTTGGTGCAACCTGATCAGGTTTCCCGTGCGTTGGCCATCGTCAATGGTGGTAACGCTCTGGCGACGGTCATCGCCGCTCCGGCGGGGAGCTTTCTGGGCTCGTTGATCGGCTGGCGCGGCGCATTCTTCTGTGTGGTGCCGGTCGCAGCGTTGGCAGCCGTGTGGCTGCTGATCAGCCTGCCGTCCTTCAAGGCCGAACGCCAGGTAAGTAGCGGCAATGTCCTGCGGCTGATGAAGCAGTTGCCAGTTGCTTTGGGCATGGTCGCCGTCAGCGTATTTTTCATGGGCCAGTTCATGCTGTTCACGTACCTGCGGCCCTTTCTTGAGGGCGTGACTGGCGTCAGTGTCTCAACCTTGTCGTTCATGCTGCTGGGGCTGGGGCTGGCCGGTTTTATCGGCACCTTTTTGATCGAGCGGTTTATGGGGCGCGGCCTCTACCGCACGCTGACCGCCGTGTTGCTCGGAATCTGGGGGCTGGTCGCCACGGCCGCGCCGGTTGGCTGGTGGACGTGGCTGGCGCAGACGCTCCCGGATGATGCGGAAGCCGGAGGCGGCTTGCTGGTGGCCATCGTCCAACTGGCGATCGCCGGCGGCGCAATCATTGGCGGTCTGGCCTTTGATTTGAGCGGCTACAAAGCCACCTTCGAGCTTAGCGCCGCTGTCCTGGTCGCCGCGTCTGTGCTGGCCTGGCTGGCCGGGCGCAATGCCACGGAAGTTCATCTAACCGAATCGAACGCGACAGCCTGACGAGATCACCTGCAACCGGTTTCGCCTTATGGCTCAAGCATCAAACTGCGCCAAACGATAACGGGCGGTTGAGCCTGCGCATCATGCGGTTGAGGCACTTGCTGCTTCTCTGGCGAAATCACCTCGGCTGATGAGCGCTCAAGCAGTAAAAGCGGTGCAGTGTCTACGGTCGACTCATGAGTAGGCGACGTGGTCATTTGAGCAAAACAACCACCTTGCCCTTGGCGCGTCCCTGCTCAACGTACTTCAATGCTTCAGCTGTTGATTCAAAGGGGAAGGAACGATCAACCACAGGTTTGATGATTCCGTCCTCAACGAGCGCGGTGATGTGTTGCAGTTGAGCGCCATTGGCCCGCATGAACACGAACGCGTAGCTGACATCCTGCTTGCGCGCTTTGCGACGAATGCCAAGGCTCAACAGGCGCATGACTTGCTGCAATGGCCAGGACAATCCTTGCTCCCTCGCGAACTGCACAGTGGGTGGGCCCGAGATGGAAATGAGTTGACCACCGGGTTTCAGGACCACGAGTGATTTCTCCAACACGTCGGCGCCAAGGCTGTTCAGCACCACGTCGTAGTCACGCAGTACATTTTCGAAGTTCTGCTGTTTATAGTCGATGACTAGATCGGCCCCCAGCGCCTTGACCCATTCGACATTGGCGGTGCTGGTAGTTGTGGCGACAAACGCACCGAGGTGTTTGGCAAGCTGAACCGCAATGGTGCCGACGCCGCCAGAACCTGCGTGAATCAGCACTTTCTGGCCCTTTTGCAGCCGGGCGGTTTCAACCAGTACTTGCCAGGCGGTCAGTGCAACCAAGGGCAGGGATGCGGCTTGTGCCATGTCGGTATTGGCGGGTTTCAGGGCGACCGCGTTTTCGTTCACGGCGATCAATTGGGCGAAGGTCCCGATCCGCGCTTCGGGCGGGCGAGCGTATACCTCGTCTCCCGGTTTGAAGCGTGTCACCTGCGGGCCGACTTCAACCACAACCCCCGCCAGGTCATTACCCAATATCAACGGAAAGGCGTAGGGCAGAATCAGCTTGAAGTCGCCTTTGCGGATCTTCGAATCCAGCACGTTGACACTGCTCGCATGGACCTCGATCAAGACGTCGTGGGCACCGACGGCGGGGGCGGGCGCTTCGCCAATGCGTCCGGGATTCTTGCCATAGCCATCAATCAGAAATGCTTTCATCGTGGTGCGGCTCTTGCTGGTTGTACGGAGGGTAGTCGGTGGGTTGCGGTGTTGCTGCGTGACGTGATCAAGCATCGAGAAACGCCTGCGCCTTGGCCACAAAGTCGGCGTGATGCTGGAAAATCCCGCCGTGCCCGGCATCCTCATAAATCACCAACTGTGCGTTGGGGATAAGCCTGGCCAGCTCAAACGAGTTAACGCTGGGCACCATGAGGTCGTTGTCGCCGTTGACGATTAGCGTCGGCGTGCGTAAGTGCCCAAGCGCTTGCCGCTGTTGTCTGCCCCACGCGGTGATGGCTCTCAATTGCCGCAGGAAGGCGCGGGGCGTCGGGCCCTTGTCGCGATTTTTTTTGCGTGCCTTTAGGCGTCTTAAATACTGCGAGGCAGACCGTCGCCCATTGGCCGACGAGGTGAAGAAAAGGTAGAACTTGGGATCGCGCAGGGTCAGCAAGCCTTTGAGGATCAATGGCCATGACACTGTGCCGACCTTGTCGATGCCGGTGCCGCCCGCCGGTCCAGTACCGGTCAGAATCAACCGGCGTACCAAGTCAGGCGCCTTGAGTGCAATATCCTGAGCGACGAAACCTCCGAGGGAGAAACCGAGCACATCCACGGTTTTCAGCCCCAGCGCCCTGATCAGCTGGATGGCATCGTCGGCCATTTCGCTCACCGTCAGTGGCGCGGTTCCACCCGAGTTGCCGATGCCACGATAGTCGGTGGTGATGACGCGTCTGGTTTGCGCCAGGCCATCGATGATCGCGGGGTCGAAGTTGTCCAGCACGGCACCCCAATGGTTGAACAATACAAGGGGCACGCCGGTTGCGGGCCCGGTATCGCGGTAGGCGAAGGGAATGCCGTTGACCGTGATCGACTGGTTCGCCGTGTCAATAAATGGCGTCGGCAAACCCGAGCGGGAATTTGTCTGCATTGAACTCATTGTCACTCCGGCCAGCGGGCAGGATTCGATGCAATGCCGTGTGCCTGCATCGAATCTGCCGCGAATGCTCGCTAGCAAAAAAATCACTGTGGCGTCTGGTAGCGTTGGGCGACCGCAGACTGGCGGATTTGCCCCAGCAGGCCCTGGCGTGCGCCCTGCAGGTCATCCCAGCGCTCAGCTTCGTGCAGCGGCGGGATGGTCACAGGTTCGCGACGATCGAAGCCGACCAGTGCGGCATCCACCAGATCTCCCACTTCCATGATTTCGCTCAGGGTATTGATGTCGACGCCGGAGCGATCCCAGATTTCCGTGCGGGTGGCGGCGGGCAACACGGCTTGCACGTAGACGCCCTGAGGCGAAAGCTCCAGGCTCAGGCCTTGGGAAAGGAATAGCACGAAGGCCTTGGTCGCACCGTAGACCGTCATGCCGAACTCCGGCGCCAGACCCACCACCGAACCGATGTTGATGATTGCGCCGTCGCCGGCCTTGGCCAGGCGTGGGGCGATGGCGCTGGCGAGCCGCACCAGCGCTGTGGTGTTGAGGGCGACCAGTTGCGCAACGCTGTCGGTGCTTTGGTCGACGAAGTGGCCGGACAGCGCAGCGCCGGCGTTGTTGACGAGAACGCCGATGCGGGCGTCATCGCGCAGGCGGCTTTCAACGGTGTTGAGATCGCCGAGTTGGGTCAGGTCTGCGGGGATGACATCGACGGCGACGTCGTGCTCGCTGCGCAAACGCGCTGCCAGTGTGTCCAGGCGAGCCTTGTCGCGGGCGACCAGTACCAGATCGTGGCCACGTTGCGCGAAGCGTTCGGCGTAGACGGCGCCAATGCCGGTGGAGGCGCCGGTGATGAGAACAGTAGGGCGAGTGCTCATGGGGTATCTCTCTTTCAGGAGGTGAGAAACAGAACGCGCTCAGCTTGCGCTGACGCTTTATTCAGCCAGCGTCGGGTAGTCGATGTAGCCCGCCGCGCCGCCGCCATAGAGGGTGGCGGGATTGAACGCGGACAGCGGCGCGCCCTGCTTGAGGCGCTCCACCAGATCCGGGTTGCCAATGAACGGGCGACCGAAGGCGATCAGGTCGGCCTGGTCTTCGGCGAGCCGCGCGTTCGCCAGGTCCAGGTCATAGCCGTTGTTGGCGATATAGGTGTTTTTGAAGCGCTGGCGCAGGGCACCGAAATCGAAAGGGGCCACGTCGCGCGGGCCGCCGGTCGCGCCTTCGACCATGTGCAGATAAACCACACCGAGGGCGTCGAGTTGCTCGACGACGTAATTGAATTGCGCCTGCGGATCGCTGCTAGACACGCCATTGGCCGGCGACACGGGAGACAGGCGCACGCCAGTGCGATCCGCGCCGATCTCGTTGATGACAGCCGCCGTCACTTCGAGCAACAGACGCGCACGATTTTCAATCGAGCCGCCGTAAGCGTCGGTGCGCAGATTGGCGTTGTCCTTGAGGAATTGATCCAGCAAGTAGCCGTTTGCACCGTGAATCTCCACGCCATCGAACCCGGCATCGATCGCGTTGGCCGCAGCCTGGCGGAAATCGGAGACGATCCCCGGCAGTTCGCTGGTTTCCAGGGCGCGGGGTTCGGAGACGTCTTCAAAGCGGTTGTTGACGAACACTTTGGTCGCGGCACGCAGCGCAGAAGGGGCCACCGGTGCGGCGCCGTTTTCTTGCAGGTCAACGTGTGAAACGCGGCCGACATGCCACAGCTGCAGGAAGATTTTTCCGCCCTTGGCGTGGACGGCATCAGTGACTGTGCGCCAACCGTCAATCTGTGCCTGGGTGTAGATCCCGGGGGTGTCCTGATAACCCTGACCCTGTCGGGAAATCTGAGTAGCTTCGCTGATCAGCAAACCGGCGCTGGCGCGCTGGCTGTAATAGGTCGCCGCGAATTCGCTCGGGACAAAGCCCTGGCCCGCGCGGTTGCGTGTCAGCGGTGCAAGAACGACGCGGTTCGACAGGGCGAGACTGCCTAGGTAAGGGGTGAACAGAGTCTGTTTGGTCATCTGATGAATCTTCCGTGCCCGTGGATGGAGATCGGTGGGTGTGAAATTAGGATGATGATCGAAATCTAAACTGTCAACGGTTTTGATTATGGTCGACATCTATGTATCATCGGACGCAGGAATTCCCGCTGAACACGAGGTATTGCACGTGAGAGTGACCAAGGCCCAGGCGCAGGCCAATCGAGAACACATCGTTGAAACGGCCTCAGAGCTGTTCCGTGTGCGTGGTTTTGACGGCGTCGGTGTAGCGGACCTCATGGCGGCTGCCGGTTTCACTCATGGAGGCTTCTACAAGCACTTCGGTTCGAAGGCCGACCTGATGGCCGAAGCCTCGGCCTGCAGTCTTGGCAAATCGTTAACAGGTGCCCAGGCGCTCGACGTGCCCGGTTTCATCAACGTCTATGTGAACAAAGAACATCGCGACGGACGCGGCAGCGGTTGCACTATGGCCGCACTGTGTGGCGACGCGGCGCGTCAGACGGACGATGTGAAAGCGACGTTTGCTGAAGGCATTGAACGCACCTTGCAAACCCTGGGGGGAAAATATCCGACAGGGCCGGATGCCGCAGAGGGTGAGGGGAGAAAGAAAATGATCGACCTGCTGTCGCGTGCGGTCGGCGCGATTATTTTGTCGCGTGCTTGCCCCGATGACTCCGCACTTGCTGATGAAATCCTTGAGGTGTGCCGGGCAGAAATGCTTGCTTCATTGCCGGTCGAGGACGTGGAGCCGGAGTAGATAGGGCGCTCACTCAAAGCGTAGTTTCAGTAGAAGTGCGATGTTGATGCAGGGAACAGAAAACCAATTTGAGTCCAAAACTATGGATCACGAATGACGGGTTGCGATCGTTCGTGGGCGGCTGCTATCGGCCGGCCCTTGATGATCTTCGTGATGGTCGTGGCGCACTTCCTTGCCCGGGTGAGCGGTGGTTTACGCAGTCAACAACCCTTTCGTCTCGGCTTCATTCCGACATTGCTTCCGGAGCTGACGGGCCGACTCGATGGATTCTTGCTTGGTAATGGTCAGTCGGCACCGGATTTAACGAACTCGCCGCGCAGCTTCCCGCACCGGTAGGTGACGATTTTTCGATTCTCGATCTGAGGAATCGGACCGGCCATGGCCTACCTCTTCAATTCCGCTGGCCGGCAATTGCGGCCAGGTCTGTCGGTGACCTCCAGTCGGGCGCTGTCCTCCGTTACCGGATGCGCCGCATTGGGTTATGGCAAAATGATGTCGGATCGGTTAACTTTTGCGGCTCGGCATGAGGCCGAAGGGAGATCAAAATGGCCGTTGTTCGTGAAAGTGCCTTACAAACTGCCCTCATATCTGTGCTGATCGCATCAGAAAGGTTTGGTGTAAATCTCGATGACTTGGTTGCTCACGCGCTTTCAATGACCAAGAGCTGCCCCCGTGAACCTTCGGTATCGGACTTTATTCCGACCCGTGCAAGCATCGAGTTGCAGAATGCCTATGATGCTGTTTTGAGGGGAAAGAGCGAGCCACTCAAGCAGGCATGAGTCCAGGCACGACAATTTTGTCGTCAGGCTCTGGCGGATCAGGCGGCTGGCGCAGAATCGTGAATCACGTCCATCTGTGCCGCACCGTCGAGCCGTGCCGCCGCTATCCGCTGTTCGGCCATGGCTGCATAGTCCGGGTTTAGTTCGCACAGGATCGATTTCAGCCTTCCTGTATGGCGACCACCGCCTTGATCCTGCCACGGGCGCTGTCTTGACTATAGGTGCCATGCCCCCAGCCAACGCCGTTTGGCTTCCTGGCCACCGCTTTCATATTTCCGTTGCTACTCGGCAGGGTTTCTTCCTGGCCTATCTGCCCGTCGACGCCGTCATCCCGCAACTCGAAGTAGGGCGGTCTGGTCAAACAGCACTGCACTGACTGGTCGGGCATAGTCCACATCATGTCGATGCATTCACCGATCAATATAGGGTGGGAAGGGGCCATGGGCTGTTCCAGGTAGACCTATGAGGCTGGCGTATTGGCGTTTTATTCGGGAATGGTCTATTTGTTGATAGCTGGCATTAAGCTTGGATAAAGAGAAGTAAAAATGCTCGGGCGATGGACCAAGAGTTTGCGTGTGGACAGGGCGCCTGGCCGGCTGTTATATCAAGTCAGGGGTTTTTAGGGGGTAGACAGTTCTCATCATCTAAATTGATGGCGAACTGACGGAACCCGATCTATTTAATCTAGGTGTCTCGTCTTCCTGGAGGGCGATTTACTCAACCTGTGCGTTTGGATGAATCGTGTAACTTAAATGGAGTTTTCTATGAGATTAATAGGTTTTCACGCTACTAGATCTGGACATAGGGCATCTTTGACAAGCGGTCTGAGAGTCGTGCCAGGGGCTTGGGATCATGCATCAGGCGGGGAGTTGGGAAGTGGATTTTATGTAATAAAATCCTTTAAAAAAACACCGGCCCTTTATACTTATGGATATGGGATTGCTTCTACTGTTGTTCCTCAGGAGGGAGTTGATATATGGGCTGTATATTGCAATCGAGAGTTGGTCGATATGGAGAGCTTTGCGGTTCCAGAAGCTCAGCAGTGGCAAAACATACCTGCGGACTATTGCAATAATTATGATTGGCTGTCGAATGCCAGTGAAAACCCAGCTGTGCAGATCAAATTCAACCCTAGGGCTTATCGTTATCTAAAGATTGAGTTGACTCAGGTGTTGACTCTTGAGCAGGCTGAAGATTTAGTGTTTGGTCCGTGATCGGTTTTATATTTATATGCTGGTCTGTTTTGGGTATGGATTAGATCAATCAATACGTGTTTCAGTGCGTGGATGTTTCTGGCCTCGTTTTTGTTCCGTTATCCCACGTTGGGGACTTTGACCGAGGCGCCGCGCCTGGCGAAGACCACGGCGTCGGTTCGGGTCTCGCCGGGCTGGTGGCTGAATGCATTGTTCGTCGCGTCGTCCAGCCACGTGTGCCGGTGACCGACATTCTGGCCATGGCTCAGCAACCCAGAAATGTGCGGCGCCGCTCACATTTACGAAATATGGCGCCACTGTAACCGTGGGAAATTCGATCAGCGGGCCGCCCTGCGCCCAGTCCGTGCAGGGTGGGCCGCGATTTTGGGGTTAGTTGTTACTCTCGATTGCCTTAACCAAATAGGGTGCAACATATCGAGATCCATCGAAATTTAGATGGCTGTTATCGCTATAGAGCAAGCGTCCATCCTTCGCCAGATAGCAGCGATTTTCATCGCAAAGCTTGGTGGAAAGATCGAGTATTTTAACTTGCGGGAAGTCATTGGTTGCCGCTTCTACAAGCGCTTTGTAATCTGCGAAAGGCTGGTTTTTGTCGAATTGCTCGCGCGGGAAGGAGCAGCGATCAGTGTTCTTTGTAAGCCTGAAAGGGCGTTCGGTACACGCTGAGGGCGCGTAGGGCAGGACTGGGTTATCCAGCAAAACAATGATTTTTTTGTTTGCTTGCGTCAGTGCCGAGAAAGTCCGCTTCATTCCTTCAGTGAGAGCTTTCTTATAGTCGCCATTGGAGGGATCTCTCATGTCAGTGGCATCTTGATAAGAGCAAATCGGAAGGTGAGCCAGAATAACGACTTTGATTTTCGGGTCGTCAATTATGTAGTCATACGCGCGGTTTATAAGCTTGTAGGCGCCTTTCCTGACTTTTTGAGCATTTTTGTCTTGCTGAGCAGTGGCGACATCAATATAGGGCGCCGCACAGCTGGCTGCAAATACCGCAACCCCTTCGCTTGGCTTCAGCAGCTCGCTAATACCCAGAAATAGGTGGCCAGCATGAGAGTCGCCAACAATGGCAACGGAGTTGTCTGCCTCTCTCTGGAAGCGGCAGGCATTGTCCGTGATGCTAGTCCAATCCGGGAACCGTTTTTCACAGTTTGCCTGTGACAGAGCCATGGTTTGATAACTCTTTGTCAAGGCCATGGTTTGAGTCTCGTCAGCACTGCTTTGGCTGACAAGGCCCTTATAGCCAATGGCCCCCGCCACCAGCATGACTGAAACCAGTGCGACGACTTTGCCCAATCTGCGGTTGCTGCTGCGGAATGGGGGTTCAACAAACTTGTATGTGAGCCATGCAAGTCCGATTGCGAGCAGGACTGCAGCCAGTCGTATTTCTCGGCCAGGCTCGTCGCTCTGAACAATCCTTGCAAACGACAGCAGTGGCCAATGCCACAGGTACAGCGGGAAGCTGATCAGACCGATAAATACCGCTAGTTTATTCGAAAGCAGGAAACGGTTGACGCGTGCTTGCGGACCCGCAGCAATCAACAGGACAGCTCCGGTAACCGGTGCAAGTGCAAACCAGCCGGGAAACGCGTCAGATTTATGGACAAAAAACATTGCCCAAACAACCAGGGCGAAACCAAGTACACCAGCCAGATCATCAAGCAATGCACGAAGTGGCGTCCGCGCTGTTGCCCCGCCGCCTTGAAGAGCGAGCCATGCCAGGATACTCCCTGCAAGCAGTTCCCATGCGCGACTCGGTAGCAGGAAGAATGTTGCAACAGGATTGCTGGTGACATGGGTGATATTGATGGCAAAGGACACAAGTGCGATCACGATGGTCACAGCCAACATGTTTGCGCGCAGTTTCCATGCTCCCCACAGCACCAATGGCCAAATCAGGTAGAACTGCTCTTCAATAGCCAGAGACCAGAGGTGTAACAGTGGTTTAAGTTCTGCGGCAGTGTCGAAATAACCACTTTCACTCCAGAATGCAAAGTTGGCGATGAACGTGGCACCGGCAGTCACATGTTTGCCAAGTTGTCGATACTCATCATCGAGCAGTACGAGTTTGCCTATTATCAAACAAGATGCCAGAACAACGATTAGCGCGGGGAATATTCGACGTATCCGGCGAGAGTAGAAGTCGCTGAAGCTGAATGTGTCTTTTGCGAGACTTTTAAGTAGTATCGTACCGATCAGAAAACCGGATATCACGAAGAATACATCGACACCAACAAACCCACCGGGAAGTAAAGACGGGAAAGCATGGTAGATGACAACACCCAGAACGGCCAGGGCGCGCAGCCCATCAATATCCGGACGGTATTGGATGTTCGGATTACTCATAATTTTCCTATTGGTTTCAAAGCAGCTTGCCGTGATGGGGGGGAGATTCTAAAGAGTCGCTGCATGAATATTCAACTCTCCCAGCGTTTGGCTCGCTGATGATCCTTTCGAGGACTTGTCTCGTGGAATGGACTTGCACGCTATTTTTCATGCGAGCCCCTTTTGCCTTGCAGTAATCATTCACCCCATTTTCTACCGTTTGTTCACTTTAGAGTCTTCCAGACTTCGGTCGAAGCGGTGCGCTTGGCATAAGCGTTGAAGTCGTTCGCAGGCCGCCCCAAAGCTTCGGGCCTGTCAGCTCATAGAGTTTTGCGGTGTGGCCCGCAGCTGTGAGGGCGTGCACGGCGACACTCTGCGGTTGAATGTGAGTTGCCCTCATAAAAGTTGCGATGGGGTGACGGAGCGTTTCCGGCGCTGTCTGTAGATTCAAATGGTACTGGCACGATGAGTTTCCAATTGAGGCGTACAAAAACTCACCATAGCATCGGCAGATCTGCACAGGGGTAAACGCATCCGCAAAAAGGGCCGGGCAGGCCGGCCCGTTGTGAGGGGATGTCTAGGCGAAGGCCTGGCCGGTAAAGCCCCTTGGCAAACGCTGAAGACCTGCCATGGCCGTCAGGCGGTCGATCCATTCAGAACGCCAATTTGATTCGTGATGTGACGCCTTGGCATGACGCGCGGCCCGTCGTGCGGCATTGCGCTGGTCCTTGCGTGCATCCTTATAGGCTTCAGTGTTGCGGCAGCTGCGGCATTTGACGCGATTGAGCTCGGAGCTCGCGCTGAGATTGTTGCCCTTGTGACCACAGGCAAGATGCCCGTCGACTTTGAAATGAGTGACCATGAGACGTCTCCTTGGTGACGTGTAAAGGGTTTGACCTTTCACCACCAGGGACGTTCTTTGTAACTGACCACACGCAAATCAGCGGATTACCGGAAACGTGGCAGCGGCCGATCGACAGGTTTTAGCGATGACAGGGTGCTGCGGATCAGCGGAGTGTCCTTTTCAATGTCGTTCAGACGGTCACGGATACGCAGGGCGGTCGGGTGCCCGCCTTGATGATCGACCCAGTCGGCGATCTCTTTGCAGGCCGCGGCGAGGCGCGCCTCCCGGGCCTCGAGCAAGGTAAGAAGCGTGGTGATGGACTCTCTTTCGGACATGGAACACCTCCGTTCGGTAAACCGCTCTGAGGCAGCAAAAAGCCCGCGAAGCGCGAGCTCTCTGCCGTTGGGGCGCTGCTCCTTCAGCTCGTTTGAGTATAGACCCGTAAATGACAGCTATCAGCCGCAAGACTCATCGACGGTTACTCGGGCGCTGGCGGCATTGAGCCGCAGGCATTCTTGCCGGGCGTCTTCCTCGAGATCGTAGCCGTCGCCGATGAAGCCGCCGGTGCGGGTGTCGCTGATGCGATACCAGCCAATGGCTTCGGCAGGCTCATGAAGACTTTCTCCGGCGCGGCGACCGTGAATGATGATCTTGTTGCAATGCTTCACGACGAATATGTCTTCCATGGCGTCACCGCAGCTGATGCGTGTCAGATCAACTATAGAAGCCCTGACCGATCATGCAAAAAATACACAGCTCAATTTGTCGGCTGGAGCAACCAGCCTGAGGGGTGCCAGTGCAGGTTGTGCGTCGGGCACAACGCTTGTCGGAGTTTCTGGTCGTGTGAAACCACAACAATTGCTCCCGGAAATGTCTGCAAAGCCTGTTCAAAAGCTTCAACAGACGGCAGATCCAGATGATTGGTCGGCTCGTCGAGCAGCAACAGTTGTGCGGGCGTTTCCCTCCACAAGGCCAGCGCCAGTGCCGCTTTCAGTCGTTCGCCACCACTCAGTGAACCGCAAGGTTGCGTGGCGCGCCGGGCATCGAGCTGCAACTGAGCAAGGTAACTGCGCAGAGTGCCTTCACTCAGCGTCGAGCCTTGAGCTGTCAGCTGTTCAGTGATGGAGTGCTGCTCGTCCAGCAGATTCAGTTGCTGATCGAGAAATGCGCAAGGCACATGAGTCGTGCAATGTCCGGTGACAGCATGCAACTCCCCCGCGAGCATTTTCAGCAAGGTGGACTTGCCGCAGCCGTTTGGGCCACTGACAGCGATCCGCATCGGACCGCACAACCAGAAGCTCAGTCTGCTTGTCGGCGCATCAGGCGGCAACCAGGGCAAACCTGCATCAATCACCGTACAGACCTGGCGCGCGGTCGGCACGCTGCTGCCCGGCAGGTTGACCAGCACACAATCCTCGGGGGTTACCTTGGCGTAGGCATCACGCACCTGAGCATTCAATTCGGATTTGCGCCGCTCATGTACAGAACGGACATGACCCATGATTTCGCGGGCGGCGCCCTTGATGGCGACGCGTTCGAAACTGGCGATGTTGGCCGTATCGGCATTGCGACTGGAGGTTGCCGCGTGTCGCTGTATGGTGTCGTGCTCGCGCCGCAACCTGATCTGTTCGCGATGGCGTTCGCTCCTGGCCTGATCGAGGCGAGCCTGCGCGGCCGCTTGATGAATTTTCTGCTGCTCTCGAAACGCCGAGTAGTTGCCACCAAACTCGTTCGCGCCTGCGGCGGTCAGCTCGACCGTGCGCTGCATGCAATCAAGCAATTGCCGATCATGACTGATGACGATCAACCCGCTTCGCCAACGTTCGAGCATGCCCAGTAGCCATTGCCGGCCGACAGCATCCAGATGGTTACTCGGCTCATCGAGAATCAACAGAGATGTGTGGTTTAAAAAGGCGCCAATCAGAGCAATGCGGGCCTGCTGACCACCACTCAGATTGCCGACCCGGTCGTCAAAGCCAGTCTTTGCCAGCCCTGCGTCATCCAGCAACCGTCGCAAACGTTCTGCGAAATCCCATTGTTCACCGACAATGTCGAAATCCTCGATTGAACCCTTGCCCTCGCTCAGACGATCAAGTGCCAGAAGAATGGCTGTGCTGCCTGTTGCGTCGGCGACTGTGAGGTTGGCTGGTACGACGGGGTTTTGTTCCATGTAGGCGGTTGTCACGGAGCAGACCACGCTACCGTTGGTTGGCTGTAAACGCCCGGCGATCAAGCGTCCCAGTACGCTTTTGCCGACGCCATTGCGCCCGACGATGGCGGTTGGTGTGTGGTCGAATTTCAGATTGATTTCATTGAAAATCGTCTCGCCATTGGCGAACTGGAAACCCAGTTGATTCAGGGAGACGAGGGCAGGCGTACGCGAGACGTGAGTCATCGGCACCTCCAAAAAATGTCGTGAACACTGACAAGCGCCTTGAAAGGCGTGTCGCGATTACATTTTTGAAGGCTTAGTTGTTCACTTCTGCGGTCATCCCGAGGAGGAGAAAGCCGCAAGCCTAGCCAAAACGTCTGCAGGGTTCAAGGTGCGGTTGCCATGTCGGCCATTCGCTCAAGAAACATTGCCAGGGCGACTTCCTCTGCGCGCAAGCCCTTGCGCACCCGAGGCCTTGGAAGTTCAGCCAGCGCGCCCAGCATGAACTGCTCGACCACAGCCGGGTGGATGTAGCACTTGCGACAGACCGCTGGCGTATTGCCCAGTTGCCGGGCGACGCCCTTGACCATCTCCAACACATGGCGTTTGGCCTCGCTTTCCGACTCCCATTGCAGCTCTCGCAATACCGCCAACGCCAGAGCACTGCCGGCCCAGGTGCGGTAGTCCTTGGCGGTGAAGTCTGCGCCGGTGAGGGTTTTCAGGTACGAGTTGACGTCTTGTGAACTGACGGTGTGCCGCTCGCCATTTTCATCCAGATACTGAAACAGATTTTGCCCCGGAATCTCCAGGCAGCGCTTGATGATTTGCGCCAGTCGCCGATCCTTCACGGTGATCTGATGCTCGATGCCGCTCTTGCCCCGGAACTGGAACAGAATCGCGCTGCCATTGATCTCGACGTGCCGACTGCGCAATGTGGTGAGGCCGTATGACCGGTTATCCCGTGCGTATTGAGTGTTGCCGACACGGATCAGCGTGGCGTCAAGCAGTGTGATGACCGTGGCCATGACTTTGTCGCGGCTGAACCCCGGTGCTGCCAGCAGCGCTTCCAGTTGTTTGCGCAGCCTTGGCAACGCCATGCCGAACTCGCGCAGGCGCGAGTATTTGTCGGCATCGCGCACTTCACGCCAGCGTGGGTGATAGCGGTATTGTTTGCGCCCTCGAGCATCGCGGCCGGTGGCTTGCAGATGACCGTGAGGATCGGCGCAGATCCACACATCGGTATAGGCCGGCGGCACGGCCAGCGCATTGAGGCGTTTGACTTCGTCGGTATCGACGATTCGCTGTCCATGGGGGTCGAAGTAACAGAACTTGCCACGCAGCTTCTTGCGTGTGATTCCGGGTTGGGTGTCATCGACGTAATGCAGGTCCGAAGGCAACACTTCGGTCAGCGTGGCATCGGGCATGGCGGATTCCTTTGCGGCGGTCAACTGTTACAGCGATTGACCGCGTGCCCTGCCAGTCGTGCGAACCGATTCAGGCCAGAACCGCGACTGCCTTGATCTGCGCCCACAATGCCTGGCCCTGATGCACGCCCAGTTGATCCCGCGAGTACCGTGTAATCCGCGCCAGCAGCGGCGTGCCACCGGCGTCAAGGCGAATCAACACGTGCGCGGCATTGTCGGCAGGCATCTCGCTGACCACCCTGACCGGCAGTCGATTGAGAATGCTGCTGTGTTCGGTGTCGTGCAGCGTCAGGCTGATATCGCGGGCCTGTACTTTGCAGCGCAGTGCCTGGCCGACGTCCATCGGTGCGTGGGTCACGCGAATGCCCAGCAATGTGCCGGGCAATTGCAGGCAGAGCAACTGGTACTCGTGATCGTAGGAGATGACGTGCCCCTCGATGATCACTCCGGCGTCATCGCCCATCGCCAGTGGCAGGTCCAGTCGGGCGAGGGTTTCCCCGATCGGGCCACTGGCCAATGCTTTGCCGTCTTCGAGCAACACCAGATGATCGGCCAGACGCGCCACTTCATCCTGAGCGTGGCTGACGTAAAGAACCGGTATGTCGAGCTCGTCGTGCAGGCGTTGCAGGTAAGGCAGGATTTCACGTTTGCGCTGACTGTCGAGGGCTGCCAGAGGTTCGTCCATCAACAGCAATTTCGGACTGGTCAGCAAGGCGCGGGCGATGCCGACTCGCTGACGTTCGCCGCCGGACAGGTGCTGCGGATGACGCTCCAGCAAATGGCCGATCCCCAGCAGTTCGGTGGCTTGCGCCATGTCGACCCGGCGCTGGGTTCTCGCGATGCGTTTGAGGCCGAATTGCAGATTGGCCAACACCGAAAGGTGCGCAAACAGGCTGGCTTCCTGAAAGACATAGCCGAGCGAACGCTTGTGGGGCGGGACGAAAATACCGTTATCGCTGTCCTGCCAGATTTCATCGTTGATTCTGATGAAGGCATGGGGAGCCCGTTCAAGTCCGGCAATACAGCGCAGGCAGGTGGTCTTGCCCGAACCGGACTGCCCGAACAGCGCGGTCACGCCACGCCCGGGCAGGCTTAGATCGACATCCAGGCCGAAGCCCGGCCAGGCGAGTTTCAAGCGTGCTTCTATCATCGGTCAGCTCCAGCCTGAGCGCGACTTGCGGCTGGAATAGAGTGCCAGCAACACCAGGAACGAAAACACCAGCATGGCCCCGGCCAGCCAGTGTGCCTGCGAGTATTCCATGGCTTCGACGTGGTCGTAGATCTGTACCGAAACCACGCGGGTCTTGTCAGGAATATTGCCGCCGATCATCAGCACCACGCCGAATTCGCCCACGGTATGGGCGAAACCGAGGATTGCCGCGGTAACGAAACCCGGACGCGCGAGCGGCAGGATCACGCTGAAAAAAGTGTCCCAGGGATTGGCGCGCAAGGTGGCGGCCACTTCCAGTGGGCGAGTGCCGATGGCGGAAAAGGCGTTTTGCAACGGCTGCACCACAAAAGGCATGGAATAGAGCACCGAACCGATCACCAGCCCGGTGAAACTGAAGGTGAGCGTGCCAAGCCCCAGCCACTGGGTGAAATGGCCAAGAAAGCCATTCGGGCCCATTGCCAGCAACAGATAAAAACCGATGACGGTTGGCGGCAGCACCAAAGGCAAGGCGACGATGGCTCCGATGGGGCCGCGCAGCCAGGAACGGCTGCGCGACAACCACAGGGCAATCGGAGTGCCGATGACCAACAGGATCGCAGTGGTCAGAGACGCCAGTTTCAGGGTCAGCCAGATCGCCGCGAAATCGGCATTCGTCAGCGACATTTACAGCTGATAACCGTAGGACTTGATGACCGCAGCGGCTTTCGGGCCTTTGAGGTAATCAACCAGCGCCTTGGCAGCGGCGTTGTCCTTGCCTTTGTTCAGGATGACGGCGTCCTGCTTGATCGGGTCGTGCATGCTTGCCGGAACGATCCAGGCCGAGCCGCTGCTGACCTTGCCATCCTTGTAAATCTGCGAGAGGGCGACGAAGCCCAGTTCAGCGTTGCCAGTAGCAACGAACTGGTAGGCCTGGGTGATGTTCTGACCCTCGACGATCTTGGCTTTGGTCGCTTCAGTCAGTTTCAGCTTTTCCAGCACCTGAGTGGCAGCCAGGCCATAGGGCGCGGCTTTCGGGTTGGCAATGGACAGGTGCTGATACTCGTTTTTCTTCAGAACCTCGCCTTTTGCATCGACGTAACCTTCTTTAGCCGACCACAGCGCCAGGGTGCCAATGGCGTAGGTAAAGCGCGAGCCTTTGACGGTGTCGCCTTCTTTTTCCAGTTTTTCCGGGGTGGTGTCGTCAGCGGAGAGGAATACCTCGAATGGCGCGCCGTTCTTGATCTGGGTGTAGAACTGCCCGGTGGCACCATACGCGGCAACCAGTTTGTGCCCGGTGTCTTTTTCGAAATCGACAGCGATTGCCTGGATCGGTGCAGTGAAGTTGGCCGCGACGGCGACCTGCACTTCTTCGGCCTGAACAGCGCCAACGGCGAATACCGCAAGCAGGGAGGCCAAGCAGGCAGGGGCAAAACGTGAGGCACGAATGGTCATGTAACAGCTCCGTTGTTGGCAGGTGCAGCGGGCAGTTGTTGTTAGAGGGGTAGAGTGCGCCGATACGAGGGTCTGGTCCGCTATATATCTGAATATATAGCGAAATGCCGCTAAACGGAAAGTATTGGTTTCACATCAGGTGAGGGCGCGCAGCCTCTCACCCGATTGCGCTGGTTATCGAGCCAGTTTCGCCAGCGCGCCTTCAGCCAGCTGCCGGGTCAGTTCGGCGCTGCTCAGTTCCTTGCCCAGCGTGAACGCCTGGCCCGCCCACAGGTTGCTGAAGTCGGCTTCATCCTTGGCGCGCAGAGGCATCAGGGCGCCGCCAGCCAAGGGAAATGCGGGTGCCTTGCCCGACATCGGCCCCAGTTCGCGCATCACCCGGTTCATGATCCCCCGTGCGGGACGCCCGGTGAACAGGTTGGTGACCGCTGTTTCGCTTTCTTTCGCTGTGCGCAACGCCTTGTGATGGGAAGCGCTGACTTTCGCCTCCGGAGTGAACAGGTAGGCCGTACCGACTTGCACCGCCGACGCGCCGAGCATGAAGGCGGCTGCAACCCCTCGTGCATCGGCGATCGCGCCGGCAGCGATCACCGGCACTTTGACCGCGTCGACGATTTGCGGAACGAGGGCAAAGGTTCCGACCTGGCTGCTCAGGTCATCGCTGAGAAACATGCCTCGATGCCCGCCGGCCTCATAGCCCATGGCGATGATTGCGTCGCAACCGTTCTGTTCCAGCCAGATGGCTTCGTCGACTGTAGTCGCCGACGACAGGATTTTTGCCCCGGTGGCCTTGACCCGATCCAGCAGGGATTTTTCCGGCAGGCCGAAATGGAAACTCACCACTTCAGGACGAAACTCTTCCAGCACTTCGCAGGCTGCTGCATCAAAAGGCGCACGATTGGAAACCGGTGTGGGAGCGTCGAAATCGGCACCGAGTTCGCGGTAGTAAGGTTCCAGCAGATTCTTCCAGTCCCGTGCCCGCTGTTCATCGGGAGCCGGCGGCTGGTGGCAGAAGAAATTGACGTTGAAGGGTTTGTCAGTGCCCTGGCGGATGGTCTTCAACTCTTCGCGCAGTTGCTCGATGCTCAACATTGCCGCCGGCATCGACCCCAGGCCACCTGCGTTGCACACGGCGATGACCATCGAAGACTGGGTGGCACCGGCCATCGGGCCCTGGATGATCGGCAGTTCGATGCCAAACAGGTCGAGAATGCGGGTATCTGGCCATTGGCTCATTGGAAAAGACTCCGAAAGACAAAACAGGGCAGGACGCTCGAGCCGGTTTTTTACCAGCAAAAGCGGGTCGAGGGCCAGCCGGGATTGTGGCTTCACGGTAATTCCGGTCAACGCCGATGCAATCCGCCACCTCCGCAGGAGTGGTTCATGAATCACCCGCCGGTTGCAGCGATTGGCGGAAAGTCGAGTGGGGCAAAATGTTGCGGTGTGCTATTTGAATGCCACAATCCCAGAATCCTTCCCCAGAGAGGCAGTCATGTTCAACGGCATTCTGATCGACAAAGACGACACCGGTTATCGCGCCAGCCTGCAGGAAATCGGCGAGCAGCAACTGCCCGAGGGCGATGTGACCGTGCGTGTGGCTTACAGCACGCTCAACTTCAAGGACGGACTGGCGATTACCGGCAGCAGTCCGGTGGTGCGCAAGTTCCCGATGGTGCCGGGAATCGATCTGGCCGGTACGGTAGACGTCAGCTCGCATCCGGACTACAAGGCTGGCGATCAAGTGTTGCTCAACGGCTGGGGCGTGGGAGAAAGCCACTGGGGCGGCCTGGCCCAGAAGGCGCGGATCAACGGCGATTGGCTGATCCCGCTGCCCGAAGCGTTTTCCCCGGCACAAGCCATGGCCGTTGGCACGGCCGGTTACACCGCGATGCTGTGCATCATGGCGCTGGAACGTAACGGCGTGACGCCGGAGCAGGGTGAAGTACTGGTCACCGGCGCCAATGGCGGAGTCGGCAGCTTTGCCATCGCGTTGTTGCACACGCTGGGCTATCGGGTGGTGGCCTCCACGGGGCGGATCTCGGAGCATGCGTATCTTCAACAATTGGGCGCCAGCGAAATCATCGATCGCGCAACCTTGTCCGAACCTGGCAAACCATTGGCCAAGGAGCGCTGGGCGGCTGTCATCGATTCGGTCGGCAGCCATACCCTGGCCAACGCCTGCGCCAGTACCCGCGCCGAAGGTACGGTAGCGGCCTGTGGTCTGGCTCAGGGCATGGATTTCCCGGCGTCGGTAGCGCCGTTCATTCTGCGCGGGGTGACGCTGGCGGGAATCAACAGCGTGACTCAGCCCAAGGCGCGACGGATCGAGGCCTGGGAGCGTCTGGCCAAGGATCTGGACTTTTCCTTGCTGCCTCTGATCAGTCACGAGATCGGCCTCGGCGAAGTGATTGAAGCGGCTCCGAAATTGCTCGCCGGCCAGTTGCGCGGACGGGTTGTCGTGGACGTCAATCGCTGACGGGGGCCGGATCTGGAAGCACTTCGAAACCCATCCGCAGGTTTCGCGCCGCTGCGCCACCGACTTCGAGGCCCATCCGGGCCCCGAGTCGGTGGCCATCTATTCGTCAAGAGCGGGTTTCCCGGGACAACAACTCACGCTTGCGTTCCACGCCCCAGCGATAGCCCGAAAGGTTACCGTCGCTGCGGACCACGCGGTGGCAAGGGATTGCTACCGCGAGGCTGTTGGCGCCGCAAGCCTGGGCCACCGCCCGAACCGCTTTGGGTGAGCCGATGCGCTGGGCGATATCGGCGTAACTGGCGGTGCTGCCAACCGGTATTTCGCACAGTGCCTGCCAGACCCGCTCCTGAAACGCGGTGCCCCGCACATCCAGTGGCAGATCGAGGCCGATGGCCGGTGCTTCGATGAAACCGACGACATGGGCGATCAGTTGCTCGAACTCGGCATCAGCCCCGATCAGGTTTGCCCGGCGAAACTGATCCTGCAGGTCACAGACCAATTGATGCGGATCATCTCCCAGCAGAATCGCGCAGATTCCTCGCGCACTCTGGGCCACCAGAATGGCACCGAGCGAACACTGGCCCACCGCAAAACGAATGTCGTTGTTTTGCCCGGCAGCCCGGAAGTCGCCGGGTTTCATGCCCAGCAACTGGTCTGCTGCTTCATAGAAGCGGCTGTTGGAGTTGAAACCGGCGTCGTACAGCGCTTCGGTAACCGAGCTGCCATCCGCCAGGTGTTGCCGTACCCGACGAGACCGGTGCGCGGCAGCGTAGCCTTTGGGAGTCAGGCCGGTGGCGGCTTTGAAAACCCGATGGAAATGAAACGAACTCAGGCCAGCGGCTTGCGCGAGTTCATTGAGCGGCGGCAGGTTTTCGGCTGCTTCGATCTGGCGGCAGGCTGCCGCTACGGTCGCGGCATGTTGCGCGGCGATTTCGCTCTGATCCCTGCTCGCCCGTTTGCTGGGGCGATAACCCGCCGCTTCAGCTGCTTCGGCCGTGTCGAAGAACTCGACATTCTGCGGTTTCGGCAAGCGCGCCAGGCTGCTCGGGCGGCAATAGACGCCCGTGGTTTTGACGGCGTAGACAAATTGTCCATCCGCCCTTGGATCCCGTGCGACGACAGCGGCCCAGCGTGGATCGTCTTGAGTGCTCAAAGTGGTCGAAAGCGTTTTCATGATGGAGAGTCCGTTGACCTGTTGAATGTCAGGTTAACCAGTGCCGCCAACCGTAACACTCCGGCCCTTGCGGTCAAATTCCGCGAGGTTATCCCGCGGTGCGAAACGTCAGGTTGAAACGCTGCTCGCCCAGTTGCGGATGCCGACCGTGTCTGATCGGCAGGACGCCGTGGTAGCGCAGTCGGTCGACACCACCCCAGATCACCATGTCACCGTGCAGCAGCGAAATGCGCTGACTCCTGTCGCTGCGATTGAAGCCGCCGAACAGGAATGTCGCGGGCAAACCCAATGACAGGGAAACTATGGGCGCTGTGTAGGAGCTTTCGTCCTTGTCCTGATGCAAAGACATTTTTGCGCCGGGAATATAGCGGTTGATCAGGCAGGAATCCGGGACGAAACCGCAGAAGCCTGCCTGCAAGGCTGCTGTTTGCGCCAGTTCGCGAAACACGTCAGGCATCTGCGGCCAGGGCCGGTGGCTGATCGGATCTTCGGCCGAGTAGCGGTAACCGCCACGATCAGTGATCCAGCCAAGTGCGCCGCAACTGCTGGTGGCCACCGACATGCTGAACCCGCCAGGCGTCATCATGTGTCGCAACGGTGCGCGTTCGATGATCGAATCCAGAGCTGGCAGTAATCGTTCGGTACAGGACAGCGCGAAGCCGCGCAGCACCCAAGACTGCTCTCCAATCTGTTCAGAGCGGTGTGGCTGCTCGATGTCGGCGAAGAGGTCGAAATTGCTGTGCATGATGGTCAGGTTGCGTCGTGAAAGATGATGCCCAGAGTATGCCGTTTTCCGCTGTGCAAGCGACTTACGCCGTGACGCATGGTGACGCGATAGTCGCCGCGCAGGCCTTTGACCGGGCGCTGGTTGACGGCAAAGATCACCGCATCGCCTTTCTTCAGATCCATCACCAGTGGGCGAGACTGCATTCTTGGACGTTGTTCGGTCAGGACGAATTCACCACCGCTGAAATCCTCGCCAGGTTCTGACAGAAGAATCGCCACTTGCAGCGGAAAAATGTGTTCGCCGTACAAGTCCTGATGCAGACAGTTGTAGTCCTGAGGGCCGTATTGCAGCAAGAGCGGGGTAGGCCGCAGTTGACCGGCGGCATGGCAGCGCGCAAGAAAATCGCTGTGCAGGGGCGCAAACCGTTCCGGTATTGCCATTCGTTCATGCCAGCGGTTGGCCAAGGGGACCAGGCGCGCGTAAAGCGCACTGCGCAGGTGCTCCACCAATGGCGGCAGCGGGTAGCGCAGATACTTGTATTCGCCGCGCCCGAAACCGTGGCGGGCCATGATCACCTGCGAGCGGAACGGTTCGCTTTGCGGGTAAAGCGTACTCAGGCGATCGCAGGTTTGCGGGCGTAACAAAGAACGGATGACGGTACAGCCGTCCTGATCCAGCTGTTGTTCCAGTGCGACCCAGTCGAGCGTATCGAGGGGAGAGTCGGGTGACATCGGCATACTGATTCCTTGGCTTGCGTCCAGGCGATCAGTCTAGGCAACCCGCGAGGCCGGAACACTCCGGCGCTTGCGGTCGAATTGTCATCCGCGTCTTACAACGCCTTGCTGACGCTGATGTCGCTGATCACGTCTTCGCTTTGGCCGTGCAGGGCGTCCAGCGCAGCCTTGGCTTCTTCCGGCGTGCCGTTCTCCAGCTGGGCGAATTCGAAGCGGCGCTCGCCGTTCAATTTGTACTTGATGACATATTTGGTCGTTTGGGCCACGGTCATGCTTACCTGATTGTATTGATGGGGTCGATCAGCTGAGCTTCGAGCTGGAACGGCGGATGATCTTGATCGAGTGCGTCAGGGTCGGCTTGCGAGTCACGCTGATTGCGCGGCGGCTGACGGTGTCGATGGTGATGTTCCAGAAACCGGTGCTCGGCGCGGTGATACGGGCAGGAAATGTGTCGAACGCGCCGCCGTGATAGGTGTGACGGCCGCCGTTCTTGAAGCTGCGGAAGTTGGCGTCGTTCATCAGACGGATGTTGCAGGTTTGCGAGCACTGGATGACGACGATGTCGTCTTCGTTGAGATGCTCGCGCTGGTGAATAAATTTCATGGTCGCCTCCAGAAGGGCTTTTTCTACAAAATCAAAACGATAGCAAGGTCAATTGGCGGCAGTTTATCAGTCCGGACAGGTTATTATCCGGCCGTCGAGCGCTGCTTTGACAATTAAAAACAGTTATTCGCGATTCCATGTGCGTTAAATGCAATGGGCCTCGGAGAAAAACGGCATTCAGGCTGTCCGAGGGTCTTTATAGGAGATTCTGTATGAAGTGGGGTGTGGTCATTGTGCCGTTCGCATTGGCGATGGGTGGTTGCGCAAGTGTTTCGCAGATCAATGAAACGCTGCCGACCATGAACGTCATTTCCGGCAAAAAACCCCACGAGTACGCACAGTGTCTGGCCGACAAGCTGGCTCAAAGCCGCGGGGCCCTGCAAATGGAGCCGCACAAGGACGGTGTCAGGGTGATCGTGCCGGGGAAGTTGTCGTCCGGCCCGGCGGCGGTGTTTGACATCGAGGATCGCTCTGGCGGTAGCAGCATCAAGTTGCATGAGCGCATGTCCAATGTGCCGATACGTCCACGGGATGTACGCAATGCCGCCACGGCGTGCATTTCCGGCTGATAAACTGTCAGTCACCGGTATCGATGCCGTCCAGGTCACGCCTGGACGGCATTTTCATTTCAGGAGACGTGCATGAAGCGAGAACAGGTGCGCGAGCGCCATAGAGAGGGGCTTATTGAAGCCACCCATGTGATCCAGAATCCGGCGAACCCGGGTGAATGGATCGTATTTTTCAAGAAGAGCGCCGGACGCAGTTATTTTCTGGTGGATGAAAACGACGAAGTCGAATCCTTCGACCGGCTCGACGATCTGATCGAGGTGGTACGCGGACTGGGTATCAAGTTCGCCGAGATTCACATGTAGGCCCTTACTTGCAGACCACCACAACACTGCGATTCTTGTAATTACCGACGTCGACACCCAGCGTCTTGTCACTTTCTTTTGGCGCCGGCGTGCCGTCGGTTCCGACGATGCGGTAGCCGGTGCCGGCGCAGGAAGCATCGGCCTTTTCATAGCAGGCGGCCCAGGAATTGGCCTCACCGGAGCAGTCGATGCTCAGGCCTTGTTCACCATTGTTCAGATAAGTCGTTTCGGAAGTGGCGCAGCCGGCCAGGGCCAGAAGTGCAATCAGTGGCAGCATGCGGTGCAGGGTACGGGTGGTCATGGCGATGTCGTCTTCGGAAGGAGAGGGCTAGACGCTATGACAGCGCCGGTGTGAAAAGGTTATAGCGATTGGCCACGTCTTTGTGTGCGGGCCAAAAAAAGCCCTGCGCAGTGGCAGGGCCTGTTTGATCAGTCCTGATCCTTCCCGCGACGCTTCGGTGCAGGAGGTGTGTAATCAAGCACCGCGGCTACCTCAATTGCCATCGCTTCAGTGGGCAATGGGCCGGATACATCTTCGCCGTTGGCGGCGGTGATATGCCACTGGCCATCTTTTGCCTTGGCGACGGTGTACCCGTTGATGATTTTTGCTGCGGACATCTAGCGGCCTCGTTGGCTGGTTCAAAGGCGTCATGATAACGGGAAACGGGCGAACGGGCGCGGGTCGATGCGGTGTTCCTGAATCTTTGGGCTACGCTCAATGCGCAGCTTCTGCGTGCGGATTGAACTATCCGCCAGAATATTTCTCTATGTTGACATCGGTTAGCCAGTGCGGGGCATTGTAAGGTGCACGCCGCCTGATTAGACTGCGCCGAAACTCGTACACACAGCCCTTTCAAGGACTTATATGATCAAGAAATGCTTGTTCCCAGCAGCCGGTTACGGTACTCGCTTCCTTCCAGCGACTAAGGCCATGCCCAAAGAAATGCTGCCGGTGGTAAACAAGCCACTGATCCAGTACGGCGTCGAAGAAGCTCTGGATGCTGGTCTGACTGAGATCTCCATCGTGACCGGCCGTGGCAAGCGTGCTCTGGAAGACCACTTCGACATCAGCTACGAGCTGGAAAACCAGATCAAAGGCACCGACAAGGAAAAATACCTGGTTGGTATCCGCAAACTGTTGGACGAGTGCTCGTTCTCCTACACCCGTCAGACTGAAATGAAAGGCCTGGGTCATGCGATCCTGACCGGTCGTCCGCTGATCGGCGATGAGCCGTTCGCCGTAGTGCTGGCGGACGACCTGTGCGTCAACCTCGAAGGCGACGGCGTGCTGACCCAGATGGTCAAACTGTACAAGCAGTTCCGCTGCTCGATCATTGCCATTCAGGAAGTCGATCCGCAAGAAACCAGCAAGTACGGCGTAATCGCCGGCGAGATGATCCGCGACGACATCTACCGCGTACACAGCATGGTCGAGAAGCCAAAGCCGGAAGATGCTCCGTCGAACCTGGCGATCATCGGTCGTTATATCCTGACCCCGGACATCTTCGACCTGATCGAACAGACCGAGCCAGGGAAGGGTGGTGAAATCCAGATCACCGACGCCCTGATGAAACAAGCCCAGAACGGTTGCGTAATGGCCTACAAGTTCAAGGGCAAGCGTTTCGACTGCGGTGGTGCTGAAGGCTACATCGAGGCAACCAACTTCTGCTTCGAAAACTTCTACAAGACTGGCAAGGCCTACTGATAGCGCCTGATCTGTCTGAAGGTGCGTCACACGGTCTGAATCGTGTGACGCTAAAAACAAACGCCCCGACATGTTCGGGGCGTTTGCGTTTGTGGGGAGAAATAGTGCATCTCGATTCGATACGCGATGCAACGTCAAACAAATATTCGATTGTCAGCTGACATATTCGCTGCTGAACTGACTCGTCTTCGCCAGGGAGGTGCGAAGGAGAGCGTTTGACAGCTCACTACCGAGCAGACCTGCAGCTTCCAGCGTTTTTGAGCGATGTTCAGACGATGCTGGCAAGTGAAACGCTGGCTGGCGCTCATCATGTGGCGACGGGGTTGGCGGGGGATCAAGCGCAACAGTTGATGCAGCAGGCGGGAAGTGCATTTGAGGGCGGAATTGCATTGGCATCGTGGCTCGCTTTCGGCCTGGCGCTCGTAGCGATTCTGATCGCCTGGCATACGTTGCGGCTGCCAAAAATTCAACCGGCAGAAAGCCATTAATCAAATGCTAACGGTAGAACCTCCCGGTATTGCCCGTCCCCGTGCAGTAGAGACTTGCTCAATAAGCGTCTGCGGGTATGCTGATCGCCTGCCGAGGAGATAGAAATGGCCTACGATTTTGACCTTTATGTGATTGGTGCCGGTTCCGGCGGTGTGCGGGCTGCGCGTTTTGCTGCCGGGTTCGGTGCGAAAGTGGCGGTGGCCGAGAGCCGTTATCTGGGCGGTACCTGCGTCAACGTCGGTTGCGTACCGAAAAAACTGTTGGTGTACGGCGCCCATTTTGCCGAAGACTTCGAACAGTCCTCGGGTTTTGGCTGGAATCTGGGCGAGGCGGATTTCGATTGGGCCACGCTGATTGCCAACAAGGATCGCGAGATCACTCGCCTGAACGGCATTTATCGCAATCTGCTGGTCAACAGCGGCGTGACCCTGCATGAGGCTCACGCGAAAATCGTTGGTCCGCACGAAGTCGAGGTCAATGGCGAGCGATACACCGCGAAGAATATTCTGATCGCCACCGGTGGCTGGCCGCAGATCCCCGAGATTCCGGGGCATGAGCATGCGATCAGCTCGAACCAGGCGTTCTTCCTCAAAGAGCTGCCCAAGCGTGTACTGGTCGTCGGTGGCGGTTACATCGCCGTCGAATTTGCCGGAATCTTCCATGGTCTGGGCGCCAACACGACGTTGCTGTATCGCGGCGATCTGTTCCTGCGCGGTTTTGACGGTTCGGTACGTAACCATCTCAAGGAAGAGCTGACCAAGCGCGGCATGGATCTGCAGTTCAATGCCGATATCGAGCGGATCGACAAGCAGGCGGATGGCAGCCTGAAAGCGACCCTCAGGGATGGTCGCGTGCTGGAGGCCGATTGCGTGTTCTACGCCACCGGCCGACGTCCGATGCTGGACAACCTGGGGCTGGAAAACACTGATGTGCAGCTCGACGACAAAGGCTTCATCAAGGTCGATGAACAATATCAGACCACTGAGCCATCAATTCTGGCGTTGGGCGATGTCATCGGTCGTGTGCAGTTGACGCCGGTGGCGCTGGCTGAAGGCATGGCGGTGGCGCGGCGTCTGTTCAAGCCTGAGCAATACCGCCCGGTGGACTACAAGATGATCCCGACGGCAGTGTTCAGTCTGCCGAATATCGGCACCGTCGGCCTGACCGAAGAAGAGGCCCGGGAAGCGGGTCACGACGTGGTGATCTACGAAAGCCGTTTCCGCCCGATGAAGCTGACCCTGACGGACTGCCAGGAGCGCACACTGATGAAGCTGGTGGTCGATGGCAAATCTGACAAGGTGCTGGGCTGTCACATGGTTGGTCCGGATGCCGGCGAGATCGTGCAGGGGCTGGCAATTGCGTTGAAGGCTGGCGCCACCAAGCGTGACTTCGACGACACCATCGGGGTGCACCCGACGGCGGCCGAAGAGTTTGTCACGATGCGTACGCCGGTCGGCATTTAAGTCTTTTTCGGTTCTGCTGCGTCTGGCGCTGCCGCAATGGTGGTAGCCAGGCGCAGGCTGTCTTGCACCTTGGTCAATTCCTTTTCCAATGACTGATTGAGCTGCGACTGCTCGTCGACGCTCTGCTTGAGCGTCTGGCTCTCCAGCAGCGCCACGCGCAGGCGTTCCTGGAGGAGGGTGCGCTCGCTGTCGACACGCGTCGCTTGCTCCAGCAATTGATCCTGACGCTGATTGCTGTGCTTGAGCTGATCCTGCATCAGGCTCAGTTCGCGCACGGTGCCGCGATTCTCGGTCAGCAGGCGTTCGTTGTCGCGGTGCAGCTGGGTGATCTCGTCCTGACGTACAAGTGCGCTTTGCTGCGCCTGGCGCAACTCCATCTGCAACTGCTGAACCTGAGTTTCGTGACGGCTTTGCTCCTGCTCGCGCTGTTCCTTGATGGCGTTGCGGTAGTGCTCAAGCGCATCGCGGGCGTGCAGGTGTTTTTCTTCCAGCGAGCGGATCTGCTCGTCCTTGTCCTGCAGGCGCAATTCAAAATCTGCCAGCGCCTGATTCAGTCCTGCATTGCGGGTCTGCTCGGTCTGCAGCATCGAGCGGGTATCGCTCAGCGCTTCGGATTCTTTGGCCAGCGCGGCAGCCTGAATGTCGTGCTTCTTCTCCAGTTGCGCATGATCCTGACGAAGCTGATTCAGCTCGTCCTCCAGTGCCTGACGCTGTTGCTCGTACTGCTCGCGAGCCTGGTCAATCGGCTCCTGTGCCTGTTCTTTCAGGCGTTGCGCCAAGCGCGTGACGAGGGCGAGGAGTTCGTCATCGACAGGTTCTGCCGACGGATCGGCCGGTTCGCTGCCGTCATCCAGCTCCTTCAGATAACGATGAATCGTGGTTTTGGAACCCGTATTGCCCAGCTCGATGCGTACTGCGTCGATGCTGGGGTGTTCGCCACGGGCGAGGATCGCTGCGCGCGCGATCTGGACTACTGCTTTGTTAACGCCGCCACGGGCCATATGTGCTCCTACGATTACGTACTGTGGTACATGCCACCAAAGTACGCAGTGTACCACGCCGAAAATAAAGTTAAATGTTTCAAGATGAACGGGCGGGATATACTGGTATTACCCCGTGTGAAGCGCCAGAATCCGCTTTTCAATCTTCAAATCAGTACATCTGCGAGAAATCAGCCCATGAGCGATATCGATCGCTATCTGCAAGCCGCCACCCGTGACAACACCCGCCGCAGCTATCGTGCGGCCGTCGAGCACTTTGAAACGGTATGGGGAGGGTTTCTGCCCGCGACGGCTGACAGCGTCGCGCGCTACCTGGTGGCTCACGCGGGTGTGCTGTCGGTCAATACGCTGAAGCTGCGTTTGTCGGCACTCGCGCAGTGGCATAACAGTCAGGGGTTCGCTGATCCCACCAAGTCGCCGGTGGTGCGCAAAGTGTTCAAGGGCATCCGCGCGCTGCATCCCGCGCGGGAAAAACAGGCCGAGCCGTTACAACTGCAGGATCTTGAGCAGACCGTTGCCTGGCTAGAGCAGGAAATGAAAGAGGCGCGAGAAAATCAGGACCGGCCGTTGCTACTCAGAGCCTGTCGGGATCGAGCGTTGATTCTTCTGGGCTTCTGGCGCGGCTTTCGCAGTGATGAGTTGTGCCGGGTGCAAATCGAGCATGTCCAGGCCCACGCCGGTAGCGGCATCACCCTGTACTTGCCGCGCAGCAAGGGCGATCGGGAGAATCTCGGTCAGACCTATCAGGCGCCTGCATTGCTGAAGCTGTGCCCGGTGCAGGCCTACATCGACTGGATCACCGAAGCAGCATTGGTGCGGGGCCCGGTGTTTCGCGCCGTCGACCGCTGGGGCAATCTGAGCGAGGAGGGCTTGCACGCCAACAGTGTGATTCCGTTGTTGCGTCAGGCCCTGGAGCGCGCGGGGATCTCTGCCGAACGCTATAGCAGCCACTCACTGCGGCGCGGCTTTGCAACGTGGGCGCATCAAAGTGGCTGGGACCTCAAATCGCTGATGAGTTACGTCGGCTGGAAGGATATGAAGTCCGCCATGCGCTATGTTGAAGCGAGCCCTTTTCACGGGATGGCCCGGGTTACGGATAAGCCGCTGTCGCCATAGATATCGTTTTCTTCTATTAATAACCTCAGCTAATAGCGAAAACAAATCAGCAGCATCAGGTTTGCCAATGAGCCATCCGTCGAGTGAGTGGGTAGGATTCACCCATCGAATTCACAACCCTGACGGAGAGTCATCAATGCCTATCATCAACAGCCAAGTAAAACCGTTCAAAGCTACCGCGTTCAAAAACGGCGACTTCGTACAAGTCTCGGACGCTGACCTGAAAGGCAAATGGTCCGTAGTGTTCTTCTACCCGGCCGACTTCACCTTCGTTTGCCCAACCGAGCTGGAAGACCTGGCTGACAACTACGCTGCCTTCCAGAAACTGGGCGTAGAGATCTACAGCGTTTCGACCGACACCCACTTTGCCCATGCTGCCTGGCACAACACTTCGCCAGCCATCGGCAAAATCCAGTACACCATGATCGGCGACCCGACTCAGGTGATCTCCCGCAACTTCGACGTGCTGATCGAAGAAGCTGGTCTGGCGGATCGTGGCACCTTCGTGATCAACCCTGAAGGCCAGATCAAAATCGTTGAACTGAACGATGGCGGCGTTGGCCGTGACGCTTCCGAGCTGCTGCGCAAGATCAAGGCTGCTCAGTACGTTGCTGCACACCCAGGCGAAGTTTGCCCAGCCAAGTGGAAAGAAGGCGAGGCCACTCTGGCTCCGTCCCTGGACCTGGTCGGCAAGATCTAAGTCTGTGACACGCAATGCAGGGCGGAACTCCGCACCTACCTAAGTAAGCTGCACCGCCCAATAGAAAAGCCCGGGCGAGATTCGCTCGGGCTTTTTTTCGCCTCAAATAAAGTCAGGAGATCGCCCGTATGTTGGACGCCAATCTTAAAGCCCAGTTGAAATCGTACCTGGAACGGGTCACCCAGCCGATCGAGATCGTTGCTTCACTCGACGACGGTGCGAAATCCCGTGAAATGCTCGACCTGCTGAAAGACGTTGCCAGTCTTTCGCATCAGATTACTTTGATTGACAGCGGCGACGATGCACGCAAACCGTCGTTCTCGATCAACCGTCCCGGTGCCGACATCAGCCTGCGTTTCGCCGGCATCCCGATGGGCCATGAATTCACTTCGCTGGTGCTGGCCCTGCTGCAAGTCGGCGGCCACCCTTCGAAGGCCAGTGTCGAAGTGATCGAGCAGATCCGCTCGCTCAAGGGTGAGTTCAACTTCGAGACTTACTTCTCGCTGTCCTGCCAGAACTGCCCGGACGTGGTTCAGGCGCTGAACCTGATGGCCGTGCTGAACCCGAACATCCGCCACGTCGCCATCGACGGCGCGCTGTTCCAGGACGAAGTCAATGATCGCAAGATCATGGCCGTGCCAAGCATTTACCTGAATGGCGAAAACTTCGGCCAGGGCCGCATGGGCCTGGAAGAAATCCTCGCCAAACTCGATACCGGCGCCATCGAGCGTCAGGCCGAGAAAATCAGCGCCAAGCAAGCCTTTGATGTGCTGGTGGTCGGCGGTGGCCCGGCCGGTGCGTCGGCAGCGATCTATGCCGCACGTAAAGGCATTCGCACCGGTGTTGCGGCCGAGCGCTTCGGCGGTCAGGTGCTGGACACCATGGCCATCGAGAACTTCATTTCCGTGCAGGAAACCGAAGGCCCGAAACTGGCGACCGCGCTGGAAGAGCACGTCAAGCAGTACGACGTCGACATCATGAATCTGCAGCGCGCCGACAAGCTGATCCCGGGCAAGCATGGCGAGCTGCATGAAGTCCACTTCGCCAGCGGCGCGACCCTCAAGGCCAAGAGCGTGATTCTGGCGACAGGTGCGCGGTGGCGTGAAATGAACGTGCCGGGCGAGCAGGAATACCGCAACAAAGGCGTGGCGTACTGCCCGCACTGCGACGGTCCGCTGTTCAAAGGCAAGCGTGTGGCGGTGATTGGCGGCGGTAACTCCGGCGTCGAAGCGGCCATCGATCTGGCTGGCATCGTGTCCCACGTCACCTTGCTCGAGTTCGATGTACAACTGCGTGCCGACGCTGTGTTGCAACGCAAGCTGCACAGCCTGCCGAACGTCACCGTGATCACCAGTGCGTTGACCACTGAAGTCACTGGCGATGGCCAGAAGGTCAACGGTCTGCGCTACAAGGATCGCAATACTGACGAACTGCGCTCGGTCGAGCTGGAAGGGATCTTCGTGCAGATCGGTTTGCTGCCCAATACCGACTGGCTCAAAGGCACCATCGAGCTGTCGCCGCGCGGCGAGATCATCGTCGACAACCGCGGTGAAACCTCGATCCCCGGCATCTTTGCCGCCGGTGACGTGACCACCGTGCCGTACAAGCAGATCGTGATTGCGGTGGGCGAGGGCGCCAAGGCTTCCCTCAGCGCTTTCGATCACCTGATCCGCACTTCGGCTCCGGCGTAATCCCGGGCCTGAAAAAGAAAAACCCCATCAGCGATGATGGGGTTTTTTCGTTGCGCGGTGCTTTCTACCCAGGTTCAGCTTTACAGCGGCGCTGGCTGGATGATCTCGACCCAGTAACCATCCGGATCCTTGATGAACGCCAGGCTTTTCATGCGGCCATCGGTCAGGCGCTTCTGGAAGTCGCAGCCCAGTTCTTCAAAGCGTGCACAAGCCGCGACGATGTCCGGGACCGAAATGCAGATGTGGCCGAAACCGCGCGGGTCAGTGTTGCCATTGTGGTAGGCGAAATCGGCATCGCTTTCGGTGCCGTGGTTGTGGGTCAGTTCCAGGATGCCGGGGATCGACTTCATCCACTCGGTACGCGCAGCGGCATCGGTCGGGATCTGCGACTTGTCGACCAATGCGAGGAAGTACAGGCTGAATTCCGCTTCCGGGAAATCACGCTTCTCTACCAGCGAGAAGCCCAGTACACGGGTGTAGAAGTCCAGCGACTTGGTAATGTCCTTGACGCGCAGCATGGTGTGGTTGAACACAAAGTTGCGGGTTGCGCTGTCCGGGGTGGCGGTCACGCCAGGGAAGGTGTTCAGTTCTTGCAGGCTCATGAGCCCTCCGTAACAAATTGGGGCGAGTGAATGGGCGCAATGATACGCATGCGTTGCGGCATCGCCAAACCGAAAGCGCGGGCTTGCCCTGCGAGCGGGCGAGCCTCAGACTTTATGGTTCAATCTGCGAGTGCCTCTGGTAATGATCCGACCGTTCAAATCGCTGTTCGTTTTCTTCGGCTTGTCCCTCGTTGCCATTGCAGCCCTGGCCGACGCTCCGAGCATTACCTGGCCGTCCGGCTGGCAAGTTGAAGCGTTGCCCGACACAACGCCGGAAGTTACCCGTCAGCGGGCGGCGAAGACCGACGCCGATGGTAATCAGGTGATGGTGATGGAGTTGACGATGACGCGTGTGGAGACAGGTCATCAGGTCAATCTGCAAGGCGTGTTGCTGGAGATGCGCAAGTCGGTGCAGAAGGACTTTTTCCAAGGGGGCTACCAGAGTGTCTGCAACAAGGTTCATCCCAGTACGCTGGGTTCATTGGCAGCGCTTGAAACCACTTGTACTGTCACCGAGAACGGACGTCATGTGTTGTCGCAAACACTGGTCGCCGCAGTAGAGGCGGACAAGGCGTATGTACTTTCGTATGCCGGGCAAGCCGACGTTTACAAGGCCAGCGCGGATGAAATTGCGAGCGCAAGAAACAGCCTGAAATTTTAATCGGCTGTTCGCTGGCCAACGGGTTTCCAGATACCGAAAGTAATTAAATACAAAGTTGTTCGCCTGGCAGGTGCGCAACATCCGGAAGCATAGTTTCAGCGTGCGACGGAGATTTTGCTCCCAACTTTTTCAACAAGAAAATGTTGCATTTGTTAAATATTGTCCAAAAAAAAGCCCTGCATTTGCAGGGCTTTTATGTTTGCCAGGGATTAACCGCGCAACCAGGAATCAACGGTGGCTGCACCGTATTGTTCCTTCCAGGCCTTCAGGCCGCGATGGTTGCCACCCTTGGTCTCGATCAGCTCGCCGGTGTGCGGGTTCTGATAGACCTTGACCACGCGAGCGCGGCGGGTTTTAGGTGCCGAGGCCTGTTGCAGGCCGGATTTTGCCGGATTCGGATCGAGGATGGCGATGATGTCTTTCAGGCCTTTGCCGTAGGTTTTCATCAGCCCCTGGAGCTTTTCTTCGAATTCGATTTCTTTCTTGAGCCCGGCATCGTTCTTCAGCGATTCCAGCTGCTTGAGCTGTTCCTGAAGGGCCTTTTCAGCTGCACGAAATTCAGCGAGTCTGGACAATATCTTTACTCCAATAGTGTGTTTGGCTGATACCAACCGCAAACAAAGCTATAAGCCAAGAGCCTTGAAGCGACTCGGTGATAGTGGCTCACCTGCCAGTCTTGCAACAGGTAAGAAAAATTGTAGTAGTTAATGCGACGAGAGTAAATCCTGACTTTTTCTTTATGTAAAAAACGGCGATGTCTTGAATCAATTTCGTGCGCGCTGTCGGCAAGCCCGGATTTATCAGGCCAAGTTAATGGTGAGTTAATGCGTCAATGAAGTCTATGGCAGAAACGGGCTTGCCGAACAGGTAGCCTTGCAGAAAGTTGACGTGATGCGCCGCCAGGTAATCGCACTGGGCTTGTGTCTCTACACCCTCGGCCACAGTTCCCAGATCCAGTTTGGCGCATAGCTCGATGATGCTGTCCAGAATGTGTCGTGACAGGGCATCTTTATCGATCATGGCGACGAACGTCTGGTCGATCTTGAGGAAGTCGACATTGAGTGTTCTCAGGTAACCCAGGCTCGAATGACCGGTGCCGAAGTCGTCGATGGCGATCTTTACGCCCATGGCGCGCAGTTGCTCAAACAGTTGATGGGTGATGTCGGTGGGCTCGATCAGTTCCCGCTCCGTCAACTCAAGTACCAGGCTGACACTATCGGGCGCGAATGCCGCCAGGAACTCCCGACAGTCTTCCACCAATTCAAGATCGTGGCAGTGGCTGGCTGTAATGTTGATTCCGATGTGGAAGGGGGCTTCGAAGGAAGAAGACAGCGGCCCGAGCACGACAGCGGTCTGCTGCATCAATGAACGGGTCATCGGCACGATCAGCCCGGAATGTTCGGCAAACGGTATGAACAGGTCCGGACGTACCAGGCCTTCTCTGGGATGATTCCAGCGCATCAGTACTTCGCAGCCCGACCAGCGTTTGCTGTCGCCATAGACCACCGGTTGAAAGTAGGGAATGAACTCTCCGGCCTCCAGCGCGCGCAGCATTTCGTGACTGGGGGATGTTGCGCGGTTCTGCACGACATAACCGATTGCTCCGGATACCGCCCCGAAGAAAATCAACAGACTGAACAGCGGCGGATATTCGTCGCTCATGTAGTTCCAGATTTCATTCTCAGGGAAACCGGCGCTCACCGTGTAGGCATAGTGTGGAGAGTTCAACGTACTCTGGGCCACCGGCAACTCGGGAAGGGCGCCTTGATGCACCTTGCCGTCGGCTGAAAGCCAGTTGTTGCCGACCTGCAGCAATAACAATGTCTGCCGGCCGATCAGGCGCAGGATATTGCTCAAGTGATAGCCGTCCAGCGTCGTGAGGGCGCCGCCCCGGCCATCGTTCAGTCGATACACCAGCAGCGCCGTATCCGGCGTAACCGGGTTGCCGTTCATGAGCCATAACTTGCCTTGGGTGTAGTCCCCCGGATTGACGGCTTCCTTGAAATCACCGAACAACGAACTGCAATAGAGGTTGTTGTCCCACACCAGATTGGTCGAGCGCACGAACGGGCGGCGGGTGACCTGTTCGCGCAGTGCCAGTTTGACGTTCTCGCAGGGCTGGCCAGCCAGCGGCAGCAACTCCCGGGCGGACTGGGCGGTATTGTCGAGCATCAGATCAAACTGGCGCAAAGCTTCCTCGGCGGTTTGTCGGGAACTCTGCTCCAGCGTTCGTTCGGCCTGTATATGAAGAATGACGGTGCCGATGATGAGCGGCAGCAAGCCGCACAACAGTGTCACGATGATTCGGGTACTGCGTTTGCGGCGGGGCCTGACGGTCAGAGGCATGGGCGCATCCTGTTGCGATGGTGTGGGGCTCTCGACTGCAGGCGGGGCAAGGGTGCACCTTCCGGAAAGCGATGGGGCTGTGCCCATGATAGTTGGCCGTTGGAACTCGTGCCGCTCAGCGGTAATCCAGCGTTGTTGCCAATTTGATGAATGCCAGGGTCGCGGGTGAAGCCTGGCGTTTATCGAGTACGGCCAGACCGATGTGTCGTTGCACGGCCGGTGACAATGGCTTCTTCACATAGCGCGGATCCGGCTCGTCCGGGAGGGAACCTTCGGCAACGATCGTGATGGCGTCGCCCCGGCTCACGGTATCGAGGGTGCTCAGCAGTTGCGAGCACCGGTAGCGGATATTCGGGCTCAGCCTTGCCGCGTTGAACAGTCGCGATACCAGTTCCGAAGAGCCGGCTTCGGTGAGTACGAACGGGTCGCTGCACAGATCGTTCAGGCTCAGTGCCGCCTGCGTGGCCAGAGGATGGTCGAGCGGGAGCAGGGCGACCATCCGATCTTCCATCAGGGCGAACGTATCGAAGCGTTCTTCCGGCAACACCACGAAACCGATATCGATCCGTCGTGCATCAAGCCACTGGAGCACCTGGCGGTCCGGCCCTTCGTCGATGTGAACCTCGATGCCCGGGTGCACCTGGCGGAAATGCCGGAGGATTCGCGGCAGCAACCTGATCGATGAGGTCGGGCCGAACGAGCCGATGCGCAAGGTGCCGCTTTTCAGCCCGCGCGCGTCGGCGGCTTCCTGGCGCAACGTGTTGGCCAGCCCGAGCATGGCCCGCGCGCGCAACAGCAACTGCTCGCCAATGTCGCTGAGTTCCACTTGCGATTGATGCCGGCGAAATAAATCGACACCCAGTTCCTGCTCCAGCGACTTCAAGGCGTGGGATACCGCCGATTGCGAGATCCCCAGGCGATGGGCCGCGAGGGTGAAGCCGCGCAGTTCGGCCACCAGCGAAAAGATTTCGAGCTGGGTCAAGGTCATGAGTAAAAGCTCATTTTACGATGATCAATAATGACTCGAATGATACGGCATCCGCCCGTTGAGTCGTTGAGAGCGTTATGAATAGTCATGAATCAATCCGTCCGGAGACCTCGGACATGCCCGTCTATCTGAATCTGGCCATGGTCACCATGATCTGGGGCGGGACCTGGGTCGCCGGGCGCATGCTGGCCGGCAGCCTGAGCCCGATCCTTGCGGCCAGCCTTCGATTCCTGCTGGCCAGCGTCGCGTTGCTCGGATTTCTGTGGCTGGCGCGAATTCCTTTTGCGCGACCCACCGGCCGGCAATGGCTGCAACTGGTGTCGCTGGGTTTCTTCGGGATCTTCTTCTACAACCTGTGCTTCTTTTACGGCTTGCAATACATCAATGCGTCGCGGGCATCGCTCATCGTCGCGTTGAATCCGGCGGTGATCGGTCTGGCGTCATGGCTCTTGTTCAAGGAGCAAATGAGTCGATCCAAAATCATCGGCGTTCTGGTGTGTATCGGCGGCGCCGGTGTGGTGATCGTCAGCCGTGATCCACAATGGCTGACTACGCCGCCAGACGCCTGGCTGGGTGATCTGCTGATTTTCGGCTGCGTAATCGGCTGGGGCGTTTATTCGCTTTTTTCCCGCAGCCTTAATCACAGCATCGGCCCGTTGCAGACCGTTACGTTTTCGATCGTACTCGGTACGCTGATGCTTTGGGTGCTGGCTGCCATTCACGGTGAGGTGAGCGTGCAACCGGTGGCCAATCTGGGCACGACGCAATGGCTGAGCCTGATCTACCTGGGCGTACTCGGCTCGGCGGTGGCCTACATCGGTTACTACGACGGTATCCGCAAATTGGGTGCAACTCGCTCTGGCGTGTTCATCGCGCTCAACCCGCTGACTGCCGTGCTGGCCGGTGCCATCCTGCTGGGTGAACCAGTGACGATCCCCATGGGGCTGGGCGGCGCACTGATCCTGACGGGCATTTACCTGTGCAACAAACCCCTTGCACCGGGCCGAAAAAAGCGGATTTTATAGAGAGGGCAGACAACCCTATTTACGCTGTGTAGAATCGGGTTACGCATACAATAATAATCGTCTTCTGGCAGCAGAAGCCTCGCCCGCAAGAGCCTTGGGTCGACAATGAAGATATTCGGGTTTCAACTGATCTACGGTGACTTCCTCGCCCGCAGTGTGCGTGGCATCTCCTGTGCGCCACCCACCGGTCTCAGCATTACTGACAAATAACTCTGGTTAATTGATAAGAATGATGAGGCGCCAACCATGGCAGATTTATACGAAAACCCAATGGGCCTGATGGGCTTCGAGTTCATCGAGTTCGCATCGCCGACGCCTGGCACCCTGGAGCCGATCTTCGAGATCATGGGCTTCACCAAGGTCGCGACCCACCGTTCCAAGAACGTGCATCTGTATCGCCAGGGCGCGATCAACCTGATCCTCAACAACGAACCCCACAGCGTTGCTTCGTACTTCGCGGCCGAACACGGCCCGTCCGTTTGCGGCATGGCGTTCCGGGTCAAGGATTCGCAAAAGGCCTACAACCGCGCACTGGAACTCGGCGCCCAGCCGATCCACATCGAAACCGGTCCGATGGAACTGAACCTGCCGGCGATCAAGGGCATTGGCGGCGCGCCGCTGTACCTGATCGACCGTTTCGGCGAAGGCAGCTCGATCTATGACATCGACTTCGTGTTCCTCGAAGGCGTTGACCGCAACCCGGTCGGTGCCGGCCTGAAAATCATCGACCACCTGACCCACAACGTGTATCGCGGTCGCATGGCCTACTGGGCCAACTTCTACGAGAAGCTGTTCAACTTCCGCGAGATCCGTTACTTCGACATCAAGGGCGAGTACACCGGCCTGACCTCGAAAGCGATGACCGCTCCGGACGGCATGATCCGCATCCCGCTCAACGAAGAATCGTCGAAGGGCGCCGGGCAGATCGAAGAGTTCCTCATGCAGTTCAACGGCGAAGGCATCCAGCATGTGGCGTTCCTCACCGACGATCTGGTCAAGACCTGGGATCAGCTGAAGAAAATCGGCATGCGCTTCATGACCGCGCCGCCGGACACCTACTACGAAATGCTCGAAGGCCGTCTGCCGAACCACGGCGAACCGGTCGATCAGTTGCAATCGCGCGGCATCCTGCTCGATGGTGCGTCGGATAAAGAAGACAAGCGTCTGCTGCTGCAGATCTTCTCGGAAACCCTGATGGGCCCGGTGTTCTTCGAATTCATCCAGCGCAAGGGCGATGATGGTTTCGGCGAAGGCAACTTCAAGGCACTGTTCGAATCGATCGAGCGTGACCAGGTGCGTCGTGGCGTTCTCGCTACTGAATAATTAGCTGCACCGATAAAAAATGTGGGAGCGGGCTTGCTCGCGAAAGCAATCGTTCATTCAACACTTCAGTTGACTGATCCGACGCCTTCGCGAGCAAGCCCGCTCCCACATTTGTTTTGTGCTGCTTTTAAGGCCTGCGTTGGCGTGTCAGATGCTTGAACCCTTCAAACACCAGTACTACCACCGCGAGCCAGATCGGGATGTAAGTCAGCCATTCACCGGGCTTGATGCTCTCGCCCAGCAACAGCGCCACACCGAGCAGCAACACCGGCTCAACGTAACTCAACAAACCAAACAGGCTGAACGGCAGCAAGCGGCTGGCAATGATGTACACCACCAGCGCCGACGCACTGATCAGGCCGAGCAAAGGAATCAGCCACGCCAGCGCCGGGTACTGATCGAACACACCGAAACCCTGTTCGCCGCCGCGCACAAACCAGTACGCCACCGGCAGCATCAGCGTCATGTCGACCCACAAACCGCCGAGGTTGTCGGTCTTGAGGTATTTGCGCAGCACGAAATACAACGGGTAACCGACAACTACGACCAGCGTCGCCCAGGAAAACCCGCCGACCTGATACAGCTCGTTCAACACGCCGAGGCTGGCAAAAAACACCGCGACTTTTTGCAGGTATGACAGGTTTTCGCCATAAGCGATGCGTCCGGTCAGCACCATGGCCAACGGCAACAGGAAATAACCCAGCGACACATCGAGGCTGTAGCCGTTGAGCGGCGCCCACATGAACAGCCACAACTGCATGCCCAGCAATGCAGACGACAGGATCAGGCCACCGATCAGCTTCGGCAGCGCAGGGATCCGGCGCAGCAGCTCCAGCGCCCGCCGCCATTCGCCGGACAACATCATGAACACGGTCATGCAGGGCACGGTCAGCAGCATCCGCCAACCGAAAATTTCCACGCCACTCAACGGAGTGAGCAACGAGGTGTAGTAATACATGACGGCAAACAGCGTCGAGGCTGTTACCGAAAGAGCGATACCTTTAGACAAACTGTCCTCGCGGGGGTGATGGTCAAACGGGGCGCGCAGGATACGTGGTTTTTGTGGTGAATATTGGTCGGAGTGGTCAATATTTTCTACATGAGTTCAAAAGCCCCTCATCGGAACGCCGCCCGCCTAACCCTCTCCCAGAGGGAGAGGGGACTGACCGAGGTGTCTCACGAGTTTCAGCGACGTGAAAGTCCGAGTCGATTACGGATTCAACACAACAGCTTCAGGCAAAAGCGTAGCTTCAATTTCCCCCAATCGGTTCCCTCTCCCCCGGGAGAGGGATAGGCGGGCGGCGTTCCGATGAGGGCAGCGATCTCACGCCGAACGCGGTTTACGCCCAGACACAAAATGGCTCACATCATTAAACCCCGGCGTAGATGCATGCCCCGGCGTCACCAGCGAGTCGATAAACGCCTCATCCTGCGCCGTGATCTTCACCGCTTGCGCCTTGGTGTACGCATCCCATTGTTCTTCCGTACGCGGCCCGACAATCGCCGACGTCACCGCGCCGTTGTTCAGCACCCAGGCAATCGCAAACTCGACAATCCCGACCCCGCGCTCTTTGGTGTAGTGCTGGATCTGCTGGGCAATGCGCAACGACTCCACGCGCCATTCAGTCTCCAGAATCCGTTTGTCCTGACGCCCGGCGCGGCTGTTGGCGTCCGGGGTCACGTCCGGTGCGTATTTGCCGCTGAGCACGCCACGGGCCAGCGGGCTGTAAGGCACCACGCCGAGGCCGTAGGTCTGGGCGGCGGTGATCTGCTCGGTTTCGGCCTGACGGTTGACGATGTTGTACAGCGGCTGGCTGATCACCGGGCGATCGACACCCAGTTTGTCCGCCACACGAATCACCTCGGCGATCCGCCAGCCGCGATAGTTCGACAGGCCCCAATAACGGATCTTGCCCTGGCGAATCAGATCGCCAATCGCCGAGATCGTCACTTCCAGCGGCGTGTTGTGGTCTTCGCGGTGCAGGTAATAGATGTCGAGGTAGTCGGTGCCGAGCCGTGTCAGGCTGGCTTCCAGACCATTGAAAATGTGCTTGCGGCTCAAGCCGCTGCGATTCGGCACGCCGTCCACCGGGCCGAATCCGACCTTGGTCGCCAGCACCCATTCGTGACGATGACGGGCGATGGCTTCGCCGACGATCTCTTCCGAGCGGCCGTTGGTGTAGACGTCAGCCGTGTCGATGAAGTTGATGCCCTGATCCCACGCCTTGTCGATGATGCGCAGCGAATCCTCTGCGCTGGTCTGCTCGCCGAACATCATCGTGCCGAGGGTGAGGGTGGACACCTGCAACCCCGAATGACCCAGTGTGCGATAGCTCATGCCGAAATCCTTTTGTCGGTGGGAAAGCTTCCATCAAATACCAGAAGCGCCCGGCGCGGCAAAGTGAATTTATCGGCGCAACGCCTCGCAGCGCTCGCGTAAAAACGCCTGCAACACCTTGACTCGTTCCGACACCTGCACCCGGTGCGGGCACAGCAGATTGAACGGCACGCTCTCGCCATGCCAGTCATCGAACAGCGTCACCAGTCGTCCGGCGCGTACGTCTTCGGCCACGTCGAGCCAGGCCTTGTAAGCGATGCCGTGCCCGGCGAGTGCCCAGCGGCGGGCGACTTCGCCGTCGTCGCTGAGGTAGTCGCCGCGTACTTCGACCTCGACCGTTTCGTCTTCGCGATGGAAACGCCAGGTGTTGTAAGGTCGGCCGTTGCGCAGATAGAGCAGGGCGCTGTGGTCGCTTAGTTCGGCAGGATTTTGCGGTGTGCCGTGACGCTCCAGATACGCAGGGCTGGCACAGGCCACGCGACGATGCTCGGACAGAATCGGCAACGCCACCAGCGTCGAATCACTCGGCACGCCAAAGCGCAACGCCACATCCACCGTCTCGCGAAACAGGTCCGCGTGTCGGTCGTTGAGCAGCAATTGCAGCTGAATGTGCGGGTGCTCGCGCTTGAAATCGTCCAGCCACGGCAACAGCACATTGCGCCCGAAGTCCGACGGCGCCGCCAGTTGCAGCACGCCGCTCAGGCCTTCGGTCTGCTGCTTCAGCGCTTGTTCGCCCTCGGCCAGTGTGGCCAGTGCCAGACGCACGCTTTCCAGATAGCGCCGGCCTTCTTCGGTCAGGCGCATGCTGCGGGTCGAGCGGGCGAAGAGGCGGATGCCGAGGCGGGTTTCCAGGCGTTTCAAGGCGATGCTGGCGGCGGCTGGCGTCAGCTCCAGCGCCCGGGCGGCGGCGGAAATGCTGCCGGAGTCGGCGGTGCGGACGAAGATCTCAAGATCCAGAATCGAGCTCATTGGTAAAAATCCTTTAAAGATCCTTCCGATTTACCGGGATTTTTCTGCGATTGGCAACGGGGGAAGATGCAATCTCCTCAAGCCCACCGGAGAACTCCCATGAAACCATTCGACAATCAGACTGTTGTGGTCATCGGCGGCAGCAGCGGCATTGGCGCCGCCGTCGCGTCGAATGCCGCGGAACGTGGCGCCCGTGTTTACTCGGTCGGGCGCCGTGCTGAAACGTCCGAAACTCACGAAGGTATCCGCCACGAGTCAGCCGATGTCACCGATGAGGCCTCGCTGCGTCAACTGTTCGAACGCATCGGCGCGTTCGATCATCTGGTGATGACCGCCGGGCCGAGCGTCAGCGCCAAGCCGTTGGCCGACAGCGATCTGCTCCAGGCGCAGCAGGCGTTCGATGTGAAATTCTGGGGCACTTTGCGCGCGATTCAAGCGGCGCTGCCGTACCTGAGCGAGCGGGGCAGCATCACCCTGACGTCGGGTTTGCTGTCGCGCAAATTCGTCGCAGGGCAATTCATCAAGACCACCCTGAATGCCGCGCTGGACGCTCTGGCCAAACAACTGGCGAAGGAGCTGGCGCCACGCCGGGTCAACGTGATCAGCCCCGGCGTGACCGACACCGAAGCCTACGCCGGCATGGATGAAAGCCAGCGCAGCGCGATGTTCGCCCGCACCTCGGCGGCGCTGCCGGTGGGCCGTGTCGGCACGCCGCAGGACCTGGCCGCCGCGTTTATGCTGGTCATGAAAAACGGCTTTATCAGCGGCAGCATCATCGATGTCGACGGAGGTGGATTGTTATGACCTGGCACTTCGATCACATGGCGTTCAACGCGCCGGACGGGCAACCGATTCAGGATGCTTTCAACGCACTGCTGGGATTGACGCCGGGGCGTCGACCGCCGTTTCCGTTTCCCGGGCGTTGGTTGTATCAGGATGGGCAGGCGCTGGTGCATGTGATTGAGCAAGCGGCGCTGGATGAGGCGGCGTTGAGTCATATCGCGTTTCGTACCGATGAAGACGCGGCGGTGGTTTTGAAGCGGGTGCAGGGCAGTGGGTTGCCGTATCAGGTGGCGCAGGTGCCGGAGGACGGAATCTGGCAGATTTTTGTGCAGATGCCGGGAGGCCTGGTGCTGGAACTGGATGCAAAAACGGGGATTTTGTGAGTGTTTAATCGTGGCGTTTAAAGGACACGTTCAGACACGCACCCCGGGCTACACAACCTTGCGCCGTTGCCTACGACTAAGCCAGAATCCGCCGGCTTGTGCGCTTATGGGCCGGGTTTTATCGTTGTTCCGTCGCTGAAAAGAACAGCGATCGGGTTTGGTAGCCCGGGTCTTTAAGTGCAGAGTGCTCCATTTTGTAGAGTCTTTTGTCTCTGTTTTATGGTGGTCATTCGCAGGGCACCTTCGGGTGCGCCGTTTCTCCTAAGGCCCGGTCTACCAACCTGCGTCTGGCCACCACCATCGTTTGGTAGCGAGTGTGGTGGCTCCAATAAGCGCCTTAGGAGTTTCACCATGATCAAACCAACACCCAACCCACCCGAAGCCGACACCACCTCGCCCTACGAAACCCTCGATTCAAAGAAATTCCACGAAGCCGCCGAACGCGCCCTCGATCATTACCTCAATCCGCTGCTCCCCCGAAAACCTTTGCTCAAACCCAACACCCGCTACCTCATCGCCCCCGGCATCCCGAGTGAAGAGCTACTGGCCGACGCCTGCGAAACCCTGACCTCGGCCAAAACCATGGCCAGCGATTTCGCCGGAATGCTCGATGCGCCGCAGCGGCATGTGCTGCTGGGCATTGGGCAACTGATCATGCTGGCGGAACTGGCGGTAAATCGGGTGCTGGATAATCTGGACACGGCGGCTGAAGCCCAGCCCTGACCGATCAAAGAGCAACAATAAAAAACGGCCCGAATCGGGCCGTTTTTGTGTACCTGCCAATAATCAGGCCCGCAACGTCCGCGTCATCCGCAACGCCAGCAGACTCCCGCCAACAATCACACCCGCCAGCAGGTACAACGCCGCATCCGTCGACCCGGTGCTGTCCTTGACCCAACCCACAAGGTAGGGGCTCAGGAACCCCGCCATCTGCCCCATCGAATTGATCAACGCCAACCCACCCGCCGCAGCGCCTGCACTCAGCATCGCCGTCGGCACGGGCCAGAACATCGGCAAACCGGTCAACGCGCCCATGGTCGCAATGGTCAGACCGAGAATCGCAATCGCCGGATTCGCCGCGAAGTTCACCGCGATCAGCAGACCAATCGCCCCCATCAACATTGGCACCACCAAATGCCAGCGACGCTCTTTACGCAAGTCCGCCGAACGACCCACCACCAGCATGAATACCGCCGCCAGCAGATACGGAATCGCACTCAACCAGCCAATCACCAGGTTGTCGCTGAAGCCGAGGTTCTTGATGATCGACGGCAGCCAGAAGTTGATCGCGTACACGCCGCTCTGGATGCAGAAGTAGATCAGGCCGAAGGCCCAGATGGCTGGGTTCTTGAACACCGCGATCAGTGAGTCGGAGGTGGTTTTAGGTTTGTTCGCCAGGTCTTCTGCCTGATCCGCTTCCAGCACCGAACGCTCATGCGGGGTCAGCCACTTGGCGTTGGCGAAGTTGTCGCTCAGCAGGAAATACGCCAGCGCGCCGAGGATCACGGTCGGAATACCTTGCAGCAGGAACATCCACTGCCAACCGGCCAAACCGCCCTGGCCCGCAGCGAAGTGATTGAGGATCCAGCCGGAAAACGGGCTGCCCAGCAGGCCGGACACCGGGATCGCCGACATGAACAGCGCCATGATCCGGCCACGGCGGAAGGTCGGGAACCACTGCGAGAGATAGAGCACAACGCCCGGGAAGAACCCGGCTTCGGCGGCACCGGTGAACAGGCGCAGGGTGTAGAACTCGGTCGGTGTGGTGACAAACAGCAGGCAAGTCGACAGCGTGCCCCAGGTGATCATCATCAGCGCGATCCAGCGCCGTGGGCCGAACTTGGTCAGCGCCAGGTTACTCGGTACGCCGCACAGCACGTAACCGATGAAGAAGATACCGGCCCCGAGGCCGTACACGGTTTCGCTGAATTTCAGCGCGTCGAGCATCTGCAGTTTGGCAAATCCAACGTTGACCCGGTCGAGGTAGTTGAACAGGTAGCAGATGAAGATGAAGGGGATCAAACGCAGCGTGATGCGTTTGTAGACGGCATTTTTATCGTCAGCGATGGTCTGGGCGGCAGCGGCGCTCTGCGACATGGCGGCTCTCTCTTTATTATGATTTTTTGCGATGCAAAGGGTAACGTTGATCGCCCTGAGAGTCTCGGTCACCTTTGGCCGGATTGTCTTTGTGCCTGAGCACAGGGTTTGCCGGCAGACCCTGTGCGGGTGAACAACCGTCCGCGCCTGTTTTCAAGGATTTCAGCCTTTATGTTCGAACTCGATCACGACCTCGCCCAGGACATCGTCGACCGGGCCATGGCCATTTTGCCGTACAACGTCAACGTCATGGACAGCCAGGGACTGATCCTCGGCAGCGGCGAGCCGGAGCGCATCAACACCCGTCACGAAGGTGCGCAATTGGTGCTGGCCAACGGGCGAGTGGTGGAGATCGACGCGCAGACGGCGGTGCATCTCAAAGGCGTGCAGCCGGGGATCAATCTGCCGCTGTTGCTCGATCAGCGCTTGATCGGTGTGCTCGGCATCACCGGCGAACCGGAGCAACTGCGCACTTACGCCGAACTGGTGCGCATGACGGCTGAAATGCTGGTCGGCCAGCGCAACCAGCAATCCGAGCAGCAATGGCGGCGGCAGCGTTGCGATGACTTGCTGGCGCTGCTGCTGAGCGAGGCGGGGGATTCGCCAAGGCTGGTCGACGAGGCCCAGCAACTGGGCCTCAAACCGCAACTGACGCGGGTGCCGTACCTGTTTGAGCTAGGACTGGAGCACGGGCCGGGGCAAACCGTCGAGGCGCTGAGTGCCTGGCTGATGTCGCGTTATCCTGACAGTTGGTGCGTGAGTTCGGCCAAGTCGTCGCTGCTGTGGTGTCGGCCGGCGAGTCAGAACGTCGAGCATGATCGCTTGCTGGAAAAACTCGATGGCCTGGGCTGGAACATCCTGCGCATTGCGGTCGGCGGGCAGGCCGATGGACTGGCCGGGTTGCGTCGTTGCTATCGACGGGTCGGCGATCTGCTCGCCTATGGCCGCGAAGTGTTGCCGCATTCTCGACTGCTGACCCTCAACCGCTATCGCCTGCCGGTGATGCTCTGGCGCCATCGCAACGATGATGCGCTGGACGAATTGCTCAAACCATTGCGCAAGGTGATCGCCAAGGACAGCAACGGCCAGTTGCTCGCGACCCTGCGCAGTTGGTGCGATCACGACGGGCAGAGTCAGGCCTGCGCCGATGCGTTGGGGATTCACCGCAACAGCCTGCGTTACCGGATGGAGCGGATCGCCGAGTTGAGCGGGGTCGATCCGTTGAAACTGGACGGGATGCTGGCGTTGTATCTGGGTGTGCAATTGCTGCCACAGACCGACGATTTGTCGAAATGAACAATAAACGCCTGCACGACTTGTGCAGCGGACAGGCGTCAACGTGCGAGGCGACTGGCAGCATGAGGGGCATTGGAACTGGAGAATTCGCATGAAAATCGTCATCGCCCCCGATTCGTTCAAGGACAGCCTGAGTGCCCAAGGCGTTGCAGAAGCCATTGCGCTGGGCCTGGCGCAGGTCTGGCCGCAGGCGACGCTGGTCAAGTGCCCGATGGCCGACGGTGGCGAAGGCACGGTGGAGTCGATTCTCGCTGCGTGTGAAGGCGAACTGCGCCGTACCCGCGTGCGCGGCCCGTTGGGCGCGGCGGTCGATGCGGCGTGGGGCTGGCTGCCGCACAACCACACCGCAATCATTGAAATGGCCGAGGCCAGCGGCTTGCAACTGGTGCCGCCGGGGCAGCGCGATGCCTGCATCAGCAGCACGTTCGGCACCGGTGAACTGATCCGTGCAGCGCTGGATGCCGGCGCACAGCGGGTCATTCTGGCCATCGGCGGCAGCGCCACCAATGACGGCGGCGCCGGCGCGATGCAGGCGTTGGGCGTGAAATTGCTGGATGCTCAAGGGCAATCGCTGGTGCCGGGCGGTCTGGCGCTGGCGCAACTTGCACGACTGGACTTGAGCGAATTCGACCCGCGTCTGGCGCAAGTGCGTTTCGACATCGCCGCCGACGTCAACAACCCGCTGTGTGGCCCTCACGGCGCCTCGGCGATTTTCGGCCCGCAGAAGGGCGCATCCCCTGCGCAAGTACAACAACTGGATCAGGCCCTCGGCCACTTCGCCGAACTCTGCGCGCAAGTGCTGGGCAAGGATGTTCGCGATGAGCCGGGCAGCGGTGCCGCGGGTGGATTGGGCTTTGCTGCCAAGGCATTTCTCGGCGCACGGTTCCAGGCCGGTGTCGAAGTCGTCGCGGAACTGGTCGGACTGGCCGAGGCCGTGAAGGGCGCACATCTGGTCATCACCGGCGAAGGACGCTTCGATGCCCAGACCCTGCGCGGCAAAACCCCGTTCGGCGTCGCGCGGATCGCCAAGCAGCACGGCGTGCCGGTGATTGTCATTGCCGGCACGCTGGGCGAGGGTTATCAGGCACTCTACGAGCACGGTATCGACGCAGCATTCGCCGTCACCAGCGGCCCGATGACGCTGGAACAAGCCTGCGCCGAGGCGCCACGCCTGCTGCGCGAACGTGCCACAGACATTGCTCGCGTATGGCGTGTGGCAACTGCGGGCTGACCTGTCACCCATCATCTAAAACGTCGGGTGTTTCAATAGCGAAACACTCGCAATAATTAGAAAAATATTTGCTCTTTACCTGCAAAATCCCTCAAGCCTGGCCGATACAGAGATCAGGCGCGCACAAGACTTCCTGAAACAGTGACGCCGGACTGAAGCCCGCACAAGGGCCAGTGAAAGGGCATGGACGCTAGTAGTTTCAACTATCCGAGAGTCCTCCTATGTCCTTGCGTAATCTGAATATCGCGCCCCGTGCCTTCCTCGGTTTTGCCTTTATTGCCCTGCTGGTGATCGTGCTCGGCGTGTTCGCCGTCAACCGCATGTCGATCATCCGTCAGGCGTCCGTCGAGATGCAGACCAATCAGTTGCCCAGCGTCACTTATCTTGGTGTGATGACGGAGAACGTATTGCGTCTGCGGATTCTATCGTTCCGGGTTCTGGTCAACCGTGAAGCTGCAGGCCTGCAGGAAGCACAGACTCGCATCGGCGTGCTGGTGGACAAAGTGCGCAGCGCCCAGGCCGCTTACGCCGCGTTGCCCGCTGAGAGTGAAGAGCGTGCGCAATATCAGGCCTTCGCGACGACGCTGGACAACTATCTGCAAGCCCAGAACCAAATGATGGATTTGTCGCGTCAGGACAAGCTCGAAGAGATGCGCGCCCTGATCAACACGAAGATCAAGGACGGCACGGACCAGATGGGAGAGCAGCTCAACAAACTCATTGCGATCAATGCCGCTGGTGCTAAAGACGCTTCTATTCAGGCCGGTGAGCATTACGACGGTGCCATTACCGGCATCGTCATCGTGGCCGTCATCGCAGCAGTGGCCACGGTATTGCTGGCCTGGCTGCTGACTCGCAGCATCGTCACCCCGCTGAACCGCGCCGTCGCTGCGGCACAGACCATCGCCGGCGGCAACCTGACCAAAGTCATCGAAATCGACGGCAAGGACGAACCGGCGCGTCTGCTCGAAGCCCTGTCTGCCATGCAGGCCAACCTGCGCAAGACCATCGAGCAGATTGCCGGCTCCGCCACGCAACTGGGCGCCGCCGCCGAAGAACTCAACGCCGTGACCGAAGAAGCCTCCCGTGGCCTGCAACAGCAGAACAACGAAATCGAACAGGCCGCCACCGCCGTCAACGAAATGACCGCCGCGGTGGAAGAGGTGGCACGCAACGCGGTGTCGACCTCCGAAGCCTCGAACCAGTCGACCCACGCCGCCCGCGAAGGTCGCGATCAGGTGGTGAAAACCGTTGATGCGATCCAGACCATGACCCACGACGTACAAAACACCGCGCAGATGATCGAAGGCCTGGCCGCTCAGGGTCGCGACATCGGCAAGGTGCTGGACGTGATCCGCGCCATCGCCGAACAGACCAACCTGCTGGCACTCAACGCTGCCATCGAAGCGGCCCGGGCCGGTGAAGCCGGGCGTGGTTTCGCCGTGGTAGCGGACGAGGTTCGCGCCCTGGCCCATCGCACCGCGCAATCGACCCAGGAAATCGAAAAAATGGTCGCCGGCATCCAGAACGGCACCGGCGAAGCGGTCGAGTCGATGCAGCAGAGCAACCAACGCACCCAGACCACCCTGGAAATGGCCCGCGCTGCCGGCGTCGCGCTGGAGCAGATCACCCAATCGATTCACCAGATCAACGAGCGCAACCTGGTGATCGCCAGCGCTTCGGAAGAGCAGGCGCAGGTGTCCCGCGAGGTCGACCGCAACCTGGTCAACATCCGCGACCTGGCCACGCAATCGGCCGCCGGGGCCAACCAGACCAGCGCCGCGACCCACGAACTGTCGCGCCTGGCGGTGGATTTGAATGCGATGGTGGCGCGGTTTGTGATTTGACCTAGGGTGTAGGCTGGAGACCGCGCAATCAGGAGACGTACATGCGCTATTCAGCCTTGACCCAACGAATCGCCGGGGAGGGAGCAGCGGCCTGGCGGATTCACGACCGAGCGCTGGAACTGCGCGCCGAAGGGGTCGATGTGTTGCTGCTGTCGGTGGGTGATCCGGATTTCGACACGCCGCTGCCGATCATCCACGGCGCCATCGACAGCCTGTTGGCGGGCGATACGCATTATTCCGAAGTGCGCGGCCGGCGGGAGCTGCGCACGTTGATCGCTGAGCGCCATCGACGCAACAGCGGCCAGGATGTCGATGCCGAGCATGTGATCGTGTTGCCCGGCGCACAATGCGCGGTGTATTCGGTGGCGCAATGCCTGCTTGATCCGGGCGATGAAGTGATCGTCGCCGAACCGATGTATGTGACTTATGAAGGTGTATTCGGTGCCTGTGGCGCAACCGTGGTGCCTGTTCCGGTTCGCCCTGAGAACGGTTTTCGCGTCGACCCGGTGGATGTCGCGGCGCGGATCACTCCGAAGACTCGGGCCATGTTGCTCAACAGCCCCAACAATCCTTCCGGCGCCAGTCTGTCGTTGCTGATCTGGCAGGCGCTGGCGGCGCTGTGCATTCGTCATGACTTGTGGCTGATCAGTGACGAGGTTTACAGCGAATTGTTATACGAAGGCGAGCACGTCAGCCCGGCGAGCCTGCCGGGCATGGCCGAGCGCACCGCGACCGTCAACAGCCTGTCAAAGTCCCACGCGATGACCGGTTGGCGGATCGGCTGGATGATCGGGCCCAAACCGTTGGCCGAGCATTTGGTGAATCTGTCGTTGAGCATGCTGTTCGGTCTGCCGGATTTCGTGCAGAAAGCGGCGCAGGTAGCGCTGGAGACAGACCTGCCGGAAGTGACGCAGATGCGCGAGGAATACCGGTTGCGTCGGGATCTGGTGTGCGAGCGGTTGCGCGGCTGTCCGGGGTTGTACCCGATCAAGCCGGATGGCGGGATGTTCGTGATGGTCGATGTGCGCCAGACCGGGATCGGGGCGCAGGATTTTGCAGAACGATTGCTGGAGGGGTATGGGGTTTCGGTGCTGGCCGGTGAAGCGTTCGGGCCCAGTGCGGCGGGGCATATTCGCATCGGGCTGGTGGTGGATCGGGTGAAGCTGGCGGATGCGTGTTCGCGGATTGCGCTGTGCGCTGCGCAGCTTTTGCAAGTGCGCAGCGCCTGAAGGTTCTGTGTTGTCTTTAATGGCCCCTTCGCGAGCAGGCTCGCTCCCACAGTGTACTGCGGTGTACACAAGACCTGTGGGAGCGAGCCTGCTCGCGAAGGGCCGGTACAAGCGCTGAAAGTTTCAGCTCTGCCAAGCTGATGAGTTCACCAGATTCACCGGCTTCTTCCCAGTTAACGCCGCCAACAGATTCTCCACCGCACACCGCGCCATCGCTTCGCGCGTTTCATGGGTCGCCGAACCCATGTGCGGCGTTGCCACCACATTATTCAGTTGCAACAACGGCGAGTCATGATTCAACGGCTCGCGCTCGAACACATCCAGCCCCGCCGCGCGAATCCGGTTATGGCGCAAGGTATCGATCAGCGCGGCCTCATCCACCACTTTGCCCCGTGAAATATTGATGAAGATGCTTTCCGGGCGCATCAACGCAAACTGTTCGGCGCCAATCAAACCTTCAGTCTGCGCCGTCAGCGGCAATGTCAGACAGATGAAATCCGCCTGCTGCAGCAAGTCTTCAAGGCTGCGGTACTGCGCATCGAAGCGTGCCTCGACCGCCGGTTTGCGCGACTGGCTGTGATAGATCACCGGCATCCCGAACCCGAAATGTCCACGCTGCGCCAACGCCTCGCCAATCCGCCCCATACCGATGATGCCCAGGGTCTTGCCGTGCACATCGGTGCCGAAATGCGCCGGGCCGATGCTGCGGTGCCAGTGACCGCCGCGCACCATGTTCGCCAGTTCCACCACTCGCCGGGCGGTGGCCAGGATCAGCGCGAAACCGGTGTCGGCAGTGGTTTCGGTGAGCACATCCGGGGTGTTGGTCAGCAGAATTCTGCGTCGGGTCAGGTAGTCGATGTCGTAGTTGTCGACGCCCACCGAGACGCTGGAAATCGCTTCGAGCTGCGGTGCCAGATCAAGCAATGCCGCATCCAGTTTCAGGCTCGCGCCGAGCAATCCGTGGGCGCCGGGCAGGGCGTCACGCAGTTTCATCAGGCCGTCGGCGTCGAGGCTGTCGATCAGCGTCACGTCGACCTGTTCCTCAAGGCGCGCCATCAGCGCCGCCGACAGTTTTTTGTACAGCACAACCTGCTTTTTCATCGCAGTCATCTCTCTATCAATTCAGGAATGGGCCGGCTGCGGACGCGGTGCGACGCGCTTGGCCGTCACCCGGTCGCTCGCGCCGGGCTTGAGAAAAATCGTCAGCACCACCGAGAGCATCAGTGCGCCGCTCATCAGCAGATACGAAGCGCCGGGCGAACCGGTGGAGCTGTTGAGGTAACCGACCAGATACGAACCGCCGAACGAACCGAGGGCGCCCATGCTGTTGATGAGTGCCATGGCGCCGCCAGCAACGTTGGCCGGCAGGATTTCCGGCACGATGGCGAAGAACGGCCCGTAAGGCGCGTACATGCAGGCGCCGGCAATCACCAGCAGCGTGTACGACCACCAGAAATGCTCGGCACCCAAGGCATACGAACCGTAGAACGCCACCGAGGCAATCAGCAGCGGCGGCCAGACGAAGCGTTTGCGCTTTTGCAGTTTGTCCGAGCCCCAGGACACCAGCAGCATCCCGATCACCGCCGCCAGATACGGCAGGGCCGAGAGCCAGCCGGCCTCGATCATGTCCATTTGCGCGCCGGCCTTGAGTATCGACGGCAGCCACAGCACAAAGCCGTAGACGCCAATGCTCCAGCAGAAAAACTGCAGCGCCAGAATGATCACCTTCGGCGAGCGGAAAGCTTCAGCGTAGTTCTTAACTGCTTTGATCCCGACCTGTTCGGCGGCGAGAGCGCTTTGCAGATCGTGCTTTTCCCGGTCGCTGAGCCACTTGGCCTGCGCCGGACGATCATCGGCCAGCTTCCACCAGATGAATGCCCAGAGCACCGCCGGCAAACCTTCGATGATGAACATCCAGCGCCAGCTGAAATGCTGCACCAGATACCCCGAAACCACCGACATCCACAGCATGGTCACCGGGTTGCCGAGGATCAGGAAGGTGTTGGCCCGCGAGCGTTCGGCACGGGTGAACCAGTGACAGAGATAGACCAGCATCGCCGGCATCACCGCCGCTTCGACCACGCCGAGCATGAAGCGGATGACGATCAACCAATAGGCGTTGGAAACCACGCCGGTCAGCGTGGCGAGCCCGCCCCAGAGGATCAGGCTGACGAAGATCAGCTTCTTGACGCTGTGCTTCTGCGCGTAGATCGCGCCGGGCACCTGGAAGAAAAAGTAACCGAGGAAAAACAGCGCGCCGAGCAGGGACGACAGGCCCGGTGTGATCATCAGGTCGGCGGCCATCCCGGAGGCGGCAGCGAATCCGTAATTGGCGCGGTCCAGGTACGCCAGGCTGTAGGTGATGAACACGATCGGCATGATGTACCACCAGCGGCGGGTGGCGAGGGTTGCGGTTTTCATGGTCTTGCTCCTGAGCTTGTTGTTTTTGTCGCAGCAGGTTCAATTAATCGGTTGTTTGTACTGGCCCTATCGCGAGCAGGCTCGCTCCCACAAGGGGGCTGAGTTGGAACCCGATCCAGTGTGGGAGCGAGCCTGCTCGCGATTGACGGCCTCCAGTTCAGCCGAAAGTTCGGATCGGGTCGGCAAACCCTCCATGTCGCCACGGCTCTGCACCGCCCGGCTGCCAATCCAGTTGGCGCGTCTGACGGCTTCGGGAAAGCTCTGGTGCTCCAGCAGGGCACTGATCATCCCGACTGCAAATCCATCCCCGGCACCTACCGTATCGACCACGGTTTCGACCGGCACACCGGCAACAAACCCCTGATCCAGGTGCGTGCGGTAATACGCACCCTGCGGCCCGAGTTTGATCGCCACGGCTTCGGCACCCTGATCCAGATAAAACGCGGCGATGTCCGCCGGATCTTCAAACCCGGTGAGCAAGCGACCTTCGCTCAGCCCCGGCAACACCCAATGGGCGAGGGCGGCGAGGCGGTTGATTTCGGTGATCATCTCCCGTTCGCTGGCCCACAGGCTCGGGCGCAGGTTCGGGTCGAATGACACGCTGCGCCCGGTGTTGCGCATGCGGGTCATCAGTTCACGGGACATTTCCCGGGCCGACGCCGACAGCGCTGGCGGAATGCCGGTGGCGTGCAGATGTCGCGCGCCCAGCAGCGTCGGGGTGATCGACTTCGATGACAGATGACTGGCCGCCGAGCCGCGACGGAAGTACTCGACCGTCGGATCACTGCCGTCATCGTTGCGCGACTTGAGCTGGAAACCGGTCGGGTGCGCGTTGTCCACTTCGACATGGCTGCAATCCAGACCTTCGCGGGCCAGGGTTTCGACGACAAATCGTCCCAGGGAATCGGCACCGACACGGCTCAGCCACGCAACGTTGAAACCCAACCGGGACAAACCGATGGCCACATTGCTGTCCGCCCCGGCAATCCGCCTGTGGAACTGATCGACGAATGCCAGATCACCGCTCTGTTCGGCAACAAACATGGCCATGGTTTCGCCGAACGACAGAATATCGATCTCAGACATGAGCAGGCTCCAGGCGGGATTGGCCGAGGCAGGCGAGGGCGGCAACGTGTTCGGTGGTCAATTGCACCAGGTCGTCGCCCTGCAACGGGTATTCGGCGGCGCGCATGACCCCTTGGGCCATGTGCCGCAGCAGTTGTTCCCACAGATGCAGGTCGGTGGCGGCCGGCGGAACCGCTACCAGTTTGCCGTCGGCGCGGCGGGCCACGGCTTTGCAATGCACGTAACCGACGTGGCGGCCCAGCAGTCGAGCGGCACTGGTGGCGGACTGGTCCTGCCACTGCCAGTTGCCGATGTCGAAGGTCATCTTGATTGGCAAGTTGTGTTGCTCGACGGCGGCGAAAAAGCGCTGGAACGGTTCGATGCGACCGCCGTGCAAGGTCTGATCGTTCTCCACCAGCAGTTGCACCGGGCTCTGCGCGAGGATTTGCCCCAGCGCCTGCAGATCGTTGTTGTCGGTGAAGAAACCAAGGGAAACCTTCAGCCACTTCGATCCGAACGCTTCAGCGTTTTGCAGTGCAGTGATGAGTTCGGGATTGGGCCGCGACTGGCCGGCCAGCCACAGTTCGGTGGGCGAGGAATAGATACTTTGCAGGCCTTCGGCTTGTGTGGCGGCGGCGAGTTGTTCGGGGACTTCGATGGTCAGCAGTTCTTCGCGCCATTCGATGCGATGGGCACCGGCAGCGGCCAACACCTCGATGAAAGAGCCTTGACCACGGCGGCGCACAAGGTCGGCGCCGTAGCTGGAAAGGCTGATGGAAACGGCGGGTTTATTCATTGTTATCTACCTCTGAAACCGGTTTCATTTTTGTTCAAAAAAAATCATCAAGTTGTGCATTGCTCTTTCGGGTCCCTTCGCGGGCTTGCCCGCGAAGAGGCCATGTCAGTCACCACAAAATCCACGGGTCGAACCGCGCTCAATGAGCAACGGTGCAAAATCCAGCGTCCGCGCCGCTTCATCATCCCCACGCAAGCGCTTGAGCAAGCATTCAAATGCCTGTGCCCCGATCTCGGCGGTTGGCTGGGCGAGGGCGGTGATCCCGCTGCCCACCAGCGGGTACCAGTCCAGATCATCCAGCGCGATCAGCCCGACATCCTCGAACAACCGGCAGCCGATCTCGCGCAGCGCCAGGGTGCAAGCCAGCGCCGCCACGCCATTGGCGCAGAACAGGGCTTTAGGGCCCGAATCAGGTGTGTTTAAAAAGGTTTGAAGGTCTTTGGCAAGACTCGGGCCGGTTTCCAGTACAGCGCCACGGATGTCCTCGCGCTGGCCAATCTGCTGCTGAAAACCGCTGACCCGCTCGACCCGCGAGCTGGTGCCGTCGTACGGTTCCGTCACCAGCAGTACATCGCGATAGCCGCGTTGCTGAAGATGTTCGAGCGCCATCTCGATGGCTTGCGGGTTATTCAGCCCGACCATGTCGCTGTCGAGCCCATCGACCTTGCGATCCACCAGCACCAGCGGCATTTCCCGCTTCAGCTCATCCAGTTCATCCCGGTGGTGGCCCAGGGTGTTCACGATCAGCCCTTCGATGTTGTACGAGCGCAACAGCGCCAGATGCTGGCGTTCCTGCTCGTCATCGCGATCGGTATTGCACACCACCAGGCTGTAACCGTGCCGGCGGCAGGCGGTTTCCACGCCGTGCATCACGGCAATCGAATAGGGGTTGCGGATATCGGCCACCAGCATGCCGATCAGGCGGGTGCGACCGCGTTTCAGGCCTCGGGCCATTTGATTGGGACGGTAGCCGAGTTCGGCAATCGCCTGCTCGATGCGCTGGGCAATGGCATCGGAGAGCAGGGCGCGGTCATCGCCGATAAAGCGAGAGACGCTGGCCTTGGACACGCCAGCGTGTTCGGCAACGTCGAGCATGGTGACGCGGCTGCGCTGGGCGGCGGAGAAATCGTTCACGGTCTGAAACCTTGTTATTGGATTTGTCAGGTCAGATTATCTGTATCTGAAACCGGTTTCAGGAAACACCAGAAGCGATTGGGTCGTCAAGTGAATGATCGGAGGAAAACCCTAAGTCACCGACAAGTGGCGCTCGAGGATGAGCTAGATATCAGCCGAACAACCCGGCCGCAATGTTGATCGAGAACCCGAGAATGGCAGTGTTGAATACAAAGCCGATCAACGACTGTGCCAGCACGATCTTGCGTATTTCTCGGGTGGCCACGCCGACATCCGCCGTCTGCACAGCGACGCCGATGGTGAACGAGAAGTACAGAAAGTCCCAATAGTTGGGCGTTGTCAGGCCTTCGGCAAAACGCAGCGCCGGCTCCTTGCCGTCCCAGGTATAAAACAGCCTGGCGTAGTGGACACTGAAAATGACCCCGATCAGCAACCATGAGCCAATCACCGTCAACGCGGTAAAGCCGTAGTGCAGGAGCTTGTGGGAAGTTTGCAGGTCCTTGCTGCCGACCAGTTCCAGGGTGATGGCCGCCAGACTGGCCAGCGCCGCGATACACACCACGAACAACACCAGTCCGGCGTTTTCGTCCTCGACTTCGGCGATGCGTCTGACGTCCGGTGCTTTCGCGCGAGCTGTCAGCCAGAACATCAGGAGCAGATAGGTCCAGACGCCGGCGTTCCAGCCAATGAGGGTTTTGCTGATGACGGAGTCGGCAGGGACCAGCAGGCCGACTGCAAGACCGAATAATGCGGCGGCGGAAAGGCGAGGGTGGGTGCGGGCGAGGAAGCGCATGGGAACTCGATGGGCCAGGGTGTGCAGACACCTTAGCCCAGCGCGGCGACCTGTGGCCACCGCGCCGGAACCGGTCAATCAATCAGGCTTGGCGAACCTGCGCACAAGCTTGATCACCACCACAAAGAATACCGGCACGAAAATCACCGCCAGCGTCGCCGTAATCATCCCGCCAATCACCCCGGTACCGATGGCTTGCTGGCTCGCCGAACTCGCGCCCGTGGCAATCGCCAGGGGTACCACGCCCAGAATGAACGCCAGCGAAGTCATCACAATCGGCCGCAACCGCAGACGCGCCGCTTGCAATGTGGCATCAATCAGATCGTGACCTTCGTCATACAGGCTTTTGGCAAACTCGATGATCAGGATCGCGTTCTTCGCCGACAGACCAATGATGGTGATCAGGCCAACCTTGAAGAACACATCGTTGGGCATCCCGCGCAACGTCACCGCCAGTACAGCGCCGAGTACGCCCAGCGGCACAACCAGCAACACCGAAGTCGGAATCGACCAGCTCTCGTACAACGCCGCCAGACACAGGAACACGATCAACAGCGACAGGCCGAGCAGAATCGGCGCCTGGCTGCCGGACAAACGTTCCTGCAACGACAGACCGGTCCATTCCTGCCCCATGCCTTTTGGCCCCTGGGCCACCAGCCGTTCGATTTCCGCCATGGCTTCGCCGGTGCTGTGGCCGGGTTTCGGTTCGCCGGAAATCGAGATCGCCGGGTAGCCGTTGTAGCGGGTCAACTGCGCCGGGCCTTGAGTCCAGGTGGCCCGGACAAACGCCGACAGTGGCACCATTTTCCCGGCGTCGTTGCGCACGTGCATTTTCAGCAAGTCATCGACCTGACTGCGGCGATCGCCTTCAGCCTGCACGACCACCCGTTGCATCCGCCCCTGATTGGGGAAGTCGTTGACGTACGAAGAACCGATGGCGGTGGACAGCACGTTGCCGACGTCGGCGAATGAAATCCCCAGTGCATTGGCCTGCTTGCGGTCCACTTCCAGCTGCACTTGCGGCGCTTCAGCCAGGGCACTTTCACGCACGTTCATCAGGATCGGGCTTTTCTCGGCGGCGTCCAGCAGTTGGGTGCGCGCTTCCATCAAGGTCGCATGACCGAGGCCGCCGCGATCCTGCAGGCGGAACTCGAAGCCGCTGGACGTGCCGAGGCCATCCACCGGCGGCGGCAGTACGGCGAAGGCCACAGCATCCTTGATCTGGCTCAGGGCAATGTTGGCGCGGTCGGCAATCGAGCTTGCCGAGTCGTCGCTGCCACGCTGCGACCAGTCCTTGAGCGTGGTGAACGCCAGCGCGGCGTTCTGCCCGCTGCCGGAGAAGCTGAAACCGAGAATCACCGTGCTGTCGCCCACACCCGGTTCGCTGGCGTTGTGCGCTTCGATCTGCTCGACCACCTGCACTGTGCGGTTCTTGCTCGCACCGGGTGGCAGTTGAATGTCGGTGATGGTGTAACCCTGATCCTCGACCGGCAGGAACGAGGAGGGCAGGCGCGCAAAGCACAGGCCCAGACCCACCAGCAACACAACGTAGATCAGTAGATAGCGACCGGTGCGTTTCAGTGCGTAACCGACCCAGCCCTGATAACGATCCGTCAATTGCTCGAAACGGCGGTTGAACCAGCCGAAGAAACCGGTTTTCTCGTGATGTTCACCCTTGGCAATCGGCTTGAGCAAAGTGGCGCACAGTGCCGGGGTCAAGGTCAGGGCGAGGAATGCCGAGAACAGGATCGAGGTGGCCATCGACAGCGAGAACTGCCGGTAAATGACACCCACCGAACCCTGCATGAAGGCCATCGGAATGAACACCGCCACCAGCACCAGCGTGATGCCGATGATCGCGCCGGTGATCTGGCTCATCGCCTTGCGTGTCGCCTCCTTGGGTGACAAGCCTTCGGTGGCCATGATCCGTTCGACGTTCTCCACCACCACGATGGCGTCGTCCACCAGAATGCCGATGGCCAGCACCATGCCGAACATGGTCAGCACGTTGATCGAGAAACCCAGCGCGAGCATGGTCGCGAAGGTGCCCATGAGCGCCACCGGCACCACCAGCGTCGGAATCAGGGTATAGCGGATGTTCTGCAGGAACAGGAACATCACCGCAAACACCAGCAACATCGCTTCGCCCAGGGTGTAGACCACTTTGGTGATCGAGACCTTCACGAACGGCGACGTGTCGTAGGGAATCTTGTATTCCACGCCCGCCGGGAAATAGCGCGACAGTTCATCCATTTTCGCCCGGATCAAGGTCGCGGTGCTGAGGGCATTGGCGCCCGGCGAAAGTTGCACGCCAACGGCGGTGGACGGCTTGCCGTTCAGGCGGGTGCCGAACTGATATTCCTGGCTGCCGATCTCGACCCGCGCCACATCCTTGATGCGTACGGTGGAGCCGTCCGGGTTGGCCTTGAGTACGATATCGGCGAACTCTTCCGGCGTCGAAAGCTGACCCTTGACCAGAATCGTCGCGGTGATTTCCTGACTGCTCGGATTTGGCAAATCACCGATGCTGCCCGCCGAGACCTGGGCGTTCTGCGCGACGATGGCGGCATTGACATCGGCAGGCGTCAGGTTGAAGCCGATCAGCTTCTGTGGATCGACCCAGATCCGCATCGCCCGCTCGGCCCCATACAGCTGGGCCTTGCCGACGCCGTCGATGCGCTTGATCTCGTTCATCACGTTGCGCGCCAGGTAATCGCTGAGCGCCACGTCGTCGAGCTTGCCGTCGCTGGAGGTCAAAGTGATCAGCAGCAGGAAACCGGCGGAGACTTTCTCCACCTGCAAGCCCTGTTGGTTTACCGCTTGCGGCAGGCGCGACTCGACCACCTTGAGGCGGTTCTGCACGTCGACCTGCGCCAGTTCCGGGTTGGTGCCCGGTTGGAACGTCGCCTTGATCGTGGCGCTGCCGAGGCTGCTTTGCGATTCGAAATACAGCAGGTGATCGGCGCCGTTGAGTTCTTCCTCGATCAGGCTGACGACGCTCTCGTCGACGGTCTGCGCCGAGGCGCCCGGGTACACGGCATAGATTTCGATCTGCGGCGGCGCGACGTCGGGGTATTGCGCCACCGGCAATTGCGGGATGGCCAGCGCACCGGCCAACAGGATGAACAACGCGACGACCCAGGCGAACACCGGGCGGTCGATAAAGAACTGCGGCATAGAAGAGCGTCCTGCTTACTGACCAGAGGTCTGGGCAAGTGGAAGAGGGGTGTCGTCGATCTGCACCACTTCGCCCGGACGGGCGTGTTGCAGGCCTTCGATGACAATGCGGTCGCCGGGCTTGAGGCCGCCGGTGACGATCCAGCGGTCGTTCTGTACCGTGCCGAGCTGCACTGGCTGCTGGGCGACGCGCATCTGGTCGTCGACCGTCAGGACCTGCGCCACACCGGCGCTGTCACGCTGTACTGCGCGTTGCGGCACGGTCAGGCCATGCTGGATCACGCCTTGCTCCAGACGCACGCGAACGTAGCTGCCCGGCAGCAGATCGAGGTCCGGGTTGGGGAATTCGCTGCGCAGGATGATCTGCCCGGTGCCCGGATCGACCGTGATGTCACTGAACAGCAGTTTGCCCGGCAGCGGATAGAGGCTGCCGTCGTCCTGAATCAGCGTGGCCTTGACCTGATCCTGGCCGACCTGTTGTAACTGGCCGGAACGGAACGCCCGGCGCAGCTCATTCAATTCACGGGTCGACTGGGTGAGGTCGGCGTGGATCGGGTTCAACTGCTGGATCAGCGCCATGGGCGTGGTTTCGTTCTGGCCGACCAGTGCGCCTTCAGTCACCAGCGCACGCCCGACGCGCCCGGAAATCGGCGCGGTGACGGTGGCGTAACCGAGGTTCAGCTTCGCCCGCTCGACGGCTGCCTTGTTGGCGGCCACGTCGGCGGCGGTCTGCCGGGCGTTGGCGCGGGCGTTGTCGTAATCCTGAGCGCTGATGGCCTTGTCGTCGATCAACTGGGCGTAGCGCTGCTCCTGCAACTTCGCCTGGAACGCGTTGGCCTCGGCCTTGCGCAGGGCCGCTTCGGCGCTATCGAGGTCAGCCTTGAACGGTGCCGGATCGATGCGGAACAGCACGTCGCCTTTTTTCACGTCGCTGCCTTCGCGGTAGGTGCGTTGCAGCACCACGCCGGCGACCCGGGCGCGGACTTCGGCGATGCGCGGGGCGGCAATCCGCCCGCTCAGTTCGCTGCTGATCGACAGGGGGCGCGCCTCAAGGGTTTCGATCCGCACGGTGGCCGGCGGCGCCTGTTCCTCGGCGTTCGAGGATTTATCACAGGCACTCAGCGTCAGCGCCAATGCGATCAGGCCGAGCCCGGCCAGCAGATTCTTCGACATGTACAACCCCCAATATTGATCTGCGCATCCTACGGACAGTCGCAGAGGGTAGCGGTGAAGCTTTGTAGGTGCTGTGTGAAATTGTGTAAGGGTTTTGCTCAGGGACGAGTGAGGGCGTATATCCTTTACGCCTTGAAATTTATTGCGACAGATATGCCGCCTTCGCGGGCAAGCCAGTCGCCACAGCACTTTCTGGATCATCAATGCCCAACATCCTCCTGGTCGAAGACGACACCGCCCTCGCCGAACTGATCTCCAGCTATCTCGAGCGCAACGGCTATTCCGTCAGCGTGATCGGCCGAGGCGACCATGTGCGCGAACGGGCGCGGCTCAATCCGCCGGACCTGGTGATTCTCGACCTGATGCTGCCGGGCCTCGACGGCTTGCAGGTCTGTCGCCTGTTGCGCGCAGACTCGGCGACGCTGCCGATTTTGATGCTGACCGCCCGCGACGACAGCCACGATCAGGTACTGGGCCTGGAAATGGGCGCCGACGATTACGTCACCAAACCCTGTGAGCCGCGAGTCCTGCTGGCGCGGGTACGCACCTTGCTGCGTCGCAGCAGCCTGGGCGAGCCGATGACCGCCAACGACCGCATCCTGATGGGCAACCTGTGCATCGATCTGTCGGAGCGCACGGTGACCTGGCGCGATCAGCCGGTTGAACTGTCCAGCGGCGAATACAACCTGCTGGTGGTGCTGGCCCGTCATGCCGGTGAAGTGCTGAGTCGCGACCAGATTCTGCAACGCCTGCGCGGCATAGAGTTCAACGGCACCGACCGCTCGGTGGATGTGGCGATTTCCAAGCTGCGACGCAAGTTCGACGACCACGCGGGCGAAGCGCGCAAGATCAAGACCGTGTGGGGCAAGGGTTATCTGTTCAGCCGTTCCGAGTGGGAATGCTGATTCGATGTTCAGAATCCTGTTTCGCCTCTATCTGGTGACGATCGTTTCCTACAGCGCGGCGATCTATCTGGTGCCGGATCTGGTGGTGATGGCGTTCAAGCAGCGGTTCGTCACCTACAACCTCGATTATTCCCGTGGCCTGCAATCGCTGATCACCAAGCAGTTTCGCGCCGTGCCGCAGGATCAGTGGCCGGCGGTTGCGGCGTCGATGGACAAGGATTTCCAGCCGCTGCACATCGTCCTCGCCCGTATCGATAACGCCGATTTCACCCCGATCGAACAAGAGCGCCTGCGTCGTGGCGAAAACGTGGTGCGCATCGGCGACTGGGGCTGGCGTACGCTGGCGGTGACGCCGCTGAACGACCAGGTTGCCGTGCAAATGGTGGTCCCACCGGATCCGATGGACGTGAACCTGTTGTACTGGAGCATCAACGTGCTGATCGGCGCGAGTCTGCTGGCGTGCCTGTTGCTCTGGTTTCGTCCGCACTGGCGCGATCTGGAACGCCTCAAGGGCACGGCCGAACGTTTCGGCAAGGGCCATTTGAGCGAGCGCACGCAGATTGGCCCGAGCTCCAACATCGGCAGCCTGGCCAACGTGTTCGACACTATGGCCGGCGACATCGAAAACCTGCTCAACCAGCAGCGGGACCTGCTCAACGCCGTGTCCCACGAATTGCGCACGCCGCTGACCCGCCTGGACTTCGGCCTGGCGCTGGCGCTGTCCGATGACTTGCCGCAAGCCAGCCGCGAACGCCTGCAAGGGCTGGTCGCGCACATCCGCGAACTGGATGAGCTGGTGCTGGAGTTGCTGTCCTACAGCCGCCTGCAGAATCCGGCGAAGTTGCCGGAGCAGGTCGAAGTGTCGCTGGACGAGTTCATCGACAGCATTCTGGGCAGCGTCGACGAAGAACTGGAATCTCCGGAAATCGTCATCGATGTGCTGCTGCATAATCAGCTGGAACGTTTTTCCCTTGATCCACGCCTGACCGCCCGAGCAATTCAGAACCTGTTGCGTAACGCCATGCGTTACTGCGAAAAGCGCATTCAGATCGGTGTGCAGGTTTGCCCGAAGGGTTGTGAGATCTGGGTGGACGATGACGGAATCGGCATTCCGGAAGACGAGCGGGAGCGGATATTCGAGCCGTTCTATCGGCTGGATCGCAGCCGGGATCGGGCGACCGGCGGGTTTGGACTGGGGTTGGCAATCAGCCGTCGGGCGCTGGAAGCCCAGGGTGGGACGTTGACGGTGGAAGGTTCGCCGTTGGGCGGGGCGCGGTTCAGGCTGTGGCTACCAACCCCCGTTTAGCGTTCGTTGATGATCGTTCCCACGCAAACGGTTCGACGCTTCAACGTGGGAACGATCAGTGCACAGCGATCAGCGTGAGATAACAGGCGTCAGTCAAAGCAGTTCAGTGGAATGGATCAGGCCGACCCCCGCCACTTGCATCCGCTCGATCGCCGCCGTCAGCGAGCCGTTCAGATCAATCGCCCGGCATGCATCCAGCACCACAAACGCATTGAACCCCGCGGCCCGTGCATCCAGCGCGGAGAACATCACGCAGAAATCCAGCGCCAGGCCGACCATGTACACCGTGTCGATGCCGCGCTCCTTCAGATAACCCGCCAGACCTGTGGTTGTGACGCGGTCCGCTTCCAGAAACGCCGAATAGCTGTCGATGTCCGGGTTGCAGCCCTTGCGGATGATCAGTTGCGCATGGGGCAGGTTCAATTCCGGGTGGAGTTCGGCACCCCGGGTGGCCTGCACGCAATGATCCGGCCACAGGGTCTGTTCGCCGTAGGGCAGTTGAATCACGTCGTAGGGCTTGTGGCCGGGGTGACTGGAGGCGAACGACGCATGGCCGGCAGGGTGCCAGTCCTGTGCGATCACGACCTGTTTGAACTGGCGGGCGAGATCGTTGACCAACGGCACTATCCGATCACCCTCGGGCACCGGCAATTGGCCGCCGGGAATGAAGTCGTTCTGTACATCGATGACCAGCAATGCACTACGAGGCGTGATCGACATCGGTAATCCTTACTTGGAAAGTCACTGGTCCAGCATAGTACAGCCTGCCTCGTGCGCCTGATCGGGCGAGCGCAATTCAACAGCAATTCTTGATCATTTTCTTCGAGAAAACACCTGTCAGATATGACAGTTGTGGCCTTCGCTGCATGGGTATCTGATGGCAGGCAACGCGATCCTGCAGTGATCAATCCCTTTCGATCCGCTGGCAAAGGACTGAAGACGATGGCCGTCCCTACACTCGTTCAACCTCGTATTCCCGGTATGAAACAACCGGTGTCCGCGCCGCAACCGGTCGATGCCGGACTGCCGTTGGCGCTGACTTATCTCTATCCCGAGGGGGTCAAGGTTTTCATCGAGCCTTCGGCGGGTATGGTTGCGGATGACAGGCTTGTCTTGCGACTTGACGGTGTTGTAGTGGCAACTAAACCGATTTCCGCCGGAGAGGAAAACCAACGAGCGGACCTGTATGTTCCGGTGAAATTTTTGAAGGACGGGCTTAACACGCTGGACTACGGCCTGGAACAAGCCGGCGTCGAGATTGAAACTTCACACCCGTTGCGGGTCTGGTTCCACAGCAAGCGTCCGGGGCTGGTGGATCGTTTTCCCGAGGAGGAGGGGCATTCGGAGCTGAAGCTGAAAGTCGCGCAAGTGGTCCTCGATGAAGGCGTCAATCCCGAACGGGCACGGGAAGGCGTTGCTGTCACGCTTTCCTATCCACTGATGAGAGCTTTCGACAACGTGCAACTTGATTGCAACGGCGTGATCCTGACGCGGCTTGTGACCCAGGCCGACGTCGATAGCGTAGAGCCTTTGGTGATCAGGATCGAGGAAGCGACGTTCATCGAAGCGGGCGACGCGGCGGATTTTTCGTTGAAGTTCACGGTGACCGATTGTGTTGGCAACGGTCCGGACACCGACAATCCGTACTCGGTCGCATTGCCTTTGTACGTCAATCTTTTGGGGCAATGGTACGACCCGCCGATTGTCAGTGAAGACCCTGCCGACGCCGAAGATGACCCCTATACGATCGACCTCGACAAGCTTGCCGGCGGGCCCGCGACTGCGCTGGTGTACGTGTCAGGCAACTGGATGAAAGGTGACGACATTTATCTGGACTGCCGCTTCCATGATGCGACCGGTGACGTGCAGTCATTGACGTTGATCGAGACGGTCAAGAACAAGCCGTTCATGTACACGTTCTCCGTACCGCACGAGTGTCTGGTTGCCGCTTCGGGCGGCAAGGCGACATTCCGATACACCCGGGTAAGTGGTGGTGTACCGCTGGATCGTTCCGAGACGTTGACCGTCCGCATCATTGGCGCCGCCACCAGTGATCTGTTGCCTCCAACCCTGGTCGGGACTGGCTACAAGTTTCATCCATTGGACTTTCCCAACGGTGTGACCGCTCGTGTCGAGTTCCTTGAGGCCCGGGACGGCGATCAGGCTCGTCTGGTGGTCAACGGGGCTCCAGGGCTTGGCTCACCGGTGTTCAAGGCGGTCAACTTCAACAAGAATCACCGTGCCAATTTTGTACTCAAGCCTGAAGTGCTTTTGGCCAATCACGGCCGAACGATGACACTGGGTTGGGAGTTGCTGGGGGCAGGAGGCTCGCAGCCATCGGGCGAGCGGGTGGTCACCGTCCACAGGATCGAAGACGCCGATTGGCACTTGCCAACCCCGGGGTTGCCACAGGCTCTGGATGAAGTGCTCGAACTGGGCGCATTCAAAGGGCACGCTCAGGCAACCTGCAAACCGTGGCCAGGGATGGCTGTGGGGCAGTTACGCTGGTTTCATCTGCGTGGGACCGGTCTCGATGACAAGGACTATGAGATCACGATTGCCAACGGCGCTCCAGTCACGGAGCCGGAAACAACGGCCGGTCTGGACAATGCGCTGATGCGGGATCTATTGCTGAAATTCAAGCCGGAAACCACGGTGGTCCTGGAGCTGAAGGTGGCATTTGACGGTCATCACGACGAGCGCTCCGCCGTGGTTTTCAAAACCCGCGAGTATCAGGTCCTGAACCTGCCGACCAATGTATTGGAGGACTTCACACAGGCACCCGCGCAAGTGGTGACGAAGGGGGGCATCATGGAAACCGCCAACCTGCGAATCAGTTTTGTGTCGGGCAGTGGCGAGTGCGCGATCATGCCACGTGCCGATATCGGCCAATCGTTCGCCGGGCGGGTTGAAGGACAGGTCTTGAGTATCGGTCGCGACAGTAATCCTCCGGAGCCGGTGATCGTCGAGCTGGAGTTGAAAGATGCCTGTTCCTGCGCCAGTTTCTGGCATTTAAGCGTTAACTATGAAGACAGTTTCGTGGAATATCTGTCTGCGGACGGAACCCTGCTTGCAAGCAAGTCTCTCGGCACGTCCTACAGCACGCCACAAAGCGTCTTGCATGAGGCATCGGGGATAAAGTTCATCCGGATTGTCTGTCCGAAGGCAGACTGGTTCTCCCTCGACACGATCAAAGCTGAATATTGATCAGGGTTCGGGCGAAACCATGAAGCTCGGATGTCGGGTTGTATCCGATCAACATCCATGCATGTTCGTGAACGGTCCAGTACACCACATTCATTTTGTGTCGACGCTCCTGCTCCACGGGGAGACTGCCACTGTTCGAGCGCGTCACGCATAGCGCAAGCGGGCCGTATCTGGCGTCCTGATAAACGATTTGCGCAATGGGTACGCCGTCGTATTCGAGTATTTGTGCACGCTTGAACACGGCGCCGGGCAATTTCAGTTTCGCGGGCGACAGGCTCACGCCCAGTCGCGCATCGACGGTTCGCAGCTGCGCCAATTGCGAGGCTTCATCGGTGGGCAGATGTTCGAGGGTCTGGGGCACATACAGCGCCATGTAATCGCCCACCAGTTCGCGCCAGTTGTGCGATTGCTGCGCTTGCCAGGCCAGGAACAAGCGGTCCGCCGCGACACCTGCGAGCGCCACGCCCGCTGCCGCTGCGCCGATGAACCAGCGTCGGCTGAAACCCGGCTTCTGCGGTGACGGCGCGGCATCGAGCCGGGCCTGCAAGCGATCGAGCGGCGCCTGTTGCGCCAGTTCGTCATAGGCGGTCTTGAACGGCAGGTTGCTGCGGCTCAGCCATTGCACCCGTAGGCTCAGGAGCGGATCGTCGGCGATGAGACTGTCGAGGTGGCTGCGCTGTTCGCGGTCCAGTTCATCGTCCAGATACGCCACCAGTTGCTCGTCGGAAGGCGTATTCATTGCCGGTCTCCTGCGGGGGTGTTCGGTACCGCTTGCAGCGGCGGGTATTCGGCCAGTTTCAGGCGTGCGGTGGCCAGGCGGCTCATGACCGTGCCGATCGGCACTTGCAGAATCTCGGCGACTTCGCGGTAGGACAGGCCCTCGACGTACGCCAGATAAACCGTCTCGCGCTGGGTTTCCGGTAACGCATCGACCCGGCGGATCACCTGCGCCGCCATGACGTGGGTCTGCGCGGCGTATTCGCCATCGAATGTCAGCTGGCTGTCGGCGTCTGCTACGCCCTGGCCCTGGCGCACCCGGCGGGCGCGCACTTCGTTGAGCCAGATCGAATGCAGGATACTCAGCAGCCAGCGATCCATGCGCGTGCCGGCCACGTACTGGCCGGCACGCTCCAGTGCCCGCACGCAGGTGGCTTGCACCAGATCCTCGGCCACGTGCCGATTGCGCGACAGCAGCAAGCCGTAACGCCACAGGCGCGCCAGGTGTTGCCCGAGTTCGGTTCTGAAGGCCTGATCGCTGAAAATGTTCGCCTCCGCGTGTCGTGTCAGGTTTTCGATGAATCGTTGATGGCTTCCGCCAAGTCTCGGTATTCCTCGCAGGTTGTGCCGCAAATCTTCTGGATGTGCTGCAACTGTTCCTGCGCCAGATCGACGCGACCCTTGATGACATAAGCCTCGCCCAGGTACTCGCGGACTTGCGCGTACTGCGGATCAAGCCTCACCGATTGCAGGTAATAGCCGATGCCTTCGTCGGTGCGCCCCAGTTTGCGCGTGGCGTAGCCGCGATAGTTGAGGGCCTTGGCGGTGTTCGGTTGTTCCAGCGTATCGAGCAGGGCCAGGGCTTCTTCATAACGGCCGGCCTTGGCCAGACGGTAGGCGTAATCGGTCCGGTCGGCGTCGGGCACCAGATGGCTGGTCTGCATCACGCACTTCTGCGTTTTGGTGTCGAACACCTGGCCTTTGGGGCAGTTGGGTTTCTGAACGGGCGCCTCTTCATCGCCATTGGCGAAGGCGAGGGGGCTCACGAAAACGGCGGCCACCAGCAACGGGGCGGCGAACATAACGGAACGGATAGTCATGGGCAAGGCTCCACAGGGGGTCATGTTTCACTTTGAACACTGCAGGGTGAAAATTTATTCATTGCTTTGTCAGGCTTTGTTAAAGGAAAGCCCTTTTTCCGGCGCTATGCTCGTCAGCGTTCGTTTTCGATCTGCAGTTCTACCATGGGAGTTTGGCCATGAAAGATCAGGTTCACCATTCGGCCGCCAGCGGCTACAAAACCGCCGCCGACACCTACGTCAAAGGCCGGCCCGACTATCCGCCTGCCGTTACCGAATGGCTGACGGGCACACTGGGCCTCGATGGCCACAAGACCGTTATCGACCTCGGCGCCGGCACCGGCAAGTTCACCGGACGATTGGTGGCGACCGGTGCTCAGGTGATTGCCGTTGAGCCGGTGGCGCAGATGCTGGAGAAACTGTCGCTGGCCTGGCCGCAGGTGTTGGCCGTCAGCGGTACGGCAAGGGATTTGCCGCTGCCCGATGCCTCGGTGGATGCCGTCGTCTGCGCGCAGGCCTTTCACTGGTTCGCCAGCACCGAGGCGCTGGATGAAATCGCCCGGGTGCTCAAGCCGGGCGGCAAACTGGGCCTGATCTGGAACCTGCGCGACACCCGGATCGACTGGGTGCCCAAGCTGGACGCCATCGTCAATGCGTTGGAAGGCGACACGCCGCGCTTCTACACCGGCGAATGGCGCAAGGCCTTTCCACACCCGGCGTTCGGGCCGTTGCAGGCTCAGCACTTTCAGCATGGTCATACCGGCTCGCCGGAAGATGTGATTTTCAACCGGGTGCGATCCACCAGTTTCATTGCCGCGTTGAACGATCAACAGCGCGCGAAGATCGACGAGCAGATTGCTCAACTGATTGCCGGCGAGCCGCAGCTGCGGGGCAGAGAGGTGGTGACTGTGCCTTACGAGACCGCCGCTTTCGTCGCGGTGAAGAACGGCTAAAGTCCCGCATTTGGCCGAACCGCCGTGCTGATGCCTTGTTATAGTTCGGGCCTCATTTTCAGCCCGGTAAAGGATTTCTGCCATGACTCAATACACCGCCTTCAGCGTCGAACTGGCCGACAACATCGCCCATGTGCAGATCAACCGTCCGGAAAAGATCAACTCGATGAACGCTGCGTTCTGGAGCGAAATCGTCGAGGTGTTCCAGTGGATCGACGACACCGACGAAGTGCGGGTGGTGGTGCTCAGTGGTGCCGGCAAACACTTTTCCTCGGGTATCGACCTGATGATGCTGGCCGGCGTCGCCAACGAGCTGGGCAAGGACGTCGGCCGCAACGCACGTCTGTTGCGCAAAAAGATTCTGACCCTGCAAGCCTCGTTCAACGCCGTCGACAATTGCCGTAAACCGGTGCTGGCGGCGATTCAGGGTTATTGCCTGGGCGGCGCCATCGATCTGATCGCGGCCTGCGACATGCGCTACGCCGCCGAAGATGCACAATTCTCCATTAAAGAAATCGATATCGGCATGGCGGCCGATGTAGGCACTTTGCAACGGTTGCCACGGATCATCGGTGACGGCATGCTGCGGGAACTGGCTTACACCGGTCGCACCTTTGGCGCCGAAGAAGCGCGCAGCATCGGCCTGGTCAATCGCGTCTACAGCGACAAGGACAGCCTGATCGAAGGCGTGATGGACATTGCCCGGGACATCGCCGGCAAGTCGCCGATCGCGGTCACCGGCACCAAGGAAATGATCAGCTACATGCGCGACCATCGTATCGACGATGGTCTGGAGTACGTTGCCACCTGGAACGCCGCCATGTTGCAATCCACCGACTTGCGCGTGGCCATGGCCGCCCATATGAGCAAACAGAAACCCGAATTTCTGGATTGAGAAACCATGACATCTCGCTGGACCACCGCAGTACTGGACACCGATCAACCCGGCGGCTGGGCCGTCGCGCGCAGCCCCGAGGGTTTTCTGTTCGATGACAACGGCGCGCTGTTCCCCCGGGAATGGCTCAAGCGCCAGGACTTGTCGATCCTTGCCGAGCACGGCATCGGCCACCTCGATGGCGAGCCGGTCTACCTGCTGGAATTGCGCAACACCAGCGAGGTGTCGGGTTGTAACTGGAAGGGGCTGCGGGCGTTCATGCTCGACGGCGATCACACGATCTACAAAGTGCTGGGCTATGCCGCACAGATCGGCACCTGGGCCCGTGAACACCGGTTCTGCGGCAACTGCGGTCAGGCCATGACTCAGGTGCCACGGGAGCGGGCGATGTATTGTCAGCCGTGCGAGCTGCGCAGTTATCCGCGCATTTCGCCGAGCATGATCGTGCTGGTGACCCGTGGCGATGAAGTCCTGCTGGCGCGCTCACCGCGTTTCGTCACCGGGGTCTACAGCACGCTGGCCGGGTTCGCGGAGCCTGGGGAATCCGCCGAGGATTGCCTGATCCGCGAAGTGCGCGAAGAGGTCAGCATCGAAGTGAAGAACATCCAGTACATGGGCAGCCAGTGCTGGCCATTCCCACACTCGATGATGCTCGGCTTCCATGCCGAATACGCCGGTGGCGAGATTGTCTGTCAGGAAGACGAGATCGAAGACGCCCAGTGGTTCAACGTACACGATCTGCCGCCGTTGCCGGCGTCAAAATCGATTGCGCGTTATCTGATCGACGTCTATGTAGCGCGGCGTTTAGGCCATGCTGAACCAGTGCTGCCAGGCTAGGCGCACGGTCAACCCCAGCACCACGGTGATGAACACCGGACGAATGAACTTGGCGCCGCCGCTGATCGCGGTGCGCGCCCCGAAGAATGCGCCGACCATCACCGACAGGCCCATGCTCAGGCCGATGATCCAGTCCACTTGCCCGGAAAACACGAACACCGACAGCGCTGCAATGTTGCTGACGAAGTTCATGCTGCGCGCCACGCCGCTGGCCTTGACCAGATCGATCGGGTACAGCAGCAGGCTGCTGACCGTCCAGAACGCGCCGGTGCCAGGACCCGCCACGCCGTCGTAGAAGCCGAGGCTGAAGCCCTGGGTCGATTGCCACTTCTTCTTGATCGGTGCGTCGCTGTCCAGCGGCGCTTTCGGCGTGCCGCCAAACAACAGGTACAGGCCGCAGGCGAAGACGATTACCGGCAGCATCTTGTTCAGCCATTCCGCCGGCAGATAGTGGGCGACGATGGCGCCGGTCAGGGCGCCGACCAGCGTGCCGATGATCGCGTGCATCCATTGCCTTGGGTGGAACAGCTTGCGCCGGTAGAAAGTAAAACTGGCGGTGGCCGAACCGAAGGTCGAACTCAACTTGTTGGTGCCCAGCACCAGGTGCGGCGGCAGGCCGGCGGTGAGCAGCGCAGGCGTGGTCAACAGACCGCCACCGCCGGCGATGGCGTCGATGAATCCGGCAATGAAAGCGACAAGGGCCAGAACGGCCAGGGTAGTGAGGTCAACGCTGAGATCGAAAGGCATGGAATCGGCTTATTTCGGCAGGGCAGGAGCGGGCGGTCATCATAGCCGTAACACCGGTTCATCGCGAATGGGATCCTCGATGATCCCGCGGCGCCTGAAGGGAGTTGTTACACCACCGAGAGCCAGACATTGCCGATGAAGTACGGCCCTTTGTTGCCAAAGGGATCGCTGGAAATGGCGAAGAAAATATCCAACCATTCGAAGCCAGGTCGAATCATGCCATTGAGCGTAATCGTTCTTGTTTTTGGATCGACATATTCCGACCCTGACCAGATTTCTGCTTCACCCGTGCTGCGGTTGGTCGCCCAAAGCGTGTAGACGATAAATGCGTGAACCAGTGGATTGGAAGCTTTGCCGCTATCGGTGATGTGAAACCGTCGATCCTTGGTGTCTTGCAGCGGGACAGCCTCGGGCGCCTGAACATTGAATTTTAAAGCGAATGCACCGGACTGAACGGGGAAGGGCTCGGTTGCCAGATTCTGCCCCTGGTTTCTACCGCCGACCAAACGTGCGACATAGTTACCGTTGTGGTGTACGACAGACATAGGCGTGTCGTAATTTCGTGGAATCCAGTGACTAAAGTTACCGGTGCCGAAATCACCGTTTGGGACCAGATTATTTTGCGTCATATCAGTTGCTCATTGTCATGAGGTAGAAGAGAGGGCGGTCGTCCAACCGGCCACGTTCGTTGCATGACAATGATTTGATGAATTTGCTGTTGTCGCTACTGTCATTACTGACAGTCCATAAGTACCTTTTGCGATAAAAACAATGGGCTATTGTTGTTTTGGGGAAAGCACGAAATGGAAGCATCCCTGCTTCCATCGTGAGTGGCGGGCTCCGTGATTACAGACCCAGCTCGGACAACCCCGGATGATCATCCGGGCGTCGGCCCAGAGGCCAGTGGAACTTGCGTTCGCTTTCCTTGATCGGCATGTCGTTGATGCAGGCGTAACGCTGGAACATCAGGCCGTGCTCGTCGAATTCCCAGTTCTCGTTGCCGTAGGAACGGAACCAGTTGCCCGAGTCGTCGTGCCATTCGTAGGCGTAACGCACGGCGATGCGGGTGTCGGAGTAAGCCCAGAGCTCCTTGATCAGACGGTAATCCAGTTCCTTGGCCCATTTGCGGGTCAGGAACCCTTTGGCTTCTTCGCGGTTGTTGGCGAATTCGGCGCGGTTGCGCCATTTGGTGTCCAGGGTGTAGGCCAGCGACACGCGCTCCGGGTCGCGGGAGTTCCAGCCATCTTCGGCCAGACGAACTTTTTCAATGGCCGATTCACGGTTGAACGGTGGCAATGGCGGACGAACTTCGGCTGCAGTAGACATGTTTGTCTCCCGATCTAATAACAGTTAAACAACTTGTCAGGCTTATTAAGGCGTTACAGGTCCAATAACTTTCGCGCCATGCATTGCGCATTATCGGCGGCACTGTGATCACCCATCACAAGCGCTACGGTAATGGCGCCGTCAATCAGGATCAGCAGCTGCTTGGCCAACAGCTGCGGGTCCTCGGCACCATGTTCGGTACACAGCTCGCACAGGTAGTCGAGCAGCTTTTGTTTGTGGTCTTTGGCGACCAGGCGCACCGGATCCTCGGGATCGCCGGTTTCGCCACTGGTGTTGATGAAGGCACAGCCCCGGAAACCTTCCGAGGCGAACCAGCCCTTGAGTACGGTAAACAGGTTGAGCAGGCGGTCGGCCGGGGTTTCGGCCTGATCGACGGCGCTTCTGTACCAGTGCATCCAGCGCACGTCGCGGCGTTGCAGGGCGGCGACGGTCAACTCCTCCTTGTTGGCGAAGTAGCGGTAGATACTCTTTCTGGAGACACCGGCGGTTTTCACCAGAAGATCCATGCCGGTGGCCGCGATGCCACTTTTGTAGATCAACTTTTCGGTGACATCCAGAATGATGTCTCGGGTCGTGTCGTTGCTTGTGATTTCGTTCATGTGATGAACAGTAGAACGATCGTTCTCCTTGGTCAAGAAATTATTTTACGATCGTTCCCGCGCTCTGCATTCCCACGCAGAACGTGGAAACGATCAATCAGGCGTGAAGACCCGAAGGAGTTGATGGTGTAAGCTCTCGGGTTCTTCGGATTCGACCCATTGCGAGCCCTATGCCGTTGCTTTTCAAACGCTCTCTGCTGCCCAAGTTGCGCAGCTTTCCGCTGACCGCCGAGGCCGTGACCATTCTGTCCGGTGCCGCCGAGTTCCGCCGTTGCCTGCTGGAGAAAATCGCCCAGGCGACCCAGCGCATCTACCTCGTCGCGCTCTATCTGCAAAACGATGAGGCCGGCCAGGAAATTCTCGATGCCTTGCACGCCGCCAAACTCAAGCGTCCCGAGCTTGAAATCGCGGTGGTCGTCGACTGGCTGCGGGCCCAGCGCGGCTTGATCGGTGCCGGCAAGCAACCGGGCAACGCCGCCTGGTATCAGGAGATGACCCGCACCCACCAGAGCGTGGTGCCGGTTTATGGCGTGCCGGTGCAGACCCGCGAGCTGTTCGGCGTGCTGCACCTGAAGGGCTTCGTGATCGACGATTGCGTGGTCTACAGCGGCGCCAGCCTGAACAACGTCTACCTGCACAAGTTCGACAAGTATCGCTTTGACCGTTATCACGTGTTGCAGAACCGTGAATTGGCGGACTCCATGCACCACCTGGTCAAGCACGGCCTGATCGAATCCAAAGCGGTGCATCGCCTCGACTTGCCGAACCTGCCGACCACCCGCAGCCTGCGCAACGACATCGGCGACCTGCGCAGCCGTCTCAAATACGCCGCGTATGACACCAGTGCCGGCAGCACGGCGCATGCCGGCCTGTCCGTCAGCCCGTTGCTCGGTGTGGGCAAGAACAATCCGCTGAACCGGGTGATTCTGGAACTGATTGCCAGCGCCCAGAAGCAACTGACCATCTGCACGCCGTACTTCAACCTGCCGCTGGGTGTGATCCGCGAGATCAACCGGGCGCTGGCCCGTGGTGTGAAGATCGATATCGTGGTCGGCGACAAGACCGCCAACGACTTCTACATTCCGCCGACCGAGCCGTTCAAGGTGATCGCCGCGCTGCCGTATCTCTACGAGATCAGCCTGCGCCGTTTCGCCAAGCGCCATCAGCGCAACATCGACAGCGGGCAGTTGAACCTGCATCTGTGGCGCGAGGGCGACAACAGCTATCACCTCAAGGGCATGTGGATCGACCAGCGCTACACGCTGCTGACCGGCAACAACCTCAACCCGCGGGCCTTCCGTCTCGACCTGGAAAACGCGTTGTTGATCGATGACCCGAAAGGCGAGTGGCTGGAACCGCGCCGCCTTGAGCTGGAAAACATCTTCGAACACACCACGCGGATCGAGCGATTCCAGGACCTGGAAGCCTTGGCGGACTACCCGGCCGGGGTGGCCAAGTTCCTCAAGCGCGTGAGCCGGGTGCGGGTCGAGCGGTTGCTCTATCGCATCCTCTAACGCACAGAGTTTTCAGCGTCGCTAAAAATGTCTTCGCGAGCAAGCCCGCTCCCACACTGATCTTCGCTGAGCACAATTTTGTGTTCAACAAAGACCCTGTGTGGGAGTGGGCTTGCTCGCGAAGGCGGCAGAACAGGCGCTACACGTCTCAGTTCAGACCGAGCTTGCCACGCAACGTCGACAGGTCTTCCGCCAGGGTATTGACCGGGCCCACCAGCGCCTTGCGGTCGTTGTCCTTCACCTTGTCGTAAGTCTCGAAACCACCGTCCCTGGTCTTGTACTTGGCCAGGATCTTGTCCACGGTGGCGAAGTTCTTGTCGACTTTGGCGACGAAGGCCTTGTCCTGCTTCTCGATCTGCGGACGGAACAGGTCGACGATCTTCTTCGCGCCGTCGATGTTGCCCTGGAAGTCATAGAGATCGGTGTGGCTGTAACGGTCTTCCTCACCGGAGATCTTGGTGGCGGCGACTTCTTCCAGCAGTGCGGCAGCACCGCCGACGACTTTCTCGGGCGGGAAGGTCAGGCCGGCGACGCGGGTCTGCAGGTCCTGGACGTCTTTATCCAGCTTGTCGGCCAGATCGTTCAGGCCCTGGGTGCTTTTTTCCGAGAACAACGAGTACTCGATGCGGTGAAAACCGGTGAAGTCTTCAGCCTTCACGCCTTTTTCGTGGTCGTCGACGCGTGAGTCGATGGATGCATCGAGGTCACTGAACAGCTCGGCAATCGGCTCGATCGACTCGTAGTAGACGCGTGTTGGCGCATAGAGCTTTTGTGCGGTGGCCAGGTCGCCCTTTTTCACGGCATCGGTGAATTGCCTGGTGTGGGTGCCCAGTTGGTCCAGTTGCTCGGTGACGTAGATCTTGTAGTCCGAAACCGGCCCGACCAGATCCAGCGGCGCGGTCGCCGCGAACACCGACAGCGGGGTGTTGAGTAGACCAAGGGTCAGCAATAACGCGATGGGCGTCTTTTTCATGGGGGCGGCTCCTGTTGAATGCTATGCAGTTGTTTTTGGTTGGGTAGCGTTGAGCAGCGAGCGACCGATGAAATCCTTGTCGCCCGTAACACCCGGCAGGGTGAAGAAGTAACCGCCGCCGACCGGCTTGAGGTATTCCTCCAGCGGCTCGCCATTGAGGCGGGTCTGAACGGTGATGAAGCCTTTTTCCAGATCGGCCTGATAGCAGATGAACAAAAGGCCCATGTCGAGCTGGCCGTTCTTGTTCACGCCGTTGGAATAGTTGAACGGCCGGCGCAGGATCAGATTGGCCTGGGTCGCGGCGGTGCGCGGGTTGGCCAGACGGATGTGCGCGTCGAGCTTGGTCAGCTTGCCTTCCGGGTCCTTGCTGTAGTCCGGGACTTCGGTTTCATGGCTGGCGCCCATTGGCGCGCCGGTGGTTTTCACCCGGCCGATGATGCTTTCCTGCTCCTGTAACGGCGTGCGGTCCCAGCGTTCGACGAAGTTGCGGATGATCCGCACCGCCTGATAACTGCCGTGGACGGCCCAGGCCGGTTCGTCGCTGCCCGGTTGCACCCAGACGATACGGTCCATGGCTTTGTCGTCGTTGGAATCCGGGTTGGCCGAGCCGTCGCGAAAACCCAGGAAGTTACGCGCCGATTGCGCCGGCACACCGGGTTTGGCCGGGGCTTGCGGCGGCACGCTGCCTTCCTGTTTCCAGCGCACCAGCAGCAGGTCCGGCAGGTTTTTCACGATGTCGCGCAGGGCGTGGATGTTGGTGTCGGCGGTGTTGGAGCAGAACTGCAGGCTCAAGTCGCCGTGGCAGCAATCGGCTTCCAGTGCATCGTTGGGGAAGCCGACCATGCGGATCAGGCGCTTGGGCTTGGCAGCGGCGAGGCCGAAACGCTCGTCGAACAGCGATTCGCCCACCGACACGGTGATGGTCAGGTTGTCCGGGGTGACCACCGGGCCGAGGATGCCGGAATCCGGCGGCGGCAGCTTCGGATCGATCTGCGCCACCGGCCCGCCCTTCATCAGGAACGCGATGCGCTCGTTGAGGGTGCGGAACAGGCGTTCGAGGTCTTCACGGTCGCTGGCCAGTACATCGAATGACACCAGCATGCCGGACGCCGGACGCGGGGTGACAATGCCGGTCTGGTGTACGCCATGGAAGTCGTGATGATCCTGGGTCTTGTCGCTGCTCGGTGCTTCGGTGACTTGCGCGGGTACGGCGGCCATGGCCGGGCAGCTCAGGGCGGTGCCGGCCAGTGCGACGCCGGCGGCGCCCATCCCCATCAGTACGCGACGGCGTTGCAGGTTGAAGTGTTCGGAATCGTTCATCGGTATTCGTCTTCTATTTACAGGCCGGAGAGGCCGAGGGCGGGATCGATGCCGTCGAGGGCGTCGGCCAGGGTCTTGGCCTTGTCGGCAATCTGTTTGCGTTGTTCACCGCTGACGGTGTCGTAACTGGCGTAGCCATCCTTGACCTTGAAGCCGTTCAGGGTGTTGTCGAAATCAGTCAGCGCGCTGTCGATTTTCGGCAGCAGCTCGGCGGCGGATTTGCTCAGCAGCGGCCGCAGCAGTTCGACGACTTTGTGCGCGGTCTCCAGGTTGGCTGCGAAGCCGTTGAGATCGCTGTGGCTGTAGCGTTCCTCTTCGCCGCTGGCGGCGCGCACGTCGGCCAGGGTGTTGAGGTTGCGCACGAGGATTTCCACCAGTTGCTCCGGCGGCAGCGATTGGGCCAGCAACTGTTGTTTCAGCGTGTTGACGTCGCCCAACAGGCGCTCGGCAACCGGCGACAGGGCGTCGAGACTGCGTTGCTGGAACAGCGCGTACTCGATGCGATGGAAACCGACAAAGGCCGGATCCTGCTCGCGTTTTTCGAAGTAATCGGCGCGGGCGTTGATGCTGTTGTCCAGTTCCGCCAGGCGTTGTGCGGCCGGGGCCAGACGCTGATACGCGGCACGGGCCGGCAAATACGCCGCTTGGGCCTGGGCCAGATCACCGCGGGTGATTGCCTGGTTGAGCGCCGTGACAGCTCTGATCAGCGCGCTTCCCTGAGTGGCCAGATAAACCCGGAACTCCGACAGCGGCCCGACGAAAGCGACCATCGACGGCTTGGCTTTGGCGGCGGCGTCGGAAGCGGCGGTCGGCGTGACATGCAGCACGCCGCGCGGATTGCTCAGCAACCCGCAGGTGATGGCGTAGTCGCCGGGTTGCAGGTTGGCGTTGATCACCTGGCTCAGGCCCGGCGCGATGTTCTCGCGTTCCTCGATCACCAGCACGCCGTCGAGGATTTCCCATTCCACCGCCCGGTCGGAGCGGTTGACGATGCGGAAACTGGCGCGCCCGGCGGGTACGCTCAGCTCGTTCGGCTCGCAACTGCCGGGGTGGATGTTGACCACCACTTCGTCATGATTGTGCTGACGTTTGGCCGCGGCCATTTTCGAGGCGTAGTAGAACAGGCCGCCGGCGGCGATCATCACGACCACCGAACCGGCCACCGCCCAGCGCAAGGCGCGGGGAGGCGAGGCCTGAGGGATATTAGGCTTTGACATGGAGGCCCTTATTGGCTGGAAACGGAATTCGAGGCGGCGGCTTTGGGTGCAGGGGCGGGAGCCGGATAGAAGAACATCACCAGCGCCACTACCAGATAGATCAGATACGCACCGAGGGTGCTGACGGTCGGGGCATCCTGATAACCGAACATGCCGGCCAGCACCGAGCCCAGCGGGCCGTCCATCGGCAACGTCGCGCTGAAGTCGAAGAGCACGGTTTGCAGGTGATTCCAGACCCCGGCTTCGTGCAGCGCCTGCACCGAGTTGGAGAGAATCCCGGCAGCGACCACCAGGATGAACAGTCCGGTCCAGCGGAAGAACGCCGACAGGTTCAGGCGCATGCTGCCGCTGTAGATCAGGAAGCCGACGACGATGGCCAGGATCAGGCCGAGCAGGGCGCCAATCGGCGCGCCCGGGCCTTCGCTCTGCTGGAACACGGCGAGCAGGAAGAACACCGTTTCCAGTCCTTCCCGGGCGACGGCGAAAAACACCATGGCGATCAGGGCGATGACCTGATGCTTCGACGAAGTCAGTGCGTGATCGAGAGAGGCTTGCAGCGAATGTTTGATCGAGCGCGCCACCTTGCGCATCCAGAACACCATGGAGCTGAGAATCCCCACGGCGACAAGGCCGACCACGCCTTCAAAGAGTTCCTGCTGTTTTTGCGGGAATTCGGCGCTGACCAGTTCCAGGCCGCCGCCGACCAGCAACGCCAGCGCAGCGGCGAGAAACACGCCGATCCATACCGCCGGCATCCACTGGCCACGACCGGTCTGTTGCAGGTAGCTGGCGATAATGCCAACGATCAGCGCGGCTTCAATGCCTTCACGCAGCATGATCAGAAAGGGAACGAGCATTCGGCATCCACTGTGTAACGAAATGAGGTTACAAGTTGTAACATAATGAAAGTCATTCTCACATGCCACTCATTGACATTTACCTGAACGATAGCTGAACAGGCCTGAAGAACAATCATTCTCATGTCAGCCAAAAGCATTTCAGAGCGTGAGCGAGCTGTGTCTCGATGGCTGCGTTAAGATGCCAGCCACTCGAACAACAACAGGATTTGCCTCGATCCATGTCGGAAAAAGACACCATCGCCATTCAACTGGTGCGTGAAGCACTGCAGCAAAGTTGTGCGCCGGGCGTGGCCACGGAGGAAGTCTTGAACAAGGTCGGCATCGATCCGGCGCTGCTGGGCACCGATGACGCCCGCGTGCCGGCCGGTCAATACGCGCGGTTGTGGCGGCTGCTGGCGCGGCGGGGAGACGACGAGTTCTTTGGCATGGACCCGCGCAAGCTGAAGTCCGGCAGCCTGGAGTTCCTCTGCCGCAGCGCGATGGCCCAACCGAATCTGGCTGCCGGGCTGAGCAGCGGTTTGAGTTTCCTGTCGCTGATGCTTGAACGCCTGCCGGCACAACTCGTGCACCAGCAAAGCCTGGCGGAGATCGTCCTGCTGGAGGACGACCCCGAGCCGCGCCGCGCCTTCACCTATTTCACTTACTGGATGATCGTCCACGGCGTGGCGTGCTGGCTGGCGGGGCGGCGGATTCCGATCCTGGCCATCGAGTTGCGCTGCCCGGCGCCGGATTTCTGTGATGACTATCGGGTGATGTTCTCCGAGAACCTGCGTTTCGACCGGCCGCGCACGCGGATGATTTTCGCCGCCGACGTGCTGGATCTGCCGATCAAGCGCAGTGCCGAGGAGTTAAAGCGTTTTCTGGCCCATGCCCCGGCGAACATTCTGGTGAAGTACCGCGACCCGGAAAGCCTTGCCAGCCGGATCAAGCAGGATCTGCGGCAGTTGCCCGCCGAACAGTGGCCGGAAACCGAAGCCCTGGCCCAGCAACTGTGCATGTCGGCCTCGACCCTGCGTCGGCGTCTGGCGGAAGAGGGGCAGACGTATCAAGGCCTCAAGGACAGCGTGCGCAAGGAATTGGCGATTACCTGGCTGGCTGAGCCTGCGATCAGTTTTGCCGAGATCGCCACGCGGCTGGGGTTTGCCGATGCGAGCTCGTTCTACAAGGCGTTTCGCAAGTGGTCCGGTACTAATCCTGGGCACTATCGCAGCTTGATCCTCAACGAAGCGTCCTGACCCACACTACCCGCCGCTGGTTCTCGTTCCCACACTCCGCGTGGGAACGATCATCGACGCGAATCTTGGCCAAACCAGTCATCCACTTTGAGGGCTTTGACCATTGCCGCAATCGGCGTGCGGCGCGAGTATTCCTCTGTTGTTTACGGTTCCCCAACCTAATAAGAACAGAGGGATTCTGGCAATGCGCGATTACTTGTCTGCCACCGCACAGTTTGATTATCAGCACACCGTGGACGCCGCACTCAGCGGCTCGCTCGAGGCGCTCAACGCCTGCGTCGAATGTTGTGACCGTCACGCCTTGCCGGGGCGCATCGCGCTGTTCTGGGAAGGTCGCGACGGCGCCAGTGCGACGTACACCTTCAGCGACCTGCAGGACAAAGCCGCGCGCTTCGCCAATTTCCTTCTCGCCCAGGGCGTGCAGAAGGGCGACAAGGTCGCCGGCCTGCTGCCGCGCAATATCGAATTGCTGATCACCGTGTTCGCCACCTGGCGCATCGGCGCGGTGTATCAACCGCTGTTCACCGCGTTCGGCCCCAAAGCCCTCGAACATCGCCTGAACAGTTCCGGCGCCAAAGTCGTGGTCACCGATGCCGTCAACCGGCCCAAGCTCAGTGAAGTCGCCGATTGCCCGACGCTGGTTACCGTCGGCGGCCCGAAAGGCCAGGGCATCGTCCGTGGCGATTTCAGTTTCTGGGCCGAGTTGCCCAACCATTCCAGTGTCTGCGAACCGGTGATGCTGACCGGCGAAGACCCGTTCCTGCTGATGTTCACTTCGGGCACCACCGGTCCGTCGAAAGCACTGTCGGTGCCGCTCAAGGCCATCGTCGCGTTCCAGAGCTACACCCGCGATGCCGTGGATCTGCGCCCGGAAGATGCGTTCTGGAACGTCGCCGATCCGGGCTGGGCCTACGGCATTTATTTTGGCGTGACCGGCCCGTTGTCGATGGGCCATCCGATCACCTTCTACGATGGCCCGTTCACCCTCGAAAGCACTTGCCGGGTGATCAACAAGTACGGGATCACCAACCTCACCGGTTCGCCCACGGCCTATCGCCTGCTGATTGCCGGCGGCGATGAGTTCGCCAAATCGATCAAGGGCAAGCTGCGTATCGTCAGCAGCGCCGGCGAGCCGTTGAACCCGGAAGTGATCCGCTGGTTCGCCGACAACCTCGGCGTGGTCATTCACGACCACTACGGCCAGACCGAACTGGGCATGGTGCTGTGCAACCATCACGGCCTCGAACACCCGATCCACCTCGGCGCCGCCGGTTTCGCCTCGCCGGGCCATCGCATCGTGGTGCTCGACGATCAGAACAACGAACTCGGCGTCGGTCAGCCCGGCATTCTCGCCATCGACCGCACACAGTCGCCCATGTGCTGGTTCGCCGGTTACGAAGGTGCACCGACCAAGGCCTTCGTCGGCAATTACTACCTGAGCGGCGACACCGTGGAGTGGAACCCGGACGGCAGCATCAGCTTCGTTGGCCGCAGCGATGACGTGATCACCACGTCCGGCTACCGGGTCGGCCCGTTCGACGTTGAAAGCGCCCTGATCGAGCACCCGGCCGTCGTTGAAGCCGCAGTGGTCGGCAAGCCCGACCCCGAGCGCACCGAACTGGTCAAAGCCTTCGTCGTGCTCAACCCGCAATACCGCGCCGAACCGGCGCTGGCCGAAGAACTGCGGCAGCACGTGCGCAAGCGCCTGGCCGCGCACTCGTACCCTCGTGAAATCGAATTTGTCAGCGAGTTGCCGAAAACCCCGAGCGGCAAATTGCAGCGCTTTATCTTGCGCAACCAGGAAATCGCCAAGGCTCAAGAGGCCGCGGCGCACTAAGTTTCAGCTTGAATCAGGAAGTCAGTCATGCAGATCGAGAACAAGGTTTTTATCGTCACCGGCGGCGCATCCGGCCTGGGTGCCGCCACCGCTGAGTTGCTGGTGAGCGCCGGCGCCAAAGTGATGCTGGTGGACATGAACGCCGAAGCCGTCGCCGCCCAGGCCCAACGCCTCGGCGCGCAAAGTGTGGTGGCCGACATCAGCAACGAAGCCGCCGCCGAAGCCGCCGTGCAGGCCACGGTAAAAGCCTTCGGCAGCCTCAATGGCCTGGTGAACTGCGCCGGTATTGTTCGTGGCGAAAAGATCCTCGGCAAGAACGGTCCGCATGCGTTGGCGAGCTTCGCCCAGGTGATCAACGTCAACCTGATCGGCAGTTTCAACATGCTGCGTCTGGCGGCAGCCGCGATTGCCGAAAGCGAAGCCAATGCCGACGGCGAGCGCGGCGTGATCATCAACACCGCATCCGTCGCGGCGTTCGACGGCCAGATCGGCCAGGCGGCGTATTCCGCGTCCAAAGGCGCCATCGCCAGCCTGACTCTGCCTGCCGCGCGTGAACTGGCGCGCTTCGGCATCCGCGTGATGACCATTGCCCCGGGCATTTTCGAAACCCCGATGATGGCCGGCATGACCCCGGAAGTGCGCGACTCGCTGGCCGCCGGCGTACCGTTCCCGCCACGCCTGGGCAAACCTGCCGAGTACGCCGCGCTGGTGCGGCATATCATTGAAAACAGCATGCTCAACGGCGAGGTGATCCGTCTCGACGGTGCCTTGCGCATGGCCGCCAAGTAAGGAGGATTTTTTCATGACCATCTCCAACGATCCGATTGTCATCGTCAGCGCCGTCCGCACCCCGATGGGCGGTTTCCAGGGCGAACTGAAAAGCCTCACCGCACCGCAACTCGGCGCCGCTGCAATCAAGGCGGCGGTTGAACGTGCCGGTGTGGCCGCCGATGCGGTCGATGAAGTGCTGTTCGGCTGCGTACTGCCGGCCGGTCTCGGTCAGGCGCCTGCGCGTCAGGCTGCGCTGGGCGCCGGGCTGGATAAATCCACTCGCTGCACCACCGTCAACAAGATGTGCGGCTCGGGCATGGAAACCACCATTCTGGCTCACGACATGTTGCTGGCCGGCAGCGCCGATGTAGTGATCGCCGGCGGCATGGAAAGCATGTCCAACGCGCCGTACCTGCTGGACCGCGCCCGTGCCGGTTATCGCATGGGCCACGGCCGGGTGCTGGACTCGATGTTCCTCGACGGCCTCGAAGACGCTTACGACAAGGGCCGCCTGATGGGCACCTTCGCCGAGGATTGCGCCGAAACCAACGACTTCAGCCGCGAGGCTCAGGACGCTTTCGCCATCGCTTCGACCACCCGTGCCCAGCAGGCAATCAAGGACGGCAGCTTCAAGGCCGAGATCGTTCCGCTGACCGTGACCGTCGGCAAAGAACAGGTTGTGATCAGCAACGACGAGCAGCCGCCAAAAGCCAAGCTGGACAAGATCGCGTCACTGAAACCGGCGTTCCGCGAGGGCGGCACTGTGACCGCCGCCAATTCCAGCTCGATCTCCGACGGCGCCGCCGCACTGGTGCTGATGCGCCAGTCGCAAGCGCAGAAGCAAGGTCTGAAACCATTGGCGGTGATTCACGGCCACGCCGCGTTTGCCGACACTCCGGGCCTGTTCCCGGTGGCACCGATTGGCGCGATCAAGAAGCTGATGAAGAAGACCGGCTGGTCGCTGGATCAGGTCGATCTGTTTGAAGTCAACGAAGCCTTCGCCGTGGTCGGCATGGCGGCGATGACCCACCTGGAAATTCCTCACGACAAGCTCAACATCCACGGTGGCGCCTGCGCCCTGGGCCATCCAATCGGTGCCTCCGGTGCGCGGATTCTGGTGACCTTGCTCTCGGCTCTGCGCCAGAAAGGCTTGAAACGCGGTGTTGCGGCGATCTGCATCGGCGGCGGCGAAGCCACGGCGATGGCTGTCGAGTGCCTCTACTAAAGCCCGCGCATCTCGAATTGTGGGAGCGGGCTTGCTCGCGAAAGCGTCCTGTCAGCCAACACTCACTGTGCTGATCCACCGCTTTCGCGAGCAAGCCCGCTCACACAGGGGATAGACGGTGCCAATGAATAAGGATTTGCCATGATTCCCAATGACGACCAACAACAAATCCGCGACATGGCCCGGCAGTTTGCCGAGGAACGGCTCAAACCGTTTGCCGCCGAGTGGGATCGCGAACACCGCTTCCCGAAAGAAGCCATCGGCGAAATGGCCGGGCTGGGCTTCTTCGGCATGCTGGTGCCGGAGCAGTGGGGCGGTTGCGACACCGGTTATCTGGCCTACGCCATGGCCCTGGAAGAAATCGCCGCCGGCGACGGCGCCTGCTCGACCATCATGAGCGTGCACAACTCGGTGGGTTGCGTGCCGATCCTCAAGTTCGGTAACGACGACCAGCGTGAACGCTTCCTCAAACCACTGGCCAGCGGCGAGATGCTCGGTGCCTTCGCGCTGACCGAACCGCAGGCCGGCTCCGACGCCAGCAGCCTGAAAACCCGTGCGCGGCTGGAAGGCGATCACTACGTGCTCAACGGCTGCAAACAGTTCATCACCTCCGGGCAGAATGCCGGGGTTGTGATCGTGTTTGCGGTCACCGATCCGAGTGCCGGCAAGCGCGGGATCAGCGCCTTCATCGTGCCGACCGATTCGCCGGGCTACAAAGTCGCCCGCGTCGAAGATAAGCTCGGCCAGCACGCGTCGGACACCTGCCAGATTCTGTTTGAAGACGTGAAAGTGCCGGTGGCCAACCGGTTGGGCGAGGAGGGCGAGGGCTACAGGATCGCCCTGGCCAACCTCGAAGGCGGACGCGTCGGCATCGCCTCGCAATCGGTGGGCATGGCCCGCGCCGCGTTCGAAGCGGCGCGCGATTACGCCCGTGAACGTGACACTTTCGGCAAGCCGATCATCGAGCATCAGGCCGTGGCGTTCCGCTTGGCGGACATGGCCACCCAGATCGCCGTGGCGCGGCAGATGGTGCATTACGCCGCCGCCCTGCGTGACAGCGGTCAGCCGGCGCTGGTCGAGGCGTCGATGGCCAAGTTGTTCGCCTCGGAAATGGCCGAGAAGGTCTGCTCCATGGCCTTGCAAACTCTGGGCGGTTACGGTTACCTCAACGACTTTCCGCTGGAGCGCATCTACCGCGACGTGCGGGTTTGCCAGATCTACGAAGGCACCAGCGACATTCAGCGCATGGTCATTTCGCGCAATCTTTGAGAAGGAATCTGCACATGAGTTACGAAACGATTTTGCTGGAAACCCACGGCCGCGTCGGCCTGATCACCCTCAATCGCCCGCAGGCGCTCAATGCCCTCAACGCGCAACTGGTCAGCGAAGTGAACCGCGCCCTCGACGGCCTGGAAGCCGATGCGAACATTGGCTGCATCGTCATCACCGGCTCGAAAAAGGCCTTCGCCGCCGGCGCCGACATCAAGGAAATGGCCGAGCTGACCTATCCGCAGATCTACATGGACGATCTGTTCAGTGACAGCGACCGCGTGGCCAACCGCCGCAAGCCGATCATCGCGGCGGTCAACGGTTTTGCCCTCGGCGGTGGCTGCGAACTGGCGCTGATGTGCGACTTCATCCTGGCCGGCGACAACGCCAAATTCGGCCAGCCGGAAATCAACCTCGGCGTGCTGCCGGGCATGGGCGGCACCCAGCGCCTGACCCGCGCCGTGGGCAAGGCCAAAGCCATGGAAATGTGCCTGAGCGGGCGTTTGATCGACGCGGTGGAAGCCGAACGCTGCGGCATCGTCGCTCGGATCGTGCCGAGTGATGAACTGCTGGATGAAGCGCTGAAAGTCGCGGCGATGATCGCCAGCAAATCGCTGCCGATTGCGATGATGGTCAAGGAAAGCGTCAACCGCGCGTTCGAAGTGAACCTGACCGAAGGCGTGCGCTTCGAGCGCCGGGTGTTCCATGCGGCGTTTGCGACGCAGGATCAGAAGGAAGGGATGGCTGCGTTTGTGGCCAAGCGGCCTGCCGAGTTCCAGGGCAAATAACGCGGCGCCCTCAAGAGCCCCCTCACCCTAACCCTCTCCCGGAGGGAGAGGGGACTGACCGGGTTGTACTCGGGAGTTACGCCGACCTGAATTACCGAGTCGAACTCAGGCTGTAAAAAGCATGTAGTCCGCTATTCATAATCGACGCGATCTTTCAGGTCGATGTATGACGCCAGACCCCTCGGTCAGCTCCCTCTCCTGGGGGAGAGGGCTGGGCGGGCGGCGTTCCGATGAGGGGGCAGGCGTTACTCGGTTACAACTGATAGTTCTTCAACTCCCGAGCAATCACCATCCGCTGTATCTCGCTCGACCCCTCATAAATCTGGGTAATCCGTGCATCCCGGTAGTACTTCTCAACCGGGTAATCCTCCAGATACCCATACCCGCCATGAATCTGAATCGCTGACGAACACACCTTCTCGGCCATTTCCGAAGCAAACAGCTTGGCCTGCGAAGCCTCCGACAGACAGGGTTTGCCCGCCGTGCGCAGCCGCGCCGCGTGCAGGATCATCAAGCGCGCCGCGTTGATCTGCATCTGCATGTCCGCCAGCAGGTTGGCGATGCTCTGGTGCTCGACGATGGCTTTGCCGAACTGCACCCGATCACGGGCGTAACCCAGCGCCGCTTCGAACGCTGCACGGGCGATGCCCAAGGCTTGCGCCGCGATGCCGATGCGTCCGCCTTCCAGGTTGGAGAGGGCGATCGCCAGGCCTTTGCCGCGTTCGCCCAGCAGGTTCGCTTCAGGAATGCTGCAATTGTTCAGCGTCACGGCGCAGGTGTCGGAAGCGCGGATGCCCATCTTGTGTTCGGTACGGTCAACGATGAAGCCCGGCGTATCGGTCGGCACGAGAAACGCCGAGATCCCACGCTTGCCCAGATCCGGATCGGTCACCGCAAACACGATCGCCAGTTTCGCCCGCTTGCCGTTGCTGACAAATTGCTTGGCGCCGTTGATCACCCATTGCCCGTCGCGCAGTTCGGCGCGGGTGCGCAGGTTGTGCGCTTCGGAGCCGGCCTGGGGTTCGGTCAGGCAGAAGCAGCCGATCACCGCGCCGCTGGCCAGATCCGCCAGCCAGGTCTGTTTCTGTTCTTCGCTGCCGTAATTGAGCACCGGCCCGCAGCCCACCGAGTTGTGGATGCTCATGAAGGCGCCGGTGGCGCCGTCGCCGGCGGAAATCTCTTCCACCGCCAGCGCATAGGCTACGTAGTCGACATAGGTGCCGCCCCATTCCTCCGGTACCACCATGCCCAGCAGCCCAAGTTCGCCCATCTTCGCCACAAGACCGTCATCGATCCAGCCGGCCTTTTCCCAGGCTTGGGCGTGGGGGGCGATCTCGCCACGGGCAAAGTCCCGGGCCATGTCGCGGATCATGACCTGGTCTTCAGTCAATTCGAGATCGTGCATGACTCAGCTCCCGCTCTCTTCGAAACCGTGGAAGAAACTCGCGACCTGCTCGGCGTGCAACGCGGCGAGGGTCGGCGGGTTCCAGCGTGGTGATTTGTCTTTATCGATCAGCAAGGCGCGCACGCCTTCGATCAGGTCGCCGCGCTCGAACCACTGGCGATCCAGATGCAGTTCGAGGGCGAAGCAGTGTTCCAGTGTCAGGTGCCGGCCGCGACGCAGCATCTCCAGGGTCACACCCATGGCCAATGGCGAGCGGGTTTCCAGCAGGTCGGCCGTGGTGGTCGCCCATTCGTGGCTGTCGGCAACCGTCACGGCGCGCAGTTGCTCGACGATGCTTGGCACGTCAGGCAAGGCGAAGAAGTGGTCGATGGCCGGGCGCAAGGCTTCCAGCGGCGCATCCGGCAGGGTTTGCACGGCGTGACGGGCCAACAGGCTTTGCAGATCCTTCAATGGCGTGTCGTGCCACTCCAACTGATCGAGCTGTTCATCGAGGGTGCCGAGTTTGCTGCTGTCCAGATACCAGTCGGCCAGCCCGCAATACAGCGCATCCGCCGCACGAATCTGCACGCCGCTGACGCCCAGGTAAATCCCCAGCTCGCCAGGAATGCGCGGCAGGAAATAACTGCCGCCGACATCCGGGAAATAGCCGATCGCCACTTCCGGCATCGCCAGACGACTCTTTTCGGTGACCACCCGCAAATCGGCGCCTTGCACCAGGCCCATGCCGCCGCCGAGAACGAAACCGTCCATCAGCGCCAGCACGGGTTTGCGGTAGCGGTGGATCGTCAGGTCGAGGGCGTATTCCTCGACGAAGAAATCTTCGTGCAGCGTGTCGCCGCTTTTGTGGCTGTCGTACAGCGATCGAATGTCGCCACCGGCACAGAAGGCTTTCTCGCCGGCACCGCGCAGCGCGACCGCGTGGATATCGGCATCGGCGGCCCAGGCGTCCAGGTGTTGCTGGAGCTGGCGCACCATGTCGAGGGTCAGGGCATTGAGGCCGGCGGGGCGGTTGAGGGTCAGGTGACCGATGTGGTTGCGAACCTCGGCCAGCACTTCGTGTGGCGTGGCATCCATGGACGAAGTCCGCGGGGATGAAGCCTGAGCAGTCATCACTAACTCCCTGCTTTTATTGTCTTTATTCGAGAAGCCCGCGCGCGGGCGTTAGCGGATCGTAACAGTGCAAATTTGCCGTGTACAACGGGGATATGTGCATGGGGTGTCTGCATTTTTGCCTGATCTTGGCCGGGGGAACCGCCGCGCAGAGCAGCACTGGCTGTCACTCCCCGCGAAACTGTGCCTGCAGCGAGCGGACGCATGACAACAGTGCCTGCCGAGCCTCATCATGCGCCGCGGGATGGTTCATGAAACCATGGCGCATGCCTTGGAATTCCAGGTGTTCGACGCTCACACCTGCTGCACGCAATCGCGTTGCATAGGCACGGCCTTCATCCCGCAAAATGTCGAGTTCGCTGGTGATGATCAGCGTCCGGGGCAGTCCGTGCAACGCGTTGTAGAGCAGGGGGGACAACCGCGGATCGGCGCGCGATGTGCCGGGCGGCAGATAGTGGCCGAGATACCATTCGAGCATCTGTGTTGTAAGGCCATGTCCTTGCGCGAATTGCTCGTGGGATGGGTATCGGGTGTGGCAATCAAGCAAAGGGTAAAGCAGCAGCTGAAAGCCGAGACACGGTCTTTGCTGGGCCGAATCGCGCTGACAGATGACAGCGGCCATTGCCCCTCCGGAGCCACCGCCGGCGACCGCGATTCTCGAAGTATCAAGACCATGCTCTCGACCCTGCAGTGCGACCCATTGCAAAGCTGTCCAGCAATCATCCAGGGCTGCCGGAAACAGGTGTTCCGGAGGGCGGGCGTAATCAACGGCGACTACCGCACAGCCAGCCCAGTCACACATCAGTCGGCAGAATCCATCATGGGTATCCAGGTCGCCCGTGACCCAGCCACCACCATGGAAGAACACCAGCACGGCAAAAGGCCCCTTGCCCGCAGGCCAGTAAAGGCGCAGCGGCAACCGGCGACCGTGACTTTCAATCGCCATGTCGTGAACGCGGGTCACTTGAGCCTGGCGCAACGTTGCTCTGGCGTCCTCCACGGTCAAAGAGGCCTCATTCATGACCGCGATCCCCGTTCGAGCGGGCCTCTGCCTCAATCTCGATAACGAATTCAGGGCTGATCAATCGTGCGACTTCCAGCAGCATGGTGGTGGGTGGGTGTTGGTCAAAGAATTCCTTGTGGGCCTGCGCGATTTTCCGCCAGAGTTTCATATCGCTGGTGTACATGCGGGTTGCAATGATGCGCGTGCGATCCTCGCCCAGTTCTTTTAGCGCCTGTTCGATGATCTCCAGGCACCGTAGCGTCTGGGCATATGCATCGCCGGGTTTGAACGGCTTGCCGTCATCATCGAACGCCACCGTGCCGCCTACCAGAAGGGTATTGCCAGCCTTCAAGGCTCTGCAGTAGCCGGCGATGGATTCCCAAGGGGCGGCAGAAAACACGCGTTGAAACTCCATGGTTCAGACTCCTTTCCCAAGATTGATCGGAAGTGCCTTCAAGCCCCGGAATTGAAGGTTGCTGGTGCGCCAGGTCGCAGGGCTATCCGCGACAAGACCCAAATCGGGAAAGCGCTTTAGCAAGGACGTAAAAACGATCTCGGCCTCCAGGCGGAACAGCGCGGTACCCATGCAGAAGTGCTGTCCACGGCCAAATGCCAGATGGTCATGGTCCGCTCGACGGATATCGAAGGTGTCAGGGGCGGTGAATTTCGCCGGATCCCGGTTGGCGGAGGCTCGTATCAGATAGACCAGGTCTCCCGCCTTCATCGTGACGCCTTCGATCGTGACGTCTTCAGTCAGCACTCGATGGCTCAATGAACCGGCGGCATCGAAGCGCAGCATTTCCTCCACGGCCAGGTTCACCAGGGTCGGATCGTTTTTGAGGGCCGCATGCTGCGCAGGGTGTTCGAGCAAGTGCAGCAAGCCGATACAGAGTTGGTCAGCGCTGGTGGTGTAACCGGCAACCAGGATGAAGACAATTTGCGCCAGTACCTCGTCATCGCTTGCCGCACTTTCCATACTCGACTCAAGCACCCGACTGACCAGATCGTCCCGGGGCTGGCGGCGGCGCTTTTCAACGAGGTCGGCAAAGTAGGCGTACATTTCTTCAATCCCTGCCAGTGCCTGTTCAGGCCCATAGTCAGGATCGTGGCTGCCGCCCACAAACATCACGATGTCCCTCGTCCAGCGCCGCAGTTTCAGGGCATCTTCGCGATCGATGCCGTAGAGCTCGGCGAGGATCAGCGCGGGAATCCGGTCGAAAAGGCTGGCCTTGAGGTCGACCTGGCCTTGCAGGCCGGACAGCTCTTGATCGGTGATGTCCTGAATGATCTGGCGCAACGACTCAATGGCGCGAGGTGTGAATGCCTTGCCTAGCAACTGACGACTTTTCTTGTGCGCGTCTCCATCCTGGTCATACATCCATTGCGAGGCCAGGAGGACGAAGACGTTCAGTTGCTCGCGTTGTTCTTTCGATACGCGGGTGTCCACCAATTGCCGCATACGGTTCGAGGAGTAACGTCGGGTATCGGCCTGGGCGGCGTGGACGTCGCCATAGCGGGTCAGAAACCAGGCATGCAAGTGATCGCACCAATAGACCGGTTGATGAATTCTCAGGTACGCGTAGGCCCGATAGGGGTCCTGGATCGTGTAGCGGTCGGAGAAGTCCGGAAAAGATTGATTGGCCATGCTCACGCTTCCTCGTAGAGTGCAGCCGTGAAACGCTCCACGTAATCGGCTGCGTCGATGGGGGCACTGACCAGCTCCGGCGGTGGCTTGAGCAGATCGTCGATCTCACCGAGCCGGGTTCCTGTAGCGCGCAGTTCCAGTTCGTCGCCAGCGACCGACAGCCCCCAAGGGTGCAACACCGGGGAAAAGACGTGGAGTATGTCCTGAAGTGTTCCGGGAGAAACGAGCCGGTTGCGTTCGCCTTCGACGAGGATCAGGTCCAGCGCACGGGCGTAGGTGAGTGCCACGGCCTCACGGTGAGAAAAGTCGGCACTATCGCGGCATTGATCAGCGATGAGCGACTCGATGCGCTGGGCGATGTTGTGGGAGGCAAACCGTGGTCGGGTGATGGCGTCCCTGGCGACCTGAGCGCACAGGATGCTGTTGTCACCGGCGAACGTAGTGCTGATCTCGTGATCCATGCACAAGGTGACGATCTGGTTGTGATGGTGAAAACCCTGCGAACCACAAAGCTCTCTGCACGCTCTCATGACCTCCAGTCCCAGCCATGTACCGACACTTTTGACGATGGCGGCGAGAATATGCAGTTCTGTTCGCCTGGCCGGTTGATGCCAGTTCGCTTCGAACCGCGACAGCACCGCCCGCTCCAGCATCTTCAGGGCCAGCACCTTGAGTTGTACGACATACAGTCGTTGTCGGAACAGTGCCTTGGTCAGAAGAGGCTGGTTGCCCTCGTTACTCTTGACCAAACGATGGGAGCCGAAACGATACGTCAGGTGAGCACACATACTGGCGCCACCACGAGCGGCAGCAATAAGGAAAAGGCGTTCCTGGATGAATGTCTGCATCGCGCTTTTCAAGCGTTCTTTTGGCGGGATGTCGCTGCTGAAATCACCTTGCGCAGAGAACCTGGCATAGCGTTGCATCAGTGCGTCCAGCGGCAGCTTCATTGTGCAAAAACGGATGCCGGCGACTTGATTGGCGTGAATGCCACCCTTGGGATCGCAGGTGGTCATCCTGACACCTGGCAGGAGCGGGCCATTCTCTTGCTCGCGAATTGGCACGCGGAACCAGTGCAACCCCACATCCACACCTTTGACGATCAGACGCCCCAGTACCATGACCACCACTGCTGCGTGCAGTGCGTTGCCGATCCAGAACTTGCACGACTGCGCAGTGGGCGAGTTCAGAATCAGACAATGGTTGTGAGGGTCATGGGTGATCGTGGTTTGCAGGTTACCCACATCGGAGCCGCTGGCGATCTCCGTGCAGCCAAAGGCGTAAACCGCATCCAGCTGACAGATTTCCTGTTGATACTGCGCGATCTGGCGCTGACTGCCGTGGGCAAAAAAAGCGTCACCGGCAATGAAGTGGTCGACGATGCAGGCAATCAATGAATAGTCCCAGGCGCCGATAAGCGCTGCACGTTCAAGCATCAACCGGAATTCAGACTGACGGGGTTGGCTCAGCCACATGGCATTGGTCATGAGCCCGTTGCCGATGATTGCGCGCATCCGATCGATATTCAGATCCATGTATTCGCGCAGAGACACGCGATAGCGCTTTTCGGGGTCGAACAGGGGCTTTTGCAGCAACTTCAGCAATGGGTCGCTCATGAAACGTTCCTCTCGCAGATTTCGAAACCATGGATTCGAAAACCACCAGATTCACGGAGCTGGCGAAAAACACACGTGCCCGCATGCTACAGGCGGGGCATTTGGGCGGACTGCTGGTTACGCAGAAATGCGGTGTTTGAGGAAAGTAACGTTTCAGTCAAAGCGCAAAGCCAGCTCGCTTCTCAACAACATTGAGCGTTTTTCCATAGCCAGACTACCGATGTCATCGCTACTGGACATTACAGCGGGCCAGACTTCCAAGTGAAAGGCAGACAAATCTGTGCGGTACAAAGCTGAAAGGTAGTCGTTGGTCATGTCTTGGCAAGGGCGTTCGACAACCTTCGGTCGGATCACGTATTACCTGCGACCACCCAGCACTTCACCAATGCTCCGCCGTTTGGCATGCAGTTCACTGGCATGAATCAACTGCTCGAGATCCTCCGGCGTGACATCGATAAACGCCTCCATGTCCGCCAGTGCCAATTTCAGATCCTCGGCCGTGATGGCCTGAGAATCGACCGGCGCCAGGGCGGGCGCCGGTTCGGCGGGGCGTTTCGGGTAGCGGATGCGAGTCAGGTTGTTGTAGGCCAAAGCGGCCAGCAGCAGGCACGCGGCGCTGAGCATCACCGGTTCCAGGGCTTTCCAGTCCATGGCGATGGTCGTCGGATCGGCCAGCACCATGGTCAATGCCACCGCACCGGCCGGAGGGTGCAGGCAGCGCAGCCAGCACATCAGGATCAGGGCCATCCCGGCGGCGAGGCAGGCGCTGCCGAGGGTTCGACCGAGAACGTGGGCCACCAGCAACGCGACGACGCCCGCGCACAGGTAGCCGCCGATGATCGACCATGGCTGGGCGAGGGCGCCGGAGGACACGGCGAACAGCAGCACCGCCGAGGCGCCCAATGGGCCGATCAGGTGGTAGGCCACTTCGATGCCGAACACCTGACTGCACGCCCACACGCTGAACAGTGTGCCGAGTGCCATGCCGATGGCAGCGCGGCTCCATTCGGTGGGGCGGGTGTTGATGGCAGCGGGCAACCAGCGAGCGAGCATGAAGAAACGATCCTTTGACGAAAACCGAAGGCAAAAAAAAGGACTTGTCCGTCAACCCGGAAAGTCCTTCGAAGCGTTCCAACTATTGGGGGAGGAACGCGCACAGTGTGCCAAGCAATCTCGATGCTGACAAATTCATATAAATGCAGTTTCAATGCATTATTTGTGAAGTAAAGCCGCTCGCCGACCGCTCATGAAGCACAGGAACCCGCCCATCGCGGTTAATGCACTGAGGGCGTAGAACATGGTCGGCGCCGGCGTATGCATCAACAGGAAGCCGCAGATCACCGGGCTCAGTGCGCCACCCAGGGCTGCGAGGTTCTGTGCGCCGTAATAACTGCCGCGCAGTTCTTCGGGGGCCAGGGTGTCGACGAACAGGAATTCCGACGGATAAATGATCATCTCGCCGAGGGTGAAGATGAACATCGCGATGCACCACGTCAGCAGGCTGTCGGCCAGGCTGAAACCGATCAGGCCGAGGATGAACAGACTGGTGCCGGCGGCGATCCAGTAGCGCAGCTTTTCCCGGTTGAGGAGGCGGCCGATCTGGTATTGCAGCAGGATCACCGCGATGGCGTTGCAAGCGAGCAGGGCGGCCATGGTTTGCAGCGCCCGTTGCGAGTCTTCGACCACCAGCAGGTATTGCGACAGGTACAGCGTGAAACGTCCGTGAACGACGGTGCTGAGCAGGCAACCGCAGGTGAACATGATCAGCGTGCGGTCGTTTTTCAGGGTCACCAGGGTCTTCAGGAAGCTTTGTGGCTGGCCGATGGCGGCGATCGGGCTGGCGTCCCTGGGAATCCCGACCATCAGGAAGATGCTGCCGAAGGCGATGCCAGCGGCAATCAGGAATGGCGCAATCGGGTACACCCCGGCGATCACTACACCGAGCATAGGTCCGGTGGCGTAGCCGATGTTGGTCAGGGTATAGCGCAGGGAAAACGCCTTGGCCCGCTGACCCATGGGCAGATTTTCGCTGAGGATCGCCTTGGAGCCGATCAGGAACAGCGCCGAGGCGGTTTCGGTGATGACCAGGGTGGCGGTCGTGAGGTACAGGTCTTTGGCGAACGTCAGCAGCACGAAACCAATGGCGCTGGAAAGCATGGCGAGGATCAGTAACCGGCGCTTTTCCAGCCGGTCGATGATGTAGCCGCCGTACAACGCAAGCAGGGTGGCGATGAACACCGCGATGCCCAGTAACAGCCCGACGTCCTGTTGGTTGAGGCCCAGCTTTTTACTCAAAAACAGGGTGAGCAAAGGACTGGTGATGGCGCGGCTGACGACGATGGTCAGCGAAACGATCATCAGGCGGCGGATAACGAGCGAGTAGGTGGCCACGGAAAATCAAATGTCCTTATTCGGTTAACAGGTGCCCGAGATCGCGCACGCAAGCCAGCGTTTGCAGTTGTCGCAACTGCGCCAATAACGGCTCGGCCTTGACCGGTGAAATGACCCGCAACGCCAGACTGAAAAATTTCTCCTCCAGCGCCGCTTCACTCAGCGGATTACCCGGCGCGCCCAGCGGCACCTCGACACACAGGCTCGCCTGACGCCCGTCGCGGGTTCGGACAATGACCACCGGCTCGCCATCCTCCGACAGTCGCTCATCCACTTCAAGGCGAATGCGCGTCAGCCATTGAGCAATGCGCGGATCGTTGCGCGGCTGTTCGTCGTAAGCCTCCAACCGGCAATGACCATGCACCAGTCGCGCGGCGAGGGCGTAGGGCAGACTCATCTGCGCGGCGGCCAGACTGCGGGTGTCGCGGCCGCCGCACATGTCGAGCAGAAACCCGCACAGCGTCACCTGGACGTCCTCCACCTGATCCGCGCTGACCTGCAATTGCTTCAGCAACAACCCGAGTGCATCGATGGCCGAATGGGTGCCACGGCACGCGGCGTAGGGTTTGATCGAACAGCGCGCGAGTTTCCAGACCTGGCCCAATTCAGCATCCAGCGCATCCGGTTGCGCGCTGCCCGGCGCCAGGGTCTTGAGAAAACCGCCCCAGACATCCTCGAACAACATCGACGGCCCGCTGACGCCTTCGCGAGCAAAACGCGCCGCGAGCAAACCACCCTCGGCAGCGCGTCCGCTGTGCAGTTTCTTGCTTTGCGAACCGTCATGAATGAACGCCCACAACCCGCCGCTGAAACTGCCGGCGATGCCCAGTGCCGACACGGTTTGCGCTGCATCCAGGGCAAAGATCCGCGCACAGGCCGCCGCCGCGCCGAACACGCCGCAGGTGGCGGTGGAGTGCCAACCGGCGCCGTTATGCGCCGAATAACTGCCGCAGGCTTCCAGCACCCGCCGGCCGATTTCGTAGCCGATCACCACGGCGGTGATGAACTCGCGACCGTCCACCGGTCGATCCACCAGTGACAGCGCCGCCATCACTGCCGGCAGCACCACCGCACCGGAGTGATCGCAACCGCCGGTGTCGTCCAGTTCCAGCGCATGGGCGGCGATGCCGTTGAGCAACGCCGCATGCCCCGCGCCGACACGCAGTGATGAACCCCAGACCAGCGCGTTGCCCGGCTCGGCGCCGAACACCTGCCGCGCCTGAAGCGCCACCGCACTGTCGGCCCCGGCCAGCGCTGCGCCGAAGGTGTCGAGAATGTGTCGCTTGGCCTGTTCCACCAACGCCGGGGGCAGATCTTCAAACCGCGTTTCGACGCAAAACCGCGCCAGCCGCTGCATGCGTTCCGTCATACGAGGTAGTCCCGATAATGGCGTTCATACACCGAGGCCGGATGATCCTGCGCGACCGGTGATGCGGTTTGCGCCCACCACTGCGCGACGTCGGCGCCGGTGGCGATCCACACGTCGTCATGCTGCTGAATGCCTTGCAGCAACTCACGCAGTACGCCGATACGCCCCGGCGTGGCGATGATTTCCGGGTGCAGGCGCAGCACGTAGCACAGGCCGAAACGGTGGAATCCGGCGAAGTCCATTTGCAGGTTGCCGAGGGTGTGGCTGTAGGAGGCGATCCGTGATTGCGCCGGCGGCACGGCCGGGCTCAGGTTGAAGGCGAAATAGGGTTCGTCTTCCAGTTCGTAATGCAGCGGCAACTCGACCACTTCAGGGGCGGTCGGGTGCAAGAACGGCAGATCATCGCCGCGCCATGACGAAGACCAGTGAATGCCGTGATCTTTCAAGGCTTCGATGAATCCCGGCGCGCCGTTACCCGCAGGAATCCGGAAACCGGTCGGGCGCACGCCAGTCAATACTTCCAGCGCTGCACAACCCTTGGCGACTTCCGCACTTTGCGCCGCCAGATCCAGCGTGTCGTAATCCTGATGGCGGTAACCGGCGCAGGCGATTTCGTGGCCGGCGGCCAGGATCGCGGCGATGTGCTGCGGGTTTTCCTCGGCAACGATGCCGGGCACGAACCAGCTGCTGCGCACCCCGAATTCCGTGAACAAACCGAGCAAACGCTCGACACCCCGTTGCGTGCCGTAGCGCCACACCGACAGTGTCTTGTCGCGTCCGGCGACTTCCGGGGCCTGAGTGAGGATGCCGTGAATGTCGTTGTAATCGACAGTCAGCACCACCGCGCAGCGTTTGCCGGCGGGCCAGAGAGTGCTGGAGTCAGCCATGGTGATGCTCCTTCAGCCACCAGCGGGCGACGTCACGGCAGGTGGCGAACCACACGTCATCGCGCTGGCGCATGTGTTCGAAGAGTTTCTCCAGCAACAGGATACGCCCCGGCTTGCCGGTGATTTTCGGGTGGAACAGCGTGGTCAGGCACAGGCCTTCGTCCATCGCGCCGTCGTACTCGCGTTGCCAGTTGTCGAGGGTCAGCTCGTAGCTGGCGGTGCGGTCGAGGCCGGACGGGAAGTTCGGTGCGCGGGTGTAGGCGAGGGAGGCGTAGTCGTCCATTTCCCAGCGACCCGGGATCTCCACCAGCGGCGTGTCGTGGCCGGGGACGTTGACCAGATACGGGCGGTCGTCGCCACGCATGCTGCTGGAATAGATGACGCCGTTGTCGGCCAGCATCGCCGGCGTCTCGGCGCGCCAGTCACCGGACGGGGTGCGAAAACCCTCGGCGCGGATGTGCAGGTATTGCCAGAAAACGTCGCGGGATTTGTTCATCACGGCCTGCTGCTGGTCCAGCGTCAGGGCGTAGAAGGATTCGTGTTTGTAGCCGTGGTAGGCGACTTCATGACCGCGCTCGACGATGGCCTGGCACTGTTTCGGCCAGTTTTCCACGACCCAGGCGGGGACGAAGAAGGTGGTCGGGATCTTGAAGGCGTCGAGCAGGTCGAGCAGGCGGGGCAGGGCGCGGTAGGGGCCGTAGCCGCCGAAGCCGAAGTATTCGGGTTTGTGCCAGATCGAGCCGTTGAGCATGGCGTCGCCAGTCGGGCCGTCGAGGTCGAAGGCCAGGGCGAGGCAGGCTTTGTGCTGGTCGGGCCAGGTGGGTTGCAAGGAGGACATCGATAACTCTCCAACTGTTCACGACCCCTGTGGGAGCTGGCTTGCCAGCGATGAGGCCGGTACATTCAACATTGATGTCGACTGATCGAGCGCCATCGCGGGCAAGCCCGCTCCCACAGAGGAACCAGTTACTTGCCCGCGTTAATGGTCACATCCTTGATCGCACCCAACTCCAGATCCCACTTCTTCAGAATCGCGTTATAGCTGCCGTCATCCACCATGCTCTGCAGCGCCACCTTCACCGCCTCACTCAGCTCAGGCTTCTTCTTGCTCACACCCAACCCGGTGAACTGTACGGAGATCGGCTGGCCGACCGTCTTGTACATGTCCTTTTCCTGGGTCTTGAGGTACGACAGGGTTTCGCTGCCCTGCATCGCCGCATCGATGCGGCTCTGACGCAGTTGGGCGCGGGCGTCGGCCGAGCCTTCGGTGCCGATCACGTTGATTGCAGGTTTGCCCGCGGCTTCACAGTGTTCCTTGCTCCACGCGGCGATTTCTGCCGGGAATGTGGTGCGGCGGCTGGTGCCGACTTTCTTGCCGCACAGGTCGATGATCTCGTTGGTCGCCGTGTTCTTCTGCAAGGTGTAGAACTGCGGGCCGCTGGTGAAGTAGTCGACGAAGGTCACGCTGGCCTGGCGCTCGGCGGTGTCGGTCATGCCCGACAGGACCATGTCCACGCGGTCGGTGGTCAAGGCGTTGATCATTTGCTCGAAGCCGGTTTCCTGCCACTTGATCTTGATCCCGAGGCGCTCGGCCAGGGCGTTGCCCAAGTCGTAGTCCAGGCCGGTGAGCTTGTTGGTGGCCGGATCCTTGAAGTCCATCGGCGGATAGTTGGGCATGATCGCGACGACGATCTCGCCTTTCTCCTTGATGCTCGCCGGCAATTCGGCGGCCATGGCGAAACCGCAAGACATGAGGGAGGTGAGTACTGCTGGAATGACGAAGTTCTTCATGGACGTTCTCTTATGAGTGTTGTGAAGGCCAAAGGGGCCTCAGGTTCGAACGGCAGAAATGAAGCTTTGGGTGCGCGGGTTTTGCGGACTTATTAGTATTTCTTCGGGGCTTCCAGCCTCCACGATCTGCCCGCCGTCCATGAACACCATGCGGTTGGAAACCTCCCGGGCGAAGCCCAGTTCATGGGTGACGACGATCATGGTCATGCCGGTCTGCGCCAGATCGCGCATCACCGACAGCACCTCACCGACCAGTTCCGGGTCGAGTGCCGAAGTGGGTTCATCGAACAGCATCAGCTTGGGGCGCATGGCCAGGGCGCGGGCTATGGCTACCCGTTGCTGCTGACCGCCCGACAGTTCGATCGGGTAACTGTCGCGCTTGTCAGCCAGACCGACTCGGGCCAGCAGTTCCAGGGCTTCTTCGTGCGCCTCCTTGGGCGAACGCTTGAGCACCTGGCACGGGCCTTCGATGATGTTTTGCAGCACGGTCATGTGCGGGAACAGGTTGAAACGCTGGAACACCATGCCGGTGGCCAGGCGCTGGCGGGCGATCTGTGACTCGTTGAGTTCGTGCAGTTTGTGCCCGACCACGCGGTAGCCCACCAGTTCGCCGTCGACCCAGAGGCCGCCCTTGTCGATCTTTTCCAGCTGATTGACGCACCGCAGCAGGGTGCTCTTGCCCGAGCCGGACGGGCCGATGATGCACAGCACTTCGCCTTGCTCGACCTCGATGTTGATGTCCTTGAGCGCGTGGTACTGGTCGTAATATTTGTTCAGGCTCACGGCCTTGACGATGCTTCTCATGACGGATTCCTCAAGAACGCTTGCCGGCGCCGCGAGCGAAACGACGCTCCAGACGGCTTTGACCAAAGGACAGGACGGTGACGGTGGCCAGGTACCAGATACCGGCGACGATCAGCAGCTCCATGACCCGGGCGTTGGCGTAGTAGATGTTCTGGGCGTTGTAGAGCAGTTCCGAGTACTGGATCACGCTCGCCAGCGAGGTCATTTTCACCATGCCGATGAATTCGTTGCCCACCGGCGGGATGATGATGCGCATGGCCTGGGGCAGGATGATCCGGCGCAGCGCTTGCAGGCGCGGCATGCCGATCGACTTGGCGGCTTCGTACTGGCCGGTGTCTACCGACAGCAGGCCGGCGCGCACCACTTCAGCGGTGTAGGCGCCCTGGTTGATGCTCAAGCCGAGCAGGGCGGCCACGAACGGCGTCATCAGGCTCACGGTGTCGAGTTCGAACAGGCCGGGAATGCCGATGGTGGGGAAGATCAGCGCCAGGTTGAACCACAACAGCAGTTGCAGAATCAGTGGCGTACCGCGAAACAGCCAGGTGTAGGTCACTGCCACGTAACGCAGGATCGGGTTGGCCGACATGCGCATGATCGCGGTGATCACCCCGAACACGATGCCCAGCGCCATCGCCAGAACGGCCATGATGATCGTGTTGAGCAGGCCCCACATGATCGCTTCGGAAGTCAGGAACTGGCCGATGTACGACCATTCGATCTTGCCTTCGGCGAAGGCCCGCACCAGGCCGATGATGGCGATGACGATCACGGTGGCGAAGAAGATCCGCCCGTAATAGCGCCGTGGCACATGCTGGTACTGGGTAATGTCGAACTGGTTTTCCGCCAGTTTGCGCTCCGCCTGGAGTCGTTCTGCCTGAGTCTGGCTCATGGTGTTTCTCCGTACACTGTACTTATCGATCACCCCCTCCCGGGGGGAGGGGGACCCGGCTTAGAGGCGGAAGCCCTGGTAGTTTTCGGTCCACTGCTGCTGCGCGGCGAGGGCGGTTTTCAGGCGGCCGATCTGCTCGCGCACTTGTTGCGGCGCGGTGCCGCCCCAGCCGCTGCGGGCAGCGATGGCGGCTTCCAGGGTCAGGCTGTCACGCACATCTGCCGTCAGGCGCGGGTCGATCTCGGCCAGCAGCGCCGGCGAGGCTTCCCACAATTCGAGGTCGTGTTTTTCGCAGGCCTGCACCAGTGCGCCGGTGATTTCGTGGGCTTCCTTGAACGGCACGCCGCGCACCGCCAGCCAGTCGGCGACTTCGGTGGCGAGGGTGAAACCCAGCGGTGCCTGACGCCGCAGTTCCTCGACGTTGACGGTCATGGTCGCGACCATCCCGGCCATCGCTGGCAGCACCAGCAACAGGGTGTCGACGCTGTCGAGCACGCCGTTCTTGTCTTCGCTCAGGTCGCGGTTGTACGACAGCGGCAGGGATTTGAGCGTCGACAACAGACCGGTCAGGTTGCCGATCAGGCGTCCAGCCTTGCCCCGGGCCAGTTCGGCGATGTCCGGGTTTTTCTTCTGCGGCATGATCGAACTGCCGGTGGCGTAGGCGTCGTCCAGATCGACCCAGCGGAACTGGCGCGACGACCACAGGCAAAATTCTTCGGCCAGACGCGAGATGTTGATCCCGAGCATGCTGGCGATGAACAGGAATTCGGCGACGTGATCACGGCTGGCCACGGCGTCGATAGAGTTTTCACAGACCCCGGCGTAACCCATTTCCTTGGCCGATTGCTGCGGCTGGCGAGCAATGGCGGAACCGGCCATGGCTGCGGCACCGAGGGGCGACAGCGAAGTGCGTGCGTCCCAATCCACCAGACGTTGCACGTCTCGCAACATCGATTGGGCATGGGCCAGCAAGTGATGGGCAAACACGATCGGTTGCGCCTGCTGCAAGTGAGTGAAGCCCGGGCAGATGCTCTCGACGTGCTGCTCGGCCTGATCCACCAGCGCCGTTTGCAGGGCCAGCACTTCCACGGCCAGGGTGCGGACGTGGTCACGCAGGAACAGGCGCAGGTCATTGGCGGTCTGGTCGTTGCGTGAGCGGCCGGCACGCAGTTTGCCGCCCAGTGCGCCGAGGCGCTCGGTCAACAGGCGCTCGATGAAGGTGTGAACGTCTTCGTCGTCCAGCGTCGGGGCGATGCGCCCGGCAGCGAAATCGGCACCGATGCCGTCCAGGGCTTCGATCATCGTGCGGGTTTCCTGCTCGTCCAGCAGACCGGCACGTTGCAGTTCCCCGGCGTGGGCCTTGGAGCCGGCCAGATCGTACGGCGTCAGGCGGAAATAGCGCTCGGGGCAACGGGACAGGGCCGCCAGGGCTGCGGACGGGCCGCTTTTGAAACGGGCACCCCAGAGACGGTCGGTGGTTTGAGACATTTGTTGTTTTCCTCGTCGGTAACGCGAACTGAAATCGGTGTGCCGGGCCCTGAAAATCACGCTGAAGAGTTAGCGGACAGAGTCAGGCCAAAGCAGTTTTCAAGAGGGCAGTTGCAAAGAGACAAGAGCTGATCGAAGTGTCAGCTTTTCATGTTTGGCGATCAGTGAGTTGGCACTGATGTTCGAGGTTTTTTGGCGGTTGCCAAGGCCTGTTTTCTGTGGTCATTATTATTAGTCGGCGATGTTTTTGTTGTTGGACACAGATTGTTGAACATTGCGCCAGAGGTAAATCAGCATTATGGAAACCCCACTTTCCAATTCCGGAAACCCGCCGCTGAAAACGGCTCACCGAGCACCGCTGGCCCTCAGCGGACTGGATTTCAAACTGCTCAAGGTGTTCAAGGCCGTGGTCGAGGCAGGTGGCTTCAGTGCCGCGCAGAACGAGCTGAACGTGGGCCTTGCGGCCATCAGCAAGCAGATCTCCGACCTGGAAATCCGTATCGGCATGCGCCTGTGTACCCGAGGTCGCGAGGGGTTTCACCTGACCGAAGAGGGGCGTCTGGTTTATCAGGCGTCGATTGATCTGTTTGCGTCGGTTGACAACTTTCGCGACCGGCTTAGTTCGGCGCAGAATGAACTTGTTGGTGACCTTGGTGTGGGGGTTATTGATAATACGATTACGGATGAAAGTTCGCCGTTAGTTGCGGCGCTTAAAAGAATCAATGAGGAATCGCCAAAGGTCAGGTTTCAACTTCAATCCACGCAACTGGATGAGGTTGAAAGAGGCGTCGTAGAGGGGCGTCTGGTGGCCGGGATAGTACCTGTATATCAAAAGCGCGAAGAGTTCGATTACTACCCGTTATATGAAGAACGCTCGGAGGTTTACTGCGCTGTCGGCCATCCATTGTTCGACATGCCGGAGTCGCAGATGAACAGCAATGTGCTGCAGGATTACGAGTGCATCAACCACCGCTACGCGATCCATCGTGACAAGCTGAACTTTGCCCGCTACGACAGTTTTTCCGCTTCGGCGACCCAGGTCGAAGCCGTGGCGCTGCTGATCAAGACCGGGCGTTTCGTTGGCTTCCTGCCCCGGCATTACGCGGCCACGCTGGTGGCGGCAGGGCAGTTTCGTGCGGTGCTGCCGGAGCGCATCAACATTGCCACGCCGTTCAATCTGATCCTGCGTCACAACACCGTGCGCAGTCCGTTGGTGAAGGCGTTTGCCCGGGCGTTGGGTGTTGATCTGAAGGCACCGCTGTAATTCAGCCGAGCATCAATCGCATCGCGCAACGTCGCTCGCCGGGCAAACCGTGGGCGATTTCGTCGTTGAGTACCTCGATCAAACGGGGTCCGGCGTCCACTTCGTTCAATGGCACAAAACCTATGCGTTGATAGAACGGCGCATTCCACGGCAGGTCGCGAAAAGTGGTCAGCGTGACGGCTTCAAGTTGCTGCCGTCGTGCGTGTTCAATCACGCCCGACAGTAACTTGCGGCCGATGCCCTGGCCCTGAAAGTGTTGGCCGACGGACAGTTCCTCGATATGCAACTGGCTGTCGGTTTCAACCGCCCTTAAAAAACCGGCAAGTTGTCCGACAGTATGCTCTGCAACCCATACACGTCCCTGTTCGATGGCCTGCAAATGTTGCGTCTCGTCAGGTACATCGCTGTCGGCCAGCCAGGCCAGCGCAGGGTCGAGGCGAAACAGTTCAGCGGCCGAGCGTTCGATGGCAGGGAGGGCGGCCGCGTCTGCGGGCCGGGCGGGGCGAATGAGGAATGTCATGCAGGAACTGCCGATGGCTGCGATCTTGGGAAGCTCTGCAAGATCGCAGCCTTCAGCGGGGTCTACAAGGGTTTCAGGTACAACAACACGTAATCGTTCTTGTCGAAGCGACCGCTCAGTACCGGTTGCAGGCTGGCCAGCGGCGTGCCTTGCAGTGACTGCATATCCTTGCTGTCCATGATCAGCCAGGCCGGCCCCTGCAGTGCCTCCAGTTGCTGAACAGTCTCGGTGAACTGCGGTTGCAGGTCCTGCTCGACGTTGACCATGAACTTGATCGCCTTGGCGTCTTTGCCCATGCCGTGCAGCACCAGCGGCGCCGGGTTCTGTTGAACCTGTGCGAACGCCGCACGACTGAAAGAGCGGGTGTCGTAGAGTGCGCGCTCCACCGGCTCGAACACGGCTGCATAGACCGTCCACAACGCCAGGACGGCGCTCAGGGCCAACACTTCGGCACGCCAGCGCGCCTTCCACAGTCGGGACAATGCCAGCAGTTGCAGCACGCCGAGCACGATCAGCACCGGCATGACACCGGTCAACAACTCCGGGAACTTGCGTCGTGCAACCAGCAGGGCAACGATCAGCAACAGTGGTGTCAGCATCCACACGCCCTGAACGATCCCGCGCAACCAGGCGAATACCCGTCCGTGAACCACCTGGAACGGGTACGCCGCGATGATCGCTGCCATCGGCAGCATCGGCAGCAGGTAACGCGCTTTCTTTGCCTGTGGAATCGACAGGCCGACCATGACGATCAACCCGGCTGCTGCGCAGTACTGCACCAGGCGCAACGCCGGCCCGCGCTGATGCGGTTTGCTCAACCACGCCGCCGCCAGCGCCACAATGGCCAGCGGATAAGCCAGCGCGTAGTTGCCCATTGAACTGGTGAAGTAATACAGCGAACCGCTGACACCTTCACTGCCATCCATGCGCCCCATGAACTGCATGCGGATCACGTCTTGCAGGAAAGCCTCGCCACCGCTGAGCTTGGCCAGCCACAACAACAGACCGACACACACCGCGAGCAGGATCGACGCCAGCACACCGAACACGAACAGCCGTGTCCACTGACGGTTGAGCAGGTAATAACTGCAGAGCATGCCGGTTGGCACCACAAGCCCGATCGGCCCACGGATGCCGAAACCCAGTAACAACAGGACAAAAATCAGCGGCCAGCGCCGGCCGGAGCCGAAATGGTCGTGTGCGTAGCCCAGGTAGAACACCGACAACGCAACGGCGGCCAGCATCAGGTCTTGCGACACTGCGCGGACTTCCGTGACGAAAGTGCTGGTGAGCATCAACAGCGCAATGCTGATCAATGCCCAGCGTTGCGAATGCACCGCCAGCAAGCGGTACATCAATGTCACGATCACACCGCCGGCGATGGCGCTGGGCAACCACGCGGTCAGGGTATTGACCGCGCCGAAGGGCAGCGACAACAGCCAGATGAACAGCGTCGAGACGGCCGAATAGTCAGCGTAAGGCTCGCCGTAGGTGGTCGGAAATACCGTCGGCCCGTGTCGCAGCATTTCCTGGGCAAACAGTACAAAGCGTGAATCAAAGCCAATGGGTGCCTGTCCATAAACCCCGGCGATAAACAACAACAGTGCCAGCAGCCCTGCGATCAGGGACTGCCGGCGGATGGCAGGCGACAACGTAATCAAGCGACGGCCGCAGTGTTGGGCCATTGTTGCAGCGGGATCGGCAATTTGCGCGAGTCCCCGCGACCGATCGGGAAGTACTTGAAGCCGTTGCGCGACAGGCGATCGGCGTCGTACAGGTTGCGGCCGTCGAAGATCACCGGATCCTTGAGGCGTTGCTGGATCAGGTCGAAATCCGGTGCCTTGAACTGTTGCCATTCGGTGCAGATGATCAGCGCGTCGGAACCGGCAAGCACCGATTCCGGGGTGCCCATCAGCATCAGTTTCTCTTCATTCGGGTACAGATGCTGGGTTTCCTGCATCGCTTCCGGGTCGAAGGCACGAACGCTGGCGCCGGCGGCGAACAGCGAGTCGAGCAGCACACGGCTTGGCGCATCGCGCATGTCGTCGGTGTTCGGCTTGAACGCCAGGCCCCACAGGGCAAAGGTCTTGCCGCGCAGATCGCCTTTGTAGAACGCGTTGATGCGGTCGAACAGCTTGTGCTTCTGACGCTCGTTGATCGCTTCGACCGCTTGCAGCAGGTCGCTGGAGCAATGGGCCTGTTCGGCACTGTGGATCAGCGCGCGCATGTCTTTGGGGAAGCACGAGCCGCCGTAGCCGCAGCCCGGATAGATGAAGTGGTAACCGATGCGCGTGTCGGCGCCGATGCCCTGGCGTACCGATTCGATGTCGGCGCCCAGGTGCTCGGCCAGTTCGGCGATCTGGTTGATGAAACTGATCTTGGTCGCCAGCATGCAGTTGGCGGCGTACTTGGTCAGCTCGGCGCTGCGCAGGTCCATGAACATGATGCGGTCATGGTTGCGGTTGAACGGCGAGTACAGATCGCGCATCACATCGCGTACTTCATCGCCTTCGCAGCCGATGACGATGCGATCCGGGCGACGGCAGTCGGAGACCGCCGAACCTTCCTTGAGGAATTCCGGGTTGGAGACGATATCGAACTGCAGCGCGCGACCGGCCTTGTCCAGCGCGGCCTGGATATGTGCGCGCAGGGTGTCGCCGGTGCCGACCGGTACGGTGGATTTTTCCACCAGGATCAGCGGTTGCTCGCGATGACGGGCGACGGCATCGCCTACCGACAGCACGTATTTCAAATCGGCCGAGCCATCCTCGCTGGACGGAGTGCCCACGGCAATGAACGCCACGCGACCGTGAAGCACGGCGGCTTTCTCATCGGAAGTGAAGTGCAGGCGACCGGAATCCAGGCCTTCACGGACCAGGCTCGACAGGCCCGGCTCGAAGATGCTGACGTGACCCTGGCTGAGCAGTTCGACCTTCTTCTGATCGATATCCATGCACACGACATCATGGCCGACCTCTGCCAGAACCGCGGCTTGCACCAGGCCGACGTAACCGCTTCCAAATACTGTGATTTTCATGGAGCACTCCTCAAATCGGGCGCTTGTGCCGGACGAGTGTTGATAGTGATGACACCGAGCATGACCAGTGCCACGCCCAGTGATTTGGTGAAACTGAAGGATTCGTTGAACAGCGGCAGACTGGCCGCCAACAGGTACACCAGCGCATAACTGATACTCAGCAGTGAATAGGCCCGGCCCAGCGGCAGATCACGCAGGGCGGCGAGCCAGCAGAGCATCGACAGCGCATAGGCGACGATGGCCGTGAACACCACCGCCAGCGCCGTCAGATCGACGTTGCCGGTGGTCAATGCGGACAACCATTGTTCAGGCTGCGGCAGGCGCGTCATGCTCCAGCGCATGCCCAGTTGGGCGCCGCTGACCAGCAGTACGCTGCCTAGCGCGAAGCCGATTCCGCGTTTCTGACTCATGACTGCTGCCCCAGCAGTGCCACGCCGCCGATCACCAGTGCGACGCCGATCCAGTGCCGCCGATCGATCGGTTCGCGAAACACGAAACGCGCGATCAGTGTGATCAGCACAAAGTTGAGGCTGAGCATCGGGTAAGCGATGCCCACTTCAAGGCGTTGCAACACCAACAGCCAGACCAGCAGGCCCGAGCCCAGTGCGAACAGGGCCAGCCACAGCCAGGGCGAGCGCAGTTTGCCGGCCCAGGACGAGTCGACACCGCGCCAGCTCTCTACGGCATATTTCTGTGCAACCTGGCCCAGGCACGTCAGCAGACATGCCGTCAGCAACAGCAACCCACTCATGACGGATCCTTGGGCAGGACGATGATCACCAGGTTGCCTTGCTCGTAACGGGTGCCGTCCTTGGGCAGCAGGTCGACTTCATGCAGCTCGTCGTCACCCTTGACTCGCATGACCACGCCGACCGAGCCGGTGCGGCGGGCATCGCGTACCCACTGCTGGACTTCATCGGTGGTGATCCGCTGTTCCGCGCCTTCTGGATAGCTCAGGCCGTACTTCAGCTCGCCCACGGTGTTGTACAACGCCACTTTGGGTTGCTTCAGGCGCCAGGCCAGTGCCGAAGCGGCACCGAGATCGTTGCTCAGCAGGTGAGCCGTGCCGGACAGTTCGTCGAGGTGATGCAGGATGAACTGGTCCGGAGTCTTGTTGGCTACCACCGACTTTGGCAGCGCGGCCGGCAGGACGCCGATCAGCAACAGACTGCCGAGCGCCGGAGCGGCCCAGCACTGCAGCGGCAGAAACGCTTGCGCCAGGTTGGCGATGATCCAGCCGATCAGGGCAATGAACACCAGCACCATGCTGTGCAGCTCATGGTCGTACACCGGTTTTTTCAGTTGCAGGTAAACCAGTGCGATCAGCGTGACGACACCCAGAACCAGGTTAAGCAAGCCGTTAATGCTCAGTGCCCGGCCCTGTTCCAGACGCAAACGGTCGGCCAGGGCATGACCCAGCAACAGCGCCAGCGGCAGCAGGCACGGCAGGATGTAGGTCGGCAGTTTGCCGTTGGCGGTGCTGAAAAACGCCAGGGGCATCACCAGCCACAGCAGCAGGAAAGCAATGCCTGGTTGGGCACGGGTCTGCCAGGCCTGCTTGAAGGCCGGCGGCAGCATGCCGACCCACGGCAGGCTGAACGCGACCAGCAGCGGAAGGTAGAACCACCACGGTGCGTCGTGCTGGGCATCGTCACCGGCAAAGCGGCGGATGTGTTCGTGCCAGAAGAAGAACCGCCAGTAGTCCGGTTCCTGCGCGTGAACCGCGAGGACCCACGGCAGGCTGACGACGATCGCCACGGCAACCGCCACCGGACCGTAGATCAGCAGTTCACGCCAGCGCTTCTGCCAGAGCATCCAGGGCAGGGCGATCAACACCGGCAGCAGCCAGGCGAGAAAACCCTTGGTCATGAACCCCATGCCGCAGGCCAGCCCCAGGACCGCCCAACTGATCACACGTTGCCAGGTACTGCGGCTGTCAACGGCAAACCACAGGGCGACAAGGCTCAGGTTGACCCAGAAGGTGAACTGCGGATCGAGGTTGGCATAACCCGCCTGACCGGCAACCACCGTGAAGCTCATGTAGAGCAAGGCGCAGATGAAGCTCTTGCTCGGTTCGTTCCACAGGCGACGGGCGACCAGGAAGCACAACAGCACGCTCAAACCGGTGCTGAGGGCCGAGGCGAAGCGGACGCCGAACAGGTTTTGTCCGAACAGTTCCTGACCCAGCGCGATCATCCAGTAACCGGCAATCGGTTTCTCGAAATAACGCAGGCCCATGAAATGCGGGGACACCCAGTTGCCGCTCAGCAGCATGTCCTGGCTGATCTGGGCGTAACGGGTTTCGTCGGGAATCCACAGGCCATGGGTGCCGAGTGGCAGCAGGTAGGCAAGCAGAAACAGTCCGATCAGCAGCGGCAATGCCCAGCGTTTGCTCATGCCCCTTGCACTCCCAGCCAGCCTTCACGGCCTTCGAAGACGCCACGTTGCACACGGCCGACAGGCAATGTGTTGAGAAACTCGGGCAACAGGTCACCCAAGGGCTGGAAGTTGATTTCTCGCTGGCGTGCATCGGCCAGCAAACGGCGAAAATCTTCGGCCATCAGAATCCCTTCTACTTCGGCATGAATGGTGTAGTTGTTGAGGTTGTCCGGGTGGAACCGGTCAAGAATGAAGGCGTTGAAATCCTTCGCCGCCACGGCCGGGCCGACCACCTCATCGAACGTCGGCATGTCCACCGGAATCTGCGGCGCGCCGGCTGAACCATCGGCCAGCAGCGGTCGAAACAGCCGATTGCCGCGGCAATCGCTGTTATAGCGAAAACCGAAGGTCTCTTTGGCTTCGATCACGCGCTCGTCCGCGCGCCAGCCGGCGGCGGCCGAGCACTGGATCTTCTCGCCGATGATGTCGCTCAGGGTGTCGACGCCGCGACGGATCTGTTCGATCAGTTGCGCGTCGCTCCAGGTCCCGGCATTGGCCTGCCAGCCGTGGTGATCCCAGGCGTGCAGGCCGACTTCATGGCCGGCGTCCCGGGCCTGACGCATCAGGTGCCCGAGATCGCGACCGATCGGTTTGCCCGGCCAGGCGGTCCCGGCCAGCAGGATGTCCCAGCCATACAGGCCGGCGGCGTTGGAACGCAGCATTTTCCAGAGGAATTGCGGGCGGATCAGGCGCCACAGATGTCGACCCATGTTGTCCGGGCCGACACTGAAGAAAAACGTTGCCTTGACCTGCGCTTCGTCGAGGATTTCCAGCAACCGGGGCACCCCTTCACGGGTGCCTCGGTAGGTGTCGACATCGATACGAAGACCTGCCTGCATCAACGCTTGTCCGCGATTTCGAGCATGGCTTCACGCAGGAAGAAGTCCAGGGTGTTGCCGATGGTCTCGCGCATTTCCACGGTTGGCTCCCAGTTCAGCAGGCGCTTGGCGTTGGCGATGCTTGGCTTGCGGTGTTCCACGTCCTGGTAGCCGGCACCGTAGAACGCCTTGCTTTCCACGTCGCGGAAACCGGCGAACGGAGGGAAGTTGCTGCGCAGCGGGTGAGCTTCGAACTGACGCAGCAGTTCTTCGCCCAGCTGACGGATGCTGGCTTCGTTTTCCGGGTTGCCGATGTTGATGATCTGGCCGTTGCAGACATCGTTGTCGTTGTCGATGATGCGTGCCAGGGCTTCGACGCCGTCGGCAATGTCGGTGAAGCAGCGTTTCTGCTCGCCGCCGTCGAACAGGCGGATCGGGGTGCCTTCCACCAGGTTCAGGATCAGTTGGGTGATGGCGCGGGAGCTGCCTATACGGGCCGAATCCAGACGGTCCAGACGCGGGCCCATCCAGTTGAACGGACGGAACAGGGTGAAGTTCAGGCCTTTGGCGCCGTAAGCCCAGATCACGCGGTCCAGCAGTTGCTTGGACACCGAGTAGATCCAGCGCTGCTTGTTGATCGGACCGACGATCAGGTTCGAGTTGTCTTCGTCGAAGTTCTTGTCCTGGCACATGCCATAGACTTCCGAGGTCGACGGGAAGATCACGCGTTTGTTGTACTTGACGCAGTAGCGAACCAGTTTCAGGTTTTCTTCGAAGTCCAGCTCGAATACGCGCAGCGGGTTGCGGGTGTATTCGATCGGGGTGGCGATGGCCACCAGCGGCAGGACCACGTCGCACTTCTTGATGTGGTACTCGATCCACTCGGAGTGAATGCTGATGTCACCTTCGACGAAGTGGAAGTTCGGGTGGCTGCGCAGACGATCAATGGCGTCGGAACCGATGTCCAGACCATAGACTTCGTAGCGGTCGTCACGCAGCAGGCGCTCGGACAGGTGGTTACCGATGAAGCCGTTGACACCGAGGATCAGCACGCGGGTGCGGCGTGGTGCACGGCCGGACTCGGCACCGCGCAGCAGCGAACCGTCTACCAGACCGAGTTCGTTGGCCAGTTGCGGGCCGCTCAGGTACAGACCGTTGTCGTTGCGCTGACCGGCATTGATCACCAGCGAGTCTTCACCGCAGGCGATGCGCAGTGGATCGACGCTGATCACGCGCCCCGGAGCCTGACCTTCATTGCCCTTGACGACTTCGGCGCTCCAGACGATCAGCTTGTGCTCGCCCACGGCGCAGAAGGCGCCCGGGTACGGACGGGTCACGGCGCGAACCAGGTTGAACAGCTGCTCGGCCGGTCTGGCCCAGACCAGCTTGCCGTCAGCCGGCGTACGACGGCCGAATACGGTGGCCTTGGATTCGTCTTGCGGGGTTTCGGTGATCTTGCCTTGCAGCATGTTCGGCAGAGTGTCACGCAGCAGGTCGCTGGCGGCAGTGCGCAGTTTGGCGTGCAGGGTCAGACCGGTATCGCTGCGCTCGATGGCAACGCGTTGCTGGGCAACGATGGCGCCGGCATCGGCGCGCTTGACCATGCGGTGCAGGGTGACGCCGGTTTCGGTTTCGCCGTTGACCAGCACCCAGTTGGCCGGTGCGCGGCCACGGTAGCGTGGCAACAGCGAGCCGTGCAGGTTGAACGCGCCTTTTTTGGCCAGGGCCAGCAGTTGCTCGCTCAGCAGGTTGCGGTAGTAGAACGAGAAAATGTAATCAGGGTCGAGCTTGGCGATGCGCTCGATCCACAGCGGGTGGTTGGCGTCTTCCGGCGCGTGAACCGGGATGCCTTTGCTGGCGCACAGTTGCGCAACCGAGGCGTAGAAGGCGTTTTCTTTCGGATCGTCGGCGTGAGTGAACACTGCTGCAATGTCGTAGCCGCTGTTAAGCAGGGCTTCAATGCCGGCGCAGCCAATATCGTGGTAAGCGAAGACAACAGTTTTTGCACTCATGAGAGAACCTGATCGGAAGTGGAATTGGAAGTAAGGCCGTCAACGGTGACCGCAGGCGCCGGGGAGGCCGGCTGGCTGCGCAACACCTTTTCAATGAAGAAGCGCGGGCGGGCGCGCACGTCGCTGTACATGCGTCCCAGGTATTCACCCAGCAGACCCATGCCGATGAACTGGCCACCGGTGAACACGAACAGCACCGCAAACAGTACGAACGTGCCGTCACCGGCCCAGACCGCGCCGAATGCCAGGCGCAGGACGATCAGCGCAACGGCGAACAGCGCACCCAGACCTGCCATCGCGAAGCCGACGATGCTCAGCAGACGCAGCGGCGTGGTGGTCATGCAGGTGACCAGATCGAACATCAGGTTGATCAGGCGCATCGGGCTGTATTTCGAATCACCGTGTTCACGCTCGGCGTGGGCCACGACAATTTCGGTGGTGTGGCGGGCGAAGCTGTTGGCCAGGATCGGAATGAACGTGCTGCGTTCGCGGCAGGCGAGCATCGCGTCGATGATGGTGCGGCGGTAGGCGCGCAGCATGCAGCCGTAGTCGCTCATGGCCACGCCCGTGGAGCGTTGCACGGCGAGGTTGATCAGCTTTGACGGGTAGCGGCGCAGGGCCGAATCCTGACGGTTGCCGCGCACGGTACCGACGACGTCGTAACCCTTTTCGGCTTCGGCCACCAGGCGCGGAATTTCTTCCGGCGGGTTCTGCAGGTCAGCGTCGAGGGTAATGACCACGTCGCCCTTGCACTGCTCGAAACCGGCCATGATCGCAGCGTGCTGACCATAGTTGCGGTTGAGGATGACCGCCACGAACGGGCTGTTTTCGCGACCGGCGGCTTCTTCCAGCATGCTGGCCGACTCGTCGCGGCTGCCGTCGTCGACCAGCACGATTTCGTAGTCATGTCTGAGTTGGGCGCAGGCTGCCTCTGTGCGTCGAAGCAGCTCGGGCAAACTGTCCTGTTCGTTGTAGACCGGGATGACGATCGATACGCATTTAATCGGGTAAGGTCTCACGAGCGTTTGTCCATAAGAGTGGCGATGGCGCCGACAACACGATCCAGATCCTGGTCGGTCATGTCGGGGAAAAGCGGAATGGAGCACAGCCGCGCCGAGTTCCATTCGGTGTCGGGCAGGTACAGGTCAGGGTCACGCTGGCGGTACCAGGTGTGCAGGTGGGTGGCGATGAAATGGATACCGGTGCCGATGCCTTGGTCCTGCAGGCCCTTCATGAAGGCTTCGCGATCCATCCCGCAGCGCTCGCTGTCGATGCGCAGGATAAACAGGTGCCAGGCGTGTTGCTGGGCGTATTGCTGCGGCACGGCCAGCGGCTGTACGGGCAGGCCTTCGAGCTTTCGCAGGTATTGACCGGCCAGTTCGGTGCGGCGGGCGTTGATGGCGTCCAGACGCTCCAGTTGCACCAGGGCAATGGCGGCGTTGATGTCGGCCAGGTTGTACTTGAAGCCCGGCTCCATGACCTGGGCCTGCGGCTTGCGGCCACCGGTCAGGCGGTCGTAGGCATCGACGCCCAGACCGTGGAACTTGAGCATGCGCACACGGTTGGCCAGGGCTTCGTCGTCGGTGACGAACATCGCGCCTTCGGCGCAGGTCATGTTCTTGATCGCGTGGAACGAGAAGATCGCGGTGCCCCGGGAACCGACATGGCGGCCCTTGTAGCGGGTCCCGGCAGCATGGGCGGCGTCTTCGATCACGGCGATGCCGTGCTTGTCCGCCAGTGCATAGAGCGGATCCAGATCGAAGGCGGCACCGGCGTAGTGCACCGGAATGATGGCCTTGGTGCGTGGCGTGATGGCGGCTTCGATGCGGGCGGCGTCGGTCATCAGGGTGTCGCGGTCGACATCGACGAACACCGGCGTGGCGCCCAGCAGGGAAATCATGTTGGCGGTGGAGACCCAGGTCTGCGACGGCGTGATGACTTCATCGCCGGGGCCGATACCCAGGGCCAGCAGGGTGATGTGCATGCCGCCGGTGGCAGACGACAGTGCAACGGCGTGCTTGCATCCCACGTACTGCGCGAACTGTTCTTCAAGTGCCTGGTTTTTCGGTCCGGTGGTGATCCAGCCCGAGCGCAGAACCTGCTCGACAGCCGCAATTTCTTCATCGCCGATACTCGGGCGAGAGAAGGGGAGAAACGCCTGACTCATGGACACCTCATTGCAAAAAAAATGGACAGATCCATCTGTTCATCGGATCCAATCCCAGAGTAGACGCAAAAACAGGTTTTGCATCAACGAGTTGCTTGGTAAGCATGACGTCGGAGGTTGGTTGACTTTTCAGGCGATGCCCGGCAGGTTGGGCGTTACCGACTGAGGACCTATCTAGCTAAGGTTATTCCCGATTTTGTGAAAGGAATATGAAAAACCGGTCGGCGAATCGTTTATCTTAAATTCATACAGCCGCTGTTCAGATTTCCGCGGTTTTATCTGAAAAGTCCTACTAAAAGACTCTTCTTTACATCAAGTTCATTGCAGTTGTTAGTTGTTGTGCTGGACTGTTTTTACTCAAGGCCTTTCGTTTGAGCAGCTTACCCATTACCCCTTCAGAATCCATCGCAAGTAATCCTTTGTCCTTGTATCTGGCGCGTTTGGCACCTTCCAGCCAACTCACCATGCGGTACGTTTTACAAGATGCCGCCGATCGTCTCGGCTTCGAAGACATGAATGTCGAGGACATTGCATGGCACGCCTTACAACCCGAGGATGTTGTGGCGTTAGTGGCGGCATTGCGTGCAGACAACTATGCCCCCAACACCTCTTCACTTTATGTAAACGCCATTCGTGGTGTCATGAACGAAGCCTGGCGCATGAGCCTGATCAGCCAGGATCACCTGTTGAAAATGCGCTCGGTCAAGGGGATTGCCGGTACGCGGCTGTCTCAGGGGCGCAATCTGAAGCGCACGCTGATCCATGAGTTGATGGAAGTCTGTGCGGCGGATCCGCGTCCGCAGGGGCTGCGTGATGCGGCCGTGATTGCATTGCTGTACGGCACCGGCATGCGCAAGTCGGAATCGGTGGACCTGGACCTGAGCCAGGTGGATTTCGCCGAGCGCAGTCTTTGTGTCACCGCCAAGGGCAACAAACAACTGATCAAGTACGCGCCGGCCTGGGCCTTTGCCAAGCTCAACGCCTGGCTGGAATTTCGCCGTTCACAGCTCAACGAAGGCGAGAGCGACGATGTGTTTCTGTTCAATCGCATTCGCCGTGGCAGCCATATCACCCGAGAGCGCATCACCAAGCACGCGATCTATTACATTGCCCGCCAGCGTGGCACACAGGTCGGGGTGAAGATCATGCCGCACGATTTCCGGCGTTCCTTCATCACCCGGGTCATTGAAGAGCATGACCTGTCGATTGCCCAGAAACTGGCGCACCACAGCAATATCCAGACCACCGCCAACTACGACGTGCGCGACGACAATGAACGTCGCCGCGCCGTGGACCGTTTCGACCTGTAGAGAAGCGTCACCGCACCTCGAAGACGTGCGCGGCCCCGAGAACCGACAACTGCACCGCGCTGCCCGCCGGCGGCGCGTGCATCCCGGAGCTGCGCACCAGCAATGAACGGCCGCACGCTTCTCTGGCTCCGGCAAGCAGTTCAACCGTCAACGTGCAGGTATTGCCGCCGAAATCGCGGTCGGTGACGACGGCATTGCAGCCTTGCGGATCGTCGGGGAGATCGGACAATTGCAGCTGCTCGGGGCGCAGCATGATCTGCGCCGGACCGGAAAAGCCGTTGATGTTCACCGCCACCCGTCCCAGATCGCAGTGGGCCCAGCCAGCCTCGATCCGCGCCGGCATGACCACCGCTTCCCCAAGAAACCTTGCAGTCTGCTCGTCGTCCGGGTAGCGGTACAGGTCCATCGGATGCCCCGACTGTACCAGTCGCCCGTCACGCATCACGGCCAACTGGTCGGCAAATGACAGCGCTTCGCTTTGATCGTGGGTGACCAGGATTGTGGTCACGCCGGCGCTCTCCAGCAGGCGGGCGACCATTTTGCGCATGTCGGCGCGCAGGCCGGTGTCGAGGGCGGAAAAGGGCTCGTCCAGCAGCATCAAGCGTGGTTGCTGGGCCAGGGCACGGGCGAGGGCGACCCGTTGCTGCTGGCCGCCTGACAATTCATGGGGCCAGCGGCTGGCCATGCTGGCGTTGAGGGCCACGCTGTCCATCAGCGTCTGAATGCGCTCGGTTCTGGCGCTGCCGGTGACGGCGAGCCCGAAGCCGATGTTGTCGGCCACGCTCATGTGCGGGAACAGCGCGCCATCCTGCGGAACATAGCCAATCTGGCGCTGGTAGGCAGGCACGGCGTGGGTGCTGTCGACCAGCGTCTGGCCGTTGAGCGACAGGCTGCCGGCGTCGGGAAACTCGAAGCCGGCAATCATCCGCAACAGCGTGGTCTTGCCCGAGCCTGACGGGCCGACGATCACCGTGCGGCTGCCGGTCGGGACCGACAGATTGATGGTATCCAGCGCCGTTTGCGCGCCGAAGGATTTGCTGAGATTGATGATGTCGAGAGCGTTCATCGGCCGGCACTGCGCCTGGATTGGTGATAGAGGATGGCGGTGAGCGGCAGCGAAATTACGATCATCAGCAGCGCGTAAGGCGCTGCGGCGGCGTAGTCGATCTCGCTGGTCATGGCCCAGAAACCGGTGGCCAGGGTGCGCGTGCCGTTGGGCGCGAGCAACAGGGTCGCGGTCAGTTCATTGGTAATCGCCAGGAACACCAGTGCTGCACCCGCCGCCGCACCGGGCGCAGCCAGGCGCAGGGTGATCAGCCACAAGGCGCGCAACGGCGAGCGGCCGAGGCTTTGCGCGATGTTTTCCAGCTCCACGGGCGCCTGAGCGAAACCGGCACGCAGGCTGACCAGCGCCCGCGGCAGGAACATCAGCAGGTACGCCAGCAGCACGGTGATGGTGGTCTGATAGATCGGCCGGGCGAAGTGGATCGTCACGGTGACCAGCGCCAGCGCCACGACAATCCCCGGCAGAGAGCTGGTGATGTAGTTGCAGCCTTCGAGCAGACGTTGCAGTTTGCCGGGCGCACGGATCGACAGCCAGGCAATCGGGATCGCCGCAAGGCTGGTCAGTAATGCACCGGCCACGCCGAATGACAGGGTTTGAAGCAAGGCCGGCAACAACTCTTCGCCCTGCCAGACTTCAGCGCCCCCGGCGATCAGCCATCTGCCCAGCGTGAGCATCGGGACACCGAGGGCCAGCAGGCAGGTCAGGGTTTGCAGGCACAGGCCCAATGTGGCGGTGCTGCGTTTCAGGCCCACGGTCCGCTGTTCCCGGGCGCTGCCGGAACCGACCCGGGCATATCGTGCATGGCCACGAGCGGCGGATTCCACGGTCAGCATCGCCAGACAACACAGCGCCAGAACACTGGCAAGCATGTTGGCGGCCGGGCCGTTAAAAGTGGATTTGAACTGATCGAAAATGGCCGTGGTGAAGGTGTCGAAGCGGATCATCGCGTACAGACCGTACTCGGCAAGCAAGTGCAAGCCCACCAACAGCGCCCCGCCACAGATCGCCAGCCGCAATTGCGGCAGCACCACCCGGAAGAATACGGCCCACGGTTTTAGTCCGAGTGATTCGGCAACGTCTTCTATCGCCGGGTCGAGACGACGCAATGTCGCCGCGATCGGCAGATAAAGGAACGGGAAATAGGCGATCACCGACACCAGCACGCCAGCCGGCAGTCCATTGATCGATGGAACCAGACTGACCCACGCATAGCTGTGTACAAACGCCGGTACCGCCAGCGGCGCGACGGCCAGCACTGACCACAATCGCCGTCCCGGCAGGTCGGTACGTTCGGTGAGCCAGGCCAGAGTGATGCCGAGCACAATGCAGATCGGCAGGGTGATCAGTACCAGCAGCACGGTGTTGATCAACAGCTCTGCTACCCGTGGGCGAAAGATCATGGCTTCGATCGTCGCCCAGCCGGTGTACCACGACACCCCGATGACAAATGCGATCGGCAGAAGTGACAGCAGCGACACGCCGACCGCCAATACGACCACCCAGGGACTTCCGCGCCCGTTGAGGGCGCGGGGTCTGCGTGACCGTTTGGCGGGGGGCGCCACAGCGATCCCCGCCGGTAGAGTTTCAGGCATCAATTAAAGCAGTCCCGCCTGAGTCATCAGTTCGACGGCTTTCTTGCTGTCGAGCTTCGACGCATCGACTTTCGGCGCGTCCAGATCCTTCAACGGCACCAGTTTGGGGTTGGAAGTTGCGTCCTTGCCAACGGCGTACTCAAAGGAGTTGCCGGTGCGCAGCACGTCCTGGCCTTGTTTGCCGGTGATGTACTGGAGGAATTTCTGGGCCTCTTCCTGGTGTTTGCTGGACTTCAGCACGCCACCACCGGAGATGCTCACGAACGCGCCCGGATCCTGATGCTTGAAGTAGTGCAGGGCGGTGTTCTTGCTGTTCTCGCCAGTCTTGGACTGATCGACGAACGCGTAATAGTGATAGATCACGCCGCTGTCCACCTGGCCAGCGTTCACCGCTTTGAGCACGGAGCTGTTGCCACGGTAAGCGGTGGAGTTGGCTTTCATGCCCTTGAGCCATTCGAGCGTGGCGGCTTCGCCTTTCTGCTGCAGTACGGCGGCGACGATGGCCTGGAAGTCCGCACCGGCAGGGGATGCAGCCCAGCGACCTTTCCACGCCGGGGTCGCCAGATCCATCAGCGATTTTGGCAGGTCTTTCTCCGGCAGCTTGGCCGGGTTATAGACAAAGACTGTCGAGCGAGCGGCGATGCCGACCCACTGGCCATGGGCCGGGCGATAAGCCGAACCCACTTGCTCAAGGGTGGCCGGTGCCACCGGGGCGAACAACTTGGCATTGTCCACCAGCACCATGGCCGGGGAGTTTTCCGTCAGGAACACGTCCGCCGGAGAGGCTGCGCCTTCCTGCACGAGCTGGTTGCCCATTTCCGTGTCGTCACCGTTGCGGATCGTGACCGGGATCCCGGTTTCCTCGGTGAAACCGGCCACCCAGGCCTTGGTCAGGGTTTCGTGCTGGGCGTTGTAGACCACGATCCCGACGGAATCGGCCGCAAACACCTGTCCGGCTGCAAGCAGCGCGGTTGCCAGAGTAGCGTGCTTGAGAAAGGACGGAAGGGATGGACTCATGACGGAGCAGCTCCTGTTTTTCAGACGTTATGGGCAAGCATTCGCCGAAAATCTTCAATGCGAATGATTTGCATATGTTGGCTGGCTGGCAATGTAGAGCGGCAAATGAGAAAAAAACGTCAAAGAAACCATTAATACATGTAATTTTCATTCAGGTTAGCAGTCGCGGGGCGGGGACGCCGGGTGAACCCGGCGCTGTCTTTCAGGAGCCTTGGGGCAGATAGGCGACGCTTTGATCCTCGCGGCCATGGAACACTTGTTCGCCGCGAGTCGGGGTGGTCGTGATGACTTGATGGTCTCGACCGAGTTGAGAGAGCGGCACAGGATCGCCGGTGCGGTACTGGGCGACAAAGATCGTACGTTGCGGATCCCAGTGCCGGCCGCTGTTGCGTTCCAGCCATTGGAACATCGCGCCGGCATCGCCATCGCGAGGGAAGTCGCGGGTTTCCGGCACGTAGTAGAACGGCTCGCCGCCGGTCTGCAGGTACATCGGGACCTTGTTGTCCACCTCGACCATGACGAAGTGCCATTGATTCAACGGCGCCCGCTGGCTGGCCTGCAGGCGCACGGTCTCGCCGAAACGGATCGCGCCGCCACCGCTGTTGGTCCAGGGGTAGAGCACGCCGAGGATCCCCAGCAACAATACCGTGGCCACGGCAAAACCGATTTTCAGGCCACGCCCGCCGAACGGGCTTTCGGCATTGCGCGCGGCCATGCGCCGGGTGATCCACCAGGCCCCGAGCAACTGCGCGAACGGCACCAGTGGCAGCACGTAATAACTGCGTCGGCTGCCGCTGGCGGTGAAGAACAGCATCAACAACCCGAGGCCCCGAATCAGCCAGCGGGTATCCGGTTCGATGTGTTTCCAGTTCCGCGCCGCGACCCACAGGGCAATGATCCAGCACGGTGCCCAGGGCAGGGTGTAGATCGGCAGGTACAGCAAATAGGTGTAGATCGGGCCGATGTTGTCGAACGGCTGGAAAAACCGCACGACGTTTTCCCGCAGGACCAGTCCCAGGCCGCTTTCCCCGTAGTTCGGCGCACCGTAGAGGTGGGACAGCAGGAACGGCGTCATGTAGAACGCCCCGGCAATCACCAGCGCTGCGAGCAGGCGCAGGTTGAGATGACGCTTCCAGCGACCTTCATTCAGAAGGTGCGGCAGCAGCACCAGCCCGGGCAGGATGAAACCGATCAGGCCTTTGAACAACGAGGTCAGGGACAGCAACACGCAGAACACCAGATAGCGCGAAAACCGCGTGTCGTCCGGCCCCCGCCAGTACCACCAGACCGCTGCCAGAACACCACACACCGTCAGGATGTCAGCGGTGGCCACCCGCGCCCAGAACACGAAATAGAACGTGGTCGCCAGCATCCACCCGGCGATCAGGCCCGTGCCTTTGCGAAACAATTGCTCGCCCAGCAGATACACCAGCCAGACGCTGAGCCACGCGGACACCACCGAAGACAGGCGCAGCGACCAGTGATCGAGACTGCCGGTCAACCAGGCGGTTGCGGTGATCAGCCAGTACGACAGCAACGGCTTGTCGTAGTAGGGATCACCTTTGAGGTACGGATCGAAGTAGTCGCCGCTTTGCATCATCTGCAAGGCGATGTTCGCCCAGCGGGTTTCTGCGCCCCACAGTTCGCGGCTGCCCAGACCGAGCAGCAGCATCAGGGCGCTGGCAGCCAGCAGGAGCAGCAGGGCGCCCCGGTCGTTATTGCGCAAGGTCATGGCTGGCGCTGCGGGAAGATGAAGATCTGCAGAGTGCCGCGACGATAATGCTTGCCGTCTACCGGCAGCAATTCGACTTCCTGCTCTTCCTGCGTACTGTTGACGCGCATGACCACCCCGACCGCGCCTTTCTTACGCGCTTCGGTCATCCACTGGCCGACACCGTCCATGGTGACCTTGCGTGCTGCCATGGCCGGGTCTTCGAGGCCGTATTTCAGTTCACCGATGGTGTTGAACAGATCCACTTGCGGCCGCTTCAGGCGCCATGCCAGCGCGGAGGCCGCTCCCAGGTCATTGCTCAGCAGGGACGCGGTTTCACTCAGTTCCTGTTGATGCTCGGCAATGAACTGGTCGGGCATCTTGCTGTTGACGATCTGCCCCGGCATGGCCGCCGGCAACAACGCCACCAGCAGCCCGATACCCAGCGCCGGCATGGCCCACAGCGTCAGCGGGCGCAGCACTTGCAGGGCGTTAACGATGATCCAGCCCACCAGCACGATATAGGCCAGCGACAGGCTGAACATCTCGGTGTTTTCGTAGATTTCCTTGGTCGCTTGCAGATAAAGCAGCGCCACCAGCGCCGCGCTGGCGATGAGGGTGTTGATCACGCCGTTCAGGCGCAGGACGCGGCCACTGTTCTGATCCCGCCAGTTGACCACGGTCTTTCCCATCAACAGGGCGATCGGCAGCAGGCACGGCATGATGTAAGTCGGCAGCTTGCCGCTGCTCAGGCTGAAAAAGGCCAGTGGCAGAAGGAACCACAATGCAAGGTAGGCGGTTTTGGCTTCACGCTTTTCAAGCCAGGTGCGCAGAAGCGTCGAAGGCAGCAGAACGGCCCACGGCAGGGTGGAGGCCAACAGCAGCGGCAGGTAGAACCACCACGGGCGAGCGTGCTGCGCGGCATCGCCGGCGGCAAAGCGACGAATGTGTTCGTGCCAGAAGAAGAAGCGCCAGAAATCAGGTTCCCGATAATGAACGGCCAGTACCCACGGCAGGCTTACGAGGGTGCAGACCACCACCGCGACCAGTCCGTAACGCACCAGCTCGCCGAAACGACGTTGCCAGATCATGTACGGCAGGGCGATCAGTACCGGCAGCAGCAGGGCCAGAAATCCTTTGGTCATCAGGCCCATGCCGCACGCGACACCGAGCAGCGCCCAGCCACCCAAGCGCGCCCGAGGCGTCTGGTTGTCGATGGCAAACCACACGGCGACCATGCTCAGGTTGACCCACAAGGTGAACTGCGGATCGAGGTTGGCATAGCCGGCCTGGCCGGCAATCAGCCCGAAGCTCATATAAAGAAGGGCGCTGGCGACGCTGATGCGCGGGTTGTTCCACAGTCGGCGCGCCATCAGATAGGTGAGCCAGACGCTGGCACCGGTACTCAGTGCCGACGCAATGCGCACACCGAACAGGTTTTCGCCGAAAATCGCCTGGCCGATGGCAATCATCCAGTAGCCGGCAATCGGTTTTTCGAAATAGCGGATACCCATGAAATGCGGCGCGACCCAGTTGCCGCTGAGCAGCATTTCCTGGCTGATCTGTCCGTAGCGGGTTTCATCGGGGATCCACAGGCCGTGAGTCATCAACGGCAACAGGTAAAACACCACGAAGGCCAGAATCAGGCCGGGAATGGCCCAGCGTTCGAAGGTCGTGGTGGGGGAGAAATGACGGGCAGCGTGTCGCAGCGGGATGTTTTCAGACGTCATGACAAAGCCTTGGTACCGAACGAAGTTCTTGTGTCGATGGCCTGCCCGGCGCGTTCCTGAGCGGGCGGGGTCACCGTGTTGAATGAATGCAGGTGTGCGATCGAGCGACGGGCATTCCTGTATCCAGAGAACTGCCGAACCTCCAGGCTGGAGTTCTCGCACTATAGCCAAGCCTAAAAAAAACCGTTGTCCAGTAAATCGGGGGCGGATACATCTCTCATTACAAATTAATGAAATTCGTACTGGCTAGTTGAAAAAAAGTGCAACGTTGCCGCTCCGCCCCAACTAAAGCATTAATGACTATTGAGTTGAGACCAGGCATTCGCATTCATGATGCCCAATACTTTAAGTTCGCCTTTGTCATCAATGCGTGCAAACAGAGTACTGCCATATTCGGCGGCGACCGCGTGAGGAAAACCGGTCTGTTTTTCGAAATCACTGATGCATCCGCTGTGGGTGATCAGCACCAGATTGCGCCTGGCAACCTTGTGCGCCACCACATCGTTGCGCAGAGAGGAACCGCAGGACTCGAGCCAGATCTGGGCGGTAGCGTCCTGACCGAACATGGCTCGCGCTGTCTGTACGGTACGGGTCAACGGGCTGGTGAACACCTGCGCCTGCTGCATGCCCAGACTCATGAAGCCTTTGCCTACCTGCGCTGCAGAGTCATTGCCCGCCTGAGTGATGCCGTCGGCCGGGCCCAGGCAAAGGTTGTCGGAACGGTCGCACCGCTCGGCATGACGCACCAGTGCCACGACTTCTCCAGCCTGCCAGGCCCGGGTCCAGTCAGCCCGGGCGGCCTTGCCGGCCTGGCCCAGATCGACGGGCGAGCGGGTCACCCAGACGAAGCCGCTGACCAGCGCAATAGCGACGACTACACCGATGCCGGTCAACAGTTTTCCAAGTCGCAGCGTACGGCGTTGTTTATATGTCGCTGTCAATTGCATCTGTCGCTCCACGGCATGCCCCTTGACGTCGCAGGCGAGATTGGCCGGCGATTTAACCAACTTTTATAGTTGTGTACTTGAATAATGGCTGAACATTACGTTCGTGCACGTCGGGGGGCGGTGAAGAACATGTGAAAATTTCGCGAGAGTTGAAAGTGCGCAATTAATCCGGTGTTTGATAACCAGACTCAAATACCCTTTTTTTACCGGCCAGTCTTAACAAATGTTTATGTTTGCGGTGAAGCTGCGCAGGTTCGGTCAATGTGGCGGTGCTCGCCTGTTGTTGACCGCAAAGTCTGAATTCAGCCGTGGAGTCATCGACCCGAATGGATCTCAAGCAAAGCCTGACGAAACGGATCGTCATCGTGTTCGCTTTGATGAGCGCCCTGGTCGCCGGGGTGTTTGCACTGGGCATCGTTGCCGCCGTGCATGTGGTCGAGCACAGGCTGGCCACCAGCACCTTGAGCGGTGGTCTGCACCGCTTGCTGGCGATGGAGGACATCAATCGCTGGAGCCATCAGCCGGAAAAGAGCGAACTGTTTTTCTTCGAAGACGGACCGGGCCCGATGGCCCTCATTCCTTCGCTGGCGGCACTGGCGCCCGGTTTTCAGGAGATCAGCTTCAATGGCGATGACTTCTTTGCCATGGTCGAGGTGGTCGGTGGACGCAAGTACGTGTTGTTGCGCGATCAGGAAAGCCTCGAACATCGCGAGCGGTTGTTGTTCATGGTGGTCACGGTCGGTTTTGTCCTGAGTGTTCTGCTGGCGCTGGTGCTTGGCCGTTTGCTGGCCCGGCGAGTCATGGCACCGGTCATTCGTCTGGCGCGTCAGGTGCGCCACCGCGATCAGTTGCTGGTGCTGGCACCGCCGCTGCACCCGGACTACGCAGCAGACGAAGTGGGGGAGCTGGCGCTGTCGTTCGACCAGACCCTGGGGCGCCTGCGTGAAACCCTGAGTCGCGAAAAACTGTTCACCAGCGATGTCAGCCATGAGCTTCGCACGCCGTTGATGGTGCTTGGCGGCTCCTGCGAGTTGCTGCTGGCCAACCCGTCGCTGGACGCCCGCTCGACCGCGCAGGTCAACCGGATCGCCCGCGCCGCCCACGAGATGCGCCAACTGGTCGATACCTTTTTGATGTTGGCCCGGGCGGAGGATGATGCCGGCAATGATGTCTGCGTGACGCTCAAGGAAGTCGCGGACGCTCAATGTGAAATCTGGGGCCGGTTGATCCGCGAAAAGGGCCTGCAGTTTTTCTACGAAGTGGATCAGCCGTGCAAGGAGCGTTTCAACCTGACGTTCCTGCAATCGGTCATGGGCAACCTGTTGCGCAATGCCTGGCACTACACGGATCACGGGTTCGTCCGACTGACCCTGACGAGCAACGGTTTTGTGGTGGAGGACAGCGGCATCGGTATTCCGGAGGAACAGCGTCAGGCGGTGTTCCAGCCATTCGTGCGTGGTGATGAGGGCCGCGGTGAAGGCCTCGGTCTGGGGTTGTCGCTGGTGCAGCGGATCTGCAGGCGCCAGCACTGGCGGGTGCAGTTGAGCAGCGGCCAGTCCAGTGGCAGCCGCTTCAGCGTTGAATTGAAGCCGGCGACTCAGGACGGCGGGCAACTGCGCACATTGCCGGCGGCCTGACGGATCAGCGCGGCGAGGCGTTTGACGTTGTTCTGCTGAGCGTTCACCAGATCGTCGATGCTCGATCCGGACGGCGTCTGCAGAATCGAGCGGCAGGTGAGCAGGCCGCTGTCGCCTGCATCGGCCGGACGCAAGCGCCATTTCACGTCCATCAGCCCGTATTGCCCGGGAATCGAATCGAAACGCTGCACATCGATGCGCACCGACGTTCTGCGCGCAACGCCAGCGTTGCTTAGCTGATCCACCAGTGCGCTGCGCAGCTCATCGCCGAGGCTGGCGCCCCACCATTGGGTTTCCAGAATCGCCAGGCCGTTGTTGCCTTCGCGGATGACGATTTGCGGGCGGTCGACCTGGGGCGGCACGCTGATGCTTTCAATCGCGATGTCCTGCCCTGATCGGCCAGGCATCGGCTGTGCCGGGGTCAGGGTGTGGAAGCTGATCGGGTCGCTGCGACAGGCACCCAACAGCAGGCACGCAGCGAGCACGGTGAACTTCAGCGGTAAAGCCATGGCAAAGCTCCTGTGCTCAATTGCGCGGCGGGCCTTTGAGGTCCAGCGGCGCAGCGTTGTCGGGGCGACCGCGAATCAGCGATTCCGGATGGCGACCGAGGTAATCCGACAGTTCACGCAACGAGCGCGACATGCGCCCGAGCTCGTCGAGGGTCTGGGTGAGTTTCTCCCGCTGCGGCGAGTCCTCGGCCAGGGTCGAGCTGGCCGATTGCAGGGTCTTGCTGACGTCGGCCAGGGTGTTCTGGACGCCGGGCAAGGTCTTGGCGTTGAACTGGGTCAGGCTTTTACGCAGCTCGACGAGGTTGCCGTCGAGATTGCCGGCAATGCGCTCCACGGGCAGTTTGTTCAGCTTGTCGACCATGGCCTCGAGTTTTTCCTGCAGCTGTTCAAGGCTGCCGGGGATGGTCGGAATGACGATCGGACGGGCCGTCGTGTCAAACGCGACTTTTTCGGCCTTGGGGAAGAAGTCCAGAGCGATGTACAGCTGCCCCGTCAGGAGGTTGCCGCTGCGGGCCTGGGCGCGCAGACCGTTGTCGACGAAGGTGCCGATCAGGCGCACGGCGGCGGCTTCGTCTTCGGGGTTGTGGTTGAGCACCTGGAGCATCTTCTCGTGGGCCCGTCCGAGGCGTTGCGGGTAGATCACGATGCCGACGTTGACCGGGAAGCTGCGTTTCTTCTCGTCGTAGTCCAGGTTGATACTCACCACCCGGCCGATTTCCATGCCGAGGAATTCAACCGGCGCATCGACCTTGAGACCGCGCATCGCTTGATCGAAACGCAGTCTCAGGTACTGCGGCTTGCCGGCAGGCGGGGCGAGGGCGGTCTGCTGGTCTTCGAACAGGTCGAAGGTCTTTTCTTCAGCGGCGGCGACATCGTTGGGGCTGTACTCCGGGGCGCGGAAGGCGACGCCGCCGATCAGCAAGGTCGACAGCGATTCGGTTTTCACCGCAAAGCCATTGGCGCCGACATTGACGTCAATGCCGCTGGCGTTCCAGAACCGGGTGTTCTCCGTGACGTAGGCATCGTTCGGCGCATGGATGAACACCTCGACATTGACACCCTTGCCATCGGCATCCAGGGCATAGGCCACGACCTGGCCGACCGGGATCTTGCGGTAATAGACCGGTGAGCCGATATCCAGCGACCCCAGGTCCTGGGTGTGCAGTTTGAAGCGCTTGCCCGGTTCGCCATAGGTGATCGGTGGCGGGTTTTCCAGCCCCTTGAAGTGTTTGGCGCGCGAGTCGGACTGGCCGATATCGGCTCCGATGTAGTCGCCGGACAGCAGCGTATCGATACCTGAAACACCGCCAGCGCCGATACGGGGTCGCACCACCCAGAACTTCGAGTCTTCGCGGGTAAAGGTTTCGGCCTGTTTGGCCAGTTTGATCGTGGCGTTGACGCTTTTCTGGTCGTCGCTCAGCTCGACGTCCGAGACCTGGCCGATCACCACGTTACGGTATTTGACTTCGGTCTTGTTGGCGGTCAGACCGCTGCCGGTCTTGAAGGTCACGACGATGGTCGGGCCTTCCTGCATCAGGTTGTGCACCACCAGTGAAATGCCCACCAGCACCGCGACGATCGGCACGATCCACACCAGGGAAATGCTGAAACGCCGGGTCTTGACCGGGGCTTGGCCGGGTGCTCGCGGTTGATCGGCGGCTGACGACTCCATCCATGACCTCCAGAGTGTGTTGGGCACTGAGCGTCAGGAACGCAAAAGCACTTCATCAATATAGAAGTGCTTTGCGATAGAGCAAATCGGCGAGCCTCAGCCCAGCAGTTCCCGCAGGCGATACCAGAGCATGCCCAGCGCCAGCAGCGGCGAGCGCAACGCCGGACCGCCGGGGAAGGTCATGTGCGGCACGCCGCTGAACACGTCCATGCCTTGGCTGTGGCCGGTATGAATCGCTTCGCCCAACAGCCTGGCGCACCAGTGCGTGACGTTCAGACCATGGCCGGAGTAACCCTGGGCGTAGAACACGTTCGGGTGCTGCTTGAGCCGCCCGACCTGCGGGAAGCGATTGGCAGTGATGCCGATCTTGCCACCCCATTGATAGTCGATGCGTACATCCGCCAGTTGCGGGAACACCTTGAGCATCTTCGGTCGCATGTAGGCTGCGATGTCCGCCGGATCCCGGCCGGAATAGTGGCAGGCGCCGCCGAACAGCAAGCGCCGGTCCGCCGAGAGCCGGTAATAGTCGAGGCCGACTTTCTGGTCGCAGAGCGCCAGATTCTGCGGGATCAGTTCGGTAGCACGCTCTTTGGACAGGGGCTCGGTGGCGATGATGTAACTGCCCGCCGGCAGGACCTTGCCGCTGAGCTGTTGCTCGAGTTCGTCCAGATGCGCGTTGCAACCGAGCACCAGACTGCCGGCGCGCACCGTGCCCGAAGCGCAGCGCACTTGCACCGTGGCACCGTGGACGATTTCCAGCACCGGGCTCTGCTCGAAGATCCGTACCCCGAGCGACGCCGCCAGCCTCGCTTCGCCCTGGACCAGATCGAGCGGGTGCAGATGGCCCGAACCCATGTCGATCAGGCCTCCTTTGTAGACACCTGAATTGACGACTTGCCGGCGCATGTCTTCAGGGCTGACCAGTCGCGTTTCGTGGGCATAACCCGAGACCGCGAGACTGTCCTGTTCGGCCTTGAACGCCTCGAACTGTGCCGGGGTGTTGGCCAGTTCGCAGAAGCCCCAGCGCAGGTCGCACTCGATGGCGTTGTCGCCGATGCGCCGGCGCACCAGCTCAACCGAATCGACGCCGGCCTGTTGCAGATAGCGCACGCCTTCTGTGCCGACATGACGGGCGAAGCCCTCGAACTCATGGCCGATGCCACGTATCAACTGGCCGCCATTGCGTCCGCTGGCGCCCCAGCCGATGCGCCGACCTTCGAGCAGCACCACCGAGAGGCCGCGCTGCGCCAGCTCGATGGCGGTGTTGACGCCGGTAAAACCGCCGCCGATCACGCAGACATCGGCGGTCAGGTCGGCTTCAAGCGCAGGGTACTGCGTGCTCGTCCGGGCCGACGCGGCGTAGTAGGAGCGAGCATGTTCCTGGGTGTACTGATTCATTTGTTCGACTTCACTTTGCTCCAGGAACGGGTCATCAGACGCATGATCGACTGGGGCGGGGTGGTGGAAATGTAGAGTTTGTCGAGGACTTCCTGAGGCGGATACGCCTCTGGATTGCTGACCAGTGCCACGTCCATGTACTGCTTGGCCGGCGGGTTCGGGTTGGCGTAGCCGACCGAGGCGCTGACCTTGGCGATCACTTGCGGGTCGAGCAGGTAATTGATGAAAACGTGGGCTTCTTTGGTGTTGCCGGCATCGGCGGGAATCGCCAGCAGGTCGAACCACAGGTTTGCGCCTTCCTTGGGGATCGCGTAGGCGATGTTCACGCCGTTCCTGGCTTCCTTGGCGCGGTTGGCGGCCTGGAACACGTCGCCGGAGTAACCGAAGGCCACGCAGATATCGCCGTTGGCCAGATCCGACACGTATTTCGAAGAGTGGAAATAGGTGATGTACGGGCGGATGCTCAGCAGTTTGGCTTCAGCTTTCTTGAAGTCTTCCGGGTTCTCGCTGCGTGGGTCCATGCCCATGTAATTGAGGATCGCCGGGAACACTTCGTCCGCCGAGTCCATCATCGATACGCCGCACTGAGTGAGTTTTTTCAGGTTCTCCGGCTCGAACAGCACGGCCCAGGAATCGATGTGATCGATGCCCAGCACTTGCTTGACCTTGTCGACGTTGTAGCCGATGCCGTTGGTGCCCCACAGGTACGGCACCGAGTGTTCGTTGCCCGGGTCGTTTTTCTCGAGCAGGGCCAGCAGTTTCGGGTCGAGGTTCTTCCAGTTCGGCAGTTGCGAGCGGTCCAGTTTGAGGAACGCCCCTGCCTTCACCTGACGGGCCAGGAAGTGATTGGACGGCACCACCACGTCGTAGCCGGTACGTCCGGCGAGCAATTTGCCTTCGAGGGTTTCGTTGGAGTCGAAGACGTCGTAGATCACCTTGATCCCGCTGGATGACTGGAAGTCGGCGAGGGTAGTTTCGCCAATGTAATCGGTCCAGTTGTAGACGCTGACCTGCGGTTGGGCGAGGGCTCCGGCACTGCATGCCAGGGCCAGAGCGGCGGGGATCACGGATTTCAACAGACGCATATCGACACCTCTTCGATTGATCGTTCCCACGCTCTGCGTGGGAATGCAGCCCGGGGCGCTCCGCGTCCCAAAGCGGACTCAGAACGTGGGAACGATCGTTGGGTTGGTTGTTTTTGTTTTGGTTAAACGCTCAACAACAGGAACTCACGCTCCCAGGAGCTGATCACGCGCTTGAAGTTTTCATGCTCGGCACGCTTCACCGCCACATAACCACGCACAAACTTGCTGCCCAGGTACTCGGCGACGGTGTCGCACTCTTCCATCTGGGTCAGGGCCTCTTCGATGGTGATCGGCAGGCGCAGGTTGCGGCGCTCATAGGCGCGACCTTCGACGGCAGCGCTCGGTTCGATGCCCTCGACCATGCCGATGTAGCCGCACAGCAGGCTCGCGGCGATGGCCAGGTACGGGTTGGCGTCGGCGCCCGGCAGGCGGTTTTCCACGCGCATTGCCTCAGGACCGGAGGTCGGAACCCGCAGGCCGACGGTGCGGTTTTCTTCGCCCCATTCGACATTGACCGGCGCCGAGGTGTCCGGCAGGAAGCGGCGGAACGAGTTCACGTTGGGCGCAAACATCGGCAGCACTTTCGGGATCAGCTTTTGCAGACCGCCGATGTGATGGCGGAACAGGTCGCTCATGGTGCCGTCGGCGTTGGCGAAAATCGGCTTGCCGGTGGCGATTTCCACCACGCTCTGGTGCAGGTGCATGGCGCTGCCGGGTTCGTCGCCAATCGGTTTGGCCATGAAGGTCGCAGTGACGTTGTGCTTGAGTGCGGCTTCGCGCAGGGTGCGCTTGAACACGGTGATCTGGTCGGCCAGATCCAGCGCGTCGCCATGACGGAAGTTGATTTCCATCTGCGCCGGGCCGTCTTCGTGAATCAGCGTGTCCAGGTCCAGGCCTTGCAGTTCGCACCAGTCGTAGACATCTTCGAACAGCGGATCGAATTCGTTGGCCGCATCGATGGAGAACGACTGCCGACCGCTTTCGGCACGCCCGGAACGGCCCAGCGGTGCCTTCAACGGCAAGTCCGGGTCTTCGCAGCGCTGGGTCAGGTAGAACTCCATTTCCGGCGCCACGATCGGCTTCCAGCCCTTGTCGGTGTACAGCTGCAGGACTTTCTTCAGCACATTGCGTGGCGACAGTTCAATCGGGTTGCCGAACTTGTCGAAGGTGTCGTGGATCACGATGGCCGTTGGCTCGATGGCCCATGGCACCACGTACACTGCGTCGCTCACTGGTTTGCAGACCATGTCGATGTCGGCCGGGTCGAGCAGGTCGTAGTAGATGTCGTCGTCGACAAAATCCCCGGTTACCGTTTGCAGCAGCACACTTTCCGGCAGACGCATGCCTCGCTCATGCAGGAACTTGTTGGTCGGTGCAATTTTGCCGCGGGCGATGCCGGTCAGGTCGCTGACCACGCATTCCACTTCGGTAATCTTGTGATCTTTCAGCCATGTGAACAGCTGATCGAAAGGGGCATTCATAAAGACCTCGTCGTTGGTTTTGTTGACGCGGGGGAATCGCGATTTCATCTTTCGCAGGCTTCCCCTGTGGCGCGTTGACGACTATCTTGGGCGGGCCTTGCCGTTCCATCTATCCACTTTCAGCAGCACCAAAGCGCACCAAAAGAGTGCGCAAGGTCTCCCATGACGACGTGTAATCCGCTACAGGTTCAAGCTTTCAACACCGCCGATGTCGCCGAGCAGATCCGCGCGACACCGGGCTGGGTCCAGCAGTATCAACAGATGTCGCCGGGGCATTTCGCCGGGCGAATCCGCTATCTGGACCTGGAAGGCGTGGAGGTCTACGAAGAACAGATGAACACCCGGGTCGAGCAGAATTTCAGTGCGCCGCCGGGGTCTCTGGCGTTCTGCTTCGATCGCAGTGACAACGCGCTGTATCTGCTGAATGAAGAGAGTCGCAACATCTGGATCACCCCGGAGAACTACCAGGAAATCGCCGTGGTGTTCGGTCCCGAATTCGTCCGCCAGAACGGTCTGGACGTGGCTCGGCTGGAAGGTCTGTTCATGGCGCCGCTCAACGGCGCGCAGAATGCGCTGTTCAGCCGCTGGTTAAGCTCCACGCTCACGAAGTTGTCGCAAGCCCTTGATTATCCAAGCAAAGAAGCGCTGACCCAGCAGTTGATGGAGGACTGTCTGTTCATCCTCGATAACGCCTGTGTATGTCTGGACAGTGGTGGTTTGCAGCGCCGCGCCGAAGAGCGGACGACCATGAAACGGGTGGGGGAATGGGCGGCGGACTCGCCGGAAGAAACCCTCAATCTGCTGGAACTGGCCCAGGTCGCCGGGGTGTCGTTGCGGCAGTTGCAGCAGACGTTCAAGGCCTACACCGGGATGTCACCGACTCAATGGCTTCGTCTGCGGCGGCTCAACAGTGCCCGCCGGGAACTGCTCAAGGGTGCCACTTCGGGCACCACGGTGGCCGAAGTGGCGATGAACTGGTCGTTCTGGCATCTGGGGCGGTTTTCCAATAGTTATCGGGCGCTGTTTAATGAGTTGCCGAGTGAGACTTTGAAGCGATCCTGCCGCTAACAGAAAACGATTTCCCTCTCAGGCGCCCTTTCTGAGCAACTGCCCGAGCGCTTCCAGTTCGCCTTTTTCCACATCGGAAACCAGTACGAACCGCATGTGGTTTGCCTGCCAGGAAACCACGTTGAAGCCGCGAATCGCCTGGCTCTGCAAGGGTTTGTCGGCCTCCGGCGTCGGCAGGATAAACACATTGATGATGTGTTTGGCCCGGCCGTAACTCAGGGCGGCGGTGGTCTGGTGTTGCAGGTAATCCAGCCGCCCGCCGAGCAGTGGGAAGCCCTGTGCCGCGTAGTCCACGACCGGCGGCGAGAAATCGAGCTTGCCGGTGAACCAGGGTTTGACGGTATGGCGGTCGGAAGACACCACGTCGTTCAAGTGTTCGCCCATCAACGAGCGGACATGGCTGGAGACGGCCTCGTCCATCAACGGTTGTTCGCTGCCGGGCGTTGCCACGTAGAGCACCAGCGCCAGCGCCAGTGCTGCTGCGGAAAATGCCGGGGCGAACCAGTTTTGCCAACGCCGACTCGGCGAGGCGGGCGTTTGCGCGGCCAACACACTGGCGAGCAGTGATTCCGGTGCCGCGTAATAGGGCGCGTGGCGCTTCACACTGATCTTCAGCACCTTCGCCTCGGCATGCCGTCGGGAACACTCGCCGCAGATGTTCAGATGCGCAGCCACTTGCGCAGCCACCTCCGGATCAAGTTCCTGATCCAGAAAACCGTGTAGTTGCGTGCGGCAAATCGCGCAATCGAGTTCATTCATGTTCGTGCCACTTCAGTAATTCGAGCTTGAGCATCGCACGGGCCCGGGCCAGCCTCGACATGACCGTGCCGATGGGAATATCGACCACCAGGGCGATGTCCTTGTAGGGCATGTCTTCGAGCTCCTTGAGCACGATGACCTCGCGAAAGGCCGGCGGCAAGGCGCTCAATGCCCGCTGGATCAGTGCCGCGTTTTCCGTGTGGATGGCCAGCAGTTCCGGCGTCTGGTGGTGGCTCAAGGCGCCTTCGTGGTGACCGGTTTCGTCGTCGACAGGCACCCAGTGGCGCCCGGCCGAGCTCTTGAGCCAGGTGTAGCTTTCGTTGCGCACGATGGTCAGGAACCAGGCCTTGGCATTGCCGTCAGTGAAACGCTGCAAATACCGGAAGGCACGCAACGCGCTTTCCTGCACCACGTCTCGCGCGGCGCTGTCGCTGCCCGTGAGCCAGCGCGCCAGGTTGTAAGCCGCGTCCAGGTGCGGCGCAACCAGTTCCTCGAATCGATTCATAGTGATTTCCGCACCGTCACACCCCCTATAACCGTGATGCACCGTGTTTTATTCCCTGGAAAATTTGTGTTGCGGCGCGGAATAAACGTTCGTCCCGCAAGGTTCTTCCTGGTGTCAGCTACATGACTGTAGTCCGCCCTCGAGGACATACCGATGGACAATCAAACAAAACATCCACTGCGCACCGACGGCTTGCTGCATAACCCGGACCGGCGAACGCTGCTCAAATGCTCGGCATGGGCCGGGGCCGGTGTCCTCTGGGCCTTGAGCGGTGGCATTCCCAGAGCCTTTGCGATGGATGAAGCAGGTAACGTCACCGACCCCAAGGCGTTGGCCAGCACCTTTCATTTCGTGCAGATCAGTGACTCGCACATCGGCTTCAACAAGGACGCCAACCCGGAGCCGGTGAAAACCCTGCAAGTGGCAATCGACAAGGTCATCGCACTGCCGAAACGGCCGTCGCTGATCCTGCACACCGGCGACATCACCCACCTGTCCAAGGCCGAGGAATTTGACACCGCAGCGCAGGTACTCAAAGGCCTGCCGTCGACCGTGCATTACATCCCCGGCGAACACGACACCCTCGACGAGGGCGGCGGCAAGCTCTATCTGGAACGCTACGGTAAGGGCACCAAAGGCAATGGCTGGTACAGCTTCGATGACCACGGCGTGCATTTCATCGCGCTGGTCAATGTCTTCAACTTCCAGGCTGGCCATGAAGCCAACCTCGGCGCCGATCAACTGGCGTGGCTGGCCGATGATCTGCGGGCAGTTTCGACCAGTACACCGATCGTGGTGTTCACCCACATTCCGCTGTGGACGATCTATCAGCCCTGGGGCTGGGGCACCGAGGATGGCGATCAGGCGATTGCGATGCTGCGCAAGTACGGCTCGGTGACGGTGCTGAACGGGCACATTCATCAGGTCATCCAGAAGGTCGAAGGCAACATCACCTTCCATACCGCCCGTGGCACGGCGTATCCGCAACCCGCACCGGGCGCGGCACCGTCGCCGGGGCCGATGACCGTGGCGGCCGATCAGTTGCGCAACTATCTGGGGATTACCGAAGTGCGGGCGACACAGGGCGATCATCCGCTGGCGTTGATCGATTCGACACTGGTCTAGGGGAGGGCAGCCAGATGAAAACGCGACTGTTGGCCGTGATGTGCCTGATGTTGTCGATGCCGGTGTGGGCGCAGGAGGTGAAAGTCGATATCAAGGAGTTCATGTTCGGCCCCAAGGATCTGACCGTGGCCGTGGGCACCCAGGTGACGTGGGTCAATGACGACCAGATCCCGCACACGGTGGCTGAAACCCACAAGGTGTTCCGCTCGGGGGCGCTGGACACCCATGACAGTTTTTCCTGGGTGTTCAATACGCCGGGCGAGTTCGAGTATTTCTGCGTGCTGCATCCGCAGATGATCGGCAAGATCGTGGTCACTCAATAAACAGAAGGCGCGCCTCTTAAAGGGGCGCGCCTTTTTTCAGCCGTTTTCAGAGCAGTACCCGACGCAGCCTGCCACTCAACGCAACGACTTTATTGTCTGGCGTGGGCAGGGGGCGCCCCGTCAACCCCATGCCTTCGCTCACCAGTACCGCGTCCTGCACCAGACACAGATTGGACGGGGTATCCAGGTCACGGGCGAGCACGGTCACTTCGCCCGTTTGCAGATTGCAGCTCAACAGTCGCCCGCTGAATCGGGTGAAGCCGCCATGCAGCGGTTCACCGTTCCAGTCAGGCGGCAACGGTTGTTGCAGACGGCTACAGAGCTCCAGCACCAACACATCGCCTTGCGGACACAGTGCCAGCCCGGTGGGCAATTGCAGGCCACGAATCAGCACTTCGATCCGGCCGGTGTCGGGCCAGACCCGAATCACCTGACCGGCCTGATCGTCAAAGTCGATGCCTTTGCGGGCGGGGTCGTTGTGCAGCTCTCCGGAGAACAGACTGATCAGCACGGCGTCTGTCGCCGGTTCGTGGATCAGCGTGACGGGAACGGCTTCCTGTCCCATGTCCAGATCGGGCAACTGGACCAGGACCTGTTCATCCTCGCCGCTACGGAATTCCACCAGTTGGTTGGTATCGGGTTTGACGGCCAGCCAACTGTGGCGGGTCGGGTGATAACACAGTGCATTGAGATTGCCCCGACTGTGAAACACCGGCTCGGGCGGGGTGTATTGCAGGTCCAGCAGTTTCGAGCCCGCGACATAATCGGTCTGGCTGACCAGACAGCGTCCTTCACCGCAGGCGATGTCCGACAGGCCCATGATTTCATCGCGCAGCATGCGGGCCTGCATGTTCATCGAGCGAAAACCCGGCGCCAGTGTTTCAGGGGCGAGATACGCGCCGGGCTTGAGCGGGTCCGGTCGCAGTCGGCTGATGCGGCCGCTGAACGTCTGGTCCGGCAGGCCTGATCCAGCCTCGACCAGCAGCAGGCTGCCATCGGCTTGCACGCAGACACCGCGCGGGTTCAACAGGCCTTCGGCGATGATAGTGCTGGGGCGCAGCGTCTCGCGGGGGCGCGCAGGAACATGAACAGTCATAGGTTTCTCTCCATGGGCTGAGGGATGCGATTACTGCGGTGGCTGCCAGGGTTCGCCCGTGAGATAGGCCCGCAACAGAGCCCGCTGACAAGGCGACATCGAGCGCACCACGGGCATGAACAGCGTGGTGCCTTTGTAGGCATCCGACGTGCGGGCGAGGATCGGATTTTTCGCGCCCATGATCGCGTCGGGCTGGTTCAGCGGGATGTAGCGAGACATGGCCGGAAAGGCCAGGTAGTGAAAGCGCAGGACGTTTGGATACATCATTTCCCAGGTGATGCTGGTGCCTCTGGGGATACCGAAGTCGGTCTGGGCGTATTTGCGGAAGTTGGTGAAATACGTGCCGCTATCCTGACCGTTAACGGTGTAGGTCAGGGCGACGAACCCTGCCAGGGGCGCCGCTGCGGGTTTTACGTTGACGGAGAACGTGACGGACAACTGACCGGGGCTCACCGTCAGGGCCGGGGGGAAATAAAGGAAGTCGCAGTAGCGCTGTTGTGTGTAATACGGTCCCGAGGGCGCGGCGGTGAGATCGATTTCGGTTGTGCTGGTCACCGCAGCCCCCAGATACCGGACCTGTAGCGTAATCGACAGGCCCTGCGGGTAGTCCTCGGTATAGACACTGCGTTGATCGGCGTAGACCCGATAGACCGACTCTGTTGCCTGCAAGGTAGTCCCGGCGACCTTGCCGGGGGCGCTGATGGCCAGTGCCGAGGATCTGACCGCCGACTGTTGGGCTGTATTGAGAGGCAGATCGACAATGCCGCCATACACGTAATAGTCGAGCAGGGGACTGCTGGTCGGATCGAGTGTGGCGAGGTTGGTGTCACCGGCTGCGAGGGTGACAGGACCGTAATTGCCGTTAGGTCCGATAGGGCTGGTGATGTCATCCCGGACGACCCTGAACGTCTCTTTCGGAATGATGTTGACCATGTCGACGCTCAGCATTGCCGCGCTGCTCAGGTCGGCATAGCCGGTGCCGCCCGTGCCCTGATTGACGATCTGACGGCCCGCCTGACAGTCCAGCGGCTCATTGGCGAACGCCGGCGCCAATGTACCGATGACCCGGCCGATGCTCGGGTTCGGGGTGTCTCTGCCGGCGGCATAATCGGCTTGCAACTGGGGCGTGGTCATTGTCGGGCACATTTCGAACATCACAAAGCGCAGGACAATACCGGTGGCACCCGGTGCCTGGATGATCGATCGCAAACCGCTGCTGTTCTGGTTCCAGCTGACAATGCTGCTCAGCGGGAAGGTCAGCTGGAAGGTGCCGCTTATACGGCAGGAACCGGGTGCATCCAGCTCCTTCGGCGTTGGCTGCAGCACCCGCTTGCCGAGATCCTGGCTGCTGCAAACTGCATTGTCGTGAATCAGCAATTGGATGTTGTTACTGCCACCGATTTGCAGGCCACCGACAAATATCTGGGTGGTGGTGGTCGAGGTGGGATCGAGGTCCACCATCATCGGGCCCGATACCGGCCCTTGTCCGGTCACCGGGTCCACGGAACCCAGCAGATAGACCGGCTGGCCCACCATATCGCCAGTGGTACTGACGCTGCCCGGGCTGCCCTGAGAACTGATCAGCGCGTTTTGCATGTCGACGACATGCTGCCCGTAATGATTCCAGCCGCCAGCGGTGTAATAGTCGCCCGTAGGCGCATTGATCATGCTGTTCAACTGATCGTCGGTATAAGACCGGGCCCCCGATGCCAGGGTCGAAGTGGTCAGGTCAAAGATCGGCCAGTTGTCATCGCCGTCATAAGGAATGGTCGGGGAGTTGTTCGGCAGGCTGACATCCGTGCGGATGCCGCCCCAGAAATTCAGTCGCGGGCCATTGAGGATGCTCATGATTTATTTCCCGTCCTTGATGGTTTTGCCGAGCGGCGAATGGGCGAATTTGAACAGATAGGAGTAATCGGACTTGTAGGGGCTCTTGACCGGCGTCGCCATGGAGTGACAGTTCATGCAACTGCTGTTGGGCTGGATGTAGCTTTCCATGGTCACGTTGGCCGAGAGTGCTGGCGTCGGCTGGCCCAGCGGGTTGCTCGGGTTATCCGGCATCAACGGGCGCTGGGTGGTGATGAGCTGGTAGTACTTCAATACGCTGTTTTGCAGCCCCGGGTCGGCCTGGTAACGGGCGTTGATCTGGTTTGTGATGTCAGCGATCGGCGTGACCCGGTTCAGCGGGTTCGGGGTCTGGAACGTGGTGCCGGGTTTGGGCACGCAGACCTGATGCGGGCCCTGAGTCTGCCAGTCGCAGGGTGACTGGTTGAGGGATGCGGCGGGCGCAGCGGCGTTGAAGTAGGAGTAGGCCGTGCCTGCGACAGGCTGATCGACCCATTGGCCGTTCACCAGTGCCTTGGGCGGAACGTTGTCGACCTGTTCGAACGTCGACCAGATCCACTGCGGATAACCGTTGGCCTTGGTGATGATGTGCAGGCCGACCAGCCCCAGAAACGCCTCGGTGACACCGTTCTTCTGGCCCTGATCATTGAAGGTCGCCACCCGGGCGAGCAGGGTCAGGTAACGGCTGGCGTTGTCATGGGCGGTGAGGATTCGCCAGCTCGACTTGATCTCGATGACGCCCCACGGAAACGTGATGTTGTTGGCTTTGGAGACGACATCGGCGTTGTAGAAGTTGTTGCCCACGATGTAGTTGTATGAAGTCTCGTTGGCCGAAATGTCGTAGTAGGTCGGGTTTTTCGCCTGATCGATCAGCCAGCCGCCGACCGCCTGATCGACGGCGTTGACCTGAGCGCTGTTTTTCAAAGAAGCGATGTTGATGATGTTGAAGCTTTTTGCGATCTGCGGGGAATTCCACGGCCCCGGATTGGCAGCGTTCGGCAGAAAGATTTCCCCGACGGTCTTGTAGGTCTGCCACACGGTATAGCCGGCTGCACCGGGTTGCTTGGTGCAGTCGGGATTGCCGCGCTGCCCGCTCTTTGCCGGCCAGCTCAGGGCGATGAACATCTGCCAGCTGTATTGATCGAACTGATCCTGACCGGCCGTGGCGGCCGGTGCGGTACCGGGCGGCTGGCAGTTCAACTGGCTGGCCTGCACCGATGGCATGGCTTGTTCCCTGGCCAGCGCCGGCAGGCTGGCCAGACCCAGCAACATCACGGAAAAACAGAGTGTGGTTTTCATGGCGATCCTTCGTCGTTGATCACGGTTTACGCTGCATGAGCTTGTTCCACTGCGCCTTTTGGCCGTTGCTCTGCGACGTCGGCGGCTCGAACAACTGGCAGGGCGGCGGATTCGACGGGCACATGGCGGCAACCTGCGCCCAGGTCTGTTTCGGGTCCGGTTTGGCGATGCGGAAGTCGGTGTAGTTCTGGCTGACGATCGGTGCGTTGGCGACGCTGCTGTCACCGGAAAAGAAGAACGACTGCGGCTGCCGGTAGGGCGGTTGCCCCGACATTTTTTTGTAGAAGGCATAGCCGAACAGGATCGGACCTTGCGGCGAGTCGAGATCCAGGGCGTAGGCCTGCACGCTGCCATCGAGATTCTTGCTGCGCTCGGCGCTGTAGGGCAGGTGTTCGATGAAATCCTGCCGTGGCGGATGATTCATCGGTGAGAACATGCAGCAGGCCGGCATGTCTTTCGGGCGATCCTGCGGATAGGTCAGGAAGTACGCCTTGTTGCCCAGGGAGACGAACGAGCAGGTGTAGTTGTTGTTCTTGATCGGGAAGATCGGCAGGCAGTATTTCTCGTAGTGCTCCATCATCGCGCCGAAGCCGTCGCCGTCCGGCGGAATATAGGTCGTGTCGTAGTAGCTGGTCCCCCGGGAGACGGTGTAGTCCGCAGGCTTCAGGGTCGTTGGCGGGTTGCTGTAGGGCGGCGGGTTGTTTTCGTAGTTATGCATCACCCGGTACATGGTCCAGTTGCTGATCCAGAACGCCGGAAAGAACGGGTCGGAAGGTTCACCCGGATTGCGTTTGGCGATGCAGTTGCCGTTCTGTTCATTGCACCCCAGCGTGTTGTGTACGCCATTGGTGAAGTAGACGGCGCCGCTGTCCTGGGCGAATGCGGATGGACAGAACAACAGGATCAACAGCAACAGACGGTTCAAGAGGCTGACGTTCATGGGTCACTCCCTGGCAAGGCGCACTGCGGGCCTGAACACCCGCAGTGGCTCATCTTTCCTGATGGATCAGAGGTCGTCGTAATCGCTCATCTTCAGTGGCATGGGCGGGAAGTTGCGCTTGACCAGTTTCTGCGCCCACAACTCCAGCACGGCGCGCCGGCTCTGCGACAGGTCGCGGGTGATAGGCATCGCGAGGGTGCTTTCTTCCTGGTACTCCTTGCTGATCAGCCGGATCAACTGGTCGACAGCGCCTTCCACACGTGTCCGGGAATTGAGCGGCATGAACTTGTTCATGATCGGGTACAGGTAATAGAACGTCTTGAGGACCCTTGGGTAGATGAAGTCATCCCAGATCGCTTCGGGCGCATTCTTGTCCTTGTAGATGTCGTTCCAGTAATTGACGAAGTCCTGTTGCAGCTGCATGTCCAGAGGCAGGACGCGCAGCGGGGCGAGGAAGTCGGTCTGGGCGTCCGTGAGCGCGAAGCTGAAAGGAATGACCGGGTCGCTGGAGTCTTCCTTGACGACGAAGCGCAGCGTCGGGAAGCCCGGGGCCACAGCCGTGAAGCTCACCTGGGCGATGCCGTTGGCGTCGGTGGTGGTGGCGACGTAGGAGTAATCCACCGTCTGATCGTTATCCAGCGTTCCGCTGACGTACACACCGGCGTCGAATTGCAGGCAAGGGGTCAGGGGGACCGTGATCGGTTGACTTGAGCCATTCATGAATGACTGATAACTGACCTCAACGCCCACCGGTTTGTCTTTGGCTTCCAGATTGACCAGTCGACGACCGCTGCCGGTGGCCAGGTAGTTCGCTACCGGCGCCGTGCCCTTGAACTGTGGCAGGTTGGCGGTGTTTTTGTTGCGGTCTGCGTTGTCGTAAAACAGCGTGAAGTCGGGGTTATTCAGGAACGTCAGGTAGTAGTCGCTGGTGGTCACGTTGTAAGGGTTGCCGTATTCCACCACCCAGAGTGTGGTGTTGGCAGCCGGTTGACCATTTTTCTGCACCATGATGTTCAGCGTCTTGCGATCGTTCACGTCGACGAAGGTGCCACTTTCTACCACCTCGGCGGTCCAGACTTGCTGAGTGGCGGCTTTCACGGGGCCTGATGACGTCTGTTGTTGCAGCTCCAGCGGGCCGGATTGCAAGGTGGTCGCTTGCGTGGCGCTGAGGGGGATATCCAGCAGGCCCGAGCGCTTGTCGAACGCCGACTGTCGATACTGCTCGAAACCGATGTCGACCACCGGCACGAAATTCCCGTTCTGCGATACGCCCAGCTTGTAGTCGCCGGCCTGGAACTTCTCGGCCGTCAGGACATCGGCGTTCTTGTCCAGCGGATAGAACGGAAACGTGTTGGCCAGATCCAGCGACAGCATGTTGTTGGTGATCTGCGCCGAGGTCACACCCAGATTGGTGCTGGTCGGCTCAGACATGCCGGGGTGAGTGACCATGATCTTCTGGTCGGTGACCAGACGCGGGCCGGCGGGCGCCGTGGGGTATTCGTGGTCGAACCACAGACCCAGGGTCGCTACGGTACGGTTGTAGGCGGGGTTGAAGAAAATATCGGATACGTTGTCCAGCCCCTTCTGATACATCGCCGTCAAACGGGCCTGCGCCGATTTGTCATTGTCGCGGGTGTCGACGTACGGGAAGTCGTTGAACACACCGTTCCTGTCGTAACAGGTGAGGTACGTGGCGAACCTGAACATCAGGCCCTGAGCGTTTTGAGCCTCCATCTGTTGCTGAAGATTGCTCAGCAGGACGGAATTGCCGATGACCCATTCCAGATTGTCCCGGGGAAAGCAGGTCTGCCAGGTGGTGGTGACATACGCCAGACCACCGAAGTCGCCGGCCCAATTGAACGTCAGGAAGCGGTCGAGCATCCGGTATTCACGGTTCAACGTCAGGCCACAGGTGGCATCCCCGAGCTGCAGCTTGTCGAAGTACAGCGCTGTGAAGGTGTTCTGCCACGGGCTGATGTCCACGAAACGCGCGGCCGTCGGGCTCTGACTGCCAAAAGGATTGCCGAGCAGCTGGAAGTCCCTGCCGACCAGTGCGTCCTGAGCAATGTAGGTGTTGGCCTGCAACTCGCCGCCAATAATGGTCGAGCGGGTACTCTGGTAACTCACGGTCCCGCAGGCGTTGTCGCCAAACAGGTCCCATTCGGCGGGTATGAACGGGAAGGTTTTTGGGCTTCCGTTGGTCGGAACCTGCTGCACATAGGGCGGCAGATCATTCTGCTGCACGGGGGAAATGATCCAGGGCATCAGAGTGGTGGAAGCGTTCGCCTGGGTGATGTCGTAGTAGCGGGTGAACGGCCAGTTGATGTCCATCTTCACGGCGTCATAGAGCGGCAGCACATCATTGTTGTTGGCCGTTGGCGGGTTCCAGAACATATGGCCGTTGAGGTAGATCCGGGGGAAGTTCAATACGCTCATGTCGTGCTCCTTAGCGTTGCCACTGGGCGCGCTTCAGCGACCAGACAAAGTCCAGTTTTTTGTAGCCGTCGAAAGCGGACGGCGGCAGCGGGGTTGTCGGGTAGACGATGCCGCCATCCTTTTTGATGGCGAAATCGAAATAGCCCTTGTCGTTCGAATAGGCCGCAGTGCCATGGCAGGCCAGGCAGGACGAAGTGTTCTGGAATGCCGATTCCAGCTGCGAGTTGGCCAGTACCTGAGTGATGGGCTGGAACTCGACCCCGATCAGCTCGTATTTCGACAGCGTCGGGTTGTTGGCCTGGAAACTGACGTTCACCGGTTTCGCGGCCGGGGTCGGCCCGGTGGTGTTGGTCATCGGTTTCGGTGTGGGGTCGTTGGTCACCGTGTATTTGCTGTTGTTGACGTTTTCGAAGGTGGTCCAGACCCAGTTGGCGTCCAGCTTGTTGACCACATGCAGCCCGCTCAACGCCGCATAGCCGACCTGATAGCTGCCGTCGTCCTGACGGTAATAAGCCTGGCCAATGTAGTAACCGTCGTTGGCCAGGGTTTGCCGATAGGTCGTGTCCGAGCCGATCCACAGCCACGCCGCCTTCAACTCCCACGCGGTGGCCGGGAAGTTCAGGTTGTCCGCCAGCGCGGCCTGACCGTTCATGTTGTAGACCTGACGCGCCACGATGTAGTCGAAGGTGTCTTCACCCATCAACAGTTGAAAGCGCACCGGGTTGCCTCGCTGAGAGGCAGGCACTGCGCCGCCCATGTGCAGCGCCAGGCCATCGACCTGTTGCGTGGCATTGATGTTGTGGAAGGTCCGGTTCAGGTCCATCCCCAGCGTTCGGGCCTGTGTTATCACCTCGGTCGGAGGCGGCACGGGACTGGCGTAGGCGCTAGGCGCAGCGCCATCGGGCAGGTAGACCTGGTCCGAAGGCTTCATGGTTTCCCACACCCGGTTACTGGCCTGGGTGGGGCTGGACTGGTTCAGACAGACAAACCAGTTCCAGGCCATGGTTTCGGGACTCTGCTCGAACGCCGCCCGGGTCTTGGCAATGTCGGTTCCAAATTTCAGAAACTGATTGCAATCGAAACTGTTGGTGTCCTGTGCCTGAGCCAAACCGGCCAGTGCACTGAGAACGGTTATAGAAATGGCTCGCCGCATGGAAGCTCCTTGGCATTGGCCGAGTGGTGGTAGAGGTGCCCCAGAAAATGCTGAAGGAGCAGTTGTTTCACCGCCGTAGCCGCCAGGGTTTGCGGCAACGGCAGATCGCAATTGGTGATGAGCAGCGGGCCGGTTTCCTCGCGCTCGGGCAGGCGTCCGTGACTGCCACGGACCAGTCCGGTGTCCAGCGGGATCAGGTCCATGTAGTAGCGAAAGCCGAGTTTTTTCTGCAGCAGACGGCGCGCGACTCTCAATTTCGGGAAGCGAATGGCCGGGTCGATGAACAGCTCCAGCGGGTCGTAGCCCGGCTTACGGTGGATGTCCACGGTGCGGGCAAAGTCCGGGGCCTTGCGATCGTCGAACCAGTAGTAGTAATCGAACCAGTAACCCGCTGCGGCCACGGCCACCAGCTCGCCGCTGTGCGGGTGATCCAGCGCAAAGGCTCGTTGCCCGGCCTTGTCCAGCACCTGCTCGATACCAGGCTGGCACTGCAGCAACGCTTTGACGCGGGGAATGTCCCGGGCGTTTTTCACATAGACATGGGCGATCTGATGATCGGCCACGGCAAAGGCTGCACTGGCGCCGGGGTCGAGCAATTCCCAGGTCAGCGACTGGCGTACTTCCAGCAAACCTTCCGAGCGCAGCAGGCGGTTGATGGACACCGATTGGTTGACCGCTTCGATGCCGTATTCGGACAACAGCATCACCGCGGCGCCTTGCGCCTCGGCGAAGGTCAGCAGCCGGCCGACCTCATGGTCGATAGCCCGCACCTCATCGGCAATCGACGGATGCTCGGGCCCCACGCGCTGAAGGCTGTAGTCGAGGTGCGGCAGGTAGATCAATTGCAGATCGGGCCGGTCGAGCTGGAATTCGGCAATCGCGCAATCGACGATCCAGCGGCTCGACGCAATACCCGCCACCGGCCCCCAGAAAGCCGGAAAGGGAAACTCGCCGATTTGCCGTTCGATGGTGTCGTGCAACGAAGCCGGTGACGAGTACAGACCGAACAGCTTGCGACCATCGGCGGGGTAGTGAGGACGCGGGGTGATGGCGGCGTCCACGTCGGCGTACATGTTGTACCACCAGAACAACTGGCTGCAGCGAAACCCGGGGATCTCGCGCTTGAGCGTTTCCCAGACCTTTTCGCCCTGAATCAATGCATTGGGCTGCAGCCAGAACCGCACTTCGGCCTGATCGCGAAAGTACCAGCCGTTGCCGACGATGCCGTGTTCGGACGGCGGCCGCCCGGTGAGAATCGAGGCCTGCACCGACGACGTGACGGCCGGGAACACCGGTTGCAGGCTGGCCATTTTGGCGTTTTTCAGCAGGGCATTGATGTTCGGGGTCGCGTCTCCCAGCAATGCTGGCGTCAGCCCGACCACGTTGATCAGCAGCAGCGGTTGGCGTGGTCGTTCAGAGGGCATCGGCGTAAGTCTCCTGCGCTTGTGGTTGCAGCAGTTGCCGTTGGCGCAACTGCTCCTCGACCCATTTCAGTTCCGCAGCGATGCCCTGCAGTTGGGCGTGTTCGGTCGTCGGGCGCAATTGGGCGGGGAGGACGCCCCAGCTGTAGGTTTCCACCTCCAGCACAGGGCGAAACTCCCGATGGTCAGCGAGATAGTCGAAGGTCTGCGCCAGCGCTATCTGACTGCCACTCAGCTCGGGCAACACCAGCTGTTCGCTGAACAGCGGGATATGGAAATGAATACGTAACTCGGCATAGCGATCCGGGTGCTTCGCGCAATCGTCGAGAGCGGCGGGCAGATCGGCCCAGGCCACCAGGCGGTCCTGTGCGTCGCGCGCCTTCACTTGATGCAGGTAGGTGGTTTCGCAAAAGTCGCTCAAGGTCTTGAGGACTTGTTCGCGGCGGCGGTCGTCCGGGGAGGGCAGGCGACAGACCAAGGCATTGGACAGCTGGATCTTGCCGATCGGCACCCGAGCCTGACGCAGTCTGACCAGCGAGCGATAACAGTCTTCGAACATCACGGCCTGGTGGCAGACGTCAAAACACAGCGCCAGATAATCGTGGTGCGGATCCGTGGTTTGCCAGCGGCGGAAGAAGGCGATGGCCTGATCGGTGTTTTCCAGCACGCAGTCAGGTTCCATCTCCAGGCAGAACAGAATTTTCTTGCCGGTCTCCCGATGCAGTCTGGCCAGTGACGTCGTGAGTTCGCGCAGTTGAAACTCCGCACGTTGTTGCAGCGTCGGGCTCCAGGTGGCGGCGTACCCCAGCGGCACGGTGGAAATCACCCCTTGATGACAGTCCGCCGGCAACGCCTGCGCAAGGATCTGCGCCAGTTCGAGGCTGTACGCCAGGCGCTTCGGCTCGGCCCAACTGGGCAGGTACACGGCGGCTTTCACCGCACCCTCATGAAACTGCCCGTAGGGGAAACCGTTTAGCGAGGTCAGTCGCAATCCACTGCGTTGCAGCAGGCCGAGGAACTCCGTACGTGCGGATTTCTGCTGTAACCCGGTGGCGGCGAGGGCGCTGATCCACAGTCCGCTGTCTTGTTCTTTCAGCCCGCGTTGTGTGCGCACACCCTGAAAGTGCTGTTCGATGGAGGCCTTCAGCCTGGCCAGGTCATGGGTCGGGTGCACGTTGCTGCAATACCCGACCTGCGCGGCAGCCCAACCCATGCCGGCACTCATTTGATCACCGGCTCCTGCCCGCGCAGGGCAGAGTTGTCCTGCCATTGCCGGCGCTGATCGATGGGCAGCGGGGTGCTGATCAGGGTTTTGTCCAGTTGACCGCTCTGGGCGAAAAAATCCACCGGATTGTGGAACAGCACCTGTTCAACCTGAGCCTCGCTGAAGCCCGCCGCCAACATCGCCTGACCGGTTTTCGGCACTTTGAGCGGGTCGCTGATGCCCCAGTCGGCGGCGCTGTTGACCACCATTTTCTCGGTGCCGTACTCCTGGAGCAGGGCCACCATGCGCTGTTCCGACATCTTGGTGTTGGGATAGATCGAGTGACCGCGCCAGCAGTCGCTGTCCAGTACCAGCGGCAACGTCAGTTCGTTGAGGTGGTCGATGATCACCAGATGTTCATTGATCCCCACTTCACGAATCACCGCCAGTGTGCGCTTGGTGCCGCCAATCTTGTCGCGGTGCGGCGTGTGCACCAGCACCGGCAGATTGAACTGTCTGGCCAGTTCCAGTTGCGCGGCGAGAAAGCGATCTTCCTCGGGCGTGATGTCGTCGTAGCCGATTTCGCCGACCGCGACGACGCCGTCCTTCACCAGATAGCGCGGCAAGATCTCCAGCACTTCATTGGCCACCGACAAGTCATTGGCCTCTTTGGGATTGAGGCCGATGGTGCAGAAGTGATGGATGCCGAACATGCTGGCGCGAAAGCGCTCCCAGCCCAGCAGGGTGTCGAAGTAATCAATGAAACTGCCGACACTGGTCCGGGCCTGGCCCTGCCAGAAGGCCGGCTCGATCACCCCGGTGATTCCGGCGGCGGCCATGTTCTGGTAGTCGTCGGTGGTGCGGCTGACCATGTGAATGTGCGGGTCGAAGTACTTGGGCATGGTGAATCCTCGTCAAGGGAAAAGAGACGTTGGGTATCAGTTCAGGTGGCTGCGCCATTCCGGCGGCAAACGTTGCTGTTTGTTCAGCTCGACCAGTCGCTGACGCTGCGCCGGGGTGAGCCGGTCGAAGGCAATCGCCAGGGGCAACCCGACGGACACCGCTCGGTCAGCCGCGAGTTGTTCTTCCAGCAGGTCGAGGGCCAGTTGATTGAGGGTGAGGCTGTGTCGCTGGCTCAGACCGGTCAGGCGTCGCACATCCAGCCCCATGCCCAGCGCCTTCAGCACCAGTTGGTGGAAGGCCCGTTCCGGGTAGTGACGTAACGGGTAGGGCGTATCGAGGGCGAGGGCGGCAAACACTTGGCTGTTGCTGGTGCGCCCGGCCTGCAACGCCAGTTCGACGCACACCCCGTGGCTGTCGAGCCAGTCGAAGGCTTTGAGGACGGCGATCTTCTCCTGATCGTCGCCCCACAGAAAAAGCTGGCGCAGCAAGGACAATTGTCCGTCCTTGGAGGACTGTTCAAGGACCTGTGCCAGCAATAAGGCGCGCGCCAGCTGGATCAGGCTCCAGTGGCTGTCCGGCAGTGCTCGGTCTCGCAGGTGACGCTTGCACTGGCCGCTCAGGAGCGATGCAGTATTGGCGTCCGGTTGCCGGGCCAATTGTTCCTGTGCCTGACGCCACCAGTGCAATTCGGTGTCGTCGAGTTGCCAGGTCAGGGTCTGATGGTGTTCGGCAAGGCAATCCTGGCGCATGCCGAGGGCCGCCATCGGCGGCGCAGTGACGTCCATGTTCATGTCGGTTTGATCCAGCGTTGGAAGTGTGGGAGCAGGAAAAACACCAGAACACACAGCAGGCTGCCCAATGGTTGATTGGCCACGGCCATCACCAACGCATCGAACAGTGGCAGCGCCGCGAGGCCGGCACCGATAAAGGCGCGGACCTTTCGATGCTGCGGGTTGGCAAGGTGCTGCCGGTAATGCCAGCCCAGCCAGCCGAGCCAGAGCAGCAGCACCGGCCAGAACCACAGGTTGCCGGCGTAGATCGCCAGGGCCAGCGGGCTCAACATCAAGAGCAGGGGCAAGCGACTGAGCAACAGGTTGTTGTGCTCATTGCGCGCCAGGTAAGTCAGCCCGCTGATATAGACGCCCAGCAACATCGCGCAGAGCCAGATCGGCTCCGGCGGCACCGCCAGACTGGCCGCCGCCGTGAGGTACAGCGCCGAGCGACAGGCGCCCATCAACCACACGCTGTGGGCGTACTTTTTGTGCAGCACGTTGTAGCCAATGATGCAGCCCACCAACAGCGTGACGCTGGCCAACAGCCAATGCGGCTGATCGATCAGTTGGCTCAGGCCCAGTACCGAGGCTGCTGCCAGTGTCAGCAACAACACAGTGGCGAGGCGCACTTGCTGGCGGCTGACCAGACCCAAAGTGATGGGCCGAGGATTGTGGTGTTGCTGATCCCAGTCGGCATCCAGCAGATCGTTCAGCAACATGCCGGCCAGATACAGCAGCGACAGGGTGAACAGCAGGAGAATCCACACCAGCCACGAGGGCGGCGCCAGTGCACCGGCGCTGCTGGCCAGCAGGGCGGCGGCCAGAGTGTTGGTCCACACCGTGGGCAGGTTGGAGACTCGGCCGAGGGTCAGCCAGGTCTTGAGGTTTTGCGGAGTCTGACTCATTTTGCGAAGCCCTCGCTCAGGTCGGGCACCGGCGTGCTGCGCACGGACAGCTTCTGCAGCGCCCGTTCCATCCGTGCGTCGTCGATTTCATGCAGGTCCACCGACTGGCCGATTCCGCTGAGCATCGGTATCGAGAGTTGTCCGCCGAGGTGTTGGCGGAACTCCTCCAGTCCGAGCAATACAAGCGGGCGACCTTGTGCATCTTTGAGGGTCAGTTCCGGTGGGCACAGGTTGAAACCGAGCCGGGTCAACAGGCTCATCACCCGTTCACAGTTGATATCGCTCAACAGCCCGAGGGCATTGGCGTAGAGCCCGTCGAGGGCTATGCCCACCGCAACGGCTTCGCCATGGCGCAACCGGTGGTGACTGAGATTCTCCAGTTTGTGTGCGGCCCAGTGCCCGTAATCCAGCGGCCGTCCGTTGCCGCGCTCGAAGGGATCGCCGGCGCCGGTGATGTGCGCCAGGTGCAGTTCGGCGCAGCGGCGAATTGCATAGCGACTGGCCGGATGATCGAAACGGGCGAGGGCGTCGGCCTGTTGCTCCATCCATTCGAAGAATGTCCGGTCCTTGATCAGCGCAACTTTCACCGCTTCGGCGAGCCCGGCGATCTGGTCGCGGCGGGTCAGGCTGGTCAGCAACTGGAAGTCATTGATCACGGCCGTGGCGGGGTAGAAGGCGCCGAGCAGGTTTTTCTGGCCGAAGGCGTTGATGCCGTTTTTCACTCCGATGCCGGCGTCGTTCTGGGCCAGCACCGTGCTTGGGACACGGATCAGGCGGATGCCGCGATGGAAGGTGGCGCAGGCGTAGCCCACGGAATCCAGCACCGCGCCACCGCCAAGGGCCAGTGCGTAACAATGCCGGTCCAGCCCGTGTTTCAGCATGTCGGCGTAGAGCTGCTGCAGCACCTGTGAATCCTTGCTCAGTTCACCGGCCGGAACGGCAATCGGCGGTGCCTGCAAATGCAGGTCCGCTGCATGGGCGGTAAAGTAGCCATCGATCTGATCCAGCAGGTGCGGCGCGCTTTTCAGTAGTTGCTCATCGGCGAACACCATCACCGTCACCCGACCGTTTTGCCGGGCGGTGAGTTGTTGATGCAGGCAGGGGTTGGAAGAATCGAAGAGGTGCTCGGTGAACACCACCGGGTAGTCGTAACTGACCTCGAAACGCCCATGCAGCACTTGCCCGACGTCGTGTTTGCGCAAGGTTTTGAAGAGGCTGTAGCCAGCGATGAACAGCCCCGGCAACACCATGCTGGCGAGAATCGTCACCAGCAGCGCGTTCTCTTCGACGAGGAATGTACCGATGGCGCTGTAAGCCAGTGCCAGCCCGGCGTTGGCCAGGGTAGTGACCAGCAGAAATGCCCGCAGCGGATAACGCTGCATGCCGGCGGCCACCACCGAGGTTTCCGCCAATACCGGCACGCCGCGCAGGCAGATCAATGACAGCGTGCCCAGTCGATAGGCCATTTGCCCAGGCTTGCGCTGATGCAATCCAAGGCGACTGGACAGCATCCGGAAATAACCGGCACCCAATGCGTAACCCAATCCGGCGCCCAGACACAGGCCAATGAAGATCACCAGATAACCGCCGACGCTGCCGAGCGTGGCCACGGCCAGTAGCGCGACCACACTTGAAGGCACGGGCAATACAACGTCCAGCGCCAACAGGGCGATCAGCAAGAGCGCCAGGTTGAGTTGCTGGGTGGGGGAAGTCGGCAGGTACAGGTCGAGATGATTGAGGAAGTCCTGGATCTGCCGTTCGAATAACAGGAAGCTGGCAATCACCAGTGCTGCAAAGCAAAACAGTGACAGCCAGAAATGTCCGGCCGATGCATTTTTCGAGAGCGCACGATACCAACGGCTGTGCTTCATCAAGCATCCCTCTTGATTGTGATGACTGAGTTCCGTTCAGCAACTAAAGCAGCGTCTTACTTGTTTCAGAAGAATGAATGCTCCCGCCGGGAAGGCTGTTCTTATTATTCGGTGGATCGTGCCAGTGAGGATATTCATGAACCTAGACGGTTGTTGTGGTTTTGCAAGTCGACTGGGACGTGGTGTTTTTCAGAAAGTGTTTAGTAGGCGTGAGAGTGTCGCAAGGTGCGGGATTTCGTTCGTGTATTTACATAGCGTTTTCAACATGATGAGCGCTTTTGTTGAAGTGATTTAAATGCTGATTAAACAGTCGGATGAGTAATTTTTTTCAACCGGGTTTGTTAGCAAGCTACTTAGATGGTGGCGATGTGGCATTATTTTGTTATTTAAGTTATTGCGACTGGCTATAAGCGTTCTTGATAGTTGAGTGATTTACTTGGTTAGTTGGTCTTTAAACTAGCAAGTTCACATTGAAAGAAAGATCCGGATGGAGGGTTGTCGGCGGCAGCTGTTTTCAATAGGTGTTACTGGGCTACCGTTCTGCACCTTTTCCGGTCTCGCAGTGAGCCATCAGGTAGCAAATCCCGATCTTCGTGCCGGCAAATCTGCTGGTTGTGCACGGCATCTTTTTTCCTTAATTCATTCAAATCAAACGCTTGGTGCATTGCTTCAGGTTTTGGCACGCATTCTGCTTTTGTGTATCCGTGGATTATTGGATACAAAAAGACAAAAGGTGCCGCCATGCAATTCGCTCCCGCCTTCGACCAGCGCCAACCGATGACCGCCGAGGAGGAGGCCTACAACTTTCTTCTGGAAGGCATCTGCGGCGGTCGTTACCGCAAAGGTGACCGGCTGATCGCCGAGGACATCGCCACTGAAATCGGCATGAGCCGGATGCCCGTGCGCGAAGCCTTTCGACGTCTGGATGCTCAGGGGCTGGTGACGCTGCGGCCCAATCGCGGTGCGATTGTCAGCGGTCTGGATGTCGAGCAAATGCACGAAGTCTTCGAGATGCGCAGCGCCCTGGAGGGGCTGGCGATCCGGGTGGCGGTGCCGAAGATCAATGAGCGTCAGTTGCTGGCGCTGGAACGACTGCTCGATGAAATGGATGACTACCGCGACGAGAGTGCGGCTTGGGTCAGCCGTCACCGCAAGTTCCATGAGTATCTGTGCAGTCTCAGTGGACGGCCTCGGCTGGTGAAGCAGATCAGTGCGCTCTATGCGCTGATCGAAGCCCCGATGCGCCTTTGGCTGCAGCACGTGGAAAAGCCGTTGAGTGCACGCCAGGAACACGTGGTGATCCTCGATGCGATACGCGCCGGTGATGCCGCCAAGGCAGAAGCGGTGGTGCGCGAACACATCGAAGGCACGGTGCCTGAGTTGATCAAGTTTCTGCAATCGGAACGATAACCACAGAGCGGGCAACGAACCCGCCAATGTTGTGACTTTGAGAACTGCCCCGTTACTAACCGAACTGGAGTGTCTGGTCATGCATACGTCTCGGCTGTTGTTGGCTGCAATTTCTCTGGGGCTCTGTACGCAGTGGGCGGTTGCCGCTCCTGCCGTACCGGAGCGTTTGCTCAAGGTCGACAAACTGACCTATTGCTCGGGCATGGATTCGCCGCCCCTTGTTTCCTTCGATGAAGCGCAAAAGCCAAAGGGCCTGACCGTCGATCTGGGCCTGGAGGTCGCCAAACGTCTGGGGGACAAGAAGGTCGAGTGGCGGGTGATTCCGTTTTCCGGATTGCTGCCGGCCTTGCTGGCCAAGCAGTGCGACATGATCGTCGACCAGTTGTTCGACAAGCCCGAGCGCCGCGAGGTGATCGACATCGTCAACTACATGTACTCCAGTCAGGCGGTGGTGGTGCCCAAGGGCAATCCGAAGGGGCTCAAGACCCTGGCCGATCTGAGCGGGCACAAGATCGCGGTACTCAACGGGTCGACCATCAAGACCTTGCTCGATACCGAGAATGAAAGCCTGGCCAGGGCCGGCAAGCCGCCGATGAAACTGGTGGTCTACAACACCGACACCGATGCATTCCAGGCCTTGCGGATCAGTCAGGTCGACGCTTATGGCACCACGGTGGAAACCGCCGGTTATTACGCCGCCATGGCCCCGGACCTGTTTGAGGAAGGCGTTCCGGCCTTCAGTCGGATCCTCACCGGCCTGGGTATTCGAAAGGATGATCCGCAATTGAGTGCTGCGGTCCAGCAGGTGATCGCCGACATGCGCAGCGATGGCAGCTACAACCAGCTCCTGAGTAAATGGCATGTCTCCAGCGACACGCTTGATTGAGGTAGGCGTTGATGAACTTCAATTGGGATGTGTTCTGGCAGTACCTGTTGCAGCCCAGCGGGGTCTACCTTACCGGGCTCTGGCTGACTTGCCTGATCAGTGTGCTGGCCATGTTGCTGGGTTGTGTTCTGGGGTTGGCCGCGGCGTTGCTGCGATTGTCGAAGAATCCTTTGCTGCATCTGCCGGTGCGCTTTTATGTGTGGCTGATGCGCGGGACGCCATTGCTGGTGCAGATCGTCTTTCTTTACACGGCACTGGCGGCGGGCGGGATTTTCCGCTTCGAAGACATTGAACTGTTCGGGCTGATGATCCCTGGCAATATCCAGGCCGCGATCATTGCGTTGGGCCTCAACGAAGGTGCGTACATGGCCGAGATCATCCGTGCCGGTATCGGCGCCGTCGACAAGGGACAGTACGAGGCCGGGCGTTCCCTGGGCATGACCTTCGCCAAGCTGATGCGTCGTATCGTCTTGCCGCAGGCGTTTCGGGTCATCGTTCCGCCACTGGGCAACGAGTTCAACGTGATGCTCAAAAATACGACCCTGGTCAGCGTGATCGGCGTGCAGGAGTTGTTGCTCAGCACGCAAATGGTCACCTCGGCGACCTTTCGGGTGTTCGAGTTGTACCTCGTGGTGGCGATCTATTTCCTGTTGCTCACGACGCTGTGGGGCTTTTTTCAGCGCTGGCTGGAGACCCGTTTCGGCCAGTCGGATCGACCTTCGTCGCCGCCGCCGGCATCCAGCCGGATGTTCGGCCGCAGCACGCTGAAATTGCTGAGGGGACGTTAATCATGGCGCACCAGAGTGACGAGCTGATCATCGAAGCGCTGAACATTCACAAGTCGTTCGGCGACCTCGAGATTCTCAAAGGGATTTCCCTGCAAGTGCGACGCGGTGAAGTGGTGGTGCTGATCGGCGCATCGGGGTCGGGCAAAACCACGTTTATCCGCTGCATCAATTTGCTGGAAGACATTCAGTCGGGACAGATCCGGGTCAACGGGCAGTCCATGGGCTATCGCACGAAGGCCGATGGCAGTCTGGTGCGGGACTCGGAGCGCAACATCGCCCGTCAGCGGCGGGACATCGGCATGGTGTTCCAGCGCTTCAATCTTTTTCCGCACATGACCGCGCTGGAAAATATCATCGAAGCACCGATTCAAGTGCTGGGTGTGCCGCGCAAAGCGGCGGAGAAACAGGCGAGGGCGCTGCTCAAGCGTGTCGGGCTGGCGGAGAAGGCCGACCATTATCCGTCGATGCTTTCCGGTGGCCAACAGCAACGGGTGGCAATTGCCCGGGCCCTGGCCATGAAACCCCAGGCCATGCTGTTCGACGAGCCCACCAGCGCCCTTGACCCGGAAACGGTTGGCGAGGTCCTGCAAGTGATGAAAGAACTGGCCGAGGAGGGCATGACGATGGTGGTGGTCACCCATGAAATGGGCTTTGCCCGTGAAGTCGCCGACCGTGTGGTGGTGCTCGATCAAGGTGAACTGATCGAGCAGGGACCGCCAGAACAGATCTTCAGTCACCCCACCCACCCCCGTACCCAAGCCTTTCTCAGTCGCGTGCTGTGAGATTCACAAGGATATTGACGATGCGTTTATCAAGCATGTTTGCAGCCCTGTGCTGCGCTGCCGTGGTGCCCATGATTCAGGCTGCCGACGAGGTGGTGAAAGTCGACAACGGGTCCGACTTGATTGCCCCCGACACCCTGAAAAACTTCGAAAACTTGCTTTGAAGAGCTTTTGCCATGCTGAAATTTTCTGCTCATGAGTATCCGTATCCGTCGCAACGTCAATGCGTGTTTGCCCGTCGTGGCATGGTGGCGGCGTCTCAGCCTCTGGCCGCTCAGGCCGGCATCGAGATGATGCAAAAAGGCGGCAATGCGATCGATGCTGCCATCGCCACGGCTGCCGCGCTGACCGTGGTCGAGCCAACAGGGTGCGGGATTGGCGGGGACGCTTTTGCTCTGGTCTGGTTCAAGGATCAGCTACATGGACTCAATGCCAACGGCCATGCACCGGCTGCTTTGAGTATCGAAGCAGTCAGGGCCGATGGCCATGAACAAATGCCGCTGTATGGCTGGACGCCGGTGACGGTGCCTGGCTGCCCGTCGGCCTGGGCCGAGCTTTCTCAACGCTTTGGAGTATTGCCGTTTGCTGATTTGCTGCAACCGGCGATCAGCCTTGCGCGGGATGGTTTTCCGTTGTCGCCAGTGGTTGCCCATCAGTGGCAGGTTGCTTTGGATGAGTTCAGCCCTCATCGCGACGAGGTGCTGGACGCCTGGTTCGATACTTTCCTGATTGATGGCCGCGCACCGAGGGCAGGGGAGCTGTTTCGCAATCCAGCGCAAGCGCGGACGCTTGAAGCGTTGGCGCAGAGCCGCTGTGAAAGCTTGTATCGCGGCGCGCTCGCCCAACAGTTGGATGCTCATTCAAGGGCGACTGGCGGGTATTTGCGAGCCGAGGATCTGGCGCATTATCGCGCGCAGTGGGTGGAGCCGATCCACGTCAATTATCGTGGTGTGGATGTCTGGGAAATCCCACCGAGCGGCCAGGGTCTGGTCGCGTTGATGGCGCTGAAGATTCTCGAGGGTTTTGAGTTTGATCATCGTGACAGCCAGCAGACCTGGCATCATCAGTTGGAGGCGATGAAACTGGCCTACAGCGATGGTTTGCACTACATCACCGATCCACTGCACATGCGCGTGGCGGTGGCCGATCTGTTGAGTGATGACTACAGCGCCCGGCGTCGTGGGCAGATCGGCGATAAAGCTCAGCCACCCCGGCCTGGCGATCCGCATGCCAGCGGCACCGTGTATCTGGCGACGGCCGATGGACAGGGCAACATGGTTTCGTTTATCCAGAGCAATTACCACGGGTTTGGCTCGGGTGTGGTGCTGCCTGACAGCGGCATTGCGCTGCAGAACAGGGGGCAGGAATTCAGTCTTGATCCGCAACACTCCAACTGTCTGGCTCCGGGCAAGAAGACGTTTCATACGATTATTCCGGGGTTTCTGACCAAGGACGGTAAGGCACTTGGGCCGTTTGGCGTGATGGGCGGATACATGCAACCTCAGGGGCATGTGCAGATGGTCATGAACCTGGTGGATTTCGGATTGAATCCGCAGTCGGCGCTGGACGCTCCACGCTGGCAATGGCTGGGAGGGATGAAGGTGGGGATTGAGCAGGGGGCTTCGAGGGATTTGGCCAATGCCCTGGCGCGACGTGGGCATGAGGTGCAGATCGCCTGTGATCTGACCGATTATGGACGAGGGCAGATCATTCTTCGTGATCCGGTCAGTGGTGTGCTTTGTGGCGGGACTGAGCCGAGGGCGGATTCGCATATTGCAGCGTGGTAAGGCAAAGAGTGTAAGTGTAGCGAACGTCTTCGAATATGTCGTAATTGTAGGTTAACTACACTAAATGAGTCTTTAGTTGAGCTAAGCAAAAAACTGTGCTCAGTCAATGGAGAAGGTCATCAAATGAACGCCAAAGACGTGATTTCCGTCCTGGACCTGGAAGCTCACGTCGAGGGCGGCTATTTCCGCAGGAAATTTCAGGCAGATCATCTAGACATGCTCGAAACCCGGAGCGGTCCACGTTATTTGATGACGTCCATTTATTACCTGTTGACCGAAGACTCACCGGTCGGCCAGTTTCATTTCAACCAGTCGGACATCCTGCATTTTTTCCATCTGGGCGACGCCATCGAGTACAGCCTGATTCATGCTGACGGTTCGTTGCAGACGTTGGTGATGGGCAGCGATGTTCTGGCAGGACATCATTTGCAACTGCACGTACCGGGCGGAATCTGGAAAGCCTCCAGACTGCTGAACGGCTCGAATGGCTTTGGTTTGATCAGCGAAGCCGTCTCACCAGGGTTTGATTTCGCGGACATGGAAATGGGAAATCGACAGAAACTTATGGCCCAATATCCACAACACCGAGCGCTGATTGAAAAGCTGACGCGTGACGAGGATTGAGAGCCGTACATTTGAATAGCGAGATCATCAGGCATCCATAGCCTTGGGGCGTTGCTGCAGATTGAAATCGTGTGTGCAACCGGGCTGGTCGCGTAATATTTTGTTACGTGTAATGTATATTATGTTAAATGACAGATCATGTCGTAGATGTTCATGAGCTGCCTAAGGCGCTGATTCGACAAACCCGCTTCTGGCGTTCACTCTCACAATGGACCATGTCCTTCGTGTTCATGACAAGTCCTTGAATGAGGTGACTGACAATGAAGCTGATTCAGTGCCGTTTCTCTTCAGGTCAGCGTGTACCGCTGCTGGTGCAAGCTGGTAACGCCGCGCCGTTGCCCTTAATCATTCCATTCATCTACGTCCAACTTGAACTCAGGCACCGTGCGTGCAACACGGCTGCGGCGCACCTGCGAGCGATCCAGGACGTCAAAGGCGTTGCATATGCATCAAATGGAACAGGCGCTGCCACCGTGTTTTTCAAGGTAGCGCTGATGTTCTTCATCCGCCTTTTGAAATTCACCCAGTGGCAGGATCACCGTAGCCACTGGCTTGCCCAACTGGCCACTGGCATCCAGCTGCTGCCTGGCGACAAGCGCCAGTCGGGCCTGCTCGGCACTGTTGAAGAACTGCGCGGAACGGTATTTCGCCCCGACGTCCGCACCCTGTCGGTCGACTGACGTGGGATCGTGCAGTGTCCAGAAGTGTTCGAATCGAAGTCGACTTGCACGACTTCGATCAGGGTGGCGTCGCCCAGGTCTGACCGCGCAAACCCGACGCGTGTGTCGAGCACACCCGGCAATGCCCGGAATGAGGCTTCCGCCCCCCAGAAACAGCCGGCACCCAATGTCGCCTGCTCTGGCAGAACGTCGCCTGGAACATCACTCATGCGCGGCCTCCTCCCCCTTTAGATATTGCAGGTGCAAATGCAACTGGGCGATATGCTCCGGGCCGATCCCACAGCATCCGCCGACAATGCTGGCCCCTGCGGCAACCCATGACTTCGACCAGTCCAGGTAGGACTCGGGGCCCAGATCGCGCCGAATGTCCAACAAATCGCTATTGGCCTCGGCTTTGGCACTGACAGGGGGGAAAGCATTGGCATAAACCCCCAGTTCGACAGGATGATCCAGGTTTTCAATCACAGCGCGTGCCTCAATCAAGGCCGCGACCATCACTTCCGGCTGGCTGCAATTGAAGAGCACCGCCTTGGCCCCCAGCTCAGCCGCCACGCGAACCGCATCGGCAACGGCCTCGTTTGAGCGTAATCGCGGTTCCCGACCCTCTTCATCCAACAGCGTGAATGACACCCAGAGTGGCGCGGGATCCGTTCCGAGGGCTTCGACCACCGCCCGCACTTCAGCAATGGAGCTTTGCGTTTCGGCCAGCCACACATCGACGTGCGTTCGCAATCCGGCAATGAGTTCGCGGTGGATCGCTACTGAACGCTGATGATCGAACAGATCCGGCCGGTACGACCCCAACGCCGGCGGCAACGACCCGGCCACGGTGACCGCATCGGTACTTTCGTCGGCGGCCTGCCGCGCCAGCCGTCCGGCGCGCTCAGCCAGCGCTCTTCCCTGCTCGGCAAATCGCTCGTCGCCAATATGAAAAGGCACCACCGCATAGCTGTTGGTGGTGATGATCCGAGCGCCCGCTGTCACGAACGCCTGATGCGCCTGCAGCACATACTCGGGCGCTTCGATCAGCGCGAGGGCCGACCATTCCGGTTGACGGAACGGCGCGCCGATTCGCTTCAACTCGCGTCCCATGCCACCATCGAGTACACGTACGTTCGCTCTGGTCATTGGGCTGAACTCACTTGCGGCGCCTGCGATACAAACCACTGGTCAACAGTAGAAGGGTTGGCCTGAACCCAAGCCTTGGCGGCGACGTCTGCTGGCTGTTTCTCCTTTTCGATCTTCTGGATCAAACCGTTCAACTGTGCCGGGTCGATGGCGAAATTGTGCAGAAACTCGGCAACTTTCGGCGCGCGCTTTTGCAGTGCGGTGGAAGCCAGGACGTACACCTTGGCATCCGGGAAGGCGCAGGTGATGTGGCTCTTGTTCAGCCAGTCGGGATCGACGGTCGGGCTGACGAATTTCCAGCAGCCATCCGCCTTGTAGAGAGGATCTTCTTTTTTGTTGTCCTGGGCGTAGCCATCGAACGCGGGTTCTTCCAGGCGACGCAGATCATAGGCCGAGAAAATCCAGTCAGGGGTGTAGGCGTAGAACACCACGCCGCGTTGCGCCTTGTAAGCCGAGGCCAGTTTGGCGTAGGTCACCGAGGCTTCCGTCGACACGGATTCGAATTTATCGGCGAAGCCGTAATCCTTGGCCTTGATCTGGCCGATATACGTCGACTCCCAGCCCGCCGGCCCCACCAGCAGTTCGGCCTTGCCGCCGCCCACTGGCTCGAAGAGCTTGGCCACTTCCGGTTTTTTCAGGTCGTAGATCGATTTGACGCCGTACTTGTCTTGCAGATAACCGGGAATGTAGAAGCCTTGTTCGCCGGCATAAGGGTGAGCATTGGGTACCAGTGAGCGGGTGCCGCCGGTGACGTACCTGGCCCACGCTGCCGACTGATTGGGCAGCCAGATGTCAGTCAGCACATCCACAGAACCGTCGCCCTTGGCCGCCGCACTGAACAGCACCGGCACGTCCCCGGCCAGATACGACACATCACCGTCCAGACGGGTTTTGATCACCTCTCCCAGAATGTGTTGAATGGCGATGGCCCCCGTCCAGTTCTGCTCGCCAATGACAATTTTGTCCTTGGCCATCACGCTGGCCGGCACGATCAGGGAAGCCAGCACTGCGGCTGTACTCAGGTTACGCAATAGATGTTTTGTCACGATAAGTCTCACAGTTCAGTTATGCAGATGGTCTTGCTTGCGCAAGCTCGATTGAATGATTCGATCGGGAATCAATGCACACAGCACGATCGCCACGCCGGCCAGCACGCCCTCGCCGCCCTTGATATTGCGCAACGCCGTCATGACGTCGTAACCCAACCCTCCAGCGCCGATCAGGGCAGCAACCACCACCATCGACAGGCTCATGACAATGGTCTGATTGATCCCCAGCAACAGGGATCGTCGCGCCAGCGGCAGTTGCACCTTCACCAGGGTTTGCCAGGGGGTTGCTCCATGGGCGATTGCCGCTTCCACGGCATCCTTCGGGACTTCCTGAATGCCCAGGGACGTCAGACGAATCATCGGTGCCAGGGCGAAAATCACCGTCGCAATGACCGCCGGGGTCTTGCCCACGGAGAAGAACGCCACAGCGGGAATCAGATAGACAAAGGTCGGCAGGGTCTGCATGACATCCAGCAAGGGCGTGAGCAGCCTGCGGGCAAACGGCCGCTTCGCCAGCAGAATGCCGGTGGGTACGCCGATCACCAGTGCGATCAATACCGAAGAACCAACCAGCGCCAGGGTTGCAATCGTCCGCTCCCAAAACCCGAACAGGCCGATATACAACAACGCTGCGCTGCTGGTGAGCGCCAGGGCCAGGCCCGCCGAGCGCCAGGCCAGCAATATCAGCGCCAACGCACAAACCGGCCAAGGCAGCCAACCGAGCAGGGTTTCGATCCCTTCAATGACCGTGCGAACCGCAACGATCACGCCGACAAAAGCGCTCTCGAATGTCACCTGTGACCAACCAATAAAATCATCCAGGCTCTGTGCAGTCAGTAACAGCGCCTGGCGGCTGGCCGGGAACTGCAAGAACGCCTGTGTGGTATCGGGCGTCAACACCCGCCAGATCACCAATGCCTGACTGACCAGCAGCACCGCCAGCGGCAACGCCCAACTCGAAACGGCGCGCCGCACCGGTTGACGGCTCAGCGAATACGCGGTGAAACGACTGGCTGCCAGCACGGCCAATCCCACCACGACCGATATCCAGGATGCGCTCGCAATGCCTTGCACCGCAGTGGCCAAGGCCGCGAGTTCTGCGGCGAACCCGAGCCAGAACAACCCGCCTCTGCCCCGCGCCGCCAGCGCTGCCGGCCCGAGAAACAGGGCTTGCCAGCCGCGCAAGCCCGACTGAACCGGTTGCTCCTTCGGTGCCGTTTCGGGAACCTGACGTACCGCGCCACCGGCATCGTGCAATACCGGTGCGGCTGGAAGGCAATCGCGGAAAAAATCCGCGACCTCAGCATCGGCCGGCGTCTCGAGCAGCTGTTTCGGGGTGCCCGACTGCACCAGACGTCCCTGGCGCAATACCGCTATCCGGTCAGCGAGACGTACCGCTTCGGCAGGATCGTGAGTGACCAGCAACGTGGTGATCCCGCGCTCGCGTACCAGCGCCAGAAAGTGGCTTTGCAGGTCTCGCCGGATGGTCGGATCCAGTGCGCTGAAAGGCTCGTCCATTAGGAGAATATCCGGATCAGTCACCAATGCTCGCGCGAGACCGACCCGTTGCTGCATACCGCCGGACAACTCGTGAGGATAATGCTCGCCCCATCCCTCCAGGCCCATCGCCTGTAACTGTCGGGTGGCCGCTGCGTGCCGGACGGCCTCGGATTCGCCGCGCAACTCCAGAGGCAGCGCAACGTTGTCCAGCACTGTGCGATGGGGCAAAAGACCAAAATGCTGGAACACCATGCCGATTCGCCGCGAGCGCAAATCCCGCAACGCTTTGTGGCTCAAGCCGCTGATAGCCTGACCTTCAATCAAGACCTCACCGCTGGTGGGTTCGATCAAACGATTGATATGGCGAAGCAAGGTCGATTTGCCGCTGCCGGAGGTGCCCATCAGGCACAGCACTTCGCCGCGCCGGACCTTCAAGCTGACATGGTTGACAGCCGGCAACGGCGACCCGCCTTTGCGCACATAAGCTTTAGTGACGCCTCGCAGTTCGAGGACAACATCGCCCTCCTCGGCGCTATCGTCGATGGGTGGGGCCAATCGCTCAGGCAAGTCGACCTGTACCGTTGCCAAAGAGGTTTGAATAAGTGTCACGAGGGCTCCGGGCAACGAACCGCTGACGGCCAGATATATGGCCGTTCAGGGTAGAAAAAATGGACAGGAGCCTCAGGCAATGACCGCGGACAGGGTCGGCCTGAGGCAAAAAAAACGCCGCAAGCGAGGCGCTGCACGTCTCCTTTGCTAAAAGCTAAACGATCTTAAAAATATTAAATAAATATCTTTTTGGAATTAGCTTAGGCTTTCCCGCCCGGTTTTCCGGCTGCGGTCTCTGCAGCGATTTGATCCTTCCGAGAGCCACTCGAAACGAGTCTTTTGCAGTCACGTCAGAACGCTGATTTTCTGGCTCTACCGCCCACGATGTTTGACTGTCACGGCATAACCTCTCACGCTGACAAGGCAGTGCTGCCACAGGAAATCCCGGGTAGCTCGGTAACCCTTCAACCTGACGTGGAGCGGCAACGCTTGGAATTGAGACAGCTGCGCTATTTCGTAAAAATCATCGAACACGGCAGTCTGGGACGCGCCGCTCTTGAGCTGGATGTCGGCGTGTCAGCCCTCAGCCAACAGATCGCGAAACTGGAAAGTGAGCTGTCGACGCGCCTGCTTAATCGCACCACGACCGGCGTCACTCCGACCAGTTCCGGCACGGCGTTCCTGCACCACGCCCAGTTGTGCCTGCGACAGGCCGAAAACGCGATACTGGCCGCCCACCGTGGGCGAATGAGTGGCTATGTCACTGTCGGCATGGCCCCCACCACCGCCACTGTGCTTGCGCTGCCGTTGATCAACGCGATGCGCGAGCGCTACCCGGATATTCAATTGCACCTGGTCGAAATGCTGTCCGGGCACCTGGCCACGCAGCTCAATGCCCGCCAGATCGATCTGGCCATTGTGTTTCAACTCGAAGGTGGCAAGCGCTGGAGCGTGACGCCGCTGCTCGACGAAAAGCTGTTTGTCATCAGCTCACCGCAACTGCCCCACGCACCACAGGGCAGCCGTGTGCAACTGGCGGATCTGGGGCAACTTCCCCTGGTGATGCCGACTGCACAACACGGTTTGCGATCTACCCTGACGGTGGCGTTCGAACGTTCGGGGTTGGCGCCCAACATCATCATGGAAGTGGACGGTCTGGCCGTGTTGATGAACGCTGTACGCGCAGGCCATGCGGCGACCATCCAGCCCGGCGCGGCAGCTGCGCTCAGCGGTGAGTCGGGATTGTCAGTGGTGGAAATTTCCGATGTGCATGTCGGTCGACGAAACCTGCTGGCGACACTGCCCGATGACGAACTGTCTCCCGCGGCCCTCGCGGCGCGACGGGTCATCACCGATGTCGCTCGGCAGTTGGTCATGGATCGCCAATGGCCGGGGGCCTCGTGGATCGAGGATCCCGCGCCCTGAGCCTCGCGCGCCCGCTTCGCGCGTTTCAATGCCGGCGCTTTGCGCGCCAAAGCCTTTACGAAAACTGAACACCCCGACTCGTTTCGCGCCTTTCGAGGACAGGACGACCGCTCTACCTTTCCCCACTCGCGAGGAGTACTTCGTTCATGCCTCCTTGCGATTGAGGAGTAATGATGATCGATGTATTAGTGATCGGCGGTGGTAATGCCGCCCTGTGTGCCGCGTTGATGGCCCGCGAGGCCGGGGCCAGCGTCATGCTGCTGGAAGGCGCACCGAAAATCTGGCGCGGCGGCAATTCGCAACACACCCGCAACCTGCGTTGTATGCACGACGCACCGCAAGACGTGTTGGTCGATGCCTATCCCGAAGAGGAATATTGGCAGGATCTGCTGAAAGTCACCGGTGGGATGACCAACGAAAAGCTCGCACGCCTGGTCATCCGCGCTTCGTCGAACTGCCGTGACTGGATGCGCTCCCATGGTGTGCATTTCCAACCGTCGCTGTCGGGCGCGTTGCATGTGGCGCGTACCAATGCGTTTTTCATGGGCGGCGGCAAAGCGCTGGTCAATGCGTACTTTCGCAGTGCCGAGCGGCTGGGCGTCAAGATCCGCTACGACGCTCAAGTCACTGATATCGAGTTGAACGGCAAAGCGTTCGTCGCCGCGCATATTGGTGAACGGGAAGTCGAAGGTCGGCATTTCCCCGCCGAGCGCATTGAAGCCAAATCCTGCGTTCTGGCGGCTGGCGGTTTCGAATCCAATCGCCAATGGCTCCGCGAAGCCTGGGGGCAGAACGAGCGCGGAGAATGGCCTTCCGACAACTTTCTGATCCGCGGGACGCGCTTCAATACCGGCGTACTGCTGCGGCGCATGCAGAGCCTGGGGGCCGATTTTATCGGTGACCCGACTCAAGCGCACATGGTCGCCATCGACGCCCGGGCCCCGCTGTATGACGGGGGTATCTGCACCCGCATCGATTGCGTCTCGCTGGGCGTGGTCGTCAATCGCGATGGCGAACGCTTCTATGACGAGGGTGAAGATTTCTGGCCCAAGCGCTATGCGATCTGGGGTCGCCTCGTGGCCGGACAACCCGGACAACAGGCCTATTCGATCATCGACCAGCAAGCCCTCGGCCGTTTCATGCCTCCGGTGTTTCCGGGCACCAAAGCCGACTCGCTGCAAGAGCTGGCCCGGCGGTTGAAGCTGCCCGTTGCGCCGTTCGTCAAAACCATCGAGCAATACAACGCCGCCTGCCGCGTCGGTACGTTTGACCACACCGCGCTGGACGATTGCCACACCGAAGGTCTGATCCCCGCCAAAACCCACTGGGCCCGTCCCTTGGTCAAGCCCCCCTTCTGCGCCTACCCGCTCAAGCCAGGCGTGACCTTTACGTATCTGGGGCTGGCGACCGACGAAACCGCAGCCGTTCACTTCGATGGTCAGGCGAGCCCCAACCTGTTTGTCGCCGGAGAAATGATGGCGGGCAACGTATTGGGCAAGGGCTATACCGCCGGCATCGGCATGGCCATCGGTACTGCCTTCGGTCGCATCGCCGGTGCGCAGGCCGCCGCAGCGGCTGGCTTGCCGACCCCTTCAATCACGGAGCCCCACCATGCAGCTGTTTGATCCCGAGGCACCGGGCCATCTGATTCCCGTACTCAACCTTGATGAAAGTGAAGTTCAGCGACAACTGACCGTTTGCAATGCCTGCCGTTATTGCGAAGGCTTCTGTGCTGTATTCCCTGCCATGACCAGACGCCTGGAGTTTGCCCAGGCAGATATCCACTACCTGGCGAACCTTTGTCATAACTGCGGGGCGTGCCTGCATGCCTGCCAGTATGCGGCCCCTCACGAATTCGAAATCAATGTGCCCAAGGCCATGGCCAAAGTCCGCCTCGACACTTATGCCGAGTACGCCTGGCCACGGGTGCTGGGCAAGTTGTACCAGCGCAACGGGCTGACGCTTGCGCTGGCCTCAGGTGCGGGATTGGCATTGTTTCTCTGCCTGACATTGATGGTGATGGGCAATCTGTTTACTGCCATGCCCGGCGGGAATTTCTACGGGATTTTCCCGCATGACACCCTGGCATTGATGTTTGGTGCGGTGTTTGGTTTCGCGATCCTTGCATTGACGATTGGCGTGCGGCGTTTCTGGCGCAACGTATCACCGCCAGCGGCACCCCGGCCGCAAACGTCAGCGGCTGCGCTGGAAGCCGCGGCCAACGTCGCCCGGCTCAAATATCTGGACGGCGGGCATGGCGAGGGCTGCAACAACGCCGATGACCGGTTCACCCTGTGGCGGCGGCGCTTTCACCATTTCACCTTCTACGGCTTCATGCTGTGTTTTGCCGCCACCGGTGTGGCCACGCTTTACCATTTTCTGCTGGGCTGGTCGGCGCCTTATCGCGTCTTGAGTCTGCCGGTGATGCTGGGCATCGCAGGCGGCGTCGGCCTGCTGATAGGCCCGGCAGGCCTGTTGTGGTTGAACCTGCGTCGCCACCCCGAGCACGGCGACGAAAAGCAGAAACCCATGGATCGCGGTTTTATCGCGTTGCTGTTCCTGGTCAGTGCCAGCGGCCTGGCGCTCCTGGCCGTTCGCGAAAGCGTTGCCCTGGGCTTGATGCTGGCGATCCATCTCGGTCTGGTCATGGCGTTTTTCCTGACCATGCCCTACAGCAAATTCGCTCATGGCATTTTCCGCAGCGCCGCGCTGCTCAAGTACGCCATCGAAAAACGCCAACCCAACCCGATCAATGCCGCAAACGACTGATCGGCGACGCATTTCCAAAAACAATATTGATCACCACGGTAGCCATGATGAAAACAACAACACGAGACAGCCGATCCCAAGGGTCGAAACTGGGCGCCATCCTGCGGGTCACCAGCGGCAACTTTCTCGAACAGTTCGATTTCTTTCTGTTCGGGTTCTATGCAACGTACATCTCGCAGACTTTCTTTCCTGCCACCAGTGAGTTCGCCTCGTTGATGATGACCTTCGCGGTGTTCGGCTCGGGTTTTCTGATGCGCCCGCTGGGCGCCATCGTGCTGGGCGCCTATATCGACAAGGTGGGCCGGCGCAAGGGACTGATCGTGACGCTGTCGATCATGGCTGCGGGTACGGTCTTGATTGCCCTGGTGCCGGGTTACGCCAGCATCGGCATCGCCGCGCCGATACTGGTGCTGCTCGGGCGACTGTTGCAGGGATTTTCTGCAGGAGCGGAAATGGGCGGTGTTTCCGTGTACCTGGCTGAAATCGCCACGCCGGGCCGTCGAGGATTCTTCACCAGTTGGCAATCGGCCAGTCAACAAGTGGCGATCATTCTGGCGGCGGCGTTGGGTTATGCCATCAACTCAGCCATGGAGGCAGCCGAGGTCGCAGCCTGGGGCTGGCGTATCCCGTTTTTCATTGGCTGCCTGATTATCCCGTTCATCTTCGTCATTCGCCGTTCGCTACAGGAAACCGATGCCTTCAAGGCGCGCAGCCACCACCCGAGCGCCGGTGAAGTCTTTCGCTCGATGCGCGACAACTGGCGTACGGTACTGGCCGGCGGCCTGCTGGCATCGATGACGACCACCACGTTCTATCTCATCACCGTCTACACACCGACGTTCGGTCGCACCGTGCTGAACCTGAGCACCACCGACAGTCTGGTGGTCACGCTCTTCGTCGGCCTCAGCAATTTCATCTGGTTGCCCATCGGAGGCACGCTCTCCGATCGTATCGGTCGTCGCCCCTTGCTGCTGGCAGTCACTGTGCTGTGCATTTTCAGCGCTTATCCCGCCATGCACTGGCTGGCCGCGGCGGCAAGTTTCGAGCGACTGCTGGCCGTGCTGCTGTACTTCTCTTTTTTCTTTGGCATTTACAACGGCGCGATGGTGGCGGCATTGACCGAGGTCATGCCGCAAAACGTGCGAGTGGTAGGATTTTCACTGGCATTCAGTTTGGCGACGGCGCTGTTTGGTGGTTTTACCCCCGCCGTATCGACAATTCTGGTACAGGCAACAGGTGACAAGGCCTCGCCGGCGTACTGGCTGATGTTTGCCGCCGTGTGTGGATTCACAGCGACAACGATCCTGTATCGCAGACCCAAAGCCGTGCCTGTCAACGCTTGATCGACTCATCGACGGGCTGACGTCCAGCAGCAGACTCAGCCCGGTTTTGATGGAGTGTTCCGCGCCCGTGCAGGCGCTACCTCAGAGTCCCCTCACTGAGTGAGCGAACATCAAACGGCACGACCTTCATCCCTCTCCAAAGCCGCAAACCCGCGCTGCAGATCTTCAATCAAGTCGGCGACACTCCAGACCGACGTGCAAGCGCAACACCGGATTCAACAAGCGATCCGCCGCACTGCCGCGATCCCCGGTATCGGCCACGGTGATCAGACTTTCAAAACCGCCCCAGGAAGCCCCCAATCCGAACAGTTGCAGCGCATCGATGAAGCGTTCCACGTACGCGACGTCCGTTTCACACAATTCAAAGGACAGCAGGCCATTGCTGCCAATGAAGTCCCGGCGCCACAAGGCATGGCCGGGATGATCGTGCAAGGCCGGATGGAACACCTGCTTCACCTGCGGGTGTGCCTGTAACCAGTGAGCGACTTCCAGAGCCTGACGCTCATGCACTTGCAGTCGTGACGCGAGCGTTCGAGCGCCACGCAGCACCAGATACGCATCGTCAGGGCTGACGGTCGTTCCAAAGCTGTCGCTCATGGCCGCCAGTGCGGGCCATGCGTCTTCGGTCGTGCAGACGCTGCCCATGACCACGTCACTGTGGCCGCTCAGGTATTTGGTCAGTGCCATGATCGAGATATCTGCACCGAGCGCCAAGGGACGGTACAGGTAACCGGAGCCCCAGGTATTGTCGACAGCCAGCAGGATACCTCGCGGTTTGCACAGGGCAGCCATGGCCGGCAAGTCGCACAGTTCATACAACAACGAGCCAGGCACTTCGGTGTAGACCATTCGGGTATTGGCTTGCAGCCGGACCTCCAGGTCACGGCCGTCGGCCGCGAAATAGCTGACTTCAATGCCGAAGGGCTGAAGAAACTCTCGTGCCAGGCGTCGCACCGGCGCGTATACCGCGTCGGTGATCAGCACATGGTCACCGGGTCGCAGATAAGCAAGAAACGTCTGTGCGATCGCTGCCAACCCGGTACCGTACAAGCGCGTGCGATACCCACCCTCCAGCTCGGTGACCAGGTCTTCGAGGGCGAACGCCGTCGGATTGCCGCGCGCGCCAAAACTCAGCACCCGCTCGCTATCACGACGAGCACGGGCGTCACGCATTTGCGCCAGGTTGTCGAACAACACCGTGCTCAAGCGAGTCACCGGCACATTGACTGCGCGGCCACCGGCCCCCTGGGCCAGTGCCGAATGCACCAGCCGCGTATGCACGTGCGACAGCGTGCTGCTCACACCACCTGCCAGCACATAGGCTTCATGCCGCGCCTGACGCAGCCAGCTCGCGACAATCCGGGCGCGGACACCATCGCTGTCGATCAGCACCAGTCGTGCCTGGCGCACGCCGATATACAGATCGCACGCATTCGCTACTCACCTCAGGTCAATGAAGCAGACGTGCAGGTGATACGATATTGGGCGCCGCTGCTAACCTACTGAGCAATTCCAGCCGGGCAACCTCGAATTTATTCCATATCACCCGATCGGCAAACTTGGGTAGCGAGATGGCTTCTCCAGAATCAAAATCCTCTAGCGCGGCATCCACAATGGCCACTGCGCTTTGATATTGGATTTGCTGTGAACCTGCATACAAAATTGCTTGAACTCGTACTGCGACTTTATTGAAATGCTGCCGCAGCGCGTGGGAGAGCGAGAGTAAAAAAGCGCTGTTCGCCGACTCAATGGCAGCACCGGAACTCGCCTCGAACACGGGCACCAGATTGATTACCGTTCCGGTGCCCCTCTTTACGAAACCATTTGCCAATGCGTAGAACAAGCGTACGGGAGCAGTGATCCCCAAGGCGATTGTGGCCCCTATCTCATTTTCCTCAGTGATGTCGTGATGGTTGATGAGCAATGTGATACTGGCGTCCTGGCTTAACAAGGCCTCGATGCGGACAACTTCGGCGGACACTGCCAAATCAGCATTCAGCACTTCCACCGATCGTCCGCTGGAGTCAGTGAGCGCTGCAGCAAGCGTCAATAATTGCGGCCGATCCACCGCAATTAAAATCAAGTCGTAGCCCCGCTGAGTCAGTCGGTGGGCGAAAGCTATGCCTATTGCTGTACCAGCGCCGGTTATAACGGCCGTGCCTTTATGAGTCATGCGGTTTGCTCCAAAGGCGGTGCATGAAGTAGGGCCAGAGTAGTGAACGCCCGTATGTCGGTAAAGGCCGTAAAACCATCATTTTCGGCCTTGGTCTGGTCAAGTTCATGGCCGAAATATTGGCGTTCCGAAGTTTCTCGTACCTCAGTATCGGCCTTACTGAATTTATCCGGCGTAAAACGCTACCCCCCTCTAAATCGCGGTTCTGCTTGCAGTCCCGCGATTTTCGCGCATGCTTACGTTTCGCCTGTCACCAGACATCCATGCCTCAAGCCAGTGTTCAACTGGGCGAACGGGAGTTTTTATGCAAAGTGTGGCGTTAATCGTACGGCCCGATTTTCAGGTGATGAGCCTTGCCGCGCTTTCAGCTTTCGAGTTTGCCAACCTGGCCGCGGGTGAAAAACTCTACGACATCAGTGTGCTATCCGAGCATGGTGGCTTGGTCGCCAGCTCCCTGTTCACGTCGGTTGATACTCAGCAGTTCAACAAGACTGATTTCGATACCGTCTTGATCAGCGGTGCAATGGATCGCAGTTCGGCGTCGGACGGTATTCACTCCTTTCTGGTTGAAGCCAATGCACATTCACGGCGGGTAGGCGCTTTGTGCGTCGGTGCTTTCGCGCTTGCCGAGTCCGGATTGCTCGATGGCCGCCGAGCAACAGTGCACTGGGCTCGCGCCAAGGAAATGCGCGACAGATTCCCTGCAATCAAGGTCGAAGAAGATCGCATCTTCATCATCGATGGCAAGATCTGGACCTCGGCAGGCATGACTGCTGCGCTCGATTTAACCATCGGTATGGTCGAGAAGGATTACGGTGCCGCGCTGGCCCGGACCGTCTCGCAGCGGCTGGTGCTATACCATCGCCGCGCGGGTGGGCAGTCCCAGCATTCGGCGATGCTGGAACTGAGTCCGAGCTCCGACCGCATTCAGCAAGCGCTGGACTTTGCTCGAAAAAACCTGCACCGCGACCTTTCAGTAGAAGACCTGGCGGATGCGGCGTGCCTGAGTCCTCGGCAATTCAGTCGAAGCTTTCGCGAGCAGACCGGAAGCTCCCCCGCCAAGGCCATCGAAAATCTGCGCCTGGAGGCCGCCCGGTTGATGATCGAACAGGGGCGCCTGACGCTTGAAGCGGTGGCCTCGGAGACCGGATTTGGCGACCGCGAACGTATGCGCCGGGCGTTCTTGCGCGTATATGGCCAATCCCCGCAATCGTTGCGCCGCACCTTCGGTTCTAACGCCGACGTATAAGCTTCTATTTTTTCGCAGCAGAATAGCGGCGGCCATTGGCCGCCGTTATTCATTCTTGGAACGCTACTTTTTGAGTATGTAGATCATTTAATGTGAAGGATGAAGTTGCGGTGCAGGTCGGCGGCCAGATGTATAGGCGAAAGCCAAGGCCGTTGCTGCGCAGAGGGCACTGACAAAGCCAAGGTTAGCCAATGAGCTGTAGTGCAATGTCAGAGAACCGAGACCCGGCAGGATGACTGCGCGCGGGCCTCTTCGGTCTACCGCCCGGCCGCTGATGGCCAGGCCGATTGCGGCTGAAACACCCCAGCCAAATAGCACGAAACCACATAAAAAAGCCCCCGCTAGGGGGCTTCGTTTGGTATCTGCGCTAAAGCAACTCGAGCTTGGCGAAAGATGTTACGCAATCGCTTCTTCTTTATAGAACTCGTAGTCGGTGTAACCCACCTCGGTACCGCCAAAAAAGGTCGGACGGTCATAAGCGTTCAGTGGCAGATTGTGACGCAGGCGCTCCGGCAAGTCCGGGTTGGCGATGAAGTGGCGACCGAAGGCCACCAGATCGGCGTCGCCAGCCTGAATGATGGCCTCGGCGGATTCGCCGTTAAAGCCACCGGCAGCAATGATCACGCCTTTGTAGTGTTTGCGCATCAGTTGGGCTGCGACCGGTGCCGGGTCGGCATTCTCGTCCTCGATGTTGCCCAGGATGCGCGGCTCGATCAGGTGCAGGTAAGCCAGGTTCAGCGGCGCCAATTGTTGCGCGACGTAGGTGAACAGACCTTCTGGATCGCTGTCCCCCATGTCACCCCAGGTGCCGCTCGGGCCGACACGTACCGCCACGCGATCACTGCCCCACACCGAAATCAGCGCGTTGGTCACTTCCAGCAGGAAGCGTGCGCGGTTCTCGAACGAGCCGCCGTAAATGTCGGTGCGCTTGTTGCTGTTGTCCTGCAGGAACTGGTCGATCAAATAGCCGTTGGCACCATGCAGTTCCACGCCGTCAAAACCGGCTTTCACGCCGCGCTCGGCAGCGCTGCGGAAGCTTTCTACCAGGTCTGCGATCTCTTTGAGGGTCAGGGCGCGGTTCGGGGTATTGGGTACCCAACCTTCGGTAGTGTAAGCAACGCCGCCGTGCAGCACTTCCGACGGGCCGACGGGGATGCTGTTTGCAGGCTGCACGTCGGCATTGGATTGGCGACCCGCATGATAAAGCTGCAGAAAGATCTTGCCGCCTTTAGCGTGCACGGCGTCAGTGACGTGTTTCCAGCCCACGATCTGGCTGTCGTCGAACAGGCCTGGTGCGCCGAGATAGCCGTTGCCGTTTGGTGCGGCGATGGTGGCTTCACCGATTAGGAAACCGCCTTCGGAAGTGCGCTGAGCGTAGTACTCGGCCATCAGGGCGCCAGGACGAGCGCCATCTTCGGCACGCATGCGGGTCAGTGGCGCCAATACAATGCGGTGGGCGAAGGTGAACCGCCCGACTTTAACTGGGGAATGAAGTTTGGACATGGTTGCCTCGATTGAAGTGTATGTGTAAAGCCTTTGGATATCTGCCCGGGTCGATCGCCATGTGGGCTTTCGGGGTTGGGGCGCTTGGCATCAGTAAAGGTGATTTTCTGGAGTGAATAAATGGGCCGCGTTTCCCATCACTTCGGACTTTTTGGCTGTAATGCTGGCGATCATGGAGGTCGAACTGTCGATGTCCGGATAACGGCGCCCGCACTCATGCAAGCGCCGCAAGGTGCTCACTGGGCGTAGAGTGCCAATAGCTGACCATTGAACTCAGTGACAAAGGCGTGTTCATCCGCCCCCGCATTAGCGCGCAATGGCTTGGCCCGCTCGACCAAAATCTCCACCGCGTCTGTGCCCAGCACCGCTATCGTCTCGGCAATAAACTCATCCAATGGCATCGCCAGTTCCGCTTCGGAGCTATCCATCAGCTCAGTACGTACCCATGGCGGCGCGATTTCCAGCACCTTGACCGAGGTATCGCGCAGCATGAAGCGCTGAGACAGTGCATAAGAATGCAGCGCGGCCTTGGTGGCGCTGTACACCGCCGTCAGCGCCATGGGCACGAAACCGAGTACTGAAGAGGTGTACGCCACATAGGCGTCATCGGCCTTCTTGAGGTGCTCGATCAGCGCCGAAGTCATGCGGATGGGGCCCATCAGATTGGTGGTAACGGTCGACACCAGCAATTCGTCATCCACTTGGCCGGCCGCAGTGTCCGGCAACATGATCCCGGCGTTATTGATCAGCACATTGAGCTGCGGGAATTCGTCGATCAACTGTTTCGCCACCGCGGTAATACTGGCTGGATCGGTGATATCCAATTCGACCGCGTGCATGCCCGGGTTGGCCGCAACGACGGCTTCCAGATGGCCCTTGCGCCGACCTGAGATAATTACCTGGTTTCCCAGCTTGTGCAGTGCTTCGGCCAGCCCACGGCCGATGCCAGAGCCGCCGCCGGTTATAAAGATGGTGTTTTGAGTGAGTTTCATGGGTGAGTCCTCTGAGGTTACAGAAATGCAAAGCGTGAACAATGGAGGGGACATATCGGTTACTTGGCGGCGCGAATGACCAGGTCGGCGACAGCCGCAGGTTTGGAAATCATTGAGCAATGGCCCGCATCGACATGGTCGCTGACGGCGCCAATCTTCTTCACCATCAGCTCTTGAAGTGCCGGTGCTATGGCGTTATCAAGGGTCGCCACCAGATACCAGCTGGGCTTGTACTGCCAGGCGGCTTGAGTGAGTGGTGCTGTGAGTGCCGCTACAGCGGTCGGACGCTGGTTTTCAAACAGCTGATGCTTCTCCTGCGCACTCACATCCTGAGCAAAGCCTTCATGGACACCCTCGTAAGTGAGGCTCGACGAGCCCGCCTGATCTATGCGGATCTCGGCACTCATCAGCGACGGCTCGGCCAATGCGGTCAGCCCCAAAGCTGATTCGCCAACGTCAGGGGTAAAGGCGTTGATATAGACGAGGCCCGCCACCTTGGCGTGAACACCTGCCTCGCTGATGACCGCACCGCCATAGGAATGGCCCACCAGCAACACCGGTCCTGGAGCCGCGGCGATTGCCTGGGACACAACGTCGGCATCTGCTGCCAGTGACGTCAGCGGCAGGTTGACCGTGGTCGTGCTCAGGCCGGCAGCTTCGATCAAGGCGCGCGATTTGTTCCAGCTGGTGCTGTCGGCCCAGGCACCGTGTACAAGAATGACGTGTTCGATAGTGCTCATGCCTTCTCCTGATTCCGGGTAGACGGGCGGGTTGCCCGTGCTGTGAATTCAGGGTCTATGCTAGGCGCGAGCTAAGAAGCAGATGGGTCGAAATACCGACGTTTCGGGACATCTCACTGACTGCAGGATTGGCAGACTCTGCAGAGAGTGCAGCCAGCATTAAGGCAACTTTCTGTACAGTGATCACCCTTGGTTTGAATGATCACCTGCAGGTGGTTTTGTCTCTTGTCGATTGGGCCATCAGTTCAGGTTCATGAAGGTTACCGGCACCCATGAATAGCCTGTGTCTTCCTTGCGCAGGCGCCCAAAGCCAGGGAACGGCATATGAGCACCACCGACCAGGGTTTTGTCCTCTGCCAACTTCACGAAAAGGTCTTCGCGGGTCTTGATTGCGGTCGGTCCGTCAGCGTCGAACGCGATACCCACTTCGGGATGTGGCATTTGCACAGAGACGACGTGGGCAACGTCGCCCCAGATCAGCAGCGATTGGCTCTTGGACGAAACCCTGTAGCCTACATGCCCTGGCGTATGCCCCGGGATGGCAACGGGAGTAATGCCCGACACGATTTCATCCATGCCCTGCAATGGCTTCCATTTGCCAGCCGCCAGATAAGGCGCAGCAGCAGCCTGGGCAATCTGGAAGAATATTTTTGCGCCCTCCGGCGCTTTTTCCGCAATGTCCTTCGACAGCCAGAAGTCACTCTCGGTCTTCATCATGGAAATCTGTGCCTTCGAGAACACGCGCTGGCCTTTGGCGTCGTAGATTCCGCCAATGTGGTCGGCGTGCATATGGGTCAGCAACACCAGGTCGATTTGTGCGGGTTTGTAGCCAGCAGCCTTCAGGTTGTCAGTGAGCTTGCCAAGTGACGGCCCTCCCCAATGGCCTCCGGTGCCCGTGTCGATGAGGATGAGTTTTGAACCCGTATTGATGAGATAGCCCGTTACCGAACCGGACACCTTTTGCGGATCATCGAAAAACGATCGCAGCAGCAGCGACTGGATGAGAGCCGGGTCGCCGCTGAGTAGCGATGAATCAATACTGATGCCGCCATCGAAGAGTGCGGTGACCTCGAAATCGCCCATCATCATGCGATAGAAGCCCGGGACTTGCTTGTGTTGCATAGGCGCTGCGGCCTGAACCGGCTCGACTGAGAAAAGTCCTCCGCTGATAGCCAGCGTTACTGCAAAGACGGCGCGAGAAGCTAGCGTGGAGAATTTCATTCCCATTCCTTTTCGTTGGTAGAGGAGCACTGCAAAGGGACGAAGCCAACCGGCAACTCCCACTAGCGACCTACGGTACTGGCTGTTGATCTTAGTTCAGCATTCGAGAGGTCGTATTAAAAACGCGGCCAACGCCAACGCCTCGCTCCCTATTACTTCCCTTTCCAATTTCCCCGCCCGCCTCTACTCTGCCTTAACCCTTTCCCAGCACCGAGCACACCTCAAATGATGGACAGCCTCAGCGGCATCACGGCCTTCATTCAAGTCGCCGAAACCCGCAGCTTTACCGAAGCCGGTCGCTTGCTGGAGATCTCCTCCTCCGCCGTCGGCAAGAGCGTGGCGCGCATGGAAGAACGCCTGGGGGTGCGGCTGTTCCATCGCAGCACCCGCAGTGTCACCCTGACCACCGAAGGCGAGCTGTTCCTGGACCGTTGCAAGCGTATCCTCAGTGAAGTGGAAGCGGCAGAAATGGAATTGCTGGAACTGTCCGCCACCCCGCGCGGCAAGGTGCGCATCAGCGTGCCGATCCAGAACGTGTTGATCATGCCGGTACTGGCCGGGTTCATGCGTGCCTATCCGGAGATCGAGCTGGACGTGGACATGTCCGACCGCATGGTGGACGTGATCGAGGAAGGGTTCGACGCAGTGATCCGCACGGGCGCACCGCAGGATTCGCGGCTGATGGCGCGCAAGCTGGGGGGTTATCAATTGCAGTTGGTGGCATCGCCAGCGTATCTGGAGCGTCATGGCGATCCGACACACCCGGACGATTTGATCCGCCACGTGTGCCTGCTGCACAAGTTTCCGGCCACCGGGATGATTGAGCGTTGGCCGCTGCGCGTCGACGATACGCACATCGAGCCGAACCTGACGCGAGCATTGACCTGCACCACGATGGACCCGCTGACGTACCTGGCGATCGATGGGGTGGGGATTGCCTGCCTACCGGATTTTTCAATCCGCCAGCCGTTGGCCGATGGCAGGCTGAAAGTGGTGTTGGCGGACTACACCGACCACACTGGCAACCTGTGGATGCTCTGGCCTGCGTCGAAGCAGACCGCACCAAGGTTGCGAGTGTTGATCGATTTTTTCAAAGACAACATCTTGAAGGCTTGAATCAGCGTTGCAGTGCCTCGGCAATCGGCGCTTTGCCGAGACCGAAACTGAGCATCACCGCCAAACCGAACACGCCGATGGCGGCGCCCAGCCACAACGCTGAAGACACACCGGCGTGATCAACCATCAAGCCGCCAAACAGCGAACCCGAAGCAATCGCCACCTGAAACGTGGTCACCAACATGGCGGAACTGGCTTCCGGCAATTGCGGCGACGTCAGTTGCATCCAACTGCTCACGCCCAGCGGAATTGCGCCGTAGGCAACACCCCACACCAGCACCGCCAACGTCACGCCCCACCCCTGCACCCCGGGCAAGGCCAATTGCGCAATCACCATCAGCAACACCACGGCGCCCAGCGACGCACGCAAGTGCGTGGTGATGCTCCCGGCCATGGCGAAGTTGGCCAACATGCCGACCAGGCCAAAGCCCAACAGAATCGAAGTGATCGCACTCGGCGAGAAACCCGCATCATGCCCAAGGAACGGCGCGATATAGGTGTACGCCGTAAAATGCGCCGCCACTACCGTACCGAGCAACAGCATGCTGCGGCGGGCATTGCTGCGTGACACAAATGCCACGAGCGCGCGCCACTTCAAGCCTTCACTGGAAGGCAATGACGGCAAGGTCAACGCTTGCGCAATCAGCGCCAGCAACGCGAGCCCTGCGGTCACTGCAAACGACATCCGCCACGAAAACAGCGTGCTGACAAACGTACCAAACGGCACACCGAACACCGTCGCCAAGGTAATCCCGGCAAAGATCAGTGCCGTCGCTTTCGCCGTTTTTGACTCACTGACCAACCGCCCGGCAGCCGCAATCGCCACCGCCCAGAACCCCCCCAGCGCCACCCCCAACAAGCCGCGCCCCAACAACATGATCGGCAATGACGGTGCCACCGCCGAAACGACGTTGGACGCCAACAGCAACAGGGTCAACAGCAGCAACAGGTGTCGCCGATTCATCCGCCCGGCACCGAGCATGATCGCCGGCGCCGACACTGCCGCTACCATGCCCGGCACGGTCACCATCAACCCGGCAACACCATCGGTGATGCCCAGGCTATTGGCAATTTGCGGCAGGACGCCGACCGGCAGATATTCGGTGGTGACAAAGGCAAAAGCGCCCAGGGCCACCGCGTACACCGACAGCCAGTCGCGCCAGGAGGACGGCTCCGCTGGCGCGAGCGCAGCGGTGGCCGGTGATGCAGACAGATCGTTCATGGCAAAGCTCCACAGTAATGAGTGGCGCCATGCTAGGTATCTGATCACTGCGGAAAAACAGTGCGCAGCTCCGATCACTGCGGATCAATCGTTCCGCAATCGGACAGGCATGCCGCCATTAGCGCCTTTCCTGTCCGCAGTGTTCGGCCCTTTGGCCGGTTTTTCCGCGGGGCTTCGCTCCCTAGACTTCACCTCGTCAGCCAAACCCTACGAGGACATTCCCATGACAACTGCACAGTCCCCTATTCGCGTCGGCATCATCGGCGTTGGCAACTGGGCTCGCCACGGCCATCTGCGCGTGCTTAATCTGCTGCAGCAATATCACCTGCAAGCGGTGTACAGCGAACGCCGTGAACGCGCCGAAGCCGCGGCCAGCGAGTACGCCATCAGCCAGGTCGCCGACTCGGTCGACGCGTTAGTCAACAACCCTGAAGTCGATCTGGTCGTGGTGCTCAACACCGCCCCGCAACACGAAAAAACCGTGCGCGCCGCCATCGCTGCCGGCAAAGACGTCTACTGCGAATGGCCGTTGACCACCACCACCGCAGACTCCGAACACTTGCTGCACCTGGCCAAAGACGCCGGCGTGCGTCACATCGTCGGCCTGCAACGCCGCCACGCGCCGCACAACCGCTACCTGCAAGACCTGCTGCAACAAGGCTACGTCGGCAAGGTGCGCTCCGTGCGGATGCACGTCAGCATGAATTACTTCCAGGCCCAGCGCCCCAACGCCCTGCGTTGGACCGCCCCCGAGGAAAACTACTCCAGCGTCATTGCCATCTACGCCGGACACTTCCTCGACATGCTCTTCACCGCCACCGGCTGGCCAATAAGTGTCTCGGGGTTGATGGTCAACCAGTTCCCGAAAGTGACGATCAAGGAAACCGGCGAAGTGCTGGACAGTAACGCCCCCGATCAGCTCGTACTCAGCGGCATGCTCGAAGACGGCGGCGTCATTTCGATCCACATCGAAGGCGGTAAACGCAACGGCTCGGGTGTGCAGATCGACATCACCGGCGACCAGGGGGATCTGAAAATCACCAACCGTTCGGCATTTGGCGATGTCGGCGACGACTATGTCGTCGAGGGCGCGCATGGCGATAACCTGACGCTGGAAGTGTTGCCCGTGCCTGAGAGTTATCAGCGCCTGCCGACCTCCTCATTGCCGTCAGCCGTGCTTGAACTGGCAGAGCTCTATCACGTGTATGCGCAGGATGTTGCCGAAGGCACCCATGCGGCGGCGACGTTCAACGATGCATTGCGCCTGCACCAGTTGCTGGATGCGGCAAAGAGCGGGACTCAAACTCCCCTGAAACGGATCGTGTGATGACTCATGCTTGTGAAATCCCTCGATATTGAACTATCGAGCATGAAACCTCGTTGGCGCCTCGGGGTGGACACATGCCCGCCCCGAGGCGCCATTTAATCTCAGGGGCCATTAATGGATCGTTGCAGCCCGCCCTTTTACTCAATTGAATCCGGGAAACGTGCGCCGAACATCGGTAGGCCGCTGGCAGAACTGACTGTGGACTCTTCCTTTCGAAAAAAGGGCCCTTGAAGGGCCCTTCCGTACTCAAATTGAAATCACCTGGTCAGCAAAGATTCGAACCTTGCATTTGGGTCACCTCAGATAAAGAGACTCACTTCATCGTCGGCATAGAGAACTCGACCCCCTCCCGAATTCCCGAAGACGGCCAGCGCTGGGTGACCGTTTTACGCTTGCTATAGAAGCGAACCGCATCCGGGCCGTAGGCATGCAAATCGCCGAACAACGAGCGTTTCCAGCCGCCAAAGCTATGATAGGCCACAGGTACTGGGAGCGGTACGTTGACGCCGACCATGCCGACCTTGATGTTGTCAGTGAAGTATCGGGCGGCTTCACCATCGCGAGTGAAGATACAGGTGCCATTACCGTATTCATGAGCATCGATCAGTTGCATCGCCTCTTGCATGCTCTGCGCACGCACGATCAACAGTACCGGCCCGAAGATCTCTTCCTCGTAGCAGCGCATGCCGGGCTTGACTTGATCGATCAATGTTCCCCCAACAAAAAAACCGTTCTCGCAAGCTGGTACCTGAATATTTCGACCATCCACCACGACCTCTGCGCCCTCCTCTTCTGCGCTGTCGATGTATCCGATCACTTTTTGCTGATGTTGGCGAGTGATCAGAGGGCCGAAGTCGTTGCTCTTGTCTTGATAGGCGCCGACCTTGAGACGGGTCATCGCTTCGCGCATTTTACTGATCAAGGCATCGGCTGTTGCATCACCTACTGTGACCGCTACAGACAGAGCCATGCATCGTTCCCCTGATGATCCAAATGCAGCCCCCACCAACTGGTTGACCGCATTATCGATGTCCGCGTCTGGCATGACGATGGCGTGGTTTTTTGCTCCACCCAATGCCTGGCAACGTTTGCCATTTGCCGCAGCCGTCCGGTAGATGTACTCAGCGATTGGTGTCGAGCCTACAAAACTTACCGCCTGAACACGATGGTCGTGGAGCAAGGTATCAACGGCCTCCTTGTCACCATTAACCACGCTCATGACGCCATTCGGCAAACCAGCTTCCTGCAGCAGTTGGGCGATGAACAGGGTCGAACTTGGATCGCGCTCGGAGGGCTTCAGGATGAAGCAGTTACCGCAGGCAATCGCCATAGGAAACATCCACAGCGGCACCATCGCCGGGAAGTTGAATGGCGTGATTCCAGCAACGACACCCAGCGGTTGGAACTCACTCCAGGAATCGATATTGGGGCCAACATTTTTGCTGTGTTCCCCTTTGAGCAACTCGGGCACACCACACGCATATTCAACATTTTCGATGCCCCGCTGAAGCTCGCCCATGGCATCGTGGACAATTTTCCCGTGCTCTTCACCAATCATTTGGCAGATACGTTCGGCATTCTGCTCAAGCAGTTCTTTGAAGCGAAACATCACCCGCGCGCGCTTGATAGGTGGCGTGTTGCGCCACTCAGGAAAAGCCGCTTCAGCGGCAGCAATGGCTTTTTCGACCGTTAGTTTCGAGGCCAGCGCGACCTGTTTGGTGACTTCGCCCGTCGCAGGATTGAACACGTCCTGAGTGCGCTCAGTGTCAGTGACAATCTGGCCGTTGATCAGATGACCTACAGTAATCATGTGAGTGTTCCTTATTTTATGTACGCGGCAGTTACCGCTGAAGTGATGAAGAGGCGTGGTTATCGTTTTGGCTACCAGAGGTTTCGGTAGAGCTCGATCATCTCGTCAACCGAAGGCACCCGAGGATTGTTGCCCGGTGAACCGGATGCGAGGGCTTGCTCAGCCATAATTGGCATCAGCTCGAAGAAGCGTGCGCGACTGATGCCAAAGCCTTCAGGTGTAGGAACTTGCAGCTCGTCATTGAGGGCTTGCAGTTCGACGAGCAACTTAGCGTTGGCGCTATCGTCGCTGTCCTCAACGGTCGCGACGCCAATGGCCCGCGCGCAATCGGCGTAACGTTTTGGGGCGCCTGGGATGGAGAAAGCTGTTACGCCTGGCAGCAGCATCGCGTTGGAAAGTCCGTGTGGTACATGGAAAAAAGCTCCAATCGGGCGGCTCATACCATGCACCAGGGCAACCGAGGCTGCCGAAAACGCAACGCCGGCCAACGTAGATCCCAGCATCAGCGCCTCGCGCGCTGCAGTGTCCTGGCCTGCGTGATAGGCCCGGCGCAAGTTCGGGCCAATCAGGCGCATCGCGGCCAGCGCCTGACTGTCACTGTAGAGGTTGGCCTTGAGGCTGACATAGGCCTCAATGGCGTGGGTTAGCGCGTCGATACCGGTGTCAGCCGTGACACGAGCTGGCAGGGAGAGCGTCAGGGTGTAGTCGACCAATGCCGCCACTGGCATAAACCCTATGCCTGCGCAGAGCATTTTTTCGTCGTTCTGTTCATCAGTAATGATGGTGAAACGGGTAACTTCCGAGCCGGTACCCGCTGTGGTCGGTACTGCAATAATCGGCAAGCCTTGTTCGCTCACCTGCCGTGGAAATTTATAGTCACGCATCTCGCCACCGAACTTGGCGAGAATGCCAATGGCTTTGGCACTGTCGATTGGACTGCCACCACCCAATGCAATGATGCTGTCATAGTCGCCCGATCTGGCATGTTCAACACCGGCACGGATCGAATCGACCGTTGGCTCAGGAACAGTGTCGGCGAAAACGTCGGCGCTCAAACCTTTGCTTGCAAGTACATCCTGGATACGACCGGCGTAACCGAGTTGCACCATCATTTTGTCAGTGATGATCAATGGTCGATGGCAACCCAGGCTGGCGAGCACATCTGGAATGGCCTCGCTGGCCTTGGCGCCCACCTGCAGGATGCGCGGCAGAACTATTTGATTCGACATGTTGCCTCCGAAAGTTTCCCTGTGAGGGCGTCGACTCCAGGAGAGTGCCGCCCCCTATTTTTCTTGTGATGGAAGTCGCCGAGGTAAATGGGTATTTGTGAAACTTCTTACCCCTGACCTCTGACGGGGATGTCAGCTGGGCAAATACTCTTGGCTCCAGCTGTCGCTGATAACGCTGCGGGTCATGAGAGCGTCAAGTTCACTTTCGCTGTAACCGAGTTCACCCAAGACAGATCTGGTTGAAGCGCCAAATTTTTCTGCTGGTGAAAGGCTGCGGATCGCCGCATGGCGCGGGCGTATGGCAAAGGGATCGAGCTGAGTCACGCAGCGCCCACTCGGATGATCGGCATAGACACTGAACGAGTAGCTCCCGTTGTCCGTGCCCGGGTAGTTGTCAGCAGGTCGGCTGTAGCGATTGCGGAGATTGTCGATGTTATCCGGGACAGCAGCGGCGACTCCGGCTTCCTGCAAACGACGTTGCCAGGTTTCTCCCGCCGCCTTGGCCAGAGCTGCACTGAGGAAAGCCGCGTGGTCACCTGCCGCAGAAAGGCCGGTTAAGCCTTGAACTGCATCCAGTCTCACCAGATCCGCTGAATCTGCATCGAGGTATAGCCAACCGTCAGCCGTTCGATAGAAACGCGACAGATCGCTATAACCCAACACCTCACGACCCGCCGGCTCATCAAAAGGGGCGCGCCCCGAGTAGTCGTAACAGAAAGGAATTTGAACCAGGTTGCCCAAGGCAGCCAGTGACGTCCGAGCTCGGCTGACCTTGCCTGTTCTGGACTTTTGATACAACGCTGTGGCCACGCCAAGCGCAGCAGCGAAACCGCACATCACATCAATGGTGCCAACATGAGCATGTTCTTCCGGGGTCTGCATACCGCCACCAAACCGCAGCATGATGCCGGTCGTGGCCTGGATGAGATCGTCGTAACCCAAGTAGTCAGTTCGAGGGCCACGGCGCGGGCCGCCGAAGCAGTCCAACTGGCAGAAAATCACCTCAGGATTCACCGCCTTCAGGCTGGCTTCATCTAACCCTAAAGGCGCCAGTTGGCGATCAGGCGCATTCATGACAATCACATCCACTGACTTCACCAGCCTGTCGAATACCTCACGCCCCTCCTCTTGATTGAGGTCGACCAACACGCTTTGCTTACCGCGCGCCGAAGACATACCGAACACCACGGTGTTCCATGGATCGTAATTTGGCTTGGTGGGGTCAAGCTTGATGACATCAGCCCCGAATCGCCCGAGGAATGAGGTCGAGTGCGGGCCGGCAATCACGTTGGTCAGGTCGAGGATACGAACACCGTCCAGCCATCCTTTTGAGCATGGCTGATTTGCAACCGGCAATTGCTCGCGAGTGCCTTCATTCAAGGTGGCCAATGCCTCCTCGATACTGACTTCTCGTCGTGAGAGCGGAGACAACATCAACTCTGCACTGTCTTCCAGCCAGGCTATAGCACCAGGCTGTTTCATCAGCCCGTATTGATGATCAGTGACGTCCACCACTAGACCTGCAGTGTTTGCATGCTCATCGTGCAACCACTCTTGAGTTGAACGATGGGGAGCGCCAGGAAACTGCCCTTCACCGAAGATTTTTTCCCATTCGGCAGCCGTCTTGGTCAGGAAGACTTCCTTCATGCGCGCCGAGATGGCCTTGGCCCAATGAGCGGGTAACGGATAAACACCGAGTGAGGCATCACCTTCCCATTGCGCAAATGGCAGGTAGGGATCTTCAACTTTGGGAAGGCCTGCAGCGAGCATTTCCTCGTACAAACCCATTGCCTGCAGGCAGCGTTTGGCATGCGAGCGATGTGAAGGGCAAACTGCGTAGAATTTGCGTCCGTCCGCACATTCATAGGTACGGTAGAAGGGGTCGAGATACTCCTGCAAATCCTCATAACTGAGGTTCATCGGCAGGTTCTCGGCTCGCCGACGTTCAATCTCTTTTTCACGCAAGGTTTTGTAGCGCGCTGGATAGCCGTCGATCTTGATTGAGTTGTAAGAAAGTCCCTCCATGACCGCCGAAGCGAGCGGCACTTCGATTTCATCCCCCATGCCAGTGCGCTGCCTGGATTGCAATGCCAGCACCACAGCCGAGACAGCGAGCATGGTGCCGTAAGCGGATGCGAGCGGCAGTGGCGAAAAGCTCGGGTTAATGCCCATCAATACCCGATTCTGCCCCATATCAGTGAAAACCCCTGAGGCTGAAGCAATAATTGCCTCAGTGGCTCGCCATTGGCTTCGCAGCTCATCATTGGTGGCAAAACCCGGGATGGACAAGGTAATCAGCTGCGGGTGTTCACGACGCAACTCGGAGAAATCCAGTCCCAGGTTTTTCATCACGCCTGGACGGAAGTTCTCAATCACGATGTCGGCTTTAGCGATCATCTGCCTCGCGTGGCGCAACCCCTCAGGAGACTTCAAGTCCAAGCGCAAGCACTGCTTGTTTCGGTTGAGGACGGCATTCGCCGGGCTATCCCAGAGTGGGCCAGCAGGTGGATCGATATGAATGACCGTGGCCCCGAGATCACCCAGGATCATCGCGACAGCGGGGCCGGCAATGTATTGGCCAAAATCGATAACGTTCACACCGCAAAGGGGTAGCTGACTGAGGTTTGTCATGTTTCACCCATTATTTTTATTGTCCTGCTTCTTCACGCTTTCACGCAGGGTTTCGGTTTTCAGAGGCCGTCTGCATAGGCACAAAACGTTTCAGGCCTGGCCCATTGAGTTGGCGATCTGGAAGTTACTTTCGAGAAAAGTCGGGGACTGCGAAAGCAATAAAAAAAAGCCCTTTGGGGTCATTTTTTTTATGCGACAGGAGTAGGATTTATGGATAACGCTAGAAGACGTACGCTGGCTCGCCCCATTGCCAGGCATTTTCCCACCAGAGAGTTTTGAGCCATGAAGAAGCGACTACCTCCGCTCAACTGGTTGCGCGCGTTCGAATCAGCCGCTCGTCACCTCAGCTTCACGGAGGCGGCGGTAGAACTAAGCCTCACTCAGGCAGCCGTCAGTCAGCAGATCAAAGCGCTGGAATCGCAACTCGGCGCAGCGTTGTTCAAGCGTCTGCCTAGAGGTCTGGAACTGACGGAGCCTGGCTTAGCCTTTCTACCCGTTGTCCATGAATCGGTGGAGCGTCTGGCAGCAGCGACCGATGAAATATTCGGTCAAGGGCACCGGAAGGTACTCACGGTGCGCAGTAGTCTGGTTTTCTTTACTCACTGGCTGGCGGGTCGTCTGCCGCGATTTCGTGAACAGCATCCAGATGTCAATTTGCGCATCACCAGCAACATCTGGATGGGCGAAACCGATCTCGAATCCGATCTGGAAATTCGCTATGGCAGTGGGAAATGGACTGGTCTGAAGAGTGAACGTCTGACCTGGGATTTGTTGTTCCCTGTGTGCGCCCCTGATTTGCCCACACTGCAAAAACCTTTGAAAACCCCAAAAGACATTCGTCATCACGAACTTCTGCATGTCTTGGGTTATGAGGAGGGATGGGGCTATTGGTTGAAAAAGGCCAAGGCCGAGGACATTGACTCATCTCAAGGACTGCAGTTCGACACGCTTATTTCCGCACTGAAAATGGCGGAGCTTGGTCAAGGCGTTGCCTTGGCGCGATCATCACTCGTCGAACAGTATCTTGAATCAGGACAACTCATTGCCCCTTTAACTGCAAAATTCAAAACCTCAGAAGCGTTTTACTTGGTGTATTCCCCGCACAAAATCGTCAATCCCCAAGCAGCAGCTTTCGCAAATTGGCTAATGGAAGAAGCGTCCGACGCGCGTAGCGAAGAATGAGGAAGTGATTTTGAATCCCTGAACGCCCTTCACCTCACCCATCAATAGATAATTTTTGTGCGCCCATAAAAAAAATCGCCCCATTGGGCTTTTTTTTATTGCTTTTACCTTCGGATTTTTTTGCCGAGAGTAAAGCCCTGATCGTCTCTTCGGTTGCTCACGCACCCCCGTGCAAAGAGCTCGTGACGGTTTCCCACAAAAATAAAAACGAGGGGTCTCACGCATGAAAAGCGCAACGTTTCTTTTGCTATCCGGCATCGTGTCCTGCAGCGCTTACGCAGAAAACACTCTCACGGTTGTGTCCTATGGCGGCAACCTGACTAATGCCCAGATCCAAGCCGCACACAAACCCTTCACTGCTGCCACGGGTACCCGGGTGATTTCGGAGGACTATTCCGGGGGCATCGCGCAAATCAAGACTCAGGTCGACAGCAAAAAGGTCACTTGGGACGTAGTTGACGCTGAAATACCGAACGTCATTCGTGCCTGTAACAACGGCCTGCTCGAACGAATTGACCCCGCCACCCTGGCTCCTGCACCGGATGGAACACCTGCTGCAAAGGATTTTCTGCCAGGGGCTCTAACAGAATGCGGCGTGGCGAGTTACGTCTGGTCGACAGTCATGGCCTACAACACCAAAGCCTTCAAGGGCGAACAGCCCCATACCCTGAAAGACTTTTTCGACACCAAGCGCTTCCCAGGCAAGCGAGCACTGCGTAAAGCACCTCAAGTCAATCTTGAATGGGCGCTGATGGCCGACGGTGTGCCCCGTGAAAAGGTGTACGAAATGCTTGGGACTGAAGATGGCCTGGATCGAGCTTTTGCCAAGCTCGACACAATCAAAAAGGACACCATCTGGTGGGAAGCCGGGGCGCAAGCCCCACAACTGCTAGCCGATGGCGAGGTCAGCATGATCTCGGCTTATAGCGGGCGTATCGTGATTGCTCAGCAGAAAGAGCAGCAGCCGTTCAAAATCGTGTGGGACGGTCAGATGTATGACATGGAGGCTTGGGTAGTGCCTGCCGGCAACCCGAAAAAAGATCTGGCGATGGATTTTTTGAAGTTTGCCACTCAGAGCTCGGTACTGGCTGACCAAAGCAACTATATCGCTTACGGCCCGACACGACTCTCGGCGCAAGCCCTGGTAGACCCGAAGGTCAAACCCAACTTGCCAACCAGCCCTGAAAACTTTGCCAGCGCGCTACAGGTGGACTCCCAGTGGTGGGGAGACCATGCAGACGAATTGAACGAGCGCTTCAACGCTTGGCTGTCAAAGTAACCAAAAACTCAACCACAACCTTGCTGCTACACACCTGACACACCCCTTTGATGGGCCCGGGCGACTTTTCGTGCCCGGCTCCTCTACAGCACCAATAACAAGAGATATCTCCCATGCGTACTGAATCATTCGTTAGCTTTCGAAATGTGCAGAAGAGTTATGACGGCGAACATCTGGTCGTCAAAAACTTCAACCTCGAAATCGAACAGGGTGAGTTCGTCACCATGCTTGGTCCATCAGGTTCCGGCAAGACGACATGTTTGATGATGTTGGCAGGATTCGAGACTGTGACTCATGGGCAAATCTGCATTGATGAAAAACCGGTAAATGACATAGCTCCGCAAAAACGCGGTATCGGCATGGTGTTTCAGAACTATGCCCTCTTCCCTCACATGACCATTGAGGAAAACCTGGCTTTCCCGCTGAGGGTGCGCAAATTGCCCCGGCAAGACATCGAAGACCGGGTGCGTAAATCACTTGACCTGGTGGCCTTGGGACAATTCGCAAAGCGAATGCCGGCTCAGTTGTCTGGCGGTCAGAAACAGCGTGTTGCACTAGCTCGTGCATTGATCTTCGAGCCACGTTTGGTACTGATGGATGAACCCCTTGGAGCGCTGGATAAACAGCTCCGTGAACAAATGCAATATGAAATCAAGCGCCTGTCAAAACAGCTCGGCATCACAGTTGTGTACGTCACTCACGATCAGACTGAAGCCCTCACGATGTCGGATCGCATTGCAGTCTTTAACGATGGAATTGTCCAGCAACTGGCCAATCCGTCCGACCTTTACGAAAAACCGCAGACCGCCTTTGTCGCGAGTTTCATCGGCGAGAACAACCGGCTGAAGGGGCAGATTATCGAGCGCCAGGAACGTTACTGCCAGGTGCGTGTTGGTGAGCACCTCGTCAAGGCGCTGGCCGTCAATATCCACCCTGTCAGCTCGACCACCACACTGTCGATTCGTCCTGAGCGCGTGCAGATTGGCGCACGTCCAGGTGAGTACGACAACCATATGCCGGCCCGCATTGAGGAGATCATTTATCACGGTGATCACTTGCGAGCGCGCTTGAAACTGGCAGGCAACGACGAGTTCATCGTCAAGATGGTCAACACCGCAGGACACGCTGCTCCCCAAGCCGGTACTTGCATTGATGTGGGTTGGTCAGCCGACGACTGTCGGGCGCTGGACGCCTGAGGCCCTACAACGACTTTACTGTTTTGCCGGAGCACCCAGATGAACAACTCATATACCGTCAGCCCCATGCTAGAGACAGTCAGCGAAACCCTGCCTCAAGGAGATCTGAAGTCCAGTCTTGACCGGGCAGAACGTCTAAACAAGACCAAATCACTGCTATTGGTCGTCCCATTGCTGGCATTCATTACGGTATTTTTCTTGCTGCCTATCGGCGCGATGTTGTTGCGCAGCATTCAGAACCCGACACTTTCCACGGCGATGCCACAGACCGCAGCCGCTTTAGCCAACTGGGAGGGCACAGCCTTGCCAGACGAGCAACTGTTCGCCACCGTGGGTCATGAGATCCTCGCCCTGCAAGAGGCCCGACAATTGGACAGTGTCGGCTCCGATCTCAATAGAGTGATGGGTGACGCCAAGAGCCTGATGGCCCGCACTGCACGTGGCCTGGCCAGCAAGGTCGTCGTGCCAGGTGCGTTTAACACCACAATGACCGGCATCGACAAGCGCTGGGGGCAGATCGGCACCTGGATGCAGTTGAAGAAAATGGCGCCAGCCTACTCCGCAACCAACTATCTCGCGGCCTTGGACTTGCGTTATGACGACCAAGGTAAGGTCGTTCAACAACCTGAGAGCCGACGCATCTACGTCAGCATTCTGATCAAGACCTTGATGGTCGCACTGGGTATCACGGCGCTGTGCATGATCCTGGGTTACCCGCTGGCCTACATGCTCGCCACCCTTCCAGCAAAAACCAGCAACCTGTTGATGGTCATGGTGCTGTTGCCGTTCTGGACATCACTTCTGGTACGCACCAGCGCCTGGATGGTGATCTTGCAATCCAACGGTGTGCTGAACAGCACGTTGAACAGCATGGGATTGATCAACCAGCCACTCGAACTCATGTACAACATGTTCGGAACGGTCATTGCTATGACCCACATCCTTCTGCCGTTCATGGTGCTGCCGATGTTCAGCGTCATGAAAAGCATCGACACAACCTATACCCGTGCAGCGCACTCCATGGGCGCCAGTTCGTTCCGTACCTTTGTGCAGATCTATTTTCCCTTGTCTCTGCCTGGATTGAGCGCTGGAGGCATCCTGGTGTTCATTCTGGCCACGGGGTACTACATCACTCCGGCGTTGGTGGGTGGGCGTACCGGACAAGTCATCAGTAATTTCATTGCCTACCACATGCAGACTTCCCTGAACTGGGGACTGGCCGCCGCCATCGCGTCCATCCTCCTGATGATTGTCCTGGTGCTGTACTGGATTTATGACCGGGTCGTGGGCATCAACAATATGAAACTGGGGTAATCAAGATGAGTCTTCCAAGCTATACCAGCCCGATGGGCAGAGTCTGGTTTTTCAGCGTTCGAAGCTTTGCGGTATTGGTGCTGTTGTTTCTGATTCTGCCAATATTGGTAGTGGTGCCTTTGTCATTTAACGTCGAGCCCTACTTCAGCTTTACCAGCGGCATGCTCAGCCTTGATCCAGCGGCCTTTTCAATGCGTTGGTACCACATGCTTCTCGAGGATCTACTGTGGGTGCTGTCGTTCAAGAACAGTCTGCTGATCGCCTTCTGCGCAACGGTGATTTCAACGGCACTCGGGACGTTGGCAGCACTCGGCTTGTGTCGCGCTAATCTGCCTTGCAAGGGACTGCTGATGGGTACCTTGATTTCGCCGATGATCGTACCGGTGATCATCTCTTCTGCCGGCATGTACTTTTTCTACAGCGCACTGGGCATCGGGCAAAACCACCTTGGCATCATTCTGGGCCATGCGGTACTCGGCACGCCATTCGTCATCATCACAGTGACGGCGACATTGGTGGGTTTCGACCACTCGTTGACCAGAGCAGCGACAAGCCTTGGAGCTTCTTCCACCTATACATTTTTCCGCGTGACCTTCCCAATTATTCGTCCGGGGATCATGTCCGGCGCGCTCTTTGCGATGGTGACCTCATTCGATGAGGCGGTGCTGGTGCAATTTCTTGGCGGGGTTGAGCAACGCACCATACCGCGCCAGATGTGGTCAGGCATGCGCGAACAGATCAGCCCAACCATCCTGGCGGCGGCCACGTTACTGATTCTCGGCTCAGTGGCATTGCTGGTCGCTGTTGAACTGATGCGTCGACGCTCGTTGCGCTTGCGAGGCATAAAAGAATGAATGCCCCCTAAGTCCTGAGGCACGGGACACTCCGATAGAGCTACTGTCTACAAATACGTGAAGCTTTTGCGTGAGGCTGCGTGATACTGCAAATTATCCGCAGCTGTCCTTACCCAGGGCGAATCAAGCAGCATCTGGTGACTGACGAGAATTCGTTCAGTATGACCGTTCTGAAGGATCTCTTCGGCTTGACGACCGCCCTGAGTCAAGCTCACCACGCTAGTGGCGATACTCAATTGCCTGCGCAGAAGTACCGAGGCGGCACTTGGTCGTTTGGGAAGGTCTTTACCTTAATCTTTTTGATACCGCCTGAACTGCCGTCGACCCGGTCGACGCCCTGTTCCTCGATCCAGCCACCGTGCTCCAGAAACAATGCAGGAGTGTTGCCGCTCTCGGCGCAGTAAGTGCTGCGCACGAGTAGCGGACGCTCCCCCCACATCAGCTTCGCCTTGTTGATGATTTCGCTAACGGCTACGGACCCAAACCTGCAGATTGAGTAGGCAAGTATCCGGCTCGCATAGCCTGTAAAGATGTCGTCGCAAGTGCCGATAACTCGAAAGAATACTGAATGGCCGTGCGTCGATTTTGGCGATGAGCAAGGAACAGGAAATGATGTTTTCTCGTCAGAACGCATTCAAAGCAACAGATGTGAGCCTTTGCGCTCTGGTGTTCCTGGCGGGTGTCGCCGTCACGGTCTTGGTACTGATTCTTTTCGTTGGGTCGGAGCAGCGCACCGTCAACGTTGCGTTCCAACTGGAGGTCGACGAACGATTCAGTCGCCTGCAACGACGCTTCAATACGCAGGTCTTGAAGCTGGACGTTGTGAAGCATTTCTTTATCAATGCCGACGATGTCACTGAAAAGGAGTTTCTGGGATTCGTCACGCCTCTAGTTGGAGAGGACGAAGCCTATAGCTGGGTACCGAGGATTCTCGAGAAGGATCTACAGTCGTTTCGCGCCAAGGCGCTCCTCAACGGTACAAGTGATTTTTCATATCATGAAATTGATCCAGTCACCGGCGAAAAAATTCCCCTCTCCAGCAGGCCGGAACACTGGATATTGCTCTACCTGTTGAAGCGCGATGACGTGAAGATCGTTCCTGGCATGGATGTCATGGCTCGTCCGGGTCGCCAGGCCTTGATGAGCAAGGCGCGAGAAACAAATCAAATAGTCGTGTCGGAACCATTGAAAATGACTAATGGGCAGTCCGGGATTTTCTTCGTCGCCCCCGTATTCCAGAACTCCCTTGAGGTTCCAGCCAAGGATGATGGTTTGCAGGGTTTCGTTGTCTCCACCGTACGCCTGGCGTCTTTGATGGAACAGGGCATTCCATTACCCAGTCTGCAACGGCTGAACGTGAGACTTTCACTGATCGACACGCAGCATCAAGGGGAAACCATTTATCAGAGCCAGGCCCCTGCTGCCCCTTCAGAGCTGTACACACAACGGCTGTTGAAAGTGGCTGATCAGAATTACCTGATCCAGTTTCGACCCAGCTCGACTTTTCTGGTCGCCAACAGCAACGCCCTGTCCGTCAGTTTGATTGCATTATTCGGAGTAGGATTGACGCTGCTGCTGACCTTGATGGTGTACTTGCTGATCACACAGCGCGCCCGCGCCCTCTCGCTGGTGGATGAGCGCACGCAAGACTTGCGTTTATTGAACATTACCGACCACCTGACCGGTGTCTATAACCGCCGGCATTTCGAAGATTTGATGGAGCGCCTGCTCATCGAGGCTGACAAGCACGACAAGCCTCTATCGCTGATCCTGTTCGACGTCGATCACTTCAAATGCATCAATGACCACTGGGGGCATCAGTGTGGGGATAACGTTCTCAAGTCGTTGTGCGCACGAATACGTTCGGCAACACGCAAAACCGACTTGCTGTGCAGAACGGGCGGAGAAGAGTTCGCATTGATCTGCCCGGACAGCGAATCGAACGATACGAGCCTGCTGGCAGAAAAGCTAAGAGTGCTGATAAGCACTCTCCCATTTGAAGAGGCAGGAAAGGTCACTTGTAGCTTCGGCGTTGCAACGTGGGCGCCATCGGAATCGTTTGACGACTTCATTCGGCGTGCCGATAGCGCCATGTACAAAGCTAAATCAAGTGGTCGTGATCAGGTCCAACTGGCGAATCCGTAGCAAACTGGCTATTGAGTTGTCAGGACAAAAAGTTGTCATTCCCCGCCACAAAAAGACATTGACTGAGCGGCTCCAGGCGTTAGCTATCGGCTCTGAAAGTGTCTGGCCAAGTCATCTACCCAGCTGCACAAAAAGCCAAGACAGGGTGCGCACTTAAATCAAGTGCGCACCAGTTGTAGCCTTTTACCCGACCCAACTGACGGCGGTTTTGGGAATCACTTCTGACTCGTCGAGTTTGGAGGCGAACATGCTCACCGCCTCGACGGCGTCGCTGGTGCCGCTACGAATCTGCAGGATCACCGAGCCAGCCTGATCGGCCAGACCGACGCCGCGTTGTGCACTCTCTTGAGTTGCGTTCATGCTGGCGACGGCATCACGGGTTTCAGAAAGGATCTTGCCGATCATTTCGGCAATTTCCGCAGTCGACCGGCTGGTGCGTCCCGCCAGTTGCCGAACTTCGTCGGCCACTACCGCAAAGCCTCGGCCCTGATCGCCCGCTCGGGCCGCTTCAATGGCGGCGTTAAGGGCGAGCAGATTGGTTTGATCAGCGATACCGCGAATAGTATTGACGATGGCCGTGATCTGTTCGGAACGGTCGCCCAACTGACCAACCAGCCTCGCCGACGCGCCAATGTTTTCGGCAATCTGGCGCATCTCTCGAGCTGTTTCCTGAATGACTTGGGCGCCCTGTTCGGCGACTTTCTCGGTCTCGGCGGAAATATGGTACGCCCGGGAAGCGCCGCGTGAATCCTCTTCAAAGCGCTCGATGCGCTCGGTGATATCACTGGCGAACTTGACGATCTTCGTCAATTTGCCAGTAGCGTCATACACCGGGTTATAAGTCGCTTCCAGCCAGACCACTCGTCCGTGTTTGCCGATACGTTTGAACTGACCACTGAAAAACTCACCTGCATTCAATCGACGCCAGAAGTCGCTGTAGTCGCTTCCATTTATCAGGCTTGCCTCGCAAAAGAGCCGGTGGTGCTTACCCTTGAGCTCGTTTAGGGCATAGCCCATGGTGTGTAGAAAATTGTCGTTGGCCGAGAGGATATTGCCACTGAGGTCAAACTCAATCACGGCCATGGCGCGATCCAGTGCGGCAAGCTTGCCCCGATTCAGCGCTTCTTGAACGACTTTTTCAGTCACGTCCAGGGCATACTTGACGATCGTAATAACTTGGCCTCGCTCGTCGATCACAGGGTTGTAACTGGCTTCAAGCCAGACATTCTGTCCCTTCGAGTTGATTCGCTGGAAAGTACCCGACACGAACTTGCCAGCACGCAGTTGCGACCAAAACTGGCTGTACTCCGCACTGTTAGTTAGCGCAGAGGAGCAGAATTCCCGATGCGATTTCATGAGCAATTGCTCAGCGCTATAGCCCATGGTGGCGAGAAAATTATCGTTGGCTCGCAACACCTTGCCGTCCAGGTCAAACTCGACTACCGCCATGGAGCGGCCCAGTGCTTCGATCAATCCCTTATAGCCCAAGACTTCGGCCTTCCTGGCCTGTAGTTCATCTTTAAGTGATTTATTGAACATGGACTTACCCTCGCAGTGACCGTCAACGGATTCGACTTAAGTAGTATCGGCGGGCAATCTGGCAAATGAATGGTGCTATACATAACTATGATTTGACGTCAATAAATTGCTTATTTTGTATAAGCGCTCATGCCGCACACCGATGAAACCGGTTGCCACTTATGCGGCAGCAACTGATCAATTTCACTCACCCGCTGCGTTGGCAGGCGCGTGCCGCCAGCCAGACGCCAATCCCATCGTGCACCAGCACTTTGACTCGGGTCGCGCGGCGATTGGCAAACAGATAGACGCAGTGCGACTTCGCCGCACCGAATACGCTGCATGGAAATACCCGCTTAAAAGGCTGGAACGGGTGCCCACTTAAATTGAAGTGCACACCATGTCCTGGCTTTGCGGGGTCGGGTAGATGACTTGGCCGGACGCATGCCTCTGAAAAGCCCGATCGCACAGAGACAACGTCAGCCCCTGAGATACAGCAGATTATCCCTTGCCGATTTCAAGAACGGCATATTTCGGCTGGGCACTTTTGCTAGCTTATTCAAACCACAGGGCACCGCCTGTACCGGTGCCCCGGCGTTGCTCTGACCTCCCACCGTCCCTGCTGTTAACACCCCCCCATCAGTCCTCTAAGGAGCTAGTTGGATGACAACACAATCTTCGAATACCCACCCCGTGGATTCGCCTACGTCTCAACAGTTTTATATCAATGGTGGCTGGTGCTCGCCGGCAACGCCTGCCAGTTTGCCCGTGGTCAGTCCGGCGACCGAAAGCGTAGTTGCAGAGGTCGCCAGCGGATCGGCCGAAGACGTTGATCGGGCTGTCGCTGCGGCGCGTGCAGCGTTTCCTCGCTGGTCTGCGACCTCCGCCGAAGTGCGCGCGGATTTTCTTGGCAAAATTTACGACCTGATCCTTGAGCGAAAAGAGTCGCTTGCGCAGGCCCTTTCTCTGGAAATGGGCGCTGCCATCGGTTTCGCCCGAGCGATGCAAGTGCCCTTGGCGGCCGAACACGTTCGGATTGCCCGTGACCTGTTGTCCACCTATCGCTTCCAGACGGTTGAAGGCGGCACCGCGATCGAACGCGAACCCATCGGCGTCTGCGGTCTCATCACCCCCTGGAATTGGCCGCTTTATCAAATCACCGCCAAAGTGGCCCCGGCGATTGCAGCCGGTTGCACAGTGGTGCTCAAACCCAGCGAACTGTCACCGCTGAGCGCCCTTCTTTTCGCCCAATTGGTGCATGACGCCGGCCTCCCTCCGGGTGTCTTCAATCTGGTCAATGGCACGGGCGCCGAGGTCGGCGGCGCCATGGCTGCGCACCCGGATATCGATATGATTTCGATCACCGGTTCAAACCGTGCAGGTGCCCTGGTTGCACAGGCGGCCGCCCCTACAGTGAAACGCGTCACCCAGGAACTGGGCGGCAAATCACCCAACGTGCTGCTGCCTGATGCCGACTTCGCCAACGTCGTGCCATTGGGCGTGATGACGGCGTTTCGCAACGTCGGGCAATCCTGCAGCGCCCCGACCAGAATGATCGTACCTAGGGACCGGCTCGCGGAAGTCGAGGCACTGGCCGCCGCAACCGCCAACGCGATCATCGTGGGGGATCCGCAATCGGAAGAGACGGTACTCGGTCCGATAGCCAATGAGGCCCAGTTCAAGCGTGTGCAAACCATGATCGAATCGGGCCTGAGTGAAGGGGCCAAACTCCTGTGCGGCGGTCCAGGACGCGTGCCTGGTCATGAAACCGGCTTCTATGCCCGACCGACTGTATTTTCCGAGGTCGATTCGAGCATGCGCATTGCCCAGGAGGAAATCTTCGGGCCAGTGCTGTGCATCATTGCCTATGAAACGCTCGATGAGGCTGTCGCGATCGCCAACGATACGGTGTACGGACTGAGCGCCCACGTTCAATCCCGCAACCTTGATCATGCACGTGCCGTTGCCTCACGCATCCGCGCTGGACAAGTGCTGCTCAACCACCCTGCCTGGAATCCCATGGCACCGTTCGGTGGCTACAAACGATCCGGCAATGGTCGTGAATTTGGTGTCTACGGCTTTGAGGAGTATCTGGAAACCAAAGCCATCGTTGGCTTTGGTGGCTAGCAAATAATGGGGGACAGTCAGCTGTCCCCCTGTTTGCGCCTGATGGGTGTATGGAACTTCAGTGCCGCAACAACTTGCGCAACGGCACGCCGTCCTTGAGCACCGGGGATTTGATGACGATGTAGCTGAAGTACTTGGAAATGCCGATGTTTTTATCCAGCAGGCTTTCAATCACTTCCTGATAATGCTGAATACTGCGCGTCATGAAGCGCACCAAATAATCGTAGCCGCCACTGATCAAATGGCATTCGAGCACTTCATCCACCAGCCGGATATTCGACTCGAATTTGGCGAAGTCTTCGCGCTTGTGGTCACTCAGGGTGATTTCGGTGAAGACCGTTACCGATTCGGTGATCTTCGCCAGGTTCAAGTGTGCCTTGTAGCTGGAAATGTACCCGGCCGATTCCAGCCGTTTGACCCGTTGCAGGCAGGGGCTGGCCGACAATCCCACGGCATCGGCCAGACTCACATTGGTCATGCGCCCGTCCTTCTGCAACTCAACCAGGATACTGATGTCGATGCGGTCCAGTTTGACTAAACCTTCCATTGCGAACCTCTTGACTGCCATTTGTAGGACAATCTACTAGCAAAATCAGCGCCGTAAACACATCTGATGCTGTGCGACCAGGTCAGCCATGCTGTTGATGCAATAATCCGCAGCGCATGGGGTCGGTTGTTTCACCCGTTCGCGACCGATCAGGCACACATCGGTCAGCGCCTGACCGCGGGCGGCGGGTCGGGTGACCCGCAGAATGTGTACCGGCTTCAGCTCGTTGGCATTCAACCAGTCCTCGTCCCGCAGCGGATCGCTGGCCAGCGAAATAAAGTCATCAGCCACAATCCCCAGGTGCTCGCACAACACGGCGCGATCCTCGGCATCCCGGTCGCCCACGACCAACAGGCGATAAAACTTGCGTAGGTACAGCATCGCTCCGGGCGCGTCTTCGAACAATGACCAGTTGGCAGCAGAACGCGCGAAACTCATGCCCTCCTCCCAACTGGCTTTCAAGCTCCAGCGCTCGGCCAGTTGGCGATGGGCAAAACACAGCAATCCGCTGAAGCCCAGTTCGTCAAAGCGGGGATAGAGCGCCTGCACCACCTCGCGAAATTCGCCCAGCACCTGTTCCTTGTCCGGGCGCCCGCCCCGGCTGTCGAGCAACGGCTGCAGCGCTGCCCAGACCCCCGAATCACGGTCAACCAGGACTTCGTCGCAATCGATGAGCAGTGCTCGATAATCAGTCAGCCCCATGGTGTACACAGCCTCCGATGATGCGTTTCATCAATCCATGCGCCAAAAAGGTTCAGCGACGCTGGCCAGCGACCGCGCCTCTGAACCCGGCGGACATCAGTTCAATACCCGTGCCAACGCCGCCTGCAGAATCTGCAAGGCTTCATCGATCTGCGCTTCGGTCGTCACCAGTGGCGCGAGGAAGCGCAGGACGTTGCGATAGACGCCGCACTTGATCACCAGCAAGCCACCTTTGCGCGCTTCATCGATCACACGCTGGTTCAGATCCGCGTCCGGTGAGCGCGCTTCATCGTTCTTGATCAGCTCGATGGCCAACATGAACCCGGTGCCGCGTACGTCACCGATCTGCGGGTAACGGCGCTGCAACTGCAGCAAACCTTCACGCAGACGCTTGCCCAATGCATAGCCGCGTTCGAGCAGTTTCTCTTCTTCATAAGCGTCGATCACCGCCAGGGCCGCTGCGCAGGACAGTGCGTTGCCGCCGTAGGTGCCGCCGAGGCCCCCGGGCAGTGGCGAATCCATGATGTCGGCTTTGCCGACCACGCCCGATAACGGCAGCCCCCCGGCCAGACTCTTGGCGACGGTGACCAGGTCAGGCTGGATGCCGGCGTGCTGGAAACCGAACCACTTGCCGGTGCGGCCGAATCCGGTCTGGATTTCATCGAGGATCAGCACGATGCCGTGCTTGTGGGTCAACTCGCGCAATGCCTGGAGGAATTGTGCCGGCGCGGCAAGGAAACCACCGTCGCCCTGCACGGGTTCAATGATGATCGCCGCAACCCGCTCCGGCGCAACCTGAGTGGCAAGCAACTCGTCCAGCGCCTTGAGCGCCATCTCACTGGTGACGCCGCGATAGGCATTTGGATATGGGGTGTGAAACACCTCCGGCGCGAATGGCCCGAAGTTCTGTTTGTAGGGCTGGCTCATGCCAGTCAAAGTGGTGCCGAGCAAGGTGCGTCCATGGAAACCGCCGCGGAAGGAGATCACCGCAGAGCGGTTGGTGTGAGCACGGGCGATTTTCACCGCGTTCTCCACGGCTTCGGCGCCGGAGGTGAAGAACGCCGCTTTGTATTGCTCCTCGCCGCCTATCATTTCGCACAAGCGCTGGGCGAGATCCAGATACGGCTTGTAGGCCACCACCTGAAAGCAGGCGTGCGAGACTTTTTGCAATTGGGCCTGCACCGCTGCAACCACTTTGGGATGGTTATGGCCGATGTTCAGCACGCCGATGCCGCCGACGAAGTCCAGATAACGCTGGCCGTCTACGTCCCACAATTCAGCCCCTTGGGCGCGATCAATCACCAGCGGATGAGCGGTGACCAGTCCGCGTGGCACGAACTGATCACGCTGACGGAGTAAATGAGGTGTTTGGTCGACTTGGCTGTTCATGGCATTTCCCTTCGTGAGTCCGGCAGCCCGGAGTGAATGCAGGAGGTGGTTACACAGGGTCTTAAGATTAAGACTTGTGCGGAACGAACTACGCCGAACTTGGCCCCTGAGAAATCCGGATCGACTGTTTTCACCCTGCCAAACGGCAGATTCCTTCAGGCCGCCGAATCTGCCGGCCGCGTGCATATATGACATGACGCACAGTGTTCGCAGCGCTGCTTTCGACAGATCCTGCTCTGGCGTTGGGCGATGATGGGAGCACTTTCAACCCTCTCAGGAATTGACCATGGCCCTGCTCTACAAAGCTGACCCCGTGCGCGGCGAACAGTGGAAAGCACTGTTCGCCGAACATGCCCCGGACATCGAATGGCGCGCCTGGCCGGACATCGGCGATCCCGCAGACATCAAGTACCTGGCGGCGTGGCAGGCGCCGGAGGATCTGCAGACGGTGTTGCCGAATCTGCAGGTGTTGTTTGCGTTGTCGGCCGGAGTCGATCAGTTGGACCTGAGCCGTATCCCGGCGAGTCTTCCGGTGGTGCGCCTGCTCGATCCCGGGATCACCCAAGGCATGTGCGAGTACGCCAGTTTTGCCGTGCTCAGCTTGCACCGGGATATGTTGCGCTATCGCCAGCAGCAGATGGCGCGCTGTTGGCAGGCGCACCTGCTGCAGCCGGCGCATCAACGTCGGGTGGGGGTGATGGGCCTCGGTACTCAGGCGCAGCAGATTCTCGCCACCTTGCAGCCCCTGGGCTTTGCCCTCAAGGGGTGGGCGCGCAGTGCGCATCGGATTGCCGGCGTCGAGTGCTTTGCCGGTCGCGAGCAACTGCCGGCGTTTCTGAGCCAGTGCGACATTGTGATGTGCGTATTGCCGCTGACCGAGCAGACCCGTGGCATTCTCGACCGCGAGTTGTTTCGCCAATTGCCGCATGGCGCGGCACTGATCAACATGGGGCGCGGTGGGCATCTGGTGGAAGAGGACTTGCTCGACGCGCTGGACAGCGGGCAACTCAGCGGCGCGGTGCTGGATGTGGTGCAGAACGAGCCGGCACCGGCGGATCATCCCTTCTGGGGCCATCCGCAGATTCTGCTGACGCCGCATATCGCGGCGATGACTCAGCCGGAAAGTGCATTTGCTGTCCTGCTGGAGAACATCCGCAGCTTCGAACGCGGCGAGCCCATGAGCGGTCAGATCGACCGCAACAAAGGTTACTGATTCACACCCTCTGCACGAGCGAGCAGGCTCACTCATGCAGAGGATGACGAAGCTTCAGAGGAACTCGGCGATGGCTTTGCCGACATCCTGGGTCGAGCCCTTCCCGCCCAGATCCGGGGTGATCGGTCCCTCGGCGATCACCCGCTCGATCGCCTGCAAGATCCCGTCGTGTGCTGCGCGATAACGCTCGTCACCGTTGCCCAGGAAATCGAGCATGAGCGCCCCGGACCAGATCATCGCAATCGGGTTGGCGATGTTCTGCCCATAGATGTCTGGCGCCGAACCATGCACTGGCTCGAACAGTGACGGAAAACGTCGCTGCGGATCCAGGTTGGCCGACGGCGCAATGCCGATGGTTCCGGCACACGCAGGCCCCAGGTCGGAGAGGATGTCGCCGAACAGGTTCGACGCCACCACCACATCGAACCGATCCGGTTGCAGAACGAAGCGCGCACACAAGATATCGATGTGCTGCTTGTCCCACGTCACCTGCGGGTACTGCGCGGCCATCAGCGCGGTGCGCTCGTCCCAGTACGGCATGCTGATCGAAATGCCGTTGGACTTGGTCGCTGCGGTCAGGCGCTTGCGTGGCCGGGTCTGGGCCAGGTCGAAGGCAAACTTGAGAATCCGGTCGACACCCCGGCGGGTGAAGACCGATTCCTGCAGCACAAACTCATGCTCGGTGCCTTCGAACATCTTGCCGCCGACCGATGAATACTCGCCTTCGGTGTTCTCGCGAATCACCACGAAATCGATGTCCCCCGGTTCGCGTCCGGCCAACGGGCATGGCACCCCGGGGAACAAGCGCACCGGGCGGATATTCACGTACTGGTCGAAGTCGCGACGGAATTTCAGCAGCGACCCCCACAGGGAAATATGGTCCGGCACTTTCTCCGGCCAGCCCACGGCGCCGAAGTAAATCGCGTCGAAGCCCTTGAGCTGTTCGAACCAGTCCTCGGGCATCATCTGCCCGTGTTCCAGGTAATAATCGCAATGCGCCCAGTCGAGCACTTCAATGCTCAAGTCCAGCTCCCATTTTTTCGCGGCCTGCTCCAGAACCCGCAGCCCCTCGGGCAGCACTTCCTTGCCAATCCCGTCGCCGGCAATCGCGGCGATCTTGAAGACCTTGCTCATCAGTTGTGGCTCCCCGTTGTTGTGAAGTTACAAGCCGCCGATGTGGAAGGCTTTGACTTCAAGGTATTCGTCGAGACCGTATTTGCTGCCTTCACGGCCCAGGCCCGATTGTTTGATGCCGCCGAACGGCGCGACTTCCATGGAGATGATTCCGGTGTTGAGGCCGACCATGCCGAATTCCAGCGCTTCGCCGAAACGCCATGAGCGACGCAAGTCTTGAGTGAAGTAATAAGCGCCAAGGCCAAACGGTGTGGCATTGGCCAGCGCCAAGGCTTCGGCTTCATCGGTAAAACGCATCAGCGGCGCGACCGGTCCGAAGGTTTCTTCGTTGGCCAGGAGCATGCCGGCGTGGGCATCGCCAAGCACCGTCGGTTGCACAAATTGACTGTCGCCCTGCGGAACGCCGCCGCAGAGCAACTGCGCGCCCTGACTCAAGGCATCATCGATGTGTCGGGCCACCTTGCTCACGGCAGCCTTGTTGATCAGCGGGCCGATGGTCACGTTGTCCTGCAGGCCATTGCCGACCTTGAGTTTGCCGACCTCCTCGACCAGACGCTGGGCAAAACGCTGGTAAATGCCGTCCTGCACCAGAATCCGGTTGGCACAGACGCAGGTCTGCCCGGCGTTGCGAAACTTGCTCAGCATGATTCCGGTAATCGCCTGCTCAAGATCAGCGTCGTCAAACACAATGAACGGTGCGTTGCCGCCGAGCTCCAGGCTCAATCGCTTGATGTGTTCGGCACTCTGGCGCATCAGCAAACGGCCCACCGCCGTGGAACCGGTGAAGGAAATCTTGCGCACCGTCGGGTTGCCGGTCAGCTCTTCGCCAATCCCGGCGGGCATGCCGGTCAGCACATTGAACACCCCGGCCGGAATACCGACGCGCTCAGCCAACACCGCCAATGCGAGCGCCGACAGCGGCGTCAGATCCGACGGTTTGACGATGATCGGGCACCCCGCCGCCAGGGCCGGAGCACACTTGCGGGTAATCATTGCGTTGGGGAAATTCCACGGCGTGATCGCCGCGCAGACACCCACCGGTTGCTTGAGGGTCAACAGTCGGCGGTCACCGCTGGGTGCCGGCATGGTTTCGCCGTAAATCCGCCGCGCCTCTTCGGCAAACCATTTGACGAAACCCGCGCCGTAGCGGATTTCACCTTTGGCTTCATTCAGCGGCTTGCCTTGTTCGCAGGTCATGATCAGCGCCAGATCGTCGAGGTTGTCGATCATCGCCTGATACCAACGCTCCAACAGCGCCGCACGTTCGGCGGCCGGGCGTGCCCGCCAGGCGGGCCAGGCCCGTTCGGCGGCGTCGATGGCGCGACGGGTTTCCACGCCTTGCATGGCGGGCACGCGGCCGATCAATTCGCCGCTGGCCGGGTCGATGACATCCAGGGTCGCGCCGTCATCGGCGCCGATCCACTGGCCGTTCACATAAGCGAGTTCTGCGAGAAGACCGGGGTCTTTCAAACGATTCTTGAGCATGGTCGAGTCCTGATCCGAGACAGATTCCAGTCTAGGGAGACTCGACGGATAAGGATGCTGAAAGCGCTTGACGGACAGTGTCGGCTGCTGAAATTGGCGGTGGAACAGCAGAACTGCTGTTTCTATCGTTTCAGCGAACCGAGCAAGCCCTCCAGAAAGCGCTCCCCCGCCTCCATCTGGCTGATCTCGATAAACTCGTCGGGCTTGTGCGCCTGCTCGATCGAACCTGGCCCGCAGACAACCACCGGCACATCCAGACGCTGCTTGAACAATCCGCCTTCCGTACCGAACGAAACCTTGGACGTCGTGGTATCCGGCGCCGCGAAATTTTTCAGGAACCGTACCGCTTCGACGCTCGGGTGTGTGTCCAGGCCGGGATAGACGTTGACCGTTTCAATCTCGATGGCCGCCACGCTCGAAAGCTTCTTCGCCTCGCGCACGATCAACTCGGCACGCTCCTGCATCTGGGCGAGAATCTGTTCCAGATCATCCGCTGGCAAATTGCGCACTTCAAAATCCACCGTGCACAGATTCGGCACGATATTCAGCGCCCGGCCACCGCCGATCTGGCCCACGTGCACGGTGGTGAAAGGCACGTCGTAATCGGCATCCCGGGCGCCCTGCTCCTGCAGTTGACGCTGGGATTCACGCAACGCTGCAATGAAATCGCAGGCCACGTGGATCGCGTTGACCGAGCGCGGCGCCAGCGAAGAATGCGCCTCCAGCCCCCGACAATAGGTGCGGTACGAGCCCTTGCCCTTGTGCCCCAGCACAAACTGCATGTTGGTCGGTTCGCCGATCAGGCACAGAAACGGCCGCACCGGCGCCAGATGCAGCACATCGAGCAAACGTCGCACGCCGACGCAGCCGATTTCCTCGTCGTGTGACAGCGCCAGTTGCAGCGGACGGCTGAGGGCATGGTCAGCAGCATCCAGCATCGCGTCGATGGCCAGCGCGATAAAGCCTTTCATGTCGCAACTGCCGCGCCCGTAAACCCGCCCGTTCTGCTCCGTCACCTGAAACGGTGGAACCGTCCACGCCTGCCCCGCTGCTGGCACCACGTCGGTGTGGCCGGACAGCAGAATGCCCGGTTGGTCTTTCGGGCCGGTGCTGGCAAACAGATTGGCCTTCTTGCCGCTTTCGTCCTTGACGATCAGCGACTCGATGCCCTTGCTCAGCAGCAGCTCGCGAACGTACTCGATCAACGCCATGTTCGATTCCGAGGACACGGTATCGAACGCAATCAATCGTTTGAGAATCTCCAGTACACGGGGTTTCATGAGGCTTTGCTCCGTTGTTCGGCCAAGGGGGCGAACCGGCGTATGGAAAAGGGTTCGATCAGCGTGGAGGTGCTGCCGGTGCTGATCAATTCAGCCATGACGTCACCGACGCCCGGCCCCAACTGGAAGCCATGGCCACAGAAGCCGAATGCGTAATACAGCCCCTCGACCGTGCCGCTTGGCCCCATGATCGGCAGCGAGTCCGGCAGATAGCTTTCGATGCCGCTCCAGACCCGAATGATGTTCAGATTGCCGACACCCGGCAGCAGTCGGCGCATTTGCCGGATCTGGTTGAGGATGCTGCGTGGCTCGACATAGGCACGGCGATTGACCATGTCCGGTTTGCTGCGATAGCCGCCGCCAATGATGATGTTGCCGCGCGGAATCTGCCGGAAATAAATGACTTCCTCAGGGATTTTGGTGAACACGCCAATCACCGTCGGCAAGGCGTACGGCACCGGTTCCGTCACCGCCATCTGCGGGCCATGGGTGTCCAGCGGTACCGGTTCGCCGAACTGCGCGGACAGTTTCTCTCCCCAGGCGCCGGCGGTGATCAGCAGTTGTGCGGCGCGATATTGCCGGCCATCGGTAGTGGTGACGCAGAACTCGCCTGCGGTTTTCTGCACTTCGGCCACTTCAGTCTGTTCTTCGATACGCGCACCGATCCGCCGCGCCGCCCGGGCGAATGCCGGCGCTGCCAGACGCGGGTTGGCGTGACCGTCGTGCGGTGCGTAGGAGCCCCCCTTCACGTCCGGCCCCAGAAACGGAAAGCGCCGATGCAGTTCAGCGCCGCGATAGATCTGCAGATCCAGTTGCGCCGCTTCCGGCGCCGCGGCATACGCTTCGAGCTCGGCAATTTCGTCTTCGCGGTAACACACGCGCATGTGGCCGCTGGCGATGAACTCCAGATCGTCGTCAATCAGCTCCGGCAAGCGCTTCCATAGCGCAAACGAACGGTTGGCCAATTCCAGTTGCCCCAGATAACGGCCCTGACGCCGCACGTTGCCGAAGTTGACGCCACTGGCGTATTGGCCAATTTGGTCGCGCTCGAGCAGGGTCACGGAGTGCCCGCGCTGGCGCAGAAAAAACGCTGACGCCGCGCCCATGATGCCGCCGCCGATAATCAATACATCACTTTTCTGCGGGTTCATGACGGTTCCTCGATGATCACCATCGGCAGCGGTTTGACGGGGGCCTGACCGCGCTGGCGGCCGACCTGTTGCACACTGACACCGGCTGCGGCGGCGATCACTTCGGCGCCGGCCTGCGAGCAGTAGCGGCCCTGGCAACGGCCCATGCCGACCCGGCTGAAGGCCTTGGCCCGATTGACTTCGCACGCGCCCTTTTCACTGACCGTACGGCGCAGTTCGCCCGCGCTGATCATCTCGCAGCGACAGACGATCGCCGAATCCGGCAAGGCCCCGGCCTGTTCGGCGGGCCAGGGAAATGCCTGCGCCAGACCGAGGCGGAACTGATCCATCACCGCCAATGCGCGCCGTTGCTCTGCGCGTAATACGGCATCCACCGGTTTTTGCTGATCCTCCAGCAGCGCCATCGCCACCAGACGCCCGGCATGTTCAGCGGCATCGGCACCGCGAATCCTGGCGCCGTCGCCGGCGGCATACACACCGCTGACCGAAGTGCGGCCTTCTTCATCAAGCGCCAGCCACCATTGGCCGGACGCTTCATCAAAACGCATGCGACATCCGGCCAGATCGGCCAACTGGGTTTCCGGACGCAAGTGATACCCCAGGGCCACGGCATCGCAGTCGATGTCCAGGGTTTCGCCTTTGGCTGAGCGCACACGCACACCACTGACGCCGCCGGTGGCATCTCCCGATATCAGCTCCGGCTTGATCCCCAGATGCACTGGTATCTTCGCCTGATACAACTGCGCCAACAGTTTCATCCCGGTGAGCAACACGCCGGGCCGCGCGAGCATCTTCGGCAGCGCGCCGATGCGTTTGCTCAGTGGCGATGTATCAAGCACCGCAGCGACGTTGGCGCCGGCCTTCACATACTGGCTGGCCACCAGATACAGCAGCGGACCGCTGCCCATGAACACCACGCGATGGCCGATGGAAACCGCCTGCGACTTGAGCGCGATCTGCGCCCCGCCGAGGCTGTAGGTGCCCGCCAGCTGCCAGCCTTCAATGGGCATCAAACGGTCCGTGGCGCCGGTGCAGAGGATCAGCGCGTCGTAGTCCACCGTCGTATGGTGCCCCTGGCTGACGCAGCACAATTGCCTGGGCACCAGATTCCACACCAACGTGTCGGGGCGGTAATCGATGTGTGGGCGCAAGCGCTCGAAACTCTCGTGCAGGTCACGCGCCTTGGCCGCTTCAGTGCCGTACAGCGCGCGGTAGTCGCGGGTGAAACCTTCGGGTTGGCGCCGATAGATCTGGCCGCCGTCGCGGCGATTTTCATCGATCAGGACCGGTTTGAAGCCGGCCTTCACCAACGTCTCGGCGCAGCGAATCCCCGCAGGGCCGGCGCCGACGATAACTACCCGTGCAGTGGCCATGTTGCCTCCGGTTGTGTGGTGACGAGATCCAGTCCTTCACGGACTTCACTGGAGCACGCACGCAGACGCTCGCCGCTGCGCGTCCACACCCAGCAGTCCTGGCAGGCGCCCATCAGGCAGAACCCGGCACGTCGACCGGAATCGAATTCCGACTGGCGCAACGCATTGCCCTGAGTGAGCAATGCGACCATCAATGTGTCGCCCTGCAACGCCCTGATGGGCACGCCATCCACGGTCAAGCTGACGGTCGCCCGACCCTGCTCGGCCAGTCTCACAAAACGAGCGCTCATGCATAGGCTCCCTGATTGAAGGTGGTCACGTCCCGCTGGGTTTTCAGCAGTTCGACGCTGTCGTGGTGGCAGAGAATTTCACTGCCACCGTCGATGATTCGGCGGTTGGGTGCCGTACGGTTGCACAGGCCATCGACGCGCACCGGGCAGCGATTGAGGAAAGTGCACAGCTCGGCGACGTTGGCTTTTGGCCCGATGGGCGGCAGTTCGCCGCAGGTGGTCCCGCAGGTTTCCAGCCAGCCCTGGCGCAGCTCCGGCACCGAGTGAATCAACAGATCGGTGTAGGGATGGAACGGTGCCTGCGCAAACGACTGGCGGCTGCCGGCCTGAACCTTGTGGCCGCTGTACATCACCACCACGTCATCGCACAGGGCGCGTACGGTGGAGATGTCATGACTGATGAACAGGTAGGACACGCCGAGCTGCTCACGCAAATCGCGGAGCAATTCAAGAATCGCTGCACCGACCACGGTGTCCAGCGCCGAGGTGACTTCATCGCAGAGGATCAGATCGGGTTTGGCCGCCAATGCCCGCGCCAGGTTCACCCGCTGCTTCTGCCCGCCGGACAACTCGCTTGGACGACGCTCGGCCAGGGCTCGCGGCAGGCGCACCAGGTCCAGCAACTCGTCGATACGTTCGCGCAACGCCGCGCCTTTGAGGTTGAAATACATCTTCAGCGGCCGACTCAGAATCGTGCTGATGCTGTGCATCGGATTGAGCGCCGTGTCGGCGTTCTGGAACACCATCTGGATCCGCCGGAATTGCTCGTCGCTGCGTTCGGACAGACAACCGCCCAGCGGTTGCCCGTCAAAGGTCAGCTCGCCCAATGCCGGCGTGAGCAAGCCGGCCACCACGCGGGCCAGCGTTGACTTGCCCGAACCCGACTCTCCAATCACACCAATCGCCCGGCCCCGGCGCACGGTCAGATCAATGTCTTCCAGGACACGTATGGCCGGCATGCCCTGGGTGTTCTTGTTGCCGTAACCGGCGGTCAGGCCGCGAATGGTCAGCAGCGGGGTTTCTTCGGCAATACCACCCGGTGGGCGGATCGTCGTGTCGGGCCGTGCGGCCGCCAGCAAACTGCGGGTGTATTCGTGGCTCGGGCCTTTGAGCAGCGCCGCCGTGGCGCTTTGTTCGAATATCTGACCGCCATTGAGCACGACGATCTGATCAGCCATTTGCGCCACTACAGCCAAGTCATGGGACACATACACCGCTGTTGCGCCACGGTCACGCACCACGCGTTTGAACGCCCGCAACACATCGATCTGGGTCGTCACATCGAGCGCCGTGGTCGGTTCGTCGAGGATGACCAGCAACGGATCACTGATCAGCGCCATTGCCGCCATCACTCGCTGCAGTTGCCCGCCGGACACCTGGTGCGGGTAACGCTGGCCGATATGATCCGGGTCCGGCAAGGCCAGATCGCGAAACAGTTCAATAGCCTTGGCCTCAAGGGCGGCGCGGGTGCCGAGGCCGTGAATCAAGGCGCCCTCCACCACTTGGTCAATCAGTTTCTTCGCCGGGTTGAACGCCGCCGCAGCGCTCTGCGCGATATACGACACCCGATTGCCGCGCAGGCCCTGCAATTGCTGCTCGCTGAGCGCGAGCATGTTGTGCTCGCCGACCTGTACCACTCCGCCGGACAACCGACAGCCCCGTCGCGCATAACCCAACAGCGCGAGGGCAATGGTGGTCTTGCCCGAGCCTGATTCGCCGATCAACGCCAGCACTTCACCTTGTTCCAGGGCAAAGCTCACGCCTTTGACGATTTCGGTTTCACCGTGCTCGCCGCAAGCGACCACGCGCAGGTCTTCAACTCGAATCAATTGGGTCATTTCAATGGCCTCCCGTGCGGCGACTGCGTCGCGACGACAATCTGTCGATAAACAGATTCACGCCGATGGTCAGGGTGCCGATGGCCAACGCCGGGATGACGATGGCCGCGGCGCCCTGATTGAGGCCGCCGATGTTTTCCCGCACCAGCGAACCGAGGTCGGCATCCGGCGGTTGCACGCCCAGCCCGAGAAAACTCATGCCGCTGAGCAGCAGCACGATGAAACCGAACCGCAAGCCCAGGTCAGTGAGCACCGGGTTGAGCATGTTCGGCAGGATCTCCACGCAAGCGATATACAAGCGGCGCTCGCCACGGGTCCGGGCGACCTGCACATACTCCAGCGCTTCGATGTTCACTGCCATGCTGCGGGCGATACGGAACGCGCCCGGAGCAAAGCTCAACACCGCCGTGCTGATCAGCAGGGTCACTGAAGAGCCGAACGCCGAGACCATGATCAACGCGAGCATCTTGCTCGGGATCGAGATAAAGGCGTCCATCAAGCGGCTGATCACTTCGTCCAGCCACTTTGGCGACACCACCGACAGCAGCGCGCAACCGGTGCCCAGCGCACTGGCCAGCACCGCCGCAATCAACGCCAGGCCCACGGTGAAGCGTGCGCCGACGAGCACCCGGCTGAGCATGTCGCGGCCCAGATAATCAGTGCCGAACGGGTACAACGCGCTGATGTTGTCGAACACGTTGCCCGAGACCACCTCGCCGACCGGGTGCGGCGCCAGCCACGGGCCGAATAACGCAACCAGCAGCCAGATAACGCAGATGGCGGCGCCGATGAGTCCCAGCCACGCGGGCCCGTGAGACACCTTGCCGGCTGACAGATCGGGGGCTGCGGGCGTCGATTTCACAATGAGATTGTTCATTGGTTTCTCAGCCTCGGATTGGACAGAATCGCGCACAGGTCGGCAATCAGCACCAGACCCAGATAAGCCGTACAGAACAACATGGTGCAGGCCTGCACCAGTGCCATGTCACGGTTGGTCACGGCATCGACCATCAGGCTGGCGATGCCGGGATAGTTGAAGATGGTTTCGACAATCACCACCCCGCCGAGCAGATACGACAGGCTCAGCGCAATCGCGTTGGCAATCGGCCCGATGGCATTGGGCAACGCGTGACGCAGTACGATGCGGATCGGACTGACGCCTTTGAGCCGGGCCATCTCCACGTAGGGGCTGTCGAGCTGGTCGATCACTGCGGCGCGCGTCATCCGTGCCATTTGCGCAACGATCACGCAGCACAGCGTCATCACCGGCAAGGCGTAGGTGCGCATGAATTGCCACGGTGAAGTGATGTCGCTGGCATAGGACAGCGCCGACAGCCAGCCCAGGTTTACCGCAAAGATCAACACCGCGAGGGTCGCCACCAGAAACTCCGGCACCGCGACCATGGCCAGGGTGGTGAAACTCAGGACACTGTCGATCCGTCCGCCCCGCCCCATCGCCGAGCCGATGCCGAGAACCAGCGCCACCGGCACCGACACCAGCGCCGTGGCGGCCGCCAGCATCAGGGTGTTGGGCACGCGCCCGGCCATCAGCTCACCGACCGGCATTGCGTTGGATACCGACACGCCCATATCGCCACCGAGCAGGCTCATCAACCAGTGCAGGTAACGCACCACACCAGGTTGATCGAGCCCCAGTTTCAGGCGCAGTGCCGCCACCTGTTCCGGGGTGGCGAACTGGCCAAGGGATTGTTGCGCCGCGTCTCCCGGCAGTACCGCCGTGATCGCGAACACGACCATCGATACGATCAACAAAGTCACGATCGCGGCGCCCAGCCGCCGTCCGATCAACCACAGTGTGTTGCTATTCATCGCCTACCCTCCTGCACCTGGCTTGCCGTTCATTTCGACGGCTCTGTTCAAGCGTCCAGCCAGACCTGCTCGGCGAACATGTAACCCATGAAACCGCCGAGCGGGTTGCTGCCGTAGCCCTTGATCCGTTGATCGACGCCGTCGATGTTGCTGATGAACACCGGTATGCCGATGCCACAGTGGTCGTGCACCAGGGTCTGCATGTCCGCGTACATCTTGCCGCGCTTGGCATCGTCGGTTTCGCCGCGGGCGAGCATCAGCAACTGATCGAACTGCTCGTTCTTCCAGCCGGACTCGTTCCAAGGCGCCTTCGACTGGAAGAACTGCGAGAACATCACGTCGGCGTTCGGCCGTGGGTTGATGTTGCCGAAGCTGATCGGGTGCTTCATCCAGTGGTTGGACCAGTAGCCGTCGCTCGGCAGGCGCTTGACGTCGAGCTTGAGCCCGGCCTGCTTGGCCGACTGCTGCAACAGCACGGCGATATCCACGGAACCCGTTGCGGCAGGCGACGCAAACAGCTCCATGCTGATGTTTTCCATGCCCGCTTTTTTCAGCAGGAACTTGGCTTTTTCCGGGTCGTAGACCGTTTGCGGCAGGTCGCTGTTGTAGTAGCGCGAGCCGGGCGCGATCGGATGGTCGTTGCCGACCACGGCAAAGCCGCGGAATACCGCCGACTTGATCTGTTCGCGATCGAGCAGGTACTTCATCGCCTGGGTGAAATCGGCGTTCTGGCCGGGCATCTGATCCTGACGGATGATCAAATCAGTGTAGTTGCCCGACGGCGCATCAACGACCCGGTGCCTGGCGCTGGCCTTGATCCGGTCGGTGGAGCGCGGGTTGACCTCGTTGATCATGTGCACGTCGCCGGACAGCAGCGCGTTGACCCGCGACGGCTCGTCGCCAATGGCGATGAATTCGATTTCGTCGAGGTACGGCAGGCCAGGCTTCCAGTAACCGGTGTTGCGTGCGGCAACCGAACGTACACCCGGTTTGAACTCCTTGACCTTGAACGGTCCGGTGCCAATGCCCTGGTTGAAGTCGGTGGTGCCTTCGGGAACGATCAGCAGATGCGAGACGGCCAGAATCGACGGCAATTCGGCGTTTGGCGCAGTCAGGCGAATCTGTACTTCGTTGGTGCCGGTGGCCTTGATTTCGGCGAACTGCTCCATCAGCGGCATGACTTTGGAGCCGGTCAGCGGATCCTTGTGTCGTGACAGCGAGAACACCACGTCGGCCGCGCTGAGGGTTTTGCCGTTGTGAAAAGTCACGTCTTTGCGCAGGGTGATCGTCCACAACGTCGCGTCGGTGTTGTCGATGCGCTCGGCCAGTTCCAGTTGCGGCACCAGGTGCGCGTCGAAACGAGTCAGGCCGTTGTAGAACATGTAGTGCCGCACATAGTCGGTGGACAGCGCGCCTTTGGCCGGATCGAGGGTGTCGGCGGTGGAGCTGGACATGCCGGCGACGCGTATCCGCCCACCCTGCTTGCCTTTGCCCGGCGTCGCCGTATCGTCAGCCAACAGCTTGCCGGCGGCACCGAACAGGCTGCCGGCGCCGGCAGCCGCTACGCCGGCCACGCCGAGCATTTGTAACGCGTGACGGCGTGACATGCCGCGATTTAGGCCTTCGAACACCCGCAGGCTTTCTTCGCCTGAGATCAACGGTGAATCGTTCTTGTGATCAGTCATTTCAGTGCTACCTGTCGAAATCAAGAAGGCTCAAGTGTTCCGGTTGACCGGAACGTCCTGGAAACGCAAACGACGGTGAAGCCACAACATCAACTCAGTGCAAATAGTCCTGAAAGCGGTAGTAGGCGCCCACCAAAGGCAGGAACCACGGCTTGCCGAAATGCCCGGGGATCGCCGGCCAGTCGAGTTCACGCCAGGGGTTGGCCTCGGCATTGCCGGCCATCACGTCGGCCATGACCTGCCCCATGTGCACCGACATCTGCACGCCGTGGCCGCTGTAGCCCATCGAGTGGAACACGCCGCCGTGCTGGCCGGCTCGCGGCAAACGGTCGGAGGTCATGTCTACCAGGCCGCCCCAGCAGTAATCGATCCTGACGCCTGCCAGTTGCGGGAACATCTGGATCATTGCCGCCTGCAGCACCTTGCCGCTCTTGGCATCGTTGACACTGTCAGACATGGCAAACCGCGCACGCCCGCCAAACAGCAAGCGGTTGTCCGGGGTCAGGCGGAAGTAGTTACCGATCATTCGGCTGGTGACATAAGCGCGGCGTCCCGGCAGCAGCTGATCGATCAGCGCCTGAGGCAGAACCTCGGTGGCAATCACGAAACTGCCCACCGGCACAATCCGCCGCCGATACCAGCCCAGACCACCGTGCTGACAGGCGCCGGTCGCCAGCAGAACCTGCCCGGCGTGCAGCGAACCCTTGCTGGTGTTGACCTGATAACCGCCGGCACGGGCTTTCCAGTCGAGCACCGAGGTGCCCTGATGAATCAGTGCGCCGTGACGCACCGCCGCTTCTGCCAGACCGACGCCGAAACGGCCGACGTGCATCTGCACGCCATTGCGCTGCAGCAGGCCGCCATGGAACTGCGCAGAGTTGACTTCGGTGCGGGTCTGTTCGGCAGACAGCAATTCAACATCGGCATCGACTTCGTTGCGAATCAGCTCGCAGGTGCGGGCCAACCCTTCGTAGTGCAGCGGTTTTGCCGCCAGTTTCAGCTTGCCGTTACGCAACAGGTCACAGGCGATCTGCTCCTGCTCAACCAGCGACACAACGCTTTGCACGGCACTTTCGTAAGCCTGGTAATAGGCTTTCGCCCGATCGGCACCGAGACTGGCGCTGAGGCTGGCGTAGTCCTGCGCCACCCCCGTGTTGCACTGCCCGCCATTGCGTCCCGAAGCCTCGCCGATCACCCGCCCGGCTTCCAGCACCACCACACTGGCGCCCTTGAGCGCCAGGGCCCGGGCCGCTGCCAGCCCGGTGAAACCGCCACCGACGATGGCTACATCGACTTGCCCGGGCAAACCGCCGAGCTGTGCGCCGGTGAAGGCCGGTGCGCTGTCGAGCCAGTAGGATTCACTGCCCATGTTCAATCCCGCCTTTGCCAATGAGGATGTCGTTACAGGCCGACCAGCCCGGCCAGACCGCCGATGTCCGGGATCTGGTGGTAGCTGTAGAAGGCATTGCCCGGTACTTCGTGGCCACGGGCGACGAAGGCCTTGTTCTTGATCTTCATGTCGTGGGCCGGCATCAGGTCGTAACGGAAGCTGGAGGACACATGCAAGATGTCTTCCGGGCCGCAGTTGAGGTTGTCGAGCATGTACTCGAACGCCGCCAGACGTGGTTTGTAGGCTTGTGCCTGTTCGGCCGTGAAGACTTTGTGAAAAGGTGCGCCGAGTTTTTCGACGTTGGACATGATCTGGCTGTTGCTGGCGTTGGAGAAAATCACCAAGGGAATCTTGTCGGCGATTTTCGACAGGCCGGCCGGTACGTCCGGGTGCGGGCCCCAGGTCGGAACGGCGTCGTAATACAGCTGGCCTTCTTCGCGGTATTCGATTCCCCAGCGCTTGCAGGTACGCGCCAGAGCGGTCTTGAGAATCTCGTCATACGGCATCCAGTCGCCCATGACCTGGTCCAGGCGATAGGCCGAGAAATCCTTGACGAACTGATCCATCTGCTCCGCGGGTACGCGATCAGCGAAGAGTTCGCGGGTCATCGTGCCCATGTGGAAATTGGTCAGCGTTCCGTAGCAGTCGAAGGTAATGAATTTGGGGCGAAGAAAGCTCATTGAGTGCGTTCCTGAAGTTCGTTGAGGTCAATGGCGCTACAAGCATTTGCCTGGATTGCGCAGTAGCGATGCAACGCTGCAGCACACCGTCATTACAACACCGTGAAATCAGCAGATGGCGTTAAAAGCGACCTCCGTTCGATACAAATCACCGTTTTGCTCACGCTGCTCAGCAGACTTTGCGGTGCGCTCCAGCCTTGGGCAAAGCCCCGGTTTATGCGCTCTTATGGACCTGTATCAGCCGCTGTGGATTTCGGATATCGACTTTGCCCGCAGAAACTGCGCCCCCTCGCAGGAACGTGTCGGTTGCTGCGACACACGTCGGTCCGGTTCTGAATTGAAGTGATTGAAGGCACATCCTGCGCCTTGAACGACAAAGCTCGGTACAAGCCTTTTATAGGGTAAAAAAGCCCAAGCATTTGCTGCCGGCACAAGGCCGCAATTAAGTAGTAAGTGTGGTCTTCGGGACTGTGCTTCGCGGAATCTGCCGAATATTCCCTCCCCCCTTGTCAGGCTTTCATCCAGATGGGATACAGGCGTCATCTCGCCGGAAAAACCGGCGTAAGCGCACACTCTTTATCGGAGAATCGCCATGTCTACCCCGCGTCCGTCCTACGTCTATCGGCCGATGACTGCCGACGACCTGCCCAAGGCCCATGCACTGTCCGTGCAATTGAAGTGGCCCCATCGACTCGACGACTGGGCCATGCTGCAAAGGGTCAGCAAGGGCTTTGTCGTACTTGATGGCGAGCGTTTGATCGGCACCGCGTTCGCCTGCCCGCAAGGTGATTTCACGACTATTGGCCTGGTCATTGTCAGTGACGATTACCAGGGCCAGGGCATCGGGCGAAAGCTCATGGAACACGCGCTGCAGGCTTGCCAGTCAAGCACGGCGATATTGAATGCAACCGTGGCCGGCGCACCGCTGTATGCCAGCCAGGGTTTTGTCGAGTTTGGCCGAATTCAGCAGCATCAGGGCCAGGCGCAAGCCCCCCTGCCCGAGCCATTGGCAGACGGTGAAGAATGCCGCCCACTGCGCGAAGCGGATCATGCGCGGGTGCTGGAACTGGCCAATGCCGGGAGCGGACTGGATCGGCAAGCGGTGCTCACTGATCTGTTCGCTGTCGTCGAGCATTCGGTGGGCATCGTGCGCGACGGTCAGTTGCGCGCCTTCGCCCTGCTGCGCCCGTTCGGTCGCGGTCGTTGCATCGGCCCGTTGATCGCCGAAAACCTTGAGCAGGCCCAACACCTGATCGCGACATTGCTGGCCAAGGTACCGGACGCCTTCGTGCGCATTGATATTCCAGCGGATTGCGGCCTGGCCGATTGGCTGGAAGGCGCCGGCCTGAAAAAGGTCGACACCGTGGCACAAATGTCCCGCGGTCCGGCACCGCAAGCAAGCAACGGCGTTCGGCAGTTTGCCCTGGTCACTCAAGCCATTGGCTGATCATCGGGTTTGAACTCGTCCCTGCCCAAAAAATCTCTCAATAACTGGAGCGTCACCCGTATGTTCGAACCTTGCATCATGCTGTTGGCTCGCGCCGATGGCAGTCGCGTCGACACCTCTTTCAAACAGCAATCCTTGAACGCTGCCGACCCCTTCTCGACCGGACGTCAGATCGCCTGGTCAGGGAGCGACGGTGCGTCTGCCGGCATCGTCGAAGCAGGCGAAAGCCTTGATATCAAGGACTTCCCGCACACCGAGGTGATCGTGGTTCATGCAGGGCACGTGACGTTGAAAACCCGGGAGCGGACACTGGTACTGGCCGTCGGCGCCAGCGCGGTCATCGGCCGGGGCACGGACGTGCGGATCGAAGCACAGACCGGCACCCGGTGGGCGTTTTGCGCCATGGCCACCCAAGGCGCGACGCCTGGCCTGACCTTGCTCGACCCGCTGGCGCACCTGTCTCCCTCCGCCGCGCCGGAACAACAGATTCTGATCGGTCCAACCCCGCAATGCCGGTCACGTAATGCCTTCGAAGATGCCACAACCGATCTGCGTGTCGGCGTGTGGGACTCGACGCCCTACGAACGTCACGGTCGCCCGCACAAGCTCAATGAGCTGATGTATCTGATCGAAGGAACTGTAACGTTGCAGACGCCCGAGGGTTTGAGCGTGACCGTCAATACCGGCGACAGCGTGTTTGTTGCGCGCGGTGCGCCGTGCGCCTGGAAAAGCACGCGCTATGTGCGCAAAGTGTATGCGGTTAAATAGCGTCCGCCAGAAATAACAGTGTCATCACGCCCGTTCCAGCCAAGTCAGAGCGCCCCTCTTCAGGGGCGCCTGCGTTGTTATTCGCCAGAACGTTCTCTCTGGAATTGGCCGAAACGAAGAGATCTGCGCCCTGACCTACAACTGACCGACATTGCGCGCAGCGACTGCCACGGTCGCCGGTGAATCGGAAAGCTTGACGAAGCTCCGAGTCGCGCCATCCAGTGCATCGATGCAACCCGCCTCGATGTCATAGACCCATCCATGCAAATTCAAACGTCCTTGCTCAAGCGCAAGCGCCACCGATGGATGAGTCCGCAAGTTCGCCAGTTGTGCGATCACGTTTTCACGAACCAGGCCATCGAGCTTGGCACGCGGCGTATCGAACTCATGCGCAGCATTGATCGCTTTCGCGGCGTCCGAATGGCGAAGCCAGTTTGCAACGGCCGGAAGGTGATCCAGACACGTGCAGCGTGAAATCGCGCCCATCGCTCCGCAATCCGAGTGGCCGCAGATCACAATGTCCCGTACACCGAGCACTGCAACCGCATATTCCACTGTGGCCGAAACACCGCCCGGTTCAGGACCGTACGACGGCACAATGTTGCCGGCGTTGCGGATCACGAACAGCTCACCCGGTTCGCGCTGTGTGAGAAGTTCAGGTACTACACGACTGTCCGAGCATGTTACGAACAACGCCTTCGGGTTTTGCTCGGTCGCGAGCTGCCTGAAAAGCTCGACGCGTTGTGGATACACCTCGCGTTGAAAACGCAGAAAGCCATCAATAATGTCACGCATGGGGTTCTCCAAAGCCTAATTTCAGATGCCGAGACGAGTATTCGACATGCCTTTGCACCTCACTGAGTCGTCATTATCGCAGACGCCGCATGCGTTGATAGCATGCGGATTGCGCAGGAGCAGTGTAAAAGCATCCGCCTCAGCCGCCTCCCCCTCCAGCATCGGCTCCGACACACAGACCTTGCATTGCCCCTTGGCGAGGTCTGCCCGTCACTCCTTGGTCAGATCAACCAACGGCGTCTGCCGCACTTCAGTCTCCCGCCCACCCTGAATCTCGCTCACCTGCTTCAAGGCCTTATCCACAGCCAGCTTATCCACCAACAAGCTGTAGCTGATGCGGAACTGCTTGTGTTCCTTCGGCCCAATTGTGGGTACCAGGTTCAGTGGCCGTTGATAACGGCGGTTGTAGGAGAAACTTGTCCCCGGCTCCAGCCCCGTGACATACCCCTGGCCTTGGGTATCGGTGTTTTTCCATAGGGAAAACACCGGCAGTGTCTGAGTATTGAAGCCGACCGAAACGCCCAGGCTGCCGGCCTTGTTATGCAACACGGTCAGCGTATCGCCCTTGGCATCGGCATACGGCACTACGTTGTAAACCGTTTCATCGTAGTCCTTGGTCGGTGCGCGGTAGGTTTGCCATTCGGGCAGATCGCCCTTGGCCTTGTCGTTGAACGGCGACACCTGTTTCACCGGCGCGGCAAAACGAGCGCCTTGCTCCAGGAACGGGGTGCTGAAGTTACTGTGATACAGCGCCTGGTATTCCTTCGGATAGTCGCCGTTGTTGGTGAGCGTGTCGTTGAGCGCGAACACTACGCTGCCGGGTTCGGTGACCAGCTCGGTGGCGACGGAGAAGTCGACCTTCTTGAACGCCTGCTCTTTCAGTTCACCGCGCAGGGTGATGGCGTACGGTGGAGTTTCATCGATGTGCAGGGTGACTTTGTTCGCTGGAATGTTGGCGGCCCGACCGTGCAGGGTCAGCAGTTCGCCGTTGTCGACGCCGGGGTGGCCGACCCATTCGTATCCGCAGCGGGTGACCAGTTCATTGAAACCTTCCAGCCAGCCCAGACCGCCGCGGCCATTGAGTTCGATGAAGGACGGATTGACCACTTCCTTGACCGGCGAATCCCAGCCCATGCGCACATTGCCGACCGAAGCCTGCAAGACGTTCATTCCCCGTGTCGGCACTACCGAGAGTTTCATCGTGCCGTTATCGATGTCGACGATGCTGACGCCCTCCTGCCGACCGCCATGCAAGGTGCGCAGGGTAACGCTGAAGGGTTTGTCGGTTTTCAGGCCGAGTTGCTGGCTGGTGATCTGCCAGTTCTGGGCGGCTTTGTCGGTGTCGAGCAGAACGTAATCCCAGGCCATGGCGTGGGAGGCAGCGGACAGTGTGCTGAGGGCAACGACGAGTTTGAGCGGGGTCACGGCAGTAGCCTTTTTTGGAGTTGTGCCATTTTTATAAACGCGATGAAACGTTTCAGCAAGCTTGAAAAGTGCCATAACACCGGTAATACCAACAAAGACTTGGGCCAAATCGCAATATCGAGTCGATCCAATGCCGCAAATCCGCCGCTTCAGTCGGCGCTGGCCCGTCGCCAATCAGCCGCACGATTTAGCTGTTTACACACTGCATTCAAAATTAGTGATTTAACTAGGTAGTTACCTAACGATATAATGCCCGCCTCATTTCAACGGGACATTCAACGTGAAGCAGAGTCAACGCCTCTCGGGCATATCAACAATCATTCTGGTCGGGCTCGGGGTGATCATCGCCCTGCTCGGCCTGGCACTGGCCGCTGGCGGTGTGAAATTGGTCAGCCTGGGAGGCTCCTGGTACTTCCTGGTGGGTGGTCTGGTGATGGCTGTCTCCGGTCTGCTGATTGCGCGGCGCAAGCCTGCCGGCGCCTGGCTGTTCGCTGCGTTTCTGGTTGGAACCGCCATCTGGGCCGTGATCGATGCAGGGCTGGTGTTCTGGCCGGTGTTCTCGCGCCTGTTCATGTTCAGCGCCGTGGGTCTGGTGGTTGCGCTGGTCTATCCGCTGCTCAAACGCGCCAATGGTGACGTTGCAGGTCGCGGCGCTTACGGCGTTGCGGCTGTTCTGGCGGTTGGACTCGCGGTAGCTGCCGGCAACATGTTCGTCGCGCACCCGACCGTCGCCCCTACCGGCACTGGCCCGGGCCTCACACCGGTCGAGCCGGAAAAGGCGCAGAAAGACTGGGACCACTACGGTAATACCGAGGGTGGCAGCCGCTTCGCTGCGCTGGACCAGATCAACCGCAGCAACGTCGACAAGTTGAAAGTCGCGTGGACCTACCACACCGGCGACATCGCCGAGAGCGACGGCAATGGCGCCGAAGACCAGCTCACCCCGCTGCAGATCGGCAACAAGGTGTTTATCTGCACCCCGCACAACAACCTGATTGCGCTGGATGCCGACACCGGTAAAGAACTCTGGAAAAACGCGATCAACGCCAAGTCCAAAGTCTGGCAGCGTTGCCGTGGCATGGCCTACTTCGATGCCAGCGCAGCCGTCGCCAAACCGGCCAGCTCGCCGGTAACCGACACGCCGGCCGCTCCCGTCGCCAACTGCACGCGCCGTCTGCTGACCAACACCATCGACGCCCGTCTGATCGCAGTCGATGCCGACACCGGCGAGTTCTGCCAGGGTTTCGGCAACAACGGCCAGGTTGATCTGAAAGCCGGTCTGGGTGATGTCCCGGACAGCTACTATCAACTGTCCTCCGCGCCGCTGATGGCTGGCACGACCGTGGTCGTTGGCGGTCGCGTGGCGGATAACGTGCAGACCGACATGCCGGGCGGCGTGATCCGTGGCTTCGACGTGATGACCGGCGCCATGCGCTGGGCGTTCGACCCGGGCAACCCGCAGGATAAAAAGGCACCTGCCGACGGCAAGACCTATGTTCGCAGCACGCCGAACAGCTGGGCACCGATGTCTTACGACCCGGCAACCAACACCGTATTCCTGCCGATGGGCAGTTCTTCCACCGACATCTACGGCGTGGAACGCAGCAAACTCGATCACACCTACGGCGCGTCGATCCTGGCGCTGGACGCCAACAGCGGCGAAGAAAAGTGGGTGTACCAGACCGTGCACAACGACCTCTGGGACTTCGACCTGCCGATGCAACCAAGCCTGATCGACTTCACCAAGGACGGCAAAACCGTGCCGGCGCTGGTGATCGGCACCAAGGCCGGGCAGATCTACGTGCTGGATCGCGCCACCGGCAAACCGTTGACCGAAGTGAAAGAAGTGCCGGTCAAGGCAGCCAATATCCCCAACGAGCCGTACTCGCCGACCCAGCCAAAATCGGTGGGCATGCCGCAGATCGGTGCCCAGCACCTGACCGAGTCGGACATGTGGGGCGCTACGCCGTACGACCAGTTGCTGTGCCGGATCGACTTCAAGTCGATGCGTTACGACGGTCTGTACACCGCGCCAGGCACTGACAAATCCCTGAGCTTCCCGGGTTCGCTGGGTGGCATGAACTGGGGCAGCATCTCCACTGACCCGGTGCACGGTTTCATCTTCGTCAACGACATGCGTCTGGGCCTGTGGATTCAGATGATTCCGTCGCAGAACAAGGCTCAGGCCTCTTCCGGTGGCGAAGCGCTGAACACCGGCATGGGCGCGGTGCCACTGAAAGGCACGCCTTACGCCGTGAACAAGAACCGCTTCCTGTCGGTCGCCGGCATTCCGTGCCAGGCCCCGCCGTTCGGTACGCTGACGGCTATCGACATGAAAACCCAGAAAGTCGCCTGGCAGGTTCCGGTCGGCACCGTTGAAGACACTGGCCCGCTCGGCATCCGCATGCACCTGCCGATCAAGATCGGTCTGCCAACCCTTGGCGGCACGCTGTCGACCCAGGGCGGCCTGATCTTCATCGCCGGCACCCAGGATTTCTACCTGCGCGCTTACAACAGCAACAACGGTGAAGAAATCTGGAAAGCCCGCCTGCCGGTCGGTAGCCAGGGTGGCCCGATGACGTATGTGTCGCCGAAAACCGGCAAGCAGTACGTGGTCATCACCGCCGGTGGCGCCCGTCAGTCGACCGATCGTGGCGACTACGTAATGGCTTACGCCCTGCCGTAAGCCACTGCGCCCTCCTTCACGTTCTTGTGCGCGACACCTTCGGGTGTCGCGTTGTTTTATGTCCCCAACTCTGGATTTCAGCAATGTCATTCGTTGTTCGTTTTTCCCGCACCGGCATCTTCACCGGCGTGCTGTTCGGTATCACCTGTAGCGCCGCCCTGCCCGCTTTCGCGGACACCGATTCGAACGTCTTCACCCGCAATACCCTGACCGGCGACTGGGGTGGCCTGCGCCACCAGCTCGACGAAGATGGCGTCAAGTTCACCGGCGATTACACCGGCGAAACCGCCTACAACGCCGACGGCGGCAAGCACCGCTCAGCCCGTTACTCACAGAACATCAAGCTCGGCGCGCAATTTGATCTGAGCAAAATCTATGGCGTGGACAACGCCGGCAAGGTTCAGCTGACCATCAATGACCGGCGCGGCAACAGCGCCTCGCAAGATCTGGTCGGCAACCGTCTGCCGATCCAGGAAAACTACGGCGGCCTCTACACGCGTCTGACTGAACTGAGTTACGAGCGCACGCTGTTCACACCGGCGCTGAACGTCAAACTCGGCTACATGGCCATGGGCAACGACCTCGGCGGCCTCGACAGCGGCATTCTCTGCAACTTCATGAACGCCGGCTTCTGCGGCCATCCGCTGAACATGTCCGGCGGCAGCGGCTGGACCAACTATCCCAACGCGCACTTGGGCGTGCGGGTGAAATACGACCTGTCGCCGGAATGGCAACTGCGCGTCGCCGCGTTCAACGTCGATCCCGAAAGCAACGGCAACTCCAGCCGCGCCTGGCACCTGGGGCCGAAACACACCACCGGCACCGTGGTGCCTGTCGAACTGGTCTACAAACACGCGGGCACGCTGCCCGGCGAGTACAAGCTCGGTTATTACTACGACAGCTCCGACGTGAAACGCATCGGCAGTGACAAGGAAGTGTCCGGTCGCGGCGGCCATTACCTGCTCATTGATCAGGCGGTGTGGAGTTCGCCAACGTCGGAGGGCCGCAGCCTGCACGCTTTCGGTCAATACTCGGCGGCCAGCGAAGCGGCTTCGCCGTTCAGCAAGTGGTATGGCGCCGGGGTGGTCCTGTACAAACCGTTCGAAGGCCGCCCGCGTGACACCGTCGCCCTGGGCTACGGTCGCGCCGTGCAAAACCCGCGCAGTCGCGACGTGCAACAAGACGCCGCGCTGGCCAACGGCACACCGCTCTCCAATATCGACGGCGCTGAACAGCTGATCGAACTCGGTTACGGCTACCAGGCCACCCCATGGCTGACTCTGCGACCGAACCTGCAGTACATCATCGAGCCGGGCGCGTTTTCCGGGCAGGACATCGATAATGCACTGGTGGTGGGTCTACAGGTGAAAGCAAGTCTCTGACCTCACCGCTGTCAGCGCAACGTTACTTTGCGGGTCACGACATACGACTGACTCAAGTCCGTGGCCCAACCGTCGAGCACGCCTTTGACGTTCTCGGCGGTCATCACCTGTTTGTCGTTTTCCAGCGGCACGCCCATGCCCTTGCGAACGACTTTCGCCACCACCTCGCCGGTGGATCCATCCTCGATCGACACTTCCGTGGCGATCTCACTGTCCTGATCACGAATGCCCGCAGCCGTACTCACTCCGGCCGCAACCAGCGTGATCGGCAGCCATTCGTAGTACCGCAGGCCCTGGGTGCTGGCGGCGACTTGCGTGATGGCTGGCCGCACAACCAGTGTGTTCGGGCCGGGCCCGGATGCCAGCGGCAGCGTTTTGCCCAGTTCCTGCCTGAGGGCTGCGTCGTAGTAGCGGGTCACACCTGACAAGGTGCTCTGCGGAATCCGCCCCGTGGGCTGAACCTGCGGATAGAACTGGCTCGGCGCCAGGTAAATCCGGGTGTAACGCCCCTTCGCCAACGCCGGACTGACCCAACTCAGAATCGTCTGTCCTGACGGCGTCTGCTGCTCCTTCAACATGCTGTAGTCGTTGAGAAACCCGGAATACATTTCCGGTTCGACTTTTTTGCTGCTGCAGGCCGACAGGCTCAAAGTCGCTGCAAACAACAACGCCAGCGAATGACTGTTTCTCATCAATGCGTTTCCCCAGCGGTCTGAATCTGGCCGAACGGGGTATTTTCAGAACACTCGATGCGCAACTGGCCATGGGTCATGATCCAGTGAATGAATTCGGCCGTGGGAATCGTGTGGATGTATTCCACCCAATGACTGTCGGTCGGGCTGAAGCGCTCGAAGTAGCGGCGCATGACGAGTTGGCTTTGATCCGAAGCGATCCCCAGGCAGGTTTCCTGGAAAAAGATCGGCGCGTTGAGAACGCTGCTTGTGGTGCGCTGGGTCAGGATCAATGGGCGCACGGCGCCATGACTCTGAGTGGAATAAACGCTTTTCATATCCTTCATATGAACCCCCTTGGATGGAATGCCGGCAGAGTGCCCGAGGTTTTTTGCCCGACGATGTCCGGCTGATGTCCGTGTTGAAGGAATGTTGCTCGATTGAAATAAATGACCCTGGCCACGAAATGGTTTTAGATGCCCTCTTTTTGGGTACATGGGTCCTGCAAACGTGAGCAGATTGCTGATCGTCGACGACGACGTGGAAATTCTGTCCCTGCTGAAGAAGTTTTTCGTTCAGCACGCCTACGAGGTCGATGTGGCACCGGATGGCCAGGCCATGTGGGCCGCCATCGAACAGGCGCGACCGGACACGATCATTCTCGACCTGATGCTGCCGGGTGAAGGCGGTTTGAGCCTGTGCCAGAAAATCCGTGCGCAGAGGGGGATCCCGATCATCATGCTGACGGCCATGGCTGAACTGAGTGACCGGATTGTCGGTCTGGAACTGGGGGCCGATGATTACCTGACCAAACCCTTCGCTCCCCAGGAATTGCTGGCCCGGGTGCGCGCCCTGCAACGTCGCGCCGGCGAGCAAAGTCATCCCGCCAGCGAACCGACCCGTCCGGTAATGACCTTCGCCGGTTGGCACCTGGACATCACGTGTCGCGAACTGCGCTCGCCCGACGGTGTGATGATCCCGATGTCCGGCGGAGAATTCGACCTGCTGCTGGTTTTTCTCGAGCATCCCCAACGCATCCTGACCCGTGAACAACTGATCGACCTGACCCACGGCAAGGGCCACGATGCTTTTGATCGCAGCATCGACGTGCAGGTCAGCCGGCTGCGACGCAAGATCGAACCGGACAGCAAACGCCCGGACCTGATCCGTACCGTGCGCAACGGCGGTTATATGTTCACGGTCAAGGTCAGCCGCTCATGATCGGTCGAATCCTGCCGCGCGACACCCTCAGTCGCCGGATCGCCCTGACGATCATTGCGGCCATGCTCGCCTCGCTGATTCTCAATGCCCTGTTCGTGCAGGTGGCAGGCACCTGGGCCCGTCCCCCCATCGAACGCACCGGACTACTGGAACGGATTGCGGCGAGCACTCGCGTGATCGAGGCGGCACCCGCTCAATTACGCCCGCAACTGGCAAACGCGGCCAGCAGTTCGACGCTTGAGGTGTTATGGAGTGCGCAACGCAGCCAGTTCAATCTGCCCGGGGACGGCGAACCGGTCGAGACCGGCAAGGTTCCTGCGCTGCGGCAATTGCTCGGCGATGACCGGGAAATCGAAGTATTCAACCCCGACGACTGGCCACCAGGCAGTGCGCAGGCTCATTACGTCGCCCTCGTGCCTCTGGCCGATGGCAGCTGGCTGACATTCACGCCACCTGAACGCAGCTGGGGACTGAGCCTGGATGCCCGGATCGCGGTCATCATCGCGTTGGGCCTGGTCGCCACGTTGCTGGTCGCCTGGATTGCCACGCGCCAACTGGCCAATCCGCTGCAGCGTTTTGCCGGCGCCGCGAGACGGTTTGGCAAAGATTTGAACGCGCCCCCCATCGATATCGAAGGCCCCCACGAGATCCGTCAGGCGATCATCGCCTTCAACACGATGCAGGCGCAGATCCAGCACTTCATCGGTGAGCGCACTCACATGCTTGCCTCGATTTCCCATGACTTGCGCGCGCCATTGACCCGGATGCGCCTGCGCAGTGAGTTCATGGAAGACCTGGACAATCAGCAGAAAATGATTCGCGACATCGAAGAAATGCAATCGATGATCAACGCCGCGCTGGCGTTTTTCCGTGAAGGCACACGGCTTGAACAACCGACGGCGTTCGATCTGTCCGAGCTGCTGCAAACCATCCTCGACGACTACCGCGACCAGAACGTCCTCATCGACTTCAACGGCCCGGCCCATCTGGTCTATGACGGCAGGCCGCTGAGCCTGAAGCGGGTGATCGTCAACCTGCTGGAAAACGCCGTGAAATACGCCGAGCGCCCGCACATCGCGCTGAGTCGCAACACACGCTCCATCTGCATCGAAATCTGCGACGAGGGCCCGGGCATTCCCGAGGACGCGCTGCAACGGGTGTTCGACCCGTTCTTGCGCCTCGAAACCTCGCGCAACCGTGAAACCGGCGGCGTCGGCCTCGGCCTATCGGCGGCCCGGGCGATCGTGCGTGAACAGGGTGGAGAACTGACCTTGAGCAATCGCAAGGGCTCGGGGCTGGTGGCGAGGGTCGAGTTGCCTGTTGTCGATTGACACAGCACACCCGCTCAATCATTCAGAGGCAACCGGCACCACAATCCGGCGACATTCCATTTACGCCGGTCACTGACACATGAAAGGATTTCCGCCCTCGGGCATCACACTCGCCTTGCTGCTCGGTGGTGCCGTCAACACAGCCCTGGCCAGCGGTTTTCTGGATGACGCCAAAGGCGAAGTGCTCAGCCGCAACTTCTTTCTGAGCAACGACTACCGCTCGCCCTCGCCCAGCGGCAAGAACTACAAACAGGAATGGGCTCAAGGCTTTATCGGCACCTTCTCATCCGGTTTCACCGAAGGAACAGTCGGTTTTGGCCTCGATGCCCATGCCTTTTATGGCTTGAAACTGGACGGTGGCCGGGGACATTCCGGCACCGGTCTGTTGCCGGTGGACAGCGAAGGTCGCAGCGAAAGCGACTACTCCAGCGCGGGCGGGGCACTCAAGTTGAAGGCCTCGCGCACCACCCTCGCCTTCGGCGAAATGACCGTCGAGACGCCGGTGTTCGACACCTCGGACAAACGCCTGCAACCGGAGTACGCCACCGGGTTTCTGCTCAACAGCCGTGAAATCGACAACGTCAATCTGGTGGCCGGGCATTTCACCGCGTTCAAGAATCAGGACAGTTCTTCCGGCCAAGGCGATTTTCAGGGCTACGGCGCCAGTACAAAGGCCGGCGGAATCAGCTTCATCGGCGCTGACCTGTTCACTGACAATCCGGTCGGTGGTGCGCTGTACGCCTCAGACCTCAGCGAAACCTGGCACCAGTACTACGCCAACCTGCATTTCAAACAGTCCGGCGTGCTGCTCGATGCCAACGTCTACCACACCCGCGACACCGGGCAGGCACTGGCCGGTGAAATCGACAACACTGCGTTCAGTCTCTCGGGCAAATACGCCTTCGGCCCGCACGCGGTGATGCTTGGCTGGCAACGGATCAACGGTGACACACCGTTCGATTTCGTCGGCGGCGACTCGATCTACCTCGCCAACTCGATCAAATACGCCGACTTCAACGGCGCCCACGAGCGCTCATGGCAAGCCCGCTACGATCTGGATCTCGGTGCGTTCGGCATTCCCGGCCTGAATTTCATGACCCGCTACGTCTCCGGCAGCCACATCGACGGTACCCACGCGCCCAAGGGCGGCGCCTACAATCCGTTCGACCCGGACAGCGGTCAATACCAACCACAGCAAGGGGATGGCGGCAAACACTGGGAGCGCGACATCGATCTTCGCTACATTGTCCAGTCCGGTGCCGCCAAGGATCTTTCCGTGCAGCTGTCCCACGTCTCGCACCGGGCCAACAGTGCTCAGGCGGGGGATGACATTGACCGGATCTATGTGGTGATTCAGTACCCGCTCGGTTTATGAGAACGGAGATGAACACCCATGCTATTGAGTCGAGGAACCCGCTACGCTGCCTGCATTGAAAACGGCATATTTTTTAAGCTCAGCCTGAGTCAAGTTATGTATATCCGTCGAATCAACATCCAGGCTAAAACTCAGAAGACTTTGGTGAATCTCTGGTTGATCGGAATGCCCCAACATGTCGCGGTAGCCCCAAGTGGAAACGTACGGCCAAAATTCATTGACCTTGAAATGACAAACGCACAAATCAAATGTAACGCCTGAGCGATGAACGCCAATACTGAAATCGCTTCCCAGCGCAACTCTTGTTTTCCCCATCAGCAGAAGATAAGGACAGGCGGACAGGCACTGTACGTTAGAGATACCGATTCCACCCTCAAGCTTGTAGCGCTCGGCCATGCATGTATTGAAGTGCCGGGATTTTATCCAGTTGCCTATGTCTTGTGCGATGCCAGCACTGCCACCGGGACTACTGAAGCATACGGTATCGAATGTCGCGGTTTCAGCCAGGTGATCGATTGCTTTCGCCGTGCCATCATCAATGGCGCCAATAATTATCAAGACATTTTTCTTGCAGTCCGTACTTTCCTTGTTACAGGCCTCGCCGATCATGGCTTTTTTTATAACCATCGATTTATCGGCAACTTCAACAGTGTCGTTTGGAAATAGCCAATGCCATGCCTTGGGACCGCCTGTACAAACAAGCCATACGGACATAAACAAAATTAAAACCTTGATCAGGGCAAGCCCGATGGACACTGATATTTTTCTAAGCAAAACCGTCTTCCCTAAATCATTCTATAAATGCCGCTATCGAACCTGATTCGGCAAAACACCGTACGAGTTGAATTCGCAGTTGGCCGCACGAAACTTGCCGAGCAAATGATGTCACATCGCCCTTATTCTGTGAATGTCACACTCCGCGCCCATGAGTGCACAGGCTTCAACGAAAAGCCCATCCAAGAGAAAAGTATGGCGGAAGGCAGCCGGAGTCGAACCTGCCCGGGAACGGATGCCGTCCCCAACCGGGTTTGAAGCCCGGCCGCGCCACCGGGCGCGATTGCCTTCCTTGAACTCAATCCGCGCCGGGGTTGGCCAGCGCGTTGTCGTAGCGGATCTGCCGGCCCTCGCCGAGACGCCGGGTCAGGCCGAGGCGGTCGAAGTATTCGAGGATCTGGATACTGCGTTTGCGTCCCAAGCCTAGCGCATCGCGGAACGCCGTGACTTGAATCGGCGGATTTTCTTCACCCAGACGCAGCAGCACGGCGGCCATTTGCCGCAAGGTGATGTCGGTGAAGAACAAGTCCCGCACCACTTGATGCATCACGCCCAGCCGCGCCAGTTTGCGCAGCAACAGCCTGACGGTCGCGTCGTCCTTCTCCACGGCTTTGGCCACGTCGCGCACCCACGGCGGATCGAAACCGGCCTGTTCGAACAGCGGCTGCAACACCAGCCACAGGGCTTCGTCGTCGGCATTCAGGCGCACCTGATGATCCGGCAAATGCAACCACGGGCCGCTGGCGGTGAGCGAGCCGGCGCTGCGAAGTTCTTCCAGCAGGCTGATGAACGTCGAATGCTCGATATTCAATCCGCTGAAACGCCGCAGACGATCACGGTCCGGGCCCATCTGGTCGGGCTCCAGCTCATGGAATCGCGCCAGTTGCTCCAGCAACGTGAATTTCAGGATGCCCCAGTGCTGGGCATTGAACAGCCTCGTTCCCTGGCGCGTTTCGATCAGGCGGACGTTGTCCGGCAGCAACCAGCCTTCACGCGGTCGGTTGAACTGACGCTCCAGTCGCTGCGGATCAATGCCGCTGTCGCTGTATTCCAGCAACGTCGGCAACGCTTGTTCAAGATCACTGCTGATTGCCAGTGCCCGCAATTGCGCCAGACGCCCGGGGCTGCGCCGTTGCCGGGCCGGGGCAAACGGATCGAGCAATTGACCGCCGCCGAGCGTGCGCTGGGCGCTGGCATCACGCAGGACCAGTCGATCCCCCTTTACGCCGTGTACCGGGACATTGGTCAACAGTTGCGCGAACATGCGCTCGCCCGGAAGCAGCCGTGGTCCTTCGAGCAACGCCACCCGGGCGATCACGTCTTGCGTGCCGAGATGCAGGTGCACAGGCTGAAAGTGTTCGAAGGTGCGCGTCTCATCGGGCAGCAACTGGAAGTCGATGTCCAGGCGTTGGGTCGGTGCGAACAGTGTTTCGGCGAGCAGCCATTGTCCGCGATGTATTTGCCCAAGCTCAAGGCGATCACCGCTGATGTTCAGGGCCACACGTTGACCAGCAAACGCCAGTTCTGCAGGTTGATTCTGGGCATGCAGCCCTCTCACCCGCACCGTTTTGCCCGAAGGCCCGAGGATCAGTCTGTCGCCCACCGCGATCATTCCCGACAGCGCTGTGCCCGTCACCACAATCCCGGCACCGGCGACACTGAACGCCCGGTCGATGGCCAGACGAAACCCGCCCTCGCGACTGCGTTTCAACACTTCACGTTGCGCCTGTAGCAACGCTTGCCGCAGGTCATCGACGCCCTCACCCGTCATGCTTGAGACTGCGAGCATCGGCGCACCTGCAAACGGACCGGGGGCCAGCAGATTTTCGATTTGCTGGCGCACCTTTGCCACCCTGCCCGCCTCAACCCGATCACACTTGGTGATCGCCACCAGCGCCCAGGGAATTCCCAACAGCTGGGCAATCGCCAGATGCTCGCGGGTCTGCGGCATCACGCCGTCATCCGCCGCCACAACGAGCAGCACCAGATCAATGCCTTGGGCGCCGGCGAGCATGTTGTGGGTGAATTTCTCGTGGCCGGGCACGTCGATGAACCCGGTCAGCCCCGCGCCGGGCACCAGTTCGGCGTAGAGATAACCGAGGTCGATGGTCATGCCCCGCTCACGCTCCTGCGGACGACGGTCGCCGGTTTGCCCGGTCAGAGCCTGGAGCAGCGAGGTCTTGCCGTGGTCGATGTGACCGGCGGTGCCGACGATCATGGCTGCAACTGCGCGATTTGCGAGAGCCACGCCGGCTCATCGTCGAGTTGCCGCAGATCCAGCCACAGTGCGTCATCGTCGAGGCGTCCGAGCACCGGAATCGGCAGCTCGCGCAATGCGCTTTGCAGAATCAGCAGCCTGCGTCCGCGTAGGCGTTTCGACACTTGAGGGCGGGCACACAATGCCGCGCTTGGCAGCCGCGCCACCGGCTGGCTGCCGCTGCCGATCATGCCCAGTGTTTTCTGCGCCGTGACCGTCCAGGTTTCACCGAGCACCTTGGCCAATGCCGGTTGCAGGCGTTCGGTCTGGGCCAGAATCTCATCTTGCGGGCGGGTCAACAGACGCAGAGTCGGCAAGCGCTCGGCCAGGCGATCCGGATCGCGATAGAGCCCGAGCACCGCTTCCAGCGCGGCCAGTGTCATCTTGTCGACCCGCAAAGCCCTTTTCAGCGGGTTTTTCTTGATCTTCGCGATCAGTTCCTTGCGCCCGACAATCACCCCCGCCTGCGGTCCGCCGAGCAGTTTGTCGCCGCTGAAGGTGACGATGTCAGCGCCATCGAGCAGTGCCTGACGCACCGTCGGCTCCGCCGGCAGGCCCCAGCGGGTCAGGTCCAGCAGGCTGCCGCTGCCGAGGTCCTCGAGCAACGGCAAACCATGGCGATGGGCCAATTCCGCCAGTTCGGCCGTTGGCACGCGAGCGGTAAACCCTTCGATGCTGTAGTTGCTCGCATGGACACGCATGATCAGGCCGCTGCGAGGGCTGATCGCTGCTTCGTAATCCCGGGCATGGGTACGATTGGTGGTACCGACCTCATGCAGACGCACACCGGCCCGGGCCATGATGTCGGGAATGCGGAACGCACCGCCGATCTCGATCAATTCGCCACGGGAGATGATGCCTTCCTTGCGAGCACCAATACTGTTGAGGGTCAGCAGCACGGCGGCGGCATTGTTGTTGACCACGGTGACGGCTTCGGCGCCGGTCAGCTCCCGGATCAGACCTTCAATCAGGTCATCACGGTCACCACGCTTGCCGCTGGCCAGATCGAATTCGAGGTTCAAGGGATAACGGGCCGCCAGTTGCACGGCGGCGATGGCTTCTTCCGGCAACAGCGCACGGCCCAGATTGGTGTGCAGCACGGTGCCGGTCAGGTTGAACACCCGCCGCACCTGACTGCGCTGCTGCAGCGCCAGACGTTCGGCAATCCTGCCGGCCAGTGCTTCAGGGCTGATCTCGACAGCGCAGAGCTGCCCCGCCACAACCGACTCACGCAAGTCATCGAGCAACTGACGCAAAGCCGCCAGCAGCGCCTCGCGCCCGTGCCGCTCGGCCACGGGTTGAAAGGCGTTGTGACGCAACAGACTGTCGATGGAAGGCAAACGCTGGGCAACACTGGCAGGCATCAGGCGCTCCGGATAAAAAGCCGTTGCGCCAGAGTGTAGACGTTCGGTTCATTCGTCTCCGGGCGCCAGCAGCAGATTCGGTGACAGTCGCTGATAGCCGTCCTGAGCCAGGCGCATGTCCAGCAGCAGACTGCTCAAGTCCGCCGACAAGGCTTCGGCCTCGGCATCATTTTCCAGGTACAGCAATTTCAGATAGCTGTTGCATCCCGGACAGACCTCGGCCCTCAGCGGCGCCTGATTGGCAGCGTGGCGATCGTCTTCCAGACTCAGATATTCCAGCCCCTTGCTCTGCTCGCAATACACGCACTTGACCCGCACCACGTGCCATTCGCAAGCGCACAGCGAGCACACCAGATAACGCAAACCGTTGTGCTTGCCACGATGGCGGATCACACCGGCCATGGCTGGCGAACCACAGGCCGGGCACTGGCCGAGGCTGTTGCCGGGCGCCAGTTGCAGGTTCGGTGCGCTGAGCAGCCAGTGGCTCCAGGCCGTTTGCAGCGCCGCGCCAAGAAACGGCACCAGCGCTGCCGGCACCAGCGAATACTGACCGCTGACCAGCGCCACGGCCCAGGCGCGCAACTGTCCGGGGCTGGCAATGCGCAAGTTTGTAAGCGCTTCGGCGACGGCTGTTTGTTGTGGCGCGTTGTAGCGTTGCAGCAAGGCCTCAAGATAGGTCCGCCAGACGTCCTCGCGGATCAAGGTATCGGCGGCGAACGGCGGCATGCCGTGTTGCCGGCAGACCTCAAGGCGTTGCTCATCAATCGGGGCGTTTGATGGGGGATCGTCAAGGACTTGCTGCTGCACGCGGCACAGTCCCGCGACCAGGCGCAGGTAGTCGGCGAGCGGATGTCCGATAGCCAAATGTTCCAGACGCTCGGCGCGCAGCGTGAACAGGTTGTGCGGCGGCAAGTGCAGAAACGGCGGCGCACTGGCCGCCGCTTCGATTTCCCCGGGTTCAAGAATGGTTGGCAAGTGTCAGCCCTTTTTGGTGACCGGTCGCTCTGGCGGATCCCTGGATTCCACTTCGCGATACCAGAGTGCGTGGTGTTTTTTCGCCCAGGCGCGGCTGACCCAACCGTGCAGCATCGCGTCCACCGAGCCCTTGATCCAGATCCCGGCATAGATGTGCACGATGATGCTCAGGATCAGCACGAACCCGGCCAATGCATGCAACAACATCGCCCAGCGAATCGTCGTGATGCCAAAGTAATGACTGAAGTACGCGCGCCAGATCACCAGCCCCGTGAACAACAGCCCCAGCATGCACAGCAGTAAAGTCCAGAACAGCATCTTCTGCCCGGCGTTGTACTTGCCCACCGGCGGCACAGTCTCTTCATCGTTGACCAGCACCCGGTCGATGCGCCGCAGCCACTTCCAGTCGTTGTCGATGAAGAAGTTCGAACGCCAGAAACGCAACACCAGGCCAAGGAACAACACGAACATCAGCACGCCCATGAACGGGTGCAGGATCCGCGTCCACGGCCCGCCGCCGAACAGGTGGGTCAGCCAGAACATCGACGGATGAAACAGCGCCAGTCCCGACAGCCCCGCCATGAAGAACAGAATCGCCACCAGCCAGTGATTGGTACGCTGGTTGGCGGTGTAGCGCAGGATCGTCTTGTTGCTCATGGCCGGCCCTCCCCGCGTGGATCGAAGGTGTGAACCGCCGGGTCGACCACGTGGACCGAGGTGTCGGGCGGTTCCGGATGGTCATCCTCTTCGGTGCGGTTCGGGCCGATCCGCACGTAATGGAAGAACCCGGCCAGCACCGCCGCGCCCATGGCCAGCAGACCCAACGGCTTGCTGATGCCTTTCCACAGGCCCACCAGCGGACTGATCTCGGGGTTGTCCGGCAGGCCTGCGTAGATTTTCGGGGTATCCGCGTGGTGCAGCACGTACATGACATGAGTGCCGCCGACGCCTTCCGGGTCGTACAGACCGGCGTTGTCGAAACCACGGCTTTTCAGGTCGACGATACGTTCGGCGGCGTGGGTCTTCATGTCGTCCTTGGTGCCGAACACGATGGCCCCGGTCGGGCAGGTTTTCACGCAGGCCGGCTCCAGCCCCACTGCCACCCGGTCCGAACACAGCGTGCATTTGTAGGCCTTGTGGTCCTTCTGCGAAATGCGCGGAATGTTGAACGGGCAGCCGGTGATGCAATAACCGCAACCGATGCAGTGATCCTGATCGAAGTCGACGATGCCGTTGGCGTGCTTGATGATCGCGCCGGGGCTGGGGCACGCCGCCAGACAACCGGGCTCGGCGCAGTGCATGCAGCCGTCCTTGCGGATCAGCCATTCGAGGTTGCCGGCGTCGGTTTCGTGCTCGGTGAAGCGCATCAGCGTCCATGACTCTGCGCTCAAATCCTGCGGATTGTCGTAGGTGCCGTGGTTGTGGCCCACCTCGTCGCGCAGCTCGTTCCACTCCGAGCACGCGACCTGACAAGCCTTGCAGCCGATGCATTTGGTGGTGTCGATCAGCTTGGCGACTTCCTCCTGATTGCGCACCGAGGGGGCCGGTGTGGTGGTGGCCGAGCGGGCAATGATGTCTTGGCTGGCCATTTAAAGATTCTCCATCAGAGCTTCTCCACGTTGACCAGGAATGACTTGGATTCCGGGGTCTGTGTATTGCCATCGCCGAGGAACGGCACCAGGGTGTTGGTCAGGTAACCGTGGCGCGTCAGGCCGGTGAAGCCCCAATGCAGGGGAATGCCGATCTGGTGCACCACCTGGTTGTTGACCTGCAACGGCCGGATTCTTTTGGTCACCACCGCCACCGCTTCAATGAACCCGCGCTTGCAGCTGACCCGCACCCGGTCGCCGGCAACGATGCCCTTCTCCTTGGCCAGCACTTCACCGATTTCCACGAACTGCTCCGGTTGGGCAATCGCGTTCAACCGGCAGTGTTTGCTCCAGAAGTGGAAATGCTCGGTCAACCGATAGCTGGTGGCGGCGTAGGGGTAATCCTTGGCCACGCCGAGGCTGTCCCACACCGAATCGAAGATCCGAGCCGCCGGGTTGCTGGTGGCTTTCTTGTTTTCGGGGTGCAGCGGGTTGATGCCGATCGGCGTTTCGAACGGCTCGTAGTGCTCCGGGAATGGCCCTTCGTTCATCTTGTCGACGGCGAAGAACCGCGCCACGCCTTCGGGGTTCATGATGAACGGGTTCATCCCGGCTTCCGGCGGCACGTCGGCCTTGTAGTCCGGCACGTCGGTACCGCCCCAGGCCTTGCCGTTCCACCAGACCAGGCGTTTTTTCGGATCCCACGGCTTGCCGGCGACGTCCGCCGAAGCGCGGTTGTAGAGAATCCGCCGGTTGGCCGGCCAGGCCCACGCCCAGCCCTGGTGCTGATGCATGCCGTACGGATCGGCGTTGTCGCGCCGAGCCATCTGGTTGCCGGCCTCGGTCCAGCTGCCGCAGAAGATCCAGCAACCGGAGGCGGTGCTGCCGTCATCCTTGAGCTGGGCGAATGCGGCCAGTTGCGAATTGCCCTTGACCGCCGCGCCCGTGGAGTCGGTGAAATCGGTGGTGGCGTAGCCGTTGATCTCCTTGGCGATTTCTTCCGGAGAGGGTTCTTGCGCAATCTTGTACGGCCAGGAGAGTTTGAGGATCGGATCGGGATAAGCCCCGCCCTCGGTCTGATACCGCTGACGCAGGCGCATGAACAGTTCGGTCATGATCCGCACATCGGTGCGTGACTCGCCCGGGCCGTCGGCGCCTTTCCAGTGCCATTGCAGCCAGCGGCTGCTGTTGACCAGCGAGCCGTCCTCTTCGGCAAAACAGGTGGTCGGCAGGCGGATGACTTCGGTCTGGATGTCGGCACTTTTCACATCGTTGTACGGCCCGACGTTTTCCCAGAACTGTGAGGTTTCGGTGGCCAGCGGGTCCATCACCACCAGCCATTTCAGTTTGGCGAGAGCAGCCATCACCCGATTCTTGTCCGGCAACGCGGCAATCGGGTTGAAGCCCTGGCACATGTAGCCGTTGACCTTGCCCTGCCCCATCAGGTCGAACACCTTGAGGATGTCGTAGTTGGGGATGTCGAGTTTCGGCAGGTAGTCGTAGGCCCACTGGTTTTCGGCGGTCGCGTTGGCGCCGTACCAGGCTTTCATCAGGCTGACGTGGAACTTGCTGTAGTTCTGCCAGTAGGACAACTGCCCCGGCCGCAACGGCACTTGCGTGCGTTTCTTGATGTAGGCGTTGTAGTCCTGCTCGGCGTCGGTCGGCAGGGTCAGGTAGCCCGGCAACGAGTTCGACAGCAACCCGAGGTCAGTCAGGCCCTGAATGTTCGAGTGCCCGCGCAAGGCGTTGACCCCGCCACCGGGCATGCCGACGTTGCCCAGCAACAATTGCACCATCGCCGCACTGCGGATGATCTGCGAGCCGATCGAATGTTGGGTCCACCCCAGCGCGTAAAGGATCGTCATGGTCTTGCCCGGCGTCGAGCAAGTGGCGATTTCCTCCCAGATTTTCTTCATCGCATCGACCGGCATGCCGCAGATCTGGCTCGCCAGGTCGATGTTGTAGCGGCTGTAATGCTGCTTCATCAGCTGATAGACGCAACGCGGGTCCTGCAGGGTCGGGTCAACTTTGGCAAAGCCGTCATCGCCCAGTTCATAACCCCAGGAAGACTTGTCGGTGTAGCTGCGTTTGGCCGCGTCGTAACCGGTGAACAGCCCGTCCTCGAAGCCGAATCCGGCTTTGACGATGAACGACACGTCGGTGTAGTTGCGCACGTATTCGTGCTGAATCTTGTCCTCGGTCAGCAGGTAATTGATCAGCCCGCCCATGAACGCGATGTCGCTGCCGGTGCGAATCGGCGCGTAGTAATCGGCCACGGATGCGGTCCGGGTGAATCTCGGGTCGACCACAATCAGCCGCGCCGCGTTGTGTGCCTTGGCTTCCGTTACCCATTTGAAGCCGCACGGATGCGCTTCAGCGGAGTTGCCGCCCATCACCAGGATCAGATTCGCGTTGGCGATATCGGTCCAGGTGTTGGTCATGGCTCCACGGCCGTACGTCGGGGCAAGACTTGCCACCGTCGGGCCGTGTCAGACACGCGCCTGGTTATCGAACCCCAGCATGCCGAGACTGCGAACCACCTTGTGGGTGATGTAGCCCGCTTCGTTGGACGCCGCGGACGCTGCAAGGAACCCGGTGGTGAGCCAGCGGTTCACCGTCTGCCCCTGGGCGTTCTTCTCGACGAAATTGGCGTCGCGGTCGGCCTTCATCAGGTCGGCGACACGGTCGAGCGCTTCATCCCAGGTGATCCGGGTCCATTCGCTGCTGCCAGGCTTGCGCACCTGCGGGTACTGCAAGCGGCCCGGGCTGTGAATGAAGTCCAGCAGGCCGGCGCCTTTCGGGCACAGGGTGCCGCGGTTGACCGGGTGGTCGGCGTCGCCCTCGATATGGATGATGTTTTGCGCAACGTTCTTCGCGGCATCGCCCTGGCTGTACATGATCAAGCCGCAACCGACCGAGCAATACGGGCAGGTGTTGCGGGTTTCATGGGTGTGGGCAAGCTTGAAGTGGCGCACCTGCTCGGCGAAGGCCTGCGTCGGGGCCATGCCCAACGCGCCCAGGCTAGAGCCTGCAAGGCCGATACCGGCGACCTTGAAGAACTGACGACGGCTGAGATCCATCGTGCACTCCTGATCAGGTGGAACCCGGTACTCGAGCCGGGTTTTTTCTGGACAATCACGGTGGCGGCACACAAGTGCCGACTTTTTCACTGTAGACAACGTCCCCGCTGCCTGTGTGAAAACCGACCGTCGGCCATCCTGGGGTCACAAGTTCGCACCCGCAGGAGATGGGGCTTATCATGGCGGCCACGACCCATCTCCGCTCTTAGAGACCGCGCATGACTTTCAATTTTGATCAGGTATTCGACCGCCACGACACCGGCAGCACCAAGTGGAGCCGCTTCGCGGCCGATGTGTTGCCGATGTGGGTCGCTGACATGGATTTCGCGGCACCACCGGTGGTCATCGAGGCGCTGCAACAGCGTCTGCTGCACCCCTTGGTCGGCTACAGCGTCGCCCAGGACAACCTGCGCGAGGCCATTGTTGCCGACCTCTGGAACAAATTCGCCTGGCGGGTCAAACCGCAAGAGCTGATCTTCCTGCCGGGCGTGGAATCGGGTTTCAACATGGCGCTCAAGGCGCTGGTGCAGCCACAGCAGAATGTCGTGGTGCAAACCCCGAATTACCCGCCGCTGCGACACGCGCCGGGCCATTGGGGCCTGAACAAGGTCGAGCTGGAATTCGACGCCAAGGCCGACGGCACCTACGCCACGCCGCTGGATGCCTTGCGTGAATCCCTCACCGGTGGCGGCGCCCTGCTGCTGAGCAACCCGCACAACCCGATCGGCAAGGTCTTCGGCCGTGAAGAACTGCAAGCGGTGGCCGACATCTGCGTGGCGCAGGACGCCTGGATCATCTCCGACGAAATCCACGCCGAACTGTGCTACGACGGTCGCGTGCACATTCCGACCGCGTCCCTGAGCCCGGACATCGCCCGGCGCACTATCACCCTGATGTCGGCGAGCAAGGCCTACAACATTGCCGGCCTCAAAACCTCGTTCATGATCATTCAGGACAGTACCCTGCGCGAGCGCGTCAATCACGCCCGCTGCGGCATGGTCGACAGCGTCAACCCGCTGGGCATGGAAGCCACTCGCGTGGCCTACAGCGAGGCCGGGCCGTGGCTGAATGAACTCAAGCAATATCTGCAAGCCAACCGTGACTGGTTGGTGGAAGCGGTTCGCAGCCGCCTGCCCGGGGTGAAGATCAACGTGCCGCAGGGGACTTATCTGGCGTGGCTCGATTGCTCGGCCCTGGGCCTGGACAATCCGCAGCAGTTCTTCCTCGAACAGGCTCGCGTGGGACTCAGCCCGGGCATCGATTTCGGTGACCATAGCCAGCAATTCGTGCGCCTGAACTTCGGTTGCCCGCGTTCGCTGCTGGAGGAAGGCATTGCGCGGATGGAGCGTGGCCTGACTCAACGCCAGGCCTGAGCCTGACTGACGGCATCGTCAATCCAATCGAACTCATGGCAAATGCGCCGGGTCAACCGCCCATACCCGCCCTGAGCTTCGGAGATTGACGATGACCGACTATCCAAAACCCCCATTCCCGAAACAGCCACAAACGGTGCCCGGCTCTCAACGCCAGATGGAGCCGTACCCCGATTGCGGCGAAAAAAGTTACCGCGGCTCCGGTCGACTCGCCGGCAAGATCGCCCTGATCACCGGCGCCGACAGCGGCATCGGCCGCGCCGTGGCCATCGCCTTTGCCCGTGAAGGCGCGGACGTGGCCATCGCCTATCTCAACGAACACGAAGATGCACGGGAAACCGCACGCTGGGTCGAACAGGCCGGACGTCAATGCCTGTTGCTGCCCGGCGACATCGCGCAGAAAACCCACTGCCATGCACTGGTGGACCAGACGGTGGAACGCTTCGGACGCATCGACGTACTGGTCAACAACGCAGCATTTCAGATGACTCACGAAACGTTCGAAGAGATTCCCGATGATGAATGGGTGATGACCTTCGACGTCAACATCACGGCGATTTTCCGACTGTGTCAGGCCGCGATAAAACACATGGGTCCCGGCGCATCTATCATCAACACCAGTTCGGTCAACTCGGACATGCCCAAGCCCACCCTGCTCGCCTATGCCACCACCAAAGGGGCGATCGCCAATTTCACCGGCGGTCTGGCGCAAATGCTCGGACCGCGGGAAATCCGTGTGAACTGCGTGGCGCCGGGGCCGATCTGGACGCCGCTGATCGTCTCGACCATGCCCGACGACCAAGTGCAGCATTTCGGTGAACAGACCCCGCTCGGCCGCCCGGGTCAACCGGTAGAAGTCGCGCCGATCTACGTGTTGCTGGCATCGGATGAAGCCAGCTACATCACGGGTCAGCGCTACGGGGTCACGGGTGGCAAGCCGATGCTGTGATTCCTTCACGTCACGCCGGCGCCGAGGCGGAGCAACGACTGTCAGGACGGGCCGCGGACCATGGCATTCATTATCTGGGTAGCAGTGCTCGGCGCCGTCCTGCTGACGCTGGCGTTGACCTCGTCGTACCTGCGCTGGATGCCGGTAACGACGTCGGCGGTGTGCCTGCTGCTCGGCGTCGGCATCGGCCCGAGCGGGCTCGATCTGCTGAAGCTGCCGCTGGAGCACGCCGCGTCCTGGATGGAGCACCTGACTGAAGTCGCGGTGCTGTTTTCGCTGTTCGTCTGCGGCTTGAAGTTGCGCCTGCCGTTACGCGACAAGCGTTGGCGAATCGCTTTCGGCCTCGCCGGCCCGGTCATGGTGCTGACGATCATTGGCGTCTGTCTGCTCCTGCACTACGGTCTGAAAATGTCGTGGGGACCGTCGTTGCTGATCGGCGCGATTCTGGCGCCCACCGACCCGGTGCTGGCGGCGCTGGTGCAGGTCAACGATGCGCGGGATGTCGACAGTGTGCGCTTTGGACTGTCCGGCGAGGCTGGCCTGAACGACGGAGTGGCCTTTCCCTTTGTGATCCTCGGGCTGTTGCTGCTGCAAGGCGAGGGCCTGGCCGCCGAGTGGAGCAACTGGGTCTTGCGCGATCTGCTCTGGGCCGTACCCGTCGGCTTGCTGACGGGTTACTGGATGGGGCGCGGCATTGGCCGGGCCACCCTCGCCTTGCAGACGCGCAATGAAGACAGCACTGTCAGCCCGAACGACTACCTGGCACTGGCCTTGATTGCACTTGCCTTTGTGGTGGCCGAGTCCGTGGGGGGCTACGGCTTTCTGTCGGTGTTTACCGCCGGGCTGGGCCTGCGTCAGGAGGAAGTGAAGTCCACCGGCGTCCATCAGCCACCGGCCGAACATCTGGTGCAACCGGTGGTCGGCCATCAGAACGTCGAACCGCAGCACGCGGTGCACGGTGACACCGAGCGGCTGCAAAGCAGTCAGGTGGCCGCCGGGATCATGATGGGCGACATGCTCGCCTTCGGTGGTCTGGTGGAACGGGCCATGGAAGTGTTTCTGGTGACCCTGCTCGGCGTAGTGCTGGTCACTCACTGGGACTGGCGGGCATTGTGGGTCGGTGGCGTGTTGTTCTGTCTCATTCGGCCAGCCTGTGTGGCACTGATGCCATGGGGATCACTGCTGATGTGGCGTCAGCGGATGCTGATCGGCTGGTTCGGCATTCGTGGCATCGGCAGCCTGTTCTATCTGTTCTACGCCCTGAACCATGGCCTGGGTAACACCGTGGGCGCACAGTGTACCGATCTCACCCTTTCGGTCGTGGCCCTGAGCATTTTGCTGCACGGCATCAGCACCCAGCCGCTCCTTGCTCGCTACGAGCAACAAAAAAAGCAAAAAAACTGATTTTTTCTCCCGGCGCTATCGCCGAAAAACATCGAACTTTTTTCTTGAAATAAATGGATCCGCGTCTGACCGCCGCCGGTCACAGCTTTAACCTCTCGCCGAATCCGTCCGGCGAGATTCGGCAAACTCGGTTCCCCGCGGCTGGACGCCCGGCACAAGGAATCAGGAAGAATAAGGTCAACGGTCATGAAAGAATGTTCGACATCGGCACAAATCAAGGCTTGCAGAACCCTGGCGCTGGAACGCAACCGGCAGTTGTTCGAAGAGGCCCAGGCGCTCAATCGGGCGGCCCACGAATTGCTCGAAGGCGAGCACCTGGATATCGAACAATTCGAGCGGTATCGACTCCTGCGTCGCAAGGCCGATTTGAAATTCCAGGATGCCATCGAGCACCTGTGCGTCTTGAACGAGGATTTCCCGCCCATTCCCATGTCGCAGCAGAACTCCCGGGGATTACGCCGCGAGCTCGAAGCCAGCGCCTGACCTCAAAAACGCAAAAGCCCGGCCTGGATGGTCGGGCTTTTGCGTTTGGGGTCGCTCAATTTCCAGGATTGGTGACCTGTATGAAAACGGCATAGCTGCCGAGCAGTACCCAGAACGTGGCGAAAATCCACGGTGTGCGGAGGGAAAAAAGCAGGGATTTACAGTAACCCTTGTGACTGGACTCCATTTCACTGAACAACGGCGATTCGTCATAGGCCAGCCCCATCAACGGCTCGCTGCGCAGCAACTCACTCTGTTTGAAATGCCAGTGGTCGATGATGTCGTAGGCCGCCCGGATTCCCGGCCAGGCATTGAGTGAACTGAGGAGCCCGAGTAATGCCAGAAAGGGCGGCACCACCAACGTAAACAGCTTGCCCCACTCCGGATTGAGGTTGGCCATGCAGGAGGCGAAGGCGATCACCAGAAACGATTGCGCCGCCAGATACGCGTCGGTGCGGTTGGCCAGAATGCTGGTTTCGTACTGGATTTCCCGTCGATAGAAATCCAGGCGCTCCTTGGGCGAGCCGAACATCTTTGCATTGTGTTCGGTCAGGGTCTCTTCGGCGGTCGGATGGGTCAGTATGCGTGGCACGGGATGGACGCTCCGAAAGACAAAGCGTTTGGAGCCGGCCAGCCCCGAACAAGTTCAGCCGGATCCTGACCCGGCTCACTTCATCGACTGAGCGATGATCTCCACCAGATGCATCTGATTGAACGGTTTCGACAGTCGCGGCAACTCGGCCGCGAAGCCTTCGAGACGCTCGGCATAGCCCGTGGCAAGAATGATCGGCAGATCAGGCTTGAGCAAACGCACCGCATGCGCCAATTGCGCACCGTTCATTTTCGGCATGGCCATGTCTGTAATCACCAGATCGATCACTTCCCCCTGATCGAACAATTCCAGCGCTTGCACGCCCGAAGCCGCACCGATGACCCGATGCCCCAGATCTTCCAGCAACAGGCTGGTGCTGGTTCGCACCAGACTGTCGTCGTCCACCACCAGAACGCTGAGTCGCGGCACTGCCGCCGTGGGCGGCTTCGGGCTCAGAGGCTTGGCCGCCATCCCGTCGACGGCGACCGGCAGCCAGAGTTCGGCGCAAGTCCCGTGCCCCTTCATGCTTTTGAGCACAAAACGGCCGCCCAACTGCTCGATGAAACCGTGCACCATCGACAGTCCCAGCCCTGTGCCCTTGCCCAGACCTTTGGTGGTAAAGAACGGATCGGTCGCCGAGGCCAGTGTCGCGTCATCCATGCCTTCACCGGTATCGGTCACGCTCAGGCAGACATAACGCCCTGCCGCCAGCGTTGACTGGTTCTGCTGCAGAACCACTCGCGGCTCGGCGCTGATGACCACGCTGCCGCCCTCGGGCATCGCATCCCGTGCGTTGGTGGCCAGGTTGAGGACCGCCAGTTCGAGCTGGTTGGTGTCGGCCAGCACCGCTTCAAGTTCGTCGGGAAACTGTGTTTCGATGCGAATTCCCGGGCCCAGCGAACTGCGAAGCAGGCCAGTGATGCCTTGCACCAGTTTCGCAATCTCCACGGGTTCGGTCTTGAGTTCCTGACGCCGGGCGAAGGCCAGCATGCGCTGGGTCAGGGACACACCGCGCAGCGCGCCTTGCGTGGCATTTTCCAGCAGACGGCTGACCTTGGGGTCGTCACCCACGCGTTTGCGCACGATCTCCAGATTGCCGAGGATCACCGTCAGCAGATTGTTGAAATCATGGGCGATGCCGCCGCTGAGTTGGCCGATGGCCTGCATCTTCTGCGCCTGGAACAGCGCTTCGCGGGTCTGCTCCAGTGCCAGTTGTGCCTGGTGGGCTTCGGTGACGTCGCGGGTGATCTTGGCAAAACCAAGCAACGTGCCGGTCTCACCGCGAATCGCATCGACCACCACATGCGCCAGAAACCGCGTGCCGTCCTTGCGCAGGCGCCAGCTCCTGTTCTCGAAGCGCCCTTCGCGCACGGCGGTTTCCAGCGCTCGCTGCGGCTCACCGATCTCACGGTCTTCCGGGGTGTAGAACATCGAGAAATGCTTGCCGATCACTTCGTCCGGCGCATAGCCCTTGATCCGTTGCGCACCGGGGTTCCAGTTGGTCACGCGGCCTTCCGGGCTGAGCATGTAGATCGCGTAGTCGGTCACGCCCTGCACCAGCAGGCGGAACTGCTGTTCGCTTTGCTTGAGGGTTTCCTCGGCCATCTTGCGGTCGGTGAGGTCACGGGTGATTTTCGCAAAACCGAGTAGTTGCCCGTCCGGACTGTAAATCGGGTCGATCACCACGTGGCACCAGAAGTGCGTACCGTCCTTGCGCACCCGCCAGCCTTCGCCTTCGAACCGTCCTTCGCGGATCGCCGTTTCCAGTGCCCGTTGCGGCATGCCGACAGCGCGGTCTTCATCGGTGTAGAAGCGCGAAAAATGCTCGCCGAGAATCTCGGCTTCTTCATACCCCTTGAAACGTTTGGCCCCGGAGTTCCAGCTAGTGATGATGCCGGCCGGATCGATCATGTAGATCGCATAATCGACCACGGCATCGATCAGCAGGCGAAAGCGCATTTCTTCGATCGCAGCGGACGTCTTGTTCTCGCTCATCAGGCTTGGCTCAAAGCAGATTCTCAATAACAGGAGTATGCGTCAAACCGGCGGATAGGAAAGCGGCATCTGCATGATCGAGTTGCCACCAGCGCGGCAACAGTTGCTGGATGCGGCTCTCGGCGAAGCGATCGTCGATCAGCATGACCACGCCACGATCCTGCTGGGTGCGGATCACCCTACCGGCGGCCTGCACCACTTTCTGCACGCCGGGGAACAGGTAGGTGTAGTCGTAACCGGCGCCGAAAATCGCCGCCATGCGCCGTTTCAGCTGTTCGTTGACCGGGTTGAGCTGCGCCAGCCCCAGCGTGGCGACGAAGGCGCCGATCAACCGGGCACCGGGCAGATCGATACCTTCGCCGAACGCACCGCCGAGTACCGCGAACCCGATGCCCTGGCTGTGCGCCGTGAACTGATCGAGAAACGCCTGCCGCTGCCCTTCGGCCATACCCCGCGACTGCTGCCAGAGCGTGATCTGTGGATGCCGTTCGGCGAGCAATTGCGCGACTTGTTGCAGGTAGTCGAAGCTGCTGAAGAACGCCAGATAATTGCCCGGACGCTCGCCGAACTGGCGAGCGATCAGTTCGACAATCGGCTCCAGCGAAGCCTGGCGATGGGTGAAACGGGTGGAGATCTGGCTGACGATCCGCACCTGCAACTGTTCGGCGTTGAACGGTGATTCAACGTCGATACACACCGTGTCGGCCGGTGTCCCGAGCAGGTCGGCATAATAATGGCGAGGGCTCAGGGTGGCGGAAAACAGCACGCAACTGCGGGCCGCTCTCAGCCGTGGACCAAGCAGCGCTGCCGGCACCACGTTGCGCAGGCACAGCTGCGACAGCGGGCGTTTGCGGTCGAGGTCGCGCTTGCTGATGTCGAACAGGTAATGCGCATCGAACAATTCCGCGACCCGGCCGAATTGCAGCATCTCGAAGTAGGCATTCTGCAAACCGCTGTCCAGCCCTTGCGGATGGTCGTTGAGGTAATCGCCAATGCTTGCGCTGCACGACGTGATCGCCTGCAGCAGTTTTTCCGGCGCCTTGTCGTAGGCCTGATACGGCGCCAGTTGCGCGTTGTGCAGGGCGTTCCATTCACGGTTGACCCGCTGCAGAGGTTTTTTCAAAGCCTCGGGTGCGGTTTTGCGCACGTTGTTGAATATCCCCTGATCGAGGGTGGCGCTGTACATCTGCCGTCCGCGCTCGATCAGGTTGTGCGCCTCGTCCACCAGCACCGCGACTTTCCATTGATTGAGCTGGGCAAGGCCGAACAGCATCGCGGTGAAATCGAAGTAGTAGTTGTAGTCCGCGACCACCACATCGGCCCAGCGCGCCATTTCCTGGCTCAGGTAGTAGGGGCACACCGAGTGTTGCGCGGCGACGTCACGGATTGCAGCCTGATCCTGCAACTTCAATTGACTGGCGGCTTCGCGCGCCGCTGGCAGTCGATCGTAGAACCCTTGCGCCAACGGACAGGATTCACCGTGACAGGCCTTGTCGGGATGCTCGCAAGCCTTGTCCCGCGCGACCATTTCCAGCACCCGCAGCGGCAGGGTTGCGTCGTGATCGAACAGCACTTGCGCCGAATCCAGCGCCAGTTTGCGCCCCGGTGTCTTGGCGGTGAGGAAATACACCTTGTCCAGCTGCTGCGGCGCCAGGGCCTTGAGCATCGGGAACAGCGTGCCGAGGGTCTTGCCGATGCCTGTGGGCGCCTGGGCCATCAGACAGCGACCGGTGCTGACAGCCTTGAACACCGATTCGGCAAGATGTCGCTGGCCGGGACGGAAACTGTCATGGGGAAAGCGCAGTTGCTGCGCCGCCTGATTACGCGCTTCACGGTGGGCCATTTCCTGCTCGGCCCATGCCAGGAACAAGCCGCACTGCTGTTCGAAAAAAATGCGCAATGCTTCGGCGCTGAAGTCTTCGACCAGACAGGTTTCCTTTTCGCTGACGATATCGAAATACACCAGCGCCAGGTTGATCCGTTCCAGTTCCAGCTTGCGGCACATCAGCCAGCCATAGATCTTCGCCTGCGCCCAGTGCAGTGCGCGGTGGTTGGCCGGTTGTTTGCTCAGGTCGCCACGGTAGGTTTTGACTTCCTCCAGGCAGTTCTGCGCCGGATCGTAGCCATCTGCCCGGCCCTTGACCTTCAAGGTACGAAATTCGCCCTCCAGCGCCACTTCGCTTTGATAGGCGTCATTGCGCCGGGAGGCGACGGTGCGGTGGCCGGCAATGCCTTCCAGTGCGGTGGGTGACGGTGTGAATCGCAGGTCCAGGTCACCGCTCTTGGCGGTGAATTCACACAGGGCCCGTACCGCGATGCTGTAGCTCAAGCGCCCTGCTCCGCCCATTGCACGTAACACACGGCCACCGGCATCTGGTGCGCGTGGCAGAACTCCAGCCAGCGCAGCTGGTTATCCTGCAAACGGTCGCCGGGGCCTTTGACTTCGATCATCCGGTAGGTCTTGTGCTGCGGCCAGAACTGGATCAGGTCCGGCATGCCGGCGCGGTTGGCCTTGATGTCGAGCAGCAGACGATTGAACCAGTGCTTGAGGTGTTCGGCCGGCAGGCAGGTCAGTGCCTGCTCCAGCAGTTCCTCATTGAGGGCCCCCCAGAACACGAACGGCGACTGAATGCCCCACTTGGCGACAAATCGGCTGCGGATGGTGTCGGTGTAGCGGCCGTCGTCAAGTTCGGCCAGGCAGGACTCGAACAACCCGGCGCGGCGAGCGTGGAAATCCTCATGGAGCAAGTCCGCCGGCCCGCGCTGGAACGGGTTGAAAAACGCGCCTGGCAGCGGTGCGAAAATCGCTGGCCAGCACAACAGGCCGAACAGTGAATTGATCAGGCTGTTTTCCACGTAGTGCACGGGGCCTGCGTCTTCATTCAGGTGTGCCTGCACGTGATATTCCACCGACAACGTCGGTTCGAGCCGTGGCAGATGCAGGTCCAGTCGTTCTACAGGTTTTGGCGCGACACGCTTGAGTATCGGGCCGCCAAGTTTGCGCCGCAGGCGTGGCAGCATGCGTTGCAGCCCCTGCTGTTCGGCGGCGCTTTGCGGTGCCTGTTCGGCCACCGCGCCCAGCTCCAGCGCCAGCGCATATTCGCCGCAACGCTCCAGCACCCGGATCATCCGCAATCGCGCGCCGGGATAGGCGCAGTCACGATAAAGACTCAGGGCCAGCGCAAACGCTGCGATGCGTTCGCAATGCTGGCCGATCTGGAACAGCAGCTTGCCGAGCCGACGCTGCAACCACGGGTTATCGAACTGCAGCGTGTTCAACTGCCCGGCAATCGGCTCGATCGCCTCACCCGCCTCGAAGCGCTGCTGGCAATCGTGCAGGAACAGGCAGGCATCAACATCCGCGCGGCTGCGCAGGCCACGGGAATCGGCGCTGAATTCGACCTTTTCATAAGTGAAGATCCCGAGGTCGGCGAGGACGAACTCCGACCAGTCCTGATACAGGTTGCCGAAGAACATCAGGCGAAACCGGTCGCACAGGTCCATCAGTGTCAGGCTGAACAGTCGGTCTGTCAGTTGCGGGCACCAGTCACGCCACGGGCGTACCTCGGGAAACTGTTCATGCAGGATCGGCAACCAGTCGACTTTCCTGCCCTTCGGGTCGTCGATGGCCGGGCCGAAGGCTTGCACAACTTCAGCCTTGAGCAGCAGATCGAACAGCTCCGGCATCGACAACAGCGCCTGCTCGTTCAGCCAGCCATGATCCAGCAACGGTTGCGCGGCTGACGCAATGTCACCGATTTCCGGATAATCGAGCTTGCCCGCCCGAAAATGTACGCCCTTGCGCATCACCATTCGCACCAGCAACCCCTGTGACCCGCGTGGCAGCGATGTGAAGTCGCGGATGAACGCGTGTTCCGTGTCGCTCATCACGTCGGCATAGCGAAGCTCAAGCCATTCAAGCACTTGTCGAAAGTTGTTGAGGTAATAGAACGGATCGTCGAGGGGGCTGGAAGTCACGGTGATAACGGGCCATGGCAAGCGAATACTGGTTATGCGTACAGATACCAGTTCCGCCCCGCCGGGTGCAAACGGAAAAGGATCAATGGCATTCGCGCTTGAGGTTTTTTCGCCAGTCCATCGAACTTTTACAGGCGATCTGGCACCAACCGCGTAAGAGGACCGACACCGGTCGAATTGAATGAGGAAATACCGGTTATGAATTTCAAGACGTTGTTTATGCCGATGACCGTCGTAGCGCTGATGGCACTGGCCGGGTGCTCCACCCCGACGGTGGTGACCTTGCAGAATGGCACGCAGTATCTGACCAAGGACATGCCGAAAACCAAGTCCGAGGACGGCTTTTATGAATTCCGGGATATTTCCGGTGCGAAGATCCGGGTCAAGGCCGACGAAGTGGCCACGGTGCGCAAGGAAGACTGATTGCAACAGCGGAGCTGCCCTTGCGGCAGCTCCCTGAAAGCCGCGATTACTGCGGCAGGGTCATGCCTGGAATGCTGTTGTCACAACTGAAGTAACGTTCACCTCGACGGGCCAGTTCTGCCTGTAGTCGCTGGCAACGCTCGCGTTCCTGCTGTGCCATCCGGTCGATACTGAGGTTGCCGGTGGTTTCCGGTTGCTTGCCGTCGCCCAGACGGATCGTCACGAAGGGTTGTTCCGGCTGGAGCTGAAAACGGCTTTTTTCTTCGACCGGCTCGGTGTTCTCGGTGGGGGCCGGTTTCGGCAAATCATCGGAACTGACGCCGTAGCGGCTCAGAATCGAGCTGTGAGGCAGATCGGCCCAGGCGTTGGCCGACAGCAGCGCCAACCCGACGATACCGATATACCTCTTGAAACCTTTCACGTTTGAATCTCCTGTACTCATTGGCGGCTTGCCCATACATGACGAGTGCGCATGCGATGGCTTTAGTCCGCATTTCCTGTTGTTGCAGGGCTTTGAGTCAGGTAGTGGCCAATGAGTCACTTTTAATAGGGAGAGGGAAGGAATTCCCTCTCCACCATTACCCTCAGGCGATCACGATGCCATCGGCGCTGAGACTGCTCAGCGAAACCCCGACCAGCGTCACCGAGTCACCGCCGAACTTGAGCAGCGTATCCTGCCCCACCGCCGTGGCGTGGGCGCGGAAGTCATCGCCCGGCAACACGCCCTGCACGCCGAGGAACACCAGTTTGTCGTTGCCGGTGAATCCCACCACCCGGTCCTGACCGAACGCACCGCTGAACAGGAACGTATCCGCCCCGCCGCCCGACTCCATCAGGTCATTGCCGGCACCGCCGACGAATACGTCATTGCCCGCGCCGCCGATCAAGTGATCGTTGCCGTCCAGACCGAACAGCCAGTCACCGCCGGTGTGGGCCTTGAGGCTATCGGAGCCACTGGTGCCCTTGACGCTCGACTCGTACTGGGTGACGTTGTTGCCGACCTTCAGACCATCGGCGGTCACGCTGTGGATCACGTCGTCCTTGAACAGCCCCCAAAGGAAACCCGGCTCCTTGGTGACGATGCTGCCGATGTCGCGAGTAATGCTGATGCCGCCGTTGGCATCGCGGATGTACAGGTTGCCGGCGCCGTCGTTGGCGAAGTCGAAGGTATTGACTGACTTCTGCAACTCCAGGGTGTTGTTGCCCGAGCCGCCGAGCAGGATGTTGTAGCCCCCGCCATCGCGGAACGTATCGTTGCCGGCACGGCCCTCCAGATAATCGTTGCCGCTGCCGCCCTGGATCAGGTCATTGCCGTCGCTGCCGATGATGAAGGTACTGCCCTTGTGGGGCTCGGCGTTGCGGTTGAGGTCCTGCACCCAGGTGTTGGCCCGTGCCGGATCCGAGAGGTTGGCGACGATGATCGTCGAGTCTCGACTGGTGAGGTCGTAGAACTTCGATTCGATCACACGGTTCATGCCGTCGCCGTAATCGGTCGGCAGGTGCGAGATCCAGGTCGGAACGTTGACGATCGAGAACGGCAGCACGTTCCAAACGTTCGAGGCGTAGTGGTCGTTGAAGCTGACGATGTTGTCGGTCGCCGACACTTTCGACGCGTCGTGGACGCCCAGCGATGCCCCGGTGAACGTCGAGCCGTCGAGTGCACGGAACACCGGGTCGTTTTCATAGCCGACGTTGAGCACCTTGTCAGTGCTGCTCTGGGTCGGCGAGGCGTAGGCAATGTAGTTGGAGTCCTGGAAGAACCCGCCCCACTTGCTGCCGCTCAAGTCCGCCATGCTGTTGACGGCCAGTCCGCCGAGGCTGTGGCCGCTGACCAGCACGTCCTTGCCGGTGAGCCCGTTGGCCTTGGCGAAGGCCACCACGTTGTTCATCAGGTTGCCGAAGGCTTCGCCGACGTAGTTTTTGGCGTAATCCTTGGGGCCGAAAGCGGCGAGCAGGTCATTGATGGCGTCGGCGATGGAGTCGCCGATCAGGATTTCCCGCGGGCCGCTGGTGCCGCGAAACGCGATGCCGATTTCCGTGAGATGGCCCTGGGCGTCGTACTTGCCGAGGACTTCCACCTGGGCGCTGGTATAACCGGGTTTTTCGCCGAAGAAGGTTCCGCGAACGTCGGTCTTGCCGTCATAGCTCAGTTGCGAAGCGGTGATGGGTGTCCAACCGGCCTTTTTCACGGCGTCGAGGGCGAGTTTTTCCGAGTCGGGGTTCCACGGTACGCCGGGAATCACCCCTTGCGAATCGGTCCCGCCAATCAGCGCGCTGACCAGTGTGGCCGGCAGGCCGAGGCCGAAACCGTTGTGTTGGTAGCCAACCGCGAAACCGTTGTCGAGGTTGTGATAGGAGTACAGCGTGATGGCCATGGCGTCACTGAACAACGCCTTGGAATCCGCTGTGCTGAAGTTCTTGTAGTCATACACACCCATTGCTGTTGCCTCTCTCTTTGTTGGAATTATTCAGAGATAGCTCACAACCAGAACGCCCCTCCCGAGGCGTTCCGGAGCATTTCATTTACAACACTTGTGTCATGCAACCCCAATGGGAACCGTCGCAAGCCGCGGTGGCTCCCACACGGAATCAGGCGAACACGAAACTCGAATCCGACAGATTAGCCACACCCACCCCGATCAGGGTCACGGCATAGTCGCCAATCTTCAGCACGGTATCGGCGCCGGACTGCGCAGCATGTTGCTTGTAGTCGTAGCCCTGCCCTGCGCCCTGAACGCCCATGAACACCAGTTTGTCGCTGCCCTGGTAGCCATGGATCGAGTCAAAGCCGAACGCGCCGCTGAACAGGAAAGTGTTGCTGCCACCCACCGCATTCATCACGTCATTGCCGGCGCCGCCGACGAAGGTCACATGGGCCTTGTCGCTGAACAGGTGGTCGTCGCCGCCCAGGCCGAACAGCCAGTCGCCGTCAGCGGTAGCCTTCAGCGTGTCGCCGAGTGCGCCGCCATTGAGCGAATGGTTGTACTGGGTCAGCTCGGCACCGTTGGCCAGGCCTTTGCCGGTGACGGTCCAGGTGATTTCCTTGCTGCTCCACATCGAACCGGACTCTTTGCTCACCAGCGCGCCGATGTCGCGGGTCATGCTGATGCCGCCGTAGGCGTCGCGCACGTACAGCGTGCCGTCGCCGTCGTTGGCAAAACTGAAGTTCTGCAACGGTTTCTGCAGGTCGAAGGTGTTGTGGCCCTGACCGCCCAACAGAATGTTGAAGCCCCCGTCATCGCGGAACAGGTCGTCGCCGGCGCGGCCTTCCAGGAAGTCGTTGCCCGCCCCGCCCTTGAGCCAGTCATTGCTGTCAGTGCCGATGATGAAGGTGCTGCCGGTGTGCGGCTCACCGCTGCGACCCAGATCCTCGACCCAGGTCTTGCCCCGGGACGAGACCTCCAGATTGGACACGATGATGGTCGAGTCCTGACTGGTGAGGTTGTAGAACCTGGAGTCGATCACCCGGTTCAGGCCGTCGGCGTAGCCCAGGGAACTGTGAGCCGACCAGTTCAACGGGTTGACGATACTGAACGGCACCAGGTTCTGCGCGGTGGACGCGTAGTTGTCGTTGAAGTTGACGATGTTGTCAGTGGTCGAGTCGTGCGGCTTGTCGTGTTTGCCCATCGACGCCGTGCTGAACGTGGTGCCGTCGAGCACACGGAACACCGGGTCATTCTCGAAGCCGATGTTCAGCACGTTGGTGCCGGTGCTGCTCTGGGTCGGCGAGGCGAAGGAAATGTAGTTGGCGTCCTTGAAGAAACCACCCCAGTCGCTCGCGCTCAGTTGCGCCACGCTGTTGACTCCGAGCCCGCCGAGGCTGTGGCCGCTGATCAGCACGTCCTTGGCGGCGATGCCATGGGCCGTGGCAAACGCCGCCACTGACTTGAGCAGGTTGTCGAAAGCATTCTTCGCGTAATTTTTGGCGTAATCCACCGGCCCGATGGCGGCCAGCAGATTGTTCTTCATGTCGCCGAAGGTGTCGCTGTAGCCCAGGCCGCCGGTGCCGCGAAAGGCCACGCCGATGCCGATCAGCTTGCCCGCGGCGTCGTACTTGCCGAGCACTTCGGCTTCGGCGCTGGTAAAGCCGTCCTTCTCGCCGAAGAACGTGCCCTTCGCATCGCTCTTGCCTTGATAACCCAGTGCCGTGGCGCCAAGTGGCGCCCACCCGGTGCCGGGCAAAGGCTGCCCGGTCGGTGTGTAGGCATACAGCGTCAGCGCGATGGCATCGCTGTACAACGCTTTGCCATCGGCTTTCTTGTAATCAAACAATCCCATGTCGTGCTCTCTCTTCCTTTAAAAAGCGGCAGTTCTTTGCCGAACTGCCGCTACACCTTAGAACTGCCAGTCCAGCGTCAGGCCCACACCGTGGTCCTTCTCGTTCGAACCGATCAGTCCGTTGTAGTCCAGGTTGACCCGGACATCGCGATTGAGCGCCAGCCCGGCGCGTACGCCGACCACCGCTGCATCTCGATCCATCGACACACTTTGCACGGTGAACGCACTGTTGCCATTGACGAAGGCCAAGTGGCTGTCGGAATCCACGCTGCTCAGGTTGTGCTGCCAGCCCAGTGTCGCGCCCAGCTCCAGCTGATGTTTGTCCGACAGGGCAAACGTACGCTTGGCGCGAACGCCGAGGGTCGACAATACGGCGTCGCGGTTGTCTTCACCGCCCTTCAGTGCGGCGGCATCACCCTTTTCGGTAAAGCTGTCACTGTTCAGGTGCACGTAAGCCAGATTGGCGAACGGCTCCAGGTTCATCGGCTGCAGACCAAGATCGTAGGCGGCTTCTGTGAACAGTTGTGCGGTGGTCGCATCACGCTTGGTCTTCTGCTTGCCGCTGACGCCCGCGAATTGCAGGTCACGTTTGACGTCGATGCGATGCCAGCTGTAAGCCGCTCCGGCGGTCAGGCGCAGGGCGTCGATCTGATGCCCCAGGTACGTACCCAGGTGATAGCTGTCAATGGACGCCGACGAGTGCGTGCCGCCACCCATGTTCAAAGAACTGTCGCTATAACCGGTAACGAAACCCAGACGGGTATCTTCAGTAATCAGGCCATCGACACCGAGCAACAGTCCGCCAATGGAGCTGTTGGCGTTGGCATTTTCATGGCCGCCGTCGCTCTTGCCCCAGGCACCGAGCACCTTCATCCAGGCGTTGCTGCGATCATCGGTCGGCGCGCCGGCGTCGAACAGATCACGCTCGCGCAGGCGTTCGCCCACGGCATCGCGCAGGTAACGGCTGTCGTTGATCAGCAAAGTGCCAATGGCCGGGTGAATCTCGCCGGACAGTTGCTGGAAAGCGTCCTGCGCCACGGCGGCAGTCGGCGACAGCAGCAGGGTTTCGAACAGCACATTGCCCGCGCCCAGACGTTCGGCGGCGGCACCGACGGCACGCTGATTCGGGGTCAGGCCGACGCTGGCGAACGAATTGCCGTTACGCCCGACATCCAGTTGCACACCGTTTGCCGAGTAATCGAGAGTGCCGCCAAGGAACGCATAGCTGGGCAGGACCTGACCGAAACGGCCCTGGATGCCACCCGCTGCCTGCAGGATGTTGAACTGGCTGCCGAGCAAGGATTTCACCTCGCCGGTGGTCAGCAAGGTCGGACTGTTTTCCAGTGACAGCGCAACGGTCGCGCCCTCGATGGTGGCAGTACCGCCGGCCACGACGCGGTCGCTGCTGGTCGGGGACACTTCCACCGCATAGGTCGAACCCGGTGCGAAGGTCACGTCACCGGCCACGTTCAAGGTCCCGATGGAATTGCCCGGCGCCACAGTGCCGCCGCTGTTGGCAGTCAGCGCGGCGATCCGGCCGTTACCGCCGAGGATGCCGCCGTCATTGACCGTCACCGCCGATTGCAGCGAGCCGTTGATCGCCAGTCGCCCCTGATTGACCAGCGTCGGACCGGTGTAGGTGTTGGCGCCGGTCATCACCAGGGTGCCAATCCCTTGCTTGGTCAGACCGCCATGGCCGGAAATGTCGTTGCGCCAGGTGTCGAGCCCGCAGGTGATGTCGTTACACACGCGTTCGGTGGGTTTGCCTGCATCGATGATCGCGCCGATTCCCGGCAGATCCGCCACGAACTGACCGGAGCCGTAGGCGCCCTGGATGCGGAACTCTTCGGGAATGTCCTGTTCAGTGACGAACATCGCCGGGCCGTCAATGGCCTTGCGCAGGTTGATCATGCCCCAGCCGTACAGGGCGTCGATGCCCGGTGCGCCGAGGTCGGTGGCGGTGGTACGCAATACGCTGGCAACCTGGTCCCCGGACATGTACGGGAAGCGCTCCATCAACACCGCCATGGAGCCGGCCACGTGTGGTGCGGCCATCGAGGTGCCGTTGTAGTTTTTGTAGCCGGTCGTCAGGTTGTCGGCGTTGGTGCCTTCGATGATCGAGCTGTAGATTTTCGTACCCGGTGCCGAGACGCAGAAACTGGCGGTGTAGCCGCAGCGCGAAGAGAACGTACTCATGATGTACGGGTTGGCGCTGGCCAGATCCGGGTTGTTCTGCAATGCGGCGACGGTGATCCAGTTCGGCGCGATGTCCGGCACGAAGTAACCGAGGCCGGCGATGGCGTCCGGGTTGTTCAGGTTGTAGTCGTTGCCGGCTGCGAAAATTGTCACGATTCCGCTGCGAGCGGCGGCGATCGCGCCGTCATATGCGCCACCGGGTTTGGTGCCGAGCAGCGTGCGGATCTCGTTGAACTGCAATTGCGCGTCGTTGACGGTGAAATGCGGATAAGCAGGGTCGCGGCCGCCGCGGTCGAATCGGTCAGTGATGCCGATACCCCAACTGTTGTTGATGATCCGTGCACCGCTGGCGACCAGGGCATCCCAACCGGCCTTGTACACCGCGCCGTCGTTGCCGCGCACAATGCCGTCTTCCGGCCCCGGGTCGCCGTTATCGGCACTGATGATCTGCGCTCCGAACGCTACGCCGTGCATTGGCCCGCCGTCACGGCTACCCGCGGCGATGCCACCAACGTGGGTGCCGTGGGCACCGAGCTTGCCGTCGGAACCGATCGAGGGCGAACCGTCATAACGGAACGCGTCCCCGGCTTTGACCGGGATGTACGGATCGGTGTATTCGCGGATACCGCTGGTGACCAGGGTGACGACTTTGTTGGTCCCGGAAAATTCCGGGTGCGCGGCATATACCGGCTGGTCGAAAATCCCCAGTTTCACGTTTTTGCCGGTGTAGCCGGCGGCGTAGGCGTAGTCCGCGCCGATCGCGCCCAGGCCCCAGTCCGCCTTGAACTCGGCGCTGCGCCAACTGGCCGGGTCCCCTGCCCGACCGCTCTCCACGTAGGGCGCAGCCTGTGCGCTGCCCCAGGTGGCCATGGCGCAGAGCAAGGCACAGTTGAGGGTTTTCAGGCGAAAGCAGCCACCCGATTGCGCGGGGGTGTTGTTATTTTTCATCCAGCGACCTTCCTTAGTGATGTTGCACAAAATCCGTCTATTGAAGTGATCGTCTGATCGTTCTCACGCGGGAGCATGGGAACGATCAGTCACGATCAGTCAGAACTGCCAGTTCAGGCTCAGGCCCACGCCGTGCTGTTTCTCGCGGCTGGCCAGTTGTCCGTTGTAATCCAGGTTCACCCGCACGTCGCGGCTCAGGGCCAGGCTGGCCTGTACGCCGACCAGCGCGGCGTCGCGCACCAGCGGTGAGCTTTCAACGCTGTACGGCGCGCTGCCGCTGGCGAAACGCAAATGTTGTTCGGATTCGATGTCGCCAAGGCTGTGCTGCCAGCCGAGGCGACCGCTGAGATCGAGCTTTTGCGAGCCTGACAGGTTGATCGTCTTGATCGCCCTGACACCGAGGGTGCCGAGCACCGCATCGCGCTGGTCGCCATTGCTTTTCAGCGCGGCAGCGTCGCCTTTCTCGGTAAAACCGTCGCTGTCCAGGTGTACGTAGGCCAGATTGGCGAACGGCTCCAGAGCCAGCGGTTGCAGATTCAGTCGATACGCCGCTTCGCCGAACACCTGAGTGGTGGCGGCGTCGACCTTGGCCTTCTGTTTGGCGCTCACGTCGCCGTATTGCAAGTCGCGCTTCACGTCCGAGCGATGCCAGCTGTAGGCCACGCCGGTGCTCAGACGCCAGTCACCGATAGCGTGGCCGGCGTAGGCACCGAGGTGATAGCTGTCGACCTTGGCCGAAGAATGCGTGCCGGAGCCCATGCTCAACGAACTGTCGCTGTAACCGGTGACCAGACCAATGCGAGTCTGCTCGTCCAGCGCGCCGTCGACCCCTGCCAGCAGGCCGCCAATCGAGGTGCTGTAGCCGGCGGTGTCGTGTCGCGAATCGGTTGTCCCCCAGGCACCGAGGGCCTTGATCCAGCCATTGCTCTGCGAGGTGTTCGCGTCATGCAGGCGTTCACCCAGCGCATCGCGCAACTGGCGGCTGTCGTTGATCAGTACCGAACCGAGGGCCGGGTAGATTTCCCCGCTCAGTTGCTGGAACGCTTGCCGTGCTTCGTGGGTGGTAGCCGACAGCAACAGGCTTTCGTAGACGGCATTGCCTGCGCCCATCCCCTCGACCGCGCTGGCCACAGCCCGCTGGTTCGGGGTCTGGCCGACACTCGCAAAAGATGTCGCGTTGCGTTCGACACTCAGCGTGATCCCGGTGCCGGTGGACGCGAGGCTGCCACCGATAAACAGGTAGTCAGGCACCACAGCGCCGAACTGGCCCTGAATGCCACCGGCGGCTTGCAGAACGTCGTACTGATGACCGAGCAGGCTTTTCGCTTCGGCGGTACTGAGCAAGGTCGGGCTGTTTTCCAGAGACAGGCTGACCGTGGCACCGCTGATGGTCGCCGTGCCGCCGGCGACGATGCGGTCACTGGCCGTCGGTGACAATTCCACCGCATAAGTCGAACCTGGTGCGAAGGTCACGTCGCCGGCGACGTTCAAGGTGCCGATGGAATTGCCCGGTGCCACACGACTGCCGTTATTGGCGATCAACGCGCCAACCCGTCCGGAACCACCGAGGGTGCCGCTGTCATTGACTGTGACCGCAGAGGTCAGCGAGCCGTTAACGGTCAGCAGGCCGCCATTGACCGTGGTCGGACCGCGATAGGTGCTGTCACCGGTCAACAGCAGGCGGCCGGCGCCGGACTTGATCAGACTGCCCTGATACACCCGATTGGCGGCGGCCGCATCCCGGGCCGTGCCGATGGCGTAATCGGTTTGATCCTGCTGACTCGCGCCCGCCGGAACACCGTTCTGCCAACCTTTGGCTTGCAGGGTTTGCTGCCACGCACTGTGTTCGGCGAGGTCTTCGCGCTGACGCTGGATCAGGGCCTTGTCGGAAATGTCATTGCTCCACACATCGCTCTGCCCGGCCGCCAGACGCGCCTCGAACGCGCCGAGCAATTGCCCCGGCCCGCCCATCGCCCGTTTCAGGTTGGCCACGCCCCAGCCGATTCGCTCGCTCGGTGCATCAGTCACCGATCCATCCAGTTGGGTGGCGGTGGTCAGCAGCACTTCCAGCGCCTGCTGATTGCTCATGTACGGGTAGCGCTCCATCACCAGCGCCAGGGCTCCGGTGGCGTGGGGCGCGGCCATCGAGGTACCGGACTTGATCGCGTAGCCACCGTCGGGAATGGTGCTGTCGATCTTCGCGCCCGGTGTGGTGATGCACCAGTATTTGGCGAGGCCACACTGGTTGTATTTTTGCTGATTGCTCTGGTCCAGCCCCGATACCGCCAGCCAGTGGCCTTCCAGGTCCGGCTGAAAATACGGCAGCGCCGAACGCACGCTGGCGTTGGGATAACCGCTGTTACCGGCGCTGAACACGTTGATTACGCCGCGGCGCGAAACATCGGCGGCGGCATCGAGCCAGGTACCCTGGTTCCAGTGCTGGGCGTAAGCGGCATGCAGATCTGCAAGGGTTCGATAACTGACATCCGGTGGCTGACTGCCCCAGCTGTTGTTGATGGCCCGCACGCCGGCATCGGCCAGGGCGTCGTACGCCGCTTTGAAGTAGCGCGGATCGGGATTGGGGCCGAACAGGAAACTGTCATTCTTGTTGGTGTTGCCAACATAGATCTGCGCATTGAACGCCACGCCGTGCATGCCAATGCCATCACGCGAGGCACCCATGGTGCCGACTACATGGGTGCCGTGGGAGTCATTGTTCGGATTGAGCGTGCCGTTGACGCTGAACAGCGAGCCATCGACATAGCTGCCGCGGCTCAACACCGGATGATAACGGTCGCCGGCGAACTCGGGATGGGCGGCGTCGAAACCGGAATCCAGCGCACCGACCTTCACGCCTTTGCCGGTAATACCGGCGGCGTAGGCCTGATCGGCCTGCATCCGGCCCAGGCCCCAGTCGCGCAGGAACTCGGCGGATCGCCAACTGGCGGCGTCGCCGGGCTTGCCAGACTCAAGGTACTGCGCCTGGGCCTGGCTGACAGAAATTGCGAGCAACAGCGTGCCGACCGATGCCGGCTTGAAGCGTACGTCCATGTTCACCACTCGTTTTTGTTGTTTTGTGTAAAAGTTACGGCGTTATTGCGTCCGTGGGCCCTGCCCGAATGCTTCGTCCACCCGCGCCAGATCCTGCTCGCTCAAGGTGCCCGCGTAGTAATGCAACTTGGTCCAGGCCATCAGGTAGTCGTAGCGTGCCTGGGCCAGATCGCGGCGGGTGGTAAATAGTTGTTGTTCGGCGTTCAGGGCGTCCAGATTGGTCCGCTCGCCGCCCAGAATGCTTTGTTTGGTCGAGACCACCAGTGCTTCGGCCGACGCAAGCGCCTTCTGATAGGCACGCAGCTTGTTGACGCCGGACAGGCAGGCACTGAACTGACGGCGCAGTTCGATGAGCGTCTCGCGGGTCTTGCCATCCAGTTCGTATTCGGCCTGTTCCATATTGCGACTGGCCTGACGGGTCGAGGCCGACACACCGCCACCGGCGTACAACGGCACGCTGACTTCGAAACCGATTGTGTTGGTCTCGTAGCGCTGGTTGTAGGTGTTGCCGCTTTCCGACTCGTTCTGGCGCATCGCGGCGTAGGCATTCACTTTCGGCAGATGCCCTGCACGATTGCGTTCGACCTCGTAACGGGCCACTTCCACGGCCTGACGTTGCGACGCCAGATTCGGGTTGTTGCTGATCGCCAGTTCATGCCAGGTGTCGTAGTTGGCCGGCATCAGGGCGAACGTCTGGAAGTTCTGATCCAGGGGCGCCAGGTCAGTGATGTCCACCGCCGGCACGCCCACCAGTGCGCCGAGCTCGCGCAAGGCTGCATCCTGTTCGTTACGCGCCTCGATCTCTTCGGCGGTCGCCAGCTCATAGCGGGATTCGGCTTCGAGAATGTCGGTTCGCGTGCCCTCACCCTGCTTGAACATGTGCTCGTTCTGCTGGAACTGCTGCTCGTAGGCCTTTTTCTTGGCTTGGGCGATGTCGATCTGATCCTGGGCGAACAGGGCCTTGGTGTAGTTGTCCAGGACGCGAACCAGCAGCTCCTGACTCTTGCCGCGAAAGTTCTCGTCGGCAAACAGCGACTGCGCCACGCCTTTGCGATAGGCCGCGTAGGCTTCGTAGTCGAGCAATGGCTGCTGCAGCGTCAGGGTCGAGCCGTAACTGTTGTAGTTTCGCTCCTCGGTACGGTTTCGGGCACGCTCGTCGAGGGAAGTGGCCTTCGAGGTGTTGTGGCCCTTGTTGTAGTTGTAACCCAGTTTTGGCAACAACCCGGCGCGGCCAATGGCCCGATTTTCAAGGCCGGCATCACGTTCCTTGATCGCGCCGAGAAACACCGGGTCGTTGCGTAAGGCCTGCTCGTAGATTTCGAACGGCCCCATGGCTGCCACTGCACTGTTGCCCGCGAGCAGCGCGAACGCTGCCGCCAGCATGGAAAGCTTATTCATACAGCCGAACATCCTTATTCTTCAGTCAATGCGGAGCCGGCCCGGTCGAGCAACGGTTTGAACAGATAGTTGAGGAGTGAACGTTCGCCCGTGCGCACGAACATTTCCGCCGGCATGCCCGGCTTGATGACCAGGCCATTGAGCTTCTCCATGGCCTGATCGCTGACGCTGCTGCGCAACACGTAATACGGCGCGCCGGTTTTCTCATCGACCATCTGGTCGGCGGAAATCAGGCTGACTTCGCCGGGAACCCGCGGCGTCTTGCTCTGGTTGAACGCGGTGAAGAGGATGTCCACCGGCAGGTGCGTGCCGACCTTGTCGATCAGGTTGATCGGCAAGTGCCCTTCCACTTCCAGACGGGTGCCTTGCGGGACGATTTCCAGCAGGGTTTCGCCCTGACGCACCACGGCGCCTTCGGTGTGCACGCCAAGATTGACGGCGATGCCGTCCGAGGTGGCGAGGATTTCGCTGTGTTGCAGGTCGAATCCGGCGGAGGTCAGTTGCTCGGACAGGGTGACGCTTTTCAGTTGCGCATCCGCCAGCTGGCTGCGGACTTCTTTCTGGTATTCCTCGCCGTGCTGTTGCAGTTTCAGGCGCGACTCGAGAATGCCCTGCTCCACGCGGCCGCTTTCGCCGGTGTTTTCCGCCAGTTGCTGCTGCACCTGCGACAGCTGACGCTGGTATTCCATCAAACGGTTGCGCGGGATGTAGCCGTTGTCCGCCAGCGGTTGCAGGTTGCTCAACTGCTGTTGCAGGGAAGCGGCCTGGGCATTGAGATCGGTACGGGCGCGGCGCATGCCGGCCAGCTGCGCAGTAGCGCCTTCGATGCTGGCACGCAGCGCAGCCTGCTCGCGGGAGAACGCTTCACGGCGGCTGCTGAACAGTTGTCGCTGGCCCTCCAGCACTAGGGCCAGACGCGGGTCGGCGTTGTCGCTCAGCTCTGGCGGAAACGTCACCTGCTTGAGGTTGTCACGCTCGGCCTGCCAGCGCGCCAGGCTGGCCCAGGCCATGCGGTACTGGGCCTGCAGCGATTGCACGTCGGCGGCAACCTGAGTCTGGTCGAGGCGGAACAAGGGCTGGCCCTGCTTCACGATCTCGCCTTCGCGCACCAGGATCCGGCTGACCACACCGCTGCTCATCGACTGCACGGCCTTGCGTTTACCGGATACCACCACCGTGCCTTGCACCGGAATCCCCTGATCCAGCGGCGCCAGTGCCGCCCAGGCAAAGAAACTGCCGGCGCCGGCCAGCGCCAGAATCCAGCCCATCCGGGCGAAGAACTTTGCGTCGCGCTCCGGGCGTTCGGTGATGTAGGCGTGTTCCATGTTCGCTTCGTTTTCTGTGTTCATGCTCGCGCTGCTCATACACCCGAGTTCCTTGTCGAGGGCTGGTACTGCCGGCTCATGCTGAGTCCGCCCGGTGCCTGCGCGGTTTTTTCTGTTTGTTGTGGCTGTTGTGGCGGGTTGCCGGACAGCGCCTTGAGTACGTCATGGCTCGGACCGAAGGCTTGCAGACGGCCCTCGTTGAGCACCAGCAGCTTGTCGGCCTGGGCCAGCACCGAAGACCGGTGCGTCACCAGCACCACCGTGGTGCCCTGGGCCTTGAGTTGCACGATGGCACTGGACAATGCCGCTTCGCCGACGGTGTCGAGGTTGGAGTTCGGCTCATCCAGCACCACCAGACTTGGCGTGCCGTAAATCGCACGCGCCAGCGCCACACGCTGCTTCTGACCACCGGACAGACCGCTGCCGTCCTCGCCCAGTTGCGTGTCGTAGCCTTGCGGCATGCGCAGGATCATTTCGTGGACCCCGGCCTGTTGTGCGGCGGCCACGACTTTCTGCGGATCGGTTTCGCTGAAGCGCGCAATGTTCTCGGCGATGGTGCCGCTGAACAGTTCGATATCCTGCGGCAGGTAGCCGATAAACGGACCGAGTTGGTCGCGGTTCCAGCGATGGATGTCGGCACCGTCCAGGCGCACTGTCCCGCCAAGGGTCGGCCATACACCGACCAGTACCCGCGCCAGCGTCGACTTGCCGGAGCCGGAGGCACCCAGCACGCCCAGCACTTCACCGGCCGCCAGATTGAAATTGATCATGTGCAAGGTCGCGGCCCGTTGCCCGGGCGGGCCGGCACTGACCTGTTCAAAGGTGATCTGGCCTTTCGGCGCCGGCAGTGCCATGGCGTCGTCGCTCGGCGGAAATGCCTGCAACAGGGAATCGAGACGGCGGTAGGCCAGCTTCGCCCCGCTCCACTGTTTCCACACGGCGATCAACTGGTCGATCGGGCTGAGCACCCGGCCCATGAGAATGGAGCCGGCGATCATCATCCCGGCGGTCATGTCGCCCTTGATCACCAGCAAGGCACCCAGGCCCAGCACCAGCGATTGCAGGCACAGACGCAAGGTCTTGCTCAGGGAGCTGATGACCGCGCCGGTGTCACTGGCCTGGTTTTGCAGACCGAGAAAGCGCGAATGCACCTGGAACCAGCGCTTGCGCAAGGAACCGAGCATGCCCATCGCCTGAATGGTTTCGGCGTTGTGCAGATGGCTGGTGGCCAACTGGCTGGACTTCTGCGAGAAACCGGCGGCTTCGCCCAGCGGCTTTTTGGTCATGTATTCGTTGAGGCACGCCAGGGCGATCAGCAGCAGCGCGCCGGCGGTGGCCAGCACACCGAGCCAGACGTTGAACAGATAAATCACGAACAGATAGACCGGGAACCACGGTGCATCGAAGAACGCGAACAGCGCCGGCCCGGTGACGAACTGGCGAATGTGGGTCAGGTCGCCGAGGGACTGACCGGCGTTGCCTTCCCCCTTGAACAGGTTGCGCTCGAACGCGGCCTGATAGACCCGCAGGTTGAAGCGGCGCTCCAGCTGGCTGCCGATGCGGATCACGATGAAGCTGCGCACCACCTCCAGCAGGCCGATGAACGCGAAGAACCCCACGACCATCAGAGACAACATCGCCAGGGTGGTTTCGTTTTGCGAAGACAGCACTCGGTCATAGACCTGGAGCATATATATCGAGGGCACCAGCATCAGCACGTTGATCAGTGCGGTAAAGCATCCGACGCTGATCAGAATGCTTTTATAGTCACCCAGTGCCTTGAATAAGGGTGCGGTGGCTGGGGCCTTCGCCATCTTCATTGATTATTCCTGAAATGATATTCCCCGCCGTACTTGGCGAGTCTTCTATTAATTAGCCCGCGCTCGGAGCGGGAGATACACCGACAGCATCCGCTTACACTTCAACAACAACTTTCGCGACCAAGTACCACGGCAGAGTTATTGAAGGCAGGCTTATAACTGTAACGGGGTGCCTTATATTTAAACTGCGTGCTGGTTCCAATAATCAAGGCTGCTTTGCAACTCGCTCCAGGGTAATCACCAGACCCGACTTCAAATCACTCAGATAAAGCCCGTCACGTTGTCGGCTGAAAAACTGGATTCTTGAGCCCTCTTTACCGGTGATGGAGAGCCCGTCGGGATCGGGAAACCAGCCGATGGCACTGTCTTGCAGCCACGCGCTCAGACAATCGGCGCCCTTGCCCAGGGTCTGATTGGCCTCAAGGTCGACCTGGCAGGTGTTCGACGGTTTGTCCTGCATCGCTTGCGCTTCGGGGGTGTCACTGCGGGCGCTCAGTGTCGCCTGCCACGGCCCGGCAAATACCGATGGGTCTTCGAGTCTCAGGCTGCTTGCCATGGTTGTTTCTCCAGAAATCATCATCAGCATCGGCAACAGGTGCGCCGCCGCATTGCGGGTAAAAGCGAATTGGATCATAGGAAATTTCACTCCGGCACGTAGCCTTGCTTACCGGCCAAGACGATGCAAGCAAAGAAAGCGGCGCATGCGCGCCGCTTTCCCGGCTCATATCACGCCACGATGTCGCTGATCGCTGCCTGGCCAACGGTGCTGACCTGGAAGTCCGCCACGCCGTGCCCGGAGAAATCCACCGACAACAGGCTGTTGCCGCCCGAGGAAGTCAGGATGGCATCGCCCGCCGCGCCGGTGAAGGCGCTGACGAAGTGCAGGCCCGAACCATTGGTGATCGCGCTCAGGTCGATTTTGTCCAGACCGCTGACAAAATCGAGGATCTGATCGATCGCACCCGGCTTGGAATCGGAACTGGCCGCGAACAGGAAAGTGTCCGAACCCGAACCGCCCCACAGCTTGTCGGCACCGCCGCCGCCCCAGATGATGTCGTTGCCGGCACCGCCCTTGAGCTCGTTCGCGGCACTGTTGCCGATGATCAGGTCGTTGCCCGAACCGCCGATGGCGTTCTCGATGGTGACGCCCTTGGCGATGGACACGTTGCCCACCAGGCCGCCAACGTCGGAGAACGAGGCTTCATTGAGGTTGATCTTCTGGTTCTGGGTGAAACCCGAGAAGTCGAAGGTGTCCTTGCCGCCCGCATCCCACACCGAGAACACCAGCTTGTCCGTCGACGAAGTCGCGCTGAGGAAGTCGCGGCCGGCGTTGGAGTTGAAGCCGTAGGTGGTGTCACCGGTACGGGTGGTCAGGTTGGCGCCGTAGAGCTTCTGGATCGCAGCGATGTCATCCATCAGCGGACCGGAGGCATAGGCTTCGACGCCGCCCTTGCTGAAGTTCTGGCTGGTGTTGCTTTCACTCCAGTAACTCATGAGGCTGTAGCCGCGGGTGTCTTGCCCGTAGGAAGCGTCATTGTAGGTCGGGTTGCCCGTGCCGGCGTTGTAGTCGCCCGGGTGGGACAGGCCCAGGGTGTGGCCGATTTCGTGGGTCAGCGTCTGACGCCCGTAGTTGTTCACACCTGGAGTTTTGTTGACGTCGTATCCACTGCCGGTCAGGTACCAGGACTGACCGTCATAGCCTGGCTCGGTGCCTGGCAGGAACGCGAATGCCGCTGCGCCTTCCTGACCGCCGCTGTAGTTGCCGAAGGTCATGTGGCCGTCGCCACCTCTGGCCGCTTCGGTAAACGTCACGTTGGCGACATCGGCCCAGGATTGCATGGCGAGCACCGCCTGGGCTTTTTGCAGGGAACTGAACTGACTGAAACCGGTAACGCCCAGGCCACCGAAGTTGGCGGTCTTGGAGGTCAGAAAGGTGTAAGTCAGTTCGATCTTGCCGCTACCGTCGAGGTCGTGCCAGGAGGCACCGTCTCGCAGCAGTTGGGTGGCGGCTTGATCCACCGAGAAGGAGGGTTTGCCATTGACCGTGAGGTTGCCGCCACGATCGTACTGATGGCTGAAGCTATTGATCTGGTTATACGCCGAGCTTGGCGCAGCCAGGGGGGCCGCGTTCAGCTGGAAAGCCTGTTCGGCGGTATCAATAGCATTCGCTTTTACTTTCGACATAAACACACTTCCTTGTTTAGCAATGGAACAGTTTTTGTCCGATAGCGACAACCTCTGGCGAGATTGTCCTATCACTCGCCCAATGAAGGCATCAGAAACCTGACACAATTTGAAATCTGTCGTCTAGCGTTTTTTCGAGATCAAATTGAAGTCTTCCGGAAAAGTCCCGTAAACAAAGCGCGTGCCGCTGGAAGAATGTTGCAAGTGTGGTGAGTTTGCCTAATTGTCTGACGATTTCTTATTTAAATATTAAATATCGGTAAGTTCCTTTTTTGTTGGATACGTCTCACTTTCCCGCACTTTATTAGTGCGGTGCCAGCGAAGTGATATCAACCCATTAAATAGACGTTGCCAGCTATCGGAGCGGGATAACCCGCTCCGACAGATTGTCAGCTTCCGGTGCGGATCTTGTTCCAGACGCGAGTGCGGATCCGGTCGATGTTCAGCGGCATGGCTTCCAGCGCGAACAGCTTGCCCATCATTTCCGGGCTGGGATAAACCTTGGTGTCGTTCTTGATGGCCGGGTCGATCAGGCTGTCAGCCTGTTCGTTGCCATTGGCGTAATGCACGTAGTTGCTGATGCCGGCCATGACGTCGGGCTGCAGCAGGTAATTCATGAAGGCGTACCCGGCCTTGGCATCCGGGGCATCGGCGGGCATGGCGACCATGTCGAACCAGATCGCGGCGCCTTCCCTGGGGATCGCATAGCCAATGTCGACCCCATTCTTCGCTTCTTTGGCGCGGTTTTCCGCTTGCAGGATATCGCCGGAGAAGCCGACCGCCACACAGATATCGCCATTGGCCAGATCGCTGGTGTACTTCGAGGAATGGAAGTAACTGACATACGGCCGCACTTTCATCAGCAGTGCTTCGGCCTTCTTGTAGTCTTCGGGATTCTTGCTGTGGTGCGGCAATCCCAGGTAATTCAGCGCAGCAGGCAGCAGTTCCGGGCCGTTGTCGAGGATCGCCACGCCGCACTTCTGCAGTTTCTGCATGTTCTCGGGCTTGAAGATCAGGTCCCAGGAATCCACGGGCGCGTTATCGCCCAGTACGGCCTTGACCTTGGCGATGTTGTAACCGATGCCAGTACTGCCCCACAGATAAGGGAAGCCGTGTTCATTGCCCGGATCGTTGGTCTGCAAGGCCTTGAGCAATACCGGATTGAGGTTTTTCCAGTTGGGCAACTGGCTCTTGTCCAGTTTCATCAGCGCCCCGCCCTGGATCTGCCGCGCCATGAAGTGGTTGGACGGAAACACCACGTCATAACCGGATTTACCGGTCATCAGCTTGCCGTCCAGGGTTTCGTTGCTGTCGTAGACGTCATAGGTGACGCCAATGCCGCTGGCCTTTTCGAAGTTCTTGGCGGTGTCCGGTGCGATGTAATCGGACCAGTTATAAACCTTGACCGTATCCGCGGCCTGAGCGAGGGACACGGCGAGCATCAAGGGGGCGAGAGCGAGGGTCTTTCGGATCATGGATCGATTCCTGTATTGGCTGTTGTTGTTGGCAGGCAATCAAAAGGATCAAAACGTCAGAAAATCAGGACATAGGTCTTGCGCACGGTCTCCTGGATGTCCCAGATCCCGAGCGTGTTGGCTGGCAACATCAGTGCGTCGCCACCTTGTATGTGCAGGGTTTCGCCGCCATCGTCCGGGGTGAACGTGCAGCGGCCGGAAATGAAGTGGCAGAACTCCTGGGCGGTGATCTGCCGCCGCCAGCGTCCGGGCGTACATTCCCAGACGCCGGTTTCGACGCCGTCGTTGCGCTCGATGCTGGTGGTCGAGGCAATCGCCACCGGCGTGCCGAGCGGCACGGCCACCGGATTGGACTCGTCCAGTTGCAACGTGGGGGTGTTCTTGAATTGGGTGATGCTCATGGCGTTACCTGTCTGGTAGTAAACAACGTTCAGTGCATGAAACCTTCCATGAACCCGGCCACCCGGCTGGCAAGCTTGCGCCGCCAAGGCGCCGTCGCCGGGTTGGCCAAGGTCTGGTCTTCGTGGACGAAGCTTTTGATGATCGCGTTGTAGCCGAGCCAGCGGCACGGCTCCGGCTCCCACGCTCGCAACGCGTGGATTCCACCGTCGGGGAGAACCCATGGCTGACGGGTCAGTTCGGTATCGCGCTCGAGGATCAGATCGGCCAGGGTGCTTCCGCCGAGGTTGCTGGCCCCCACGCCTTCCCCGCCATAACCGCCTGACAGCGCGATGCCGTTGGCCCGGTCACACAGCATGTGCGGTTTGAAATGCCGGGACATGCCGAGGTTGCCGCCCCAGGCGTGGGTGATCTGTACGTTTTTCAGTTGCGGGAACAGTTCGCCAAACAGATAGCGTCGCAGTTCCACTTCATCCCGGGTCAGATCAAAGTTGTGGCGCAACTGGCCGGCGAATTGATAGCCGCCACGGGCGCCGAAAATCAGTCGGTTGTCGGCGCTGCGCTGGCCGTAGGTGACCTGGCGACTGAACTCGCTGAAGGCTTGGCCACGACTCAGGCCGATTTCGTCCCAGGTCGCCGCCGACAACGGTTCGGTGGAAACAATCAGACTCTGCACCGGCAATTGATAACGACCCAGCGGTGGTAGCGTCACCGAATAACCTTCGATGGCCGGGACGATCCAGCGACTTCGCACGCTGGCCTTGTCGGTGCGCAGGCTGCCGGCCTGCCAATGGGTCACGGGGCTGTTTTCGTAGATTTTCACGCCCATGCCCTGAACGGTCCGGGCCAGGCCGCGCACCAGTTTTGCCGGCTGAATAGTCGCCACATGCGGGGCGAAGATGGCGCCGTAGGGTTTGGCAATGCGCAACTGCCGCGCCAGTTGCTCCGGGCTTAGCCAGCGATAATCGTCGTCAGTCAGGCCCTGTGCATGCAGCTTGCTCAGGTACTCACGCAGACTGGCTTCCTGCTCGGGATAACGGGCCGCGCAATACAGCACTCCGCCCTTGCGGTAATCGCAGTCGATGCCCTCGCGTTCGATGACGATCTCCACCTCATCGGGGATGCCGTGCAGCAGATCGAACGAAGCGCGACGCTGCTCGGGAGACAGGCCCGCCAACAGGCGATCTTCGCCCAGCAGATTGCCCATCAACCAGCCACCGTTGCGACCCGAGGCCCCAAATCCGGCGGTTTGCGCCTCGACGATGGCTATATCCAGTCCCGGCGCCAGTTTCTTCAGGTAGTACGCCGTCCATAACCCGGTGTAGCCGGCGCCGATGATCGCCACGTCGACGTCCAGGTCCTGCTCCAGTGCCGGGCGCGCGCTGAGCGGCTCATCGAGTTGATCCATCCACAAACTGATAGTGCGCCACGCCGGCATGCAAGACTCCGCCAATCCAGATTTCGATGGCGTCGATCCTAGTGGCTGACCTCAAGGACTGTCTTGCGCGCGTGTCCGCAAAGAAATTTGTTTGGCGTAGGCCTTGGGCGACTGCCCGGTGTGCTGGCGAAAACAGCTGTAGAACGCCGACAACGAGTTGAATCCGGCAGCGAACGCCAGTTCATCAATGCGCAGCGGCGGCGTAGCGTTGTCGAGCGACTGCAATAGATGTTGCAGACGCGCCTGATTGACGTAGCGATAGAAGCTTTGCCCCAGCACCTGATTCAGCAGATAGGAAATCTGATTGCGGCTGTAACCGCACTCCTTCGCCACGCGTTGCAGGTCCAGCTCGGGATCGAGGTACGGCTGCTGACGCTGGAAATACTGCTGCAGGTCTTCGGCCATGAAACTCAACTGGCGTGGCGACAGGCCCAGTCGGCTCGCCGCCGGACGCTGACTCGGCGTCGAGGTACTGGAGCCCTGCTCGCGCAACAGTGACGCGTATTCGTTGACCCGCCAGATTTTGGCGTCCTTGACGGTAATCGCTTCGCTGGAACGGAACGACACCAGACCATTGCCGCCACGCAGGGTCACTTCGTATTGGATAAACGCCGTGTTGCCGTCGATGCGGATCCGGTCGCAATGCTCCAACGCTTCGTCGGATTCACGGGGCATGCTGACGCGAACGTACTCACGCAACTCGTCGAGACCGAGCACGCGGTTCTGGAAAAAATCGTTGTACTGAATGTCCGGATGGTACAGCGCCATGACGCCGTCCAGATCCCGGTGTTTCCAGCACAGGTGATAGCGCATGACCGTTTCGGCCGTGGCCGGGGTCTGCTGCGGGCCGTCATCATCGGCGTGCATAAGCGACTCTTGGCAAAAGAACCGAGCTTGCCCAACTTCGCGTGCGTCATCAACCAAGCGGCGCATAGTGGCATTTTGGCGACATTTTCATCAGCCGTGACTTACATCAAAAAAATCCCTGCAATCGCCAAACGGCCTGAAAAATCTCACAGGTTTTTCACATCCAGGTGCTACTTTTAAGGATAGTCACCGGTTGAGCCAATGAAGGCTCTTCCCACCTACCATGAGCAAACGGAAGCGCTCGATGAAGAAGGCGGGCAATACATGAACAAAGGGTCAAGCAAAGTCACGTTCCCCAATGCCTGCCAGCTGATGCGCTGGCATTTTCATCCTATGGGTTTCGAGGCCACGATGGACGCGCCGGGCAGCATGATTGCCCGCCTGTTCGACCGGGCCAGCGGCGAAACCATGATCGCCATTGCCGGCATTCCCTGTGCCACGGTGATGAATGCGGCGGATGTCGAGCGAATAATCGAGGCCGTTGAGGATGAGCTGGAGGCCTTCATACCTCCGGATTCCCTCAAGAGTTACGCATAACCTAATGATTTAAAACAAAAAAGCCCGCCGAGTGCGGGCTTTTTCATGGGCAATCGATTCAAGCGGTTTTCTTTTCCGATCGGTGATCGACGAAGAACGGCTTGCCCTTGGCGACCCGGTCCGACGCACGCGGCATGTTCACCGCTTGGGCATCCTGCGGCTCGACGTACCAGTAGCAATGGCTCACGGCACGGGTGATGCCGACGTAGGCCAGACGCAGGATTTCGTCCTTCTGCGCCGTGTCGTAAGGCTCGTTGTCACCGGCCTTGCCCAGTCCGGCCATGCGGTAGACCTGATTCTTGTAGGGCGAACTGGTGAGGTGCTGGCAGTCACCGAGCAAGAACACCGCATCGGCCTGCAAGCCTTTGGCGCTGTGATAGGTCAGCTGTTTCAAGCGTCGAGACTCGTACGGCAAGCTCGAATCAACATTAACTACCGACTGAATATGCTGTTCTATTAACGACTTATCGCTACTTTTTCGATAAAGCATCAGGATCGAATCGCCGTTCCTGTAATGCTCCGCCAGGCGCTGGCCGAGTGCCTGATCATCGCGCTCCAGCACGTTGACCGGTTGCAAAGGCTTCTCTTCGCCACTGGCTTTGGCTTTCTTGCCCGGGATCGCTGGTGCGGCACGGACAATGTGTTCGGCGGCATCGATGATGTGCTGATGGCTGCGGTAGTTGTCGCTGAGCATCACCCGCGTTGTGCTTGGCGAGGAGAACTCTTTGTTGAACTCCATAAAGTAACTCGGCGAACTGCCACGCCAGCCATAGATCGACTGCCAGTCATCCCCCACGCACAACAAGGACGAACGCTGCGCCCCGCGTCCGACGTGCATGGCCGGGCCACGGCTGCGGATCTCTGCAAGGCTGGCGCGGATCCACGAGACGATCTGCGGTGAAACGTCCTGAAACTCGTCGATCATCAGGTGTGACATGGGGCGCAGCAGTTCATCGCTCAGTAGCTTGAGGTTTTCCGGCGAGTGCTCGCTGAACAGCGCGAACATGCGGTTGTAGGTCATGATCGGCGGTTTCTGATCGAGCAAGTGATCTTCCAGCGCACGCCAGAACAGGCTTAGCGCCTCGAAGAAAAACCGGTCAGGATCGTCCTTGGCGAAACTCATGCGACCAACGGCGTCCGGTACGTCCAGCCCCAGGTTCTCGATAAACCCGGCGGCGGCGACAAAACAGTCGAGCAACGGGGCAGACACGAGTTCGCCCTTGACCTTGTAATCGAACCCCGGACCGGCACTCGCATCGCCGGCCAGGGAGGCCAGAACTCGTCGCGAAGATTCGTAACTGTCCAGCCATATCAATGGCTTACGACAGAAAGCTTGAAACAGGGTGCGCTTGACTGCCCATTCTGCACGGACCGTCAGCCTGGCATCGGGACGACAGACTTGCGGGTTTTCCTTCGGGTCGAAACCCAGGATGACCCAGGCATCGAGATTCGGAATATAGCCATGACAATGGAAGGTCGAGCCGTTGATGTCGAACGCCTGGCGGTTCGGCTCGACACCTTTTATTGGCCAGGCACCGGCACGAAACCACAGGTCTTCAATCACGTCGCACAGTTCTTCGTCGCGCCTGGCGGCAAGCTCGGTCACTGCCATGCGTTTTTGCACGTCGGGGTGATCGCGCTCCAGCTCCTTGAGCTGCAAGGCATGCCGGGACAACGGCTGGACCAGCTGGCGAAAGCGCTCGTTATCTGTGTAGAGGCGGTAATAGCAGGCATTGAGCTGCTGTCGCTGGGCGTCGTTGATCCGCAGATCGAACGGGTTGCTGTCGACGTCGTCTTCAGCGCCCTGCGGCCGGTGGCTGAGATTCTCGAACGCCTGCAAGCGCTCGAACCCTGGCAGGCTGCGCACCATCGGCAGAATCCGCGAGTGAAAGGTGCGCACCAGATCCCGGGCGGTTTTCTGGCTGATGGCCTGTCCCCACAAGGCGAACAGTTCGATCAGTTTATTGATGAAGTCCTTGCGCGACTCCCGGGTGAAGGTCACCACGGTCATCGAGTCCAGCTCAAAGCCCAGATAGTGCGTCAGCAGCAGAATGCGCAGCACCAGCGTGGTCGACTTGCCAGCCCCGGCGCCAGCGACTACCGACGTTGACGGCGTATCGCTGAAAATCATTTTCCATTGCGCAACGCTCGGCTGGGCACGGGCCGGCAGCAAACGGGCGACGTCAGCCTTCATACGCTTCTTCAGCTCGGCCGTCAGTGGCAGGCGCCAGTCATCGAACAGGTGGTTGTCGATGCCCGGCGCACGGTGCTCAGTGCTGCGGCTGTCGCGGATCAACAGGACCTGACGGCCCTCTTCCAGCCCCTCAGCCTTGCCTTCCTTGTAGCCGTAATCGAACCCCGCGGTGTGCCCGCTGCGAAAGCCGTCGGCCTGACCGTGCAGCCACGATGCCCGATGCTGGGCGCGTAATTGCGTCAGACCATGCCCGAGAAAACGCGCCGCCAGGCGTTTGAACCACGGCATCTCGGCCAGGGGACGAAGTTCGGGAGGAAGATCGGGGGTATTTTGCGCCACGCTGACGGACTCCAGAGGCTGAGGCTGTTGAGGGCTATGGTGTCTGCATTTGCCGTTGAGTTCTAGCGAAATGCTTACAGGTCATTGAGTTAGGCGATGAACTGAAGGCTGCATGAGAGCGTTTCGAGATTTATAACATCAGTCAATTCGATGGGAATGCGGCACTTTTTACGCTTTTTCTCGATTATTGGTTGATTGATGATGCTCGCCATCAATCACCGGTCTCGCTTCGTGGCTGCGGCCGAAACGCCCCATGACGAACCTTTTGAGGAGAAGATCATGCTTGAACTCAGACCCTTCAGCTCGCTGGGCGGCGCCCATCACGGCTGGCTGGATGCCCATCACCATTTTTCGTTCGCCGAGTACTACGATCCGCAGCGCATGAGCTGGGGCAATCTGCGGGTATGGAACGATGACATCATCGCCCCGGGAACCGGCTTCCCCACTCACCCGCACCGGGACATGGAAATCATCACTTATGTGCGCGAAGGTGCGATCACCCACCAGGACAACCTGGGCAACAAGGGCCGCACTGAAGCCGGTGACGTTCAGGTAATGAGCGCCGGCACCGGCATCGCCCATAGCGAATACAACCTGGAAGCAACTGCCACCAAAATCTTCCAGATCTGGATTCTGCCGACCGAAACCGGTGCACCGCCTTCCTGGGGCGCCAAACCGTTCCCCAAAGGTGAGCGCGAAGGTTTCGTGACGCTCGCCAGCGGCAAGGACGGTGACGATGAAAGTCTGCGGATTCGCGCCAACGCACGTTTGGTGGCGGCCACTATCAAGGCCGGGGAAACCGCTGAATATCGACTCGACGAGGGGCGTCGCGCCTACCTTGTACCGGCCACCGGTGTGATTGAAGTCAACGGCTTGCGTGCACAAGCTCGAGACGGTGTGGCGGTGAGCCATGAATCGGTATTGAGCGTCACAGCGATTGAAGACTGTGAAATCGTGCTGGTGGATCTGGCCTGATCGGCTAAATGACGGGCAAAAAAAGGGCGACCTCTGAGGTCGCCCTTTTCTATTCAACACTGATCACTGTGTGGAAATTGCACCATCGACCAGCGTTTGCGCTTCGGCCACCAGTTGCTTGAGGTGGTCATTGCCAATGAAGCTTTCGGCGTAGATCTTGTAGATGTCTTCGGTACCCGACGGACGTGCAGCGAACCAGCCGTTCTCGGTCATGACTTTCAGACCGCCGATGGCCTGATCGTTGCCCGGGGCCTTGCTGAGAATGCTCTGAATCTTTTCGCCGGCCAGTTCGGTGGAAGTCACCTGCTCCGGCGACAACTTGCTCAGCAAGGCTTTCTGCTCCGGGTTGGCCTTGGCGTCTACACGCACCGAGAACGGTTCGCCCAGCTCATCGGTCAGCGCACGATAGGCCTGGCTTGGATCGCGGCCGGTACGGGCGGTCATTTCAGCCGCCAGAAGCGCCGGGATCAGACCATCCTTGTCGGTGCTCCAGACGCCACCGTCCTTACGCAGGAACGAGGCGCCGGCGCTTTCTTCACCGCCGAAACCCAGTGAGCCGTCGAACAGACCATCGGCAAACCACTTGAAGCCGACCGGCACTTCGTACAGGCGTCGGCCCAGGCGCTTGGCCACGCGATCGATCAGGCCACTGCTGACCACGGTTTTACCCACGGCAGCATCGGCGCGCCATTGCGGGCGGTTCTGGAACAGGTAGTCGATCGACACCGCCAGGTAATTGTTCGGCGCCAACAGACCGCCGGACGGCGTAACGATGCCGTGACGGTCGTGATCAGGATCGCAGGCGAACGCGACATCGAAGCGCTCCTTGAGACCGATCAGGCCCTGCATGGCGTGGCTCGACGATGGGTCCATGCGGATCTGGCCATCCCAGTCGACAGTCATGAAGCGGAACGTCGAATCGACTTCCTTGTTCACCACGTCGAGGTCAAGACGATAGTGCTCGGCGATGGCTGACCAGTAGCGCACCCCTGCTCCACCCAGAGGATCGACGCCCATACGCAGTTTGGCACCGCGGATGGCATCGAAATCGATGACATTGATCAGGTCGGCCACGTAGGTGTTGACGTAATCGTGACGATGCGTGGTCGGGGCTTTAAGCGCCTGCTCGTAGCCGATGCGTTTAACGCCTGCCAGCTTGTTGGCCAGCAGTTCGTTGGCCTTGGCTTCGATCCACTTGGTGATGTGGGTGTCGGCCGGACCGCCATTGGTTGGGTTGTATTTGTAGCCACCGCTTTGTGGCGGGTTGTGCGACGGCGTGATCACGATACCGTCAGCAAGGCCGGTGGTGCGGCCGCGGTTGTAGCAAAGAATGGCGTGGGACACGGCCGGCGTCGGGGTGTATTCGTCGCCTTCGGCGATCATCACGGTCACGCCGTTGGCTGCCAGCACTTCCAGGGCACTGGCTCCGGCCGGCGTAGACAGCGCGTGAGTATCGATGCCGACGAACAGCGGGCCGGTGATGCCCTGGGCTTCGCGATACAGACAGATCGCCTGGCTGATCGCCAGAACGTGCCACTCGTTGAAACTCAGGTCGAAGGAGCTGCCCCGATGCCCGGAAGTGCCAAATGCCACGCGCTGGGTGGAAATCGAAGCGTCAGGCTGCCCGGTGTAATACGCCGTTACCAGTCGCGGGATATCGACCAACAGTTCTGCCGGTGCCGGTTTGCCCGCAAAAGGACTGAGTGTCATGCAAAACCTCTGAAATAGAGTGGTTCAGGAAATTACAGCGGAGTTTACTGGCAGTTTGACCGTAGTGCGATGGTATCTATCCCGTGCATCCCCGATGTTTTTTAACAGCTCAGTCACCGGGGGCCAGCCGCAATGCATCGCCAAGCAGACCGACGACCCCGGCCAGCTCAGGCCCGCTGCTGCCGATTGCACTCAGGCGCATGTGCTGCCCATGCATGCCCTGGGTGCTGAACAGCTCCCCCGGCGCGATCAACACGTGTTGTTTGAGCAGGCGCTGAAACACCGCCCCCATCACCACCCGACGGGACGAGCGCACCCAGATCGTCGCCCCACCCTGCGGCTCGTCGATGTGCAATGCATCGCCCAGCCCGTCTCGCAGCAGCTCGATCAACTGCGTTCGGCGCTCCTTGAGCAGACGCTTGAGCACCGGCAAGTGTTGATCGACACGACCGCTTGCATACAGGCGGGCAATGGCTTTCTGGCGAATCGGCGAGAGACGGAACGAACGCAGCAGGAAGTGCCGTTGCAGATCGGCCCGCCACTGGCGAGCAAGTACAAAGCCGTAAGGGGCTTCGACACCGATCACCTTTTCAAAAGTCGAGAAAACCAGCAGGCGATCGGGGTCCAGCAGATCACGCAGAGGTCGCCGATCACTGTCATCTCTCAGTTCGCTGTAGCTGTCATTTTCCAGCACCCAGATGCCGTGGCGCGTGAGCAGGCTCGCAATAGCCTCGAGATTATCCTGAGGAGCCAGACTGCCGTGGGGCATGTTCAATTGCGACGACAGCAAGACCAGCCGTACTGGCTCGGTTTCCAGCAACAATGCCAATTGCTGTGGATCGAACACCCCGCCGGGCTGCACCGGCAGCTCGATGATCCGCACATCCGCAGACTGAAGCAGGCGCAATATCATCCAGTCACAGGGCGACTCCACCACCACGGTAGCGTGGCGCAGCTCAAGGACAGCGATCAGGATCTCGAGAACCCCTCTTGCATCGGCGCCAATATAGACATCTTCGGCATGCCAGCAATGGGTCGGTGAGGAGGTATAACGGGCGGCAAGCAACGTGCGCAGCTCCAGTTCGCCACAGGGCTGAACCACGGCCTGAGGTTGCCGGGGGTACTGGCGCATCAGCTCCCGCTCAAGCGTCAGCAGCGGACCATCCAGCGGTTGTACCGATGCCGGGTCATCTGCGCTCAGCACGCGCATCCCCGAACATCTGGCATTGACATAGACGGTTTCCAGCAGGTCGCTGCCCCGACCGGGCGGCATGACCGTACTGGCTGCTCTTGCGAAATAACCGGACTTGGCAACGGAGTAAACCCGACCTTCCTTTTCCAGCAAGGCATAGGCGTATTGAATGGTTGAAATCGAGACGCCCAGCCGTTCGGCCAATTGCCTCAGGGATGGCAAGCGAATCGCACCTTCGCCGCCAGGCTCTTCGATCAACTGGGTGAGGTATCGATAGACGGCCTGGTAGGCGAAGTCGGTTTCACGTGCGGCATTCATGAGCGGGCATCCGCCGGCATGTTTTCGCCTTCAGGCAATACACTCACGCTCAACCTTCCGCGGAGCGGTCGCCCACGGCAACCTCGACGTCGGAGAGCTCCGGAGCCCGCCTGACCTGCTCATCCATGGGAATGGAATCCATGGCATACAACCGGCTGATCAGGTGTACGGGCAACCCGCTGACTTCGGTCATCCATTGCAGAACCTGCTCCGGCGCATGCAGCCCTTGCATCGCCCGGTGCAGATCCGGCATGGCGATCAGCATGCCCGGATGGCAAGTGCGCAGAAAACGTTCAAGGCCGGCACCGCCTTCGATAAAAGGCGCAAACAACAGACAGACGAGTTGCGATTCACTGATTCCGACATTTCTGTGCAGTGCGGCCATCGCCACCGATCGGTGTTCGGTCAGATCAGACAGGTTGCCGAATGACGCCAGAAACCGCTCGCAAATCTGTTCGGGAACGTTCCTGCGGCGCATCGAAGCCAGACAACGCTGCACATACTCCGAGACGCCCGCCTCGTAGCTGCGCCCTTCGACATGACAGACTTGCAGGCCGTGCAGGTAGGCAGCGATTACGGGGTCTGTCGACTCGTCGGTGCCCGTTTCGATCTGCAGTTCATTGGCCTGAAAACCAAGAAAATCGCTGAGCAACGGCCACCGCTCGTCCATCTTGCCCACCACGATATCGTCGATGCCGATGTAACTGGTGCGCCGACAGGCTTCGAACTGGCCAAGCGGGCGCCAGGGCTGCAGGTCGGCTTCCGGGTAGAGTTCCCGATAGTAATCGCCGCCCATGCCATCGAGCAGGCTGAACAATTCATCGAAACCGTTGCCCCGCTTTGGCAGTGCACCGATGCCGGCTTTGCGAGCCGCCCGGTCGAGGCCATGCAGAAAAGCCTCCTGACTGCGTGCAGAGTCACTGCTGAGCAGTGCATCGACGCCGTTGTTCCATCGAGCGACCTGGCCGAAAAACTCGCCCGTTGCCAGGTAGTTGTCGTCCCATAGATAAAGCTCTTCATTCCAGCACCGACGATGGCCGACCATCAGCAAATTGATGCAGCTTGCCTCGCGCCCCACCTCCGAGACGGGTGCCTGGTGATTGAAGGGCAACACCTCTCGATGATCGACCATCAACAGTTCGACCCTTGGATCATCATAAAGAAACAGTGCACTGAAGCTGCGATGCATGTTGTGCAGTGCCGACGCGGGTACGGCACCTCCGCGCAACGTCGCAACCCGCAGCTGAAAGGTGCCCGGAGCGCGCCCGGCGATGCTCAATTGGGCAGCGCGCATAAGGGCCAGGCTGTAACAACAGTCTCGGGTTCCGGATTGAGTCACCAGCACCTTGAATTCGCCGATACGATCCATGCCCCCGGCCGCTACCGCCAGCCGCTGAATCAACAACTGCAATGCCGTGCGCTCGGCACGGGAAAAGAAACTCAGCAATCGCTGCAATACTTGCTGGTAGACATAATTCATTGCCTGATCATGGATCGTGCTCATCAGTACTTCACCCGATATCAAAGGTTTCATATTGCGCAGCCAAGAACATCGGACGCGCAATCATTCTTCATTAATTAATAGACGCTAAAATGCTAACACTTAAAGTTTTGTAGTTATTTGAAACAGTTGTACTTGAAATAATTCACGCCCGCGACACGAATGGCGCAACCCCCTGTCTTTACGGAGGTTTCCCTGGCTTCAAGTTTTCTTAGGAAAATTCTTACAATGACCTGCGCACGATGAGCACAGGAAAAAAAGAAGGGATTACATAGCCGCCCTACAGCAATTAAACAGAAACCGGAACATCGATCTTCAACAGCCGTTTGGTATTGCACAAAGCAAATAGAATGCACAGACATCGCTCATTCCTTGAGATGAAAGTAGTCATTCAATTATCAGGGTCTGGAGGGCGATTAGAAGATACAGATCACGAGTAAAAACCAGTTCAGTTGCTGAACGTCCCCAGGCATCGCGCCCAGGGTTTCTCATGGTCTGAAGGAAAGAGCGCACAAGAGTCCGTGGGCCACGGACTCTAAAGGTAAAGGTCAGGCAGGTTCGACTTGCAGCGCAACGCGCTCACGGCAAGGGCATTCATCCATGTAACGATGCGCTTCGACAAACTCGTTGAACGGGAAGACTCGCGTCTTGAGCGGCACCAGCACGCGATCGGCCGTCAACTGATTGATATCGCGCAGGGCACGTTGCAGCGCGACGTGATCCTGGACGATGCCCAGCTCCGGCTTCCCGGTGAAGTTGCCGATGCAATGCACGAAGAACTGGATGTTCTTCTGGAACGCTGCGCAGGCCGGGAATGGCGTCTGGTTGCCACCCTGCAGGCCATACAACACCAAGCTGCCACGAGGTGCCAGCACATCACCCAGCAGTGACATCTGTGGGCCGCCGAGACCGTCGAACACGACGTTGACGCCGCGGTTGTCGGTAATCTTGTTGACCCGCATCAACAGGTCTTCTTCTTCGGTGACGATCACTTTCTCGGCACCCAGAGACAGCAGGTATTCGCGCTCTTCTGCGGTTTTTGTAGCGGCAATCACTCGCACGCCCAGCGCCTTGCCCAACTGGACAAAGGACGGGCCGGCGCAATGACTGGCGTCAGTGACCAGGGCAAACTGTCCGGGTTTGACGCGTGCCAGATCGACGTAACCGAAGTACGCGATCAACAGCGGCGTGTAATGCACGCTGGCTTCGATCGGGTTCAGCACGTCCGGATAACGGGTCAGCGCGGTACGTGGCAGAACGATCAGTTCGCCGTAGACCGGATAGTCGTTGGGACTTTCCGCCGGGAAACTGGCTACCTTGTCACCGACGATGAGGTCTTCGACACCGTCGCCGATCGCCGTGACCACACCGGCCATCTCATGGCCCAGGCCGGACGGCAGGCGTGCCTGCGACGATGCCAGATTCTGACGCCAGAGTGTGTCGTACCAGCTGATGCCGATTGCCTCGACACGCACCTGCACTTCGCCAGGACCTGGCTGAGCGGCCGCATGCTCTTCGCATTTGAGCACCTCGGCCGGACCAAACTTGTGAAAACGGATCGTGCGGGACATCGCAAACCTCGTCAAAGTAACCTCTAATGCCCTGAACTCTATCTGGGCTTTCCAGCCAAGACCATCAGTGGCTATTAATAGTCGACATGCCTGTCATTGATTCCGCAGTATGGCCAGCATTGAGAAAATCCATGAAAAAACTGCCACTGCCTTCTCAGTAAAGCTGAATTACCCGGTGCAGACTACCAGCCTTTCCCCGTAAGATTCATGCCGGCCATTGTTCTCATATGGCTGCCCTCGTCAAGCTTGATGACTCTGCCAGGACTCCAGATGAATCGTAATGACCTGCGTCGTGTCGACCTGAACCTGTTGATCGTATTCGAAACACTGATGCACGAACGCAGCGTGACCCGCGCTGCGGAAAAACTGTTTCTCGGCCAGCCGGCGATCAGCGCGGCGCTCTCGCGCCTGCGTGGTCTGTTCGATGATCCGCTGTTTGTACGCACCGGGCGCAGCATGGAACCATCCGCTCGGGCGGTGGAAATCTTTGCCCTGCTCTCCCCGGCCCTGGATTCGATTTCGACTGCCGTGAGCCGCGCGGCCGAATTCGACCCGGCCACCAGCACGTCGGTTTTCCGCATCGGCCTGTCGGACGACGTCGAATTCGCGTTGCTGCCCATGCTGCTCAAGCGCCTGCGCGCCGAGGCGCCGGGCATCGTGCTGGTGGTGCGACGCGTCAACTACATCCTGATGCCTGGCCTGCTCGCCTCCGGCGAAATCTCCATCGGCGTCAGCTACACCACCGACCTTCCGGCCAACGCCAAACGCAAGGTCTTGCGCCGCAGCCAGCCAAAACTGCTGCGCGCCGACACCGTACCCGGGCCGCTGAGCCTGGACGACTACTGCGCCCGCCCCCATGCGCTGGTGTCGTTCGCCGGCGACCTCAGTGGCTTTATTGATGAGGAGTTGGAAAAACTCGGACGCAAACGCCACGTGGTACTGGCCGTACCGCAGTTCAATGGCTTGAGCACGTTGCTGGCCGGAACCGATATCGTCGCGACCGTGCCGGATTACACGGCTGATGCGCTGACGTCTGCGGGTGGCGTTCGGGCGGAAGATCCGCCGTTGCCGACGCGCACGTTCGAACTGCATATGGCCTGGCGCGGGTCGCAGGATAACGATCCGGGGGAGCGGTGGTTGAGGTCGCGGATTCAGATGTTTTTCGGTGATCCGGACAGTCTCTGAGAAACCTTTCCGAAACCGCTTTGTTGTCGTCAGCAAAGCGGTTCAAAAACTCAAACACAAGCCCCGGATCAAGCCACGCGATTGACCGACAGACAGTAGATCAACAGCGCCAGCGCCGCCAGCGTGCCACCCACGATCCCCACATAAGCAAAGCCGAGCTGGCTGCCCACCCAGCTCCCCATCAGGGCCCCGCCACCAATACCGATGTTGTAGATCCCTGAAAACAGCGCCATCGCCACATCGGTCGCGTCGGGCGCCAGCACCAGGACCCTGGACTGCAGCGCCAGGCCGAATCCCATGATTGCCATTCCCCAGAACACGCTCAGTGCGCACAGGTACGAAACGCTACCGCTCAAAGGCAACAGCAGCACCAGGCACAACGCAAGCAACGAAACGGCGACGATCAGAAAACGCGGCGGGCTGTAGCGGTGCAGCCAGCTGAACAGCAGGGACCCGAAAATACCCGCGCCGCCGAATAACAGCAGGATCAGCGTGACTGTCTCGCCACTCATGCCCGCCACGACCTGCACGAAAGGTTCGATGTAGCTGTAGGCGGTGAAATGCGCCGTCACGACCATGGCCGTCAGGACGTAGATCGCCATGAGCGCAGGTCGCTTCAATAAAATGGGCAGACTTTTGAGCGAGCCTGAGTTCTGGCTCGGCAGCAACGGCAAGACCCTGGCCAGCCAGAACACCAGCGTAGCGGCCAGCACTGCGATCACGATAAAAGTGGTTCGCCAGCCCATCGCCTCGCCCAATATCCGGCCAAGGGGAATGCCGAGCACCATCGCCAGTGAAGTGCCGGTTGCCAGCAGGCCCAACGCTTGAACCTGCTTGCCCGGCGGCGCCAGGCGCACAGCCAGTGAAGCGGTGATGGACCAGAACAGCGCATGCGACAACGCCACGCCAATCCGACTTACCAGCAGGACAGCGAAGCTGGTCGCCAGACTCGACAGGATGTGACTGAGGATGAATATCCCGAACAGTACGATCAACAGCTTGCGCCGCTCGACATTGCGCGTCAGCAGCATGATCGGCAGTGACGTCAGCGACACCACCCATGCATAAATGGTCAACATCAGGCCGACCTGAGCCGATGTCATGTCGAAACTGCTGCCAATCGAACTCAACAGACCGACAGGAACAAACTCGGTGGTGTTGAAGACGAACGCAGCCAGTGCCAGCGCAATGACCGCATACCAATTGCCGCTGGTGGTCGTCGTAGAATTGCTCATTTGAAAGTCGTGCCCATCTGTCGGTTTTGCGTACACCAATTGCCGGAAAGCCTCAGACGACAGGTGGTTCGATGGCGACTTTACTATAAAGAAACGGCGACTTGTCCGTTGGGGGCGAAACTCTTGGCGCGAGCGCCTCGCTGTTCTTTCTGCAATGCGCGTTATCGGTCGGAGCTGGTGATCCGGACGCCCCTCGCAAGCTCGTCATTTCGGTGCACATCGTGAGTGCTGGCAAAGTGCCTAATGACAAATTCGGCAATAAAGTTTAACGTGTCGCCGCCCCGATACATGGCAGTTCGGGTATACGCACTCAGTTAAGGAAAACGATGGCAATGGTCTATTGTCGTGCTTGCGCCAAGGAGCTTCACGAATCGGCGCTCACCTGCCCCCAATGCGGGGCTCCCCAGCAGGCCTCGGTGCCGCAAACTCAAGCCGAAGCTCCCTGGCTCGCCATCGTTTCATTGATCATCGGAATTATCAGCGCACTCACTTTGTTCGATGATTCCGAATGGGACAGAGACGCGATTGTCGGTGTGGGAGTTCTCAGCATTGCTGGTCTCCTTTGCGGCATCGTCTGCATCAACCAAAAACATCCAGGAAGAAACCTCGCGATTGCCGGCATTGTTTTGTCAGGCCTTACCGCGTTCGTTTTGTCCTGCCTATCGATTGAATAATTTTAGGGAAAAAAATATGAGCATGGTTTTCTGCCGCGGTTGCGCCAAGGAAATTAGCAGCCTGGCCGTGGCTTGCCCACAGTGCGGAGCGCCTCAGGCGACCCAACAGTCCTTTGCAAGCGGCCCCGCCATCACGACGGGCAACCCCTACATGGAAGCGTTGAAGAACTACGCCGAGTTCAAGGGGCGCGCCACCCGTCGCGAGTACTGGATGTTCATCCTGATCAACATGGGTATCTGCATTGTCATCGGTGTTCTCGATGCAATCCTCAATACCAAGGGCGTCCTTTACAACCTGTACAGCCTGGCGATGTTGCTGCCAAGCATCGCGGTCGGTGCACGCCGCATGCACGACACCGACCGCAGTGGCTGGTGGTTGCTGTTGCCGATCGTCAACCTGGTGTTTCTGGTGCAGGACAGCCAGCCAGGTCCGAACCGTTTCGGGCCGAACCGCAAAGGCATCAACTGAGTCACCCGCTACACGCTGATCGAGACGGCCTCCATGGCCGTCTCTTTGCATCTGCCGCAAAGAATGCCTGTCGATCTCATCCTTGCAGGTCGCGCAACACAGATTTGTCATCGGCCATATTGATAGCCCCCTAACGAAAGGTGCATGCTAGAGGGCTTCGCTCGGCCTTATATCATTCCGAATGATAGTTACCTTCGTGTCATTCGATTCGTTTGCTATCTACCTGCCGAGCATCATCCGCCCATCTTCAATACATTGGCGGATGCATCCATGGAACAATCACTCAAACATTTGCGCTTCCCGTTGGCTCTGTTGGCCGTGATGGTGATGAGCGCCTGCGGCAAGACTCCAGAAACCGCCGCCGCCATGCCTGCTGCCAAAGTCAGCGTGGCCAAGGTGCTGGAACAACCCGTCAACGAGTGGGACGAATTCACCGGGCGCCTCGAGGCGCCGGAAACCGTTGAAATCCGTCCACGGGTCTCCGGCCAGATCGACGAAGTCGCCTTCACCGAAGGTGCACTGGTGAAGAAAGGCGACCTGTTGTTCCAGATCGACCCGCGTCCGTTCCAGGCTGAGGTTCGCCGTCTTGAAGCGCTGGTCGCCCAGGCCCGCGCCAACGCCACCCGCAGTGAAAACGAAGCTGGCCGTGGCGAACGCCTGCGTGCCAGCAACGCGATTTCCGCCGAACTGGCCGACTCGCGCACCAGCGCTGCACAAGAAGCACGTGCCGCTGTCGGCGCCCTTCAAGCGCAACTGGATCTGGCCAAACTGAACCTGAGCTTCACCCGTGTAACCGCACCGATCAGTGGCCGTGTCAGCCGTGCCGAGATCACCGCCGGTAACCTGGTGACCGCCGACACCACCCCGCTGACCAGCGTGGTTTCCACTGACAAGGTCTACGCCTACTTCGACGCCGACGAGCGTGTGTTCCTCAAATACACCCAACTCGCCCGTCAGGGTCAGCGCGGTGCAACCACCCCGGTGTACATGGGCCTGTCCAACGAAGACGGCAACCCGCACCTGGGCCAGATGAACTTCGTCGACAACCAGGTCAACCCGAAAACCGGCACCATCCGTGGTCGCGCCGTCTTCGACAACAGCGACGGCACCTATACCCCGGGCCTGTATGCGCGTCTGAAACTGGTCGGCAGCGGCACCTACAACGCCATGCTGATCAACGACGAAGCGGTCGGTACCGACCTCGGCAAGAAGTTTGTGCTGGTGATGGATGGCGACAACAAGACCGCCTACCGCGCCGTCGAACTCGGTCCGAAGATCGAAGGCCTGCGTATCGTGCGCAGCGGCCTGAACAAGGACGACACGATCATCGTCAAGGGTCTGCAACGGGTTCGCCCAGGCTCCCCGGTTTCGCCTGAAGTGATTCCGATGGCCAGCGAGCAAACCATTGCCGCTCTCGCTCAACAACGACAAGCGCTGGAAGCCAGCAACCTGCCCAAAGTCGCACCAGCCAAAGGCGCGCCGGGTTCGGTTGTGAAACTGGCTGCTGCGACCCCACGCGGTTAAGGGACGACAACTCCGATGAATTTTTCCCAATTCTTCATTTCACGGCCGATCTTCGCAGCGGTGCTGTCGCTGTTGATCCTGATTGCCGGTGCGATTTCGCTGTTCCAGTTGCCGATCAGCGAATACCCGGAAGTCGTGCCGCCCACCGTGGTGGTACGTGCCAACTTCCCGGGCGCCAACCCAAAAGTCATCGGTGAAACCGTGGCGGCTCCGCTGGAGCAGGCCATCACCGGGGTCGAGAACATGCTGTACATGTCCTCGCAATCCACCGCTGACGGCAAGATCACCCTGACCATCACCTTCGCCCTGGGTACCGACCTGGACAACGCGCAGGTGCAGGTGCAGAACCGCGTGACCCGGACCGAACCGAAGCTTCCGGAAGAAGTGACGCGCATCGGTATCACCGTCGACAAGGCCTCGCCCGACCTGACCATGGTTGTGCACTTGACCTCGCCGGACAAACGCTACGACATGCTGTACCTGTCCAACTACGCGATCCTCAATATCAAGGATGAGCTCGCTCGCCTCGGTGGAGTCGGTGACGTGCAGCTGTTCGGTATGGGCGACTACTCGCTGCGTGTATGGCTGGATCCGAACAAGACCGCCTCGCGCAATCTGACTGCCACTGATGTAGTGACCGCCATTCGTGAGCAGAACCGTCAGGTGGCCGCCGGCCAACTGGGCGCCCCTCCTGCGCCAACTGCGCAAAGCTTCCAGCTGTCGGTCAACACTCAGGGCCGTCTGGTCTCCGAGGAAGAGTTCGAGAACATCATCATTCGCGCAGGCGACAACGGTGAAATCACTCGCCTGAAGGATATCGCCCGCGTCGAACTGGGTTCCAGCCAGTACGCCCTGCGCTCGTTGCTGAACAACCAGCCAGCCGTAGCGATCCCGATCTTCCAGCGCCCGGGGTCCAACGCCATCGAAATCTCGAACGAAGTTCGCGGCAAGATGGAAGAACTGAAGAAAAGCTTCCCGCAAGGCATGGACTACAGCATCGTCTATGACCCGACGATCTTCGTGCGCGGCTCCATCGAGGCGGTGGTTCACACCCTCTTCGAAGCACTGATCCTCGTGGTTCTGGTGGTGATCCTGTTCCTGCAGACCTGGCGCGCCTCGATCATTCCGTTGGTGGCGGTGCCGGTATCGTTGATCGGTACGTTTGCGGTGATGCACCTGTTCGGCTTCTCGCTCAACGCACTGTCGCTGTTCGGCCTGGTACTGGCGATCGGTATCGTGGTGGACGACGCCATCGTGGTGGTGGAGAACGTCGAGCGGAACATTGAACTGGGGCTCAACCCCTTCGATGCAACCAAAAAGGCCATGGGTGAAGTAACGGGCCCGATCATTGCCACGGCGCTGGTACTGTGTGCGGTGTTCGTACCGGCGGCATTCATCTCGGGTCTGACCGGCCAGTTCTACAAGCAGTTCGCGTTGACCATTGCGATCTCGACCGTGATCTCGGCCTTCAACTCGCTGACCCTGTCGCCAGCGCTGGCCGCTGTGTTGCTCAAAGGTCACGACGCGCCGAAAGACCGCTTCTCGCGAGTGCTGGACAAGATTTTCGGTGGCTGGCTGTTCCGTCCATTCAACCGTTTCTTCGACCGTGCCAGTCATGGCTACGTCGGAACCGTGCGCCGGGTTATCCGTGGCAGCGGCATCGCCCTCTTCCTGTACGCAGGCCTGATGGTGCTGACCTTCTTCGGGTTCTCCAGCACCCCAACCGGCTTCGTACCCGGCCAGGACAAGCAATACCTGGTGGCCTTCGCACAACTGCCGGACGCCGCGAGCCTGGACCGCACCGAAGACGTGATCAAACGCATGTCCGACCTGGCACTGAAACAGCCGGGCGTGGAAAGCGCCGTAGCGTTCCCGGGCCTGTCGATCAACGGCTTCACCAACAGCCCGAACGCCGGCATCGTGTTCGTGACCCTCAAACCGTTCGACGAGCGTAAAGACCCGAGCATGTCCGCCGGTGCGATTGCCGGTGCCTTGAACGGCCAGTACGCCGGGATCCAGGAAGCCTACATGGCGATCTTCCCGCCGCCACCAGTACAAGGTCTGGGCACCATCGGTGGTTTCCGCCTGCAAATCGAAGACCGGGGCAACCTGGGCTACGAAGAGCTGTACAAGGAAACCATGAACATCATTGCCAAGAGCCATAACGTTCCGGAACTGGCCAACCTGTTCACCAGCTACACCGTGAACGTGCCGCAGGTCGATGCTGCCATCGACCGCGAAAAAGCCAAGACCCACGGCGTGGCCGTCAGCGACATCTTCGACACCCTGCAGATCTACCTGGGTTCGCTGTATGCCAACGACTTCAACCGCTTCGGGCGTACCTATCAGGTCAACGTTCAGGCCGAACAGCAGTTCCGCCTCGAATCCGACCAGATCGGCCAGCTGAAAGTACGCAATAACAAAGGCGAAATGATCCCGCTGGCGACCTTCATCAAGGTCAGCGACACCTCGGGCCCGGATCGCGTGATGCACTACAACGGCTTCATCACCGCTGAAATCAACGGTGCCGCAGCACCCGGCTACAGCTCCGGCCAGGCCGAAAAAGCCATCGAGAAATTGCTCAAGGATGAACTTCCGAACGGCATGACGTACGAGTGGACCGATCTGACCTACCAGCAGATTCTGTCCGGCAACACTGCGTTGTTCGTGTTCCCGCTCTGTGTACTGCTGGCGTTCCTGGTGCTCGCCGCTCAATACGAAAGCTGGAGCCTGCCACTGGCGGTGATCCTGATCGTGCCGATGACCCTGCTGTCGGCCATCACGGGGGTGATCATTTCTGGCGGTGACAACAACATCTTCACCCAGATCGGTTTGATCGTATTGGTGGGTCTGGCCTGTAAGAACGCGATTCTGATCGTCGAATTCGCCAAGGACAAACAGCAGGAAGGTCTCGACCCGCTGGCCGCTGTACTGGAAGCCTGCCGTCTGCGTCTGCGGCCGATCCTGATGACCTCGTTCGCGTTCATCATGGGTGTGGTGCCACTGGTGTTCTCCAGCGGTGCCGGTGCCGAGATGCGTCACGCCATGGGTGTGGCGGTGTTCTCCGGGATGCTCGGGGTGACCTTCTTCGGTCTGCTGCTGACGCCGGTGTTCTATGTACTGATCCGCAACTTCGTGGAGCGCGGTGAAGCCCGCAAAGCGGCCAAGGCGCAGAATCTTCAAAAGCCACTGGAGGCGCACCAATGAGTCTGAAAGTCTTCCTGCCGAGCCTGCTGGTGCTGGCCCTGAGTGCCTGCGCAGTCGGCCCCGACTACAAGACCCCAGCCACGGAGGCGGCCAACATCACGGCCGCCACCGACGGCGCCGCCGGCCAGAAGAACTTTGACCGTTCGAAGTTCGAAGGCATCTGGTGGCAGCAGTTCGACGATCCGACCCTCAACCAGTTGGTGACTCAATCGCTGCAAGGCAACCGTCAATTGCGCGTGGCGTTCGCCCGCTGGAAAGCCGCCCGGGCGATCCGTGACGACGTCAGCAATGACGCGATGCCGACCATCACCAGCCGCGCCAGCAGCGATCTGGCCAAGGGGCAGATTCCCGGCCAGACCACCAAGCGGGTCAACAGCGAACGCTACGACCTGGGTCTGGACATGGCCTGGGAGGTCGATCTGTTTGGCCGCATCCAGCGCAACCTGGAAGCCAGTGAAGCCGATCAGCAGGCTGCCGAAGCGGATCTGTACCAACTGCAAGTCACCATGATTGCCGAACTGGTGGACGCTTACGGTCAACTGCGCGGTGCACAACTGCGAGAAAAGATCGCCGTGGCCAACCTGGAAAACCAGCAGGAGTCGCGCAAGATCACCATCAGCCTGCGTGACGCCGGCGTGGGCGATCAGCTTGATGTCGAGCGTGCCGATGCCCGTCTGGCCTCGGTCGAAGCCAGCGTGCCGCAATTGCAGGCGGAGCAGGTTCGGCAGAAGAACCGCATCGCCACCCTGCTGGGTGAACGTCCGGACAAGCTGACCGTCGACCTGAGCCCGAAAGACTTGCCAGCCATCGCCAAGGCATTGCCGATCGGTGATCCGGGCGAGCTGCTGCAACGTCGTCCGGACATCCTCAGCGCCGAACGCAAACTGGCTTCGGCCACGGCACGTATCGGTGTGGCCAAGGCCGACCTGTTTCCTCGTGTCAGCCTCAGCGGTTTCCTGGGTTGGACCGCCGGGCGTGGCTCGCAGATCGGTTCCTCGGCGGCCAACGCCTGGGCACTGGGCCCGAGCATCACTTGGGCAGCGTTCGACCTTGGCAGCGTGCGGGCCCGCCTGCGCGGCGCCGATGCCGATGCCGAAGGCGCACTGGCGACCTACGAGCAACAAGTGCTGCTGGCCCTGGAAGAGTCGGAGAATGCCTTCAGCGATTACGGCAAACGTCAGCAACGCCTGATCTCGCTGATCCGCCAGAGCGAATCAAGTCGCAAGGCTGCCGATCTGGCTGAAATCCGCTATCGCGAAGGCACCACGGATTTCCTCGTGCTGCTCGACGCCCAGCGTGAGCGCCTGAACGCCGAAGACAGCCAGGCCCAGGCCGAAGTCGATCTGTACCGCGGCATCGTCGCGATCTACAAGGCCCTCGGTGGCGGCTGGCAACCGGAAACGGTCGCCAGCAAGTAACAGGTTTTTAAAGAGCTCCTTTGGTTGGCCGCAACCAACCAATTTTTTGCCCCGCGTATCATTCGGTCGCGGGGCTTTTTTGTACCCGTCTTTCGTGGTTTTCCAGAACGGTGACGGTGGCTGTAGTGCCTGCCCTGAGCCGGTCCTTGCCCGCATAGTCGGAGTCGATGCCGATGCGCACCGGTACCCGTTGTGCCAGTTTCACCCAGGTGTAGCTGGGGTTGATGTTGGCCAGCAATCGACTGCCCGGCGCGTTCTCCCGGTCGGCGATGGCGAATGCGATGCTTTGTACGGTGCCGCCGAATTTCTCTCCACTCATCAATTCGATCCGAACCCTGTCACCCTCCTCGATCCGTGGCAATTTGGTCTCTTCGAAGTAACCACTGACGTAGAACGAGTCGCTGTCCACCAGTGCCAGCAATGCGCCGCCGGCCACCGCGTAGTCGCCCTGCCGGGTCAACAGGTTGGTGACGTAGCCGCTGACCGGCGATTCGACACGGGTACGCTGCAAATCCAGTTCCGCCTGGGTCAGTGCCGCAATCGCCAATTGCACGTTGGCCTCAGCCAATCCCAGATTGGCCTGGTTACGCAGCAGGTCAGCCTGGGCCACAGCCACATCGGTGCTGGACTTTTCCCACTCTTCACCGGAAATCGCAAAGCCCTGTTTGAGTGTGCGTCTGCGTCGTTCCTCACTCTCGCGCTGTTTGAGCAAGGCCTCGCTGGCCACGATGGACGCCCGGGACTGACCCAGGGTGGCCTTGGCCACCTCGACCGAACGCCTGGCATGTTCAACCGCCAGACTGTAGCGGGCCGGATCGATCTCGAGCAGCAGTTGCCCCTTTTCAACGTGCTGGTTGTCCTGCACCGCCAGACTGACGATGCGACCCGAAACATCCGCCGACAGTGTCACCACATCTGCCCTCACCCGCGCATCCCGCGTCCAGGGAGCCCGGGTGTAATGCTCCCAGGCGAACCAGCCGAGCACGATGGCCAGCAGCACCACTGCCAATGTAGTCAATCGGGTGAGCAACGTCTTCAAGGCATCAGGCTCCCATCAGCAGAATCAAAGTGGCACAAACGCAGGCGTACAGCGCGCCTTCGAACAACGCTTCGTGCCAGACCAGACGCAGCACGCCGAGGCGACGCAATACCCAGTCCAGCAATAGAAAGACCGGTACGGCGAGGATCAGCGCTTGGGCGATTGGTGGCAGGTAAACCCCACCGATCTCGAAATCAATGGGCAAGGCTCGGTTCTCCTTCAGGGGCGTTGTGTTGCAGATACTCGCCATGGCGCTCAAGAAACGACACGACGATCAGCAACGCCACCCGCATGCGGAACACAGACCACAGATGTTCATGGGTCGCGGCATGCAGATCATCCAGTTCGTCGCCCAGTGCATGCAGCGTCGTCAACAAGGGTTTCAGGTCCGTGTCCGCCCGACCGGCGACGAACCGCCCGGTCTGGCGCAAGGCTGCCGTCAGTCGTTGACCGAAGGCCTCCGAAAGCAAAGCGTTGTTCTGCATCTGCTGCCTCAGTTGGTGAATCGCAACGCCGAGTGCCACGCAGGCGAGGCTGATTTCATAACGTCTCTGCATGTCCGGATCATTGGCTGCGGGTAATAGCCCCAACATGGTCGTCAGACGATCGACCATACGGCTTTCAAAAGCGAACTGCTGCTCGTCGGTGACGGGCGATTGGGTGAATTGATACACCTGTTCCCGTGCTTCGTTGTAGAAGCGACGGATTCGAAGCACCGGGCGGAACGGAAAGATCCACGCATAGACGATCAGGGCCAGCATCGCCGCACTGACGTAAGCGCCAGCAAACTCGAACCATTGAATGGCGGTGTTCTGACCGGTACCAACGTTCTGCGGCCCGAGCATCAGGAAACTCGACAAACCCAGCCCCATTCCGATACCTGCGGTGGCCGGACTGGCCAGCCCGACCGCAATCACATACAGCAGCGGCGCAAGCAGCAAGGCCAGCCATTCAAAGTCGCTGACCGCCGGCACCAGCATGAACTGGTACAGCGCCGAAACCACCAATGCCAGACCCAGTCCGCGGGCGTAACTCTGCGCGGCTATCAAGGGGCGCGGGAACGTCGCCATCAGCGAACACAGAATCCCGACCAGAATCATTCCGCCACGTGCGCCATCCCAGGCTGTTTCGATCCAGATCAACCCGGCAATCAACAAGGCGCTGAAGGCACGAATGGCATTCATGGTTGCCAGAGTGAAATCCAGATGCAACGGGCTGGCTTGGCCACGAAACATGCAACTGGCCTCCCGCCCCTCCTGTATGGCTTCGCTCAGTTCGAGAATCTGCTCGATCTGCTGCAACAGCCGCGCCTGCTCCCAACGCAATGCCCAGGCCAGCGAGCGCAGGGTCGCACTCATTTCTTCCGTCTGCTGTTCGGCCCTGTAGGCCAGTTCCTCGAACTGCTGCTGCAGAATAACCAACCGATGTCTTGTTTCTTCCGGCAATGAACGCCCGTATCGGGCCAGTTCATCGAGAAACGCCAGCTCATCGGCGCGCAATCGCTGAACCTCCAACGGCAAGTCGCCCTCCCATCGCTCGGTGAGCAACTGGCGTTGATGACGCAGGGCGGTCAGACGTGAGGTCAGCAACATCAGTTGATTGCCCAGCAGCAGCACCAGATTGTTGGCGCTGCGCAAGCGTGGGGCATCGAAATACAGGTGTCGCCGCAGGCCCTCCAGTGCGCTGATTTCTCCGAGCAACTGCATTTGCCGGCGCTGGAATTCGGCTTCGCTTTCTTCAGTGCGGATCACCGCAGCGGCATGTGTAGCGACCAGTTTGATCACCTGATCGACTTTCGCGAAGTAGTTGCGCGAAACCGCCTCCGGACGGGCCGTCAGCAAGCTGACGATACACACGCAGGCCACGGCCAGCAGCGTTTCGGTCACCCTCGTGACCGCCAGCAGGAATGTACCGTCCTGATCCGGGATCGCCAGCAGCGCCACCACCACGGCGGTATAGCCACTCAGCACAAAAGCCTGTGAACTGGTGTAACGCAACAGCGTGCCGCCGGCCGTGCACAGGGCCAGCCACAACGCGAGGGTTGTAATGAACGGCAACGGCGCCTGGGGAAAGATCGCCATGATCAATACCGCCACCGCCGCGCCGAGGGTGGTGCCGATGACTTGCCCGAAACTGCGGGCCAATGCCATCCCGGCCAGCGGCTGGCTGATGATGACTACAGCCATGATCGACCACTTGGGCTGATCCAGATCGAACAGAAACGCCAGGTACAGGGTCAGCAACCCCGCCGCAATGGTGCGCAGGGCGAACAGCAACACCGTCAGACCAGGATGGATCACTGCCTTGAAGTAACCGAACAGGGCTTGCATGGACACGCTCATCGAAGGAACTTCATCAATCGTAGTCAATGCTTCGAGAGCTGGATGATTTCCGCAGCCGACAGATCTTGTAGGCCGATTCAACATCCATGGTGGGCCATATCAGGCTCAGTGTTTGACTCACGGCGTCGGCTGACCGAAGCTTGCCCCCTCTGCGTCAATAGAAAGTTTCGGATACCTGCATGCCTCAGTCCCGCCGCTACTTGCTCATCAGCCTTGGCCTCGTGGTCATCCTCGTGGTTGCGTGGCTGTCCCTGCGCAACACCGCTCCGGTGGTGCCGGAGGCGATCAGGCACGGTTACAGCGAAGCGCTTTCCGCCGCCCGTGCCGGGCAACCGGGCGCCGCACGCCTGCTGTATCAGCAACTGGGACGCCCCGACCTGTCGGTCAGGCGCCGCGTCTGGCTGCATGCCGAACTGCCCAACTACCCAAGCCCTCAAGCCTTGAAGCTGGCAGATGCCGATCTGCAGAACACGTCGCCCGAAGTGCGCATGGCAGCGATCAGGAGTGTGACCGGCCTGGTACCGGGTGGGCAACGCAGCCTTCTGCTGGGCCCGTTGCTCGACGATGAAGATCAAACCGTACGATTTGCCGCGATCAACGCCTTGCTCGGCTTGTCGCCGGATCAACTGGGCCTGTATTTCGCGCCGTTGCAGCAAGGTATCGACAGTTGGGAACTGGCCCTGCAAAGCCAGCCGGAAAGCGCCGACAACTTCGTTCAGCTGGCGCGCCTGCACCTGCACAATGCCGAGCTCAAACAGGCGCAGGAAGATCTCGATCAGACCCTGCGCCTGGACCCCGGCAACCTGCCGGCGCTGGTGATGCAGATTGAAGTGCTCGACCGCCAGGGCCAGAGCGATGCCGCCCGCCAGCTATTGGCCAGACAGCTGAAGGCCCAGCCTGACTCCGCCTATCTGCAACATGCATTGGGTCTGTGGCTGCTGCATCACGATCAACGCGAGTTTGCGCTGCTCGGTCTGTCCAAGGCGGTGGAGCTGGAGCCCGATAACAAGGACTATCGCTACGACCTCGCCACCACACTGCACACCGCCGAGGAACTTGAAGCGGCGCAGAAACAATTGCAGGAAATCGTTCAGCGCCACCCCGCCAATCGCAAGGCCCGGGTGCTGCTGATCAATTACTGGAAGGAAAGCGGTCAGTTGCAGAACGTGCAGATTCTGCTGGCCCAGCTCGAACAGATGAACCCGGACGACCCGGCCTTGCAGCAGGGTCTTTGAACGCCTCCAGAAGGTTGCCGGCAAGAAATTCGGAACCGCCATCCCGGCCCGGGGTCAAGTGAACAGGCAGCCCTTGATGGCGTACACCGCCAGCTGCCGCGTTTCCCCTAGTCATGAGAGGGCATTTTTTGTCTACATCGAACGCGTTGATCAGTGCCAAAGCCGCCACCGGCATCGAAGGGCTGGACGATATCCTGGCCGGTGGCTTGTCTCGCAGTCATGTCTTTCTGCTGGAGGGCGAGCCCGGTACCGGTAAAACCACGGTCGCATTGCATTTTCTTCTCGCCGGCGCGCGCGCCGGGGAACGCTCGTTGTACATCACGCTGTCGGAAACCGAGCGGGAGTTGCGCCAGGGCGCGCTGTCCCACGGCTGGGAACTGGACGAGAACATTCACATTTTCGAACTGACTCCGCCGGAAAGCCTGCTCAATGCCGAACATCAGCAGAGCCTGCTGTATTCCTCGGATCTTGAACTGGGCGAAGCCACCCGACAGATTTTTGAAGTGGTCGAGCGCTTCAAACCGACCCGGGTGGTGCTCGACAGCCTCTCCGAGATTCGCCTGCTGGCACAAAGCTCCTTGCGTTATCGTCGACAGATCCTGGCGATCAAGCATTATTTCGTGCGCTATGACGCAACGGTACTTCTGCTGGACGACCTGACCACCGAGTCCCTCGACAAGACCGTCCACAGCGTGGCCCACGGCGTGATCCGCCTCGAAGAACTGACCCCCAACTACGGCGCCGAACGCCGGCGTGTCAGGGTGGTCAAGTATCGAGGCCAGAAATATCGCGGTGGCTTTCACGACTTCACCATCATGGGCGATGGCGTGCATGTGTTCCCGCGCCTGGTCGCAGCGGAGCATCGTAACGATTACCCGCGCCTGCAACTGAGCAGCGGGATCAACCAAATGGACGCGCTGCTGGGGGGCGGAGTCGAGACCGGTTCCAGCACGCTGATCCTCGGCCCTGCAGGTACCGGCAAATCATTGATCTCGATGATTTTCGCCGCAGCGGCAGTCACTCGTGGCGAAAAAGCCGCGCTGTTCATTTTCGATGAAGAACTGGGCCTGCTGTTCGAGCGCATGAAAAACATCGGCATCGACCTCAAGGCCCTGCAAGCCACCGGCAATCTGCTGATCGAACAAGTCGATGCCGCCGAACTGTCTCCCGGGGAGTTCTCTCACCGGGTGCGTCGCTGCGTCGATGACGGTGACATCAAGACAGTCGTGATCGACAGCATCAACGGTTATCAGGCCGCCATGCCGGAAGAGAACGCGCTGGTCCTGCACATGCACGAGCTGTTGCTGTACCTGAATCGCAAGGGCGCCGCGACCTTCATGACCGTGGCCCAGCATGGGCTGGTCGGCGACATGCAGGCGCCGGTGGACATCACGTACCTGGCCGACACGGTGATCCTGTTGCGCTACTTCGAAGCCCTCGGCAAAGTCCGTCGGGCCATTTCGATCATCAAGAAACGCACCGGCAGTCATGAATCGACCATTCGTGAATACCGCATTTCTACCCAGGGCATGACCATCGGCGAACCACTGGAAGCTTTCCAGGGTGTGCTGCGCGGTGTGCCCTCATACTTCGGCGCGAGCAATCCGCTGCTCAAGGAAGACAACTTGTGACCGTCACCGTGCCGCTGTCGGAACGGGCGCTGATTCTGGCGCCCCTGGGTCGTGACAGCCAGATTGCGCTGATGATCCTCAACGAGGCCGGGTATGGTGGCCTGATCACCCCGGATCTGGCCAACTTGTGCAGCGAACTGGAACCCGGCGCGGGTTTGCTGTTGATCGCCGCTGAAGCCCTGCGCGGTCCGGAGCTGGAAACCCTGTTGCGGTATCTTGAGCAACAGCCTGCCTGGTCCGACCTGCCGATCGTATTGCTGACCCATCATGGTGGATCCGAACAGGGCCCGTCTTCGCAGCTCAGTGATTTGCTGGGCAACGTGACCTTTCTCGAGCGCCCTTTTCATCCGGCGACGCTGGTCAGCATGATTACTGCCGCCCTGCGCGGGCGACGACGACAGTACGAGGCCCGCGACCGCCTGATTGATCTGAGCGAAAGCGAACGGCGCCTGCAGTCAACCCTCGAAACCCTTGAGCAACAGGTTGAAGAACGCACGGCGCAATTGCGACATAACGAAGAAGCCCTGCGCCAGTCGCAGAAAATGGAAGCGGTCGGCCAGCTTACCGGCGGTATCGCCCACGACTTCAATAACATGCTGACCGGCATCATCGGCAGCCTGGAGTTGTTGCGCCGACGCCTGGCTCGCGGGCGCCTGGAAGATCTCGACAGCCTGATCGATCTGGGCGTTACCTCCGCCAACCGGGCAGCCGGCCTGACCCACCGTCTGCTGGCGTTTTCCCGGCGGCAGTCGCTGGATTCCAAGGCCGTGCAGATGAATGATCTGGTGAAGTCGATGGGCGAGCTGCTGCAGCGCAGCCTCAACGAAAGCATCCAGCTGGACATGCGCCTGCACGAACAATTGTGGGTGGCGGAAGCCGACCCCAATCAACTCGAAAGCGCCCTGCTCAATCTGGTGATCAACGCACGCGACGCCATGCCCGACGGCGGTCATCTGGTGGTCGAGACAGGCAATCAGGTGCTGGATCGCGAATTCACCGCGACCTACAACAACCTTTCACCCGGCGACTATGTCGTGTTGAGCGTCACCGACAACGGCTGCGGAATGCCGCAGAGCGTGATCAGCCGCGCATTCGATCCGTTTTTCACCACTAAACCCATCGGTCAGGGCACCGGGTTGGGCCTGTCGATGATTTATGGCTTCAGCAAGCAATCCGGTGGCCATGTCTCGATCGATAGCGAAATCGACAAAGGCACTACGGTCAAACTCTATCTGCCGCGCTTCCAGGGTGAGTCCCTGCCCCACGTTCCAGTGGGCATGGAGCAGGCGCCGGATGCCGTGGAAGGCGAAACGGTGTTGATCGTCGAAGACGACCCGGCCGTGCGCGTGCTGGTCAGCGCGGTATTGAGTGAACTGGGTTACGGATTTGTCGAAGCCAGCGACGCCGACGGCGCGGTGCCCATCCTGGATTCGGCGCAGCGCATTGATCTGCTGATCAGTGATGTCGGCCTGCCGGGCATGAATGGCCGGCAACTGGCGGAAATCGGCCGACAGTACCGTCCAGAGTTGAAAGTCCTGTTCATCACCGGTTACGCCGAGCACGCGGCGGTACGCGGCGGGTTTCTTGATCCGGGCATGCAGATGATCACCAAGCCGTTCACTTTCGATCTGTTGACGGCGAAGGTGCGGGAGATGATCAAGAGCTGAGGCGGTTGACGCCTCAGGCCAGCAACTCTTGAATCTTCTCCTGCAACACGTCCAGGTCGAACGGTTTTTCCAGGATCGGTGCCCGGCGGGTGATCGGGCTGCCGGTCTCGCGGATTTCCTGCGGATAGCCGCTGATGAAGATCACTTTCAGATCAGGTCGCAACTTGACGGCGGGCTCGGCGATCTGCACGCCGGAGATCCCGCCAGGCAGGCGAAAATCAGTAATCAACATGTCCAGATGCGGCTTGCTCGCCAGAATCTCGAACGCCTGCTCGCCGTTTTCGGCCTGCAATACGCGATAGCCCTGCCCCGACAGATAGTCCGTCAGCACCATCAGGATCACCGGTTCGTCCTCGACGACGAGTACTACATCTTGTGCATCTACGCTCATGGGAAGCCTTTGTTCGGTCAATAGCTGCTGATACGACCGTGTGGTCACTCAGAGGTTGCGTTTGTTTTGCCGTTTTCCTGGAGCGGCAGACAAACGCGAAACAGGGCGCCCTCGTTGATCTTGCTTTCGACGACGATGGAGCCGCCATGGGCGGCGACGATCTGCTCGGAAATGAACAGACCCAGCCCGAGTCCGGCCACCACCGTCTTGGCGGAAACCCGTTCGAACTGTTGAAAAATGCGTTTCTGGTTCTCTTCACTGATGCCGATGCCCTGGTCCTGAACTTCGACCCGGGCCTCATAGCCTTCGCGATAGACCCGTACCTGGATCGGGCTTTTACCGCCGTAACGCAATGCATTGGTCAGCAGGTTCGACACGACCTGCTCGATGCGGAACTCGTCCCACTGCCCTTCCACCGGCTCGGTAGCGGTGAAACTGACCTCAGTCTCGGCGGCTTCGATCTGCTGGGCAAAGTTTTGCAGCAGATTGCCCACCAGTTGCGCGAGATCGAAGCGGCTCGGTCGGATCGACAGCTTGCCGGTGCGGATCCGCGAGACGTCGAGCATGTCCTCGATCAGCCGGATCAGGCTTTTGATCTGACGCTCGTCGCGGTCGACCATGGCGTGCATCTTGTCGAGGGTAAACGCGGCGGCATTGTCCCGGGCCAGGTGCATCTTGCGCAGTTGGGTTTCGAGGATAAGGCCGTTGAGCGGTGTGCGCACTTCGTGGGCGACGATCGACATGAAATCGTCGCGCATGCGCACCGCCTGCTCCAGTTCGCCCTGAGTGCTTTGCAGCTGCTGTAACAGTGCTTCCTGCTCGCGACGGCTCTGCTCCAGGGCTTCGACCTGTTGTTTCATCGCCTTGCTCTGGCGGTACAGGTCGACGAAGACGTTGACCTTGCTCTTCACCGCGTGGATATCCAGCGGCTTGTGCAGGAAGTCCACCGCGCCGCTTTCATAACCCTTGAACGCGTAGTTGAGTTCACGGCCGGCGGCGCTGACAAAAATGATCGGGATATTCTTGGTCTTCTCGGTGCCGCGCATCAGCTCGGCCAGCTCGAAGCCGTTCATGCCGGGCATCTGCACGTCGAGAATGGCCATGGCGAATTCGTGTTGCAGCAGCAGCGACAGCGCTTCGTCCGCCGACAGCGCCTTGTAGACGGTGCGGTCTTCGCGTTTGATCAGCGCTTCGAGGGCCAGAAGGTTCTCGGGCAGATCGTCGACGATCAGCAGTTTTGCCTGGATATTACTCAGCATGCGATTCGTTCCAGCTCGACAAGCAGACGGCCGATGCCGTGTATGGGAAGGATGTAGTCCGGTTGATGCGTCTTCAGCGCCGCACGAGGCATGGTGGCGACCTGCGCCTCGTCGGGGTCCTGCACGATGGTCAGCCCGCCCAGGCGTTTGACTTGCGCCAGCCCCCGCGCGCCATCGTGGTTGGCGCCGGTCAGCAACACGGCGGCCAGCGACGGCCCGTAAGCGTCGGCAGCGGACTCGAACAGGAAGTCGATCGAAGGCCGTGAATGATGCAAACGGTCTTCAAGGCTCAGCGACAGACTGAAATCCTGCTCCACCGACAGGTGATAACCCGGCGTCGCGAAGTACACGGTGCCGGGGGTGATGTCCTGTTTATCGATGGCTTCCGCGACCGGCAGCGCCAGCCGTCGGGCGAAGACCTCGGCGAGCTGGCTGCGACGCTCTTCCGGCAAATGCAGGACGATGATGATCGGCAGCCCGAACCCGGCGCGCAGCGAGCCAAGCATGCTCAGCAAGGCCTCGACGCCACCTGCGGAAGCCCCGACCACAATCGCCTCGATCCGAGGCAAGTCCGCTGCACTGTTCATGATTTGCGGTAGATCCGTTCTTGTTTCACCAGCGGTTCGAACTGGTTGGAATACCCGGAAAAATCCAGGGTTTCCTTGCTGCCCAGCACCAGAAATCCACGATGGCACAACGATTCATGGAAGAGCCCGAACGCTCGATCCTGAAGCTTTTTATTGAAGTAAATCAACACGTTACGACATGAAATTAACTGAGTTTCGGAGAATACACTATCGGTCGCCAGGCTGTGATCGGCGAAGGTCACGTTCTCGCACAGGCTCTTGTCGAAAATGGCGTAGCCATAGGCAGCAGTGTAGTAGTCGGCGAACGAGCGCTGACCACCGGCCTGCTGATAGTTGGCGGTGTAGGCGCGCACGTTTTCCATCGAAAAGATCCCCTGCTTGGCTTTGTCCAGCGAGCGCGGGTTGATGTCGGTGGCGTAGATGATCGTGCGGTCCAGCAGGCCCTCTTCGCGCAGCAGGATCGCCATCGAGTAGACCTCCTCGCCAGTGCTGCAACCGGCGATCCAGATCTTGATCGACGGATAGGTCTTGAGCAGCGGCACCACCTCCTGGCGGATCGCCAGGAAGTGCGACGGATCGCGGAACATCTCGCTGACCGGGATCGTCAGCAATTGCAGCAACTGCATGAACGCCGTCGGGTCGTGCAGGACTTTCTCCTGCAAGGCCGAGATGGTCGCGCATTCGAACTGGCTCAGCGCATGTTGCACCCGGCGCTTGATCGAAGCGCCGGAGTAATCGCGAAAGTCGTAGCTGTACTTGAGATAAATCGCCTCGATCAGCAACCGCAGTTCGATTTCACTGTTCCGTTCAACGGAATTACTACGTTCCACTAAATGCGTTCCATCTTCGGTAACCACACGCGAATCAGCGAGAACAGGCGATCCAGGTCAATGGGCTTGGCCAGGTAATCATTGGCGCCCGCCTGCAGGCAGCGCTCCTGATCGTCCTTCATGGCCTTGGCCGTCACCGCGATGATCGGCAGCTTGCGCCAGCGCGGATCCTTGCGGATTTCCATGGTGGCTTCAAAACCATCCATTTCCGGCATCATCACGTCCATCAGCACCAGGTCGATGTCCTCGACTTCATTCAGTTTTTCAATCGCTTCACGACCGTTTCGGCCGATCACCACGACTGCACCTTTGGTTTCCAGCGCGCTGGTCAGGGCGAAGATGTTGCGCACATCGTCGTCCACCAGCAGCACTTTGCGTCCCTCGAAGACCTTGTCGCGGCTGCGGGCGGTCTTGAGCATCTTCTGCCGTTCATGGGACAACTGCGATTCGACTTTGTGCAGAAAGAGTGTGACCTCGTCCAGCAGGCGTTCCGGCGAGCGTGCGCCCTTGATGATGATCGAGCGCGAATACTTGCGCAGCTCCGCCTCTTCATCGCGGGTCAGATTACGTCCGGTGTATACGATCACCGGCGGGAACGAACAGATGTCCTCGGTGGACATGCGTTTGAGCAGGTCGTTGCCGAGCATGTCCGGCAGCTTCAGGTCGATGACCATGCAATCGAAGATCGTCGTGCGCAGCAGCTCCAGCGCGTCTTGCGCCAGGCCGACGGCAGTGATTTCGATGTCGTCGTCGCCGATCAGCCGCGCGATACTTTCCCGTTGCAGATCGTCGTCCTCGACCAACAGCACGCGTTTGACCTTCTGGGTCAGTTTGGCCTCGAGACGGGCGAACACGTCCTTGAGTTCTTCGCGGGTGGTCGGTTTGACCGCGTAACCAATGGCGCCCATGTGCATCGCCGCTTCGACGCGGTCTTCCACGGAAATGACGTGCACCGGGATGTGTCGGGTTTCGGCGTGTTCTTTCAGGCGTTGCAGGACGGTCAGACCCGAATGATCCGGCAGGCGCATGTCCAGCAGGATCGCGTCCGGCACAAACTCTCTCGCAAGGTCATAGCCTTCATCGGCGCCGTGGGCGACCAGGCACTGGTAGCCCAGTTCGTGGGCCAGATCGTAGAGGATGTGGGCGAAATTCGGCTCATCTTCCACCACCAGAATGCAGCGGGTATTGAACGGCGCCTTGTTGCGGTCATCGTTGAAGCGCGGGATGTCGATGGTCGCCAAAGGCGAAACCGCTGCGACCGGCGCGATGACCGGAGCAGGGACCGGCGGACTTAAAGTCAATGGCACAACCGGCATGTCACCCGGCTCGCGGTATTGCTGCGGCAACACCAGGGTGAAAGCACTGCCCTGCCCCGGTGCGCTGCTGACGCTGATCGAACCGCCCAGCAGTGTCGCCAGATCCCGGGAAATCGACAGGCCCAGGCCAGTGCCGCCGTATTTGCGGTTGGTGGTGCCGTCGGCCTGGCGGAAGGCTTCGAAAATGCTTTCCTGCTGATCCGCCGCGATCCCGATCCCCGAGTCGCGCACGATGAAGGCGATGCGATCGTCCGGCTGGCCGGCGATGGTCAGGCTGACGGTGCCCTGCTCGGTGAATTTCACCGCGTTGGACAGCAGGTTCTTGATCACCTGTTCCAGACGCTGGCGGTCGGTGAACAAGGTGATCGGCGCATCGGGCTGCAACTCGACGGTGAACGTCAGTTTCTTGTCCGCCGCCAGCGGTTCGAACACGCTGCGCAACCCGTCGGCCAGGCGCGCCACGCTGGTGTTCTCCGGCAAGACTTCGAGTTTGCCGGCCTCGACCTTGGAAATGTCGAGAATATCGTTGATCAGGTTGAGCAGGTCGTTGCCGGCAGAATAGATCGACTCGGCGAACTTGACCTGTTCAGCGGTGAGGTTGTCCTGCGGGTTTTCCGCCAGCAGCTTGGCCAGGATCAGCGAACTGTTCAGCGGCGTGCGCAGTTCGTGAGACATGTTGGCCAGGAACTCGGACTTGTACTTGCTCGAGCGCTGCAATTCTTCGGCGCGTTCTTCGAGTTGTACCTGGGCCTGATTGAGTTCGGTGTTCTTCTGATCCATGGCGTCGCGCTGCTCGGCCAGGGTCAGGGCCTGTTCGGCCAGTTGCTCGTTGGTCTGTTCCAGCTCGACTTGCTGGGTTTCCAGATGCGCCTGGGACTCCTTGAGAATCCGCGACTGTTCTTCGAGCTCTTCGTTGGCGGTTTTCAGCTCTTCCTGCTGCACCTGCAACTCTTCATTGAGTTGCTGGGTTTCGGCCAGCACTTCCTGCAGACGCTGGCGATAACGCGCCGCTTCGATGGACGTGCCGATGTTGCCGGCGATCAGTTCCAGCAGCGCCACATCACGGTCGGTGAGCGGACGCAGGAAACCCAGTTCGATCACGCCGTTGACCCGTTCGTCATCACTGGTCGGCACCACCAGCACACTGTGCGGCAGACCTTCACCCAGACCGGAACTGACCTTGAAGTAGTCGGACGGTACCGAGTCGAGACGAATCAGCCGAGCCTGCTGGGCGACCTGCCCGACAAGACCTTCATTGCTGGAGATCAATTGATCCTGTTGTTCCTGTTCGCGAGAAAAACCGTAAGTTGCCACGCGTTTGAGGCCGCCATGTTCTTCGCGCACATACAGCGCGGCCACTGCGGTGCCGAGGTACTGGGCACAGAACTGCAGAATGTTGCGCCCCAGCAGATTGACCGTCAGTTGCCCCAGCACTTGCTCGGCAAGCTGGGTCTGGCCGTTGCGCAACCAGGCTTGCTGTTCCAGGCGTTTGGCGCTGGCCTCTTGCGCCGCCAGGGTCGCGCCGTAGCTTTGTGACAGGTTGAGCAGATCGCGCCGGCCGACGTAGGCCAGCAGGCCACTGATGCCGGCCACAAACAGCAAGTAAAGGCTGATGCTCCAGATCGTGGTGCGGCGCACGTCCTCGTTACGTGAAGCCCGCAACAACTGTTCGGTTTCAATCACATCTTCGAACTGTTTACGTATTTCGTCGGTCAGGCGCTTGCCCTTCCCCGTTTTGACTGCCGACTTGTAATCACCGCTGGAGCGTTGCAGATCGATCATCGATTGCGCATACGTCGCCCACTCGGTTTGCAGCGCCTGAAGACGACGCAGGCGGTCGGTTTGAGCCGGGTTGTCCGCAGTCAGTTCAAGCAAGGTATTGAGTGCCACGGCGATGCGCGGCTTGGCCGTTTCGTACGGATCGAGAAAATGCTCGTCGCCGCTGAGCAGATAGCCGCGCATTCCCGTTTCCAGGTCCACGGTGAGTTTTACTGCTTCGTTGGCGTTATTGATCACCCGGTCGGTGTGCTCCACCCACTGGATCACCGACAACAGATAAGTAATCAGTGAAACAAAGAACACGGCACTGACGACGCCGACGCCCAACGGCAAACTGACGTTGCGGGTCAGGAGTTTGCGAAACCGTTGCTCATCAACCGAAGACGGAGAGGACATGTGGCAGCCTTGTCGAACTGTTGAAAAACAGGGAGTTTGCCCCAAAACGGCGGCATGGATCCATTTTTCTCACAGAGATAGCACCGTTTTCCCACATTTGCCTGCGCCGAATCCCAAGCCAGCGGTTATCCTTGCCCAACCGTTTGCGCCTACTCTTTTTTTGTATTCATTCGGGAACTTGTGGCCATGCGCCACTTACTCATGCAAGAGCCCGGCATTTTTGATCGACCGGCGCCCCTGACCCCCATTTTTTGAGAGCCGCCATTATGTCCAGCCCTGTGTCCACCATCCTTGTAGTAGAAGACGACGCCATCGTGCGCATGCTGATCGTCGACGTGCTGGAGGAATTGGAATTCAAGGTTCTGGAGGCGGATGGCAGCGAACAGGCGCTGGCAATTCTCGAGGATGTGAATCAGCACATCGACCTGATGATGACCGACGTCGGCCTGCCGAATATGGATGGCCGTCAACTGGCCACCGAAGCCCGCAACATTCGCCCCGCACTGCCGATTCTGTTTGCCAGCGGTTATGCCGAGACTATTGAAGTACCGGCGGACATGCACGTGATTGGCAAGCCGTTTTCCATTGATCAATTGCGCGACAAGGTGAAAGCGGTTCTTGGGCAATCCTGAACGCCGAACCGGGAACTTGCACTCCAGGCCCCCTCTTCGGGCAGACTTGCAACCTGCCCTGACCAACTTTGAAACCAACTGCAGCTATCCACCAACTAAAGCGCGCATTTACTCTGACGCCGCCCCGTAGTTGAAGATTTGTTGCATCCCCAACATTTGCACAAACAGCGAGGTCACTACCAATAAACAATTAAAGGATAAATTGTTAATGCAACTTTCACAGGACGGAAGTCTGCTGAGCACCGACAATCCGGCATTGGATTTAGGTTATATTGTCGAACGCCAAAAACTTGATCTCGCAGAGAAGTCCAATATCGTATTGGCACTTTCCGATCTGGTCGGGGACCGCGCAAGTGCCGAAATCATTGATCTGCACTTCATTACGGTGCCCCGAACATCGAATAGCGCTTTTGATAACGCCCAGGAATTTGCCCGCGTCGCTCTTGCGAAGATGCTGGAGACCGAGGACTTTCTTTTTCTCGCCGAAAAACATGCACTGCCCGGCGACACGATTGTCTGCATCAATGAACAGGCTCGACTCAGCGCCTCGGCGGGTGGCACCTGGATCGACTTGACGGGTGACAATGTCATCAGTGCAGATCTGCAAGATGAAATCCTCATGGTCGGAGAGTGTGCAGTACGCACCGGTGGTTACGTATTTTCCACCGAGGTCTTCGGCCTTGAGCAATGGCTTAACTTCCATCAATACACCCTCCCGACAACCGTCGCCGAAACACGCAGTCTGATTGCCTGGCTCGAATTCCAACTGCCGACCAGTCCGGTAACGGGGGATTATCACGAATTGCTGTTGGCGCCGGTTGAGTCGCCCTTCCATCTTTCAGCGACCGAGCGTCAAACGATCAAACAGATCGCCAAGGACACGACAAAGGGTCGAGTCAGCCTCCTGCAACATATCGCTACCCCGGATTTCAAGGCACTTGAGGTGGCATCGAGTCGCGAACGTGCCGGCATTCATCTGGACCAGTTGCTGCAGACACCGAATGCCTGGGCGTTGGGAATCCTTCTGCATGACCGGCTCGGCTGGCATCTGGACCAAGGCAACCATGAAGCGGCTTTGCGACAGATCAAATGCATGGTTGCAACAGCGCTGATTCTGGATCTCGGACTTGAGGTCGAGCGACACGCAAAAGTCATTGCCGGTTTTCAGCTGTATCACCCGGACAATGTCTCGAAAACTGCACCGCAGGTGGTTGAAGCGTTGGAATGGCAACTCACTCGCGAACTGCAACTGGATCCGCTCTACGCACCATTGGCCGCACACCTTCTGCTGGCCTGCGCTGCGCCACAGTTGCTTGTGCAGCAGGCTCCCGCCGAACTGACGATCGGTAAACCCGGCTGGGTGATCGTGTCCCAGGCCGTTGCGCTGGTCGAACTCACGGCGCCAGGCGCATCGCGCCTGATGACCTATGACCGGATCAAGGCGTTTTCCGAACTGACTCCTGTCAGTGCTGCCCAACGCACGCTGCATGAGTTGGCGACCATTACGCCCATCATCCAATGGGCAATGCTCAACGGCATATTGCCCGGTACTACCGAAGATGATGACGTAAACGCCTTTACAACCGCCGCCAACCGTTTCAGCCAATATGCGCAAGCGTTGAACGAAGTCGAAACCGGTATTGCGATAGTTCCGCCTGATCGACGGCAACTCGCGCTTCAAGAGCTCAAACGCGTCTTGCCAGATGGCAGTTACTTGGAGCAACCGGCATTCAAGGCCAACTTCGATGTTGCGCTTGACGAGCGCAGTGCACTGGAATGGCTGGCGCTTATTGTTCCCCCCACCGAATGGAGTGTGAAAGACACTTCTGCTGTAGGGAGGCTGCGTGTCTCGATTCTAGACCTTTACATGTCGGGTGATCTGGTGGTCAACGGCAAACTGACCGACAAGTTTGAAAGCGCCAGATACTTCAACCCGCCACGGAATGCCTTTGCCCGACTCGGTGAACTGAAACCGATCGACGCCTTATTTGAAAAATCATTCGAGCAATACCATCTGACGCTAAAGAAAAGTCAGGCCTCCATTCTCAAAATGGCAGTGTCCAACTTGCCCGAACGTGACAGGACAATGATCGCCAATGGTTTTATTACGTTATATACCGTCAGGGAATCGGTAAATCCGCTCAACCCGTTTGAAGAAACTCAGCGACATCGTGAAGCGGCCAAGGGGCGCTACGGCCTGATTATCGGATGCCAGCACGAAAAGGCGTTTCGCTGTTATGAGCTGTTTACCCTCAGAGGGTTGTGTCGTGAACGCCCGGAGCTGGCCGCCCTGTTGCGGTCCAGGGGTACACTGTTCGAAGAGCCTTCGCTGGCGTATGACGGCCAGGACACGGACTTCCAGCCCAAGAACCCTGCACAACGATGGCCGATCGACTTTAATGCCTACCTGAAGGGCGACGCGCCGAAACAGGGAGTCTGGTCCGAAGTGGTCGTGGAAAAACTCTGGAACTTCGTCCTTGCCTCAGATGAAGTCCAGCCAGTCCCACTGTTTTTTTCCCGTGCCTTGGACGCCCTGGCCGAAGGCGTTCTGGGCAATCACCCGGTCGCGACGCGCGACGAACTGTACTCATCGCTGTATCAACAGACCGAACTGCAAAGGATTCGCGCTAAAAACGCTCAGATCAATGAAGCTGTGATCAATGTGATCGTGCCGTTCAAAAAATGTATTGAAGACATCCGCTCAGGCGATGCGCCCCGGGTATCCGAAGGCATCGGCGGTTGCATTCTTGACGGCCTGGCGTTGCTGGGGCTGGTGGTCGGCTTTGGCGCCACGATTGTCGGCATCGCGGGCAAGACAACCTCGACAACCGCCAAGGCTCTGAGCATCGCCAAAGCGGCTGCCCACCTCTCGGTATCGTTCCTGAATCCCCTGGATGGCTTACCGACGCTGGCTTTACAAGGCGGGCGCCTGGCCAAGCGAGGCGTTCTGCTTTTGAGCAAACACGGGCTCAACGTGGTGGAAACCGCCACGGGCCAACTGCGTAAACTGACGGGGAGCGCGCAGTCCTACGACCTGGTCAGGGCCGCGCAAAAAAACGACTTGTTTCAAGGCACCTGGAAAGCGGCGGATAACCTGGAGGATACGATCAACCTGCTGGCACTGCAGCGCAACAACGACTGGTATGCGCTGAACCTGAGAGTCGGTGGCGCTTGGGGGCCGAAGCTGAGAAACCTTAAGGTGTCGCCTCTGGCGCCGCTTCGCCGGTTCTTCGGCCTTGCCAAACCTTTTGACTATTCTCGGGCAATCGTGAAGAGGGCAATGCCTTTTGCGAAGCGCAAAATCGATAACGCATTGAGTCTGTTGGCGCAGACACCAAACGACGACACGCGCTCGATCATTAAACATATATTCGGTAGCGATACCGATGATGTCCTGCAACATGTGGCGATGAATCTCAAATCGATGCGTCAGGATCTGGATTCGGTCACCGTCGCCAACATGTCCTTCAGAAAGGGTTCAGATGCCTATGCAGCACTGCGACCGGCAGCGTACAAACGCTGGCAGGCCCGTGTACAGGCGGGTACGCATCGACAGAAGCCAGTCCCGACGTTTCTGGATATCTTCCCCGAAGGACTGGATGACTATTACCGCATGTCGAAATATGACGACAGCCGCGTGGCCGATATCGTGATTCACGAACTGGCGCACGGCGCGCCCGACACCCTGGATCTTTACTACGGAATAGTGAAAGAGAGGGCCACCGGCCCCGCCGAGTTTGACGTGGCCGGTTTGCTCCAGCTAGGAAGTGCCACCGATACGAAGGCGCTGCACCCCAGGAATCTTTCCAACCTGCAGCATAAGAGCGCATACGCACAAGGGCTCGAAGCATTCGATTCCATTTCCAGTACGTTGCCCGAAGTGGTTCGAAAACACCCCGCACTCTTTAATGCCGACTCCTATTCATTGGCAGTTTCCATGCTCGATCAGGCAAGCACTCACCGAGAAGCCTTCCTGATCAATCTCGCGAAGATCAACAAGGGTGTGAAAAACACTTCCGATCTCGGTTTCATCAAGGGTTCATTGCGGGTCAACCTGGCCAAGGCCTCGAACTGAGAAAAAGCGGATCGGCGAGCGCGCGCATTGTGTTTTAATTCGCGCGCATTTTTTTCGTCTCTTCGTCCCAGGAATCGTTTCTCATGAGTCAGCCCGCAACCAAAGTCCTTGTCATTGGTTACGTCTGGCCGGAACCCCGTTCCTCCGCTGCGAGCGGGCATGTGATGCAGATTCTCGAAACGTTCCTGCAGCAAGGCTGGCAAATCACCTTTGCCAGCCCGGCCGGCACCGGTGAACATCGCGCCGACCTCAGCGCGCTGGGCATCCGCGAAGTCCCGATTGAGCTGAACAACAGCAGTTTCGACGTTTTCATCAGCGAATTGGCACCGGATATCGTGCTATTTGACCAGTTCATGATCGAAGAACAGTTCGGCTGGCGCGTGGAAAAACACTGTCCCGACGCCTTGCGTGTTCTGGAGACCTCAGACCTGCAAAGCCTGCGACATGCCCGACACCAGCGATTGAAAGATCGGTTGAAACTCAGCGATGACACCAACGATTTCCAACAATTGTTCGCCCCCGCGCTCGCCGAAGAATTTGAACTGATGGCCGAGACGGATCTGGCCAGGCGCGAGATCGCCGCGCTGTATCGTTGTGATCTGAACCTGATGATTTCACAAGTGGAAATTGAGTTGCTGGTGCAGCAGTTCAAATTGCCGCCCCAGCTGATGCATTGGTGCCCCTTGATGGTCGAGCCGCCGAGCACGCCAGCGAAACCCTTTGAGGATCGCGCGCACTTCCTCAGCATCGGCAATTTCCGCCACGCTCCGAACTGGGATGCCGTCCTGTGGCTGAAATCGACAGTCTGGCCGCTGATTCGCAAGCAACTTCCGAAAGCGCAATTGCATATCTACGGTGCGTATACGCCGCCGAAGGCGACAGCCCTGCACAATGCGGCCGAGGGTTTCCACATCATGAATTGGGCAGAGGATGCATTGCAGGTCATGTCCGATGCCCGGGTTTGCCTGGCACCGCTGCGTTTCGGCGCAGGCATCAAGGGCAAGCTGGTCGATGCAATGCTCTGCGCAACCCCGAGTGTCACCACGCCGGTCGGAGCCGAAGGGATGCAGGCGGATCATCCCTGGCCGGGCGCTGTCACCGGCACGGCCCAAACATTCGCCGAAGCGGCGGTCCGGCTGTATAACGACCGGGACCTCTGGCAAACCGCACAGGCGCAGGGCCAAGCCCTGCTGGTCGACCGATACCTGCAAACGGTTCACGGGCCCGCACTTATCGAGAAAATAAAGTATTGCCGCGAAAATCTGTCGCAACTCAGAAGGAACAACTTCACCGGCAGCATGTTGCGCCACCATTCACACAAGAGCACCCAATATATGGCTCAGTGGATTGAAGCCAAGAACCAGAACAGATAACTTGGCTGGACAACTATACAAACAATACCCAACAACTTGCATTACTCCCTGCATGGCCAACTAACAAGTTAGGCATTATAAATATCCTGCACGTACGGCCTTGACTGTTTTATCGGGCCGAACTTTATAAAAACTTATGCAGGATGCACTGATGAGCACTAATAACTGGATGGGCTCGACACCCGCCATTGATACACTGTCGATATTCGAACTGACATTGCCCGGCACCCACAATGCCGGCAGTGACTGGCGCGCCTCGTATCCGTTCTTCGGCCCTCCGCGCCACTGGCTCGTCTGCCAGCATGACTCCTTTCTTGCCCAGCTCAATCACGGTTCCAGGGCGCTGGATATTCGTCTGACCCATAACGGCGGCGGCAAAGGTCCGGAAAAATTCGTCGCCCACCATAACGGCTTCCAAAACTCTCGAACCCTGGCGAACCTGATCGCCGACGTCAATAAGTTCCTGGACAACAACCCGGATGAGTTCATTATTCTGGACTTTCACAGTCTGGACGGCGCCGACTTCGATTACGACGACTTCAATAAGATCATGATCCATTACCTGGGCCATCGTCTTGTCCCACGCAACAATTTCTATTTGAGCCTGCGTGAACTCAAGCAAGTCAGTGCGCAACAACGTGTGTTCGCGGCTGCCACGTCACATTGGCAACTGGACTACAAAATATTCCACACTTTCATCAATCACCGATGGTCGGGAAACAACATTACCAGTCCCGATGATTTGAGGCAGTACATTGGCAGCGTCCTGCAAAACTCGACAGACAACAGACGTCTCTGGTCGCTGTCCGCCACCAGTTACACCGCGTTTGGTGGCCCGGTCGACATTCATGACGAATTGAACGAGTGGTTCGATCTGGATAAAAGCGACTGGGCACTGAAGTGCAACATCATCAACGTCGACTTCATGGAAGAGTCGGACCTGGTGGAGTTCTGCCGAATTGCCAGCTTGATGAAGGCCCGACAGCGCGCGCTTTGAGCCGCACTGAAAACTGGCGTAACCCACGCGCAAAGAGGCATGATCGCCGGGCGATAACAAGAAAAGCGCCTTGCCATGACCCGAACCGCCCGCGTGACTGACCCCTCCTACGAACTGATGGATGACCACAACGGGTTGTCCATCATCTATCGCCAGCACGGTTTCCCCTGCCCGCTGGTGCGCTGGCATTTTCACAAGGAATACGAGCTGCACCTGATCGTCGCCAGTTCCGGCAAAGTGTTCATCGGCGACTACATCGGCAATTTCTACCCGCAGACGCTGTTCCTGACCGGCCCCAATCTGCCGCACAACTGGATCAGCCAGGTGGCCGAAGACGAAGTCGTCGAGAAACGCGACATGCTGGTCAACTTCACCGATGAGTTGTTCGAAAGCGGTCATCAGGTGTTCGCTGAACTCAAGACCCTGGCACCACTGCTTGAGCGTGCGCAATACGGCATCGAGTTCCGCTCACCGCAGACGATTAGCCAGGCCATGACCCTGATGCAACGCATCGCCGATTCCAACGGCATCACCCGTCTCGGGCACTTTTTCATCCTGATGGAATTGCTCGCTGCCTGCGACGACTACCAACTGCTGTCCGGCGCAACCACCCCGCAACTGGCCGATGAGCACAACATCGACCGCACCAACCGCGCAGTCGATTACATCTTCGCCCACTACGCTCGCGAACTGCCGCTGGAGGAAGTCGCCGAGCATCTGGGCATGAAACCCACCTATTTCAGCCGCGTGTTCAAGCAGGCCACCGGGCGCAATTTCATCGAGTTCGTCAATCGCCTGCGCATCAGCAAATCCTGCGAGCTACTGGCGGATGGTGACAAACCGGTGACCGAAGTGTGTTTCGAGTCGGGCTTCAACAATATTTCCAATTTCAACCGGCGCTTTCAGCAGCTCAAAGGCATGACGCCTTCGCATTATCGGCGGCTGGTGGTGCAACGCCTGACCGAGCAAAACCACGGCTGATCGCCGAAAACCTGTACGGATTCATGGCTGTCGCCCTTCTGAAACGCCCTTACCTGCGCTTATCGCGCCAATCCAGAGTGCAAAAAAGTATCGATTCAAGTGCTAGGGATGATTTGTCAGCCCTGCGTTAGAAGGCTGTAATCAGTGCACATTCTTCCCCCGCCGGAAGAACACAAAAACAATAACTGTCCTTCTGCTCCCGCCGGGTGCAGAAAAGGAGTGCACGATGCAACCCACTGCAAAAGCTCTGCTTGCCCTCACCTGCATGACCCTCAGCAGCGTCAGCCTTGGCGCCCAGACCCTGACCATCGCCACCGTCAACAACAGCGACATGATCCGCATGCAAAAGCTCTCGAAGACCTTCGAGACCGAGCATCCGGACATCAAGCTGAACTGGGTGGTGCTGGAAGAAAACGTCCTGCGTCAGCGGCTGACCACCGACATCGCCACCCAGGGTGGCCAGTTCGACGTGCTGACCATCGGCATGTACGAAGCCGCACTCTGGGGCGCCAAGGGCTGGCTGGAGCCAATGAAGGATCTGCCGGCCAGTTATGCCCTCGACGATGTGTTCCCGTCGGTGCGTGAAGGGCTGTCGGTCAAGGGTTCGCTGTACGCGCTGCCGTTCTACGCCGAAAGCTCCATCACCTATTACCGCACCGACCTGTTCAAGGACGCTGGCCTGACCATGCCGGAGCGTCCGACCTGGGAGCAGATCGCAGGCTTCGCCGAAAAACTCACCCTCAAGGACAAGGAACAATACGGCATCTGCCTGCGCGGCAAGGCCGGTTGGGGCGAGAACATGGCGCTGATCACCACCGTGGCCAACGCCTACGGCGCGCGCTGGTTCGATGAGCAGTGGAAACCGGAATTCAATGGCCCGGAATGGAAGAACGCGCTGAATTTCTACGTCGACACCATGAAGAAATCCGGCCCGCCGGGAGCCTCCAGCAACGGCTTCAACGAAAACCTGGCGCTGTTCAACAGCGGCAAGTGCGCGATCTGGGTCGATGCCAGCGTCGCCGGCTCGTTCGTCACCGACAAGACCCAGAGCAAGGTCGCCGATCATGTCGGCTTCACCTTTGCGCCGCATCAGGTCACCGACAAAGGCTCGGCGTGGCTGTATTCGTGGGCGCTGGCGATTCCGACCAGCTCCAAGGCCAAAGATGCTGCCAAAGCATTCAGCGCCTGGGCCACGTCCAAGGAATACGGCGAACTGGTTGCCAAGACCGACGGCATCGCCAACGTACCGCCGGGCACTCGCGCCTCGACCTACAGCGACGCCTATATGAGCGCCGCACCGTTTGCCAAGGTCACGCTGGAATCGCTGAAAGCCGCTGACCCGAGCAAACCGACCCTCAAACCGGTGCCTTACATCGGCATTCAACTGGTGACCATTCCTGAATTCCAGGGTGTCGGTACCCAGGTTGGCAAGCTGTTCTCCGCCGCATTGATCGGCCAGACCACCGTCGATCAGGCGCTGACCGCCGCGCAACAAACCACCGAACGCGAGATGAAGCGCGCGGGTTATCCGAAGTAATCCTGCGCATTTCCATGTGGGAGCGAGCCTGCTCGCGATAGCGGTAATCCGGTCTCAATAAATGTGGCGGATGGACCACCCTCATCGCGAGCAGGCTCGCTCCCACAGTGGATCGAGTCTGCCTTTTAAAACGGTTGTGATCACCATGAATACTTCAACTGCCAAAGCCCACATCGACCTGTCGCAGCCCCGGCGCAAAAACCGCGTGGCCAATCCCGGCTGGTTTCTGGTCAGCCCTTCGGTGGCCCTGTTGCTGCTGTGGATGATCGTGCCGCTGGGCATGACCGTCTATTTCTCGATGATCCGCTACAACCTGCTCGACCCGGGCATCAACGAATTTGTCGGGCTGGATAACTTCACCTACTTTCTCACCGATTCCGGGTTCCTGCCCGGAGCCACCAACACCTTGCTGCTGGTGGGCAGCGTGCTGCTGATCAGCGTGGTGTTCGGTGTGTTGATCAGCGCATTGCTGGAGGCCAGCGAATTCTTCGGCCGCGGCATCGTGCGGGTGATGCTGATTTCGCCGTTCTTCATCATGCCCACGGTCGGTGCGCTGATCTGGAAAAACCTGATCTTCCATCCGGTGTCCGGGATCCTGGCCTACATCTGGAAACTGTTCGGCGCGCAGCCGGTGGACTGGCTGGCCCACTACCCGCTGCTGTCGATCATCATCATTGTCTCGTGGCAATGGCTGCCCTTCGCGATCCTGATCCTGATGACCGCCATGCAGTCCCTCGACCAGGAACAGAAAGAAGCCGCCCGCCTCGACGGTGCCGGCCCGATCGCGATCTTCTGGCACCTGACCCTGCCGCATCTGGCGCGGCCGATTGCCGTAGTCGTGATGATTGAAACCATCTTCCTGCTGTCGGTGTTCGCCGAAATCTTCACCACCACCAACGGCGGCCCCGGCTACGCCTCGACCAACCTCGCCTACCTGATCTACAACCAGGCGCTGGTGCAGTTCGACGTCGGCATGGCCTCGGCCGGCGGCCTGATCGCCGTGGTCATCGCCAACATCGCCGCGATCATTCTGGTGCGGATGATCGGCAAAAACCTGACTGACAAAGCCTGAGGCCTGCCATGACTCTTCAACAATCCCGCCGGCTGCAAAGCCTGCTGCTCGGCACGCTGGCCTGGGCAATCGCGATCATCATTTTCTTCCCGATCTTCTGGATGGTGCTGACCAGTTTCAAGACCGAAATCGACGCCTTCGCCACGCCGCCGCAGTTCATCTTCACGCCGACACTGGAGAACTACCTGCACATCAATGAGCGCAGCGACTACTTCAGTTTCGCCTGGAACTCGGTGGTGATTTCCTTCAGCGCCACGGCTCTGTGCCTGCTGATTGCGGTGCCGGCGGCCTACTCGATGGCGTTCTACGAAACCCAGCGCACCAAAGGCACGCTGCTGTGGATGCTCTCCACCAAGATGCTGCCGCCGGTGGGCGTGCTGATGCCGATCTACCTGCTGGCCAAGAGTTTCGGCCTGCTCGACACGCGCATCGCGCTGATCGTGATCTACACGCTGATCAACCTGCCGATCGTGGTCTGGATGGTTTACACCTACTTCAAGGACATCCCCAAAGACATCCTCGAAGCCGCCCGCCTCGACGGCGCCACCCTCGCCCAGGAAATGCTCCGCGTGCTGCTGCCGATCGCCAAGGGCGGCCTGGCGTCGACCGTGCTGCTGTCGCTGATCCTGTGCTGGAACGAGGCGTTCTGGTCGCTGAACCTGACCTCGTCCAAAGCCGCGCCGCTGACCGCGTTGATCGCCTCCTACTCGAGCCCCGAAGGCTTGTTCTGGGCCAAGTTGTCGGCCGTCTCGACGCTGGCTTGCGCGCCGATTCTGATCTTCGGCTGGATCAGCCAGAAACAACTGGTGCGCGGCCTGTCGTTCGGCGCCGTCAAATAAGAATTCGCAAAAGGAGCGCCACCATGGCCAACCTGAAAATCAAGAATCTGCAAAAGGGCTTCGAAGGTTTTTCCATCATCAAGGGCATCGACCTTGAGGTGAACGACAAGGAATTCGTGGTGTTCGTCGGTCCGTCGGGCTGCGGCAAATCGACCCTGCTGCGACTGATCGCCGGCCTTGAAGAAGTCAGCGGCGGCACTATCGAGCTGGACGGGCGTGACATCACCGAAGTCAGCCCGGCCAAACGCGATCTGGCGATGGTGTTCCAGACCTACGCGCTGTACCCGCACATGACCGTGAAGAAAAACATGTCGTTCGCCCTCGACCTGGCCGGCGTACCGAAAGCCGAAGTCGAGAAGAAAGTCGGCGAAGCGGCGCGCATTCTCGAACTGGGCCCGATGCTGGAACGCAAGCCGAAGCAACTGTCCGGCGGCCAGCGTCAGCGCGTGGCCATCGGCCGGGCGATTGTGCGCAACCCGAAAATCTTCCTGTTCGACGAGCCGCTGTCCAACCTCGACGCCGCCCTGCGGGTGCAAATGCGCCTGGAACTGCTGCGCCTGCACAAGGACCTCAAAGCAACCATGATCTACGTGACCCACGATCAGGTCGAAGCCATGACCATGGCCGACAAGGTCGTGGTGCTCAATGGCGGCAAGATCGAACAGGTCGGCTCGCCGCTGGAGTTGTATCACCACCCCGCCAACCTGTTCGTCGCCGGGTTCCTCGGCACGCCGAAAATGGGCTTCCTCAAGGGCAAGATCGCCCGGCTCGATGGTGCAAGCTGCGAAGTCTCGCTGGACGCCGGCACGCGCATCATCCTGCCGTTCAACGCGTCGAACCTGAGCGTCGGCAGCGCCGTGACCCTGGGCATTCGTCCGGAACATCTGGAACTGGCGCAACCGGGCGACTGCACCCTGCAAGTCACCGCCGACGTCAGCGAGCGCCTGGGCAGCGACACCTTCTGCCACGTCAAGACCAACGCCGGCGAAGCCCTGACCATGCGCGTACGCGGTGACCTGGCGAGCCGCTACGGCGAACAACTGAACCTGCACCTGGACGCCGCCCATTGCCATCTGTTCGATGCCGACGGCGTGGCGCTGACCCGCCCGTTGCGCGCAGCCGCCTGATTTCGAGACTGACCCGATGAAACTGAACAAGCAAAACCTCAACCGCCTCGCCGCCGAAGTGAAACTGCCGGCCTACAGCCTCAGCGACACCCGCCAGGGCATTGCACACATTGGCGTCGGTGGTTTCCATCGCGCGCATCAGGCGTATTACACCGATGCGCTGATGAACACCGGCGAAGCACTGGACTGGGCGATCTGCGGCGTCGGCCTGCGCGCCGAAGACCGCCGCGCCCGGGACGACCTCAAGGAACAGGATTACCTGTTCACCCTGTTCGAACTGGGCGACAGCGACGACACCGAAGTCCGCGTCATCGGTGCGATCCGCGACATGCTGCTGGCCGAGGACAGCGCCCAGGTGCTGATCGACAAACTCGCCGACCCGCAGATCCGCATCGTTTCGCTGACCATCACCGAGGGCGGTTATTGCATCGATGACAGCAACGGCGAGTTCATGGCGCACCTGCCGCAGATTCAGCACGACCTGACGAACCCGCAACAGCCGAAAACCGTGTTCGGTTTCCTCTGCGCGGCACTGGCCAAGCGGCGGGCGGCGGGTATTCCGGCGTTTACCGTGATGTCCTGCGATAACCTGCCGCACAACGGCGCCGTCACCCGCAAGGCGCTGCTGGCGTTTACCGCGCTGCTGGATCCGGACTTGCGTGACTGGATTGACGCCAACGTCAGTTTCCCCAACGCCATGGTCGACCGCATCACCCCAATGACCAGCACCGCGCATCGCCTGCAACTGGCGGACAAACACGCCGTCGACGACGCCTGGCCTGTTGTGTGCGAACCGTTCGTGCAATGGGTACTGGAAGACAAGTTCGTCAACGGCCGCCCGGCCTGGGAAAAGGTCGGCGTGCAGTTCACCGACGATGTTTCGCCTTACGAAGAGATGAAGATCAAACTACTCAACGGCAGCCATCTGGCGCTGACGTATCTGGGCTTTTTGAAAGGTTACCGCTTCGTCCACGAGACCATGAACGACCCACTGTTCGTGCGCTACATGCGTGCCTACATGGACCTGGACGTGACGCCGCAACTGGCGCCGGTGCCGGGCATCGACCTGACCGAGTACAAAGACACGCTGGTGGCGCGGTTCTCCAATCAGGCGATTGCTGATCAGCTGGAACGGGTGTGTTCGGATGGTTCTTCGAAGTTTCCCAAGTTCACCATTCCGACGATCAATCGGTTGATTGCCGATGGGCGCGAAACCAAACGCGCAGCGTTGGTGGTGGCGGCCTGGGCGCTTTACTTGAAGGGCGTGGATGAGAATGGTGACACATATTCGATTCCGGATCCTCGGGCGGCGTTTTGTCAGGCGTTGGTGGCGGAGGATGCTTTGATCACTGAGCGGTTGTTGGGGGTTGAAGAAATCTTCGGTACGGTGATACCGCGCTCGAAGGAGTTTGTGGCGGCGTTTGAGTGGTGCCTGAACAGCTTGCGCGAAGAAGGCGTGACGCGGACTCTCGAGCGTATTCTGACCTGAAAAGCCCCTCACCCCAGCCCTCTCCCAGAGGGAGAGGGAGCCGGCCGAGGTGTTTATCCGAGGTACATCGACCTGAAAGTCCGGAATCGAACTCAGGAATTGAAAAGCACCGAGATCTGCTCCCTTCCCCTTAGGGAGAGGGAACTGACCGAGGTGCTCTTTCGAGATACATCGACCTGAACGTTTTGAGTCGAACTCAGGAATTGAAAGGCTCCACAATCTGCTCCCTTTCCCCCTCTCCCCTCTGGGGAGAGGGTTGGGGTGAGGGGTGGCTTTAGAAGTCGCCAAAAAACCAACAGGTTCACACCATGCACAACCAACAGCTCTTCCTCGGCATCGACTGCGGCACCCAAGGCACCAAAGCCATCATCCTCGACGCTGTCAGCGGTCAGGTTCTTGGCCAGGGCGCCGCCGCCCACACGATGATCAGCGGCGCCAACGGCCGTCGCGAACAAGACACCCACCAGTGGCTGGAAGCCTTCGCCCTCGCCACCCGCCGCGCCTTGCTGGTGGCGAATGTCGACGGTCAGGCGATTCTCGGCATCGGTGTTTCCGGCCAGCAACACGGGCTGGTGCTGCTCGACGATCAAGGTCAGGTCCTGCGCCCGGCCAAGCTCTGGTGCGACACCGAAACCACGGCTGAAAACGACCGTCTGCTGGCTCATTTGGGCGGCGAAAACGGTTCGCTGGAACGCCTCGGCGTGGTCATCGCGCCGGGCTACACCGTGTCGAAACTGTTGTGGACCAAGGAACAGCATCCAGACGCGTTTTCCCGAATCGCACGGATTCTGCTGCCCCACGACTACCTTAACTTCTGGCTCACCGGCCGTGCGTGCAGCGAATACGGCGATGCATCCGGCACCGGCTATTTCAACGTGCGCACCCGCCAATGGGATTTGCAGCTGCTGCGCGACATCGATGCCAGCGGTCGTCTGCAATCCGCGCTGCCGGAGCTGATCGACGCCCATCAAGCGGTCGGCACGATTCTGCCCGCAATCGCCGAACAGCTGGGCATCAACCCGAACGCGGTGGTGTCCAGCGGTGGCGGCGACAATATGATGGGCGCCATCGGTACCGGCAATATTCAGCCGGGCGCGATCACCATGAGCCTCGGCTCTTCCGGCACGGTGTACGCCTACGCTGAAGCGCCGAAGGTCAGCCCGGATGCGTCGGTCGCGACGTTTTGTTCGTCGAGCGGCGGCTGGCTGCCGTTGATCTGCACCATGAACCTGACCAACGCCACCGGGGCGATCCGCGAACTGTTCGATCTTGACCTTGATACCTTCAACGCCTTGGTGGCTCAGGCGCCGATTGGCGCTGAAGGCGTGAGCATGCTGCCGTTCCTCAACGGCGAACGCGTGCCTCCCCTGCCCCACGCCACCGGCAGCCTGCACGGCCTGACGATCGATAACCTGACCCGGGCCAATCTGTGCCGCGCTGCGGTTGAGGGCACCACCTTCGGCTTGCGTTATGGACTGGATCTGCTGCGCCAGAATGGTTTACAAAGCCGCAGCATTTGCCTGATCGGCGGTGGCTCGAAAAGTGCGGTGTGGCGGCAGATCGTCGCCGACATCATGAACACCCCAGTGATCTGCACCGAGCAGAGCGAAGCCGCCGCCCTCGGCGCGGCGATTCAGGCGGCGTGGTGCAAGTCGTGGTCGAACGGCCACGAAGACACCCTGGCCGACCTGTGCGAGCGCTGCGTGAAGCTCGACCTGAACAGTGAAACCCTGCCGGTTGCCGCGAATGTCGCGGCCTTCCAGCAGGCCTATGAACGCTATCGACTGCATGTCGCAACCTTATAAAGAGCAAACAACTATGTACCTGGTGTGTGGCGAAGCGCTGTTCGATTTCTTCAGCGAAGACGATGCCGGCGGGCAGGCATCGAAAGTCAATTTCAAGGCCATTGCCGGTGGCTCGCCGTTCAACGTGGCGGTGGGTTTGCGCCGTTTGGGTGTGGACTCGGCGCTGTTCGCCGGGTTGTCCACCGACTACCTCGGCCGACGTTTGCATCAAGTCCTGCAGGATGAAGGCGTCCGTCCGGATTACCTGGTGGATTTCGCCGCGCCGACCACCCTGGCGATGGTCGCGGTGGGCGCCAATGGCTCGCCCCATTACAGCTTCCGTGGCGAAGGTTGCGCCGACCGGCAGTTGAGTCAGGCACATCTGCCGACGCTGGGCCCGCAAGTGCGCGGCCTGCACTTCGGTTCCTTCTCGCTGGTGGTGCAACCGGTGGCCGATACCCTGCTCGCGCTGATTCAGCGTGAAAGCGGCAAACGCCTGATCAGCCTCGACCCGAACGTGCGCCTCAACCCCGAGCCGAACATCGACCTGTGGCGCGAGCGGATCGCCACGCTGGTGCAACTGGCGGATCTGATCAAGGTCAGCGACGAGGACTTGAGCCTGTTGTATCCCGAGCAGGATCCGCAACGCGTCATCGAAGGCTGGCTGCAGCATCGCTGTCAGGTGGTTTTCCTGACCCGTGGCGGTGAAGGCGCGACCGTGTTCAGCCGTGCTCATGGTTCATGGTCGGTGCCGGCCTCTTCAGTGAAGATCGCCGATACCGTCGGCGCGGGGGATACTTTCCAGGCCGCGTTGATCACCTGGCTGACCGAGCATGAGCTGGATTCGGTGGAGGGTGTTCAGCACCTCGGTCGCGAACAAATCGACGCCATGCTCAGGTTTGCCGTACGGGCCGCCGCCCTTACATGCAGCAAAACAGGTCCGGATTTGCCTTATCGCCACCAGTTGACCTGACCGCGTAGACTGGCGCCCTTTTTTGCACGACGGGATGACGGCTTTTGAATTCGGGGCGCACGGTTGGACTGTTGGTACTGGCGACACTGTTGAGCGGTTGCGGAACATCGCCGCCGCGTTCGCCGGAAAACCTCTGCGAGATTTTTCGGGAAAAGAGTGATTGGTACGACGCGGCGCAAGTCACGCAAAAGCGCTGGGGCGTGCCGATCCAGGTGCCGTTCGCGATCATGTATCAGGAGTCCGGCTACCGCTACGACGCCAAGACGCCGCGCAAATACCTGCTGTGGGTGATCCCGTGGGGCCGCGTCACGACAGCGTCGGGCTATGCGCAGGCCAAGGATGAAGTCTGGTCCGACTACCAGAAAAGCACCGGCCGCCACGGCGCCGATCGCGAAGACTTCGACGACGCCATCGACTTCGTCGGCTGGTACATGGACAAGACCACTTCGATCAACGGCGTGTACAAGTACGACGCCTACAACCAGTACCTCAACTACCACGAAGGCTGGGGCGGTTTTCGCCAGAAGACTTATGCCAGCAAAGCGTGGCTGCCGCCGGTGGCGCGCAAGGTGCAGAACCGCTCGGACATGTACGGCCAGCAATACGCGGCGTGCAAGGATGATCTGAATCGCGGGTTCTGGAGCCGGTTCTGGCATTGGCTCTGACCCTCGGCGCCCATTAGGACGCCATCGCTGGCAAGCCAGCTCCCACAGGGATCTACGGTTACCACAACTTTAGTGAACGACGTAGATCCTGTGGGAGCGGGCTTGCCAGCGAAGACGTCAGCTCAGACACCGCCGACCTATGGGTTACAACACCGAAAAGTTGTAACTCACAATCAACCGGGTCTCATCCACATCTCGGGCAAACTTCTCGTAGTTGGTGCGGTACGTCGCATTACGCAACCGCAGGCTGACGTCCTTGAACGTGCCGGTCTGAATCACGTACTTCAACTCGCTGTCACGCTCCCACTCTTTGCCTTCCTGATCACTGCCCGGCACCTTGATATGGTCACCGTTCACGTAACGGGTCAGGAAGCTCAGGCCGTTGATGCCGATGGCCTTGAAGTCATAGTCGTAACGCAGCTGCCAGGAACGCTCCTGCGCGGCGGCGAAGTCGTTGACCTGCACGTAGTTCACCAGGTACGGGTTGCTGCCATCCAGATACGGCATCGAATTGTCGCCGTTCATGCGCTGCCAGCCGGCACTGAAGGTGTGACCGCTGATACCGTAGGACAGCATGCCGCTCAAGGCGCGGTTGTCGATGGAGCCCGCTTTCGCATCACCGCTGTCGGCGCTTTTCAGCAAACGCAGATCGGCTTTCAGCACGCCGTCACCCAGCGGCTGATTGGCCAACAGACCCACGAAGTGCTGGCGATAGATGTCTTCCAGTTCGGCGTAGTGATACTGCGCGGTCAGACGATCGTTGATCTTGTAGTCGAAGCCGTACATGTCGAAATGATCGGCGGTAGTGTTGCAGGCATAGCGCTTGTTCTTGCAGTGCACGCGAATGTCCTGGGAATCGGTCGAGTCCCGGGCGGTGTACTTGTCCAGACGTGCAGCCATGAAGGTCAGGTCCTTCACCTCCTTTGAAGTCAGCATCGCGCCGTTGAACATGGTCGGCAGCAGACGGCCGTCGTTGTACTTGAGCAACGGCAGATCCGGCAGCAATGCGCCGTATTTCAACACCGTGTCCGAAACTTTCACCTTGGCGGTCAGGCCCATTTTTGCGTACTGGCCTTTCGAGCCACGCGGGTTATCGCCGCTGGAAGGCAGCAGGCCGCTGTTGCTGCGGTCGGGGCTGGAATCGAGCTGAAAACCCGCCATGCCCAGCGCATCAATGCCGAAACCGACGGTGCCTTCGGTGTAGCCCGATTGCAGATTGAGAATGAAACCCTGCGCAGACTCTTCGCGCTTGGACGCGCCCTGATCACTGGTGGTGTGCCCATCACGGAAATCGCGGTTGAAGTACACCGTGCGCGACTCGATCTTCGCGGTGGTGTCTTCGAAAAAACCGCTGGCCTGGACCTGCGCGGTAAAACCGGCACACAGCACGAAGGCTCCGAAGCCAAGCGACTGGCGCGGGGTGATGAGGGGAAATGGGGGACGCATTGAAAACTCCAACAGAACAACGATTGCGCGGGGGCGCAAACAAACTGAAATAGCTCCCGTCCCGGAACAATGAAGAACCGGGAGGCAGTGAACACGCGGGGGTGAACGGCAATGATGGCAGATGGCTTTGACGTGCTACAGGCGACTTTAGTCTGAAACTGACTGGTTGTTCTTGAACGCTGATGGTGGCGATTGCACGGAGTCTCTTGCGCGCAAGTGCCCGTTTCACGGGGGGACACAACCGGCCTAAGGGTTTTCCCTATGGCTTGAGGCCTGTGCTTCTACGGCATTTGCGCCTTGAACGAGGCGGTTTAATCCTGCACCATCCGCCCACGCTAATCCAAAGGACGGAAAACAAGGCATGCTGGACGCCAATGCTACCCACATTACCCTCACGCTCGAAGGCGCTTCGGCCGATCTGCAAGTCCTCAGTTTCACCGGTCGCGAAGCCCTCAACGAGCCGTTCCGTTTCGACCTCGAACTGGTCAGCGCCCGTCCCGACCTCAACCTTGAAGAACTCCTGCACAAGCCCGGCTGCCTGACCTTCGGCGCCACTGGCGAGGGCAAGATTCATGGCCAGGTGTATCGCATCGAGCAAGGCGACTCCGGCAAGACCCTGACCCGCTACAGCCTGAGCCTGGTGCCGCAACTGGCCTACCTGCGGCACAACCATGACCAGCAGATTTTCCAGCAGATGACGGTGCCGAAGATCATTGCCCAGGTGCTGGAAGATCGCGGGATCCTGGCCGACGCCTACAGCTTCCAGCTCGGCGCCGAGTATCCGGAGCGTGAGTACTGCGTGCAGTACGACGAATCCGACCTGCATTTCATCCAGCGTCTGTGCGAAGAGGAAGGCATTCACTTCCACTTCCAGCACAGCAGCAGCGGCCACAAACTGGTGTTCGGCGATGACCAGACCGTGTTCCGCAAACTGAAACCGGTGAACTACCAGCAAGACTCCGGCATGACCGCCGACAAACCGGTGATCAAGCGCTTCAACCTGCGCCTGGAAACCCGCACCAGCCGCGTCAGCCGCCGCGACTACGATTTCGAAAAACCGAAGATCCTGCCCGAAGGTGCCGTCAAATCCGAATTCATGCCGGACTTGGAAGACTACGACTACCCGGGCCGCTTCACCACGCGCGAGCGCGGCAAATTCCTCTCGACCCGAGCGCTTGAACGCCATCGCAGCGACTACAAACTCGCCGAAGGCAAAGGTGATGAGCCGACCCTGACCAGCGGCCACTTTCTGACCCTGGCCGAGCATCCCCGCGCCGAATGGAACGACCTGTGGTTGCTGCTGGAAATCTTCCACGAAGGCAAACAGCCGCAAGTGCTGGGCGAAAACGTCACCAGCGACGTCACCGACAACAAGAGCGATTTCCACCAGGGCTATCGCAACTCGTTCGTGGCCACCCCTTGGGACGCCCACTACCGCCCTGCCCTCGAACACCCTAAACCGAAAGTCCTCGGCAGCCAGACAGCCATCGTCACCGGCCCCGCCGGCGAAGAAATCCACTGCGACCAGTACGGCCGCGTGAAAGTGCAATTCCACTGGGACCGCGACGGCCAGGCCGACGACAAGACTACCTGCTGGCTGCGCGTCGCCAGCGGCTGGGCCGGCGCAGCGTACGGCGGCATCGCCATTCCACGGATCGGCATGGAAGTGCTGGTGACCTTCCTCGAAGGCGACCCCGACCAGCCATTGGTGACCGGCTGCCTGTACCACAAGGAAAACGTCGTCCCCTACGACCTGCCGGCGAACAAGACCCGCAGCACCTTCAAGACCCTGAGTTCACCGGGCGGCAAGGGCTACAACGAATTCCGCATCGAAGACAAGAAAGGCGCGGAACAGATCTACATCCACGCCCAGCGCGACTGGGACGAGAACATCGAGCACGACCAGAAGATTCGCGTTGGCAACGAACGGCATGACACCGTCGAAGCCAACACCTACAGCGAGTTCAAGGTCGAAGAACACCGCATCACTCACCTGGATCGCATCAGTGAAATGCGCGCCAACGATCACCTGACCGTCGCCGTGACCCAGCACCTCAAGGTCGGCACGGCGCAACTGGTCGAAGCGGGAACCGAGATCCACTACTACGCCGGCCAGAAAGTCGTGATCGAAGGTGCGATGGAACTGACCGCCAAGGCTGGCGGCAGCTTCGTCAAAGCCGATGCCGGCGGCGTGACCATCAGCGGCGCCGAAGTGAAGATCAACACCGGCGGCGCCCCGGGCGTGGGTACACCGGCAGCACCGTTGTTGCCCGGGCCGATGAAGGTGGTGGATGCGGATAAGGCCGGGAAAGCACCGCTGCCCGCTCGCCTGAACGAATCAGGCATCACACCGCTGTGCGGAAAACAGAGTAACGGCGCTTGCAGCCGTAAGGATTGCACATGCATGTAAAAGCGCTGAGTGCTTTATTGGCGGCTCCGCGCCACGCATTCGAACAGCTACCCCGAGAGAACGCCGGCTCGACACTTTGTTTCATCATTGACCGTACCCGTCAGCCTGACACCATGAGCCGCCTCTATCGCATCGGCGAGCCTATCGACTCTCAAGGCCTGTTTCTCGCTACCGATTTCGCTGAAATGGCCAATGACGGCCCGTTATGGCTGATCGCGCCTTGGGGCAGTCGTCTGGCTGCCGAAGCAGCAAAACTCTGCGAAGAAAATTACGCCGGCATTGCACTCATCACTGATGAGCCGGCCAAGGCACTGGCCCATGCTCGCTGGCTGCTGCGTGCCAACGATGGGTCCGGCGGTCAAAGCCTTCTGAGTTACCAAAAGCCAAGCCTTTGGGCCGCATTGGCCTATACCGCAGACGAAACTTCGCATCAGTTATTCGGCCCATGGCAACGCGTCTACAGCCCTGCCCCGGTTCACTTTGGCAGCAGTCGGGGCCATTGGCTAAGCTGGCGCAGCGTTTCGGAACTTGAATGGCTGGGCGACGTCTCAGCGTTCAACCTGCCGCCAGCAGCGCCAAAGGTTCAGGAATATCTGGGTTGGGTTTATTGGGTTGATGAGCATTACGCCATCTATGGCGAACCCACTGACGAGGAACTGCCCAACCTCGTCGAAAACCTCAATGTACTGGTTGCCCACAACATTTATGAAGGTCGTCATTTACTGAAGCTGGGCCAGATCACCAACGGCCCGCTGCTCGAAGCGCAGCCTCCGGCAATGACCATCCTGCAATCCAGGGAAGAGTCGTTCATCAAGGTTCAGCAGCTGCAGCAACTCTCCACCAGCGCTGCCTGATGACCCCGTCCGCGTAAAGAATGAATGGAAGCGAAATGGAAACTGGTATTTCGAAAGCCCCCAAGGAAAATCTCAACGGTCCAACTGCAAATGCATCGACCCAAACAGCACCGGTTGAAAGCAAGCCAGCGCTGGAGCTTGATCCGCAGCCCAAAGCGCCTGACAGTTGTTCCAACGCGTTCGACAAGGTAAAGACACCTTGCTCGACGTCCTATGGTGAGGTGATTTACGCCACCAAGGAAAAAATGTTCTATCTATTGCCAGAACGTGCTGCCAGCTCGATCAAAGAAGCGATGAATGAACTTGAACAACATATCAGCGTAAGCAAGTCTCCAGAAGAACGGCTCAAGGGGATGAACACCGCAGGGCTGCTGGAATACTTCCTTGAGCCAAAGCTGACTAACTTCCTGCAAGGCGAGCAAAAAAGCCGAATGCTGGAAATCGAAGCGCAGGAGCCGGATATCGCGCAACCCACGATGGCTATGCGCTTGAAGGCTGTCAGCCGAGAAGCCCGCAATAGTGCGGCGCTGGACAAGCAACCGGACCAGAGCGAATACGCTCGCAATCGGGAACTTGCCAATCAACAACAAGCGAGTCTGCTTGAAGCCAACTCTGATGGGCAGAAACTGCAGCGGCTCTACAGCGAATGGAAGAAGCTGAAAAACATCGCCGTCGCGCAAGCCAAAGTAGCAGGCTACACCTACGAAAGTGGCAACCTGTTTTCTCCGGGAGCACTCGAAGCGAGAAGTCGTGTACAGACCTATCTGAAGGCACGTTCGGCACTCACCTCCAGTGGCAAGCTGACGACTCTGAAAGAAGAAGACTTCCAAAAAAACAAAAAAGCCTATCTGGACGCGACTAACTGCGTAATCGATGGCAAAGCCCGGATGTGTGGCTATTTGAAGGAAGTCGCCAACGAGCGCAAGAAAGTCGAAAAAGACTTCGCCGCGTATATTGATTCGATCTTGAAAGTTGCTGACTACGGTTTGGCCCTGCCGGAGTTTGCACTCATTCCCGACACTGGCGATATCAGTGCAGGCATCGAGAAATTCAAGGCTTACCTTGAGATGGAACAGCAACAGATCAAGCTCACCGAGCAGATCCGTTCGAAATATAAAGCCTGGATTGACGCGAGCGGGCAGAACGTCGCGGCACCTACAGGTATCGTTGAAGCGGAGCAAGCAGAATGGCAGCGTATCCAGCAAGCTCGTCTGAAGCTTCGTGAAGACGCCGAGGCAGCAGTGGCTGCTGCCTTGCCATTACGTCACCTGTTATGGGAGCCCGAGCAGTTTCAACCGAAACCGGAAGAGCGCTTGGTCAAGGCAGGATTTCCTTTGCGCGAAGTCGCGCTTTTCAATAGCCCCAACAGTCCAGTCAAACACTTGAGCCTGCTCAATCTTGAAGGCATCACAAAGGTGCTGAAAAAAGACGCAAGCGAAATCGGTGCCGCTGCAAGCAAGGACTTGCAGAAACTTCCAGGTAACAGCAACGGAAAGGCAGAGTCGGACTCTGACGACAACCCCTTCCATGAATGGCTTCGTGAACAAGGCGCTTTGGCCATCAAGGACCAACAGAGCGACTGGTTTGATGAAAAAGGCTGGTTTGACGTTGAGATGTTCCACTCTTACTTGAAGTCAAAGAACTACAAGGTCGAAACGTTTGAGGATGCGGGAGCGCGCAAAGATTGGGGGCTCCGTCTTCGTCAGTTGCTTTTTAAGGAAGAAGTCAGAAGCTCGTTGCGTCTGTTCGACAACAGCCCTCAAGCTCAACTGGTTCGCTGCCTCACCCCACCGCAGTCATCAATTCACACCGCTACCAAAGTCAGCGGCCCAAGCTTCAGCGTTGCGGATAATTTCAAAGTCTCCGCCAAAGCCGAAGCAAGTCTGGGAATTGACCTCGCTCGCGGTGAGGTTGAATTGATGAAAATGGATCTTCCGGGGAGAGATCAAGCGAAAGACATCCTGGTGCCTTACCTGGATTATGAGAAAAACCGCAAAAATCTGAACCTGGGTCGGTTCTCGATTCACTTGGGCGCTAGAGCCTGGGGGTATACGGGTGCAACCCTCCTCCTTTCTTCCAGCGTTCAGTTGGGCCGTGCGAACGTGCAAGGCGGGCTTAACCTTCCGGAAATCACCGATGCAAAACGCGCGGATACCACCAATGCAACTGCCGCAACCGCGCGAAGTGAACCTGTACTTGAGGGCGACGCTGCCAAGGTTCGGGTGGAAGACGGCGCTAAAGCCCAATTCAATCTTTTTGCTGGGGTGCAAGCCGGGATTCTGCTGACCGGTGCCTTGAACTGGGCACCACCAAAAGACATAGCAGCCCTGCGCGCAGCGCCAACACCGGGAATGAGTAACAGCGTCAACAGCACGAAAGCCAGCCAATGGTCGAGTCTAGCGAGACTGACAGCTGGATTTACTGCCGCTTACGGCCTCGGTGCAAACGCAGACATTGGCATTTCCTTGCACGAAGGCCGCTTCATCATGCGGTTCAAGGCCTCTCTCATTGTCGGCACAGGTGCCGGCGGCGAATTCCAGTTTGAAGTCGGGTATGACGGCGTTACTGACCTGATTAACCTGCTGCGCCGTGAGATGCACAAAAATCAGGACAAATCGCTGATTTTTGTGACGGATGATGCGGCTGATTACATCGATAAACTCAACTTCCTAGGTGCTGCCGGCATGGAAGTGGCGATGTCTTATATGCAGGGTGTTGATATGGTGATGTCGTTGTATGAGGCGTTAACGGGGGGTGGCAGAGGAGCATCTATTGCTCATACGATTATGAATTATCGTAACCAGGCAGAACTTGAACAGTGGATACTATCAGCCACACCTGGCGCGCTTGGCCCTATGTTAATGACACTTACTTCTGCAGCCGAATCTTTTAAAATCAGAGAATATGGAGCGCAAAGTGCTAACTCTGCAGAAAAATCGTACTCTAAAGACCAGTGCCACCTACTTCAACAGCAAGCCATTGAACGTATACTTGGGTTAATTGTTAATCAGGCTAAAGCACAAGGAACCGTGCCGCTGGCGCAAGCACAATTCGAAGAAGCATGCATGAGCATGAATCGTTTCGGAACAAAGGCTTCAAGCGATGCAGAACAAAAATATTGTGAAAATAGGCTGAGAATGGACAATTTCATGTCTGAAGCAGTACTCAGACTGGTTAGTGTCGATAATGACAGGATGCGTAGCCGATACAAAACGCACATTGAAACTCTGGGCGCGCGGATGGATGGGTATTGCAAAAGAATAAAATACTATGGCAATACTTTTCTGCCGGGCGGTCAAGCCACTTATATCGGCCCTCCTAATTAACAAGAAGACACTTTTATGCCTATTAGATATTTTATTTGCACAGCCTTACTAATTTTGTCCTTTAACAGCCAGGCATTCGCTGAACTTTCCTCTTTCCAAAAAGCAGCCAAGGACAAAGGGATAACACTATACAACCAATACAAACCTGCAACTTCTGAGCTAAAAATCGCCGCCGAGGCGGGAGATCCAGATGCTCAGTATTATTTAGCAGAGGAACTACGTCAGCAGAATCAGTATATAACCGCAGAAGCTCAGAGATGGTATGAAGCAGCAGCTCTTCAAGGCGACCTCTATGCAATGCTGCGATTAGCAACATCAGAAAACGACCTGTGCAGCGTAATGAACAACTGCACTCAAAGCTCAAAAAAACGTACTGACTGGATTGACCTTTTAAACAAAGAAACGGAAAAAAGAGCGAACAACAATGATGGCGAAGCCATGTATGTTAAGTATTTATACACTGGGCAATTAGAGTGGCTTGAAAAATCCGCTGAATTCAAATTCGCGAGAAGCCAATGGCTACTGGCAAACCGGTACAAGGAAGGTGAGAAATTTTTTCTACCTTGGAAACGTACGGAGGAAGTTGGGCGATTATTGAAAGCGTCGGCAGAAAATGGTTTCCCCGCAGGTATGCTTGAATATGCGGCGTATCTGTATGAACACGGAGGAGATCTCAGCGATGCTCGCTACTGGATCGAAGAAGCGGCCAAGACCGGCTATCAATCAGGGGTCAGCAGTTATGGAGCATATTTAGCCCACGCCCCTTCGCTTTATGACTTCCCACTTGATTTGATTAAAGGTTACGCGCTCACATCACTTTTAACGGAGCTTGACGGCGGTGGAAATATAAAACCTTATGTCGATGAAGTGCTGCCAGAAATAGCAAACAAAATGAGTCCGGCGCAGATTACAGAAGCAAAAGCATTTGCAAAGCAATGGAAAGACACTCACCCACCACTTTCTTTTTACCCAGGAAAATATGGACTGTGATGCAGGGACTTATCACTCAAGGTTTACCAAAACAAAGCTTAAGCAACTGGCGGCAAAAAAAACACCGAACAGATCGAATGCTCAAAGTGGTGGCCAAATAACAGGAAGCCATCCAAAACATTTAGCGAAAGGCTCGACAGTTACGGCTGACGAGTCGCGCGTTATTGGAGAAGATAAACATCAGGCAAACAAATAATCTATGTCGGACCGAAAGGCAGCGCCAGATGATTAAAACTATGCACCTGAGATCATTAGCCTCAATAATTTTTGTTTTCCTAGCATTCGCATCTTACTCCGCGATGGCGCTTACAGGCACTCAGGCGATTGCTAAAGAAAAAGGAATTACGCTTTTTTATCAATATAAATCTGCTGAAACGGAACTTCGGATTGCTGCAGAAGCAGGTGACGCTGAAGCACAATTCTACCTAGCTGAAGAAATCCGACAAAGAAGCCAATACATTACGCCTGAGGCAAAAAAATGGTTGGAAGCGGCAAGTGCACAGGGTGATCTGTACGCCATGCTTAGGCTCGCCCGCTCGGATAATGATCTTTGTACGACGATGAAAAGCTGCCCTCCCGGGCAAAAAACTTCGGCAGAGTGGATGAGTATAGTTAAAGAGTTGGCTACATCTAAAGCTGAAAATGGTGACGCCGAATCCGCTTATGTCATGTATTTGGCGACTGGCCAGTTGGATTGGTTAAAAAAATCCGCAGAGTCTGGTTTTGCTCAAGGTCAATGGCTGCTTGCTATTCGATATAAGGAAGGTAATGGATCCTTTTTGTTGCCTTGGAAACGGTCGGAAGCTGTCGAGAACTGGGCAAAGGCGTCTGCTGTAGGAGGCAATCCCAAAGGAATGATGGAGTACGCTGCCATTCTTTTCGAGAAGGGTGACATGGAAAGTTTTCGATATTGGAACGAACAGGCTGCCTCAATTGGCTTCGCCACTACGGTGTATGGGTATGGATCAGACCTGGCCCATGAGCCTGATATGTATGGATTCCCTTATGACATCATCAAAGGGTACGCGTTGATTTATTTATTGAAAGAACTTGATGGCGGAGGCGGTATGGATGCCAACGTCAATGATAAGCTTCCTAAAATCGCAGCAAAAATGACACAAACGCAAATAGCGGAAGCAAAAATATTCGCACAGAAGTGGAAAGCCACACACCCGCCGCTCTCTTTTTTCCCTGATAAGTTAGGTGACTAATACGGCCGCCCCCTTAATTACTTTTAAAGACAGCGCTTGGGACTACTATATTCATTGACGTGGGGAGCTACGCAAAATTGAACCACTCACGTCATCGCGCTAAATTTCAAGAAATACTTTTGTCACATGTGGAAAAACAGTTAAGAGGATGCAATACACAGAAGGACGAAGCAAGATGTTACGCACACTAATAAAATCCATGGCGTTGATTGCATTAATATTTTCAAACTACGCTTTCGCACAGCTCACTCCTGATCAAGAAGCCGCGAAAAAGCGCGGAATTGCACTATTCAATCAATATAAAACAGCCGAACCCGAATTACGTATTGCAGCAGAAGCTGAAGATGCGGAAGCTCAATTTTATTTAGGCGAAGAGCTGCGTCTACAAAAGCAGCGAATGACAACCGAGTCGCAAAAATGGTACGAAGCCTCAGCATCCCAAGGTAACTATTATGCGATGTTCAAACTTGCTACCACCACTGGAGATCTATGCTCCGTTATAAATCAGTGTCCTGCAGGTACTAAAAAACCCAGTGACTGGCATGAACTGCTGATAAAAACAGCAGAGCCACTGGCGTTGAACGGTAGCGGCGAAGCAATGGTGGTCTTGTATGATGCGACAGCCAACGTAGAGTGGGCTAAAGAAGGCAGCCAAAGCAGGCTATGCTCCTGGACAATGGTTACTCGCCACTCGTTACGCTGATGGCGAAGACACATTTTTATTGCCATGGAAGCGTAAAGACGCAGAAGAGGAATTATTGAAAAGTGCCTCCGAGGGTGGATTTCCCAAGGCGATGATGGAGTACAGCACTATTCTTTCTGAGCGAAATGATCTTGAAGGCGTTCGGTACTGGTTGGAGGCAGCAGCCAAAACCGGATATGTAAATGGGGTCAGTAGTTATGGGGCGTACGTTGCTCACACTCCTGACAAAGTTGGATATCCAATTGACCTAATAAAAGATTATGCATTGATATCACAACTTCAAGAACTTAATGGCGGAGGAAATATCCAATCCTATGTTGAAGGAAAGCTTCCTGCAATTGCAGAAAAGATGACTTCCACCCAAATTGAAGAAGCAAAAAAATACGCTACTGAATGGAAAGCTACACATCCACCTCTTTCTTTCTTTCCAGAAAAGTCAGGTTTTTGGACACAGTGAGCGCAGAAGGCTAGTCGGCCCGGCAGACTTCTGCCTGTTTGCCAGCCTGCAATTGATGGATCCCGTGCTCCCGGCGAATTGGTCGATGTGGACAACGCGAAAGAGCGCAACTCGATGGATGTTTTGAGGAATACATTGAAATGATAAAAGCCGGATTCGCTTTTGTCCTCGCTCTAGCGTGCCTTCCTGCTTTCGCCGAAACGAAGAAAACGCTACTGGACTGCCCGCTTTCAGATGGAACCACTGCCTCACTGCTGTCCGCTTCAAATGAGGACGGGCAGCGACTCTTCGTAAAACTCAACAACCAGACAGAAACTGCCTTCACTGACATGCCCGACTCGGACTTCGTCGGTGAAATTGCATTGGCAAAATGCACGGGCTCCGTTTTGATCTACGCCATGAACTATGGCTCTCCCTATTTGAAGGGCGCCGTTTTACGCAAGAATCCAGACAGCGGAACGCTGGAACGCATCGATTTTGCCGAAAAGGCCCTGCCGGTTTCTTTGTACCTGAGTGCTCGGGAGATGCGCCTGGTCATTCCCAACGATGGCTATGAAATCCCCGAAAAATTTGTCGTTTACGACTACATCACCCCAAAAGGCCAGCCGGAAGAACCCAAGGGAGTGAATACGGTACCCGATAAAAAAGGTTTCAAAGTCATCGATCTCAAATAACGACTCTGCATTGGGCTTCGCGTTCTATTCGATCGTAGGGTCACTCCCCGTGAGAGTCTAAATTGCTCTGTTAGCTACTTTGAACCGGCGAAAGCACGGGCAGATAATTCAAGTTTTCTGCCCGTGAATGCTAGGCCGTCGTGATAACAATCAAACCGGAGCCTGCCAGTTCAACATTTTCTGCTGCGCAACCTGCAGCAAATCATTGCCGTCCTGTGCCAGCAGGTACAGCGCATGGGTGATGTGGGGAATGTCCTGGACATCGGCGTGTTTGAAGCACAGGCAATGCAGGGTTTCGAGCAGGTCGGCGGCGGCGCGTACGCGCTGGACGGCGGCTTCGAAAATATCTTGGGGGTTGGCTTCGGTGTCGATGACCAGCGGTGCGCTGTCGGTGACGCCGCTGTTGAGCGGGAGATAGCGGGCGGAGCTTAATTTCAGGATTGGCATTGGAATTACTCAAGGCAGCTTGAAAGTAACCGCCAGCACCGTGACCAAACGATGGGGAGGCGGACTGTGTACAGGCTTGGTCAACCGAGAACCACCTGACTCGGCTCGCCCGAAGGCGACCCTGCACACAGCCGCCACAGCAATGCACTCCACGGACACGAATGTCCGTCGGGCGAATAATGGCACACATGCACAGGTGATTACGTTAGGTGACCAAACCTAAGTCTCTGATTTTGCAGCGACACCAAAACCATAACCGCCCCGCTCCAGCCACCGGAAGCAGACAAGGCACCGGTTCCTGTAGGAAGGCGCCGAGAATCCCCCGAGAAACAATCCCCCTTCAGACAGCCGGCATTCAGCCGGGTTAACCCTCGCTTAACGCCGTGGTCAAAGACTCTACTCATCCGCACGTTCTCAGCTGATGCTGACGCCCAGTGCGGCAGGTCTGGCGTGTTTCACGCCGGGCTTTCTTTCCGTCGCACGGAGTCCCTCCATGAACATTCGTCCGTTCCTGCTCACCACCGCCCTCGCCTGCACCGCGTTTGCCGGGCTGGCCCAGGCCAATGACACGTCCACCAACGCCAAGGCTGTGCCTTACGAATACGGCATGCCGCTGCACGTCAGCAAAGTGATCTCGATGACCGAGCCGCAGACGCAGCAATGCAAGGTCATTACCGCCGACATGAAGTACCTCGACAACGCCGGCAAACCCGAGGAAATCAGTTACCGGAAAATGTCTGACGCCTGCAACTTCCAGAACTGACAGAAAGCTCTGATTTGCGCCTTTGCGGTAGGCGAGCACAGGTCTCGAGGGGTATGCTCGGGGCCCCTCCTCACTGCCGCAAGGATTCGCCATGCAGTTGTCGTTTCGCACGTTGTCGACCATCACCTTTTCCCTGTGTTTTATGTTGGCGCTGGCCTGGGGCCTCGTACCGCAAGTACTGCTTTCGATCTGGAGCATTGAATACTCCGAGGCAGCAGGATTTGTCGCACGACGCATGGCGGTGCTGTTCGCGGCGTTGGGAGTGATGTTTTATCTGGTGCGCAACGCGCCGGTGTCGATCGCGCGCAATGCAATGAACAACGGTTTTATCGTCGGCTGTTTTGGTCTGGCGGTGCTGGGGTTCGCTGAATGGCTCAACGGCCACGCCGGCCCCGGGATTCTGCTCGCGGTGCTGGTCGAGTTCGCGCTGGGCCTTGGCTTCTTGCAGGCCCGGCGCGTGACGGTCGAACTGGGTGAAACGGTGCGTTAAACGACTTTCGATCGCGGGGTATAGGGCTGACTTGTCGCGTTTTGCGCCAGATCAGAACGCAACCCGGCAATCAGGCCATTGATTTCGCGACAGCTGTTCAAGTGACTGGCATCGATGCCACTCACCTGCAGCTCAACCTGATCGGTCTGGTGATCGCCATAGACCTTGACGGTCATCGACAGATCCGGGGACAGCGTGCACTGGCAGCGCTTCGGCAGAAAGCTGCTTTCAATGATGTTGCGGAGTTCCAAGGCAGACAGAAACATGGCGAAACCTCTCCTTACTGTGAGACTGCCAATCAAGTATTCACGTCGACCGTTGCCACGGCTTCCCACGGGTGTATCCCCGCTGAATCCTTGGGTGTGACAAGCGGCTGTGATGCGAAATGCCCATTGGAGTGTAGGCGCCCGAACTCGGTGCGCCGCACCAAATCGACGCATAAAACGTGCCTTTCATCGGGTCGCATTCACCTCCTTGCAAATCAATGGCTTGGCAAAAAGACAGGCAACTGGCCAGTTGCAAAATGCAAGATTCGATTGTGCAGGCACTGCAATTTGCAAGCGGCTGGCGGTTTGCATTCATCGCCTGTGACAGTGAGAATGCCCGTCAACCAACGTACACCCGCCAGGAGGCTTCAATGGGAAATTTCACTGTTTACGCGACCGCCGGCCTGATGCTCGCCAGCCTGTCCACCCTCGCCCACGCCGCCAAACTTGAAGACACCGCGCCTTATCCGAAGGCCGAAGCGGGCTTCACGCGCCAGGTGATCCATCTGCCGCAACAGGCCCAGGAAGAAAACTTCAAAGTCGAAATTCTTGCCGGCAAGACCCTCGAGGTGGACTGCAACCGCCAGCGTCTGGGCGGCACCCTTGAAGAGAAGAACCTGGAAGGCTGGGGCTATCCGTTCTACCGCCTGGAAAAAGTCAGCGGCCCGATGAGCACGCTGATGGCCTGCCCGCCCGGCACTCAGAAAAAACGCGCGTTCGTACCGGTGATCGGTGACGGCTTCACCGTTCGCTACAACAGCAAACTGCCGATCGTGGTTTACGCACCGCAGGACGTTGAAGTGCGTTTCCGTATCTGGTCGGCTTCCGACAAGATTGGCGTGGCCATTCCCGAATAATCTCAAGCCACAACACCACACGCCGCCGCTCGCTCGGCGACGTGACGCAAGCTGTCAAAGTTGATATTGGCACCGGAATCGATGGCGATCAGCGTCTGATTCCGTGCGCCGGTCTGCGCTACGTACTTTTTGATGCCCGCAACCGCCAACGCGCCGGAAGGCTCGGTGATCGAGCGGGTATCGTCGTAGATGTTCTTGATCGCCGCGCAGAGTTCGTCGTTGCTGACGGTGATCACTTCATCCACGCAGAAGCGACAGACCTCGAATCCATAGGCGCCGATCTGCGCCACTGCCACGCCATCGGCGAAAGTGCCCACGTTGGGCAGCACCACTCGCTCATCCGCTTGCATGGCAGCCTTCAGGCAGGCCGAGTGCTCCGACTCGACACCGATGATCCGCACCTCCGGCCGCAGGTATTTCACGTACGCCGCGATGCCCGCGATCAACCCGCCACCGCCCACCGGAACGAAGATCGCGTCCAGTGCGCCCTGGTGTTCGCGCAGGATTTCCATGGCGACGGTGCCCTGGCCAGCGATCACATCGGGATCGTCGAATGGCGAGACGAATGTTCGGCATGTCTGCTCGGCAAGTTGCAGCGCGTGGGCCAGGGCAAAGGGGAAGCTTTCGCCATGCAATAGCGCCTCGGCTCCGCGACTACTGACGCCCAGCACTTTCAACTCAGGCGTGGTTGCCGGCATCACTATGGTCGCGGCAATGCCCAGTTCCCTTGCCGCCAGCGCCACGCCTTGCGCATGATTGCCCGCCGACGCCGTGATTACCCCGCGCGCCTTTTGCTCATCACTCAGCTGCACCAGTTTGTTGTAGGCACCACGGATCTTGAAGGAGAACGTCGGTTGCAGGTCTTCGCGCTTGAGCAGGATCCTGTTGCCCAGTGTTCCGGACAGGGCCGGCGCAGGTTGCAGCGGTGTGCGCACCGCCAGTTCATACACCGGCGCGGCGAGGATCTTTTTCACGTACTGTTCAAGCAAGGCTTGCTGGTCGGGGCTGTGGCGCATGGTCGTCTCCTGACTTTTATTCAGAACCCCGGAGACAGAAAGTAAAAACCCGCCTCTAGGGCGGGTTGGGTGCTGCAGTCGTGAGCTAGCCCGCCAAATGAGGAATGGCGGTAATAATGCTTGGCTGGCAGCGCAGTACGGTGGAAGTCATGGGCTGGAAATTAGCCCGGGCGTTGCTGGCAAGTCAATGGCGAATTTTGCAGCGAGTCTGTAGGCTGGCCTTTCGCACATCTGACCAAGGAAGGAACGCATGATGTCCATCGCCCTGCCCCTCACCGCTTTGATCGCGTTCAGCGGCTACACCGTTAGCGTGATGCTGCAAGCCGAACAATCGCTGATCGACTTCGGCATCAGCCTGATGTCGCGGCCGGACACCGCGCAAGTGGTGATCGATCTTTATCTGCTGGCAACGCTGGCCGGTGTCTGGATGTTCAAGGATGCGCGCAAGCGCGGGCAGTCGGGCTGGTCGGTGGTGCCTTATCTGTTGCTGACGGCGGTGTTTGTTTCGGTCGGGCCGTTGTTGTACCTGGTGGTCCGGGGCCTGCAGGATCGCAAACGCCCGGCCCCGGTCATTTCGCCAGACGTCTGAGCCCGAACAGCATCCCGCCCGCCCCCAGCAACATCGCCGCCAGGAACAACGGGTACGACACCCACCACGGCGTGCCGGCGGTCATCATGCTGAATTCAGACATGCCGCCAATGCTCGCGATCAGGTTGAGCGGCAGGAACACCACGTTGATCAGCGTCAGCTTGCGCAGCAGGTTGTTCATGCTGTTGTTCATCAGGTTGCCCCGGGCATCGATCAGCCCGGAAAACACCGTGGAGTAAATTTCCGCCTGCTTGTAGCACTGGTTGTTTTCGATGATCAGGTCGTCGATCAGGCCGAGAACGTCGCTGTCGAAATGTTGTTTCTGTGCGTGATTGCGCAGCCGCGTCAGTACCGCGCCGTTGCTGTGCAGGGCATTGATGTAATAGATCAGGCTTTCACTGAGGTTGAACATCTGCACCAGATGCTGGTTTTGCATCGAGGCGTTGAATTTTTGCTGCAACTCCCGGGCGACCAGTTTGATCACCTTCAGATGCCCGAGGTAGTGATGGATGTTGTTGAACAACAGGTCCAGCAACACATCCAGCGGCGCATTCAGTGGCCGGCCCGTGCCGAGCCCGTGCAGCGGGGTGTCGTCGGTGGCGATCACCAGCAACTGGCTCGGTGAAAACAGCAAACCGCAGGACGACACCTCGAACGCCAGGCTGCCACCGCCGGAATAGTTCTCGGGGCGTTTCCAGATCAGGAACAGATGATCCGGGTGAAACTCGATCCGCGACACCTCGTCCGGGTCCAGCGCCGAGGCCAGCGCGTGTTCATCGAGCTTGAAATGACTGTGCAACAAGTCACGCTCGGCGGCGTCAGGGTTGCTGAACAGCATCACCTCGGCGTCCAGCCGTTCGACCCGCTGCAGGGCGCCCTGGCTCAGTGCAAAGCTGTTGATCATCGGCCGGTCACCAGGCCTGGCCACGGCGTTTGAGCTCGAGACGGCGCACGAACTCTTCCAGTACCAACGAATACAGATCGTCCTGCAAGTAAGCGTCTTCGATGCCGGCGTCGAGGTTCGGGTTGTCGTTGACCTCGATCACCACCACTTTGTCGCCGGCCTGTTTCAGGTCGACGCCGTACAAACCGTCGCCGATCAGGTTGGCGGTCTTCACCGCCAGCTCCACTACGGCACGCGGTGCTTCGTGAATCGCCAACGTGCGGCATTCGCCGTTGACGTCCTGGCCCTTGGCCTTGTGGTTGTAAATCTGCCAGTGGCCCTTGGACATGAAGTACTGGCAGGCAAAGATCGGTTTGCGGTTGAGCACGCCGATGCGCCAGTCGTACTCGGTGTAGAAAAATTCCTGGGCCAGCAACAGCACCGAGTGTTCGAAGAGTTCGGCGGTGGCTTCGAGCAAAGCCTCCTGGCTCTCGACCTTGATCACGCCACGGGAGAAACAGCCATCCGGGATCTTCAGCACCAACGGAAAACCGAGGCGTTCGCCGACCCGTTCGAAGTCTTCGGGTCGCTCCTTGTAGAGAATTTCCGTGGCGGGCATGCCCAGTTGATGGCTGTTGAGCAGGTCAGTGAGATAGACCTTGTTGGTGCAGCGCAGGATCGACGTCGGGTCGTCCATCACCACCAGCCCTTCGCTCTCGGCTTTCTTGGCGAAGCGGTAGGTGTGGTTGTCGACGCTGGTGGTCTCGCGGATCAGCAAGCCGTCGTACTCGGCCAGCCGTGCGTAGTCCTTGCGTTCGATCAGCTCGACATCGATGCCCATGCCTTTGCCGACTCGCACGAAGTTTTCCAGTGCGCGGGCATTGGACGGTGGCAAGGCTTCTTGCGGATCGTGCAGGATTGCCAGGTCATAACGCGCCACTTGCGGCGAACGCGGTACACGCCAGATCTTGCGGCTGAAACCGTCCAGCGCATTGGCGAACTGATCTTCCTGATCGTCGCGCAACTTGTGCAGGGCACCGGACTTTATGCCTTCGATGTGCCATCCGTTAGTTCGACGGAATTCAACTAACAGAATCGGACACGGGAACACTTCAAACAATTGCCGGGCCAGATCCTGTAACGGTTCGATATGCGTTCTGCCGAAATAAAGTGTCAGCGTAAAACCTTCAGTGTCGTTGTAGAGATGATGACTGAGGGCTTTTTCCAGGGTTTTATCCAGGTCGTCCAGCGCCAGACCGTAAAGCGATTTTCGGGTCAGCTCGCTGATGGTGCGTACCGACGGAATCACCTTGTGCCCTCGGGCTTCAGCCAGCAGCGAGCAATAGTAGCCGTGCCCAAGATACTTGTAGCTGCGGCACAGGTTGATCACCTGCACCCGTTTTCCCGGCTCGCTGTCGGGCGGTTGTTCGAGATATTCCTGGGCCGTCAGGATGTCTTCGCTGGGAAAGTACGAGGCCCAGTCCTCCTTGCGTTCGACGATAATTTTCACTTGACTGGAAGTTCTGACCTGCGGTTTTAAATAAGTTGCCGGTGGCAAACTTTGAATGGATACTTCGCGCCAATGACCCTGTACCGCTGACATAGAAATTGATCCGTTGGAGAACAAGACCTTTTCTATTAAGCACGAACTTTTTCGAAAGTCCCGTTTCGTTACGCAACTTTTACGGCGGTCATATGAACACTGTTTTTCGATTGGCGACAGTTGATGATTTACCGGCGCTGCTGGCACTGGAAATGCACTGTTTCACCACGGACCGGCTCACCCGCCGCAGCTTTCAATGGATGATCACCCGCGCCCACGGCCAATTGTGGGTGGCCGAACGCGGAGGTCAACTGCTGGGTTATGCGCTGGTGCTGTTTCATCGGGGCACGTCACTTGCGCGGTTGTATTCCATTGCCATTTCCCCCGATGCCCGGGGTGCAGGCCTGGGCAAGCAATTGCTGCAGCGCATCGAGGCCTGTGCCCTTGAGCACGACTGCGTTTACCTGCGGCTGGAGGTGCGCACTGACAACCCCGCCGCCATCGCGTTGTACGAACGCAGTGGCTATCGGCGCTTTGCGCTGATTCACGACTACTACGAAGACCATGCGGACGCGTTGCGTCTGGAAAAGCGCATTCTGCAACACCACGACTCACGCAGCATCAAGGTGCCCTATTACCGGCAGACCACCGATTTCACCTGCGGTCCGGCCTGCTTGCTGATGGCAATGGGTGCCTTGCAGGCAGCTCGTGTGCTGGAGCGTCGCGAAGAATTGCAGCTCTGGCGCGAAGCAACCACGGTGTTCATGACCGCCGGTCATGGTGGCTGCAGCCCTCAAGGGCTGGCTTTGGCTGCATGGCGCAGAGGGTTTCGCGTGCGTTTGCAGCTGAGCATGACCGGGCCGCTGTTTCTCGACGGCGTGCGTGACATGCATAAAAAAGACGTCATGCGCCTGGTGCATGACGAGTTCATGGCACAGCTGAACGACACCGATGTCGATCAAATCATCGGCACGACACTGGATTTGCCCCGCCTGCTCAACGCCGGCGGGCAACCTTTGGTGCTGATCAGCAGCTATCGTTTGACTCGCTCCAAGTCACCGCACTGGGTGATCGTCACCGACTGCGACGAAGACTTCGTTTATCTGCATGACCCGGATGTCGACCACAGCCAGCATCGCCAGCCCATGGACTGCCAGCATGTGCCGGTCAGCCAAGGGGAGTTCGAAAAAATGTGTCGGTTCGGCCGGGGCAAGCTGCGGGCAGCAGTGGTGCTCTACGCCCGCTCACCTGTATGACGCGTTCATTTGAGTCCGACTTTGTACAGCGCACCGTCGGACTCGTCCGTCAGCACATAAAGGTAACCATCCGGCCCTTGCCGGACGTCGCGGATCCGTCGCTTCAGGTCGCCCAGCAGACGTTCTTCATGCACCACCTTGTCGCCATCGAACTGCAGGCGGATCAGCTCCTGCGTGACAAGCGCGCCGATGAACACGTTGTGCTGCCAGGGTTTGAAGCGGTCGCCATCGTAGAACGCCATACCGCTGACACCCGGTGATTTTTCCCAGACATGATGCGGTGCGACGGTGCCTTCGACGGTTTTACCCTGGGCTTCCGGAATAGGCTGCATCGAGTAGTTGATGCCGTGGGTTGCCAGCGGCCAGCCATAGTTTTTTCCGCGTTCGATGATGTTCACCTCGTCGCCGCCGCGAGGACCGTGTTCGTTTTCCCACAAAGTGCCGGTCCATGGATTGAGCGCTGCCCCCTGCGGGTTGCGATGGCCATAGGACCAGATCTCCGGGCGGACACCGGACTGACCGACAAACGGATTGTCATCCGGCACCTTGCCGTCCGGATAGATCCGCACGACTTTGCCCTGCAGCTTGTCCAGATCCTGCGCGGTCGGGCGGTCGTTGTTTTCGCCGAGAGTGATGAACAGATAACCATCACGGTCGAACACCAGGCGTGAGCCGAAGTGATTGCCGACCGACAATTTCGGTTCCTGACGGAAGATCACGTTGAAATCCTTCAGGGTTTTCAGGTCGTCCGACAGACGCCCGCGCCCTACCGCCGTGCCAGCCTTGTCACCGGCACCACCGCCCTCAGCGTAAGACAGGTACACCAGCCGATCCTGTTTGAAGTCCGGCGACAGCACCACATCCAGCAATCCGCCCTGCCCCTTGGCCCAGACCTTGGGAACGCCATCGATCGGCGCCGACAGCTTGCCGTCAGCCCCGACCACCCGCAGGTTGCCCGGACGTTCTGTCACCAGCATGCCCTGACGATCCGGCAGGAACGCCAGGGCCCACGGATGCTCAAGACCCTGCGTAATGGTGGTGACTTCAAGGGTGCCCTGTTCGCTTTGCAGCGCTTTGGGAGCAGCGGCGGATACCGGGCCGCAGATCACTGCGCTGGCACACAAACCGGCTAAAAGGGTTTTACGCAACATGCACGATTCCTTTTGTTCGTTTGAAGGGCTGACAGAAACGGTTCTGCCATTCAACGGTTGCTGTCGCCGTCACGGGCGGGTGGATTGGGAATGAATTTCGGCGGTGTGCTCGGCACCGAACGCAATGGCTGACCATTGCCGATGCCGCCGTTCTCGACGGTAGGCTGGCGCGGCACTGGCGCCGTATTCGGCCCGCGGATCACCGGATTGGCAGGCTGGGTGCCCTGCATGCTGTTGGGATTGGCCCGGTGAATCGGGCTGTTGTAGGGATTGCTGCTGTTGCCGGTCGGACTTTGCGCCAGCCGCAGAGTATCGGCGTGAACCAGCCCGCCAGTGAGGGCCAGCAATGTGATGCCAAACAGAAAACGGTTCATGAACGGCCTCTCTCGATGCGCTGGGGTCAGAGCCTTCGAGTCCACGCTACGCCGAGGGTTCGGATTTGTTAACCCGTCACCGCTAAACAAGATGTAACACGGCTTGACCTGCCGTTTACCGCCGACCCCGCAAACAACAGAAACTTTTGCGCTGGCAAACAGGTCACCCGAACATCACTCGGAGAACAGCACCATGGCTCGGGCAATCTGGAAAGGCGCAATCAGTTTTGGTCTGGTGCACATCCCTGTGGCGCTGGTCTCGGCCACCTCGTCGCAGGGCGTGGACTTTGACTGGCTGGACAGCCGCAGCATGGACCCGGTGGGCTATAAACGGGTCAACAAGGTCACCGGCAAGGAAGTCACCAAGGACCACATTGTCAAAGGCGTGCAATTCGAAAAAGGCCGGTATGTGGTGCTCAGCGAGGAGGAGATTCGCTCGGCGCACCCGGTTTCGACCCAGACCATCGATATTTTTTCCTTCGTCGACAGCGCGCAGATCCCGCTGCAGAACATCGACACGCCCTACTACCTGGCGCCCGACAAGCGCGGCGGCAAGGTCTACGCCCTGCTGCGCGAAACCCTGAACAAAACCCACAAGGTCGCCCTCGCCCGGGTGGTTTTACACACACGCCAGTATCTGGCGGCGTTGATGCCACTGGAGTCTGCGCTGGTATTGGTGAAACTGCGCTGGCCGCAGGAAGTACGCAGCCTGGACGAACTGGCGCTGGGCAGCGAAGTGACCAAACCCCAGTTGGCCAAAGCCGAGCTGGACATGGCCAAACGGCTTGTTGAAGACATGAGCGCCGACTGGAATCCCGAGGATTACCGCGACGAGTTCGAGGACAAGATCATGGCCCTGGTGGACAAGAAGGCCCATGAAGGCAAGATCGAGGACGTTGAGACCGTTGATGGCGAAGAAGAACGCAAGTCTGCGGATGTGATCGATCTGACGGAACTGCTCAAGCGCAGTCTGGGTGGCAAGGCTGCCGCCAAACCCAAGGCCAAGGCTGCCAGCAAGACAACGACGGCCAAAAAAACCAGAAATGCCTCGTAAATGAAATCGGGCGACTGTCTTTCAACAGTCGCCCGATCTATCAGATCAGAATGAAGATCGCCAGCAGACCACCAAAGATCGCCCACTTTTCCAGGTAGTAACGCGCGCGATTGCGCTTTTTCAGCTCTTTGCCACGCAGGCGGATCTTGTAGATTTTGGTAAACAAGCGGTTGATACCGCCGGTGCGGTCGCCCGCATCGTTCGGTGCACCCGCCGCCGACATCACGGTACGACTGAACCAGCCATTGAATGCGGCGGCCCAGCGATACTTCATCGGGCGTTCGACGTCGCAGAACAGAATGATGCGGTTCTGGTCGGTGGTGTTTTCCGCGTAGTGAATGTAGGTCTCGTCGAACATCACCGCTTCACCGTCGCGCCAATGATAGTTCTCGCCATCGACGTTGATGTAGCAACCGGCGTTGTTCGGCGTTTCCAGCCCCAGGTGATAACGGTAGGAACCGGCATACGGGTCACGGTGACGCACCAGTTTAGACCCCGGTGGCAGCTCGGCGAACATCGCCGCCTTGATCGAACCGATGCTCTGCACCAGCTCAGTGGTGCGCGGGCACAGTTGCAGCGCCGACGGATGGCTGTCGCCGTACCATTTCAGGTAGAAACGCTTCCAACCGGTCTTGAAGAAGGAGTTGAAACCGACATCGTCGTACTGGTTGGAGCGCTTGATCGCACCGGCTCGCAGCAGATTCTGACCTTCCTCGCGGATTTCTTCCCAATGGGCCTGCAACGGGCTCAGATCGGGAAAGTCCTTCGGGTCGAGGTAGGGTTTGTTCGGTTTCTTCGAAAACAGATAAAGGAAGCAGTTGATCGGCGCGAGAAACGTCGAGTGGTCGCTCAACTGACGGCCCAGTTTGTGACGCACACGACCGCGCAGGTGTACGTATGCAATGGAAATGACATAAATAGCAGCAATGATGAGTTTCACGGAAATCGTCACACGTCAAAAATGAACAAACTGCGCGCCTGCCGGCCATTGGCTCAGGGTCTGATGCAGTGGCATGAATACAAATACTGTCCCGGTGGCACTTCCTTGAGCCCTTGCCGATAGCGGCTATTGGGTGATCGGATGGCATTTTAGCCATACTTTGTAACCAATGGTGAACCTCATCTGTGAAAAACTGTCCGCTGATTCGGCCAAACGGCAGCCGTTGCGATCACGCGCGCGCCAGCCATGCCAGTGACATCAGCATTACGGCAGATTGAGTTCGACGAAAAGAAGTGGCGGCAGCGCGCCAGACGTGGTGCTGAAGGCAGCTTGAGGCGTTGATTTCCTGGAACCGAAGAAATCAGAAGAGCACTGCAGAGTTTGTCTCTGAATGCGCGTGTGCTTGGCAGGACGATTCAGGATCGGAACAGATGGGAACCCGGCCACAACAAACGAATGGCCCGGGGGGACTGGAGCAGAGTGCCGCAAATGCTGAAGCGAGATACGGGTGATCCGCCAGGCCAGAGGTTTAATGAAACCAATCGACCTGGCGAATTGTGAATCGCGTTTATTTGGAGGTGGAAAGGCTGGCCTTGCTCAATCCCTTGGTATTGTGATCGCCTGGCGTTGTAGCCGAGATCGCCGTCGCCTTCGACAAGCCCCGTGTCGCTTTAGAATGTGCAACACCTGAAGTCGCTGTACCGTGTCCACGATCAGCGTTGTGGTCACGTCCCGTGTGCTGACCACTCACGCCGTGATCCCGAACGGCCCTGCCTTCATGATCCGCCTCCTGGCCTTCGGCACGACCATTATTGGAAGCGCTGGCTGAGTGCCCGGCGCTATCGCCGCCATGCCCGGCACCGCCGACACCACCACCGTGACTGCCGCCACCGCCACCCGCGCCACCGTTACCACCACCATGACCACCGCCATCCTTGGCATAGGCAGAAGCCATGACGGACAGTCCGGCAGGCAGTAACGGCGCCGCAGCAAACATCATTACGCACGACATGACGGCAACGAGGTTTTTACTTTTGAAACGCATGATGGCATCCACAAGGGTTGATTTTACTGCCATCTAGGACGCACTCGGGGACATCGAGTTCAACCACGAGCGATAAAACAAGGTAGCGATACCTCACATATAAAGTGGGTGAGAACATGTCGCTATTGCTACCCGTGAAATGGTCAGGAAACATCCGAACCCGGCGGGCTGCTCCTCAGTGAAAAAATCCCTTGTTGAAACCTGGACGAAATTGCAGGTATTAGCGCTTGCGCGGAGTGACCGAAGGACGCGACGCCGCCGGGCGGGCCGCAGGTTCGTTATCGTCCGCCATACAACTGCCGCATTACTTATGCGACAATGCGCGCAATGTCTGGCATGAATCCCGCCTTTATTGCCCAACAGCTTGGACGCTGCGTCCAGAGGCTGCTCTCGCCCCACGCCCGCTGGCTCGACGCTGACGGTGACCGTGCCCGGGAAGAAAAAGCTCCAAAATGCCCCAGAAGTGGCCCAAGCGCCAAATGTGCGGCTCGCAACCCATTGATAGGTAAAGCAATTGATCTCCACAGCTAATATCACGATGCAGTTCGGCGCAAAGCCGCTGTTCGAAAACGTTTCGGTGAAATTCAACAACGGCAACCGTTATGGCCTGATCGGCGCCAACGGATGCGGCAAGTCGACGTTCATGAAAATCCTCGGCGGCGATCTGGAGCCGTCTGCCGGCCAGGTGATGCTCGAGCCGAACGTGCGCCTGGGTAAGCTGCGTCAGGATCAGTTCGCCTACGAAGAGTTCACCGTGATCGACACTGTGATCATGGGTCACGAAGAGCTGTGGAAGGTCAAGGCCGAGCGCGATCGTATCTATTCGCTGCCGGAAATGAGCGAAGAAGACGGCATGGCCGTGGCCGAGCTGGAAACCGAGTTCGCCGAAATGGACGGCTACACCGCTGAATCCCGCGCCGGTGAACTGCTGCTGGGCCTGGGCATTCCGCTGGAACAGCATTTCGGTCCGATGTCCGAAGTCGCGCCGGGCTGGAAGCTACGTGTTCTGCTGGCTCAGGCACTGTTCTCCGATCCGGAAGTGCTGCTGCTCGACGAACCGACCAACCACCTAGACATCAACACCATTCGCTGGCTGGAATCGATCCTCACCGTGCGTAACAGCACCATGATCATCATTTCCCACGACCGTCACTTCCTGAACAGCGTCTGCACCCACATGGCCGACCTGGACTACGGCGAGCTGCGTCTGTTCCCGGGCAACTACGACGAGTACATGACCGCGGCGACCCAGTCCCGCGAGCAACTGCTGTCGGACAACGCCAAGAAGAAAGCCCAGATTGCCGAACTGCAGACGTTCGTCAGCCGCTTCTCGGCCAACGCCTCGAAAGCCAAGCAGGCCACTTCCCGCGCCAAGCAGATCGACAAGATCCAGCTGGCCGAGGTCAAGCCATCGAGCCGCGTGAGCCCGTTCATCCGTTTCGAACAGACCAAGAAGCTGCACCGCCAGGCCGTGACCATCGAGCAGATGTCCAAGGGCTTCGACGGCAAGACCCTGTTCAAGAACTTCAGCTTCACCGTTGAAGCCGGCGAACGCGTAGCGATCATCGGCCCGAACGGTATCGGCAAGACCACCCTGCTGCGCACCCTGATGGGCGAACTGACCCCGGACGCCGGTTCCGTGAAGTGGACCGAAAGCGCGGAACTGGGCTACTACGCTCAGGACCACGCCCACGACTTCGAAGACGACGTGAGCCTGTTCGACTGGATGGGTCAGTGGACTCAGGGCGAGCAAGTGATTCGTGGCACCCTGGGCCGCATGCTGTTCTCCAACGACGAGATCCTCAAGTCGGTAAAGGTCATCTCCGGTGGTGAGCAAGGTCGCATGCTGTTCGGCAAGCTGATCCTGCAAAAGCCGAACGTACTGGTGATGGACGAACCGACCAACCACTTGGACATGGAGTCGATCGAGGCGCTGAACCTGGCGCTGGAAAACTACCCGGGCACGCTGATCTTCGTCAGCCACGACCGTGAGTTCGTATCGTCCCTGGCCACGCGCATCATCGAGCTGAGCCCGAACGGCGTGACCGACTTCAGCGGCACCTACGACGATTACCTGCGCAGCCAGGGCGTCGTGTTCTGATAGCGGCCTAGAGTCGAAAGCCCCGCCCCATGGCGGGGCTTTTTATTGCGTCCGGGAAAGATAGTTAGCCTGCTTTCTTTTATTTCACCGCCAAGCCATGATGCGGACTCTCCCACCGCCGCCCGCGAACGAGCCCTCATGTCTGCGCAGCAACAGCCACCGCAAAGCTCCATGGCGATCACCCTGCAGATCGTCTCCATCGTTTTCTACACCTTTATCGCCTTCCTCTGCATTGGCCTGCCGATTGCCGTGTTGCCAGGCTATGTGCACGAACAACTGGGCTTCAGTGCCGTCATCGCGGGTCTGGTGATCGGATCGCAATACCTGGCAACCCTGCTCAGCCGGCCGATGGCCGGGCGCATGTCGGACACCGTCGGGACCAAACGGGCGATCGTTTATGGCTTGTCGGGAATCGTGCTCAGCGGTTTGCTGACGCTCGTTTCCACGCTGCTGCAGGACGTCCCGCTGGCGAGCCTGATCATTCTGATTGCCGGGCGTCTGCTGCTCGGCATCGCGCAGGGCCTGATCGGTGTTGGCACCATCAGTTGGTGCATGGGCCAGGTCGGTGCAGAGCACACCGCCCGCTCCATCGGCTGGAACGGCATCGCCTCTTACGGCGCCATTGCCATCGGAGCGCCGCTGGGTGTGCTGATGGTGGCCGACTACGGGTTTACCAGCCTCGGTATCGCGCTGTCGGTACTGGCCGCTGGCGCCCTGCTGCTGATCCGCAACAAACCCTCCGTACCGGTGGTGCGCGGCGAGCGGTTGCCGTTCTGGGCGGTATTCGGGCGGATTGCGCCGTTCGGTGCCAGTTTGAGCCTGGCCTCGATCGGTTACGGCACCCTGACCACGTTCATCACCCTTTATTACCTCAATCGCGGCTGGAGCGGCGCGGCCTACTGCCTGACGGTGTTCGGCGTGTGCTTCATCCTGTCGCGGCTTCTGTTCATTGGCGCCATCGCCCGATTCGGCGGCTTTGCTTCGGCCATCGCCTGCATGAGCATCGAAACCGTCGGGCTGTTGTTGCTGTGGCTTGCCCCCTCGACTGGTTACGCACTGATCGGCGCGGGGATGGCAGGGTTCGGGCTGTCGCTGGTGTACCCGGCGCTGGGTGTTGAAGCCATCCAGCAGGTGCCCAACTCCAGCCGTGGTGCCGGGTTGAGTGCTTTCGCAGTGTTTTTCGATCTGGCATTGGCGGTCGCCGGGCCGTTGATGGGCGCGGTGGCGCTGAATCTGGGGTATTCGAGGATATTCCTGGTCGCAGCACTGCTGTCCGTGACCGGACTGGCGCTGACCTTGTGGCTCAAGCGTCGGGCAATGGCCTGACGCTTACTGATCCGCCGTCTGCATCCCCGCCCGGGAAGGCTTGCCCAGTGCATGGGAGAAGAACCGCCCGGCTTCGGAAATCAGGTTGCGGTGAATGTCTTCACGATCCACCCCGTCAGCATCGGTGCACAGCGCCGGCATCGCACGGATCTGCTCTTCATTGCACGGCGCCATGAACACAAAGTGTCCCGCACCGGCCAGCAACTTGAAGTCTGGCGCAGTCGGCAGTTTGCGCGCCAGGGCGGCGGCGTTCTTGTCGAACGCCACCAGTTTGTCGCCATCGCCGCTGTACAGGAGCACCGGCACATGCACGTCGGCCAGGGTGTGCCGACCAAATTTCAGGCTCAGCGGCGCCATCAACAGCAAGGCGTGGACTCTCGGGTCGGCCACCGGTTGCAGGTCATCGCGATCGACGATCAGTTCGCCCTGGGTGTTGCAGGCGTCGCGATCATCCGGACGTTCCTGGCAGTAACGACGCAGGCGATCAAGGTCAGGCTGCGCGCCGGAGAGAATCAACGCGGTCTCGCCCCCCGCCGAGTAACCGATGACGCCCACTTGGTCGGCGTTGACGAACGGCGCCAGCATGCGGTCGCCAAGGGTGGCGGTAATGGCTTCGGAAATCTGGATCGGCCGGCCATAAAGATTGCTCAAGGTGCCGAGGCGGCTGTGATCCCTGGAGTTGTCACCGGGATGAATCACCGCCACCACCACAAAGCCCTTGCGGGCCAGGGATGTGGCCAGATCGTGCAGGGCCAGCGGCGTACCGGTGTTGCCGTGGGACAGCATCAGCATCGGAAAGCGGCCGAGGGCGATTTTGGTGTCTTCGCCGGCCTCGACCGAATAGCCCTCGATCAGGCTCATGTGCTCGCGGTCGCTGGAGGGATAGAACGCGATGGCACGCATCGGTTGCAGGTCGAGCGGATCGAGGAACGTCATCTCGTGATAACCGACGCTCCAGCGTGGGTACTGGCCGGGGGCTGCGTGCACTGAATTCAGGCTGCCGAGCAGGCAAATCAGTAACGTTGCACAAAGACGCATCATGGGATGCCCCACCCTGTTGTTACTCAATCGAAAGATCCGTTGTGTTCGACGCCCGAAACTCCGAGGTTCGGTGATCCGGCGCGGCGCTGCACTCAGACGTTGATCGTAAGACTGCATAACCCGGGCCAGATTATGTAACAGTCAGACACAAAAAACTCCGTATCTGGCCCTTGCAGAACCAGAATACAGAGTTTTTTGGGTGTTGCCTGAACAAGAGCTGTTCTTTACGAAAGCCTTACGCAGCGGCGAACAGTTGCTCGCTGATGCGGACGTGGGCCGCGCTCATGGCGTTGTTGCGAACTTCTTCGCCGTAGGCCAGGCCTTCGGCACGGACGATTTCGATGTCGGTGATGCCGAGGAAGCCGAAGACCAGTTTCAGGTAGTCTTCGTGAGCCACGCCCGAGGCCTGACCGGCGTGGATGCCGCCCGAAGTCGATACGATGATCACTTTCTTGCCACCGCACAGACCTTCAGGGCCGGCTTCGGTGTAGCGGAAAGTCTGGCCGGCGACGGCGATGCGGTCGATCCAGGCCTTGAGCTGGGTTGGCACGGTGAAGTTGTACATCGGCGCGGCAACGACAATGGCGTCAGCCGCGATGAATTCGGCCAGGGTGTTGGCGCTCAGTTCGGCTTCGTGCTGTTGTGCAGCGTTGCGCAGTTCAGCGGCGGTGCCGGCGGCCACCAGGGTGGTCGATGAGAAGTGGCTGATGGCGTCGGCGGCCAGGTCGCGGTAAGTCACGACAGCGCTTGGTTCGGCGGCTTGCCAGGCTTTCACGACTTCGGTGCTCAGCTGACGGGAAGCGGAGTTGTCGCCCAGAATGCTTGAATCGATGTGCAGCAGTTTCATAGTGGAATCTCCTGGAAAGAATCGCCGGTGGCGACGGAATGGAGACAATCCTACCTACGAAACCAATAGCTGATTAGACGGCAACAATGCGATAGTTCGTCCCACCGATAGAACAGTTGGATTCGCCCCACATGCAAGACCTCAACGATCTCTACTATTTCGCCAAAGTGGTCGAGGCCGGCGGATTCGCTGCTGCCGGCCGCTTGCTCGGCATTCCCAAGTCGCGCCTGTCGCGGCGCATTGCCGAACTGGAAGAACGCCTCGGTGCGCGCCTGCTGCAACGCACTACCCGCCAGTTGAAGCTGACTGCGGTTGGCGAGCGCTATTTGCGTCACTGCCAGGCGATGCTGCTGGAAGCGGAAATGGCCGATGAAACGGTGGCCAGCATGTCCAGCGAGCCCCGTGGCCGTTTACGGGTTTCGAGTCCGACGGGGCTGGCCCATGAAATGCTGCCGGTGGTGATCAGCAACTTCCTCGGCAAATACCCGCAGGTGCAACTGGAAGTCACCTTGATCAATCGTCGCGTGGATCTGATCACTGAAGGCATCGACGTGGCCCTGCGCGTGCGCGAACACGGCGACGAAGAGCCGATGCTGGTGACCCGCCGTCTGCGCCAGGCACAGATGGTGGTCGTCGCCAGTCCTTCCTTTATACAGGGCGTGGAAATCAATCATCCGCAGGACCTCAAAGCCCTGCCGGTGCTGGGCGCGCTGGAAGCCGATCGCATGGTGCATGTGCGCCTGCTCGATCAGCACGGCAAGAGTTGCGATCTGGCGCTGGAAGCCCGGCTGGGCATCGACGACTTCATCGTACGCAAGGCCTGCGTGCTGGCCGGCCAGGGTTTCACCCTGCTGCCGATGATGTATTGCGAAGCGGAACTGAACAACGGCACGCTGGTGCAATTGCTGCCGGACTGGTCGTTGCCCGGCGGCTGGCTGCAAGCCGTATACCCGCATCGACGCGGGGTGATGCCGGCGGTGCGTGCCTGGATCGATCATTTGGTGGAATCGTTCAATGCCTGTGGAGAACGGCTGTTATGAAACAAGGAAAGATGAGCGAAGCGGACGTTGCGGATTTCTGCCTGACATTGCCCGGCGCCCGGGAAGACTACAAATGGGGCGGTGTGCGGGTGTTTTCGATTGCCGGCAACAAGATGTTCGCCTTGCAGGGGCTGCGCGGTGAGTCGCTGGCGTTCAAGGTCGACAAGGACCTGTTTCTCGGTCATTGCGACCGGCCGGGCATTCACCCGGCGCCTTATCTGGCGCGGGCACAATGGATCATCATGCACCCGCCCTACCCCTTGGGCGCCGAGGAACTGCGAGGGTTACTGCAACGTTCTCACCAGTTGGTGGTGAGCAAATTGCCGAAGAAAACCCGGGTCGGGTTGCTGCTGTAGCTCTACCCCAACGCCAGCAGGTTCGAACCGAGGAACAACTGATCGATCCAGAACACCTGGTGCAGCGCAACGATCACCCAGAACAAAATCTGAAACGACACCTTGCGCGTCTTGTGCCGCAAGACCTGCTGGGCGATCAACGCGCCCGGCCAGCCACCCGCCAGTTCCACGGCGTGCAGGATGTTTTCCGGAGTGCGCCAGGCATCGGCGCGGGCCTTGCGCTTGTCGGCCCAGTACAGGAAGAACGCCAGCACGCTGACAATCCCGTAGGCCGCCAGCGGCACGCGAGAAATCCCGCGCAACCACATCGACAGCGAGCCGAACAGCGGCAACGCGCAGACGATCAGCAGCACGAACAGCTTCAACTTGAGGTGCTGGATGCGGCCGCCGGACGAGCCGCGATCCGGACGACGTGCGCGGGAATCACTCATGCCCTGGCCGCCGCCCAGTCCACCCAGCCGAACTGCCAGGTCGCCAGAATCAACAGACCGAACACGATCCGGTACCAGGCGAATGCCGCGTAACTGTGGCTGGCAATGAATTTCAGCAAGCCACGCACCGCGATCATGGCGAATATGAACGCCGTGACGAAACCGATGGCGAACACCGGAAAGTCGGCCGGCACGAACAGGTGGCGATACTTGTAGCCCGAATACACCGCCGCACCGACCATGGTCGGCATCGCCAGAAAGAACGAAAACTCGGTGGCGGTCTTGCGCGACAGGCCAAACAACAGGCCACCGATGATGGTCGAGCCGGAGCGCGAGGTGCCGGGGATCATCGCCAGGCACTGGGCGAAGCCGATCTTCAGCGCATCCGTCCAGCGAATTTCGTCGACCGTTTCAGCGTGAACTTCATGCTGACGCTGCTCGGCCCACAACATCACGATCCCGCCCACCACCAGCGCCGCGGCCACGGTGATCGGGTTGAACAGGTATTTGTGAATCAGATCGGCAAAGATCACGCCGAGCACCACGGCGGGCAGGAAGGCGATCAGCAGGTTGGCGGTAAAGCGCCGGGCGCTCGGCTGAGTCGGCAAGCCGATGACCACGTCGAGAATCTTGCGTCGAAATTCCCAGACCACTGCGAGAATCGCGCCGAGCTGAATGATGATGTTGAACGCCATCGCTCGCTCGCCTCCGAAATCGAGCAAGTCGGCAACAATGATCTGGTGTCCGGTACTGGAAATGGGCAAAAACTCCGTCAGCCCTTCTACAACTCCAAGAATCAGTGCCTGCAAGGCGGTCCAAAGGTCCATCAATCCCCCAAAGAGCGATGCGCTCAGGCATGCCCCGATAGTATTTTTTTACGTTCACTGCGTTCAGCGTAGCTGTTTGTCGCTGTACCGATTCCGCGCGCCAAGGATCCACACGAAACGGTCAAAATTCCGTGAAATGGCAACTTGGATTCAGGTTTTCACGCACGGGGCCGAAATCCTATCAGACAAGCCGTAATAGCGCTGCCGCGCTCTACGACTTGGGTCGCGTATGCCCGGGCACGGAAACGTGCTTGGATGCTGGCGGTGATTTATTACAAGAAAAAAAACCGGAGTGACAGCGTTATGAACAGCTTGCGCAGTGTGTCGATCAGCCGACGCTTGTGGCTCATCTTGATTGTGGCGGTGGTCATGCTGCTGACCCTGGGCCTGTTGATGCTCAAGCAGATCCACGATGACCTGTATCACGCCAAGGCCCAGAAAACCCAGCATGTGGTGCAGACCGCCAGTGGATTGCTGGCCTACTACCAAGGCTTGGAAGCGGCGGGGACCCTGACCCGCGACGCCGCCCAGAAACAGGCGCTGACCGCGATTCGCGGCCTGCGCTACGATCAGAACGACTACTTCTGGATCAACGACCTCACACCCGTGATGGTCATGCACCCGACCAATCCCAAGCTTGAAGGCCAGAACCTCTCGGCGATTCGCGATCCGGACGGTTTTGCGGTATTCAACGAAATGGTTGCCATTGCCAGGGCCAAGGGCGCCGGCATGGTCGATTACCGTTGGCCGAAACCCGGTGCCAGCGAGCCGGTGGCCAAGACCTCCTACGTGAAACTGTTCGAGCCATGGGGCTGGGTGCTGGGTTCCGGCGTCTACGTCGACGATGTGCAGGCCGAGTTTCAGGGCCAGGTGATCAAGGCGTCCGTTGTAGGGCTGGTCATCGCACTGATCATGGGCGTGCTGGTGATCCTGATTGCCCGCAGCATTGTCCGCCCCTTGCAGGAAACCGTGAACGCCATGGCCAACATCGCCAGCGGCGAAAGCGACCTGACCCGCAGCCTCGATACCCATGGCCAGGACGAAGTCACGCAACTGGCGCATCACTTCAATGCCTTCACCGCCAAGCTGCGCCGGGTCATCGGCGATTTGCAGGTGTCCGCCAGCGCGCTGGGCGAGTCGTCGCGGGAGCTGGGCAACGACGCAACCCAGGCCCAGCAGCGCAGCCAGCAACAGTCGCAGCAGATGGAGCTGGTGGCGACCGCCATCAACGAAGTCACCTACGGCGTGCAGGATGTTGCGAAGAACGCCGAACACGCCGCCAGCGAAATGCGTGACGCAGAAGCCCAGGCTCAACAGGGCCAGGTCAACATCGACGGCAGCTTGCAACAGATCGACAAGCTCTCCGGCACCATCGATCAGGCCGTCGAAGTCATCCGCACGCTGGCGACCGAAAGCACGCAGATCGGCAGCGTGCTGGAAGTGATCCGCTCGATTGCCGAGCAGACTAACCTGCTCGCCCTCAACGCCGCGATTGAAGCAGCCCGTGCCGGTGAACAGGGTCGCGGGTTTGCGGTGGTAGCTGACGAAGTGCGTTTGCTCGCGCAACGCACGCAGAAATCCACGGCGGAAATCCAGTCGATGATCGAGCGTCTGCAAAACCATTCAGAGGCCGCCGTGAAGGTGATCGGCGACAGCAGCAAGGCTTCGCAATTGACTATCGAGCAGGCGGGACTGGCCGGGGCGAGTCTCAATGCCATCGGCCAGGCGTTGCGCAACCTCAACGGTCTGAACGCCTCGATCGCCAGCGCGACCCTGCAACAGGCGCACGTGGTCGAGGACATCAACCAGAACGTTACTCAGGCGGCGGGCCTGTCTCACAGCACGGCGCTGGCGGCCGAGCAGTCAAGCCTGGCCAGCGTGCGACTCGGTCAGTTGAGCGAGCAATTGAACGGATTGCTGCGTCAATTCCGTGTCTGATCTCAGTCACCGGTGGGCGCTCACGCCCACCGGTTTTTGGGTACAATCCGCCCCCTCTTTTATCCCCTCCAAGGATCTTGCATGTCCGGGCTCGAACTGTTTGCCGCCGCCCTCGGTGTAATCGCCGTCTGGCTGACGGTCAAACAGAACCCGTGGTGCTGGCCGATCGGGCTGGTCATGGTGCTGCTCTACAGCTGGGTCTTCTTTGAAGTGAAGCTGTATTCGGACATGTTGCTGCAGGTAGTCTACGCCGCGCTGCAAGTCTATGGCTGGTGGCAATGGACCCGCGTCGGAACGCTGCACGACGGACGTGAGGTCAGCCGGCTCGATTCCCGTTCGATTCTGCAAGGGCTGGCCATCGGCGCCGTCGGCAGCCTTTTGCTGGGCGCGGCCATGGCGCACTGGACGGACGCGGCGCAACCCTGGCTCGACGCGGCGCTGACCGCTTTCAGCCTGGTCGCGCAATTCTGGATGGCCCACAAGCGCCTGCAATGCTGGGCGCTGTGGTTCGTGCTGGACGTGATCTTCGTCGGGCTGTTTCTCTACAAGGCGCTGTATCTCACGGCGGCGCTGTACGCCCTGTTCACCCTGATCGCGGTGCAAGGCTGGCGGGAATGGCGCGCCGATCCGGCGTTGCGCACATGAAAGTCGTGGTTCTGACCGGGCCGGAATCCACCGGCAAGAGCTGGCTGGCGGCCGGACTGCAGCAACAGTTCGGCGGTCTGCGGGTCGACGAGTACGTGCGCTGGTTCCTCGAGCAGAATCCCCGTGATACTTGCCTTGCCGACATTCCCGAGATCGCCCGCGGCCAGTTGCGATGGGAAGACGAGGCGCGAGCGCAACAGCCGAGCCTGCTGATTCTCGATACGCATCTTTTGAGCAACATCCTCTGGAGCCAGACGCTGTTCGGCGACTGTCCCGACTGGCTGGAACCGGAACTGCTGGCGCGTCATTACGACCTGCACCTGCTGCTGTCTGCGCAACAGATCGACTGGACAGACGACGGTCAACGTTGCCAGCCAGCGCTCAGCGAACGTCTGGCCTTCTACGACGCCACCAAAACCTGGCTGGAACAGCACCGGCAACCTTTGCAGATCATTCAGGGTGACTGGGCCGAGCGCCAGGCTCAAGCCTTCGACGCCGTACGAAACCTGCTGGCAGGTTGACCCGGGTCCGGGTTGCCTGCCCCGTGCATTTTCCCCGATTCGGGGTAAAAGTGTCCGATCCTGAAACACTCCTTCCCCTGCAAAGCCCCCGTCTCAACGGCCTTCATCGCTTTGTCATGCGACTTGTTACATCGCTGAAACACCCTTCTGCAAACCCTTGTCCCAGAGCATCGCAATGGCTTTGCCCCGCAGAAACGGCAGGGACCTGTTTCAGCGCTGAAACAGCATTTGTATCAGCGCTGCACACTCGTCAGCCAACCCATTGAAAACCCGGAAGATTTAAAAACCGGCACAGCTTTCGCTCTCTCCTTCACAACGCTGACTCGGGCCAGCCCACTGAAGAAGGAATTGCCGCCGTGGGAAACATCAACAAAGCCTTCACTTGCCTTCTGCTGATCGGATCAGCCGCCAGCACTTTCCTCAGTGTCCACGTTCAGGCTGAAGGCAATGGCGTGATCGTGCTCAATCGCAACGTGCAGCCGATTCCGATCGGACGCAGCGCGTTCGGCAAAGACCCCTACCCGACCACTGTCAATGCCAACCCGTCCGCGCGCATCGACCAGGCAATGACCAGCACCGAACTCAATGACGGTGACTTTGCCAGTGTAGCCAGTGGCTCATCTATCCGCAGCAACATATCCGTAGGGTCCAGCCTGCCGGGCACCAACGTTCTGACCAATCCAAACGGTCTGCCCGGCATGAGCGCCGGCCATGGCGGCGGCGGTGGCGGGACGATTTCCAACACCATCAACCGCTCGCTCAGCAGTGGTCTGGCTCCGCTGACCCGCATGGCCGGAGGCCAATGAAATGAATCGTTCCCTGCTCCTTTTGGCGTTGCTCGGCTGCACCAGCGTGATGGCCGATCCAGGCGCCGTGGACAGCGCCAACATTCAGAACTCCGGCGCGCAGTACAACGGCAACTTCAACGTCAACCAGGCCGCCGGCGATCAACAGCAACAGACCAACGTCAAGTCGATTGCCATCGGCACGTCGGCCAGCGCCACCACCATCATTCACCAGAAACTCGACACCCCCGCCGACCGCTCGATCAATGCGAGCTCCACTATCGGCGGTACCTCATTCAGTAACGGCAACGGCGCACTGGGCGTGAACCAGGGTTCCGGGGCCAACAACCAGATGGCCAACGCCATGCGGATCAGCATCAGTGCTGCACCGCAGAGCGTTGACGATAGCGCCCTTTCCCAACAGAACGTGGCGTTGTTACCGAGCTCAGGAGCAACTGGCATCCCCGGCAGTCGCCAGGTCACGACAAGTGATCAGGCCTTCACCGGCAGTCGCGGGGTAATCCAGGTGAACCAGAGTGCCGGGGTGGGGAACCGAATGGCTAACACCCTGAGCATCCGGGTCGCTGACTGACCCAAACAAGAAGCAGTGCAATTAGAAAGTACCAACACTTAACCAACTAATAAGCACGACGGAGAAACACCATGAAACCTACAATGGCTCTCAAACCACTGGTTTTCGCACTCGCCGCAGTGATGGCAATCGCAGCTCAGGCAGGCGGCCGTGATGAACATCACGGTCATCATCACGGACCCAAAGGCCCAACCCTGGAAGAACTGCTGCAAATCACCGCCGGTGCAGGCGCTGCAGTCATCGACCAGCAAACCAGCGACGGCAATGTGGTGTTGAATCAAGGCACCAACAACAATGCCAACGCCAGCAACGCTGTCAACGGCGCCAACGGCAACATCGGCATGAACAACGCCGCAGGCGATGGCAACCAACAAGACAACGCCGCCGCTCTGGCCACTGCTGACGAAAGCTTCATCTTCGGCGCTGCGGTTTCCGCCTCCAGTGCAACTCAAATGAACACCGGCAACACCGTTGCGAACTACTCCAGCACAGCCAATGCCAGCCTCAACAACGTCGGCAACGGTGGCTCGGGTAACATCGGCGTGAACAACGCTGCCGGCGACTTCAACCAACAGAAAAACAACCTGGCAATTGCTGTATCCGGTGGTCGTGTAGCTAACGCCGCTGCTGCCGCCAACCAAACCTCGACGGGTCTGGGCGTCGCCAACAACGGCACTCAAACCTACAAAAAAGATACCCTCACTGGCACTGTCAACGCCGCCGGCGCATTCGTGGCCGCAGGCACCGCAGTCACCAAAGACGATGATCACGGTCACGGTGGCTATGGCAACAACGACAGGGGCCATGGCAAAGATCAGAAATCTGATTTCGTTGCCGTGGGTGTCTTCGGTCTGGCTGGCGTGACCACTCAACAAGTGTTGACTCCAGACGGCTGGAAAAACCCAGTCACCAACACCGCCAGCATGACCAACGTAGGCAACAACTGGTCCGGCAACGGCGGCTTCAACAACGCTGCTGGCGTTGGCAACCAACAAAGCAACTCGCTGTCCATCGCTGCAGGTTGCAAAGCCTGCATGTAATCGCGATCGAAACGAAAGCCCCGGAAACGGGGCTTTTCCTCAGTCCGCAAAGGCGTATCGATCATGCGTAAGACTGCCCTCCTCGCTCTGCTTTGCTTCTGTGGCCTGACCCAGGCTGCTCAGATTCCCGTTGCTGCCCTGCCCGGCGGCACGCTCGTCTACAAAAACGTGCAAAGCATCCGTGAGCGCAAGTTTGCCGACATCGTCGAACAAAAAACCGATTTCAGCTGCGGCGCCGCCGCGCTGGCAACGGTACTGCGCCAGGCTTATTGGCTCGACGTCGATGAAGAGCACATCATCAAAGGCATGCTGGTCAATTCCGACCAGGACCTTGTCCGTACGCAAGGTTTCTCCATGCTCGACATGAAGCGCTACATAGAAAGCATCGGCATGCGTGCCAGGGGCTACAAGATCCCACCGGAAAAACTCGATGCGGTCACTATCCCGGTGGTGGTACTGATGGAAATTCGCGGCTACAAGCATTTCGTGGTGCTGCAGCGGGCGGACAAGGATTGGGTCTACATCGGAGACCCCGTTTTAGGACACAAACGCTACAGCCATGATGACTTTGTCAAAGGTTGGAACGGCATTGTCTTTGCCATCGTCGGCCCCGGATACGACAAAACCAATGCATTACGCAGTCCTCCGGCACCGCTGACCGCCAAGAACAAGCTGGATAACTTCAACCCCGTCAAAGATGCTGAATTGATGGACTTCGGGTTCATACAGAGCGACTTCTTTTAATCGCCGATTATAAAGAGTGGGGCTGGATGTCCCGGGAGCAGCAGATGAAAACCTCATACTGGCTGGCCGCCGCCTGCCTGGCAGCGAGCGCGTCAGGCTATGCCAATGCAGGGTTCAAACCCATCGAAATCCAGGATTCGGAGCTGTCACAGCTTCGCGGTCGCTACGTCATGCCGGGCCGGATCATCAGCTTCGGTGTCGTCATGAGCAGTACCTGGCGCAACGCCAGTGGAGATCTGATCGGGGCCTCGGCCACGATGCAATTGCAGGCCGCTTCGGTAAAACCTGAATTCTACGTCTCGACCATCAAGGAACACGGCAATGGCAGTACACCGGAACTGGGGACTGGCTCGGTCGTGGGTGGCGCGGGACTCAACTCCAGCCAGGGCGTGACGCAGAGTGTGCGCGCCGCTGGCGACGGCAACTCCGCCTACAACAACGTTGCGATCAACGTCAAAGAAGCCAGTCAGGCACCTGCCCTGATGCCCGCCCAGGGCCAGGCCTTGATGGCCGGCCAGACCATTTCGGGCAGCAACGGTGCCGGCAGCGTCGCGGTTTCAGCCACAAACGGCGGTGTGCAAATGGCCATTCAGGCCTCCGGCAATCAGGGTACAGCCTTGCAACAGGTCGCCCAGGGCGGACTGCTGCAAAATACCCGCTTGCTGGGTAACGCGAACGTAGTCAACAACCTGACACAACTCAACGTTGTCCTTAACAATAACGGTATGAGTGCCGGCGCACTGGACTGCAACCTGACTCAACTCAGAGCACTACGCAATATCGGATATTGAACTACGCTGAGTCTCGATCATTGGGCTTAAAGGGACGGCTTATTCATGTATCGATCAGTATCACTGCGTGCCGCTGTATGTTTGAGTACTCTTCTACCCGCGGCGATGCTGCAAGCAGCACCCGATGCCGATGTAGAAGCCCTGAAACAGGAACTTCTGGAGCTTAAGCAACGATACGAAGTACAACAAAAAGCCTTGGCGGTGCTCGAACAGCGAGTCCGCCAGGTCGAAGAGCAACCCGCTTCTCCACCCCCAAAACGCCTGGCCAAATCGCCTTCGGACATGAAAGGCAACCGGGTCGCCACCGGCACCGGGGCTGCAGCAGCGTCGGGGGGCGCCGCCGGGGGCAGTGGCGCATCCTATGGCCAATCGTTGGCCGACGATTCACAACCGGCACAGAGTGTGTCCAACCTGTACGACGAAGCCAGCGGTTTCTTCGGGGGCGGCAAATTCAGCTTCGAAACCGGTATCACCTATTCGCGTTATGACACGCGCCAGCTGATTCTCAACGGTTTCCTGGCTCTGGACTCGATTTTTCTCGGCAACATCAACCTCGACCGGATCAAGGCCGACACCTGGACGCTGGACCTGACAGGCCGCTACAACTTCGACAACCGCTGGCAATTCGACCTGAACGTGCCAGTGGTCTACCGGGAATCGACCTATCAGTCCGGCGGCGGCAACGGCGGCGCCTCCAACGTCACCACCGAACAGGACGTCAGCCGCGACCCGACCATCGGCGACGTCAACTTCGGCATTGCGTACAAGTTCCTGGACGAATCGGTCAACACCCCGGACGCCGTGGTCTCCTTGCGGGTCAAGGCGCCAACCGGCAAGGATCCGTTCGGCATCAAGCTGCGCAAGACCGACGACAACAGCAACCTGTTCGTTCCCGACACCTTGCCGACCGGCAACGGCGTCTGGTCGATCACACCGGGCATCTCGCTGGTCAAGACGTTTGACCCGGCCGTGCTGTTCGGCAGTCTGTCCTACACCCACAACTTCGAGGAGTCGTTCGACGACATCAGCTCCACCGTCAACCAGAAAAACCCGGGCAAGGTACGCATCGGCGACAGCTTCCAGATTGGCGCCGGGGTTGCCTTCGCACTGAACGAGAAGATGAGTATGTCGTTCTCCGTATCCGACCTTGTGCAACGCAAGAGCAAGCTGAAACAGGATGGCGGGGACTGGGAATCGGTGGTGTCCAGCGACGCCAACGCCGGTTACTTCAACGTCGGCATGACCATCGCGGCCACCGACAATCTGACCATCGTACCCAACCTGTCCATCGGCATGACCGACGATGCCCCGGACTTCTCCTTCAGCCTGAAATTCCCGTACTACTTCTAACCCGCCACACAATGAAAAGGCCCGCTGCGACTTGCATCGCAACGGGCCTTTTCAGCTTCTTCCCCGAAGAAGCACCGCGCCCTAGCGGATCTGGTGTTTATGCAGCAATCGATAGAAAGTCGGCCGTGAAACCCCCAGCACTTTGGCGGCCACACTGAGGTTGTCGCTGTGCCGGTTCAGCACATCGCACAATGCCTGGCGTTCGGCGCGGGTCTTGTAGTCTTCGAGAGTACCCATCGGGGTGGCAATCGATTGCTGGCTGATCAGGCCCAGGTCACGGGCTTCGATCTGTCGTCCTTCGGCCAGCACCAGGCCCCGGCGTACACGGTTGGCCAGTTCCCGGACATTGCCCGGCCAGTCGTGCTTGCCCATTGCAATCAAGGCATCTTCACTGAAACTGCGCGGCCGGCGCCCGGTTTCGTGGCTGTAGAAGTGGGAAAAATGGTTGGCCAGCATCGACAGATCGCCATGGCGCTCACGCAAAGGCGCGGTGACGACTTGCAGCACATTCAGCCGGTAGTACAAATCCTCACGAAAGCGCTTCTTCTCGATCGCCGCTTCAAGGTCGACGTGGGTGGCCGCTAGCACGCGCACATCCACCGGGATCGGCTGGCTGCCGCCCACCCGTTCGATGTGTTTTTCCTGGAGAAAGCGCAGCAGATTGGCTTGCAGCTCCAGCGGCAGATCGCCGATTTCATCGAGAAACAATGTCCCGCCGTTGGCCGCCTCGATACGCCCGACCTTGCGCTGGTGGGCACCGGTAAACGCGCCTTTTTCGTGGCCGAACAGCTCGGACTGAATCAAATGCTCGGGGATTGCCCCGCAGTTGATGGCCACGAACGGTTTGTTGTGCCGTTGCGATTGTCGATGCAGGGTTCGGGCGACCAGTTCTTTACCGGTGCCGCTCTCGCCGCGAATCAGTACCGGCGACTCGGTGGGCGCCAGTTTACTGAGCAGCTTGCGCAGTTCGCGAATCGGTTTGCTGTCGCCGAGCAGCTCGTGTTCCGGCTGGTCGACATGAATCGTGCCCTGGCCACGCAGGCGCGCCATGCCGAACGCCCGGCCCAGTGTGACCTGCACCCGCGACACGTCGAAGGGCAAGGTATGAAAGTCGAAAAACCATTCACAAACGAAGTCCCCGACGTTCTGCAGGCGCAACACTTCCTGATTCAGTACGGCGATCCACTCGGTGCCGCTACGGCTGATCAATTCCTTGACCGCTTCGGGTCGCTCCAGGTGAAAAGGCTGCAAACGCAGCAAGCCGACATCGCAACTGCGGTCGGCGGCATTTTCCAGGCTGCAACTGTCAACATCCCAGCCGACCGAACGTAGACCGGGCAGTAATCGGTGACAGTCGTCACAAGGGTCGACTACCAATAAACGTCGTAACGCAGGCGCTTCGCTCATGACTGTTCCTTGGCGCCAAATTATAGGAAATGATTGTAAAAACAGTCATTTGGCAGACCTGGCTGTAACATTAGCAAGAATTTGACGGCGCCTTGTATCAATTGCTTATAGGCGTACAAGCGAAGCAGTTATAAGAGCCCGTTTTATTAGTCAGCTATCGACTCGAATCTTTCACCCAGCTTTCAAAAAACGCCGTAACAGAGATTGTATGAAAGAAAGTCGAAATTTCTTTAAATCCGGTGTGACCTGTCAGCGGGTTGCGTGCATCAGTACAAGTAACTCGCCGAACGGTAAGCCCAACCGACGGCACATCACTTGATTGGGCACTATAGAGAGAAGACCACATGACCGCCCCGCTCCGTATCAACGAAGCTCTTTTGATTGCCAACCACGCCTTCAAACCTTTCCAGTGCGTGGCCTGGGCTCCACAAGACGGCAATGGCGAACTGAGCCTGACCGTCATCGACCGCACCAATTCGCAGATTGGCCGCACCTGCATCCCAAGCAGCGCCTACTCCGATCCTGCGCAACTCGAATACCTGCTGCAACAAGCCCGTGCCGAACTGAGCGACGAAGGTTACGCACTGCAGTCCTGGTCGATGCCACACTGATCCGAGGGCAATGCGGATGACTTTCCAGTCATCCGCCCTCTTCTTCAAGTTGCTGAATCCTTTTTAACTTCAGCCACTTTGTATAACTTTCCTCAGTACTTTCGCGCCTGAATGCTTGGCAGGCTTGCGACTGGTTCAAAAAGTCACTGTTCTGGCACAGTGCGACCCTCCACCTGTTAGTTCTGTCAGTTGTACTTGCGCTTGTTCAGGGATTGAATGTTTCGCCATGCCGTTATCGCCCCTCCTCATGAATACGGGTCGACTCGCAAGGAGAAACATGCATGTCAATCCAAACCGCTATTGCGCTGCCGACGCTGACGAACAATGCCGGACAACTCGACAAGTCGTTTGCCAACAACGGCGTGACTCAGGTTTATTTTGCCGGCAGCACATCCAGCCTGACCCAGCATGTAGCTCTTGACCCGCGAGGTCGTATCCTGATTGCCGCCAAGGTCGGCACGCCTCAAGGCAGCCGTTTCGGCCTGGCCCGTCTGCTGGATGATGGCTCTGCGGATCTAGGCTTCGGCTTTCAGGGCAGCGTGATCGGCCAGTTCGCCTCTGGTTTTGAAGCCACGGGCAGCAAGGTTCAGGTCTTGTCCGACGGGCGAATCCTGCTGGCCGGCCTGCATTACGAGTCCGAACATCGCACCTTGCCCGCCCTCGCCCTGTTCGATGCGCAGGGCCGACGCGCCCCGGAGTTCGGCGACAACGGCCGGAAAATAGTGTGTTTGCCCGGCGATCTGTCCATGGGCACTCGCGACACCTGGCTGCCACCCGGCGTCCCGGGGGCAGAAGCCTGCGATTTCGCAGTCCAGGATGACGGGCATATCCTGCTTATTGCCAATCACCACTGCTCACTGGCGGACCACGTCGGCATGCTGATCCGCGTCACCCCCGATGGCCTTCTGGACAAGACCTTCAATGGCCGGGGCTTTGTGATGGTTCGGCACTTGTTGCTCAACACCTGGCTGGGCGGCCTGTTGTTGCAGAAAGACGGACGCATCGTGGTGGCCGGCGCCATCGACTTCCCCCAGCAAGGCCTGCTCGCACGCTACCTGCCGGACGGGCGGCTCGACGAACGCTTTGCGCTGGACGGTTTCCTGGCCTTCAAGGCTCAAGGGCACAGCGCGCTGGTCAACCAGGTCATCGAATCCTCGGATCACCTGCATTGCTTTGGCAGCAGCCGCGACCCGATCCGCTGCCTGGCGCTGTCTGTCCACATCAACGGCCGCCCCGACCTGCATTGCCACAACGGCCAATCCACCCTGCTGGACATCGGCCCCAGCGGCTGCCAGTGGAGCGCCGCACAGCGCATGCCGGACGGTCGACTCATCGCGGCAGGCGCCACGATTGGCGGGGTCGAGGCCGACTTCATCGTCGCGCGCTATCTGGCCGACGGGCGCCTCGACCAAAGCTTCGGAGCGGGCCGCGGCTGGTTGCGCACGCGACTGGGCCGCAGCCTCGATACCGCCACGTCGCTGGCGCTGCGACCGGAAGGAGGCATTCTGGTGGGCGGCTATTCGCTGGATGGCAATTACCGCGCCGTAGTGGCGCGCTATCTGAACCCATGAACAGAAACTTCCTGCACTTGATCTTGCTCAACGCTTGCGGCACCTTGCGCGCTTCTTAAAGCAAGGAGCAACCGATGTCCGGTTCGATGGCTCAGGCGTTCGCGCACAATTTTCTCGGGCATTCGCCCCGCTGGTACAAGGCGTGCATCGTCGGGTTCCTGATTCTCAATGCCGTGGTGCTGTGGTCGGCAGGCCCGGTGGCCGCTGGCTGGCTGTTGGTGATCGAATTCATTTTCACCCTGGCCATGGCGCTCAAATGCTATCCGCTGATGCCTGGCGGTTTGTTGCTGATCGAAGCCCTGCTGTTGAAGATGACAACACCCCAGGCACTGTACGAAGAGTTGCAGCACAACTTTCCGGTGATTCTGCTGCTGATGTTCATGGTCGCCGGCATCTACTTCATGAAGGATCTGCTGCTGTTTCTGTTCTCGCGCCTGCTGCTGGGCGTGCGTTCGAAGATGCTGCTGGCGTTGATGTTCTGCTTTTTGTCGGCGTTTCTTTCGGCCTTTCTCGACGCATTGACCGTGACCGCCGTGATCATCAGCGCAGCCGTCGGCTTCTATTCGGTCTACCACCGGGTCGCCTCCGGCAACGATCCGCGCCAGGACAGTGAGTTCAGCGACGATCAACATTTGCCCAAGCTGCATCACGAGGATCTGGAGCAGTTCCGTGCCTTCCTGCGCAGCCTGCTGATGCATGGCGCTGTCGGGACTGCACTGGGCGGCGTCTGCACGCTGGTCGGCGAGCCACAGAACCTGCTGATCGGCCATGAAATGGGTTGGCACTTCGCCGAATTTTTCCTCAAGGTTGCGCCGGTTTCCCTGCCGGTACTGGTGGCCGGTCTGTTGACCTGCATGCTGCTGGAGAAACTGCGCGTGTTCGGCTACGGCACCTTGCTGCCGGACAACGTCCGCGCCGTTCTCGCCGATTACGCCACCGAAGACGATGCCGAACGCACGCCTCGCCAGCGTGCCGCGCTGCTGGTACAGGGCACTGCCGCCTTGATCCTGATTGCCGGGCTGGCATTTCATATCGCTGAAGTGGGCCTGATCGGCCTCATGGTGATTGTCCTGATTACCGCTTTCAGCGGCATCACTGACGAGCATCGGCTGGGTAGCGCGTTCAAGGACGCCATGCCGTTCACTGCGCTGTTGGTGGTGTTTTTTGCCGTGGTGGCGGTAATCCATGATCAACAGTTGTTCGCGCCGTTGATCCAGTGGGTGCTGGCATTGCCCGCCGAGCAGCAACCGGGGATGTTGTTCATCGCCAATGGTCTGTTGTCGGCCATCAGTGACAACGTGTTTGTGGCGACGATCTACATCACCGAGGTCAAACAGGCATTCCTGTCCGGCCACATGAGCCGTGAACACTTCGAGACGCTGGCCATTGCCATCAACACCGGCACCAACCTGCCAAGCGTAGCGACACCCAATGGTCAGGCTGCATTTCTGTTTCTGCTGACGTCGGCGATTGCGCCGCTGGTGCGGCTGTCGTACGGGCGAATGGTGTGGATGGCGTTGCCCTACACCGTGGTGATGGGATTGCTGGGCTGGTATGCCGTGAGTTACTGGCTGTAAAAACAACAACGGGAGCCCTGGGGCTCCCGTTTTTTTTAAGCATCGATCAACGCGACAGTATGTGCTGCTCGATGACTTGCGCCACACCGTCCTCGGTGTTTGGCCCGGTCACCACATCGGCCTGACGCTTCACTGCGTCTTCTGCCTGGCCCATGGCAATCGACAGGCCGGCGACATGAAACATTGCCGGGTCGTTGCCGCCGTCGCCGATCGCTGCCGTCTGGGCAAGCGGCACGCCCAGGTGTTCGGCCAGAGTCACCAGTGCGGCGCCCTTGTTGGCTTCCAGCGCCGTCACGTCCAGATACACCGGCTGCGAACGCGAGACCTGCGCCATTCCCTCGACCGTAGGCAGCAAACGCGCCTCCAGTTCGATCAACAGGCCGGTGTTGTTGCTGGTCGCCACAATCTTGTCGATGCGCTCCAGGTACGGCTCGAAACTGTCGACCACCACCGGCGGATAACCCAGGCCATGCTGCTCGCGCGGGACCATCGGCCCGTGCGGATCCTTGAGCAGCCAGTCGCCGCCACTGAACACCCAGATTTCGACCTCCGGCTGATCGGCAAACAGTGCCAGTGCCGTCAGCGCCGCTGTGGCCGGCAGGTAGTGAGCGACCAGAATGCTGCCGTCCGGGTTGACGATCGTGCCGCCGTTGAATGCCGCAGTCGGCAGATCGACGCCCAGGGCTTCGATCTGCTGCAACATGGCCTTGGGCGGGCGCCCGGTAGCGAGGCTGAACAGCACGCCCGCTTCGCGCAACGAGCGAACCGCATCAATGGTGCGCTGACTGAGGCTGTGATCGGGCAGCAACAACGTGCCGTCCATGTCGCTCAGCAGAAAACGGATCGGCTCTCTCATCCGAGACCATGCCAGACGCGACCATCGCGAGTCAGCAGATCATCGGCGGCCTGAGGCCCGTCTTCGCCAGCGGCGTATCTCTGTACGCTCGCGTCCTGTTGCCAGGCGTCGAGAAACGGCTGCACCGCACGCCAGCCGTTCTCGATGTTGTCGGCACGCTGGAACAGCGTCTGGTCACCGGTCAGGCAGTCATAGATCAGGGTTTCGTAGCCGGTGGAAGGCTGCATTTCGAAAAAGTCCTTGTAGGCGAAACCCAGTTCGATGTTGGCCATGTTCAGCGCCGGCCCGGGCCGTTTGGCCAGCAGGTCGAACCACATGCCTTCGTTGGGCTGGATCTGGATACGCAGATAGGTCGGCTGCAACTCATCGACCTCCGTGTCACGGAACTGCGCATACGGCGCCGGTTTGAAACAGATGACGATCTCGGTGTCGCGCACGCTCATGCGCTTGCCGGTGCGCAGGTAGAACGGCACGCCGACCCAGCGCCAGTTGTCGATCATCACCTTCAGCGCCACGTAAGTTTCGGTGGTGCTGTCGGGTGACACGTTGGCTTCTTCGCGATAACCGGCCACCGGTTTGCCTGCGACTTCACCGGCGCTGTACTGGCCGCGCACCGAGTTGGCCCGCGCCTCTTCGGTGGTCCATGGACGAATCGCGCCGACCACCTTGGCCTTCTCGCCCCGCACCGCATCGGCGCCGAACGCGGCCGGCGGCTCCATTGCGACCATGGCCAGCAACTGGAACAGGTGATTGGGCACCATGTCCCGCAGGGCGCCGGTGTGCTCGTAGAAACTGCCACGGGTTTCGACGCCGACGGTTTCGGCGGCGGTGATCTGCACGTGGTCGATGTAGTGGTTGTTCCAGAACGCCTCGAACAGGCTGTTGGAGAACCGGCTGACCAGGATGTTCTGTACGGTTTCCTTGCCCAGATAGTGATCGATCCGGTAGATCTGCTTTTCCGACATGACCTTGAGCAGGCAGGCGTTCAACGCCTCGGCGGTTTGCAGGTCGGAGCCGAACGGCTTTTCGATCACCACCCTTCTGAACGCTTCGGGGGTTTCTTCCAGCAGTTTTGCGGCGCCGAGTCGGCGCACCACTTCGCTGAAGAAACGCGGCGCGGTGGCCAGGTAGAACACCGCATTGCCAGTGCCACTGTCGGCGATTTTCGCCGCCAGCGCAGAATAAGTGCTGTCGTCCAGGAAATCGCCCTGGACGTAGCTGATACCTTTGGCGAGCTTGGCCCACAAGGCTGGATCAAGCATCTGATCGCCCTTGCCGACCTTCGCTGCCACTTCGGTGCGGATGAAGTCTTCAAGCTTTTGGGCGAAGGCTTCATCCGTGATGGCGTTGTGATCAACGCCCACGATCCGCAGATTTTCGTCAAGCAAGCCGTCGCGGCTGAGGTTGTACAGCGCCGGCATCAGCAAGCGCTTGACCAGGTCGCCGTGGGCACCGAACAAAAACAGCGTGGTCGGTGGTGCGGGTTCTGCCTTGGATTTTCTGCGGATCGTATGGGTCATTTCTTCGCAGTCTCTACGTGGCCGCCGAAGCCGAAGCGCTGGGCCGAGAGGATCTTGTCACCGAACGTGCCCTGGCCGCGGGAGCGGTAGCGCGAGAACAGCGAGTTGGACAGCACCGGTACCGGCACCTTTTGTTCCATGGCCGCTTCGATGGTCCATTGACCTTCACCGCTGTCGGCCACGGAGCCGGAGAAACCGTCGAGTTTCGGGTCGACCGCCAGGGCATCGGCGGTGAGGTCGAGCAGCCACGACGACACCACGCTGCCACGACGCCAGACTTCAGCGATGTCGGCCACGTTCAGGTCGAAACGCTGGTCTTGCGGCAGAAGCTCGCTGGACTTGGTCTTGAGGATGTCGAAGCCCTCGGCGAAGGCCGCCATCATGCCGTACTCGATACCGTTGTGAATCATCTTCACGAAGTGACCGGCACCGGCGGGACCTGCGTGGATGTAGCCGTGTTCGGCACGCTGGTCATCGGATTTGCGATCCTTGGTGCGCGGGATGTCGCCCATGCCCGGCGCCAGAGCGGCGAACAGCGGATCCAGACGCTTAACGGTGTCGGCATCGCCGCCGATCATCATGCAGTAGCCGCGCTCCAGGCCCCAGACACCGCCGGAGGTACCGACGTCGATGTAGTGCAGGCCCTTCTCGGCCAGCGTCTTGGCCCGACGGATGTCATCCTTATAGTTGGTGTTGCCGCCGTCGATGATGGTATCGCCGGCCTCGAGCAGATTGCTCAGCGTTTCGATGGTGTCTTCAGTCGGTGCGCCGGCCGGCAGCATGACCCAGACGGCACGCGGCTTGGCCAGGCCCGCGACCAGCGCAGGCAGATCGGCGACGCCGGTAGAGCCCTCGGCGGCCAGGGTGTCGACAAAGGCGGTATTGCGGTCGTAAACAACGGTGGTGTGACCGTTGAGCATCAGACGCCGTGCAATATTGCCGCCCATGCGGCCCAGTCCAATAATCCCGAGTTGCATGTGCTGATGCTCCTTACTACAAATAAAAGTGTGTCAAAGGTTATAGCCCAACGCTCTCAAGGAGGTTAGTCCAGAGCGTCGGTGTGAAGTTTCCGGGCATTGTGCCCGATCCAGACTGATAACGTCGGGAAACGTGGCGAAGACACAACGACCATGAAAAATAAAAAAGTTCCATTCACGAGCAAAAGAAACCAGAATCGGCGCCGATAGCAGGTCAAGGCTCGAAACCGGGGCTGATCTGCAGTTGAGACACGCCATTTGCGAGGTGAGCAATGGGCACAGTACACACAGCAATGCCGCCACAAACCCTCTACGTCACGATCCGCCGCGATGAACTTCGTCAGCTGAAGGACGAACGCGACCAGCTTAAACAAGAGTTGGCGCAACTGCGCCTGATGACCCAAGGCGTCGAGCCACAGCCTCTGCCACGCGTCCAGCGCTCACCCCGCGCCTGACCGCCCGCCTGATCGGGAACCGCTGCCCTGCTGTTCCCGACATGATCCGCCCTCTGCCATTTGCAGCAACTAACGAAGTTTTCACATTCGCTTGTTGATACTCCGGCCCATTCTGCCGTGCGTGTCCGCGCGCGGCTTCCGTTCGTCGGTTTCATGCTCCCGAGTTCATGAAACGTCCCGGCGGTGGCAATGGTGACTGAGTTGGAGTGCTGAATGGCATTGTTTAAACGCAGCAAGACTGCTGCGGCAGGTTTTGACTGGGCCGGTTTCATCTGGCTGTTTGTATTCTTCTGGTACTTCTCCGGAATCACTCAACTGCTGATCCAGCTGACGGGCACCTCCGGCTTCACCGGATTCCGTCAGGCGTTCGTGATGAGCGCCGTCTGGCTGGCGCCGATGCTGCTGTTTCCCAAGCGCACCCGTCTGCTCGCCGCCGTGATCGGCGTGGTGTTGTGGGCCTGTTCGATGGCCAGCCTGGGTTACTTCTTCATCTATCAGCAGGAGTTCTCCCAGAGCGTCATCTTCATCATGTTCGAGTCGAACGTGTCGGAAGCCGGCGAGTACATCACCCAATACTTCGCATGGTGGATGATCCCCGCGTTCCTCGCTCACACCGCCTTCGCCTACTTCCTGTGGACTCGCCTGCGCCCGGTCTACATGCCTCGCGGGCGGGCCTTCGTGGCGGCCATGGCGATTCTGATCGCAGTGGTCGGTTATCCGCTGGTCAAGCAGACCCAGCGCACCGGCAGCTTCGCCGGCGGTTTCGAGAAGTTCGAAACCCGCATCGAACCGGCCGTGCCATGGCAGATGGCCGTGGCCTATCACCGTTACCTCGAAACCCTCGGCGAAATGCAGGGCATGCTCCACAGCGCGAGCAAGATTCCGCCCCTGCATAACCTCAAGGACTCCGGTGCCAATCAGCCCGCAACACTGGTGCTGGTGATCGGCGAGTCCACCAACCGTCAGCGCATGAGCCTCTACGGCTATCAGCGCAAGACCACACCGGAGCTGGACAAGCTCAAGGATCAACTGTCGGTCTTCGATAACGTCGTCACCCCGCGCCCGTACACCATTGAGGCGCTGCAACAGGTGCTGACCTTCGCCGACGAAGAAAACCCGGATCTGTACCTGTCCACACCATCGCTGGTCAGCATGATGAAACAGGCGGGCTACAAGACCTTCTGGATCACCAACCAGCAGACCATGACCAAGCGCAACACCATGCTCACGACCTTTTCCGAACAGGCCGACGAGCAGGTGTACCTGAACAACAACCGCAACCAGAACGCCGCGCAATACGATGGCGACGTGATCGAGCCCTTCAACAAGGCTCTGACCGATCCGGCACCGCGCAAGCTGATCGTCGTGCATCTGCTCGGCACGCACATGAGCTACCAGTACCGTTATCCGCCGAGCTTCGACAAGTTCCAGGACCGCAACGGCGTTCCGGCCGGCGTGCGTGACGATCAGGTACCGACCTACAACAGCTACGACAACGCAGTGCTGTACAACGATTTTGTGGTCTCGAGCCTGATCAAGGACTACGCCAAGTCCGATCCGAACGGTTTCCTGCTGTACCTCTCCGACCACGGTGAAGACGTGTTCGACTCGGCGGGCCACACCACCCTGGGTCGTAACGAAAACAAACCGACCGCGCCGATGTACACCATTCCGTTCATGGCCTGGGCGTCGCCGAAGTGGCGCGAAAACCACGACTGGAGTTTTGCCGCGGATCTGAGCCGGCCTTACAGCAGCGCGCACCTGATCCACACCTGGGCGGACCTGGCGGGTTTGAGTTTCGATGAACTGGACCGCAGCAAAAGCGTGGTCAGCGACAGCTTCAAGCAGCGTCCGCTGCTGATCGGCAACCCTTACGAGCGCGAACAGCGCGCCTTGATCGACTTCAGCCTGATGAAGCCGAAAAAGCCCGAGGACGCACCGAAGGAAGTGGTCAAGCAGTAACCTGGAAAGGGCCGGAAACGGCCCTTTTTTCATGCCCTCGCAACACCTGGAAATGACAATATTTCTCGCTTGTCACTAAATCGCCCTCTCCCCCTTCGTCTTTGAACCAAAGGAAATTTTCCCCCGAAGACAAGGAGTCGGCTGCGATGTTCGCGCCCATCACCCGTTCCATGACCCTCACCCTGGGCCTGTGCAGCGCTGCACTGAGCCCCGACCTGCTGGCTGAAACCGAGGCTGAAAAACAACAACAGAGCGCCGCCTCGGCACTGGAACTGGCCTCCACCAGCGTCACCGCCGAAAGTCTCGGCAGCACCACCGAAGACACTGCGTCCTACACCACTGGCGCCATGAACACGGCGACGCGCTTGAACCTGTCGATCAAGGAAACCCCGCAATCGGTGTCCGTGGTCACCCGTCAGCAGATGGACGATTTCAAGCTCGGCACGTTATCCGAGGCCATGAGCCAGACCACCGGCGTGGTGGTCCAGCACAACGACTCGGACCGGGTCAGCTATTCGGCACGCGGCTACCCGATCAACAACTTCCAGATCGACGGGATGCTCAACACCTTCAGCCGGATGAAGTCCGACGCCGACACGATTATCTACGACCGGATCGAAGTGGTTCGCGGCGCCACCGGCCTGACCACCGGTGCCGGTGATCCTTCGGCGACGATCAACATGGTGCGCAAGCGCCCCACTGCGCAATTGCAGGCGCTGGCCGGGGTCAGCGGCGGCAGTTACGACGATTACTACAGTTACGTGGATGTGGGCGGGCCGCTTGCCTTCGACGGCCGTCTGCGCGGGCGCAGCGTGCTGGCTTATCGCGACAGCCAGTCGTTTCGCGACAAATATGCCCTGCAACGGGAAGTCGGCTACGGCATTCTCGAAGCCGACCTGACGGAGTCGACGGTACTGGCAGTCGGTTATGACTATCAGGACAAGCAGGTGCAAGGCAGCTCCTGGGGCACGGTGCCCTACTGGAACGCCGACGGCAGCAGGGCCGGCCTGGGTCGTTCGACCAACATGGCGACGTCCTGGAGTTCCTGGCCGATCAAGGACAAGACGGCCTTCGCCACTCTCGATCAAGCACTGGCCGGTGGCTGGCATCTGAAAGCGGCCTACACCCATCGCCAGAGCGATACCGACGGCAAGGTCTACTACGGCGGCGCGGGGTTCCCTGCGCACGACCGCAGCGGGATGACGGCCTACACGTCGCACATGATCGGCACGCAGAAAATGAAGACGTATGACTTCAATGTCTCGGGGCCCTATACCTTGCTCGGTCGCGAACACGAGTTGATGTTCGGTTACGGCGAAGCCGATCGCAGCGAACGCAACCCTTACACGATCGCAGGCGTGGTGCCGCCAGGTTACGGGCAGATTCGCGACTGGAAATACATGGGTGATATCGCCAAATTTCCGGACACTGTCACCGGCCTGACCGGTTCCACCTCAAGCACCCGGCAGAAGGCCGGTTACCTGGCCACGCGCCTGAGCTTCACCGATGACCTGCATGCGGTACTCGGCAGCCGCTACGGCAGCTGGAAATCCTCGACCTCCTCCACCGCGTTCGATGACCACCTGCAAGTGAGCGGTATCGACGCCAGCCGTCAGCAACACAACGACATGTGGACGCCCTACGCGGGTCTGCTCTACGACCTGACGCCCGAATACACCGTGTATGTCAGCTACACCGACATCTTCAACCCGCAGGAATATCGCGACGCCAACCGCAAGTTCATCGAGCCGGTGGTCGGCAGCAATTATGAAGTGGGCCTCAAGGGCAGCCTGCTCGACGAGCGCCTGAACCTGGCCACCGCCGTGTTCTGGAGCAAGCAGGACAATGTCGCCGAGCTGGACGACTCGGTCGCGCCGGATCCGGTGACGGGCGAAGAGTTCTACAAGTCCGGCGGCAAGGGCAACAAGGTCAACGGTTTCGAAGCCGAAGTCTCGGGCGAGGTCCTCGATGGCTGGAACATGACCGCCGGCTACACCTACACCCACGCGGTCAACGGCGAAAAAAATCGCGCCAATACCAACCAGCCGCTGAACATGCTGCGTCTGTCCACGGCCTATCGCCTGCCGGGCGACTGGCACGCCCTGACCGTGGGCGGCGCGGTGAACTGGCAGAGCGATGTCTATGGCAGTTCGAACCGACCGGTCAGCCGTGGCACCGATGGCCGGATCATCACCGAGCGAGCGCGGATCAGTCAGGGGGCGTACACCGTGGTCAAGCTGATGTCGCGCTATGAATTCGACAAACACTTGTCGGCATCGCTGAACGTCGACAACCTGTTCGACAAGAAGTATTACGACAACGTCGGCTTCTACAACGGCGTTTACTGGGGTGATCCGCGCACCGTAACGCTGAGCCTCGACTGGAAACATTGAAGCCCTTCCCTGCGACCTGCGCGCGCCATCGGCGCGTGCAGCATTCGTCTGCCACACCTCGGAAACAATCAGTAAAACCTGCACGAAACGCGCGTTAACCCCAGGTTAATACCCGTGGCTGAAAGTGCGCCCCGAAGCACGGATTCATGGACGAACGGCTCCGACATTTTTTCGTAGGAGACAACCATGAAAACCACGACTGCACTCCTGGCCGGTCTGATCACACTTGCATCCGCCAGCGCTTTCGCCGAAGGCGGTGCCGAGCGGATGCGGTATCACTGGGAAAACTTCCCGGTCCACACCGCCCAAAGCCAGCAGGCTGACACCAAAACCAGCGAACTTCGGGTCCCGGACGACCAGACCGCACAGGTCACCGAACATTACCGTCCGTGAGACAAGAGTTTACCGATGGACCTGCGACGGCTGCGTTCTGGCTTCGCAGATGACAGTTGGGCGCCCTTCAGGGCGCCTTTTTTATGCCTGCAATTCCTTGATCCAGAACAGCATGCGCCCGTGACTCGGGTCAAACATGCCCGGCGCAAAGCCGAATTTGGTGTAGGAGCCCTGAGCGACGGCGTTACCTTCAAGCACCTCCAGGGTGATTTTACAGCAGCCGCGCTGCCGGGCGATTTCCTCGACCTTGCGCAGCATTTTCTGGCTCAGTCCCAGACCACGAAACTTTGTCACCACCGACACGTCGTGGACGTTGACCAGCGGTTTGCAGGCGAAGGTCGAAAAGCCCTCGAAGCAGTTCACCAGCCCGGCCGGTTCTCCACCGACAAAGGCCAGGACGCTGAACGCGTGGGGCCGTTTGGCCAGTTCTGCGGGCAATTGCTGCAACAGTTCAGGGGCAATGGGATGGCCGCCGCCCATCGGGTCTTCGGCGTAATGATTGAGCACCACACCGATGGCCTCGGCATGCAGCGGGTTGGTGTAACTGGCTTGAAGTACAAGAATCTCTGCGGAATCCATTTCCATCCTCGATCGCACGGGGCCCCGGTGCGTTTGATACGCACTGATAGGCTCGGCGACCTTAGCGCGAGGCAGGCCCGGCCACAACCCGACGTTTTCAGTGGCCCCAGATGAGTGCTTCGGTCCAGCCCAGTTCGGCGAAATCCTCGGCCCGCAGACCGGACTCGCCCGCACAGAAAAACTCGTCCAGCTGCGGCGGTTTCACCGGTGTGCCGCTGAGCATGGCGTGGACCTGACCACGATGGTGGATCTGATGTTCGAACAGGTGCGAGATCATCCGCAGACGACTGTCGTGTTGCGGCGTTTCACGGGCGATGGTGACGATGCGACTCAGATCAGCATCGCGCAGTTGCTCGCAGTAGGCGATCAAGCGGCGGTCGACATGGCCCTGTTCGCGACGCAAGGCCTGCGCCTCGGTGAAAGGCTCGTGCGCATTGAAGAACACGTAGCAATCGGGATGCGGCTCATCACCCCGCAACTCGCGCTCCAGTGCATCGACGTAGAACCAGTCGCAGGTGAGGATGTGGTTGAGGGTCAGGCGGATGCTCGGGAAGAAACTCACCCGTGGCGCTGCCAGCTGCGCGTCGTCGAGCTGGCTCCAGGCCTTGGCCAGTCGATGGTTGGCCCAGGCATTCTGATAGGCCATGGTCAGCAAATGGTGGGACAGTGGCTGAGTCATGTCGCGCCCTCCGTGCATCAAGTGTCGGCAAAGCGTTGCAGCTGCATCTCCTGCAAACGGCTGAGGGTCCGGCGGAACGGGAATTCCAGGTAGCCCTCGGTGTACAGCGCGTCCATCGGCACATCGGCCTCGATGTACAGCGGCACCTTGCGGTCGTAGCACTCGTCGACCAGGGCAATGAAACGCCGTACGCCGTCATCGTGCACCGACAGTTGCGGCAACTCGCGGTCGCCGGCCAACACCCGCTCCGCGCCATCCTCGGTGCCACGGGCAATCCGCCCTTCGCGCTTTTGTGCGCTCAGGTTCGGGACCTCGCTCAACAGAATAGCCCGGTAGGTGTCGCACAGCGCGATGAAGTCCATGGCCGCGAACGGTTGCTCGCACAGATCGGCATAACGGCACCACAACACCGACTCGCTGGCCTTCACCACATTCAAGGCACGGTAGCCGACCGGAACCGGTTCCGAGCTGGCGCTCTGCCCGGCCGCCAGCGCGTCAAACACCCCGGCCAGCGCGCAATCCTGCTCCGGCGCCGCCACCCAATAACGTTGCTCGATGGCGCCCGGATGCAAACGATGATCCTCGGCGCCGTTCACCGCGACCACCTGCATATGCTGCTTGATTGCGGTGATCGCCGGCAGGAAGCGGTCGCGGTTGAAGCCGTCGGCATACAGTTGATCCGGCGGCAGATTGGAGGTGCAGACCACCACCACGCCTTCGTCGAACATCACCTGGAACAGGCGCCCGAGAATGATCGCGTCACCGATGTCATTGACGAACAGCTCATCAAAACACAACACCCGCACTTCAGCCGCCAGTTCCCGAGCCAGAGCCCGCAACGGGTCGGCGATGCCGGTCAGTTGAAACGAGCGCTGATGGACCCAGCCCATGAAGTGATGAAAGTGCTGCCGCCGGGCCGGCACCCGCAGGCTTTGATGGAACTGGTCCATCAGCCAGGTCTTTCCGCGCCCGACCGGGCCCCACAGGTAAACGCCGGTGACCGAACGGGCACCGGCGTGCAGGGATTCATGGCATTTTTGCAACGCCCAGACCGCGTGCTCCTGGGCTTCATCCTGGATGAAGCCCTTGTGCTCGACGGCATGTTGCCAGGCGCTTAAAGGGGAGTCGAAAGTCATGCGCGGCAGTATGCCACGATGGCTACACGGAAATATCCAGCCGTGCGATTTTGCCCTGCTCGTTGAGGCGGAAGGTGTACCGCAGTTCCAGCGGGCTACCGGGAAACGTCCCGGAAATCAGCCCTTGCACCAGCACCTTGCCGGTGCGCTGCTGGACGCCGAGCACTTCGACCCGCGGCTGATAGCGCTGCGCAGTATCTTGCATCCACTGCGCGATGGCCTGCGGGCCGACCTGATGATGACCTTCATCGAACACGTGGGCATCCTCGGCAAAAAAACTGCCGACCCGGGACGTATCCCGAGCATTGGCGGCGTTGATGTACTCAACGATGGCCGGAGCGAGTATCGAGGTGGGATGGAACATGAGCGCAACTCCTTGTTTTCGATTCTGTCGCCATCCTAGAACAGCCCTGCGTCAGTTTTTGTCAGGAGTGAAACGCCCGCTTTCGTCCAGTTGCATCTGCCGCTGCCAGGTGCGCAGCAGGTCACTGCGTCGTCCCGGATAACGCTCGCCCTGCAGACTGGCGGCGGAGATCCGGTCGGTTCTGAAGGTGCGATACGCGCTGCGCAACTCGCACCACGCCACGATAATCCGCACCTCGTTGAGAAACCCCAGCGCCAGGGGCCAGATCAAGCGCTGGCTCGGCACCTGTTGTGCGTCGGCATAATCGATGTGCAGTTTGGCCTGATCGCGGATCGCCTGACGGAACACATTCAACGGCACCGCGTTCTGCGGGAACCCGTAACCGGGCGGCCCGGGCATCACCGTCGGATTGCGCAGCGCTTCCTGGGCCTGCGGGTCCAGCACCGCCGCAATTTTCGCCAACGCGTCGGCAGCGGCTTTGCTCAGGACCTCGTCGCCACGCTGATCGACATAACGCAGGCCCAGCACAATGGCTTCGGTCTCATCGGCGTTGAGCATCAGCGGCGGCAGAAACAGACCGCTGCGCAACACGTAACCGATGCCCGCCTCGCCATGGATCGGCGCACCGAGTGCGGTCAGTTCGGCGATGTCGCGATAGAGGGTGCGTTCGGAGATTTCCAGCTCGCAGGCCAGCGTCGCCGCGGTCACCGGGCGCTTCTTGCCACGCAGCACTTGCAGCAGGGTCAACAGACGAGTGGTGCGCGACACGGTGTGAGGCTCCGGGCAGAAATTTGCCGGAGCTTAGCAGAGCCTGGTGTCAGAAATTGTCAGGAGCTTTCACCAGGCTCAGAGCTGATCACGCGTCGACTTTGTGCCTGGCCGCGTACAGGCACAGCATCTCCATGGCCAGGGTCGCCGCCGCCAGCGACGTCACGTCCGCATGGTCATAGGCCGGCGCCACTTCCACCACGTCCATGCCCACCAGATGAATCCCGCGCAATCCGCCAAGGATTTCCAGCGCCTGCACCGTGCTCAACCCGCCGCAGACCGGCGTCCCCGTGCCCGGAGCAAAGGCCGGATCCAGACAATCGATGTCAAACGTCAGGTACACCGGGTTGTCCCCGACCCGCGCGCGAATGGCCTCGACGATCGCTTCGCAGCCGCGGCGATGCACCTGCCGCGCATCCAGCACCTGAAAACCCTGGTGATCGTCATTGGTGGTGCGCAAGCCGATCTGCACCGAACTCGCCGGATCCACCAGCCCTTCCCGCGCCGCGTGCCAGAACATGGTGCCGTGATCGACCCGCTTGCCGCCCTCGTCCGGCCAGGTGTCGCTGTGGGCATCGAAGTGGATCAGCGACAATGTGCCGTGCTTGCGGGCGTGAGCCTTGAGCAGCGGATAGCTGATGAAGTGATCGCCGCCGAATGTCAGCATCGCGCTGCCGGAGCTGAGGATGTGCTCGGCGTGGGCCTCGATACTTTCGGGGATGGTGTGCGGCGAGCCGTAATCGAAGTCGCAGTCTCCGTAGTCGATCACCGCCAGATGATCGAACGGGTCGAACGCCCATGGCCAGTGCCGTTCCCAGGCAATCCCGGTGGATGCAGCACGAATCCCGCGAGGCCCGAAACGGGCGCCTGGACGGTTGCTGGTGGCGGTGTCGAACGGCACGCCGCTGACCGCCACGTCCACGCCGCGCAAGTCGCGGCTGTAGCGCCGGCGCATGAAACTGGTGATCCCGGCGTAGGTGCTTTCGGCAGCAGTGCCGAAAAGGCTGTTACGGGTCAGGGCCTGATCGTTTTGCGTTGGCACGTCCATCGGTGTGCTCCTGTTGTTAGGGAAGGCTATTGGCGGCTACGGAAAGTGGTCCACAAACGTGTGCGCTGGCGCATGTCCTTGAGGCTCATGCTGCGGTCGGCGTACAGACGCTCGCGCACCTCGGGTTTCGGGTAGATGTCCGGGTCGTTGCGCACTGCTTCGTCCACCAGCGGCGTGGCGACCTGGTTGGCGGTGGCAAAGAACAGCGTATTGGTCAGCGCCGCCACGGATTCGGGGCGCAACATGAACTCGATGAAGGTACGAGCGGCCTCGGGGTGCGGCGCGTCCTTGGGGATGGCGAGATTGTCCTGCCACACCAGCGTGCCTTCTTTCGGGATTCGGTAGGCGACCTCAAACGGCTTGTTGGCCTTGCGTGCCTGATCGGCGGCCATGCTCGCATCGCCGTTGTAGGTCAGCGCCAGGCACACGCTGCCGTTGGCCAGATCATTGATCTGCCGGCCCGTGGCGACGTAGAGCACCGAGGGCTGCAACTGCTGCAACAACGATTCGGCGGCGGCCAGATCGTTCTTGTCGGTGCTGTAGGGATCTTTACCGAGATAGTGCAGCGCCAGGCCAATCACTTCCTGCGGCGAATCGAGAATCGCGATCCCGCAATCCTTGAGTTTGCTGGCGTATTCGGGCTTGAACAGCAGATCGAGGCTGTTGAGTGGCACATCCGGCAGCCGCTGCTTGACCGCTTCGACGTTCATGCCCAGGCCGAGGGTGCCCCAGGTGTACGGCACGCCGTAGCGGTTACCGGGATCGACCGCCGCCAATTTTTCCAGCAGATCCGGATCGAGATTGGCGTAACCCTTGAGCCCTTCGTGAGGAATTTCCTTGAGCGCTCCTGCGGCCAGACCACGGGCCAGCACGCTGGACGAAGGCACCACCACGTCATAACCGCTGCCGCCGGTAAGCAATTTGGTTTCCAGCACCTCGGAGGTATCGAAGGTGTCGTAGCGCACGTGGATGCCGGTTTCCTTTTCGAAGCGCTGCAGGGTTTGGGGCGCCACGTAATCGGCCCAGCTGTAGAGATTGAGGGTTTTCTCTTCGGCCTGGGCGGCGATGGAGACGGAAAGCAACAGCGCGGGCAAACACAGCTTGAACAAGGGAGCCATGACGAACACCTGACCGGAGGAAGTGGTGGCAGGATGCGCCGTCGGATACATTGGAAAAATATCAAGTTTGTTAACCTGACTTTATGCTGGACTAATGTGATGCTCGGTCAACTCCACGATGTCGATTTGCAGCTGCTGCGCCTGTTTCTCGGGGTGGTCGAGTCCAATGGTTTCAGCGCAGCCCAGGGTGAACTGGGGCTGAGCCAGTCGAGCATCAGCCAGCAAATGGCCAAGCTGGAAACCCGTCTCGGCTATCGGGTGTGCAACCGTGGCAAGGGTGGTTTCAGCCTGACGCCCAAAGGCGAACAACTGCTGATCGCTGCGCGAGGCCTGTTCGATTCGATCGAGACTTTTCGTCATCAATCCAATGGCGTGGCCGGACGCCTGATCGGCGAAGTACGCCTGGGCCTGTCGGAAGCGGTCGATCAATCGGTGCTGCAACGGGTGGCGGATGCGATCCGGCGGTTTCGCGAGCGGGACGAATCGGTGCGCATCGAGCTGATCAGCGCCATGCCCGGCGAAATGGAGCGCCTGCTGCTGCAACAGCGGCTGGACCTGGCCATCGGTTACTTCTCCCAGGTGCAGAACGCGTTCGACTACCGCGAACTGTTCAGCGAAACCCAGCATCTGTATTGCGCGCCCGGCCATCCTCTGTTCACCAACGATGCTCCCGATGATGCAGCGTTGCAGGCCTGCGACCGGGTCGATCACCCCTACCGGTTTCTGCGCAGTGACGAGCCGTTTCAGGGCAAGGTCTGCTCGGCACGCTCGGAACAGGTCGAAGGCACCCTCGCCTTCATTCTGTCCGGCAAACACGTCGGTTATCTGCCCAACCATTACGCCCGCCAATGGCAGGACAAGGGTCTGTTGCGACCGGTGCGCGAAGGCGAGTTGAGCTTTGACGTGGCGTTCCATCTGGCCCGGCATCGGGCGCAAGTGCCCGGCGATGCACAGAAGGCTTTTGAAGAAGATCTGCTGTCAGCCTTTGGTCGAACCTGACCTTTTGGGCAGTTTTAATGCGTTGCCCTCGCCCCTCGCTTGCGGCATCCTGCGCACCCATTTTCCGACCCGGCCCCGCATTGCGGCACGCAAACCACCATGACCGCCTCTGAAAAAGCCCCGCGCAACAACGATCTGATCTACGGCCTCAACGACCGTCCGCACTTCACCGCAACGGTGTTTGCCGCGCTGCAGCACGTGCTGGCCAGCTTCGTCGGCATCATCACCCCGACCCTGATCATGGGCGGCGCCCTCGGCCTGCAAAGCGAAATCCCGTACCTGATCAGCATGGCGCTGTTCGTCTCGGGCCTCGGCACCTTCGTTCAGGCCAAGCGCTTCGGCCCGGTCGGTTCGGGGCTGCTGTGCCTGCAAGGCACCAGTTTTTCCTTTATCAGCGTGATTCTCAGCGCCGGTTTCATGGTCAAGGCACGGGGCGGCGGCACCGATGAAATCCTGTCGACGATCTTCGGCGTGTGCTTCTTCGCCGCGTTCATCGAAGTGGTGCTGAGTCAGTTCATCGGCAAGTTGCGCATGCTGATCACCCCGGTGGTGACCGGCACCATCATCACGTTGATGGGCCTGTCGCTGATCAAGGTGGCGATGACCGACATTGCCGGCGGCTTCGGCGCGGCGGATCTGGGCGCGGCCAGCCATGTGTTCCTGGCGGCGCTGGTGCTGGGCACCATCGTGGTGTTGAACCGGGTCGACGTGCCGTTCCTGCGCCTGGGCGCGATCGTCATCGGCCTGACCCTCGGCTACGTGGTGGCGTGGCTGATGGGCACCGTGGACTTCGCCAACCTCCCCGAAGTACCGGTGGTCAGCGTACCGGTGCCGTTCAAGTACGGTTTCAACTTCGACTGGGTGGCGTTCGTGCCGGTGGCAGTGATTTTCCTGGTGTCGCCGCTGGAAGCGGCCGGTGACCTGACTGCCAACTCGATGATTTCCCGGCAACCGGTGAAAGGCCCGCTGTACATTCGCCGGATCAAGTCCGGACTGCTCGCCGATGGCCTCAACTCCGCGATGGCGGCCGTGTTCAACAGCATGCCGATGGTGACCTTCGCCCAGAACAACGGGGTGATTCAGCTCACCGGCGTGGCCAGCCGTTACGTGGCCTTCTTCATTGCCGGCCTGCTGGTGCTGCTGGGTCTGTTTCCGATGATTGGCGCGGTGCTGCAACTGATGCCGAAGCCGGTACTTGGCGGCGCTGAGCTGGTGATGTTCGGCACCGTGGCCGTGGCCGGGATCAAGATCCTCGCCGAGGCCGGCCTGCATCGGCGCAACATGCTGATCGTGGCGATTTCCGTCGGCATGGGCCTGGGCATCGCTGCCGTGCCGGAAGTGCTGCGCGAACTGCCGCAGGCGTTGCGCAATATTTTCGAATCGCCGATCACCGTGGGCGCACTGTGCGCGATCGTGCTGAATATCTTCCTGCCGGAAGAGTTCATCGAACTGGAAGAAGATGACTTCGACCCGGAAGCCTCTATCCTTCAGGTCATGGAAAACCCCGACCTGCCGGCCAAAGCTGAACCCGTCGCGCCGGCCGCTGTCGCACAGTTGAACCGCTGATCCTGTCCGCTCGATGAAAAAAGGGCTGATACCGGCAACGGTTCAGCCCTTTTTCAATGAGAGAGCATCAATGCGTCGTATCCAAGCCGTCATCCTGTCCCTGCTTCTGCTCTCACTCAGCGCCTGTGCGCTGTTTCCCAACCGCGACCCGGTGAACATCAACGTGGTCGGCCTCGAACCGCTGCCGAGCCAGGATCTGGAAGTGCGCTTCGCGATCAAGCTGCGCGTGCAGAACCCCAACGAAACGCCCATCGACTACAACGGCATCGCGCTGGATCTGGAGGTCAACGGCCACTCCCTGGCGTCGGGTGTGAGCGATCAGACCGGCTCGATTCCACGGTTTTCGGAAACCATCGTCAGCGTGCCGGTGAGCATTTCCGCGTTCTCGGTGCTGCGCCAGACCCTGGGCCTGAGCCAGACCCAAACCCTCGACAACCTGCCCTATGTGCTGCGCGGCAAACTGGCGGGCGGGTTGTTTGGCACGATGCGCTTTGTCGACACCGGCAAGCTGAGTCTGCCCAGGGCCAGTGCCGCCACCTGGTAAAGATGCGTTAGGCTGCAAGGCCCACTGTCAGAACATGGAAGTCGTGGTTTATGGAAGACACGCCCACGCTGTACACCGAACGGCTGATGTTGCGCCCGCTTGAACTCGCGGATGCCGAGGCCATCCAGCAGCAATTTCCCCACTGGGAAGTGGTGCGTTATCTGAACGTCTTCGTGCCCTGGCCGTATCCGGACGACGGCGCCCTCACCTACCTGCGTGACATTGCGCTGCCGGCTATTGCGGCAGGCAAAGAGTGGCACTGGACGATTCGCCTCAGATCGGCGCCAGAGCAATTGATCGGCAACATCAGCCTGATGGGCGAGCCGGACAACCATCGCGGGTTCTGGCTCGCACCGGCCTGGCAGGGCCAGGGTTTGATGACCGAAGCCAGTGAAGCCGTGACCCGATATTGGTTCGAAACCCTCGATCGACCGTTGATGCGCGTACCGAAAGCCGCCCCGAACCTTGGCTCGCGAAAGCTATCGGAACGCAGCGGCATGCGCTTGATTCGCACGGACGAGGATGACTTTGTCGGCGGTCGCTTCCCACGGGAAATCTGGGAAATCACCCGCGAAGAATGGCGGCGCCGACAAACCGTCAAACCGTGAAACGCACGCCTGGCTTGGCCCGCTCGTCGACGCTCAGCTCGAACACATCCGGCCGCGCATAGTGGCCGACCACGTCGTAGTCGTAGCGGGCGCGCACCAGTTCTTCGGTGTCGATCTCGGCGGTGAGCAACCCGGCCTCGCCGCGCAACGGCCCGGCCAATACGTCGCCCATCGGCCCGACGATCACGCTGCCACCGGCAATCAGTGGTCGATCCCCGGGCCAGTTGGCGATCTCCACGCCCAGTTCGTTCGGCGAGGCCTGCACCTGACAGGCGCTGACCACGAAGCAGCGCCCTTCATGGGCGATATGGCGCATGCTGACCTGCCACATCTCGCGCTCATCCACGGTTGGCGCGCACCAGACTTCAATGCCCTTGGCGTACATCGCCGTGCGCAGCAGCGGCATCATGTTTTCCCAGCAGATCACTGCGCCGAGCTTGCCGACCTGAGTGTCGAGCACCGGCAGCGTCGAACCGTCGCCCTTGCCCCAGATCAGCCGTTCGGTGCCGGTGGGCATGAGTTTGCGGTGTTTGGCCACCAGGCCTGCCTGCGGGTCGAAATACAGCGCGGTGCAATGCAAGGTGCTGCCGACCCGCTCGATAACGCCGATCACAAGGTTGGCCCCGGTACGCGCCGACAGCCCGGCCAGTGCTTCAGTTTCAGCGCCCGGCACATCGATGGCGTTGGCGAAGTAACGGGCGTAGGCCTCGCGGCCTTCCGGCAAGCGATAACCCAGCTGCGTGCCAAAGCCCTCGCCCTTCGGGTAACCACCGAGCAAGGCTTCGGGCATTACCACCAGCGCGGCGCCGGATTCGATGATTGCGCCTTCCCAGCTCAGGATCTGTTCCAGTGTTTCACCCTTGCCACCGGGCAAGGCGCCGATCTGCAGGGCGGCAACGATTGATTTTGGCATGGCGGTCACTCCGTGAAGTTCAGGTGTTGCTCATTCTCCGGCGCCACGGGATCATGAATAAAGCCCGACTCACTGCTGAATGATATGAACCAAATGAATATCGCAGACATCGATCTCAACTTGCTGAAAGTCTTCGAAGCGCTGCATGAAGAATCCAGTGCGAGCCGTGCGGCGTTGCGTCTGGGCGTGACCCAGTCGGCGGTCAGCGCAGCGTTACGGCGGTTGCGCGAGGTGTACGGCGATCAATTGTTCGTGCGCACCGGTCGGGGCCTGGCGCCCACCCTCAAGGCCAATCAGTTGAAACCGGTGGTCAGCGATGCGCTGAACAAGTGCCGGCAGAGCCTGGCGATGGTCGACCCGGCGGCCAATCAGTACGACGGGCGCTCGGTCAGCGTCGGGCTATCGGATGATTTCGAGATTGCTTATGGGCGCCGTCTGATCGAAGAGATCGGCCGACGCGCGCCGAAGCTGCGTCTGATCTTCCGCCAGACCCACAGCCAGATCGTCGCCCGGGCCCTGATGGAGCGCAGCATCGACCTGGCGATCACCGCCGGCGGGTTCGCCGAGCGGCTGCTCAGCCGTCAGGTGCTGGGTGAAGGGGGTTACGCGTGTCTGGTGGACCCGGCGAGCCTTGAGCCCGGCCAGCAGCAGATCGGTCTGGAAGAGTTTGTCGCCCGGGAACACATTCTGGTGTCGTCGGGTGGTTTTATCGGAATCACCGATGAAGGGTTGGCAGCGCTGGGGCTGACTCGCCGGGTCTGCGCCTCGACCACGCACTTTGCGGCATTGCCGCATCTGCTCAGGGGCAGTACGGCCGTCGCAACCATCCCGGCCCATGCGGCGCAGGCCATCGCATCGCTGAGCGGGCTGGCACTGCTGCCCTGCCCGCTGGCGCTGCCACGCTATCCGGTCGAACTGGGCTGGCGCACCAATACCCAGATCGATCCAGTGGTGCTGAAGGTTCGCGAAGCGATTGTTGCCAGTTTCAAGACCGAATGATTACTTGTTGGCTGCCATCAGCCGATTGACTTCACTGCGCACCATGTTGGCAAACTCCGGCGGCGACATGCCGTCCAGTTCAGCGCGTACGAACTCGGCCCATTTGCCCTTGCGCTTGGAGCGCTCGCCGAACAACCGCGCGGCTTCGCCCTTGGCTTTGCCCAGATTGTTCTGCCAGAGTTCGAACAGTCGGGATTTCTCGTCTTCCAGCGCAGCGCGCTCTGCGAGGGATTTGTCGGCCAGATTGAAACTCATGGGGAAATACCTGTTGCGTGAAAATGGCGACATCTTACACGCTGGAGGGAAATCTCCGGCGCTGGTTTTTCCTTCGCGGAGAAATTCGCTGCAACTTTTCAAACAGCGCCATACTCCATTGTTCACTGTCCATTCACCTGCAAGGAGTCACCCAATGGCCCGCAAAAGCGCCGTTCAAGCCGCTGAAGACCAAATCAAGGATCAAGCGTTCAGCGAACTTCAGGCTCTGATCGAAGAGTCGGACAAACTGCTCAAAAGCAGTGCTTCACTGGTCGGCGAGGAAGCGGAAACCCTGCGCGGACAAATCGCCCTGAAACTGCAGCAGGCGCTGGATTCCGTCTCCAGCGTACGTGACCGTACGAAACCGGCGGTGGATGCCACCGAAAACTACATCGGTGGCCATCCGTGGCAGACCGTCGCCATCTCGGCCGGTTTCGGTCTGGTGGTCGGTCTGCTGCTCGGCCGCCGCTGAGCGCAACGAAAAAAAGGCGAGCCCTGCGGCTCGCCTTATTCATGTCCGGCAAACGTCACTCGCCCGCCAGTTCCCGCAACTGCGCCAGGGTTTGCTCATCCAGCACGATGCCCTCAGCCAATGATTTGGCCCGCTGCAAATGCCGCCGGTCACCCGGCAAACGCTTGAGCCCTACCCCATGCATCTGCCTGACCAGTTCCTGGCTGCGTTCGGCAAAGCTCTGCCCGGAAGTCTTGCTCGGGTCGATCACGATCAGCAACTGACCGGTCCACGGGGTCTTGGCCCCGGGATGATTCTTCCAGTCGAATTCGAACGAGAAGTTGCCACCCGTCAGCGCAGCGGCGAGCAGTTCAACCATCATCGACAGCGCCGAGCCCTTGTGCCCGCCAAACGGCAGCAACGCGCCGCCTTCAAGAATCGCTTTCGGGTCGCAGGTCGGCTGGCCGAGACTATCCACGCCCATGCCCGCCGGCAGTTTTTCGCCCTTGCGCGCGGCAATCTGCACGTCGCCGTGAGCGATGGCGCTGGTGGCCAGGTCGAACACGATCGGCGCACCGTCGGCCCGTGGCGCGGCGAAGGCGATCGGGTTGGTGCCGAACAGGGGTCGGTCGGCGCCGTGCGGCACCACGCAGGTCATGCTGTTGACTACGCTCAGCGCCACCAGGCCTTCGTCGGCAAACGGCTCGACGTCCGGCCACAGCGCGGCAAAGTGGTGGGAGTTGCGAATGGCCAATATCGCGATCCCGGCACTGCGGGCCTTTTCCACCAGCAATGGACGTGCCGCCGCCAGGGCGGGTTGGGCAAAACCGTTGCCGGCATCGACGCTGACAAACCCTGAAGCCACATCTTCGACTTTCGGCACGGCCTGGCCGTTGACCCAGCCACTGTCGAGGGTCGAGACATAACCGGGAATCCGGAAAACGCCATGGCTGTGGGCGCCGTCCCGCTCGGCGTTGGCACAGTTGTATGCCAGGGCCCTGGCGACCTCGTGCGAGGTGCCGTGACGGATGAAGATTGTTTCCAGCAGTTGAGTCAACTCGTCCAGAGACACCCTGGACGAGACCGCATGATCGTTTGGCGCAGACATCTGAAGCTCCAGAATGATTATTGGAGGGAACAACAGCGTACGAACTGACGCATCCGGATTAACCACGGGCAGCCGGTGGCCTGTCAACCCTGCAATACATGCAGCCATGGTTACCGTGCGATACCCCGGTACCACCTTCGTCTGTCTGCCTGCTTTTACTTTCCGGTCTCGAACCTCACTGCACTTTCATTTTTTCGAGACTTGACGATGACCGTACCCACTGGCGCATTACTGTTCCCCGAAGCGCTCGACAACCCGGGGCTGTGGCCCGAGCTGGGCAGAACCCATGGCCTGGCGGAAAAGGATTTCAGATGGCTGGCCAACGTCAGGCTGGCGTCCGATGCCTTGCGGCGCCAGCAACGGCCGCCCATGCTGGCCGAACGCATTCTGCTCAGTCCTGACGGACAGAACCCGGTGCCACTGCCCGGCGCATTCGTTCTGAGTGATATACCGTACGAAAAGGGCCAGATTCTCTACACCCCCTATGACGGCATCCGCAAACACCACAGTCGCGCGAACCTGACGGCTCAACTTGAAGAACGCCTCAGAGAGGCCGACGATCAGGACACGTTGCTGGCGTTTGTGCCCTTGACCCAAATTCGAAGGCTGCAAAATGCCAAGCGTGTTTCGGTGACGTTTTCGATCATTGAAGGTGATGTATTCGAGGATCGTGATGCCACCCTGAGCCAGGGTTCGCTGCTCAATGCCCAGGCCATGCTGGACGAACTCAAAAAACTGCCGACCCTTACGCAATTGCTCGACAGCGTGCTGGATGAACTGCTCATGCCTCACTTCGGAGCATTGCAACAAAGCCGCACCCGCGTGAGCGTTTACACAATCAGCGAAAAAGAAGGCAATCAAGAGCCCATCGGGAATACCCGCAAGGCACAGTCCATGACTCTGAGCGAGGCGGTGCTGACTCACTACCGCCATCAGCGCTGGCCGAGTATTCGGCTTGCGGAGTTTTCCCACCCCGCCAGGACACCAGGCCCCCACGATCAGGAACAATGGAGAACCGCCGCCATCCAGGCGTCGGGCATGCTGCCGGCCCTGCTGTTTCGCCAGCTGGAACATTACTGGAATGCCGCCGCAGTCTTCGGGTCAACGCGCCGCACATTCCTGGCCCGGGTGCTGGAGGACCAGGCCCGCGTCGACTGGATGCTCAAGCGTGAAGCCGGAGTCCTCGAGGCAAAGCAGTTCAACACGCTGCATCAGTTGATCCGGCCGACTGTCGACGGCGGCCCCGGCCCCTTCGCTGAAACCGTACGTCTCTGGGAGAACCCGGCCAACCATGTGGAGCTGGCAGGTTCGCTCATGATCAGTAGTGGGTCTGATGCTTTTCTCTACACGCCTTCTCAAGGGTTGCAGCAGCTCGAGGACTATCAGGATCTGAAAGCGACCCTGCAAAGCAAATTCATCACCAAAGGCCACGAAGACGAACTCTATGCGCTGCTGAGCCTGGAGGAGCGCAGCCGCTTTCTGGGTTTCGATCAGCCTCAGGTGTCGGGGGACCGGGTAGCCGGCGAGGTGTTCGGGTTCCTGAGCGAGTCGATCATCACCAAGCAACGACAGAACCTCGAGTATGCCCTGCAAGTGTTTCGCCTCGCTGACGGAACGGTGAACCTTCACGCGCTGTTCGACAAAAGCCTGGATATCCGCTCGATGATTCACCAGCGCTTGCAACGACTCGATGTGCAGGGACGCTGGAGCACACAACCGGTCTGGTCCGGCAGTCAGCAGCCTTCGCTGCTCCTGGCCGACAAGGCCCGCGCAGCCATCAAGACGTTCCATGCCGTCGAGTCTCCTCTTCTGGAGAAACTCGCAAAGCAGCCCATGACAACCCGCGATGCCCAGCGCGACTGGTTTGAAAATATCAAAGCGGATCTGGCGCACGCCTGGTTCGTCGGCGTGAATGGCGAAGCCCGGCTCAGGGCCTCGAGCGGCAGTCTGCCTGCGTGGGCCCGGGCTGTCGTCGAAACCGTCATCGATGCCGATCGGCCGAGCCGTACGGAACGTCAGGGAGTCGGAGGCTTTCGACCCGATGCCTACGCCCTGACGCTTGAGGCTCCCGACGGCAGGACAGTCTGGCGCCTGGCCCATTGTGTGTTCATGACCGAGCGCGGAGGCCTCGACGCCCATCATTCCGGGCGTACCGTGCTATGGACGCCAGCGCTGGGACTTGAGGTGTTCGATAACGTAGCCCGCGCCCGACAAGCACTGCGCCGGCGATTGCTCGACAACGTTGAAAGACTGTCACTGCTGGAAAACATCTCGCCCGCACAGTATCAACCGCATCAGCTCTATACCTTGGGACAGTTTCAGATCATCAATCGCAATGTGTTGCATGAGCGCATGCAGTCGGGGATCGAGCACTATCTGGCGTGCTGCGAACAAGTGCGTCAACGCATGGATGAAGGGGCGAAACGGGAAAAGGCACTTGCAGTACTGCGCCAGACACCGCCCGGAACCAACCTGCGTCTGGCGATTGAGCATGCCCGAGCCATCGAAAATCAACAGACTTTTCCAGCCTGGCTCAGCACGGCTCCGGTCCGTGATCAGAAACGACACATCGAGCTGCTGGAGCGGTGGAACCGCAATGTCATTGATGACAAGGATTACCTGACTGGCGTTACGCCGCTGGCCGATCATGTCGAACAAGCATTGAAGACTTCGCTCGACCTGCGTTTTCCGGGCGAGCATCTCGATCCCCGGCAGATCGAGATCATCCCCGATCTGGCATTGGCCGGCCCGCCCCTCGATCTGGTCGAGTTTGCCCTGAATCACGTCAACGTACTCCAGGGCACGGGGTACCGGGTGGTTTCGAAAACCGCCGAAACCTTGCCTCCCGGACTGGATCGCAACGCCGTCGATCAATTGTTGTTGTCGCTGGAGATTCCGGCTACCTACGGTCACAAAGTGATGGCCGCCCTCTCGACGGATACGGTCGAAAGTCGTGAACGCAAGCAGCGCTTTTTCCACCAGGTGCCCTGGCAACTGATGCAACACGCCCATGCGTTGAAACTGCAGCAGCACCTGTCTGCTGGCGCCTATACACAAGTCTGCCAGGGGCTGGACATGCCCGATGGCTACGCCCGAGCCACCGTTCCTGGTGCGCATGTCGTCGTCAGTCCGCTTTCGCTGATCAAGACCCCCGGGGCAAGTGCCGAGACCGCAGCAGGGCTTTATGTTTTTGCTCCGGGTCAGAATCACGTGGGGCCGCTGGTCCTTTACGCACCGTATGCTGAACAGGTGTTTCAGGAGTTCAAGAACGAAGAGGCGCTGATCGCCGCACTGAATACACCGGGGGCTCTACAGAATTTGCTGCTTCGGCGCTTGCCTGCCGGACGACGAGCCATCTTTCGCAATCTGCTGGCAGCCACGGCGGGTCAGACCAGCGAGATGACGCTGGCGAGCCGCCCGATCGAAGGCAACCTGTTGGAGCAGTTGTACAGCGATAACCTCAAGCTCTTGCAACAGCAGCTTGAATCACAGGTCGAGCGCGAAGCGCAGTCCGATTGGGATACAGCCAAAACGCTGTTCAGCGGTGGAATCAGTCTGGTGTCGAATACGCTGCAAGGCAAACTGGCCATCGTGCCGTTTCTCTGGCGCGCCTACGAAAACTTCAAGGATTCGGCCGAAGCCTTGCAGAACCATCACTGGAAACAGGCGTTGAAATCCTTTATTGCCGGTGGCGTGCAGATGGTCCAGATGGCGCTGTTGCCGCAAATATCGGCCGGGGCCGAGGTTGCCGAGCTGGAAGCCGACGAGCTTGCGGGGTCCGATATTGGCGACGTCGAACCGGCCTCGCCGATGCGCACCCTGATGCAGTCATCAGAAGTCATCGACGTTCAACTCAAGGATCTTGCCTATGATTCGGCGGCGGGCACCTACCGGCAACCGGCCAGCCATCGAGATTATGCAGCCATCGATGGCAAGGTCTATCAGGTCACGAAGAGTGACGCGTCCTGGCAACTGGCAGGTGCAGGAAAATACAGCCCACTGTTTCAGAAAAAAGGGCTGGCCATGGTTCGTGTGCCGGCTCACCAGAGCGTTCACTACGGCCAGGCTTTCAGGAAACTGGCCGGCCGACCCAGCCTCTCGAACCTGCGCCACTCAATGTTGAACGTCGAGGCGCGCGGGATGGATGAGATCCGCCTGAAGTACCCGGAAAAGGCCAGAGTGCTGGTGAACGCCATCGATCTCGCCCGACGCTACGCTTTCTACTGCCTGCATAACCTGACTCTCCTGCGCCACGGCACTGAGAATCTTCGGGTGAGCCGTTTTCTTGAAAGCTTCTTTGATGTACCTGCCATCGACACCGCAATGCTTGCCAAGATCAACAATGCGATCCTGCCGATCTGTCGGGCATTGGTGGATCCCGCCGACGAGTTGCTGGATACCGACCGTTTCGTCGTCGGCTCGAACAGGCTCATGAACGACGTGATTGCGTTCGTGCTGGACGGTGACGCAAAAAAAATAGTGCATTTCACCGAACACTTTTTCGATCAGCAACTGGATCAGTACAAGATCTACCTGATGGAGCCGTTCGATATCGATGCCCATGCACAGGCATCAACGCTGATTCACGAATTTTCCCATCAGTTCAGCAAGGCGCTGGACATTGCTTCATTAAGAGCCCGGGAGCCGTTCAGCGACCTGATCTCGACCCTCACCGCTTCCGGAGCCCTGCTGTTTCAGGAACTGGTGTTCGATCAGGTATCGGCCTTGTCACTGAATACCCCTCGGGCTCAACTGTTCGCGGAATGGAATACCACACTCAAGTCCTGGGTCAGCATCGACAACATCCCCGAAATGCAGCTCATCAGTGACGAAGTTCTAAGGTTGACGGGCAGCCGAACCATTGAGGAGGCGCGCAACGCCTTCCTCGATCCGCAGAGGCCGGACGTGCGAATCGACGTCATCCTGCGCAATGCCGACTCCATCGCCCGCCTGATCTGTGAAATCGGCAGACAGCTGGATCCGGTTCAGTCTCCTTGAAACAGGCAGAGCGCGGGCTCGATGCCCGCGCATTCCTTGAGGGCGACCGCAAATGCGAAGAGTGCGCTTTTGATCAATTTTTCACTCGATTCATGAATACTGTTCTCAATACATCCTGTTTTGAGGAGGTATGACGGGGAAACCGGCCCCCATTGATGGGAAATCGCCATGACGGCGGTTCTCGCCACCTTCCCGTCAAGGTTAGAATGCAGTAAATCAGGACGAGTCAATGACCCAGAACACCCTATCCGAAGCTGAATACGATGCGATCACCGATGCCGCTGCGCATTGGTGCATGCGCCTGCACGCCGTCGACTGCACCGCCGAGGAACGGCGGGCGTTCGAACAATGGCGCAATGCGCACCCGCTTCATGCCTTCGAATACGAGGCCATGCTGGAAATCTGGGAGGTTGCCGAACATTTGCCGCGCCCCGAACCGGCGGCGGTCATATCGATCAGCCAACCACCCCGCTCCTGGCGCCAATACGCGGCAGCAGCCTGCGTTTGCGCGCTGGCGCTGCCACTGACAGCCTGGGCCGGCTGGAACCTTGGCTGGCTGCCCGACAGCTATCAGCACTTCGCAGCCACCGACACGGTTCGCCATGTCACCCTTGGCGATGGCAGTCAGGTCGAGTTGAACCTCAACACCGATCTGACCTTCAGCAACTACAAGAACGAGCGTCGCGTCACGCTGAAAAAGGGTGAAGCCTTCTTTGAAGTCAGCCATGACCTGAGCCACCCGTTCATCGTCAAGGCGGCCGAAGGCAGGATTCGCGTCACCGGTACCCGTTTCAACGTCTGGATGTATGAAGACCAGGTCAAAGTGAACCTGGTCGAAGGTTCGGTGCTGGTCACCAGCAACACGCAGCTGTCGGGTGACGGTCTGCGCCTGGGTCCTGCGATGCAGGCGCGCTACAAGCATGGCGACGACATGCCGCAAATCAGCCAGACCTATGCAAGCGACACCTCATTGGCCTGGCGCAACGGCAAACTGGTGCTCGACAACCTGGCACTGAGCGAAGCCCTGCCGCTGATCAACCGTTATCTGGACAAACCGCTGATGCTGGCCGATAGCGCCACAGGCTCGATCCGGGTCGGCGGCATCTATAACGTCAAGGAGCTGAACAGCTTCGCCAACTCGATGCCCAAGGTCCTGCCGGTGTTCATCACCCGCAACCAGGAAGGCAATCCGGTGATCAATCCGATGCCTCAACAGCCACCAAAAAGCTGAGGCCGCTCCTGTGAGGGAGCGGCCTTCAGTGGTTGATGCAACATCGTGACGACTGATTACTGCGCCGCCACGTTCCCCGTTTTATCCGGTTCTTCACGCACGCTTTGCACCTGATACTGCGGATCCGCCTTGATCTGCTGCTCGGTGAACGGCAAGGCGCTCCACTGTTTTTTCGAGAAAGCCTCGGTCTGGTCTCTGGAATATTTCGACGCCGGATCGCTGGACAATGAAAACGCAAGCAGCCCCTGAGCGTGCGGCCCCGTGTCGTCGAACGTTACCACTTGCAGGTAACTGGTGCCGCTGACCACTTCCAGTTTGCCGTCTTCACGCGCAACGCTCTGGATCGCGTTATAGATACCCAACGTGCCCGGCCCGCCATGGATCGGCGTCTGCTGGCCGCCGCTGCTGGCCACCTGAACATCGCCCCAGCGGGTTTGCGCTGTCAGCCCCATCTTGTCGGCCGACTCGGCTGACGCCAGCATTGCCTCGCGCAGCGCGCCGGCCACTTCGGGCTTTTCGACCGCCAGACCGCGCGGGGTGTGTTGCGCGTCTTTCGGGTCGAACGGTACGCGCCAGACATCCGGCGACTCCTGCAAGGCTTGCATGATGGACTGGAAATGCACCAGTCCGATTCCCGAATCCAGGTTGGCTCGACCATCCCATGCCTTGAGACTGGCGCACACAGGCTTCAATGCCACTTCGGCCGCGCCAGGCGTACCACAGAACTGCAACAGATCCGGCAGCACCTGGCCGGCCAGGTACACCTGATCGTCCATCACCATGTGCTGCAGATCCTGCACCGACACCGGCCCTTTTTTGCCCAGGCTCGCCAGACGATCCAATGCAAACCGCGAACGCAGGCCCAGTGGCTGGTCCTGCTGGCTGATCAGCGGAGAAAAACCGGTCAGCGGTTGTGCCGGGTTGGCCAGCCACGCCGAATCATTGGAATGCTGGACAAAGTCCTTGCGCAGCAGTTGCGGCAATTGGCTGGCTGCAAAGATCCCCTTCTGTGCCGCTTGTGGATCGATGCCCCAGGCGCAGTCACTGTTGGAGCCGTCGAGCACGATCATTTGCAGGCCGATACGCGGGTCGCTGCATCTGGCGAGTTTGTCAGCACTGACGTTCGGCACCACCGACAGGTTCATGTAAAGCGTCTGGCCTTTGTCATCCACTGCCAGGGTATTGACCCACGGGATGCCCTGAATCCTGTGTACCGAATCCTGCAACTCCTTGAGGCTGGCGGCGTGGTTCATCGCGTACCACTGCGTCAGCACGCGGTCGTTGTCGAGGTTGGCATCGCGCAGGCTGTAGGCGTATTGATTGTCCCAGTCGAGCTTGCCCGGCCACTGCACGATCGGACCGAATTGCGAGCTATAGATGTCCCGCGAAACCGGCACGACCTGGCCATCGGCCTGTTTGACCTGAACGGTGACGGTCTGCTTGCTCAATGGCAGGGATTTCCCGTCCAGCAGGTAGCGGGTCGGATCCTGCGGATCAAGTTGCAGGCGATACAGGGTGAAGTGTTTGGACGCGTCGACGGTATGGGTCCAGGCCAGATGCTGGTTGAAGCCGATATTGATCATCGGCAGCCCCGGCAACGCCGCGCCCATCACATCCAGTTTGCCGGGAATGGTCAGGTGCATCTGATAGAAACGCATGCCGCCGACCCACGGAAAATGCGGGTTCGCCAGCAGCATTCCACGGCCATTGAATGAGCGCTCGCTGCCCACCGCCACCGCGTTGCTGCCCCGGTCCAGGGCAAAACGTTGCAGGCGTGTGGCAGCCAGTCGATAGGCCCGAACATCCTGTCCGACCTGAGCGCTGGCCTGCGGTGGCGCGGCGCCTGCCAGTGCTTCGGCGAACTGTCCGACGCCGCCCTCCACCAGCAGCCGGCGTGTCAGCTTCACCAGGTCTTGGGCGGTCATATCCCGCACCCACTCGCCCTGACACTGTTGTGGCAGCCCCTGCTGGCGACGCTCGGCCAGATAGCGGTTGTAGCCGGCGGCATAACCTTGCACCAGATCACGCACCTCGACCGGCTGTGCCTGCCAGAAGGCATTGACCGCCTGCGGGGTGTTGAGCCATTGGAAGAACACATCGCTGACGCGGTTCTCGCGCTCTTCGACCGTGAACTGCTCGGGTCCGAAATAACGTGAACGCTCGCCGTTGACTGTCACGATCTCGTTGGCCAGCAGGCACAGATTGTCCTGTGCATAGGCGTAACCAATGCCGAACCCGAGGCCACGCTCGTTCTGCGCACGGATATGCGGTACGCCAAACCCTGTGCGCCGAATATCGGCCCCGGCCTGGGTGGCAGGACTGAACGCCTGCGCCGACAGGCTCAGCCCGAGAAACATGCCGGCAAGGGTCAGCCCGGTTAACTGCCTGGAAATAATCACGCTCGCTCCTGATCGAAATGCCTGAGAGCGGATCCTCGCGTATCGAACCTTTGAGGGGCGGCGGATCCGTTCTGGAAAACACCCACGCGTCCACGCGCAATGAGCCTGACCGGGAAACGAAACAGATGAAAAAAAATTTAGCGGATTTACCGTCCGCTCAAAGCCTTGATCACGCGGAAAAGACGAATCAACGACAAATTTTCTACATTTTTCGCTTCATGATTTGTCGGGCTGATACGTCTTGATTAGAGAGAGCACCAGAAACCCTTCCTGATCAGGCTCTGAAAAGGAGTAATCGCATGTACAACCTGCAACTACCATCGGACGGTAGCCAGGCACCACAAGGAGCTTCCATGGGTTCGCACGCCGGCGTACTCGGACAACGGGCCGAACGCCACGGCAATGAACGTATTCGTCTGCTGCTCAAGAGCTTCGGCCTGCGCACCAGTCTGATTCGCCTGAAAGTCATCGACGCCTTGCTGATCGCCGCTGAAAGCGACCGGAGTCTGGGCGTGCGCGGTGTCCACAGCCAATTGCTGGACCTGGGCATTCCGCTGTCGTTTCTCAGTGTGCGCGAAGTGTTGAAGCGCCTGTGCGCCGAAGGCGTGATCACCTTCAACGCCGACAAGAGCTACAGCCTGCATCCACAGGCTGCTGCCGTCCTCAACAGCCACTGAATTCCTTCTTGAGCGCCGTCAGGGTTTGACCTTGCGGCGCATCACGCCGTTGATCACCACCACGACCACCGCCACACCGATGGCGATGTACTGGAACATTTTTTCGCTGAGCATCCCGGCGTTCTGCATCCACGACAGGCCAAGCATGATTGCCAACACGCAGAGAGCGATCAGAATCGAGTATTTCAAACGTTGCGACTGGGTCATTACGGGTTCCTGAAAACTTGGAAATGTATCGGGTTTGTATCGGCGCTGATGCCATGCGCATACCGACTCACGGGGATGCGCCGCTGCAAACGAGGTCTCATGTTACAGCCGATAGAGCTTTGGCTCCATGCGGCGTCAACCATGAGGACTTTTGAAATGCTGCGTCGAATCACCTGGCTGATTCCAGTTCTGGCACTGCTCACACTGAGCGGCTGCATCATTTTCCCCCACGGCGGCTGGCATGGCGATCATCGCTACTATGGTGGAGGCCCTGGTTACTACCAGCATCGGTAAATCCGACCGTTGAAGAGCACCGACTACGTTCTCTTCAAATGAAACATTTAATTGAATACCCATAAAAAATGCCCACGAGGATGTGGGCATTTTCCGTATATATCCCGGCTCAAAATGTCGGATGTTTCGCAATCCCGAGTAAGTAATCCGTCAACCGCAATACCCAGCAAACCTGCGACATACTGAGTAGTAGCTACGACGTAGGAACCTTGCTCCCCTCTCCCTACCCTTTGCGCTCCCTCTCTTGAAGGCATGGAAGCGTATGCAAAGAACCCTCATTGAACTCCCGCCGCTACAGATCCTTGGCTTTTGCCTGGCGATTTCACTGTTCGAAGGACTGACCTATATGGCCAGTGATCTGGTGATGCCTGCCATGCTCACGGTCACCCAGGACCTCGATGCCGACCCACGCCATATCCCCAATGCGTTCAATCTGTATCTGATCGGAGGCGTGTGCCTGCAATGGCTGATCGGGCCGCTGTCCGACCGGTTCGGCCGCCGCACGCTGCTGCTTGTCGGCTGCGCGCTGTTCGGGATGACCTGCGCAGCAGCGGTCGCGACACCCGGTATCGAAGTTTTCAACGCATTACGGCTGTTGCAAGGCATGGGCCTGGGATTCGTGGTGGCCGTCAGCTACCCCGCGCTTCAGGAAGTGTTCTGCGAGGCGGATGCCGTACGGCTCATGGCGCTGCTTGGCAACATCGCGTTGCTGTCGCCATTGCTCGGCCCGTTACTCGGCAGTCTGTTGCTGGAATGGCTGAGCTGGCGCGAGCTGTTTCTGGGTCTGAGTCTGGCCGCCGCCATCGCGTGGCTCGGGCTCTATGCCTGCATGCCTGAAACCGTCGGGATCGTCCGGCGCGATGGCAGGCAGCAGGCGCCGGTTCCACTGTCCTGGCACCAGACTCGCCTTCGATACGCGGCGCTCTTGCGCACCCCAATGTTCCTCGGTGCAAGCCTTGCACTCGGGCTGATGAGCCTGCCATTGATCGTCTGGATCGGTCTTTCCCCCCTGTTGTTGATCCAGCTGCTGGGGCTGTCGACTCAAGAGTACGCCTTATGGCAGATCCCGATCTTCGCGGCGGTCATCGCCGGCAATCTGATCCTTGACCGTTTGCTGGCATCTCGCGAACTGCCGCAGCTGATTCGTCTGGCGCTCTGGCCGTTCTGCCTGGGACTGCTGATTCTGCTGGCCGGTGCGCTGACCGGCGCCACCCTTGGCCTGTTGATCTGCGGTCTGGTGCTGTACGCCGTGGGACTGGGCATGAGCAATGCCGCGCTCTATCGGTTGGCGCTGTTTTCCAGCGATGACAGCAAAGGCCTGGTGTCGGCGGCGATCGGCATGATCTCGATTGCAGTGATGGGCGCCGGCGGCTCGATCATCGCCGCGATCGGCGGGGGCTCCCGCCTTGAATCCTTCGCCTTGTGGGCCGCACTGGGTGGCCTGCTGAGCCTTCCATTCCTGTACCGGTTTCTTCGGGCCTCCCGCCAGGAAACCGTCTCCTCGACACATCCATAAGGACATCCCATGTTCCATTTCCCTCACAGCGACGCGCTCTGTGCGTTGACGCAACCCTATTGCGCGCAATCCATGCCAGCGGGGTTATTCGACCAGGCCATGGCCGAAATCTGCCGGTTTCACTGTGACCACACGCCCGGTTACGAACACTGGTTGAACGCCAACGGTCTCACCGTGGCCGACGTGGACAGCCTCGACGACTGGTCGCAACTGCCCCCGGTCTTCGCCAGTTTCTTCAAACAGCAGCAACTGCTCAGCCCGACCGGTGCAGACGCTCTGGAGCTGACATCGTCAGGCACCAGCGGCCAGAAAAGCCGCATGCGCTATGACAAGCGCAGCCTTGAGGCCGCCCAGTTCATGGTCGAACGGATCTTTAACCACTATGGCTGGGACAACCCGCAGACACCGTGCAATTACTTGCTCCTGAGCTACGAGCCCGAGTCCGGCAGCCGCCTGGGTACGTCCTTCACCGATCAGTTTCTGTGTCGGTTCGCGCCCGTCAATCGCGTGGCCTATGCACTGCGCCACACAGGCGGCGGTCATGAGTTCGACGGCTTTGGCGTGATCGCGGCATTGCAGTCCTTCGCCGATGAAGGCTTGCCGGTGCGGATCTTCGGCTTCCCTGCCGTTCTTTGGCAGACCCTGCAACGCATGCGGGCCACCGGGGTGGCTGATCTGCAACTGGCAGAAGGCTCGCTGGCACTGTTTGGCGGCGGCTGGAAGACCCATGCGGCGCAAGAGATCCCCCGTCAGCAATTGTACGAACGTATCCACCGCCAATTGGGCATCAAGATGTCCCGCTGCCGTGACGGTTACGGCGCGGTCGAGCATCCGGTGCCGTATCTCGAGTGTGCTCACCATCGTTTCCATGTTCCGGTCTATTCGAAGGTCTTCGTGCGCAATCCATCTGACTTCACGGTTCAGCCTTACGGCCGTCAGGGCTTGCTGAGTTTTGTCTCGCCTTACATTTCGTCGAGCCCGGCCCATGCCGTGGTCATGAGCGATCTCGCCACCCTGCATCCGGGCACCAGCTGTAGCTGCGGTCTGGCCACCGACTGGTTCGAACTGCATGGCCGCGCCGCGACCACGGCCGGCAGAAGCTGCGCCATGGCCGCCTCTGAATTGCTGGGGAAGCACTGACATGTACCTGATCAACGGACAGCTCCACACCGACTGCACCTTCGACGCCGCACTGCAACAGCTTGACCTGGATTTGCCACAACGGTTGGCCAAGACGCTGGACACGGCGATCGTCCTTGACGCAGCGGCCACCTTTGCCGCACGCCTGCAGAACCCGGACCTGGCATTGCCCCTCGACGCTGAACAACGCCAGTCGCTGATCGAGTTCTGCCAACCGGATGCGCTGCGGCAAAAGCTTTTGCGCGAACTCGGCGAACAACCGGGCAGCCTGCGCCGCTTCGATTATCGTCAGCCGCGCTTCGAGCGCTGGAGCCCGCTGGGCCTGGTGGTTCACATCACCCCCGGCAATGCGCCGCTGCTGGCGTTCTGCGCCGTGATCGAAAGCCTGCTGGCCGGCAACGTCAACTGGTTGCGCCCCAGCAGCAGCGATCAGGGCCTGACGGCGCGATTGCTCCACGCTTTGACGCAGTGTGATGCGACCGGCCAGATCGCGGGGCATGTCGCGGTCGTTCCGGCAACCACCGCCCGGATCGGCCAACTCTGCCAACGCGCAAACGGCGTCTCGGCGTGGGGAGGCGAATCGGCGCTGCAAGCGATCCGCCAGCAACTGGCACCCGGATGTCGCTGGATCGATTGGGGCCACCGTATCAGCTTCATTTACCTGACACCGGCAGCGGTCACGCCGGCGGCCCTGGACGCCGTGGCCGATGAAGTCTGTCGCCTTGACCAGCAGGCCTGCTCCAGCCCGCAATGGCTGCTGGTGGACAGTGACGACGAAAGCACCCTGCGTTCCATCGGCGAAGGCCTGGCCGAGGCGTTCGAACGCCGCGCCCGGCACTGGCCGGCCCTGTTGCCTTCTGTTCAGGAAGCCTCGGAAATCACCACCCGCACGGCGATGGCACGCCTGGCTTACAGCTTTGCCGGGGCCACCGGTCATGTCTGGCAGACCCCGGACTGGCGGGTCATCTGGACCCACGACCCGCAACTTGGCCCCTCCCCCCTGTTTCGTAGCCTGTTGCTCAAACCACTGCCACGCACGCAGCTCACGGACACACTGTTGCCTTGGCGAAACGTGCTGCAAAGCGCCGGTCTGATCTGCACTGAACACGACATCGCCGAGCTGGCCCAGACGCTGATTGCCGCAGGCGTCACACGAGTCACCCCGGTACACGCGATTCACGACGGCTACGAAGGCGAACCCCACGATGGCGTTTATGCCTTGCAACGCTTGAGCCGACGCGTGTCGGTCAGCCTGCCGGGCACCACGCTGGCAACCCGCGCCACGCTCGACCCTGTGCCGACGTTTCCCGGCGTGACCGACTTGCCGATCATGAGCAAAGACGTCTTTGTCACCCGCCCGATCCACCCGGCGGCCCGGTTGTACTTCCGTTCCGGCGGCAGCAGCGGCACTCCTGCGCTGTCCGGCTACAGCTACCGGGATTTCGATCGGCAGATGCGCGCGAGCGCCGACGGCTTGTTCGCGGCCGGTCTCGACCCGAACCGGGACCGGGTGATGAACCTGTTCTTCAGCGGCGGGCTGTACGGTGGCTTCTTCAGTTTTTCCAAGGTGCTGGAACTGCTGGGTGCCACACACCTGCCGATGGGCGCACCGGCCGATGACGACTATCGCGACATCGCGCAGTTGATCATCGATCAGCGCGTCACCGTACTGGTTGGCATGCCCAGTACTCTGCATCGTTTGTTTCTCAACGAGCAGGCACGGCTGCGTGACTATGGCGGGATCGAAAAGGTATTTCTCGGTGGCGAACACCCTGGCGAACAAAGCCTTGCGCTGATGCGCGACTGTGGCGTCAGGCTCATCCGTTCGGCCGTTTACGGCAGTGTCGATGCCGGGCCGCTCGGCCACGCCTGCCCGGCCACCGGCGATGGCGTGTTCCATTTGATGAGTGATATCCAGCATCTGGAAATTGTCGAATTCGACGCCGATCGACCAGTGACCGGTAGTGAAACCGGACGCCTGGTATTCACCTCCATCGAACGGGAGGGTCAGGATGTCCAGCGCTACGACGTCGGTGACAGCGGCCGCTGGATACCCGGCAATTGTGACTGCGGCCTGCCCACTCCGCGCTTCGAACTGTTGCAGCGGCACGGCAGACTCGTGCGCATCGGTACGGACTTCATCTGCCTGTCGCAACTGGCAAAGCATCTGCAGAGCGATTTTCAGTTGATCCTCGAACATGCTCCGGACGGCCTGGAACGCATGCGGTTTCGCAGCCCACGGCAACCCGATGATGTTCAGCATCGCCTGTCGGGCTATCCGACGCTGGCCACGCTCATCCAGACAGGCCTGCTGACGGTGGAGGTGGAAGTCTGCGGCAGCACCGAATTCACCCGCAACAAACACAGCGGCAAGACGCCGCTGCTGATCGACAATCGGGGCATTGGTCCCGGCGCAAACAGGCAAGGAGCCAATGATGAACACACGATTTGAACTGGAAGAACTGGTGACGTTTGCGCGACAGCATTCAGACTTTTATGCACGCCATTTTGCCGGGCTTCCCCGGCAGATCCCATCGCTGGAAAAACTGCCGGTGATTGACCCCGTTCAATACTGGAAAGGCAGTCATGACCTCGACCAATGGCCTGTCCTGACCGCGCCGCTGAATGACGCGCTGATCTTCAAAACGGGAGGAAGCACCAGTGCCGGGAAGTTTTCACTGTTCCGGCGCGAGGAGTGGCGAACACTGGTGACGGACTTCGGTCGCAGCCTCGACGCGCAGTTGAGCACCGGGGACCGGGTCGCCAACCTGTTTTTTGTCGGGGATCTGTATGCCAGTTTTATCTTCACTCACGATGCGCTGACGCATATGGAAATCGAGGTCGTCGAGTTTCCGTTCACCGGCCATGTCGCCTCGGGCGCCCTGGCCGATGCGATTGCCCGGCACCGGATCAACGTGCTGGCAGGTGTGCCCGCCCATCTGCTGACCTTCGCAGCCTGGCTCGAGCACCAAGGTCAAGTCCTCGAAGGCGTCACCACCCTGCTCTACGCCGGCGAAAGCCTGTTTGACGCACAGTTGCAACGACTCAAGCAGGTGCTTCCCAATGCCCGTGCAGCCTCTATCGGCTACGCCAGCGTGGACGCCGGGTTCATCGGAGCCAGCCATCGTGACTGCGACCTGGGAGAACATCGGGTCCCCGAACGCCACGCTGTGCTGGAAATTCTCGATGAGCAGACCGGCGAAGTGATCGAGGAATGCGACCGTGTCGGACGCCTGGTGATAACCAACCTGACGCGCCGGTTGATGCCTTTGATCCGCTACCCGGTCGGCGACCGGGCCTGCTGGCGAGAGCCGAGCGGGACATCCCGGCGCAAGTTCGCGCTGATGGGTCGTTGCGCCGACAGCCAGCGAATACGGGTGGGTATTCTGACCCTGCTGCCGCAGGCGATCGGCGAGACCGTGCGGCGGGTCACCGGGAGCGATGATTGGCAACTGGTGATCGAGCAGGATGAGGCGATGGATATCCTGCGCCTGCACTGGGCACCGAACGCCATGACTCCGGCAATGGCTGAAACCGACCTGACGCTGCACCGTGCATTGATCGAAGACTATCCGTTGATCGAGCAACTGAGCGCCGATCACTTGCTGGCGTTGCGGGTTCGCTGCTGCACGGTTCAGGAACTGGTACGTCATCCACGCTCCGGTAAACGTCAGCGCGTGCTGGACCGGCGCGACTATAACGCCTCTGGCAAGGAGCGTTGCTGATGGAATCGATTACGCTGCGAGGTTACCGCGCCAGTGACGCCGCCGCCGTGAGTCGTCTGTTCAGAAAGATCTATGGCGATTATTACGCCCAGCCGCATGTCTATCTGCCCCGCATGATCAGTCAGAACCATGCCGACGGCCACTGGCACTCGTTGGTGGCGGTGACGAACGATCAGGTGGCGGGACATGCCACGTTGATTCTCGACCAGGGATCGACCGTCGCCGAACTGGCGCTGAGCGTGGTCGATGAACAGTTCCGTGGTCGGAACGTCGCTACGCGCCTGAGCCGACATTTGCTGATCCATGCGCAGGCGCTCGGTTATCAGGGGGTCACGATCAAGCAGATGACCCATCACCCCTACACGCAGAAAATGGCCACCAGTCTTGGTTTTCACAACACCGGTCTCCTGCCCGATCATGCTCCGTCGCCCTTTGGCGCGGCCGGGACGGAATCGCTCGTTTTGGGTTACGCCCCCGTCGATGGCTATCGGCGCCCGCTGCCGGCGTTGACCTGGCCGCAGGAATGCCGTGAGTTCATGCAGCAGATGTGCGAAGTGTTCGGAACGCGGTTGAACGTTTCGCCCTGGATCGGCGCGCCGGCGCAGCTGAAACAACAATGGGGGCGTTATGACGGAGTCTTCAGTGAAGTCGACGACAGTTTGCTCAAGCAATTGCAGCAACTGCCCGCCCATTGGCTGATATCGATCAGGCTCAGGCTCGCACAGGGTTTCGACAATGCCTGGCGCCGGCTTTCGGCGATCGGGTTCGTGTTCACCGGAATGGCGCCCGATGGCCGGGGTGAGGGATGGCTGGCGCTGTTTCATCGCGGATTCCAACCCAGGCCCCTGACCCTGCATTGCCCACAGATGCAGCGCTTGCATGACGACATGCAGCACCGGCAACTGACCGCTCCATAAAATGAAAAGGCCCGCTCCGTTCCCGGGCGGGCCTTTTTTCATGCCTTGGCTTTGACACCTTGATCGGTTGGAGGCTTGCGCTCCCCGCCCTGACCGTAAGTCTTCAGGTTCTGCAGCACATAGATGGCTTTCTTGTACTCGGGGATCAACGTATTCGCGTACTTGTTACCCTTGAGATTGTTGTTCTGGATGGTTTCCAGCTGCGTCGCGAAATACTCCAGCGCATTGAACTTGGCGTCCGGATCCTTCTGTACGCCGAAGCGATCAAACTTGTCGCCGGCGTTGAGCAACGTCATGGACGTGATCTCGGAAATCAGGCCCCGGCTACGCAACATTGCACTCAGGCTGCCCAACTGCTTGGCTGAAACACTGGTGGGATCGAAACCCTTGATGTTCTTGTGCAGCCCCTGCTTGTCCATCTCCGCCGTATTGATCGCGGTGGGGTCGTTACCGACCAGCGCCAGCATCTGCTTGACCTTCAGGCTTTGAGAAACCGGTTTGCTTGAACTTGCGGTATCTCGAACCAGCAAACCCGCCTTGGGTTGCCAGGCGCCGGTATAACCAACGGTCATGAGCGTGCTCCTTGCGAAAAGAACATGAAAAATATCCTTGTGGAACGTCTTGAATTGCCCGGAGTATCGGCCGGCAAACGAATGCCACCAACCCATTTTTCACTTTTTTACAATTTATGTACATTTCCGATACAAATGAATGCAAGCCCCAGATTTACTGATCCGAAGCCCTTTTCACGGCTTCAATAAAATCGACTTTTTACTCTAACAAACGGGCTGGTTAGTTTGAATGTGTCGAGCCTGTTACTGGCCGATCAACGTTCCGGGATTCTTTTAGTACGCCAGTACCTAAAGCTTCCTCGCGTCGCGACGATATGTAAGGGATACCCCTACTGTTTTGCTCCCATCCCCTAATAAGAACGTTGCTCAAGGACCGGTCTCCATGCCCGCATTCCGTACCATTCAGGCTCGCTATACGTTGTTTCTGGTTCTGTTCATCCTGCTGTTGTCGGTCCTGACCGTGGTGGGCATCAGCCAACTGGTCGCCCCCAAACTGCGCCATACCGAAGAGCAAGTCGTGCTCAACCGCATCGCCGAGGTGGCCCAGCAGATCCAGGGTGAACTGAACAAGGTTCAGTCGCAGCAACGCAGCATCACCCAGACCATTCCACTGCTCGACAGCGCCGCCATCGATACCGTGCTGCCGGGGCTGGTGGATCAGTACGGCGAATTGAAGGTGTTCGGCGGTGGTATCTGGCCGTTGCCAGGTCAGCGTGAGGCGGGACGCAACAAGTTCAGTACCTTCTGGCACCGTGACAGCTCCGGCAAGCTCGCCGTGAACACCTTCTGGAACAGCGACGCGGCCCCCAACTACTACGACCAGAGCTGGTACAAGGGCGGCATGCAGACCCCGCGCGGGCAATGCGCCTGGGCCGCTGCCTATAAAGATGATGCGAGCGCCGAGCCGCGCACCAACTGCGCCATGGCCATCCAGAAAAACGGCAGCGCCTGGGGCGTATCGACCATCGATGTGACCCTGGGCTTCTTCAACGACCTGGTGGCGCGCAAGGAAAAAGACCTCAACGCCGAAATGCTGATCGTCGAGGCCGACGGCAAGATCATCAGCAACAGCTCGCGTATCAGCGGCCCGATCGTGTTGAAGAACATCAGCGAACTGGCCGCCGGTTCTACCTTCGCCAGCCAGGTCAAGGCTGGCCTGCAGAATCGCGATCAGGCGCAGCGTGTCGAATTCGACAACAACGGTGAAGCCAGCACCTTCTTCATGCGCCCGATCGAAGGCACACCGTGGTTCCTCGCCACTGCACTGCCGACCAAAATGCTCACCGCGCAACGTGACGACGTACTCAGCAGCCTCAGCCTGCTGCAGATTCCGCTGGTGATCCTGCTGGTGCTGCTGCAGGTCTACGCCATTCGCCAACTGGTTTCGCGCATGAAAGCGCTCAAGGCCAACATCGATTCGCTGTCCAGCGGCGATGCCGACCTGACCCGCCGCATCACCATCCGTGCCGAAGACGAACTCGGTGCCATTGGCCATTCGGTCAACACCTTCATCGCCTATCTGCAAAACATGATCGGCGAGGTCACCCAGGCTACCGGCGCCATGGCTTCGAGCCTCGACAACCTGCAGCGCACCTCGGCACACACCAGCCAGATCCTGCTGCGCCATGCCTCGGAAACCGACCAGACCGTTACCGCTATCAACGAGATGAGCTCCACTGCCGAAAGCGTCGCGCAAAACGCTGCCGAAACCGCGGCGTTTACCCAACGGGCCAACGAAAATGCCGACCGCTCTCGGGTCGTGGTGGGCGAAGCCACCAGCAGCGTCGTCGCGCTGATCGATGAAGTGGCCAGTGCGACGCACAAAGTCGAAAACATGCAGCAGGACGCCCAGCGCATTACCGAGATTCTGGGGGTGATCGGTGCGATCGCCGGGCAGACCAACCTGCTGGCGCTCAACGCCGCCATCGAGGCTGCCCGCGCCGGCGAACAGGGGCGCGGTTTCGCCGTGGTCGCCGATGAGGTACGTGCCCTCGCTGCCCGGACCCAGGCCAGTACCTCGGAAATCAACGAAATGCTGACCCGCCTGACCCAGGGCGTAAGTTCCTCGGTCAGCGCCATGGAAAACACCCAGGCCAGTTGCCAGTCCGCTGCCGACGCCACCGCCCGGGTCACCAGCGGGCTCGACGACATGGCCGGCTCCGTCAGCCATATCAACAGCCTCAGTGCCCAGATCGCCACGGCCGCCGAACAGCAAAGCGCCGTCACCGAAGAAATCAATCGCAGCATGGTGCAGATCCGCCACATGGTGGATGAGCTGGTGCAAAGCGGCCAGGCCAGTGAAACCAATACCCGCCAGCTCCTAGAGGCCAACGGTCGGGTGAGCGCAATCATGGGCCGGTTCAAGGTCAGCTGACGGATTTGTCATCTCGCACTCAGGAGGCTGTCAGCTTTGATCTACGATCATGCTGACAGCCTGCCTTGTATCAACTGGAAACACTCCGTTGATGCCGGGTCGGAAAAACCGGTCAAAATGCGTTCTTTTTGACCGTCACCCGAGTCGAGAACCCTGCATGAAAAACCCTCTGCGTCTGGCCGCCCTGAGCGCCCTGCTCCTTTCCTCCCTGGCGCAAGCCGCCGACCTCATCCCGATCGAAGTCCATCGCGACGCCAACTGCGGTTGCTGCAAGAAGTGGATCAGCCACCTGGAGGCGAATGGCTTCAAGGTCGAGGATCACGTCGAGGCGGACATGAGCTCCTTCAAGCAACAACACGGCGTACCGCCACGCCTGGCCTCGTGCCATACGGCGATCATCAACGGCAAATTCGTCGAAGGCCATGTGCCCGCCGAACAGGTGCTGGCGCTGAGCAAGCGTGACGACCTGCTGGGCGTAGCCGCACCGGGCATGCCGATGGGCTCGCCGGGCATGGAAATGGACGGCATGAGCGATGCCTATCAGGTGATCGGCCTCAAGAAGGACGGTGCCGATGTGGTGGTGGCGGATTACCCGGCCCATTGATGACGGCGGGTTATCTCGGGCTGTTCCTGGCCGCGTTTGGCGCGGCGACGCTGCTGCCGCTGCAATCGGAAGCCGTGCTGGTCGGGCTGCTGGTCAGCGATCGTTACTGGCTGTGGGGGCTGTTGGCTGTGGCGACACTGGGCAATGTCCTCGGTTCGCTGGTCAACTGGTGGCTGGGGCGCGGGCTGGAACGGTTTCAGGACCGCCGCTGGTTTCCGGTCGGCCCGAAGCACATGGCCCGCGCCCGTGTTCACTATCAGCGTTATGGTCACTGGTCGCTGCTGCTCAGCTGGCTGCCGGTCATCGGCGATCCCCTGACGCTGATCGCCGGGGTCATGCGCGAACCCCTCGGGCGTTTTCTGCTGATCGTCACCCTCGCCAAAGGCGCTCGCTACGGGGTGCTGGCGATGCTCACCCTCGGCTGGCTCGGTTGAACGTTCTGCGGTGGACGTTGCCTGTGTTTAACGTCGCCCTAATCCGGCCGTTCCAGCATCGGCCGATTTCCTGTGGAGTTGTCCCATGTCTGTGTCGCTGACCCGCTGGCTGCCCGGCCTGTTGCTGACCGCTGCCCTGCCCCTGCTTGCTCATGCCGAAGGCCCGCAGTACGGCCCGCAATTGCAAGGTTTCGAGTATCCCTACACCCTCAAGCACTTTGCCTTTCAGTCCCAGGGCCAGTCTCTGCAGATGGGTTACATGGACGTCGCCGCCCACGGCAAGGCCAACGGGCGCACCGTGGTGCTGATGCACGGCAAGAATTTTTGCGGCGCGACCTGGGACAGTTCGATCAAGGCCCTGAGCGAGGCCGGTTACCGGGTGGTCGCTCCGGACCAGATCGGTTTCTGCACTTCCAGCAAACCCGAACATTATCAATACAGCTTCCAGCAACTGGCGGCCAATACCCAGCAAATGCTCAAGGCGCTGGGCATTCAGAAAGCCACCCTGCTCGGCCACTCCACCGGCGGCATGCTCGCCACCCGATACGCCCTGCAATACCCGGATCAGGTCGAGCAACTGGCGCTGGTCAACCCGATCGGCCTGGAGGACTGGAAAGCCCTCGGCGTGCCGTGGCGCAGCGTCGATCAGTGGTATCAGCGCGAACTGAAAGTCACCGCCCAGGGTATTCGCGACTACGAGCGCAGCACTTATTACGACGGTCGCTGGAAGCCGGAATTCGACCGCTGGGTGGACATGCTCGCCGGCCTGAGCAACGGGCCGGGCAAGACTCAGGTCGCATGGAACTCGGCGCTGATCTACGACATGATCTTTACCCAGCCCGTGTACTACGAGTTCAAGGATCTGAAGATGCCGACCCTGTTGCTGATCGGCACGTCTGACACAACGGCCATCGGCAAGGACATCGCACCGCCCGAAGTGAAGGCGAAAATCGGTCACTACGAGGTGCTGGGCAAGCAGGTGGCGAAGCTGATCCCGCAATCCACACTGGTGGAATTCCCCGGCCTGGGCCACGCGCCGCAAATGGAAGAACCGACGCAGTTCCACCAGGCGCTGCTCGACTGGCTGAACAAAACCAATCCCGTTCGTTGAGGAGTCAAGGCTGATGGCGGTGCAGATTGCAGTAATCGATGACTGGCAGGACGTGGCGCGGGACGTGGTCGACTGGTCGGTGCTGGACAGTCTCGGTGAAGTGACCTTTGTCCATGAGTACCCGGCGGACAACGCCACACTGGCCGAACGACTGGGCCGGTTCGAGGTGATTTGCGTGATGCGCGAACGCACGCGCTTCGATGAAGACCTGCTCAAGCGTTTGCCGAACCTGAAACTGCTGGTCACGGGCGGCATGCGCAACGCAGCGCTGGACATGCCGGCCGCGGCCCGACTCGGAATCAGGGTCTGCGGCACCGACAGCTACAAACACGCCGCACCGGAACTGACCTGGGCGTTGATCATGGCCGCCACCCGCAATCTGGTGAACGAGGCCAATGCCCTGCGTGCCGGACAATGGCAGCAAGGTCTGGGCGGCGACCTGCACGGCAAGACCCTCGGTATTCTGGGGCTCGGCAGTATCGGCCAACGGGTCGCGCAGTTCGGGCAGGTGTTCGGCATGCGCGTCATTGCGTGGAGCGAAAACCTTACCGCCGAGCGCGCCGAACAGGCCGGCGTCACTTATGTCAGCAAGCAGCAATTGTTCGAACAGGCCGACGTGCTGTCGGTGCATCTGGTGCTCAGCGACCGCAGCCGTGGTCTGGTCGATGCCCAGGCGCTGGGCTGGATGAAGCCGACCGCCCTGCTGGTCAACACGGCACGCGGGCCCATTGTCGACGAAGCCGAGCTGATCAAGGCCTTGCAGAAACAACGCATCGCCGGGGCGGCTCTGGATGTATTCGATCAGGAGCCTTTGCCGGCACTGCACCCGTTTCGCACGCTGGACAATGTACTGGCCACGCCTCATGTCGGGTACGTCAGCCGACAGAACTATCAGCAGTTCTTTTCGCAGATGATCGAGGACATTCAGGCCTGGTCGGCGGGAGATCCGCTTCGCCTGCTGAACTGACCTTCGTCCCATTCGCGGGCAACCCCTGCCCGCGAAGCAGCACCCACTGACCGCACGCCAACATTCCTGCACGCACCGCAACAGTGCGCGCACACTTTTCAAGCGCCCGAAAACGTGACTGACCGGTCACCAATTTGCATCATCGATGCCGCCAGACATGCACTTCGTCGGGGCGCGTCTCGTCCCCAAGCCACGGTTTTTGCGACCTCGCAACAGATTGTCGAACAATTCGTCCGATTGCCCTGGCCCGCTCTAGGATCTGGCCTAGACTGGTTTTCGCGAGGCGAAACCGACCGGTCACAACGCGGAAATTTTGTCGAAACTTTTGCTGATCGCGACGGGTCATCTGAAAGACAGGGCCAAAGCGACTGGTTCATTCCTTGCAACGGCCCCTTCACCCATTCTGCTTGCGCGTGTTGGGTAGCGTTCGCTCACCGATGCGTGGCGCGTTTGCGCCCGGCCACAGGACCTGGCCGTGGACATCGCTTGTTCAAGACAAGAATCAGATCAAAAAGACGGGAGATTCATATGATCAGTGCGGCATTGGAAATTCAGGGAGAACGGGCTCATCAGCCGATGGGTGAATCGAGCACCGTAAGCGTTCCCGGCAGCCGGTCGATCAACGTCCCGAGCACCAAGACGCTGACACCAGTGGCCAGTCAGAACCCCAACAAGAAGAAAGTGTTGTTCGTGACCTCGGAAATCGCCGATCTGGTGAAGACCGGCGGTCTGGGAGACGTTTCTGCCGCCCTGCCCCGCGCCATGGCGCATCTGCATGATGTCCGGGTGTTGATCCCCGGTTATCCGCAAGTGATGAACAGCGAGAATCCGATCCACATCATCGGTGAACTGGGTGGCCACGCCGCGCTGCCGCCTTGCAAGATCGGGCGCATGGACATGCCTGACGGTCTGGTCATTTATGTGTTGATCTGCCCTGAACTGTATGCCCGCGACGGCGGCCCTTACGGTGCCAACAACGGTCGCGACTGGCCGGACAACCACATCCGTTTCGCCCGACTGGGTCTGGCCGCCGCGGATATCGCCGCCAACCTCGCGCAAATCCACTGGTGCCCGGATCTGGTGCACGCCCACGACTGGCCGGCCGGGCTGGCGCCTGCCTATATGCACTGGCGCGGGCAACGCACGCCGACCCTGTTCACCATTCACAACCTCGCTTATCAAGGCGTGACCAGCCTGGGCTCATGCCCGGAACTCGGGATCCCCGCCCATGCCCTGCAACAGGAAGGCATGGAGTTCTACGGCAAGATGTCGTTCCTCAAGGCCGGCATGGCCTATTCGAGCCACATCACCACGGTCAGCGCCACCTACGCGCAGGAAATCACCACCCCGGATTTCGGCTGCGGTCTCGACGGTTTTCTCGCCGCCAAGACCCAGCAAGGCTTGCTCAGCGGCATCCCCAACGGTATCGACGAGAGCTGGGACGCCGCCACCGACCCACACCTGTTCGCGCCATTTGCCATCGGCGACTGGGAAGGCAAAGCCGTCAACGCCGCCCACGTGCGCGAACTGTTTGGCCTGCAAGACTCCAAAGGCCCGCTGTTTGCCGTGGTCTCGCGTCTGGTCTATCAAAAAGGCCTGGACCTGACCGAAGCCGTGTCGGAATACATCGTCCAGAACGGTGGCCAGATCGCGATCATCGGCCGTGGCGAGCCGGAAGAAGAACAGGCCATGCGCGAACTGGCGCTGCGCTTCCCCGGCCAGATCGGCGTGCGCATCGGCTTCAACGAAACCGATGCCCGACGGATGTTTGCCGGCAGCGATTTTCTGCTGATGCCTTCGCGATACGAGCCTTGCGGTCTGAGTCAGATGTACGCCCAACGCTTCGGCTCGCTGCCGGTAGCGCGCAACACTGGAGGGCTGGCCGACACCATCGAAAACGGTGTCACCGGTTTTCTCTTCAACGAATCGACAGCGGACAGCTACCGCGAAGCCCTGAGCCGCGCGTTCAAGGTCTTTGCCTTTCCCGAACTGCTCAACGCCATGCGTTGCCGGGCGATGGCGGCACCGTTCAACTGGTGCAAGGCCGTCGAACCCTACGCCGAACTCTACGAACAACTGGTGGCCAAGGCGCTGGGCAAAACGCACCACAAATAACCAGGGAGGTTTTCAACGATGCCGTCACGGACACCTGAAAGCTGGCCCCACGGCGCGATCATGCTGGATGCCGACCACACACAATTCGCGCTGTGGGCGCCGGATGCATTTTACGTCAGCGTCGAGCTGGACAACGGCCAGTCCCTGCCCATGCTGCCCCAGGGCGAGGGCTGGTTTGTCATCAAGACCCGCTGCCCTGCCGGCAGCCGCTACCGTTTCAACATTGATGGCGAACTGGAGGTGCCCGACCCGGCCTCCAGGGCGCAGGACGGTGACCTGGACCGTCACAGCGTGGTGGTCGATCCGCACCTCTTTTCCTGGCGCAACACCACGTGGCAAGGCCGCCCCTGGAATGAAGCGGTCATTTATGAACTGCATGTCGGTGCGCTCGGCGGGTTTGCCGAAGTCGAGCAGCACCTGTCACGCCTTGCCGGGCTCGGCATCACCGCCATTGAACTGATGCCGATCGCGCAGTTTCCCGGCGATCGCAACTGGGGCTATGACGGCGTGCTGCACTATGCGCCTCAAGCCAGTTACGGCACGCCGGAACAACTCAAACACCTGATCGACAGCGCCCACGGTTATGGTCTGGCGGTGATCCTCGACGTGGTCTACAACCACTTCGGCCCCGACGGCAATTACCTGCATCGCTACGCCAAGGGCTTTTTTCGCGATGACAAACATACCCCGTGGGGCGCGGCCATCGATTTCCGTCGTCGTGAAGTGCGGGACTTCTTCGTCGAAAACGCACTGATGTGGCTGCTGGAATACCGTTTCGACGGCTTGCGCCTGGATGCGGTGCATGCCATCGAAAGCCCCGACTTCCTGCCGGAACTCGCACGTCGCATACGTCAGCAGATCGACCCGTCCCGGCATGTATGGCTGACCATCGAGAACGAACTCAACCAATCAAGCCTGCTTGAGGAAAATTACGACGCCCAGTGGAACGACGACGGCCACAACGCCCTGCATGTATTACTGACCGGTGAAACCGACGCCTATTACGCGGACTATGCACTGCAACCCACGGAGCAACTGGCCCGCTGTCTGAGCCAGGGTTTCGTGTTTCAGGGTCATATCACTCGCCACGGCGAACCCCGTGGCGAGCCAAGCGAGCATCTGCCCTCCACCGCCTTCGTGCTGTTCCTGCAGAATCATGACCAGATCGGCAACCGCGCCTTCGGCGAGCGCTTGCATCAATTGGCCGACCCGCGCGCAGTGGATGCTGCGACAGCGTTGTTGTTGCTGTCGCCGATGATTCCCCTGATGTTCATGGGCGATGAATACGCGGCCCAACAGCCATTCCTGTTCTTCACCAGCCACCACGGCGAACTGGCGAAGCGGGTGCGCGAAGGTCGACGCAATGAGTTTGCGGCATTCAGTGCCTTCTCGGATCCGCACAAGCGCGAGCAGATTCCCGACCCCAACGCCGGGCAGACCTTTCACGCCTCACAACCGCGTCTGATGGGTAACGGCACACCTCGGCAACAGACAACACTGGCGCTGTATCGCCGGCTGCTGCAATTGCGCCATCAATACATCATTCCAAACCTGTCCGGCACTCAAGCACTCGGCGCCCAAGTGCTGGGGCCTGGCGCCGTCAGCGCACGCTGGCGACTGGGTGATGGCAGCGAGCTGCGAATCGACCTGAACCTCAGCGACACGCCAGTGGTCAACCTTCCACAGACCGAATCGGTGTGGCTGTTTCGCCAGCCATCCGACGCCGGCCTGTCGGATGAGGGGCAACTGCCCCCGTATTGCGCGCTCGTCAGCCTCACGGCCGCAACCCCTTTGCTACCCCTGGATGGAGAGCGCCTATGAGCGATGCGCAACTGGAAATTCTCGCCAGCCGAGCCGGCCTTGCCGTCGACTGGATCGACGCCAACGGGCGAGCGCAAAAAGTCGCCCCGGCGGTGCTGCGCAATGTGCTGATCGGCCTCGGTCACCCGGCCGGAACGGCCCAGGAAATCGACGCCAGCCTGCTCGAACTGCAACAAGTACAGGAAAATCGCCAGCTACCGCCGCTGCTCACTGCCGATGTCGGCGTGGGCGTGGATCTGGCCCGCTATTTCGAACCCGAGACCCCATGCGAGATTCACCTTGAGGACGGCTCGCGACTGAGCCTCAAGCTGGATGCCCGGGCCGTGCTGCCCGGCGAGATTCCGGTCGGCTACCAGCAAGTGCACATCGCCGATCAGCAGTTCACTCTCGCCGTGGCACCGCAACGCTGCTTCAGCGTGGGTGACGCGGTGGACAACCCGATCCCTCGCGTGTGGGGGCTGAGCGTGCAGCTTTATGGCTTGCGCCGCCCCGGCGATGGCGGTTTCGGCGACACTCAGGCCCTGGAAGAACTGGCCCGGGTGGCCGGCGAGCGCGGCGCCGATGCCTTGGCGATCAGCCCGCTGCACGCGATGTTCAGCGCCGATACCGGGCGCTACAGCCCTTACTCGCCGTCCAGTCGGCTGTTTCTCAATCCGCTCTACGCGGCGCCGGGTGCCATTCTCGGTGAGCGTGCGCTGCGCGATGCGATTGAGGCGGCCGGCCTGGCCGATCAATTCAAGCAGCTTGAAGAGCTGCCCCTGACCGACTGGCCGAAAGCGGCCGATGCCAAACTGAAACTGCTGCAAGCCCTGTATGACGGTTTCATCAGCGGCGAACATCCGCTGCATGCCGATTTCTCCAGTTTCCGCGATGCCGGCGGTGAAGCGCTGGAAAACCACTGCCGCTTCGAAACTATTCAAGAAATGCGTGCCGCCCGAGGCGAAAGTCTCGACTGGCGCCAATGGCCGGAACACTGGCACGACCCGCGCGGCGCCGCACTTGGCGCGTTTGCCGAAGAATACGCCGAGCGCATCAGTTATTTCGCGTTCTGCCAATGGCTGATCCACCGTTGTCTGGAGCGCGCCCAGACCGCCGCCCGCAGCGCCGGCATGGGCATCGGTCTGATTGCCGACCTGGCCGTGGGTGCCGACGGCGCCGGCAGCCAGGCCTGGAGTTTTCAGGATGAACTGTTGGCGTCGCTGACCGTCGGTGCACCACCGGACATCCTCAATCGCTCCGGCCAGGGTTGGGGTATCTCGGCGTTCTCCCCGGAAGGTCTGGTACGCAATGGCTTTCGGGCCTTCATCGACATGCTGCGCGCCAACTTCGCTCATGCGGGTGGTTTGCGCATCGACCATGTCATGGGCCTTCAACGGTTGTGGGTGATTCCCAACGGTTCAGCGCCGGCGGACGGCGCGTATCTGTATTACCCGGTGGACGACCTGCTGCGCTTGCTGACCCTCGAATCCCACCGCCATCAGGCGATTGTGCTGGGCGAAGACCTCGGCACCGTGCCCGATGGCCTGCGGGAAAAGCTGATCGCCCGGGCCATGCTTGGCATGCGCGTGCTGTTGTTCGAACAGGACAACACCCATTTCAAACCGATCCTCGACTGGCCGGACAACGCTTTGGCCACCACCAGCACCCACGATCTGCCGACGCTCAATGGCTGGTGGCATGGCCGGGATATCGACTGGAATTCGCGACTCGGGCTGATCGACGCCAACGGCGAAATCGATTGGCGCCGCTACCGCGAACGCGAGCGTGAAGGCCTGCGCGGCGCCTTGAGTCAGGACCCGCAAAACTTTCGCGAGGAATCCCACGAGGCCGATCAGGTAGTCGACGCCGCTGTGCGTTTCCTCGGCCACACCCGCGCGCCGCTGGTGCTGCTGCCACTGGAAGACGCGCTGGGCCTGGACGAACAGGCCAACCTGCCCGGCACCATCGACACTCATCCGAACTGGTCGCGACGCTTGCCCGGCAACAGCGAAACGCTGCTCGATGGCGTCGATGCTGCGCGACGCCTCGAGCTGCTGGCCTGTGCCCGCCTGCAAGCCGCCGAGCGTGACCAATGAGTGCAGTACAAAACCAGACATTGAGAGCCACGGTGCGCCTGCAGTTTCACAAGGGCTTCACCCTCGATGAGGCGGTGCCGCTGGTGCCGTACTTTGCCCGGCTCGGCATCAGCCATATTTACGCCTCGCCGCTGCTCGCGGCCCGCGCCGGCTCCATGCACGGCTACGACGTGGTCGACCCGACCCGGGTCAATCCCGAACTGGGTGGCGAACCGGCGCTGCGCCGACTGGTCGCGGCCTTGCGCGAACACGACATGGGGCTGATCCTCGACATCGTCTCCAATCACATGGCAGTGGGCGGCGGTGACAATCCGTGGTGGCTCGACCTGCTGGAATGGGGCCGGCTCAGCCCCTATGGCGAGTTCTTCGACATTCAATGGCACTCGCCCGACCCGTTGATGGAAGGCCAGTTGCTGCTGCCTTTCCTCGGCACCGATTACGGCATTGCGTTGCAGGACGGCACACTGCCGCTGGTGTTCAACGCCGAGTCCGGCACCTTCCACGTCGAGCATTACGAGCATCACTTCCCGATCTGCCCCGGCGATTACGGCGAACTGCTCAAGCCCGATGAGCCGGCAAACGAAGCCCTCAAGTCGCTGGCGGACCGCTTCAGCAGCCTCAGCTACCAGACCGATGCCCGTTCGCTGTCGATATCGCTCAAGGAGGAACTCCAGCAACTGGCCAGCGACCCGCACATCCTGCAAGCCATTGAGCACCATCTCACGCGCTACGACTCCAAGACCGAAGACGGCTTCCAGCGCCTGCATCAATTGCTGGAGCGGCAAAGCTATCGTCTGGCGAGCTGGCGCACGGCGGCGGACGACATCAACTGGCGGCGCTTCTTCGACATCAACGAACTCGGCGGCCTGCGGGTCGAGCGGCCTGCGGTATTCGAAGCGACCCACGGCAAGATCTTCCAGTTGATCGAAGAAGGCCTGATCGACGGTTTACGCATCGACCACGTCGACGGCCTCGCCGATCCGCGGGGTTACTGCCGCAAGTTAAGGCGACGCCTCGATTTTCTGGCACCCGGGCGACACTTGCCGATCTACGTCGAGAAAATTCTCGGGGCTGGCGAAACCCTGCACGCCGACTGGGCGGTGGATGGCAGCACCGGTTACGAATTCATGAATCAGCTGTCGCTGCTGCAACACGACCCGGCCGGTGAACACGTGCTGGGCGACCTGTGGCACCGCCGCACCGAGCGCCCCGCCGCGTTCATCGACGAAGCACGACTGGCGCGTCAGCAGATCCTCAACGGTTCGCTGGCCAGCGACTGCGAAAGCGTTGCCCAGGCGCTGCTGCAAGTGGCGCGGGACGACCTGATGACCCGTGACCTCACGCTCGGTTCGATCCGCCGGGTGTTGCAGGCGCTGATCGTGCACTTCCCGGTGTATCGCACCTACATCAGTGCGATGGGTCGTACGACGCAGGACGACGTGTTTTTCCAGCAAGCCATGGACGGTGCGCGTCAGGCACTGAGCGAAAGCGACTGGCCGGTGCTTGAGTCTGTGGCCGGCTGGCTCGGCGGCCAGCCATGGCGGCGCAAACCCCGTGGGCGTTCGCGCAAGCTCCTGCGCCACGCCTGCGTGCGCTTTCAGCAACTCACCTCGCCCGCTGCCGCCAAGGCCGTGGAAGACACCGCGCTGTATCGCTCGGCAGTGCTGCTGTCGCGCAATGACGTGGGCTACAACACCGAACAGTTCAGCGCCCCGGTCAGCGACTTTCATGCGACAAACCAGCAACGCCTGGCGACATTCCCCGACAACCTGCTGGCCACCGCCACCCACGATCACAAACGCGGCGAAGACACTCGCGCACGGTTGGCCGTGCTCAGCGAGCGCAGCCACTGGTACGCCGAACAGGTCGAGCTGTGGCGCGCCCTCGCCCGGCCGCTGCGCAATGACCATCAGATGCCGTCGGCCGCTGACGAATTGATCCTCTATCAAGCGTTGCTCGGCAGTTGGCCGCTGCAATTGCGCGGCGATGACCACGGCGGATTCGCTGAGTACGCCGGACGCATCTGGCAATGGCAGCAAAAGGCTCTGCGCGAAGCCAAGTTGCAAAGCAGTTGGAGTGCGCCGAACGAGGCTTACGAAAACGCCGCCCAGTCATTCACCGAGCGGCTGTTGCTGTCGCCCGAAGGCGAGCTGCTGCGCGGGGCGCTGGCCAAGAGCGCCAACAGCATCGCCGCTGCCGGCGCCCTCAACAGTCTGGCGCAAACCTTGCTGCACATGACGGTGCCGGGGGTGCCGGATCTGTATCAGGGCAATGAACGCTGGGACTTCAGCCTGGTGGATCCGGACAACCGTCGGCCAGTGGACTATGCCGCCAGGCAGCAGGCGCTGCAGGCACCAGGGCCGGTTCAGGAACTGTTGGTGAACTGGCGCGACGGACGAGTCAAGCAAGCATTGATCGCCGAGGTGCTGCGCCTGCGCGCCGACTACGCCCAGTTGTTTCGTCAGGGTTCGTACCAGGCCCTCGAGGTGCTGGGCAGCCAGGCGCACAACGTGCTCGCGTTTGCCCGCGAGCACGAGGGGCAACGGGCCATCGTCATCGTGCCGATCCGTTGCGCAACCCTGCTGGAAAACGGTGCCGTACCGCAGGTCGATGCGCTGCGCTGGGGCGATACGCGGGTTGAATTACCGTTCGCCGCCTCCGACGAAAATCTGAAGGGACTTTTTTCGAGCACCGCAGTCACAAAAAACAGGGAGCTGGAGGTCAGCGCTGCGCTGGGGGACTTCCCGGTCAATCTGTTTATCCAACACTTCTAGAAGCATGAGTTCAGTTCAGGAGCATTGCGATGAGTACCGACGATAAACGCATCCGCGAATTCGCCTATCAGATCTGGGAATCGGAAGGAAAACCCGATGGCCAGGACGCCCGCCACTGGGAGATGGCGCGCAAACTGGCTGAAGCCGAGGCATTGGCGCCCAAGAAATCGCCGAAAGCCGCCGGCAGTAAAACCGCTGGCAAGACCGCCACCAGCAAAGCCGTCGATGGCAAGGCACCCGCTGCCAAACCCAAGGCCACGACGGCCAAGGCCAAGCCTGCCGGTGTCGCCAAAGTGATTCCCCCGGGCGAAAAAGCCACCGAGAAAAAGCCCCGCGCGCCGCGCAAGCCGCCTGCGGTCTGACGCTCCCCGAACCATTGATTTGAGTAACCGTGTGGCGAGTTCGCTCGCCACCGAGGGCTGACTCGTCCTCGAAAAAAACCACCCCCCGATTTTTTTGCAGGAGCACCTATGACCCGTCCAAAGAAAGCCGAGCCCGCCGCGCACCCCGAACCCTCGCGAATCCGTGAAGGTCTGCCCTTCCCGCTCGGCGCAACCTGGGATGGTCTGGGGGTGAACTTTGCGCTGTTTTCCGCCAACGCCACCCGGGTCGAACTGTGCATTTTCGACGATGCCGGCGAGGTCGAACTCGAACGCATCGAGCTGCCGGAATACACCGACGAGATTTACCACGGCTACCTGCCCGATGCGCATCCGGGGCTGATCTACGGCTACCGGGTCTACGGTCCGTACGACCCGGCCAACGGACATCGCTTCAATCACAACAAGTTGCTGATCGACCCGTACGCAAAGCAGTTGGTGGGCGAGTTGAAATGGTCCGAAGCGCTGTTCGGCTACACCATCGGCCACCCGGATGCCGACCTCAGTTTCGATGAACGCGACAGCGCGCCCTACGTGCCCAAATGCAAAGTCATCGACCCGGCGCACACCTGGGGCAACGACCATCGCGTCAGCGTGCCGTGGGACAAGACGATCATTTACGAGACCCACGTGCGCGGCATCAGCATGCGCCACCCGTCGGTGCCGGAAAATGTGCGTGGGACGTTTGCCGGGCTGATGGTCGACGACGTGCTCGAACACATCCGCAAACTGGGTGTATCGACCGTCGAACTGTTGCCAATCCACGCTTTCGTCAACGACCAGCACCTGCTGCACAAAGGCATGACCAATTACTGGGGCTACAACAGCATTGCGTTCTTCGCCCCGGACCCGCGCTACCTGGCCAGCGGCAAGATTGCAGAATTCAAGGAGATGGTCGCGCACCTGCACGAAGCCAATCTCGAAGTGATCCTCGACGTGGTCTACAACCACACTGCCGAAGGCAACGAACAAGGCCCGACCCTGTCGATGCGCGGGATCGACAACGCCTCGTACTATCGATTGATGCCGGACGACAAGCGCTTTTACATCAACGATTCCGGTACCGGCAACACTCTGGACCTGAGCCATCCGTGTGTGCTGCAAATGGTCACCGACTCGCTGCGCTATTGGGCCAGCGAAATGCACGTCGACGGCTTCCGTTTCGACCTCGCAACCATTCTCGGTCGCTATCACGACGGTTTCGATGAACGTCACAGTTTCCTGGTTGCTTGCCGTCAGGATCCGGTACTGCGTCAGGTGAAAATGATCGCCGAGCCTTGGGATTGTGGTCCGGGCGGCTATCAGGTCGGCAACTTCCCACCGGGCTGGGTCGAATGGAACGACAAGTTCCGCGACACTGTGCGCGCCTTCTGGAAAGGTGACGACGGCCAGCTCGCCGACTTCGCCAGCCGCATGACCGCTTCCGGCGAGATGTTCAATCAGCGTGGTCGGCGTCCTTACTCATCGGTGAATTTCGTCACCGCCCACGACGGTTTCACCCTCAACGATCTGGTGTCCTACAACGACAAGCACAACGAGGCCAACGACGAAAACAATCAGGACGGCAGCAACAACAACCTGTCCTGGAACCACGGCGTCGAAGGCCCCACCGACGATCCGGAAATCAATGCGCTGCGCCACCGGCAGATGCGCAACTTCTTCGCCACGCTGCTTTTGGCCCAGGGCACGCCGATGCTGGTGGCTGGCGACGAATTCGCCCGCACCCAGGACGGCAATAACAACGCCTACTGCCAGGACAGCGAGATTGGCTGGGTCAACTGGGACCTGAGCGAAGACGGCAAGGCGCTGCTGAAATTCGTCAAGCGCCTGATCAAGTTGCGCCTGGCGTATCCGATCCTGCGCCGCGGGCGTTTTCTGGTCGGCGAATACAACGAAGACATCGGGGTCAAGGACGTGACCTGGCTGGCACCGGACGCCACGGAGATGACCACCGAGCACTGGCACGATGCGCACAACCGTTGTCTCGGCATGCTGCTCGATGGCCGTGCCCAGGAAACCGGCATCCGCCGCAAGGGCGCCGACGCGACATTGCTGCTGGTGGTCAACGCTCATCACGACATCGTCAACTTCACTTTGCCGGAAGTGCCCGAGGGCAGTTTCTGGACCTGCATGGTCGACACCAATCAACCTTCGATTCGTGGCCAGGAACGCTTCGAATTCGGCCACGAGTACTCGGTCACCGGGCGCTCGCTGTTGTTGTTCGAGCTGCAACGGGAAGAGGAAGACTGACATGGAGCTGTCTGACTATCTGGCACTGCGTACTCCGGACTATGGCGATACCGCCGCCCTTGGACGCTGCCTGCGGGAGATGGTCGAGGCGGGACTGGATCGTCTGCCGTTGCCCGGCAGCGGTCGCACGCTGGAACGCTGGCAACGGCTGGCCGAGGTCGGCGGCCATGATCTGGGGTTGTGCAAACTCTACGAAGGCCATACCGATGCGCTGGCCATCATCGAACAACTGGGCGGTTCGCCAACCCCCGGCAGCACGTGGGGCATGTGGGCCGCCGAACCACCGCAGGCACGGGTCCGGGTCACGCCTTCGGGGCATATGGTGCGATTGCACGGACGCAAGGCGTGGTGTTCCGGGGCGGCAGTGCTCAGCCATGCGCTGCTCACCGCCTGGGATGACGACGATCGTCAGCAACTGGTAGCGGTGGCGCTCGATCAACCGGGTGTGACCGTCACCGACCAAGGCTGGCAAGCCATCGGCATGGCGGCCACCGGCAGCGTCGAGGTGCTGTTCGACAATGTCGAGGCTCAGGCCATCGGCAACCCCGGGGACTACCTGCAACGACCGGGGTTCTGGCACGGCGGCATCGGCATCGCCGCCTGCTGGTACGGTGCCGCGCGGGAAATTGCCGAACGCCTGCACCGGCATTGCGCCAGACGCGAAGAGCCCTACGCACTGGCCAGTCTGGGTGCGGTCGACGCCGCGTTGCAGGCTGCTGCCCAGGTCCTGCGCGTCAGTGCGCTGGACATTGACTGTCACCCTCAGGCCAACGCCGAATTGCTGGCGCGGCGGGTCCGTGCGGTGGTCGAGCAAGCTGCCGAACAGATCATCCGTGATACCGGGCACGCGCTGGGGGCCGGGCCGTTTTGCAAGGATCGACATTTCGCGCAACTGATCGCCGACCTCCCGGTGTATCTGCGCCAGAGCCATGCCGAACGCGACCTCGCCTCACTCGGCCAACTGATCGCCCGGCAACCGGCTGAGGCATGGGCGTTATGAAAAACAATCCGATCGTCGGCCAGGGCACGAGTCTGGAGCAATGGCAAGCGTCCCGTCAGTTGGCGGCGCTGGACAGCATCGACATTCTTGATCTCGTACCACCGGGCTCGCGGGCCGTGGTCATCGCGCCTCATCCAGATGACGAAGTGCTGGGCTGCGGCGGTCTCCTGCAACGGCTCGCCGCTGCAGGGCGTGTGCTGCAACTGATTTCGGTCACGGACGGCAGCGCCAGTCATCCCGGATCCGCGCGCTGGCCCGTGGAACGCTTGAGCGTGGTACGTCCGCAGGAATCCGCCGAGGCCTTGCGCCGCCTCGGCCTGCCGATGCATCAGTTGCAATGGCTTCGCGGCGGCTTCCCCGACACCCAAGTGGCGGCCCGCGAGTCTTCACTCTGCGACTATCTGACAGGCTATCTGCAAGCCGGCGACGTGGTCTTCACCACTTGGCGCGAGGACGGCCACAGCGACCACGAAGCCGTCGGCCGTGCCAGTGTCGAAGCGGCCCGGCGCGTGGGGGCGATTTGCCACGAACTGCCGGTCTGGACCTGGCACTGGGCAGACCCGGAAGACGCCAAAGTGCCTTGGGAGCGGGCGCGAAAAATCGCCCTGACAAAAATGCAGGTGGCGCGCAAACGTCATGCCGTGCACGCCTTCGCCAGTCAGCTGGAAGGCGATCCCGACGCGTGCCTGGCGCCGGTTCTCCCGCCGCATGTGCTCGACCGACTGCTGCAACCGTTTGAAGTGGTGTTTCTGTGAGCGTCGACGATCGTTACTTCGAGGGGTTGTTCGCCGACAACAATGACCCTTGGGGATTTCGTCAGCGCTGGTACGAGCAACGCAAACGTCTGGCCACCCTGGCAGCCCTGCCCCGGCCGCGCTATCGGGCAATCTTCGAACCGGGTTGCGCCAACGGCGAACTGAGCGCAGCCCTGGCCGAGCGCTGCGACCGGCTGTTGTGCTGCGACACCAGTGGCGCGGCGGTGAATCTGGCACGCACCCGGTTGAGCCTGTACGAACATACCGAAGTCCGGCAATGTCGTCTGCCGGGGGACTGGCCCGATGAGCAGTTCGACCTGATCGTTTTCAGCGAAATCGGCTATTACCTGGATCGGCAGGATCTGACCGCCGTGATCCGCCGGATCAATGACTCCCTGACCGCCGACGGGCAGTTGCTGGCCTGTCATTGGCGGCCGGCCATCGAGGGCTGCCCGCTCAATGCGCGCCAGGTGCACGACCTGATCCACGAACAGTTGCACCTGCCGCGACTGGTGCTGCATCAGGAAGCGGATTTCCTGCTGGAAGTGTGGAGTCGCGATCCCCGTTCAGTGGCCACGCTGGAGGGCCTGCGATGATCGGTATCCTGATCCCTGCGCACAACGAGGAGGAACGGCTCGATGACTGCCTGCGGGCGGCCCTGCGCGCTGCCGCCCATACCCTGCTGGGTGGCGAGCCGGTCGAGGTGCTGGTGGTGCTCGACAGTTGCACCGACCGCTCGGCAGAGGTCGTCAGTCAGTACCCGGTCCTGACGCTGAGCATCGAGGCGCGCAATGTCGGCAAGGCGCGAGCCTGCGGCGCACAACACCTGCTTGAGCGCGGTGCGCGCTGGATCTCCTGTTCGGACGCGGACAGTCGTGTCGCCGACGACTGGCTGGTGGCACAGCTTGGACTGGGGGTCGACGCGGTATGCGGCACCGTGACGGTCGAGCACTGGCAGGATTCCCTGGATGACGCGGCGCAGATTCATTATCACCGCCACTACCAGGCCCGCGATGGGCACCGGCACATCCATGGCGCCAACCTGGGAGTCAGCGCGCAGGCCTACCGGCGCGCCGGCGGGTTCGAGCCCCTGGCCTGCGACGAAGACGTGCAACTGGTGCGTCAACTGGAACGTTGCGGGGCCAGCATCGCCTGGAGTCATCGGCCGCAAGTCGTCACCAGCGCCCGTCTCGACAGTCGCGCACGCGGTGGCTTCGGCGACTATCTGCGACAGCTGGCACAGACTGAATAAAAAAAAGCGGATCAGATTGATCGGCGGCGCGACGAATCGCCGGTCTTGAGCAATACTCTGCATCGCGGCAATCCAGGGTTCGGAGCGCTGCCGGGTTATCAACCAGCCTTCAAGGGTCAAGCACGCGTGGCCGTGCGCGACGGAAGGCCCGACACCACAAGGATGTCCTGCCCCATGAAACCGTTATCCCTCAATGAAAGCGGCCTGCCTGCACAAATCTGGAACAGGGCGGCGCAACTCGACAACATTCCCGTCATCAGCACCCATAATCTGGTCCCGGCCGGCGCCCGCGCCGTGGTCATCGCCCCTCACCCCGGCGACGAAGTGGTCACCTGCGGCGGCCTGCTGCAACTGCTGTGCAGCCTGGGTCATCCCCTGCAATTGCTGTCGATCACCGATGGCAGCGCCAGCCATCCCGGTTCGCGTCAGTGGTCGGAGAAACGCCTGAGCGTATTTCGCCCTCAGGAAAGCGTCGAGGCCTTGCGTCGCCTGGGCTTGCCGATGCACAGCCTGAAATGGGTCCGCGGCGGCTTCACCGACAGTGCCCTGCTCGACCAGGAAGCCCTGTTGACCGGGTTCATCTCCCGTTACCTGCGCCCCGGCGACGTGGTGTTCAGCACCTGGCGCGAAGACGGCACCGACGATCATGAAGTGGTCGGCCGGGCCAGCGCCGAGGCTGCCCGCCAGGTCGGCGCGGCCTACCACGATGTGCCGGTCTGGGCCTGGCACTGGCCGGAGCGCGATCAGGCACAGATTCCCTGGCACCGCGCGCGCAAGCTGCGCCTCGACACCTGGACCGTCGCGCGCAAGAGCCACGCCACTCATGCCTACGCCAGTCAGCTCAATGGCGAACCGGCGATCGGCATTGCGCCGCTGTTGCCCAAGGCTATTCTGGAGCGCATGCGTTTGCCCTATGAGATCGTTTTCGTAGAGTGATCAACGGCCGCGGGCACCTCACTCAAAGTGAACTGCCCGCCCTCCCGGCCAGTCGCATGAACAGGCAGTCATGATTCAGAGGAGTGACCGTGTCCAGCGACCCCAAGCGTCATGCCATCGACGCACAACCCTTGAACCCATCCGTCATCCATCGCCTGCGCGTGCTGACGGTCAATACACACAAGGGTTTCACCGCACTCAATCGGCGTTTCATTCTTCCCGAGCTGCGTGAGGCCGTGCGCAGTACCCGTGCCGACCTGGTGTTCCTTCAGGAAGTGGTAGGCGAGCACGAGCGGCATTCCAGTCGCTACAACGATTGGCCGCAGACCTCGCAGTACGAATTCCTCGCCGACAGCATGTGGAGCGATTTTGCCTACGGCCGTAATGCGGTCTATCCCGATGGGCATCATGGCAACGCCCTGTTGTCGAAATATCCGATCCGCGAATATCGCAATCTCGACGTCTCGATCACCGGCCCGGAACGACGCGGGTTGTTGCACTGCATACTGGATGTGCCGGGACATGCCGAAGTGCATGCCATCTGCGTGCACCTGAGCCTGCTCGAAAGCCATCGGCAATTGCAGTTGCAGCTGCTCTGTCAGTTGCTCGAATCCCTGCCAGACGATGCGCCAGTGATCATCGCCGGCGATTTCAACGACTGGCAAATGCAGGGCAACGTCGCCCTCGCCCGTCGAGACTACCTGCATGAAGCCTTCGAACGTCATCACGGCCGGCCGGCCAAGACCTACCCCGCACGCTTTCCGCTGTTGCGACTGGACCGGGTCTACCTGCGCAATGCCAGCAGTCACGATCCGCAGATTCTCGGCAGCAAACCCTGGACGCATCTCTCCGATCACCTGCCGCTGGCCGTCGAGGTGCATTTGTAAGCGCACTATTGACAGCTCTGTGGCGTTTCGATGGAGCGGGCACGTCAAAGCACCCCCGTGACAGACCGACTGTCGGCTGCTGTCGGCCTCACTCGAACGGCTGACGCAGCGATTCACCCTACAAACAAAAGCTTATATAAATACGTAAAAACAAAAGCTTGCAACTTCCGTTCGAGATCGACCACTCATCGTTCATTTTCTTGACGCAGTGTCAGCGGTCTTCTTAGCTCTACCTTACTACCCCCGGAAACACTACCTGGGGCGAGCCCCCGGAGATTCGTGAAAACGAGTCCCCAAGGTTCGCCTCGCTCCATTCGGTCGCCCCTCATTCGGGTAGGAGAGACGCCAAGGCGAGACACCGCATGCGATAGCAAGGCAGACGTTCATGAAAACCTCACTCACTTCACAAGAGATCAAAATCACCTTCTGCACCGTTTCAAGCTCCCTCCTGCTGTGTTCGTCCATGGAGGCGCAGGCCGGCCCTGCGGCGGACGAAACCTCGCCCTGGTATCGGCAGGACGTCACCGTCCTGACCCTGCCTGAAACCATCATCACCCCCGATCCGCCGCGTACAAGCCCGCGCCCCGACCTGCGCGGCTCGAACCTGATGACCGAGGATCCGGCACCCTCGGCCTGGGATCAGCTTTACGGACAATCTGATCATCAGGCACAACCCGATGCCTTCGGCCCGGGATTTACGGCTTCCGGTTCCACAGCAATCAAAGGGCCACCGGTCTTGACTCTGCAAGGCAGCGGCGGGCCGACCCAGCGGTTCGGATTGATCGGTGGCACCACGCGGATTCTGGCAAATGGCAGCGGGCTGATCGTCAACAGCGCTCTCGCCGACCCGACCACCGATATCCTCAACCTGCAAGGCCAGAGCCTCGGCGCCTATTACAGCCTGACCGGGTCCGAAGGCTGGCACGTCGACCTGTCAGCCAGCGGTGGCCGGGTCAGCGGGTTCAGTCGCAATGAACAAGGCGCGCGCCTGGCCACCGAAGGCAGCGCGCTGACGTTCTCCGTGGAAGGCGGCTTCCCGATCGGCCTGGGCGAAAACTGGGTGGTTGAACCGCAGGCGCAGTTGATCAATCAGCGAATTACCCTCGACACGCCTTACGCCGGCTCAGGCCATGCATCGTCCAGCGATCTTTCGTCCTGGAGCGGCCGGGTCGGAGCGCGCCTCAAAGGCAGTTACGACCTCAGCGGCCTGCCCGTGGAACCCTACGTGCGCACCAACCTCTGGCACACGGTGTACACCGGCAACACGGTGACCCTCGATCAAGTGGACAAGATCAGCAGCAGTCGCAAGTCATCGACGGTGGAATTGGGCTTGGGTCTGGTGGCAAAGGTCACGCCGACCGTGAGCCTGTACGTCAGCGCCGACTACAGCAGTGATGTGGATGACAATGATCTGAACGGGTTGATCGGCAGTCTGGGGGTGCGGATGCGCTGGTGATATCCGGATCATGAAGGACCTTGTGGGAGCTGCGGATCGACGATTCGACTGGCCAGCCGAATCGCCGAACCGCAGCGGGGTTAACGGTGTCTGGCCTACCCCTCCGGCTTGAGGATCAACACCGCCAGCGGCGGCAGGTTCAGCTCCAGCGACAACGCCTGGCCGTGGCTGGGCACCTCTTCGGCATACGCCCCGCCACCGTTGCCATAGTTGGAACCCGCATAGGTGTCTGCATCACTGTTGAGCAGCTCCTTCCAGCGTCCGGCAAACGGCACACCCACTCGATACGACTGACGCGGCACCGGCGTGAAGTTGGCCACCACCAGCACCGGCGTCCCCGCCTTGCTCCAGCGCAGCCATGCATAGACGCTGTTGATCGCATCGTCACCGATCAACCACTGGAACCCTTGCGGTGCATCGTCCTGCTCATGCAGCGCCGGTTCTTCGCGGTACAAGCGATTCAGGTCGCCAACCAGTTTCTGCACGCCTTTGTGCTCGGAATACTGCAGCAGATACCAATCCAGCTGCTGATCGTGATTCCATTCGCGCCACTGGCCGAACTCGCAGCCCATGAACAACAGTTTCTTGCCCGGATGGGTCCACATGAAGCTCAGATAGGCGCGCAGGTTGGCGAACTTCTGCCAGCGGTCGCCGGGCATCTTGTCGATCAGCGAGTGCTTGCCGTGTACCACTTCATCGTGGGAGATCGGCAGGATGAAACGCTCGGACCAGGCGTACACCAGACCGAAACTCAACTCGTTGTGATGATGGGCGCGGTACACCGGATCCTGCTGGATGTAATGCAGCGAATCGTGCATCCAGCCCATGTTCCACTTGTAGGCAAAACCGAGCCCGCCCCGTTGGGTACTCTGGCTGACACCCGGCCACGCCGTGGATTCCTCGGCAATCACCAGCGCTCCCGGTGCCTCCAGCGCCACCACATCGTTCAGATGACGAAGGAAGTCGATGGCCTCCAGGTTCTCCCGGCCGCCATGACGATTGGGCACCCACTCGCCGGCCTTGCGCGAATAGTCGCGGTAGAGCATCGACGCCACTGCATCGACCCGCAGGCCGTCGACATGGAAATGCTTCAGCCAGTGCAGTGCCGACGCCAGCATGTAGCCATGCACTTCGGTGCGACCCAGGTTGTAGATCAGCGTGTCCCAGTCCTGATGAAAGCCTTCCAGCGGGTTGCCGTATTCGTACAGCGCGGTGCCGTCGAACTGCGCCAGACCATGGGTATCGGTCGGAAAATGCGCCGGCACCCAGTCGAGAATCACCCCGATGTCAGCCTGATGGCAGGCGTTGATGAACGCCGCGAATTCGTCCGGCGTGCCGTAACGAGCGCTCGGCGCGAATTGCGACAGCAGCTGATAGCCCCAGGAACCACCGAACGGGTGCTCCATGATCGGCATCAGTTCGATGTGGGTGAAACCCAGTTCCTTCACGTAGGGAATCAGCCGCTCGGCCAGCTCCGGCCAGGTGTACTGACGGGCAACTTCTCCCAGATCGTCCAGCTCGCATTGCCAGGATCCGGCATGCAGCTCATAGATCGACAGCGGCGCATTGTGTTGCTGGCGCTCGCGGCGGCCGGTCATCCAGTCCTGATCCTGCCAGTCGATCTGTAACGGCGAGGCGACTTTTGACGCAGTGTCCGGCGGCAAGCTGGTGGTCAGCGCCATCGGATCGGCCTTCAGCGGCAGGATGCCGTGGGCGCCGAGGATTTCGTACTTGTACAGCTCCCCCGCTTGCAGGCGCGGAATGAACAGCTCCCAGACCCCGGACGGATGCCGCAGACGCATCGGATGCCGGCGCCCGTCCCAGACGTTGAAGTCGCCGACCACCGACACCCGCCGGGCATTCGGTGCCCACACGGCAAACCGCACGCCATCGACGCCCTCGACGGTTTTCAACTGTGCGCCGAGGCAACTGCTGAGGTCGCGATGGTTGCCTTCGGCGAACAGATACAAGTCCATTTCACCGAGCAACTGGCCAAAGCTGTAGGGATCTTCGGCGACCTGTTCGCCACCGGCCCAGCGGGTGCGCAACAGGTAAGGCCGTACGCCCTCGAAATGCCCGACGAACAGCCCCGGCGTTTCGGTGGCGTCCAGCGGACCAAGCTCTTCGCCAGTGTTTTTGTCCAGCACCGAAACGCTCAACGCGCCGGGCAGATACGCCCGGATAAACTGCCCGCCGGCGCCATCGCCGTGGGGGCCAAGAATGGAAAACGGGTCTTGATGTTCTGCGCGCACCAATGCATCGATATCTTTTGCAGTGGGCAGCAATCTTTCTTTAGCGTGACCCTGTTCCCTGTTCGAGAAACTCATGACTACTCTCCATCAAGATCGGAAAAGGGTTCCAGCCCCGTCAATAACCCATACAGACCGTGCAACGGCACGGGCAGCCAGGTGGGGCGATTTTCGGCTTCATAGGCCACTTCGTAGGCCGCTTTCTCCAGACCGAACAACGCCAGTGCGGCGTCGGCACCTTCAGGATCTTGCCAGGCATGATCAAGACTAGCTGCCGCTTGGCGATATGCCTGGAGAAATGCTTCCCGGGCTTCACGCAGGTAGCGCTCCGTGACCCGCCGACGCGCGGCTTCGGCCTCGGGGCTGTTGTCGACGTTGTGCACATTCAGGGCCATGGCGGCGGCATAGTCGAAGGAACGCAGCACCCCGCTGACATCCTTGTACGGACTGTGCTTGCCTCGGCGTTCGGGCAATGGCCGCGCCGGTTCGCCTTCGAAGTCGATCAGGTAAGCGTCGCCCTTGATCACCAGCACCTGCCCCAAATGCAGGTCGCCATGCACGCGAATCCGCAGGCCGCCAGCGGACTGCTTCGCCAGTTCCTGCACGTGGGCCAGGATGGTTTTCTTGTGGTCGAGCAAGCGACCGACCAGCTTCTGATCCGTCGCGTCGAGTTCACCCTGATGTTGCTTGAGCAGCTTCAGCGCGTGCTCGACCTGAGCCGCGACATCCTTGCCGGTCGCCTGTGCGTCCTTGGTCGAACTGACTTGCGGTGCGAAGTCCTTGTTGTCGCTCGGCGCTGCCAGCACCTGATGCATTTCCCCCAGACGCTGGCCGAGCATGCCGGCGAAATCCTTCAACTCACCCAAGGCATTGTAGTGTTGCGCCTGTTCGGAAACGGCGTCGGCCAGTTCATCGCGCAGCGCCCGTTCGAGGTTGTTCTGTGTCCATTCCCAGGCGTCGCCCTGATTGCTCAAGTAGCCCTGCGCAATCATCAGCAGGTTGTCTTCGCCCTTCCCGTCGCGGCGAATCACCGAACCCAGCAGCGGAGAGATATTGGCAAATCCGGCCGCGGTCAGGTACGCGCTCATCTCCAGTTCCGGGTGTACGCCAGAAGCGACTTTGCGGATCAGCTTGAGCACCAGACTGTTACCGATCACCACCGAACTGTTGGATTGCTCGGCGGACAGATAGCGCACTTCGGATTCCGCGCCGAGACCGAGTTTTTCCAGCTCAGGCGTTGCCTCGAAACGGATCTCGCCATCACTGGATTCCAGCACCGTCCCGGACTGCATGCCTTGCAGCACTGCGCGAATAAAGGCTTCGAGGCTGAATGCATCGGTAATCAGCCCGACCTGACGCACCCGACGCACCCGCGCCAGGGCCAATTGCTGCGGCAACGCCGGCCCGACCTGATCTTCGGAAATAAAGCCGAACGGCAGTTGATAGCGACTGGTCTGCCCGCCGCTCTGCACTTCGATTTCGCTCAACAGCACCGGATGCTGTGCATCGCCGAAGCGCACGCCGTAGGCCAGCTTCACGTGTTCGATGGCAGCATCCTTGCCGGCGAACCAGCGGCGATTCTGCAGCCAGTTCGGCAGGATGCCCTGTTCGAGGGTGGCTCGTGATGGCGCTTCGAGCAGTTCTTCCATGCGTTTTTTCAGCACCAGCGTGGTGAAGTCCGGCAGACTCTGCGCGGGCTCGACGTGCCAGCTCGGCATCTGGTTTTCCGCCGCCAGGCCGAACCAGTAGAAGCCGTAAGGCGCCAGGGTCAGTAGAAAGTTGAGCTGGCCGATGGGCGGAAATGCGTTACCACCGAGCATCTCCACCGGCACCATGCCGACGTAGGCCGACAGGTCCAGCTCCACCGCCTGGGCACTGCGCGAGACGTTGGCCACGCACAGGATGATTTCGTGTTTGCCATCCGGGCCGGTGTATTCGCGGGTGTAGGCCAGCACGCGACGGTTGGCCGGCGAGAGCATTTTCAGCGTGCCACGACCGAATGCCTTGGATTGCTTGCGCACGGCCAGCAGACGGCGAGTCCAGTTCAGCAGTGAATGCGGATCGCCGGCCTGGGTTTCGACGTTGACCGACTGATAGCCGTATTGCGGGTCCATGATCGGCGGCAGGACCAGACTGGCCGGATCGGCGCGGGAGAACCCGCCGTTGCGGTCGATCGACCATTGCATCGGCGTGCGCACGCCGTCGCGGTCGCCGAGGTAGATGTTGTCACCCATGCCGATCTCATCGCCGTAATACAGGGTGGGCGTGCCGGGCATCGACAGCAGCAGACTGTTAAGCAACTCGATACGGCGGCGGTCGCGCTCCATCAGCGGCGCCAGACGTCGGCGGATGCCGAGGTTGATCCGTGCGCGGCGGTCGGCGGCGTAGTAATTCCAGAGGTAGTCGCGTTCCTTGTCGGTGACCATCTCCAGCGTCAGTTCATCGTGGTTGCGCAGGAAGATCGCCCATTGGCAATTGGCCGGGATCTCCGGAGTCTGGCGCAGGATATCGGTGATCGGGAAGCGATCTTCCTGGGCCAGCGCCATGTACATGCGCGGCATCAGCGGGAAGTGGAACGCCATGTGGCATTCGTCGCCATTCACGCCCTCGGCGTCGGTGTCACCAAAATACAGCTGGGTGTCTTCCGGCCATTGGTTGGCTTCGGCCAGCAGCATGCGATCCGGATAGTTGGCGTCGATTTCGGCGCGGATCTGCTTGAGGACGTCGTGGGTTTCCGGCAGGTTTTCGTTGTTGGTGCCGTCGCGCTCGATCAGGTACGGAATGGCATCCAGGCGCAGGCCGTCGATGCCCATGTCCAGCCAGTAGCGCATCACCGACAGCACGGCTTTCATGACTTGCGGGTTGTCGAAATTCAGATCGGGCTGGTGCGAATAGAAACGGTGCCAGAAGTACTGCCCGGCCACCGGGTCCCAGGTCCAGTTGGACTTTTCGGTGTCGAGAAAAATGATCCGCGTGCCGTCGTATTTCTGATCATCATCCGACCATACATAGAAGTCGCGAGCGGCCGAACCGGGTTTGGCCTTGCGGGCCCGCTGGAACCACGGGTGCTGATCGGAAGTGTGGTTGATGACCAGTTCGGTGATGACCCGCAAACCACGCTTGTGGGCCTCGGCGATGAACCGCCTGGCGTCAGCCATCGTCCCGTAATCGTTGTGCACACCCCGGTATTCGGCGATGTCGTAGCCATCATCGCGCCGTGGCGACGGGTAGAACGGCAGCAGCCAGATGGTGTTGACGCCGAGGTCGGCGATGTAATCGAGTTTGGCGATCAGGCCGGGAAAGTCGCCGATTCCGTCGTTATTCGAATCGAAAAAGGATTTGACGTGAACTTGATAGATGACCGCGTCCTTGTACCAGAGCGGGTCCTTGATGAAGGTGGCAGCCTTGGGTTTCTTCGCCATATGAAACTCCTGTTGAATTCTGTTGGGGCGCCCACGATCAGGAAGCAGTAATGCGCCAGATTCCAAACGGCTGATACGCCGGGTCGATCCGCATGAACTGGTACTTGCCGTGCCAGTCCCAGCGATGGCCGTTCATCAAATCTTCGCCGTGGGTGGTGGCATCGTCCGCCAGGCCCATTTCCCACAGCGGCAGCTCGAAATTCGCCTCCTGCACGTTATGCGGATCGAGGCTGACGGCCACCAGAATGAAATTGCTGCCGTCCGCGCTGCGCTTGCCGAAATACAGAATGTTGTCGTTCCAGGCGTTGTAGACCTTCAGGCCCAGATGGCTGTGCAACGCCGGGTTCTGCCGGCGGATGCGGTTGAGCTGGGCGATCTCGGCAATGATGTTGCCGGGCTGGTTGAAGTCGCGGACGCGGATTTCGTACTTCTCCGAATCGAGGTATTCCTCCTTGCCCGGCACCGGTGCCGATTCGCACAGTTCAAACCCCGAATACATGCCCCACAGGCCCGAACCCATGGTCGCCAGCGCCGCACGGATGAGAAACCCGGGACGCCCCGACTCATGCAGGAACGCCGGGTTGATGTCCGGGGTGTTGACGAAGAAATTCGGCCGGTAGCACTCGCGCCAGGGTGATTCATTGAGTTCGCTGAAGTAAGTCGCCAGTTCGGCCTTGGTGTTGCGCCAGGTGAAATAGGTGTAGCTCTGGGTGTAACCGACCTTGCCCAGTCGCGCCATCATCGCCGGCGTGGTGAACGCTTCAGCGAGGAAGATCACCTCCGGGTGCAGTGTGCGCACATCGGCGATCAGCCATTGCCAGAACGGCAGCGGCTTGGTGTGCGGATTGTCGACGCGAAAGATCTTCACGCCCTCCTGCACCCAGCCGACCACGATGTCGCGCAGCTCGACCCACAGGCTCGGAATCGCTTCCGGCGCATAGAAGTCGACGTTGACGATGTCCTGGTATTTCTTCGGCGGGTTCTCCGCGTATTTGATCGTGCCGTCCGGCCGCCAGTTGAACCAGCCCGGATGCTGCTTGAGCCAAGGGTGGTCCTGGGAACACTGGATCGCAAAGTCGAGGGCGATTTCCAGACCGTGCTCGGCAGCGGCAGTCACCAGTCGACGAAAATCCTCACGGGTGCCGAGCTGCGAGTGAATCGCTTCATGCCCGCCCTCTTCACTGCCGATCGCATAAGGGCTGCCGGGGTCGTCGGGGCCGGCGGTCAGGGAATTGTTGCGGCCCTTGCGGTGGCTGCGACCAATCGGGTGGATCGGCGTGAAATACAACACGTCGAAACCCATGTCCTGAATCATTGGCAGACGCGAGTGCACATCGTTGAAGGTGCCGTGGCGGGCGGGATCGTCGGTGATCGAGCGGGGAAACAACTCGTACCAACTGGCGAACTCGGCGAGTTCACGCTCCACGTCCACCGGGAATTCACTGCTGATGCTCAAATAAGGGCGGTGATCGGCCTCGGTCATCAACTGCGCACTTTGCGGGTGCAGAAACAGCGCGACCTGCTCCGTTTCGAGCAGGCCGGACAATTCGTGGTGCAAGGCTGCCAGTTGTTCGCTCAGCTGACCTTCGCTGCGCTCGGCAGCTTGCTGCACCATGGTGCGTCCTTCTTGCAGCTCGAGGCTGACCGGAACGGCGGCGGTGTGTTTCTTCTCCAGCTCGTATTGAAAACTGGCGAACTGGTCGATCCAGGCTTCGATCAGGAACAGGTACCGGCCCATGCGGTGCGGCTGGAACACTCCGCGCCAGCCGTTGTTACCCTGATCGCTCATGACTTCGGTTTGCCAGGTTTCATCGCCCTCTTCACGCCAGCGGATACGCACCGCCAGTTTGTCGTGGCCGTCGGCGAACACCTTGCTGGTGACCACGATCTTGCGGCCTGCGATTGCCTTGACGGCAAACTGTCCGCCGTCGAGGGTCGGCGCGGTGTTTTCTATGACGATACGCGGCAGCAGCAAGGCCTGCGACAGCGGTATATGCGGGTTGTAGCTCTGTTCTGAGGGTTTTTCAGCAGTCATTGAGCATCTCTCCTTAACGCCCCAAGGACGCTCGTTTGCCTGTTTGGCGATCACGGCCGGGCCTGCGCCCGATGATGAACTCTCTCAGGTTCCGAGCGACTCACGCCGGGAAAAGTTCACAGGGATTTGCCCCGCCACAAAATCGGATCGATTTCGCAGTGAAGTGGTCAATCCACTTAAGCACTTCCCACGCCAAGTGCCACACGGAGGTTCACCCGATGACTATCCCGATTCCAGCCGAAACACCCGATCCGAACATCGATAAACCGACCCTGCCCGAGACCGAGCCGCAACCGATTCCCGAACAGGAACCGCCTGGCTCCACGCCACCGCCCAAGGAAGAACCGCCGACGACCATGCCGCCGGTAATCGTCTGATCAGCGCGGGTCGTTGTGGTCTTTCTCGATGCGGTCTTTCTCGACGTGATCGTTTTCGAAGACTCTGACGATCCGTGGCATGACACTGAAGATCCCCCAAGCGAGCAATGTACTGAGCAGCGCCGTCGCCTCGCGGCCCAGACCGGCCGCGACGCCGATGGCGGCGGTCATCCACAGGCCGGCAGCGGTGGTCAGGCCTTTGACGTGCCCTTCATCGCCTTCGTGATTTTTCAGAATGGTGCCGGCCCCCAGAAAGCCGATACCGGCAATCACACCTTGAACCACACGGCTCATCGCGTCGGCCTGTGATCCGGACAATTGCGGCACCAGTACAAACAGCGCCGCGCCGAGGGCCACCAGCATGTGCGTTCGCACCCCGGCGGCCTTGCCCTTGTGCTCGCGCTCGAACCCGAGAATCCCGCCCAATATTGCCGCCATCAGCAGACGCACGGTAATCCGGGTCAGTTGCGACGCATCGCCGATATCGGCGAATTCCGCTTGCAGGGTTTCCCACACTTCATGCCACCAGGCGTTCATCGTGCAGTCCTTTTAATGCGTTGATAGTGGATGGACAGCGCCGACCATTAATCGGTTGCGTCGAACGATCTGCAGAACCTCGCACCCTAACGTTTCAGACTCCCGTGAAAAAAGGACAACGCCATGCCCCTTCGTATCGATGAAAGCAATCCGGAATCGAAAGTCTGTTTTTTCACCGTTGAAAATGGTGAGGAAATCCGGATCTGCGACACGCTGGAAGTCAGGACAGATAGCGAAAAAGCCATGTCGTTCGTCGAAGTGGAAGGACGGCGCATCTACGTCACCGAAGCCGAAGCTGACGCCTTGACCGTCGCAGGCGCCAGGGACGGACGCAAACACCTGAAGGCTGACGACAGTGATTCGGTGATTTGACTGACCCCGGTCAAGAACTGGCGCAGACGTCTGGGATAGGCCTCTGCGCCTTGGCCTGCGGGCTGCTTCAAGTTGTCGCAGGCGTGGGTGCAAATCCCATCTGATACGCCTTTTATTGAAATACCTGAGTCTGTTATGCAAACAGATCGGCGCTCATAGTTCACTGGCCTGATGGAGGCTGATGAGCGAACGACCATGAGCGAACGAATTCCCGTCCGAACCGTAGAAGCATCTCCCCAGATAAAAAAAGTACCGGCGCGCCCAATGAAGGCGAAACACGCCACCAGCGACAACCAGATTTTCACCCGCAGCTTCACCGGCCTGTTCCGCACCTTGCGCATGAGCGGCGCGGGGTTTCTGTTCCTGCTGTTCTTCGGCACCGTGTGGCTGAACTGGGGTGGGCGTCAGGCGGTGCTCTGGGACCTTTCCGAAAGCAAATTCCACATCTTTGGCGCGACCTTCTGGCCACAGGATTTCATTCTGCTGTCGGCGCTGCTGATCATTGCCGCGTTCGGCCTGTTCGCCATTACCGTGTTCGCCGGCCGGGTCTGGTGCGGTTACACCTGCCCGCAGAGTTCGTGGACGTGGATTTTCATGTGGTGCGAGAAGATCACCGAGGGTGAGCGCAACCAGCGGATCAAACTGCAAGCTGCGCCCTGGAGCCTCAACAAACTGGCGCGGCGTGCGGCCAAGCACACGTTGTGGCTGGCGATCAGCGTGCTCACCGGCCTGACCTTCGTCGGCTACTTCACCCCGATCCGCCCGTTGGCCGAAGAACTGCTGACCCTGCAGATCGGCGGGGTCAGCCTGTTCTGGGTGCTGTTCTTCACCGCCGCCACCTACATCAACGCCGGCTGGCTGCGCGAAGCCGTGTGCATGCACATGTGCCCGTATGCGCGGTTCCAGAGCGTGATGTTCGACAAGGACACACTGACGATTTCCTACGACGCAGCTCGCGGCGAAAACCGCGGCCCGCGCAAACGCGAGGTGAAACCGGCCGAAGCCGGCCTCGGCGATTGCATCGACTGCCAGTTGTGCGTGCAGGTCTGCCCGACCGGCATCGACATCCGTGACGGCCTGCAAATGGAATGCATCGGTTGCGCAGCGTGCATCGACGCCTGCGACTCGATCATGGACAAGATGAATTACGCCCGTGGCCTGATTCGCTACACCTCCGAGCGCGAGTTGCAGGGCGGCAAGACGCACTTGCTGCGCCCGAGATTGATTGGCTACGTCGCGGTGCTGGTGGTGATGATCGGCGCCCTCGCCCTGGCACTGGTCGAACGGCCGATGGTGTCGCTGGACGTGACCAAGGACCGGGGCCTGTTCCGTGAAAACGGTCAGGGCCAGATCGAAAACATCTACACCCTCAAGGTCATCAACAAGACCCAGCAACGCCAGGATTACAAGCTGACGCTGTTGGACGGCGACGGCTTCCAGCTGCAAGGCAAGACCGAGCTGAGCCTGGCGCCGGGCGAGATCGTCGATGTACCGGTGTCGGTGGCGATGACCACGGAACGTGCGGCCAGCAGCTCGCAGACCTTGAGCTTCAAGATTGCCGACAGCGATGAGCCCGCGATTTATAGCGTGGCGAAGAGCCGGTTTGTTGCGCCGATGAATCGGTGAGGCTTTAAGATGGCGGCGGTTTCGTGGGGTTGTAGTGTGTCAGTGCGATTGGCCCTCACCCCAGCCCTCTCCCGGAGGGAGAGGGAGCCGTCTGCGATGTCTCGCGCTACACATCGACCTGAAAAACCGGGTCGATTATGGATTCACAGCAGAACGTTCAGGTCGGCGTAACTCTGAAGCATCCCGCAATCAGTCCCCTCTCCCTCCGGGAGAGGGCTAGGGTGAGGGGCTTTTCCCTGACACTCTACACATTCAACCAGCACCAAGGCCCCCGATGAAACGCTACGAAAAATTCGCCGATGACATCGCTGAACTGATCCGCTCCGGCGTCCTCGGCCCCGGCCAGCGGGTGCCGTCGGTGCGCTACGCGAGCCAGACCTACGGCGTCAGCCCGTCCACGGTGTTCCAGGCCTACTACCTGCTGGAGCGTCGCGGCCTGATCCGCGCCCGGCCGCGCTCGGGTTACTTCGTCAATACCCATACCCCGAGCCCGTTCTCGGAGCCGGTGATCAGCAGCCAGGTCAACGAGTCCACCGAGGTCGACGTCAGCGAACTGGTGTTCTCGGTGCTGGAATCGATCAAGGACCCGAGCACCGTGCCGTTCGGCTCGGCCTTTCCCAGCCCCGAACTGTTCCCGCTGCAACGTCTGTCACGCTCGCTGGCCAGCGCCGCACGGGAGATGGACCCGCGGATGGTGGTCACCGACATGTCGCCGGGTAACCCGCAACTGCGCCGGCAGATCGCCCTGCGCTACATGGTCGGCGGCCTGATGCTGCCGATGGAAGAATTGCTGATCACCAACGGCGCCCTCGAAGCGCTGAACCTGTGCCTGCAGGCGGTGACAGAACCCGGCGATCTGGTGGCCATCGAAGCCCCGGCGTTCTATGCCAGCCTGCAAGTGCTGGAGCGGCTGAAACTCAAGGCTGTGGAAATCCCCGTACACCCGCGCGACGGAATCGACCTCGGCGTGCTGGCCCAGACCCTGGAACGACACCCGATCAAGGCCTGCTGGTGCATGACCAGTTTCCAGAACCCAATGGGCGCGACCATGCCCGAGGCCAAGAAACAGGAACTGGTGGAACTGCTGAAACAGCATCAAGTGCCGCTGATCGAAGACGACGTCTACGCCGAACTCTATTACGGCCAGCAGGCACCCAAACCGGCCAAGGCCTTCGACACCGAGGGTCTGGTGATGCATTGCGGTTCATTTTCCAAGAGCCTGGCCCCCGGCTACCGCATTGGCTGGGTCGCCGCCGGACGCTACGCACAGAAAATCGAACGCCTGAAACTGATGACTTCGTTGTGCGCTTCGATGCCGGCGCAAGCAGCCATTGCCGACTACCTGCAACATGGTGGCTATGACCGCCACCTGCGCAAACTGCGCTACGCCCTGGAAGAACAGCAAAGCGCCATGCTCGCGGCCATCGCCCGCTACTTCCCGGCGCAGACCCGCGTGAGCCAACCCGCCGGCGGGTATTTCCTGTGGCTGGAACTGCCGCCGCAAATGGACTCGTTGAAGTTGTTTCAAATGGCGTTGGCGCAAGGGATCAGCATTGCGCCGGGGCCGATTTTCTCGCCGACTCAACGATTCAGGAATTGCATCCGGTTGAATTACGGCAGCCCGTGGACCGAGAGTTCAGAGAAGGCGATGGAGACGTTGGGGCGGATTGTGCGGTCGTTCTGAGCGATTGTTGCTACGAGTATCGCCTTCGCGCGTCGAAGAATGTTGCACTTGCGAAATCAATGTCGCGGTAAACACCAGCATCCCCACGCAATTTCATTCGCATACAGCTATATGTACTTACGACAAACGGTAGTTTATTCGATAAATACCTGTCATTTCTGACAGGTGCCAGTATTGATTTGGCCTGATTTAATAAAGATGCACTTTAAATACGGGAACTTTGAAAATGTCTGGCAAAAAAATTCTACATGAAAGCAACTTCGATGATGGCGAACGAAATGGCTGGGGAGAAGTTGGTCATGTAAAAATTTGTGATTTGGTACCTGATGAACGGACTGGCCAAGGTATGTGTCTAGTCACCCGACAAGCGGATCCTCGCGCTTTGCTTGAATGCCCAAACAGAACATTTCAGGATCTTAAGGGCAAGAAAATTATCATTTCTTTCGACCTTCGTATTAAAGATGCTCCTGACGACTATGTTTTGATTATGGTGAATGCCGGTGCAAATAACATTTCCTCTGTGAAAGACCCTGTGCCGAATAGCGAGTGGCAACGCTATTCATTTCATATGGATCTGCGTAAGCCTTCGGATGGATCGCTCGATATTGGAGCCTTCTACAGGGGTGATCAAAAGCCGACCTCCCGCTTATATATCGACAATATTTTGATTGTGCCCGATGATTAATATGCCCCTGATTGCCTAGTCCTGAAACAGGTGTAAACCTTATTCAGGAATAGACAGATGGCTTAAAAAGAGCGCCCCCCCATAACCGGGGCCTTTCACTTTGTGATATGCGCAAAAACAATACGGGAGGTACTTGATCACAAAGAGACCGGAACTTCCCATATATATTCGAGTTTTTAACGGCCGCCGCCAAGATCGACGAAGGTCCCGGTGGCATATGAAGCCTTGTCCGACAGCAACCAGACAATCGCCTCCGCCACCTCATCCGGCCGCCCGCCACGGGCCATTGGAATGGCCGATTCCAGCTTGCTGACCCGATCCGGATCGCCGCTCAACGCGTGGAAATCGGTGTAGATGTACCCCGGACGCACCGCGTTGACCCGAATCCCCTCGCCCGCCACTTCCTTGGACAGGCCGATGGTAAACGTGTCGAGGGCCCCCTTGGACGCGGCATAGTCGACGTACTCGTTCGGCGAGCCCAGGCGTGCGGCGACCGAGGAGACGTTGACGATGCTGCCACCCTGCCCGCCGTGTCTGGGCGACATGCGCAGGATCGCGTGCTTGGCGCAGAGGATCGGCGCCAGGACGTTGGTTTTCATGATTTTGAGGATGCGGAATTCCGACATTTCCTCGACCCGGGATTTATGCCCGACAGTGCCGGCGTTGTTCACCAGTGCGGTGACCCGGCCCAGCTCGGTGTCGACCCGGTGAAACAGGCCGATCACTTCGTCTTCAATGCTGACGTCGGCGCGTACCGCGATGGCCGTGGCGCCACGCGCGCGTACCTGATCGAGTACGTGGTGGGCCGCCTGCTCGTCAGACTGATAATTGATGCAGATCCGATAGCCTTGCTCGGCAGCCAACAGCGCGGTCGCGGCTCCGATTCCGCGCCCGCCACCGGTGATCACTATGACTTTATCCATGCTGGCCTTCCCCCCGATGTACACGTAACAGTCGGGGCAAGAATAACCGTCATTGCAGGGTTTTGCATGGCCTGCGTCAGCCGTTCAGCTCGCCGCCAATTGTTTGCCGCGTGCAATGTCCTGCAGGAAGCGGTCGGCCGGCATCGGGTGGCCGAGCAGGTAACCCTGCAGCGAATCGCAGCCCAGTTGCGTCAGGAAGTCCTGCTGCACACCGGTCTCCACGCCCTCGGCGACAATGCGCAAACCCAGTGCCTGACCGAGCGCGACGATCGCCGAAACGATGGCCGCGTCATCGCTGTCGTGCTCCAGGTCGCGGACAAAACCGCGATCAATCTTCAGCTCGTTGGCCGGCAGGCGCTTGAGGTACATCAGGCTCGAATAACCGGTGCCGAAGTCATCGATGGACAGGTCGACGCCCATGTCGGACAGCTCCTGCAACACCGTCATGCTTGCGTCGGCGTCGCTCATGGCGGTGGTCTCGGTGATTTCCAGGGTCAGGCTGTTGGCCGGCAAATGGTGCGTGGCCAGCGCCTTGGCCACGCTGCGCACCAATCCGGCGTGACAGAACTGCAGAGCGGACAGATTCACCGCGATCCGCCAGTCGGTGTAGCCCAGCACATACCACTCGCGCATCTGCCGGCAGGCTTCATTGAGTACCCATTCGCCGATCGGAATGATCAACCCGGTTTTCTCGGCCAGATCGATGAACTTGTCCGGCATCAGCATGCCGTGAACCGGATGTTCCCAGCGCAACAGTGCTTCGGCACCGACCGGGTGGCCATCGGCGGCATGGAACTTGGGTTGGTAATGCAGGCTGAACTGGCTGTGCTCCAACGCCGCGCGCAGATCCTGCAGCAGTTGCAGTTGCTTGCGGGCGTTACTGTTCATCGAGACGTCGAAGAAGCTGTAGCCGTTCTTGCCGCCGCCCTTGGCGTGGTACATCGCAGCGTCGGCGTTCATCAGTAGTTCCTGGGCGCTCTGGCCATTGCCCGGATACAGGGCGATGCCGACGCTGGCGGAAATCTGCAGGTCATGTTCGGCGACCCGGAACGACTGCGCGATCAGGCCCACCTGACGTGCTGCCAGACCCAGCGCGTCGTCAGGCTCGGCCAGGCGCACCAGCAGCACAAACTCATCGCCGCCAATCCGCGCCAGCGTGTCGAGGCTGCGCAAATCTTCACGCAGGCGCACCGCCACTTCGCGCAGCAACTGGTCGCCCATGTGGTGACCGAAAGCGTCGTTGACGGGTTTGAAGCCGTCCAGATCGATGAACATCAGCGCAAAACAGCCGCCCTGCTCGTTGACCTTTTTCATCGCCTGATTGATCCGGTCGTCCAGCAACATCCGGTTCGGCAGCCCGGTCAGGGTGTCGTGCAAAGCCAGCTGGGTGAGTTCGCGGTTGGCCACGGTCAACGAATGGGCCAGATCAGCGGTGCGGGCTTCGAGGCGCGCGTCGAGAATCGAGGTCAGCAGCGCGATGGCCAGCACCGCCAGCGTGGTGATCAGCACCAGGTTGTCCAGGCCATTGCCATTCAGACCGCTGAGCACCGCGCCGCAGAAACTGCCTTCGGGAAACCGCGCCGCCGCCATACCGGTGTAGTGCATGCCGACAATCGCCACGCCCATGACAATCGCCGCCCCGGCACGGAACAGCCGCACATAGGGCGAATGCTGACGCAGGCGAAAGGCGATCCACAGCGCTGCCGCCGAGGCGCCGACGGCGATCAGCAGCGAGGCGCCAAACAATGTCGGATCGTAGTCGATGCCCGGTTGCATGCGCATCGCGGCCATGCCGGTGTAATGCATCGCGCTGATGCCGGCGCCCATGATCAACGCGCCAAAGGCCAGTTGCCAGGCCGGCAGTTTCGGCTGGCTGACCAGCCACAGGGCAAAACCGCAGGAAAGCACGGCGATCAGCAATGAAAGCGCCGTGATCGAAATGTCGTAACCGAGGCTGATCGGCAGCGTGAACGCCAGCATTCCGATGAAGTGCATCGACCAGACGCCGACGCCCATGGCAAACGCCCCGCCGGCCGTCCATATATGCACGGCGCGTCCCTTGGCGGTGGCAATGCGCCCGGTGAGATCGAGCGCGGTGTAGGAAGCGAGGATCGCCACACACAGCGAAATGAAAACCAGGGTGAAGGAATAGCTACCGATGAGCATGAGAATTCTCGTGACCACCCCACCGTACTGCTTCCGTTCTCGGCGGGGCCAAATGCGCCGATTGTACTGATTGCGAAAAAGAATTCACTGACAAAGTAATCAAATGGCCATCAACCCGATGAAACGCTTGTTTGATCGTCTGACAAGGCTCTAATTCAGGGGCTTGAGAAGATCGTCCGCCTCGCCGGCAGATCGTTCCCATGCGGAACGATCATGGCCTCACGTCAGCGGTTATCAGTGGTTTCCAGCTGCCCGTCCCAGCCACCGCCCAGCGCCGCGATCAACTGCACGCTGGCAATCAAACGGCTCTGCAGGATATTCAGGACAGTGCGCTCGTTGCTCAACGCCGTGGCCTGCACGGTCACCACATCGAGATAAGCAATCACCCCGGCCTTGTACTGGTTTTCGGTCAGACGCAGCGAATCCCGTGCCGCATCGAGGGCTTCCTGGCGCACGGCCGCTTCGTCTTCGTATACCTTCAACTGCACCAGGTAATTTTCCACCTCGCGGAAGCCGTCGAGCACGGTCTGGCGGTATTTGGCTACGGTCTGGTCATACACGGCTTCGGTACGGTCGACTTCCGCCGAGCGTCGGCCACCGTCGAACAGCGGCAGACTCATTTTCGGCCCAACCGACCAGAAACGGTTCGGCAGACTGATCAAATCCCGCGAAGTACTGCTGCTGTAGCCGCCGCTCATGCTCAGGGTGAAGTCCGGGTAGTACGCGGCCTTGGCTACGCCAATATTGGCATTCGCTGCAATTACCGAGCGTTCCGCCGAGGCGATGTCCGGGCGCCGTTCCAGCAGTTGCGACGGCAGGCTCAACGGAATCTGCGGCAGCTTCGGAATGTCCTGGGTTTCGGCGAGCTTGAACTGCGCCGGCGGCTGGCCGGTCAGTACCGCAATGGCGTTTTCGAACTGCGCCCGCTGCCAGATCAGGTCCACCAGATCGCCCTGGGTGGATTTGAGTTGCGTCTGTGCCTGCGCCACGGCATCACGCCCGGAGATCCCGGCGTTGTACTGGTTCTGGGTCATTTTCAGCGAACGTTCGTAGGCTTCCACCGTCGACTCGAGCAAACGCTTCTGCTGATCGATCACGCGCAACTGCAGGTAGTTCTGCACCAGTTCCGACTGCTGGCTCAGGCGCATCGCCGCCAGATCGGCGAAGCTGGCCTGCGCGCTGGCCTCGTCGGCCTCCAGCCCCCGGCGCAACTTGCCCCAGACATCGGCTTCCCAACTGACGCCCAACTGGGCGTTGTAGGTATCACGAATACCGCTGGACAAACTGCTCAGGCTCGAACTGCTGCTGCCGGTGCCCTGGCTGGAGCGGGTCTTGCCCAGGCTCAGGTCGAGCGTCGGGTAAAACGCTCCACGGGCATCGCGCACCAAGGCCTGGGCCTGACGGTACTGCGCCTCGGACTGGGCGACGGTCTGGTTGGAACGGTTGAGCTTTTCCACCAGCTCATTGAGCTGACGGTCGCCGTACAACTCCCACCAGGCGCCCCGGGCCAGGGAATCCGAGGGACTGGCCTGACGCCAGCCCTTGGCCTCTTTGTACTGGGCGACTTCGGCGGTCTGCGGGCGCTGGTAGTCCGGGCCGACGGCGCACGCACTGAGCATCGCCACGCACAGTGACAGGCTCAGCAGACGCGAACCGCGGACACTGGCCAGTTGGATAAGCGAACGGTCATTCATAGCGGAGTTTCCAGTGCGGCATCGGTACGTACGCCACGCCACTTGTTGAAGCGGTGACGGGCCTTGTCGAGATAGAGGTAAACCACAGGTGTGGTGTAAAGGGTCAGAATCTGGCTGAAAATCAGACCACCGATAATGGTCAGGCCCAGTGGCTGGCGCATTTCCGCGCCTTCGGCACGGCTGAGCAACAACGGCAACGCGCCGAGGATCGCCGCCAGCGTGGTCATCAGGATCGGCCGCAGGCGTTGCAGACAGGCACTGCGAATCGATTCCAATGGCGCCATGCCCTGATGACGCTCCAGTTGCAGCGCCAGGTCGATCATCAGGATCGCGTTCTTCTTCACCACACCGATCAGCAGGAACAACCCGAGCAGCGAAATCAGGCTGAACTCGCCGCCCAGCACGTAGATCGACAACAGCGCGCCAACCCCGGCCGACGGCAGTGTCGACAGGATCGTCAGCGGATGAATGTAGCTTTCATACAACACGCCCAGCACCAGATACACCGCCAGCAGCGCACCGAGGATCATGAACGGCTGGCTCTTCTGGGTGGCCGCGAAGGCGTCGGCGGTGCCGGCCATTTTCGCGATCACGTCTTCCGGCAGGCCGACCTTGGCAATCGCCCGCTCGATGGCCGCACTGCCCTTCTCTACCGTCACGCCTTCGGCCATGTCGAACGCGATGCTTTCGGAGGCGAACTGGCCTTCGTGGCTGACCCGGTCATCTTCCAGGCTGCTTTCGTAATGGGCAATGGTCGACAACGGAATCCGCGCGCCATCGGCAGTGATCACCTGCACCTGATTGAGCGTGACCGGGTCCTGGGCGTATTTCGGATTGACCTCCATCACCACCTGATACTGGTTGAGACTGTCGTAGATCGTCGAAATCTGCCGCTGGCTGTAAGCGTTGTTGAGCACGGCGGTGACCATGTTCATGTCCACGCCCAGACGTTTGGCCTGATCGCGGTCGACGATCAGCGTCACCTGCTGCGCACCGCGCCCTTCACGGGCGTCGATGGCGGTCAGTTCCGGCAAGGCGCGCAATGCGGTGACCACTTTCGGGTACCACTCGCGCAGGGCCCCAAGATCGCCGCTTTGCAGGATGTAGCTGTATTGCGAGGTGGTCTGCTCACGGCCACCGCCGAACTGCAGGTCCTGGTCGGCCATCAGCATCAATTGCGCGCCGGGCACCTTGGGCATTTCCTTGCGCAGGCGCTCGATGACTTTTTGCGCCGAGATATTGCGCTCCTTGATCGGCTTCAGGCGCACCAGCATGAACGCGTTATTGGTTCCGTTGGTGCCACCAATGAAACCGGCAACGCTCTCGACCGCTTCGTCCTTGAGCACGGCGCGGCGGAAGGTTTCCATTTTCGGCTGCATCACGCTGAACGACAGGCCGTCGTCACCGCGCACGAAACCGATCAACTGGCCGGTGTCCTGTTGCGGCAGGAAGGTCTTGGGCACCACTACATACAACGCGACGTTCACGCCGACCGTGATGATCAGGCTCAACAGTGTCAGACGTCGGTGACGCAACACCCAGTCGAGGCTGGTGGCGTATTTGCCGACCATCCAGTCGTTGGTGCGCCGGCTCCAGCGTTGCAGACGGTTTTCCTGGCCCGGCGTGTGCGGCTTGAGCCAGCGGGCACAGAGCATCGGTGTCAGGGTCAGGGAAACCACCAGCGACACCACGATGGCGGCGGCCAGGGTGATGGAGAATTCACGGAACAGGCTCTCGATGATCCCGCCCATGAACAGGATCGACAGGAACACCGCCACCAGCGACACGTTCATCGACAGCAGGGTGAACCCGACTTCCTTGGCCCCCAGATACGCGGCCTTCATCGGCTTGACGCCTTCGTCGATGTGCCGGGAAATGTTTTCCAGCACCACGATGGCATCGTCCACCACCAGCCCGGTGGCGAGAATCAGCGCCATCAGCGACAGGTTGTTCAGCGAGAATCCGTAGAGGTACATCACCGCAAAAGTGCCGACCAGCGACACCGGCACCGCCAGAGTCGGGATCAGCGAAGCACGGAAATTGCCGAGGAACAGGAACACCACCAGGATCACCAGCGCCACAGCGATCAGCAAGGTCATCTCTGCTTCGTGCAGCGTGGCCTTGATCACCGGCGAACGATCCATCGCCAGATTCAGCTTCACGCTGGCCGGCAACACGGCCTGTAATGCCGGCAACTGCGCCTTGATCTCGTTGACCGTCTCGATGATGTTGGCGCCGGCCTGCCGGTTGATCACCAGCAACACCGCCGCATCGTCATTGAAGAAACCGCTGTTGTAGCGGTCTTCCACGCCATCGCTGACCTTGGCCACGTCCTTCAGACGAAGCGCGGCACCGCCGTTGTAGTGGATGATCAGCGATTCGTAGTCCTTGGCCTTCTCCAGTTGATCGTTGGCCTGGATCTGCCACAGGCGCTGGTCGTCCTCGACCGAGCCCTTCGGCCGGCGCACGTTGGCGCCGGCGATGGTCTTGCGCACATCGTCCAGCGCCACGCCGTACTGGTTCAGGGCCTGGGGTTCGAGTTCGATGCGTACCGCCGGCAGGGAGCTGCCGCCGATCTGCACCTCGCCCACGCCCTGCACCTGGGACAGGCTCTGGGACAGGATGGTCGAGGCCAGGTCGTAGAGCTGGCCTTTTTCCAGCACATCCGAGGTCAGCGACAACACCATGATCGGCGCCTGTGACGGGTTGACCTTCTTGTAGGTCGGCATGCTGCGCATCCCGCTCGGCAGCAGGTTGCGCGAAGCGTTGATTGCCGCCTGCACTTCCCGCGCCGCGCCATTGATGTCGCGGTCGAGGTCGAATTGCAGAATGACCCGTGTCGAACCCTGGCTGGAACGGCTGCTCATGGTATTGACGCCGGCGATGGCGCCGAACGAACGCTCCAGCGGCGTAGCAACCGTGGACGCCATGACTTCCGGGCTCGCGCCGGGCAGACTCGCCTGCACCACGATCACCGGGAAGTCCATTTGTGGCAGCGGCGACACCGGCAGCAGGCCGAAGCTCACACCGCCCAGCAGCATGATCGCCAGGCTCAGGAGCATGGTCGCCACCGGGCGCTTGATGAAGGGACCGGACAGGTTCATGGCTGTTCTACCGGCTCCACGGCCGAAGGCGCACGGCCAAAACGCCGGCCGAGACGATCGAAATACAGGTAGATCACCGGTGTCGTGAACAGCGTCAGGATCTGGCTCACCAGCAATCCGCCGACCATCACCAGACCCAGCGGCTGACGCAATTCAGCACCCGAACCGGTGGCCAGCATCAACGGCACCGCGCCGAACAACGCGGCCAGCGTGGTCATCAGGATCGGCCGGAACCGCAGCAGCGCCGCCTGATAGATCGCCTGCTCCGGCGCCATGCCTTGAGTACGCTCGGCGTCGAGGGCGAAGTCGATCATCATGATCGCGTTCTTCTTGACGATACCGATCAGCAGGATGATGCCGATGATCGCGATCATGCCCAGGTCATTGCCGCTGAGCAGCAGCGCCAGCAACGCACCGACCGCCGCCGAAGGCAAGGTCGACAGAATCGTGATGGGGTGGATGTAGCTCTCGTAGAGCACGCCGAGCACGATGTACATGGTCACCACCGCCGCCAGAATCAGCAGCAAGGTGCTCGACAGCGAGGCCTGAAACGCTTCGGCTGCACCCTGGAACTGGGTCTGCACGCCGATCGGCATGCCGATGTCTTTCTGCACCTGCTCGATGATGTCCACCGCATGCCCCAGCGCCACGCCGTGGGCAAGGTTGAAGGACATCATCACCGCCGGGAACTGGCCGATGTGAGTGATCGCCAGTTGCGCCTGACGCTCCTCGACATGGGCCAGGCTCGACAACCGCACCTGACCGCCATCGGTGGTCTTGACGTGAATCTGATCCAGCGCCTGGGGGCCGATCTTCTCCCCGGCCTGAGCCTGCAGCACCACGCGGTACTGGCTGGCCTGGGTGTAAATGGTCGAGATCTGCCGCTGGCCAAAGGCGTCGTACAGCGCATCGGTGATGTTCGCCACCGACACGCCAAGGCGCGAGGCTGCATCGCGGTCAATCACCAGGAACACCTGCAAACCCTTGTCCTGCAAATCACTGGCGACGTCGGTCAGCTCCGGACGCTGGGCCAATGCCTCGACCAGCCGGCCGCTCCACAGGCTGAGCAGTTCGGCGTCCGGCGACGACATGCTGAACTGGTACTGGGTGCGGCTGACGCGGTCTTCGATGGTCAGGTCCTGCACCGGCTGCATGAACAGGCGGATGCCGACAAGCTTGTCCAGCTGCGGTTGCAGGCGGGCAATCACTTCGGTCGCCGTCAGATCACGCTGGCCATGGGGTTTGAGGTTGATCAGCAGGCGACCGCTGTTGAGCGTGGCGTTGTCGCCGTCGACGCCGATGTAGGACGACAGGCTTTCCACCGCCGGGTCTTCGAGAATCACCTTGGCCAACGCCTGTTGACGCTCGCCCATGGCGGCAAAGGAAATCGACTGCGGCGCCTCGGAGATGCCCTGGATCACCCCGGTGTCCTGCACCGGGAAGAAGCCCTTGGGCACCACCATATAAAGGAACACGGTCAGCGCCAGGGTGCCGATGGCCACCAGCAGTGTCAGCGGCTGGTGCTTGAGCACCCACTGCAACTTGCGCCCGTAAGCGGCAATCATCCAGTCGATGAACGCACCGCTGGCTCGGTAGAAACGGCCCTGTTCATGTTCTTGCGGCTCACGCTTGAGCAGGCGCGCGCACATCATCGGCGTCAGGGTCAGCGAGACCACCAGGGAAATCAGGATCGCCACCGCCAGGGTAATGGCGAATTCGCGGAACAACCGCCCCACTACGTCGGCCATGAACAGCAGTGGAATCAGCACCGCGATCAACGACAGGGTCAGGGAAATCAGGGTGAAGCCGATCTGCTTCGCGCCCTTGAGCGCGGCCTGCATCGGGCTGTCACCCTCTTCAATGAAACGGGCGATGTTCTCCAGCATCACGATGGCATCATCGACCACGAAACCGGTGGCGATGGTCAGTGCCATCAGGGTCAGGTTGTTGACCGAGAATCCGGCCAGGTACATCACGCCAAACGTACCGATCAGCGACAGCGGAACCGCTACTGACGGAATGATGGTCGCACTGGCGCGACGCAGGAACAGGAACGTCACCATCACCACCAGCGCGATGGCGATCAGCAGCTCGTGCTGCACGTCGGTGACCGAGGCGCGGATGGTCTGGGTGCGGTCGGTCAGCACGGTCACTTCGAGGCCCGCCGGCAGGTTGTCGGTGATGCTCGGCAGCAGCGCCTTGATCCGGTCGACCACCTCGATCACGTTGGCGCCCGGCTGGCGCTGGATATTCAGCAACACTGCCTGATTCTGGTTGGCCCACGCCGCCAGACGCTCGTTTTCGGCGCCGTCGACGATCTGCGCGACATCCTTGAGCCGCAGCGGTGCGCCGTTCTTGTAGGCCAGGATCAGGTTGGCGTAGTCCTTGGGCGAAGTCAGCTGGTCGTTGGCATCGAGCATCGACACCCGCGTCGGGCCGTCGAAGTTACCCTTGGGCTGGTTGACGTTGGACGCACCGATCAGCGTGCGCACGTCCGACAGGTTCAGGCCGTTGGCCGCCAGTGCCTCCGGATTGACCTTGATCCGCACCGCCTGACGCTGACCGCCGGCGATGCTGACCATGCCGACGCCGCTGATCTGGGCGATCTTCTGCGCCATGCGCGTGTCGACCAGATCGTTGAGCTTGGGCAGCAGCATGGTTTTCGAGGTAATCGCCAGGGTCAGCACCGGGGTGTCCGCCGGATTGACCTTGTTGTACACCGGCGGCGCCGGCAGATCGGTCGGCAACAGGTTGGTTGCGGCGTTGATCGCCGCCTGCACCTGCTGTTCGGCGACGTCCATGTTGATGTCGAGGCTGAAACGCAGGGTCAGCACCGAGGCTCCGCCGGAACTGGTCGAAGCCATTTGCGTCAGGCCCGGCATTTGCCCGAACTGACGTTCAAGCGGCGCGGTGACGGCGCTGGTCATCACGTCCGGACTGGCGCCCGGGTACAACGTCATGACCCGGATGGTCGGGTAATCCACCTGCGGCAAGGCCGAAACCGGCAGCAAGCGATAGGCGATCAGACCGGCCAGTACGATGGCCAGCATGCTCAGCGTGGTGGCGACCGGGCGGAGGATGAACAGACGCGAAATGTTCATGCGCCCTTCTTGGCCTTGTCGGTGACGGCAGCATCAGGAGCGCTGGCGGCGGACTTGCCTTGCAGGTGTCCGGTCGGCGTGGTCGGCACATCCTGACTGTCGTTGACCACTTCCACTTCACTGCCTTCCTTCAAGCGGTCTGTGCCTTCCAGCACCACGCGGTCGCCGGGGGCCAGGCCTTCGGTGATCACGGTGTTCTGCCCGTCGCTGGCGCCGATCTTCAACTGGCGGATGGTCACTTTCCTGTCGCCGTCCAGCGCGTAGACGAAGGTGCCGTTGGTACCGAACTGGATCGCGGCCGATGGCGCCAGCAGCACGCCCTTGAGGGTGTCGGCCAGCAGGTGAACGTTGACGAACTGGTTGGGGAACAGCGATTGATCGCGGTTTTCGTAGCGCGCCTTGAACTTCAGGGTGCCGGTCGTCACGTCGATCTGGTTGTCGAGGCTTTGCAGCACGCCTGTGGCTTGCAGTTTGGTATCGCCACGGTCCCAGGCTTCAGCGGGCAGTTTGGCGCCGCTGCGGTAGCGGGCGAGCACGGTTTCCAGGCTGTTTTCCGGCAGGGTGAACGCTACACTGATCGGCTGGGTCTGGGTAATGACGGCGAGGAACGTGGTGTCATTCGCGGCCACCAGGTTGCCGACGTCGAGTTGGCGCAGACCGACGCGACCGGCAATCGGCGCGCGGATCTTGGTGAATTCGAGGTTGAGCTTGGCGTCGTTGACCGCCGCCTGGTTGGTTTTCACGGTGCCGAGGTATTGGCCGACCAGTGCTTCAGCGGTGTCCAGGGTCTGCTTGGCGATGCTGTCTTCCTTGTAAAGACCGCGATAGCGCTCGACATCGACCTGGGCGTTTTTCAGCTGTGCCTGATTCTGCAGCAAGGTGCCTTCAGCCTGAAGCAAGGCGTTCTGGTACGGACGCGGGTCGATCTCCGCCAGCAGGTCGCCAGCCTTGACCATCTGCCCCTCTTCGAAATAGATCTTCACCAGTTCGCCGCCGACCCGGCTGCGCACGTTGATGGTGTTCAGCGCGGTCACGGTGCCCAGCGCCTTGTAGTACAGCGGGAAATCACCGGTGACCACTGGCGCCACGCGCACCGGGATCGGACCCGCCGCCCCGCCGAAGCCCGGACGCATCATCCCCGAACGCCCGGTGTGACCGGCCGCAGCCTTCTCGCCGCCCTCCTTGTGGGCCGATCCGGCAGGCCAGAATTTCCAGCACAGGCCGGCGATGACCAGCAGGACCAGCAGACTGAGCAGCCAGCGACGAGAGTTTCGGGAAGACGATTGCATGGAGTGATTAACCATTGGGCGCGTGGGCTTCTTTTACGGAAGGCTGAACGATAAGCACTGGTGGGGGTAAAGCAAAGCAGCTTTACCGGCAATTTACCTTCAACTTACGTTTCAAGGTGTGAGCCAAAACACTGATACACAAATGAAAACGGCCTGGACAGGGCCAGGCCGTTAACAATTGTAAAGCGCTTGTTTCAGAACACTTATTTCAATACAGCCAGCGCTGCATCGTAGTTCGGCTCTTCAGCGATTTCCTTGACCAGCTCGCTGTGCAGCACGTTGTCGTTTTCGTCCAGCACAACCACCGCACGGGCGGTCAGGCCTTTCAGCGGGCCGTCAGCGATGGCCACGCCGTAGTTCTCGATGAACTCGGCGCCACGCAGGGTCGACAGGTTCTGTACGTTTTCCAGACCTTCGGCGCCGCAGAAGCGGGCCTGGGCGAATGGCAGGTCAGCCGAGATGCACAACACCACGGTGTTGGCCAGCTCGTTGGCCTGGGCGTTGAACTTGCGCACGGAAGTGGCGCAAGTCGGGGTGTCGACGCTTGGGAAGATGTTCAGCACTTTGCGCTTGCCGGCGAAGTCTTTCAGGGTGACGTCGGACAGATTGCCGGCTACCAGGGAAAAGGCTGGCGCCTTGGAACCGGCTTGTGGCAGTTGGCCGTTGACTTGAACCGGGTTGCCTTTGAGAGTGACTTGAGCCATGAACGGAGTCCTTCTTAACGTTGTTGGGAAAGCATGCAAGAGGCGGAAGTTAACCACGAAATTGTCCGACGACCTATGCCTGAACCGAAATTGGTCGGTGTAGAGCGTACCGCCCTCACCCGCCGCCACCGTCAGCATCTTTTATTTAACGGGCTGTCGATTCAAGCCCTGGCCGTTCGACAAGGCATTGAATCCCTCACTTTCCAGCGGAGAAACCCCATGCGCTTCATGATCATTGTCAAAGCCAGCCAGGATTCCGAAGCCGGCGTGATGCCAAGCGAGCAATTGCTCACCGATATGGGCAACTACAACGAGGAACTGGCCAAGGCCGGCATCCTGGTCTCGGCCGATGGCCTGCATCCAAGCAGCAAGGGTGCCCGCGTACGTTTCAGCGGGGAAACACGCAGCGTGATCGACGGCCCTTTCGCCGAAACCAAGGAGCTGATCGCCGGTTACTGGATCTGGGACGTGAAATCGAAGGAAGAAGCCATCGAATGGGTCAAGCGCTGCCCTAATCCCATGCCGGGCACCGAGGCCGAAATCGAGATTCGCCAGATATTCTGCCCGGAAGATTTTGGCGCCGAATTCACTCCGCAACTGCGCGAGCAGGAAGAACGGATTCGCGAACAGGCCAAAAAGCACTGACAGTCCACTCCGCTCCCGACCGGCCTCCACGACTCACGCCGTGGAGGTCATCAGGCCCGCCTTATCTGGACTTCATTTTCAGATAGGACTGGTGCATGTCCGACGCCCAGCCATCGATCACGGCTTTAACGTCATCGGCCTTCATTACCTGAGAATCGTTTTCCAGAGGTTTACCGGTGCCCTTGCGCACGACCTGCGCCACCACCTTGTTGTTGCCGCCATCGATGAACACTGCTTCGGTGGCCAGGGTGGTTTCCTGATCGCGACTGCCGCTGGCGGTGGTGACCGCTGCCGCCACCAAGGCAATCGGGATCACTTCATAGGCACGCAGGCCTTCGGTCTTGCTGTTGACGGCGGTGATGGCCGCGCGCACAACGATCACACCCGGGCCGGGCCCGCTGGCCAACGGCAGAGACTTGCCCACTTCACGCTTGAGCGCCTGATCATAGTAAGCAGTGATGCCGTTGAGGGTCTGTTGCGGGATTTTTGCCGTTGGCTGAGGCTTGGGATACAGCTGGGTTGGTTCGATGTAGACGCTGGTGAACTTGTTGATATCGAGTTTGGGATCGACCCAGCGCATCACCTCGGCACCGGACGGTGACTTGGCCTCCTTGAGCTGGCTGTAGTCCTTGAGGAAGCCTGAATACTCATCCGGAGCGACGGTTTTGCTGGAGCAACCCACCACGCCAAGCGAGGCAATGCATAGGGTGCTCATCATTAAGGCTAGCTTCATGCTGTAACTCCTGTCAGAAGGCCTGATTTATTGCATGGGGAGTTACAGGTATAGCTAAAACCACAGGCTTTGCGCTTTGCCGGACGGGAAATGAATCCCGCCCCCGGACTGAAGCACGATAGAACCCGATTCAGATCAGATTCACCAGGTCGACGTTTCCCCGCTGCGTAACGCCATCTCCCGCCGGCTGTTGAGCCGCATCGCCTTGATCAGCGACACGGTGCCCACCAGCAACAGCGCCGCGCCGAACAGGAAATCGATGTTGTACAGCTGGAAATCCTGCACCGGCCCCACCAGCACTGTGCGCACCACGCCGATTCCCACCAGCGTGGCCAGGAAGTCGATCCCCGGCTCGTCGCGGTAGAACACCAGCAACAACGGCAGGCACAACACCAGCAACATCAGCAGCACCACCACCTTGAACGAACCTTTACGCTCGACGCTGAACGCGCACTCGTGGTGGCCGTAGGCTTTGTAGTCTTCGTCGCGGACCACCGAATTTTTCTCGTTGATGTAGTCGGCGCGGTTGTACTTCTGGATCGGCGTGAAGGTGTTGGACATCTCCATCAGCGTGGTGATGTTCTTGAAGCGCAGGTCGATGCGCTCGTTACCCTTGAGGTAATACAGTACCGGTTTGTAGCCGTAGCGATAGGTGTCGAAAGGGAACTCGGTGACCCGGCCCTGAACGCCGATCGGGCGCGATTCGAGCTGGGCGAAGGCGCTTTTGTCGGTCGAAGCGAGGTTGCGGCTCAGGGGCAGGACTTTCACTTGCTCAAGGAAGATCGGCGTGACGCCGTACGTCCACTGCAACGGTTCCAGGCGCAGACGCAGTTCGTTGCGACCCAGGTCATAGCGGTTGAAGGTGCGCTCGGACACCACCACCGCACCGCTGAGCATGAACTCGCCGCGCAGGTTATTGGTGATGCGCAAGGTCAGTTGATCCTTGCCCAGCAGCGCCGCTTCCGTGTTCGGCGGCGTGCCGCACCATGCGGTGCTTTCGCCGACACCGCCAAGCTGGCCGCCGCGGTTTTCGTTGAACACATAGATGTAACCGGCCCACAGCGTCAGCATCAACAGCAACGCGGTGAGGCCCAGAATTTTCTTGCCAACACTCACAACAGCAGACTCCCTTCCTGATTTGCTCAGCCGATAATCCGACGGCGAAAAGGACTCTACCAAAATGCCACCATCGCCCCAAGTTAAAAAACTGGAGCGAAGGGCGGCGGACGATTATTTCGGCTTGTAATGAGAAACCTTCGAACGGAAAACTGATTTTTCACTCTGCAGAACTCCGTAATCGACTGTCAGGTTCCCACGAGGCAGGTCGGATTCCGGGATAAGAATATTAATGGGATGCCCTATCTGCTCTTTAGATACCTGAACATCTAAGGCAAGCCCTTCTCCTGCGTCAGAAATAGCAAAAACTATGACTTCGTGTTCTGTAGCTATTTTTATCGCCGGGGCAGAGAAGTGGAGACCGTCCTGATTTTCTTTCAGGACAGCGGCAGGAAGTGCCGAAAACAATATTCTTTTCGATTTGATAGACATAAAAAACTCCTTACGCTCGTTTATTTGAATACAAGACCTTGATGGCAACCCGTATTGAAGGACGCTTTGCCGGCATTAATTAAAATTCGATACGAGTGTCTGTTCCACTGTAAGAAATAACAGTTTTTTATAACAATTACCGACACTGGAAACCAAAACCCAACCCAAAATGCATAAGAGACAAGGCCGTTCCCGATTTGTTTGGAGACCCTCTCCGCTATAGTTTCACCAAATGCAACTGAATCATCCGCAAAGCACCCACAACATATAAGGGATTTACGGCTATCATTTTCAAGTCTGATAGTACTTTCTCCACCTCATTTCTGGCCGCCATACCGCATGCAACAAGAGGATCCATGATCACCATAAAGGACCTCCACAGCAGGCTTTTTCGATTGGCGTCACTGAAAAAAGGCTGGTCGAATGCCCAGTGATCTACAGCGACACCGTCCAACCCATGAACGTAAGACCACAATGGCTCAATACAGTCAAAGCGCATCCCCATTTTCTTAGTCAACTCCTGCCCCCACTCGTTGGCCTTATTCAAAGAGTCATGCGCTGGATAACTGACGAACGGAAATCCGGGCTCTTCAAGCAAAATAGACCCACCCGCGCGGCAAACGGACAACATATTTGCGAATGCACTATTCCAGTCTGGAATATGCATAAGTACGTACCGAGCATACAAAACATCAACTTGCTGCCTGTCTTGCCAGGTATCCATCAGATTCAAGTTTTCGAACCTGACATTGGATAAATTGCCAGCCTTGAGAAGTTGATCGCAGATATGCAATTGCGAACCCGAAGAGTCCCCTCCTATTACCTGCATCGAAGGATACTCCCTCCCTAGCCAGCACGACATCTGGCCATGACCGCAACCAATATCCAACACGGTTTTGGCATCAGGCGGTAATTGGCTACGCAAGAATCTGACGCTGCCTTGTTCGTAAATATCGGAAAGTATTGCCAAGCGCTCTTGCTCAGCTGCACCTTCCCCCATCAAATAAACCTGACGTTGCTCACCCATACTTACCTCGACTGAAGTAAAACCTATTCGTGACGTTTCATTAAACAGACTGAAACATGCGAAGGACAAAGTGTGAACGCATAAGTTTCTTCTGTCGGGCCTGCGCTTTCATCAGCTTTTACGTCAAAGTTCTTCGCCAACATTGAAATGGCCATCAGCGCTTCATGCATCGCAAGTTGATGTCCCGGACAGTGTCGAGGTCCGATGCCAAACGGAGTGCACGCTTTCTTATTGTCCTGCTCATATGCTTGACTATCGAGCCATCGTTCCGGGAGAAACTCTCCGGCGTGGATGAAGTGCCGTGTATCCTGGCCCGGGTAACCGATTAACAAAAAAACAGGTGTGCCTTTCAAGACTTCTACACCCTGAATTTCCACATCTTCATTTGGTTCAAGTGTTAGTAACGGAAAAACCGGCTTGAGGCGCATAGTTTCCTGAATTATTGCGTGCGCGTAAGGCAGCTTATCCAGCTGATCTATCGTAGGAATTACGGCGGTACTGTTTAGCACTCGGTCCACTTCCATTTGCAACTTTTCCTGAACTACGGGGTGTCTGGCAATAAAATAGACGGCCCAGGCAATCGTATTAGCCGTTGTGTCCTCCCCTGCTAATAAAAAGGTCAGAACGTTGCCGATAATCTCGCCATCAGATAGTAATTCACTACCTGCGCTGTTTTGGTGGGCAACCAGTTTTTCGATCATATTTACTGGCGGCAATGGAGGCGACGAACCATTTTCCATACGTTCGCGTGCGCTCTTGATGAAACCGCTCACCAAGTGATTAATCCTCGTCAGCGCCACGTTGAACTCGCGATCAGACTTCAGCGTTATATATCGCCAATAAGGAAACACCGCTGCTTGACGGCGAGCGGCTGTTTGCAGAAACGAAGATAGCGCGCCCTGTAACTCTCCAGCAGACTCTTCCAGCGTGTTAAGTTCATAACCAAAAGCAAATCCAGTCACTACATCAACGGTATAACTCATAGCTTCCTGACGCATATCAACCGAACTACCATCAACCGCAAAATTTAACCAGCGTTGTTGTAAGCGTCGGGTTGTAGCGTCGATCGCCTCCCACGCATTTTTTATGTGCAACAAATTGAACGTCGGTGTGATCAGCCTTCGATGCCGGCGCCACTTATCCCCCTCGGCTACAAAAACCCCATCCGCTCCCACTTCAAGCCCTAGCTCTTCCATCTTTACCCAGCGTCTGAATTTCCCCGGCCGCTCGTGAAGCACTTCAGCCATAACGTCAGGCTCAGTCACAACGAGAATACATTTAGATCCAATTTTAAAGGTATAAAACCCACCAAGTTCTCTTGCCCAGTCACACAAGACTTGATAAATGCGTGACGGCTTGATCTGTAGAATATTCCCGAGCAAGGGAATGCCAGCCGGCGACGGAAGTTTTTTGATCGATAACATTACGCCCTCACTGACTCTACTGGTGTGACGCTCGATATAAGTGTTCCAAACCTTTAATTAATTTCTCCTGCGTCGTTATCGAACAGCACCCCGTCACCACGCCTTGCAAATAGTTAGAATCCTCAACAAGTGGCCAAAATTTGTTATATCGACCCACTCGATAACCATTAACTTGGCGATAGACATGGAGCGCATATTTCTGCCGATAGCGTAAAATTATTTCTTCCCAGCTAATCAACCCACTCAATAAAAATAATCGTTCGAGCAACGGCAATCGAATACACCTCATCGATGCATAACCAATGACTATATCCAGCAACCTTGGAATATCACAATCGACGAGCTTCACAGATTTACGTTGATAACGGCACACCTGAAGATCCGGATTAGATTCAAGCGCTAGCGACTCAGCAATGACCCTCAGTTCACCGGGGTGTTGTTTTATATAGAAAGAAATTGCGAAACACAGTACGTCAACCAGTTCGAGTTGCATCTGGAAATAGTCTGTTTCAGTTTTAGCCCACCACTTCCAATCGTAAAATTCGAGGGCCTCGACTGCTTCGACGATAAGGGCACGACAACACGCATAATTTGCCTGCCTCCAATTTGGATCCACGCTCTCATTCAATAAATTCTGTTGCGACACAATCCAAAATGCCTGCTCATAGCGAAGCTTTTCCATCATGCTCCTCCGTCGCGAACAGAAACGTTGATAGTTGCATCTGAATCCTTGGTTCAGATTAGAGCGCAATAAATCGGAATCGCACACTGTCATATATGACAGGTGACAATTTCCAGACCAAGTGTTAAGGATCAGCGCCTTCGAAACAACGGCCGCGGCTCGATCACCGAGCGCCCGTACAACACGCTCATTCCCGCCAGTCCCTTGAGCGCATCCTCGGCGGATTTGTCCTCGCGCACCGCGAAGCTGTCGAAACCGCACTGGCGCATGTGGCTCAACTGATCGCGCAGCACATCGCCAATGGCCCGCAACTCGCCTTTCCAGCCGAAACGACTGCGCAACAGGTAGGCCTGGCTGTAAGCGCGGCCGTCGCGAAAGCTCGGGAAGTCGAGGGCGATCAGCGGCAGCGATGCCAGCCACGGCAACAGGCTTTCAACGCCGTCGTCCGGGCCCAGCCAGACCGCATGGCGCGAGGGGGATTCGAGCCAGTGGGCCAGCGGCAGAATCAACATTTCAGTGCTGTCAGCCGTTTCAGGCGAGCGGATCAGCGTCCACGGATCATCCTGCACAATCCGCGCCCCGCTCTCCTCCATCCGCAGCAGATTGTTCATGCCGATACCTCCAGGGCTTTCGGGTAAACCCGTTCCTTGAATGGCTCCAGCCCGATGCGCGCCACGGTATCGACGAACAGCTCTTCCGCCTCGCGATAACGCACGAAAGTGCCAATGATCCGCTCGATCACCTGTGGCACCTCGTCGGCGCTGAACGACGGGCCGATGACTTTGCCCAGTGCGCTGTTTTTGCCCTGGGCGCCGCCGAGGGTGATCTGGTACCACTCGCTGCCGTTTTTATCGACGCCCAGGATCCCGATGTTGCCGATGTGATGATGGCCGCAGGCGTTCATGCAGCCGGAGATGTTCAGGCTGATGTCGCCCAGATCATGCAGGTAATCGAGGTTGTCGAAACGCGCCTGAATCGCCTGGGCGATCGGGATCGACTTGGCATTGGCCAGCGCACAGAAATCGCCGCCGGGGCAGGCAATGATGTCGGTCAGCAGGCCGACGTTGGCGGCACCCAACCCCTGCTCTTTCGCCAATTGCCACAGCGCGAACAGCTCGGACTTGGGCACATCCGGCAATACGATGTTCTGCTCGTGGGCGATGCGAATCTCGCCGAAACCGAAACGCTCGGACCAGTCGGCCACCGCCAGCATCTGCAAACCGGTCACATCCCCCGGCGGCGAGGCCAGGCCCGGTTTGGTCGACAGCACCACGCTGGTGTAGCCCGGCACTTTGTGCGGTTGCACGTTGCGCGCGACCCAGCGGGCGAACGCCGGGTTGTCGGCCAGGTGCGTGCCGTATTCCAGATCGGTGCCCGCCAGCGTGCGATAGCTCGGCGGCACGAAAGCACTGGCGACGCGCTGGTACTCATCTTCGGTCAACTGCGCGGGGCCGTCCTTGAGGTGTTGCCATTCTTCTTCGACTTCCTTGGCGAACGCTTCAATGCCCAGCGCCTTGACCAGAATCTTGATCCGCGCCTTGTACTTGTTGTCGCGCCGGCCGTGGCGGTTGTAGACCCGCAACACTGCCTCGACGTAGGACAGCAAGTGCTGCCAAGGCAGGCCGTCGCGGATCTGCAGACCGAGGATCGGCGTACGCCCCAGCCCCCCGCCGACAATCACTCGCAGCAACATCTGCCCGTCGTGACCGGGGTAAAGGTACAGGCCGATGTCATGCATCATGATCGCCGCGCGATCCTGCTTCGCCGAGCAGATGGCGATCTTGAACTTGCGCGGCAGGAACAGAAATTCCGGGTTGATCGTCGACCATTGCCGCAGGATCTCGGCCAGCGGACGCGGGTCGATCAGCTCGTCCGCCGCCACTCCGGCGAAGGCTTCGGTGGTGATGTTGCGTACACAGTTGCCCGAGGTCTGGATCGCATGCATGTTGACCTGCGCCAGACGTTCGAGAATGTCCGGCACTTCGTGCAGTTCGATCCAGTTGAACTGCATGTTCTGCCGGGTGGTGAAGTGGCCGTAGCCACGATCGTAGTCACTGGCAATGCTCGCCAGGGTGCGCATTTGTTCGGCACTCAGGGTGCCGTAGGGAATCGCCACCCGCAGCATGTAGGCGTGTTTTTGCATGTACAGGCCGTTTTGCAGGCGCAGCGGCAGAAATTCTTCTTCGCTCAACTCCCCGGCCATGAAGCGCTCGACCTGATCGCGAAACTGCGCAACGCGCTCGAACACCAGCGCCCGGTCGTAATCATCGTATTGATACATGCAGCGGCTACCTCATCAGTTTTGATCACGGTCAAAACTGTGGGAGCGGGCTTGCTCGCGAATGCGGAGTGTCAGGCAACTGACTTGTTGGCTGACACTCCGCATTCGCGAGCAAGCCCGCTCCCACAGGATTTTTTACGACTATGGACGAGCGGCGCAGCACGCAACAGATTCACCTGAACGCATAAAAACCGTATCAGGCCGCGGCAGATGGCCGCAGGCAGCGCTTGGATCTGATCCGTATAAATGAACATTTCCTGAGCCTGTTTTGTTTCCGGTGGGGTTTCTACAGTGCAGCTCGTGCCAGACCGGGTGGCCTGGCAAGACTTTGCAACCGTGGATGAACTGACCATGAGCACAGCAACAATCGGACAGGCTTATAACTACAAGGTCGTCCGCCAATTCGTCATCGCGACTGTTTTCTGGGGTGTCGTGGGCATGGCGATGGGGGTATGGATCGCCTCGCAACTGGTATGGCCGGACATGAATATGGACCTGCCGTGGACCACCTTCGGCCGCTTGCGACCGTTGCACACCAGCCTGGTGATTTTTGGTTTCGCCGGCAGCGCGCAATTCGCCGCCAGTTACTACGCGGTACAGCGTACCTGCCAGGTGCGGCTGTACTCGGACAAACTCGCCGCGTTCACCTTCTGGGGCTGGCAATCGGTGATCGTGATCATGCTGGTCACCTTGCCGATGGGCTACACCACCACCAAGGAATACGCCGAGATCGAGTTTTCCGGCGCAGTGTGGATGGCGGTGGTCTGGGTTGCATACGCCATCGTGTTCTTCACCACGGTGGTGCAACGCAAGACCAAACACATCTACGTCGGCAACTGGTTCTTCGGCGCCTTCATTCTGGTGATCGCCATGCTGCACGTGGTCAATCACCTGTCGATTCCGGTGGACTGGTTCAAGTCCTATCCGGTGTATTCCGGCGCCACCGACGCGATGGTGCAATGGTGGTACGGGCACAACGCGGTGGGGTTCTTCCTGACCACAGGGTTCCTCGGGATGATGTATTACTTCGTGCCCAAGCAAGTGAATCGGCCGGTGTACTCGTACCGGTTGTCGATCGTGCACTTCTGGGCGCTGATCACCCTGTACATCTGGGCCGGCCCGCACCATTTGCACTACACCGCACTGCCGGACTGGGCGCAGTCGCTGGGCATGGCGATGTCGCTGATCCTGCTGGCCCCGAGCTGGGGCGGGATGATCAACGGGATGATGACCCTCTCGGGCGCCTGGCATCAGTTGCGCACTGACCCGATCCTGCGCTTCCTCGTCCTGTCGCTGGCGTTCTACGGCATGTCGACCTTCGAAGGCCCGATGATGGCGATCAAGACCGTCAACGCCCTCTCCCACTACACCGACTGGACCATCGGCCACGTGCATGCCGGTGCGTTGGGCTGGGTGGCGATGATCACCTTCGGCGCCACCTATCACATGGTGCCCAAAGTGTTCGGCCGCGAACGGATGCACAGTACGCCGTTGATCAACCTGCACTTCTGGCTGGCGACCATTGGCACGGTGTTGTACATCGCGTCGATGTGGGTCAACGGGATTACCCAGGGCCTGATGTGGCGGGCGATCAACGAGGACGGCACGTTGACCTACTCGTTCGTTGAAGCGCTGCAGGCCAGCCATCCGGGGTTTGTCGTACGGTTTGCCGGCGGGGTGTTCTTCCTGACGGGCATGTTGCTGATGGCCTACAACGTATGGCGCACGGTGCGGGTGGCGGATGTTGCGATTGCCCACCGTGAAGCGCAGATCGCCTGATCAAGGGAGCTGGTCATGTTCGATATTGTCTTGAATGTATTGGGCGTGCTGTTTCTGTGGCTGTCAGTGGAGTACTGCCTGCGCCACGAAACGGCTGAAAGCCTGGATGATGCGAGTCTGACGCCGTTTGCCGATGATCCGGAGGTGGCGCGGCGAGTTGAGATGGCTACCGGTAAAACCGTGAAAGCGGTGGCGCCGGAGGTGGCGCAGCCGGGGTGGGTCAATCTTGAGATGTGAAGTGTGTCAGGGGCAGCCCCCCTCACCCTAGCCCTCTCCCGGAGGGAGAGGGGACTGACCGAGTTGTTTACTCGAAATACACCGACCTGAAATATCGAAGGTGAATGCAATATCAACAACGACGAAGATCTGCTCCCTTTCCCCCTCGCCCCCTTGGGGGAGAGGGCTGGGGTGAGGGGGTAAGCTTTTGATCTTAGGTGCGGTCTCGGGGAATCAGGCTCTGCAATTGCTGCGCGAGAAAATTCGCGTCGAAGGCAAAGGTATCCGGATCCTTCAACCCATTGGTCTTACGCCACTGCCACTCCCCGCTCGGCAACCCCACCAACGAAACACTCCCGTACCGCGCCGCCGTCAGCCCCATCACCGCCAGCGAAATCTGCCCGCCACTGCCCATCACATCCGGCACGAACTCCACCGGTTTGCCGGCGATCACGATGCTCAGTTTTTCAGTCTTGAAGGTTGAGGTCTCAACCGGAATGCTCGGCCCGAACGCCACATAAGCCTCCCGACCCACCTCCAGCAAACCCGGCGCCTGCACCGGCTCCAGCCATTGCTGAATCTGCCCGAACAATTCGGTAATCCGTGAGGCCCAGGTCGCCGATTGCGTCTCGAACAGTTGCTTCTTGTGCGCTTCGCTGTCGGCATAGTGGCGAAGCATTTCGCCCAGCTGCTGTACGTCGTCCATTGCGGTGTTCCTTCAAGGAAGCAGTGCTGCGGACGTCGAGCATGGCAGATGCCGAGGTCGACCGTGCAAGTCATTTGCCTGCACGATCGCCACTTCGGCCATGGACTGACAAAAGGTCAGCGCTTGCGCAACCGCGCCATGCTCAGGGTGTCGACCCATTGCCCGTCACGCACCGCATAATCGCGGAACAGGCCTTCGGTTTCGAAGCCGAACTTGCGATAGAGACCAATGGCCGCTTCGTTGTCGGCGTACACCGAAAGCTCGACCCGGTGCAGGTTCATCCAGTTGTCCGCAATCTCCAGCGCCGCCGCCAACAACGTCGAACCGACACCCTTGCCCTGCCACGCCACCGCGACGGCCATGCCGACACTGCCGGCATGGCTGCGGCGAATCCGCGAAAAAGCCTCCAGCCCGAGATGCCCGATCACCGCACCTTGATGCAGCGCCACCAGCTTCACCATCCGTTCGTTTTCGGCCATCAGCCGTTGGCGCCAGATCTCGGCAGACTGAAACGGCATTTGCAACACCTGCCGAGTCACGGCCGGGTCGTTGTAAAGCGCGGTGACGCCTTCGACGTGGGACTCGCTGAAGCGTTCGAGGTGAATGGCGGGGTTGTGCTCAGGCATGAAAGATCCCTCCTGGATCAGTGCGTGGCCGGTCACTGTAAACCGGCGCAACTGATCCTGGCGAGACTTACTCGAACCACTCCTGTCGCTCATTGAATGTGCGTTGAATCAACTCCACCAAGGTCTGCACCTCCCCGACATTCTGCGACTCACTGTTCACCGCCAACCACGCCTGCAACCGCATCGCCTCCCCAAACAACCCCGGCAACGCCACCAGCCCGCGATCAAACCGGCTCATGTACATCGGCAGCAACCCGATGCACGCGCTGCAACGAATCATCTCCAGCATCAGCTCGTAAGACTGCATCTGCACCACCCCGGCCAACCGCTGTTCGACCAGCTCATTCCACGGCCGGAAGCTGTCGATCTGCCGGTCATGCTGCCATTGCACCAGCATGAAATCGGCAAGGTCATCCGGACTTTCTGGCCGTGCAGTGACACGGGAATAGCGTTTGGCGATGTGCGGCTGGTATTCCAGTTGCGCGAGGCGTTGCGGTTCGCTGGTGGCGAAGGTCGGGCCGGGTTGCGGGGTTTCGCCGTGGGCGAGCCAGAGCACGATGTCGGCGCTGACCGCATGCAGGGCCAGTTCGCTGTCGAGGGCGATGATTTCCAGGCGCACGCTGGCGTTGCGGCGCAGCAGTGCGATGAGGTCGCGGCCGAGGATGTCGTGCAGGATCGATTCGGCGACGGCCAGCCTTATCAGAGGTTGCTCGATCACCGGGAGTTTGCGTTCGTGGGCCAAGGCCACCAGTTGCGCCTGCAATTGCTGGCCTTCGCGGGTCAGGCTCAAGGCGCTGCCCTGAAAGCTGAACAGCGCGCATTGCAGTTGTTGTTCGAGCTGCGCCAGTTGTTTGCGCAGCAAGGTCGAGCGCACGTTGAGGCTGCGGGCGGCTTGCATGAAACAGCCGCAACGGGCGCTGACCAGAAAGTATTGCGCGACGTCGCCGTCGAGGGTCGCGGCTTGCGCCAGCCAGGGCTCTTCCTTGTCCTGTGGCCAGCGGAAATCGGCGCTGCTCTGTCGTGCTGCGGGTTCGGTGAATGACATCGATGACTCCCTGTCGATCTTTGTTTTGGTGTGCAGCGCTTAGGGTTTGGTCTCCAGCACCTTGTTGAGCTCGGCCCCGTCAATGCTCAGCGTCGCGGTATTGAGCATGCCGTCGAGATAAGCCTGAGCGATCTGTTCCTGACGCTGTGCCCGCAAGGCCTGGGTCAGTTGATCGCGCAACTCGTCGAGGGTCGCGGTGCGGGCCGGTTGTTGTTCGGTGAGTTTGATCACGTGGAAACCGGCGCTGCTTTGCACGGGATCGGAGACCGCGCCAACCTTGAGTCGCGCCACCGCACCACGCACTTCCGGCACCAGTTGCTGCAACGGTTGAAGGCCGGTATCGCCCCCGCGTTCGGCAGTCAGGCGATCCTGAGAAAACTCCTTGGCCAGTGCTGCAAAGTCCGCCGGGGTTGCCTGGGCTTTCTTGCTCAACTCCGTTGCCTGCTTGCGCACGGCCTCAAGGTTCTGCGGCTCATTCACCCCAAGGAAAATCTGGCTGACCCGATACAGCGCCGGCGTCTGCCAGTTGGCCTTGCCCGTGTCATACGCCTGCTGCAACTCGGCGGCGCTCGGATAGTCCGCCGGCACTTTGCTCACCGACTGCAAATAGTCGCGAAACACGATCTGTTCGGTGGCGGCGCGGGTCTGCCGAAGCACGTCCGGACGCTGCGCCCAGCCCTGGGCATCGGCCTGTTCGAGCACGGCTTTTTCGGCCAGGCGTGAACGAATCCAGCGCTCCAGCGCCTCACGATTACCGCGCAGTTGCTCGCGGGTCTGTGGCGGTACGGCGGCCAGCAGCGCCTGCAATTCCTCCGGCGACACCTGCTGATTGCCCAACCGCGCCACCGCAGGCCCACTGTTCGCCGTAATGACCGGCGCCGGTTGCTGGGCGGCGACCGGGTCATTGCCCGGCCGCACCACCAGCGCCACGGCCGCCACCAACAGCGCCACCGCAGCGGCGCTGATTACCATGGCAGGTTTGGTCACAGCGCGACTTCCTCTTGCTCAACCTTTGGAGCCTGGGCGGCAGCAGCGTTCTGGGTGAAATCACGCAGGTACACGATGAATTCCTGAAGCAGGCGATCCCACAATTCCAGGTTGCCGCGCAGGTAATCGCTGCTCACGCCCGCGGCCACCACCACGTCCATTTCCATCACCAGAAACTCGCCCTGCAACGACAACCGGGCAAACCGGCGGGTTGCGTTCCACTGCTCGGCCACACCGGCCGGCAACTCACCCTGTACGCGCAAGGCGCAGCTGAAGGTGAAGTCGACATAGCTGCCCTGCTCCGCCACCGCCGGGTTGCCGAAACGCACGGCGTAACCGATGCCCTGACTGGCGCTGAGCAACTGGACGATGCCGTTCTGTTCGGTCTGGTTGACGCGGTAACCGGCGGCTTGCAGCACTTCGGTCAGGGATTGCGGGGAGACATGGGAGATCAATTGAGTCATGACTTCTTCCTTGTTTATGAGTCTTTTAATCAGTGCGCGATCGCGGCTTGCGGCGCATCGAATTGAGTCTTGTACAGTTCATCGCCGAAGCCCTGAGCCAATTCATCGAACTTGACCCGGGCGCTGCCGGCGAAGGGCTGGCGGATCTTCATCACCTCGGCCACATCGATGTTTTCGTAGGCGGCGAGAATCTGCTTGGCCACGCCGTACATCTGCTGATTCTTGACCGAACATTGCTGCACTTGTGTGTCACGTTCAGTCAATTGCGCTTGAAGCTTAGACCGTTCTGCCTCTTTGGCACGGGCCATGACCAACAGCTCGTCGTAGGCTTTCTTGAATTTGCCGGTCTGCTCGTTGCTGGCCGCGACTTGCGCCTGGGTCTGGCTGTGCAGGGCTTGCTGCTGCCCGGCCAGTTGCTCGGCCAGGCCTTTGGCCTTGGCCAGTTCGGCGGTCAATTGCTTGATTTGCGCCTGGGCTGCCTTGGCTTCGTTCTGCGCCGCCAGTTGCGCGGCGCTGGCCTGAGCCTGCTGGCTTTGCAGGGTTTGCAGTTGCTGGGTGGTGCTGCGCAACTGGGTGCGCAGACGCTCCTCCATGCCTTCGGCACTGGCCCCGCTGGCGACCAGCAATCCAAGTCCGAGCAAAAAGTACCGAGTGTTCATATCCCTCTCCCGGCGCCTTAGAAGCGCGTGTTGATCTCGAGCTGCAAGACGTCGATGTCGAACGGCGCGCCATACACCGCTTCGGTGCTCATCCAGCGACCGGTGGCGTAGACGTTCTTCGCCAGACCGTAGTTGCCACCGAGTATGTAGCCTTTGGCGTTAGTGCCGCCGAGGTGGAACGACGAGTCGTTGAAGCCGTCCGGCAAGGCGTCAGGCTGGATGTACTTGTAGCCGGCGAACAGGTTCCAGTCGCCCTGCTTCTTCAGGTCCAGCGCATTGCCGAGGGTGAACTGCACCATCCACGCATTGGCGCCGCTTTCGATGTTGCCGTTGCTGTCGAGGTTGTTGACCAGTTGCCCGGCCGAACGCTTGCGCATATCGCCTTCGTCGTAGCCGAGGTTGTGGATGTAGTTGCCCTGGCTGCGCAGTTTGAAGTCTTCCGGCAGGTCGGCATCCCAGACCAGGTTCAGGTCCAGCAGGTTGAACTCGGAAGCGAGGCCAACGAATTGCGGCTGCGGCGTGGTCGTCGGGTTAAGCGGGTTCGGCGTGATGTCGCGCAGCAGGAACACACTGTTGCCCTTCTGCATGAATGCCGCGCGGGTGCCGTCGCTGTCGCAACCCGGTGCGCCGGCCCAGGGTTCGCAGGGGCTGGAGCGCTCACCCTGGATGTCCTGGAAGCGGTAATAGGCCAATGCGCCTTTCAAGCGGTTGTTGCTGTTGATCGCCCACTTGGCGCCGACCTGTGCGCCGTACAGCCATTTGTTGTCGCTTTCTTCCTTGTCGAAGCCGTTGCTGGTGGTGGTGTCGTTGGTGTAATCCACCGGGAACGCGCCGACGGTACCGAACACACCCCAGTCGCGGCTCAGCTTGTGGTCGAAAATCGCCGCCACGCCATCGAAGTTCAGGTCGTTGGAATACAGCATGTCGGTGGACATGAACGGGTTGGCGAAGCGGCCACCGGTCAGGGTCAGTTCATCCGACGGTTTCCAGGTCAGGTAACCCTGATCGAGCCAGATGTCTTTCTTGGCAAAACCGCCACCGAGGTTTTGGGTGGTCGACACCGGGTTGTTGTCCGAGCCGGTGCCGATGCGGATGCCGGCGGTCCATTGCGGCGAAATGTCCGCTTTCATGCCCAGCCGCGCGCGCAGGCGAAACAGGTTGGTGCGGTCTTCACGGGTGTTGAGCAACGGCGGCAACGCGGTGCTGCTGTTGGGGTTCACGTCGTACGGGCCGTTGTTGTTGAGGCGCGCGAAGTCGACGATTTCGTTGCTGTTGCTGTCCGAGTAGTAGCGCGATTCGTCACGCAGACGGATGTCGCCGTCGAAGCTGATGCGCGACGCCCAGTCCGGGAAGGTGTTGGGCGCGGCCCAGTTTTCCTGCTTGGCGGTCGCCATGACTTCAGCCTTGACCTGATCACGAATCTGGTCGCGCACCGCAGCCGGCACGTATTGCACCCGCACATCGCCCGGAGCGGCGACCGGCCCGGCGGCCACAGCGGTGGACGCCGCGGCCTGCTTGGCCTGGGCCGCTTCGTTCTGGGCCTGGGCGATCAGTGCGTCGGCCTTGTCCTGTTTCAGAATGCCCTGCTCGACCAGCAAGCGGATCAGATTGATCGTGGCGTTCTCCGAGGGCGCTGGCGCTGCCGCGGCCTGACCGACCAGGGTCGCGATGACCATGCCGACCGCCAGGGACAATCGATTCACGTTGGAAATCATCTGCACACAACTCCTTTTCATACAGCTTTATGAATTCGGTTAACCCGGACGCCGCCCTTGCAGGGACATGCGCACAGGCAAGGTGATGGAGGCCGGTGGCCGTTCGCTTAAAGCAGGCGCATTGCGCAGCGCGGCGAGCACTTGCGTATCGATTTCGGGATTGCCGCTGGACTTGACCAGCTCGACCCGGGTGATCTCGCCGACGCTGCTCAGCCACACATCGGCCTGCAGCGAAAACGCCAGGTTGCGCAGGTCGGGGTTCTCGCGCAGCAGCTTCTGGAAAGTGAACGCGAGGAACTGGCTGTAGGTGCCGTTGCCCAGCCGCCCACCGCCGGAGCCGGCCATGCCGCCGCCCTTGCCCGCGCCGATGTTGAAGGCGTCGCTGCCGCTCTGGGCGTCGCCGTCAATCTGCATCGGGTTGGCCAGGTCGTCCGCCGGCGATGGCGGCGCTTCTTCCTCGGGTTTCACTTCCTGTGGCTCGGGTGTCGGCTCCGGCTCAACGACTTTTTCTTCCACCGGGGTTTCCGGTTCCGGCGGTTTTTCCGGCGGCGGAGGTGGTGGTGGTGGCGGCAACGGAATAATCGTCGGCACCTTCGGCGCTTCGCGGCGGATGCCGCTCATGTCGTTGGCCCACTGCCACAACAGGAATGCCGCAATGGCGCCCAGCAGCAGTCCGGCGCCCCACTTCACGTAACGCAGTGGCGACTTCTTCACCGGCAAAGGCTCGATTGGCATCTGTGCAGTCATGACTCAGCCCTGCGTCGGTTTGCCGGTGACGAGACCGACCTGGGACAGTTCGAGCCGGCGCAACAGATCCAGCACTTCGATAACCTTCTGGTACTGCACCGTGGCGTCGCCGCGCACGATCACCGGGAAGTCCGGGTTCCGCGCCTTCTCGATGCGCAGGCGCTCTTCCAGTTCAGGCAACGTCACCGGGTAGGCGTCGAGGAACACCTGGCCGCCGTCGTTGACCGAAATCGCCTTGGTCTTGGCCTCGGACAGCGACACGGCGGCGCTGGCCTTGGGCAGGTTGATCTGGATCCCGGAGACCTGCGCGGTGGCGGTGAGGATGAACATCACCAGCACCACCATCAGCACGTCCACCAGTGGCGTGATGTTGATGCTGTCCACTGCAGCATCTTCGTCATCGTCGTGGGAGGCATTTACGGACGCCATGTCTTTGCTCCTCAGGCCGGTACGGAGTGGTTGGCGTGCTGACCGCGCTGATGCGCCGCTTCACTGGACTGGCCTTCGCCGTGCATCTCCGCCAGACGGGTGATGAACTCGTCGACGAATACGCGCATGTCAGCGCTGACTTCCTTGTTGCGGGTGATCAGGCGGTTGTAGCCAAACAGCGCCGGGATCGCGACGAACAGGCCCATGGCCGTGGCCAGCAAAGCGGCGGCCATACCCGGAGCGATGGCGTTGATGTTGACGTCGCCGGCCATGGCCGTGCCGAGGAACACCACCATGATCCCCAGCACGGTGCCGAGCAGACCGATATATGGGCCGCCAGCGATGGCGTTGGACAGGGTCGAGAGTTTCGAGCTCAGTTGCTGGTTTTCCCGGGTGCGCACGCCGTCCATCGAGCAGCGGATCGCTTCGATGGTCGCCGCTGAAACCGACGAGGTGTCGGCGCCCTGCTCGCGGCGGGTGCGGATCTCTTTCACTGCCACTTGATACAGACGCCACAGCGGCGAGTGCTGCAAACGCTGGGCGAGTTGGGTGTCGTCGGCGAACATTTCCAGCCGTGTGCCGACCTTGGCGAATTGCACGCGGAAGTCTTCGTTGGCGGCAGTGACGCGGCTGAGGGTGCGGTTCTTGCGCAGCATGATGATCCACGACTGGAACATCATCAGCACCAGCACCGCGATGATCACCCAGGCGTCCACCGGCACCGCGTTGAGCAGGAAGCCGAGGCTGCCGAAACCGAAGCCGGACTGTTCCTCATCGACGCCGTAGGCGACCAGTTTCGACTCGGCACCCTGGGAAGTGGCGTCGGCCAGCAACAGCGGCGCCGGACGGGCGACTTTCGACAGGCGCAGTTCGTCGATGGCGCCCACGAACGGCTGGAAAGGACCGTCGTGCAGATCCGCGCCGATAGCCATGACCGAGTTGAACGCCGGCATCGCCTGGGCCAGTGCCGCGCCTTCGCGACCGTTGATGTACAGCGTCACTTTTGCGCCTTCGGCGGTCAGGGTGACGTGCTGCCATTGGCCCGGATTCAGCGGCTGGGTGGCGACGGCGCGCTGGCCGTCGATCTCCACGAACGGCACGCCCTGATTCACACCGACCAGCAGGCTGTTGGCGCCTTCGCGGCGGGCCAGAATCAGTTGTTCGCCGTTGGCCTGATCCAGTCGCAGCCAGGCACTGAAGGTAAACGCGCTGCCGGCGCTGTGCTGCAACGACGGACTGGCCGGCAACAGCAACGGCTGACCGCTGAACTGCAAGGCACGCCCTACCACGCCGTCAATCGCGGCGCCGGTCGCACTCTGCGCGGTGTTGCCATAGGCGGTGGTGTCTTTGGCCGGGGTGCCGGTGGCGCCGTCGAAGTGGTAGAGCGCGGTGTAATTCGGATCGAACGTCAGTTGGCCATTGCCGGTGGCCGGGGCCTTCTGGTTGCCGTAATACATCCAGATGTCCTGACGCTGACCGCCCTCGACATTCGGCACATCGACCCAGATCAGCGCCATGCCCATCAGCGCGTCGAAGCTTTCGATCTGGTGGTTGAGCACGGTCTTGTCGTCGGCGGCGACGAAGCGCAGGTCCGAGCCGTCCTCTTTCACGCCGTCGAAGGTGAAGTTGCCGGTGTGCAGGCGCACCAGCAGCGCGGTACGGCCGAGCGCCTGATTGATCGCGGCGCCTTGCGGCGTGGTGTCGACGGCGATCTGTTTGCGGTAGTGCCAGTCGTCCTGCCACCAGGCCTGGGCCGTGGCCGGGAGCACAAAGCCCAGGCAGATCAACAACGAAAGGAAAAGGCGCTGCATGGAAGTGCTCCTTGTTAGAAAGTGGCCTGAAGGTTGAAGTGCAGGCGCGATTCCTGTTTCGAGGTGTTCGGCCCTTCGAGTAACGGGTAGCCCCAGTCGAGGCTGCCGGACAGCCATTTGCTCAGGCTGGCGCGGGTGCCGAGGCCGACACTGGCCAGGGCGTAACTGGCGTCCTGGTCCGGCAGTTCGTCGCGCAGGTACAGTTGCGCGCCTTCGGCAAAGGCGTAGAAACGCCAGTCCTGCATCCAGGTGCCGGTGTACTTGGCCAGCGACGGTGTACGGACTTCCTGACTGAGCAACACACCGTCATCACCGGTGCGCTCGGCGGCCAGATAACCGCGTACCGAAGTCGCGCCGCCGGCAGAGAATTGTTCGTTGGAGACCAGCGGCCCCGACGCCAGCTGGAACGCGGCTTTGCTCGCGCTCTGCCAGTCGTTGTCGAAGGTCCAGGTGAAACTGGTGTCGCCCTTGAGCACGGCGAAACTCGGTTTGGCGCGGTAGCGCTTGTAGTCGAAGTCTTCGTCGGAGCTGCCGTAGCCGAAGAGGCTGCGGGTGGCCGCGACCAGGCTCAGCCCCAGGCCTAACTGGCTTTTTTCGCTGTAGCGATAGCCGTTGTAAGCGAAGGTGAACGGCGCGTACTTGAGCGGCACCTGGTCGCTCTCGCCGGACAGGGTCAGACGTTCGTCGAAGTCCTTGAAGTCGATGCCGGCCGACAGCGAGTTCGACCAGTTGCCGCTGGACGGGATCGTGTAGATCGCCGCTACGCCATAGGAATGGCCCTTGCCGAGCACGTTGCTGCCGCCGATGGTGGCGACGTTGCTGTCGGACTGATAACCGGAGAACTGCACGCTCCAGCGGTCGGTCAGCGGCGCGCTGTAGGAGCCGGACCAGACCTTGGCGTTGTCGGTGTCCTGCGGCGCGGTGAAGAAAGTCAGGTTGATGCTGTGGCCGAGTTGCCAGAGGTTGTTGTAGCCGAGGCTGGTGACTGCACGAAGCTTTTCGGTGTCGGCGCTGTAGTCGTTGTTCAGCCCCACGCTGGCGGTCCACGGGTTCTGGTCTTCGACCTGCAAGTCCACGTCCATGGTGCCGGGGCGCTGACCTTCGCGAACCAGCGGCATCACCTGCCGGCCCGGGGTCTTGTTGAGTTGCGCCAGTTCGCCCTGGACCTTGGCGAAGTCCGGCACCTCGCCTTCCTTCAGCGCCGGGACGTTGTCGCGGATATCCAGCGGCGAATAGTGTTTGGCGCCGACCACGCGCACCCGGCCGACCTTGGTTTCGCTGACTTGCAGGTAGACGATGCCGTCGGCCACCGCCTGCTCCGGCAATTCGACGAACACCGATTGGTAGCCGCGTTCCTGATAGGCCTTCTGCAACGCATCGCGGGCGCCTTCAATGTCGCTCAAGGCTTTTTGCGGGCCGAGAAACGGGTACACCGCTTCCTCGATCGCCCGCGCATCGAGCACGGTATTGCCACGCACAAAGTATTCGTTGACGTCCACCAGACGCTGCGCCGCTGCGTTTTCGGCCTCATCGGCGAACGCCGGCTGCACGACGGCCGTCACCAGCAGCCAGCCCCACAGCGCCAGCCGTGACGTGAAAATCTGCTCCACACTACCCCCTGAAATTCGCGATGAACCTGTTGGCGTCTCTGTTGCGTCAATTGCTGGTCGCTGTTAATTGCTGACTTGCGGGGCGCAGGCGTGCTTGCCCAGCCATGTGTGCAGGAGCGCGAAGTTCAACGAGAACTCGGGCATTTGCAGCAGCGCGCCGCAGAACACTTCGCCGATGATTTTCTGGATGAGCTGCACCGCACGCGGCTCGTTGAGCAGCGTGGCGATGTCGCGACTGAGGACGTTGAAGCTCCAGACTTTCTGGTTCAGGCCCAGGCCGACGAACCAGCGGAACAGCAGGTTGTAATTGAGTTGTTCGTAGAGCTGCTGCTCGCTGGGCACCGAATACAGCAGTTGCAGGAGCAGAATATGCATCACCGTTTGCGCCGGGATCAGCATGCCGGGCTGGGCATTGAGGTCGTGCAGGAGGTCGCCGTGAGCGTCGAACAGGTCATCGATCTGCGGGCGCAACAGCACCAGCGAATGACCCGACGGAATGTAGCTGGAGACCTCTTTCAAGGCGCCCTGCCAGTCATCCTGCGACACGATCCAGACCCACGGCGCGCCGTAGCGATACACCGAAACCGGCTTCTTGCGCGCGGCTTCGACGATCTTCGACAGGCGTTGATCGAGTTCCTGCATGCCCACTTTCGAGTAGCGTTCCATAGTCCCCATTGCCTCACTCCCGGCGTCCCGCCTCGGCTTGTGAAAAGCGCCCAAAGGGCCCCTCAAGCGCGTTACATAGGCATGACCGGACTGGCGATGTGCTACCGAACTTTTGTCATGAAAGCTTCATGTTCGAAAGAGGATGGATGGCGACTATCGCCATACAAAAAATGCGTTATGCAGGCCGCCCGATTAATCGGCCTGCATAACGCATTTGATATTGACTAAAAAACGTTATCAAGTCTGTGGATTCAAATCAAAATTGAAAGCAACGTGAACCCTGATTAACTCCGGAACAATAATACCTATTGGACCGCTATTGTAAAACAACTTCATTTCCATACTAAAAGCACCATGTGCAGCGGCCGGGTTACGCATAACAACCGCACCTCCCCCGTTAATGGGGGCGTATTTGAAAAAGTACATATCCGAATGCTGCTGAAACATAGCATTCAATAGAGCATCAAAAGCATAGTGCCCAGAGTATCCTGGACAGCTGAAAAAAAGATCCTGCTTGGGTTCCATATTACCGCCACGACCTTCACGCGCGGTAACACTGATACTATTGCCACTCAGTTCAAACGTTTTATGGTCGACCCTGAAATCCTGCTGATCGTCAATTTTTATCACGATATAATCATTTGCAGGTGGAGTAACTGTTTCTGTGTTCATTTTGACATCCCTGATAAATAGACAAGCCCTCTGTTGAATAAAGAGGGGACTCATGACTTTGCCTTTTTAAAATACCCCAAAGGCCTCGCGCGTCTACTGTCATATCTGACAGTAGACGCGCGAGGTACTTGTGAATTAAGTGATACGTTATTTTTGAGTTTCAGAAATAAACCGGCCACACATCTACAATTTTGCCCCCTCGCACTGCCAACAGATCACCGAATTGCAGTAATACCGCCTCTGTCTGGGTTGGTCGTAGAAAGACCTGATCGTCTGCGTTCAGCCCCACAGCATTTGAGCCATTTACCATCTCCTGATTCGAACTGCGCCCGTACACGCCGTTGCTCTGCAATCCCGGCGGCGATTCGAACTCGGCCATCCAGTTGCCGCCGTAGATGAAGAAGGTCTGGCGCTGGTTGGTGTCCCACCACGAGAACAGCTTGGACTTGTTGTCCAGCGCCGGGATGTTCACTGGGCCGGTGCTTTTTAGAACGGGCGTGGCGATGTAGACCGCGGGCACATGCTCGCTCAGCGACGGCAGGTCATAGTGCGTCGGTTTGAGCATCGCCGTCCCCACCGACACTTCGCTGCTGAGATTTTCGTTTTCATGCATGCGGTAACTCGGACTCCCCGCAGTGTTCAGGCACAGGCCGTCATGCCACAACGCCGGGTACTGTTGCCGGGTGAAGTCGACACAACGCTGATAAATCACCATCACTTTGGCAAACAGTTCGTCGGGCGAGCCGAGAATCCCCGGCACGCCCATGCCCACGAACGGGTCGTAGCCCATGAACCCGGCAAACTCCAGGTGCTGCGGGTTGGCGGCGATCAGCGCGAGCATCTGCCCGAGCACGTTAAGGTCACTGACGCCGCCCCGGTGCAGGCCGACGTCCAGCTCGATATTGATCCGCATCCGCGTGCCCAATCCCTGAGCCAGTGCAAAGTATTGCTGCAGACGTTCGGGGCCGTCGAGCAGCCATTGCAGTTGTTTCGCGGGATCGAACGGACCTTTGTGGGTCTGATAAAACAGCTCTGCCGAGCGCACCGGCAGTGGCTTGCCGAGCAGGATGTCCGACTGCGGGAAGGTGACCGCATCGTGGTTGAGAAATGGCTGATGAAACGACATCAGTCGCTGCGTCCCGGCGCGCTGGCCGATGTAGCTGAGCAGACCCGGCGATGGCAGCGATTTTTCCACCAGCCGCAGTTGCTTGCCGCCACGTTTGACCGAGCGCATGACCACATCAATGTTGTGATCGAGGCGATCCAGGTCGATCAGCAACACCGGCCGCATCGGGCCTTTGGTCTTGAGTTCATTGTTCAGCGCCCGGAAATATTCGCTGTAAGGCCCGCCGCGATCCCCCGGTCGCAGCCATGCGCCAACCCCCACCAGCAAAGCGCCAACACCCAAAGTCCCGAGCACGAAATTACGTCGATTGACCGCCATCAGCTCACCCCCAGAATCGACGACAGATGCCCGTTGAGAAACTTGCCGCTGGGGTCTAGCGCCTGGCGTACCTGAATGAATTCCTGCCAGCGCGGATAGAGCGTTTGCAACGTGCGGGCATTGAGCGTGTGCAACTTGCCCCAGTGCGGCCGGCCGTTGTACTTCCAGAAGATCGGCTCGACCGCCGCAAAAAAATTGTGATGATCCATCTGATAATGCTGGTGCACCGAAATCGAACAGCTGTCGCGGCCCTCGAACATGCTCAGCGGAATATCGTCGGCCTTGACGTAGCGGTACTCGATGGGAAACCAGGTGCGCAGGTCCTTGTCGCGGATCAGTTTGAGAATCTCGCGCAGGCACGCCGGGCCATGTTCGGCGGGCACCGAATATTCCATTTCGTTGAAGCGCACGGTGCGCACGTTGGCGTAGATGTCGAACGAGTCGCCGATCCGATCCTCGAAACTCGCCAGATGCCGCAGGCTGTTGAGCAGCGAACTGCGCAGGCCCGGGAAATCGCTGCCGTATTTGTCGATCTTCTCGATCAGGGTCACGAACTCGTTGCCGCCCTCCTCTTCGGGTGGGATCGGCGGTGTGGGCGGATCGGTGGTCTCGTTGAGCGCGATCGACAAGGCATAGTCGGAATGGGTGACAACGAGCATTTCCCAGTGCTGGTTTTCGCTTGTGTTCTTGTCCAGGTCTTCCAGCAGCTCTTCGGTTTTGGCGATCCACTGGGTTTCTCGCAGGCGATAGGCCGGGCGGTTTTGCAGGCGGATTTTGGTCGCCACGCCCAACGCGCCGAGGGATACCCGGGCGGCGTTGAATACTTCGGGATGGCGTTGGCTGTCGCAGTCCAGCACTTCGCCGCTGGCGGTCACCAGTTGCATCCCGCAGACGTGAGCCGAGTAGGACTGGAAAGTTTTGCCGGTGCCGTGGGTCGAGGTGGAAATGGCCCCGGCGAGGGTCTGATAGTCGATGTCGGCCATGTTTTGCAGAGCCTGGCCGATGTCCTTGAGCGGCCTGCCCATGCGCGACATCGGCGTGCCGGCGGCGAATTCGGCTTGCAGGGTTTTCGGGTCGTGATCGAGCAGACCGTTGAAGTAGCTCAGCGACAGCAGCGTGCCGTCGGTGGGTACCAGCGCGCTGAAGGAATGCGCCGAGCCGACCGGGCGAATTTTGCCGGGGGCCTGTTGGATGACTGCGGTCAATTCATCCAGATTCTTCGGTGCCACCCGCGCCGCCGGCAGGCAACTTTGCCCGCCCGACCAGTTGCGCCAGGGAATCAGCCGCGGTGCGCGCATCAACTGGCCCAGCGCCGGATTGGAAGCCAGCGCGCTGAACGCCCCGACGATGCTTGCCCGTTGCAACAACTGCCGGCGTGTCAGATCTATCGGCATGCCAGGATCCTTATTGTGGGAGCGGCTGGTCGGCCATGAAGCCGATCAACTGAAGGAATTGTTCTTCCGAGCACTCGACGCACTGGCCCATCGGCGGCATGCCGTTGTAGCCATTGATGGCGTGGTCGAGCAGCGTGTCGGCGCCCTGCCGGATGCGCGGTTCCCAGGCCTTGCGGTCACCGGTCAGCGGCGCGTTGGCGGCGGGATTGGCGTGACAGAGCTGGCAACTGTTGGCGTAGATCTGCGCCAGCGCCGGGTCGGACGGCATGGCGCTACGGGCGATGCCGGATGAGGTCGGGGGTTTGGCATCTTCGCCACAACCGGCCAGCGCAACGGCCAGCATCAGCAGCCAGGTGAATCGGAATGCCCGCATAAAGATCCTCGCGTGAGGTGCTGCTTATTGTTGTGATCACACCATAAGGCAGCGACGGCGGCGGGTTGAGGGCATTGCGGGACAGTGAGGGGGGCATCCGGGGCCAGTCAGGGCTCATGCCCGCGTGACATTCCCGTGACATTTGCGGGTTTAAATTTCAGTGAATTCAGGCGTATAACCTGTAAAGCCTTTTCCAATCGGCCCGCCGACATCTTCTACGGGGTAGCGACATGACCACAGCAAACATCCTTGGCAATCTGTTCCCTTCTGTCAGCGACATCCCGGAAAAATACCGCCTCGACGGTCAGATCGAGCAACGCGAATATCTGGTCGACGGCGAATTGCGCCGCTGGGACGGCCCGCTCGCCACCGTGCGCAGTCCGGTCTATCTGCACGGCGACAACGGCGACGAACAAGTGATCCTCGGCAGTACGCCGCTGCTGGACGCCGACACCGCCCTCACCGCCCTCGACGCCGCCGTGCGTGCCTACGACCGTGGCCAGGGCCTCTGGCCGACCCTGCGCGTGGCCGAGCGCATCCAGCACGTCGAAGCCTTCCTCGGGCGCATGCGCCAACAGCGCGACGCCGTGGTGAAACTGCTGATGTGGGAAATCGGCAAGAACCTCAAGGACTCGGAGAAAGAGTTCGACCGCACCTGCGACTACATCGTCGATACCATCAACGCACTGAAAGAACTCGACCGCCGCTCCAGCCGCTTCGAGCTGGAACAGGACACCCTCGGCCAGATCCGCCGCGTACCGCTCGGCGTGGCGCTGTGCATGGGGCCTTACAACTATCCGCTGAACGAAACCTTCACCACGCTGATTCCAGCGCTGATCATGGGCAACACCGTGGTGTTCAAACCGGCCAAGCTCGGCGTGTTGCTGATCCGTCCGCTGCTTGAAGCCTTCCGCGACAGCTTCCCCACCGGCGTGATCAACGTGATCTACGGCAGCGGTCGCGAGACCGTCAGCGCGCTGATGGCCAGCGGCAAGATCGACATCTTCGCCTTCATCGGCACCAACAAGGCCGCCAGCGACCTGAAAAAACTGCACCCGAAACCGCACCGCCTGCGTGCAGCATTGGGGCTGGATGCGAAGAACCCCGGCATCGTCCTGCCCGAGGTGGATCTGGATAACGCGGTCAGCGAAGCGGTCACCGGTTCGCTGTCGTTCAACGGCCAGCGCTGCACTGCGTTGAAGATCCTTTTTGTGCATGAAGACGTGGTCGAAAGCTTCATCGAGAAATTCAACGCGAAACTGTCCAGCCTCAAACCGGGCATGCCGTGGGACAGCGGGGTTTCGCTGACGCCGCTGCCGGAATCGGGCAAGGTCGATTATCTGCACAGTCTGGTGGCTGACGCGCACAGCAAAGGCGCCCAGGTGGTCAACCCGAATGGCGGTGAAGCACGGGCCTCGTTCTTCTACCCGGCGGTGCTGTACCCGGTGACGCCGCAGATGCGTGTCTATCAGGAAGAGCAATTTGGCCCGGTGGTGCCGATCGTGCCGTACCGTCATCTCGATACCGTGATCGACTATGTTCTGGAGTCGGACTTCGGCCAGCAACTGAGCATCTTCGGCACCAATCCGGTGGCCGTCGGCCGACTGGTCGACACTTTCGCCAACCAGGTCGGGCGGATCAACCTGAATGCCCAGTGCCAGCGGGGCCCGGACACCTACCCGTTCAACGGGCGCAAGAACTCCGCCGAAGGCACGCTGTCGGTACACGATGCGCTGCGGGTGTTTTCGATCCGCACCCTGGTGGCGACCAAGTTCCAGGAGCCCAACAAGGACCTGATCAGCGAAATCATTCGCGGGCGGGATTCGAACTTCATCGCCACCGATTACATCTTCTGAGGAGGAATAAACGCTGAGCACTTTCAGCCCTCACCGCTGGCCGCCGCTGTTGCGGCGGATCCTGCGGCCGCTGCTGGACCCGTACCGTCGCTACCGGCACGCACGGTTGATTCACGCGGTGCGGGTGGCGCTGGGGTTGCTGGCGACAATCCTGCTGACCACCGGCATCAACCTGCCCCACGGCGAATGGGCGTCGGTGACCATGCTCGTGGTCATCGGCGGCTTGCAGCACCACGGCAACATCGGCAAGAAAGCCGCCGAACGCGCCACCGGCACCTTGATCGGCGCCGGCGTCGGTCTGTTGCTGGTGGCGCAACAGGCGTGGCTGGGCATGCCGTGGCTGACCTATTTTGCAATGGCGGTGGTGTGCGGATTCTTCTCGTATCACGCCATCGGCAAGGGCGGCTACACCGCCCTGCTCTCGGCCATCACCGTTTTCATTGTCGCCGGGCATGGCGACAATCCGATCACTGACGGGCTGTGGCGCGGGGTCGATATCCTGATCGGTATCGCCCTGGCCCTGGCCTTTTCCTTCGCCCTGCCGCTGTACGCGGTGTATTCGTGGCGCTACAACCTGGCCGATGCCTTGCGCGATTGCGCCACGGTGTACGGGCGGATCATCAGCGGTGAACCGGTTTCGGCCGATGAACATCTGAAACTGATGGGCCGGTTGAACACCGTGATGGTGCAGCTGCGCTCGTTGATGCCGTCAGTGTCCAAGGAAGTGAAGGTTTCGATGACCGAACTGGACGCGATCCAGCGCAACCTGCGCATGTGCATCAGCACGCTTGAAATCCTCGGCAATACCCGACCGGACAGCAACGATCTTGACGCGATGGCCCACTTGCAATCGGCCTTGAAGGCCGAGCACCGGCAGATCCGTGTGCAACTGATCGGCATGGCCCGGGCCTTGAAAACCGGTGCGACCCAGCGCCTTGGGCGCCCGCTGGAATTGCCGGACGCCAGCCTCGACGCGCCGGTCTACAGCCCGCTCGACGGTTACCGTCTGCTGACCCGGCAACTGGCGTCCAACATCGGCGAGATGCGCCAGCGCCTGGCGAAAACCGCACCGCGCTGGAACATCTGAGCGTTACTGCGCCGCCAGACGCCGCGACTTGAAGCCCCAGCCCTGTTGCATCCCGGCGGCGGCCAGCAGGATCGCCGCCACGCCGATCCATTGCAGGGTCTGCAGTTGATGGCCGAAGGCGAACCAGTCGACGAAAATCGCCGCAATCGGATAGATGAACGACAGTGCGCCGGTCAGTGCCGTCGGCAGTTTCTGGATCGCGCCGTAGAGCAATACATACATCAGACCGGTGTGAACGATGCCCAGCGTCACCAGGCTGGCCCAGGCAATGGGCGCCTGCGGCAGCGCTGAAAAATGTGCGAACGGCGCGAGCAGCAGCACGCCGGTGCAGACCTGTATCAACGCAATCAAGTGCGGGGGAGTGCCGGTCAGGCGCTTGATGATCAATGCGGCAATGGCGTACAGAAACGCCGCCCCCAGCGCCAGCGCGATCCCCATCAGGTAATCATTGCCGCCCTCGCCTTGCACGCCATGGGCACTGACGATGGCCAGCATTCCCATAAATGAAATCCCCAGCCAGAACAGCTTTTGCAGGGTGATTTTCTCGCCGAGAAACAGGGTGGCCAATCCCACCAGCATGAACGGCTGCACGTTGTACACCGCCGTGCCAATGGCGATCGAAGCCCGGGAATACGAGGCGAACAACAGCACCCAGTTGCCAACAATCGCCATGCCGCTGAGTACCGCCAACAGGAACGTGGTGCGGGTCAGAATGCCCGGGCGCAAGAAACCGAAAGCGGCGCAAATCAGCAGCAAAGTGCCGGAACCGAATACACAGCGCCAGAACACCACATCGAGTACCGGTTGACCGGACACCAGCACGAACCAGCCGATCGTCCCGGATATCAGCATGGCAGCGGTCATTTCGAATGAGCCGCGCCGGATTGTTTTTTCCATCATCAATCTCCTTAATGTGTGGCAAAAGTATGCCAAGCGAGATCGGGGCTTCTCCAGCGCAAAAGGCAGGCTAAACTCGATTTCTGCCTTTTTTATCAAGGGTGGTTTTCGCCATTCACCTAATGCGGGAGTTTTTTGCATGACCGACGATATCGACCAGATTCTGATCGGAGCCTTGATGGAAGACTCCCGACGCTCGCTCAAGGCCCTGGCACAGATCAGCGGATTGTCGTCACCGAGCGTGGCCGAGCGCTTGCGCCGGCTGGAGGAGCGCGGCGTGCTCAAGGGCTACACCGTGGAGATCGACCCGAAATGCTTCGGCTACCAGTTGCAGGCCATCGTCCGGGTGCGCCCGTTACCGGGGCAATTGCAGGAGGTGGAAAGGCAGATCCTGTCGATTCCCGAGTTCACCGAGTGCGACAAGGTCACCGGCGAGGACTGCTTCATTGCCCGTCTGCATGTGCGGTCGATGGAGCAACTGGACACCCTGCTCGACCGCCTCAATACCCTGGCCGAGACCAATACGGCCATCGTCAAGAAAACACCGGTCAAGCGACGGTTGCCGCCGATGGCCTGAATACTTTTCAAGCATGTACGGTGTAAATTGTGGTTTTTCCGGCTAAGGAACGGCGATATGAAAACGCAGGCAATGATGCTGGCAACACTGATGCTCGCCGGGTGCGGGACGGTGCAGACCGTGGCGTTCAGCGACAGGGTCTCCGTGAATCAACTGAAGAACCAGAAAACCTACTGTGGTGCCGTCCCGCGCATCTACAGCGGCGCGACTTACGATTTTTGCATGCTGCACGCAGAAAAACCGGATGACGTCGATGCGTTCAACTACAAGAACGCTTCTCCCGGCCTGCTGGTCGATGCGGCGGTCTCGGGGGTGCTCGATACCTTGCTGCTGCCCTACACGATCTACAAGCAACACACCGATGGCAGCATGATCATCAATTGATCGTCTGATCACGTTTTTGCAGGCAACAAAAAACCCGCTTTCGCGGGTTTTTCGTTAACGCCGATTCAGTCGATCAGTCGTCGCGGCTCATGATGCCGAAGATCTGCAACAAGCTGATGAACAGGTTGTAGATCGATACATACAGGCTGATGGTCGCCATGATGTAGTTGCGCTCGCCGCCGTGGATGATGGCGCTGGTCTGAAACAGAATGCACACCGACGAGAACAGTACGAAACCTGCGCTGATCGCCAGTTGCAGGCCGCTGATCTGGAAGAACATGCTCGCCAGCGTCGCACCCAGCAACACGAAGAAACCGGCGGTGATGAAGCCACCGAGGAAGCTCATGTCCTTGCGGGTGATCAGCACGTAGGCCGACAGGCCACCGAACACCAGTGCCGTCATCGCGAACGCGGAGCTGACCACTTCAGCACCGCCCTGCATGCCCAGGTAACGGTTGAGAATCGGGCCGAGCAGGAACCCCATGAAACCGGTCAGGGCAAACGCCGACACCAGGCCCCAGGCCGAATCACGAAGCTTGTTGGTGAGGAAGAACAGACCGTAAAAGCCGATCAGCACCACGAAAATGTTCGGGTAACCGACGCGCATCTGCTGGGCCACGAAAGCCATCACACCGCTGAATGCGAGGGTGAGTGCCAGTAGGCCATAAGTGTTGCGCAGGACGCGGCTAACCTCTAGCTGCTCAGCCTGCACGCTGTTGTGAACTGCGTAATCCTGTTCGCGCATGGCGACACTCCTGTTGGTTTGAAACGTTCAGTCGCAAAGATCATAACAGACGCTCTGTAACAAGCCATGCACAGAGTTTGACAGTGTGTTTCATTCAGGTATTATGGCGCCCGCAACGCAACGGAGGTGTGGCCGAGTGGTTTAAGGCAACGGTCTTGAAAACCGTCGACTGTAACAGGTCCATGAGTTCGAATCCCATCGCCTCCGCCATATTTGATACGACAAAGCCCTGATTATTCAGGGCTTTGTCGTTTCTGGCGTGCCAGAATTTCTGCTGACATCAGGATGTGTTCCATAACTATTCTGGACGCGTTCCATAACTAACAGCTTTTCACTCTCCTCTCTGGCGTCCTGCCAAACTTAAAACACTCTTCATGTAACACGGTGCTACGCTGGGTTCTTTCACGGAGGAAACCGCAATGTCCAACTCTGATCTGCTCCCCTCTCTGCTCTTCAAAATCAACGAAAACCAGCTCGCCCTCGAGGCAGCCATCATGGAACTCACCCTATGGGTGGAGCAGCGCGGATCTGCCGACGTCGCAGAAAACGTTCGCGAGTCTCTGGCCGCAATCGATCGGAATGAGGAGTTCATCAAGATGACCTTGGCCGTGTTGATGACTCCTGAATGACCGCTATCGGCCAAAAGTAGTCAGTATGCAGATCCATTTTGCGACTATTAAAGATTGCGTTTAACGAGCTAATAGCGTGTTACTGAAGCACATTCTCCCTACTCTCAAGACCGAGCAAACCCTCAGTCTCAGCTAAGTCTTCAGCCGTATTCTCCCCTTAGCGCAAGTTCAGCGCTGTTCAGGAGAGGCAACTCGCACATGAATCCCGCAAAAGCCGGATGGCTTAATAAAGTACCCGAAGTGACACTAGCCTTCTGGGTGATCAAGATTCTATCGACCACCGTGGGTGAAACCGGCGCCGACTTCCTGGCCGTTGACGCGGGGTTCGGCGCTGGCTGGACCAGCGTCGGCATGGCGCTGCTGCTGGGTGGCGCGCTGTTCCTGCAAATGCGCAAAACCGCGTATTCGCCGTGGATCTACTGGTTGACCGTGGTGCTTGTAAGCATCGTCGGTACGCAGATCACCGACATCATGACCGACATGCTCGACATTAGCCTGTATGTCAGCACGGCGGTATTTTCGGTGCTGCTGGCGGTGAATTTCCTGATCTGGTTCACCGTGGAGAACAACCTGTCGATTCGTCAGATCAACACGCCGCGACGCGAACTTTTCTACTGGTCCACGGTGCTTTGCACCTTTGCTCTCGGCACCGCCGCCGGCGATCTGGCCACCGAAGCGCTGGGCCTGGGCTTCACCCTAGGTGCGGTGATTTTCGGGGCGCTGATTGCAGCGACGCTGCTGGCCTGGCGCCTCGGGGCCAACGTGGTGCTGACCTTCTGGATCGCCTACATCCTCACCCGCCCGTTCGGTGCCTCTCTCGGCGATCTGCTGACCCAGGCCAAGACCTACGGTGGCCTGGGCATGGGCGCCGCCTGGACCAGCGCAATTTTTCTGACCGTCATCGTGCTGTTGGTGGCGGTCGCGCAAATCAGCGTCGGCAACCGTAAGGCCGCGATTCAATAACCTTCAGATACCCATCAAGGAATTCAACATGCGCTTTCAAACCGCTATTCGTCACGTCGCGCTCGTCTCGTCTCTGGTACTGCTCGGCAGCCTGGCCGGTTGCTCGAAACCCGCAGATAAGCCCGCTGCCGGCACGCCGACCAGCTCGATGAGTGCGCCGGCGCAGTCCGGCTCGAAACTGGGCGACCTCAGCGAGTTCCGCAGTATCGCTGCCGACGTCAGCGCGCTGGTCGAAAAGAATGACCTGCCCGACGCGAAGACCCGGATCAAGGATCTGGAAAGCTCCTGGGATTCCGCCGAAGCCGGCATCAAGCCGCGCGCCGCCGCTGACTGGCATGTGCTGGACAAAGCCATCGACCGTGCGCTCGATGCTCTGCGCGCCAGTTCGCCGAAGCAGGCTGATTGCAAGGCGGCGATGGACGACTTGCTCAAGGCTTTCGATACGATGAAAGGCCCTCGGCAGTAAGTCCGGGCGCAACCGGCGGCGGACAAACGCCGGCTCAAGTGCTTCAATACAGGCGCGACGGAGCTCTCCGTCGCGCCTTTTCTGCAGGAGCGGTGCATGCGGATTCTGCTGGTCGAAGATGATCTGATGATTGGCGATGCCATCGAAGGTGCGCTGAAGGACGCGAGCTACGCTACCGACTGCGTGAAAAACGGCCTCACCGCGCTGGCGGCGCTGGACACCCAGACCTATGACCTGGTGCTGCTTGACCTCGGCTTGCCGGGCAAGGACGGGCTCGATGTGCTGGATGCCATTCGCGCACGTAACAATCCGGTGCCGTTGCTGATCATTACCGCCCGCGATGGCCTGGACGATCGTCTGCGCGGGCTCGATGGCGGCGCTGATGACTTCCTGCTCAAACCCTTCGCCATGGCTGAATTGCTGGCACGCATGCGCGCGGTATTGCGCCGGCGCGGCGGCAACGCGCAATCGCTGCTGGACAACGGCGAGGTGTCGTTGAACCTGATCTCCAAACAGGCCGCCACCGCTGACATCAGCGACGTCCAGCTCTCCAGCCGCGAATTTGCGCTGTTGCAAGCGCTGTTGATACGCCCGGGGGCGATACTTTCGCGCAGCGAGCTGGAAGACCGGATCTACGGTTGGGGCAACGAAGTGGAAAGCAATGCCGTGGAGTTTCTGATCCATGCATTGCGGCGAAAGTTGGGAAACCATGTCATCAAGAACGTCAGGGGGATGGGATGGATGGTTTCAAAAGGCGTTTGAGCGACTCGGTACAGTCGCGGCTTTCCATCACCCTGTCACTGGCGATTCTCATCGTCGCCTTGCTGGCCGGTGCGTTTGCGTTCATTTCGGCACTCGACGAAGCGCACGAAATGCAGGACGAAAGCTTGCGTCAGGTGGCGGTGCTGTTCGACCGCCAGCACATGACCCTGCATTATCCCGGTGCCGAACGGATCGCCGGCGACGACGAAGAATCGCGGATCATCGTGCAGTACCTGGCCGATAGCGCCGATGCTACTGGCAATGATGACGTAAGCATTCCGTTGCCGTTTCCGGTGACCCTGGCTGACGGCTTGTCAACACTGAACATTGCCGGTGAAAACTTTCGCGCGTTGGTCAGAACCATCTCGACCGGCGAACGTATCGTGGTAGCGCAAGAGGCCGACGTGCGCGACAAGGAAGCGCGGGAAAGCGCCTTGCGCAGCCTGCTGCCGTTTCTGATTCTGTTTCCGGTGCTGCTGTTGGTGGTCGGCGACCTGGTGCGCAAGCTATTCCGGCCGATTGCGACGCTCTCGGCAGAGATAGATCTGCGCGACCAGCAGGCATTGCATCCGATCGATGAGCAGCACCTGCCGAGCGAAGTCCGGCCTTTCGTAGTGGCGATCAATCGTTTACTCAAGCGCGTCGCACAGGCCATGGAAACGCAGCGACGGTTTATCGCCGACGCCGCCCATGAACTGCGCTCACCGATGACGGCTCTGTCGCTGCAAGCCGAGCGCCTGGCGGCGGCACCGTTGTCAGAGGCCGCCCAACACAGCTTTGTCCCCCTGGCTCAGGGAATCCAGCGCAGCCGTAATCTCATCGAGCAATTGCTGGCTCTGGCGGCAGCGCAATCAGTTTCGCCGTGCACCGAGACGCCGGTTTCGGTGCACGGCGTGTTTCGCCGTGTGCTTGAAGACCTGCTGCCGCTGGCCGAGGAAAAGGACATCGATATCGGCGTGGAAAGTGTCGAGGATGCGCAGGTCGTCATCAATGAGCTGGACCTGTTCATCCTGATCAAGAACTTGGTGGACAACGCCATTCGCTACACCCCGGCGGGCGGACGGGTCGATATGAGTGTCGAGTCGGTGGAGTTGGGCGTGCTGATCGAAATCAAGGATTCGGGACCGGGCATCGCCCCTGAAGAACAGGCACTGGTGTTCGACCCGTTTTACCGTAGTTTGGGCTCCGGTGAGTCTGGCTCAGGGTTGGGTTTGTCTATTGTGAGCGCGATAGCTAATCGTAATGATGCACGCGTCACGCTCAATTTTTTAGATGAGACAAATCAGAAAGGACTGCGCGTCTCGGTTCTATTTAATTGTGCTATATCGCTGGCGAACTGAGTTTTTTAGCGGATTTTTCGATTCTGCTGCGGACCGCGCTCGGGGAATCACCCACAGCTTTAACCACGGATTTAAGCTCACTCGCAGTGACACCAAATTTTTTGGCCCAATACTTACACTCGAACATGTCATTAGCATTGATTCTGATCTCGTCAACACTACCCGCTAGGTTTCGCTGCTGCATAGGTCCGTCCTTGGCTTGTTAGTCCTAGACTCCAAAATAGCTGAAAAGCAGTAAAAATCGAGGTATTTGGAAAAGGTTCGCAAACATTCTTTCGAGTTTTTTTATTTTCAAACACCATTCGTGCACGTACGCCTTCTAGTGCAAGGCTATCTAGTCCGACGCTCAATATTTGTCGGAGACACCTGCTTACTTACGTCTGCTTTTGGGCGAAAGCAGCCGCTTACTACAGCTCGTCGCCTCACTCTCGCCGCACCGCCGCGTCTCGATTACTGTATATCCAAACAGTATAAAGCAAGGCACTACCGTGGATCCCTCCGATATCGAAAACACCGACGACTGGCTCGGCTGCCCGACGCCACTCGAAACCTGCCGTCAGCAGCTCAGACTCTACGAAAATGAATTCGAGGAACTGAACCACCAGCTTCGCGAAGAGCGGGAGCGGATATTCAAGTTGGTCGAGATGAACACCGAAACTAACAAAGACCGTGACCTACTACGGAAACAACTGCTGGCAGCCCAGGCCGATGTGCATCGCCTTCAAGCTCAAACAACCGTGCTGACGAGCGATCTTCGCGTCCTGAATGATGTCAAGCGTCAGAACGTGCACCTGTTCCAGGAAAACCAGCGCCTACTCAGGGAGGCGCAGGAGCGCGATTGCTGATCGCCTTCACGTAAGACTGACATGCCTGCAGCGCAATCAATCCTCGGTCACCTTCACCGGTGATGGCGACAATTCGTTGAGCATGCGCCGGGTCAAGTTCGGCTCGTACGGGGCCATGAACCACGCCGCCGGCGCCGGTGGCGGAAGGCACTGAACAGCCACCGGCTGAACCCGCGTCGATGAGGACTGACAGCCGCAGATCAGAAGTGGCAAGGCGATCGCGCAGCAAAGCCTGGTCTTTTTGAGCATTGGTCATTTTCTCGGAGTGGGTTTTGTCACTGGCCGCCAGCCGCTGTTCGAGCGCCAGCCGCTTGTCCTGCTCGGCCTGCTGCGCGGTGGCCGCCGCCATAGTCAACTGATTGAGGGTGTCGGTGTGCAGACGATCCTGCTCGGCCAACTGCTTCCCGTAGCGCCAGTCCTGAGCCTGCCAGGCGCCGGCCCAGGCGATGAGCGCCAGCGTCACGGCGCCGACCAACCTCCACGGCACCGCCATCACGGCACATCCTTGAAAAAGACGTGTCCGCCCAGTTGCAGAGTCTGCTTGGCTTTCGCCGCCCAGCCGGGCGCCGTCTTCATGCTGAGCGCGTAGTAGTGCGTGGCACCACCGGTAGGATCCGGCACCTTGCCGTCGATTACCTGGTCAGCAGCAATCCGGCACTGTGCCAGCTCACGGAACGGGATCTCCCGGGCGCCACTGAGGAACGGATAGTTCGGGTCACCCTTGTTCCAGCAGCTGAACTGGTAGGGTTTCTGGCAGACCCCGGCATAGCCCTCCCCCCACCATGACTTGGGCTTCCCATCCAGCACGCGATTGCGGATGGTCCAGGCCACGGCCACCTTGCCGGCGGATGTCTCGCCGCGCGCCTCACCCCAGATCGTCCGGGCGAGAATGTCTCGGTCTTGTTCGGTCACAGTCATCATTTTCTCCAGGCGAAAAAAAAACCGCCTCACGGGCGGCTGGTTGTTCTTTGGTGCATCAGGCCGGAATAGCCTCGGGCAGCGGGTACCTCGCCTTGATTGCGGCGACCGATTCAACCCATGGCGAGAAGTCCGGCTCAAGGCCTTGGCTCATGGCGTCATAGGCGATTTCCAGTCGTAGTGGATCGGACTCGGCCTGATAGGCTGCGCGGCGCTGGGCGCGGGCCGTTTCGAGATCAGCCTCGAACTGCTCAGCCTTTCGCTGCTCGGCGGTGACCATCTTGCTGAAATCGATATTCATCGCGGCAAACTCACTTCGCCATCCGGCGGGTTGGCAATATCAGCCGGGAAGCACGCGGCTTCACCGGCATCGACTGCGATTGGCAGCGCCAGCGTGATAATCAACTGCCCACCGACACGCTCAACCGGCTGGACAACACGCGGAGAACCGACGGCTTCGGCGGGCAGCACCGCCCCTTCGAGCAGCGCGGTGAAGTCGAACGTTTCCCCATCGATGGTGAGAGCGTCACCGGCCTTGGATAGCGTCATGGTGCCCTCCATGCGGATGGGCGAAAGCTTGATAATCATTGATGTCCTCCAGTCAGAACCATCGGCCAACGGCCATCATGCGCGAGGCGCGGGCGGTGGCGTCGTTGTAAAAGGCCACGCGCGACCATGAGACGCTTGTAGTTGTCGGGGCCCCATTGAGTGAAATAACGCCGTTGCCCGAGTTCGTCACACCTGTAACCACAGGCTCTGAACCGGTGACAAATACTGCCGGATAGGTCCAGGTGGCAGGCGTACTGATCCAGCAGTTACCTTGAACGGTGCTTGCACCGATCGACCCGGTGGTGAACCAGCAAAACTGCGTACCATCGGCGAAGCGAACCCAGGTTCCGTTGGCGTTAGAACCGCTTTCGACAACATTCCGACCCGCCAGTTGAAGTCCCACAGGTACGTTCAACACGCCAGCATACGAATAGGTCATGAAGGGGCCACCGGCGGTGTTAGCCTGGTTCACAGTGCGCCAACTGAATCCACCTATGCCGCCGCCCTGGTTGCAGGTGAATGACACCGCACCGGACATGCCGCTGCCGTTGCCCGTCTCGTTCCAACCCATGAAGCCCCCACTGGCGGACGGAACCGCTCCGGTGATAACTCTCAGGGCGTTGAAAGACGGCGAGAAAGCGCCACCAGCTGTAGGCATCGCACCGAGGTTCGCCAGCAGTTCACTTGGAGTGTTGACCGCTATACCGGTACCACCTTTGTACAACGGCAGAGTGTCGTAGTTACCAGTTGTGCCCAGGGCCGCGAGCTTGGTGCCCCACTGGAGGTTGATGCTGTTGAACGCATCTGCCAGTGCTTTCGGGTAGCCCTGAACCGGCATGATCGCGTACGACGCACCGCTTGCTGTTGCGCTCCGGTATGGAGGAATTATTGAAATTACCGTCGCACTGGCAACGTTCCCGATTTCGTAGTTCAACCCGTCTGGACCGATAAAGGAATCTCCGATCCGCGCGTTCGCAGCAAAGTCTGCGTTGGCGCCAACAACCGTATTCGAACCATAAGTAACGGTGACTGTTCCACCCCTGAGCCAAGGCATAGCTATCCCCCGCTGGTAATTAAAGCCAGCAATTATTTATAAAGTGTGGTCTCTGTTATGCGTCCAGCTTCGCAAACATAGCAGGAAGCCAGAACGCGTAAGGGTTAGAAAAGCCGATAGTCACCGCATATAAAACCCTCTTTTGAAAATCCCACCACGTATACAGCCCTCGACCCACGTTATCCGCATTCGTCATTCGCATGGAAAACGAATTACATAAAAGGTATTCATTTTCAGGAAAGTCGAAAGGAACAGTGTAGTAATTGATGTATTCACCCTGGTCCCCCCGGCCCGTCATAACGTAAGTCCAGTTTTGGAAAGCACGGGTAAATTGCACACTTGGCGTTCCGGTATCGAAGATGGGCTGCCCCGTTGCCGAGAACAGCCTGACGCCATACTCAGCGAGTGACTGAGCGCCAAATGACGCTACGATATAGCGACCGTTCGGGTAAAATCCGATCTGGTTGTACATGCTCGTTACAAAGCCGGTCCAGTTACCCGGGCTGCCTTGCAGTGCAGCGGTCGCACCCAGCTGCACAATCCCATTTACCGTGTCGGGCCTGATAAAAATCAAAGGCTGCTCAACGGTAGTGATGGGCCTCGGGAAAGTAACCAGAGAACCATAACTCCCCGGCCCAAAATTCGGCGAATATCGCCCCGTAAATATTACACAAAGCCTCGCATACTCCGAATCCAGCACAACTTCATTACTGCTATTCGTAAAACTCAAGCCAAAAGCACTCATCGAAACCTCACAACAAACAACCGCATTGAGCCGAATGCAAGATTACTGTCAAATGTGCGCGTGTAGTTATATACGCGAGCCACGCCTTCTAGCATCTCCGTTTCGAATTGCCGATCCGTATTCTTGGGCGTATTTATCGGCAATACGAATGCCATGGCGTTACTTGGATTACACCCTGGAACAGAGAAATCCTGTGTCCCTTTCACGTTGGCAAACGTGACTACAACGGAAAATACCAATCTGACAGTAAATGAGTGTTCAGTAATCTCTGGAATACCTTGTTTATTCCAGGTACCTAGGCCGTACCCCATCAAGAAAGCCTCCCAAACTTCGCCCGCAGTGTTCCATTCTCATCGAACGCCGCGAGGCCATCATTGTTGAGTAAGGACGAGCCGCCACCTCCGGCGCTGCGGAGTGTCAGCGTGCCGGCAGGAATATTGATTTCCAGCAACGGCAGACCTTGAGCGTTCACCGCTGCAGAGCGGAGTGTCATCCCAAGAACCAGGTCCTTGATGAACGCTGCGCTTATGATCGCGGTATTCATGAACACCTGACCGCCCTGCACTACGAACGGAGCCACCATTTGCCCGCTGACCTCATCGAGAATTGCGAAGCGCTGGGCGAACGCAAGGATCTGCGACTCTTGCTCCTGACCTTCAACACCGATCGCCAGTCCCGCCATCACCGTGCGCCCGTTGACAGTGGTTGACGTTTTGATGGTGGTGAGCGCCGAAACCTGCCCATTCAGACCAGATATGGCGACGGTGGCTGTCTCCGCCTTGGCGGCGGCATAGTTGGTCGCAGCCGTGACTGTCTGGATTTTTTGAGCCGTGGCTTCTCGGTCTGTGACCACTGCCGACTCAAGCGAGGTGAGGCTCGCCTTGTTACCCTTTACCTCAGCATCGATAGTAGTGAGGCGAATCGCCTGCGCAATGCCCTCCTCCACCCGCACCTTTTCATTCGTGACGATACTGGCCGTGTTGTTCCAGCCTTTCAGGGCATCGTTCAATACACCCGAGCCGTCATCTTCGCGAAGCGAGGCGCGGATCGCCTGCATCGTGGAAGCCTGTGCGGTGACTTTGCCGTCAAGGGTGTCGATTTGCGTGGTGTGTTGCTGGATCTGCAAGACCATCGCGCTGGTGGTTTCGGCAATGGTGCCGATGTCGTACCAGAAGCTCGCATTCGGCGGAGTGGTACCGGCGGGCACCGCTTTGATCGCCGAGAACAACCGCCCCTCCAGACGAACCATTTCGCCCTTTGCGTAGGCCTTGGTAGGGTCATAGACAAGTGCGTCCGTAATCTCACCAATGAGCGTTTCGAGCTCCTGCCTGGCTGCTTCAAGACGACCATTGACGGAGCCAGTGCCGTCTCCGGAAATCTTGCCGATCTCTTCGAACAGTTGCTGGCCCAGGGCCGACGCCTGGATTTTCCCAAGGAAGTATTTCTCGTATTCGGACTGATCAATACTTGGCTGGCCATTGACTCCGTTGACTGCCGGGTACCACGGACCTACGTTACCGGTACGATCCACCAAGCGAGCCCAGAAAAACAGACTGGTGCCGGGCACGATGTTCTGAATTTCGTGACTGGCTTGCGGGTAGGCAAAGTCCGCAAGCTTCACGGCGGAGGCAAGGTCATTGACTTTGTTGTTCCAGATTTCGGTTCTCTGAGTGTCCTCAGCACCAGATGGGAAGCCCCATTCGAGGCCAATCCCGTAGACCTTGCTGGTGGTTTTCAAATAAGAAACTGCCGGCGGCAACCCTTCCTTCCCTTTCAGGTTGGTCAGGATCGATGCACGCCACGGCGACGTGATGTCGAAGGCGCTCACCGCTCGCACCCGGGCCACATAGGCGCCGGCATAAATGCCCACCACGTCAACGTTGGTCATCCCGGTGCGCTGCACCTTGATCCAGTTGCCGCTGTCCTTGCGCCATTCCACGTCATAGCCGACTGCGCCATCCACGGCGGGCCAGCTGATGGTCATGGTGGCCACGGCCAGTCCCTGAACAATCGAGGACGTCGACGCAACAGTCACGCTGGACGGCGCCGGAACCACCGTGATCGGAATCACGCTGATCGGCCGCTCTTCCAGGCGTGCACCGGTGTCAATGTGCGCGAACTTGCTTGGTTCGAACTGCAAGGCGCTGATCTCGAAGTCACCTTCGGTCGTGCGCTTGGTGCGCAGCACCCGGTACAGCGGGATCGCCAGATCATCCGCGTCGAGCGCCCATTGCAGCTGCGCGACCGGTGGCTCGCTGTAGGCGACGGTCACCGTAACGGCGCGGCCGTTGACGCTCTGCACGGTACGACCTTCGGCGCGGCCGCCAGGCAGGTTGAGGATCAACCGGTCACCGGCCTTGGCCTGGGTGTCACGGTCGAGCGTCACCACACGGCCGCCCGCCGATGAGATCCGCCCGCCGACCTCACGCCCCGCCAGCAGCGAATCCGCCACCGGGATGATGTGGCCCGGCAGCGGGATAAGGCCCTCCATGCCAGTCTTGAACGACACGGTGCGGTCCTGGTTGTTGCTGAGGATCGCCCACTTGCCACGGCGCTGGGCCTCGGATGCACGGGTGCAGCCAATGGCGCTCAGCTCGGTCGGCCGGTCGCCGTACCGACGCTGCAGATCCAAGTCGGCGAACGGAATGACATCGGTGTCGTAGTTGTTGGCCGGATTGTCGTAGCTGACCAGGGCGCGGGTGTACCTGGTCTTCGCCGAGGCGCTGCCGTACGAAAATTTGCCATCGATCACGTTGGCCCGGGTGAACACATAGTCGAAGTCCTGCGCGCGCGGCATGTCGGCCTGCATCACCAGCTGGCCCTGAGCCCAGTAGGTCATGCCTCGGTAAATAGCCGAGATGTCACGCAGCAGTGACCAGGCATCGGCCTTGCCCTGTAGGTTCATGTCGCAGAGAAAGCGCGGTTCTTGGCCGCCGAGGCCGTTCGGCACCAGTTGGTCGCAATACTGGGCGATCCGGTACAACTCCCACTTGTCGACCATGAACGGCTTGATGCGCTTGCCCAGGCCGAACATTTCATTCGTGCAGATACCGTAGGTGATCCACGCCGGGTTATTGGTCCAGGCCGACTTCATCGAGCCATCCCATGTCCCGGTGTAGGTACGTTGGATCGGGTCGTAGTTGCTCGGCACCATCCAGCGTCGGGCCTTGCACTTCACGGTAACGGCCGGGATGTTGGTGAACTGCTCGGCGTCGAATTCGATGTAGAGCAGCGCGGTATTCGGGTAGCGCAGCTTGCCGTCGATCACCTCGGTGTAACCGGCCACCAGCATGGTGTCGGCGATCTTGTTGCTGTTCTGGTTCGGCGTCAGGCGGCGCACGCGGATCTGCCAGCCCGTAGTGGCGGTCGGCAAATCGATGCGGCGCGAGCGCTCGTAGCGAGTCGTGGTCTTGCCGTCGACCGCGTCCGTCAGCACCTGCTTATAGGCGCCGCCATCGGTGGCCACGTCGATGGCGTAGTCGATGCGGTAACCGCCAACATTGCCCTGGTCGTCTACACGCTGCAGAGCCGGCCACGCCAAGCGCATACGCACGGCCGATAGCTGGGTGTTGCTGATTGAGCGCACCCACGGCGTGTCGCTACGCAGCTCAATGTTCAGCGACGTCTCGTTCTCAACGGACGGAATGCCCGGAATGTAGGTCTGATCCACAGAGCCCGGGCGCCAGTCCCACTTCACGTTCGGGAAGTTGTAGTTGCCGCTGGCATCGCGGATTGGCGTGTTGTCCAGGTAGATGTCGTAATCCGTCGGGACGCCGTCGAACTCGCCCTCGCCCACCGCGATCAGCAGCTTTGCCAGGTTGGTCGAGCGCAGGCTGTCGCTGGCTTCGACCGGCGACTTCGGCTTGCTACTGCCGCCCTTCTCGCCGTAGATCTCAATCTGTTCCGCTGCACCCATGCTTTCCTCCAGGCATAAAAAAACCCGCTTATGGCGGGTATCCGGTTTCGTTGCCCAGCGCTACGCAGCGTCGAGTCCGAGGGTGAGCTGTAGCTGATCTCGCCAGTATTCAACTTGGTGAACTAGCTCCGGCTTTTTCCATCTGAATTTTGCGAGTTCTTTTCCGCTAAGACTGGCTACCGCTTGTGCGTCCCCCAGAATCTTGCATGCCCGGTCAAACTGTTGCTTTTCATCCAGCTCACCGCGCAACAGAGCATCTATATGAAGGTCACACCAAACGGCGAATTTCAGATCAAGCCAGCGTGCGAACGAGACCGCCAATTTCGGATGAAGCCACGTACCGCTCTGATATCGACCACGACGTGTTTCTAAAAGTGATCCAGGATCACAATTAAGCGCGTCGGCCAAGGCATTCAGGTACTGCTTGGTCTCATCCTGCTTGAGCCAATCGATTGGTCGCTTTCCGTAGCGCTTCGCAACATCCGTCGCGTTGATCCAGCCCTCGCTATTAAACCGAACAGCCTGGCCTTCGTAATGAAATGGGATGACGTTGTTCATGGTGAGCTCCTTCCGCCTGGGAAAGTTGTGCAAGCAGGGGCGTAGGCGGAGCGAAACCGACCCTTTTCGGTAGCGAACCTAGCCTGCACGGGTATCCCCTTAGGGATTCTTGGGCACAAAAAAGCCCCGGTGCGCAGAAGCGCTTCCGAGGCTCATTACTGCCCGGATGACCTATCGATCATTTCCGGTTCAGGGTGTCTGTTTCCCGACAGTTTTTTGGCTCGGCGCTGGTGAGAATTTTCGATCTCAAACGCCAATAACTGTATTTCTGGAACGTATAAGGTTTAGTGGGCGACAATCCGGGTGATGTCGCTCGGGCTAAATTTTAGGCACAAAAAAAGCGCCTTTGGGGCGCCTGCTTACAACTTCGTCTACGTATCACAAATCTACTGACTTAAGCTCGGGGAAGTCAAGCCTTGTCCTCCGCCAGGATCGAGGCCGAGATGATCATCCCGCCCCACCGGCGTTCGCCGATGCAGATCGGAACCGGGTTACCACTGGCCGTGGTGTTCTTGGCGCTGCCGAAGGCGTAGGACGGGGCATTCTCGGGGGAGGCGCTTTGCTTCAGGCCTGAGGCTTGGGGACTGAGCATCTGGATCACGCCGCCGGCTACAAGGCCGATACCCGCGCCAATCAGTGGCGCACCAAATGGCGTGGTCGAAAGAAACGTACCGGCAACGATCAGGACAGCACCGACAATGGTTTGAATCAACCCAGCCTTCTTGCTTCCGTGGATGACCGGCACGATACGAATGTCGGTTGCGCCACCCAAGCCGAATTCCGCTTCGCCAACGTTCTTTCGATTGCGAAACACGGCGAAGCGCATGCCCAGCCGAGCAAGGCGCTGAATCTCCTCCTTGAACCCCTCAAGCGTCGCCTTCAATGCCCGGAAGGCTTCCCAGGTCTGGCCAGAATCCAATACTCGACGATGAACTCTGCCAAACTTGGCCGCAAGAGATCCGGACAGCTTGATCGTAGTCATCGGCTGATAGTGATCAACGCTCGATTGCATGACTTTCTCCAGACATAAAAAAACCGCCCGAAGGCGGCTGATTGCGAATTGATTCATTGATAATCGACATACGGTCCGAGAAAGAAGCCGCTCATGTCTCCACTGATTCGGTAGAGGCTTTCTTTGCCACTTTGCACATTGGCAGAAATCGTACGAATGGCTGCCCCGCCGCACAGTCCGGAGCCAGCGAGACCTGCTCCAATACTTGGATTCCCCGGCGGCAGGTAAAAGGAGGCGCGTTGACCAGTACCGATTTTCGCGGCCTTCCGGCCATCGACGTACACGACGATGTCACAACCAGATCCAACCATTCCCGAGTCCCGGACAACCGTTACCTTCCCGCTTTCGCCGGCTGGCTTGGTCTGAAACGCGTACAGCTCATCACGCGGCACCGGATCAGCCTGGCTAACCGGGATAGCTGACGATGCACACCCCGCCAACAGCGCTAACGAAACCGCTCCTACGATCAATTTCATGCAGGTCACTCGTGTGCAAATCGTCAACTCTACCACCGTGCCCCCTTGACACTGCAACCTCAGTTCGGATGATCGTAGAATAAATGGACTACTAACAGCTTTTCGGCTTACTGAGGCAAATAGACGCAAAACTCATTATTTTCTCGAAGCCGTGTTAGGTGAGGCGCGCGGAAATTAATGAAGATATGCTGCTCCAGCTTCATAACATTTGGTTAAGGAAAAAGAATTTATGGATTCTGTAGTAGGAAACCCAGCACGCAACTGTCTTGCAGCAGGTGTAGATGAATCAGACGTGCTTGAGGCGATAGCTAAATCAGGCTACCCACTGCAAACACGTGTGACTGAGACTCTCAGCTCAGAATTTTACATACAAGAAGAATGGTCATATAAGGATCGAGACAGTAGTGCATTACGGTCATTAGATATTCTAGCCAGCAAAAGGCTTGTTGACATTCACCACCCCCAACCAAAAGTAACGCCAGCTATAAATCTGTTAATCGAGTGCAAACAGTCAGATCTTCCTTTCATTTTTTTCGAATCAAACCACCCACCCGCTTTAAAATACTTTCCAACGATTGCAGGTTTAAAATCGGAGAGCATTGAGTTAATCACTGATGACGACCCGTCTACTTGGACCATATCTACGTTATCGGCGCTAGGGCTAGACAAGCACAAATTCATTTCGGACGCACCTATATCTAGCACATTTAGCAAGTGTGCTAGACGCTCAGGAAAATCATTGGAGCTATCTGGAGAAGAGTCCTACAACGGGATCGTTTTGCCTTTAATTAAGGCTGCAGCCCATTTCGAACACTCAAGATCTCCCCGTTCGACATATCAGTACTTTTCGGCAGGGCTAACCATTCCAATTGCTGTAGTAAACGCACCAATGGTACTCGTCAACTCAAAAAAACCAAATTCAACAGCAAAACTCTCTCCATGGGTTCGTGTTGCTCGCCATGAGTATGAAGGTGACTCTGACGATTGGCAGAAAGATCGTCTTTGGGCTATTGATGTCGTACACGAGGACTATTTAAGCGAATATCTTTCAAAGCATGCGATGCCATTTGCAGAAGAGTTTGCGAGACTTACATTAAAACACCCTGAAGAGCTGGCTTCCGGCAAGGGCTTCGTCCCGAGCCTAGGAAGAAGCGCTTTAAGGGATTGTTTAAGCCAACTTAAACCGAGAGCCCGTATATTGAGAGCACAGCGAGCAACGAGTATTTTAGTTCGAATCCTTAGCCTTCCATTTCAACTATGGAAAAGTCGCAATTAACACGCAACACATAAACACTTAACAAATTCAGTTCGAGATTAAATGACTTGATATAGAGGGACGTATGCCATCATAGAGCGTTCCGATGCCTCAAAACTAATCTGGTTTTGTTCAACCACGGCCCACCGAAAACGATGACCTCGGATGGCCTGCCATACAGGTGGTGCAGCAGGAACGGCCCTGGGCCGAACGTGGCGGCGTACTCACTAGGCAACGCCGGATCGGAGCCGAGGAAAATCCCGGCATGGTTTGGGTAAACCGTCCGCCCCACCTCCATCACGATCATGTCGCCGCGCTGCGGCTGGTCGACGCGGTAGAAGCCGGCGGCCTCGTAGTTCGCTTCGTACAGGCTGGGGTTTTCCTTGTTCTCCCACCAGCCGTCGGCCCGCTTGAAGGCTTCGAACTCCAACCCCCACTCGCGCTTGTACCAATCGGCGCAGACCTGCCAGCAGTCCCAGGCGCCGTGTACAAATGGGCGCTTGAGCAGCGGCACCTCACCGGTAGGCATGACAGTTCGCAGGTCGCCCTCGGGCCAGCTCAGGATGTGCCATGGCATGGCTGTCGCTTCGCACATGGCCAGGTCGCGCGGTGACGGGCGGCTGGTGGCGTCCGGATGCGAATGCACAACGCCGATCACCTCGCCGACATCCTCAGCCGCCGCGTACTCCTCTGGGTCGATTCGAAATTCCTCGTTCGGCTCAGTGGCGACGTTGCGGCACGGGTAGTACTGCTGTTTGCGGCCCACAGCCAGCAGCAGGCCGCAGCACTCTTTCGGGTACTCGGCCGCCGCGTGCGCCTGGATCGCGTTGAGAATGTGTTTGCGCATATCAGCTCCGTGCGATCAGCGAAACGGCCGGGAAGCCACCGAACGGCAGCGGGTTCCCATCGCCGAAGCGCGGGATGCAACCTTTGCCCAGGGTGGCATCACACTCGTCCAGTTCAGGGTTGTCCGTGACGACGCCGTCCTTGGTCACGTACGGTCCGGTGTAGCCACAGTTCGGCCCTCGGTAGCCGCCGGTGAGGCACCAGTGGCACAGCGTCGTAGCCTGCCGGCCGATGGACTCGTTACCGACGTCGCCCGGGCTGGCCAACTCCCAGCTCACATTCTCCCCGTCCTCGTTCGTTTTCTGGTCGATGTACCAGACCTCGATCGTCTCCTGTGTCGGATCTGCCGTTGGGTTGCCGGCCGGGAAGTTCACCGCGTCCAGATACGTGCCAAGCGTGTGACGCATCGTCAGCTTGAACTCGAGCAGATCCTCGAACGCCAGACAGAGCGCGGTGATGCGCCCATTGACGTTGCCGACCGACAGGGTTGGCCGCACGGCCGTGCCGTCGCCATTCGCCTCGATGCCCTCAATCTGCATCGGCCAGGCGCTGTACTCGTTGCCCTGCCAATAAATCGCCTTCGCCGGCAGCTGGTCCGCGTCGTCGCCGGCGGCGATCAGCTCGGCCGCCGTATGCGGTATCGCGTGCCCGTGGAAGCGCAGAACATCCGCGCCGTAGTCCGTGCCGTCCAATTCAAAGAGCAGCACTTCGCTGCCAGGCTCAAGCACCTGTATGTCACTGATCAGCGGCATGATCGCCCCTTATGGTTGGAATGCCCGCTCGAACGTGGCGGTGAGTTTGAAGACACCGCCGCCCATTGGTGTGGGAGCAGGATTTTTGCAGGTGAACAGGCCGAGCTCCCCAAGCGGTGTTGTCCAGAGAAACGCTTTCGCACCAGCGTGCCGATCGAGGAACGCCATAATCTCCAGTACCTTGGCCTTCTGGCCGGCAAAGGTGATCGGATAGGAGTCTTCTTTGTTGTTCGGACCGTCGCCGACGTTCTGCGCGTAGCCATTGCCGAACCTCGAGGAGCGCACCCGATAGTTGATATCGGGTGTTTCCCCGCGCTCGGTTGGCCAAGTGAATTTCTCGATGGCCATCAGGCCCTCCCATTTGCACGTCGGAAGCTGGCACCACCCGGCTGCCAAGAATCGGCCACGACTCTTTCTGCCACGGCTCGCATTTGTGTTTGGAGGTTTTTCGACAGGGCTTGCTGGTCGATCTGCATCCCTTCGGAGCTGCGATCCTCAGTGACCACCGTCACCGGTGCGCTGATGCTGATTGCAGTACCGGATCCGCCGCCGGCCGCGATGACGCCCAACTTGCCGCTGGAGGTCCTGGTTAGAGGCATGATTGCCTCCGGCCCCGCTTCGCCCATGACGCCAGACTGGCCTCCGGCCATCCCGAAGGCGGTCGGTGTGCTGACGATACTGTTGGTGAAGGCACCACCATTGGCAAACATCTGCACGCCGGATGACCACGCGCCGCCGAGGGCCTGAGGAAAGTAACTGCTGGAATATCCAGCCGAAGAAGCGCCGAGATTCGACGACGTTGCGCCAGCAGATCCAGCAGCCAGCCCATTACCGCCGCCACCGCCAGTGAAGTAGCTGGTTGCGGCACCGACCAAGCTGCTCAGCAACGCCGAGCTGGCTTGCCGAGTCGCGATCCGCGCCATGTCCGCCAGAATCGACTTGGTGAAGTCAGCAAACGACAGTTTCCCGGTCATGGCGAAGTTGACGATCGCGTCTTCCATCGAACTGAAGGCGTTGCCGAACAAGGTTTTCGTCTGGCCGGCAATATTGCTCGCCGAATCCAGATAATTGGCCCAGGCCGAGGTTGCGCCCTTGGTCCAATCACCCTGCGCCGCCTCCACATCCGCGTAGTTCTGCCGGATCTGGTCGGTGGCCGCCTTGTTCGCGTCGGCGAGCGCCCGCGACTTACGGGTGAACTCCTCCTCCGACATATTCCGCGACGGATCGGACTTCTGGTTTGCGAGCTCCAGCGACTGCTGAGCGAACCGGTCTTGCTGGCTGTTCAGCTCGTTGTTGAGCGCGTTCTGACGATCGCCCTGGCCGACGCCGAGAACGGCGCGCTGTCCCGCCAGTTCCAAAGCCCGCTGCTGCTGGGCCAGAGCCTGCACGTAGGTCGTGATCGACCGTTCTTGTCGAGCAAGGCGACCGGTCTCGTTCGTGGCCAGAACCTCAAGTTGGCTGTCAGCCTCCTTCTGCGCCTTGACCATCCCGGCTCGCGCATCGGCGATCTTCTGGTCGAGCTGAACGCTTTGCGCAGCAGAAGTGGTTTTCTTCGCCTTTGCGGCTTCAAGCGCGGCGATCTCGGCCTCATAGGCTGCGGTCACTTCATCGCGCTCGTTGCCGATCAGAGCTTCGCGCTTCAGGGCATAATCGGCTTGAGCAATGAGCCCGGCCTTCTGAGCCGCGTCCAGTTCCTTCTGGGCGTTTTTGTACTCCTCGCTGATGGCCGCCAGATTGTTTTTGGCGTTGTTGAAACCGGTCAGATCGACCTGGGTGCCAGCGGCTTTCGGATCCTTGAACTGGTCGTTGATGTTCGCCAGGTTCTTGTCGATCGCCGCCTGATTAAGGCGCGGATCGTTGGGTGCGACCTTGCGAATGTCTTCGAGTTGCCGCTTGTACTCCTTGATCGCGTCGGTGCGTTTTTGCTCGTTCGTCCATGCCGATTTGGTCAGGGCGTCGATTTTCGCCATCGACGAAACGGCATCGCCTTGGGCCTTTGCCTGCTCTCCCTGCCACTTGGCGATGTCGGCTTCCGCTGCCTTCTGATCCTCAAGCATGTTGAGACGATTCTGGTAGAGATCGATCATCTCCTGCTTGTTCTGGAACAAACCAACATTGCCAGACTGGGCCGATTCCAGATTGCGCCGAGCCTGCTCGATATCGGCGTTGATATCCGGTCGGCCGATGTTCTTCAGCCCATCAGCGGCACGCGCAACGGCGTTGTAGCCTTTCTCCCAGAAACTCAGGTTTTCCAGAATGCGTGGAGTGCGCTCGTTAATCGCATCAGCGTACTGCTCGGTCGCCAGTTTCACGGCGCCGGCATGGTCGCCCTGCTTCTCCAATGCGGCGATCTGCGAGTAAACCGACGCCGTCAGGTAGTGGTACTGCTCGTTCAGCGCAGCGGACGCCTTGACTGGGTCGTCGGCGAGCTTGGCGAACTCGGCCACCGTTTCGCTGATAGCCTTGCCAGTGGTTTCCTGCATCGACACGGCAGCCTGGGTGATTCCGGTGAAGCTCTCACCAGCGATCTTGCCGTTGTCGGCCAGCAACGCCAGCACGGCTGCGGCCTGGCCAGTGGTGCCAACCGTAGCGCTGACCTGGCGAGCCATGTCACCCAACTGTCCGGCGCTCACACCGGCATAGTTGCCGGTCAGGATCAGCGATTTGTTGTAGCTATCCTGCTCCTCGCTGCCCTTGTAGAAGGCGTATGCCAGCCCACCAACCGCCGCAGTAGCGAGCGCGATTGGCGCAAGCATCGCGAGCAACCCAGCAGCACCGGCGCCTGCACCGGCGCCCAACTGAGCAACCGCACGGACGCCACTGCCCCAGTCACCTGAGGACAAAGCATTTCCCAGTTGCACGACGTTTTCCTGCGCCTGACGGGTGCCGAGGCGCAGCTTGTCGAAGCCTGTGGTGGTTTTGTTGAGCTTGTCGTAGTCCTTGTCGATCTTGCTCAGGGCGGCGTTGTACTCGTCCTGGCTGATCCGGCCGGCATCCAGGTGTTTACCCAGTTGCTCGACCTGAGTGTCCAGTTTAGCCAGCGCGGCGCGGGCCGGGTCAATGGCACCCAGCAGGCTATTGAGCGCCTTCTGCTCATCCATGGCCGACTTGGCTAGAGCGACCTGCTGCTTATCGAGCTGTGCCGAGATCTTCGCGGCCTCAGCCTCGCCGTAGGCACCGGTTTTGGTCAGCTTTGCCAGCGCATCACGCTGCTTCGCGAGGTCCTGCGTGGTCTTGGCGCTGGTCGAGAGCGATTTCTCCAGCGCCTGCATTTCGTTCATCAGCGAAACGGCGGACTGTTCTGCTCGACCGCCAGCTTTCGCCATATCGTCCAGGCTGGTTTTTGCCTCGATTGCATCTGCCGAGTCGATCTTGATGCCGAGTTCGGAAATGTTCATCGACTCACCTTGAATAAGTGCCCGTGCTTACGGGCTGTTTTCCCTTTCCTCCGCCATGACGCGCAGGGCTTCGCCTTCCAGCACCTGCAGGTCAGGAAAGATTTCAGCGAGTTTCTTTTTCTTGATGCCGAGGAAGCCGGCTACGTCGCGGATGCAGTTGTAATCGAGGCCGATGGCGCCCCCGGCGCCGACCCGCCATTGCGTGGACATTCGGTTGAACAGGAGGAAGGCCGGCCAGTTGCAAGGCCAAACCTCAACCCCTTCATCCGATAGGTCGGCAGCCGTGAGCCCGAGAATCGCCAACTGCTCAGCAGATGGGCCACTTTCGTATAACACCCTGGCTGCCGCCGTCAGTTTCCCAAGCGGGCCTGATTAAATGCGCTCTGATAGGCACTCACCACTGCCTCAGCGGTGCCCTGGCAAGACTTCACAAGGGCAATGATGCTCTTGTCGTCGAACTTGTCATCGAACGCCCAGCCAGCGACCAGATCCTTGATCTGCTGAACCTGATATTCGGTTTCAGCAGCAACGACATCCGACAACGTGGTGCCTTCCCCGAATCCCTCGCGCATTTCTTTCGCCTTCAAATTCCATTCGTCGAACAGAGCGGCGAGTGCCGGGCGATCCCGATACTTGAAAGTGAATTCGATTGCCTCGGGCTCACACCCAACGATGGGGATGTGCACGAGAGCCTTGAACGTAGGGTTCTGGGCGATCCTGATCTTTGCCATGGGAAATCCTTATGCGCCGGCCAGATAGCGTAGAGAGCGAGCCGAAAGCCCGATACTGATGGTGCGAGTCATGACATTGTTTCGCTCCATCGTCGGATCTGGAGTGATGCTCACATAACCCGGGTAGAGGATCTGATCACCGTTGCGCAACTTCATGCGTACGACGGCCAGCTCTTTGGTGTCGTCGAAGCCTTCGACAGTCTCGACGTACTGAGCGGTTGGCTGATCCTCGACCACAATGGTAATCGTGGTTGGGTTGCGGTTCGTTGGAAACTGCTTGTCATCGTCATCCTCCAGGTAACCGACGGTTTGGTACTGCTGCTCACCACCGGAGGATGTGAAAGAAGTGACTTTCGAGATTTGCGTCCATCCGGACACCGGGATCACAGAGCCAGAACCTGCACCGACAGTGAATTTGTCGGTGTTGGTGGTATTGAGACCGGCCAACGCAAAAGCATCGGCGGTAACGCCGGACGCCTTCACTGCGCGGTCATTGATCAGCGCCCAACCGGAGTTGATCAGCAAAACATCGCCGTTTTCGATGTCGTGGCCAATGGAGGCCGCTACCGGCGGCTTCGCATTGGTCAAAGCAGTGAAAGGGACGGCGGATCCCATGATGCTGGCGATCTCCAGCACAGCGCCGTTCGGCAGCGGAAAGCGTGCGGCCATGGTGTGTTTCCTCTTGAGTGCCCGCCTGACGGCGGTAGGTTATGCCCCAGCGGGCGGTTGGTCTGCGACACCTGCGTAGGTGAAGCTTGTCGGGACCGTATAGGTCGCCGACTCTGTGATAGTTGGTCCTTGATCTACCGGCTCAGTGATGAGGCCATCGAACCCGTTGCGGGCCAGCGGCGTGTCTACGCGAAAGAGCCGTGTCAGCTCCTCAACAAGCGTCTCTGCGGTGGCCATGGCCTGGGCAGATGGACAGACGATGCTGATCTGATAAACGCCGGTGTACTCGTAGGCGTCGCCGCCGAGATAGCGGCAGGTGGTACTGGCTGGTAGCTGGAAGGCCCGCAGATAGGTTTCAGATGGATTCGGTGTAAATGGCTGATTCGAGTAGGCCACTCGTATAGGACGCGCAGCCGACCAACCGGCCAGCTTCGTTTCGATGGCCTGACGAGCGCGTGCGTGACTCATACCTGATTGTTCCTGATGGCCTCCTGCACGATCTGCTGGAAGCGAGCCACAGTTACCCTGACCATGCCGCTCGGGGCTTGGGTCGAGTGTCCGAACTCCAGCGGGATCGCGTAAGGCAAGTTGTTGATGAGGTAGACCATCTGGCCAGCGGTGAAGTCGCTGATGGCGGCGACCATGGCCGCGACAGTCTCGGCGCCGCTCGGGTCCACCTCGTCGAAAGTAACGTTTTCGACCACACCGATGGATAGATGCCAGTTCGCACGGAACCGGCCGCCGACGTAGCCTTCAGGCGCCTTGATGTCCATGCCGTCGTTGAGCTTGCGGCCCTTCTTGAGCCTGCCGCCCTTCGTGAGGTTGGCCGGGTCACTGCGCAAAGCGCTGTTGTGGTCGTCGACGGCCTTGTTGTACTCGGCCGCAATCGCGTTCTGCGCCCAGATCTCCGGGTTACCCACTGGAGACATGCGGATCAGGCTACTGCCGACCTCGATGATGATCTCGCGCACACTGGCGTCGATGGCTTCGCTGGTCTGGGCGGCGAACTCGGCCAAGCTCAGGGCGAAGCTGCCGGTTTGAGTCGCCATGTCATTTCCTCAGCTGTGCCGTCCACGTTGCATCAGCTGGGTCGGCGGAGACGTTCATCACCCGCAGCTCGTTGACGATATCGCCAATGGCTGGGGCAGCTGGTACCGCAGTCGGCACGCCCGCCTCCGAAACGAATAGTTCGTTTTGCAGCACCAGCAACTTCTTGTCGGTGGTCTGGATCAAGGAGCCGTCGATTTCTTTGGCCAGGTAGGCGCCAAATACTCCACGACCGCCGTAGGTGGTGATGACTACGGGCGCACCGCCCAGGTCAGTGTCATACTCGCCCACAACCTTGCGCACACCTCTCACTGGCTTCACCGCGTCGGCAAGTCCATCAGGATCATCGAACGCCTCAGCCATTTCAGCCTGGATCTCTTCGCGCATGCCCATGATCAGGTCCTCTTGAGCATCATTACGCCGGAGCGCTTGGTCCACGGATCGAGCAGCGCCAGAGCGAAATTCACGCCAGCCGACTGATCAGTAGAGCCCGCCACGTAGGTCTTGCTTACAGAAGTTCCGGACTGCGCCGATACCGTCTTGCTCTGCACTTCCTTCTGCGTGGACGTGTACAGCTTGCCCGCCGCCGCCTCTTTGGCGACCTGAGCGCCGGCTGTTTTGATCTCGGCTGGGACCGGATCTGGAACAGCCCGCTTGATCTTGGTCGTGAGCCAGGCGTTGGCCATGGTCACGGCAAGGACCGGATCACCGGTGCCGGCCCAGCCAGGACCGAGCTGAGCGTCAACATTGGCGACGGTGATGAAGTCAGTCATGTGCTTGTCCTTATTCCGCTGGCACCAAGGCCTGCAGGTCTTCTTTCTTGGCGGTCGGATCGAAGGCGATGCCCTTCTCGGTCAGCCATTCTTTCAGCTGGGGAACCTTCATTTTCAGAGGGTCAGTTTCCGGGGCTTCCTGCTCAATGCCGTCGGACACCTTGATTCCAGCTGCTTGGTAGGCATCGACGATATCCGGGGCATCGCCATCGACGACCACCTCGGTAGCGGAGCCGATGACACCGAAGAATTCGCTCAGCAGGCGGTAGCACACACCGCGTTCTTTGCCCGGCGTGTCCGTGTAGATCACTTTCATAAGTCACCTCAAAAGCATCCCGGCGCCATATGGGCGCCAGGTTGTGTGGCCGAGTTACGGCGTAGTGGTACCGCTGATCACGGCGGCGAATGGGACCTGCTTGCGGCTGAACACGCGCTGCCAGTTGGCTGCGGCGGCGTATTGGGTCGCGGTCGGACTGGCGTTCTGGGCTTCAGAACCCTTCCAGCTGAAACCAGCAGGCTGGAGGATGTAGGTCTTCCGCTCCCACAGCACTTCAGCACCGCCGCCGTTGCCGCCACCTGGCTTACGCTCCAGCTCGACCGGCACCTTCGGGGCACCTTCGCCGTAACCGAAAGCGCCCTGGCCGAAGAACACAGACAGGTATTTGCCAGCGCCATAGACCAGACCGTCATCCATGAACACCGGCTTGCCCAGATAGGTGGCCAGGATGATCTTGCCGTCGGAGTCGCGCAGGTACTCGATCAGGTCTTGCTTGACCATCTGGTTCATCACGACCGAGTGCACGCCGATCGCGCCGAACTGATCAGCAGCATCGCCCGCCGTGAACGCTGCGTCCTGGAAAGCGTTGGCGTTGATGGTTGCGCCAGCGTCAATAACCATGTCACCGCCGTTATTGGCGATGTTCGAGGCGATGATGCCGCGAGCGGCACCGAGGGTGTAGCGCTGCCATTGGCGAGTCCAGTAGGTGCCGAAGCGGTTGCGGATCTGCTGCTGTGGTTCGGTGTTGGCCAGCTCCGCAGTCAGATCGGTTACGCCGTAGCCTTTGTTGAGATACAGGACTCGAGCACGCATGCTGTCCTGCTCGACCTTGCCGACTTCACCTTGGTCATTCGGGTCATCGTTGCTGATGTTCGGAGCTTCATCAGCGTTGAGATCCTGCCAATAGCTGATCTCAGCGGTGCCTTGACTGCCGGAGGCGATCGCATCCAGCACAGGCGAGCGAGTCACAATGCCCGACTCGTAAACAGCGGTCTTTTCCGGGCTGTTAACCGGCGCCAGCGAGGCGTAGTAGTCGCCGACGAAGATGTCGGTCAGTTGGGTAGTTGCCATGGATTAGGTTCCTTTGGTGGCCTGGAGTTTTTTGAATGCGTCGGGGTTGTCTCGAGCCAGCGCGGCGCGCTCCTGCTCGGTGTACTCGCCCCATTTCTTCGTGGCCTTGCCACCTTGATCGCCGGTCGGACCGGCACCCTGAGCCCTTGGCCACAGGTGTGTTGCTGTTTCGCGCAGCGATTCCGCCCATTCGAGCGGCGACAGCGGGGTTTTCCCGTCCTTCCCGTAAACGACCTCGCCGTCACGGTCGGTGGCAATTGCTTCGCCGTCTTCACTGAGTTTGAAAGTGCCCCTGGCGCGCAAGATGATGTCCTCAGCAGCTTCGGGGAGTGCGCCGGCCTTGATGGCGGCAGCGCGGATGGAGTCGGCCAGCACCTTGTCGCTGTACTTGGCGGCGAATGCTTCGGCCTTGTCTGCGCGCTCATTGGCCGCTTTGATTTGCCTCTCGGAATCGGTGCGCAGGCGTTCGGTGCGGCGATTGATCACCTCATCGAGCTTTCCCTCGGCGATCAGCTTTGTTTCTTCGTCCTGACCGACCTTGGCGAGCAATCCTTTCACCGCGTCGATATCCAGGCCTTCAAACTGACCTTTCAGCTTGTCCAGTTCGGTTTTGATGGTCCGATTGGAGCCCAGCAATTCCTGATTCTTGGACTTGAGCCCGTTTACTTCCTTGTCCAGATACTCCTGAACCTTTCCGCCAAGCGCCTCCTGGAGGGCTGCGGCCTGAGTTGCGTCGAGGGTGAGGCCAGCGGCGGCCGGGTCAAATTCAAATGGCATGGGTATCCCCTTGGGACTTGGTTGGCCCGCCTGGCGGGCATAAAAAAACCCCGGCATGGCCGAGGTTTTGGTTTTGAAGGTATTTACAAAGAGATTGAGCGGAAAGTCCTGATCAGAGATTGTCTAGATCGTAATCACAAGTGGACACCGAAATAGAGGGTCCATTTTCTGGATCAACTGATTTGAAAGCTTTAGCAAATTTTACAAGCTCATCATCTTTGAGCTCTATTGGACTATCGACAGCTATCTTGTCTTGCGGCAAAACACCAACGGTCTGAGCTCTCTCTGTGCCCGGTACGTGATGCACATGTATGCGTACAGCTTCATCCTCACTGACAAGCTCATACCTTATGTCGCCACCAGCAGGACGTTCCAACGGCTTTAGGTCATAGCCAGGCGTTTTTTTTAATGACTCCAGCAGCTCTTCCTCACTACCAGCGCAAATGCTGACGGAGCGCATGTAGTAACCAACTTCCTTTTTCATGCCTAAATCCTATACTCGAAGCCAATAGCGGCGAAAAGACACTAGCATGGGAGAGCACTCAAAGCAGCCAGATTTAGTCTTTGCATGAGACGATCGACAACCCTCGCATCACAAGATAGTCAGCGAACTGCGTCCTGCTCGGGGCATATGGCGGCGGGCGCATGCGCAATCCGGGCGTACCACGGTTCAACCGTGTGCGCCGACCGTTTGGTTCGGTGCAATGGGTGGGCTCTTCGATCTGGAAGCCCTGCTCGGCGGCGTACAACTCGACCGCCAGCCGTACTTGACCCCATTCGATTTCAAAGGGCACAAATGTGTCGGAGAGCGTCTGGAATTCGATCTTGCAGTCACGCCGTGGCCAAGCCATGGCCTGATCGGGCTTAGCTTTGCTGCCTTTCCATTGACGTGCGTTGATATCAGCTGCAGCGCGCAGCAGCAGTTCGACCTGCTCAGCCTCAGCTTCAGGTATCCGGAATCCGTAGTAGTCGCGGTAGAAGGTCAGCTTCTCCAGCGGCACGAAGCTATTCGCGTCTGGCCTGCCCTTCCCGTCCTCAACGAGGATCTGCATGTGCCATCTCAACTTGTTTGAGTGCCGAGTGTAACTCCTGCCCGAGTGAACATGTCAGGCTCCACATCTTTCAGTTGGGGCAGGGTCAGCGGCTTGAACGACTTGTCGAGCTGTAGCTTGGCAAACTTCTCAGGCGTCAGACCACCATCGCGGAATAACTTGGCCCGCACCGGTCCGAGTGCATGGTCTTGGAAGCTGGCGGGTTGAGTTGCCAGCCACTCGTAATAGTTCAGGCTGGCATCGACCTGCGCCCCGCCATTCTCGCCCACCGAAGCGCGCGTGGCATCCTTGGCGAACAGCTCCGAAAGCCTGGTCGTCGGCACCGTGGTCGACCGGCAGTTGATGTGCGCCGGCGGCAACGGCCCTTTACCCAAGTCGAAGCGCATGCCGTCCAGCCCTTTACATTGCTGCGAGGTTTTGCGGTCCAGCGTAGACACCCAGCGGTAGCCCAGAACCACGTCACTGTTGGCCTTCAGCGTTTCCATTCGCGCCGTCGTGGCCACGTGCTGGATTGCGGTCTGCACCACGGACGCAGCGTTGCGATTGCTCACCGCCAAGATGCCGTCCGTGAAGTTCTGAGCTGCGGTGCCGCGAATCGCCTGAATGATCTGGGCATTGGTCTGGCCCTGGCCGAAGCCGAGCCGGATTGTGTTCGTGACTCGCATCGTCTCCGTGCGCGTCCAGCCGCTGACGAAGCTCTTCAGCAGCTTGCCGCCGTCGATGCCTTTCACCTGCAGCGGATAGGAGAACACCGCCGCGCGGATCACAGTGTTGGTCGGTACCACTGCGTCGATGGAGAGCGCATTGCTCAAGCTCTTGGCTTCGAAAGTCGATTCATACAGCGCGATATCGACCAGATCGGCTTGAACAAGATCACCGTAGGCCTTGTAGATCTCCAGCAGCTTGCGATCGACTCGGGCCAGAAACTGCTCAAGACGATCCCGGCTGTAGGTGGTCAGCTCCTTGCGGGTCAATTGCTCGCGTACCAGTTTGTCGATCTGGCGCAGATACTTCTCGAACTTTTTGACCTCGCCAGCCTTAAGCCGCTCCAACATTACCGAGTGACGGGTCGTCTGCTCCAACAGTTGGCTGTCCGCCTGCGCCTGACTGGTCGTTGGCATCTTCTTTGTCCAGGTTGATGCCAGCCGACTCGCGCTCATCGCTGATCAGGTCGGCTTCATCTTCATATGGGCGATCCGGCAGTTTGCCGGTGGTGAGGTACTGCCAATAGGTGTCGGCGCTGATCGTGCCGGCCATTACGCCTTTGAGTAGCTCAGCAAGCACCTGAGCATCGACCACAGGGGTCACAAACTCAGGGTTCACCTTAAACTTGACCTGCTTGGGGTCGTAGCCCTTCCAATCAGCTGCGTACCGCAGTCCCTGCTCCACCGCTTCCGCCACTGTGACGACAATGCTGTGCAGCGTGGCGTGTTGATCGTTCTGGCGTGTCTTGCGCGCTTCGCCCGACTCAATCCCGCCAACATCCATGACTTTGGCACCGGCTTCAAGCGCGGCGTTCTTCTGGTTATCCATGGCCTTGCGAACTGCCTCGACGCCGGCACCCTGGAACTCCAGATAGCCGCACTGTCCGTTGGGCCCAAGATCCCACGCCGCCGATGGCCCCGTCACACTGAGCTCTACGGAGTCATCGAGGCCGGACACCCACGGCTGCGGATGACTGGTTTGGTGCAGCGCAGTGAAGTAATCGGCACTTAGCTGGTACGATTTCAATGCGGCCCGCGCCATGGTCAGCAGCGGCACCTCATCGACATCCGGGGAATTGTCGGTCGAACCGCAATAAATCACCGGCAGGTATGTCAGCCCCTTCACCAGACGGTTGTCGGTACCAGTGGTTCCGAGAGGCTTCTCGTCCTCCACGAGCTCACCACCCTCATTACGCACTGCGGTGTAACAGGTATCGCCTTGCATGAAGAACTCACGGAAAACCGTGTCGCAGTCGTGGCTGTAACGATCGCCGCCCTTCTTGCGAAACTCGCGGAACACCGAAAGGACTAGATCCTGCCGGCCGCCTTGATCAGCAGTGTCCCAGTTGATGGCGTTGCGCGTGGCATACGTCGAGAAATACGGCTCGCCGCGATCATCGATATTCACCACCAGCGGTACCCGGCCATGCGAGATAGCCTGGCGCACCATGCGGAAGAACAGCTGCTTCAGACCGAAGCCGTCCGCCGTGGCGTTGTCCTCCAGTCCTTTCAGGCCGCCGGGCAGTTCGATCTCAGGAATCAACCGAGACACCAATCCCATCATCGAGCGAAGCGAGTCACGCACCCAGTGTTCGTACTGAGCGCGTGCCGTGTAGTTCGCGTAAAGGTACTTGTTGCTGGCAGCGTCGAGTTTTTCGGCCTCGACCATGCCGCTCGGTTTGGGCAGGTTGCGCTCATTGCGCTTCACGGCGCACTCACCCTCGAGCGCGTCGTCCATCATCTCCCACTCAGCGATGTGCGCGTCGTAGTCGGGGTTTGTCGATTGCACTGGCATCAGGCCAAGCCTCCAATTCGGCGAGTTCCGCCTGTGCGTGTTTTGATCGGGTACCGCTTGGCAATGAAATAGCCGGGCGCATCCACTAGGTGGTCATATCCGGACTTCTTGTCGGGCTCGCCCTTATCCGTGTAGATCTGGCGTTCCAGGCACTGCGTGTATTTCGGACACTGGTCGACATTGACCAGGTACCGGTGCTCGCCATACGTGTTGGCGAACATCGAGCACATGGCGTTGATCCGGTCTTTCACTGCCGGGTTGGTCGAGTCCACCACCACGGTGAAGCCGGCCTTCCTGAGCAGCGACAGATCTGATTCGCTCGCACTTTTGCTGCTGGTGTTCTGGCCGCTGGCGTCCGGGTAGATCGCAATGCTGTGGTCGGGGAAGCGCAGCTTGATCTTCTCGATCATCTCGGGCGTGTCCCGCACATCTGAGAATTCGCTGAGCGCCAGTGGCAAATCATCGCGAATCACGTGCACGACGGCCGCCATCTTCATAACGTTGAAGTCCATGCCAATATGCAGTGCCTCACCACGCTTGATGGTCTCGCTGGTACGGTTCGCCTCACGATTGAACGTGTAATAGACGACACCCGCGTAGTTCTCAAAGCTGGCCTCGTATTCCTGTCGAAAGGTTCGAGGATCCATCTTGCGACAGGCTGCTTCAAGCTCTTCAGCCGGGACGTTGCCGCCATCGAGCGAGGTGTATAGCCAGCTCTTGTGATCAGGCTCATGACCCGGACGTCCGTCCTGAAACGTGTCGTAGCAGTGGTTGAAGCCCTTTGGCGTACCGATGCGCAGTGCATGTCCACCCTTCCGAGCCCCCGCACCGGGAATCGTGTACTGACAGGTTGAAAGCATCGGCCGCAGGACTTCTTCCCAAGCCTCCCATGGGCAGTCCGCCCATTCATCCACTAGGACGAAGAACAGTCCAGAGCCGCGCAGGTTGTCGTAGTTGTCGAGGCCAACCACACGCATGACGTGGCCGGACTTGAGCGTGATCGAGCATTCAGTCTCGTTCGGGCGGTGTGCGCGCCATGCTTCGGGGATCGCCTGTTTCAAGCGACGCCAGAAAACGCGCTTTGCTTGTTTGAACGTGGGTGCGCCATACCAGATCTCATCCTCAACGCTAACTCCCCACTCAGCAGCAAGTCGCGCGGCCCGCCGCATCTCGGCCTTGCCCAGGAACGTTTTGCCGAACCGTCGACCACACACCGCATCGCGGAAGCGCGCCTCAGGCTGGAAGCCCCAGCAGTAAATATTCGCCTGTTTCGGCGTCAGCTTTACCGGCGGATCAAAGGTACGGGGAAGCGGGGACATTCTCATCAGGCTCCAGGGTGTACTCAGCAACTGCGTGCTGCTGGTCCGCCTGGGATCCCAGGGGCTTATCGGGTTCGATCTTGCGATTGACGTACATGTCGCCACACTCCTTGGCAGCTTGCTCGTAAAGCTGAGCGGTCAAAGCCAGGTTGCGCATGCTCTCGGCCTTCTCGGCCATTCGCCCCAAGCCGCGCAAACGGTAGGCGCGGTTGGCGATAGGAATCTCGGCAGTGTCCTCTCGAAAGCGCTTTCGGGTGTCTTCGAACACCGTTCTCCACTTCACCCCAAGATCACGTCCGGCGTACTTCGTCGGGTCATAGAGCTCGCACTGCTGGCGAGTCACTTCAAGCCCGAATGTTTCCTTGACCGCCGTCACGACCTGCGTTGGCGTATCAAAACAGGCCAGCGCCTGCACAATGAAGCGCTTCACCTCATCTTTCAGGGCTGCCATATGGGTTTATTCCGTCAAGGTCCTGTCAAGGATCAGGCCAGCTTGAGCAGACAGGTTCCGCAAGCCCTCGATATGTTCAGTTTCCCCACCTCGGCGGGTTTATTTGCAGCATCCACCAACGCTTGAACGTCAGGGCTTGCCCCGTAGCGGCGGACGACACCGACGAACTCTTCAACGTCGTGTCCGCGCATCTCGAGCTTGGGCAATCCGTCTTGGGTGAAAGCTGGCTGACCGTACTTATCGGTCGCTTGAGCTATGTGATACAGCTCATGTTCGACTAAGGCGCAGAAGTCAGCATCAGAACACTGGGCACAGTAGTCGGCGGCCAGGGTGATGATGAAGTCCGGCACATCGCCGAACCAATCACGCATCTGCTGTTCCATCCGGGCCTTCTGCCAGCCACCGGCGCGGAACGCTACCTGTTCAGCCTGGCCCACCACCGTGCGTCCCTTCTTCGTAAACGCAGAAGACGCCCACATCACACGAATGTCCGCATCGATCAGATGGGCATGCTCTTCGTTGTGGATGCTGCCGGTATCGGAAAGGATCTCGGCTTGGAGCCATTCCCACACTTCGGGCGCGGGGATCAGGCGGATACCAAAGTTGGATATCTCTGACAGCTCGACCAGCGACGCGGGAGGAAGCGGCCGATTCATACCAGAAGAACCTTCTCAATTCAGAGTTCGCCCCCAAAAGGGGGGCAGATTGCCCGCCAATATGCGAACCAGCCGGGGCCTAATGAGCGCTCATTAACCAACGAGGTTCACAGGATGAAAAACACGATTTACTTAGTACTCGCAGTAGCAGTCGTCATTTTCATGATTGCTCCGGAATGCTTAGAGCCTGGGATTGTTGCTTGCCTGCTCAGTAAGCCATGACGTTTGCAATCTCGGCTGGGTAGGCTCGTTCGATTGCCTCCCAGTCGGGTTGCTTGATTGTCATTAGAACTCCAGATACAAAAAAGCCCCGCACTTGGCGGGGCTTCTCTCACGACAGTTTTGGCAATGTTTCAATGCGCTCCAACACTTCAACGTCGTACCACTTTTCCATTGGTTTATCGCCATCAAACCACTGGCAGAAAGCATTCGTTGATTCAGGCACATTAAAAATTGGCTTTTGGTATTTGATCTCAGCAACAGTCATTGCGGGACCGCCACTTTTTAGAGCGACCACGTCTGATTTAGCGATACTGGACATCTCACAGCTCCTTTGTTGGGTTGTTCACCGACATGGGGGCCATACAATGTCATTTCAATAGCACACCTACCCTTCCCCTCCATCTAGCAGTACATCAATCAGCTTCTGCTCGCCCAGCCGCATTGCACCCAAGCACTGCAGGTCGTCGCACTTGGGCCCGAGACCGAACACCGTCACTTCGCCTTTCGGCCCCATGAGGGTCAGCGCGCCTACCGTGCATTCCGGATGCACGCCGGCATCAAGATCATCAGCGATCTTGCGCAGGGTCTTGGCGGCGTCGCGCCAGTCCTCCCTCTTAAACTCAACAAGCTTCGCGGTCATGCCGTCACCCCGTGGAGCCACTCTTCAATGATACGGCGCAGAACCGGTTCGCTGAGGATGGCTGATGGTTTGTCGCCGGCGATCACTGAGCGCACTAGGTCGCAGGGAATCACATGGACACCACCATCAACCGTCACCGTCAGGTGCGGACGATGATCAGCGATATCGTGGATTTCTGCGGTCATGTCTTGCCCCGGTGTCGCGACACAATTTGCTGATTCGCGAAACGTGTCGCGACTTACTTGGATCGACGCTCGATCCCGCCCGGCGCATTGTCACAGCGCAGGCAGTGCTCGCAGTTCAGCGTCCGGCAGAGCCAGCCCTTCACCCGCAGCCACCAGATGACCATGAAGATGTGGCGCATACCGGCCAGGGCCAGCGAAACGTGCAGCGTGATCCCGGCGGTGGTCGGCCCCATCATGAAGATGTTCTGCTCCCGGCTCATCACAACGAACCCGCTGATGGCGATCGCCGAATAGATCAGCTTGCCGATGACGCCGTCCCGCACTCTCCCGCTCAGAACACACCAGGTCGCCCAGAAGGCAATCAAGCCGCAGGCGATGGAGTTGATCAGTTCAAGATTCATGGGTTGCCTCCCCCGAACCGCTGGCGAATAAGCGCCCAGAGGTCAGCGGCTTTGATGGCTCGGTTGATGGCCGCGAGCAGCGATCCGCCGAAGGTGCCGAGCAGGAAGCCAATGCCCGCGACGATCTTCGGCTCGGTCACACCCAGATAGGTGCTGACCATGCTCGTCAGGTACAGCGAGCAAGCGATGCCGGTGATGAGGAAGATCATCCAGGCGCGCCAGTCGGCCAGGTCGTCCTTGTGCCACCAGCTTGCGACGACAGCGCCGACCAGTCCTGCGATCAGCAATTCAAACCTGTCGATCTTGTCGAGCAGGCGCTGCAAATACTCCATGCGCTCGACTCCGTGTGCATGATTAACGAAATAAAACATTTTTGTTGTATTAACACATAAATGTTGTAAGATTGCCTCATCCAAATAACGAGGCGAGGTGATGAAGTTCAGCGAGTTCAGACGATGGTTGAAGGCCCAAGGGGTGATCTTCGAAGCCGGCAAAGGAAGCCACTTCAAAGTCACCGCCCCAAACGGCAACAGGACAACCTTCGCGGATCACGGCTCCAAGGAAATGCCGGAACCGACCCGCAAGGCGATCATTAAACAACTGGGGCTCTGAGAGCCCCTTCACCACATCTGAATGCTGAGCGATCACCTCCAAGGAGTGACCATGTACAACTACGCAATCCGATTTGAGCAAGACGCGACAGGCGTTGCTGTTTTCTGCCGAGACCTGCCAGAGCTGAATAGCTTCGGCGATGATCTCAAACATGCAATCAGCGAGGCAGACGACGCTATCGCTACCACGCTTTCGCTGTATGTCGATCAGCGTAGATCCATTCCAGAAGCGTCTCAGCCGGAGGACGGAGAGCACGTTGTGTCTGCGTCAGCCGTTACCGTTGCGAAGATCGCTTTGTGGAACGCCATGATGAGCCGCGATATGCGCAAGGCTGACTTGTGCCGCTTGCTCGGTGTGCACCAGGCACAGGGCGATCGTCTGGTGGACTTCCTTCACACGTCTAAGATCGAACAACTGGAGGTCGCCTTGAAAGCTTTAAACTTACGACTCTCTGTAGAGGCTCAGCCGTACTACACCAACTACAAAATCTTCTACACTCAACACGGTGCAGGTCGATCCTTTAATTGCCTCAGAAACGATCAGGTAGCCACCAATGATGCATGGATGATTCTTCTGGCAGGGCTAAAACTTGAGGTTCCAAAAGACTTGGAAAGGCCCTCACCGAAACTGGTCTGCCAAGCAAATGGTATTACTGAGGCAGTCATCGTCGCGGCTTGACCGATGTACAAGCGGTTACAGAGGCCCTGAATAGGTGCGCGCGTCTTTCCGCGCTGTCCGCCAAAGGCCTTCTCAACGTCGACGCCCCATTGCATCGATCTCGCTGATCCAGTCTCGCGCCACCCCGAAAGCAATGTGAGGTCAAGGTGCGCGGGCTGCCGGTGTTTTTCAGATGCATCGCACTACCGGCCAACGACGTCCAGGCCTTCCCGAGGGCTGCCCTGGCTACAGGTAAATTCGAGGCATAAAAAAACCCGGCTTGGAGGCCGGGCTTAGTCGAGGCTGGAAAGCCTCAGATGGAGCGGGGAACTGCACCAGCAGCGATGCAGCTACACCAGATGGCGGATACCACGGTTGCAACAGGCTTGAGAAACAGCGCGGTGAAACTTTGGAATTCGATCATCTTACTACCCTCGTCCGCGAGCGAAATAACTGTCGCGGTCAGCATTTCTGGAGTTGTGTAAAGCACGGTCATGAAGACCGCCATAACAAACAGCAATGCCATCTGGGTAGCTGTGAGAGCCGCCGGAATCGAACCGTTCGCCCCCCGAAGCTATTTCGTCACTCCTCACACACGCAGGAATGACAGGATGGAGTTAATTTCGCTCATCCGCTCAATGATGTCAACAGGCGATCACGCAGCCTGTTCAATCAGCAGGCCTTCACCTTCCAAAATGTCGGCGGCGTGCGCCAGCGCCTCGTTGACCAGGTCGTCAGCAGCCTTGCCGATATCCTGCCGCCACCGGCGCCGCGTCGACTCCGGAGTGCCGTCGTTGTCCCAGGTATTCATGTCGTAGAAGCTGTCTTTCAGGACGATCATGTCAGCAGATCGGGATTCGTCTTTCTTCGCCTTGGCCTGCCCGGCTGCAACAGCTGCCTTCACCATCGACTCCCGACGCCACTCCGGCGCATCGAGCGGGATCTCGACGGATACGGACGTCGCCACCTTCGGCCGTGCGCCTTTGAGCTGAGGGATAGCCCAGGCTGTGGTCGCCTTGTACAGAAACAGCTTCGGTGCCGGAGTCCTAATGAGAGCCTGCAATGCGGAGATGGCCTGCACCTTGCGCCCCTTGTGGGTGCTGTACTTCGCCAAGAGCGCATCCCAGTGCTTTTTCTCAAGCGCGCTGTGAAGCCTGGCGGATACCCAGCAGTCAACTTCCCTGCGATCCATGGCGTCGGCACCACGCGAACGAACCAGTGTCGCCAGGTCGCCGCCCTCTTCTTCGTCGACAGAGTTGTACAGCTTCTGCCATGCCTGTGTGCTGGTGTTGTCGATAGCCTCGGCCGCGAGGGCGGAGACAACTGCGTTCAGAACGCTTGGATAGATCATGATGCTGCCCTCTTCAGTTCGCGGGTCTTGGCCCGGTATTCAGCCTTGATGGTTTTGATTTCTTCCACGGTGTACTTGCGGGGCTCATGAGGCCCTTCCAGCCAAGCCACGGCTTCGGCGCCGACGCGCAACACCAGCCGGATCCGGTACTCGACCGCGTTACCGGACAGGTTGCGGTTGCACTTCACGCACTGGCGGTGGATGTTCAGCGGTTCGAAGCGCAGTTCCGGGCAGGCCCCGACGGATCGGTAGTGGCCGGCGTCCCAGCGGCTGCCGGTCATCAGATCGCTGTCGTTCGGCATCGAGTCGCAGCTGATGCACGGCAGGTGCGCGTCACGCAGGCGAACGTACTCGTTCACGGCGGCCTGGGCTTCGCGCAGGTGATCCGCCCTGCTCTTCAGCTTCTCCTTGCGGACCTTGATCTCGCGGCGCCCCAAATCCGCCAAGGCCTTGCGAGCTGTTGCCTGCCCCTTCTCTGACTGACCGTGAGCGATGGCGCATTCGATCTCCCCGCATACAGCCTGCGTGTCGCGAGCTGGAGTAAACATCACCCGGCAGGATGGGCAGCGTTTTCGCCGTGGAGCGCCAGACCTGAGCGGGGTTTTGCGCTGGAGTGGAGTGCGCTTCATGCGTAGCTCCCGATCTGGTCAGCAGCACTCAGGGCCGCGTCTTCGGTTTCAAAGTGCGCGGACAGTACAAGGCGCCAGCAGGCGTTGAACACGTCGCGGTAAAGCGGCTCAAAGGCCGTGTCGTCCATATTTGCCCAACTGATCGACTTGGCCTCCTTGCGCACACCGTCAGGAGTTCGCACCAAGTGGAAATGACCGGCTTCGATCGTCACCCACTCCCGGAATGCCTCGCGAGACTTGTCCACGGCCGGGAAGCGTTCGGCCCGCTCGGTTTCGAGCTGGGCAATGTAGGAGTCAACGGCATGCGACAACTGCCCGGGCTTGCCGCTGGCAGCTTCGAAGAACTTGGCCAGCCCACGGATGCCACGCATTTCCTGACGCGGGACCAGACCGCCAACCGGCTCCCAGTATTCCCACGCCAGATCCAGCATCGAGAAGAATTTGCCATGGAACTTGGCGTTGCGCATCTTCGTAAATTTGCCGTGGATGACCTGGCCGAGCTTCCACTTCTGGGTTACTTCACGGTCGGCCTCAGTGGCTGGAACCAGGCCTTGCGCAGTGCGGATAAGGGCGAGCTCAGCCATGCTCCACCCCATTGATCACAGTTTTTTCGTTGCATAAAATCTGCTCACCAGCCTCATGCGCGCGCGAACCTTTCGGAAGTCTGAGCGAAAGCGAGAGGCTGGATTCTGTTCCTTCCCCGCCCGCTCGACTGCCAGGGGAATGCTCAAGCTCTCCAACCACTTCGCACGCTATGGCAAACGCTGGCTCGCCCAAGCGAGTCGATTGCATGATGCGGGTCATGCCTTCGAGCAAAGCGTCGTTCTGTTCCTGCAACTGGCCAGCGCCCCGCTGCAAAGCGTCAACCTGCCCGCGCAGCGCGACGTTCTCCGCGTTGACGTGGCTGAACTGCGAGGCGATGTGTTCTTCCAGCGACACCTGATCACGCTGCCAGTCGATCTCATCGTGGAAATAGCCAAAGCGCTCGCAAAGGCTGCGGTGGAAGTTTTTGAAGCTGGCCTCAGCTTGCTGTTTCTGGTCATTGATATCGGTCATTGAGCCGCGCTCCCTGCTTTCAATTGTTCGGCCTGCTGAATGAGCAGCGCCCGGCGATCCGCCAGCTCGTTGGCTGCCAGAATTCGCAGTTCTGTTTTTTTCTCGGTCGATGCTTTGCGCATGGCGAGCATTGAGTCCTTCACCGCGGCGAGCTTCTCCCGCAGTTTTGGCGAAGGCCGCGCAACTTCGCCGGTGAGCAGCGCAACGACGGCCCTACCGTCTTCAGTGACCGGAGCGACACTCAAGTCGGCCAGGTACTGCTGGGCGCGCTCTTGCGGGATCCGCTGCATCTGCACAGCCTTGGTGATCGCCTGTGTGCGGCGGTTGGCGTCGAAGCCAACAGATACGTGCCAGTTCACCTGTTTGTTGTCCTCCCGGGCCTGGCCAACCAGCCGCTCGTAAGCGCTGTTGAATGCCATGCGCGCACCAACCTTGTCGCCGGCATCGAGAACAGGTTTTGCAGCGGCAAGCGCGAGTTGAATCTCGTCGGTAAGCACCACGGTTTCGAATTCATCGTTCGTGGTCATGGCAATAGCCCAGGCCTCGTCCTTGCCCGGGCGGCCGTCGGCGGCCTGCACGCGCTGGAGAATGTCGGCCATCGCCAGCTTGCCCTTCACCTCAAAGCGGCAGGCTTTCAGTGCAGCCTTCACGGAGGGCACCGAGTAAGCGCAGAGGTCTTCGGCCATCATCGCAGCGGTGCCCGGGTTCATTTCCTGCCCCATGGCCTCGGCAGTAGCGCAGATCGCAGCGGCGAGCCCGGCGACCTGTTGATCGTTCATTTCAAAGGTACTCATTGCGCTCTCCCCCTTGGCGTTTGGCCAAGACCATTTGCGCGGCCTGCTCGGCAGCGGAGACGTTTGCCTCGGTGCGCTCCATCTGGCGGGCGGTGGTCCCGTTGATGCGTTGACCAGTCACCCACTGGGTGTGGTAGCTCTCGGCGTTGGCCAGGAGTTCGTTGAGGCTGTGGCATTTGCGCAGTACGCTGGCGTCGCTGGTTTTCAGGTAGTGAGCGGCGACGTGATGGGCGACATCAGCGCCGAGCCGGTCAACCAGTTGGCCGAGCTGTCCACCTACCTTGGCGTTCCATACCGGCCAAGTGCTGTAGCGCTTGCGGTAGGCCATGGCGTAATTCGCCCAGACCTTGAAGGTTTTGCAGGACTGGTCTTTGGGGCCAGGCATGTCAGCAGGAATCTCGACCCGTGGTGTGTCGGTGCGATCAACCACCAGCACCAGGTTGCGGGCCGGCTTGCCGGAGCCGCCCTGCAAGTCCTGACTGGTTTCCTGATTGGTATCCTGATGATTGGTATCCTGATTTGTCGGAGATTTTTCCGACCCTTGTTCGGATTTTTCTCCGACCTTGCTCGGATTTTTTTCCGAGGTAGATCGGATTTTTTTCCGACCTTCTTTCATCGGTGGGGTCGGATATTTTTCCGATCCGTCCAGCTTCTGGTTCCACTCGATCGCCTTTTCGGTGAGGCGAAACAGGGTGATGTTCGACGTGCTGGACAGCTCAATCAAACCGGCCTCTTCCAGGGCCTTCAGCATGCGGTAAGCGGTGTCCGGCTTATCAGTGAGCAGCGGTAGCTCCTCAATGATCTTTGCCTTGCTCAACGCGAAGAAGATCCCGTCGTCAGTCTTGATTGGCTTCGTCCAGCTCGGGCAGCCGTAGACGAAGGCGAACAGCAGGGCCTGCTGAGAATTCAGCCCCCACTCCAGCGCTTTCACCTGATTGATAGTGACTGTGAACTGCATGTCAGGTGTTCCTGACGTGAACGGAAAAGACAAAAGCTCGCGACACGTTTTGAGAATTCGCAAAACGTGTCGCGACACTGTTGGGGGTATTGCTTGAATTGGGTTGGCTCTGCATAATCGGGGCTCTCTAGTTTACGAATCAGCCGACCTCGACCGTCGGCTTTTTTGTGCCTGGGCTTTCTGGGGCTGCTACTTGAGAGTGCTGACCCAAAGACCCCTTTTTTGGTGGTGAACTCAGAATTCCGCGCATGCGCGGAAAATCAGGCAAGCTTCAAATTCGGTCGGTGCTTTGCGATCAGTGCTTCAGCCTTACGGCCCAGCTCCCCTGCCCGCGCTTCAACCTGACGGCACTGCTCGGCGAACGCCGGCAGGTGCGGCAGGTCCTCTTCACACATCACCTGGTCGTCAAAAACTTCGCTACCGGTGTCGATCACATCGCCAAGCGCGCGGATCAGCGCACCGAAGCTTTTGTTGGCGCATTGGTCGCTCTGCATCTGGCGGGCGCCGATCAAACCGTGGCGTCCGGCCAGTTCGTTGATGCAGTTGTCGCGGAACTCCGGCTCCAGAGCGTTCACCCAGGATTCCTCAAGCCAAGACGGCATTTCCTGATCACCAGACAGCCAGCGCTGTACGCGTTTCAGCCAGCGGCCGGTCGCTTTCACGAACTCGCTCACGTCACCGGTCAGTTCTGGCGAATTGAAATCTGGAACTTCCTTCTTCTTGGCGCGCTCAGGAATCGACAGGTGCAGCTCACGACTCAGCGATTGCGCGAAATCGTCCTGACTCAAGCTGGTTCGGGCGATCTGGTTTGCCGCGTGCGCCACCAGCACTTGGTCACGGGTTTGGGCGCTATGTCTTGGACTGGACGTTTCCATGGGGACCCGCTCTCTTTTAATCTGGCTTCAACGGATTGGCTTTATGGGTCGAACTTACGAAGCGTTCTTCCACTGGATATCCGGAAGGCACTCTTGCCGAGTCACCTTCCCGCCTGTTGCGTGTTCAATTTCAATGGCGCGCTCCGCAGTGATGGAGCGGTCGCCAGAGATCAAACGAGAGAGGTAGCTCGCCGGAATGCCGAGGCTCAGGGCGAGGCGTTTTCTTCCGCCGCGCGGAAGCTGCTTTGCGTACGTGGGGAAGTCCATATGAATTTACCTTCTGGTTCATTTATGCGCGAATTTACCATAAATGTTTACCAAGTAAAGGTAATTTCCCCAAAGGGAAATAAAGGTTCTAATGAGAAGATGGAAATCAAAGACATACGCAGAGCCAGAGTTCGCCAGATCATTGATCGCGACTTCGGCGGAAAAGACGCTAACTTCGCCGCCCGCGTGGATAAGCAGCCGTCCTATATCTCCCGGCTGTTCACCGACAAGGCCGAGCATCTTCGGAATATCGGGGAGAAAATGGCGCGCGACTTTGAAATGAAGTGCGGACTCGCTCCTGGCTCCCTTGATCGCCCCTTGAGCGAGGGTGAGCTATCCGCAGCATCGGTGTCTGGTGCTGCCAAGCCGAGGATTCAAGTCGAGATCCCTCTGTCCTCCATCGAGACCTGGGACGACGAGACCCCGCTTGATGATGACGAGGTCTACGTCCCCTTCCTTCACGAAGTCGAGCTGGCGGCCGGATCAGGCAGGTTCGCGATCGAGGAAAACGCCAACTCACGTCTGCGCTTCAACAAAAAGGATTTGCGCCAAAATGGCGTTCAATTCAGCAACGCGAAGTGTGTGAAGGTCGGCGGGAACAGCATGATGCCCGTGCTGCGCGACGGCGCCACGGTTGGTGTGAACGTTGGCAAGAACTCACTGAGCGACATCGTCGACGGCGAGATGTACGCCATCAACCACAACGGGCAGCTTCGCGTGAAGCAGGTTTATCGGATCCCTACCGGGCTACGCCTGCGCAGTTTCAACCGGGATGAGCATCCAGACGAGGACTACACGTTTCAGCAGATCCAGGAGCAACAGATCTCGATTCTGGGGCATGTGTTCTGGTGGGCGATGTATTCACGTTAATCCAAACCAATTAACCCTCCTACCTGTAGGTAGTTGTTCAAGGATGAATGTCATTGCCTATTCAGCTAAACCCTATCGATATTGCTGACTGGCGGCGCCACGGTGAGTTCTCGGAAGCATATCCAGAGGGAGCCAGGCCGAAACGAATTGTGGTATCGCCGCACGACCCTGTCCAAGAGGTCATCGTTCCAGATTGGCAATATATGTTCAAACTGTCAGATGAGAAATATCCGGAACAATATTGGGCGGAACTTATTGCATATCAAATTGGGCTACTCCTCAAAATAGAAGTACCGCCAGCGCATGCTGCATTTGACTCAATGACCGGTGAGTGCGGCTCGTTAAGCGAATGGTTTTATGCACCTGGAGAAGACGTATTTTTCGCAGCCGGATACTTTTTCTATAGAGAAATACGAAACTTCGACAAGGATAAAGGAACACAGCACAACCTTCTAACCGCCCAAAAACTTAGTGCGAACTTCATCAATGAAGATCAAATTTTTGATTTCTGGTCAATGCTATTATTTGACTCTCTCATTGGAAATACTGATCGCCACCAAGACAACTGGGGCTATTTGATAACATCATCCCCAAATACCAAAAGTGTTGCTCGACGAAAAGGAGAGCAATACGGCGTTAGATTAAAATTTGCACCATGGTTCGACAATGGAACTAGCTTAGGCTACCAGATAATAGAACGTAAATTCTCACAGTGGGATGATGTGCGGCTCGACAACTTCATTACAAAAGGCACTCACCACATAAGATGGGCACCAGACAATTTAACTCAGGTTGGCCATCTAGAATCGATGGACTTCATTTCGAAATACAACCCCGCTGTGAGAGCTCTATTATTAAGAAAGCTCAAGCAATTTGACATCTTACGCTTCAAAGAAATGATGGATAGATTGGTTGACCTACCAATGCCGCAACATGCTAGACTGAGCAGAGCAAGGGCCAATTTTGTGATCAGGCTCACCTTGAGGCGCATGAAGTTGATTACGGAAAAATTAAATGCACACCATTGATCACGTATTTGAACCAACTCGCCTATTTTTGGTCTGGACCAGTACGACCGAAGGTGTAGCACGAAATCGCCGAATAGTTGGCGAATTAGTAAAAAAAAATGACCACTGTACATTTCGTTATTTAAAAGACACACCTGACTATCACGCTGCCGTTAACGAAGGCTTTATTGGCTTTCCCGCATTCACAATTAATGGCAACGAAGAGTTTGATAACGCACTTGCGGCTTTTATGAGTCGAATTCCGCCACGAAAAAGACAAGACTTCCCTAAGTATCTCGCTCAATATGGGCTTCCTAGTAGCTTTAATGGATCCGACTTTTCTCTACTTGGATACACCGGTGCAAGACTAGCAAGTGATAGCTTCGAACTTTCCCCTGACTTATCTACTGCTTCAGCGCCAATCGATGTCGTGCTAGAAGTAAGTGGAACTCAGTACAACAAGGTACTCGGCGATATAACTGAGGGAATGCTTGTAACTTTTGTTCACGAACCGGAAAACCAACATGATAAAAATGCAATCGCAATCATGACAAGTTTTGGTCGAATTGGCTACGTAAGTAGGGCTTTAAATAAAGGATTTTCTCACTTATTGAGCCAATCTAGGGTGACAGGTACAGTCTTAAGCTCAGACCTGAGAAAAGAAAAAATTAAAATATTGATACTCGCCGAATTTAAGTAGCGAAAAAAGCCCGGCCCAACGCCGGGCTTTTTGTTCCTGCCCTCCTACGTTCCACCCTCAAGCCCTTCAGTTGCGTGAGCGAACCTCGTACCCGCCTCTCTTACAAGCTGACGCCACTCACCTGCGGTGATCAAGCCATCTTGCTCCATGGCGTCTGCCATCTTGAGCAACTCATCGTACTGCTCTTCGGCATCCATCCTGAGCTCGGGCTCCTCCAGCAGCTCGCGCCAGGCAGACAGTGCTTTTTGTTTCTCTTCTAGTCTCATGGCGATTCACCTATTGGTCTGTGAGTCGGTAGAGGCCGCACGCTACGTGGCGGTTCGATGTCGGCGACTGACGGTGCAATTAATAGTGGCGCCGAGCCATGAATGGTAGAATGTCAGAATGAATTTAAGGAGTAGCATTGGAATGATTTCCAAGTTTTTGAGTCACCGTCTTTGGGCTGCAGCTTTAGCCTTGCTCGCCTCTGGCATCCAGCAGGTACATGCCCAATCCGCCAAAGAAGATTTGGAGGAATGTAAGCGAATGGAGCATTCAGCTAAGACGGTGATGGAGTCGCGACAATCAGATGTACCCATGTCAACGCTATGGGAGATTGCTGAAGGGTCCGATAGCGAATACATCAAAGAAATGTACAAAATGCTCATTCGCAGCGCTTACGACAAGCCAAGATTTGCCGTAGAGCAAAACCAGAAAAAAGCTGTGCTAGATTTTCAGAACGACTTCTTCTCTGCGTGCATGCGTAATGCCGAAAAGAGGAAGAAGAATTCCTAAATGCTAATCCCTCGGATCAGTGCCCGCCCAGCGCGGGCTTTTTTTCGTCCAGACAAAAGCGAATCCCATCAATAATTTACCAAAAATGCGAAATTTTATTTACCTTATATTTACCATTCTGCATTGACAGGTAATTTCCAAATGGTAAATTTACCTCAAGCCAAGCGACACGGGCCCAGCAGCGAAAGCCGCGCCGCTCTTTAACAACCAGCGCCATGAACGACTACCCGGACAGTCCGGTTAGGTCACTCCCGGCTCCATCGGTGGGAGGGCAGTAAACCGATGAAAAAAACCGCACTTGCCTCTATCGGCGACCGGCGATCCGACAGGCCCGAAAGCCTGCCCACGCGCAGCCCACTGCGACGGCGGACGAGGTGTTAACCGAACTGAGTGAATGACCTGGTAAGCAGGTGCGGAGAAAAAGAAGATTTATCGATGCCGCTTTTCTGAAGCGGCATCAATCCATAGCGCAGAGCTCTCCTTGCCCTAAATCTCAGATGAAGGGGACAGGCAGGGAGCGCTCTGCGGTATGGATTGAACAATAGCCGAAGTAGAAAAAATGAATTAGCCACTTGCCCGCTCGGTCAAGAATTATGAACGCAGTAAATCTGACGAGGTGACAGCAATGACTATCCAAGCAGAGACACTCGTACAACTGACCGAGGCGCTCCAGCAGCGTGGGATGAATTTGGTCTCAGATGTCCACTTTACCCGCGCGCCCTACCGGCATAACCACCGTTGGATTTGCACCTTAGGATAACCATGCTCGTTGCCGGCGGCTCGGAATAAGACTTCATCGCCTGCCCCACTAAGAAGCGTCCCGATGAGCCTACCGGCCACCTAAAGCGCTATCCCTCCGCTGAATGGTGATTGCGCCCGGTGAGATCACATCGGTGTGGACGTATGACAGTTCAAAGGTTGCAGCTGTATTGGTATTCGAAGGGAAAAAAGACGGTATCGACTACCAAAGAAAACGGCGCGTCGATTAGTAAAAAGGGAATCAGTTTCCCTTTGGACGTACCTACCAACCACCAGTCAAATCGCACGCCGATATAGGGGCATCGGTGCTTGTCATAATCCATACGCATGGCTGTCGCCATGCACCCATTCAGACTGGCAATCAGCACCAGTAAAATTGCTCTTCGAACCACGTAACGTCCTTATTACTTCTTTGCGCAGAGCTGCATAGACGCTATCGCGTAAAGATAGTCACCCTTCGCAACACCACCCGAATGCACTCCCCTCCGCGCCCAACGGCAACCAGCGGAGCGGATGAGTGCATCCGAGTTTTGTTGGATCAACACCCCGCCCCCCTGGAGACGACCATGTCAGCTCTACGCAAGCTCATCCCGGAAGACGACTTTCTCGATACGGAGGCTGGTCAGGAGTGGCTGGCCGAGTCGGTCGACGATCTGCTGTGCCGGCGCCATATCGAAGCGCCGAATCCGGTGGGCCGAAGCAAGGTCCTGGTCAACGCTGATCACCTGCCGGAAGCGCTTGCGGATCACATGGCCGCGACCCCAGACCCAGGCCGCTGCATCGAGAAAATCCTGATCGAGTTGGTCCGGCGCGGCGACGGCGGCATCTTGCACACTTGGGCCGTCGAAGCCGTCGGCGGTGATGCGCAGATCATTCGGTCGCTCGCTGGCGACTTGGTCGCGGTGCACGCCAACGAATACCGCGATGCAAAGCGCGAAAGCGATCGCGTCGAGCAGGAGTGTGGGTTTTGAGCCCTCACATACTGATCGACAAGGCACTTGATGGTGTGACCGCTCCCTTCGCCCATGAAGAGACAGGCTTGCTCGTACAGGAGCTGATCACCCGCCTCTTCACTGACGGCGCGATCACCATCGATGAGTTCAACCACTACTGCGAGCGGCTGCGCGGCGTCTGTCAGCAGCGCAAGGAGACAGCATGAGTACGGCACCGGTTAAATCGCTGATCGATGAGCAACTCGACGACATAGAAAACAAGATCGCCTTGCTCGGCTTCGGCCTTCCCTTCAACGAGGTGATCGGTCGCAAGCGCGAGGAGTTGGTTTCGAACCTCCCGCAACGCCTGGCGCCGTCCATGAAGGGCAAACGGATCGCTGTGAAGGTCCGGCCGTGACCGGTCGCCAGCTTGCCCGTCGCGTGCTAATCCGGCGCGGTTCTTTCTCCGCCATCGGCGTCTTCACCTTCCTGATGCTGCTCAGCGCCCTCGCCGACCGCATCACTCAGTAACCCACTTCTTTCAGAGCTGCGTACTTGCGCGGCGGGAGATAGTCATGCTTGTACCCAACCTGGCCCTATGGGAGGAGGTCGAAAAAACCGACCCCAAGTTCACCAAGGAATACACCGGTCCCGGCGGTTTCACCGGTACCGCGGTAAATGCCCAGTACCTGGCTAAACGTGCCACCGAGCAGTTCGGCCCATGTGGTACTGGCTGGGGTTATGACGTGATCGAAGAGCGCTTCGATATCGGAGGCCCTCTGCTGAACAAGGACGGAACAGTGCTGGCTCACGCTCAGGTGCATACCCTCAAAGTCGCCCTTTGGTACCTAGGAGACGACGGTGAGCGCAAGACCATCACGCACTACGGGCACACCCCATTTATCACGCAGAACCGGTTTGGCATCAGCACTGATTTCGACGCTTCGAAGAAATCCCTTACCGACGCGATCGGCAAGTGCCTGAGTCAGCTTGGCTTCTCGGCCGACGTTCGCCTGGGTTTGTACGACGACATTCACTACGTCAACGAACGTCTGGGTGAAGCTGAAATCGAGCGCGCCGAGGACAAGATCGAAGCGAAGGAGCGTCTGGCAGCCGAGTACCGCGAATGGCTCTCAGAAACACTTCATCTGATTGGCACCGCGCAGTCGCTCAATGAGCTGGAGCAGCTCTACAAGTCGGCGATGCGCAAGCTGGACTTGCGCAAAACTGATCCAGATTGCGCAGCCCACAAACTCAAATTCACCCGCGCCAAGGATGCCCGCAAGGCAGACCTTGAAGACGCTATGGAAGGTGCTGCATGACTGACCTCTACAAACTGAATGCGCAGATGGCCGAACTCGCGGCGCTTGCTGACACCGACGACGAAGGGCTACGCCAGGCTATTCAAGACACCATGGACGGCATCAAGGGTGAGTTCGAAGTGAAGGCCGACAACGTCGTCATGCTGCGCCGGAACATCGAAGGTGACATCGACGCCATCGATAAGGAAGTCGACCGTCTGAACGAGCTCAAGCGCATCAAGAAAAACACTGTTGGGCAACTCAGCGATTACCTGCGCCGGAACATGGAGGCCGCAGACATCAAGTCGATCAAACGTCCGCTGTTCACGATCACTCTCGCTCTCTCGCCCGAGAAGGTCGTCGTCGACAACGAACAAGCCGTGCCCGACGAGTTTGTCTCAGTGAAGAGTGTGATCACCCCCGACAAAAAGGTGATCGCAGCCCGGCTCAAGGAAATCCGCGATCACAACAACGCTGTGCGCAAGCGCATCGAAGCCGGCGAAGACGCGGAACATGAACTGCTGCCGGAACCAGCCTGGGCTCACCTTGAGCGCGGCGAAAGCTCGATCCGGATCAAGTGAAGGAAGCAGTGAAACGAACCACCAACCGGGCGGCCACGCGCCGCCGACAGACCTGGCTGGACTTGCCGGCCAGCGGAATTGAAGAGGTAGGCCATGGCCAAGAGCAACGCACAATTGCAGAAGGACAAGCGCGCCAAGGAGAAGGCGTTGCTCGAGCGGATCGGCGCCGAGAAGCGCTCGCTGATTGTTTCGAAAGCGCTTGATGAGGCGCTTCAGATCCTCGGCGAGCGTCACAGCTTCGAGGAATGGCAGGAGACGGTGTCGACGTTCATCATCAATCTGGCCGCGGCGCCGGCGCCTGAGTCGGAACGATTCGCCAGCATGTCGCGACCGGAATTAGTCATTAAGGAAAAGTGGTCGCGGCAGCTTGAAGAGTTCGCTGCATCATCAATGCGACAACCCTGATCTACTATTTGTTGTCATCAGCAAAAAAGCCGGCAAAAAGATCGTAAACAGCCATTAAATATGCTCTAGTCATTTTCAGATATTCAACTGAATCATAGTATTCCCCATTCACCTCCAACATAACTCTTCCGTGAATATTGAAATGCCCTTCTACCTTATCTACTGGGTATTTTGTTGTAGCATCTAGCAATGTCATTCCAGAAACAATTGGATCGATACTAACTTTCAAATCTGGCGCGCCATCCGCATAAGCATCCTCCATTCGATAGTATTTAATAGAGCCATTAAAAACAATCTTCTCTTGCGCCAAAACCACAAGATTAGGAACTCTATGCTTATCGGAATTATTCAGGCCGTTTAGCAGGTACAAGGGATCACCTTCGGGAGTTCCATATTCACCCGTCCGGGTGTAGGGTTGGACGCTTTCTATTACCGCTACAACATCGGGGTGAAACATTTTCTCCACGCGCTCTTTCCAATTCTTGCCGTAAGATTTTTTATCAATACAAACAGGAAACGCAATATTCTTAATTTCTGCAGGAGGATCTAATGTTAGGCGAGCTAGAGCATAGGCCAAATTATCAAGAGAGCTGCGTAAGTTATGTACACACTCTCCAATCTGCATTGAAATATCCTCCAAAGAAAAACCTTGCAGATCTTTGACTATCAATCGATACCCCAAGCCATTTTCTTTAACTTCACTCTCAACCTTTATATCGATAGCATCAGATGCAAGATTTAAATCTTCAGCAATTTTATAAATTTGCCGCTCTGACCTTTTAATCTTCGCGTTGACCGACGCCAAGAAGTGGTGTTCGCAACAAATGAAATGATCTAAGCGCATACCTTTCTCGCTATCAGGTCCCATGCCGGGCCCAACACAAATACCCCACTTCTACGAATCACGCCAGCCGACGAGGCAGGCGTATGCCTGGAGAATGCTTATGAGCACCTTCGCTGTGTTTGGGATGACCATTGAAGTCGCCACCGCCGAGGCGCGCAAGAAAACAAGCGGCACCCGCAAGAACCTCAAGGCTCCAGGCGGCGTCGAGCCAATACCGGAGCCTGAGTGGCTTGAGATGGTTCGCAAGCGCGCCGAGAAGATCATGGGGGGGGGCTACGGTCCGCCAGCTATCGCCATTGTTTGACGCGCCGCAGTACGCCGAGCAGTTCATGGAGCTGGCTCGCAAGACTTTGCGCTGTCGTGATCTGAAGATCAGGGCAAAGGCGGTACTGACTGACGCCAAGGGAAAGCCAATCCTCAATCCGAAAACCAAGGTGCCGAAGGTTGGTTTTTCCGAGTGGCCACCGAAGCCTGTTGAGCAGCAAGAGCGGGCCGCATGACCTGCCCTCACCAATTGCGCTGAGGGCAGGACAAAACCTTACGCTTAAAAGTCAGCCTTTCTTTCCAGGTGCTGACGGAGCATTCCCTCTATTGCCTCCAGACACTCCACCCGTGGTGCTTGGCCAATTACCGCCTGGTCCGGGATGACTTGAGGGGCCTCGAGATGAGCCACCTCCTCCCTTACCCGACCCACCAGCCCCGCCCGCGCCTTTACTGCCGCCACCTTTAGACATTTTGACCTCCTTGGATATTGGAACTGCTCCTCAAGAGTAGGTCATGCAAAGCGAAACCATGCTCCGCCTGTCTGGAGCGCTCATGGTCTACTAATCACGCCAGTCGGCGAGGATCCCCTATGGAAATCACTTACGGCTCGGTCTGCTCCGGCATCGAGGCGGCAACGGTTGCTTGGAAGACGCTCGGCATGCGGGCGACCTGGTTCGCCGAGATCGAAGCCTTCCCCAGCGCGGTGCTGGCCCACCACTACCCGAACACGCCGAACCTCGGCGACATGACCAAACTCGGCGCCCAGGTGCTCGCCGGAAAGATCGCCGCACCGGACGTCCTCGTCGGCGGCACCCCGTGCCAGGCGTTCAGCGTGGCCGGCATGCGCGAAGGCCTCACCGACCCGCGCGGCGCCCTCACCATCAAATACGTGGAGCTTTCAGATGCAGTTGACTATGTTCGCGCCGGCCAGCGAAAGCCCGCCTGCGTTGTCGTCTGGGAAAACGTCCCCGGCGTCCTCAGCGATAAAGGGAACGCCTTCGGATGCTTTCTTGGCGCGCTTGCTGGGGAAGACTGCGAACTGCAGCCTTCAGGGAAGAAATGGCCGGACGCTGGTTGTGTGTATGGACCCAAAAGAACAATCGCGTGGCGGATCCTGGACGCCCAATATTTCGGCTTGGCCCAACGACGCCGCCGTGTGTTCGTTGTCGCAAGTGCTCGAGACGGATTCGATCCCACCGAGGTACTTTTTGAGCGAAAAGGCGCTCGCAGGGATCGGCCGCCGGGATGGCCGGAGAAGCTCGCAGTTCATCCTACTCTCACGGCACAAGGAGGAGGCTCTCTCGATGATCGAGAGGCATATGTACTGGAGCCCGAAGGAGTACGCCGAACCAGCGTGATCGAATGGGAGCGCTGCCAAGGCCTACCTGACAATTACACGCGGATTCCTTGGCGTGGAAGCTTGGAAAGTGCTTGTCCCGACGGGCCTCGGTACAAGGCAATTGGTAATAGTAAAGCAGTTCATGTTATTCGGTGGATAGGAGAAAGGATCATTTCGGCGTGTCACTTCCTATAGTTTGTTGTATTTTTCTTTTAATATCAGGATAGGCATCCGAGCTATTACGCATATGGACATGAACGACCGAATGGCAGTTTGCGCACAACAAGGCAAAATCATTTATAGTCACTTTAGTACTCGAAGAAAAAGTTGAAATTGCGACTTTATGATGCGCCTCGATATAATCAACGTTATATTTTGCTCGAAAATCCAAATTGCAAATTTCGCATTCAAATTTCTCACTGGATTTCAAAAGCGAAACAACCTCTTTGCTGCGCTCTGAAATCAAATGCGTTACGTACTTCTTGCCTCCCTCAACGAAGTCAGGTTCGTATTTTTCTTTAACCCTATCCCCACCAATCGCCTTTCTTCTTAACTCAACACTATCATCACCTATTTCTGAAACTTCAAATACGCCCTCAAATCTCCAAAAAGCTTTACGATCAGAAAACAGCACGACTGGATAAGAATATTGCGGCTGATTAATAAGAGACCTGTTCGCTTTTTCCGTTAAAGAAACGACACCTTTTCGAGCTTTCAGAGAATATCTGTAACGCTCCTTATCAGCCCCCACCCAGCCGTCACCGCTGTAACTTCCAGGCCGCACCTTTAGTATTACCCCCGTTAAATCCGGAAACGCCCCAACCCAATTTATCCCCTGCTGCGGCGTATTACCAATCAAAAGTTCTTTTCCGTACCAATGATCCGAACCTTCTACTTTCGATAGCCGAATCAAATCGAAAAGCTCTCTTTTTGAAATCAACCCCTCAAGATCAGCTTCTAACAAATCCAAAAAGCTTCCTTTTTTCATGATCCTCTCCATATGCAAACGAAAATTATATGTTTTAGGAGCCCGCATGCCCACAGAAAACAAAACGGCCGAGCCGCTGCTGGTTGAGCGCTCGACAGTCACGAAGCTGGTGATCACCGGCGCGCCGAGGCTTGACCCGATCACCGTGTTCCTTGAAGACTTCGGGCGCCGTAACTGCCCGACCGAGTCTGACCCGAATTACCAGACCGCCCAAGGAAAGATCACGATCAACTGCTGGGACAAGAGTTGGAGCGCCTACTGGGGTGGCATGGGGCCTCGCACGGTGGCGGAGTTCGTGGCTGATTGTGATTGGCACTATGTACTGAACTGCCTGGATCGCGGTATCAGCAGCACGCGGTTCAGCGGGAACGCGCTCCATGCATTCGCGAAAAAGTGCATTGTCCAGCGCCGTCGGCAACAGACCGGCCGTCACGACTGGGAACTGGATGAGTTGAGGAAGGGTGAAGCCCGCGAGCTCTGGAATGAGATCGATGTTCTGCGAAGCGTCGAGTCACCGAACGAATGCTGGCATCTCAGCAAGTTGCTGACCGCGCTTTTTGGTGATGAGTGGCACTACCCCGTCGGCGACAAGGCCGTCGAGGAAAACCACGAATTCACGTACCTACAGCGCATTGTCGAGGCAGTTCAGGAAGCGCTGCGGCAGTAACAACCGCAGCGAGAGGCAGCATGATCACCCTCTTCTGGCGCCTAGCCGCCAAACTCGTGGCCAGCCTTGGAATCGCCGACTATTTCATCAACCGCGCCAATCCGACACCGAAGCTTTCGCCCACATCTACCACACGATGAATCCGACAACTGTAGTTGCAAGGTAATCGCGTTTAGGCATCTATATCGTCGATGAAACCCTTATCTTCAATCACGACATAGGTATCACGACCATTTGAAGCACGCTTAGACATACCGAAAGATTGCGAGCTCGTCTGTCCGTTGATTTTTTCATAAGTCAGTTGGAGCTTCCAAACCTGGTTATAAGGTATCGGCCCCGTAGCTCTAAATCGTTGGGGAGAATCTTTTGCTAGTGAAACGACCTGAATACCTGCCAACGCAAGATTTTTGCCAATGAAGTCAGCGACTACATTTCGACAATAAGCTCCATGGTTCACTACTTCAAAAAGATCAAAGCATTCACTGCCCTGATCATCGATCCCGACATATCGAACTAGCAAAAGCGGTTCCAGTGAACGTTCATGATTTTCGAGCGCTTTTTTCTGAGCTTCGACCATGGCCGTTTGCTGCTCCACCGAAGCCTTCAACTCATCGGCCTGCATTTTCAAAGATTCAGAACTTATTCTTAACTCACGCCCTTGCTGGATGTACCCCAGAACCAACCATAAAAAAGCAAGGGGTCCAAAGACTCCGGCGGCCAGGTCACCTATCTCGTTCAGTTTCAGGAGAATTAGTTCGTCGAACTTCGCCCCTATGACCAGTATGGAACCGCCGAAATAGAAAGCTGTGGCATGTGCAGCCCACCATTCCAATTTTTTGCTGCCCCACCACTGAGCTTGCTTTGTCCAATAATCAAAAAAACGCTTCAAATGTCCACGCCCGCAATAAAAAAACCACTCTAGCAAATTTATTGACTACTAAACATCGACCTCATGGTCAGCCGCTATAGCGGCAAGGACGAAGTCATGCCTGAAGAAAATGCAATACGCCTCAACAGCGCGGCGCGGGATGTCATCGCCGAGCGTCAACGACAGGTGTCTGTCGAGGGGTATTCGCTACACCGTGACGACCTCTATGTGAATGGCGAGCTGGCCGAAGCTGGTGCAGTTTACGCAAGCCTTGCAAGAAAGCCGACAACTCGTAGCACGGCGTGGCCATGGGGCCAGGGCACATTCAAGCCAAGCGCTGATCGGCGCCGCGACATGGTCAAGGCGGCAGCGCTTCTGCTCGCAGAGATTGAGCGCATCGATCGCATTGGCCTGATCAAACACTGGCCGGTAAAACGGGATGACAACGGGATGTTCCAGCACCCCGACATGCCCGACTTCGACGAGGGTGACGGTGACAAGTGCAAAGCCTGGATTGCTGAGCAGGGCCTAACCGTGAAGATGGTAAGCCTGGAGTTCGCCGATCCAGCAATTGCCGACCGCTACTTCGAATCCCACGATCCGGATTGCAGCTACTGGGAGCCGGATCGCCCTGACGGCGAGGGCTGGTTCTGCCTGTCCATTCACGACACTGACGACGGCCCGGTCTGCTGGTGGGCACGCCGCGAGGTGACGCCATGATCTTCGCCCCGCTCTACATGGCCTACCTCATCTACAAGGGGTCGTGGCGATGAGAAAAGTCACTCGCATCGTTGATGATCCCACTGCCAAATGGGGCTTCCGGAGGGAGGCAGCCACCTACGAGGAGGCTGAGAAAATCACGGGCTTCCGGCTGGATCGTCGTTCCAATTTCTTGATCACACGGAGTGGTGAGGTTGAGCAGGAGGCTCAGTGCACAGTTGAATGCTCAGGCTGTAGTTGCGACTGCTCAAGCTGCAGCTATGGGTACAACACCCACCCGGCCGCCGGGTGCCAAGAGTGTGGTTACACGGGCAAGACGAGAATGTTCTTCGCATTTCCGCCCTCGCCGCCGAAGAAATCGAGCGCACGGCGATGAACCGCCTGGTCAGCGTCCGCACCGAGGAACTGGCCGGCCCGGCGCTGGACTGGGCAATCAACGCGATCGAGGGTGAGCAGCAGCCCGTCGCGGGTCAACTCGATCTCTTCGCCCTGCCCGACGCCGAGCAGTTGATCGAGAAGTACGGCGTCTGGGTCGATGTCGGTCACCGGCACCCGTGGCTGGCTGACGCGACGAACGACCCGTTCAACCGCCAGCCCGGTGAAACCCGGACCATCGCCGTGTTCCGTGCCGTGGTCTTCGCCAGCGCGGCGCCACGGTCAAAGTCCCCGCCGAACTCATCCAGCAGTAACCCCTCACCCTACTCAACAGCCTGCCAGTGTACGGCGGGCAAGGAATTCGTATGTCCGCACTGAACCGCTTCCACGAAACTGCGAGCGATTCGTTGGAGAAGATCAGCGCCAGCCTCCCTGAAGGCGCAAATCTCTGCCTGACCATCTACACCCCCGAAAAACCAGAACTCGACATTGTTCTGCAGGACAAAGGGCTCGACCTGAACGAGGTGGTTTCCACCCTACGCCGGCGCGGCCTGAGCATCGACGGCGACAACGCCTACAAGCGCGACCTGCTGGACTCTGTAGTCGGTGCACTGGCGTTCGGCGCGCAGAACAACAACGCGCCACCGGCCGGGCATTGGGGCCAGCGCTTCTGGGCTATCGGCCGCGAGGAGCGCGGGCTTCACGAAGAGCTCGTCGCCGTGCTGAAGCTCACTCGCGAGAACCTGCGGGCCTGTCAGGCGACCATCCACTTGGCCGGCTACTTCGATCCTGCCTACGTCAATGATGCACAGGCGGCCATGAAGGTTGCCGATGCGGTTCTGGCCAAGGCCGGCGCATAACCCATCACCACCTTCTGCCGCCACGCGCGGCATGGAGCAATACCTCATGGAAACCGAAATCCTCTCTGACGCGGAGCTGGCCGAACTCACCGGCTACAAGGCCCGGGCCTATCAGCGCCGCTGGCTGATAGATCGCCAGTGGGTGTTTGTCGAAAGCCGCGGTAAGCGCCCGCTGGTGGGGCGCATGTACGCCCGAATGAAACTGGGCATTATCAGCCCCACCATTGCCGATCCAAACCCGCCGCCGGCAGTGCCGGCATGGACGCCAGACTTTTCGCGAGTGAACTGATATGCGCCCCCGCAAGACCGAGCACCATCATCTGCCACCACGGATGTACAAACGATCTCGAAAACGCAAGAACGGCACCACCTGGACGGCCTACTACTATCGCGACCTGCTCGGCAAAGACATTCCGCTGGGCAAGGATCTCGACAAAGCCCGGTTGAAATGGGCCGAACTGGAGGCCAAGGAAAAGCCTCTCGACCTGCGCACCATGAAGGGCATCTTCGATCGGTACATCCGCGACGTGGTGCCGAAAAAGGCGCCGCGCACGCAGAAGGACAACCTGGCGGAGATCAAACAGCTGCGGCCGATGTTCGATAGCGCGCCGATCGACTCGATCACACCAGCAACGATTGCTGGCTACCGAGACGCACGATCGGCAAAGGTTCGGGCAAACCGTGAGATCGCCACCCTCTCCCACATCTTCAATATCGCCCGGGAGTGGGGGCTGACTACTAAGGAAAATCCCTGCCAAGGCGTGCGCAAGAACAAGGAGACGCCGAGGGACTATTACGCGAATGATGTGGTTTGGGAGGCGGTTTACAAGAAGGCAGCCCAGGAGCTGAAGGAAGCGATGGACCTGGCCTATCTGACCGGACAGCGGCCGGCAGACGTGCTGGTGATGAGGAAGGACGATGTTGAAGGGGGTTATCTGACTGTTCAGCAGAACAAGACGCACAAGAAGCTGCGCATTCAGATGACGACCGCCGGAGAAGCGAACAGTCTGGGCATTCTGATCGCTGCGATCACAGAGCGAAACGCTGCGCACGTTTCGAGCTACCTGATCATCAACCGGAGCGGTAAACGGATGACAGCGACAATGCTGAGGAAGCGATGGGACATGGCGCGGGAGAAGGCAAAACAGGAAGCGCTTGAGCAGGGAGACGAGCTGCTGGCTAAGCGGATCGGTGAATTCCAGTTCCGGGACATTCGGCCGAAGGCGGCATCGGAGATCAGCGATGTGGGTGACGCCAGCCTGCTGCTTGGGCACACAAAAGGCGACATTACCGAGCGGGTTTACCGCCGCGTTGGTGCCATCGCGAAACCCTCAAAATAGGCAAAAAATGCGTTCCATAACTCAAATCGCGCCCCTTGTAGAATGCGGTCTGTAGAGGTGCTGCAAAACAAAAGTATTGGAACGAAAAAGAGTCTGAGGCCGCGTATTCAGCGGCTTTCCATAGCGGTCTTGAAAACCGTCGACTGTAACAGGTCCATGAGTTCGAATCCCATCGCCTCCGCCATATTTAGTACTTCAAAGCCCTGATTATTCAGGGCTTTGTCGTTTCTGGAACTCGCGTTTTTTGGACCTCCCTTTCTGGATCGTTTCCGCATCTTTTCAGCTATTTCCGCAACCCTCCCGTTCCATTCCAGCGTTCCAGCCTGGATCAAGAAACTCAGAACTCATCCACAATGGGTATTCGGTGACGTCCGTAGGCAGCTTACGGCCAGAAGCGGATCAGCGTGAATGTCTGCCACGGCCAATACGCACGTTCGGATAAACGACAAAACTGTCAGTGATCCTGCCAGACGTGACCAGTCAAAAGATGAGTAGTAAGGGGGGCAAAGAGGCACGACAAAGCGGGCCTCGATTTCAAGCTTTTATACCTGTGTCGGATTTATTTTTCAGTTTGCCCCTTATGGTCAGGACGGATCTTGAACCAGATCGAGTACATCGCGGGCAGGAACACCAGCGTCATGATGGTGCCGACGAGCGTGCCGCCAATCAGGGTATAGGCCAGCGTCCCCCAGAACACCGAGTGTGTCAGGGGAATAAACGCCAGGATTGCCGCCAGGGCCGTCAACAGTACCGGTCGTGCACGTTGCACCGTGGCTTCGACGACAGCGTGAAACGGATCCAGCCCTTCTTGCGCGTTGTGATGAATCTGACCGATCAGAATCAGCGTATTGCGCATCAGGATCCCCGACAGTGCAATCAAACCGACCAGCGCATTGATGCCAAACGGCTGACTGAAGATGAGCAGTGTCGGCACCACACCAATCAACCCTAACGGCGAGGTAAGGAACACCATGATCATCGCCGAGATCGAACGGACCTGCACAATGATGATGACCAGGGTCATGGCAATCATGATCGGCAACAACGGCAGGATCGCCTTGCCGGCCTTGCCGGACTCTTCGATCGCGCCCGCCTGCTCGATCCGGTAACCGGAAGGCAGCTTCTCGATGATCGGCTGCAGTTGCTTCAGCAGCGCACTGGAAACATCCGGTGGCTGCAAGTCCTCGGCAATGTCGCCGCGCACGGTGATGGTCGGGGTGCGATCACGCCGGCGCAGGATCGGATCCTCCATGCGCACATCGACCTCGCCGATCTGCGACAAGGGGATTCGCTGTCCCGACGCACCGACTAAAGTGAAGCCTTCGATTTGTTGCGGATCGAGCCGTATATCGCCCGCTGCCCGCCCCATGACCTGCACTGAACGAATATCTTCACGCACCGCCGTGATCGGTACTCCGCTGAGCAGAAATTGCAATTGCTGTGCAACCGCAGTCGATGTCAGCCCCACTGCCTGCAGACGGTCCTGATCCAGGTTGAAATGCAACGACGGAGTCAGCGGCCCCCAATCAGTGTTCACGGTTCTCATCATCGGGCTGTCTTGCATCACGCCCCGCACCTGCTCGGCGATCACGCGCAACTTGGCCGGATCAGGCCCCATCACCCGGTAAGCCACTGGAAATGGCGAATAAGGACCAAACACAATCTGCGATGCCCTGAGGCGCGCCTCAGGGGCGAGCCCTTGAGCGACCGCGTCACGAAAACGCAATTTGAGGGTTTCCCGTGCCTCCTGACTGTCGGTCAGCACCACGATCTTGGCGAACGACGGATCGGGCAGTTCCGGCGCCATCGCCAGAAAGAAACGCGGCGCCCCTTGGCCAATATAAGCCGTGACGATTTTTGCCTCGTCTTGCTGGCGCAGCCAGGCTTCGACTTTGGCAGCCGTGGCGCTGGTCTGCTCGATGGAAGTGCCGTAGGGCATTTGCACCTCGATCATGACTTCGGGACGGTCAGAGGTCGGGAAGAATTGTTTCTTCACCAGCCCCATGCCCGCCGCCGCCACGAAGAACAGCGCGGTAACCATGCCCGCGACCCACCATTTGCGCGCGATGACCCGGGTCAGAACCCGGCGGAAGCGGTTGTATCGCGGCGTGTTGTAGATGGCCGCGTGTCCACCCTCGACTGCCTTGATGTCCGGCAACAGTTTCACGCCCAGATAAGGGGTAAACGCCACGGCCACGACCCACGAAGCGATGAGAGCGATGCCCACGATCCAGAACATGTTGCTGGTGTATTCGCCGGCGGTTGACTGAGCGAAACCGTTCGGCAAAAAACCGATCGCCGTCACCAGGGTTCCGGACAGCATCGGCGCCGCCGTGTGGCTCCAGGCATAGGCAGACGCCTTGATGCGATCGTAGCCCTCCTCCATTTTCACCACCATCATTTCAATGGCAATGATCGCGTCATCGACCAGCAGCCCCAGCGCCAGGATCAACGACCCGAGGGTAATACGGTCGAAGTTCTTGCCGGTGGCTGCCATCACCACAAACACGATCGCCAGGGTCAAAGGTACGGCGGCGGCGACCACCACGCCGACACGCCAGCCCATGCTGAGAAAGCAGACGAGCATGACCACCAGCAGCGCGACGAAGAATTTGACCATGAACTCGCCGACGGCAGAGTCGATGTTCACAGCCTGGTCGGTGACCTTCGAGAGGCTCATGCCTAGTGGCATTTCCTCATTGATCCTTGCGGTCTCGGCTTCCAGCGCCTTGCCCAGATCAAGACCATTCCAGCCCTCGCGCATCACTACGCCGAGCAACAGCGCATCTTCGCCGTTATTGCGCACCAGAAAGGTGGCCGGGTCTTCATAACCGCGTTCGACCGTCGCCACATCAGACAGCTTGAGTGTCCGCCCTTGCACGACCACAGGGGTGTCGCGGATTTTCTGCAGTTTGTCGAACGCACCATCGAGACGCAGAAGAATCTGTGGCCCGCTGGTTTCGATTGATCCGGCCGGGGTCAGCGCGTTCTGACTGTTCAGCGCGGCGAAGATGTCCTGCGGTGACAAGCCCAGGGTCGCCAACCGGTCATGAGAGAACGAAACAAATATCCGTTCGGCTTGTTCGCCGATGATGTTGACCTTCTTCACCCCCGGCACATGCAACAGGCGCTGGCGCATCGACTCAGCATCGCGGACCAGCAAGCGCTGGGGCTCGCCTTTGGCTTTCAGGGCGAACAGCGCAAAGGTCACGTCCGAATACTCATCATTGACCATTGGCCCGATGACGCCCGCCGGCAACTTGATGGCTTCATCTTCGAGTTTTTTACGCGCCTGATAGAACTCCTCCTGCACTTGCGCAGGGGGCGTGCTATCGAGCAACGAGACCATCGTGAAAGCGAGCCCCGGCCGCGTATAGGTTTCCGAGCGGTCGTACCATTTGAGCTCTTGCAGGCGTTTTTCCAGGGGTTCTGCGACCTGATCCTGCATCTCTTGTGCGGTCGCCCCCGGCCACGCCGTGATGACGGTCAACTGCTTGACTGTAAAAGGAGGGTCTTCGGCACGCCCCAACTGGAAGAACGCCAGGATGCCGGCAACGGCAATCAGGAAAATCAGAAAGACTGTAATCGCCCGCTCGCGAACGGCGATGGCGGAAATGTTGAATCGTCCTTCGCTCATGGACGACTCCCGGCGACGGTGGCCGCATCAGGCACAGGCATTCTTACTGACTCACCTTCGCGCAACAGATGAGCGCCCAGCGCAACGATTTGCTCGCCAACGCGAAGGTCGCCGGCCACTCGGGCCGATTCGTCGCTCAACCCCAGCACCTGAACCGGTCGCCAGGTCACGGTTGGCGGGGTGCCGCCGATAACCCACACTCCAGGGCCTTTACCGGCGTCGTAAAGCGCGGCAATGGGCACTTGCAACGACGCGGCAGGTGTCGAGCCCTCCGCTATTCTGATAGTGACTGTCGAACCTATCGGTGCATTGGCCAGCGCGCCTTCCAGTACATAGCGGGCCTCGAACGTACGCGTCGTGCGGTCCGCCGAATCCGAAAGCAACCTCAGTTTCGCGGTAACAGCCCCCGAAACGTCGCCGTAGCGCGTAGCTTGAGCGGTGGATCCTGCTGCGGGACGCAACGTCTCGGGCAAGTGCACGATGGCCTCGCGTTGCCCTGCCCGCGCCAGTCGAACCACCGGTTGTCCCGGGCTGACGACTTGTCCGGGTTCGGCGAGTGTTTCCACCACAACGCCATCGGCATCGGCGACCAGCACCGCATAACCGGAAGCGTTGCGTGCAACGTCCGCTTGAGCTTCAGCGGCGCTTAGTTGCGCCTTGGCGGTATCTGCGGCGGCTTTGATCTGATCGTAGGCCGATGCGGAAATGGCGCCGGCGCTGACCAGGGTGCGATAGCGGGCTTCGTCATCGGCTGTCTGCCTGGCGCGGGCCCGTGCGGCGATGACCGTCTCCTGCTGCGCGCGCGCCTGCAACCCCAAGTCGATGGGATCAAGCCGCATCAACGGCTGACCGCGCTTGACGGTCTGCCCCGTGTCAACCAGACGCTCAAGCACCTTCCCCGATACGCGAAAGCCCAGGTCGCCCTGAATGCGCGCCGTCACCACCCCCGTAAAAGATCGGGAACCGTCGGCCGCTGCCTGAACGGCGGTGGCCCGGACCAAAGGCGCTTGAGTACGCGGGTCGACTACGGAGGAAGAATCACCGCACGCTACCAGGGCGAGTGGCAACAGGCATGCGGCGATGGGGAAAATTCGGAGCCGGCGCATAGGTTCCCTTACTAGAAATAGGATGGTCATCATATTCTCGACCTTGTGACCACTATCGTCAACAGTCACTGAATATGAAGTGTCCGACGCTTCGGCTTTATCATGCTTGCCTGAAATACCCGTTTAATCGGCCAATACGTTCAATCACCCTTGATTGACACGTTGTGACCAATACGTATTATGGTCACAAACCTCGTTAAGGAACGCCAATGCCTCCCCTCCGTACGATTACTCTTTTGGTTACCGCCAGCTTCGTGGCAGGTTGTGCGGTGGGTCCGGATTACCGTCGTCCAGACGCCCCGCTTTCGGACCATTACCTGGGGCAGCCCGCTGTCGAACCGCGATCCGGATTGACACCGGACGGTCTCGCCGCCTGGTGGAAAAACTTTAATGATCCGCTGCTGACCGACTTCATCAACCAGGCACTGCAGCAGAATCTGGATCTGGCACAAGCGTCGGCGCGCGTAACCCAGGCAAGGGCCGGCCTGGGAGCCGCAAACGCAGCACTGCTGCCCTCGGCAAACATCAACGCACAGGCGGCACGCGCTTATCAGTCCGTCGAGACGCCACTGGGCCAGGTGTTGAATTCAACACCTGGCTATGACCGTTATGGCAATTCTTACGAGGCCAACCTCGAGGCGGGCTGGGAAGTCGATGTCTTTGGTGGGCTGCGCCGTGGACGTGAGGCAGCACTGGCCGAGTACCAGGCCTCAGCAGCGGGCTTCACCGCTACACGGCTGGCGATCGCCGCGCAAACGGCCGATATCTACATCACCCTGCGCGGATTACAGGCACGGCTGGATATTGCAAACCGGCAAGTCGACACCCGACACGCGTTGCTGGAGAAAGTCCGGTTGCTTTACGGCAAGGGCCTGGCCGCGGACTACCAGGTGCGTCAGGCCGAGGGTGAATTGTCGCAAGTCCAGGCGACCGTTCCGGTACTGCAAAGCGGTCTGGAAGCAGCCATGAATGCGATGGACGTGCTGCTCGGCACGCCTCCCGGCTCTCACCGCACGCAACTGGCACGTGAGGGCGAAATTCCCGATGTGCCGTCGTTGACTGCGCTGGGCACACCGGCAGATCTGCTGCGGCGCAGACCGGATCTGATCGTGGCCGAACGCCGTCTTGCGGCCTCCAACGCGCGCATCGGTGAAGCCATTGCCGAGTACTACCCGAAATTTTCACTCAGCGCCTTGCTCGGCAGCGCGACAGCCGTATCCGGTGGCAATCTTTTCACCGGCGGCGCAAGCCAGTCGGCCGGTGTGCTGGGTTTGCGCTGGAGGCTATTCGACTTCGCACGCATCAACGCCCAGATCGATCAGGCCAAAGGTCAGGAATCTGAAGCATTGGCGGTCTATCGCCAGTCGGTACTGCGCGCCACCGAAGACGTAGAGAACGCGCTGTCCTCACTGGTGAACCGGCAAGCCCAGACCACTACCCTTACCGGGGGCGAAGCGGCGCTGACTCAAGCTCGCCAGTCCTCGTTCACCGCCTATGAAAGAGGCACCGCCAGCCTGATCGATGTCCTGCACGCCGACGAAACATTGTTGCAGGCCTCCGACGCCAGAGCGCAGGCGCGGACTGAATCGGCCCGTGCGGCGGTGGCAGTATTCAAGTCGCTCGGTGGAGGATGGCAACCCGTTGAGCCGGGTTCTGTAGCGGCGCGCTGAGCAGCAACCCCAGATCGTTTCAAGAGTCGGGAGACACGTGTACTCCCGATCCGCATTTGGCTTGATAGCGCTCAACTAGAAGCGGTAACTGACCGACGTTCCGAACCCGCTGGCACTGTTCTTGTACTTGGCACTGTAGGCACCTCTCGCTGCCGAGGTGTCGTTGACCTCCACGCTTTCCTCCCAAAGATAGGAATACGCGAGATCGATCGTGACATTGTCCACGGGTGTCCAGCCGGCACCGATGCTGACAACCTTACGGTCGCCCGTCGGAATGCGCGGCCCCCGATTGGTGTTGTTGGCGGGTGACTGATCGACCGAAAACCCGCCACGCAGCACCCATTGGCTGTTCAATTGATAGGCCGCACCGATCGCGTGAGCCCAGGTGTCATGCCAGTTCTGCTCTTCGCTGATCGTCCCCAATTGACCGCTGAGCAAGGGCGGCAAGCCGCTGTTCTCAATCGTCAGCTCCTTGAAGCGGCTCCAGCGCGTCCAGGTACTGCCCACATAAAGCGTCCAGTCGTTGTTGAATTGATGCGTCAGCGAAAAGTCCACTGACTCAGGCGTGTCGACATCCAGCGATGCGTCGTAACTACGGCCGCTGACGCCCAGTACGCTGAAGATGCCATCGGTGACCTTGGTTTTGGCATCCAGGTGGTAACTGACTTTGGAGTGATACGTCAGGCCCAGGCGGGTCTGTTCGGTCGCCTGCACCAGCACGCCAGCATTGAAGCCCAGTGCGGTGTCATCGCCGGTGCTTTTGAGTTTGCCGTCATTGCGCCCCGGGCTGAGTGGATTGGGTACCATGCCCGATATCTCTCCGCCGATACGATTGATGGTCGGCCCGAATCCGATCGATACCTTTTCGTTAAACGCGTAACTGATGGTCGGTTGAAAGGTCAGTGTGGTGACTTCACTTTTGTTGGCGTAATAGCGTCCGGCAAAACCACTGCCGTAGTCGGTGATCAGCCCGAAAGGCACATAGAACCCGACACCGAATGCCCAATGTTCATCGATCGGTTTGACGTAATACCCCATCGGTACTGTGGTGGTGGGCACCATGTCGCCGTCTTCCTTTCCCCCAAACGTACTGCGTGTCTGGCTGATGTCCGATTTGGCGAACAGCGTCGCCGCCCCCACGCTCACCTGCTCTCGTTTAAGCCGCGCCATGCCTGCCGGATTGCCGTAGATCGTACTGGCGTCTTCGGCTGATGAAGATCGCCCGGCAAAACCGGACCCCATCCCGCTGATGCTTTGTTCGTTGAGGGCAAAACCCCCGGCCAACACATTGGAGGACACCAGCGCAACGGCCAGGCCGAGGGGGTTCTTGAGCATTATTTTTTTCATTATCTGGACTCTATGGGATCACTGAAAAACAACATCGAGAAAGACAGCGAAGCCATACTATCCAAGTGACCATTTCAGTCAATGGTCACATGAAGCAGAATTCAAAGCCGTACCGGCACGCATGTGCCGGTAACAGGAAATCCGGTTGGGGGATGTCGCGCTCTGGCTCAGCTCACCTGAACTGGTGATCCGAGTTGGCTCAGGGCATCAGGCTACGCAGAATGAGGTTGGAGGTCAGCGTGGGCGCTACCTCGATAAAATCCAGATTGTGCTGCAGCAGCAACGGGTTGACGAAGGGGCGCAAGGCCAGATGAATCGCCTCGACGGTCTCGTCCAGTGGGGTCTTGCGCTCGAACTCTCCGAGCTCCCGCCCTTCACGCACGATGTCGAAGATAAAGCGCTTGATCTGGTCTTCATACATCTGGGCACTGGGCCAGCGCTCCGCGGCGGAAAATGCAGCGATGTCGTAGAGCTTGCGATCATTGAAGAACAGGTCCACACCCGTTGCTATCACGGTTTTCACCAGGCGGCGGAAACGCTCGGTCGGCGAAATCGCCTCTGCGTTAACAGCCTGTTCTACCGCTGCAACGATTTGGCCCAGACAGTTTGAGCAGATCGCTTCGCCGATCGCCTGTTTGGAATCAAAGAACTTATAGATGTACGCCTTGGAAAAACCAATGGCCCTGGCCAGATCGGAAACCGTGGTTTTGCCATAGCCGTATTGGCTGAAGTGTTCATTGGCTGCCGCGACAATCTGATCACGAATGTCGTGATCGACTGGGCCACGAGGGCCGGGCGAAGATAGGGATGGCTGATTCATGGGCGTAGCTTACTCACCCTCTCGAGGACTTACAAATCGTGACCAATGAAACATATAGTCACGAATCGAACATTCGCATACCCTCAGCTCTGTGACAGCGGCACACGACGGTACTGCAAAGACTCGACAGATCGAGCAATACGCCTACGGCAGCCACCTTGATGTCGCCAAGGGCATCTCTGAAGACCCGGTGCCGGATGTTTGCGCAGCCGTACCGACGCACATGACCTACCAGGATTTCAATCGATAAGTTCTTTGGCCGTGGCTGCCAGCAGACTGCCAACCCGATCCTTCAACGTGTCGATAAAGCGCGTGATTTTTGCATCGACGAACTGCCGGGAGGTATAGACGGCGTAAACGTTGCGCTCATAGGTGTGGTAGTCAGGCAGAACCCGCACAAGCTTCCCGGAACGCAAATCCTCGATGGCCGTGAACCCGGCCAGCAAACCAATCCCCGCCCCCTCTCGAATGGCATGTGCCATCGCATCCATATCGTTGACGCTGAAACTTGGCCCTGTCGGGACAAACGTCGCGTCCCCCGCCTTGCTCCTGAGCTGCCACTCATCCCGCACATAATCCACGGTGCCCAACAGCAGACACTGGTGATCACGCAGGTCTTCAGGCGTCTCGGGAGCCGCATGTCGGGCCAGGTAGTCAGGTGACGCCACCAGCACACAATGGCTGACACCGATCTTTTGGCTGACGTACGCCGAATCGGGTAGCGCTCGAGCAATCAGAATCGAGACATCCAGTTGGTCCTCCAACAGGTTCGGCATGCGTTGCGAGAGCAATAAATCCACCGTCACCTCCGGGAACTGCCGGCGGTACTCCAGCACCGCCCCCGTGACCAGATGCCGAGCCAGCCCGGGGACGCAATGCACACGCATTGTTCCCCGAGGCTCCAGCGCGGCATTGCTGGCTTCGGCTTCGGCACTCTCCAGATCAGCCAGAATTTTCGTGCAGCGCTCATAGAAACGTCGCCCCGCATCGGTGACCGAGAGGCGTCGGGTCGAGCGTTGCAACAGGCGCGCATCGAGCACGTTTTCAAGCGCGGAGACAGCACGCGATACGTTACCGACCGTTGAGTCCAGATGATTGGCCACGGCCGTGAAACTGCCCATCTCGACAACCTTTATGTACACCGACATGTTCGAAAGCTTATCCATCGCAACCTTCCTGTAGATCTGACGCTCACCGTGACAACCCGCTTTTTTCCGGATGCTACACGTTCGGCCCGCGGCTCGATATTACCTCTGCCGACAACAATGATTCCCTTTGGCCCGTCTAAATCGATGGGCTCTCCTTCCATAGACTGGGTTGCACAGGCCGCCTGATCAGGCGCCGGGTTTCATACGAATCTCTGACAACCAACTGAAGGACACAGCATGAAGACTTCCTACAATCCGCTTTATCTTTTCATCGGTGGTGAATGGATCGGTGCCGAAGGGCGCGATACTGCCGCCGTCGTCAATCCGGCAACCGGTCGGGAAATCGGACGCGTCCCTCTCGCCACCGCAGACGACCTTGATCACGCCCTTGAAGTGACTCGCCTGAGCTTCGAGCAATGGCGTCAGACTGTGCCTGACAAACGCGCCAAGATCCTCAAGCGTGCCGCTGACCTGATCCTCGAACGTGCGCCGCAGATTGCCGCGCAGATGACCTTGGAGGAAGGCAAGCCGCTGAATGAAAGCCTGGATGAAGTCACCCGCGCGGCGGAGTATTTCGAATGGTTCGCCGAAAGCGCCCGGCGTATCGATGGCCGTGTGGTCCCGTCCAATCGTCCAGGCGTATTGCAACTGGTCAAACGCCAGGCCATCGGCCCGGTGGCCGCATTCACACCGTGGAATTTCCCGGCCATCACCCCGGCACGCAAGCTCTCGGCAGCACTGGCCGCCGGTTGCAGCGTCATTCTCAAACCGGGTGAAGAAAGCCCCTCCACAGCGCTGGCCCTGGCGCGTGCACTCGACGATGCAGGATTGCCCAAGGGTGTGTTGCAAGTGGTCTTTGGCGTACCGGATCAAGTGTCCAGCCATCTGATCGCTTCGCCGATCATTCGCAAAGTGACCTTCACCGGCTCAGTACCGATCGGGCGCCTGCTGTCTGCACGCGCTGCCGAAGGCGTGAAACCCATCACCCTTGAACTGGGTGGGCACGGACCGGTGCTGGTCTTCGAGGATGCCGACATTGAAAAAGCTGCCGTTGAGGGCGTCGCCAACCGGTTTCGCGGCACCGGGCAGGTATGTATTTCATCCACCCGGTTTCTGATCCAGCGTGGCGCCTATCAAGCCTTTGTCGATCACTTTGTATCGGCGACCCAAGCGCTAAGGATCGGTGACGGTCTGCATCCGGACACCCAGGTCGGACCGCTGGCCAACCCAAGACAGCTGGCCAAGATGGAAGAGCTGGTCGCCGATGCCGTTGAGAAAGGTGCACGGGTATTGGTCGGTGGTGAAGCCTTGTCAGGCGAAGGCTACTTCTTCCAGCCCACGGTTCTGACGGATGTGCCGATGAACGCCCGTGTCATGCACGAAGAGCCTTTTGGCCCCATCGCCGTGCTGATGCCGTTCGATGAACTGGCCGATGGACTGCAAGAAGCCAACCGCCTGCCCTACGGACTCTCCGCTTACGCGTTCACCTCCAGCGCGCGCACGGCCATTGACGTTGCCGACGGATTGGAGGCCGGGATGATCGGGATCAACCAATATCGCATCGTCGCGACCGAGCTCCCGTTCGGCGGCATGAAAGAAAGCGGTCACGGCTCCGAAGGCGGCATTGAAGGCATCGAGCACTATCTCACCCACAAATTCATCAGCCAGGTTTAAGGAACTCGCCCATGTCCAAGCTCAATTTCAAAAGTCCTCGGGAAGCCGCGCGCGCGTTCACACCGAAGCTGTCGCAATTCGTCGACTCAACGCTTTATCCGCACATCTGGAGCGATCCGGCGCTGTCCCCGCGCGACCGTAGCCTGATCACCGTGGCGGCATTGATTGCCGGTGGTCACTCGGAGGAGTTGCCTGCTCACCTACGCCGGGCGGCTGGCAACGGTGTGACCCAAGACGAAATGGCGGCGGCGATCACGCACCTGGCGTTCTATGTAGGCTTCCCTGGCGCCATCACCGCATCGGCTATCGCCAACGCCACGTTCAACGAAACGGAGAACAACTGAATGAAAGCCATCAACATCAAAGCGTTTGGTGCGCCAGACGTCCTGGAACTCGTAGAGGTTGCCAATCCTGAAGTCCGTCCGGACGACCTGCTGATGCGTGTCTATGCCGCCGGGGTGAACCGTGCGGACCTGACTCACCGGACCGGTGGATACGGGCATCCGAATTTTGGCGACTCGCTGATCATCGGTCTGGAAATCGCCGGCGAAGTGATCGGCAAAGGGAGCTCGGTGACGGGGTTCGAGGTGGGAGATCGAGTCATGGGCGTGGTCGGCGGCGGTGCTTACGCCGAGTTGGCGCGCATCGATTACCGCATGGCCATGCACATCCCGGCACAGCTTGATTATGTACAGGCGGCGGCCATTCCCGAGGTCTTCGTCACGGCCCATGAAGCGATGATGCACCTGGCTCGGCTCAAGGCTGGCGATTCAGTGTTGATTCATGCGGCAGCCGGCGGCGTCGGCTCTGCCGCTGTGCAGTTGGCTTACGCCACCGGTGCCACGGTGTATGCGACGACCGATCGCAGCAAGTTGGCGCGTGTCGAGCATTTGGGCGCTGATGTGGCGATCGACTACAAGACGCAGGATTTCGCTGAGGTGATCGCCGACAAAACCCAGGGTCGCGGTGTCGATGTGATCATCGACTTTATCGGTGAGCCCTACTTCGCCCGCAACATCGCGTCCCTTGCACGCGGCGGTCGCCTGATTCAGGTGGGCATCCTTGGCGGAGGCGGCAACATGACGGTGGCGCTGGAGGACATTCTTTACCGCCACTTGCAAATCATCGGCACGGTCATGAAGTCCCGCACGCAACCGGAGAAGCACGCCATGATCAAGCGTTTCCGCGAGCACTGGCTTGATCGCTTCGAGGGTGCCGGCAGCCTTGAGCCAGTCGTCGATAGCACGTTTGCGTTATCACGGGCTGCAGATGCTCACCGTCGAATGGAGTCTTCTGAAAACGTCGGGAAAATCATTCTGACGATGCAGCCCGAAGACCTGCTTTGAGCCTGGCCATGATCCATCTGTGCCATAAGCCGGGGATCGCCAGACTGCCCGTTACGCCTCGCTGCTGCGTGCCTGCTGGATAGTATTGAGAAACGCCCTGCGGTCAAACTCGGCCGTGCGGCTGTTGTCCTCTTATCCGGGGGCAATGACGAAAATGGCATACTCCCCTGAAACTGATCATTTCGGAGACCACTATGCTTCGCGTGTTTGAACGCAGGCTCGACCCTTTCCCACCCGACGAGGCACCGCCACCGCCCGCAGGCCTGTTGCGTTTTCTGTGGGCCTGCACCCGGGGTGCCCGGGGTTATGTCCTTGCGCTGGCGCTGCTCAGTGCCGGCGTGTCGATCTACGAGGCCTGGCTGTTTTCGTTTCTCGGGCAAGTCGTGGACCTGCTCTCGGCCTGGCAGGCCGGTGGCGCCCAGAGTGCGCAGGAGCGTCGGGTGTTGTGGGGCATCGCCATTGTGTTGCTGACCAGCATCGGTCTGGTGGCGTTGCGCACGATGGTGCAGCACCAGATATTGGCGATCAATCTACCGCTGCGGCTGCGCTGGGACTTCCATCGCCTGATGCTGCGACAAAGCCTTTCGTTCTTCTCGGACGAATTCTCCGGCCGGGTCACGACCAAAGTGATGCAGACCGCGCTGGCGGTGCGCGAAGTGCTGTTCACCGTCATCGAAATTGCCCCCGGCATCGGTGTTTACTTCATTGCGATCATCGCACTGGCCGGTGGTTTTGCCCTGAAACTCATGCTGCCCTTTCTTGCCTGGGTCGCGCTGTTCGGGTTGGCGATGCTGTATTTCGTGCCGCGTCTGGGACAGGTCGGGCAGGAACAGGCCCATGCACGCTCGTCGATGACGGGGCGGATTTCCGACGCTTACACCAACATCACCACGGTGAAATTGTTCTCGCACTCCAACCGTGAAGCGCATTTCGCGCGCGCAGCGATGGAGGATTTCAAGCACACCGGTTTTCGCCAGATGCGTCTGGTCAGCCAGTTCGAGATCGTCAATCAGGCACTGGTGGTCGGGCTGATTCTTGGCGCCGGTGGTTATGCGCTCTGGCTCTGGCACCAGGGCCAGGTCGGCGCGGGTGCGGTGGCGGCAATCACCGCCATGGCGTTGCGGATCAATGGCATGTCCCACTGGATCATGTGGCAGATGACGTCGCTGTTCGAAAACATCGGCACCGTGCAGGACGGCATGGAAACCCTGACCCGGGGCCCGAAAGTACAGGACGCGCCGAACGCCGGCGTGCTGGTGCCTTCCGGCGGCGCCGTGACCTTCGACAACGTGCACTTCAACTACAACGGTGAGCGCCAGGTGCTCGACGGCTTGAGCCTGCACATCCGCGCCGGGGAAAAAATCGGTCTGGTGGGTCGTTCCGGTGCCGGCAAATCAACGCTGATCAACCTGCTGCTGCGCTTCTATGACGTGGACAGCGGTACGATTCGCATCGACGGGCAAAACATCGCGCAAGTAACCCAGGACAGTCTGCGCAGCGCCATCGGCATGGTCACGCAGGATACGTCGCTGCTGCACCGCTCGATTCGCGACAACATCGCCTACGGTCGCCCGGACGCCACCGATGCGCAGGTCCGCAGCGCGGCGATCAGCGCCCAGGCAGACGGTTTCATCAGCCAATTGAGCGACCGCCAGGGACACACCGGTTACGACACGCTGGTGGGCGAACGCGGCATCAAGCTGTCCGGCGGTCAGCGGCAACGTATCGCCATCGCCCGGGTGATGCTCAAGAATGCGCCGATCCTGCTGCTCGACGAGGCCACCAGTGCCCTGGACTCCGAAGTCGAAGTCGCCATCCAGGAAAGCCTCGATGACATGATGCAGGGCAAGACCGTCATCGCCATCGCCCATCGTTTGTCGACGATTGCGGCCATGGATCGACTGATCGTCATGGACGAGGGCCGCATCATCGAACAAGGCACCCACGCCGAGCTGCTGGAACGAAACGGCACTTACGCACGCCTCTGGCAACATCAAAGCGGTGGGTTTCTGGGTGAAGAACAAGGGCTGGACGAAGCAATGGACCGGGCGTAAGCCCTCCTGCTTCCCTTCCCTGCAGAACGCTGCTGAAAGCCCTCGACTTGCCTGCGGCGCGAGCCGCGACCGGTTGATCGTCACCTGCGACCGGCGCGGCGTTTTTCTCTCAGTTGATTTTAATCAAACACGCCTGCGCGTTTCTCGCCGAGATTAATCCTCGAGGTCCGCATTACCGCGTCCGCGGCCAATGCCGACCATCCTGTCTCGTGGAGGCGCGTCATGGCTACTCAACTGCAAGACGTTCAACCGGGCGCTACCCCCGCCCAGCATTCGCCACTGACCGGCAGTTTGCGCAAGAGCGAGCCCAGGCGCCTGACGCTGAGCCTGCTGGTGGCGCTGGTGGTGGGTTCGATGATCGGCAGTGGCATTTTCAGCCTGCCGCAGAACATGGCCGCCAGCGCCGGGGCCGGGGCGATCCTGATCGGCTGGCTGATCACCGGGGTCGGCATGCTGTCCCTGGCTCTGGTCTATCAGAGTTTGTCCAACCGCCAGCCGGCACTGGATAACGGTGTGTTCGCCTACGCCCGGGCACTGGGCGGTGACTTTCTCAGTTTCAACTCTGCCTGGGGCTACTGGATCAGTGCCTGGATCGGCAACGTCAGCTATCTGGTGATTCTGTTTGCCGCGCTGAGTTACTTCTTTCCGGCATTTGGCGACGGCAATAACAAGGCAGCGATTGCCGGTGCATCGGTCGTGCTCTGGTCGTTGCACTGGATGATCCTGCGGGGCATGCGCACGGCGGCCCGTGCCAACGCCCTGAGCACCGCAGCCAAGATTGTGCCGCTGCTGTTGTTCATCGGTTTTGTGATCGCGGCGTTCCGGCGCGACACGTTCACCATGGACTTCTGGGGCGCACCGGCGCTGGGCAGCACCCTCGACCAGGTCAAAAGCACGATGCTGGTGACGGTCTGGGTGTTTATCGGCATCGAAGGCGCCAATGTGTTTTCTGCCCGCGCCGCAGAACGCGCCGATGTCGGACGCGCCACGGTCATCGGTTTTGTCATCACCCTGTTGCTGCTGATTGCGGTATCCCTGTTGTCACTGGGCATTCTCAAACAACCGGAACTGGCCGCCCTGAAAAACCCTTCGATGGCCGGCGTACTGCAGGCCGCCGCAGGGCCATGGGGTGCCGTGCTGATCAGCATCGGCCTGATTGTTTCGGTCGGTGGCGCCCTGCTCGCCTGGACGCTTCTGGCAGCCGAATCGGTGTTCACACCGGCGAAGGAAAAGGTCATGCCACTGTCGCTCGGCGTGGAGTCCACCCGTGGCGTACCGGTCCACGCCTTGTGGCTGACCAACGGATGCATCCAGCTTTTTCTGCTGCTGACGCTGTATTCGAGCGCCAGTTACCTGGCACTGATTTCCCTTGCCACCTCGATGATCCTGCTGCCCTACCTGCTCAGCAGTCTGTATGCACTGAAAATGACCTGGCAGGGCGAAACCTACGCCGGTCATCGCGCCCTGCAAGTGCGAGACCTGACCATCGCGCTGGTCGCCACGCTGTATTGCGTCTGGCTGCTGTACGCCGCCGGCCCCAAATACATGCTGCTCAGCGCCTTGCTCTACGCCCCCGGCTCACTGATCTACCTGGGCACGCTGAAATCCCGTGAGGGTCAGCCCCTTGGCGGTCCCGAGACAGGTCTGCTGATCATCATCTGGGCCGCAGCGGCCTACGCCGGCTGGATGCTGTGGTCCGGGACGTTGACGTTGTAAGGAGTTCGTTCAGTCCGCGCGGTTCGCCGACAGGACGTCCGGCGCTGCGCCTTCCATCCGAGAGGAGTACCGAAAATGAGCAATTCCGTGAAAAAAATGCAGGAACATGCGGACGCAAAATCGAACAAGGTGCCCGTGACGACCGATCTCTGGCACCCATTGGAGAAGCTGCGGCAACAGGTTGACCACCTGTTCGAGGACTTTAACCGCGGATCATTGATGTCGCCCTTCAGTCGTGGCCTGTTCGATGTCGAGCCGTTCTTCTCGCGTGACTTGTTCTCCCGCAGCATGCCCGCGGTGGACATCACCGAAAAGGATAAAAGCTTCGAGATCACCGCCGAACTGCCCGGCATGGATCAGAAGAACATCGAGATCAAACTGTCCAACGGCAGCCTGATCATCAAGGGCGAGAAGAAGGAGGACAAGGAAGAAAAACGCAAGGGCTATCACTTGAGCGAGCGTCACTACGGTTCCTTCGAGCGGGTGTTCAACCTGCCCAAAGGGGTCGACGCCGAAAAGATCGATGCGCACTTCAGCAAAGGCGTATTGAGCATCTCGCTGCCGAAAAAACCCGAAGCGATGAAAGCGGACAAGGTCGTGCCGATCAAGGGCGAATGAATCCGCAGACGTATGCCCCTTGCCGGGAAACCGGCAAGGGGCTTTTTCTTGGGCCTCAGCCTCTGAAAATGTCGAACGGCTCGATCTTCAGCACCTTGCGAATGCCCAGGTAGCTGGAAAACCCGGCAATCAACAGCACCAGACCAAACGCCAGTCCCAGATTCCAGAAAGTGACGATCGCAGCGTAGTTGGGAAGACAGGTTCGTGCGATGACGATCATCAGAGTCACCAGTCCGATGCCCAGACCATAACCGGTCATCGCGGTGAACATGGCCATGAAGAAGATCATGTAGACCATCTCCCGGTTCTTGGCGCCGATGGCTTTCAAAGCGGCAAACTTATCCAGGTTTTCCAGAATGAAACTGTAGAACGTCTGACCGGAAATCGACAGGCCGACCAGAAAACTGATGATTGTCATCATCAGAATATTGGTCCCGACACCGGTCTGATAGATGTAGAAGTCGGCAATACGCCGGTTGAACTCATCCCTGGTCAGGGCGATGTAGCCCAACCGCGCCACTTGCTGCTTGATGGCTGCCTCACCTTGCCGGCTTCTGGGCTTGAGCAAGATGTATGACACGGTGAAGCGTGTCGTAGGGATGTATTCGATGGCACGCCGGTAGGTTGTGTAAAGCGTCGGCACTCCGGTCAATCCACCGACCAGAACCCTGGCGATGCCGACGATGATGCCCCGGTGGTCGTTGAGCTCGAATGAGGTACCGATGGCAGGGTTGCCCAGTTTTGCGAATTCAGCATCGTGAACCACGATGAACGCGTTTTCGGCGTAGATATCCTCGATGGCGCCCTGCTCCAGGGCCGGACGACCGAGCAGGCTGGTGTCGTCCAGACCAATCACGCTAACCCCTTGATATGTGCCATTTTCCAGGCGCACCTGGGCGCTGCCAATGAATACCGGGACGGCGTATTCCACCTGCTGCATGCTGCGCACTGCGTCCAGCAGGTAGTCCGGCAACGGGATGGCAATCGTCGGGGTGTTGACCGCCGGATCGATGATCCACATCGGTGCTCCGACATTGGTGACCGTCGAATAGGCGCGGTTCAGGATGCCAGCGAACATGGCGGTCATTTGCATCATCAGGAACACCGAGAAGGTGATACCCACCAGTAACGCCGAGAATTTGGCGCGATCATTGACTAGGAGTTTGTACCCGATGCGCAGAATTCCACTGTATTTCATGCCTAGTTTCCGCTAATGCCAGTATCGGGCCGGTTCCACCAGCCACCGCCCAGCGCCACGAACAACGCAACCGTGTCCTGATGCCGCTGCGCCAATGCTTGAAGGTAAGCAATATCGACCTGATGCAACTGCACGTCGGCCACGAGCAGATCCAGATAGGTCACCAACCCCGAGCGATAGTTGGCCTGCAATAATCTCAAGGCCTCTCGGGCAGCGGCCTGCGCCTCGGCCTGCTTCTGTAACGTTTGCGCATCGAGCTCTATTGCCCTGAGCACATCCGCCACCTGCGCGAAAGACTCCAGCACCACTTGTCGGTAGTTCGCCGCTGCTTGCTGATAGACGTCAATTGCCGACTGGCGGCTGTACCACAGGCGCCCTCCCTGAAACAGCGGAATATCGATCGACGGCCCGAAGTTCCAGAATCGTCCGGCACCGGCAAACAGTGAACCGGTGTACGACCCAGCCGCCCCGTAGGTACCGCTCAAGCTGAAGCTGGGAAACATAGCCGCCGTGGCGACACCGATTTGCGCGCTGGCCTGATGCAATTGCGCCTCGGCGGTGAGGATATCCGGACGCTGGCGCACTAGGTCGGAAGGCAGACTGACCGGCAGATCGTGCGGTAACGAAAGTGCTGTCAACCGAATGTCGGGAAGTTTGAGTTCTGCAGGCATCACGCCTTCGAGCGTGGCCAGCAAGTGCTCGCTTTGACTGACTTTCTGTTTCAGCGCCGGTAACGAGGCCTCGTTAGTCGCGATCAGGCTCTGCAGGCTCAATGTCGCCGAATAAGGCACCGTTCCGCTGCGCACCTGAACTTGGGTGGATTGCAGCTGCTGGCGCTGCAAACCGATCAATTGTTCCGTGGCCTCGATCTGCGCGGTATAGGCTGCCCGGGCAATGGCCGTATTGACGACATTGGCCGTTAGCGTGAGATAGGCCGCCTGAGTCAGCCAGGTCTGGCGATCGACCTGGGCCTGCAAGCCCTCCACGGCACGTCGCTCGCCGCCAAAGACATCGAGGGTGTAGCTGATCGTGCCACTGAATATCATCACGTTAAAGATCGAGCCTGCCGTCGTCAGCCCTTGCTGGACCGGCGCGCTGCGCTCACGACTCGCGCTGAAGCGGGCATCGAGCTGCGGATAGAAGACCCCGTGACCGGCTCTGAGCGCGTTCTGGCTTTGACGCAAACTGGCCTCGGCCGCCTGCAAGGTCATGTTATGGGTGATCGCCTGGCGCACCAGTGCATCAAGCGCCGTCGAGTGGAAAAAGCGCCACCAGTCCGGTGTGACCTCACCGCCGGGCACGAACTGTTGAGCCTGGCCCTGCGCAGCAACAGTCCCCGACAGCGGCTCGTTCAGATAGCGCTCTGACACAGGCGTGGCCGGAGGCGAAAAATCCGGGCCGACCGTGCATCCGCTGCCCAGCAACAGGTTCAGTGCAAGGTAGAAGCGCCCAGTGCGGCGTAACCGGTCTACCCTTTCCATTACTTCTGACCTATGAACACATCCACCAACTGCCCCGGGTAGACGTTCGGCAGATCTTTCTTCTCGAAGCGAAAAATCACCGCCAGCACCCTCAGGTCGACTTTTTCCCGGCGCTGGTTGGACAGCTCGATTTTCGGCGATACGTAAGGCTGCACCCGCACGAAGGCCAGCGGCACACGGATGTCCGTGCCGTGAATCAGCATCTGCGCCTGCATGTGCTCGGGCGCTGGTAAACGGGCGATCAGAATCTCGTCCACATAACAGCGCACAGCCAGATGCGCCTGATCGGCGCTCATGACCAGCAGCGGCGCGAACCCTTGGGTGTAAACGTCATAGGCCCCCTGGGGCGATACATAACTGCCCACTGCGCTGTTAACAGTCATCACCACACCGTCCGCTGGCGCCTTGATGAGGTATTGCGCCAGCAACGCCGCCGACGCCTTGAGGGCAGCCTGCGCCTGGGTCACGGAATTGCGCGCGGTGTCCAGGGTATCTTTGCTGATCGATTTCGGATCAATGTTGTAAGACGCCAAGCGCTTGTTGTACTGGTCGCGGGCGGTGGCCAGACTGGCCTGGGCCAGTTCGAAATTGGCGCGTGGCACCGCGTCGTCAAGTGTGACCAGCGGCTCCCCGCGGTTGACGGTCTGCCCCTCCTGCACCCACACCCGAGTTACCGGCGCGGCCACCTGCGGATAGATCACGATATTGCTGCCACCGGGCTGCTCGCCCTCGATGATGCCATTGGCATAGATCGCGCTGGCATCGTTGCTGCTCGCTGGTGCGAAGGCGGGCGGCAGCGGCTGCGGTGTCCGCCCGAGCAGATAGGCGGCGATCAGCCCCCCGAGAACACCGACTACCGCCAGCGTAAACAGCAGGGACTTTTTCACGATATGGCATGCCCGGTTTCGCTGATTCGGCCGTCAGTCATGTAGATGATACGGTCGGCGTACTCGTTGATCCGTGCATCGTGAGTGACAATAAGGATGCAGCGTTGCTGATTGAGTACTCTCTCCTTGACGAACGCGATTATCATTTTTCCCGTGTCCCCATCCAGAGATGCCGTGGGCTCGTCCATTATCAAGATTTGCGGCTCCCCCACGATGGCTCTGGCAATGGCAACGCGCTGTTGCTCCCCTCCGGAAAGCTTCATGGGCAAGATGTTCCCCCGATCCTTTAGGCCCACCACCTCCAGACTCTGGCGGGCTTTCGAAAGCGCATCGTTCCATTTTTGATGCCGAAGGATCAGGGGGATGGCGACGTTCTCGGCCGCCGTCAACCGCGAAAACAAGTGATAGTCCTGGAACACGAACCCGATGTGATCCAGGCGCAGTTCGGCCAATCTGTCGCTGTTCAGGCTCCAGATGTCCAGGCCATTAATCAGCACCGTTCCTGAGTCGGGTCGCAGGATGCCGGAGAGGATGCTCAATAGTGTGGTCTTGCCGCTACCCGAGGGGCCGACGACAAACACCATTTCGCCGAACTGCGCGACCAGCGCCACCTGGTCGACCGCTTTCATGCGCGTACTGCCTTCGCCAAACCACTTACACAACCCGCTCGCAACGATGGCCGGGTGGAAGGGCATTATTTGCGACTCGCCTTTTCAAGCATTCGGCTGGCGCGTTCATTGGCCTCATCGGCGGTGCGTTGTGCCTGACTGGCCGCGGCCTGCGCCTGTTCCGCTTTTGAATACGCGGCATCGGCTCTGGATTGCGCAGCAGCGGCAGCGCCTTGTGCCGAATCGATACGAGCATTCATTTCTTGCACATGCTTATGACTGCACCCCGCCGTCATCGCCAGAAGGACGCTCAGCACAACAACAGATAAACGCTTGTTCATGGTGGTTCTCCTCAGTTGAGTGAGCCGGGAACACGCCGGCACCCTTCAAAGTATCCGGCCCCCCTGCGCCGGCACTGTGATTTTTGTCAATGAATGGCCAACCCGGCGTGCCGGTTAATCACTCGTCGCAATAATGTGCGCGTGCCCGCTCATCCGGATGAATGCTCAGCGGTGCATCAACCAATCCAGCGAATCTCTGGTGCCTGATGGGCAACAGGCGCCGGCGCGGCTTTCGGATGGCCGACGATGATCGGTGCTACCGGAACCCACGCCTGTGGAAGATTCAGCATTTGCTTGCCCTGTTGAGTATTGAGATACCGCTGGGCAAAACCGATCCAGCAAGTGCCCAGTCCTTCTGCACAGGCACTGAGCATCAGGTTCTGGGCGGCCAGCGCACAGTCTTCGACCCCCCATTGCCCAGGTGCGTCAGCCGAGATCAGGATCAGTACCGGTGCGTGATAGAAAATCTGAAAGTGCTCGTCATCGAGCAACGCGTGAAAGCGCTCTGATTGTGATCCCGGTGCCAGCGTCTTGAGCATGCAGGCTTTCGCCTCGCGTGAAATTCGATCCAGCAACGCTTGGTCGCGAACCACGGTGAATCGCCAGGGTTGTTGGTTCATCGCACTTGGCGCCAAGGTGGCGGCACCGATCAAGCGCACAATGACCTCTTCATCGACAGCCTGCGCGGTGTATTCACGTGTCGAATGACGGCCAGAAATGGCCTGGTCAATGTTCATGAGCATTCCTCCTACAGGGACCTCCGGCGCGGTGCTACACAGCCAGAACGTTGCAAGGGACCTGATACAGAATGTGTTCGGTGGTACTGCCGAGCAGCTTGTCTAGACCGTGGAATTGCACGCGCCCCATGACGATTACATCCACCTGATGCTCGTCTGTGAACTCGCTGAGCGCTGCAACGGGGTGCCCCACCGCAAAATGCCGGCGATCAGCCGGTACGCCATGCTGACTGGCCCAGTCGAGGTAGGTCTTTTCAAACTCACGGCGCAAGCCTTTAGTCAGTTCGGCGATTTTCAGGCCATCGCCCAGTTCTGCCAGGTATTCCTGCGAAACGTCATAGGCATACAACAGATGCAATTCGGCATCACACTGGATAGCCAGCGCAGTGGCCTGCTGGATGATGCGCTCGTTCAACCGATTATTTTCCAAGCCGTTCGTAGAGACGTCGACCGCGGCTACAACCTTGCACGGTAATGCATGGGCCGCGCCGCCAAGCAGGTACACCGGCACTTGGCATTGGCGCAAAAGATACCAGTCCAGTGGGGTGAAGAATGCACGTTTGAGCAGTGACTCGTGTTGCACTTCCTTAATAAGCAAGTCGGGATTCAACTCTGTAACGTGATCAGAAATCTCCTGTTTTATGTCGTCCGCCCAAGCGACTTCGCAGGTCACTGCTACGCCTCGGCCAGACAGTTTCTCCGCCTGGGACTTCAACCAGTCGCGTTGGTTCTGAAGATAGCTTTCCCGAACCTGTTTCCTGCTGCCCTCGTCAAGTAGCCACAGAATGTCCAGCGTCTTGACGAGGGCGACGATGTGCAATGTCGCACCACTGGCCCTGGCCAGCGCGCCGGCATGGTTGATTGCCGGAGAGCGACGCAGGAGCGGGTTGATGATCAGCAAAAGGCGTTGATATTGGCTCATGATCTGTCTCCCGTCAGGCAGGTCGTGAGACCGGCCTTGCTCAAACGCCCGGCGACACTGCCGGACCTCATTCGCTGAACCCTGGCGGGATCGGCGACTCTTTCTCCGGAATATCCGTCAATATTGCCTCGGTCAGCAGCAGGATGCTGGCCACCGACACTGCATTTTCAAGGGCGATCCGCACCACTTTGGATGGGTCGATGATTCCGGCCTCGTAAAGATCGACGTAGCGATTGACCGACGCGTCGAAGCCAATGTTGCCAGGCTCAGCCAACATCCTCGCGACAACGACGCCGGCATCGACTGCCGAGTTTTCAGCGATGACCCTGGCCGGCGCCTCCAAAGCGCGCCGCATGATTTGCAGACCCGTGCGGGCATCCCCTTCATACTGCATCTCCTCGGCGGCAATCTTCGGGACGGCCTTGAGCAAAGACATGCCGGCACCTGGCACAATGCCTTCGGCGATGGCTGCACGAGTGGCGGAAATGGCGTCATCCAACGCATCCTTGCGGGTTTTCATCTCGGCTTCCGAAGGCGCTCCGACCCGGACCACCGCGACGCCGCCCGAGAGCCTGGCCAAGCGTTCCTGTAGCTTTTCACGGTCGTAGTCGCTGGTGGTTGTCTCCATTTGTGCGCGGATTTGCTGCATCCGCGCCTCGATGGCCTCGCGATTGCCAGCCCCCCCGATCAACGCCGAACTGTCCCTTTGCACCACCACCCGATGCGCCCGGCCCAATTGACTCAACTCGATCTGTTCGAGGGCAAAGCCCAGGTCATTGGAAATCACCGTTCCTGCGGTCAGAACGGCCATGTCCTGCAGCATCTCCTTGCGCCGGTCACCGAAGCCCGGAGCTTTGATCGCCACCGCTCGCAGCACACCGCGTATCTGATTGACCACCAGCGTGGTCAACGCCTCCCCTTCTATGTCATCCGCGATCAACACCAGGGGCTGGCCGCTCTTGGCCACGAGCTCCATCAGGGGCAGCAACTCCTTGAGATTCAGAATCTTGTGGTCGCAAAACAACAGGTAAGCGTCATCGAGTTCCACCTGCATCTTTTCGGTATCGGTGACGAAATATGGCGAGACATAACCTCGGTCGAAGCGCATGCCTTCCATGACCTCGACCACCGTTTCAGTGGTTTTTGACTCCTCGACGCTGACCACTCCTTCAATACCAACCTTCTCCAGGGCATCGGCTACCAGTTGGCCAATGACCGCATCGTTATGCGCGGATAGCGTCGCGACCTGGACCTTTTCCCTGGGCGTACTCACTGGTCGCGACAGCGTCCTCAGCGACTCCACAACCAAAGCGAGTCCGCGATCGAGCCCGCGTTTGAGGTCGATCGCACTGGCACCCGCCACCACATTGCGGATACCGTCCGCGAGGATGGCCTGGGCCAGCACCGTTGCAGTGCTGGTACCGTCCCCCACCGCGTCACCGGTGCGCTCGGCAGCCTGACGCAACATTTGCGCACCGAGATTTTCTTCCGGATCCAGCAGGTCGATGCGCCTGGCGATGGTTACACCATCATTGCAGACTGTTGGATTGCCCCATTTATTCTGAATCAGCACCGACTTGGACTTGGGGCCCAGCGTCACGCGCACGGCATCCGCCAACTGAGTGGCACCGCTGAGAATCCTCTCGCGGGCGGCGCCGCGAAATACCAGCTTGCTGTGAGCCATCGGATCGCTCTCCTGACAATTCCACGTTCAAGCAGGGTCTATTAACCACTCCCGGCGACGTTGACTTTTATCAACAAAGCCCTGAGCAGCCCGGTCCTCCTGTCGCCTCATGCATAAACGCGGACCATTGGCTCGAGCCGCCTCCAGCGCTTGCATCACAGTTGATAAAAATCAACCTGCTGGAACCCGGATCGCGTCGAAATGAGCGGGTGCGCTTCAGCAAGCGTCAGTTGTTCTGATCATCTCTGGAGGAACATCATGGACAAGTTTCAGCAAAGCCAAAAAAACAAACTGTTCAAGAACGTCTCGCATGACCCATATAGCGCCGCACGCACGGAGGGCCCTGCCGTTTGCCCGAAATGCGAGGCCGTGTATACCGCGGGAACCTGGAGCTGGAAACGCCAGGAAAACACCGTGGTTCACGGTGCGCAAACAACGATCTGTCCAGCCTGCCGGCGCATAGAAGACAACAGGCCTGCAGGTATCCTGACCCTGTCCGGCGGCTACGTGCACCAGCACCGTGGGGAAATCGTCCAGTTGATTAAACACACTGAGGAAAAGGAAAAGGCCGAGCATCCCCTTGAGCGCATCATCAAGCTCGATGACGCAGCCGATGAGCTGGTCGTGACCACTACTGGCATTCACCTTGCCAATCGTCTGGGGCACGCCCTGAAAGGTGCTTTCAAAGGCAACTCTGAATACCACTACAGCGATAGCGAATATGGCATGAGCGTGCGCTGGTCCCGTGAGGAATAACCCGGACAGCGGAGTTGTTGTACATCCCCGACTCGACTAACTGCCTGCTCAAGGTCAACGGCCATGCCCATCAATGAATCAACGAACCCTTATGTGGCCAACAGCGACGCCATCAAACACTGCCAGGCACTGTTTCTTGAAGCTGATCGTCTCAGCGATCAAGCCTACTCCGTTCTGGATGAACCCTTTTCCTCCCAGACCATGCTCAAGTTCTCGCTCGCCAAAAAATGTGCAGATGAGAAATATCGGCAGGCTTGGCAAGCATGGCTGCTCGCAAGAGAAAACGCTCAATAGGCTGCTTGATCTGCACGAAGCCTGGCGGTCGCGGCATTGTTTTCAGCGGACTTCAGTCGGGGGGCGAACGCCTGGGACTGACGATGACCGCAGCTGGCAGTCATCGCCAGTTCCCAGATTCTGAAAGGCTGAAGCTCTCGGGACTTGATATAAATCAAACGTCACCCTCGGCGAACACGCGCAATAGAACACTCAGGCCGCGTGCCGAGAGGTGTCTGCCACTCATTTATTCAAACGTTGCGATCCATCTCGAAACAAATCAGCGAATGCAGCCAGCTGAGCCTCAGCGGCTTCAAGCGCGCGTGATGAGCCTTTGAGCCAGGTCTTGTGCAAGGGGCGCAAATCAACTTCAACGAGCGCTTGTTGGCACCATTGATATTGATCGTGCCACTCGCCTAAGGCGAACTGTAATGACTTAAGCGCTCCGGCGGCTTCGCAGGACAAAGGAGAAAACTGCGGAAAGGACTCGGTCAGATAACGAACGCGCTTGACCATCGCCCTGAGCTGATGGCGATCAAACTCTGCATCCTCTAACGCAGCGAGCAAGCGTTTCAATTGCCGGTTAAGGGTTCTCCTGATTCGGGTGGTCAAATACTTCGACCCCTTGTCTATCTCCACGCTACGAAATGCAGAGGGCCAGCAATCCAGCTGGTTCAATAAATTCGCAACGGCGGTGCTTCGAATAATCGTGGAGTAGTGAGATTTCAACCTTGCTTCTCTCAAATTCGCTTGCGAGTGAAAACCACGGTTTTTTAGTTCCTCAATCATTACTTCCAGATCACGTACTGGCGTGGTCAACGCTCCAACCTGTTTTGCAGCATCGATCAAACACAGCACTTCTGGAATGGCGCGAAATGGACGCATCAAGCTTCTGATACGTCGCACAGCAATACGCAGATCATGCAACGCCTCATGATCGGTTCGCGCCTCCAGTCGTGCCATGGCCTGATAGATCCTTACTTGCAAGGTCAGTACCTGCGCGACGATGTCGTCTACAGCTGACATAAGCTTTGATCCCTTTCTGTGTGCCCGCCCCCGCCCCCGTGCAAAAACGACTTGAGCGCTGGAAGTGACCTTGTGTTTAAAACGTTGTGGGATTCCAGCCAGGCTCGACGTGCCTGTGCGACCCCGAAACGCAAGTGGGAGAAATCAGCTGCTTGATGCGCATCCGAATTGATGCTGACCAGTACCCCCTGATCCTTGACGTATTGGCATTGCAGATCGGACAGGTCCATGCGTTGCGGTTGCGAATTGAGTTCCAGACAGCAACCTCGTTCAGCGGCGGCCTTGATGATGGCTGAGAGGTCCAGGTTTATGGGGGCGCGCTCATTGATCAACCGACACAGCGGGTGCGCCAGAATCGTGAAATGACGATGGTTTATCGCTCTGAGCAAGCGGCGGGTTTGCTGGCGCCGAGTCAGATTGAAATGGCTGTGGACAGCACCCACCACCAGATCAAGGCGCCCCAGAATATCGTCCGACAAATCCAGGCTACCGTCTTCGAGGATGTCGACCTCGACGCCCTTGAGCAAGGTTATGCCCTGCAATCGATCATTGAGCGCATCGATCTGGTCCATCTGCTTCAGTAACCGGTCCCCGTCCAGACCATGGGCTACCCTGAGGGACTGGGAATGATCGGTGATTGCCAAATATTGCAACCCCGCTGCCTGCGCGGCGAGCGCCATATCTTCCAGGCTGTTGACGCCATCTGATTCACAGGTATGGGCATGCAAGTCACCTTTGAGATCGCATGACTCGATCAGTCTGGGCAAGCGATTGGAAAGCGCCGCTTCGACTTCACCGCGATTTTCGCGAAGCTCAGGCACTATCCAGGGCAGATCCAGCGCCCGATAAACATCGGTTTCAGTGCTACTGGCTAACCGTTGACCACCTTTGAATACTCCATACTCACTGAGTTTGAGCCCCTTGTTCTGTGCTCTTTGGCGAATAGCGATGTTATGCGCCTTGCTGCCAGTGAAGTACACCAGGGCCGCCCCATACACAGCCGGGTCAACGACCCGTAAATCGACTTGCATGCCTGAACCCAGAACAACGCTGGTACGTGTCTGTCCCTGAACCAGCACAGTGGCAACATCCGGGTGTTTGATGAATTGCTGGCAGACATCAACGCGAGCAGCAACAAGAATATCTATATCGCCGACGGTGTCCCTCATGCGTCGCAGGCTTCCGGCCACGGTCGCTTGTTCGACACCCGAGATCTGCTTCAAATAGCGCGCCAACCGTTCTGCCAATGGCTCGACATGTGCGAGCGGAACACGGCGATCTTTGCCGATTCCTTTCTGCGCTGCACTCAATAACCGGGCCTCCAACTTTTCACCGAAGCCTGGAAGATGGCGAATGCGCCCACTTTCAGCGGCCAGGCATAACTGTTGTACGGTTTCGATGCCAAGATCGTGATAGAGGTGCCTGACCCGCTTCGGTCCCAAACCGGCAATAGATAGCAACTGGGCCAGTCCTTTCGGCGAAGTACTCTGCAACCGTGAAAGCAACGCACAATCGCCAGTGGTAACGATTTCGTTGATCTTGCCCGCCAGGTCGACACCGATCCCAGCCAGTTTTGGCAACGGCTCACCACGCGCGATGATCTTCGCCAGATCGATTGTCAACGCCCTCAGCGTTCGCGAAGCATTACGATAGGCCCTGATCCGGAAAGGGTTGGCATCGTCCAACTCCAGCAAATCGGCAATATCGTCGAAAACCCTGGCAATCTGTTCATTCACAGAGCCCTGGCCGAGCGATGAAGACGGCAGGGTTGCCAATGGTTCGCATGAGGTTCTGTCCGGCCGAGGCATGGAAAATCCTGCTGCTGTGGCTATCGATGTCGACAGCTTTGCTGATCCCGATGTCCGTTCCTTGATGTAGATCAGATACGCCCAATGAACGGTCGGACGGCCGGATAACCGGTTGAGGCCAGGCGGTTTTCATGGTGCAAACGTTTGTAAATTGGCGTTGGGGGCTGCCTGCCTTTCAATGATTAAAGAACTGCAGCCTTTCATTCAACGGGCAAGCGCCTGGCCCATTCAGCATCATGCTTCCACAGAGCATTGATGCAGGCTTCTGCATCTTGCTTTGTTACGGGCTCAAGTGACTGCGGAGCCAGTAAGTGGCTGTCGACCAAGGCAAGTCGCACAACTCCGTTTTTTTTGAGCAGCGCTTTTGCCTGACATTCGCACAAGGATCGCGATAGAACTTCGAGCGGAGGCTCTACTTCGGCCTGTTCGAAATCTACTTCAAAACGCGCGGTACAAAAGTTTACCAACTCCCTCAACGTATGGGCAGCAAAGTGATACGCAGTGAAGTATCCAACCGGCAACAGCAGCAAGATTATCAACAGGTGGGTTGCGTCACGTTTCCAATGCCCTTTGCCCGGTTGGCGCAGATTTCCTGCTGTTGCTCCCCTGCTCCGCCGCCAGTCTTGCACCGCGTGAATCCCTATTGGTTTGTTGGTATTCATGACCCGGCGCCAATCTCCGCATGTGACCAGAGCATGGAACCGATGACAGGCTGCCCATTGATTTAGATCAACCTGCTGCATGCAGCTTACTCATGTTCAGTAATCTGCAGGCTTAAGCACTTCGGGTTATTAATAACAAAAGAAACATGTGCTTTTGATCAATCAAAGCAACGCTGTTGAACAACTGTGGTTGCACGCGTATGGGGCCCGACGTCAATCAGCAAACGCTCGACTTAAAATTGATAAAAATCAATGTTGGCCCCAATAAGTTGCCTCTCAATACAGTCGAGGAGTCGGTCGATAGTCTGTTCCAGTTGTCTTCCTTTGCACTCAATTGAGTCTGATGGGGATCGAGCATGCACTTCCTTGCCTTGGCAGTAGACTACGACGGGACCATTGCCGAAAACGGTAGCGTTCCTGCTCAAGTCTGCGCATCGCTCAGCGAGGTGAAAAAAAGCGGTCGCAAGTTATTGCTGATTTCAGGCCGGGAATTGCAAGCGCTCAAGCATCATTTTCCGCATCTGGATCTTTTTGACAGGGTGGTTGCGGAAAATGGCGCGCTCTTGTACGACCCGAGTACTGATACCGAGGAGCTTATTGCAGATCCCGCCTCAACCGAGCTGGTTGGTCACCTGCGCGCCAAAGGGGTGTCACCGTTGTCGATCGGACAGTCGGTCATCGCTACTTGGCAGCCATTCGAAAATGAAGTGATCAGTAGCATTCACGAGTTGGGTCTTGAACTGCAGATAACCTTCAACAAGGACGCCATCATGATCCTGCCGCCTGGCGTGAACAAAGCGTCCGGCCTTGTTGCAGCGTTACGAGATTTAGGCATATGCGAATTGAACGTGGTCGGAGTGGGCGATGCGGAAAACGACCACTCCTTTCTGTCGATCTGCGGCTGTGCCGCAGCGGTCAGCAATGCCATAGCCTCCATAAAATCCAGCGCTGACCTATGCCTGACGCGTGACCATGGTCAAGGGGTGTGCGAGCTGGTCGAGATGCTTCTGGAAAAAGATGCCGCACTGGTTGGCGTCGAACGCATCGGGGTTCAGTTGGGGCAGTCCACCGATGGGCACCCGTTATGGCTGCCTCCAGAATCGGTGATGTTGGTTATTGGCAATTCCGGGGCCGGAAAATCCAGTTACATCACTTGGCTGACAGAAAGAATGGTCCAGGCTCATCAGGGATTCTGCATCATCGATCCAGAGGGCGACTACCTCACGCTGGAAGACGCGGTGACCATCGGCGGCCTCACTGCGCCCCCGACGACAGAAGATTCCGTGCACTATCTTTTGCAGGCGCAGCTCAATGTGGTGGTCAATGCCCTTGCCCTGGATCTCTCGGCGCGCGTGCAGTTGTTTGGCGACCTGCTGCCTTTTCTTCAGCATTTGCGCAGCACTTCAGGTCGCCCCTACTGGTTGATCGTCGACGAAGCGCATTACATGCTTCCCCACTGTTCAAGTTGGCCGCCCGGCTTTCTCAAGGACATCGGTGCAATCATCGTAGCCCTCGACTTCGACCAGGTCTGCCCGGAGCTACTTGATGGGGTCGACGTGCTGGTGACGCTTGGCAGCACTGCTCGGGAACTGGTCGAACAATTCGCCAAGCGCATGCAGCGAACTTCCCCTCGGTTTCCAGAGCGAACGCCAGGTCTGGAGCATGCCTGTCTCTGGAGTTTGCACGGAGACGACGAGGTATACCTGATCGAACAGATGCAGCCGCATCAAAAGCACCATCGTCACAGCGGCAAGTACGTTGCGGGAGACGTCGGTACATGGCGATCATTCTACTTTCCTGCGCTTGGCCGGAGTGCCGCCAACCTGACTGAGTTTTTATCCTGTTTAACGCAAATTGAAGAACCCGCCCTTCGCGAGCATCTCGATGCCGGGGATTTCTCCAATTGGTTTCGCAAAGTGATCCGGGACGATGTACTTGCCAATAAGACCCGCCTTATCGAAATGGACAAAAGCATGGCCCCCAAAAAGGCGATGGATCAGATCAGGCGCATCGTCCAATCGCGCTATCACCTCTGAATTGGCCGGAGTCAGGCGCTCAGCCGGTATGCACAACGTTCGTTCAGCGTGCGTCAAGGAAACGGAACAGCTCCTCCTCTTGGTCAAAGTGCAGGCGCACCAGGGTATCGAGCCTGATCAATTGATGCTGAATTTCGTCGGCATCGGCCCTGGCCGATTCGGCATTGAAATCACGACTCATGCGCGCCAGCAAATGGATCAGGCGGAAGATCTCTCGGTGGGCGTGACTCATGGCTGACATCGGGTCCTCGCCTGGCAACCGTTGCGTTAAAAGCGGGTAAAGCAGCTGTTCATCATCATGCTCGTGGTGCGCCAATGAGGTTTGTAACCTGTCGACCAGCTCCTGCAGTTCGGTTCGTGCCTGTACAACCGGGCGCCGGGCGAAGTCAGCGGCCAGGTGGTGCAGGTCACTCAGCACGCTGGACAGTTGCCGGTGTTCATCCTGCAGCCGATCAATATGCTCTGCAGTCAGCATGCCCTTTCGACGCCCCCACAGTGGCCCCAATGCCCGCAACGCATTGAGGATAATCAGCACATCAATGCCCTCCTGCACCACAGCGCCGATGAGTGGCGCAAGAAAGCCGAGCGCCGCCGCGACCATGGCCAGCAACGATAGGCCCATGCCGGCCAGCACACCGACGACAGCGATATGACGGGTTCGCTGAGCGATGTCCAGGGCCTCGACCAGACGATCCAGGCGATCGACCAGCAGAACGACGTCCGCGGCTTGTGCCGAAGCGGTTGCACCGCTGGCCCCCATTGCCACACCAACGTTAGCCGCCGCCAATGCGGGCGCATCATTGATGCCGTCACCGACCATCAGCGTGGGGCTGCGCAAACAGCCCTCCTGCACAGCCCGCACCTTATCCTCGGGTGTCAAACCCGCGCGCAGCTCGTCGATTCCGGCAGACATTGCGATCATCTCGGCAGTTTCCGGGCGATCACCGGTGAGCATGACGATTCTCTCGATCCCTTTGCAGCGTAACCGGCGCAGCGTTTGTGGAGTTTCGCGCCGAACAGTGTCAGCGAGGACCAAAAGGCCCGCCAGTTTCCCATCCACTTCGATAAAGCTTCCGCTACAGGCCAGATAATCCATGTGGCGAAGCATGGCGACAGCCCAATCGGTTTCGTAAGCGTCCTGATGAGCAAAAGACAGTGTGCCCAATCGCACCTGCTTACCGTCGATGAGCCCGCAAAGCCCCTCGCCCGGACTCTCCTGCACCTCGGTTGGCAGGCTGAGGGACACCCTGCGCTGTTGCGCTGCCTCGACAATGGCCTGAGAGATGGGATGCGTCGAAGCCTGTGCGAGCGAGGCCGCCAGGCCAAGCAATTGCTGCGGATCGGCCAGTCCATTGACTTCGATCGACTGCAGGCGCGCGTGTCCACTGGTCAGCGTGCCGGTTTTGTCGAAAAACACTTGTTTGATCCCGGCCAGCGCTTCCAGGGTGGCGCCATCCTTGATCAATATTCCGCGCCGCGCGGCTCGGGATATACCCGACATGATCGAAATGGGCACTGCCAGAATCAGAGGACAAGGCGTGGCCACCACCAGCACCGCCAACGCTCGCAAGGGGTCGCCGCTCAGATGCCACGCCAGCGCCGCCACCAACAAAGTCAACGGGATAAAAAACAGTGCATAGCGGTCAGCCAAGCGCACAAAAGGAGCGCGTGAACGGCGCGCCGCCTCGGCCAGCCGCACGATGGCAGCGTAGGTGCTTTGCGCAACCGTTCGCGTAGCGACCAGCAGAATGGGGGCGCCAACGTTGGAGACTCCGCTGGGCAACTGCTCACCTTCTCTTCGGGTCACGGGCAAGGATTCACCGCTGAGTGCCGACTCGTCCAGAATCGCTGTCGGGCTGAGCAAGCGACCATCGACCGGTACAACCTCTCCTAGCCGTACCAGCAATGTCTGATCTGGATGAATCTGTTCAACGGGAATCTGGCGTAAGCCCCCCTTCTCCTGCAACCAGGCAAAACGCGGTGCCCGATCGATAAGCGCACGCAGTTCACGCTCGGCTCGTTGACGGGTAAAGAATTCCAGCGTGCGACCGGTCGCCAGCATCAGAGCGATCACTGCTGCGACCAAAGCCTGCTCGAAAAACAGGGCGGCGCTGATCGACAACAGTGCGATCAAATCCACTCCTGCCTCACGTCGGGCCAATCGCCCGGCAATCTCGACGAGCAGAACCAATGCCATCGTCAGGCTGCCTGCGGCCCAGCAATACGATGCCCAATCATTCTCTTGCGCACGATGTGCAACGACACCAGCCAGCAACGCCAGCGTTGTAAGCAGCAAAAGTATGGGATCCAGCCATTTACTGAACATTGCTCTTCACGCCTCTGAACCGAATGTAGCCCCGCCTGTTACCGGAGCTCTGCACCCGGGAGTTGTGGTCTTTTTGATTTAGCTCAAAGTCTTTCTATCGCTCCAGCGTAGAAAAAAGACATGGGCTTTGCCGGCCCATGCATTTCAGTCACCTGAAAGAGGACAAGATCATGAGCGACATCACCCTGCGCAATACCATTTTGGACGAGCTTGACTTTCAACCCGACATCGATGCCGCCCACATTGGCGTCAGCGTGGAAAATGGCATCGTCACACTGTCCGGCCACGTGAAAAGCTACGCTCAAAAAATCAGCGCCGAGCGCGCGGTCAAGGCGATCAAAGGAGTACGTGCCGTGGCTGAAGAAATACAGGTTCGCCTGGATAAGGGTGCAGGTACGGACGATGACACCATCGCAAACCGTGCCGTCAATATCATCTCGTGGCGTTCCGACACACCCGCCGGCGACATCAAGGTCGTCGTGCAAAAAGGCTGGGTAACCCTGGAAGGCCAGGTGGACTGGCAGTATCAGAAAGAAGTCGCTGAAAGTGCGGTGCGCAAATTGTCAGGCGTTGTCGGGGTGGATAACCGAATCACCCTGCGCCCGAGAGTGAAGGTCGTCGATATCCAACAAAGTATCGAAGAAGCCCTCAAGCGCAATGCCGAAGTTGATGCCAAGGGCATACGGATCAAGGTCGATGGCAGTGTTGTAAAACTCGAAGGCAAAGTGCACTTCTGGCGTGAGCGTGAAATCGCCGAACGAGCAGCGTGGTCGGTGCCGGGCGTCAGCAAAGTGGAAGACCAACTATTGATAGCCTGAATCATGGCCCCGGAAATTCCCTGAATATCCGGGGCTGTCCATGCTACGCCGCCTCCATCGGGGAATCGTGTGTGATCACGACATGCTGATGCTGCCGGGCAACATGAATGAGGAAATTGGCATCTACGTGGACCTGTTTTTTTAAGTCCATATGCAGATCAAGTCCGGTGACGGCCAACAGCGCAAGAAAGAACTTGAGCGTTTGGGATTTCTTCGCGTCAAGTGACCGCCCGATGGAGGCTGAACGGTGAACGCCCCTGAAAATTCCTGGATTGATATTCTCAGCAACGGCCGCCCGGTGTTAATCAGATATGTCACGCAAGCAGATCAAGTTCGTGAATACGCTCTGGTCCGGCATTCGGCGCCCGAATCCCGGCATGCGCTTTTACTCAGGCAGCAGCATGCCCCCCACCAGACCCAAGCCTGCATCGCGCTGGCCCACGAGAATGGCCGCTTGATCGAAATCGGCGCCAGTCGCTATGCCGCGACGGGCAAATACCAGTGCGAATGCGCCGTGACCATCGCATCTGGCTGGAAACGCCTCGGTCTGGGAACGTTATTGCTGGAGTACTTGATCGACGCTGCCCGCAGCAATGGCGTCCACCACTTGTACTCAGTTAGCACCTCCAGCAACGCGCCCTTTCGTGAGTTGGCCAGATGTCTGGGTTTTGAAACCCACGACGATCCTTTCGACCCCCATAAGGTCATTCATCGCCTGTACCTGTAACGCCTGTGCAAAGTTTCAAGCCGACGCATCAACTTCTGGTATGACCCGAGCGCCTTGCCGCCACCAGTTGCTCGCCATTCGGAGGACGACACTCATGAACTCTCATACGCACACATTGCTGGACAAATTAATCGGCCAGCGACACTTCCATGACACATCGCACATACCGCCAGTGTTGCGTCAATACGCCGAGCCGCTACCAGACCTGGACTCCCCCGCTTTCGGGGACCTGTTTGATCGCTACGCTGACGCGAGGGTGGTGATGATTGGCGAAGCAAGCCATGGAACCGCCGACTTCTATCGAGCCCGGGCAGTCATAACCCAAAGCCTGATCGAGCGACACGGTTTTAATATCGTCGCAGTGGAAGCCGACTGGCCGGACGCCGGCCATGTAGATCAGTATGTCCGAGGTCTGGCGCACACGGCGTGGACACGCCACATTTTCAGCCGTTTCCCCACCTGGATGTGGCGAAACGGCGAAGTAAAAGCCTTCGCCCACTGGCTGCATCAATTCAACCATCGGCAGAGCCCTGAACATCGCGTCGAGTTTCGCGGCCTGGATGTCTACAGCTTGCGCAACTCCATCCATGAGGTACTGAGTTATCTGGATCGGATTGACCCGAAATTGGCCCAAGAAGCGCGTCGGCGCTATGGGTGTCTGACCCCATGGCAGGATGATCCCTCTTTGTACGGTCATTTCGTCGAGCGTGGCGGCGTGATGCCCTGTGAGCAACCGGTGATCGAGCAGCTCAGTGCCATGCTGGCTGACCAACTGACGGGGCTTGTCCAAAACAACGAAACATTCTTCAATGCGACGCAGAATGCCCGCGTAGTGATAGCGGCCGAGCAATATTACCGCGCGATCTATCGGGGTTCGGCAGCCTCCTGGAACCTGCGAGACCGACACATGTTCGATACGTTGCGCGCAGTACTGGAACATCGGGGTCCGCAGGCCAAGGCTGTGGTCTGGGCCCACAACTCCCATATCGGCAATGCCGCCGCCACGGAAATGGGCTGGAAGGGGCAGTTCAATATCGGCCAACTGTGCCGCAATGCCTTTGGACGTGATGTGGTCCTGATTGGTATGGCTACCGACCGTGGTCAGGTCGCAGCGGCCGATGACTGGGACGGCGAGATGTTGATCAAGGACATTCGCCCTTCTCGACCAGACAGCTGGGAACATCAATTTCTCAAGGCCGGGGTTGCAGCATCATTGACGGACTGGCGTGCTCCGCAGCAAAAGGAGCTTCGCAGTGCTCTGTCCGCGGTCTTGCTGGGACGCGCCATCGGGGTGATTTACCGTCCCCAGACTGAACGCTTCAGTCACTACTTCGAGTCAATGCTGGCGGAGCAATTCGATGCCATGATCTGGTTCGAGCAAACCAGGCCGATCACCGCGCTGCCGCTGCCGAAAAACCAGCGACTGGAAGCAGAAGATGAAACCTATCCGTTTGGCGTGTGATGAACCTGAAACGATGTCCAGCGTTATGGTTGACGACTATCGCGAGCAATTGAGTGTTGGCAATCTGCTGCGATAGTAAGAACGACCCACTACGTCGTCCGCAGGTGCTGCTCAAACCAGTCGCCGGCGAGCCTGGCGACTTCTTCCAGCGTGCCAGGCTCTTCAAAAAGATGCGTGGCACCCTCCACGACTTCCATCCGTTGCTCACACCGCAGGATTTGTGAGCTCCGGCGATTCAAGGCCAGTGTCATAGGGTCTTGTGCGCCAACGATCTGCAACGTTGGCGCCTTCACTCGGGCCAGGGCCGGCCCGGCCAGATCGGTTCGCCCACCCCGGCTGACCACTGCCCCTACCACCGACGCCCGCTCGGCGGCAGCCACCATTGCTGCCGCCGCACCGGTACTGGCGCCGAACAGACCAATGAGCAAAGAACACAACTCACGGTCCCGCCCGACCCAATCGATCACATCGATCAACCGTCTAGCCAGCAGGGAAACATCGAAGCGCAGGACCCCGCTAAGATTATCCAGGCGCTGCTCCGGTTCCGTCAGCAAGTCGAAGAGCAGCGAGGCCAAGCCCCGAAGGGCTAATACATCGGCCACGTATTGATTGCGCGGGCTCAATCGACCACTCCCGCTGCCGTGTACGAAGATGACCAGGGCGCGCGCGTTCTCCGGCAAACGCAAATCGGCGGACAATTCAACGCCAGGCAGATCCAGGCATCTAAATTCAGCTTCAGGCATCGCGATGTTCCGTGCAGGAAACGCTCGGCAATTTTCGCTCCCAAGCGCGTTGCAAGAGATCGATGACTTCTTCGTCCGAGGTCTGGGGAAAATCCAGATACCAGTAGCCGATCGACATCATCCAGTCAGGAATGAGCGGACAGATCACTTCGTCCACTTGCATCGATAAATCCTCGACTGTTTCCCGAGGAGCAACCGGTACCGCAACGATGACGCGCTCCGGCGCCTGCATCTTTACCGCCTGGATCGCAGCCATCATCGAAGAACCTGTGGCAAGACCGTCGTCGATCAGGATGACCACCTGGCCCTTTACTTTCGGTGGCGGGCGGGTTCCCCGATACGCTTTTTCACGTCGCGACAGCTCCTGCGCTTCCCGGGCGACCACCGCCTCGAAACCGGCTCGATCGATCGGGTGCGCCCGCAGCGCATCTTCGTTGAGGATTTGTACACCGCCACTGGCTATGGCGCCCATGGCGTATTCGGGGTGCGAAGGGACGCCGAGCTTGCGTACCAGCATCAGGTCCAGCCGCACACGCAGGGCGATGGCGACTTCATAAGCCACTGGGACACCGCCACGGGGCAAGGCCAGGATGATTACCTCAGGCCTGTCAGCGTATTTGAGCAAGGGTTCGACCAAGCGCCGACCGGCTTCGGCGCGGTTAGGCAAGGTCGTTTGCAGTGAGGGACTGTGGATCACGTTAACCTCCTGGGAAGTTGAAGAAGGAAGCTGAACAATGGCGATTCATGACCGCGCTAAACGGCCAGGATGCTGCACGTCACCTGGTACAGGACATGCTCGGTGGTGCTGCCCAACAGTTTGTCCATGCCGTGGCGCTCGACTCTGCCCATCACAATCACGTCCATCTCTCGCTCATCGGCGAACGCTTGCAGCACGGCCACGGGATGCCCCTCGATGAAATGCCGGCGGTCAGCCGGCACGCCATACCGACCAGCCAGGTCGAGGAAGGATTTTTCATGGCCTTGGCGCAACTGACTGTAGAGATCCGGGAGGGTCAGGCCCCCGCCGCCCATATCCCCCAGGAACAGCGCAGATGCGTCGCAGGCATACACCAGGTGCAACTCGGCCTGACACTGGATAGCCAAGCTGGACGCCTGCTGGATGATTCGCTCATTGAGCCCGTCCTCCTGTTCCAGGGTGTCGGCCACATCGACCGCTGCCACTACCTTGCGCGGCAAAGGATGATCACCTTCGCCAGGCAGGTACACCGGTACCGGACAATGACGCAACAGACGCCAGTCCAGTGGGGTAAAGAAACCGCGCTTGAGCGCGGGCTCGCGTTGCACCTGCTTGATCAACAGGTCGGGCTGCATTTCCGCGACATAATCGAGAATGTCTTGCTGCAGGTCATCGGCCCATTTCGCCTCGGCGGTTACTTCAAGCCCCCTGCTGCGCAGGTGACCGGTGTGGTATTCGAGCCAGTTGCGCTGGTCTTGCAGGTACTCTTTGCGTGCTTTTTCCCGATCGCCTTCTTCGAGTAGCGACAAGAGCTTCCAGGTTGGGATCAAGGCGGCGACGTGCAGGCTGGCACCACTGGCCTTGGCCAGCGCGGCGGCATGATCCAGGGCTTTGGACTGGCGCAGGGCCGGGTTGATGATCAGCAATAATCGTTGATACTGGCTCATGATCGGACTCCACGAAGCTTGCTTGTCGCTGCCCGCCACCCTGAACGAACCGCTTGCTGTCCGGTGACCAGGCACCTGTATGGATTTCAGAATCCACCGTGAAGGCGGCCTTGACGTTGATTTATGTCAAGTGCCTGTACCAGCAGGCGACTCGTGGTCAAGCGCTACACCGACAACCTGCAAGTTACCGCTTCAGACGGTGTCGAATGCAATGTGCCGCCCTTCGAGTCGGTAGAGGTCGTGCGCCACGGTGCCACTCGCTGACGGCGATGACGTCAACGCTGGCGGATCGAGATGCACACCCAAAGGTGCTCACGAGCTTCAATCTGCAGGGGTCAACCGATGACCGCACCGCCCCTCGCGCAGCGCTGTGGTGATCGTTGGCGGTGATAGAACACACGCTTCGCGCCTTCGGCGCATATCGTGTACAGCAGACTGATCGCCAGCACCGATGCCAGGATCGGCAACGGCAAGGGCGCCAACCCCAGCGAAGCGGCCATCGGACTGTACGGAAGCCCGATGGCCAGCAGCCCCACCGCCAAGGCACTGACCATCAGTAGCGTCGCCGGGCGACTGCGATAGAACGGTTTGTAGGTGCGCACAATGAAAATCGTCAGCAGCTGGGTCAGCAGCGACTCCACGAACCAGCCGCTACGAAAAACCTCGGGCACCCTCTGTGACAGCAGGTACAAAGCCGCGAACGTCATGAGGTCGAACAACGAGCTCACCAGCCCGAAGACCACCATGAAATTGCGGATCTGATTGATGTCCCAGCGATGCGGGGTACTTTGCCATTCCCGGTCAACGTTATCGCTGGCGATACCCATGGAGGGAATGTCCGACAGGAAGTTGTTGAGCAGGATCTGCTTGGCGAGCAGCGGCAGAAAGGGCAGCGCCAGCGACGCGAGGGCCATGCTGATCATGTTGCCGAAATTGGCGCTGGAAACGATGGAAATGTACTTCAAGGTGTTGGCAAACGTGTGCCGCCCCTCTTCGATGCCCTCACGCAGCACGTCCAGATCATGTTCCAGCAGCACGAAGTCGGCGGCCTGCTTGGCCACGTCGGCAGCGTTGTCCACGGAGATCCCGATGTCCGCCACTTGCAGCGCCGGGGCATCGTTGATTCCGTCGCCCATGTACCCGACCACATGACCGGTCTTCTGCAGGGCGCGGATGATGCGCTCCTTCTGATTGGGGTCGACTTCGGCGAACAGGGTCGTGCGCGCTGCCAGGTGCATCAGCGCCTCATCCTTCATCGCCGCCAGCTCGGCGCCGGTCATGATGCGCTCCACAGGCAGGCCGACAGCCCGGCCGACATGCCGCACCACCAGGTGGTTGTCGCCGCTGATGATTTTCACCTGCACGCCGAGCCTGTCGAGGGTGGCGATGGTTTCCGTGACTCCTGGTTCCGGCGGATCAAAGAACAACAGGAAACCGCGAAAGCTCATGTCTCGCTCATCCTCGCGGCCATAGTGCATCTGTTCCGGCAGCTCACGCGTGGCAAGTCCCAGGACGCGGAAGCCCTGCTCGCTCCACTCGCCGAAGCGTTGCGCGATCAGTGCCCGTTCAGCGCTGTCCAGTGCCAGGCTCTGGCCCCCACGCCGCACATGGGTACAGACTTGCAACACGTTGTCCAACGCTCCCTTGGTGATCATCAAGCGGGGAGCCGGCGACTTCTGGCTGACCACCACACTCAGGCGCTTGCGCACGAAGTCATAAGGGATTTCATCGATTTTCCGCACCCCGTCGTCCGTCCCCAGGTCTTTGCCCGCCAGGGTGATGGCATCGTCCATGGCATTGCGCATGCCGGTCTGCAGGCTCGCGTTGAGCACTGCCAGTTGCAGAACGCTCGGTGCCGCGATGCCTTCGACATCCATCGCTGCGTCCAGAACCACCACCCCACGGGTCAGGGTTCCGGTCTTGTCGGTACACAGAATGTCGATGGTCCCGAGATTTTCAATGGCATTGAGGTGACGCACGATCACGCCCTTGCCGGCCATGCGCTGCGCACCTTTGGCCAGGGTGATACTGAGGATCGCCGGCAACAGTTCCGGCGACAGTCCGATGGACAGAGCAATCGCAAACATCAGCGTGTCGAGGGGTGGACGATGCAGCAGGATGTTGATGCCGAACACCACGATGGTGATCACCAGCATCACGCGCAGCAGCAGGCCGCCAAAGTGCCGCAGGCCTCGCTCGAACTCCGTTTCCGGAGGGCGTAACGCCAGGGTTCTGGCGATATGACCGATCTCACTGTCCTGGCCGTAGCGGGTCACCAGGACTTCGGCCGAACCGCTGCGCACCGAGGTGCCCATGAACACACAGTTGTGACGCTGCGCGAGGGTGGCTTCCGGGGCGCAGTCCCCCGGTGCTTTCTCCACCGGGTAGGTTTCGCCGGTCAGCAGGCTCTCGCCGATGAAACAATCGAGTGCCTGCAGGATACGACCGTCGGCCGCGATCAGGCTGCCGGCGCTGAGCACCAGAATGTCCCCGGGCACCACATCGCTGGCGGCCACATCCAGCAAGTGACCTTCTCGCCGCACGGTCGCGCGCAAGGCAATCTTGCTGCGCAACTGCTCAACCGCCCGGCTGGCACGATTCTCGTACCAGGCACTGAGCACCGCGCTGATCAGCACAATGCACCCGACGATTGCCGCATCCAGCCAGTCCCCCACCCACACGGCAATACCGGCGCCGGCGATCAGAATCAATACCAACGGCGTGCGCATCTGCTCCAGTACCAGCCTGCCCAGTCCTTGGGGTCGATCCTTGATCGGGGTGGGGGCTCGACGCCGTCGTGCCCTGGCTTGAGCGTGACTCAATCCTGCCGGCCCACTGTGCAAGGTACTGAACAATTGACTGACCGCCGGACTCCAGTAATCCGTGTTGGCCGCAGGGCCGTGCCCGTGGGCGGAGGAATGCCATTCCCGGTGCGCCAGCCAAAGACCGGGAAGCATCGGCAACCAGAACGTCAGGCCGCGAAACAGCAAGGTCGCGGAAAGCGCCACCGCTACATCGATACCGGCCCAGTGCATGGTGACGACGGCAGCCGCCTCGAACGCCCCAAGGCCTCCCGGCACGATGCCGATACTGCGCAAGACGCTGGCGAGCATGAAGCCTGCAAACAGGCCCAGAGGCGGTGCCGAAACACCCAGCGAGCGCACCAGAACCCACAGGGTTGTGCTGTCCAGAAGGATGATTGCCAGTTCCAGCAAGGTGATGCGCAACAGCAGAAGGTGGTTGCGCACCAGGCGCCGGTCCGCGCCGGTCAGCAAGGCAAGGCTTCTGGCAACGATCGCCAACCGTTGGCCGGGCACATGTGTCGTCAGTCGTGCATTACCCGCCAGACCCGGAGTGACAATCGCCAGCAGCAGGCTGAATGCGACGAAGATCACGCAGGTGGTCAGCACGGCCGTCGTGCCGTGCCCCTGAACAATGATGACCGGCAACGCCAGGCCCACTGACAAGGCATAGGCCAGAAAATACCCCGACAGGTCCAGTACCAGACACGCCAGCACCACCGGCCTGACAAAGCCCAGACGAACAAACGAGGCCACGACAGCGAACGCCCCGCTGATCCCGGAGGATGGCAGCGCCTGGTCGACAAACAGCTTCATCACGCTGAGCTTGCCCGCGACCCACAGGGACAGGTCCTGGCCTGCGGCCTTGAGCACTACGCGAAACACCTGGCCCTGGGCAACGTATGTCAGGGCCTGCAGAACGCAAGCAACGATGAGCCATTGCGGCTCCGCCTGCGTCAGCAAGCGGCTGAAGGATTCAACATCGGTAAAATGCAGAGCAACCGCTACCACCGTCGCAAACATCGCGGCGCCCAGCAGCCAGGTCAGCCACAGGGCCGACCGGCTGTAATGCCGGTCAAGTTCCAGTGCAGGCCGCCGGTGGATCTCTGAAACGGGCGGTTTTAACGCCATGCCGTGCCCCTGCGCATTCATTCGCGTAACGGTTTCGTCTGCCCGTCAGGCCTTGTCTGGTGTATCACCGACAGCGGCCAGTTCGACGCTGTCGCGGTACTCCGGCACCGACACCGACCAGCCCAGCTCCAGACTGATGCGCCGGCGCAGTACGTCCGATGCATTGGGTTCGCCGTGTACCACGAAGGTGTGTTTCGGCGGGCGCTTGAAGCCGCGCAGCCATTGCATGATTTCATCGGCATCGGCATGCGCCGACAGGGTCTGCATCGGCACCACCTCGGCACGGATCGGGACCTCCTGGCCGTGAATGCGCACCGAAGGGGCTCCTGCCACGATCTGTGCACCACGGGTACCACCCGCCTGAAAGCCCGGCATCAGCAGCGAGTTCGACGGGTTCGGTGCCAACGCCTTGAGGTGGTGCAGCACCCGCCCGCCCGTGGCCATGCCGCTGGCAGCGATGATCACCGCCGGCGTGCGCTGCCTGTCCAGTTCGATCGACTCGTCGGTCGAACGCACAAAATGCGTCCCGCTGCACATCCCTTCGCAGCTTTGCGGCGACAACCGGTGTTCGCTGCGAAAGCGCTGGTACAAACGCGTGACATCCGTAGCCATCGGGCTGTTGAGATAGATCGGCAGATCGGGGATCGCATGCTGCTGCTTGAGGCGGTACAAGTGGTACATCAACAATTGCGCCCGGCCCACCGCAAATGAAGGCACCAGGGTAATACCGTGACGCAGCGCCGTACGATTGATCACGTCGGCTAATTGGTGCTCCGGGTCCTCGTCTGGATGCTTGCGATCACCGTAGGTCGATTCCACCAGCAGATAATCCGCCTGCTCGATGGTTTCAGGGGCAAACATCAACGGGTCTTCAGGGCGCCCGAGATCGCCGGAACACACCAGTGTCACCCCGTCAGCGACCACTTCCACGGTGCTGGCCCCCAGAATATGACCGGCCCCGCGCAACAGGACGCTCAGGCCAGGGACGATTTCGACCCGATGGTGCCACTCGATCGGGTGCAACAGTTTCAACGTCTGCTCGGCGTCCTGCTCGGTGTACAGCGGCAATGCCGGCGAGTGTTTGGAGAAACCGTGCCGATTGGCGAAACCGGCCTCCTCTTCCTGCAGGCGGCCGCTGTCAAGCAAGAGGATTTTCACCAGCTCACAGGTCGCCTCTGTCGCATAGATCGGCCCTCGATAGCCGTTGCGCACCAGTACCGGCAGGTAGCCGCTGTGATCGAGATGGGCATGGGTCAGGACAATCGCGTCCAGATCCTGCACAGGTAACTGAAAAGGGTCCCGGTTGTGCAGACGCAATTGCTTGTAGCCCTGAAACAGGCCGCAGTCGATCAATACATGCCGATCCCTGTGATCCAGCAGATACTTGCTACCGGTGACGGTGCCGGCCGCACCCAGAAAAGTGATTCGCATGGCCAATTCCCCAGCCTCGACAAGAGCGTCATTGATCGCTCTTTTTGCCTCGCTGCCCTTTGATTTTTATCAACTGCTCCCCTGACTGGCGCTGCCATCAGTCGAAACCGGACGTGGGTTTGACGATCATCAGGCTGCACGGTGCCCGGTTCGTCAACGTTTCGACCGTACTGCCGACAGAACCATCGACATCGCGGTGATAGGCCGACCCCAGCACCAGCATGTCGAAAGCGTTCTGGCGGGCGAACAGTTCGATCACCTTGTGGGGAATGCCGGTCAGTTGATGCCGGCACGGTTTGCCGATGGCGTAGCGTTCGGCAAGCGCATCGAATGCCTCTTGCTGGGTATCGGTGATCGCCTCGCACAAGCTGTGGTCCAGACTCAATGTCGGCACACTCATCGCAGCGTCCCCCAGCACCGACCAGTTACAGACGTTCAACAGGTGCAACGTCGCCCCGGTTGCGTCCGCCAGGGTGGTAGCCAGGTCGAGAATCCGGTCGTTGAGGCCCTGGGTCAGCTCTTCCAGATGAGAAAGGTCGACGGCTGCCAGTATTTTCGCAGGCATGGAGTTCGCGTTTTCGCTCACCAGGTGCAGATGAGCCGGGCAATCGCGCAGCAATACCCAGTCCAGCGGCCGGTGAAAGGCACGCTCGAGTGCCGGCACATAGTGCATGTCCTTGATCACCAGATCGGCATGGAAGTCATTGATGTATTCGAGCACATGGGCGGGCGTGGTCCTGGCCCACACCACTTCGGTGCTGACGGGCAGTCGGGCGCTGCGCTGAAACCGCGCTTGCTGTTCCAGCCACTGCCGATGCACTTGCAGGTAGCCCTCCCGCGCCTGCGCCATCGCATTCGGGTCAAAGAGCCCCGCCACCGCCAGCGCCTGGACATAATCGAATGCCACGATGTGCAAAAGCGCTCCGGTCGCCCTGGCCAGCGCCTGAGCCCGCTCGAAGGCCGGTGAGCGGTTCATCTCGGGGGGAGCAATCAACAAAATACGTTTGAGTTTGAGCATCACTTTCTCCGGCAATGCCTGGCCGGTCCCTGCCAGCCTCACGTCCCTGTTCCGACTCACGGATGATCTCGATTACTTGCGTGCCGCTTTTTCGGCTATGCGTCTTGCGCGCTCATACGCCTCTTGCGCCGCTCGCTGCGCCTGCTCTGCCTTGAGCAACGCCTCATCGGCCCGAAGCCTGGCGGTTGCGGCATTGTCCTCGGCGGACTCCAGTCGAGCGTCGAACTCTTCGGTCTGGCGATGACCGCAACCGCCAGTCGCCGCCACCAGCACACCGAGCACGACAATGACCAAGCGCCTGTTCATGGTTTTCTCCTCGATGGATCAATGCTGAAGATCGTGTCGGTTTGAGTATCTGGCGTTGGCCGCCGCCGGCTCTGATCTTTGTCAAACAAATCGCTCGCTTGCGGCCGCTGCAGCCCGAACAGCCATTGTTGATATTCCTCAACGAAATTTTGTCGCTCAGGCGTAGAAAAAAAACACCGGGCACCTGTTCCCTGCCCTCTCACATAGCCACGAGGAGACCGTCATGAACGACTTGAGCCTGCGCAAATGCATTCTGGAGGAGCTCGAATTCCAGCCTGAAATCGACGCTGCCAACATTGGTGTGTCCGTGGAGGATGGCGTGGTCACGTTGACGGGGCATGTCAAAAGCTACGCTCAGAAAGTCAGCGCAGAACGTGCGGTAAAACGGGTCAGGGGCGTACGTGCGCTGGCCGAAGAAATCGAAGTCAGGCTCGAGAGAAATGCCGGTACCGCAGACGACACCATCGCCAGCCGCGCGTTGAAAATCATCCACTGGAGTTCCGACGTACCCGAGGGCGATATCAAGGTCATCGTGCAGGGCGGGCGGATCACGCTGGAAGGCGAAGTCGACTGGCAATACCAGAAGGAAACCGTCGAGCGCTCGGTACGCAAGCTCACGGGCGTCACCGCCGTGAACAATTGCCTGACCCTGCGTCCGCGACTGGACGTCTTCGATATCCAGCAACGCATCGAAGCCGCGCTCAAACGCAATGCCGAAGTCGAAGCCAAGGATATTCGCGTCAAGGTCGAAGGCGATGTGGTGACGCTTGAAGGCCGGGTTCACCTGTGGCGTGAACGGCAGATCGCCGAGCGTGCCGCCTGGTCGGTGCCCGGCGTCAGTCGGGTCGAGGACCATCTGCTGCTGGCATAAACCTCCTCGTCGAGCCATGACCATGAAAAACAATCACCCGTGGAACCTGTCGTATTTCCTGATCGCTTTTGTGGTGCTGGCCCTTGTGCAGTTTCTGTTCGCCGAACGCCATGCCGTGCAAAACATTCCGTACAGTCAGTTCCTGCAGTTGGTGAACGAGCAAAAGGTCAGTGATCTGCGGGTCGAGAAAGACCAGATCAGCGGCAAGTTGCGCGAACCCGTCGATGGCCGTGAACTGTTCACCACGGTGCGGGTGGATTCGACGCTGGCCACGGACCTGGTGCATTCGGGGGTGACGTTCAGCGGCGTCAATGAGAACACCCTGCTCAGCGGGCTGCTGGGCTGGTTGATGCCACTGATCCTGATCATGGTGGTCTGGCACTTTGCGTTGCGCGGTTTCGCTGAAAAACAGGGGCTGGGCGGCCTGATGAATATCGGAAAATCCCGGGCCAAAGTGTTTGTCGAGCGGGATACCGGCGTCACCTTCGCCGACGTTGCCGGGATCGAGGAAGCCAAGCTCGAACTGATGGAGATCGTTTCGTTCCTGAAGGACAAGGCCCGTTATGCCCGCCTCGGCGCGCACGTTCCCAAGGGTACGCTGCTGGTCGGTCCACCCGGTACCGGCAAGACGCTGGTGGCCAAAGCCATTGCCGGCGAGGCTGGCGTACCGTTTTTCTCGATCTCCGGTTCTGAGTTCGTGGAGATGTTCGTCGGCGTCGGTGCCGCGCGGGTCCACGATCTGTTCGAGCAGGCACGCCAGGCCGCGCCGTGCATCATCTTCATCGATGAACTGGATGCGCTGGGCAAGATGCGCGGCGCCGGTGCGTTCGGTGGCAATGACGAAAAGGAGCAGACCCTCAATCAACTGCTCTCGGAGCTGGATGGTTTCGATCCTCGGGAAGGCGTGGTGCTTCTGGCTGCAACCAATCGGCCGGAGGTTCTCGATCCGGCGCTGTTGCGCGCAGGGCGAATCGACCGGCAAGTGCTGATCGACCGCCCGGACCGCAAGGGCCGACAGGCGATTCTCAAGGTACACCTGCAGAAAATCACCGTGGCACCGAACATCGATAGCGAGCGTATCGCCGACATCACCACCGGTTTCACCGGCGCGGATCTGGCAAACCTGGTGAACGAGGCGGCCATCGTCGCGACGCGGCGCGGCGCCGACCAGGTCGACATCGTCGACTTCACCGCCGCCGTGGAACGGCTGATTGCCGGCGTCGAGCGCAAAAGCAGTGTGCTGCGCCCTGAGGAACGCCGGGTAGTGGCTTATCACGAAATGGGCCACGCGCTGGCCGCCAGCCATTTGCCGGCCATGGATCCGGTACACAAAGTCTCGATCGTGCCACGCGCTATCGGCTCACTCGGGTATACCTTGCAGCGACCGACCGAAGACCGCTTTCTGATCAGTTGCCAGATGCTCAAGGACCGCATGGTCGTGCTGATGGCAGGACGGGCTGCGGAATTCCTCGTGATCGGGGAGATTTCCACCGGCGCCGCCGATGACCTGACCCACGCCACGGACATCGCCCGGCAGTTGGTCACCCGCTTTGGCATGAGCCGCGAACTCGGCCAGGCCGTTCTGGAGCGGCGCAACGCGACCTGGCTCGGCGAACGCGTGCCGGGGCCCGGCGAAAAAGACTATTCGGAACAGACCGCGCGGGAAATCGACTTGGCCATTCGCGCCCTGCTGGACGAAGCCTGGCAGCGCGCCAAAGCGCTGCTCGAAAGGTTGCGGCCCGACCTGGATGCCGGCGCCCGCCTCTTGCTGCAAAAGGAAACCCTGACCCCCGAGGAATTCGCCCCGCTACGACCCCTGCAGCCGGTTGCGCAACCTGTGCGGACCGACACGGCACCGTCCTGAACCGGGAGGCTGGTCAATGCTGGCAGTCACGCTGATCAACACGCTGGTGGTGATCGTCGCCGTAGTCATTCACTACGAATGCCTGCTGCGTCTGAACGATTGGTTGCCGCGCCTGAAACTGTGGCGCCGATTCAGGATTGTCGTCGGCGTGTTTGGCAGCCTGCTGGCCCATGCCATCGAAGTCTGGGCATTTGCCCTGGCGTATTACCTGATGGCGCATTCCGGTAAATGGGGCTATCTGACAGGCAACTTCGACGGCACCTTCATGGACTGCGTGTGCTTCTCCTTCACCACCTACACGACCATCGGTTTCGGTGACATTTCCCCGGTCGGCCACCTCAAATACCTGACGGGCCTGGAGGCGCTGACCGGTCTGGTCCTCATTACCTGGACCGCCTCGTTTCTGTTCCTCGAAATGCAGAAATACTGGAAGAGCAAGTAGCCGCTCACGGGGATGACGGAGGCGTCCACTGCCAGTTACGCACCTCGGGCAGGTCCTCGCCATGCTCGATGAGATAGAGTTTGTGCCGCTCCATTTGCGACCAGTAGCGGGCCCGTGCTTCATGTACCTGGTCCTGCAACCGCGGCACGCGCTCGAACACATCGAGCATCAACCGATAGCGATCCAGACTGTTGATCACGGCCATGTCGAACGGGGTGGTGGTCGCGCCCTCCTCCTTGAAGCCACGGACATGGAAATTGTCATGACTGGCACGTTTATAGAGCAACCGGTGAACCAGTGCCGGGTAACCGTGGAAGGCGAAGATCACCGGTTTGTCGACGGTAAACAACGTGTCGAATGCACTGTCCGACAAGCCGTGAGGATGCTGATACGACGGTTGCAGCACCATCAGGTCCACGACATTGATCACCCGCACCCGCAGATCCGGCACGCAGTCGCGCAACAGGGTCACCGCGGCCAGGGTTTCCAGGGTCGGTACGTCTCCGGCGCAGGCCATGACCACATCCGGTGCCGGGTCGTCGCGGCAGGCCCAGGCCCAGCGACCGATACCGGCCTGGCAATGGCGTTGCGCCGCGTCGATGTCCAGCCACTGCCATTCCGGTTGTTTGCCGGCCACGATGACGTTGATGTAATGGCGGCTGCGCAGGCAATGGTCGGCCACCGACAGCAGGCAATTGGCGTCCGGCGGCAGGTAGATCCGCGCGATGTCGGACTTTTTGTTCGCCAGCAGATCGATGAACCCCGGGTCCTGATGCGAAAAACCGTTGTGGTCCTGGCGCCACACATGGGACGTGAGCAGATAGTTGAGCGACGCCACCGGTTTGCGCCACGGTACTTCGGCAGCGGTCTTGAGCCACTTGGCGTGCTGATTGACCATCGAATCGACGATATGGATGAACGCCTCGTAGCAGGACAGCAAGCCGTGGCGGCCGGTCAGCAGATAACCCTCCAGCCAGCCCTCGCACACCTGCTCGCTGAGTATCTCCATGACCCGGCCATCGGCACTCAGGTTCAAATCGTCAGGCTCCAGCGGATCAAGCCAGGTCTTGCCGGTGACTTCGTACACCGCATCGAGACGATTGGAGGCGGTTTCATCTGGGCCGAACAAGCGAAAATTGCGGGTCGCCAGGCTGTTCTTCATCACCTCGCGCAGGTACGTCCCCAGTACCCGCGTGGCCTCGGCACGTACACTGCCGGGGGTGTCGAGCGGTACGGCGAAGTCGGCAAACCGGGGCAGATCCAGTGGCCGCAGCAACAGCCCGCCATTCCCGTGGGGATTGGCGCTCATGCGCCGATGGCCCGTGGGCGCGAGCGCCGCGATCTCCGGCATCAGCGTCCCTTGGGCGTCAAACAGCTCTTCGGGACGATAACTGCTCAACCACGCTTCCAGCTGTTGCAGGTGAACCGGCTGGCTGAAGTCGGCCAGCGGCACCTGATGCGCACGCCAGGTGCCTTCGACGCGGTGACCATCGACAAACTGTGGCCCGGTCCAGCCCTTGGGCGTGCGCAATATCAGCACCGGCCAGACGGGCCGGTGCGCCACGGCATGGGCCGGCCGCCGACGCGCGTCACGCTGGATCCGGCGAATCTTCAGCAGCATCGTATCCAGGGTCTGCGCCAGCACCTGATGCACCTGCATCGGATCATCGCCTTCTACGAAGTACGGATCGTAGCCATAGCCGCGCATCAGCGCCGACAGTTCGTCCTCGGGGATTCGGGACAGCACCGTGGGGTTGGCGATCTTGTAGCCATTGAGGTGCAGGATCGGCAGCACCGCCCCGTCACGCACCGGGTTGAGAAACTTGTTTGAATGCCAGCTGGCGGCCAGCGTACCGGTTTCAGCTTCGCCGTCGCCGATCACGCACGCGACGATCAGATCAGGGTTGTCGAACGCTGCACCATAGGCGTGCGCCAGGCTGTAACCGAGTTCACCGCCTTCGTGGATGGAACCGGGAATCTGCGCCGACACGTGGCTTGAGAGGCCATACGGCCAGGAAAACTGCCGAAACAGACGCAACAGGCCATTGGCATTGCGCTCGACCGTCGGACAGACCTCGGTGTAAGTGCCTTCCAGATACGTATGCGCCACCACAGCCGGCCCGCCATGACCGGGGCCGGCAACGAACAGCATGTTCAGGTCATAGGTGGTGATCAACCGGTTGAGATGGGTGTAGATCAGGTTCAGCCCCGGTGTCGTCCCCCAGTGTCCCAACAAACGCGGCTTGATATGGCTGCGACGCAGCGGCATCGCGAGCAACGGGTTGTCCTTGAGGTAAATCTGCCCGACGGCCAGGTAATTACTCGCCCGCCAGTAAGCGTCCAGACCTTCCACTTGCTCTGCACTGAGAAACTCGCTCATGAGATTGCCCGCCAGACCATTCAACACCGGTTCATCGATTCTGGAAGCCTGAAGCCCGCAAGACTTGATATAAATCAAGCGTCGCCATCAGCGAAAACGCTCAATTGACCACCTGTCCGGAAGCGATAATAGATGATGGGCGACATATTCCGTTGGTCGTTTTTTACCTTTGCCGACGCCGGTTTGAGTTCCCCTGACAGGCTGGCGACTATGCTTAAAAGCACAACGTGATGGGGATCACATTCATGCCCGATACAAAACCACTGCAATTTCGTCAGCTCAAGTCTGCCTGCTCCAACTGCAGTGTGTTGGAACTGTGTTTGCCGATCGGCCTGTCCGGGCAAGAGGTAGAGCGGCTGGATGCGCTGATCGTGCAGCGTTTCAAGGTCAGGAAAGGCGCGGCACTTTATCGCGAGGGTGATCCGCTGCGATCCCTGTATGCCGTTCGCCTGGGGTCATTCAAGACCAACGTGCTGTCCGTCGACGGGCGCGAACAGGTCACCGGGTTTCAAATGCCGGGAGAAATGCTCGGCCTGGACGCCATCAGCACTGACGCGCACGCCTGTAACGCCTTCGCGCTGGAAGACAGCGAAGTCTGCCCGATCCATTTCACCCATCTGGAAAAACTGGCGCAGCAACTGCCCTCGCTGCAGCACAACCTGACCAAGCTGCTGAGCCGGGAAATCGTGCGCGACCACGACATGCTCATGTTGCTCGGTACGATGAACTCCGACGAACGCCTGGCGGCCTTCCTGCTGAACCTGTCGCAACGCTTGAACCAGCGCGGCTACTCGGCGAAAAACTTCGTACTGAAAATGCGCCGCGAGGAAATCGGCTCGTACCTGGGATTGCGCCTGGAAACCATCTGCCGGGGCATCGCGCACCTGCGCGATCAGGGCCTGGTGGAAATCTCCGGGCGCGATGTGAAAATCCACAATCTGGAAGGGCTCAAACAGATGATCGCCGGTTGCCATCGCCCTACCTTGTGCTGATCCCGTCAAATCTGGAGCCTGCCTGTGCGCGCCATGGTTCTGCATTCGCCCGGACAGCCGCTGCAACGGGAAGATCGTCCGGTCCCGGTGCCCGGCGCACGGCAACTGCTGATCAAAGTCCTGGCCTGCGGCGTGTGCCGCACTGATTTGCACCTGCTCGACGGCGAACTGCCGCAAGCGGTGTTGCCACGGGTGCCAGGGCACGAAATCGTCGGTGAAGTCACCGCCGTGGGCGGCGACGTCGCCCCGGAGTGGATCGGGCGACGGGTCGGTGTTCCCTGGCTGGGCTGGACCTGTGGCGAATGCTCGTTCTGTCGCTCGGGCCGGGAAAACCTCTGCGATCAGGCGCAGTTCACCGGCTGCCAACTGGACGGCGGTTACGCCGAGTACACCGTTGCCGACTCGCGATTCTGCTTCCCGATTCCCGATACGCTGAGCGACCAACAGGCCGCGCCACTGCTGTGTGCCGGGCTGATCGGCTTTCGTGCGTTGCAAATGGCCCGTGACGCCCGACACCTGGGGCTCTACGGATTTGGCGCGGCAGCCCACCTGGCGATCCAGATCGCCCAGGGTCGCCACCAACAGGTGTACGCCTTCACCCGGCCCGAGGATCACGAAAGCCAGGCCTATGCCCGCACGCTGGGGGCCGTATGGGCCGGCCCTTCGGATCAACTGCCGCCCCATCCGCTGGACGCCGGCCTGATTTTCGCCCCGGTCGGTGCGCTGGTGCCTATGGCGCTCTCGGCAACGGTCAAGGGAGGCTGCGTGATCTGCGCCGGTATCCACATGAGCGACATTCCCGCCTTCCCCTATCGTCTGCTCTGGGGCGAACGCAGCCTGCGCTCGGTAGCCAACCTGACCCGTGAGGACGGCACCGCGTTTTTCACCGAACTGCAACACACGCCGGTGCACTGCGACATCACCCGGTTTGCGCTGGATGACGCCAATCAGGCCCTGGCCTGTTTGCGCAGCGGCCGGTTCAACGGCGCCATCGTGCTCACCCCCTGATGCTTTGCCGCACCGCGAGAATACTGCCCGGCACGCTGTACAGCGCCCGCTCGGTGTTGCTGCCGATCAAGCGGTCGATACCCACCCGGTGCACGGTGCCCATCACCACCACATCGGCCTGATACTGTTCGACAAACTCGCTGATCACCGGCACCGGCAACCCCATGACAAAGTGCCGGCGCTCCGGGGGCACGCCATAACGGTCGGCCAGACTGACGAAAGCCATGTGCAACGCCTGGCGCAACTCTTCGGCAAAATCCACGCCCCAGCCGCCACCGACCAGCGGCGCGTCGCCGTTGAACGCAGCCGACAAATCGTAGGCATACAGCAGGTGCAGCGGCGCATCGCACTGCAAGGCCAGGGCATTGGCAGTTTGAATGATGGTGTCGTTCAGACCGCTGATCTGCGTGGCCGGATCAAACGGATCGACCGCGGCCACCACACGGTGCGGCACCCCGTAACGCGCCTGATTCACCAGGTGCACCGGCACCGCGCACTCGCGCAGCAGGTGGCAATCGAGCGGCGTGATGAACACGCGCTTGAGCGCCGGTTCCAGGGTGACGTCCTTGATCAGCAGATCCGGCTTGAGGTCTTCGACGGCGCGCAGGATGTCCGCCAGCGGGTGCGTGGTGAACACGACCTCGACGGTGGCCTCGATGCCCAGGTCGCCCAGACGCTGTTCTTCATCCGCGACCCAGCGGCGATAGCGACGCAAATAGCGCTGGTAGCTGGCGTCGTCGGTTTTCTCTTCCCACACATGCACCACCGGCACGGGATCGGCAAACGCTCGCACATGCAATACCGCGCCACACGTCTTGGCCAGCGCCACGGCGCGTGTCATCGCCGCAGACGGATGCAGGTTCGGGTCGGCGATCAGTAATAAACGTTGATATTGGCCCATCACACACCTCGGTTCGGACATATTCACCCATGCCAATGAGCCAAGACTGCGCCTGCCATGCCCATGGCCGGGTTGATTTACATCAGAAAGGCGCAAATCAGCGCCACACATCGACGGTCTCTGATCCAGATCAGATTCCGGTCGCGCCAGCGGCGTAGAAAGGACTCAACCGCGAGGTGCATCACCCCGCGCCAACCTGAGAAAAAGCGCCAGGAGGACCACCCCATGCTCACTGTCAAAGACCACAACGAACGCGCTGCTGCGGCCTATGCCGCGGTGTCCGGGCAATACTGGATCGAAGCACTCAAGGATGGTCGCCACATTCTGATCCGCCCATTGGCGCAAAAGGATCGCGAGCGCGAATACGCCTTCATCAAGCGGCTCTCTCCCGAGTCACGGCACATGCGTTTTCTCGCGCAGATCAACGAGCCGGGCAAGGCGATGCTCGACCAGTTGATGGACACCGATAACAAAAAGCGCATGGCTTACATCGCTCTGGTGCACGAAAACGGCCAACTCATCGAAATCGGCGTCAGCCGCTATGCCGCCACTGACGAACACGAATGTGAATGCGCCGTGACCGTCGCCGATGAATGGCAGCATCTGGGGCTGGGGACCTTGTTGATGGAACACCTGATCAAGGCTGCCCGCCGCAACGGTTTCCATCGGATGTATTCGGTGGACGCGTCCAGCAATGCACCCATGCGCGACCTGGCCAGAGAGCTGGGTTTCGAGACGCATCATGACCCCGAAAGCAGCAGTCAGGTGATCCACAGTCTCCACCTGTAAAAAATCACCCCGCGATGTTCAGGCCAACGGTTCATCGCGGGGTGATCCAGGTTCAGCTCTGCGACTGCCCGCCCGGCTTGATCGCAAACACACTGCAGGGTGCGCGATGCAGGAGTTGCTCGGCGGTCGTGCCCAATAACTTGTTCAAGCCATTGTGCTGCACGGTGCCCATGACGATCACGTCCGTGTCATGTTGGCTGGCGAACTCGCAAATGTTCGGCACTGGCGCGCCCTCGATGAAATGGCGCCGCTGCACCTCAACCCCGTGACGCTCCGCCAGCGCGGCGAAGGCTTCATGTTGAGCCGTACCCAAGGATTCATAGAGCCCGGTCGCCAAGGGCAAGGCGCCCACACCCATGTCCGTTGCGTACACCGCAGCCCAGTCATACACATGGACCAGATCCAGGTCGGCGCCACACTGCTCGGCCAGCTTCACCGCCGCATCGATGATCTGATCGTTGAACACCAGATCCTGCTCCTCGCTGCGCAGCACATCGACGATGACCATGATATGGCGCGGCCGAGGGTGGCGGTCATTGGTCACCAGATGCACCGGCACCGGACAATCGCGCAGCAACTGCCAGTCCAGCGGGGTGAAGAACACGCGCTTGAGGGCCGACTCTTCCTGCGCATCCTTGATGATCAGCGCCAACGACTGTTCATGGACGAAATGCAGGATTTCCTCATAAGGGCGCTGCACCCAGAGCACCTCGCTGGTGACCTCGATACCATGCTTGCCCAAGTGTGCAGCCTGCTCCGCGAGCCAATCGCGATGGCGCTGCAGATAACTTTCCCGGGCCACGCTGATTTCTTCGGCAGCAAACAGCCCCGCCACCGCCAGCGCCTGCAAGTAATCGAACGCGACAATATGCAACGGCAACTGCATGACCTGCGCCAGTGCGCCGGCGCGTTCGAACGCCGGTGTGCGCGTCATGGCGGGGGGAGCGACCAACAATAAACGCTGAGTCTGTGACATGGGACACCTCGGCATGCAGCCATCTGAAAGAACACCGGTACAGATTGAGCCATGCAGCCGCAAGCCATTTGATCTTTGTCAGCTTTGGCTGTTCTGCCGGGCAGGCCCGTAGATTCCAGACACGCTTCAATGCAGCAAGGTGCCCGCCCACATGGCCAGCGTCAGCAAAAGCTGGCCGGGAATGACATACGCAGCAAACCGCCGGCCGCCGCTGACCCAGGCCACCAGGCACTTGCTCAACGAATTGCTGCTGAAGGCAATCAGCGCCGGCGGGACGATGGCATCGACGGGCAACAGCCCGGCCCTGGCCAGAGACGCGATGGACGCGATGGACGAATGCGCGTCGGCAAAACCGCTGAAGGCTGCGGTCAGCATCACCCCGACCTGGCCAAGGTAGTTGAGCATTACCGATGACACGAGCGTGATGGCGGTCATGGTCAACGTCACGACCACGGCGAGCTTGAGATTGAACGCCCCCCCGCCCTCAAGGGGTTCCTCGGCACCTCCTTGCGACCCGGGAAACATCAGGCATGCGCCATACAACGCGGTGGTCGCCAGCCCGCAGCCCAGCGGTACCCACAGGCTGCGCAACAGCGAGGGGTCCACGGTACCGACAATCAGCGCCATCTGAATCACCGTGGCCAGGTTGGACACGATGGCGGCCGCCGCGAAGGTTCGCACCTGCCCGGGCGCCCTGGCGACGCGCTGCCCCATGGACGCGATGGTGACGGTACTGGAAACAAAACCGGAGGCAATGGCACTGATGGCATAGCCATAACGACTGCCCAGAATTCGCACGGCGATGTGCCCGATGGCCCCCACCAGCATCAGCAATACCGTCAGTGTGCAGAGGGTCCGCAGGTTGATCGCGTGATAAGGCCCGATGTAGCGGTCCGGCGCCAGCGGCAGGATGACCAGTGCCGCCACCAGCAGGACCAGACCGTCGCGCATTTCGGTCTCGGTCAACTGGCTGTTGGCAAAGTCATGCAGTTTTTCCCGGTACGCCAGCAACCCCGCCACCACCACGCCTGTCGCCACCGCCAACCCTGTAGCAGAACCGCACCAGGCGCCGAGCAGCAATACCGTGAGCAAAGCCACTTCGCTGGTGACGCCCGGGTCGTCGCTCAGGCTTCGCCAGTACGCCACGGTGATCAGCGCGGTCAGACCGAGCGCCACAATCCCCAGCAGCAACGCGCCACCGACCTGCATCGCCACATACCCCAGCAACGCGGTGATGGCGAAAGTCCGCATGCCTGCAAAATCGCGGGTACTGTCGGTACCTTTGTGCCGCTCGCGCTCCAGTCCGATGAGCATACCGATGCCCAGCGCGGCCGCTGCGCCCGCCAGGTCGAGGGATTCATTCACGCTCTGCCCGCCTCTGCTGGCCGCAACCAGTCAACGCTTGCCGCCAACGGCCGTGCGGCGTCCATCGGGACGCCAGCCTTGCACCACCGGCTGCGGCCAGGGGTGCGGTGCGTCGATCCGGGCCTGGAGCTGGTCGACGAATGCCCGGGCCTGCTCCAGGCTGTTGAAGCGCACTTGCAACCGATCCATGTGCACCACCCAGCCATCGGGGCTGTGTCTCTGGATAATCTCGATTTTCATGGACGTCTCCGCAAACCGGACATTCAAGGCGTGATCGCGACTTTCATCACGCCGTCGCGCTGATGGGCAAACAGCTCGTAGGCGGCCTCGATGTCGTCGAGTTTGAAACGATGTGTGACCAGCGGCGACAGATCCACCGCCCCGCTCTGCACCACCGCCATCAACCGGCGCATCCGTTCCTTGCCGCCCGGACACAGGGTGGACACGATGCTGTAATCGCCGAGGCCGGCGGCAAAGGCGTCGAGCGGAATGCGCAGGTCGCTGGAATACACCCCGAGGCTGGACAACCGCCCGCCGGGCCGCAGCACCCGCAACGCCGATTCGAAAGTGCCCTGGGTACCCAGGGCCTCGATGGACACATCGACGCCACGCCCGTCGGTCAGCGCCATGATCTGCTCGACCACGTTGCCGTCCTTGAAGTTGATCACGTCGGTTGCCCCCAGCCGACGAGCGACATCCATTCGCTGCGGCACGGCGTCAACGCCAATGATTCGCGTAGCGCCCTTGAGGCGCGCGCCCGCCACGGCGCACAGGCCGATGGGCCCCAGCGCGAACACCGCGACGGTATCGCCAATATTGATCTCGCCGCGCTCGGCCCCGGAAAATCCGGTGGACATGATGTCCGGGCACATCAGCACCTGCTCGTCCGTCAGGCCCTCGGGAATCGGACACAGATTGGCCAGCGCGTCCGGCACCAGCACGTACTCGGCCTGGCAGCCGTCAAGCGTGTTGCCGAACTTCCAGCCGCCGATGGCCTTGAAGCCGTGCCGGGTGTCCGGGCCGTCCTGGGAGCCGCAGCCGCACAGGCAGGCGTAACTTTGCCCACTCGGCGTGATTGCCCCGGCAATCACCCGTTGCCCTTCGACGAAACCGCGCACCTGCGAACCCAGCCGCTCGATGATGCCCACCGGTTCATGGCCGATCGTCAGCCCTTTGGCCACGGGGTACTCACCGCGCAGGATATGCACGTCGGTGCCGCAGATGGTCGTGGTGGTGATGCGGATCAGAGCGTCCAGCGGGCCGACCTCGGGGATCGGCTTGTCTTCGAGCACGATACGGTTCTTTTCAACGAAAACTGCAGCTTTCATGGTCGCCATGGTCGATCCTCCGGGCCAGCCGTGAACGTGGGGTCAGCATTGAAAGCAGACTGCGCCCGAGGGACACGGCAAAGATTGATAATGGTCAACAATCGGTGGATCAGTCGCCCCTGACCGCCGATCCGGCCAGATCGGCGGCCACTCACCGGGTTGACAAAAATCAAGGCCCTCCCCACCAGCGTCGGCAGGATAGGCACTAAGCGGTACAGCCCGAGTGCGCGGTCGCTCTCGAGTCCAGACGTTCCTGCATTTGCCTACGGGAGATCTGCCATGTCTGAGCAATCACGCTTCATGCTCGTCGTCTCACCCCTGATGGAAAACAGTCCTGCGTTCGACCGTGCGGCGGCACTGGCCAAAGCCGCGGATGCCGCGCTGCACATCGTGGCATTCGATTATCTGGAGGGCCTGGCAACTGCCGGTCTGGTCAATGAACAGGCGCTGGAACAGATGCGCGTGGGCTATGTCGAGCGGCATCGGCAATGGCTGGAGGATCAGGCCCGCCCTTTGCGCAAACTCGGCGTGCACGTGACGACGGAAGTCGTGTGGGTGGCAAACCCGCTTAAGGAGATCCTCATTCACCTCAAGGAGCAGCCGATGGCGGCCATGATCAAGGCGTTGGAGCACGAATCAGCGTTGTCGCGCCTGATGTTCACTCCCCTTGACGTCCATCTGCTGCGCGAATGCCCGGTGCCGCTGCACTTCGTCAGCCACGTACTGCACGCTCTGCCGCGCCGTATCGTCGCGGCGGTCGACCCGTTCCATCGCGATGACCGCTATGTGGGGCTCAATGACCGGATTCTGCGCGAAGCGGCCAAACTGGCGAGCATCTGCAACGCTCAACTCGATGCGATCTACGCCCACGACCTGTCCTCGATAGGCGCAGCAGAATTCGGCTTCGATAACGCCTCGGCGTTCTTTTCCTCGAATGCCGCCAAAAAGCTGTTCGATGCCCAGGGTGAGGCCTTCCGTGAACTGGCTGAACGCAATGACATTCCCGCCGAGAATCAACACATGATCCTCGGCGACCCGGCCAAGGTGCTGTCCAGTTATGCCGATGCGTACGACGTCGATCTCATCGTCATGGGGCGTGTGGCCCACCGGGGAATCGGCCGGCTGGTCGGCAGCACCGTCGAGCACCTGCTCTACAAAATGCCATGCAGCGTGTGGGTGGTAGCCCCGGAAAGCCAGGAGGGATGAGCCCTCGCCGTTGCACGCAGTGCAGTCCTCAACGTTCGGGACTGCACTGCGACCCGGACGCCCCGCAGTCGTACATGGTTGGGACATGCCGCTCAATGCGATCAACCCACGCGTGGGCGTCGGAATTCTGCTGACGCGCTCTCAGCGATGAGGCTGAACTGCATTGCTACACAGCGATACATAACCCCCCGTTGCGCGACACATCCCCGGTACATGCCAATGCAAAAGTGTGGGCCATCGGAGCCTTACCTCCGACTCCACCACTCACACAGGCAGGCATTCTCATGATCAATCAAATCGACACCGTGCTGTACACCGGCAAGACCCGCACCACCGGCGGACGCGATGGCGCCTCGCGCAGTTCCGACGGCAACCTGGACGTCAAACTGTCGCCACCTGGCTCCAATGGCAGCGGCACCAACCCGGAACAACTGCTGGCGGCTGGCTGGTCAGCCTGCTTCATCGGCGCCATGGGCAAGGCGGCAGCTGCGCTGAAGATCAGGCTACCGGCGGATGTGGCGGTGGAAACCGAAATCGATCTGGGCAAGACCGGCGACGCGTTTTTCCTGCAGGCACGCTTGAATGTCAGCCTGCCGGGGCTGGAACCTTCGGTCGCCCAGTCGCTGGTGGAGGCCGCGCACCAGACCTGCCCTTACTCCAAGGCCACGCGCGGCAACATCGACGTGACCCTGCGCCTGATCTGAATCCCGATCCTCCCTATACGCCCGAGGCACTGCCTCGGGCGTTTTGTTTGACTGGGACAAAAGAACTCGCCTGCCCATGCTGACGCGTGGTCACCAGCCCGATAAAGGAAATCGCCAGCGCCAGGCCAATGGTCGAAGTTACTTCCAGACGATGCTCCGGCGTCAGCATCATCACCGCGAGGGCGGCGCAGATGAAGGCCATCACCAGATACGTGAGCCACGGAAACAGCCACATGCGAAAGGTCAGCTCGACATTCTGCCGAAGCAGCATCCGGCGCATACGCAGTTGAGAAACCGCGATCACCAGGTACACCAGCAGCGCAATGGCCCCGGAACTGGCGAGCAGGAATTGAAACAGGCCGGCGGGCATGAAGTAGCTGAGCAGTGTCACCCCGGCGCCGATGACGCTGCTGGCAATCACCGCCGCCCTCGGCACGCCTGCGCCGGAAGTCACTTTCAAGGCCTGCGGTGCATCGCCGCGAAGTCCCAGTGAAAACAGCATGCGCGAAGCGATATAGATCGACGAGTTCATACAACTGGCCACGGCGATCAGCACCACCACATCGACCATGAATTTGGCGTGGGGAACGTTCATCAGTTCCAGTGCGCGCTGATAGGAACCGACGGACGCCAAAAGCGGATCGTTCCACGGCACCACGGAAATCACCACGAAGATCGACAGCAGATAAAACACGCCGATGCGCCAGATCACCGAACGCGTGGCTTTGGCGATGTTCTGTGCCGGGTTGTCCGATTCGGCAGCGGCGATGGTCACCGCTTCGGTGCCGATGAAACTGAACATGATGGTGATGAACGCGCCGACCACCGCCGACAAACCATTGGGAGCGAACCCGCCATGTTCCTCCATCAAGCGGCTGAGGCCGCTGACTTCACGCTCGGGAATCCAGCCCATCAGCACGGCAAAACCCACACCGATGAAACCGATGATCGCCACGACCTTGGCCATGGCGAACCAGAATTCGAACTCGCCGTATTTGGCGACACTGAACAGGTTGGTGATCACCAGCAGGATGATCGACACCAGCGCAAACAACCACGCATCGACGTGGGGAAACCACTGATTCAAGACATGCCCGGCGGCCAGCGCCTCGATGGGAATGACCAGCACCCAGAACCACCAGTAGAGCCAGCCGATGGTGAAGCCGGCCCAGCGGCCGATGGCCTGATCGGCATAGGTGGAAAACGATCCGGTGTCCGGTCGGGCCACCGCCATTTCCCCCAGCATGCGCATGACCAGCACCACCAACAGGCCGGAAAACAGATACGCCAACAAAACCGCCGGCCCCGCCGCTGCGATGGCGTGTCCGGAACCCACGAACAACCCCGCGCCGATGATTCCCGCAATTGACAACATGGTCACGTGGCGAGGCTTGAATCCCTGCGCCAACTGACCGCTCGATTCCTTCGAATTCAGGCTGTTCATTGTTTTCTTGTTCTCTGATGGACGCTTCACCTTACGTGGCTGAAGTTGAACGCAAATAGCTCGTGTGCGGCATGCCGATGCCTGATTTCGACATGCCCGGGTGACCATCAGCGGGAAAAACGAGCCTTAGAACTGCTCACGAACGCGGAGCCGATCCCGGGCCTCCCGTAGCACAATCGAAGCGACCGAGGATGAACATACGTTCACCAAAAACATCGTCGGATGCGTCTAGTCTGGGGGTTCCAACATAGTGACTACAGGAGTAACCCACCATGTTCTCGCACGAAAGCATCCCGCTGATCATCCTCTTCATCATCCTGCTGCTGGGCGTGTTGACGGCCGTTCTGCATCCGGTGCATGCGTTTTTCAGTTGGCTCAAGAGGCGCAAGCAAAGGGCATCTGCCGGGGTTGTGAAAGAGGTGGATGTGCGCTGAAGTTCCTTCAGTCTGAGTCGGGCGGCATCAGCCTGCATTGAATCCGCCGACAGCAAAAAAAAAGCCTGCCACATTGGCAGGCCTTTTCAGTATCCCGGGGGTTATTGCTTGAGGATCAGCAACGGCTCACCCTTCTTGACGATGTAAGTCGCCAGTTCCGAACCCTTGTCCTTCCCGACGTTCTTCGCGATGTGCGCCACGCCTTCGGGGATGAACAGGGAATCGCCAGCCTTGAGCGTCACCGGCGCACGGCCTTCGAGCTGGTATTCGAAGGTGCCGCTGATGACGTAGGCGACTTCAACGCCCGGGTGCGCATGCCGGGGCGAAGTGATGCCCGGTTCGAAATCGACCCGGGCCTGAATCACTTCGCGATCGGCAGCGCCCAGATCCTGATGGACCAGATCCGTGCGGCTCAGGCCCTGTTGCCAGCTCTTGGCGGGAGCCGCAGGCTGGGTGTCGGCGGCGTGTGCGAGGCCGGTCATTGAAACCAGTACGGCGGCTGCGGTCATCAGGAGTGTGCGGCGCATGGTGTTGCCCTCTCGGAAGTAGTGAAGTGACGCCTCTACTTTGAAGAGGGCGTGTACCGGGAATGTGTCCCGATACCGGCGCTTGTTAGCTCACTGTGTACGAGGGCGGGATTGATACACGCTCATACAACTCTCACCACCTGCGACAGCCATTGCCTGAACGCGACGATTTTCTTTGAGTCGGCATATTCGTGGGGGGTGACGAAGTAAAAGCCCGAGTCGGACTTGAGCCGCAGATCGAACGGCGCCACCAGCCTCCCCGCGCGCAAATCGTCCTCGACGTAGGTCGAACGACCGATGCACACGCCCTGCCCGTCAATCGCCGCCTGCACCGCCATCATGGCCAGATCGAAGGTCAGGCGCGGGCCTTTGGCCGAGGGTGGCGGTTGACCTGCGGCGTTCAGCCAGGCGCTCCAGTCATCGGCAGTCTGCTCGCTGACGTGCAATAAGGTGTGCCGGGCCAGATCGGCCGGCGCTTTGATCGGATCCGGTCCGGCGAGCAGGCGCGGGCTGCACACCGGGAAAATCTCGTCGGCCATCAGCCAGTCGGCGCGCAGTCCCGGCCAGTTTCCGTTGCCGTAGCGGATCGCTGCATCGATACCCCCCTTGCGAAAGTCCACCAGCTCGGTGGATGCACTGATGCGCACATCGATTTCGGGAAACGCCTGACGAAACGACGGCAGGCGCGGCAACAGCCATTTGGACGCCACCGACACCAGCGTACTGATCGTCAGGACGCTTTGATTGTTCGCCTCCAGCAAGCGCTCGGTCGAGTGGCGCAGTTCCATGAACGCCGAACGAATACCCGGCAAATAAACATTGCCCTCCTCGGTCAACGCCAATCCGTCCTTCAAACGCATGAACAGGCGAACGCCGAGTTCATCTTCAAGGCGACGGATCTGATGGCTGATTGCGGTTTGGGTGACATTCAGCTCTTCAGCAGCGCGGGTGAAGCTCATGTGGCGGGCCGCGCATTCGAAGGCTCGCAATCCGTTGAGCGACGGTAGTCGGGTGAGCATAGGGGTCTCTTCAATCCATGAGATTTTGTCATACGCTAGCACCGCAGATGTCCTTTGCGAAGCGCCGCCACAATGCCGGATTCTGGGCTCTCATTTGAAGGAGATCCCATGAAACTGTACTTCGCCCCCATGACCTGCTCGCTGGCCCCGCATATTGTGCTGCGAGAACTGGCGCTGCCGTTCGAACTGATCAGGGTCAACAACCAGACCAAGCGCACCGCCGACGGCCGGGACTTTCGCGAGATCAATCCGAAAGGCTACGTGGCGGCACTGATGCTCGATAACGGCGAGGTACTGACCGAAGGCCCGGCCATTTTGCAGTACCTCGCCGACCTTTTGCCCGGTCAAACGCTGGCCCCGGCCAATGGCACCTGGGAGCGCTCGCGTTTGCAGGAATACCTGAATTTCATCAGTTCGGAAATTCATGGGGGCAGCGCGCCGCTGTTCAGCCGCGAAATCCCGGAATCCACCAAGACGATCTTCAAACACAAACTCTTCAAACGACTGGATTACCTGAACCGCCTCCTTGCGACCCAGCCGTTTCTGATGCAGGCGTTCGGCGTGGCGGATGCCTATTTGTTCACGGTGCTGAAGTGGTTGCCGACATTCAGTATCGCCATCGAAGACTGGCCGGCGCTGGCGAACTACATGACCCGCATCGCCGAGCGGCCCGGTGTGAAGGCTGCGATAGCGGAAGAGGAAGCCACGCAACCGGTCTGAACGCCCGGTTGCGTGGTCGCTGTCCGGGGCCAGATTCGGCGCGGTGCAGCGGCAGATCAAAGGTGCATTTCGGGATGTGACAGTTGTCGGATGCCCCAACGCGCCTATATTGAAGAAGGTTCAGCCCTCCTTCCCTCGAGCGCCCCATGGCCACGACTGATCACCTGATCATCTGCGAGCATTGCGATTGCGTGTACGAAAAAGCCACGCTCGCCCGCTACCAGATATCCCTCTGCGCCCGCTGTGGCGGCGTGCTCCAGCGCCACAACAACCTGAGCGTGGAGCAACGTCTGGCCCTGAGTTTCACTGCCGCCATGCTATGGCTGTTCGCCAATTTCTATCCGGTGATGAGCATCAGCATGAAGGGCCTGAAAAACAGCGCGACCCTGTGGGATTCGGTGCTGGCCCTGAGTCAGGGGCCGATTACTTTCATGGCCATGGTCGCGGCGATCTCGATCATCATCGCCCCGGCCTTTCAATTGGTTTTGCTCATCTGGGTATTGAGCTTCGCCCTCGCCTCGCGCCGCTGCCCGGCCTTCAAAGTGTGCATGCGCTGGCTGGAAACGTTACGGCCGTGGAGCATGCTTGAGGTTTGCCTGCTCGGCGCCATGGTCGCGGTGTTCAAACTGGCGGGCATGCTCGATGTGATCCCCGGCATCGGCCTGTTCGCCCTCGCTGTATTGAGCCTGTTGCTGATCCGCATTGCCGGGCGCGACATACGTGATTTGTGGGACATCCTGTGAAACGACCACCGACCGCCAGCGAACTCAATCTCTGCCTGTGCCACAGCTGCGGACTGGCCTGCGACATGACCGACGAGCCGCACCAATGCCCACGCTGCGACGCACCGCTGCACCGGCGCAAGACCAACTCGCTGGCCCGCACCTGGGCCTACATGTTCGCCGCCCTGGCGCTTTACGTACCGGCGAATCTGCTGCCGGTGATGAACACCACGCTGCTCGGCAACGGCGCCGACAGCACCATCATGAGTGGCGTGCTGGAGTTCTGGGACCACGGCGCGTGGGACATTGCGCTGATCATCTTCATCGCCAGCATTGCGGTGCCGGGAGTGAAATTCGTCGCGTTGACGCTGCTGCTGGTCACCGTGCAACGGGACAGTCACTGGGCGCGCCGGGAACGTTCGAAGCTGTATCGATTCGTCGAGCTGATCGGCTATTGGTCGATGCTCGACGTGCTGGTGGTCGCGCTGGTGGCGGCACTGGTGAAGTTCCAGGCGCTGGGAGATATCGAGCCGCGACCGGGAATTCTGTTTTTCGGCCTGGTGGTGGTATTCACCATGCTCTCGGCCATGAGCTTCGATCCGCGCCTGATCTGGGACAAGGCACCGGCCGAAGAAACGGATGAAACAGACGAGCCCCGGCACTCGAATGAACAAGTGCCGGGGCATTGACTGACGCCAGTCAGATCTGCGCGGTGCCGCCGTCGACGAACAATTCGATGCCGTTGACGAAGCTGCTGTCATCCGAAGCGAGGAACAACGCTGCCTTGGCAATCTCGCTCGGCTCACCCAGACGCCCGATCGGCACCACCGACGCCAACTGGTCGAACAGCCCCTGAGCGTGTTCCGCCGGCACCAGCCCCGCCAGACCTGGCGTGCGCACCGGACCGGGGCTGATGGCGTTGACGCGGATGCGCCGTGGTTTCAGGTCCAGCAGCCACGACCGGGCGAAGTTGCGCACCGCGGCTTTGCTTGCGCTGTAGACGCTGAAGTTTTCCGTGCCCTGCACCGAAGTGGTCGATGAGGTCAGCAGGATCGATGCGCCATCGCGCAGCAGCGGCAGTGCCTTTTGCACCGTGAACAACGTGCCTTTCACGTTGGCGCCGAAAATCCGGTCGAAGTGCTCTTCGGTAATCGAACCCAGCGGCAGCATGTCGCCGCCACCGGCATTGGCGAACAGGATGTCGAGGTGGCCGGCCTTCTCGGCGATTTCGCGGTAGATGCGATCCAGATCGTCCAGTTTTGCCACGTCGCCCTGAATACCGATGGCCCGTGGGCCGATGGCGGCGACGGCCTTGTCCAGCTCGGCCTGACGCCGGCCGGTGATGAACACCGTGGCGCCCTGGGCGACGAATTCCTGCGCCGAGGCCAGGCCGATGCCGGTGGTGCCGCCAGTGATCAGGGCGATTTTGCCTTCAAGTCTGTTGCTCATGATGAATCTCCAGTAGCCGTTTCAAGGAAGGTGACGGGTCGCAGGTGAGCCGTTGGAAGCGACTTTAGGCCGATGGATTGATTTGAAAAATCCGCAAAATCGGTTTTGTTTGTGCACAGACATGCACAATACTCAGCCCTGTTTTCGATCCTTGAGTGCAGCCTGATGAATCAGTTACTGGCGATCCGCGTCTTTGCCCGCGTCGTGGAAAGCGGCTCGTTCACTAAAGCCGCCGACTCGTTGAACCAGCCGAAAACCACGGTCAGCAAACTGATCGGGCAACTGGAAAGCCACCTCGGCGTGCGCCTGCTGCAACGCACCACCCGGCGCCTGACCGTGACGGCCGACGGCGCGTCCTACTACCAATTGACCCAGCAACTGCTGCATCAACTGGACGACATCGATCAGGGTTTCAGTCAGGCCCAGGGGCTGCCGCGTGGCAGGATTCGCGTGGACATCGGCGGCTCCACCGCGACCATGCTGGTGATTCCCGAACTGCCGAAGTTCTTCGAGCGCTACCCGGACATTCAGGTCGATCTTGGCGTCAGCGACCGCCCGGTGGACTTGATCAGCGAGCGCGTCGACTGCGTGATTCGCGGCGGCCCGCTGACCGAACAGGCCCTCGCCGTGCGCCGCCTCGGCGAAGTGTCCTGGACCACCTGCGCCACGCCCGATTATTTGCAGCGCCACGGCACGCCGATGCACCCGCTGGAGCTGGCCCGACATCAGATGATCGCTTACCGCTCGGCCTCCACCGGGCGTATCCTGCCGTCGAACTTCCAGCGCAACGGCGAACGCCATCAGATCGAAGGCAAAGGCCTGGTCAGCGTCAACGAAAGCAACGCGCATCTGGCGGCCGGTCTGGCGGGGCTGGGGATCATTCACACATTCAGCTACACAGTCAGGGCGGCCATCGAGCGCGGCGAACTGGTGCCGATCCTCACCGACTGGCGTCCGCCGGCGTACCCGTTCCACCTGCTGTATCCGCCGAACCGGCACCTGAGCAACCGCGTGCGGGTGTTCATCGACTGGCTGGTGGAGCGCTTCGCGCAGGTGGACTGAGCCTCGCTGTCGCGCCGATTCGACTAACCTGACGTTGCAGCCGACGACGTTTTTCCGCAGGCTACGCACCGATCCTGACGCCCATGAAACGGAGATTCCCATGCTCAAACGCACCCTGGCACTGACTGCCGGTCTGGCCCTGTCCTTTTCCACCCTGCTGGCCCAGGCCGCCGACGTGTTGAAAGTCAGCGCAATTCCCGACGAGGCCCCGACCGAACTGCTGCGCAAGTTCGAACCGCTGGGGGCTTATCTGGAGCAGCAATTGGGCATGAAGGTGCAGTTCGTTCCCGTGGCCGATTACCCGGCGGTGGTCGAAGCGCTGGCCACCGACCGCCTCGACATGGCATGGCTGGGCGGTTTCACCTTCGTCCAGGCACGGCTGAAAACCGATGCCACCACTCCGGTGATCCCGTTGGTGCAGCGTGAGCAGGACGCGCAATTCACCAGCAAATTCATCACCGCCGACCCGAACGTGAAAAGCCTCGCCGACCTCAAGGGCAAGACCTTCGCCTTTGGCTCCGTGTCGTCAACCTCCGGCAGCCTGATGCCGCGCTACTTCATGCTCAAGGACGGCATCAAACCGGAAACCTATTTCAGCCGCGTCGGCTACTCCGGTGCCCACGACGCCACCGTTGCCTGGGTCCAGGCCGGCAAGGTCGATGCCGGTGTGCTGAACGCCAGCGTCTGGCAGAAACTGGTGGACGCCGGCAAGGTCGACACCAACAAGGTCAAGGTCTTCGCCACCACCCCGGCCTACTTCGATTACAACTGGACCGTGCGCGGCACCCTCGACCCGGCGCTGGCGGCGAAAATCAAAAAAGCCTTCCTCGCCCTCGACCCGGCCAACCCCGAGCAGAAGAAAATCCTCGACCTGCAAGCTGCCAGCCGCTTCATCGAAACCAGCCCGGACAACTACAAAGGCATCGAGGAAGCCGCCCGCGCCGCCGAACTGCTGAAATGACCCTGAGCCTCAAGCAAGTCTTTCTGCACCACGCCAACGGCGTCGAAGCCCTGCGTGGTGTGGATTTGCAGATCAACAGCGGCGAGCAGGTGGCGATCATCGGCCCGTCCGGCGCCGGTAAATCCAGCCTGCTCAACCTGCTGGCCACCGCGATTCGGCCCAGCAGCGGCGACATCGAAGTGCTGGGCCAGCGGGCCTGGCACTTGTCCGCCCGCCAGCGCCAACGCCTGCGCGCAAAAATCGGCCTGGTGCATCAGGCACCGCCCCTGCCGCCCCGGCAACGGGTGGTGACGGCGGTGCTGGCCGGCAAACTCGGGCAATGGAGCCTGGGCAAAAGCCTCGTCAATCTGCTGCATCCGCTGGACATCCCCGGCGCCCGCGCCGCTCTGGCTCGGCTGGATCTGGCAGAAAAACTCTTCAGCCAATGCCAGCAACTGTCCGGCGGCCAATTGCAGCGGGTCGGCATCGCTCGCGTGCTGTATCAGGCGCCGCAGGTGTTGCTGGCCGATGAACCGGTGTCGGCCATGGACCCGGTCCTCGCCGGGCACACGCTGACGGTCCTGTCGCGCCACGCCCGGGAGCACAACGTCACGCTGGTGGCGAGCCTGCACGCCGTGGAACTGGCACTCGCCCACTTCCCGCGCATCATCGGTTTGCGCGAGGGGCAGATCCTGTTCGATTGCCCGTCCGATCAAGTCAGCCACGACATGCTCGACACCCTGTACGCCAACGAACAACTGCATTCCCCGGCGCCGGCCCTGACGCCACTGATTGTGCAGATTCCACGATGCTGACCGCCGACACCCGCGACCCCGCCGCGCTGCCACGGTTGCTGCTGACACTGCTGGCGATTGCCTTGCTGTGGCCGGGCATTCAGCTCAGCGAACTCGACCTCGGCGTATTGCTGCACGCCGACAGCCAGAGCGAAATGGGCCGCTTCGTCTCGACCTTCTGGCCGCCGGCCCATGACCGGGACTTTCTGCAACTGCTGCTCAAGGCCACCCTGCAAACCCTGGCCATCGCCACGGCCGGCATGGCGTTGGCGCTGGTATTGGCAGTGCCGGCCAGCCTGCTCGCCAGCCGCGCCCTGTCATTGTCCGCCGCTTCCCACGGTGGCCGCCCGAGCCTGTTGGGCCGGCTGCTGCGCTGGCCGGTGCGCGGGCTGCTGATCTTCCTGCGCAGCGTGCCGGAAATCGTCTGGGCGCTGTTGTTCGTGCGCGCCGTCGGCCTCGGCCCGGCGGCGGGCGTGCTGGCGATCGCGATCACCTACAGCGGCATGCTCGGCAAGGTCTACGCGGAAATCTTCGAATCCACCGACCAACGCCCGGCCCACGCCTTGCTCCAGGCCGGCAGCGGACGCCTCGAGAGCTTCGCCTACGGCGTACTGCCCAACGTCGCGGCGGAACTGCTCTCCTACACCGTGTACCGCTGGGAATGCGCCATCCGCGCCTCAGTGGTGATGGGCTTCGTCGGCGCCGGCGGCCTCGGCCAACAGATCGACCTGTCGATCCGCATGTTCGCCGGCGGCGAAGTCGCCAGCATGCTCCTGACCTTCCTGCTGCTCGTCCTCGGCGCCGACCAACTCAGCCGCCTGCTGCGCTGGAGGCTGACATGAAGCGTCTGATCAACCCGTTGCTGATTGTCGCGATCATCGCCGCTGTCATCGCCTCATTCGCCTACCTGGGCCTCGACCTCGAAGAACTCGGCAGCGCCACCAGCCTGAAACAAATGGGCTCGTATGTCGGCCGCTTCCTGAGCCCTGACTTCAGCGCCGGTTACCTCAACGCCATCCTCCACGGCGCCATGGAAACCCTGGCCATGTCCGCCCTCGGCACCCTCCTCGCCGCGGTCCTGGGACTGTTATTGGCACTCCCCGCCGCTGGCCGGTTTGGCTGGTTTTTTCAGAGCGCCGCCCGCCTGCTGCTCAACGCCCTGCGTGCCATTCCGGAACTGGTCTGGGCTGCACTCATGGTCTTCGCCGCCGGCCTTGGGCCTAACGCTGGCACCCTCGCCCTCGCCCTGCACACCACGGGCGTACTGGGGCGCTTGTTTGCGGAAGCGCTGGAAAATACGCCACCGGAACCGGCGGAGGCGATTCGGTTGCAGGGCGGGAATCCGGTTTTGGCGTTTTGTTACGGGACGCTGCCGAACCTCGCGCCGCAATTGCTGGCGTACTGTTTGTATCGATGGGAGAACAATATCCGGATGGCCAGCGTGTTGGGGTTTGTCGGGGCTGGGGGATTGGGGCAGATGTTGTATGTGAGCTTGAGTCTGTTTCAGGAGGCGCAGGCGGGGACGGTGATTTTGGCTATGCTGATTTTAGTGTGGGGGGTGGATTGGTTGAGTGGTTGGGGTCGGGGACGGTGGGTTAAGGCGTAAGTTGGATAGTAACGCCGAGTAAAAGCAGGCGTTCGCCGGGGTCCGCTTTCGGCCGAGGCTGTGTAAAAACGTTTTTGAGCGCGACAGGTACTCAGAACCGGACTGAAAATCGCGCTTCTACGCAAAATCCAAATCTGCTGACGTGCCGATAAATTTCAGATTTAACGTAGACGCGGGCACTTCAATTTTGGTGAAGCGTTTTTACACACTCTGGGCCGGTAGCGGACGCTCGGAAAAGACCGCTTACGGCCATAAGCAGTCGGTAGACAGGTTAGTGGCAAATTGGTAGCGTCTCGTTGCTGCGCTGAATCTTTGACGCGGTCGAACTCGCCGTCATCCATGTGGCTTTTCTCTTTGGGCTACGTGTCGCGTTTGCTGCGACTCCCTCCCAGCTAAGCTAGGGTTTACGGGACGACAAGGAACGTATACGACATTACGGTAGTGTCTCAATGCGACAGTAATGTCGCCCAATAGTAGTTAGGCGTCATTATGAAGAGTTTTCTTCTCGCAGCAGCGAAACTCGCCACAGCCCTCTTCTTTGCAGGTTTGGCCCTCGCGATTTCGATCGCGCTTTTCTCCTGGGCAACCGATAGCTACAGGAGTAGCCAGGCCGAGCAGTACGAGACCATTAAGGTGTGGTCAGCAGACCTCAGCACAAATCTCGGTTTACAACTTCAGGCTAAGACAAAGGTTGTGTCCGGGAAGCTCTTGTTATCCGTAGATGTCGTCGGATATCCGGCCTACCTATCGGACCCTCGCCTGGCTGACCGAAACCAGAAAGCACAACTCATCATCTACTTCGTCGACCAAGACGGCTTCAGAGTCTTCAGCAAACCAATCGAGCTTTCCGAATTTAGTGGCATCGTAGGCGCGAAGGGCGAGAAAATTGGCCTTCGAACCCAACTTCAAGAATATGTCTCAATCGAGGACTACAAGAGGTTTCAGCATCTTCAGGTCGAATGGACCCTGGAAACCAAGGTACCGCCAGATCTTGCGCTCGATGTAAAGGAAGATCAGAGTCGCCTTGATCACTGCGCACCCAACATATCGCAAGCAGAACGGCTCAAACGCCTATCAAGACACGGAGAGTTACGACAAACAAGCTCCGGTTCTTATTCTGCTGGCTCTCGATCCGTGCACTTTTTTCACGATGGAAAACTACTAAATTGCCAATAAAGAGCTTCTAGCACTGGCCCAGCGATGGGCAACTATCGGCAAAGAGAGCACGTTCAACCAAGGACTGCTTAATGCAAGAAGCCCCCGCCGCAACTCTCTCAAATACAAACATCAGCAATTTTAACCGCCAAATGAGATATACGAAATGGACCTCTCAGAATTCACAAGTTCCATATTTCAGTTCGGCGCAGAGATTAATCAAGCGTTCAATAAATTAAAAGACCCGATAATGACTGCCGCGCAAGCAGCAATCTTGGACGAAAAGAGCTCAATATGGGCAACATTAGTAACCGATATAATTACTATTGCCGCAGCCCTTGGAGCACTCGCACTTCCAATATCATTGAACGTCATCGAGACAACTAGAACGCGTTACAGAAGCCCATCACTATTAAAAATAACTTCCTCGCTTTCAGGGGTAGATACCAAAAGGCTAAACCAACATCTATTTATGGCTTTAGGGTTTTCTCTCGCAGCCAAGTTTCTTATTTCAATTCGAGTGCTTGACTTGATTTCCTTGGTTCCATATTTGTGTGGGCTAACGGTCGGATTCAGCATCGTAGTGTGCCAAGTATACCGACATCTCAAGTTCACTTACACTTTTATGTCTAATATAGAAGCAATTCATGAGCGCATTTATCGGGACATAAACAAATATGCCAACCACAGTTTTTTGCTATATAACGATGAGCATGGGATATTTGTTAGAAGCTTGCTAAAAACAAATAGCCTATTCTCTAGCCGAATTAGAATACAGGATAATATAGCTGCGCTTATGGAGTTGGAGTCGTATCTGCTCTGTGCAGATCCGATCAGAACCAACTTAGATATCCGAATCAGAACTATTTCGTACAAAGCGTTCAACAACCTAGAAAACCATGATGCAAATGAGTTCGCACGTCATTTGCTAGCTTCTCTTCCGTCTGTTTTAGCGACAGTTGAAGTCTCTAGAGAGGTAGATGTTTATCAAAACATCGCTGGCTTTTATTTGAATTTAGCCATGGGCGCAATTCTCGCCAAAGAAGAATACAGATCCCAGATTGGGGTAATTGAAAGAATCGCGAGATTCAGAGAGGATAAGCTTCCTTCATACGGTCGTTTTTGCCGAAATGGCCGCTTATTTCTTAGCTTTGCTAACAAAACCACATCTGGCAATGAAGCCTATATATACCTTCAAGCACACTTTAACTTACTTATCGAAACATCCGCTCGCGAGCAGCCAGAAAACATCCCAGAACTATTGAGAAATATTCGACAAGTAATACAGTTCAAGAGCAACTACAACAAAGGCGCTTGGGACATCCCTGAGAGGGTTGCGGAATTATGGGGATACTCACCCATGGCAGAGTTTGATAAAGATGTTGGCGATACTTATGCTGGAAGATTAGCGACAGACGAGCTTGAAAAAAAAATAGAGACAAAATACAAGCCCGAGATGCAAGCATACATTGAAGGAAAAATTGCAGACAAGATAGTCATCAGAGAAAAACTTGATGCAATAGATGCGGCCTTAAAGGAGTGTTGGCACGGCATAGCACTAAATAGATTTTCTAGCGAAATAGAAATAGAAACCCTTCGGGCCTTATCTACTTTGTTATCCACACACCCAGAGATATTCGTAGAATGTAGGGAGTTACGCAATCCAGCAGGATCGCAATTATTCAATGTGGGGCATTCACCAGTTCCAACCTCTTTGAGCGAGTGCGTCACGGCATTTCTATCTGCGAAGAATTTCTCTGACTCTTATACAGTTCGCAACGACCTCCAAGAATATAAAATAGTAGACGCGATAGGAGCACTTATAGTTTATGAGCTTTGGAATACTTTCATATTGCGCGCAAGTGGTGCGACCATCAAGCCTGAGATGTCTATACCAGCGATACCAAATTGCCAACTTAGCGAATTAAAAGCTGCAGCGCAAAGGGTCTCCCTACTTAAAACATCACTTCTAAAAGCATTAGCCAATACTAGATTTATAGACCGGTTAGGGATTTTAACGGAGCAAGCGTTAACGTTACGGGAATATGCTTGCGAATTTTGCGACCGACTGAGTGTGGTTCTCACAGAGAATACGAGATCTAAGATTGCAAATCAAAAGCTGGATGCTGCATCTCTAGAAAGATTTAAGCGCGAAGTTACCGAGGCGCTTGGATCATCCGTAAAGAGATTTGATTTATTCAAAAGACTCACATTAGGCGAAGTGGCACCAATAGTTTCAAATATTAGTCTCCCGCGCGAAGCTTTTCTTTCGGGGAACGACACATATTACGTGTTCGACACATACGGCTTTAATCTGGCTCAAGAAGTTCACAACTGGCTAAATGCTCAAATACTACTCCGCAATCAACAGACTGAGAACTCAGAATTCACACTACCCACTCGCAAAGCGGAATGGATGATTTGCTCATCTAACGCGCTGAAAAAATTTCAAACAGCTGGATTTGCAACCTCTGGTCGAAACATTACATGGCCTGACGGGAGGGGTAGTATGAAATTCATTGAAATCAATTGCGATGGCTGTGGGTATTACTTGGTTTTTCCTGGTGAAAGTCTGATTAAAGTTAGCTATGCTCACCAAGAAAATGAACTTCCAATAAGTATTAGCTTTACCGACAATGGTGAGTGCGTCGATTTCAAGATTGAATATTATGTTAGTGTTCGGCAATGAGGTGTAGTGAATCCTCCCATTTTATAGACATTCTCCAATGACTGCTTTTGCCGATAGCGGACGCTCGCAACGAGCAACGCGGTCTTGAATCGCACCTTGATAGGTGAGCTGGCTCACGTTCCTCATGTCGATTATCAGCGGTTTACACAGCCACGTTTAAAGTCATCCGCCGTAACCTCCCCAAGGCTACAACGCCTTGCGTCATTGCCTACGACTACGCCAGAATCCGCCGGCTTGTGCGTCTGGCATGCGGGTCTTATCGTTTCGGGGTCACTGAAAAACAGTGATCGGGTTTGGTAGCCCGGTATTCCAGGCGCATGGCGCCACCTCTTTGCAGGGATCGTTCTCGTCTCTGCTTTTTTATGGTGGCCGTGCGCAGGGCTTCTTCGGAAGCGCCGGGTTCCTGGACCGGTCTACCAACCTGAGCATGGCCGCCACCCTACGTTTGGTAGCGAAGGTTGATGGCTCCTAGATAGCTTTCCAGGAGATACATCCATGATCAAACCAACACCCAACCCTCCCGAAACCGACCCAACCTCCCCCTACGAATCCCCCAACTCAAAAAAACTCCACGACGCCGCCGAGCGTGCGCTGGATCACTACCTCTTCCCCGCCGCCGGGGTCATGTCGTCCTGCAACGAGCCCGAGCGGATGTACCTGGCCAATCCGAAGTTCAACACCGAATGTTTGCTAGCCAATGCCAGCGAAACCCTGAGTTCTGCGAGCGAGATGCTCAGTAACTTCGCCGCCCTGCTCGATCCCTCGAACCGCAAGACGGCGCTGGGTATTGCGCAGGTGGTGATGATTGCCGAACTGGCGGTGAATCAGGCGCTGGATCACGTCGAAGTGGTGTAACCGGCTGGTTCCTGTAGAAGCAGTCGATGGCTGCTTCTACAGCGCCATTCGTTGAGTGTTTTTGTTGCAGGAACGGATGCGATTTCGGCGGGTATGCGATACCTTGCGGCCACGAAACCGGCTTGTATTCATGGAGGAAACATTGCGAATTTACATTGCAGGGGCTTCGTGTGCGGGCGTGGTCACGCTGGCTCGAAACAGCGTTGACTCGATGTCGCCGAATGTCATTCGTGCGTTGTCGCAAGCATGAAACTAAAACCACTCCTCATCAGCCTTCTCTGCTGCATCAGCCCCCTGTCCCAGGCAACCGACGTCCCGATCAAAGAACACATGCCCTTTGTAAACGCCCGAAAGGCCTTGATCAAAAACGGCTGGAAGCCGAACCCGACCTACACAGGTGAATACGGGGTCGAAAACATCCTTCAGAGAAAAGGCTTCACTGAAATCGAGTCGTGCACGATGGGTCTTCAATTCTGCAGTTTCAACTACGTCAGGAACGGCGTCTGCCTGGGTGTGGCGACTGTAGGGGAAGAGGTCAAAGACATGAAGGTCTATTCCTGGAACTTCACATGCCCTGAGCAGGATTGAGATCCCTTTTTAATGGTCACGCCCCAAGCGGACATCTAAATACCTGCACTTGTATATTCCCGACAGACAGATCTTCACCACTAACGCGCTGAATCAGGAAGGCACACGTTTATGGATCAGAAAAATGGCCAGGCTGGCAATGTCGACTGGGTCATCCGCAGTGTTCAACCTGGAGGAATCGAGCGAATCGAAGCGTGGTTTGGCAGCCACGGCTACGATCCGCATCGCCATGACACCTATTCGATCGGTCGAACGTTGGCAGGCGTGCAGAGCTTTCACTACAAAGGCTCGCTGCGCCACGGTGTTCCCGGCAACACGCTCGTGCTTCACCCCGACGAACTCCACGATGGTATGGCCGGCACCGATGCAGGCTTTCGTTACCGTATGGCCTACGTTGATCCCGCACTAATCCAGAACATCCTGGGGGGAGAACCCTTGCCCTTTATCGCGGGGGGAATTTCGAGCGATCCGCGTCTGTTCCATGCCAGTGCAGCTTTCATGCAAGCAATGGATCATCCACTGGAGACACTGGAGGAACAGGACGCGCTATTTGACTTGGCAATGGCGTTGCGTGCCGTCGGTGGCAAGCCACGCGGGCGCAAGCGTCTGGATTACTGTGCAGCCGAGCGCGCCAGAGCGTTCATCCTGGAACATCTGCATTCATGCATTACGCTGGAGATGCTGGAGCGTGCCAGTGGGCGCGAACGCTGGAGCCTGTCACGCGACTTCAGAACGCTTTACGGTACGAGCCCTTACCGATTCGTCACCCTGCGCCGCCTGGATCGGTTCCGCGCATTGGTGCTTGAAGGTTTCACTCTGGTGGATGCCGCCCTCGTCGCGGGTTTCCACGATCAAAGTCATATGACGCGACATTTCACTCGCTGCTACGGAATACCACCCATGCGCTGGCTGGAACGATTGCGGGCCGCACGCTGACTTGCAGGATCGTACAAGAGTGCCCTGCTCCATGCGCTATAGGCTGGCGACTTCAACCACAGAGGATCCGTCATGTCAGTGCACCGTCATCACCAATCATCAGTTCCTGTAAACCTGATACGCAAGGCTTCGCTCATCGAACAGCAATGGAGCCCCAGGGTTGTTGCAGAGATGAATGACTACCAGTTCAAGGTTGTGCGAATCGAAGGCGAATTCATCTGGCACTCACATCCTGAGACCGACGAAGCATTTCTTGTCCTGGAAGGCACCCTGCGCATAGACCTGCCGGAAGGCTGCGTCTATGTGAATCCGGGTGAACTCTATGTGGTACCCCGTGGCGTTGAACATCGGACGGCTGCTAAAGGTGAAGCAAAACTGATGATGATCGAGCCACGAGGTATTTTGAACACCGGACATGAAGATGACGAAAGAACGGCCTTGAATGACGTCTGGATATAATCCAACGCACATCCCGCCATGTGAATGGAAGGCCGCAGGTCGCGCAGGTTTTGATGGGGGGCTCGCTTTTTTTCACAGCGACTCCCCATCGTCCAATTGCTTGAGCAACCACTCGCCGCGCTGCCAAAGCGCCTGTTGTTTGGATTCAGGCATGCGGTCGAGGTTTTTGTAGATGATGCTCATGCGTTGGTTGCCACGCAGTCGGTCGCCATGACGCATTAAAAAGTGCCAGTAGAGCGAGTTGAACGGGCAAGCGTCGTCTGTGGTGCTTTCGCTCACTTTGTAAGCGCAACCACGGCAATAGTCGGACATGCGTTTGATGTATTGGCCGCTCGCACAATAGGGTTTGGAACCGAGATAGCCGCCATCGGCGTGCATGACCATGCCCAGGGTATTGGGTAGTTCCACCCAGTCGAAGGCGTCCATGTAGATCGCCAGATACCACTCACATATTTCACTCGGTGCGATACCCGCGAGCAGTGCGAAGTTGCCGGTCACCATCAGTCGCTGGATGTGGTGCGCGTAGGCATGTTCCAGGCTCTGGCTGATGGCCTGGCGCATGCAGTTCATCTGTGTTTTACCTGTCCAGTAGAACTCTGGAAGCGACCGCGTATTACCAAAGGCATTTCCCTGGGCATAGTCCGGCATCTTCAGCCAGTAGACCCCTCGGATATACTCACGCCAGCCGATCAGTTGTCGAATAAAGCCTTCGGCGGCGTTGAGTGCAATGCTGCCGGACCAATAGGCAGATTCCACATCACTGCAAAGCTGGCGAAGATCCAGCAAGCCGATATTAAGTGCCGCGCTTATACGAGCATGAAACAGAAACGGCTCATCGCTGGCCATGGCGTCTTGATAGTCGCCGAAGGCTGCCAGGCCCCAATCGAGAAAGTAATCCCACAGGGTCTGAGCTTCGGCGTGGGTGACCGGATAGTCGAACGTGTCGAGGGCGCCATAGTGACCGGAGAAGTGTTTGGCAACTAACGCCAGCACATCCCGGGTGATTGCGTCTGGCGTAAAACGGGCCGGCGAAGGCGGCCTGACGCCCTTGGGCAAGGCTTTGCGGTTTTCCGCATCAAAGTTCCAGGCACCTCCGACCGGGGTGCCGTCACCATTGAGTAACAACTTGCTCTTGCGGCGCATCTCTCGATAAAAGTACTCCATGCGCAGCTGTTTTTTGTCCTGCGCCCAGTGAGCGAAATCGGCACGTGAGCAAAGAAAGCGACGATCGGAATGCCACTTGATCGCCAAGCCACAGTCCCTGATTGAATGCTCCAACCGCCAGTCACCGCACTCCGTGATGTGCAGTTCATCCGGTTGCAGGCGTGACTGCCAGCGGCGTAATTCGCTCGGCACGGAGCCGGTATTTTCCGGATCATCGAGCGTTACGTACTGCACCCTGATTCCCCTCTGCTGCAACGCTTCGGCGAAATGACGCATAGCGCTGAAAATAAGAACAATCTTTTGCGGATGATGAGGAACATGGCTGGCCTCTTCCATCACCTCGACCAGAAGCACCGTATCGCGCTCTTGATCCAGCCCCTGCAGAGAAGCGAGGTCGAAAGATAATTGGTCGCCCAGGACGAGGCACAATCGGCGAGTCGTATTCATCAATCAGGTTCCAGTTGATGGGGGCGTACAGGCCCAATGACTGCGTAGATGTGATCCACAGAACGGCTTTCAAGAAGTGAGGGCTTGAATTCTTATACAAGAAATCAGAAATGTACAATTTTATTGCAGAGTATCGACTGCGACACGCCAAGCGCTTCACCAAAACCAATACGGCAAAAACTTCGGCGTAGGCTCGATCATGAGTTCCAGGTGGTAGGTGATGGGGTTGAAGAAGAACATATCCAGTATCAGAAACGCCCCTACCCCAAACGACAGTGTCATGAACTCACGGTAGCGATGCCCGGCGAAGTACTCGCGCCTGGCATGGTAAAAGCTCAACAGCGCAAACAGCCCTGAGCCTGCACCCAAGTAGTTGGGCTGCAATGGGACTTGGGCGAAGTTGTTGTACACCAGCACCGACAACAGCAGGCCCAAACCCAACACTGGCAACTTGAGACAAAACTGCATCAAGCCGTTTTTGGCGCGTACGAATGTCGCTTCATGGCTGACAAAGAGGTAGGCCGCCAACAGGGAAATGGCCGGTGTGATTGCCAGTATGTAGCGTGCTTTCTTGGAGCTTGGGATCGTGAACAGTACGAGCAGTACCAACAACCACCCCGTTAAGTAGAGCAGCAGGTCGATGTCTTTATCGCGGGTCGAGCGGAAGAACAGTTTGTACTTCTTCAGCATCACGTTGATGGCGTAAAACACCGTAATGCCATAGGTAAACAGGCCTGCGGAGAAGTAGAAGTAATAGCGCGGCGCGTGGTCGGAACCGAAGCGTCCGATGCCCTGCATGTTCAGCACTTCTTCCAGGAACGCTGGCCCCCCTTGCGCGTAGGCTGCCCATGCCAGCAGCACAACGCCAACGGCCAGAATCAGGCCCGATAGAAATGAAAACAGCAGCAACATGCGCCACTGGCGGCTCAGAACGTAGTAAGCACCAATCACACTTGCCGGCCCGATCAAACCGATCGGCCCACGAAACGCAAAGCCCAGCGCCAGGCCCACGAACAGAAACGCCAGGCGCCGCGGGTCTTTTTTCATTTCGGCCGAATAGGCCACGTAGAAGCACATCACCGTAAACAGCGCCGGATAGATATCCAGTGCCAGCGAGTTCACGCCATCGAGAAAGGCCCAGGTCAACAGGCTGAAAAGTACGCCGTAGGCGCCCCACTTCTTGCTGTGCAGCGCCCCCAACCGATAAGTGAACACCAGCATCAGCGACGCGGCCACACAAGACGGAAATCCCATTGAAAGAATGGACACCCGGCCGAACGGCAAGGAAACCAGATAGACCAACAAGGTATTGAGGACGGTGTAGTCGGGATAAGGCTTGAGGTCGTCGGCAATGGGGAACAGCGTGACGCCGTGCAGCAACATGTACTCGGCAAAGTCGACAAAACGTGTGGTGTAGTTGAGAACAGCCGGTTTGTACTGCAACACCATGAACATGGCCAGTGTCATGAAAAAAATGCTCAGGCATGGATTTCTTGCAATCAATCCTTTCAACATGCCTGCCCGCCAAGTGCGCTCTACAACAAGCGGGGCATCATATCGATCCATCGTTAACCCTTTAGTGAAGTTGTTCTTTTTGGCCAGAATCCTGAAGTTCCGATAACGCAGATATTGAAGTTATGTTTTCCGGAAAGTTGAATTTGAGCCTAGCCCACGGCAGGGACTATTCAAGCATGACGCGCCCCAACACTCCCTGAACAAGACGGATGAAAGTCAATAAAAAGCCCGGCCAGACACCTTCGTCATTGACGAAGAGTATCCAGCCGGGCTTTTGGCTGTTCAGTTACTGGTTATTGACGGTGATGTAGGGGTCCCAGGTGTGGTCCGGGCCAATCTGGTTAAGGTCACGGTCGTACAAGGCAAACTCGATGGTGTACCAGAGCTTGCCTGGATTCAGAGCAGTGGCTTGCCACATGGAATACGTTACATCGGTTTTGGAAATACCGCCGGGAGCCCCCTTGTTCAGATAGATCACCACACCCGGTACGTTGAAAGAGACCGGTGGCGAGATGGTGCCTTTGTAATCGCCGCCCTGATGAGGATCGCCGGGCTGGACGTTCTTGATCTGGGCGATGCGGTCGAAGTTGCGCGACAGCGTAGTGGCACGCCAGCGGATGTTGTCGCCGGTTTTGACATCGATCCACAACTCGTTGCCGCCTTCGCCGGTGTTGCCACTGGCATGGGGATCGACGGCATCGCGCGTTACCAGCATGGAAATCGCACCGCCGACGTCACCGGGATGGGCAATCAGGTAATCGGCATCGATATTGACGAGCACGTCGTAAGTATTGGTCGCACTGGACATTTTGCTGCTCCTTGTTGGAATGGCAGAAACGACCGCGCCCGCAAAGGCTGTCCGGCTCATCCGGTCCCTGGATGCGGTCTGCGGAGAACGATAGGAGATGGCTTTGTGATGTCAACGTGCGATCAGTTGACGCGGGGAAAACGCAGCGAAACACGCCGTGACCAAAGTGTTGATCCAGGGCTGCCCGGGTCGATCCCCTCATCGACTACAAGGCAATTTCTGACAGATTGAACTGCAGAAGACGTACAGACTTTGCTGGCGTTTGCCGGGCAACAGTTCCCTTCAGCCTTCATCAGCCTTTTTTGTCGCTGCCTTTTATGTTTTCAATCAGGTCAACCACATAGTCCTGGTTGAAACCCGCGACAAATGACCAGAACAGCAACTTGGCGTAGGCCGCGTACCCTTCTGCATGTTGGCAAAAGATGTCATTGAAGATTTGCTTCAGACATTGTGGATCCTCATCCGGAACGATCACCGGAAACAGATCGCCCCGGATAACGCCGGAAAGGAACAAGAGGTACAACAGCCCCGCCAGTATCCCGCCTATGAACGAAGGCAGGATCAGCGCGAACCATGATCGGGAGAGGTTTTCGATTTCCGGGTCGGTGAGTATCGACAGTCGTCGGTGAAACCCTACATAGCCTCCAACGTTCCCGGCGATACAAACGATAAAAGGCACTTTGTAGTCGGGCAGACTGTAAGTGACGGCAATCGCCAGCACCAACAGGGCGATGAAAATCCAGAATATGCGCTTCCAGATAACGTTGAGGTCTTCCTGACGATTCATGATCAGCTCCCTGATCCTGGCCGTGTACTGATTTTCTAGACGATAGACGAATCCTGTCGCGCACAGGGGGGGATCAAACCGGAAAATGCCTCGAAGGCCCGCTTCCGAAGCCAGGCGCACCCTCGCGGGAGGCCCGATAAAGCAGTCGATATGCCGTCACCAATTGATCCTGATTGAACGCCAGATTGCGGCCGCTGGGGTTGGGCAGGATCCACACATTTGCTCCGCCGAACGTCCTGTCCTGCGCGCCCCATCCAAACGTTTTTTTCCCGGACAAACCGGCATAGGCAGCCTTGCCGAGAAACGCCACATAACGCGGCGCATAACGTTTGATCTTGCGCTCAAAGTCCCCCGCCGCTGCGGTGAATTCCTGCGCCGACAGTTGATCCGCCCGTGCCGTCGGCCGCTCGACCACGGCCGTCAGCCCGCAGTGAAACTGCAGGATCGAGCGATCGTCCTGCGGGCTGAGCTCGTGGGGCGTGAAACCGGCCAGGTGCAAGGTGCGCCAGAAGCGGTTGCTGCGTCCGGCGAAGTGATGTCCCTGCTCTGCCGCCAATAACCCCGGATTGATTCCGCAGAACACCACGGACAGGCCTTCGGTCAGGATGTCCTCAAGCCCGTTCAACCGCAGATCACCTTCACCGCATCGCGCGCCTGACCCGCCAGTTCTTCGCGGGATTTACCGGCGCGGGCACGGATCGAGATGCTGTGCAGCAGCGATGATGCGAGCATCGCCCGCGCCGCTGCATCGACATCGCCGGTCAGTTCACCGGATTCGATCGCCCGTTGCAGACGGGCTTCAAGATCGGCATCGAGCTGGCTAAGGCGGCGGGACAGCACGTTGCGGATTTCCGGGTCTTCGACCGCTTCGGTGGTGGCTGTGCCGATGGCGAAACAGCCGCGTGGCTGGCCGTCGCCGGAAAAGTAGATCGCAAGTTGCCCTTCGTAAAATGCGATGAGTGCCTGTTCCAGGGTCAGGCTGCTGTCGTTCAGCGCGGCCTGCATGGCGGCGTGGGCGGAGGCCCAGTATTGGTCGAGCGCCTTGATGTAGAGCGCGTGTTTGTCGCCGAACGCGGCGTACAGGCTGGGGCGGTTCATGCCGGCGGCGCTGGCGATGCTATCCAGTGAAGCGCCGGAATAGCCGGTGTTCCAGAACACGCCAAGGGCCTGCTGCAGCGCGGTTTGCGGGTCATAGGCCCGTGGCCGGCCACGGCCTTTTCCTTCTGTCGGTTTATTTTGTGCCATGTCGTACAAATTCCTTGCGGGGAAATGAAGTCGCTCATATTCTTACACCATCGCACAAAATTAAGGAATCAGAAATTCCTTGATCGGCAGGTTTGTTGTAACAGCGCTCGAACCGGGTCCGGCGACGACGAAAACAGCGGCACGGAGTGATCCTCCCCCGCCGCGAATGGATTTGATGACTCACGCATTCAATGCCGTCCAGGCGCCCAGCCTTTTGGAGAGCCGTTCATGACTCAGCAATTCGATCTCACCGCAGAACAAGCCCGCGCTCACCCCGTCGACGCGCCGCCGAAAATACCGCTCAAGCAGAGACTGCGTCCGGTCTTCATGTGGGGCCTCCCCGCGCTTTGCGCCGCGATTGGCTACGGCCAGTACGTGGCCAACGAGCCCTTCGTCTCCACCGATAACGCCTACGCCCGCGTGGCCAAGGCCTCGATCAACGCACGGATTTCCGGGCAAGTGGTCGAGATCGCCGTGGACGACAACCAGCCAGTACGCAAAGGCCAGGTGCTGTTTCGCATCGACCCCAAGCCGTTGCAGATCGCCGTTGACCGGGCCGAAGCGCAACTGGCCAACGCACGCCTGCGCATCGACGGGCTCAAGGCCAGTTATCGCCAGCAGCAAGCCGAGCTGCAATCGGCGAAAGCCTCGGCGGATTACGACCAGAAGGAGTTCGCCCGCAAGAAAGCCTTGATCGCCACCGAATTCGTGTCGAAGGCGCTTTTCGAGCGCGCCGAAACTGACCTGAAAGTCTCGCGCCAGCGCATCGCGTCCATCGAGCAACAGATCGCCAACACCGTCGTCGCGTTGAACGGCAACCCGGACATCGCCCTCGACAATCACCCGACCGTGCGCGAAGCCAAGGCTCAGCTCGATGAAGCGCAGTTGTATCTGTCCTACGCCACGGTGACGGCGCCGGACGACGGCATCGTCGCCAAGGTCGATGATTTGCAGGTGGGCAACTACGTCAACAACGGCGCACCGGCGTTTGCGCTGATTTCCGACCGGGAAATCTGGGTCGAGGCCAACTTTCGCGAGACCCAGTTGACGCACATGCGCCCCGGTCAGACCGCGACCGTCACCCTCGATACCTACCCGGATCGCCCGCTCAAGGCGCACGTGATCAGCATGAGCCCCGGCGCCGGTGCCGACTTCGCCCTGCTGCCGCCGGAGAACGCCACCGGCAACTGGGTGAAAGTGGTGCAGCGGGTGCCGGTGCGTCTGGAACTGGACGAGGCCGACTCTGCCCTGCCGCTGTTCTCCGGCACCAGCGCCACGGTCAAAGTCGACACCGGGCATCGCTCGCCCTGGTGGCATCCGCTCAAGTCGTTATTGTCTGCGGGTAATTCGTGATGAACAGCTCAACAGCCGATGCGCGGGCACTGCGGTTTGTCGTCCTGCTCGCCACCTATATGCAGTCAGCCAACCTGCCGTTGCCGAACGCCGCGCTGCGCTTGATTCAGGGCAGTCTGTCGATGACCGACGATCAGGCCGGGTGGATTTTCACGTCTTATCTGGCCGCGAGCGCGATCACGATGCCGGTCGCGCAATGGCTGGCCGGACGCTTCGGTTTGAAACGGGTTTACCAGACCTCACTGCTGCTGTTCGCCCTGGGTCTGTGGCTCGGCACATTGGCCGGCACACCGCTTGAATTCATCGCTGCCCGCATCCTGCAAGGTCTGGCCAGCGGCGTGATTGCGCCGTTGTCGATGGCCATCGCCCTGGAGACATTGCCAGCAGAAAAGCGCCCTGCGTTCGGGCCGAAATGGACGGCGCTGGTGCTGTTCGGCATCGTCAGCGGCCCGAGCATTGGCGGTCTGATTTGCGAGTATTTCGACTGGCGGCCGATGTTCTACCTCAGCCTGCCGCTGACGGCGTACATCTTCATGGTGGTGACTTTGTTGCTCGCCGAGAAGAAAGCGGACCCGCGCCCGACGTTCGACTTTTTCGGTTTCGCCAGCTTCACCGCCGGCATGATCGGCCTGCAGATGCTGCTCGATCGCGGCGAACGGCTGGACTGGTTCGACTCACCGGAAATCTGGATCGAAGCACTGACCTGCGCACTCGGCCTGTACCTGTTCGTCGTCCATACGCTGACCCGCAAGACGCACTTCCTCAGCAAAGGCTTGTTCGGCGACCGCAACTTCATGCTCTCGACTGTGATGTTCTTCGCCTTGGGCTTCGTGCTGTTGTCGACCATGGCCCTGACCTCGCCGATGCTCGATGAAATCCTCGGTTATCCGCCGGACACCACCGGGTTGCTGACCGTCCCCCGTGGCATCGGACTGGTGGGGGCGTTTCTGCTGATGATGCGCGCGCCGGCGTGGATCGATGCCCGGTTATTCGTCGCGGCCGGCATCGCGCTGGTGGTGTACGCCAACTGGCTGATGCTCGGTTACTCGCCGCTGATGGACTGGACGCCCGTGGCGGTCAACGGGTTTATCCAGGGCGTCGGTCTCGGCATCCTGATGCCGGCGCTCAGCAAGACCGCGTTCAGCACCATCGACCCCAAGCTGCGCCCGGAAGCCACCGGTTTCTTCAACCTGATGCGGGTCTACGGCAGCACCCTCGGCGTGGCCGTGGTGCAGATCTTTTTCTTCAACAACACCCAGACGGTGCACTCGGCGCTAGTCAGTCAGCTGACGCCTTATCGCGTGGCCCTGCCGACGTCGTTGCCGGCGCTCGAAGGCCTCAACCATCTGGTCACCCACCAGGCGGCGTTCGTCGCGGTGATGGGCCAATTCAAGATTCTGATGCTGGCGATGCTCGTCGTGAGTCCGCTGGTGATGTTCCTGCGCAAGCCTGTTGCGGCCAACTGATGACGTGGAGTCTGAACCATGAAAGCTTCTATGCGCTTCACCCCGCTGGCGATGCTGGTGATGTTGTCCGCCTGCACCGTCGGCCCTGATTTTCAGCGGCCTGCCGAGAGCCCGTCGCAGCATTACGATCAAGCGGCCGAACAGCATTTCGCCATGGGCCAGCGGATCAACGGCGACTGGTGGGCGGCATTCCGTTCGCCAAAACTCGATCAAGTGGTACGCCGCGCCATCGACGGCAACCTCGAACTGGCGGCAGCCGATGCCACCCTTCGCCAGGCCGCCGCTTCGGTCGCGGCGGCGGAAGGTGCCTTGTATCCGCAGGTGGATTTCGCTGCTTCTGCCGGGCGCCAGCGCACCCACAATGGGCCTGAGCCGGTGGTCTCCAATTTCTACGGGATCGGGCCACGGGTCGCGTTCGATCTGGACGTCTTTGGTGGCAACAAACGCGCGGTCGAGCAGCAACAAGCGCTGACCGATCTGCAAAAACATCGCTACGAAGCAGCCTGGCTGACCTTGACCGGCGACGTTGCCAGTCAGGCACTCGTGCTGGCGTCGGCCAACGCGCAGATCCAGGCCGTGGAAACCCTGCTGGCCAACGACGCGAAAAACCTCGATCTGGTGCGCAGGGCTCAAACGAGCGGCACCACCACCCAAATCGACGTGTCGCTGGCCGAAACCCGCCTTGCACAGGATCGCACGCTGTTGCCGCCCCTCGCCCAACAGCGCGATGCGGCCCGTCACGCATTGTCGATTCTGACCGGCAAAGGCCCGGCGGACTGGATCGCGCCGGACTTCAGCCTCGATGAGTTCGCCTTGCCGTCGAACATCCCGGTCAGCCTGCCATCGGCCATGGCTCGTACCCGGCCGGACATTCTCCAGGCTGAATCCGAACTGCACATCGCCAGCGCGGCGGTGGGCGTCGCGACTGCCAATCTCTACCCGCATGTCGAGCTGTCAGCCTCGCTGATGCAAGCCGCGTCGGGTAATGGCGGCGCAGCACTCTGGGGATTTGCCGCCGGTCTGACGGCGCCGATCTTCAATGGCGGCACGCTCAAGGCTGAGCGCGAAGGCGCCGTCGAGGGCTACAACGCGTCGCTCGCCCGCTATCAACAGACGGTGATTCAGTCCTTCGGCCAGGTCGCGGACACCTTGCAGGCGCTCAACCACGGCGCCGAACAAAACCTGGCGCAGGACGACGCCTTGCGCGCCGCCGACACCAGCCTGCGCCTCAATCGCCAGGCCTACGCCCAAGGCGAAACCAGCCTGCTGCAAGTGCTGGAAGCCGAACGCGCCTATCAACAGGCGCTGCTCGGGCAGATTCAGGTGAAGACCGCACGTTATCTCGACTCGGTGCGCCTGTTCGTTGCGCTGGGTGGCAACTCGGTGGGTGTGCTCGATCAGAAGCTCGCCGCCCGCAAAACCTCAACACTTCTTTAACGGCAGATACCGGAGACGCAACATGACCTACGAAGCTTTCCACGATGAACTTCGCGACACCCGCATGCCGTTGAACAACGGCGCAGGCTCGATGCCGGCCGTGGGATTCGGCACGCTGTTTCGCGACTTGAGCACCACCACCGAAGCGGTCAAATGTGCGCTGGAAGTGGGCTTCCGCCACTTCGACTGCGCCGAGCGCTATCGCAACGAAACGCAGATTGGCGAGGCTTTTGCGCAAGTGTTTTCGGTGGGCGAGATCCGCCGCGAAGACGTGTTCATCACCACCAAGCTGTGGAACACCAACCACCGCCCCGAGCGGGTGAAACCGGCGTTCGAAGCCAGTTGCCAGCGGTTGCAGGTCGACTACCTCGACTGCTACCTGATCCACACGCCGTTTGCCTTTCAGCCCGGTGACGATCAGGATCCGCGGGATGTGTTCGGGCACGTGATCTACGATGGCGAAACCCGTTTGATCGACACTTGGCGTGCACTCGAAGCGCTGGTGGATGAAGGCCGCTGCAAATCCATCGGCCTTTCCGACATCACCCTCGATGCGCTGAAGGACATTGTCGCCGCCGCGCGGATCAAGCCGGCGGTGGTGCAGATCGAATCCCATCCGTACCTGCCCGAGTGGGAGATGCTGGAATTCTGCAAGGAACACGGCATTATCCTGCTCGCCTTCGCCCCACTGGGGCATGGCATGGAGCCGAATGTGCTCGAGGATTCCGTACTCACCGGGATTGCCCGGCACGTACGCAAAACCCCGGCGCAAGTGGCCCTGGCCTGGGCGGTGCAGCGGGGTACGGCATTCCTGACGACCTCGGCCAACCCGAGCCGGATTCAGGAAAACTTCGATATCGCGACCTTGCCGCATCGGGCGATGCGCGAGATCAAGGAAGAGATCACGACGCGAATCCGCTTCAACTCGGTGGTCGAGACGGGCGTACCCGGTTTTATCCCCCGCAAAAAGTGACACATGGCAAAGGGGCGGCCTCCTGCGAGGCCGCCCCTATACTCTTTCCACCTGACTGTTGAGACGACACCGATGGACGTCTTCCAAAGCATGCGCTTCTTCATCGCCGTCGCCCAAAGCGGCAGCTTCACCGCCGCTGCCGAGCTGCTGGACACCAACACCACCAACGTCTCCAAAGCCATCTCGGCTCTCGAAGCACGCCTGCACACCCGGCTGATCAACCGCACCACCCGCCGTCTGGCCCTGACCGAAGCCGGTGTGCGCTATCTGGAACGCTGCGAAAAAATCCTCGATGACGTGCGCGAAGCCGACGAAGAAGCCGGCACCGCCCGGACCCTGCCCGTCGGCCGCTTGAAGATTCACACCATGTCGGCCATCGGCAACCACTACGTGATCGACGCCATCGCTCGCTATCGTGACATCCACCCCACGGTGATGTTCGACCTGACCCTGACCAACCGCGTCCCGGATCTGCTCGAAGAGGGCTTCGACATGTCCATCGTGCTGGCCCGTGATCTGCCGGATTCCGGCTTCGTCGCGCAACGCCTGGGCATCACCTACAGCGTCCTCTGCGCATCGCCTGCCTACGTGGCAAAGCGCGGCCTGCCGCAAACACCCGGCGAACTCTGCGAACACGAGTGTCTGCGCATCGTCAACACGGTGATGCCGGTAGAAAACTGGACGTTCGAAGGCCCCGGAGGCATGGAAACCATCACCATTCCCGTGTCGCCCTTTCACATCAACACCGCCGACGGCATGACCATCGCGATCAGAAAAGGCATGGGTATCGGCATTCAGCCGATTGCTTCGGCCGTGGACGGTTTGAGGGCGGGAACACTGGTGAGGATATTGCCGGAGTACCGGCTGGAGGAGTTGAACCTGTTTGCAATCTATCCGTCGCGCAAGTTCGTCGATGCGAAGATCAAGACCTGGGTGGAATTTCTGAAGCAGTCGATCCCGCAATTGCTGGCATCGGATGAAGACGTCGTTGGAACGAAAGCATTCTGAGCGTGGCTGGCATGGAGTGTCGACCCTCCATCCCTTGCACCGGGCTCAACTGGAACAGCCAGTGCCCATCACTTGATATTGCAGAACGTGGCGCTCGCCATGGGAGTCTTCGTAGGTCATCTGCACCGGCACCGGGGCGCATTCGTTGGCCGGTTCAGTGATGGAAATGACGTGTTCGATGTCCAGATTTGTCGAAGAGCTGTAAGTCTCGACCGGGAGATTCGCCGCGTCCGCATTATCGGCGTAAGCGTGTGCACCGAAGCTGCCAAGCATTAAGACCAGCGCGATTTTCTTGAGGCTCATGATGTTCACCGTCTCGTTGAGGACCGTGTTTGTTCACGGATTGGAGACGATGCTAAGGGTTGGAGTGGTGCTGAAAAATCGGCTGGCTGGACAAACACTGTTGCTGGATTTCGTATGAATCAGCGTTACGAATGATGTTGGCGAATCAGTACTTAAACACCAACGTTTAAACATCTGAAATTCGATACTTGAGCCTACAAACCCTTGCGCAAGTACCTACAAATTTGCCAGAAAGCGCCGGCTTTCAGAGTTCGCCCTCAAACCGTATGCTTTTTCCGTCACTGCCCATCGACTGAACGCAGAAGACATTCAGGATCGAAGGTTATCCCTTGATCGACTCAAAGAGTGAACGGTTGACGCCATCGTCATCGCTCCCTAATCTGCCCACATCCCGCCCAAGGCAGTAAGCCGTCCTAATCATCCAGGACGTGCCAAACCCTTGGGCGTTTTTGTTTTCAGGAAGAACGCATGCCCACAGCAGTTTTGGTTGACGGCGCCTACTTCATCAAGCGATTTCGAAGGATCGAGCCCCACAATGCATTCAATGCTGAACGGGCCGCTGATCTCGTCCACCGATGGGCGACGGCGCATCTGATAACCAGGATGCCATCTCGCCCAAACTGCCCGGCTTCAAGGCTGCAACAGCCCTCCAGAAAAGACCTTTACAGAATATTCTTTTACGACTGCCCTCCTCTGGACACCAAGCAACACAACCCCATCACAAAAAAACTCGTCGATTTCTCCAAATCAAGAGAAGCCGTGTTTCGAAAAGAGCTGCACATTCGGTTGCGAAGCAAACGAAAACTGGCATTGCGTCTGGGACACCTTTCCAAAGATGTGAAATGGACAATCAAACCTTCGAGGATTGCCGAGCTACTTAAGGGAAAAATCCAGATAGCAGACCTCACCGAAACCGACGTCAGCATCGAGACCCGACAAAAAGGTGTTGATATGAGAATTGGTGTCGATGTCGCATCACTTTCTTTCAAACAACAGGTCGATCAAATCGTCCTGATTGCAGGTGATGCGGATTTTGTACCTGCGGCGAAGATGGCTCGGCGCGAAGGTGTTGATTTCATACTCGACCCGATGTGGCAGAGCATTCCAGATAGCTTGATGGAGCATATAGATGGACTGCGTTCAACATGCCCCAAGCCCGCGCTTCGACCGGTATCAAACGATAACACTGCAGCTTTGAGTTCATCCGAGTGATCCATCCTCTGGCGTGTGGCCAAGGGGATGAAGCTGTTTTGGCCAGGGGGCAGCGGCTACCTTTCCTGAAGCGGTTGCCAAATTCCAGTCTACAAACCGACCTGTGCCCATTTTTCACACTTCAGCGACAACAAATCCGTCTACGCTCCAGCCACCCCCTCTGGAGTGAACGCCATGATCCGCGCCCTGCTCACCGCTTCCCTGCTGCTGGCTATGAGTGTTCCGGCCCATGCGGACGTGACGCCCTTCCCCGCCTCGTTCCGCACTCAGGACATCGCCGTCGACGGTGCGAAAATCCACACGCGCATCGGCGGCAAAGGCCCGGCGGTGGTGCTGTTGCACGGTTTCGGCGACACCGGTGATATGTGGGCGCCGCTGGCGGCGGATCTGGCGAAGGATCACACCGTGGTGGTGCCGGATTTGCGGGGCATGGGCCTGTCGTCGATCCCCGCCGATGGCTACGACAAGAAGACTCAGGCCGGTGATATCCGCGCGGTGCTGGCTTCGCTGGGCATCGAGCATTCGGTGGTGGTCGGCCACGACATCGGCACCATGGTCGCCTTCGCCTACGCCTCGCGGTATCCGCAGCAGACCGATCGCCTGGTGGTGATGGATGCGCCCGTTCCGGGGATTCCGCCGTGGAACGAGATCGTTCGCTCGCCGATGCTCTGGCATTTCGACTTCGGCGGCCCGGACGCAGAAAGACTGGTGGCAGGGCGTGAGCGTATCTACCTCGACCGCTTCTGGAACGAGTTCGCCGGCGACCCGAAAAAAGTCGACGAAGCCACCCGCCAACACTACGCCAAACTCTACGCCCGCCCCGGCGCCATGCACGCGGCGTTCGCCCAGTTCCGCGCGATCCGCCAGGACGCGGTGGACAACGAAGCATCGATGAAGACCAAACTGAAAATGCCGGTGCTGGCGGTCGGCGGTGAGAAATCCTTCGGCAACAACGAAGCCATCGTGATGCGTAATGCCGCCGACAACGTCACCGAACTGGTGATCGCCGGTGCGGGTCATTGGCTGATGGAGGAAGCGCCGGTGGAAACCACTCAAGCGATTCGCAGGTTTATTGCGCAGTGACTGGCAAGCGAATTGGTGTCATCGGTGCGGTTCAGCGCATCTCAGGCCACCGAGTTCAATTATTGACTGCATCAATAACAACCATTAACTCAATGAAGTTTTCATATCGAATCCAAAGCGTAGGATCTGCTCCATACCAACCCACTGCACACGGAGTACAGAACCATGAAACGCCAAACCCTCCTCGGTATCGCCTTCTCGCTCTTCGCCCTGAATGCTTTTGCGGCGACTGAAACCGATCCACTGTTCAGCGATGCTGTTGCCTCTGCGACTCAGACTGATCCACTGTTCAGTGACGCCGTTGCCGCGACTGAAACTGATTCACTGTTCAGCGATGCCGTAGCCGCGACCGAAACCGATCCGCTGTTCAGCGATGCCGTAGCCGCGACCGAAACTGATCCGCTGTTCAGCGATGCGGTTGCCGAAGGTGGTTCTGACCGTCTGATCGAACGTCGTAACGTCTGAATGCAGCGTTTTACAGCAGTACTCGACAAAAGCCCGGCCTTATCCGCCGGGCTTTTTCATGTCTGATGGGTATCTCCCTGTCCTTTGTGGCTATGCAGCTTTCACTCCACGCATTTTTTGGGGGTGATGCGAATCACCTCCGCCAGGTTATCAGCAGGCTGCGAACCGGTACTCAACACCACATCCCGGCGTGCACTCAACTCGATAGGGTATGGCCCGCCCTGCGAGAGCGCCGACCGCGTCCTGGCGGTAAACGCTTCATCGTTTTGCGCATAGAAAATCCACTCCCGCTGGTGTCCACCCGTCACCGTGCAGACCCACTTCGCCAGTCCCTTGTCCTCTACCGCCGGCACTATCAACTTCTCCATTTCAGCCATGCGGATGGCGTCCCGACGCTCCGGTATCACGCCTGTCGATGTGTACTTCCAGACGATCCTGATTTTGAAAGGCAACGCTCGTTTCTCAGTCAGCGATATCGAGTCCAGCCCCTTGTAGATCATGGGTGCGGGGGACTCTGGAAAATCGGATGGCTGATACTTGCTTTCAGAGGCCTCGACAATTTGCTGCTGTGGGGGTTAAACGAATTTGTCGTCGAGAAGCGCTTCGAGCGCCGCCCTGCTTTTGCGTTCTCGATTCGCTACACAATTATCGTAATCAACACTTTTGGCCGGACCAGCCGCCAGGCACGCGTCACGCTCGACCGGAGGCGGCGATTTGGAGCTGGAGCAGCCAGCGACGACTACGCTGACTATCGCCAGCAAGCGGAAGCGGTTTGTGGCGTGCATTACGCCAAAACCGGACCTCATCAGAGAGCGCCCGGTTTTATCAATGACCATGAATAGCTTTTCCTTTAAACCTTGACCTGCGGCTGCAAACCAGCCCAACTGTCACTCATAAAACTTTCCAGCGAACAGAATCGCTGCACAGCGCTGCCATACATTCGATTGGGCATTATCGTCCAAATGAGATCGGTTGCTGGCATGCGCCCATGCAGCTGCCGCATCGAGAAACGCATCAACCGTTCCGTTTTCCCATTCCTGACTATCTGATCGATCTATTGATGAGGGAGCGTTATGTTCCAACAAACGTTCACTGGCAAAATCAGCCCCCAGCGCCTCGACAAATCGAATGAACGACTGCTCATCTCTGACAAGCGCTAACAATTCATCAAGATCTGCAGGCGTGTGCATAGGTTTTCCGGGTAAGGCGTTTTGAGTGAATGCATGCTGCGACAGGGAAACGCGAACGGTCAACTCACCGTCGGACGTTACGGCACAGTTCCTCCGGCAGAAAGGTCTGCACTTTTGCTACGCTGGCGCACCGCTTGCCCCAGGACCCATGGCACATGGAAATTGCCCCGCACTTCATTCTTCATGAAACCGAGTACTGGATCATCAACCACCATCTGGCCAGTGCACTTCCCGGCTATCTGATGCTGGGGACCAAAATCCAAACCAATTCACTGGCCGAGCTGTCGACAGAGGCACTGGCGGAGCTTGGAGGGCTGCTCGCAAGAACTCAGCAAATCATTGAGCGCCATCTGAAGCCCAAGCGCCTTTATATCGGCCGCTTCGGTCATGAACCCGGTCTTCCCCTCCACTTCCATTTCATACCGGTCTATGACTGGGTCGAAGACTTGTTCTGGAAAGACTCCCGCTATCGCTTGCTCGAATCTTTTGCCTACGCCGAGAATCCCTTGCCATCGACCGATGGCGCAGAACTGACGCTGTTCGTTTGGCGAGAATTTGCCGAGACCCCCACACCGCCAGCGATTCAGGGGCGCTCTGTTGAAGAGGTGATTGAGGAACTGCGCAGCGCCTTCAAATGATCAGCTCATCGAGTCGCCCGCTGCGCGGATGACTCAATCGAAGGCGCCATTCAGCACTTCATAAATCAGCCCTGTAGCCAGCGCGACCAGGATCAGATCGGTACCGACCTGCTGCCATTCGTAGCCGTCGTAGTGCGGCAGTCTGCCAACCAGTCGACCATCGAGTTTCTTAGCTATCCCGGGCGGCAGTGGCTTGCCCCGGGCCAGGTTTTTCTGGATGCCGGGCGGCAACGCGGGGCCCGGGGTCCAGTAGCCGCGATACCCGTCAACAATCCCGATCACCCCGGCGTGGTCGATACTCGGGCCATGCCCCTGATAACCGCCTCCGCCTTTTTTCCCCTGATTGCCATGATCCTGGCTGTTATGCGGATTGCCTTTGCCCTGCCCCTTTCCGTTGCCTGGATCGGCCAGCGCGGTCACCGAACTGCTCAGCAGCGCAATACAGGTCGTGGTCGCAACCAACGTGCGTAAACCGGACATGGGTCGCTCCTTGAATGAATGGGTGTGTGTGGATTCTAGTCAGTTTTTTTTACAGGTATGGAGAGATGGCCCTGTCATCGCGGTTTGTGACGATTTTCGATGCGTGCAGCTTTCGGTGCTCCCCGATTCGCGCTTACCATGCGCCCGACTCGTATTATCGCGGGGAAGAAGTCTGGCGCCGCCCCGACTTCAACGAAAAGGAATTCACCCCATGTTCGAACGGAACAAACTGGTTCCAGAATTGATGGTCACGCATCTGCAGGCCAGCCTCGCGTTTTGGGTCTCCTGCCTGGGCTTCAACATCGCTTATCAACGCCCGGAAGATGGCTTCGCCTACCTCGACCTGAATGGCGCTCAAGTCATGCTCGAGCAGGTTGATCCGGATGCAGGCCAATGGCTGACGGCGGAACTGAGCAAGCCCTTCGGAAGAGGCGTCAATCTGCAGATTGACGTTGAGGCGGTTGCCCCCATCATCGAAAGACTGGGCACCGCTCAGGTCTCACTCTATAAAACCTGCAAAGACACCTGGTACCGCGCTGACGCTGTCGAAGTCGGCCAGCGTGAATTTCTCGTTCAGGATCCGGACGGGTATCTCGTAAGACTGGTAGAACGTCTGGGCGAACGTCCTGTTTGCCCGATTTGATCAAGGAAGATAAAAACAATGAAAAACGCTTTCCGCATTCTGCTACTGATCTGCCTTTCGGCCGGCGCAAACGCTGATGAAAACCCCATCGGTTTCCGCTCCGCCACGCTGGCGGACGTGCGCAACGAGCGCCCGCTGGACATGGTCGTCTGGTATCCCGCCAAGACCACCGCTCCTGCGCAATTGATTGCCGACGACGCGGTGTTCGTCGGGACGTCGGCGGTGCGCGAGGCGCCGCCAACAGCCGGCGATCATCCATTGCTGGTGCTCTCGCACGGTTTCAGGGGCAACTGGAGCAATCAGGCGTGGCTCGCCAGCGCGCTGGCCCGTCAGGGTTACATCGTCGCGGCGGTCAATCACCCCGGCACCACGACTCATGACCGCAGTCCGAAAGCCGCTGCACAATTGTGGCAACGCCCTGCCGACATCAGCCGTGTGATCGATGCGGTCACGGCCCAACCGGAGCAATTTGGCTCCGTCTCGAAGCAGCGAATCGCAGTCGCCGGCCATTCCCTTGGCGGCTGGACCGCTCTGGAAATCGCCGGCACACGCTTCGACCCTGAACGCTTCGCCGAGGACTGCGCGGTCCATCAAAAACTCGCCAGTTGCTCGGTCTACAAGACGATCAACGTCGCCGACACACCGCAAGCGAAGAGCCGGATCAGTGCAGACTTGAGCGATAAACGCGTCAGCGCCATCGTGTCACTGGACCTGGGCCTGTCACGCGGGATGACCGACGCCAGCCTCGCCGCGCTGGCGGTTCCGACACTGGTGATCGGCGCGGGCGTGCCGTCCGAAGAACTTCCCGCTCAACTGGAATCGGCGAATCTCGCCAAACGCCTGCCTTCGGCTACCTCGCAGTATGTCGAGATCAGCGACGCCAGCCATTTCAGCTTCATGTCGTTGTGCAAGCCCGGCGCCGTGGCGCTGCTCGAAGAGGACTCGCCAGGCGACGGCATTATTTGCGGGGACGGCGGCGCTCGCTCGCGAAAGGTGATCCAGCAACAGGTGGTGGCGTTGATCGACGGGTTTCTGAGCCGGTCGGCGCAGAACTGATCACCGTGACGCTAGACGACGGCGCAATCGTCGAGGCTTTTGTCTACGCTCCGCGGTAGCCAACCAAACCGAGGACGCCTGTGGCTGACCGCGAGCAACTCCACCAAAATGGCTACGTCCTGCTGCGCCGAGCGATTCTGCCGGAATGGCTGGAGACACTTCGCGCTGCATTCGATGCGGGCGTGAAGCCTTCAAACCAATGGCCCGTGCCCCGCGGCATCGACTGGCGCCATTCGCAACTGGACACTGACCCGGTTGTTCAGGCCCTCTGCCGATTGCCACCATTGCTGGCGGTGGTGGGCGAGTTGATCGGCGAACGCTTCTTCCTCTCTCAGGTCGAGGGCCGCGAACCGCTCATCAATGGCGGCCACCAACAGCTGCACCGCGACTTGTCGGCGCAACGCCCCGGCGACACTGTCAACGCGCTGGTGTATCTCGACGACTACGGCCCGGAAAACGGTGCAACCCGCATCGTCCCTAGCAGCCATCGCCCTGCTCTGAGCGAGCCCCCGTTCGATTTAAATGACGAGTCCCGATCCGTGCAACTGACGGGCAGCGCGGGCGACATCCTGATCTTCGATGCCGACCTGATCCACGCCGGCAGCCTGAACTCCAGCGGTGCACGCCGGCGCACCCTGTTGATCACCTGGTTTTCCGAAGCGCTCTACTCAACGCATCTGGAAACGGTGGGCCTGCGCAACATACAAATGGACACGACTGAGCGGTTCGATCCGGCTGATTTTGCATTCGGGATCGTGACATCATCCATTTGACTTGTTTGCTTCAGGCAACTATATAGTTGCCTGAAGCAAACATATGGGTATCACGCCATGTCCACGATCACCGACCGCGCCGACAGCGTCCGGCAGTTCAACCGCTTCTACACCCATCAGATCGGCGTGTTGCAGGAACACTTGCTGCAAAGCGATTACTCGCTCACCGAACTGCGCATCCTCTACGAACTCGCGTCCCGGGGCGATCTGACCAGCACCGACCTGCGCCAGATGCTCGGCCTCGACGCGGGCTACATGAGCCGCCTCATCAGCGGCTTCGACAGAAAAGGCCTGATCCAGAAAGTCCCCTGCGCCACCGACGCACGCGCCAGTCAATTGCACATCACCGACCTCGGCCGCGAGATCCTCGCCCCTCTGGAACAGGCATCACGACAAGAAGTCATCACCCTGCTCGAACGCCTGTCCGAACCGCAGCAACTGCAACTGATCGCGTCGATGAAGCAGATCCAGACGCTACTCGAGGGCGGCAAGTCGACGACCTACCTGCTGCGCGACCCGCAACCCGGTGACATGGGTCTGGTGGTGCATCAGCAGACCGCAATCTACAGCCGCGAGTACGGCTGGAATTCAGAGTTCGAAGCGCTGGTGTCAGAGGTCGTCGCCAAATACCTGCGCGAATTCGACCCCACGGGCGAGCGCTGCTGGATCGCGGAAAAGGACGGCAAGGTGGTGGGCTCAGTGTTCGTCATCCGCCACGACGAAACCACCGCCAAATTGCGCATGCTCTACGTGGATGCCAGTGCGCGGGGCCTGGGGATCGGCAATCGGCTGGTCGAGGAATGCCTGCGTTTTGCCCGGGATGTCGGCTACAAAAAGATGATTCTGTGGACCACCAGCAATCTGGTGGATGCCCGCCGGTTGTATCAGCGGGCGGGGTTTGAGCTGGTTGAGGAAGAGCCGATTCACAGCTTCGGCAAGGAACTGGTGAGTCAGACGTGGGCGATTGAGTTGTGAGGTCTACGCCCAGTCGTTGTCAGGCAGGACGGGGCACAAACCACGGGGGATTGCGCCCGGAACGGCTCAGTGCGGACTGGCCGTCGGACGAACCACAATCTCACTCACGTCCACATCATCAGGCTGCTCGATGGCATAGGCGAGCGCCCGCGCAATGGCGTCTGCATTGAGCGCCACACGCCGGAAGGCTTTCATTTCCTCGCGGGCCACATCATCCGAAATCGTATCCGCCAACTCGGACTCGACGACCCCCGGGCACACCACGGTGACCCGGATCTTGTCCGTTTCCTGGCGCAGGCCATCCGAGATAGCCCTGACCGCAAATTTGGTCGCACAGTACACCGCCGCTGTCGGAGAAACCGCGAGTCCACCAATGGACGAGATATTGATGACCTGACCAAAACCCTGCGCCTGCATGTCCGGCAAGACAGCGGCAATACCGTGCAGTACGCCACGAACGTTGACATCGAGCATCTGGTTCCACTCGTTGACCTTCAACGAGGCCAGGGGAGACAACGGCATCACGCCCGCGTTGTTGATGATCACATCGACCTTGCCATGTTGCGTCTTGGCGAATGCCACGAAGGCGTGCATCGATTGCAGATCCGTAACGTCCAGTGCGCAGGCACTTGCGGAACCACCTCCGGCCTGGATCTCGCTGACCAGTTTGTCCAAACGCTCGGTACGGCGGGCACCGAGGACCACATGCGCGCCTTTGGCGGCGATCAACCTGGCTGCCGCTTCGCCAATACCACTGCTTGCACCGGTAATCAGGACGACTTTGTTTTGAATGTTCGACATATCCGTAGCTCCTGCTGTCTGCATTGAGGTTCAGCACCGACCGCTCAAGACGCGTTCGTTGCTGCGGGGTACGTCGAAAAGATTAAGGGCGCGGGCCTCGTCGGCGCGTGCCGAAACCTGCGCAACTTTTGCCTATTCGTGTCTGTGTGCATCGCCTGCAAATTTGTAGCGTAGGGGCGCTCAGGCCCCACGGAACTCGCTGGGCGTTACGCCCACTTCACGCCGGAATACTTGAGAGAAGTGGCTGGGGCTTGAGTAGCCGACATCCAGCCCGACGTCGATGACGCTGAGGCGGGTTTCCAATAGCAGGTGCCTCGCACGAACCATGCGCAAGCGAATGAAGTACTGCGACGGCGAAAGCCCCGTCGCACGCTTGAACAGGCGACTGAAGTGGTACTCGCTCAGCTCGGCAAGACCGGCCAGTGTTGCCAGGCTGAATTCAGCGCTCAGATGCGCGTTCATGGCGTCGGTGACTTTGCGCAGCTTGTAGGCTTGCAAGGCGTTGACTCGACGCCCGGGCTGGCTTTCAGCGAGATAGCTGCGCACCAGATGCACGGCCAGCGCCTGCGCCAGAGAACGGGCGAAAAGCGCGCTGGGCGAGCGTTCCAGAAGCAGTTCGGTGCGCAATTGCTCCATGACAAACGCGACGCGTGCGTCCCGTGCCCCCGAAACATCGCGCAAACGCACAAGCCCGGCGTGCTGACCCGACAGCTCTCGAGACGCTTGCTCGATCAGCGGCAGCCCGAGATAAAGGTGCATGACTTCGAAGGTATCGCCTCCGCGCGTCTGCCAGCGCATTTCATACGGCTCATCGGAACTGGTGAGGAAAAAATCCCCGGCACTGACCTGCGCAGCTTCCCACTCGCCCCCCAATGCGCGCTCCTCTACCGTCGCCGCCCCGGCCAGAACCAGAACGAGCAGCGGTTCCACCACTGCAGGCACGAGAATGGGCTCAGTAACGCTGCGATGGGTGAACAGCTGAATCACGACGTCCGTGATTTCCGGGCGCGAGGGTAACGCCTGTGGTTCGCCTGGCAGGAACTCACCCATCGACTTACCGGTGATGCGCAAGTCTCGAGAAGATGTCGACATCGGTTCCTGGGAGGTGCGCCCGGTATTTGCCATGAACTTGTCCTTTTCAGATTCGGCTGTGCAACGCCAGACAGGACTCGGATGCTTGCCCGCACACCGCGTCACGCAGACCGGTCGATGATATCGGGCTTTTCCCGTTGGTTGAATCGAGCGCCGAACCTCCCTCACTGACATTCAGCGCAAAACCCCGACAGCGTGGGCAATCTCACGAAAGCCGCGTTCGCCTCGCTGCGAGACAGTAGGCCCGTCGCCGATGACAGCGCCTCCCCGGCGCCAACACGGCTTGTCCCTACTTGATCAAATCGCTGGAGAACATCATGACCGACTTCAAGAACAGCACCCCAAACGAAGTGGCCGGTAAAGTCGCGCTGGTCACTGGCGCGGCCAGTGGTATCGGCAAGGCCATCGCACTGTTGCTGCATGCCCGCGGCGCCCAGGTCATTGCTGAAGACATAAACCCTGAGGTGGAAGCACTGGCCCGCCCCGGCCTGGTCCCCCTGGTGGCCGACATCACTCAGGACGGGGCAGCCGAACGCGCGGTCGCCCTGGCCGTCGAGCAATTCGGACGGCTGGACATTCTGGTCAACAACGCCGGCATCATCATCAACAAACTGGTCATCGACATGACCCGCGAAGACTGGGAACGCATTCAGGCGGTCAACGCCACGGCGGCCTTTTTGCATAGCCGGGAGGCGGTCAAAGCGATGATGCCCAACAAGTCCGGATCGATCGTCAACATCGCGTCCTACGCCTCCTATTTCGCCTTCCCCACCATTGCCGCCTACACCGCCTCCAAAGGCGCGCTGGCCCAACTGACGCGCACCCTGGCACTTGAGGTCATTGGCCACGGCATCCGCGTCAATGCAGTCGGTGTCGGCGATGTGGTGACCAACATTCTCAACAATGTGGTCGATGATGGCCCTGCCTTTCTCGCCCAACATGGCGAAGCCGCGCCGATCGGCCGCGCCGCCCAACCGGAAGAAATCGCCGAAGTGGTCGCGTTCATCGCCTCGGATCGGGCCAGCTTCATGGTCGGTTCGGTGGTCATGGCTGACGGCGGGATGACCGTCACGGCCGGCTGAGCCGCCGCACAAACGCGCCGCACGACATGCCCGACCAGCCCGAGAGGATCAGGCAAATCTGCGGCAGTTTCGTCCTAACACCGCTGAGCTCGGCTACGTAATCTGAAAGCACGCAACGGATGCAGACACAGGCCACGGCAGGCCGCTCAGATGAACAACGTCAATGAGGACTGAACAATGAAAAACGCAAAACGGCTTTCCCTTTCACTGGTGATCGGCGCGATGGTGGCCTGCGCGATCAACATTTCCTCGACCAGCCTGTACCTGGCCGCTGACGGTGCGGATCGAACTCCCGGCATGCGCGTAAGTGAAGGTGGCAGTGACCGCACACCGGGTTTTCGCGTTGCCGAAGACGGCTCTGACCGCACGGCTTTGGGTCGTATCTGCTGAGCCGGACAATCGCGGAGAAAAGTGATGAAAGATGCCAAAAAAACCACTCAGGACCATCGTTACGCAGGCATGTGGGTCACCGCGGATGGATTGATCCGTCATGAGCTTCTGACGACTGGTCGTTACGACGAGGCCCGTGGTAAAAACAAGAGCGCCTATCAGGGCCGCTACCAACTGGTCGGTGATTACATCCAGTACTGGGACGACACCGGCTTCACCGCGGATGGCCACTTTCATGACGACGTGTTGTATCACGCCGGAATGATCCTCTATCGGCAATGAGTACTTTGATGATGTCGGGTGAATATCGTCTGCCCGGGCAGTTCCGGACAGACGCTCATGAACACTTGTGAGAGCCTTGAAATGGAACAAAGCGATGCTTTCATCCTTCAGAACACGGCCATCTACCGTGACGAACTGGTTCGCCTGCTGACGCAACGGTTTACCACACCCGGGATCTATGAGACCGCCATAGCCCCCCTGCATGTGATTCGTTTCGATGCGCCTTCGGAGCTGATCCATACCGTGCACAAACCGGCACTTTGCCTGATCGTGCAAGGACAAAAGGAAATCGGCCTGGGTGACGACCACTACCTGTACGACCCCCTCAGCTACCTGGTGGTGTCGGTCACCCTTCCGGTGTCCGGCCGCGTACTGATGGCCAGCCCGGAGGCGCCCTACCTGTGTATCCGGTTTGATTTCGAGGCCACGGAAATCGCTCAGGTCATCGCCGACGCTCCGCCGGCGGGCGTACCGGACGAGCCGGAGCTTGGCCTCTTTCTTGAGAAAGTCGATGTACCCCTGCTGGAAACAATGCTGCGGCTGGTCCGGCTGCTGGAAACACCGAAAGACATCGGCATGCTGGCACCGCTCGCCCTTCGCGAGTTGTATTACCGCCTCCTGCGGGGTGCGCATGGACGTCGTCTGTACGAGCTTGCCCTCGGCGACTCGCAAACACGGCGAGTAACACGGGCCATCGATTGGTTGAACAACCACTACACCCAACCCTTGCGCATCGAAGAACTCGCCCGGGTCGCCAATTTGGGCAACTCAACATTGCATCATCGCTTCAAGGCCGTGACCGCCATGAGTCCGCTGCAGTATCAGAAACAACTGCGCCTGCAGGAAGCCCGCCGCCTGTTGCTTGGCGAGGGGCTGGATGTGGCAAGCGCCTGTTATCGAGTGGGCTACGAAAGTCCTTCGCAATTCAGCCGGGAATACAGTCGCCAGTTCGGATGCCCGCCCTCCAGAGATGCAAGCCGGGTTCGGCATCCTGCGTGATCGCCTGGCCGGCGGCCTACGGCTGATTTTGAGTCCTCGCGGCCAGAAATATCTCTTCGAAATCACTGTCGGTCAGCGGTCGGAGGCTTAAGTTTCTCCCGGACAAAACGGGTTGCCAGTTGAAGTCGTGCCCTGGGGCTGATTGCCTCCTCGGTTTACCGTTTCTCTGAAGCGTGTTGGCGCAAGACAAATATGGATGCGCCAGGCGTATCCACAGGAAAAGCCCGGCATTAAGCCGGGCTTTTGATTGCACCGCAGGTTCGTCTGTCTATTTGTTCAGGCCGCCATATTCGACCCGTTGAGGCTTTTCTTCAGTGAAGCTTTCATCACTTCCATTTCCTTGCCCAACGCCTCGAGCTTCGCATTGCCCAAAAGCTTTTTGGCCTGGGGAAACATCTCGGTTTCCTCTTCCTCGATATGATGTTCCAGAAGCTCTTTGACCACCTTCACGCGGCCGGCGAATTCGGGTGTAGAAGGATCGGTGGATTTCAGGTCAGGCAATACCAGTGAATCCACGGTGCGATGCTCTTCTTTCGCCTCGTAGTACATTTCATCCTGTTCCTTACCGCCTGCTTCCTTGAAAGCCGGATACAGAATCTGTTCCTCGAGCTGGGTATGAATGGTAATTTCCAGTTCAAGCTTTTCGAGCAACTCCGCACGTTTTTTTAATGCGCGATCAGTGGATTCACTGAGTTGATTCAGAATGCCCTTAACTTTTTCGTGGTCAGTTTTCAGAAGGTCGATGGCGTTCATTTGAGGCCTCTGTCACGGATTATTGTTCGCCGATCCAGGTCGGCAATTTTCGCGTAATTCCAGACAGACCTCGCATATTGTGTGCCAGCCCCTCAGATTTTAGAGGTCATTAAACATCAACGGGTTGCGCAAGGTGATGGCCAAATATAGGCATGCACTCTGCATGAATGGGGGCTGAGGTTCTTGCAAATAGCGGAAGCAGCCCCGCCCCTCATCGTTTCAAGCTGCCGGTCACACTGGCGATTTCGAACCCCGCCTCATCTCCTTGCTGGATCCCCTCGCCTGAAACCGCTACCGTTCCCCATCCAGAACAGGAAACCCACGCGCCATGTCCATCGCCGACAACCTCCTGGCCTTCACCCTCGCCGCCACACTGCTGACACTGACACCCGGCCTCGACACCGCGCTGGTCCTGCGCACCGCCACCGTCGAAGGCAAGCAACAGGCCTTGCGCGCGGCGTTGGGCATCAATGCCGGTTGTCTGTTGTGGGGCGCGGCGGTGGCGTTTGGGTTGGGGGCATTGATTGCGGTGTCGGAGCTGGCCTACAACCTGTTGAAGTACTGCGGTGCGGCGTATCTGGCGTGGCTGGGGTTGAACATGCTGCTGCGCCCTCGCCGCTCGCTGGCGCCCGCCGAAGTCAATGGCAAGCCGAGGGGCAGCTGGTTCTTGAAGGGCATGCTGGGCAACGTGCTCAATCCCAAGGTGGGGATTTTCTACGTGTCGTTTCTGCCGCAGTTTATTCCGCAGGGGCAGCCGCTGGTGCCGTGGACGTTCGGGCTGGTGAGCATTCATGTGGTGCTCGGGTTGATCTGGTCGCTGGTGCTGATCGGCGCAACACAGCCGCTGTCCGGGTTTCTGCGACGGGAGAAAGTGATTCGCTGGATGGATCGCACCACCGGGATGATTTTCGTGCTGTTTGCGGCGCGGCTGGCTTTCAGCAAGCGCTGAATCGCCCGAACTTACAGTCAAAAAACAAAAGGGGGATTTTGAATGCTTATTCAAAATCCCCCCTCTTCGTTCAATGGCTGAAAGCACGGTACTTCACAGCCATCGCGTCAATTTTGTCAGTGCACACGCTTACCAACGACTTCACCGGTCGCCGCATCTTCCAGCCAAACCTCCAGCCGGTTGAGACCCACATATTGCGAGCGGGCGATGATCTTTTGACCGGGTTTGCCTTCGAACTCCAGATCGGCGAACAGGAAGTGCAACGGCAGATTGTATTCCAGTTGAATCGTGTATTTCCCCGGGATCAGCACTGCACGCTGGGGGGAATCATTCTTGTAGTAGTAAGTGGAAAACGGAATATTCCCCACTTTCTTGTCGTTGATTCTAATGATGTTCAGGTTTGGCTCGCCGTCCCCCCAGGAGCGCTGGGGCCTTCCTGCATAGGTATCAGTTTCGATGACGGTGTAACGGGATTCGTCGCTCGGCTCACCGGACTTTACGTTCGAATACGCAGGCATTTCTGCACAACCCTGCAGGCACAGCAACAGGACGAGCGTCGGTATCGCAATCTTGATCATGGGTAAATCTGCATTGATTGAAAATAAAAAACTGATGCGCTGAAAGGCAATCAAGCCAAAGCGTTGCTGGTTTCGCCGCGCAAATAAGCAATGAAGCCAGCCCAATCGTGCTGCTGGTATTTTTCCAGCATGCGTTTGGGCAGTTTTATCTGAGACAGGCGCCAATCAATGGATTGCGCCCACTCGGATTCGGCCAGAATTTGCTGGCCCGTGAAGTAGCGAACTTCATCGGCGGTGGTGTTGTAGATCAGAAAGATCCGCTCGGGGTTCATGCTGACCGCTGCGCGACTGAGTCCCCGCTGGTTGTTCCAGTTCACGCCGCTTTTGACTTGCACTTCGAAGTATCGGCCGTTGTGCCCGACGATTCCGTCAATGCCTTTATCGTCGACCAGGGATGGGAAAACGTCGAAGCCGGCTTCCAGTAGATAACCCCAGATGGCGAACTCATTGCGTTTGCCGATGGCCAGTTTGTTCTTCATGCCTTGTATCCTTGCACGCTGTCCGAGGAGGCTGTTTGCCAGCCTCACCTCCATGAAGGCCACATGCTATCACTCGCCTCAGAAAAATTCAGACCTTGCCCGACACATACGGAAATCCGTATATTCGGCTTTCCACATATATAACGGCACTCCCATGCTTGACCCTACCTCCGTTTTCAAATGCCTCGCCGACGAAACCCGCGCCCGGGCCACGCTGCTGATCACTCGTGAGGGTGAGTTATGTGTCTGCGAACTGGTCTGCGCGCTGGACGACAGTCAGCCGAAAATCTCCCGCCATCTCGCGCAGCTGCGCACCTGTGGTCTGTTGCTGGATCGTCGCCAGGGCCAGTGGGTTTATTACCGGCTCAACCCTGACCTGCCCACCTGGATCCGCACCCTGCTTGAAACCACATTGGCCGCCAACACCGCCTGGCTGGAAGCAAACAGCGCGCGTCTGGCCACCATGGGCGACCGCCCGCTCAATACATCTGCCTGCTGCTGAGGACCGATCATGCGCGTTCTATTCATGTGTACCGCCAACAGCTGCCGCAGCATTCTGTCCGAAGCGATGTTCAATCACCTGGCACCGCAAGGTTTCGAAGCGGTCAGCGCCGGCAGTTTTCCCAAGGGCCAGGTGCTGCCGCGCAGCCTGACCACGTTGCAGGAGGCCGGCATTTCCACCGCTGGGTTGAGCAGCAAGGGCAACGAAGCCTTCGAAGACAACCCGCCGGACATCGTCATCACCGTGTGCGACAAGGCCGCCGGTGAAGCCTGCCCGGTGTACTTCGGCCCGGCCCTGAAAGCCCATTGGGGACTGGAGGATCCGTCGGAAATCCGCGGCGACGAAGCTGCCATCAATGCAGCCTTTCACGCCACCCTCGCCCGGATCGAAACCCGCTGCCGCGCCTTCCTCGCCCTGCCCTTCGCCGAACTTGACCGCGATGCCCTCAAGCGCGAGCTCGACCGCATCAGCACGCTGTAACCGGAGCCGACATGACCGACCTGCCCAATCTCGATCCTTCACTGGTTCAAACAACCACGCATGACGAAGGCGCCCACAAACCGCGCATCCTGTTGCTCTACGGCTCGACCCGCCCGCGTTCCTTCAGCCGTTTGCTGGTGGAAGAAGCCGCACGACTGCTGGAGCACTTCGGTGCCGAGACACGGATCTTCAATCCTTCGGGTCTGCCGCTGCCGGACGACGCGCCCGGCGATCACCCGAAAGTCCAGGAACTGCTGGAACTGATGCAATGGTCCGAAGGCCAGGTCTGGTGTTCGCCCGAACGTCACGGCGCGATGTCGGCGGTGTTCAAGGCGCAGATCGACTGGGTGCCGCTGGCCCTCGGTGCGGTGCGTCCGACCCAGGGCAAGACCCTGGCGGTGATGCAGGTCTGCGGAGGTTCGCAATCGTTCAACGTGGTCAATCAACTGCGCGTGCTGGGCCGCTGGATGCGCATGTTCACCATCCCCAATCAGTCCTCCGTGCCCAAGGCTTATCTGGAATTCGACGAAGGCAACCGCATGAAACCCTCGGCGCTGTACGACCGGGTGGTCGACGTGATGGAAGAGCTGGTGAAATTCACGCTGTTGCTGCGTGATCGCCCGGACCTGGTGGATCGCTATTCCGAGCGCAAGGAATCGGCGGAGGAATTGATGCAGCGGGTCAATCAGCGGTCGATCTGAATAACCGCAACACCGCGAACGGTGGCCCGTCGCCCGGGTCACCGAAACTTTTCCGCGCCCTCCGGCCCCATCACCTAACCTCAATGTTTGTGTGATCAACCGGACTCGCCCATTCTCATGCGTAATGCATTGAAGTTATTGATGTTCATCACCCTGACGCTGCTCTGTCCGGGTGTCTCGATGGTGTCGGCCGCCGACCTGCCCGGCACGCCCGATGTCGGCGCCCCGCTCCCCGGCGTCACCCAGAATGATCTGCAAGCGTTGCAGCAACGCCTTGACGGCCTCAAGCAGCAGATCTCGTCCGCCAACAATTACAACCAGCTCGAAGGCCCCCAGGATCGGGTGCAGGCGTTCATTCTGGACATCGACCGGTTGTCGACCTCGCTGTTGCCACAACAGGCGCAGCTGACGGTACAACTGGGCGTGCTGGGCGCAGCGCCAACGGAAACGGTAGCCGCCGAACAGGCCGATATCGCCGAACAGCGGGCGGCGCTGATCGAGCAGAAGAACAAGGTCGATACCGCACTGAAAAATCTGGCCACGCTCAAGCAGAACGCCACGGACCTGATCACCCAGATCGCCGGCATTCGCCGCACGTTGCTGGAAAGCGAACTGACCCTGCGCACCGACAGCGTGCTCAGCCCTGATTTCTGGTCGCCGATGATCGATCCCGATCCTGCCGATCGCCAACGCTTGCAGATGTTCGTTGACCAGATCAAGGAAACCGGTACCGAGGCCTGGCAGCCGGAGCAACGGTTCTACACCGGCGTGCTGGTGGTGCTGTCCTTCATTGTCTGGACCCTGGGCCGACGTCTCGCCGACCGTTGGCTGGCGTGGGTGTGCATCCATCGCATGCCCGAAGGCCGGTTGCGCCGCAGCTCGCTGGCCTTCGCCTCGGCGCTGGCGACACTGGCGACCACCGCGATAGCCCTGGAACTGCTGTATTACGCCTGTACCCGGCATGTGCCGCTGCCACCAATGCTGGCGACGTTCTCCGACGAGTTCCAGAAAGTCGTGTACGCCTGCGTGATGATTACCGGCCTGAGCCGGGCGTTGCTGTCGACCGAGCACCCGTCGTGGCGGCTGCCGGTGATTGCCGAACCGGTGGCCCTCACGCTCAAGCCTTTCGCCAGAATCCTCGCCGCGACGCTGCTGGTGCTGGTGACGGCGGTGCAGGTCGGCAATGCGTCCGGTATGAGCAGCCAGATCGTGATCACCGGCCGCGGCGTGATCGCATTGGTGGTGTTGGGCATCATCACGGTGCTGCTGATGCGCGTCGGCGAGGTGCGCAAGGAGTTGGCGGCGACAGGAGATGCGCAGGCGACGGGCAATACCCTCGCCGGGGTGATTTACACCGTGACCACGCTGGCGATGGTCATTTCACTCGGCACGTTGTTGACAGGCTACGTATCGCTGGCGCGGTTCATCACCTATGAACTGGTGTGGGCGTTTATCGTGCTCTCCGGTTTCTACCTGCTGATGCAGTTGCTCAAGGACAGTTGCGAATACTTCTTCTCGCCCCGCCACTCCAGCGGCAAGGCCTTGAAGCAGCTGCTGGGTGTCGGCGACCGGCGACTTGAGCAGGCCTCGACCCTGCTGGCCGGCGTGGGCCGGGCGGCGTTGCTGTTGCTGGCTGTGATCACGCTGTTCGTCGGCGGCATCGGCACCACGCTGGGTCAATTGGCAAACAACATCGGCACCATTCTGGGCGGTGCCGGCCTGCGCAAGCTGAATATCGTCCCCGGTCATTTGCTCAACGCGGTGCTGGCCCTGTTGATCGGTATCTACCTGATCCGCGCCCTGCGCCGCTGGCTCGACAACGAGTTCCTGCCCAAGACCGACATGGACCCGGGCATGTGCGCGTCACTCAGCACGCTGTTTTCCAACATCGGCTACGCCGTGGTGATTCTGTTGACGCTGTCGTCGCTGGGCGTGCAATGGACCAACCTGGCGTGGATCGTCAGCGCCCTGTCGGTGGGCATCGGTTTCGGTCTGCAGGAGATCGTGAAGAACTTCGTTTCCGGGCTGATCCTGCTGACCGAACGCCCGGTCAAGGTCGGCGACCTGATCAGCATCAGCGGCGTCGAGGGCGACATCCGCCGGATCAACGTGCGTGCCACCGAGATCCAGCTCAGCGACCGCTCCATCGTGATCGTGCCCAACTCGCAACTGATTTCGCAGAACCTGCGCAACGTCACCCTCGGCGGCAGCGCCCAGGGCGTGGCGACGCTGGAACTGATGTTCCCGCTGGACATCGACCCCGAGCAAGTCAAAAGCCTGCTGCTCGACACCTACAAAGAGCACGAAACCATCCTCGGCAAACCGGCGCCGTTCGTGCGTTTCAGCAAACTTTCACCCGATGGCATCACGCTGACCGTGACGGGTTATGTCGACAGCCCAAGGATTGTCGGCAAGACCAAGAGTGATCTGTTGTTCGAGATACTCAAGCGGCTGGGGGCGGCGGGGATCGAATTGGCCAAGCCACCGCAGCCGGGCGGTTGAGGCCCTTGAGCCCAATGAGCCGATACCCTCTATAGTCAAATCGCGCACCTCATGGGGATTCGTCAGAAGTTTGCTGTTGGCCGTGTTCGATCAGAACGCCAGTTCCCCTGACAACCCAAGTGAAAATGGAGAAAGTCATGGCCTTGGTCGATCCGCGGAACAACGAATACGACGTGAACAAACTTGGCACTGCCAGCATCGTCGGGCATGTAAGCACTGACAGTGCTCGAATCTGGATTCGCGTCTATAAGGCAGGAGAATGGGCGCTGGTCTGGTCCGAAAAGGCGTTGGTCGGGGACCTGTTCACGCTTGACGACAAACCCATTGAACTGTTCCTCAAAAACCAGGGGGGCGACCCGAAAAACATACTGTCGTACAAGTTCAGTGAAGACTCGGACCTGACCAACACCTTTGACATAGCCAATCTGAAACCGAACACCACCTACTACTATTACTTGATGAGTCAGAAGCCAACGTCCAAGAGCATGTGGCGCAGAACAGAAATCGGATATCAAAAGCTCTACTCCTTTACCACCATGGCGCAATCCATGCCTGATTTCAGCTTTGGATTCTATAGCTGCCATGACCCGTTCAACGCCAATAACAGCAATGGGGCGTGGCCATTGTTTCTCAGCAGGGCCAATAACGCGAAAGTCAGATTCGTCATTGGCGGTGGCGACCAGGTCTATGTGGACTGCCAGGAAAACAAATACTTTCCAGACATCTGGGAATGGCTGCAGAACAACAAGGACGATCTGATCACGGCATTCACAAAAGACGGAAAACTGCTCACCGCTGGTCTTGATGCCTACCTTCTGAGCCTTTACCGCTGGTATTACCGTGTGTACTGGAATTTCCCTCAAATGCAGGAGATCTTTTCGAAAACGCCTCAATACATGATTTGGGATGACCATGAAATCATGGATGGCTGGGGATCGCGAACCAACAAGGAGCGTCTGGAAATTCTTTCAAGGTACTTCAAGAAAGACGATCCAGACATTGACCAGCAACTTATAAACTCGATGTGGAATGCCGCAAGAACAGCCTATTTTGAATATGGCCACAGTCACAACCCTCCCACCAACATTGTCAGGTCGTTATTGAAAACACCCGAAAAATGCGTTTGGGACTATCACTTCATGAAGGGGACAACCCCCTTCTATGTGCTCGACCTGCGCGGGCATCATGATGTTGAAAGGGCCAAAAACAGGCTGCTTGGAGATGATCAGGTTGACCGCTTTCTAGGCTGGCTGGATACGCCGCCCGTCAAAAAATCAAAAATCGTGTTTGTGGTCAGTTCCGTTCCAGTCGTTCACTGGCGATCCATCGTCCTGACGGCAGGGTCCTTGATTAACAGTCTCAAGGACGACTTCATGGATGAATGGGATCATCCCTCCAACCATGTTGAAAGAAACCTTCTGCTGGAAAAGATATTCGCCGCCTTCGATGCCGAAGGCCGGACCCTGGTGTTTTTAAGCGGCGATGTGCATTGTGCTGCCGCCTTCAGGTTGCAGCACCAGATCTATCGCAGGGCCAACGTTTACCAGATTACCTCGAGTGCCATTTCGCGAATGCCCGCCGGGCAGACTGTTTCTGGCGCAATAGCCAAATCCGGTACGCTGAGTGGTAATGACAATGTCCAGTTCGAGCACCTGTTCAGCCATTCGGAAGACAAGAACTTCGCCATTTTCCACGTGAAAAACAGTGATTCGATCACCGTCGATCTGTGCTGGCCTGGCGGCACCGAAGGCGAAGCCGTCATCAAGACCCTCGAGTTGAAATAGACCACAAAAGGGGCCAGCCGAAACGGTGCTTTGATTCAGGAGGGACTACTGCTCTGGGCACTCGGCTCGATTTCGGTACACGTCGTCGCCTCGCTCGCAATGACTGCGGCGGGGCTGTTTTCCTATCAATTGATTGGCACGCGTCAAGGAGACAAAACCGTACGATGCGGGTGCTTTGTATCTGCCGCGTTAACCTGCATCACTCTTCAGTGGAAAGGCTCGGCGCCTGGCTGGCTTCAGCTTCCATCTTCAAGCGGTCAGCCTTGCTGATGTACTTGGGTTTGTTGCTTTTCGGCGCCAGTTTGGCGTTGGCCTTTCTGGATTTTTCCTTGAAGAGTTGTTGCAGTTTCTTCTGACGGTTCATGGTGTCTTGCCTGGCTTGAAAGTGGATGAATGATATCAGCGTTGGGTCTGTCTCACCCCAGCACGTCATTGATCCAGCGCACCTGCCGCACCAGATCCTGCACCTTGTGCTCGCACACCCCGTGCCGCGCCCGCCCGAAGTGGTTCAGGGTCTGCTGCTTGTGTCGCAACCGGTGCTGCCACTTTGTGACAAACGCAGGGCTACGCGCCTGCAATTGATGCGGGCCGAAGTACAGTTCTTCGTCGGTGTAGGTCACCGGGTCGCCGCGCTCGGCGACGATGATTTCGTAGTCGAAGCGATTTTCCCGCAGGACTTCTTCGCAGAGGATCCGGTAGTCGTTGTCCATCAGCCATTGCCGCAGGGGTTGCTCGCCGCCGTTGGGTTGCAGGATCAGGCGTTCGTGACCGCTGAGGCGCACCTTGCCGGCCTCGAGGATGTCGCGGATGGTCTCGCCGCCCATGCCACAAATGCTGATCGCGGTGATTGCGTCTTGGGGCTCGATGGCCGTCAGGCCATCGGCCAGGCGCACGGTGATCTTTTGACTCAGATCGTTCTCACGCACAGTGCGCTCGGCCGAGCGAAACGGCGTCAACGCCATCTCCCCCGCCACTGCCGCCTCGATGGCGCCGCGACGCATCAACGCCACCGGCAGGTAGCCGTGATCCGAGCCGATATCGGCCAGGCGCGCACCGGCGGGTACGTGCGCCGCCACCCGCTCCAGGCGCATGGACAATGTCTGTTCGTTCAACCGCAACCCCTTTCACTCTGAACGCCCGGCGCGGGTGGCCGGATCGGGGCGCGATTCTGGGGGGCTGCGCGGTGTATTTCAAATTTATATGACCGGGCGCATCGATCAGACCAACACCGCCAACCAAGCCGACAGCAACAACAAAAACGCCAAACCCGCATTCATCCGCCGAAATGCCCGTGGCGATCCAAAGAACCGCGCGCTGCCCACGCCCAGCAGCGCCCACGCCGTCATGCACGGCAGGCAGACCATTAGAAACACCGCCGACAACAGCAGCATCCGCGCGCGCTCGTCGCCATTGCCGCCAAACACGCTGACCACCGCCACCGCCATCATCCACACCTTGGGGTTGATCAATTGCAGGCCCACGGCGCCGAATACGCTGAAGCCGTCATCCGCCGCTGTCGCCGAGTCCAGCGATGGCGGCGTGCTGCGAAAGATCTGCCACGCCAGCCAGCTCAGCCACAGCACCCCGGCCCAGGCCATCGTCTGCTGCACACGGGGATAGCGCAGCAGCGTTTCGCCGACGCCGAGCCCGACCACCAGCACCACCAGTGCCGCCGACAGACAGGCACCGAAGATGATCGGCAGCGTGGCCGTCAGACCGCGTCGCGAACTGTGGCTCATCACCAGAATATTGGTCGGCCCCGGGGTGATCGAGGCGACGAAGGAAAACAGCAGAAAGGGCAACAACGATTCCATGGCATGGACTCCGGATCAGAACAAGAGTCCATGGTCGCGGTTGCATGGGGTTCAGTCTGGAAGGTTTGAGCAGCGTTTACGGTAGTCGGCTGGCGTGAGGTGATAGGCCCGACGAAACCAGCGACCCAAGTGACTTTGATCGGCAAAGCCCAGCGCACTGGCGACGTCGGCAGGCGTTTCGCCTCGCGCCAGCAATTGCCGGGCCCGAGCCAGCCGCAACTGGATCAAGTAACCATGGGGCGCCATCCCGAAGGCCGACTTGAAGGCCCGGGTCAGCCGAAAACGATCCACCCCGCAGGCCCGGGCCAGATCATCCAGTCCGATGTCTTCGAACGCGTGGGCATGCAAATAGTCCCGCGCCACCTGCGCCACGCGGGGCAAGCGTGGATCGAACGCCTGACGCTTGCGCCAGTCGAGGTGGGACGTCAGAGCACCCAGCAAGTGGTCGACAGCGCTCTGCCGGACGATGCGCAGGTCGCCGTGATGCAGGGACTGAAAGGCCTGATTGATGGAAGTGGCCAGACGCGGATCCTGGCTCAGGGTATCGGTGAACCCGAGCTGGCTGTTGTCGGGTGCGTGCTCGAACAGCACGCGCAATTCGCGCTCCAGCCAGTGCGGGTCGAGGTAGAGCATGGAATAGGTGAAGCCCTCCTCCGTCGGCGCGTGCCCGTCGTGGATCTCCCCCGGTTCCAGCATGAAAATCTTGCCCGGCGTACTCAGATGGCGCACGCGCCGGCAATGAAACTGCTGCACGCCCTGCTCGGTGACGCCCACCAGAAAGCTGTCGTGCCAGTGCGGATCGTAGGCATGGCCCTGGAAATGGGCACGAATCGACTCGATCCCGGTGTCGGCATCCTGGGACAGGTCGATCCAGTTGCGTTTGTCCACGCAAGGCTCCGAAGGCAGTGTTGGTCGTTGAGGACGTCTACGTTACCGCGACTTTGCCGATCGGTTTAGAACATTTGTGCACGTGGGCCAGGCAGACCACCAAGCAAATTAAATGAACCCTGAGTGGCATGCCGCGCCTAACCCAATGACCATCAGGAGGTAGCCCATGCAACTTGAAACCACGTGGATCGTACTGGCCGTCGTTCTTTTGCTCATCGAATTGTGGGCGATCAACAGGGTGCGCAAGAGTGAGGGGAAAGCCAGCAACAAAGGCGTCTGGATCGTATTGATCGTGTTTGTGCCGCTGTTCGGGCTGATCGCCTGGGCACTGGCCGGGCCCAAGCACGTCACTCAGGCCTGAAACCCAAGGCAAGCAAAAGCCCCGAACATTCGGGGCTTTTTATTGGCCGCGGGTTTGTATCGCAGTGTGTACGAACGCCTCCCGGATACATCCCTGCGCATCAGCCAACGAAAACGGAAACAGCGCAGATACGTGGCCAGTCTTTAATGGACTCCAGATTCGAAGGGTTCAGCCAGAACCCGGCCCTCGCCGATCATAAGGAGACTTGCCATGAAGCACGCACCACACGCCACTGTCACCACCGGGAAAAACCGTCGCCGCCTGCTGGGCCTGTCGATTCTTGCCACCGCGCTGCTGCAGTTCGGCGCGTTCGCTCAGGCGCAAACCGCAGCACCCGAGCCGGTCAAAACCGAAGCCGCCAGCGTCAAAGCCGACCTGCCCTTCGGCCCGCTGAAACATGTGAAGGCCGGCCTGCTGGACGTCGCCTACGCCGAAACCGGCCCGGCCAATGGTCCGGTGGTGATTCTGCTGCATGGCTGGCCGTACGACATTCACAGCTACGACGAAGTCGCACCGATTCTGGCAGCCAAGGGTTATCGGGTGTTGATGCCGTACGCCAGGGGTTATGGCGACACGCATTTCCTGTCCGACAAGACCGTGCGCAACGGTCAGCCGGCGGCGCTGGCCAGTGACGTGATCGATTTCATGGACGCGCTGAAAATCAAACAAGCCGTACTCGGTGGCTACGACTGGGGCGCGCGTTCGGCGGACATCGTCTCGGCGCTGTGGCCTGAACGGGTGAAGGCGCTGGTGTCGGTCAGCGGTTACCTGATCGGTAATCAGGCGGCCGGCAAGAACCCGCTGCCGCCCAAGGCCGAGCTGCAATGGTGGTATCAGTTCTACTTCGCCACCGACCGTGGTGAGGCCGGCTACACCAAGAACACCCATGATTTCGCCAAGCTGATCTGGCAACTGGCGTCACCGAAATGGGCCTTCGACGACGCCACCTTCGACCGCAGCGCCAAGGCGTTGCAAAACCCGGATCACGTCGCGATCACCGTGTTCAACTACCGTTGGCGTCTGGACCTGGTGCAGGGTGAAAGCCAGTACGAGGCACTGGAACAGAAACTCGCCACCGCGCCGTCGATCAGCGTGCCGACCATCACCCTGGAAGGCGATGCCAACGGCGCGCCGCACCCGGCGCCGGAGGACTACGCCAAACGCTTCACCGGCAAGTACCAGTTCCGCCTGATCAACGGCGGCATCGGTCACAACCTGCCGCAGGAAGACCCGAAAGCCTTCGCTCAGGCGATCATCGACGCCGATCACCTCTGAAGCGGCACGCCAAACGGCTCGTCATTTGACGAGCCGTTTTTCCTTGGACGGTCGATAACCGAAATAGGCGCTGTAGCACTTGCTGAAATGGCTCGGTGACACGAACCCGCAGGCCACCAGCACGTCCACCTGGGACAGCTCGGTGTGTTGCAGCAGACGCCGGGCCTCGGTGATGCGCAGTTCCATGTAATAACGCTGCGGCGTGGTGCCCAGTTGCTCCTTGAACAGCCGCTCCAACTGACGCCGGGATCGGCCGGCATACACCGCCAGTTGTTCAAGCTCCAAAGGTTCTTCGAGGTTGGCGTCCATCAGCTTCACCACTTCACGCAACGGCGCGCTGACGCAGATGTTCTCGGTCGGTTTGATCCGCCGGTAACGCGATTCCTCGAACGCCAGAATGTCTTCGATGCCCTCGACCAACGCCTTGTCGTGCAGGCCCTTGATCCAGTCCAGCGCCATGTGGAACGCGCCGGATGGACTGGAAGCGGTCAACCGGTCGCGATCGATCACGTAGGGTTCGCTGCTGACCTGGGTCGCCTTGGAAATCTCCGCCAGCGCTGGCCGATGCTCCGGGTGAATCGCACAGCGATAGCCTTCCAGCACCCCTGCCCGGCCCAGGAACCACGCGCCGTTCCACAACCCGGCCAGCATCACGCCGGCCTCGGCGGCCATTTTCAGCAGGTTGATGAACTCGTCGCTCGCCTTCAATTCCGTGCGGTAACCGCCGCAGATCACCAGCAGATCCAGTTCCTGTATCGCACCCGCATCCAGTCGTGAATCAGGGCGGATCACCAGCCCCAGATCGCTGATCACTTCGCCGTCACTGAGGCCGAAGGTGCGCGTGGAAAACAGACTGGGGCGCAGCAGATTGGCGGTGACCAGGGTGTCCAGCGCCTGGGTGAAGGCCGGCAGGGAAAAATGCTCCAGCAGCACGAACCCGGTGCGGGTCATGCGTCCCGGCCCGCTGGCGGGCTCGTTCAGGTAGCGAAGGTTCTTGCCCTTCATGCCACCGCTGAATTGGCGTCGTTCGATCAAGGTGGGGTCCATCGGTTTCATTGTTGTAGCGCCATGCTAACCGCCGGGGCGGCAAAATACTCGGGAATGAACGCAATTGCCCCACCCTGAACGAACGTACCTGCGGCCTGCGTCCCAACGTCGCAGGCCCGGCACCTTGGCAAACGCCCCACAAGGCTTAAAATCGCGCCTCCTCTTGCAGTCGCCCGAACGGCGCCTGCCCGCAGCCATGACAACCCTCAGGTTTGAACAGCCGGCGACTTTCACGAAGTCAGCCTGGCTCAATCGTCCTGCCCGTTCGGCGGTCGTTTGTCTTCAACACACTTCGGCTTGGCACTCGCATGCGCAGAGGCGCACGTTCCGCTGTTCGATCACTTGAGGTTTTTATGACACCGCGTTTGCTGGCCATGGCGCTGGCGCCCCTGCTCGGGCTATTCATTGTTGCCCTGGGCAACGGCTTTCTGTCTTCTTTGACCACTCTGCGCCTGGGCGCGGCCGGCGAATCGGCGACGATGATCGGCATCGTGTCCTCGGCCTATTTCATCGGCCTTACCTTGGGCGCGATTTTCAATGACCGGCTGATCCTGCGCATCGGCCACATCCGCGCCTACAGCAGCTTCGCCTCGCTGATCGCCGCGACCATCCTGCTGCAAGGGCTGTTTTATGACACCTGGGGCTGGGTCGTTCTGCGCCTGATCAACGGCTGGGCCACGGTCGGCGTGTTTCTGGTGATCGAAAGCTGGCTGCTGCTGGCCGGCGACGCGAAGATTCGCGGCCGTCTGCTGGCGCTGTACATGATCGTCCTCTACGGCGCCGGCGTGCTGGGTCAGGCATTTTTGGGGAAAGTCACCGGGCTCGGCGACACCGCGCCGTTCATGGTCGCCGGCATGCTCGCGACCTTGTCGGTGCTGCCGATCGTGATCCTGCCGCGCGTTTCGCCGCTGCTGGAACAGGTCGAACCGCTCAAGCCACGGGCACTGCTCGGCGTATCGCCTACCGGACTGGTCGGCTGCTTCGGCTCCGGCGTGACCATCGCGGCGATCTACACCCTGCTGCCGCTGTACCTGCAACGCATCGGCCTGAACGTCGGCGAAGTCGGCAGCATGATGGCCTGGACGATCCTCGGCGCAATGCTGCTGCAATACCCGGTCGGGCGCTGGTCCGACCGCAAGGATCGCCTGCAAGTGCTGACCGTGCTGTGCGCCGCGTGCACCGTGCTGTCGCTGGTGATCGTGCTGGTGCCGCTGTCCTCGGCCATGCTCGCAGCGATGCTGTTCCTGCTGGGTGGCGGCGTGTTCGCGTTGTACCCGGTTGCGGTCAGCCACGCCGCCGACCGTGCGCCGGTCGAAACCCTGGTGCCGATGATTCAAGGCATGCTGCTGATCAACTCCCTGGGCTCGGCGATGAGCCCGCTGCTGATCTCGCCGGCAATGAACGCCCACGGCGAAACCGGTCTGTTCTGGGCCTTCGCGCTAGTCAACCTGAGCATGGTGACGTTCTTCTTCTGGCGTCGCGGCAAGCGTCCGGTGCCGGCCAACCCGGCGCCGTTCGCAGCAGCGGCGACCTTCTCGCCGACCGGCGCCGAGCTGCGGGTGACCGAAGACTTGCGTCAGGCAGCGCAGGAGCATCCGCCGATGGTCGATGCGTTAAGCGGCGAAGCGGCACCGCCAACGGCATCGCGCTACGAAGCCAGTTGAGTTTCTGGCAGGCATAAAAAAACCGGTGACTTGCGTCACCGGTTTTTTATTGCCTCGGAATCAGTGCGGTGCCCGAGGAATGGTCTTCATCAGGTCTTCAGGGCTGATATGCCCCACCACACTGCCCGGCTGCGGCAGATTCAGGATGTGGCCCTTCATCTTGCCGATCACGTGCATCTCGCACGGTTTGCAGTCGAACTTCAGGGTCAGCACTTCGTCGCCGTGAATCAGCTGCATCGGCGCAACTTTGGTTTTCACGCCGGTCACGCCTTTGGCCTGTTTCGGGCACAGGTTGAAGGAGAACCGCAGGCAGTGCTTGGTGATCATCACCGGCACTTCGCCCGCCTCTTCGTGGGCCTCGTACGCCGCGTCGATCAGCTTCACGCCGTGACGGTGGTAGAAGTCGCGAGCCTTCTGGTTATAGACGTTGGCCAGGAACGACAGATGCGCTTCCGGGTACACCGGCGGAGGCGTGGTCTCGGCCTTGCGCGAACCGCGCGGGTGAGCGGCAACGCGGGCGGCGGTCAGCGCTTCGATCACTTCACGGCGCAACGACTTGAGCTGCGAGTTCGGGATGAAGAACGCTTGCGGCGCATCCAGCTTGATCGAGGTCGCGTGGTACTCGGTGGTGCCGAGCTGACCGAGCAGGTCGTGCAGAGTCTCCAGCGCCTGTTCCGGTTTGTTGGCGACACCGAACGGGCCTTCCAGCGCGACGCTGGCGCTGATGCCCTCTTCGCTGGTCACGGTCAGTTCCAGACGCTCTTCGCGAAGCTTCGCCAGCCAGCTCACGCCGATACGACGCTCGGCGGAGGTCTTGAGCAAGGCCTGCTGCCAGTTGTGGTCGAGGTTGCGGTTCAGCGGGTGGTTCGGGCGCAGCTTGTACAGGCCTTCCGGCATCTCGTTCGGCTCGACGCGGTAGCGATAGCGCTTCTCGCCTTCTTCCTCGAACTCGCCCTTGGCTTCGGCGATGTTGGCGCGGAACCCCACCACTTCGCGCTTGACCAGCACATTGAGGCCGTCGCCGTTGGACAGTGGCTCGTGGGTGATGACCTGCATGTCACGCTTGCCGACTTTCTCGACCGTGCCCACCGCCAGACCGGTGAAGGTCGGCGAATCGAACGCGCCGATGTCGATCTTGCGCTCGCTGACGAAGTAGTCGGTGCTGCCACGGTGGAAGGTCTTTTCCGGGTCCGGCATGAAGAAATGCGCGGTGCGGCCGCTGGAGGCGCGGGCCAGGTCCGGGCGGTCTTCGAGCACGTCGTCGAGGCGCTGGCGGTAATAGGCGGTGATGTTCTTCACATAGCCCATGTCCTTGTAGCGACCTTCGATCTTGAACGAACGCACACCGGCCTCGACCAGTGCGCGGATGTTGGCGCTCTGGTTGTTGTCCTTCATCGACAGCAGGTGTTTTTCGTAGGCGATCACGCCACCCTTTTCGTCTTTCAGGGTGTACGGCAGACGGCAGGCCTGGGAGCAGTCGCCCCGGTTGGCACTGCGCCCGGTCTGCGCGTGGGAAATATTGCATTGACCGGAAAACGCCACGCACAACGCGCCGTGGATGAAGAACTCGATGGCGGCATCGGTTTCATCGGCGATTGCGCGGATTTCCTTGAGGTTCAGTTCACGGGCCAGTACCAGTTGCGAAAAACCGGCCTGATCGAGGAACTTGGCCCGCTCAAGGGTGCGGATGTCGGTCTGGGTGCTGGCGTGCAGCTCGATGGGTGGAATGTCCAGCTCCATCACGCCCAGGTCCTGGACGATCAGCGCATCGACGCCGGCGTCGTACAACTGATGGATCAGCTTGCGCGCCGGCTCCAGTTCGTTGTCGTGCAGGATGGTGTTGATGGTGGTGAAGATGCGCGCGTGATAGCGACGGGCAAATTCCACCAGTTCGGCGATTTCGCTCACCTCGTTGCACGCGTTATGACGCGCACCGAAGCTCGGGCCGCCGATGTACACCGCGTCGGCGCCATGCAGGATGGCCTCGCGGGCAATGGCCACGTCACGGGCGGGGCTGAGCAGTTCCAGGTGATGTTTGGGCAAGGACATATGTTTTTTTAGTCAGGCTGTCACGGTTGAGGCGCGCATTGTAGCCGCGAAACGCGTGGGCGGCACGTCTGTGCTGCCGGGTGGCTGCTATAAATCCGGCTACAGAATCTTGCGCCGTTACCTACAACTACACCGGAATGCGCCGACTGGAGAGTTTAGAGCGAGTTCCTTACCGTTCCTGACCACAGAAAAGAACTGATCGATTTATCGAGTGCGTACTGGTTTGCGGCACCCCCGTTCGAGCAGTTGCTTACATATAAAGGGTCGCAAGTGAACTGGATCAGTTACTACTTAAAAACTTTCAAGATCATATCGAAGAACTATCGAGGATTCGTGACGGGTTTCATCGGGGTCTCCACGATATTCATTGCATGCAGCACCTTGAGTTCGGCCCTCCCCATCTTGTTGAAAAATGCAGCCAACGCTATTAATGAAATACAGAGCGCACAGACTCAATTCCTTGTTTTTGCCAGTGCCTATGCAATCCTGTGGACAGCATCACAGATTCTCTCCAATGTTCGCGGGGTATTTTCAGCGTGGATATTGGCCAAATGCGATGCAACCCTTTACGAAGAAATAGTTTCCAGGTTTTTTAGATACTCCCATCGAAAGCAGCAGACCCTTGACCCTGGATACATTGTCGCCGATATAAACAGATCAGCAGGCAGTTTCAGCATGGTCACCATAGGCATCTTTTGGACAATCGTTCCCATCGCATTTGAAATGATTATTGCAATGAGCGTTCTTTTTTACGACCATGGGTTATTTCTATGCAATCCTGTTTTTTGTTTTTTGCATTGGTTTGATTTTGATAGCCGTCCACGTAGCCAAATCGAGCTCACATATTCACAAGTCCATATTTGAGGCTGACAATGAGCTTTCCAGCTACACCATTCAAAGGCTCGGAAGAATTTATGACATAAGGCTCAACAACAGCCTCCCCAAAGAACTTCTTTCGGGGCGATCCTTCTTCGACAAATACGTGAAGACAATCAGAAAAGCAAATCTTCACATGGGAATGCGCCTCGGCTTGCAGGGGCTGGCGATCGGCACCACACTAACCTTTTTTGTCATACTTTCGGGGATGAACGACCCTACTCGCCTTACCGCCGGTGACTTTGTCATGATTGTGGGCTACATCACCATGTTCACCATGCAGTTACATATATTGGCCGGAACGTTAATCAATCTTCAGGCAAATCTCGTATCTTTGAACATTGGAATTAAATACATCGAAGAGAATATCAATAAACCGCATTACCCAAAAAAGCACAAAGACACACATCTATTCTCCCTGCATGGTGTATCACTCACCAAAGACAACAAAATCATCCTAAGCAGCGTCAGTTATAAATTTGGTCCAGGCATACACATAATATCTGGCCGATCCGGCACTGGAAAAACGACACTCATAAACACCCTGCTAGGATTTGAAGACAGCTATAAAGGTACAGCCCACTATAAAGGACACCCCATAGATGAATCATTAAGTGAGTACATACTGTCCGAAGTTTCTGTTGCACCACAGAATCCGGTGCTATTACCCGGAACGCTAAAAGACAATCTGCTTTATGGAACTGAAAGTGCCAGCCCACAAAAATTGGCTTTGATTCTTGAACTTTTAGGATTCTCTAGAGACAACGCTGACATTGAAGCTTTGCTATCCACCGCCATAGACATTTCAGGAGGAGGACTTAGCGGCGGAGAACGACAAAGAATTGCCATAGGGCGAGCGATTTTAAGAGAGAAAACAACAATAATCCTGGATGAACCCACCTCGGCACTGGACAGAATAACGGCCAAAAGAATTATGGACTGGCTGATTGCCAACATCCCTTGTTTGATTATTGTTACTCACGATGAGCTTCTGAAGAAAAAATACGGAGTTGCCATAGAACTTTAGAACATCTATTTAATTCGCAAAAACTGAATCTCAAATCTGAATTTCAAATGGCGGCCCGAGTCGTTTGATTGATACTCAATGCCGCCATGCTGTTATCTGAAATAGCCGCTGACGCGTAAATCAGGCCTTGGCAGCCATCGCAGTCACTTCCACCTTCATCCCTTCAACCGCCAGCGCCGCCACACCCACCGCCGCTCGCACCGGCCAAGGCTTGGCGAAGTAGCGCTTGTACACCTCGTTGAACGCAGCGCGATCAGCCATGTCGGTCAGGTAAATGGTCAGGTGCAGCACGCGATCCATCGAACTGCCGGCCTTCTCCAGCGCTACTTTCAGCGCCTGCAACGTGCATTCGCTTTGCGCAGTGACATCGCCCAGTTCCAGGCTGCCATCGGCACGGGTCGGAATCTGGGTCGACATCAGGATGCCGTTGAATTCGGTCACGTCCGAAGAGATCGAGTCTGCATCCGGATCCGGGGTGTAGGTGATGTCTTGGTTGGCCATGGGAAAGTCCTTCGCTGGCAGTGAGGACGGCGCCATCGCGCGCCGTTTCGGGCGGCCAGTTTACAGACCCGGTCGCCGGTGGGAAGTCCCGACACGGTGTGTCAGCCCTGCACCAGTATCCGCCGCAGTTCCAGCGCATTGCCGAGTGCCGCGCCACTGGCGGTGTTGTCGAAGATGCACCAGGTGTCGGCACCATCGGCAGCCGCTACCTGCAAATCGCCGGCGAGCGTTTCCAGATACGCCGAATCATAGGGGCTGTGATAAATCCGTGGCGAACCGTGCAGCCGCCAGTAGCGCACGCCCGGCCAGCCGCACGGAGCCGTGTCGGTGCTGATTCGCGAGGGATCGACCACCGCTTGCGCGATGCGATACGCCATCAACAACAGTTCGGCGGCGGCCCAGGATCCGTGGCGCGGCTCCATCACCACGGCCCCGGAATAACGCTGGCGCAAGCCGATAAAAAACGCCTCGGCAACCGTTTCGTCAAACACCAGCGACGGTGGCAACTGCAGCAGCAGGCAACCCAGGCGATCACCGAGTCCCGAACACTGCTCGAGAAAGGCGTCAAGCTCAGGTTCAAAGTCCCGCAGACGTCGCTCATGGCTGATCGACTTCGGCATCTTCACGCAAAAGCGAAATCCGTCCGCCACCGACTCTGCCCATCGGACGTAGGTTTGGCGTTTGTGCGGACGGTAGAAGGAGCTGTTGATTTCCACGCCATTGAGCAGCGCGGAATAACGTTGCAAGTGAGTGCCCTGCTCCGGAAAGGCCGGCCAGTGCTGCCGGGCCAGGCTCCAGCCGGCGCAGCCAATGAAAACCGACGGCGTACTCAAAACAGCACCCTGCCCGCTTCACGCATGAAGATTTCCACGGTTTTCGGCCCGATACCGTCGAAGGCTTGCAAACGCTTTTCGAAGTCTTGGCGGTCAGCGCTTGCCTCGACCATGTTCATCACACGACCGGCGTACTCGTCATTCAGTTTGGCGGCCAGGGCCAGCAAGCGTTCGGCGGTGGTTTCGTCGTAGCGCACGTAATGCGCTTGGCCGAGCATCCGCACCAGTTCGCGGTGGGTGCAATCGGCGAGTTTGCGCGGGGTATCGCGCTGGTGCTGCTCAACGATCACTCGGTAGGCTTCGGCGGAGATGTCGGCCTGGATTCTTTTGCCCATCACGAAACTGGCGAGCAGCCATTTGAACAGGGCTGATTCGTTCAGCGGATGCAGATCGATGTGCAAGTCTTCGGCGTTGATGGTTTTGGTCATGTAGCTTTTGAGCAAGAGTCGCGTGACGCGTGCGGCGCTGGCGACGAATGGTTTCGAAGCGTAAAGCGTCAGGCTTTTCCTTGTCGTGTGATGATCGATAAACATGTTTGGATCACGCCGTTTAAAGGCATGTCTGAATGCTTCCAGATGCCTACAAATCCTTGCGCCAGAGCCTACGGCTACGCCAGAATCCGCCGGCTTGTGCGCCCTGGGGTCGGCCGGTAACTTGGATCGGGTCACTGATTCGCAGTGATCGGGTTTAGCAGCCCGGCTCATCTACCACGGTTGCACATCTCACCTTGTCAGGTTTTCGCCTGCATTTTGCGGTGGCTGTGCGCATGGCACCTTCGGGTGCGCCGGGTTTGGTGATGACCGGTCTGCTAACTTGCGCACAGCTGCCACCTTTCGTTTAGCAGCGAGACGGTTGCAGCCTCAATGAGGCACATCACCATGTTCAAAGTAACTCCGAATCCCCCGGTCACCGAACCGGCCAGCATCACCGACCCAACTTCCCCCTACGAATGCCCTGATTCGAAGAAATTCAACGAAGCTGCCAACCGCGCCCTCGACTACCACCTCGGCCCGATGACAGCCCACATGATGGCCGCGCCCTACTCACCCAACCGCCTCTACCAGGCCAACCCGGCCAGCAGCAACGAATCCCTGCTGGTCGACGCCGCCGAAACCCTCGGCTCGGCCAACGTCATGCTCAACAACTTCGCCGACCTCCTCCAGGGCCCTCACCGCAAGACTGCCCAAGGTATTGCGCAGGTGGTGATGTTGGCGGAACTGGCGGTGAATCAGGTTCTGGATAAGGTCGTACCGACCGAGTAATACCTAGCGGCGGGGTCTCCCCCGCCGTCACTGAGTTGTTTGATAACTCTTCGCAACTGGATATCCCCCCAAACCCAATTATGCTCAATAGAACCTCGCCCAATCCGCGAGGCCGTCAGTCTGTCCGCGCTCCCCCCACCCGGTGAAGCGCAACACCCCCAGGCCACGGGTACAGCAACACTGATAGGTGCTCCGGCCTACAAAAACAAGCACAACGGAGAACACCCATGGCCGTACTCGACAGCATGTCCACCGGCAGTGCCCCGCACCACAGCGTCAGCCGTGAGGAGCGCAAGGTCATCTTCGCCTCGTCCCTCGGCACGGTGTTCGAGTGGTACGACTTTTACCTTTACGGCTCTCTCGCCGCGATCATCGCCAAGCACTTCTTTGCCGGGGTCAACGAGACCACCTCGTTCATCTTCGCCCTGCTCGCCTTCGCCGCCGGTTTTGCGGTGCGGCCGTTTGGGGCGGTGGTGTTCGGGCGGCTGGGGGACATGATCGGGCGCAAGCACACGTTTCTGATCACGATTGTGATCATGGGTGTGTCGACGGCGATTGTGGGCTTCCTGCCCGGTTACGCGACCATCGGAGTCGCGGCGCCGATCATTCTGATTACCCTGCGCCTGCTGCAAGGTCTGGCGCTGGGCGGTGAATACGGCGGCGCGGCGACCTATGTCGCCGAGCATGCGCCGAAGGGCAAACGCGGGTATTTCACCTCGTGGATTCAGACCACCGCGACGCTGGGGCTGTTTCTGTCGCTGCTGGTGATTCTGGCTTGCCGCACGGCGCTGGGCACAGAGGCGTTCGAGGCCTGGGGCTGGCGGATTCCGTTCCTGCTGTCGATCCTGCTGCTGGCGGTCTCGGTATACATCCGGCTGCAACTGAACGAGTCGCCGGTGTTCAAGAAAATGAAGGAAGAAGGCAAATCCTCGAAAGCCCCGCTGACCGAGTCTTTTGCCCGTTGGGACAACCTGAAAATCGTGATCATGGCCCTGCTCGGTGGCACCGCCGGCCAAGCGGTGGTCTGGTACACCGGGCAGTTCTACGCGCTGTTTTTCCTCCTGCAAACACTGAAGATCGACCCGCAGACCGCCAACCTGCTGATCGCCGGTTCGCTGCTGATCGGTACACCGTTCTTCGTGATTTTCGGCAGCCTGTCCGACCGCATCGGGCGCAAGGGCATCATCATGGCCGGGTGCATTCTGGCGGCGGTGACCTACTTCCCGATCTTCCATGCGCTGACCCAGTACGGTAACCCTGATGTCTTCGTCGCTCAGGAGAAGAACCCGGTCAAAGTGGTCGCCAGCCCTGACCATTGCTCGTTCCAGTTCGATCCGGTGGGCAAGGCCAAATTCACCAGCTCCTGCGACCTGGCGAAAACCCTCCTGGCCAAACGGGCGATCCCGTACGAAAACGTGGTGGCGGAACCGGGCACCGTGGCCCAGGTGCGCATTGGCGACAAAGTCATCGAAAGTTTCGAAGGCACCGCCCTGCCGGCCGCCGACTTCAAGACCCGCAACGACGCCTTTACCGCCAGCCTCAGCACCGCGTTGAAAGAGGCCGGCTACCCGGAAAAGGCTGACCCGGCCAAGACCAATTACCCGATGGTCCTGGTCCTGCTGACCGTACTGGTGATCTACGTGACCATGGTTTACGGCCCGATTGCGGCGTGGCTGGTCGAGCTGTTCCCGGCGCGCATCCGCTACACCTCGATGTCGCTGCCCTACCACATCGGCAACGGCTGGTTTGGCGGGTTCCTGCCGACCGTGGCGTTTGCGATGGTCGCGGCCACCGGGGATATCTACTACGGCTTGTGGTACCCGATTGTCATCGCGGTAATGACGGCGATTCTCGGGATCTTCTTCATGCCGGAAACCAAGGATCGCGACATCCATCACACCTGAAACCGGGGCGGCCCTCTTTCATCGAGAGAGGGCCGTCAACGCACGTTGCGATACAGCATCAACCGTGCGCTTTCGTGCAGCCCCCGCGTCAGCTCGACCAGTCGTTGAAACTCCTCAGGATGCGCATCAGCCACATTCTCCAGCGGTGTCGCCGATTTCAAGTCATGCAGCGTCGGCGCGCTGCCGTCGTGTTGCATTTGCAGCAGATGGTCCTTGGTCACCCCGCCAATCAGCGGAAACGTTCCCTCGCGCAACACCAGCGGCACCACACGCTCGCCTTCGGGTGCCGGTTGCTGCAGGTCGCGCCCCATGGCGCGGTTCTCGAAAGCCACGCCGGCCATGCCCGCCACCGTCGGCAACAGATCGGCAAGCCCCACCGCTTCTTCGATCACCTTGGGTTTGAGCAGGCCCGGCGCATGAATCAGCATCGGTACATGGTTGCTCTCCAGCCCCAGTTGTTCGAAGGCTGGCGGCATGTGCGGGATGCGGCTGATGCGGGTGTTGTGGTCACCGAAGAAGACGAAAATCGTGTTGTCGTAATAGCCGCCGGCCTTGGCCAGTTCCATCAGGCGACCGATGTTGAAATCCAGCAGCCGCACGGCGTTGTATTGCTCGACGCTGCGTGAACCGGCGTTTTGCACCTGTTCCAGCGACAGGTTGCTGACCTCGAAGCCGTCGTTGTCCCTGGGAATGGTGAAAGGCCGGTGATTGCCCGACGTTTGCACGTAGGCGAAGAACGGTTTGTCCTTGGGCAGTGCGCGCAGGATCTCATCGCCTTCCTTGAACAGGTCCAGATCGGAAATCCCCCACACATCCACACGTGGCGCACGCCAGTCGCGCTCCTCGTACAGACGCACGCCGTCGATGCTTTGCTGGATCAGCGCATTGATGTTGGCCCAACCGGCGTTGCCGCCGATCATGTAGAGCTTCTGGTAATCGGTGAACGCATTGATCAGCGTGTGCTGGTTGGTGATCAGCGGATGACGGGTGGCGGTCTCCTGCCGGGTGACGTCGGGAACGCCGGTGATGCTCGCCCACACGGTTTTTGCAGTACCGGTGACCGGGACGTAGAAGTGTTTGAAGAACCAGCTCTCACCTGCCAGACGATCAAGGTTGGGCGTGGGGTTTAACGGGTTGCCATACGCGCCCACCGCGCTGGTGCCCAGGGATTCGAGCATGACGAACATCACGTTCGGTGCCCGCTCGGCCGCGACGCTGTAGGGCTGTACGGCTTGCCGGCGCTCGAACGCAAGGCTTTGCGCATCCGCTCGATCCACTCCCAGATACCTGGAAATGACCGGGTAATGCGCCCGCACTTGCGCCTCGTCGAATTGCGCCTGGCCGGCCTTGAGCGTGTCGTAGAGGAACAGCACCGGATTCAGGCCCACGGCGGCGATCTGTCCGTTGCCGGAAAAGAACGCATCGCTCCAACGCAGCGGCACCGGATTTTCCAGGTTGAGTTTGTCGACCCGGCCCAACAGCGCCAGCAGCACAGCCACCAACCCGAGCCCCGCGCCCACGGCGACTGAGCTGCGGCGGATCACTTGAGGTTCACGGGCCAGCGTCAACCGTTCCAGCCGCACAAACCCGTAGAACCACAGCGCCAGAACCGCGAGCCAACCCAGCGCAATCCACAGCACCGGATAGGTTTCCCGGACCATCTGCTGCGAGATCTGCGCATCGTCCAGATAACGCAATACCGTGGCGTTGATCCGCACGCCGAGGTAGGCGTAATGGCCAAAATCGATGATGTAGACCAGTCCGATCACCCCCAACGCCAGCAGCAGATAAACCCGGGCCACGCCGCGCAGTAACGGCACTGTGGTCAGGTTCCAGCGCGGCAGCCACGCCAGCACCGCCAATGGCAGCACCAGCAACAGCGCCAGCCTCAAGTCGAAACGAAACCCGATGCCCAGGGTTTGCAACCATTGCGGGTCGGCAAACAACTGCGCGACATCCACCCCGGAAAACCCGATCAAGAACACCAGCCGCAGCAAGGCAAACAGCAGAAACGCCAAACCTGTCGCGCCCACGCCATAGCGCAGGCGGCGCGATTGCAACCACCCCATCATTTACCTCTGTGTCGTTCGTTCGGATTGCAGGTGTTGCCACGCTGCTTTGGCGAGAAATGCGAAACCGGCAATCAGGCAATAACCCGCCAGCAAAGGGTCGATCAGGTAATCCCAATAGTTTTCCGAAGGTTTGAGGCGCAGCGCGAACGCCAGAGTTGCCAGCGCCAGCATCGCCACGCCGAGCGTATTGCGCAGTCGCAAGAGCACCAGTGTCGCCAGCCCGACAACCACGATCATCGGTCGGGGATTGAAGCCCCAACGGTAAGGATCGACATACGTCAGGCCCATCGTCGCCGGGTACAGCAGCACCGTCAGCACCACGAACAGCCCCAGCACCTGCGCCCGCGTCAGCGGTTTGAGTGGGTGAACCACACCGAGGCGCAACAACGCGGCCCAGCCAAGAAACACCAGCGTGGTGATCGCCAGGTCATCGGTAAAACTGCGCACATATGCCGCCAGCGGCAGGCCATTGAGCGGAATGAAGCTGACCAGCGCCAACGCCGGCAACAGCCACGGACGCCAGCGCCGGGTAAATTGCAGGGAGCCCAGCAGGACAAAACCGAGCAGGATGAAACTCAAATGGGCTTGCCAGAGAAACAGCATCACAGGCGCTCCGCCAGCCAGGCATCGTTGAAGCTGACATGTTTGATGAAGGTGTTGTTCCAGGAATACACCAGGTGATAGAGGCCATCGCTGCCACGGCTGAAGTACGGGTATTCGTACTCGAACTCACAGCCTTCGGGTTTGCACACGCGGTAGTCGAGGTTGCTCAGAAAGCGTTGTTCCAGCGGCAGACGCTGCGCCCCGCTCGATGCCCGAAAGCCTTCGCCGATGATTGCCTTGTAGGCCTCGGGCGAAAACGGCTGGCCGAGGGGATCGGGGGACTGGTCGAGTTCGATCACGTTGCGCCAGTCGTTGAGATTCGCATCGGTGCCGTACAGGCTGAGCTTGAAGCGACCGTCGCGCAGGTCATTGAGCGCCACCAGCAAACCGTCATCGGCGGTGCCCACCGCCGCCAGCGACGAGTTGGGGTTGGCTGGCTCCAGCGGATACGGCTCGCTCCAGGTCTGCCCGGCGTCTTCGGTACGGCTGGCCAGCACCTTGTGATGGGTTTCACCGGCATAACGCAGCATCGCCACGGCGCGGCGTTCGTCCTGCGGCACGATGGTCGGTTGCAGCGAATGCTTGCCGCGACTGATGCGGAATTTGTCGATCACCGCGCCGTCCGCGCTCAGGTACAGATATTCGGCGAACTTGCCCATGAACTCGTGATACACCGGCAGGCCAATCGAGCCGTCGGCATGGAACACCGGCGCGGCACGCACCAGTGTGCTGATGTTGAAGAACGGCGAGGTGATCAGCTGTCGCGGCGCCGTCCAGTTGCGCCCCAGGTCATCGGAGACCATCACGTTGATCGCGCTGGTAGCCCAGCCGCCGACGGACACCGACACGTAGAACATCCACAAGCGCTGGTCAGGCGCCAGGGCGATCACCGGGTTGCCAAGCTTGCGGATATAGCGCTGGGTGCCGGCGACGGTGGATTCGCGGGTGGCCAGCACCTGTTCGGCGCCCCACTCTGCGGTCTTGGCGTTGAAGCGCGCGGTGCGAATCTGCACATCGGCGGCGCCCTCCCGGGAGCCGGCAAACCACACAGCCATCAGGTCGCCGCCGGGCAGCGCGGTGACCGAAGACGAGTGCACGAAATCATCCAGTTCCGAGGACACGAAACGGCTGCTGTACATCGGCTCGGCCGGATTTGCCGAAGCCTGAGCGACAGGCGCTTCAACCGCAAACGGCGCCAGCACGTGCTCCGGGTGACTGCGCCACGCGGCGATAAAAATCAGGCTCACGGCGAGCGCGGCGACAACGAATTTCAAACGAAAGGACAAGGCACGCATAGGCAGCTCATGGCAGTTACGAGATGGCAAACCATCGAAAGAACCTCCCTGTCACGGGCCCGGATCGTCCGGCAAGCGACGCCGACGCCCGGTGAGCATCGACAACGGCAGGTTGTCGCGCACCTGAACACTTTCAAACAGCGCGGCCGCGATGTGCACGATGACCAGCGCCAGCAAAACATCGGCGGCCGTTTCGTGGACTTGCAGCGGCCAGTCGGCGCCCCACAGGGCGTCGATTTCTTCCATGGCCCAGCCACTGACGCCGACAGTCAGCATCGCCAGCAGCATCGCAAGCATCACCAGCGCGCCGATCGGCGAATGCCCGAGACGATGTTCGGGGCGCCCGGCGATCAGCGACCGGGCATGGGCCGCGAGCCGTGACGGCGTCGGCCAGAAGTCCGACCAACGCGCACTGCGCGGCCCGACGAATCCCCACACCAGACGCACCAACAGCCAGCCCATGGCGTAATAACCGAGCCAGACATGCCAGTCGTCGCCGGCCTCATTGAAGAAGTAGTTGGCGGCAAAGACCCCGGCGATGGACAGGTGAAACACCCGTACCACCGGGTCCCAGAGGCGCAGGGACTCGCGTGGCATCAGCCCTTGATCTCGGTTTTCACCGCTTTGCCGCTGACCGGGTCGTGGTAGATCTCGACCTTGCGTTTGTCCTTGTCGAAGCCGTAGATCTCGTAGCAGTTGCCGTCGGTGACCTTGAACTTGCTGATTTCATACCCCTGGGATTTCAGCTGTTCCTGAAACGCTTTCTGGTCCTGCCACTGCGAACGTTCGGCCGTGGTGCATTGCGGGCCGGCGACGGCCAGGGGGCTGGCGACAATCAGGGACAACAGCACAAGTTTGCGCATGGAAGCACTCTCGCTGGATGGGAAAGGCTTCACTGTGCAAAACCAAGCTTAGCGAAAGCTTAGTTGGCAACGAGCCGTTACATCTTCGCCGCCACAAGGGCTGCCACGGCAACAAGGCGAGCGGCATGATGCCGCCGATCACACGCCCGCTTTCCTACAGAGAAAATGCCATGCGCCTACTTCTGGTTGAAGATGACCGTGCCCTCGGTCAGGGCATCCGCGTCGCCCTGAGCAACGAGGGTTACACCCTTGACTGGCTGCAGGACGGCGTCAGTGCGCTGCACGCGTTGCGCAGCGAAAGCTTCGATCTGTTGTTGCTCGACCTCGGCCTGCCAAGGCTCGACGGGCTGACGCTGCTGCAACAATTGCGGGCCACGCAGCATGATTTGCCGGTGCTGATCCTCACCGCCCGCGACGGCACCGCCGAACGCATCGCCGGGCTGGATGCCGGCGCCGACGACTATCTGGTCAAGCCATTCGATGTCGACGAACTCAAGGCGCGTATCCGCGCTTTGCTGCGACGCAGTCAGGGGCGTGCGCAACCGGTGCTGGAACACGCCGGCGTCTGCCTCGACCCGAGCAGCCAGCAAGTCACCTGGCAAGGCAGCACGGTGGTGGTCACACCGATGGAATATCAGCTGTTGCATCAACTGATGGCCCGTCCCGGCAAGGTTGTTACCCGCGAACGCCTGTCGCGCACGCTGTACGGCTGGCAGGAACGGGTCGAAAGCAACACGCTGGAAGTGCTGATCCATAACCTGCGCAAGAAACTTTCGACCGAACTGATCCGCACCGTGCGCGGCGTGGGTTACGTCGTGGAGCTCAAGCCATGAACTCGATACGCGCACGGATTCTGCTACCGGTGCTGATTCTGGTATTGCTCGGCGATGTGCTGATCAGTTGGGCGGTGTTGCGCTACAGCCATCATGAGGTCGAAGAAATCTACGACGCCCAATTGGCGCAGAGTGCGCGTTTGCTGCAAGCCGTGCTCGCGCAACGCGCACCCGGTGACAACGATTGGGAGCGTCTGCACCAGGCCTTCGATGAAGCAATGAGTCGGGTCGGCGATGGCGAGGCGGCGCATCCCTACGAGACGCGGCTGACCTTTCAGGTCTGGCGCAATGACGGTCAGTTGCTGATGCGCTCGGCCGAAGCCCCGATTCTGGATGCACCACCCGCCACCCTCGGCGCCCATGACTTGTTGGAGAACGGCCGCGACTGGTGCGCCTTTCTGCTCAAGGACCCGCGACAGGACTTGTTGATCTGGGTCGGCGAACGCGACGACATCCGCCAGGACCTGATCACCCGCATCGTCGGCCATACCCTGTGGCCGAGCCTGATCGGCGTGCCGCTGCTGACTATCCTGATCTGGCTGGCCATCGGCTGGGGCTTGCAGCCGTTGCGCGCCATGGCCCAATCGATTCGCGGCCGCGACACCGACACCCTGAAACCGCTGCACCTGAGCCCCCTGCCCCAGGACCTGGAGCCGATGCAGACTGCGCTCAACCGCTTGCTGCAACAGATCGACAACCTGCTGGCCCGGGAGCGACGCTTTATCGCCGACGCCGCTCACGAGCTGCGTACGCCACTGGCGATCCTGCGGATTCATGCACAGAACGCGCAGTTGGCGGGCACCGCGCAACAACGCGAAGAAGCACTGGAGTTTCTGGTCAGTGCCGTGGACCGCGCCACGCGCATCGCCAGCCAATTGCTGACCATGGCGCGCATCGAACCGCGTCTGGCATCCCCGGAGAACACCCATGTCGAACTGACCGCCCTGGTGCGCGAGGAACTGGCCGAACTGACGCCGCTGGCCCTGGAAAAAGACGTCGACCTGATCCTCGACAGCGACCATCACTGCCCGGTCGATACCGATCCGGTGGCGTTGGCCATCGCTCTGCAAAATCTGGTAACCAATGCGCTGAACTTCGCCCCGCCCGGCAGCGAGGTGCGGATTCAGGTGCAGCCACAGGCCTGCGGTTCAGTGTCGATCAGCGTCGAAGATGCCGGCCCCGGCATCGATGAGCAGCAATATGCGCGGTTGTTCGAACGCTTCTACAGCGAGGGCCACGCCAATGGCGCGGGTCTGGGGCTGGCCATCGTGCAGATGATCGTCAGCAAGATCGGCAGCACCTTGCAGCTGTACAACCGGCCTGAAGGCGGGCTGTGTGCCGAGCTGCGAATCCCTGCAGGATCAACCGAACCTGCGCCGGGCATTTAACGAAACTTTCATGTTTACCTGCCCATGATCCGGGCCTTCGTTGGGGAGTAACCTGCTTCCGAGCCCCTCGGAAGCGTTCGTATCAACATATTCGGCAACATGCCGTGGTGCGAACACCTTCTGGTTGGTGAGACCGACGACACATCCATGCCGAAAGTCGGGCGTGTGGTTGTGTCGTTGACTCATGGCCCGACTGGAAGTATTGCCCGTGAATCCTGTTTCCCTGATTTTCCTCGCACTCGCCATGTCCACGGATGCCTTCTCGGCCGCCATCGGCGTGATGCTGGGCCGGGTGCTCGGCACCGTGGTCGGCAAGCGTGCGGAAATCGTCGGTGGCGGCGCGATTTGTCCGGCCGGCGCGCGTTCTGTCCGTCAGGCAGGCTAAATCCCTGTCGAACTTTGACGTTTTTTTTGCAAGAGGCAGGGTAAAGTGCCCTCTCCGGCCATCCTGGAAGCAGTCAATGAACCTCCAAAGCCCTCAAGACGCCGACGATGAAATCCTCAATCAGGCGGCGCACTGGTGCCTGCGCCTGCAAGACGAAACCTGTACACCTGACGAGCGCCAGGCCTTCCAGCAATGGATTCAGAGCAGCCCGCGCCATGCCTTCGAGTACGCAAAGATGCTTGAGGTCTGGGAGTTGAGCGATCAATTGCCCGACGAGCACGACGCATCGAAAAAACGCAAAGCCACGAGCCTGCCCTGCAGCTTTGAAGAGTTTCAACGCAATCTGGCGCAGCGCAATTAGCATCGTGCGGGTATCGACGCCAACAGCGGCAGGCGTCACTTGAGGCAACGCCTTGTCCTTGATTCAGGGTTAGAATCCCCCGGTTTGGCAAACCCGTTTAAGGATGATCCCGGCATGTCCACTCTCGACACCTCCCTGCAAGACTCCGCCGCCCCCGACGGCGTCTGCTTCGGCTGCGGCAGTCGCAACCCGCACGGCTTGCACATCAAGAGCTTCTGGCATGAGGACGGCGTGCACGTCATGGCCGAGCACGTGCCCGAAGCCAAATACTGCGGCTGGCCGGAGCTGGTCTACGGCGGCCTGATCGCGATGCTGGTGGACTGCCATTCCAACTGGACCGCAATGGCTTACCACTACCGGGCGGAGAACCGTGAAGCCGAGAGCTCGCCGCGCATCAACTGCGTCACCGGCAACCTCGGCATCAAATTCATCAAGCCGACGCCGATGGGCGTGCCGCTGACGTTGAAGGCGAAAGTCGAGGGTGAAGTCGGGCGCAAGAGCCGGGTGATCTGCGAGGTGTACGCCGGGGATGTGCTGACGGCGGTAGGTGACTCAGTGTTCGTTCGGGTGGATACCGAGCAGTTGGCGGCGGCCGCGCACGGTCGCTGAAATCCGTCATTGAAGGAAAACACGATGCCCGATCGCGAAATCATCATCCCCGAATCCATGAAACCCATCGTCGAACGCGCCGGATATGCTCCGGCAGTTCTGGTCGGCGACACGCTTTACTGCGCCGGTCAGGTGGGCCGGACAGCTGATTTGAAAGTCATCGAAGACCCCGAGCAGCAATTCATCCGCGCCTGGGAAAACCTCGACGAAGTGTTGAAGGCTGGCGGTTGCAGCTTCGACGATGTAGTGGAGATGACCACCTATCACGTCGACATGAGCCGGCACATGCCCGTGTTTCGCGAGGTGAAGAATCGCGTTTTCCCCAAAGGCTTCTGCGCCTGGACCTGCGTCGGCGTCAGCGAACTGGCCCATCCGGGGCTGCTGGTGGAAATCAAATGCGTGGCCGTGCGCAGGCGGGCTATACCTGAGTAACGCCATTTCCCCTCATCGAGGTGTTGAACGATGGACTTGACCCTCTATTACCACCCGTTGTCGTCCTACTGCCACAAAGCGCTGATTGCTCTTTACGAAAACGGCGTCGCCTTCGAAAAACGCTTGATCGACCTCTCCAACGAAGCCGAACGGGCCGAGCTGCAGGCGCTTTGGCCGCTGGTCAAATTCCCGGTGCTGCGTGATCACGCCCGCCAGCGCACAGTGCCGGAATCGAGCGTGATCATCGAGTACCTGGATCATCAACCGGGGCAGTCAAAGCGACTGATTCCCGAAGACTGGGAGACCGCGCTGGACGTGCGTCTGTGGGACCGCTTCTGCGACCATTACGTGATGACGCCGATGCAGCAGATCGTCGCCGACCGCATCCAGTCCGCCCAGGGCGACCTGAGCAGTCAGCGGGCAATGCTGGCCACGGCGTACGGCATGCTCGAACAACAACTGGCCGACCGCGAATGGATCGCCAGCGCGGATTTCAGCCTGGCCGATTGCTCCGCCGCACCGGCCCTGTTCTACGCCAGCACGCTGGTGCCGTTTGCCGCCGACCACCCTCGCCTGACCGCCTATTTCGAGCGGCTGGTTCAGCGCCCTTCCTTCAGGCAGGTGATCGACGAAGCCAAACCGTGGTTTGACTTCTATCCCTTTGCCGAAGCCCTGCCTCAACGTTTCCGCTGAGGCATAGCCTTGCGTGCTCAGGTCTGGGGATCGCGCTGGTCAGCCAGTTGCTCAGCCACAAGGCCCGGGCCGACGGGCTGTTGCAGCCTTTGGTGGACGACACCATTCGCGGCCCGAACTGGGCGTTGCTGACCCACCGCGACAGCGAAAACGATCCGATGGCCCGCAGTTTTATCGAGTGGTTGCTGGCGAACCTGGGCGATCCATGACGGGTGCGTGGCGGGCCATCACCTCGGCGATCCAGTCGATGAACACCCGCAACTTGCGGCTGATGTGGCGGTTCGGCGGGTACGCGACGTAAAGCGGCATCGGATCGAGGCACCAGTCTTCGAACAGCGGCACCAGCTCCCCGTTGGCCTCTCGGGCCCTGGACATGTACTTGGGCAACCACAACACGCCCAGCCCCGCGAGGCCCGCCGCCAGGTAAGCATTGCCGTCATCCACCGCCAGCACGTGGCGGCCCTTGATCTGCAAGTCTTCGTGTTCGTTGTGCAGGGCGTACGGCACCGGTTTGCCGGTGCGCGCCCAGAGGAAACCGACTACCCGGTGATGGGAATCTTCCAGCTCACGGGGGTGCACCGGGGTGCCGGAACGGGCCAGATAGCTCGGCGCGGCATACACGCCGAGCTGAAGATCCGCCACCTTCCGGGCCATCAGTGACTGATCCCGCAGCTCGCCCCCGCGCACCACGCAATCGACGTTTTCATCAATGATGTCGACGATCCGATCGCTGACGCCCATGTCGATCTGGATCTGCGGGTAACGCGCGTAGAACTCCGGCAGCGCCGGCACCAGAATCAGATTGGCCAAAGGGCTAGGCACATCGACCCGCAAGCGGCCCTTGGGCTGCGCTGCCGCGCCGGGAAGACTGGTCTCGGCATCGTCCATGTCCGCCAGCAACTTGATCACCCGCTCGTAATAGGCCGCGCCGTCCGCCGTGACGTTGACCTTGCGCGTGGTGCGGTTGAGCAACTTCACTCGCAGCCGTGCCTCCAGTTGCTGGATGAGCTGGGTCACGGTGGTCTTGCTCATGTGCAGGGTCTCGGCGGCCTTGGTGAAACTGCCCGCCTCCACCACCCGGGCGAAGGCTTGCATCGCGTCAAAACGGTCCATATTCCCCCCCTGAAAGCGGCTCGATTGTTTGGTATTTACAAACAGTGATCGCCAAGGTTGCGCGTTTATCGCGCCGAAGCAAGTCCCTAGAGTTTCTCCATCAGAAGTTTTCACCCCATTGAAGGAGACACCCCATGACTGATGCCCAGCCAAAACGCGACGTGGTTTTCCCGCCCGGACGCCATGCGCTTTACGAGCGCAATCGTTATTCCCCGGCGGTTCGTTCCAATGGTTTTCTGTTTGTCTCAGGCCAGGTCGGCAGCCTTGAGGACGGCTCACCGGAACCGGATCTGAAACAACAGGTGCGCCTGGCCTTCACCAACCTCAATGCGATTCTCGGCGCAGCCGGCGGCAGCTTCGATGACGTGGTGGACGTGACGGTGTTCATGGTCGACCCGCAATCGACCTTCGAAAGCATCTGGGAAGTGGTGCCGGAGTTCTGGGGCGAGGCACCGCATCCGACCATTACCGCGGTCGGCGTGACGTGGCTGTATGGGTTTCAGTTCGAGATCAAGGTGATTGCCAAAGTGCCGGAGGAAACGCAGGCGAAAATCTGAGGCAATTGCTCACAATCCGTGTTCAACGGCTTCACTGAAGTGCTCTTGATGACGTTTGCGCAATCAATATGCTGGCGTCATGTTGTTTTTGCCCCGGACAGAAAAGAGCGCAAGCGATGCCCAGCCCGAGAACGCTGTACCAGAAGCACATCGACAGTCACACCGTCTGCACCCTCGACGATCAGGGCCACGTGCTGCTTTACATCGACCGTCAGGTCGCCAACGAATACACCAGCCCCCAGGCCTTCAGCGGTTTGCGCGATGCCGGGCGCACGGTGTGGCGGCCTGCGGCGACGCTGGCGGTGGTCGATCATGTGAACCCCACGGCGCCGATGCGCATTGCGACCATGCCTGACGCCGGGGGGGCGCGTCAGGTGTCGTACTTCGAAGAAAACTGCCGCGACTTCGGCATCGAGCTGTTCGATGTGCTGGACAAACGCCAGGGCATCGAACACGTCGTGGCGCCGGAACAGGGTTTCATTCTGCCGGGCATGGTGGTCGCGGCCGGCGACAGCCACACCACCACTTACGGCGCACTGGGTGCCTTCGGTTTCGGCATTGGCACCTCGGAAATCGAACACCTGCTGGCGACGCAGACCCTGGTCTACAAGCGCCTGAAAACCATGCGGGTGACGGTGAACGGCAAGCTCGGTGCGGGCATCACGTCGAAAGACATCATCATGGCCCTGATCGAAAGAATCGGTGCTTCGGGAGCAACCGGTTATGCCATCGAATTCACCGGCCCGGCGATCAGCGAACTCAGCGTCGAAGCGCGCATGACCATCTGCAACATGGCGGTGGAAGCCGGCGCCCGTGGGGCGTTCATGGCGCCGGACGACAAGGTTTTCGCCTATCTGCAACTCAAGCCACGTGCGCCGAAAGGCGAACTCTGGGCGCTGGCGGTCGAGCGCTGGAAAGGCCTGCACAGCGACCAGGGTGCGGTGTTCGACAGTGAAGTCAGCCTGGATGTCTCGGCTCTGGAACCGATGGTCACTTGGGGCACCAGCCCGGATCAGGCCTCCCCGGTCGGCGGACGAGTGCCGGACCCGGCCAGCCAGCCCGATCCGATTTTGCGTCAGGGCCTGCAACGCGCCCTCGATTACATGGGCCTGACACCCGGCACGCCGCTGAGCGAAGTGGTGATCAGCCACGCCTTCATTGGGTCCTGCACCAATGCGCGGATCGAAGACTTGCGAGATGTGGCGCGTGTGGTGCGCGGCAGACACGTGGCGCCCCACGTACGGGCGATGATCGTGCCCGGCTCGACGCGGGTTCGCGATCAAGCGGAAGACGAAGGGCTGGCGCAGATCTTTCGCGACGCCGGTTTCGAATGGCGGCAATCCGGCTGCTCGATGTGTCTGGCGATGAACGACGACGTCCTTGCGCCGGGTGATCGCTGCGCGTCCAGCACCAATCGCAACTTCGAAGGTCGTCAGGGCGCGGGGGCGCGCACCCACCTGATGAGCCCGGCGATGGTCGCCGCAGCCGCCATCACCGGCCACTTGACTGACGTGCGCACCTTCGCGCCGGGAGTTTGAACCATGCAAGCGTTCACTACTATCAGCGGCAGCGCCGCGCCGTTTCTGGCGGCCAACATCGACACCGACGTGATCATGCCCAAGCAGTTCCTCAAGGGCATTGATCGTCAGGGGCTGGATCGGGGGTTGTTCTTCGATCTGCGCTTTCTGGCCTCGGGCGAGCCCAATCCCGGGTTCGTGCTCAATCAGCCCGCCTGGCAGGACGCAGCATTTCTGGTGACCGGTCCCAACTTCGGTTGCGGTTCCAGCCGTGAGCACGCGGTGTGGGGCCTGAAGCAGGTCGGAATCCGGGCGCTGATCGGCACCACGTTTGCCGGAATTTTCTACGACAACTGTCAGCGCAACGGCGTGTTGGCGATTCAGCTCGATGCCGCGCAGTTCAAACAGGTCGCCGAAGTCATCAGCGTTCAGGCGACCGCGTATATCCGCGTGAACCTGCCCGAGCAAACCATTGAACTGGCGGACGGAACACTGATCGGGTTCGAGATTGATGAGCTGCGCAAACAGTCACTGCTGCTGGGGCTGGACGCCATCGGCACGACGCTGCAACGGACCGAGCAGATTCGCGCCTTTGAAGCGCGTCATCTGGCGGAAAATCCCTGGTTGGGCTGAAAGCAAAAAACCGGGTGGCTCACTGAACCACCCGGTTTTTCATTCAACAGACAAGTCGCGAAAATACTCTTCGAGAAACTCTACACACACCCGCAACTTGGCCGACTCGCTGAGCCGCGTCGGGTACACCGCCCAGACGTTGGCGCTCTGGGTGTAATCCGCCAGTACCTGCACCAACCGCCCCTGTTCGAGCATCGGTTTGACGTCCCACGTCGAGCGCAACAGAATCCCGCCGCCACTGAGGGCCCACTCCATCACGATTTCGCCGCTGTTGGAGGACAACGGGCCGCTGACCCGCACCGATTCCTGCTGCCCGTCTTTGGTGAGCTCCCAAATGCCGAACGCATTGTTGCGTTCCTTCAGCACCAGGCAATCATGGTCTTTCAGATCCTCGAGCGAATGCGGCGTACCCCGGCGCTCAAGGTACTGCGGCGTGGCGCAAAGCACCCGTCGATTACTGACCAGTTTGCGCGCCAGGTGCTGGCCCGGCAGATCATCGCCGACAAGGATTTCCAGATCGAAACCCTCGCCCACCAGATCGACCACGCGGTCGAACACGTCCAGGCGAATATCGAGCTTCGGGCACGTTCGGGACAGCTCGCTGATCGCCGGTGCGACGTGATTGCGACCGAAGCCGAAGCTGCTGCAAATGTGCAGCGACCCGGCTGGCTGGTGCCGGGCCTGGGCCATTTCGCCGAGAAAGTCATCGAAATCCCCCAGCAGCTTTTCCGCCCAGATGCGAACCCGCTCGCCATCGTCGGTCAGCGCGATGCGCCGGGTGGTGCGGTGCAACAGTTTTGTCGAGAGCGTGGTTTCGAGCATCGCGATGCGTTTGCTGACGTAGGCCGGCGAATAGCCCAACTCGTCGGCGGCGCTGGCAAAGCTGTTCTTGCGGATGACCGTCAGGAATACCTTGAGGTCTTCGGGCAAGGGAAACTGGTCACGATTCGTGTTCATACAGCGCGCTCACCCACTGCTTGCTTCATGATTGGCGCAGGATAGCAGCGGCCATGACCGTTCGGCGCTTTTTCTGGCAGTCGCGAACAAACAGGGCTAGGGTTTTGTGGCTGGCGATATGCTGGCCACTTGGCAAACATCTTTCGATGAGCGCCATCAGCAGCACTGGAAGATAAATCAGGGATGGTTTTTTGTGCTTGCGGGTTAATGCACTCTTGATGAGTGAGCGACCTATCCCTGTGTTTCGTTGCTTTCTATCAAGGACAGAAAGATGACCAACGTACAGGCGAACTTTTCCCCTTTGCCGCTCCGGCAAACCTCATTACTGACGCCCGATACCAGGCCTGACGGTTTTGGCTGACGACGCCTGCGCGTGAGTCGGGACAGCCCCCTCACTCCCGCGCCACTCAACTGATCACTTCACCGGATCCGGACGGATCAGGCATTACCTCGCCAGTGATTCCTGGCGCTGGCTGTCGCCTGCCTGTCAGGGAAGGCGCCCCTTGCCTGAAGGGGACGTTTGGCAACCACCACGAGGAGACCCTCGATATGACTGGCTCAAAACACAACATGCCGCCTTACGGCGTCGCCATCCAGAGCGCCATCACTGGAGGCGATCTGCAACAGATGAAGACTTTGTTGAAGCAGCGCGATTCGACGAAGCCGGAAGCGAAAGAGCTGCAAACCGCGTACGAAAAACTGGCCAAGGAAGTTTCCCGCCTGGAAAAACACTAAGGCCATTTCCCACATTGCAATGGAGGCAATTCACATGTCTGGTTCAGTTCAGCAACAAAATGTCGGCTTGTTCCCCGTGAGCTACCGGATCGGTACGGGTCAGCCGGGGGCGCAAAGCCTTGCGCTCAACCTGCTGGTTTCCACACCACAGCATGAAGTCAGTGGCACCTCCGCCATCACTCAGGCAACCAACCCACCACTGGACATCGATTCGGATGTCTGGGGCGAATACACCTACCTGACGGTCATGAAGCCCGGTGTCAGTAAAATCCTGATTACCGCCGAGGGCAATGAAGGCGGCCCCGGCTCCAACTCCATCGTGAACTTCAAGATTCAACTGGTGGTCGGCACCGACTGGCGTGAAGGCGTGGCCAATTACGAGTATTTCGACGGACAACGCTGGCACGAACTGAACAACGTACCGGCGCATCTGGTCGAGGTGCCCTCGAATGTCTTCCAGCCGTTCCATCCCGGTCCGGTGATTCTTCCGCATCCGCCGATCCTGCCGCTGTATGCCGCGCCGATCCAGAGCGCCATCGCCAGTGGCGACCTGGCCCAGATGAAAAACCTGGCGAAGCTCGCCCAGCAGCAACTGGATCAGCAACCCCAACTGCAGAAGGCACTGGACGCCGCCAAAAGCGAAATCAGCAAGCTGCAGGCCCGCTGATTCGACCACTGAGTCCGCCATTCACTTAAGGGAGTAAGCACCATGTCGATTGGACTTTTTCATACCCGCCTCATCGCCAGTAATTCACTGCTTGGCGCACCGGTCCTGACCCTCGACCTCGTGGTCGATACCGCGCGTAAAAAAGTCAGCGGCGCTGCGAGCGTCTTTCAAAGCACCTGGCCACCGGTCAACTTCCATGCACGGGTCTGGGGCGATTATTCCGAGGCACGGCTGACCCCATCGACCGAGAATTACATCATTCTCACCCTCGATGGCAGCCCGAGCGGTCCGCTGAGTCAGATTGCGCAGACCTTCAGCCTCAAGGGCATCCTCAACGACTGGACCAGCGGCTTTGTCGATTACCGTTACAACGAGGGAGGTCAGTGGCATTACGTGAGGCACGTTGCTGTGCATCAGGCGCCGACCATCGAGCCGCAACCGCAAGAGCGTCACTTCCAGCCGCTGTATGCCGTGGCCGTGCAGCAAGCGCAAACCAGTGGCGATCTGGTGCAGCTGAAAACCGTGGTGCAACAGGGCGAACAGCAACTGGCCCACCAGGGCGCATTGCGCAGTGCCCTTGAGCAACTGAACGCGGAGATTGCCCGACTGGAAGCACGCTAAAAGCGCACGATCCGGGCGAGGTCACTGCTGGCCTCGCCCGGTCTTGCAGCGAATCGAGATCAGTCCAATCGTGCCGCGCACAGGACCGTGCGCAAGGATCTCCCATGACAGACATCCGCCCTGCCCGCTACCTCAGTGACACCGACCTCAAACGCTACGTGCCGGTGCATGTGGTCTGGGAAATTACCCTGGCCTGCGACCTCAAATGCCTGCATTGCGGCTCGCGCGCGGGGCATCGACGCCCCGATGAACTGAACACCCGTGAATGCCTCGACGTGATCGACTCCCTCGCCGCCCTCGGCACCCGCGAGATCACCCTGATCGGCGGCGAAGCCTACTTGCGCAAGGACTGGACGCAACTGATCCAGGCCATCCACGACCACGGCATGTACTGCGCGATCCAGACCGGCGGGCGCAACCTGACGCCGGCGAAGATGCAGGCAGCGGTTGATGCGGGCCTCAACGGGGTCGGGATTTCTCTGGACGGGCTCGCACCGTTGCACGACAAAGTGCGTAACGTGCCCGGTTCGTTCGACAAGGCGGTCGACACCCTGCGCCGGGCCAAGGCGTCCGGGCTGGCGGTGAGCGTCAACACTCAGATCGGCGCGGCGACCCTGCCCGATTTGCCGCAGCTGATGGACACGATCATTGAACTGGGCGCCACCCATTGGCAGATCCAGATCACCGTGGCCATGGGCAATGCGGTGGATCACCCGGAACTGCTGCTGCAACCCTATCAATTACTGGAAGTGATGCCGCTGCTCGCGCGCCTGTACCGCGAAGGCGTGGATCGCGGCCTGCTGATGAACGTCGGCAACAACATCGGCTACTACGGTCCTTACGAACATTTGTGGCGTGGGTTCGGTGACGAACGCGTGCACTGGAGCGGCTGCGCGGCCGGTCAGACTGTGTTGGCGCTTGAGGCGGACGGCACAGTGAAAGGCTGCCCGTCGCTGGCCACCGTCGGGTTTTCCGGCGGCAATGTGCGCAACATGAGCCTGCACGACATCTGGCACTACAGCGAAGGCATCCACTTCGGCCGTTTGCGCTCGGTCGACGATCTTTGGGGTTATTGCCGCAGTTGCTATTACAACGACGTCTGCCGGGGCGGCTGCACCTGGACATCGCACTCGCTGCTGGGCAAACCCGGCAACAATCCTTACTGCCACTACCGAACCCTGGAATTGCAGAAACAGGGTTTGCGCGAGCGCATCGTCAAAGTCGAGGACGCCGCCCAGCGCTCGTTTGCGGTCGGACGTTTTGACCTGATCACCGAACGCATCGACACCGGCGAAAAAGTCAGCAGCGTCAGCGACAGCGGACAAGTGATCAAACTGGCGTGGGTCAATCAGGGCCACAAATCGCCGGAAGAAGGACGCATCCCCGTGCAACTGGCGCTGTGCCGCAGCTGCCTTCAGTACATTCATCCCCACGAATCGATCTGCCCGCACTGCCACGCCGACGTCGCGGCCGCCGAGGCCAGGCACCAGACGGACCGCGCCCGTCAGCAGGCGATCATGAACACGTTGACGGGGTTGCTGGGGGTGGCGCCGAGTACCCTGGTGTGAAATCGGGTCCAGGCGCCCGCAGGATTCGGGCGCCTGGACCGCTCAGGCATCTTGAAAATCCGGCCGATTCAACCACCCCGGAAAATAAGTAGCTGTTTTCCATGAAATTTATTTGCCTCGGGGGTTCCCAGAACGCAAGAGCACTGGTAAAGTGCCGCCCACTGTTGCAGAGGTCCTCCCGGGACTGAACACAATAGCTACAGGGGCGTCGCCAAGCGGTAAGGCAGCAGGTTTTGATCCTGCCATGCGTTGGTTCGAATCCAGCCGCCCCTGCCATTTTTTCCTCGTTTCACCCTCCTCCGCTTCACCTCTGCCTCAACGGCAAATCACTTTTTCGAATTCAACGTAATCGCCGAACGCACCAGCGCTTTCAGTGCCTTTGCATCTATTTTGTCGTTTTCGTGAACATCAATCGCCCGCCGGGTGTTGCCCTCCAGACTGGCGTTGAACAGCCCCGTCGGATCCTCCAGTGCCGCGCCTTTGGCAAACGTCATTTTCACCACGGCCTTGTAGGTTTCCCCGGTGCAGATGATGCCGTTGTGCGACCAGACCGGAACGCCCCGCCACTTCCATTCCTCAACAACCTCAGGATCGGCCTCGTGAATGATCGCGCGGATCTCGGCCAGCTTCTGGCCGCGCCAGTCGTTCAATTCCTTGATTCTCGCGTCGATCAGCACAGAGGGATCCTCGGTCGCCGCGCCGCTGCTGTCCTTCTTCATCTCCTTGTTCTCCCGAAAAAGCCTTATTCGCTATCCAGCGTAGCGCCGACTGCACCAAACGCCGGGCAAAAAAAAGCCCCGCAATATGCGGGGCAAAGGAATTGGTTGGTTGCGGCCAACCAAAGGAGCATCGTCAAAAGCGTTAACCGTCAGCCGTCACAGGCACTCCTGTGCAGCCCGTTCAAAACTCGATGGCATGAAACTCGACGCCAGCAAATGGCGTTCATATAAAAAGACCTTGCCGCCATCCTGTGCCTTGTAGGCTTCCAGCACGTTGTCCGCCGCCACCTTGCTCGGCACCACGATCCGGTAGCTGCGCTGGGTCTGCGACACGGTCGGGTTCAGCGCACTGCCCTGCAGTTTCGGCACGACGCATTCGGCGTACTGGGCAGGCGTCTTGTGCGTCTGCAGGGTCAGCGTCGGGTCGTTCGGCGCAGAGGCGCAGGCGGTCAGCAGTAACGTGGCAGAAGCCATGGCAGGGATAAAAAAAGCACGCATGGATAAAATCCTGAAAATAAAAGGTTCGGTTCTCAAGCAACGTTCAGCGTCACGGCCGCTGGCGTCGCGCTTTTTGATCTGGGTGCTTAGCCTGCACTCACCAGGGCCTTGAGCGAATCATCGAACTGCTTCAAGGCGCTGAATTGCAGGTCGCGTTGTTTTTCGATCTGGGCTGCAATCTCGGGCGCTGCCTTGTTGTGTACCCACACCGAAGGCAGTTGCTTCTCCACCGCGCCTTCGGCCTTGCCGATGTATTGCAGGTTGGCGTCGTAGAAGCGTGCAGCGAACCGCGCTTCGACCTGACTGTTGCGTTGGGTCAGCAGACGGTTGTGGGTGTCGAGCATCACCACCACGTCGGGATGGGCCTGCACCAGCGCATCGAGGCTGTCGTAGACCGTCACCGAGAGAAACTGCTGTTGCAGCGAACTCATCAACCAGTCGATGGCCAGTTCCGGATCGGAGCTGTTGACGAAGGCGTCACGGATCCGCGCATCGAGTGCGTCCTTGGCACCGTTGACCGCCACATCGTGGTAACGCTCGAGGTATTGCAGGTTTTCGAGGGTGTTTTCGCTGTACAGCACACCGACGGTTTGCGAGTGCTGCAGCGCGGCGCTGCTGCCGGCGACGGGCAGAAAATGGCACGATTTGGCGTCGTCTGCGTAAGCCGGGGCTACGGTGGCGGCTACCCCGCCCATCAGCAGGGCGACCAAAGCCAGTCGGGTCAAAGTCTTCATCGCGCAAATTCCTTGAGCTGCGTTTCGATGGAGGCGATTTTCCGCCTGTCGGCCACAAAGCAGAACTTGCGTTTCTTGATGATCACTATTACTTGAACCAATAGTTGCGCTGCGTGCAGACTGCTGCACACTCGATCACAACGAAAACAAATGAGGATTTTCCGTGCGAACCTTTGATTTGATCCGCGATGCCGTCCTGCCCGAATTCCGCGACCGGGTGGCCGAATACCTTGTCGAATACGAAACCGTGCTGGGCCGGTCAGCGGATGATTCGGAGTCGGTACGGGCCGTGGCCAATCAGTTGCGCGGCTATCTGCGCGGCCTCAACACCACGCGAGTGTTGGGCATGGCGGACTGGGAAGAGCTCGACCGGCGCGTGCTGGACACTTGGCTAGCGCCCGCTTGATGACACGCTAGACTCTTCAGGCTGCGCCCGCAGCGCCAGACCTGGAGGTGTCCCATGAGCAATAACACCGAACCCACTACATTCACCGGCTGGGCCGCCACCTCGGCCGGCGCGCCGCTGGAGCGCTTCAGTTACGACCCCGGCCCGCTGGGAGATGAAGAGGTCGAAGTCGCCGTGGAATATTGCGGCGTCTGTCACTCCGACCAGTCGCTGATCGACAACGACTGGGGCATCAGCCAATACCCGTTCATTCCCGGCCATGAAGTGGTCGGCCGCATCGTGCGCACAGGCCCGCAGGTACGTGGTCTGGAAGTCGGCCAGCGCGTGGGGATCGGCTGGTACAAGGGCAGCTGCATGCATTGCTCGTCCTGCATCGGCGGTTCCCATCACCTGTGCGCCACCGCAAAACCGACGATCATCGGCAGCCATGGCGGATTCGCCGATCGGCTGCGCACCCACTGGGCCTGGGCGTTGAAACTTCCGGACAACCTCGACCCGGCCCTCGCTGGCCCGCTGTTCTGCGCCGGCTCCACGGTCTTCAATCCGTTGGTGGAATTCGACATCAAGCCGACCGACCGGGTCGGCGTGGTGGGCATCGGCGGCCTCGGACACCTGGCCCTGCGGTTTCTCAATGCCTGGGGTTGCGACGTTACTGCCTTCACCTCCTCTCTGAGCAAACAGGACGAAGCCAAACGCCTCGGCGCCCACAAGGTCGTCGCCTCGACCGACAGCGAAGCGCTGAAAGCGATTGCCGGCACTCTCGACTTCCTGCTGATCACCGCCAACGCCAACCTCGACTGGACGGCCATGCTCGCCACCCTGCGCGGCAAAGGCCGGCTGCACTTCGTCGGCATCGTGCCCGACGCGATTCCGGTGCACGTGTTCAACCTGATCCCTCAACAGAAATCCCTGTCAGCCTCACCAGTCGGCTCGCCTGCCACGACGGCGACCATGCTGGAGTTCTGCGCGCGGCATAAGATCCTGCCGCAGGTCGAGGAATTTCCGATGAGCAAGGTCAATGAAGCTGTCGATCACCTGCGCAGCGGCAAGGCGCGGTATCGGATTGTGTTGAACGCCAGCAAATGAAGGATTGGCGCGTCGGCTGACGTCGAACGCGCCTTCCCGCTCTCGTAAAAATCCTGGCCTGAGGTTCGCTGGTGCCCCCAAGGGAACGTCAGATGCTCGGCAACAGGAATGCCAATAGCAACAACGCACTGATAGCGACCAGACTCACGGCCATGCTCAGCCACTTGGATCCGCCATACAGAGCCTTCATGCCAAGCTCGCCATTACGCCCGGCGAGCCTCATGGCTACGCCTATACCAAGCAATGTCACGAGCACTCCGGTTTGATGCTGTTCAACGTATTGATTCAAGAGCATCGCAAGGTCACCTTGAGCCTTCCACTGCCACAAGCCATACACAACGACAGCGCTGTAGAGACTCAGCCACAGCCCCCACGCTGCTGTCGTGACCACGAAGTACTTCAGCGGTGGATTGCTCAGATTGGGACGCCATCTGCGTATGAACGAAATAGCCCCGAAGTGATAGCTCCAGCGCAGGCCGGCCAGGGCATAGACCAATACTGCGGAAAAAACGAACGCAAACCAGAAATAGCGTCCCTCGGTATTGTGCAGCATGAGCAGCAAGTCGGCCGCTGGCCTGGAAGGATCGGACTTGTTCATTTCACGCCAGAACACCCACTGGTAAACCGACCGGATAGTCGCCGCAGCCACGCCGGCCACCAACAGGGGCGCTCCCCAAAGGCCTGGCAGTTTTGCATAGATCGGCTGAGCCTCATGAGGCACTCTCACAAATGCCAAGGGTTTGATAAACATTGGGCCCAGCATCAGCAAAACGTAGGCAGTGGCTTTGGCTCCGCGTAGAAGGCGCCAAGCTCGACGAAGTAAGGGGGGCATTAAGAACGTCTCTGGATTTCAAAGCACAGACGCTATCCGTCACCTGCGCGAAGACCAACCTAAAATTCGATTTGCCAAATTCGCAGAAAAGAAGCCGAGTGTGTATCGCCCCCCCTTACCGCCGATGACAAAGAAAAATCGGCGAACCGATCAAATAACCAGAAAGCATTAATAAATAAACAATCAGTATTTATTGTTATAAAAATCTCGGCGTACTCTCACCTCATCCCGTCATTGAACACAGTGAAGTGCGCCATGAAACCGACTGACAACCTGATCGACTTCGCCGTCTACCGCAAACGCCGCCACGCCCAGCAACAGGCCCGGCTGATGTGGGAAATGTATGCGCGCAATGCCGGCTATCAGGCTTACCAGTGGGTGCAGGCCGCTCGTTCCGGCGAGACGCGTCAAGCGTGAACGCGCGTGAACCCTCGCGCTTTCTGGCGAGCGCCGATGAACCTGTGCTGGACCTGAACAACCTCGACTCCCTGGAAGAAGACCCGATCTGTGAACGTGTCGCGCAGAACCTGCAACGCCTTCGCAGCAAGCGGCATCTGTCGCTCGATGCCCTCGCCCGCCAATGCGGCGTGAGTCGGGCGATGCTGGCGCAGATCGAATCCGGGCGCAGCGTGCCGTCGATCAAGGTGCTGTGCAAAATCGCCAAGGGTTTGAAGGTATCGGTGGCGGCGTTTCTCGAACATCGCGCGTTTGAAGGCGTGGCCGTGTTGTCGGCGAGCCAGAGCAAGCGACTGGTCAGCGCCAGTGGCGCCTTTGTCAGCCGCGCGCTGTTTCCCTTTGATGTGGCGCGCCAGTCGGAATTCTATGAGCTGCGCCTGAGCCCGCTGGGCGAGGATCAATCCGAAGGCCACGGCCCGGGCGTGCAGGAAAACCTGGTGGTGGCCCAGGGTGTGCTGGAGATCAGCGTCAACGATGAGCGTTATCTGCTGTCGACGGGCGACTCGATTCTGTTTTACGCCGACCAGCCCCACCGGTATCGCAACCCTGCCGACAGTGAGGCGGTGGCATATCTGGTGGTGACCTACCCCGAACGCCTGGACTGACAAACAGACAACAAAAAGCCCGACCGGGAATCTCCCGGTCGGGCTTTTTCATACCTGAAGACTTAGCAGGCGCAGCACATCATCGGCATGCCGTTGCAGCTCATCATCATCGGCATGCCGCAGTCGTTCATCATCTTCATCATCAGGGCGCAGCAGTTTTTCATCATGTCCATGTTCATGCCCGGCATCGGCATGATTTTGCACATCATGCAGTCTGCCATCATGGTGCATTCCATCACGCACTTCATCGATGGCATCGGCATGCCCATCATCGGCATCGGCATCATCATGTTCATCATCGGCATGGCCATAGCCGCCGCAGACATGCACATCATGCTCATGTTGCCGCAATGCATCATCATCGGCATGCCGCAGTCCATCATCATCTGCATCATTTGCGCGCTGTTCTTGAACATGGCCATGTCCATGCCAGCGGCCGGCATCATCTTGCACATCATGCCGTCATCCATCATGTCGCAACTCATGGTCGCCATCATCATCGGCATGCCTGTCATCGGCATTATCGGCATGTTGGCGTTCATCGGCATTTGCATCTGCATGGCGTTCATCATGGTGTAGCTCCCTGAGGATTAAGAACTGGATGAGAAGTTGATGGAGCGGATTCTAAGGACTGGAAAATCTGCAACAAGCTGTCCATCAAGCAGCAAAAAGTGCTGTTCAAACACGTCAAGTGCAGCGTTCCGTGCGACTTGAACCGTCGCAGCAGCAGAGTAGACGCCATGGCAGATCCGACAAATGCTGTAGCAGGTTTTTGAATGTCATGGATATGCGATCCAACACCAAGCAAATAACTTAAAGAAATAATCGTTCTAACCAGCGAACATTATTTTTACTTTGTTTGCTTATTCCATTAGTTCAGTGTCGCCCCACTTTTTAATCTTTTATTGCTATTAACCGTCCCCTCTATAATTCGGGACAGTTCTTAACAATAAGGAAGTTCCATGCCGCAACGTTTACTACTGGCAGCACTGTTCCTGGCGGTCGCCGGGTGTGCCAGCCCTCCTCCGGTTTCCGTGCATACCAAGGATCCCGCCAGTTCGACCCTGCAAGGCGATGCCACGCGGCCGGCGCAGGCGCAGTGGGTGCGCACCGAGTTGTATTTCTCGGTGGGGCCGCTGGAGGGCAAGGAAAGTGTGGTGAGCCCGGCGCGCTGGCGCGAGTTTCTCGATCAGGAAGTGACGACGCGGTTCCCGGACGGGTTCAGCGTGTTGGATGCGTATGGGCAGTGGAAAGACCATGACGCAAAAGTGCCCGAGCGGCTGGCGACCAAGGTGATTGTGATCCTGCACGAAAGCGGGCCGAAGCGTGAGAGTGACATCGAGGCGATTCGTTTGGCTTACAAGCGGATTACGGGGGATTTGTCGGTGTTGCGGTTGTCGCAGCCGGCGGCGGTGTCCTTCTGATCCGAGGTATTTTGCAGAGCCTGCCGAGGTGTCGACACCAGGTGGCTCAACCCTGTCAGCAACAGCGCCCCCACCACCAACACCCCAATCCCCAGAAAAGCGCCAAAACCAACCACCGTCACGCTGGAATACAACATGTAAACGCACAACCCAAAAAACAGCAGCGGCAAAACCGGATAAAGCGGCACCCTCACCGGCCGGGGCACCTCGGGAAAACGCCTGCGCAGAATAATCAAAGCCACGCTGCTCAAGCTCAGAAACAACCAGTACACCGGCGTCAGATACTCAACCATGGTGTTGAAGCCACTCTGAGTAAAACTGCCAAACAACACCAACAACAACGCCACCGCGCCCTCCGCCAGCAATGCCTTTCGCGGTACACCGTCACGCTCGTCCCATTCGCCAAAGCGGCGCAATTGCGGAACATCGCGGGCGGCGGCGTAGGTGGTGCGGGCGCCGACCAGCAAGGTCGAGTTGATGGTGGCGATGGCCGCGAGGCCGACCATCAGCAGGATCAGCAAAACGCCAGGGGCACCGAAGGCGCGGTTCAACAGTTCCACCGCCGGCGCGTTGCTCGCCGCCAGGCCTTCGAATCCCAGCCCTTGGACGAACGCCCAGTTCAGCGCCAGATAGATCGCCATCAGCACCGTCAGCGCACCGAGCATGGCGATGAAAATACCGCGTCGACCATCGCGCACTTCGGCGGACAATGTCGCCGCATCGCTCCAGCCGCCGAAGGCCAGAAACACAAAGATCATCGCCGCTGAAAATCCCGCCGCGCCAGTGTGTTCGGGCACCACCGGATCGCTGGGCAGCGCGGGTTCGATCCCTTGCCACGCCAGCCAGACCCCGGCGCTGGCAATACTCAGGAACCCGAGCGCAAGCAACCCGACCAACACAGTCTGAGTAATGAATCCAATGTGCCTGCCCGTCAGATTCAACAGCACCAACCCGGCAATGATCGCACCGGCAAACAGCCCCGACCCGTAATGCCCCAACGGCACGACTGCGTTGAAGTAGTCGGCAAACATGAACGCCGACAACGCGATCCACCCGGTGTGCATCACCGAGAATCGCGACCAGGCAAACAGGAACCCCATGCGCTCGCCGTAAGCGGTGCGCAGGAAATGATAGTCACCGCCCGGATGCGGAAATGCGGTGGCCATCTCGGCAAAGCACAAGGCCCCGGCCATCGACGCCAGCCCGCCGAGCACCCAGACCCAATAGAAATGTTCCGGCCCGACGTTCAAGGCAACGGTCGGCGCGGTTTTGAGAATGTCGGTGGTGATCACCATGCCCAGCGTGATCAGCAACGCCTGGAACACCGGCAGATGGCGTTGGGGGCCGTGGGTTTTGCTCATGGTTCGTCCTGCATGCTTCATCCTGCATAGGGATCCGCCATCCATGGCGGCAAAACTCAGAAGCCGTAAGTAGCGGTGGCGTAGTAGTACGCGCCGTTGGTGCCGATCGGCGAGAGCACGTCATACGGCAGGTTGCCGCCGTAGTTGATGGCCGAGCCGGAGCGTTCCGGGTAGTTGTCGGTCAGGTTGTTGCCGCCCAGCGCGATGCTGAATTTCGGGGTGAATTTGTAGATCACCTCGGCGTCCAGTTGCCACACCGCGCCATAGGTTTGCTCAGGCTGCGAGTCGCCGAAATCGAACACCCGAGTGGTCTCGCCCTGGCGAGTCAGACGCCCGAGCAGGCCCCAGTGTTCGCTGGTCCAGTTGGCGGAAAACACGAAGCGATCCTTGGGCGCGGCGTCGGTCAGGGTGTTGCGTTCCTCGACGCCGACCAGCGCGTCATTGCCGATCCCTAAGGCGGTCAGCTGCGACGGCGTGCCCTTGGTGCTGGTGACCTTGGTGTGGTTGTAGGTGTATGCGGTGGTCAGGCCCAATTGCCCGTCGTAGAGCGGCTGATGGTAGTTGAGCACCAGTTCGGCGCCGTCGGTGCTGGTGTCAGCGGCGTTGGTGAAGAAGTTGACGTCATGCACGCCCGGCACGCCGAAGTTGTCGTTGATGTAGCTTTCCAGCGCGTCGCTGCCGATTCGCTGCGACAGGGTGATGCGGTCCTTGACGTCGATGCGGAACACGTCGAGCGACGCATCGAAGCGTTCGTTCAACTGGAAAGTCAGGCCAAGGCTGAAGTTCTTCGAGGTTTCCGGATCGAGTTTTTCCGCGCCCAGGGCACGGGCAATCGGATCGTTGACCGACAGCACGCGGATATCGGTGAGCGTGCCGCCGTCGCCGAAGTTGCTGGTGGTGTTCTGGAAGCCGCTCTGGGCCAGCGACGGCGCGCGGAAGTTGTTCGACACCGCACCGCGCAACGCCCATTGATCGGTCAATTTGTAGCGACCGCTGAGCTTGCCGGTGAGTTTGCTGCCGGCGTCGTCGTAATGTTCCCAGCGAGTGGCGGCGTCGACGAAGAAACGGTCGGTGAGATCACCGGACAATTCGGCGTAGGTGCCGAACACGTTGCGATCCAGATCAGACTCTTCACTCGGGCGCAGGCCGTTGGCGCCATCGGCCCCGGAACCAATATAGGAAGCCTCGTCCCCGGCAAAGGTCAGGTAGTTTTCGTAGCGATATTCACCGCCCACCGCCAGCACGAACGAGCGGCCACCGAGGCGCAATTCGCGGCTGAAATCGAGGTTGGTGGTGGTCTGGCGCAACTCATAGTCGCCGGTGTCGAAGCGGGTCGGCGAGTCCGCGCCGAGGCTGACGTTGAGGGTGCGACGGGTCGCCGATTCAAAGCGGTTGCGCCCGTGGGTGACGCTGCTGTCGAAATCCCAGTCGTCGCCGATCAGGCCCTTGTAGCCGGCGGTGGCGGAGATGTCGGTGTTGTCGCCCAGCGATTGCGGCAGGTAGCCGTTGGGGTAGAACTGCGGCTGCTCGGACGGATAGCGATAGAACTCGGCGCCGGTGGTGTGGCGTTCGTTGTAGGTGCCGAAGCTGTAGGCCTTGCCGCCGGCCAGCGGCAATTCGCCGTTGAACCAGGCGTTGACGTCCCGCGCCACGCCGTCGCCCATCACGTAGTTGCGCTGGCCCGGGGTGTCGGCGAAACCGTCGTAGCCAGCGCGGTTGGTCGGGTTGCGATCCTTGTACTCGGTACCGCCGCGAATGAAGCCGCCCTCCTCGCCCAGCCGCGTGCCGATCTTGGCGGTGGTCACGCTGTTCTGGCCGTCGGTGGTGGTTTTGCCGATGGCGTCTTGGTGGGTGTGGTAGGCGCCGTAGCTGGTGGAGACTTCGCCGCCTTCGGGGGCGTCGTCGAGGATGATGTTGATCACCCCGGCAATCGCGTCCGAGCCATACTGCGCACCGGCGCCGTCACGCAGCACTTCGATGCGTTTGATCGCGCTGATCGGGATCGAGTTGAAGTCCACCGGCGCCGTGCCGCGACCGATTTTCGATGAGTCGTTGACCACCGCCGAGGTGTGGCGGCGCTTGCCGTTGACCAGCACCAGCACCTGATCCGGGCTCATCCCGCGCAGCTGCGCAGCGCGCACGTGATCAGCGCCGCCGGAGTTGGACTGACGCGGAAAACTGAACGACGGCAACAGCGTCTGCAACGCCTGGCCCAGCTCGCCGCCACTGGCGCCGGCGGTCTTCAGGTCCTCGGCGGTCAACACATCCACCGGCACCGGCGAATCCAGCACCGTGCGTGCTGTGCCCCGGGTGCCGGTGACCAGCACGGTGCCCAGCCGTGTGTCATCGTCGACGCGCGCGGAAGTCTCTTCGGCTTGCGCAGGAAGTTGCCAGATGGCACTGACAACAGCGATGGCGAGTAATGAATGCGAACGGTGAATCATGCGACAGCTCCTTGAATCGCAGTTAATAACTGGCCGCTGCCGAATCATGAAGTGTCGGCAATCGGTGCACGGCAATTTCTGCTGTAGTTTTGATATCCAGAAAGGCAGCAAGTGTGTTGAACAACTATCTGCTGTTAGAGCGCAAGAACCCCAAAGTTAGTAGAACCCCCTGTATACCGATGCTAGACGAGCGGTCGCGTGCCGCAAAAGAACCAATAACGCTTAGGTTATGCCCGGTTAACGGAGTGTTACCTGAGCAACACTTGTGTTTGCGCAACAACATGAAAATCCAAATAACCAACAACTAATCACGCACAAAAAAGCACTCCACGTTGTTGTAGAGTACTTTATTAAGTTGTGCTTTTTTTGGCGCGAAGTTAGATGCCGTCAGTCGAAGTCCCTTTCCCGCCAGGCATCTTCGGCAATGTCCAGCGCGTCGCCGCTGAAACGCTGTTCAATGAACGGATCGGCATGCAAATGAAAGCCGTTGCGCTCCCAGAAGCCCGGTAGTTCCTGATCGGTGAACTCGAGCCCGCGCAACCATTTCGCGCTTTTCCAGAAGTACCGCCCCGCCACTACCAGACGCAACGGCCAGCCATGTTGCGCGGTCAGCGGCTGACCGTCGTAATGGGTGGCCAGCAGGCTGTCCGGGTGCAGCAGGTCATCGAGACGCAGGTTGGTCTGGTAATCGTGATCGGCGTGGGCCATGACGAAGGACGATGTCGGCCGGATGTCCAGGGCCTGCAACAGATCTTGCAGGTGCACGCCGCTCCAGCGGGTGTCGAATTTCGACCAGCGTGTCACGCAATGAATGTCGCATTGCAACGAGCGTTGCGGCAGCGCTTGCAGATCGGCGTAGGTCAGCTCGACCGGGGTCGCCAAGGTGCCGAACAGGCGCAACGACCACGTCGTCAGGTCATAGGCCGGCACCTCACCTTCGTGCAGGATTGGAAACCGCTCCGTCAGCACCTGCCCTGGCGGGAGGCGTTCGCCCAGCACCACATCGGCTTTCGGCGAACGGCTCTTGCGCAGGCGCGCAGCCTTGTCGTGCATGTCGGCTCCTCAGTTCGCCACAGGAATCCACGGCGCCCGCGCCACATTGGCGGAATCACCGAAGGACGGCAGTTTCTGCCCCAGGTCGCGCACGTTCTTCACGTCCAGATCCAGCAGTTGCTGGCGGGTGATCAGGGTCGGAGGAACCAGCACCTTGTGCCCCGGATTTTCCCCGGCGATCAGCATCGCCAGGCTGCGCACGCTGATCGCGCCGGCCACTTGCGGATTGACCGCAGCGGTGGCGGCCCAGGCGCTGTCCGGTTCTTTCATGATCTGGATGTCGGCAGTGGAAATGTCGGCGCTGTAGATCTTCACCTTGCGGCTCAGACCGGCCTCGTCCACCGCGATTTTCGCGCCTTTGGCGAACTCATCGAATGGCGCGAAAATCACGCTGATCCCCGGATTGGCCCGCAGCACGGCGCTGGCCTGATCCGCCACCGAGTTGGCAATCGGCGGATTGAGCGTGCCGAAGCGCGCCTTCTCGATGATCCCCGGATTGCTCGCCTTGACCTGACTCCAGATCTCGTCGCGGCGTTCCATCGGTGTGAAACCGCTGATGTAGACGTACCCGGCGTCGAAACGGGTGCCGTTGTCCTTGACTGCCTGATCGAGTGCCAACCGCGCCAGCGCGTGGTGGTCCTGCTCGACCTGGGTCACCTGTGGTGTGTTCAGGTCGACGTCGAACGCAACCACCTTGATACCTTTGGCCAACGCACGGTCAATCGGCCCCTTGAGAGTTTCCGCCAGACCCAGTTGCACGATGATCCCGTCGACGCCGAGGTCGGCGGCCTGATCGATCATTTCGCCCTGGCTGGCCGCCTGTTGCCGGGCGTCGAACACCCGCAGGTTGGCGCCCAGCGCTTCGGTCTGTCTCTCGACGCCGCGCAGGTAGGCTTCGGGGAAATCCCCGGAGAACAGATAACCCACCAGCGCGATCTGTACCTGACCTTTGTCGAACGGTGCCGGCGCCCCCGGCAAGGCTTTGGCCTGGGCATTGAGCGCCAGCGCCGAGAGCAAGGCGCCAGTGAGGCAATGGCGTGCGAACTGCTTGATTGAACCGTGCATGGATCTTTCCTTGAAGCATCAATGAACCGGCTCAGCGCGCCCGATGCGCGAGGCCGAAGGTGAACATCAGGGCCAGCACCAGCACCAGTCCCTTGACGAAATCCTGCGCGTAATACGGTGCGTTGAGCATGGTCAGGCCGTTGAGCAACGAAGCCACCAGCAGCGCACCGACCAGCGTGCCGAACGCGTTGGGCTTCTTCGCGCCGAGCACAGCAAAACCGATCAGTGCGGCGCCGAGTGCATCCAGCACCAGACCGTTGCCGGAGCTGACATCGCCGCGCCCCAACCGCGCCGCCAACAACAATCCGCCGAGCGACGCCAGCAGCGCCGCGAGCACGTAAGCGAGCAACTTGAAGCGCTGCACCGGCGCACCGGCCAGACGCGCCGCCTGCTCGTTGCCGCCAATCGCATAGAACAATCGACCGATGCGTGTACGCTCGAGAAACAGCCACACCGCCACCGCGACAACCGCCGTGATCAACACCGGAACCGGCACGACGTCCCACAGCCGCCCACGGCCCAGCGCCAGAAACAATGCGCTGAACGCGCCTTCGGCCTCATCGCCATTGGGCAGGGTCATTCCCACCGCAATCGAGCGCCCGCCCGTGGGAATCAGTTGCACGCCGATCACCAGGAACATGCTGCCGAGCGTCGCGAGAATGTCCGGCACGCGCATCTTCACGATCAGCCAGCCGTTGAGCAGTCCCACCAGCGCGCCAGCCGCGAGACTGATCAGCATCGCCGGCACAGCGCCCCAACCGAGCACCACCATCACGTAGCTGGCGATCATCAGGCTCATGGCGGCCACCGCGCCGATCGACAGATCCAGTCCGCCGACAGCCATGGTCAGCGTCACGCCCAAGGCCAGCAGCGCAACAATCGACACCGACTGCAAGATGCTGAACAGGTTGCCGACCCGCAGGAACGCCGGTTCCGCCACACTGAAAAACACCACGATCAACGCCAGCACCCACAGCAGGCCGTAGCGGATCAGCGCTTGCACGAAGCGCTCGGACGGCGCCGGGGCGGATGACAACAGGGAACTCGAATCAGGCACTCGCTCTACTCCTTGGCGCGGCGTGAACATTAGAATTTTGCGGGTCGCTGCCGGCCAGCGCGGCGACCAGGGTGGCGCGATCCAGCCCGGCACGCGGGTACTCGGCCACCACCGCGTGATCGCGCACCAACAGAATCCGGTCGGCGATCTCCAGCGCTTCATCGACGTCCGAGCAAATCACCAACGTGGCGCGGCCAGCGGCGCTGTCGCGCAGCAGTTGGCCGATCTCGCGCCGGGCACGCACATCGACGCCCTGAAACGGCTCGTCGAGGATCAGCACCCTGCCCTCGCCGAGCAGCCAACGGCCGAGTACGACTTTCTGCTGATTGCCGCCGGACAACGCGCTCATCGGCACATCGATGCCGGCGGTCTTGATTCCCAGTGCCGAGACTTGCGCCTCGACCGCTGCTGCTTCGGCACGGTTGCGGATGAAACCGCCACGGGTGAAGCGTTCGAGGAACGGCAGGGTCAGGGTTCGGCGCAATGAAAAATCCGGCACCAGTGATTGGCTGGCGCGGTCTTCGGCGGCGAAGAACACACCGCTCTGGATCGCCTGCCGGGGCGAGCCCGGTTGCCAGTCGGTGCCGTCCAGTTGCAGTGATCCGGACAACGGTTTGCGCAGCCCGAACAGCACTTCGGCGATCTCGCTTTTGCCGGCGCCTAGCAATCCGGTCAGCACCACCACTTCGTTTTCGTGCAGGGTCAGATCAAAGGCCTGGGTGCGCGGCAGGACTTTCACGTTGCGCAGTTTCAGCACTTCGTGCCCCGCCGCTCGCGGCGTGTAGACGTGAGCTTCCAGCGCCTGACCGAGCATCGCTTCCAATGCCTCGGGCAATTGCCTGGCACTGAACTCACCCGCCAGTTGCCCGTCACGCAACACCACGGCGCGGTCGGCCACTCGCTGCAGATCGGACAAACGATGGGAGATGTACAGAATCGCCACGCCACGACTGCGCAAGGTGTCGATCAGCCCGAACAGACGCTGCGCTTCGGCATCCGACAGGGCCGCCGTGGGCTCGTCGAGAATCAGCAGTCGCGGTTGCAGGGCGAAGGCGCGGGCCAGCACCACCAGTTGCCGCTCGGCCTGGCCGAGGTGCTCGATCGGTTGCTCCAGTGGCAGCACCAGTCCGAGGCCGGCGGCAATGTTCGCGGCGCGTTCCAGCAGGCGTTTGCGATTGAGCCAAAAGTCGGCGTCGGGGTGGCACAGTTCATCGAGCAGCAGGTTTTCCGCCACGCTCAATCCGGGCGCGATGCCTTCATTGATCTGCTGATGAACCGCAACGATGCCGAAGCGGCGCGCCGACAGCGGCGAACTGAAATGCCGGGGCTGGCCATCGATCCGGATCTCTCCGCCATCGTGGGCCTGGCTGCCGGCGAGGATCTTCACCAGCGTCGACTTGCCCGCACCGTTGGCGCCGAGCAGCGCCACTACTTCGGCAGGAAAAATATCCAGGCTGACCCGGTCCAGCGCCCGGTTCGAGCCAAAGGTCTTGCTCAGTTCACGTACACGAATCAGTGGTTCGGAGACCACGGCGACAGGCGCACCCATAAAATTCCTTAACGTCGATGAGCCAGCGATCGCACCAGCCGATCGCCCAGGCTCTGCACGCCCTGAACGAGGATGACCAGCACCACGACAGTGGCGACCATCACTTCGTTGTTGAACCGCTGATAGCCGTAGCGGATCGCCAGGTCGCCCAGTCCCCCGCCACCGATGACCCCGGCCATGGAGGAAAAACCGATCAGCATCACCAGCGTCAAGGTGACGCCTGCCAGCAGGGCCGGCAGCGCTTCGGGCAGCAGCACTTTGAAAATCACATGACGGATGTCGCCGCCCATGGCGAGGATCGCTTCGATCCGGCCCTTTTCAACTTCGTCCAGGGCGTTTTCGACGATCCGCGCAAAAAACGGAAAGGCGCCGATGGTGATCGGTACGACGGCGGCGGTGCTGCCCAGGGTGGTGCCGACCACCAGCCGGGTCAGCGGGATCAGGGCAATCAGCATCACCACGAACGGCAGCGAACGTCCCAGATTGATGATCGCGCCCAAGGCTTGATTGAGCCTCGGCAACGGGTACAACCCCTGACGACGACTGATGAACAGCAACACCCCCAGCGGCAAGCCAATCAGCAACGTGAACAGACCGGCGAGCAGCACCATGTAAAGGGTTTCGCCGGTGGCGTTGAGCACCAGTTGCAGGATTTCGTTCCAGTCGACGGTGCGGTTCATGAGTGGGCCGCCCGTACGCCGTATTGCCGCAGAAAACTCAGGCCCGGCGCGTCATGCCCCAGCGGCAAGCCGCAACTGGGTCGTAGCGAAGCGCCAAGGGCCGACTTTGGATCGGCGAGCAAACGAGCGACCGGCCCCGCTTCCACCAGTTTCCCGTTTGCCATGGACGCAGCGTGATTGCAGATCGACTTGACCACGTCCAGTTCGTGGGTGATCAGCACGATGGTCAAACCGAGCTGGCGGTTGATGTCGCGCAACAGCTCCAGAATCGACGCGGTGGTTTCCGGGTCGAGGGCGCTGGTGGCTTCGTCCGACAGCAGATACGCCGGCCGCGCCGCCAATGCCCGGGCGATGCCCACCCGCTGCTTCTGCCCGCCGGACAGTTGCGATGGAAAGGCTTCGGCCTTGTCGCCCAGGCCCACCAGATCCAGCAGCTCGCGAACCCGTTCATGGCGTTGTGGTTTGGCGATTTTGGCGATTTCCAACGGCACCGCGACGTTGTCGAACACGTTGCGCGAATGCAGAAGATTGAACCCCTGGAAGATCATGCCGATGCGCTGACGCTGGCGGCGCAGTTCGCTATCGGACAGCGCGGTGAGATCCTCGCCATCCAGCAGAATCCGCCCCGAATCCGGGCGTTCGAGCAGATTGAGGCAACGCAGCAACGTCGACTTGCCCGCACCGCTGCGCCCGAGAATCCCGTAGATCGCACCATCGGGAATGCTCAGCGATACCTGATCCAGCGCCGGGGTCGACGCTGACGGATAGGTCTTGCTCAACTGCTCGACGACGATCATGGCGTGGCATCCGCCACCGGGATCACCGACCCCTTGAAGTTCTCGGCGATGTACTTGGCGACTTGCGGCGAGGTCAGGTCCTTGGCCAGCTGCTGAATGCGCGGATCGTTTTCCAGTTTCGGCGTGGTCACCAGAATGTTGGCGTAAGGATTGTGCTCGGCCTTCTCCAGCCCCAGCGCATCCTTGGCCGGCACCAGACCCGCTTCCAGCGCGTAGTTGCCGTTGATCACCGCCAGATCCACGTCATCCAGCGCACGAGGCAATTGCGGCGATTCGATTTCGAGGATCTTCAGGTGTTTCGGGTTTTCGGCGATGTCCTTGGGCGTTGCCTGATCCGCCGCCGGGTCGTTGAAACCGGGCTTGAGCTTGATCAGGCCGTTGTCCTGCAACAGGTACAACGCACGACTCAGGTTGGTGACGTTGTTCGGCACTGCAACCGTGCCTTTGTCCGGCACCTGGGCGAAGGTTTTGTGGCGATGGGAATAAATCCCCAACGGTTCGATATGCACCGTCGCGGCCACCGCCAGTTTTTCGCCGAGGGCCTTTTCCTGGGATTGCAGGTACGGCAGATGCTGGAAGTAATTGGCGTCCACATCGCCGTGAACCAGCAGCTCGTTGGAGTTCACGCCCTGCGGGATTTCGATCACCTTGAGGTTCAGTTGCGGATCGATTTTCTGAATGTAGGCCAGGATCTGTGCGTGGGGCACCGGGTCGGCGGCAACACGCAACGGTTCCAGCGCCTGAGCGCCAAACGAAGTCACCAGCGCGCCGAGGACGGCCAGGGTCAAGCCTGCTTTTTTCAACATGGGAAGAGTCCTTTTGCGAGTGATGGATCAGGCGTTGGCGGTCTTGCGAAGCGGTGTCTGAGTGTTCGACGCATCGGCATAGAAGCGCTGCGCGACATCGGGATGCGAACGCAGTCGGCCCTTCAGATAATTCCAGCCGACATCGCGAAACAACGGATTGAGCGGATCACTCGCCGGCCCCTTAGCTTCGCGCAGCAGCAAAGCCGGCAACGGGTACAGCGGCACCACAGCGTCGAGTTGCGCGCCCAGGAAAAACGCGATGGACAAGCGCTCACTGCCCGCTGGCGGCGAAACCACGCGATGCACCGTGGCGCGCAGATAACCGTTGGTGGCCAACTCCAGCAGCTCGCCGATATTCACCACCAGGGTGTTGTCCCGAGGCAGCGCATCGATCCAACGCCCCTCTTCGATTTCCACTTGCAGTCCGGCCTGCTGGTCTTGCAGCAGAAAGCTGAGAAAACCCGAATCCTTGTGCGCGCCGACGCCCTGATTGCTCGCCGTCGAGGACTGCCCCGGATAGCGCATCAGCTTGATGTGTTCGTTGGGTTTGTCGCCGTGCAAGCGGTCGAAGGCATCTTCCGGTAGCGACAGTGACTGGGCGAAAGCGCGCAGCAGACGCAGCGACATTTGGGTCATCGCCTGCTGCCAGTCGAGCAACAGCGGCTTGAGTTGCGGCAATGCTTCGGGCCATTGATTGGGCCCTTGCAGACGCGCCCACAACGGACTGTCGGCGTTCAATGGCAAGACCTCGCGCTCGGCGCCCAGATCGAACTGTTCACGTTGATCGGGCTGACCACGGGTGATCTCCGAGGCGGCGCGGTTGTAGCCACGAAAGTGCGGCGAATTGATCATGCCGACGGCGGTTTTCTCGCTGTCAGGCAAGGCGAAGAACTGGCGTGCGTAGTCCTGCACTTGCTTGAGCAGGGCGGCGTCGATGCCATGGCCGGTCAGGTAGAAGAACCCGACATCGCGAGCAGCGTGACGCAAATCATCGAGAAAGGCCTGGCGTTGCGACGGCGTACCGTCGAGCAGGGACAAGTCCAGGGTGGGTAATGCGGTGATAGCTGAGGTGTGCGGCATGATTCACTCCCGTGTGAATCAAACCTGAAGAGCCTGTGATCGATTCAGCGTGTGCCGTCATGGCAATCGGGGGTCTGTCGGTTTGATGCTTTTGATTCGTCTATGAAACAAAACTAAACGATATTAAAAACACCGAACAAATATCTTTTTTGCATTAGCTTAGTTCGGTCTATCGAGCGGCTCGACTGACCTCAGGACCGACCACGGCATTCGACTTGCCGTTACCATCGGTCCTGAATCAGCTGACGGCTACAAACCGACGCGCTTCAACCCTTCGCGCATGCCCTGATCCGCCTGCTCGCACCACTGCTTGAGCGTGAGGTTCGGTGGCAGGTTGCTTTCCAGGCTCTTGTATTCCCCCTCCGTGAACACTTCGCCCTTGCGGCCAAACTGTTCGTTCTTGTCGCCGTCACGCTTGTCGAAATCACCCGGCATGTTGCTAACGAATGCAGCCATCTTGTTGGCGTTCTCGGTGCTGTCCGCTTTCAGGAACCCCTTGTCGACACAGCTTTTGATCAGGCCTGACATGTTGCGACCGTTGTCGTATATCCCTTTCAAAGTGGCGGCGTCTTGCCCTTCGGCGTAGGCAAGCGTGCTGGTGCCAAACGCGGCTGCCATGGCGAGAATCAAAGAAGCGGTCTTCATATTTATTCCTTTAAATGTTGGAGCGTTTTGAGCTCTTTTTGAGGTGAAGCATGTTTTGGGTGAAGCATGTCTTGTTCAAATAACGCGCCGAAAAGGCCGCGTCATGGAGACGGCAATTACAAATATCGATTTAGCTGACAACGGCCCCTTTGGGCCCGCTGGCAATCAGCGCCGCCCCACAGGCTGTTTTCATACCGTCCAGCGCAATGGGTGTGCCATCGACGGTGTAGGTGCTGCTGCCCTCGGCAATCGGGAATACCCCTTTGCACAATGGGCAACTGACCTTGTGACCGACCCCGGCAATCGGCTTGCCGTTGAGGTTGGTTTGGGAGAAGGCTTCGAGGACCTTGCCACCGTGGGTGGTGGAGTCGCCGAGGCGGATTGCGTCTTTCATGTTGTCTCTCCTTTGACCTGACTTCTGGCATGCCAAATGGGGCCGTCGAACCCATCAAACGTGAAAACGGCGGGCCTTGAGTCGTATCAGGGGAAGTAGCTTTCGATCTCCGGATACTCATCCAGGAACTCATCACTTCGAATAAAGGCGTCAAGATCCGGGGACTTCTTCGCAGCCGCGACAATCGCCTTGATCTTCTCTGCGTTGTCCGAGTTCACGACACGACCGATCAGAATAAGAGGCCATTCCTTGCCACTTGCCTGTCTTTGCAACGTTGAGAAGTTCACCGCAAGCCTTTCAGCAAAAACGCCCGCTTCAGCATGATCAAGAACACCCACCACGCGCTCTTGCACACCGTAGTCGTCTTCATCGCAAAAGGTCGACAGTAGTGCATCAATGGTTTTTGCATCGAGTTCGTCGCGGACACTGCTCACGAGCGCCGAGAACTCACGAGCATCTTCCGGGTTCTCGTAGCGATCCAATGAAACCAGTTTATCTCGCCACACTTTGAACGCTTGATCATTCATGGTTTCTCTCACTTATCCAGAAATTTACGGCACTTGGCATACGCCAGCATTTCTTGCATTGCTTCATTGTACTTTCTGGGTTGTCCGACCTGAGTGGCTACACGGCGCACATCTCTGATCTCCATCGCCATTGCACCTCTCATGTCTCCCACTTCGATTTTTGACTGAACCTGAGCTCGATAGGCTTTTCCGGGATTACCCTGGTGGCCGTGACTCATTGTTTGGCTATGGTCATAGGGCTCCATTTGTATTGCTGGCCCCTGGCTTCTCTTAATCGGACTGGTGCTGTCTGCCGGCATGTGATGCGACTCGATCCCCGAGGCCGTGGTGCCTCCGTAAGATCCACCTCTGAATGGCCCGGTTCCTTCAGGGTTGCCTTTCTTCAGATCGGCACACGGACATCTTGCCAAGCCTAGCGGGTCAATCCAGCCCAGTGGACTCGGCGCATATACAAAGAGGTTCAACCCACCGTCATAACCGATGGGATCTTTGCTGATGAAGCGTCCAATCAACGGATCGTAATAACGATAACGATTGTAATGCAGCCCCGTTTCATGATCGTGATATTGCCCCTGGAAGCGAATCGGGTTGCCAATACCCTGTTGCTGCGCCATTGGCGAACGCTGCTCAGACACGCTCCCCCATGCCTTGTACTGAGCGCTCCAGGCTATTTCGCCATTCTGGTCGGTCAACTCCAGAGGCGCCCCCATTCGGTCGCATTGATACCAACTCAACACGTCGATTGGCAGTGCCACAGGTACGTGATTCCACACCGGGTCGTCCTCCAATTGATACTCGCCGCTGAAGTCAGGCTGCCCCATCAGAATGATTGGTTGGTGTCGCAAAGCTTGCGCAACCGGAATGTAAGTACCCGGCTCATAGATGTAATGCACTGTGCGTCCGGGATCACCATCCAGCAGAGCCGGACTGCTCTCCCAGGCCAGCGTATCGCCGTCCCAGCCATACAATGTGAAACCACAACCCGACTCTCGCTGCTTGCGGACAAACTCATTGTCGTTCCACTGTGAGCCGGCTTCAGGCCGTCGCTTGAAATGCGCAGTCGAGTTCTTGTAAAGGCGGCGTCCCAATACATCGTAGGCATACTCGACTTCCAGTCGGGCATCATCAAAGTGAACCAAACGGTCGAACAAATCCCAGCGCATTCTGGCGATACTGCCGTTGTGCCAACGCTGTATCAGATTGCCTCGATCATCGTATTCATAGTGGGTACCCGAGTACTCGCGCAGCAGGTTATCCACCCGCTTGCTACGCATCGGGTCCTGATCCAGAGGTCGGCGCATCTGTTCAACCGGCTCATCAAGCAAGTTACCGGCAGGATCAAAGGCGAAAGTTTCCACACCCTGTCGACTCGCCGCCTTGATCAGGCGCCCCACCGGATCGTACTGATACGTCAGCGGCCCGCGTCGCGTGTCGTTGAGAAGGATCAGTTGGCCCGCAGGATCATATTGATATTCACGCTTGAGCAACGTGCGCTTGTCATCGCTGCGACCCAACAATTGCTCCTGCAACTGCCCAGCCGGGTCCCACTTCTGCGTCTGCAATAAATGGTTGCCCTGATGACGGGCGATTTCGCGATGCAGATCATCACGCTCCCAGGCCAGCAACTCGTGGTCATCCACTTTCAATCCCAGCAAGTGCCCGCTGCCGTAGGTCATCCAACTGACTCTTTGGCCATCCGGACGCACAGTCGCTACCCGCTGATTCAGGGCATCGTATTCATGTTGCCAGACTGCGATCCGAGGCTGCTCCAGACTCAGATAATGCTGATGTTCACGCAGCAGGTTGCCCGCCGGATCGTGGAACCACTGCAAGCGACTGTGATCATTTTCAGCCAGTGTCATATTGCCGTTGCCATCGTAGGCAAATGTTTCACTTTGTACCTGTTCGCCCAGACTCGCACGGCGCTCTATCAGGCGGCCCATCAGGTCGAATTGGAAAGCCACTCGCCGCTCGCCATCAAGCTTGCTGCTCAAACGACCTGATTCAGTGTCGTACTGGTAGCGCGTAATATGGCCGTCGAAACCTGTTTCCTCCAATAACCGCCCCATCGGATCGTAGTGAAAATGGGCGCTACGCTCATTTTCGTTCTCCAAAGCGGTCAAACGACCGAGACGGTCCCAGCGATAGCGCAATGTTTGCTCAGCCGCATCCACTCGCTCGGCGATAAGGCCGGCGGCGCTGTAGTTCCAGGTGGTGCAGCGGTTCAGGCCGTCGACATGGGCCAACAGTCGCCCTTCGGCATCGCGACTGAAACGCTCCTCAGACTTGTCCGGATGCCTGATCAACACCAGTTGACCTGCCACATACTCATACTCGGTGCTTTGCCCTGCCGCATCGGTAAAGCAAATCAACTGACCCAGGCCGTTGTACTCCCAGGTACTGGTTTTGCCGGAACAATCGGTGTACCCGGTCAACTGACCGGCATCGTTGTATTCGAATTTCTTCTCTGCTCCGTTAGCATCCTTGACGGTCTCCGGATAGCCGGCAGATGTGTAGGTGTACTCCGTCTTGTTACCCAGAGGATCGACAGCTTCCACAAGATTGCCGCTGTCGTCATAAGCTCTGGTCCACTGTCCGCCCTCTGCATCACTAACCTTGATCAGTTGGTCCAGATCATCGTATGCGTAATGCACTACGGTGTTATCGGCACGGATGTGTTCGAGAAGATTGCCACGCTCGTCGTAGCTGAACCGATCAACGCTTCCATCGGTGTGGACATGTCGCACGACATTTTTGGCCTCATCGCGGAACAACCATTCCGAACGCTCATCCGGATGACGGATACGGTACGTGTAGCCAAGAATGTCGTAGTAGTGCCAGGTCTCATTGCCGTGAGCGTCAGTGACGTAGGTCAGACGAATGTTTTCGTCCCACTCAAGTCGAGTATCGAAGCTTCCATCATCCGCCCATTCACGAATCGCTTTGGCATCGGAGCCGTCCCCCTGCCATTGCAAATTCATGCCCCGCCCGGTCCGGTCGGTGTATCGCGTGATCAGATGGCTGCGGAATTCATAATTCCAGGCATAACCGTTTTCATCCCGTGCCTGAACCAGATCGCCCAACGCATCATAGTGATAGGCACACAGTTGGCGCTGAGGAATGCCATCGGCGATCTCCCACAAACCTGTCAGACGTCCGTGGTCATCGATCAGTGTTCCGAGTTGTAGATGAACCTTTGTAACGTCCCCCTGATAGGTGAGCAGGTCAGAGAGCACCGGTTCATTACCATGCATGTGCTCATAGTGCAGCATGATTCCAGCACCGCTGCGCAGCTCGATGCCGGCGAGCAGAAAGCGTGCCCCACGACGCACGTAGGTCTCCTTTCTCTCGACACCGCGGCACAGCAGCAATTGATTTTCACCTGAGCGAATCAGAGTCAGGTTTTCAATCGGGTCATGATGGGCATCGCCGACTTTGGGCAACGCATACTCATGACTTCGGCCATCGGCCGCATGAAAGACCAACCCGTCATCCACATAATCGAAACGAGTGGTGAACTCGTTGATCCAGCGAGCACCTAGGCTGCCTTTGTCGTAGGCCTCCAGATTCGAGTAATAAGTACGGTTCCAGACGACGGGAAACGGGCCCGGCAAACGGAAATCCGTGTGGGTGATGGTTTCCGTGCCGCGTGCAAAGCTGATGTTTCTTTTCGTGCCTGTCGGGACGCGATTCTTGCAATCACTGGCATCAGAACGGGCTCGAACCTGGCTTTGCTGCAACTCCAGTTGGCCTTTGCCGGCGCGTTGTTCTGCCTTGCTCGTGGCCCCCGGTTTGACACTGGCGGCCTGACCATGAGAGCGACGTTTGCGCCAAGTTACTACCGAGCCCGCCAACATCTGCAACAGCCAGCCGATGGAATGCTGAACGCCCGGGTCACCAAGCTTTTTCATCTGGGATTGCAGCTCCACCCCCAGCGTGCGAAGCATCGATGTGTTGCTCAGTACCAGAGCCTTGGCTTTCTCCGGCAGCAAGTTCTTGGCGGCACTGTTGGCAACGCCTTTGCCTGCAGCCTTGTAGGCACTGAAAGCGGCACCGAAAATGTTGCTGATAGCCGCCTTGGGGTCATGCAACAACTGACCGCGCGCCGCCGTGATTTTCGAACCGGCCGCATTGAGGTCTCCCTTCGCATCGAGCTTGCCATTGACCACCTTTTCCAGGCCCTTGGCGATCTCGTTCACCGCGCTTTGACCCAGTTTTCCAGCGTCGTCGAGAATGCCCGCCAGTTTGGGTTGTGCCTGTTTGACGAAGTCATCGATGGTGCCGACGATGGTCGCGTTCAGATGCCCGATCAACACTTCAATCAGAGAGTCCCCCAGCAGCATCTTGGCGCTGTTACGCAGCTCCTGACGCACCAACCCCAGGGTCGGGCGTAGTGTCATGCGCGCAGAAGCCATGGTCGGTGGCGCAGGCAATACACCAATCAGGTTGATACCCAGGCTGACCCAATCCAGCACTTGACGCTGTTTGCTTTTGGCCAGGGTGACGATGTCTCCAAGGGCATCAACCAACGCCATGATGTTGCCCACGACAGGAAGAGCACCCGCGACGTTCTTGACCCGATCGAGTGTGACGACACCGCCGCTGATGGACTGCAACCAGGCATCGAATTTGGCAGCGCCGCGTCCGACATCCTGAATATCGATCGTGTTGAGTGGCACCACCGCGACTTGCGGCTCACGCGTTTTCGCACCATCGGATCCAGTCGTCATGACAACACCTCTCCCGCCAGCAGGCCCGGGGTTTTCAAGGAAGCTTTTGGCAGGGCTGGAGCCGGAAGCGTTGGCAACTTGCCCGCTTTGCTCGCCGCCCCGAGAATCCCCGACGCACTCGGCATCGCCGCACTCGCCAGTTTCGGCAGTCCGGCCACCCCGCCCTGCACTGCCCCTTTCACCTGCTGCGCCGTTTGCATCGCACCTTGCGCGGTCTGCATTGCACCCATCCCTGTCTGTGCCAATTCCTTGCCCTTTTCCAACATGTCCCAGTTCTTGCTCGGCAACGCCTGCGCCACCATGGCTTGCACTTGGCTCGGAATGTCTTCCGCACCCGGTGGATTCAACGGCCATTCCGGCTTGCCGATGTAGCTGCCTTCGCTCCAGGTGTCCGCAGGATCCTTGCCGAACAGCACCCGTGCCGGGCCCGGTGCGGCGCCGGCGACGCTGGCGAACCCCTTCGCGTCGAGCTTGCCCTTGATGCTTTTGCCCAAGGCATCGATGACTTCGTAGTCGCCGTCCTTGATGCCCTGGCGGCCGGCGTACTGGTTGAACAATTCGAGGTTGCCCTTGCCCGGTTTCGGCGGTTCCGGGAACACGCCGGCCAGACTTTTGGCGCCGGTGTAGGCGAAGTTCGCCGCGTGGGCGGTGTACGGGCCGCTGGTGGCGTGGGTGATGCCGCCGGCGTTGTAGGTCGTGGCGCTGCCGCCGCCCTGGATCACCAGCTCGGTTTTGGCGGTGATGGTGATGCGGTCGGCGTTGGCGGTGATGTTGAGTTTGGCCAGCAGGTTGATGCTGTCCTTGAGCGCCTTGACGTCAATGTCGCCGGACGCCGCCACCAGCCGCCAGCCCATGCTCTGCACGAACAGCCGCATGCCGCGACTGGCACTGGCCAGCAGGCGTTTGCCGATGGAAAAACTGGTGTGACCGGTACTGCTCAGCGCCAGGTGTTCGCCGGTGGCGATGTGGCTGGAGCGCGGTGTGGTCAGGGCGATGCCGGCCGGGCTCGCCAACACCAGATGCGGCTCGGTGAACTCGGGAAATTCATTGGCGGTGAGGTTCGCCGGTCCCGAGCCAAGCACGCCCTGATGCTGCGCGTGCAAGGCCTTGGCCACGTCGTCCTGATCGCCGGCTTCCTGGGCTTGAAGTTCCTTGGCCTGCGTGGCGAAACCGTCCTGTTGATCGCTGGCGGTGGCCAGGCGCTCGGCGGTTTCCGGCAGGTCCTTGTGGTGTTTGGATTCGTTCGGGCGTGGTTCGGTGGTGATCAACAGACCGGCGCCGGCACGCACGGCGCCGTGGCGGTCGGTGCGCAGTTCGAAACCTTCGCCGCGCGGCTGGCCGCCGCTTGGACGCGGATGGGTCAGGTAACCCAGGTTGATCGCGCTCGCACCGTGGTCACTGCGCAGCGCGATGCTGATCTCGCTGGTGGTGTCGTCGATGCGCAGTTCGTTGGCGCGGCTGCCCTTGTATTCCTTGCTCTTGACCGTGGCCAGGGTCTTGAAGTCCGGCAGTTTGTACGGCGGCAGGTTGGCGCCGTGGTACAGGCAACCGGTGATCAGCGGCTGGTCGGGGTCGCCTTCGAGGAAGGTGATCAGCACCTCCATGCCGACCCGCGGAATGTTGATCGAGCCAAAGGTTTCCGCCGCCCAGCTGGAGGCCACGCGCATCCAGCAGGTGGTCTTGTCGTCGTGCTGGCCTTCGCGGTCCCAGAAGAACTGCACCTTCACCCGGCCGTACTGGTCGCAGAAGATTTCTTCGCCTTCGGGACCGGTGACCACGGCGCTTTGCGAACCGAGGACTTTGGGTTTCGGGTGATCCAGCGGCGGGCGGTACGGCACGTCCCACGGGATCGCGTTGAAGCGGTTGCGATAGCCCTGATGGAAATCGTCCTTGTGGTCGGTGGTGTCGCTGGTCACTGACTCTTCCAGCACTTGCGGCTGTTTGCCTTCGTGGAAGATTTCCGTGAGTAGCCAAAGGTCGTTCCACGTCGGGTTGGCGTGGTCGGTCAGGGCCAGAAAATGTCCGGTGACCAGGATCGGCTGGTCGCTGTTGCCCTCGGCCAGGCGATAGTCGCTGCGATGGCGTTCGAGGTTGCGGTTGGCCAGGTGCTTGCCACGTTCGCGGTCCACGAAACGGCCCGGGTAATCGTAGTCTTCCAGATCCGGTTGGGCGCTGCTTTTGGCGTCGCTTTCCAGCTCGATCTTCGGTTTGACGAAGTCGTAATCGCGCCGCGTGGTGCGGCTGGTGCGGGTGGCCAGACGCAGGCCGAAACGCTTGACCACCGGCTTGTCCGCCACCAGCCCGGAGTCCTGCTGATAGGCCACGGGCGCGAGTTTCGGGAACACCGTCTGGTCATCGCCGAAGGTCAGTTTGTGGCCGCTGGATGTGTGCTGGAAGTGGTAGTGAATCCCCTCCTCTTCGCACAGGCGCTGGACGAAATGCAGGTCACTTTCATCGTACTGCGTGCAGTAGACGCGCTCGGGATACACCGCGCTGAGTTGGAAGTGGTAGTCGCTGGCAAGAATGCCGTGTTCTTCCAGCACCTGACTGATGATCTGCTGCACCGTCATCTGCTGGAAGATGCGCTGGTTGAAGCGGTGTGCGAGGTAGGAAAGCTGCGGGCGCAGCGAGATCTTGTAGCGGGTCAGGCGCTTGCCCGCCTCGCCCTGGGCGATGCTGTAGATCAGCCCGTGGATCCCGGTTCCGCTCGGCGACAGCTGCAGAAATGCCAGTTTGTGCAGCAGGCTTTCGAGGTTGATCGAGGCCTTTTCGCTGACCAGTTCCAGCTCGAATTCGAAGGGCGTGTTGAGGGCTTCCCGACCGGTGAACGACAGCACCTGAAAATCGCTGTCCGCGCCATCGATGGTCAAATTGAAATGGGGCTGGTTGGCCGGTGAGAACATTCCCTTGTCCCTCGCACAGTGCTGCGATGCGCGCCAGATCGATAAGGATCTGGCGGCAAAAAATTCTTTTGAAATTCATGATCTCGGCCAGCAGCGCTGGCCGAGACAGTAAAACGATCAGCCGTAATTAAACGACCGGAGCACGCCAGTCATCGGAACCCGAAGTACCGGATACTTCGTGGGTCCAGGTGATTTTGCGGTAGGTGAACTGCACTTCTTCCAGATGAGTGAAGTGGGCGTTCGCCGGGTCCTGGCAGTTGTGCATTTTGTTGTTGATGGCGACGATGATCGCGTCTTCCAGTTTGGTGGTGTAGTAGTGCTCCTGGGTACCTTGAGCCGAAGTGCGGTACCACTGGATAACGATTTCGCTCATGCGCTCGCCGGAAGTCAGAGCTGCTTGCAGCAGCGGCGAAGCCTTGTCGTAGACCTTGGTGATCACAACTGGCTTGTGCACGCGCTGACCGGTTGGCTGACCGGATTGCGGGTCACGCGGGATGATCACGTCGTGGCTGAACGCCTGAACCATGACCTGGTCTTCGTGGCCTTCCTGGTAGGTGTTGCCAACGGAGTCGGCGGTGAAGGCGCCGGCAGTGATCAAGCCTTGTTTTTCGCCGGTAACCGACATGTACGCGGGTGTTGCCATGGGGTGTGCTCCTTGCTCGATAGACAGAACCGGACGGCGTGATTGCCTGCCCAGGTAGCGAAGGAGTTATCAAAAGTCGTGCCAGCAATCACATGGCCATTACCCATCAAGGGTTTACGAAGCTCTCGTGGGAATTTTCCAATTTTTTCTGTAGGAAACAGCGAAAAAGTGCGCAAGAAGTTGCGCAGTACTGTGCAACTTCTTGCGCACTTGGCTGCAGGCCTTTAAAGACAAGGCCTCCAGCGGTTTTCACCGTGCTTTTATTACGAACAACTGCGCAACTTTTTGCGCAGTTCAGCCAATCCGAAGAGAGCTCCGGAATCAGTAGTCCTGCAACGCCCTTGGCCGTTGACTGCGCTGCTGCGCCGCCGCATCCGGCGCCTGCTGCAACTGAAAGTCGAACTTCAATTCAGCGCGACGTCCCGCTGCATCTTCCAAAAACTCGACTTCCCCGACCAACCCTTCACGGGTCGCATACGCAAAGTCATCCCACAGGTATTTGTCCCCCGACAAATTGATCTGCGTGGTCAGGTGCCGATGCCCCGGTGCAGAAATGAAGAAGTGAATATGAGCCGGGCGCTGGCCGTGGCGGCCAAGCAGGTTCAGGCATTCCTGGGTTGGGCCTTGCGGGTCGCAGCCATAGCCGGACGGCACGATGCTGCGGGCGCGGTAGCGACCTTCGGCGTCGGTGATAATCCGGCGGCGCAAGTTGTACTCGGACTGGCTCTGATCGAAAAACGAGTAAGTGCCTTTGGTGTTGGCGTGCCACAGGTCGACCGTGGCACCCGCTAACGGCTGACCTTGCGGATCGAACACCTGGCCTTCGAGGAACATCACCGTGGCGACGCCCTCCTCACTGCCGTCATCCATCCGGCATTCGCCTTCGTACAGCGGCGCGCCGGCCACGTACAACGGGCCTTCGATGGTGCGCGGCGTGCCGCCGGTCAAGCCGATCTGCGCATCCTTGGCGTCCTGCAACAGGTCGAGGAAATGCTCGAGGCCGAGGCCCGCCACCAGCAACCCGGCTTCGGAGCGGCCGCCCAGACGGTTGAGGTAATCGACGGCTTTCCAGAATTCGTTTTCGCTGATCTCAAGGTCTTCGATGATCCGGGCGGTGTCCTGCAACATCCGCAGGACGATGGTTTTCAGACGCGAGCTGCCGCCATCGTTGGCAAAACCGGCGGCTTCTTCGAAGAATTTTTGCAGTTCGGCAGTGTGGGCAATCTTCACGGTCATGGTGTTCACCTCATCTTGTTGTTGTGGGGTCGAGTCCGGGCTCAGCGGTCGTCGGAGTGGATCGACGAGGGGTGGCGGCAGAGGCCGTCGATCTCGATGTCCATGTAGGGAAACAGCGGCAGCAGCATCAGGGTGTCGTGCAGCGTTTCGACGCTGGGCATGTCGAACACGCTGTAATTGGCGTAGTGCCCGGCGATGCGCCAGAGGTGGCGCCACTGGCCTTCACGTTGCAGGCGCTGGGCGAGTTCCTTCTCGTCGGCCTTGAGCTTGGTGGCAATGGCCGGGTCCATGTCGGCGGGCAATTTCACGGTCATTTTTACGTGGAACAGCATGGCGTTCTCCTTGGGGAATCAGTGCCGGCGAAAACGCGCCAGACGCTGTTCATCCAGCGTCAGGCCCAGGCCCGGGGTGCGTGGAATGTGCAGGTGAAAGTCGCGGTACTGCGGGCGCTCGGTAACGATGTCTTCGGTCAGCAACAGCGGGCCGAACAGCTCGGTGTCCCAGGTCAGTTGCCTGAGGGTGAGGAACGCATGGGCCGAGGCCAGGGTGCCGACGGAGCCTTCGAGCATGGTGCCGCCATACACAGCGATGCCGGCGGCTTCGGCGATTTGCGCGGTGCGCAACACGGCGCGCGGGCCGCCGTTCTTGGCGATCTTCAAGGCGAACACGCTGGCGGCGCCGTCGGCAGCAAGGCTGAAGGCGTCCTCCACGCTTTCGATCGATTCGTCGGCCATGATCGGCGCCGGGCTGCGCTGGTTCAGGCGAATCTGCCCGGAGCGGTTGACCCGCGAGATCGGCTGCTCAATCAGGTCGATACCGTTGTCGCCGAGCACCTGGCAGCCGCGAATTGCCTGGGACTCGTCCCAATACTGGTTGACGTCGACCCGAACGCTGGCGCGCTCGCCCAAAGCTTTTTTGATCGCCACTACGTGTTTCAGATCTTGCTCCAGCGGGTTGGCGCCGATCTTCAGTTTGAAGATCCGGTGCCGCCGCGCTTCCAGCATCTGTTCGGCCTCGGCGATGTCCCGAGCGGTGTCGCCGCTGGCCAGGGTCCAGGCCACTTCGAGGCTGTCGCGGACCCGGCCGCCGAGCAATTCGCTCACGGGCAAACCAAGGCGTTTGCCTTGGGCGTCGAGCAATGCGCTCTCGATGCCGGACTTGGCGAAGGTGTTGCCCTTGGCGATCTTGTCGAGTTTCTGCATGGCGACGTTGATGTTGTCCGCGTCCATGCCGATCAGCGCCGGCGCCAGGTGTGCATCGATGTTGGCCTTGATGCTTTCCGGGCTTTCATAGCCGTAGGCCAGGCCGCCAATGGTGGTGGCTTCGCCGATGCCTTCGATACCGTCGCTGCAACGCAGGCGCAGGATCACCAGCGTCTGGTTCTGCATCGTGTGCATCGCCAGTTTGTGCGGGCGGATGGTCGGCAGGTCGACGATGACCGCTGACAGGTTTTCAATCAGGATCCGGTTCATTTCAGTGTCCATTCAAGCGTGATCAACCGAGGTCACCGCCACCGACCGGCAGGGTCACGCCGGTGATGTAGGAGGCGTCGTCCGAGGCCAGAAACAGGATCGCGCCGACCTGTTCGTCTAGGGTTCCGTAGCGTTTCATCAGGCTGCTATCGAGGGTTTGCGCGACGATTTCCTGATACCAGGCCTGCTCCTGCGCGGACTGTTCGCCACTGTTGCGCGGAATCCGCCGGGGCGGCGCTTCGGTGCCGCCGGGTGCGGTGGCGTTGACCCGGATCCCGCGCTCGGCATTCTCGAAAGCCAGGCAGGCAGTCAGCGCGTTGATCCCGCCCTTCGCCGCGCCGTAGGGAACGCGGTTCAGGCTGCGGGTCGCAATCGACGATACATTGACGATCGCGCCGCGCCCCTGCTTGAGCATGTAAGGCAATGCGGCATGGCAGCACCACAGCGTCGGGAACAACGAGCGGCGCACTTCGGCCTCGATCTGCTCGACTTCGTAGTGCTCGAACGGCTTGGCCCAAATGGTGCCGCCGACGTTGTTGACCAGCACATCCAGGCGCCCGAAAGCATCGATGGCGGCGCTCATCACCCGAGCGCAATCGGCGTATTGCTCAAGGTCGGCGGTCAGCGACAAAACGCCCTCGCCTTGCAGTTCGTGAACCAGTGCGGAGCGGTCGACGGCGACGACGTGTGCGCCCTCTTCCAGCAATCGCTCGCACACCCGGCGACCGATGCCCTGCGCCGCGCCGGTGACCAGCGCGACCTTGTTGGCGAATCTGTTGTTCATGACAACCTCGACATTCAGAAAGAAGACTCAGGCCGCCGCGAATTTCTCGTAGTAGAAATTCGCCGGCGTGATGCCCTGTTCGCGGATGTACTGGCTGACCGCCTCGACCATCGGCGGCGGGCCACACAGGTACACGTCGACGTCGCCTTCGTTGAGGTGGCGCGGTTCGATGTGCTGGGTGACATAGCCCTTGAGCGGGTGCCGGCTCTGCGGATTGGCCACACAAGCGCCGAAGCTGAAGTTCGGGATACGCGCGGCGAAGGCTTCGAGGCGGTCAAGCTCCACCAGATCGAAGTCGTTGGTCACGCCGTAGATCAGGTGAACCGGATGCTCGCTGCCCTGCTCGGCGATTTTCTCCAGCATCGCGGTAAACGGCGCCAGCCCGGTGCCGCCCGCCAACAGCAACAACGGCCGCTTGATCTCGCGCAGGTAAAAACTGCCCAGCGGCCCTGCGAGATTCAGGCTGTCGCCGGCCTTGGCCAGCCCGGTCAGGAAGCTGCTCATCAAGCCGCCGGGGACATTGCGGATCAGGAAACTGACCTCGCCGTTCTTCTGCAACGAGCTGAAGGAATAGGCCCGGCTTTGCTCGCTGCCCGGCACTTGCAGGTTGACGTATTGCCCCGGCAGGAACGCCAGTTTGCTCAAGGACTCGCCCTTGAGCGACAGCGCGATGGTGCTTTCGGAGAGCTGCCGGACATCGCTGATCGACGCCTGATAACTCGCCTGTTCGGTCTTGCACATCTGCGAGCCGACCGGCACCCGCACCACACAGTCGCTTTCGGCGCGCATCTGGCAGGTCAGGACGTAACCCTGGGCCAGTTCGTCTTCACTCAGGGCGTCTTCGATGAAGTTGTCGCCCATGTCGTAACGCCCGGCCTCGGCGAAACACTTGCAGGTGCCGCAGGCACCGTCGCGGCAGTCCAGCGGGATGTTGATGCCTTGGCGATACGCCGCGTCGGCAACGGTTTCGTGGCCCGAGGCCTCGATGAAACGAGTGACCCCGTCTTCGAAATTCAGTGCGATCTGGAAACTCATGGTGCACCTCGCTCACAGCGTCGAGCCCGGCTCGCCGCCGTCTCGATCAGATGTGATAGATGTCGATGACCTGACGGACGTAATCGTTCTTCAGCACGACTTTCTTGGCCTTGATCAGCGGCTGTTCGCCGCGCAGGTCGAGGGTGTAGAAACTGCTGCCGAAGTAGCTGTCGGTGACCTGATAGCGAAAGCTCAGGGTGTGCCAGTTGAAGCGCACCTGGCATTGCCCTTCGCCCTGCTCGACGATCTCGATGTTGCTCAGGTTGTGCGAGGTGCGCGTATCGGGGATGGTCGCGCTGGAGCGCTCGGTCTTGATCCGGAATACCCGGTCTTCGAGGCCGCCACGGTTGCCGTACCAGATCAGCGAGATTTCGCTTTGCGGGTCTTCGGTCAGGGTGTCGTGGTCGTCCCAGGCCGGCATCCAGAAACTGGCGTCGGCGGCGTAGAGTTCCAGCCATTGATCCCACTGGCCGTCGTCCAGATAACGCGCTTCGCGGTAGAGGAAATCGCGCACGGTGTCGTAGAGATTGCTCATCACACAGCCTCCACGGGGATCAGGTTTTTATCCCTGGCGGCGGCCTCGAGCATGGTTTCCTGCCAGTACTTGTGTTGCAGCACGAACAGGCCTTCGTCTTCGGTGCGCAGGCCGGACAGCAAGGGCTTGAGGTCGATTTCCTTGGCCGCCGCGTCCGCGCCTTCGACCCAATGGGTCGCGCCACGGGACATGTCGTTCCAGCCGCGCCCGGCGCCGTAGCCGGTCTGGCACGAGCGGAATTCTTCGAGGTCATCCGGGGTGGCCATGCCGCTGACGTTGAAGAAGTCTTCGTATTGGCGGATGCGTTTGGCTCGGGCCTCCGCGCTTTCGCCTTTGGGCGCGATGCAATAGATGGTGATCTCGGTCTTGTCGACGGAGATCGGCCGGGCGATGCGGATCTGCGAGCTGAACTGATCCATCAGGTACACGTTGGGGTACAGGCACAGGTTGCGCGAGTTCTCGATCATCCAGTCGGCGCGGGCCTGGCCGAAGTCCCGGGCCAGTTCATCGCGACGCTCGTAGGCCGGGCGGTCCTCGGGGTTGGCCCAGCGGGTCCAGAGCAGCAAGTGGCCGTGATCGAACGAGTAGAAACCGCCGCCCTTCTTCGCCCAGCTGCCGGCGCTCATGGTCTTGATTTCTTCGCCGGCGTCGCGCTGCTGACGCTGGTTTTGAGTGGCGGCGTAGTTCCAGTGCACGGAGCTGACGTGATAACCGTCGGCGCCATTTTCGGCGGTGAGTTTCCAGTTGCCTTCATAGATGTAGGAACTGGAACCGCGCAGCACTTCAAGGCCTTCGGGTGACTGATCGACGATCATGTCGATGATCCTGGCTGACTCGCCCAAGTGCTCGGCGAGGGATTTCACATCGGCGTTCAGGCTGCCGAACAGAAAGCCGCGATAGGATTCGAAACGCGCGACTTTGGTCAGGTCGTGGGAGCCTTCACAGTTGAAGCCTTCGGGGTAGCCGGCCTCGCTCGGGTCCTTGACCTTGAGCAGTTTGCCGCTGTTGTTGAACGTCCAGCCGTGGAACGGGCAGGTATAGCTGGAACGGTTGCCGGACTTGTGCCGGCACAACATGGCGCCGCGATGGCTGCAGGCATTGAGGAAGGCGTTGAGTTCGCCAGCCTTGTTACGGGCGATGAACACGGGTTGGCGACCCATGGTGGTGGTCAGAAAATCGTTGACGTTGGGGAGCTGGCTTTCGTGGGCGAGGTAGATCCAGTTGCCTTCGAAGATGTGCGCCATCTCCAGTTCGAACAGCCGTGGATCGGTGAACATCTCCCGCTTGCAGCGGTAGGCACCCTTTTCGGGATCCTCTTCAAGCATGGCATTGAGGTAGTCGATTCCCAGGGACATGGCCGGGGCCTCCATTGTTATTGTTCAGGCCAAGTCAGATTAGGGAGGCAACGCGGGCGGCAATATCCGAATCCTGCAGAGCGCTATCCGTTTTGTGCAGGACGGCGCGGCAGGTGCTTCAGATTATTTCGGGGCGGGAATTCAGTGGCGGCGTTTGAAGGTCACGGACGGCAATTCGCCGAACTGCTGGCGATAGCTTTCGGAGAAACGCCCCAGGTGCAGGAAGCCGTAGTCCAGCGCCAGTTCGGTGAGGTTGCGCACCGGGCAGCTCGGATCACTGAGGCAGGCATGAATGCGTTCCAGCTTGCGCTGGCGGATGTATTGCATCGGGGTCACGCCGAGCTGGCGTTCGAACAGCGCATACAGTGAACGCGGGCTCATGTTCGCCTGGGCCGCCAGGTGTTCGGCGGGCAGATCCAGCTTCAGGTTGCGCTCTATATAGTCGAGGATCCGCTCGAAACTGACGCTCGGCGAACTCAGGCATTCACGGCTGACATTGGTGCGCATCAGCGAGATCAGTTTGCTGCCGACGATCTGCGCGTAGTGCTCCTGCACCCGCAACAACGGATCGCTGGCTTCGGCTTCCTGGCAGATCATGCCCAGCAGGTGGGTAAACCCTTCCAGCTCGTCGAGCCGGTAATGATTGCGCAGGAACCGGATGCCCCCGGCTGGATGCAGCCAGCGCTGTTCGTCGCACACCGACTCCAGCACGCTGACCGGCACCTTGAGGATGAATTTCTCGCAATCGTCGGAATAGGTCAGGTCGACCGGATCGTCCGGGTTGATCAACAGCAATTCGCCCGGCACCAGGTGTTGCTCGCGCTTGTGCCCGCGCCACAGGCAGTTGCCTTGCAGCAAGACTTGCAGGTGATACACGGTTTCCAGCGCCAGCGACGTGACGCGAACGCTGCCGCCATAGCTGATGCGGCACAGATCGAGGTCGGCGAGTTTGCGGTGGTTGAGGCTGGCTTGCGGGTGGGTGGTTTTGGACAGTCCGATGAAATGCTGGCCGACGTGCTGGTTCACATAGTCGGAGACGGCATACGGGTCAGCGTGGCGAAACACGCTGCTGCGGTCGCTCAGCAGGCGGCTGTCCATGGGCAGGGCACTCGATCTTGTCGTTATGGTGATGGTCACGGTTTACGCCATCACCGGTCACAGTACGCCGGCAAGCAGGATCGGGCAATTGGACGAAGGTTTGGCTGTCCGGTGATCGAACGGTTTCAATCACCGTTCTGTCGTGAGATCAAAGCAGACTCCACGACACCCCGACGTACATCGCCATCCCCTCACCCGGCGTGGAGCGTGCGGCGTCCAGTCCTTTATCGTCATAGCCTGGCGTAACTGTAGCGGCGTAGTGTTTGTCGGTCAGGTTGCGCATGTCCAGCCAGGTCTGCCAGTCGCCTTTCGGCGCGTTGTAACCGAGGGTCGCGCCGAAGGTGGCGTAAGGATCGGCGTAGTAGCTGTTGGCGTAATCCACTGCGACTTTCGACACCAGTTGCGTGTTGACCGCCGCGAAGAAGCCCTGCGGGAAGTCGTAACGCAATTCGCCCTGGTAGTAATGCATCGGCAAGCCCGGCAGGCGGTTGTCGCCGAAGCGGTCGTCATCGCGGTAATGGAAGTCGCTGAAGGTGTAGGCCTGGCGCAGGCTCAACTTGCCGCCATCGTTCGCTGACCACAGGTTGCTGTTGAGGCTGGCTTCAATACCTTGATGCACCGTCGGGCTGGCATTGAGTTCGTAAGGCGTGGTGGCGTTGGCGTCCGGCAATACCGAGAGCAATTCGTGGCGCACCTGGGCGTAGTACCAGGCCAGGCTCCATTCGCCGAGCGCGCTGTCGCCACGGCCGCCGAGTTCCAGGGTGGTCGCGGTCTGGTTCTGCAGTTTGATGGGGTCGCGCTGAGTGCCGGTGGCCGCACCGCTGCCGGCCGGGAACCGTACGTTCGAGCTGTAGATCAGCGACCACGGATGCGGCGCTTCGACGGAGCGGCTGAGGTTGCCGAACAGTTGCAGGTCCGGCGTCACCTGATAACGCAAGCCCAGGCGCGGCGCGTAATCCCAGTCGCCGAGGCTGGTTTTGCCGCCACCTTCCGGGTAGGTCACGGCGCTTTCGCGGCGGGTGTAGATCGCGGCGAGGCCGGTGGTCAGCCACAGGTCGTTGGCGATTTCCAGGTCGTTGCCCACATGCAGGACAGAATCTGAGCCCTGATAAGTGAAGTTGCGCATGTGCGTGCCCGGCGTATAACCAGCGGTGTTGCCGCCGGGAATCCGCACCAGTTCGCTGGCACCGTCGTTTGGCAGGTGTTTGGTCACTCGCAGGCCCACGGTGCTGTTGCTTTCCATCCCCCAGAGGGTATCGCGGCGCTTGTAGTCGAACGTGCCGCTGACATCGGTGTACGCCACCTTCAGGCGGTTGGGACCTTCGCGCAGGTCCATCGGGTAATCGTGATAAACGAGGCCGGTCTGGATGCTCGAATCGTCGTCGATGTAGTACGTGGTCTTGTTGCCGATGAAGGTGCTGCCCGGCTGATCGCGGCTGTCGTTGCGCGTCACGTAGGCCGGGTTGGCCGCGCGCGGATCGTGTTCGATGGAGTGTTTGGTCACTCGCCCGGCGAGGTCGTTGTCGGTCTCGCGGTGACGAATGTAGAAGCGGGTTTCCAGATTCGGATTGAAGCGATAACCGAAGTTGGCGATCACGCCCTGGCTCTTGCTGGCGGTGTGATCCTGATAGCCGTCGGAGTGCGCATCGGTCATCGACAGGTAGTAATCGAAATCGCCGAGCACCTGGCCCGAGCTGACTTGCCGTTGCGCATAGCCGTGGCTGCCCATGACGTAGCGCACATTCAGCAGTGGCGCGTTGTAGCCGGTGTGGCTGACGTAATCGACCGCCCCGCCAAGGGCCAGCGCACCACGATCGAAGCCGTTGGCACCACGCAATACTTCCACATGATCGAGCCACAGCGGCTCCAGCAACTCGTAAGGCGTGCCGCCGGGACCGGTCAGCGGCAGGCCGTCGAGCATCGTGTACAGCCCCGACGCGTGAGCACCGGGAGCCCGATTGATGCCCGAACCACGAATCGAGATTTTCACCCCCTCATTGCCCGCCGACTGGGCATACACCCCCGGCTGATACGCCAGCACATCCTGATTGCTCGCCACCCGCCCCTGCATCGGGCGGCGCATATCGACCACGTCGGTGCCACCGGGCACCTGTGCCAACCGGGCCTTGGCCTCCTCCAGCGAAAGGTCTTCGCCGCTCTGGTCTTCAGCCCCGATCAGCACTTGCCCCAACTCCATGCCCTGAGACTCGGCTTCCACCGGACAAGCAAGGGCCAGCCCCAGCAATGCAGCGGGCAGTGTTTTGAGCGAGGGCATCGAAAGAACTCCAGACAGAAACGGGCAGTGAGAACTGCGACGTATGAATGAACGAAGTAAACACATGGTGATTTTGTTTTTTGTCAGGTAAACAGGCGGCTGAAATGCTGAATTGTGATTTGAACGAGGGAGATGCAGGGATGGCCGAAGCAGTATTGAAGACGAAACTGGTCAATTTTCTGGCCCCCGGCGGACTCTGGGTTGGCGGGAAGGTAACGGTGACCCACTCCACGATTTTCATGAACGCCAATGCCATGAACCGTATGGTTCAGGACGGGGCTCTGGATATTGAAATCCCCATGGCATCGATTCGAAAGGTCAGCCTGGAATGGGGGTTCATGACCAAGATTGTGTGTCTGGAAACCGACTACGGCTGCTTTTACTTCCGTTGTTTCGGGGCGAAAGAGATGGTGTCAATGATTACCAAAATGTACGTGTCGCGAGCCTTGCAACGCACCTAGTGAACGGGGCTTGATTTAAATGCTCTTGAGCCCTCGGACCTCTCTGATCGGCATCAAGGGCTCGGGGCCAATCTCAGGCAGCGCCCGCGAAGTCAGCGTCCATCGCGGGCCGGTCGTAATCGAGGAGATACGCTTGATGGCGGTGATACAGCCTTGAAAGCAGTGCCTTGTTGGGCCCGACCACGTCCATCCCTCGGTCGTCGTAAGGGAAAACCATCACTCCGGCCTTCAAGTTGAACAGGTAGACCGCGCAGCGTGGATTCGGCGCAATGGCGCCAAAGTCCGTCGCCAGTGCGCACCAGAGCAATGCTTGAAGCGACCTTGCGGGCGCTTCGAATGCGAGGTTGATCCAGTACTCGGGTTCGCTTTCGCAGAACCAATCATCCATATCAGTGCGTTCACTCCAGATCGAGCGTTCTGCAGGTATCTCGATGCCAGCCGACCGAAGGGACTGAAGCAACGCTCGATGGGTAAATCGCTGGCCGCCGGAGTGAAAGCGCAGACAGGTCACGAGCGTGGGCTCGCCACTGAAAATGTCGGTGCAGATTTCGGTCGATTTTCGCAAGGCCAACAGGAACTGTTCGATCATCCCTCCCGTTTCGGAAAGTTCGAAACGCAGTCCTCCCGGGCAGGAATAAAACAGCGGCCTTGCGAAGGCCTGGTCGGTAAAAATCCGCTCGATTTCAAGATGAAGGTTCACTGAAGTCCTTTCCGGTCATTATGGCTCGGGCGGCTATCGCGCCTTATCAATTCTTGCACTTGGCCAACACTACCTGACAGGTACCGGGCGTACCGCCCGAGCGGCCGGCGTAGCGCATGCAATTATCCATGGATTTTTTCTGTGCCTGGCCCAGGGTCGATCCCCACGCCAGGCCACCCTCGCCCATCGTCGGCACCGCTTTGGCATAGCAGCGATCACCGGTGGTCGCGTAGTGAGCCTTGCTCGAACAGGACGCCGTCAGCGTCAGCAGGATCGCGCACAGGCCATACGAGCATCGGCGTACCCAGAATTCGCTCATCTCGTTTCACCTGCAGCAAGTGGGGCTGACAGGGTCAGTCTAGCCGCTATGACCCGCGAGCCGCTCATTGCTCCGTCGCCTGTCGATACTGACGCGGGGTGAACCCGGTCGAAGCCTTGAACTGCCGGGTGAAGGCGCTGTGATCGGTGTAGCCGCATCGCAGCGCCACCTCGGTGATCGGCAGTTCGGTGTGCAACAGGCGATGGGCATGTTCCAGCCGTACCTTCTGGATCATCTGCCTCGGCGTCAGGTGGAAGACCCGTTTGCAGTAGCGCTCCAGTTGCGCCACCGAAATACCGGCAATCCGGGTCAATTCACCCAGTGTCACCCGCCGATTGAAATGCGCGCGGATGTGTTCATCGACGGCCGCCAGGCGCTGAAACGCCGGATGGGTTTCGCTGGCCGATTGCAGGTCCACCGAAATCCCGGCGAGGCCGATGATCTCGCCGTCGCGGTTGTACAGCGGGCGCTTGTGCGTCAGGCACCAGCCCGGCTCGCGACTGCCGTACAGATGCAGTTCCAGTTGATCCTCCAGCACGAACCCCTCTTCCAGCACCCGACGATCCTGCTCGGTATAACCGGGCCCGAGTTGCGCCGGAAACACCTGCGCACTGGTTTTCCCGAGCAGCGGTTTCAAGTCTTTCAGGCCGCAGCGTTGCACCAGCGTGCGATTGGCCAGGACGTACCGCGCCTGCACATCCTTGATGAAAATGACCGCGTTCGGAATCACGTCCAGCATCGGCAACAGCGGCGCCACGCCGGCCAGCAGCGCGTCGAGGGTATGAGGACGCTGGCGCTCATCGCCCTGACAAAGGATCGCAAACGCGTTCTGCATGTGAAGGTCTTCCCCGGTGAATGGATCGGCCTGAAGTGTTCGCGTGCAGATTGCAGCAACGTTCGAAGCGTGTCGAGCGCCGCTGTCTTTCTTCGCAACTGTGCCGAATTCGTCATCCAGAGCTGCGCAAAACATCAATCGCCCGACGCCCGATGAGTTCACTGTTTAGCCGTTCCAGTGACTCACACCTGCCTATCCAATAACTCACAAGAAGGCGATGCCATGTCAGGCCAAGGCAAGTTCAAAAAACAACTTTCATTGATCGACCTCACCTTTATCGGACTGGGGGCGATCTTCGGTTCCGGCTGGTTGTTCGCGGCCAGTCACGTCTCTGCGATTGCCGGGCCGGCGGGGATATTTTCCTGGCTGCTGGGCGGCTTCGCCGTGTTGCTGCTGGGCATCGTCTACTGCGAACTGGGCGCGGCCTTGCCAAGGGCTGGCGGTGTGGTGCGCTACCCGGTTTACAGCCACGGGCCGCTGCTCGGTTATCTGATGGGTTTCATCACGCTGATCGCGTTTTCCAGTCTGGTGGCAATCGAGGTGGTTGCATCGCGCCAATACGCGGCGGCCTGGTTTCCGAGCCTGACCAAGGCCGGCAGCGGTGATCCGACCCTGCTCGGCTGGCTGGTGCAGTTCGGCCTGCTCTGCGTGTTCTTCCTCCTCAACTACCGCAGCGTGAAGACCTTCGCCAAGGCCAACAATCTGGTGAGCGTGTTCAAGTTCATCGTGCCGTTGCTGGTGATCGGCGTGCTGTTCACCTTCTTCAAACCGGAAAACTTTCAGGTTCAAGGCTTCGCCCCCTTCGGGCTCTCGGGCATCGAAATGGCGGTTTCCGCCGGCGGCGTGATCTTCGCCTACCTCGGCCTGACCCCGATCATCTCGGTGGCCAGCGAAGTGAAAAATCCCCAGCGCACCATCCCGATTGCGCTGATCCTGTCGGTGCTGCTCTCCACTGCAATCTACGTGCTGCTGCAAACGGCTTTCCTCGGCGGCATCCCCACCGAATTACTCGCCAATGGCTGGGCCGGGGTTTCCAAGGAATTCGCCCTGCCGTACCGCGACATCGCCCTGGCGCTGGGCGTGGGCTGGCTGGCGTATCTGGTGGTGGCGGACGCGGTGATCTCCCCCAGCGGCTGCGGCAACATCTACATGAACGCCACGCCTCGGGTGATCTACGGCTGGGCGCAGACCGGCACGTTCTTCAAGGTCTTCACCCACATCGACGAGAAGTCCGGGATCCCGCGTCCGGCGCTGTGGCTGACCTTCGCCCTGTCGGTGTTCTGGACCCTGCCGTTCCCTTCCTGGGAAGCGCTGATCAACGTGGTCTCCGCCGCGCTGGTGCTGAGCTACGCCGTCGCTCCAGTGACCGTCGCCGCGCTGCGGCGCAATGCACCCGACATGCCGCGCCCGTTCCGGGTCAAGAGCATGGGCGTGCTGGGGCCGGTGTCGTTCATCATCGCGGCGCTGATCGTTTACTGGTCGGGCTGGGACACCGTGTCCTGGCTGCTCGGCCTGCAAATCCTGATGTTCGTCGTCTACCTGCTTTGCGGCCGCTTCGTGCCGACCGCCCACCTCAGCCTGTCCCGGCAAGTGCGTTCGTCGGCGTGGCTGATCGCGTTCTACGGCGTGACCATCGTCCTGTCGAAACTCGGCACCTTTGGCGGCCTGGGCATCCTCACTCATCCGTTCGACACCCTGGTCGTCGCGGCCTGTGCGATGGGCATCTATTACTGGGGCGCCGCCACCGGCGTACCGGCGCACCTGCTGCGCCTGGAATCGGAAGAGGATGAAAGCGAAGTCGCTTCGCCGTCCCCTGCCTCCGCCACCAATCCGCGCACTGCCGGCGCTTACTGAAATCACTCAACGGGACCTGTCCATGAAACGAGTACACGTCATTGATTCCCACACCGGCGGCGAACCCACGCGTCTGGTGATGAAGGGTTTTCCCGATCTGCCCGGCAACACCATGGCCGAAAAGCGCGACGCCCTGCGCCACCAGCATGACCAGTGGCGCCGCGCCTGCCTGCTGGAACCGCGCGGCAACGATGTGCTGGTGGGCGCGCTGTATTGCGAGCCGGTGTCGCCGGACGCCACCTGCGGCGTGATCTTCTTCAACAACGCCGGCTACCTCGGCATGTGCGGCCACGGCACCATCGGCCTCGTTGCTTCGCTGCAACATCTGGGGCTGATCGCACCGGGCGTGCACAAGATCGACACGCCGGTCGGCCCGGTCAGTGCAACGCTGCATGAAGACGGCGCCGTGACCCTGGGCAACGTGCCCGCCTATCGCTCACGCAAACAGGTGGCGGTGCAAGTGCCGGGATACGGCCGTTTCCTTGGTGATGTGGCCTACGGCGGCAACTGGTTTTTCCTGGTCAGCGAACACGGCCAGACGCTGACGATGGACAACGTCGAAACCCTGACCGACTTCACCTGGAAAATGCTCAAGGCCCTGGAGGACCAAGGCATTCATGGCGAGGACGGCGCGGTCATCGACCACATCGAACTGTTCGCCGATGACGCCGAGGCCGACAGCCGCAACTTCGTCATGTGCCCCGGCAAGGCCTACGACCGCTCCCCTTGCGGCACCGGCACCAGCGCCAAACTGGCGTGCCTGGCCGCCGACGAAAAACTCGCGCCGGGCGAGCGCTGGGTGCAGGCGAGCATCACCGGCAGCCAGTTCGAAGGCCGCTTTGAATGGGAAGGCGAACGCATCCGCCCCTACATCACCGGCCGCGCCCACATGACCGCCGACAGCACGCTGCTGATCGACGAAACAGATCCGTTCGCGTGGGGCATCTGAGCCGCTGCGCTGCTTTTCCAAACCTCTCTGAATGACCGTTCCAAGGAGAACAATAATGAGCGACAACATCTTCACCGGCTGCATGCCCGCCCTGATGACCCCGTGCACCGCCGCACGCAAACCGGACTTCGATGCGCTGGTGGCCAAGGGTCGCGAGCTGATCGATATCGGCATGAGCGCGGTCGTGTATTGCGGCTCCATGGGTGACTGGCCGCTGCTCACCGAAGCCGAGCGTCAGGAAGGCGTGGCGCGGCTGGTGGGTGCCGGGATTCCGACCATCGTCGGTACTGGCGCCATCAACACTCGTGAAGCGGTGTCCCACGCGGCCCATGCGGCGAAGGTCGGCGCGCAGGGCTTGATGGTGATTCCACGGGTGCTGTCCCGAGGCGCTTCGCTCGCCGCGCAGAAGGCGCACTTCTCCGCGATTCTGCAAGCCGCGCCGAACTTGCCGGCGGTGATCTACAACAGCCCTTACTACGGCTTCGCCACCCGCGCCGACCTGTTCTTCGAACTGCGCCGTGAATACCCGAACCTGATCGGCTTCAAGGAATTCGGTGGTGGCGCCGACCTGCGCTACGCCGCTGAAAACATCACCTCCAAGGATGATGACGTGACCCTGATGGTCGGTGTCGACACCCAGGTCGTGCACGGTTTCGTCAACTGCAACGCCACCGGCGCCATCACCGGCATCGGCAACGCGCTGCCCCGCGAAGTGCTGCAACTGGTGGCGCTGAGCAAGCAGGCGGCCAAGGGTGATGCCAAGGCCCGGCGTCAGGCGCGGGAGCTGGAATCGGCGCTGGCGGTGCTGTCGTCCTTCGATGAAGGTACGGATCTGGTGCTGTATTACAAACACCTGATGGTGCTCAACGGCGACAAGGAATACACCCTGCATTTCAACGAGACCGATGCCCTCAGCGACTCTCAGCGTCGGTACGCGGAAGCCCAGTACACGCTGTTCCGTCACTGGTACGAAAACTGGTCGGCGCAGCAGAGCTTCGCCTGACCTGCCGCTGCGCTCAAGCCCGCCGCCCCCCACGGCGGCGGGCCTTTTCGTGACCTGCTTTATTGATAAGGAATGCGCCATGACCCTGACGGGCCAACTGCTGATCGGTCAGCAAACCCTCACCGGCGACCGCGACGTTATCCGAGGGATTAATCCCGCTACCAACTCGCCTTTGGAACCGGGTTACGCCGGCGGCTCTGCCGAACATGTCGAGCAGGCCTGCGCACTGGCCTGGGCGGCGCTCGACCGTTATCGCGAGACATCGCTCGAGGCACGGGCCGAATTCATTGAAACCATCGCGGGCGAAATCGAAGCCCTCGGTGATGAACTGATTGACCGCGCCCTGGCCGAAACCGGCCTGCCGCGCCCGCGCCTTGTGGGTGAGCGGGGCCGTACCTGCCAGCAACTACGGCTGTTTGCCCGCACCGTGCGGACCGGTGAATGGCTGGATGTGCGAGTCGATACCGCGCAACCGCAGCGCCAGCCAATGCCGCGTTCGGATCTGCGTCAGCGGCAGATTCCACTGGGCCCGGTGGCCGTGTTCGGTGCGAGCAACTTTCCACTGGCGTTCTCAGTGGCGGGCGGCGATACCGCTTCGGCACTGGCCGCCGGCTGTCCGGTGATCGTCAAGGCCCATGGCGCCCATCCCGGCACTAGCGAACTGGTTGGCCGTGCCGTTGCGCGGGCGGTTAAGGCCTGTGATTTGCCGGAAGGTGTGTTCTCGTTGTTGTACGGCTCAGGCCGTGAAGTCGGAATCGCGCTGGTCAGCGATCCACGGATCAAGGCCGTCGGCTTCACCGGTTCGCGTAGTGGCGGGCTCGCGCTGATCAAAGCGGCTCAGGCACGGCCCGAGCCGATTCCGGTGTACGCGGAAATGAGTTCGATCAACCCGGTGTTGCTGTTCCCGGCAGCGTTGCAGAATCGCGCCGAGGCGTTGGCCCAAGGTTTTGTCGCTTCGCTGACGCTGGGTGCCGGTCAGTTCTGTACCAATCCCGGTCTGGTGATCGCCCGCAAAGGGCTGGCGCTGGACGCCTTCATCGGCGCCGCCAGCGAACTCATCCAACGCAGTCCTGCGCAGACCATGCTCACGCCGGGGATCTTCAATGCTTACGAATCCAGCGTGAATGCCCTCACGGAAAATACCCGGGCGCGTATTGCCGCCGTCGGCCAGCGAGCAACGGACCCGAATCAGGGCCAGGCCCATCTATTCGTCACCGATGCCGCCGAATTTCTTGCCGATCACACCTTGCAGGACGAAGCCTTTGGCGCCGCGTCCTTGATCGTGCAATGCGCCAGCGACGCGGAAATCCGCCAGGTGCTCGAACAGCTGGAAGGCCAACTGACCGCCACGCTGCACTTGGATGACGAGGATCTGCAACAGGCCCGCGCCTTGCTGCCAACCCTGGAACGCAAGGCTGGACGCTTGCTGGTCAACGGCTGGCCGACCGGCGTTGAAGTCTGTGATGCGATGGTGCATGGCGGACCGTTCCCGGCGACTTCCGATTCGCGCACCACGTCGGTGGGTACGGCGGCGATCCTGCGTTTCCTGCGCCCGGTCTGCTATCAGGATTTTCCCGACAGCCTGCTGCCAACCGCGCTCAAGCAGTCCAATCCACTGTCGCTGCGACGCCTGCTCGATGGCCAAAGGGAAACCGTGAAAAATGCCAAATAGCCCGCACGACATCGCCGTGGTCGGCGCAGGCATCATCGGCGTCGCCAGTGCCCTGCGCCTGGCCCGTCAGGGCTTGCGGGTGGTGGTGATCGACCCGCAGGAACCCGGTCACGGCGCATCGTTCGGCAATGCCGGTCATCTGGCCACCGAGCAGGTGTTTCCAATTGCCGACCTGTCGATTCTCAAACGCTTGCCGGCCATGCTCATGGACCCGATGGGCCCGCTGCGCCTGGACTGGAAATACCTGCCCCGCGCCCTGCCCTGGTTTGCGCGGCTGTTGCTGAACCTGCGCTCGGCGCCGTTCCAGCGCACTGTTGCCGGTTTACGCGCGCTGAATGAAAGATCGCTCGACGCCTGGCAGCGCTTGCTCAAAGACATCCAGCGCCCCGAGCTGCTGAAGATGGAAGGTTCGCTGCTGGTGTTCGAACGCCCCGACTCACGCACGGCCCTCGAAGCATTGCAGCGACGCCTGCAACAGCAACAGGTGCCAGTCGACTGGTGGCAGGCCGGCGCGGTACGCGAGACCGCGCCGCAACTGAGCGAACAGATTCAGGGCGGACTGTTTTTCCCGAACACCGGGCATTTCATCGATCCCCACCGTGTCGTGCGTGAGTTGGTGGAAGCGGCGAAAGCCAGCGGCGTGCAGTTTGTGAAGCAGCAGGTTCAGAGCGGACAACTGAACGAGCATGGCGTCAATCTGATGACCGGGGCCGGCGCCCTATCCGTTCGCCAGGTACTGATCGCCTGCGGCGCCCACTCGGCAAAACTCACGGCCGCACTGACCGGCAAAAACGTCCCGCTGGATACCGAACGCGGCTACCACCTGATGCTGCCCCACGAACACAACCGACTGCCCTTCCCCGTCACCTCGCTGGAACGCAAATTCATCATGACCCCGATGTCCGAAGGGCTGCGCCTGGCCGGCACCGTCGAATTCGCCGGCCTCGAAGCCCCGCCGACCATGGCTCGCGCCTGGCAACTGCATCGGTTGAGCAAGGGGTTGTTTAGTGAGGAACTGAGTGTCGAGGCGGCCACACCGTGGATGGGTTTTCGGCCGTCGCTGCCGGACTCGTTGCCGGTGATCGATCGGGTGTGTGACGGGAGGGTGTTGCTCGCATTCGGGCATCAGCATCTGGGGCTGACGCAGGCGGCGGTGACGGCGGAGATGGTTGGGGGAATGGTGTTGCCATCGACGCAGGACACCGCTCGTAGGCTTCCGTTGAACGAGCCCTATCGACTGGATCGCTTTTGAGTGGCGGTCTATCGGGCGCCCTGCTGATATTCACGGGGCGTACACCCGAACTCTCGACGGAACACCGTATGCAGGTACTGCGCGGATTTGAAACCGCACGTGCGGGCAACGTCTGCAATCGCCGTGTCGGTTTTTTCCAGCCCGCGGGTGGCCGCCGCCAGTTTGAAACGCAGAATCTCGTCATGCACGCTGCAGCCTCGCACCGTGCGAAAGTGCGACTCCAGCGAGGAGCGCGACACGCCGACATAAGCCGCCACTTGCGCGGTCTTGATGCCCTGGCAGGCATATTGGCGGATGAACAGCAGCGCCTGCATGACGTAAGGGTTACCCAACGGTTGATGCAAGCTCGACATCTGGACGTTTATCGCTTCAGGCGGGATCAGGACATGCTCGCCCGTTGACGGCTTGCCGTGCAGCATCTGGTGCAGCAGTTGCGCGGCGGTGCGGCCCATGGTTTCGGTGCCCTGGATCACCGAACTCAGGGGGACCCGGGTCAGGCTGCGGGTCAGCGGGTCGTTGTCGATGCCAATCAACGCCACCTGCTCCGGAACGGCGATGCCGGCGGTCAGGCACGCTTGCAGCAACTGCCGGGCGCGGGCGTCACTGACCGCGATGATGCCAATGGGCTTGGGCAGGCTTTGCAGCCAGGCGATTAGTTGTTCGACGGCGCTGTCCCACAGCGGTGCACTGGTGCCCATGCCGCGATAGACCTCGGCGCGCAACCCGTCCCGGTGCATCAATCGCAAAAAGGCCTTTTCGCGCTCCTGAGCCCATCGGTTCGCCTGCGCCTCAGGCAGGCTGAAGCAGGCGAACCGTTGCAGCCCGGCCTCGATCAAGTGCTCATAAGCCATTTTGATCAGCGCGTTATTGTCGGTCGCGACGTACGGGACCCCTTTGGGGTAGGCCCGCTCATCCTGATAAGAACCTCCCACCGCCACCACGGGCAATTTGATGTCGGCCAGCGCCTCGCCAATCAGCGGGTCGTCGAAGTCAGCAATGATGCCGTCGCCCTGCCAGCGCTCGATGCCCTTCAACCGGCAGAGAAAATCCTCTTCCAGGAACAGATCCCAGGACGCGCGCGTGCTGCTCAGGTAGTTGCCGATGCCGCTGATGATGCCGCGGTCATAGATCTTGCTCCCGTTGAACAACAGGGCGATGCGGTGAACAGGCGGTATGGTTTTCATTGTTTTTTATGCTGTTCCGGGCCCCTTGCCGTAGAGGCGGTCTGCACAGACTAGGCGCGCAGCAGGCGAATCTCAATACGCAAAATCGCACTGCGCGTTGGTGATTTTCGTAATCGGCAGGCACAGGGCCGTTGCTAGTATCGGGACACGCCCAAGAACAACAACCAAGAACAACAAGGACATTGCCAATGCCGTACTTCCCCAATGTCGAGCGGATTCGCTACGAAGGTCCTGCCAGCGACTCTCCCCTTGCCTTCCGTCACTACGACGCCGACAAAATCATCCTCGGCAAACCCATGCGCGAACACCTGCGCATGGCCGCCTGTTATTGGCACACCTTTGTCTGGCCGGGCTCCGACGTGTTCGGCGCCGGGACGTTCAAGCGCCCGTGGCAACACGCCGGTGACCCGATGGAGCTGGCCATCGGCAAGGCGGAAGCCGCGTTCGAGTTTTTCTCCAAACTGGGTATCGACTACTACTGCTTTCACGACACGGATGTCGCCCCCGAAGGCCACTCGCTGAAGGAGTACCGCAACCACTTCGCCCAAATGGTCGATCACCTGGAACGCCATCAGGAAGAAAGCGGAATCAAGCTGCTGTGGGGCACCGCCAACTGCTTCAGCAATCCGCGCTTTGCCGCCGGCGCCGCCAGCAACCCGGATCCTGAAGTGTTCGCCTGCGCCGCTGCCCAGGTCTTCAGCGCCATGAACGCGACTCAGCGCCTCAAGGGCTCCAATTATGTGTTGTGGGGCGGCCGAGAAGGTTACGAAACCTTGCTCAACACTGACTTGAAGCGCGAGCGCGAGCAACTGGGGCGCTTCATGCGCATGGTGGTCGAGCACAAGTACAAGATCGGTTTCAAAGGCGACCTGCTGATCGAACCCAAACCGCAGGAACCGACCAAGCACCAATACGATTACGACAGCGCCACGGTGTTCGGTTTTCTCCAGCAGTTCAGTCTGGAAAAGGAAATCAAGGTCAACATCGAGGCCAACCACGCGACCCTGGCCGGTCATAGTTTTCATCACGAGGTAGCGACGGCCGTCTCGCTGGGGATTTTTGGCAGCATCGACGCCAACCGGGGCGACCCGCAAAACGGCTGGGACACCGATCAGTTTCCCAACAGTGTCGAGGAAATGACCCTGGTCACCTATGAAATCCTCAAGGCCGGCGGTTTCGGCAATGGCGGGTTCAACTTCGACTCCAAGGTACGCCGCCAGAGCCTCGACGAGGTCGATCTGTTTCACGGTCACGTCGGCGCCATGGACGTCCTCGCCCTGTCGCTCGAGCGGGCCGCCGCCATGGTGCAGAACGATCAGCTTCAGCGACTCAAGGATCAACGCTACGCCGGCTGGCAGCAGCCGTTCGGCCAGTCGGTGCTGGCGGGTGAGTTCAATCTCCAGTCACTGGCCGAGCACGCCTTCGCCCACGAACTGAACCCGCAGGCCGTCAGCGGCCGCCAGGAAATGCTCGAGAACGTCGTCAACCGGTTTATCTATCGCTGATCGCCAACGGGGGACTGCAGGCGCTGTGACATTTGCGCGACAAATCTGTAGTCCGTTTCTCCTGCTGATTCTCTACAGTTCCACCAGCCCGATATTCATCGTCAGGCCGTGTCTTTCAAACAAAAATAAAAGGACGCCCCACCATGAAGAATGTAAAACGCACGCTGCTGGCCAGCGCCCTGGCCCTGTTGTCGCTGCCGGTGATGGCCGATGCGGCCCATCCGAAAATCGGTTTCTCCATTGATGATCTGCGGCTGGAGCGCTGGTCACGGGACCGTGACTACTTCGTAGCAGCAGCGGAGAAAATGGACGCCAAGGTCTTCGTGCAGTCGGCCGATGCCAACGAGCAGAAGCAGATTTCGCAAATCGAAAACCTCATTTCCCGTGGCGTCGATGTCATCGTCATCGTGCCGTTCAACGCTACCGTGCTGACCAATGCGGTGGCCGAAGCGAAGAAAGCCGGCATCAAGGTCGTCTCCTATGACCGTCTGATCCTCAACGCCGACATCGACGCCTACATCTCCTTCGATAACGAAAAGGTCGGCGAAATGCAGGCCAGCGGCGTGCTGCACGCAGCGCCCAAGGGCAATTACTTCCTGTTGGGTGGTGCGCCCACCGACAACAACGCGAAAGTGTTGCGCGAAGGTCAGATGAAGGTGCTGCAACCGGCCATCGACAAGGGCGATATCAAGATCGTCGGCCAGCAATGGGTGAAGGAATGGAACCCTACCGAGGCGCTGAGCATTGTTGAAAACGCCCTGACCCGCAACGACAACAAAATCGACGGCATCGTCGCCTCCAACGACGCCACGGCCGGCGGCGCCATTCAGGCCCTGGCCGCTCAGCAGCTGGCCGGCAAGGTGCCGATCTCCGGGCAGGACGCGGACCTGGCAGCGGTCAAGCGGGTGATCGCCGGCACTCAAACCATGACGGTTTACAAACCGCTGAAACTCATTGCCTCCGAAGCCGCCAAACTCTCGGTGCAACTGGCGCGCAACGAGAAACCCGCCTACAGCTCGCAGTACGACAATGGCAGCAAAAAAGTCGACACCATCCTGCTCACCCCGACTCCGTTGACCAAGGACAACATCGACCTGCTGGAACAGGACGGCTTCTACACCAAGGCGCAGATCGCCGGACAGTAACACTCGTTGAGTGATGCCCCCGCAGGCGTTCTGCTCCTGCGGGTTCAGTCCAGTATCTGCCGCTTATGAGTCTCTGCCATGTCCGACTATCTGCTGCAAATGAACGGCATCGTCAAAACCTTCGGCGGTGTCAAAGCACTCAACGGTATCGACCTCAAGGTCCGGCCGGGCGAGTGCGTCGGGCTGTGCGGCGAGAATGGTGCCGGCAAGTCCACGCTGATGAAAATCCTGTCGGCGGTCTATCCCCATGGCACCTGGGACGGTGAAATCCTGTGGGACGGTCAACCGCTCAAGGCGCAATCGATCAGCGAAACGGAAGCCGCCGGCATCGTGATCATTCACCAGGAACTGACGCTGGTTCCCGACCTCTCGGTGGCCGAGAACATTTTCATGGGCCATGAGCTGACGCTGCCGGGTGGGCGGATGAATTACCCGGCGATGATCCACCGCGCCGAAGCCCTGATGCGTGAGCTGAAAGTGCCGGACATGAATGTGTCGCTGCCGGTTTCGCAGTACGGCGGCGGCTATCAGCAACTGGTGGAAATCGCCAAGGCCCTGAACAAACAGGCACGCCTGCTGATCCTCGACGAGCCTTCATCGGCCCTGACCCGTTCGGAAATCGAGGTGTTGCTGGACATCATCCGCGATCTCAAGGCCAAAGGTGTCGCCTGCGTCTACATCTCCCACAAGCTTGATGAAGTGGCCGCCGTGTGTGACACCATTTCGGTGATCCGCGACGGCAAACACATCGCCACGACTGCCATGGCGGATATGGATATTCCACAGATCATCACTCAGATGGTCGGTCGGGAAATGAGCAACCTCTACCCCACCGAACCACACGACATCGGCGAGGTGATTTTCGAGGCGCGCCACATCACCTGCTACGACGTCGACAACCCCAAACGCAAACGGGTCGACGATGTTTCGTTCAGCCTCAAACGCGGGGAAATCCTCGGCATCGCCGGGCTGGTCGGTGCCGGCCGCACGGAGCTGGTGACCGCGCTGTTCGGTGCCTACCCCGGTCACCACGAAGGTGAAGTCTGGCTGGACGGCCAACCCATCGACACCCGCACGCCGCTCAAGTCAATCCGCGCCGGCGTATGCCTGGTGCCCGAGGATCGCAAACGCCAGGGAATCATTCCCGATCTGGGCGTCGGTCAGAACATCACCCTGGCGGTGCTGGACAGTTACTCGAAACTGACCCGCATCGACGCCGAAGCTGAACTGAGCAGCATCGATCGGGAAATTTCGCGCCTGCACCTCAAGACCGCGAGCCCGTTCCTGCCGATCACCAGCCTGTCCGGGGGCAATCAACAAAAAGCCGTGTTGGCGAAGATGCTGCTGACCAGGCCCCGGGTGCTGATTCTCGACGAGCCAACCCGAGGGGTGGATGTCGGCGCCAAGTACGAGATCTACAAACTGATGGGGATGCTGGCTGCCGAAGGTGTGTCGATCATCATGGTGTCTTCGGAGCTGGCCGAAGTGCTCGGCGTTTCCGACCGCGTCCTGGTAATCGGCGAAGGTCAACTGCGGGGTGACTTCATCAACCATGACCTCAGCCAGGAACAGGTGCTCGCCGCGGCGCTCAGCCAGCCTGACAGCCATAACAATAAAGCTCGGAAATCCGCGTAAATGAATCAGGTCAAACAACTCTTCACCCGCTACAAGATGCTCGCACTGGTGTTCGCCGTGGCATTGATCTGGCTGTTCTTCAGCTGGCAGACCGAGGGCGGATTCCTCACACCGCGCAACCTCTCCAACCTGCTGCGCCAGATGTCGATTACCGGGATTCTCGCTTGCGGCATGGTGCTGGTGATCATCAGCGGTGAGATCGATCTGTCGGTCGGCTCATTGCTGGGCCTGCTCGGTGGCGTGGCAGCCATTCTCGATGTTGTCTATCACGTACCGTTGCTGGCGAACCTGAGCCTTGTGGTGGTGTGCGGCCTGCTGATCGGCCTCGCCAATGGCTACATGGCGGCCTACCTGCGCATTCCGTCGTTCATCGTCGGGCTGGGCGGCATGCTGGCTTTTCGGGGGATTTTGCTGGGTATCACCGGCGGCACGACCATTGCGCCGGTGTCGCCGGAACTCGTCTACATTGGCCAGGGTTATCTGCCACATGCGATCGGCGCGGGTCTGGGTGTCCTGCTGTTCGCACTGACGTTGTTCCTGACCTGGAAGCAACGGCGCAATCGCGCCCTTCACGGCCTCGCGCCACATTCACTGGTGCGTGACGTGGCACGGGTGTTGTTGATCGGCGCGGTACTGGCAGGTTTCGTCCAGACCCTCAACAGCTATGACGGCATTCCCGTACCGGTCCTGCTTTTGCTGATCCTGCTGGGCGGTTTCAGCTACGTAACCAGCCAGACCGTGTTCGGCCGACGCGTCTATTCCGTGGGCAGCAACATGGAAGCGACGCGCCTGTCCGGTATCAATGTGCAGGCCGTGAAGCTCTGGATTTTCGGCATCATGGGCGTGATGTGTGCCCTCGCCGGCGTGGTCAACACTGCGCGCCTGGCCGCCGGCTCGCCTTCGGCCGGCAGCATGGGCGAACTCGACGCCATCGCCGCCTGCTTCATCGGCGGCACCTCGATGCGCGGCGGTTCCGGCACGGTCTATGGCGCCCTCCTCGGCGCACTGGTCATCACCAGCCTGGACAATGGCATGTCCATGCTCGACGTCGACAGTTACTGGCAGATGATCGTCAAAGGCAGCATTCTGGTGTTGGCTGTCTGGGTGGATGTGAGTACGCGGACCGGGCGGCGTTGACAGGCTGCAAGTGAAGGTTTCGTAGGCACTTGAGCTACAAATGAAGGCATCTCTGAAAATGCGAAAAGCCTGCTTTTGAAGGCAGGCTTTTCGTTACGCCGGGAGCTTTCCGATATCTAGGAAGGCATTAGCCAGTGCCGTTCAGTGGTCCACCCCAGAAAAACCTTACTTCCCTCACGCTCTTGGTGAGCCGAAGTCAACCGACACCCAGATACCGCCATGCGCAAGCCGATCATGGCGGGAAGAAATCGCCCCTGAAATGCGCTGGATTGAGCAGCAAAATGCACTTCAATGTTTCCAAGCACACTCTCCAATCGAGACTGATCCAGCATCGACAGATAAAACATCATCTGGCGCCACGCATACGCTGTGTTTTTCAACATAACCAGACATGCATGGTAGAGCTTGATCTGCATCTGCTGCCGACCGCAGATCCATTTGAAACATGCCTCGGCCATTGATCCCAAGCGATCATGTAACAGCGTCTTCAGATCCAAATCATCAAACAGGATTGCCAGGTTTTGCGTGGTCAATATCTGTTGCTGTTCGATGATTGTGCCGTTGTTCGCTGGACTCCTTCTTCCGATATCGGCCTTCGCCCGCCGCGCGCACAAACCAGCCAGCACACCACTGTTGCTTCGTGAATTCCGCTGCTTGGGTAGTGCAGCCAACTGATCCATATCGATATCGTAATAGCGTGCGTAAAGTGATCCGCCCATCAACCTGACTGAACGCTTGGCAGCCTTCACGAACTTGCCGGAGAAAGTGCCCATGAAAATATCAGCCGCGATCTCCTCTACGAATGGAAGATCCAGCTTGGCCGATTCGGCAAGCGAGGAAAATTCCTGAAGCAACTTGTTTGGCAGAATGGCCTGAGGAAATGCAACAAGAGTCAACGCGGACGCTTCGATCAAAGCCTGCCTAGCACCTTCAACCGCAAGAGCATCCGCCTCGTATTCGGTTTCCAGGGCTTTCACCCAAGGCAAGTCATCGATTTTCACCTGACGCTGCATGTTCAGCAACAATAGAGAGCGTCGACGCCTGAAAGCACGATAGGTAGCGACAGACAGTGCCCGCAACGTTACATCTCGATATCCGGCGCTACAGATTTGCGCCGTCATCGCCGGCAGCACTTTCGCCACTGTATCTGCAGATGTAATGACACCATGGTCAATCAACTCTGCAACCGTTCCCTTTCGGCAACGTTCGAGGCGTCGACGAATCGAAGGAGGAATGGTCTCCCCCTCCGTCAATGAATAAACCTTTGCCTCTTCGTTTGTGATCGGCTGCAGTAACGGTGCGAAATCAGAAATGCCTTCCGAGCCGGGGTATCTCGCCAGACGCTCGGAAGCAGCCTTGGCAATCAGATAATGTGCCGAGGCTGATACGTGAAGACGCTGCTGTGCACGCTTGCTGGAATGGGCTTCGGAATCAGGATGTCCATGCTTGGCTATAAAGTCATCGACGATTCTGCGAATGCGCCCAACCTGACGCCCCGTTAACGATGCTGGATCAATGGCGCATTGCTTGAGCAATGCCAGCAATTCCGCCACCCGATCACTGGAGTTTCCTGTGCGGCGGGGATCAGCCTCAGTGGCGGTATCAAATTCTGTACCAAGCACCGAAGCGCGCTCGAACCAGCCTGCAGGGTAATACCTGCAAGGCCAACCATCGTTGTACGTCAGCAGAAAAAGCGAGACCGCCGCGTCGTAGAGAGGCAACCTGCGTTCAACAATATGCTTTTGAACGGTAAGACGAGGCTGGGGTAAGAGGACAGACAGGCGCAGGCTGATTTGAGCAGCATTGAAAACTTCAACTTCAGCCATCGAGAGCGGGCGCTCGTTGGCTGCCGCCGGAAAAAAACGCACTCGCTCGAAGAAAGGCGCGATCTGCTCGATCAACGTCCTGGCTTCTTCGGCGCGTTGTTGTCCCAGAAACCAGGCCACTGTCAGCAACGCAGCCTCTTCCGGTACATCGATCCGATAGTCTTGCTTCGTCAATCGATCTTGCAGTGTTCTGACGCCTTCGTCTGAAAGATGCCACCTATTCAAATCGAGTCGTTCGTAACCCGCTCGAATGCCGGGAATCGATGACGCCAACTGGCGCTCATGAGCGGTCAACTCGCCACCGGCCAGAAGGTTGCCCGTTGCAAAGCCGCCAGTGGCTACTTCCAGCGTTATCCATTCTGGCAGGTCGGCGAACGGTGTCCGCGAGCCATACAGGGCACGGCCAAGCATCAGGTTCTCGAGAACCTTTTGCCAGCGTTCGAGCCGCGCAAGTGCTTTCGGACTGGCGTCGTTGTCGCGTGCAGCGAGCGCACGAGACAGTTGAAAGTGCGCATAGCCGGCATTAATTCCGACGAGCGCATCCGATTCACCTTCAGGCCTGGACATACTTCCTTGTGACCTACTATGTAGTGGGTCCGGGGGCTGGATTCGAACCAGCGCCCACCCGGTTAGGAGCCGAGTGTTCTACCGCTGAACTACCCCGGAACAGAGCGCGCATTGTCAATGAGTGGCGAAAGCATGTGAAGCTCGGATTCAGGGATTTTGTTGCAACAGATCTCTGGTCATTCAGCCTTTACCACTCAATGAAGCTCTTGTCCAAACGCCCCCTCACAAAATCGATAAAGCTGCGCAGTTTGGGTGTCAGCCTCGGGTCCGGCGCATACAACAGATTCATCGGCGAAACCGGCACCTTGTACTGCGGCAACAGACTCACCAGCGTGCCGCTTCGCAGCGAATCCTTGACCAGCTCCAGCGGCAACATCACTACCCCCAGCCCCGCCACCGCTCCGGACAGCAACGGATCGCCCTGATTAATCGTCAATCGGCTTTTAATCGGCACGTCGATGCAGCCGTCCGGGCCTTCGAATCGCAGGTGTGAGCGGCCGTCCGAATAGGCGAACGCCAGGCATTCATGTTCCTGAAGATCCCAAGGTGTGGTGATGGGTGGACGACGTGCGAGGTAGGACGGCGCTGCGCAAAGCACCATTTGATAGGGCATCAGCGGCAGTGCCTTAAGGCCGCAGTCGGCGAGTTCGCCAATGCGGAACACCGCGTCGTATCCGCCGTCCACCAGGTCGACCAGTTCGTTCGAGAGCGTCAGGTCCACCGACACTTGCGGATAACGAACCATGTACTCCAGCAGCTTCGGCGACAGCGTGCTGACGCCGAACGTGACGGGCGCATTGATCCGCAATCGGCCGCTGGGCACGCCCCGGGTCACGGCGGCCATTTCTTCGGCGGCGTCCATGTCGGCCAGAATCAGCTTGGCCCGCTGATAGAAGGTGCGGCCGAAATCCGTGAGGCTCTGCTTGCGGGTGGTGCGGTTGAGCAGCGAAACGCCCAGATGCTGCTCAAGCATCTTTACCTGTTTGCCAACCATCTGCGGGGACAGATTGAGCTCATCCGCCACCGCGCTGAAGGAGCCCAGTTCAACCGCTTTGACGAACGTGGACATGAGTGTGAGGCGATCCATTGGAAACTCGTTGTTTCTAGTGTTGCGCCATCCTAGGCCTTTATCCGAAGCAGGCCAAAGACTAAATTGGCGTCCAAGGCACCGGATCATGCAGGTGCAATTTATCGTTAACCGAGGAAGTACACATGGCACGCATTGTCAGGATTCATGAATACGGTGACGCGAGCGTCCTGAAACTGGAAAACGTCGACGTCCCGGCACCCGCAGCGGACGAAGTGCAGATCGAGGTCAAAGCTTTCGGCCTGAATCGCGCTGAAGTGATGTTCCGCAATCACGCCTATCTGCAGGAAGCGGAGTTTCCCAGCCGTCTCGGTTATGAAGCAGCCGGCATCGTGGTCGCGGTCGGTCATAGTGTCAGCGAATTCAAGGCTGGCGATGCTGTGAGCGTGATTCCACCGCTGGACATCGCGCACTGGGGCACCTACGGCGAACTGGCCAACGTACCGGCAAGCCTCACCGTCAAGCATCCCTCGAACCTGTCCTTCGAACAGGCTGCTGCATCCTGGATGCAATACGTCACCGCCTGGGGAGCACTGATCGAACAAGCGAAACTTCAGAAAAACGACTTCGTGATCGTCACTGCCGCCTCCAGCAGTGTCGGGCTCGCGGCCCTCCAGATCGCCCGGATGGTCGGCGCCACTTCGATTGCCGTGACCCGAACCCGTGCCAAGAAACAGGCATTGCTGGATGCCGGCGCGGCGCACGTGATCGTCAGCGACGAAGAAGATATGGTGGCAGCGGTCATGGCGTTGACCGATGGCAAAGGCGCGCGGGTGGTGTTCGATCCAGTGGGCGGCCCCTCGTTCGAGCCCTTGACCCAAAGCATGGCTCGCGGCGGCATCTTGCTGGAGTACGGTGCATTGAGCCCCGAACCCACGCCGTTCCCGTTGTTCACCGTGCTGGGTAAATGCCTGACCCTCAAGGGTTACCTCTATTCGGAAATCGTGTCGGACCCCGCCACACTGGCCCGCGCAAAAGCCTTCATTGTCGACGGTCTGGCATCGGGCGCTCTGCAACCGGTCATCGCCAGGACATTTGTGATGGACGACATTCAGGATGCGCATCGCTTCCTTGAGGCCAATCAGCAAGTCGGGAAAGTAGTCGTCACCGTCTGAAGCCCTACCCTCCGGCTCTCGCAGTAAACGACGAAAGCCTGCTTTTCAGGGCAGGCTTTCGTGGTTCGGCATGACCTTATTTCTGCTGGGCCGTCAGCGCCGCATAGCCATTCATCAGGTTGCGATAGTTTGGAATCCGCTGGGACAGCAGATTGCCCAAGCCTTCGATGTCGTTGCGCCAGTCGCGGTGCAACTCACAGGCCACCGAGAACCAGTTCATCATTTGTGCGCCAGCCTGGGTCATGCGGTTCCATGCGGCTTGCTGCACGGTGGTGTTGAAGGTGCCGGAGGCGTCGGTCACCACAAACACGTCAAACCCTTCCGCCAGTGCCGACAGCGTCGGGAACGCCACGCACACGTCGGTCACGACACCGGCGATGATGATCTGCTTGCGACCGGTGGCCTTGATTGCCTTGACGAAGTCTTCGTTATCCCAGGCATTGATCTGGCCAGGGCGAGCGATGTACGGCGCATCCGGGAACATTTCCTTGAGTTCCGGTACCAGCGGGCCGTTCGGGCCTTGTTCGAAGCTGGTGGTGAGGATGGTTGGCAATTCGAAGAACTTCGCCAGATCGGCCAAGGCCAGCACGTTGTTCTTGAACTCGTTCGGCGAGAAGTCCTGGACCAGGGAAATCAGGCCGGTCTGGTGGTCGACCAGCAGAACGACGGCATCGTCTTTGTTCAGGCGGTTGTAGGTTGCAGTGCTCATGTTGAATCCCTTTTTAGTTGTGCAAGTTCGGTTGCGTTCAAGATGGGCACAGATTAATGACTTGGTTGAACGGGATAAATCGCCTGTAAAGGGTTTAACCGTCAACTGTAAAGAGACAATAAATTCAAAGTGATGCGCAGATCACACTGCCGTCCCGAACGTGATGCCGATCCTTGTCATAATGGTTGTCAGCACTACGTTCAGAATGACACTCAAGGAAAAGTTGATGCTCGGACGCAATTCTCAAGAGCCAACTGCAAACGCCACACGGCGCACTAAAACAATGAAGGCTGGCTCAACCTTTCGGCTGACTGTCAGCTTCATGGTGGTGGTGGTCGTGGCCTTTCTGGCAGTCGAGAGCTGGCGAACGTGGCGGGATTATCGTTCGGTATTTGCCTCCGCTCGGGATTCGGTGACCAACCTCGCTCGCGCCACGGCTCAGCACGCCGAAGACACCATTCGCCAGGTCGACGTGCTCACCGTCGGACTGGCGGAACGCGTCGAGGGTGACGGCCTGCAAAACCTCGACGTGGCGCGCATTCACAAGCTGCTGGTGCAGCAATCGAAGATCATGCCGCAGTTACATGGCCTGTTCATTTATGGCCCGGATGGTCACTGGATCGTGACCGACAAGGAAGTCACGCCGGAAATGGCCAACAACGCCGACCGCGATTACTTCCAGTACCACCGCACCCACGAGGATCGGCAAGTACGCATCGGTCAGGTGGTCGAGAGTCGCTCCACTCATGACTTGATCATTCCTATTTCCCGCCGCTTGAACAATCCTGACGGCTCGTTCGCGGGCGTGCTGCTGGGGACGGTCAAAGTCAGCTATTTCGTCGACTATTACGGTGACTTCCGCATCGATGACAAAGGCGCGCTGGTGCTGGCCATGCGCGATGGCACGATCCTGGTCCGCCGTCCCTTTATCGCATCGGTCGTTGGCAAGAGTCTGGCAAACAGCGAGATCTTCAAGACCTATCTGCCCAGCTCCAACGAGGGTATAGCCCAGATCCGGGCGGTAGTGGATGACACCGAGCGCTTGTACGGCTATCGCGCCTTGACCACCTATCCGCTGGTGGTCGAAGCGGGGTTATCCAAGGACTCGATCACCGCGCCATGGCGTCGGGATCTGCTGAAAAACGGCTTTGTGTTGATTTTTCTGATCCTGGTACTCGCCGGTTTCGGGCTGATTGTCCTGAGCCAGTTACGTCAGCGAATCGCGATGGAGCGGGAAATCCGCTCTGCTCATCAGGCTATGCGCGACATGGCACTGACCGACAGCCTCACAGGTCTCGGCAATCGCCGACGCCTGGACGCCGCGCTCGCGGATGAAATCCGTCTGGCCCGGCGTCAGGGCTCGCCGTTGTCATTGATCATGCTCGATGTCGATCACTTCAAACGCTACAACGACCGCTATGGACACGCCGCTGGCGACGATTGCCTCAACGCGGTCGGGCGCGCGCTACAGCAGGCGGTCAAACGCCCGGGAGACCTCGTTGTACGCTACGGCGGAGAGGAGTTCACCGTGTTGTTACCCAACACCCACAACGCTGGCGCCATACAGGTCGCCGAGGACATTCTTCAAACCATCCGCTCGCTGGAACTGGAACACACCGGGCATCCCTTGGGGTATGTGACTGCGAGCGCAGGGATTACCACACGCCACCCGGTTGACGACTCAGTGACGTCGGCCATGCTGTTGAAGTCGGCTGATACATGCCTTTATCAAGCGAAACGGCTGGGGCGAAATCGCTGGAGCTCCAAGGATGAGCCTGCGTGATGCAGGAGACTCAACCCATAACGTACGCGAGCGCATCACCTTTAACGGCTGCCATCGCGACAGTCAGCCCCCCCCCCCGCATCGAGCACTTTCCCGCGGGCAAAACAAAACCCCAACTGCTTTCGCAATTGGGGTTTCGGAATTTAATCTTGACGATGACCTACTCTCACATGGGGAAACCCCACACTACCATCGGCGATGCATCGTTTCACTTCTGAGTTCGGGATGGGATCAGGTGGTTCCAACGCTCTATGGTCGTCAAGAAATTCGGGTACTGACTCGTGACCGGACGGCCTCGCTTCAGCAAATTGGGTATGGGATAGTTTTCGGTGCTTTGTGAGCGTCGAACTTTCGGTTCGTTTCGTCTTCACACACCGCAATCTGGTTGCTCTGGTTTAGAGAGCCGACGCAAATTGCTTGGGTGTTATATGGTCAAGCCTCACGGGCAATTAGTATTGGTTAGCTCAACGCCTCACAGCGCTTACACACCCAACCTATCAACGTCGTAGTCTTCGACGGCCCTTCAGGGAACTCAAGGTTCCAGTGAGATCTCATCTTGAGGCAAGTTTCCCGCTTAGATGCTTTCAGCGGTTATCTTTTCCGAACATAGCTACCCGGCAATGCCACTGGCGTGACAACCGGAACACCAGAGGTTCGTCCACTCCGGTCCTCTCGTACTAGGAGCAGCCCCTCTCAAATCTCAAACGTCCACGGCAGATAGGGACCGAACTGTCTCACGACGTTCTAAACCCAGCTCGCGTACCACTTTAAATGGCGAACAGCCATACCCTTGGGACCGGCTTCAGCCCCAGGATGTGATGAGCCGACATCGAGGTGCCAAACACCGCCGTCGATATGAACTCTTGGGCGGTATCAGCCTGTTATCCCCGGAGTACCTTTTATCCGTTGAGCGATGGCCCTTCCATACAGAACCACCGGATCACTAAGACCTACTTTCGTACCTGCTCGACGTGTCTGTCTCGCAGTCAAGCGCGCTTTTGCCTTTATACTCTACGACCGATTTCCGACCGGTCTGAGCGCACCTTCGTACTCCTCCGTTACTCTTTAGGAGGAGACCGCCCCAGTCAAACTACCCACCATACACTGTCCTCGATCCGGATAACGGACCTGAGTTAGAACCTCAAAGTTGCCAGGGTGGTATTTCAAGGATGGCTCCACGCGAACTGGCGTCCACGCTTCAAAGCCTCCCACCTATCCTACACAAGCAAATTCAAAGTCCAGTGCAAAGCTATAGTAAAGGTTCACGGGGTCTTTCCGTCTAGCCGCGGATACACTGCATCTTCACAGCGATTTCAATTTCACTGAGTCTCGGGTGGAGACAGCGCCGCCATCGTTACGCCATTCGTGCAGGTCGGAACTTACCCGACAAGGAATTTCGCTACCTTAGGACCGTTATAGTTACGGCCGCCGTTTACCGGGGCTTCGATCAAGAGCTTCGCGTTAGCTAACCCCATCAATTAACCTTCCGGCACCGGGCAGGCGTCACACCCTATACGTCCACTTTCGTGTTTGCAGAGTGCTGTGTTTTTAATAAACAGTCGCAGCGGCCTGGTATCTTCGACCGGCATGAGCTTACGGAGCAAGTCCTTCACCCTCACCGGCGCACCTTCTCCCGAAGTTACGGTGCCATTTTGCCTAGTTCCTTCACCCGAGTTCTCTCAAGCGCCTTGGTATTCTCTACCCAACCACCTGTGTCGGTTTGGGGTACGGTTCCTGGTTATCTGAAGCTTAGAAGCTTTTCTTGGAAGCATGGCATCAACCACTTCGTGTTCTAAAAGAACACTCGTCATCAGCTCTCGGCCTTAAGATCCCGGATTTACCTAAGATCTCAGCCTACCACCTTAAACTTGGACAACCAACGCCAAGCTGGCCTAGCCTTCTCCGTCCCTCCATCGCAATAACCAGAAGTACAGGAATATTAACCTGTTTTCCATCGACTACGCTTTTCAGCCTCGCCTTAGGGACCGACTAACCCTGCGTCGATTAACGTTGCGCAGGAAACCTTGGTCTTTCGGCGTGGGTGTTTTTCACACCCATTGTCGTTACTCATGTCAGCATTCGCACTTCTGATACCTCCAGCAAGCTTCTCAACTCACCTTCACAGGCTTACAGAACGCTCCTCTACCGCATCACTTACGTGATACCCGTAGCTTCGGTGTATGGTTTGAGCCCCGTTACATCTTCCGCGCAGGCCGACTCGACTAGTGAGCTATTACGCTTTCTTTAAAGGGTGGCTGCTTCTAAGCCAACCTCCTAGCTGTCTAAGCCTTCCCACATCGTTTCCCACTTAACCATAACTTTGGGACCTTAGCTGACGGTCTGGGTTGTTTCCCTTTTCACGACGGACGTTAGCACCCGCCGTGTGTCTCCCATGCTCGGCACTTGTAGGTATTCGGAGTTTGCATCGGTTTGGTAAGTCGGGATGACCCCCTAGCCGAAACAGTGCTCTACCCCTACAGTGATACATGAGGCGCTACCTAAATAGCTTTCGAGGAGAACCAGCTATCTCCGAGCTTGATTAGCCTTTCACTCCGATCCACAGGTCATCCGCTAACTTTTCAACGGTAGTCGGTTCGGTCCTCCAGTCAGTGTTACCTAACCTTCAACCTGCCCATGGATAGATCGCCCGGTTTCGGGTCTATTCCCAGCGACTAGACGCCCTATTAAGACTCGCTTTCGCTACGCCTCCCCTATTCGGTTAAGCTCGCCACTGAAAATAAGTCGCTGACCCATTATACAAAAGGTACGCAGTCACAGAACAAAGTCTGCTCCCACTGCTTGTACGCATACGGTTTCAGGATCTATTTCACTCCCCTCTCCGGGGTTCTTTTCGCCTTTCCCTCACGGTACTAGTTCACTATCGGTCAGTCAGTAGTATTTAGCCTTGGAGGATGGTCCCCCCATATTCAGACAAAGTTTCTCGTGCTCCGTCCTACTCGATTTCATGACCAAGAGATTTTCGCGTACAGGGCTATCACCCACTATGGCCGCACTTTCCAGAGCGTTCCGCTAATCTCAAAGCCACTTAAGGGCTAGTCCCCGTTCGCTCGCCACTACTAAGGGAATCTCGGTTGATTTCTTTTCCTCAGGGTACTTAGATGTTTCAGTTCCCCTGGTTCGCCTCTTGCACCTATGTATTCAGTACAAGATAACCATCTTATGATGGCTGGGTTCCCCCATTCAGACATCTCCGGATCAAAGTCTGTTTGCCGACTCCCCGAAGCTTTTCGCAGGCTACCACGTCTTTCATCGCCTCTGACTGCCAAGGCATCCACCGTATGCGCTTCTTCACTTGACCATATAACCCCAAGCAATCTGGTTATACTGTGAAGACGACATTCGCCGAAAATTCGAATTTCTCAACTAAGAGAACTCACAAATTTTACCTTAGCCTGATCCGTTACCAGTGAAAGTAACGCTCAGTCTATCTTTCTATCACATACCCAAATTTTTAAAGAACGATCTAGTTAAAGACTAGAAATCAATATTCAGTTTTGAATACTCATTTCTTATCTCTAAAGAGACATACAAGCCCGTATAGACTCATCGTCTTCTTCAATGAATCAAGCAATTCGTGTGGGAACTTATGGAGCAGCTGATGTCGTCGATTAAGGAGGTGATCCAGCCGCAGGTTCCCCTACGGCTACCTTGTTACGACTTCACCCCAGTCATGAATCACACCGTGGTAACCGTCCTCCCGAAGGTTAGACTAGCTACTTCTGGTGCAACCCACTCCCATGGTGTGACGGGCGGTGTGTACAAGGCCCGGGAACGTATTCACCGCGACATTCTGATTCGCGATTACTAGCGATTCCGACTTCACGCAGTCGAGTTGCAGACTGCGATCCGGACTACGATCGGTTTTATGGGATTAGCTCCACCTCGCGGCTTGGCAACCCTTTGTACCGACCATTGTAGCACGTGTGTAGCCCAGGCCGTAAGGGCCATGATGACTTGACGTCATCCCCACCTTCCTCCGGTTTGTCACCGGCAGTCTCCTTAGAGTGCCCACCATTACGTGCTGGTAACTAAGGACAAGGGTTGCGCTCGTTACGGGACTTAACCCAACATCTCACGACACGAGCTGACGACAGCCATGCAGCACCTGTCTCAATGTTCCCGAAGGCACCAATCCATCTCTGGAAAGTTCATTGGATGTCAAGGCCTGGTAAGGTTCTTCGCGTTGCTTCGAATTAAACCACATGCTCCACCGCTTGTGCGGGCCCCCGTCAATTCATTTGAGTTTTAACCTTGCGGCCGTACTCCCCAGGCGGTCAACTTAATGCGTTAGCTGCGCCACTAAGAGCTCAAGGCTCCCAACGGCTAGTTGACATCGTTTACGGCGTGGACTACCAGGGTATCTAATCCTGTTTGCTCCCCACGCTTTCGCACCTCAGTGTCAGTATCAGTCCAGGTGGTCGCCTTCGCCACTGGTGTTCCTTCCTATATCTACGCATTTCACCGCTACACAGGAAATTCCACCACCCTCTACCATACTCTAGCTCGCCAGTTTTGGATGCAGTTCCCAGGTTGAGCCCGGGGATTTCACATCCAACTTAACGAACCACCTACGCGCGCTTTACGCCCAGTAATTCCGATTAACGCTTGCACCCTCTGTATTACCGCGGCTGCTGGCACAGAGTTAGCCGGTGCTTATTCTGTCGGTAACGTCAAAATTGCAGAGTATTAATCTACAACCCTTCCTCCCAACTTAAAGTGCTTTACAATCCGAAGACCTTCTTCACACACGCGGCATGGCTGGATCAGGCTTTCGCCCATTGTCCAATATTCCCCACTGCTGCCTCCCGTAGGAGTCTGGACCGTGTCTCAGTTCCAGTGTGACTGATCATCCTCTCAGACCAGTTACGGATCGTCGCCTTGGTGAGCCATTACCTCACCAACTAGCTAATCCGACCTAGGCTCATCTGATAGCGCAAGGCCCGAAGGTCCCCTGCTTTCTCCCGTAGGACGTATGCGGTATTAGCGTTCCTTTCGAAACGTTGTCCCCCACTACCAGGCAGATTCCTAGGCATTACTCACCCGTCCGCCGCTGAATCCAGGAGCAAGCTCCCTTCATCCGCTCGACTTGCATGTGTTAGGCCTGCCGCCAGCGTTCAATCTGAGCCATGATCAAACTCTTCAGTTCAAACATCTTTGGGTTTTTAAGAAACCCTAAACTTGGCTCAGCAATCGTTGGTTACATCTTTGATTTCTCGCGGAGTAACTTGTGATGCTGATAATCTTGTTGACTATCAGTCTGACTCCACAAGCACCCACACGAATTGCTTGATTCAGTTGTTAAAGAGCGGTTGGTTAAGAGCTTTCGTCTCAACCGAGGCGCGCATTCTACAGCAGCCTCATTTGCTGTCAAGTGATTATTTTCAGAAGTTTTAAAATTTCTTCAATCAAATCAATCACTTGCGCTAGCAGCGACATCAAGTTGCTCGCTAGCGGGAGGCGAATAATACAGGATTAAAACAGGTGGTCAACCCTCTCCTGAAAATTGTTTTCGCAGCGTTCCTGTCGTCGCATCGGTGCGCAGTCAATGCTTTCAGCTGAAGGGTGTTACGCACAAAAAGGGGAAGCGAAATGGCCCTCGGTCAACGTTCACTTGTGCCCGGATGAGGAACGCCACTGCCCGCCTCTCCACCCACGTCAACTCGCCCGGCCCGATCAGTCACGACTGCCGAAACCACTAATGAACGCTTCCCGCATAGGTCGGCGGTCACGAAAGCCGGACTCGCTGGCAATGACATCCAGTGAGTGCCGGCTCTGTTCGATCCTCAAGCGGGCCGTCTCCAGACCCAGCCCCTCGATGGCCTTGTCGGGAGAGTGACCGGTTTCTGCTGTGAACACACGGGTGAACTGGCGAGAGCTCAAGTGTGCCACCCCGGCCAGCTGCTCCTCGACGCCGAGCGGTCGGCTTATAAAGGCGCAGCTACATCTCAGCCGCGCTTTGGCAGCTTCCAGTTCGGACGGATGAAGTGACAGGTGTAACCATTCGGAATGCGCTCCAGGTAATCCTGGTGTTCCGGCTCCGCTTCCCAGAATGGCCCCGCCGGTTCGATTTCGGTGACTACCCGGCCTGGCCAAAGGCGCGAAGCGTCGACGTCAGCGGCGGTGTCCTCGGCAATGTCGCGTTGTTGTTCGCTGAGGTAATAGATCGCCGAACGGTAACTGGGGCCCAGGTCGTTGCCCTGACGGTTGGGCGTGGTCGGGTCGTGTATCTGGAAGAAGAACTCGAGGATCTGCCGATAGCTGATCACGGCCGGGTCGAAAACGATCTCGATGGCTTCAGCGTGATTGCCATGGTTGCGGTAGGTGGCATTCGGTACATCGCCACCGCTATAACCGACACGGGTTTTCAGCACCCCGGGGTAGCGTCGCAGCAAGTCTTGCATGCCCCAGAAGCAGCCACCGGCGAGGATGGCAGTTTCGGTCTGGCTGGTCATGGTCTGTCCTTCCCCTCAGGGATGTTGGAGGTAGCCATTGTTATGAGGGCGTGTTGGCCGATTCCAAGCCCCCAAAAGGGGCCTCATTAAAAAGCTCACGTAAACGCAGACGCGATGAACGCCTCCAGCGCCTGCTCTTCGAGAATCTCGATGGAGAAATGCCCGAAGCGCTTGGGCAGCCAGATGATGCGTGTGCCAGACGGTGATTGCAGGTTGGCGCGCTCCAGTGGCTGGCCGTTTTCGTCTTCGGGCTGCACGCCGGCGATCACCAGTTCGTCGTAGGCCTTCTCGATGTCCGGTGTCGAATAGCAGTGGCGATAGATCATCCCCTCCCCCGACGAGTCCAGCAGTTCCCTGAGGTTGCCCGCCAACGGCTGGACCAGCATGAAACGCTCCTGGCCGATCAACGCAACCGCGTAGCGAACATGCAGGCCACCCCGCTCCCAGACGAGGGTTCTGGAGATTCTGGCTTTCAGGATCTGCGCATAGTAGGCGCAGGCCTCTTCGAGGTTGTTGACCAGTACATCGACGTGACTGAACTTCAGATCCATTGCAAAGCTCCTTCTGGCAGGCGCCCATCTTAAAAACAAAAAAGCACCCGAAGGTGCTTTTTTTGTCGCCGCTGTCAGCGCTACGAAGTCTTCACGCTGGCCCGGGCCGCGTGCAGTTTCTTGTAGCTGTCGATCAGTCGCAGATGGCGATCGAGGCCTTCCAGTTTCACGCTGGTCGGCGTCAAACCGTAGAAGCGCACGCTGCCGTCAACGGAACCGATCGCCGCGTCCATCCGTTCGTTGCCGAACATGCGGCGGAAGTTGGCTTCGTAATCCGCCAGCTCCAGGTCTTCGTCCAGTTGCATCTCCAGCACCCCGTTGACCGCCTGATAAAACAGACCGCGTTCAACGGTGTTGTCGTTGTACTGAAGGAACATCTCCACCGCTTCTTTAGCCTCCTCGATTTGTCCCAAGGCGAGCCAGATCAGCAGTTTCAGTTCCAGAATCGTCAGTTGCCCCCACACGGTGTTGTCATCGAATTCGATGCCGATCAGCGTGGTGATATCGGTGTAATCGTCCAGTTCGCTTTCCACCAGGCGCTCGACCAGCGACTGGAGTTCGTCTTCATTCAGGCGATGCAGGTTCAGGATGTCTTCACGGAAGAACAGCGCCTTGTTGGTGTTATCCCAGATCAGGTCGTCCACCGGGTAGATTTCCGAGTAATCCGGCACCAGGATGCGGCAAGCGGTGGCGCCGATATGCTCGTACACCGCCATGTACACTTCCTTACCCATGCCCTTGAGGATGGCGAACAGGGTTTCGGCTTCTTCGACATTGGAGTTTTCACCATGGCCGGTGAAATCCCACTCCACGAACTCGTATTCCGCCTGGGCGCTGAAGAAGCGCCACGACACCACACCGCTGGAGTCGATGAAGTGCTCGACGAAGTTGTTCGGTTCGGTGACCGCCTGCCCCTCAAAGGTCGGCTGCGGCAGGTCGTTAAGACCTTCGAAGCTGCGGCCCTGCAGCAGTTCGGTCAAGCTGCGCTCCAGCGCCACCTCGAAGCTCGGGTGTGCGCCGAACGAGGCGAACACCCCGCCGGTGCGCGGGTTCATCAACGTGACGCACATCACCGGGAACTCCCCGCCCAGCGACGCATCCTTCACCAGCACCGGGAAACCCTGGGCTTCCAGGCCCTGAATACCGGCCATGATGGCCGGGTATTTCGCCAACACTTCCTGCGGTACGTCCGGCAATGCGAATTCGCCTTCGATGATTTCGCGCTTCACCGCACGCTCGAAGATTTCCGACAGGCACTGCACCTGGGCTTCGGCCAGGGTGTTGCCGGCGCTCATGCCGTTGCTCAGGTACAGGTTTTCGATCAGGTTCGACGGGAAGTACACCACCTCGCCATCCGATTGACGAACGAACGGCAGCGAAACGATGCCGCGCTGTTCATTGCCCGAGTTGGTGTCGATCAGGTGCGAGCCGCGCAGCTCGCCGTCGCGGTTGTAGATCTTCAGGCAGTACGGGTCGAGGATTTCGCTCGGCAGCTCGTCATTGCTGCCCGGCTTGAACCAGCGCTCGTCCGGGTAGTGCACGAACGGCGCATTGGCGAGGTCCAGACCCCAGAACTGATCGTTGTAGAAGAAGTTGCAGTTCAGGCGCTCGATGAATTCGCCCAGGGCCGACGCCAGCGCACCTTCCTTGGTCGAGCCCTTGCCGTTGGTGAAGCACATCGGCGAGTGCGCGTCGCGAATGTGCAGCGACCACACGTTGGGCACGATGTTGCGCCACGAAGCGATTTCGATCTTCATGCCGAGGTCGGCGAGAATGCCCGACATGTTGGCGATGGTCTGCTCCAGCGGCAGGTCCTTGCCCGGAATGTAGGTGCTGGCGCTGGAGTTCGCACCCGGCATCAGCAATGCCTGGGCGTCGGCGTCGAGGTTTTCGACTTCTTCGATGACGAACTCGGGGCCGTCCTGCACGACTTTCTTTACCGTGCAGCGGTCGATGGAACGCAGGATGCCCTGGCGGTCCTTGTCGGAGATGTCCGCCGGCAACTCGACCTGAATCTTGAAGATCTGGTTGTAGCGGTTCTCCGGGTCAACAATGTTGTTCTGCGACAGGCGGATATTATCGGTCGGGATATTGCGGGTTTCGCAATACAGCTTCACGAAGTACGCCGCACACAGCGCCGACGAAGCCAGGAAGTAGTCGAACGGACCCGGTGCCGAGCCATCGCCCTTGTAGCGGATCGGTTGGTCGGCCACCACCGTGAAGTCGTCGAACTTGGCTTCAAGTCGAAGGTTGTCGAGAAAGTTGACCTTGATTTCCATGGGGGACTACCAGAATAGCGAGCTGAACAGAATGGCCGCCATTATCCGGTTTTTGAGCGGGAAGTCTTGTGCTTTGGCGTTTCGGCCGCCGACCGGAGCGCCGATCAAGTCGAGACGTTGCGTTGCGTCATCTCGGTGACAATGGCGTCGATCACACAGCGGGCGGTCGGTGACTGGCTTCTGTTGGGCAGGCTGACGACGCCGATTTCGGAATGCAGCCCGGGTCTGTCCACGACCTGCAGTTCGATCAGGTTACCGATGCGCAGGTCTTCAGCCACGGCGCCGTGAATCACGCCGAGGATGGTATCGGTCGAACAGGCCACCGTCCTGAGCAACGCCACATCGTCGCACTCCAGTGCAAGCGGCAAGGCCTGGCGCGTGGAAATGCCCAGAGTATGCGCAGTCTCTTCCTTCACCACGGCCGGCAGACGCGTCGTGGCGATGCCGTACTTTTCCAGGTCTCTCATCGTCACCACGCGTCCGGCCAACGGGTGTTGTGGCCGGACGAAGAACCCCGCCGAGGCCTGACCCAGCGACCGGATCAGCAGATCGGTGGCAGTCGAGAAATTACGAATGTCCGCGACGAAGAATTCGATCGCTTCATCTCGCAGCCGTGCTTCGAGTATCTGCCAGTTGTTGATCTCTACCCGCAGAGTGACTTGCGGATATTCCCGGCGCAATCGCGGCACGACCTGATGCATCAACATGGCCGCCGGAAACGGCCCGACACCGAACGCGAGGTTGCCGAGCCGGCCATCGCCGTAAAGCGCCAGATCACGCTCCAGCGAGCGAGCATCGAACAGCAGCCGTCGCGCCCGCCCGATCAGAAATTCCCCTGCCGGCGTCGGGCGTACGTCACCGCTGTCCCGATCGAACAGGCGTTGACCGGTTTCGCTTTCGAGCGCCTGAATACTGCGGCTCAGGGCCGGCTGGCTGAGGTGCACACGTTCGGCGGCGCGGCCGAAATGGCGTTCATCGGCAAGGGCCAGCAGATGTGTCAGTCGTTTGAGATCCATCTGGCCGATGCTAGCTACGCATTGTCTGGATGTAAACAATGCATTGGATACATCACGCCAGCCTCCCTACTCTCTGATGAATCGTCCATCGGAGAACAACAAGAATGAGACCGACCCTCCACACCCTGATCGCCCTGACGTTGATTTCCCTCGCCGGCTGCGACAAACCGCCGAGCGTTGCCAGCGGCGAAGCGACGCCTGCCACGGCTGCGGTGATAGAAGCATCAATCAAGGGCCTGGACCTCAACGACCCTCGAGACATGACGGACGCCCAGCGCGGTTTTATCGCCCGGCCGAGCGGACAGATCCTCGGTGCCGACGGCTCGGTGCTGATCGATTTCGATGCGTTCAGATTCGTCGAAGGCAAGGCCCCCGCCACGGTCAATCCGAGCCTGTGGCGCCACGCAATGCTCAACGCCCAGATCGGTCTGTTCAAAGTCACCGACGGCATCTACCAGTTGCGCGGCTTCGACATCGCCAACATGACGCTGATCGAAGGCCAGACCGGGTGGATCGTGGTCGATCCGCTGACCTCGAAAGAAACTGCCGCCGCTGCCTTGGCATTCGCCCGCGCACAACTGGGCGACAAACCCGTGACCGCCATCATCTTCACCCACGACCATGCCGACCACTTCGGCGGCGTGCTGGGCATTACCTCGGTCGCGGAAGTGGCCGAGCGCAAGATTCCCGTGGTGGCCCCTGCCGGATTCATGGAGGAAGCCACCAGCGAAAACGTGTTGGCGGGACCTGCGATGTCACGCCGTTCGATGTATCAGTTCGGCAAGAACCTGGCGCCGGGCGCAACCGGCATGGTGGATACCGGGCTGGGCAAAAACGTCGCCTACGGCAGCATCGGCATTCTGCCGCCCACGCAGATCATCGATCAGCCGACGCAAACGCTGATGATCGACGGCGTGACGTTCGTGTTCCACAACATTCCGGGGGCTGAGGCTCCGGCCGAGCTGACCTTTTCCATCCCCGAACGCAAGGCCTACGGCGGCGCCGAGCTGCTCGCGCAGACCATGCACAATCTGCTGCCGATCCGCGGCGCCAAGGTCCGCGACGCGTTGCTCTGGTCCGATTACGCCCAGATCGCCCTCGATGAACTGGGCGACACCGAGGTCTATTTCGGCCAGCACAACTGGCCGATCTGGGGCAATGAGCGCATCCGCGAGTTCATCACCAAGCACCGCGACGTCTACAAATACATGCACGACCAGACCGTGCGACTGATGAATGCCGGCTACACGCCCAACGAGATCGCCGACAAAATCCAGTTGCCCGACTCACTGGCGTCGTACTTCGGCACCCGTGGTTATTACGGCGATGTGCGACACAACGTCAAAGCGATCTATCAGATGTACCTGGGCGCTTACGATGGCAACCCGGCGCACTTGAATCCGCTGGTGCCCAAAGAGTCCGCCAGGCGCTACGTCGAACTGATGGGCGGCAACGCCAAAGTGGTCGAAGCCGCGCGCGTGGCCTATGACAAAGGCGAATACCGTTGGGTCGCCGAGCTGTTGGATCAAGCGGTCCTCGATAAACCCGATGACAAAGCCGCCAAGGCACTGCTGGCCCAGACCTATGAACAGCTGGGCTACCAGTCTGAATCCGCGACCTGGCGCAACAGCTACCTGACCGCCGCCCAGGAACTGCGCAACGGCCCACCGGCCAAAGGCGTGAGGCGTTCGGATCTGATCGAGCTGATGAAACAGACGCCGACAGAACGCTTCCTCGAAGCCATGGCCGCGAGTCTCGATGGGCCGGCCGCCGACGGCAAGAACTGGGCCTTCAATCTGGTGCTGACCGACACCCGCGAGTCCTTTGTGCTGTGGATCGAGAACGCCGTACTGCACTACCGAAAAGGCACGCCAGCAGCAAATGCCAACGCAACGCTGACTGTCACCAAAGACTTGTTCGTGCAACTGCTGGGCGGCACGGCGGGGTTCAAGGATGCCCTCACCTCAAAAGACTTGAAAGTCGATGGCAGCACGGTGGATCTGGTGAGATTCCTTGGATTGCTGGAGAAAGCCCCCGGCAACTTTGCAATCGTCGCACAGGCGCGCGATTGATTCGTGCAGGGTCGATCGGATGTAATGCCTGAAGAGGTCTATCCCTGAGCAAGTCCGGCTAGGTATCTGTACGCCGCTTTCGACGATTCTAGGGCCGACCGTTACTCCAGGAGCTTCACGCCGTGCCAGACGCACCGACGCAAACTGCCTACGCAAAGCGCTTCACCGTCGTACTCGCCTACATCGACGCCAACCTTGAAGGCGACCTGTCGGTGAAAGCGCTGAGCCAGGTGGCGAACTTCTCCGAGTTCCACTTTCACCGGCAGTTCACGGCATACGTCGGCGTACCCGTCTCGCGCTATGTGCAGCTGATGCGCCTGCGCCGTGCCGCGCACCGCTTGAGCACCGTGCCCGACCATTCGGTGATGGAAGCTACGCTCGACGCCGGGTTCGAAAGTCCCGAAGCGTTTTCAAGGGCATTCAAGCGAGCCTTCGGCACCTCGCCGGGGGCATTTCGCAAGGCTCCGGACTGGAGCGTCTGGCACACGGTCTTCGCCATACCTCACTTTTCAAGGAGCATTGCCATGCAGGTACGAATCGTCGACTTCCCCGGAATCCAGGTCGCTGCACTCGATCACCGAGGGCCACCAGGCCTTGTCAATCAAAGCGTGCAACGCTTCATTCAGTGGCGCCAGCAAAGCGGGCAGTCGCCGGTGGCATCAAGCCGCACCTTCGGGATTCCTTACGGCAATCCCGACACGACGCCGCCGGAGGATTTTCATTTCGCGATCTGCGGCGAAATCCGTGAAGCGGTGGCGCCGAATGACTTCAACGTCCGCGAGCTGGGCATTCCTGCCGGCCGCTGCGCCGTGGTGCGTCACACAGGTTCAACCGATCACATCGGTGAAACCATCTACCCGGTCTACCGCGACTGGCTGCCCGCCAGCGGCGAAGAACTGCGCGATCACCCGCTGTTTTTCGAGTACTTGAGCATCAGCCCCGAGATCCCGCAGGATCAGTGGCAAACGGATATTTACGTGCCGCTGTGCTAACAATCGCCTGCCCCTCAGGTTCAGCTGGATACCTACTCTCCTGCGCACATTCAGCGCTGCTCAGGAGAGGCCGTCCACCCATGAAACCGCAAAGAAGCCGATGTAGTTTCCCGACGTGTGATACCACCCATGGCATAAGTTTCGCGACAAACCGGCCGGCAAGTTGCGGATTACCGCCGGCGGGCATTCCACAATCACGATCCTGCAACCGGCCCTCGCAAAGCTGCTGCCCGACAACCCCGGCCCGGATGTCGAAATCATCGTCGACTACGGCCTGACCGATAGTTTTCCGGCTATCACCTCTACTACCCCAATCTGCGCCAGGTATGGACTAGCGACGCTGGCCCGCAGTCGTGCGGGCCAGCGCCGATCCTCTTAACTTGCCCTCTGCCCTACCCACCGATGCCGATAAGCCAGCCCCGCCTGCAAGCCGAACGCGAGCACCACCGTCGCCGGCGCAGAAAAACTGCCGGGAACACCGCCCGTCCACATCAGCAACAACCCCAGCGCCGTGGCAGCGAACCATGCCATCAGACCGATCGGATTGAACGCCGGGCTGCGTTCAAGTACTCCTGCGTCATTGCTGCCATAGACAATCTGCGCCAATGCCACACCGACCCAGGCGACCACAAAAATGCCCTGATACGCCAATGCCTTGAGCAAGTAGGAAAACACGTCAGCGAGCATCAAGCCGTACACGATCACCCCGACCACCAATGCCCACAGCAGATAAGAACCGCGTACGCCGAAACGGCCGAAGAATGCCTGCATGTTGAGGGTCGCCAGATAGTAGTTGGCGGTGTTGATCCGGGTTTGCGTGGCCCAGACGAACAGCAGGCCCCACAGCCCCATCAACTGCAGAATTGCCATCACCACAGAGACTTCGTTCAGCGCGCCTTCATGGGGAATACTGCTGACCAGATAGATGCCTGCCGCGCCGTTGAGCAGAAAAGTCACGGCATAGAACGGCATGCCGAAGTTCCAGCGCCCATGATACTGAGCGTCCTGCGGCTTGCCGAAACGGGCGTAGTCGAAGGTGAACAGCATCAGGATCCAGACGCCCATGTAGGCCACAAAGCAATCCCACCAGCCGAAGGTCGCAGGTGTTGCCGGACCGAAATCGAGCCATTGCGGCTGGTAACCATATCGGCTGATCGACAGCCCGACCGCCACCAGCAAACCGCCCAGGTACACCGGCAACAACACGCCGTTGAGCTTGTCCAGCCAGTGCTGCACGCTACCCAGAATCATCGGCACGCTGTACAGCACCACCAGCAGGGCAGCCAGTGGATAGACCAGTTCCGGGTACAGGTGATTGAGCGCCACGGCGATCACCGATCCTTCGAACACGGCGTAGTAAATCGCCGTCGAAAAGAAAATCAGCGTGGCCAGGCATGCTCCGGTCCGGCCAAACAACACGCTTGAAAACAACGCGACCGACCATCCGCTGCGCATGGCGAAACGGCTGAGAACGCTGTTGACCAGCCCATAACTGATCACCGACAGCACCATCCCGATCAGCGCATTGCGTGCACCGAAAGACAAGGCCAACGAAGCGCCGACCACGATGTAGAACATGGCGCTGCATACGGCCCACCAGGCCATGGTCAGAGACAGTCGGCCCATGCGGGCCTCTGCGGAAACGGGATGATGGGCCGGATCTTGCCCGGTTTGACTCGATTGCGATAAAGCAGCCATATGCGTGTACTCCAGAACCAGTCAAAGGTTGAAACGCGGGCAGCCTTCACCGCACCGAAGCGCGGCGTTGGCCTGGCGTATGGCAGAGCCCGCGCGGTGCGGCGGGCAGAGTCAGGAAGGGAAAAGCTTGCTCAGGCAGCTGAGTTTTTTCTTGTAGGAGCGCCGTGCGTCCAGGGCCTCGTCGAGGCTGACCGCTACAAAGCGAGCCTTCTGGTTGGGCTGCATCTGGCCGATCAGATCCAGGTCGGCACTGATGACGGTGCCGATCATGGCGTAACCACCTCCCGATACGGCATCGCGATGCAGCACGATAGGCTCGAGGCCGGCGGGTACCTGAATCGAGCCGATCGGGTAGCAGCTGTCAACGATGTTCGACGGATCGGAGCCTGCACCAAATGGTTGCTCTCGCGGCTGGAAGTCCAGCGCGCTGCCGCCCTTGAAGCGATAGCCGATGCGGTCTGCTTCCGATCCGACTGTCCACGGCTCGGCGAAAAAACTCCTCGCTGCCGCATCGGTCAGGCGATCGTAATAAAGCCCCGGCACCACGCGCAGAGTGATCTCCCCACCCAGTGACTGGCGCAGCGCCATGGGCAGACTGGCCCCGGCACGCCCCTTGCCGCTGGCTTTGCCCACCGGCAATTCGTCTCCGGCGATCAAGCGTCGTCCGGCAAACCCGCCCAACGCCCCGAGCGCATAAGTCGATCGACTGCCCAACACAAGCGGCACGTCGATTCCGCCTGCCACCGCCAGATAAGCCCGCGCACCCGCCTTGGGAAAATCGAAACGCAGAACCTGGCCGGCCTTCACCGCGAACGCGGTGGCGTGATGCATTTCCACACCATCGAGTCGAGGCGCCATGTGCGCACCGCACACCGCGACCAGTGCGTCTTGCTGAAACGCCAGCTCAGGGCCCAGCAACGTACACTCCAGCGCGGCGCAATCCGCCGCGTTGCCCACCAGATGGTTGGCCGCTCTCAGCGCATATTGATCGAGCGCGCCGGACGGCGGGATGCCGAGGTGGTAGTAACCTTCGCGGCCCAGATCCTGAACCGACGTGGCGAGACCGGGTTTGAGTACCTTGATCATGCCAACACCTCCTGCAGCGACACGGGATAACCGACCGGATCGGCGAGAAACGCATCCAGTGAAAACTCCACCGGCCGGATCCGCAAATCGAAATGCCCGGCCTCCACGTCTGCAACGGCCTGGTCATACGCTGCACGATCCATTGGCTTGAACTGCACAATGTCACCCGGACGGAAAAACACCATATGGTCCTTCAGGTACACCAGCGATTGCTGCGGGTCGTAGATGGGAGCCGGTGTGACACCGAACATCTGATAGCCCCCGGCGCCACGCACCGAGTAGATACACCCGAAGCAGCCACCGTGACCCAGTGTCAATTTCGGCGTGTCGGTACGTGGACGCAGATACTTGGGCACCTGCAACTGACGTTCGCGTTCGACCATCTGGAACATGAAGGGCAAACCGGCGACGAATCCCACCATCGAGACAAACCATGGCGCTGCGCTATGAGCTGCAATGAACGCATCGACATCCGCCAGGCCATTGATGCGCGCGGCGTATTCCAGATCCGTGGCGCCCGGGTCCTGGTGCCGGTCGCGAAAACGCATCAGCGTTTCGTGGGTCCAGGGATCGTTGTACAGCACCGGAATCTCAATGATCCGGGTCTGCAATGTGCGTTCGGCAACGGCGTCAGCCTCGGCGCCCTGCACCGCTTCGAGCAAGGCCTGCGGCGCAATTCGATCCGGGTCGAAGCGGATCTGGAAGGATGCGTTGGCCAGGCACACATCGAGTACGCCATCGAGTTTCAGCCGTTCCACGGCGCGGGTGACCGCCATGCCCTTGAAAAACGCCTCGAGGGACATGCTTTCACTGACTTCGGCAAACAGATGCTCATCGGCACCAAAGCTGTAGCGGATCGGACGAGTCATGCTTCACCTCCGCTGCGGCGTGCGGACAGCCAGTTCTCCAGCGTCCCGGTATGAAAGTCGGCAGTTTGCAACCACGGTTGTTGCAGCAGTTCAGCGTGCAGCGACAAGGTGCTGGCCATGCCGGTCAGCAAGGTTTGCGCCACCGCTGTCCGGGCACGCGCAAGGGCTGTGGAGCGATCCGGCCCATGCACAATGAGCTTGGCCAACAGCGAGTCATAGTACGGTGGCACCCGATATCCTTCATACAGGTGGGTGTCCACACGAACGCCCTCGCCTTGCGGCCAGACCAACGATTCGACCAGACCGGGGCTGGGGAAAAAATCCCGGGCCGGGTCTTCGGCATTCAAGCGCATTTGCAGGGCCGCGCCATTCAGACGGATGTCACTCTGCTTCAGGCCCAGTGGTTCGCCACCGGCAATTCGCAGCATCGCCTGTACCAGATCGATGCCGGTGACCAGTTCGGTGACCGGGTGTTCCACCTGGATTCGGGTGTTCATCTCGATAAAAAAGAACTCGCCGCAGACATCGTCATACAGGTACTCCAGCGTGCCCGCTCCCTTGTAGCCGAGGGACTCGGTCAAACGTACGGCGCTGGCGCAGAGTGCCTCCCGCTGCTGCGCGTCGAGTACCGGTGATGGTGCTTCTTCAAAGATTTTCTGACGCCGACGCTGTAGCGAACACTCGCGCTCGAACAGGTGCACGGCGTTTTTCCCGTCGCCCAGAACCTGTACTTCGATGTGCCGGGCCTTGCCGATAAAACGCTCCAGATACACCGCACCATTACCGAAAGCGGCCTGAGCCTCGCGCTGCGAACGGGGAAATTCTTCACTCAATTGCGCGGCATTTTCTGCCAGACGAATACCCCGCCCACCACCGCCGGCCGAGGCTTTGATCAGCAACGGGTAACCGACCGATTCCGCCGCCCGAAGCGCCGACTCGACATCAAACAGCTCGCCTGGCGAACCCGGCACCACGGGAACACCTGCCGCCTGGGCAGTACGCCGCGCCTCGGCCTTGTCCCCCATGCGCCGGATGGTGTCCGGGGCCGGCCCGACGAAAATCGCGCCGCTGGCAATCACGGCTTCGGCAAACCCGGCGTTCTCTGACAGAAAACCGTATCCAGGGTGAACCGCATTGGCGCCCGTCGCTTGCAGGGCACCCAGTAACGCCTCGATGTTCAGATAGCTTTTATCCGCGCGAGCCGGCCCCAGAAGATGCACTTCATCGGCCAGGCGTGCGGCCTGAGAGTCGATATCGGCCTCGCTGCACGCGGCAACGGTGGGAATACCCAGGGCCTTGGCCGCACGGATAATCCGCACGGCGATTTCGCCACGGTTGGCGACCAGCAATTTACGAATAGGTTGAGTCATGTTCACGCCCTCACTCGCTATCAAGCGTAGCGACGACCTGACCCGGCTCCACCGGATCACCGTCTTCAACCTGAAAAGCACTGAGGCGCCCCGCCATCCCGGCGGTCAGTTCGGAAAACTGCTTCATGACTTCGATCAGACCGATCACCGTATCGGCGCTGACAGAATCGCCGACCTCGACGTAATTCGCCGAATCCGGTGTGGCCTTTCGGTAGAAAGTCCCGGGTAATGGGGTGATGACAGTGTGTTCAGCCATGTCTGTTCCTCTTGGAATAGTTGTAGAAAGGCAGGCAAAAAATGTTTGAACCCCGGCGTCTGTTGGCCGGGTGTCGCGTAGTGATTCAGCGAGGTCGGCGCACCTCGATCCCGGCGGCATCGAGCGCACCACGGGTGGCCTCGACCAGCGCCAAAGCGCCCGGCGTATCGCTGTGCAGACAGATGGAATCGAACTCGATCGCCAGATCCTCACCCTCGACGGTACGCACCACGCCCTCCTGGCAAGCGCGCAGCACACGGGTGGCGACGAATCCAGGATCGTATGCGCGAACATTGCGGGTGAAGACGATGGAGCCACTCAAGTCGTATTCGCGGTCTGCATAGAATTCGCGAACGACCGGTTGGCCGAGCTCTTTGGCGACACGCCAGATAACCGAATTCGGCATGCAATACAGCAACAGTTCGGGTTCCAGGCGTTGCAGGTTTTCCACCAGCAGACGCGCTGCTTCTTCATCCCGGGCCAGATGCATGTACAGCGCGCCGTGAGGCTTGATGTGTTGCAGCGCGACGCCCTGCACCCGTGCCAGTTCACGCAGTGCGCCCAGTTGATAAAGGATGTCGTCGACCAGTTCCTGGGCCGGTGCATTAATGTGCCGGCGACCGAACCCCACCAGATCCCGGAACCCCGGGTGGGCACCGATGGCGACGTTCAGGCGCTTGGCCTGCTCGACGGTGCGACGCATGGTGCCGGGGTCGCCGGCATGGAAACCGGTGGCGATGTTGGCGGAACTGATGAACGCCATCAGTTCGTCGTCGACACCATCGCCGATGGTCCACTGGCCGAAGCCTTCGCCCATGTCCGAGTTGAAATCTACTGCCTGCATAACCCTTGCTCCTGACCCTTGTGACTTCATGCAGGCCACGTTAAATTCCCGCCAACCCCTTGGGAAGATCTATTAACAGATAGGGTATCTTCTGAAAAACAGATACCTGAAAAACAGGAACATCCATGTCGTTGACCTTGCGTCAGATTCGCTACTTCGTTGCCACCGCGGAGATCGGGCAGATATCTCAGGCAGCGATCCATTTGAATATCTCCCAGTCGGCGGTGACCACGGCGATCAAGGAACTGGAAGGTTTGCTCGGCACGTTGCTGTTCCAGCGCTCGGCACAAGGCATGACCCTGACGGATGCCGGTCGACACTTTCTGAACCGCGCCTATGTGATTTTGCGCAGCGTCGACGACGCGCTGAACAGCCCGCTACCCGACATACGCGCCAGTGGCCTGATTCGCCTGGCCGCGAGCTACACGGTGATTGGCTATTTTCTGCCGCATCATCTGCAACGGCTGGAACATTGGCACCCCGACGTTGCCATCGAAGTCCACGAGCAGGAACGGCAGGCCATCGAACAGGGATTGCTGGAAGGAAAATTCGATATGGCGGTGGTGCTTACCGCGAACCTCACGCACCCCGACATCGTTTCGGAAACCCTGTTCAACTCCGAACGCCGTCTGTGGCTGCCCAGCCACCATCCACTCTGTGAGCGGTCGGCTGTCAGCCTCGCGGATGTCGCGCTGGAACCCTACATTCTGCTGACCGTGGATGAAGCTGAACAAAGTGCCATGCGCTATTGGGAAAACGCCCGCCAACAACCCAACGTGCGGGTGCGTACCAGTTCTGTAGAGGCCGTGCGCAGCATGGTCGCCAATGGCAGCGGCGTGGCGATTCTCTCGGACCTGGTGCACCGCCCCTGGTCGCTGGAAGGCAAGCGCATCGAGACCCTGACCATCACCGACAAGGTGACCCCGATGAGTGTCGGCCTGGCCTGGCACCGCGAGCGCGAATTCAGCCCCGCGATGCAGGCCTTGCGCAATTACTTCCACGATGCGTTTCTGGCCCCGCAGCAGCTTTCAGCGCGGCGCTGACGCACAGGATCAGGCAAGAATTCAGTAGAAATGCACTAACGGAATGCGGGTTCGGAGCGGGAGGATGGCTGTCCGACAGATCCATCGAGGACGTTCCCATGCTTGTACAAGCCTACGGTGCCCACGCGGGCGACAAACCCCTTGAGCCTATCCAGATCAATCGCCGCGCCCCTGCGGCCCATGACGTCCAGATCGACATCGCCTTCTGCGGCATCTGCCACTCCGACCTGCATCAGGTGCGCTCCGAGTGGGCCGGCACCCAGTTCCCGTGCGTCCCGGGACACGAAATCGTCGGCCGCGTTTCGGCGGTCGGCGCGCACGTTTCCGAATACAAGGTCGGCGATCTGGTCGGCGTCGGTTGCATCGTCGACAGCTGCAAACACTGTGAAGACTGCGAAACCGGCCTGGAAAACTACTGCGACGGCATGATCGGCACCTACAACTTTCCGACTCCGGACGCCCCCGGCTGGACCCTCGGCGGCTACTCGCAAAATATCGTGGTGCATGAGCGCTACGTGCTGCGCATCCGCCACCCCGAAGCACAACTGGCCGCCGTCGCGCCGCTGCTGTGTGCGGGCATCACCACTTACTCGCCACTGCGTCAGTGGAACGCCGGGCCGGGCAAGAAAATCGGCGTGGTCGGTATCGGTGGCCTGGGTCACATGGGCATCAAACTGGCTCATGCGATGGGTGCGCACGTGGTGGCGTTCACCACGTCGGAATCCAAGCGCGAAGCGGCGAAAGCCCTGGGCGCCGATGAGGTCGTGGTATCGCGCAATCCGGAAGAAATGGCCGCGCACACCAAGAGCTTCGACTTCATCCTCAACACCGTCGCCGCCCCTCACGATCTCGATGCGTTCCTGGTGCTGCTCAAACGCGACGGCGCACTGACTCTCGTGGGCGCACCCGCCTCGCCGCACCCATCGCCAAACGTGTTCAACCTGATCATGAAACGCCGAACCATCGCAGGCTCGATGATCGGCGGCATTCCAGAGACCCAGGAGATGCTGGATTTCTGCGCCGAACACGGCATTGTTTCGGACATCGAACTGATTCGCGCGGATCAGATCAATGAGTCTTATGAGCGGATGCTCAAGGGCGACGTGAAGTATCGGTTTGTGATTGATAACGCGACGTTGGCGGGCTGACAAGCACCTCTGGAGAGAGGCGTTGCGCCTGCCCGTTCCGACACGAGCGCCTTTCTCCCCACCGCCCCGCCAAGCTGGGCGACTTCCTCCATTTACGGGCCCTCCAATCTGCGTGCCTGTACCCATCGATGGCCGGCATCCGCCATTACCCTCAGCATCTCCCCATCGACTCATTGATCTTTCCCCTCACACCAAGTAAAAAACCCTCTCCTTTTTCCACCCTCGCAAGGAGCAGCGGATGCTCGAGCTCACCACGCAACGACTGGACCTGCGCACGATGGTCGAGTCCGACTGGCCGTTGTTTCTCAGGCTGCATTCCGAGCCGCAGACCATGCAGTACGTGTTCGGCGAGATTGCCGAGGAACAGGTTCGCCATGGCTTCGAGCACCGGCTCCCGGCATGGGGGCCGCAGTCGGAGCACTGGCTGTGCCTGGTGGTGACCGACAAGGCCAGCGGGCATGAGCTGGGCGTGACCGGTTTTCGCATTCTGTCGCCGGGGCACGCCGAAGTGGGTTGTCTGCTGCTGCCGGAGCATCAGGGCAAAGGCTTTGGCACCGAGTCGAGAAAGGCAATCATCGATTACGCCGCGGCCATCGGGCTGAACTCGCTGGAATCGACCGTGACCGACGGCAATATCGCGTCCTGCAAGGTGTTGGAAAAATGCGGCTTTGTGTTCGCACGTCGTGTGCCGCAGGCCTACCAGATCGGTGATCGGTGGTTCGACGATCTGATCTACCACTATCAAATCCGCTGAGCCTTGCGCTCAACGACTCGCCAAGGAGGCCTCCCGTCGTGAATCCCTATCAATATCTGCCCCCCCGCTCCTTCTGGCGTACGGCCGTGGCTGACAAATCCGCGCCGGACATCGATCAACTGTGGACGCCGCAATTCGAGATCGGCAACAAGGATGCAATCGTCACCGCCGGCTCCTGTTTCGCCCAGCACATCGGCCGTGCGCTGGTGGCGCGCGGCATGAATTGGCTGGACGCGGAACCCGCCCCGCAAGCGTTGCCTGAGGCCGACTGGAAGGCCCACAACTATGGCGTGTTCTCCTTTCGCACCGGCAACCTCTACACCCCGGCCATGCTGTGCCAATGGCTCGAATGGGCGCTGGGCGTAAGCGCTCCGCCTGAGGAGACCTGGGCTCATGACGGGCGTTTCTTCGACCCGTTCCGCCCTGCCGTGGAGCCTGACGGATTTGCCAGCGAGCAGGCCCTGTTCGAGTCGCGCGAGGCGACCCTGGACGCCATCCGCGAAGCGCTGCGCCGGGCCAAAGTGTTCGTCTTTACTCTCGGCCTGACCGAAGCCTGGCAACATCGGCAGACCGGTCTGGTATATCCCGTGTGCCCCGGCACTGTTCGCGGCACCTTCGATCCGCAACTCCACCGGTTCTGCAACTTCGGTTTCATGGACACCTATGGCGACATGGTCAGGGCACTGGAGCTGATGCGTTCGATCAACCCGCAACTGCGTCTGCTGCTGACCGTTTCACCGGTGCCCCTGACGGCAACGGCCACCGGGCAACATGTGCTGAGCGCCACGACCTACTCCAAATCGGTCCTGCGCGCCGTCGCCGGGCAGTTGTGTGAAGACCTGCCCGACGTCGACTATTTCCCGTCCTACGAAATCATCACCGGCACGCCGTTCAAGGGCGCCTTCTACCAGCCCAACCAGCGGGAAGTCACGCCAGAGGGCGTGGCGTTCGTGATGCAGCAATTCTTTGCCGGACTTGAAGCCGTCCAATCGGTGCAGGCGCCGACTCCTTCCACCCGCGTGTCCAGCGAGGATCTTGTCTGTGAAGACGCCGTACTCGATTACTACGCCTAGGTTTCTGCTGCTGGGCGACTCCCATGCCGGCGTCATCGGCAAGGCGGCGCAGGCTCGCGAAATATCGTTCGGTGGTGGCCCGCTGGGCACCGGCCGGGATTTCGCGGTTGATTTCTTCAGCCTGACCCGACATGACGTGGTCTTTCGGGATGCTGAAATGGATCGGCTGTATCGCCAGGCCCTCGACACGCTCGAAGTGCCGCAACTGGCGCAGGTCGACGTGCCGCTGGTGAGCACCATCGGCCTGAGCCTGCACTACCTCGCCACTGCGCCGAACTGGACCTGCTACCAGAATGCGCACGGTGAATTCGACGACGGTTTTCTCGCCGGGCCGTTGTTCGAGGCCGTCATCGACACCCTGTCCCGACCCGCCCTGGCCTTCTATGAACAGGCCCTGGCGCTGAACCTCAAGGTGTTCGCCGTGCTGCCGCCGCAACGGGTGCCGGCGCTGTCCGACCCGCGCGTATTCATGGCGGCGCAGTCATTGCTGATCGAACGCCTGCAAGGGCTTGGCGTGGAGCTGATCGACGTGCGCGAGGCGGCGAACGATGAGCTGGGGTTTCAGCGTGAAGCGTTCTGCGAAGTGGATGACCCGCTGCACGGCAATCTGGCGTTCGGTGAGTTGATCGTCGAGCAACTGATCCGGCGCGGCGTCTAGAACCTGTGGGAGCCATTGGCTCCCACAGGTTTTTCAGCACCATCAAGCCTTGGGCTGCGTCCCGAGGATCGTCACCCGCTCTCCATAACGCGAATGCGGGAAATAATCCCAGATCGCATGGTGCTGGGTGCAGCGGTTGTCCCAGAACACCAGCGTATTCGGTGCCCAGCGAACGCGGCAACTGAGGGACGGCTCCCGGGCCACCAGGTCGAACAGCATGTTCAGCAGCACCTGACTTTCGCCTCCGGACAATTGCACGATGTGCGACGTGAATCCGGAATTGACGAACAACGACTTGCGCCCGGTTTGCGGGTGACGAACCACCACCGGGTGTTCGGTTTTTGGCAGGTTGGCGGGCGCCTCATAGCCCTTCCACGGAATTGCACCGTCGTGAATCGCAGTCAGTTCGCCGAGAAACTGCTGCATCGTCGGCGACAACATTTCCAGCGCCAGATGCATGTTGGCGAACAGCGTATCGCCGCCCGTGCCGATGGCCGGGGTTTCCTTGACGTACAGCATCGAGCCCATGGACGGCGCCAGATCAGCGGTGCCGTCGGTGTGCCAGGTTTCGCCGGCCACATAGCGCGATTGCGCATTGGCGCGGATCACCACCAGTTCCGGGTCATCGCCGTCGATGTCTTCCACCGGCAACGCCCGCAGTTCGCCGAACAGCCGGCCAAACGCCTTGTGCTCCTCCACCGTCAGATGCTGATCGCGGAACACCAGCACGTGGTTCTCCAGAAAGGCCCGACGGATTTCCGCGAGCTGATCGTCCTCCAGCGGTTGTGAAAGATCGACGCCGCCGATTTCGGCACCGATGATCGGTGTGATCCGGTCGACCGTGATGTGGTGATACGGCGCACGTTTTTCTGCGGCGATGCGCTCGATTGCCTTGAGTGCCAACTGATCCATGTTCCCTCACCCTTTTTATTGGAACGACGCCGATGACTGCTCGCGCAGAGAACGCGGGCGCATGTCGATCCAGTGCTCGTTGATGTAATCCAGACAGACCTGACGTTCGCCACGCATCCCGGCCGCGTTCCAGCCGCTGGCCATCGGCTTGCCCGCCGGCCACAGGGAATACTGACCCTGAGCGTTGATCACCACATCGAATTGCTGCTGTGCGTCATTCATGTCGTCTCTCCTGTTGAACGGGATTGCAGGGTTGTCAGATGCACGACCAACCCTTCGGCAAACTGGTGGAACAGCGCACGCCGCTGCTCGTCGGTCTGAGCGCAAGCCCAGACAAACACCCGCACCGACGTACCGCAGACCTGCGCGTACGTGTCAGCATCGTCAGCCGCAAAGGCCCGGGCGGAGATTTCAGCATTGGCGGCGGCATGAGCCTGGGCGAACGCCGTGGCACTGGCCTCGGTATTCAATTGCGCGTAATACGCTGCGAACGCCTCGGCATCGCCGAAGTGCTCGGCGATCATGGCGGTGTTGCTCGGCGCGAGACCGTAAGTCATCGCGCTGGCATGGGCCTGGGCGTATGCCGCGTCGTAGGCATAGGCCCGTCGATACAGCGCCAGCAAAACCGGTTTGAGCGTGGCGCGCCACTCGCCCAGGCGTGCGCCCACGCCAAGTGCCGCCCGATGATGCAGGCTTTGCAAAGCGAGCAGCGCTGGCCGATGCTCCGACAGCGCCTCGCACAGCACCGGCAGAACCACCTCGGCTTGCCAACGATGAATCAGCCGAAGCGACGGCGTTTCGTCGAGCCTGCAAATCCGCTTGCACAAGACCTCGGGCTGGCCGTCGCACAGCACCTGCGACAAGGCAGACAACCAGTCAGGCATCGAAATCATTTCCTTCATATCGACGCCTCCTGCGCGCCGATCACCTCGGCCAGCATCCGCGCCCAGTGCCCCGCCACAATGCCGTAGTGATCGGTGTCCAGCCGCTGCCAGCTCTGCAACTGCGGGAGCAGTGCCCGCCAGTGGCGTTGCAGGTCGTCCAGACTCCAGGCATCGCCCAGACCATAGGGGTTAGCGCGTCCGGCGATAAACATCCGCACCGGTGTAGCCGCCAATGCTGGCGGCTGGAAGTCGACCATGCTGCTCATGTTGTTGCGGCAGCACACCGTCAGCCGTTGCAGGTAAGCCTGACGGTCTTCGGACATCGCCTGCCCTTCGACGTCGGGCCAGCGCTGGGCGAACTCTCGCTGGAACACCTGCTCGATGGTCCGCTCGTCGATACCGGCCAGTTCCGCTCCGGCATCCGGTGCGGGCGGGTCGATCAGGTACAGCAGCGGTTGCCTGAAGCCTTCAGCCTGCGCCTGCTGACACAGTGCCTGCGCCACCCAGGCCCCGAACGACCAGCCCGCCAGGCGCCAGGCGCAACCGTCCGGGAGGTGGGCCTTGATCGCCTGCAGATACCACCGGGCCCGCTCGACAATGCTGATGTTCGGTAGCGCCGGCAGACGCAACGCAGGGTCCGCAATCACGCACACCCCCAGATCTGCAGGCAACGCTGAAACCAGTTCCCGATAGGCCTGAACATCTCCGCCCACCGGGTGAATCAGGTACAGCCAGTCGCGCCCGACGCCGGCATGCCACTGATCGACCCGCACCGCGTCGTTCCAGTCGTGCGGCGCGTGCGCTGAAGCCTCTGCCGTGGAATCTGCCACCAGCCCCAACACCTCGCTCAGGCTGACCTTGTGGCTGAACTGCGACAACTGAAACACCTCACCCGTGGCCGCTTGCAGCTCGTCGATCAGGTCCAGCAACGTCAGCGAATCCGCACCCAGGTCGTACAGCGAATCATCGTCTTCCAGATCCGTCACACCGAGCCATTTGCACAGGCACTCACGCAAGCGCACCGAAAGATCCACGCCTTGGGGCACCGCAACCGCCGCGGCCACGACGCCATGGCGAACCGGATAGAAGCGCCGCGCCGTGTCGATACCGGTGGTGGAAACCAGCAATTGCGGCAATTGCGTCGCCATCGCCAGATCGAACACCCGCCCCCCCTCTTCGGCCGACAAGCCGACCGTCAGATGCTCCTGATGCGCAGCGTCTCCGCCATTGTGGGTCGTGGCCATGCCGATGTCGCGCCAGATGTCCCAGTTGATCCCCAGACGCAGGCAAGCATTGGCCGTGTCCGGACGGTAATGCGCGAAGCCGTCGAGCACACCGCTGGCTGCTGAATAATCCAGATGCCCCGCGCCGCCGAACAGCGCCGACATTGATGAGCAGTACAGGACGAAACCCGGCGAAAGCTGTTCGATCAGGCTTTCGACCGCGAGCATGCCGCGAGTCTTGGCAGCCATCGCCTCGGCCATCTGCCGGGCGTCGCGATGGCGAATCAGACTGCCTGCACCGACACCTGCTGCGTGGATCACCCCGCTCAGGCAACCGTAGCGTCGGGCCAGTTGATCGAGTACCTGCGGCCAGCGCGACAGGTCAGCGATGTCCGCCTGAACACAGTCGATTCGCGGCGCATAAGCCGTGAGATTTGCAGGCAACTGTCCCTGACGCGAGAGCAACACCACACGCCGCCCAGGCGCTAGCAGCAGGTGTTCGCACAGGGTGCGACCGATCCCGCCGGTGCCGCCCAGCACCAGAAACGTGCCGTCCTCCGGCAACAGGCTGGGTGTTGTGGTCGGGCCCGGTAATGGGTGAGCGATCAACCGTGGCTGCCACAGGTAACCGTCGCGCACCGCCATCCGCCGAGGCAATCCCGCCGGATCGCCAAGCAGCGCCGCCAGTTCCTCGGCCTGACTATCAAGGTGCGGCGACGGCCAGTCCAGCCAGTGGCAACGCACCGGGTATTCCTGGGGCACCACTTCGCAGACCCCGGCCAGTGCCGCCAGCTCGGGACGCTGTACTTCGCCGTCCACCGGACACGCCTGCCACGACATCAACCACAACCGCAGGCGTGTCGTGCGTGCGATGTGCCCCCAGGCCTGCATCAGCGCGCTGATCGTGTCCAGACAGGCCCACTGCGCCAGATCCAGCGACTGCTCGTTGACCGCGCCTGACACAGCCAGCGGCAAGGTGTGCAGCCAGTCGAGCTCGCCGAGGGACGCTTCGGCCACTTCACCGAGTAATCGGCTCAGGGCTTCGGTATCCAGCGGGTCCAGCTCGAAACGGTCCGCACCGAGTTGCTTGAAGCCATTGCCCGCGCGCACTTGAACCACACGTCGATAAACCGTTCGCAGATGTTCCAGCAATGCCGCGCCGGGTGCTTCATGGCTGCAAAGAATGACCGTTTCTCGTGCGCCGCTCAGTGTCTTTGCGTTCAGGCGTTGGGCACGCATCCACTGCCGCTGGTGAAACCACTGCGCCAGCGGTTGGCGCTCGATACCTGCCGAAACGGGGGCAACGATTTCGGCAGTGGGTTGAAAGCGATACGTCTGAAGATCGAACGACGCTGGCGGCAAGTCCCAGGGTGGCGGTGCCGAGCGCTGCGGCCACTGGATATGGGCGCCTTCGTACCAGGCCTCCAGCAATGCCTGCGGTGAATGATCACGGGCGATCAGTTGTACACCCGGCGTGGTGATTTCCTTGACCGTTGTCGGCTGCAAAGGAATGTCGTCACCCGGCTGGCAAACCATCGCAAAGCGCCAGCGCAATTGGGGTCGACCTGACTGCAAGTGCCGCAGCAACGCGGTGCGCTGCTCCGGATGCGCTTGCAGGTGTTCGCGGATCGCTGCGATATCGCGCAGCAATTCGGATCGGCTTTGGGCCGAAACCATCAGCAGTGGCAGCGTTTCCTCGGTCACTTCCTGCGCTTTGGGTGCAGCGCCGACAATCACATGAGCGTTGGTCCCACCAATCCCGAAACTGCTGACCCCGGCCAGACGCCGACGCCCTTCCGGCCATGGTCTGGACGTGGTAGGCACGTAGAACGGCGAATGCTCCAGATCGATCTGCGGATTGATCCGGCCAAACCCGAGGTTCGGTGGCAGCACGCCGTGGAATACCGCGAGACTGGCGCGAATCAGCCCGACCACCCCCGCCGCCGCGCCCAAGTGGCCTATCTGGCTCTTCACCGAGGCCAATGCGCAATGGCCGGCCGGCGCATCGCCGAAGGCCTGGGTCAGCGCCGCGACTTCGATCGGATCGCCCAGCAAGGTGCCGGTGCCGTGGGCCTCGATGTAGCCGATGTCGGCACCGGTCAACCCGGCCCGGTTCAAGGCATCGCGGATGACCGCGCTTTGCCCGGCCACCGACGGCGCGGTGTAACTCATCTTGGCCCGGCCATCGTTGTTCAGTGCCGAGCCTTCGAGCAACGCATAGATCCGGTCGCCATCGGCCCGCGCCCTGGCCAATGGCTTGAGCACCACCACGCCATAACCACTGGCGCCGATGGTCCCGCTGGCATCGTCGCTGAACGGGCGACACAAACCATCGGCGGAAAAGATGTGCTGCGAACGGTGACGATAGCCATCGGTCAGGGTCGGGTCGATCAGCACACCCGCCGCGAGCATCACGTCACTGTCGCCCTGACGCAGCATCGAACTGGCCAGGTGTACGGCGATCAGCGAACTGCCGCACGCCGCCTGCACACTCAGGGCCGGGCCATTGAGGTCCAGGTAGTACGCCGCCTTGGTCGCCAGAAAGTCCTTGTCGTGGTGCAGCGCCATCTGGAAACCGTCCGGCAGATCGCCTTGCGCGGTGTCGCGCAGCATCTGCTGGAAGTACGTGGTTTCGCCGCAACTGGCGATCAGGCCGATGCGCGGGCCGTCCGCGGACGGGACGATGGCCGCGTGCTGCAGGGCCTGCACACAGCCCATGAGTAGATGCCGCTGTTGCGGGTCCATCAGGCGCGCTTCCTGGCGGCTGATGCCGAAGTACTCGGGATCGAAGTCGAGCATGCCGGCCAGTTGGCTGCGGGCGCCGACCAGACCTTCTTCGGCGGTAAAGTGCTCGATGCCCAGCCCATTGCCTTGCACCATCGCCCAGAACTCGGACAGGTTCTGCGCCCCGGCCACATTGACCGACATGCCGATGATCGCCATCGGCTGGTGACCTGAATCGGTTTGCCTTACGCGCTCCGCCGCTGCCACCGGCGCTGTCGACAGATGCGCCGCCAGGCGCCGAATCGTGACGTGTTCGAACAGATCGGCCATCGTCACCTTGTGCGGCAGCTCTTCGGCGTAACGGCCATGCAAACGCATCAGGCCGAGGCTGGTGGCGCCGGCCTCGAAGAAGGTCTGCTCCGGCTCGATGTCGCGGCCGATCACGGCCTGGAACAACTCGCTCAGTTGCCGTTCCAGTGCGGTCAATTGCACGACCGGCCGGGGCGTGCTGCGCCGTTCCAGCGCCTCGCCCAGAGCCGGCAAGGCCTTGCGGTCGATCTTGCCGCTGGGGGTGCGTGGCCAGACATCGATCCGCCGATATTCATCGATCCGCACATGGGCCGGCAGCAGCCGCGCGACCTGACGATCCAGCAGTTGCGAGGTCGCAGGCTCGCCTTCGAGTTGCAGCCACGCTGTCAGTCGCGGTGGCTCAGCCTGAACCGCCACCACCGCGCTGATCACCTCAGGCACCTGCATCAGCGCCGCCTCGATCTGCCCCAGTTCCAGACGATGACCGCTGAGTTTGATCTGCTGGTCGTCACGTCCCAGGTAATGCAGACAGCCGTGAGCGTCGGCCCACGCCAAATCGCCGGTGCGATAGTACAAACAGCCGTCTGCCAACTCGACAAACCGCGTAGCGTTCAGCGCAGGATCAGCCAGGTAGCAACGGGCAACCATCGGTCCGGCCACCAGCAGATAGCCGCGACTGCCGACCGGCACCGGGCGATCGTGTTCATCGACCAGCAGCAATCGGGCGCTGCCGACGGCATGGCCGATCGGCGCGCGCAACGGCCAGTCCCGCGCCACGGGCGGCAGGCGCAAGGCGCTGACCACGTGGGTTTCGGTCGGGCCGTAGTGATTGAACAATGAAGCTTGCGGCATGCCGCCGAACCAGTTGCGCAACGCCTCGGTACAAAGCAGCTGTTCCCCGGCGGTGATCACTTCGCGCAATGCCGACGGGTAGATTCCGCGAACCACAGCGGTTTGCGCCAGGTACTGCAACGCCACGTACGGCAGGAACAGGCGCTCGACCCGACCCTCGACCATATAGCCCAGCAACGCCTCGGCATCCTGACGCCAGCGCGGTGTGATCAGGTGATAACAACCGCCGCCACACAGGGTGCTGAAAATCTCCTGAAACGACACATCAAACGACAGCATGGAGAATTGCAAGGTCACCGCTTTCGCCGGCAACTGCCCCTCGGTGCGCTGCCATTGCAGCAGATTGCACAGGGTCCGTTCCGACACTTGTACACCTTTCGGTGTGCCGGTCGAGCCAGAGGTGAACAGCGTGTACAGCGGCCGCTCACCAGCGTGGCGTGGACGCTCGAATGTCCCTGCATCGGCGCGCAGGTCAACCCGGTGCATGGCGAATCGCCCCGCGTTCAGCTCCTCCAGCGCCGCTTCGGTCGCATCGCTGAACAGCACACAATGCGGCTGCGCCTGTTCCAGCACCTGACGCTGGATCGCCACCGGATAAGCGGGATCCAGCGGCACAGCGGTCAGGTTGAGTTTGGCCAGCGCCAGCAAGGCGACGATATGTTCCACCGAGGCATCGAGGAACAGCACCACATGCAGCGGCGCGTTTGCGGCCGGCAACGGATGACGCGAGATCAGATTTGCCGCCAGAGCATTGGCCAGCGCATTCAGTTCGCTATAGGTGAGGCGCTGCTGGCCCTGAACCAGCGCAACCGCCTCAGGCGTGCAATGCACCTGATGCTCGAACCCGTCCGCCAGTGTGTTGAACGGTAACGCGATTCGAGGGCCCTCGCTGGCCGGTGGCAGGCTGCGTCGATACGGCTCCAGCAAATCGTTGAGGTTCGCCGCCGGGGTTTCCAACAGCAGGTCAAGGCCTCGGCGAAACAGTGCGTTCACCGCCCGCATCTGTTCGCCATCGAAATAGCTGCACTGATATTCCCACCAGCACTCCAGTTGCGAACCACTGCCCACCATCAGCAAGGTCAGCGGGCACTTGGCGTGCAAGAGTTCGTTGAATTCCAGCGTGGCGCGCAGGCTCGAGTCCGCCAGTGCCGCGTAATCAGTGTTTTCCAGCACGAACATGAAATCGAACAGCAAGGGGCTCGATGACAGCCGCAGGTCTTCCACCAGATCCGCCAGTGCCACGTCCTGCAACGCCAGCACTTCGCGCACGCTGGCGATCTGCTTGCGCATCTGCTCGCTCAGGGTCAATGCCTGTTCGACGGCGGTGGGGATCAGCACAGTGTTGGCAAACATGCCGACCGTGTCTTCGAACTCCGCCAGCGGCCGGTTGGACACCGGGCTGGCGATCCGTGGCCGCTCGCATCCGGTCAGGGCGTACAGGCTCCAGGCGAAGACACTGAACAGCACTTCGAAACGGGTCAGTCGCTGTTGCGTGCAAAAGCGTTCGAGGGCGGCGCTGCGCAGGGTGCCCAAGGGTTCTCGGTGCAACCGGGCGTCCGGGCTGATTTCGCGCATTGGCATCAATGCAGGCGACGGTTCTTCCTGACGGCGATACAACTCGGCCAAGGCCCGGCGCTGGTCACGGTAATGTGGATCGACGCTCCACTGGCGCTGCCACTGGCCAAACTCCAGCGTCGTCAATCGGCCCGCCGGTTGCGGGCTGTCGCGGCCTTGCAGGACATCGGTGTAAAGCTGATTCAGGTCGGCGAACAGCAGGTTCACCGACCAGCCATCGACGATGATGTGATGCAGGTTCAGCAACAGCCGGCAGCTGCCATCGGCGAACGGCAACAGCCAGGCCTGAAACAGGTTGGGGGTGGTCAGGTCGAACGGCGCGGCGAACACCAGCTCGGCGAAGGCCTGCCAGTTGTCCTCGTTGAAATGCCCAACCGCGAAGGTTCGACAGACCGGACCCTGTTCGGCGATTACCTGATCGAGTCCATCACCACCGGTTGCAAAAGCCGTGCGCAACCCCGGATGGCGTAGCACCAGACGCCCCACGGCCTCGGCCAGTGCCGCGACATCGACACCTGCCGCCAGATGCAGAATCAGCGGCACGCTGTAAGCGGTCGAGGTCGGCGAACGTTGCTGCAACAGCCACAGGCGGCGCTGTTCGGCGGTGGCTGGCAAGCGTTTTGCGCGACTGATCGGAGGCGCAGGTGGGTAGATCGACTCGCAGTTCGTTTCACCGGTCAGTTGTTCGGCCAATGACGAGAAAGGCTCGTTGAGCAACGTGTCGAGCGCGATCTCGCGCTGCCAGCGAACACGGATCGCCGAACGCAGGCGCATGGCCTTGAGCGAATCGCCGCCGCTGCCCAGCCAGTCATCCTGGGCACTGAGGGACGGTTGGCCGAGCAGCGAACGGGCCTGACCCAACAACCAGTCCAGCGCCGGTGAAGCGTTGACGTTTTCCATCGTCGCCAAGACTGGATGCCACGGATTCAGCGGTTGGGCCAGCAAGCTGTCGCGATCGATCTTGCCATTGGCCGTCAGCGGCAGGCGCTCCAGCAGGAACAGTTGATGCGGGCGCATATACGGCGCCAATTGCGCCCGCAGATGGGTTTCAAGTGCGTGATAGTCGAGGTTCCCGCGAGGCACGATGAATGCCAGCAACTGATGATCCTCCGCCGCCTGGCGCCGGGTGCAGACGTACACCTGCGCCACGCCCGGATGCTCCAGCATCCGTTGCTCCACCTCCCCCGGCTCGATCCGGAAACCACGGATCTTCACTTGCCGGTCGACCCGCCCCAGGTACTCGATCAAGCCTTCGGCGTTGCGCCGCACCAGATCACCGGTGCGGTAATGCACCGACGCGCCACCGTCGAAGTCGGGCAAACGGACGAACTGACGGGCGGTTTCTTCTGGCCGGTTGCGATAGCCACGGGCGACACCGCTGCCGCTCAAATACAGTTCGCCCACCTCGCCCGCCGGCACCGGCCGTTGCTGCTCGTCCAACACCTGCACGCCAGTGTCCGGCAGCGGTCGGCCAATGGGCACCGAGTCGCCGGCAAAGTCGCGACTGATCGGCCAGCACAGGGCAAACGTGGTGCATTCGGTGGGCCCATAGACATTGAAGATCCGGCAGCGGCTCTCGGGGTTGGCCCGGTACCACGCACGCACGGCTGCGGCGCTGATCTGCTCGCCGCCGATCAGCACCTGACGCACGCTGGAAAAGCACGACGGCCATTCGGCGATCAAGGTGTTGAACAGCGACACCGTCATGAACAGGCTGTCGACCTGCGTCCGCTCCAGCACCTCGGCCAGCCGACGCGCATCCAGCACGTCCTCGTCGGCGATCATCACGCAGCAGCCGCCGTTGAGCAGCGGCGCCCACAGCTCGAAACTGCACGCATCGAACGCCGGGTTGGACAGGCAGGCAAACCGGTCCGCCGGACGAATCTCGATATAGCCATCGGTGTGCGCCAGACGCAGCAAGCCGCGCTCGCCGACCTCGACTGCTTTCGGCATGCCGGTGGTGCCCGAGGTGTAGAACAGGAACATCACCTCGGCACAATCTTCGGCCAGTGTTTGCGGCGGAGCATCCGGTTGATCGAGCAAGTCCTCGACACGGGTTTGCCACAATGAAGACGACCACAACGGCTCTTCGCCCAAGGTAACAAGGCCGACACACGCCGCATCTGCCAACATCAATTCGCGGCGTTTACGCGGGCTGGCCCGATCCAGCGGCACCACCACTGCGCCGACTTTCAGCGCGCCAAGGATCGCCGCCAGCCATTGCCATGAACGCGGCATGCACAACGCCAGCGACTGGCCGGGCTTGATGCCACGCGCCAGCAACCCTCGGGCGATGCGCTCGCTGGCGCTGGCCAGTTCCGTGTAACTCAGGGTTACCGATCCGTCGATGACGGCCGCAGCCTTCGGATCACGCTGCACTTGCTCGGCAAAGCGTGCGAGCAAAGTCAGGTCATTGGACGCACTCATCATTTCGCCTCCTGCGCGGTGAAGCGTTGCAGCTCCCGACGGATGATCTGCGAAACCCGATGGATTTCCGCGCTTTCGAGCATGTCCCAGTGCCCGCCACTGACCAGTTTCGCCAGATAGCCGCTACCCGCGCGGCGACGCCAGAATCCGCGCAGTTCATGCAACTGATGGCGGCTGAAGTCTTCCCGTGCCTGAATCAGCACAACACGCCCGGCTCGCGGCGCGCACTCATAAGCGGCCATGGCCAGTCGGTTGTGGTTGTAGATGTTGAAGTAGCGTTCGACCTGCTCGTCTTCAATGCCGGGGTACATGCCGTTGAAGCGCACCAGTTTGTCGCGGAACTCGGCCATGTCCACGGTGCCGATCTGCTCGCGGAAACCCGGATCGTCGCTGCCCTGGGTGTCGAGCAGCACCACCGTCACCTGACGATGCCCGGCCGCCGTCAATCGCCGCGCCATTTCATAGGCCACCAGGCCGCCGAACGACAACCCGGTAAGGATCAGCGGTTGCTGTGTCAGCGGTTCGATCTGGTGCAAGTAAGCCTCGGCCATCGCTTCGACCGTCGGCTCGGTGCTCTCCCCCGGATTCAGTCCCGGCGATTGCACCCCGTACACGCCGGCTTCATCCGGCAGCACCTTGGCCAGCGACAGGTAACAGAACGCCGTGCCGCCCGCCGGGTGGATGCACACCACGTTGCTGTACCCCTCACCTCGACGGAACTCGATCAGATTGCCCTGCGCAACAGCAGGGCTGGCCCCGACCCGCAGCCAGCCGCCCAGTGCCTCGATGGTCGGGTAGCTGAGCACCACGCGCACCGGCATTTCAACCGCGAACACCTGGCTGATTTCATGGGCCATCTTGATCGCGGCGATGGAGGTACCGCCGACATTGAAGAAGTTGTCGCGGATGCCGATCTGCGGCACCAGCAACAGGCGTTTCCAGATCTGGTACAGCGTCAGTTCAATGTGATCGCGCGGGCTGCTCAGATTGACCTGACGATTGACCATTTCCTCGTCCGCCAGCGCTGTCAACGCGGCACGGTCGACCTTGCCATTGGCGGTCAGCGGCAAGGCATCGAGCCACAGATAACTGCCGGGAACGACCGCACGGGGCAGCGTCGTCGCCAGATGGGCTTGTACCGCCGCCTGGTCCATCGATTCGGCGACCACACAACAGGCCACCAGTCGCTGATCCTGCGCCGCTTCGCCGACCATCAACACCACGGCGCTGCGGATACCGGGAAACGCTTCGAGCCGGGATTCGATCTCGCCCAGCTCCAGGCGCACACCGCGCAACTTGACCTGAAAGTCGTTGCGACCCAGAAATTCCAGCTGACCGTCCGGGCGATAACGCGCCAGATCGCCGCTGCGATAGAGCCGGTCTCCCGCGACAAACGGGTTGTCGATAAAGCGCTCGGCACTGAGCTGCGCCAGCCCCAGATAACCCCGGGCCACGCCCACGCCGCCAATATGCAGATGCCCGGTCACGCCCACCGGCACCGGCTGGTCGCGGTCATCAAACACGTAAAAACGGTTGTTGGAAATCGGCCGACCGATCGGCAGTTGCCGGGCCGGTACCTCGGCGCCGGGCTCCAGGGTCCAGATGCTGTTGATCACCGTGGTTTCGGTCGGGCCGTAGACGTTGTGCAGCCGCGCATGGGACAGACGCTCCTGAAAGCGCCGGGCCAGGGCCGGCGGCAGTTCACCGCCGCCGCTGAACACATCGGTCAGCGAAGCGCACTGACTGACCTCCTCGACCTCCAGAAACAGCTGCAACATCGCCGGCACGAACACCAGCGCCGTGACCTGCTGCTCGCGCACCTCGCGGGCCAGATACGCCGGCTCGTAATGCCCACCGGGCTTCGCAATCACCAGCCTTCCGCCGGTTGCCAGCGGCCAGAACGTCTCCCACGCCGAAGCATCGAAACCGAACGGGATCTTGTGCAGCATCGCTCCCGCTTCACCGCAGACCTGCAAGCACCACAACAGCAGGTTGCTCAGCCCACGGTGGGCAACCATCGCACCCTTGGGCAAACCGGTGGTGCCCGAGGTGTAGATCACGTAAGCGAGATGGTCAGGGGTGACGCCGACACTGCGTGGATCGAGGTTGTCCGCCGGCAACGACGCCCAGCTCGCGGCATCTTTTTCGAGGTCGAGAATCGGCGCTTCCCAGGTCGAGTCTTGCACAGCCTGGCGCAAAATCCCGTGCGCCGAACCGAGGGTCAGCAGCACCGCCGGTGTGCTGTCGCCGAGCATATGGCTCAGGCGTCCCAGCGGGTAATCCGGATCCAGCGGCACGTAGGCGCCGCCGGCCTTGAGCACCGCCAGCAGCGCCACCGGCAACTCCAGCGAACGCTCGATACACACCGCCACGCGCACGTCCGGACCGACGCCCAAGGTGCGCAAATGCCGCGCCAGTTGGTTGGCGCGGGCATTGAGTTCGGCGTAGCTCAAGGATTCGCCCTCGAATACCACCGCGCAGGCCTGAGGGTTGCTCGCGGCCTGCGCTTCGACCAGTTGATGCACACAGGGCGCCGCTTGCGTCAGCGGCGCGGCGCGGTTGAAGTCCACAAGCACTTGCTGACGCTCGGCCTCATTCATCAACGGCAAGGCATTGATCGGTTGCTTGGCATCAGCGGCGATATTTTCGAGCAGATGATGGTAGTGCCCGCTCAGGCGTTTGATGGTCTCGACGTCATAGAGGTCGGTGTTGTATTCCACCAACAGGTCCAGCCGCCCTTCCCGTTCGACCCACTCGAACGCCAGATCGAACTTGGCCGTGGCATTGCTGGTGCCATACGGCGCCAGTTCCAGACCGGGCATCTGCACCGCGTTGCCCGGCGTGTTCTGCAACACCAGCATCACCTGGAACAACGGCGAATGGCCGGGATCACGTTGCGGGTTGACGGCTTCGACCACGCGGTCGAACGGCACGTCCTGATGGGCGTGGACGTCGAGCATCTGCCCGCGTACTTCGCGCAGCAATTCGGCGAAGGTCTGTTGTGGATTCAGGCGCTGGCGCAGCACCAGCGTGTTGACGAAATGGCCGATCAGCGGCTCGACTTCCGGGCGATTGCGGTTGGCGAACGGCGTGCCAATGCACAAGTCCTGCTGGCCGCTGTGGCGCCACAGCAGCACCGCCAAAGCGCCCAGCAACACGTTGAACAGCGTGCCCTGAGTCTGCCGGGCCAGCGCCGTGAGTTCACGCAAGGTGCCGCCATCGACGGAGGAACTGAACGTGGCGCCGACATAACGCTGCACCAGCGGCCGCGGCCGGTCGGCGGGCAAGGTCGACAACAGCGGCGCGTCTTCCAGGGTGCGACGCCAGTAATCGAGCTGAGCGTCCAGCACCGCACCGCCCATTCGCTGTTGCTGCCAGCAGGCGTAGTCGGCGTATTGCACCGGCAACGGAGCCAGGCTCGGCGCTTCTCCGCGCAGATAATCGCCATACAGCGTCGCGACTTCATGCAGGATCACGCCCATCGACCAGCCATCGGCGATGATGTGGTGCACGCTGTACAGCCACAGGTATTCGTCGTCGGCCAGGCGCAGTAACGACGCGCGAAGCAACGGCCCGGTGGCCAGGTCGAACGGTGCCCGGGCATCCTGTTCGACGGCGAATCGCACTTGTTGCTCGCGCTCATCGACTGACAACTGGCGCACATCCGTTACCGACAACGACAGCGGCATCGACGGGTGCACCACCTGACGCGGTTCTCCGTCCACGCTGCAAAACGTCGTGCGCAGGACTTCATGGCGGGCAACCAATTCGTTGAGCGCCCGCTCCAGCAGCGCCACGTCCAGCCGCCCCTTGAGCATCACCGCCGTGGGCACGTTGTAGAACGGGTTGCCGGGTTCCAGTTGATCGAGAAACCACAATTGCCGCTGCGAGAATGACAACGGCCAGGATGCGTGCTCGCCGGCACGACGGGGAATCACCGCGTCATCGTGCCTGCCGAGCAAGGCGATCAGTTCCTGTTTGTGACGCTTGAGCGCCTGGGTCAGTTCTTCGGTGAGAAACCCGCGCGGCGCCTTGCAGCGCAGCCTGTCACCGTCCACTTCGAGCATCACGCCATGGCGAGCGAACAACGCCAGCAATTGATCGGCATTCATACTTCGAACTCCTCCATGTCTTCGTCGTCCAGGCTGGCGGACGCAGGCTCGATGGCAAACGCCTCGACCGGCGCGCGGTGTTGTTCATCGGCCGTGCGCAGCCCGCCGATCATCGAGTAGATCAATTCATGGTCCGGCCCGAGGTCGAACAGCGTCGTCAGTTGCTGTTCCTCGACCGAGCCGATGCCGCACAGACCCAGGCCGTGCTCGACGGCGGTCATGCTCAGCAACTGCGCCATGGCCCCGCTTTCGATGTGGCAGAAGTCGCGGCTGCGCTCGCCATACAGCGGGCGGATCGCGGCCATGTCGGCGATGAAGAACAGCGAGAACGCAGCGTTCTCGTACACCGGACGGTTGACGAAATAGTCGTAGGTGTCCGGGTCTAGTAATCCGCTCTGGAGCGCCAGCAAACGGTGCTGACGCGGATCGTAGTAATACGCGCCACCGGGCACGCCGAGCACGCGATCCGCTTTGATGTAGAGGTAGGCCTGAATCGGGTACAGCCCGCCCGCCGACGGGAACTGGTATTTCACCTCGCCGTCGAGTTGCCCCTGGGCCAGTGCCGCCAGTACGTGCGCGAAGGCCTGGGTGGCGATCGGCTGCAGAGCGTATTGGCGCACCGAGCGGTAATCGCTCAGACGCCGGACAAAGGCCGGATCTTGCGGCAGGTCCAGCGCCAGCGCCGGCAGGGTTTCCGCGAACGCGCGGCGACCGCGTTGCTCAGCCTTGAACTGCGCCCGTTGCTGTGGATCTTCGATGATGTCCTGCACGGGCTCCGGGGCCTGCTGAACATTGCCGAGCAGATCCTGCCGCGCCCGGTTCTGGCGGTACATGCCAAGCAGATGCAGCAACGTCGGCTGGGCCAGCAGTTGCGCCACGTGCGGGCGGAACTGCAAGGCACCAGACAAGGCGTTGCTGATCCGCACGATATCGATCGAGGTCGCGCCGAGGTTCAGCAGGTTGGCGTTGGCGGCGATGGATTCGCGCTTGAGCACACCCTGCACGATTTCCACCAGCCGCTGCTCCTGCGAGCCCTCGACTTCCAGCGCCGGTCCCTGTTCCTTGATCTGCTCAGGTTCCGGCAGGCGCTTCTTGTCGACCTTGCCGTTGGACGACAACGGCCACGCCTCGACGAACGTGAACGACGCCGGAATCATGTAGGCCGGTAGCTTGTCGCTCAGGTACGCGCTGAAATCGCTGGCCTGCAACGCCGGGTCGGCCTTGAGCACGTAGCCCGCCAGACGCTTTTCGCCCAGCGTGCTGCCCAAAATCCGCACCACCGCGCTCTGCACCCCGGGGTGGCGGTTGAGCGCGGCTTCGATTTCGCCCAGCTCGATGCGATAACCCTGGACCTTGACCTGATTGTCTTCGCGGCCGAGGAATTCGATATTGCCGTCGGGCAGCAAACGCCCCAGGTCACCGGTGCGATACAGCCGTTCGCCGGTCAGTGGATGGTCAAAAAAGCTGCCCGCGCTGAGTGTTTCATCGCGCCAGTAACCTTTCGCCAGACCGATGCCGCCGATGTACAACTGCCCCGCGACCCAGGCTGGTCGCACTTGCAGTGCTTCGTCCAGCACGTAGAAGCGCTGATGATCGAGAGCCTTGCCGTAGGGAATGCTGCGCCACGCCGGGTCGACGTGCTGCACCGGATAGCAGATCGACCAGATCGACGCTTCGGTGGCGCCGCCCAGGCTGATCAACTGCAAGTCCGGCTGCAAGGCCCAGGCCCGCTCGGGCAAGGTCAATGGAATCCAGTCGCCGGACAACATCGCTACCCGCAGGCTGACAGGCAACGCACCGCCCTCGCCCTCCACGTATTCGACCAGCATGCCGAGCAGCGCCGGCACCGAGTTCCACAGGCTGACCCGATGACGTTCGATCAACGCCAGCCAGTGCGCCGGATCGAGTGACAGTTGCGGCTCGAGGAGCACCACCGCAGCACCCACCGCCAACGTGCCGAAGAAGTCGTAGACCGACAGGTCGAAACTCAGCGAGGAGATCGCCAATACGCGGTCGTTCGGGCCGACGGCAAAGCGCCGGTTGATGTCGAGCAGCGTGTTGACCGCACCGCGATGGTCGATCACCACGCCTTTCGGCTGGCCGGTGGAGCCGGAGGTGTAGATCACGTAAGCGAGGTCGCTTTCGTTCACCTGCACCGGTTGCAGTGGCAGTCCATCGTTTGAGATTTCATCGGTCACCGCGATGGCCGTGACCTGTGCCGGCCATTCGATCTTGTCGAGCAGCACCGGTTGGGTCAGGGCCAGACTCGCCTCCGCCCGTTCCAGAATATGCCGCAGCCGCTCCGCCGGCTGGGTCGGCTCGATGGGCAGATAAGCGCCGCCGGCATACAGAATCGCCAGAGTCGCGACCACTTGTTCCCAACCGCGCTCCATCACCACCGCGACCAACCGGTTCGGCAGTACGCCCTGCGCTTGCAGTCGGGCGCCGAGTTGGCGGGCCTCTTTGCGCAACTGGGCGTACGTCAGCTGTCGCGTGCCGATCACCGCCAGTGCATCCGGCGTGGCGAGGGCCTGACGTTCGAACAGCTCGTGCATCAACGGCAGCGTTTGCTGATGGTCGACCGGCGCCGGCAACCGCGCCTGCGGTAGCAGTTGTGGGGTGTTCGCGCCCCAGGCTGTCGGCTCGCAGAGGCTGTCGAGCAGTGTGTTATAGGCGACGAACATTTGCTCGATCATGCCTTGCGGGAACAGCTCGTCGATGCTGTCCCAGTTGAACAACAGGCGCCCTTCCAGCTCCAGCAACGTGTGGTCGAGCCACACCTGCGGGGTCTGGGTGATGCTGTGCATGTGCCGGGCGTTCAACGCGTCGGCCAGGTTGAATTCGGCCAGTTCCGGCGCCGCTTCCGACAGCGTGCTGTTGAACACGATCGGCATCGCCGTCTGCTGCACGCCCCGGGCCTGGGACAATTCGCGCAGTACCCGTACCCCGCTGACCACCGAATGGTCGATGTCACGCCACAGTTGCGCCTGCACCGCTCGGGCCTTGTCGGTGAAGCTCTGTGAACCGTCGATGCCGACTTCCAGCAGTACCAGCGAGGTGAAGTCGCCGATGATTTCGTCGACATCCGGGTGCAACGGCATGCGGTTGAACAGCGGCAGGCTCAGGGTGAAGCGCGGCGTGCGGCTCCACAGCGCCAGCACTTCACTGAACGCGGTCAGCAGCATCACCGACGGCGTCACCGCAAACTGTTTGGCCACGGCTTTGAGTTGCGCCCACTGCGCCGCCGACATGTCGCGGTCGCGACGGGTGAAGTGCGGGTTGGTGATGCTTTCGGGTTGGCGCACCAGCGGAAGATCCGGCGCCGGGGCCAGAGTAGTCACTCGTTCGCGCCAGTAACCCAGCGCCTGCTCGTAGCGGCGGCCGTTGCGCAGTTGCTGTTCGGCCAGCACGTAGTCGCGGAAAGTCAGGCCCGGTTCCGCCAACTCCAGGGTCGGATCGGCGTAGAACGCCATCAGTTCGCGGGCGAGAATCTGCGTGCTCGCAGCGTCGACAATCAGCGCATCGAGACTGATGTGCAAATGAGTGATGCCGTCATCTAGCAACGACAGGCTGAACTCGAACAGCGGCCAGCGACTGGCGTCCAGCACCTGATGGGACTGGCGTTCGCGGGTTGCCTCAAGGGTGCGTTGCGCCTCTTCGGCGGGCAACCCGCGCAGGTCGCTGCGGGGCATGCGATAGGTCGGCACCTGCGCCAGCACCTGTTGGGTGCCGTCGCTGAGGAACACCACGCGCAGCATGTCGTGGCGCAGGATCATGCGGTTCAACGCCTGCTCGAAGCGTTCGGCGTCGAACCCGGGAATGCGCAGTTCTTCATAGCCGTGGGCGCTGACGCCGCCGAGGCTGACCGTGGCCTCGCGACCAAACCAGTAGGCTTGCTGGATATCGGTCAGGGGGAATGGTTCATGCCGATTGCCGCGATCCGGCTCGATCTGGATGAACGCCGGTTCAACACTTTGATCATCACGCAACACCTGCGCTGCCAGATCCAGCAACACCGGCGTCTGGAACAGGCTGCTCAGGGACAACTGCGCTCCCATTCGCTGGTTGATCGCGTAGATCATCCGTGTAGCCAGCAGCGAGTGGCCGCCGAGGTCGAAGAAGTTGTCGTGAATGCCGACCCGCTCGCACTTGAGCACTTCGGCCCAGATCTCGGCCATTTGCCGTTCGGTGTCGTTGCGCGGCGCCTCGTAAGTCGCCCCGGCGCTGCGTTCCGGCGCCGGCAGCGCCTGGCGATCGAGCTTGCCGTTGCGGGTCAGCGGCAATTGCGAGAGCCGGACCCAGGCGCTCGGGATCATGTGTTCGGGTAACTGGCGTTGCAGTTCGGCACGCAGGGATTCGCTGGTCGCGGAGCCGACCACATAGGCCACCAGGCGCTTGTCCCCGACCACGTCTTCACGCAGCAGCACGGCGGCTTCCTGCACGCCGGGTTGTTGATGCAACAGGCTGTCGATCTCGCCGAGTTCGATGCGGAAACCGCGCAGTTTGACCTGTTGGTCGATGCGTCCCAGGTACTGCACGTTGCCGTCGGCCTGGAATTTCGCGAGGTCGCCGCTGCGGTACATCCGCGCGCCCGGCTCGGCACTGAACGGGTCCGGCAGGAAGCATTCGGCGGTCAGGTCCGGGCGGTTCAGGTACCCCCGGGCCAGACAGGCGCCGGCGATGTACAACTCGCCCGCCACGCCGACCGGCACCGGATTCAAATGCTCGTCCAGCACGTAGAGCCGCGCGTTGGCGATGGGACGGCCGATGGGCGGCGCGTCCGGCCAGGAATCGACCTCGTTGCAGTCAAGGCTGAACTGGCTGACCACATGGGTTTCGGTCGGCCCGTACTGGTTGTGCAACTGCGCGCCGCCGAGCCCACGGACAAACCCGCGCAGCTCATCGTTGACTTGCAGGGCTTCACCGGCGGTGATGATCTCGCAACCACCGGCCGGCATCGGCGCATCGGCATCGGTCAGGCCGGCGAGTTGCTGCAACACCGCAAACGGCAGGAATGCCCGCTGCACGCCTTCGGCCACCAGGGTCGGGCGCAGCGCGGCGAGGTCCTTGCGGCTGTCTTCGGTCATCAGCAACAGGCTGCCGCCCTGGCAGAGGGTGCTGCAGATTTCCTGGAACGAGACGTCGAAGTTCAGCGAGGCGAATTGCAGCACGCGCAGTGGTGTCGTCGATTGATCGAGTTGCCAGGCAATCAGGTTATCCAGCGCACGACGGTTGTGGGCCACGCCTTTGGGTCGTCCGGTGGAGCCGGAGGTGTAGAGCACGTAGCCGAGGTTTTCCGGGCTCACCGTGACCTGCGGATCATCCGTTGGGTGTTGCGCCCATTGCGCTGCGTCAGTGTCCAGGCAGCAGATTTTCGCCTCGTTGGCGGGCAGCCCGGCCAACAGGCTCGACTGGGTCAGCAGCATGGTCGGCGCGGCATCGCTGAACATGAACGCCAGGCGTTCACTCGGGTAAGCCGGGTCGAACGGCACGTACGCCGCGCCGGCCTTGAGAATCGCCAACAGGCCGATGACCATTTGCGGCGAACGCTCCAGGCACAAACCGACGCGATGCTCGGGGCCGACGCCTTGCTCGATCAGGTAATGCGCGAGGCGGTTGGCAGCACGGTTCAGTTCGCCGTAACTCATTTGCTCACGGTCCGCGAGCAGCGCCACGGCGTCTGGATTTTGCCGGGCGAGGGTTTCAAAGCGCGCCACGCAACCGGGCAGTGACGCGGTATCCCGGGCAGTACGGTTCCAGTCATGAACGATCTGTTGGTGTTGCTCGGCACTCAGCAGCTTGATCCCGGCCAGCGACTGCTCGCTGTCCTCGACCATCTGCGCCAGCACCCGGCGCAGGTACTCGCCGAACTGCTCGACGGTACCGCGTTCGAACAGGCCCGAGGCGTATTCCAGACCACCGACGATCTGCCCGTCGCGCTCACTGAGCGCCAGTTGCAGATCGAACTTGGCCACGTGATGGCTGCTCTCGACCGGCGTAACGTCGAGCCCGCTCAGCAGCAGGTCGGAATCCTGATCCTGCTCCCAGGCAAACAACACTTGAAACAGCGGACTGTGGGACAGACTGCGCGGCGGATTGAGCAATTCCACCACTTGCTCGAACGGCAGGTCCTGATGCTCCTGAGCCTCCAGCGCCACTCGCCGCGCCTGTTGCAGCCATTGCGCCACCGAAGGCGTACCCGACTGAGTCATGCGCAGCGCGAGGGTGTTGACGAAGAAACCGATCAGCCCTTCCAGTTCCTGCTGCGGACGGTTAGCCGATGGCACGCCGATCACCACGTCACTTTGCCCCGACAGGCGCGACAGCAGCAGCGAAAAACCGGCCAGCAGATTCATGAACAGCGTGGTGCCTTGCTGCATGCCCAAGGCTTTCAGGCGTGCGGTCAGGGCGGCGTCGAAGACCAGCGGGACAAAACCGCCGAGGTAATCCTGCACGGGTGGACGCTTGTGATCGGTCGGCAATTCCAGCAGCACCGGCGCGCCCATCAGGGTTTCGCGCCAGTAACGGCTTTGCTGCTCCAGCACGTCGCCGGACAGCCATTGTTTCTGCCACACGGCGTAATCCACGTACTGCACGGGCAATGGCGGTAGCGGATCGTCGCGATCCAGCAACGCCGCTTCGTACAGCTGCCCCAGTTCCCGGGTCAGCACGCCCATCGACCAGCCATCGGAGATGATGTGATGCTGGGTCAGCAGCAAGACATGGTCATCCGCCGCCAGCCGCACCAGACTGACGCGCATCAACGGGCCGCGGCTCAGGTCGAACGGTCTGGCGCCCTCTTCGTCGATCAATCGAGTGAGACGCTCTTGAGCATCGTGCCCCTGCACGTCAGTCACCGTCAGCCGGATGCTGTGCGCCGGCGGCGAAACCCGTTGACGCCCTTCCCCTTCAACGGCGATGAACGTGGTGCGCAGCGCTGCATGGCGTGCCACCAGTTGATTGAAGCTGCGTTCTAGCGCCGCCACGTCCAGCGAACCGCGCAAACGCAGGTTCAACGGCATGTGATACGCCGCGTTGCCACCCTCCATTTGCGCCAGAAACCACAGGCGCTGCTGAGCAGACGACAACGTTTGCGCGCCCGAGCGTTCAAGGGTTGTGATGGCTGGACGAGCCGCCGCCTGACTGGCTTGCAGCCGTTCGGCGAACGCTGCCAGCACCGGCGCGGCGAACAGCGTCGAAGGCGCGACTTCAAGCTTCAGCGTATGGCGAACCTGCGCCAGCACGCGCATCACCAGCAGCGAGTGACCGCCGAGGGCGAAGAACTGATCCTGACGCCCGACCCGCTCGACGCCGAGCACGTCGGCCCAGATCGCGGCGAGCGCGGTTTCCAGCGGGCCCTGTGGCGCCTGGTATTGCTGCTGATCGAATGCCTCGACATTCGGAGCAGGCAGATTCGGGCGATCGACCTTGCCGTTGGGGGTCAGCGGCAGCGCATCCAGACGCACAAATGCCGTCGGCACCATGTAATCCGGCAGGCTGGTTTGCAGTTGTTCTCGCAGTGCGCGCGGGCTCAAAGTCGCGCCTGGTTTTTCGCAGTAATACGCGACCAGTCGAGGTCCACCGAGGCCGTCCTGACGCAGCAGCACCGCGCTTTCACGCACGCCCGCTATGTCCGCCAGCCGGGTTTCGATTTCCCCCAGTTCCAGACGCAGCCCGCGCAACTTGGCCTGGGAGTCGTTGCGGCCGAGGAACTCCAGTTGGCCGTCGGCCCGGTAACGCGCCAGATCCCCGGTTCGATACAAGCGCTCCCCCGCCACGAACGGGTTGTCGATGAAGCGTTCGGCAGTGAGTTGCGGCAGGTTCAGATATCCCCGCGCCACCCCGACGCCACCGATGTACAACTCGCCCGCGACACCTTCGGCAACGGGCTCGCCTTGCTCGTCGAGCAGGTAAATCCGGGTGTTGGGCAGTGCCCGGCCAATGGGCAACACCGCATCGATCCGGTTGCTTTCGGTGAGTTCAAAACAGGTGCTGTCGATGCTCGCTTCGGTCACACCATAGGCCTGGACGATCTGCACCCGCTCACCACAGAGCCTGCGCAATTGCCGTGCGCTGTGGGCGGTCCAGATGTCCGAGCCGCAGACCACGGTGCGCAGGAACGACAAGTCATGGCCGGTCTCTTCGACCCAGGCCAGCAAGGGATTGAGCAACGCCGGGACGAAGTCGGCAAAGCCTATCTGAGCTTCCCGCATCAGGCGATACAGGGCCGGTGGGTCCATCAAAGTGTCCCGGGGGCACAGCACCAGCGTGCCGCCAAACCCCAGCGCACGAATCAGGTCGGCGCTGAACACGTCGAAGGAAAACCCGGCCATTTGCAGGTGATTGACCGGCTCGCCCAAAGCATAAAGTTCTGCCCAGGCAGCGCTCACCGCGATCAGCCCGCGATGCTCGACCATCACGCCTTTCGGGGTGCCGGTCGAACCCGAGGTGTAGATCACGTAGGCCAGGTGACGGGGTGTCAGGTGTGTTGCGCAAGGTTCGGGATTGTCCGGTGACTGTGAAGCCCAATGCGTTGAATCGCCCAGATCGAGCACCGTCGGCGCCGTGGTCGATTGTTCAAGCGCAGCCAACAAAACCTGCCGCGCCTGACCATGGGTCAGCACCACCGGCGGCGCGCTGTCGGACAGCATGTGCGCCAGCCGGGCCTGCGGATACGCCGGGTCCAGCGGCACATAGGCGCCACCGGCCTTGAGCACCGCGAGCACACCGACCAGCATCTCCAGCGAATGCTCAAGACACAGCCCGACCCGCACGTCCGGCCCGACGCCGAGGCTGCGCAGGTGATGGGCCAAGCGGTTGGCGCGGGTGTTGAGATCGCGGTAATTGAGCGCCTCTTCCTGCCAACGTACGGCAATGGCCTCGGGGTTGCGCAGCACCTGTGCTTCAAACAGACCGTGCACACACAGATCGGTGTCGAACGGAATCGAGGATGAAACGTCGGGCTGCGCGGGATTCGTCCCACGCAAGGAAGTGTTGTCGAGCATCGGAGGCTACCGTCCATGACTACATTGTTTTTGTGATCAGGCAGGGACAGCACGCACCCTGCCAGTCAGGCCCCGGTATCAGGTACCGGTTCGGTCATTCGAATTCAGGAAGATGGCGCGGCACGCGCGTGCAGACTTGCGTTGCACACCGGCACACACAGGAAACCGGGGGGAGAAAGGCTGGCGAAGAACACCGCGGCGCGGTCCGCGCAGGCAGCTGGGGAGATGACAGAATCGTTGACGACATCCGTCGCCCTGTCCATTGCATCGTCGATTGCAAACCGCGTGATCAATTGAAACCTCGACTTCCATTTGAGGGTCAACGACGAGGAACAACCTGCGCGGTGGATGACAGCGCCAGGGTGGTCCCGATCGGCTGCGACTGCCGGGCCTGTGGGCACACGGCAATCTTCTGGCGCCGGGTTTGTGACCCGAAGCGCCGGCGGATAATAACCACGTTTTTTGTTAGGGAGGCAAACAAAATGTAGGAATTTTGCGAAATAAATATCGGACGTTTCCTACATGGTTGTGACGATGGCAAAGGGACAGAGGTGTCATAAATGCCGGGAATCCAGCCGCCGCTCCTGGCAAGCGCCGATTGTTGAAAACCCGCGCAGAATCAAGACTCGGCAAAGCAAAAGTCAGCGTGCGAAACGCGGCAGGCTTCAAGCGCTAACAAGCGCTAACAACGCATAACTGGCAGTCAATCGGGTGTGAAGGCAGGCTTGAATCTCACCGCTGAACGCCGGGCCACCTGCAAATCTTTTCGGCAGCCGCGCTCAGTCGAACGATGGTTTTGCGAGGGATCCGATCATGGCTGAAGGTTATCGCCACAATTGCCTGTGCGAGGCTGACCGGCTCGGCAACGACGAACTGTATGCCTTGGTCGCGGGGGCCGTCAGGCATGGCCGGGGTGAGGCGCAACAGCTGTTCGCGACGGTGACACCGTTACTCGTCGCCTTCTACGAAGGTCAGGTGCAGGCCGGGCGGATCCGTCTCGAAGACACCGGCAGCCTCGTTCAGCAAGCCTTCAGGGCGCTCTATCAGGAACAGGCCACCCATGACCCGAGCTTTCCGTTTCGCGCCTGGCTGATCGAGATCGCCCGCTCGACCCTGCTCGACAACCTGGGCCATCGCGATGCTGACGCCATGGCCACGGCCGACGCGCTGGCGGGTGCGCCTGCACGCGAATGTCATGAACCCACACGGGCCACATGAACCGCCCTCCACGCTGTGAAATGCTCTTCAGGGAATGCCCATGATCGATATCGAAAAAACCCTCTACTCCGCGCACACCTGCACCACGGGAGGTCGCGAGGGCACAGGACGCAGTGACGATGGCCGACTGGATCTCAAGCTTTCTCCACCGGGTGCGCCCGGCATCGGAACCAACCCCGAGCAATTGTTTGCCGTGTGCTGGTCAGCCTGTTTCCTCGGCTCACTGCGCCACGCCTGCAATGCGCGCAAGATCGTCTTTCCGGCCATGGCCGGGGTCGATGCTCAAATCGACCTGGTCCACGGCGAGCAAGGGTTCTTCTTGCAAGCGAAACTGGCGGTGTCACTGCCGCAGATCGAACCGCAAGTGGCGCAACAACTGATCGACGCGGCGCACCAGAACTGCCCCTACTCCAAGGCCACGCGCAACAACATCAAGGTCAGCATCACCCTCGCCTGATCTGTCCCCCGCCGACACCAAAACGCACCGTCTTCCAACCACACCTTCGTACTATCCGGCGACACCATGGTGCAATAGATCGCGCCCGGGGCTTTTGATGTGATGGCGGGAAACCGACAAAAGCCAGGAGTTGCGCATGAACAAGCTGACGACTGCCGCGGGCGCGCCCGTGGTTGATAACAACAACGTACAGACCGCCGGCCCAAGAGGCCCGATGCTGTTGCAGGACGTATGGTTGCTGGAAAAACTGGCGCACTTCGATCGGGAGGTCATCCCCGAGCGGCGGATGCACGCCAAGGGTTCGGGTGCGTTCGGCACCTTCACCGTGACCCACGACATCACCCGTTTCACCAAAGCCAGACTGTTTTCCAGCGTGGGCAAGACCACCGAAGTGTTCGTCCGCTTCTCGACCGTGGCCGGTGAGCGTGGCGCGGCGGATGCCGAGCGTGACATCCGTGGATTCGCCATCAAGTTCTATACCGAGCAAGGCAACTGGGACCTGGTGGGCAACAACACGCCAGTGTTCTTTCTGCGCGATCCTTTGAAATTTCCCGACCTCAACCATGCGGTCAAACGCGACCCGCGCACCAACATGCGCAGCGCCCGCAACAACTGGGATTTCTGGACGCTGCTGCCCGAGGCGCTGCACCAGGTCACGATCGTCATGAGCGACCGCGGCCTGCCGCGCACCTATCGCCACATGCACGGCTTCGGCAGCCACACCTTCAGCTTCATCAGCCCGGCGAACGAGCGTTTTTGGGTGAAGTTCACCTGGAAAACTCAACAAGGCATCGAGAACCTGACCGACCAACAGGCCGCGACCCTGATCGGCGATGACCGCGAAAGCGCCCAGCGCGATCTGTACAACGCCATCGAGGAAGGCCACTTCCCGCAATGGAAGCTTTACGTGCAGGTCATGCCGGAACTGGATGCCGAAACCTACTCGATCAACCCGTTCGACCTGACCAAAGTCTGGCCCCACGCGGATTTCCCGCTGATCGAAGTCGGCGTGCTTGAGCTCAACCGCAACCCCGACAACTACTTCGCCGACGTCGAACAGGCGGCCTTCAACCCGGCCAACGTGGTGCCCGGCATCAGCTTCTCACCGGACAAAATGCTTCAGGCTCGCCTGTTCTCCTACGGCGATGCACAGCGTTATCGCGTCGGCGTCAATCACCATCAGATTCCGGTGAATGCGCCGCGCTGCCCGGTCAACAGCTATCACCGGGACGGCCAGATGCGCACCGATGCCAACGCGGGCAGCACCCTCGGCTACGAGCCCAACAGCTATGGCGAGTGGGCCGAGCAACCGGATTTCAGCGAACCACCGCTGGCCCTCAAAGGCAGCGCCGGGCACTGGAATCACCGCGAGGACGACGACTATTTCTCGCAACCGGGCGCGCTGTTTCGGGCCATGTCCCCCGCCCAGCAACAGGTCTTGTTCGAGAACACGGCGCGCTCGATTCATGGCGCCAGTGCCCAGACCCGGCAACGCCACATCGATAACTGCACCCGGGCCGATCCGGCGTACGGTGCAGGCGTTGCGCAGGCCATCGAAGCGCTGGGCTGATCCGCAATGACGTAAGTAGGGCAAGCAGGAATGATCCTGTTTGCCCTGCTGCCGAGGTCAGTCCTCTACGATGCTTTTCGCTTCAAGAAACGCTTCCAGTCCTGACAGCCCGAATTCCCTGCCGATCCCCGACTGCTTGACACCGCCAAACGGTGCCAGCAGCTCCGGGGCGATCCGGTTGATCAACACCGAACCGGCCTCCAGGCACGCCGCCATGCGTCGGCCACGTTCGACCTCGCGGGTGAACACATAGGCCTGCAAACCGTAGACGCTGGCATTGGCCAGGCGGATGGCGTCTTCTTCATCGTCATAAGCGATGATCGACAGCACCGGGCCGAAAATCTCTTCCCGGGCGATGTCCGTGTCATTGCTGACGTCGGCAAACACCGTAGGTTTCACAAAATAGCCTTGGCTCAGGCCGGCAGGCCGACCCTCCCCGCCGACAATCAATCGCGCGCCCTGCTCCAGCCCGCGCCGGATAAAGCCCTGCACGCGATCAAACTGCGCCTGGTTGACCAACGGGCCGATGGCGGTCGCCGGGTCCCGGGGGTTGCCGACCACGGTCGCGTCGACCAGGTTTTTCACCTGCTCGACCACCTGCGGCAAGCATCCGCGCGGTACCAGCAGCCGCGTGCCGGCAACGCAGGCCTGACCGTTGTTCATGAAGGCGGCATTCAGTGCCATGGGGATGGCCGCTTCGAGATCCGCGTCGTCGAGCACGATGGACGCCGACTTGCCGGTGAGCGACAGGCTCACCCGTTTCATCGTCTCGATGCCGGCACGGGCGATGAGTTTTCCGGTGGCGGTGGAGCCGGTAAACGAGACCTTCGCGACGTGCGGGCTGGTGCTGATCTCGTCGCCCACATCACTCCCACGGCCCAGGACAATATTGATCACCCCCTTGGGCAGATCCGCACGGTGCAAGGCGAGCGCGAGGACCTGGGTCTGCAACGGGCTGAGTTCACTCGGTTTGATGACCGAGGCGCAGCCGCCGGCAATGGCGGCCGCCAGTTTGCTGCACACCGTACCGGCGGTGCTGTTCCAGGGCGCGAACAACGCCGACACCCCAACCGGCTCCATGACCACCCTTGCACGGCCCACGGGCCGCGCCAGCTCATAGTTCTCCAGCACTTGCGCTGTGTTGGCAAAGGACTGCGACGCGTACTGGCTGACCCATTGCGCACGGGCCAACGGTGCGCCGTATTCTTCAATGGCGGTGTCACGAATGTCTTCGGTGCTCTCAAGCACCGCCGCCTGAAGGCGCCTGAGCATGTCGATGCGCTCGGCTTTCGAGGTGCGGCCCATCGTGACTTGCGCACGCCGGGCGGCGGCGATGGCTTGCCTGGCATCGTCGCGATTGGCCAGGGTGACCGTTCCGATGACGGTCTCCGTCGCCGGGTTGATGCATTCGATGGATTCGCGGCCCTGAACGGGTACGAACGCACCATCGATGTAGCTGTGCTTGATAGTCCACATGGCGATTTTCCCCAAGGGTTGAAACAGCAACGCCCGGAAAATCCGGGCGTTGATCAGGGCGAGGGTTCAGTCAGGTAAGGATTCGCGGCTGAAGGCTTGCACCTCCTGCACCAGACCGCGAGCGGCCATTTCCACCAATTGCCGGCCCTTTTCCGGCGAAGCCTGAGCCGGGTCAGAGCCCATGCGGCCGTCCGGGTGACGGGCACGGAAATCCGCCGCTTCACGGATCGGCCCCCAGTTGGCGATCTGCGGTGAGTAGTCCGCCGACTTGATGGAATCGGGGTAAGCCCATTGGGTCACGGCGATTTCAGAAGGCGTGGCATGAATGCCGTGGCCGGTCGGGAACTGCTCGCGTGCCAGCTCGTTGACCCCTTCCAGATCCCACCAGTTGCACAGCTTCAGGGCGAACCCGGCTTTGCGTCGGGCGAAACTCGCTTCGGCGTACAGCTCCGAAAACGCCGCTTCAATGGAAGCGATGTTGCCGCCGTGGCCGTTGAGGAAAAAGATCTTTTCAAAGCCGTGGGCGGCCAGCGAACGGGTCCAGTCGGCGATGGCGGCGATGAAGGTCGAGGGCCTGAGCGAGATGGTGCCGGGGAAACCGAGGTGATGCTGCGCCATGCCGATGTTGAAGGTCGGGGCAATCAGGATGTCGGCGTTTTTCTGCGCTTCATGGGCGATGATCTCCGGGCACATCCAGTCGGTGCCCAACAGGCCGGTCGGCCCGTGCTGTTCGTTGGAACCGATCGGGATGACGATGGTGCGGCTGCGTTCGAGGAATTGGGCGATTTCGGACCAGGTCGATAGGTATAAAAGCATCAGGATTCTCACTCTTCGAAGGTTCCTCTCGGAACGAGGGTGGGTGTTCAGTGCACCTGCAACAGCAGCGTCATTGATACCACCCGCCTCCCTTCGACGACAGAATACGAAGGTATCGGAATCACCCGAACGCCCTAATCGCGGACGAGAAATTCACGGGGCGATTCGCCCATCACCCGTCTGAACATCGCACTGAAGGCGCTTTGGCTGGCGTAGCCCAGATCCCGGGCAATCACCCCGACGGATAGCCCTTTGTCGAGCCGATCGATGGCGGTCGCCAGCCGCACCTGTTGCAGCCAGTGGCGGAAATTCAGGCCGGTTTCATTGACGAACAGGCGTATCAGCGTGCGCGAACTGGCACCGACCCGGTCTGCCCAAAAGCTGATCGAATGGTCTTGTCCGGGGTCCTGCAGAATCGCCTCGCACACCGTGACCAGTCGCCTGTCGACCGGCCACGGCACTTCGATCGGCAGCGTCCGGGCCGCCTGCAGCTCACTGAGTATCAGGGCCACGATGTGCTCGTTGCGACCTTCCTGCGGGTATTCGATCGGCTGCTCGGCCAGGGCCAGAATCAACTCGCGCAGCAATCCGGGGATCTCCAGCACTTTGCAGTGATCGCCCAGCCCTGCGCAGACCTGCGGTTCGATGTAGATCGAGCGCATCTTGACCGCGCTGAGCATCAACTGGTCGTGGATCACCCCGGGCGGAATCCACAGGGCCCGCTTCGGTGGAAGGATCCACAACCCGCGCTCGGTGGCCACTCGCATTACGCCGCTCGAGGCATACAACAACTGCCCGTGCCGATGCACGTGCGGTTCGTTGTACTCGCCGGTGGCCTGATCGCGCACCAGCACGGTCATCATCCGCGGCACATCCTGATAGTCGGGATAACGTTCGCTGCGCGGTGCGGACTCACGCCTGGCAATGACCTTGCGCACCTCTCGTTTCATCGGATGGAAGCTCCTGAAAACAGACCTTGATCGTGGTAAAGCTGCGATTGTCACTTTGGCGACAAACCCTGGCATTTGCCATGGCCGGCCCATTGTTAGCCTTGCGCTCATTGTTCATCAATGAGGCCTTCCCCATGGCAATCACCCGCAATCTCTCCGGCCACCAGCAGAGCGTCACGGCGGTGATCGGCCTGCTGATCCTGTCCATCGCCCTGCGGCCGCCGATCATTTCGGTGGGACCGATTCTGCTGTTGATCCAGCAGCACTTCCAGTTGAGCTACACCCAGGCGGCGCTGCTGACCTCGATTCCTGACGTGTGCATGGGCGTGTTCGCGCTGGTGGTTCCGAGCCTGGCCAGGCGCTTCGGGATCGATCGCAGTGTAGTGGTTGCACTGACGCTGCTGGGTGCCTCGACCTTGCTGCGGGCGATTTCGCCGAATGCATTTTTTCTGCTTGGCAGTACGTTCTTCGCCAGCATCGGCATTGCGGTTGCCGGCGCGATGACCGGCGCGTGGATCAAGACCCACTTTGCACAACGGCCGGCGTTGTTCATGGGCATCTACGCCGGCGGCCTGAGTCTGGGCGCGACCCTCGCGGCGGTGCTCAGCGCGCCGATTGCCGAGCGGGCGCAGGACTGGCGGGTCAGCGCCGGGTTCTGGAGCGTGCCATGCCTCACCGCCATCGCCAGTTGGGTGTGGATGGCACGGCGCTTTGCGATACCGGTGCCCGCAGTGAAATCGCCGTCGAACCCGAGCAAACGTCTGCCCTGGGGCAATCCGCAGGCGTGGTTGATCGCATTGAACTTCGGTGCCGGTCAATTCGTGGTCTACGCCCTCTTCGCCTGGATGGCGCCTGCCTCGGTGGAAGCGGCCACGTCGAGTGTTTCCCCGGGCGTCCTGCTGGGTATTTTTACGGCGGTGTTCGCCGTGGCCAGCGTGGGGGCGGGACTGATTCCGGGCAGGGCCCACGACCGGCGCGGTCTGCTGGGGGTGTCGGCGTTGCTGGCCCTGCTGGGGGTGGGCGGCATGGCGTTCCTGCCGGCGTATTGGCCGATGCTGTACGTGGTGCTCGCGGCCATCGGGCTGGGCATGGGCTTCACCGTGGCCATGACCTTGCCGCTGGATCACGCCAGCACCAGTGAGCAGGCCGGGTTGTGGACGGTGTTCATGTTGTTCATCGGCTACCTGATTGCCGCGCTGGGGCCGCTGCTGTTCGGTGCCCTGCGCGAATACGCCGGACACTATGGCCCGGCGTACATCTTACTGTTCGCGGTACTGCTGTTGATGCTCGGCATCACCCCCCTGCTCAGACTGGTACCGGCACCATCGCCGCAGGTGTCCGTTGCCTGAGCGGGAGGTGACAGACCTGCGACGCGCTGCGGCACGTCGCAGGTTTTCAGTTGGCGGCCGCGGCTTTTTCAATCAGCCGGGCCACCGGGGCCGGGTTCGACACCATTACCACGTGCGAGGCGCCCTTCACCACTTCAACTGCCTTGGCATCTGCACGCTTGGCCATGAACGCCATCGCCTGGGGCGGGATGTTCTTGTCCTTGTCGCCGTAGATGTACCACGACGGAATGTGCTTCCAGGCAGGCGTTCCGGCCTGCTCGTTCAGTGCAGCTTCGGTGACCGGGCGCTGGGTCGCGGCCATCAGCGCCGCTTGTGCAGCCGGGACGTCGGCGGCGAACTGATCGTGGAACTTGCTCTGCTGGATGTACAAGTCCTTGCCGCCGTCGGCCAGCGCAACGGGTGGCGCCAGCGTTGGCCCGAGGGTGCTGCCGGGAAACTTGCCGGCCAGCCCGGCGACGGTTTCACCGGCCTCAGGGGCAAAGGCGCTGACGTAGACCAGCGCTTTGACATTGGCATGATCGTTGGCCGCATCACTGATGACGTTGCCGCCATAGGAGTGACCGACCAGCACCACCGGCGACTGAATGCTGCTCAACAATGCCGATACCGCTGCGCCATCGCTCTTGACGCCGCGCAGCGGATTGGCGGCGGCAATCACCGTGTAGCCATCCTTCTCGAGAATTTTCGCCACGCCGTTCCAGCTCGACGCGTCGGCAAACGCGCCGTGCACCAGCACCACCGTGGGTTTGGCGGTTTGGGCGAAGGCATTGGCGCCCAGGCACAGGCCCGCAGCGATGCTCAGTGCAATCAGTGTTTTTTTCATCTGGATGTTCCTCGTATGACGGATTCAGGGAGCGTATCGAGTGAAGACAAAATCGTGGTTCTGCACCCGCGCCTGATGGCAGGCAAAGCAGGTCTGGTGCTGGGCTTCGTCGGCGGGTTTGCCGTTGATGAACCGGCCGAATCCCCAGCCACCGGTCGAGGCGTATTTGCGCGAGTCCTTGACCATCACCTGAACGGTGGTGGCCGCCCCCGGAATCGAGGCGGGCTCGAACTCCGGCGACTGCACGTGTTTCCACGCCAGCTTCACCAGCACCGTGCCGTCGGGAAACGGCAGCGTTGCGCTCTGGTAAGCCTTGACCGCCCGGTCGTTGCCCAGCACCGCGCGCAGTTCATCCAGCGGCGCGGCTTCCTGGGCCGGGGCAATCAGCGCCCACTGCCGATAGTTTTTCGGAAGCTTCACGCCGTAGATCGGCGAGGCTTCGCCGTCATCGGCCTCGCCCAATGCGACACCGGTAGCCGCCAGTGCCGCGAGCGCAATGGCCGCTGGCAACACGGCCCAATGGTTGAGTTTCATGGTCGGATCCCCTTCGGCCGGCAATCAGAGATGATCGGCATCGATCACCGCCTGGGCGAACGCTTGCGGCGCTTCTTGCGGCAGGTTATGGCCGATGCCGCCGCTGATCAGTCGGTACTCGTACTTGCCGGTAAAGCGTTTGGCGTAGGCCTCGGCCGGTGGGTGCGGCGCACCATTGGCGTCGCCCTCCATAGTGATGGTCGGCACGCTGATCGAGGGGAATGCCGCGAGTTTTTTCTCCAGCGGATCGTATTGCGCTTCCCCTTTGATCAGCCCCAGGCGCCAGCGGTAGTTGAAGATCGACACCGCGACGTGATCCGGATTCTGCAACGCGACGGCGCTGCGCTCGTAAGTCGCGTCGTCGAAGGTCCACTTCGGCGAGGCCAGCTGCCAGATCAGTTTGGCGAAGTCGTGGGTGTTCTTTTCGTAGCCCAGACGGCCACGCTCGGTCGCAAAGTAGAACTGATACCACCACTGCAACTCCGCCGCCGGCGCCAGCGGCGTCTTGCCCGCTTCCTGGCTGCCGATCAGGTAACCGCTCACCGCCACCAGCGCCTTCACCCGCTCGGGCCAGAGCGCTGCAACGATGTCGGCGGTACGCGCGCCCCAGTCATAGCCGCCAAGCACGGCCTGTTTGATCTTCAGGGCGTCCATGAAGTCGATCAGATCTTTGGCCAGCGCCGCCGGCTGGCCGTTGCGCACGGTTTTGGCAGACAGGAAACGTGTGTCGCCATAGCCGCGCGCGTAGGGAATCAGCACCCGATAGCCCTTCTGCGCCAGCGCCGGCGCCACATCGGTGTAGCTGTGGATGTCGTAAGGCCAGCCGTGCAACAGGATGACCACCGGACCGTCGGCGGGACCGACTTCGGCATAGGACACGTCCAGCAGTCCGGCCTTGACGTGTTTCAGCGCGCCGAACGAAACATTGGTGCCGGCGGTAATGGCGTCGATCTTGCCGGTGGGCACTTCGGCGGCGTTGGCGTGCACCGAGGCAATGCCCAGCGCAAGCGCCAGCATCGAAACGGTGAGCACGCGCCGGGATTGGGTTACAGCGTTAGAGTCAGTCATGCCGAGTCTCCCTCGTGAACCGCCGGGCGACGGTTCCGGGCTTGGTGTTGAAGGGCTTGCGGGTTGAAGGGTTAGCGCGCTGCCTGAGCCGCGGTTTTCTGGGCAGCCGCACGCAGTGGCCGGAAGGCTTCGCGCAGTTCTTCGCTGAACAGTTGCGGTTGCTCCCATGCCGCGAAGTGACCGCCCTTGCTGACTTCGCTGAAGTAGGCCAGCGATGGATAGGCACGCTGCGACCAGACTTTCGGCGCACGATAGATCTCGTGCGGGAACACGGTGATCGCCACCGGAACCTTGATGTCAGCGGTCTTCTGCGCGGCGGCGCTGAAGTTATTGTTGTTGTTCTCCCAGTAGAAACGGGAGGACGACGCCCCGCTGTCGGTCAGCCAGTACAGACTGATGTCATCCAGCATTTCATCGCGGCTCAGGACTTTCTCGGGCTGACCGTCGCTGTCGGTCCACGCGGCGAATTTTTCGTACATCCACGCTGCTGTACCGGCGGGCGAATCCGCCAGCAGATAGCCGATGGTCTGCGGCCGGGTCACCATCATTGCGCCATAGGCGGCGTTGCGGCCGAAGAACTGGCTGAGCGAATTGAAGGCCGTCACCTCCGGCGCGGTCAGTCCCGCTGGCGCCGGGTCGCCGCTGTTGATCGGCTTGACCAGTTCCGGCGGCACGGTAGCCGGCATGTTCAGGTGGATGCCCAGCAAACCGGGCGGCGCCAGGCGACCCAGTGCATCGGAAATCACCGAACCGTGATCGCCACCCTGAGACACGTAATGGCTGTAGCCCAGACGTTTCATCAACACATCCCAGGCCTTCGCCACTCGGTCAGGGCCCCAGCCGAGCTCGGTCGGTTTGCCGGAAAAACCATGGCCGGGAATCGACGGAATCACCACATCGAACGAGTCCTCGACCTTGCCGCCATAGGCCACGGGATCGGTCAGCGGGCCGATGGTCTTGAGGAATTCGAACTGCGAACCCGGCCAGCCGTGAGTCAGGATCAGCGGCATCGCGTTGGGGTTGCGTGAGCGCACGTGGATGAACTGAATGTCGACGCCGTCGATGGTGGTCACGAACTCCGGCAAGGCATTGAGCTTGGCTTCGGCCTTGCGCCAGTCGTAGCCATCGCCCCAATACTTCACCAACGCCTGGACCTGCGCCAGTTGCACTCCCTGGGACACGTCGCCGACCGTTTCCTTGTCCGGCCAACGGGTGTCGGCAATGCGTTTGCGCAGATCAGACAATTTCTCTTCATCCACATGAACGTGGTACGGACGAATGGTCTGCGACTGATCGGTTATCGGGCTGGTGGCCCAGGCGCCGCTGCTGCCTGCCAGCACGGCAAGGCCCAGGGCCCCTCTTCTGATGGCTGACGCCAGGCAATGGCGCCATGTGAAACCGCACGTAACCGCAACCATGATGGATCTCCTTGTAGTCATTATTCGAAAGGCATCGCCAATCGGATCAGACCACCGCGCTGCCAGCGGGGCGATTACACGATGGTGTCGGTCGATACCTTGGTATGACGCGTTGGCCAGGCGCGCAAAATCGCGCTCGAATTCAGCAACGGTTAACGGGCAGAATGCGGCGGGGGAAAAGGCCCATTTGAATGACAGACCGGAACAAGGATTGCGGATGCGTGGGGAATCGGCGCTCGAACACCTGAGCGGCACACCATCAAACACCTCACAGTGGTGGGTGATCGGGCTGTGCATGCTGTTCAACGTGATCGATGGGCTGGACGTGATGGCCATGGCTTTCACCGCCAGCCGGGTTTCGACACAGTGGGCATTGAACGGCGCGCAACTGGGCTTGTTGCTGAGCGCAAGTCTGATCGGGATGGCGCTCGGTTCGCTGCTGGCTGCGCCCAGGGCCGACCGCTTCGGGCGCAGACCGCTATTGCTCGCCGGCCTGCTGCTCAGTGGCCTGAGCATGTTGCTGTCGTTCTGGAGCCCGAATCATCACGTGCTGATGTTCCTGCGTTTGTTGACCGGCATCGGCACGGGGGCGGTGCTGGTAGGCGCAAACGTGATGACGTTCGAACACGCCAGCCCGCTGCGGCGCAACCTGGCCATCGCCCTGCAATCTCTCGCCTTTGCCATGGGTGCCAGTCTGGGCGGTGTGCTGGCGCATGTCCTCAATGATGTCATGGGCTGGCGGTATGTCTTTCTGTCCGGTGGCTGCATTACGCTGGCGGCGGCGTTGGTCGGGGTCTTCTGGCTGCGTGAGTCGCCTTCATTTCTGGCACTTGAACACCGCGCACCTGTCTCTTCAACGTCGCCTGACAACGCCAGCCGGCCGTTTTCGCCCGGTCAGTGGCAACAGACCACATCGCTGGCACTGGCGCTCTTTCTGCTGATGTTCTGCTTTTACTTCGTGATGAGCTGGACCCCGAGTCTGCTGGTCCACAACGGCTTTACCGATCGGCAAGGCGCGCAAATCGGAGTTCTGTTGGCGTCTGGGGGTATGCTCGGCGCGCTGTTGCTGGGGCTGGCGGCCAATCGTTTCGGCTGCCGGCGATTGTTGTCGGTTTTTTTGCTGCTCAACGCCGCCCTGCTGCCTCTGATGATGCCGGCCTCACACGTACCCGGTGTGGCCGCGCTCGTCGCCGTCACGCTGGGCTTGATGCTCAATGGTGCGGTCGCCGCGCTGTATGCCCTGGCCCCCCAGGCGTTCTGCACTTCGGTTCGCACGACCGGCGTCGGCGTGGTGCTGGCGATGGGGCGTCTGGGGGCGATCATTTCGCCGGTGGTCGCCGGTTTTCTGCTGGATGCCCGATGGACCGCACAAGACCTGTTCACTTTCTTCGCCGGTGGCCAGGTCCTGGCGGCCCTGCTGATCTGGCGCAGCACTAAGGGACGATGATCAGCTTGCCCGTCGTATTGCGCGACTCGATATCACGATGGGCCTGTTGCACCTCGTCCAGTGAATAACGATTGCCGATGAAGGTTTTCAGCTTGCCGGCACTGACCCACGCAAACAGTTGCCGGGATTTTTCCAGCAGTACCTCGCGATCACGCACGTAGTGCATGACCGAGGGATACGTCAGCTTGATGCTGCGCGGCACGCTGAAGATATCGATCGGCGGGGTCGGATTCATGAACGGTCCGTACAAAGCCAGGGTGCCGAAATAATCCAGCAGCTCCAGCGAGTCGGCGAACCCCTCCGCACCGGTGCCGTCGTACACCACATTCACCCGCTGCCCGTCGGTCAGGCGCATGACCTGACCGGCAATGTTTTGCGCCCGCCCGATCACCACATAGTCAGCCCCGGCCGCGAGCACCGCCTCCACTTTGTCGGCGTGGGACACCCGGCCAATGACATTGCCACCTCGCAACTTGATCAACTGGGTCAGCATCAGCCCCACGCCACCTGCCGCCGCGTGCACGAAGGCCACGTCACCCGGCTGGATCGCATGCACCTTGTCCACCAGATTGCTGGCCGTCAGGCCCTGCATCATCAGGCTGGCGGCCGTGGCGAAGTCGATATCGTCCGGCAGCGGCACCAACTGACTGACCGGGGCGATCACCTGTTCGGCGTAGCTGCCCGGCACGTAGTGCCAGGCTACGCGGTCACCGGCAGCGAACTCTGTCACCTGCGGGCCAGTGGCCTGGACGATGCCGGCGCCTTCTGCACCCAGCGTCAGCGGCAGCTCCCACGCGGCGCCGAGGCCCCGTCGAACACCGGTGTCCATGAAGTTGATACCTGCCGCCATGACCTTGACCAGGACCTGTCCCGGCCCCGGTTCTGCCAGTTGAATGTCTTGCACCGTCAAGACTTCGGGCCCGCCAAAGGCCTGGATTACGACTGCTTTCATAATGTTCTGCCCTGTTACAGGGACGACCTGTCCTGCTGCCGTTCTGCTGGCAGGAGCGCGGACGTCACGTTGTCTTCAATCAACATCGAAGGATGTTGAAACCAGGGGCAAGGCTGCGCGGCGAATGTATCTGCGCGGTTTCCCGAACCGGGCGCTTTGCATGCTTGTATGGCTCGACAGGCCCTGGATACAGTGGCTTACAAAACCGGCACTGTGATGCCCATCGCAGTGTGCGATGGCGGCAGATATTCGCTACGGGCGACACCAAAGTATGATGGGCGAGTGCCATGCGAAGGCGCATCTTTGTTCGACGGTGACTGCAAACAATGAGAATCGGTATGACGAACGAGCAGGAGCGCGTCATCAAGGACGCTCCAGACCGCGCGGTTGATGCGCTCATGCCAGCGCCGGAGGTCGATTCGATCATCGACAGCATCCCGGCCATGGTCGCGTTCATGACGCCTTCCGGTGAACTGGAGCAGGTCAACCGGCAAATCATGGATTACATCGGTGCCCCGCTCCATGAACTGAAAAAATGGCAAGCCGGCGAAACCGTACACCCGGACGACTTACCCTCGGTCATCGCCGCCTGGATGCACTCGGTCAGTACCGGCACCCCCTACGAGATCGAGCATCGCATTCGGCGCGCCGACGGAGTCTATCGCTGGTTCCATGTGCGCGGCCTGCCGATCAGAGACAGCGAAGGCACCATCACGCGCTGGTGCGTGCTGCAGGTCGATATCGATGAGCGCCGGCGGGACAAGGCCTTGATCGCCAGCGCCCTCGCCGAAGTCAGCGCGTCGGAAGAGCGTCTGCGCGGGATCATCGATGCCGTTCCGGGTTTTGTCTGGAGTGCCTCGCCGGAAGGTAGCGTCGGCTTCGTCAATCGACGCTGGTGCGACTACACCGGCATGTCCCTCGAACAAGCCTGCGGTGATGGCTGGACGGCATCCATCCACCCGGACGACGCGCCGGGACTGGCGGTCTATTGGCAAGCCATTCTGCAATCGGGCAGCGCCGGTGAGTATGAGGCTCGTCTGAAGCGCTTCGACGGCATTTACCGCTGGTTTCTGATCCGCGCCGTGCCCCAGCGCGATGACACAGGCCGGGTCGAGCGCTGGTATGGTGAGAACACCGATATCGAAGACCGCAAGCGGGCGGAAGTCTTTCTGGCCAAGGCCCAACGCCTGAGTGCTACCGGCACGTTTTCCTGGCGGGTGAGTACAGACGAGATCACGTGGTCGGACGAGGTCTACCGCATCCTTGAACTGGACCCGGACACCCCGCCCGGCTTCGAGGCGATCTATCGTCGCGTGCACCCGGACGATATCTCCAGCCATCGGGAAATGATCAAACGACAACGCCGCAAGGGGCGTGACTTCGAACACGAACATCGGCTGCTGATGCCCGACGGCACAGTGAAATACGTGCGGCTGGTGGCGCATTCGATCACCCATGCGCCGGACGGCGTCGAATACATCGCCGCCCTGCAGGACATTACCCAGCGCCGGCTCGCCGAAGAAGTGTTGAACAAGGCCCGTTCCGAACTGACGCATCTGGCCAGAGTCGCAAGCCTGGGGGCGGTCACCGCGTCCATTGCCCATGAGGTCAATCAGCCGCTGGCCGGCATCATCACCAATGCCAGCACCTGCCTGCGGATGCTCGGAGCCGATCCGCCGAATGTCGACGGAGCCCGGGAAACCGCGCGCCGCACCATTCGCGACGGCAATCGGGCCGCCGATGTGATCAACCGGTTGCGAGCGTTGTTCTCGAAAAAAAGCATCACCATTGAAAACGTCGACCTCAATGACGCGGCACGGGAAGTCATCGCCATGCTGCTGGGCGAGCTGCAACGCAACGGCGTGGTGCTGCATCCGCAATTTGCCGAAGCCCTGCCGCTGGTCAGGGGTGACCGGGTCCAGCTTCAGCAGGTGATCCTCAACCTGATCATGAATGCCGCCGAGGCCATGAGTGCGATCCACGGCCGGCCCCGGCAGTTGATCGTCAGCACCGGCCTGGGGGCGGACGAGAACGTTTACCTGGCGGTGAGGGACAGCGGCAACGGGGTAGATCCGCAGGACGTCGAGCGCATCTTCAATGCTTTCTACACCACCAAAAGCTCGGGCATGGGCGTCGGTCTGTCCATCAGTCGCTCGATCATCGAGCGTCACGACGGGAAACTCTGGGCCAGCGCCAACGACGGCCCGGGTACGACGTTTACCTTTGCCATCCCGCTTTCGACGGATTTGCCGCAAACCGATAACCGCGACCTCGCCGATCGCACCGTGGAGAATGATTGATGGGTACGCATTTGCTCGTATCGGTGGTCGATGACGACGAATCGGTTCGTGAATCACTGCCTGACCTGATCAAGGAGTTCGGCTTTGCCGTCCAGGCATTTGCCTCGGCGCAGGCGTTTCTGGCGTCGCCTTATCTCGACCTGACCCATTGCCTGATTCTCGATGTGGCCATGCCGGGCATGTCCGGGCCGGATCTGCACAAGGAACTGCTGCGTCGCGGCTATTGCATCCCGGTGATTTTCATCACCGCTCACGGGGACGCTCGCGAACAGGCGAAGCTGTTGAACAACGGCGCGGTGGAGTGCCTTTTCAAACCGTTCAGCGAAGCCCAGTTGCTCAAGGCACTTAGTGCCGCCCTGCCCCTGGACTGAGCGTGAAGCCGAACAGAAAAGGAATCGACATGTTGAACGCGAACAACGCAATGGCCCTTTCCCGTGGAGCATTACCGATGAGTGATGTCACGCCCGTCGTATTCGTTGTCGACGACGATATTTCCGTGCGCGAGTCGCTGGAACTGATGATCCGCTTCGCTGGATGGCAGCCACGGCTTTTCGAGTCCGCGCAGGACTTTCTCGACGCGCCCCGGGCGCTGGTGCCCAGTTGCCTGGTGCTCGACATCAACCTGCCTGACCTGAGCGGTCTGGACCTGCAGACCGTCCTGGCCGATGAGCGCTACAACATGCCGATCATTTTCATCACCGGGTACGGAGACATTCCGCGCACGGTGCGGGCCTTGAAAGCCGGTGCGGTGGAGTTTCTGACCAAGCCGTTCAATGACGATGTGATCCTCACCGCCATGGCCGATGCGCTGCAAAGCAGTCGTGTGGCGCTGGAGGGAGAAAAGCACCTGCGCTCACTGCTCGAGGCCTACAAGACTCTGACGCCGCGCGAGCAGGAGATCATGGCTTCGGTGGTCAGTGGGCGGCTGAACAAACTGATTGCAGCTGACCTCAACATCAGCGAAATCACCGTCAAGGCCCATCGCGGCAAGGTGATGCGCAAGATGAAGGCCCGCTCGCTGGCGGACCTGGTGAAAATGGCCGCCCTGATTACACCGGCGTGACGGGCAAACTCTGCCAGAAGCTTTCCAGCCGAAGCAGATCGAGGCTGTCGAAGCCTTCCGAAGCCTGCTCGCGGCAGGCACCGAGCAACGTCCGGGCCTGATCCGGCTGACCCTGTTCAAGCCAGAACCGGGCCAGATCCATCGATGACCGCAACTCCCAAGCCCAGGCGCCCTGTTCGCGGCTCAGCGCAATGGATTGCTCAAGAACGGCCAGCATGGCCTGAACATCATCGGCCTGGACGACCTTGAGAATACCGGCCTTGATTCGCAGCAACTCCGGCAGTGCAAAGGCATCACCGCTTCGCCGGCAGTGATCGATGGTGCCGTCGACCAGAGTCAGTGCCTTTGGGTGTTCGCCCTCCAGAATCAGGCCTTCGGCCAGTGCGATTTCGAATGAGGTCGTGAGCAGTTCGTAACGCATGCCACGCAACCGCGCCAGACTTTCTTCCAGCATGGCAACCGCTTCGCCGGGTTCCTCGGCGCGGATGGCGATCGCCGCGCGCAACCCTTGGCAGGCGGCAATGTAGGGACCGAGTGCGTTGGTTTCGGCGACAGCGCTGAACCGCTCAAGGCTGGCAGCTGCCTTCGCCAGATCACCGGTCCAGATATAAATGCACAAGATCCAGACCATGGCGATGCAGTAGGTGACCGGATGCTGCAGCGCCGACGCTTCGGCTTCTATCAGTTCGGCCCAGTGCCGGGCCTGATCGGCAAAACCCTGCAACCACAGCGAACGGGCCAGTGCCAGCCCGGTGCGATTGCGGTGATCGAAGCCGTAATAAATCGTGTTGCTGGGATGGGACGGCAAGCTGTTGCGCAGCGAGCGTTCCAGCTCCTGGCGCGCCAGACGCTGATCGCCCAGCAGATGGTGGGAGATGCCCGTCAGCGATGAAGCAATCGCGATGGCGGCGGGCTCGTTGAGGATGTTGCCGACCACGGCTGCCTGCTCCGCCCAGGCCAGGGACGAAGGGAAATCACCGATGCGCTCGTAGAAGATCTGCAAGCGGCCCAGCAACCTCAATTGCGAGCCGTAGTCGTTCAGCGCGACGGCGATGTCCTGCGCCCGGAGCAAGGCCTTTTCGGCGGCTTCACTGTTGCCTCGGGTGAACATCAGCACCAGGCCGAGCGCGGCTTGCAGTTCCATTTCGGTGGGCGTGCCGTAGTAACCGAGCTCCAGCAGTTCCACCGCCCGGGAGCACCAGCTGCGGCACTCGACCAGCAAGGAAAAATGCAGGAACAACGGCGCACTCGCGGCCGCCAGCGGCAACGCCAGACCCGGATCGCCATGGGGCCCGAAGCTCCATTCCAGCGCACCGCGAACGTTGCCCAACTGGCTGGCCAGACGCGCCGAGTGACGGAAAATTGCGTCGGGGGAAGTCCCCAGATGGCTGAGCAGGTCCATGTAAAACGCCGCGTGCCGGAACGCCAGCGCATTGACCTCGGCCTCTCCCCGCACCGTCAATTTCTCCCGGGCGTAGGCGCGTGTCATTTCCAGCAATCGATACGAATCCGTCGAGTCGCTGTGATCGACCGTGACCAGTCCCTTGCACACCAGATCATCGAGGATCGCGGCCGCCGTGGTGCTTTCGTGTTGCGATTCGGCCGCCACCTGAGCGGCGGCTTCCTGGGAAAACGGCCCGACGAACACCGAAAACCGCTCAAGCGCCAGGCGCTCTTGCGGCGACAGCAGGTCATAACTCCAGTCGAGCATGGCGCGCAGGGTTTGATGGCGTGGCACGGCCGTTCTGCGCCCTGACCAGCCTAGCGAGAAGCGCTCGCCGAGCAGCGCGTGGGTGGCCTTCAATCCGTGGCTGGCGACCCGCATCGCCGCCAGTTCGATCGGCAGCGCCATGCCTTCCAGCCGTTGGCAAATGTCCGCAATCATCTGCCCACCGCCCGCTTCCAGCAGCAGCGCGGCATTGCTCGACGAGGCGCGTTCGACAAACAGCTTGATGGCCGGGAATGCCAGCAATTCCTCAACGCAGAGGCGTTGCCGCTCGCGGGGAAATTCCAGCGGATTGAGCCAGTGCACGTATTCGCCACGCACCCGTAGCGGTTCGCGACTGGTGGCCAGAACCCCGACATCCGGCGCGGTGTCGCTGATCTGCTCCAGCAGGGTCGACACCGCGTCGATCAGGTGTTCGCAGTTGTCGATCACCAGCATCAACCGCTGCTCCCGCAAATGCGAGAGCAGGACAAACGTCGGGTCTTCCGCCTGCACCGGGATTTCCAGCGATCTGGCCAGTGCCGACGGTACCAAAGCGCAGTCTTCGACTTGCGCCAGATCGACGAAGCTGACGCGCTCAAAGCCTTGGGCCGCAATGCGATGCGCCACTTCGATGGCCAGGCTGGTCTTGCCGACGCCACCGGGGCCGACGATGGTGAACAGCTTCGGTTGCTGCATATGGTCGATGACCAGTTGCAGGTCAGCCTCACGGCCGATCAGTTTGGCCCGGGGCGGCAGACTGCAGACGCCCTCGGCAGCTCTAAGCGCAACGGACGCCGGTTGAATAGCGGTGGTTTTTTTCTCCAGCGGTGCGACGAAGGCATACCCCACGCCCACCTGGGTCGCGATGTAACGGGCCTGCTCCTCACCGTCCCCGAGAATCCGCCGCAGGCCGGTCATATGAAAGCGCAGGCTGCCTTCGGCCACCACGCTGTCGGGCCACACCTTGTCGATCAGGTCGTACTTGGACAGCACCCGCCCCGGTTGCTCGAGCAAGGCGATCAACAGATCCAGCGCCCGCCCGCCGATCTCCACCGGAACGCCGTTTCTGGTCAGTAATCTTTTTCCTGGAACGACGCTGAACGGACCGAAAACGAATTGGGTCGTGAGGGATTCGTGCAAGGCGTCTGGATAGGACTCCACGAAGATCGATCTCTCCTGGGAACGAAGGTGACGGCGCCGCTTGCAGACAGCAGGCGCAGGCCCTTGCATCATAGGAGTTTTGCACGATCGTTCAAGCATGGCGCAGACATTTGTTCCCGTGTAGCGCCGGGATGTCGCTCCTTGATTTCACCCGTTTCCAGCCATGAGGATCTCACTTCGCAGCGGTTTATTGAACGCCGTCAGTTCGCCGGGCAACGTCAAGAATCTCCTCAAGAAAATCAATGAACACATTGATTCGGCTCGAACCCCGGTGATTGGGCAAATACAACACGTTGATGCAACTGCTCGCACTGCCGGGATTGACTTCATAACGTGCCAACAACCGTGTCAGCCGGCCAGCCGCAACATCGTCGCGCACCAGCCAGTCGGCCAGCAATGTCACCCCGCCGCCCGCCACTGCCGCTTCTCGCAGGATGTCGGCATTGTTGCTTTGCAGGCGACCGTGCACATTGAGCTGGATGGTTTCCTCATCACCCTGGAACGTCCAGTTCTGGTGAGAACCCGCGTAATCGAAGCGCAGGCAGGCGTGCTCGAGCAAGTCACGGGGATGACACGGCACCGAGTGACGACTCAGGTAATCCGGACTGGCCACCACCCAGCGTTCGAAAGCGCCGACCCGCTTGCTGACGATGTCTTCACTGACCACTGACGACCCTAGACGCACCGACACATCAATCTGTTCGCTCAGCAGGTCGCTGACCTGATCGCTCAACGCAATGCTTAATTCCAGTCCCGGATGTCGCTCGAGCAACCGGCCCAGATGGGGCGCGATGATCCTTCGACCAAACTCCACCGGAACGCTGATGCGCAAGCGCCCTTGCGCCTCGCTTCCACGGTCCGCGACGATCGCGTCTGCCTCGTCGATGGCATCAAGAATGGCCACAGCCTTCTCGAAATAGTTTTGCCCGGCGACGGTCACGCTGGTGTTGCGTGTCGTGCGGTTAAGAAGGCTGGCACCCAGCTCGTGTTCCAGCCCCGCCACCTGGCGAGTCACCGATGAAGTCGAAATACCGAGCTTGCGCGCCGCAGAGGAGTAGCCGCCGCACCGCACGGTTTCAACAAACATCTTCAATGCCAGTAACTTGTCCATAAGCGCGACCCGGTCAAAAAGGAACGGGGCTGATTGTGCATCACCAAACGCCAGGCGTCTTGTATGACCGTGCCCCATCGCCCCCCGCGATTCGAGCGCCTCAGGCATTTGCCTTGTGCCCCAGGAACATCGCCAGAGCCAGCGCCGGCAGCAATGCCACGCTGACGGCAGACAGCTGCCAGCCGAAATGCTCGTAGAGAGGGCTCGCCACCAGCGATCCCAACGCCCCGCCCACGAAAATGCTGGTCATGTACACCGCATTGAGGCGCGCACGGCTGTGCGGATCGATGGCGTACACCTCTCGCTGGCCCAGCACCATGTTCAGTTGCACGGCGAAGTCCAGCAGCACCGCACAGACGACCAGCCAGATGTAACCGCTGCCGGGCAATGCAGCAATCAGCAAGGAGACCGGCGCCAGCAGCAGTGCAACGAGTGTCCCGCGGCGGGTATGCCCGGCATCGGCCAGGCGTCCGGCAATTGGCGCTGCGACTGCACCGACGGCGCCGACCAAAGCAAAAATCGCAACCTGCACCTGGCTGAAACCGTGGTGACGCATCAGCTCGATGGGCGCAAGGGTCCAGAACAGACTGAAACTGGCAAACAACAATCCCTGATACAAGGAACGCTGGCGCAGAACCGGATAACGACGAGCCAGCGCAAACACCGAGCAGATCAACGCCACGTAAGTCGCCTGATGTGACGGAACACGTCGCGGCAGCACAATCGCAGTGATCAGGGCGATGAAGGCCATCAGTGCCGCCGCGCTGAAAAACACCCCGCGCCAGCCAAATACTTCCACCAGCAGACTCGACAGCGGACGCGACAGCAGAATGCCCAGCAACAGGCCACTCATGATGTTACCCACCACGCGGCCACGGGTTGCTTCAGGCGCCAGATGCGCGGCCAGTGGCACCAGAATCTGCACCGCTACCGAAGTCAGACCGATCAGCAACGACAGAACGAGGAACATCGATGGCGAATGCGTGAGGCCGGCACCCATCAGGGTCGCGCTCGCTGCGAGAGTGAATCCCACCACCAGACGTCGGTTTTCCATGAGATCGGCCAGCGGCACCAGCAACAGCAGTCCCAACGCATAACCCAACTGCGTGAGCGAAACGATCAGGCTGGCATTGGCGCTGGACAGGCCGATCTGCGGCGCGATCAGTTCGACAATGGGTTGCGCGTAATAGAGATTGGCCACGACCGCGCCGCAGCAAAACGCAAGGAAGGCGACCATCAGGCCGGAGAGAGAAGCGGATTGTTCGGACTTGGCTGCAGCGGCCGGGTTACCCGTGAGCATGGTGACACCTCATCTGATTTGCGAAAGTGATGGCAAGGCTAAGGACTCCGGTCGCCGCCGAGAATCCATCCTTCGGGCAATTGAGTGATGCGTCATCCGCAACGAACGGCACGTTGCTGTTGACGCAATACTCTGTTGCGTGCTCCGGCAATACCCGAACGCCGACATCCTCTCTACCCTTGGGTACCTGGCACAGGGCTCCCCATCGGCGCCCTTCCCGGTCGCCCAAGGAGCTCTTCATGGTCTCGAATCCGTCATTGATGCCCGCCCCGCGTCTCTCGCAGGTCACGTCCTCATGAAAGGTCAGTTCTTGAGATCCAAGCCTCTGTGGATCAGCGCAGCAATCGTCGCTTCACTCGGTGCAATCGGGGCCGTCGTACTGATGTGGCGCCCGGCGATCGAGCCCGTCGAACGTCCGCGAACATTCAGTTCCGAGCAACTGCAGCGCGGTGCGCGAGTGGTCGAGGCCGGTGACTGTGCGGTGTGCCATACACGTCCCGGCGGCCAACACCTGGCGGGGGGACTGCCCCTGGTGACGCCGTTCGGCACGCTCTACAGCACCAACATCACACCCGATCCGCAGACCGGCATCGGGCAATGGTCGCTGCCGGCGTTCGAGCGGGCGATGCGTGAAGGAATCTCCCGCGACGGCCACTTCCTGTACCCGGCCTTTCCGTACGTTCACTACCGGCGCATGACCGTAGAGGACATCGCCGATGCCTATGCCTATTTGATGAGCGGCCCGGCCGTGAACTCGCCGCCGCGGGAAAACCGCATGAATTTCCCGATGAACATCCGCCCGCTGGTGTCGTTCTGGAATCTGCTGTTCTTGCATGCAAAACCACTGACGCCAATGGCGCAGCAATCTGATGCATGGAATCGCGGGCGTTATCTCGTCGAAGGGCCCGGGCACTGCGCAGGCTGTCATTCTCCGTTGAACCTGATCGGTGCCGAGAAGTCCGGTGAAAGCCTGTCGGGCGGTGTCGTGGACGGCTGGGAAGCACCGTCGCTGCTCGGCATGGCTCACCGTGCAAACGCGTGGAGCAACGATCAGTTGGTGAGCTATCTGCGGGCAGAAGTGGTGGACGGACACGGCACGGCGGCCGGCCCGATGCGCCCGGTCAGCCTCGGTCTGGCCGCCTTGCCGGTCGATGATGCACAGGCGATTGCCGAGTATCTGCTGAGCCTGCCGGCAAACAAAGCGATCACCGAAACGCAAGATGCAACGGCGAACGCAGGCCTCTCCGATCAGTCCACGGGCGCCCTGCTGTTCGCCAGCGCCTGCGCCGGCTGCCATGCCGCCGCGGCACCTATGCGCGAAATCGACGGGCGTCCGTCACTGGAACGCACGTCAGCGCTGCAAGCGTTACACCCGCGCAATTTCCTGAAAACCGTGCTCGAAGGCATCCCGGCAACGCCGGGCTTGCCCGGACCGGTGATGCCGCCGTTTGCCGCCAGCCTCGACAACGATCAACTCATAGCCCTGGCGACATACCTGCGTCGACAAGCCAGACCCGACCAGCCCTGGACAGACCTTTCTGCCACTCTCGAAGCGCTACGTCAGGAGACGAAATGACCCACCTCACACTCAACGTCAACGGCTCCGCCCAGACTCTGGAGCTGGAACCTGACATGCCGCTGCTCTACGCGCTGCGCAATCATCTGGGATTGAACGGCGCCAAGTACGGGTGCGGTCTGGGGCAATGCGGCGCTTGCACCGTCATCGTCGATGACCAGCCCGTTTTTTCCTGCCTGACACCCTGCGCGGGCCTTGATGGCAAAAAAGTCAGAACGGTCGAAAGCCTCGGCACCGCCGAACATCCCGGCCCTTTGCAACAAGCCTTTATCGACAAACAGGCGGCTCAGTGCGGTTACTGCATTGCCGGCATGTTGATGCGCGCGCAGGCATTGCTGGAAAGCAACCCACACCCGGACGAAGAGACCATTCGCGAGCACATGGCAGGCAACCTGTGTCGCTGCGGCACTCACTTGCGGATTATCGAAGCGATCAGCCTGGTGGCCGGGCAAAACGGGAGCGCACCATGACAGGGATCAAAGAGGTCGATCACGGTCGCCGCGCATTCTTGCGTGGAGGCGCCTTGCTGGTAGCGTTTACCCTGCTGCCCGCAACGCGGCGTGCCTGGGCGGACACCGAAGTCGATACGCTTGGCACCGTGGTGCTGGCGCCTGACCTCCCCGGCAGCCTGCGTACCAACCCCTGGCTTGATGCCTGGATCCGCGTCGGCCCTGAAGGCATCACCGTCTACACCGGCAAGGTTGAACTGGGCACCGGCGTCAAAACAGCCTTGCTGCAAATTGCCGCTGAACGTCTGGAGGTGTCCCCGACAGCGATCAACCTGCTGACCGCCGACACCGCACTGACGCCAAACGAGGGCTATACCGCCGGCAGCCACAGCATTTTCGACAGCGGAACCGCGCTGTTCAATGCGGCGGCACAGGTGCGAGAGCTGCTGTTGGCGTCGGCCGGGCGAAGCTGGGAGATAACACCTGCCCGGCTGACGACCCGGGAAGGCATCATTCACGGCCCCACCGGACAAACAATGTCCTATGCCGATGCCGTCAAAAACGTCGATCTGCACCTCTACGCCAAAGCCGAATCGCCGAGCGTGTCCGCGACGTCATTCAAGGTGATCGGCCATTCGCTGCAGCGGCTGGATATTCCGGCCAAAGTCAGCGGCGGCGCCGCGTTTGTTCAGGACATACGTCTGCCGGGCATGCTGCACGCCCGGGTCATTCGCCCGCCTCGGCCAGGCTGCACACTGGAAACCTTCGACGCGCAATCGATCGAAACGCTGCCCGGTGTGGTGCAGGTGATTCGCGACGGCAACTATCTGGCCGTGGTGGCGCGTGACGAGTGGCAAGCCATCAAAGCCATGCGCAGCGGCTACGAATCGGCGCGCTGGACTGGCGGACAGGCGATACCCGAGGCGCAAGACATCCATGGGTTGCTGGAGACCCTCCCCTCACGCCGCTACCCCATCAGCCAGGAGGGCACGCCGCGGGGCACGACCGACCACAGCTATCGCGCACGCGTGACCAAGCAGTATCTGATGCACGGCTCCATCGGCCCATCATGCGCCGTGGCCTGGTTCAAGGACGGCACCCTCACCGTCTGGACCCACACTCAGGGCGTGTATCCCCTGCGTGCCGGGATCGCCGAAATGGTGCGATTACCCCCAGAGCGCGTTCGTTGTATCCATACCGAAGGCTCCGGCTGCTACGGCCACAACGGCGCAGACGATGCGGCGGCCGACGCAGCGTTGATTGCGATGCAACTGCCGGGCACGCCGGTGCGAGTGCAATGGATGCGCGAACAGGAGAACCTCTGGGAGCCCTACAGTTCAGCGATGGTCACCGAAGTGCAAGCCAACCTCGATGCACACGCAAGACTGCAGGACTGGAATTATGAACTGTGGACAACACCGCACAACGAACGCATCGTCAATGCCGGACGATTGCTACCGGCGCGACTTCTGGCTCGCCCCTTCGTGTCCGCGCCGTCGGTGCCGATCGCACAACCTGAAGGCGACGGGGATCGCAATGCGGTGCCGCTGTACACATTGGCCTCCAAGCGCATCAACATGAATTTCGTCACCGAGATGCCGTTTCGCACCTCGGCCATGCGCTCGCTCGGCGCGCACATCAACATCTTCGCGATTGAAGCGTGCCTGGACGAGCTGGCCGCCAGTGCCGGGATTGATCCGGTTGCCTTGCGCCTTGCGCACCTGACGGATCCCCGGGCACGGGCCGTGGTGGAGCAGGTTCGCGACGCTGTCGACTGGCCGCAAAAAAGCAGCGAGCCTGGCGCAGGCCTCGGCTTCGCATTCGCTCGCTACAAAAACATCATGGGCTATTGCGCCATCGCCGTGCGTCTTCGGGTGCATCCGCAGACCGGCGAAGTGCAGATCGATCATGTCGTCACGGCAGTGGACGTGGGACAGATCGTCAATCCCGACGGGCTGCGCAATCAGGTCGAAGGCGGGATTGTCCAGTCCACCAGTTGGACGCTGTATGAAAAAGTCGCCTATGACGCCGGCGGCATACGCAGCTACGACTGGAGTGGCTACCCGATCCTGCGCTTTACGCAGGTACCGAAAAAGGTCGACGTTCATCTGCTCGACCAGCCCGGACAACCGTTTCTGGGGGCTGCCGAAATCGTCCAGGGCCCCATGGCGGCGGCCATCGGCAATGCCGTGGCGAACGCCACCGGCCGGCGCTGGTTGAACCTTCCTCTGACTCGCTCGGAACAACCGTCCTGAACGTCGCAGCGTTGCATTCCACGCAATGCAGCGTAGCGACACGCATGGATTATCAAGCGCAGAGCATCCGCTTAACGTAAGGCCATCCGGTGCCAGACCCAGCGTCCGACACCCTCTGCCGACGCCTTTCAAAGACTGGAGAACACTCATGACGCAGCACCTGTTCCGCCCTATCGCCCTGGGCCCCTACACACTCCCCCATCGGGTGGCGATGGCGCCGCTGACCCGCTCACGCGCCGGACAACCCGGCGACATCCCGACGGCCATGAACGCCGAGTACTACCGCCAACGCGCAAGTGCCGCGTTGATCATCACCGAAGCAACGCAGATTTCCCGCCAGGGCCAGGGCTATGCCTGGACGCCTGGAATCTATAGCGATGAACAGGTGCACGCCTGGCGCGAAGTCAGCCGCCAGATACACGAGGCTGGCGGGTTGATCTTCATGCAGCTTTGGCACGTGGGTCGCGTATCCCACCCCAGCTTTCAACCCGACAACGCATTGCCGGTGGCCCCGAGTGCATTGCCCGTACCGGGCAAGACCTTCATCGTCGATGCGGATGGCAACGGGATCTGGGGAGATGTGCCGGTGCCGCGCGCACTGCAGACGTCGGAAATTGCCGACATCATCAGCGACTACCGCCGAGCCGCGCGCAATGCGCTGAACGCCGGGATGGATGGCGTGGAAATTCACGCGGGCAATGGTTATCTGCTCGATCAATTCATCAACAGCAACAGTAACCAGCGCGAAGATTCGTACGGTGGCAACCTGGAAAATCGTGCACGCCTGTTGCTGGAAGTGGTCGCCGCCGTGGTCGACGAAATCGGTGAAGAGCGCGTGAGCGTTCGTCTGACGCCGATGGGGCGCTTCATGGGCATGGGCGATGAAACGCCTGAAGCGACGTTCGGCTATATCGTGCGTTCGTTGAATCGCTGGAAACTGGCCTACCTGCATCTGGTCGAGCCCGCCGTCGTAGGCACCGTCAAGGATGAAAACTACGATCCGCGTTGGGACGCCATCATCAGTCAGCTGCGTGCGGACTGGCACGGCGTGCTGATGATCGCCGGAGGCTACGACCCCGAGACCGCGGAACAGGCCCTGATTGATGGCCGCGCGGACATCATCGCGTTCGGCCGACCGTTTCTGGCCAACCCCGATCTGCCAAGGCGAATTCGCGACGGGTTGTCGCTCAATACCCCAGACCCGAGCACGTTCTTCGGTGGCGACCAGCGTGGCTATGTGGATTACCCGGTTCACTCCTGATTTCCCAGGCCAACCTGTGGGGACCGAAAAAGCGATAAAGGGTGTCTGGCCCTGAAACAGGTGTGAACCCATTTCAAGGCCAGACAGTGGGGAACGTTGAGAGGTGCAGGAAAAAAAATATGGCCGAGGTCGTCAGTGACACCTGACAACCTCGGCCATTTTCTTTCCGGCTTATGAGCTACAGCGCTCAGCCGCTTACGTCTTCACCTCGACATGATCCAACGCCTGATTCACCGCCAATCCAGCAACCATCACCACTTGCGCGATGCCCAGCGCCGTTTTTCGGTGGCCGGGTTCCAGGATCGCGGCGAAATTGCTGAGCATTTCGCTGGCGGAATCGAGGGATTCGCTGGCGTTGGCCAGGAGGGATTCGCTGTTGTAGGCCGGGTTGGCCAGGAACATGGGGTCGTGTTTGGTGTGACTGCCCATGATGCGTTGTTGCGGAGTGAGGTAGTGATCGAGGGCGCGTTCGGCGGCTTCGTTGAGGGTTCGGGAATCGGGGAATTGGTAGGGTGAGACTGGATCGGTTTCTGGTGGATTCGGTGTTGGTTTGATCATGGTGAAACTCCTAATTATTGATAAGGAGCCTTCACCCTCGCTACCAAACGAAGGGTGGCGGCCAATACGCGGGTTGGTAGACCGGTAACTAGGAACCCGGCGCACCCGAAGGTGCCCTGCGCATGGCCACCATTAAGCAGAGACCCGAAGAGGACTGCGAACGATGCGCTATGCGACTAGTTAACTCGGGCTACCAAACCCGATCACTGTTTTTCAGTGACCATGGAACGATAAAACCCGCGTCCTAGACGCACAAGCCGGCGGATTCTGGCGTAGTCGTAGGCAATGGCGCAAGGTTGTGTAGCCTTGAGTGCGTAACGGATGGTGTCTTTTAAACGGGGATTTTTGGAGGGTTAAACGGGTGGATCAGGAGCGGCCCTCACCCTTTGTTTTTTGAAAGTTCTCATGGGAGGGATGGTCTGTTTATCGTCATCCCGTTTACCCTTCGTCAATACGCGTCTTGACCAAGAAAGAAATGAACTTCACCGAGGAAGTCAGCGCGGCCTTCCCCATCAGCAATCCGATGCTGCCACTGAAAAACTATGCCAATGCTGGCCTGAATGGATAGCGAACTGAGGGAAAAAGTGGACTTTAAAGAAGCATTCACCCTGGTAAATGATCTTGCCCAGGCCATGCCTGCGATATTCGACAAGGTCACAATAGAACTCGCCTTTGGTGACGCCAGTCCCGCCATCGGCGACTGGTCGGACCCCACAAACGCGGGAATGCTGGTCACCGGCGATGGTGTTGGATGCAAGAGTGGCGTGTATTTTTTTGGTACCCCTGAAGGGCAAATCCTCTATATCGGTAAGGCAACCCGGTACAACCTGCACCATCGGGTCTGGGACCATGTTAAGACGCCAAGCATCCGAGAAGACGGTTGGAGAACCTATCCCAACCATCGGTTCAAAGGGTTTGCGAACAACGAAAATCCAGTGTTTCACGTTCAAGACGGTGAAGCACGCATTGCAGTGATTACGATCTCTGACCCGGTGGTGGTATCCCTCATTGAGGTCTATCTGCAGACGGCCCACATGAAACGGCACGGTACATTGCCTGCTTTCAACCGACAAATTGGCTAGTCAACTGACTGGCATTGCTTATGAGTGCGTCGCACTGTCTCTTGCACACTGCAACTCAGGCTGGCCAGACAGTTCAGATTTGATCAGCTCGACAGTGCGGAGTACCTCCTTGACGAATGCCTTGGGATCAGACAAACAGTCCATTTTGCTCGCAACGTTGTCCAGGTAAAGGTATGAGTACCATTTGAACGCATTCCAATTCCGCCACATCAGGTACAACGGCAATTGAGGCGTTTGCGCCAACAATCCTCCATCGCTCACCAATTTCCCGCTACTGACCGGCACTACGCCATAATGCAGCGCATCAGTAGCAACCTCGATTCGTAACAGCATTCCCTCGACACCAATGTCGAAAAACTGCCCCACGTGCTTTAACCTCGATGCCTTGGGCAGGAACCACTTGCGGCAATTCGCCTCGCTACTTTCATGCCCGGTAAAGTCAATCGGCGATGACACGGGCGTACAACGTTCTGACAATGCGTGTCGCACCGCATCAAAGAAGCCGAACAATACTGTCCCCTTCGCATGAGGCAGTGCCTGGGCGATGGCCTCGGCAGCCTGCAAATTGTCGTCGGCAATGAGAAGCTCGATCAGTGCATTTCGTGTGGTATAGGTCATGGCTCGCCCGGTGATTTTCTGGACCAGATTTTTGTACTGGATCAATGCATGCTGAAGTGCCGGCGTCGCGCTTGAGGTGCTGACGCACCGCTCAAGCCAGTCGAGGATGTGCTCCTGGTACGACAGTCGACGGTAGCTCACGCCGCAATGACTGCTTTCGTGCGCCTCCGTGCCTTTCTTTGTCAGATACCACAACTGCCACTGCTTGCCTGAGGCCTTGCCAATATCGTTATAACGCTTGAGTTGTTGGTTGCCGTCGAGGGCGTCGATCTTGTTTTCGATCAGAATAAGGTGATCCCTCAGTTGAATCACCAAGTCCACACGACCGTACCCCGCGAAAATCTGCTCCTTATGCACCCTAGCGTCGCTGAGGCTGCATTCGTGTTCAAAACCCATTGTCGACAGGAACAGTTCAAGGAAGTACACACCTTGACCGTGACGACCCTCGGGGCTCAAGAGTTCCGCGATCATCGCCGAGTGAGTGTTGACCTCGGCCCGCTCAATTCGGGTGATGGAGAAGAGGTTGAACAGCTCACCGCTTGCTGCGAGTTTGGCGTTCGTCTCCCTCACCAGGCTGCCGGCCTGATCCAAAAACAGTTGCACTTTCTCCATGCTCACTGCTTCCCAAGAATAGGATTAAGTATTTTTCGTAGTTCAGACTCGATTAACCCAACCCCGAAGTAAGATGTCAGCGGCGCCTCGAAGCTCTGATAACTGTATGTAATTTCCACATCACGAATTAAGTGCGGTCTTGCCCGAAGCTTAAGTGCATACGTTTCGGACTCCAGGAGCGACTCGACATGATTTTTGATTCGATCGGCTATCGACTCTCGCTTTCCTAAATAGAATGGGATCGGTTGGCCTGCTGCCAACGCCGCTAAGTGATGTTTCATCCGACTCGGGTAATAACGAGGGATTTTTCCATCATGCGCTTTGGCCCGTATTTTTCCCCATCGCTCTCCAAACTCGCCAAGTTCCGCTCCTGTAAAAAACTTAAATTTCGCTTCGAAGTAATAAATCCCAGGCTTTTCAGGCAGGACAGGAAGCTCATCATCTTCACCGAGATCGAGCGTTTTCTGGGTGTCTCGCAAGTGTTGGGCAAGTGCCGTAATTGGCTCATGTTCAGTTAGTTTTGAATGAGCACTTTCCAGTTGCTTCAACGCTGCTTCAAGTCTTTCCAAGGTTCACTCCCAAGGTCTGAGCATAAGAGGCACGCAAGAGTGCGTACTCATCGTGGCGCCCTCAAGAAAAATGGGGACGGGATTTATTTACCGAGAATAAATCCGACCCTTTCCTGTTAGACGATAACTTGCTCACATCCAATATGGATACTCATCCCCCCTTAGATTTCTTATTGCCAGCCATGACAATTCCGACAAACAAGAAAAGAATAATTATCGGCGGGAAAGCCACGCACAGAGCAATTGCACCAAGTAATAACACTCCCCCAATTACCACACCTATCATCTCCCCCAAAAGAGGGAGCAACATCTTAAAAACAACGATAGCCAAAACAATTGCAGCAATCACGACAATAACCATATGCAACCCCACACAACGCAACGCGTTTTAAATCACACTGATGCAAAGGTCCGCTTCAAGCGACCTGCTCCGTTTTATGTCAAAGGTCATTTATTGTAACGATCCTGACAAACCAACAACCCTGAGAGCAGGATCAATTAAAAATACATCTACCCTGCCTCACTCGGATAGATCGGCACTTTAGAAACGCAAACCCCAGCGGTACAAAAGATCGCTACATTTACTACATAGAAAAAGTATGGGGCTTGGTATGAATACACTCATGATGATTTCTTTTTGAGCACCAGCTTACCGCTTTCATATGAAATCTCTTCATAGTCCTTAAACAAGGCAATTATGAGTGCTAATCCAATCGACGCAGCTGCAATAATGGCGGCGATTTCAAGCCCGGTCAGCGCGGCGACCGGGGCTGCGGCGAAAAATGAGAGGCCTCCGGTCATTGGCGTGGCAACAAGCGCTGCTCCCAAAGCGGCGAGAGTGATGGAACTAGCAAAAGCAATCTTCTTTCCACGCTTAACCTTGTCGGCGAGTTCCCCCTGAACAACAATCTGCTCCACACCCGACTTTCTAGCTGTAGCCAGTTCGTCCTTTGTTCTAACAGTCACGACGTTCATATACATCCTTATGCAGCCGATATAGATCCTGGGCATCGCATGAAGCTCCAGGGCTCGGCGAATGATGGCATCTTGCCTGCAAAGCGGCAATACAGCTGAGCAATCGGCTATTCAAGCAGGCATGATTGAGCGCACACGTGCATCGCCAAGACGGGTGGCACACAGATCACATTTCAGCTATCGGCAATAGGCGGTCGACAGGGTAGCGGCCCACAAGCTGGACTTGTATTCGTGGCGTGAACCGCTCTTGGAAATCTGCGCCGCCTTCCCCATCAGCAATCCGATGCCGCCGCTACTGAAGCAAGCCCTTCAGCTATTGGAAGAACACGGCTGTGTCCGGACACGCCGCGATGGCATGCGCTACATGACCCTGCATCCGGAACCTGAAAACAGCGATATCGCCACGACAACCTTCTATGTCCCGGATCCTGCCCTTACTGCGCTATGGACCCGAAGTGACGATCCCGAAGTGAATCACCGACTAACGATATTCTTGAGAACCGGTGGCGACGGTTCGTGGGCCGGACTGTGGCGAGACGACAACGGGCAGCAACGAATTGTCCATCCAGGTTCCGGGTCCGGATCAGACATGCTCTGTGTCTTAACCGACAACGTGCAGGACCTATTGCGCCTGCTGGCTATCGGGTACGACGAACTCTGCTGGCCAGAGCAATTCCAACTGACGCCTGAAGAAGTGCGTGAAAAAGAATACGGCGACGACGATTACCCGCCTCCGCCGCTTCTGTTACGGGCCCATGTAGAGCGAACGCTTGGGGTGAGCATTCCGGTGAGAGCATCGGAGCTTGTTCGCGATACTGAAAGTATGGATGCGCAGGAATCGGGCGATCCGTTTTGGAATTGGCTGAAGCGGGTTGGTGGGGAGTAATCGTTTTTGTTCGGGCGTCAGCTTTCCGCCAAAAGCTGCCGTTTATGTTCATGAGCGCGTTGCGTTGAATCAGAATTCTGAACGATCGATCAGTGAGCCGTTTACTCACGAAAATTAACGGTTTGCAGCCCTGAGTCATAGAGCCGAAAGTACGCCCTGATACAGCACCGGACCAGTCGGCTGTCCTGTTGGCGATCCACCCTCGGGTTCAAGACTGATGGCCAACGTGATGGACTCACCAATAAGCGCTTTCTGCGCACTGCCCAACTTGATCTCCCCGTCTCCGCCTGGGGGTATCACCCCTAGCGAAACAGGCTTTCCATCTGAAGGAATAACCCACATTTCCAAGCTACGATTTTTTTCTATCTTCGCCAAAGCCAGGGGTTTGATTTTTAGATAATTCTCGTGCGCTTCAATGCTCATCCACGACTGTGCGTCGGCACTACGCAACGTTGCACTGTAGCGAACTTCGTCACGGTTATAGATAACGCTCAGTGTTACTGCTGCAACCAGTGAACATGTTGCAATCGTCACCCGGAGCCAGCTCCAGAATGGTCGCTTCACAGGCAACTGCATTGTTTGCGGATCTATACGCGCCGTAACTCCGCGCCATACACGATCCGGTACAGGTGATTCAGGCAGAGACTGGGTAAGGCTCGCAAGGCTTTCCCGCCATTGCGAAAGTTCTGCGCGAAGTTCCGAGTCCTCCAGTAAAAGCTGCTCAAAGCGCCGGCGTGCAGCTGGTGGCATTAACCCAATGGCATAATCTGCGGCAAGTGCGCGACGAAGACTTGGAGTTTGGTAGTTCATGACTCGAGGCACCTGCGCAACCGCTCCATGCCTCGGCGGATCCAAGACTTTACTGACCCGAGCGGTGCCGACAGGTGCTCGGCCAGCTCTGAACAGGAAAGCCCTTCAAAATAAGCAATGGTGATTGATTGACGTTGCATCCCTTCGAGCTCATCTAGGCACCGATTCAATGAAGTGGTCTCACGGGAGCTGTTCAATTGTTCATGTGCCGAGGGGCTGTCGTCTACCAGCATCTGCGCGTCGAGATCACTCAGCGGACGTTCGCGACGCTTTCGCAATTGGTCGATGGCCTGATTTCGCGTGATATTGATCATCCAGGTCATCGGCGCCGACAGTTGCGATTGGTAGCGTGAAGCATTGTTCCAGATACGCACAAAACTTTCCTGTAGCACCTCCTCAGCCAGATCTGGGCGTCCCATGAACCGCAGCGCCACGCCATGCAGACGCGGACTCACGCTACGATACAGCGCTTCAAAAGCGCGTCGGTCACCCAGGGAACACTGGGCTAGAAGGTGTTTGAGTTGGTCAGTGTCGGCGATGGGAATAGCCTTTCTCCAAACGATTGGGTCGTGAGGTCCTACAAGTCGATTGCAGCCAGAGGTTAGCCCACGGCGCGCGGTTGTTCCATTCACGGGTGGGCTCCTCGGAAGACTCGCCGGTCATGCTGAAATCGACCGGCGACGCCGGTCAACTTTTCGGCATCAGGACTTTGTCGATGACCTGTATCACACCGTTCGACTGGTATACGTCATAAGTACTGATGTCGGCGACGTCGCCCTTCTCATCTTTGATGGTGATGTTGTGCGGACCATTCATCATTGCCCACAGTTTTCCGCCCGAGACGGTGGTCAGTTCGGTCTTGCCACCTCCGGCCTTGATCTTTTCGGCAAGGGTGGCCATGTCCAGTTTGCCGCTCACGACGTGGTAAGTAAGGATCTTGGTGAGGGTTGCCTTGTTTTCTGGCTTGAGCAACATATCGACCGTTCCTGCGGGCAAAGCAGTAAAGGCTGAATTGACCGGTGCAAACACAGTAAAGGGCCCTTTTCCCTTGAGGGTGTCGACAAGACCGGCAGCTTTCACAGCGGCGACCAGGGTGGTGTGATCGGCCGAGTTCACTGCGTTGTCGACGATGTCCTTGTTCGGCAACATGCTTTGACCGCCGACCATGACGCTGTCGTGACTCATCGATGCAGCATGCGCAGCGTTGAACACTAATCCGCTACCTGCCGCCAAGGTCAGAAGGCCCGCAATCAATTGCGTTTTGATCGAAATGCGTTTCATCGTGATGATCCTTTGTGAGGAAAATCGGCCAGGAGATTCTGTCCGTGCTTGATATACGCGGCGGCGTTCGGATTGGATGCAGTAGCACTCTTTTTTTCGCAGAAATTGCGAGTGAGCGATCCAGTGACCACCACTCGTTAGGCAAGGTGGCTATAACCCCGGCTGACTAAATCTGGAAATAAATCAGTCCCCTTTTTGTTGGAAGGTTAAACGGGTGGATCGAGAGCGGACGTCACTCTCTGTTTTGACCGGCTGCTTTCGGCCAGAAGCGGACAGTCTCACTGGGACTAGACTGGTATTCCCGAGGCTCGAAAGCATCTATGAAACTCGGGGCCATTCAAAATTTACATCACTCACTCATTTCGAGAGTTCCCCCCCCCCCTCGGTCACTAGCCGAATCTGGCCATTGGGCGATACTGTTGGCACAGTGCCACCCGTGAATGGACCTGAGTGCCATTGCGTAACAAGCGGTTAGGATCGCCAACAAGGAGAGAATATGAGTCAGGCTTGGCCATACGCTGGCGCCCGCTGGTGGAAATTCGATTTTCACACTCACACCCCGGCATCAAAGGATACGAATGCTTGGCAAGCGGCGATTGGTACCGCAGATGAGTTGACGCCGCAAAAATGGTTGCTCAAGTACATGGCTGCTGAGATCGACTGTGTGGCTGTCACCGATCACAACAGCGGTGAATGGGTGGATGGGCTAAAGGCCGCTTACTCGGACATGAAGCGTGAAGCAAATGCCGGGAGTCCACCTGAGGGATTTCGCGAACTCCATTTATTCCCTGGCGTTGAGATTTCTGTTCAGGGCGGGTTCCACTTGCTCGCCATTTTCGACCCATCTGCCTCCAGCCAAACCGTCAGTGATTTGCTGGCGAAAGTGCATTACGCGGGAACGCGTGGGGATAGCGACGGTGTTACACGTGAGGGCGCTGCTAAGGTGATCGAGCATGTCATTGCCGAGGGCGGATTAGCGATTCCGGCTCATGTGGAGGGTGACAAGGGCCTACTGCAGGTTGAGCAGGGAACCCGAAAATGTTTGCTCGATACGAACACCGTCAAGCAAGTTCTAGAGGAACCGGGCATTTTGGCCCTGGAGTGGACTTCAGGAAGCAGTTCACCTCCTATAGTGCTTGAAGAACTGAAGCTTCTCTTCGCCAGTGTGGTTGGTAGTGATTGCCACAGTTTCCAAGGGACGGCGGTTCCTGGCTCGCGCTTCACCTGGATCAAAATGGCCAAACCCAACATGGAAGGTCTGCGCCTCGCGCTACTGGACGGGCAAGAGGTCTCAGTACGCCGTAGCGACCAAAGCGATGGCTTTGCACCATTCACTACCCCCGATCACTTCATCGAATCGATTGAAATTCGAAATGCACGCTACATGGGACGTGGAAAAAATAGTGCATGTCTCCCCCTCAATCCATATTTCAATGCGCTGATCGGAGGTCGAGGAACAGGAAAGTCAACCATCGTGCACGCCCTTCGCTTGGCTTATCGGAGGGAAAGGGAACTGTCGCAGGCTTCCGAGGCTGGACAGACCTTCAATAAATTCAACGCTGTCGCGAAGACTAAAAACGACAACGGTGGCTTACTCGACGACACAGAGGTCCGTGTGCAGGTTCTTCGCAATGGCTCGCCCTATCGCCTTACTTGGCGAAAGGATGACACCGAAAACATTGTGGAAGAATGGGACATCCTATCTACTGATTTCATGCCCTCTGACAGCCAGGTCATAAATGAGCAGCGCTTTCCTGTGAGGCTATTTAGTCAGGGGCAAATTGCTGCCTTGGCCGGCGATAGTCAGCAGGCCTTGCTGAAAGTGATCGATGATGCCGCTGACACGCGACCGCAAAGAAACGCATTTGAAGACGCAAAAAGCGCATTTCTGGCTTCCCGGGCAAGAATGCGCGAAATGGAAGGGAAGTTATCAGCTCTCGAATCCTTAACGCTCGCACAGCAAGACATAAAGCGAAAACTTGAACGGTTCGAAGGCCTCGATCACACGGTTGTGTTGAAAAACTACCAACGCACCAGCCAACAGAATCGGGAGCTTGAACGCCAATTTCAGGCGGTGACCAAGCTTGTTACAGAACTGAAAAATGTCGCTGCCACTTTGCAGCCTGACGACCTGCAAGGAGGACTATTTGATGCCGATGATGACAGTCCGGCTCTGGCCTCCATTCAGGCCTTGAACGCGGTTATCGGAAAAGTAAGACAGGACATCGAGGCTTCCGCTACCGAGTTGGCAATGTTTGGGCAAGCGCTGAAAACAGACCTTGAGTCATCGCCTTGGTTTACCCGAATCGCAACTGCTAGAGAAGCCTACCACCAGCTAAAGGAGAGTCTTCAGCAGCAGGGGGTCAACGATCCCAGCGAGTACGGCCGCTTGGTTCAAGAAGCTCAGCGACTGGATACCGAGTTGAGGAACTTGAACGCGTTGAAGTCGCAACATGCTGCGCTGCGCAACACTGCAATGTCACAGCTGGAGCAAATCCAGGTGGCACGCCGGGCAATCAGTCATCGACGCAGCGAATTCCTCCAGGCCACTCTACATGACAACCTCTACGTAAGGATTGAGCTCGTTCCCTATAGCCGCGATACGCGGGGGATCGAGCGATCATTGCGCGAAGCGCTGGGTGTGGGAGACGGCAAATACGCGGATGACTTGTATCAGGAGCAGGAGGGTTCGACTCCTAAGGGGCTCATAGCAGATCTCATGGTGGCAGACGAGTTGCTCGGCGACACGCCCAGTTTCGAGGAGTTGCTGAAAATTTTGAGGACGCGATTATCCCAGGCCTGCCGTGGAAAACCAGAATTTGGGAGCTGGTTCAATAAATTTTTGAAAAGTGAAACGGACAGACGACCTGAATACATGGACCACCTGCTGTGCTGGTTCCCTGAGGATGGGCTACAGGTTGAATATAGTCGCAAAGGCAACGGACGGGACTTCCAATCTATCAGTCAGGCCTCTGCGGGTCAGCGTGCAGCTGCCATGCTGGCTTTTCTGCTAGCGCATGGAGGTGAACCTTTGGTGCTCGACCAGCCTGAGGATGACCTGGACAATCATCTTATCTATGGACTGGTCGTTCAGCAGATTCGCTCTAACAAGCAGCGCCGCCAGCTAATCATCGTCACTCATAACCCCAACATCGTAGTAAATGGAGATGCTGAGCTGATTCATGTGCTGGATTTTAATAACCAGTGTCATGTGAAGCAGACTGGCTCACTACAGGAGCAGGACATGCGGCAAGAGGTTTGCCAGGTTATGGAAGGAGGCTCGGAGGCGTTTGAGCGCCGCTACCAGCGTTTGGGAGGGGAGTTCTGATTAGGGTCTTGGGCGCCTACGTAAAGTGTGGCCTGGCTAGTTAGACGCAGAATTGCGCTACTTGCATAACCAAAATGTCGCGACAGCGTTTCATTTACGTATGGCAGAGCTTGCTGGCAATGATTTCATACGGGCCGACTTGGCTGATGCGTTACAGCGGCTAGCCTGCGTTCGGTGGCTCGATACCGAGGGCGGTAGCCAGGGATGGCGAGAGCATCTAGAGATTCTTTCAGCTATTCAGTTGGGAGAGGTAGATACCGCCGTTCAGCTAGTTCAGCTAGTTCAGCTAATTCAGCTGCACCTATCAAAAAGCCGTGATCGGCTGCGGAAGGTGCTTGAAGAAAGTCGGCTCAGCATTCGGGCTCGCCGCCAATTGTCCGGCAAGTAGAGCGACATTCAGTTTGAGCGCAGCGGGTGAATGGCTGGTTCTGGCCGACAGCGGTAGCTTGCCGATGTCCGCTTTTGGCCGATTTCTGCCTGTCGTGAAGGGCCGCATCCGACTCATAGCTGTGATTAAATTGAGGTAACGAAGCGAGTTTTGAGGCCTACGTTTACTGGCGGTAGCGCATTAATCAAGACTACGGCATCGTCGCCCTGGTTAAGGAAGATCAATGAGTCACCGGTCTCGAATGTAACTCTGAATCCAGCAAGCCAAGGCTCTTGCCCGTTGAAAGAGTCAAGAATTCCCTCAACTTCGCAAGTTTTTGTGTTCTCGAGGTGGGTTGCTGATAGACCTGCAAGCAGGTTTTCCCTTTTCCAGGAGCATGTCACGTTCGGCTCTATTTCGAAGGAAACCGGCGTATCAGAAGGCAAAAAATCCGCGCCTACTCTTGCGCCATCACTCAAGAGATACATGGATAGAAGTTCTCGCTCGCCAAAACGCCACTCTAGAGAACCTATGTCTCCCAGAACCTTCTCGTCGTTGAAATAGTACTGGTCGTGCAGCAGCGCACCCAACCGCTTTCCCAAAAGTGAACGTGCGTTTTGCAGGTCTAGGACAGCTCTTGCAGGGGATGGGGAGTGTCGGCTCGACATCGGGTACCTCATACAGTTCGAAAGAGAAGCAGATACTACATAAATGCCGTTACGTCCGCTTTTGGCCGATAGCGGACATTTATGAGCGCCCGAAATCGGCCTCACCCCTCAACAACCCGCCCCGCAACCCACTCCCGACTAAACCCAAGCACCCTCCCCGCCAACCCCAGCGGAAAATGAATCACCCCATGCGCAGTCTCCGGCAACAAATGCACTTCAACCTCAGCCGCCCTGCCCCAACGCTCAGCCAGTTCAAGCGTGTCATCCCTGAGCGGATCCAGCTCCGCCGCAAACATCAACGCCGGCGGGAACCCGGTGAAGTCGCCGTACAGCGGAGACAACGGCGCCTGCCGGCGTTCTTCATCGCTCAATCCCGGCGTAAGCATTTGCAGCGCTTCAACCATGCCAGGCCCATCCAACAGCAAGGTCTCGGGCCCGGCGTTGCGTACGCTGGGGGTTCCGGTCAGGTCGTAGACGCCGTAATACAGCAGCGCCCCGCTCACCCGTTTGAACAAGTCCGGCCATTGTTTGAGTTGCAGCAGGGTCGCGGCGGCGAGGTGGCCGCCGGCCGACTCGCCTACGACGATGACGGGGAGGTTCGCAAACTCGCGGCAGTCATCGCTCAGCAGCCAGCGAGCCGCCGTGAGGCAGTCCTGCATGACGCCTTCGATCGGCGTCGAGACCACAAGCCGATAATCGACGGAGACCACGGCCACGTCGCAGGCTTTCACCATGGCGATGTTGAGAGGGTCGTTCATCTGCGCATTGCCGATGACCCAGCCGCCGCCATGAAAATCCAGCACTACGCCTTTGGCCTTTGTCTTTGGCCGAATGATCCGCACCGGCACTGATGCACCGTCGACGCCCACCACTTTGCGTTCGGCCTCGAGCCCGTGCTTGAGCAACTTTCTTGCGCCGCCCAATTGGCTGAGGCGCAACAGCAACTGAATCACTCGCGGCGTGATGCGATTGCGGATGCGAAAGCGCGGCAGACGGGCGAGTTTCCTGTTGAATGCGCGCAATTGCGCCAGCTCGTTTTCGTCTGCGGGCCAGTCCATTGAGGTCTTCATTTCGTCCTTTTTATTCGCGGTTGTTGCGCAGAATGGAAAAATTCAACGCCGCCGCGACACACAGCCATGCCAGATAAGGGAACAGAATCAATCCGGTAATCACATCCAGGCGCAATGCCAACACCACCATCGCGGCGACCACCAGCCACAGCAGCGTGATAATCAGCATGCCGGCGAAGAGTCGATGTGCGCCGAAGAACACCGGCGTCCACAGGGTGTTCAATGCAATTTGCGCTGCCCACAAGGCGAGTACCGTTTCGCTGCCGGGCGTCAGGGTCAGACGATAGCCGACCCACGCGAGCAAAAGGTAGATCGTTGTCCAGGCAACGGGAAATACCCAGTTGGGCGGTGTGAAGCGTGGTTTGATCAGCGATTCGTACCATGGGCCCGGTTGGAAAATCATCCCGGTGCTCGCTGCCGCACCGCAGGCCAACAGGAAAATTAGAAAGGTCATCGTCTGTCCTTGGCTGATATCAGCGCATTGGGTCTGTTCCTGCTTGGATGCCCGGAGCCACGTAAAAAGTTCATCGGCCGTTATCGCGCATCGCTGATAGGAATAGGCAATGCTCAAAGACTAACCGACATAGGTGGGCGCTTGTTCGATGGATACCATGGGCTGAAACCCATTCACCGGAGCCCGTCATGACCACCACCAAGACCCTTTTCATTACCGGCGTCAGCAGCGGCTTCGGCCATGCGCTGGCCAAGGCAGCACTCGCGGCCGGCCACCGCGTCATTGGCACCGTGCGCAAGGAAGCCGACTTGCACGCTTTTCAAGCGCTGTCCGTGGATAACGCTTACGGGGTGATGCTGGATGTCACGGACTTCGACCGGATCGATGAAGTCATCGCGCAGGTTGAAGCGACGCATGGCCCGGTCGATGTGTTGATCAACAATGCCGGTTACGGTCACGAAGGCCTCTTCGAAGAGTCGCCGCTGGAAGACATGCGCCGCCAGTTCGACGTGAACGTGTTCGGCGCCGTTGCCGTGATCAAGGCGTTCCTGCCCTTCTTTCGCAAGCGGCGGGCGGGCCACATCATCAATATCACCTCGATGGGCGGCACGATCACGATGCCGGGAATCGCTTACTACTGCGGCAGCAAGTTTGCGCTTGAAGGCATCTCCGATACGCTGAGCAAAGAACTGGAGCCCTTCAATATCTTCGTGACTGCCGTCGCACCGGGTTCATTTCGAACCGACTGGGCCGGTCGCTCGATGCAGCGCACGCCGCGCAGCATTGCCGACTACGACGCCAGTTTCGATCCGGTGCGCAAGGCGCGTGAAGAAAAGAGCGGCAAGCAACTCGGCGATCCGCAAAAAGCGGCCCAGGCGATGTTGCAGATCATTGCCAGTCCGACCCCACCGACACACGTGCTCCTGGGCAGTGACGCGTTGCGCCTGGTGCGTGAAAAGCTCAAACACGCAAGCGACGAGATCGATCAGTGGGAAGCCTTGACCCGCTCCACCGACCACTGAGCGGCCAATAGAGAGAACGCAATGAAGCAGGCCGACGCAGACACCTCGCGCATGGTGCAGCTCATGGAAACCCTCGCACCAGTCGAGGGTTATAACCTCAGTGCGCTTGAGGGCGTGCGTTTCCTGCGTTCGAACCGGCCACTGACCCGCACACCGGTGCTGTACGACCCGGGCATCGTGATCCTCTGTCAGGGCCAGAAACGCGGTTATCGGGGCGATGACGTCTACGTTTACGACGCCCAACATTATCTGGTGGTGTCCGTGCCCATCCCCTTCACCATGGAAACCGATGCCACCGAGGCCGAGCCGATGCTCGCGATCTACATGCACCTCGACTTCCGTTTGGCCAGCGAGTTGATGCAGCAAGTGGATGACCTTCACGGCCCCAACGACGCGCAGCCCAAAGGCATGTACGCCTCACCGATGGACGACAAGCTCCGCGCTTCGACGTTGCGTTTTCTCGAAGCGATGAGTATTCCGAGGGACGCGCAGATACTGGGGCCATCGCTGCTGCGGGAAATCTACTACCGCATTCTGACGGGCGAACAAGGCGGCTCGATGCGTGCCGCGCTCAATCGACAGGGTCATTTCGGCAAGGTGACTCGGGCGATCCGCAAGATCCACAGCAGCTACCAGGAGCGCCTGGACGTGGAGCAACTTGCGCACGAAGCGCGGATGAGCGTGCCCAACTTTCACCTGCACTTTCGCAGCGTGACGGATACCTCTCCGATGCAATATCTGAAGTCGACACGTCTGCATCAGGCGCGACTGCTGATGCTGCGCAACGCCATGACCGCTTCGGCAGCGGCGTTCAACGTGGGTTATGAAAGCGCCTCGCAATTCAGTCGCGAGTTCAAACGCTTCTTTGGCAGAACGCCGCAAGCGGAGATTGAGTGGATGAAGGCGACGTACGCCTTGCCTGCGCCGACTGCGCCCTCGGAGTATGTTTCGTCGCATTAGCTGGCAGGCTTTTCACGCTCGCCAGCCTTGCGCCGGCATACTTTCGCAAGCGTTCCAGATTCCAGCTCGCAACCGCAAATGGGTCAACCGGCTCGACACGGCAAGGGGCACGACGCAAAACGTTCAGACGCCCAGCAATCGCCGGGTGGTCGTCATCGCCGTGTCCAGCGACTGCCCCGTCCGTTGCAACTTGTTCAACAGGCTGGCCCCCAGCCAAAGCTGATACAGGGTTTCCGCCAGTTGCCGGGCATCGCCGTCGGGCAGGCTTAGATCGGCCTGGCCCTGTTCGATGCAAACGGTGATGCGCGCCACCACGCGCTCGGCGCCATCGCGCAAGGTCAGGCGCATGGCCTCGGACAGATCGGCCACCTCGGCACTGAGCTTCACCACCAGACACTCGTCACCGTGCCCTTCCAGCGTGCAGCGATCCTGCCAGCCCTGCCAGTAATCCATCAGTCGCTCGCGGGCACTCAGGCCGGGCAGTGTCAGGCGTCGCTCCATGTCGGCCAGGTAACAGACGAAGTAATCCTCGAGCAACGCCTGTCCGTACAGCTCTTTGGATTTGAAGTAGTGATAGAACGAGCCCTTGGGCACACCGGCGGTTTGCAGGATCTCGTTCAGGCCGACACTGGTGAAGCCCTTCTCGGCCATCATCCGGTGGCCGGTGTCGAGCAGGTGTTGGCGGGTGTCATCGTAGGTCGGTTTCATCGGGGCGCAGATTACCAGGCAATAGACCAGTCGTTTAACTCGAAGGAACGGGAGTTTGCCACACCGGTCCATGAAAAACATGCGGATAAAAAATTACTAGACGACTGGTCTAATTGGAAACTATGCTGCGCCCCGACAAACCTTTTCCCCGGTGTCGATCGTGTGCGAATCCCTCGCACAGCCACGACACCCGTCCCACCCAAGGTGCTCTATGAAAATCTTGATGGTTCTGACTTCCCACGATCAACTCGGCAACACCGGCAAGAAAACCGGCTTCTGGCTCGAAGAGTTCGCCGCCCCCTACTACGCCTTCAAGGACGCCGGCGCCGATATCACGCTGGTCTCGCCCGCTGGCGGCCAGCCACCGCTTGATCCGAAAAGCGACGAACCCGACGCCCAGACCGCCGAAACCGATCGATTCCGCAAGGATCCGGCGGCGCAACACGCGCTGGCGAACACCGGGCGCCTGGCCGATGTCAGCGCCGAAGATTTCGATGCGGTGTTTTATCCAGGCGGCCATGGCCCGCTCTGGGATCTGGCCGAAGACAAGCATTCCATCGCCCTGATCGAAGCCTTCGCCCGCAGCAACAAACCTCATGGTTTCGTCTGCCACGCCCCGGGTGTACTGCGGCATGTGCTCGGCGCCGAGGGCAAACCCTTGGTCAAGGACCGTGACGTCACCGGTTTCACCAATTCCGAAGAAGCAGCGGTCGGTCTGACGGATGTGGTGCCGTTCCTGGTCGAAAACGAGTTCCAGCGCCTCGGCGCCCGTTATTCCAAAGTCGCCGACTGGCAGGTGCACGTAGTGACTGACGGGAAACTGGTCACCGGCCAGAACCCGGCCAGTTCCGCCGCTGTCGCCGAAAAACTGTTGAAGCTGCTCGGCTGACTTTTCAGCCGTCATCAATCCGGACGCCGTGCGCGTATTGCACGGCGTCTTTTTTGGCCCGAAAACTAGTCGACTGGTCTAATAAACCCCCAATCAAGGTACATCCATGAATCACAGCAGTTTCTTCAAACCCGGCACTTTGGGTCGTCACACCCTGAAAAACCGCATCGTGCTGCCGCCCCTGACCCGCCAGCGCAGCACCCAACCGGGCAACATCGCCAACGCGTTGATGGCCGAGTATTACCAGCAACGCGCGGGCGCCGGTCTGCTGGTGACGGAAGGTACGCAGATCGAGCCGCGAGGCCAGGGTTACGCCTGGACGCCGGGCATTCATACCCCTGAGCAGATCGCCGGATGGCGCAAGGTCACCGAGGCCGTCCATGCCAGAGAGGGCGTGATCTTCGCCCAGCTCTGGCATGTGGGGCGCGTGTCCCATACAGCCCTGCAACCCGACGGTGCCGCACCGGTTTCAGCCTCTGCGGTGGCCACTGACCGGGTCAGCGTGTTCATCGAAACCGCGCCCGGCGCCGGCGCCCTGGTGCCACCGTCCGCCCCTCGCGCACTGACCACCGATGAAGTGCAGGAACTGGTTCAGCTGTACATCCAGGCCGCGCGCAATGCCATGGAGGCAGGTTTTGACGGGATCGAACTGCACTGCGCCAACGGCTATCTGGTGAACCAGTTCATCTCGGCTCACAGTAATCTGCGCACCGACCAGTACGGCGGCTCGCTGCACAATCGCCTGCGCTTTTTGCGTGAAGTGGTGGCCGGGGTTGCCGAGTGCATCGGCCGAGAAAAAGTCGGTGTGCGTTTCGCCCCACTGTTCACCACCACCGATGAAGCACGCACCTACCTGGGCATGGTCGAGGAAGATCCGCACACTACTTACATCGAAGCGATCAAGGTGCTGCAGGACGTGGGCATTGCCTATCTGTCCATCGCCGAAGCCGACTGGGACGATGCGCCGGCGATGCCACTCACGTTCCGCCAGGCAGTGCGCGACACCTTCAGCGGCGCGATCATTTACGCCGGGCGCTACACCGCAGAATCCGGTGCGCAGTTGCTCGATTCCGGGCTGGCGGATTTCGTGGCTTTCGGTCGCGCGTTCATGGCCAACCCGGACCTGCCTGCGCGCATCGCCAATGACTGGCCGCTGAATTCACTGAATCCGGCCACGGTCTACGGTGGCAATGCCGAAGGGTATGTGGACTACCCCGAGTACGCGTGATGATTGGCCACGACCGGTAAGACGCAACACCCGCCCGTTCAGCACCGCTCAAACTGGCTGTGGTGAACGGGCGCTGTCGCCGGGAACTATCCTTGCCATCCGGTTCCGCCCTATGCTCTTCGCCTGGTACAGCGCCTGATCTGCCATCTCGATCAGAGCTTGCGCCACGCCCAGTTGCGGACCGGTCGCCGCGGTGACGCCGATACTGACCGTCACCCGACCGAACGGGCTCGCCGGATGAGCAATGTGCGCTTGCGTCAGTCGCTCCAGAATCAGTTGCGCCACGACCGTCGCTCCCTCGCCATCGGTGTCGGGCAGGATGATCGCCAACTCTTCTCCGCCATAACGTGCCACCAGATCCGACGGTCGCCGCACACATGCCTCAAGTACTTTCCCCACCTGGTGCAGGCAGGCGTCGCCGGCAACATGCCCCTGGGAATCGTTGAACAACTTGAAGTAGTCGATATCGATCATCAGCAAGGCCAGCGAAGCCCCGTCCCGTTGCGCCCGGCGCGCTTCCATGGCCAATGTTTCATCGAAACAGCGGCGATTGGCCAGGCCCGTCAGCGCATCCTTCATCGCCAACAATTCCAGCTGCCGGTTTGAACCGAGCAACTGCTGTTGAGTGAGCCGCAACTCCCCTTCCACTTGGGTACGCCGACGTATATCGAGAATGAGAAACCAGCCGATCACGCCAGTGAGCCCCAGCAACGACGCGACCACCACCATCGACAGAAGCGCCTCCAGTCGCCACGCCGCCAATGCTTCGCGCTTGCCGAGCGCGACCGTGGTGATCAGCGGCAGCTTCTCACTCTTGCGAAACGCGTAGAGCCGCTCCACCCCGTCTAGGCTGGAAGTGTAGGACGCGGTGCCCACCGATTGGTCCACCAGGTACTTCGCATAAATGGGCGACTTGGAGAAATTGCGCCCCATGTCCTGTTCGCGGAAGGGATAGCGCACCAGCAGCGTTCCGTCGGTATAGGACAGACCGATGGCGCCTTCCTGCCCCACGTCGAGCTTGCCGAACAGTCGCAGAAAGTTTTCGACCCCCAGGGTGACCGCTACCACACCGGCGAATTCTCCGCTCGCGTCATTGAAGCGGCGGCTGACGGTAATCACCCACTCCTGATTCGAGCGGCTACGGATGGGCGGGCCGATGAAGGGCTCGCGAGAGGGATCGTCACGGTGATGAATGAAATAGCCCCGGTCACGGCTGTTGACCCCGGCCGGAATCGGTCGGTTGGAGGACATCAGCCAGCGGCCGCGACTATCGTAGATGGTGATGCCACTGAGCTGCGGCATCAGCGGCAGCTGACGGTTGACCAGCGCATTCAATCGTTCGATCTGCGCAGGGCCGCTGCCCTCGGTTTCCAGACGCTCGACGAGCCCGAGCAAGAGCAGCGAGCTTTGCCGGACGATGCCTTCGGCATAGGTTGCCAGCGCCTGAGTCAGGTTCAACCCGTGGACGTTCACCTCGTCCAGGGCGCGCTCCCGAGAGCCCAGCACCTTCCAGATGGTCAGCGACGCCAGAGAGCAGCCGATGATAAACAGCAACAGCATCACGAGGTGGGTATCACGCTTCACATCATTACCTTTTGGAAAGTCCGTTTTCCGTCACGGCCGTTGTCGGACCGCGGCAACAACAGCGACCGTATGTACAGGGCCGCGCAGGATACAAGCAGTCCATCGAAGGCGCAGCAACGGCGTGTCAGGCCCTCGATGAACTGTTCGCTGATCGGCCGGTTCGATGAAAAACCGGACCCAACAAGACTTTTTTGCCGCTAGACGATTTTCAACGCCTTGAGAACGATCAGCGAACGCTCGGCAAACGCCTCGGCCTGTTCGGTCAGTTCGGCAATGTTTTCTTCAGCGGTGGTCAGCGCCTTGCCGTCCTTGAGCAAGCCCTCTCCCTGACCGCCGATGATGCCCCACGCCAGCAGTGCCCAGTCGGCCGGACGGGTCTTGCCTTGCTTGATCGAAATCAGGAACAACTGCTGGAAACGGCTGACCGTCACGCCACCGCCGGTGACCGGGCTGGCCAGCACCTGAATCTTGTGGTCGAACAGCGAGCGTCTGCACAGTTGCAGATTGAGGGTGGTGCAGCGTGCCTGCACCTGTTGCTCGGCCGCTTCGCTCTGGCACGGTGCCACGGCGCCCATACCGATCAACACGTTAAGAGCCTGCTCCACATCGCCATAACTCAACGACGGCGAGGCCTCCAGCAAATGGCGCAGGGTTTTCGGCACATAGGCATCGTCCGCGAGCGCGTCCAGCACCGGACCGTAAATCTCGGCCTGCAACGTGGCCGAGCCCGCCGGACCGGTGACGCTGACCGCGACGCTGTCTGCCATTTGCAACAGTACGAAACGGGTACTGAGCATGCGCTCGCGGTGTTCGAAGGCGGACAACCGGTTGGCGCCGCGCACGTAAAGGTCCCGACGGAAGTTCTGATTGACGAAGTAATCACGCGCCTGCTCGCGCATGACCGGATGCTCGATGCCTTCCAGAAATTCCATGCCTTCGGCGCTCAGGTTAAGCAGGTCTACCGAGTCCAGCGGCACAGCCGTCGTGGCGTAGTCGAGTTTGGCAGGAGCCAGGGCATCGACCACGTCGGTGAAGTACATGCAATTCCAGTCGCGGTTGAAGTATTCATGGGCGACGTACTGGCGATTCTGGCCCTTGATGCTCTGGAGCTTGGCATCCAGATTCGGTGCCGAATTGGCGTAGTTGGGGTTGGCGGCCAGCAAGGCTTCGGAGAACTGCAGCGCGGCGTCGATGCGCTGGTCCGGCCGGGCCGAGGCTTGCGAAGCAAAACGGTCATGCAGACTGAACAACTGACGCAGTGGCGCCAGCGGCGACCAGCCCGGGAAGCAGTTGTAGCTGATGTACGCATGACCGCCCGGCTTGAGGTGACGACGGACAAACTCGACGATCAGCTTGTGATTGTCACGGCTGACCCAGGTCCAGATGCCGTGCAGGCTGATGCTGTCGAACTGCGGCAGGTCATGGCGGGCCAACAGTTGCTCGAAACTGTCGTCATATAGCCGCGCATCGCTGCCCCAGTCTTTCGCAAGCCCGATGGCATGGGCCGCCTGGCCCGGATGGAAATCGGTGCCGACGTAGCTCCCCGGATTGCCCGCCGCGTGAATGTTGATCGACACACCCTGACCGAAACCCAGTTCGCAGTGATAACCGTCGGTATTCTCCAGCGTGGCAAAACCCCGCAGCAACAAACAATAGCGCTGGAAAACCGGATTGATCTCGCGGCTATAGCCGTAGGTGTAGCCTTCGTCCGTGAAATAACCTTCGTTCCAGGCATTGCTCATGCGTGACACCCTTTTTATATCGAAAGTGAAAGTCGATCTTATAAGGGGTAGCCAGGACCAATCACAAGCGGAAAAGCGACACCCCGCAGCCAAGCGTCGTCTATCAACCGATCACTCGTGCATACACCGCACGGTCGATGTTGCCCCCGGACAAAATCACCCCCACCCTTTTGCCCTGCATCCTGTCCCGCTCCTGCATCAACGCCGCCAGTGCCGCGGCGCCGGCGCCTTCTGCGAGGTTGTGGGTGTCGGTGTAATACACGCGCATGGCTTCGGCGATTTCGTCCTCGCTGACCGCGACGATCCTTGTTGCGCCGGCGCCGTAGACATCGAACGCCTCGGCAATCGGCTTGCGCACGGCCAGCCCGTCGGCAAAGGTATTGGCGGAGGCGGTCTCGCAGATCGTTTTCGCCTCGAAGGACAACTTGGCAGCTGCCGCTTCCGTGGAGACCACCCCCACGACCTGGGTATCCAGACCCAGTGCATCACGAGCGGCGATCACGCCACAAATGCCCGAGCCGCAACCGATCGGCACGTAGAGGGTGTGCAGATCCGGCGCCGCGTTAAGCAGTTCCAGCGCATAGGTCGCTACCCCTTTGACCAGCTCGGTGTGAAAGGGCGGTACCAGGTAGAGCCCATGTTCCAGCGCCAGGCGCGCCGCTTCCTCACGGGCCTCATCGAAATCGCGCCCGAACTCGACCACCTCGCCACCGAATCCGCGCATGGCGTTGTTCTTCTCCAGCGAATTGCCCTCCGGCACCACGATCAACGCCCTCAATCCGACGGCACTGGCCGCCAGTGCCAGGCTCTGCCCGTGATTGCCGCGCGTGGCCGAGACGATGCCCTTGACGTTCGGGTGTTCGCGGCGCAGCCAGTGCATGAAGGTAATGCCGCCGCGCACCTTGAACGCGCCGGTGGGTGTGTGGTTTTCGTGCTTGACCCACACCGTGCAGCCCAGCCGTTCGGTCAGCAGCGGCCAGCGATACTGGGCGGTGGCCGGCATCACCTGGTAAACCTGGCGGGCAGCCTGTTCGATGTCTTCGCGAGTAAGGGTGTGCATGGAACGTCTCCTTGGGCTTTGCTCCAGTCTAGGCACGTGTCCTGCCAGTCGGCTTTCAAAAAACTGACCTGACTTTTGCGTCGGCTCTTCACTACTATGGCGTTCATGAGCCCTCGCAACCGCCCACCATCACCCGTCGCCCCGGAACCGGTCCGTCGTATCGAGGCTGGCCCGTGGGCGATCGAATTGCTGCCCGGCGCCGCCTACGCAACCCGCTATGTGGCGGCACAGTCGGCAATCGGTTTTGCCTTCGACAGCCAACGCGGCGTGCACGCCATCGGCAGCGACCGGGTGCGCCCCTTCGATGCCATGCCCAATAGTCTGGCGTTCGTCCCCGTCGACTGTGATGTGATGTCCGAGTCACCCATGGGCGGTGAATACCTGCGGGTCATCCGCACCGACGGCACCACGCTGTCGGGCGAGCAGGCGTTCAACAATCGCATCGACCCGCAGGCCATTCACCTCGCCTCACGAATGCGCCGCGCCTTTTTGAAGGCCTCAGTGGACGATGACTGGGAAACCTGGGCGCTCGCCTTGGCCGAGCGCGCCGAAGGCAAAGACACGCCGTCGCCCCAAGGCTCGATGACCGGCAGCCGAATGCGCCTGCTCGACGAGTTCATCGACGCCGGCCTCGACGGTCCGCTCGGCATTCACACCATGGCGCAAATGCTTGAACTGTCCGAAGGCTATTTCATGCGCGCCTTCAAGCAGGCCACTGGTAAAAGTCCTCATAGCTATCTGATTGATCGACGCCTGGCCCGGGCCCGTGCATTGATGCGCGACTCCCGCGCCAGCCTGTCGGAAATCGCCCTCGCCTGCGGTTTCAATTCCCAGGCGCACATGACCAGCGCGTTCAAGCAGCGACTGGGCGTGAGTCCGGCGCAATTGCGCAGATAGCGGACATCGATATAGCCTCAAGCAAGATCCATATTCCAAAAACGAAGTACAAACTATTTTTATAGTGCGTTTTAATCTATTCAGATTTTTTCTGACTGGAGCACCGCACGTGAAGACCCCGGCACTTTTGACCCTCGGCCTGGCGCTGGTCGCCAGTTGTTCTGTCGCTTTCGCGGGGCCCATTCTTGATCGCGTCACGCAAAAGGGTGAGCTGACCGGCGTCCTGATGGAAAGCTACCCGCCCTTCTCTTTTCTCAATGACCAGAACCAACTCGACGGCTTCGATGTGGATGTCGCCAAGGCTGTCGCCGAGCGTCTCGGGGTCAAGCTGAAACTCGAAACCCCGTCCTGGGACGTGATTGCCGCCGGGCACTGGAACGGTCGCTACGACATCTGCGTGTGCTCGATGACACCGAGCAAGGCGCGGGCCGAAGTGTTCGACTTCCCCGTGGAGTATTACCAGTCACCGGCAGTGATCGTGGTCAATGCAAAGGACAAGGACATCGTCACGGGCAAGGACTTGTCCGGCAAAAAAGTCGGCGTGATCAGTGCGTCGACTTATGAGGCCTACCTGAACAAGAATCTGGTCATCGAAGGCGCCGAGGACAAGCCCTTGAGCTATCCGTTCGACAGTGTCCAGATCGCGCCGTATGACAACGAAACCGTCGCCTTCCAGGATCTGGCACTGGGCACCGGCGTGCGCCTGGATGCCATGGTCACCAACCTCATCACCGCCCGTGAACGCATCGCCCAGGACCCGCGCTTCAAGATTGCCGGAGATCCACTGTATGCCGAGCCGAACGTGGTAGCGGTCGAAAAAGGCGATCAGCAATGGAATGCGAAAGTCACCGAGGTCATCGCGCAACTCAAGACTGACGGCACGTTGAGCAAAATATCCAGGAAGTGGATCGGTTCCGATATCAGCCAATGACAGCTCTCAATCCTCATCCGGCCAAAGCCACTGTCACCCCGGAAAAACAGCCACAACTGGTACGTCAGCTGTTCGGCTTTCGCACTCGCCTGTATCTGACGTGGGCGGTGCTGTTCGGCTTGTGCGTGCTGTTTTTCATGCGCTTCGATCTAAAGTTTTCGATCATTCTGGAAAAGTGGCCGAACCTCGTCGGCCTGCATCTGGGGCCGAACGGCTTTTTGCAGGGCGCCGCGCTGACGATTTTCCTGTGCTTGTGCTCGATCTGGTTTTCGTTGCTTCTGGGTTTCGTCACGGCGCTTGCGCGCCTGTCGCGCAGCGCTGTGGCGTTCGGTATCGCGAGTTTCTACGCCTCGTTCTTTCGCGGTACGCCGCTGCTGATTCAGATCCTGTTGATCTACCTGGGCCTGCCGCAACTGGGGATCGTGCCGGGCGCCATCAGTGCCGGGATCATTGCCCTCTCGCTCAACTACGGTGCGTATCTCAGCGAAATCTTTCGCGCCGGCATCCTCGCGGTTGCACCGGGGCAGCGTGAAGCGGCAGCCGCGCTGGGCCTGAGACCGGCAGCGACATTCGTGCACATCATTCTGCCGCAAGCCATGCGCACGATCATTCCACCGACCACCAGCCAGTTCATTTCGATGCTCAAGGATTCATCGTTGATCTCGGTCATGGGCGTTTGGGAAGTGATGTTCCTGGCGCAGTCGTACGGGCGCTCGTCCTACCGCTACATCGAAATGCTCACCACCGCAGCGGTCATCTATTGGCTGTTGTCCATCGGTCTCGAACTGATCCAGCATCGCCTCGAACGCCATTACGGCAGAGGCTTCAAGCATCAGCGATGAGCTATTCCGTTCAATGATTTCTTGCAGGAACCAAGATGTCCGATCCTAAACCTCTGCTGTTTGCGCTCTATGAACAAGCCAGTGTCGGGTGCGGCGGAGCGCCGAGCCTCTGGACGCACCCGGCTGACGAACGACTGGCGATCAACTCGCTGGGCTATTGGTCGAACCTGGCCCGGATTGCCGATCAGGCTCACCTGGACATGCTGTTCTTTGGTGATGTGCTGGGCTTCTACGATGTGTTCGGCGGCAATGCCGATGCGGCCATGAAATGGGCCGTGGAAGCGCCGGCCAACGATCCGCTGATGATCATTCCGGCGCTGGCTGCCGTGACGGAAAACCTCGCCTTTGGCGTCACCGTGACCACCAGCTATGAACATCCGTTTACCCATGCCCGGCGCTTCAGCACGCTGGATCACCTGACCAATGGCCGGGTCGGCTGGAATATCGTCACGTCTTACCTGTCGAGTGCGGCGCGCAATTTCGGGCTGGAACAAATGATCAGACACGATGATCGCTACGAGCGCGCCGAAGAGTTTCTCGATGTGGCCTACAAGCTCTGGGAAGGCAGTTGGGCCGACGACGCCGTGGTCGCCGACAAGGCCCGCCAGCTCTATGCCAGAGGCGACCGGGTGCGCCCGATCAATCACGAAGGCACGCATTATCGGGTGGCCGGCCCGCATTTGACCTCTCCCTCGCCACAACGCACGCCGTTGCTGATCCAGGCGGGCTGGTCGGGGCGCGGTCGCGAGTTTGCGGCCAAGCATGCCGAACTGATCTTTATTGCCAAATCCAACCCTCAGGAAATCCGTCAGGGCCTGGAAGATATCTGGGCCAAGGCCCAGGCACGCGGCCGTCAGCGTGAAGATGTGAAGTCACTGACGGTGTTGCGCATCGTCACCGCCAAAACCGAAATCGAGGCCCAGCGCAAATACGACGAGTTGCAAAGCAACTATCACTTGCAGGCACAACTGGTCAGCTACGCCGGTGACACCGGCATCGATATCAGCCGCTACGCCGACGGCGAAGCGCTCTCGACACACACCGAAGGCCTGACCTCTTACGTGATGCGCCCAGATGGCAGCGGCAAGCCGCTGACCGCGGGCGACGTCAAACAGCGCTTCGCCAGCGTCACTCGCGGCACTGACCTGATTCTGGTCGGCACACCGCAGCAGGTCGCTGATCGCATCGAAGAACACGCGCGGATTTCCGGCACCAGCGGCTATATGCTCAATCCGCTGATCAGCCCTGGGAGCCTTGAAGACTTCGTCGAACTGATCATTCCCGAGTTGCAGAAGCGCGGTTTGTATCGCACCGAACCTCAGCGCGGAACGTTTCGTTCAAGGCTGCGCGACGATGGCTCGAGTCACTTGCCGGCCTCGGCCTATGGGGCATCGTTTCGTTTCGACCGAGCGCTGTAACCACTTTCGCCATCGGTAAAAAACGAAATCAGTGGTGAATTTTTTCGTGTCCACTTGTATCTGATCTGGAAGAAGCCGTGCCATCAAAGAGATGGCATCGACCAAGGTGAACCGCTCTGGCCCTTGCCTCTTAGGGCCTTTCGGTTTGCACAAAGACAGATCAGATGCAGAGTGAATCCCATGGAATCAAAGGAAAGCGTCAGCCCGATCGGACTGAAAGACATCACCATTGTCGACGACGCCAAGATGCGCAAGGCCATCACGGCTGCGGCGCTGGGCAACGCGATGGAGTGGTTCGACTTCGGCGTCTACGGCTTCGTTGCCTATGTGCTGGGCAAGGTTTTCTTCCCCGGCGCCGATCCCGGCGTGCAGATGATCGCGGCACTGGCGACATTCTCGGTACCGTTCCTGATCCGGCCGCTGGGCGGGCTGTTCTTCGGTGCGCTGGGGGACAAGTACGGACGACAGAAAGTCCTCGCAGCGACCATCGTGATCATGTCGCTCAGCACCTTTGCCATCGGGCTGATTCCGTCCTATGCCTCGATCGGCATCTGGGCGCCGATACTCCTGCTGCTGGCGAAAATGGCCCAGGGCTTTTCGGTCGGAGGCGAGTACACCGGCGCTTCGATCTTCGTCGCCGAATACGCGCCGGATCGCAAACGCGGCTTCCTCGGCAGTTGGCTGGACTTCGGTTCCATCGCCGGTTTCGTCCTCGGCGCCGGCGTGGTGGTACTGATTTCCGCAATCATCGGTGAAGAAAAATTCCAGGAATGGGGCTGGCGCCTGCCCTTCTTCCTCGCCCTGCCGTTGGGCATGATCGGGCTTTACCTGCGCCATGCGCTCGAAGAGACGCCGGCGTTTCAGCAGCATGTCGAGAAGCTTGAACAAGGTGACCGTGAAGGTCTGGCCGGCGGCCCGAAAGTGTCGTTCAAGGAAGTCGCAACCAAACACTGGCGCAGCCTGATGACCTGCATCGGCGTGGTGGCCGCCACCAACGTCACCTATTACATGCTGTTGACCTACATGCCGAGCTACCTCTCGCACAACCTGCATTACAGCGAAAATCGCGGGGTGCTGATCATCATCGCGATCATGGTCGGCATGCTGTTCGTGCAACCTGCCATCGGTTTCATCAGCGACAAGATCGGCCGTCGCCCCTTCATCATCTTCGGCAGCATCGGTCTGTTCATCCTCGCCATTCCAGCGTTCATGCTGATCAACAGCGGCAAGATCGGCCTGATCTTTTCCGGCCTGCTGATATTGGCCGTGGTGCTCAACTTTTTCATTGGCGTCATGGCCTCTACGCTGCCGGCGATGTTTCCGACTCACATCCGCTACAGCGCGCTGGCCAGTGCGTTCAACGTCTCGGTGCTGATCGCCGGTGTGACGCCGACCGTCGTGGCCTGGCTGGTGGAGAGTACCCGGAATCTGTACATGCCGGCCTATTACCTGATGGTGACTGCCGTCGTCGGGCTGATCACCGGTGTGACCATGAAAGAAACCGCCAACAAACCGCTACGCGGCGCAGCCCCTGCAGCCTCCGATATCGAAGAAGCCAAGGAGCTGCTGCAAGAACATCACGACAACATCGAACAGAAGATCGAAGACATCGACGCCGAAATCGCCGAACTGGAAGCCAAGCGCGAACACCTGGTGCAGCAGCATCCGCGGATCGAATAACGATATGAAGAGTTGATGTGACAACAGGGTGGAATTCAAACGCCCTTCTGTGGTGTTCTGTTCGGCAGGAACCGGTAGCTTGCTACCGGCTCACATCCATTGAGCAACCTGACGACGAGGTCCGTTTCATGAGCAAGGCGCCTTACGTACCACCCAAGGTCTGGAAACACAGCGCTCCGTCCGGCGGCCAGTTCGCCAACATCAACCGCCCGATCGCCGGGCCGACCCATGACAAGACCCTGCCCGTCGGCAAGCATCCGTTGCAACTGTATTCGCTGGCCACGCCCAATGGCGTCAAGGTCACCATCCTGCTCGAAGAGTTGCTGGCGCTCGGGCACACTGAGGCCGAATACGACGCCTGGCTGATTCGCATCGGTGAAGGCGATCAGTTCTCCAGCGGCTTTGTCGAGATCAACCCGAACTCCAAGATCCCTGCACTGCTCGATCGAAGTGTCGAGCCGGCGATCCGGGTGTTCGAGTCAGGCTCGATCCTGCTTTACCTCGCCGAGAAATTCGGCGCCTTCCTGCCCACCGACCTCGCCGGTCGTACCGAAACCCTGAACTGGCTGTTCTGGCAGATGGGCTCCGCTCCGTATCTGGGTGGCGGTTTCGGGCATTTTTATGCCTATGCGCCGGAGAAACTCCAATACCCGATCGACCGCTTCACCATGGAAGCCAAACGTCAGCTGGATGTGCTCGATCGACGCCTGGCCGAGAGCCCTTACCTTGCCGGCGACCATTACACCATCGCCGACATTGCGGTCTGGCCGTGGTATGGACAACTGGTGCGCAACAACGTGTACGGCGCGGCCGAATTTCTCTCGGCTCACGAATACACCCATGTACAGCGCTGGGCCGAGGACATCGCCAAACGGCCGGCGGTCATTCGTGGGCAGCGCGTCAACCGCACCTGGGGTGATGAAGCGAGCCAGGTGCCGGAACGGCATGAGGCGGCTGATCTGGACTGATCGCTCGCACCCGATAACAAAAACCAGGGGGCGCCCGCATGAACATTCTCTACGATGAACAGATCGACGGCGCCCTGCCGGACGTCGACAAGGCTGCGCTGTTGCAGGCGCTGCAAAACCGGTGGCCCGCACTGGAAATCCTGCATCAGCGCGAGGATCTCAAGCCGTACGAATGCGACGGTTTGTCGGCCTGCCGCACCACGCCGTTACTGGTTGTGCTGCCCCGGCATCTCGATGAGGTGCAGGGCGTTTTGCGAATCTGTCATGAGAGAAACGTGCCGGTGGTGGCCCGGGGTGCCGGCACCGGGTTGTCCGGAGGTGCGTTGCCTCTGGAGAAAGGTGTGCTGCTGGTGATGGCACGCTTCAACAATATCCTGCACATCGATCCGGGAGCCCGCACCGCACGGGTTCAGCCCGGGGTACGCAATCTGGCGATTTCCCAGGCGGCCTCCCCGTTCGGCCTGTATTACGCGCCGGATCCGTCCTCGCAGATTGCCTGCTCCATCGGCGGCAACGTGGCGGAAAATGCGGGTGGCGTGCATTGCCTCAAGTACGGTCTGACCGTGCACAACCTGCTCAAGGTCGAGATCCTGACCGTCGAGGGCGAACACCTCACGCTCGGCGCCGATGCGCTCGATTCCCCCGGTTTCGACTTGCTGGCGCTGTTCACCGGCTCCGAAGGCCTGCTGGGTGTGATCACCGAAGTCACAGTCAAGTTGCTACCCAAACCACAGACCGCCAAAGTCCTGTTGGCCGCGTTCGATTCCGTGGAGAACGCCGGCCGAGCCGTGGCTGACATCATCGCCGCCGGGATCATTCCCGGTGGCCTGGAAATGATGGACAACCTGGCGATCCGCGCCGCCGAGGCCTTCATCCACGCCGGCTACCCGGTGGACGCCGAAGCGATCCTGCTGTGCGAACTCGATGGCGTCGAAGCCGACGTCCACGCCGACTGCATTCGCGTGCGCCAGGTGCTGGAGAATGCTGGCGCGACGCAAGTGCGTCAGGCCAGGGACGAGGCTGAGCGCGTGCGCTTCTGGGCCGGACGCAAAAATGCCTTCCCGGCCGTGGGCCGCTTGTCCCCGGATTATTACTGCATGGACGGCACCATCCCGCGCCGCGAACTGCCTGGCGTGCTGCAAGCCATCGCGCAGTTATCCGCCGAATACGGCCTGCGGGTGGCCAACGTGTTCCATGCCGGCGACGGCAATATGCACCCGTTGATTCTGTTCGACGCCAATCAGCCCGGCGAGCTGGAACGCGCCGAAACGCTGGGAGGGAAAATCCTCGAATTGTGCGTGAAGGTCGGCGGCAGCATCACCGGCGAACACGGTGTGGGGCGGGAGAAAATCAATCAGATGTGCGCGCAGTTCAACAACGATGAGCTGACCCTGTTCCACGCCGTCAAAGCCGCGTTCGACCCCGGCGGGCTGCTCAATCCGGGCAAAAACATTCCGACCCTGCACCGCTGCGCCGAATTCGGCGCCATGCATGTTCATGCCGGGCAACTGCCCTTCCCCGAGCTGGAGCGTTTCTGATGGTCCGAGAAAGGGATGTCGACGACAGCGCCGCACTGCTCGATCAGGTGAATCAGGCGTTGCAAGACGCCACGCCTCTGCGGATTCAGGGCGCCAACAGCAAGGCATTTCTGGGCCGCATCGTCGCCGGAGAAATCCTCGACACCCGCACCCATCGTGGCATCGTCAGCTACGACCCGACGGAACTGGTGATCACCGCACGTTGCGGTACTCCACTGGCCGAACTGCTGGCGGTGCTGGACGCATCACAACAGATGTTGCCATGCGAACCACCGGCCTTCGCCGACGAGGCGACGGTGGGCGGGATGATCGCCAGCGGGCTGTCGGGGCCGCGCCGTCCGTGGTCGGGGTCGGTTCGGGATTTCGTGCTGGGTACACGGATCATCACCGGCCATGGCAAGCACTTGCGTTTTGGCGGTGAGGTCATGAAAAACGTCGCCGGTTATGACCTGTCGCGGCTGATGGTTGGCAGTTATGGTTCGCTGGGGGTGATCACCGAAGTCTCGCTCAAGGTCCTGCCCAAACCACGCGAGTGCCTGAGCATCAGCCTGGAAATGGACAGTGAACGGGCCTTGCAGCGTATGGCCGAGTGGGGTCAACAACCGCTGCCGATCAGCGCCGCCTGCCACGATGGCCAGCGCCTGCACTTGCGTCTGGAGGGTGGTGAAGGCTCGGTGGCGGCGGCCCGTGATCGCCTCGGTGGCGAACTGCTCGATGGATCGTTCTGGGCCGACCTGAATGAACAGCGTCTGGGCTTTTTCGACGAAGAACAGCCTCTGTGGCGCCTTTCGGTGCCGAACAACACGCCGCCGCTGGCCTTGGCCGGCCTGCAAATGCTCGACTGGGGCGGCGCCCAGCGTTGGCTCAAGTCAGGGGCGCAAGCGGCACTGATTCGCCAGGTGGTTTCGGCTGTTGGCGGGCATGCAACCTGCTACAGCCATGGTTTGATCGACGCGCCCTTCCACCCGCTGCCACCCGCCCTCCTGCACTATCACCGTCGCCTCAAGCAACAACTCGACCCTCAGGGCATTTTCAACCCCGGTCGCCTGTACGCGGAGCTTTGAGCCATGCAAACCACTCTCAGCGAAAAGGCCCGACGACTGCCCCGGGCCGAAGAAGCCGAAAGCATCCTGCGCACCTGCGTGCACTGTGGCTTCTGCAACGCGACCTGCCCGACCTATCAGTTGCTCGGCGATGAACTGGACGGCCCACGGGGTCGCATCTATCTGATCAAACAGGTGCTGGAAGGCAACGAAGTCACCCGCAAGACCCAACTGCATCTGGATCGTTGCCTGTCCTGCCGCAATTGCGAAACCACCTGCCCCTCGGGTGTGGACTATCACAATCTGCTCGACATTGGCCGCGCCGTGGTTGATGCCGCCGTGCCGCGTCCCATCGGTCAACGCTTGTTGCGTGGAGGTTTGCGTGGCGTGGCGTCGAATCCCGGAGTGTTCAAAGGACTGCTCAGCGCCGGCCAGATCTTCCGTGTGCTGCTGCCTGATACCCTGCAAGCCAAATTGCCGCGCCGCCCCTCTGCAATCGCGCCCCGCCCGGTAACGCGGCATGCCCGTCAGGTGCTGATGCTCGAAGGCTGCGTGCAACCGGGTTTGTCACCCAACACAAACGCGGCGGCAGCACGAGTGCTGGATCGACTGGGGATCAGCATTACTCCGGCGCGAAATGCCGGCTGTTGCGGCGCCGTGGACTATCACCTCGACGCCCAGGGCACGGGACTTGACCGCGCCCGCCAGAACATCGACGCCTGGTGGCCGGCCATCGAACAAGGCGCCGAAGCGATCGTGCAGACCGCCAGCGGTTGCGGCGCGTTCATCAAGGATTACGGGCACCTGCTGTGTACCGATCCGGCCTATGCCGAGAAGGCGAAAGCCGTAAGTGCACTGGCGAAAGATCTGGTGGAAGTGCTGCGTGAGGAACCGCTCGAGTCCCTTGGTATTCATGCCGACCAGCGCTTGGCGTTCCACTGCCCCTGTACCTTGCAACACGCACAGAAACTCGGCGGCGCAGTTGAGTCGGTGCTGACCCGATTGGGCTTCAACCTCACGACCGTGCCGGACGCCCACCTGTGCTGCGGCTCGGCGGGCACTTATTCGATAACCCAACCCGCGCTGGCCCGGCAACTGCGCGACCAAAAGCTCAATGCACTGGAAAGCGGTCATCCGGAGATCATCGCCACCGCCAATATCGGCTGCCAGGCCCACCTCGACGGCGCGGGACGCACGCCGGTCAGGCACTGGATCGAGCTGGTGGATGCCGGGTTGCCCGTGGTGAGCGAGGCCTAGGTTTGCTGGCGGTGGTCGAACGATGGGCGAAAAAAAACCGCCTTTGCGGGGCGGTTTTTCGACAAGCCTCAGTTTGCGGCTGGGGCTTTGTGTCTCACGGACAACATTGACGTGCGGGAATACTATTAATCTTTGGTATTCGTTGCAACGTTATTTTGTGTGTTGAACGACGTCACGCAATGACAAGGTCGGCCCTGACGAGGCTGAAAAAAGACTGACAGAAACAACGAATTACAAAACTCATCGAGTCTTTATCCAGGCCCCTCAGAATCACGCAACAAGACAGGTTAATATGCCGACGCTCACTCGCCAGTGCGTCCATGAGGTTTGGCTGGAGCCATAACGGTTTCATCCCCTTCGACACGGTTTTGCACCCGTGCCGGAATGATGGCTCGGAGGGATCACAACCGGCCGCCTCATGGACAACATTGACGTGCATGTCCAAAGGCACACATGGTCCGGTAAGTGCGCTGGAGGTTTGGCCCCCGAGCTGGAGGCCAAAACGTATGAAGCTTTTGCTGCGTACGCTGAGCCTCGTATGGAGATCGTTTCAAGCGTTTCGCTTTTACGAGTTCCTGCGAGACCATTTTGACAACCTGAAGTAACGGTTGTCGATGCGGGAAAAAGCCCGTTTTGGCTTCGGCTGAAACGGGCTTTTTTTGCGCCATGATACTGTCACTTGTTGGACTTTTTATAAAATTGGCCCTGTTCAGCTGTAAGGCATTTCCATGACATCTGTCATCCCGACATCCCCCTCACCGTCAGTTATGAGCTAATAGCCCCTTCATTAAACCGTCGCTGAAACGTTGTACTAGGATAGGATCCAATTTCCTGATGCGCTGTCGCCGGGCACGGAGCTTCTTTCCGGTGGGTCAGGAATACGAGTACCACACTGCAACTCATGGATGAACGACATGAACTCACAGCTGTTTCCTCACATTGGTAAGGTCATTGCCAGCACTGGCAGCCGACATTTTCCACGGATGCTGCATGACCTGATCCTGACCCAACTGGCGGTGGACGCCACGCACATCCGGCAGATGCGCGTGGAACCGGTGGGACGCTCGCAACCGCGCGTCGAACCCGAATGCATCAAGGAAGCGCCCTTGCCGGCTGAAACGGTGTATTCCGAGTTGAGCACGCAGCCGAATGCCAATGATTTGCCCACTCCCGAACCCTCGACGGTCACCGACGCTTCGCAATTGCACCTGACCCGGCGCAAGGACGGTTACCGCTATGTGATCTCTGTCTACCGTTGCGGTCCGTCAAAACGCTTTTCTGCCCATGAGCGCAGTTTGTTGCAGGATATTTCTCCAGTCCTGCTGCCGATGGTCGAGAAACACATCAACGCCCTGCAACCGGCAAACACTGACGTCCAGGGACAAACCCGGGAGCAGTCGGATTCCACCCTGCTGGGCCTGGAAACCCTGCGCCTGCGCTTTTGCGAGCGTGTGGAGCAACTGGGGCTGAGCCTGTCGAACCGTGAGATGGAAGTCTGTGTCGGCCTGCTCGCCGGGCGCACGGCACCGGAACTGGCCGAACAGTTGCAACTGAAGGTCAATACCGTGGAGAGCTATCTCAAACGCGCAGCCATCAAACTGGGCATCAGCGGACGTCACTCGCTGATGCGCTGGATGTATTCGCCGAAAGACTGCCCGGCAGCCTGCGGTCCGTCGAACGCAGCCTGACCATTCACACACCTGAAACGAAACCGCCCTCCTGCAAAGGACGGCGGTTTTCTCATGCCGGCGTCAATCCCGGGCCAATGCCTCGATCGGATCGAGCCGCGACGCATTGCGCGCCGGCACGAAGCCGAACACGATGCCGATCAGGGTCGAGCAGAACACCGCCGTCAGCACCGAGCTCAGCGAGAACACCATCTCCCACTCCTTGATGAATAGCGAAAACAAGTGGCCGATGGCGTAACTCAACGAAATTCCAATCGCCCCACCCAGCAGACAGACCATCACCGCCTCCACCAGAAATTGCTGACGAATGTCCGACTGCCGCGCCCCGACCGCCATGCGGATACCGATCTCGCGGGTACGTTCGGTGACCGACACCAGCATGATGTTCATCACCCCGATACCGCCGACCACCAGGGAAATCACCGCAATCAGCGACAGCAACAGCGCCAGTGAGCGGCTGGTTTTCTGCACGGTCTGCATCACGCTGTCGAGGTTATTGGTGAAGAAATCCTTGGTGCCGTGGCGCTGCAGCATCAGTTTGTTGACGTTGTCTTCCACGATCTTGCTCGGCTGACCGTCCTTGATCCGCACGCTGATGCTGTCCAGGTAACGCTGGCCCAACAACCGTCCGGCTGCGGTTTCATAGGGCACCCAGACATTGAGCGACTTGCTCGACGAGAAGATGTTTTTGTTCTCTGCCGCCACACCGATCACGGTACACGGCAGGTTGCCGATCAGGATCACCTGCCCCAGCGGATCGACACCCTCGCCGAACAACCGATGGCGGGTGTTGTGATCGATCACCGCCACTTGCGCCTGGCGCCGGGCATCGCTTTCGCTGAACGCGATACCCGCCTCCATCTTGATTCCGCGTACCTGGAAATACAGATCGCTGACGCCGTTGACCTGCGCATCAAGGTCGATATTGCGGTAGCGCAGCAGCAGATTGCGCCCGACCACCGGCGTCGCGCTGTCGACGTAATACAACTGATTGAGCGCCGCGACGTCGGCCGGCACCAGGGTTTCGATGGCCGCCGAGCGACTGTCACCGAAACTGGTGCCGGAATAGATATCGATGGTGTTGCTGCCGATGGCCTGAATATCTTTCAGAACGTAGCGCTTGGCCCCCTCACCGATGGCCGAAATCGATACCACCGAGGTGATGCCGATGACGATCCCGAGCATGGTCAGCAGGGTACGCATCCGATGGGAGATCAGCGCGACCCAGGCCATGTTGAACGCCTCCTTGAACAACCCGAGTCTGGCCACCAGACGCCGCGCCGCCGTCGACTTGGGCACCGCGTCCTCGTTGCTCAATGCCGTGCTGTCGCGCTCGTTGCGGCGGTCGCTGAGGATTTCGCCGTCGCTGACTTCAATGATGCGCTCGGCATTGGCGGCAACCTTGGGGTCGTGAGTCACCAGAATCACCGTGTGCCCGGCCGCGTGCAGCTCCAGCAGAATGCGCATCACCTCCTTGCCGCTGGTGGTGTCGAGGGCGCCTGTCGGCTCATCGGCAAGGATCACCTCCCCACCGTTCATCAAGGCCCGGGCGATACTCACACGCTGCTGCTGACCACCCGAGAGTTGACTCGGACGATGGGTCAGGTGCCCTTCCAGCCCCAGACGCGCTAACAGTTCCCGAGCCCGGGCATGCCGCTGTGGTTCCGGCGTGCCGGCGTAGATCGCGGGCATCTCGACGTTGTGCATCGCGCTCAGATGCGGCAGCAGGTGGTAGCGCTGAAAGATGAAACCGAAGTAGTCGCGGCGCAGTTCGGCCAGCGCCTGATTGTCCAGATCCCGGGTTTCCCGGCCGTTGATTTTGTAGCTGCCACTCGTGGCGTAATCGAGGCAGCCGAGGATGTTCATCAGGGTCGACTTACCCGAACCGGAGGCCCCGATGATGGCGACCATTTCCCCGGCGTTGATCGTCAGGTCGATGTTTTTCAGCGCCAGAAATTCGCGGTCGCCAGCGGTGAAACTGCGGGTGATGCCGGTCAGTTGCAGCAGAGGTTCGCTCATGCTCATGTCCCTGCCACTTTCGACACCGGATCACCGATCACCACGCGGTCACCTTCGGCGAGGCCTTCGTTGACCTGTACCTTGACGTTGTTGTTGATCCCGGTCTGCACATTGCGCGATTGCGCTTGCCCCTTCGTATCCAGAACTCGTACCGGGAAACTGCCATCGTTGTTGCGCGGCCCCAGTGCCGCTACCGGAATCGTCAGCACCGATTTGGCGGTGTCGAGTACCACCCGCACCTGAGCGGTCATGGAGATCCGCAAACGGTGGTCGGGATTCGGCACCTCGAACAACGCGTTGTAGAACACCGCCGTATTCTGCTTCGGCGTGCCTGCAGGCGGGGTTTCCAGGAAGTTCTGCGGCGCAGGCTCGGTGCCGCGCAGCTTGCCGTAATAACGCTTGTCCTCGCCCAGAATGGTGAAGTACACCTCCTGCCCCGGCGCGATGTGAATGACATCCGCCTCCGACACCTGAGCCTTGACGGTCATGGTGTCCAGGTCCGCGAGTTTCAGCAGGATCGGCGCCAGTTGGTTGGCAATCACGGTCTGGCCTTCCTGAGTCACGATGCCCACCACGTCGCCGTCGATGGGCGCAACGATCCGCGTGTAGGCCAGATTGACCTTGGCGGTGTCGATCTGGATATGCGCGCTCTTGATCTGCGCATCCAGCGACAACAGATTGGCCTGCTGCACCTCGTAATTCGATTGCGCGGTTTCGAAATCCTGCCGCGAAATCGAGGCGTCCTCCTGCAGGTTCTGATAACGCTCATAGAGCGCCTTGGTCTGCCGTAACTGAGCCTGGGTCGCCCGGCGCTGGGCTTGGAGATTTTCCTCATCGACCTGTGCCTGACGCAGGGTGTTCTGCAGCACCAGCGGGTCGATTTCCGCCAGCCACTGGCCCTTCTTGACCTTGTCGCCGACCTTGACCTTCAGCGACTTCAATTGCCCCGAAACCTGGGCTCCGACGTCCACCTGCTTGATCCCCTCCAGCAGACCGGTGGCCAGCACTGCGTTTTCAATGTCAGCGCGTTCGACCGTAGCGGTCAGGTATTGCGGTGCCTCGGCCGGCGCCTGCACCGTGTAGAACACCAACCCGGCCACCAGCGTCAAGGCGATTCCCAGACCGACTTTGCGCAACTTCGACTGTTCCATAAATGACCACAATTCCGTTCAGGGTTGAGCCCGGCCAGCGGCCGGGTTCCAGGATAAAAGCTTCAATCAGGACAACACTTGACCCGCCGCCACCGTCAGCCCGTCATGCCACCACGCCGCAAGACTGAAGACGTTGGGCGCCTTGAGGATCGTGAAATGGTTGCCCGGGCCGTACCACACCGCCAGATCCCTCGCCTCACGCTGCCAGCCTTCAAGCATCGCCGTCTGTTCGCGCCGGTTGCCCGAGGCGTCCAGGGTCGGGTCGTCCACCAGCGCCAGACGCACCGGCCCGGTATAGGCCAGCGCCGGTCGATAGACCGTACGCAGCGCCGTGGCGAAGGTGCGTACCGGCCCCAGCATCGCATCGACTGACGCACGTTCGGACAGCACACCCGCGCGCACCATCCCGTCATGCAGCAGGCGCATTTGCGTGCTGTCGTCGGCCTCGGCGAAGGCCAGCGCATCGATGCCCAGAGACTTGCCGCTGGACAACTGCAGCGACTCGATCAGCCGCAACATCGCCGCCGTCGTGGTATATGGCTTGCCAACCACACTGTTGCCGCCAGGTGATTCGCTGTCGATCAGGGTCAGGGACGCCACCTCGCGCCCCGCCACCTGCAACTGCGCCGCCATGGCGTAAGCCACCCAGCCACCGAACGAATGCCCGATCAGATGCACCGGCCCCTGCGGGTACAACTGCTCAAGCGCCCGCCGGTAGAACGTGGCCGCGCTTTCGACCCGGCTGTGCGGCACCGTTGCGCCGTCGAGGCCCCGGGGTTGCAGCCCATGAATCGGCCACTCCGGCCCCAGCGCCTCGGTCAGGTGGATGAACCCGGTGACACTGTCCCCGGCCCCCGGCACGCAGAAAATCGGTGCATGCCCGGTGTGACCGGTCTGAATCGTCAGGATCGGCTGATAAGCCGTTGGCGCTGGCGCAGTTGCCGTTTCCAGCGCCTGAGTCAGGGCCTGCCCCAAAGCCTGAACGTGCGGTGCTTTCATCATGCTCTGGTGATCGCCCGGAACATCAATGCAGTTCAGCTCCACACCTGGCAGTTCTTCAGCCCAACCGCACGTGGGGCTGAGTCGTGACATTGGCGCCGAACGCTCCCTGGCACGCAGCAGATGCAACGGCAGACCGATCGGGTTGATCCGGTAATGGGCCAACGCATGTCCGTGGGCCACCTCCCGGTCGAGGTAATGCCAGGCATCCGCCGACGCGACAGCTGCCAGCTCGGGTCTGAGCAGCTGTTGTTCGTGACAATGGTTGAACAAATCGGCGAACGCCCACTGCTCAAGTTCGGTCTGCAACACGGCCAGACGCGCCAGTGCTTGCTGCCCCTGGGTCTCACGCCCGGCCCAATGCGCCGTGCAATGCAAAAGCAATTGGCGCTTGTGCACATGTGCATCGTTCCACTGCGCCTTGTTCGGATCGGCCAGGCGCGGCACGTAGGTGTCGATCAGCCCGACGAACGCCACTGCCTCGTCCAACCCGAGCAGTTGCGACGCGATTTCATAAGCCAGCACACCACCGAACGACCAGCCGGCAAGCCGATAGGGGCCGTGGGGTTGTCTGGCGCGGATCACCTCGACCAGCCGGGCTGCCAGGCACTCCATGGTGCGCAGTTGCGCGCTACCGGGATCGATACCCGGCAAGCCGTAAATCGGAAACTCGCCGCCGATGTGCATGCCCAGCGCCGGGAAATACAGGTCCTGACCACTGAACTCATGCACCAGGAACAACGGCGTGCCCCGGTCGCTTGCACGCACCACGATCACGCCGTCATGGTGCCGCACAGCGTCATTGCGTTGGCACAACAGCGTGGCAGTAGCCTCGACAGTTGGATGCTGGAACAGCTCGGCCAACGAAACCGGCATGTCGGCCTTTTGCATCAGATCGACGAGCCGCACCGCCAGCAGCGAATGCCCGCCCAGCTCGAAGAAGTTGTCATGGCGGCCTACCCGCCCGACTTGCAACACTTGCGCCCAGAGCCCGGCCAGAGACGCCTCAAGAGGATTGGCCGGCGCTTCATAGTCACGCATGACCAGCGCTTGGTGTGTCGGCGCCGGCAACGCTTTGCGATCGACCTTGCCGTTGTTGTTCAGCGGCAGGCTCTCCAGCGCCACCCAGGCGGTCGGTACCATGTACTCCGGTAACCTGGCTTGCAGCAGCGCGCGCAGGGTGGCGCCCTGCAATGCAGGATCGTGCGCCGTGTAATAGGCCACCAGCCGCGTTGGCTCCTGTTCGTCGCGTCGGGCCAGGACCACCGCTTCCTTGACGCCCGGACAGCTCAACAGGCGGTTTTCGATTTCCCCGAGCTCAATGCGGAAGCCGCGGATCTTCACCTGGTCATCATTGCGGCCGATACATTCCAGTCGCCCCGGCGCCTGCCAGCGCACCAGGTCGCCCGTGCGATACATCAAGGCTTGCGGATTGTCGCTGAACGGATCCCGGAGGAATTTCTCGGCACTGAGTTGAGGCCGGTTCAAATAGCCCAGCGCAACCCCCTGACCACCGATGTACAACTCGCCGGTGACGCCGAACGGCACCGGTTGTTGCCGGTCATCCAGCACATACACGCGGGTATTGCCGATGGGGCCGCCAATCGAAACGCTGTCGGCATCCGGCGCCACCTCACGTACTTCGAAGGTGGTGGCGTACGTCGTGGTTTCGGTCGGGCCATAACAATGCACCAGGCGCAGGTCCGGCGCTTCGGCGAGCAGCTTTCGAAACGCCGCCGGATCACCACGCTCGCCACCGCACAGCAGGATGCGCAGCCCTTTGAGCGCCTCGGGAATCAATTGCACGTACTGATTGAACAACGCGGTGGTGACGAAGAGGATCGTCGCCCCGCAGCGCTCCAGTTCCCGACCGAATGCCTGCGGGTCGAGCAAGATCCCATGATCGATCACGGCCACCTGGCCACCGTTGAGCAAGGCGCCCCAGATGTCCATGGTGCTCGCGTCGAACGCCGGGTTCGACGCGAATGCCACCCGGTCACTCGGGTTGAAATCGGCATAGCCGCAATCGATCACAAGGCGTGTAATGCCGCGATGCGGCACCATGACCCCCTTCGGGGTGCCCGTGGAGCCCGAGGTGTACATGATGTACGCCAACGCCTCCGAGGACTGAGGCAGATCCGGGTTGTGCGAAGGACTCCCGGCAAGCGCCAGGGTATCCAGATCCATTCGCCGGACCGGGTAATCGATGGCCTGATCGCTGCCGGTCAACAGTGCGACCGCCTGACAATCCTGCACCATGAATGCCTGACGCTCGGCGGGTGCGTTGATGTCCAGCGGCACATAGGCCGCCGCACACTTGATGATCGCCAACTGTGCGACCAGCAGCTCCAGAGAGCGTGGCAACAGAATCGCCACATGATCACCGGGCCGCACACCTTGAGCGATGAGATGATGAGCCAGGCAATTGGCGCTGTGGTTCAATTCTGCGTAACTCAACACCTGCGTCCCATGCACCGCAGCGACGGCTTGCGGATGCTCGGCGGCCTGCATCTCGAACACCCGCTGCACGGTCAACACTTGCGGACAATCCCGCGCGGTGGCGTTGAGTTCGTCGAGCAACTGCGTGCGTTCCTGATCCTCGATTATCTGCACGTGTTCCAGCACTGCCTGGTCGTTGTTGACCATGGCCTGCAACAAACGCTGGAAGTAACCGATATAGCGCCGCGCCGTTGCCTCATCGAAGAGCGCTGTGGCGTACTCCATCCAGCCATTTATCCCGTTGGGCGATTCACCCAGGGTCAGGGTCAGGTCGAACTTGGCGAAGTGACTCGGCTCGGCCACCGCTTCCAGGGTCAGATCCCCCAGCGCCAATACCGGCCCGTCGCTGTTGCGCCAGTTGAACATGGTCTGGAACAGCGGACTGTGGGCCAGGCTGCGGGCCGGTCGGGCGATTTCCACCACGTGCTCGAAGGGCAGGTCCTGATGGTCCTGGGCCTGCAAGGTCAGCGCCTTGACCCGCGCCAGCAACGCTTCGACGCTCAGCTCACCGGAGGTATCGATGCGTAACGCCAGGGTATTGACGAACAACCCGATCAATCCCTCGATTTCGGCCCGCAAACGGTTGGCCACCGGTGAGCCGACCACGACGTCCGATTGCCCGGACAAACGACTGAGCAGCATCGCCCACGCGCTCAGCATCGTCATGTACAGCGTCACGCCATGGCGCTGGCTCAAGGCTTTGAGCCCGGCGCTCAAGCGCTCGTCCAGGCATACTTCGACGCTGCTGCCGGCGTAATCCTGTTGCGGCGGCCGGGGTCGGTCGGCAGGCAACGTCAGCAAGGCTGGCGCATCGGCCAACGTGCGTTGCCAATATTCGCTCTGGCGCTGCAAAACCTCCCCGCTCAGCCAGCGTCGCTGCCAGACGGCATAGTCGGTGTATTGCAACGCCAGCGGCGGCAAAGGGTCCGCCAACCCCTGACTGAAAGCCTGATACAACGCCATCAGCTCGCGGGTCAGCACCTCCATCGACCAACCGTCGGAGATGATGTGATGCAAGGTGATCAGCAGCACATGGTGATCGTCGGCCAGACGCACCAGTCGCCCGCGAATCAACGGATCGTCCTGCAAGTCGAACGGGCCTGAAGCTTCCCCCTGAATCAGCGCCTGCAAGGCTTCGTCGGCCTGCGGGTGCTGGCGCAAGTCCTCGACACGCAGCAGCACGCCGCTGTCGGGCGGGGTAATCAGCACCTGGGCGTCGCCATTGCAGGGGGCGAAGCGGCTGCGCAGGCTTTCGTGCCGGGCGACAATCCGGGCCAGCGCCCGCTGTAGCGCATCGGCGTCGAGCACACCGCGCAGACGCAGGCCGATCGGAATGTTGTAAGCCGTGTTGGCACCTTCCATCTGTGCCAGAAACCAGAATCGCTGCTGGGAAAACGACAGCGGCAATACGCCTTCCCGTGGCACCGGCAGGATCGGCGGCTGCGTCGAGCGTCCGGCCCGGGCGAGCGACTGCGCCACCGACGTCAGGTCGGCATTGGCGAACAACTCGCCGAGCGCAAGCTCCACGCCCAGCCGCTGGCGCACTTGCGCAACCATGCGCATGGCCAGCAACGAATGTCCGCCCAACTCAAAGAAATGATCCTGACGCCCTATCCGCTCGACCTGCAGAACCTCGGCCCAGATCTGCGCCAGCGTGCATTCCAATTCGCCTTGCGGCGCCTCGTACTCGCGAGTGAGCAGCGCCGTGCGCTCCGGCAACGGCAGGGCCTTGCGATCGAGTTTGCCATTGGCGGTCAGCGGCAGGCTGTCGAGTCTGACGAACGCGACCGGCACCATGTACTCGGGCAACTGGCCCAGCAGATGCTCGCGCAGTTGCGCCACAGCCAGTGGCTGCACCTGGGCCTGCTCGGTGAAATAGGCCACCAGCCGTGGTTGTCCGGGCTCGTCTTCACGGGCCAGCAGCACCACTTCCTGAATGCCGGGGAGCTGCTGCAGACGGCTTTCGATTTCCCCCAGTTCGATGCGCATGCCGCGGATTTTCACTTGGTCATCGTTGCGCCCCAGGTATTCGATCGTCCCGTCCCGGCGCCAGCGGGCAAGGTCGCCGGTGCGATACATACGCGCATTCGGGCGTTGACTGAACGGGTCCGGCAGGAAGCGTTCAGCGGTCAGTTGCGCACGGTTCAAGTAACCGCGCGCCACGCCTCTGCCACCGATATACAGCTCGCCGGATACCCCGATCGGCACCGGACGCTGTTGGTCGTCGAGCAGATACACCGAGGTATTGCTCACCGGTTTACCGATGTGCAGCACCTCCCCCGCCTCGATCCGTCCGGACGTGGCAACGACGGTGGCTTCGGTCGGGCCATAGTTGTTGATCACATCGAAATGCTGATTGCGCGAAAACTGACGCAAGCGGTCGCCGCCGATCAGCAAGGTGCGCAATGTCGGATGCTCGAGATGCCGGCTGAAGGCGTACTCGGCGACGGGCGTTGGCAGGAAACTCACGTCCAGCGGTTGCGCGCACCACCAGGCCAGCAGCCCGTCGACGTCTTCGCCGCCGTCCTGCGCAGGCGCCAGGTGCAGGGTCGCGCCGACGGACAGCGATGGCCAGACTTCCCAGGCCATCGCGTCGAAGCCGAACCCGGCCAGACTCGACGTATGACGACCGGCGCACAGGTCAAAGGCGTTGCTGTGCCAGTCGACCAGATTGACCAGTGTCTGATGTTCGACCATTACGCCCTTGGGCAAACCGGTGGAGCCCGAGGTGTAGATCACATAAGCCAGGTTCGCTTCGGACAGATCTGGTACCACCGGGTTTGCGTCATTGCCTGAGCGCCAGGTGCGCGGATCAAGATCGAGTACCGGCAGCTCCTGTCCCGGCAGCCGTGCGAGCAGGTCACTTGAAGTCAGAATCGCCACTGGCTCGCAATCGCTCAGCAGATAATTCAAGCGTTCGGCCGGATGCGCGGGGTCGATCGGTACATACCCGGCGCCGGCCTTGAGGACTGCGAGCATTCCGGCCAGGGTATCCAGTCCTCGACGGGCGACGATGGCTACCCGGTCATCCGGTCGCACGCCCAGATCGATCAAGCGATGCGCCAGAAGGTTGGCCTGGCGATTCAGTTCGTCGAACGTCAGTTGCTTGTCCAGGTGCACCGCCGCCAACGCTTGCGGTCGCGCGACGACCTGCGCCTCGAAGCGTTGATGAATCGTCTGTCCGCGAACGTATTCGACATTGCTGGCGTTGAACCCCGTCAACAGCTGTTCGCGCTCCAGAGCGGGCAACACCGACAGTTGGCTCAACGGCGTATCCGCCGCTTGCTCCAGCGTCTGCAACAGGTTTTCCATGGCACACAACATATAGCCGCAGATCCGCTGTGCCTCGACTTCACGGGTGGCCAGCAGCGTCAGGCTGAAGTGATCGCCAAAGTCATCGATGCTCAAGGTCAGCGGGTAATTGGTGCGTTCTTGCGCATGCAGGACGCTGATCCCCTCCCAGGCCGAGAGCGCTTCGGCACTGGCATTGGCGCTCGAGGTGCTGTGCCGGTAGTTGAGCAGCGAGTTGAATAGCGGCGATGACCCGACCACCCCACTGCAGCGCTGGGCCAGCACCAGCGGTGCGTGCTCATGGCGCATCAGGCTGGTCAGACGTACATGGGTGGCCTTCACCGACTCACTCGCTGCCAGCGCACTGACCTCGACCCGCAGCGGCAAGGTGTTGATGAAAATGCCCAGCGCGCGGTCGGTCGCCTCCGCCCCTTGCATCCGCCCCATCAACACGGTACCGAACACAACGGCCGACTTTCCGGTGAGTGCATTGAGGACCTGCCCCCAGCCGAGATGGAACAGACTCGCGACACTCACGCCGAGCGACCGGGCACTGGCTCGCAGGCGCTGCCCCAGCAAAGGGTCAAGTGGCACACCACATTCTTCGATGTCGCTGCCATCGCCATGCACGCCTTGCAAACCGAACGGTAACGTCGGCTCGTCGATGTCACCGAGCATCTCGCGGAAAAATGCCTCGTGCTCCGACTCGCTGATGCCTAGTCGCGCCTGGGCGACATAATTGCGAAACGGTACGGGCGGTCCCAGTCTGGCGCTCTGCCCTGACAGGCAAGCCTGCATTTCCTCGCTGACGACAGCGAGCGCCGAGTGATCCATCGCCATGTGGTGAAACAGCAATATGGCGACGATACGCCCGGCCTCTGCATCCCAGGCATGGGCCAGGCGCAATAGCGGCGCGCGAGTCACGTCGAGGCGAAAGTGCCGGGCGTCAAATCGCGCATGCAACTGTTCCAGGACATCGCCTTCAGCCGCATCGAGCTGCATTGCCTCCAAAGGCAACCCGACATTTCGCAGGACCACTTGCACCGGCGTGTCCAGTCCTTCCCAGACGATGGCGGTGCGCAGAATGTCGTGGCGCTGGATGACGGTCTGCAACGCCTGGACGAATGCCTCGAACCGCGCGAGTCCGCTGAACGCGAATTTCGCCTGCATCACATACGGGTCACCCTGTGCAGCGCTCGCGTGGTGGTAGAGGATGCCCTCCTGCAACGGCGTCAGCGGATAGATGTCCTGGACATTGGCGCCGCCGCCAGGGATCTGCGCGACAATTTGATCGAGGGTGTCCTGGCTCAGCTCGACCAGCGTCAGCATCGCCGGGGTGATCCGTGTGGTGCCCGGTGAAATGCCATTGACCGGCACTTCAACCTGTCCCTCCCGTGCGGCCGAGTAATCGCCCGCCTCGATCAGCTCGATCAATGCCGGCTTGTGCTCGCGCAACGCGGCCAGCAAACCCGGCTCACTCAGGGCCTGCTTGTTGCCATTGACCCGTAATTGCCCGTCCGTGATTGCCAACTGGATGTCTTTTGTCTTCAGTGTCGCCAACAGTTCATTCAGGTTCACAGGACGATCTCCATTCTTTCCGTGATGGCTGCATAACCAGCCAGAGTCGGTTGCTCGAACAACGTCCGGACATCGGCTTCGATACCTTCCTGTTGCAGACGCCCGATCAGATTGACTGCCAGCAACGAATGCCCACCCAGCTCAAAGAAATGGTCTTGCCGCCCGACGCGTTCGACTTTGAGCAATTCGCACCACAGTCGCGCAAGGAGGATTTCCATCTCGCCGACCGGCGCCTCGTATTCGCGGCGACTGACCGCAGCCTGATCCGGTGCCGGCAGCGCCTTGCGATCCACCTTGCCGTTGGGGCTCAGCGGCAGGCTGTCGAGCGCGACGAATGCCGACGGCACCATGTAATCGGGCAAGCGTGCCAGCAAGTGTTCGCGCAACGCCTCGATCCCAGGCTGACCGGCCTCGGCGTGCCAGGTGAAGTACGCCACCAGACGTTCCTCACGCACCAGCACCACGGTTTCACGCAGGGCTGGATGGCTGAGCAACTGCGCTTCGATTTCACCCGGCTCCAGGCGCAGGCCACGCAGCTTGACCTGGAAGTCGTTGCGCCCGATGAATTCGAGCTGGCCATCGACGCGGTAGCGCACAAGGTCGCCCGTGGCGTACAACCGGTCGCCGACCACGAACGGGCTCGGGATAAACCGTTCGGCCATCAATTGCGGCAGGCCCAGATAGCCCCGCGCAACCCCGGCACCGCCAATGAACAACTGACCGATGACCCCCATCGGCACCGGCCGCCCGGCGGCATCCAGTACATACAAACGGGTGTTGTTGATCGGCCGTCCGATCGGCAACGCACTGTCCGGCACCGGCATCGACGGCTCCAGCGTCCACACCGTGCTGTCGACTGTCGCTTCGGTCGGGCCGTAGACGTTGTGCAAACGCACTTGCGGCAAGCGCTCGCGCACAAGACGAGCCAGCGCCGGCGTCAGGTCGCCGCCGCCACAGAACACGTCGGTGAGACTGCTGCACTGGCTGACATCGTTCTGCTCGAGGAACTGTTGCAACAACACCGGCACGAACTGGATCACGCTGATCCGCTGTTCGCGAATCACCTGCACCAGATACGCCGGCTCGCGGTGTCCATCGGGGCGAGCCAGCACTAGCCGCAGCCCGGAGCTCAACGGCCAGAACAGCTCCCAGACCGAGGCATCGAAACTGAACGGGGTTTTCTGCAACAGGGCACCGTCCGTCACGGCGGGACACAGCTGCGAACTCCAGTGCAACAGGTTGCCCACGCCACGATGCTCGACCATCACGCCTTTCGGCGCACCGGTCGAACCGGAGGTGTAGATCACGTAGGCCAGGTTCGAAGCGCTCAGGTTCGGTACTTGCGGGTTGTCCTGCGGGTTGAATGTCCAGTGGTCCTGATCCAGATCGATCACCAGCGCGGCGCTTTCGTCGAGCAATGCACGAGTCGCCCCGTGCACCAGCACCGCTACCGGCGCGCTGTCCTTGAGCATGTAATCCAGGCGCTCGGCCGGGTACGCCGGGTCCAGCGGTACATAGGCACCGCCCGCCTTGAGGATGCCGAGCAGACCGACGATCAGTTCCAGCCCACGCTCGACACAGATCGCCACCCGCGAATCCGGCCCCACGCCCAACTCGCGCAGGTAATGGGCCAGACGGTTGGCCTGAGCGTTGAGTTCGGCGTAGGTCAGCCGCTGTTCACCGGCCTGCAACGCAACGGCTTGCGGCGTGCGTTGTACTTGCGCTTCGAACAGCCCGTGAACGGTTTGCTCCAGATTGTCTGCGGTGCCGGTGGCGTTGAGGTCGTACAGCACTCGCTGACGTTCTGCGCCTTCAAGGATCGGCAAGCGGTTCAGCGGCTGATCCGGTGCCTGTTCCAGCGCATCCGCCAGTTTATCCAGCGCGGTCTGCATGTAGTCGCAGATGCGTTGCGAACCGATGCTCGCAGGGGTCATGGCGGTGAGCACAAACCCGCTGCCCAGATCATCGACGCCCAGGCTCAGCGGATAGTTGGTGCGTTCTTCGCTGCTCAGGGTCTCGATGCCCTGCCAGGCCTGACGCAGGTTTTGCTGTTGCGCCTCGTCGGCGCTGTGCCGGTAGTTGAGCATCGAACTGAACAGCGGCGACGGCGCGGCCACACCGCTGCAACGCTGGGCCAGCGCCAGTGACGCGTGTTCATGGCCGAGCAGCGCACTGAGCCGCGCATGCGTCGCCCGAGCGCCTTCGCGCACCGGGGTTGCCCCCAGATCGACCCGCAGTGGCAAGGTGTTGATGAACATCCCCAACGCCCGGTCGGCCCCGTCGCCGCCCTGCATCCGGCCCATCAGTACCGTGCCGAACACCACCCGCTCCTGACCCGACGTCGCCGCCAGCACCTGGGCCCACGCGAGGTGGAACAGGCTGGCCACGCTGATGCCCAGTTGCCGGGCCAGGCTGCGCAGACGCTGGCTGGTTATGGCGGTCAGGGCCTGTTGCGTTTCCTCGATGTCGCGACCGTCGCCTTGTACATCCTGCAAGCCGAACGGCAGGGTCGGCTCGTCGATGTCGCCGAGCATTTCCCGAAAGAACGCTTCGTGCTCCTGCTCGCTGACACCCAGCCGCGCCTGCGCCACGTAGTTGCGGTAAGGCACCGCCGCGCCCAGCGAGGCTTCGCGCCCTTGCAGGCAGGCGAGCATTTCGTGCTGTACCACGTCCAGCGCGGTGTGATCCATCACCACATGGTGGAACAACAACATCGCGACTACCCGGTCGTGAGCCGGATCACGGGCATACACCAGACGCAACAATGGCGCCTGGCTGATGTCGAGGCGGTAGTGCCGGGCATCGAAATGCTCGTGCAATTGCTCGAGGATGTCGCCATCCGCCGGGTCGAGCACGATCGCCTGCACCGGCAGGTCTGCGTGACGCCACACCACTTGCATCGGTTCGGCCAGTTTCTGCCAGACCACCGCCGTACGCAGGATGTCGTGACGCGCAATGACCTGGCGCAGCGCCGCAACAAAGCTGTCGAGCCGCTCGAGACTGTCGAAGGCCAGCCGCGATTGCAGCAGGTACGGGTCACCCTGCTCCGCGCTCAAGTGGTGATAGAGGATGCCTTCCTGCAACGGTGCCAGCGGATAAATATCCTGCACGTTGGCAGCGCCACCCGGCACCGTGGCAACGATCCGGTCAATGCTGGCCTGATCCAACTCGGTCAGGCTCAGCAGCTCCGGAGTGATGTAAGTGCAGCCGGCAGGAATGCGATTGGCAGGCACTTCGATTTCGCGACCGCTGCCCACCGCAGCGGCCAGTGCAGCCAGCGTTGGCTGGCTGAACAGCACGCGCACGTCGGTGTTGAGGCCGATCTGGCGCAGGCGTTCGATCAGGGTGACGGCCAGCAACGAGTGGCCGCCCAGTTCGAAGAAGTTGTCGTGGCGGCCGACCTGCTCCAGTTTCAACACATCGGCCCAGATCTGTGCCAGCGCGGTTTCCACCGGGCCTTGCGGGGCTTCGTATTCGCGGCTGAGCCAAGCGTTCTGATCCGGCTCCGGCAAGGCCTTGCGGTCGAGTTTGCCGTTGGCGGTCAGCGGCAAGGCGTCGAGTCGCACGTAAGCCGCCGGGATCAGCGCTTGCGGCAATCGGGTTTGCAGATGATTGCGCAGGGCTTCGATATCCGTCGGCGCACGCTCGGTGAACCACACCAGCAACTGCCCGTCGCGCACCAGCGCCACCGCGTCCTGCACCGCGGAATGGCTGGCCAGCGCCGCTTCGATTTCTCCCAGTTCAACCCGCACACCGCGCAGTTTCACCTGATCGTCGTTGCGGCCCAGGTATTCGATATTGCCGTCCGCGAGCCAGCGTGCGAGGTCGCCTGTGCGGTACATGCGCCCTTCGTTGAACGGATCATTCAGGAAGCGCTCGGCGGTCAGCTCGGGACGGTTCAGGTAACCCCGTGCGACACCAGCGCCGGCGACGTACAACTCGCCCGTCACACCTACCGGCACGGGGCGTTGCTGGTCATCGAGCAGATAGATGCGGGCGTTGGCCATCGGCCGGCCGATGTGCAGAGGTTGACCCACTTCAACCGGGCCGGACGTGGCGACCACCGTGGCTTCGGTCGGGCCGTAGTTGTTGATCACCGCGAAGGTCTGCGCACGGTTGAACTGACGCAGTTTGTCGCCACCGATCAACAAGGTACGCAGGGTCGGGTGTTGCAGCTCGCGGCTGAAGGCGTATTCGGCCACCGGTGTCGGCAGGAAACTCACCTGCAACGGCTGCGCTCGCCACCAGTCGAGCAGTTCGTCCAGGTGCTCGTTGCTCACCGATTCCGGCGGCAGGTGCAACGTCGCACCGACGCACAGCGCCGGCCAGACTTCCCAGGCCATCGCATCGAAACCGAACCCGGCCACGCTGGCGGTGTGGCTGCCGGCGTGCAGGTCGAAGGCTTCGGCGTGCCAGTGCACAAGGTTTTCCAGGGTCGCGTGTTCGACCATCACCCCTTTCGGCTGGCCGGTGGAGCCCGAGGTGTAGATCACGTAGGCCAGGTTGTCCGGCGTAAAATCGGCGACCTGCGGATCAGCAACCGACAGGCCTGACCAGGTTTCATGGGCGAGATCAATCACCGGTACGCCAGCCTGATCAGGCAGTGCGGCGTCGCGAACCAGTACCACCCTCGGCGTACTGTCGGCCAGCATGTAAGCGATGCGCTCGGGTGGATAAGCCGGGTCGACCGGTACATAAGCGGCGCCGGCCTTGAGGATCGCCAGCAAGCCGACCAGCATGTCCGGGCTGCGTTTGAGACAGATCGCCACTCGCGTCTCGGTAGTGACCCCCAGCCCCAGCAGATGATGGGCCAGGCGATTGGCGCGCTGGTTCAACTGCCTGAACGTCAGGCGCTGCGTGCCCGCCTGAACCGCCACGGCATCCGGCGTGCGCGCAACCTGCGCTTCGAACAGACGATGAACACCTTGCGCTGAAGGGTAATGCGCGGCGCTGGCGTTAAAGTCGCCAAGCAGCTGCGTGCGCGCCGCTGCTGACAGGACGTTGAGACGTTCAAAGGCTTGTCCGGGGTTGTCAGCCAACGCTGTCGCCAGCTCCGTCAGAGCGGTGTGCATCAGCTCGCAGACCCGCTGCGCCCCCACATGATCCGGAGTCAGCACCGACAGGTTGAAGCCATCGCCCTGGTCATTGATGCTGAGGGTCAGCGGATAATTCGTGCGGCCGTCCTGGGCCAGGAATTCGATGCCTTGCCAGACCTGATCAACCGTCTGTCGCGCAGCGTCGTGGCCGCTGTGTCGATAGTTGAGTACCGCGCTGAACAGCGGCAAAGGGGCGGCCACGGCGCTGCAACGCTGAGCCAGGGCCAGCGACGCATGTTCGTGTCCCAGTAAAGCCGCCAGCCGCTCATGAACCGTGCGAACCGCTTCACTCACACTCTGTCCATCTACCTGCACGCGCAGTGGCAAGGTGTTGATGAACATCCCCAAAGCCCGATCCGCGCCCTCGCCGCCTTGCATGCGCCCCAGCAGCACCGTGCCGAACACAACGTCCCGGCGTCCGGAGGTCGCCGCCAGCACCCGTGCCCAGGCGAGATGAAACAGGCTCGCGACGCTGACCCCGAATTGCCGCGCCTGGCGGCGCAGGTGCCGATTCAGTTCCTGCGGCAGGGCCAGCGAATACTCCTCGATGCTGCGGCCATCGCCCTGTACGTCCTGCAAGCCGAATGGCAGGGTCGGCTCGTCAATATCACCGAGCATTTCGCGAAAGAAGGTTTCGTGTTCTTCCTCGCTGATGCCCTGGCGGGCCTGATGGACGTAGTTGCGGTACGGCGCGGCGGGAGGCAAAGACTCAATCTGCCCCGGCAGATACACCTGCATGTCCCGGCGAACCACCTCCAGCGCCGTGTGATCCAGCACGACGTGATGGAACAACAGAACGCCTGCCACCCGGCCATGCAGCGGATCCTCGGCATACATCAGACGGATCAGCGGTGCCTGACCGAGGTCGAGGCGAAAATCCCGGGCATCGAACCGTGCGCGCAACTGATCGAGGATATCGCCATCCAGTGGATCAAGAGCCACCGGTTGCACCATCAGCGCAGCCTCTCGCCACACCACTTGCTGCGGGCTCGGCAATCCTTCCCAAACCAGACTGGTGCGCAGGATGTCGTGGCGCGCAATCACCTTTTGCAAGGCGTTGGCAAAAGCGTGCAAGCGCTCGACGCTGGCAAAGGCCAGACATGTCTGTAATAAGTAGGGATCGCCCTCGGCGGCACTCAGGTGGTGGTAAAGAATGCCTTCCTGCAACGGCGCCAGCGGATAAATATCCTGCACGTTGGCGGCGCCGCCGGGCACGGTGGCAACGATCCGGTCAATGCTGGCCTGATCCAGCTCGGTCAGGCTCAGCAGCTCCGGGGTGATGTAAGTGCAGCCGGCCGGAATGCGATTGGCAGGCACTTCGATTTCGCGACCGCTGCCCACCGCCGCGGCCAGCGCTGCCAGGGTCGGCTGGCTAAACAGCACGCGCACGTCAGTGTTGAGGCCGATCTGGCGCAGGCGTTCGATCAGGCTGACCGCCAGTAACGAGTGGCCGCCCAGTTCGAAGAAGTTGTCGTGGCGTCCGACCTGCTCCAGTTTCAACACATCGGCCCAGATCTGCGCCAGCGCGGTTTCCACCGGGCCCTGCGGGGCTTCGTATTCGCGGCTGAGCCAGGCGCTTTGATCCGGTTCCGGCAAGGCCTTGCGGTCGAGTTTGCCGTTGGCGGTCAGCGGCAAGGCGTCGAGTCGCACGTAGGCGGCCGGGATCAGCGCTTGCGGCAATCGGGTTTGCAGATGATTGCGCAGGGCTTCGATATCGGTCGGCGCACGCTCGGTGAACCACACCAGCAACTGGCCGTCGCGCACCAGCGCCACCGCGTCCTGCACTGCCGGATGGCTGGCCAGCGCCGCTTCGATTTCCCCGAGTTCAACCCGCACACCGCGCAGTTTCACCTGATCGTCGTTGCGGCCCAGGTATTCGATATTGCCGTCCGCCAGCCAGCGTGCGAGGTCGCCGGTGCGGTACATGCGCCCTTCGTTGAACGGATCATTCAGAAAGCGCTCGGCGGTCAGCTCGGGACGGTTCAGATAGCCCCGCGCCACGCCCGCACCAGCGACGTACAACTCGCCCGTCACCCCCACAGGCACCGGACGTTGCTGGTCATCCAGCAGATAGATGCGGGCGTTGGCCATCGGCCGGCCGATGTGCAGCGGTTGACCCACTTCAACCGGGCCGGACGTGGCGACCACCGTGGCTTCGGTCGGGCCGTAGTTGTTGATCACCGCGAAGGTCTGCGCACGGTTGAACTGACGCAGCTTGTCGCCGCCGATCAGCAAGGTACGCAGGGTCGGGTGTTGCAGCTCGCGGCTGAAGGCATATTCGGCCACCGGTGTCGGCAGGAAACTCACCTGCAACGGCTGCGCTCGCCACCACTCGAGCAGTTCGTCCAGGTGCTCGTTGCTCACCGTTTCCGGCGGCAGGTGCAACGTCGCGCCGACGCACAACGCCGGCCAGACTTCCCAGGCCATCGCATCAAAGCCGAACCCGGCAACGCTGGCGGTGTGGCTGCCGGCGTGCAGGTCGAAGGCTTCGGCATGCCAGTGCACAAGGTTTTCCAGGGTCGCGTGTTCGACCATCACGCCTTTCGGCTGGCCGGTGGAGCCCGAGGTGTAGATCACGTAGGCCAGATGCTCGGGGGTCAGGTCCGGCAGCTGTGGATTGCTGTCCGGCAGATGCTGCCAGGCGTCACTGTCAAGATTGATCACCGGCACGGCGCCCAGCAGATCGCGAGTGGCCGTCTGTGCCAGTACCGCCACCGGATCGCTGTCCTGCAACAGATAAATGATCCGTTCTGCCGGATGCGCCGGATCGACCGGTACATAACCGGCGCCAGCCTTGAGGATCGCCAGCAGCCCGACCAGCATCTGCGGACCCCGCTGCACGCAGAGCGCGACGCGATCGTCCGGTTGCACGCCGAGACCGATCAGGTGATGGGCCAGGCGGTTGGCGCGGCGGTTCAACCCGTCGTAGCTCAGACGTTGCCCGCCCTGCACCATTGCTACAGCGTCGGGTTGGATCGCCGCTCGCGCTTCAAACAACTGGTGCACAACATGACCGTGGGCAAAGTCGCGACCGGTGATATTGAAACCGACCAGCACGCGCTGGCGTTCGGCCGCCGACAGAATCGCCACCTGATTCAATGGCGCATTGCGATCCTGTTCCAGCGCGCTCAGCAAATTGTCCAACGCCGTTTGCAGATAATCGCAAACCCGCGCGCCATCCACTTCGGGCACTGCCTGTACAGACAGCCGGAAACCCTGTCCAAGGTCATCGACGCTGACCACCAGCGGATAGTTGCTGCGCTCACGAGAATCGAGAATCCGGATGCCCTCCCATCCCGGCGTAGCCGTCTGTTGCGCGCTGTGGCGATAGTTGAGCAAGGTATTGAACAGCGGTTCTGAACCCGTCACGCCACTGCAACGTTGAGCCAGCATCAGCGGCGCCTGCTCATGCACCAGCAGTTGCGCCAGACGCTCGTGGGTCGCCCTGACACCCGCCTCCACCGCCGTCGCCCCGACATTGACCCGCAGCGGCAGCGTGTTGATGAACATACCCAAGGAACGGTCGGCGCCCTCTCCACCCTGCATGCGCCCCAGCAGCACCGTGCCGAATACCACCTCCTCGCGCCCGCAGATCTGTGCAAGGACCTGGGCCCAGGCCTGATGCACCAGACTCGCAACGCTGATGCCCAGCGTGCGGGCCTGTTGGCGCAGGCGCCCGGCAAGATGCTCATCCAGTGCCAGTTCGCTGTCCACGATGTTTGTGCCATCGCCGAGTACGTCTCGCAGGCCGAACGCCAGGGTCGGTTCAACGATGTCGCCGAGCATGTCGCGAAAGAACGCTTCATGTGCCCCGGTATTCGAACCGAGACGGGCCTGAGCGACATAGTTGCGGTATTGCACGGGGGGCGGCAGCGCGTCGACTTGCCCGTCAAGGGCGTCGCTCATCTCGGCCACCAACACCTCAAGCGCGGTGTGATCGAGCACGATGTGGTGCAACAGCAGGATTGCGACCCAGCGGTTTTGCAACGGGTCTTCGGTGTAGGCGAAGCGCATCAACGGCGCACGCTGCAAGTCCAGGCGATAGTGTCGCGGATCGAAGTGTGCCTGCATTTGCTGCAACACATCACCGTCCTGCGGATCGGCATCCACCCGCTCCAGTGCCAGCGGCGCCGCACGCCACACCACTTGCACCGGCTCCTCAAGGTTTTCCCTGACCACGCTGGTACGCAGGATGTCGTGCCGGGCGATGACACTGTTCAATGCGCGGACGAACGCCTTGATCTGCGCCAGCCCGTCGAAGGCGAACTGCGCTTGCAACACGTAAGGGTCACCGTCGGCAATGGCCAGATGGTGATAGAGAATTCCCGCCTGCAACGGTGCCAGGGCGTAGATGTCCTGCACGTTGTCGATACCGCCCTCGACGGTCTCAACGATACGGTCGATGGCCGCTTGATCCAGCGTGGCCAGTGGCAGCATGTCCGGGGTGATGCGGGTGCAACCGGGTTCGATGCGATTGGCCGGTACGCTGACCGTCGCGTCCCCTCCCAGCGTCGCCGCGAGTGCCGCCACGCTCGGCTGGCCGAACAGCACACGGACGTCGCACTGCATGTCCTGCTGACGCATGCGCTCGATCAGCTTCACCGCCAGCAGCGAATGACCGCCCAGCTCGAAGAAATTGTCATGCCTGCCCACCCGGTCCAGCCCGAGCATGGTCTGCCAGATCACAGCGATGCGGGTCTCGATTTCGCCAAGCGGTGCTTCAAACGCCCGCCGGGCGAAGGCTTCGTTGTCAGGCTGCGGCAACGCCCGGCGATCGAGTTTGCCATTGGCCGTCAGCGGGAAGGCATCAAGGCGCACGAACGCGCCCGGCACCATATGCTCGGCCAGCGAGGCCAGCAGGTGATCGCGCAGTTGAGCAACGCTCGGTTCGACACCTTCGGCGGCCAGCCAGTAGGCCACCAGACGCGTGTCGCCGGGGCTGTCCTCGCGGGCGATCACCAGCGCATCGCGCACGCCGTCGCAGGCGGCAAGACGTGCCTGGATCTCGCCAAGTTCGATACGGAAACCACGGATTTTCACCTGGTCATCGTTGCGTCCCAGGTATTCAAGTTCGCCGTCCACCGTCCAGCGTGCCAGATCGCCGGTCCTGTACAAACGCGCTTCGGCATGCCCGCTGAACGGATCGGCGATGAAGCGATCGGCAGTCAACGCCTCACGATTCAGATACCCTCGGGCAACCCCGGCGCCGCCCACGTATAACTCACCGGTCACCCCGGCCGGCACCGGTTCCCGCCGGGCATCGAGGACGTACAGCTGCAGGTCGGGAATGCGCACGCCGATCGGGCTGCTGGCGGTCAATTGCGCATCTGCCGCCACCAGCGGTCGATAGGTCACATGCACCGTGGTTTCGGTGATGCCATACATATTCACCAGCCGGGTGCCGGCGTTGCCGATCCGCGCGTACCAGGGTCTGAGCGATCCCGGATCGAGCGCCTCACCGCCAAAAATCACTTCGCGCAGCGAATGCTGCAACGGGCTGCGGCCCTGGGCGGCGATCAACTGACGGAACGCGCTCGGCGTCTGGTTGAGTACGGTGACACCCGTGCGGCAGAGCAACGCGTAACACTCGTCCGGCGAGCGGCTGATGTGTTGCGGCACCACCAGCAACTGACCGCCGTAAGCCAGCGCGCCCCAGATTTCCCAGACCGAGAAGTCAAAGGCAAACGAGTGGAACAACGCCCAGACGTCTTGCGCACTGAACCGGAACCAGTCGTGGGTCGCGCCAAACAGACGTGCCACGTTGCGGTGCTCGACCATCACGCCTTTGGGCAGCCCGGTGGAACCCGAGGTGTAGATCACGTAGGCCAGATGCGCCGGATTCAAGTCCGGGATCTGTGGATTGGACTCCGGTTCATTTTGCAAACCTTGGTCGTCAAGGTCGATCTGCGGCACGGAGAGCCCGGCAATCCGATCCAGAGTCGCTGCCTGCATCAGCACCGCCACCGGCGCACTGTCTTGCAGGGTGAAGGTGATGCGCTCCAGCGGATAAGCCGGATCGATCGGCACGTAACCGGCACCCGCCTTGAGCACACCGAGCAGGCCGACGATCATTTGCGGGCCGCGCTCGACGCAGATCGCTACCCGGTCATCCAGACGAATGCCAAGGGCGAGCAAACGATGGGCCACCTGGTTGGCCTGTCGGTTGAGTGCTCCATAGCTGTAAGTACGGCCCTCGAACAGCAACGCAACCGCCTCGGGCCGATTGTGCGCATGCGCTTCGAATTGCTGATGGATCAAAGGCGTGTCGGGAAACGTTGCCTTCGGTGAGTTGACGCCATACAGCCAGTGTTCACGCTCGGCGGGCGGCAGGATGTTGAGGCTGTGCAATGCGGCTTGCGGGTTGTTCTGCAACGCATCGACGAGACTGTCCAGTGCCGTGCGCAGGTAACCGGCGATGCGTGAGGCGCCAAGCGTCACATCGGCCAGTACCGTGATGCGCAGGTCCTGACCGAGGTCATCGATGTTGACGGTCAGCGGGTAATTGGTGCGCTCGCGGGCACCCAACACGTGCACCCCCGGTGACAGCTCGATCACCTCGGCGACTTCCTCCACGCTGCTGTGGCGGTAGTTGAGCATGGCGCTGAACAGCGGCGTCGGTACCGCCACGGCGCTGCAACGCTGGGCCAGTGCCAGGGACGCCTGCTCATGGGCGAGCAGCGCGGTCAGGCGCCGGTGCGTCGCCAGCACGCCGTCATGAACGCTCGACGCGCCGACATCCACCCGCAAAGGCAAGGTATTGATGAACATCCCCAAGGCCTGTTCAACACCGTCAGCCGCGTTCATCCGTCCCAACAGAACGGTGCCGAACACCACCGCCGAGCGCCCGCACAGTTGCCCAAGCACTCGCGCCATGGCCAGGTGCATCAGGCTCGCCACGCTCACGCCCGATTGTCGCGCCTGGGTACGCAGGCGCTGGCTCAGATCGCTGTCGAGCATGCACGAGACTTCCTCGATGCCCTGTCCGTCACCTTGTACGTCGTGCAAGCCACCGGGCAGTGTCGGCTCGTCGATGTCGCCGAGCATCTCGCGGAAAAAGTCTTGATGCGCTTGCTCATCCGACCCCAGGCGTGCCCTCGCCAGATGATCGCGAAATGGCACCGCCCTCGCGACGTCGGCGTCGCGGCCGGACAGATAGGCCTGAATTTCCCGGCGCACCACATCAAGCGCGACGTGATCCATGATCATGTGATGGAACAGCAACAACGCGACCACCCGGTCGTTGGCCGGATCCTCGGCGAACACCAGCCGCAACAACGGGGCCTGTCGCAGGTCGAGGCGAAAGTATTGCGGGTCGTGGCGTGCCAGCAATTGCGCGAGGATGTCCTCGCGGACATTCAGATCGACTTCCTCACAGACCAGCGGGGCTTCACGCCAGACCACCTGCACAGGTTCGTCCAGATGCTCCCAGAGGATGGAGGTGCGCAAAATGTCATGGCGCTCGATCACCCGACGCAACGCTTCGGTGAATGCCTCCAGCCGTTCGCGACTGTCGAACGTGAACCGCGCCTGCGACACATAGGGATCACCCTCGGGTGCGGAAAGGTGGTGATAAAGCAGCCCCTCCTGCAACGGTGCCAGCGGATAGATGTCCTGTACATTCGCCACGCCACCCGGCACCGTGGCAACGATACGGTCGATGGCCGGCTGATCCAGCTGCACCAGCGGCAGCATGTCCGGGGTGATGCGCAGCGCCGGGCTCGACCAGTCGCCGCCGTGGCTCGCCACCAGTTCCAGCAACTGCGCCTTGTGTTTGGCGAGGCTGTCCCACAACGCATCGTCCAGTGCGTCGTCATCGCCCAGAATGACCAGGTCTTCATCGTCCTGTTGAAGGCGGATCGCATGGGTGGAAATAACGGCCATCAGCTCGCGAAATTGCATGGGGGTAACCTGCTGTAAATTCAGAAAAAAGGAGCGCGCAGCAGCGAGTCCGTACGGCTGCGCGCAGCCTGGAAAAGCTAAAACATCGGGGCCTGGGTGGCTGACATGGGAAGCGGGGACAAGCCCCGTGACCGACCAGTCATGGCGTCGATCCGCTGGAACCGCGAATCGACGCCGATGTCGGCTCAGAGCCGGCGTTTGCGGTTGAGCGTCGGTATGGTGGTTTGCGGAATTTCAACCTGTTTGGCCTGCGCCGAAGTCTGGGCCGCCAGCGCGGCCAGAGTCGGCTGACTGAACAGCGCGCGAGCATCAACGTGCAGCCCGGCCTGACGCATGCGCGCCACCAGACTGACCGCCAGCAACGAATGCCCGCCGAGTTCAAAGAAGTGGTCGTTGCGCCCGACCTGCTCCAGTTGCAGCACCTCGGCCCAGATCCGCGCCAGCCGGATTTCGACTTCGCCCTCGGGCGCCTCGTAGCGACGACTGAGCACCGCCTCCGCCCCCGGTGTCGGCAAGGCCTTGCGGTCGACCTTGTCGTTCGGGGTCAGGGGCAATGCGTCGAGCTTCACGTAAGCGCCCGGCGCCATGTACTCCGGCAAACGCTCCAGCACGTGGGCGCGCAAGGTTTCGATGGGTGGCGCGTCGAAGCCTTCGCGTACGGTGAAATACGCCACCAGTCGTTCGTCGCGCACCAGCACCACCGCTTCACGCACCGCCGGATGCTCGATCAGTCGCGCCTCGATTTCCCCCGGCTCCAGACGCAAGCCGCGCAGCTTGATCTGGAAGTCGTTGCGGCCGAGGAATTCGAGGTTGCCGTCCGCCCGGTAGCGCACCAGATCGCCGGTGCGGTACAGGCGATCACCGGCCACGAACGGGCTATCGATGAAGCGCTCGGCCTGCATGTCCGGCAAGCCCAGATACCCCCGCGCGACCCCGACCCCGCCGATGTGCAGATGACCGCTGACACCGAAGGGTACCGGTTGATCGTGGACATCCAGCACATAGAGCCGAGTGTTGCTCAGCGCCTTGCCGATCGGCACCACGGCTTCCGGCACCGGTTGATCCGGTTCCAGCGACCAGCCGGTGCTGTCGACCGTAGTTTCGGTCGGGCCGTAGACGTTATGCAGACGCACCCATGGCAGGCGCTCGCGGACGCGCCGGGCCAGTGCGGCACTCAGCTCACCGCCACCGTTGAGCACGTCGGTCAGGCTGGTGCACTGACTGACATCGTCCTGCTCGATGAACTGTTGCAGCAGCGCCGGCACGAACTTGACCACGGTGATCTGCCGTTCGCGAATCACTTGGGTCACATAGGCCGAATCGCGGTTGCCGTCGGGACGCGCCAGCACCAGCCGCAGGCCGGAACACAGCGGCCAGAAAATCTCCCACACCGAACTGTCGAAGCTGAACGGCGCCTTCTGCAACAGCGCGCCGTGCTCGGTCGGCGGGCTGATCTGCGAGCCCCAGTGCACCATGTTGCAGGCGCTTCGATGCTCGATCATCACGCCCTTCGGCGTGCCGGTGGAGCCCGAGGTGTAGATCATGTAGGCCAGATTCGCAGCGCCCAAACCCGGTACTTGCAGATTGTCGGCGGACGCGTGCTGCCAGGTGCAATGGTCGAAATCAATGACCGGCACGCCCGGATCGCCCAACAGATTGCAGGTGGCGTCATGGACCAGCACCGCCACCGGGGCGCTGTCCTGCAGCATGTAATGCAGGCGCTCCAGCGGATAGTCGGGATCCAGCGGCACATACGCGCCGCCCGCCTTGAGAATGCCGAGCAGGCCGATTATCAGATCCAGGCTGCGTTCGACGCAGATCGCCACCCGGGAATCCGGTTGCACACCTTGTTCACGCAAATGATGGGCCAGACGATTGGCCCGTTCGTTCAACTGGCGATACGTCAGCTGTTGTTCACCGGCCTGCAAGGCGATGGCGTCAGGTCGACGTTGCACCTGCTGCTCGAACAAGGTCTGAAGCGGCTGATCGATCGGGCAATCGACTTCACTGGCATTGAACTCGACCAGCAGTTGTTCAAGCTCCGCCGCCGGCAGGATCGGCAAGCGATTCAGCGGCTGTTGCGGGGTTTGCTCAAGGGCATCGACCAGCACCTGCAACGCGGTTTGTACATAGTCGCCGATGCGCTGGGCGCCGATGCTCAGCAGGGTTCGCGTGGTGATCTGCAAAGCACTGCCCAGATCATCGACGCTCAGGGTCATCGGGTAGTTGGTGCGCTCTTCGTTCTCCAGGGTCTGGATCCCTTGCCAGGCTGGGTCCGACGCCGATTCCTGGGCCTCAAGGTCGGTATGTCGATAGTTGAGCAACGCACTGAACAGCGGTGCCGGCGACGCAACGCCGCTGCAACGCTGGGCCAGCGCCAGTGACGCATGTTCGTGCCCGAGCAGGTCGGTCAGTCGGGCGTGGGTCAGCAGCACGGCATCGCGCACACCCCGGTCCATGTCCACCCGCAGTGGCAAGGTGTTGATGAACACCCCGAGCGCCCGATCCGCACCCTCGCCGCCTTGCATCCGGCCCATAAAAACGCTGCCGAACACCACATGTTCCTGCCCGGAAGTCGCCGCCAGCACCTGCGCCCAGGCCAGGTGAATCAGGCTGGCCACGCTGACGCCAGCCTGTCGCGCCTGAAGGCGCACGCGCCGGTCCAATTCAGGTGCAAGCGTGCGCACGGCTTCGTCGATCCCGCGCCCGTCACCCTGCACATCCTGCAAACCGAACGGCAGGGTCGGCTCGTCGATGTCGGCGAGCATTTCGCGGAAGAACGCTTCATGCTCCTGCTCGCTGACACCGAGTCGGGTCTGGGCCACGTAATTGCGATACGGCACCGCTGGCGGCAGCGGTTCATCGAGCCCCAGCAGGTTGGCGCGCATTTCATGGCGCAAGACTTCCAGGGCGATGTGATCCAGCGCCAGATGATGGAACAACAGAATCGCCACGATCCGCCCGAGGGCTGGGTCGCGGGCATACATCAGCCGGATCAGCGGCGCCTGACTGACGTCGATGCGATAACGCCGGGCATCGAAGCGCGCGTGCAGTTGCGCAAGGACATCGCCCCCGGCCGGATCGAGGGTGATTTCCTGCACCGGCAGTTCGGCTTCGCGCCAGACCACCTGCACCGGGGTGGTCAAGCCCTCCCAGACCACCGCAGTGCGCAGGATGTCGTGCCGCGCCATGACCTGACGCAGCGCGGCCGCATAAGCCTCGACCCGCTCGACGCTGTCGAACGCCAGTTGCGATTGCAACAGGTACGGATCGCCCTGCGAGGCAGTGATGTGGTGATAAAGGATGCCTTCCTGCAACGGCGCCAGCGGATAAATGTCCTGCACGTTGGCCGCCCCGCCCGGCACCGTGGCGATGATCCGGTCGAGGGTTGCCTGATCCAGTTGCACCAACGGCAACAGATCCGGGGTGATCTGCGTGCAACCCGGCGGAATACGATTGGCCGGCACTTCGACTTCGCGACCACTGCCCACCGACGCGGCCAGCGCCGCCAGGGTCGGCTGGCCGAACAGCACGCGCACATCGCTGCTCATGCCGAGCTGACGCATGCGCTCGATCAGGTTGACCGCCAGCAACGAATGCCCGCCCAGTTCGAAGAAGTGATCGTGACGCCCTACTCGCTCGACTTGCAGCACCTCGGCCCAGATCTGCGCCAGGAGGATTTCGACGTCACCTTGCGGAGCTTCGTACTCGCGGCGGATCAACGCCTCCGGCCCCGGCGCCGGCAGTGCCTGGCGATCCAGTTTGCCGTTGGCCGTCAGCGGCAACACCTCCAGGCGCACGTAAGCCGAAGGCAGCATTGCGCTCGGCAGACGGGTTTGTAGATGGGCATGCAGCTGCATTATGTCCAGCGTTTGATGTTCGGTGAACCAGGCCAGCAACTGCCCGTCGCGCACCTGCACCACGGCATCGCGCACCGACTCATGGCTGTTCAACGCCGCTTCGATCTCGCCGGGTTCGATGCGCACGCCACGGATTTTCACCTGATCGTCGTTGCGGCCCAGATACTCGATGTTGCCGTCCGGGCGCCAGCGTGCGAGGTCGCCGGTGCGGTACATCCGCGCGTTGGGCTGGTTGCTGAATGGATCGTCGAGAAAGCGTTCGGCGGTCAGCTCCGGCCGGTTGAAGTAACCCCGCGCTACGCCGGCACCACCGACGTACAACTCCCCGGGAACGCCAATCGGCACCGGACGCTGTCGGTCATCCAGCAGATAGGCCGTGGCATTGCTCACGGGTTTGCCGATGTGCAACGTCCGCCCCGGTTCGACTCGGCCCGAGGTGGCGACCACTGTGGCTTCGGTCGGGCCATAGTTGTTGATCACCGCGAACGTCTGCTCGCGGTTGAACTGACGCAGACGATCGCCGCCGATCAACAGTGTGCGCAGGGTCGGGTGTTCGAGGTGGCGACTGAAGGCGTACTCGGCAATCGGGGTCGGCAGGAAACTCACGTCCAGCGGTTGCGCACGCCACCAGTCGAGCAGCGCGTCAATGTCTTCGCTGCCGTCGCGGGACGGCGCCAGGTGCAGGGTCGCGCCGACACACAGCGCGGGCCAGACCTCCCAGGCCATGGCGTCGAAGCCGAAGCCGGCCAGGCTCGAGGTGTGGCGACCCGCGCCCAGGTCGAAAGCCGTGCAATGCCAGTCCACCAGATTCGACAGGGTCCGATGTTCGACCATCACGCCTTTGGGCTGGCCGGTGGAGCCGGAGGTGTAAATCACGTAGGCCAGATGCGCGGTGGTCAGGCCCGAGACGTCGGGGTTGAGATCGTTGACCGGCCAAGTGCGCGAGTCGATGTCGATCACCGGCACATTCAGCACCGGCAGACGTTCCCGCAGATGGCTCTGGGTCAGGACCACGACCGGCGCGCTGTCGCTCAACAAATAGCTCAGCCGTTGCGCAGGATGCGCCGGATCGACCGGCACGTAACCGGCGCCGGACTTGAGGATCGCCAGCAACGCGACCAACGTGTCCAGCCCTCGGCGGGCGACCAGCGCCACGCGGTCATCGGGCTGCACACCGAGCCCGGTCAAGTGATGGGCCAGGGCGTTGGCCTGTCGGTTCAGCTCGGCATAGGTCAGCCGTTGTCCCTGGAATTCTGCTGCCACCGCATCTGGGCGCGCCGCCGCTTGCGCTTCGATGCGCTGATGGATAGTCAGCTCGTTGGGGTAATCCGCGCGCGTGTCATTCCACTCTTGCAGCAGCGTCGATTCGGCCGGCAGGTTCAGACTGAAATCGCCCACCGCCAGCGAGGTGTCTTCAAGCCCCTGCTCCAGCACCCACAGCAATCGCTCGCACAGCGCCGCGATTTCGTCCGCGTCAAAATAGGCCTCGTTGTACACCATGTACAAACTGTCCTCGTCATCGCCACGGCTGCTCAACAGGTGCACGGACAGCGGCGTGCCTTCTTCGTGGTTTGACACTTTCACCACCCGTCCCCGGGCCTCTGCGTACCGGTATTCATGGGCGTCCCGCTCGTAGGAGACGGTCACTTCGAACAGCTGTGAACGATCCTCGCGCAGCAGACCCAGCGCGCGGTTCATCTCACTCAGGGGAAAACGCTGATGGCGGAAATCCTGTTTCAGCTCATCACGAACGGCCTTGACCAGTGCACTGAACGCCAGCTCGCGCCCGAACCCCATGCGCACGGCGCTGACCTGAGTGAACAGCCCCAGAGTCGACTTGAAACGGGCCCCGGAACGATTGAGCAACGGCAAGCCCACCACCCATTCATCACGCTGGCCAATGCGGCTGAAATACACATGCATCGCCGCCAGCAGGAAGTGCAACGCCGAAGCCCCGTACTCGAGGGCCACCTGTTTCATGCGTTCGTGAAGGCGTGCCGGAAAGACCTGCGAGAAAATCCGTGTCGGTGCCGTCGCGCCGGCAAAGCGTTCCTGATAGCGCGGCAACAACAGCGGTTCGGGAAGATGCCGGTATTTGTCCAGCCAGTACGCACGGTCACGCGCATAGCGGGCGGACTCGTAATACCGTGCGTCATCATGAATGAAGTCGACATAGGACGGCGCCGAATCCGGCGACAGTTGCCCGAGCGCCAGAGCGTTGTAGATCTCGCCGAGGGACTTGAGCATTTCGCCAAAGCCCCAGCCATCGACAATCAGGTGGTGGGCCTGGAGCGAAAACCAATGGCAGCGATCTTCGAGACGGATGAGGCAGAAACGGAACAACGGCCCGCCGTCCAGCGTGAACGGCTGTTCGATGCGCGCCTGAGTCAACTGGCGCGCCGCAACCTCGGGCTCGGGATGGGCACTGAAGTCATGGAACGGCATCGGCACCGGCATCGATGGCGCAAAACGCTGCAACGGCAGACCGTGCTCACCGGCCCCCAACAGCAGACTGGTGCGCAGGGCGTCATGCCGGGCCACGAGGCCTTCAAGGGACGCTTGCATCAACGCAGGATCAAGGGCACCGGTCAGTTCGACGTAACCACCGATGTTGTACACCGGCGAATTTCCCTGACGCACTTGATCGAGCCAGATATCACGCTGGGCAGCCGTCAGCGGGAAGGTTTCGGAAATCGCGGACAGACCGTCCGCCGCATCGGCAGCAAATTGGTTCATAAGATCCGTCTCATGTGATTTGGCGCGTATTCAAGCATCGGCCCCGAAACCCGCATGACACGTGAAACCCGGACAACTCCCCCCTCCTGATGCTGCCCTGCGGGCTGACTGGGCCTGACCCGCCGGCCATCCCTCCAAAAAATCGGAACGAAATGACTGAAAATCCTGTAGGACAATCGCCATCAACTTGCGCTGACTACGACTTCGCAATCGTGGGACTTGACGCTCTGAAGCCGTTTTTCGGGGTTCTCACTGGACCGTACAGATACGTCCTACATGCCTGTAACCTTCCGACTGACAGAAACGTGGCGCCATTAATCCGGAGTTAGTGGCACTTTGTGTCCCCGTTTTCCCCTACAGACGTAGGACAAATGTATAGGCTTAAATCCGGCTGCAGATCGATTTCAAGGAGAAATAATGGATTGGCGGCTTCACAGGTGTATGCACGGCAGATGATTCGGCAATGGCTTTAAATCAGGGATGACAAGGATATGAATCTGACCGGCAGTCTTCGCAACATGGAAAACCCGCATTTCTACTGGCAACTGGGCGAGTTGATCGCCAGTACGGGGAATGAACGATTCGCCTCCAACATGTTTCAGTTGGTCGACACCCTGGTGCCGGTCAACCGGGTGGATCTCAGCGAATGGACACTCGACGAGCGCCAGGCCAGCGTTGTCGAGATCAAGGCCCTGGGCAGCGCCGGTTTGCCGGATACCTTCCCTCCCCCGGACCCGCTGCAATGTCAGGACGATCATCCGCTGTTACAGAAGATGATCGAGATGAATGACTCGCTGCTGATTCAACTCAAAGCCTCGCTGCAGCAACGACACCCGCACCACAGCGTCCACCAGTGCAACCTGGTGTCACGCACCTCTAACCGTCGCTGTGTCATCTCGTTCTGTCGCCCTCACACGCACCGGGTGTTTTCCCTGCCGGAGCTGTCGTTTCTCAAAAGCCTGTCCGACACCCTGCTGCCGTTGATCGAGCGTCACGCGCAGATCCGTCGGCAAATCGTCGCCCGACAACCGCGCCCACTCCAGGCCGATCAGGAGCAGACACCGTTGCAACAGGTGTTCGACGAGCGCCTGGCGTTGGGCGACATCACCTTGTCAGTGCGTGAGAAGGAAGTCTGCCTGGGCCTGCTGACCGGCGGCACCGTTCCGCAGATGGCCGAACGTTTGAGCGTCAAGAACAGCTCGATCGAGACTTACCTCAAACGCGCCGCGGCCAAACTCGGGGTCAGTGGGCGTCACGGTCTGGCGAAATGGATGGCCGGGGCCTGATCCGGCGTTTTCTCAATTACCGGCGTTCGCGCCCACTCCTGTTTGTGAACGAGGCTGTTTGATGTCCAGGTTGCCGATCTCCATGCTGTCCATGGCGTTGCTGATGGGCGGCTGCTCGCTGATTCCCGATGACCAGCGTCCGGCGTCACCCAGCGCGGCGCAGTACCCAAAAGGCCCCGCTTATCCTGCGTCAACCCAGACCGCGACCGCTGTCGAGGACTGGCGTGGGCTGTTCAATGACCCTGCGTTGCAGCAATTGATTGAAAGCGCACTGGTCAACAACCGTGACCTGCGCGTTGCGGCACTGAACGTCGAAGCATTCCAGGCGCAATACCGCATTCAACGCGCCGATCTGCTGCCGGCGGTTTCAGCCAATGCCAATGAGCTGCGCCAACGGGTGCCGGCCAGCGTGACCAGGACCAAAGGGGCGATCACCTCGACCTACTCCGTAAACCTCGGCATCAGTGCCTACGAGCTGGACTTCTTCGGCCGGGTTCGCAGTCTCGGCGAACAGGCGCTGTTGACCTGGCTGTCCACCGAAGAGGCTCGGCGCAGTGCGCAACTGAGCCTGGTGACCAACGTCGCCAACGCCTACCTGACCTGGCGCGCTGACCAGGAATTGCTGGCCCTGGCCCAGGAAACCCTGGCCGCCGACGAGAAAAGCCTGCACCTGACCACCCGCAACCGCGAGGCCGGCAAATCATCGGCGCTGGATCAGATCCAGGCGCAGACCAGCGTCGACAGCACCCGTGCCAGCCTCGCCCGCTATCAACGCCAGGTCGCCCAAGACTTGAACAGCCTGACACTGCTGGTAGGTGCGCCGGTTCCCGAAACGCTCCCGGCGCTTGCGCTGGACAGTGATCTGGTGGCGCAAGTACCGGCCGGGTTGCCGTCGGATCTACTGCAGCGCCGGCCGGACATTCTCCAGGCCGAATACAAGCTGAAAGCTGCCAACGCCAATATCGGCGCAGCCCGGGCGGCGTTTTTCCCCAGTGTCAGCCTGACTGCCAATGCCGGCACATCGAGTCGGGACCTGTCGGGACTGTTCAAGGGCGGCTCCGGTGCCTGGACATTCCAGCCGCAGATCAACCTGCCGATCTTCAACGCCGGCAGCCTGCGCGCCAGCCTCGATTACGCGAAGTTGCAGAAGGAGATCACCGTCGCCGAATACGAAAAGACCATTCAGACAGCATTCCAGGAAGTCTCCGACGGCCTCGCCGCTCGGGAGACCTATCAGCAACAGCTTCAGGCCCAGCGCGATCTGGTACAGGCCACCCAGGACTACTACAACCTGGCGCAGCACCGCTATCAGACCGGGGTCGACAGCAACCTGACCTTCCTCGATGCCCAACGATCGCTGTTCAGCTCCCGGCAGGGCCTGATCACTGACCGGTTGGCGCAACTGGTCGCACAGGTGAACCTTTACACCGCGCTGGGCGGAGGCTGGAGTGCTGATGAGGCATCAAATCTTCAGTAACTTTATATATACGATGTCAATAAATAGCGTTGCCCACTATTCCATATCGGTCTGAATAACTGTCAGAAGTGACAGTAGAAGATAAACAGGGTGGACTCATATGCTCCCTTTACTCGGAAGTTGCCGAGATCAACGAAGGGAGCACATTCCATGGCGGATAAATTCACTCAGTTCTTGCCCTATGACATCGAGGGTTTCGACCCCGCGACCAAGACCCTTTCCCTGGCAAAGGTCAGCCCCCCCGGCGCGAGGATTCAAACCCTGGCTGGCGCAAACATAGAACAGCTTATCTTTACCGGAACCAACACCTCAGTAGATCTGCACATGACGAATTTCCTGGGTACTCCGACGATGGAATGCACACTTCCCCTGTGGTTTCTGATGAACAACCTGGGCGCTGTCGTCAATTGCCTGTTCCGGTCATCGCCCAGTGGGGTTGTTATCGCTGACGATATGAAAATCATCCCTTGATACAACTAGAGAGATGGCACCCCTCACCCTGCGTCATGTTTTCTTACACCTTTTGTCGGCAGATCTGACATCCATCGGTGATCAAAAACCGACCTACCGGTTCATTTTGGTATCATGCGCCGCTTTTACGGTTAACCCCCCGCCTGTCTTGTCGACCGGCGGGCTGCAAAGGGCGGTATTAGATGACGGCTTTGTTGACTCGCCGCAAGGTGCTTGCGGGAATGGGCGTGCTCGGTCTGGGCCTGCTCGCCGGCTGCGACACCCGCGGCCAACTGTCGTACAAGTACGGCAAGGATCTGAGTGACAAGATCCTGGGACGCACCTTCAAGCTCAAGGACACCGAAGGCAACACCGTGACGCTGTCGAGCTTTCGCGGCCTGATGCCGATGATCTTCTTCGGTTTCACCCAGTGCCCGGCCGTCTGCCCGACGACGCTGGCCCGCGCGGCAAAAATCAAGAAGCTGATGGGCAAGGACGGCGACATCTTGCAAGTGGTGTTCATCACCCTCGACCCGGAACGCGACACGCCGCAAATCCTCGACACCTACGTCAAGACCTTCGACCCAAGCTTCGTCGCCCTGTACGGGACCCTCGAGGAAACCAAGGCAACCGCCAAGGAATTCGACGTCTTCTACGAAAAAGTCCCTGCCGGCGACACCTACACCCTGTCGCACACGGCCACCAGTTATGTCTACGACACCCGCGGCAATCTGCGCGTGGGTCTGTCCCAATCGCTTTCTGCACAAGAGTGTACGGAAGACTTGCTTACCGTCATGGAGGTCTGCTGATGAACCCTTTTCTGAACAACATCAAACGTGCCGCACTGGGCCTGTCCCTGCTGGGCCTGGCTTTCCAGGTTTCGGCGCAGACCACGGTCGATGATGCCTGGGTCCGTGCAACCGTTCCAAGCCAGTCGGCCAGCGGAGCGTTCATGACCGTTACGGCCGACAGCGACAGCAAGCTGCTCAACGTTGCGTCGCCGGTGGCCAAAGACGTGCAGATTCACGAAATGACCATGAAGAACGACGTGATGAGCATGGGCCCGGTCAACTCGGTCGACCTGCCGGCCGGCAAGGCTGTGAAGTTCGATCCGAATGGCTACCACGTGATGCTGATGGGCCTGAAGGGTCAACTGAAGGAAGGCGACAACGTGCCGCTGACTCTGACCGTGGAAAACGCCAAGGGTGAGAAACAAGCCATCGAAGTCCAGGCGCCGGTGCGCTCGCTGACCAACATGGAAGGCCACGATCACAGCAAGATGCATTGATCTGACTCAGCAGTAAAAAAGGGGCGGCCCGATCGATGATCAGGCCGCCCCTTTTTTTGAGCATGTGCTCGCACCCGTAGCTTCAACGCCAACCGGTCTTGCCGCTCAACAGCGGTTATTCGATATTTCGAGCCAGCGCATCAAGAACGACGTCTCGCTGGTATTGCTGAGTGATCATCCTCTCGACATGCCTTGCAAACCCTGCACTCCAGCGTTTCTTTCGTACGACTTTGCCTATACGCAGGAACACATAAAGTGCTGGCGCCGCCAACAGCCCCCAGCCATCGATATACCAGCCCGCCACGAAACCGAGTAACACTGAACTCCAGAGTTCCAGATTGAAACGCTTGGTTTCGACCAGAGCCTTGTAGAGTTCTTCTGCTCCACCGAGCAAGTGACCAAAGTCGTTGCGCGCGTTGTACAGAAATACATTGGTTGAGGCGCCCGTCACTTTGTTCTGGCCACAGAGGATGTAGACCTCATCATCCGGATGCACTTGAAAGGTCAACGATGAAACGTCGACCGGATATTCATCACCATTATCCGCGCGGACCCAGATGATCCCTTCGACCCGTCCGCGGGGCTCACTGAGCCGGTCAGCGCGTACGACCACCCCTTCCCAACTCCAGAATTCGATCTGGACGCTGCCGTAAATGTAATCTTTCATGCCTGTCCCTTGGTGAATCGATATTCCGGATAATCCAGGCGCTGCAAGCGCCCGTTTTTTCAAAGGCATGTCGCCAGCAACGGTGTGACCTTGCCCCGGGTCGCTTCACGCACATAACGCCTGCTCGGTTTCTCCATGTGAACGCTTGCATGCCTGCTCCTTGAGAGTTCCACGCTGGACGACGTGCAAAGGGAAAAGCCGTCGGTTTCGAATGCTACTGAGTGGCTATTTCCCTGTCCAGAAACGCAGCCGGCGTGGGCCTGGGGTTGCAGACCTTAAACAGCCTGAAACAATAAATTTGCCGTCGCGCCCCCCCCCGTCCATTCGCCGCTATCGGGCTGACACGAACGCCGTTCAGGGTTTCAAGCCCAATTTGTCGCATACCGGAGCAGATCAGCCATGTGTTTAAAAGGGCGATCAGACAGCCCACCCTTGGTATCATCGCGCACACTTTTATGACGGTTTGATGGCTGGAAGGTCTTTTTTGTGAGCGCTCTTTTTCAACGGTTTCGGCACCCCGACGCCCGTCTTCTCTCTTTGATTTTTCTGGTACTGATCGTGCCGGTGTGCCTGCGTGCGGCACTCGGCTGGTCGAGCCTGTTCGGCTATCTGTCGGACCTGGCCATCGGCAGCCTGCTGGTGGTTCTGTTGCATCGCCGGCCGTGGTGGCTGGCCCTGCCGGTGCTGGTGTTCTGGGGCTTGCTGGCGCTGGCGACGGCGGAACTGGTCAGCGCAGTCGGACGCTTGCCCAACCCTCAGGATCTGCATTACCTGATCGACCCGCAATTCGTGGAAAACTCCACCGGCGGCGGTTTCGCCCATCCGGCGGTGGCCGGCGCGCTGTTGCTGGGTTTGATACTGTGGCTGAGCGCACAATGGGCGAACCGTCGAGCACCGGCTCCGGCCCTTCCCCGCGCTGTGTGGGCGGCACCGGTGTTGCTGTTCGCCGCCCATTGGGGCGCACAGAACCTTTCGCCGAGCGATGCCGACCCATGGCGTCTGTACAACCTGCCCCACCAATTGCTCGCCACGCAAGTGGCCGACGCGCAGATGCAGGCCGAGGAATGGCTGGAAGGTGGCAGCGAAGCTCCGGCGCCATCGATGGCCGGGCTCACCGACCTCGACTTGAATGGCCACGCGTTGCTGGCAGCAAAAGGTCAGGCGCGCAACGTGCTGATCGTTGCGGTCGAAGGCATTCCCGGTGCTTATATCCGCGCCAATCGCGAAGCCATCGGCAGCCATTATCAGGAAGACCTGATGCCCAGGCTCAGCCGCTGGGCCGAGCGCGGCATGAACACGCCCGACTACGTGCTGCACACGCACCAGACCATTCGCGGCCTGTACGCCATGCTCTGCGGCGATTACGACAAGTTGAACAACGGTACGCCCAAAGGCGTGGAAATGCTGACCCAGAACGAACGCAATCAGGCCTGCCTGCCGGCCCAGTTGCGCCAGCACGGCTTCAGCACCCACTACCTGCAAGGCGCCGGCCTGCGCTTCATGGCCAAAGACAAGATCATGCCGCACATCGGCTTCGATGTGACGCATGGCCTTGAGTGGTTCACCAACGCCAACTACCTGGAATTCCCTTGGGGCAAGGACGACAAGGCCTTCTTCGAAGGCGCGCTGAGTTACGTCGGCCAACTGAACAAACAGAAAAAACCGTGGATGCTGACCCTGCTGACCGTCGGCACCCATCAGCCCTACTCCGCGCCGGATGAATACCTGCAACGCTACGACACTCCGAAACAGGCCGCCGTCGGTTATCTGGACGATGCCCTGGACCAGTTCCTCAGCGGCCTCGAACATCAGGGCGTGTTGAAAGACACGCTGGTGGTGATCACGTCGGACGAATCCCATGGCATCGATGGCGTGCGCCTGGCGTCGTCCTGGGGTTTCAACCTGACGCTTGCGCCGGAACAGGCCCGGTTGCCGCACCTGAACGCCGGGGTCTACGGGCATGTCGACTTGAGTGCATCGATCCTCGACTACTTTGACCTGCCGGTACCTGCTGCACTCAGCGGCCGCTCGCTGTTTCGCGACTACGACACCGGTCGCGAAATCATGTCGTTCACCAACGGCAAACTGCGCTACCACGACGGGCACGGCATCCTCACCGAATGCGACATGCCGCGACGTTGCCGCGCTTATGCCAGCGAAGGCTTCATCGCCGAAAGCGCCATATTCAAGGGCAATGCCAGCGGCCAGAATGCGCGGCAGATTGCAGCCCGCGCCGATGCGCTGGACCTGTCGCTGTTGCGCACCCCGCTCAATCAGCGCTATCAGTTCGGCAGCGCCGACGTCATCCCGCTGCAAGCGCAGATCAAGGATGACTGGGCCGACAACCTTATCGGCGCGCAGTACCTGGAAATGCCCAAGGGCTCCCACACCCGCGTGCGCCTGACCGTACGTTCGGTCGATCCGCAACAGACGGCGTACATCCAGCTCAAGGCCAAGGAATTCGAGCAGGACGTGCAACTGGGCCTGCCATCGGAAATGGTCGCCACGGCGGATCAGCCATTGGAGATGGATTTCAGCTTCGACAACCCGCAACCGCGTAAAGCCTTCTCGTTCCATTTGCTGGGCTACGGACTGGGTGCGGTGGAGGTCACGGATTTCAGCGTGATCACCGAATTGCCGGGGCAACAGGATCTGCTGGAAGAAATCCCCGAGGACGACACCGCTCAATCGAGCTGATGTCGGCGCCAGCGTCGCGCGATTCGCGGGACGCTGGCGCAAGATCGCGGGGAACGATCAGAACGTGGTGCGCAAACCGACCTGAATGCTTCGCCCTTCTGCCGGCGCAATGTCGCGCAGAATCGAGCTGGCATAGCGCACGGTCTGGTTGGTCAGGTTCTCGGCATTGACGAAGGCCAGCCATTTGCTCTGGCCGACGTCAAAGTGATACCCCACATTGGCACCCAGCGTGGTGTAGCCATCGGTGCTGCTTTCATTGTCCGGCACCCGATGCTGGGAACTGGCGTGCTCCACATCGATCCGCGCCTGCCAGCGGTCCAGCTCCCACAGCAGCCCGGTGTTCAGGCGCAACGGCGCGATGCGCGGCAGATCCTGACCGTTGTCGAGGTTCTTGGCCCGGGTGTAATCGCCCGACAATTCCAGCGCGAACTTGCCATAGGCGCTCTCGCCGAGTTTCCAGCGGTCCTGGGCTTCGATGCCGCTGAAGCGCGCACGGACACCGGAGTAGGCATATTCGGGAATGCCGGCGGCGTCTTCTTCGCCTTCATCATTGAGGGTGCGCCCGGTGCCGAGCAGACCGATGTAATTGGAGAAGTGGCTGTAGAACACGCCAACGCTGCCCTTGTGCGTGCCATTGTCGAAACGCAATGCCAGATCGCTGGAGACGGCTTTTTCCTTCGAAAGACCCGCATCCCCGACTTCATAAGTGCCGGTCGCGACGTGGGCGCCGTTGGCGTACAGCTCGTAGAACGTCGGTGCCCGTTCGGTATAGCCCAGCGTGGCGGCGACCGACCAGATCGGCGTCAGCGTGTACACCGCGCCGGATGACAGGCTGCCGGCGGTGAAACTGCTGGAGCGGTCAGCATTGGCGAAGCGCTCGTTGCCTTTGGCGTCAGGATCGACCGTGGTGTGCTCCAGGCGACCGCCGAGGGTGAACAGCAAACGATCTGTGGCTTGCAGCTCTTCCAGAACGAACAGTGCGCCGGCATTGGTATCGGTGTGCGGCACGAAGGCTTCTTCGCCCAGTGCCGAGAATTCATTACGGCTGACCTGTGCGCCAACCACACCGTTGAACGGTCCCAACGGCTGGTGTCGGGCCTCGACACGGGCTTCGTAGCCCTTGTTCTTGAACGTGGTACCGACCTCGCCACCCTCGATCTCGCGGTGCTGATAATCGGTGTACCCGGCGTCGAACTTGACCGAACTGAACGGGCCGTCGAGGTTGCGGATTTCCGAGGCGAACGCGTAGTGCTCCTGCTGCATGCGAATCCGCACGTCGTCTTCGGCCGGCGAGCCGTAGTTGGAGTCGTAGTTGCTGTACGACAGCCCCGCATAACCGTCATCCCAGGTGTACGACCCGCCGACCGCGCCGCCGTCCTGACAACCGTCGCTGTTGGCCAGCCGATGTTTCTTCGAATCGCCATCGTCGTTCGCCCGTTCGCGGCCGGTTTTGGCGTAGCCGGGAATCTTCAGGTCATTGAACTCGCGGGCGCTGGCGTCCAGGTGCAAGGCAAACTGACCGTTACCGGCCTCCAGTTTGCCCGCGCTGCTGCGAGTGGTGTCGGCGCCGCCATAGCGCAGTTCGCCGGCGCCGTGAATGCCGTCGATGGCTTCGGTCGGAATCCGGTTGTCGAAGGTGTTGACCACCCCGCCGATGGCGCTGCCGCCATAAAGCAACGCAGCCGGGCCACGGACGATCTCGATGCGTTCGACGTTGACCGGATCCAGCGGCACCGCGTGATCGTAGGACAGCGACGAAGCGTCAAGCGCGCCGACGCCGTTGCGCAGGATGCGAATGCGATCGCCGTCCTGCCCGCGAATGATCGGGCGACTCGCGCCCGGGCCGAAATAAGACGATGACACCCCCGGCTGCTTGTTCAGGGTTTCGCCCAGACTGCCTTTCTGCTGCAGCGTCAGGTCATCACCGCTCAACACGGTCGAGGGCGACGCGAGGGTCTGGCTGCCCAGTGGATTGGCAGTGATGACTTGGGGTTGCAGTTCGAGGGGGTCGGCAGCGAACGCGGGGGATGCGATCAGCAGCGCGGAGGCCAGCAGGCTGGGCTGGAAGGAGGGAAAACGGGCAGACATTTCTAGAATTCCGTAAGGCAGAAAGGACGGGACCGACGCCACTGCCACGCGGACATGTCAGTGACATCGATCAGATGAAATCATTTTTATGTTATACAATAACATTTCCAATGGCCATCACGATTCTTGCCACGATGTTTACGACAACCGCTCAAGCGCGGGACTTTCAGCGCTCAACCCTGCCACTCGCGAACGAACGGTCTGTGCATTTCCAGAAAAATCCACCGCAGAGGGCGGTAAAAGACTTTGCCTATCGGCCACCAATAGTCGGCCTATTAGCCGACATCCCGAGTCGGGTCTAGCCTTACTACTCCGAAGTCGGCACGAGCCGGCCGCAGAAGACCTGATAAGGACCCGAACATGGCAAATGAATCGAAATGCCCGTTCAATCACGCCGCCGGCGGTGGCACGACAAACCGCGATTGGTGGCCGAATCAACTGAACCTGAAAATCCTGAGTCAGCACTCGTCCGCCTCCGATCCGATGGGCCCGGACTTCGACTACGCCAAGGCTTTCAAAAGCCTGGATTTCCAGGCCCTCAAACGCGATCTGACGGCGCTGATGACCGACTCTCAGGAGTGGTGGCCAGCGGACTTCGGCCACTACGGCCCGCTCTTCATCCGCATGGCCTGGCACAGCGCCGGTACCTATCGCACCGCTGACGGCCGTGGCGGCGCCGGTTCCGGCCAGCAACGCTTCGCCCCGCTCAACAGCTGGCCGGACAACGTCAGCCTCGACAAGGCCCGCCGCCTGCTGTGGCCGATCAAACAGAAATACGGTCGCAACATTTCCTGGGCCGACTTGATCGTCCTCACCGGCAACGTCGCGCTGGAATCCATGGGCTTCAAGACTTTCGGATTCTCCGGCGGACGTCCCGATGTGTGGGAGCCGGATGAAGATGTGTACTGGGGTTCGGAAAACACCTGGCTGGGCGGCGACACCCGTTACGGCAAACACCCCGAAGCCATGCAGGAACCGGGCGACGGCACGCTGGTGGCCGAACCTGCCGAGCACGGCCATGAACAGAGCCGCACCAATCAGGGCGAACGCAACCTGGAAAATCCGCTGGCCGCCGTGCAGATGGGCCTGATCTACGTGAACCCGGAAGGCCCCGAAGGCAATCCCGACCCGGTGGCCTCGGCCAAGGACATCCGCGAAACCTTCGGCCGCATGGCCATGAACGACGAAGAAACCGTCGCCCTGATCGCCGGCGGCCACGCCTTCGGCAAGACCCACGGTGCCGGCCCGGCCGATAACGTCGGCCCGGAACCGGAAGCCGCCGGCCTCGAAGAGCAAGGTCTGGGCTGGAAAAACAGCTTCGGCACCGGCAAGGGCGCCGACACCATCACCAGCGGCCTGGAAGTAACCTGGACCACCACCCCGACGAAGTGGAGCAACAACTACCTGGAAAACCTGTTCGGCTTCGAGTGGGAACTGACCAAGAGCCCGGCCGGTGCCCATCAGTGGAAACCGAAAAACGGCGCCGGTGCCGGCACCATTCCCCATGCCCACGACCCGAACAAACGCATCGACCCGACCATGCTCACTTCCGACCTGGCCCTGCGTTTCGACCCGGCCTACGAGAAGATTTCGCGGCGCTTCCTGGCCAATCCCGATCAACTGGCCGACGCCTTCGCCCGCGCTTGGTACAAGCTGATCCACCGCGACATGGGCCCGCTGTCACGCTATCTCGGCCCGGAAATGCCACAAGAAGAACTGCTGTGGCAAGACCCGATTCCCGAGGCCACGCATCCACTGGTGGACGACAGCGATATCAGGGCGTTGAAAGGCAAAGTGCTGGCGTCCGGGCTGTCCATTTCGGAACTGGTCTCTACCGCGTGGGCAGCCGCGTCGACCTTCCGGGGTTCGGACAAACGTGGCGGCGCCAATGGCGGGCGTCTGCGTCTGGCACCGCAGAAGTTCTGGCAGGCCAACCAGCCGGAGCAACTGGACAAAGTGTTGAAGATTCTGGAAGGCATTCAGAACGAGTTCAATGCCGGGTCGTCGGGCAAGCAAATCTCGCTGGCGGACCTGATCGTGCTGGCCGGTAACGCCGGAGTCGAGCAAGCGGCGAAAAACGCCGGGCACACGGTGACCGTGCCGTTCAATCCGGGGCGCACGGATGCAACTCAGGAGCAAACCGACGTCGAGTCGTTTGGCTTCCTCGAACCGCGCACCGACGGCTTCCGCAATTACGCCGCCAACACCTACCGCGTGCCGGCCGAGGCGTTGCTGATCGACAAGGCGCAACTGCTGACCCTTTCCGCCCCGGAAATGACCGTACTGATCGGCGGCCTGCGCGTGCTGGACACCAACGTCGGCAAAACCAGACACGGGGTATTCACCGACAAGCCCGGCACCCTGACCAACGACTTCTTCCGCAATCTGCTGGACATGGGCGTGGAATGGAAACCGACATCGAAAACCGAGTTCGAAGGCCGGGATCGTAAAACCGGCAGCGTGAAATGGACGGCGACCCGGGTCGATCTGGTGTTCGGTTCCAACTCGGTGCTGCGGGCGCTGGCCGAGGTGTATGCCAGTTCCGATGCGAAAGAAAAGTTCGTCACAGACTTCGTTGCGGCCTGGGCGAAGGTGATGGATCTGGATCGGTTTGATTTGCGCCAATAAGGGCTTTTTCATCCAGCCACAAAAAACGCCGCTCATTGAGCGGCGTTTTTTTATTGCCCTGAAACAGCGTCAGGCCAGGCTTTTGCTGACCACTTCATACACATCACTGGACAGCTGACCGGACGCGAGAATCCGCTCCAGCTCCGCCTTCATCAGCGCCTGACGAGCGCTGTCATACTTGCGCCAGCGGGTCAGCGGCGCCAGTTGGCGCGAAGCGATCTGCGGGTTGAAGCCGTTCAGCTCGATCACCAGATCCGCGAGGAAGCGATAGCCCGAACCATCCGCCGCATGGAAGTTGATCAGGTTCTGCCCGGCGAACGCTCCGACCAGCGCACGCACCTTGTTCGGATTCTTGATGTTGAACGCCGGGTGCTGCATCAGCGCTTTGACCCGCACCAGACCGCCCGGCAAGGTGCTGCCGGCCTGCACGCTGAACCACTGATCCATGACCAGCGGATTGTCCTTGAAGTGCTCGGCGAAACTGGCCAGGGCTTTGGCTTTCTCGTCGTCGAACGGCGAGTTGACCAGCACCGCCAGCGCGGTCAGGCGCTCGGTCATGTTGTCGCAGCTGTCGAACTGTTCCAGGGTTGCCGCCAGCACTTGCGGCTTGCCGCTGAGCATCAGGTACGACAGCGCGATGTTCTGCAACGCGCGACGGGCGAAGTGCTCGGCCTCGGCCACGTACGGGGTTTGCTTCGACAGCTCGCGGTTGGCTTGATAACGCAGCCACAGCGCCTCGAACAGGTTGTCCGCCAGTTGCTGACGGGCGAACTCGCGGGCGGTGTGGATCGCGTCCACGTCGGCGATTTCGCTGATTTCGGTCAGGTAGGCTTCGCTTGGCAGCGAGAGCATTTCCGCGACCATCGCCTGATCCAGCGACTCGTCCGACAGCACGGTGCGCAGGGCCGAAATCAGACGTGGGTCGAGCACCAGGCTTTCGCCCTTCTGCTGCTGGCCGATCAGTTCTTGCAGCACCTGCACCGACAGTTGCTGGCCGGCATCCCAGCGGTTGAAACCGTCGGTGTCGTGCTGCATCAGGAACATCAACTGATCGCGGTTGTACGGGAAGCTCAGTTTCACCGGCGCCGAGAAACCACGCAGCAACGAAGGCAAAGGTTGTTCGGCGATGTCGACGAAGGTGAAGGTCTGTTCCGCTTCGGTCACCGAGATCACTCGAGTGGTGCCTTGGGCCGAGGCTTCGCCGGCCAGACGCAGGGCAATCTCGTTGCCCTGGCTGTCGAGCAGGCCCAGTTCCACCGGGATCACGAACGGCAGTTTTTCAACCTTGTCCGGGGTTTCCGGGCAGCTCTGGCGGAAGGTCAGGCTGTAGGTTTTCGCAGCGGCGTCGTAAGACTCGCTCACCGCCAGACGCGGTGTGCCGGCCTGGCTGTACCAGCGCTTGAACTGGGTCAGGTCGACGCCGTTGGCATCTTCCATGGCCTTGATGAAGTCATCGCAGGTCACGGCCTGGCCGTCATGACGTTCAAAGTACAGGTCGCTGCCCTTGCGGAAGCCTTCGGCGCCCAGCAGGGTGTGGATCATGCCGACCACTTCCGAACCCTTTTCGTACACGGTCAGGGTGTAGAAGTTGGAAATCTCGATGAAGCTGTCCGGGCGCACGGCGTGGGCCATGGGGCCTGCATCTTCGGCGAACTGGTGGGTACGCAGATAGGCCACGTCCTGAATGCGCTTGACCGTGGCCGAGTTCATGTCGGACGAGAAACCGGCGTCGCGGAACACCGTGAAGCCTTCTTTCAGCGACAGCTGGAACCAGTCGCGGCAGGTCACGCGGTTGCCCGACCAGTTGTGGAAGTATTCGTGAGCGACGATCGCTTCAACCCGCTGGTGCGCGGCGTCGGTGGCGGTTTCGGCGCGGGCCAGTACGGCGCTGGAGTTGAAGATGTTGAGGCCCTTGTTCTCCATCGCGCCCATGTTGAAGTCGTTCACGGCGACGATCATGAAAATGTCCAGATCGTACTCGCGACCGTAGACCTCTTCGTCCCAGCGCATCGACTTCTTCAGGCTGTTCATGGCGTGCTGGCACTTGTCGATGTTTTCCGGCTCGACGTAAATGCGCAGCGCCACGTTGCGGTTGGTCATGGTGGTGAAGCTGTCTTCAACGCACCACAAGTCACCGGCCACCAGTGCGAACAGGTACGCCGGTTTCATGAACGGGTCTTCCCAGGTCGCCCAGTGCCGGCCGTCTTCGCCGGGGCCGCTGGCGATCGGGTTGCCGTTGGACAGCAACACCGGGTAGCTGTGCTGCTCGGCGACCACGGTGGTGGTGAACTTGCTCATCACGTCCGGGCGGTCGAGGTAATAGGTGATCTTGCGGAAACCTTCGGCCTCGCACTGGGTGCAGAACATCGTGCCGGACTTGTACAGGCCTTCCAGTGCGGTGTTGGTTTCCGGGTGGATCCTGACGCTGGTGTCGACCGTGAAGGTTTCGCTGGCCGGTTGCAGGGTCAGGTGATTCTCCGTCAGTTGGTAGTCAGCGGCGCTCAGCTCCTGGTCGGCCAGGGTCACCGAGAGCAGTTCCAGCTGCTGGCCATCGAGCACCAGCGGCGGCAGGCCCGGGCCACGGGCCGGGTTGCGGCGCATCACCAGTTGCGCGTGGACCAGACTGTGGTCCTCGAACAACTCGAAGGTCAGGTGTGTTTCGTCGATCAGGTACTCGGGCGCCTGATAGTCCTTCAGGTAAATCATCTTCGGTTGTTCGGTGCGCATGCTGAAGTCCTTATTGATGCACGGCGAGCTGATAGGCCGTGTACTTGCGAATGTTGATCACGCCGGTGTCGAAGATCAGGTACTGGCCCTTGATCCCCAGCAGCGTGCCTTCGGCAATCGGGTTCTTGTCCAGGTTGAAGCTGACAATCTTGGCCGGGTACTGCTCGACCGGGTAACGGATTTCCAGCGGCTCGACGTCGGTCACCGGCTGAATCGCCTGCAGACCGAAACGTTCCTGCAAGCCTTGCAGGCCTTCGGCGCAACTGGCGAACAGTTGATCGCGCACCTGCGCCAGATCCACCGCCGCAGCGTCGCCCTTGAGCAAGGCGCGCCAGTTGGTCTTGTCCGCCACCTGACTGCGGAACAGGTCTTCGACGAAGCCCGACTGCTGCCGCGTGGCGACGCGCATGATCGGCAGCGCCTGGCTCGCGCCCTGGTCGAGCCAGCGGGTCGGCAACTGAGTGGCGCGGGTGATGCCGACCTTGATTCCCGACGAGTTGGCCAGGTAGACGACGTGGTCGGTCATGCAGAACTTCTCGCCCCACTCCGGCTCCCGGCAGGTGCCGGCCTCGAAATGGCAGCGCTCCGGACTCATGATGCACACGTCGCACTGAGCCAGCCTGGTCATGCACGGGTAGCAGTAGCCCTGACTGAAACTGGTCTTGGTCTTGCGTCCACAATGGGTGCAATGGATCGCCCCCAGGTATTCCAGACGCACCGTCGTGCCGATCAACGGGTTGACCGGCACCTCGACGTCATCCAGACGAAACGCATATTGCACATTCGGCCCGTCCAGGCGCGCCGACATTTTGCTGATTGCACCGCGGCCAATCTCGATCAATGGAGGGCGTCCGACTTGAACAGGATGTTCGGCACTTCGATCGACTTCGACGCACATTCCTGCGGGCCCATGTAACCGGTGCGCTCTTCTTCAGGCAGGTTCTGGATTTCCCAGGCGATCATTGCCTGTAGCGACAGCTCGCGCTGTTCGGCGGTGAGCTTGCCACCGTCGGACCATTTGCCGATCTCTACGGCCAGTTTCAGGCTCTGGTAGATGTCCGGGGTGATGTTCTTGATCAAATCGTTAAAAGAGGACATCAGGGTCTCCGTGCTCTTTATTCAAAAATTCAGGCGGCCAGTTTACGGCGGTTGTACAAACCGCCCAACAAACCGGTGAAGCATCCGATGAGTAACCCGCCGACGTGGGCGGCGTTGGCGATCTGGCCGAAACCGATCATCGAGATCAGCCCGGACATGCACACCAGCAACCACACCAGCATCATCACCAGCACGCCGCGGGGCAGACGATAGGCCGGGTTCGGTGCCAGCAACTGGAAGATCCAGCAGTGGCCGAGCAGCCCGTAAAGCACGCCGGACAGGCCGCCAAACAGGCTGGGACCGCTCCAGGCAAACTGCGCATAGTTGGAAACGAGGCTGAACAGCAGCGTCAGGCCGATCAGGTTGATACTGCCCTGGCGCGACTCGATGCGCCGCCCCAGTTCCCAGTACCACATGCCGTTCATGGCCAGGTGCAGGATGCCGAAGTGGATCAGCATCGGCGTGAACAGGCGCCACCACTGCCCCGCCGCCAGGCTGTCGGCCAGTGAGGTGAAATGGATGTAGTCGCCGACCACGCGAAAATCGAGGAAGGTCAGCCAGCGCATCGTGTCGAGGTTGTCGCCCAGGTACGTCAGGCCGCCGACCAGCAGACTCAGCAACAGGATGAAGCCGGTAGCCTTTGCGTGTTTCAGTTGCTCGGCGAAGCTCGGCCGCTTGAAGGTCGGCGCCACCGGAACATCCAGTTGCTGATCCGGGTCACCCGCCGGGAAGCGTTCGTACAGAGAGCGCACGTCTTCGCTGATTTCCGACGGTACCCACAGCACCTGCTCGCCCGACTCTTCGCTGACGCGATGCGGCACCTGCATGCGTTGCAGCAGTTTGACGAAACCACTCAGGTCCGCCGCCAATGGCAGACGCAATACCGCTACCGCGCTCATCGCAGCACCTCCGGCCGCTCGACATCGACCCAGACAAATTTATGCGGATCCAGGCGGGTTTCCTGATCCAGACGATAAGCCACCAGTTTGCCGTAGAGCACGGCGCTGTAATCCAGGCACGCGAGGTTCGGGCGAATCGGCGCCGGTTTGCCGCTGCGCCAGTAGTGACCGACGAACAGCAACGGCTCATCGACGCCGTAGCGCAACAGGGAATTCTTTTCGCTGGAGGTCAGCGGCTTCTGCGCCACCGGTTCCGGCAAGGCGTCGGGCTGGAACACGATGTCACCGTAAGTCTGCGGATCGTCTTCCCAGAATTTGGTGCGGAAGAACGAACGCACCAGACCGTCGCCGCTGGTCATGGTCAGGCCATCCGGCAGGCGCATGTCGGTGCCGCGCAGCAGGCGATCGAACACCGTGCAGGCAAAGCTGCCCGGCACGGCGGAAGCCTGAAGGAAGTGCTCATCGATGCAGCCATCGGGGAACAGCGCGCGCAGCGGCTCGATCAGGCCGGCATCCCAGCAGGCATGTACGACTCGAAAACGTCCGGCATCAACGAACAGCGGCAGTTGGTAGAACCATTGCTGGAAGTCGTGCCAATCGCCCGGATGGTCTTCGAACTGGGTCAGGGTTTCGTGCAGCAAACGGGCATGGCGTGGCGTGTGCTCGCGCACGAACTGCTTGCCGCTGCCGGGCGGAGCCGGTGTGCTCCAGCCCAGCGCGTTGAATTCGTGGTTGCCCATGATGCACAACGCCTGACCGGCCTCGACCATGTCGTGGACGATGTGCAGCGCCTCGCGAATCCGCGGGCCACGGTCGATGATGTCGCCGACAAACACGGCCATGCGCGAAGGATGCCGCCAGACCCCGCCCTGCTTGTGGTAACCAAGACGGTCCAGCAGGTGTTCCAGGGTCAGGGCGCATCCGTGCACGTCACCAATCAGGTCATAACTGCGCGCGGGATCGAGCATCAGTCGCCTCCACCACCCAACTTGCTGCCCCAGCCGAGCTTGGTCCGGCAGACTTCGTAGTAGTTGTGGTCGAGCGGATGGATCAGCCGCAGCTTCTGCGCTTTCTTGCTGACGGTGATGGTGTCACCCGGCGCGCAGGTGAAGTGGTTCTGCCCGTCGCAGGAGACTTGCGGGTAAATCTGCATATCTTTGGACACGACGATTTTCAGCTCACTGTTGCCATCGACCACAATTGGCCTGCCCGACAAGGTATGGGGGTACATCGGCACAATCACAATAGCGTCGAGCTTGGGATGCATGATCGGGCCACCGGCCGACAATGCGTACGCGGTAGAACCGGTCGGCGTGGCGACGATCAGGCCGTCGGCCTTCTGGCTGCAGACGAACTGGCCGTCGATGTACAGCTCGAACTCGATCATCCGCGTCGATTTGCCCGGGTGCAGCACCACATCGTTCAGCGCATCGCCCTGGCCGATGGCCTCGGCGTGGCGGCGGACTTCGGCCTGCAGCAGGAAGCGGTTTTCCACCAGATAGTGGCCGTCGAGCACTTCGGCGACCTTGATTTCCAGCTCGTCGGGGCGGATGTCGGTGAGAAAGCCGAGGCTGCCACGGTTGATCCCGAGCACCGGAATGTTGTGCTTGGCCAGCGCTCTTGCCGCACCAAGCAGGCTGCCGTCACCGCCGACGACGATGACCATGTCGCAGACTTCGCCGAGCATCTTGCGCGACGAGGTTTGCAGGCCGTGGCCGGGCAGGACTTCGGCGATGGTGTCTTCGAGGATCACATGCAGGTGACGATCGAGCAGAAAGCGTTTCAGTCGGCGGACGGTATCCAGCACCTGGGAACTGCCCAGGCGACCGATGATGCCGATATTACGAAATTGCTCCATGGGACTCCTGCGGGGGGCTGCGACGGCGAAAACGACGATTATGGGCGAAAGCGCCGGATAGACAAAACCCTTTCAGCCCAAGAGTGCGCCTGTGTTTAAGGCTATGCTCGCAAGATGATCCTATTTCCCGATTTGCTCCAGTTGCCCCACCAATTGCGCCATCCTGAAGTGCGCGATCTGGCGTGGGTGATCCTCGCCCCGCCGATGCTCGACGCCACGCCGTGGCCGCAACGTCATCCACTGGCCGGCAGCGACTGGGTGCATGACCCTGAGCGACTGGCGCACTGGCTGCATCGGCTCGATCGTGACAGCTATGGTCTGCTGCAATGGCTGTCCCAGGCCCGCACCCGGCGCCTGGGCCTGTATTACGAGCGGTTGTGGCAATTTGCGGTGGAACACGCGCCGGGCATCGAACTGATCGCCGCCAACCTGCCGATCCGCCGCGAAGGCCACACCCTGGGTGAACTGGACATGCTGCTGCGCGACCGTGACGGCGTGCATCACCTGGAACTGGCGATCAAGCTCTACCTCGGCCCGCAGAACGGTGACGGCCGCGATCCGGCGCAGTGGCTCGGCCCCGGCTGCCATGATCGACTGGACCGCAAACTGGCCCACCTGAGCGAGCACCAGCTACCGATTTCCGCCCGCCCGGAAAGCCGCGAGGCCCTCGCGGCGCTGGATATCGAGTCGTTCAGTGCGCAGTTGTGGCTGGGCGGTTATCTGCTGTATCCATGGCCCGGGCAGTCCGAACCGCCGAGCGGTGCCCATCCGCAGCATCTGCGCGGCAGCTGGCTGCATCAAAAGGACTGGCCGGCGTTTGTCGCCCAGCGCCCGGCCGGGCGCTGGCAACCCCTGCCCCGCCACGCGTGGCTGGCGCCGGCGCATTACCCGGCCGATCAGGCCTGGAGCCACCAGCAGTTGCGTGCCTGGTTCGATGAACTTGAACCGCTGGCCCCGGCGCAGTTGATGGTGCGCCTGACCGAAAATGCCCGGGGCGAATGGGAAGAGGCCGAGCGGCTGTTTCTGGTTTCGGATCTGTGGCCGAACGTGCCCGGACAGAGTTAGACGCTCAGCCGCAGCGCCAGCGCGGCCAGCGTGACCAGCAACACCGGCACCGTCAGCACAATCCCGACTTTGAAGTAATACCCCCAGCCGATCCGGATATCCTTGCGTGCCAGCACATGCAGCCAGAGCAGAGTCGCCAGACTGCCGATCGGGGTGATCTTCGGCCCCAGGTCACTGCCGATCACGTTGGCGTAGATCATCGCTTCTTTCACGACACCGGTCGCCTGACTGGCATCGATCGACAGCAGACCGATCAGCACCGTGGGCAGATTGTTCATGATCGACGACAACAATGCCGTCAGCACGCCGGTGCCCATGGCCGCGCCCCACACGCCATACCCGGCAAAGACATCCAGCCAACCGGCCAGATGATCCGTCAGCCCGGCATTGCGCAGACCGTAGACCACCAGATACATGCCCAGGGAGAAAATCACGATCTGCCACGGCGCTTCTTTCATCACTTTGCGCGTGGAGATCTTGTGCCCCCGAGCGGCGATACCCAGCAACAACGCCGCGCACACCGCCGAAATGGCGCTGATCGGAATCCCCAGCGGTTCCAGGGCAAAACAACCCACCAGCAGGATCACCAACACCGCCCAACCGGCGTAGAACGTGGCCTTGTCGTGGATCGCCGTCTCCGGGTGCTCCAGCTGTTCAGGGTCGTAGGCTGTCGGAATGTCGCGTCGGAAAAACCACAACAACACCGCCAGCGTGGCGGCGACACTGACAAAGTTGACCGGCACCATCACCGCCGCATAGCGATTGAAACCGATGTGAAAGAAGTCTGCCGAGACGATGTTGACCAGGTTCGACACCACCAGCGGCAGGCTCGCGGTGTCGGCAATGAACCCCGCGCCCATGACAAACGCCAGGGTTGCCGCCGGAGAAAAGCGCAGCGCAAGCAGCATGGAAATCACGATGGGCGTGAGGATCAGCGCCGCGCCGTCATTGGCGAACAACGCCGACACCAGTGCGCCGAGCAACACCATGTAGGCAAACAGCTTGCGACCGCTGCCCCGCCCCCATCGCGCCACGTGCAATGCGGCCCAGGCAAAGAACCCCGCCTCGTCGAGCAACAGACTGATGATGATAAGCGCCACGAAAGTGCCGGTGGCGTTCCAGATGATCTGCCACACCAGCGGAATATCGCTCAGGTGCACCACGCCGAAAATCAGCGCCAGAATCGCTCCGAAGGTCGCACTCCAGCCGACCCCGAGGCCCTTGGGTTGCCAGATCACCAGGGTAATGGTCAGCAGGAAAATCAATGAAGCAGCAAACATTCGCGACAGCCTTCAATAAAAGGGAAAGAATCAGACCACAAAAAAACCTGTGGGAGCCAGCTCCCACAGGTTCGTTATGTTGTCAGAAAAATCAGTGGATCACTTCTTGTGCTGCGCTACCCACTCGCCATAGGCATTGATGAAGCTCTGCAGAAACGGCTTGACCGACTCGTTCAGCTTGCCCGACTCATCGAACGCCGTACCGGCGCCACCCAGATAAGCCTCAGGCTGTTGCATGCAAGGCACATTGAGGAAAACGAATGACTGACGCAAATGCTGGTTGGCGCCAAAACCGCCGATGGCACCCGGCGAAACACTGATCACTGCGCCCGGTTTGCCGCCCCAGACACTCTTGCCATAAGGCCGCGAGCCAACGTCAATCGCATTCTTCAAGGGTGCCGGCACAGAGCGGTTGTACTCCGGGGTGACAAACAGCACCGCGTCGGATGACGCCACTTTTTGCCGAAAAGTGCTGTAGGCTGCCGGCGGTGAATCGCCGTCAATGTCTTCGTTATAGAGTGGCAGATCGCCAATTTCCACAATGTTCAGCTTGAGGTTGGCCGGTGCCAGTTCCGCCAGCGCCAGCGCGACCTTGCGATTGATCGAAGCTTTACGCAGGCTGCCAACCACTACCGCGACGTTATAGACATTGCTCATGGGAAGACTCTCGACTGTCCGTGGGGAGGAGCCTGTAGTTATAGATGATCCGGCGACGATTCCACCAGACGACAAGGGATATTTCCCGCATCCGGATTATTTTTTTCCTGTAGGAAAACTTACCAAGCTCGATGACGGTCTACCAAGCCGCAAATCAAGCGTTTTATCTCCAGAGGTTCTAAGCAGATGGCAGCAGTACTCGTCGGTCAGTTCCATGCAAGAGATGCGGAAGGCCGCGTTTATTCCGTGCATGAGTTCCAGGAATCCACCCCGTCGGCAGACGGTTTCACCGGCATGGAGCCCGTTACAACCTACAAACTGGCGATTGGTGACCGCGTCAATAAAATCGACGAAAACGAGTTCCTGCTGGTTCAGTCAGGCATCACGCTGATCCGCGAACCCGAGCCATCGGTCGCTTCATAACCGATTGTTATGAGCAGAAGTCATCCGCGCCGAGTTGGGGTAGGATTCAGCCACTGACCCCAACGGCCGGACATGGACTTCACGCATGCGTTTACGTCATATCGAGGTGATACAGGCGCTTTTACAGGCGGGTCACGTGGGCACCGCCGCCGAATGGCTGCAATTGCCGGCGGGCGATGTCGAGGAGCGACTGCGCGAAGCCGAGAGTCAGCTGGGGTTCATGCTGTTCGCCAGTGTGCGCGGCCGGCTTCAAGCCACAGCCGAAGCTCGAGCGTTGCAAGTTGAAATCGCCCACATTTATGACGCGCTGGAACCGGTGCAACGGCTGGCCAGCAGTCTCAAGCAATACCTCGCCCCACCCCTTCGAATCATCGGCACCCCGCCGCTGGCACAGCAGTTGTTGCCGCAAAGTCTCGCTGCACTGCGCCGACGCCTGCCGGACGTACCCTGCACGCTGCTCAGTGAGCCCACCCGCCACATCGTTCGCAGTCTGTTGCTGCGCGAAAGCGATCTGGGTCTGAGCCTGCACGATCCCGAACATCCGGATATCCATTGCCAGCCGCTGGCGCAAGGCAAGCTGCAATTGCTCGCGCCCCACGGCTGGCTGCAACCGAAGCAGAAGTACATTTCGCTGCAGGATCTGGCAGGTCAGGCGATGGTCGGCCTCGAAGGTCAGGACCCGCTGAGCCCGGCGCTGGAACACAAACTTCAGGCACTGCGCCCGGCACCGAGCATCCACACCCGGGTGCAGACCCATCAGATGATGCGCAGCATGGTTGAGGCCGGTGAAGGCCTGGCCATCGTCGACCCGTTCACCGCGCTGGGTGCCCGGGCCAGTGGAATAGACACTTGCCCGTTGTCACCGGCGGTGCCGATCAGCCTTTATGCACTGACCTTCAAGCACGCGCCGGCGACATCGGCAGTCCAGACATTGCTGAGTATCGTCACGGAACAAGCCGCGGCGATGCTGGCGAGCTGATCGGGCTTTCCAGCGGATTATCGAACAGTCGATACCAGAACAACGCCACCTCGGCGGTATTGGGGTCAATACCGCGATAACGCAGATGGTCGATGCCACCGATCACATAACCGCAGCGCTCATACAAGCGACAGGCGCCGAGGTTGTTGTTCTGGGTCTCGAGCATGATCCCCGGCAGTTTTTTCTTGCGGCTCCAGAACTGCGCCACCTCCAGCAACGCCTTGGCAACACCATGGCGCCGTGCCGGCGCATGCACCGCCAGCTCATCGATATGGGCGAAACCGTTCCAGTTGGTGCTGATCACCAGATGCCCCACAGGCTGATCTTCCAGCCAGGCCATGAAGATCGCACTGTCGGGCGCATCGCGAAAACTGCTGAATTCTTCGGGGTCGATGCCGTAGCACTTGCGATACGGCACGATGGGCGTCACGCCCCACTGCGCGACGGGCTTGCCGATTTCGGCCGCGCCATAGGCGGCGACCTCGAAGCTGAAATCGCTGCCCCAGATATAGGCGGCAAAGCCGTCGTCGGCAACGCGCACCGACAGCCCTGGGTATTTTGGATTCATGACCGGTTGCATACTGGGAAACGCCCTCATTCCTTGACGCAATCGACGGTGTAATGCCGTCCATTGCCCTCGTCTTCGTGTTGCAGTCCGTGCACATCGATCACGAAACCCGGAAAACTCGCATCGAACGTGCGGGCAAATTTCAGGTAATCGATGATCGACCGGGTGGATTCGGTGAAGCGTTCGCCGGGCATGATCAACGGAATCCCCGGCGGATAAGGCACCAGCATCACCGCCGCGACACGCCCCTCCAGCTCATCGATCGGCACCGCCTCGACTTCGCCGCGCACCAGTTGATCGTAGGCGTGAGCCGGTTTCATGGCGATTTCCGGCAGCACGGTGTACATGCGTCTGAGGTGTCTGGCGGTGGCATTGCTGCGGTAGCAGGCGTGGAGTTGATCGCAGAGATCGCGCAGGCCCATGCCGCGATACCGCACAGGATCTTCCTGGGCGACACACTTCAGGCAGGCATCGAGGCTGACGTTGGCGTCGTAGTTGCGCTTGAACTCCAGCAGTTCGGTCAGCAGCGTGCTCCACTTGCCCTTGGTGATACCCATGGAGAACAGCACCAGGAACGAATACAGCCCGGTTTTCTCCACCACCAGCCCGCGCTCCCAGAGGAAACGGCTGACCACCGCCGCCGGAATGCCCTTGTCGCTCAGCGCGCCGCCGGCGGTCAGGCCTGGCATCACCAGGGTGACCTTGATTGGATCGAGCAGTACGTAGTCGTCGCTGACCTCGCCGAAACCATGCCAGTCCGCCTCGGGCTTCAGCAGCCAGTCTTCGGTCTGCACCCGGTCGATGCCCTCGACACCCGGCGGCTGCCAGATCGAAAACCACCAGTCATTGGCGTCGATGTGTTGCCGCAGATTGGCCAGGGCCCGGCGAAAGCTCAGGGCTTCGTCGAAGGTTTCCTGCAACAGCGAACGCCCGGCCGGGCCTTCCATCATGGCCGAGGCCACGTCCAGCGAAGCGATGATGCTGTACTGCGGCGATGTCGAGATATGCATCATGAACGCTTCGTTGAACCGGTCGCGATCCAGCTGACGCGCGCCGCCGTCCTGCACATGAATCATTGAAGCCTGGCTGAACGCGGCCAGCAGTTTGTGAGTGGAATGGGTGGTGAACACCAGGGGGCTGTCGGCGCTGCGCGAGGTGGCCATGCCGTAGCGTCCGGCAAAGAATTCGTGAAACGCCGCGTAGGCGTACCAGGCTTCGTCGAAGTGCAAGACTTCGACGCTGTTGCCAAGGCTCTGCTTGATCAGTTCGGCGTTGTAGCAGAGGCCGTCGTAAGTGGAGTTGGTCACCACGGCCAGTTTGACTTTCGGCTCCCGGCCCTTGGTCAGCGGGCTCGCGTCGATCTTGGCCTGGATCGATTCGCGGCTGAACTCGCTCAGCGGAATCGGCCCGATAATGCCCAGCTCGTTACGTTCAGGGCACAAATAGAGAGGAATCGCGCCAGTCATGATGATCGCGTGCAACACCGACTTGTGGCAGTTGCGATCCACCAGCACCAGATCATCGCGCCCGACCATCGAGTGCCAGACGATTTTGTTGGCGGTCGAGGTGCCATTGATCACGAAAAAGGTGTGATCGGCGCCGAAATTGCGCGCCGCCCGTGCTTCCGCTTCAGCCAGCGGCCCGGTGTGATCGAGCAGCGAACCCAGCTCCGGCACCGACACCGACAAATCCGAACGTAGAGTATTTTCCCCGAAGAACTGATGAAACGCCTGCCCCACCGGGCTCTTGTGATACGCCACCCCGCCGCCATGACCGGGGGTGTGCCAGGAATAGTTGGAATCGGCGGTGTGCTGCACCAGCGCCTTGAAGAATGGCGGCAGCAGCCCGTCCAGATATTTACGCGCCGCCCGTGCAACCTGCCGGGCCAGAAACGGTACGGTGTCTTCGAACAGATAAAGGATGCCGCGCAACTGATTCAATTCGGCCATGGCATCGGCCGGGGCGTTTTCCAGGGTGACCTGCTCGCCGAGGGCGAAGATTGGCAGATCCGGCGCCCGCACCCGGGCCAGGCCGATCAGTTCGGCCATGTTCTGTAACAAATGGGAATGGGTGCTGGCATCTTCGGCGGCGATCAACATGCACGCCAGACCATGGTGGGTCGACGCCACCAGCCGGCCCTCGGTGTAGTCCGTGGCCGAAACGATGCTGAAACCTTCCTGCTCAAGTTCACGGGCAATGCCGCGAATGCGTTCGCCGGCAACCGTGTCGGCCTTGATGTCGCGGTGGACGATCAATACCGGGAACTTCAGATCTTTGTACATGGGGCTCAGTGTCCTGAGGCGGCGGAGAGTGATCTGCCAAAGTCCTCAGGGTAGAGGGTCGGAGCGGATGTGGCGAGGGTGGCCAGTTGTCAGTACTGACAAAAAAAGGATCGTCCGGACACGGCTTTGGTGTCCGGACGATCCTTTTGTGCCTTACGCCTGAGCTTCGGCTTCCAGCAACTGTGTCCACAGCGCCGGGGCGCCGGCCGACTTGGCGATGATTTCCAGGCGCGCCTGGTGTTCAGCCAGTTCGGCTTCGGTGGCGCGAATGATTCGCCCCGGTTTGCGATCCGCCGGCAGACGGCGGATTTCAGTGGCGGAGTTGTCCGCGCCCTCGCCCGTGCCGTTACCGTCGGAAGCATTGCCGGCCAGCGACAGGCTGGTCTGGCCACCAGTCATGGTCAGGTAGACGTCGGCGAGAATCTCCGAGTCGAGCAATGCGCCGTGCAGCTCACGGCCGGAGTTGTCGACGCCGTAGCGTTTGCACAAGGCATCGAGGCTGTTGCGCTGACCCGGATGACGCTCCCTGGCCATCATCAGGGTGTCGAGGATCGTGCAGTGCTGCGTGATGTCAGCTCGATCCTGCTGGCCCATCAGGGCGAATTCGTTGTTGATGAAGCCAACGTCGAACGCCGCGTTATGGATGATCAGTTGCGCGCCGTTGATGAACTCGAAGAATTCGTCGGCCACTTCGGCGAAGCGCGGCTTGCCGACGAGAAATTCGTTGGTAATGCCGTGGACGCCGATCGCGCCTTCGTCACTTTCGCGATCCGGCTGCAGGTAGACGTGAAAGTGCCGCCCCGTCAGACGCCGACCGATCAGTTCGACGCAACCGATTTCAATGATCCGGTGACCATCGGTCACCGGCATGCCGGTGGTTTCGGTATCGAGTACAACGGATCTGGTGGCCATCAGTGTTCAGCTCTCAACGGGGTCAATCGTGCAAAAGCGGCGATGTTAACACGCTCGCCGGGAGGGTTTCAGTGGTAAGGACTCAGCTCTGCTTGTAACCGCGAACCTCATCCACCCCGCGGTTGGCCAACTGGTCGGCACGCTCGTTGCCGTGGTGGCCGATGTGGCCGCGCACCCATTTCCAGGTGACCTTGTGGCGGTTGACCTGCTCGTCGAGCTCTTTCCACAGATCGGCGTTTTTGACTGGCTCCTTGGCAGCGGTTTTCCAGCCGCGTTTCTTCCAGTTGGCCATCCACTCGTTGATGCCTTTCATCACGTATTGCGAGTCGGTTACCAGCAGCACTTCGCATGGACGCTTGAGGGCTTCCAGGCCACGGATCGCGCCGAGCAGTTCCATGCGATTGTTGGTGGTGTTGGCCTCGCCGCCCCACAGTTCCTTTTCGACGCCCTTGCACACCAGCAAGGCTCCCCAGCCGCCCGGGCCGGGATTGCCTTTGCAGGCGCCGTCAGTGAACAGTTCTACGCTATCGACGCTTTCGCTCATGCCAATCTATCCAGATAAATGCGTGGCCTCGCCGATCAAGGATCGACGACGGCCAGGGCCGGGACAAACCCGGCCACAATAAAAGAAGGTTTACGGTTCGATACGGCGACGATTGACCTTGGCCATCGGCAGCGGAATCAGCTTGCCCATGGGCTCGCGGCGCTCCTGGCGCACCGGACGCAGGCCGACCACGATCTTGCGCGCGACCAACAGATAGAAACCGCCGCCCGCCAGTTGCCAGTCGCCGGCCTTGCGTTCCCAGCCGGCCAGACGGGCCTGCCACTTGGGTGACGCGAGCGGCGGACGATAGCACCCGAAGCGGCGTTTCTCCAGCGCGAAGCCCAGCAGGTTGAGCCAGTCGGCGACCCGCGACGGCGCGATGCAGCGGGCCTGGTGCAACGCGTCGTGAGCGAACACATGGCGCAAGCCCCAGGTACTCCAGGGATTGATCCCGACGATCAGCAGGTGTCCGCCGGGGCGCACGCTGCTGGCCGCCTCACGCAGCAAGCCATGGGGCGACAGGCAGAAATCCAGACCGTGCTGCAACACCACCACGTCGGCGGCGTGCTCGCTCAACGGCCAGGCCTGTTCTTCGCAGACGATCTCCACGCCCGGCAACGGCGCGCCCAGCCGCACATTGCGCTGCACCTGTGGCGCCGACGGCGGTGTTTCGGCGGACGGACCGTAATGCACCAGATAGCCGCCGAAGAACCGGCCGAGCTCGTCTTCGAGCATGCGCCGCTCTTCGTCCAGCAGAAATTGCCCGAGGGGGCCGGACAGCCACTCACGGGCCGCCCCGATCAGGGCCAGCCAGTCAGGATCGGCCTGAGCGAACGCTTTATCGATCATTGCATTCTCCAACACGCCAGGAACCTCTAAGATGCGCCAATGTTACCCGCTTGGCGAATCCGAAGATGATACAGATCAGTGCCCTGCCCGCCTTCACCGACAACTACATCTGGTTGTTACAGGATCATGCCACCCAACGTTGCGCGGTGGTCGATCCGGGAGATGCCGCCCCCGTACAGGCGTGGCTCGACGTGCATCCGGGCTGGGTGCTGAGCGACATTCTGATCACCCACCATCACCACGACCATGTCGGTGGCGTCGAGGCGCTCAAGAAAGCCACTGGAGCCACCGTCTACGGTCCGGCCAGCGAAAGCATCCCGGGGCGGGACGTCGCGCTCAAGGACAACGACAAGGTGCGTGTGCTCGGCTGGGACTTCGAGGTCTACGCCGTCCCCGGCCACACCCTGGGGCACATCGCCTATTACCATCACGGCCTGCTGTTCTGCGGCGACACTCTGTTCGCCGCCGGTTGCGGCCGGTTGTTCGAAGGCACACCGGAGCAGATGCATCATTCCCTTGGTCGTCTGGCGGCGCTGCCGGAAGACACTCTGGTGTACTGCACTCACGAATACACCCTGAGCAACCTGAAATTCGCTGCCGCCGTGGAGCCGGGCAACCCGGACATTGCCACCCGTCTGGAAAAAGTCACCCGGCAACGGCAGAACGGGGTCATGACCCTGCCCTCGACCATCGCACTGGAAAAGCTCACAAACCCGTTTCTGCGTACCGGTGAAACATTAGTTACACAAAAAGTGGACGAACGGAACGGCGCTCAAAACCGGGCGCCGAGTGAGGTTTTTGCGGCTCTGCGGGCTTGGAAAGATAAGTTCTAAGCCGCTCACCACTGGGTACAAAAACCGTGAATGGTTGACCGCAAGGGGTGCGCTTTCTAGAATCGCCCGACATTTTTGCCCGGAACTTACTTCCAGCCAATGTCGTCATCCATACGTAAGTCCGTCAATTCAGACGCATTGACCCGCCTGGCGCAAGCCATCGCGGTGGCTGTGTCCGCCACGCTGGCGGGCTGCTCCAGCCATGCTCCGCAGACTGAAGCGACCCATACGCCGAACATTGCTGCGCGAGCCAAGCAGAAGCCGATCTGGTTGTCCGAAAAGCCCAGCCCTCAGGTGCCCCAGGACATCTGGGAACGCATGCGCAACGGTTTTCAGCTGCAGGAAGGTCTGGGCGTGAACCCGCGCATCGAGCAACAGCGCCTGTGGTTTGCCAGTAATCCTTCCTTCCTCGAAAACGCCGGCGAACGCGGCAGCCTATACATTCACTACATCGTCGAACGCCTCGAAGAACGCAACATGCCGCTGGAACTGGCGCTGCTGCCGGTCATCGAGAGCGCCTACAACCCGATGGCCTACTCCCGCGCCGATGCGGTAGGCCTCTGGCAGTTCATCCCGTCCACCGGGCGCTACTACAACCTGCGCCAGACCCGTTTCTACGACGGCCGTCGCGACATCACCGCCTCGACCACCGCTGCGATGGATTACCTGACCCGCCTGCACGACATGTTCAACGGTGACTGGCTGTTGGCTCTCGCCGCCTACAACGCCGGTGAAGGCACGGTCAGCCGCGCCATCGAACGTAACGAACGCCTGGGTTTGCCAACCGACTACTGGAACCTGCCGCTGCCGGCGGAAACCCAGGCCTACGTGCCGAAACTGCTGGCCCTGTCGCAAGTGGTGCTGGCGCCGGAAGCCTACGGGGTCAACCTCAACCCGATCGCCAACGAGCCTTACTTCCAGGTCGTCGAAATCAACCAGCGCATGGACCTGTCCAAGGTCGCCGCGGTAGCCAACATCGACGAGGACGAGCTGTTCCAGCTCAACCCGGCGTTCAAGCAGCGCACCACCGTCGACGGCCCGCAGCATTTGCTGGTGCCGACGTCCAAGGCGCAATTGCTGACCACCAGCCTGCAGACCATGCGTCCTGAAGAGCTGATCAGCCCGCGTTCGCTGAAACCGGTGTTCGAGGGCGCCGATCCGAGCGAGATCGCACAGGCCAAGCGCGCCTATCGGGTAAAGCGTGGCGACAACCTCGGCTCCATTGCCAAGGCCAACAAGGTCGAGGTCAAGGACCTGCAACGCTGGAACAAGCTGACCGGCAAGAACCTCAAGGTCGGCCAGACGCTGGTGATGCAGGACACCACCAAGCGCACGCCGGCGCGCAACAGTGGCGGGCGCATCAATACGGTCATCGCTGCCAACAGCAAGTCCAGCAGCAAGACCAAAGACAGGGACGACGGCAAGCAGCAGACCCAGTACAAGGTCAAACGTGGCGACACGCTGTATGTGGTCGCCAAGCGCTTCAACGTCGAGATGCAACATCTCAAGCGCTGGAATCCGGGCGCCGGCAAAGCGCTCAAGCCTGGGCAGATGCTCACGGTCTACCAGCCGCACTGACAAAGAGCCCCTGAATTTCAGGGGCTTTTTTTCGCCTGTCATTTTTTGTCTTCGGCGCAGGCGACTCCCACAATTAACCGCGCATTAAGTCTCTGTCTTTTTCCTGTCCATACAAGCTGTTACTGTACGGCCCACAAAGCCCAAGCCGCCTGGATCGGATCTGACTTGAAGCGTCCCCTCCTCCTGCTCCTGATCAGCCTGGCCTTGAGCTCCCCCGCTAGCGCGACAATCACCGAAAGCCACGGTTATGCGCAGTTCGGCACGCTCAAGTACCCGGCCAGATTTACCCACTTCGCCTGGGTCAACCCGCAAGCGCCCAAGGGCGGTACTTTGCGGGTGATGGCGTTTGGCACCTTCGATACGCTCAATCCCTACACGTTCAAGGGCACCAGCCCGGTCACCACTCCGAATTTCCTGCAGTACGGCATCAACGAGCTGAACGAGCCGCTGATGGTCGGCACCGGCCAGTACTCGCCGTCCGGTGACGAGCCGGCCTCCAGCTATGGCCTGATCGCCCGGTCGGTGGAGTACAGCGAAGACCGCAGCTGGGTCGTGTTCAACCTGCGCCCGGAAGCACGCTTCCACGATGGCACGCCGATCACCGCCTATGACGTGGCGTTCTCCTATCGAACGCTGCTCAAGGAAGGCCACCCGCTGTACCGCACGGCGCTTCAGGAAGTGTCGCGGGTCGACATTCTCAACCCGCAACGCATTCGCTTCATCATGAAGCGCTCGGGCAATCCGTTGCTGATCCTGCGCCTCGGGGAGTTGCCGGTGCTGCCTCAGCACTACTGGAAAGACCGCGACTTCAAGGCCACCACCTTCGAACCGCCATTGGGCAGCGGGCCGTACCGCATTACCTCGGTGACGCCGGGGCGGCAGCTGATTTTCGAACGGGTCAAGGATTATTGGGGCAAGGACTTGCCGGTCAATCGCGGCAAGTACAATTTCGATCGCATGGAAGTCGAGTTCTATCGCGACAGCGACGTGGCCTTCGAAGCGTTCAAGGCCGGCGAGTTCGACATCTATATCGAGCATCAGGCGAAGAACTGGGCCAACGGCTACAACTTCCCCGCCGTACGCCGTGGCGACGTGATCAAGGCGCAGATCCCGCACCAGATCCCGACCCAGAGCCAGGGCCTGTTCATGAACACCCGACGTGCCACCTTCTCGGACGTCAAGACCCGCGAAGCGCTGGGTCTGATGTTCGACTTCGAGTGGACCAACCGCGCGCTGTTCAGCGATGCCTACCAGCGCACCACCAGCTATTACCCGAACAGCGAATTCAGCGCCAGCGGTCTGCCGGTCGGCCACGAATGGCTGATGCTCAAGCCCTACAAGGAGCAACTGCCGGCCCGGCTGTTCACCGAGCCGTTCACGCTGCCGCAGACCGACGGGCGCGGCATTCCCCGGGAAACCATGCGCAAGGCGCTGGCGCTGCTGGCCGAGGCCGGCTGGAAGCTCAACGGCCAGCGTCTGCAGAACGCCACCGGCCAACCGCTGAGTCTTGAACTGCTGCTGGTCAATCCGAACCTTGAGCGCATCCTCCAGCCGTACATCGAGAACCTCAAGAGCATCGGCATCGACGCGCGCCTGCGCACGGTGGATCGCGCCCAATACAAACAACGTCTGGATCAGTTCGATTTCGACATGATCCTGATGACCCTCAACCAGACCCTCAGCCCGGGACTGGAGCAGTGGCAGTACTTCCATTCCAGCCAGGTCGGGGTCAAGGGCAGCAAGAATTACGCAGGCATCGCCAACCCGGTGGTCGACCATCTGCTGGAGCAACTGCTCGCCGCCCGCACTCGCGATGAACAGGTCGCCGCCGGCAAGGCCCTGGACCGCGTGCTGCTCTGGCAGCACTACAGCATTCCCAACTGGTACCTCAATTATCACCGTCTGGCGTACCGCAACCGGTTCGCCTTCGTCAGCACGCCGCCCTACACCCTGGGCCTGAGCGCGTGGTGGCTGAAATCTTCGGAGAAAGGTCAATGAACGCCGTTCGCACCCTGCTCATGCAGGCTTGCAGCCTGTTGTTCGCCGGGCTGGCCTGTGCCGCCCCGCAACACGCCGTGACCCTGTACAACGAGCCACCGAAATACCCTGCCGATTTCAAGCATTTCGATTACGTCGACCCCAATGCTCCCAAGGGCGGGATCTTCCGTCAGGCCGGCTTCGGCGGTTTCGACAGCCTGAACCCGTTCATCAGCAAGGGCGTGCCGGCAGATGACGTCGGGCAGATCTACGACACCCTGACCCGGCATAGCCTCGACGAGCCGTTCACCGAATACGGCCTGATCGCCGGCAAGATCGAAAAGGCCCCGGACAACAGCTGGGTGCGCTTCTACCTGCGCCCCGAAGCGCGCTTCCATGACGGCCACCCGGTGCGCGCCGAAGACGTCGTGTTCAGTTTCGAGACCCTGACGAAAGAGGGCTCGCCGATGTTTCGCGGTTACTACAGCGACGTCGAAGCAGCCGTCGCCGAAGACCCGCTGACGGTGCTGTTCAAGTTCAAGCACAACAACAACCGCGAGCTGCCGCTGATCCTCGGCCAGTTGCCGGTGCTGCCGAAACACTGGTGGGCCAGTCGCGATTTCAACAAGGGCAATCTGGAAATCCCGCTGGGCAGCGGCCCGTACAAGGTCGCCGAAGTGAAGGCCGGACGCTCGGTACGATACGAGCGGGTCAAGGATTACTGGGGCAAGGACCTGCCGGTCAATCGCGGTTTCTACAATTTCGACGTGATGACCACCGACTACTTCCGCGACAACACCGTCGCCCTGGAAGCCCTGAAGGCCGGCCAGTTCGACTACTGGTTGGAAATGACCGCGAAGAACTGGGCCAACGCCTACAACATGCCGGCCGTCACCGAGGGCCGACTGGTCAAGGAGCTGATCCCCAACGGCAACCCGACGGGCATGCAGGGCTTCGTCTTCAACCTGCGCCGGCCGGTGTTCCAGGACGTTCGCGTGCGTCAGGCACTGGGTCTGTTGCTCGACTTCGAATGGACCAACAAGCAATTGTTCAACGGCGCCTATGTGCGCACCCGCAGTTATTTCGAGAACTCGGAAATGGCCGCCACCGGCCTGCCGGATGCCGATCAGCTGGCGATCCTCGACCCGTTCCGCCGCCAGCTCCCGGCGCAGGTGTTCAGCGAAGCCTTCGAAAATCCTAAGACCGACGCCAGCGGCATGATCCGCCTGCAGCAACGCGAAGCCTATCAACTGCTGCAAGAGGCCGGCTGGAAGATCGTCGACGACAAAATGGTCGACACCACCGGCAAACCGGTGGTCATCGAGTTCCTGCTGGCCCAGACCGAATTCGAGCGGGTGCTGCTGCCGTTCAAGCGCAACCTCGCCGACCTGGGCATCGATCTGGTGATCCGCCGTGTCGACGTCTCGCAGTACGTCAACCGCGTGCGTTCGCGGGATTTCGACATGATCGTCGGCAGTTTCCCGCAGTCCAACTCACCGGGTAACGAACAACGGGAGTTCTGGATGAGCGCCGCCGCCGACAAGCCCAGCAGCCGCAACTCCATGGGCCTGAAAGACCCGATCGTCGATCACCTGGTCGAAAGCCTGATCAACGCCGACTCGCGCAAAAGCCTGGTGGCCCACGCCCGGGCTCTCGACCGCGTGCTGCAATGGGGTTACTACGTGATCCCCAACTGGCACATCAAGAGCTGGCGCGTGGCGTACTGGAACCACATCGGCCATCCGAAAGTCTCCCCCAAGTACGACATCGGCATTAACACCTGGTGGGTCAAACCCGATACAAAACCTGCGGTAGAAGTGCAAACCCAACTGCAAGCCGACCCTGTGGGCACGGAGTAATCAGATGCTGGCGTACATTTTTCGACGACTGTTGCTGATCATCCCGACCCTGTTCGGCATTCTGCTGATCAACTTCGTGATCATCCAGGCCGCGCCCGGCGGCCCGGTGGAGCAGATGATCGCCAAGCTCGAAGGCTTCGAAGGTGCCACCAGCCGCATCGCCGGCGGCGGCGCCGAAGTGTCGGTGGCCGGCTCCTCCTATCGCGGTGCGCAGGGCCTGGACCCGGCGCTGATCAAGGAAATCGAGAAGATGTACGGGTTCGACAAGTCGGCCCCGGAGCGTCTGTGGATCATGGTCAAGAACTACGCGCGACTGGATTTCGGCGACAGCTTCTTCCGCGACGCCAAGGTCATCGACCTGATCAAGGAAAAGATGCCGGTGTCGATCTCCCTCGGGCTGTGGAGCACGCTGATCATGTACCTGGTGTCGATCCCGCTGGGGATCGCCAAGGCCACGCGGCACGGCAGTCATTTCGACGTATGGACCAGTTCGGCGATCATCGTCGGTTATGCGATTCCGGCGTTCCTGTTTGCGATTCTGCTGATCGTGGTGTTTGCCGGCGGCAGTTATCTGGACTGGTTTCCTTTACGCGGGCTGACGTCGAACAACTTCGATGAGCTGAGCCTAGGCGGGAAGGTCCTCGACTACTTCTGGCACCTGGCGCTGCCGGTGACGGCGCTGGTGATCGGCAACTTCGCGACCATGACCCTGCTGACCAAAAACAGCTTCCTCGACGAAATCAACAAGCAGTACGTGGTCACCGCCAAGGCCAAGGGCCTGACCCGCCACCGCGTGCTCTACGGCCATGTGTTCCGCAACGCGATGCTGCTGGTGATCGCCGGTTTCCCCTCGGCGTTCATCGGCATCTTCTTCACAGGTTCCCTGCTGGTGGAAGTGATCTTCTCCCTCGACGGCCTCGGCCTGATGAGTTTCGAAGCGGCGATCAACCGCGATTACCCGGTGGTGTTCGGCACCCTGTTCATCTTCACCCTGCTGGGGCTGGTGGTGAAACTGATCGGCGACCTCACCTACACCCTGGTCGATCCGCGCATCGACTTCGCCAGCCGGGAGCATTGAGATGAACCTGTCCCCGCTAAACCGTCGACGCTTCGAACTGTTCAAGGCCAACAAGCGTGGCTGGTGGTCACTGTGGCTGTTTCTGATCCTGTTCGGCCTGAGCCTGGGTGCCGAACTGATCGCCAACGACAAGCCGCTGGTGGTGCACTACGACAACAACTGGTACTTCCCGGCGATCAAGCGCTACCCGGAAACCACCTTCGGCGGCGAATTCCCGCTGGAAGCCAACTACAAGAGCCCGTACATCCGCGAACTGCTCAAGGCCAAGGACGCGTGGGTGCTGTGGGCGCCGATCCCGTTCAGCTACCAGAGCATCAACTACGACCTGAAAGTCCCGGCCCCTGCCCCGCCCTCGGCGGACAACCTGCTGGGCACCGACGATCAGGGCCGCGATGTGCTGGCGCGGGTGATCTACGGTTTCCGTATCTCCGTGCTGTTCGCCCTGACCCTGACCGTGCTCAGTTCGATCATCGGCGTGATCGCCGGTGCGCTGCAGGGCTTCTATGGCGGCTGGGTGGATCTGGCCGGCCAGCGCTTCCTGGAGATCTGGTCGGGTTTGCCGGTGCTGTACCTGCTGATCATTCTCGCCAGCTTCGTCCAGCCGAATTTCTGGTGGCTGCTGGGGATCATGCTGCTGTTCTCGTGGATGAGCCTGGTGGACGTGGTGCGCGCCGAGTTCCTGCGCGGGCGCAACCTCGAATACGTGCGCGCAGCCAGAGCGCTGGGCATGCAGAACGGCGCGATCATGTTCCGCCACATCCTGCCCAACGCCATGGTTTCGACCATGACCTTCATGCCGTTCATCCTGACCGGCGCCATCGGCACCCTCACCGCCCTGGATTTCCTCGGTTTCGGCTTGCCGGCCGGCAGTCCGTCGCTGGGTGAACTGGTAGCCCAGGGAAAATCCAACCTGCAGGCGCCGTGGCTGGGCATGAGCGCGTTTGCGGTATTGGCGCTGATGTTGAGCTTGCTGGTGTTTATCGGCGAGTCCGCTCGCGATGCCTTCGACCCGAGGAAGTGAAATGAATCAGGACAATCTGATCGAAGTGCGCGACCTCGCCGTCGAATTCGGAACGGGCGAGCGCTCGCACCGGGTGGTCGAGGGCGTCAGTTTCGACATCAAGCGTGGCGAGACTCTGGCGCTGGTGGGCGAGTCCGGTTCGGGCAAGTCGGTGACGGCGCACTCGATCCTGCGCCTGCTGCCCTACCCGCTGGCTCGCCACCCTGCCGGCAGCATCAGCTATTCCGGGCAGAACTTGCTGGAACTGAGCGAAAAGACCATCCGTCACATCCGCGGCAACCGGATCGCGATGATCTTCCAGGAGCCGATGACCTCGCTCAACCCGCTGCACTCGATCGAAAAACAGATCAACGAAGTGCTCGGCATCCACAAGGGCCTGACTGGCAAGGTCGCGACCAGGCGCACTCTGGAGCTGCTGGAAATGGTCGGCATCCCCGAGCCGCACAAACGGCTCAAGGCCCTGCCCCACGAGTTGTCCGGCGGCCAGCGCCAGCGGGTGATGATCGCCATGGCCCTGGCCAACGAGCCGGAACTGTTGATCGCCGACGAACCGACCACCGCGCTGGACGTGACCGTTCAGCTGAAAATCCTCGACCTGCTCAAGGAATTGCAGGCTCGATTGGGCATGGCGCTGCTACTGATCAGTCACGATTTGAACCTGGTGCGAAGAATTGCGCATCGTGTATGTGTCATGCAGCGCGGTTGCATCGTCGAACAGGCATCGTGCGCAGAGCTGTTCCGTTCTCCGCAGCATCCGTACACTCGGGAGCTGCTGGCGGCGGAGCCCAGCGGAGGCCCGGCGAGCAATAAAATCGGGGCGCCGCTGCTTGAGGTCGAGGACTTGAAAGTCTGGTTCCCGATCAAAAAAGGCTTGCTCAAGCGCACGGTGGATCACGTCAAGGCAGTGGACGGCATCAATTTCAGCCTGCCTCAGGGTCAAACCCTGGGGATCGTGGGGGAAAGCGGTTCCGGCAAATCCACCCTGGGCCTGGCGATTTTGCGGCTCATCGGCAGCAAAGGCGCGATCCGTTTTGAAGGCAAGCAGCTAGACTGCCTGACGCAGAACGAGGTTCGCCCGTTGCGGCGGGAGATGCAGGTGGTGTTCCAGGACCCGTTTGGCAGCCTGAGCCCGCGAATGTGCGTGAGCGACATCGTTGGCGAAGGTTTGCGGATTCACAGGATGGGCACCGCCGCCGAGCAGGAAGCGGCAATTATTGCGGCATTGAAGGAGGTAGGTCTGGATCCGGAAACCCGGCACCGCTACCCCCACGAATTTTCCGGTGGGCAGCGGCAGCGTATCGCCATTGCCCGGGCCTTGGTGCTCAAACCGGCGCTGATCCTGCTGGACGAGCCGACTTCGGCCCTCGACCGGACGGTGCAGCGGCAAGTGGTGGAGCTGTTGCGTTCACTGCAAGCCAAGTACAACCTGACGTATTTGTTCATCAGCCATGACCTGGCTGTTGTGAAAGCGCTGAGCCACCAGTTGATGGTGGTCAAGCATGGCCAAGTGGTCGAACAGGGAGACGCGCAAAGTATCTTTGCCGCCCCCCAACATCCGTATACACAGCAGTTGCTGGAGGCCGCTTTCCTGGCACCAGCCACTGCGCAATAACCTGAAAGAGGAGCAACACATGGGTTTTCTCGCCGGTAAGCGCGTACTGATCGTCGGTGTCGCCAGCAAGCTGTCCATCGCATCCGGCATCGCTGCCGCCATGCATCGCGAGGGCGCTGAGCTTGCCTTCACTTATCAGAACGACAAACTGAAAGGTCGCGTTGAAGAGTTCGCACAGGGCTGGGGTTCGAGCCCTGAGCTGTGCTTCCCGTGCGACGTGGCCAGCGATGAAGAAATCGCCAAGGTCTTCGAAGAACTGAGCAAGAAGTGGGACGGCCTGGACTGCATCGTGCACTCCGTCGGCTTCGCCCCGGGCGACCAACTGGACGGCGACTTCACCGAAGCCACCACCCGTGAAGGCTTCCGCATCGCTCACGACATCAGCGCCTACAGCTTCGTGGCTCTGGCCAAGGCCGGTCGCGAAATGATGAAAGGCCGCAACGGCAGCCTGCTGACCCTGTCCTACCTGGGCGCCGAGCGCACCATGCCGAACTACAACGTGATGGGCATGGCCAAGGCTTCGCTGGAAGCCGGCGTGCGTTACCTGGCCGGCTCCCTGGGCCCGGACGGCACCCGCGTCAACTGCGTATCGGCTGGCCCGATCCGCACCCTGGCCGCTTCCGGCATCAAGAACTTCCGCAAGATGCTGGCCGCCAACGAAGCGCAAACTCCGCTGCGTCGCAACGTCACCATCGAAGAAGTCGGCAACGCCGGCGCCTTCCTGTGCTCCGACCTGGCGTCGGGCATCAGCGGTGAAATCATGTACGTGGACGGCGGCTTCAACACCACCGCCATGGGCAACATCGAAGAGTAATCTTCGCGCTGCCGATAAAAAGCCCGCCGATTGGCGGGCTTTTTCTTGCCTGAGATTTAATTGGTACCGTTTTTCCTGTGGGAGCCAACCTGCAGGCAAATGCGGTTTGTCAGTCAACGCCCCCCGGTGCGCCTGATACCGTCATCGCGAGCAGGCTCGCTCCCACAATTGAAAAGCACAGCGCTAGACTCAGGTCACCCAACCGTCGATTGAGGCCTTCCCATGCAGCTCAGCCCTTTCCATCTGGCCATTCCCGTATACGACCTCGCCGCCGCCCGGCATTTTTACCGTGAAGTGTTCGGCCTCGAAGAGGGTCGTTCCAGCGAGCACTGGGTCGACTTCAATTTCTTTGGCCATCAACTGGTGATTCACCTGGCGCCGAAAAACGCCTCGCAGGAAGCGGCCCACACCAATGCCGTGGACGGGCATGACGTGCCGGTGCCGCATTTTGGTGTAGTGCTGGGGATGGAGGAATGGCACGCCCTGGCCGAGCGCCTGAAATCGCTGGGCACGCGGTTTGTGATCGAGCCGGGGATTCGTTTTCAGGGTCAGGTGGGTGAACAGGCAACGATGTTTCTGTTCGACCCTTGCGGCAATGCGCTGGAGTTCAAGGCGTTCAAGGATATCGGGCAGTTGTTTGCCAAATAGCAGCGTCCATACAGACAGCTCGCTCCCACCCTTTGAAATCGGGAGCGAGCCTGCTCGCGATGAGGCCGACCCTAACAGCGCTTCAGCGCCTGCTTGTGCGCATACATCGCCCCATCCGCATCCGCCAGCAGCTTGTCCACGGTCTCATGCCGTCGCGGGTCGTACTCGATCTGCCCGACACTGAAGCGAATCGCATAACCCCGATGCAACGTCGCATTGCGCTCCTCGAGGATCTCCTTGAGCCGCGCCATGATTGCCGTGGTTTCAATGTGGCTGGAGCCGGTCAGCAGCGCCACGAATTCATCGCCGCCCAACCGCCCGACCACGTCGCTCTCGCGAAAGGCAATGCGCAACACATCGGCGAAGGTCTTGAGCGCACTGTCGCCCTCGGCATGCCCATAAAGATCGTTGATCTGCTTGAAATCGTTGAGGTCGAAAAACAGCAGCGTCGCCGGTTTGTCCATCCGCGCGCAGGCGTCCAGCGCATGTTGGGCCAGCATCTTGAAGCCCCGGCGGTTGGACAGCAGCGTGAGCTCGTCCATGCTCGCCATCTGCACGGCCATCAGTTCCTGCTCGGCCATGCCGGCCAGATCGCGCAGCAACTCGCGTTCTTCGTCGTCGAGTTCCCGGGGTTTGTTGTCGATCAGGCACAAGGTGCCCATCTTGTTGCCATTGGGCACGGTCAGTGGGTAACCGGCGTAAAAGCGGATGTTCGGATCGCCGGTCACCAGCGGATTGTCGTGGAAACGCTCGTCCTCGCGGGCATCGGGCACCAGCAGCAGCTCGTCCTTGAGGATCGCGTGGCCGCAGAACGAAACAGAACGTGGCGTTTCGGTAGTGTCCAGCCCCACGCAGGACTTGAACCATTGCCGCTCCTTGTCCACCAGCGTGACCAGCGCAATCGGTACATTAAACAGTCGCCTGGCCAGACGGGTCAGGCGGTCGAAGCGTTCTTCGGGGGCAGTATCGAGGAGGTTCAATCCATACAGCGCCTGAACCCGAGCCGCCTCATTGGCGGGTTTGCCTGGAACCAGCATCAGTACACTCCATTGTCATCAGTGGTCTTTAGCGTAGACCGATTCGGCGATGACTCAAATGCTCATCCGCCGGCCACCGGACATGGCCCGCCAGCGTCCGCCCACAGCTTGAACTGACTGACGAAGATGTCGTGCGGCACCGGCACCGGTTGCCGCCCTGCCCCGGGATTCCAGCCCCAGAGCACCAGCTTGTCCTCGCTGACGTGCTTGATCAGCGCGGCGAAGTCGCGGTCGCCGTTGCTGGCGCGGTCCTTGATCATGGCGCACAAACGATCCGGCGGCAGGCCGATCCAGGCCATTTTGTGGGCGGTCGGCGGCAGGCTCCAGTGCGGCGCGCCGGGTGGCGCGTGGGGGCCGTAACTGGCCGGTGGATTGCTTTCGGCGTGGCAGGTGGCGCAAGGCAAACCGGCGGCGCCCTTGCCGTCCATGCCGCGCACCACGTTCATCGCGTGGGGCGTGCCAGCGTCGAACTGCAACGGCGAATCGCCGGGAATGTGGCAGTTCTGGCAACGCGGGCTCTGGAACACTTTCTGCACCGTGCCGAAGGCCTTCAAGGCTTCCTGATCGTCGGCAAACAGATCCGACGCATAGCCGCCCAGCCCGATCAGCATCACCGTGCCCAACAACAGATGTCGTTTCATCTCACACCCCCGACAGTTGCAGCGGCAGTTCCCGCAGGCGCTGCCCGGTCAGGGCGAACAGCGCGTTGGCCACCGCCGGCGCCGTGGGCGGCACACCGGCCTCGCCGATGCCGCCTGGTTTGTCGGTGCTCGGCACGATGTGCACCTCGACCACCGGCATTTCGTTGAGCCGCAACACTTGATAGTCGTGATAGTTGGACTGCACGACCTGACCGTCCTTGAGCGTCAGCTTGCTGTGCAGCGCCATGCTCAGGCCGAAGGTGATGCACGACTCCATCTGCGCCGCGATGCTCTGCGGGTTGACCGCAATCCCGCAATCCACAGCGCAGACCACGCGGTGCACGCGGATCTTCAGATTGTCCTGGGATACCTCGGCGACTTGCGCCACGTAGCTGCCGAACGATTCGTGCACCGCCACACCCAATGCGTGTCCGTCCGGCAGCGGGGCTTTCCAGTTGGCCTTCTCCACCGCCAGGTTCAGCACGCCGAGATGCCGGGCATGCTCCTTGAGCAGCGTTCGTCGGTACTCCACCGGATCCTTGCCCGCCGCTGTGGCCATTTCATCGATCAGCGATTCCATGACAAACGCGGTGTGGCTATGACCCACCGAGCGCAGCCACAGCACGTTGATCCCGGTGGCCGGCGAATGCAGATCGACCTGATGGTCCGCCAGCCCCTGGATGTATGGACTGTCCGCCACGCCCTCGACCGAGGTTTGATCGACGCCGTTCTTGACCATGGTTTTTTCCAGCATGGTGCCGGCCATGATCGACTGGCCCACCAGCGCATGCTGCCAGGCCAGCGGCAAACCATCGACACCGAGACCGATTCGCGCCTGATGCAGAAACATCGAACGGTAATACCCGCCGCGAATGTCATCCTCCCGCGACCACACGGTTTTCACCGGCATCGCGGCAGCCTTCGCGACTTGCACCGCTTCGGCCACAAAGTCGGAAGTCGGGTTGGCCCGCCGGCCGAAACCACCGCCGAGGAATTCGGTGTGGATTTCCACCTGCTCCGGTTTCAGCCCGGTGATCTTGCCGGCGATCATTTGGTCCAGCGTCTGAAACTGGGTGCCGGTCCAGATCTCGCATTTTTCGGCGCTGATTTTCACCGTGCAGTTCAGCGGCTCCATCGGCGCATGAGCCAGGTACGGCACGCTGTACTCGACATCGATTTTCTTCGCCGCTTTACCAAAGCTGCCTTTGGCATCCCCGGCCTTACTGGCGGAAATGCCTGGTGTGGCCGCGATTTTGCGAAAACTCTCCAGCAGCTTTTCGCTGCTCAGATCGGCGTGCGGCCCCAGATCCCAATCGACTTTCAATGCATCACGACCGAGCTTCGCCGCCCAGTAATGATCGGCAATTACCGCCACGCCAGTGGGCACCTGCACCACTTTGTGCACACCGGGAACGGCCAGCGCCTGGGCGCCTTCGAAGGATTTGACGCTGGCGCCGAATACCGGCGCCCGGGCGACCATGGCGGTCATCAATCCATCGAACTGCACGTCCATGCCGAACTTGGCGCGGCCGGTGATTTTCTCCGGGGTGTCGAGGCGCTTGGTGGGTTTGCCGATGACTTTCCAGTCCTTCGCTTCTTTAAAGGTGATCGACTTCGGATCCGGCACCGGCAGCTGTCCGGCGGCGTCCGCCAGTTCGCCATAAGTGGCGCGATTGTCGCCGGCAATCACCACGCCGGACTCAGTGCGGATCGTCGAGGGTGCCACGTTGAAACGCTTGGCAGCCGCTTCGATCAACATCTGCCGTGCCGTAGCGCCCGCAAGCCGGTAACGGTCGAACTCCATCCAGGTCGAGGTCGAACCCCCGGTGATCTGCATCCCGCCAAACGCCGGCATGCCGTAGTCGGCAGCCGAGGCCGGCGAGTGCTCGACGCGGATCTTCGACCAGTCGGCGTCCAGTTCCTCGGCAATCAGCATGGTCAGCCCGGTCCAGATGCCCTGGCCCATTTCCGAATGGCCGAGCAGCACGGTGACGCTGTTGTCCGGCGCAATGCGCAGGAACGCGTTCGGCGCAAACACTTTGCCTTCATTTTCCGCCGCCGTGGCAAAGCGGTTGCCACCGGGCACCACGAACGCCACGACGAGACCACCGCCAAGTACGGCGCTGCCCTTGAGAAATCCGCGACGGGATACAGGACTGTTCATCACTCACCTCCCCTCGCTTAACCGATGTCGGCAGCACGTTTGACCGCCGCGCGGATTCTTGGATAGGTGCCGCAGCGGCAGATGTTGCCGGAGAGCGCCTGATCGATGTCGCTGTCGGTGGGTTTGGGGATTTTCGCCAGCAATGCGGCGGCGGACATGATCTGTCCGGACTGACAGTAGCCGCACTGCACCACGTCCAGCTCTGCCCAGGCCTGTTGCACCGGGTGCGAACCGTCGCTCGACAGGCCTTCGATGGTCAGGATTTTCTGGCCATGGGCGACAGCCGTGGCCGGCGTGATGCAGGATCGCAGCGGCGCGCCATCGACATGCACGGTGCAGGCACCGCACTGGGCCATGCCGCAGCCGAACTTGGTGCCGGTCAGGTGCGCGACATCGCGCAGGACCCAGAGCAACGGCATGTCCGCGGGGACATCGAGCTCCTGATCCTTGCCATTGATGTTCAAGGTCAGCATCGGGGATTTCCTCAGACTCACGGTGTTCTGAAGGGGCATTGCGACAGCATTCGATGCCGTGCACGCCTCGGCTTATCCCTTTCAGCTAAGCGCATTTTGCCCCGACGACCAGCCGCCGCGACCACCGGTCATGCCGCTCCGTTCGGGAATTCATCGACCAAAGTGCCGACTTTGCTCCTACAGTTGATTCCGGCTATCACCGCAAGACGTGCCTTTTCACATTTTCCAGGAGTCGCGAACATGGGCTATGTCACAACGAAAGACGGCGTCGAAATCTTCTACAAGGACTGGGGCCCGAAAGACGCCCCGGTAATCCACTTCCATCACGGCTGGCCACTGAGCTCGGACGACTGGGATGCGCAGATGCTGTTCTTCCTTGCACAAGGCTTTCGCGTGGTGGCCCACGACCGACGGGGTCACGGGCGTTCGAGCCAGGTCTGGGACGGCCACGACATGGATCACTACGCCGACGACGTGGCGGCAGTGGTCAATCATCTGGGGACACAGAAAGCCGTGCACGTCGGCCACTCCACCGGTGGCGGCGAAGTCATCCATTACATCGCCCGGCATGGCGAGGATCGGGTCTCCAAAGCCGCAATCATCAGCGCCGTGCCGCCGCTGATGGTGAAAACCGAGAGCAATCCGGGTGGTCTGCCGAAGTCGGTGTTCGACGATCTTCAGGCGCAATTGGCAGCCAATCGTGCGCAGTTCTATCACGACGTGCCGGCCGGTCCGTTCTATGGCTACAACCGGCCGGGCGCCAAGCCTTCGGAACCCGTCGTGCTCAACTGGTGGCGCCAGGGCATGATGGGCGGCGCCAAGGCTCACTATGACGGTATCGTCGCGTTCTCGCAGACCGACTTCACCGAAGACCTGAAAGACATTTCGATTCCGGTGCTGGTGATGCACGGCGATGACGACCAGATCGTGCCGTATGAAGACTCCGGTGTGCTCTCGGCGAAACTGCTGAAGAACAGCACGCTGAAGATTTATCCGGGCTTCCCCCACGGCATGCCGACTACCGAGGCGCCAACGATCAACGCGGATCTGCTGGCCTTCATTCGCGGCTGACCCTATTGGCCGGGGTCAGGCACCAGGCCTGACCCCGGCTATGCTTCGGTTCGTTCCGTTCCCTCGCGGTCACGCACGTAATGTCTGGCCAATGGAAAGGCCGGCAGCCACGACGCGCCGCACAAGCAACCGCCAGTCAGTCGATCCATGGCACACCTCCCGCAAAATGGAATATCCGGTGAGTGAAATAGCAGCGCCATGGGGGAACGCTTACAATCGTGGCCCATTACCACCATTCAGACAGACCACTCCCTTCATGGCGCTCGACCCCCTTACGATGTTGACCATTTCCACCGCACTGGCAGCGGCGGCCGCCCTTTACCTGGCGGTCGAATGGCGCAGCATCCGCGAATCCTCGTTGCTGTTCTGGAGCGCCGGTTTCGCCACCATCACCGTCGGTTCGAGCCTGGCCCTGCTGCGCGCCAACGGTTATCCATTGATTGGCATCTGGTTCGCCAACGGCTTGCTGGTCGTTGCGCACTGGCTGTTCCTGCTGGGCGTCGCGCGGTTTACCCAGCGGTCGCTATCGCGAGCCTGGTACTTGATGTTCCTCGTGTGGCTGGCGTTGCTGCTGTTACCGGAAGATCCCTCGTGGTCGAAGATCATGCTGGTGGCCAACTCGCTGCTGGTGGCCTTGTTGATGGTGCGAGCCAGTCTGTTGCTGCGTCCGCACGGCAAGTCGCTGAGCATCGGTGCCGTGCAACTGCGTTATGTGCTGTTGATCCACGGCGTGTTCTATTTCACCAAGGCGATCATCGCGGTGATTCCGGGCACGCTGATCGATCTGGCGTCGCTGCGCGGCGAGATCATTCAGATCTCTCTGGTCGAAGGCGCGATGGCAATCATGCTGATTGCGCTGTCGATGACCGGCACCGAGCGCTACCGCCGGGAGAAACAGATCGCCGAACTGGCCGCCCGGGATCCGCTGACCGCGCTGTACAACCGCCGCGCCCTCGAAGTCAGCGCACCGCGCCTGCTCGGGGAAGTCTCCAGCGCCCGCCCCGGCGCCCTGCTGCTGATCGACATCGACAACTTCAAACTGATCAACGACTTGTATGGCCACACCGCCGGTGACCGCCTGCTGATCTCGCTCAGCGAAATGATCCGCTCGCAGCTGCCTCAGGGCGCGCTGGCGGCAAGACTTGGCGGTGATGAATTCGTCATGTTGCTGGGCGATGCTTCCCACGAACAGATCATGGTGCTGGGCAGTGAGCTGCGTGAGCAGTTTCAGGCGCTGACTTCGCAGGCCTACATCACCCCTGAAGCCGTTACCTTGAGCATTGGCGCCAAGGTGTTCGACCAGCCACCGACCAGCCTCGCGGCATTGATCGAACAGGGCGACAGCGCGCTCTACGAATCCAAGCGCGGCGGACGCAACCGGATTCGTCTGGTCGACTGCACCTGACCTATCCTTGCCTGCACCCGCATCCTCGGAGTTCGCCATGTCCTCGCCTGAATCCACCCTCCTCCAGAGCTGGCACCACAATGCCCGGGCCTGGACCGAAGCCATCCGCAGCGGCGCCATCGAGAGCCGCCGGCAAGTCACCGATCAGGCGATTCTGCTGGCGTTGATGGGGCGCCAACCTGAACGTGTGCTCGATCTGGGGTGCGGCGAAGGCTGGCTGTTGCGGGCGCTGGCAGAGCGCGGGATCGAAGTGGTCGGAGTGGACGGCGATGCCACGCTGGTCGAGGCGGCACAAGCGGCGGGATCGTCTCCTGTGCACGTCGCCAGCTATGAAGATCTGGCGGAGGCGAAGGTCGACATCGGCCACGGCTACGACATTATCTGCGCCAATTTTTCCCTGCTGCATCAGGACATCATCCCGCTGCTTGCCGCCCTGAATGCCCTGCTCGTGCCCGGCGGTGCGCTGGTCATCCAGACGCTGCACCCGTGGTCGGTGGCCGCAGGTGATTATCAGGATGGCTGGCGCGAGGAAACCTTCGACGGCTTCAAGGGGCAGTGGCAGCCGATGCCATGGTATTTCCGCACCTTGTCCAGCTGGCTGAATGCGCTGGACATGGCCGGGTTTCAGTTGACCAGCCTGCGGGAGCCGCAACATCCGCAAAGTCCCGTGCCGCAGTCGTTGTTGATGATTGCAGAGCGTCGCGGATAAAAAACTACAGCCTCGGTTTGAGCAGGATCCCGGTGTAATGCCGCAAAAACAGCGCGAACCCCGCGCACCAGAGCACCACGGACAACCCCAGCCCAAGACTGGAAAACGGCACCAGCAACACCCGGCAGCCCGCCGCGATCAATACCAGCGCAAAACCCAGCACCACGGCCTTCGGTGGCTGCAACAGCCGCCCGGTGTGACCGAGGCTGACCCGCGCAATCATCGCCAGAATCAATCCGCCCACGCCGCCAACCGCCAGCGCATGAGTTGCCAGGCTTTGCTGGCCGAGCAGCCCCAGATGCCAAGCCGCCATGGCCCAGATCGCCAGCACCATCCAGCTGTAAGCCAGGTACAGCGACCAGAGCAGCGGCACCCGCCACACCCCGCGATCATGCCAGCGGATCAGCCGCAGTATCTGCAAACTGCCGGTGAGCACGAACAGCGCTGCCAGCCACGGCCGGGGCGAATCGTCAAGACTCGCCGCAAACGTGATCGCCGTCAGCAGACTGCCGATCAACAGCAGCCGTGTGGGTAACGGATGGGCGCTCGGTGCCGGTGGACGGTTCAAGCCACGCTGGATGAAGAACGGAATCACCCGCCCGCCGATCACGGTCATCAGCGCCGCCATCAGCCACAAAGCACCCAGTACGCCTTGACGCTGCAAACCGGCGTCGTCCCTGAAGATGCCGATCAGAGTCAGCGCCTGACAACCCGCCATCAACCCGAGTACCAGCACGATCGGGTAATTGTCGCGTTTGCCCGCAGCGATCAGATCCCGTGCCAGCACCACCGCCAGCAGGGGCAGAAATGCCCATTGCAGCGCGAGGATCAATGCAACGGGCAACGGCAACCACCACGCCATACGTCCGAGCAGCCAGACCGAAACCAACGCAATCAGCGCCCCGCCGCGCACGCCTGGAATCCCGGTCCAGTTGGGCACCGCCGTCAGCAGAAACCCGGCAACGATCGCCACCGCGAAACCGAACGGCATTTCATGCCGATGCCAAGCGAGCATGCCGCCCGCCGGTTGCAGGTCGAACCAGTGGCCGTAAAGCCACAAACCCCAAATCAGAATCGCCAGAGCCGCAAATCCGGCGCCGGCCAGAAACAGCAGCCGAAAGCCCAGGCTGAACACAGGTGCGGTTGCGAGTCTGCGCATCTCAGGCCACCGCCCCTGCCGGGGACTGGCCCAACCGGTATTGTGAAAGCAGGCGCATCACATAGCCGATCTTGATCAGCGTCGGACCGACAATGGTCATGGCGTGCATCGCTACCAGCAACGCAATGGGCATGTGGCCCTGATACAAATAAGCGCCGTAGATCCCGGCCAGCAACATGACCAGGCCGGCGACGAGCACTTTGCTCGACAGATACAGAACGTTCAGAGGACTCTCGAAGAGAGTGAACATGTTTCGTACTCCTGAGCGGATCAGTTTGTACGTAAGGCAATTCAACTTGCGCGCCAGATTTTTAGCCCAGCAATATCAGCCAGTTGCGAAAATACGAGTCAATTTGACATAAATATAAAAGAGTCTTTTTTACACCCATAAAAGTCAATACGACTACACTCGATCCTCACAACAGCCAACCACTCGATCCACGGCACCGCCTGCTGATCACAGACTGACTACGCTATTAATCCAGCGTATCCAACCTGCCGAGGATGACTGCCATGCAACGCTTTCAAAAGCTGACTCCGTGCCTGTGGTTCGACGATCAGGCCGAAGCGGCGGCGAAGTTTTACTGCTCGATCTTCGATCACTCGAAAATCACCGCCCTCACCCATTACAGCAAGGTTGGCCAGGAATTCCACGGTCGCCCGGAAGGCTCGGTAATGACCGTCAGCTTCGAACTCGACGGCCAGACCTTCACCGGTCTCAATGGCGGGCCGGTGTTCAAATTCAACGAGGCGATTTCGTTTCAGGTCAATTGCCAGAACCAGGAAGAGATCGACCATTTCTGGGGCAACCTGTCGGCCGGCGGGCCGGTGGAAGCGCAGCAATGCGGCTGGCTCAAGGACAAGTTCGGCGTGTCGTGGCAGATCGTGCCGGTGGCGTTCATGCACATGATGACCGACCCCGACCAGACCAAGGCCCAACGGGCGATGCAGGCCATGTTCGGAATGAAAAAACTCGACATCGCCGAACTGGAGCGAGCCTTTGCCGGCCAGAGTTGAGCCTCCGGATTCAGTCAACCGTGCATCGGGAATCTTTGTCACCTGTCAGATCTGACAGGTGTCATTGTTCTGTCGTTGTTTGACACTGGTTATTCCTCCATTTGAAGGTATACCGTCATGAACAACCTCATTACAGTGGATTTCGAAGATCAGACCTCACAGGATTTTGCTCCCGGACAGACTTTCACCAGCAACGGGGTACGCTTTCACCTTCTGCCGGCGTCTACAGTCCCGATGTCCATTAAGAAAGCAGGCGGTACGCATGTTAACGGACAAGTCTTGATCATTCGCACAGGTATAGTGGACATTGACCTGGACGAGCTGCGAATCAGCTTGAGCTTTTGGTTTTCAAACGCCGCAAAAGGAATGACTGTGCGTTTTTTTGCGCAGGATGGTTCAAAGATCGTCGAGTTCAATGAACCTGCGCATGGTGCTGGCGAGAAGTCATTCGGGTACACCATCCAACGTCCGTTTACAAAGGTTCAGATCGCAGTCCCCGGTGATAGTGTGTACATCGATGAGCTGCGATTCACGAAATAGCGCTGACTGGCTAACGGCAGTCAGCACTCGCTAAACTCAAGCCCGACTGCCGGGAACCTCAACAATGAAACACACTGCCGCCAAAAACCCTGAACAAGCCCCGCGCTTCTGGCGCGACGACGCCCTGCCCTTCATCGAGGCCCGGGCCATCGCCGATGGGCGCGAGGTCTGTTATTCCCGACATTCACACGCGCATTTTTCCATCGGGGCAATCACCGCCGGGCGTAGCACCTATGTGCATGAGCAATCAACGTTCGAAGTGGCAGCCGGCACCGTGGTGCTGATGAATCCGGGGGACGTACACGCGTGCAACCCGATCGATGATCTGCCGTGGTCGTATCTTATGCTGTATGTGGAAACGCCGTGGCTGACGGACTTGCAGCATCAGTTGGATTTCAGTGTAGAACTTGAGTTTCGGCGGTTTTCCGATACCCATTTGAATGACGCTCGCCTGTTTCGCGACTTGAATGCGTTGTACGCGGTATTGGTCGACGATCAGCAAGACGTGCTGCGCAAACATAGCGCAGCGGTGGAATTTTTCACCGATCTGCAACTGCGCCTGAACCCCATCGAACAACCGTTGCGCGAACCAAACTTCAAACTCGAACGCGCCGCCGACTTCATCCGCCAACACTGCACCGACTTGCTCAGCCTCGACGACATCTGCGCCGCTGCCGAGCTGTCACCGTCCTACCTGATCCGCGCCTTCAAACAACACTTCGGCATGACGCCCCATGCGTTTTTGGTCAACCAGCGCATTCAGTTTGCCCGCGAGCGACTGAGGCGCGGGCAGTTGATTGCGGATGTGGCGCTGGAGGCGGGGTTTGCCGATCAGGCGCATTTTCAGCGGGCGTTCAAGCAGCATCTGGCGGTGACGCCGGGGCAGTATCGGGGTTGAATCTGAAGGTATCGGGTATCAAACTTGCGGCCACATCACCTGACTTGATCAGTTCGACTTCAGCCTTGTGACATCTCGCCCCGAAAAGAACAAATCATGGGGACCTGCAGGGGACTCATCGAACAGCCGCATCTCAAGAAGCTCCTCCTTAGAGTCGTACGTCCGAAAGATAAATTTAGCGGTAATTAACGAAACGCCCGAGTGTGCTCCAACACGAAATGAAGAGCAGGCTGACTTGAAGTCTAAACGCGTTGTGCCTGTACGATTCATCACGGCATGGAGCATCTTGCCGCTAACAACCGGTGAGCGATCTCCTCTCGAATACCGTTGCGTAACATCAATCATGTTTCAAACAATATGAAACAAGAGAATCCAGCCCCCACCCAAACATCACCAACCATCAGCATATTTACGACATCCAGAATAGATTTACTTCAACCCTCACACGCCCCCTCATTCAAAAAACACTTCCATACACAACTTCAACAACACTTTTTTGATCATTCGCTTAATCTCGGCACCTGCCCATTAACACTTACAAAGCCGAACTTATTCAATGCAAACAGACATTTCAAAACTTGACGCCGATTTAGATGAACAACAAAAGCAGAGCATTATCGACACTCTCACTCACTTTATTGAAAGTCCATACGCTGTAGAGCAACTTGCCTGGGATTGGGATCGTATCCAGGCCCCCATGGTGGAAGGTTCTCTGTTTTCCAGGGCCCATCGAAGCGCCAGTGTTTCCTTGTCGATTCTGCTTCGGCGCGCCGGTTTTTCCGAGATTCGCGAACGGCGCTCGATTCCCGCACACGCCATCTTTCTGGTAGACGAAACAGGCCGTCTTTATTTTTCCTTTCCAAATCTCGTCGGCAACGCAAACGAGCCTGCTACACCCTATGTGTCGCCTCGGGACATTACCGCGGACGTCACCGGCCTGGCGGGTTTCAGCGAAGATCTGGCCGCGCTGGCCCGTATCGCCAGCCTGTGTGGAGGCTGGATAACGACGGGGGGAACCCTGCTCATTGGCCAATGGTTGCGCTTCCAACAGCTGCACATTCCCGCCGGCGAAGAAGAAACTCGTTTACTGCTCGATCTGTTGCGTTTCTCCCGACTGCCTGACGCCCCCCGACATGCAAATTACTGGCAAGTGCTGGACGCTCCTGCCGACTCCCCTTACAGGCTCGATGAAAATAGCCGTGCCATCATCGGGCAAGTCACCGAACGCTACACGGGCGGGGAAATGTCCCTGGTCGCGGACTTCGGCAACCACCTGTTGCTGGAAAACACTTCGTCGGACAACCTGAAAACCAGCCAGAACTACCGTTTGCAGCGACTGACGGACATTGCTGTCTGGGCTTCTGCCGAGGCTCGAGAGTACATCAATGCACTGGGCTGGTTTCCCGACTCGGGAACACCTCCACCGACGGCGCTCATCGAGCAATTGCTGATTGCCGCCATGCTGCTGGACCTGGATCCGGAACTGGATATCGCATCCACCCACTTCGCCGGCTTCGATCTTTATGCCAAGGAGTTTCTGCACCTGCATCCAGCCCAGGTGCGAACGCGACTGGAAAAGCACCTGATCGAAGCGCTGCAATTGAATAGGCAGCTTGCCCCCTTGGTCGCACAATGGGTTCTGGGCGGCATGGCTCCCGAATATCAGTTTGCGCACTGGCCGAGCGAGATGCGCCTGGGAACACCGGCCTGGGTGGTTGGCTGTCAGACGCTCCATCTGGTCGAGTCGCTGATTCCGGGCTGCACCCGCGACATGACCTATCAACATTTGATGGGGTTTGGCCAGTCCGTCAAGGCGATGCCGCAACTGGCAGCGATGCAGGCTCCCTTCTCGGTCGATCCGGTGGTGACCTGGGCACTGATGAACGGGGTCATCGCCCGCGACAGCGACAATACCGTAAACGAAGCGGCCATCACGCATGCCTGCGATGAATATGCCCGCTACACGGACAAGATGCTGAGTGCCATCAAGGCCCTGAGCAGCCCTCTCCCTGACCGCAAACAACTGGCGCTGAACGAATTGAAAGCCCGGTTTCCCGACTGCGATCCGGATGAGCAGTTGGTCAAGCACCGGGGCAGTGGCGGCGGTGGCGGACGCAGGGTTTCCGTACTTGATCTGTATATGGGCGATGAACTCCACACACGTGACTGGGATCGTGTCAGAGGTCAGAGTATCTATGAGTCATTTCCCGATCTGGAATATCTGTTCCCTGTTTCCGAACTTTACGACCCTGCCGTCCAGACCTACTTCGACAACATCACCGGCGCACTGGCGAGCAATATCGAGTTTGCACTTTCGCAACTTTCTTCCCGACTTGTACCCGAGATTGAATATGGAGCCATCGGTATATACAGCGTGCAGAAAATAGACTATCGACCAGAGTCTCCGTCCGCTCGTCCGGGGGTCACCATTCCCGCAGCAGAGTTGCCCGGAGAAACCGGGCGTTACGGCGTCATTCTCTGTGCCCAGTACCTGCAAAACAAAATTGCGTGCTTTGAGTTGTTTCCCATGCGGATGGAGTGTCGTGAAAATCCTGAACTCGAGGCGTTCCTGGCACCTCTCGTATCAGGCGACTACTTCAATCTCGACACACAATTCGCCAATAAGAAGAAACTGGAAAAAGTCCCCGTTGACCTCCAGGCCTATCTGCAGAATGTGGCACCGAGAAATGGCATCCAATCCCGGCTGTACCTGCGCAAGATCGGTCAGTTGCGCACGCCCACCGGAGATGCGGATGCGGACGCTCCGACGACACTCCTGCGTTCGCCACGCAAAGAGGCCCTCGGCAGGCTCGTGGCCGAAAAAAACCCACATTTAACACAAAGCGAAATACATCGGCTGGGCCTGCATCAAAGTGACCGGGAACGAGCGATTGAAAAGACCGATGCCATTTTCCAAGTCATTCTCAACATGATCATTCCATTCAAGAGTTGTGTTGAGGGACTTTCCTCGGGGGACCCCAAAAAGCAAGGCCCGGCCATTCTCGACTGCATCGTGGACGCCGCAGTACTGCTGATGACCTTTGCAGCCTTGCCCGCGGGGGTCGCACTGAGCGCCAGCAAAGCCTCGTCCCTGACCACCCGACTGCTTGCCGGATCTCGAGTGCTTGCGAGCACGACATTGAGTCTGTTCAACCCTTTGAGCGGGCTCCCCGATTTGATCAAGGGCGGCGGAAAACTGATCGGCCGAGGCATTTCGAAACTCGGCGGTCACACCGCCACTGCCCTGCGCAAGACCCATCAGCATCTGCGCTATCTGACGGGTGCCAACACCTACGACCTGATCAAGGCCATCGATCACACAGGCTCGGCTGCCCAAGTGCGGATGTCCTTGGACACACTGTCCCACGGGCGAGCACTGCTGAAAAACGACACTATGGAGACCGTCCAACAGGTTGTCTCGCACTTGAGCGACAAACACTTCAAATTACCCGGCAATGTGGCCGAAACAGAATGGCGGCATCTGGTGAATAACGCGGTCAAGGAAACAGCGTTTCAATCAAAACAGGCAGGCAATCTGGAGTCTCTGATCGGGCGACAGGCACTGGATGAACTGACACAAGCATTCATAAAGGGCCATCCGGTCCCGTTCAACAACGTACACGGCACGGCACAAAGTTACACCGAAACACTGGCTGTCCTTTATGAGCTTGAAAGCAAAAAAGCCCGGTACATGCAGGGCTATCAGCAGGACATACTGAAACTGGATCTGGGCAGGGCGCCCTACAGCGACGTGATGCCGGAAGCCCTCTTCAATCGCCTGGGCTATACCGATCCATCACAAAGAGCGACCGCGTGGATGTTGAACGGCTCGACCTCCAGCGGCAATGACTTCGACAATATTCTTGGCGTGCTGCGCGAATACACCAGCAACAAGGCCTCCTTGACCGATCCGAATGTGATCAGGGAAATCCATCGCAAACTTGTACCGGATGCCGTTGGCCGAGTGCGCGATGCGGGGGCCCCGACCAAATATGGAAGCAGCCCGACCGGCTTCGCCTTGCTGGAGCAGCATTTGAAGCATCTGGACGTAAACCATCAGCACTTTGACAAACACCTGCTCGCGGCAGTCGTCGGTTTCCAGGGCTTTGGGGATGGCAACGGTCGCACCGCCAGTGCGTTGTACTCGATCAGCCAACTGCGCAATAACAGATTCACGCCGATGCCGCCCCATGTATTCCGGGAGCTTAACGGCATATTCTGATGACGCTCGATTGAATGGATTCCAACGCGCCCGTACCCCGTTCGCCGGGGTACGGGTCAGGGCAGCAACAGATACACAGCACTCATCACCAGCAACGCCGCCATTACCCGGTTGAACAACCGCATCCCTGTCGGGTTGCCCAGGTACCCACGCAAGAACGTCCCGACATACACCCAGCACCCCACCGACAGATAACAGATCACCAGATACACCGCCGCAAATTGCCAGACCAGCCGCGCCTCGCCATCGGCGACAAACGCGCCCATGCCCGCCACACAGGCCAGCCAGGCCTTGGGGTTGAGCCACTGCATCACTGCGCCGTAGAGCATCGACGGCGCCCTGCCCGACTCTCCCGTATTCAGCTGACCGTTATCGGTGGCCAGTTTCCAGGCCATGAACAGCAGAAACGCCACCCCGGCCAGTTGCACCACACGGGTCAGCGACGGCCACAGCGTCAGCACTTCGTGCAGCCCCAGCCCCATCAACACCAGCAACAGCACAAACCCCAGCGTCGCTCCGGCCACGTGCCGCTGACTGGCGCGAAAGCCGAACTGCGCGCCGGAGCTCAACGCCACGATATTCACCGGCCCCGGGGTAATGGACGCGGCCAGGGCAAACGCCGCCATCGACACAATCAGACTCATCGCACACCTGCTTCAAATCGAGAGGAACAAGGCGCTCACGGTAACCAGCGCCCTGCCCTTGGGTATTGAACGAAATTACCCTCGCGCCTGCAGACCCACTACGCTCTACCTCAGTGACCACTCTCGACCAGGAAGTCGCCCTCCATGATTCTGATTCTGCTGCCCTGCGCCGATTACGACCCTACCGAAAGCAGCGTGCCGTGGCAGGCAATGCGCGACGCGGGCATCGACGTACGTTTTGCCACCCCGCAAGGCTTGCCCGCCCACGCCGATCCACGGTTGGTGAACATCGGTTTCGGCCTGCTGAATTCGATGCTGATGACACGCAAGGCCGATCTGGACAGCTACAAGCAGATGATCGAGTCCGATGCGTTCAAGCAGCCGCTGGCGTATGCCGATGTCGACACGAACCGATTTGACGGTTTGCTGATTCCCGGCGGTCATGCCGAAGGCATGCGCACATTGCTGGAATCCAAGCAGGCCCAACAGATCGCCCTGCAATTTTTCAAAGCCGAAAAACCCGTGGCGGCGGTGTGTCATGGCGTGCTGTTGCTGGCCCGCACGCTTGATCCCGACACCGGGCGTTCGGTGTTGTTCGGGCGCAAGGTCACAGCATTGCTGGCGGCAACCATGGAGCTGCCGGCGTGGCTGATGACCGCCGCGTGGCTGGGGCGCTACTACCGCACCTACAGACAGACAGTCGAGGCAGAAGTGAAAACCGCACTGGCCAGCAAGGCCGATTTCATACGCGGGCCATTCATTGCCAAACGCGACAAGGCAGAGAACTCGCAAATCGGTTTTGTGGTGCGCGACGGCAACCTGCTCACGGCCCGCTGGCCCGGCGACTGCCATCGATTCGCCGGCGAATGGGTGACCCTGCTGCAGGCCACCCGACGCGAACCGGTACTCAGTCCAGACGTGGCACGGTGAAGCGGAACTCGCTGCCCTGCCCCGGCTCGCTCTCGGCCACGATCTGCCCGCCATGGGCCTCGACGATGCCCTGCGTGATGTACAGCCCCAGCCCGGTGCCGGTCGGATTTCCCTCCTTCACCGTCCAGTAACGGTCGAACACGTGCGGCAAGTGATCCTTGGGAATGCCTTCGCCGCTGTCGCGTACCGTGAAGACGATCTCATCACCTACCGACTTGGCATACACGTCGACCGTGCCCAGACGCGGCGTGAACTTGATCGCATTGCCCACCAGATTCGACAGCACCTGGAACAGCCGTTCGGGGTCGGCATGAATACTCAGATCCGGATCGGCCTCGAACGAGATGCTGATGTCCTTGTCCAGCGCCAGCGGCGCGAGCAGTGACTGCGCCTCTTCGAACATCTGCGCGACATCGAGTTTCTGCGGCGCGATGGTGTAGCGCCCGGCGTCGATTTTCGAGGTATCGAGCAAATCCTCCAGCAGCGTGTTCATGCGTCCTGCGGCTTGCTGCATGGTGTCGATGGCAGTGGAGATGCGCCGCGAAGTGTGCGGGCCGTCGGAGCTGAAAGCCTTTTGCATCATGCCGCACAGCATCGAAATAACGGTCATCGGGTTGCGCAGGTCGTGGGACACCACGGCCACCAGCTCATCGCGGGCACGCACTGCTTCCTGCTCGCGGCGCACCTGACGGGCCAGGTCGTTTTCCAGGGCCGAACGACGCAAGTCGTTGGCGGCGAACAGGTCGCCGTGGCTCCACTTGGTGGAGATTCCGGCCATTTCGACCTTCCAGATTTCGAACGAAGTACGCGGCCGCAGGCGCAGGCCGGCGTCGGAGTTCTCCAGATCCAGCGGCTTGCGCGGGTCGCCACTCCAGTTGATGTTCTCTTTGACTTCGGGGCGGAACCACAGCACGCCGTTGTCCACGGGTTTTGGCAGGCTCATGGCGAGCACGCCGCTGGCAACTTGCTGATAGTGCGCGGCCGGCGGATAGACGCTGGCCAGATGATGACTGGCAAACACCGGCTCGCCGCGCTCCTGCAACCATTTGTGCAAAGCGCGAATCTCTTCCGGCTCCGGGCAATTGCCGTAACGGTGCAATTGCTTGTCTTCGATGATCGCGATGCCACCGGCATTGGCCAGCGCCATCAGGACCTGCGGCTGATTGGCCAGGCCATCGAAGACGTTCTGTGGCGAATCGATCATTGCCTGATTGAGCAACGCCAGCGCCTCGACCTTTTCCTCCCGTTGGCGGCTGACTTCCAGCGCTTCCATCGCGCTGATCTGCAGCGACAGCACCTGGCCGATGGTCTGGCATGCGGTGCGCAACTCGTGCGGCACGTGCAGCGGCTGACGGTTGCCGCAACTGATCAGCCCCCAGAGCCGGTCGCCCTTGAGAAGAGAAATGCTCATCGAGGACAGCACGCCCATGTTCTTCATGTACTGGCAGTGGATCGGCGACACGCTGCGCAACGTCGCGAAGCTCAGGTCCAGCGGGGTCTGGGTGTCCGGGCGCAGCTTGGGCACCAGTGGCACCGGCTGGTAATCGGCATTCGGGATGATCCGCAGCCAGTTGGTGCGGTACAGCTCGCGGGCCTGCTCGGGAATGTCGGAAGCCGGGAAAAACAAACCGTTGAAGACTTCCATCGACGGATCGGACGCTTCGGCGATGACCTGACCGTGGCCCTCCTCTTCGAAGCGATAGATCAGCACCCGGTCGTAACCGGTCATGGCCTGGATTTCCTTGACGCTGATGTCGTACAGCGCCTGCAGGCTCTTGGCCTTCTGCAGGCGCGCGAGCATCCGCCCCAAGTGGGTTTCGGTGCCGGCGACGTTGCGGGGCTGGAAGTTCTCGACGTGGATTTCCAGTTCCAGAATCAGCACATCCTGATGCCGGTGCAGCAAGCCTTCGAACGCGGTGCCGTTGAGACGAAAGTGCAGCGGTGGCGCGTCGGACAAGGCCGGCTGTTGCAAGGCCTCGCGAACCTGTGCAGCGTGGGCGCCTCCGATCAGGCTTTGCAGTGGCTGGCCGATCAGCTCTTGCGCCGGACGGGCGAGCAACGTTTCGACGTTGGCACTGATCTGGATGATCGAAAGGTCCGGCTCGCTCAAGGTCAGCAGCAAACCGTGGGGCTGGATCGCGCCGGGAAAGCGGATCGGCTCGTCGGCGCAGTTGGCCAGCAACTCTTCAAAGGCTTCTTTGTCTTGCGGGGTCATACCAGAACCTCCTGGCTTTCGAGCCAGCGCTCGAAACAGCTGAATGTGGTGTGGGCGGCCGTCACGACGATTTCGCGCTCGTCGGCGTGCATCGGGCGGCTGCCCAGGTATTCGATGAAATCGCGCCAGCGCCGGCCGGTGGCAGCGCCGTAAATGTCCAGAAACGCTGCGCCGTTGTCCGCGCCCAAGCCCAGTCGCGCGGCGATTTCCCGGCGCAGGATCTGCCCGCCGAGGGTCGCGCCTTCCAGCACGTACAGCACGCCCAGGCACGCAGCAGCGGAGTCGATGGCGGGCAACTGACAGCAGAGCGAAAAGTCCCCGGCATTTGCGCCCAACGCCTGCAGATCGCGTTGCAGGGTCGGGGTCTTGAGGCGCGAGACCAGATCGAAATCGGCGGGGATCGCGCCGCTGTCCTGCAATGCGTTTTCCAGTGGCTGATAGAAGCCGTAATAGGCGCGAATCAGTCGCTCGAAAGCCTGCAGATCAAGGGTGTCGGAGAAGAAAGGAAGGCGTTTTTCCAATGCAATGTGCAGTTCGGCGGTGCCGGCGCGCAGATCCTGCAACACAGGTGGTACATGAACCTCGCGGGCCTTTGCTTGCATGTAGGTCGCTCGTACTGTGGGCCGCCTGGGGCCATGGGTGATGGAAAAGCTTGGCGCGAAATCTTACACGGCAATTGTCCTTTCTGACCCGGCAGATGGTTTTTTCTGGCGGATTCATCACCCTGTGACGGTTTCAGAGTTGACAGGGCGGCGGAAAGTTCGAACGGATTACGCCCGAAAATCGCTGTACCGTGACTCCGCAGCCTGACTGTACGGTTCCGGCCTGCCGCCAGCATGATAAAAATAGCCGTCCCGCCACCGGAGCCCGCGCCATGGATCTCGCCACCCTTTCCCTGTTTCTGCCCGCCTGTTTTGCCTTGAACATGGCGCCCGGCCCGAACAACCTGCTGTCGGTCAGCAACGCCACCCGTTACGGCTATCGTCGCGCCTGCGTGGCCGGGGTCGGCCGATTGCTGGCGTTCGCCGGGATGATCGCCCTCGCGGCGGCGGGGCTGGCGGTGGTGCTGCAAACGTCCGAGTTGCTGTTTTATGGAATCAAGATTGTCGGCGCGGGGTATCTGTTGTATCTGGCGTGGCAGCTGTGGCGGGCCAATCCGGCCGCCGAAGATGCCGTTGCAGCGCCGGCGAACGGACTTCTGGCCCTGGCGCGTCAGGAGTTTCTGGTGGCCGCAGGCAATCCCAAGGCAATCCTGATCTTCACCGCATTCCTGCCGCAATTCGTCGACCCGAACCGCGCCATCACCCCGCAGTTCATGCTGCTGGGGGTGCTTTTCCTGTTGCTGGAATGGATCGCCATCAGCGCCTACGCCTACATGGGCCTGCACATGCGCCGCTGGTTCGCCGAGCCGCGCGGCAAACGGATTTTCAACCGTTGCTGCGCGGGGCTGCTCTCGGCGGCGGCTTCGGTGTTGCTGATGGCCAAACGGGCCTAGGCTTCGGACGGACCTTTGAGTTCGACCTGATTGCCGTCCGGGTCCAAGCAATACAACGACGGGCCGTTGCCCTCGGCGCCAAAACGAGTGGCGGCCTTGTCGACGGTCAGGCCGCAGGATTGCAAATGACTGATCAAAGCCTCTTCATCGAAAGGCTCGATGCGCAGGCAGAAATGATCGACATTGCGCCGCTCGCTGCCGGCCGCGGCGCCGCCCTTGCGGCCGATTTCCCCTTCGAGGTCGACCAGATCGATCATCGACGTACCGGCGCGCAGGTGCACCAGACCGAACTTTTCGTTGCGCTTGACCACTTCGGCGCCGAAGACCCGGTCGTAGAAATCAATGCTGCGTTGCAGATCGGCGACGCGCAGCACGATGTGATCGATGTGGTGAATCGTGAACGGTGGCATACCTTTATTTCCCGAGTTGTAGCGACCCGATCACTGTAGTGCAGCGGCCCGAAAATTCACTGTCGATTTTTCGGTGGAGCCATCGAATAACTGGTTTTATCCTCGGCCCATGAACATACAGACCGCTGTCCTGCCGCCCCACGCCGAAATGGTTCGCGCCATGCTCGAACGCGACACTGCCTACGAAGGCGTGTTCTTCACGGCTGTGAAAACCACCGGGATCTTCTGCCGCCCAAGCTGCACGGCGCGCAAGCCGAAACCGCAGAACGTCGAGTTCTTTGCCCACGCTGACGAATGCCTGTCCGCCGGTTATCGCGCCTGTTTGCGCTGCAAACCGCTGGATGCCGCAGCCATCGCCCCGGACTGGGTGCAACGACTGCTCAAGGCCGTGGACGCCGATCCGGAGCTGCGCTGGAGCGATGCGCAATTGCTCGCCGAAGGCATCGAACCACTGAAGCTGCGACGCTGGTTCAAGCAGCATTTCGGCATGACTTTTCATGCATGGCTGCGCACCCGTCGGCTCGGCGTGGCGCTGGGCGGGATCAAACAAGGCACGTCCATCGACCACGCGGCGTTCGATTCCGGCTATGAATCTCTCAGCGGTTTTCGCGATGCATTCCAGAAGTCATTCCACATCACACCAGGACGCGCAGCGACCAGCGAACCGCTGCTGTTCACCCGGCTGACAACGCCGCTGGGGCCGATGATCGCCATGGCCGAGCAACGCGGACTGGTGTTGCTGGAGTTTCTCGACCGCCCGGCGCTGACCCGGGAAGTCGAAGAACTGCAGAACCGCTACGGCTATGCAGTCGCACCGGGGCACAACGCGCATTTGCAGCAGATCGAAAACGAACTGGCGCTGTATTTCGCCGGCAAGCTGAGCGAGTTCAGCGTGCCGCTGCACCTGCCCGGCAGCGAGTTTTCCCGGCAGGTCTGGGCCGAACTGCGGCAAATCCCCTACGGCCACACCAGCACTTACGGCAGCATCGCCGCACGTCTTGGCAGACCCGGCGCCAGTCGCGCCGTGGGGCTGGCCAACGGGCACAATCGGCTGTCGATCGTGGTGCCGTGCCATCGGGTGATCGGTGCGGACGGCTCGCTGACCGGCTATGGTGGAGGACAACCGCGCAAGGCGTTTTTGCTCAGGCTGGAAAGCGCTGCCGTGCAACTGACGCAACCGCTGGTTTTCTGAGAAATCAACACTCGCGCCCTCAAGGCTTTCAACCATGGCGAAATCAACGGATCACTGAAGTTGCCGAAACCCGACCCCTATCAACCGGCCAGCGAATTTCTGGCCAGCCTCGACGCCGACTGGCAGCGCCACATTGCGGCCATCGGCCCCTGCCTGCATCAACCGCATCCGGCGCGTGATCCCTATGAATCGTTGGTGCGGGCGATTGCCTATCAGCAACTGCATGCCAAGGCGGGCGATGCGATTGTGGGGCGGTTGGTGGGGTTGTTTCCCGGGCAGAGGTTTCCGCGTCCCGAACAGATCCTTACCACGGATTTTGATCGACTGCGCGGTTGCGGGTTTTCGGCGGGCAAGATTGCGACGATTCAGGGGATTGCCCAAGCGACTCTGGACGGCGTTGTGCCGGATTACTCGACTGCGCTGGCGATGGAGGATGAAGCGCTGATTGAACGCTTGGTCAGTTTGCGCGGGGTTGGCCGGTGGACCGTCGAAATGTTGCTGATCTATAGCCTGGAGCGGCCGGATATTCTGCCGGCCGATGACTTTGGGGTTCGCGAGGGATATCGGCGCTTGAAGGGGTTTGAGGTGCAGCCGACGCGCAAGCGGATGATTGAGATCGGGTTGGATTGGAAGCCGTTTCGGACGGTGGCGGCCTGGTATTTGTGGCGAGTGCCAAAAGCGCCCTCACCCTAGCCCTCTCCCGGGGGGAGAGGGAACCGATTCGGGGATGCTTTAGAAATACGCCGACCTGAAATAGCAACTGTGAATCCATAGGCGCCAAGAGGTTTGCGAACCCATAGTTGCCAAGACTTTGGCGAATCCATAGTCGACTCGGTGTTTCAGGTCGATGTATAGCGTAAGACACCTCGGTCGGCTCCCTCTCCCTCCGGGAGAGGGCTGGGGTGAGGGGGAGCTACAGACCCGATTTCAACTTGCTGAACGCCCTCACCAACGCCCGGTTAAACACCTTGCCATTGTCATTCTTGCTGTACAGCGAAGCCCTCACCGCCTCAGGCGGATAAGTCCCCGGATCATTGCGAATCGCCGGATCAATCAACCCGTCCGCCGCCGTGATCGCATTGGCGTAGTGAATGGTGTCGGTGATCGGCGCGATCACTTCAGGTGTCATCAGGTAATCCATCAATGCCAATCCGGCCTCGGGATGCGGTGCATCCTTGGGTATGACCATGGCGTCGAACCAGATCAGCGTGCCCTCTTTCGGAATCCGGTAATTCAACCTGAACGGTTTTTTCGCCGCTTCGGCCTGACCGGCCGCAATGGCGACGTTGCCGTTCCACGACATCGCCACGCAAGTGTTGCCATTGGCCAGGTCGCTGATGTTCAGGTCGTTATCGAAGTAGCGGATGTACGGGCGGATCTTCGCCAGTTGCTGCTCGGCGAGTTTCAGGTCATCCAGGCTCTGGCGGTTGATGTCCAGGCCCATGTACTTCATGACCGCCGCGAACACTTCGTTCGGATCGTTGAGCAGGCTCACCCCGCAATCGGCGAATTTCGACACCACTTGCGGATCGAACAGCATCGCCCAACTGTCCCGTGGCGCCTGCGGCAGGCGCTGCTTCACGGCCTCTTCCTGATAGCCGACACCGGTGGTGCCCCAGGCGTAGATCCCGGCGTAGCGGTTGCCCGGATCGAACACCGCCATATGCTGACGGAATTCGTCTCCGACCCCGGCAAAGTGCGGGAGCTGTTGTTTGTTCAGCGTCTGGATCGCGCCGCTCTCGATAGCCCGCGACAGGTGCTGGCCGGCGGTCAGCACCAGGTCGTAGCCGCTGCGGCCGGTGAGCAGTTTGGTCTCGACGGTCTCCAGCGAGTCGAAGTGATCGGCGACCACCTGAATCCCGGTTTTCGCCTCGAAATTCTTCAAGGTATCCGGGGCCAGGTACTCGCCCCAGATGTACAGATTGACCACCGGTTTCGCCGTTTCGGCAGCCTGCACACACAAGGGTGCAAGCACCAGCAATAACGCTTTACTCAGTTTGTGCAGGCCCATGGTCAGGCTCCTTTTTTCTGGCCGGCGTATTGCGGCATGGTGATGCATGCGACGTTGCCGCCACCGAGCAGGATTTCCCGGGAGTTTTCGATGCCGACGATCCTGTGCTGCGGGAACAGTTCGGCGAGGGTCGCCAGCGCCACCTGATCGTTGCGATCACCGAACAGCGGCACCACGATCGAACTGTTGCCGGCGTAGTAGTTGATGTACGAGGCACAGATTTTGGTGCCGGCCTGGCGTGTGTGGGTGCTGTCCTGCTGATCGAGGCCTTCGGCTTCTTCGGCGGTCCACTCCAGCACATCCGGTTGCGGCAGTTTGTGCACGATCAGCTCGCGGCCACGGCTGTCGCGGGTGCTGCGCAGGATGTCGTAAGCCTCCTGATAGATTTCCCACTGTGGATCGTCGCGGTTGTCGGTCCATTGCAGCACCACTTCGCCGGGCCGGACGAAGCACGCGAGGTCGTCGACATGGCCATCGGTTTCGTCGAACTTGCAACCGCGTGGCAGCCAGATCACTTGCTCGGCGCCGAGGTAATCGGTCAGCCGGCGGGTCACCTCGTCCTTGCCCAGGTGCTGGTTGCGATTGCGGTTGAGCAGGCATTGCTCGGTGGTGAGGATGCTGCCCTGGCCGTCGCTCTGGATGCCGCCGAGTTCGGCAATCAACGGCGCGCGATAACGGTCGAAGCGTTCGATTTCGAGGATCTTGCTGGCGATCTGGTCGTCCTTGTCCCATGGGTAGTAGAGCCCGCCATCGAGGCCGCCGTAGGCGTTGAACTCAAAGTCGACGCCACGCACTTCACCGCTCTGATCGTTGACCACAAAGCACGGGCCGCTGTCGCGGAACCAGGTGTCGTTGCAGCTCATCTCGACCACGCGCACTTGCGGCGGCAACTGGCGGCGGGCGGTGGCGAACTGGGCAGCGGAGGCGCAGACCGTCACCGGTTCGCTGCGGGAGATCGCGGTGACGATCTGCACCCAGACTTTCTGCGCAGGCTTGGCGCCGTTGCGCCAGACATCGGTACGCTCAGGCCAGCCGAGCCAGCAACCGGACTTCGCTTCGAATTCGCCGGGCAGACGGAAGCCGTCCTGTTTCGGGGTGGTGTCGAGCAAACGTGCCATGGTCAAACCTCGTCATCGGGATGGGAATGACCTCAGGCTACGGTCGCGGGCGGTCGACCCGCCAACGATGATTATTTCGGAACAGTTGAATTCAACTCATCAATCCGCCAGTTGATCGTTGAACCATTCCAGCATCTGCGCCACCGCCGGACGCTCCAGCCGCACCCGCTCGCAGACCAGCGCGTATTGGCCCAACGCGGTCATGCTGGAGGTGAACGGCCGCACCAGTCGCCCGTTCTGCAAGTCTTCCTGCGCCGTGAGGTTGTCGCCCATCGCCACGCCCTGCCCTTGCGCTGCAGCTTCCAGCGCGAGCCCGGCGTGGGCGAAATACAACTGACGTTCCGGGCGCAGGTCGCCGGCATGGCCGGTCAGCCAGGCGGTCCAGGTCTTGCCGTCCTGATCATCGTGCAGCAGACAATGCCGGGCCAGGTCCTTCGGAGTTTTCAAGTTGCCCTGGTTGAACAGGCCAGGGCTGCACACCGGGAAGAACTGCAACGCCGGCAATGGGCGAACGAAATACGCGCTGCTGTCCACCGGGCCGGTGCCGTAGGTGATCGCCAGGTCGATGTCTTCGCCGGGCGCCGTGGCGTCGATCGGTTGTTCGTAGAGATGCAAGGTGATGTGCGGATAACGCGCATAGAAATCGGTGAGACGGTTCATCAACCACTTCTGCGCCAGCTCCGTCGTGACCGCCAGCCGCAACACGGCGAGCGAGGACGGATCGCGCAACTCGTCGCAGGCATCACCGATCAGCTCGAAGGCCTGTTGCAGGCTTTGCATCAAGCGCCCGGCGGCGATGGTCGGGCGAATCTGCCGGCCTTCGCGGATGAACAGCGACACGCCCAGTTGCTCTTCGAGCTGGCGGATCTGATGGCTGACGGCGCTGTCGGTGACGCACAGCTCGGCGGCGGCGCGGCCGAAATGCGCGTGACGGGCAGCGCATTCAAAGGTTCGCAGGGCGGCCAGGGAAGGTAGTCGGCGCATGGGTCGGGGTCCCTTTTTTGCGGACATGCTGACCGGGCTTTTCGTAGGCGTCCAGTTGCACCGCGTTATCGTTCATCGCGAGCAAGCCCGCTCCCGCACTTGAAATGAGTTCCAACTGTGGGAGCGAGCTTGCTCGCGATGGCGGCGGCACAGCCGCGACATCTCTTCTAGGCTGAACCGCATCGACAAAAACATCGGAGGCCACCATGCACCTCGAAGGTTCCTGCCACTGCGGCGCGGTTTCATTCACCCTCGACAGCGCCCACCCCTACCCTTATCAACGCTGCTATTGCTCGATCTGCCGCAAGACCCAGGGCGGAGGCGGCTATGCGATCAATCTCGGCGGCGACGCGGCCAGCCTCAAGGTGCGCGGTCGCAAGAACATCACGATCTACCACGCGAAGATGAAAGAAGAAGGCGATACCCGCGCCCACCGCAGTACCGCCGAACGCCATTTCTGCTCGTTGTGTGGCAGCGCTCTGTGGCTGTTCAGCCCGGAGTGGCCGGAGCTGATCCACCCGTTCGCCTCGGCCATCGACACGCCGCTGCCGGTGCCGCCGGAACACACCCATCTGATGCTCGGTTCGAAAGCGCCGTGGGTCGAAGTGCAGGCGAGCGCGAAGGATCAGCAATTCGAGGTCTACCCCGAAGAATCCATCGCCCAATGGCACGAGCGGCTGGGATTGACCCGATAGCCGCCTTCACAGTCTTCGACAGTTTCCCGGCAAGCGGTCTGCACCTTTTAATCGCGCTCAGAACAACTCGCTGAACGGAATGAAACGCAGCGGATCACCCATCTGCAAGGTGCTGTTCTCGGGGATTTCCACCAGCCCGTCGGCCCAGGTCGCGCCGAGCAGAACCCCGGAGCTCTGGTTCGGATAGAGCGCCGCCTGCCCGCCCTCCAGGCGCACCCGCAGGTATTCGCGACGGCTGCCGGGTTTCGGCCAGTCGAACCCGGCGTTGACCGTGAACCTCAACGGCATTACCTCTTCCACGCCTTGAATGCGCAGCAGGTACGGGCGCGCCAGCAGGCCGAACGTCACCAGCGCCGAGGTCGGATTGCCCGGCAGACCGATCACCGGCACTGTACCGAAATGGCCGACCGTCAGCGGTTTGCCGGGTTTGATCGCGAGTTTCCACAGCAGCGGTTTGCCGTTGTCGCGCAGTACCTTGCCGAGGCAATCGGCGTCACCGGCAGACACGCCGCCGGTGGTCAGAATCAGATCGGCCGCCACTTGCAGTTGCTCGAGTTTGAGCCGGGTCTGCGCCGGGCGATCGGGAAGAATCCCGGCGTCGATCACCTCGCAACCCAGTTCGCGCAACCAGTGGTCGAGCAAGGTGCGGTTGCTGTTGTAGATGCTGCCGGGACGCAGTGGCTGCCCCGGTTCCACCAGCTCATCACCGGTCGACAGCAACGCCACCCGCGGACGACGCACCACCGGCAAATGGGTCATACCCTGCCCCGCAGCCACCGCCAGTTCGAACGGGCCGAGGCGTTTGCCGGCGCGCAGCAAGGTGTCGCCGACACGGTTCTCCTGCCCTTGGGCGCGGATGTTCTGGCCGGCTTTCAGCGGTTGCAGAAACCGTACGCGACCGTCCTCCAGCACCTCGACGTTTTCCTGCATCTCCACGCAATTGGCGCCGTGGGGCAACGGCGCACCAGTGAAAATCCGGGCGCAGGTGCCGGGCAGCAAGGCGTCCGGCGCCAGCCCGGCGTAGACCCGCTGCGACACCCTCAACGGCTGGCGATGCAGGTCCGAAAGATTGAGTGCGTAGCCGTCCATGGCACTGTTTGGCCATGGCGGCAGGTCGAGGGTGGCGACCAGATCGCTGGCCAATACTCGCCCGCGCGCCTCATTGAGCGGCACCCGTTCGCTGTCCGGCAGACGTTGTTCGTTGGCCATCGTCAACAGTTGGTCGAGCGCTTCCTCGACCGGCATCAGTCCGAGCGTACTCATCCCCGTGGCCCACAGGCTTGCACCGGTTTGAGGTGCGGGACGAAGTTGCACGGGCGGTGACGGTTATCCAGTTGCTCGGCAAGGATGCCTTCCCACGCCGTGCGGCACGCACCGGTGGAACCCGGCAGGCAGCACACCAGCGTGCCGTTGGACAGGCCCGCCAGCGCGCGGCTTTGTACGGTGGAGGTGCCGATGTCGAGAATCGAGATGGCGCGGAACAGCTCGCCAAAGCCGTCGATCTGCTTATCCAGCAGGCAAGCCACCGCTTCCGGGGTGCTGTCACGCCCGGTGAAGCCGGTACCGCCGGTGATCAGCACCACTTGAATGCCGTCGTCGGCGATCCACTGCGCGACCTGGGCACGGATCCTGTACAGGTCGTCCTTGAGCAGGTTGCGTTCACTCAAGGTGTGGCCCGCCTCCAGCAAGCGGCTGACCAGCAACTGGCCGGAGGTATCGCTGGCGTAATCGCGAGTATCGCTGACCGTCAGCACGGCAATATTCAAGGGAACAAACAAGGCATCCGCTTTAACACTCATGGCACTCTCCGGCATTCGCCAATTCAATTGGACCAGAGCCTAAGTGCCACTTATCAAGACTGTCTAATCACTCTAACCAACCGCACTATCGACCCGCTCTATCGGTCGTTTTTCCAAGAACTTCGACTCCCGTCCGCGCCAATGGAACCGGCCGTCATCGAAACCCTCGATAGCCTCTTAAACGCTTCCGATTGGACGTAAAACGCGATCAGTGGGATCGTCACCCCCTGCGCTTTCCGTGCGCCGTACGCATCTGCGTCAATACTCAATCAAAATTCTCAATCGAGCAGGTGCCATCGTGGACATCAAACAACTCAAGTTCCTGATCGCGCTGGACGAAACCCGTCACTTTGGCCAGGCCGCCGCGCGCTGCCACATCACCCAGCCGACCCTGTCGATGCGCCTGCGCAATCTGGAAGACGAGCTGGATCTGGTGCTGGTCAATCGCGGCCAGCGCTTCGAAGGTTTCACCCAGGCTGGCGAGCGCGTACTGGCCTGGGCCCGCACGCTGCTGGCGGCCCACGACGGGTTGTTCGCCGAAGCGGCTGCCTGCCGGGGGCAACTGGTCGGCAGCCTGCGCCTGGGGCTGGTGCCGCTGAGCAACTTCAATCCGGTCAATTACATTCAGGGTTTGTCCGCGATCTATCCGGAGCTGAAATACAGCCTGTCGTCACTGAGTTCGGACGAAATCATCGAAGGTCTGGGCAACAATCAGCTCGACCTGGGCGTGTGTTATCTGGACCACGTCAACCCGAATTATTTCGATTTCTTCGAGATCGGCGAAACCCGCGTCGGCCTGCTCTACGACACCCGCCACTTCCATTTCGAAGGCCCGGAGATGAGCTGGGAAGACGCCGCCGAACTGCCGCTGGGGATGATCACCACCGGCATGCACTACCGCAAATCCATCGATTTGAGTTTCCGCAGTCGCGGCCTCAATCCGCAGCCGATCATGGAAAGCGACTCGACCTACCAACTGCTGCAGGCGATTCACCAGGGCTTCTGCTGCTCGATCATGCCGCTGGACAGCGGCCTGGAAGAACCGATCGAACATCTGGCCTTCATCAACCTGCCGGATGCCAGCGTGCTCGCGCCGCTGGGGCTGGTGATGCGCAAGACCGAACCGCGCTCGGCGATTGCCGAGAAGTGTTTTGCCGAGGCGCGCAAGATGTTCGGGATCGAGATGCCTGCCGTTTAACACCCCCTCAAGCAACCCTGAAAAGTTGCACTTCGGTGCAACGTCTTCAGGTTCACCCGCAGTGATCGACCAATCCAATCACTGCATCGGAACAAGCGATTGGACGCACTTTTCCCTGCCCCGTAGCCTGAACCCACTTCAGCGCTTCGGGGACTTTCAAGATGCTGTGCCAAGTTGAACAACTCATCGAGCCGGGCGACGCCAACGCCCCCGCGCCACAACCGGCGCAAGTGGCCTACCGCGAATACCTCGACGACGCGCCGGTGTCCCACGCAGCCCTCGCGGCAGAAATCGCATTGGCGATCAGCTACAACGGTTTGAATCAAGCCGTGATGATGGTCTCGCCGGGCAACATCGAGGACTTCATTCGCGGCTTCAGCCTGAGCAACGCCATTGTCGACAGCCTCGACGATATCCATGACATCCGCCTGACCCATTTCGACCAGGCCTGCCAGGCCGACGTGCAGATTTCCAGTCGTGCATTCTGGGCTCTGAAAGATCATCGGCGGCAGATGGCGGGCACCAGCGGTTGCGGCCTCTGCGGTGTGGAAGCCCTTGAGCAGGCGCTGCCGCAACTGGAATTCCTGACCCCGATACCGCTGCCACCGGCCGCGCACTTCGACGGTATCCGCCAGCGCATCGAACAGGCCCAGCAACTGGCCCGCAGCAGCGGCGCCCTGCACGCGGCGTTGTACTTCGACGCAGACGGCGAAGCGCTGCTGTGCCGCGAAGACATCGGCCGCCACAACGCCCTCGACAAGCTGATTGGCGCCCTTAAGTTCGAAGGCCTCGATGCGCGTCAGGGCTTCGTCGTGGTCACCAGCCGTTGCAGCCTCGAACTGATCCACAAAGCCGTGCGCGCCCGCTTCGGCACCCTGGTCAGCCTGTCCGCCCCTACTGCGCTGACCGTGCGCTGGGCGCTCAAGCACCGCTTGAACCTGATCCACGTCCCGCACCGCAACGCCCCGCGAATCTACAGCCCGATCCAGGAGCCCAGCGCATGATCGACACCCTCACCCACCTCGACGATCAGGGTCGCGCCAACATGGTCGACGTCAGCGACAAAGCCGCGACCCGACGCGAAGCCACCGCGCAAGCCTGGGTGCAGATGCGCCCGGAAACCCTGCAAATGATCCAGTCCAACGGCCACCCTAAGGGCGATGTGTTCGCCGTGGCGCGGATCGCCGGGATTCAAGCGGCCAAGCGCACCCACGAGTTGATTCCGCTGTGTCATGCGCTGTTGCTCAGTTCGATCCACGTCGAGCTCAAGGCCTGCGAGCCGGACCGCGTGCAGATCACCAGCACCTGCCGCCTCACCGGCCAGACCGGCGTCGAACTCGAAGCCCTGACCGCCGCCAGCGTCGCCGCGCTGACCATCTACGACATGTGCAAAGCGGTGGACCGGGCAATGGTCATCGGCGACATCCGCGTGCTGAGCAAACAGGGCGGCCGCTCTGGCCACTTTCAATGGGAGAACCCGCAATGATTCTGATCAACTACTTTGCCAGCTACCGTGACCGGCTCAATCTGGGCGGTGAAAAGATTCCGGCCAGCAGCACCCTCGCCAGCGTCGAAGACGTGCGGCAGATGCTGATGCAGCGCGGCGATATCTGGCGTGAGGTGCTCGGCGCCGGCAACCTGATGTGCGCGGTGAATCAGGAGCTGTGCCAGCCGGATCAGGCGATCGAGGATTTCGACGAGATTGCGTTTTTTCCGCCGGTCACGGGGGGGTGAGGCATGAGTGTTCGAGTCCAGCGTAAAGGCTTCGATGCCGGTCAGTTGATTGCCGACCTGCATGCGCGCAATCCACGGGTAGGCGCGGTGGTGAATTTCATTGGCTACGTGCGGGATCTGAACGTCGGGCAGTCGGTGACCGAGCTGTTTCTGGAGCACTATCCGGGCATGACCGAGAAGGCTCTGGAACAGATCGCCGAACAGGCCCGCGAACGCTGGCCGCTGCTGGCGGTGGAGATCGTGCATCGGGTCGGCGCGCTGTCGGTGACCGAACCGATCGTGTTCGTTGGCGTCAGCAGCAAGCATCGACATGCGGCGTTCGAGGCCTGTGCGTTCATCATGGATGTGCTCAAGACCCGTGCGCCGTTCTGGAAGCGTGAGACCACGCCCGAGGGTTCGCATTGGGTCGAGGCGCGGAAGAGTGATCAGAATGCGGCGTTTCGCTGGAGTCTGGCGCATGCCTGACCGGGTACTGTCGAATGCAACAAAAACCTGATTTGATAGCGGCTCGCACCAATCGAACGTGGAGTCGCACTTGAGCACAACGCCCCCTGAGGATTTGCCCCTGCCCGAGCCTGTCAGCCTGCGCCAGGCCTGGCCCTTCTGGCTGAAACTAGGCTGCATCGGCTTCGGCGGCCCCGCCGGGCAGATCGCGATCATGCATCAGGAACTGGTGGAGCGCCGGCGCTGGATTTCCGAACGGCGCTTCCTGCACGCGCTCAATTACTGCATGTTGCTGCCCGGCCCCGAGGCCCAGCAACTGGCGACCTACATCGGCTGGCTGCTGCACCGCACCCGTGGCGGCGTGCTGGCCGGGGCGCTGTTTGTGCTGCCGTCGCTATTGGTCCTGATTGCCCTGTCGTGGGTGTACATCGCGTTGGGCGACGTGCCGGCGGTGGCCGGGGTGTTTTACGGGATCAAACCGGCGGTGACCGCGATTGTGCTGCACGCAGCCCATCGCATCGGCTCCCGGGCCTTGAAAAATGGCTGGCTGTGGGCGATTGCCGGGGCGGCGTTCGTGGCGATCTTCGCCTTCAACGTGCCGTTTCCGCTGATCGTGCTCGGCGCGGCACTGATCGGCTATTTCGGCGGACGCTGGGCGCCTCATCGGTTCAACAATGGCGGCCATCGCGGCAGCGAAAAGTCCTTCGGCCCGGCACTGATCGATGACGACACTCCGCCAGCTGAACATGCACGGTTCAGCCTGCCGAGGCTGCTGCGTCTGGTGCTGGTCGGTGGGTTGTTGTGGTGCCTGCCGATGGCGTTGCTGACGGCGCTGTTCGGCTGGGGCGGCACTTTTACGCAGATGGGCTGGTTCTTCACCAAAGCAGCGCTGCTGACCTTCGGCGGTGCTTATGCCGTGCTGCCTTACGTATATCAGGGCGCGGTCGGGCATTACGGCTGGCTGACGCCGACGCAGATGATCGATGGACTGGCTCTGGGCGAAACCACGCCGGGGCCGCTGATCATGGTCGTGGCATTCGTCGGATTCGTCGGGGCTTATGTGCAACCGACGTTCGGCCCGGAGCACGCGTTTGCTGCTGGTGCGCTGGCGGCGACACTGGTGACCTGGTTCACCTTTCTGCCCTCGTTTCTGTTCATCCTCGCCGGCGGGCCGTTGGTGGAATCGACGCACAACGAACTGAAGTTCACCGCACCGCTAACGGCGATTACCGCAGCTGTGGTCGGGGTGATCCTGAATCTGGCGTGCTTCTTCGCCTGGCATGTGTTCTGGCCCAACGGTTTTGCCGGACAGCCTGACTTTTTTGCGCTGTTGCTCGCCCTCGCCGCCACCCTCGGGCTGTTTATCTTCAAGCGCGGGGTGATCGAGGTGTTGATCGTTTGCGCCCTCGTCGGGCTGGGGTTTCATCTGTTGCGCTGAACCGGTGGCTTGCCGCGCGCATCGGAATCAGGCGTTTACTTATCCCGGACTTCCCCCTTACTATCCCGCCACACCGGCATGGCGGGACGCTCCCGCCGCCGACGTTTTCCGCCAACGGAAACACGCGTCATGAGCACGTCACTCCAACAATCAGAATCGTTGAACGTCTCTGCACTGTGCGCCCTCCTTCACAGGGGCCGCGCATGAATCGCATCGTCAATCTCCCCATGGCCCTGAGCCGTTCCAAGCTGCGTCACTCCGCACGCCCGCCGGATATCCGCCTGCCCGTCTGATCGCGCCGGTAAAAATCGCGACAGTTCCTTCTCTTTTTCGATATCCCTGCCAGGACGCCCGCGCCTTTTGCCGAGCTGCGTCCAGGCCGAATCTGCGCGCCTGTGCGGCGCCATCGTGAGTGATTGATTATGAAATTCGCAGCCATTGAAGACGCCCGTAGCTTTCTCGAGCAGAACCCCGACATCGACATGATCGAACTGTTCATCCTCGATGCCAACGGCGTGCCCCGCGGCAAGCTGTTGCACCGCGAAGAGCTGCTCGCCGTGTACGAAAGCGGTCGCCCGCTGCCGAGCACCATCCTCGGCCTGACCGTGCAAGGTGAGGACGTGGAGAACTCCGGTCTGGTGTGGGACGTCGGTGACATCGACTGCCGCGCCTATCCGCTGGATGGCAGTCTGGTGCGCCTGCCGTGGCGGCAGATTCCGACCGCTGCGGTGCAGGTCAGCATGCACCCGGAACAAGGCATGCCGGCAAGCATTGCCGACCCGCGTCACCTGTTGATCAAGGTCATCGACCGTTTAAAAGCCGAGGGTTACCACCCGGTGATGGCCTGCGAGCTGGAGTTCTATCTGCTCGACGCCAAACGCGATCACAACGGCCGCCCGCAACCGGCGCTGGATGCCGACGGCGGCCGACCGAGGCACACGCAGGTCTACGGTTTGCGTGAGCTGGAACAGATCGAACCGTTCCTCGCCGACCTCTACAGCGCCTGCAAACTGCACGGCATTCCGGCGCGCACGGCGATCTCGGAATACGCGCCGGGCCAGGTGGAAATCACCCTCGAACACGGCGATGCGCTGGAGGCGATGGACCAGGCCGTGCGCTACAAACGGCTGGTCAAAGCCGTAGCACACAAGCACGGAATGCAGGCGACATTCATGGCCAAGCCGTTCGATCACCTGGCCGGCACCGGCATGCACATGCACGTCAGCCTCGCCGATGCCGAAGGGCGCAATCTGTTCGCCTCCGAGGATCCGGCCGGCACCCCGCTGCTGCGCACGGCGATTGGCGGGATGCTCGCCTCCCTGCTCGATTCGCTGCTGCTGTTCTGCCCGAACGCCAACTCCTACCGCCGTTTCCAGGCCAACAGCTACGCACCGCTGGCACCGACGTGGGGCGTCGACAACCGTACCGTCAGCCTGCGCGTGCCCGGCGGTCCGGCCAACACCCGGCACATCGAACACCGCATCTGCGGCGCCGATGCCAACCCGTATCTGGCAGCGGCGGCGATCCTGGCGGGCATTCATCGCGGCATAAAAGAACACATCGATCCGGGTGAACCGGTGGAAGGCAACGGTTACGCGCAGGCGAAAGAATTGCTGCCGACCGATTGGCTGACCTCACTTACGGCGCTGGAGAATTCGGTGTGGGCGCGGGATGCGCTGGGGCAGGAATTCCTCGGGGTGTATCTGGCAGTGAAACGTGCGGAATACCGGCAGTTCATGGCCGAAGTGGGTGAGCAGGACTGGCGCTGGTACCTCACAGAGGCCTGATCTTTCACACCTTCCCCTGTGGGAGCGGGCTTGCCCGCGAAGGCGACGTCACATCCTACAACTTCAGGTGACTGACACATCGCTTTCGCGAGCAAGCCCGCTCCCACAGGGTCCGTGCACCGACTCCCGAATCTGGACACTGAAATGACTCAACGCAGCAATTCCTACTACACCGCGACCCTCAACCGCGACACCGACTACCCGACCCTGCAAGGCCGGCACAAGGTCGATGTGGTGATCATCGGCGGCGGTTTCACCGGCGTCGCCACCGCCGTGGAACTGGCCGAAAAAGGCCTGAAAGTCGCCATCGTCGAAAGCCACAAGATCGGCTGGGGCGCCACCGGCCGCAATGGCGGGCAGGTCACCGGCAGCCTGTCCGGCGACGGCGCGATGCGCAAACAGATGCGCAACACCCTGGGCGATGAGGTCGATGATTTCATCTGGCACCTGCGCTGGCGCGGCCACGAAATCATCCAGCAACGGGTCGAGAAATACGCGATCGATTGCGACCTCAAGCACGGCCATTTGCACGCGGCGTACAAGCCGAGCCACATGGCCGGTTTGCGCAGCGACTATGACGAAGCCGTGCGTCGCGGCATGGGTGATGACGTCAGCCTGCTCGACCGCAGCCAGGTGCGCGACCTGCTGCAAAGCGACCTCTATCACGGCGCGATCAAGAACACCCGCAACATGCACCTGCACCCGCTCAACCTGTGTATCGGCGAGGCGCGGGCGGCGGAAAGCCTCGGCGCGCTGATCTTCGAAAACAGCGAAGTGCTGGAGATCATTCATGGTGACAGCCCCGGCGTGCGCACCGCCCACGGACAGGTCGACGCCAATCAGGTGCTGCTGGCCGGCGACGTCTACCACAAGCTCGAGCCGGGCCAGCTCAAGGGCAAGATTTTCCCGGCCATGGGCGGTATCGTCACCACCGAACCATTGGGCGATCTGGCAAAACAGATCAACCCTGAAGACCTCGCCGTTTACGACTGCCGCTTCGTCCTCGACTACTACCGCCTCACCGCCGACGGTCGCTTGCTGTTCGGCGGCGGCGCCAACTACAGCGGCAAGGACTCACGGGACATCGCCGGCGAACTGCGGCCGTGCATCGAACAGACTTTCCCGGCGCTCAAAGGGGTGAAGATCGATTACCAGTGGAGCTGCGCGATGGGCATCGTCATCAACCGCATCCCGCAACTGGGCAAGCTCTCGGACAACGTCTGGTATTGCCAGGGCTATTCCGGCCATGGCATCGCCACGACCCACATCATGGGCGAGATCATGAGCCAGGCGATCACCGGGCAGATGCAGCAGTTCGACACGTTTGCCGCGTGCTCGCACATTCGCGTGCCAATGGGCGATCTGCTGGGGAATCCGATGCTGGCGGCCGGCATGTGGTACTACCAGATGCTCGAAAAACTGCGCTGATTGATTCCTCGACCGCGTGCCAGTTTATGCATTGGATCGACTGGCCTCTTCGCGGGCAAGCCCGCTCCCACAAAGTTTGGGGCATACCTGAGTTTTGAGTACGCCTCGGACACTGTGGGAGCGAGCTTGCTCGCGATGGGGCCTTTAAATTCACCACAAAACTCAATCCTGCAGTTGCTCAACCTCAATCCCCAACCGCCGATAGTCCTCAATATTCCCCGATGCCACATGCCGTTCGGTGATCAGCGTGTGCAAGCGCTCGCACGGCGCCACCACAAACGGTTCCACCGCCCCGAGCTTGTCCGCCGTGGTGACGGCAATTACCCGCGTCGCACAATCGAGCAATGCCTGTTTGACCGGCACTTCATCGAAGTGCAACGAGGTGATGCCCACCTCCGGATGAATCGCGCAGACCCCGGTGATCGCCAGATCCGCCTTGATCCCTGACAGCAGCCGCAGCGCCTCATGACCGCCAGCCGACATGGTTTTCGGATTCAATTGCCCGCCCGCCAGAATCACCTTGATGCCCGGATATTCGGACAACGCAATCGCCGTCATCGGCGACGCCGTCACCGCCGTGAGGCTGATGTCCCTGGGCAAGGAGCGCGCCACCTGCAACGAGGTGGAACCGGAGTCGAACATCACCGTCTGCCCGTTCCGCACCTGCTGCGCCGCCAATTGCGCCAGACGAATCTTCACCTCGTCGATCTCGTCCAGCCGGGTGAAGTAATCCTTGCCGGTGTCCTTGGGCCTCGGCAGCGCGCCGCCGTGCACTCGCTGCACCAGCCCGGCGTTGTCCAGCTCGGCGAGATCGCGGCGGATGGTGTCTTCGGACACCGCAAAATGCTGGCTCAACTCGGAAGCCATGACCTTGCCGTCACGTTCGAGGATCAGAAGGATCTTCTGCCGACGCAGGGAAGGAAGCTCGGAAGCGGAATGATCGTGCATGGTTTTGCCTGTTTGTGCTTTTAAGTGCAGGTTTGTGCAAGCTTAGCCAGGCAAACCGGCAAACACAACGGTGGTATCAATGGCTTCGATCATTGGAATCACGAAGTCGAATTTTTTCTTTTGACCCGAGCCCGGCAGAATGGCCCCACTTTCAAAAGGACCAGGATGAACACCCCATGAACCTCAATTTCGCTTTTGCCTGCATGGTCGTCGTGTCGTTTGCCATTGCGCTTGGGCACGCCTGATCAGACCGACGCCGCCAGATGCTCGCGAAACCATATGTGCGCCGGGTCGCGATGCGAACGCTCGGCCCAGAGCATGGCCATTTCGTAGCCCGGCACTTCCAGCGGTGGCTCGACCACTTGCAGCGCGGCATTGCCGCGCGCCAGCCGTGACGGCAGCATTGCCACCAGATCGGTGCTGGCCAGCACCGACATCAGCAACAGAAAGTGCGGCACCGACAGCACCACGTTTCGCGTAAGCCCCACCTCCGCCAGCGCCTTGTCCGTCACCCCGAAAAAACCTCCGCCTTCCGGCGACACCAGCACATGCTCCAGCTCGCAGAACTGCGCGCGGGTCGGCTTGCGTTGCAGTTTCGGGTGCCCGGCGCGACCGGCCAGTACATAACGTTCGGTGAACAGCGCACGCCGGTGCAGTTCCAGCGGCGCATCCTCGCTGGTGTGCAGCGCCAGGTCGATCACGCCCTGCTCCGCCTGCTTGACCAGTTGCCGGGGCGACAGGTCCAGCACCGCCAGTCGCGTGCCCGGCGCCTGGGTGCGCAGCCCGCCGAGGGCCGGCAGCAGAATGGTCGATTCGCCATAGTCCGAGGCCGCGACTTTCCAGGTGTGGGTCGCCTGCGCCGGGTCGAACGGACTGGCCGGCGCCACCGCCCGCTCCAACGCTTCCAGCGCCTCGCGCAACGGTTCGCGCAATTCATCGGCCCGCGCCGTCGGGCGCATGCCGCGGGGTCCCGGCAGCAACAGTGGATCGCCAAAAATCTCCCGTAACCGGGCCAGATGCACGCTCACCGAAGGCTGCGACAGGTGCAGCCTCTGCGCGGCGCGGGTGACGTTGTGCTCGGACAACAGCACATCAAGGGTCAGCAGCAGGTTGACATCCAGCCGTCTCAAATTATTCATGGCTATACCAGACATATCAGACATTCATTTCCAATATACCTGCCGGGCGCCGATCCTGCTGTCACTCAGCAACGGAGCCTCACCATGAATGTGCTACTGGTCTACGCCCACCCCGAACCGCAATCGCTCAACGGCGCGCTCAAGGACTTCACCGTCCAGCGCCTGGAAGCCGCCGGCCATACCGTGCAGGTTTCCGATCTCTACGCCATGAACTGGAAAGCCAGCCTCGACGCCGATGACAGCCCGGGTCGCGACAGCACTCGCCCGTTCGACGCGTCCCTCGATTCGAAACTCGCCTTCGAACAAGGACGGCAAGCCACCGACATCACCGCCGAGCAGGCCAAACTGCTGTGGGCCGACACCCTGATCCTGCAGTTTCCGCTGTGGTGGTTTTCCATGCCGGCGATTCTCAAGGGCTGGGTCGAGCGCGTGTACGCCTACGGATTTGCTTACGGTGTCGGCGAGCATTCGGATTCTCGTTGGGGCGACCGCTACGGCGAAGGCACCTTGAAAGGCAAACGGGCGATGCTGATGGTGACCGCCGGCGGTTGGGAATCGCACTACAGCCCGCGCGGAATCAACGGCCCGATCGATGATCTGCTGTTCCCGATTCATCACGGGATTCTGTATTACCCGGGCTTCGAGGTGCTGCCGCCGTTCGTGGTCTATCGCACCGGAAAAATGGATGAGGCGCGGTTTACCCAAACGTGCAAGGAGCTGGGTGCGCGGCTGGATGAGTTGTGGAGTACGCGGCCGATCGGATTTCGGCGGCAGAATGCCGGCGATTACGAGATTCCGGCGTTGACCTTGAAGGATGATATTGCGCCGGGCAGCGAAGGCTTCGCCGCCCACCTCAAATAACCTCTCACCTCAAAAAACAGGGGCTTGGCCCCTGTTTTTTTTACTCCACCACCCGCGCCTTGCGCACGAACAGCGCATGCACCTTGTCCCAGAAATTGCCGCCCAGCACGAAAAAGCTACCGACGAACATCAAGTCGCCCAGCGCCTGCATCTGCCAGAGGTTGGGCCGCACACCCGGGAAGAAATTGTCGAAATACGGTTCCAGGAAGGACGACAGCAGCGGCAGGCAGAACATCACCACGCCGATCTTGTGGCGCATCGGGCTGACTTCGGCCACCGGGGTCGGAATCACGCCGGAAATATAGTGGCCGATCGTGCGCTTGAGTTCGGCGAACCCGGCCTTGCCCATCACCGCGATCACCAGCAGCAACAGCACTTTGTTGCTGATGAACAACACCCCGGTCAGCGCCGCGACTTTCGAACCCGGCACGTCGAGGGCGGCGGCAATCGGCACCATCAGCCACGAACCGAGCATCAGGCAGATGATTGCCACGCCGACCTTGAAACGCCAGTTGGCGCTGGTGGGGGCAAGCGGTTCTTGAGCAGTGTCCATGGCTTCCTACCTTTTTGTCCGGAGCAGGGTTCGGTGGCGTTCGCCTGAAAAAGCGTAGCAGCTGATTGCTTCGATCAACCGGCAATCTGCGGTCTATGCTCCAGTGACATTTCCCGCTGGGGCCTCCCGGTATGCCTGCAACGCCAGCCCTGCTGATCCGTCCCGGCCACCTGCTGCTGCTCGGTGCCCTGAGCCTTGGCGGCTGCCTGCGGCTGGGCCCGGATTTCCAGCCGCCGGCCGAGGCCTGGAGCAAGCAGTGGCAAAGCCCGGCGCTGGAACAGGCCAGCGAACGCGGCACGTTGCCGGATCTGCGCCAGTGGTGGCAGGTGTTTGCCGATCCGGTACTCGACCGTTTGATCAGCGACGCCGAAGCCCGCAACAGCAGCCTGAAAATCGCCGGCCTGCGGGTGCTCGAAGCCCGGGCACAACTGGGCATCGCCGACAGCGGTCGCTACCCGCAACTGCAACAGGCCAGCGCCGACAGCCTGTACATCGACCGTCACCAGTCCGGCGGCAACAATCCGCAGGACTTGCACTTCTGGCAGCACAGCGCCGCGTTCGATGTCGGCTGGGAGCTGGATTTCTGGGGTCGCTTCAGCCGCGCCATCGAGTCCGCCGACGCCAGCTACTTCGCCGCCCAGGCTAACTACGAAGACGCCCTCGTGCTGCTGCGCGCGCAAGTGGCCGACACCTACTTTGCCCTGCGCACCACCGAAGCCCGGCTGCGAGTCGCTCGGGAAAACGCCGCCCAGCAAAAGCGTAACTTCGAGATCACCGAAAAACTCTTTCGCAGCGGCCAGACCGCCGAACTCGACCTGCAACAGGCCAGGACTCAATACCTGGGCACCCTGAGCAGCATTCCGGCGTTCGAAGATCAATTGCTGCGTACCCGCAATGCGCTGGCGGTGCTGGTCGGCCAGCCGCCCGGTGGCGCGGCGTTTCTGGCGGAACAACCGGGGCTGATTCCGCTGGTGGATCGCGCCGTGTTGCAGGACGTTCCGGCGAACCTGCTGCTGCGCCGCCCCGATGTGCGCGCAGCGGAACTGAACGTTGCCGCGCAATCGGCGCTGGTTGGCGTGGCCGAGACCGATCTGTATCCGTCGCTGACCTTGCTCGGCAGCATCGTCTGGTCCAGCGACACCCTCGGCGCCACGCCGCGCAGTCTCGACCTGATCGGCGGCCCGAGCCTGCGCTGGAACCTGTTCGACTACGGCCGCATCCACAACAACATCCGCGTGCAGGATGCGCGCTTGCAGCAACTGATCGAAGCCTATCGCGACAAAGTCCGTCAGGCCGCCCGCGAGGCCGACGATGCCGCGAGCGGCCTGACCAAAGCGCTGGAACGCGAGCGCATTCTCGGCGAGGCCGAAGGTGCGGCGCGGCGTTCGCTGGTGCTGGCCAACACTCAATATCGTGAAGGCTATTCGGACTTTCAGCGGGTGCTCGATGCCCAGCGGGCGTTGCTGGAGCTACAGGACAACTATCTGGTCAGCCGCAGCAACGCCGTCAGCAACCTGATCGCTTTGTACCGCGCCGTCGGCGGTGGCTGGCAAAGCGCCGGGCCGCAGATTGATTCAGCGACCCGGCAGCAAATGCAGCAACGCACCGACTGGGGCGATCTGCTGAGCGCCCCGCCGCCCCAACCGACCTATCCGATTCCCTCGCAGGTAGACCGCCATGAGTGACGAAGCACCGCCGGATCCGGCGAAAAAAGGCATCCGCTGGGTGCTGCTGGTGATTGTGCTGAGCCTGGTCTGGTATCTGCTGGCCGACCGTTTTACGCCCTACACCCAGCAGGCGCGGGTCGGTGCGTTTGTGATCCCGGTGGCGGCGGAAGTCGCGGGGCGGGTGATCAAGGTCAACGTGCGCAACAATCAGGACGTGCAGGCTGGCGACATCCTCTTCGAGCTTGATCCGCAACCACTGCAAATCGCCGTCGACCGGGCCCGCGCCGACCTGGAAAACACCCGGCGCACGGTCGGCGCCAGCACCGCCGGCATCGCTTCGGCCCAGGCATCGTTGCGAGCGGCGCAGGCCAATGAACTTAAAACGCGCCAGGACAATCGGCGGCTGGAGGGTTTGTACAAGGAGGATCCGGGTACGGTTTCGGTTCGGCTGCTGGAAGTGTCCCGGGCCAACCACGAAGCGGCGGTCAGCCAGGTTGCCGCCGCCCGGGCCGAAGTGCTGCGCGCCCAGGAGCAGGAAGGCGGCAACACCGACACCAACGCCAAACTGCTCAGCGCCGCCGCCACGCTGGCCAAGGCTGAACTGGATCTGGCCAACACCCGCATCGGCGCGCGCTCGGCGGGACTGATCACCGACCTGCGCACCGACGTCGGCCAGTTCGCCGCTGCCGGCAGTCCGGTGATGACGCTGATCACGATCCAGGACGTGTGGGTCAGTGCCGACCTCACCGAGAACAACCTCGGCCGGATCAAGCCCGGCACGCCAGTGTCGATCATCCTCGACGCCCTGCCCGGCGAAGTGCTCGACGGCCGGGTGCGCAGCGTCGGTTATGGTGTCAGCGTCGGCCAGACGCCGCCGCCCGGCACCCTGCCGACGATCCAGAACAGCCGCGACTGGCTGCGTCCGGCACAGCGTTTTCCGGTGATCATCGAGTTCAGCGAAGAGGCGAAAAAGCGTCTGTTCGAAAGCCGTTCGATTCGCGCTGGCGGGCAGGCGGAAGTCATGGCATTTCCCAGCGAGGGCAATCTGCTCAATCCGCTCGGGCGGGTGTTCGTCTGGCTTATGAGTTGGCTGAGCTATGCCTACTGAGCGCAGCGTTCCGGCGCAACGGGCCCTGCGTCTGGCTTGCGGCACGGCGTTGTGTACCGCCGCGAGTTACGGCCTCGCCTTGCCGCTGTCGTTTTTGTCGCCGGTGCTCGCGGTGTTGCTGCTGGCGAGCATGCCCCGGCCATTGCCCGCCAAAACCGCGCTGGTGCTGACATTCGTTGCCGCGCTCACCACCAGTCTCGGGCTGTTGCTGGTGCCGTTGCTGCGTTATTACCCGGCGTGCGGCGTGCTGCTGATCGGTGTCGGTCTGTTTCGGGTGTTCACCTACGGTTTGCGCGGCGGCAACGTGCTGATCATGACGTTCCTGGTGATCGGCATGACCATGATCTCCGCCGCCGGCTTCGCCTCATTCGAACTGGCGATGGCGGTGATCGGCGCGCTGGTCAAAGGCCTGTTGCTGGCCGTCGTCATCGTTGGGCTGAGCCACGTCCTGTTCCCGGAACCGGCCAACAGCCCGGCGCCACCACCCACGCCCGCCCTGCCCGCCGAAGACGTGCCCCGCGTAGCGATGCGCGCAACATTGATCGTGCTGCCGACTTTCCTGCTGGTGCTGATCGACCCCGCCAGCTACCTGCCGATCATCCTCAAAGCCGTCAGCCTCGGCCAGCAGAGCACCACCACCCGCACCCACCACGCCGGGCGCGAACTGCTCGGCTCAACCTTGCTCGGCGGACTGCTGGCGGTGCTGTTCTGGTGCGCGTTGAGCCTGTTCGTGCACCTGTGGATGTTCTTTCTGTGGATGCTGCTGTTCGGGCTGTTTCTGGCGCGCAAACTCTATCGACTGCACCCGACGCAGCTCACGCCGGGGTTCTGGCTCAACACCCTGATCACCATGATCATCCTGCTTGGGCAATCGGTGGAGGACAGCGCGGCGGGCAAGGACGTCTACACCGCGTTCGCGGTGCGCATGGGGTTGTTCATTCTGGTGACGCTTTACAGCGGTGTGATGATGCACCTGCTCGTCGCGCACCGGGAAAGCCGTCAGGGCGTGACCTGATAACCCCGTCCTTGCAGGCAACCGGTGTAGGCACTTGAACTGGCTGAAGCATCGGTCCGCCGCTGCTCGCGCCGATCCTGCCGCTGCCGCGCACCACCGACCACCGCACCGGCGGCAGCCGTCTCTTTGGCTCGGTTCTGGCGATAATCCTGCTTGCGGTCATCGTCCACGGCTTCATAGAACTCGTCGTGCTGACGGCCGCGCACTTCAGCGGCAGTAGCGCCGGCAGCGGCACCCACTGCGGCGCCCTTCAACCGACCGCCGGCCTGGGGTGTCGACGTGGTTGAGGTGGACACGATGGAATGGCAATCGTTGATGTCGATCTGGGTTTGCTGGGAAGTCTGGCCCTTGAGCGGGACGACAGATTCAGCGCTGGCCTGTGTGGCGCACAGGCACGCTGCGATGAAGAGTAAGAAGCGGAACATGATGACCTCCGACGCGGCGGGGTTGTCTGTGGGGCGGGGTAATCTGGGAGTGTAGTTCACGGGGTTCACAACTCCGGGCGAACGCATCAATGGTTCACACCCCACTTGTTGGGTACCATCCCGGCACACCAATATCTTCGTGTCCCCCATCCCGATGAATCTACTTAGCCGAATCAAGGCTTTCGTGAAACCCGCAAGCCGAAAGCTTTTTGCCGGTTACAGCGAGCAAGCGCTCAAGACCCGATTCGCCTCCCCTTTACCAAACGCCAACCTGCCGAAACTATCGACGGTGGCATCTGTAGAAGCGTCCGGGATCAATGCTTATTACGTCTCCCTTCTGATGGTCGCCGATGACCTTTGCAAGTTTCAGCGACTGGTGGAATCACACTTCCAAAAGATCGACGAGCGTACATTTACAGACCTGACCGTTTTTGAATATGAAGATGTCGCGAAGCAGGAGCTGTTGATTTATTCCCCTTCTACCACCGAGTTCAACGCGCTAACCCTTCGCATCATGACCAACAGCGTCGAATTTCTAAGTAGCCTTGGAAATCAGACCTTTTGCGTACCTCCGCCCTGGATCGCCTTTGACGGTTACCCCGCATCGTGGTGGGGCGGCAATATGCAGGGCGCGCAGGGTTTCTATAACGACAACTACTTTCTTCCGTATTTCATCCAACTCGGGGACGCAGAGAAACAAGCGTACTTTGCAAGATGTCAAGCCCCTACCGAGTGGATTGAAAAGTTAGCGCTGATGTATGCCGACGGATGTTGAACCCTGAAGCTGGCTATCGAAGTCCCGGTCAGACGCCCTCCCGCACCCGCCGAACCTGCACCAGCAACGCCGGCGCAAAGTGCAGCACCACCATCCGCGCCAGATGGTGAGTCAGGATAAACACCACATTTAACCCGCCGGCGAACGCCACAATCGCGATGGTTTCAATCGCCCCCGGCATGTACGCCAGCCACAGTGACAACGCATCGCTGCCCAGCAACCGCGCCGCCGCCAATGCAAAAATCGCCGCGACCAGAATCATCAAACCGACCGACACCAGCGCCGTGCGGCCATGACGTCCCAGTTCCGCGAGGCCCAATCCCTGAAAACGGGAGCCGATCCGCACACCGAGAATCAGCGCCGCCAGATTCAAACTCCAGTCCGGCATGTGAAAGCCCTGCAGCCACCCTGATTTCACAAACACGGCGGTGACGATGATTGCCGTCAACATGAACGGCGCCGGCACGCCAACGGCGAGCAGCAAACGCCCGACCACCACGCTCAAACCGATCACCGACAGCACGGTCAACGCCATGCCCGTGGACAGGGGATCAACTTCGGTCACGGCAACCGGCGCCGTTCCGGGAATCAACAAACTCACCAACACCGTGATCAGCAGCAGCCGCATCAAGTGCACGATGATCACCTTGCTCGACGCCTGATGCGATTCCAGCAAATCGAACACCGCCGCCAATGCGCCCGGATACACGGCCAACAAGGCATCCGTGCGATTCCACCCTGCCCCGCGCGACAGCCACCATGCGGCCAGCGCCACTTGCACTGCCAGGCACAGCAGCAACACGCCGAGGCTCGGCAACATCGTCGAGACGGTCGCGCTGTCCCATGCTTCGAACATCAGCCCGGTAGCGATACCCAGCGTGACCTGGATATAGCCCAGACCATAAGGCGTCGCCGGTGCGATGCCAAATTTAGTGACGACAAGTGCGGTGACAAGAATCGAGCCCAACAGCAAACCGTGGGGCACGCCTTCGAACTGCAACAGCGCGCCGAATCCGGCAGCAATCAACAAACACAGAATGGATTTCATGGTCGCCTTCCTGGCTATTCAAGGTGCTTTTCAGTTAGGTCAGGCGCGCAGCCGTCCAATCGCCCGCCGATATTTTTCGACCCGCTCCAGATCCTCCCAACTCGGCGAGGCAATCCGCGACAGGTCGCTGTTTTCTTCCAGATCCGCCAGCTTCACCACCCGCCCGATAGGATTCTGGGCCGCCCGCTCGACGAAGTCCTCATAGGATTCGCCGGGCACTTTGGTCACCGATTCGATGGCGGACAAAACGGCTTCGCTGAAACCTTCCTTGCGCAAATCCTCCAGGCTGATGCCGCAGTCCTCGACCACATCGTGCAGCACCGCGACGATGCGCTCTTCCAGGCTGCTCATGCGCAACATGACCTTCAGCGGATGCAAAATGTACGGCGCACCGCCCTTGTCCACCTGCCCCGCGTGGGCCGTGGCGGCAATCGCGATGGCGCGTTCCAGAGTCTGGGTCATGAGAGTCTCCTCGGGTCAGACGCCGTACCGGCCGCCAATATAGAAGTGGCGCTTGAACCAGCGCCCAATCGCCTGCAAACGCCCGGTTGGCTGCGCCGGCTCGGCATAGCGCTGGAGGATCAGCGAGACCAGATCAGCCTGACTCTCCCCCGAATGAGCGCCCATCAACTCAACCACCCAGGCACATCCGGCCTTCTTCAAATGCTCACGCCATTCACCGGGCCAGCCATCCAGCTCATCCAGCGCCAGCCACCGCGCACCGCCCTGCTCGACATGCCCGCCGCCAATCGATTGCTCGAAGCAGAACGGCGTCGCCGGTCGGGACAGGTCGATGCTGAAGATGTAGATGTCCTGGGTTTTGTGCTGCGGCGTGGGGGCGTTGTTGCGGCTGCCGATGTGAATCATGCGCGGTTCCGTCCGTGGGAGAGGCGTTACAACTTGTTTCGCAGTCTACGACGTGGTGCTGGTGGGGGGAACCTTTGGCGATGAACCGGGTTGTGGCAAGTGAAAAGTTTGACTGGGTGGTCCGGGGATTCCGTTTCAGGCGTCCACGAAAAAGGGACACCGTTGGGTGTCCCTTTTTGCGTTTGGAATCAGGTCGGTGAATCAGCGCTTCATGGCTTCGCACTGGTTGCGTAGATCCGAATCATGGATGCTCGAACAAGTGCTGCCCTTCTTCGCCTCACAAAATGCACGCTGATCGCTGTCATGGATGCTGGAACAGGTACTGCCTTTCTCAGCCTCACACGTTGCGCGTAAATCCGAATCATGAATGCTCGAACACGTGCTGCCCTTTTTCGCCTCACAGTAAGCGCGCTGGTCGCTGTCGTGAATGCTCGAACAAGTACTGCCCTTCTCGGCCTCACATGTTGCGCGCAAATCCGAATCATGAATGCTCGAACACGTGCTGCCGCTTTTCGCCTCGCAGTAAGCGCGCTGGTCGCTGTCGTGGATGCTGGAACAACCGGCAAATGCGTAACCGCTGAACAGCAACAACATCGCAAGAATCAGTTTCATCTCACACTTCCTTGGGTTTGCCGGGAAACAGCCAGGCACTGGTTGATCCGTTCGAAATGAGCGTCGCGACACGCTATCAAATTGACATCGCTTTTTAGGAAAGTTCCGGGGCGGGGATGAGGACTGGATTTTGGGATCTGAAAACTTCGTAGGAAATGACCGCGCGTGGTGAGGGAGCTTGCTCCCGATGGGATACGAAGCAGGCCGAAATTCGTCGAGTCATTTTTCCTGGCACTCCGTAGCCCTTGATTTACGTCGGTTGTGCCGCCGAACGGGAGTGAAGTCTCTGGCCAGACTTGGTGATTTTGTGTCCTACAGGCTGATTGCGACGGTGGGGGTCGATGCCTAGAGTGGCTCTGTCGCTGAACGAATTTGGCGATAGGGTTTCGCAGCCCTTAAGATTGACACCCTGTTCCGTCTGGCACGGCCGACTCCCGGCTGGGCAAATTTTATGGCGGTTGTGCGTGGGAGACCTTCGGGTCTGCCGGGTCTTGGTGTTAATCCTCCGGTCTGCGAACCCGCGCATAGCTGCCACCCATTTTGTTTCGCAGCAGGACGGTGGCAATTCTTCTCAACAAAGGATTAACACCATGACGACACAGAAACTCATGCGCCACTGTGCAAACATGTCCCACCCTGCCACCGATCACCCTGTCCTGCTCATCGACGCCGACACCCCACTGCGCGACTTACATGCCTGCCTCAGTGAACGCCTGAATGCCGTCCTCAAATTTCTCGATCTCATGGCCTGTATTCACTTACCTGACCATGCTGAACATGACATCAACACAGTCACCACCATCGCCAGAATCATGGTGCAAGACGTGAGTGATGTGTTTCGAGTTATAGAGCAACGAGGATTTGATGTCGTAGGCTAGAAAACTTGAAGGTGATAGACTCATACAAATAGGTCTGTCACCTTTTCTGCATGTCACAGCAATCACTCCCTACTATTCAGCTCTTTCAACAACACCGTAATAGTGGCAAGTTTTTTATCAACATCAACGATACTGAAAGTAAACGACCGCGCCCCCACTTCAAAGTTTCGACTCCACCCCTTGGTTACTTTTACCGTATACAAAGGAGACTCCGGCGTCTGAACGTCTATAAGAAAACTCGAATACCCTTCACCGCCCGATGCTGACTTTACATATACACTAAACGGCAAAGTACTTTCTTTCAGGCCCTGCCCTACATTCAAGATACGGGTCTTGTTTATAGGCTTTGTCACAGTGCTTTCTGGTGACTTGACTTCCACTTGTTGCTTTGCTTTTTCAAGTTCGGAAATACGCTTTTCAAGGGAAGTTATTTTCTCGCCAAACACACCGTCAACATTAGGCGTATTTTTTACAGCACTAAAATCTTGGCCCCAGATCCGAAAAACAACACCATTTGATTCGGAATACCAGAGCATGCCTGCCACCGTTGCGATACTCAGGAACAGAAAAAACAAAGCAACAGGCAAGGTTAATTGTTTCCAGAAGGCACCATTTTCCATTTCGTCTTCCCTTACAAAAAATCCAAATTTTCAGTCGACGATCAAAAATTCGCCGGCGTATTCGCACTAATAATCTCAGCCTCATCCGCCCCGATGTTCCGGAACTTATGCGGCAGCGTCGTCGGAAAATAATACCCATCCCCCGCACTCAACACGCTCACCTGCCCGTCCACCGTCAACTCGACCGTGCCGCGGGTCACCAACCCACACTCTTCACCTTCCGCGTGAACAATCGGCTCTTCTCCCGAACTTGCGCCCGGCGCGTATTGCTCGCGCAGCAGGCGCATCTGGCGGCTTGGGACCGAGGCGCCGATCAGGAGCAGGCGCAGGCCGTGGCGGCCGAGGTCGGGTTGTTCGTTGGCGCGGAAGACGTATTGGTGTTCGCGGGGGGGCTGGTCGAAGGTGAAGAAGTCGGCCAGGGACATCGGGATGCCTTCGAGCAGCTTTTTCAGTGAGCTGACGGAAGGACTGACACGATTCTGTTCGATCAGGGAGATGGTGGCATTGGTCACGCCGCTACGTCGGGCCAGCTCGCGCTGGGAGAGTTTGTAGCTTTCGCGTACTAGTTTGAGTCGAGAACCCGTATCCATGACAGCCTTATGTGAGAACGACTTAAGGGTAATGGGGGTGGGTGGCGGGTGCCGCGCAGGTCGCGCGGATCACGTTGCTCCCGTGTCCCGGAACCGTGAAAGGCGGCTATTAAATCACGTTTGTTGGTGTTGCTCAGCAGGTTCGATGGACGGCACATGAAAAAGCCGGCGACGCCCTTTTTGGGGGCGCCGCCGGCGAGGTTAATCAGATGCCGAAGCGGTCGCGCAGCGAGTAGTACACGGCGCCGAGGGCGGTCAGCGGCGCGGAGAAGGTGCGGCCGCCGAGCATTGGCATGTGTGGCAGGGAGGCGAAGGCGTCGAAGCGTTCGGCGTCGCCGCGGATCATTTCCGAGATCAGTTTGCCGGCCAGGTGCGAGCAGGTGACGCCGTGGCCGCTGTAGCCCTGCATGTAGTAGGCGTTTTTCTCGATGCGGCCGAATTGCGGCATGCGCGACATCGTCAGCAGGAAGTTGCCGGTCCAGCGGTAGTCGATTTTCACGTCCTTGAGCTGCGGGAAGGTCTTGAGGATCTTCGGGCGGATCAGGGTTTCGATGTCGTCCGGTTCACGGGCGCCGTAGACCACGCCGCCGCCGTAGAGCAGACGGTTGTCGGCGGTGAGGCGGTAGTAGTCGAGCAGGTAGTTGCAGTCTTCGACGCAATAGTTGTTGGTGATCAGGCTGCGGGCCTGCTTCTCGGTCAGTGGTTCGGTGACGCAGATCTGCGAGCCGCACGGCATGCTCTTGGCGGTCACGCGGTTGTCGAGGCCTTGCGGCAGGTAGGCGTTGCCGGCAATCAGCAGGTACTTGGCGCGGACCTGGCCTTTGGCGGTGCGTACGACGTTGGGTTCGCCGTATTTGATTTCCACCGCAGCGGATTGCTCGTAGATCTTGCCGCCCAGACGCACGATGGCCGCGGCTTCACCGAGGGCCAGGTTCAGCGGGTGGATGTGGCCGCCCTGCATGTCCAGCAGGCCGCCGACGTAGGCGTCCGAGCCGACTTCGCGGCGGATGTCCGCAGCGTCGAGCATCTTCAGGTTTTTATTGCCGTAACGTTCCCAGCTACGCTTTTGCTCGGCGAGTCCCTTGAGCTGTTTGTTGTTCATCGCTGCGAAAATGCCGCCCGGGCGGTAGTCGCATTTGATGTCGTATTCCTTGATTCGCGAACGAATGATGTCGGCGCCTTCGAAGATCATGCTGCCGAGGATTTCGGCGGTCTTGTCGCCGTAGCGCGCTTCGATCACGTCGACGTCGCGGCTGTAGGAGTTGACCAGTTGGCCGCCATTGCGACCACTGGCACCGTAGCCGACTTTCGCCGCTTCCAGCACCGTCACCTTGTAGCCGGCTTCGCTCAGGAACAGTGCCGAGGACAGACCGGTGTAGCCGGCGCCGATGATGCAGACATCGCACTCCACCGACTCTTCGAGGACCGGGAAATCGATCACTTCGTTGCGGGTGGCGGCGTAGTAGCTGTTCACGTGTTGTTGTTTCATTTTTTTATTCTCCGAGGGTCGCCGGTTGCAGGCGACCACCGCTGTAAAAGAGTCAGAGCTTGATCCAGGTCGCTTTCAGCTCGGTGTACTTGTCGAACGCGTGCAGCGACTTGTCGCGACCGTTGCCCGACTGTTTGAAGCCACCGAACGGCGCGGTCATGTCGCCGCCGTCGTACTGGTTGACCCACACGCTGCCGGCGCGCAGGCCACGGGCGAAGGTGTGGGCCTTGCTCAGGTTGCTGGTCCAGACACCGGCGGCGAGGCCGAAGATGCTGTCGTTGGCGATGTGCAGCGCTTCTTCAACGGTGTCGAAGGTGATCAGCGACAGCACCGGGCCGAAGATTTCTTCCTTGGCGATGGTCATCGCGTTGGTCACACCGTCGAAAATCGTCGGCTCGATGTAGGTGCCGCCGGTTTCCTCGAGGGTGCGTCGGCCGCCGGCGATCACTTCGGCGCCCTGCTCGCGGCCGATGCTGATGTAGCGCAGCACGTTGTCCAGTTGACGCTGATCGACCACGGCGCCGACAGTGGTGGCAGGATCCAGGGCGTGCCCCGGTTTCCACGCTTGCAGCGCTTCCACCAGCAGCGGGATGAATTGCTCGCGGATCGAACGCTCCACCAACAGGCGCGAGCCGGCGGTGCAGACTTCGCCCTGGTTGAACGCAATGGCGCCGGCCGCTGCTTGTGCTGCCGCGCGCAAGTCCGGTGCGTCGGCAAACACCACGTTCGGGCTCTTGCCCCCAGCTTCGAGCCAGACGCGTTTCATGTTGCTTTGGCCGGCATAAATCATCAGTTGCTTGGCAATCGCCGTGGAGCCGGTGAAGGCCAGCACGTCGACGTCCATGTGCAGCGCCAGCGCCTTGCCGACGGTGTGGCCGAAGCCCGGCAGGACGTTGAACACGCCTTTCGGAATGCCGGCGTCCAGCGCCAGTTGCGCGATGCGGATCGCGGTCAGCGGGGATTTTTCCGAAGGCTTGAGGATGAACGAGTTACCCGCCGCCAGTGCCGGGGCGAATTTCCAGCTGGCCATGATCAGCGGGAAATTCCACGGCACGATGGCCGCGACCACGCCGGACGGCTCGCGAGTCACCAGACCGAGTTGGTCGTGCGGGGTGGCGGCGACTTCGTCGTAGATCTTGTCGATCGCTTCGGCGCTCCAACGGATCGCGTTGGCGGTCGCCGGGATGTCGATGCTCATCGAGTCGCTGATCGGCTTGCCCATGTCGAGGGTTTCGAGCAACGCCAGTTCTTCCTGGTGTTGCAGGATCAGATCGGCGAAGCGAATCAGGATGCGCTTGCGCTCGGCCGGGGCCTTGTTGGCCCACACGCCGGCGTTGAAGGATTGGCGCGCGGCTTCGACGGCGAGGTTGGCGTCGGCTTCATCGGTGCTGGCGACGGAGGCCAGGAAACGGCCGTCCACGGGGCTCAGGCATTCGAAGGTCTCGCCGCTGATCGCCGGGCGATATTCGCCGTTGATGAAGGCACGGGATTCGAGGGTCAGGGACTGGAAGCGTTGTTCCCAGTCGTTGCGGGTCATGGTCATGGGGGTGACTCACACAGAATAATTGGTGAAAGGCGAGCAGATGCCCGCCCATCAAAACTTTGGTAATACGACCCCCCTGTGGGAGCGAGCCTGCTCGCGATAGCGGTGCATCAGATAACAACGATGTCGGCTGACACTCCGTAATCGCGAGCAGGCTCGCTCCCACAAGGTTTTCAATTAGCCCTTAGACGGTATGCAGATACCAGTTGTACTCAAGGTCAGAGATCGAGTTTTCGAACTCGGCCAGCTCGCTTTCCTTGCACGCGACGAACACGTCGATGTACATCGGGTCGATGTAGCGGGCCATGACTTCGCTGTCGTCCAGCTCACGCAGGGCGTCGCGCAGGTTGTTCGGCAGGCTCTGTTCGTTCTGCTCGTAGCTGTTGCCTTCGACCGGGGCGCCCGGTTCGATCTGGTTGGTCAGGCCGTGGTGAATACCGGCCAGCACGGAAGCCATCAGCAGGTACGGGTTGGCGTCGGCACCGGCAACACGGTGCTCGATGCGCACGGCGTCTGCCGAACCGGTCGGTACGCGTACCGCCACGGTGCGGTTGTCGATGCCCCAGCTCGGCGAGTTCGGCACGTAGAACTGCGCACCGAAGCGGCGGTACGAGTTGACGTTCGGGCACAGGAAAGCCATTTGCGCAGGCAGGGTCTCCAGCACACCGCCGATCGCGTGGCGTAGCGCGGCGTTCTGCTCGGGATCCTCGCTGGCGAAGATGTTGTTGCCTTCTTTATCCAGAATCGAAATGTGCACATGCAGACCGTTGCCCGCCTGGCCCGGATACGGCTTGGCCATGAAGGTGGTGTCCATCTCGTGGTCGTAGGCGATGTTCTTCACCAGACGCTTGAGCAGGACGGCGTAGTCGCACGCCTTGATCGGGTCGGACACGTGGTGCAGGTTGACTTCGAACTGCGCCGGGGCGCTTTCCTTGACGATGGCGTCGGCCGGAATGCCCTGCTCTTTCGCGCCTTCGAGGATGTCCTGCAGGCAGTCGACGTACTCGTCGAGGTCGTCGATCAGATAAACCTGAGTCGACACCGGACGCTTGCCCGAAACCGGCGAGCGTGGCGATTGCGGACGGCCGTTCACGTTGTCCTGGTCGATCAGGTAGAACTCGAGTTCGAACGCGGCGCAGATGGTCAGGCCCAGGTCGTCGAATTTGCGCACCACGTTGGCCAGCACTTCACGCGGGTCGGCGAAGAACGGCTCGCCTTCCAGTTCGTGCATGGTCATCAGCAGTTGCGCGGTCGGGCGCTTCTGCCAGGGCTCGATGCTCAGGGTGCCGGGGATTGGGTAGCAGATGCGGTCGGCGTCGCCGATGTCCAGGCCAAGGCCAGTGCTTTCCACTGTGGAGCCATTGATGTCGAGGGCGAAGAGCGAGGCCGGCAAGTTGATGCCTTTTTCGTACACCTTATGAAGACTGGTGCGCTCGATGCGCTTGCCGCGCACCACACCGTTCATGTCTGCAATCAGAAGGTCGACGTACAAAACCTCAGGATGTTTCTTAAGGAATGCGTTTGCTTCGTTGAGTTGAACGGCACGCAGAGGGACCGACATGATGCACCTATTTAGCTGTTAATTATTATGTTCACTGCTGTTTCGCCGAGCCAGTCAACCCGAACGGCAAAGTGAAGTCAATAGCGAACACAGGGCCGCTCAGCGTTTATTTTTCGGGCTTTTTTTAACACTCTTGTGCCAATGCAGGCGCCAGAGGCCCGCGAATCATGAAGATTTGATGAACGGCGTTTAGAATTTTTTACATGGGAGTTGTTAATTAAAATCAACGAGGCTAAGCTCCGGAAAAGCTCGTTCAAGTGTCAAACTTCGAGGTGAATAAAAATGGCATTCAAGCCATTGATCGGCGTTACTGCGTGCGTCAAACAGATTGGCCTGCACCCCTATCACATCAGCGGCGACAAGTACGTTCGCGCTGTCAGCGTTGCGGCGCTGGGGTTGCCCGTCGTCATTCCTTCCCTTGGCCAACTGACTGAAATCGAAGACCTGCTGGGTCAGCTCGACGGTCTGTTGCTGACTGGCTCGCCGTCCAACGTGGAACCCTTCCACTATCAGGGCCCGGACAGCGCTCCCGGCACGGATCACGATCCGGCGCGGGATGCCACCACCCTTCCTCTATTGCGTGCGGCCATTGCGGCGGGCGTTCCGGTACTCGGCATCTGCCGCGGTTTCCAGGAAATGAACGTGGCGTTCGGCGGCAGCCTGCACCAGAAGGTGCACGAGCTGCCGGGCATGCTCGATCACCGCGAAGCCGACAGCCCGGATGTCGCCGTGCAGTACGCCCCGGCCCATGCCGTGACGGTGCTGGCCGGTGGCGTGTTCGAAGCGCTGGTGCTGCCGGGTGAATTCCAGGTCAACTCGATTCACAGTCAGGGCATCGACCGCCTCGCTCCCGGCCTGCGCGCCGAAGCCGTGGCACCGGACGGCCTGATCGAGGCGGTCTCGGTGGAGCACAGCCCGACCTTCGCCCTCGGCGTGCAATGGCACCCGGAATGGCAGGTGCTGGACAACCCGAACTACCTGCGGATTTTCCAGGCATTCGGCGAGGCTTGCCGCCAGCGTGCGGCGCGACGCAACCAGCGCTGACACAACCCAGAATTTCATCACTGTTTACTGCCCCCACGGGGTCGGCGGCTGCGCGTGTGCGCACCCGTCATCCGTGAAAACAACAAACCGTAATAACAACAAGTACTACCCAGGCAGCCAGGACGGCGGCGCCGACCAAGCCGGATCGGCAAGCGCAGTGCCCATCAGGACAACGCAAAACTCTGTGGGAGCGGGCTTGCTCGCGAAAGCGGAGTGTCAGGCAATAACCATGTCGACTGACACGACGTATTCGCGAGCAAGCCCGCTCCCACAGGGGATGCGATCCGACAGGAAATGCTCTTGCAAGTCTGCAATCCACTCTTAAGCCAGGCCGCGTTGGCCCGGCGACTGAAACCTGTTGGGAGTTTCACATGGCAAACGCCTCCAGCACTTACAGGAAGGCTCTTGAAGGTCATCAGCAACCGAAAAAGGTTCTGGTGAAGGTCGATCGAGTCACCAAGAAGTTCGACGAAACCACGGCGGTGGACGACGTGTCCCTGGAGATCCATCAGGGCGAAATCTTTGCCCTGCTCGGCGGCTCCGGCTCGGGCAAATCGACCCTGCTGCGCATGCTCGCCGGTTTCGAACGGCCGACTGAAGGACGCATTCTGCTCGACGGTGTCGACATCACCGACATGCCGCCGTACGAGCGGCCGATCAACATGATGTTCCAGTCCTACGCGCTGTTCCCGCACATGACCGTGGCGCAGAACATCGCCTTCGGCCTCAAGCAGGACCGTTTGCCGGCCAGCGAAATCGACGCCCGTGTCGAAGAAATGCTGCGCCTCGTCCACATGACCCAATACGCCAAGCGCCGCCCGCATCAACTGTCCGGCGGTCAGCGTCAGCGCGTGGCCCTCGCCCGCTCACTGGCCAAACGTCCGAAGCTGTTGCTGCTCGACGAACCGATGGGCGCGCTGGATAAAAAGCTGCGTTCGCAAATGCAGCTGGAACTGGTGGAAATCATCGAACGCGTCGGCGTGACCTGCGTGATGGTGACCCACGACCAGGAAGAGGCCATGACCATGGCCGAGCGCATCGCGATCATGCACCTGGGCTGGATCGCCCAGATCGGCAGCCCGGTCGACATCTATGAAGCGCCGGTCAGCCGCATGGTCTGCGAATTCATCGGCAACGTGAACGCCTTCGACGGCACCGTGGTCGAGGACCTTGAAGGTCACGCGATCATTCACAGCCCGGACTTGCAGCAAAAGATCTACGTCGGTCATGGCGTCAGCACGTCGGTGCAGGACAAGTCGATCACCTACGCAATCCGCCCGGAAAAAATGCTGGTCAGCACCCTCAAGCCGGAGAGCCGCTACAACTGGTCCGAAGGCAAGGTGCATGACATCGCCTACCTCGGCGGCCACTCGGTGTTCTACGTCGAGTTGCCGAGCGGCAAGATCGTCCAGTCGTTCATGGCCAACGCCGAACGCCGTGGCGCGCGGCCGACCTGGGACGACAAGGTCTACGTCTGGTGGGAAGACGACAGCGGCGTGGTACTGCGCTCATGAGAACCTTCAATCAGCAATTCCTGCGCCTGGTGCCCAGCGGGCGAAAGTTCGTCATCGGCATTCCGTTCATCTGGCTGTTCCTGTTCTTCATGCTGCCGTTCTTCCTGGTGATGAAGATCAGCTTCTCGGAAGCCGCGCTGTCGATCCCGCCGTACTCGGAGATCTACACCTACGCCGAACAGAAATTCCAGCTGCTGCTGAACATCGGCAACTACACCATGCTCGGCGAAGACGAGCTGTATCTGTCGGCCTACCTCGGCTCGCTGAAGGTCGCGGCACTGAGCACGATGATGTGCCTGGTGATCGGTTTCCCGATGGCTTACGCGATCACCAAGGCCAGCAAGGAAGCGCAAAACGTTCTGCTGCTGTTGATCATGATGCCGACCTGGACCGCGATCCTGATCCGTGTTTACGCGTGGATGGGCATCCTCAGCAACAACGGTCTGCTTAACGCATTCCTGATGTGGACCGGGCTCACCGATCACCCGATCGAGATCCTCAACACCAACACGGCCGTGTATATCGGCGTGGTCTACGCCTACCTGCCGTTCATGGTGCTGCCGCTCTACGCCAACCTGGTGAAGCACGACGGCAGCCTGCTGGAAGCCGCGCAGGATCTGGGTTCGAGCAACTTCAACAACTTCTGGAAAATCACCGTGCCGCTGGCCAAGAACGGGATCATCGCCGGCTGCATGCTGGTGTTCATTCCGGTGGTGGGCGAGTTCGTGATTCCGGAACTGCTGGGCGGCCCGGAAACCCTGATGATCGGGCGCGTGCTGTGGCAAGAGTTCTTCAATAACCGCGACTGGCCGGTGGCGTCTGCTCTGGCGGTGGTGATGCTGTTGATCCTGATTGTGCCGATTCTGCTGTTCAACCGCAGCCAGGCCAAAGAGATGGAGGCACGGGGATGAAACGCTTCGGATTTTCAAAGTTCATGCTGATCTTCGGCCTGATGTTCATCTATCTGCCGATGCTGATTCTGGTGATCTACTCGTTCAACGCCTCGAAACTGGTAACGGTCTGGGGCGGCTGGTCGTTGAAGTGGTACGTCGGCCTGCTCGACAACACCCAACTGATGGGCTCGGTGGTGCGCTCGCTGGAAATCGCCTGCTACACCGCTGTCGCGGCAGTGGCACTGGGCACACTCGCCGCGTTCGTGCTGACCCGCGTGACGCGCTTCAAGGGTCGTACGCTGTTCGGTGGTCTGGTGACCGCGCCGCTGGTGATGCCTGAGGTGATTACCGGGCTGTCGCTGTTGCTGCTGTTCGTAGCGATGGCGCAACTGATCGGCTGGCCGCAGGAGCGTGGCATCGTCACCATCTGGATCGCCCACACCACGTTTTGTGCCGCTTATGTGGCGGTGGTAGTCTCCGCCCGCTTGCGCGAGCTGGACCTGTCGATCGAAGAAGCGGCGATGGATCTGGGCGCGAAACCTTTCAAGGTGTTTTTCCTGATCACCATTCCGATGATCGCGCCGTCGCTGGCGGCAGGCGGCATGATGTCGTTCGCCCTGTCGCTGGACGATCTGGTGCTGGCGAGCTTCGTCTCCGGTCCGGGTTCCACCACTCTGCCGATGGAAGTGTTCTCGGCGGTGCGTCTGGGTGTGAAGCCCGAGATCAACGCTGTGGCCAGCCTGATTCTGTTGGCGGTGTCGCTGGTGACCTTCCTGGTCTGGTACTTCGGTCGCAAGGCAGAAGCCAACCGCAAGCGTGCGATTCAGGAAGCAATGGATCAGACCGCCAACGAATCATGGCAGCAACCTCAACGAGTGACAGCGACGGCCTGAGGCCGTCGCGTTTTACGGCTTTGCGCTTTTGCTTAAAAGCTTCTGAATAAAAAGAATGGAGTTTCACCGATGAAAATGTTTGGCAGGACTCTGCTGACACTGTCCTTATTGGGCGCAATCGCCACAGGCGCCCAGGCCAACGACAAGGTGCTACGCGTTTACAACTGGTCGGACTACATCGCCCCGGACACGGTCAAGAAGTTCGAGGACGAGACCGGCATCCGCGTGACCTACGATGTGTTCGACAGCAATGAAACCCTCGAAGCGCGTTTGCTCGCGGGTAAATCCGGCTACGACATCGTGGTGCCGTCCAACAGTTTCCTGGCCAAGCAGATCAAGGCCGGGGTCTACCAGACCCTGGACAAGTCGAAGCTGCCAAACTGGAAAAACCTCAACCCGGTGCTGCTGAAAAACGCCTCCGCCAGTGATCCGGACAACGCCCACGCGTTCCCGTACATGTGGGGCTCGATCGGCATCGGTTTCAACCCGGCCAAGGTCAAGGAAGTACTCGGCAAGAACGCGCCGACCAATTCCTGGGACCTGTTGTTCAAACCGGAGAACGCCGAGAAGCTCAAGGCTTGCGGCATCAGCTTTCTCGACTCGCCGACCGAAATGATCCCCGCTGCCCTGCACTATCTGGGCTATCCGGTGAACGACAAGGACACCGCGCACATCAAGGAAGCCGAGGCACTGTTCATGAAGATTCGCCCGAACGTGGCGTACTTCCACTCTTCGAAATACATTTCGGACCTGGCCAACGGCAACATCTGCGTGGCCGTCGGTTATTCCGGTGACGTGTTGCAGGCCAAGGCCCGCGCGGTCGAATCGGGCAACAACGTGGTGATCGACTACAGCATTCCCAAGGAAGGTGCCGGCAGCTTCTACGACATGGTCGCCATCCCGCGCGATGCGGCGAACGTCGAGAACGCTTACCTGTTCATGGACTTCCTGATGCGTCCGGACATCATTGCCGAGATCACCAACAGCAACGGCTACAGCAACGCCAACGCAGCGGCGACGCCCCTGGTGGACGAAGCGATCCGCAACGATCCGGGCTCGTACCCGTCGCAGGAAGTGATGGCCACGCTGTATGCGGTGCCGGATCAACCGATCGCCACGCAACGGATCATGACCCGGGGCTGGACCCGCGTGAAACTCGGCAAATAATTGAAACTGTGTGGGAGCGAGCCTGCTCGCGATAGCGGAGTTTCAGGCGACATTGATTTTGAATGTGCAAAGGTCATCGCGAGCAGGCTCGCTCCCACAGGGGTTGTGTTTCTAACTCAAGAATCAATCGATTTCCGTTCACGCAGCGCCTTACCACCGCTGCACCCTCGCTCTGAACGGCCTCACCTGGCTTTCCTCGGTTCAGGTGAATTCAGGCGCCCTCGGGCGCCTTTTTTTGTGGGCTCAGATCAGTGGCCAGTCGTCCAGAGAGCGGTAGCGGCCCTTGTGGGATTCGAACAATGCAAAACGCTCGGCCCGCAGGAAGAACTCCGGCGGCGTAGCGGATTCCGGTTCCGGCGCCCGATAGTCCCGGGCCAGCGTCAGATGCGGGCGATACTCACGGGTCGCCTCTTCAAACCCGAACGGCAACATCGCCTGCTCCAGCGCATACACCAGTCGCAGCAATGCCTGCGGTGCCTGCTCCGGCGCCAGCGACAAGACCCCGGCACGCCGCCAGACCTGCAACCGATCCAGCGAAATCTTCAGCGCCTCCCCCGGCGTACGCACTTTCGCCGCGGCTTCGCAGACTTCGCCGATCTGCGCCAATGGCACCGCGCCGAGAAACAGCAGTGTCAGGTGAAAGTTGTCCGCCGGTACCGGTTTGCCGGTACGCAAACCCAGTTCGCTGCGCCACTGGGCAATCGCCTTGCGTTGTGCCTGTGGGCAGTCGAGGGCGAAGAACAGCCGCTTGAACGGTTGATCCCCGCGTGTTTCGTCCGTCATGGCCACGCTCCTTCGTTCGTCGAGATCCCTGGATTCTACACGCCCGTTTCTGGCGACTCTCGGCAAGGGGTTTATAGTTCAACGATTGCCATCAACCGGAGGACGTCATGCGCGAGATCCTCAGCAAAGAACCCTGGTGGGCCCGTCCGCCGAATCCCGGGCAGGATGAGAGCGAACTGGAATGGGGCTGGCTGGTGCATTACAGCGAGGGAGAACCACGTTTCGAATTCGTCCGCGAGCGGCCGACAGACGAGCAGATTCGCAACCGCAAAGGCTGCCGGATCACCCCGTCAGCGGAGTGATCCGGCGGCGCGGCATCAAGGCTCGAGAATGTCTTTGAAGCCACCAAAGATCATCCGCTGCCCATCGAACGGCATCGGATTGACGTCCGGCTGCATGCGCGGGTCTTCCATCATTTTCGCCATGCCGGTGTCGCGGGTGGCCTTGTCCGGCCAGACCAGCCAGCCCGCCGATACGGTTTCGCCTTCCTTGAGTTTTACCGCCATCGGGAATGAGGTGACCTTGCCGTCCGGCACGTCATCGCCCCAGCCCTGAATCACCTCGAGAGCGCCGTATTCCTTGAACAGCTTGGCGGCGATTTCACAGTGTTTTTTGTACTGCTCGCGGTTGGCATTCGGCACGGGCGCCACGAACACATCGATGTAAGCCATGATCATTCTCCTTGCAGGGTGGGTTCGGTCTGCTGAGTAGTCGACTCAGGTGGCCGCCATTCGACACGGTTGACGCCCAACCCGACCGACGGTTCATCCCGCCCACCCAGACTGCCCTCGACCTGCGCCGCCATGTGCAGCGTGCCGGCCATCACACCGGTGGTCGGGTTCTGCACCAGTTTCAGCCAGGCCTTGTCGAAGGTGTTGCCCAGGCTGCTGCGGATCAGCGCTTCGCTGTCGGGCCGGTCGTTGGCCTGGAGGATGGCGCGGATGCCTGCCACCCCGGCCGAGATCAGTCCGCCAACGAGTTTGCCGGCCGCCGCTGCCACCGCACTGGCAGCGCCCCGGGGCGCCATCTCTGCCTCCATGCGCTGGCTGGCACGCTTGGCCACCGGGGCCATGCCGGCATCGGTCGAGGCGATGCCCTTGGCCCCGCCTTCGGTGTGGATCTTGTCGATCAGCGCGGCATAGGCCGGCAAGGTATTCAACGGTTCGGTGCTGACAACCTGGTAGAGCGAGGCATCGCGGGCCGGCGGCGGGCCGAGGGCGATGGCGGGGATTTTCTGCAAGTGCCCGTTGAGCTGCGCGAGGGGTACACCGTAACGCTGGGCGATGACCGGCATCTGCTGCGCCATCAGTTGCGCGTAGAACGCGGTGGCCTGGCCGAGGATCGCGTCCGGATCGATCTCCAGAGCCACCGGCGCCAGCACCCGCTCCTGATATTGCTCCAGCAGATAGGCCGCCAGACGCTTGGCCGAAGCATCCTGCTCGCCACCGGCGCTGATGGTGTACCAACTGACCTTCATCGACAGCCATTCCTGGGTCCAGTAGCTGCTGAACCACGGGATGAATTTTTCTTCAGTTTGCTCGTAGACCCGAATGCGCCAATGTTCCATCGAACCGCGGGCGAACGCCTTGACCTGTTCGGTGGACTGCCGGGACGCCACAACGATATCCCGGTCGATCTGCTGCCAGGTGGCCGGTGAAACCACCACCGGCGGCGCGCTCGCCGGGCCCCGCGCCGAAGTCGCGCAACCGGCCAGCAACATCAGTGCCGCGACGATCAGCGCACGCAGGTTCACGGTGGCGGTGTCCTTTGATGGGTCAGATCTGGAGGTAACGACTTGAGTATAGGTGCGGGTTTCAGCCGTTTGTCCGGTTGTATCGATCCTCGATCCGGGCGCGGGATTTCAGTTTTTGTTCCAACCATCACTGACGTCGATGATCACCATTACGACGATTGCCTTCCGCAGCAGACGCGTCCGGCGCAGGATTCACCCATCCGAGACACACACCACGAGGAGTTCACATCATGAGTCATACCGTCACCCTCGCCGTGAGCTTCCCGGTCTTCGGCAACAACTATTACGACCAGCACCCGGTTTCACTGAAGACACAAGCGCTGGTGTTCAACGAAGATTTCGAAGATCTGCTGATGCCCGCCGCAAGCAATCACTTCAGCAATGAAGTGGTGGGCCTCAACGATCAGTTCCGTTTTCTGAGCGACATACTCGCCACCCATTTGCTGGACATCGAGGCTAACGTGCCTGCGCGATCCAGCGTCCGGGCGAACGCTCATTTTTAATGCCAAGGGGCGTTCCGGTCAGGAACGCCCCTTTTTTGCTCATTACTGGTCGTCGTTGTCGTCGCGATGATGGCGACGCCCGTCGCGCCGGTCATAGTCGCGATCATCCCAGCGTCGATCGTGGTCGTAATAACGGCCATGATCGCGATCGTAATGCCGGCCATGGCGGTAGTCATCATCAAAGTCCGCCACGCAGCCGCCCAGCAAAACGGCGGCAGAAACAGTCAGCAGCAGGGTTGTTGCACGCATCATTCAGGATTTCCCTAAAACCAAGGTCTTGACGACGGAACGGTCAGCGCTGCCCTCACCTTCAAGGTGCGGTGCGCGCAGCCGCAGGTTCGACCGGGTAAAACACCGATGATTCACTGACAGCCCATGACCGTTGATCGCCCCGTCTGCCTCTGTGAGGGAGGTCTGGTACCAGGGTAAAAATCCGACAAAACCTTTTCCTCTCCCCTGCGGTCACTCCAAGAACAGACCAAGACTGGCGACCACGCCGGCGTGCATGTGCGGGTTATTTGCAATCCGCCAACCTGATCAGAGGAAGCCCAGCCATGAACGACCATCCGCCATCGGAGATGTCCCGACGCCGGTTCCTGATTCTCGGCGCCGTGACCGCAACCGCGTTTGCGCTACCGCCCTTCATCAGCCTCAAGGCCTACGCGGCCAATCTGGAGCAACCGGCCATGACCAAAGTGACGCTTGAGGTCAACGGCAAGCCGCAGACCCTTGATATCGATACCCGCACCACGCTGCTCGACGCCTTGCGCGAACACCTGCACCTGACCGGCAGCAAAAAAGGCTGCGACCACGGCCAGTGCGGTGCCTGCACGGTGATTGTCGATGGCCGGCGGATCAACTCGTGCCTGACCCTGGCCGTTATGCAGGACGGCGCCAAGGTCACCACCATCGAAGGCCTCGGCATGCCGGACCGGTTGCATCCGATGCAAGCCGCGTTCATCAAGCATGACGGTTATCAGTGCGGTTATTGCACACCGGGGCAGATCTGCTCGGCGGTGGCGGTGCTCAAGGAAATCCGCGACGGTATCCCCAGCCACGCCAGCCCCAGCCTGACCGAGCCGCCGCAACTGATCGCCAGCGAGTTGCAGGAACGCATGAGCGGCAACCTCTGCCGTTGCGGCGCCTACTCCAACATCATCGAAGCCATCAGCGAAGTCGCGGAGGTATCGGCATGAGAGCGTTCAATTACAGTCGCGCCGACTCCCCCGCCGCAGCCGCAGCACAAGCGGCGCAAACGCAAGGCGCGCGGTTCATCGCCGGCGGCACCAACCTGCTGGACTTGATGAAACTCGACATCGAAACGCCGCAGCACCTGATCGACGTCAACCACCTGGGACTCGACGGGATCGAAGCCACTCCCGAGGGCGGTTTGCGCATCGGCGCACTCGTGCGCAACACCGATCTGGCCGCCGACTCGCGCGTGCGCAAAGACTACGCCCTGCTCTCCCGGGCCTTGCTGGCCGGGGCCTCGGGGCAGTTGCGCAACATGGCAACCACCGCTGGCAACCTGCTGCAACGCACGCGCTGCCCGTATTTCTACGACACCAACCAGGCCTGCAACAAACGCAATCCCGGCAGTGGCTGCGCGGCGATTGGCGGGGTCACCCGGCAACTGGGAATCATCGGCGTCAGCGACGCCTGCATCGCCACGCACCCGAGCGACATGGCAGTTGCCCTGCGTGCGCTGGATGCGCAGATCGAAACCCTCAAACCCGACGGCAGCACCCGACGCATCGCCATGGCCGATTTCCACGCTTTGCCCGGCGATACCCCGCATATCGAAACCGCACTCACGGCCGGCGAATTGATCACCGGCGTTACCCTGCCCGCCCCGGTTGGCGGCACCCACGTCTATCACAAGGTGCGGGATCGTTCGTCCTATGCCTTCGCGCTGGTCTCTGTCGGGTTGATTCTGCAAAAGGACGGCAGCGGTCGCATCGCCGTCGGCGGCATTGCCCCGAAACCCTGGCGTGTCGAGGCCGCAGAAGCGCTGCTGCCCCAAGGCGCGAAAGCCGTCAGTGCGCGCCTGCTCGACGGCGCCACACCCACCCATGACAACCGGTTCAAGCTGACGCTGGTGGAGCGCACGCTCGCCTCGGTGCTGGCCCAAGCGAGGGACGAAGCATGAAATTCGACACGCCCGCCGCCACCAATCCGATTGACCAATTGAAAGTCATCGGCAAACCCACCGACCGCATCGAAGGCCCGCTGAAAACCAGCGGTCAGGCGCCCTACGCTTACGAACAACACGAAGCGGCAAAAAATCAGGCTTACGGCGTCATGGTCGGTGCAGCCATCGCCAAGGGTCGTATCACGCGCATGGATCTGGACAAGGCCCAGGCTGCCCCCGGGGTTCTGGCCATCGTTACCTCTGCCAATGCCGGCAAACTCGGCAAGGGCAAATACAACGCCGCGCACCTGCTGGCCGGCCCCGAGGTGCAGCACTATCACCAGGCGGTGGCACTGGTGGTCGCCGAAACCTTCGAACAGGCCCGCGCTGCCGCGCAGCTTGTGCATGTCGAGTACGCGACACACAAAGGCCAGTTCGATCTGGCCACTGTGCGGGATCAGGGTGTGGAGCCGAAGGAAGAATTGCCGGACGTCAGACACGGCGATTTCGCCACCGCTTTTGCCGCCGCCCCGGTGCAGTTCGACCAGACCTACAGCACCCCGGACCAGTCCCACGCGATGATGGAACCCCACGCGACCCTCGCTGCATGGCAAGGCGATCAACTGACCCTGTGGACCTCGAACCAGATGATCGCCTGGAGCGTCGGTGACATCGCCACCACCCTCGGCCTGCCCAAGGACAAGGTGCGATTGATTTCGCCCTACATTGGCGGCGGTTTCGGCGGCAAGCTGTTCATTCGCGCCGACGCGATCCTCGCCGCACTCGGCGCCCGTCTGGCGAACCGACCCGTGAAGGTCGCCCTCGCCCGCCCGCAGATCGCCAACAACACCACCCACCGCCCCGCCACCATCCAGCGCATCCGCCTGGGCGCCACGGCGGACGGCAAACTCACCGCCATCGCCCACGAAGGCTGGTCGGGCAACCTGGCCGAGGGCAAGGTCGAAGTCGCCGCGCAGCCGAGTCAGTTGCTCTACGCCGGGGAAAACCGTCTGGTGAGCATGCGCCTGGCACCGTTGGATCTGCCGGAAGGCAACGCCATGCGTGCCCCCGGAGAAACCCCGGGGCTGATGGTGCTGGAGATCGCCATGGACGAGATGGCGGAAAAACTCAAACTCGATCCGATCCAGTTCCGCATCCTCAACGACACCCAGGTCGATCCGGTAAAAACCGAGCGACCGTTCTCCCAACGACGCCTGATCGAATGCCTGCAGACCGGCGCCGAACACTTCGGTTGGGACAGGCGCAATGCAACGCCCGGTACACGTCGCGAAGGTCGCTGGCTGATCGGCATGGGCGTGGCCGCGGCGATTCGCAATAACCTGCTGGTGAAATCCGGCGCAAGAGTTCGGCTGGAGCGTGACGGCAAGATCACCGTGGAAACCGACATGACCGATATCGGCACGGGCAGCTACACCATCATCGCCCAGACCGCCGCCGAGATGATGGGTGTGGGCCTGGATGATGTGGTGGTGCATCTGGGGGATTCGAGTTTTCCGGTGTCGTCCGGCTCCGGCGGCCAGTTCGGCGCCAATTGCTCGACCGCCGGGGTCTACGCCGCGTGCATGAAGCTGCGCGAAGCGGTGACGACGAAACTGGGCATGACCGAGGCAGACGCGGTGTTCGCCGATGGCCAGGTGCAGCTCGGCAACAAACACGTGCCGTTACGCGATGCCGCGCAAAACGGTGCAATCGAAGCCGAAGACAGCATCGAATTCGCCGACCTCGCCAAGCAGTATCAGCAATCGACGTTCGGTGCGCATTTCGTCGAAGTCGCGGTCGATGCCGCCACCGGCGAAGTGCGTGTGCGGCGGATGCTCGCGGTCTGTGCTGCCGGGCGGATTCTCAACCCGAAATCCGCCCGCAGCCAGGTGATCGGCGCGATGACCATGGGCGTCGGGGCGGCGCTGATGGAGGAGCTGTCGGTGGACAAGCGCCTGGGCTTTTTCGTCAATCACGACCTGGCCGGCTACGAAGTGCCGGTACACGCAGACATCCCGCATCAGGAGGTGATCTTCCTCGATGAAACCGACCCGATCTCTTCGCCGATGAAGGCCAAAGGCGTGGGCGAACTGGGCATCTGCGGGGTCAGCGCGGCGGTGGCGAATGCAATCTACAACGCCACCGGGGCGCGGGTGCGGGAGTATCCGATTACCCTGGACAAGATTCTCGATTCGCTGCCGCCGATGATCTGAATCCGCTAGCGCGCTAGCATGGGGTGCTGGTGCGCTATTCACTCCTGCGATGGAAATTACCCCACCAGAGCAATCAACTGCTGCCGCTGCGCATCAGTCAGCATCGACCCGAACCCGGCGCCGGCATTGTCGGCCATGTAACGCGGGTTGCCGGTGCCCGGGATGACACAAGTCACCGCCGTGTTCGAGAGCAAAAACTTCAGCGCCAGTTGCGGCCAGCTGTTGACCTGCACGTCCGATACCCAGCCAGGCAGGGGCTTGCCCTTGAGCCGGGCCAGCAGCCCGCCGCCGCCAAACGGCCGGTTGCAGATCACTGCCACCCCGCGCTCGCGGCACAACGGCAGGATGCGTTTTTCCACGCCACGGTCATCGAGGGCGTAGTTGATCTGCAGGAAGTCGAGCGGCTCGCCCTTCAACACCGCTTCCACTTCCTCGTAGGCCGAGGGCGTGTAATGGGTGATGCCGATGTAACGGATGCGGCCCTGTTCCTTCCATTCGCGCAGCGTCGGCAGATGAGTTTGCCAGTCCAGCAGGTTGTGGATCTGCATCAGGTCGATGCGATCGGTGCGCAGCAGGCGGAAGGAGTTCTCCATCTGCGCGATGCCCTCCTCGCGTCCCCGGGTCCACACCTTGGTTGCCAGAAACGCCGGTGAACGGGGTTCGTGAATCGACAACAGCTCGCCGGTGGTTTCTTCGGCGCGGCCATACATCGGTGAGCTGTCAATCAGCGTGCCGCCCTTTCTGAACAACTCGTCGAGCACCGCCGGTAATTGTTTATAGGCCGGTTCGCCGGGCGCGACGTCGAAGCCGCGATAAGTGCCCAGCCCTACCAGGGGCAGCAGCTCGGAGCTGGAAGGAATGGCGCGGGTCTGCATGGTCTGGCCTCCAGGGGCACTCGACGACGTGGCGGCAGCCAACGCCCGGTCAACAGTGAATAGCGCGGTGACCCCAGCTGCCAGTTTGAGCAGGCGGCGACGGGAACAACCCTGAGTGTGGCTCATGCTCGCACCTCTGTTGCGCGGATCTGTTGCACCTTGTGTGCGGCGGAGGTCACCGGGGAAGGCTCAACTACACTGCATGGGCGAACCCCCACGTCCCGTTAAAGTTAGTCGAATGTCCAGAATCCTGATGTCACTCGTCGCTTTGCTGCTGGCCCTGTACCTGATCCTGTGTGCAGCACTGTTCGTTTTCCAGCGCTCGCTGATCTATTTTCCGCCGTCAGGTTCAATGGATTCGGCGGAATCGCGGATGACCCTGACAATGCCCGACGCGAACATTCGCGTCAGTGTCCGCGAGCATTCCGGAGCACGGGCGTTGATCTATTTCGGTGGCAATGCCGAGGACGTCTCGCGCAATCTGCCGGCGTTTTCCGAGGCGTTTCCCGACCACGCGATCTACCTGCTGCACTATCGCGGTTTTGGTGGCAGTGACGGTTCGCCGTCCGAAGAAGCGATTGCCCGGGATGCTGTGGGGCTTTTCGATCAGGTGTTTGCCAGGCATCCGCAGATTGCGCTGATCGGGCGCAGTCTCGGTTCCGGCGTCGCGGTGCGGCTGGCCAGTCAGCGGCCGGTAACGCGGCTGATTCTGGTCACGCCCTTCAACAGCCTCCAGGAACTCGCCGTCCGGCATTACCCGTGGGTGCCGGTCAAATGGCTGCTCAAGGAGCGTTACGAATCGGGCAAGTACGCCGAGCATATCCGTGCGCCGACCCTGCTGCTGGCAGCGAGCGATGATGAGGTGGTGCCACGGGGCAGCAGCGAACGCCTGCTGCGCAATTTCCCGGATGGCGTGGCGACCCTGAAAGTGGTGACGGAGGCGACGCACAATTCAATTTCCGAGCGCCCGCAATACCTGCAATGGATGAAGGATGTGCTGAACCGCTGAGTGCCCCTTGCGCAGTTCGTCGGCGTCCTGACAAAGCCCTGGGCGTCCCGTGAACCAAGTGCAGAAAGGCCAGTCCTACTCGCGCCGCATTCGCGGTTAACTCCCTGTCAGCGCTGTATTTTTCAGAGTCTTGCGTCCCATGCGCCACGCCGCTCGTTCGTCTCGCTTCGTATCGCTGTGCCTGTTGCTCCTCTCCCCTTTGCTAGCCCCCACCGCCCATGCCGGCGCGGAACGACAACTGGCGGCCGCCATCAATGACCTGCGCGCCCATCCGCAACGCTGTGACCGACGCCCGGCACAACGCCTGGCGCCGCTGGCGCTCAAGCAGAACATTGCGTTGCCCATCGGCTATGGCTACGGCGGCGGGTTGCGTGAGCAGTTGAAGTCTTCCGGTTATGCGGCAGTGGCCGTGCGCAGCATCCGCATTGTCGGGGCCGAGGATGCCGAAGAGGCGTTCGATCAGTTGCAGGACGAACATTGCAGCGCGCTGCTGGATGCGCAGTATGCCGACATCGGCATCAGCCACGCCCGCAGCGAATGGCAAGTGGTGCTGGCCCGTCCGCTGATCGACAGTCGCATGGGCGACAACCGCAGCGTCGGCAAGGCCCTGCTGGCGCAAGTCAACGCTGCCCGTGCCCGGCCGCGCCTGTGCGGACGCCAGCGTTTCGCCGCTGCCCGGCCTCTGAGCTGGAACCCATCCCTCGGCGCCGCGGCTCAGGGCCACAGCAAGGCCATGGCCTACGGCAACTACTTCGCTCACCAGGACCCGGACGGCGACATGCCGGCGGATCGTGCCCGATCCGCCGGTTACCGTGGGCGGCAGATCGGCGAGAACATCGCCGCCGGGCAAAGCTCACCGGGCAGTGCGATGGCCGGCTGGCTCGCCAGCCCCGGACACTGCGCCAACCTGATGAACCCGATGTTCACCCAGGTCGGCGCCGGTTTTGCCAGTGATGCCCGCAGTGACAACGGTGTGTACTGGACGATGTTGTTCGGCGCGCCTTGACACCTCACTTCGGTCGACGCATCGCCCGCTCGCCGCCATCGGCACCCACCCTGATCGTGCGCAGAGTCCATGACTAGGGCGCCACGATGGGTACCCCATTGAAGGGATTCCCCGGTTTAGTCCGGATCCTGTGCCGACACCCGTCCGGGCCTGCGGAAACCGACTGGCGCGGGACGGCTCAGACCGGTGAAATCGTGGCCAGAACGCCGATCATGATGGTCAACACGAGAAAGCCGCCGAGGAAAAACGCCATCTTAGCCATGAAGGCCTCCTGAATACTGAATGTCCGGCGCACCGGGCGCTTCGGAATGAAGCGCGTGCCATGTGGCCGAACCGCAGGGCTATTCTGGGCGCTTGGCTGAGACGGTTACAGATGCAGATTCAACAGGAAAAAGCGGATCAGATGGATCTGGCGCACTCATGTGTCGACATTCAGATCGATACAGAGGGTTTCCATTGCGCCGCTTTGATCTAGAGTCATGGGCGCCACGCAAAGAACAACAAAAATACAGGAGTGAAACCATGTCCGAGCTGAACCTGCACCCCAACGCCGCCGAATCCCTGAACCGCTGGCATGACATGATCCGTACCGGCAACCTGAAAGCCCTGCCCGACCTGCTCGATCCACAAGCCGTGTTTCGCTCGCCGATGGCCCACACGCCTTACCCCGGCGCACCGGTGGTCTCGATGATCCTCAACACTGTGTTCAACGTATTCGAAGACTTCAAATACCACCGTGAACTGGCGACGGCGGATGGCTTGAACGTGGTGCTGGAGTTCAGCGCCAGGGTTGGGACGAGAGAACTCAAAGGCATCGACATGATCCGCTTCGATGAACAGGGGAAGATCGTCGAGTTCGAAGTGATGGTGCGGCCGTTGAGCGGGTTGCAGGCGCTGGGGGAGGAAATGGGCCGGCGCCTGGGGGCTTATCTGGCGAACGCCAAAGCCTGAAGTCCGGGCACAAAAAAGCCCACTGACCGTCACCGGTTCAGTGGGCTTTGTGTGTCAGGCGTCTAATTACAGAGCCATGTCACGTGCAGCACTTTCTTTCGGAGCCTGTGGCTTTTCAGCCGAAGCAGGTGCCGCCGCAGGTGCAGCCTGGCCAATCGCCGGTGGCGTTGGCAGTTGCAGGATCTTGGCGGTGTAAGCCCACTCTTCGGCCACTTTGGCCGGATCGTTGTTCAGCTGGGTGCCGTAGCTTGGAACGATCTGGTGCAGCTTGGCCTGCCACTCAGGGGTAGCGACCTTGTCCTTGAAGACTTTCTGCAGCACGCTCAGCATGATCGGTGCAGCGGTCGATGCGCCTGGCGATGCGCCCAGCAGACCGGCAATGGAGCCGTCTTTCGAAGCAACGATCTCGGTGCCCAGTTTCAGCACGCCGCCAGCGGCTTCATCACGCTTGATGATCTGCACGCGCTGGCCGGCTTGCCACAGGCGCCAGTCTTCGGCTTTGGCGTTCGGGAAGTATTCCTTCAGCGCGTTCAGACGGTCTTCATCCGACAGCATCAGTTGACCGGCCAGATACTCGACCAGCGGGTATTCCTTGATGCCGACCCTGGTCATAGGCCAGATGTTGTGGGTGGTGGTGCTGGTCAGCAGGTCCAGATACGAACCTTCTTTCAGGAACTTGGTGCTGAAAGTCGCGAACGGGCCAAACAGGATGACGCGCTTGCCGTCCAGGACGCGGGTGTCCAGGTGCGGAACGGACATCGGAGGCGCGCCAACCGAAGCCTTACCGTAGGCCTTGGCCAGGTGCTGCTCGGCGATGGCCGGGTTATCGGTCACCAGGAACGAGCCGCCTACCGGGAAGCCAGCGTATTCCTTGGCTTCTTCGATACCGGACTTCTGCAGCAGGTGCAGGGCACCGCCACCGGCGCCGATGAACACGAACTTGGCGTCGGTTTCAGTCTTGGTGCCGTCTTTCAGGTTCTTGTAGCTGACGCGCCAGGTACCATCGGCATTCTTGGTGATGTCCTGTACTTCGCTCGACAGCTTCAGATCGAAGTTAGGCTTGGTCTGCAGGTAACTGGCGAACTGGCGGGTGATTTCGCCGAAGTTCATGTCGGTGCCCAGCGGGCTCCAGGTGGCCGCGATTTTCTGGTTCGGGTCACGCCCTTCCATCATCAGCGGAACCCACTTCTTGATCACGGCCGGGTCTTCGGAGTACTGCATGCCGGCGAACAGCGGGCTCGCCTGCAGGGCTTCGTAGCGCTTTTTCAGGAACTTGATGTTGTCATCGCCCCACACGAAGCTCATGTGCGGAGTGGTGTTGATGAACGAGCGAGGGTTCTTCAGAACGCCTTGCTGAACCTGCCAGGCCCAGAACTGACGGGAGACCTGGAACGCTTCGTTGATCTCGACGGCTTTCGGGATCGTTACGTTGCCTTTATCGTCTTCCGGGGTGTAGTTCAGCTCGGCCAGCGCCGAGTGACCGGTACCGGCGTTGTTCCAGCCGTTGGAGCTTTCCAGGGCGACGCCGTCGAGGCGCTCGACCATTTCCATCGACCAGCTTGGCTCCAGCTCATTGATCCACACACCGAGGGTGGTGCTCATGATGCCGCCGCCGATCAGCAGGACGTCGACTTTTTTTGCTTCGTCAGCATTGGCGGATGTCATCCCCATCGCCAAAGCCAGACCCAGCAGCGCTGTGTTCACTTTTTTAAACATCCGTTGCACCTATGATAAAACGCCTTCCGCCCGCCGCTGTTGTACGTATGCGTTCCCCCTCTTTTCGCGACACTCAGGCCAGCGTCGCGGGTTCCGGCACACTTCAATTTTGACGGGTGGGCACACAAGGCCGACAGGCTGCGTCGACCTCAGTTATATGTCCCTTCTGAACTGACTTCTTATCATTATTGGCTTCAGCTACTTGAGCGACAGGGGTTCGGTCGGCCCGCCGAAAAGCGCGCCAGACTGAATTAGGTCAAACCAAGTGGCGCGAAGAATATCACGTCAGGGCAAACCCGCGCGTCTGTTCCCGACTTGATGGTCTTTATCCGCCTGATGACTTATCGGCTGATGCCCACCGAACATGACCCCGACAATGCCTCTGGCTGAAGCCATTCAGCCATTTGACCGTCCTTTCCCCACCCGCCTGCGGCCTTGCACTGGTTACAAATGAGGTTGACGGCGCCCGGGTCACAACCGGAATCGCTCCACCGACTGCGCCAGCCGCCCCGCCAGAGTCGACAACTCGTCCGTCGTTTTCGCTGTCTCGCCGATCACCTTGCTGTTGCCTTCCGACATGCCGGCGATCATCTCCACCTGATGGGCGATTTCGTTGCTGGCCTGGCTCTGTTCGCCGATGGTGCGGGTAATGTCGTTGACCAGTTGCGTGGTGTTGAGGGTGGCGTCGAGGATTTCGCGGATGGCCCGTTCGACGTCGGCGGTGACGGCCATCCCCTTGTCGACTTGAGCAACACCCGCCTCCATGCTGCTGACCGCCTCACGGGTGCTGTTCTGGATGCGGGCGACCATCGCAGCGATTTCCTGGGTCGAGGCGCTGGTGCGGGCAGCCAGGCTGCGCACTTCATCGGCGACCACGGCAAAACCTCTGCCCTGCTCACCCGCCCGGGCCGCTTCAATGGCCGCATTGAGCGCCAGCAGGTTGGTCTGGTCGGCGATGCTCTTGATCACCTGAATGATGTTGAAGATGCCTTCGGACTCATGATCCAGGGTGCGGATCACCTGCGCCGACTGCTGGGCGGAGCGGGCGATGTCGTCCATGTCGCTGACCACTTGATGGATCACCTGCCCGCCGTTCTTGGCCAGTGATTCGGCCTGACTGGCCATGCTCAGGGCCCGTTCCGCGTGGCGGGTGATTTCTTCGATGCTGGCGGTCATCTGGCTCGCGGCAGCGGCCATGGTGCCGGCGGCGGTGCTTTGTTGCTGGCTGCTGTCCGCCACCCGATGGCAGCCGTGGCTCAGCTGCTCGCTCATGCCACTGACGCCGTGGGCATTGCGTCGCACCACGTCGATCATTTCCCGCAGATCCCGCTGCATGGTGGCCAGCGTGCGGATCAGCGCGCTGGCTTCGTCCTTGCCGGACGGCTCGGCGATCGGCTCGCTGAGGTTGCCATGAGCAATGCTCTCGGCGATGCGGCTGGCGGTTTTCAGCGGGCCGGTGATGCTCAGGATCACCCAGCGTCCCTGAACCAGCAGCAGCAACAGGCTGGCGATCAGCACAATGCCGAGGGCGATGTTGGCGTTGCGGATCGCCGCCTCGGTGCCCTGGCTGGTCTGCCGGGTACTGGTTTCGATCAGTTCGCTCAAGGACGCCATCTGTTCTTCAAGCTGGCTGAACGCGGCGCTGAACGTACCGAGTTCGTGCTGCGCCGTGTCGGGGTTGTCCAGCGCCAGCCCGACAATCCGCTCGCCCGCGTTGATGTAAGTGTCGAGGCTTGGCTTGATCTGCTCCAGCGCAGCCCGGATCGTGGCGTCCAGGGGCAGTTTGAGGTTCTCGCCGAGGACATCGCGAAAATGCGCGGCATGCTCCTCTACGGAACGGCGCACCTCGTCCGCCGTGCCGTTACTCTTGCCCAGCCCCACCAGCATGGCCGAATAGACGTCGGCGCGCAGGGCGTCATGCATCATGTCGGCTTCCATGTGATTGCGCAGCGCACTCATGCTGACGGCGTTGTCACTGACTGCCGACGCCATCCGCTGGTTGCCGACATAACTGACCAGACTCACGATCAGCGCTGTCAGCAGGCTAGTCGCAATCAGCAGCACCAAACGCAGTTTGATCGACACGGTGGATCCTCCGGGAGCGCCCTGAAATGAGCCTTTCAGCGTTTCAGTTAAGCTCATTTCCACCCGGCTGCCGCGCCAGAGCGTCGCAATGTGTGTCAGCACCCGCCCCGCGCCCTCGAAGACTGTGCACCAGGTCTCACTTTGTGCGGCGACCACCCGCCATCTTGCACGGAACTACCGGTCACGCCGCACCTCTCACATTATGTGGTACTTCCTTTTCGCTTTACGCTGCTGGAGGAACACCGTCATGCGTCGTTTATTACTTGTTTCGTCTCTCATGCTCTGCCTGCCTTTTGGCTCAGCCTTCGCCCGTGTGGATGCAGGGGATGTCGCCACCTCGGCCGGTGTTTCCGCGTCGCTGTATTCCACCTTCAAGGATCACAAAATGGTGATTCCGGCCCGTGACGACCTGTCCGCATTCGTCGCCAGCGGCGGTGCCATCCGTGGCGCGTATCTGGAATCGGCGCTGCAACAGGTTCGTCAGGAAAACCCGGGCTTGAACGCCAGCGATGAAGAGCTGGCCAATGCGATCCTGGTCCACTACGAAGGTCTGTCGCAGTAACAGCCACGCGCTCGACGACGGTGGCTGACGGATTTGCCACCTCCGCGTTGCGCCGATGGACGGCAGCCGGGCGACCATGGGCAAAACCGTCGAACGGCCTCTATGATGGAGGCCATGACGATTGCCGCCCCGATCCGCTCCCCCTGCCCGCCCGGCGCCTGCATTTGCGGGCGCGATCCGTTGCTGGAAATGCCCGGCGCGGATCTGCGCATACTTTTGCTCACGCGGCAGGAAGAAAAGCGCCTGCTCGAACGCCTGGAAAACCTGCAAAGCCTGGCTGACCTCGAACGCCTGCGACAGCGGATGTTCGAACAGTTGGGGATCCGCATGGACATCGCTCCGGGTTTCAACGAAGTGCGGACCATGCGCGGTATCGCCATCGAAATCGCTGAACTGCCGGGCCTGTGTCGCAAGACTCGCCAGGCGATCCCGGCCGCCATTCGCCGGGGGCTGGAAAGACACCCGGAAATCGCCTTCGAACTGCTCAACGCCCACGACTTGCTGCGCGACGCCTGATCATTTTTTCAGGCCGACCCGTTTGCGCATCTCGGCGGTAATGCTCTGTCGGGTTTTCTTCATGTTCGCCCAGGGCTCATCGCCGACGTCCGCCAGGCGCTCATGAACGTTGTGCACATTCCACCTGTCAGCGCCTTTGATCTCGCCGACTTCCTCACGGAACAGCGGCACCGATACCGGCAGCCCTTCCCGGGTGCGGGCGGCGTAGGCACAAATGGTCGTGGCGCCCAGGCCGTTGCGCAGGTAATCGATGAAAATCCGCCCCACACGGTTCTTCGGCCCCGATACCGCTGAAAACCGCTCCGGCAACAGCCGAGCCATATGATTGACGATGGCATGGCTGAAATCCTTCACCTCGTCCCAGCCATGCTTGCGCGTCAGCGGCACCACCAGGTGAATACCCTTGCCTCCACTGGTCTTCAGGAAAGCCTTGAGGCCCAATTCATCCAGCACAGTCAGAGTCAGAGCGGTGGCTTCAACCATGCTTTTCCACGGCAGTGCCGGATCCGGGTCCAGATCGAGAACAAAGCGGTCTGGCTTCTCCAGATCCACCGTGGTGGCGTTCCAGGTGTGCAGTTCGACGGTGCTCATCTGCACCGCACCGATCAGCGCTTCGACGTTGTTGATCAGCATCACCGGTTGTCCGGTGACGTGCTTGTCCAGCACGCGGATGCCGGGAATCGCCAGGTTTTCGGCGTTTTTCTGGAAGAACAGTTCGCCGGCAATGCCTTCCGGTGCCCGCACCAGCGCCACGGGCCGATCCTTGAGTTGAGGCAGGATCCACTCGGCGACGCTGGCATAGTACTCGGCCAGTTGCATCTTGGTGGTGCCGCTGCTGGCGTCGATCACGCGGTCCGGGTGAGTGATTCTGACCTTGCCGCTGACCATTCCTGTCTGAGAGGGTGCCTTGGCGGCAGGTGCCGGCTTTTTCACAGGGGGGTTCGCGGCTGAAGTTTTCATCGGTTTCGCTTGCTCCTGCGTAATCTCCAGCGCCGGTTTGTCATCGCGCAGACCATGGAACACGGCATGGCGAACCGAACCCTCCCGGGTCATTTCGGCAAACGCCACCTCCGCCAGCAGGTGCGGCTTGAGCCAGTGCACCCCCTTGGCCTCGAATCCACTGGGCGGGTTGGCCAGCGCAGTCTTTTTCGTGCGCAACGGCTTGAGCCTGGCAAGCACGGTTTTCAAGGTGGCCTCGTTAAAGCCAGTGCCGACCTTGCCGGCATAACGTAACTCGCCGCTGTCGCGATCATGCAGACCGAGCAGCAGTGCACCAAAGGCACTGCGCGATCCCTTTGGATCGGTGTAGCCGACAATCACGAATTCCTGGCGATGTTTGCACTTGAGCTTGATCCAGTCGCTGCTGCGCCGCGACACGTAGGGCGAGCCGCGACGCTTGCCGATCAAGCCTTCCATCTGCATCTGGCAGGCGCTGTTGAGCAACGCCTGCGGCGTTTCGTCGAACGCTTCGGAAAAACGCAGCAACGGATGTTCGTGAGCCTTCAATACCGTGGCCAGCGCTGCCCGCCGTTCTTCCAGCGGAACTTCGCGCAGGTCGACACCATTGAGGTAAGGCACATCGAACAGGTAATAAAGGATGTCGCTGCTGCGGCGGGTGTCGAAGGCGTTCTGCAGCGCTTGAAAATCCGGAATGCCGTTTTCGTTGGCGACCACTACTTCACCGTCAAGCCACGCCGACTCCAGCCCCAGCGCCGCCAGTGCCTGAGCCTGCTCCGGCAGTTTGTGCGTCCAGTCATGGCCGTTACGGGTGAACAGCTGCACCGTTTGATGATCGATGCGCGCCATGACCCGGTAGCCGTCGAATTTGATTTCGTAACTCCAGTCCCCTGCCGGAGCGCTGTCCACCAGCGTGGCCAGCTGCGGTTTCAACCGGGCGGGGATTCGCGCCTTGTGTGCGCCGACAAGCTTGGCCGAGTCAGGTTTGCGCGCTGGCTGTTTCAGCGGTTTGACTTGCCTGGCGTCGAGCCTCGGTTTATCGACAAGGGTGCGCTCGCTGAGCACGCTATCCGGCTCGGCGACCAGCACGTCGTAATCGCTTTGCGGCCGGGCGGCGCTGTCCTGATGCTTGATCAGGAACCACTGCTCCTTTTTGCCCGGCATGTGGGTGCGCACCAGATTCCACACGCCGCCAAGCTTCTCGCCCTGCAGCTCGAACTTGAGTTTGCCCTTGGCATAGGCCTTCTGCGGATCCTCCAGCGGAATCCACACGCCGCGATCCCAGACGATCACGTCCCCGGCACCATAATGCCCCTGCGGGATGGTGCCTTCGAATGTCGCGTAATCCAGAGGGTGGTCCTCGACATGCACCGCCAGGCGCTTGACCTTGGGATCCAGTGACGGGCCTTTGGGCACTGCCCAGCTTTTGAGCGCACCGTCCAACTCCAGGCGAAAGTCGTAATGCAGGTGCGAAGCGTCGTGCTTCTGGATGCAGAACTGCAACGCGTGACCGGCGCCAGTCTTTTTGCCCCGACGCTTGACTGCTGCCGGTTCCGAGGTCGCCGAGAAGTCGCGCATGCGGTTGTAGTCGTCGAGGTTCCTGTTCATGGCGCACCTGCCTTGTTTCATCCAGTTCGGGTCACGGTCAGCGCCACCACGGCGATCCGCTCGACCCGTTGATAGCCGACATTCAGCAACTCCTCGCCGAAGACATCGGGATCGAGTTCACGGTAAGTCCAGTCGAACCTCGTTGCATCCAGCCGCGGCACCACGGTGTCAATAAACGGATCACGGCCATCGACCATCGCCACACCGGTGTAGAGCAACAGCGAGCCTCCGGGCGTGAGGCGATTGAGCGCCTGCTCGACAATGCGCAACGACAACCCGGCTCCCAGCGTTCCCCCTCCGTGGCGGTAAGCGCGCCCCGCCGGATCCGCCATGTAGGGCGGATTGGCAACAATCAGGTCGAACTCGCCCTCCACGCCTTGCAACACGTCACTGGCCAGCACTTCGACGTTGGCCACTTCTGCCAGCGCTGCGTTGATCGTGGTCAGGCGCAACGCCGCGGGATTGATGTCGAGTGCCAGCACCTGTGCCTGGCGACGGGCGCGGGCGATCAGAATCGCACCGACACCGGCGCCGCAACCGATGTCCACGGCGCGCTGGATCGGGGCAAAGCTCTGTTGCAAATGGCTGTGAATCAATTGGGCGAAGCGGTAGGTATCCGGGCCGAAGAACACCGAATCGGCCGCCTCGGTGGGAAACCCCGAATGTACAAACAGCAAATCGTCCAGACTCGACCAGCGCACCCGACTCTTCAGACGCCCATCGCAGACCTCCAGAATTTGCGCATCCTGCCATTGCCGCTCCTCATCGGCCGAAAGCAATCCGGGTTCGAAGGAACGCGACCAGCCGAAAACATCGCGCAGACAGTCGACCGCCTGGCCTTCGTCGCGCTGATTGACCCGCTGATGGGTCAGCGGCGTCGGTGTGACGAATCGATAGCCGTCCGCCTGCAAGCGCCGGCCCAGTTGCAACAGCGCAAGATCGTCGGCAGACAGCAACGCTTCCTGATTCATGGGCGACTCCCTCAGTCCAGGCCGGATTTGAGTTCGATGAAACGGCGGGTCGCGAGCAAACCGGCCGGATGAGCATGACGGGCCGGCGCCAGCCAAGGGATCAGCGCCGCCATCTGTCCGTGACCATCCAGTCCGTGCAGTGCCGCGTTCAATTGCCGGACATCGGGATCCTGCGCGGACACCGTGACTACCGGTGCCGCTCGACTCCGACGTCGCGCCGGAACCGGTCCGGTCGCAGGCGCCCGGTCACCGGCAATCCAGTCGTGCAGCAGCTGTTTTTCGTAGTCATTGAACACGCCGAACATCGACGCGCCATCGCCCTCGATCAATTGCCAGAAGCGGCTGGCCTGAGGGTCTTGATGACGCTTTATCCAGCCTTTGTCTTGCAGCGCCTGGAGAAATCCTGACAGTTGCTCTGGCGCGGCCAGCCATTGATTGACGGTCTTGCCTTCGAACCGGCAATAGTCCGAATGCATGTCCTGGCCGAACACGCGCTTGCGTTCGAGCATGGCCAGCAACTCACGCGTCAAATCGAAACCCTCAATGATGGCGCGACTGCCCTGCCCCAAATCGTTGAGCCGGTAGCCCCGCGAAACCCGGCGCAGGAAATCGGCGCGATCAGCCTCCAGCGGCATCAGATCCAGTGCAGCCTGCACGGCTTTGTGCGCATGGCCGGTGCTGGCGTTATCGATGGTCACATGCAGGGTGAAGTAATACGGATCGATGCCCAGCTCGCTCAACTCATAACTGCTGATCAACAGGTGCAAGGGCAGTTGTTCATAGCCAAGATTGTAGCCAATGACTTCCGGCAGAAAGTCATCGCCGCAGGCACCCAGTGCGAGCTGCAACGCACCTTGCAGATAACGCTCGTCGGGCAAGGCATCTGCGTGTTCCAGACCATGCTCGGCCAGTAGTTTGCGGTAGATCACCACGTGGTTTTGCGCAGGGTTGCCTTCACCAAGCTCTTCCAGATAAGTGCAGATCAGGCCGCTGAAACGCGGATCGCGCCAGTGCTGCAACAGACCGTAAAGCCAGGCACCGTCCACCCGTTTGGTCGGGGCTACCGCTTGCAGGAAATACAGCGCATGGGCCTTGCCACTGAAAAACTGCCGTGAACCACCGTCCTTGCGATGTTGCAGATAATCGGCGTATTGCCGGCCGACTTCGGCACAATGCTCGGCCACCCAGTCGTGCCATACCGAAGGATCCGGCGGCAACACCTCTGGCAATTGCGCAGCCTGCAGCAGTTGCTCTTCGAGAAACGGACGCGCCAGGGCACGGGGGGGTTCCCCCGAGAGCAATGCTTCATACAGGCTGCGCAAGCCTCCAGGGGGATGGATCGATTGCGCGTGGGCAGGTGTTGAAAGCAGACGTGTCAGGACAGTCATGGCAGATTCCCGGTCAATTGGCAGGACGCTGGTTCACGCGCCTCTAAAGCAGCAGAGAGGCAGCGCGCTGCAAAAATTCAATCGACGTGAAATTTGCCCGGACGGACGGAGCCCCCCGGCAACTTTATTTCCTGAACAGAAGTTGCCGAAGGCTGTGAGCGGTGGGTTTCAGGCCGTACCTTTGGCCTGCTGCTCCAGATGCACCTGCAACTCTGGATCGATCTGCAAGGCCGCCGCCAGCTCATCCAGGTAATTGCGTTCGGCATCCTGCTGGTCGTCCACCAGCATCACACTGGCGATATACATTTCGGCGGCCACGGCCGGATCGCTGTTCGCCGCCTGCGCGACTTCGCGGGCATCGAGGGGCTTGGCGACTTCGGCGTCCAGCCATTGCTGCAGGTCCGGATCATCGGTGTGGCGGCCGATTTCGCTGCTGATCAGCTGTTTCTCCGACTCGTCGATCCGCCCGTCGGCCTTGGCCGCCGCGATCAATGCGCGCAATACCGCGTGGCTATGCTCCTCGACCTGCGGGCCGGCCAGCAGGTCCGCCGTCTGCGGTGTCTGTTGCGGCGCGGCTGACGCCTGACTGCGTTGCCAGGCTTGATACGCCTGGAACGCCATCATGCCCAGCGAGGCCAGGGCCGCGTAGTTAGTGCCGCCGGAACGACGTTGCGTCCCACCGCCAAGTGCTCCACCCCCCAATCCTGTGCCCCCAAGCAAACCGCCCAACAGCCCGCCCAGTCCGCCGGCAGTCGCACCGCCGCCACCGAGCAGACCACCCAGCAAGCCGCCGAGTCCGCCCAGACCATCACCGGACCCAGCGCCGCCTTGTTGTTGTCCCGCCGAGGCCTGGCCTCGCAGCAATTGTTCGAGCAAATCACTGGTGTTCATGACGTCGTCCTCAGGCAAAGGCGTAACCGCGTCAGGCAACGATAGACCTGCGCACCGGTTGTGCCAGCACCGTTTGGCTGACACTGGGAGGGCGAATGATTTCTGCGTCGAAAAAATTCCGTTGCCAGCTAACATTCATGAATGGGTGAACCTTATCCCGGCCCGGCCGGTCGATAGCTGCAACCCCGACCCGGTTGGCCGCACGCTTGTTGCTCAAGACGCTTCCCGGCCTGCTTCACTTTCTGGAGACCGCCTCCGTGATATCGACCGTTCACATCGCCAGGCTCAAGGCCTGGGGCGCCCATGGTTTCACCGCGACCGGCGTGGTCACAGCCTTCCTCGCCACCCTCGCCCTGCTGGAAAACCAGCCAATCCACTGCCTGATGTGGCTGGGCGTGGCGCTGATCGTCGACGGCCTCGACGGGGCGCTGGCGCGCAAGGTCAACGTGCAGTCAGTGTTGCCGAGTTTCGACGGCTCGATCCTCGATCTGGTGATCGATTACCTGACCTACGTGTTCATTCCGGCACTGTTCATCTATCGCTACATTCCCCTGCCCGACTACACCCTGCTGCTGACCGTGTCGCTGATTCTGGTGTCGTCGCTGTTCTGCTTCTGCAACGTCAACATGAAGAGCAAGGACAACTACTTCGTCGGTTTCCCCGCCGCGTGGAACGTGGTTGCGCTGTGCCTGTACATCATCGCCCCGGGGCCGTGGATCACCTTCCTGACCGTGATCGCTCTGGCGCTGCTGACCGTGACCCGAATGAAATTCCTCCATCCGTTCCGTGTGCGCCGGTTCATGCCGATCAATATTGCGGTGACGGCGATCTGGCTGCTGTGCAGCCTGTCGCTGGTGCTCAACCACCCGGTCATCAACCCGCTGGTGATGGGTTTGTGGTTGCTGGCGTCGGCGTATTTCCTCGGCATCTGCATCTGGCGAACGGCGCTGGAGTGGTTTGATGCTTCGCACCTGAAATAGAAGAATTTGTGGGAGCGAGCCTGCTCGCTCCCACACTTGTCTTGCATTACGCTTAGCGCTTGGTAATCACCACCTCCAGATACTCGCTCGGCACTACCATCGAATCCGGCCCCGCCCGGTTCAGCCCGTCGATCAGCTGCGTCAGATCCCCTTCCAGCGCCTGCCCGCTTTCCGGCGGCAATGCGGCGAATGCCTTGTGCACCGGCCCGTACCAGTGGCGGAAGATGTCGATGAAGTGTGCCGCCGAGCGATAACGGAAATTGAAGTGGCGACGAGTCACTTGCATCAGGAACTGGCGCTCATCGAAGTGCGAATGCAGCCAGGCTTCCGAACCCCAGTTCGACGGTGGTTGCGCGCCAGCCGGGGGTGGCAGGTGGCGACCGAGGGTCTTGAACATCTGACCGACGAAGCCTTCCGGCGTCCAGTTGGCCAGGCCGATCCGCCCGCCACGGCGACAGACCCGCGCCAGTTCCTGCGCAGCCTTGGCCTGATCCGGGGCAAACATCACACCGAAAGTCGACAGCACCGCATCGAAACTGGAATCGGCGAACGGCAGCGCTTCGGCGTCAGCGACCTGGAAGGTCACGTCCAGATGCTCGGCCCGCGCCCGGTCCTGGCCGCGCTCCAGCAACGCCGCGACATAATCGGTGGACAGCACCCGACAGCCCCGGCGCGCCGCCGCCAGCGTGGCATTGCCATTGCCGGCGGCAACGTCCAGCACCTCTTCATCGCAGCGTAAATCGCAGGCTTCGGCGAGATTTTCCCCGACGATCTGCAAGGTGGTGCCGATCACGGCATAGTCGCCACTGGCCCAGGCGACTTTCTGGCGTTCCTTCAGGGCAGTGAGATCAATGGGGGTGCTCATCGATGGGTGCTCCACGACAGGTTGAATCAGGCGTTACTCGGCGGTCGTCGGGTCAATGATGTTCATCACCCGGGACACACTGTTGGCGGGAAACCCGCCCAGCCTGGCATGTTCGCGCACCAGCTCTTCGTTGGGGGCGATGTACACGCAATACACCTTGTCGGCGGTGACATAACTCTGCAGCCACTGCACCTGCGGTCCGAGTTCACGCAACGCCTGGCAGGACGTTTGCGACACGGCTTTGAGTTCTTGCTCCGACAGCTTTCCGGCCCCTGGAATCTCGCGTTCGATCACGAATTTCGGCATGGCAACCTCGCTTTCTTTTTATCAGTGACAGGGCGGGTACAGCCCTGCTCTTCCACTATCGCCCCGAGGCCGTCCGGCGTCCCCTCCAATCGTCTAAAGAGCCTTTAAAACCGGGCTTTCGCCGATGAATGGCGGGATTTTGTAAAGGCCCCGAAACACTCTCATGGGGGTTGCCAAGGTGTCGTCGGATCGGCTCTGATGCAGACCCGAATCGCGAACGGAATCCGACCATGTCCTTGCGCCTCGAATGGCTCGCCGACCACATGCAGCACAGCGACACTTACGCTGAGTGGATCCACCGCCAGTTTCACTACGAATATGCCCATCAACCGTTGGCCGAGTGGCAGCGGGAATTTGCCGAAGGGCAAACCAATGGTGACTGGCGCTGCCTGATCGCGCTGGACGGCGAACGCTTGCTCGGTGGCGCGGCACTGGCTCGTGCAGATCTTGCGCAACGACCGGATCTGGAGCCTTGGCTGGCCTGCGTGCTGGTCAGTCCCGAATCTCGCGGTCAGGGGCTGGCAGAAAAATTGATCGAAGGAATTGCCGAGCAAGCAAAGAAACAAGGCCTGCCGCGTTTCTACCTGCATACGCAAAACAAACAGAACTACTACGCCAAACGCGGCTGGACAGTGCTGGAGCGTTTTCAGGCCTGGGACAACGAACAATGGCTCATGGTGCGCGACCTGTGAGCCATTGACGTTCGCGGTTCAGGCTGCAGGTGCCTTGGCCTCTTTGAGCAGTTGCTGAATCATCTGCTCCTGAGCTTCATAGCGACCCTCGCCAAAGTGGGTGTAACGCACCTGCCCCTTGGCATCGATCAGGTAGTGCGCCGGCCAGTACTGGTTGTCGAAGTTGCGCCAGATCGCGTAGTTGTTGTCGATGGCCACCGGGTAGGTGATACCGAGTTTCTTCACCTGATCCTTGACGTTGTCGATGATTCGCTCGTAGCCGTATTCCGGGGTGTGCACACCGATCACCACCAGGCCGTCCTTGCCGTACTTCTTCTCCCACTCTTTCACGTACGGCAGCGTGTGCTGGCAGTTGATGCAGTCGTAGGTCCAGAAGTCCACCAGCACCACTTTGCCGCGCAGGGATTCGGCGTTCAGCTCCGGGGAGTTCAGCCATTGCACTGCGCCGGCCAGTGACGGCATCGCGCCTTTGCCCTGCTCGTCCGACGTCGAATCCGCCCGCACTTTGCTGATGAAGTAATCGATCACTTTCGGCGCGTTTTCCAACACGTTTTTCTCGACGCTGGCGACGCCTTCGGACGACGTGCCGGCCAGCAGGGTTTTATCAGCGCCGGTGGAGATCACGGCGGCTGCCGCCAACACCGCAACGCCCGCCCCGCGACGCAACCAGCCAGTGAACGGAATCGACGGTTTCAACCGGTTGACCAAGCCGCGACCGGCGAAGATCAGCGTCCCCAGCGACAGCGCACTGCCCGCGCCGTAAGCCAGCAGCAACAGGCTGGTCTGGGCATTGGCACCTTGCAACATGGCGCCAGTGAGGATCACGCCGAGGATTGGACCGGCACACGGTGCCCACAGCAGACCGGTGGCCACGCCGATCATGATCGAGCCCATGGGACCGGCCTTCTTGCGGGTGTCCGGATCCAGGCGATTACCCAGCAACACGAATGGCCGCGCCAGCCAGTCACCGATGCGTGCGGAAATCAGCGACAGCGCAAACAGCACCATCACGATCAGCGCGATGTGTCGGCCGGTGTTGTTGGCCTGGATCACCCACTCGCTGCTGACTACCGCGAGGCTGGAGATCAGGGCGAAGGTCAGGGCCATGCCGCCGAGGGTCAGCAGGATCGAGGAACGGCTGCGGTCGACTCCGGCAAACAGGAACGGCACCACCGGCAGAATGCACGGGCTGAGGACAGTCAACAGACCGCCCAGGAAAGCGATGAGGAACATAGGGTTCACCTTTTGAAATGTGGGCGGTCTGCCGATCAAACAGGTGCCTGCCGTTCACCGACAGGCACCCGGGTAGCTCAAGCGGTCTGGCTGTCCAGCCATTGGCTTTGCGGTGTGCGGCTGGCGCCGTTTTCCGCCACCATCTGTCCTTGCGGCGTGCGGCTGGAGCCGTCGGCCGCCACCATCTGCCCCTGCGGCGTGCGGCTGGCGCCGTCGGCGGCGATCAAGGCATCGCTGCCCTGTTTGGCCACCGGGCTCAGTTGAAAGCAGGTGCTGCCGGCGCAGCTATTCTGTTCGACGGCGCTGTTGGCATGCGCCGCGACACCGGCAAACGAGAAGGCAATGGCGGTCAAGAAACGCGAAACGTTGTTCATGGCAATCTTCCTTTAAATGGGTGGCGGATCAGTTCTGGTTGTCACAGCCGTCAGCGAATTTGCTGTAGTCGAGAACGCGGGTCTGACCGGCCGAATCGAGGTAGGTCATGCGGGCGTCGACGATGCCGCAGGTCATCGATTGGTCTTCTTTCATCGAGAGCACTTTCTGGATGTCCAGATGGGTGCCGTAGGTGTAGGTTTGCGGGGCAACCGCTTCGGCGCGGGCCGACAGGGTGCAGATGTTCAGGGCGGCAAACAGGCAGGCGGCGATTACGGATTTGTTGGTCATGGCGATTTCCTCAAGGCTTCAATGGGTAGGTCGTTGATTGAGCCGAGGCGTTGCGGTGTGCCTCGATGGAGCTCATTTAAAGCTCGCGAGGTATCCCGTCTGTGTCGGAAAACAGCCGGTATAAATCGCTACGTATCTCGCCCGCAGGGGGATACACAGCGATACAAAACCCTGAAAAAATCGCGATTTTGCGTCCACATGTATCCATCGTTGCGCCGGATACACTGCAATACAAAGGCAGGCAGGCGAGCCCGCGCGGGCTCTATAGACTGCGAGACATTCCCCCACTTGATAGAGGTTTGGCTCCATGGATCATGTCGATCACATTCTCATCGTCGATGACGACCGCGAGATTCGCGAACTGGTTGGCAACTACCTGAAAAAGAACGGCCTGCGCACCACGGTGGTCGCTGATGGCCGGCAGATGCGCAGTTTTCTGGAAGCCAACACTGTCGACCTGATCGTGCTCGACATCATGATGCCGGGCGATGACGGCCTCCTGCTGTGCCGCGAATTGCGCGCCGGCAAACACAAGGCCACGCCAGTCTTGATGCTGACGGCCCGCAACGACGAAACCGACCGCATCATCGGCCTGGAAATGGGTGCCGACGATTACCTGACCAAACCCTTCGCCGCCCGTGAACTGCTGGCGCGGATCAACGCCGTGCTGCGCCGCACGCGGATGCTGCCACCCAATCTGGTGGTCACCGAAAGCGGTCGCTTGTTGGCCTTCGGGCGCTGGCAACTCGACACTTCGGCCCGCCATCTGCTCGACACCGACGGCACCATGGTCGCCCTGAGCGGCGCGGAATACCGTTTGCTGCGGGTGTTCCTCGACCATCCGCAACGAGTGTTGAGCCGCGATCAACTGCTCAACCTGACCCAGGGCCGCGACGCCGATCTGTTCGATCGTTCCATCGATCTGTTGGTCAGCCGTTTGCGCCAGCGCCTGCTGGACGACGCCCGGGAACCTGCCTACATCAAGACCGTGCGCAGTGAAGGTTATGTGTTCTCGCTACCGGTCGAAATCCTCGGAGCGCCCGCATGACGTTCGCCCTGCACTGGCCGCGCACGCTGGCCTCACGGTTGTCGCTGATTTTCCTGATCGGCTTGCTGCTGGCCCAGGCGTTGTCGTTCGGTGCGCAGTATTACGAGCGATATGAAAGTGCGAAAAACACCATGCTCGGCAACCTGGAAACCGACGTTTCGACCTCGATTGCGATCCTCGATCGCTTGCCGGCCGAAGAGCGTCCGATGTGGCTCGCACGCCTGGCCCGGAACAACTACGGTTACCTGCTCAGCGAGGGCGAACCGGGTACACCGATCGGCGCCGGCGAAGTGCCGATCGCGGTCACCTCGATCACCGACGCCATTGGCGAGAAGTACCCGCTGACCTTCACCGACATTCCGGGGCCGAAAAAGCACTTTCAGGGCCACCTGCGCCTGAGCGACGGCAGCCCGGTGACCATCGACGTGCGCCCGTCGATGGTGCCGCTGTCGCCGTGGCTGCCGGTGGTGCTGCTGGGGCAACTGGCGCTGATGATTGCCTGCACCTGGCTGGCGGTACGCATCGCCATCCGTCCCCTGACCCGACTGGCCAACGCGGTGGAAACCCTTGACCCCAATGCTCACCCGATCAATCTGGACGAAAAGGGTCCGAGCGAAGTGGCCTACGCCGCCCGTGCGTTCAACACCATGCAGGCGCGGATCGCCGCGTACCTTAAAGAACGCATGCAACTGCTGGCAGCGATTTCCCATGACCTGCAAACCCCGATCACCCGGATGAAACTGCGCGCGGAGTTCATGGACGATTCGACGGAAAAGGACAAGCTGTGGAACGACCTCGGCGAGATGGAGCATCTGGTGCGTGAAGGCGTGGCCTACGCGCGCAGCATCCACGGCGCGACCGAGGAAAGCCGCCGCACCAACCTCGATTCGTTCCTCGACAGCCTGGTGTTCGACTATCAGGACATGGGCAAGGAGGTGCAGTTGAGCGGCAAGAGCGAAGCGGTCATCGACACCCGACCTCATGCCTTGCGCCGGGTGTTGGTCAACCTGACCGACAACGCGCTGAAATTTGCCGGTGCTGCCGAACTATTGGTCGAACGCCAAAGCAACGGCCTCTCGATCAAAGTCATGGATCGCGGACCGGGCATCGCCGAAGAGGAACTGGCGCAGGTGATGGAGCCGTTCTACCGCGTGGAAAACTCGCGCAACCGCAGCACTGGCGGTACGGGACTGGGTCTGGCGATTGCCCAGCAACTGGCGATGGCGCTGGGGGGTTCGCTGAATCTGAGCAACCGTGACGGTGGCGGGTTGTGTGCTGAACTGAAGCTGCCCATGCATTCCTGAGTCAAACATAATTCCCTGTGGGAGCGGGCTTGCCCGCTCCCACAGGATTTGCGGTGTTTGCGAAATCAGGTAATGCCTAACACACCGTCCTCATACATCTGCTGCAACAACGCCAGACCACTGTCCATGAACGATGCTGTTACCGGCAACCCCGCTTCCATCGCCAACCCTTCCAGTTGTTCACGACCGTTCAGCGCAGGGAACTCGCCAATTCGCTGCAACAACCGCCACGCCAACGGGCTCAGCTCGGAAAACTTCACACTGAAATCCATTGTGCGCCGCACCAGCAACAACGTTGGCTGGGCCGGTGGCGCAGACGGCTGATGATCCGGCCCGAGCATCTGTACCGGCCATGCGTACGCCAATGGCCACGCCAGCGCCGAAACCTGCAGTGGCCGCTCCAGCAGCAGCGCGGGATCACTTGCCGACAGCGGCTGGGCATCGGACTGCTGCAACACCATTTCCACCCATTCGTAATGCGCCAGCTCCACCAAAAACGCCGGCCACTCGCCCATGCTCAACGCTGCGGGTTCCGAGGCGAGGTAATCGACAAACGCCTCGGCGATCTCACCGAATTTCGGCGTCTGAGCCCGGTAGTCCCGCAGGAAGCCGCGAATCAATGTGCGCCAGCGCTCCTGACCGATGATCCGGATCAGCACCGGAAACGTCCCGCCCAACAGTTGCGAGACATTGTTGAACACCAGATCGCGATAGACGTTGACCCGCGCCGCATTCATGTCGGCCGGGGGCGTCTCGTTCTCGGGATCGCGCAAGTAGCGAGTCAGCGCCAGTTGTTGCTGCTCAAGGTTATCCACGTTGGCCTCCCTGATTCTGCAAGCGGCGAATGGTCTGCAACTCGGCCACCAGTTCCGAGAAGGCCGGAAAGTTGAAGTCGCGCTCGAGCAAGGTCGGCTGTGCGCCAAAGCGTGCATAGGCATCTGCCAGCAGCGACCAGACCACCGGCTTCACCGAAGCGCCGTGGGTATCGATCTTCAGCGTGTCGGACTCGTCGAAATGCCCGGCCACGTGCATCCCGACCACCCGGCCCGACTCGATCCCGACCAGAAATGTCTGCGGGTCGAACCCGTGGTTGATCGAGTTGACGTAGACGTTGTTGACGTCCAGCAGCAGGTCGCAATCGGCCTCACGCAGCACGGCGTTAGTGAAGGTCACCTCGTCCATGTCCTGCCGGGGGGCGGCGTAATAGGAAACGTTTTCCACTGCCAGGCGCCGGCCGAGAATGTCCTGGGCCTGACGGATCCGCGCGGCAACGTGGTGCACCGCCTCTTCGGTGAATGGCAGCGGCAGCAGGTCATAGAGGTGACCGTCGTCGCTGCAATAGCTCAAGTGCTCGCTATACAGCGGCACGTTGTAATGATCGAGAAACACCCGGACTTCCCGAAGGAAATCGACGTCCAGCGGCGCCGATCCACCGAGCGACAACGACAGGCCGTGGCAGGACAACGGATAACGCTCGGCCAGTTCACACAGCGCGGCACCGTGGGCACCGCCGACGCCGATCCAGTTTTCCGGGGCGACTTCGAGAAAGTCGAAATCGCCGATGCGGGCGGTTTGAAGATCCTTCATCAAGCCGCGACGCAGGCCGAGCCCGACGCTGGCCTGCAAGGTGGGGTGGGGAGTCTGCATGGGCAAGACCTCTGCTGAAGAGCCGCCGGGCGTGGCGACTGACAGACTCAGTTAAACCGGCGGGTGTATCGCGGCTGTGTGGGCAATGCGCGGGAAGTGGCGGGTTTTGTATCGGCGGCTGGTCTGTACACAATGGGATACAGAACCCGCTGACTTCTTCGTGAACGACGGGTTACGAATTCATTGACGTATCCGCCAGTTTTCGTTAGCTTTGCCCCATCGAAGCGACTGACCAGATGAGATTGAGCGCTTCCCAGCAGCGAGAGCTGTAATCGCGCAAGGCGGTTCGTAAGTGGTGTCTGGATCTGCTTTACCGAATCGAAAAAGGCGCCTTTGGCGCCTTTTTCGTTTCTGGTGTCAGCGCTTGGTGGAGGTCGGTTGACGAAGATAGACCTTACCGCACAGCAGCATAAATCCCATTTTCCCGAACAGCCTGGGCGGCTTTTCAGTCTGGTGGTAGGCGCTTTCCACGACCAGGTTGAGATCTTGTGGCTTCCCTTCTGCAGCGCGGCGTAACTCAAAAAAGACATGGTAGGGTCCGTTCGGGTTCTCAATCATGATGGAGTACGCCCAGTTTCGCATCGCCGCCGTTTCACTGACTTTCGCCTGGGGATGATTCAACCCCTTGATCACTGGCGGCAGTGACAGTGAAAGGCGGTAGCGGATTATGCAAAAGGTACGCTGTCGCTGGGCATGGTCGAGCAGGATTGGCTCCTCAGCCGGATGTAAGTCTTGATCGTATCCCTTGCTGAAACAATGATTCGAAAAAGTGACATGCACGCGTAAATCACGCTTCGCCAATTGACTCTGAATCGTGAATGTAAAGGGTTCGAGATGAGAAAGGTTGTACGTCAATCCGCCTATGCACAGCGGTGGAAAGTAGGCGGTCAATTCGCTCTCCGTGGCATCCAATGCATCATTTTATTTCTGCGCTTCGGCTCGCGTGCACCATCGGTGAGTAACCCGGCAAGACGACAGAGTTCATGGCTTTTAGCGGGGATGATTTCTCGGCGGATTTGATCAGCCTGTGCAAGCAAGTGGCTTCGGACTTCGCAGATAAACAAAGACTTCAGCACTCAAAAGTCCTTGCCTCGACCGAGTCGATTCAGAATATGGGATCGCGTCACGTCGAAGTTGTAGGCAAAATCTGCGTGTTGCGTAAGGAAGTGCGCCTAGCGTGCTTTCGCCGGCACGAAGACCGACTAGACTCAATCAGTACCCAGTCGAGGGGGACGCAGGACAGCAGTGTCGCCCTGCCCGTTTCCACGACCACCGCCCGGTGGTGAATGCCTCGACCCCCATCACCACCGGACTGTGATCCTTGACAGGAGCACATGACATGGACGAGGCCAGACTCAACGAGTTCATGGGCAAACTGGTCAACGACATGGGCGGTGCGGCGATGCTGGCCAATGTCATCGTCGGCGAAGAACTTGGTTTGTATAAAGCCATGGCCGACAGCCAGCCGATATCCCCGGAAACCCTCGCCGAAAAAACCGCCTGCAACACTCGCCTGGTGCGCGAATGGCTTAGCGCCCACGCCGCCTCAGGCTACATGGAACACCTGGACGGCAAGTTCCGTCTGCCGGAAGAACAGGCCATGGCCCTGGCCAAGGAAGATTCGCCGGTCTACGTGGCCGGCGGGCTCGGCGTGGTGGCGTCGTTTTTCCACGACAAGGACAAGCTGGTCAAAGCCATGCGCGGCAATGGCGCCCTGCCCTGGGGCGATCACCATCCGTGCATGTTCACCGGCACAGAACGGTTCTTCCGCCCCGGCTACAAAGGGCACTTGATCGCCGAATGGCTGCCGGCGCTGGAGGGCGTTGTGTCCAAACTCGAAGAAGGCGCCAAGGTCGCCGATGTCGGCTGTGGTCATGGCGCTTCCACGGTGATCATGGCCCAGGCCTATCCCAACTCGCGTTTCGTCGGTTTCGACTACCATGCGCCCTCGGTGAGCGTCGCCACCCAGCGGGCCGAAGAAGGCGGAGTGAGCAGCCGGGCGCGGTTTTTCCAGGGAACGGCGAAGAGCTTTCCCGGCGATGACTACGACCTGATCTGCTATTTCGACTGCCTGCACGACATGGGCGACCCGGTCGGTGCCGCACGGCATGCTTACGATTGCCTGAAAGACGACGGTACCGTGCTGTTGGTCGAACCCTTTGCCAACGACACACTGGACGACAACATCAATCCGGTCGGGCGCTTGTTCTATGCAGCCTCGACGTTCATTTGCACGCCGAACTCGCTGTCTCAGGAAGTGGGTCTGGGGCTTGGTGCACAAGCCGGCGAGATGCGCTTGCGCAAAGTGTTCAGTGAAGCCGGATTCAAGCAGTTCCGGCGGGCGACGCAGACGCCGTTCAACCTGATCCTGGAGGCTCGCAAGTAAACGTCCGCAGCGGGCGCCTCTGAAAAGAGGCGCCCGGCAGTGCTAACCTGCAAGGCACTTACAGCCTGCGGAGCGCTGACCATGCTCGACCGCCCCTTCCACGAACACCTCGATTACCTGCAACAGGCCATGGCCGACGGCGATTTCATGGTGCTGACCGGCGCCGGTATCAGCACGCCGTCGGGCATCCCCGATTACCGCGACATCAACGGTGTGCGCCGGGGCCGGCAGCCGATGATGTATCAGGAATTTCTGTCGGCACCCGAGTCGCGCCGTCGCTACTGGGCCCGGGCGATGCTCGGTTGGCCACGCGTACGTCAGGCGCAACCGAATGCCGCGCACGAGGCGCTGGCCAGCCTGCAAAACCTTGGTCGGATCGGCGGATTGATCACCCAGAATGTCGATACCTTGCACGATCAGGCCGGCAGCCACGATGTCATCGAACTGCACGGCAGTCTGCATCGGGTGCTGTGCCTGGATTGCGGCCAGCGCAGCGAGCGGGATTCGATTCAGCAACTGATGGAAACGCAGAATCCATATCTGGCGGGTGTCGATGCTGTGCAGGCGCCGGACGGCGATACCCTGCTTGATCCGGCTTTCGAGGCACGTTTCCAGGTGCCGCATTGTCCGCATTGTGACGGTGAGCGGATGAAGCCGGACGTGGTGTTTTTTGGTGAGAACGTCGCGCAACCGACGGCGGCGCGGGCCATGGCGGCGGCAGAGAACGCAGCCGGGATGCTGGTGGTTGGTTCGTCGTTGATGGCGTATTCGGCGTTTCGCCTGTGCCGGGTGATTGCGGATCGGGGTAAGCCGTTGATTGCGATCAATCTCGGCAAGACGCGGGCGGACGAGTTGCTGGATTTGAAGATTGAGGAGTCGTGCGAACAGTTGCTGCCGCTACTGGCAGAACGCCTGACTTAGCGGCCTCCCAAAGTCAGTGTTCAGCCCTGAGAATGTCAAAAAGCGCCTGCGCCGCCGCCGACAATTCATTCCCCGGATCCGTCAGCACGCCAATCGCCCGCTCCACCACCGGCTCGTGCAAGGTCAGGCAATGCGCGCCCAGTTCGCGCATCTGCCCGGCACACAAGGCTGGCACCGCACTGACGCCCAACCCGCTAGCCACCATCCGCCCGACCGTTGCCAGTTGATGGCTTTCAAATTCCACCGGCAGTTTCATGCCCCGGGCCTGCAAATGTTCCTCCAGCATCACCCGTACCGTGGACGGTCGTTGCAGGGTGATGAACGGTTCCTGCAGCAAGGTCTGCCAGTCGATGTCAGTGCGCTGGGCGAGCGGTGAATCCTGCGGCACTACCGCGACAAAGCGATCCTTGTATAGAGGTGTGAAGGTCAGCGAAGTGTTTTGCATCGGCTCGAACGCCACGCCGAGTTCGACCTGACGATCGCGGACCATTTCCAGCACTTGCTCGTTGATCACGTCGTTGACCGTGACGTTGACGTTCGGATAACGCGCACGGAAGGTTTTGAGGATCGGCGGCAGCAGATTGCCGGCAAACGACGGCATCGCCGCCAGCGTCACTCGCCCCCGTTGCAGGCTGAAGCGCTGGCGCATTTCGTCTTCGGCGTTGTCCCAGTCGGCGATCAGGCGCCGGGCCAGCGGCAGCAGCGATTCCCCTTCCGGGGTCAGCGCCACGTTGCGCGTATTTCGGCTGAACAGGCGCCCGCCCAGGCCTTCTTCCAGCGCCTTGATGGTCAGGCTCAGCGCCGATTGCGACAGGTGCAGACGCTCGCAGGCCACGGCAAAGCTCAGGCTTTGGGCCACGGCGAGAAAGGCGCGCATCTGCTTGATGGTCATGGTTGTTTTACTCGACGGACTAAGCTGAACATCCGTCCGCCGACCACGGCGGACATTTAATGAGCTTTATCAATCAATCAACCTTAAAAATCAACTTAACAAATATATCCTTCAGCGCGACACTCCAGTCATTCGGCTAGCCAGCCGCCCGACAAACAATAAAAGAGGTGCATATGGCAGGTTTCGACAAGCGCGTGTATTCCTACGAGGAAGCCATGGCAGGTCTTGAAGACGGCATGACCGTGATCGCCGGCGGCTTCGGCCTGTGCGGCATTCCGGAAAACCTGATCGCCGAGATCAAGCGCAAGGGTACCCGCGACCTCACCGTCGTCTCCAACAACTGCGGCGTGGATGGTTTCGGCCTCGGCGTGCTGCTGACCGACCGCCAGATCCGCAAGGTGGTCGCCTCCTACGTCGGCGAAAACAAACTGTTCGAAGAGCAACTGCTCAAAGGCGACATCGAAGTCGTCCTGACCCCGCAAGGCACCCTCGCCGAAAAAATGCGCGCAGGCGGTGCCGGCATCCCTGCGTTCTTCACTGCTACTGGCGTCGGCACCCCGGTCGCCGAAGGCAAGGAAGTGCGTGAATTCCACGGTCGCAAGTACCTGATGGAAGAGTCCATCACTGGCGACTTCGCCATCGTCAAAGGCTGGAAAGCCGACCACTTCGGCAACGTCATCTACCGCCACACCGCGCAGAACTTCAACCCGCTGGCCGCCACCGCCGGCAAGATCACCGTGGTCGAAGTCGAAGAAATCGTCGAACCCGGCGAGCTGGATCCGGCACACATCCACACGCCCGGCATCTACGTCGACCGGGTCATTTGCGGCACGTTCGAAAAACGCATCGAACAACGCACCATCCGCAAATAATCCAGGCTGACGGAGAACAAGAACATGGCACTTACCCGCGAACAAATGGCTCAACGCGTCGCCCGCGAAATGCAGGACGGCTACTACGTGAACCTCGGTATCGGCATTCCGACCCTGGTCGCCAACTACATCCCCGAAGGCATGGAAGTCATGCTGCAATCGGAAAACGGCCTGCTCGGCATGGGGCCTTTCCCGACTGAAGAGACTATTGATGCCGACATGATCAACGCCGGCAAACAGACTGTGACTGCGCGCATCGGCGCTTCGATCTTCAACTCCGCCGAGTCCTTCGCGATGATCCGTGGCGGTCACGTCGACCTGACCGTACTGGGCGCCTTCGAAGTGGACGTACAAGGCAACATCGCCTCGTGGATGATCCCCGGCAAACTGGTCAAGGGCATGGGCGGTGCGATGGACCTGGTGGCCGGCGCCGACAACATCATCGTCATCATGACCCACGCGTCCAAGGACGGTGAGTCCAAGTTGCTGAGCCAGTGCAGCCTGCCGCTGACCGGTGCAGGTTGCATCAAGCGCGTGCTGACTGACCTGGCGTACCTGGAAATCGAAAATGGCGCTTTTGTCCTCAAGGAACGCGCACCTGGCGTCAGCGTCGAGGAAATCGTCGCCAAAACCGCTGGTAAACTGATCGTCCCGGATCACGTACCGGAAATGCAGTTCGCTGCCGAGTGAGGAATTCGAAAATGCAAGACGTCGTCATTGTTGCCGCCACGCGTACCGCGATCGGCAGTTTCCAGGGTTCGCTGGCCACCGTCTCCGCCGTGGACCTGGGCGCGGCGGTCATCCGCCAGTTGCTTGAGCAGACCGGTCTGGACGGTGCTCAGGTCGATGAAGTGATCATGGGCCAGGTGCTGACCGCCGGCGCCGGCCAGAACCCGGCGCGCCAGTCGGCGATCAAGGCCGGCCTGCCCCACGCCGTGCCGGCCATGACCCTGAACAAGGTCTGCGGTTCGGGCCTCAAGGCCCTGCACCTCGGTGCCCAGGCGATCCGTTGCGGCGACGCGGACGTGATCATCGCCGGCGGCCAGGAAAACATGAGCCTGGCCAATTACGTGATGCCGGGCGCGCGCACCGGTCTGCGCATGGGTCACGCACAAATCGTCGACACCATGATCAGCGACGGCCTGTGGGATGCGTTCAACGATTACCACATGGGCATCACCGCCGAGAATCTGGTCGAGAAATACGAGATCAGCCGCGAGCAGCAAGACGCCTTCGCTGCAGCCTCGCAACGGAAAGCCGCCGCGGCCATCGAGGCCGGCCGTTTTGTCGATGAAATCACCCCGATCCTGATCCCGCAGCGCAAGGGCGATCCGGTGGCGTTCAAGGTCGACGAGCAGCCACGGGGCGACACCACCGCCGAATCCCTGGCCAAACTGCGCCCGGCCTTCAAAAAGGACGGCAGCGTCACCGCCGGCAACGCTTCGTCGCTGAACGACGGCGCCGCCGCCGTCATTCTGATGAGCGCCGAAAAAGCCAAGGCTCTGGGCCTGCCGGTCCTGGCGAAAATCGCCGCCTACGCCAACGCCGGCGTCGACCCGGCGATCATGGGCATCGGCCCGGTGTCGGCCACTCGCCGCTGTCTGGACAAGGCGGGCTGGAGCATCGGCCAACTCGACCTGATCGAAGCCAATGAAGCCTTCGCCGCGCAATCGCTGGCGGTGGCCAAGGATCTGCAATGGGATCTGGACAAGGTCAACGTCAACGGCGGCGCCATCGCTCTCGGTCACCCGATCGGTGCATCGGGCTGCCGTGTGCTGGTGACCCTGCTGCATGAAATGATCAAGCGTGATGCGAAAAAGGGTCTGGCGACCCTGTGCATCGGCGGCGGTCAGGGCGTAGCCCTGGCGCTGGAACGCGCGTAAGCGCAAAAGAAGTTCAACAGCGGACGGCGGATCCACGACATCCAATATCCGTTGGCAACAAACCCGGTACGACTCACGTCGCACCGGGTATTTTTTTGTCCGCTGTCAGGCGAACTTCACCAGATTCAGCACCGGCAACGGCCCGCCCGGGAACTGCACCAGGCGCGCACCCACACTCAACTCGCCCAGATCGATACCAAAGAAGCCGAGCTGATCGATCAGCGCGCCGACTTCAGCCTTGGCCTGCGCATCATCCCCGGACAGGAACAGCACGCGCTTGCCACCCTCCGACGCCGGATCCGCCTCCAGCAAACGCGCCAGCAAATGGTTGAACGCCTTGACCACCCGCGCACCCGGCACCCACTCAGCGAACACTTCGCTGGACGGCCGGCCCTGCAAATCCACCGGTTTGAACGACGGCGCTTCAATCGAGTTGTTGGCATCGATGACGATCCGCCCGCCAAAGTCCGGCAGCCCGGCCAGCGCCGTCGGCAGTTTCGACCAGTTCACCGCGACCAGCACGATGTCCTGGGCAGCGGCTTCTTCACGGGTAACGGCGCGGGCGGTCGGACCGAGTTCTGCCACCAGCTCGGCCAAAGTCTCCGGCCCGCGACTGTTGGCGATGACCAACGGGATGCCCTGACGCGACAAGGCTTTGGCAAACGCTGAACCGATGGCGCCAGCGCCGATGATTCCGATAGTGCTCATGGTGTTCTCCAGAAAGTGGGGTAAGACTCGAAACCAATCTTGCACTTGCCATTCCCACTTGATTAGCCGGTAATACCTTGAATGATCTTCAAGCATCGCTATCAGGTCGAAACCATGGAAACCCTTGCCAATCTTGAATCCTTCGTCCGCAGCGCCGAGACCGGCAGTTTCTCCGCCGCAGCACGGCTACTCGCACTGACCCCGGCGGCGATCAGCCGTAACGTGGCGATTCTGGAACGCAACCTCGGCGTGCGGCTGTTCCAGCGCTCGACCCGCAAGCTGTCGCTGACCGAGGCCGGCGAAGGTTTTCTGGCGAGTATCGGCGGCAACCTCGATGCCTTGCAGGCCGCGATTGCGACGGTGGCGACCGAGCGCGGGGAGCCGGCGGGTGTGCTCAAGATCAGCCTGCCGCCGACGTTCGGCATCGATCACATGCTGCCGCTGTTGCCGGAGTTTCTGACGCGCTATCCGCTGATTCGCCCGGAGTGGCACTTCGAGAATCGCCAGGTGGATTTGATCGCCGAGGGCTACGACGTGGCGATTGGCGGCGGATTCGAGCTGACGCCCGGGGTGGTTTCCCGGCGACTGGCGTCTGCTGAAATACTGGCAGTGGCCTCACCGGCCTATCTGGCCGGACGCGCCCTGCCCCGACATCCGACAGACCTCGCCGATCACCAGGGCATCGTCATGCGCGGCCTGCGCACCGGGCGCATTCGCCAATGGCAGATGCACAACGACGCTGGCGAACAGGCCAGCGCCCTGCTCAATCCGAATATTGTGCTGAACGATCCAATGGCCATGCGCAAGGCTGCGCTGCTGGGCCTCGGGGTGACGATGCTGGTGTTGCCCGATGTCAGCGCGCAGATCGAGCGCGGTGAACTGGTGCGGCTGTTGCCCGACTGGCAGTGCGATGCCGGGGCGATATCGCTGTACTACCCGAGCCGCACCTTGATGCCGGCCAAGACTCGGGTGTTCATTGATTTTGTGGTGGATGCTTTCGGCCGTTAGGCGGCCAACTGCAGAATCAGCCAGGCATTGGCGCCGCTGATCACCACAAACAACCCCCACGCCAGCACCCGCGTCGGCCAGCGATTCACAAACGGCCCCATCAGCTGTTTGTCGTTGGTCATGCGAATCAGCGGATACAGCGCAAACGGCAATTGCAGGCTCAGCACCACCTGACTCAACACCAGCAACTTGCCCACCGCGCCGTCGCCCATCAGCCACACGCCGATGAACGCCGGAATCAGCGCCAGCCCACGGGTAATCAAGCGGCGCTGCCAGCAGGGAATCCGCAGATTCAAATAGCCTTCCATGATCACCTGCCCGGCGATGGTGCCGGTGAAGGTCGAACTCTGCCCCGACGCCAGCAGCGCCACACCGAACAGCACGCTGGCCAGCGCGCCGCCCACCAGCGGATCGAGCAAGTGATAGGCGTCCTGGATGTCCACCACGTCGGTGTGCCCGGACTGATGAAAGGCTGCCGCCGCAAGGATCAGGATCGCCGCGTTGACCAGCAACGCCAGCGCCAGCGAGCCGATGGTGTCGATGCGTGCCAGATTCACTGCATCCTGTTTGCTCGCGAGGTCCCGGCCGATCAGTCGCGTTTGTACGATCGAGGTGTGCAGGTACAAGTTGTGCGGCATCACCGTGGCGCCAAGGATGCCGATGGCCAGGTACAGCGGCGCCGCCTCGCTGATCGCCGACAGTGACGGCTTGAAACCTTGAGCGACGTCCGGCCAGTACGGTTTGATCAGCAACAATTCAACGAAGAAGCACACGCCGATGGTGCCCACCAGCACCAGCATGATCGCTTCCAGCCGCCGGAAACCGCGGTTTTGCAGGGCCAACACCAGTAACGTATCGAATGCGGTCAGGGCGATGCCAAATGTCAGCGAACAACCCAGCAACAAGTGAAACGCCAGTGCGCAACCAAGCACTTCTGCCAGGTCAGTGGCAATGATCGAGATTTCCGCCAGCACCCATTGCAGCCGTGCCGTAGGAGTGCTGTAACGCTCGCGGGACAGCTGTGCCAGATCACGCCCGGTGGCGATGCCCAGCCGCGAACACAGGCATTGCACGACCATGCCCGCCAGGCTCGCCAGCAACACCACGAACAACAGGCTGTAACCGAAGCGCGAACCGGCCTCGATTGCGGTGGCCCAGTTGCCCGGGTCCATGTAGCCGATCGACACCAGCAAACCGGGGCCGGCAAAACGCAGCACGCGTTTGAAGAACGAGGCATTCGGATCCACCGGGACACTGCCGGCCACTTCCGGCGGGCAGAACGGCGCGGTGGCGATTTTGGGCAAACTGAATTTCACGCACACATCCAGAAACAAGTCGAAAGGCGCAGCTTAGACGTTTCAGTCGGCGTGCCCAAGAGCAGACGTGCTGCGCTCAGGGTTTGGCAGTGCCGAGCAATTGCTGACGCAACTCGGGACTGCGTGTGCGCGGGTCGAGCCAGATGTCGAAAAACGCCCGAGCGAACTGCGGATCATCGATTTCATGCTGCAACTGTTGACCGACAAAGAACCGCGCGCCCTGCCCCGGCAGATACACCCCGGTAATCCGCGTGCCGGCCTGGACGTCGACGAACGATTGCTGCATCTGGACCTGCCACACCGCCAATTGCGCCGGGCTGATGGAGGAACCCGCCAGGCGCTTGATCTCATCAACACTGGCCTTGACCAGATCATCGCGGGACACGTTGCGTCGGTAGATCAACTCCAGGGCAAAAGGCTGACCGTCAGCCAATGGACGCGCGGCGCTCCACAACCGGGCGTTATAAATGTCGAAACCGAACACGCTGAAATCGCCGGTGCCGATGATCTGCGCGCCGGGCACCGCGTCCTGCCAACTGGCCCAGGTGGGCGTCAGCAGCAAGGCCCACAAGCCGATACCGCAGCATCCACGCAACACCTTCGGTGTTCTGCTCATTGCGGCATCGACTCCGGTAAACCCTGATAGTCAGAGCATAGTCGGCGATCACGCCCGGCACTTTGTATACATTTTTTGCATGCATCTTCAGCAATCCATTCACGACAATGCTAACGTGGCCACCTCTGACCCGATGGAGACACCTGCGTGCTGATCCTCAAACTGCTGCTGATTCCCGGTTTTCTGCTGCTGATTTCCCTCGCCGGCAAGCGTTGGGGCCCCAGCGTTGCCGGGTGGCTGTCGGGGTTGCCGGTGGTGGTCGGGCCGATTCTGTTTTTCCTCGCCATCGAACAAGGCCCGGCGTTTGCCGCGCAATCGGCGGTCGCGGCGCTGTCGGCCATGTTTGCGATGATCGCGTTTTGCGTCACTTATGCGCAGGTGGCGCAGCGGGCGAACTGGCTGTTGGCGCTGGTGGTTTCTCTTTCGGTCTGGGCCGTGCTGGCGCTGATCCTGTCGCTGATTCCGGCGTCGTTGCCCTTCTCCGTCGCCGCCGCTGCAACTGCCCTTCTTGCTGCGCCGTACCTGTTTCCCAAGGTGCAACCGGTGGTCAACGGCCCGGCGCCGAAGTCGGACAAACTGGTGTGGCGGATGATCGCCGGGGCGGCGTTGACGCTGGTGGTGACGATGCTGGCCAGCACGGTGGGCGAGCGCTGGAGCGGATTGCTCGCGGTGTTCCCGGTGCTCGGCAGTGTGATGGCGGTGTTTTCCCAGCAGACCCGTGGCCCGGCGTTTACTGCCGCGCTGTTGCGGGCGACGGCGACGGGGATGTATTCGTTCTCGGCGTTTTGTCTGGTCTTGGCGCTGACCGTTCCAGGTCTTGGTTTCGGTGGCTTCGTGGTGGCGGTGGCCGTTTCGGTGGCGATGCTCGGGGTCACCCGGCAGTTGCTGGCCAAACCGGCGCCTGCGCCGTCGCCGAACTGACCTCGCCCGGACAAACCGCTCTGGAGTGCCGGGTGTTCTCCGTGGGATGATCGCCGCCCAAGCGCGACCATCCCTCGGAGATTCGAATGTCATTGCTTAGCAAGAAAGCCGTCGTCCTGTTGCTGGCGGCGGTGGCCGGTTTCGGCGCCATCAATGCTCAGGCAGCCAAGGCCAAAGAGAAGGCTGTCACCGAGAACGTCTCGATGCTCGACGGCAAATTCAGTTTCGTCCTGCCCAAGGGCTTCGTCGGCGACCCGCTGCCGGCCGGTCCGACCGGCGCCAAAGGCATGATGTACACCAACGATGCCACCAAGACGGTGGTCATCACCGCCGAAAACCAGATTCCCGAAGGCAACAACGTCAAGGACAACGACAGTGCGTTCCTCGACGGCACCGTGTCCGATTTCATCGACGCTCAGCGCAAGGCCCTGCCGGACTTCAACAAGCTCAGCGAAAAGAGCCTGACCCAGAAAGGCAATGGCCTGGGCCTGCGTCAGGTCGACAGCACCGCCACCCAGGGCGGCGGCCAGACCCTCAACACCACGTTGCTGGCCGGCTCCGGCACGCGCATGGCGCTGGTCCAGGTGATTTCCCGGGCCAGCGACAAGAGCGGTCACGAGGCGCTGGTGAAAACCATCCTCAAGGAAAAGTGATGCTCAGGGGTTGAGTCGCTGCAACCAGTCGTTCAGATCCCGAAGCTCGGCCGCGCTGATGCTGTGGCCGACGCCGGGATAGGCATGGAACGCCGGTGTGTAGTCCAGCTTCTCGAGCAACTCTTTGGCCGCAGTGGCGCCCGTGTAGGGGACCCGGTCATCCGCCGTGCCATGGCCGATGAAGATCTCCAGCGGCGGATGTTGTTGCGCTGATGTCAGCTCGCTCTTGAGCACCGGCAACACCCGCCCGCTCAACGCGGCGATGCCACCGACCGCCGCCGGCTGCCTCAACCCCACCTCGTAGGTCATCATCGCGCCCTGGCTGAAACCGACCAGGTACACCTTGTCCGGTCGCGCGTGATATTTCTGCGCCGCCGCCGCGATAAAAGCCCGCAGTTTCTGGCTGGCAACCTTCAGATCATCAGTCTCGCCGTTGTAGGCACCGTCGCCTTTCTTGCGAAACCATTGGAAGCGCCCTTCCCCCAACGCCATCGGCGCCTGCACCGACAGGTAGTTGTACTGCTTGGGCAGCTGAAATTTCATGCCGATCAGATCGGCTTCATTACTGCCGTAGCCATGCAGGAAAACCACCAGCGGACGCGGTTCGGCGTCCGGGTGCACCTGGGCCAGGTAGTTGAGTGGCAGATCGGTTTGCAGCGAGGTTTGAGCATGGACGGCGCTGGACGCCAGGAGAGTCAGCAGAGCAAACACCTTCAACATAAGCCTTCCTTCACACAGTGCAGGGTTCGCGACAGAGCCTAACACTGCGATCCAGAGGATGGGCTGTCAGTCGTTGATCAGCTTGCCCGCCCGAATCGGCTCGCGCCCCGCCACCTTCGCCTGCCAGATCCCCGGCTGGGTGTAGCGACCGCGATCTATGGCGAACAACACGCCGCTGGTGCCGGCGCGCACGGTGGTCACGCGGTCGTTCAACGGATCGACCACTTCGAACAGCGCATCGCCGCGCTCGACCCACTCACCGGCATCACGCAGGAAACTCACTACGCCATGGTGCGGGGCGAACAAGTATTCGGTGCCTTCGAACGGCATGCCTTCGCAGCACTCCTCCGGCGCCTTCGGCCATTCGCCGCTGATGAAGCCCTGTTCGGCCAAAAAGCCCAGGATCGCCTCGCCATTGGCCTGAGCCTGATCGACGCGGGTGTCGCCCATGCTGCCCAGCTCCAGGGTGGTGGCGAGGTTGGCCGGTGGAATCGCCGAGTTCGGGAACATCCGCGCCAGGCGCAACCACGGCGTGGAGCAGGATTCGTCAAAAGAACTGCCGCCAGAGTCCTCACACAACAGCGCCACGCCAGCCTTCAGGCGTGCGGCGAGGGATTGCCACTGCGGCCAGTGCTGCGGCAAGGCGTAGAGATGAATTGCGGCATCGAAGTCGCAGTGCAGATCGAGGGTGATGTCGGCCTCGCAGGCGTGGCGCAGCAAGAGACGGTGCAGCGCTTCCAGTTGCGAGGCCGGGGCCGGCAATCCGTCGAGCACTTGGCCCATGGTCTGGCGGATCAGCGCAATGTTGGCTTCGGCATCGCTGCCCAGCAGATTCCCGATGCGCTCGGCCACTGGCGCACTGAGTTCGACAAAGGAACGGTTGAAGTTCTTGCCGCTGCCCAGCTCGAAGCGGCCCATGTGACTGCCTTGCAGGTGCTGATCAAGGCCGATCGGGTTGGCCACCGGCACCAGTTCGATCACACCTTGCAACTGACCGTTGCTCTCCAGCTCGGCCAGGCGTTTTTTCAGTTCCCACGCAGTGCGCATGCCCGGCAGCTCATCGGCGTGCAGACTGGCCTGGATATAAACCTTGCGTGGGCCGACGCCGTAACGGAAGACGCTGAGGGAGCGTTCGCTGCCCAGATGGCTCCAGGGCAGAACATGGTCGATGCGTTGCATGGGGAACTCCTGAAATTCTGCAGTCGCTGCTACCCAGTGACTGCATTGGAAATGTGCTGACAGGATAAATCACGGGCCAAAAAAAAGTGGCCACCGCGTCAACGGGGCCACTTTTTTCTACGGCGTATTAATGGCCGTACACGTCAAAGTCGAAGTACTTGTCCTGCACTTGCTTGTACTTGCCGTTGGCGCGGATTTCGTTGATGGCGGCGTTGAATTTCTCCGCCAGCTCGGTATCGCCCTTACGCACTGCAATACCGGCGCCACCGCCGAAGTATTTGGCGTCTTCGTAGGTCGGGCCAACGAATTCGAAGCCTTTGCCGGCGTCGGTTTTCAGGAAGCCGTCGCTCAGGTTGACCGAGTCGGCCAGCATCGCATCGATACGGCCGGACACCATATCCAGGTTGGCTTCCTGCTGCGAGCCGTAACGCACCAGTTCGATCCCGGCCGGTACCAGCACTTCGGTGGCGTAGCGGTCGTGGGTACTGGCGCGCAGCACGCCGACTTTCTTGCCTTTGAGCTCAACCAGCGGGTCTTTCACGCCGGAGCCTGCCTTCATCACGAAGCGCGCCGGGGTGTGGTAGTACTTGATGGTGAAATCGACGTTTTTCTTGCGGTCGTCCGTGATGGTCATCGAGGACAGGATCGCGTCGATCTTCTTCACTTTCAGCGCCGGGATCAGGCCGTCAAACTCTTGCTCGACCCAGGTGCATTTGACTTTCATCTGCTCACACAGCGCATCGCCGATGTCTACGTCAAAACCGGCCAGTTTGCCGTCAGGGGTTTTCATCGAGAATGGCGGGTAACCGGCTTCGATACCGATCCGAATCGGTTTGGCGTCTTCGGCCACGGCGGTCAGGGACAACATCGACAGTGCCAGGGCACCGAACATAACCAGCTTTTTCATTTATTACTCCCGTGTGCGGAGGCTTTTATTGGCAGCTTTCGATTGTCAGGTTCGGCCTTGGGCTATGGAGCGCAAAGAAACCGAAGTGGCCGGCAGTCTATGGCGGCGCGCACGGGGCAAATTGTGTTTAAGCGACAAATACTTGCAGAAAATCGGCGAGTGCCATCACGTGGGAAAAGTGTGCGCCGGAGCGGTGCAAGGGTTGTAGGACAAAGCGGACAAAGGTGCCGCCGAAGCGGCAACTTTCCGGTTATCAGCAATCGCAAGCGATCGGGGCAGTGGCGACGCGCGGTGTCGTAACACTCAACTGAAAGCCTTCATCCAGCCAGCCGGTCACCCCGCCGATCATCTCCTTGACCGGATAGCCCAACGCCGCCAGCTTCACCGCCGCCTTGTTGGCGCCGTTGCAGTGGGGCCCGGCGCAATAGACCACGAACAGTGTGGAGGTCGGGTAGTCCGCCAGCGCTTCGGCCGTCAGCAGACGCCCCGGAACGTTGATCGCCCCCGGCACATGGCCGCGCTCGAAGGCCAGGGGTCCGCGCACGTCCACCAGCACGAAATCGACCTCGCCCGCCTCCTGGCTGCTGAAGACGTCGGAACAATCGGTTTCGAAGGTCAGACGGTTGCTGAAGTGCATCAGGGCAATGGCCGAAGGGGCTGCGGGAAATTGGCGAACCAGGCTGGGCATGTTGTGTTGCTCCTGCATCGGTGAAGGGATGAACAGACTTTATCGAGCCGCCGCTTGCCGCTACAGTGGCGCACAAGACACTCACCGGGAAATTTCCGCCAAATGCCTGATTCACCTGGATTGGTCGCGATTCTGGCCTACGACGGCCTCTGTACCTTCGAGTTCGGCATCGCTGTGGAGATCTTCGGCCTGGCCCGGCCGGAATTCGATTTTCCGTGGTACGCGCACTGCATCGCAGCGGTGGATCAAGGCCCGATGCGCGCCATGGGCGGGATTCAGGTGCTGGCCGATGGTGGTCTGGAATTGTTGGCGGATGCGCGCACCATCATCATTCCCGGCTGGCGCGACCGCAGCGCGCCGGTGCCGGAGGCCTTGCTCGAAGCACTTCGCAGCGCCCATTCGCGTGGTGCCCGGTTGCTCTCGATCTGTTCGGGCGTCTTTGTTTTGGCGGCCAGCGGGCTGCTTGACGGGCATGGCGCCACCACCCACTGGCGCTATACCTCGGAACTGGCCGAGCGCTTCCCGGCCATCGATGTCGACCCGGACGTGCTCTACGTCGATTCCGGCCAATTGATCACTTCGGCCGGCAGCGCGGCCGGGATCGACGCCTGCCTGCACCTGGTGACGCGGGACTTCGGCACTCAGGTGGCCAACTCGGTGGCGCGCCGACTGGTGATGTCGCCGCAACGCACCGGCGGTCAGGCGCAATTCATTCCGACACCAGTCAGCCCGACTCCGCGCAGTGACTTGTCGCGCGTGATGCAGTGGGCCCGCGAGCGCCTGCACGAGCCACTGGAAGTGCGCGACCTGGCCAGCGAAGCGGCGATGAGCGAACGCACCTTCCTGCGCAAATTCACCGAAGCCAGCGGCCAGTCACCCAAAACCTGGTTGCAACACGAACGCCTGGCCCGGGCCCGAGAGTTGCTGGAAAGCACACCGCAGAACACCGAGCAGATCGCCCTGCGCTGCGGCTATCGTTCGGTGGAAAGCTTTCGTGTGGCGTTTCGCAGCGTGGTCGGGGTCCCGCCGTCGGTGTATCGCGAGCGCTTTGGTCGTAAGGTCAAGGCTTGCGCAACAGATAGGTGTCCATGATCCAACCATGCTCGGCCCGCGCCGCCTTGCGCACCCGCTCGATTTCATCGGCAACGTCCTTGAGCTTTCCGCTGAGGAGGATTTCATCCGGCGTGCCAAGGTAGGCCCCCCAGTAAATCTCGGTCTCCTGATCCGCCACTCGATGGTAGGCATCTTCGGCATCGAGCATCACCACCAGACTGTCGGCATCACTCACCTGCCCCGCCGCCAGGCGCCGGCCGGTGGTGATTTCAATCGAGCGGCCGATGGTGTTAAGCGGCACTTTGTGTTGCGCCGCCAGGGCCTGAACGCTGGTGATGCCGGGGATCACCTCGAACTCAAACGCGCATCGACCTGAGGTGAGAATCGCCTGCAGGATACGAATAGTGCTGTCGTACAACGCCGGATCGCCCCACACCAGAAAACCGCCGCACTGCCCGTCAGCCAATTCGTCATTGATCAGGCGTTCAAAGGTTTGCTGCTTGGCTTGATTCAGATTTTCGACGCTGGCGCTGTAGTCCACCTCGCCGCGCTCGCGCTCCGGGCTGTGAGCTTCGGCGAAGCGGTACGTACGATCAGTGATGTAGCGCTCGCAGATTTCTCGACGCAGGTCGATCAGCTTGTCCTTGCTCTGGCCCTTGTCCATGAGGAAAAACACGTCCACCCGATTAAGCGCCTTCACCGCCTGCATCGTGATGTAGTCGGGGTTGCCGGCGCCAATGCCGATGACCAGCAATCGCTTCATGTGCGGTCTCCTTCAAGATCAATGCCGGGCAAGCGAAGCCGCCAGCGTCCGAAGAAACTCAACTCGACCAGCGCCAGCGGCTCGACATCGATGCTGTGGAAGGCTTCGCTTTGCATGACCTGCGTCAGCGCTGCCCGGATGACGAACGGATGCGTCACGGCCACCACGTGCCCCGGCGTGGTTTGCAGCGCTGCCAGCCATGCGGCCACCCGTTCACCGAGTTGTGCCACCGATTCTCCGCCATGGGGCGCGGCGCCAGGATCTTCGAGCCAGGCTTGCAACGCGTCGGGCTCATTTCGCTGCAAGTCCTTGATCGATTGCCCTTGCCAGCGCCCCCAGTCGCAATCGCGCAAGGCTTCATCAACCTGCGCATCCTCGCCGAACCATTGAGCAGTCTGGCAGGTGCGCAGCTCAGGGCCGCAGATCAGACGACGCGGCAACCCGAACCGGGCGACCCACAAGTCAGACGCTACAGCGCTTTCTTCAACGGACTCGTTCGTAGGAAAACGCGCCAATTTTTGTGAGACGGTTCTGGCGTGACAAATCAAGGTCAAACGGGTGGCTTGCACGTTGAGTCACTCGGTCAGAAGGTAAACAACCACCGGCGGAATGCCGACAGGACGGCAATTGTGCCGTAAACCGGGTGGTTCCGGGCAAGCCTGGTAAAACGGTCCGTCAAAAGAAAACGGAAATGTCTGACACCACAATAGGCAATGGACTACACACTACAGGGAAACCATGAAGCCCTTGCTACACGGGCATTTCGCCCCATTTTGGGGCTCCACGGAAGGCGCAGAAAATTCACTAGACATGTAACGTCAGTTACATAAATACTGTTTTAACGGATTGTGAAGCGAATCCAACACCTCATCCAGCAGGAGCCCGGATGCCCCCTCTAAGAGACCTGATTACCGATCCCGGCCTGGACCTTACGCCGTCAGAGCGCAAAGTCGTCCGGGCCTTGCTCGATCAGTACCCGCGCAACGGCCTCGGGCCCATGGCGCGGCTGGCCGAGCACGCCGGCGTCAGCGATCCGACCATCGTGCGTCTGGTAAAAAAACTCGGCTTTGGCGGATACGCCGAATTCCAGGACGCTCTGCTGAGCGACATGGATCATCGCCTGCGCTCGCCACGCACGCTGTTGCAACCGCGTTCGAACCTGAACCAGGACGATGCCTGGAGCCATTATCTGGCCCACAGCCACAGTCTGCTGGCGGAAACCCAGGCGCTGACCCAACCCGAAGACGTGCGGATCCTGGCGCAATGGCTGCTCGATACGCGCCATCAGGTCTACTGCTTCGGCGGGCGTTTCAGCAGCCTGATGGCCACTTACCTGCTCAATCATTTGCGTCTGCTGCGCCCCGGCTGTTTTGCGCTGGAGGACAACGCGCAACTGCCGGATCGCCTGTTCGACCTGCAACGCCAGGACCTGGTGCTGGTGTTTGACTATCGCCGCTACCAGACCCAGGCCCTGCGCGTGGCCTCCGCCGCCAAGAACAACAATGCTCGCGTGGTGCTGTTCACCGACATTTATGCTTCGCCGCTGCGGGAACTGGCCGACATGATCATCAGCGCTCCGGTGGAGTCGGCTTCACCGTTCGACACCATGGTTCCGGCGCTGGCTCAGGTTGAAGCGCTGATCGCTTGCCTGACCCTGCGCAGCCCGGACCTGGCCGATCGCCTGGAAGGCATCGATGCCCTGCGCAACGACTTCGACACCCACCTGCTGGAGGATAAATAAGGATGTTCAGCCTTCCCCACCGCTCGCCGCGGGACCTGCCGTTTGTCACCGACCACACTGCGCTGTTGCTGGTGGACATGCAGCGTGCCTGGCTCGAGCCGCAGTTCGACCCGCACCTGGAAGGCCCGGACGCCGCCTACTTCCTCAATCGCGCGCGCTCGCAAGTGGTGCCCAATCAGGTGCGCCTGCTCAACGCCTTCCGTGACGCACGGCAGAACGTGCTGCACACCCTGATCGAAAGCCTGACCGCCGACGGCCGCGACCGCTCGCTGGATCACAAACTGTCGAACATGCACCTGCCCAAGGGCAGCCCGCAGGCACAGGTCATCGCTGAACTGACCCCGGCAGAAAACGAAATCGTGCTGCCCAAGACCTCTTCCGGGGTCTTCAACTCGACCAACATCGACTACGTGCTGCGCAATCTGGAAACCCGTCACCTGATCATTGCCGGCATCGTCACCGATCAATGCGTGGATATGGCCGTGCGCGATGCCGCCGACCGGGGTTACCTCGTCACACTGGTGGCGGACGCCTGCGCGACCTACACCGAAGCACGTCACGATGCCTGCCTGAACGCGATCAAGGGCTATTGCTGGATCACCGATACCGACACCGTACTCGGTCGTCTGCGGGAGATGCAGCCATGAGCGAACGCCTGTTGCCGCTGCCGATGACCACCATCGTCACCACCGACCTGATCGGCATCACCCGGGGCCGTTCGTTTCCCAGCGATGAGCTGGAACACTATCAAGCCGCCGGCTGCGGCTGGGTGCCGGCCAACAGCGCGCTGACGCCGCAGGACATCATTGCCTCGACCAACCCGTGGGGCGCTTATGGCGATCTGCGGCTGATTCCCGATCTGGCCAGCCGCGTCACCGTCGGCAATGGCCCGGACGCCGCCGCCCCGGCGCTGGACTTCATCCACGGCGACATCCGCGAAACCGACGGGCGCCCGTGGGGCGCCTGCCCGCGCACGCTGCTGCGCGATGAGATCGAGCGCTATCGCGATCAACTCGGGTTGCAGATCAACGCCGCGTTCGAACACGAATTCAACCTGCACGCCGGGTTTGCCGAACACCTGGCCTTCTCCCTCGAATCCCAGCGCCAGGGCGCGGAATTCGGTGGCTGGCTGCTCAGCGCCCTGCGCGCCGGCGGCGTCGAGCCGGAAATGTTCCTGCCCGAATATGGCAAGCATCAATACGAAATCACCTGCCGTCCGACCCTCGGCGTGGCAGCGGCAGATCGCGCGGTAAACGTGCGCGAGATCACCCGCGAAATCGCCCGGCAGATGGGCCTGGATCTGAGCTTCTCACCAAAGACCGCCGCCGACGCGGTGTGCAACGGTGTACACCTGCACGTCAGCCTGCTTGATCTGGCCGGCCAGCCGATGTTGTACGACGCCGGCACCAGCAATGGCCTGTCGACCCTCGGCCAGCACTGGGCGGCGGGCGTGCTGCATTACTTGCCGGCGCTGTGTGCGTTCACTGCGCCGACGCCGGTGTCGTACGAGCGCCTGCAGCCGCACCATTGGAGCGCGTCCTACGCCTGTCTCGGCCAGCAGAACCGCGAAGCGGCGCTGCGCATCTGCCCGACCGTAAGCCTGGGCAACAAACCCGTGGCGAAGCAGTACAACCTGGAATTCCGCGCCATGGACGCCACCGCCTCGCCGCACCTGGCAATGGCTGCGCTGCTGATCGCCGGACGTTTGGGCATCGAGCAGCGCCTGGCGCTGAACGCCATCACCGATGAAATCCCCGATGCACTCAACGACGAACAACGCGAGGCGCGGGGCATTGTTGCCCTGCCCGCCTCTTTGGCTCAGGCACTGGATTGCCTGCGTCGCAGCGAAGCGCTGATGGCAGCGCTGCCGGCACCGTTGCTCGACACGTATTTCGCCCTTAAAACCGAGGAACTGGCGCTGACGGAACAGCTCTCACCCGCCGACCTGTGTGAGCACTATGCACGCCTTTACTGAATCCGCCGAACTTGGGTTGTACACCCGACCGGTCTACAACCTGATCCGTGAAGATTCGACGCACCCACTGATTCTGGTGTGCGAGCACGCCAGCCGCCACATCCCCGACGCCCTGAACAATCTGGGTCTGGATGAAAAGGCTGCGCATGAACACATTGCCTGGGACATCGGTGCGCTGGATCTGGCCGAACAACTGTCGGAAAAAATCGGCGCCACGCTGCTGAGCGCCAATTATTCGCGTCTGCTGATCGACCTCAACCGGCCCCGCCACGCCCCGGACAGCATTCCGGCGCAGAGCGAGATCTATCAGGTGCCGGGCAATCGCGGACTCGACGAAGCCACACGCGAATACCGTCGCCAGTGCCTGTTCAAGCCGTTTCACACGCGGCTGCAACAGCTGATCGACGAACGTTTGGCAGAAGGCCGGCCGGTGCGGGTGGTGGGGATTCACAGTTTCACGTCAGTTTATTACGGCCAGCCGCGTGAGCTGGAAGTCGGCGTGCTGTTCGGTCAGGCCAAGGGATACGCCCAGCGCCTGCTCGAAGGTCTCGGCCAGCATCCGCTGAAAGTCGCGGGCAACCAGCCGTACAGGATTGATCCGTTGGGCGACATGACCGTCCCGGTTCACGGTGATGCCCGAGGCCTGGAGTCGGTTTTGATTGAAGTGCGCAATGACCTGCTGCGCAGCCCGGAAGCGGTGAACCGCTGGGCAAATTATCTGGCTCCACTGCTTTGAACATTGCTGTAACCACTGCTGACGCTGTAAACGACGGACCGACATAACGACTAAAACGACCGATTGGCTGACAAGGAGTTGCGCTTCATGGAAATAGAAGAGTTCGGCTACAAACAGGAGTTGAAACGTAGCCTGACACTGACCGACCTGGTGGTGTATGGGATGATCTTCATGATCCCCATCGCCCCGTTCGGCGTGTATGGCTACGTCAACGCCGAGGCACCGGGGATGGTGCCTTTGGCGTACATCATCGGCATGGTGGCGATGGTCTTCACCGCGCTGAGCTACGGCAGCATGGCCCGGGCCTTTCCGATTGCCGGATCGGTCTATTCCTACGCGCAACGGGGCCTGAATCAACACGTCGGCTTCATCGCCGGCTGGCTGATGCTGCTGGACTACCTGCTGATTCCGCCGCTGCTTTACGTTTACGCGGCAATGGCGCTCAACCATTTGTACCCGGATATCCCGAAAGTCGGCTTCATTCTGGCGTTCCTGGTCAGCGCGACCTTCGTCAACCTGCGCGGCATTACTTTCACCGCCCGCATGAACATCCTGTTCCTGCTGGCGCAGCTCGTGGTGCTGGGGATTTTCCTGTTCTACGCCTGGAACGCCCTGCACAACGGTGGCGGCAACGGCCAGTTGACCCTGGCGCCGCTGTATCACCCGGAAACCTTCAACTTCGCCCTGCTGATGCAAGCGGTGTCGATTGCGGTGCTGTCGTTCCTCGGCTTCGATGCGATCTCCACCCTTGCCGAAGAGATCAAGGGCGATCCGGGCCGCAGCGTCGGCAAAGCGGCGTTGATCACCCTGGTGGTGATGGGCGCGATCTTCGTCGTACAGACCTGGATCGCCACCGATCTGGCAGCGGGCATGGGCTTCAAGTCCGCCGACACCGCGTTCTATGAAATCGCCGAAATCGCCGCCGGCAGCTGGTTGGCGACCCTGACCGGCGTGGCCACCGCCCTGGCCTGGGGCGTGGCGGTGGCGATCACTTCGCAAGCGGCGGTCTCACGCCTGCTGTTCGGCATGGCCCGCGACGGCAAGCTGCCGAAAATGCTGGCCAAGGTGCACCCGAAACACAACACGCCCTACCTGAGCATTTATCTGGTGGCCGTGCTGTCGCTGGTGATCTGCTACCTGTTCATCAACTCGGTGGACACCCTGACTTCGCTGGTCAACTTCGGTGCCCTGAGCGGCTTCATGCTGCTGCACCTGACCGTGATCAACTACTACTGGCGCCGGCAGAAGTCCGGACAGGTGATCCGTCACCTGATCTGCCCGGTGATCGGCTTCATCATCGTCGCGGCCATCATGTACAACATGGGCGTCGATGCACAGAAGCTCGGCCTGATCTGGATCGCATTGGGTCTTGTGTACCTGTTCTTCCTGAACAAGCTCGGCGCCAGTACCGCGCTGCCTGACCCGAGCAATGGCTGACAAGAAAAAAAGCGGCGTCTGACAACAAATCAGGCGACCGCCGCTTTAACGCGTGGAAACCGACAGTGATAGTCAGGTTCGGCGAATGGGCCGAACCTTTTGATACAGGAGTGCATCCATGCTGGTCTTACGTCCAGTCGAGCCAACCGACCTGCCTCAATTGCAACAATTGGCTCGCGACAGCCTGGTGGGCGTTACCTCCCTGCCGGATGACCGCGAACACCTGAGCGGGAAAATCGCCGCGTCCTGCGCGTCGTTCGACAGCCATGCCTCGGCCCAGGGCCCGGAGAATTATTTCTTCGTACTGGAAGACCTGGACAAGCGTCGTCTGGTGGGCTGCTCGGAGATTCTCGCCACTGCCGGCTACAACGAACCGTTCTACAGCCTGCGCAACCGCCACTTCACCAGTGCCTCGCGGGAGCTGAACATCGAACACGGCGTGCCGGCGCTGTCGCTGTGCCACGACCTGAGCGGCCACACGCTGCTGCGCGGTTTCCACATCGACGCGGCACTGGTACGCACACCGTTTTCCGAATTGCTGTCGCGGGCCCGCCTGCTGTTCATCGCCGCCCATGCACAGCGGTTTGCCGAAGCGGTGATCACCGAAATCGTCGGCTACAGCGACGAAAACGGCCATTCGCCCTTCTGGGACGCGCTGGGCAAACATTTCTTCGACCTGCCCTACGTCGAGGCCGAGCGCTTGTGCGGCTTGCAGAGCCGCACGTTTCTCGCCGAACTGATGCCGCAATACCCGATCTACGTGCCCATGCTGCCGCAGGCGGCGCAGGACTGCATCGGCCGCATCCACCCCGACGGCCAGGAAGCCTTCGACATCCTCGAACGCGAGGGTTTTGAAACCAACAGCTACATCGATCTGTTCGACGCCGGTCCGACCTTGTACGCCCGCACCGCCAACGTCCGTTCGATTGCCAGCAGTCGGATCGCCACGGTCCGGGAGGAACCACGGATCGACGCCCGCGGTCGCTATCTGGTGAGTAACGATGCGCTGCATGGCTACCGGGCAATGGTCGCCGAGCTGGATTACCAGCCCGGTCAGCCCCTGGCGCTCACCCCGTCGCTGTGTGCGGCACTGAACGTCAGCCATGGCGGCACGGTGCGGGTGATTGCCCTGTGAACTGCGCCCGTACCCAACGACAGTGCCCGAGCAGGCGCGCAAAAGGAGTTGCAGCATGATTGTCCGTCCGGTCCAAGTCAGCGACCTGCCAGCGTTGATGACCCTGGTGCAACAGGCCGGGCCCGGTTTCACCACCCTGCCGGCCAATGAAGATCGCCTGACCCATCGGGTACGCTGGGCGCAACGCGCCTTCGCCGAGCAGGTCGAACGCGCCGATGCCGACTATCTTTTTGTCCTCGAGGATGATGACCAGCGCGTGGTCGGGGTCAGTGCCCTGGCCGGCGCCGTCGGCCTGCGCGAACCCTGGTACAACTACCGGGTCGGGCTGACCGTCAGCTCGGCACCGGATCTGGGTATTCAGCGGCAGATTCCGACCCTGTTTCTGAATAATGAACTGACCGGCCAATCGGAACTGTGCTCGCTGTTCCTGCGCCATGACCAGCGCCACGGCAGCAATGGACGTCTGCTGTCGTTGGGGCGCCTGCTGTTCGTCGCCGAATTCCCGCACCTGTTCGGCGAGAAGATGATCGCCGAACTGCGCGGCAGCGCTGACGAACAAGGCTGTTCGCCGTTCTGGGACAGCCTGGGCCGACACTTCTTCCAGATGGACTTCAGCCACGCCGACCACTTGTCAGGATTAGGCAACAAATCGTTCATTGCCGAACTGATGCCGCGTCAGCCGCTGTACACCTGCCTGCTCACCGAACAGGCCCAGGCCGTGATCGGTCAGGCTCACCCCAACACCGAAGCGGCACTGAAGATCCTCCAGGCCGAAGGTTTTGCCCACAAGGGCTACATCGATATCTTCGATGGCGGCCCGGTCATCGAGGCGCCGATCCACAACATCCGCACCGTGCGCGACAGCCTGGAACTGAGCCTGAGCATCGGCACACCGGACGATCAGGCGCCGCTGTGGCTGATCCACAACCGGCGCCTGGAAAACTGCCGCATCACCGTCGCTCCGGGCCGCCGGGTCGGCAGCAGCCTGGTGATCGACCGCCTCACCGCCAAACGCCTGCAATTGCAGCCGGGCAACTCGGTACGGGCGGTGCCGTTGCCCAATCAACAGCAGCAGGCGGTGGCGGCCTGAGCGCCTCAGCCTGCTGCAAGAAAGCCTGAACAGGTTTTTCCTGGTTAACTTCCTCGTTAATTCGTCATGATCCTTGACCCATTGGCGTGATAGCCTTTTCACCTTCGGCGTTGACACCTTTGCTCAAGCCTTTCCATTCCTTTGTATTGGTGGAACTCGTATGACCAGGCTTTCTCATCAAGATTTGCGCCGTAACTTCCGTCAGCTGCTGGCTTCCGACACCTGCTATCACACCGCCTCGGTGTTCGATCCGATGTCCGCCCGCATTGCCGCTGACCTGGGATTTGAAGTAGGGATTCTCGGCGGCTCGGTCGCTTCGTTGCAGGTCCTGGGCGCTCCGGACTTTGCCCTGATCACCCTCAGCGAATTCGCCGAGCAGGCCACTCGCATCGGCCGCGTCGCCCAATTGCCGGTGATCGCCGACGCCGACCACGGCTACGGCAACGCACTCAACGTGATGCGCACCATCGTCGAACTGGAACGCGCCGGCGTCGCCGCGCTGACCATCGAAGACACCCTGCTGCCGGCCCAGTTCGGCCGCAAATCCACCGACCTGATCACCGTCGCCGAAGGCGTGGGCAAGATCCGCGCGGCGCTGGAAGCCCGGGTCGATTCGGAAATGGCGATCATCGCCCGGACCAACGCCGGCATCCTGCCGAACCAGGAAATCATCAGCCGCACCAGGCAATACCAGGCCGCCGGTGCCGACGGTATCTGCATGGTCGGTATTCAGGACTTCGACCAGCTCGAGCAGATCGCCGAACACCTGACCGTCCCGCTGATGCTGGTGACCTACGGCAACCCGGCGCTGCGCGACGACAAACGCCTGGCTGAACTGGGTGTGCGCGTGACCATCGACGGCCACGGTGCCTACTTCGCCGCGATCAAGGCGACCTACGACAGCCTGCGCGAACAACGCCAGATCTTCACCCAGGCCTCGGACCTGAGCGCCACCGAACTGACCCACACCTACACCCAGCCTGAGGAATACATCCTCTGGGCCAAGGAATACATGAGCGTCAAAGAGTAACCTCGCACCACGCGACAAAGAGGCAGAGCGGCCCGACGCCATTACGAGTCCACTCGCGTGGCGCCCGCCGCGAAACCGCTGCCTGCCATTACCGTTTCGCCAACTCCATGATCATCCGCGACAACAGATAAATCCGCGGCGCCACGCTCTCCACCTCCGCGTATTCCTCCGGCGTATGAATGTTGCCGCCGACAATCCCGAACCCGTCCAGCGTCGGCGTCCCAACCCCGGCCGACAGACTCGCATCCGCCGCCCCGCCGCTACCTTCTTCGGTCAACTTGCGACCAATTTCACCGTAAATCCCCTGAGCCATCGCCATCAAACGGTCTGACTCCGCCGTCTGTGGCATCGGCGGCAAGCCGCGCTGCAATGAAGTCTTCACTTCGGTGTCAGGAATCAGTTTGTCCTGCGACACCCGCGCCAGATCCTTCTCGATCCGGTCGAACTCCTCCGGCACCGCCGCCCGTACATCAGCCTTGGCGGTAGCCTGATCCGGGATCACGTTGGTGCGGTCGCCAGCCTTGAGCACGGTGAAATTGATCGTGGTTTTCTTCGCTTCGTCGCCGAGCTTGCCCAGTTGCAGGATCTGGTGCGCCGCCTCCATCGCCGCGTTGCGCCCCAGTTCCGGCGCGACGCCGGCGTGAGCAGCCTTGCCCTTGACCTCGACCAGCGCGGTGGCGCTGCCCTTGCGCCACACCACCAGACCATCGGCCGGACGGCCCGGTTCGAGGTTGAGGGTGACGTCGTGGAGCTTGGCGGTTTTCTTGATCAGGTCGGTGGCAACGTCCGAGCCGGTTTCTTCGCTGGCATCGAGCAGGAACGTGATTTGCGCGTAGTCCTTGAAGTCGAGGTTCTTCAGGATTTTCAGCGCATAGATGCCGGCGACGATCCCGCCCTTGTCGTCCATCACCCCCGGCCCGTAGGCGCGGCCGTCCTTGATGTGGAACGGTCGCTCAGCAGCGGAGCCTTCCTTGAACACCGTGTCCATGTGCGCCATCAGCAGGATTTTTGTCTTGCCGGTGCCTTTGAGCGTGGCGAGCACGTGGTTGGTTTTTTCCGGCGTATTGGGCACCAGTTCGATGGTGGCACCGAGCTTTTTCAACTCATCGATGGCGATTTCGCTGACTTGCTTGAGCCCCGGCTCATAGCCGGAACCGGAATCGATATTGACCAGGCGCTCGAGCAGTTTCAGGGCTTCGGGTTTGTATTGCTCGGCGTCGGCCAGCACCTGCTTGTGCGGTTCAGCGAACGCGCCAGCGGTGGCGAAAGAGAGGCTCAGGCCGAGACCGGCGGCCAGCAGGGAACGAGGGAAATTGAACGTCATGAATCAATCCTTGTTTCGTGTCGGGTACTGAACCGTACCTGACATCGCCCCAAGGCTCTATCCCGGATGCGACACCCATTCCGTTCAAACCGAATCGAATACCTCGCGCCGCGGCTTGTCATCGTTGCAGCAGATCACCCGGTTGCGCCCGCTGGCCTTGGCTTCGTAGAGTGCCTCATCAGCGTCATTGAGCCAGCGCATTGCATCACCGTGAGCCGGATCGAGCGCCGCCAGGCCAATGCTCAGGCTGACTTTCAGCGCCGGGTTCTGTTCGTACACCAGAAAGGAAAAACGCTCACGCAACGCCTCCATCGCCTGCGCGGCATTGAACAGCGGCAGGTCCGGCAGGATCACGCAAAACTCGTCGCCGCCATAACGCCCCGCCACATCCGCCATGCGCAGGTTCTGCTTGAGCATTTTGCTCAACTGCCGCAGGACGATATCGCCGGCCACATGGCCGTAGGTGTCGTTGATCGCCTTGAAGTGGTCGATGTCGATCAGCGCAATCGCTGCGCCTGTCTGCTGGCGTTTGCAGCGCTGGAATTCGATTTCCAGTTGATCCTTCCAGGCGCCGTGGTTGAGCAGTCCGGTGAGGCTGTCGGTGCGGCTCAGGGCCAGGAGTTCACGTTTATGCAAGCCGAGGGTGTAGGCCTGGCGAAAGCAGATCCAGCCGAGCGCCAACGGATACAGCATCAACAGTGGCAGACAGGCATAAAGCTGTGCCGACGTGGTCATCGGGATGAACGCGGGGGCAAATACCACCAGCCCGACGCCAACCCCGAGCAACTGCGCCGCCGCCCCGGCCAGCAGAAAGCGCAGGCCGCCGATGGCGACGTTGTTCATCGCCATCATCGAAATGGTCGTGGCACTGGGCAAGGGATTGAAGTGCATGGCGGCGACCCAGAAGCCACCGAGAAAGGCGTCGATCAGCAAATTGCGGTGCTCGGCGTGATAAGGCACCCGCGCCCGTCGGGCCCATTGAAACGCCAGATGCGGCCAGACCAGTCCGTTGAACAGCATCACCGCCCAGACCCAGGCCGGCGGATCAAGTGGATACATCGCGACGCTCACGCACAGAAGCCCCAGAACCAGCCCGAGGATTCGCGATGTATAGAGCCTCCTGGCCAGTGAAAGTCCCTTTCCTCCCGTTCTTCCCATAGGGGCCTCGACCACTCGACGGCACTGCGCAGACCGCAGACCCGATGTATTGGGAGTCTATCAGGGCAACGTCAAATAGCCATCACCGGCCAGCGGGCCGAATACCCCGTCATCAGCACCACACGGCGAGCAAATGATTGGCTATACATGAAAGGAAGAAAATGGAAAAAAGACTCTAAGAAGGAGGCCCATGCAGACCTATCAAGTGGTGATCATCGGCAGCGGGTTTGGCGGCCAGTGCGCGGCGGTCAATTTGCTCAAGGCCGGCATCGACGATTTTCGCTTGCTGGAGCGGCGGGACTTTTTCGGCGGCACCTGGTGCCAGAACACCTACCCCGGCGCGGCGGTGGACGTGCCGTCGCCCCTGTATTCCCTTTCGTTTGCGCCCTACCCCTGGACGCAGATGTTCGCCGAACAGGCCGAACTGCAACGCTACACCGAACACGTCATCGAGCGTTTCGGCCTGCGCGATCGGGTGGAACTGGAGGCCAACGTCGAGCGGGTCGAGTGGGATGACACCGAAAAACGCTGGGCTGTACACACTGGCACCAAAGGCATTTTTTATGCGCAGTTCCTGATCAATGCCACCGGGCCGTTGAGCCAACCGGTTATCCCAGACTTCCCCGGTCAGGATCGCTTCAAGGGCAAGATTTTTCATACAAACAATTGGGATCACAGTTACGACTATCACGCTAAACGCGTGGCAATTGTCGGCAGCGGCGCCAGTGCGGCTCAGGTGATTCCCGCGATTGCACCCGAGGTCGCCGAATTGCACGTATTTCAGCGCACCGCGCACTGGGTGCTGCCCCGGGCCGACCGGACATTCGGGCGGTTCCAGCGCTGGTTGCTGGGTCTGAAACCGGCCTACAAACTGCTGCGCTGGATGATCTATTGGCAATTCGAAACCCGGGTCATCGCCTTCAAATACTCGAAACCGGCGATTCACATGGTGCAGCGACACGCCCTGAAGTTTCTCAAACGCCAGGTGGCTGACCCCGAGTTGCGGAAAAAACTCACACCGGACTTCACCATCGGCTGCAAAAGGGTATTGGTCTCCAGCACCTATTATCCGGCGCTTACCCGGCCCAATGTCACCTTGCACAGCCGCGAACAAGGTATCGCCGCCCTCGACGAAACCGGCATTCTCACCACGGATGGCCAGCACATCGACGTCGATCTGATCGTCTGGTCGACCGGTTACGACGCCACCGACGGCGTGATTTCCTACCCGGTCAGCGGAAAAAACGGCGTAAAACTGCGCGATGTCTGGGCGCAGTATCCACGCGCCTACCTCGGCACCAGCCTGCCGGACTTTCCCAATCTGTTTATCGTCACCGGGCCGAACACCGGCATCGGTCACACCTCGGCATTGTTCATCATCGAATCGCAGATGAACTACATCCTCGACTGTATCCGCACCGTGCAGGCCAAAGGTCTGCGCAGCATCGAAGTTCGCCCCGAAGCAGAACGTACCTACACTCAAATGATTCACCGGGAGATGGAGCGCACGGTCTGGAAAACCGGCGGCTGCCACAGTTGGTATCAAAGCAAGAGCGGTCATGTGATCGCGATGTTTCCCGGCTTCAGTTTCAGCTACCACCGGTTGACCCGGGCGCTGAAACCGGCCGACCACATTCTGTCTTGAACAAGGAAGACCCACGATGCTTTTGCTGTTTGTCGCCCTCGCAGTTTTCGTGGCCTGGAGCTGGTTGAGTTACCCGGCGGTCGGTCACTGGCTCTACGACCTGAGCGCGGCCCTGGAGGCCAGGCTTTACCGGTTGCACAAGATCGAAGTGCCCATCGCCGAAATGACCGTGTCGACCTGGCAAGGCGGGCCCTATGAAGCGTCGAGCAGCATTCTGATGCTGCACGGCTACAGTGCCGAAAAGAACCTGTGGCTGCGTTTTGCCCGGCACTTTGTCAGCCAGTATCGGGTGATCATCCCGGACTTGGCCGGTCACGGCGAAACCGGCTTCAAGGCCGGTGGCGGCTACGACATTCCGGTTCAGGCCAAACGCATGATTCAGCTGCTCGACGTCTGCGGGGTAGAGAAAGTCCACGTTATCGGCAACTCCATGGGCGGTTACATCGCCGCGTGGCTGGCGGCGACTTATCCGGATCGCATCGCTTCGGTGGCGCTGATCGACCCGGCCGGCGTCACCGCACCAGAAGCCAGCGACATGGAGCGTCACCTGGCTCGTGGGCACAATCCGTTCCTGATCAATTCCCGGGAAGAATTCCGACACTTCTATGCGATGACCATGGCCTCACCGCCCTGGGTACCCGGACTGGTGCTCGATGCCATTGCCCAACGCTATGAACAGCAACGGGACGAACTGGAAGAGATCTTCCGGGACTTCCGCGCCAGCCCGCCGATGGAACCAAAGCTGCCGGACATCAAATGCCCGGCGCTGTTGCTCTGGGGTCGCAAGGATCGGTTGATCGATGTCAGCAGCGTGCCGGTGTGGAGCAAGGGCATCGCCAATCTGCGGGTGGATGTGTGGGACGGTGTCGGGCACATGCCGATGGTCGAGCAGCCGTCGAACACGGCACGTTTGTATCGGGAGTTCCTGGGAGAAAACTCACGCGAGGACAGGTAAACGGTCAGTCGTTGGCAGAATGAAGTTCGTAGGATTCTTCGTTTGCCCGCGTCGGCGAAGGCTGCGATCTTTTCCTCCATCCTTTACGTGACCGTGCCAGGAATTTTTTTTCATGACCGTGCAGCCGTTCGTCAGCCCCGACCTGATCCGCCAACGCTTCTCCAAAGCGATGTCCGATATGTACCGCGAAGAAGTGCCGCTGTATGGCGCACTGATGGAACTGGTGGAGCAGACCAACCGCGAAGTGCTGGCACGCGAGCCGCAGATCGCCAGTCAGTTGCACAGCACCGGCGAAATCGAACGGCTGGACATGGAACGCCACGGTGCAATCCGCGTCGGCACTGCCACCGAACTGGCCACCCTCGCCCGCCTGTTCGCCGTGATGGGCATGCAGCCTGTGGGTTATTACGACCTGACACCCGCCGGCGTGCCGGTACATTCCACGGCGTTCCGTGCGGTGCATGAAAATGCGCTGCAGGTCAGCCCGTTCCGGGTGTTCACTTCGTTGCTGCGACTGGAATTGATTGAAGACCCCGAACTGCGAGCCTTCGCTCAATCAGTGTTGGATCAGCGTTCGATCTTCACCCCGACAGCGTTGCGCCTGATCGAGCAGGCCGAAGCCGCTGGCGGACTGACTGAGTCCGAAGCCGGGGAATTTGTCCTGCAAGCGCTGGAGACTTTTCGCTGGCACCACAGCGCCACCGTCACCGCCGCGCAATACCAGACCCTCAGCGCTCAGCATCGTCTGATCGCCGATGTCGTGGCCTTCAAGGGCCCGCACATCAACCACCTGACCCCGCGCACGCTGGACATCGACATCGTTCAGGCGCAGATGCCGCTGCATGGCATCACGCCAAAAGCGGTGATCGAAGGGCCGCCGCGTCGGCAACACCCGATCCTGTTGCGTCAGACCAGTTTCAAGGCGCTGGACGAGCCGATCGCCTTCACTGACCAGACAGAAACCCGAGGCAGCCACAGTGCTCGCTTCGGCGAGATCGAACAACGAGGTGCGGCGCTGACACCCAAGGGCCGGGCGTTATACGACCGTCTGCTGAATGCTGCGCGAGATGAGTTGGGTGACTTCCCCAACGAAGCCAATGCCTCACGCTACAACGCGCTGATGACCCAACACTTCAGCGAATTCCCTGACAGCCTCGATGGCATGCGCGAACAGGAATTGGCGTATTTCCGCTATTTCCTGACAGGCAAAGGAAGTCGTCCCGCTGAAGTAACGCTGCAAGGGTTATTACGCGACGGCTATGTGAAAGCCGAACCGCTGGTGTACGAAGATTTCCTGCCGGTCAGTGCGGCAGGGATTTTTCAGTCGAACCTGGGGGATGCGGCGCAGACGCACTATGGCGAGCATTCCAATCGACAGGCGTTCGAGTTGGCCTTGGGGCGTTCGACCATTGATGAGTTGGGGCTCTATGCCGAAACACAGCGTCGTTCGATTGAAGAATGCCTCACGGCGCTGACTCGATAAGCGGCAATGCGGCCTTTGGCCATACTGCGCAAGAAGTTGCGCAGTTGCTGGTAATAAAAAGGCCTCTCGAACCGCTGTAGGCCTTGTGTATCAAGGCCTACAACCAAGTGCGCAAGAAGTTGCGCAGTACTGCGCAACTTCTTGCGCACTTCGAGCTACCGAGCTGATCAAAAAACGCTCAAAGCCGCGATCCAGAGCGGTCAACTCCCCGGCTCCCGGGGACGTGGCAAAAGCTGGCACGCTCCTTGATAACAGTCAGGCACCCACCGGGCGATTTCGCCTCCCGGGCACCCTAACTTTATCCGCAAGGAGAGCATCCCATGGCAACACCAGCGTACATGTCGGTTACCGGCGAAAAACAAGGCCTGATCACTGCCGGCGCCTTCACCGCCGACTCCGTTGGCAACACCTACCAGGAAGGTCACGAAGACCAGGTCATGGTTCAGGCGTTCAGCCACGACGTGATCATCCCGCGTGACCCGCAATCCGGTCAGCCAACCGGTCAGCGCGTTCACAAGCCAGTGATCATCACCAAGGTCTACGACAAGGCTTCGCCACTGCTGCAAGCTGCTCTGACCTCCGGCGAGCGCATGAGCGAAATCGTTATCCAGTGGTACCGCACTTCGGCTCAAGGTACCCAAGAGCACTACTACACCACCAAACTGGAAGACGCGATCATCGTCGCCATCAACAACAAAATGCACAACTGCCAGGATCCAGGCAACTCGCACTTCACCCACCTGGAAGAAGTGCAGTTCACCTACCGCAAAATCACCTGGACCCACGAAGTATCCGGTACTTCGGGTTCCGATGACTGGCGTGCTCCAGTCGTTTAATTACGGCTGATCGTTGCAAGCATCGGCCAGCTCTGCTGGTCGATGTTGTTTACGCCCTCCAGAATTTCGCGTGCGTTGATCCGCCTGGCGGTCGTCGACACACGCCGTATGCAGCACGAGGAACAAGGGATGTTCGCGCCGGCCAATGAAACCCACTTTGCCCTGACCATCGAAGGTCTTTCCGCCGATTTCCAGGTGTTTACCCTCACCGGTCGGGAAGCCGTCAGCCAGCCTTTCGTATTCGAGGTGGAGCTGGTCAGTGAGCAGCCGTCGCTGGACCTCGAAACCCTGCTGCACAAACCGGCCTTTTTGCAGCTGTCGCCCGACGGCAGCGGCATCCACGGCCTGATCTACCGCGCCGCGCAAGGCGATTCCGGCAAGCGCCTGACGCGCTACTCCGTGACCCTGCGCCCGCAACTGGCGTACCTCGCGCACCGAATCAACCAGCGGATCTTCCAGAACCTCAGCGTGCCGAAAATCATCGGCAAGGTCCTCGAAGAACACGGCATTCAGGGCAACGCCTACACCTTCCAGACCGGCTCGATCTACCCCGAGCGCATCTACTGCGTGCAGTACGACGAATCGGATCTGCATTTCATCCAGCGCCTGTGCGAAGAAGAAGGCATTCACTACCACTTCCAGCACAGCGCCACGGGCCACAAGCTGGTGTTCGGCGACGACCAGACGGTGTTTAAGAAACTGGCGCCGGTGGCCTATCAGCAGGACTCCGGCATGGTCGCCAGCGACCCGGTGATCAAGCGCTTCGACCTGCGCCTGGAAACCCGCACCAGCCGCACCACCCGCCGCGATTACGACTTCGAAAAACCGCGCATCACCCTCGAAAGCGAAAACCGTGGCGACGCCCTGCCCGACCTCGAGGACTACGATTACCCGGGCCGTTTCGTCGACCGAGAACGCGGCAAGCACCTGGCCAAACGCGCCCTCGAACGCCACCGCAGCGACTTCCAGCTCGCCGAAGGCAAGAGCGATCAGCCGCTGTTGGTCAGCGGCCATTTCCTCGCGCTGAAAGAACACCCTAAGCCCAAGTGGAATGACCTGTGGCTGCTCACCGAAGTCCTGCACGAAGGCAAGCAGCCGCAGGTGCTGGAAGAGTCGGTCACCAGTGACACCACCGCGCTGAAAGACGATTTCCATCAGGGCTACCGCAACCGCTTCCAGGCCACCCCGTGGGACGTGCCGAACCGCCCGCCCCTGCGCCACCCGAAACCGCGCATCCTCGGCAGCCAGAGCGCCGTGGTCACCGGCCCGAAAGGTGAAGAAATCCACTGCGACGAATACGGTCGCGTCAAAGTCCAGTTCCACTGGGATCGTGAAGGTCAGGCGGACGACAAGACCAGTTGCTGGCTGCGCGTGTCTTCCGCCTGGGCCGGCGCCCAGTACGGCGGCATCGCCATCCCGCGCATCGGCATGGAAGTGCTGGTCACCTTCCTCGAAGGCGACCCCGACCAGCCGCTGATCAGCGGCTGCCTGTACCACAAGGAAAACACCGTCCCCTACGCCCTGCCGGCGAACAAGACCCGCACCACCTTCAAAACCCTGAGTTCCATGGGCGGCGGTGGCTTCAACGAACTGCGCATCGAAGACAAGAAAGGTCAGGAACAGATCTTCCTCCACGCCCAGCGCGACTGGGACGAAAACATCGAACACGACCAGAAAATCCGCGTCGGCAACGAACGCCACGACGTCGTGGAAAAGAACAGCTACACGGAATTCAAGGCCGAAGAACACCACACGGTTTACGCAGACCGCAAAGTCGAAGCACGGGCCAACGACCACCTGACCGTGGGCGTGAACCAGCACATCAAGATTGGCACCGGGCAATTCATCGACGCTGGCCAGGAAATTCACCTGAGCAGCGGAATGAAAGTGGTGCTGGAGGCTGGGGCCGAACTGACGCTGGTCGGCGGTGGCAGCTTCATCAAGATCGATGGCGGCGGCGTGACCATGAGCGGGCCGGCAATCAACATCAACTCCGGTGGTGGGCCGGGGAGCGGCACGGGGGCGGCGCCGTTGATGCCGGGCGTGCTGAAGCAGGCGGATGCCGACAAGGCTGGCGCCGTGCTGACCCCGGCGCAGATCAACACCCTCAAGCGTAATGCGCCGTTTTGTGAAGAGTGTGAAAAATGCAAGGCAGGTGCTTGTGCCATCTAATCGACTGACACCCAAGGATTGGCTGGCACAACAGCCGCTGCAAAAAGATGAGCGTCTGTATTTGATCGTCAGCGCCGCCAGTGATGCCGAAGCGCTCAAGGCTTTGTATCAGAGTGAACCGTCCGTGCAGGCCATTCCCGTCTGGGGCGGGACGCCCTACTCCACCTGGCAACCGGTGATGCCTTACGTCGCCGAACTCAAGGCCAACTCGGCCTTCCTGCCCTGGATCACCGAAACCGACGCCCTCGACTGGGGCTGGCTGGCGATCTCCCGCTCGGAACCCAACGAAGTCTTCGAACACCTGCGCAGCCTGACCCAAGTGAAAATGCCGGACGGGACCGAAGTGTTTTTCCGGTTCTGGGATGGGCGGCATATCTATCCGATTCTGGAAGGGTTGGGTGAGACGGCTGGGGAAGTGCTGCCGGTGTTTGAGCGGTATCTGATTAATGGACGGAGCCTGGAAGTCGGGTCGAGGGTGGTGCCGAAGGTGAGGGATTGGCCGTGGTGGGAGGTGCCAAAGAAGTTGCTGGATCAGTTGGCGAAAGAGGATCACACGACGCTTGTCGGCAATTTGATGCAGTGGCTCGAAGAAGCACGGCCGGACCTCTACAGCGCGTGGCCCGAGAACAACCTGAAACTGAAAATCACCCGTTTCGTGCGTCGCCCGGATGCTCCGGACAACCTTAAAGAAGCACTGTTAAACCACCTGATTCTGGAGCAAGGCTGATGGATCGCGTTGCCTTTGTTGACAACCAACTGAACACCTTCAAGGACAGTCTGAAGCTGTATCAGGAACAGACCAAAACCTGGTACGCCAACGTCGCGGACAAAGCCAGCCGAGCGGCTGACCTCCCTTCCCTGCTGGGCATGGAGCGAGTCATCAAGGTTGGCAACACCAGCAAATCGGTGAGCATGACCGACGGCGACTTCACTTCGAACGTGGCTCAGTGCCCGTTGAAGGGACCGCTGCTGATCGAGAGCAAGTTCGAATCGGTTTATGACATCCCTGTAGGCGATATCGAAGTCGAGATCGTCGCTGTTGAAGGTGGTGCAGTCAGCAAGGTCAAACTCGATCAACAAGGCAAAGCCAGCTGGACCGGTGGGATTCCCGGCAAGTTCTACAAAATCCGTGTTCATAACGAAGTGACACCCGCGCAGATCGACGCTCTGTTCAGCTCCTACAGCGGCGTGACAGCAGACCTCGAAGGTTTCCTGCGCAAGGAGTGGGCCGGGTTCAAGCCGCAATGGTCGAACCTGTCGGCTTCAGGCACTGCGATGGCGATCGGCAACGGCATTCTTGAAGGTGGCTGGGAAGCCATCAAAGGCGTGTGGGATGGCATTAGTCTGGTGCTCGACATTCTGCAAGACCCCAAGAAGTTCGCGAATGATCTCGGTGCCGGCGTCCAGGACCTGATCAAAGTCGCCCAAAGCTCGCCAGACATCATGAAAAAAGCCATGTTGCTGGCCAGCGACGAGGCCGCTTTGTTCCTGCTGGTACGCAGTGCCGTGATCTGGCTGGCTGGCTTGCCGCCAATGAAGATGGCCGGCGACGTTGCGAAGATGACCACGGCCATTGTCGTCGGCATCGCGATCGACATCGTGATTGGCGTGGTACTGACGATTGCAGCTGAAGGCACAGGGGTTATCTACCTCGCCGCCCGACTGAAGAAGTACGGCGAGCTTGTCATCAACGCTGTCACCAGCTTCGTGAAATCGTTGTTCAAGATCATCAATGGCTTTATGGAGTATGTCGCGAAATACACCGCTGTTGCGGCGCGTGGGGTGACGGCAAAGGTGAGAAACGGCGTCTCTCAGCTGCGATTCGACGGAAAAAAGAACGCAAGGCTGGGTAAAGGCGAAGTCGGTGATGACGCTTCAAAACAGGCAAAGACGCCTGCGGAAAAGAGCGCCGAACCGGCCTCGGGGACGTGTACCAACGGATGCCCGGTGTCGATGGTCACCGGCGAAGAACTACTGACGCTGACAGATGGCCAACTTGACGGCTTGCTGCCGTTTGAATGGACACGCCTGTACAGAACCAGCGCCGTGGAAATCGACTGTGGCTTGGGATACGGGTGGAGTCACGCCCTTGCCCATCGCATCGAAATCGTGGGCGATGAAGTCATCTGGACCGACCACGAAAACCGTTCCACACCGTTCCCGCTTCCAAGCGAACAGCGCCCGGCGATCACCAACAGCCTCTCGCGTGCAGCCATTTTCCTCGGCGATGACCCGTCAGAACTGGTACTGGCCCAAGCCGGCAAGCGTCCTTCGTTCTATCACTTCCGTTTCAACAGCAAAGGCGCAACTCTGATCGCCATCAGCGACAGCTATGGCAATCGCCTGCACATCACACGGGACATCCACGGGCGCATCAAACGCCTCGACAACGGCGCAGGTCGTGCCCTGCTTTTACGCTACGACCGCAAACACATTGTCGCGGTCGACTATCAGCAGTTTCTTCCAGCAGACAATCTTGAGGATGCCTGGAACACAGTCCAGACGCTGGTCACCTACACCTATGACGCGCAACACCGGTTGATCGAAGCACAGAACGCTGCCGGGGAAGCCGAGCGTTATCGCTACAACGATCAACATGTGATTCTGGAACGGCAACTGGCCGGCGGCGCGAGCTTCTTCTGGGAGTGGGAGAACGAAGGCAAACTGGCTCGATGCATCCACCACTGGGCAAACTTCTCGCAGATGGACGCGCACTACGCCTGGGATGACAAAGGCAGCGTGACCGTTACCAACGCCGATGGCAGCGAAGAGGTCTACACCCACGACGACCAGGCACGACTGATCAGTAAGATCGATCCGGATGGTGCCGAGCACCTCAAGGCCTATAACGACAAAGGACAATTAGTCGCGGAAAAGGATCCTCTCGGCGCCGTGACCGAATACCGGTACGACGACAATGGATTGATGATCGCCGTAATCCCTCCTGAAGATGAGGCCATCACCTACGAGTACAGCAACGGTTTCGTCAGCGATGTTCATCGCGGCAAAGCCAGCTGGAAGTATCAACGCAACAGACAGGGCGATGTTACCCAGCAAATCGACCCGGACGGAAATTCGACGTTTTACAGCTACGACCGTCAAGGACGTTTGCTGGAGATCCGTCACCCGGATGGCAGCCGCCACCAACTGGGCTGGAACAACCTCGGTCAATTGCTTGAAGAACGCCTGCCCGACGGTGGTCAACGCAAATATCGCTACGACGCGTTGGGTCGGCAGATTACTCGGCAAGAAGAGTCCGGGGCCATCACCCAGTACCAATGGGATACCGCCAACCGACTTGCACAAATTACCCTGCCGGGCGGTGCAACACGCGCGTTCACCTACAACGCCTACGGCAAAGTCACTGCCGAACGCGACGAACTCGGCCGCGTCACCCGGTACGAATATGCCGACAACCTGCACCTTGTCAGCCGTCGCATCAATCCTGACGGTAGCCAACTGCGCTACCGCTACGACAACTCGCGCTTGCTGCTGACCCAAATCGAAAACGAGCGCGGCGAGCACTACAACCTCGACTACTACGCCAACGGCCTGATCCAGCAGGAAACCGGCTTCGACGGTCGTCGCACTGCGTACGAATACGACCTCAATGGCCAGTTGCTGAAGAAAACCGAATTCGGCGATGACGGCAGCGAGTTGGTGACTGAATACCAACGCGACGCCGCAGGCAGGCTTCTGGTGAAGACACTTCCCGACAGCGAAGAAATCCACTACAGCTACGATGCCCTCGGTCGCCTGGTCAACGTCGACGACGGACACTGGCCGCTCGCCTACGAATACGACCTGCAAGATCGCCTCGTCACCGAACACCAGGGCTGGGGCACCTTGCGCTATGAGTACGACAGCGTCGGCCAGCTCAAGCACTGTCGCTTGCCCGATGGCAGCAAACTCGATTACCGCCACCAGCCCGGCGGTATGCTCAGCGGCATCGATCTCAATGGCTCGCGCCTGACGTCTCACCAGTTCAGCGGTGGTCGCGAACAACAGCGCCAGCAAGGTCTGCTGCTCAGCCAGTACCAATACGACGAACAAGGTCGCCTGCAAGCGCACAGTGTCAGCCAGCGTGACAAAAACCTGTTCCAGCGCCGCTACAACTACGACGCAAACGGCAACCTCGCCGGCATCGACGACAGCCGCAAGGGCAACCGCAGCTTCCACTACGACCCGCTGGACCGCTTGACCAGCGTACGTGGCGCGACACCGGAAACCTTCGCCCACGACCCGGCCGGTAACCTGCTCGGCCAGAACAACGAAGGTACAGCCAACCTCGCCAACGTCAAAGGCAACCGTCTGCTGATGCAGGGCGACCGCCACTACGACTACGACGCGTATGGCAACCTGATTCGCGAACGTCGCGGCACCGGGCAGAAGCTCGTCACCGAATATCGCTACGACTGCCAGCATCGACTGATCGGCGCGATCCTGCCGGGTGGCAGAACCGCGTCCTACAAGTACGACGCTTTCGGTCGCCGCATCGAGAAAACTGTCGATGGCCATACCACCGAATTCTTGTGGCAAGGCGAACGCCTGATCGCCGAAAGTGGCGACAACCGTTACCGCACCTACATCTACGAACCCGGCAGCTTCCGCCCGCTGGCCATGCTCGACGGCGAAGGCCCGCGTAAGGCAACGCCGTTCTACTACCAGCTCGATCATCTGGGCACACCGCAGGAACTCACCGACTACAGTGGCGAGATCATGTGGTCCGCGAAGTACCGCGCCTACGGCAACCTCGCGGCGCTGGACGTCAGCGAAATCGACAACCCGTTGCGCTTCCAGGGTCAGTATTTCGACGCAGAGACGGGCCTACACTACAACCGTCATCGCTACTACAATCCGGGGACTGGGCGTTTTCTGACTCCGGATCCGATCAAGCTTGCGGGTGGGTTGAATAACTACCAGTACGTGCCTAACCCCACGGGGTGGGTGGATCCGTTGGGTTTGAATGGATGCCCACCAGATGGAGATGGTCAAGGAAACCCAACTGCACCAACAGAGAAGGCGCGAGTCGATACGAAAGAACCTTCGGCACCCGATATCCCGTGGTCGAATGGTTCTGTAAAAAGGGCATCAGACGCACTTGATCGAGGTGCTACCTCCGTCACCGTGAACAGCAGAGCTGAAGCTGAAGAGCTATTTTTAGGGAAATATGTAGGCCAAGGATATAGAAACGCCGAAGAATTCAACTCCGCGACTGCCAAAACGCATTTTAGAAAAACAAAAGAACCCGAAAAATACTATCACTGGGATGACACACCGGTTTCAGACATTAAGACAAGAAAGGTCACAATGGCGAACCACGACCCGAGCGACCCACATGGTGATCATCCACATTTGCAGCTTCACCCTGTGAAAGGGGAAGTTATAAGAATCTATTGGCCAAACCAATTTGAAGGACAAAAATGAGCACCCAGAAGACTATCCCTAGAAAAGTTTGGTGGGGTTTGGAGGCAAAATCATATACAGAGATTGCGCAGGAACTACCTTCGCAGGATGAGTCACTTAGAAAGTGGATCGCAATCTATGCTGTTTATCATTTAAACTTTGAAAATAGATACCCTGGAGAGAGTTACTACAAGTTTCTAGAGGATGCAAAAAATTCTAAATACGTCATTATAGAATTCACTCTCCCAATCCACTTTCTCGAAACAAGAGACAGCATTGGCGCCAACGACACAACAATCACAAAGTGCAAAACCATGGAAACAGAGGAAGAAATAAACTCTTTTCTTTATGAAAATAACATAAACCCCGAGCTATTTACGCCCCCATGGACCTGCGAGTACCCGCTAGACTGAACTCAACAAAAATTGACAAATCTGTCTCCTTTTCAAACCCAAAGTCAAAGGGGACAGATCTATTTCTCGTTCTATCCAGAACTTGAAAACCTTCTAAAAAAAGCCAGCAGCGCGCAACTTTAAATAGAACTAAATCAAGGAATCAAAGGGGACAGATTTATTTTTTGCTATTATCGAGAGAGCAAAATGATTTTTTCAATTGATATCACAGAGTGCTTTGGCGCGATCGACTCCGATAACGCAGGCGGGATCATAAGCTATATCAGCATCCCCCCCATCGAAAACCCTCGGGAAAAATTTCACCTTAATCTATCAAACTTCGTACTTAACTTAATCGACGAGCCCGTCATCGCCTCGATCAACAGGCAGAACTCAAACTTTTTGGAGAACATGACCGAAGACGGCTTCCTTGTAATAAGACGAGCCAGTATTTCCTTTGAGTCAATAAAAGGCTACGAAAAATTATTACGACTATTAAACCAAGACCACGGATATTTGACCCACGAACGCTACGGCCAAAAATTGAACACCGGAGACAAGATCTACGACATCAGCGGAAGACTCTTTTCGAACCCGGAGCTTTTAATTAACTTCGCATTCATTTCACCCAGCACTATAACACTTGAATTTAACTCATCAGACTACACATACATAGAAAGCTACCCCGAACTTCAAAAATCTTTAGAAAAACTAAATTCAAGAGAAAAACCTACTCAACCACCTCTCACAGGCCTATTCGACCCCACATATAGCAACACTCATACAATTAGCAACTTTGACGCTGGCTATCGAATTTACAATAAATAATTACCACGCGATCACAACGGGGAGCAGATTCATTTTTTATTTAAGAAGCCAAAGGGGACAAGCCAAAGGGGACTGGGCGTTTCTGACTCCGGATCCGATCAAGCTTGCTGGTGGGTTGAACAGCTATCAGTATGAAAGTCAAAGAGTCAAAGAGTCAAAGAGTCAAAGAGTCAAAGGGGACAGATTTATTTTTTGCTAAAGATGGAAAAGTCATCCGAATTTATTGGCCGAATCCGTTCGATGGGCAAAAATGACAGCGCAAAAATATATCCCACGAAGTGTATGGTATGGGCTTGACGGGACAGGCTACGACAACATTGCGCAAGAGCTAAAATCCGATGAACCATCATTAAGAAAATGGATTTCAGTTTATGCCATTTACAAGTACTCCTTCACCAACGACCCAAACCAATATTACGAGTTCATCCACCATTCAAAAAGCTTCCGATACGCGATTGTAATATTTACAATTCCTACCGAAACACTTGAAACAAGCGACGGCATAGATGACCGCGATATTACTATCGAAAAAATAGAACCCATGAACTCCGAGGATGAGATCAACGCTCTACTTGAAAAACTCGATATCGATCCAGAGCTTTTCACTATACCATGGCGCTGTGAATATCCGCTATAACCACAAAATCGAAAAAAGAAAAAGCAAAAAATCCAAAATCCAAAGGGGACAGATTTATTATTTGAAGAAAATAAATCTGCCCCCTTTTCAACCACTGGCGAGTTCTGAATAAAGAGCTGAACCTTGGTGCAAAGACTCTCGAAGGTGAAGGCATCTATATTGTTAAAATAAAGCCGGATGACCCTCGTTTTAAATATGAGATGCCAAATGGTAAGGAAAATGGCGCCTACCCTAACGAATGGGTTCCTGGTGGTGCAACGAAAAGCGGTACAAAAGAAGCCGCTCTGATCGGCTCTGAGAATGTCACCCACAACAGCGACATTGGAACGCTGTTGAAAAATTTCGACGATTGGGAAAAGCTTCAATGAAAACTACATTTGAAACTGCCTTAGACCAGCATGAAATTTCTGAATTCTTCAAAGGAGAAGGAATTTATTTTGCTAGAGGCTCCGATTGGGGTGACCACCTGTATGTAAGCAACTGGCAGGAAATGTGCAGCGTATTGAAAACTCAAAAAGCCGCGCAGAGTCTTTTGACAAAAATCTTTGAAGATTATGCTAAATACTTGAAAGAGAACTACGAAGATGCGGCGGGCTTGCTTTCGAACATTACCGCATACTACGTTCTAAAGAGTAAATTACACATTCTATCAATGGATGATTACGACCTTATCGATAGCCTTGACGACAAGACAAAAAACAACATTGGCAAACTCTTCCGACACTTGAGAAAAGTGTATGACAAAAAAAATGAAAACTCATCCAAGTATTCTTTTGAGCAAGAAATTCAAAGACTGAAAAACAATGGCTGCAACACAGATATTGAGAATCTTTAGTCGGTTCCGGGATCTGGATTTAGTAGCTAAAAAATCCAAAGGAAATCCAAAGGGGACAGATTTATTTTTCGTTAAAAAAACATAAAACCGTCCCCTTTTTTCACTAAGAACAAGACTAATTCATTCAAACGATGGACTTCTTTATATAACCAGCGACCACTACGAAACCGTTAGCTCTATTGGAACCTGGAAGTGAGTCTTAAAATTATAATTGTACTTGATGGCTTAACCATTTCATCAGAGCAAGAGTTTCATAAAAAAATAGCCATTGCTTTTGCGGTGACAGATTTTTATGGAAACAATCTCAACGCCTTATGGGACCTACTCAGCACCGACGTGGAACGCCCCGTAGATTTAATATGGAAAAATTCTGAATGCTCTCAAAAAAACATGGGAGATTCGTACAATAAAATAATAAATATTTTTGAACGCACAAAGCAACAGGATGTGAATTTCGGATGGGAGGAAAAGTTTAACTATTATCTAGAGCAACCACTAGAAAGATAAAAGGGGACTATCAAAACTACAAAACAACGTGGATAGATTTATTTTTTACTGAAAAAAAATAAATCTGCCCCTGTCCCCTTTTCCGCATTTCAAAACCAACAGACAAAATGAAAATTTTTCTCAACATTGAACACCTGAAAAACTATAATTTCCCTAGTACATTCATAGAATTCGCGACTACGGAACCTGAACCGGACATTGAACCTTGGTGGTTACTAATATATCAAGAGGGAAAAATAAATTACTGGCACAACACACTAAAAAAAACCTTACCCAAACCGCACTCTAGTTCCTTTCGCCAAATTCAATGCGAATGATGATATTGCTTGCTTTGACGGCGATGATTTATCCGGCAATCCAAAAGTGCTAATAATACATGCATATGCTTCAGAGGGATGGGAGCTTCACGGAGAACATCCTGACTTCAGCGCGTGGCTAAAAATAGCCATTGAGACCCATGCGGAATGGAATGAAGAAGATTAAAAACATCCACATCCAACATCTTATTCAACCAAAGAAGGGGACAGATTTATTTTTCGTCGGACAAAATACGTCCGCCCCCCCTTTCAATATGTAACACACAGATTTCCGGCATCTCCAGATCAAGTTCAAAAACACATGGAAAATACCAAACAATATGAGAAGAAAACTTAAATACGATCTCCAACCCCTCCGAGTACCAAGCGGATGGACAATCACAATCAACAACCTTTACGAGGTTGATCTCACTCCCGAAACTGCAGACTGGTTTAGTAGCTCAGTTTTACTAGGTGGTGCACGACAAACTACGGGACACTGCTTTGACTCCAGAGTTGAACCAGAAGGAGATCCATCGGGAGAGTTTGTAATTGAATTCCTAACAATCAAGTACGACAACAAAGGGAACCCTTTAAAAAACTCCGAGACATTCCTAGGGGAATTCAAAACAAAAACAAGATGGAATTTATTAAAAAAATCGAAGATTTTATGCTTGAAGCATAACAAACCAAAATTTTTTTCGCTGAAGAAAATAAATCTGCTCCCTTTTCAACCTCTTTCATACATTATGTTCTTGAAGACAATCCCACCACATACCTCAGAGCTTGGAGATTCCATCAAATGATGGTCGTATGTATATTCAATAACCTCAATCAAGCACCAAATCCAGAAACCGTATCAAGATTAAAAAAACACATATCACTTCCTGATGGCGAATTAGACCTGCAAATAGGAAAAGAATACATTGTCTACGGAATAGTATTCCGGGACAACTGCCCTTTGTACTAAATATGCTCAGAAACCCATGATGAATATCCCATTCCTGTCGCAGCTGACTTTTTCGAAGTCATCGACAGAAAACTTTCGTGCTATTGGAAACTTTGCTTTCTCGCCTTAAAATCAAAGCCAGAAAGCAAGTTAGTATTCGCTGAGTGAGCTTCAGATATTAATTTTTATGAAAACCTGATTAATGGCGACAGACAAGCCATCGCTATATTTTCCAAATACAGAAAACTCATGGATGCAGAAGAATAGTAATTCCAGAACCATGATTACTTCGTATCGATCAACGCGTCCAACACCTCATACTTAACCACCACCCGATTCCCATACAACCGCTCCCTCTCCACCAACACCCCCACCTGCCCCTTCTCCCTCACCTCCCGCCAAATCTCATTCTCCCGATACACCCGCTCCCCCTCCCGCACAAACCGATGCCCCACCTCGAACACGTGATACCGATAAGCCCGTTCCCGGTCGCACAACAACTCCCCTTCCAGTTGCGTCTCCCCCACCCTCAGCTTCAGCTGAAAGCTGCGATCCGTCGGGTTGTGCAGTACCAGGTCGATGTAGTTGTAGAAGATCGCTGCGCCGGAGCCGAATGGCAGGACGCGGCCGTCGTCCGGGAAGGGGTCGAAGCTGTGGTTGGCGCGTTCGATGACGACCAGGGGTGAGTGAATGGCCATCCAGTGGATGAGGTTGCTGAGTTGGCAGATGCCGCCGCCGATGCCGGTGCGGGCCTGGCCGAAGGACAGTTCCATGCCTTCGACGTAGCCGCGTTGGCGGGTCGGGCGGCCTACGAGGCGGCAGAAGGAGAAATATTCGCCGGGGGCGATGGTGACGCCGTCGATGGCAGCGACGGCGAGTTTGAGGTTGGTGACTTTGTTGTGTTGCAGCGCCAGGTCCGAGTCGCCGAGTTTGCGGATCAGTTTTGAGGTGTGTTTGAGGTAGCGATACGGCAAGCGCTCGGACGTCGTGGCCGGCCGTGCGTAGCGTTTGCTCGAGCAGTGCCAGGCGATGTGGCGAAACAGTCTTTTTTGCCACACGCGCAGCCAGTAAAGGGCCGGGTGGTAGAGGGAAAGTGGTTTCATCCGTGGCGAACGACGCGGGCCGTTGTCTTCCTTGAACTTGAAATGGCGGCGCATCTTACCGTGGAACCGCGCTTGATCGCCAAGCGCCTCGCCGGTGTCGCAAGCCGTAACAAGTCGCCCGGTCCGGACGCTCGAAAATTAAGCTTGAACTAAGGTTGCGTCCCTACCATCCGGGCCACAAAGCAGCGGTTCTGTGGGCTGATTGCCGTCAGCAGAACCCTTCAACTTGAAGTGAGCCCAGACCATGAGTGCGATCGATTCCACCTCAAAACAACTGCCCGCCTTCAGTCTTGTATTGGTCAATTACAAGACGCCGGAAATAACCCGGATGTGCCTGGAGTTTCTCCAGCAATACGTCAAGGAGCATCAAATTCCGGTGTGGGTGGTGGACAACGATTCCGCCGATGAAAGCCTGATCTACTTGCGGTCCCTGGACTGGATCAACTTGATCGAGCGCCCTTCACCCGGCAAGGAAGCGGGGCATATTGCTCATGGCAAGGCACTTGATCTGGCACTTGCGAAAGTTGAAACCGATTACCTGTTTTTGCTGCACACCGACACTTTCGTTTTTGACAGTACTGTCTTTTCGATGATGATGAATGAGTGCATGCAATCTTTGGATACAGCGGCGGTCGGTTGCGTCGAACAATTAGATCGCGGCGTCCTTAGAGACACCTGGCGTTTGTCTTCACGTTACTTCAAACACTATTTCCGCCGGGCAAAACAGCATTTTGGGTTGCCCTCCAGAGATCCAAAACCCTACCGGGAAACTCACCTGAAAAGCTTCTGCACCTTGTGGAACGCTCGGTTGATCAAGGCTCACGGGCTGCATTTTTCGATGGATGACCGGGTCCCGGGATACACGCTGCAGGATCGTTTAAGCAACCTTGGCTTCGGCATCAAATGCCTCTCGCCGCGGACGATCTTCCGCTACCTGGATCACATCCAGGCCGGCACCGTGGCTGCTATCGGTGGATATGGCACGCGACACCGCCGTACCACCATGTACCAGGAAACGCTCAAGCGCCTTCAGTTACAACAAGGCATGCGACCCGCCAAATCGTAAGACAATAAAAAAGGGCGACTTCACAGTCGCCCTTTTTGCATCTGAATTCTTTGGCCTCCACTCCGAGGAGGTGTTCGCCCAGTGTAATGGCCTGGCAATCCATGCACCGGTAAAGAGCCCTGACACTGGGCGAACGCGAAGGATTTTAATGGAAATTGGCGGATATGTCGTCCTGCTTCAACATGAAATTTATGTACTGAAAAGTTAAAGAAAATATTCGTCGATATTTCCCGACAAACTTTCTGAATTCATCACCTTGAACACTTTATATGACTGCTCTCATACAATTACTTGTACAAGAACAGCCGTTATGTAGAGTCAATACTCAACTTTCATGCTGACTGGTCACTTTTAATACATCGGTGTATGTGACCACCACACTCTGCCCGACTTTCAAATCTTTCAGTTTGGCCTGAATCTCAGGCTTCTCGACGTTGAGGGTTTTCGACTGGCCTGAAGGATTTTCCAGGGTGACCTGGTTTGTCGCCAAATCAATTTTGGTGATTTTCAGTTGCACCTGAACCTGGCGGAAAGCCTCGCCCCCCGGGTTGCTGCTGCCCACGGCATTGCGCAGTTCACCGGTGCGCTCGGTGGAACCTGGCAGACCTTTATCCACATCGGTGTCCAGATAAGCGGCGACCGAACGAGTCACCTCGATCTTGACCAGATCCCCCACCTTCAGATTTCCGAGGTTTTTGGCCTTGTCGCTGAGCTGGATATGTACCTGGCGACCTTCCGCACCCTCAAGAACAACCTGATGATTGGCCGGGTCAACCGCCAGCACTTTGGTGGTTACCCGGTCGGCCTCGACCGTGGCCGACAGCGGGATATCGTTGGCCATCGCCGAAAGGCTGGCAGCAGAAAGGGCGGCGGCGAGTGCAATCGTTTGCGTCAGTGCTTTGAGCTTCATAAGCGGTACTTTCCCTGTGATGGATGACAACACCCGGCGCCGAATCGGTCTCGGCACCGCGCGTGCCAAGGAGCATAGACGCTGATCGGCCGTTGCTCCCCGAACCGGGTCAATCAATACCCGGTCATCTCCAGATAGCCCTGCCCGCCCCGATTGCCGCTCAAGCGCACCGGCCCTTCCCAATACGGAATGCGCAGGTTCATCCAGGCATCGGGGTTGACTGCATCGAGGGTGATTTGCAGGTTTTTTTGCGCAATGTCGATCGACCAGCGCACCGGCATCGAACGGCCGGCCACTTTCGCAGTGCCCTGCGGGGTCAGCTTGATCTGATCGGCATGCAGGGTTTCGACCTGGCCATCGGCGCCAATCCACGTGCCGGTGAGGTACGGCGCCCCTTGCTTCTGGCGCATGCGGTAGAGCATGACGTGTTCGCCGCCATCTAGATGCAGGGAGAACCAGTCCCAACCGGTCTGGTTGGCGGTCAGCGGTTGGCTGCTCCATTCGCGGTCGAGCCAGGCCGGGCCGTTGACGGTGTAGGTCTGGCCGTCGATCTGCAGGGTGCCGCTGGCCTGAAAAAACGGCTGGCTGTAGTAATACGACGCCTGTCCCTGTTCGGATTTCTGACTGAAACCGTGATCACCTTGCAGCACCAGCGGACGGCTGGAAGTCAGCCTCAACTGATAGCTGAAGTTTTTGTCCTTTGCGCTGAGCTGCATGTCGCCCAGCGGATCACTCGCCTGACTGACGAAACGCCAGTCATCGATCCACGCCTCGAACGGTGCGGCACGCACCCCGGCCTGGCCGACACCACCCCGGGCATAACGCTCGGCGGCGTGATGGACGCTGGCCGAGGTCACCGCCGCATGACCGAGCCAGATCGTTTGATTGGCCCACGCCGGTTGTTCCGGCAACGCGTTCAGGGCGCTGCGAAACAACGTCCACTGAACGCCGAAATCATTGCCCTGAGCATCCTTGAGATTGGCCGTGACATACCACCATTCGATGCGAAAACCGTCATGGGCGCCGTGATCCGCCGGGAAACTGAACACCCGCCCCGGCACCACCGGCGTGAAGGCCTGCGCCTGAGCGCCCATCCCGGCAAAACCTTTCTGTTCCGGTGCCGGGTTGTCGCAGCCAGTGAGCAACAGCGCCAGGCACACCGCGGCGAAGTTAATCCTCATGGGCAAACGTCCTCAACAAGTCCGCCGGCTGCGTGCGGTACAACGAATACAGCGGCCACGCCGAGGCCAGTAGCGTCGCCAGCAGCGCCAGCCCGGTCAGTTGCAGCAACTGCAACGGAAACACCCGCAACGGCAGGCGCCAGCCAAAGGCCTGCACGTTGATCACCGCATCCAGACACCACGCCAGCCCGATGCCCAATGGCAATGCCAACACCAGCGTCAGTACCGCCAGCAACCAGGTCTGACCGAGGTTGAGCAGCATCAATTGCCGTCGCGTCACCCCCAAGGCCCACAACGGCGCCAGTTGGCCGAGACGGCTCTGGCTCTGGGTCAGCAGGCTGATGAACAACGCCACACCGGCGACCGCCAGCGTCAGGCTGTTGAGCGCGGCCGTCGCGGCAAAGGTCCGCTCAAAAACCTGCACCGACCAGCCCTTGAGCCGCGCCTGATCGACGATGCGGCTGTCGTCGAGCTGGAAGCGTGCCTGCAAGGCACTGAGCAATGTCGGGATCTTTGCCGGTTCGATCCGCAGGTTGAACCGGTTCGGTGTCAGTTGCGGCCAACTGCGCAACAGGTGATTGCTGTTGACCAGCACATGGCCCTTGGGATTGCCGTAGTCGGCGTAGATCCCGACGATGCGCGGCGACCACGACAGGCCCGGCGTCGGAATCGTCAGGTGATCGCCCGGCCGCACCTTGAGCCGGCGCGCGAGTTGTTCGCTGAGCATCACCGCGTCATCGGTGGCCAGCAAAGCCCACGGGTCGTTGCCCCGGGCTTCGAGCAGCGGCCAGTGCTGACGATAGTGCGGATGGTCGATGATGCCGAACACTTCCGTAGGCCAGCCTTGCAGCGTCACCGAAACCTGCCAGTTGGGCAGGATCGCCGTGACACTCGGCTGTTGTTTGAGCCAGCTGTACAGCTCGCGCGCCTGAGCCGGATTGCTCGGGTTCAGATAGAGCTCGGCAGTGAGCCGTTGTTCGAGCCAGTCGTTGAAGGTCTGGCGGAAACCGGTGGTCATGCTGCCGGCGCCGATGTTCGCCGCCAGCGCCAGCAGCAACGCCATCAGCGCCAGACTCAGCGCCGGCAATTGCTGTCGGCAGTCGGCGAGAAACCACTGCCCCAGCACCGAACGACTGCGCCCGAGCAAGCCGTTCAACAGCGCACTGAGCACCACCGGCAGCGCCAACGCGGCGCCGAGCAACAACCCCGCCATCAACACGAAACCACTGGCCAGACTGTTACCCGACACCAGCGCAATCAAAGCAATCGCCGCAAACACCCCGGCCACCCAGCCCTGTCGGCGCAACCAGCGCGCATGCTGTTCATGCCAGGCTTGTGGATCGGCCACCGCCAACAACGGCAGCCGCGCCGCTCGCAACAGGCTGTTGGCCCCGGCCAGCAACGCGCCGAGCAGACTCAAGCCAATGCCGCTGAACCACCACCACGAACTCAGACGCAACTGCCCCGCCACCTCCGCGCCGTACAACCCGCGCAGGCTGGCGGCGACATCCGGCAGCAGCACACTGGCCAGCCAGTAGCCGCTGACGACACCAAACAGTCCGCCGATCAACGCCAGCGCACCGAGTTCGACGATGAGACAAGCAATCAGCATTCGCGCACTGACACCGCAGGCGCGCAACGTACGCAACAGCCCACGACGCTGTTCCAGCGCCAGACCGATAGCCGCATGCACGATGAACAGGCCGACGACAAACGAGAGAAAACCAAGTGCATCGAGATTGAGATGAAAACTCTCGGTCAGCCGCGCCAGATTGTTTTCTTCGCCGCTGCTCTTGAGCTGCAACCGGCCCTTGAACGCGGCCGGTACGTCGGCGTGAAAATCGTTGGGCAACGTCAGCCGCGACAGTTGACCGGGTTGTTCGAGCACACGTTGAGCAACACCGATGTCCACCAGCAAGACACCGGGAGCCATGTCCTTCTGCGCCAGTAACGGTGGCAACGTCTGACCGGTTCCGGTTTGCGGTGCGTCACCTTCTGACAGGTTCAACGCTTGCAAGGTGTCGGGGGAAATCCAGGTGCTGCCCGGCGGGCTGAAGAACTCGACGATGCGCTCGATCGGCATCGCCTGCCCCGCCACAGCACTATCGGCCGGCAGCGACACCGGCTCGATACCCATCAATTGCAGGCGTTGAGATTCATGGTCCTTGAGGATCAAACGGCCCTGCAACACCGGCGAAACCGGCCAGCCCTGACGGCGCAGATCGACAAACCACTGCTGCGAAAACGTCGCGCCACCTGGCGCACTCAGGCTGGCTTGGGGTTCGCCGCCGATCATCCGGCTGGCTCGCGCGTAACTGTCCCGCGCCTGGCTGTTGAGCGCTTCGACGCCGGTCAACAGACTGGTGGCCAGCCATAACCCGGTGAGCACGCTGAAAAACTGCACCGGATGTCGCCGCCAGTGACTGAGCAAGGCGATCAGGGCCAGCCGGAAAACCCTCACGTCAGTCGACCGCTGGACAACACCACCCGCTCCGCCAGTCGCGCGGCCACGCGCTGACTGTGAGTGACCATCAGCAAGGTGGTCGGCGTGTTCTCGAGCAGTTCCAGCAACAGCCGCAGCACCTCGTCACTGGTTGACTCGTCGAGGCTGCCGGTGGGTTCGTCGGCCAGCAACAACTTGGGCCGCGATGCCAACGCCCGGCCGAGCGCGACCCGTTGCTGCTGGCCACCAGAGAGTTGTTCGGGATAACGCTTGAGCAGATCGTCCAGGCCCAGACGCTGCACCAGATGGTTCTGCCAGCGCGGATCATGGCGTCCGGCGAGTCGTGCCTGAAACGCCAGGTTGTCTTCGATGCGCAGGCTGCCGATCAGGTTGTACTGCTGGAACACCAGACCGATTTCCGTGCGGCGCCAGTTGGCCAGTTGCGCTTCGCTCATTTCGTCGAGTCGATGTTCGCCGCTGCGGATGCTGCCGCTGTCGACTTTATCCAGACCGGCAATCAGGTGCAGCAGCGTGCTTTTGCCGCTGCCCGACTCGCCCATCAGCGCCAGACTGCTTCCCGGTTTGAGTGTCAGATCGATGCCTTGCAACACGGGCAACGGGCCTTGAGGGGTGAGATAGCTCTTGAAGACGTTTTGAACCTGCAGCATGCCGCCATCCGATCGAACCGTGTGGGGCAAGGATAGCGGATAGCGGGTGGCGCAGGGTTACTGTCCTGCTGCAATGCTGGTGGGCGACTCACCCGGCGTGACGATGCTGTTCAGGTCGATATGTTTCCACTCGGGCCTGGCCCCCAACCGCGCATTGAAGCGGTAGTTGAAGGTGAAATCGTCCGCTGTCGGCACGCTCAGCGGTTTGCCGTAGACCGATTCGATCCCCGCCAGGTCGTAGCCCATCAACTGCAGCAGCGTCGGAAAGATGTTGTAGTGACTGGAGCGATCCTTGTTGGCCGCCAGTTGTGCCGACCAGTCGAGGGAGTGCAACTGATCGCCCTGAATCACCACCAGCGGCACCAGCCCCTCCTCTTCCACCGGGTCGCCACCGCAATGGGTGTTGAGCCCCGGGTTACCGCGCTCGTGCAGGTCCTGGCCGTGGTCCGAGGTGTAGATCAGCAGTGCGTTGTTCAGATTGGCCTGGGCAAACACCCGCGAGAAAAATTCGCCGACATTCCACAACACGGTGTTCTTGTAGGCGTTACGGTACAGCACCCAGTCATCCGGCTGGCCGTTGAAACCGTCGCGCTTGCCGGTGTCGGCAACTTCGGTGAACTGCCCTCGCGGCAACGTCGGGCGGTAGGCCATGAAGGCGTCCGGGTATTTGTCGTGCACCGGGAAATGCGCGCCGACCTTGTTGATCACCACCAGCTCCGGTTTGTCGTCGTTGAGCAGTTCGATCAGCTTGGCAGCGGCGGCCATGTCGCGATCGCGGACGCTGGTCTGGTCAAATTGCACGAACTCGTCGATGTCCTTTTTCTCGGTGTCGGTCATCAGGTTCTGCAGGTTGCCGCCGGTACGCTGGGCATCGATGTAGACCGTGCGCAGGCCGGCTTTTTTCGCGTACTGCCAGATCGACGGCAGCGTGGTGTTGATGCGCATGTAATCGGCGCGAGTGCCGCCGTAGCGCAGGGTGACGTTGGTGTCGGCGCTGCAATTGGCGATGGAGGCCGCGTAGCCGTAGTTGAAGATCTCGACACCCGGATGCGCTTGCTTGAGGTTGCTGTGCACGCCAAACGGCGCGTTGATGTCCAGGTAATTGCCGGAAATGCTTTCGTCGATGATCAGCACGATGTCGTGACTCACCGCCGGGCCGTTGCGCGTCAGGGTCACTGGCTCACGGGGGCCGACAGTGTTGTGCAGCGCCTCGTAGCCAAACAGGTTGAGGTAGGCCAGCGGCGTGTACATGATCGGCAAGCCCCGCGCCCCTTCCCCGGCCCGCACGAACAGTACGGCGCTGAGCAGCAACACCCCCAGCACCGGCGCCGCGACTCTCAGTGCATTGGGAACCGGAATCGAATGACGCGGCCGCAGGCCGATGCCGATCAACAGCAAAAGACCGTTGAGCACCCCGTGGGCGATCGCGTCCCGGTACTGGTACGCCGCTTCCTGGATGAAGCCGCCCGAATAAACCAGTGAGACAAAACTGCTGTACGTCAGGTAATCGGCAGTGACCCGGGTATAGACATCAAAGAACACCGCCGAAATAAACATCGCCAATGCGAACAAGTGCCGAATGAAAGTCTGCCTTATATAGGCCGTTAGCAATAATGCGAACGTCAGCGCCAAAAACATCGCGCCAAAAAGTAGTACTGCCGGACCGATACCCATGGCGTTTAAACGTTCAAGGTAATAATCGGAATAAAGCAGTAGATAAATAATTAAAAGCAGTTCTTTCAAATATCGAAACATGGCGATTCCGGGACGCTTGCGACGGGGCATGGTCAATCGCTTGTCGGTCATTTTCTGACACTAGCAGCGGGCCATCAAAGCGCAAGAATTGTCCGACTTTTGCCAAAAGCGTCAAAAAAACATTGACTCAAAACTGACACACCCAAGTCGTTACAGGCCTTGTATTTTGTGGCCTACGACCGTTTATCGTTTTCTTTGAAATGTGAAAAGCATGTCAAGGACGGGACAAATCCAGATACAGCAAGTACTTGATGGCCAATCGCCCCCAAAAACGGGGGTGTTATACACATGCAACATGTCATTTTGCTGACACGCTTTCCCCACCCTGCGCTATACCCCTTTTGACAGTTCCAATTCGATCTTCTTTCCACCGTCTTACGAGGCACGCCAATATGGACGTGAGCGTATTTGGTACGGGCTATGTTGGCCTGATTCAAGCTGCGGCACTCGCCGATGTCGGACATCGAGTGTTGTGCGTCGATATTGACCCGAACAAGATTAAACAACTGCAACAGGCAGTTCCGCCGATCAGTGAACCGGGACTGTCGGCAACTTTGGAAGAAAACATCAAGGCCGGGCGCTTGCTGTTTACCACCCAGGCCAGCGATGCCGTTGAACACGCCGAACTGATCTTCATCGCCGTGGGTACGCCGGCTGACGAGGACGGTTCCGCCGACCTCAGCCATGTGCTCAGCGTGGCACGGCAAATCGCAAGCTTCATGGAGGCCGATCGCACCCTGATCATCAAATCCACGGTGCCGGTCGGCACGGCGGATCAGGTACTCGACACCGCCAACAACGAATTGCACCGGCGCGGCAAAAGCGGCCTGAACGTGCGAATCGTGTCCAACCCCGAATTCCTCAAAGAAGGCAGCGCCCTCGCCGACTGCATGCGTCCGGACCGGATCATTGTCGGCACCCTGGACCCTGACGCCCGGGAGCAGTTGAGCGAGCTGTATGCACCGTTCTGCCGCAACCACGAAAAACTGATGTTCATGGACAACCGCAGCGCCGAGCTGACCAAGTACGCGGCCAACGCGATGCTCGCCACCCGCATCAGCTTCATGAACGAACTGGCCAACCTTACCGAACTGCTGGGCGCCGACATCGAAGCCGTGCGCAAGGGCATCGGCTCCGACCCGCGCATCGGCTATCACTTCATCTACCCCGGCTGCGGCTTCGGTGGTTCGTGCTTTCCCAAGGATCTGCGCGCCCTGTTGCACACCGCCGAGCTCAACGGTATGCCGCTGAAATTGCTGCGCAGTGTCACCGACGTCAACGACACCCAGCGGCACATCCTGTTCAGCAAGCTGAAGGCGCAGTTCCCGCAAGGCCTGGCTGGCAAGTCCATCGCCATCTGGGGCCTGGCCTTCAAGCCGAACACCGATGACATGCGCGAAGCCCCCAGCCGTTATCTGATGGATGCCCTGTGGGCCGAAGGCGCCAGTGTGCAGGCCTACGACCCCGAGGCCATGTCCGAATGCCGGCGCATTTACGGCTACCGCAATGACCTGCACCTGTGCGCCACCCGCGACGACACCCTGGAGGATGCCGACGCACTGGTGATCTGCACCGAGTGGAAGAATTTCCGCGTGGTGGATTTCGAGCTGCTGGCCAGCAAGCTGCGCTCGAAAGTCATCATCGACGGTCGCAACCTCTACAACCCTGAACAAGTGGCAGCCGCCGGCCTGCACTACAGCGGCATCGGCCTGCGGCATATCGCGCCTGACGGGCTGCGGTCATGAAAATCCTCGTCACCGGTGCGGCCGGGTTCATTGGCGCTCATTGCGTGCTGCGGCTGATGCGCGACGGGCATCAGGTCGTCGGCCTGGACAATTTCAACGCCTATTACGACCCGCAACTCAAGCATGATCGTGTGCGCTGGGTCCGCGGTCAGGTCGGCGATTTCCAGATTGCCAGAGTCGATCTGGCCGACGCCCCCGCCGTCGACGCCCTCTTCGTCCGTGAATGCCCGCAAGTGGTGATCCACCTCGCGGCGCAGGCCGGGGTGCGTTACTCGCTGGAAAATCCACGGGCCTACATGGACAGCAACCTCAGTGGCTTCCTGAACATTCTGGAGTGCTGCCGGCATCACCCGGTTGAACACTTGATCTATGCCTCGTCGAGCTCGGTGTACGGCGCCAACCAGCACACCCCCTACACGGTGCACGACGGCGTCAATCACCCGCTGTCGCTGTACGCCGCGACCAAGAAAGCCAACGAACTGATGGCCCACAGCTACAGCCACCTGTTCGGCATTCCCTGCACCGGGCTGCGCTTTTTCACGGTGTACGGGCCCTGGGGGCGGCCGGACATGTCGCCGATCCAGTTCGCCCGGGCCATCACCGAAGGCCTGCCGTTGAAGCTGTTCAACTACGGCCTGCACCAGCGCGATTTCACCTACATCGACGACATCGTCGAAAGCATTGCCCGCCTCACGGTCCAGCCGCCGCATACCCATCCGGAATGGGATCGCGAGCACCCCGATGCGGGCAGCAGCATGGCGCCGTGGCGCCTGTTCAACATCGGCGGCCACCATCCGGTGGAGCTGAAAACCTACCTGGCCCTGATGGAAAAACATCTCGGCCGCAAAGCCATTGTCGAGCTGCTGCCCCTGCAACCGGGCGACGTGCTCAACACCTGTGCCGACGCCGAAGATCTGGCTCAGGCCACCGGGTTCCAGCCCCGGATAGAGCTGGATGAAGGTCTCGGGCGTTTCATCGCCTGGTACCGCGAATACTACCCGACTGCCTGTCGCCCACGCGCCGTTCGCGGCTGAACACCAGCGGAGGACTCCATGACTGGACATGAAAAAGGTGTACCGATCCAACATCTGGTTCGTGACAAACGCATGGATCCGGAACATCGAATGCGCCTCGACGCGGCCATCCACCGCCAGGGGCAAGGCTGGGTGACCGGACGCGAGGGTGGCCGTCCCTGGCAGCTGTCGCGCACCAACAGGGTGGTGGCCTGCTTCGGCGCGCTGGTCATTCTGGTGATGATTTCGCCGCTGCTGATCGGTCTGGCACTTGCCATCAAGCTCACCAGCAAAGGCCCGGTGATGTTCGTGCAGAAACGCACCGGCTATCGCGGCCGCAAGTTCGGCATGTACAAATTTCGCACCATGGTCGCCAACGCGGAAGAACTCAAAGAGTCGCTGCGCCACCTCAATAAACACGGTGCCGATGCGATCGACTTCAAGATTGATCAGGACCCGCGCATCACCCGGATCGGCGGTTTCCTTCGGCGCACCAGCCTCGACGAACTGCCCAACCTGATCAATGTGGTGACCGGCGACATGCGCCTGGTCGGCCCTCGTCCGACCTCGTTCAACGCCTACCGCTACAAGGACAAGCACCTCGCCCGTCTGGCGATCTACCCCGGCATGACCGGCCTGTGGCAGATCTCCGGGCGCAGCAATATCGACTTCGACCAGCGCGTTGAGTTGGACCTCAGCTACATCGCCGAGCAGAGCCTGTTGCTTGATTTGAAGATCCTGTTGAAAACCCCTTTCAAAGTATTCAGCGGCCACGGAGCAAGCTAATGGACGGTTCAACCAACAAAAGCCTGAGCATCGCCAGCCCCAGCGAGTCGAACCTGACATCGACCGTGCTGGACCTGGATCTGCGGATCCTTTTCCTGACCGCCGCCAACCCCGGCGCCGGCACTACCACCAGCGCGCTGGCCATGGCGAGCCAACTGGCACAGATGAGCAGCGGACTGGTGCTGTACGTCGATGCCAGTCAGTCGGCGAACAACCTCACCCAGCAACTGAACCTGGGCAAGGAGCGCGGCCTGCGCGACCTGCTGTTCAACCCGGACAACCCGCCACTGTTGCAGGACTGCGTGGTGCAGGTGTCAAGCCTGCCCTTCCACGTGCTGCCCAACGGCCGGCCGATCCGCACCCTGGAACACCTGACCGCCGAGCGCCTGAGCCCGTTGCTCGATCAACTGGGCGCTCAGTACCGCTTTGTGGTGATCGACGGCGACGCGGTGTATTCAGCCGCCGACACGCTGGTCATCAGCACTCAGGTCGACGGCGTGGTGTTCGTGGTCCGCGCCGAAGACACCCGCTGGGAAGTCGCGCAAGCAGCCGTGCAGCGCTTGACCCAGGCCGGGGCCAAAGTGGTCGGCAGCGTGTTCAACCGGCGCAAGTACTACATGCCCAAATGGCTGTACAAAAACCTGTAAGCAACGCGAGGGATGACGCAATGAACGCCAAGATACTGGTTCTGCTGATGCTGCCGCTTGCAGGTTGCTCCAGCAACTCCGAAACCCAGACCATGCCGGTGAATATCCTCACCGCCACCCCGGCCAACGCCCAGGCCACCGACATGCCCAAGGTCGAACAGACCCTGCGCCCGCAGGATGTGCTGGACGTGATCTTCCACATCAGCACCAGCGGCTCGGACGCTTACCGCGTGCAGGCCGGTGACCAGATCGGCCTGAACTTCACCGCCGCCAGCCAGCTCAACGGCAACCAGTTGGTATTGCCGGACGGCACCATCAACCTGCCGGGCGCCAACACCTCGGTGAAGATCGTCGGGTTGACCAGTGACGAGGCTCGCGAAGAAATCCAGCGCGCCTACCAGCGCAAACAGTTGTTCCAGCCCAATCGCAATCAGCTGACCGTTCAGATCATCAGTCCGCTGACCAACGAGCAAAACCTGAAAAGCGCCCTCAACCACCCCGCCACCGGCATGAGCCGCGAGATCACCGTGGGCACTGACGGCTACGCGAGCTTCCCGGAAATCGGCGCCGTGCCGCTGCAAGGCATGACCGTCAATCAACTGGAAACCTTCCTCAACAAACGCTATGCGCAACTGCCGGGAAGGATGACCGTGGATGTGCTGCTCAAGTCCACCGCCGGCAACGAGATCTACGTGCTGGGTGAAGTCGGCCAGCCCGGTTCCTACCCGATCCGGCGGCCGGTCTCGGTACTTGAAGCGCTGACCCTGGCCCGTGGTACCAACGTCAAGGCGCGGCTGGATTCAGTGGTGATCATGCGGCGCAACGGCAATCAGGTGCAGGCCGTGCATTACGACGTCGAGAAGGCGCTGGCCGGCGACGCCTCGCAGATCGCCTACCTGCAGCCGGACGACATGCTTTTCGTGCCGAAGACCAAACTGGCGAGTGCCGGCGATCTGGCCCGGCAACTGGCCGACGTGGTGCTGTTCCAGGGCGTGGGGTTCAGCTTCGGCTACCGCGTCGACAACAAAGGCAGCAACAACAACTGACTCTCGGGTGACCTGACATGAATCCAAAGGAAAACTACCTGCATGAGTTCTTCAGGATCCTCTTCGCCAACAAGCGACTGGTGAAGCGTGTCTTCCTGATCTTTGCAGTGATCGCGCTGGTGCTGCCGCTGGTGCTCAAACAGAGCTTCGATATCACCGCCCAGGTGATCGTGCAGTCAAAAAAACTCTCCCAGGGCGACGCCACCACGTCGCTGACCGTGGACAACGCCACATTCATTCCGCCGTCACTGGCGGACATGGAAACCGAGAGCAACATCCTGCGCTCGCCGGCGCTGATCCGTCAGACCATCAGCGAACTGCGGGACAAGGGTGAATACACCCCGCCTCCCGGGATGTTCGCCCGGCTGATCGGCGATCCGTTCAAGCGCTACATCACCTCGCCCCTGCGCCAGTACCTGATCAACCCGCTGCGCAACCTGCTGGGACTGGAAACCGACCCGGTGCGAGACACCGTGCTCGACGGGCTGACGCAACAGGCCATCGACAGCCTGAAGATCGAGACCCTGCCCGGTTCCAACGTGATCTCGATCGTCTACAGCTTCCCGGATCCGCATCAAGGCACGACCTTCGTCGCTGCCCTGCTGCAAAACTATCTGGTCAGCCGTCAGGCGCTGCAATCGATCGACCTGCCGCAGTCGTTCTACGAGACCAAGAAACACCTGTATCAGGTGCGCCTCGATGGTCTGGAAGGAAACCGCCAGGCGTTGCTGGAAAGTGTCGGTGCGGCGGATCCGAAGGAGGAAATCACCTTCCGCCTGAACGCAATCAACACTGAAGAACAGGCACTGAACCTGTATCAGGATCGCCTGCTGCAGAGCCAGCGCTGGCTGGAATACCTGAAAACCAGCCTGGCCGCCGCCAGCAACAACAAGCTCAATGACTACACCTTCCCCTACACCTTCACCACCACCGTCGACAATGTGGCGTTCGAAGACCGGGAGATCAAACAGCTGGGCGAGCAACTGACCACCCAGGTCAGCCGCTACATGAATGATCTGGCGGTGTTCCAGCCCGGCAGCGAGCCGATGCTGCTGACCCGTGAGCAGATCGCCCGTACCCGCCAGCAATTTCTCAAAGTGGTGAGCAACCGCATTCAGGAACGCACCAACGATCTGGCCGTGGTGCAACAGGTGATCGATCAGAAGACGGCGCGCATCGCCGAATTCAAGGCGCGCATCCATGATCTGCAGCAAACCCAAAGCAAACTGCGGCAGATGGACACCGAAATCGATGCCCTGCACGCCGCGTTCTCGACCTACGCCCAACGCTTTGCCGAAAGCAGCACCACCCGCGCGCTGAACGACGACCTGTCCAACGCCCGGGTCCTGAGCCCACCGTTTGAACCGACCGAAGCGGCGTTCCCCAAACCGCTGCTGATCATTCCGTTCGGTCTGTTCACCGGCCTGCTGCTGGCGATTGCCCTGGTCTACGTGCGTGAGTTCTTCGATCACCGCTTCAAACACCCGGCGCAAATCAGCCACGAGCTGGGCGTACCGGTGCTGCTGGTGATCAACGATCAGAGCACCGAACCCGGCAATCCGCACAAGAACTGGACCGTGCCAAGCTTCGTGCACTGGGTGCGCAATTGAACACGCCGTCCTCCCCGAACGCCGCGCTGCCGATCATTCATTTGCTCAGCAGCGGCGGCTTCTATGGGGCCGAGCGGATGTTGCTGGATCATTGCCTGGCGACACCGGGGCAGCATCAGGTGCTGTTTCTCGATGCGCCAGCGGAGCTGATCGAGCGCTTTCGCGAGGCCGGCGTCGATGCGCAAGGGTGCGCCGGGCTCGGCGCACTGCTCGGGCATCTGCGCCAGCGCCGGGCAGAACGTCCGTTGATCAACACCCATAATTTCAAGGGCCTGTTGTTCGGCTGGGTGGGCGCCTCGTTGCTGCGTCTGCCGCTGGTGATCACACAACACGGTTTCACCCCGCGCAGCCGCAAGCAGAAGTTCTACACCTGGCTCAGCCTGCAACTGTGCCGCACCGCCTCGGTGGATCGGGTGGTGTGCGTGGCCGAAAGCATCGCGGTGCTGCATCGCCAGGCCAGCGTGCGGGCGGAGAAGCTGCAAGTGATCCCCAACGGCCTGCCGGCGGCGATCGTCCAGCGGACTCTGCAAGTCGAAAATCCGCGCTGGCTCGCCGGATACGTCGGCCGCTTGAGCAGCGAGAAAGGCCCGGACCTGTTCCTTGATGCCCTGATCCCGTTGTGTCATCAGCACCCGCAGCTCGACGCGGTGATGCTCGGTGACGGCCCGGAACGCGAGGCATTGCAGGCACGAATCGAAGCCGCCGGGTTGCAGCAACGCATTCGACTGCCGGGTTATCAGACCGACATGCGCCACTGGTGGCAGCGACTCGACGCGCTGGTGATCAGTTCGCGCACCGAAGGTACACCGATGATTTTGCTCGAGGCCATGCAGACCGGGGTGCCGGTGGTGGCCTTTGCTGTCGGCGGGATTCCCGATGTGCTGGAACACCGGCACAACGGCCTGCTCGCCACGCCGACCGACAGCAACGCCCTGGCCCGTCAGCTCGATACCCTGCTGAGCGACAGCGGGTTGGCGCGCAGACTGCGAGACAACGCAAAACGCACGCAACAGGACCGCTACGACCTCAAGGCCCTGGCCGAACGCTGGTCGCAGCTGTACATCCGCACGGCACGGGAGGCACGCGCATGATTTTCCCGCTCTCGATCGTCAGCTTGCTGGGTCTGGTCTGCATCGCCTTGCTGGCCAGCCCCTGGCCCTATCTTGCGCCAGGAGCGGTGCTGGGTCTGGTGGGGTTCACCGTGCTCTACCGCAAGCCGACCTGGGGCCTGCTCGGCATTGCTGCGCTGGTGCCGTTCGAGGGTTTCTTCAAGGACAGCTCACTGTCAGGCAGCAAGCTGATCGGTGCGTCGCTGGCAGTGATCCTGATGCTGCAACTGGCGATGCATCAGATCCCGTCCGAACGCCTGCGCAGCAATATCTGGCGTTACCTGGTCTGGTTCATGGTTCTGTACTTTCTGAGTCTGCTCAACACCGATGACATGGGCATGTCTCTGGGTCATCTGCGCGAACTCAGTGTCGGTCTGATTCTGTTCGTCATCACTTTGCTGATCGGTCGAGAACTGAATCTCGACCTGTTCGCCCGGCTGGTGACGCTGGCCGTCAGCGCCACCTGCGCAATGGCGATGTTCTCGAGCAAATTCCAGGATCAGGGCCGCGCCGCCGGCCTGCTCGAAGACCCGAATGCCTTTGCCATGCTGATCGCCTTCGCCGTACCGCTGGGCCTGCTGCTGATCATTCGCAGCCCGAACCTGTTGCACCGTTTGTTCTGGGGCGGTTGCTGCCTGCTGCTGCTCGGCGGCATGACCAAGACCGAATCCCGCTCCGGGCTGGTGGTGCTGGCGTTGAGTCTGGTGATCGGTTGCTGGCACTACCGCGCGCAACTGACACGCATCCGCCCACGGCACTTGGGCTTCGCCATGCTCGGCATGGCGATCGTGATTCCGCTGGCGATCTATGCGATGCCCGCCGGCTATCTGGCACGTATCCAGTCGCTGAGCGTGCTCAGTGCCGGCGCCCGTGGCCACGATGACGAATCCCTTGGTCGCCGTGCGTCGTACATCGTGGTCGGCAGCCAGATGATCCGCGAGAATCCTTTGCTCGGTTCCGGCCCCGGCACCTTTCCCCTGCATTACGCCACCACCGGGTACGCCAAGGCGTTTTCCGCCAACCGCAAGATCGGCGACCTGTACCGCCGGGCGCACAACACCTACCTGGAAATCTTCAGCGAAGTGGGGGTTCCTGCCGGTCTGCTGTTCGTCGGCATGCTCGGACTGGGCCTGTACAACCTGATCCGCGCACGCCGCGTCTGGATGCAGCGCCGCGACTGGGAACAGGCCGACATGATGACCCACCTGGGCGTGAGTTTCCTGTCGCTGACCCTGTTTTTGATGTTCCTCAGTGCACCGAATCAGAAGTACGTGTGGATCATGCTCGCGCTCACCAGCGTCCTGCGCCTGAAGGCCGAGCAAGCACCGTTGGAAGAGGCCAGGACATGAGCCGGATCAGTGTCGTCATCCCGATGTACAACGAGGGCCGCCACATCGGCCGCACCCTGCTGGCGGCGCGAAAAGCCGCCCACGCGGCCAATGTCGAGTGCGAACTGATCGTGGTCGATAACGGCTCCCGCGATAACGGTCCACAGATCGCCCGCCAGTTCGGCGCGCACGTGCTGGTGGTGCCGGGCGTGCTGATCGGCGCCCTGCGCAATCGCGGTGCCGCCATCGCCACCGGTGACTGGCTGGCATTCATCGACGCCGACATCGAAATGCCCGAAGACTGGCTCACCCGGCTGTTCGCTCTCGAGGCCGAGGGCCACGCCGATGTGTTCGGACTGGACCTGCACACCCCTGCTTCTGCACCGTGGTACGCCGTGGCCTGGCAACGCCGCACCCAGCGCCCGATCAGCCACACGGCTCATGCCGTGGACTGGTTGCCCAGCTCCAACCTGCTGATGCACCGGCGCTGGTTCGACAAGGTCGGCGGATTCAACGAAACCCTGCGCACCGGTGAAGACAAAGAGTTCACCCTGCGTCAGAGCGAACAGGGCGCACGGCTGTTGTCGGTCAACGAAACCGTGGCCCTGCACTGGGGCTACGAAATGAACTGGCGCGAATGGATGGGCAAGGAAATATGGCGCCAGGGCAGTCATCTGCAACTGCTGCGCACCCATGGTTTCAGCCTGCGCCTGCTGCGTTTTCCGCTGTTGTCACTGGCGGCGTGGCTGCTGGATCTGCTGGCGATCTCCGCACTGCTCAACGGTTTTCCCCATCACGCCGCGGTCATGGTGATCGTGACCACGATCCCGGCGCTGGTACTGAGCATTCGTCAGAGTCTCCGCCAGCACGATATCGTCCTGACCCTGCAACTGTGGGGCCTGCACTGGATGCGTCTGCACCTGGCCGGTGCGGCGTTCATTCTCAGTCTGTGTCATTGGAACGCCAGGAGGCCTGCCCGTGGCTGAATTCATTTTCTGGATGTGCCTGCTGCTGCCGGTGTACGCCTATGTCGGCTACCCGCTGCTGCTGACGCTGCTCGCGCCGTTGTTCCCGGCGTGGCGCCACAGCCCGGCACCACCGCTGAACATCAGCATCGTGATCGCCGCGCACAACGAAGCGCGGCATATCGAACACAAGCTGCGCTCGCTGCTGTCCCAGGATTATCAACCGGCCACCCTGCAAATCATTCTGGCCAGCGACGGCTCCACTGACGACACCGTGGCTTGCGCTCACAAAGTAGTCGATCCACGGATTACCGTGCTTGACCTGCCCCGCCAGGGCAAGGCTGCCACGCTGAATGCCGGTGCAGCGCTGGCCACGGGCGACATTCTGGTGTTCACCGATGCCGACAACCAATGGTCGCGGGAAACCCTCGGCTACCTGCTGGCGCCCCTGAGCGATCCGCAGGTCGGCGCCTGCGCCGGGCACATGGTGATCCCGGTCACCGGCGGCGGACTGAGCGTCGGCGACAGCCTCTATCGGCATTACGAAGGCTGGCTGCGCCGGGTCGAGAATCGCACCGGTTGCATGGTCTCCGCCGACGGCGCCCTGCTCGCCTTGCGCCGGGAACTGTTCGAAAACGTGCCAGCGGAGGTCAACGACGACTTCTTCATCAGCACCTGCGCCCCGGTGAAATTCAAACGCATCGTCTACGTGCCTGAAGCGCAAGTGATCGACCACGGCGTCGATGAAGCGGACAAACAGTTCCGCCGCCGCCAGCGGGTCACCGTCGGCGGCCTGCAAAGCCTCGCCCAGCGCAGCGAGCTGCTCAATCCGCTCAAGCACGGGCTGTATTCGATTGCGCTGATCAGCCACAAATTGATCCGGCGCCTGGCGCCGATCCTGTTGCTGCCGTTGCTGCTGAGCAATTTCTGGCTGTGGGAAGAGCACGCTTTCTATCGCCTCTGCCTGATCGCGCAACTGCTCGGCTACGCCATCGCGATTGCCGGCCTGCTGGATTCGCAACACCGCTTGCCCAAACCGTTCCGCCTTGCGGCATTCCTGCTGGTGACGCTGGCGGGCATGAGCATTGGCCTGTGGCAGTTCCTGCGCGGCCAGCGTTACGCCCAGTGGAACCCTGACCAAAACCGTTGAGAGGGCTCAAGCCATGGCGATCAAACAACTGATTAAACGCACCAGCGGCTGGCTCTATCTCAACTCGTCCGTGGGACGAAACCAGTTGCACGGCGCCGGGGTGATCCTGATGTTGCACCGGGTGCTGTCCAACGACCGCGCCGCCGACCTGGCGCACCGCAACGAACTGTGTGTCGGCCCGAAAGCCTTCGAGCATTTGCTGGTGTGGCTGCGCAAGCATTTCGATTGCGTGCCGCTGATGGAGATCCTGCAGCCCAACGCCCTGCGCCGCGAACGCCCGCAAGTGGCGCTGACCTTCGATGACGGCTGGCGCGACAATGCCGCCAACGCCTTCCCGCTGCTGCAGAAGCATCAGGTGCCGGCGAGCATTTTTCTCTCCACCGACTTCATCGGCAGCCGTCAGCGCTTCTGGTGGGAAAGCCTCGGTGAAACCCTGTGGGGCAGCCACGGCGAAAAACCGCGCATGCACCTGATCGAATGTTTGCAGTCGCTCCATCATCCCGTGCCGGTTTTGTTGGACGACATCGACGTGGATCGGCGCAGTCTGACCCTGTTGCATTACCTGCAAAGGCTTAAAGCACTTGACCCGATGATGCTCGAACGCCTGACCGACGAGTGCCCGCAAGAGTCGCAACCTCAGGCACTGGACTGGCATCAGGTGCGGGCGATGGAGGCTTCGGGGCTGGTGCGTTTCGGTCCTCACGGTGCCAGTCACGCGATCCTGACCCAACTCGACGATGTGCGTCTGAGCGAAGAAATCAGCCGCAGCCGCAACGCCCTGAACAACGGCTGCAATCGGCCATTGCCGGTGTACTGCTACCCCAACGGCGACAACGACGCTCGAGTCCGCGAACAGATTGCCCACCACGACTATCCGTTCGCCCTAGGCACCGGCACCGGGATCTATCGCGGCGCCGGTGATCCGCTGAACCTGCCGCGCTTTGGCGTCAGTCAACGTACGGCGCGCAACCCCGAGCTGCTGTCGTGGCGGATCTTTCGCGGAGCGCGACCATGAGTCGAAGCAGTTACCTCAAGCACCTGGCGCTGAGCATGGGCACCAAACTGGCAATGATCGCCCTGCGCCTGCTGAGGAACGTGTTGCTGGCGCGAATCCTCGGCCCCAGTGAGCGAGGTTTGTTCGCCCTGCTCAGCACCCTGCCAGACCTGATCAGCGCCGCCACCAGCGGCGGTTTGAATTCCGCCGTCGGTTACCAGGCCGCCAAGCAGCGGCCGATGGGGTTGCTGCTGGCTCAGGTGCTGGTGTTCGGTTGCTTGCTGGCAGGATTGCTGACCTTGCTGGTGGTGACGCTGGTACGTGAGTTCGGCAGTGAGCTGGACGTGACCGTGCAACTCGGCCTGCTGGCATGGCTGTTGCTGCTGGCGGTGCCGTTGACCGTGCTCAAGAGCGGCTTGCTGACGCTGCACAATGCGTCCGGCGGCGTGGTCGCGTTCAATGCCTTGCGCCTGGTGGAATCCCTGGCGCCGCTGTTGCTGTTTCTCGCGTTGTTCTGGATGTGGAAAGAAGCGGCACTGGAAGCGGCGCTGATCAGTTGGCTGGCCGGGATCAGTCTGGTGGTGCTGGCCGGTTGGGTCTGGCTCAAGCGCGCGCAGCCGTTGCAACTGCAATGGGATCGCGCCAGCCAGAACGAACTGCTGCGCTACAGCGCCCGCAGCCATCCGGATCTGCTGTTCCAACAAGTGATTCTACGTTCCGACTACCTGTTCATCGGCGCCCTGCTCGGCAGTACCGCGCTCGGTCATTACGCGATGGCCAGCGCCGCCGCCGAACTGCTGCTGATCGTCCCGGAAGCGGTGACCACACCGCTGATGAAACGCCTGCTGCAACAGGACGAAGGTATGGACAAGGTCACCCCGCTGGCCCTGCGCCTGACGGCGACGGTGATGCTCGGCGCTTGCCTGACCATGGCCGTGATCGGCGAATGGCTGATCGTCACCCTGTTCGGCGCCGCCTACCAACCGGCGTATCCGGCGCTGCTGGCGTTGCTGCCGGGGCTGTTGGGTCTGTGCTACGCGAGCATTCTGCGGCTGGACCTGCTGGGCAAAAATCGCCCGGGCACGGTGTCGCTGCTTATGGGCCTCGGCGCCCTGCTCAACCTGGCCCTGAACGTGTTGCTGATCCCGACTTACGGGATTGTCGGCGCCGCGGCGGCGTCATCGATTGCCTACCTGGCGGTGACCGTGGCGATGCTGGTGTTGTATTGCCGTCTGAGCCACGTGCCGTTCTGGCAAACCCTGATCATCCTGCCCGGCGACATAGCGCCAATGTGGCTGATGTTGCAGCGCAGGAAAGCCGCATGAAACGCCTGGCCCTGCTGCTCGGAATAGGCCTCTCGCTGGACGCCTTCGCGGCGTCGATGCGCTGGGGCGACATTCGCGACGGCAGCCTGTACCTGCAAGCGGATCGCCCCGACACCGTGACCGTGCGCTGGGCGCCGGCATGGCAGGCAGACGCCAACGAAGAGCATCTGTACCTGCTCGACGGCCGGGGCAAATTGCAGGGCGAGCGCTTCATCAAGGCCAGCGAAACCCGTGGCAGCCAGAGCTGGCCATTGGCGCCGGGCGCCGCGAGTTATCAGCTGGAAATCCCCGGCTACAGCTTTCGCAATTACCGGGTCGAGCACGACGAAAACACGGTCGCATTGTTCGCCCCGGCCAAGGTGCATTTCAGCGCGGAAACCCGCGACGGCGATGAGCTGTATTTCAGGATTGCGCCGGGCGAACACGCAGTGCTGGCGGGCAAGTTCCACGGTGGCGTCAGCGCCCTGCAAGCGCAGCGGGTCGGCGACGGCCAACAACTGTCGCTGGGGCTCAAACCGTATCGCGCCTATTGGCAATTCGATCAGCTCGCGCTGCCGGTCAGCGACCGCGAACAAGTCTGGCGCGTGCGTCTGCAAGGCAGCGGCAAAGCGGCGTTCTGGCTCGACGGTACGGCCAATCTGTTTGCGCAGAATCCGCAGCAGCTCAAACCGCTGCGCGAAGACGACGGCCAGACCCGCCTGACCCTGCACGACAAAGTCCTCGGCCGCACGCCGGACCTGGGCATCGCCCTGCCCTACGTGATGCCGCCGCCCGCCAGCCATGCCGCCCTCGATGCGCTGAAACCGACGGCCGCCAGTTACTACAGCTTCGTCGATGTGACGGCGAAAAAACCGCAGTTCGAAGACGCGTTTCGCCAGGTTTATCAGGACCGTTTCGGCATTCGCCAGGACATCACCCTGCTCGCCGGCAGTCAGCGTCAGGCTGATTTGCGTGCCGACATGCAAAGCAACGGCGGCCTCGACGCCTGGCTCGCGAGCACCCGGCTGCTTGGCGGCAAAGGCACGCACTACATCGGGTTTGCCGACGAGCCCAATCTCAACTATTCGAGTTACGAACAGTATCGCTCGATCTTCACCAGCATGGCCCGCCAGGTGCGCAGCGATCCGGCCAACGCCCGGGCCGGTGTGCGCATCGCGATGCCGGCCAGTTCGCGGCTGGTCAACGGCCCGTTCGCCGACAACGCGGCAAACAAACGCGGCATCGACTGGGCCCGGCGACTGCTGGGCGAATCCGCCGATGAGGTCGATGCGCTGGCCTGGCATGAATGGATGATCCGCGACCTGCTCGCCACTCGCGTCTACCGCGACAGCGTGCGCCGCGCCGCCGATCTGGTGGGCCTTGATGCCAGGGGGCAGCCACGCAAGGCCTTGCTGCTGGATCAGACCAATCTGTCCAGCGGCTCAAGCCTGAGCCCCTACGATCAGGAAACCCATTACACCTCGCTGTGGTGGGCCTCGGTGGTGATCAACGCCTCCCAGGACGGCTTGCTGACCATGCTCAACTGGTTCCAGGCCGCCGATGAGCCGGAGTATCCCAAAGGCATGTTGCGCGTCTCGCCGGATGAACAACACTTCGAACTCAAACCCGTGGGCCTGGCCCAGCAGTTCATCCAGCAACACTGGCTGCACAATGTGCTGTGGCTGGAGAACGATGCCTTCGAAGTCGATGTGCTGGCCATGGCCGGCGACGATCAGCGCGGGTTGCTGGGTGTAAACAAAGGCACGCGATTGCAGCATGTCGATCTGGCGGGGGTCACGTGCCCGTTGAACAACGGTGCCCTGCGCTACTTCGGCGCCGACAACCGCAGCCGCGACGCGCCCTTTCGCTGTCAGGACGGTCGCGTGCGTTTCGAACTGCCGGGGCAGACCCTGTTTTCCCTGAGCTGGAGCGCTTGATGAACCGCCCGTTGATGTCCTGCCGCGCAGGCCACTTGCCGCGCGATGCCACGTCATCAGGAGTACCGACCATGAACGTTGTGAAAAAAATCAGCGAACACATCAAACAAAGAGGCCTGCGGGCCACGCTGGCCAAGGTGTGGAAGCACTACGTCTTTTCCCATCAGGAACTGCTGTGGATGGAGCGCGACCTCGTCAGCCCGGTGCCGCCCCACAGCCTCAAACCGTATTCGCCGCTACGGGTGGTGAAGATCACCCCGGACAACGCCAGCGCCTTCGCCCGCTATTTCGGTGACCGCGTCGGCACCATGGCCGAACTGGCCAATGAAGGTCACACCGGACACATGCACCTCGACGATCACGGCGATGCAGTGGCCTTCATCTGGGGCAGCGCCCGGGACTATTTCGACCGCCACTATTACGGCTGCCTGTTCCCGGTGAACCCCGGCGAGTTCTTCGAATTCGGCGGTGAACTGACCCGTTCCTACTGGGGCACCGAACTGTCGGTGGACCTGCAACTGGAACTGTGGAAAGCCATGGCCGCCCAGGGTTGCGACAAGGTGGTGGACGTCTGCGAGTTCCACAACATCCCGGCGCTCAAGCTGCACCTGCGCATGGGCTACACCGAACAGGGCCGGATCATGAACGTGTATACCCTGTTCGCCCGCTGGCGCTTCTACCGCGAAACCCGCTACAGCGGCTCGCGCCTGGATGCGTTGCGCAAACCTTCTCGTCCCTCCGTCACAGCAACGGCGACCTGAGCCTATGGCGCGATTCGAATGGCGCACCTCGTTGTGCGCCCCTGACTTCCCGGCAGCGGCTTATGAAGCGCTGCGCCTGCGGGTGATGGATCACACGCCGTTCAACAGCATCGGCTGGTTGATCGCGGCAGAGCAGACACTCGATGCGAGTGAGCATCTGCACATTCTGCTGGGCTGGGAAGCGGACGAATTGCGCCTGTGCCTGCCGCTGGTGTCCGGTCGTGAACGCTTTGGCGGGATACCGTTTGGCGTGGTGCATCACCTCGGGTATCCGCTGGCGGATCGCCTGGCATTGCTGTCTGTGCTGGCGGCCGAAGACATGCGCCAGGCACTGCGGCTGATCCGCCATCGCATCCCCCACGCCTTGCTGCAATTCAACGAACTGTCGGAGCCTGCGGGCGAGGAAAGTGTCCTCACCGAATGGATGGCGCACAGCTCGACCGGCGAACGGCGCTTGAGCTGTCGGGTACCGGTGCATCTGATCAGTGACGCCGATCTTCAGGAGGTCTCCGGTGATCCGCGCTACAAACTGCGCCGTGCACGCAAACGCATTGCTGCGTGTGGCGCACGGGTACGGCGGATCATTCCCGATGCCCTGACCATGGGCCCGTTGCTGCAAGCCATCAGCGAAGTCGAAGCCGTCAGTTGGAAAGGCGACGAAGGCGTCGGCATCTTCGCCACCGAACGCAGCCGACGCTGCATCGAAAGCGCCTTCACCGCCCTCGCCGCCCAAGGTCTGGTGCGCGTGGTCACGCTGGAGCTGGACGGTCGCTGCATCAGCTACCGCCTCGGCCTGCTCGAACAGGGCCGGCTCTACGATTACAACCTCGCCTTCCTGCCGCAGTACGCCGATCTGGGCAGCGGCCGAGTGTTGCTGGAGGAGTGGATTCGCTGGGGCCTTGAGGATCACTGGCGCTGGATCGATGCCTCGCGGGTCAGTCTGGAAAACTCCAGCCACCAACTGCAGGAACGCATGACCGGACAACTGGAGCACTGGCGCTGGAGCTTCTACTCCTGGCGCCCGAGCGGACTGTTGCTGGGGCTTGGGCTGCGTGTCTGGCAGCGGCTCAAACCGAAAATGCAGCAGTGGCGCGCACGGCAGGCAACGACAAAACCGGCGGCCCTCGCGAAATCGGCCACCCACCCCACCACGGAGGGCGAACATGCCTCGCCAAGTCATAGTCAACGCTGACGATTTCGGCCTGAGCCCGAACGAAAATGCGGTGATCTTCAATGCGTTCCAGGCCGGGGTCATCAGCTCCGCAACGGCCATGGCCAACATGCCGGCATTCGAAGCGGCCTGCGCGATGGCTCGTCATCACTTGCTGGAGGGGCGGGTCGGCCTGCACTTCAACCTGACGTACGGCCGGCCATTGAGTCAGGCGATTCTCGCCCGCCCCACCTTCTGCGACAGCCACGGGGTGTTCGATCTGAGCCTTGCGCGGCACAGCCTGTGGCTGAGTCGTGAAGATCGCGAAGCGGTACAGGAGGAATTGCAGACGCAGTGGCAGCGTTGTGTGGATCACGGCGTACGCCCCAGTCACCTCGATTCACATCAGCACGTGCACAACATCTGGCCGATCGGCGAGATCGTCGCGCGCTTCGCCGCCCACCAGGGTGTGCCGGTGCGACTGGCACGCAACCTGGGACAGAACCTCAGCCTGCCGAAGCGCCTGTTCAAGGGTTTGCTCAACCGTCGTTTGCAAGGGCTGGCCGGTGCGACGGCGGACTATGTCTGCACCCCGGTGGACCTGCGCAGCGAGGCTGCACCGACCGACGGTGTGTTGGAAATCGTCGCCCATCCGAATCAGCTCGGGGCTGATTTCGGTGATGCCTATCTCGAACCCGGAGAGTCCCTGAGTCGCCTGCTAGAGCGCCGGCTGCTGGGCGTTCCACGGGTTTCCTACGCTGACTTGAACAAGGAATTCCTAAGCGGTGCCGCGGCACTCGATTGAGTTACACAACTGGCAATAATTTCGAAGATGGCACTTTGAAATGAACTTGCCAGCTTGATCTATACCCACAAAAGCCACATCCAAAAACACCCGGGCTTCGGCCGCGGAGGGCATCATGAGCGTCATCGAAAAACTGCGCGAACGCATCAAGCAAAAAGGCCTGGGCCGCACGTTTTCCACGTTGTGGAAACGCTACGTGTTCTTCCATTGGGAACTGCTGTGGATGGAACGCGACCTGGTCAGCCCGGTACCACCGCACAAACTGCGCCCTTACGAAGGCCTGCGTAAAGTCGACATCACGCCACAGAATGCCGGTGCGTTCGCCAGGCATTTCGCAGACCGTGTGCAGACCATGGCCGAACTCGCCAGCGAAGGCCACACCGGGCACATGTATCTGGACGCCGACGACCACGCCGTAGCCTTCATCTGGGGCAGCACCCGCGACTATCACGACCGTCACTATTACGGTTGCAACTTCCCGGTCAAACCTGGCGAGTTCTTCGAGTTCGGCGGCGAAATGACCCGCGCTTACTTTGGCAGCAACCTGTCGGTGGACGTACAAGTCACCCTCTGGCAAGCCATGGCCGCCCAGGGTTGCCACAAGGTGGTGGACGTCTGCGAAACCCACAACATTCCAGCGCTGAAGCTGCACATTCGCATGGGCTATCAGGAACAGGGCCGTGTGACCCACGTCTATGGGTTGTTTGGAAAGTGGCGGTTCTTCCGCGAGACTCGGTATGAAGGCTCGCGACTGGAACCGCTGCGCAAACCGGGGCGGCCGGTGGTGACGGCGGCTGCGCAGGCTTGATAGCTTTTTAGTGTGATCTGTAGGAGCTACGCCAGCGTAAGCTCCTACAAAATCATAACCTTCTTGCCTACAAACACTTACGACACATCCAAGTTTGATAAAAGAACTGACTGACTGCTCAATTGTATCCAAGTGAATACACTCGAGCGATGAACTACTTCATACAACAAACAGCAGTTTTCATGGCTTGGCACACCTCGATTCGTGATGTACGAGCCAAGGTTGCTATTGCCCGTCGCATTGATCGTGCGTCAGCGGGTAATCTAGGCGACATCAAACAGGTAGGTGACGGTGTATCGGAAATGCGCGTTGATGTCGGTGCCGGGTATCGGGTCTACTTTACGAAGCGTAGTGGTGTTGTCATTGTCCTGCTGGCCGGTGGGGACAAATCATCACAAAGTGCGGACATCAGACGTGCAAAAAAAATGGCAAAGGAGGTTTAACCATGAGCCAGACTTTGACAACTTTTGATATGGCAGCATTGCTGGACAGCGATGAAGCCATCAGCGAATACCTTTCCCAAGTGCTGGCCGACGGTGACAACGAGGAGTTTCTTCGTGCAATCGGCTATGTGGTCAAGGCACGTGGCATGACTCAAATAGCCAAGGACTCGGGAATGGGTCGCGAAAGCTTGTACAAAGCTTTCGCGCCTGGAGCCAAGCCCCGCTTTGACACTGTGCTCAGAGTTATTCATGCACTTGGCATCGATCTCTGTGCGCAACCAGGGCATGTGCTGAATCATTCAACTTCCTGAGAGTTACGCTACTCGCCCTTCACAGTCACCAACGTAAAACACATCGGCATCTGCGCCTCGCGGTTCAGGTATTGGTCATACGCCTCTTCCCGGTTCGAATGCGGATACTCCTTGAAGTGCACGATGTTCAGCCCGGCGTCGAGGGCGGCGGTGAAGATGGCGCCGAGGTTGTGCACGAACCAGTACGACGGTGCGGCCTGTTGTTCGACCTTGCCGACGTAGACGATCGGTTCCTGCTGCACGAACGGCTCGCGGCGAAAGTACGAGGTTGCCAGGCGAAACGGATCTTCGGCCTCGGGATCGACCATTTCCAGGAACGGGTGGGTTTCGTAGATCACCAGCCGCCCGCCCGGTTTGAGGGTCGAGGCGACGTGGCGGAAAAACTCACCGATGTCAGGCATCCAGTTGAGGACGCCGATGGTGATCAGCGCCACATCGAAGCGATTACACAGTGATTCGGGCAGGTGGTGAATGTCGGCTTCGATGAATTGGGCCTGGTGTGGCGAACGGCTGTTCAACGCCCGGGCCTGTTCGAGAAACGCCGCCGACTGATCGACCCCGACGACACTTCGCGCCCCCAGCGCGAACAGCGAGAGGCTCTCGCGGCCATTGTTGCAGCCCAGTTGCACGACATCCTTGCCAGCGACACCGACCTGCTCCAGCAGCCCGCGCAGGGTATCGTCGAGGCAGGAAAAGTCAGCCTGGGTGACCTCGGTCAGCAAAGCCTGCCAGTCAGGCGAATCCTGGTGATGGCGGGCCGAATCGTTCCACGCCTGACGATTGCTTTCGATGGCGTTCTTGTTGTTTGGCACTTCCATGGCGCACTCCGCACGCTCTTGATTGAGCGGCCCGAGTCTAGTTGAGCCTGCCGATCCAGGTTGTTGCGAACTTGTAAGCCAATGGCCGGCTATAGTTAATAGCCTTGGGGAAAACCGCTTCCACAGGTGCCGCCATGCAAACGTTCAACCGGCTGCTGTTATCCGCCTGTCTGCTCGCCGCCGCCCAGGCGCAAGCCCTCGACAGCAATTTCAATTACTACGGGGCCGACCAGCCCTTCGCCCACCCCGCTCCGCCCTCGCTGTACGCACAGCCGCCGCGAGCGTTCGATGACACGTCGCCGCAGGATTTCATCGTCATCCCGGATCGCCACGTGTTCCATGACTCACAGTTGCCGACCGTGGCCGATGCAACGGTGCGGGTGTTTATCCGCACGTACGACGCCGAGCGCGGCATCTACGTCAATGACGAGGTGCTGGACCCCACGTGCCTGCTGGAATGCCTGAGCCCGCCGAATCCACGCAGCAACGCCGTTTACCACTGACGCTTGTCCGGGCGCGCCAGGCCGAGCTTCTCGATGCGATAGCGCAGCATGTCGCGGCTCAAGCCCAGCAAGCGGGCGGATTTGGTGACGTTCCAGTCGGTCTTGTCGAGCATCTTGCGCACCATGTCGCGCTCGACCTCCGGCAGATTCATCGACTCGGTGTTGCTCGCCGGGCGCGGTTCGAAGTGCGGCACCTCGCGATGTTGATGCAGCGAAGGCTCGTCCACCAGGCTCATGCACACGTTCAACTGGTGCGCGGCGATGGTGTCGCCCGGCGCCAGCAGCACGGTCTGTTCAAGCATGTTGCGCAGTTCGCGCACGTTGCCCGGCCAGGTGTAATTGAGCAGCAACTCTTCAGCCTGCTGACTGAAATGCAGATTCGGCTTGCCGTAGCGTTTGCCGTGGCTGGCGAGAAAATGCCGGGCCAGCAACAGGGCATCGTCGCCGCGCGCATAAAGGCGCGGCACCTTGATCGAGATAATCCGCAGGCGGAAGAACAGGTCTCGGCGGAACTTGCCTTGCTGCACCATTTGTTCGAGGTTGCAATTGGTGGCGCTGATCACCCGCAGGTTGACCTTGCGCTCCTTCACCGAGCCGACCCGGCGAATGGTACGGTCCTCCAGCAACTTCAGCAGTTTGGCCTGCAGGACCAGATCCATCTCGCCGATTTCGTCGAGAAACAACGTACCGCCGTCAGCCGCTTCCACCAGCCCGACGCGGCGATCCTTGGCGTCGGTGAACGCACCTTTCTCGTGACCGAACAGCTCCGACTCCACCAGGTTGGCGGGGATCGACGCGCAGTTGAACTCAATGAACGGGCCCTTGCTGCGCGCGCCGTCGAAATGCAGCGCACGTGCCACCAGTTCCTTGCCGGTGCCGGTCTCGCCTTCCACCAGCACGGGCGGCAGGTCGCCACCGGTCATGCGCCGCTCGGCTTCGAGCAACTGGCCGATGGTGTTCTTCAGATGCTGCATCGGCGCCGATTCACCGATCAGCGCCTGCAAACCGGATTTCTGTGCCTCGCGCTCCTGATAGAACGACAGCGTGCGCTCCATCCGCTCGGTGGCCAGGGCCTTGTCCAGCAGCAGTTTGAGCTCCGGCAATGCCACCGGTTTGGTGACGTAATGAAAGGCGCCCTCCTTCATCGCGACCACCGCATCTTCGACGTTGCCGTAACCGGTCATCATGATCACTTTCAGCTCCGGCGCGCTGATGCGCAGCTTCTGGATCAGATCGTGCCCGCTCATGCCCGGCAGTGAGTTATCGGTCAGTACGACGTCCGGCATGAAGCGGCCCAATTGCTCCAGCGCGTCTTCGGCCGAATGGCAGACCGTCACCTCGAAGTCCTTGCGCTCCAGGTAGGTCTGAATATTGTCGGCCAACAGTTCGTCATCCTCGACCAGCAGAATGCTGTGTTCCATATTCCCCTCCCGATGCCACTTTAAAGTTGAGACTGACGCGGGTTCCCTCCTGCTCGCGGCTGGTCAGCACGACCGAACCCTGAAAACGCTCCATGATTCTTTTGACCAGTGCCAGGCCAACCCCGAGGCCGCCCTGCTTGGTGGTGAAAAACGGTTTGAACACCAGTTGTTGCTGCTGCACGTTCATGCCTCTGCCGGTGTCACCCACGGTCATACACACCTGGCCGGCGTGAGGGGCTTCGATGTCGACACTCAGCACGCCGCACTTGGGCATCGCTTCCAGAGCGTTGGCAAACAGACTATTGAGGATCTGCGTCAGCAGCACTTTGTGGCTGAGGACCGGCGGGCAGTCCCTCAGGTTGAGTCGCACTTCGACGCCATTGCGCCGGATCAGCGCGTCGAACGCGCCGAGCGAGTCTTCCACGGCGGCCTGCAGATCCAGCGCTTCGCCGTCGTCACTCATCGGCCGCAGCGAAACAAGCAACTCCCGGACCCAGCGCGACATGCGATCCACCTGACTGATGATGTCGCCGATATTGCGCTGGGCGTTCTGGCTGGCCACTTCCTGGGCCAGTTCGGCACTGGAACGAATGGTTGCCAGCGGATTACGCAGGCTGTGAGCCACCGCCGATGACATCTCCCCCAGTGCGACAAAGGTTTCGTTGCTGATCAGTTGCTGCTGCTGGCTTTGCAGCAGTGTCGAGGCGCGTCGCACGATCCAGAACAGCCCCAGGTAAATCGCCGCCCCGCCGAGGATCGTCGCCGCCCAGATCGAGGCAAACCCGCGATCGATGCGATCTACCAGATCCTCCGGTTCCTTGTAGATCTCGACCATGGCGACGACTTTGCTTTTGTCGGTGTTGAACATCGGGATGTAATTCTCGATGAACAGGTACTTGGGTTCGCGCGACAGTTTCTGTTCGGGTTTCTCGTCGTCGATCTTGTGATAGCTGGAGGACACCGGGACTTTCATTTCGAACGATTCGTCCAGTTCGTCATCATCCTCGAATTTCACCCCGATCAGTTCCGGGTTGGTCGACCAGATCACCGTGCGATCCAGGGCATAGACCGTCGCCAGCAGCACATCCGGCATGTGTTGGACGTGATCGAGAAACTCGGCCCGCGCCGCGCCATGGGCCAGCGGATCGACGTCGGGGAAGTTTTCGTCCTGGCGCGGGTCAAGCATTTCACCCATGGTGCGCAGCGGTGTGATGCCGGCGTGACGCATTTCCGCGTCACCGATGGCCTGGACGAATTGCGCCGTGAGCAACGCATCGCGCTCCACGCTTTCGGTGACCACGAACCGCGTGGAGACATAGCCCAGGCCCAGCGCCACCGCCGCGATGATGAAAAAACTCGCCAGCGAGAACCAGCGCAGCAGGTTGAACTGCCCGCCCCAACTCTTGATGGCTGCTACCGCGACATTCGGTGCAGGTGTTTTTTGTTCTTCCAGTCGTTGCATGGGGGTGTCCTGGCGTTTTGTATCGAACCGGTTACAGCCACCTCACGACTGAGTGTAGGTGGCAATGACCGTGATACAGGACTCAATGATGCTATTTAGCCGCTAGCGCATGCGGCTCACCGATTCGCTGCTCACGGCCGGACTTATTGGCGTCAACGCCCCGTCAGCCAAGGGCTGCGTGGTCGGTTGCCGGCGCTCGGTTTCATCGCGCAAAAAGTCGATGATCGACTGCGCCGACAGCTCGTCCAGACGAAGGTTGGGCATCGGGATCCGCTCGTATCGTTCGAACAGTTGCAGCGCAATCGGGTCTTTTTCCGCCAGTACCCGATCCGGCTCGCGAATCCAGCGGTTGAGCCAGGCCGGGTCACGCTGGCGGGTCACGCCGATCAGATCCGGGCCGATGTTGCGCATACTGATGCCTTCGCCGTCCTGCGGACCGAGGCTGTGGCACGAAGCACAGCGGGTGCGGAACAGTTCTTCGCCGTTGCTCGGCGGGCGGATTTCCGGCGCATTGGCGTAGCTTTGCTCGACGCTCGGCTGCTTCCAGTTCTGCAAGGTGTTGGCCAGTTGATCGGCGAGAATCCACGGGTTCTCGAACGGCGACGCCTTCATCCAGCGCCCGGTGCTCTGGTTGCCGACGATCAGGCTCAGGTTGTGATCCTTGGTGCGGCCGTTGTCGACGCCCTCGATGAACAGCCCGAGTTTCTTGCGCAGGTCGGTGACGTCTTCGAATTCGCCGGTGAGAAACTTCCAGCCGGGTCCGACCTTGAAGCGTTGCGCATAGGCCTTGAGCACTTCGGGGGTGTCGCTCAGCGGATCGATGCTGATCGAGTAGAAAAAGATGTCCTGCCCGACCCGATCCCCCAGCAGTTTCTGCACCTGGCGCAGGCGTGCGGTTTCCAGTGGGCAGGAGTCGCTGCAGGAGGTGAAGATGAAGTTGATCACCACCACCTTGTCTTTGATCAGGTCATCGAAAAACCGCACCTGCCGACCGTCCTGATCGGTCAGCAGGGTGTTGGGGAAATAGTCGCCACCCCAGGGGGTGGCGGATTCACTGGCGCCTTCGGGCTGCGCCTGATGGGCGATGAGCACCTGACTGCCAAGCAGGCAGGTGACCAGCACCAGCATCAAGTGCATGCCCAGGGCGCGGGAGCGCGGCGTTGGCTGTTTCATGTCGGCTCCCTCCCTTTTCATGGTTTCACGGTCACTTGCGGGCCGAAGCCGTCGCCGGTGCGGAAGGTTGGCAGCGCGGCGGAGTTGACGTAGCGCACGCCATCCCAACTCGGCAGCGGTGTCGGCATCAACTGCAGTTGCCCGGGTTTCTCGAGGTCCCAACGCAGCAGCATCGAGTTGTCCTCATGCTGGGTGTTGTGGCAGTGCTCCATGTAGGTCCCGGCAAACTCGCGGAAGTTGATCGCCATCTCGACGTTGTCCAGCCCGTCGGCTTCCGAACCGATCCGGTAAACGTCCTTGCGTGCCCATTTTTCCCATTCAGGCGGGGCCTTGCCGCCACGGCTGAGGATGATCCCCTCCTCGAAGTGCACGTGCACCGGATGACTCCAGCCCGTGCCGCCGGCCTTGATGTTCCACACCTCCAAGGTGCCGATGCCGTTGACCCCGGCGTCGGTCGGGCCGCTGGCCAGTTTGGTCGAGGCATTCAACCGGCGTGGGTCCATGTGGAAGCCGAAACCGCTATCGGTCTTGATCGTCCACGGCGCTTCATCAGTGCCGTCGGCGCGACCGAAGGTGAAGGTCCGGTGCAGCGCCTTGGCGAGCAAAGCCTTGTCGGCAGCGTTGTCGCGGTGGATCTTCAGCGGAATCATCACCATGCCTTCGGCCTTGCCCGGTTTGGCAGGCTCGTAGGCGGCCGGGTTCATCGACAGATCCTGTCCGGAATACGCCTTGACGTTGAGTTGCAGGACCTTGCCCACCACCGGATCGCCCCGGTCCCATTGCGGGCCTTTGCTGGTCTGCTTGATGACCGCCAGGTATTTCTCCGACAGCACGTCGGCCAGCGGGATCACTTCTTTCGGGCCCTTGCCGTCGTCCTGGGCCTGCAGGTTCACGAAGAACAGCTTGTCGCCCGGCTTGATGCCGTTTTTCGCGAAGTTGACGATGATGTCGAACCGCTCGGCGATGCCCTGGGTCGGCAGAATCGCGTTGTGGTTCTGTTTGTCGCCGTCGGCATCCAGATCCATCGAACCGTCGAACGGCACGCTGTGTTCCATGATGTTGCCGTCGTTGGCGATCATGTGGAACGGCACGCGGCTGTAGGACACACCGGAGTTTCTCGGTCCCTGGAACTCACCACTGGTGCCTTTGACTTCACGCACCAGCGCGAGTTTGAAGTAGCGCGACACCGAACCATTGAGGAGCCGGAAGCGATAACTGCGGGCCCGCACGTCGAGGCTCGGTTTCCATTGCCAGTTGACCAGCACCTGATCGCCGATGAAGCCATCGGTGTTGAACGGGTTGAACCACAGCTGGCCCTGCTGATCCCAAGCCTTGTCGGCGAACACCAGGTTGACGTCATAGTCGCGGTTGCCCCATGGCAAGGCGCTGCCGCTGGGGAAACGCAGGTTGACGCCGTCGTTCACCGATTCGTTGCCGCGGTCCAGGGCGCTGTAGTAGTTCATCATCGCTGCGTTGCCCTTGTAGACATTCTGCGCGGTGAAATCGAGCATGTGGTCGTGGAACCAGTGGGTGCTCATGGTTTCGCGCCAGTCGCCACGGATCTTGATGGTGCCGTGGTCGCAGGTCTTTTTCGCAGGTTGCATGTCGTTGACCCAGAGGGTTTCCCCCGGCGCGCACGGGAACGCTGCACGTGGATCTTCAGCCTTGGTGTTGATGCTGTCGTAACCGGCGAGCTGGATGGGCCAGCGATAGTCGTAGTACTGGCCGGGGAAGAAAAACGCGTTGGCATAGCCGTCGCTTTCCGCCGGCGCATGGCCGTTGTGCTCGTGGGTGGTGATGGTGTGCAGGCCGAAGCCACGGTTGGCCGATGGATCGATCGGCAAGCCATTGTAGTGACGCATCATCACCGGTTGGCCGTAGCGCACCATCAGCAGTTTCGGCGGCAGCGTGCCGTCGAAGGTCCACACCGAATTGTGGTCCTGCACCGGCATCGCCGGGTGGAACCGCGGGTCGACACCCTTGGCCGTGCCATCCGTCGCCGGCACGCCAGCGACGTTGTGGTACAGACCACCGGGGCCGAATTCGCCAACGGCATAACCGTGCATCTGCCGACTGTCACGCAGGCCACCGTTCAGACGCGCGCCGGTCTGCACGGTTTTGTAGGCGACTTGTGGGTAAAACTCGTTCCAGCGCTGGTGAGCCCAGCCTTTTCCCGGTGGCCGGCCTTCGGCGGACGAGCCGATATGCCGGTTGAGGAACAGTTCGATCTGCGCCTGCCACGGGTTGCGGTCAACCACGTTGGCAAACTGACTCGGGAATGGCGTGAGCCCCGGTTGACGCAGGAATGCGTCCAGCGCGGTGCCGGGTGGCGCACTGCGGGCGACGCTGTTCGGGTCCTGGGCCGGCGCCGGGCCGATGGCGGCTGGCGGAAAGCCCAACGGCGCGGCCGGGGTGGTCGGGTCGAGTTTTTCCGGGCCGAACTCTTCGAACAGCACCAGTTGCTGAGTGAACGGCTGAGCACCATACAGCGGGCTCGGCTTGCCGTTGGTGGGGTAATTGAAACTGGTCTGGACGGTGGGCGGCAGAATGTTTTCCGTGCGCGTCGTATTGCGCGTGCCTGTGACCCCGTTGGGCAGATCGAAGGAGTATTCGTTGGCCTCGGGCATCGTCAGGATGGCGTTGAGCGCACCGGCACGGTCTGCGGGCTCGTCGTAATACGCCGACGGGTCGGACGCTTCCGGCTGATTCTCGTCGTCGATCGGGCTCGCTCGAACCCCGGCCATCTGGCCGAGGGTCAACATCAGAAAGACGCTCAGTGGCGTCAACAGAAACAGCTTTTGGGGGTCACGCATTGCTCTGTCCATCACCAGCCGCCTCATTTAAGGAAGGGGTGATGGTGTTTTGCAATTACCTCGCCAAAGTATTAATCCCCGTTGAAACAAGCCGTTACAAACGCTGTTGCATTCCCCACTCCCCGGCGACCGGGGCCTGACACCCGCTCCTGGGGGAAGTTCACCCCCATTACTGGATGAGTTGAAACGCAAGACGAACGGTGGTGCCCTCGCCTTCGCGACTGTCCAGGGTCACACCGCCGCCGAAGCGTTCCATGATCCGTTTGACCAGCACCAGCCCCACACCGAGCCCACCCTGCTTGGTGGTGAAAAACGGCCGGAACGCCATGCTGCGCTGTTCCTCGTTCATGCCTTTACCGGTGTCGCTGAGCATGACGCTCACGCCACGGCTGTCGCTCGGTTCGAGGGTGATGGTCAACGTGCCGCCCTTGTCCATGGCCTCCAGTGCGTTGGCCAGCAGGCTGTTGAGGATTTGCGTCAGTTGCACCGGTTGGCTCAGCACCATCGGCGTTTGTTGCGGATGAAACACCACGTGCACCGCGTTTTTTGCGATCTGCTGTTCGAACGCGACCAGACTCTCGTGCAGCGCCGCCACCAGATTCACCGGTTCCGGGTCATCGTTGAGCGGTCGCAGCGACTGCAGCAGTTCGCGCACCCACTTCGACATGCGGTCGACCTGACCGATGATGTCCTTGATGTTTTTCTGCGCCGGGCCGGCGTCGAACTCCAGGGCCAGCTCGGCGCTGGAGCGGATGGTCGCCAGCGGGTTGCGCAGACTGTGGGCCACCGCCGAAGACATCTCACCCAGCGCGACAAAGGTTTCATTGGCGATCAGTTGTTTTTGCTGGGCCGTCAGCAAAATCGCCGCCCGTCGCACGATCCAGTACAGCCCCAGGTAAATCAGCCCGCCGCCCAGTGCGGTGGCCAGCCAGATCAGCGTCAGGCCGCGCTCCATGCGTGCAATCAGGTCTTTGGGCTCTTTATAGATCTCGACCATCGCCGTGACGTTCTTGCCCTCGGCGTCGAACAACGGGATGTAGTTCTCGATGAAGATGTATTCCGGCGGCACCACGAACTTTTGTTCTTCACGCGCCTTGTCGACGTCGTGATAGCTGGCCGATACCGGGATCTTTTCATCGAAGGCCCGGTCGAGGTCTTCGTCGGCGTGAATGCGGGTGTTGACCAGCGCGGGATTGGTCGACCAGATCACGGTACGGTCCGGCGCATAAATGTTGGCGAGGATCACGTCCGGCAAATGTTCGATGTGATCGAGAAATTCGCCTCGTGCATTGGCACGGGCCTCCGGGTCGACATCGGGAAAGTCGTTATCCTGACGAGGGTCGAGCAACTCTCCCATGGTGCGGATATTGGGGATCGAGACGTGGCGCACTTCCGCCGACGCGATGGCCTGTATGAACTGCGCGGTCAGCAAGGCATCGCGCTGCACACTTTCTTCGATCACGAACCGTGTCGACACCGCTCCGAGCGCCACCGCTACGGTGCCGATCACTGCCATGCTGACCAATGAAAACCAGCGCAACAGATTGAACGGCTGCTTGCGCGAGTTCAGCCGCAGGCTGCTCTCCTGGACCGGTAGTGATTTTGACTGCATGTTCATGGCGGCGACTTCCCGATACGTCCCTATAGGGTTATAGCCCACGGTTGGGTGATTGCCCGGATGCGGGGGGTGAACGGTCCTGCGATCCCCCTCCGCCAATCGGCGCTGTCGATTGATCCCCACCTCCCCCCAATGCTGGGGACTGTCGCCCGATGTCCGCGCCGCGAAAAAGCCCTCCTCCTCACTCGCCAACCCTTGCCCCACGGGCCTCTCGCGCCAGTTGCGCAGCCGTTGGTATGGAAGTTGAAACGCCCCTCTGCAACTGACCCACCCCCAAGGGGCAGGCACTTCGATAGAGGGATTAACTCATGCACCCTTTACTGTCCAAAACCGCGACCGTCCTGGTCGTGAGCGCTTTGGCCCAGGGCATTGCCCAGGCCGCTCTGTTCGCCGTCGACCCCGGCCCCTACACGCCGGCCAATGGCGGTTTCGCCAGCTGGTATCAGGACAGCCACGGGCGCACCCTGGATCTGTGCCTGTCCAAAGCACTCAGTTCCCGCGTGCCGAGCACGCCGGGCGCCCCGTCCTACATGTGCTCGCTGCTGCCGACCCCCGGCGTGTTCGATGACACACAACCGCTCGTATTCCCCACCAACTTCCCCGATGAAGCCTTCTGGTTCACCGGCGATACCTCCATCGTCGATGCGGCTCGCGGCATCAATCTGACTTACGTCAGCGCCGTTGAAGCCGCGTTCGGTGGCGGCGATCCGCTGGAAGGCGACCAGATCAGCTTCGCGCGGATCCGCATCCGGGTTGATGTGCCCACCGCCGGCACCTACGTCATCACCCACCCGTACGGTGTCGATGTGTTCAACGTCGACACCCCCGGTCGCCGCGCCATCAACATGACCCGCGACATCGGCATCGGCACCCCGAAAACCTACGACGGCGCGCTCAAGGGTGACATCGGTCCGTTCCTGCGCAGCGTCAACGGGCCGTACACCGAGACCAATCCGGTGACCGGCGCGGCCGAGCAGTTTGTCGGCGACCCGAACCTCAACGAAGCCGTGACCGGCAGCCCGTTCAACACCAATTTCGTGCGCATCGAAGGCCCCGGTGGCATAGACCTGCGCAGCACGACCTTCGCCGTGTCCGGCAAGTTGTCGACAGTCGTGCGGCCGACTCCGCTGATTCCTCAGCGCAGCACTTACTCGCGCAAACCGGGCGACAGTGCGCCGGTGGCCCAGCAAGACGTGTTCGTCCAGGCGCCGCCCGCGCCGGGCACCGCCGCGATCACCAGCAGCACGCCCGTGGTGAACATGACAGAAGCCGACAGCACCGGCAGCTGGTATGCGCAATCAGCGGTCAACCCGACCTTGCCGACCGTGCTGCAAGTGACCGCCGACAACCACTTGGCGATCGCCACCAGCTCGCCGACGACCCTGCCCATGAACCTGACCGACCTGGTGGTGATCCAGCGCGCCGAGTACAGCCTCACTTCCGGGCAATTGACCGTGGTGGCCTCGACCAGTGACGAAACCTCGCCACCGGTGCTCACCGCCACCTCCGGCACCGGCGCCACCATCGGTGCGCTGGGCGGTGATGGCGCGGTGAAAACCCTGGCCACCGGGATCACGCCGATTCCACCGGCCAGGGTTCGAGTGACGTCGTCCAACGGCGGCAGCGATACCGAAGAAGTGGTCATCGTGCAATGAACGCTCACATGCCCAGATCCGCATCAGGAGGCATCATGAACAAGTGGCCACGCTTCGCGCTCAACGCGCTCGGGCTGACAATCTCGCTGACCGGCAGTGCGTTCGCGCAACTGGCCGCCGTCGATCCCGGCCCCTACACCTTCGCCACCGGGAAATTCCCGATGTGGTACCAGGACAACAATCAACTATCGATGGAACTCTGCCAGTCGCGCGCCGCCAGTTCGCGGGTGCCGGTCAGCACCCCGCCGGCGTACATGTGCACCCTGCTGCCGGAACCGGGCGTTTTCGACGACACCTTGCCCATGGTGTTCCCCGACAACTGGCCGCCGGAGGCCTTCTGGTTCCTGGCGGAAACCAACATCGCGAACAACGGCGCCGGTTTCGGCGTGGATGCCTACGTGGCCGGGATCGAAGCGGCGTTCGCTTCAGGAAATCCGGTGGATGGCGATCAGCAAAGCTTCGCGCGGATCCGTATTCGGGTGAACGTACCCGTGGCCGGCACCTACACCATCACCCACCCCTATGGTGTCGAAACCGTCAACGTCACCACGCCGGGCAGGCGGGCGATCAACATCACCAAAGACATCGGCATCGGCGCGCCAGGCGACTTCAGCGGTGCGCTCAACGGCGCCATCGGCCCGTTCCTGCGCAGCATCAACGGCCCGTACACCGAAGTGAACCCGGACACCGGCAACGTCGAAACCTTCGTCGGCGACCCGAACCTCACCGAAGCGGTGACCGGCAGCCCGTTCAACACCAACTTCCTGCGGATCGACGGTCCGTCGGGTGTTGGCTCGATTCAGACCAACCTGTTCACCGTCGCCGGCAAGGTCCTCGACAACCGTCAGCAGACCCACGTCGCCATCGACCGCGCCACCTATCGCCGGACTTCGGCCGGTGTGCGCGCCGAGGTGTTCGCCAAGGCTGACAGCAGCACGACCCTGTGCTTCCGCGAAACCCTGGCGTTACTGCCCGGCCCACCGCCGACGCCGTGCCAGACCAGTCTGCTGGGTGACAACAACGGGCTGTTCTTCGGCCAGCGCCTGGGCACCGGCACCCTGCCGTCGGTGGTGGTCGTGACCGCGACCAACCCGGCCGGCACTACCCGTCCGACGGCCGTCTCGGCCAAGCTCACCGACGTGGTGAAAATCCAGACCGCCCGCTACAGCTGGGCCAATCACAGCCTGCTGATCGAGGCCACGTCGACCGATGAAGTCGCGGTGCCGGACATGGTTGCCCAAGGCTACGGACGTTTGTCGAAAACCGGCACGCTGCAAAAAATCACCGTCGCCGACCTGACCCAGCCACCTGCCACCGTCACGGTCAAATCCGCCGCCGGCGGCAGCGACACCGAGCCGGTTGTGGTGGTCGGTGCAGCACCGGACACCGGTGAAAACCAGGCGCCACTGTCCGTCGCCGACACCGGCAGTACCAGCTTCGGCGTACCCATCACCCTCAGCCTGTTGACCAACGACAGCGACCCGGACAACAACGTGCCGCTGACCATCACCGCGTTGACTCAACCGGCCGCCGGCCAAGGCACCGTAGCCCTGAACGGCACCACGTCGGTGGTCTACACCCCGCCAGCCGTGGTGACGACACCGTTGACCACGACCTTCACCTACAAGGCGCAAGACAGCAAAGGTCTGGCCTCGGCCAACCCGGCGACCGTGACGGTTACCGTCGCGCCCAACCGACCACCGACCGCCGTCGCCGACAGCGTCGCCACCCTCGGTGTCGCGATCCCGATCAACGTCCTGGCCAACGACACCGATCCGGAAGGCAACACACCGCTGGGCGTCGCCAGCCTGACCCAACCGCCGGCAGGACGCGGCACGGTCAGCACCGACGGCACGGTGATCACCTACACCCCACCGGCCACCGTGACCACGGCCTTCACCACGACTTTCACCTACATCGCCCGGGACAGCTTCGGCGCCCAGTCGACGCCGGCGACCGTCACGGTGCAAGTGTCGCCACGGCCTGCGGCGGAGACTTTCACCGTTACCGCTTCAACGGTGCAGGCGCGGGCAGGTGGACGCTTCAACTGGGACTTCACCGGTACCTCGTCGGTGACCACCGGCAACACCATCACCGTGCAGGTCACCACCCCGACCGGGCTGGTAACGCTGGGTACAACCACGGTACCGGTGACCGGACGCTGGCGGCTGACGCTGAACAACACGCTGGTCGTGCCGTCGGCTAACCCGACCGCCACCATCCGTTCGTCCCAGGGCACCGTGCGCACGGTGTCGGTGACCACGCTGTAAGGCTGCGCCCCGCCTGCTTTCGGGCTGGCGGGGCAACGCTCGACGCTTAACCCCAGACAGGATCACGCCATGAACACGCCGACCGCCGCCCTGCTTTGCCTGCTCGCCCTGTGCGTCAGTGCGGGCGTGCGCGCCGACGACCTGATGGACAACGATGACCTGGCGCCCAACAGCGCCGATCTCGGCGAGCTGCCGCCCCCCGTGGGCCAGCAAGCCCTGATCGACCAGAACGGCCAGGTCAACCTCGCGCTGCTCTCGCAAAACGGTCAGTCGCTGCTGGGCAAGATCGTGCAGTCGGGCAGCAATCAGGAGGCGTACATCCTGCAACAAGGCAGCGACCTGATGGCCTTGATCACGCAAAACGGCTCCGGCAACGCCGCGTCCATCACGCAAACCGGCAGCCACAACCGCGCGCAGATTTCGCAAAACGGCAACAACAACGACGCCAGCATCGAGCAGGCCGGCACGGGGCTGCAAAGCGCCGTGACCCAGTCGGGCAACGGCATGAGCGTTTCGGTCAGGCAATACCGCTAAGCACTGCAATCATCGGAGAGTTCATCATGTTCAAACTGACGCCCCTCACCGCCGCCATCCTGGTCATGATCAGTGCCCAGGCCATGGCCGACGACAGCCTTTCCACCCAGAGCCAGCTCGGCACCGCCAACATCGCCAACGTCAAGCAGACCCAGGCCCCGTTCAGCAGCGCCACCCAGACCCAAATGGGCCAGGGCAACGACGCCGCCGCCGTGCAAGACACCGCCAGCAGCGTCATCACCCAGGACGCGGTCGGTGACTACAACGCCGGTTACGCTGAGCAACTCTATGAAGACAACGGCACCATCACCCAGCAACAGGTCGGCGCCTTCAACACCACCCACGCCAGCCAGTCGCTGGGTTTCGGCGCCCCCAACACAGCCCTGCAACAGCAGCAAGGCACCGGCAATTTCTCGTTCGTCTACCAGGACTCGCAGAACGGCAGCGAAGGCAAGACCTTCCAGTTCGGCGACAGCAACGAAGCCAACATCGAGCAATTGTACGAAGGCAGCGGCAACAGCTCGGTGATCACCCAATACGGCACCGCCAACTACGGCACCGCCGAACAGGTCACCCACAACGGCGGCCAGATCGGCATCAACCAGGCCGGCGAAAACAACTACGGCTACGCCGACCAGCGCAACGGCACTGGCGGCAACATCACCATCAACCAGTTCGGCAACCTCAACGGCAGCGAAATCTGGCAAGACTCGCAACTGGCCAGCCAGGCCACCGTCAACCAGTACGGCGACAGCAACGAAACCGTGGTCGACCAGAGCTTCGGCGAAAACAACACCGCCGCCATCACCCAGGTCGGCAACACCAACGCCATCTACGCCGATCAATTCGAGTCGGTCAACTCGACCCTGGCGCTCTATCAAGTCGGCAACGGCAACGTGCACTTCACCTACCAGAGCGGCGACGGTCACACACTCAACGCCACCTCCGTGGGCAACGACAACAAGGTCTACGCCAGCAACTGGAAAGGCCCGCAACACGGCGGCCAGTTCGGCAGCAACCAGCGCGCCACCGTCACCCAGGCGGGTAACGGCAACATCGCCAGCTTCACCCAGGACGGCGTCGGCCACATCATGACCACCAATCAGACCGGAACCGGCAACAAGACCACGGTCAGCCAGGCGGATTCCTACAACGAGCTGTACTTCGACCAGAACGGCAGCGACAACATCCTGATCTCCGATCAACGCGGCACCACCAACCTGGTTCAGGGCTCGTCGAACGGCTCCGGCAACAGTGCCGAGTTCGATCAATCCGGCGCCGGCAACCAGGCGTACACCGCGCAGCTGTATGGCAGCGACAACATGATCACCGTGAAACAGGCTGACACCATGAACGTGGCGTACGTGACCCAGGGCGGGACGGGGAACATTGCCAACGTGGATCAGAGCGGGATGACGCAGACCGCGACCATTCAGCAGTTTGGGTCGGCTAACCAGGCGACGGTTTTGCAGCAGTAAGTGTTGGGCGCAAAAAAGCCGCGATTGCTGTAAAGCATCGCGGCTTTTACGTGAGTGATCGGATCGCCATCATCCGAGATGAAAAATGCGCCGTATCTCATTACGTGCCTTCTTGCCATCTGCTTCGTAAAGCCCCATCAGCAAAGACTGATCGCTCACCCGATGCAGCCGAAAGTGATTGTAGAACGCTTGACCCAGACGCTGCCCTTCAAACAACCCCTGTTCCCAATGACCGATAAATTTGTCGAACACTGCGCGTTCGATTTCCAGTGATCGTGAACTATCCAAAATAGTGTCTTCAATATGGTAAGAGCGATAGGTTATCCAGTACGGCTTATCGATCCTCACGCGTGTGCCAGAGCCGTAGCAAGTAAATGACAGAACCCACGATCTCGTATCGCATCTCGTAATGCCCCACCAGAATCCGTCGTACATCACGTGGTTCGAACTCTTCCAGCCGCTCACCCAAACGCGGGTTACCGATCAACATTGTTGGAGCTGCTGTAAGTTGCTGTACCGTCCGTGCAGCTGCGGGTTGGTTCACGGTTGCCAAAAACTCGTAAAGTCTGGCCAGATCAGAAAGCCCTTTACTGGTCCACTGCAACTCCATTAACGCGGTACCGGCAATGGATTATCTGTCGTCAAGCTATCGGCCCATGCCTGAACGGCCTGGTGGTCGATGACGCGACCAGCATCCACATCGGCCAGCGCTTCCATGGTCAGACGGCTGCGTTCTTCTTCTTGATCGATCCACGCGCTCAGGGCTTGCTTTACGATCCAGTTGCGCGACCGCTCCAGTCTTTCAGCCATCAAATCGACTTTCTCAGCCAATTGCACAGGAACATGGGCGGTCACAGAACGGGTTTTTACGGGGGTAGCCATTTGATTAACTCCTCGGGCGACTGCTGAGGTGAATAGACAAGCCACTCGATAACAGTCTAACCGCGACGATTGATTTAGCCGGTCATTCACACAAATTGAATCGAAGTTAATCATGATTAATCGCAATACTCCATTTCTCTGACCGCGTCTTCGCGCTGAATCTGGTAAAGCGAGCTTGCAACCGATGAGCGGTCGTAGCTGGCGGCCTGCTCTTCGCTTTCGAAGTCTGAAACGATTGCGGAGATAAGGGGATCCATAGTGACTCCAGTTTGAATGTGAAAAACGCGACCCATTGCTGGGTCGCGTTTTTTTATTGGGGATGTGCTGGATCAGTCCTTCAGCTCGACGTGATCCAAGGCCTGATTCACGGCCAGTTCACCCAGCATGAGGATCTGCGCGATGCCCAGGGCGGTCTTGCGATGGGCCGGGTCGAGGGTGGCGGCGAAGTTGTTGAGCATTTCGCTGGCCGAGCCCAGGGATTCGCTGGCGTTGGCGAGCAGGGATTCGGTGTTGTAGGCCGGGTTGGCGAGGTACATCGGGGCGGGTTCGTTGACGCTGCCCATGATGTGGGCGCCGGGGCAGAGGTAATGATCGAGGGCGCGTTCGGCGGCTTCGTGGAGTTTTCTGGAGTGGGCGGAGGTGTATGGGGAGGTTGGGTCGGTTTCGAGACTGGCTTGGGTTTCGGGTGGGTTGGGTGTTGGTTTGAACATGGTGAATCTCCGATCCTGAAATGAAGCTGGCCCATTCGGTTTCCGAACGAAGGGGTGGCAGCTGTACGCAGGCTGGAAACCCGGGGAACGGAGAACCCGGTTGACCCGAAGGTCTCCCGCGCACAGCCGCCATAACGGAGTGCACACTTTTCAAGGTGCGCAAGCATACGTTATGAACAGCGCTTGTGCGCTCGGTTCTAGTCGGGGTTTCCAATCCCGATCACTGAATTGGCAGCGACCGAAACAGGCTAGAGCCCGCGCTTCCGACGGACAACCTGAAAACCTTGTGGGAAGGTTCGGTGTATTCGGACACGTTTTTAAACAGATTTTAGGACGCTGGCCCTCACCCCAGCCCTCTCCCGGGGGGAGAGGGAGCCGACCGAGTTGTTCATTCGAGTTACATCGACCTGAACTATCGAGTTGAACTAAAGCTTTCAAAACAAAAAATCAAAACCATCTACACATTCTTGCGCCCCCACCAAACCAAACAACGAACCCCACCTACACAGTCTGCGCCCACACCAAACCAAACAATGAGCGTTAGCTCGAGTAAAGCTTTTGACGTGCTGGCCCCTTCGGAAGGCTGAGTGGAGGGATTTATCCGGGGGTGGGAGCGCAGCGACCGTTCGACGAAGTCGAACACATCGAGAGGAGGTGCAGCGAAGCAAACCGGAGGCGATGCCCCCGGATGAATCCTGGAACGAAGGAACCCCGAGCCCCAGCGAGGGGCCGAACGCCGGGGCCAAGCGTTTTGGTTCCTTTTGGGCGTTTGCAAAAGGGACTCGCCGTAAGGGCGAAACCGCCAGCCGCAACACCCTAAGAAACGGATATTCACCCAGACCACCCAGAGAACCTGGTCGGCCCAAAGGCCGCCAAGTTCACTCAGCCTCCGGATCAACCTTGTTCTGAGTCAGGTACCGATTCAAAACATCATCCTGACCCGGGGTAGAAGCATCCCCCGCCACCTGCCAAAGATGCCGCTCAATCCCCTGCGCCACCATATGCCCCACCGCCGCCTCAATCGCCGACAACACACACAACTGCGCCGGCTCATTCGTCGTATACCCGACCTCAGCCTCAAGCAACTTCTTGAACTCGATAAACTTGAAAATCCCCGCACTGCGCGCCACCGAATAAATCGTCTTGCTGGTCATCACGTTCGCCAACACCTGCCCGCTACGCACATCCACCGCGCGCAAGTTGACGGTGACCTGATCGACCCGATACTCACGGGACAGATCGATCCCCAGATACCGCGCCCCTTCCCCACCGCTACGCACGTTGGTGTCGTAAGCGATGATCCCGCCCTCGAGCATCATGTTCGCCGCCTGCAACGGTGGCAGCTCGCCCTGAATGTTCACCGGCGTATTGGGCTTTTTCTGCGAAGCACGAATGATCTTGCGTTCAGTCAGCAGGTTCTGCAGCCCTTCCCGCTCGAGCACCACAAACCAGCCGCTGGCCTGCATCGCGTCCATCAACATCGACGCCGCGCCCTGGGTGACGCTGGTGGAAAAGGAACTGGCCGGCGTCGGCTTGTACTGCCCGGTCTGGTCACGGAAACCGTACACCACCGCCATCAGCCGGCCCTTGGGTCGCGGCATTTTCAGCAAGTCGTAATAGGTCGAGGCCCTGGGGGTCAGGGTCGGAGTATCGGTGTCCTGCTCGGCCGGCATCGGCTCGCGCAGACTGCACCCTTGTAATGCTGCCAACATCAGCCCTAGCGCTATTATTTTTTTCATGTCCATCACTCCCCGGAACCGTCATCCCGTCATGGGTTGAGGCCGTTCACCTGAATTTCGGAAACTTCGCCGCTCGCTCGGTCGGTCACTTCAATCGTCAGCGCCCCCGAGTCGTCGACCACGTTGACGATGAAGGCGTCGGTGGACAGGCTCCCCGTGTTGCCGGTGGAGATGTTGTCCAGCAGTTGCCCCAGCAACCGTGACTGCAATTGACTGGTGAAACGTTCGAGGGCCGAAGTGCCGGCCACCGTCGAACGCTTCTTGAGGTCCGGATCGTCGTGGTCGTTTTGCGCCTGGGCGTTGTTGAGCAGCCAGGTGCCGTTGAGCGGGTTGCCGCCGAACGACGGGTTGACCGGCGTGTAGACCAGTTCGGTGGCCTGGACGGCAGCGGCGCTGGCAAGCCCGATCAACAACCCCGAGATCCAGAATCCGCTGCGCCGTGAGAACGTTGTCGTGTTCATAGTTCGTCCTTCTCAAGGTCGGTGGTGTCCTGCAACAAGGCTTCCAGCTTGCGCCGGACCACTTCCAGTCGAACCGAGTCGGCGGCCTCGTAGGCCTCGTCCTTCAGTTCCACGGTGTTCGGCGGCAGGAAGCGCCGATACACCAGGCGTTGTTGATACTCGACGGTCACAAGGCTCCCCCAGCGTGCGTCGGGGCGCTCGCGCACCACCAGGTTGAAATCCATGCGGCTGGTGTCGCGCAGGCGTTCGCTGAACGAGTAGTAAAAGTCGTGCCCGATGTGCGAGATCGTGTCGTCGACGATGAAGCCCATCATTTCGTCTTCTTCGCCGGCGCTGGCGAAAGACGCCACGGCCGCGAGGATCAACGCGCACCACCATGTCCGGCTCATGGCTGCAACGCCTGCGGCAGGGCTGACTGGCCCTTGGCAGGGCCTGCGTTGCCAGAGCCGGCGCCATCGAGAAAGGCTTTCTCGGCCACAAACTGCCAGTCCGAATAACGCTGCATGCCTTCGAAATCCGACCACTGCGACGGGAAGTCCGCCTGCTTCAACGGCACCTCGGTGGACGGACTGTTGATCCCGGTGATGCGTCCGTCGAAGCCCCGTTGCAACGCCCATTCCCCGCCGCCGATCGGATCGGGATAGAGCTGGCGCAGGTGATGTCGGGGCTCCGGAAAACGTTCGTCCTGCAACAGGTCAGCCAGGTCTTTCGGGTACTGCGCCAGCCCCGGCGAACTGCGGTAGTAGCTGCGCAGCGCCTGGGCGTACTGGGTGCCGACCCACAGCAGTTGCTTCTCGCGATCACGGCGCGACACGGTCGACCACAACTCGCCGGCGCTGGCCAGGCCCATGCCCATGATCACGATCAGGAACAGCACGCCCAGGTAGGTGAACCCACCCTGCTGCGCGTGCTTACCACTCGGAATACTGGCTGCCATCACGCGCCCTCCCGGTAGCTCCGCTCTTGATGTCGGCGACGCCGCCCGCCACGCCGTCCGGCGGCGCGATCAGCACCCATTGGTCATTGCGTTCGGTGATCGGGTCCAGCGGCGCATTGCGCAGGTAGCGGGTTTCCACCAGTTGCTCGATGGAATCGGGATAGCGCCCGGTGTCGCCGTAGTAGTGGTCCAGCGCCTCGCGCATGGCCGACAGGCTCTGGTGCAACGTGGTCTCTTTCGAGGCCTCGAGGCTGTTGAAGTAGCGCGGCAAGGCGATGGTCATCAGGGTCGCGATGATCGCCATCACCACCATCAGCTCGAGCAAGGTAAAACCCTTTTGCCGACGCATGAGAATCACCACTCGCGGTACGCGATGCCGTTGAGGCCTTTACCCCGGGCGTGGGAGTAGACGTCGAACACGTCCTCGCCATCGCGGGGGTTCTGGGCCGAACTGTCGTAGGCCCGCAGGCCCCAACCGCCGTTGTCGTCACGTTTGGCCGGCACCAGCGGATCCCGCGGTATCCGGCGCAGAAAGTAGAACTTCGCACCCTTGGCGCTGCGCACGTCGCGCACGCCTTCGACCAGCACTTTCAGGTTCGGCGGGTAACCGCTGCTGTTCAGCGACTTCTCGATGTAGCCGGCATCGAAGGCCCGCTTGTAGGCGTCGATGCCATCGCGAATCTGATACAGCGCGGTGCGCAGTTCCTGCTCCTTGCCACGCCGTACCAGGGTCTCGGTCAGCGGCGCGGCCATGCCGGCCAGCAGGCCGATCAGGGCCAGCGTCACCACGACTTCGATCAAGGTAAAACCGCGTTGGGAGGCGTTCATGATCAAGGCTTCTCGACGGTTACACGGGTGGTGGCCACGGCCGCTTCACCGACTGCACGAGGCTGCGCGGCAGGCGCTGGCATGGTGTAGTTCTGCGAACGGTCCGGCGCCTGGATGTGCATGCTGGTTTCGGTGCCGGTGGGGAATTCCATGTCCGACGGGCTCTGGTACGGCAGGTTGCGCACGATCCGTGGGGTGATCGACAGCACCAGTTCCGATTTGCCGATGGTGTCCTTGTTGCTGCCGAACAAACGGCCCAGTCCTGGAATGTCGCCGAGGCCCGGAATCTTGTTGCCGGTGGCGCCGTGGTCGTTGCGCATCAGGCCGGCGAGGATCTGGGTTTCGCCGTCATGCAGACGCAGCGAGGTCTGGGCGTTGCGGGTATCGACCTGCACCGGAATCGTCCCCTGGCGGGTCGGTTCCAGCGGCGTGGCGTTACTCACTTCCAGGGCGATCTTGATCGCCACTTCGTTGTTCAGGTGAACGGTCGGTTGCACTTCGAGCTTCAGACCGACGTCGAGATAAGTGACGCTTTCGGTGATCACCGGGCCTTGAGTCGACGGCACTGAGGTGGCGCTGATGATCGGCACCCGCTGACCGATGTGGATGCGCGCCTGTTCGCGGTTGCTGACGCGGATCACCGGGCTGGCCAGGGTGTTGATGTCGTTGTCCTGCGCATTGATCTTGGCTTGCGGCGACGGCGCGATCGAGATGCGGCTGGAGTTGATGCCTTTGAGCTGATCAAGAATGCTCACCGCCGAACCGTCGCTGTTGACCACACCGAAGGTGTTTGGCCATTGCAGACCGAGGTCGAGAATGCGCTGGGTGGCGACTTCCATCACTTCCACTTCCAGCACTACTTCGGGGTTGGACTGGTCTTGCGATTGCAGGAGTTTCTCGGCCATGCGCACGGCGTCTTCGGTGTCGCGCATGGTCAGGGTGTTCAGGCGTTCGTCGACGAACACGTCGCGGGTCTTGAGCATGGTCTTGATCATGTTCAGCGCGGTGTTGGCGTCGATGCTGGTCAGGTAGAAGGTGCGCATCACCAGCTCCTGATAGTCCTTCAACTTCTGCGGCGAGTCCGGAAAGATCAGCAAGGTGTTTTCGTTCACCACTTTCTGGTGCAGCTGGTTCTGTTGCAGCAGCAGTTGCACGGCGTCTTCGATGCGTACGTCTCGCACGAAGATCGTGGCTTTCATGTCCGGGCGCAGGTCCTTGTCGAAGATGAAATTCAGGCCGGCGACCTGCGACAGCACTTCGAAAATGGTCTTGAGATTGGCGTCGCGAAATTCCAGAGTCACCGGGCGATCGAGCCGGGTGCGCAGTTGCGGGTACTGGATCACGTTGCGGCTCTGCACCAGACGGATGTTGCCTTGCAGCTCCAGTGCGCCGTCGTTTTTCGGGTCGAGTTCGAGGATCTGTTTGACCTGGCGGTCGGCGCCGTAGATGTCGCCCCGGCGCAGGTCGCCACGGGCCAGCTCCAGTTTCTCGTCCATGCTGCGCAGGTAGTCGAGCTGGCGCAGGGCATCCTGGGCGCGGCGGTTGTTCGGCTCGATGGTCAGCACCCGGCTGTAGGCGGTGCGGGCCGAGGCGAAATCGCGGCGGGCGCGGTCGGTGTCACCGGAGGTCAGCAGCGCGGTGATCGCCTTGGCGCGACCGCTGTTGAGCAGCAGGTGCAGCTCGGTGTCGCGCGGATTTTCCCGCAAGCCTTCCTCGATCCGGGCCAGGCCCGCCTCGTACTGCCCCTGCTCGATCAGGTCGGCGGCCTCTTTGTTGGCGACCTGCGCGGAGCTGCACGCGGCCAGCCCGGCGCACAGGCCAAGGCTCATCAGCAAACGGGATCTGTTCATTGCGTACTCCCCACAGACAAGGTCTGCGACAAATGCAGAGGCAGGTAGACCAGGCTCAGTTCCGCGTCGGAAATCGCCGCAATCTTCCAGGTGTCGTCGATCACATCCCCGTTGCGCACGACGTAGATTTTTTCGCCGTCCTGCAAAAACACCTGCAGGTCGCTGCGGTCATGCAGGCGGCCGACGAACTGGAACGGCACCGGTGGCAGGCTCGGGGCTTGCACCATCGGGGTCGGGTTGATCGCTTGTTCGGTGACCGTCGCCAGGGTCGGTGCGGCCTTCCAGGATTTGCTCGCAAACAGGTCGCCGGCCGGGCTCAGGTCCTTGATCGGCGCTGCATTCGCCTTGGCGCTGCTGGCGGGCAAGGCGCCACGGGCGGTGGCTTTTGCCGGGCGGGTCACCGCGACCTCGGTCGAATCCGCTTCGTCGCTCGGCGAGAAATATTCCGGTAACCAGGCCAGCGCCGCCGCCACGCCGAAGAACGCCACCCACCCTGTTATGCGCTTGGTGTTCATCACGACCTCGACAGGTAAAGGGTCATACGGATCCGGCCGCTGAGGTCGGTGTCGGCGATCTTCTTGCGCTGGAACTCGACGTCTTCCACCACCACCGCCGGCAACTGGCCGAGCAAGGCGTGCAGGAAGCGGCGCAGTTGCGGGTAGCTGCCGCGCACCGGCAACAGAATCTGGTAGCGCGCCAAATGGGTCTTGGGATCGACGCCGAGGGCGTATTCGCCGCGTGCCAGGGTGATGTGCTCCTGCGCGGCCAGGGCGTAGATGCGGTCGATGGCGACGGTGGCCTGCGGCTGGGCCGGCAGCTTGTTGCGAAAATCATCGAGCTGACGCTGCGGCACCACGGGCGGCGCGATGCTGCCGTCCTCAACCTTGGCCAGGTATTCGCTGGCTTCCCGGGTTTGCTGGCTGAGCTGTTGCAGCGATTGCCAGCCCGGCAGCAAACCGCCGAGTGCCCAGGCAACCGTGACCAGCAGCAGCGCGAGACCGGCCAGACCCGGAACACCGAGGCCTTGCAGGTATTCGTGAACGATCAGTCTAGGGATTCGCATCGCCTATCTCCCAGGTCGCCGACAGGTTGAATTGCACCGGTTGTTCCGGCGATTTGACGACGATTTCGTGGCTCAGCAGCGACACGTCGGACAGCTCGTCACTGGCCTCCAGCCGTTTGTGGAAATCCAGCATCGCTTGCAGATCCCGCGCTTCGGCGCTGATCCGCACCTGGCCCTTGCGCGCATCCGGGGTCAGGGTCAGCAAGGCGATGTCGTCGCGCGGCATGGCTTCGAGCATGGCGAACAGGCGTTCCCAGGGCCGGCGCAGTTGCTGCGAGACCTTGCGCATTTCGGCGAGGTTCTGCGCCTGCTCGCGGGTTTCCGCCGGGCTCAGCGTTGTCTTGCTGCCGCTGTCGCCAGTGAGCTGGCGCTGGGTGTGCTGCAAGTGACCCTGCTGTTGTTCGGCCTGATCGCCGAGGTGCTGCTGCACGCCGAAGCACACCAGCGCAAGCAACACGCCGCCGCCGAGCAGGCTCCAGCCCAAAGGGCCGGAACGCGGGCGGGGCTGGAAGTCCAGGTTCAAGGCGCGCATGTCAGGCCACCGCCCGGGACATGACGTACAAGGCGTCACGCACGGTCATCGAGTTGTCTTCGAGAGTGCGCAGGCGCACCCCCGCCACCTCCGGTTGCGCATCGAGGCGCGCCGGGGCGTGCAGATAAACGTTGAACGCACGTTCGCTGGTGGAGGCTTGCAGTTGCCGTTCGCGACCGATCAGCGCCGTCAGCGCCGCGTCACTGTCGCTGCCGCCCACCGAACGCACCGACGACCAGCGCCCTTCCCTTGCCAGCAACAGCACGCTGCGTTGTGGCTCGGCGACCACGAACAGGAAGTCGCCGCCATCGAGGCTTTTGTCGAAGCGGTTGAACGCGGTCATCAGGTACGGCTGTACCGAGCGCAGGCGCAGGCCGCGACCCGTGACCTGCGTGCGCAGGCGTTCCAGCAAATCCTGCGGCAAGGCACTGGCAATCCGGTCATGCCCCGCAGGCTCCGCGGACAGCACCAGCGTCCAGGGTTGGGTCGGCGCGCCGAACAGGTCTTCGAAGCACAGTTGAGCCAAGCCGCGCAGTTCCTCTGGCGTGCTGATCTGCTCGCTCCACGGCACCAGGCAGAAGCGGCTGAAGTGCCCGGAGATCACCACGCTCAGCTCGGCACCGGCGCGGGCGTGTTCGCCGAGCAAGCGATCGAGGGTGTCCAGCGCCACCGCGTAACTGTGGAAGCCTTCGTCGATGTAACCGACGCTGCCCAGCCACAGGGTGTCGTTGCCCCGGCGCTGGCCGAGGCCGACACCGCTGGCGCCGAGCACGGCGATAAAGTGATCACGCGATAAAAGTGACACGATTGATCTCCTCCAGCGTGGTCCGACCGTGCTCCACCAGCTCCAGCGCCGATTCGCGCAACAGGCGCAAACCACGGGCGCAGGCCAGGGCTTTGATCCGGGTAATGGGTTGGCGCTCGACGATCATCTGCCGCAGTTCGTCGTCCAGGTGCAGAAGCTCGGCAATCGCCGTGCGTCCGCGATAGCCGCTGCCCCGGCAGTGGCCGCAGCCCTTGCCGTGGACAAAGTGGTAATGGCCGACCTTGTGCGGGTCGAGGCCGGAGGCGCGCAGTTCCTCGTCGCTCGGGGTGGCCGGTGTGCTGCAACTGCTGCACACCAGCCGGATCAGGCGTTGGGCGAGAATCGCGTTGAGTGCCGAGACCAGGCTGTAGGGGTCGATTTCCATTTGAGTGAAACGACCGATCACGTCGAACACGTTGTTGGCGTGGATGGTGGTGAACACCAGGTGCCCGGTGAGCGCCGATTGCACGGCGATCTGTGCGGTGTCCGGGTCGCGGATCTCGCCGACCATGATCTTGTCCGGGTCGTGGCGCAGGATCGAGCGCAAGCCGCGGGCGAAGGTCAGGCCCTTTTTCTCGTTGACCGGGATCTGCAGCACGCCGGGCAACTGATATTCCACCGGGTCTTCGATGGTGATGATCTTGTCCACGCCGTGGTTGATCTCGGTGATCATCGCGTACAGCGTGGTGGTCTTGCCGCTGCCGGTGGGGCCGGTTACCAGCACCATGCCGTAGGGTTCAGCGGCCAGACGCCGCAGCTGGCGCAGGGTTTCGTCTTCAAAGCCCAGTGCTTGCAGCTGCACGCCGCAGACCTTGTCGGCCAGGTCCTGTTTGTCGAGCACCCGCAGCACCGCGTCTTCGCCGAAGATGCTCGGCATGATCGACACCCGGAAGTCGATCTGCCGGCCGCTGATGCCGATCTTGAAGCGTCCGTCCTGGGGCACGCGTTTTTCGCCGATGTCCAGTTCGGCCATGACCTTGACCCGGGAAATCACCTGCTCGGCGAACTCGCTGCCCTGGATCTTGCTGATGTTGTTGAGCACGCCGTCGATCCGGTACTTGATCACCAGACCGTTGCCGGTGGTGCCGAGGTGGATGTCGCTGGCGTGCATTTTCAGCGCGTCGTACAGGGTCGAGTTGACCAGTTTCACCACCACGCTCGAGTCTTCGCTGATGCTGGTCAGCGACAGGCTTTGCAGGGTGTCGGTTTCGCTGCCGGCGTCAGCCTGGGCGTTGAGCGATTCGACGGCGTGGAAACTTTCTTCGTGGCGGGCCAGATAAGCCTTGAGGTCGTCGGCATGCACCAGATACAGCGGTGCGCCATGCAGGCATTCATCGATCCAGGCCAGGCGCGCGGTGTCGAAGGGGTCGGCGAACACACCGATGACTTCGTCGTTGTGTCGCAGCAGGATGAATTCACGTTTGAGGCATTGCGCCAAGGTGACCCGATCGAACACCGGCGTCGCCTGGAACAGGGCATCGGTGTCGAGCACCGGGTAATGCAGGGTAGCGCCGAGGCTGGCAATGAACGGCATCGGCGCCAGTTCGCAGAGCACACAAAGAGCGTCGAGGACGCGTTCTCCACAGGTGCCGGCCCGAGCCCGGGCCTGGGCCAGTTGTTCACTGGAAAAGCGTGCCGGAGCACACGCAGGCTGCAACGCTTCGACGACAACGGACAAACGTTCCATGGCTTGCTCTCCCACCGGGGCCTGGGGCCCTGACGGCGCGGGAGGCCATTGCGGCGAGTGCCGGAACGTCTATCGCGCCATTACTCCCCGGTGAGCATTTGATCGTCGTCCGGTGCCATGGCCTCCGACCTGTTTCGTCGGCGATCCGCCAGCACCCAACTGCCATCGTACAACTGCAACGGGAAGCTCTCGGTCCTGCTCTGGCGTCGTTCGACGAAGCCTTCGGATGGGCTCGCACCGGGTTTCGCTTCGCGCTGGATTCCCAGAAGGTCGCAGACAGCTCGGGCCAGTTCCGCCAGTGGAAACGGTTTGAACAGGATGTGACTGACCCCCAGTTGCCGCGCCCGCTCACAGACTTCGGCGGTCGGGTGACCCGTTATCAGCACGAAATGACACGTCCTGTTCTGGCGGATAGCGTCGAGCACCTCAAAGCCTTCCATATCGGGCAAGCGGTAATCGAACACCACCACATCGGGAGCAAAGGTTGCGGCCTGGCCGATCCCGTCTGCGCCGTCATGTGCAATCCGGACGTCCAGCCCTTGCGCCGACAGATAATCCTGAAGGTTCTGTGCAAGCAGCAGTTCGTCTTCGACAACCAGTACTTTGTTAACCAAGGTGAACTCCTTGCAGCTACAAATCCGGCCTCTTCACATCAACTGCCCGAACCTGCTGGAGTGCGCCTCACAGGAGGTAACGCACACTTCATGCCAGGCCGAGTGCCGGTAAATTTATGTCTTCATGTCCTTGAATTTGATGACAATGCCCGCTCGTCCCGGCACCCCGTTCCCCAGAAACGGGGAAGCACCTGAATGGGCATCGAAGCCATTCCCCACTATTGGGGGGGAACCTTCAATCGTCGTCAATTCGTTCGATCCTGTTCTGCGCCCGCAATTGCGCGAGCACCTGGCGACGAGCCTGGGCCTGTTGCTGTCGGGCACGCTGCACCCGAACCGTTCCAGATCCCTGCAAACCTGGGACATCGACCGCCTCCAAGTGGTTCGGCAAGTAAATCAAATGCCAGCCGAATGGCGAGCGAACGGCATCGCTGGCGAACGATGCGCCGTCGACCACCGCGGCGCGCATCTGCATCAAGCGTAGACGTGCCGCCGCGTCTGTGGCGGCATCCGCATCCGGCGCCACCCGAACCAGCAGATGCCGCGCCTGCAAGGTGTTGGCCCGGATCAACGCGGCGAACATCTGCTGCGCTGCCAGTTCACGACGGGTGTATTCGGTGAACGAGACCTCGTCGAAGCCCGCGTCCTGCAAACGCCGCACGAACCTTTCGCTACCGCCGATGGCGACACGAATCTGCTCGACCTGTCGCTGCACCGCTTGATCGTCAACCTTCAAGCCACGTTTTTGCGCCTCCTGCCACAGCAGTTCCTTGTCGATCAGCACATCCAGAGCCGCCTGGCGCAACTGTCTGTAAGCCTTGGGACTGCGGATGCTCGCCACGGCGCGGCCCCGGTCTTCCAGGTATTCAACGAAAAACCGCTCCAGACGAAGCTCGGAAATCACCTCGCCATTGACCCGCGCCGCCACCGGTTCGGTATTGGCAAACGCCATTGGCAACCAGCACGCCAGCAGCCACCACAGGTTTTTGAGCTTCATGATCAGCGCCTCCGTTCAGGGGCTCGCGAGAATCGATTTGTAAGGCGCGACCAGATAGAAGCGCTGATCGGGTAAATCGACGGTGACCACATGCGCCCCACTCAAGCCAGATCGTCGTCCGGGGCCGAAGTTGAGGCGCGGGGTCAGGCCGGTATCGAAGTCGTGCAGGCCTTCGAGGGCCGCCACCATCTTTTCGCGGCTGGCGTCGCGCCCGGCCTGTTTCATGGCTTCGCTCAAAAGCAGCATCGAAGCGTAAGCGCCGACTTGCAGCACCGCATGTTGCGCGCCGAGGCCCTGATGTTCGCGCAGTAAAGTCATGGCCATGCGCCCGGTCTGGGTCCAGTCGCTGGGCACGAAGGGATAGGCCAGGAAGACGCGCCGGGAAAAGCCCTCGGGCACTTGCAGCAGGTCGCCCGCCACCTGGCCTGATGTCGCGAAAAGGTACGGCAGCTGCCCGGCATGCTGCAGCCCCGCCGCCAGTTGACTGAAACCGCTGCCGCTGCCCAGGTAGAAGACTGAACGCGAGCCCAGCGGCAAGCTGTCCGCTGCCGGGTCGTAGGCCTGTAGCCGGACCTTTTGCCAGCCGTGATCCTGCAAGTACTGTCCCAACCCCTGCGCGGCCTGCACTTGAGTCGGATCGTCGGGATAGGCGATCAAGGTCGGCCCTTGCAGCACTTTCAGGCTGGCGGTGGCGTAATCGGCCAGGGCGATCAACTGCTCGCGCAATCCCGGCAGCGGTTCAAAGATCTGCGCACTGGCCTGCACCGAACCCATCAAGGACAACGGCCCGATCAGCGGCAGCCCGGCCTGCTCCAGACGTGGCGCCAGTTCACTGTCCAGCGCCGGGGCCAGCGGCGCGATCAGCGCAAAGACCTTTTCCTCGTCAATCAGCCGTTGCAAAGCCTGCTCGGCGCTGGTGCGATCCGGGCCGGGATCGACCACTGTCAGGCGCAGTTGCCGGCCATGAATGCCGCCCGCCTGATTGATCCGCGCCACGCTGCCGTTGAGCACCGCCGCCACCGTGGCGCCCTCCTCGGCCAGCGGTCCCTGGCTCGGCAGCAAAGTGCCCAGGTGCAAGGTCTGGTCATCGAGCCCGGGATCGCGATCATCGGCCAGGCGTTTGAGATAGGCAGTGAGGTTGCGCTGATCCTTCATCGACAACAGGAACCGCGGCATGCTCGGGTCGAGCCGGTTGTTGCCGGGGTCGCGGCCCTGCTGGATCACCTGCGCCAGGCTGCTGTCGGTGTATGCCGGGTAGCTACGTCCGTTGACCCGCTGCTGACCATGAACACTGGTCAGTCGCGACCAGTTCAGTTCTGGCGGCCGCACCCCGCCTTCGGGCCGGCCCAGGCCGTCGGTGCCGTGACAGTTGGCGCACGGCAGGCTGGTGGCCGGCAGCAAAACGTCCGCCGCGCCGACCCGCGCCATGATCGGCTCACCGCTGGCAGACAGGCCTTCGCGGTACAGGCGCTTGCCGGCGCTTTCTTCATCGGTCAGCGGCAACGCGGCCGCGCCGAGGCTGACGCCAGCGAGCAGGATCAGGGCGAGGACGCGGCCGAGGTTCATGGCGCGGACTCAGCGGCCGGCCACGGGCATTGTCAGCAGCTGCAAGCGCTGGGCAATGGCGGCGGCCGGGGCATCGGGACGGATCTTGCTCCAGCGTTTGTTGGCGACGTCGCCGACGATCAACTGGGTCGAGTGCTGCTCCGGCGTTGGCACGATCTGGCCGATGCGACCGAGCACCAGATCCATCTGCGCCTTGTCGCCAGTAAGGAAAAGCCAGTGAGGGTCATCGGCGCCCTGCTTCAAGGTGTAAGCCTTGAGGACCGCCGGCGTGTCGCGCAGCGGATCACTGGTAAGGGAAATGAAGGTGATGCCATCGGCCTTGTCGCCCAGCAGCTCGCGGACTTCCTTGAGCTTGCGGGTGATCAGCGGGCAGGCATCGTTGCAGCGGGTGAAGATCACGTTGAGCAGGACCACACGGTTTTGCAGCGCGTCGCTGTAGAAGCGCCGAGTGTTGCCGTGCTGATCCAGCAACGGCGTATCGGTGAACCAGGTTTTCGCGTCATGAGTGCCTTTGGCCGGCGCGGCAGCAACCATCGCCGGGGGCTCGGGCGCATGGCCTTCGTGGGCAAACGCCACGTTGCCGAGAATCAGGAAACAGATCGTCAGGGAGATCCAGTCGAGCATTCTCATGGCTGTTGCTCCATGGCAATCGCGGTGTGTTTGGCGTGGGTGCGCAGGCCGCTGAGTTTCTCGACTTCCTTGGCCAGCAGTGCCGGATCGGTGAAGCCGTAGTAGCGCATCCAGTGACGGCTGTTGCCGTCACCGACGAGGATCAGCGGCTGGTGATTCTTGAAGTCGCCGCTGAAACTGCCGAGACCCTTGAGGGTGGCGGTGATCGATTGCGGCGAACCAGTGAGCCAACTCCAGCCCGGGCCTTTCTGGAAGGTGCGGGCGTAATCCTGCAAGCGTTTCGGGTCGTCGCGCTGCGGGTCGATGCTGATCGACACCAGCTGCACTTCACCCCCGACCCGCGAGCCCAGCTGTTTCTGAACCTTGCCCATGATCGACGAGACCACCGGGCAGACCGTGGTGCAACTGGTGTAGATGAAACTCATGACGACGATTTTGTTGTGCACCAGATCCTGTTCCAGGTGCACGGTCTTGCCGTTCTGGTCGAGCAGCGGCACGTCGGCGAAATTGACCTGGGCGTGCTCCTGGCCGTTGGCGGCTGGTGCCGTGTGCCCGGCATGCGCGTCCGCCGAGTGGGCGCTGGCCTGCTGGATACCGACGGCTAACAGGCACAGGGTCAGCAGGCCACGGGATGCAAATCGGTTCATGGTCGTTTCCTCGTCACTGAGTCTGGCCGGGCAGCACCCGGACACTGGCAAAGGTCTTGTCATCGAAACCGGCGCCCAGCGAGGCCGCGCGCACGTGCAGGTACCAGGCGCCGCTGCGGTCGAGGGTCACCGGCGCTTCGTACACGCCGTCGGCGACTTCCCGTGCGGCCACTTCACGGGGCCGTGAGGTCGGCGCGAGGAAGTAGCGCAACTGCACGTCGGTCACGCCGCTGCGCTGGATCTTCTGTTTGCCCTGGACGATGCGAAAACGCACCACATACGGGTCGTTGAGGGCCACGGCGGTCTTGTCCAGCAGGAACTCGACTTTTGCCGCCCCCAGGTGTTTTTCCGGCGCGCCGTCGGACGCCACCTGGGCGCTGAAGCAATGAATGATGTTCGGCTGGTTGAGCAGGAACGCCACGTCGAAGCGCCCCGCCGCCGGCAGTTTCACCCGGGCGCTGTATAGCCCCGGCGACACTTCGCGCAGGCTGCGGTCGATGACCAGCGCGGCGCGGGCGATTTGCCCCCGGTTGGGGTAACCGGACATCGGCGCGTTCATGCCTTCGGCGTAGAAATAGGTGGTGTTGTCCACCGGGTTGACCACGAACACCGCGTTGTCATCGCGCGATACCGCGAGGCTCGACGCCAGTGGCAGGTCCCCGGCCAACCGTGGCGGCTGCGGCCCGGCCTCGAAACCCTGGCTGATCGGCTGACGCCCTTCGCCCAGCGACGCCAGATTGATCATCGTGACCTTCGGCGAGGCCAGTCCGCGCACGTAGGCATAGGCCTGGGTGAACACCACTTGATAGGGTTCGGCCGAGACTTCCAGATCATGGATCGCCGAATCATTGGCCGCATCGATCACCGTGGCGCGGTTTTCCACCGTGTTCAGCACCACGCCGAAGCGGCCATCGGCGCTGAAGCCCATCGGGCCGAGCCCCTGTTGCAGTTGGATCACCCGGCGTACGGCGCGGCTGTTGGCGTCGATCACCGTAACGGTACCGTCCTTGCCGTCGGCCACATACACCGCGCCGGACAGCGGCGAGTACGCCACCGACAACGGACTTGAACCGGTCTTGACCTGTTGCAGCAGGCTCAGGCTGGCGATTTCGATGACGCTGAGGGTGCCGTCGTCGCGGTTGCTGACGAAGGCGAAACGACTGTCCTTGCTGAACGTGACTTCGTGGTGGCCGCGCCCGGTCGCCAGGTGTTTCAGCGGTTTGAGGCTTTGGGTGTCGATCACCGTGACCCCGGATTCTTCAGCCTTGCTCGCGTTATTGCCGACCCACAGCAGGCGCTCGTCCGGTTGCAGCGCGACCCGCACCGGTTGGCTGCCGGCGGCCACCGAGTCGATGACCTTGAATTGCTCGCTGTCGATCACCGCCACTTCCCCCGCCGTCGGCATCGACACGAAGACCTTTTTGTTGTCCTTGGGCGTGACCCAGTCCATCGGCGATTGCTTGAGTTCGATCCGCGCCAGGGTGCTGGTGATACCGCCGACCGACACCGACGGATCGACCACCGAAACGCTGGCATCGCGGTTCATCACCAGCAGGAAATAGCTGTTGAGGTCGAGCAGCGGCCGCGCACCGATATTGGATTTGAGGAACGTGCCGACCCGCGACTTGCAGCTCTGGTCACGGCCCTGGGCCTGATCAGCAGCAAGGGCTTGCGGATCGATCCACGCCCCCGGCGCCACGCCGGACAACGGCTGGCCGGACGCGCCGTCGGTGACGCGGAATTGCACGTCGGCGAACTCCCCCTCACGCAACTGGCCGTCGCTGGCCAGCGGCTTCAGGTTGAAGGCGATCGACACGCCGTCGCGGGTCAGCACCTGCCCGGCGCCGGTTTGCGCCAGGGCAATCTCGCTCAGCGTGAGCAGCGCGCCGGCCATTGCCAGCAGGCAGACGCCGATGATGTTGATGATCCTGTTCATACCTCTCTCCCCTGACACATTGTCCGAAACACCACCGCCCTGTGGGAGCGAGCCTGCTCGCGATGGCGTTCGGCGCTACACCATCCAAAACCGCATCGATCCCAATCGCCAGCAGGCTGGCTCCCACAAGGGAACTGCATTCCAGCTACTGAGCAGGCGGCGCCGGCTCCGGCTCATTGGTCACCCGCAGCAATCCCCACAGCCCCGAGGTGTTGCCATAGGCGGCGTAATCGCGGAACAGGTAGTCCCCCGGTATCGCGTTGCTGCCCCCGGCGCTCGGGATCATGAAGCTGAAGTGCGCCGCCGGCAGGATGCTTTCGTGAGCGCCGATGTACATCGACATCGGGTTGTAGCCGAAGCGCACCGAACCCACGCCCGGCGCACCCATCGGGTAGCCGCCGGTGTCGCTCTTCTCGGCCTGGAACGGGTTGAGCGACCAGACGTGCCCGTCGAGCTGGAACGTCGTGCCGCGACTGCCGCCGCTCGGCATCAGAATGTGCGTACGCAACGGCTGGCCCGGTTTGGCATACAGCACCGGTGTCTGCGGATCGCCCCCCACCAACGCATTGCTGTAGGCCATGTGCGCGTTGGTCATGTCGCCGTAACCCGCGCCATCGGCATGGCCGAACGGCGCATCCGGGGCGAGGCCGAAGCGGTACCACAAAGGTTCAGTCTTGTAGTTGATCGCCATGCTCGAGTTGTCCTGCGGATCGGTCGGCACACCGAAGCCCTCGGCAGCGATGCCTTCGACCGGCCGGCCATTGGCCCAACGGGTGTTCAGCGCCTTGTGCCAGACCATCGCGAAGTCGCGGTAAGTCGTCTGCCCCGGTGCGGTGACCGTGGCGTTGACCTTGCGCGCATCGTCGACCCAGGTCGCGCCGATCGGCAGGATGCTCATCGCCCCACCCAGGCCTTTTTGCGGTTGCTTGATCACATCCGCCGGGGTGAAGTTCAGGCCACCGAACTCCACGGCCGTGGCGTTGATGTTGTCGACACTGCGGCCCAGTTGCGTGACCGGTTTGCCTTCACGCTCCAGGTGCCCGGCGTAGTACTGATAGGTACGGGTCGGGTAGGCGCCGCTGCTGCCAACCCGTGGTGGCACGGTCTGGGTCGGGTTGGCGCCGACGTTGGTGCCGTCGGATTTGGTGATGTCGTAGGCCAGCAGTTGGGCGTGCAGCCCCACGTGGCTGGACGGCCGCATCAGGTTGTTGCTGAAAGTGGTCGAGCCCAGGCCGCTGTTGCGGTCGCGCTTGACCATGCCTAGCATCACTGCGGTCTGGGTCAGGTCCGGCATCACGCTCGGCAGACGGTTTTCCAGGGTGATGTTGATGCAGTCCCCGGCCGCTGCGCGCAGCACCAGCGGTTCGACCGCAATGCCGGGTTTGAGCTTGCCGCTGACCGGATCGAGGTCGGATTTACGCACGTACAGGATCGCCGTCGGATCATGCAGCGGCCCGCTCTGGCCACCGATGGTGATGGTCTCGCCGTCCTCCGGATCGGTCACCGTGACTTGCGGGATGCTCACCGTGCGCGAGTTCAGCACCAGGGTGCCGCCCGCCGGATTCAGCGGCCCGCCGACATGCTGACCGAGCCCGGCCGAATCGCCGATGCTCAGGCCCAGCGGATTGCCGAGGATGTCGTTGGCCAGCGCCGCCACCACTTCATAGTTGCGCTGCACCGTCGGCCGGGTGCCGATGCCGTTGGGGTTGGCGCTGATCCGTGGGCAACTGCCTTCGAACGCCACGGTGTTGCGCATGCCGGCCGGACTCGGGTTGTTGGGGATGGCGAACAGGTCATTGCGTTTGGCCGTGTAGTTGCGCATCACCCCCCAGATCCCGCTCCAGTAGCCTTCGATCGAAGCGTCCATCGAGTACAGATAGTCACCGGTGGTCGCGGCGGAACTCGACAGCATCGAAACAGGTGCGATGAAGCCCATCTGTTCGGAGATGCCGATCATCTGCGAGGCGCGCCAGCCGGAGTTGGAGCTGTTGCCGAAACCGGAACCGCTCTGCAGCCATTTCACGCCGTGCAGGGTGACGTTGTGCTCTTCCTCGTGGCCGCCGGCATGCACCCGCAGACGCACGTTGTCGCCGGTGTAGGTGCGCAGCATCGGGGTGAACGGATCGCCCGGTTCGCTGCCACCCTTGTTGATGTGCGGCGGGAACAGCGTGGTGCCACCGGTCGGGCCGGTGGCGGCCGTCACCAGGTTCGGTGCCAGGTTCATCGCCGGGATCGCCCGGTCGGTACGGCTTTGCATGGCGTAAGCCAGATCGCCGCCGAGGCCGTCGGCCTGCATGCCGCGCTTGCCGTCCGGGCCGACCTTGTTCGGGTCGTAGACCCGCAGGGCCAGGGGCTCGTTGCGATAGTTGACGACGAACATGCCGGGGTCATCCACGGAGATCGCTTGCGGGCAAGGCCGGCTCGGGCAGCCCGGTACCTGACCGCCCTGCACTTCCAGCACGCCTTCGAGCAGGGTGCTGGCGTTGTTGCGCACCGGCGGGTTGATCGCGTAGCGGAAGCTGTCGGCGGTGGCCGGGAACGCTTGCGGATTGGGCACGCCGTTGGGGCCGGCGCCCACGTACACCCCGGCTTCATAGGCGTGCTGGAAGTCGCTGTATTCGAGGAAGAACTCACGGAAGCTGTCGTTCTTGCCGTCGCCGTCGAGGTCGCCGGTGTTGATCACCGCCTGCCACGAGGTCGGCCCGCCGTCCTGCCGCGCGCCGCTGTACAAAGGCTCGCCGGTTTCGGCGTGGAACCAGGTGGAACCGGCCGGTTCCGCCAGCACCGTGGCATACAGGCCGATCTGCTGGTGAGTCGATGGGCCGAGGTGGTCGTGGGTGAAGATGGTGCCCAGCCCCCGATCCACGCCCTTGGCGTTGACCACCGGGTCGACGAACCAGCGTTGCATGGCCGTGCGCGCGCCCATCCAGTCACTGCGCCCGAACTGGCCGAAGAACGGATGCGCCTTGGCTTTCGGGCAGGCCTGGGTGCCGTCGCGCGGGTCGCTGCCCTCGCACTGGTTGAATTCGCGGATCGCGTGAATGCGTTCCTGAACGGCGCCGGGTGAGAGCACGCCGTCCTCGTAGTTCCAGCCGTTGGAAGAACCGTCGGCGGCCGTCAGGTCCCACTTCGGCAGGTGAATGTGCTGGCCGATCACGTCGGTCGGGGTGCGCACCTGATAGTCGTCCATCTCGTAGGTGGCGGGCACCAGGTTGGTTTGCTGGTATTGCACGCAGTCGAAGGTGTTCATGCGCATCACCAGCGGCTCTGGCGGACGCTGCTTGGTGATCACCGGCCAGGCGTCTTCCCACAGCGCCAGAATCCGGGCTTGCGGGAAGTGATAGCCAACCTTGTTGTAGACCGCGTCGAACTGAATGTTGGCGGCCTTGTAGATGCGCGGGCGGTCGGCGGTGAAGGTCGAGGCGCCGACGAAGGACATGCCGTCCAGCCGGTCGCCGCTGGCGAATTCACCGCTGCCGGCGCTGCTGGTCAGGCGTTTTTGCCGGTCGTCCATGCACGGTTCGTAGTACGGCGCACCGGCCATCGGCAAGGCGCCGTTGGTGCGAAAGGCCTTGGCCACGATCTGGTTGCCGGGCAGCAAGGCAAAGCTTGGGTGATCCTTTTTCGCGTGGAATGCCATCGCGGCCTGTTCCACTTCAGTGCCCTCTTCGGGCAGGTAGATCGGTTTGGCGCGGGTGACTTCCTTGGAGAAGTCCAGCGAGGTGGTCACGGTGTGCGCCGCGCCTCCGGCTGATACACCATCGAGGGTGTGACGCTGCAAGCCGCCGTCCCAGCCGCCGGACTGATTCGGGTCAAGGTTGGCCCACAGCGCTTTGCCGCTGGCTTTCAACGATTGCGCGGTGGCGGCGTCGAGCATGTCCAGCGGTGGGGTGGGTGGACGCTGCCCCACCGAACTTTCCATGCCGCCGATCCAGAACGGATAGCCAGGGTTTTTCAGGCTGCCGTCGGCGTTGCGGTTGGCTTCACTGCGATCGACCAGTGCCAGTGAGCCAATGGCTTGCGAACCACCGTTACCGCCATGGTGTTCGCCGTCGTCATCGCCCTCTTCTTCCTCATCGTGGCCGGCGACCAGGGTTTCGCCGATTTTCGGCACCACCACCACTTTGCCCGGCATCGGGGCCATGGCTTTGCCGGGCAGCGGCACGACGGCAGGAATCGGCGTGCCGGCGATGATCTCGCCATCCGGCAAGGCCCGGGCACCGGCGGCCGGTTTACCGCTGCGCAGTGCGTAAGGTTCGCTGTGATAACCATCGGCGCCCTGTTGCGAGACTTCCAGCCGGGTGCCTTCTTCGAACACATCGTGCACCCGCCACATCGACCACATGCCTTGGGCGAAATGCGGGTAGAAGTGGCAGTGATAGATCGCATCGCCGGCCACCCGGTTGCGGTTGCCGGAACCACCGTTGGCGATTTCGTAGGTATAGCCGGCGCCTGGGCCGATGCCTTGGGCATCGACGTAGTCGGAGTTGTCGTCGTTGGGGTTGAACAGCCACTGATGGCCGTGCAGGTGGAAGATGTGCTGCTCGTGGCCGTTGTGGGTGTTGCGGAATTTGACGAAGTCACCGATGTAGCTGTGGTTGACGTTCGATGGCTCCGACGGATACAGGGCCATGGTGGCCTTGACGCCGACCTGATCGGCGCTGGGTGTCTGGCCGGGGGCGATGTTCTCAAGCCCGGTATTGGCCGGCACGTCCACCAGCATCGCCACGTCACCGACGGTATGCGAGCTGAGGAAGAATTCTTCGTAGGCGCACGACAGGCAATCGTGCATCGGCCCCACGCCGAGGCGGTTGGCGACCACTTCAGCGCCCATACCGCCGGAACCGTAGTTGATCATGAACGAGTCGCGGGTCGGCTCCAGCACATGGGCCATGACCGGATCGGCCCAGTAGGCGGGGAAGGCCTGGGTGGCGGCGGTTTCGTCCTGGAACTGCGAGGCGAAATCGCGAAACGGCTCGAGGCGGTTGGGGATCGCCGGGTTGCGTTTGCCCATCGATTCCAGCGGATAGGTGCTGGGCGCAAAACTGCCATCGGCGTTGCTGCCCATGACAATTGCATCGCTTTCGCTGGAAATGATTTCGTTGCCGTCGACCATGCTGATGATCGGTGTACCGGCCTTGCCTTCACGCAACCACGGTTCGCGCTGCGGGTAGCGGGCCTGGTAATCGACGATGGGGTGACCGGCCGGTGTGCGGCCGGTGGTTGCCAGACGCATTTCTTCTTCGGTGAGGGTGTTGCGATAGGTGCGTCCCGATTTCGGCACCACCACGACCTGGCCGAACAGGCCATTGGCGACGTTGCCGGCCGCGCCCTCCCCGCCGAATGTCGCGCCACGGCTGCTGACGGCGAACGCCCCTTCCCGCTCGGCGTACAGAACATAAGAACGGCTCGCTCCCGGCGGCACCAGGGTGTTGGCGTTACGCCCGGTGTAGGAGGAAATGTCGTCGATGCTGTTCACCGCTTGCAGGCCGTTGACCTGGAAACCGACATGGCGGTCGGCGACCTGTTCGTCGACCTTGAAGGCATCGGCGCCACCGGGGTTCACGGTGCCCTCCTCGCCTTCAGGCCCTTCGAAGTGCTTGTTCGGGTTGGCCTGGTAATCGAGCAGGTTCTGCAGGTTGATCGTCAGGCAATCACCGGCGGCCACCCGCAGCACCAACGGCCGTGGACGCTTGTCCGCACGCAGCGACACCTTGCCCGGCACCGCACTGCCGCCATAGGCCAGCGAGACGTCATGGTCATCGACCACATCGCGGCGCAACGCGAACATCATCCCGTTGACGTTCTGCGCACCGAGGCGGTTGAACATCAGCGGTTGATCGAAGGCGACCACATTGGCCACCAGATTGCGCTCGCAGCGCACGGTGGCGCTGGCCAGTTCGACACTGAGCATCGACGCCAGCAACAGCAGCCAGTTCAACAGGGACGGAGCGTGGTGAATGCCAACCATGATCGGAAACCTCGCAGTGGGTGCTCACAGGGAATGATTCTCGACAAACCCGCTGGAGCAATCCGCATGCCACAAAATTTTGCATTACGGATCAATCATTTACAGAAACCATTTGAGAGTCCGGGGGATTTTCCCCACCCGATTCCCCGTTTTTCCGACCCGGCGGATTTGCCCCGAAAGTGGGGAAAACCGGGTTGAAGGTTTACAACGGCGCGTCCGCCGCCAACCCCTGCAAACGCCGGTACTGGCGCAGGACGCTGGGCACATAACGCTGGGTTTCAGCGAACGGCGGGATCACCCGCCCACGGCTCAACACCGCGTCGGGGCCGGCGTTGTAGGCCGCCACGGCCAAAGTGATGTCGTTGTCGAAAAGGGTCATCAGGCGCTTCAGATACCGGGCCCCGCCCTGAATATTGGCCCGGGGGTCGTAGACATCGGTCACCCCCAGTTCCCGGGCGGTGTCGGGCATCAGTTGCATCAACCCGCCGGCCCCTTTGGGCGATGTCGCGCCGGGGTTGTAGTTCGACTCGGCGTTGATCACCGCGTGCAGCAGTGCTTCGGGCAAGTGATTGGCTGCAGCGGCGGCCGACACCAGCTCGGCGTAAGGCTGGTTGGCGATCAACTGCGGTTGTTGATCGAGGCTGACCACGGGCATTTGCGCCTCGTGAATCACCCGTTCGTAGGTGCGTCCGGGACGGTGAACGTTGGACAGTACATAACCGCCCCGGGTGTCCACGGAGACAAACACATCAGCTTCGGCGATGCCGGTCAGCAGCATGCAGCCAAGCAGTCCTGCGCAGATTGGATTGAGCATTGGGCCTCCCCTGACAGGCCCGGAAAATTGGGGGAAATGCCCCACTGACCTGTCGTGATTCAGCCGTACGCAAGCACTGTGCCGACTCTCGAGAGGCCCGTAATACAAGGGTTCCAACCCGAACGCAGGATTTATCGGGGGCTGAGCATGGCAATTGCATAAGCCCTGAGGCGACTCGGCTGCCACTCACCGGAGGTCATCATGAAGCTGCATGTTCGTCCGCGCGCCCAACGGGGTTTCACCCTGCTCGAATTGCTCGTGGTGCTGGTGGTGCTCGGCCTGTTGGCCGGGATCGTCGCGCCCAAATATTTCGCTCAGCTGGGGCGCTCCGAAGTGAAAGTCGCCAAGGCGCAGATCGAAGGCCTGGGCAAGGCGCTGGACTTGTATCGGCTGGAAGTCGGCCACTACCCGTCCACCGAACAAGGTTTGCAGGCGCTGGTCAGCGCGCCGAGCGACGAGGCGAAATGGACCGGCCCGTACTTGCAGAAAAAGCTCCCGCAGGACCCGTGGGGCCGTAATTACACCTACCGCTATCCCGGCGAAAACGCCGAGTACGACTTACTGTCGATGGGCAAGGACGGCCAGCCCGGCGGCGAAGGCGAAAACGCCGAAGTCACCAACTGGCAATGAGCGGAGCACACGGCATGCGTTTTCATCTGAAGGCAGTGGGCAAGGCAGGCGTGGTGTCGCTGAACATCGAGGCGCCCGGTCACAGCGAAGCGCGGCGCATCGCCGAGGATCAGGGTTTGCGCGTGGTCAGCCTGCACGCCGAGCGCCACTGGCGTTCGTTGCGCCTGAGTAAGCGTGAAACTTTCAACCTGGTGCTGTTCAGCCAGGAGCTGACCACGCTGCTCAACGCCGGCCTGCCGTTGATCGATGCACTGGAAAGCCTGGCAGAAAAAGAATCCGCCCCCGCTGCCCGCAAAACCCTGACTGAACTGGTGCGGTTGCTGTACGAGGGCAAATCGTTCTCCCAGGCGTTGGCTCAGTTGTCGGGGGTTTTTCCGCCGCTGTACGTGGCGCTGGTGCAGTCCAGCGAGAAGACCGGCGCGGTCGGCGATGCGCTGGGGCGTTATGTCAGCTATCGCCAGCGCATGGACGAGGTGCGGCAGAAGATCGTCAGTGCCTCGATCTACCCGTTGCTGTTGTTGGTGGTCGGCGGTGGCGTGGTGCTGTTTCTGATGGGTTATGTGGTGCCGCGCTTCAGTCTGGTGTTCGAAGGGCTGGGCTCGAACCTGCCATGGCTGTCACAGATGCTCATGAGCAGCGGCATGTTTTTGCACGCCCATCAGGGTGAGTTTTTCGGGATTCTGGCGGCGATCATTACCGCCCTCGCCGTGTTGCAGAAACAACCGGCGTTTCGCCGTGGGCTGGATCGGCTGGTGGAGAAACTGCCCGCCGTGCACCAGCGGATCTTCATGTATGAGTTGGCGCGGTTTTATCGCTCGCTGGGAATTCTGCTGCAAGGCGGGATTCCGCTGGTGACCGCCATGGGCATGGTGCGCGGTCTGCTCACCGTGGCCTCGCGGGCACGTCTGGACCAGGCCTGCGAGCGGGTGCGCGAGGGGCAGTCGCTGTCCACTGCGCTGGAGCTCAATCGCTTGGTGACGCCGGTGTCCCTGCGCCTGCTGCGCGCCGGCGAACAGTCCGGCAACCTGGGGCAGATGATGGAGCGCAGCGCCGATTTCTACGACGAGGAAATCAGCCGCTGGATCGAGTGGTTCGTGCGCCTGTTCGAACCGCTGCTCATGACCTTCATCGGCCTGTTGATCGGGGTGATCGTGATCCTGATGTACATCCCCATCTTCGAACTGGCTTCGAGTATCCACTGACCTCGGGAACGGGTCGGTTCACACACAAACAAGACACATCCACGTTCCCAACCAAGACAACAAAGACGGAGAACGATATGCACATTCAAAAGCTCATGCTCGCAATGGCCATCGGCGCAGTCCTGTCGGCGTCCACCGTATTGATCCCGGACAACCTGTCCGGGGTGTCCAGCGTTCAGGCCAAGGAAGGTGGAAGTGGGGGTGGAGGAAGCGGTGGTGGTGGCGGCGGAGGTAGTGGCGGTGGTGGCGGCGGAAATGGGGGCGGTGGTGGAGGCAACGGAGGGGGTGGTAGCGGCGGTGGAGGCGGCGGCAACGGTGGCAGTGGCGGCGGCGGCAATGGCGGTAGCCACGGTGGTGGCGGCAGTGGTGGCAACAGTGGCAGTGGCGGCGGTGGAAACAGCGGCCACAGCGGTAGCGACCATGGCTCGGGCCATTCCGGTGACAGCGCTTCTTCAGGACGCAACGGCACCCACGCCGAAGCGGGCGACGATCATGGTGTTCATCGGGCCGGTGAAATAGGCGATGACCATGGCGTTCATCGCGCAGGCGAGGTCGGCGATGACCATGGCGTACACCGCGCAGGCGAGGTCGGCGATGACCATGGTGTACACGTTGGCGGCGAGCCGGGCGATGACAAGCGCGCCAACTAAATCACCTTGAAACGCCCTACCCCTGTGGGAGCGGGCTTGCTCGCGAAAGCGGTGGATCAGTCAATACAGGAGTGACAGACCTGACGTTTTCGCGAGCAAGCCCGCTCCCACAATGTTTTGTAGCGCCTACAAAACGCCTTTTGTCTGATCCAGCCGCTCACGCAAAAACTCGATCAACGCCTGCACCGGCCGTGATGCCTGACGATGCTGCGGGTACACCGCCGACAGCGTCAGCGGTTCCGGCCGAAACTCGTCCAGCACCGGCACCAGCCGCCCATCCTTCAATGCCGCGCCGACAATGAACGTCGGCAGATAAGTAATCCCCATCCCCGCCACCGCCGCATCCCTGAGCAACTCACCATTGTTGACCCGCATCCGCCCGGTGACATTCACCAGTTGCGGCTTGCCCTGCCCCGCGTTGAACCGCCATTGCACCGAACGCCCGTGGCCGTATGGCAGGCAGTCGTGGCTGAGCAAGTCTTCCGGTTTGAGCGGTGTGCCACGCTCGGCCAGATACCCAGGACTGGCGCAATACACCCGCTCGATGGCGGCAATGCGACGGGCAATCAGGGTCGAATCTTCCAGCACGCCGATGCGCAGCGCCAGGTCGTAGCCCTCGCCCAGCAGATCCACCGGCCGGTCGCTCAGGTCCACCTCTACCGTGACCTCGCGATAACGCTGCAGAAACGGCGGCAGCAAACAGCCCAGATGCGCCAGCGCAAACGACAGCGGCGCACTCACGCGAATCGCCCCCCGCGGCTCGGCGGTCTGCCCGGCGATGCCCTGCTCCACCGATTCCACTTCACCGAGCAAACGCAGCGCCGATTCGTAATAGCTCTGGCCCAGCGGCGTCACGTCCAGGCGCCGGGTCGAGCGGTTGAGCAAACGCACGCCAAGGCGCTCCTCCAGCTGCATCAACCGGCGGCTGACGAACTGCTTGGACAGGCCCAACTGATCGGCCGCCGCCGTGAAGCTGCCGGAGTCCATGACCTGGCAAAAAATACGCATGTCTTCGAACGGGTTCATTGTCACTCTCTGGTTGACAGTTAAACGCTTTATAGCCGCTTTTTCACTTTCCGGCACCTCATTAATCTGTGCTCACGGTGTTGCTGAGGCCTGAAGCCCAGCGCCACAGCAGCCCGATCCCAAGGCATACAAAAACTCAAACGACTTAAAAAGGAATTGCACATGAACATCAAGAAAACCCTCGCCGCTTCCCTCCTCGCCCTGTCCATCGGCAACGCCTTCGCCGCCGAAGGCACTGGGGTCGAACACACCACCCAGGCCTTCCTCGATGCCCTCGCCGCCGGCGGCGGCAAACCGCTGGAGCAACTGAGCCCGAAAGACGCCCGTGCGGTGCTGACCGGCGCCCAGGCTTCGGTGAAGGTTGACCTGTCCGGTGTTGAAGTCAGCGACAAGGCGATCAAGGTCGAGGGCCAGACGATCAACCTGAAAGTGGTGCGCCCGGCCAAGGTCAAGGGCGAGCTGCCGGTGTTCATGTTCTTCCACGGTGGCGGCTGGGTACTGGGCGACTACCCGACGCACCAACGCTTGATTCGTGATCTGGTGGTGGGTTCTGGCGCGGTCGCGGTGTATGTCGATTACACGCCGTCGCCGGAAGCACAGTACCCGACGGCGATCAATCAGGCTTACGCCGCGACGAAGTGGGTGGCGGAGCACGGCAAGGAGATCGGTGTCGACGGCAAGCGTCTGGCGGTGGCCGGTAACAGCGTCGGCGGCAACATGGCGGCGGTCGTGGCGTTGATGGCCAAGGAACAGAAAACCCCGGCCCTGCGCTTCCAGTTGCTGATGTGGCCGGTGACCAACGCCGGGTTCGATAACGGCTCGTACCAGCAATTCGCCGAGGGCCACTTCCTGACCAAGGGCATGATGCAGTGGTTCTGGGACAACTACACCACCAACCCGGCCGAGCGCGCGCAGATCCACGCCTCGCCGCTCAACGCCAGCGCCGAACAGCTCAAGGGCCTGCCCGCCGCGCTGGTGCAGACCGCCGAGTTCGACGTGCTGCGTGACGAAGGCGAAGGCTACGCCCGTCATCTCGACGCGGCGGGTGTGCCGGTGACCTCGGTGCGCTACAACGGGATGATTCACGACTTCGGCCTGCTCAACCCGCTGAACGGCATACCTGAAGTGAAGGCCGCCGTGCGTCAGGCCGCGGCAGAACTGAAGACCCATCTGAACTGAGTCCAGCCACTCGCCACACCTTCGGGTGTGGCGTTTTCTTTGGTGCCCGCCGGAGTTCATCCCATGAGCCTTTTTTCTGCCCACCTGTTGTCCTGGAGCGCCCTGCTGCTGGTGCTCGACGCCCTGCTCTGGCACCTCGCGCCGTTCAAGCATCGTGCGCAACGGGTCGGTGTGCGGCTGGTGCTGTTTCTGGCCTTCAGCGCGCTGATCATCAATGCCGGCGTCAGCCCGTTGCAGGCGCCGTTGTTTGCCGATGACCCGGTTGCCCAGCTTGGCGCAACGGCCCTGGGGATTTTCTGGTGGCTGTACGCCGCGCGGGCGCTGACCGAAGTGATCGGCCTGATCCTGATGCGCCGCATCGGCCACAGCGGCCGGCTGTTGCAGGACGTGATCGGTGCGCTGGTGTTTCTGGCGGCCATCGTCGCAGCGGCCGGTTATGTGCTGGAGCTGCCGGTGAAAGGCCTGCTCGCCACCTCCGGGGTGTTCGCCATCGTGGTCGGTCTGGCGCTGCAAAGCACCTTGAGCGACGTGTTCTCGGGCATCGTGCTCAACACCACCAAGCCGTATCAGGTGGACGATTTTGTGGTGATCGACGGCGTCGAAGGCAAGGTGCTCGACATCGACTGGCGCGCCACACATCTGCTGACCGGCGCCGGGACCCTGGCCGTAGTGCCGAACTCGGTGGCGGCCAAGGCCAAAATCGTCAACCTCAGCCGCCCGAACAACCTGCATGGCGTGTCGATCAGCATCAAGGTGCCGAACCACATCCGTCCGCGCCGCGTGCTGGACGCCCTCGACCGCACGCTGCAAGGCAGCAGCAGCCTGCTGCTGACGCCGGCGCCGAAAGCAATACTGAAAGAGGCCGGCGAAGAAATGTCGGAATACGTGGCCAGCGGTTTTATCGCTGAACTGGGCAAGAAAGGTGAGGTGCGCAATCAACTGTTCGACCTCGCCCACCGTCATCTCGAAGCGGCCGGCATTTCGCGCCACCCCGATGGCGTGATCGAACCTTCGACCCGCGCCCGTGCCTTGCTCGATGAAGTGAAAATCTTCCGCTCGCTCAGCCATGAAGAACGCGATCGCCTCGCCGAATCGATGGTCGCGCAGCAGTACAGCGCCGGGCAGGTGGTGCTTGATCTTGAGGAAGTGCCGGACAGCCTGTTCGTGATCGCCACCGGCGTGGTCAGCGCCAGCGTGCCGGACGGCAACGGTTTCACCGAGGCTGGGCGCATGGGCCCAAGCGAGGTCATGGGCGAGCAAAGCATCCTCGCGGATACGCCTTCGCAGGCGACGTTTACCGCACTGACGTCCTCGATCATTTATCGCCTCGACAAGAACCTGACTCGCCAGTGCATGGAGCAGCGCAGTGAAGTGGGCCTGGCGTTGAACAAATTGCAGGCGGTGCGGCAGCAGAACAGTCGGCTGGCGTTGATGGCCAAGCCTGTGCCGGTTCGCAAGGGCGGTTTTTTGGGGTGGTTGCAGAAGCGATAATGTTTGCGGGTTCAGAATCGTTGCCACCTTCAAGATCTACCCCCTCACCCCAGCCCTCTCCCCCAGGGGGGCGAGGGGGAAAGGGGGCAGATCTCCATGCTGTTCGGGTCCTGAGTTCGACTCAAAACTTCCAGGTCGATGTGTTTCTCCCAAACACCTCAATCGGCCCCCTCTCCCTCCGGGAGAGGGCTGGGGTGAGGGCTGGTTCTCAAATTGAAATACCCCCCTATCAACACCGCAAAAAAATGCCCGCTCTTCAGCGGGCATTTTTTTCTTCGACCGATTACTTGGCAGTGAACTTGGTGTAGCTGTTGATCAGGTTGCGGTAGTTAGGCAGACGCTGGGACAGCAGGTTCGCCAGGCCTTCCATGTCGTTGCGCCAGTCGCCCTGCAGCTCGCAGGCTACAGCGAACCAGTTCAGCAGGTGCGCGCCGGCAGCCGACATGCGCGCCCACGCCGCTTGTTGCACGGTGGTGTTGAAGGTGCCGGAAGCGTCGGTGACCACGAACACTTCGAAGCCTTCAGCGATGGCCGACAGGGTCGGGAACGCCACGCACACGTCAGTCACCACACCGGCGATGATCAGTTGCTTGCGGCCGGTGGCCTTGATGGCCTTGACGAAGTCTTCGTTGTCCCAGGCGTTGATCTGGCCAGGACGGGCAATGAATGGCGCGTCCGGGAATTGCTCTTTCAGTTCAGGCACGATCGGGCCGTTCGGGCCGCTGTCGAAGCTGGTAGTGAGGATGGTCGGCAGGTTGAAGAACTTGGCGATGTCACCCAGTGCCAGCACGTTGTTCTTGAACTCGTTCGGCGAGAAATCCTGCACCAGCGAGATCAGGCCGGTCTGGTGGTCGACCAGCAGAACCACGGCGTCGTCTTTGTTCAAGCGTTTGTAAGGAACGTTGCTCATGTGAAACTCCTCGATGGATGGTTGTTGCGGGGAGCGCCGCTCACGCAGAACGGCGCTTTTTCAAAAGGATCAGAAAGCGAAGCAGGAGCAACCGAACGCGCCCCAGAAACCGGCGAAATCGCTGACCGGCGCATTCGACATCCGCGCTTTTTCATGGCTGTGGGTATGCACCGCGCACGGGCCGCTGCATTGATGCACCTGCGCCTGCAATGGCGAATTCGGGCGCCAGTGGCCCGGCACCTTCACCACCGGCGACCAGTCCGGCAGCACCGGCAGCGAACGTGGGCCGAGGTCTTCGAAGTCGCCAGCGGCGTACACGATCTTGCCGCCGACCACGGTCAGCACCGACTCGATCCACTTGATCGCTTCTTCTTCGACGTGGAAGAAATCCGCGCTCAGCGCTGCCAGATCCGCCAGTTGCCCGACCTTGATCTGGCCTTTCTTGCCCTGCTCGGACGAGAACCAGGCGCTGCCGTGGGTGAACAGTTCCAACGCGGTGGTACGTGGCAAACCTTCTTCGTACAGTGCCAGACCGCCAACGGTGCGACCGCTGACCATCCAGTACAGCGAAGTCCACGGGTTGTAGCTGGAAACACGAGTGGCATCGGTGCCCGCGCCGACCGGCACGCCTTCGGCGAGCATGCGTTTGATCGGTGGTGTGGCTTCGGCAGCCTGTTTGCCATAGCGATCAACGAAATATTCGCCCTGGAACGCCATGCGATCCTGAATCGCGATACCGCCGCCCAGCGCCCTCACCCGCTCGATGTTCTGCGGGGTGATGGTTTCGGCGTGGTCGAAGAACCACGGCAAGCCGTTGAACGGAATGTCGCGGTTGACCTTCTCGAACACATCGAGCATGCGGCTGATCGATTCGTTGTAGGTGGCGTGCAGACGGAACGGCCAGCGCTGTTCGACCAGATGGCGTACCACCGGCTCCAGCTCCTGCTCCATGGTCTGCGGCAGGTCCGGGCGCGGTTCGAGGAAGTCTTCGAAGTCCGCCGCCGAGAACACCAGCATCTCGCCAGCGCCGTTGTGGCGCAGGAAGTCATCGCCCTGATGCAACTTGACGCTGCCGGTCCAGTTCTGGAAATCGGTCAGCTCTTCCTTCGGCTTCTGGGTGAAGAGGTTGTAGGCGATGCGCACGGTCAACTGGTCGTCTTTGGCCAGTTGTTCGATCACCTGATAATCGTCCGGGTAGTTCTGGAAACCGCCGCCGGCATCGATGGCGCTGGTCAGACCGAGGCGATTGAGCTCGCGCATGAACTGACGGGTCGAGTTGACCTGATATTCCAGCGGCAGCTTGGGCCCCTTGGCCAGCGTCGAGTACAGAATCATCGCGTTCGGCCGCGCCACCAGCATGCCGGTCGGGTTGCCGTTGGCATCGCGCACGATCTCGCCACCCGGCGGGTTCGGCGTGTCGCGGGTGTAGCCAGCCACGCGCAACGCGGCGCGGTTGAGCAGCGCGCGGTCATACAGGTGCAGAATGAACACCGGGGTGTCCGGCGCCGCCTGGTTGATTTCTTCAAGGGTCGGCATGCGTTTTTCGGCGAACTGGAATTCGTTCCAGCCACCCACCACGCGCACCCATTGCGGGGTCGGCGTGCGATCGGCCTGATCCTTGAGCATGCGCAGCGCATCGGCCAGCGACGGCACGCCTTCCCAACGCAGTTCGAGGTTGTAGTTCAGGCCGCCACGGATCAGGTGCAAGTGCGAGTCGTTGAGCCCGGGAATCACACAGCGACCCTTGAGATCGACCACTTGCGTACCGGCGCCGCGCAGGGCCATGGCCTGCGTATCGTTACCGACGACGACAAAGCGTCCGTCCTTGATCGCCACCGCACTGGCGAGAGGTTTTTCGCGGTCTACCGTATGAAATTGGCCATTGAACAGAATCAGATCGGCGTTCATCGCAGTTCCTTCGAGATAAGTGAAACGAAGCCCGGACCCACCGCTTCAGCGCGGCGGGTTGGCGTTGGATTCCAGGTGTTCATGGGGCTGACTGGCGGTCAGCCATGGCGCGAACAATCGGGTGGCGGCCGGCATGCACACGTAGACCACCGACACCACGATGGTGAGGGTGATCAGAAACGTCGCGACCACATAGTTGGAAAGAAATCCGTTGAGTTTGAGCAACGGCCCCCAGATCAAGGGCACCAGCAAGGTATGTGGCAGGATCACGAAAAGTGATACCACTGCCTGCTTCCAGCGCGGTGGCGGCGAGCCGGCTTCGGCCAGTGGCGTGAACCAGAACTCATTGGCCGCATTGACTTCGGTCTGGTCGCCGTCGGCGAGCATAGGCGCGGCTTCATCGATCAGCTTCTGACGTTGCGGCGAATCGAGCCAGCGCTGCATCGCGTCGGTCGAGCAATAACGCAGCACGCAGGTGAACAACGCGAGCCCGCCCTGCTGGCTGCGCATCACGTCCACGCCCAGATGCCCTTCTTCGCGCCCCGCCACGCTGACGATATTGCGCAGCCACGCTTCGTACGGCTGTTCGAAACCGGCCTTGACCCGGTGCTTGACGATCAGCGTCACGGTTTCTTCGGGTCCCGGTTTTTTCGGGTTCTGGGCATCAGGCATAACGGAGCACTCCGGGCAAACGAACATTGAGCGCCAGCCGTCCGGGGCCGGCGATCAGAACAGTGGTGAAGAGGATCAACAGCAACCAGCCGAACTGCCCTTCGGCCACACTCCATTGCGGATGCACGATCAGCAACGCCACCAGCAGCACAAACAGAATAGGCAAGCACGCCAGACGTGCCAGCACCCCGGCGACGATCAGCAGTGGGCAGAGGACTTCGGCGAAGATCGCCAGGATCAGCGTGAGGTGGGCACCGAGGTGGAACGGGTCTTCGATCTGTTGCAGTTGCGCGGTGAAGTCCAGCAGCTTGGGCAAGCCATGGACGAACAGCAGAAACAACCCGCCGGCGACCCGCAGGAACAGCAGGCCGAGGTTTTGCGCCTGGTCATTGCGTTGTATAGCGTTCATGGGCCCACCCTTGATCAATCATTGCAGGCCATGGTGCAACGATTGATCGGTGGGGAAATTGGATGGGTGTGCTCTGTTTGCGAAAACACACAGAACGCAAGAACGACACAAAATCATTGTGGGAGCGAGCAAGCTCGCTCCCACAGGGTTACAAGGCGACAAACGAATTGTGTTTCAGGTCTTGTTACACCGGAATATCCAGCGACACCGACATGAACTGACTGATCCGCGACCGCAGCCATTTCTCCGCCGGATCGTTGTCATGCACCCCGCTCCAGGCCATCGACAGTTGCGCCGCATCGATGGGGAACGGAGGATCCTCAGCCCGCAACGAACACCCTTCGACCAATGCACATGCCGCGTAATCCGGCACGGTGGCGATCATCTCGGTGCCGGCGAGCAAGGCGCGCAAACCGCTGAACTGTGGCACGCCGAGCACCACGCGGCGGCTGCGGCCGACCTTGGCCAGGTCCACGTCGATGTTGCCGCTCAGATCACCCGAGAACGACACCATCGCGTGGGGTCGCTCGCAGTATTCATCGAGGGTCAGCGGCCCCGGGCGGTCATCGCCGCGCAGAACCTTGCAGGGAATGTCGCGCAGTTTCTTGCGCTTGGCGTTGGCCGGCAGATCGGTGGTGTAGCTCACGCCCACCGAGATTTCCCCGGACGCCAGCAACGTGGGCATCAGCAGATAGTTGGCGCGCCGCACCACAACCACAATCCCCGGCGCCTCTTCCTGCAACTGGCGCAGCAATGGCGGAAACAGACCGAACTCGGCGTCATCCGACAGGCCGATGCGGAAGACGTCGCAACTGGTGGCCGGATCGAATTCCTTGGCCCGGCTGACCGCGCCGGAAATCACGTCCATCGCCGGTTGCAGCTCCTGAAGAATCGCCAGCGCCCGTGCCGTCGGTTCCATGCCGCGACCGTTGCGCAACAGCAATGGGTCGTCGAACAGATCGCGCAGGCGTCCCAGCGCCGCGCTCACTGCCGGTTGGCCCATGAACAGTTTTTCGGCGACGCGGGTCAGGTTCTTTTCGAACATCAGTGCTTCGAAGATCACCAGCAGGTTCATGTCGACGCGGCGCAGATCGTTTCGGTTCATGGGCGTGTTTTCCTTTTTGGCCAGGCGCAAGTGCTACGCACTTTACTAGATCGGCGGCCATTCGAAATCAGGTCCGGCCGCGGAATTAACAACGTTTAACTCGTCAGTCTTTGCCCTGCGCCAAACAATGAAACCCTCTGCACAGCGTTGTTTCATTGACCTGTGGGAACGCACCGACCGTGTACTCCCGCCCCCGATAGGTACTTGGCCATGGCTCCTTCTCAGCAAACCGTCGCCCGCGTCCCTGCCAGCGAATCCCGCAAAATCGGCACCGGGGGCCTCAGCCCGCAACGGGAACGACTGGTGAAACAATTGATCCTGGAACGATTGGGCGAACCCCTGGAGGTCACTGAGCTGGCCAATGCCTGTGCGTTGTCACGCAGTCATTTTTCCCGGGCGTTCAAATGCAGCACCGGGCTCTCGCCACAGGACTGGATCCGCACCCAGCGGATCGCCCGGGCCAAACTGTTGATCCAGCACACCGATCACAGCCTGACGCAGATCAGCCTGGAGTGCGGCTTCTGCGATCAGTCGCACTTCTGTCATATTTTCACTCGCAGTGAAGGGATCAACCCGTTTGCCTGGCGCTGTCAGGTCATGAAAAAACGTTGAGCCGCTTTCATCCCCGGGCCATGCGCTGAGCCAGTCGCGCCACCCGCTCCCCCAGATGCACAGCGGTCAGGCGGTCCTCCAGCGGAGGGGCGTGCTCGGGCGGTTTCTCGACAGACGATTGGGACATGGCCCCAAGGGAGCTGCCAAGGCGATTCAACTGGCCGTCGAAGCCACTGGCGCCAGCACGGGCCGGCAGCAGATCGAGCCCGACCCAGATCATCGAATGCTGGGCCGCGAACACCGCCATTTGCAGCAGGGTATTGAGTTTGTCGCCGCACAGACTGCCGGAGTTGGTGAATCCTGCGGCGAGTTTGTCGCGCCACGGCCGAACCAGATAGAACGACGCCGTGGCTTCCATGAATTGCTTGAACGCCGCCGACGCACTGCCCATATAAGTCGGCGCGCCGAAAATGATCGCATCGGCACGGTGCAATTCGTCCCAATGGGCCTCCACATCCTCCACCGCCAACAGCAGGCAGGTACTGCCCAAGTGGCGCTGCACACCTTCGGCCACAGCCTGGGCCATGACGCGGGTGTGCCCGTAGCCACTGTGATAGACCACTACTACCTTGCTCATCGCAGCGTCCTCTAGACGTATGCACTCCATTGCCTTGGAGTTTTGGCTCTGGAGCAGGCGTGGACGAGTTAATCGTTGTTAATTTTCCTCCTCTGTCGGGCAGGCAGGCGCAGGTTCGAGCCTTTAAATACGGTAGTGATGACGCCGCATACCGATAGATGCTCCAGCAGCAAACCTTTGTGCGCATTGCGCTGACACCCAATCCTGAGGAATATGCTCGGAAACGGCGGACCAGACGGCTTGCATGACCTTCAAGTCGCCATCCGCCCTGCCCGTCACGGTTTTTTCACCTACGCCGGGGCAGGATCACAAGAACAATGAAGGAGTGAGCGGTTGAGTCTTTCCCCGAATCAGGCCATCGGTTTCGGCCCCTATCGGATCCACACTGACCAGCGCCTGGTGCTCGAGGGCGACCAGCCTTTGCGCCTGGGACGCCGTGCCATGGACATTCTGCTGATCTTGCTGGCCAACGCCGGCGAGGTGGTGAGCAAGCAGCAATTGATCGCCGAAGTCTGGCCGGACAGCGTGGTGGAAGACATCAACTTGCGCGTGCACATGGCAGCCTTGCGCAAGGCGCTCGGCGACGGTCAGGCCGGGCAGCGCTACATCGTCACGGTGGCGCAGCGCGGTTACAGTTTCGTCGCGCCGATCCTGTTGCAGTCCATCGAACAGCGCCCCGCCGCCGCCCCTATCGGCCGACATAACCTGCCATTGCGGCGCACACGGATGATCGGCCGCCAGACCGTGGTCGACAACCTGATGGCGCAATTGCCGAAAAAGCGCTGCATCACCCTGGTCGGCCCCGGCGGCATCGGCAAGACCACCGTGGCCTTGCGCGTCGCCGAGCAACTGATCGGTCGTTATCGCGACGGGATTCGTCTGCTGGATCTGGCGCCACTCAACGATCCGGGCTCGATCTGCTCTCACCTCGCCGCCCTGCTGGATCTTTCATTGCACGACAATGAACCGATGGCCTGCCTGATCAACAGCCTGCGCGAACGGCAGATGCTGCTGGTGATCGACAACTGCGAGCACCTGATCGACGCCGTGGCGCTGCTTGGCGAGAGTCTCCTGCGTGGCGCGCCGCAGGTGCATATCCTGGCCACCAGCCGCGAAAGCCTGCGCGCCGAGGGCGAGTATGTGCAGCGCCTGGAATCCCTCGACTGCCCGCCACCGATTGCGGTGCTCGACCGAGATCAGGCAATGGAATTCTCCGCACTGCAACTGTTCGTCGAGCGGACGATGGCCGCCCACGAGCACTTTGAGCCGGACAATGCCGACCTGCCCGTGATCATCGAAATCTGTCGCCGGCTGGATGGCATCCCGCTGGCGCTGGAATTGGCTGCCGCGCAAGTCGCAAACCTCGGCCTGGGCGGCTTGCTGAGCCAGTTGCAGGGGCGTCTGCCGGCAGGCAATCAGACCAGTCTCGGACGCCATGAAACCTTGCGCGCCACGCTGGACTGGAGCTTTAACCTGCTCAACGCCTGCGAGCAGACCGGTCTGCGTCGCCTGGGTGTATTTCGTGGCGCCTTCACGCTGGAGTCTGCTGCCGCGGTGATCGTGGGCCAGCATATCGAGCCTGGCGAAGTGTTCGCCTCGATCACGCAATTGGTCGCCAAATCGCTGCTCAATGTCGAGGTCGGCGATGAAGAAGTGTTCTATCGCCTGCTCGACACCACTCGCCGCTATGCCCTGGAGAAACTCGAGCAGGCTGCCGAACTCGGCGAATCCCGTGAGCGTCATGCCGAACGCTGCCTGGCACTGATGCATCAGGCCCAGGCCGAATGGGAAAACACGCCGACCGGGGTGTGGATCGAGCGCTACGCCCGAGGATTGGAAGATCTGCGGGCAGCGCTTGAGTGGACACTGAACGATGAAGGCTCGCGTCATCTTGGCGTGCGCCTGACGGCCACTTCGGCGCCGTTGTGGCAGGAGCTGTCCTTGCTCAAGGAGTACGGCGTTCATGTGCGTCGGGCACTCGCGTTGCTCGCGTCATCGGAAGAACCCTGTCCGCGCCTGGAAATCGCCTTGAAACTGGCCCTCGGCAGCGCCTGTTACCACACCTGGGGCGGCACGCCGGAGACTATCGAAGCGTTCGTCAGCGCCCGTCTGCTGGCACAGAAGCACGACGACATGGCCGGCCAGTTGCGTGCCGTGTCAGGGCACATGGCGGTCAATCTCAGTTGCGGCCATTACCGCATGGCGCTGGAGCAGAGCGAGCAATTTGAAACCCTCGGCCTGCACGGCGACGCGCAATTGTCCTTGAGCACCCACCGTTTGCGGGTGCTCGCCCTGCACTACGCCGGCGATCAGCACCAGGCTCGGATCCACGCCGAGCAGGTGATCCAGCGCATGGCTCAAAGCGGCCACCTCAACCGCTTCACCCACGGTTTCGGCGTGCAATACGATCAGAGCGTCGCCTCACTGACCGTCCTCGCCCGGGTGCTGTGGCTGCAAGGTTTTCCCGAACAGGCGTGGCGTACGGCGCGGCAGGCGCTGGACATCGCGATGCAGATCAACCACGGCACCTCGATCTGCTACACCCTGGCACTCGCCTCGTGCCTGATCGCCCATTACAACGGAGATACACAGAACGCCCGGGCGCTGCTGCAACTGTTGCTCGAACAGGCGCAGAAGCATTCGGTGCTGCTGTTCTACACGTGGGCGCGGCACTACGCGCAGGTGATCGACGCCGACAAATCCCCCGCCATCCCGCCCGCCGACAGCGGTCTGGTCAGGGAAATCATGGTCACGCTGGATCCGGGTTTCGTTGACGATGCACTGCTTGAACGAGCACAAAGCGGCGCGGCCGGCTGGAGTACTGCGGAGATTTTGCGGGCCCGGGCCGAGCGATTGCTGGCCGCTGAATCGCCCTGTCACCACACGGTCGAAAGCGCCTTGCAGCAATCGCTCGAGATTGCCCGGACCCAAGGTGCCCTGGCCTGGGAACTGCGCAGCGCAACGTCGCTGGCGCAGGTGTGGCAGCGTCAGTCGCGCTATCGTGAGGCACTCGATTTGCTGACGCCGGTCTACCAGCGCTTCACCGAAGGCTATGCCACCCCGGACTTGCGCAAGGTGCGCTTACTGCTCGACGAACTGCGCGGTCAGTCGGCCGCTTGAGCTCAGGCGCGTGCGGCACAGATAACGCGCATGCCGACGCTCGACTTCATTCAGCTCGCCGCCCTGCTCCAGCTGTTCGCGGGCATAGCGACGCGTGGTGTTGAGCATTCGATAGCGCAATGTCCCACTGGATCGATCCATCGTCAGTAACGACATGGCCGCCAATTGCTCAACGACTGCCACCAGTGTCGAGGGTGGCAATTGCGCGCAACTGATCACACCGATTGCGGCATCCAGAGTGAACGCCATCCTGAACACCGACAACCGTTGCAGCACGCGCTGTTCCTGTTCGCTCAAGCGCTGATAACTCCAGTCCAGTGCGGCCTTCATCGACTGGTGGCGTGGCACGGCCGTCCGCCGACCGTGACTCAAGACCTGCAGACCGTGGTCCAGTTGAGACTGCAACCCGACCAACGCCAGCGCATCGATCTGCGCTGCTGCCAGTTCGATAGCCAGGGGCAGACCATCGAGTCGCCGACAGATATCGCGCACCGTTTCCAGATCCTGCTCACGCAGACAGAAGCCGTGCTGACGCGCACGGGCCCGACTGACAAACAGTTGCACCGCCGAATAGCCCATGACTTCATCGACACTGTTGAGCGCCGAGGCTTTGGGAAGGTTCAGGGGCGGCAGTGGCTGCAGAACTTCCAGACCGAGACGCAACGGTTCGCGGCTGGTGGCAAGGATCGACAGACGGGGCGCTGCGTCGAGCAGTGTTTCCAGCAGGCTGCGGCAGGCTTCAAGCAGGTGTTCGCAATTGTCCAGCACCAGCAACGCGTGGCGCCCCGCCAGTGTGGGGAAATCGATGTCGAGGGTTTGCAGCAGGTGATCGAGGAGCGGGGTGTCTTCGTCGATCAGCGACAGATCCACCTGCCACACGCCGTCACGAAAATGTTGCAGCAGCAGCTCCGCTGCACGCAGTGCTACCGTGCTTTTGCCGACGCCGGCAGCTCCCGTCACTGTCATGAGCCGGGACAAGGGCAGTTGCCGAACCAGACTGCCGACCAGCGAATCGCGACCTGTGACCGGCATCAACCGTGCAGGCAGATTGTGCTGCGGCACTTGCAGACTTTCGAACACCACTTGCGCAACAGCGTCGCTCTGTACCGGCGCGACGAAGCTGTACCCGCGTTGTGGCACATTGATGATATAGCGCTGACCGTTCTCGCCGTCGCCAAGCGCCCGACGCAACGCCGCGATGTGCACCCGCAGATTGATTTCCTCGACCACCGACGTCGGCCACACCAGCGCGATCAACTGCTCCTTGCCGACCACCTGACCGGCACGCTCGACCAGCACTTGCAGAATGTCCAGCGCACGACCGCCCATGCGCAGTTGCCGATCCCCCTCGAGGATCAACCGTTGCCGCAAATGGAATGCGTACGGGCCGAAACGCAGGACCGACGCCGAGCTCAATTCGTAAAGACTGTTCATGTCCGTTATCTTCGCAGGCATCGATGACGGCACAACCACCATGCGGGGCCCAGCACGGACATCCGGATGCCCGTAACGGACAGAACAGCTCTAGCTGAACTGCTCGCGATATTGAGCCGGGGTCAATCCGAGCTTTTCGCCGAACAGAAAACGCATGTGCCGCACGCTGCCGAAACCGCTTTTGTAGGCCACTGTCTTCAGCGGCAGATCGCTGGTCTCCAGCAGATTGCGCGCGCAGTCGATGCGTGCACTTTGCAGGAACTCCATGGGCGTCATGTTGACTTCGCGTGCAAACAGGCGGGCGAAATGGCGTGCACTCATGTTCGCCACACCGGCCATGCGCTCAACGGTGAAGGTTTCCTCAAGATGCTCCAGAACGTAGTTCTGTACACGGGTGACGGGGGTTTCCTGTGGCGCAACCGCTGCCATCAGCGGACTGAATTGCGCCTGTCCGCCCTGGCGCTTCATCACCACCAGCAGCACTTTGGCCACATCCTGAGCGAGTTTTTTGCCGTGATCGCGGGCCACCACCGCCAGTGCCAGATCGATTCCGGCTGTCACGCCACCCGAGGTGATCAGGTTGCGGTCTTCGACAAAGATCTGGTCGGTCGCGACATCTGCCTTGGGAAAGCCCTTGATCAAGCGCTCGGTGTAGTTCCAGTGGGTGGTCACGCGATACCCATCCAGCAGCCCGGCGTAGCCAAGCACGAAGGCACCCGTGCAAATCGAACCGTAGCGCCCGGCACGACTGACCGCACCTTTGAGCCAGTCCAGCAGCGGCGGACATTTTTTGTTGTAGGCACCGGGTCCGCCTGGCACCAACAGCAAGTCATAGCGATCGCCGGCTTCGTCGATGTGCCCGTCGGTATGCACCCGCACACCATTGGAGGCACGCAGCGGCCCACGTTCAGTCCCCAGAAGCGTCAGTTGATAATGGTCGTCCGGCTTAAGGTATCGGTTGGCAACCGAGAACACTTCCAGCGGCCCGGCCATATCGAGCAGTAGAAACTCGGGAAACAACACCATTGCCACGGTTTTCATGAGCAGACATCACTGAAATCAATGAACAGTTATAAGTTGCAGCATTATGGCCAAGTACAGCGCAAACGTTGAAAAAGAATGCGTGAACTGACGCACATTACTGTCAACCCCAAGGGGACAGTATTTCAATTTTCACCTACTTATTGCACACCAGCGTAACCAGTAACCTTCTCCTCACTTGGACGAATCAACGTCCTGAAAGGAGATCTGATCATGCTGACCCTTCGCAAAGCTTCCGACCGTGGTCTGGCCAATCATGGCTGGTTGAAGTCATTCCACACCTTTTCCTTCGCCAGTTATCGCAACCCGCGTGAACAGGGTTTCTCCGACCTGCTGGTGATCAACGATGACCGCGTCGCCGCCGGCAAAGGCTTCGGCCAGCACCCGCACCGCGACATGGAGATTTTCTCCTACGTGCTCGAAGGCGCCCTGGAACACAAGGATACTCTCGGCACCGGTTCGGTGATCCGCCCCGGCGACGTGCAACTGATGAGTGCCGGCAGTGGCGTGGCCCACAGTGAGTTCAACCACTCGGCGACCAAGCCTGTGCACTTCCTGCAGATCTGGATCGTGCCGGACGTCAGCGGCGCCAAACCGCGCTATCAGCAAGAGCACTTCAACGAACAGAAAAAACGCGGTCGCCTGCAACTGATCATCTCGCCCGAAGGCAGTCACGGTTCGCTGAAAGTGCGCCAGGATGCACGAGTATATGCCGGGCTGTTCGATGGCGAGGAAAGTGCCACCCTCAAGCTGCCTGCCAACCGTTACGCCTATGTCCACGTTGCTCGCGGCAGCGTTGAACTGAACGGCGTGCAGTTGAAGGAAGGCGATGGCGTACGGGTTCGTGAAGAACAGGCACTGACCCTGAGCAATGGCCAGGATGCCGAAGTGCTGGTGTTTGACCTGCGGCCTCAGGAGTTGCCTGAAATGCCATGAGGCACCGGTTTCAACGCTCACAAAAAACGGCCTTCAGTGAAGGCCGCTTTTTCATTGACAGAACGACTACTCATTTTCCGGCACAAACGCTTCGACAATGTGCTCGATCACCGCCCTGACCCGCGCGGTGTGGCGTAAATCCGCATGGGTCACCAGCCACACCTCATAAGGCAACGGACGCGTGCGCTCCGGCCACAGCCTGACCAGACCATCACGCTCGCCCATGTAGAGCGGGATTTCTCCTACTCCCAAACCGGCGGCAATCGAGCGTCGGACCAATAGGCTGGAGCTCAGACCGGCGACGATCCGCCCGCGAGTCACAGGCTCCGACACGAGGGTCAGATCCTTGTTGCCCTGCAGATACGGCTGGTACACCACCAGGTCATGGCCCTCGAACGCACTGCCCGGCGCCGGCACGCCATGGCTGTCGACATAGGCCTGCGAGGCGAACAAACCCACCGGCCAACGCGCGATGCGCCGGGCGATCAGGTCCGGGTTGTCCGGACGGGTATTGCGCACGGCGATGTCCGCTTCACGTTTGGCCAGGCTGAGGATCTGCGTAGAGGCGTCCAGTTGCACGCGCACGTCCGGATGCTGTTCGTGCAACTGCGCGATGGCCGGGATCAGGAAATCGATGGCCAGCGAATCGGTGGTGCTGACCCGCACGCTGCCGATCAGACGATCGTCCAGGCCCTGGATACGCCGTTCCAGCTCCAGTGCCGAATGCTCCATTTTTTCCACCGATTTGAGCGCCGCTTCACCGACTGCCGTCAGCGCATAGCCCTCGGAGGTGCGCAGGAACAAGGTCGCGGCCAGCGACTTTTCCAGTGCCGTGATGCGGCGCCCGACCGTTGCCTGATCCACGCCCAATACACGGGCGGCACCGCGCAATGTCGACTCGCGGCAGACCGCAAGAAACACCCGTGCATCATCCCAGTTCATACCGTTCTCCATTGATGCATAAACGCATCACTATCACGCAAACTCGCTGCATTAACGCAGCAACGATAGCCGATATGCTGGGCGCCATAAACCTTTCCACAGGATTGCCGTCATGCCCACTTCAATTGCTTCGCCCGAGCGTCCGGACGCGAGAGTCTGGCTGGCGATTTTCGCCGGACTCTGCGCCAGCCTGGTCAGCATCGGCCTGGCGCGTTTCGCCTACACGCCGCTGATCCCCTCGCTGATTCAGGCGCAGTGGTTTTCCGCCCATGATGTGGTCTATCTCGGCGCGGCCAACCTGGTCGGTTACCTGATCGGCGCCCTCCTCGGCCGCCCGCTGGCACGCCGGCTCACTCAGAGAAACGCTCTGCGCCTGATGATGCTGGCGGTGACCGTGGCGTTTTTCGCCTGTGCGTACCCGGTGTCGGTGAGCTGGTATTTCGGCTGGCGCCTGCTGTCGGGAATCGCGGGTGGCGCGATCATGGTGCTGGTGGCTGCGACTGTATTGCCCCATGTACCGGCCGAGCGCAAAGGCCTGGCCAGCGGGGCGATTTTCCTCGGCATCGGTCTGGGCATCGCCGGCTCGGGCACGATCGTTCCGCTGCTGTTGAGCCTGGGCTTGCAAGCAACATGGCTGGGATTGGGCGTGCTGTCGCTGGCACTGACGGCTTTGAGCTGGTTCGGCTGGCCCTCGGAGCAGCCCCATGCAACCACCGCAACGGCTCAGGTGGATCCGCTCGAGCCGACACCGCCTGCGGTTTATCTGCTATTTGCCCAGTACGCGTTCATGGCCGCCGGGTTGGTGCCGGCCATGGTCTTTCTGGTGGATTATGTCGCCCGGGGTCTGGGCGCCGGGTCGCATGTCGGCGCGCTGATGTGGGTCATGTACGGTCTGGGCGCCATCGTCGGCCCGGTGAGTTACGGCTTTCTCGCCGATCATCTCGGCGCGCGGACCGGCATTCGTCTGGTGCTGGTGGTGCAGGCGATCACCCTTGGCTTGCTGGCCATTTCGCATTCGTGCCTGGCGTTGGCACTGCTGGCGGTGGTCCTCGGTTCATTCCCGCCGGGCATTGTGCCGCTGGCATTGGCCCGAGTGCATGAGCTGATACCGGATCACCATCGCCAGCAGGTGGCGTGGAGCCGGGCCACGGTGTCGTTCGCCACGTTTCAGGCGCTGGCGGGCTTCGCCTATTCGGCGCTGTTCAACGCCACGGGCGGACAGCATGTATTGCTCTTCGTGATTGCCGGTGGTGCCATCGTGATCGCGCTGATACTTGAGCACGCCCTGAAACTGCTGCCCTCCTCCGTCGAGCAACGCTGCTGCACCGAATGAGGGGAATCATTGCGCCCTGACTGCGTTCCCATCTACTGATCACTTTTTCAAGAGGAATCGAACATGACGTTGCCCACTGATATGACCCGAATGGAAATCACCGAACCTGGCGGGCCCGAGGTTCTGCAATCCCGACGCGTCCCGCTGCCGGTCGCCGCAGAAGGCGAAGTACTGATCCGCGTGCACGCCGCCGGCGTCAATCGCCCGGACGCCCTGCAACGCGCCGGCAAGTACCCGATGAGGCCTGGCATGAACCCGATCCCGGGCCTTGAAGTGGCGGGTGAAGTCGTGGCGGTCGGCAATGGCGTCAGCACGTTCGCGGTGGGTGACCGGGTGTGCGCGCTGACCAATGGCGGCGGTTACGCCGAATATTGCGCGGTTCCGGCGGGCCAGGTCTTGCCAATCCCCGATGGGCTGGACTGGATCCAGGCAGCGGCCATTCCGGAAACCTTTTTCACCGTGTGGGCCAACCTGTTCGGTCTCGGCGGCGCCAGCCGTGGCCAGCGCGCCTTGATCCACGGCGGCACCAGCGGCATCGGCACCACCGCGTTGATGCTGTGCCGCGAGTTTGGCATCGAAGCCTTCGCCACCGCCGGCAGCGCCGACAAATGCACAGCGATCCGCAATCTGGGCGGTGAAGCGATCAACTACCGGGAACAGGATTTCGCGACTGTCATCGCCGAGCAAACTGCCGGCCAGGGCGTCAATGTGATCCTCGACATCATGGGCGGCTCGTACCTCAACGGGAACATCAGCGCCTTGGGGATGGATGGGCGGTTGGTAATGATCGGCTTCCTCGGCGGCGCGCGGGCCAACGACATCGATCTGCTGGCCATCCTCGGCAAGCGTGCGGTGGTCACCGGTTCGCTCCTGCGCGCCCGTACCTCAGCGGAAAAAGCCGCCATCGCCGATCAATTGCGCGAACACGTCTGGCCGGTGCTGGCCGCCGGACGCTGCCTGCCGATCATCGACAAGGTTTACCCGCTCGCCGACGCAGCCAAGGCCCATGCGCACATGGAAGCGGGCGATCACATCGGCAAGATCGTGCTGAAGATCGACTGAGTCGCTGCAGCATTTTGTAATCGTTGCAGGCGTGCGGTGGTCGAAAATGTCACGCGCAGGTCAAGGCATCTGGTAAAAAGCGTTCTTTGTCCGCGCCGTGGTGAAACGTTTAATGTTCCTTGCCTTCATGACCCGACTTCGACGCCGCCGTCTGGCGTTCGCCTGCATGGCCGCCCTGATTATCGGCGTGCCGGCGAGTTGTGCCGTGCTGGAACACACCGAACGCAAGCTGCTGTTTCGCATCGAGCCGGGCACGGCCGGCTGGTATCACGGATTGCCCGGCAGCGTGCAGGAACTCGACCTGCAACCGAAAAGCTTCAAGGCCGGGCAGAACATTCACGCCTGGTGGTGGCCGGCAGAGCGCGCCGATGCTCCGGCCATCCTTTATCTGCATGGCGTGCGCTGGAACCTCACCGGGCAACTGTTCCGTATCGAGCAACTGCGTGCGGCAGGTTATTCGGTGCTGGCCATCGACTATCGCGGCTTCGGCCAGAGCCATGGCGACCTGCCGTCGGAAAGCACGGTGTACGAGGATGCGCGGGTGGCCTGGGAACGCTTCCAGCTGTTGCAGCCCGACCCGAACAAACGCCTGATTTACGGACATTCGCTGGGAGGTGCGGTCGCCATCGACCTGGCTGCCGAACTCGGTCGCGATGCTGCCAGAAATCACACCCCTCTGCCGGTGCGCGGACTGGTCATCGAATCCACATTCACCTCATTGGCGGATGTGGCGGCTGCCGTGGCCAACACCTCTCTTCCCGTGCGCTGGCTGTTGTCGCAGAAGTTCGACTCCATCGACAAGATTGCCGAGATCCACATGCCGCTGCTGGTGGTGCACGGTCTGGCCGACGCATTCGTGCCGTCGCGCTTCAGCGAGCAACTGTTCGCCGCCGCCCGGCAACCGAAACGCCTGCTGCTGGTGCCCGGCGCAACGCACAACAACAGCATGGCGCTGGGCGGACAGAACTATCGCAAGGCGATCGATGCGCTGATGCAAACCCGACCTGCCGCCCGGGTGGCGGGCGCTACGGTACAGAAAAACCCGCGAGACTCCTGACATCCCTCCCCACAGACCATCGGTCACCCCGAAAGGAAATTCTTGCAGCATCGGCTGGCAATCCGGCGTTCTAACGCTTTGCTGGATGGAGTCAATCCATGACGCTGCTTCGGCACACCCGGCCGCGCAGCGTTCCACTGCCTATTCGGGAGCACCACCATGAAAATCAACCCGTACCTGATCTTCAACGGCGACTGCCGCGCAGCCTTCACGTTTTACGAGCAATGCCTGCAAGGCAAGCTCGAAGCGATGATGACCTTCGGCGAAACCCCAGCCGCCGAACATGTCCCCAAAGAGCACCACAACCTGATCATCCACACCTGCCTGAAAGTCGGCGATCAGATGCTCATGGCTTCGGACACCACACCCGACCGCCCGACCCCAGGCATGAGCGGCTGCTCGATCTCCCTGAATGTCGACAGCATCGCCGAGGCCGAACGGGTGTTTAACGCCCTGGCCAGGGACGGTCGTGTCGACATGCCGCTGGAATCCACCTTCTGGGCCGCACGCTTCGGCATGCTGGTGGATCGTTTTGGCGTGTCATGGATGGTCAATTGCGAAAGCGACAAATAGCGCTGCGTTTGCGCAAGACAATAAAAAGCCCAACCTCTTGAGGTTGGGCTTCACTTTTATCGCTGAGCCAGTTCATGTCTCACGCATTGTTCGTAATAGGTCTGCTTGACGGCTGCGGGCTTGAGACGCGAGGTACTGTTATAGGTTTGCTCCGTGATGCCCATCGCGGTCATGCGCATCCACGGCTGCTGAAATTTACGTACCTGCAAGCGCTTGCGGGCGCCGTACAGGGAAATCCCTGACAACTTCGACTGTTGCGCGCCGGCAGCGATGTCCGAGCCCCAAGTGCACGCAAAACGATGGCTCTTGCTCAGTTCCCTGGCCTGGGCCTGCACCGCGAACAGAGCGAGGGAAAGCGTTGCTACGGTGATGACAATCGTCCGCATATAGCCCACCTAACCTTTTGAAAAAAGGCGAGTTTGCCGGGACTTCAAACATTCGGGGGCCAGCAATTTGCCGCCTGTTGCAGCCATGTTCGGCCGAAGGCTCTCTATAAAGCTGCTCGACTACACAGCCACCCGTCTCCCAGCTCTCCCGCCCGTCAGCCGCCCGGCACTTTGTTTCGCTTCTGATTTTCCAACGTCAATACACCTGACGCGCAAGCCCCGACGATGAACAGAACCATTGCAGCCCTCATGCTTGGAAGTCTTTTATCCGCCACTGCACCGCTTGCGATGGCGGGAAGCAGCGTCCCGCCTACCGGTATTCCCGGAGTCAACCAGGGAGGCACCGAATCCAAGGAAGACAGGGCCGACAAAAAGGGTGAAGAAGCCTCGGGGTCAAACTCCGGTGCAGAGACCCACGAAACAGATAAGGATGCGCAAACGTCCAGCGGCTCAAAGGATGGGATGCAAGAAAAGAAACCCTGAACGGCTTGGCCGCCTCAGCAGTCTTTTCGCAGGAACAAAAAAGCCGATCTTTCCGATCGGCTTTACTGTGTGACGTTCATCCCGCGTTACCAAGCCAGGACGATGAACTTCAGCGTTTGAGCTTGCGCTTGTTGCGGTATTGGTCGATCACCACGGCAACCACGATGATCAGCCCCTTGATGATGTCCTGAATGTAGGCATCGACCCCGACAAACGTGAACCCGCTGGCCATCACCCCCAGAATCAGAGCGCCAATCACCGTGCCAGTGATGCGCCCCACCCCACCCGCCAGACTGGTACCACCGATGACCGCGGCGGCAATCGCATCCAGCTCATAAGACATGCCCATCCCGGCCTGACCGGTAGCGGCGCGGGCCGAAGCCACCACGCCTGCCAGCCCCGCCAGCAACCCGGCGATACTGTAGACGATGACCAGATGGCGTTTGACGTTGATACCGGACGTGCGCGCCGCCTGCATGTTGCCGCCGATGGCGTAGGTGTATTTGCCGTATTTGGTGTAGCGCAGCGCGATGTGGAAGATCACCGCCACCACCAGAAAAATGATCACCGGCATCGCGCCGTGGCCGATGGCCGTGTAGGAATCCGAGAGCATGCTCACCGGCTGGCCTTCGGTGTAATAACGCGCCAGACCACGGGCTGAAACCATCATCCCCAGTGTGGCAATGAACGGTGGAATCCCCGTGATGGCGATGATGCTGCCGTTGATCGCCCCCGCCAGCAGCCCGACACCAAGCCCGGCAATCACGGGAATCCAGACCGGCAAATCGGTCAGTGACGGAAACACTGCCCGAGCGAAATCCGAAGTCTGCGCCAGACTGGCCGCGATCATCGCCGACAACGCGAGTACCGAACCCGACGACAGGTCGATACCGGTGGTGATGATCACCTGGGTCACGCCAATCGCCAGCAGGCCGATGATCGACACTTGCAGGATCATCAACACCAGCCGCTGGGAGTTCATCAGAAAGCTCTGGTCGCGCACGATCCAGCCGAACAGTTCGAACACCAGGCCAATGCCGATCAGCACCAGGAAAATGCTCAGTTCCGTCGGAAAGCGCCGGCGACTCTTGACCGGTGCCGTGGCCGGTTTGTTTTCCAGTATCGCGTTCATAACCACTCACCTTTCTATCGCATCATCGATGGCGGCCTCGGCCACCAGCGGTATCCGTTAATGAACCGAGGACAGGCCCGAAGCCAGTTGCATCACCCGCTCCTGAGTCGCCTCGCTGCGGTCGAGGGTGCCCATCAGGTCGCCCTCGTGCATGACCATCACCCGGTCGCTCATGCCGAGCACTTCCGGCAGCTCCGAAGAAATCATGATCACCGCCATGCCTTCGCTGGCGAGGTAGGCGATGAGCCGGTAAATCTCGGCCTTGGCGCCGACGTCGATGCCGCGGGTCGGCTCGTCGAGAATCAGGATTCGCGGGTTGGTCATCAACCAGCGCGCCAGCAAGGCTTTCTGCTGATTGCCACCCGACAAGGTGTCGATGCACTGCTCCAGCGACGGTGTTTTCACCCGCAGCTTCTTGCACATGTCTTCGCACAAGGCGCGCAAGGCTTTTTGCTGGATGAAACCGTGGCCGGCGTAGTGCGGCAGGACGGCCATTTCCATGTTCTCCAGCACCGAGAGGCACGGGAACAGACCACTGAGCTTGCGATCCTCGGTCAACAGTGCGAAGCCCTTCTCGATCGCCATGTGCGGATCGCGGATGCGCACCACCTCGCCATCGAGACGGATCTCGCCACCGTCGCTGGGCGTGATGCCGAAGATCGCCTCAGCCACGTTGGTCCGGCCGGAGCCCATCAAGCCGGCGATGCCCAGGATTTCCCCGGCATGCAGGTCGAAGGAAACACCCTTGAAAATACCGTCGAGCCTGAGGTCGCGCACCGACAGCAACAGATCGCCAATCGGCTTTTCACGCACCGGAAACAACTGGCTCAATTCGCGACCGACCATCATCGAAATCAGGCTGTCGCTGTCCATGGAATCGGCTCGCTGCAGCCCGATGTAGGCACCGTCACGGAACACCGCCACTTCATCGGCGATCGCGAACACTTCGTTCATTTTGTGGGTGATGTAGATAATGCCTTTGCCCTGACGTTTCAGGTCGGCAATGATCGAGAACAGGTGGCCGACTTCCTTGTCGGTGATGGCCGACGTCGGTTCGTCCATGATCAGGATGTCGGAGTCGTAGGACACGGCTTTGGCGATCTCGACCATCTGCCGCTCGGCAATACTCAGATTGCCGACCAGCTCTTCGGGATCAAGGTTGATCCGCAGGCGCTCCAGCAGTTTCGCCGTGCAGCGGTGCATTTCCCGATGGTCGATCATGTGAAAGCCGTTGAGCTGCTCGCGGCCGATCCAGATGTTTTCGGCGATGCTCATGTGCGGCATCAGGTTGAGTTCCTGATGAATCATTGCTATCCCGGCCTGAAGCGCCGCCAGTGGCGTTTCGAACACCACCGGTTTGCCCCGCAGGCGCAGTTCGCCGGCGTCTGGCTGATAGATGCCGGCGATGATTTTCATCAGGGTGGATTTGCCCGCGCCATTCTCGCCCATGAGCGCCAGCACAGAACCGGGGCGTACCCGCAGTTGCACATCGGACAACGCCACCACACCGGGGAAACCCTTGCTGACGTTGAGGATCTCCAGCAGGTACGGCTCTTCGACAGGTATTGCAGTGGGCGGGCTCCCCGTCAAAGGGGTGCTCGAAGCAGTCGCTGAAGCGAACATGATCAGGTACTCCATCGGCAAGGTCGCGATCGCCACCTTGCGGGCTTATTGTTGTTATTGAACGGACGGACTATTTGAACTGGTCAACGTTTTGCGGCGTGATCAGGCGGAACGGCACCCAGACGGCCGGCTCGACCGGCTCGTTCTTCGCCATTCTCACCGCGGTATCGATGGAACCGTCGGCCTGGCCCTTGGCGTCCTGGAACACGGAAGCGGCCAGCGAGCCCTTCTTCACGGCGTTCAAGCCGTCCGGCGTGCCGTCGACACCCGCAATCAGCACGCTGCCTTTGGCGACGCCGGCCTGTTGCAGCGCCATCGCGGCACCGATGGCCATTTCGTCGTTGTTGGAGACGACCGCGTCGAATTTGCGGCCCTGTGTCAGCCAGTCGTTGACCAGGGTCATGCCCTTGTCCCGCAGCCAGACGCCGCTCTGCTCCTGCTCGACCTTGATGTCCGGGTATTTGGCCAGCACCTCTTTGACGCCCTTGGTGCGGTTAGTGGTGGAGTTGTTCGCGAGGTCACCCAGCAAGATCACGATGTTGCCCTTGCCGCCCATCTTGTCGGCCAGGTACTGCATCTGCATCTCGCCGGCCTCCAGGTCGTTGGAGGCGACGGTCACGACGCCTTTAGGCAGGTTCAGGTCATCGGGGCGGCGGTTGACATAGACCAGTGGAATGCCGGCCTTCACTGCCGCCTCAGTAATCTTCTTGGTGGCGGCGGTATCCACTGGATTGACCACGATGGCGTCGACCTTCTGGCTGATGAAGCTTTCGACCTGGCTCAGTTGCTTGACCACGTCGCTGCGGGCGTCTTCGAACTGCAGCTTGACGCCGTCGGGATAGGACTTGGCTTTCTTGTCCATGGATTCACGCAGGTAGGTCAGCCAGGTGTCATCGAACTGGGACATGCTGACGCCGATCTTCATATCGGCCAGCACAGCGCCGCTGGCAAACATCAGGGACAAGGCCAGTGAGGCAAAACGGGTCTTGGTCTTCATGAAAAGTCTTTCTCCACATTCTTGTTGGTTTTATGGATGAGGCGTGACGATTTCAGTAAGCGGACAAGCAGTCGAGGCGTTGGAACGTATGGCGAGACAGAGAAGCTGAAATCGACTCTATTGGAAATTATTTTCTATATCAACCTGTTTTAGAATTTTATTGTGATTTTATTCCATGGCTTGCGAACTCGCTCAGCTCCACTACCTGATGACGTTTGGAACTCAGTCGCGCAGCGTCTAGCACGCGGGTTGTCGCCAGTGCATCGCGGGCATCCACGGGCAGTGGGCCACCGTTTTGCAACGCGATTTGTAGCTGCAAATAGAACTGACTCCAGCAGCCGCGCTCGGACGGAACCCGTTCGCGCTCTTCTCCGTGTTCGAACCAGCCCCAACGTCGGTGCTCCTCGACGCCCCAGCGCTCGCCTTCGGTCTTCGGCGAAAGCCCGGCCAGCGCCTGGGCCTCCTGCCCGTCCAGCCCCTCGACGCTGTAACAACCCAGCGTACCGCTCACCCGAAAGCGCGGGCCGGGGCTGTTCTGCAGGCAACTGCCGCCCAGGTGCGAGGTCACGCCGTTGACGTGGGTCAGGGACATGAAGAAGCCGTGATCGAAGGTCTGGTCTTTTTCCAGGTAGTCCAGTTCGGCGTAGACCCGTGTCACCGGGCCGAACAGCAACAACGCCTGATCGACCAGATGACTGCCCAGATCGCGCAGGAAACCACCGCCGCTGCTGTTGTGAACCGATGACGGCGAGTAACGCTCGATCCGCGACTCGAAACGGCTGACCTGGCCCAGCGCGCCGGATTCGATGAGTTTGCGCACGGTTAGAAAGTCTGAGTCCCAGCGCCGGTTCTGATAGACGCTGAGCCGCACATTCTGGCGCTCAGCCATGGTGATCAGGGTTTGCGCCTGCTGCCAGTCGGCGGCGAACGGCTTGTCGCTGACTACCGCCACGCCGTGTTCGATGCCGTCGAGCACCAGTGCCGGCCGCCCCTTGAGGGGCGTCGATACCACCAGCACATCGATCCCGGCTTCCACCAAGTGGCCGATGCTGTCGAAGGCCGGCACACCCGGATGCTCCGCCGCCAGCAACTGTCGGCGCTCCGCTGAACGAGTGACCACGCCGACAAACGTCGCCGCCGGCAGGCTGCTGATCAGCGGAGCATGAAAAAACCGGCCGCCGTGGCCGTAACCGACAAGTCCGATGCGCATGTCTGAGCTCCTTCTTATTGTTATGTCACCGCGTTACGGGAAATCGCCGTGGTTGTGGGAGCAGGGTTAGCCGTAGAACCTCGGGCGATCAGGCAGTGCGACGTTGACGATCGCCCCGCTGTGCTGCGCTTCGATGCACGCATCGGCGGCAACAGCGGCGGCGAAGCCGTCCCACGCCGACGGCCCGCCGACCTGCCCTGCCCGCACGCCATCGATGAACGCCTGCAACTCGACGTCATAGGCCGCGATAAAGCGATCCTTCCAGTCCATCAGAATCGCGTTGGACAGCTTGGCCCCGCTGCGCAATTGCACCTGAGACGGCTCCGGCAATTTGGCGATGCCGGTCTCCCCCACCACTTCGCACTGGATGTCATAGCCGTACTGGCAATTGACGAAAACCTCCACGTCGATCCGTGTGCCCTTTGCGGTTTCCAGCAGCACGATCTGCGGATCTTTCAAATGCGCGAGGGCTTTGCTGCTCTTGCGCGGGAACACCACCTGCACCGAGACGTAATCGTCGTCGAGCAACCAGCGCAGCACGTCCAGTTCATGGATCAATGTGTCGGTGATTGCCATGTCGGTCTTGTAGTTTTCGCCCACGCTCGGGTTGCGGTGCGCGCAATGCAGCATCAAAGGCTCGCCGATCTGGCCACTGTCGATCACCGACTTCAGCGCGCGATAACCTTCATCGTACGGACGCATGAAACCGACCTGCACCAGCCGTTTGCCGTGGGCCACTTCGGCCTCGACGATCTTGCGGCAGCCTTCGGCGGTCACCGCCAACGGTTTCTCGCAGAACACCGGTTTGCCCGCCGCAATCGCGGCCAGCACAAACTCTTCGTGGCTCGGGCCCCAGGAGGTGACGAGGATCGCCTCGACGTCCGGCGCCTGGATCAGCGCGTGGCCGTCGGGATAGACCTCGGCGGTCAGATTCAGGTCAGCCACGACCTTGGCCGCCTGCTGCAAATTGATGTCGGTAACCGCGACGACCTGACTGTTGAGCAAGGTCTGGCTGCAACGACGGATGTGATCCTGACCGATAGCCCCGGTGCCGATGACGCCTAGCCGCAACGCTTGGGAAAGCAATGACATAAAAGGATTCCTTGTAGTTGTTCGATTCAGAGCAATCAGTACTGACGGGCCTTGGCCAGTCGTTCGTTCAGGGTTTTGGCCACCGCATCGGTGCGGGCGCTGGTGGAGACTTGCGCCACGCCGACCCGCCACCACGACAGGTAACCGTGAATCATGGTCTTGGGCAGAACCTTGATGTCGATCAGGGTCGAGACCGTCTGCAAGCGCGCATCGGCCAGCGCCGCCTGCAACTCTTCAACGGTGTTCACCTTGTAGGTCTTGCAGCCGTAGGCCGCCGCGCTCATGGCGAAATCCACCGGCACGAAAGCACCGTCGAGCTTGCCGCTCTGCGGGTTGCGGAAACGGAACTCGGTGGCAAAGCTGTCCATGCCGTTGCCCATCTGCAGATTGTTGATGCAACCGAAGGTCATGTTGTCGAACAGCACCACGTTGATCTTGCGCCGCTCCTGGATCGAGGTGGCAAGCTCCGAGTGCAGCATCATGTAAGAGCCGTCGCCCACCAGCGCATAAACCTCGTGCTCGGGCTCGGCGAGCTTCACGCCCAGCGCGGCGTTCACCTCATAGCCCATGCACGAATATCCGTATTCGACGTGATAAGTGTTCACCCCCTTGCTACGCCAGCTGCGCTGCAAGTCACCGGGCAGGCTGCCGGCAGCGGCGACGATGACCGCGTCATCGGCAAGGGTTTCATTGAGCACGCCGAGCACACGGCTCTGGGTCAGGCAGGAACCGGTCAGCTCGATGAATTCGCGCAACACCGCCGGATCGAGATGGTCGTTGATTTCCGGGACGAAGTCCCGAGCCTGGTAGTCGATCTGATAAAGGCGATCCACTTCCTCGTCCAGTTGCGCCCGGGCCTGACGGGGCTGGTCGCCCCAGCCGGAACGGTAGTCCCCCAACGCTCCGGCCAGCGCCGACAAACCTGTTCGGGCGTCCGCCAACAGTTGCACGCCGTCGAGTTTCAGGGCATCGCAGGGGCTGATATTGAGGTTGAGAAATTGCACGTCAGGGTGCTGGAACAAGGATTTCGACGCGGTGGTGAAATCGCTGTAGCGGGTGCCAACCCCAATGATCAGATCCGCCTCTTTCGCCAGCAGGTTCGCCGCCAGGCAACCGGTTTCGCCAATGCCACCGATGTTCAGCGGATGGCTGGACACCACCGCGCTTTTGCCGGCCTGGGTTTCGGCGAAGGGAATATCGAAGCGCTCGGCAAACGCCTGGAACGCCGCGTTGGCACCCGAGTATTTGACGCCGCCACCACAGATGATCAGCGGTTTGCGTTTGCCTTTGAACAACGCCAAGGCATCGCCGAGCATCGCTTCAGTGGCCGGACGACGCTCGATCCGGTGCACGCGTTTTTGCAGGAAGTAATCGGGATAGTCGTAGGCTTCGGCCTGCACATCCTGCGGCAGGGCCAGGGTCACGGCGCCGGTTTCGGCGGGATCCGTGAGCACGCGCATGGCGTGGATCGCCGCAGTCATCAATTGCTCGGGGCGGTTGATGCGATCCCAGTATTTGCTCACGGCCTTGAACGCATCGTTGGTACTGATGCTCAGGTCGTGGAACTGTTCGATCTGTTGTAACACCGGATCCGGTTGACGGCAGGCATAGACGTCACCCGGCAACAACAGCAAGGGAATCCGGTTGGCGGTCGCGGTGGCGGCAGCGGTCAGCATGTTCGCCGCGCCCGGCCCCACGGACGAGGTGCAGGCGTAGATCTTGCGTCGCAGATGCTGCTTGGCGAAACCGATCGCCGCATGGGCCATGCCTTGTTCGTTGCGGCCCTGATGGACGATCAGGTCACCGCTGTCCTGCTCCAGCGCCTGCCCCAGACCCAGCACGTTGCCGTGGCCGAAAATGGTAAAGATCCCGGCGACGAACTTGCTCTGAACGCCATCGACCTCGATGTACTGGTTATCGAGGAATTTCACCAGGGCCTGGGCCATGGTCAGTCTTGTTGTGGTCATAACCGCACCTTTCAAATTCAGATCCGATCCCTGCGAGGGGCACTGTCAACTCAGGGATTGGCTCAGGTGGTCCATGCTCGCGCCGATCGCCGTCTGAATATCCGCCAGGCCATGGACGCTGTCGGCAAACGGCTCAAACGACAGATAGCCGCTGTAGCCGCCAGCGAGCAGGCTGTTGATTTGTGCCGCGTTGCCGAGAATGTCGTCCGCGCCCACCAGCACCCGGTGACCATCGCCAAGGGTCGCCAGCGGCGCCTCGGTCTCCTCGACACCGGAGATGTGCACCAGCCCGGTCAGCTCAGGGAAAAACTCTTGCTCACCGCCCAGGTGGTGGTGAAAGGTGTCATGCACCAGACGGAACACATCCAGCCCGCCGCCCGCCCTGATCGCCTCCACCGCCGTGCGTTTGCGACGCAGCGAGCAGGCTTTGAAACCCAGCGGCTCGATGAAACCCAGCAGGCCATGATCGCGCAGGATCGGCGCCAGCTCGCTCAACGCGGTGCGCAGGCCCGACGCACGTTCGGCGACGCTGCGCGGATCGGCGCGATCGTTCAACGGGCACATCACCAGCCCCCGCGCACCACAATCGCGGGCATAGGCAGCCAGCTTCAAGGCCTGCGCGCGGCGCTCGTCATTCCAAACGTCGAACGGATACAGCGCGTTGATCGACAGCACGCTGATGCCGTGGGCCGTGCACAACTCACGCACGTGTTCGGGTGCGGTGCCGTCCTCGATCTCGATGCCTTTGAGGTCGTTGCGGATCTCGATGGCGTCGGCCTTGAGGGTCACCGCCAATTCGATGAACGCCAGCAGGGACAAACGTGGAGCGACCATTCGGTTGAGGGCAAAACGCAGGGGAGTACTCATTCTTGTTGTTCTCCGCGCAGAGGAATTATTTGGCCGTCGGCATGCTGAATTCCGGCCCCTTGGCAATGCTGTCGGGCCAGCGCTGCATCACGCTTTTGTAACGGCTGTAGAAACGAATGCCTTCTTCTCCGTAGGCATGGTGATCGCCGAACAGCGAGCGCTTCCAGCCACCGAACGAATGCCAGGCCATGGGCACCGGAATCGGCACGTTGATGCCGACCATCCCGACCTTGATGCTGCGGGCGAAGGCGCGGGCGATCCCGCCATCGCTGGTGAAGCACGACACGCCATTGCCGAATTCATGGGCGTTGATCAGCGCCACGGCACTGGCGAAATCCGGCACGCGAACGATGCCCAGCACCGGGCCGAAGATTTCCTGCTGATAGATGCTCATGTCGGTGGTGACGTGATCGAACAGCGTCGCGCCGACGAAAAAGCCCGTCTCGGCCCCCGGCACCTTGAAGTGACGGCCGTCGACAATCAGCTGCGCGCCCTGGGCCACGCCCTGATCGATAAAGCCTTCCACCCTGGCCTTGTGTTCGGCGGTGACCAGCGGGCCCATGTCGTTGTCGCCTTGCAGACCGTTGCCGACTTTCAACTGATCGATGCGCGGCAGCAGTTTGGCGATCAGTTGATCGCCGACTTCGCCCACCGCGACCGCAATCGAAATCGCCATGCAGCGCTCACCGGCCGATCCGTAAGCGGCGCCGATCAAGGCATCCGCCGCCTGATCCAGATCCGCGTCGGGCATGACGATCATGTGATTCTTCGCGCCGCCCAGCGCCTGCACCCGCTTGCCGCGCGCGGTGGCCTGTTGGTGGATGTATTCGGCAATCGGCGTCGAACCGACAAACGAAATCGCCTCGATGTCCGGGTGCTGCAGCAATGCGTCGACCGCTGTTTTGTCGCCCTGGACCACGTTGAACACACCGTCCGGCAAACCGGCTTCGGTCAACAGGCGAGCCATCAGCAAACTGGCGGACGGGTCGCGCTCGGACGGTTTGAGGATGAAGCAGTTGCCGGTGACCAGCGCCAGCGGAATCATCCACAGCGGCACCATCACCGGGAAGTTGAACGGCGTGACCCCGGCGCAGACGCCGAGCGGCTGACGCAGGTTCCAGTTGTCGATACCGCCGCCGATGTTGTCGCTGAACTCGGTCTTCAACAGGTTCGGTGCACCGCAGGCGTACTCGACGATTTCAATGCCTCGGGTGACTTCGCCCTTGGCGTCGGAAAACACCTTGCCGTGTTCCCGGCTGATGATTTCGGCGAGTTCGTCGTGGTGACGATCGAGCAATTCCTTGAACTTGAACATCACCCGCGAACGGCGCAGGGACGATTGCTCGGACCAGGCCGGAAAGGCCTTCAGCGCCGAAGCGACGGCAGCGTCCACGGTCTTCTGGCTGGCCAGCCCGACCCGCGCCTGAACGCCGCCGGTGGCCGGATTGAAGACATCGCTGAATCGTTCGCTACCGCTGTCCTGCACCTGACCGTCGAGGTAGTGGCCTATGACCGGGGCGTCGCTCATTGTTCTTGTTCTCCGTGCGAAAGTTGGAATTCAGAGATCCAGCAGCCAGCTGTGCTGCGGGTCGTTATGGAACTGCCAGACGCGTTTCGGCCCGGCCATCACGTTCAGGTAGTAGGACTCGTAGCCATACGGCACGCTGACCGGGTGATAGCCCTTGGGCACGACGACGAGGTCGCTGTTTTCCACGGCCATGGCCTGATCGATGCTGCGGTCGTCGGTGTAGACCCGCTGGAACACGAAGCCCTGGGGCGGGTTGATCTGGTGGTAGTAGGTTTCTTCGAGAAAGCTCTGGTGCGGCAGGTCGTCGGTGTCGTGCTTGTGCGGCGGGTAGCTCGAGGAGTGCCCCGACGGCGTGCGCACTTCCACCACCAGCAGCGAATGGGCCGGTTCGCTGTCCGGCAGAATGTCGCAGACATAGCGGGTGTTGGCGCCCTTGCCGCGCACGCTGCGCTTCATGGCTTCAGGCCTGATCAGGCGCGGGCCGAGATCCGTAGTGCTCGAGCCGGGAGCGGCACAAACCGCCACTTGCGCATCACTCAATGCCACCACCTGCGCCTGACTGCCGGGTGGCAGGTACGCGGCGAACGGGGATTTGTCTTCGAACACCGACTGGCGATCACCGAGGTTGTCCCAGTTGAAGGCGCCCTGCCCCGGTGCTTCGCCGTGGATGCCGATCCGGCCGCTGAGCAGCACCAGGCACAGCTCCTTGTCGCCTGCGGCAACAGGCAAGGTTTCACCCAGGCTCAACCGATAGGCGGCAAAACCGACGTATTGCAGTTCACCTTCAGCCAGCTCGACCATGGTCCGGCCACGGGCATTGCTTTTGACCAGCAGGCTCATCGTGCAGTCCTCTCGTCGAGCAACGCGCGCAAGGTGTCGAAGCCTTTTTTTGCGTAGACATAACTCGGCGCCACTGCCGGATCCTGCTCGGCCTCGACCACCAGCCAGCCGTGGTAATCGGCCGCCAGCAGCACGTCCAGCAGTTCGGCGAAGTCGATGTCACCATCCCCCGGCACGGTGAAGGTGCCGTTGATGATACAGTCGGGGAAGCTCCACAGGTTGTTACGCGCCAGTTGCACCACCGGTTTGCGCACATCCTTGAAGTGCACGTGGCAGATGCGCGACAGGTGCTTGCGCAGCACCTGCAAGGGTTCACCCCCGCCCATGTAGCAATGGCCCGAATCGAACAGCAGCCCGACTTCATTGCCGGTCAGCGCCATCAGGGTATCGATGTCCGACAGGGATTCGACGTAGGCGCCCATATGGTGGTGATACGCCAGACGCACGCCTTGTGACAGGGTGAAGCGCGCCAGTTCGGTCAGCTTGTCGGCGTATTGTTGCCACGCCTGTTCGGTGTGAAAACGCGGGCGCTCGACCAAGGGAATTCGCTGGCCCTGAATCGAGTCGGCCACCTCACCGTAAACCAGCACGTTCGCGCCGTTCTTCGCCAGCAGCTCGACATGGCTGGCAATCGCGTCGATTTCCTCGGCCACCGAACGACGTGCGAGGCGACTGGAATACCAGCCGGACACCAGCGCCAGGTCATACGGGCGCAGCACGTCGCCAACGCCTTTGGCGTCCTTGGGAAACTTGCCGTTGAGTTCGAAGCCTTCATAACCGATGGCCTTGCCTTCGCTGAGGGCGGTGCTCAGCGGTGTTTCACCGCCGAGGGACGGCAGGTCGTCGTTGCTCCAGGAAATCGGGTTGATGCCAATTCGGATAGCGGGCATGGCTGCACCTTTTATTGTTATTTCTAGAATGTTCAACCGCGGCTCAGGCCCGGGCCGTGCGCCAGGCATCGATCAGCTCGACGAAGGTGCCCTGTACCTGGCGGATCAGCGTTTCGTCGTCGATTTCCCCGGCCAGCCAGGCGCGGCTCGGCGCCTGGAAAATCGTCCGGCCCACGGCGAACCCACGGCAGGTCTGGCTATGACTGGCCTGTTGAAAGCCTTCGGCCAACGCTGATGCAGGGGCATTCAGGCCCAGCAGCACTACGCCTCGGCAATAGGGATCGCGCGCCTGGATCAGTTCGTCGAGCTGTCGCCATTCCTCGGCGCTTTGCGCTTCTATCTTCCACCACGCCGGGTAGATGCCCAGGTTGTAGAGGCGTTTGAGCGCGCGATACAACACATCGGGATGAGGTGAGGGGTGATCCTTGGGCGGGATGATTTCCAGCAGCAGTTCATGACCGCTGACTTGTGACGCCTGATACAGCGCCTTGATCTGCGCCTCCTGCTCCAGGCGCAGCATCGGTTCGTCGTCCGGGTGAAATTGCACCAGGCATTTGATGATTTGCTCTTGCGGCCAGACGATCAGGTTGCTGCCGATCGAGCGCCCATGCTCGAAGGCCAGCGGCCGCGAGCCCTGCACCTCGACCGGCCGCGCCACCCACCAGCCTCGACCGGTGGCGGCGTTCAGCGAGTCCTGGCCGAAACGCTGATCCGCCAGCAGCCCGACATCGGCTTCGATGCCCTGCTCGCGCAGATCTTTTTCGACACGCTCTACGGCCTTGATGAACAGTTGCTTGAGTTCGCCGATGGCGCCGAGGTCGCGTCCGCCCTTCTGGGCCAATTCAACCAATTGCCCGCGATGGTCGAAGGCAAAGATGAACAGTTGCTTCCACTGTTTGCGCGGCACACTGACCTGATGCAGACGTTGCAGGATGGCGTCCTGATCAGGCCGGGTAATCGGCACCGGGCTGCTGAACAGGTAATCGAGCTCGGCACGGGTTGGCATCGCCGGTGCGCAGGCATGGCGCGATACCACCAGACCACCGCAGGCATTGGCCAACTGGCAGCAACGCTCGTCGCTGGCATCCTCCAGCCAACCGCTGAGGAAACCCGACATGAACGCATCGCCGGCGCCCAGTACGTTCAGCACTTCGACCCGCACCCCGGGATAAATCGCGCCGTCTTCAAGACGCGCCGGAATCTCTCCGTGAATCACCGTGCAACCTTGTGGGCCGAGTTTGACCACCAGGGTCGCTGCACTCAGCCGCCGGACATTGCGCAGCGCAGTGAGCAAATCCTCGGAACCACCGGCCATCAGAAACTCTTCTTCGGTCCCGACCACAAGGTCGAAGCGCGGGAGGATTTGTTGCACATGTTGAGTGACGTTCTGATCGGCAACGAAACGGGTTTCGCCGTCCGCCTTGCCGGCGAGCCCCCACAGGACCGGGCGGTAGTCGATGTCCAGCACCCGTTTGACGTTGTGCTTTTCGGCGTAGTCCAGCGCCTGGGTGCTCGCCTTGTAGACGCCGTCGGTGGAGAAATGGGTGCCGGTGATCAGCAAGGCTTTGCTGGAGGCGATAAAGGCTTCGCTGATGTCTTCGGCCCGCAGCGCCATGTCGGCGCAATTCTCACGGTAGAAGACCAGGGGAAAGGTTTCCCGATCCTTGAGACCGAGCAGCACCATGGCGGTCAGTCGCTCCGGATCGACCTTGATGCCGCTGACATCGCAACCTTCACGGGCCAGGGATTCGATCAGGAAACGCCCCATGTGATCGTCGCCGGTGCGGCTCAGCATCGCCGATCTGAGCCCCAACCGGGCGGTGCCGAACGCGATGTTGGCGGAGGAGCCTCCAAGGTATTTGGCGAAGCTGCTCACATCCTCCAGCCGTGCCCCGACTTGCTGCGCATAGAGGTCGACGCCGAGGCGCCCGAGGCAAATCAGATCCAATTGACGTCCACTGGCAAAACGAGTCTGGCCCATGCTGGCTCCTGTTATTTTTATCAGCCTGTGCCCCGACGCGGTGACCGCGCCGGGCACTCTTGGTGGATGCAGACTAAAACGAGCCGGATCGAACAATCAATAAATATTCCAATTATTTTTCACGTGGAATATTTTTTCCAATAAGCTTCAGTGCAGGCGCTCCAGACACAGTGCATCGTTTCAGCAGGGATCCTGCTGGCGCAAGCTCAAGATTTTGTCCGGGCCGAGCCTGTAGACTGCGCACAGCCAACCTATTGTCAGGGGACGATACGTACAACCGTCCCTATAAGAACAAGCCAGAAGGATTATTTATGTCCCGCACCGATCAGCCGGCTACCGCCGAGAGCACGCCCGAGAGCGATCTTGCCAGCCCCCCGATCAATGCCGAGCGTCTGCTGCAGCTCATTACCCGTGAATACGAAAGCCTGCCGCGCCAGCTCAAACGCATCGCCAGTTACATGAGCCAGCAGAGCGACCGGATCATGGTCGACCGCATCAGCGACATCGCCCGCGAATGCGAAGTGCATCCGTCGGCCATCGTGCGGTTCTCCCAGCGTTTCGGTTTCAGCGGTTTCAGCGAAATGCAGGCGCTGTTCCGCGAGGCGTATACCCACAAAGCCACGCCGGTGCAGAACTACCAGCAGCGCATTCGCAGCATGATCGCCAACAAGTCGCAGAAAGCCAGCGGCGGCGACCTTGCCCGCGAGTGCATCGACGCCACCCTGTCGGGCATCGAACGCCTGGGGCAGGAGCTCGATGACCAGGCCTTCGAAAAGGCTGTGGACCTGGTGGTCAATGCCGACAATATCTACGTGGTCGGCGTGCGCCGCTCGTTCGCCGTGGCCGACTATCTGGTCTACAACCTGCAACACACCAACAAGCGCATCCACCTGGTCTCGGGCCTCGGCGGCAGCTACCGCGAGCAAATGCGCAGCGTGCGCGCCAATGACCTGGTGATCGCCATCAGCTTCACGCCGTACGGCAAGGAAACCCAGCACTGCCTGCGCATCGCCCAGCACCATCAGGCGAAAACCTTGATCATCACTGACAGCAATCTCTCGCCATTGGCCAAGCGCGCCAACACTTTGCTGCTGGTCAACGAAGGCAGTTCGTTCGCGTTCCGCTCCTTGAGTGCGACTTTGTGCCTGTGCCAGGCGCTGTTTATCGCGGTGGCCTATCGACTAGAGTTGAAGGTGGACGAGATTCACGAGCAGGTCGGATTCGAGGACTGACCGGAGCTCCGTCATCCCAGCTGACACACCAGATCAAAATATTTATTCCATTATTTGAGTATAGGGGATATTTATTCTATAAACAGGACCTCTGAAAACAAGAACTCAAAGGATCCTGTCATGCGTGAACTCGGAATCGGCCTGATCGGCACGGGCTTCATGGGGCGCGCCCACGCCTTGGCCTTTCGCAATGTCAGCGGGGCATTCGAACTGCCCTTCACCCTTCGTCTGGCCGCTCTGGCTGACGCCGATCCCGCACGCGCAAAAGCCTGCGCCACCGCCTGGGGCTTCGAGCAGGCCCATGGCGACTGGCAGAGATTGATTGACGACCCCAAGGTCAACCTGATCGCCATCACCACACCCAATTACCTGCACTATCCGATGGCCATGGCCGCCCTTGCCGCTGGCAAGCCGGTGTACTGCGAAAAGCCGCTGGCGGTGAATCTTGAGCAAGCTCATGCGATGCACGTGGCAGCGAAGCATGCCGGCGTCGTCACCCGGGTCGGCTACAACTATCAACACAACCCGATTATTGGCCTGGCACGCGAGCTGATCCTGAGTGGCGAACTCGGCGAGATCATCAGTTTTCAAGGTGAATTCAGCGAAGATTTCATGGCCGATCCAGCTTCGCCCTGGTCGTGGCGTTGCGAACCCGAACATGCCGGTGGGGCACTGGCGGATCTGGGCAGCCACCTGCTCGCCATGGCGCGCTACCTGCTGGGCGATGTCGAAGCGGTGTGCGCCGACTCCCACACCGTCCATCGCCAACGCCCGGCCACAACCGGCAGCCAGGAACAACGCCACATTGCGGTCGACGATCAGGCCCATGCGTTGCTGCGCTTTGCCAGCGGCGCGCGCGGCACTTTCAGCAGCAGCTGGCTCAAGCATGGCTACAAGAATCATCTGAGCTTCGAAATCAGTGGCACCCGAGGCACCTTGGCGTTCGATCAGGAGCGCCTGAACGAGCTACGCCTGTGTCGCGCCGGCCAAGGCGGCTTCCAGCGTTTACTGGCCGGACCGGACTTGCCCGGCTACGCCGCATTCAGCCCGGCGCCGGGGCATCAGTTGGGTTACAACGAATTGAAGACGCTGGAAGTACATGAACTGATCGTGGCGTTGGCCGGGAACGAGCAAACCGGGACTGATTTTGAGGAGGCGTTTGAAGTGGAGAGGCTGGCGACGGCGATTCGGATCGCGGCTGAGGAGCGGCGCTGGGTGTCTGTCAGTGAAATCACTGGCTAGTTTTGTGGGGGCACAAAAAAGCCGATCCAGGTGATCGGCTTGAGTGTCGGACTTTGATGAGGAGGGAAACTGGTGGACCTGTCCCGTGACAACGGGCGCCAAGAAGCGATACTTAAATCGCTATCTTGGAGGTTGCCATGTACCCAAGCACTCGCCGTGACGCAAAGCAGGTGGTCTATTGCATCAGCAGTCCCGCAGCATTGGCAGTCATCCAAACCCTGTATCAACACTTTTGCGTAGGAGAAAGCTCGTGAATGTCGACTGGCTCAACTTCACTCCCTGGTCATCCCTTGCCGGTGGCGCATTGATTGGCCTGGCGACCAGTCTATTCGTCGTCGCCAACGGGCGCATCGCCGGGATCAGCGGCTTGATCGGCAGTCTTTTACAGCGTGGGAGCGAGGGCGTGAGTGAGAAAGCACTTTTTCTCCTGGGCCTGCTCATCGCGCCGCTTCTATGGGGTTTGTTCGCCGCGCTGCCGCAGATTGAGTTCAAAAGTGGCGGGGGCGGACTGATCGTCGCCGGTGTATTGGTCGGCATCGGCACCCGATACGGATCAGGTTGTACCAGTGGCCATGGGGTCTGCGGCATATCGCGCCTTTCGCCGCGATCGATGGTCGCCACTGTGTGCTTCATGTTCAGCGGTTTCGTCACGGTGTTTGTCTTGCGTCATCTGCTGGGGGGTTGAACATGACCAAACTGACTGCGTTCATTGCTGGCCTGCTTTTCGGCCTGGGCCTGCTTCTGGCAGGCATGGCAAACCCGAGCAAAGTACTCGCTTTCCTGGATTTAACCGGTGCCTGGGACCCTTCCCTGGGGTTGGTCATGGTCGGGGCCATTGGCGTGGCCATTGGCCCGCTTACCTGGGCCCGCCGACAATCCAGTTCGCTGTTGGGAAGGCCAATGCAGCTACCGATCAAACGTGAGTTGGACCCGCGCTTGATTGGCGGGAGCCTGTTGTTCGGCATCGGCTGGGGAATAGCGGGCATCTGTCCTGGCCCCGCAGTGGCCATTCTACTGACAGGGCACTGGCAAGTGATCGTGTTCATGTTGGCCATGCTGGCCGGCATGTTGTTGTTTACTGCACTGGAGCGCCGGCGCAGCCATTGATCGGAAGATCCGCCATGAAAGCGGACATTCGAACCATTGACCGTCGCCTGCGCATTGTCGCTGGCCTGCTTCTCATAGGCCTCAGTCTGTCCGGTGTGATCGGCGCGGGGGTTGGATCAGTTTAGTGCCGCTGGCCACTGGTAGTGAGCACTCCATTTCCTGAACGATCCACGCGTGTTCTTTGCATCCTCAAACTATGAGCCAGATCAGTTGGATTCAAACGTGGGTCGCTATACTGGCTACCGGCATCGACTTTAGGTTTCCACCATGACTCCTTCGCCCAGCGACCAACGAGATGTAGTGATTATCGGTGGAGGTCAGTCAGCCTTGGCGGTAGCGTATTTCCTGCGCCGAACTCAACTTTCGTTCGTCATCCTCGACGCAGAGGAAGAGCCCGGTGGTGCCTGGCGGCATGGCTGGAACTCGCTGCGTTTATTCTCTCCGGCCACCTGGAGTTCAATACCCGGCTGGATGATGCCGCCCGCGCAAGAAGGCTATCCCACACGAAATCATGTAATCGACTATCTCAACCAATATGAGCAGCGCTACCAATTTCCGGTGGAACGCCCGGTTCGGGTCGTTTCCGTGGAACGCTTAGAGTCTGGCTTACGAGTACGTTCTGACGGCAAGTATTGGGATGCCAAGGTAGTAATCAGCGCTACCGGCACCTGGAGCAATCCGTATATCCCCCACTACCCCGGTGCCGAATTATTCGCCGGTCGGCAATTGCATTCCGCGAACTATGTCGATGCACAAGCGTTTGCTGGCAAGAAGGTTTTGGTGGTGGGTGGTGGCAATTCAGGAGCGCAGATTCTGGCAGAAGTATCCAAGGTCGCCGAGACCACTTGGGTAACCGTTACTGAACCGGTCTTTTTGCCTGACGATGTGGATGGACGGGTGCTGTTCGAGCGCGCCACTCAGCGCTTGAAGGCCCAGCAAGAGGGGCGTGTCATTGACCAGCCGGTCGGCGGGTTGGGAGACATCGTCATGGTGCCACCCGTTGTAGAAGCCCGTGAGCGTGATGCTCTCAAGTCTGTACGCCCATTTGAACGTTTCACTCGCGATGGCGTGATGTGGGCCGATGGATCTGAATCTGCAGTGGACGCGGTCATTTGGTGTACCGGGTTCAGGCCCGCACTTCAGCATCTGGATACGTTGGGGGTGATCGACACTGAAGGTCGCGTTAAGGTCGACGGCACTCACTCGATCCAGGAACCAAGACTATGGCTGGTGGGCTATGGCGAGTGGACAGGTTCGGCTTCCGCCACGCTGATCGGTGTAACACGCACAGCACGCAGCACAGTGAATGAGATCGCGGCCTGTCTTGGCGATCCGTCCGTGCACTAGTGCGCCTGCATCCCAGGAGTAGAGGACATGAATGAAATGAGCCTGTGGACGCGCCGAACTCAACTTTCGCTCGTTATTCTCGACGCTGAGAAAAAGCCAAGTGGCGCCTGACGACCTGGTTGGAACTAGGCAAGCGGTAACCAGACGCACACTTCGAACCCCTCCTGTCGACCTGTTGCAGGGGAAAACAATTTCATTCTCGCGTTGACCCCCTGCACGATGGTTTTAGTAATCGCCAACCCCAGCCCTGAACCACTGATTTCACTGTGACCGCGCACAAAGCGCTCTGTCAGGTGCTGCAATACCGACTGCGGCACCGCCGGGCCGCTATTGACCACCCGTAACTGTGCCTGTTCGGTGAGACTGACATCGATCGGTTGATCCGCTGCCCCGTACTTCAGCGCATTTTCGATCAGGTTGCGCAACAGGATGCCAAAGGCGTCCGGATCAATGGTCGAGTACACGCAGGTCTGGTTTGGCAGCTGCAACCTGATCCGGTGCCCACTGCGGTTGTTCCACTCATCAACCACATGGGCGAGCAACGGAATGAGGTCCTGAGGCGTTTCGGACAACAGGCCACCGCCTTCGGCCTTGGCCAGTTGCATGAGTTTTTCCGAAAGCCGCGCCAGCTCGCGTAACGCGTTTTCGATTTTCGCCGCACGTAGTCGCAACGGGCCCTCGGGCGCCTCTTGGTGGAGTCGCTGGATTTGCGCCAGGGTTGCCGCCAGTGGCGTACGCAGTTCATGGGCGCTGTTGGCAGTAAAGCTGCGTTCGCTCTCCAAAGCCTTGCGCAAGCGCTCCAGCAGATGATTGACCGCCTCCGCCAGTGGTGCGATTTCCGCCGGCAATCGCGCTCCGCTGATCGGCGACAGATCACCCACCCCACGAGTCTCCACGGCACGACGATAGGCCAATACACTGCGCAAGCTGATACGCACAAACAACCACGTCCCCAACAGACTGATGGGAATCAGCGCCAATAATGGCAACAACAGGGCAAGCAACGCTTCACGTGCCGCTTCACGGCGGTGTTCCAGAGGTTCGGCAATCTCGATAAACACTGTTTCACGTAGCGCACTGGCGCCGTACAGACGGTATTTTTTTGTGGTTGAAAAGCCTTCGGCCGGTTGTTGGTTGAAGATCTTCGGGTTGGCGTCGTGGGACTGCATCAGGATCTCGCCCTTGGCATCGCGCACCAGGTACGTCAGGTATTCCTTGTGCATTTTCAGGGTGGCGACATGTTGTGCCTCACTGGGGTTTTCCCGGTTGCTGATTTCCAGCACGGCTAGAGGCAGAATGCGCTGCGCAGTCTCTTCCAGTGCACTGTCGAACGCCTCGTTCAATTCATGCTGCACCACCAGCCAGGCGCCAACGGTCGCCGCCAGCCACAGTAAGGTCGTGCCCAACGTCAGCCCCAGGCCGAGGCGTTTTTGAAGGCTTGACGACGGCTTCATGCGGACATCAACCGGTAGCCCATGCCCCGCACGGTTTCAATCAGGTCGCGCCCGAGTTTTTTACGCAACCGACTGATGTAGACCTCGATGGTGTTGCTCTCGATTTCGGCGCCGAAGGCATACAACCGCTCTTCTAGCTGCGACTTGGACAGCAGCGCGCTGGGGCGCTGCACAAACGCTTCGAACAGCGCCCACTCCCGCGCGGTCAGGTCCACCGTCGCACCGGCCCGCAACACCGTGCGGGCACTCATGTCGACCTGCAAGTCGCCGAGTCTGATCTGTGGATTGGGGTTGCCGCTGCAGCGCCGGGCCACCGCCGCCACACGGGCCGACAGCTCGAACAGGTCGAACGGTTTGACCAGGTAGTCGTCGGCGCCCGCGTTGAGGCCAGCGATACGATCGGAAATCTGATCCTGGGCGGTCAGGATAATCACCGGGGTCACGTCCCCTGCCGAACGTTGCTGACGCAAAAAATCCAGCCCGCGACCGTCCGGGAGCATCAGGTCCAGCAGGATCAGGTCGTAAGGCGTGGTGCGTGCGCTGTTGCGCGCGTGGTCCAGGCGCTGCACCCAATCGACGGCGTGGCCGTCATCGGCAATCTGCTCGCGCACCGCTTCCCCCAAGCCTGGAGCGTCCTCGACCACTAGAACCCGCATCTGGCACCTCCTGCGATGGTTGTCATGCAGCACCTTAATCGCCTTACCTGACGTGAATCTGAAGATTCAGCTGGTTGTCAGGAATGCACCTTAGGGTATGCCACAGACACCGACCTCGGCAGGAGACAGATCATGAAAACAGGTTCTATTGCCAATGCCACGCTGTTGAGCCTGCTGCTCAGTGGTTACGCCCTGGCCGATGACGATTGCAGCGACCCGGTGAGCGACTGGCAACCGCGCGAAACCTTGCGTCAGCAGGTCGAGCGGCAATACGGCTGGAGCGTGCAACGCATCAAGGTCGACGACGGTTGTTACGAGCTCAAGGGGCTGGATCGAAAAGGCAACGCCATCGAAGCCAGCTACTCACCGGCCTCGCTGCGTTTGCGCACACTCGAGATCCATTTCCGCGACGACGGCGATGCCAGGGATTACCTCGGCAGCCCGCTCACCGAATGACGCCTCACCTGTCGATGAGTTTTCCCTGCGCTTCAGGTTGCTGTCAGCAAGCAGGTCCAGGCTCTCGACCTAACGATCAAAAGGACACCCTCATGAAAAAGATCATCGCAACCACCTGCCTTGCCGGCGCCATTGCCCTGCCGGGTCTGGCTCAGGCTCGTGAAGTGACCTTGACCACACAGCTCAAGGACTACAGCGGCAATGATGCCTACCTGGCGATCTATGTCACCGACGCCAACGGCCAATACCAGAAAACCCTTTGGGTGGCCGGCAAGAAAGCCAAGTACTACAAGCACCTGAGCGACTGGGCCCGTGGCAGCGGGATGAACCCGAGCGAGTTTGACGGGGTCAGCGGCGCCAGTGTCGGCAGTGGGCGCACGCTAAAAGTCAGCGTCGAACTGGCAGACACCCTGATTGATGCCGGGTATCAGATCCGCATCGACAGTGCCGTCGAGGACAAACGCGACGCTCGCGCCGATGTCAGCGCGCCGCTCACGTCCAAGGGCGCGGGCCAGCCGGCGACCGGCAGCACCTATGTCGAGTCCTTTACTTACGATCTGTAGCACCTGCCCTTTCTGGAGGCTGAACATGCTTCGCCAGTCCCATTCCCTGCCCGGCCTGATCGCGGCCCTGTTGGTCATGCTGTTGGCCATAAGCGGTGCGATCCTGTCGGTCGACCCGGCGCTGGAACGCTTGCACAACACCGCCACCGCCGCCGGGCAACTCAACGTCGGCCAACTGGCCGGACGTGTGGCCAATCACTTCCCGGGCGTGGAGCAGATCCAGCGCACGGCGTCCGGGACGGTCATCGTCTACTACAACAAGAACGGTCAGGCCGGGGCTGAAACGGTCAATCCACTGACCGGCGAAGGCCTGGCGCCTTATGCACCCTCCGCGTTTACGCGTTGGGTGAAAGAGCTGCACCGCTCGATGTTCCTTGGCACGCCAGGCCACGGAGCGTCGGGTGTCGGCGCGCTGTTCATGCTGATGTTGTCGGTGTCCGGCGCGCTATTGCTGGCCCGGCGCCTGGGTGGCTGGCGCAACTTGCTGCGGCCACTGCGGGGCACCTTCAGCCAGCGCTGGCATGCTGAAGTTGGGCGACTGGCGTTGCTCGGGCTGCTGCTGTCGACATTGAGCGGGCTCTACATGTCCGCCACCACGTTCGGTTTTATCGCCGACGGCAGTCAGAGTGAACCCGCCTTCCCCGCCCACGTCAGTACCGGTCCGACCTTGCCGGTGGCGACACTGCAAGCCTTGCAGGCCACCGACCTCAACGACCTGCGCGAGCTGGTTTACCCGAGCCCTGGCAACCCGCACGATGTGTTTTCCCTGCGCACGGCCCAGGGCGACGGCTACGTGGACCAGGCCAGCGGCGCCTTGTTGTCCTATCAAGCCCATGACTCGATGCACAACCTCTACGAATGGATCTATCAGTTGCACACCGGCGAAGGCCTCTGGTGGCTGGGCCTGCCGCTTGGACTCTGCGCCCTCTGCGTGCCGTTGATGAGCGTGACCGGCATCCTGTTGTGGTGGCGCCGCCGCAAGGCTGGCCCGAATATCCGCCACAACAGCCCTGCCCACTCCGCCGACAGCGTAATTCTGGTGGGCAGTGAAAATAACAGCACCTGGGGCTTTGCCAAAACCTTGCACGACGCCTTGCACCAGAGTGGTCATCAGGTGCACAGCGCGGCGATGAATGATTGGGTGGGTGATTACCGCAAAGCCCAACGGGTGTTCATCCTCACCGCGACCCACGGTGACGGCGATGCGCCGGCCTCGGCTTCGCAGTTCCTGGCGCGGCTGGCCAAAACCGGCCTCAAGCCCGGTCTGCCTTTTGCGGTGCTGGGCCTGGGCGACCGTCAGTTTGCACAGTTCTGTCAGTACGCCCATCAGGTGCAGGACGCGATGCTGCAGGCCGGTGGCTCGCCATTGCTGGGGTTGGAAACCGTCAACCGCCAGTCCTCTCAGGAGTTTGCCCGCTGGGGTCATGCGTTGGGCGAAGTGTTGGGGCAGGATCTGGTGCTGGTTCACACCCCGCAGCAGCCGCGTACCCATCAATTGCAGCTGACAGAGCGGATTGCCTATGGCGAACAGGTGAATGCGCCGACCCACATCCTGCGCTTCAAAGCCTGCGGCGAACTGCCGGGATTTCTGGCCGGTGACCTGGTCGGGGTTGTGCCCCCCGGCAGCCCGATCCCGCGTTTCTATTCGCTGGCCAGCGGCTCCCGGGACGGCGTGCTGGAGATCTGTGTGCGTAAACACAACGGTGGCATGTGCTCGCAATTCCTTCATGGCCTGAACATCGGCGCGCAGATCGAAGCTTTTATCCAGCCCAACCCGCAATTTCGTCCGGCGTCGGGCGCGCACCCGGTGATCCTGATCGGCGCCGGTACCGGCATCGGTCCTCTGGCCGGTTTTATCCGAAACAATAAGGCCAGGCACCCGATGCACTTGTATTGGGGCGGGCGCAACCCGACCTCGGACTTTCTCTATGAGCCGGAGCTCAACCAATACTTGTCAGACCGTCGCCTCACGGCACTGCGCGCGGCCTTCTCTCAGGTTCAGGACCGCTGCTACGTTCAAGACCGGCTGATCGGCGATGCCTTGACCTTGCGCCGGCTGATTGAAAAAGGTGCCCAAGTGCTGGTGTGTGGCAGCCGCGAAATGGCCAAAGGCGTGATACAGGCCCTCGATGAAGTGTTGGCGCCTCTCAACCTGAGTGTGCTGAACCTCAAGGCACAAGGACGCTACCGTGAAGACGTCTACTGAGTTGCAGCGCTATAGCCTGAACGGCGAAACCATGGGCACTCGCTACACCGCCCTGTTTTATGCCGGGGCCGGGATCGATGCCGACGACGTTGGCCGTCGACTGGCGCGCGCCGTGGCCCGAGTGGACCAGCAAATGTCCACCTGGAAACCCGACTCGGATATCAACCGCCTCAACGCCGCCCCCGAGCAGGAATGGGTGTCCGTGCCCAAGGAACTGGCCACGGTGCTGTCGGCTGCGCTGCGCGTCAGTCAGCAATCGGGCGGCGCCTTCGACATCGCTGTCGGTGACCTGGTGAACGCCTGGGGGTTCGGTCCCGGGGAACAGACAGTCACAGAGCAGACGATCGGCACGATGCCGCTGCGCGCCCGGCTGTTGGCCAGCGCCGCATTAGTGGTTGACCCGCAACACAATCAGGCACGCAAGCGCCTACCGCTGAACCTTGACTTGAGTGGCATCGCCAAAGGTTTTGGCGTGGATGAACTGGCCCGCTGCCTGGAGGGTTTGGGCATCACCCGCTACCTGGTCGGCATCGATGGCGAAATGCGCGCCCGGGGCGCCAAACCTGACGGCCAATGCTGGGTCGTGGCCCTGGAAAAGCCCAACCGGGGCGTGCGTGAAGTCATGGGCGTGATGGAACTTGGCGATGCCGCTATCGCGACCTCCGGGGACTATCGACATTGGGTAGACGTGGGCGGTCAGTCCTATGCTCATACCATGAACCCGGCCACCGGCGCGCCGCTGTGCAACCCGCTCGCCGCCGTCACCGTGGTGGCGGCCTCGTGCATGCTCGCCGATGCCTGGGCCACAGCGTTGATGGTCCTGGGCGAAACCGAGGGCCCACGTCTGGCTCAGGAACGCGGGATGGACGCGTTGTTCGTGCTGCGCGAGGGTGAACAATTCAAAGAAATATCCATTGTCGGCGGCCAGTTGCAGGCGCAAATTGAAACCCGCTGACGCAGATTGCCGGGCCGCTCGGAACCCATCCGACGTGAACCGCCTAATGACAGGGAGCCCCGTTCTACAATGAAGTTCATGCACAGGCACACCGAGGCACACCGAAGCGATCGTATCGGCTGGCTGCGCGCCGCCGTCCTGGGCGCCAACGACGGGATTGTCTCTACCGCCAGCCTGTTGATGGGCGTCGCGGCCGCCAATGCCAGCCACGCCACATTGCTGGTCACCGGAATGGCGGGCCTGATGGCCGGAGCCATGTCCATGGCCGCTGGCGAGTACATCTCCGTACATTCCCAGGCCGATACCGAGCGGGCCGATCTGTCCCGCGAACGGGCAGAACTGTCGAGCGACCCGAAAGCCGAGCACATCGAGCTCGCCAACATCTACATGCATCGCGGCGTATCACCCGAACTGGCCCATCAAGTGGCCGATCAATTGATGGCCCATGACGCATTGGGCTCCCACGCCCGGGACGAGTTGGGCATCAGCGCCACCCTCACCGCCAAACCCTTGCAGGCAGCCCTGGCCTCCGCCGCCAGTTTCGTGGTGGGCGCCGCCTTGCCGCTGGCGGTGACGTTTGTCGCGCCGGAGCACAGCGTGGTGCCCTGGATATCAGGCATGTCCTTGGTGTTTCTCGGGACACTGGGCGCCATCGCCGCCAAGGCCGGCGGAGCCAAGGTCATCACCGGGGCCTGGCGGGTGACATTCTGGGGCGCGCTGGCTATGGGCATTACGGCAATGGTGGGATCGCTTTTCGGAGCGGTGGTTTAGTAAGGCGTACGCTCTCGAAACGCAAAGGGGGAGGCGGAAGTTGTTGGTTCTTGCCGATCAGCGCCCCCCTTGTACAGCCTTTCCAGAAACAACGCGCGACCTAAGATTCCACCCAGAGCCAGCCGTTTTGTGAGGGTAAAAACAACAAAAATAAAAAAGGGTCGCGAGATAAAATCTCGCAACCCTTTGAATTATATGGTCGGGACGGAGTGATTCGAACACTCGACCCCTAGCACCCCATGCTAGTGCGCTACCGGACTGCGCTACGCCCCGACTAGGTTTGAAACTCGTTCTCCATCTCGAAGAACGCTCAAGAATATATCGCAAGCTTTTGAAAACTGGAAGTATTTAAAAGCAGGAAATTATTTCTTGAGTACCACCAGAACATCTTCGAGCTCAGCGATCATCTGGCGGATCATTTGCTTGTATTGGGTTGTGTCGTCTTTGGCCTCATCACCGGACAGCCGCAGGCGCGCGCCGCCGATGGTGAACCCCTGATCGTAAAGGAGCGCGCGGATCTGCCGGATCATCAGCACATCCTGGCGCTGATAATACCGGCGATTTCCGCGGCGTTTGACGGGGTTGAGCTGAGGAAACTCCTGCTCCCAGTAGCGCAGCACGTGTGGTTTTACCGCACACAGCTCGCTGACTTCACCGATGGTGAAGTAGCGTTTTCCCGGGATGACGGGTAGTTCGTCGTTATGACTTGGTTCCAGCATAAGCCTCAACTCGGGCTTTCAACTTCTGCCCTGGACGAAAGGTGACCACACGGCGAGCCGTGATCGGGATTTCTTCCCCCGTTTTCGGGTTGCGGCCAGGCCGCTGGCGCTTGTCCCGAAGGTCGAAATTGCCGAAACCCGACAATTTGACCTGCTCGTTGTCTTCAAGAGCGTGCCTGATTTCCTCGAAAAACAGTTCGACCAATTCCTTGGCTTCCCGCTTGTTCAGGCCCAGCTCTTCATACAGACGTTCCGCCATCTCAGCTTTCGTCAAAGCCCCCATACGTCACTTCCTTAACGTGGCGTTCAACCTTTGTTCGAGCGAGGTGAGGATATTTTGCGTCGTCGAATTCACCTCATCGTCATTAAGAGTGCGCGATGGATGCTGCCAGGTCAAGCCGACTGCAAGGCTTTTTCTATCAGGATCAATACCTTTACCCTGATACACGTCAAACAGCCTGAGATCCGTGAGCCATTCGCCTGCATTTTCACGGATTACGCTCAATACAGCCGAGGCCGCAACGTCTTTGTGCGCAATCAGTGCCAGGTCACGACGCACTTCAGGAAAGCGCGACAACTCGTGGAATTCAGGCATTTTGCCCAACGCCACTTCAGCCAGAACCAGCTCGAAAACGAAGACCGGGCGGTCGAGACCGAGGGACTTCGACAGCTCAGGGTGAATCGCACCGATAAAGCCGACTTCACGCCCTTCCCGCTCGATGCGCGCGGTTTGACCCGGGTGCAGCGCTGGGTGTTTGCCCGGAGTAAAAGTGAACGAATCCAGCGCACCGGCAAAACCCAGCACCGCTTCTACGTCAGCCTTGACGTCGAAGAAATCGACGGTGTCGCGACCTTGCGCCCAGCCTTCCGGCAGACGGCTACCGCAGACAACACCGGCCAGCATCGGCTCTTGCTTCAGACCATCCAGTTGACCAACGAAGCGCAGACCGCTCTCGAACAGACGAACACGATCCTGCTGACGGTTGAGGTTGTGCTGCAACGCCTTGACCAGACCTGGCCACAGCGACGAACGCATGGCAGCCATGTCGTTGGAAATCGGGTTCGCCAGCAGCAGTGGCTCGACGCCCGGGTTGAACAGTTCGAACTGCTTCGGATCGATGAAGCTGTAAGTGATCGCTTCCTGATAACCACGAGCAACCAGCAGACGACGCAGTTCCGGCAGATCGCTGCGCGCTTCGGCTTTGGCCTGCGGCGCCAGACGAGCTTGCGGGTAACGAACCGGCAGGCGGTTGTAACCGTACAGACGTGCCAACTCTTCGATCAGATCGACTTCCAGACTGATATCGAAGCGATGGCTCGGCACTTCTACGCGCCATTGCCCTGCTCCGTCGTCGGAAACTTTCAGACCCAAAGCGTTGAGCAGACGCTCGACTTCGGCCGAATCCATTTCCATGCCCAGCATCTGGGTGATGCGCTGCGCACGCAGGGTGATTGGCGCGATCGACGGCAGATGCTGCTCGCTGACGGTTTCGATGATCGGGCCGGCTTCGCCACCGGTGATTTCCAGCAGCAGGCCAGTGGCGCGCTCCATGGCTTCACGGGCCAGTTGCCAGTCCACGCCACGCTCGTAGCGGTGCGAAGCGTCAGTGTGCAGACCGTAGGATCGAGCCTTGCCCGCCACAGCGATCTGGTCGAAGAACGCACTTTCAAGGAATACGTCGCGAGTGGTCGCGGATACACCGCTGTGTTCGCCACCCATCACGCCGGCAATCGCCAGAGCCCGAGTGTGGTCGGCGATCACCAGCGTATCGCTACGCAGGCTGACTTCCTGACCGTCGAGCAATACCAGTTTCTCGCCCTCTTCCGCCATGCGCACACGGATGCCGCCATTGATTTCGGCGAGATCGAAAGCATGCAGCGGCTGACCCAGCTCCAGCATCACGTAGTTAGTGATGTCGACGGCGGCGTCGATGCTGCGGACTTCTGCGCGACGCAGGCGCTCAACCATCCACAGCGGCGTCGGCTTGGACAGATCAACGTTGCGGATGACACGGCCCAGGTAACGCGGGCAGGCAGCAGGTGCCAGGACTTCTACCGAACGCACTTCGTCGTGCACCGCAGGAACGGTCATCACCACCGGGCGAGTGACCGGAACGTCGTACAGCGCGCCGACTTCACGGGCCAGACCGGCCAGGGACAGGCAGTCGCCACGGTTCGGAGTCAGATCGACTTCGATGCTGGCGTCTTCCAGGTCCATATAAACACGGAAGTCTTCGCCCACCGGCGCATCGGCCGGCAGCTCCATCAGACCGTCATTGCCTTCACCGACCTGCAGCTCGGATTGCGAGCACAGCATGCCGTTGGACTCGACGCCACGCAGCTTGGCCTTCTTGATCTTGAAGTCACCCGGCAGCTCGGCACCGATCATCGCAAACGGAATCTTCAGGCCCGGACGCACGTTTGGCGCACCGCACACGACCTGGAAGGTTTCCGCGCCATCGCTGACCTGGCAAACACGCAACTTGTCGGCATCCGGGTGCTGCTCGGTGCTCAGCACCTCGCCCACCACCACGCCACTGAAAACACCGGCGGCCGGCGTAACGCTATCGACCTCAAGACCGGCCATCGACAGACGAGCAACGAGCGCGTCGCGATCTACCTGCGGGCTGACCCAGCCACGCAGCCATTGTTCACTGAATTTCATCCTGCTCTCCTAAGAATTCGTTACGACTAGCGAAATTGCGCGAGGAACCGCAAGTCGTTGTCGAAGAACAGACGCAAGTCGTTCACGCCGTAACGCAGCATGGCCAGACGCTCGACACCCATGCCGAAAGCAAAGCCGGAGAACTCTTCCGGATCGATGCCGGACATGCGCAGCACATTCGGATGAACCATGCCGCAGCCCATCACTTCCAGCCAGCCGGTCTGTTTGCAGACACGGCAGCCCTTACCGCTGCACATCACGCATTCCATGTCGACTTCTGCGGATGGCTCGGTGAACGGGAAGTACGAAGGACGGAAACGTACGGCCAGTTCTTTCTCGAAGAACACCCGCAGGAACTCTTCGATCGTGCCTTTGAGATCGGCAAAATTGATATCGCGATCAACCAGCAGGCCTTCGACCTGGTGGAACATCGGCGAGTGGGTGATATCGGAGTCGCTACGGTACACACGGCCTGGGCAGACAATGCGGATCGGCGGCTTTTTCGATTCCATGGTGCGGACCTGTACCGGCGAGGTATGGGTGCGCAACAACATGTTCGCATTGAAATAGAAGGTGTCATGCATCGACCGGGCCGGGTGATGGCCTGGGATGTTGAGCGCCTCGAAGTTGTGGTAGTCGTCTTCAACCTCAGGGCCTTCGGCAATGCCGTAGCCGATTCGGGTGAAGAACTGTTCGACTCGTTCCAGAGTCCGGGTAACCGGATGCAGACCACCGGAGGTCTGACCGCGGCCCGGCAACGTCACGTCAATGGATTCGGCAGACAGTTTGGCAGCCAGCTCGGCCTCTTCAAACAGAGCCATGCGCGCATTGAGAACGCCTGTTACACGTTCCTTGGCAACGTTAATCAGGGCGCCGACTTGCGGACGCTCCTCTGCCGGCAAATTCCCCAGGGTCTTCATCACCTGAGTCAATTCACCCTTCTTGCCAAGGTATTGAACCCGGATTTGCTCCAGGGCATTGATATCTTCAGCGCTTTGCACAGCCTCTAGTGCTTGAGAGACCAGCGCATCCAGGTTTTCCATGTACAGACTCCAGATACAAAATAGGGGAAGAGCTTGAAGGCTCTTCCCCTATTTATGACGTTTAACACCAGACCCCACAAAGGTGAGGCCGGATGACTGTCGGGGGTACTTAAGCCAAGGTGGCTTTAGCTTTCTCGACAATCGCAGCAAACGCCGCTTTTTCGTTCACTGCCAGATCAGCCAGAACCTTACGGTCGATCTCGATGGACGCTTTTTTCAGGCCGGCAATGAAACGGCTGTAGGACAGACCGTTAACACGAGCACCAGCGTTGATACGAGCGATCCACAGAGCGCGGAACTGACGTTTTTTCTGACGACGGTCACGGTAGGCGTATTGGCCTGCCTTGATTACCGCTTGCTTGGCAACACGGAATACGCGCGAGCGTGCACCGTAGTAGCCTTTAGCAAGTTTCAGAATTTTTTTGTGACGTTTACGGGCAATGACGCCACGCTTTACACGAGCCATGAGTTACTTCCTCTATTCTTGATCCAAAAATTAACGAAGGCGCAGCATGCGCTCGACTTTTGCCACGTCAGACGGATGCAGCAAGCTGCTACCGCGCAGTTGACGCTTACGCTTGGTCGACATTTTGGTCAGGATGTGGCTCTTGAAAGCGTGCTTGTGCTTGATACCGTTAGCAGTTTTCAGAAACCGCTTAGCAGCACCACTTTTGGTTTTCATCTTTGGCATGTTCGGATACTCCGCATTCAGTTGATAAACATAATCAGAAGGCCTGCCGTGCCCTGTTGATTACTTCTTCTTTTTCGGGGCGATGACCATGATCAGCTGGCGTCCTTCCATCTTAGGATGCTGTTCGACCGAACCGTACTCGAGCAGGTCTTGTTCAACCCGCTTGAGGAGTTCCATCCCCAGCTCCTGGTGGGCCATCTCACGGCCGCGGAATCGCAAGGATACCTTGGCCCTGTCCCCGTCACTCAGGAAACGTACCAGGTTGCGCAGTTTTACCTGGTAATCCCCTTCCTCCGTCCCTGGACGAAACTTGATTTCTTTTACCTGAATCTGCTTCTGGTTCTTCTTCGCCGCAGCAATCTGCTTCTTCTTTTCGAAGATCGATTTGCCGTAGTCCATCACCCGGCAAACCGGTGGGACTGCGTCGGCAGAGATTTCTACCAGATCAAGCTTTGCTTCTTCAGCAATACGAAGCGCTTCATCAATCGAGACGATGCCAATCTGCTCGCCATCAGCGCCAATTAACCGAACCTCGCGTGCCGAGATATTCTCGTTGATCGGGGCTTTCGGTGCAGCTCGTTTATCTTGTCTCATTTCACGCTTAATAATAATTACTCCGAATCTGGGCGACCACGCCGGGAAACCGCTTGCGCGAGAAACTCAGCGAACTGGGCGACGGGCATCGAGCCCAGGTCAGCACCTTCACGAGTACGCACAGCGACAGTCTGCATCTCGACTTCCTTATCCCCAATAACCAAGAGATATGGAACCTTGAGCAAAGTATGCTCGCGGATTTTAAAGCCGATCTTTTCATTTCTCAAGTCAGACTTGGCACGAAACCCGCTTTCGTTGAGAGTTTTTTCCACCTGGGCGACAAAATCTGCCTGTTTATCAGTGATATTCATGATCACTGCCTGGGTTGGCGCCAGCCACGCAGGGAATGCACCTTCGTAGTGTTCGATCAGAATCCCGACGAAACGCTCGAACGAACCGAGAATCGCACGGTGCAACATCACCGGATGTTTGCGGCTGTTGTCTTCGGAGACGTATTCGGCTCCCAGACGCACAGGCAGGTTGAAATCGAGCTGCAAGGTACCACACTGCCACACGCGGCCGAGGCAATCTTTCAGCGAGAATTCGATCTTCGGACCGTAGAACGCTCCCTCACCCGGCTGCAGATCGTACGGCAGGCCAGCACTTTCAAGGGCAGCAGCCAGTGCCGCTTCGGCGCGATCCCACAGCTCATCGGAGCCAACGCGTTTTTCCGGACGAGTGGACAGTTTCATCTCGACGTCGGTGAAGCCGAAGTCGCGGTAAACATCCATGGTCAGCTTGATGAACGCAGCAGATTCAGCCTGCATCTGCTCTTCGGTGCAGAAGATGTGGGCGTCGTCCTGAGTGAACGCACGCACACGCATGATGCCGTGCAGCGCACCCGATGGTTCGTTACGGTGGCAGGCACCGAACTCCGCCAGGCGCATCGGCAGCTCGCGGTAGCTCTTCAGGCCCTGGTTGAACACCTGCACGTGGCAAGGGCAGTTCATCGGTTTGATGGCGTAGTCGCGGCTTTCCGACTCAGTGGTGAACATGTTGTCCGCGTAGTTGGCCCAGTGCCCGGATTTCTCCCACAGGCTGCGGTCAACGACTTGCGGCGTCTTGATTTCGAGATAGCCGTTGTCGCGCTGCACCTTGCGCATGTACTGCTCGAGTACCTGGTACAACGTCCAGCCATTCGGGTGCCAGAACACCATGCCCGGCGCTTCTTCCTGGGTGTGGAACAGGCCCAGGCGCTTGCCGATCTTGCGGTGATCGCGCTTTTCAGCTTCTTCGATACGCTGGATGTAAGCAGCCAGCTGCTTCTTGTCAGCCCAGGCGGTGCCGTAAACGCGCTGCAATTGCTCGTTCTTGGCATCACCGCGCCAGTAGGCGCCGGACAGCTTGGTCAACTTGAAGGATTTCAGGAAGCGAGTGTTCGGCACGTGCGGACCGCGGCACATGTCGACGTATTCTTCGTGATAGTACAGGCCCATCGCCTGCTCGTTCGGCATGTCTTCGACCAGACGCAGCTTGTAGTCTTCGCCACGGGCCTTGAACACTTCGATCACTTCGGCACGCGGAGTGACTTTCTTGATGACGTCGTATTCGGTATCGATCAGCTGTTGCATGCGCTGTTCGATGGCCGCCATGTCGTCCGGAGTAAAAGGACGCTCGAAGGCGATGTCGTAATAGAAGCCTTCGTCAATGACCGGACCGATGACCATTTTGGCCGTCGGGTACAGCTGCTTGACCGCGTGGCCAACCAGGTGGGCGCAAGAGTGGCGAATGATCTCCAGCCCCTCTTCATCCTTTGGCGTGATGATTTGCAGCGTTGCGTCGCTGTCGATGATGTCGCTGGCGTCGACCAGCTTGCCGTTCACCTTGCCGGCCAGGGTGGCCTTGGCCAGGCCTGCACCAATGGACGCGGCGACCTCGGCTACGGAAACCGGGTGATCGAATGAACGTTGACTGCCGTCGGGAAGAGTAATAGTTGGCATGGCGCCTCCTCTCCTAGTGGTGACCCCTACCAAAGGTCACGTGGGTTGGGATGAGCCAGTACAAGATCCGATCCAGGCCATTCAATGACGAACGCCTGCCTTACAGCGGCAGGAGCCTTGCGGCCAACCGGAAAACCGAACCAGAGTGACTGGGATTCAAATCAGAGTATTCGTACGCCGCCGCTACCGGGACTGAAGGTCATCCGGTGCCTGCGAAACGCTCGAGTCGGCCATGCTAGCACAGATGAACGGTCGCGCACGCACGCTGGTTTTACCGGCAGGCAAATCGTCTGTTTTATGCCAAAGTGATGAACTTGATCGGCCCCTCAGCCATCAGATAACAAGACATCGACCCACAAGGAGCATCTTCGCATGCGTCTGAACACCCTATTTGCCGCAGTCGTCCCTTTAGTTCTGCTGTTGCCGCTGAGCGCGCAGGCCGCCTGGCCGAAAGGCGTAAAAGAGCAATACATGAATGACTGCACCAAGGCGGCCAGCCAAAGCGTCAACCCGACTGTAGCCAAACAACACTGCACCTGCGGCGCTGATGTCCTGGAGAAGAAATTCACCACGCAGGAAATCGCTCAACTGATGGACAAGAACACCCCGCCGAGTGGCGAATTGGGTCAGCGCGCACTGAAAGAAATCTCGGTTTGCCGAGTGCAAAAATAGTCCCGATGAACGGATTTGTGGGCATTCGATAAGCGCAAAACAGCCGAAATGCCCCTGAATTCGATATTTTATGCAGGTTTTATAGCTTTTTTTACACCCCTTCGAATTGGCTGAAAGCCTCTGAAACCGGGGGTTACAGACATTCAAACTGTCGAAGCGTCTGCAATATGAAAGCAAACAGCACGTCCGGGGGGCTACCAAACCGAACATTTCGACTATGATACCCGGGTGTGCCCAGTTGGCCTGAGCAGCACAGTACTACTGAAAATATATGTTTCTTGGAGATACACCATGTCTAATCGCCAAACCGGCACCGTTAAATGGTTCAACGATGAAAAAGGCTTCGGCTTCATCACTCCTCAAGGTGGCGGTGACGACCTGTTCGTACACTTCAAAGCTATCGAATCCGACGGTTTCAAAAGCCTGAAAGAAGGCCAGACCGTTTCCTTCGTGGCTGAGAAAGGCCAAAAGGGTATGCAAGCTGCACAAGTTCGCCCAGAGTAATTTCCCGGCGCACTAAAAAAACCCCGTCCATGTGACGGGGTTTTTTATGCCTGTGACAAAAACGACCCGGGATCAGCCACAGTTGGCGCGGATGACCACCAGATTGTTGTCGGTGTTCAGATTCAGGCGATCGGAGCGGTATTCCAGGGTGATCATGTCCGTAGGTTTGAGGAAGCGGGCATTTTGCGCGCCAGACTTGGCACGAGCCTGCTCTAGCAGCTCCGGGGAAGCCCTTTTACCGATGGCAAATTCCGCAGCCTTTGCTTCACAGCGGCCATGACCGGCATCGGACGCCACAGGATCCTTTGCCGACTCGCTGGAGGTCGTGCTGCATCCGGCCAACATGGCAGCGGCCATAAGTGCACCCAGTGATGCGAACTTCAAAGGCATGAAGCCTCCTTCTTTCTAATGGTTAAGCTGAGATCGTGCGACCGCCATTCCGGCGTTTGGTTTCACAACACCTGTGGACACCCTGCCCCACTACCCGGAAAAAACGCTGAGTCTGCCTGAAGCGCGCGCAATGCATCTCCATACAATCGTCACCGAATATTAACGAGCTCAGTAGATGTCGATGTAGTCGAGCGGCGGATTCGGCCAATTGTCTTTGAGAGCATTGAAAATCTGCATGACCCAGACTTCATCACTGGCTGCGACGTTTCCCACATAGCCAGATCCCTTTGCCCAGGTTTCCAGACGAAACGACAGCCCATCGATATCCTGACCGCCAGTGACCCCCGCCGAAATATAGGCAATCCCGCCCTTGGTCACACGCAACTGGGTGTGCTCATCATCACTGGCGGAGGCCAGCAACCGGCGCACAGCGTCAAGTGTCAGGCCATCGGGAGAATTCAAATCGATCTGCACGGCTCGGTACCTGGTTTCTTAAAGACGACCAAGTGTCGCATAGCCCCGCGTTCATGCCTAAGTCGCAGTGCCAAACGCCGGACAAAATGGTTAACTCGAAACTCCGACCCAGCGACCTCCCGAGCCCCGACATGACGACCGTAAGCATCTCCGCCGACATCAAGGCCCACTGGCCACAAGGGCATAGTTCCTACAGTCCGGGCAGTCCTGAGGAGTTGGCGCTGATCAGCATCGACCTGCTGGTCAAGACGCTGGGAACACAAGCTGCGCAATCATTCATCGCCCAGCTGTTCGAGAAATATCCGGACGACTTCAAAGGCACACCGGATACAGGGAATGAGTAAAGCCCGCAGGCTGGCACCTGCGGGCATCACGCTTACTTCAAACGTTTCAGACGCTCGGTCAACAGATCGAAGAAGCCCTGAGCATCGCCGTTTTCTACCCAGAATGCATTTTTCGGTGCCTTGAGACCGTCATACCAGTCGACGATGGTCTGCCCGAATGTCGGACCTTCGCGACTGTCGATCACCACGTTCACCGAACGACCCGTAAACAGCTCCGGCTTGAGCAGATAAGCGATAACCGTGGCGTCATGCACCGGGCCACCCGGGATGCCGTAGTGTTCCATGTCACCCTTGATGTACTCGTTGAGGATGTCGCCGACAATTTTGCTCGCATTGTTGTTCAGCGCTGCGATCTGCTTCAGACGTGCATCGCTGGTCAGCACCTTGTGGGTCACGTCCAGCGGCAGGTAAGTCAGTTTCACCCCGCTCTTGAGAACGACCTCAGCCGCCTGTGGATCGGCAAACAAGTTGAATTCGGCCACCGGCGTGATGTTGCCACCATTGAAGTGAGCGCCACCCATGATGACCACTTCCTTGATGCCCTGAACGATCTCCGGCTCCTGGATCAGCGCCAGCGCCAGGTTGGTTTGCGGGCCAAGCATGGCGATAGTGATGCTGTGCGGCTTGGCGTTCTTCAGCGTATCGATCAAGTAGTTGACCGCGTTGCCCTTGGCCAGACCTTTTTTCGGCTCATGCACAGTGACACCCGACAGGCCTTCCTTGCCATGGATGTTCTCGGCGTAGATCGGCGTGCGCATCAACGGTTTTGGCGCGCCCGCATAGACCGGAACCTCTTCGCGCCCTGCCCACTCACGGGCCAGTCGCGCATTGCGAGAAGTCTTGTCGAGACGCACGTTGCCGGCCACGGTGGTCAGCGCGCGAATATTCAGCTCCTCCGGCGATGCCAGAGCAAACAACAGGGCCACCACATCATCGGCCCCCGGATCGGTGTCGATGATCAGATCGATCTTTTCCGCCGCTTGGGCGCCGGTCGCGGTTATCACGGACAAAAGCAGCAGACTCCGGATCAGTTGGTGCAGTTTTTGAGCATAGCGGTGCATGGCGCATTCCTTGTGCTTATGAAATCGAAAGGGTTTGAACCCGGTTAAAACGTCACCCCGGCGACCAGCACGATGTTGCAATACGGCTGACATTCGCCTGTACGGACAATCGCTCGCGCCTGTCGGCTGAGAACCTTGAATTGCTCGTGAGTGAGCAGATCGCGCCGCCCCAGTGCGCCTTCGTCATTCAATGCGTCCAGCGAAGCCAGCGCACCGGGTTGTTTGTCGAAGACTTCCCGGGCGAGCACATGACTCTCGACCTGCATTTCGCTGAGGACGACGTTCAGAGTGCTGACGAAGTCCGGAACACCGTGCGTCAGCGCAAGGTCGATCAACTCGACGCCCGGCGGTACAGGCAAGCCGGCGTCACCGATCACGACCATGTCGCCATGACCAAGGGAGGCGATCAGCCGAGACAGCGCGATGTTGAGCAATGGAGTCTTTTTCATACGGGTTTGAATGCCTGGACTTCGGTTAAAGTGGGAATGGACGGCTGGGCACCCGGCCGAGTAACAGACAGCGCCGCGGCTATCTGACCAAAACGAATGGCCTCGACCTCGGTATTGCCAGCGGCCAGCGCCGCTGCAAAACCGCCGACGAAGGTATCCCCGGCAGCCGTGGTATCAACCGCCTTCACTTTGGGTGCAGGAAAATGCTGGTTACCCGCGCCATTGGAGAACAAAGCCCCCTGAGCGCCCAGCGTGACGATCACATTGCCGGCACCCATCGAAATCAGCCGGGCAGCCGCTTTTTCAGCGCTCTCCAGCGAGTCCACCGGCAAACCGCTGAGGGCGGCGGCTTCACTTTCATTGGGAATCAGGTAGTCGATGGAGGCAAACCAGTCTGATGGCAACGGACGGCTGGCCGGAGCCGGGTTCAAGATGACTGTTTTGCCCAGTTCGCGACCGCGCTTGAGCGCATGCCCGACGGTGGCATCGGGAATTTCCAGCTGACAAATGATCACATCCGCCGCCTGCAGCACCGCGTCGAAACGGTCGACCACCCCAGGCGTCATCGAACCGTTGGCCCCGGCAACAATGACGATTGCGTTCTGACTGTTGTCATCGACCACAATCAGCGCTACGCCACTGGAATTCTCGACCACACTGACGGCCTGGCAATTGATCTGCTCGGCCAACAATGCGTCGCGCAACTGCACGCCGTAGTCGTCATTGCCGACACAACCCACCATCGACACCTGTGCCCCCAACCGGGCAGCGGCTACCGCCTGGTTGGCACCCTTGCCACCTGACACAGTGGCGAACGAATGACCGATCAGTGTTTCGCCACCCCGAGGCAAGCGAGGCGCCCGGGTGACCAGGTCCATGTTCAGGCTGCCTATTACCACTACATTTGCGGGCATACATCACTACTCATCAATTCGGTTTCAGCGATATTCGGTAAACACGCCAGCCAGTGGCGCGGTCGACTCTCGCAGGACAATACTCGGGGTCACGATCCGCTGATCAGTGGCCAGATCCGGGGTGGCAATTCTTCGCAGCAACACTTCCGCTGCCATTTCGCCCAACTGCAGGATCGACTGCCCCACAGTCGTCAGCGCCGGATACACGTAACGGCTCATCTGGATATCGTCGAAACCGATCACCGACAACTCGGCAGGCACACGTACATTGCGTTCGGCGGCGGCTCGCAGTACACCGATGCCGATCATGTCGTTGCCGGCGAAGATGGCACTGGGAGGATTGCTCTCAAGCAACACCGCCGCCGCGTTGTAACCGCCAGTGCTGGTGAAATCGCTTTCCAGCATCCGCGATGGCGGCACTTCAATACCCGCCTCTTTCAAGGCGCGGCAAAAACCTGCCTGACGCATTTGCGCAACACTGGTGCTCGCAGGACCGCCAACTGTGGCGATATCACGATGTCCAAGTTCAATCAGGTGTCTTGTCGCCAGATAGGCGCCATATTCATGGTCGATGCGCACGAGATCGGCGTCCACACCTTCCAGCCCCCGGTCAACGATCACCATCGGCGTCTTGACCCCGGCCAGCCCCTGCGCCAGACCACTGTCACCGCCAGCAGAGGCGACGATCAAGCCATCGATACGCTTCTCCAGCAACACTCGCAGATAACTGCGCTGTTTTTCCGGATTGTCGTCGGAGTTGCAGAGAATCACGCAGTAGCCATTGCGCTCACAATAATCCTCGATGCCCCGCGCCAGTTCGGCGAAGTACGGGTTGAGACTGTTGGGTACCAGCAAACCAATGGTGGCAGTGGTCTTGGCCTTCAGCGATCGGGCGACGGCGCTCGGTACATAGTCGAGGCTCTTGATCGCCGCCTCGACTTTCAGCCGCACCTCCTGACTCACCGGCCGGGTGTTGTTCACAACATGAGAGACGGTCGTGTAGGAAATACCCGCAAGTGCCGCCACATCCTTGATCGTTGCCATGTCTCAGCCCCGCCGGTTTGCGCGGTGGCTGCGATACGTATCGAGCACCACAGCGATAACGATTACCGCGCCGGTGATGATGCGCTTGGTCGGTTCCGTTGCACCAATCTGCGCAAGGCCGGCTGCCAGCACCGAAATGATCAACACGCCGAAGAAAGTGCTGATGACCGAACCCCGGCCGCCCATCAGGCTGGTACCACCGATCACCACGGCAGCGATCACCTGCAGCTCAAGGCCTGAACCGGCGTTTGGATCGGCCGCTTCCAGACGGGAAATCTGGAACAGCGCGGCGATGCCGGCCAGCAAACCCATCAGACTGAACACCAGGACCTTGTAGGGCTTGGGATTGATGCCCGCGAGTCGCACCGCTTCCTCATTGGTACCGATGCCGATCAGGTAACGACCGAACACGGTTCGGGTCAACACTGCCTGAGCGATGAAAATCACCAGCAAGGCAATGATGAACGAGGGCGAGATACCGAAAGCGATAGGGTTCGACAACCAGGCGAAGGAATCGCCGATGTAGGCCGTGCGGGAACCGGTCATCTGATAGGCCAGCCCCCGGGCCATCTCGAGCACGCCGAGCGAGACGATGAAAGACGGAATTCTCCAGGCAACCGTGATCGAACCGGTAACCGTCCCTGCCAAAGCCGCCACTGCCATGCCGAGCAGTGCAGATGGCAAAACACTCCAGCCCCAGCCAAGGATTGCCACGCTGACGGTGGAGGCCGCGAGCGCCAGTACAGAACCCACCGAAAGATCGATGCCACCGATGATCAGGACAAAGGTCATGCCCACCGCCAACACCATCAGGTCGGGAATCTGATTGGCCAAAGTACTGAAGGTGTTGTACGACAGAAAGTGGCTGCTCATGACCGAGAACAGCGCGACCATCGCCAGCAAGGCACCGGCCAGGCCCAGATAGGTACCCAGACCATAGAAGTTGCCACTACGTTTGCCGGCAGAAGATGCAGTTTTCATGGGAGATCCCTAGGCGCTGCTTCGTTGAGCAACGCATCACGTTTTTGGTAGCCGGCGAACGCCGCGGCAAGCAAGTCATCCTGGGTCCAGCTGTCACGCTCGAAGGTATCGATCAGGCGCCCCGCCGACAGCACACCGATACGGTCGCAAATCAACATCAACTCACGCAGGTCGCTGGACACCACCACCAGCGCCTTGCCCTGCCGGGTCAGTTCGCCGAGCAGGTTATAAATGTCAAACTTGGCACCGACATCGATACCGCGAGTCGGCTCATCGAACAGCAACACCGAACAGTCGCGCTCCAGCCAGCGGCCGATCACGACTTTTTGCTGGTTGCCGCCGGACAATTCGGATACGAGTTGAGTCGGGCTGGAACTGCGGATTCGCATGGCATCGATCTGCCGCTTGGCCAGAGAGATCTCATCGCCATTGTTGACGAAACCACCGCTGGAAATCTCCGGCATATTGCCCAGAGCAATATTGGCGCTGATCGACTGACTCAGCAGCAGGCCTTCACCTTTTCGATCTTCCGTGATCAGGGCGATACCGTTGCGCACTGCGTCGACCGGCGAGCGAATACTCACCACCTGTGCCGGCGAGCCGAGAGCAACGCTGCCGCTGTCGGCGAGATCGGCGCCGAAAATCAGGCGCAGCAGTTCCGTGCGCCCTGCCCCGATCAAACCGGAAATGCCAAAAATCTCACCGGCACGCACTTCGAAGGACACGTCACGGACCTTGTCGGAACGAGTGAGGCCTTTGACCGTCAGCGCAGGGGCACCGATATTGCGCGGGCCCATGTCCATGTGTTCGCCCAACTCGCGACCGACCATCAGCGTGACCAGTTGCTCGCTGTTGTAGTTGGCCATCGGCTCGACACACACCAGATTACCGTCACGCAACACGGCAATGCGTTGTGCGACTCGGGCCAGCTCTTCGAGACGATGAGAGATATAGATGATCGCAACGCCGCGCGCCTGCAGACGAGTGATCTGCTCAAAGAGCATTTCGACTTCGCGAGCGGTGAGCATCGCGGTCGGCTCGTCGAGGATCAACACATGGCAATCGCCGATCAGGTTACGCGCGATTTCGACCATTTGCTGGTGACCGATGCCCAACTCGCCGACCAGGGTGTCCGGATCGATGGCATCCAGACCGACTTGAGCCATGGCCTCGATGGCAGCCTTACGCAGTTGCTTGCGACTGATCCAGCCGCCGTTGCTTGGCAAGTTGTCGAGAAACAGGTTCTCCGCCACCGACAAGGTCGGCAGCAGATTGAGTTCTTGCATGACCATACGAACGCCAAGCTCTTCTGCCTGGGTACGACTGCCGGGGCGATACTCCTTGCCCTGGAACTGCATCTGCCCGGCCGTCGGTGTTACCAGGCCACCAATGATCTTCGACAGGGTACTTTTACCGGCACCGTTCTCGCCGGTCAGCGCCAGCACTTCACCGCGCATCAGCGTCAGGTCGATACCGGTGAGTACCGGTTGCGCATAGGTCTTGCCGATACCGCTGACCGAGAGGACAGCGTTCGGGGCGGAAACTGACATAAAAACTCTCCGTGCGCTCGCCCGGACGGGCGAGCGCCATTGTGTCGCCGAAGGACTACTTGGTAACCAGTTCGACCGGCGTTTCGATCACACCATTGGCACCGCTGTCGACTTTCTCGCCCTTGAGAATCTTCAACGCAGTCTCAATACCGAATACGGCCTGTTTGGCAGCGAACTGGTCGGCGGTCGCCAGAACGCGACCGTCCTTGAGCATTGGCTTGATCGCATTGATGTTGTCGTAGCCGACCACTTGCACCTGCCCGGCCTTGCCCGCAGCACGCACAGCGGAAACAGCGCCTACAGCCATGCTGTCGTTACCGGCCAGCAGCGCCTTGACGTCCGGATATTCGCTGAGGATCGACGCGGCGACCTTGTTGCCCTTGTCGATTTCCCAATCACCGGACTGCAGGGAAACCACCTTGATCTGTGCGGCCTCCATCGCATCCTTGAAGCCAGCGGTGCGCTGCTGGGCGTTAGTCGTCGTGGAAACGCCCTCGATGATGCCGACTTCGTCACCGGCCTTCAGTTGCTTGGCAAGGTACTCGCCTACCAGACGAGCGCCCTTGCGGTTGTCCGGCCCCACGAACGGTACGCTGATGTTCTTGCTCTTGATGACGGCCGGATCAAGCTGATTGTCAATGTTGATCACAGTGATGCCGGCATCCACGGCCTTCTTGATCACCGGCACCATGGCCTTGGAGTCGGACGGCGCAATGACCAGCGCATTGACCTTCGCCAGAATCATCTGCTCGACGATGCGGGTCTGGCCGGCGGTATCGGTTTCGTCCTTGATCCCGTTGGAGATCAGGTCGAAATCGGCGGAGTGTTCTTTCTGGTAAGCCTTGGCGCCGTCTTCCATGGTCAGGAAGAATTCGTTGGCCAAAGACTTCATGACCAGTGCGACCTTGGGTTTTTCCGGAGATTCGGCGAATGCCGAAGAGACAGGCAGTGCGGCGGATGCGGCAGCCAGCACGGCGACAGCGAGAAGACGTCCAGCGAATGGCAGCTTCATGGGTTCACTCCGATCTTATGATTATTGTGAGCAACGCTTGCGCTGACGTAAGCTTCGTCGGCATCTTCCAGACAACAGGGTCTCGGAAAAGCCGCGCAAACGTTTGCGTAGACCGAACTATGCGAATCCCGCCAACGTTTGTCAACAATCAGAATCGGTATTGACTGCAGGGCGAATCTGCAGATTCGCCCCTTGAGTGCTTAAGCCGTGGTGTTGACCAGGTTACCACCGGATGAGCCCTTGGACATTTCCTTGACCAGCGCAGCGGAGACTTCCAGTAGCGCGCCGCTGGTTTCAGCGATCTCCCCCTGAACAGACATGACTGCCTGCGACTTCGCCTCGGGAGTCGGGTAGCTCGCAGCTTGCGCCGCAGCGAGGCGTTGCTGCTGCTCCTGCAGTTGCTTCTGCAATTCCTGCATCCGTTTCAGCAACATCTTGACGGTGACACTCAGGTTGTCGCCGCTTTCAGCCTTGCTGTCTTCTTGCGCCGCACCGCCGGTTCTGACTTGGTTGCTTTCGGTTTTTTCAACGCCCAGTGCTTCGGTGGAAGCATCCGCTTGCGCATCATTCATGGCATTGATCGTCGCTGCGGTTTTACCGCCGATGGTAACAGCGCCCGGATTTGTAAAACCGATGGTCAGTGACATGTGAACTCCCTAATTTCAAGTTTCCTTCAACAACCATCGGCCTGCGGGGCGCTTTCTTTAGCAGAGAATCCAAAACCTGCAATTTGAATCGTTCGACAACGGCCGTAGTCCCTTTCGGAGAGCCGAACACGAAAGCGCCCACCGTTCGGAATACCGGATAGGCAATTCTCGCCAATCAAAAAAATATTGATATAAATCATAAGGTTAAACATTTCTCTAAAGCACAGTACGGCTGGTACAGATCCTGCTCCCCTACTGCACCCCTGGCATTCAGATCGGCCCGGGGCGCATCTAGATGAACCTGCAATCAGCACCGTCTCACTACTAGAGAGAAAAATAATGAAATCTGCTTTCAACACATTGGTTCCGGGCGCTTTGGCCCTGTTGCTGCTCCTGCCCTCCGCCCTTCAGGCAAAAGAAGTTGAAACCCAGACCAAACTGGCCAACGTGGTGGTTCTCGCTACAGGCGGCACCATTGCCGGCGCCGGCGCCAGTGCGGCCAACAGCGCTACCTATCAGGCAGCCAAGGTCGGTATCGAACAATTGATCGCCGGCATCCCCGAGCTGAGCAAACTGGCGAATGTGCGTGGCGAGCAAGTCATGCAGATCGCCTCGGAAAGCATCACCAATGAAAACCTGCTGCAACTGGGTCGCCGCGTATCCGAGCTGGCCGACAGCAAAGACGTCGATGGCATCGTCATCACCCACGGCACCGACACCCTGGAAGAAACCGCCTACTTCCTGAACCTGGTAGAGAAAACCGACAAGCCGATCATCGTTGTCGGCTCGATGCGCCCCGGCACCGCCATGTCGGCGGACGGCATGCTCAACCTGTACAACGCCGTCGCCGTCGCCAGCAGCAAGGAAGCCCACGGCAAAGGTGTACTGGTCACCATGAACGATGAAATCCAGTCCGGCCGCGATGTCAGCAAAATGATCAACATCAAGACCGAAGCATTCAAAAGCCCATGGGGCCCGCTGGGCATGGTGGTCGAAGGAAAATCCTACTGGTTCCGCCTGCCAGCCAAGCGCCACACCATGGATTCGGAATTTGATATCAAGAACATCAAGAGCCTGCCTGACGTAGAAATCGCCTACTCCTACGGCAATGTCGGCGATACAGCCTACAAGGCCCTGGCCCAGTCCGGCGCCAAAGCGATCATCCATGCTGGCACCGGCAACGGCTCGGTGTCTTCCCGTGTCGTCCCGGCCCTGCAGGCCCTGCGCAAGGATGGCGTTCAGATCATTCGATCTTCCCACGTCAACGCCGGAGGTTTCGTTCTGCGCAACGCCGAACAGCCTGACGACAAGTACGACTGGGTCGTCGCTCACGACCTGAACCCTCAGAAGGCTCGCATCCTGGCGATGGTCGCCCTGACCAAAACCAACGACAGCAAAGAACTGCAGCGGATGTTCTGGGAGTACTGATTCAGCCTCGCCCGGTCGAGTCTCGGCCGGGCAACTCTTTCACCACTCGCCACCCTCGCGGGTGGTGAAATTACCTACACCACCCTCGCTCCTTTCCTGCACAAATATTTCGGATGAGCCACATCAAAACCGGAAAACCGCTGTCAGAGGATTTTCTTGATTTTTAAGCAGTTGCGAAAATGCTTACAGTTAAATACTGTATGCACGTACAGCTTAATAAGGATAACCTCGTGGCCACTTCCTCTGACGCTCCCGATGCTTACGAACGCATGGGTATGCGCGTTCAAAAGATCATCAACTCCCCCTCCGCACAAAAAGCCAAAGCCGCTCTGATCTTCCGCCTCCCGGATGAACCGATGGATGCATGGGAACGCCTGCTGGAAGAGATCGACGAGAACGACAACGTCACCCTCGCTTATCGCGACGATGGTGGCGTGCAGATTTTCTGGGTTGTACCGAAGGAAGATTGACTCAATGATTGTCCGTTTGCTTGCTGTGCTTTTGCTGTTCATCTCACTTGGCGCCCAGGCCGGCGCACCCCGCACGTTTACCGAAGCCAAGAAGGTCGCCTGGAAGTTGTACGCCCCACAATCCACCGAGTTCTATTGCGGCTGCAAATACACGGGCAATAAGGTCGACCTGGCGGCTTGCGGTTACGTTCCGCGCAAAAATGCCAAGCGTGCCTCCCGGATTGAATGGGAACACATCGTCCCGGCCTGGGAGTTCGGCCATCAGCGCCAATGCTGGCAGGAAGGCGGACGCAAGAATTGCACGCGCTACGACCCTGGCTACCAGAAAGCCGAAGCCGACCTGCACAACCTGGTACCGAGCATTGGCGAGGTCAATGGTGATCGCAGCAACTTCAGCTACGGCTGGCTTCCGGTCGAAAAAGGTCAATATGGCTCATGCCTGACCCAAGTCGATTTCAAGGCGAAAAAGGTCATGCCCCGTCCTTCGATTCGCGGCATGATCGCCCGTACCTACTTCTATATGAGCAAGCAATATGGCTTGCGACTGTCGAAGCAGGATCGGCAGCTGTATGAAGCCTGGGACAAGACGTACCCGGTGCAGGATTGGGAACGTCAGCGCAATCAGAGCGTGGCGTGCGTGATGGGACGCGGCAACGAGTTCGTCGGACCGGTCAACCTGAAAGCCTGCGGCTGATTGTTCGCACATAATGAAAAGGCCTCGCGCTTCACGCTCGAGGCCTTTTTTGTGGTCAGCTGCCGGGCTTGTTGTAACGCCAGTAACCCATCAGATTGAGTGACTCACGAGGAATACCGCGCTCCTTGATCAGGTATCTGCGCAAATTCATGACTGCAGCCGATTCACCGGCGATCCAGCCATAGAATCCTTCCGTGGCGGCTTCAGCGATTTCCCAGAGGATCTCCTGATCGACATCAACGTCGGCCAACTCCACCGCCTGGTTGACGAGTGATGTGTCGACGGGCAATGCAGCCTTTCGCACCGCCTCTACCATCAGCGCCCCGGCCACTGTGGTGCCGGTCTGCTCGCGAATCAGCCACTGCACCGACAGACCTGGCCAGTCAGGCACCGCAAGCATGTCCGCCGCGCTGTCGACCTCCAGAAACACTTGAGCCGGAGGTGGATCCGCAAGTACTGCCAATTCATCGAGAATCCCCATCGCCGCAGGCAACGCAGTCGAGTCGGCAACCAGTAAAAGCTGCCTGAGCAACTGCGGAGGCTTCCATTCAAAACCACCCGCCTCGCTCGCCGAGTACCGGCTATCAGGCGCCAGGATTTGCATCGGCTCACCCGGTTGCGCTCGCAAGGCCCAGCGAGAAGCAGGGCCGGTTTCGCCATGCAGAACAAAGTCGATGTCGACCTCACCCTGATCGGCTCGCAAGTGGCGGATGGTGTAGGTACGCATCGGCGGGCGTCGGTCTGCCAGCATCGAGCGCAAACGAGCGTACCATCCCTCATCCTGAGAGAGCCTGGCGGGAGAGCCATCCGGCGCCGGGAAGAACAGTTTGACTCGCTGATCAGGAGCCCAGGTAGCCATTTCGCTGACTGCCGAGCCGGCGAGAGTGATCCGCATGAGGTGCGGACTGAGCTGCTGCTTGTGTCGCAATACAACGTCGAACAACTTGTAAGGACTGGCGGAGGCCATGCGGAGCTCCTTCTGAGCATCGTCGGTGACTCCAGTAAAAACGTATCACACCGGACACCCTTTAGTCCGCTCCGCCGAAAGGAACGTTTACTGCGTCGTGCTGCGCTCGATCACAAGTGTCTCGATGTTCTGCTTTTTCGCCTTGACCAGTGCAGCGTTCACATCGGCCTGTTTCGCTTCGGCTTCGGCTTTGGAATTGAATGGCCCCAGCAGGATCCGGGTCTTTCCGCTGGGATCCTTGATGACATTGGCGATAAACGCATGCTCGATCAACCAGCCGCTCAGATCACTTACGGCTTGAGGTGTTTCGCCGCGCACCTCCAGATCCCACTGCGGTCCGGATACTGTCGCAGGCGTTGTCACCGCTACCGTTTTTGATTTTTGCGTTTCCACGCTCTTGCCTTCACCACATCCTGCCAATGCCAGTGCTGCGACCAAACAGACCAATTTGCGCACAACGCTTCCCTCTGATTTTTTGAAACGGCGATCTTAGCATTCACGAATACTTTCAGAGCCCCGCAAAATGGGCACAAAACTACGAGATTGATGGTTGCCGCACCTGTATAGTTACGCGCTGGGAATTAATGCCACGTCTGCGCGTCAGAAAGAGGCACCCAAACCGTGAGACTTCGCACTAATCTATACGTACCACCGACCTCTGCACTGTCTGAATCAGGTGCCCTACAAAGCAATCAAGGAGAAGACCATGCTGATACTCACCCGCAAAGTCGGTGAAAGCATAAACATCGGTGATGACATTACCATCACCATTCTCGGCGTAAGCGGCCAGCAGGTTCGCATCGGCATCAACGCGCCAAAGAACGTTGCCGTACACCGTGAAGAAATTTACCAGCGCATTCAGGCCGGCCTGACCGCTCCGGACAAGCCACAAACCCCCTGAGCCCCGTCGTAGTCAGTAGCCAGTTCGTTCACCTTCGCGTAATGACTGGCTAAAGAACCGAGCGCCGTTTTGCCACCCCCACCTCCCTGGTGACGGCGCAGGCCATACAGACTCCCTTGCTGCACGTCTTCTTTTTTCGCTACCGATACTAACCATGATCACAATGGTTGGCTGTCGGACGTTTCCGAATAGAAGCCAGGAATCGTGCCAACCTAGCCGAATGTCACTCCCCGTGCCATCCCGGTGGCTGCCATCACCATCAGCACCAGCAACAGCGCTTCAGCATGACTGATCCGCGCAAAGACTTTTGCACGCCCGCTATCGAACGAGGTGCCGCGGCCCCTGGCCATGCGCCATTTGATCAGCGTAATCATCGGGGCCAATTCCAGAACCAGAATCAGCACAAACAGTGTCATCTTCACGTGGAACAGCGGTTGGTGCAGGTAATAGTCGGCACCCTTTTCATACCCGCCAAAGGCTCGCATGCCACCGCTCACCAGCAGCACCAATGCCGATATCCCCCACAGATTATCCGCGAGCAATACCCGCCCGACATCACCAGCCCCGGCAGCCAGACGACTGAATGCCGTGCCGCGGGTCAATACAGCCCAGAATCCCAGGGCGAACGCCAGTAGATGAACCGCTGCAAGAAACCAATGAACGAGCATTGTTGAACTCCCGTCAGACTGAGATTGAAATCGGCCAGACAGTAGTAGTCGATAATGTATGGTTTTGCCCGGCAGCGCCCATGGCGGGCAATGCATGCCAGGAGCAAGGGCAGGATGGCGATTGAAGGAGGCAAATCGCAGGCAAAAAAAATCCCAAGCAGCTGATGGAAGCTTGGGATTTAAAAATGCATAAACCGTGGTGGTGAACGCGGGGCGGATACTACTGATTTTTTCAGTATGTAACAACGTATTTTTGATAACCGGTTGGTTCAATAAAATCGTAAGCCTTTCAATATCCACACTATTTTTATGGTCGTCGAGATTTCGAAGATCAAAAAGTCATTTTCAGGAAAGACCCCTCATACAAAACAGAAAAGGCCTACATTCTCATCAGGTGATCTGACGTAAAAAGCCCGAATTCTTATTTCCAATGGAGTTTTGGGTGACTCAACCATTCGATGGCATCAACAGAAAGGCCATAACCAATACGCACCACACGATACGATATGTCAGGAAGCTAGCTAGAGCGCTGAAGCGGATTGCAGGGCTGGAAAGCGCCAAACCATGCGCAACGCCTGTTCGAATGTATCGGGAAGAGTTTGAACACAGCCTGAAAAATCTGAACGGCTTGATGAGCCTCCCTCGATTACCGAGCGGGGAATACGCCGATCCACACACTCAAGCGTCATGGATTCAATGGAAAAACGACGAACAACAAAAAGACCTCAAATTATAAACCTCTGAAAATCCATCGCCAGTTCGCAGATCAATCTCACCATCCGCCGCCAGAATCGCCCTCCACCACGCGTCCAAGTGACTTCCCGCAGGAATACATCCAGGCATTGCCGGGGCACGCGGACGAGAAGATGACGACGCACTACCAGGAGGGCACAGCGACTGGACGATCGAGTACGTGAGGTGGGCGCCGAATTGGCGTTCCGAGATGGGGTTTTGCAAAAGTTTTGCAAATCGCAGGCAACAAAAAAGGGCCCACCTTTCGGTGGGCCCTTCCAGACCGCCCAGCAGAGCGGATTTTGTTTGGTAGGCGCGATTGGACTCGAACCAACGACCCCCACCATGTCAAGAGCCACCATGCTGGGCGCTAAGCCACGAAGCTTAAGGCCCTAAGAGAACGCCCATTCACATTATGAGGCGTCAACAATGGCTAACATCCGCTCCCTCCCATCAGGTAACTGGAACGCTCAGGTACGCTTGAAGGGGAAACCTGCCCAGTCTAAAACCTTCCCCACTCAAGCACTGGCCCAAGCATGGGCTGACCAGCTTGAAGCTGTCACCAAGGAACACCAAACCCATACGCTTTACACCTTGGGCATGACCTACTGTGAAACCCTGCTCAAGGGAAAAGGTAGCTACGACCATGCAATCAAGATCGTTGCCCAGCTCTATGCTGCATTCCCTCAGTCAATCCATGACATCACCCCTCAGCTAGTCAATGACTTCAAGCTGAAGCGTCTACAGACGGTCAAGCCTGCTACCTGTCGCATTCAGTTAGCGTTCATGTCCCGTTTCTTCAGGTTCGCTAAGCGTGGCCTGCTAATCGACATACACAACCCCGTAAGTGACATAGCCCTACCCAAACCAGACAAATCTAGTGACAAGGTAATCAGTGCAGGCGAGCTAAGACGATTGCTCAGCAAGCTATCCCCCACCATGGCTCTCATCGTAGAGCTTGCCTATGAAACAGCTATGAGACGTTCAGAAATACTCAAGCTGACGACTCACTGTCTTCACCTGGATGAACGAATTGCGGATGTTATTGATGGGAAGAATGGCACTAGGTCTGTGCCCCTAACCATCAGAGCCGTGGAGTTACTGAAAGAAGCCCAGCGCCTTGCATTAGCAGACCGAGCAAACAAGGGAAGACTGTTCACTGTGACGCCTCATAGCGTCTCACAGGCTGTCAGGTTAGCAAGGAACAAAGCAGGCTTAGACAATAGCGTTAGGCTTCATCAGTTAAGACATACACGCATTACTAACGTAGCCAAGAAAGGATTTAACAACGCTCAGATAATGATTGTGTCGGGACACAGGGACACTCGGTCTGTGGCTAGATACTCCCACTTGAACGCTAAGGATGTTCTTCACTTGATTGATTAAACGCCCTGTAAGCTCACAGGAGCGACGACAAGTAGCCAATCCCACCGACATAGCCATGTGGCCTGATAGCCCCTTCACCGGGGCTCACAGCGACAGTGACTAATGGGATGATGAAGTCTGAGGATTACTCTTAGAAAATAATTCGCAACCCTTTGTAGACCATCACCCCTAAAAATCAGTAATAGATAGTATTAGCAACGATTTCATGGGGTCTTTATTTTCCGCATCAACGGAAAACCCAGAGAGCTTACATAATCCATGCGACTGCTGCTATTAACCAACCTCAAGAAACGAGAACCCATATGACTACTACAATTGACGACATTGTGGCGCTACACCATGTGCGCCTGAGAACTCTTACACGCAAGCTTATCTACCTCATGATTCGGAATGGCCACAAAGAAGATGGATGGACAACGATTTCAGTTAGCGACTTCGGAAAGGCTACGGCACTAACTCGCAGGGCTGTGGACTACATCCTCAAAGACTTGTTAGACACTGGCATTATCGAGCGCCGCAAATCAGGCGATGCCCACACTGCACCGTACCAGTACAAAATTCTAGACATCTAAGGATCAACATGAAAACTATTACAATGAGTGAAATTAATGAGCTGGCCCGACGTACTGGCAACAGCCCTATGTCTGTACTGACAGAGCTAATCGGACAAGGCTACCAGCTAACAGAAGAACCGCCTCAACCAAAAGGCAATCCGCTCGCCTCATCTAAAGACGCCCTAGCGCAATGGAAAGCCTCTAAACAGAAAGTAGCTGATGAGCTTTATCGCAATGACCCACTCGTAAGAGAGCTTATCAATGTAGATAACACTTACAAAGGATTTGGCACCCAACCTCAGAAAAGTATTATCAAGCGGGACGAAGCTGGAAACATTATAGGCACCACCAAATCCATGCTGACTGGCGCCACACAGAAAGAACAAGCCGAACTAATGGCCGCCATTCGCGCAACCTACACTCAAGGAGAATAACAATGGGCAACACCTATCTCAACGAATCGGAATTGTACGCACAACAAGAACGGCGTTCGGCCCTAGAGGCAATTGATTGCAGCATTGAGCAGAAGAATCGACATATCTCAGGCATCCGCGACTACAAACACATTAAATATGGCATGAACTCGTTTGGATTCTATCAAGTTCTAGCCGTCAAGGGGCATAAGGCAGTACCCCAAGAACTTTCAGGACACTTCACTACTCCCTCCTACCTCATAAAAGAAGTAGACAACCTACTCCGAGAAGGAAAGCTGATTGAACCGAAGTGAACCTAAGATTATTTACGTAGCTGAAGCAACGCCGGGCACAGGCAAGACAGAACAATTCATCAGAGAACTGGATGCTGATCCTTACAAACGTTACCTTTACGCAGTTCCTACCAAGGTTCTATCCAAGGACGTTGTAAAACGTATCCAAGCCATTGGCATCAACCACGTTTGCGTAATCAATAGTGACACTCATAAGCATGTCACTGACACTGTGGAATGTGCGCTTCTAGAAGATGACCCCAAGGTTCTTATCATTACGCATAAGACCTTGCTAGACCTTGATCCTTGCTATCTACAAGACTGGGTTGTAGTCATTGATGAAGTCCCGTCGGTCACTAATAATCTTACCAGAGATATTGGCGATCATGCCTACACTAACTTCCTTGAGAAATTCATTGAGATTGATGGTGACTCGACCAAAGCGTCTATCAAGCGAGGAATGACCAAAGAAGCACGAGCGATTTATTCAGACGTGATAGATGACAAGGGAATGTCAACTATTACCACTTGCCTAGGAGCACTACTCAGGGGCAAGGCAGACGTATTCATCAAGGAATATCTGAGCAAGAAAGAAAATAAGTGGAAATGGCAAATCAGGGTTATCGATTACTTTGACCTAAGCGGAATATATGAGCACGCCTCTGAGACACACATCCTCGGAGCTAACGTCACAGGCACCCTCGCCTATCAGCACGCCATCACCAAGGGCTACTCCATTACAGTCTCTAAATTCACACCTGAATACAGAGGCTATAAGTTTGCAAGCTATATCTACCCATTGATTGGAGGCAGTAAGGTAAGCAAGACCATGTTACTTACGCTCCCTGATGGAAATGTAGCTGAAGAATGGAATGATAGTGTATTCGGGCACGATCTCTTACGGGACGCTATCGAGTTTGTCCAAGGAGAACCTATCCTTGTTCAAGTTCATGAGTGGTGCAAATACCCTTTCGACGATCACCCCAATGTAATACGCATCCCCTTTGATGCCAGGGGATTGAATGGATATTCAGACGTACACCATACCCTTTCTCTGATACATGGAAATCCTAACCCTATTGACGATCAGAATAATTCTGAGATGTTAGAGAAGATGCTAATTCCCTCATCTGCAGGCAAGCAAGCAATAAAAGACGAACGCTATAGAGAGTTAATATTCCAAGGTGCTACTCGTAGCAGCATTAGGACTTTCAACAATGACAGACCTACTATTCACTTTGTTCCTACTGAAGAATCAGGTTTGCATCTTGCGTTTGACCTTAAGGGTTGCCACCACATACTGAAGGATTTCACCAGATCAGCACCTTGCTCAAACTCACGCAGCAAGCTAGAGGACAACATCCTTAAAGCCAAAGAATTATCCGCTGAAGGCTTATCACTCAGAAAAATTGCATCAATGATGGACGTTAGCAAAAGCATTGTATCCAGATGGCTGAAGACAACTAACTGACAGATAAAACTGTCCACTTTCTCTTAGAGTATCTTTAAGGAATTGTGGACACTTCAAATAACAATATGCTTAAGAGCAAAAGCAACGTCGGCACAGCCGACAAAGAGCACGCATTAAAAAGAGAGAATCAAAAGCGAAGCACCTATTAGCAACCCGCTCTTGATCTTTCTTTATGCGTATGCCACTCCGTGGCGTGCTCTTGCTCTTGCTTCTGTCACTCAGTGACGTTAAGACAAACTACCAATGGATCATTAACATGTCAGATTCAGACACAATTAGATTACCTAGCTTCACCTCATTCGCAATAAGAAATATAGTTATCTCTAGAGGTCTAGCCAAGGAGATCATTCACAAGCGCAATGACCATCAAGCGCTATACAATATCTCCCTTAACAATCGCCTCACCCTGCAAGCCGTTAATTACATCTCACGATGTGATCTAAATGGAATTGAGGAAGCACCTGCTATCTAGACTGTGACTTACCTACTAACCCTCCTGCTTTGCATTCATTACTCGCAGTTATTAATATTACAGATAATGCAGAACTACAGCATTCTAGCCATAGCCCTAAATATCATCTGCTATTCACTCACCTTAACAATCACAATCAAACACACAAGACAGAGAGCACCATGAACCTCACAGAGAAAGACAAGACCGAATACATTGAGACTAACTCACACTGCGATTTAGCTAAACGTTTAGGCGTGACCATGCTCACCCTAGATAGTTACGCAGAGGAACAAGGCTGGAAGGAGGAACACCGAATCTATTGGCATGACAAGTCAATTGAGATATTGAAACAGGAATTAGTCAACGGAAATATTGCAGCGGTTAAGGAGATGCTTAAGGTAACTGGTAGCGTGAGACCAGTAGGACGCCCAAGAAAAACAGACGTAGAGCGCCAAGTAGCTATTGAAAAGCGTATAGCTGAAGAGATGGAGGCGGATGTGATCCGAATGAGTCTTGTAAGCAGCAAATAGAATAATTATTTATTAAAACAGAGGAGGTGTAATGGTGCCCAACGCTACTAACCAGATTAGCGATACTTTCTAGCAAGGTAGAATCTTAGCAGCGACATTATAATAAATCGGAAAATCATAGCTACAGCCACGAGAATCAAAGCACCTATGATCTTGCCCTTGAATGCCGCTATACACAACGCAGCAATCAAGACAGAAGTCATGAGCACATTACATAGCAAACCAATGGGGTGATACAACGCAGTCATTTTTATCATTGAGGTCAAGCGTGACTGATCGCTATCCATTGCAGCCATCCATTTTGATATAGCTATGACATAGAGAGCCTTACGCTCGGTTCTAGGTACTCACCTAGTGCCCCTTAGGGGTGCTCAATGCGTCACCACATTGGCCGTTCTTCACAGGGGCTAGCGCCTACAGTGCCTGATAGTTCAGCTATCAGTAACCTGCCCTCCTAACAACGCCAAAAGGGGTAAGCGCTCCACCTCTGAGGGTGGCACCTCGGCCTGTCTATCAACCATCGGCTCGGTCTTCTGAGCGTTCACATCATCACTACACCATCGAAGGTTCGCTATGACGCTACTGACGTTGAAGCGTCTCACTCTCTGAGACATACAGTTCAGCATCTGCTAGGCCCGTTTGCCGTGATGATTTTTTATCTCGGTTCGTAACGAGCGGTCAAGGCTTAGCCTTTAATTTTGCAAGCTATCGCCGCCATTCTCTTTGCACTAACCGAACTGTCACCACCATTTTGAGCGACAAACCCATTGACGCATTCCCGGTAAGGAAGGGTGATGGCGTATGACATCAGTACCGCTGAAAATAAAATCGACGCTGCTATCCATCTCATCTGAAATTAATCCTTACAGATCGCCCAATAATCCTAGCTCACGCCTGATACCAAAATGAAATCATTGACTACGCTTTGACAGCAATCATGAGATTGCCATTCAGAAAATATGGAGCAAACAAATGGCTAAGGCACCAATTGGCACTACAGGGACCACCGGTCAGAGCTGTCCAGAAAGCGGAATTTGGAAGGTCGTCGGAACCCCCAGCACCACAGCACCGATCGCAAAAGGGAACCGCTTTCCGCCTTACAGCGGCAAAGCAGTAACCTGGAAACTGACGCAATACGCCTAAGGATAGGCCGAGAGCAGAGCACCTCTGCTCTCACTCAGGGGAATTTGTAGATACTGGAAACAGGCGTTTTCGTTAGAAATCCAGAAGCAACAATGCATATATATAGGTACCCCCCTAACCCCCTGCCCCACCCCTGTTAAAGAAACCCTCACAGAATTTCTACAGCGTCGCTCATGGCGTCCGGCACTCAACACATAGCATTGGGGGGTGTAGAGCGTGGCCGACAGGCGTCTATCGCCTCACAGCAGGCACGTAGCTCAGTTGGTTAGAAAGCCTGCCCCTGTGAGGGACGAACAACGGGCAAGGGAGTGAGCTTGCGAACGTACCACCACCTAGACAAGAAAGTGCTAGAGCCATACGTATCAATAGGTTAGGGAGAGTCGTTCACAATTTTGACTGTGAACAGAGGCAGGCGAGAATCCACGTTCACATTGCCTTGTGTGAACGAAGCCTATAATTTGTGAACGTTTTCTTAGGCAAAGAAAAAGGGGAACCCTTTCGGATTCCCCCTCACACCGCCCAGCAGAGCGGATTTTGTTTGGTAGGCGCGATTGGACTCGAACCAACGACCCCCACCATGTCAAGGTGGTGCTCTAACCAACTGAGCTACGTGCCTGCTGTGAGGCGGCATTCTACGGAATTCCGGAGGGGTGTCAACACCTTTTTTTCACCTAACCCTATGAATATGCAAAATATTTAATTTCGACCCGCCGCAAGAAGATTTCCCGGTGGCTGGCGGAGGTTTTTCAACTGGGGTAGGATCGCCGCACTCGTAAAATATATTAAACAGAGGCTGCAGGATGGCGAACACCCCTTACCCAGAGTCTTATTACGCTGCGTCGGCCAATGCCGTACCACCACGTCCAGCCTTACAGGATGATGTGGAGACGGATGTCTGTGTGATCGGCGCTGGTTATACGGGACTTTCCTCGGCCCTTTTCCTGCTGGAAAACGGTTTTCGCGTAACCGTGCTGGAAGCCGCCAAGGTCGGCTTCGGCGCTTCGGGACGCAACGGCGGGCAAATCGTTAACAGCTACAGCCGTGACATCGATGTGATCGAACGCAGCGTCGGCCCGAAGCAAGCTCAGTTGCTCGGGCAGATGGCGTTCGAGGGCGGCCGGATCATTCGCGAGCGAGTCGCCAAATACGATATCCAGTGTGACTTGAAGGACGGCGGCGTATTCGCCGCCCTCACTGCCAGGCAGATGGGCCACCTGGAATCACAGAAGCGCCTGTGGGAGCGTTTCGGACACACCCAGCTCGAGCTGCTGGATCAGCGCCGTATCCGTGAAGTGGTCGCCTGCGATCAATACGTCGGCGGCATGCTCGACATGAGCGGCGGTCACATCCACCCGCTGAATCTGGCACTCGGCGAAGCCGCTGCCGTGGAGTCTCTGGGCGGCACCATCTATGAACAGTCACCGGCCGTGCGCATCGAACGTGGCGCCAACCCGGTCGTGCATACACCAAAGGGCAAGGTCAGGGCCAAATTCATTATCGTTGCCGGCAACGCCTACTTGGGCAACCTGGTACCTGAACTGGCTGCCAAATCGATGCCGTGCGGCACCCAGGTCATCACCACCGAGCCACTGGGCGATGACCTGGCGAAATCTTTGCTGCCGCAGGATTACTGCGTCGAAGACTGCAACTACCTGCTCGACTACTACCGCCTCAGCGGCGACAAACGCCTGATCTTCGGCGGCGGCGTGGTATACGGCGCGCGGGATCCGGCGAATATCGAGGCGATCATCCGCCCGAAAATGCTCAAGGCATTCCCGCAGCTCAAGGACGTGAAGATCGACTACGCCTGGACCGGCAATTTCCTGCTGACCCTGTCGCGTCTGCCTCAGGTCGGGCGCCTGGGTGACAACATCTATTATTCCCAGGGCTGCAGCGGCCACGGCGTGACCTACACGCACCTGGCCGGCAAAGTACTGGCCGAGGCGCTACGTGGACAAGCCGAGCGCTTCGATGCGTTTGCCGACCTGCCGCACTATCCATTCCCCGGCGGGCAACTGCTGCGCACACCATTTGCCGCACTCGGCGCGTGGTACTACGGATTACGCGACAAACTCGGTTTCTGACGCGCAAAAAAAAGGGCCGCTGAAAAGCGGCCCTTTTTACATTCAGCACGGATTACAACTGATCCCGCGCAATCCCGCTACGAATCCGCAGGATATCCGCGAGCACTGCCAAAGCAATTTCCGACGGTGTCTTGCTGCCAAGGTTAAGACCGATCGGCGCATGAATCCGCGCCAGCTCGCCCTCCCCCAGACCGCCAATCCGCCGCAAACGCTCGAAGCGCTTCTGTGACGTCTGCAGTGAACCCATCACGCCAATGTAGAACGCTTCGGTGCGCACGGCCTCCATCATCGCCAGATCGTCGATGCGCGGATCGTGGGTCAACGCCACCACCGCCGTATCACGGTGACAGCCACCATCGGCGATGAACACCGACGGCAATTGCCGGCGGATCTCCACGCCATTGAGCACCACGCCTTCCAGCACCTCATCACGCGGGTCGCAGAGAATCACCTCGAAGCCCAGACCAACCGCGAACTCCGCACAGGCCTGCGCCACGCTGGAATAGCCAGCCAGCAGCAAACGCTGGGCAGCCCCGATACGGATCCGCACCCGGTCGATTTCACGCTCGATCCGCGCCCCCTGCTCACGATCCGTAAACAGGCTACGCACGCCCGTGGCCAGATCGACCTCGCGAATCAACCGGCGCTGCCCCAGCAACGCCGATTCGAGTTCACGCAGATGCGCCTGCACATCGCAGTCGGCGTCAAATTTCTCTACCAGCACGTCGAGAATGCCGCCGCACGGCAGGCTGACCCGCGAACGCGGTTCATCACCTTCGCCATAACGCACGACATTGATTGCATCAAGAAATGCACCTTCGGCGACGCGCTCGAGAAAGTCTTCCTCGACACAGCCACCGGACAGCGACCCGATCCACTGCCCGCCGTCGTTCACCGCCAGCATCGAACCCGGCGCGCGAGGCGCCGAACCGTAGGTCGTCAGCACGGTGCAGAGCCAGATGCGTTGCCCCGCCGTCGACCATTCCAGCGCCCGGCGCACAACCTGCAGATCGAGATGCTGCATGATCAGTGCGCCTTGTGCTCGATGGATGGCGCATCAGCCCGAAGCTTCTGCACATCGCTGACCGCCAGCTCGGCCGACTGACCACCCCACCCCTGACGCAGGTAGTTCAGCAGATCGGTCAGTTGTTCAGCACCGAGCTTGTCGGCAAAACCGGGCATCGGCTGCATGCGTTCGAATCCGGCGAATTTCTGCTCGCCGATACCGTCTTCGATCACTCGAACCAGATTGCGTGGATCTTCCAGACGCAGCGTGGTGTTGCCGCGCATGGCCACCGCAATATGCGGCTTGCCTTCACCACCGACCGCGTGACAGCCGGCGCAGACGTTCAAGTATTCCTGACGACCGCGTTGAGCGCTGACACTGAGTTTTTCCACCGGCATTTCGGTCAGCTCTTTCGCCGCCGGAGGCTTGTCGCCGAGCAGGAAGGTTGCCATTGCTGCCAGATCCGGATCATTCAGGCCCTGAGTGCTGTTGTGGAACACCGGAAACATCTCGTTGAACATCGTGCCCTGGGCACTCATGCCGTGCTTGAGGAACGTGCTCAGGTCCTGATGATTCCAGCCGCGCGCCGCCAGATCCGTCGCCAGCAGACTCGGCGCCAGGTAACCGTTGAGGATGCCGCCGGTCAGGCGCTTGTCCAACTGCATCGCGCCAGGCAGGCCACGTGGCGTATGGCATTCGCCGCAATGGCCGAGCACTTCGACCATGTACTGGCCGCGCTTCCAGGCGTCGCTTTTGCCTTCGGCCGGCTCCAGCTTCAAGGCTTTGCCGTACATCATGTTCCAGCCCATCAGACCCGGACGCACGTTGAACGGAAAGCTCAAGCTCGTCACCGGGGCTGGACGCTCGATCGGCTCGATGGTTTTCAGATACGCGTGAATCGCATCCGAATCCTCACGCGGCATCAAGTGATACGAGGTGTACGGCATCGCCGGATACAGGTTGGCGCCGTCACGACGCTTGCCTTCGGTGAGTGCCGCGAAAAACTCGTCATCGCTGTACAGGCCGATGCCGTGCTCCTTGCTCGGCGTGATATTGGTGCCGTAGATCGTGCCGAACGGCGACACGATTGGCAGGCCGCCAGCAAACGGCGCGCCCCCGGACGCCGTGTGGCACGCCATGCAGTCGGCCGCGCGGGCGAGGTATTCGCCGCGCTTGACCTGATCATCCGCATGGGCCGCGAGCACAGGCACGGCAAAACCGACCGCCAGGGTCAGGCGGATCAATAAACGCTTCATGCTTAACCCTCCTTGACCAGGCCGAGATCGGTCAGCACGTTGCGGGTGGCGTTGTAGTAACGCACGTACCCGGTGCAACGGCAGATGTGATGGCCGAGGCTGTCCTCGATGACTTGTTCCAGTTTGCTTTTGACGATCGGCTGGCGTTGCAGCTTTTCCACCAGCACGGTCGCGGCGTTGACGAAGCCCGGTGCGCAGTAGCTGCACTGGAAGGCGAATTCATCAACGAAACGCTGCTGGATCGGGTTCAGCTCGGTGACCTGGCCTTGCTCGTCACGCTTGGCATGGCCTTCGATGGTGCGGACCTTCTTGCCCTCAAAGTAATGCGCGCCGGTGATGCAGGTGCGCACTTCTTCGCTGGTGCCGTCCGGGTTGTCGACGATCACCACGCAGGCGTGGCAGATGCCCTGGCCGCAGCCCAGGCGCGAACCGGTGAGGTTCTTGTATTCGTGCAGGTAATCGATCATCGGCAGGTCATCAGGGATGTCCACCGGACCGACGGATTGACCGTTGAGGGTCAGTTGAAGCGGACGGTTAGCCATTGAGGGCCTCCTTGATGCGCGCAGCAGTGATTGGAAGATCGCGGACACGTTTGCCGATGGCGTGGGCCACGGCGTTACCGATGGCGCCGACCACCGGGATCATCACCACTTCGGCGATGCCTTTGGACGGGTCGCTTGGCGACAGCGGCGGCAGGATTTCCGACGTCTGCTTCCACACCGCCACATGGCGCGCCATCGGCAGGCGATAACGGTTGAAGTTCCAGTCACCCTCCCCCGGGCCGCCCTCGTACAGCGGCATCTCTTCCATCAAGGCGTGACCGATGCCCATGGCGATCCCGCCTTCGAGCTGGCCACGAACCAGTTCCTCGACCAGCACCCGGCCGCATTCCAGCCACGAGTGATGGTTGAGCACTTCGACTTCTGCCGACCCTTTGTTGACCTTCAACTCGACCAGCGTTGCGACCGGGCTGTAATAGGTCACGGCGGCGTTGTTCAACTGAACCACCGGATAGGCGATGTTCTGCCGATCCAGCAAATGGAAACCGGCGCTGGTCATCTGGGCCTTTTTCGCTTTTGGCGCACCATCACCGTATTTCACTGCCAGACCGTCGAGCGGTAGACGCTCGCGCACGCCGTCGATGCTGTATTCGGCTTCGGCCCAGCTCCAGCGGTTGAAACCGTGAACCGTGGCGCCGGTGACCAGACCGCGCTCGTGGGCACGCTTGGCCAGCTCTTCAAAGCTCAGTGGCTGCATGCCGTTGGCGGTCAGTTTGCCGTCGACCCAATGCGCGTCTTCGCGGCGCACCACGTAGGGGTTGGCCTGGCCGCCGTACGGGCCCTGACGCCAGATCTCCAGCGCCGCCGGCCACAGACCGTGATTGAACAGCACGCGCGCCGCTTCACGGGTGGCGTGGCTGAAGTAGTAGGCGGAGTTGGTCGCGGACGAGGCCGACGCCAGTTTGCCGACCCAGCGCGGGTTACGCAGGAAGTTGTCCTGCTCGGCCTGGCTCATGATGTAAGGGTTGCCGGCGGTGACCAGCTGCATTTCCTTCCATTCGGTTTCGCCGGTCTTCACATCATGCGCCGGGCTGCCGAGGAAATCGGCGACCACCAGGGCTTGCGAAGTGGACATGCCGGTGCCGATCTCGATGCCGATATGACGCAGGGAAATGCGCCCTTCAGCGGTGAATTCGATGCTGGCCATCGGTGCTTCGGAACCGGTGCCAAAATCTTTCTGGCAAATGGCGAAACCCACGCCATACCAGTTGTCCGGATCCGCCGCTTCACGCTGTTTCTTGATAGCGTCGCGGTTTTTCCAGACTTCGTGCAGCGAAGCCTTGTCGAGAATCTCGTGCAGGCGCAACGCACCGGCCGGGATCGCGCCCTGGGTGTTTTTCATCCCCGAGCGCAGCGCGTTCTTGCGGCGCAGATCGATGGCATCGACACCGAGGCGGTCGGCGATTTCGTCGACCATCATTTCGGTGGAGGCCATGCTCTGCAGCGTGCCGTAGCCGCGCATCGAACCCGCTTCAACGGCGCGAGAGTGGTAAGCGGTAACCTGCAAGTCGTTCTGCGGCATGTAGTAGATCGACTGCGCCGCAGTAGCGCCAACGGCCGCTACCGACGGGCTGTAGTTGATCCGACCGCCACCGTCGACGCTCATCTCGGCGCGGAAAATCTTGAAGCTGTGATCGGTCTTGTCTACTGCCAACTGATAGCGAATGTCGAACGGGTGGCGCTTGATACCGCTCTGGAACTGCTCGTAACGGTCGTTGGCCAGTCGAATCGGCACACCTGCGCCGTACAACGCCGCCAGGGCCGCGTAGTAGACGAAAATGTTGTGGTCCTTGGAGCCGTAGCCGACGGTGTAACCCGGATGCATGTTCAGGTTGGCCAGGCCGAAACGCGACGGCGAGATCATCTTCGCGGTCTCGGTTGCCGCTTCCAGCGGGCACTGGGTGGCGACGACGAAATGCAGGGTCTTGGTGGCCGGGTCGTACCAGCCGTTGCCGTTGTCCGGCTCCATCGCGGCCGGTTCGATCGACGGGGTCTTGTAACGCTCGTCGAACACCAGCCAGTTGTCCGGCGGGGTGTCGATCTCTTTCTTCATGCGGTCAGCGTAGAACAGGCCGCGCTCGGTCAGGTTGCCATGCAGGTTCGGCTGGGAATTCCACACCGGGCGACGGTTTTTGAGCATCGGGAACAGGATCGAATCCTTGAGGCTGGCGAACTCGTCTTCGTCCGCCGAGGTCGGGCCACCGACGCGCACGTAGCGGAAGCTGCCATAGGGATCGCCTTCGTAGAACGGCACTTTTGCACCGTAACGAATCGCTTTGTCATTGAATTTGAGCTTGTTCTTGGCCTGACGGAAACGCTCGAAGTCGTTCCAGATCAGGATCGCGACCGGGTGGCCGATGAACATCGGCACTTTGCCTTCCGGCAGCAGCGGATCCGGCGCGTGCTCTTCAGGGAACACGATGCCGTCCTTGTCCAGGTCGGCAGCGGTGACGATGCGGTCAGGCTGCAGATCGGCGCCGAGCCACGACAGATCATAGCCTTCGTAAATGCGGTCGGCCTTGATGGTTTTCAGCAGCATGGCGTGACCTTGCTGCTGGGGCCAGCCCGGCATGTCCTTGGAGCGGATGTCGCGGGCAAACACCTTGCTGCCGCAGACCTTGGACAAGGCATCGTTACGCTGGCGCGCCTTGCCGTTGTTGCCGAGCCACTGCTCGGACGGCACGGTCACGCTGTTTTCCATCAAGGCAGCCAGCGCCTGACTGCTGAGCGGCGTGAGCGTAACGCTCACACCCGCCACCAGCCCGCCCTGAAGGAACGAGCGCCGGGATATTTCACGGTTGGACATGGATCATCCTCTGGACGGTTATGGATCCGCCCTTCTGGTTATCTACTGGGAATCTCGAGTCTTGCAGAAGCCCTTTTTTGGCTAAACAAAGGGCGTGATGACAGTGCAAAGCTGACCGAAAGGTTAACTTTAAAGGTTTCTGTGCTCGCAGCAAACAACCAGTTACAAAAATTTGACCAAAGAATCAAAAATCAATGCGACATCGCATCGCAGCGACCCATGGACGCAGGGGAGATTGCCGGGCGGTATAAAACGAGCCAAGGCTTACGCTCGTTGCTGGACAACAAAGGAGGAATGTGGGAGAGGTCAAATTTCAGACACAAAAAACCCCGGTCTTTCGACCAGGGTCTTTGCTATCGATGCCGAATCAACCAGAGGTTGCTTTCGGTGTTTCAAGGCGTTCAGTGGTCCTTGAAACAGATATGGCGCAGCGGACGGGACTCGAACCCGCGACCCCCGGCGTGACAGGCCGGTATTCTAACCGACTGAACTACCGCTGCGTATCGCTTTGAGCTGACGCTCAAGTAACTCGTTTGACTGAAAGCTTCGGTGCTTTTCAATGACGAACCAGACTGTGTCTGACTCGTTGAATATGGCGCAGCGGACGGGACTCGAACCCGCGACCCCCGGCGTGACAGGCCGGTATTCTAACCGACTGAACTACCGCTGCGCGTCGGTGCAGGCACTTTCAGCCTACGCTCTTGTTTACACAAGTATCTCGGGAGTGGTGGGTGATGACGGGATCGAACCGCCGACATTCTGCTTGTAAGGCAGACGCTCTCCCAGCTGAGCTAATCACCCGTTTGCATCTCCGAGGCCGCGAAATTTACGCAGGTAGCGAACCTAAGTCAATAGCAGGATTGAAGTTTTTCTCAAAAAGACAAAAACATGTCATTCCGAGTAAATCATCTTCTTGGTCATACCGCCGTCGACCACGAATTCCTGCCCCGTCACAAACCCTGCATTTTTCGACAGCAGCCAGGCCACCATCGCCGCCACATCCTCGACCGTCCCTACCCGGCCCGCCGGATGCTGAGCATGGTCGATATCGGTCAGCGGCTCCGCACGCCGCGCAGAGGGATCCCGCGCGTCGATCCAGCCCGGACTGACCGCGTTGACCCGAATCTCGGGCCCGAGGCTGATTGCCAGCGCATGAGTCAACGCCAGCAAGCCGCCCTTGCTCGCCGCATAGGCTTCGGTATCGGGTTCCGATTGCGCCGCACGGGTCGAGGCCAGATTGACGATCGCCCCGTTGTGCGCCCGCAGATACGGCGCGCAGTGCTTGGCCAGCAACATCGGCCCACTGAGATTCACCGCCAGCACCCGATTCCAGTAGGCCAGATCAAGGCTTTCCAGGGTGATGTTGTGCGGATCGGCCACCGCCGCGTTGCACACCAACGCATCCAGACGACCGAACTGCCCCAGCACTTCGGCAACGCCAAGCGCCACCTGACTTTCATCCGCCACATCCATGGCGATAAACCAGGCGTTTTCGCCGAGCACCTTCGCCACCTTGGAGCCCCGCGCCCGATCCAGGTCCGTCAGCACCACTTGCCAGCCTTCGCTGATCAGCCACGCCGCGATCCCCAGACCGATACCGCGAGCGGCACCCGTGACCAGCGCAACGCGGCCATGAGTGCCCGTCTTGGGAGTGGACAATTCGATCACAACGCCGCCAGACCGCGCGCCAGGTCGGCTTGCAGGTCAGCGACGTCTTCCAGACCGACCGCGATGCGGATCAGGCTGTCACGAATCCCCGCCGCTTCACGCTCCTGTGGCGCCAGACGCCCGTGGGAAGTAGTGCTCGGGTGAGTGATGGTGGTTTTGCTGTCACCCAGGTTGGCGGTGATCGAGATCAAACGGGTCGCATCGATAAAGCGCCAGGCGCCCTCTTTGCCGCCCTTGACCTCGAAGCTGACGACCGCACCAAAACCCTTCTGCTGACGCTGGGCCAGTTCGTGCTGCGGATGACTCTTGAGACCGGCGTAATGCACTTTCTCGATGCCGTCCTGCTGTTCCAGCCACTCGGCCAGTTGCTGGGCGTTGGCACAGTGCGCCTTCATCCGCAGGTTCAGGGTTTCCAGGCCTTTGAGGAAGATCCAGGCGTTGAACGGGCTCAGGGTTGGACCGGCGGTACGCAGGAAGCCTACGATTTCCTTCATCTGCTCGCGGCGACCGGCCACCACGCCACCCATGCAACGGCCCTGGCCATCGATGAACTTGGTGGCCGAGTGCACAACAATGTCTGCACCAAGCTTCAGCGGTTGCTGCAAGGCAGGCGTGCAGAAGCAGTTATCGACCACCAGCATCGCACCCTTGGCGTGCGCGATTTCCGACAGCGCGGTGATATCCACCAGCTCAGCCAGCGGATTGGACGGCGACTCGACAAACAGCAATTTGGTGTTGGATTTGATCGCTGCGTCCCATGCCGACAGATCGGCCAGCGGCACGTAATCGACTTCCACGCCAAAACGCTTGAAATACTTCTCGAACAGGCTGATGGTCGAACCGAACACACTGCGCGACACCAGCACATGATCGCCAGCACTGCACAGGCTCATCACCACCGCCATGATCGCGGCCATGCCAGTCGCCGTGGCAACTGCTTGCTCGGCGCCTTCCAGCGCAGCAATGCGCTCTTCGAACGAGCGAACGGTCGGGTTGGTATAACGCGAGTAAACGTTGCCTGGCACTTCCCCGGCAAACCGTGCTGCGGCGTCGGCGGCGGTACGGAACACGTAGCTGGAAGTGAAGAACATCGGATCACCGTGCTCGCCTTCCGGCGTACGGTGCTGACCGGCACGTACGGCCAGGGTATCGAACGCTACGCCTTCGAGGTCGCTGTCCAGCCGACCGGCATCCCATTCCTGACTCATGCTGTCACTCCTTGCCCTGTTCTCGATAAATAAAAGTCTTTTGCCAGATACAAAACCGGCCCCTAAGGGCCGGTTGAAACTCAGTTGTTGTACAGATCGATGATCGCACTGACTGCCTGCGTCTTGACCTTCGAGGCATCGTTGCGTGCCTGTTCGATCTTGTTCAGGTAAGCCTCGTCGACGTCGCCGGTGACGTATTTGCCGTCGAACACCGCGCAGTCGAAGTTTTCGATCTTGATCTTGCCGCCACCGACCGCTTCGATCAAGTCAGGCAGGTCCTGATAGATCAGCCAGTCTGCACCGATCAGATCGGCGACATCCTGGGTCGAACGGTTGTGGGCGATCAGTTCGTGAGCGCTCGGCATGTCGATGCCGTACACGTTCGGGAAGCGCACAGCCGGAGCCGCCGAGCAGAAGTAGACGTTTTTCGCGCCGGCTTCGCGGGCCATCTGGATGATCTGCTTGCAGGTGGTGCCGCGAACGATCGAGTCGTCCACCAGCATCACGTTCTTGCCGCGGAATTCCAGCTCGATGGCGTTGAGCTTCTGGCGTACCGATTTCTTGCGCGCGGCCTGGCCGGGCATGATGAAGGTACGGCCGATGTAACGGTTCTTGACGAAGCCTTCGCGGAATTTCACGCCCAGGTGGTTCGCCAGTTCCAGCGCGGCAGTGCGGCTGGTGTCCGGGATCGGGATGACCACGTCGATGTCGTGCTCAGGACGCTCGCGCAGGATCTTCTCGGCCAGTTTCTCACCCATGCGCAGACGAGCCTTGTAGACCGACACGCCGTCGATGATCGAATCCGGACGCGCCAGGTAGACGTGTTCGAAGATGCACGGGGTCAGGGACGGATTGGTCGCGCACTGACGGGTGTGCAGCTTGCCGTCTTCAGTGATGTAGACCGCTTCGCCTGGCGCCAGGTCGCGGATCAGGGTGAAGCCGAGCACGTCCAGCGAAACGCTTTCGGACGCGATCATGTACTCGACGCCTTCGTCGGTGTGACGCTGGCCGAACACGATCGGGCGGATGCCATGCGGGTCACGGAAACCGACGATGCCGTAACCGGTCACCATCGCCACGACGGCGTAGCCACCGACGCAACGGTTGTGCACGTCGGTCACGGCGGCAAACACGTCTTCTTCGGTCGGTTGCAGCTTGCCGCGCTGGGCCAGCTCATGGGCGAACACGTTGAGCAACACTTCCGAGTCGGAGCTGGTGTTGACGTGACGCAGATCGGATTCGTAGATCTCTTTGGCCAACTGTTCAACGTTGGTCAGGTTGCCGTTGTGCGCCAGGGTAATGCCGTAAGGCGAGTTGACGTAGAACGGCTGCGCCTCGGCCGATGTCGAGCTGCCAGCAGTCGGGTAACGGACGTGGCCGATACCCATGTGGCCGACCAGGCGCTGCATGTGACGCTGTTGAAACACGTCACGCACCAGGCCATTGTCCTTGCGCAAGAACAACCGGCCATCATGGCTGGTCACGATACCGGCAGCGTCCTGGCCGCGGTGCTGGAGCACGGTTAGCGCGTCATACAGCGCCTGATTGACGTTCGACTTACCGACGATACCGACGATGCCACACATGCGACGCAACCCCTACTTAATGGATCTGAACTGAACAACACTCACTGAGGCGTTTTGGCCGACGGCAAGAGTTGCTCCTTGAACGGAATATCAGCGGGTACGCTGATTCCGCTGGCAAGCCACTGACTGCTCCACCCGAGAATCAGGTTTTTGGACCAGTCTGCGACCAATAGAAACTTTGGCACGAGCTGTGATTCTTTCCACCACCCGTCCTGCTGTACCGGCCCCAGGCTCAACAGCCCGACCGCCACGACCACCAGCAACACGCCACGCGCAGCGCCGAAGGCCATGCCGAGGAATCGATCGGTCCCGGACAACCCGGTGACGCGAACCAACTCGCCGATAAGATAATTGATCATTGCGCCCACGATCAGTGTGGCGACAAACATGATGGCACAGCCCGTGATCACACGAGCCGATGGAGTTTGAATGTATCCGGCGAGGTACTCGGACAGTGAGCCACCGAACATCCAGGCAACAGCTCCTGCGATGATCCAGGTCACGAGCGACAACGCTTCTTTGACGAAGCCGCGGCTCAAACTGATCAATGCGGAGATGGCGATGATTGCAACGATCGCCCAGTCAACCCAGGTAAATGGCACAGTGCAGCCTACAGACGGATAAGGCGGCGCATTTTAGCAGAGCGCATGGCTGTCGGTAAGCTGCGATTGTCAGTGCATTTCAATCGGGGCGATAGATTTCAGCCACGCTCGGGCTGGAAGCGCACCACAAACCCCTTGAGGTTTTGCTGGCGGCTCAACAGATCACGCAAACGATCGGCTTCGGCGCGCTCGATCAGCGGACCGACGAACACCCGATTCTTGCCATCGGCCGAACGGATGTAGGCGTTGTAGCCCTGACTGCGCAACGTTTTCTGCAGGCTTTCGGCGCTGGCGCGGCTCGACAGACTGGCCAGTTGCACCGACCAGCTCACCGAAAGGCCGTTGGCGTCGACGCGACTTTGAGTGGTATCCGGTTTGGCAGATAGTGCAGCGATTGGCTGCGTCGGCGCTGCGGCAGGTTTGGCCACGGGAGCCGGCGCAGGTGCAGGTGCAACTGCGACTGGCTTGGCTACCGGTGCTGGAGCCGGAGTCGGCGCAGCAGGCGCAATCGGCGCCGCTGGCGCAGTCTGCTGGGCAACTTCGTCATCGCTCGGCACAGGCTCTTGCGGCAGAACCTGAGGCTCAGGCACGGCCACTGTCTCCATCTGGATCTGCGCCACAGCGGGCGCCTGCGGTGCAGCCGGCGCTTCGACGATCACCTGACGCTGTTCATCCTGACGGGAAAACAGCATCGGCAGGAAAATCACCGCCAGCGCTACCAACACCAGGGCACCGACCATGCGCTGCTTGTACGCTTTATCCAGCAAAGCCATTTGCCGCTTCCTCCGTGGAGCGCCGAGACAGCCATTCAAGGGCCTCGGCGACACAATAAAATGATCCGAACAGCAAGATCTCGTCGTCGCTGGTGGCCACTGCGCACTGCCTTTCCAGAGCGGCCGCCACGCTGTCATAAGACGTGACCGACGCGCCAAGGTTCTGCAATGCAACATTCAATTCAGCCACCGGACGCGCACGCGGCGAATCCAGTGGCGCCACCGCCCAATGCTGGACGCTGGCATTCAATTCACCGATGACGCCGTCCAGATCCTTGTCCGCCAACAGGCCGAACACGGCCAGGCGCTTGCCGACCGGCGGGTGAGCGGCCAGTCGCCGCGCCAGATACTCCGCTGCATGCGGGTTATGGCCAACATCCAGCAGCAGATTCAGACGCTTGCCGTTCCATTCGAACGAACGACGATCCAGGCGACCGACGACGCGAGTTGCCTGCAAGGCCGCAACAATCTGCCCGGCATCCCATGGCAAACCGAGCAGCAGATAAGCCTGCAACGCCAACGCAGCGTTTTCCATCGGCAGGTCGAGCAAAGGCAAATCACGCAGCTCTACGACCTGACCCTCAGCATCGGTACCACGCCACTGCCAGAACTGATCCGTGATACCCAGATCGAAATCGCGCCCGCGCAGAAAAAACGGGCAAGCAAGCTCGCGCGCCTTGTCCAGCAGGGGTTGCGGAGGATTCAGATCACCGCACAGCGCAGGTTTGCCCTGGCGGAAAATCCCGGCCTTCTCGAAGGCCACGGATTCGCGGGTATTGCCCAGATAATCGGCATGATCGACACCAATACTGGTGACCAGTGCGATGTCGGCATCGACCACGTTGACCGTGTCCAGACGCCCGCCCAGCCCGACTTCCAGCACCACCGCATCGAGTCCGGCCTGCTGAAACAGCCAGAACGCCGCCAGGGTGCCCATTTCGAAGTAGGTCAGAGACGTCTCGCCACGCCCGGCCTCGACCGCCGCAAAGGCTTCGCACAGCTGCGCATCAGTGGCTTCGACGCCATTGAGCTGCACCCGCTCGTTATAACGCAGCAGGTGCGGAGAATTGTAGACACCAACGCTCAGGCCCTGCGCCCGCAGCAGCGAAGCCACGAAAGCGCAGGTCGAACCCTTGCCGTTGGTGCCGGTGACCGTAATCACCCGAGGCGCCGGCTGGCCCAGCCCCATGCGGGACGCTACCTGTTGCGAACGCTCCAGCCCCATGTCGATGGCCGAGGGATGCAACTGCTCAAGGTAGGCGAGCCACTCGCCAAGGGTGCGCTCGGTCATACGTTGGCAGGCACCGGCGGAACGACGATCGGCTCGATCGGCGCAGCAACGAAGGTTGGCGTCGGCTTGCCGGTCAGTTGAGCCAGCAGGTTACCCAGACGCGGACGCAGCTCGCGACGGTCGATGATCAGGTCGATTGCGCCGTGCTCCAGCAGGAATTCGCTGCGCTGGAAGCCTTCCGGCAGTTTTTCACGCACGGTCTGTTCAATCACCCGCGGACCGGCGAAGCCGATCAGAGCCTTAGGCTCGCCGACGATCACGTCGCCCAGCATCGCCAGACTGGCGGAAACGCCACCATAGACCGGGTCGGTCAGAACGGAGATGAACGGAATGCCTTCTTCACGCAGGCGCGCCAGCACGGCCGAAGTCTTGGCCATCTGCATCAGCGAGATCAGGGCTTCCTGCATGCGCGCGCCACCGGAAGCGGAGAAGCAGACCATCGGGCAACGGTTTTCCAGCGCGTAGTTGGCGGCGCGCACGAAGCGCTCACCGACGATGGCGCCCATGGAGCCGCCCATGAAGCTGAATTCGAACGCCGAAACCACGACAGGCATACCCAACAGGGTGCCGCTCATGGAAACCAGTGCGTCTTTCTCGCCGGTCTGCTTCTGGGCAGCGACCAGACGGTCCTTGTACTTCTTGCCGTCGCGGAATTTCAGACGGTCAACCGGCTCCAGATCGGCGCCCAGTTCGGCACGGCCTTCGGCGTCAAGGAAGATGTCGATACGCGCACGTGCGCCGATGCGCATGTGGTGGTTGCATTTAGGGCAAACGTCCAGGGTCTTTTCCAGCTCCGGACGATACAGCACGGCCTCGCAGGACGGGCATTTGTGCCACAGGCCTTCAGGCACCGAGCTCTTCTTGACCTCCGAACGCATGATCGAAGGGATCAGCTTGTCTACCAACCAGTTGCTCATGCTTTCTTTCTCCAGTACCGGCGGCCCGAACGCTCTGGTTCGCGGCCCCGCGTATGCCCTTCAGCTAAATTCATGTGTGGCGATGATCGATGGATTGCCGGGTCAGCGGAACTGACCTGCGTACAACCCGAAAAGACCCTCAGCCTCTTTTCTACAGAGCTGTGGACGGCGGCAGTCTGCCAGCCGTCACATCAACGTACGGCGTTGATGAACGCCCGAATCTTTGCGTGATCCTTGATGCCCTTGCTCGCCTCTACCCCGCCGCTGACGTCCACGGCATATGGCCGCACCCGGGCGATGGCCTCAGCGACGTTCTCCGGCGTCAGGCCGCCAGCCAGAATCAACGGCTTGCTCAAGCCTTGCGGAATCAATGACCAGTCAAACGCCTCGCCGGTTCCGCCAGGCACGCCTTCGACATAAGTGTCGAGCAGCACGCCACTGGCGCTCGGGTAGGCATCGCAGGCAGCAGCAATGTCATCGCCCGCCTTGACCCGCAAGGCCTTGATATACGGCCGGTGCCAGCCTTCACACTCGGCGGCGGTCTCGTCGCCGTGGAACTGCAGCAGATCCAGCGGCACGGCATCGAGGATTTCCCCGAGCTCGCAGCGACTGGCGTTGACGAACAGCCCGACCGTGGTCACGAACGGCGGCAATGCGGCGATGATCGCCCGCGCCTGCTGCACGGTCACCGCCCGGGGACTTTTAGCGTAGAACACAAAACCGATGGCATCGGCCCCTGCCTCGACGGCTGCCAACGCATCTTCCATGCGGGTAATCCCGCAAATCTTGCTGCGAACGGCCGACATGTCGATAAGAACCTCAAGGCAAATCCGGGGAAGTCCCGGATGGTAACAAATGCATTCGAGGGCGTCAGCCGTCAAGTTCCGAGAAACCCGTAAGGAAATGTGGCCCGATGAAACGCTCGGGCAACGGGAACTCGTCGTGGTACTCGACCTGTACCAGATACAGCCCGAACGGATGCGCCGTAACCCCGCCGGAACGCCGCTCGCGGCTCTCCAGCACTTCTTTCATCCACTCCGGCGGCCGCTCGCCGGCGCCGATCGTCATCAGCACCCCGGCGATGTTGCGCACCATGTGGTGCAGGAAGGCATTGGCGCGGATGTCCAGCACGATCATTTTGCCGTGACGGGTCACGCGCAAGTGATGCATCTGCTTGATCGGCGACTTGGCCTGGCACTGGCCGGCACGGAAAGCGCTGAAATCATGGGTGCCGATCAGGTACTTCGCGGCCTCGGCCATGCGCTCGACATCCAGCGGGCGGTGATTCCAGGTAATTTCTTCATTGAGATGCGCCGGGCGGATCTGATCGTTGTAGATCACGTAGCGATAGCGTCGGGCAATCGCCTTGAATCGCGCATGAAAGTGCGCCGGCATGACCTTCGCCCAACTGACGCTGATGTCGTGGGGCAGATTGATGTTGGCGCCCATGACCCAGGCTTTCAGCGAACGGTCGACCTGAGTGTCGAAATGCACGACCTGCCCGCAGGCATGAACGCCGGCATCGGTGCGTCCGGCGCATTGCAGCGATATCGGCGAATTGGCGACCTTCGACAAGGCTTTTTCCAGGGTTTCCTGCACGGTGAGCACACCGGTGGACTGACGCTGCCAGCCGCTGTAGCGCGAGCCCTTGTATTCAACGCCCAGGGCGACACGAAAAAAGCCTTCGGGGGCCATTTCGGCGGCCGGATTATCTATGTTTGCCAAGTCGGTACAGCCTGCTGATCTACAAAGGCGGGCATTATAAGGCGGCGGGACGGGGAAACCAGACCCAAACAAAAACGGCAGCCTCATGGGCTGCCGTTCTGTTTACCGCTGAACGCCGACTCAGACCAGATGCGAAAGCATTTCGCTCGCTTCGCTCTTCTGCTTGTCGTTGCCCTCGCTGATGACTTCATTGAGGATGTCGCGCGCGCCATCGTTGTCGCCCATGTCGATGTAGGCCTGCGCCAGATCGAGCTTGGTAGCGGCTTCGTCGGTGCCGGACAGGAAGTCGAAGTCATCCTCACCCAGATCACCACCCAACGCAGCATCAGCTTCGGTGAAGCTTGGCTCGTTGATGCTGCTCGACAGGCGATCCAGCTCGGCATTGACGTCGTCCAGCTCGGCGGCGAATGCATCCGGTTCGGCCGGTGTAGCGTCCATTTCGTCGGCCAGGGACAGGTCGAAGTCGGCTGGCAGCTCCAGATCGTCTTGCGGCACGTCGGCCACGGCTGGAGTTTCGACCAGCGGCAGATCCTTCACGCCTTCGTCCAGATCCAGCAGGAAGTCATCGTCTGCCAACTCGACCGGTGCAGGCGCAGGGTCTGCACCGAGGTCCAGATCCAGGTCGAAGTCGGAGAGGTCGTCGAGGTTTTCCTTGATCTCGGTCTGCTGCTGCAGCACCGATTCGAAGCTCAGATCGTCGTCCGATGGAAATTCGTCGAGTTCGACCGGCGCTTCCGGCTCGACAGCCGCCACAGGTTCTACTGGCGTGATGTTGTCGAGATCGTCGAGGCTCAGGTCGAAAGCGCTGTCCAGATCGTCATCTGCCGCAGCAGAAGCAGCTGGCGCCTCAGGCTCGTCCAGCAGCAGCTCCTTGACGTATTCCGCGTCCAGCTCGGCGGCAATGGCCGCTGCCGCCAGACCGCTGGCCGCGACGACCGCCATAGCCGGGAAGCGGCTTTTCAGTTCTTCGACCTTGGCGAAGTTGTCGCCATTGGCAACCAGTTGGCGTTCCTGAGCGACGAACGCATCGCGATCACCCTGGCGACCATAGACTTCCATCAGCTTCAGACGCAGATCACTGCGCTGCGGCTCCAGGCTCACGCCCTCCTCCAGCAACGCGGCGGCTTGATTCAGACGACCGCCGTCGATGTGCGACTGCGCCTTGTCCAGGACGTCGTCGGAACGCTCGGCAGCCGGCGCCACCAGCGGCGCGGCGATTGGCTCGGCCATCACCACCGGAGCCACCACAGGAGCAGGTGCCGGGGCTGGAGCCGCTGCGGGTGTGAGTTTGACGCTTGCCGCCGGCACTTCCAGGCCCTCGAAGCTGTCTTCAGGCAGATCGAGTTCAGGCGAGAACGACTGCTCCTCTAGGGCGCGGGCCATGCGCAGGTGTTTCTCGGCTTCCTGTTGCGCCTTGCGGCGACGGGCCAGCAGCAACAGCAGAAGCAGGAACACCACCGCACCGCCACCGACCAGACCCAGCAGGATCGGGTTCGTCAGCAGTTCGTTGAAGGTTTTGTCTTCGTCGGCAGCAGGCTTCGACTCGACCACTGGCTCAACCGGTGCCGGTGCGGCGGCTTCAGGCGCAGGTGCCGCCTGGGCCGGAGTCGCCGGCGGAGTCGCAGCCAGTTCCGCAGTAATGGCCGGAACCGGCGCAACGGCTGGCGCAGCCGCGTCAGCTGCCGGCGCCGGGGTTACGCCCGGACCTTCAGCCTGCATTTTCGCCAGTTGATTGTTCTTCAGCTCAATCAGGCGTTGCAGTTTGTCCAACTGGCTTTGCAGATCAGCCATTCGGCTTTTCAGTTCTGCATTGTCACGACGGGTCGTGTCGAGGCTTTCCTGAGTCACGGCCAGTTTGTTGCTCAGAGCCTTGGCATCGCCGGCCGGGCCCTTGCCGCGCGCCTTTGCGCTTTCGGCGGACACCAGGCTCAGGTTGTCCTTGGCGTTTTGCGCAGCACCAGTATTGGCGCGGCCACGATTGGTCGCATCGAGCTGCTGCTGACCGGTGCCCGGCTTGGCCACGTAACGACGGCCCTGACGCCAGGCTTCGTTCTGCGCGGCCACTTCGGCAATCGCTTTGGACTGTGGCAGCGCGGTGCTTTGCACTTGATCCGGCAGACGCAGCACCTGACCGGTTTTCAGGCGGTTGATGTTGCCGTCGATGAATGCGTCAGGGTTCAGCGCCTGAATCGCCAGCATGGTCTGCTGGATCGATCCGCCAGTGCGCGCCTTCGCCGCGATTTCCCACAGGGTGTCACGGGGCGTGGTGGTGTGGGTCGAATGCGTTGCACCCGTGGTCGGCGCTGTGATGGTTTGCGCTGGCGCGGGTTGAGCGGCGGCATCAGCGGTCTGCGGCGAGAACTTCGACGGATCCAACAGCACGCTGTAATCACGCAGCAGACGGCCGTTCGGCCACATCACCTGCACCAGGAATTTCACCATCGGTTCCGACAACGGCTTGCTCGAGGTTACGCGCAGCACGCTTTTGCCGCTGGCGTTGAGCACCGGGGTGAAGGTCAGATCATTGAGGAAGGCCTGGCGATCGACGCCGGCCTTGGCGAAATCTTCCGGCGAGGCCAGGCTCGGCACCACTTCGGCAGCGGTGAGATCCTTGACATCGAGCAGCTCGATTTCCGCCACCAGCGGCTGGTTCAGGGTCGACTTCAGGGTCAGCTCCCCGAGCCCGAGGGCATGCGCCATACCGGAGGACAGCGCCGAGGCGGCCGCTATTGCTAACACCAGTTTGCGAACTTGAACCATAGCCTCTTCCTTTGTTTGAACGTTCCTCGGCCAGCGAGAAGATGTTGATTGTCGCTGCCGTAAGGCATTGCGCGCGACGACGACAGCATGCCGCGCGCGATCATTTCTTTGATGCCCCGGAAAGTCCCGGAGGGTATTACGTCATCAAGCGGTCTGGCCAAGCATAGCGCCCGGCTAGAATCAGTCGACAAATTGTTGCCAAGTATCTTTTACAGCAGGTCTTTTATCAACAACTCGGCCACTTGCACCGCGTTGAGCGCCGCACCTTTGCGTACGTTATCTGACGTCAGCCACAGATTAAGTTCCGACGGCTCGTCGACACCGGTGCGCACCCGCCCGACATAGACTACATCCTGCCCCACTGCGTCACCGACGGCAGTCGGATAATCGCCGGCCTCGACCAGCTCGATCCCCTCGGCATCTTCAAGCGCGGCATTGACCTTTTCCAGGTCGACAGCGTTCGCTGACTGCAAGGTCACGCTAAAGCTATCGCCAAAAAACACCGGGGCTTGAACGCAAGTTGCCGAAATCTTCAATGAAGGTTTGACCAGCACCTGACGCAGCTCGCGCACCAGACGCTTTTCCAGCAGCGTGTGGCCGTGAGCATCCGGCGTGCCGACCTGGGCCAGCAGATTGAACGCCATCTGCCGATCGAAAAACGTCGGCTCCAGAGGACGCATGTTCAGCAGTTCCGTCGTCTGACGGGCCAGTTCGGCAACCGCTTCGCGGCCCTGGGTGGAAACCGCCAGATTGGCGGTGACATGCACATATTGCAGCTCGATCAGATCGAGCAGCGGCGCCAGCACCACGGCCAATGTGGTGGCCGACGGGCTCGGGCTGCTGACCTGGAACGGCACTTTCAAACTCGCCAGCACAGCGGCATTGGCCTCCGGCACCACTTGCGGCGCCTGATCCGCCGGCAAGGCGCCGGACAGATCGACCAGCGAGCAACCCGCCGCATGGGCGCGAGCCGCGTAACTCAGGGTGATGGCCGGGCCGGCGGCAAAGAACGCCAGTTTGACCTTGCTGAAATCAAACTCGTCGACTTCGCGCACTCGCACGTTCTTGTTGCGAAACAGCACCGAGCTGCCAGCGGATTCACTGCTGGCCAACAGGTGCAGATTGCCGACCGGGAAGTCGCGCTCCTCGAGAATCTGCACAAGGGTTTCGCCGACAATACCGGTGGCGCCGATTACGGCAATATCAATGGGCTGGCTCATGGTGCGACCTCTGGTGGAACGGGGGGAGCGGCACTTTACCGGGTGGCTGCCACGCAGGCAAAAAAAAACCCGCGCCTCTTGCAAGGCGCGGGTTCTTTCATTGCGTCAAGCGATCAACGCTCCAGCAGGATCCGCAGCATGCGACGCAGCGGCTCGGCAGCGCCCCACAGCAACTGGTCGCCGACGGTGAACGCGCCAACGAACTGCGAACCCATGTTCAGCTTGCGCAGACGACCGACCGGTACGTTCAGGGTGCCGGTGACTTTCGTCGGGCTCAGCTCCTGCATGCTGATTTCACGCTGGTTAGGCACCAGTTTGACCCATGGGTTGTGCTGGCTGATCAGCCCTTCGATATCGGCGATCGGCACATCCTTGTTCAGCTTGATGGTCAGCGCCTGGCTGTGGCAACGCATGGCGCCGATGCGCACGCAGATGCCGTCGACCGGGATCGGGCTCTTGAAGCGGCCGAGGATCTTGTTGGTCTCGGCCTGGGCCTTCCACTCTTCGCGGCTCTGGCCGTTCGGCAGTTCCTTGTCGATCCACGGGATCAGGCTGCCGGCCAGCGGCACACCGAAGTTTTCGGTCGGGTACGCATCGCTGCGCATGGCTTCAGCCACACGACGGTCGATGTCGAGGATCGCGCTGGCAGGATCGGCCAGTTGATCGGCGACAGCGGCGTGGGTCGCGCCCATCTGCTTGATCAGTTCACGCATGTTCTGCGCGCCGGCGCCGGAGGCCGCCTGATAGGTCATGGCGCTCATCCACTCGACCAGACCGGCCTCGAACAGACCGCCCAGCCCCATCAGCATCAGGCTGACGGTGCAGTTGCCGCCGATGTAGTTCTTGGTGCCCGCATCGAGCTGCTGGTCGATGACCTTGCGGTTGACCGGGTCGAGAATGATGACGGCGTCGTCGTTCATCCGCAGGCTCGAGGCCGCGTCGATCCAGTAACCCTGCCAGCCGGCTTCGCGCAGCTTCGGGAACACTTCGCTGGTGTAGTCGCCGCCCTGGCAGGTCAGGATCACGTCGAGGGTCTTCAGCTCTTCAATGCTGTAAGCGTCCTTGAGCGGAGCAATGTCCTTGCCCACGGACGGGCCTTGGCCACCGACATTGGAAGTGGTGAAAAACACCGGCTCGATAAGATCGAAGTCCTGCTCTTCCAGCATCCGCTGCATGAGCACGGAACCGACCATGCCGCGCCAACCGATCAGACCTACACGTTTCATCGCAACTACACCTTCTTGAAAAGTGGGCCGCTGCTTTGTATTGAATTTCGCAGCGGGCCCGAGAGATTACAGATTCCGCAGCGCGGCGACTACTGCGTCACCCATTTCCTGCGTACCGACTTTAGTGCAACCGGTCGAAAAGATATCGCCGGTGCGCAGACCTTGATCCAGCACCACGCTGACCGCTTTCTCGATGGCATCCGCCGCTTCGTGCAGATTGAAGCTGTAACGCAGCATCATCGACACCGACAGAATGGTCGCCAGCGGGTTGGCGATGCCTTTGCCCGCGATGTCCGGTGCCGAACCGTGGCAAGGCTCGTACATACCCTTGTTATTGGCGTCCAGCGAGGCCGAGGGCAGCATGCCGATGGAGCCGGTGAGCATCGACGCTTCGTCGGACAGGATGTCGCCGAACATGTTGTCGGTGACGATCACGTCGAACTGCTTCGGTGCACGCACCAGTTGCATGGCGGCGTTGTCGACGTACATGTGGCTCAGTTCGACGTCCGGATAATCCTTGGCGACCTGCTCGACCACTTCCCGCCACAATTGGCTGGACGCCAGCACGTTGGCCTTGTCCACCGAGCACAGCTTCTTGCCACGCACGCGGGCCATGTCGAAACCGACGCGGGCGATGCGGCGGATTTCGCTTTCGCTGTACGGCAGCGTGTCGTAGGACTGACGCTCGCCGTTTTCCAGGGTACGGGTGCCGCGCGGTGCGCCGAAGTAGATACCACCGGTCAGCTCACGGACGATCAGGATGTCCAGACCGGCGACGATTTCCGGCTTCAGGCTCGAAGCCTCAGCCAGTTGCGGGTACAGGATTGCCGGACGCAGGTTGCCGAACAGGCCCAGTTGCGCACGGATTTTCAACAGACCGCGCTCAGGGCGGATGTCACGCTCGATGGTGTCCCATTTCGGGCCGCCCACGGCGCCCAGCAGCACGGCATCGGCTGCGCGGGCGCGGTCCAGGGTTTCGTCGGCCAGCGGCACGCCGTGCTTGTCGATGGCGGCGCCACCGATCACGTCATGGCTCAGTTCGAAGCCCAGGCTGTACTTGTCGTTGGCCAGCTCCAGCACCTTGACCGCTTCGGCCATGATTTCCGGACCAATACCGTCGCCTGGGAGAATCAGAATCTGCTTGCTCATGCTTTCCTCGTGTCTTCAGTCGGTGCGCGCCGTGAACTGGCGCACCCGGAAAAATGCTTGTCGTTCGAAACTTACTTTTCGGCCCAGAGCACCAGTACATCTGTACTGAACGAACCATCGGCCTCAATCTCAAAATATTCGCGTACTTCGTTGCCCATCGACTGCTGCAACTGGCGGATCGCGGCGCGCATCACTTCGGGTGTGCGCATGCGCTCGACCCAGCTGTTGTACTCCAGACGCAGGCGCTGACGCGTGGTACTGCGGGTGTGCAGACCGGCCTCGCTGACCTGGCGCAGCCACTCACCGGCCGAATAATCGCGCACATGACTGGTGTCGCGCAGCACTTCGACGCTCTGCAAATAGGTGTCGAACAGCGGACTGCCCGGCGACAGCACATCGATGAACGCCGCCACGCCACCCGGTTTCAGCACCCGGCGCACTTCGCGCAAGGCCATACCGAGATCGCTCCAATGGTGCGCCGAATAGCGGCTGAACACGAAGTCGAATTCGCCATCGGCGAACGGCAAACGTTCGGCGGCACCGTTGACCGTGGACACATTGCTCAAACCGCGATCCACGGCAGCGGCGGCCACCACATCGAGCATCTGCTGCGACAGGTCGTAGGCCACCACTTCCTTCACCAAAGGAGCGACGTGAAAACTCACGTGCCCGGCGCCGCAACCCAAGTCCAGCACTCGAGCCTCGCCCTTCCCCGCCAGCTCGGCCTGCAGCAGCGCAAATTCAGTGCCTTGAGCGTGAACGGCGCTGCTCAGGTAGGCGGCGGCCTGTTCACCGAATTGCTTTTGTACAACCTGACTGTGGGCGGTGCTGGTCATGGGTACGTCCTTTTCTCGGTCAAGTCTTGCGCTGCCTTTGCCGGCCTCATCGCTGGCAAGCCAGCTCCCACAGTAAATGCAGCGTTCACAAAACCTGTGGGAGCGGGCTTGCCCGCGATGGGGCCAGCCCTGACTACATCAATCTCACGCGTCGCGGAACAACCACGGCTGGCTCGCGCGATGTTTGGCTTCGAACGCGGCAATCGCATCACCGTCCTGCAAGGTCAGGCCGATGTCGTCCAGACCGTTGAGCAGGCAGTGTTTGCGGAATGCGTCGATCTCGAAGTGATAGACCTTGCCGTTCGGGCTGGTCACGGTCTGTTCGTGCAGATCGATCTGCAACTGATAGCCCGGCTCGGCCTCGACCTGCTTGAACAGCTCGTCGACTTCGGCGTCGCTCAGGATGATCGGCAACAAGCCGTTCTTGAAGCTGTTGTTGAAGAAGATGTCGGCATAGCTCGGCGCGATGATGCTGCGGAAACCGTATTCTTCCAGCGCCCATGGCGCGTGCTCACGGCTGGAACCGCAACCGAAGTTTTCGCGGGCCAGCAACACGCTGGCGCCTTGATAACGCTCGGCGTTGAGTACGAACTCCTTGTTCAGCGGGCGCTTGGAGTTGTCCTGATACGGCTGACCCACATCGAGGTAACGCCACTCGTCGAACAGGTTCGGGCCGAAACCGGTGCGCTTGATCGACTTCAAGAATTGCTTCGGAATGATCTGATCGGTATCGACGTTGGCACGATCCAGAGGCGCGACAAGACCAGTGTGCTGGGTAAAAGCTTTCATGCTGCGCTCCTTTAGATCAATTCACGAACGTCGATGAAACGACCGTTCACCGCCGCCGCAGCGGCCATGGCCGGGCTGACGAGGTGGGTACGGCCACCGGCGCCCTGACGGCCTTCGAAGTTACGGTTGGAGGTCGAGGCGCAATGCTCGCCGGACTCCAAACGATCCGGGTTCATCGCCAGACACATCGAGCAACCCGGCTCACGCCATTCGAAACCGGCTTCAAGGAAGATCTTGTCCAGACCTTCCGCCTCGGCCTGAGCCTTCACCAGACCCGAGCCTGGCACCACGATGGCCTGCTTGATGGTCGAGGCAACCTTGCGGCCCTTGGCGATCACAGCGGCAGCGCGCAAGTCTTCGATCCGCGAGTTGGTGCAGGAACCGATGAATACGCGGTCGAGCTGGATGTCGGTGATCGCCTGATTGGCGGTCAGCCCCATGTATTTCAAGGCGCGGACGATCGAGTCGCGTTTGACCAGATCCATTTCCTTGGCCGGGTCCGGCACGTTCTGATCAACGGCCAGGACCATTTCCGGCGAAGTGCCCCAGCTGACTTGCGGCTTGATCTGCGCGGCGTCGAGTTCGACCACGGTGTCGAAATGCGCGTCGGCGTCGGATACCAGGTCTTTCCAGGATTCGACCGCCAGATCCCACTCGGCGCCTTTCGGTGCGAACGGACGACCCTTGACGTAATCCACAGTCTTCTGGTCCGCCGCCACCAGGCCCACACGGGCGCCGGCTTCGATGGACATGTTGCAAATGGTCATGCGGCCTTCGATGGACAGGTCGCGAATCGCGCTGCCGGCAAATTCGATGGCGTGGCCGTTACCGCCGGCGGTGCCGATCTTGCCGATCACGGCCAGAACGATGTCCTTGGCGGTCACGCCGAACGGCAACCGGCCTTCGACGCGCACCAGCATGTTCTTCATTTTCTTGGCGACCAGGCACTGGGTGGCGAGCACGTGCTCGACCTCGGAAGTGCCGATACCGTGGGCCAATGCGCCGAAGGCGCCATGGGTCGAGGTGTGCGAGTCGCCGCAGACCACGGTCATGCCCGGCAAGGTCGCGCCCTGCTCCGGACTGATGACGTGGACGATGCCCTGGCGCACGTCGTTCATCTTGAATTCGACGATGCCGTATTCATCGCAGTTGTCGTCGAGGGTCTGGACCTGCAAACGCGAAACCTGGTCGGCAATGGCGCTGATGCCGCCCTTGCGCTCCGGGGTGGTCGGTACGTTGTGGTCCGGGGTCGCGATGTTGGCATCGATGCGCCAAGGCTTGCGCCCGGCCAGACGCAGGCCTTCGAAGGCTTGCGGCGAGGTCACTTCGTGGATGATGTGACGATCGATATAGATCAGCGCCGAACCATCGTCGCGCTGCTTGACCAAATGCGAATCCCAGAGCTTGTCGTAGAGCGTTTTGCCGGCCATCAGACGTTTCCTCATCAGCTTGTTTCTATGCCCTGGGCTTATCAATAACCCTTTGGCTTGTGAGGCCGATCCTATGGGGTTAAATTGAATAACTCAAATTCATATTTTTTATGCTTTGGATAACCAACTGGAATACAACCATGGATCTGGCCAACCTCAATGCTTTTATCGCGATTGCCGAGTCCGGGAGCTTCTCCGGTGCCGGTGAACGCCTGCACCTGACGCAACCGGCGATCAGCAAACGCATCGCCGGACTGGAGCAGCAATTGAATGTGCGGCTGTTCGACCGACTGGGCCGTGAAGTGGGCCTGACCGAAGCCGGCCGGGCGTTGCTGCCACGGGCCTATCAGATTCTCAACGTGCTGGACGACACGCGCCGCGCCCTGACCAACCTGACCGGTGAAGTCACCGGGCGCCTGACCCTGGCCACCAGTCACCACATCGGCCTGCACCGCTTGCCCCCCTTATTAAGGGAGTACACCCGCCGCTACCCACAGGTTGCGCTGGATATTCAGTTCCTCGATTCGGAAGTGGCCTACGAGGAGATTCTCCACGGCCGCGCAGAACTGGCGGTCATCACCCTGGCGCCGGAGCCGCACACGCTGGTCAAGGCCACACCGGTCTGGGATGACCCGCTGGATTTTGTGGTCGCCCCGGAACACACATTGATCAGCAACGGCGCTGTCACATTGGCCGACATTGCCGGCCATCCGGCAGTTTTTCCCGGCGGCAACACCTTCACCCACCACATCGTTCAAAAGCTGTTCGAGGCTCAGGGCCTGACGCCGAACATCGCCATGAGCACCAACTATCTGGAAACCATCAAGATGATGGTGTCGATCGGCCTGGCCTGGAGCGTTTTGCCACGCACCATGCTCGACGATCAGGTGGCGCGCATACCTTTACCGGGCATACAACTCAGTCGCCAGCTAGGCTATATCCTGCACACCGAACGGACGCTGTCGAATGCTGCTCGGGCGTTTATGGCCCTGCTGGACGCGCAAATCGATCTGCCAGGGACTCTCGGCTGACTTGTGCTACTCCTATAGAGCTGCCGTTCCCTGTGCCTAATGCCCAAATCAGCTCAAGGCCCCTTAACAATGCCGAAATCTGTTGACCGTATTCCGCCGATGCCGCGTATTCAGGCCATTGATCCACGGCGTTCCGAACAGAGCTGGGAGAGCGCGCCGCAATTGCTCGCGGCGCTCAACGGCGCCCGCCTCGGCGCCTGGTATTGGGACATCGAGCGCGGGCAGATCAGTTGGTCGCGGGGCACTCAGGCCTTGTTCGGCTTCGATCCACGGCAACCACTGCCCGAAGATCTTGAATACCTCGACCTGCTGCCGCCAGAGGACCGGGCAAAAACCATTCGCGCCTTCCACGCGGTGATTGCCGGCGCGCCACTGGAACAGGCGATGCACCATCGCATCCGCTGGCCCGATGGCAGCCTGCACTGGCTGGAGATCAATGGCAGCCTGCTGCCGGACAAGCATGGCCGCCCCCGAATGATCGGGGTGATCCGTGAAATCACCCATCAGCGGCAACGGGAACAGGCCCTCAGCAGCTCGGAGAAACGTTTTGCGACACTGTTTCACCTGTGCCCGAACATGGTGCTGCTGACCCGCCAGGAAGACGGCCTGATCAGCGAGGCCAATCAGTATTTCGAAAGCCTCTTCGGCTGGCCGGTACAGAGCGCCATCGGTCGCACCACCCTGGAGCTGGGCCTGTGGGTGCATCCCGAGCAGCGGGCGGAGCTGGTCAAGAAGACCAAGGCCAAGGGTGAACTGATCAGCATGGAGGTGCAGTTTCGTGCCAGCAACGGCCAGGTCCACGACGGTATTCTCAGCGCACAGAAAGTCGAGCTTGAGGGCCAGCCTTACCTTTTGAGCACGTTTCTCGACACCACCGAACGCAAAGCCGCCGAACATGCGCTCAAGGACAGCCAGGAACGCCTCGATCTGGCGCTGGACTCGGCGCAACTCGGCACCTGGGACTGGCACATCCCCAGCGGTATGCTTTACGGCTCGGCGCGGGCCGCGCAATTGCACGGACTGGAACCGATTCCGTTTCACGAATCGTTCGATGAATTCTTTGAAGGCGTGCCCGGCGAAGAGCGCGACAGCATGCGCGACGCCTACCGCAGCCTGCGCGAGGGCCCGGCGGGCAACTATCAGCTGACGTATCGCGTACAGTTGCCGGACGGCAGCTCGCGCTACCTGGAAAGCCGCGCCCGCCTCTATCGCGACGAAAACGGCGCGCCGCTGCGCATGGCGGGCACCTTGCTCGACATCACCGATCAGGTCGAACGCGAACAACGCCTGGTGGCTTCCGAAGAGAAATTCGCCACCCTGTTTCAGGTCAGCCCCGACCCGATCTGCGTCACGCGCCAGGAAACCGGGGAATTCATCGAAATCAACTCCAGTTTCACCCAGACCTTCGGCTGGAGCGCCACTGACGTGATCGGCCACACCGCCGAAGAAATCGGTCTATGGGACGCCTCGGCGAAAAGCCTGCAACGCATCGAACGGGTGATCCGCGAACAGGGCCTGAGCAATGTCGCGATCATCGTCCAGCACAAGGACGGCCAATCGTTGACCTGCGTGATTTCCAGCCGCCAGATCAGCGTCGGCAACCAGCCGTGCATTGTCACCACGCTGCGCGACATCACCCAGCAACAGCGCTCGGAAGCGGCGCTGAAGGCCAGTGAAGAGAAGTTCGCCAAGGCGTTTCACTCCAGCCCCGACGCCATCACCATCACTGAACGCGACACCGGACGCTATCTGGAGGTCAACGACGGTTTCTGCCGCCTCACCGGCTATCGCGCTGACGAAGTGGTGGGCAAAACCGTGTATCAGGTGGGTATCTGGGCCGAGGAAAAACAGCGTTCGGCACTGCTTGCCGAGCTACAGATCAAGGGCCGCGTACACCATCAGGAAATGCTCGGGCGCAACAAGCGCGGCGAGATCCTGACGGTGGAAGTCTCGGTAGAGCCGATCACCCTCAACGAAACCGCGTGCCTGCTGCTCACCGCCCGGGACGTCAGCCTGCTGAAGAACGCCGAAGCACAGATCCGCCATCTGGCCTATCACGATCCGCTGACGAACCTGCCCAACCGCGCCCTGCTGATGGATCGCCTGAGCCAGCAGATCGCCCTGCTCAAGCGCCACAACCTGCGCGGCGCTTTGCTGTTTCTCGATCTGGATCACTTCAAGCACATCAACGACTCGCTCGGCCATCCGGTCGGCGACACGGTGCTGAAAATCATCACCGCGCGGCTTGAGGCCAGCGTGCGCATGGAAGACACCGTGGCGCGGCTCGGTGGCGATGAATTCGTAGTGTTGCTCAGCGGTCTGGAAGGCACGCGCAACGAAGTCAGCGCTCAGGTACGCGAGCTGGCCGACACCATTCGCGAGTTGCTGTCAGAGCCGATGTTCCTCGACGGCCAGCGCCTGCAAGTGACGCCGAGCATCGGCGTGGCGCTGATTCCCGATCACGGCTCGACCCCGACCGACCTGCTCAAACGCGCCGACATTGCGCTGTACCGTGCCAAGGATTCGGGGCGCAACACCACGCAGATGTACCACAACACCATGCAGAAAGCGGCCAGCGAACGGCTGCGCATGGAGACCGACCTGCGTCTGGCGCTGTCCCGGGGCGAATTCAGCATGCATTTCCAGCCACAAGTGGACGCCCGGGACAACCGTATCATCGGCGCCGAAGCGCTGGTGCGCTGGAATCACCCGGAACTCGGCGCGCAATCGCCCACCGAATTCATCAAGGTGCTGGAGGACAGCGGGCTGATTCTGGAGGTTGGCACCTGGATCCTCGATGAGGCCTGCGAAGCCTTCAAGCAATTGATCGCCGAAAAGCTGATCGATCCTCTGGCCTTCAGCCTGTGCGTGAACATCAGCCCCCGGCAGTTCCGCCAGAACGACTTCGTCGAGCGCATCGAGCGCAGCATGAGCAGCCATGGGCTGCCCTGCTCGCTGCTGAAACTGGAGATCACCGAAGGCATCGTCATCCAGAACCTGGAAGACACCATCAGCAAAATGCGTCGCCTGAAAAAACTCGGTGTGAGCTTTGCCATGGACGATTTCGGCACCGGCTATTCATCGTTGACCTATCTGAAGCGATTGCCGGTGGACACGCTGAAGATCGATCAGTCGTTTATCCGCGACGCCACCAGCGATCCCAACGACGCCGAAATCATCCGCGCCATCGTCGCCATGGCCCGCAGCCTGGAACTGGAAGTGATCGCCGAAGGCGTGGAAACACCCGAGCAGTTGGAGTTCCTTCAAGGGCTGGGCTGCCATTTGTATCAGGGCTATCTGCACAGTCGGCCGGTGGCGCTGGAAGTGTTGAAAACCTTGCTGGAGTGAGCAGACACCTGCAGTTGCATTGCGCCGGTGTTGATGCCAGACCGGTAATTGCCAGGGTTGGCGACAACCTGTAGGGTCGCGTTTTTTCGCGCTGTTTCGAGATCGATCATGCAGGATGCAACCCTCTCCCGCCCGGCCCTGCTGGGCATTGACCTTGGCACCACCAACAGTTTGATCGCCGTCTGGCAGAACGGTCAGGCCCGGTTGATCCCCAACGCACTCGGCGACGTGCTCACACCTTCGGTCGTCAGCCTCGATGAGGATGACACCATTCTCGTCGGCAAAGCCGCCCGCGCCCGACTGACCACACATCCGGAACGCACTGCCGCCGCGTTCAAGCGCTTCATGGGCAGTGAAAAGCGTCTGGAACTGGGAGGACGCTCATTCAGCCCGGAAGAACTCTCGGCGCTGGTGATCGGCTCACTCAAACAGGATGCCGAGGCCTTTCTCGGCCATCCGGTTTCTGAAGCGGTGATTTCCGTGCCGGCGTATTTCAGTGACGAGCAACGCAAACGCACGCTGTTCGCTGCCGAACTGGCGGGCCTGAAAGTTTCTCGGCTGATCAACGAACCGACCGCCGCCGCGATGGCGTACGGTCTGCACGAACAGAAATTCGAACGCACGCTGATCTTCGATCTGGGCGGCGGGACTTTCGATGTCACGGTGCTGGAATATGCGTTGCCACTGATTGAAGTGCATGCGTCCACCGGTGACAACTTTTTGGGTGGTGAAGACTTTACTGCTGCACTGCTGAATGCCTGTCTGAAAAACTGGCGACTGACCCCGTCGATGATTGATCCGCAAGGCATGGCCAGCCTGGGCGATGCCCTGGAACAACTCAAATGCAAACTCGGCGAAGGCCCTCAATCGTTGAGCTGGCGCCATGCCGACGAACTGTACGAATGGTCGCTGGACGAAGCCGCTGCCGTGAAGATCTGGGAACCGTTGCTGGCACGATTGCGCGCGCCGATCGAGCAGGCCCTGCGCGATGCGCGCCTGAAACCACGGGATCTCGACAGTCTGGTGCTGGTCGGCGGGGCGACGCGGATGCCTGCGGTACAACAGTTGGTCGCCACACTGTTCGGACGCCTGCCCTACCGGCATCTTGATCCCGACACCCTCGTTGCATTGGGCGCGGCCACGCAAGCGGCCTGCAAGGCGCGCGATGGCGCGATCGAAGAGCTGATTCTGACCGATGTCTGCCCGTATACGCTGGGCATCGCAACCATGCGTGGCAAAGGCATCGACGGCGCCTTTTCGCCGATCATCGAACGCAACACCATCATTCCGACGTCACGGGTAGAGCGCTACCACACAACCCATCCCCGACAGGAGCTGCTGCGCATTGCCGTTTATCAGGGTGAGCGGCCATGGGTACGTGACAATATCCTCATTGACGCTTTCGATGTCACCTTGACGCCCACCGATAACATTCAGGAGCTGGACGTACGCTTCAGTTACGACATCAACGGTTTGCTCGAAGTCGATGTCACGCTGCTCGAGACCGGTGAACGCCACGGCCACAGCATCGACCGCAGTCCCACCGGGCTGAATGAACAAGCGCGCAGAGACAGCCATAACCGACTGTCGACGCTGAAGGTCCATCCACGCGACGCATTGCCCAACCGCACCCTGCTGGCCCGTCTGGAGCGGGCATGGATGCAGAGTCTGGGCACGCAGCGCGAACACATTGCCGAGTGGCTGCACAACTTCACCACGGTACTCGGCGGGCAGCAGCCGGCAGAGATCGCCAGCCACCGCTCAGAGCTCAACAAGGCGCTGGACCAACTGCGCCTCTAATCGTCAAGTCGCTGCAGAGCAGCCTGCAGACCCCCGGACAGCATCTCGCCAGCACCGCTGTCCGGCGGCACCCCATACCGGTTGGGCAACTTGTCACCGGGAAAGCCGAACAGCAACAGCGGCAGGAACGGCAAAACCGGCGACAAGGCCATAAATATCAGCAATGTGGGCAGGCCTCGCCCCATATCATGCAAACGGCGCAGAGTGGCGCCGAATAACACCAGAACACCCAGTAACAGGATCAGAATGCCAAAGAATGTGGTGCCGCTAATCAAACCTGCCACCGGCGTAATCACCACACACCCCAGGACCTGGGCGATAAAAGCCTTGCGCCCCAGCCGCGACCCCAGGCGCCAGATCGCCCCTGCCGGCACCGGCTGAATATCACTTTTGGCCAGCATCAAACGCTCCGACCAGGACAACAAGGCACACAGCGCCAGGCGCAAGCCGATACTGTTCTGCGCGTCATCCTTGCCCTGCCGCAATTGGCGCAGCACTCGCGTTTTCGGCACTCCGGCAGCGCCATAGCAAACCAAGGCCTTGAGCGAATCGAGGGCCTCGTATGCCAACAGTTTGTCGACCCCAAAATCCGTCAACACCTTGCGCGGCGGCCACACCGGCTCGCCCTTGATCAAGCCGTCACGAAACCCTTCGAACCAGTCATCCTCGCAACTGACTGCAGCGATGGATTGCAGCAACACACGATGCTGCTCGGCGCTCAGGCTCGGGTCGTGATAGAGCACGCCCCAGAACATCAACAAACCCAACAGATCGTCGCCACACGCAGCGCGGTCGCTTTCGATGCAGGTGTAAAGCAGGGTATTGGCAGGCAATCGGGCGCTGTCGAGTGCCTGCTGCACGCTGAACAATTGCTGCACCAACAAGCCGTGTACTGGATCATTGCCTTGCAGCAAGCCCAGTAAACCGTCGCAATTGCCTTGCTCGCGTTGCAACCGCCGCAGCAGTGGCTGCAGTCGGCTCAAAGGATGAGCCGGATTGAACGGCAGACGCTCCAGACACTGCCCATCGATCATTTGCAGCCAGCGCTCCGGCTGCTCCAGCAACGCCAGCAAAAACACGGTTTGAGCGTGCCACTCCCAGACAGCATCGCCCAACCCGACCGGCGGCAACCCTATCCCGCGACGGCTCAATTGAAGAAGCAGATCGAGTTCGGACAAGTCACAGTCGTCTTTGACGGCGCCCAATTTGAACGCTTCGGCGATGCGCTCCAGACCGGTGTCACTGTAGGGCCGCAAGCGACGCAGCCACAGGCGACAGACCTTGTGCAGCTCGCCTGTTGTCAGTGCCTGCGGCAATTGCTGCGATGTTGAATCCGCTTCGCTGAATGCGCTCATCGCCTGCGCAATCGGCGCATTCTCCAACCAGCGCAGATGTTGCCCGGCCTGAACTTTGAACCCGCTCAACACCAGACATTCGAGCGCATCGACCGGGAGCGGCTGATCCAGAATCCGCTGCAGAAAGACCGCATCCCCCCGATGCAACGCCCAGGCATGCCGGTACAGTTGCAGCAGCCGGCTGTCGGCGTTCTCGCCCAGCAGTTGGGCAAGCAACGGGAGCTCATCACCTTTCATGCGCCAATCGACAAAACTCTGCGCCAGACTATCAAGCTTCAACCGCCCGACGCCCAACCAACGGTTCAGCGTCTCGGGGCGTTGTGACGGACTGCCGTATACCTGGGCGTCATCCCCAAGATCCGCAGGCCAATCGGAGAAATCGCCCAGACAATCGAACGCCTGAATCAGCAAAGGCAGAAAAGTCGGTTGCCGTTTGGCACACAACTCCAGCAGACGGCTTTCGGCCATCGGATGGCGAAACTCGTTCCACAGCCTGATCCAGCACGGCAATGCCTGATCGTCCCGCCCCAGCAGACTGCTCTGACACGCCAACAGGTAAAGCCAGTCCACGTCATCCGGTGCTTCCAGCTGTTTTTCGACACAGCACTGCAAAAATATCGGTGCACCGATGCCCGCCTGGGTGAACTGCACCAGCAAACGTTTCATGAACGCAGCATCATCCGGCAACGGCAGACACGTGTGCTGACTGGCGAAGTCAGCGAACTCATGGAGGGGACGCTGGGTGAAAATAAAGTCGAGGCTGCGGGCGTACCAAAGTGTTTCGGTCTGCGCAGCCACTGACCAGGCGCTCATCAGATCGGTATCGAACGGGTCAGGCGTTTCGATTCGCTGCAAAAAGGCTTCCACCCGATGCGCGTCGTTGAACTCCAGATCCAGTAACTGTTGTTGCCAGGCCATGCGCTTGGCCAACAGATTCGCACAGCGGTAAGACAGCGGGCCGGCGTCGGCCATCCGGTGGTAGAGCCCCCAACCGAGTTCATCGAGCTGTTCCAGCGACAGCTCATCCAGCACCCGCACAAATGCCTGCCACGCCTCGAAGTTGAAACGTCGCGCGGGATCGTCAAGCAACTCGCAGAAATCCACGAACGCCTGCGGGACCTCGACAACCTCCTGCCCTGACTCTTCAGTTTCTTCCTCGGGCACTTCTTCCTCGTCTTCACGCGCCAGGCGCAAGGCGTTTTCGTAGGCCATGCGTAGCGCCTGAAACCCTTCAGGATCGGTTTCCGGATGATGCGACGGCAAACGTGCGCGGTAGGCATCGCGAATCAGGGTTTCGTCGGAAGTGGGCTCAATGCCCAAGCGAATCCAGCAACTCATGACCAGTCGAACTCCTTGAGCGATGCCGGACGGGGTAACGAATCAATTTCCATGTGCCAGGGCAGGTCGGCCAGAAAGTGCGGGATGTTCTGGGCGAGGCCGCGGGTGATCCGCAGGTTATGAACACTGTCCCCTTGCCGCTCCAGCTCGCAAGCCAACTCGTCGTCGCTTGTGTCCAGGCAACACCAGAACGTACGCCCCACAACAAAGCCATTGAAGTAAGACATCCAGCTACCGTAGTGAAATTGCGCCCTGACGGCCAAACGGCTGTGCAGCCAGTTGCTTTCGGCCAGATCAATCCACTGATTGCGCACTGCGCAACGCAGGAGAAACCCCATCCGCCCGTAGTCCCAGGACAAGATCCCTCCTGGACCGCAACCGCCGAAAGTTCGACTGGCAAACTCATGCAGAACACGCTCGCGGGGGCTCAGTTCTTCGAGCAGGCGCTGCCATTCACTCGGCAGACAACGTTGCCATGCCAAATAGGCGCCACTCAGGTGCTTTGCATGTCCGTCGTCCGTCATCCATTGGAGCATGTCGAACAATTGCCGCCGGTCATCGATTCCCCAGCTGCCTTTCAGATCGATGTAGCGGTCGTCGCAGAAGGCGGGGTCGTCATACCCGGCGCCGGTGTTGAGAGCAGCCATTGGCGCAGAGAGGGCGCACAGCCAGCGCTGTTGAATATCGTCCATGAAAAAAGGCTCCAGGCCGACCGATAAGGATGGGGTCGGCAAAACTGCGGCGGATTGTAGAGAAACCGCCGCTGGCGGCAAAGTCGAACAGCCATTTTCCTGCGCCCACAAAAAAGGCCCCGACGTATCGGGGCCTTCATTCAGCGGCTTATCGCCTGTTCAGACGATTTGTTTCTGCAAGTGAATCAGTGTTGCAGCGCCGGCTTCTCCGTCCCGTTGATCGGGATGCGCTTGGCTTTCGCTTCTTCCGGGATCACACGCAGCAGATCGATGCTCAGCAGGCCGTTGCTCAGGCCGGCGGCCTTGATCTCGATGTGATCGGCCAGGCGGAAGGACAGCTTGAATGCACGCTGGGCGATGCCCTGGTGCAGGAACGTGACGCCTTCGTTGGCATCACGCTTGCCGCCACTGATGGTCAGCACGCCTTTCTCGACTTGCAGTTCCAGGTCTTCTTCCTGGAAACCGGCCGCCGCCACGACGATGCGGTATTGGTCGTCACCGTGTTTTTCGACGTTGTAAGGCGGATAGGTGCTGCCTGGCTCGTTGCGCAGGGCGGTTTCAAACAGGTCGTTGAAACGGTCGAAACCAACCGAGGAACGGAACAGTGGAGCGAGGGAAAATGCAGTACTCATGGTTCAAATCTCCTGAAAACAATCAGCAAGTTTTTTTGTCTCCGCGACCCGAATTCGGCATCGCGTAACCCTTAAATAGGGACCTGCGTTTTGTTTTCAAGAGCGTATTTGAAGATTTTTTCAGGCCGCTTCGGCGACCGGCAAACCCAGTAAACGCGAGACTTGATCCGGCTCGGTCTCCCGGCGCAGCACGGTAAACAGCTCGGTGGCCTCGGGGTAATTACGGGTCAGCATGGCCAGCCACTGCTTCAAACGGCCCGGTGATTGACGAGCGGTCATTTGCGCTTTGGCTTGCAGCCAGAAGTCCTGGATCAGCGGCAGCAGCTCGGCCCAGGTCATCTCGACGACGTCCTCGCCGGCACGGGCGGCAGCAATCTGTTTGGCCAGATCCGGGCGCGATACCAGACCACGACCGAGCATGATGTCTTCGACACCGCTGATTTCCCGGCAGCGACGCCAGTCTTCAACGCTCCAGATGTCACCGTTGGCGAACACCGGCACCTTGACCACGTCCTGCACGCGCGGAATCCACTCCCAATGCGCTGGCGGCTTGTAACCGTCGACCTTGGTTCGGGCATGAACCACGATGTGTTCGGCGCCGCCCTCGGCCAGCGCCGTGGCGCACACCAGCGAGCCGTCCGGGCTGTCGAAACCCAGGCGCATCTTGGCGGTGACAGGAATGTGCGCGGGTACGGCGCGACGGACGTGTTCGATAATCTGGTTGAGCAGTTCCGGCTCCTTGAGCAGCACCGCACCGCCACGGGACTTGTTGACGGTCTTGGCCGGGCAGCCGAAGTTCAGGTCGATCACTTCAGAGCCGAGTTCGCAGGCCAGCGCGGCGTTTTCCGCCAGGCACACCGGATCCGACCCCAGCAGTTGCACGCGCAGCGGTACGCCGGATGCGGTACGGGCACCGTTGAGCAGTTCAGGGCCGAACTTGTGGAAATAGGCCGGGGTCAGCAACTGGTCGTTGACGCGGATGAACTCGGTCACACACCAGTCAATACCGCCGACACGGGTCAGGACATCGCGCAGGATGTCGTCGACCAACCCTTCCATCGGCGCCAGAGCAATTTGCATGGAAACACACACTCAAGGAAAAACGTGCGGCAGTTTACTGGGTTTCGCGGGTTAAACCCATGTCCGCTGTCCGGATGGCCGGACCGTAACCTTCAATGAACTCGGCGGGCATGCGCTTGGGCTTGCCGGTAGACAGCTCGATGCAGACAAACGTGGTCTGGGCGCGCAGCAGCGTGGTGTTGTCGCTGGGGCGGATCAACTGGAAGTGACGGGTCATTTTCAGGCGCTGATCCCAATCGACGATCCAGGTCGCCAATTGCAGTTCGTCACCTTCGTAGGCGGCGGCCAGATAATCGATTTCGTGCCGTACCACCGCCATCGCCCGATCCAGGCGACGGTACTCGACCAGATCCAGGCCCAGCCGCTGCGAGTGGCGCCAGGCGCAACGTTCAAGCCAGGAGACGTACACCGCGTTGTTCGCGTGCCCCAGCCCGTCGATGTCCTCGGCGCCTACTTGCAGATCAATGGTAAACGGCGTTGCCCGATCCCAGCCCATGCCCTACTCCCGGTCAAATGATTCAACCGGGGCAGTGTAACGGATGACTACGCCGATTGCCGCGCCTGAAGGCTGCGCCCGGCGAGCAGTGATAACACGCCATCAATCACCCGAGGGTCGGCCAGTACACGCTGATGGCCGCCGGATTCCAGACGCAGCAGTCGGCTGTCGAACCAGGATTCGTGGATCAATCGGGATTCCTTGACCGAAACGAAGGTGTCGTCTTCGGCATGCACGATCAGCCCCGGCATATCCAATTGATAGTGGGCGACGTCGAGCGTGGCGGCGCGCATGCCGACGTCCTGTTCGACCTGGCGGATGAAAGCAGAACGCGCTCTGGGCGGCATGCCGACGTAGCGGGCAAATCCGCGCAACACGCCCAGAATTCGGGCCGGCGCGGCAATGCTGACCAGGGTTTCGGTGCGCAGCCCCAGTTGCACCGCGAGCATGGCGCTGGCGCCGCCCATGGAGTGACCGATGACAGCCTGCAACGGAGGCAATTCGGCGGCGGCTTCGAGCATCGCCCGGGCGAACAGCACCACGTTGGCTTCACGCCCCGGCGAGCGACCGTGGGCCGGGCCATCAAGCGCGACCACGGTGTAGCCCGCTTCGACCAGCGCCGTGATCAACGCGGCAAACTGGGTGGGCCGCCCTTCCCAGCCGTGCATCAGCAAGACGGTCGGGCCTTGCCCCCAGCGCAGGGCCGAAAGACCGAAGCGCAAGGTGATGCGTTCGGATTTGGCCAGCAGCGGCAATTCCCAGTCCCGCGGTTTATTCGCGCGGGGCGTCATGAACGCCAACCGCATTTTGCTCGCCACCAGTTTCGGTGCGAACCAGCCCAAGGTGCCATTAACGCCGCGAACCCACTTCAACGTGCTCATCGCTCTCTCCCCGGGCTTGTAGCCTTCAGGTCAACGCACCGCCGACTTGGCAGCGCGCAGCAATCGATCGGATAAATCCCCAGGGCCCAACGCCCTTGCGAGCGCCAGGCCACCTACCATCAGGGCCACGTCGGCCAATGCTTTGTCGGTGTCTTCAGGGCTTGAAGCCAACTGCGCGATCATCAGTTCCAAGTGTTCGTTCAGTGCTATGCGAAATGCCTCCGGTAGCCGCCCCAACTCACCGATAGACGCCGGGATCGGGCAGGCCGAATCGCTGGAATCACGGTGCTTGCGCGACAGGTAGAACGCCGCCACCAGAGCGCGGCGTTCTTCACCGGTCAGCTCGCTGTCCATGTCGGCAATCAGGTCGCGACGACGACCAAGCAATTGCTTGAACGCCTCAAGCATCATGGCGTCCTTGCTTTCGAAGTGTGCATAGAAGCCACCGACGGTCAGACCGGCCGCCCCCATCACTTCACCCACGCTCGGCTCGGCCGGGCCACGCTGGATCAGCGCGGCGCTGGCAGCCTTGAGAATGCGTTCGCGGGTTTGAGCTTTTTTGTCGTTCATCGTTGCCTCCGAATATTACGATTAGAATATTATTCTCATAATAATATTCTGCAAGTCGAAAATATGACCGCTGGTCTGATGCACAGTTTAAGGAAAAAGGAGATTTGGCCAAACGCCAGACAAACAAAAGGGCCATTCAATAATTGAATGACCCTTATAAATCCCGCAGAGCGGGTAATCGTGGCGTCCCCTAGGGGACTCGAACCCCTGTTACCGCCGTGAAAGGGCGGTGTCCTAGGCCACTAGACGAAGGGGACACAAACCTTCTATACAACTGATCAGTGCTGAGTGCTGATCGCTTCAAGGCCGGTGTGGCCAGACCTTGAAGTGTAAATTGGTGGAGCTAAGCGGGATCGAACCGCTGACCTCCTGCATGCCATGCAGGCGCTCTCCCAGCTGAGCTATAGCCCCGGATTTTTCGCCTCGCGGCGGAGCGACATTTTGCAACATCGCTTCTGTAAAACTGGCGTCCCCTAGGGGACTCGAACCCCTGTTACCGCCGTGAAAGGGCGGTGTCCTAGGCCACTAGACGAAGGGGACGCAAACCCTTCTATACAACTGATCAACGCTGAGTGTTGATCGCTTCGAAGCCGGTGTGGCCAGGCTTCGAAGTGTAAATTGGTGGAGCTAGACGGGATCGAACCGTCGACCTCTTGCATGCCATGCAAGCGCTCTCCCAGCTGAGCTATAGCCCCTCATCGTTGATGTCATCGCTGAGGACGGGGCGAATCTTAAGGGCGTATCGAAAGGCTGTCAAACTTATTTTTGAAAAATTTCAAAATTTTTTGTCGGCATTACAATCACTTACCGCCCTCCCCCCGTAAATTCGGGGAAAACGCCGAAGGACGGGATCAAAAGATCCTGGCCTTCGGCGCGTCCTGCAGAGTCAAACGCAATCAGGCGATAGCGCCCAACAGCTTTTCCCACTCTTTGTTTTCTTTCTTCGACACGCCGCCCAGCAGGTCAATCGCCTGGCGCAGACGGAAACGGGTCAGGTCCGGCCCGAGGATTTCCATCGCATCGAGCACCGACACCGAACTCGCCTGCCCTGTGATCGCGGCAAACATCAGCGGCATCGCATCACGCAGCTTGAGCTCAAGGGATTCGACCACCGCCTGAATCGTTGCGGTGATGCTGTCCTTCTCCCACTGACGCAGGCTTTCCAGCTTCCACAGGATCAGTTGCATCAGTTGACGAACCTGATCGCCCGAAAGTTTTTTCGACTCGAACAGCTTGGCATCCGGATTCACGCCACCGGCAAAGAAGAACCCGGCCAGCGGTGCAACCTGGCTGAAGGTTTCGACGCGGCCCTGAACATGCGGCGCGATCTTCATCATGTATTCGGAGTTGAACGCCCACTTCTGCACACGAGCGGCAAACTCTTCCACCGGCAGATCACGCAGCCACTGGCCGTTGAGCCACGACAGTTTCTCGATATCGAAGATCGGCCCGCCCAGCGACACACGCTTGAGGTCGAAATTGTCGACCATTTCCTGCAGCGAGAACTTCTCGCGCTCGTCCGGCATCGACCAGCCCATGCGTCCCAGGTAGTTGAGCATCGCTTCAGGCATGAAGCCCATGCGCTCGTAGAACGTCACCGAGGTCGGGTTCTTGCGCTTGGACAGCTTGCTCTTGTCCGGGTTACGCAGCAGCGGCATGTAGCACAGCTCCGGTTGTTCCCAGCCGAAGTATTCGTAGAGCAGGATCAGTTTCGGCGCCGACGGCAGCCATTCTTCACCACGCAGGACGTGGGTGATGCCCATCAGGTGGTCGTCGACCACGTTGGCCAGGAAGTACGTCGGCAAGCCGTCGGTTTTCATCAGTACTTGCATGTCCATGCGATCCCACGGGATCTCGACGTCGCCGCGCAGCATGTCCGGCACCACGCAAACGCCTTCGGTCGGCACCTTCATGCGGATCACATGGGGTTCGCCGGCAGCCAGGCGGCGCGCGACCTCTTCCTTGGACAGCAACAGTGCCCGACCGTCGTAACGCGGGGTTTCGCCGCGAGCCATTTGCTCGGCACGCATCTGATCCAGCTCTTCGGCGGTGCAGAAGCACGGGAAGGCGTGGCCCATGTCGACCAGTTGCTGGCAGTACTTCTGGTAGATGTCACCGCGCTCGCTTTGACGGTACGGGCCGTGCGGGCCGCCGACGTCCGGACCTTCGCTCCAGTCGATACCCAACCAGCGCAGGGCGTCGAAGATCTGCTGTTCGGACTCGCGGGTCGAACGCAACTGATCGGTGTCTTCGATCCGCAGGATGAACTCACCGCCGTGCTGCTTGGCAAAGCAGTAGTTGAACAGTGCGATGTAAGCGGTACCTACGTGAGGATCCCCGGTAGGCGATGGCGCGATGCGAGTGCGGACGGTGGTCATGGCATGTCTCGAAAAGAATGAAAAGCAAAGAACAATCAAGCGGCGAATGGTAACAGGCGACACCCGCCCCGCTCCAGCAGGCAGGGCATTTAAGCCAATTTTGCGTCTGCAACGCCCGTAGGCCGTGATGAATGGCCAAATATCAACAGACGGCATTTACCGCTCATCGGCTGTATGCCAGATTCGCCCGCTGATAACTTTTCTTACAATTCCTCGACTACAGTTTGCCCATGCCTGCCCAACTCAAGCGTCGCCTGTTCATTTTCCTGCTGCTCGTCCTGCTGATTGCCGGGGGCTTTTTCGCTCATTGGTTTTTCAAGGGACGCTTTTATGAAAGCACCGACAACGCCTATGTCCAGGGTGAAATCACCCGCGTGTCGAGTCAGTTGAGCGCACGCATCGACGAAGTCCTGGTGCAGGACAACCAGCACGTGGAAAAAGGCCAGTTGCTGGTCCGTCTCGAAGGTGAGGACTTCCGCCTCGCCGTCGATCGCGCCAACGCCGCCCTCGCCACCCGTGAAGCCGAGCGCCTGCAAGCCCAGAGCAAACTGACCCAACAGGCCAGCCTGATCGCCGCCAGCGAAGCGCAAGTGGCAACCACGCAAGCGACACTGGGCCGCTCGCAGATCGATCTGTCCCGCGCAGAAGCACTGCGCAAACCCGGTTTCGTTTCCGAGGAACGGGTCACCACCCTCTCCGCCGACGCCCACATCGCCCGCTCGCAAGTGGCCAAGGCCCAGGCCGATGCGCAGAGCCAGCGCCAGCAGGTCAGCGCACTGAGCGCCGAAATCAAACGCCTCGATGCGCAGATCGCCAACGCCCGCGCCGACCTCGCCCAGGCCGAGCTGAACCTGACCCGCAGCGAAATCCACGCACCGATCAGCGGCCTGGTCGGCCAGCGCGCCGCACGCAATGGGCAGATTGTTCAGGCCGGCGCGTATCTGCTGTCGATCGTTCCGGACGAAGACATCTGGGTGCAGGCCAACTTCAAGGAAACCCAGATCGGCCACATGCAACCGGGGCAGAAGGCCGAGCTGATCTTCGATGCCTACGGCGATACGCCGATCGAAGCACGGGTCGACAGTCTGTTCGCAGCTTCCGGTGCGCAGTTCAGCCTGTTGCCGCCGGACAACGCCACCGGCAACTTCACCAAGGTCGTGCAGCGGATTCCGGTCAAGCTGACCTTCAAGGCCGATAACCCGCTGCACGGCAAAATCCGTCCGGGCATGTCGGTCACCGCCACCGTGAATATCAAAGACGCCCCGGACAATGGCCGGTGATCAACTGATCCGCCCGGTCGGCGAACCGACCCGGCGGGACTGGATCGCGGTCATGAGCGTCATGCTCGGCGCGTTCATGGCGGTGCTCGATATCCAGATCACCAACTCGTCGCTCAAGGACATTCAGGGCGCACTGTCGGCGACGCTGGAAGAAGGCTCGTGGATTTCCACCTCCTATCTGGTGGCGGAAATCATCATGATCCCGCTGACCGCGTGGCTGGTGCAGTTGCTTTCGGCGCGGCGGCTGGCGGTGTGGGTATCGCTGGGTTTTCTGATTTCGTCATTGCTGTGCTCGATGGCCTGGAGCCTCGACAGCATGATCGTGTTCCGCGCCATGCAGGGCTTCACCGGTGGCGCGCTGATTCCGCTGGCCTTCACCCTGACCCTGATCAAACTCCCCGAACACCACCGCGCAAAAGGCATGGCGATGTTCGCCATGACCGCTACCTTCGCCCCGTCCATCGGCCCGACCCTCGGCGGCTGGCTCACGGAGAACTGGGGCTGGGAATACATCTTCTACATCAACATTCCGCCGGGGCTGATCATGATCGCCGGGCTGATGTACGGCCTGGAGAAGAAAGAAGCGCACTGGGAACTGCTCAAAAGCACCGATTACACCGGCATTCTCACGCTGGGCATCGGCCTCGGTTGTTTGCAGGTCTTTCTTGAAGAAGGCCATCGCAAGGACTGGCTGGAATCGAGCCTGATCGTGACGCTGGGCAGCATCGCCCTGCTGAGTCTGATCACCTTCGTGATCGTGCAGATTTCCAAGCCCAATCCGCTGATCAACCTCGGCATCCTGCGCAATCGCAACTTCGGGCTGTCGAGTATTTCCAGCCTGGGCATGGGCGTCGGGCTGTACGGTTCGATCTATCTGCTGCCGCTGTATCTGGCGCAGATCCAGAATTACAACGCCTTGCAGATCGGCGAAGTGATCATGTGGATGGGCGTGCCGCAGCTGTTTCTGATTCCGCTGGTTCCGAAACTGATGAAATTCGTGTCGCCGAAATGGCTGTGCACCTTGGGGTTCGGTCTGTTTGGTCTGGCGAGCTTCTCATCCGGCGTGCTTAACCCGGACTTTGCCGGGCCGCAGTTCAATCAGATCCAGATCATCCGTGCCCTCGGCCAGCCGCTGATCATGGTCACCATTTCATTGATCGCCACGGCCTATATCCTGCCGCAGGACGCGGGCTCGGCGTCGAGCCTGTTCAACATCCTGCGCAACCTCGGTGGCGCCATCGGCATCGCCCTGCTCGCCACCCTGCTGGATGCGCGCACCAAAACCTACTTCGATTACTTGCGCGAAGCCGTGGTGCCGACCAATCCCCAGGTGGCCGAACGCCTGGCGTCGATGACCGATCGCTTTGGCAGTGACACGGCGGCTTTGGGCAAGTTGAGCGAGATCGTGCATCAGCAGGCGCTGATCATGGCCTACAACGATGCGTTTCATTTTGTCGGGATTGCGCTGGGGATCAGCATGCTGGCGATCTTGCTGACCAAGAAACTGCCCGCCGGCCTGAAGGCCGGCGAGGCACATTGAGACCGAGCGGCCCCAATCGCGAGCAGGCTCGCTCCCACAGGGGATTTGTGAACGACACAGATCCAATGTGAGAGCGAGCCTGCTCGCGATGAGGCACTGTCAGACGATGAAGATCAGACGGCCAACAGACGCTCGCGCATTTTGGCAATCTCGTCGCGCATCTGCGCCGCCGCTTCGAACTCCAGGTCGCGGGCCAACTGGTACATCTTCTCTTCCAGTTGACGGATGCGCTTGGTGATCTCGCTCGGCGAACGCAGTTCGGCTTCGTACTTGGCGTTCTCCTCGGCGGCCTTGGCCATGCCTTTGCGCTTCTTGCTGCGCGAACCGGGTACGGTGGCGCCTTCCATGATGTCGGCGACGTCCTTGAACACGCCCTTCGGTGTGATGCCGTTGGCCAGGTTGAAGGCGATCTGTTTGTCACGACGGCGTTCGGTTTCGCCGATGGCGCGTTCCATCGAACCGGTAATGCGATCCGCGTAGAGAATCGCCCGGCCATTGAGGTTACGTGCCGCACGGCCGATGGTCTGGATCAATGAGCGTTCGGAACGCAGAAAGCCTTCCTTGTCCGCATCGAGAATCGCCACCAGCGACACTTCCGGCATGTCCAGGCCTTCACGCAGCAGGTTGATCCCCACCAGCACATCAAAGGTGCCGAGGCGCAGGTCGCGGATGATTTCCACGCGTTCGACGGTGTCGATGTCCGAGTGCAGATAACGCACACGCACGCCGTGATCGGCCAGGTAATCGGTCAGGTCTTCGGCCATGCGCTTGGTCAGCGTGGTGACCAGCACCCGCTCCTCCACCGCCACACGCTTGGTGATTTCCGAAAGCAAATCGTCGACCTGAGTCAGCGCCGGGCGCACTTCGACTTGCGGGTCGACCAGCCCCGTCGGGCGCACAACCTGTTCGATCACCCGCCCGGCGTGCTCGGCTTCGTAGTTGCCGGGCGTGGCCGAGACGAAAATCGTCTGCGGGCTCACCCCTTCCCACTCGTCGAAACGCATCGGCCGGTTGTCCAGCGCCGATGGCAGACGGAAACCGTATTCCACCAGCGTCTCTTTACGCGAACGGTCGCCCTTATACATCGCGCCGACCTGCGGCACGCTGACGTGGGATTCGTCGATCACCAGCAAGGCGTCGGCCGGCAGGTAGTCATAGAGTGTTGGCGGTGCAGCGCCGGCCGGACGGCCCGACAGGTAGCGCGAGTAGTTTTCGATGCCGTTGCAGTAGCCCAGCTCGAGGATCATCTCCAGATCGAACCGGGTGCGTTGCTCCAGACGCTGAGCCTCGACCAGCTTGTTGTTGCTGCGCAGGTATTCTAGGCGCTCCTGCAACTCGACCTTGATCCCCTCGATGGCGTCGAGCAGGGTTTCCCGGGGCGTCACGTAGTGGCTTTTCGGGTAGAAGGTGAAGCGCGGCAGCTTGCGGATGACCTCGCCGGTCAGCGGGTCGAACGCGGAAATGCTCTCCACTTCGTCATCGAACAGCTCGATGCGGATCGCTTCGAGGTCGGATTCCGCCGGGTAGATGTCGATCACATCACCCCGCACCCGGAAGGTCGCCCGGGCGAAATCCATGTCATTGCGGGTGTATTGCAGGTCGGCCAGACGCCGCACCAGCGCACGCTGATCGAGTTTGTCGCCGCGGTCGACGTGCAACACCATTTTCAGATAGGTTTCCGGGCTGCCCAGACCGTAGATGCACGACACCGTGGTGACGATGATTGCGTCCTTGCGCTCCAGCAATGCCTTGGTCGCCGACAGACGCATCTGCTCGATGTGGTCGTTGATCGACGCATCCTTCTCGATGAAGGTGTCGGACGACGGCACATAGGCTTCGGGCTGGTAGTAGTCGTAGTAGGAAACGAAGTATTCGACGGCGTTATTCGGAAAGAACGACTTGAACTCGCCATACAACTGCGCGGCCAGGGTCTTGTTCGGCGCCAGCACCAGGGTCGGGCGCTGCACCTGGGCGATCACGTTGGCGATGCTGAAGGTCTTGCCCGACCCGGTCACACCGAGCAGGGTCTGGTGCGCCAGTCCGGCTTCGATGCCCTCGACCATCTGGCGAATGGCTTCAGGCTGATCGCCGGCTGGGTCGAATCGGGTGACGAGCTGGAATTCAGACATAAACACCTCTGGAATCGCGACGCTGGCGACCAATCGCAGCACCACGAGAAAGACCGCTAACGACCGATGTCGCGCAAGGAAAAACGAAGATTGTGCTGAATGTGGAGCCGATTGCCTCACCTTTCAAGGCAAACGTCCTACACCCGGTAAAGTCTCCGACAAGCCCATTCGACTAACGGTCGAGAAATAATCGGAAAAACTTACCTTAAAAGCCGAATCGCCTGTCGCCATTGATCGATGATGGCCTCTATACTAGCTCCCCGTTTGTGCACCGCTCTAGTGCATTCGGCTGGAGCGCCACACGTCCCTCCACTCTCCAATAGAGCTGCCGTAAAAATGAGCCTGTTCTCCGCTGTCGAAATGGCACCCCGCGATCCAATCCTGGGCCTCAACGAAGCATTCAACGCCGATACCCGGACCAATAAGGTCAACCTTGGGGTGGGTGTGTACTGCAACGAAGAGGGGCGAATTCCACTCCTGCGCGCCGTCATTGAAGCCGAAACCATTCGCGCCGCTCAGCACGCCTCGCGCGGCTACCTGCCGATCGACGGCATTGCGGCCTACGACCAGGCCGTGCAAAAGCTGCTGTTCGGCAATGATTCGCCGTTGCTGGCTGCTGGCCGCGTTGTCACCACTCAGGCCGTCGGCGGGACCGGCGCACTGAAAATCGGTGCCGACTTCCTCAAGCAACTGCTGCCCAATGCCGTTGTGGCGATCAGCGACCCTAGCTGGGAAAACCACCGCGCCCTGTTCGAAACCGCCGGTTTCCCGGTGCAGAACTACCGCTACTACGACGCCGCCACCCACGACGTGAACCGTGCCGGCCTGCTGGAGGACCTCAACGCCCTGCCGAACGGCTCGATCGTCGTGCTGCACGCCTGCTGCCACAACCCGACCGGCGTCGACCTGAGCCCGGCGGACTGGAACAACGTGCTGGAAGCGATCAAGGCCAAAGGTCACGTACCGTTCCTCGACATGGCCTATCAGGGTTTCGGTGACGGTATCGCCGAAGACGCCGCTGCCGTGCGTCTGTTCGCCGAGTCGGGCCTGACCTTCTTCGTGTCGAGCTCGTTCTCCAAGTCGTTCTCGCTGTACGGCGAGCGCGTCGGTGCTCTGTCGATCGTCAGCGAATCGAAAGAAGAAAGCGCCCGCGTACTGTCGCAGGTCAAACGCGTGATCCGCACCAACTACTCCAACCCGCCGACTCACGGTGCAAGCGTTGTTGCCGCTGTATTGAACAGCCCGGAACTGCGTGCCCAGTGGGAAGCCGAACTGGCCGAAATGCGCCTGCGCATTCGCGGCATGCGCGAGCAGATGGTTGCTCTGCTGGCGAAAAAAGCCCCGCAGCGCGACTTCAGCTTCGTCGGTCGTCAGCGTGGCATGTTCTCCTACTCCGGCCTGACCACCGAGCAGGTTCATCGCCTGCGCAACGAGTTCGGCATCTACGCCCTGGACACCGGCCGCATCTGCGTGGCCGCGCTGAACCAGAGCAACATCGAAGTCGTGACGGACGCTATCGTTCAGGTCATCTGATCTGACGCGGCACTGAAAACGGGAAGCTTTCGGGCTTCCCGTTTTTATTTGTCTGAAGAAAAGCCGCAACACCCTCTAGACTGCACACAGACGATATTTCAGAGAGACGACATGAAAAACGATGACCTGCGCGCCGACCGTGATGATCTGGATGACTTCATCCCCCGCGTCCCGGCCAAGCGCGGCAACAACCTGGTGCTGCAAGTCGCGGCCGGGGTGTTTCTCGGTGGGCTGGCGCTGTGGCTGGTACAACTGGGCGCAACGATGCTGTACGCCAAACTGATGCTCGGCACCTTCACGTTCGGCGGTTAAGCCAGTTCCGTTGCACGCTGGGTCGCCGCATCGTCATAAACGACGTAAAGCGATTCAGCGACCTGGCTCTTGATAGCCTTGGTGCTTTCCAGGCCGAGAACAAAACCTTCGGCCTTGCCGCCTGCGCGATTCAGCTCTTCAGCCGTAGCGGCCTGAACGATCGCGTCGAAAAGCTTTTCCGCGTGAAGGCCAACGCCTTTGGGCAGGCTGATTTGTGCGGTGCTCATGCGAACACCTCGACAGGACAATGGGTGAGGATGGGACTATTCATGGCGCATACCTTTTCGGCGAATGGCCGGCAGCGCGTGTGACCACTTCCGGGCGGCCATGGTAGACCTCTGCTACGGTTCTGGTAACCGCCAATCGCCGATAAACCGCCGCCCGTCCTGACCTTTCCAACAAATTTACATCTCGCGCTTGACTAGTCTTTTTAAATCAGTAACATACGCACCAATTCCGCAATAGCTCAGTTGGTAGAGCAAGTGACTGTTAATCACTGGGTCCCTGGTTCGAGTCCAGGTTGTGGAGCCAAATACAGAGCCCCTGAATCGAAAGATTCAGGGGCTTTTTTGTGGGCGCTGAAAAAGCGGCGCCATAGAAAAAGGGCCGATCAGTTTCGCAACTGATCGGCCCTTTTCATTCAACTACAACGGTCAGACGTGCTCGCTGCTCTTGGCATGTACCTTCGGCGCGCCGTGACCGTGATCCGCATCCGGATCGATCACCGGCACTTCATTGCCGTCGCAGTCATGCAGTTTGCCGTCGCTGAAGTAGTCGCCTTCACGCAACGCTGCCAGATCGCGATAACGCAGGGTCCGCTCTTCTGCCGCCGCAAACACCGACTGCTGATCCGAGTTACCCGCCGTAAAGTGGTTGAACGCCAGGTTCAGCAGGATCGCCATGATCGCCGAAGAGCTGATGCCCGAATGGAAAATGGTCGCGAACCAGCTCGGGAAGTGATCGTAGAAGTTCGGCGCGGCAATCGGGATCATGCCGAAGCCGATCGAAGTGGCGACGATGATCAGGTTGACGTTGTTGCGGTAATCGACCTTGGACAGCGTGCGGATGCCGCTCGCCGCCACGGTGCCGAACAGCACGATACCGGCGCCGCCGAGTACCGAGGTCGGCACGGCTGCGATGACCCGGCCCATGAACGGCAGCAGGCCGAGGATCACCAGGAAGATACCGCCGGTCGCCACCACATAGCGGCTCTTGATCCCGGTCACCGCCACCAGCCCGACGTTCTGGGCGAAGGCGCTTTGGGTGAACGAGCCGAAGATCGGCGCAAACATGCTCGACAGCATGTCCGCCCGCAGGCCGTTGCCCAAGCGTTTGGAGTCGACCTTGGTGCCGATGATTTCACCGACGGCCAGAATGTCCGCCGAGGTTTCCACCAGGGTCACCATGACCACGATGCACATCGACAGGATCGCGGCGAAGTGGAAGGTCGGCATGCCGAAATGGAACGGCGTCGGGAAGCCGAACATCGGCCCCTGGGTGACGCTGGAGAAGTCCGCCATGCCGAGGAACACCGCCAGCACCGTGCCGATGACCATGGCCAACAGGATCGACAGACGCGAGATGGTCGAGCTGCCGACCTTGCTCAGCAGCAGCACCAGCACCAGCGTGACCGCCGCCAGACCGATGTTCTGCATGCTGCCGAAATCAGGCGCATGACTGTTGCCACCCATGGCCCAGCGTGCGGCCACCGGCATCAGCGTCAGGCCGATAGTGGTGATCACGATGCCGGTGACCAGCGGCGGGAAGAACTTGGTGATTCGCGAGAACACCGGCGTGATCAGCAAACCGATCAACGACGCGGCAATCACCGCCCCGAGTACTGACTGAAAGCCGCCCTCCCCGCCACTGCTGACAATTGCCACCATCGTGGCAACACCGGAGAACGACACGCCCTGCACCAGCGGCAACTGACAGCCGAAAAACGGTAGACCCAGGGTTTGCAGCAACGTGGCCAGCCCCCCCGCAAACAATGAAGCAGCAATCAACAGACCAATGTCCGCCGGCGACAACCCGGCAGCCTGACCGATGATCAGTGGCACCGCGACGATACCGCCATACATGGTCAGAACGTGTTGCAGGCCGTAAGCCATATTCGCGCCGACCCCGAGATTCTCGTCCTCGGGCCGTTGGTGTGAAACATGGGGCGTTTTCATGATGGGGGGAGTTCCCTGGTTTTTGTTATGCACACACTGTATTCAAGAGTCGGGACAAATGTCCATAGACTTGTATACAACTTGTCAGTCACATAATGGTTAGCCAGCCACTCAACCTTCTATCCCGCTGCTTTCATCCCCCACAAATCCGGCAACACATCCCCAATCGAGTCCACGTTTTATCCGCCTAGGCTGAAGTGTTCATGGCGACCGACGGCGCGGTCGCACCCTTTTTTATACATATAAAGTATGCATAATGAAGTCATTCAAGATTCAGTTCGACAAAAGCAAGAATGCTGCCAACAAACTCAAGCACAGAGGGATCAGCCTCGCCGAGGCCGAACCGGTCTTCTACGACGACCGAGCACTGACCATTGAAGACAACGACCATGACGAGCAACGCTGGATCACACTCGGCAACGACGGCAAAGGACGTCTGTTGGTTGTTGAGTACAGTTACCGCGAACCGAATTTCGTTCGAATCATTTCCGCACGTGTCGCTACACCGAGCGAACGTCGCGAATATTTTCTGGAGGCTGACCGATGAAAGACGAGTACGACTTCTCTCAGGGCAAACGCGGCGCATTGGCGCCCAACAAGGGCAAGACCCGCATCACCATCATGCTCGATGACGCGGTCATCGAAGCCGCGCGCGAGGTCGCTGAAAGCGAGGGCTATGGCTATCAGACGGTAATCAACAACACCCTTCGCCATGCACTGCTCGACAGCCGGGGTACAGCCGATGAAGTCGAGCATGCCGGCGGGCAATTCAAGAAAGGCATCACTGCCACCGACCTCAAGAGCCTTGAGAAAAAACTGTCAGCGGCCGTGAATGAAATCCGGCGGGTACTGGAACCGGACGTCAAACCGTAGCGTTCAAACTGGCTGAATCAAGCGCGCCAGCGCCTCCCGCGCACCAGGCTGGTGCGGCAAGCGCAAGCCGAATTCCCGTTCCAGCAATTCGATCAGCTCATCGACATCCGTCACCTCACGCCGCTCGCTCTCCATACCGATGCGATGGATGGCAAAACTGCCGTTGTTCAACGTGCGCCGCCAGCCGTCGCCGGTACGCGCGACCATCAGACGTTGGGCAAATGGCGAGTCCGGATGAGTCGAGACGTACCAGTTGCCGAGGGTGTAATCGATGTCTTCCTGGCGTTGCAGGTCGAACAGGTACATCGGCCGCCATTCGCCGGCGACCCTGGCCCGCAACATGTAGCCATCGGCCTGCACTTCGATGCGATACGGCTCGTGGGGTGTGGACTGCTCGGCTTCGGTATCCAGAATCAGCGGCGCGGTCGGGACCATGCCGCCAAAACCCACGTCGGTGATGTAACGCACGCCGTCGAGGGTCACCAGACTCAAACGGTGAGTCCGTGCCGTCCAACTGCCTTCGGGCTGATTCATGACCACACGGCCACTGATGCCCCGCGCCTCGAACCCCAGTTCCAGCAACAAGGCCAGAAACAGATTGTTGAGTTCGTAGCAGTAACCGCCACGGGCATCGTTCAAGACCTTGCGCTGGATCGACACCAGATCGATCAGCACGGGCTCGCCCGAGAGGGTCGACAGATTCTCGAAAGGAAAGGCGCCGGTATGACGCAACTGCAACAGTCGCAGGGTTTCAAGGGTCGGTGCCGGGGGCGTGTCGAACCCCAGCCGTTGCAGATACTGTTTCAGATTCGCCAGGCGTGGCTCGCTCATTGCTCAGTCCTTATGCATGAAGACGCGGATCGCTGCGCCGATGGTCGCCATGTATACGGGATCCGGGCATCGAATCGACAATTGAATTAACCAATCACCGGCTAGCGTCTTTTACGCGAATCGATACGAATCCATGTCGGCGCGTGGTCGCTGGCATGCGGTTCGTTACGTACCCAGGCATCCACACCGGCCTCGTGCAGATAAGGGCTCAACGCCGGATTGAGCAGCAAATGGTCGATCCGCAGCCCGGAATTCTTCTGCCAGTGCTGACGGAAATAATCCCAGAACGTGTACAGCCGATCTTCGGGATACAGGTGCCGCAACGAATCCGTCCAGCCCTGATCCAGCAGGCGCTGATAGCACTCGCGGCTCTCCGGTTGCAACAACGCATCCTTGAGCCACGAACGGGTGTTGTAGATATCCAGATCAGTGGGCACTACGTTGTAATCGCCGGCCAGCACCACCGGGTGATCGCTGCTTTGCAAAGCCTGGGCGTAAGTGATCAGACGCTCGAACCAGGCCAGTTTGTAGTCGAACTTCGGCCCCGGTTGCGGATTGCCGTTGGGCAGGTACAGACAACCCACCAACACCCCGTGCACCGCCGCTTCGAGGTACCGGCTGTGTTTATCGTCAGGATCACCCGGCAGACCGCGACGACTCTCCAGCGGTTGCGCATCGCGGGCAAGAATCGCCACGCCGTTCCATGAGGCCTGGCCATGCCAGATGGCGCCATAACCAGCGGCCTCCAGATCCATGGCTGGAAACGCGCCGTCCACCATTTTGAGCTCCTGCAAACAGACGATGTCCGGCTGCTCGCGCCTGAGCCACTCCAGAAGATTCGGCAGACGGGCACGCAGGCCGTTGACGTTGAACGTGGCAATCCGCATTTTTTTCATCGTCCGTGTTCCTGCCATTGACCGATAAAAACTGTGACATCAGGTCCCCGCGACGCGCAGGTACGCCAGAACCTCGAACAGAAACTCGCCGGATACGAACGCCGCTGAACCGTCTCAGGCGCGATGGCGCAGCCACTGCAGGAAGCCTCTTTTCGGTGCGGCTACCGGCGTTTCCTGAGTCAGCGCCTGCGCCTTGAGCAGGCGGAAATCAAGCAGCGCCTTCATTGCATCGTTGATGTCGTGACGGGCATCCAGGCAAGGCTTGAGATACGACTTCTCGATGCGATACAGGGCGCAGAACGTCTTGGCGGAAAAGTCGGCCGGCAACGAAGTATCGGAAAGAATCCCGGCTTCGCCGATCACTTCCCCCGGCCCCATGCGCCCTGATTCGAACGGAACGCCGTGCCGGTTCAAAGTCACCGAGACCACACCGGACTCGATGATGAACAGATGGTCACTGACCTCGCCGCCCTCCAGTATGATCTCGCCGGCACGGAATGTTTGCAGGGCCATGTTCTGGCTGAAGGTCTCTTTTTCTTCCTGACGCAGGGTCGAGAAGATCGGCGAGCTGTCGAGCAGCGCCCGTGCCCGCGAGAGATGGGCCGGGGCGGCAGGTTCATCACTCGACAACAGATTGACCCCGGACGCCTGCAAATGTCGGTAAGCCAGATCGAACAACTGATTGCGCACCGCACGCTTCTCGCTCATCGAAGCCACGAAGCCGCTGATTTCGTACTCCGCGCCGGCACTGCTCGAGCTCTTCAACGCTACGCTTGGCGCCGGGTTGTCCAGCAACGGGCGACAGCCCTGCATCGCCCGCTCCAGTGCATCGATCACCGAATTCGGCCGAGCATGGGGACTGACCTGCACGCTGACCGCAACACCGAACATGTTGCTCGGACGGCTGAAGTTGATGATCTTGGCCTTGGCCGCCAACGAGTTGGGAATCACCGCCATGCTTCCCTGGGAGGTTTGCAGGCGTGTGGCGCGCCAGTCGATGTCAGTCACCCGCCCTTCCGTGCCGTCGATGGAGATCCAGTCATCGAGTTGGTAGGGCTTGGTGGTGTTCAGGACGATGCCGGAAAACACGTCACTCAATGTGCTCTGCAACGCCAGACCGACGATGATCGCCAAGGCCCCGGACGTGGCCAGCACGCCTTTGACCGGCAGATCCAGCACATAGGCCAGCGCGGCAATGATGGCGATCAGGAAAATCACCGCGCCGAGCAGATCCTGCAACAGCCGTCCGGTGTGGCCGACCCGCTGCATCATCACCGCCCCGATCAACACCGTCAGGGTCCGTGCACCAAACAGCCACCAGCCGATCTGCAACCCGGTCGCCGCCAGATGCAACGGCACGTTGTCGGCCCACGGCGCCGGCTCCATCGGATTGAGGCCTTCGTTGAACAGCAGCACGCTGAACAGGCTGAAAATCAGCACCCGCACCAGCAGTTTCCACGCGCTGCCGTGGGAACTGATCAGACGCCACAGACCAAGATCGAGCAGGATCAGGATCAACGCGCAAAACAACGGATGATCGGTGAGCAGAGACAGCATCTAACAACTCCGACAGGGGCCAGTCGCGAGAAGATCGCACAGATTGGGCTTAGTGTAGGAGCAATTGATTTGGCGCGATGAGTGCTATTTGGCAGGCACTGAAAAAACCGTGGGAGCAGAGCGTCTCCCACGGCAACAAGTGAAACCCGGATCAGGCCGGCATGCGACCGAAACGACCCGACTGAAAGTCGACAAAGGCCTGGTGAATTTCCTGCTCGGTGTTCATCACGAACGGACCATGACCGACAATCGGCTCATCGATCGGCTCGCCACTGAGCAGCAACACCACAGCATCCTCGCTGGCTGCCAGAGTCAATTGGTCGCCATCACGCTCGAACAACGCCAACTGTCCTGCTCCCGCCGACTCCTGATCATTGATCCGGACCGAACCACACAGGACCACCAGCGCGGTGTTCCGGCCCTCGTGCAGATCCAGCGTCAGCAACTTGCCGGCATTGAGGCGCAGGTCCCAGACGTCGATGGGTGTGAAGGTCCGGGAAGGCCCCTTGTGACCGTCGAACTCACCCGCGATCAGGCGCAGGTTGCCGGCACCGTCCCGGAGCGCAACGTTCGGGATGTCGCTATCAAGAATCGTCTGGTAACCCGGTTCAGCCATCTTGTCTTTGGCCGGCAGGTTGACCCAAAGCTGCACCATTTCCAGGTTGCCACCCGTTCTGGCGAAATCTGAGGAATGAAACTCCTCGTGCAGGATCCCTGAAGCAGCGGTCATCCACTGCACGTCGCCCGGGCCGATCTTGCCGCCGCTGCCCGTGGAGTCGCGGTGCTCCACTTCACCGTCGTAGACGATGGTCACGGTCTCAAACCCGCGGTGCGGATGCTGACCGACCCCACGTCGTTCGGTGGTCGGGGTGAACTGCGCAGGCCCTGCGTGATCGAGCAGCAGGAACGGGCTGATGTGCTTGCCCAGGTTGTCGTAGGAAAACAGGGTACGCACCGGAAACCCATCGCCGACCCAATGGCCGCGAGGGCTGGTGTAGATACCGATGAGGTTTTTCATGGTGGTCTCCGCAATCAGGTTGTTCATGGACTGATCATAAATTCGCCATGTATTTAGCACTAGTCAGCCAAAACCGTTCTCATCGTTCTACGGGTAGAACAATGGCCTGTCACTGTGATTCGTGACTTTCAGTCAACAGTACTTTGCCCCGACAGCGGTTTTTCTCAAGGAAGCAGCAGCGGATACTCCCGCCCATTCCCACTGCAACCCTGGAGTCCTGCATGTCTGTTCCCGCTTTCGGTCTTGGTACGTTTCGCCTGCAAGGTCAGGTGGTCATCGATTCGGTGAGCACCGCCCTTGAGCTCGGCTACCGGGTCATCGACACCGCGCAAATCTATGAGAACGAAGCCGAGGTCGGCCAGGCCATTGCCGCCAGCGGTATTGCCCGCGACGAACTCTTCATCACCAGCAAGATCTGGATCGCCAACTTCACCAAAGACCGTCTGATCGAGAGCCTCAAGGAGAGCCTGCAAAAGCTGCAGACCGACTATCTCGACCTGACGCTGATCCACTGGCCGTCGCCGGAAGATCAGGTGCCGGTGGAGGAGTTCATGGGCGCCCTGCTGCAAGCCAAGCGTCTGGGCCTGACCCGGCAGATCGGTGTGTCCAACTTCACCATCGACTTGATGAAACAAGCCATCGCAGCGGTTGGCGCAGACAACATCGCCACCAACCAGATCGAGCTGCACCCGTACCTTCAGAACCGCAAAGTCGTGGAGTTCGCACAGAGTCAGGGCATTCAGATCACCTCGTACATGACCCTGGCCTATGGCGAAGTGCTGAAGGATCCGCTGATCGTACAGATCGCCGAGCGTCTGCAAGCCACCCCGGCGCAGGTCACCCTGGCGTGGGCGATGCAATCGGGTTACGCGGTGATTCCGTCATCGACCAAACGCGCCAACCTGCAAGGCAATCTCGGCGCCACCGCGTTGACCCTGAGCGAGGCCGACATGACGCTGATCGCCACCCTGGATCGCGGTCATCGCCTGACCAGCCCCAAAGGCATCGCGCCGCAGTGGGACTGACCGCTCAGGCCTGAAGTTGCTGCGCGAGGTCGTGCATGGCCACGCGCAGCGATTCGATTGCAACTTCCAGTGCAGCCTCGGGCTCACCTTCCCGACAGGCCTGTTCCAGTACCCGGCACGCCGAGACCACACGCTCGGCACCGATCATGTGCGCGCCACCCGTGACGTGATGAGCCAGATCCTTCAGACCCGCACGATCGCCTTCCCGACCGGCCTCATCCAGGCGTTCCAGGTCGGTGCGCAAACTGCTCAATACTTCCTCACGCAATTGCCCGATGAGCGGGTTGTCTGCACCCGCCAGCCGCAACAGCGAAGTCAGATCGAAACCGGGCGATAGCTGATCCTCCGCTCCTGCGGCCTGTATTTCGCCGGAATCTGCGGCCATCAGCGCCCGGCTCAGTTCCCGCAGCAAAACAGGTTTGAACAAACAATCATCCATTCCGCAAGCCAGACATCGCTGTTTCTCTTCCATCTGCGCATTGGCGGTAAACCCCAGAATCAGACAAGGCGCCCTGCCCGTCGCCGCCTCTTCTTCGCGAATTGTTCGCGCCAGTTCATAACCGTTGAGTCCGGGCATGTTGATGTCGGTGATCAGTGCATCGAACGTTTGGCCGCGCCACAGATCCAGCCCCTGCTCACCACTCCCGATGTCGACAAAGCGATGCCCGAGTTCGCTCAACTGCCGACACAACAGCAAACGATTAACCGGGTGATCGTCCACCACCAGCACGTCCAGCGGCTTTACTGCCGTGACCGACGGCGTCGTGGCGTCCTTCTGAACCAGCGACTCGAGCACGGTCAGCTCCAGGCGCAGCATGACTTGTGTGCCACGTCCGAGTTCGCTGGTCATCCACAGATCGCCGCCCATCATCCGGCACAGGCTGCGGCTGATGACCAGCCCCAGGCCGGAGCCGCTGCGGGCCGTCGCCGGATGGCTGCCAACTTGCACAAACGGGCTGAACAAGCGTTGCTGATCTTCGGCGCTGATGCCCCGGCCGCTGTCTTCGATGACCACTCCCACGTCCACCCGCCCGTCCTGTTCGGTAAAAACCTGGCAGCGCAGACTGACCTTGCCTTGATCGGTAAACTTGATCGCGTTACTCAGCAGGTTCCACAACATCTGCTTGAAACGCAGGGCATCGAGCATCACCTCGACATTGCTGCGTTCATCCAGGTTTACGTGCCATGACAACTGCTTCTCCCGTGCCAGCCCTTCGAAAACCTGGCACACCGACAACACCACGTCACGCAGATTGACGCGTTCGGGAGTCAGCGACAGATGTCCGGATTCGATACGTGCGATGTCGAGAATATCGCCGATCAATGCCAGCAGTTGCTGCCCCGCAGAGGAAGCCACCTGAATCGCCGGACGATCGATCACACCTTCATCGGCATGTTTAAGCGCCAGTTCCAGCATGCCCAGCAAGGCATTCATCGGTGTACGGATTTCGTGACTCATGACTGCCAGAAATGTGCTCTTGGCCCGATTGGCGTCGTCCGCCGCGTCCTTGGCTTCCTGCAGTTGAAGCAGCCATTGCTGGCGCTGGCGAATCTGCCGGCGCTGAAAAGCGATCCAGCCCAACGCCAGCAGCAATAATCCCGAAGCACCGGCGAATCCAAGCAGGATTTCCCGTCGATGGCGCTGCCAGTAACTGTCATCGGCAACGGCATCACGCCCCCAGCGCTCGACCAGAGCGTCGATTTCCTTCGGCGCAATGCTCAACAGGGCCTTGTTCAGAATCGAGTGCAATGCCACCGCATCCGGCGCGGTGGCCAGCGCGATCCGGGCAGGCTGATCCCCCACCGTGCCGACAATCCGGGCTCGACCCCGGTACTGACGGGAAATCAGATAGCGAGCCACCATCAATGAGCTCAGCGTGGCGTCGGCTCGCCCGCTGACAATCGCTTCCATTCCGGCAGCCGGACTTTGTACTTCGACCATTCCGAGCTGCGGTACTCTTTCCCGCAGATAATCGCGCAACGGGTGACCGCGATAGATCGCCAGACGCTTGCCGGCCATGTCGTCCAGCGTTCTCACGTCTTGCGCCGACACGCCGCCGACCAATACGAACGGATTGTTCAGGTAAGCCCGGGAGAAACGCATTTCGAGTTCACGCTCGCTGCTCGGTGTCACCACAGGCAGCAGATCGAGTTTCCCGCTCTTCAATTGTTCGATCTGTCGATCCAGTGACTGCCCCCGTACGATCTCGAACTTCAGACCGCTGCGCAGACTGATCAGACTCAACAACTGCGCCGTAAGCCCCTGAAATTTTCCTTCGCCATCAAAGAACGTCAGTGGGGCGAAATCCTCAATCGCACCGACCCGCACGCTCGGATGCCGGTCGAGCCACGCCTGTTCACTGCTGCTGAGACTTACCCGCGCTTGTCCCGTCATGTCCGCACGCCCGGCACTCCAGCGCAGCTCCATGGCCAGGCGCTGCTCCATGGGAATCGCAAACAAGGCCTTGTCGACCAGACGTTTCAAGTGTGGACTGCTGCGAGTCAGGGCAAAAGCGAAAGGGTTGGCGTCGAGGCCCGAAGGGCCGGCCAGTTGCAGGTCGTTGTGGAAGTTGATGTTGATCAGATAGCTGGCGCTGATGAAATCGCCGAGGTACAGGTCATCCCGCCCGAATGCCACGGCGCCGAGGGCATCGAGAATCGAGCGATAACGCTGCAAGGTGGCTTGCGGGTAAACCTTTTCGATGGTCGAAGCCGGCAGGTAGTCTTCCACCATGGCAATGCGCTTGCCTGCCAGATCATCGGGCAACGGCTCGTCCAGCCGGGTCACCCACATCGGCTGATCTTCGGCGTAGGCACGGGACAGCATCAGGTCGGGATCGGCAATCTCATAGTTGTTCGAGGTCCCCAGCAAGTCCAGTTCCCCGGACTTGAGCGCGGCCATGGCGGCTTCGCGATCGGGGTAGCACCAGACCTCGATCCGGACATTCAGCACCTGTGCGATCGCGTCGGCGTATTCGGCCGTGAGGCCTTCCAGTTCGTGTCTGTTGCGGGTCAGTTCAAAGGGAGGATAGTCCGGCCCGGAGGCGCCGATGCGCAAAACCGGGTGTGCCCGGAGCCACTGCCGATCCTGCTCGTCGAGACGTAACTGCACACCCTCCAGCCGGGTGCGGGAGATGATTTCCAGTTTTTGCGCAGTCCCGGCTGCCTGCACTGCGTTTGCCAAAATGAAGATCAACAGAAGAATGAATCGCAGCGGCCTCATCATGGGGCAGCCTCTCACAGCAGATGGTTGCGTCTGGCAAACTCTCGCAACAACACCAGTGAGCCGATCCCGAGCTTCAGCATCAGGCGAGTCTTGTAAGTACTGATGGTTTTGTAGCTCAGGTTCATCTCCAGGGCGATGTCCTTGTTGGGCTTGCCAAGCGCCAATTGCACGAGAATGTGTAATTCGCGATTGGACAATCGTTCGATCTGCTCTCGCTCGTCACTGTGCACACCACAATCACCTGCGCTGACCTGAGGCAATTCCTGAAAGTAGCTGTAACCCGAACGGACAGCCTTGATCGCACTCTGCAACTGTTGCAACTCGGCAGACTTGGCCACAAAAGCCATCGCACCTGCACGTCGGCAACGCGCCAGGTAGCTGTCGGGGTCGGCCGATGAAAAAATCACGATTTTGCAGACCAGCCCGAGCGCATTGATCCTCTCCAGCACTTCAAGACCGCCCATGCCCTTGAGCTTCAAATCGAGCACGATCAGTTTCGGCGCGTGTGCACGGATCATCGGCACCACTTCGACGCCACTCGAAGCGACATGAATCGATTTATAGCCCAGTGATTCCAGAACCATTCTGACGGCGCCGACGACCACCGGATGGTCGTCGACGATCAATGCTGAATCCATGACCACTCCCGGGCGAATACATGACGATGACGCCACCGATCTTGCATGAACGGGACTACTGGTAGCTGCGCTACGACTGTTACACGGAACGCATGGCGAAACACCTGTCAGACCTGACAGTTGCGCCATCGACCGAATTGTGATCAAGCGTGCAATTGCATGAGGGATTTTGCCGGGCACCTGCACGATGAATGCTCACGTGAAGCATCGACGGATGCCATCAATTGTGAGATGGAACTCATTGAGGGCAGCGCGGCGTTGCAGGTGGTGATCTTTGGTCGAAAGTATCCGGGAACATCCGACGCGTTCACCGCTTCGCCATAGACCAGTGCATGCCGGACCTGCGCCAGATCAAACAGGAATCCGTGCAGATCCGGCATTCCACCTGCCAGTTGAGAGTCAGTCACCAATACATCGAACGGCTCGCAGCCGTAATCGATCAGTGACATCAGTTCGGAGAAGTTCTGCACCGGTGCAATGCGGTAGTAATCGAGGGCATTGAACATCCGCTCGATCTTCATCCGGTGAAAATGCCGGGTGTCGGCGATCAAAATACGCAAGGTTTTGTCGGCCATCGTGGAAGTCTCGTCAGTCGCTTCAAGTGGCGGCAAGACTACCCAAGCATCGAGGCATGCTCTGTAGGACTATTCCGAAAATGACCGTCACTCATCCGGCTGACGGTCACCCATGCCATTGCCCGACGACGGGCGTTCGCTTGGTTATTCCGTGGTACTCGGACTCCAGAACGCCTGCACCACCAGGTTCGAAGTTGAAATCCGCTTCACCAGCGCGTCCAGTTCTTCGCCGTCCACCGAGGTGGTCGCCAGAGTCGCTTCGATCTCGATTTCATCGGCACCGAAGGCATGTACATCGACATCGCTGGCCGGGTAGTTGCTGCGCTCGAGCTCGGCTTCAAGCAAGGCGAACACGGCCGTCTGCTGCGAGCGCCGGGCTATCACGTAGACGATGTTGGTGACTTCCGCCGAGACTACATCCAGCGGCTGGCGGTTGATGTTGTTGACGATCGGCCGCAGCAAGGTATTCGCGGCGAGCACGAACAAGGTGCCGAGCACGGCTTCGGCCAGCAGGTCGGCGCCGGCACAGGCGCCTACCGCTGCCGATGTCCAGAGTGTGGCGGCGGTGTTGAGGCCGCGTACGTTGCCTTCTTCGCGCATGATCACACCGGCGCCAAGGAAACCGATGCCGGACACCACGTAGGCGACCACCCGGACCGCACCTTCCGCCCCGCCGAGCCGGTTGGCCATGTCGACGAAAATCGCCGCGCCGACTGCCACCAGCACGTTGGTGCGCAAACCCGCCGTGCGTTGCCGGTACTGGCGCTCGAAACCGATCAGGCCACCGAGGATGAAGGCTGCGCTGAGGCTGACCAGGGTGTCGAGCAGCGAATCGAGGTTGATGTTGTTGATGGCTTGCATGTTGAACTCCTTGAAACCGCCCCCCTTGCTCCCACAAGGGGGGAATCTTTCCTGTTACTGCCAGCCGAACCGGCGGATGTAGAAGCCTTTCACGGCTTGGGTCAGTGCCATGTACGCCAGCAGGATCACTGGCAGGAACACGAAGTACATCGACGGCAGCGCCTGCAGTTTGAAGTAGTGCGCCAGTGGCCCCATCGGCAGGAAGATGCCCACGGCCATGATGATTGCGGTCATCACCAGCAACGGCATGGCCGCGCGGCTTTGCAGGAACGGAATCTTCGGCGTGCGGATCATGTGCACGATCAGCGTCTGGGTCAGCAGCCCGACCACGAACCAGCCGGACTGGAACAGGGTCTGGTGATCCGGGGTGTTGGCATCGAACACGTACCACATCAAGGCGAACGTTGTGATGTCGAAGATCGAACTGATCGGGCCGAAGAACAGCATGAAGCGCCCGACATCCCCTGGCTGCCAGCGTTGCGGCTGTTTCAGCATCTCGTCATCGACGTTGTCGAACGGGATCGCGATCTGCGAAATGTCATACAGCAGGTTCTGCACCAGCAGGTGCATCGGCAGCATCGGCAGAAACGGAATGAACGCACTGGCCACCAGTACCGAGAACACGTTGCCGAAGTTGGAGCTGGCGGTCATCTTGATGTACTTGAGCATGTTGGCGAAGGTCCGACGCCCTTCCAGTACGCCCTCCTCCAGCACCATCAGGCTCTTTTCCAGCAGGATGATGTCGGCCGCTTCCTTGGCGATGTCCACCGCGCTGTCCACGGAAATACCGATGTCCGCAGTGCGCAAGGCCGGTGCGTCGTTGATGCCGTCGCCCATGAACCCGACCACGTGGCCGTTGCCCTTGAGGATGCGCACGATGCGCTCCTTGTGGGTCGGTGTCAGCTTGGCGAACACGTTGGTGGTTTCCACCGCCACTGCCAGTTGCGCGTCGCTCATGCGCTCGATGTCGTTGCCCATCAACAGGCCTTGCTGGGCAAGACCCACTTCGCGGCAGATCTTGGCGGTCACCAGTTCGTTGTCGCCGGTCAGCACTTTCACGGCCACGCCGTGTTCGGCCAGGGCCTTGAGCGCCGGTGCGGTGCTTTCCTTCGGAGGATCGAGGAATGCCACGTAACCGATCAGCGTCAATTCCTGCTCGTCGCCCAGGCTGTAAGTGTCGCGACCTTCAGGCATCGACCGTGCCGCCACCGCTACCACGCGCAAGCCTTCAGCGTTGAATGCTGCTGTTACCTGACGAATTCTCGCCAGCAATTCATCGCTCAAGGCTTCGTCGACTTCACCGTGACGAACCCGGGTGCACACCGACAACACTTCTTCCACCGCGCCTTTGCAGATCAACTGATGCGGTTGGCCGTGTCCTTCCACCACGACCGACATGCGCCGGCGATTGAAGTCGAACGGGATCTCGTCGACCTTGCGATATGCCGTGCCGACCTTCAGCTCACGGTGGATCTCCACGTGTTCCAGCACCGCCACATCGAGCAGGTTTTTCAGGCCGGTCTGGTAGTAGCTGTTCAGATAGGCCATTTCCAGCACGTCGTCGGAGTCTTCGCCCCAGACGTCGACATTGCGCGCCAGAAAGATCTTGTCCTGGGTCAACGTGCCGGTCTTGTCGGTGCACAGGACGTCCATGGCGCCGAAGTTCTGGATCGCGTCCAGGCGTTTGACGATGACTTTCTTGCGCGACAGGAACACCGCACCTTTGGCCAGGGTCGAGGTGACGATCATCGGCAGCATTTCCGGGGTCAGGCCCACGGCAATCGACAGCGCGAACAGCAGCGCTTCGGTCCAGTCACCCTTGGTGAAACCGTTGATGAACAACACCAGCGGCGCCATGACGAACATGAAGCGGATCAACAGCCAGCTGACTTTGTTCACGCCTTGCTGGAACGAAGTCACCGCGCGATCAGTCGCCCCGACCCGCAGGGCCAGCGCACCGAAGTAGGTGTTGTTGCCGGTGGTGAGAATCACCGCCACCGCCGTGCCGGACACCACGTTGGTGCCCATGAACAGGATGTTGTCGAGTTCCAGCGGGTTGCGCGTATCGCGATCCGCCTGACGGGGGAATTTCTCTACCGGCATCGATTCACCGGTCATCGCCGCCTGGCTGACGAACAGATCCTTGGCGCTCAGCACCCGGCAATCGGCAGGAATCATGTCACCGGCCGAGAGCACGATCAGATCACCCGGCACCAGTTGCTTGATCGGCAGTTCGATACGCGGTTCGTCCCGGCGCATCACCGTGGCGGTGTTGCTCACCATGGCCTTGAGCGCATCGGCGGCTTGGTTGGATTTGCTTTCCTGCCAGAAGCGCAGCAGAGTCGAGAGCACCACCATGGAGAAGATCACGGTGGCGGCTTTCAGGTCATCGGTCAGCCACGAGATCACCGCCAACAAAGTCAGCAGCAGGTTGAACGGATTTTTGTAGCAATGCCACAGGTGGGTCCACCACGGCAGCGGTTGCTCGTGCTCGACTTCGTTGAGGCCGTGCTGCGCCCGCAGCGCATCGACTTCAAAATCCGTGAGGCCGTCGGTGTGCGTGCCGAGGTTCGACAGCAGCACGCCGCTGTCGCAATGGGCGGCGTCCACCAGCGTATTGGCCAGGGTGGGTGGCACCTCACGGCTGACCGTGGTGTCTTTGAGGGTTTCCAGCAACGCCAGGCGACGGAAGTGCCGGGCGATGTGGCGTGTACGCAGGAAGCCTGCGAAAAATTCCTTGAGCGTAAGTTTCATGGCTGTTGCCCCTATGGTCAGCCGGGAAACCGTCAAGCAGGTACGTCCAGCCCTCTTGCACCGAAAAACCGGCACGGCAAGGGTTGGCGCGCCAGTCAAAAAAGACAGGCGTGTCGATAGGGCTGCGATTGCGACGAAAAAGTCGAAACCACGCTCTTTTCAGCGTCGATGAGAAGGACTTCGGGACAGGGTCTCAACTGACCATGATCGGGATGCCGCTGCTCGCTGTTCGGCGAGACAACGGCACAAAGGAATGCGCGTTATCTTGCCGAGAATCTGCCGGTTACAAGGACCGGCCGACAACTGTCACTCGAACAAGTACCCACTGTGGGTCTCCGCTATTGATGAAAACGCGCGAAGCTTACGCCCCGATGTCTGGAGAGTAAACCCGCAAAAAGAAGTGCGTCGGGGAATGTGGCGGGTGTTCAGGAAGGGTTCAGGATTGCCTTCAGGATCGTTCCCACGCAGCGTGGGAACGATCAGGCTGAAAGGACGATCAGCTGGCGGTGGCCAGCAACAGATCCATCACCGAACGGCTGTGCCCACGGTTTTTGCCATGCTCATACAGCGAGCCGGCAATTTCGTCCGCGCGGATCGGCAGGATCGACAACAGCGTATCGCTCAGACCATGGCTGGCCTGGCAGAAGCCCTGCATGTACAGACCGGCCTTGCAGCGCTCGTCGGTGATCAGTTTGTAGTTGCGATCGACCTCGAAGTCACCCAGGTACTCTTCCAGCGGCGCCAGCAGTTTGCGGTGCATCTGACGCTCGTAACCGGTGGCCAGCACCACGGCGTCGTAGACACGCACGGTGACTTCACCGGTGGCGTTGTTGCGCACCGCCAGTTCGATGCCGCGTTCGGTGGCGGTGGCTTTCTCGACGGTGGTCAGGGTGCGGAACGCATGACGCGCAACACCGGAGACTTTCTGACGATAGAAGATGCCGTAGATGCGTTCGATCAGGTCGATGTCCACCACCGAGTAGTTGGTGTTGTGGTACTCGTTGACCAGACGCTCACGCTCGCTGCTCTTCTGCTGGAAGATCAGGTCGGTGAATTCCGGCGAGAACACTTCGTTGACGAACGGGCTGTCGTCCGCCGGTTTCAGGGCCGAGCCGCGCAGGATCATGTCGACCTGCACCGACGGGAACGAATCGTTCAGGTCGATGAAGGCTTCCGCCGCGCTCTGACCACCGCCGATGATCGCAATGCTCATCGGTTTGTTGCTCACGCACGGCTGCCTGGCCATCTCGGCCAGGTACTGCGAATGGTGGAATACCCGGGCATCGCCCTTGAGCGCCTTGAAGGATTCAGGAATGCGCGGCGTACCGCCGGCGCTGACCACCACCGAACGCGCAGTGCGGACGAATTGCTGGCCGTCCGTCCCACGGGAAATCACCCGCAGCGCTTCGACCTGATGGTTGTGCAGCACGGGCTCGATGGTCAGCACTTCTTCGCCATAACGGCTCTGTTCGGTGAACTGCGCGGCGACCCAGCGCAGATAGTCGTTGTACTCCATGCGGCATGGGTAAAAGGTGCCGAGGTTGATGAAGTCCACCAGACGACCGTGATGCTTGAGGTAATTGACGAACGAATACGGGCTCGTCGGATTGCGCAGGGTCACCAGATCCTTGAGGAAGGAAATCTGCAGTTCGCTTTGGGTCGACAGGGTGTTGCCGTGCCAGCTGTAGGTCGGTTGCTTGTCGAGAAACAGCACATCCAGCTCGCCCAGGGTCGGGGCACGCTCCTGCAGAGCGATGGCCAGCGCCAGGTTCGAAGGGCCGAAACCGACGCCGATCAGGTCGTGAACGATGGGCGATGCAATTGCCTGTGTCATTTCCAGTGTCCTCTGGATGAACCCCCCGAACAGCGCGGAGGAAGAGCTTGGGTGACCGGCCGGCCCGGAGCAGGACAGCAGGTCGTCTGTTGAGTAGGAACGAGGACAGTGAAATAAAATTTAACGACGACGGCTCAATGGGCATCCCATTGTTTGATTCGCAGGCGGCAATGCTTCATGGCGTTGACGATGTGCTTTTCCACCAGCGCCTTGGAAATGCCAAGGCGTTCGGCGATCTCGGGGTGCGACAGGCCCTCGATCTTGCGCAGCAGAAAACTTTCGCGACACAGCGGCGCAAGCTCGGCCAGTGCACGCTGCATCATGTCCAGGCGCTGGCCATGGTCGAGGGTGCTGTGGGGGGACGGGGTGAAAAAACGCTCCTCGCTGTCGAGCACTTCCAGGGATTCGACCTGACGCAGGGCGTTGCGCCGATGGTCGTCGATCACCAGATTCAGCGCGGTGCGATAAAGGAAGGCCCGGGGTTGTTCGATGGGCGTGTCGCTGGAACGCTCCAGCACCCGCACATAAGCGTCATGCACCACATCTTCGGCCACCTGTCGGTTGCCGAGCCTGGCGTTCAGGAAACACACCAGCTCACGATAGTAGTTTTCCAACATGACTCCCGGCCGCTTGAGTGCGGGTTCTGTCCTTGAGCACACCGTTCTGCTGAGCCGCACGAGGCAGTAGCAAGATAGTGGCAACTTGAGGTGCGTAATTTATAGTAATTCTCATATAGATTTAAAGTAGTGTTTGTCGTTGCCCGACAAATTGTGTCCGGCTATACCTTCAGATTGCTGTAACAACCTGTGTCGCCGCTTAAATTCCGTTCCGCTTTCATCGTTAACAGGACAGCTCCCCGTGTCTGCCGCGCCCTGCGGCAGCGTTCAACGGTGCCCGATCCTGTGCATGCGTGCTGAACGACGGGCCGATTTCCACTGGCCGGAACCCTGCATGAAACGTCCCCGCCCCGCCCGACGCGCCCTGCTCGCAGCCCTTTGTCTGATCCCCGTCGCGGCCTACGCCGCCTGGCAGATCCTGCCGCCCGGCCGGGACAAATTCGCCACGGTGCAAGTGACCCGTGGCGATATCGAAAGCAGCGTCACCGCACTCGGCACCCTGCAACCACGGCGTTATGTGGACGTCGGCGCTCAGGCGTCGGGGCAGATCCAGAAGATCCACGTGGAAGTCGGCGATGTGGTCAAGGAAGGCCAACTGCTGGTGGAGATCGACCCCTCGACCCAGAAAGCCAAACTCGACGCCGGACGTTTTTCCATCGAAAACCTCAAGGCCCAGTTGCAGGAACAGAAGGCACAGCACGAACTGGCACAACAGAAATACCAGCGCCAGCAGCATCTCGCCGCCGGTGGTGCCACCCGTGAGGAGGATGTGCAGACCGCCCGCGCCGAACTGAAAGCCACCCAGGCGCGCATCGACATGTTCCAGGCGCAGATCCGTCAGGCCGAAGCCAGCCTGCGCAGCGATCAGGCCGAACTCGGCTACACCCGCATTTATGCGCCGATGGCCGGCACCGTGGTTGCTCTCGATGCGCGCGAAGGCCAGACCCTCAACGCGCAACAGCAGACACCGCTGATCCTGCGCATCGCCAAGCTGTCGCCGATGACCGTGTGGGCGGAGGTTTCCGAAGCCGACATCGGCCACGTCAAACCGGGCATGACCGCCTACTTCACCACCCTCAGTGGCGGCCACCGGCGCTGGAGCAGCACCGTGCGGCAAATTCTGCCAGTGCCGCCCAAGCCGCTGGACCAGACCAGCCAGGGCGGCGGCAGTCCCGCCAGTTCCAGCAAAAGTGGCAGCGCCCGGGTGGTGCTGTACACCGTGCTGCTGGATGTCGACAACTCCGACAATGCCTTGATGGCGGAAATGACCACCCAGGTGTTCTTCGTCGCCAGTCAGGCAAAAGACGTCCTCACCGCACCGGTCGCCGCCCTGCAAGGCACTGCCACGGCAAACCGGCAGACCGCCCAGGTGATCGCCGCCAATGGCGAGATTCAGTTTCGCGAAGTGCACACCGGCATCAGCGATCGCTTGAAAGTCCAGGTACTGGAAGGCTTGAGTGAAGGCGATCACCTGTTGGTCGGCCCGGCCGATGGCAGCGGAGGCTGAATGCAGACGCCCCTGATCGACCTGCTGGACATCCGCAAATCCTACGGCGGCGGCGACGCACCTGAAGTGCATGTGTTGCGCGGGATCGACCTGTCGATCCATGCCGGGGAATTCGTGGCGATTGTCGGCGCGTCCGGCTCCGGCAAATCGACACTGATGAACATCCTCGGCTGCCTCGACCGCCCCACTTGCGGCGAATACCGCTTTGCCGGGGAAAACGTCGCCGGCCTCGACACCGATGAACTGGCCTGGCTGCGCCGCGAAGCCTTTGGATTCGTGTTCCAGGGTTATCACCTGATTCCGTCCGGTTCAGCCCAGGAAAACGTCGAGATGCCGGCAATCTATGCCGGCACACCCGCCGCCGAACGCCACGCCCGCGCCGCCGCCCTGCTCGACCGCCTCGGGCTGGCCTCGCGCACCGGCAACCGCCCACACCAGTTGTCCGGCGGTCAGCAACAACGGGTGTCGATTGCCCGGGCGTTGATGAACGGCGGCCACATCATTCTTGCCGACGAACCCACTGGCGCCCTCGACAGCCACAGCGGCAAAGAGGTCATGACACTGCTCGACGAACTGGCGAGTCAGGGCCACGTGGTCATCCTGATCACCCACGACCGCGAAGTGGCAGCCCGGGCCAAGCGCATCATCGAGATCCGCGACGGCCTGATCATCAGCGACAGCGCCCGGGACAATCCCGAAGCCCAGACCACGGCCCGCCCCGGCGCCTTGCAAGCCGTCGACCTGCGCAAGCGCCTGAGCGAAGGCGCGCAAGCCTCAGGCGCCTGGAAAGGCGAGCTGGTGGACGCCCTGCATGCCGCCTGGCGGGTGATGTGGATCAACCGCTTCCGCACGGCGCTGACCCTGCTCGGGATCATCATCGGCGTAGCCTCGGTGGTGGTCATGCTTGGCGTCGGCGAAGGCAGCAAGCGCCAGGTCATGGCACAGATGGGCGCGTTCGGCTCCAACATCATTTACCTCAGCGGCTCGGCACCCAACCCGCGCACGCCACCAGGCATCGTCACCCTCGATGACGTGGCGGCGCTGGCCAGCCTGCCGCAGGTCAAGCGGATCATGCCGGTGAACGGCGCCGAGGCCGGCGTGCGTTTCGGCAACGTCGACCACCTGAGCTATGTCGGCGGCAATGACACCAACTTCCCGGCGATCTTCAACTGGCCGGTGGTCGAAGGCAGTTACTTCACCGACGCTGACGAACGCAACGCCAGCGCCGTGGCGGTGATCGGCAAGAAGGTCCGGGACAAACTGCTCAAGGATGTGCCGAACCCCATCGGCCAGTACATCCTGATCGAGAACGTGCCCTTCCAGGTAGTCGGTGTGCTTCAGGAAAAAGGCGCGAGTTCCGGCGATCAGGACAGCGATGACCGCATCGCCATCCCCTACTCCGCCGCCAGCGTCCGGCTGTTCGGCACGCGCAATCCGGAATACGTGGCCATTGCCGCGGCCGATGCGCGCAAGGTCAAGGAAACCGAACACGCCATCGAACAATTGATGCTGCGCCTGCACAACGGCAAGAAGGATTTCGAACTGACCAACAACGCCGCGATGATCCAGGCCGAGGCGCGCACGCAAAACACCCTGTCGCTGATGCTCGGTTCGATTGCTGCCATTTCGCTGCTGGTGGGCGGGATCGGCGTGATGAACATCATGCTCATGACCGTGCGCGAACGCACCCGCGAGATCGGCATCCGCATGGCCACCGGCGCCCGGCAACGGGACATCCTGCGCCAGTTCCTCACCGAAGCGGTGATGCTCTCGGTGGTCGGCGGGATCGCCGGGATCGCCCTGGCGCTGATCGTCGGCGGCGTGCTGATGCTCAGCGAAGTCGCCGTGGCGTTTTCCTTGATGGCGGTGTTCGGCGCCTTCGGCTGCGCCCTCGTGACCGGTGTTGTCTTCGGCTTCATGCCTGCCCGCAAAGCCGCCCGGCTCGACCCGGTCACGGCCCTTACCAGTGAATGATCGCTCTATGAAACCGCGCCTCAGCCTGTTGACCGTGTGCCTGTTGCTCAGCGCCTGCGGCAGTCCCGCCCAGCGTCCCGACAGCGGCTTGCAACCGCCCACGACCTGGCAATCTCCCCACGGTGCCAGCGTCGCCCGCATCGATCCGCACTGGTGGAAACAGTTCGGCAGTCCCGAGCTCGACCGCCTGATCGAACAGGCCCGCCTCGGCAGCTTCGACCTCGCGGCCGCCGTCGCCCGGGTGCGCCAGGCCCAGGCCGGCACGGTGATCGCCGGCGGCTCGCAGTTGCCGGAGGTGAAAGCCGGGGCCAACGCCAATCGCCAGAAACTGCTGCGCGGCAATGGCTACTCCCAGCTCGACGCGGACAGCAGCAACAAGGCTGTGGATTATTTCGATGCCAATCTGAGCGCGTCCTACGAAATCGACTTCTGGGGCGGCAAACGCGCCTCCCGCGACAGCGCGCAGTTTGCCCTGCAAGCCAGCGAGTTCGACCGGGCGACCGTGGAGCTGACCTTGCTCAGCGGGGTGGCCAACACCTACGCACAAGCCTTGTCGCTGCGTGAGCAAAGTCGCATCGCCGAACTGAACCTGACCAACGCGCAGAACGTGCTGAAACTGGTGCAGACCCGCTTCGACTCAGGCTCGGCCACCGCGCTGGAACTGGCCCAGCAGAAAAGTCTGGTGGCGGCGCAACAACGGCAATTGCCACTGGTGCAACAACAGGCCCGTGACGCCTTGATCAGCCTCGCCGCCCTGCTCGGCCGGTCGGTGCAGGAGCTGCAGACCGGCGCCGAACCGTTCGAGCGCCTGCAATGGCCGACCATCGCCGCCGGCGTACCCAGTGACCTGCTCAGCCGTCGCCCGGACATCGCCCGCGCCGAAGCGCAACTGGCGGCGGCCGAAGCCGACGTCAAAGTCGCCCGCGCCGCCATGCTGCCGACCGTCACCCTCACCGCCCAACTGGGCTCCGGGGCCAACCAGTTCGACGACATGATTCGCAGCCCCTTCTACAACCTCACCGCCGGGCTGGTCGCACCGATCTTCAACAACGGTCGCCTGAGCGCCGAGCGCGACAAGGCCACGGCACGCCAGGAAGAACTGCTGGAAACCTATCGCGGGGCGATCATCAACGGTTTCGCCGACGTCGAAAAAGCCCTCAACGGGATTCGCGGGCTCGATGAACAGCGGCAATGGCAAAGTGAAGAACTGAATCAGGCGCAGACTGCGTTCGATATCGCCCAGCGCCGCTATCAGGCCGGCGCCGAGGATTGGCTGACGGTGCTGGAAACCCAGCGCACGCTGTACGCGGCGCAGGATCTGAATGTGCAACTGCGCCTGTCGCGCCTGCAGGCGAGCGTAGCGCTGTACAAGGCACTGGGTGGAGGCTGGCGGACGCCCTGACGGCGTCGCCTTCGCATTGCATTCGCGGGCGAGCCCGCGAATGCGCGACAACACAGTCCTCAGAACGGACTGTTCTTCGCCGTCAGATGACGCGCATACCACGGCCGTTTCGGCACTCGCCGGAACAGGCTCTCGAGCTTCTTTTCGTCCTCGCCGAAGGTGATGCGCAGCGCCAGCTTCATTGTTTCCGGGTCCATCTCCACCGACTTGCCGACCTGCAAACCCGGCACCGTGCTGCAACCGTGAGTGGTCGGACCGAGCCATGGATCCGCCACTTCGACCCAGCGGCCTGGGGCAAACCATTTCACACCGTTGACCTCGAGTCGCGTGACCTGGCCCGGATGGAAACGCTCGTGAGCGCGGAACCAGTCCTCCACCCGGTCATCGATCCAGCCATGGAACGCCCAGAACACCGGGTTCACATGAGACGAAAACGGGTCGCCGAGAAAGTCGTTTTCCGGGGCGAACCAGCGTGCGGCGAAGTCATCCAGATCCCGGGCAAACGGCACCGGTTGACCGTTGGAGGGATCGCGTGGCACCGAGGCCCAGCGCATGTGCAGCCAGTCGTGCAGGCCCAGCTCCACCTCGGAGCCGAACTGGCCCAGAGTCAGCTTCGACAGATACTGCGGATCGCGGTACTGCGATTCCCAGACCTCGAAGTTGCTCTGGTAGGTCTCGGCGGTCTTGATGTCGCTGACCCATTGCGCGTACTCGTCGTCGCCTTCGGCCAGCCAGGTCGGCGGCAGCGAGGTGCCGTCGTGGTTATCGAAGTAACGGGCGAACCCGACACGGTCGCGAATCAGTTCCGGCTGCGGCAACGGGAAGAACTGCCAGGACGGCAGATCCTGCATGGAGCGCGCCGTACCGAGCATGTGCCGGTGCATGAAGAAGAAATCGATGCCCGAGCCATTGCGATCCTTTCGCGGGCCACGGGCGTCACGCTCAAGGTCGCGCGGGCCTGGCTGCCAGCCGAGACCACGCAAGGCATTGCGCTTGTCTTCGGACAAGGTGTGCCACTTGTCCCGCGTCGCATGCCAGACCTGGTGAAACAACCGATGCTCGGGCGATACCAGCCAGGCCAGCAGCGTCGGGTTCAACGGCGTGCGCTGTCGCGCTTCCGGGAACAGGCACTTGACCGCAACAAAACGGTGATCCTGAGCCGGCAAGGCCAACGAGCGGTCGAGACGCTGCACCGTACCGCTCAGCGTGCCGCTGCCGGCGTTGCCGAAATCGGCCCAGACCTCATCGAGGATCATGTTCAGTTCGTAGTCCACACTGCCGCCGGCACCCAACAGTCGCCAACTCAGTTTTGATGCCTCGGCCCCGGCCAGATCGCCGAGAATCCGGTAACGGGGGGTGTCGGCAGAGCGCAGACGCTCCGGCGTGTCGAGAAAGCCACACACGCCCCGGCCTTTCTGGCCGATGTCGATGAACACTTCCAGGCCCTGGGTCGGCAAGCCGTCCAGGCCGGCATCCCGGCCCGTGAAGCGGATCGTCCAGACCCCGCGCAACGCGTTCGCCAGGCGTTGCCCGGCCACGTCGGCGACATCGAAAGACGCCTCGCCGGGCGTGATCGTCGGGTCGGGCTTCGTCCATTCACGATGCCCGAAATAAGCTGCAGGTACGGCAGCGCCGGTCAACGCCAGGCCTGCCATGAACCATCGTCGAGAAATCCTCATTGCCCTACCTGTGTTCAGCCCTGAAGCAGGCTTTATCCAAGCTAGAACGTTTGCTGACCGAACAAATTTAAGCGCCATCAGGGCGGACTAATTTTCTGCCGCGCCCGCTCGTTCTTCCCAGATAGCAAAGGCCTCTGCGCCTGTACCTCGACGGCGAACCTGACTGAGATGGCAATGACAAAACCACGTTCAAAAAAGGCTCTATTCATCGGCCTGCCACTGGCCCTGGCGATCAGCGCCGGTGCCGGTTTCGCGGTCTGGGATATCGGGTTCAAGGACAATCCGGGCTACCCGGTCAAAATCATGCAGCAAGCCGAAGAACTGCACGAGCACATGCTCTCGTTCGACAGCCACATCACCATCACCCAGAACTTCGGCACCACCGGCAACGAGATCGACAAGGACGGCAGCGAGCAGTTCGACCTGGTCAAGGCCAATCGCGGACGATTGTCCGGCGCGGCGCTGACGATTTTCGGCTGGCCGGAAATCTGGAACGGCCCGAACGCCCCGCACAAGCCCACCGCCGGTTTTGTCGAAGAGGCGCGCAACCAGCAGGAGATCCGCTACAAGATCCTGTCCGGCATGGTCCGCGACTTCCCCAACCAGGTCGGCATCGCCTATACCGCCAACGATTTCCGGCGCCTGCACGGCGAAGGCAAGTTCGCGATCTTCATCAGCATGCTCAACGCCTACCCGCTAGGCCATGACCTGAGCCAGCTGGACCTGTGGACGGCACGCGGCATGCGCATGTTCGGCTTCAGCTACATCGGCAACAACGACTGGGCCGACTCGTCGCGCCCGCTGCCGTTCTTCAATGACTCGCCGGACGCCCTCGACGGTCTTTCCGATATCGGCAAGCAAGCGGTCAAGCGCCTGAATGACCTGGGCGTGATCATCGACGTCTCGCAAATGTCCACCAAGGCTCTGGAGCAAGTCGCACAACTGAGCCGTACGCCGCTGGTGGCCTCGCACTCGGCACCGCGGGCCATGGTCGATATCCCGCGCAACCTCAGCGACAAGGAAATGCAGCTGATCAAAAACAGCGGCGGCGTGGTGCAGATCGTCGGCTTCTCGCAGTACCTGCGACCGCTGACCCAAGGCACTCAGGACAAGCTCAATGAGCTGCGCAAGCGCTTCGACCTGCCGCCGCTGCCGAACCTGGCCGTGGCTCTGATGCCGGGCGATCCGATCATCTCCGCCTGGTCCGAACAGAAGTTCGGCGAGTATGCCGGCCAGCTCTACGCGATCCTCGAAGAAGAGCCCAAAGCCAGCCTCAAGGACCTGGGCGACGCCATCGATTACACCGTGCGCAAGATCGGCATCGACCACGTCGGCATCAGCTCTGACTTCAACGAAGGTGGCGGCGTCAAAGGCTGGGAGAACGTCGGCGAGATCCGCAACGTCACCGCTGAACTGCTGTCGCGCGGCTATTCCGAAGCGGACATCGCCAAGCTCTGGGGCGGCAATTTCCTGCGGGTCTGGGATCAGGTCGAGAAATCCGCCAGACCGGCGATCGCTTCGAACCGGGAAGTCGCCAGGCCATGAGTAACCGTCGTGACTTTCTGAAGCAGGCCGGGCTTCTCGCCGCGGCCTTGCCGCTGGCCGCGAGCCTGCCGAACATCGCCAGTGCCTCGACCGCCGCCGCGCTGCCACGCAACAAGTGGGCGCAGTTGCAGCAGTTGTTCGATCAGGATCCGGCCTGGCTGCACTTTTCCAACTTCCTCGTCACCAGCCACCCGCGCCCGGTGCGCGAAGCAATCGAGATGCACCGCGCCGCCCTCGACAAAAACCCGGGGCTGGCGATGGACTGGGACCACGGCGTCACCGAAAAACGGGAAGAGGACGTGCGCGCCTGGGCCGGCCAATACGTGCAGGCCGATGCCCGGCAGATTGCCCTGACCGGCAGCACCACCGAAGGGCTGGCGATGATTTACGGCGGTGTTCAGGTACGCGCCGATCAGGAAATCCTCACCACCGAACACGAACACTACGCGACCCACACGATCCTCGAACTGCGCACCCAGCGTGACGGCACCAAGGTGCGCAAGATCCGTCTGTTCAAGGATCCGTACCCGATCAGCAAGCAAGAGCTGCTGGCGAATATCGACCGCAGCATCCGCCCGCAGACCCGCGTGCTCGGCATGTGCTGGGTGCATTCGGGCAGCGGTGTGAAACTGCCGCTGGCCGACATCGGTGCGCTGGTCGACAAACACAACCGTGGCCGCAGCGAAGCCGACCGCATCGTGTATGTCGTCGACGGCGTGCACGGTTTCGGTGTGGAAGACGTGAACTTCCCCGCGATGAACTGCGATTTCTTCATCGCCGGCACCCACAAATGGATGTTCGGCCCCCGCGGCACCGGGATCGTAGTCAGCCGCACGGCGGACGTGAAATACGTCACACCGATCATCCCGACCTTTTCCGAGGCCGAACACTTCTCCACCACCATGACGCCGGGCGGCTACCACTCGTTCGAGCATCGCTGGGCGCTGACCGAGGCGTTCAAGTTGCACCTGCAACTGGGCAAGGCCGACGTGCAGGCGCGCATTCATGAGCTCAACAGCTACCTGAAAAAACGCCTGTTGCAGCGTCCACAGATCGAACTGGTCACGCCGTTGAGCCCGGAGTTTTCCGCCGGGTTCACCTTCTTCCGGGTCAAGGGCAAGGACTGCGACAAGATCGCCGCGCACCTGATGGCCAACAAGGTGGTGGCCGATGCCGTGGAGCGCGATGTCGGCCCGGTGATCCGCACCGCACCGGGCCTGCTCAACGACGAGGCCCAGATCGATCGCCTGCTGGCCGTACTGGATCAGGCGCTGTGAGCCGAACCTTTTTCCTTTTGACGAGACTCGAAATGAACAGTGAACTGCCTCGTTCCGCCCTGAAAACCCTGCCGGCGCTGATGTTCGCCGCCCTCGCCGCCAGCCTGCTGCCGAGCGCTGCACAGGCCGCCACCCAGCCAGCACCGGGCAAAGTGTTCAAGGACTGCAAGGACTGCCCGGAAATGGTCGTGCTGCCCACCGGCACGTTCACCATGGGCACGCCGGAAGACGAAGTCGGCCGTGAGCCCGACGAAGGCCCGATGCACCCGGTGACGTTCGCCAAACCGCTGGCGATCAGCCGCTTCCAGGTACTCAAGGGCGAATGGTTCGCCTACCTCAAGGACACCGGCTACCCAATGCCCGACGGCGATGATCGCCCGGGGCGCGCATGCAAGGCCGGGGTTCCGGACTACGCCGGCAGCGACCCGCGCAAGCAGTACACCGACAGGCACCCGGCGGTGTGCATGGACTTCGCCGAGGCCAACGCCTACGTGGCCTGGTTGTCGAAAAAAACCGGCAAGCCATATCGACTGGTCAGTGAATCCCTGCGTGAATACGCCGCCCGCGGCGGCACCACTGGCCCGTTCCCCTTCCCCTTCGATGAGGGCAAGGAATACAGCATCGCCAAACATGCCAACACCTACGGCGCAGCCGACGGCTACAACTTCACCGCGCCGGCCGGCAGCTTCCCGCCCAACGCCTTCGGTGTGTACGACATGCACGGCAACGTCTACGAATGGACCGCCGATTGCTACAACGACAACTACGAAGGCGCTCCGAGCGATGGCAGCGCCTGGCTGACCGGCAAATGCGAATTCAAGCGTATCCGCGGCAACGACTGGGGCGAAGCGCCGGTGTTCTCGCGCTCCGGCAACCGCAATGCGCTGGTGCCGACCGAGCGCGGCGACTGGATCGGTTTCCGGGTCGCGCGGGATCTGTAACGCCCCCGTCGCCACGCTAAATTAACCCTCCCGCCAGTCGTTCTACAGATGGCGCGATCCATTGCGACGCGCCACTGCCCTCTACGTCACCCAGGCGACGCCCGCAGCCGATGCCGGCCTTCGCCGCTCTTTCACGCAGGGAACCTCCATGAGCAAACCAACACGCGGGGTGATCAATGAATTGTTCGCCCTGCTCAAACCCTTTCGGCTGATCGTTGCCGGGTCGATCCTGCTCGGCATGGTCGGCGGCCTGAGCGTCACGGCGCTGCTGGCGACGATCAACACCGCACTGCACTCCGAAGCCGGCCTGACCAGCAACGTGGTCGCGGTGTTCGCCGGGCTGTGCCTGCTGGCCCTGGCCAGTTCGATCTTTTCCGACATCGGCACCAACTTCGTCGGCCAGCACATCATCGCCAGGCTGCGCAAAGAGCTGGGCGAAAAAGTGTTGTCGGCACCCATCGAGCAGATCGAGCGCTACCGCAGTCATCGGCTGATCCCGGTGCTGACCCACGACGTCGACACCATCAGCGACTTTGCTTTCGCCTTCTCGCCGCTGGCCATTTCCATGACCGTCACCCTCGGCTGCATGGGTTACCTGGCGATGCTGTCGTGGCCGATGTTCCTGATGATGGTGGTGGCGGTCCTGATCGGCACCATCATCCAGTACATCGCTCAGGGCCGTGGCATGCAGGGTTTCATGAAAGCCCGCGACCATGAAGACGACCTGCAAAAGCACTACAACGCGATTGCCGAAGGCGCCAAGGAACTGCGCATCCACCGTCCGCGTCGCCACCGCATGTTCGTTTCGGGCATCCAGACCACCGCCGACCAGATCTGCGACACCCAGGTGCGCTCGGTGAACATCTATGTGGTCGCCAAGACCCTCGGCTCGATGTTGTTCTTTGTGGTGATCGGCCTGGCGCTGGCCCTGCAATCGCTGTGGCCGAGCGCCGACAAAGCGGTGATGAGCGGCTTCGTGCTGGTGCTGCTGTACATGAAAGGTCCGCTGGAACATGTCATGGCGGCTTTGCCGATTGTGGGCCGCGCGCAGATCGCGTTCCGGCGGATCGCCGAGTTGTCCGAGCAATTCTCCTCGCCCGAGCCGCACTTGCTGCTCAGCGATCAGGGCAATAAAAAAACACCCGTGCACAGCCTGGAACTGGCCGATGTCTCGTACAGCTTCCCGACCGTGGAAGGCGCTGCGCCGTTCCGTCTGGGCCCGGTGAATCTGAAGATCGATCAGGGCGACATCATTTTCATCGTCGGTGAAAACGGCTGCGGCAAGACCACCCTGATCAAACTGCTGCTGGGCCTGTATGCGCCACAGCAGGGTGAAATCCGCCTCAACGACCAGGTCGTGACCGCCCTCACCCGCGACGACTATCGCCAGTTGTTCACAACGATCTTCGCCGACTATTACCTGTTCGATGACGTGGTGCAGGGCGACACGCCTATTCCGCGAGACGCCAACCAATACCTCGAGCGCCTGGAAATCGCGCACAAGGTCAGCGTGCGCGACGGTGCATTCACCACCACCGATCTGTCGACCGGCCAGCGCAAGCGTCTGGCGTTGATCAATGCGTGGCTGGAAGAGCGTCCGGTGCTGGTGTTCGACGAATGGGCCGCCGACCAGGACCCGACGTTCCGGCGGATTTTCTACACCGAATTGCTGCCGGACCTGAAGCGTCTGGGCAAGACCATCATCGTCATTTCCCACGACGATCGTTACTTCGACGTCGCCGATCAACTGGTGCGCATGAACGCCGGCAAAGTGGTCACCGAGCTGCAACCCGCCTGATCGTGAGAAATCTGTAAAAAAGTGCGTTGAGCCTTTCCGGTTTTCGGAGGGTTCAACGTCTTACTAACAGTTAATAGAAATAGTTCTCAGTCAACACTTTGAAGAGTAGAAGAACAATGCCCGCACCGCACGGACTCCACCCGCTCGCCAAGGCTCTGCTGATCCGCCGCTCCTTGCGCACCACCCTTCCAGCCCTTTGCGCCATGGCATTGACCCTGCCGGTGATCGGTCAGGCGCAGGCCGCAGCGGTGACGATCAATATTGCGGCACAGTCGCTGGGGAGCGCGCTGCAGGAATTCGGCCGCCAGACCAATCTGCAAGTGCTGTACAGCCCGGACGACGTCAGCGGCCTGCGCAGCACCGCTGTCAGTGGCAACCTGGAGCCGACCGCCGCCATCGCGCAATTGCTTCAGGGCACCGACATCGCCTACAGCGTGCAGGGCAACAATGTTTCCTTGCGTGCCCGCAGCAGCGGCGCGAGCCTTGACCTGGCGCCGACCAGCATCACCGCCGCCCTGGAGTCAGCGTGGGGCCCGGTTGACGGCATTGTTGCGAAACGCAGCGCCACCGGCTCCAAGACCGATACCGCGCTGAAGGAAATCCCGCAGACCATCAACGTCGTCACGCAAGACGAAATCAAGATGCGCGGTTCGCAGTCGGTCACCGAAGCCCTGCGCTACACCGCGGGCATGACCGGCGGCGGCTTCTCCGACCGGGTGAAGATCTTCGACGAACCGACCTCCCGGGGTTTCTCGCCAACGCCGCTGTACCTCGACGGCCTGCACCTGCCTTACGGCGGCGGCAGCACCGGCGGTTCGTTGCAGATCGACCCATACAGCCTGGAGCGCATCGAAGTGCTCAAGGGCCCGGCGTCGGTGCTCTACGGCCAGAACCAGCCAGGCGGCATCGTCAACATGGTCGGCAAGCGTCCGACGGCCACGCCTCTGCACGAAGTGATCATTGGTGGCGGCAGCTATGACCGCAAATACGGCGCCTTCGACCTCGGCGGCCCGCTCGACGATCAGGGAGAGTTTCTCTATCGCCTGACCGGTGTGGTCAACGACAGCAACTCGCAGATCGACTACGCCGACCAGAAACGCATGATGCTCGCGCCCAGCCTGACCTGGCTGCCGAACGACCGCACCAGCATCACCCTGTACGGCCAGTACCAGAAAGACCACGACACCCCGGAAGCCCAGGGCCTGCCGGCCAACGGCACCGTGTACCGCACCGCCAACGGTCGCATCAGCCGCAGCCTGTTCCTCGGCGAGCCGAATGTGAACAAGTACGACCGCGAGCAGTTCGTGCTCGGTTACGAGATTTCCCACGAACTCAACGACGTCTGGACCCTCAAGCAGAACGCCCGTTACGCGCAACTCAACGACCGTTACATCGCGCCGCTGCACGGCTACTCCTTCGAACCGAATCCGGTCACCGGCGCCGACGACGAACGTCGCCAGACCCGCTTCGGTGTGGACTGGGCCCAGGACAACAAGGTCTACGGCATCGATAACATCGCCCAGGCCAAGTTCAAGACCGGCGAGCTGGATCACACCCTGCTGCTGGGTGTCGACTACTACCAGTACAACTCCAAGTTCCTCGGCCGTTATGACCGTCAGGGCCCGGCCATCGACCTGTACAACCCGGTCTACGGCAGCCAGTTCAACTTCCGCCAGCCTTACCGTTGGGACAACACGGTCAAGCAGACCGGCCTGTACACCCAGGACCAGATGCGCTGGAACCAGTGGTTCCTGACCGTCGGCGGTCGCTACGACTTCGCCGAAACCATCAACAAGGAACCGCTGGGCGGCAACCGCTCGAACATCAAGGACGAGAAGTTCACCGGTCGTGCAGGCCTTGGCTACGAGTTCGAAAACGGCCTGACACCGTACGTGAGCTACGCCGAATCGTTCCTGCCACAGACCGGTGCCGACATGAACGGCCGTCCGTTCGAGCCGACCGAGGGCAAACAGTACGAAGTCGGCATCAAGTACGAGCCAAGCTTCGTCGACGGGTTCATCCAGCTGTCGGCCTATCAGATCGACCAGAGCAACATGCTGACCAACGACCTGAACAACCCGGGCTTCAGCAGCCAGAGCGGTTCGGTGCGTTCGCGCGGCGTGGAACTGGAAGGCAAGGTCAACGTGACCCAGAACCTGCGTGTGCTGGCCTCGGTGTCGCGCAACCAGATCAAGTGGCGCAGCGTCAACGACGGTCGCGAAGGTCGCACCCTGGCCATGAGCCCACCACTGACCGCATCGGCGTGGATCAACTACGACTTCGACCAGTCGACTTCGCTGGCCGGTCTGGGCATGGGCCTGGGCACACGCTACGTGCGCAGCAGCTATGGCTCGGACTACGAGGAAGACTCCTTCCAGATCCCGTCCTACACCGTGTATGACGCCATGATTTCCTACGACCTGGAAAAATCGCCACTGCACGTCAAAGGCGTGAAAGTGAAGATGAACCTGGAAAACCTCGCCGACAAAAAGTACGTCGCCAGCTGCAACAGCACCCTGGACTGCTACTACGGCGAAGGCCGGACCATGACCGCCGACGTGACCTACAACTGGTAACACGTTCAGCACCCGACAAGACGCCGGCATTTGCCGGCGTTTTGCTGTCTGCCCTTTTTTCCCCGGGCAATAGAAAAGGGCCGCAGACAGCGACCCTTTCAGTCCCTCGATCACCTCTGTCACCGTGCTGCAAACACCTCCAGCAGCCGCTCGGCGATGTGCTGCTGCGCCTCTTCGGCCTCATCGATGATCGCACCCATGCGCATGAAGTCATGGGTCATGCCCTCGTACACTTTCAACTCGACCTCGACACCCGCTGCCTGCAAATGCCGGGCATACGCCACGCCTTCGTCGTGCAGTGGATCGCACTCGGCCAACACCAGCAGTGTTGGCGCCACACCGGCTGAGACTTCCCCCAGCAACGGCGAGAAACGCGGATCGAGACGGTCACCCGCCTCACGCTGATAGTGGTTGTAGAACCAGTTCAGCGATGCCTTCTCCAGCAGATAACCCTCGGCGTAACGCTCGATGGAGGGCGTGCTGCGGCTGGCGTCGGTGACCGGGTAGATCAGCACCTGCAAACGCGGCTGCACCGGGGCGCCCACCAATTGTGCGGCGAGCACGGTGGCCAGGCTGCCGCCGACGCTGTCACCGGCAATCGCCAGACGCGTGCTGTCCAGCCCCAGATCCTGAGCATTTGCCACCAGCCAGTTCCAGGCATCCTGTGCATCGTTGGCGGCGGTCGGAAAACGGAACTCCGGCGCCCGTCGATAAGCCACCGACAGCACCACACATTCGGCCATCGACGCCAGCGCCCGGCACAGTGAGTCATGGGAATCGAGGCTGCCGACCACATAACCGCCACCATGGAAATACAACAGCGCCGGACGTCCGGCCCCGGCTTTCAAGGGCTGATTGCTGTAGACCCGCGCCTCCAGCAGCGAGCCGTCACGCACCGGCAGTTGCAGTTCATCGACCAGCGCAAGGTCTTCGCCGCCGGCGTCCATCAGCAGCGACGACTGATCGAACTGTTCACGGGCCTGTTCCGGGCTCAGCTCATGCATGCCCACGCGTTTGCCGCTGGCCCGGCCGTTGCCGACCAATTGCAGAAATGCGGCGATATCAGGATTCAACGACATTCAATTTCTCCAGACCACTCGGGCGCCTTAGGCGCCCGAGTGGTGTTTGCGGTTACGAAGCAGGTTTCAGGACATGGCTACTGATTCAACGAACTCGCCGAGCATTTCTTCAGCCTCGGACAGGAAAGTTTCATCCCGCGGGATCTGGAAATGCCCGCAGTCCAGCCATTCGCCACCCATGCCCGGCTGTTCGAGTTGCGCCGCCAGTTCGACCGCCTCCTCTTCCCGGCCCAGTGTCCACCAGCAAACCGGGTGCACCGCCAGCGGCGGACAGCGGTCGAGCTGCAGCGACAGCTGTTTGAGCCGGCGCGCCACACTGAACACATGGGCCAGTTCATCGGCCCCCAGCGCGACGTAGGTCGAAGCCCCACTTTCGGCGCCCATGGCGGCGTTGAACACTGCGCGCAGGTTCTGCGTAGTTTCCTCGCCGTCGATGGCCACGTTCGCGGCGTCCGGCAAAGTGACCCGCAGGAAGTCACGCAGATCGGCTCGCCAGTCATCCACGGCCCCGGCATTGATGGCCGCCGACGCCACGAAGCTGTCCACCAGACCGACGAACTTCACTGGCTGCCCTTCCCGCTCAAGCTGCGCCGCCATCAGCATCGCCAGCGTACCGCCGAGCGACCAGCCCAACAGGTGATACGGCCCCTGCGGCTGTTTCTCGCGAATCTGCGCCACGTAATCACTCGCCATGCTTTGCAGCGACGTATCGCTGAAGGCCGGGTCGAGCAACATCCGCGACTGGATCGCCAACACCTGGCGCTGACCACTCAAGCGACGGGCCAGCGGCTCGTAGTCGAACACCGTGCCGAAACCGGCATGGATGCAGAACAACGGCGCCCGGCCCTTGACCTCGGCGTTCATTGCCAGCAGCCCGGAGGCCTTCTCGGCAGCCCCCTGAACACTGGCCACCAGTTCGGCGATGCTCGGTTTCTGCATCAGGTCGCGCAGTTTCAGGCTCAGGCCCTGGGACTTGAGCCCACGGCTGCGGGCGACCACCTGCAGGCTGAGGATCGAGTCGCCGCCCAGTTCGAAGAAGTTATCGGTCAAGCCGACGCGTTCGATCTTCAACACCTCCTGCCAGATCTTCGCCAGAGCTTTTTCCAGTTCGGTGCGCGGGGCCACGTAATCCTGACGCTGTTCCGCGTCCGGATCCGGCAAGGCCTTGCGGTCGAGTTTGCCGTTCGGCGTCAGCGGCATGCGCTCGAGCAACATCAGGTGCGCAGGCACCATGTAGTCCGGCAGGCTGGCCTTGAGCTGTTCGCGCAAGCGTTCGCACAGACCGTCCACCGACGCATCGGCACCGGCCAGCACATAGCCGAGCAGTTGTTTGCCGCTGACGCCTTCGCGAGCGACCACGGCGGCATCGCGCACGCCCGGTTGTTGCTTGAGGCGTGCTTCGACTTCGCCCAGCTCGATCCGGAAACCGCGGATCTTCACCTGATGGTCGATCCGGCCGAGGTAGTCGACCGTGCCATCGGCGCGCTGGCGCACCAGGTCACCGGTGCGATACAGACGGCTGCCATCGGCGCTGAAGGGGTTCGCCACGAAGCGCTCGGCGGTACCGCCGGCGCGTCCCAGATAACCACGGGCCAGCGCGCCACCGAGGTACAACTCGCCGGCAATGCCGACCGGCAGACGGTTGAGATCGCTGTCGAGCACGTAACCGCAACGCTCGCCGACCACGCTGCCGATCGGCGCGTAGGCAGCGCCGCAGACATCCTCGGCACCGGCCTTCCAGATCAGCGGCGTGACCACGGTTTCGGTCGGGCCGTAGCCGTTGATGATGTAGCGCGGCTTGAGCGCACGCTTGGCCAGTTCGAAACTCGCCACCGGCACCGCATCGCCACCGAAGCAGTAGATCCGCACCGGCGGTGGGTTGCCGTGTTGCTCGGCGTGTTCGGCCAGTTGTTGCAGGTACACAGGCGGGAATGCCGCCACGGTCACGCCGTGCTGATGCATGGCGTTGCAGGTCTGCTCGGCCGTCCACAGGCTGTCGTCACGGATCAGCAGGCGCGCGCCGTGGGTCAGGGTGGTCAGCCAGCGCTCGTGAGCGCCGTCGAACGCGAACGACATGAAGTGCAATTCGCAATCAGCCGCGCTCATTTCATAACGCTGACCGATCGCCTCGCAGTGCATCGCCAGCGGCCCGTGAGCCACACCGACGCCTTTCGGCAGCCCGGTGGATCCGGAGGTGTAGATCACGTAAGCGAGGTTGCCCGGTTCGACCGAAACCTGCGGCGCAGTCTCCGGCCGGGCGCTGAGGTCCAGTCGATCCAGTTCCAGCACATGCAGGTTGTCCTGAGGCGGCATCACCTGACGCAGGCTCGAATCGCTGAGCAGCAGCGCGATACCGGAATCGCGCATCAGATAACTCAAACGCTCGCGAGGATAAGTCGCGTCCAGCGGCACGTAGGCACCGCCGGCCTTGAGCACCGCCAGCAGCGCGACAATCATGTTCTCGCTGCGCGGCAACGCCACGCCGACCCGCACTTCCGGACCGACGCCCTCGGCGATCAGCGCATGGGCCAGACGATTGGCCCGAGCCTCGATCTGGCCGTAGCTGAACGCCTGATCATTGAAAACCACGGCAGTCTGCTCGCTGCGCTGCGCGGCCCACTGAGCAATGCGCTGATGCACCGCCACCGCTGGCGGCTGCACGGCAACCGCCGTCGAATCCGCGACATTCGCAGTCGGCAGACCGATGCGGCCCAGCGGTTGCGCAGCGTCCTCGGTGAGTGCGGTCAGCAGCCCTTCCATATTGCTGCGGATGCCTTCGACGGTCGCCCGGTCGAAATGCTCGCGCAGGAACATGTACTCGATCACCAGGCCATCTTCGAGCGTGACCATCAGGTCCATCGGGAAGTTGGTCAGGCCGGCGCTGGCGCTCTCGCCAAACTTCAGCGAGTCGTCGCGCCACTCGCGCAACGCCTGATCGATCGGGTGGTTCTCGAACACGATGATGCTGTCGAACAGCGACTGCCCGGTCCGCCCGGCCCAGCGCTGAACGTCGGACAGAGGCGTGTATTCGCGCTCGCGCATTTCCAGGTTGAAGTCCTGCAAGTCGCGCAGCCACTGGCCGACCGCCTGTTCGGCCGGCACGTCCTTGATCACCGGCAAGGTGTTGATGAACAGACCGAGGATCGACTCCGACGCCGGCAAACTTGCCGGACGCCCCGCCACCGTGGCGCCGAACGCCACGCAGCGCTGGCCGCTGTAACGGCTCAGCAGCATCAGCCACGCCCCCTGCACCAGCGTGTTGAGGGTGATCTGCTGGGACTGGGCGAAGGCTTTGAGCTGTTCGGTGCGGGTTTCGCCCAGACGGCTGTACAGCGCTTCGTGACCGCGACCTTCGCCGGTGCGCGCCACGGCGTCGGCAAGATAAGTCGGCTCGTCGAGCAGGCTCAAATGTTCACGCCAGAAACCTTCGCTGGCATTGGCATCCTGCTGTTGCAGCCAGTTGATGTAGCGACGGTACGGCACCGCTTCGGCGAGTGGCTGGCCGGAATACTGGCTCAGAACTTCGCCGATCAGCTGCGAACTGCTCCAGCCGTCGATCAGGATGTGGTGATAGGTCCAGATCAGCTGATAGCTGCCCTCGCCCACTTGCACCAGCGTCAGGCGTTGCAGCGGCGGACGGTCGAGGTCGAAACCCTTGGCCCGTTCACTGGCGGCCAGTGCCTGCAAGGCTTGTTCCGAGTGATCCTGATCGCGCCAGTCGAGCAGGCTCACCGGCAGTTGCGGATCGGCGAGCACGAATTGCAGCGGCTCGGCCATGTCCTGCCAGAGGAAACCGGTGCGCAGAATGTCGTGACGGCGGCTCACCGCTTCCCACGCCGCCTTGAAGCGCGCCGGCTCCAGGCCCTGCACCGGAATGCTCACCTGGTTGATGTAGAGGTCGGCCTCCGGCGAGTTCAGGCCGAGGAACAGCATGCCCTGCTGCATCGGCGACAAGCGGTACAACCCGTCCAGTTGCCCTTCCGGCAGTGGCAGCTCGGCAATCTGCGCCTCGCTCAGACCGTGCAACGGCATGTCGACCAAAACGGCTACCGGTGCCTGAGTGCCTTCGGTGGCTTGGGCACGCGCGGCCAGTTGCTGGATGGTCGGCTGCTGGAACAGGTCTTTCGGGCTCAGCTCGATGCCTTGTTGACGGGCGCGGCTGACCACCTGAATCGAGATGATCGAATCGCCGCCCAACGCAAAGAAACTGTCGGTGGTGCTGATCCGCTCAAGGCCCAGCACGTCTTTCCAGATGTCCACCAGCGTCTGTTCGATGGCACTGGCCGGTTCGACGTGTTGCTGCGCAGCCGAGAACGCCAGCGCCGGCAAACGCTTGCGGTCGAGTTTGCCGTTGGGGCTCAGCGGCATCTGCGCCAGCCACATCCGGTGCGCCGGCACCATGTAATCCGGCAGGCTTGCGCCCAGCCAGGTCGACAGGCTGTCGTGCAGTTCATTGCGCACGGCGTCCGGAGCATCGACGGTCGCCGGATCGCTCGGCACCAGGTACGCCACCAGTTGCTGGCTGCCCAGCACATCACGGGCAACCACCACCGCTTCCCGCACGGCGGCGTGCTCCATCAGCCGCGCTTCGATTTCACCCAGCTCGATCCGCAGACCGCGCAGTTTGACCTGATGGTCGATGCGCCCGACGTACTCGATCACGCCGTCGGCGCGGTAGCGTGCCAGGTCACCGGTGCGGTACATCCGCTCGCCGGCCGCGAACGGGTTGGCGACAAAACGCTCGGCGCTCAGCCCCGGACGACGGTGATAACCACGGGCCAGACCGATGCCACCGAGGTACAGCTCGCCAGCCACACCCACCGGCAGCGGATTGAGGCCGCTGTCGAGAATGAAGGTCGACAGATTGGCAATCGGCTGACCGATCGGCACGCCGTCGCGGCCTTCGTCGCGACAGGTCCAGTGGGTCACGTCGATGGCCGCTTCGGTCGGGCCGTACAGGTTGAACAGACCGGCCTGCGGCAGTCTGGCGAACACCTGCACCTGCGCATCCACCGGCAGCGCTTCACCGCTGCAGACAATGCGTTTCAGACCGGTGCAGCTCGACACGTTGGCGTCTTGCAGGAAGGCCTGCAGCATCGACGGCACAAAGTGCAGCGTGGTGACGCGTTCGGCATTGATCAGCGCGATCAGTTTCGCCGGATCGCGGTGGTCGCCCGGTGCCGCGACGACCAGCCGGGCGCCGGTCATCAGCGGCCAGAAGAACTCCCACACCGACACGTCGAAGCTGAACGGGGTTTTCTGCAACACGGTGTCACTGGCGTCCAGACCATAGGCCTGCTGCATCCACATCAGGCGGTTGGTCAGGGCGCGATGGGCGTTGCCTGCGCCTTTCGGCAGACCGGTGGAACCGGAGGTGTAGATCACATACGCAAGGTTGCTGGCGTCGTATTCGACCTGCGGATTGTGCGTCGGCCACTCGGCGAAGTCCGCACCGGACGGCTCCAGGCACAGGGTCTGTACGCCGTCGGGAATCGGCAGGCTGGCCAGCAGGTGCGGCTGGGTCAGCAACTGGCCGATGCCGCTGTCGGCGATCATGTAGCTCAGGCGATCACGCGGGTACTCCGGGTCCAACGGCACATAGGCGCCGCCGGCCTTGAGAATCGCCAGCAGGCCGATGACCATTTCCAGGCTGCGCTCGACCGCAATTCCGACCAGCCCATCCGGGCCGACGCCACGGGCGATCAAGCCATGGGCCAACTGATTGGCGCGGGCGTTGAGCTGCGCGTAGCTCAGCGTCTGACCGGCGAACACCAGCGCCGGCGCGTCCGGGGTGCGCAGGGCCTGGGCTTCGATCAGCGTGTGCACACCTTGCTCCAGCGGATAGTCGATGCCGGTGGCGTTCCACTGCTCGACCATCAAGCAGCGGTCGGCGGTGTCGAGCAAGTCCAACGCGCCGAGCATGGCATTGCCCGACTGCACCATTTGCTGCAACAGGTTGTGCAGTTGCGCACTCAATTGCTCGATCACCGAATCGGTGAACTGCCCGCGCTGGTAGCTGTAGTGCAGCGACAGTTCATCGCTGACATTCACCGCCAGAGTCAGCGGGTAGTTGGTCTGCTCGTGGTTGTTGACCTCGCCAAAGCGCAACGCCTGTGGCGCGCCCTCTTCCAGGGCCTGGGACACGGGATAGTTCTCGAACACCAGAATGTTGTCGAACAACGCTTCACCGCTCTGCCCGGCCCAGCGCTGGATGTCGAACAGCGGCGTGTGTTCGTGTTCACGCAGGCCGATGTTCTGCGCCTGCACGTTCTGCAACCACTGGCCGACGCTGGAGTCCGAACGCGGGCTGGCGATCACCGGCAAGGTGTTGATGAACAGGCCGATCTGCTGCTCGACGCCCTTGAGCTCGGCCGGACGACCGGCCACGGTGGCGCCGAACGCCACGCTTTCCTGACCGGTCAGGCGCTGCAACAGCAGCAGCCATGCAGCCTGGATCAGGGTGTTGAGCGTGACCTTCTGCTGGCGAGCGAATTCCCCCAGACGCCGGGTCTGTTCGGCGTCGATGAACACGTAACGCTCGCCGTGACCTTCACGGGACTCGTCGCTGCGCTGGGCCTGAATCGCCTGGGCCAGACGGGTCGGCTCCTGCAGGTTGGCCAGTTGCGCGGTCCAGTAGTGTTCGCTGACCTTGACGTCCTGGCGTTGCAGCCATTCGATGTAGTCGCGATAACGCCCGGCCAGTGCCGGCAGGGTTTCCCCGGCATAGCGCTGGAGGACTTCGCCGAGCAACTGCGAATTGCTCCAGCCGTCCATCAGGATGTGGTGGTTGGTGTAGATCAGGTGGCAGCGCTGATCGTCCAGACGCACCACGACCATGCGCAGCAGCGGGCCGTGGCTGAGGTCGAAACCTTGCGCCTGCTCGCTGGCGGCCAACTGATCCAGGGCTGCCGGATCGGCATTACGGTCACGCCAATCGAGCACGCTGAACGGCATCTCCAGATGCTTGTGCACCACTTGCACCGGACGCGCCACCTGGCCTTGCCAGACGAAGCTGGTGCGCAGGATGTCGTGGTTGTCCACCGCTGCCTGCCAGGCCTGCTGGAAGCGCTGCGGGTCGAGGCCTTCGACATCCAGGCGAACCTGGTTGATGTAGTCGCCGGACGTCTGCTCGTACAGGCTGTGGAACAGCATGCCCTGCTGCATCGCCGACAGCGGATAGATGTCGGCAATCTGCGAGGCCGGCAGCGGCAGGCTGTCGAGTTGTGCCTGGGTCAGGCCGGCCAGCGGGAAGTCCGACGGGGTCAGGCCTTCCACGTCCGGGGTCAGGCAGTGGCCAATCAGCGCGGCGAGTTCATCGGCGTAGTCGCGAGCCAGCGCCTCAATGGTGGCGCTGTCGAAGCGTTCTTCGCTGAAGGTCCAGCCGACACTCAGTTCACCGCCGTAGACCTGACCGTTGAGGGTCAGCCAGTTACCCAGCGGCGCATCCGGGCTTTGTTCCAGGCCGGCATTGTCCGGCGCGGGGGCGAACAGCGCGCCGTCATCGGCTTCGAAACTGCCGTCGAACTGGCCGAGGTAGTTGAAGGTGATACGCGGGGTCGGCAACGCCTTCAAGCTGCGCTGCACATCGGCATCACCAAGGTGACGCAGCGCACCGAAACCGATGCCCTTATTCGGGATCGAGCGCAGTTGTTCCTTGATCTGCTTGATCGACTCCCCCGCGCCTTCGGCCGGGGTCAGGCGCACCGGGAACAGGCTGGTGAACCAGCCCACGGTGCGGGTCAGGTCGACGCCGTCGAACAGCTCTTCGCGACCGTGACCTTCCAGTTGAATCAGCGTCGACGTCTGCCCGCTCCAGCGCCCGATCACTCGGGCCAGCGCGGTCAGCAGCAGGTCGTTGACCTGGGTGCGATAGGCCGCCGGGGCTTCTTGCAACAGCTGCCGGGTCAGCTCCGCGCCGAGGCGGGTCTGCACGGTTTGCGCCAGACGGTTCTGCTGGCCGGCGTCGAGACGCTTGCACGGCAGATCGGTGCTGACATCGCTCAGGCAGGCCTGCCAGTACGCCAGTTCTTCCTGCAACGCCGGGCTGTTGGCGTAACGCTGCAAGTGTTCGCTCCAGTCCTTGAAGGCACTGGTCTTGGCCGGCAGGTCCAGGGTCTGACCGCTGTTGGCTTGTTGATACGCGGTTCGCAGGTCTTCCAGCAGAATCCGCCACGACACGCCGTCCACCGCCAGGTGATGGATCACCAGCAACAGGCGTTGCGTGCCGTCAGCCAGATTCGCCAGCACCGCACGCAGCAACGGGCCGTTCTGCAGGTCGAGGCTGCGCTGGGCGCGATTGCCCAAGGCTTCAAGATCCGCGATGTCGGCAATGTCTTCCTGCCAGAGCAGGTCTTGCGGCAACGCATCGACCGACAGGTGTTCGGCCTGCCAGACGCTGCCCTGCTGGCTGAAACTCAGGCGCAAGGCATCGTGATGGATGACCAGCGCACGCACCGCTTGCTCGACCTTTTCGGCCGCCAGCGGCTGACGTGGCTTGAGCAGCACCGACTGGTTCCAATGGTGACGCTCGGGGATGTCGTCCTCGAAGAACTGCTGCTGAATCGGCAACAGCAACGCCGGGCCGGTAACCGGTTGCTGATCGATGGTCGATTCGCTGTCACCCATCTGCGCAACCAGCGCCAGACGCTGGATAGTCTGGTGCTGGAACAGGTCTTTGGGGTTCAGACGGATGCCGGCCTGACGGGCGCGGCTGACCACTTGAATCGAGATGATCGAATCGCCGCCCAGCTCGAAGAAGTTGTCGGTCAGACCCACGCGCTCCAGCTTCAACACGTCCTGCCAGATCTCGGCCAGACGCTGTTCCAGTTCGCTTTGCGGTGCTTGATAGGCCTGCTGCGCCTGACTCGCATCCGCAGACGGCAAGGCACTGCGGTTGAGTTTGCCGTTGGCGGTCAATGGCAGTTGTTCGAGCAACAGCAAGTGCGCCGGGATCATGTGATCCGGCAGGTTTTCCTTGAGCGCGGCCCGCACGTTGTCACGCCACTGGCCCTGTTCGGCAGCGTCGGCGGCGAGCAAGGCGGCCTCGCTCGGCACCAGGTACGCCACCAGTTGCTGACCGCTGAGGCCCGGCTGCGCCAGCACCACGGCCTGACGCACGGCTGCTTGTTCGAGCAACTGCGCTTCGATCTCGCCGAGTTCGATGCGGAAGCCGCGAATCTTCACTTGATGGTCAATCCGGCCGACGTATTCGATCACGCCGTCGGCGCGATAACGCGCCAGGTCACCGGTGCGGTACAGACGCCCGCCATCGGCGGCAAACGGATCGGGAATGAAGCGCAGCGTGGTCAAGTCAGGACGGTTCAGATACCCCCGGGCCAGACCGGCGCGGCCGACGTACAGCTCACCGATGCAACCCTTGGCCACCGGGTTCAGGTCGCCGTCGAGCAAATACCAGGACAAGTCCGGAATCGGCTCGCCGATCGGGCTGCTGGCGTCGCGTTGCAGGTCGGCCAGGGAGATCGGCCGGTAGGTCACGTGGACCGTGGTTTCGGTGATGCCGTACATGTTGATCAGTTGCGGGGCCCGGTCGCCGAAGCGCTCGAACCACGGCCGCAGACTCTTGACCTCCAGCGCCTCGCCGCCGAACACCACGTAGCGCAGGGACGGTTGCGCCGCCGCGTGTGCCGGGGCACACGCCACTTGCATCAGTTGCTTGAACGCCGACGGCGTCTGGTTGAGAACGGTGATGCCTTCACGGCACAGCAAGGTGTAGAAATCTTCCGGCGAACGGCTGGTCTCGTACGGCACCACCACCAGTTTGCCGCCGTACAGCAGCGCACCGAAAATCTCCCAGACCGAGAAGTCGAACGCGTAGGAATGGAACAGGCTCCAGACATCCTGCGGGCCGAAATCGAACCAGGCATCGGTGGCCTTGAACAGACGCAGCACGTTGTGATGGGCGAGCAAGGTGCCTTTCGGCTGGCCGGTGGAACCGGAGGTGTAGATCACGTAAGCCAGGTTGTCCGGGCTCATGCGCACCTGCGGGTTGCTGTCGCTGTAGCGTTCGAGGCCGTCGCCTTCCTGATCGAGCATCACGCTGCGCACCGAGTCCGGCACTGGCAGACGGCCGAGCAGATGACTCTGGGTCAGCAGCAGGCTGATGCCGCTGTCACCGATCATGTAGGCCAGACGATCTTCCGGATACGTCGGGTCGAGCGGCACATAAGCCCCGCCAGCCTTGAGAATCGCCAGCAGCCCGACGAGCATTTCCAGGCTGCGCTCCACCGCCAGACCGACGCGCACGTCCGGCCCGACACCGCTGGCAATCAGCTTGTGGGCCAACGGGTTGGCGCGGCTGTTGAGCTCGCCATAGCTCAGGGTCTGTTCGCCATAGGTCACGGCCACCGCTTGCGGCGCACGCTCGGCCTGAGCTTCGATCAGTTGATGCAGGCACGCCTCGCTCGGGAAATCGGCCACGGCCGGGTTCCATTGCAACAGCGTGGCCTGACGTTCGGCCGCCTCATGCAATGGCAGTTCGGCGATGCGCTGAGCGCAATCGGCGACGATGCCGTGCAGCAGATTCGTCCAGTGTTGCGCCAGACGCTCCATGGTCACTGCGTCGAACAAGTCGGTGGCGTAAGTCAGTTCGGCCCAGACGTTGTCCGTCGACTCGAAGGTGTCGAGGGTCAGGTCGAACTGCGCGGTATGCGACACCCAGCTCAGGCCTTCGATCTCGATCTTCGGCAGACGCGTCGCGCCCTGCGCCTGACGGGTCTGACTCTGGTGGTTGTGCAGCACCTGGAACAGCGGACTGTGGCTCAGGCTGCGTTCCGGTTGCAGCGCATCGACCAGTTGCTCGAACGGCAGGTCCTGGTGGGCCTGGGCACCGAGTACGGTGTTCTTCACTTGCTGCAACAGGCTGCGGAAGGTCTGCTGGCTGTCGAACTCAGTCTTCAGCACCTGGGTGTTGACGAAGAAGCCGATCAGGCCTTCGGTCTCGACCCGGTTACGGTTGGCCACCGGCACACCGACGCGAATGTCGGCCTGGCCGCTGTAGCGATGCAGAAGAGTCTGGAACGACGCCAGCAGCAGCGCGAACAGGGTGACGTTTTCCCGCTGTGCGACCTGTTTGAGGCCGGCGGCCAGTTCGGCGCTCAGCGGGATGTCCTGACGCGCGCCCCGGTAGCTTTGCTCCGGCGGACGCGGACGGTCGGTCGGCAGTTCCAGCAACGGCTGATCGCCGTCGCCCAGTTGCGCGGTCCAGTAACTCAGTTGACGTTCGCGCTCACCGGCGTTCATCCACTGGCGCTGCCACACCGCATAGTCGGCGTACTGTACAGGCAATGCCGGCAGCTGCGCGGTCTTGCCTTCGCTGTGGGCGGCATACAACGCCACCAGCTCGTTGACCATGATCCCCATCGACCAGCCATCGGACACGATGTGGTGCAAGGTGATGATCAGCGCGTGGTCATCGGCCGCCAGGCGCAGCAGTTTGACCCGCAGCAGCGGGCCTTTCTGCAAGTCGAACAGGTGCAGGGTTTCGGCAGCGACCAAGGCTTGCAACGCGGCATCATCGAGCTCGCCGTCGATGCTTTCGACCGCGATGTTCAGCGCTGCCTGAGCCTGGATCACTTGCAGGGTCTGGCCCTGCTCTTCGACAAAGCAGGTACGCAGGGATTCGTGGCGGGCAATCAGCGCATCGAAGCTGCGCTGCAACGCCGGCAGGTCCAGTTCACCGCGCAGGCGCAATGCGGCCGGCACATGGTAGGCGGTGCTGGTCGGCTCCAGCTGCCAGAGGAACCACTGACGTTCCTGAGCGTAGGACAGCGTCAGCGGTTGCTGACGCGGCAACGCAACAATCGGCGGCTCCTGCTGCACCTGCTCGACGCCGAGGGCGGCGACGAAATCCACCAGCGTGCTGTGTTCGAACAGGGTGCGCAGCGGCACTTGCACGTTGAGCGCCTCACGCACCCGCGAAACGACCTGAGTCACCAGCAGCGAATGGCCGCCGAGTTCGAAGAAGTTGTCGCCCAGGCCCACCTGCTCCAGTTTCAACACGGTTTTCCAGATTTCGGCGACGGTGTGCTGGGTGGCGGTCTGCGGCGCGATGTAGGTCGATTGCAACTGGCTCGCGTCGGGGGCCGGCAAGGCCTTGCGGTCGACTTTGCCGTTGGGGGTCAGCGGCAGTTGCGTGAGAAACAGCAGGTGCGCCGGCACCATGTACTCCGGCAATTCAGCCTTGAGGCTGGTCTTGAGCGCAGCGCGCAACGCGGCTTCACCGTCGGCATCCAGCACCTCGCCGGACGTCGGCACCACGTAGCCCACCAGTTGCGGGCCGGTCGGGCCGTCCTGGGCGACCACTACCGTTTCGCGCACGCTGTCGAGCGCCAGCAGGCGCGCTTCGATTTCGCCCAGTTCGATGCGAAACCCCCGGATTTTCACCTGATGGTCGATCCGGCCGATGTATTCGATCACGCCTTCGGCACGGTAACGGGTCAGGTCGCCGGTGCGATACAGACGCTCGCCGCTGGTCGAGAACGGGTCCGGCACAAAGCGTTCGGCGGTCAGCGCAGGACGCTGGAAATAACCCCGCGCCAGACCGTCGCCGCCGATCAGCAGCTCGCCCGGCGCGCCGAGCGGATTGAGTTCCAGATCACTGCCGAGAATGTACAGCGCGGTGTTGTCGATCGGTTTGCCGAGGAACGGACGGCTGTTGTCCACGCTCAACGGATGCAGCGCCGACCAGATCGTGGTTTCGGTCGGGCCGTAGAGGTTCCAGACCTTCGGCGAGCGCTCCAGCATGCGTTGCGCCAGCTCCTGAGGCAGCGCTTCACCGCCACACAGGAAAGTGCGGCCGTCGAGAATCCCGGCGTGTTCGTGGTCCAGCAGCATGCGCCAGGTCGAAGGCGTGGCTTGCAGTATGGTCACGCCGTGGCGGTCGATCAGTTCGAGCACTGCTTGCGGGTCCTGATGCACATCCTTGCCGGTCAGCACCACGGCGGCGCCGGCCAGCAGCGGGCCGTAGATTTCCAGGCCGAAAATGTCGAACGAGAACGTGGTCAGCGACAGCATGCGATCCGCCGCAGCGATGCCCGGTTGCCCGACCATGCTTGCGACGAAGTTGCTCAGGGCTGCGTGGCGGACCATCACGCCCTTAGGCTTGCCGGTCGAGCCCGAGGTGTAAATCGTGTAGGCCAGATGCTCGCCGTTCACTGCCACGTCAGGCACGGTGGTCGGGTACGCCGCCAGCCAGTCCTGCGACTGATCCAGCAACGCCGTGGCAAGACCGGCCGGGATTGGAAGCAACGTCTGCAAGTGCGCTTGGGTCAACAGCAATTCGATGCCGCTGTCCTCGATCATGTAGGCCAGGCGGTCTTGCGGATACGCCGGGTCCAGCGGCACATAAGCGCCGCCGACCTTGAGGATTGCCAGCAGGCCGACGATCATTTCGACGCTGCGCTCGACGGCGATGCCGACCAGTCGATCCGGACCGACGCCCAGCTCCATCAGCTTGTGCGCGAGCTGGTTGGCGCGGGCGTTCAACTGACCGTAAGTCAGTTGGTCTTCGCCGATGATCAACGCGGTAGCCTCAGGCGTCTGCGCGGCTTGCAGGGCAATGCGTTGCTGCACACAGGGCGCCGGCGCGGCGTGATCGACCACGCGTTTCCAGTCCTGCAACAGCACTTGATGTTCGGTGGTTTCCAGCAGCGGCAGTTCGCCGACACGCTGATTCGGCGCGGCGACGATGCCGTGCAGCAGGTTCAGCCAATGGCGCGCCAGACGCTCGATGGTTTGCGGCTTGAACAGGTCGGTGGCGTAGGTCAGTTCCGCCGCCACGCCTTCACTGGATTCGTAGGTGCCTAGGGTCAGGTCGAACTGCGCGGTGCGGCCTTCCCAGACGATATCCTCGACACTCAGTTGCGGTAGTTGCACCTCGCTCTGACGCTGGGTCTGGTCGTTGACCGCCTGGTGGTTGTACATCACCTGGAACACCGGGCTGTGGCTCAGGCTGCGTTCCGGTTGCAGGGCTTCGATCAGTTGCTCGAACGGCAGGTCCTGATGGGCCTGGGCGGCCATCGCCGATTGCTTGACCTGGGCCAGCAATTGATTGAACGGCAGTTGTCCGTGGACGTCCGCGCTCAGCACCTGGGTGTTGACGAAGAAGCCGATCAAGCCTTCGGTTTCCACCCGGTTGCGGTTGGCGGTCGGCACGCCGACGCGGATCTGCGACTGGCCGCTGTAGCGGTGCAGCAAGGCCTGAAACGACGCCAGCAGCACCATGAACAGACTCGCGCCTTCGCGCTGGGCCAGTTGCTTGAGGGCCTCGCCCAGTGCCGCCGGCAGGTTCAGATCGAGGCGCGCGCCACGGAAGCTTTGCACCGCCGGACGCGGGTGATCGATCGGCAATTCCAGCACCGGCTGTTCGCCGCCGAGGGTGTCGATCCAGTATTTCAGCTGCCGCTCACGCTCGCCGGCCTCCAGCCAGTGGCGCTGCCAGATCGCGTAGTCGGCGTATTGCACCTCCAGCGGCGGCAGGCTCAGGGACTGGCCGCCGGTGTCGGCGGCGTAATGTTTGATCAGCTCGCCGACCAGCACTTGCATCGACCAGCCATCGGAGATGATGTGGTGCTGGATCAGCGCCAGCACGTGATCGTCTTCGCCAACCTTGAGCAACGACACCCGCAGCAACGGGCCCTGTTGCAGGTTGAACGGGCGTGCGGTTTCGTTTTCGACGAAAGCCTTGATCGCGGTGTCAGCGTCCTGACCGGGCGCCAGCGTCTCGACCGTGATGTTCAACGGCATCTGCCCGTGAACCTTCTGACAGAAGGTTTCACCTTGCTCGACGAACGTGGTGCGCAGGCTTTCATGGCGGGCGATCACCGCGTTGAAACTGCGCTCCAGCGCCGCGACATCCAGTCGGCCCTTCAACCGCAGGGCGCTGGGAATGTGGTACGCGGTGCTGTGCGGGTCCATCTGCCACAGGAACAACTGGCGTTCCTGGGCGTAGGACAGCGGGATCGCCTCGAAGCTTGAGCGAGTTTCCGGAATCGGCAGGTTCGCCGGCGAGACGCCCTCTTCGAGCATCTTTTCCAGGTAGAGCTTACGTTTGTCCAGCGGCAGAGTGATAAAGCGCTTGGCAATCCTCAAAGCAACACTCGTGTCCATCAGAACTCCTCCATATCGTCAAGCAGGGCTTCCAGCTTGTTCAGTTTCTGTTCGTTGATTGCCCCGCCTCCTGTATCGAGTCGAGCGACAAAGTCGCCGAGGACGGGGTGCTGGAATAGCAGTTGCGGCGTCAGCGCCAGGCCCAGTTCCAGGGCGATGCGCGACACGACATTGACCGCCAGCAGCGAGTGCCCGCCGAGTTCGAAGAAGTGATCGTTCAGACCGATGCGTTCCACGGTGAGCACTTGCTGCCAGATTGCCGCGACCTGCTGCTCAAGCTCCGATTGCGGCGCGACATACGCGGCCTGCATCTGGCTGGCATCCACCGCCGGCAGCGCCTTGCGGTCGAGCTTGCCGTTGGGGGTCAGGGGCAACTGCTCAAGGAACAGCAGGTGCGCGGGAATCATGTAGTCAGGTAACGAAGACTTGAGGCCAGTCTTTAGTCCGTCACGCAGTTGTCGTTGCGCTTGCCCGTCGTACACGTCCAGTTGTGGGGCGACCACGTAAGCCACCAGTTGTGCGCCGCCCTCGGCCTCGACGGCCAGCACGGCCGCCTCGCTGATGCCCGGTTGCGCCAGCAGGCGCGCTTCGATTTCGCCGAGTTCGATCCGGAAACCACGGATTTTCACCTGATGGTCGATCCGGCCCATGTACTCCAGCTCGCCGTCCTCGCGCTGACGAATCAGGTCGCCGGTGCGGTAGAGACGCTCGCCATTGCGGGCGAAAGGATTGGGCACAAACTTCTCGGCAGTCATCGCCGCTTTGCCCAGGTAGCCACGCGTGACGCCGGCGCCCGACAAGTACAACTCGGCCGACACCCCGTGCGGCACCGCTTGCAGATCGGCATCGAGCAAGTGGCTGGCGGAGTGATCCAGCGCCCGGCCGATCCGCGCCTGACCACCGGCGGTGCGGCGGGTCCAGGTCGAGTAAGTGGTGTCTTCCGACGGGCCATACAGGTCGTAGACGTGTTCAATGTTCGGCTGCTGATACAACGCGTCCACCAGCCCTTGCTTGAGCGGCTCGCCCGCCAGGTTGATGATCCGCACGCCCGGCGGAATCTGCCCGGCACGCTGCAACGCGTTGATCGCCGACGGCACGGTGTTGATCAGGCGCACCTGATCCCGCGCCGGCAGTTGCGGCAGTTCCAGCGCATTGCGGGCGATGATCAGCGAGCCGCCGTTGGCCAGGGTCACAAACAGCTCCCACACCGACAGGTCGAAGCACACCGAGGTCGAGGCCAGCACGCCTTGAATGTCTTCGCGGCGGTAGACCTTGGCCGACCAGTCGATCAGCGCCATGACGTTGCGATGGGCAATCGCCACGCCTTTCGGCTTGCCGGTGGAACCGGAGGTGTAGATCACGTAGGCGAGGTTGTCCGGCGTCACCGCAGTTTGCGGTGCCTGAGCCGGATAGCCATCCAGCGCGATCTGATCCAGCAGCAACACTTGCGTGTCGAACGGCACGGTCAGTGTTGCCGCCAGTTCTTGCTCAGTCAGCAGCACTCGCGCACGGCTGTCTTCGAGCATGTAGGCCACACGGTCGGCCGGGTAGTCCGGATCCAGCGGTACGTAGGCGCCACCGGCCTTGAGCACCGCCAGCAGTGCAACCAGCAACTGCCCGGAACGCGGCAACGCCACGCCCACCCGCACTTCCGGGCCGACGCCGAGTTCAATCAGTTTATGCGCCAGGCGGTTGGCCCGGGCGTCCAGTTCAGCGTAGGTCAGCTGCGTGTCGGCGAAGGTCACGGCCAGCGCATCCGGGGTCGCGGCGACCTGAAGGGCGATGCTCTGATGGATGCACAGATCGGTGACGAAGTCGGTGGAAACCGGCGCCGTCTCGATCAGACGCAATTGGCTGAGCGAGCGCTCACCCGCCTCGGTCATCTGCTCGAGCAAACGCCGCAAGTGCGCGCCCAGTTGCGCCACGCTGGCGTCGGCAAAACGGTCGCGCTGGTAGCTGAAGTGCACCGACAGCTCGGCGCCCAGATGCACCAGCAGGGTCAACGGATAGTTGGTCTGTTCGTGGTTCTGCACCGGACCGAATCGCAGGCCCTGCGGCGCGCCTTGCGCCAGCGCTTCGGCGATCGGGTAGTTCTCGAACACCATCAGGCTGTCGAACAGCGCGTCACCGCCCTGCCCGGCCCAGCGCTGGATCTGCGCCAGCGGTGTGTGCTCGAACTCGCGCAGCGCCAGGTTCTGCGCCTGTACGCCTTGCAGCCAACTGACCAGGCTCTGCTGCGCTTGTGGCGCGGCGATCACCGGCAAGGTGTTGATGAACAGACCGACCTGCTGCTCGGCCCCCGGCAGATCCGCCGGACGCCCGGCAACGGTGGCGCCGAACGCCACGCACTCCTTGCCGGTATAGCGCTGCAACAGCAGCAGCCATGCGGCCTGCATCAGGGTGTTGACGGTGACTTTCGAGGCTCGGGCAAACTCGCCCAGACGCTGGGTCAGGCTGGCATCGAGCACCTGGAAATGATCGCCGTAACCGACGCTCGGCAGACCGGCACTCGGCCGCGCGATGGCATCGGCCAGACGCGTCGGCTCTTGCAGATTGCCCAGCGCCGCCAGCCAGTAGGCTTCGGCAGTCGCGGCGTCCTGACGCTGCAGCCAGGCGATGTAATCGCGGTAACGCCCGGTCGGACGCGGCACCGCTGCGCCGCTGTAATGCTGCAACACTTCGCCGAGCAACTGCGCACTGCTCCAGCCGTCCACCAGGATGTGATGGTTGGTGTAGATCAGGTGATGACGGCTTTCAGCGATGCGCACCAGCACCAGACGCAGCAACGGTGCGCAGCTCAGGTCGAGGCCTTGGGCACGTTCTTCATCGGCAAGTTTTTTCAGCGCGGCATCAACGTCGCTCTGACCGCTCCAGTCGAGTACCCGGAACGGCACTTCGAGCTGACGCTGCACCACTTGCACCGGCTGCTCCAGATCGCCCTGCCAGACGAAACCGGTACGCAGGATGTCATGGGCATCCACCACCGCTTGCCACGCGGCGCGGAAACGCCGCGGGTCGACGCCATCGACGTCCAGACGCATCTGGTTGATGTAGTCGCCGTTGCCGTGTTCGAGCAAGGTGTGGAACAGCATGCCCTGTTGCATCGGCGACAGCGGGTAGATGTCGTCGATGGCCTGAGGCTGCGGCGCCAACACGTCGAGCTGGGCCTGGGTCAGGGTCGCCAGCGGGAAGTCCGACGGGGTCACGCCACGGTTGGCGCTGTCGCAGCAATGGGCGATCAGTGTGGTCAGTTCCTGCAGGTAATCGTCGGCCAGACGCTGGATGGTCGCCGGTTCGAACATCTCGCGGCTGAAGGTCCAGCTCAGGTCCAGCTCGCCGTTGAACACCTTGCCGTCGAGGGCCAGCGGGCTGCCCAGCGGGCCTTGCATATTCACTTCTTCGCCGCCGGATTCGCTGGTCGGCACGAACAGCGCTGCGTCGCCGGCCTCGAAACTGCCGTCGAACTGGCCCAGATAGTTGAAGGTCAGGCGCGGCGTCGGCAACGCCTGCAGGGTGGCCCGGGCGTGGTCGTCACCCAAGTGCGCCAGCGCCCCAAAACCGATGCCTTTGTTCGGAATAGCCCGCAGTTGCTCCTTGATCTGTTTCAGCGACGCGCCGAGGTCAGCGGTCGGGGTCAGTTTTGCCGGGAACAGACTGGTGAACCAGCCCACGGTGCGGGTCAGGTCGACGTGATCGAACAGGTCTTCACGACCGTGCCCTTCCAGCTGCACCAGCACATTGTCGTCACCGGTCCAGCGCACCATCACCCGCGCCAGCGCGGTCAGCAACAGGTCGTTGACCTGGGTGCGATAGGCCGCCGGGGCCTCTTGCAGCAGTTGGCGGGTCAGGGTTTTGTCCAGCGGCGTGCGGATCGACATGGCCTGGCAATGTTGCTGGCCACCCTGCGGGTTGTCGCACGGCAGAGTGTTCGATGCGCCTTGCAGATGCTGTTGCCAGAAGCCCAGCTCGGCTTGCAGCGGCGCGCTGCCGGCGTAGTCCTGCAATGCTTCGGTCCAGGCTTTCACGGCACTGGTTTTGGCCGGCAGCTGCACGGCCGCCCCCGACTGGGTCTGCCGGTAAGCGCTTTGCAGGTCTTCGAACAGAATCCGCCACGACACGCCATCCACCACCAGGTGATGGACCACCAGCAACAGACGCTGGCTGCCATCGGCCAGGTCCGCCAGCACCGCACGGATCAGCGAACCGCCGCTCAGTTGCAGACTGCGCTGGGCCTGATTGCCCAGCACTTCGAGAGCCGCCAGATCGGCGACCTCGACTTGCCACAGCACGGTTTCGCCGGCCCGGGTTTCAACGTCGCGGTACTGCGCCGTCCAGCCCTGCGGTTGCTCGGCAAAGTCCAGGCGCAGGCTGTCGTGATGCACGACCAGCGCATCCAGTGCCTGCTCCAGAACAGAAGCATCCAACGGCTGAGCCGTCTTGAGCATCACCGACTGGTTCCAGTGATGACGGTCGGGAATCGGCTGGGCGAAGAACCACTGATGAATCGGCAGCAGCGCGGTTTCGCCGGTCACCGGTTGCTGATCGATCGGTTGCACCGGCTCGCCGGTCTGCACCACATTGGCCAGGGCCTGAATGGTCTGGTGCTGGAACAAATCTTTCGGGGTGAAGCGCAACCCGGCCTGACGGGCGCGGCTGACCACCTGGATCGAGATGATCGAATCGCCGCCCAGCTCGAAGAAGTTGTCAGTCAGGCCGACGCGTTCCAGCTTCAGCACGTCCTGCCAGATCGTCGCCAATTGCTGCTCCAGCGCGCTTTGCGGCGCCACGTAAGACTGCTGCAATTGGCTGACGTCAGGCTTGGGCAGGTTCTTGCGATCGAGTTTGCCGTTCGGCGTCAGCGGCATGCGCTCGAGGGTCAGCACGTAGGCCGGGACCATGTGCGCCGGCAACGTGGCCTTGAGTTGCGCCCGCAGTTGCTCGGCGAAATCCGCCTGTTGCGAGTCGCCGACCACGTACGCCACCAGCCGTTTGCTGCCAGCGCTTTCCTGGGCCACGACCACCGCTTCGCGCACACCGTCGAGGGCTTGCAGGCTGGCTTCGATTTCGCCCAGTTCGATACGGAAACCACGGATCTTCACCTGGTTGTCGATGCGCTCCAGGTAGTCGAAAGTGCCGTCGGCACGCTGGCGCACCAGGTCGCCGGTGCGGTACAGCACGCCACCGCTTGCGCTGAACGGGTCCGCGACAAAGCGCTCGGCGGTCATCGCCGGGCGATTCAGGTAACCACGGGCCACGCCGCTGCCACCGAGGTACAGCTCGCCGGCCATGCCTTGCGGCAACAGATTCAGATCGGCGTCGAGCACGTAGGCGCTGCGGTCGCCGATGCGGCTGCCGATTGGCGCGTAGGCGGCGCCGCACGGCACATCGCGACCAGCCTTCCAGATCAGTGGCGTGACCACGGTTTCGGTTGGGCCGTAGCCGTTGATGATGTACTCCGGGTTCAGCACACGCTTGACCCGTTCGAAACTCGCATTCGGCACCGCATCACCGCCGAAGCAATAGATGCGCACCGGCGGCGGATTGCCCACGCGCTCGGCGTGTTCGGCCAGTTGTTGCAGGTACACCGGCGGGAACGCGACCACGGTCACGCCGTGCTCGATCATCGCGTTGTAGGTCTGCTCCGGTGTCCACAGGCTGTCGTCGCGAATCAGCAGCGAGCCGCCGTGGGTCAGGCTGGTCAGCCAGCGCTCATGGGCGCCGTCGAAGGCGAACGACATGAAGTGGAATTCGCAATCGCTGTCGCGCATTTCATAGCGCTCACCGATGGCCAGGCAGTGCATCGCCAGCGGCCCGTGGGTGACGCTGACGCCTTTCGGGTTGCCGGTGGAGCCGGAGGTGTAAATCACGTAGGCCAGGTTGTCCGGATCGATTGTCACCACCGGCGCCTGCGCCGAATGGCCGCTGAGGTCGAGGCGATCCAGTTCCAGCACGCTCATGGCGTCGTCGATCGGCAGTTGCGCCGACACGCGGGAATCGCTCAGCAGCAGCGCCAGCCCGGAATCCTGCATCAGGTACGCCAGACGCTCGCGCGGGTAGCTGGTGTCCAGCGGCACATAGGCGCCGCCGGCCTTGAGCACCGCCAGCAAGGCAACGATCAGCCCTTCGCCGCGCGGCATCGCCACGCCGACCCGCACTTCGGCGCGCACGCCACGGGCCACCAGTTCATGGGCCAGACGGTTGGCCCGGGCATCCAGTTCGCCGTAGCTGTAATGCTTGCCATCGAAAATGACCGCCGTGCGATCAGGCTGCAGCGCCGCCAATCGGGCGTAGCGCTGGTGCACGGCGATATCGGTTGGGTACGCCTGCGGATGATTTTGCGCCTGTTGCCGCGCATGTTCGTCAGCCGTGGCCAAAGCGATTTCACCGAGACGACGCTCGGCGGATTCAGCGAACTGTTCCAGCAGATGCAGCAACTGCGCGCTCAGGCGCTCGACCGTGGCGACGCTGAAATGCGCCTGGTCGAAGCTCATGTGCAGCGCCAGGGTTTCGCCCAGCGTCACGCCGAGGGTCAGCGGATAGTGGGTCTGATCCTGGTTGGCAACTTCGCCGAACACCACGCCCTGGGCGGTGCCGTGTTGCAGCGCTTCGGAAATCGGGAAGTTCTCGAACACCAGCAGCGTGTCGAACAGCGACTCGCCGCCCTGCCCGGCCCAGCGCTGAATGCTCGCCAGCGGTGTGTGTTCGAACTCGCGCAGCGACAGGTTCTGCGCCTGCACCGCCGCCAGCCACGCGGCTACGCTCTGATCGGGACGACTGCCGGCAATCAGCGGCAAGGTGTTGATGAACAGGCCGACCTGCTGCTCGATCCCCACCAGTTCCGCCGGACGCCCGGCCACGGTGGTGCCGAACGCCACGCAGGCGCTGCCGGTGTAGCGCTGCAACAGCAGCAGCCACGCGGCTTGCACCAAGGTGTTGACGGTAACTTTCTGCTCTCGGGCAAACGCATTCAGACGACGGGTGCGCGACGCTTCGAGGTTGTAATGCTTGAGCAGATGACCGACCTCGCTGCGTAATTCGCCACCGCCGGCCGCGGCTTGCGCCAGTACGGTCGGCTCGTGGAAATCCGCCAGTTGTTGCAGCCAGAACGCTTCGCTGACCGCCGCGTCCTGACGTTGCAGCCACTGGATGTAATCCGAATAACGGCTGACCGGACGCGGGGGTTGCTGGCCGGCATAACGCTGCAGGACTTCGCCGAGCATCTGCGCGCTGCTCCAGCCGTCCATCAGGATGTGATGGTTGGTGAAGATCAGGTGATGTCGGTTATCGCTGACGCGGATCAGGGTCACGCGCAGCAGCCCGGCCTGGGTCAGGTCGAACCCTTCGGCCAGATCGGCGGCGGTGAAATCCTTGAGGGCCTGGGCGATGTCGCTGTGTTCACGCCAGTCGAGCAGCGTGTACGGCAGCGCCAGTTGGCGATGGATGATTTGCAGTTGCTCCTGCAATTCGCCCTGCCAGATGAAGCCGCTGCGCAGGATGTCGTGGGCGTCCATGGTCGCTTGCCACGCCGCACGGAAACGCTCGGGATCGAGGCCATCGACATCGACGCACAACTGGTTGATGTAAGTACCGGTGCCCTGTTCGTACAAGGTGTGGAACAGCATGCCCTGCTGCATCGGCGACAGTGGGTAGATGTCTTCGATGCCCGCGGCCGGCACCGGGATCGCGTCCAGTTGCGCCTGATCGATGTGCGCCAGCGGGAAGTCCGACGGCGTCACGCCCATCGAATCCGCGTCGCAGCAATGGCTGATCAAGGCTTGCAGTTCGCGCTCGTAATCCTCGGCGAGACGGGCGATGGTCACCTCGTTGAATTGTTCGCGGCTGAAGGTCCAGCGCAGATCCAGTTCGCCGTCGTAGACCTGGCCTTCGACGCCCAGCCAGTTGTCCAGCGGCGCGTCGAGGCTTTGCTCAAGCCCGGCGCTTTCACCGGCCAGGCTGAACAGCGCACCGTCCTCGGCATCGAAGCTGCCATCGAACTGGCCGAGGTAGTTGAAGGTGATGCGCGGCATCGCCAGCGCCTTGAGGCCGGCCTGGGTGAACGCATCGCCCAGATGGCGCAGCACACCGAAACCGATGCCTTTGTTCGGAATGGCGCGCAGTTGTTCCTTGATCTGCTTGATCGCCGCCGCAACGGAATCCGCCGGTGTCAGACGTACCGGAAAAAGACTGGTGAACCAGCCGACGGTGCGGGTCAGGTCGACGTCGTCGAACAGGTCTTCGCGGCCGTGGCCTTCCAGCTGAATCAGGGTGTCGGCGTGGCCGGTCCAGCGGCTGATGACTCGCGCCAGTGCGGTCAGCAGCAGATCGTTGACCTGTGTGCGGTAAGCGGCCGGGGCCTGTTGCAGCAATTGCCGGGTGAAGGTTTTTTCGAGGCGGCTGTGCAGCACCAATGCGTGACGGCTTTGCAGGCTGCCCTGCGGGTTGTCGCAGGGCAGATCCAGTGCCGCGCCGTCGAGTTGTTGCTTCCAGAATCCCAGTTCGGCCTGCAACGACTCGGTCGCGGCATAAGCTTGCAGATGCTCGCCCCAGACCTTGTAGGCGCTGGTTTTCGCCGGCAGTTTGATTGCGTTTTTTTGCGCAGCCTGTTGATAAGCCAGTTGCAGGTCTTCCAGCAGAATCCGCCACGACACACCGTCCACCACCAGGTGATGCACCGCCAGCAGCAGACGCTGACTGCCATCGGCGACGGTCGCCAGCACCGCGCGCAGCAGCGGGCCGTTTTGCAGGTTCAGGCTTTGCTGGGCCTTGGCGTACAGCGCTTGCCGTTCGCTGTCGGCCAGCGTGTCGGCGGTCCACAACAGTTCCGGATCATAAGCCGTTGGCGCCACTTCGGCACGCCAGCCTTCGGTGCCTTCAACGAAGCGCGAACGCAGACCGTCGTGATGTGCAAGCAATGCATTCAGCGCCTGCAACAGTGCTTCGGCGTTCAGGGTTTGGTGGCTGCGCAGCAGCACCGCCTGGTTCCAGTGGTGACGCTGGGGAATCGGGTCTTCGAAGAACACCTGCTGGATCGGCAGCAACGGCAGTTCGCCGGTCACCGGGCCCTGATCGATGCTCACGCCAGCGCTGCCCTGCTGCGCCACGCTGGCCAGACCTTGTACGGTCTGATGCTGGAACAGATCGCGAGGGCTGAAATGAATCCCGGCCTGACGCGAACGGCTGACCACCTGAATCGAGATGATCGAATCACCGCCCAGTTCGAAGAAGTTGTCGGTGAGGCCGACCCGTTCGAGCTTGAGCACGTCCTGCCAGATGCCGGCGATTTTCTGCTCCAGCTCGCTGCGCGGCGCGACGAACGCCTGCTGCATCTGGCTGGCGTCCGGCGCCGGCAAGGCCTTGCGGTCCAGTTTGCCGTTCGGGCTCAGGGGCAGTTCGGCGAGGAACAACAGCTGCGTCGGCACCATGTAGTCCGGCAGGCTGTCCTTGAGCTGCGCCTTGATCGCTTCCCGTGCCGCGCCTTGTTCGTCGGCGCTCGCTGCAACCACCGATGCCTGCTTCGGCACCACGTAAGCCACCAGTTGCAGGCTGCTGCCGCCCTGCACCGCCAGCACCACGGCTTCGCTGACGTCGTTCAGTTCCAGCAGGCGCGCTTCGACCTCGCCCAGCTCGATACGGAAACCACGGATCTTCACTTGATGGTCGACGCGGCCGACGTATTCGAGCTGGCCGAGGGCGTTGTAACGCGCCAGGTCGCCGGTGCGATACAGGCGCGCCCCTGTGCTGGAAAACGGATCGGGAATGAAGCGTTCGGCGGTCAGATCGGCACGCTGGAAGTAACCACGCGCCAGCAATTCACCACCGATCAGCAGCTCACCGACCACACCGACCGGAGTCGGTTGCCCGTCGGCGTCCAGCAGATAGGTGTGACGGCCCGGCAGTGGCTGACCGATCGGCATTGTCAGCGGCAACGGCTGGCGACCGAAGACATAGTCGCTGCAATCGAGGGTGGTCGCAGTGACGGTGGCCTCGGTCGGGCCGTAGGTGTTGAGCAGTTTGACGTGTTCGAGCCCGGCCTGACGCCAGGCCTGCACACCTTCCGGCGGCATCGCTTCACCGCCGCTGTGCACCTGACGCAGCGCCGCGTAGTCACGCGGGCCGGCGGCGGCGAATTCCTTGGCGATCATGTTCCAGTAAGCGGTGGTCAGGTCCATGACCGTGATGCGGTGTTCAACAATGTTCCGGTACAGGGTTTCGCTGTCCCACACTTCGTTGCCGCGCAGCACCACCGAGGCGCCACAGGTCAACGGGCCGAACAGCTGCTCGCCGAATGCATCGAAGTTGAAGGTCGCAAATTGCAGCGCACAATCGGCAGCGCTCAGGCCGTAGTAATGCTGCGAGGCGAATGCGTGTTTGCTCAGGGCTCCGTGGCTGATGCCGACGCCTTTCGGGCGACCGGTGGAGCCGGAGGTGAACATCACATAGGCGAGGTTGTCGGCCCACACGGTGCGTTGCGGATTGCTTTCATCGGTGTGGGCCCAGATTTCGGCCTGATCCAGACACAGGCTCTGGACGTTCTGCGGCACCGGCAAACGGTCGAGCAAATGGCTTTGGGTCAGCAGCAAGCGGCTGCCGCTGTCTTCGATCATGCACAGCAGGCGATCACGCGGGTATTGCGGATCCAGCGGCACATAAGCGCCGCCGGCCTTGAGCACGGCGAGAATCGCGACGATCAGCTCCAGTCCGCGATCCACCGCCACGCCCACCAGCACGTCCGGGCCGACACCTTGCGCCAGCAGCGTGCGCGCCAGGCGATTGGCCCGGGCGTTGAGCTGGGCATAGGTCAGTCGCTGGCCGTCGAAAATCAGCGCGACGGCATCCGCTGTCAGTTCGGCCTGGGCTTCGAACAGTTGATGCACCGGGCGCTCGCTCGGCCATTGGGTGTCGTGACGGCCCCAGTCCTGAGTCAGTTGTTCGAGCTCGGTCGTTTCCAACAAAGCAATTTCACCGACGCGCTGCTGCGGATCGCTGACGATGCTGCGCAGCAAGTTCATCCAGTGACGCGCCATGCGCTCGATGGTTTCAGGCTCGAACAGATCCGTGGCGTAGGTGAACGCCGCGTGCAGTTGCCCGCCCTTCTCGTAGGTGTCCAGGCTCAGGTCGAACTGGGTGCTGCGGCTTTCCCACTCGATGACACCCAGTTCCAGGCCGCTGCCGACCTTGAGCGTGGTGACGTCGGCGACTTCCGGCTGGTGGTTGTACATCACCTGGAACAGCGGGTTGTAGCTCAGGCTGCGCTCCAATTTCAGCGCCTCGACCAGACGCTCGAACGGCAAGTCCTGGTGGGCCTGGGCGCCGAGGGCGGTTTCCTTGAGGTCACGCAGCAGATCGGCGATGGAGGTCTGGCCATCCAGTTCGACGCGCAGCACCTGAGTGTTGACGAAGAAACCGATCAGCCCTTCGATTTCCCGGCGGTTGCGGTTGGCAATCGGCACGCCGACGCGCAGGTCGCTCTGGCCGGTGTAACGGTGCAGCAGAATATTGAAGGTGCCGAGCAACAGCATGAACAGCGTCACGCCGTGCTGACGGGCGATGCCGCGCAATTGCTCGACCAGCGCAGCGTCCACCACGCGTTCCAGACGCCGACCCTGATTGCTCGGCAGCACCGGGCGCGGGTGATCCACCGGCAATTCCAGTACCGGATGTTCGTCGCCCATGTGCGCCAGCCAGTAGTCGAGTTGACGCTGCTGTTCGCCCGCCTCCAGCCAGCGGCGCTGCCACAGGGCGTAGTCGCTGTATTGCACCGCCAGCGGCGGCAGTTCGGCAGCGCGGCCCTGATCGTGGGCGTCATAGCAGCGGCAGAATTCGTCGATCAGCACGTTCATCGACCAGCCGTCAGACACAATGTGATGCAGCGTCAACAGCAGCACGTGTTCCTGCTCGGCCAGTTGCAACAGGCGCACCCGCAGCAGCGGGCCGTTGGCCAGGTCGAACGGCAGCAGCGATTGCTCCTGCGCGGCGGCGGCCACACGGGCTTCACGTTCGGCGGCAGGCAAATCGCTGAGGTCGATGCACTGGATGTCCAGCGGTTGTTGCAGCGGCACTTGCAGCAGGCTGTCGTCAGGCTGCTGCTGGAACACCGTGCGCAGGGTTTCGTGACGTTCGATCAGGCTGGCGAAGGCTTGCTCCAGCGCCGACGGGTTCAGGCGACCGGTCAGGCGCACCGCCGCCGGCAGGTTGTAGGCGCCGCTATGCGGGTCCAGATGCCAGAGAAACCACATGCGTTGCTGGGCATAAGACAGCGCCTGCCGATCCTCGGCCTCGACGCCTGCGGGAATCGGGAACCGGGAAAAATCCACCCCTTCTTTCGCCAGGGCAGCCAAGAACATCTGGCGCTTTTCCAGGGGCAACCCGATAAACCGGCGAGCGAGTTTCAAGGAGTCTTCTGCATTCATTTCTTGGCATCCGGATCAGTAGGCACAGGCCGCACAAAGGCACGTCGTCCCTATAAAACGAATGCAGACCGGAAAAATTAGCGATTGAGAAGAAGTGTCAGGCGGGAGGTAGAGCGGGGATTTCAGGCGCACCACCGATCAACTGTGGGAGCGGGCTTGCTCCCACACAAGGATTCGGTGCTCAGGCGGTTGCAGCCATGGCATGGCGACGGTGATGTACCTCAAGTTGATCCTTGATCACCTTGAGCACCCTGGCTTCGTGTTCATGAATGAAGAAGTGCCCGCCGGCCAGCATGTCCACCGAGAAGCTGCCGGAGGTTTCCTTGCTCCAGCCGATCAATTGTTCAGTGGTGGCCTTGTCGGCCTTGCCGCCCAACACATGCACCGGGCACTTGAGCAACGGGCGCTGCAACGGCTGGAATTTGCCGCAGAGCAGGAAATCCGCGCGCAGGATCGGCAGGGTCAGGCTCATCAACTCTGCGTTGGCCAGCACTTCCTCGCTGGTGCCGTTGAGCGTGCGCAACTGGTCGATCAGTTCGGCGTCGGTCTTCGGGTCGGCAAAACCGCGGTCGTAATCGGCGCGCATGGTCGGCGCAGCAGTCCCCGAGGCGAACAGCGCCACCGGTTCCGGACAGCCCAGCGCCCGTAGCGCGTGGGCGATTTCGCAGGCCATCAGCGCCCCCAGGCTGTGGCCGAACAGCGCATAAGGGCTCTTGAGTGTCGGGCGCAATTCCCTGGCCAGTTGCATCGCCAGTACGCGCATGTCGGTGTGCAGCGGCTCGTCGAACCGTGCGCCGCGCCCCGGCAGTTCCACCGGTTGCAGTTGCAGCCATTGCGGCAGCTTCGGCCGCCAGCGGCTGTAGACCATGGCACTGGCGCCGGAGTACGGCAGGCACAGCAGGGTCAACTTGTTCACCACGTTTCCCTCGAAAAATGTCTCTTCATGAGGTTACGGATCAACGACCGGGCAAATTAGTCGGCGGTGACTAAATTCCCCCCACAAACCCTCGTTAACCGTTCAGGCCAAAACAACAACGAGGATTCACCGTGGACCTGCAGACCATCCTGGGCAAGCTGTTCGCCAATGCCGGCGCCGTCGGCATCGAAGGCGTTTTCCAATTCGTGCTGGGTCCACAGCTGGCGTGCTGGTCCGAGGTCAAGGCCAGCACCCGCACCGAGGCCGGTCGACACCCGAGCCCGGACGTGACCATTGAGGTGGCGCCCGACGATTTTGCCGGGATCATGTCCGGTACTGCCAACGTCGAAGAACTGTTCGCCAGCGGTCGGCTGAAGATCGGCGGCAACATGGGCCTGGCGACAATGCTGCCGCAGATCATCGACCACGCCCGCTACGGGGGTGCGCCGGCGCAGAAGGTCGACATGAACAAGCGCTACCCGACTCCGCCGCGCCGCAGTGAAGCCATCACCGCCGCACGACCGGTGCAGACCATCGTCGAACGCCGGCCGCGCAGCGAATTGTCACTTCAGGAGTTCAAGGAGCGCTATCTGCCCGCCGGCACGCCGGTGGTCATCAGCAATGCCTTGCACGACTGGCCGCTGTTCAAGCTCAGCCGCGAAGAGTCGCTGGTGCATTTCGCCGAACTGCAAGGCATCACCCGCCACGGCGATTACGTGAAGAAAACCTTCTCCACCGAACGGGATTTCCGTTCCACCTCGATGGCCGATTTCATCGCCTCACTGGACAGCCCGGCAGTCAAGGGCGCGGACGGCGAGCCGCCGGCGTACATGGGCAACAACATCCTGCCGGCCGCCCTGATGCAGCAGATTAAATACCCGCCCTACTTCGATGCGTCGCTGTTCATCCCGCCACGGATCTGGATCGGCCCCAAGGGCACGCTGACGCCGCTGCACCGCGACGACTCCGACAACCTGTTCGCCCAGGTCTGGGGCCAGAAGAAATTCACCCTCGCCGCGCCCCACCACCGCGAAGCGCTGGGCACCTGGTCCACTGCGCCCGAGGGTGGGCTGGACGGCTGCGATTTCAACCCGGACGCGCCGGATTATGAGCGCTTCCCCGCCGCCCGCGACGTGACATTCCTGCGCGTGACCCTGGAGGCCGGGGATCTGTTGTTCCTGCCCGAAGGCTGGTTCCATCAGGTGGAATCCGTCTCGACGTCGCTTTCCGTCAACTTCTGGGTGAACTCGGGCCGGGGCTGGTGACCGGCATTATTTGAGGTGACGAAAGCTCTGCACCGCCGAGCCCAGCACCACCACCCCGGCGGCAATCGCCAGCCAGAAGCCGCTGCGCGCACCGAACGCATCCACCAATGCGCCGGAGCCAGCGGCGCCGATGGCCACGCCGATGCTCAAACCGGTCACCAGCCAGGTCAGGCCTTCGGTGAGTTTGGCCGGCGGCACAATGCGTTCGATCAACGCCATCGCCACGATCAGGGTCGGAGAGAAGAACAGCCCGGCGATGAACACCGCGACGGCCAACCCGAAAATATTGCTCGCCAGCAACAGCGGCAAAGTGGTCACCGCTGTCGCCAGACCGCCGTAGAGAAACAGCCGAGGCAACGGCAGCTTCGAGCGCATCGCGCCGAAGGCGATACCGGCCAGACAGGAACCGATGGCGTACACCGACAACACGATGCTCGCCGCCGCCGGCTGGCCCTGCTGCTGAGCGAACGCGACGCTGACCACATCCACCACGCCGACAATCACGCCCATGGCGAGCATCAACGCCAGCAGCCATTGCACGTCGGTCGAACGAATGATCGAGCCCTGATGCTGCGATTCGTGCGGATGCACCGGCGGCTCGGTGCTGCGCTGGGCAACAAACGCCGTCACGCCAATCGCCAGCATCAACAGCGCCGCCAGTGGCCCGGCCTCGGGAAACACGCCGACGCACAAGCCCACCGACAACGGCGGGCCGACAATGAAGCAGACTTCGTCGAGCACCGACTCCAGCGCATAGGCCGTCTGCAACTGCGGCTGGCCGCGATAGATTTCGGTCCAGCGCGCCCGCGCCATCGCCGACATGCTCGGCATGCAACCGGCCAGCGCGGCGCAGACAAACAGGGTCCAGGTCGGCGCCTGCAAGCGGGTGCACAACAGCAACATCAGCAGCGCGCCCCCGCCGATCAGCGCCGCCACCGGCAGCACTCGCCCCTGACCGAAACGATCCACCAGCCGTGACACCTGCGGCGCGCAAAACGCCGTGGCCAAGGCAAAGGTCGCCGCCACCCCACCCGCCAACGCGTAGCCGCCGGTCAATTGCGAGAGCATGGTGATCACGCCGATACCGGTCATCGAAATCGGCATGCGCGCGACCATCGCGGCGATCACAAAAGCCCGGGCGCCGGGTGCGTTGAACAACTCGCGGTAAGGGTTTGCCATCGGATGCAGCCTCATCAGGGGCGGCCAAGTTGCCACAAAGCCTGACGGCCGGGGAAGCGCGCAATTGTTGGCGGAATGTGAAGTCCCTGTGGAATGCAAGGCCAATCGCTGCCGCATAAAGCTGTCGATGATTTCATGTACGCGGATGAACTCTCGTCGCCGGCCATCAGTCAGCTAAGTAAGCCCCCAACCCAAGGCGCACCCCTGCATGCAGATTTCCCTCGCCCGCCAAGTGGCTCTTGTCACCGGCGCCAGCTCCGGCATCGGCCACGGCGCCGCCAAAGCCCTGGCCGCTGCCGGTGCCGCCGTGGTCATCAACTACAACCGGCAGGCCGAGCCGGCCGAAGCGCTGGCCCGGCAGATCGTCGCCGACGGTGGTCAGGCCATCGCCATCGGCGCGGATGTGTCCAAGGAAGAGGACGTGGAGCGACTGTTCCAGCACACCCTCGATGCCTTCGGAACGCTGGACATTCTGGTGGCCAATTCCGGCCTGCAAAAAGACGCGGCGGCGGTGGATATGTCGCTGGCCGACTGGAACGCGGTGATCGGCGTCAACCTCACCGGCCAGTTCCTCTGCGCCCGCGCCGCGCTGCGGATCTTCAATCGCCAGGGCGTGCGCGAAGGCGTGTCCCGGGCTGCCGGCAAGATCATCCACATGAGCTCGGTGCACCAGCGCATTCCCTGGGCCGGGCACGTCAATTACGCAGCGTCCAAGGGCGGCGTCGATCAATTGATGCAGACCCTGGCCCAGGAAGTCAGCCACCAGCGAATCCGCATCAACGGCATCGCGCCAGGAGCGATCCGCACGGCCATCAATGAAGACGCCACCGAAGGCGACGCCGGGCAAGCGCTGCTCAAACTCATCCCTTACGGTCGCATCGGCGATGTCGAGGACGTGGCCAACGCGGTGGTGTTCCTCGCCTCCGATGCCTCGGACTACATCGTCGGCACCACCCTGTTCATCGACGGCGGCATGAGCCTCTATCCGGAGTTCCGTGGCAATGGCTGAGCATCCTTGCGAACGACAAAGTCCCATCGACGCCCACGGCATCATTGGCGACATGCGCAGTGCCGCGCTGGTCAATGACAAGGGCAGCGTGGATTTCTTCTGCTGGCCGGAGTTCGACAGCCCGTCGATCTTCTGCTCGCTGCTGGACACCCCCGATGCGGGGATTTTTCAGCTCGCACCGGACCTGCCCGATGCCCGGCGCGAGCAGATTTACCTGCCGGACACCAACGTCCTGCAAACCCGCTGGCTCAGCGATCACGCCGTGGTGGAAATCACCGATCTGCTGCCCATCGGCGACAACGACGATGCACTGCCGCTGTTGATGCGCCGGGTGCGGGTGGTCAGCGGGCAGGCGACGTTTCATCTGCGCTGCGCCGTTCGGCATGACTATGCCCGTGCTGATACCCGCGCCGTCATCGATCAAAAGGATGTGCTGTTCAGCGCCAGCGGGCAGGCGACCCTGCGGCTGGCCTCGGATCAAACCTTGAGCGTCGATGACGCTGCAGCGGTCGGGCAATTCACCCTCAAGCAGGATGAAACGGCGGCGTTCATGCTCGGCGCCAGCGACGATCCGCGTTTTGCCGAAGGCGCCGCGCAGCTGTGCATCGAACGCACCCTGAAGTTCTGGCGCGACTGGATCGGCCAGTCCAACTATCGCGGTCGCTGGCGGGAAATGGTCAACCGCTCGGCCCTGGCCTTGAAGCTGCTGACCTCGCGCCAGCACGGCGCAATCCTCGCCGCCGCCACCTTCGGCCTGCCGGAAACAACCGGCGGCGAACGCAACTGGGACTATCGCTACACCTGGATCCGCGACGCCTCGTTCACCGTCTACGCCTTCATGCGCCTGGGCTTTGTCGACGAAGCCAACGCCTACATGCGCTGGCTGCGCGGGCGGGTCAGCGATTGCAGCGGCCGGCCGATGAAGCTGAACATCCTCTACGCCATCGACGGGCGCCAGGAACTGCCGGAAACCGAACTCACGCATTTGTCGGGACATGGCGGCGCAAAACCGGTGCGTATCGGCAATGGCGCCTACGACCAGATTCAACTGGATATCTTCGGCGAACTGATGGACGCCGTTTATCTGGTCAACAAATACGGCGACGCGATTTCCCACGAAGGCTGGAAACATGTGATGGAAGTGGTCGATCAGGTCTGTGAGACCTGGCAGACCAAGGATGTAGGCATCTGGGAAATGCGCGGTGAGCAACATCACTTCCTGCATTCGCGGCTGATGTGCTGGGTGGCGCTGGACCGGGCGATCCGCCTGGCCTCGAAACGCTCGCTACCGGCGCCCTTCGCCCGCTGGGACCAGACCCGTCAGGCCATCCACGCCGACATCTGGGACAACTTCTGGAACGAAGAGCGCGGGCATTTCGTGCAATACCAGGGCGGCACCGCGCTGGATGGCTCGATGCTGCTGATGCCGTTGGTGCGCTTCGTCAGCGCCAAGGATCCGAAATGGCTGGCGACGCTGGAAGCGATCGAGAAGCATCTGGTGCGTGACGGCATGGTTTACCGCTACCGCAACGACGATGCCGGCATCGATGGTTTGTCGGGCACTGAAGGCGCTTTTGCTGCGTGCTCGTTCTGGTACGTCGAGTGTCTGGCTCGGGCCGGGCAAGTGGAAAAGGCCCATCTGGAATTCGAGCAACTGCTGCGTTACGCCAATCCGCTGGGTCTGTACGCGGAGGAATTCGACAACCGTGGACGGCATCTGGGCAACACGCCTCAGGCGTTGACCCATCTGGCGTTGATCAGCGCGGCGAGTTTTCTCGATCGCAAGTTGAGCGGGGAGAAGAATTACTGGCAACCGTAGTCATCCTTCTTCGCCAGAGTCTGTAAGAAAGATCTCAACTCCAATTGCCGTTTGTAGGATGGCTACCTACGAACGGCAAACACCCCCAAGCCTTGCGGTTGAAGGGCTGGCCCACACAATCGATTCCTTTCGATACAACTTGTTGAAGGCGCGACCTGCAAAAACCTGCCAACCCCGTGTAACGCTTGGCCCTCGACTCGCACTTACACCCCGAAATACCTTGTTGCCAGCTGTTACATCCCCCCCTACCATCCACCGCAACGGGCACAGCGGAGCTGTCCAATAAAAACCCGATTCAAGGAACCAGAATGAGCCAACGCATCCACCGCCCCATCGATTCCCCGTTGAGGTCTGGCCTGACCCGCGACGAACTGTGGGAAGCCGCCGACAAGGGCCTGATCAAATGCTGGGAAATCGGCCGCCAGCGCGCCACCCGCTTCCCCGACCTCGCCCAACGCTGCAGCGCCGATGAGTTGCCGGTGCTGGGCTGGAAAGGTGGCGTGAGCCGCAGCCTGAAGAAAAACGAAAAGTACGGATCGCTGAAATACCTCGCCCAGTGGCAGGGTTTGCGCGGGGAGGATCTGGATATTGATCTGGGCGCCGAGCGGGTCATGACCTGCTCGCGGACGAAAATGGTGGTGACGTTTACGCCGGATCGCAGCAAGTATTTCAATCAGGTGGCGGAAGCCGAAACTTGAGGAGTCCCGTATGACCCAAGCCGTGATGCAGTTTTGCAAAACTGAAAGCCTGACCATCGGCTATGAGCATCACGGCCCGAAAAACGGCACGCCGGTCATCCTGCTCCACGGTTTCCCCTACTCCCCCCGCGCCTATGACGAAATCGCCTCGCCCCTCGCCGCCAAAGGTTATCGGGTGATCGTGCCGTACCTGCGCGGCTACGGGCCGACCTGTTTCAACAGCCCGGACACGTTGCGCTCCGGTCAGCAAGCGGCATTGGCTCAGGATCTGCTGGATCTGATGGACTCACTGGATATCGAACAAGCGACGTTGTGCGGTTACGACTGGGGCGGTCGGGCGGCGTGCATTGTGGCGGCGCTGTTCCCTGAGCGGGTGCGCGGGTTGGTGACGGGCGATGGCTACAACCTGCAGGACATTCCGAACTCGGTCCAGCCGCTGGATCCGCAGAGCGAGCATCGTTACTGGTATCAGTACTACTTCCACACGCCCCGTGGCGTTGAAGGGCTGACGCAGAATCGACGGGCGCTGTGCGAGTTGCTGTGGCAGTTGTGGTCGCCGACCTGGGCGCGGAACGCCGAGCGTTTTCCGTTGAGCGCGCAGGCGTTCGACAACCCGGATTTCGTTGAGGTGGTGATTCACTCCTACCGCCATCGCTTCATGTATGCGCCGGGCGATCCGGAGCTGGACTGGATGGAGCAGGCGCTGGAGAAACAACCGGCGATCGGCGTTCCGACGATTTCGCTGTGCGGTGCTGATGATGGTGTAGGCCCAGCCCCGGCGGACGATGAAGATGCCCATCACTTCACCGGACTTTATGAGCGGCGGGTGCTGGCCGGTGTCGGGCATAACATTCCCGAGGAAGCACCGGGCGAAACGCTCAAGGCATTACTGGATCTGCTCCAGCGCTGACCGAAAACCGCTCCCGATACGCTTGCGGCGTCACGCCCATGGCCCGCAGGAAGCTGCGTCTCAAGGTTTCTTCACTGCCAAATCCGCAATTGGCCGCAACCCGTTTGATCGGCAGCCCGGTATCGCTCAACAACCGGCGCGCGGTTTCAACGCGGATCAGTTCGATGGCCCGGGCCGGGGTCTGGCCGGTGTCGGCGCGGTAGTGGCGCACGAAGCTGCGTTCGCTCATGCCGGCCTGTTCGGCGAGGGTCGGGATGCCCAGATCGCAGGTCAGGTGTTCGGCAATCCACGCGTGCAGATCGTCGAAGCGGTTACCCTGTTTTTGCAGCGACAGCGTCACGCTGAATTGCGACTGCCCGCCCGGGCGTTTGAGGAACACCACCAGTTGCCGGGCGACGTCCAGGGCCATGTCGCGGCCGAGGTCGTCTTCGACCATGGCCAGCGCCAGGTCGATGCCGGCGGTAACGCCCGCCGAGGTCCAGACCGGGCCGTCGTTGATGAAGATCGGGTTGGGCTCGACCTGTAATTGCGGATGCTGCTGCGCCAGTTGCTCGCAGCGGGTCCAGTGGGTGACGACCCGGCGACCGTCGAGCCAGCCGCTGGCCGCCAGCAGAAAGGCGCCGGTGCAGACCGAAGCCACGCGTCGACAGCCGTTGGCGTGTTCACGCACCCAACTCACCAACCCGGTGTCTTCCGCAGCGGCGTAAACGCCCCAGCCGCCGGCGACGATCAGGGTATCGCTGGGCTGTTTCGGCAGTGGTTCGGCCAGCATCGCCAACCCGGCGGAAGAACTCACCGCCCCGCCGCCGCTGGCGATGACCGTTGGCGCATACGGCGCGGGCAAACCCTGCTGGCGGGCGATGTCGTTGGCCGAGGCGAAGACCTGCAACGGGCCGGTGACATCGAGCAGTTGCACATTGGCGAACGCGAGTACGTGGATGGTTTTCGGCATTTGGCGTAATTCGTGGGCTGATTGGCGTATGCGCCAAAACCTACGCGCCTACAGTGAAGCCGTCTACCCCCTTTTCACGGAGAAGAATCATGGCGTTGCAGATCGGTTTTCTGTTGTTTCCCCAGGTGCAGCAACTCGACCTGACCGGCCCGTACGACGTGCTGGCCTCATTGCCGGACGTGCAAGTGCATCTGGTCTGGAAAGATCTGGTGCCGGTGACTTCCAGCACCGGGCTGGTGCTGAAACCCACCACCACGTTCGAGGATTGCCCGGATCTGGACGTGATCTGCGTACCCGGCGGCGCCGGGGTCGGGCCGTTGATGGAGGATGAGCAGACGCTGGCGTTCATCAAGGCGCAAGCCGCGCAGGCGCGTTACGTGACGTCGGTGTGCACCGGTTCGCTGGTGCTTGGCGCGGCGGGACTGTTGCAGGGCAAACGGGCGACCACGCACTGGGCTTATCACGATCTGCTGCCGACATTGGGCGCAATCCCGGTGAAGGATCGGGTGGTGCGCGACGGCAATCTGTTCACCGGGGGCGGCATCACGGCCGGGATCGATTTTGCCCTGACCCTGGCGCAGGAGCTGGTGGGCGTCGACACGGCGCAACTGGTGCAGTTGCAGCTGGAATATGCGCCAGCGCCGCCGTTTGATTCGGGCAGCCCGGACACGGCGCCGAGTGCTGTTGTCGATGAGGCGCGCAAACGTGCGGCGCCTTCGCTGAAGTTGCGCACGGAAATCACCGAGCGTGCGGCGGCGAAACTCAACCTGCGCTGATCTCCCGCCAAACACAAAACCCTGTGGGAGCGGGCTTGCTCCGGGCGGCGATCCGACGAATGCGGTATATCAGTCGATATCTTTTTGCCTGACACACCGTATTCGCGAGCAAGCCCGCTCCCACATTGGGTTTGTGTATGAATTCGGATTCACGCGCTGTCCCCACATCCCGCCACACCTTCACTTGTCCCCTCGCCCCCACCCGTGTAGAAAGCCTGTCCACAAATCGTGCACAAGGACTTTCCATGACAGCTCTGCCATGGCTCTATCTCGGGCTTCTCAGCCTTGGTTACGGATTGGCGCTGAGCTTCGGCCAACTCGGCTGGCTGGCGCTGATCTCCATTGCACTGCTGGTTTTCGCCGGTTACGCCGTGCGCCAGCAAACCGTACCGGTGGGGCGTTTTCTCGGCCATGGCCTGTTTATCGTGCTGGCCGTGGCGCTGGCCATGCACTGGCTGCCGGGTTTCTACAACGGCCGGGCCATCCCCGCGCAACGTTTCACTGACAACGCCGTGCCGTTCTCGATGTTCGTGAATCTCGACAAACCGCTGATCGGCTTCTGGCTGTTGCTGGTTTGCCCGTGGATCGTCGCGCGGCGCTCGTTGCGCCTGACGGTCTACGCCACCGCGCTGGCACTGACGTTGAGTGTGATTCTGGCGCTGGGCGGCGCGGTGTTGCTGGGCATGATCACCTGGGCACCGAAATGGCCGGATCAGGCGTGGCTGTGGGTGCTGAACAATCTGCTGCTGGTGACGCTGGTCGAAGAGGCGCTGTTTCGCGGCTATATACAGGGTGGCCTCAGCCGGCGTTTCAAACACCTGCCCTACGGCGACAACCTCGCGCTGCTGCTCGCGTCCCTGCTGTTCGGCCTGGTGCATGTGGGCGCTGGCTGGCAATGGGTGTTGCTGGCGGGCCTGGCGGGTGTCGGCTATGGTCTGGCCTACCGATTTGGCGGGCTTGCTGCAGCGATCGCCACGCATTTTGGCCTGAACCTGCTGCATTTCGGCCTGTTCACTTATCCGATGCTCGCGGGTTGAAGCAAGGCCCGTTTTGCGACGCCGTACGGATAAATGAAAAAAAACTTCAATAAATGGCCGACCCCGCCGACAACCTTTCAAAGCCTTGCGGATTGAAAAACCATGCGTAACAACCAGCCCATTACACAACGCGAACGGACTTTCCCGGCTCAGCAACGGTTGATTTCCACAACCGACGCCAAGGGCGTGATCACCTACTGCAACGACGCTTTCGTCGAAATCAGCGGGTTCTCGCGTGAGGAACTGATCCGTGCGCCGCACAACCTGGTTCGTCACCCCGACGTCCCGGCGGCGGTGTTTTCGCATATGTGGGGCACACTGAAACAAGGCTTGCCATGGATGGGCATTGTCAAGAACCGCTGCAAATCCGGTGACCATTACTGGGTTAACGCCTATGTAACGCCGGTGTTCGATGGCAGTCAGGTGATCGGTTACGAGTCGGTGCGGGTCAAACCCACTGCCGAACAGATCCGCCGTGCCGAAGCGCTCTACCAACGCATCAACCAGGGCAAGTCGGCGATTCCTTCGAGCGACAAATGGCTGCCGATCGTGCAGGACTGGCTGCCGTTCATTCTGGTCAGCCAGTTGAGTTTCATGATCGGCGCCACCCTGAACTCGCATTGGGGCTTTGCCCTCGCCGCCGGTCTGTCGGTGCCGCTGGGTCTGTTGGGCCTGCAATGGCAGCAACGCGGGCTCAAGCGCCTGCTGCGTCTGGCCGAGCAGACCACGTCCGACCCGTTGATCGCGCAAATGTACACCGACAGCCGTGGCGCCCAGGCGCGTCTGGAAATGTCGATCCTCAGCCAGGAAGCCCGACTGAAAACCTGCCTGACCCGGCTGCAGGACACCGCCGAGCACCTGACCGATCAGGCCAAACAGTCCGACGCCCTGGCGCACAACAGCTCCAGCGGTCTGGAACGCCAGCGCGTGGAAACCGAACAGGTCGCCACCGCCGTCAACCAGATGGCCGCCACCACGCAAGAAGTGGCGAGCCACGTCCAACGCACCGCCGACGCCACCCAGGAAGCCAATCGCCTGACCGGTCGCGGCCGCGACATCGCCGGCGAAACCCGCGAAGCCATCCAGCGCCTGTCGGTGGTGGTCGGTGAAACCGGCCTGACCGTGACCCAACTGGCCAAGGACAGCGACGAAATCGGCGGCGTGGTCGACGTGATCAAAGGCATCGCCGACCAGACCAACCTGCTCGCGCTCAACGCTGCGATTGAAGCAGCACGTGCCGGCGAAATGGGCCGTGGTTTTGCCGTGGTGGCCGACGAAGTCCGCCAACTGGCACAACGCACCAGCGAATCCACCGGCCAGATCCACGCCCTGATCGCCAAGCTGCAACAGACTGCGTCCAGCGCCGTACAAACCATGGAAGCCGGCCATCGTCAGGCGGAAGAAGGTGTGGCACGGGTGCTGGAAGCAGACCAGGCACTGGTCGGCATCAGCGAAGCCGTGGCCAACATCACCGACATGACCACCCAGATCGCCGCCGCGACCGAAGAGCAAAGTGCCGTGGCTGAAGAAATCAGCCGCAACATCAGCAACATTTCGGAACTGGCGGACCAGACCTCGGAACAGGCGCATAACTCGGCGTTGCTGAGTGAAGAGCTGACGAAGACTGCCAACACGCAATACTCGTTGGTGGAGCGGTTTAACCGCTGATTGATCTGGCAATAAAGAAACCCCGGACAGCGAAAGCTTCCGGGGTTTTTATTGCCAGTCTGAAATGGGCGTAGCCAGCACCGCCCTCTTCGTGGGCAAGCCCACTCCCACAGGGTTTCGCATTGGCCGCAAAACCTCGTAGCACCACCATCATTGTGGGAGCGGGCTTGCCCGCGAAGAGGCCCCGCCGGCCGGCGAAAATCTCATTCAAAAAGCGCGGACAGTGCCTACAACTGAATCAGACCCAACTGACTGGCACGCAATGAAGCCCGGCTCTACTTTGTCGTTCAAACCTATTTACACGGGCTAGCCAGCATGAAAAAACCTCCTACGCAGCATCCGATGATCAGGACTGACAAACCTGTGAGAAAGGAAGTCCGAGGAGAACTGACATTCCTTGAAGTGCGGCGAGCGGCACGTGATGGGCAGAAAGCATTCGATAAATTTGTGATCACTGGCAGGCTGTGACCTTTTGATATCGATGAAAAAACCGGAAGCCAAACACTTCCGGTTTTTTGTGTCGTTTACTCCTTCGGCACGAGGTTATCGAGCGCCTGATTCACCGCCAACTCGCCCAACATCACCACTTGAGCAATGCCCAACAGGGTCTTGCGGTTCGGCCCTTCCAGCAGGCCGGCAAAGTCGCCGAGCATGACCGTGGCTGACGCGAGGGATTCGCAGGCGTTGGCCAGCAAGGACTCCGTGTCGGTTTGCGGGTTGACCATGAACATGTCGTTTGGGGTGTAGGGCGTGGCCATGATCCGGGCTGCGGGTGTCAGGTAATAGTCGAGCGCGCGTTCGGCGGCGTCGTGGAGCTTTCTTGAATCGGGAAATTCGTAGGGGGACACCGGATCTTCTACCGGTGGAATGACGGTCTTGGACATCAGCTGAAACTCCGGAAAGAGTCGCTTGAGGATTTTTATAGACGGCTGCCTGACAGTGAGGGGACAAGCCCCTCACCGAGGCCGCAACTACCGCGAGACGTGATGGTTATCCAGCACACGATTGACCAGCAGCTCACTCAGCATGATGACCTGCTGCAGTATCTGCATCGCCTTGCGCTGCGACGGATCGACGGTGTCGCCAATAACCCGGGCCATATCACTGGCCGACGACAGCGTTTCGCAGGCTTCGACCAGCAGCGTTTCGTCGTCCACCGTTGGATTGACCAGATAAATCCTGCCGGGCTTGCGCGATGGCTTGGACGTCTTCTGCGCCCCAGGATCGAGGTAATGATTGATCGCCCGCTCGGTTGCCGTTTTTATGTTTTCGGCTTCCAGTGCGGCGTCGTAGGGGATTGAATCGGTTTCTGGTGGGTTGGGTGTGACTTTGAACATAGATGTAACTCCTATCGCAGACTTCAAGGAGCCATCACCCACGCTACCAAACGATGGGTGGCGGCCATACGCGGGTTGGTAGACCGGCTGCAATAGGAACCCGGCGCCCACGAATGAGCCCCACGCATGACCACCATAAAACCGAGCCCCAAGAAAGGGACTGCATACGGTGTTGCCACACAGCTATTACAGACGGGCTACCAAACCCGATCACTGTTTTTCAGTGACAGGGAAACGATATAGCCCGCCCCATAGCCGCGTAAGCCGGCGGATTCTGGCGTACGTGTAGGCAACGACGCAAGTTGTTGTAGCCCTTATGGCGTAACGGTTCGTGTACTTTAAACACGCTTACCGGATTACGTTTACTCACTGAAAATGCTGGAAACTCTGTTGTTCTTAATAATGATGTCTGGCATATCGCTCTAATGAGCAACGTGGCACTCGAGAGCGATCAGTTTGAGATGCGAGCAAATATTAATCCGCCCTTTGAGGGAGATTGATGTAGGTCAAAATTTTACCTACACCTTACCTCTAATCCTTTGCATACACTGTCCGCGTCCGTACTTTACCTTTCATAGACTTTGGTCTTAGTAAGCTCGACACCTGCAGTAGTGAAACCTTTTCGATGATAGCATTTGGCCTTTTATTGCGAAGGATTGCAGGATGAAAGCGCTGATCAATGTAAAACCGAGCCCAGAGCAACTGGCGCTTTTCTCCCGCAGCAGCGCGGGGGTCGAGGTCATTCGAGGCGCCGCCGGCAGCGGAAAGACCACGACAGCCCTGCTCAAACTTCGCTCGGCAGCAGGCTTTTATTTAAATCGTGAAAAAAAGCGCCCAACCCCAGGCCCAGTGAACATTCTGGTACTGACATTCAATCGAACGTTGCGTGGCTACATCGCTGAGCTCACTGAACGACAGTTTGCAGGTGAGCCGTTGGTGAAACTCGATTTCTATACCTTCAACAAATGGGCTCAACACCTGACCGGTGCTCAGGGCATCATTGATATCGCGGGAACCGCCGGACACCTAAAAAGTTTGGCCGGCCGGATGAAAATGGATGCCGACTTTGTTGTCGATGAAGCCGGTTACGTCTTAGGCCGATTCGAACCAGATAAACTGGATGACTACCTGACGGCTCGACGCGACGGTCGCGGAATCACGCCACGTATGGAACGCCCTGCTCGCCAACGGCTGCTGGACGAAGTTATCCGGCCCTACAACGAGATGAAGCGGGCAAGAAAGCTGCTAGATTGGAATGATCTCGCTGCCAAGCTTTCGGCCAAGACGCTCCGCCAATACGACGTCATCGTAGTGGACGAAACTCAAGATTTCTCGGGAAACGAAATCCGTGCAGTACTGAATCAGAGATCTGAAGATGCCACTGTAACCTTCGTCCTCGACAGCGCACAACGCATATACAGCCGTAACTTTACCTGGAGCGAGGTCGGTGTGAACCTGCGCCCTGAGAAAAGCAGCCGACTCCAAACTAACTATCGAAACACAAGGGAAATTGCGCAGTTTGCCAGTGCAATGTTGACTGGACTGACACTCGATGATAACGGCACCATGCCCAATTTTGACAGCGCACGGTCGAATGGGGTCAAACCCTTTGTAGTCACCGGTGATTACCCCGCTCAGTTACGCTGGGCTGTGGACTACGTAAAACGTATCGACTTGACAAAAGAATCCGTCGCATTTCTTCACCCGAAGATCTGGTTTCGAGATCTCAAGCCTTTACTTCAATCCCTGAAGTTGGGCTACGTCGAAATTACCGGCGAGCCCAACTGGCCGCAAGGCCCAGAAAACATTGCACTATGCAGTGTGCATTCAAGTAAAGGCCTAGAATTCGATCACGTCATCATGATCGGTTTGGACGGTAGCATCCTCGACATCTCCGCTCCCAAGGACGACTCGGATGAGGATCAGGGCAGTGATGAATATGAATTGTCTGCTCGCCTCCGTAGACTGATTGCCATGGGAATAGGCCGAGCCAAGGAAAGCGTGGTGCTTGGGTTCAAAACCTCGGATACTCCCGATATTATGCGTTTTATCGATAATGGCCTGTACACGGAAGTAAAGGTATGAGCATCGAAAAATTCTCCAAGGACCGAGGCATCGAGTCCATTGTCCACTTCACCACAAACCGTGGCGCGCTGGGAATATTTGCGTCAAATGGACTCAAATCCCGCCAGCGCCTCGACGCTGATGATCAGCTCAAGCATATTTTTCAGCCTAACGCGCAGCGCAGGAACAAGGACGTTGCGTGGTTGGACTATGCCAACCTTTCAATCAGCCGCATCAATACCAGCTTCTTTCGCTACTCAGGCAACTGGCACCGCGAGCAGAATTTTTTCTGGTGCATTTTTGATTTTTCACCTGAGATAATGCAGCACGATGGGGTCTGGTTCACGACTACCAACAACATCTACACCGGCGTACATCGCGCCCAGGGCCTTGAAGGACTGGAAGATGCGTTCAAGGACACTACTACGCTTTGGACGGGCAACGTTATTGCACGAACTGCCGATCACCTGCCGTGCCTTCCAACCTGTCCTCAAGCAGAAATCTTGTACCCAGGTGAGGTCTCTACTGATTTCCTGCAGCGCGTTTATGCACGCTGCGACTCGGACAGTAATGAGATCGCCGCGCAGATGTACGCGGTGGGTCACCGGATAGTGCCCGTCATCGTGAACCCCGACCTGTTTGATGAGATTAAGTGAGCCATTCAATGTCAGAAAATCGACTCAAGCGTACGATCTCTTCAGCCCTCTGGTCGGCTTATGGGGACGCGTTGGGCTTTCCCACCGAACTCGCGTCGGATAAGACTGTGCAACAGCGCCTTGGTCACTCTCGAGTCACACGCACAGAAAGTTGGAAACGCCTAATAGGCGGCCGCTTCGGTGCACAGGTACAACTACCTGCTGGCGCTTACTCCGACGACACGCAACTGCGCCTATCGACATGCAGGGCGATTACAGGGCAAGGCTACTTCGACGTCGAAGCATTCGCCAAAATCGAACTTCCGGTATGGCAATCCTATGCACTCGGTGCAGGAAGAGGCAGCAAATCCGCTGCGGGAGCGCTATGCAACAGAAGCAATAGCTGGTTCAGCAACTTCTTTTCCGGTTATGAAAATGGTGGCGGCAATGGCGCTGCGATGCGAGTTCAGCCACACATCTGGGCCGCAGCGGACTTGAAGAAAAAAGATTCATATCTGCCTGACGTGATTCGTAATGCACTTTGTACTCACGGCCATATGCGAGCGATAGCGGGAGCCGCCGTTCACGCTCTGAGCCTTGCTCACACTCTTGAGACAGGCAGAATTCCTGGGCCCGAGGAGTGGCTCAGCTATGCAAACGATATTGAAAACATTCCCAATATCGTAGCGAACGACAACGAACTCTCTACATTTTGGCTCCCGACATGGGAAGAAAAATCAGGCCGGAGTTTGAGTTCTGCAATCGCAGATACCGCTAGCGAGTGGCGTCAGTCTGCGCGAAACGCTTATGACTTGATCGAAAAAGCCTATAACACAGATGGGACAGCTATCTACGCCCAATTGATCGCACTTGAAAATGGTTTGAGCAAGGAGGAGCGCGGGTCTGGACTCAAATGCGCGCTGTTCGCCAACGTGGCGGCCTTCCTCGGTAAACGTTACGGATCTCAAGAGACGATCGAAATGGTTGCCAACCTGCTCGATAGCGATACCGATACGATTGCGACCATGGCGGGGGCTTTAATTGGCGCTGCGAACCCTGAGGCTCGATTCATTGGACCAATTCAGGACAGCTTCTACATTACCGAAGAGGCCACGCGCATGTACGAAGTCAGCCAAGGCGAGTCAGCTGCAACCTTCAGTTATCCTGACACGCTTTACTGGCAAGCACCCCGCGCAGCTATAGATATGCTGGGCAGAGATGGGAATCAAACCTTTGTCGAGGGATTAGGCAATGCCGTTGCCTTCGGAGACCCGTATCTAGGCATGCAGAAAAACACAGCATGGCGCTGGTTCAGGTTGGACTTTGGACAGTCGATCCTTGTTAGATACCGCGCGGGCAATGACTCGAGTTCAGAGAATGTTGCCCCCCCAGCACACGCCCAGATGGATACCCCGGACATGTTTCAACAGCCCGAAAAGGATCCACTAATATTGAATCGCAAGGGGCAGCCTAAGCGTATACAGCAGCCCGTACCTGCAACGTCGACTCACAGTCTTAGCAATGAAGTATCTGCGCTCGCTACTGCGCCCTCTCCAAGCCATGAGGAGCTCAAGCCAGAACAACCGCCTTCAGGAGTTGAATGGGCCGCTCAGGAAGAGCCGATCATCTCGATGATCGACCTGGACACGTTGACGAACGAGGCCATCAAAGGCTTTGACCCAGAAGTCATCGGACGCCATTTACTGTTCTTGGCTGAACAGCCAAATGCAATCTCATTATCCATCGCCTACACGTCAATCGTCATCAAAGCTCGGAGTGCTAGACTGAAACATCGCAAACCACATTAACTGGACCTCACGCCCTTTCTGAAATCCTGAAGGGCGTGTTGCCAATATAGACACAGCTCTTACCGCGTTTCTTGATGTGTACCTGCGAGTGGACCAGCAACCATTGGATCATTCGACGTATTGGTTCGTAACGCTGAAAAAAGTGATAGTGGGTTTGAGCAACCGGTTTTTTTCAATCAATTCTCGTCGACTGAGTCAGTGGCTAAGAAGCTTTGCGGCTGACTCTACCGTCGCTTCACTATCCAAGTTCAAGTACGCCAATCCCGAACCTACGAGTTTCTGCGATACGGCTTCGCCTGCCTCTGCAAAGTCCCAAAAGTGAGCTGATGTCACTCCGTAACGCAGTTATCACCGCAATAACGGATATACGAACTAAGTCGCGTTAATAAAACCTCACCGAAGAAACTCAACAACCTCCTCCGCCGCCGAAGCCAAATGCTGCTCATGCGTAAACCCGGAAACCTTGAGCGGCTTCAAATCATGATCCCCCGCCGCCAGCCAAAACACTTCAATACTCGGCGATAAGGAATACCCTTCGACAGCGTCCCGATTCCCCAGAGCATCCCGCTCCCCCTGAACAATCAACGTCCGAGTCTTCAACCCAGCCAGATGTTCGACCCGCGGCTTCTCCGGTTTCCCCACCGCATAAAACGGATACCCCAGACAAACCAACGCATCAGCGCCAAGCTCATCAGCCAGCAAACTCGCCATCCGCCCCCCCATGGACTTCCCGCCAATCGCGAGCGGACCAGCGACATGAAGTCGCACCAGGCCATAAACCTCACGCCAGCACTCCTGCAATTTCCCCGCAGGATTCGGCGGTCGTTTGACCCCATCAACCCGCCGCTGCGCCATATAAGGAAACTCAAACCGCAACACGTTGATACCAAGCCCAGCAAGGCGCCCAGCCATATCGTTCATCCAGTCGCTATCCATCGGCGCCCCCGCCCCATGCGCCAGGATCAGCGTCGCCGAAGCCTCACCAACAGCGGCATCCCAAAGCCACCCATGATCCCGCAGGCACTGCGCCCATTGATCCCCGTCAATACTGGCCTTGTGCTGTTTGTCCATGCTTGCCTCGCTTTTAGTCTGCCTATAACTCCAGGCGAAGGACGCGCTGTTGGCGCTCACTTCGGCTGAACCGTGGATGGGGAACCATGAACACTTCTATCAGTACCGCCTACAACTACAAGGTGGTCCGCCAATTCGCCATTATGACGGTGGTGTGGGGCATCGTCGGCATGGGGCTCGGGGTTTTTCTCGCGGCTCAATTGGTCTGGCCCGAACTCAACTTCAACCTGCCGTGGACCAGCTTCGGACGCCTGCGCCCGCTGCACACCAACGCGGTGATCTTCGCGTTCGGCGGCTGTGCCTTGTTCGCCAGTTCGTTCTACTCGGTGCAGCGCACCTGCCAGACGCAATTGTTTGCACCGAAAATCGCCGCGTTCTGCTTCTGGGGCTGGCAACTGGTGATCCTGCTGGCGGCCATCAGCCTGCCACTGGGTTACACCAGCTCCAAGGAATACGCCGAACTGGAATGGCCGATCGACATCCTGATCACCATCGTCTGGGTCGCCTACGCCATCGTGTTCTTCGGCACCATCATGCAGCGCAAGACCAAGCACATTTATGTGGGCAACTGGTTCTTCGGCGCGTTCATCATCACCGTGGCGATCCTGCACATCGTCAACAACCTTGAGTTGCCGGTGAGTTTCACCAAGTCCTACTCGGTGTACGCCGGTGCAACCGACGCAATGGTGCAATGGTGGTACGGCCACAACGCCGTAGGCTTTTTCCTCACCGCCGGTTTCCTCGGGATGATGTACTACTTCGTGCCGAAACAGGCCGAACGTCCGGTGTATTCGTATCGCCTGTCGATCGTGCACTTCTGGGCGCTGATCACCCTGTACATCTGGGCCGGCCCCCACCACTTGCACTACACCGCGCTGCCGGACTGGGCGCAGTCGCTGGGCATGGTGATGTCGCTGGTTCTGCTGGCACCGAGCTGGGGCGGCATGATCAACGGCATGATGACCCTCTCGGGCGCCTGGCATAAGTTGCGCAGCGACCCGATCCTGCGCTTCCTGGTGGTGTCGCTGGCGTTCTACGGCATGTCGACCTTCGAAGGTCCGATGATGGCGATCAAGACGGTGAACGCCCTCTCCCACTACACCGACTGGACCATCGGCCACGTACACGCCGGCGCGCTCGGCTGGGTGGCGATGATTTCCATCGGCGCGCTGTACCACATGATCCCGAAAGTCTTCGGCAAAGAGCAGATGCACAGCATCGGCCTGATCAACGCGCACTTCTGGCTCGCGACCATCGGCACCGTGCTCTACATCGCCTCGATGTGGGTCAACGGCATCGCCCAGGGCCTGATGTGGCGCGCAGTCAACGAGGACGGCACGCTGACCTACTCCTTCGTCGAAACCCTGGTGGCCAGCCACCCAGGCTTCGTCGTGCGGCTGATTGGCGGGGCGATCTTCCTCAGCGGCATGTTCCTGATGGCTTACAACACCTGGCGCACCGTGCGGGCCTCGCAGCCTGCTGATGTCGTTGCTGCCGCGCAGATGGCCTGAGGAGTCCGCCATGAAACACGAAACGATTGAAAAGAACGTCGGCCTGCTGATGCTGCTGATGGTGTTCGCCGTGAGCATCGGCGGCCTGACCCAGATCGTCCCGCTGTTCTTCCAGGACGTGACCAACAAACCGGTTGAAGGCATGAAGCCCTACACCGCGCTGCAACTGGAAGGCCGCGACATCTACATCCGCGAAGGCTGCGTCGGTTGCCATTCGCAGATGATTCGTCCGTTCCGCGCCGAAACCGAACGCTACGGGCACTACTCGGTGGCCGGCGAGAGCGTGTGGGATCACCCGTTCCTGTGGGGTTCGAAACGTACCGGTCCGGACTTGGCCCGGGTCGGCGCGCGTTACTCGGATGACTGGCACCGTGCGCACTTGTACAACCCGCGCAACGTCGTACCGGAATCGAAAATGCCGGCCTACCCATGGCTGGTCACGCAACCGGTCGACAGCAGCCACACCGAAACCAAGCTCAAGGCCATGCGCACCCTCGGCGTGCCGTACACCGACGACGACATCAGCGGCGCGGTGGCCAGCCTCAAGGGCAAGACCGAAATGGACGCCCTCGTCTCCTACCTGCAAGTGCTTGGCACTGCGATCAAGAGCAAGAGGTGAGAAATGGTCTTTGAAATGAGCGCGGGGCTGATTCGCGGCCTCGGCACGGTCGTGGTGTTCGTGGCCTTCGTCGGCCTGACCCTGTGGGTGTTCAACCGCAAGCGCACGCCGGAATTCGCCGAAGCGCGCCTGCTGCCGTTTGCCGACGAGCCACAACCCGACCCAACCCAAGCATCTGAAACAAGGAGTACCCGGCCATGACCACCTTCTGGAGTACGTGGATCTGCGTACTGACCATCGGCAGCCTGATCGGCCTGACCTGGCTGCTGGTCGGCACCCGTCGGGGCGAGACCAAGGGCAGCGTCGACCAGACCATGGGCCACAGCTTCGACGGCATCGAGGAGTACGACAACCCGCTGCCGCAGTGGTGGTTCATGCTGTTCGCCGGCACGCTGGTGTTTTCCGTGGGTTATCTGATCCTTTATCCGGGCCTGGGCAACTGGAAAGGCATCCTGCCCGGCTACGAGGACGGCTGGACCGGCGTCCATGAGTGGGAAAAGGAAATGAGCAAGGCTGACGCCAAATTCGGGCCGATCTTCGCCAAATTCGCCGCCATGCCGGTGGAAGAAGTGGCGAAGGATCCTCAGGCGCTGAAAATGGGCGGCCGCCTGTTCGCCTCCAACTGCTCGGTGTGCCACGGCTCGGACGCCAAGGGCGCGTTCGGTTTCCCTAACCTCGCCGACAAGGACTGGCGTTGGGGCGGCAGCGCCGAAACCATCAAGACCACCATCATGGGTGGCCGGATGGCGGCGATGCCGGCCTGGGGCGAATCCCTCGGCGAGGTTGGCGTGAAGAACGTCGCCGCCTATGTTCGTCACGAACTGGCCGGGCTGCCACTGCCGGCGGACAACAAGGCCGACCTGCAAGCCGGACAGCAGACGTTCAGCACCATGTGCGTAGCCTGTCATGGGGCAACCGGCCAGGGCACTGAAGCCATGGGTGCGCCGAATCTGACGCACCCGGCCGGATTTATCTATGGCACCAGCCTGACCCAGCTTGAGCAGACCATCCGCCATGGTCGTCAGGGCCACATGCCGGCTCAGAACGAGTTGCTGGGCAACGATAAAGTGCAATTGCTGGCCGCTTATGTGTACAGCTTGAGCCATGGACTGAATACAGAAAAACTGATTACTGAAGACAAAAAACAGTAATTATTGAGTACAACACTGCCGCACGTTTCCAGTGCGGCAGTTTCCAGCCTCTTTGCGACGCATTGTCGCACCCCTTCACACCCTCTCCTTTCGGTTACCCGGATTCGGGTCTACGCTTGCTCGATGCGGACTGGCCCGTGCCGGTTCCAGGTCGACCCTGAGCGAGGCGTTGAACGAATCGGCTGACTGACATGGCCGCAAAGGCCGGTAGATACCGGCTGTCGTGCCGATTACCGTCCGTCACCCGAACCGAGCGTTCGAACACACCCCGTTACATCCGACCGGAACCCCTCGCTTTTTTCGTCCGCTGCGACATTTTGCCCGAGGGCAATTTTGTCCTTACGCGGCGCATGGAAAGGCCGCAGAATCAGCGTTGGAAAGCATTGACCCAGGTCATGGCGCGTTGCATTGACCCCCTGCTTTCTACATACTTGCGGCCGATTTTAATCCTAATAAAACACCCAAACCGTGGAACCTTAGAATGAGCACAGCAATCAGTCCGACTGCTTATAACTATAAGGTAGTCCGCCAGTTCGCCATCATGACGGTGGTCTGGGGGATCCTTGGCATGGGGCTCGGTGTCTTCATTGCCTCGCAACTGGTCTGGCCGGAGTTGAACTTCGGTCTGCCGTGGACGAGCTTTGGACGCCTGCGCCCGTTGCACACAAACCTGGTGATTTTCGCCTTCGGTGGTTGTGCACTGTTTGCCACTTCCTACTATGTCGTGCAGCGAACCTGCCAGACGCGACTGATTTCCGACAGCCTCGCGGCCTTCACCTTCTGGGGCTGGCAAGCGGTGATCGTCGGCGCGATCATTACCTTGCCGCTGGGTTACACCACCACCAAGGAATACGCGGAACTGGAATGGCCTCTCGCCATTTTGCTGGCCATTGTCTGGGTCACCTACGGTCTGGTGTTCTTCGGCACCATCACCAAGCGCAAAACCAAGCACATCTACGTCGGTAACTGGTTCTACGGCGCGTTCATCGTCGTGACCGCGATGCTGCACATCGTCAACCACATGTCGCTGCCGGTCAGCCTGTTCAAGTCCTACTCGGCCTACTCGGGCGCGACCGACGCAATGATCCAGTGGTGGTACGGCCACAATGCCGTGGGCTTCTTCCTGACCACCGGCTTCCTGGGGATGATGTATTACTTCGTGCCGAAACAGGCCGAGCGTCCGATCTACTCCTATCGTCTGTCGATCGTGCACTTCTGGGCGCTGATCACTCTGTACATCTGGGCAGGTCCCCACCACCTGCACTACACCGCACTGCCGGACTGGGCGCAATCGCTGGGCATGGCGATGTCGATCATCCTGCTGGCGCCAAGCTGGGGCGGCATGATCAACGGCATGATGACCCTGTCGGGCGCCTGGCATAAGCTGCGCACCGACCCGATCCTGCGTTTCCTCGTGGTATCGCTGGCGTTCTACGGCATGTCGACCTTCGAAGGTCCGATGATGGCGATCAAGACCGTCAACTCGCTCTCGCACTACACCGACTGGACCATCGGCCACGTACACGCCGGTGCTCTGGGCTGGGTCGCGATGATCTCGATCGGCGCGATCTACCACATGATCCCGAAACTGTTCGGCCGCGCACAGATGCACAGCGTCGGTCTGATCAACGCGCACTTCTGGCTCGCGACCATCGGTACCGTGCTGTACATCGCATCGATGTGGGTCAACGGCATCACCCAAGGCCTGATGTGGCGTGCAATCAACGATGACGGCACCCTCACCTACTCGTTCGTCGAAGCGCTGCAGGCCAGCCACCCTGGCTACATCGTTCGCGCCCTGGGCGGTGCGTTCTTTGCCAGCGGCATGCTGTTGATGGCCTACAACGTGTGGCGCACCGTTCGCGCCTCGGACCCGGCTGAAGCTGAAGCCGCCGCCAAGATCGCCGTAGTTGGAGCTCACTGATGAAGCATGAAGCTGTCGAGAAGAATATTGGCCTGCTGGCTTTCTTCATGGTCATCGCCGTCAGCGTCGGTGGCCTGACCCAAATCGTTCCGCTGTTCTTCCAGGACGTCACCAACAAGCCGGTCGAAGGCATGAAGCCGCGCACCGCCCTTGAACTGGAAGGCCGCGACGTTTACATCGCCAACGGCTGTGTCGGCTGCCATTCGCAGATGATCCGTCCGTTCCGTGCCGAAACCGAACGCTACGGCCACTACTCGGTCGCCGGTGAAAGCGTCTGGGATCACCCGTTCCTGTGGGGTTCCAAGCGTACCGGCCCGGACCTGGCCCGCGTCGGCGGTCGTTACTCCGATGACTGGCAGCGTGCGCACTTGTACAACCCGCGCAACGTCGTCCCCGAGTCGAAAATGCCGGCCTACCCGTTCCTCGTAGAAAACAAGCTCGACGGCAAAGACACGGCCAAAAAAATGGAAGTGTTGCGCACGCTCGGCGTCCCTTACACCGACGAAGACATCGCCGGTGCCAAGGATGCCGTGAAGGGCAAAACCGAAATGGACGCGCTGGTGGCCTATCTGCAAGGCCTGGGCACCATCATCAAAAGCAAACGGTGATTCTTAATGGATATCGGGATGATTCGAGGCCTGGGCACCGTTGTCGTGATGGTTGCCTTCATCGGCCTGGCGTTGTGGGTGTTCAGCCCCAAGCGCAAGTCGGAGTTTGAAGACGCGACCTTGCTGCCCTTCGCGGATGATCCCGAAGCCATCAAGCACGTCGAGCAAGCTTCTAGGAGTAACAAAGAATGACTACATTCTGGAGTCTGTACGTCACAGTCCTCAGTCTCGGTACGATCTTTTCCCTGACCTGGCTGTTGCTGTCGACCCGCAAGGGCCAGCGCACCGAGCAGACCGACGAGACGGTCGGCCACTCCTTCGACGGGATCGAGGAGTACGACAACCCGCTGCCGAAATGGTGGTTCATGCTGTTCGTGGGCACCATCGTGTTTGCGCTGGGTTATCTGGTGCTGTACCCGGGCCTGGGCAACTGGAAAGGCCTGCTGCCGGGCTACAACTACCTCGATACCGAGAAGCAGACCGCGTTCGCCAACGGCCAGACCGGCTGGACCGGCGTTCACGAGTGGGAAAAGGAAATGGCGCGCTCGGACGCCAAGTTCGGTCCGATCTTCGCCAAGTTCGCCGCCATGCCGATCGAAGAAGTGGCCAAGGATCCGCAAGCCCTGAAGATGGGTGGCCGCCTGTTCGCCTCCAACTGCTCGGTCTGCCACGGTTCCGACGCCAAGGGCGCTTATGGTTTCCCGAACCTGACCGACGCCGACTGGCGCTGGGGCGGCGAGCCGGAAACCATCAAGACCACCATCATGGGCGGTCGTCACGCGGTGATGCCGGCCTGGGCTGAAGTGATCGGTGAGCAAGGCGTGGCCGACGTGGCCGCGTTCGTGCTGACCAATCTGGATGGCCGCAAGCTGCCGGAAGGCACCAAGGCGGATCCGGCCAACGGCCAGAAGCTGTTCGCTGCCAACTGCGTGGCCTGCCACGGTCCGGAAGGTAAAGGTACGCCAGCCATGGGCGCCCCCAACCTGACCCACCCGGCCGCGTTCATCTACGGTTCGAGCTTCGCGCAACTGCAGCAGACCATCCGTTACGGCCGTCAGGGCCAGATGCCTGCTCAGGAACAACTGCAAGGCAACGACAAGGTTCACCTGCTGGCGGCTTATGTTTACAGCCTGTCTCACGGTGAAAAAACACCGGAAGCCGAGGCTCAGTAAGGCCGACGCTTGAAGCGAAAAAAGGCCCCGCCAGTGAGAACTGGCGGGGCCTTTTTGTTTCCTCTCTATTGATTCAAAGAATATTGCCTGCGCCAAGACTGTCCAGGCCCGAAGGTTTGTGTTGTCTGGCCGGCTCCTTCGTCTGCTCTGCAGCGTCGGCCGACTCAAGCGCTGCCAGCGCCGCTTTCAAGTGCGCGGCGGCAACGGAGACGCCCGGAATGGCGCTATTGAGAACGACGTTCAGTGCATCAATTGCTTCCTGAGTAACGCCAAGTGCCTTGAGAGTGCTTTTGTTCATACATTGTCATCCTTGAATAAAGTCCGGTGCTCCGGATAAAACCAATGAAGGCGGTGAACCGGACATTACTCAGGCCGATTGGACCAGATGGACTTCACCGGAACCGAGTGCACAAAACGCGGGTTTTTCCAGTCATTGTTCTCGATCAGGTTGACCTGTAACTGCTTGCGATCACCTGAGAAGCTGGCGGTCAGGTACGTCTGCTGGGACGTTGCGCCGCTGAGAAACATCGGCACCTGACCCATCCAGCGCTTGCCACCCCCTCGCCTATGGTAATGACCTGCAAAGATGGCGGTGACTTGATACTTTTCGACCATGTCCAGAAAGCGTTGCTCCTGTTGCCAGTCTCCCTGCCAGTCATCCCACTTGTGCATGTTGATGATGATCGCGTAACCCTGGGCTCTCGCCACCCTCAAATCGTTTTCCAGCCAGTCCAGTGCGCTGGTGATATTGAAGGTTGTCGGATTCAATGCATGAGCGATCTTCGTGGTGTAGGTGGGTTCATTATTAAGCTGCACAAGGTGAACTTCGCCGATGCTTTTCGAGTAGGCGAGACTGCCCGAATAGCGAACACCCAGAAAAGCCCCCGTCACCTTGAGATCAAAGTTATCCACCTTACCCTTATGATGTTCATTGAACTCGACAACACTGCCCGCCGCACAACTATTGCTGAAACAGTCGTCCACGTTATTCTCATAATCATGATTACCCAAACCATATAGATAATCGTCCTTGAAGTACTTCTGCAGGGCCGACTTCATATACGAGCGCTGCCAACCGTGACCGAAAGCGGTCATGTCACCATTGATCATCAACGGGACTGCCGCCTGCCCCCCGTGGGCATTTCGAAACTCGGCAATACTGCCCAACTGGCTGTCAACCAGCCACTTGGCACGTTTTTCGAAGTCCGCATCGGATTCCGGCTCTCCGCTGTCAGTCTTGTCGGTCCATGGATATTGCGTATCGGACGCGAACACCATATGCCGTGGCATGCCCTCAACGGCATGAGCCAAAGTAACAGAAGAAAACAAACAGACACCCAGCAGAAAACTTACAACTCCATTGAAAGCCATAACCTTGAAACTCCATTTAACTCGAATACGAACTGGCAACTGAATATCGCCAGCCGCAAACATATTCGATTAAACGAAACCTTTCAAAGCACACAACACAGACAATTAAATAAACTTGTTTCAGACATACAACTAACAGAAACCAAAACTTCTTACTTCATCCCTGTTTCTCGAAGTCTGGACAACCGGACAGCAACGAGCCGATTTTCAGCCACGCAGATCACCAGGCAGCGCAACGGCGACGGATCGCCTAGACTCAGTCATAGCCGGGCAAAAAAGGGTAATCCCTTACAAGTCAATTGATTCAAGTCATTACACCATCAATTGATTTTGCCCAACGCGACCAAAGGTCGCACCTGTTCGTCGGCATCACAGGCGTATCATTGCGCCACCGCAACACCCTTTCTGACCCCGGCCGGCACGTATCGACCGAGGCATTTTTCCACTGCCGTGGGATGCAATGATGAGCAACCAGATTCCGGTACACGACGTCACGCCACCCAGCAAGAACGCGAACAACAGCGTCGACCTTTACGCCTCTCGAGAAAAAATCTACACCCGTGCTTTCACCGGCCTGTTCCGCAATCTGCGGATGATGGGTGGAACGGCGCTGTTCCTGCTGTACTTCGGTACGGTGTGGTTGAACTGGGGCGGCCACCAGGCCGTGTGGTGGAACCTGCCGGAGCGCAAGTTCTTCATCTTCGGCGCCACGTTCTGGCCGCAGGATTTCATTCTGCTTTCCGGGCTGCTGATCATCGCGGCGTTCGGCCTGTTCTTCATCACCGTGTATGCCGGCCGGGTCTGGTGCGGCTATACCTGTCCGCAAAGCGTGTGGACATGGATTTTCATGTGGTGCGAAAAGGTCACCGAAGGCGACCGCAACCAGCGCATCAAACTCGACAAGGCGCCGATGAGCGCCAACAAGTTCCTGCGCAAGTTCGCCAAGCACGCCATGTGGCTGCTGATCGGTTTCGTCACCGGCATGACCTTCGTCGGCTATTTCTCGCCGATCCGCGAACTGGTGTTCGACTTCTTCACAGGGCAAGCCGATGGCTGGTCGTATTTCTGGGTCGGCTTCTTCACCCTCGCCACCTACGGCAACGCCGGCTGGCTGCGTGAGCAGGTGTGCATCTACATGTGCCCGTATGCGCGCTTCCAGAGCGTGATGTTCGACAAGGACACCCTGATCGTCTCCTACGACCCGCGTCGCGGCGAAAGCCGTGGCCCGCGCAAGAAAGGCGTCGATTACAAGGCCCAGGGCCTGGGCGATTGCATCGACTGCACCATGTGCGTCCAGGTCTGCCCGACCGGCATCGACATCCGCGACGGCCTGCAGATCGAGTGCATTGGCTGCGCCGCGTGCATCGATGCCTGCGACAGCATCATGGACAAGATGGACTACCCGCGCGGGCTGATCAGCTACACCACCGAACACAACCTGTCCGGGCAGAAAACCCATAAACTGCGTCCGCGCCTGATCGGTTATGCCGTGGTGCTGCTGGCGATGATCAGCTTGCTGGTGACGGCGTTCTTCATGCGTTCGCTGGTCGGTTTCGACGTCAGCAAGGACCGCGTGCTGTACCGCGAAAACGCCGAAGGCCGGATCGAAAACGTCTATAGCCTGAAGATCATGAACAAGGATCAGCGCGACCACACGTATGTGCTGGAAGCCGCCGGTTTGCCGGATCTGCGCCTGCAAGGCAAGCGCGAGATCAAAGTGCCGGCCGGGGAAATCTTCAGCATGCCGGTCGAACTGTCGAGTGCGCCCGAACAACTGCCGTCGAGCACCAACGAGGTGAAATTCATCCTCAAGGATGCCGATGACGACAGCGTCCACGTAGAAGCCAAGAGCCGGTTCATCGGCCCACAGAATCGTTGAGAGAACTGAACATGCCCGCAGCAAACGCCGCAAGCCCCTGGTACAAGCATCTCTGGCCGTGGATCATCATCGGGATTCTGGCCTGCTCGGTGACCCTGACCCTGTCCATGGTGACCATCGCGGTGAACAACCCGGACAACCTGGTCAACGACAACTACTACGAGGCCGGCAAGGGCATCAACCGTTCGCTGGACCGTGAACTGCTGGCGCAGACCCTGAAGATGCGCGCTGCCGTGCACCTGGATGACGTCACCGGCGAAGTCGACCTGCGCCTGAGCGGCGACAGCCAGCCGAAAACCCTGGAACTGAACCTGATCTCGCCGACCCAGCCGGACAAGGATCGCAAGATCGTCCTGGCTCGCAGCGAGACTGAAACCGGTCGGTACATCGGCCAGTTGAGCGACAAGATCGAAGGCCGACGTTTTGTTGAGTTGCTGGGTACTCAGGACGATCACGTGTGGCGGATGTTCGAGGAAGAGCTGGTCAGTCATGACAAGGATTTGTTATTGGGCGACGAGCCGCTGCAGGGTGCTGAAGACCTGAAGAAGTAAGCAGCCTGCAAGTGCCCCCTCTCCCCCTGGAGAGGGAACTGATCTCGGGTGTTTGCAGACTTGATATTCGCCAGTGACGATTGTGCTGACTGAACCCATTTTTCCGGCTCACATCAATCGGCCCCCTCTCCCTCCGGGAGAGGGCTGGGGTGAGGGCAAGCGGACCACTCGATTCCAAGGGTTTATCCCCTCGACAATGCCATGACCACCCCCATCCCCTGCTACCACTGCGCCCTGCCCGCCCCGTCCGGCAGCCGCTTCACCGCTGTCGTGCTCGGGGAATCCCGCGAGTTCTGCTGCCCCGGCTGTCAGGCCGTGGCCGAAGCCATCGTCGCCGGTGGACTGGAAAGCTATTACCAGCACCGCAGCGAAGCCTCGGCCAACCCCGAGACGCTGCCGGTGCAACTGGTGGACGAGCTGGCGCTGTACGACCGCGCCGACGTGCAGCAACCTTTCGTGCGCCACGAAGGTGAGCTGGCGGAAACCACGCTGCTGATGGAAGGCATCAGTTGCGCCGCGTGCGGCTGGCTGATCGAGAAACACCTGCGCACCCTGCCCGCCGTGGCCGAGGCGCGGCTGAACCTGTCCAATCATCGCCTGCATGTGCGCTGGGCTGACGCTCAGTTGCCGCTGAGCCAGATCCTCGGCGAACTGCGCCACATCGGCTACGTCGCGCACCCGTATCAGGCCGACCGCGCCAGCGAACAACTGGCCAGTGAAAACCGCCTGGCCCTGCGCCAGCTCGGTGTTGCCGGGCTACTGTGGTTCCAGGCGATGATGGCGACCATGGCGACATGGCCGGAATTCAACATCGACCTCAGCCCGGAGCTGCACACGATCCTGCGCTGGGTCGCGCTGTTCCTCACCACGCCGATTGTGTTCTACAGCTGCGCGCCGTTTTTCAAAGGGGCCATGCGCGATCTGCGCACTCGTCATCTGACCATGGACGTTTCGGTCTCGCTGGCCATCGGCGCGGCTTATATCGCCGGGATCTGGACCTCGATCACCGGGGTCGGCGAGCTGTATTTCGACGCAGTCGGGATGTTCGCGCTGTTCCTGCTCGCCGGACGCTACCTCGAACGCCGCGCCCGGGAACGCACCGCCGCTGCCACCGCGCAACTGGTCAATCTGTTGCCCGCCTCGTGCCTGCGCCTCGACGACGCCGGCCACAGTGAACGCATCCTGCTCAGCGAGCTGCGTCTTGGCGACCGCGTACTGGTGCAGCCCGGCTCGGTGCTGCCGGCGGACGGCAAGATCCTCGACGGTCAGTCGAGCATCGATGAATCGCTGCTGACCGGCGAATACCTGCCGCAACCGCGCACACCGGGCGATGCCGTCACCGCCGGCACGCTGAACGTAGAAGGTGCGCTGACTGTTGAAGTGCAGGCGCTCGGCCAGGACACGCGGCTGTCGGCCATCGTGCGTTTGCTGGATCGCGCTCAGGCAGAGAAACCACGGCTGGCGGAAATCGCCGACCGCGCCGCTCAATGGTTTCTGTTGCTGTCGTTGATTGCGGCGGCCGCCATCGGCCTGCTGTGGTGGGAACTGGATTCTTCGCGAGCGTTCTGGATCGTTCTGGCGATGCTGGTTGCCACTTGCCCATGCGCATTGTCACTGGCAACGCCGACCGCACTCACCGCCGCCACCGGCACCCTGCACAAACTCGGCCTGCTGTTGACACGCGGCCATGTGCTGGAAGGCCTGAACCAGATCGACACGGTGATTTTCGACAAGACCGGCACCCTCACTGAGGGCCGACTGGTGCTGCGTTCGATCCGTCCGCTCGGCGCCCTCGACAGTGATCGGTGCCTGAGCCTGGCCGCTGCGCTGGAGAACCGTTCGGAACACCCGATTGCCCGGGCCTTCGGCCGGGCGCCGCTGGCCGCCGAAGAGGTTCACAGCACACCGGGGCTCGGGCTTGAAGGCCTGGTCGCAGAACAGCGTTTGCGCATTGGGCAGGCTGATTTTGTCTGTGATCTCAGCGGCACGCCCGTACCATCAATGCCCGACGAACCGGGCCAATGGTTGTTGCTCGGTGACGCTCAGGGACCGTTGGCCTGGTTCGTCCTCGATGATCGTCTGCGCACCGACGCCCCCGCGCTGCTCGCCGCGTGCAAGGCCCGCGGCTGGCGCACGCTGCTGCTGTCGGGTGACAGTTCGCCGATGGTTGCCAGTGTCGCTGCCGAACTGGGCATCGATGAGGCCCGGGGCGGTTTGCGTCCGGACGACAAGCTGCAAGTGCTGCAACAACTGCACAAGGCCGGCCGCAAGGTGTTGATGCTCGGCGACGGGGTCAACGACGTGCCGGTATTGGCTGCCGCGGACATCAGCGTGGCCATGGGCTCGGCCACCGATCTGGCGAAAACCAGTGCCGATGCGGTGCTCCTGTCCAATCGCCTCGACGCGCTGGTACAGGCCTTCACGCTGGCCCGCCGCACCCGTCGGGTGATCATCGAGAACCTGTTGTGGGCCGCGCTGTACAATGGCCTCATGTTGCCGTTCGCCGCCCTCGGCTGGATCACGCCAGTGTGGGCCGCTGTCGGCATGTCGATCAGTTCGCTGACCGTGGTGCTCAACGCCCTGCGCCTGACTCGCCTGCCGAGTGCGCCGGCCGTCAATACCACGTCAGAAACCCGCCCGCTGCCGGCCTGAGCCGCACGGGCATGGAGTACAGATGCCAGCTCTCTACGTGATGATCCCGGCCGCACTGCTGATCGTGGCCATCGCCGTCTACATCTTCTTCTGGGCGGTGGACAGCGGCCAGTACGACGACCTCGACGGTCCGGCCCACAGCATCCTGTTCGACGACCAGGACCCGAACCACACCGCCGCTGTGGACGAAGCCAACCCCGCCAAACCGGACGACAAGGCGCCACCCCATGCTTGAACTGGCGCCGCTGCTGGTGTCTGCGTTGATTCTCGGCCTGCTCGGTGGCGGCCATTGCCTGGGCATGTGCGGCGGCTTGATGGGCGCGCTGACCCTGGCGATTCCCAAGGAACAACGCAGCCGACGCTTTCGATTGCTGCTGGCCTACAACCTCGGACGAATCCTCAGCTATGCCACGGCCGGTCTGCTGATCGGGCTGGCCGGCTGGGCGGTGGCCAACAGTCCCGCCGCGCTGTTCATGCGGGTTTTGGCCGGGTTGCTGCTGATCGCCATGGGCCTGTATCTGGCGGGCTGGTGGAGCGGTCTGACCCGCATCGAAAGCCTGGGTCGCGGACTATGGCGTTACATTCAACCGGTGGCCAACCGCTTGCTGCCGGTGTCGAGCCTGCCCCGCGCCCTGCTGCTTGGCGCACTGTGGGGCTGGCTGCCCTGCGGTCTGGTTTACAGCACATTGCTGTGGTCGGCCAGCCAGGGCAATGCGGTCGACAGCGCATTGTTGATGCTCGCCTTCGGGCTCGGTACCTGGCCGGTGTTGCTCGCCACCGGGCTGGCAGCCGAGCGGGTCACGGCGCTGTTGCGCAAACGCAGCGTGCGCATGGCCGGCGGTCTGCTGGTGATCCTGTTCGGCATCTGGACCCTGCCGGGGCCGCACCAACACTGGTTGATGGGCCATTAAATCGGCGGTGCGACCTTCGCGAGCAGGCTCGCTCCCACATTGATCGAGTGAGCACCAGAAATCCCCCGTGGGAGCGAGCCTGCTCGCGATGGGGCCGCATGACTTATACAAATCCTCCCCGTTGATGCAAATCAAGATGCCTTTTCGCGCTCCCCCCTAGACTCGGCACACTGCCAGCCTATCCGGGGGAATGCCCGCATGCTCGACGCCATTCGTTGGGACACCGATTTGATCCGCCGCTACGACCTGGCGGGGCCGCGCTACACCTCGTACCCGACGGCCGTGCAATTTCACAGTCAGGTCGGCACCTTCGACCTGTTTCACGCCCTGCGCGACAGCCGCAAGGCCCTGCGCCCGCTGTCGCTGTACGTGCACGTGCCGTTCTGCGCGAACATTTGCTACTACTGCGCCTGCAACAAGGTCATCACCAAGGATCGCGGCCGCGCACTGCCGTATCTGCAACGGCTCGAGCAGGAAATCCAGCTGATCGCCTGCCACCTCGACCCGGCGCAGAAAGTCGAGCAACTGCACTTCGGTGGCGGCACGCCGACCTTTCTCAGCCACGATGAATTGCGGCAACTGATGGCGCACCTGCGCAAGCATTTCAATCTGCTGGATGACGACTCCGGCGATTACGGCATCGAGATCGACCCGCGCGAAGCCGACTGGTCGACCATGGGCCTGCTGCGTGAGCTGGGCTTCAACCGGGTCAGTATCGGTCTGCAGGATCTCGACCCGGCGGTGCAGCGGGCGGTCAATCGCCTGCAAAGCCTGGAAGAAACCCGCGCGGTAATCGACGCGGCGCGTACCCTGCAATTTCGCTCGATCAACATCGACCTGATCTACGGTTTGCCCAAACAGACGCCGGACAACTTCGCCCGCACCGTCGAGGAAGTCATCAGCCTGCAACCGGACCGGCTCTCGGTGTTCAACTACGCGCACCTGCCGGAACGCTTCATGCCGCAGCGGCGGATCAACGGCAACGAACTGCCGAGCCCGGCGCAAAAGCTGGAAATGCTGCAACGCACCATCGAACAACTGACTGCTGCCGGCTACCGCTACATCGGCATGGACCACTTCGCCCTGCCCGACGATGAGCTGGCGATTGCCCAGGAAGAATCGACCCTGCAACGCAACTTCCAGGGCTACACCACCCATGGTCATTGCGACCTGATCGGTCTGGGCGTGTCGGCGATCAGTCAGATCGGCGACCTGTACTGTCAGAACAGCAGCGATCTCAATCACTACCAGAACACCCTCGCGGGCGCACAACTGGCCACCAGTCGTGGCTTGGTGTGCAATGCCGACGACCGCCTGCGCCGCGCAGTGATTCAGCAACTGATCTGCAACTTCAGCCTGGATTTCGCCGAGATCGAGCGCAGTTTCAACATCGATTTTCAGGGTTACTTCGGCGCGCTCTGGCCGCAATTACAGGGCATGGCGCAGGACGGGCTGATCGAACTGGATCGCGAGCGCATCACCGTGCTGCCGGCCGGCCGATTGCTGGTGCGTTCGGTGTGCATGGTGTTCGATGCGTACCTGGAACAGCAGAACCGTCAGCGGTTCTCGCGGGTGATTTAACCTTTCATCAGCAAGGCGTTGGTTTTCAGGTTCTGGTCCGAGGTCAGGCCCGACTGGCCGATGACCTTGGCCAGGGACAGGTTGGCGGTGATCAGGCCGTTGTTGAGGGCAGAGATGGCGCCTTTGAGAGCCGAGATTTTCGCGAATCGCTCTTCGCTGGAGAGGGTCTTGCTGGCCATCAGCGCGTTGATCTGGGCGTTCTTCTCGGCGATCTGCTGGCGTAACTTGTGAATCATCTTCAGCAATTGCTGAACGTTTTCCGGCAAACCGCTTTCCTCGATATCACGGTTTTTCCCGCCGGCACCGGCGGATTTTTCAATGGCGACACCGGACAGCGACACTTTGACGCCCTCGACCAAGGTCGGGGTTCCCAATGATGCTTCATCTGTGCCGGCCTTATGGCCGAGGGCGGTCTCTGCACTTTCCGGCAACGACGCAACGCCGTTGTTACCGGGGGGCAGCGTACCAATAGCAGTCATCGAAGCGGTTCCTTGCAAGCCGTCAGATACCTGTTTATCGGCCGTCGTCCCTGCAGCTTTATGCCGTGCAGGCAATCGCTGGCCTGAATGTCCTCCGCTGGGTTACCCTTACGCCTTATGTGTGTTTTCCCACAAGGATTTAAGAAATGTCCGAGCCAGTTAAACTGCGCGCTCATAACCAGGCTAATTGCAAGGATTGCAGCCTGGCCCCTCTCTGCCTGCCACTTTCGCTGAATCTGGAAGACATGGATGCGCTGGACGAAATCGTTAAACGTGGCCGCCCGTTGAAAAAGGGTGAGTTCCTGTTCCGCCAGGGCGACACCTTCGATTCCGTTTATGCAGTACGCTCCGGCGCCCTGAAGACCTTCAGCCTGAGCGACACCGGCGAAGAACAACTGACCGGCTTCCACCTGCCGAGCGAACTGGTCGGCCTGTCCGGCATGGACACCGAGAAACACCCGGTTTCCGCCCAGGCGCTGGAAACCACTTCGGTTTGTGAAATTCCGTTCGAACGCCTCGACGAACTGGCCCTGCAATTGCCGCAGCTGCGCCGTCAGTTGATGCGCGTGATGAGCCGGGAAATCCGCGATGATCAGCAAATGATGTTGCTGCTGTCGAAGAAAACCGCCGACGAGCGCATCGCCACGTTCCTGGTCAACCTGTCTGCACGCTTCCGCGCTCGCGGGTTCTCGGCCAACCAGTTCCGCCTGAGCATGTCGCGCAATGAAATCGGCAACTACCTGGGGCTGGCGGTGGAAACCGTGTCCCGGGTCTTCACCCGCTTCCAGCAGAACGAACTGATCGCCGCCGAAGGCAAGGAAATCCATATCCTCGACCCGATCCAGCTCTGCGCCCTGGCCGGCGGCTCGCTCGAAGTCTGATCTCGCCCCGCGGCCGAGCGTATCGTTTCAGCCGCGGGTATACTGCGCCGTTTGCAGCCCTGCCAGGACACCTCGACGATGGTCTTCGACTCCTTCGACATCAAATCCCTGATCCGCCCTGTGATCGATTTCCCGAAACCGGGCGTGATCTTTCGCGACATCACGCCGCTGTTCCAGTCGCCCAAGGCTTTGCGCCTGGTGATGGACAGCTTCGCCCACCGGTACGTGGAAGCCGACTTCACCCACATCGGCGCGATGGATGCGCGTGGTTTTCTGATCGGTTCGGTGCTGGCCTATCAGTTGAACAAGCCGCTGGTGCTGTTCCGCAAGCAAGGCAAGCTGCCGGCGGACGTGCTGGCCGAAGGTTACGCGACCGAGTACGGCGAAGCGTTTCTGGAAGTGCACGCCGACAGCCTGTGCGAAGGCGATTCGGTGGTGATGTTCGATGATCTGATCGCCACCGGCGGCACGCTGATCGCAGCGGCCAACCTGATCCGCCGCATGGGCGCCCGCGTTCATGAAGCGGCGGCGATCATCGATCTGCCGGAGCTGGGTGGTTCGCAGCGTCTTGAGGACATGGGAATTCCGACGTTCTGCCTGACGCAGTTTGCGTTGACCGACAAGTAAGCGGCGCCTGCCATTACGCCTTCGCGAGCAAGCCCGCTCCCACATTCGACCGTATTCCCCTGATGGAACACGATCGAATGTGGGAGCGGGCTTGCTCGCGAAAGGGCCACCAGCCTCACTGCAAAATCTAAAGTCCCATCTGCTTGCTGATGATCTCGTTCATCACTTCCCGCGTCCCGCCGCCAATCGACAGGATGCGGTTATCCCGATACAGCCGCTCCACCAGACTTTCGCGCATATAACCCAACCCGCCAAGAATCTGCACTGCTTCGGTGGTGATGCGGTCCGAGGTATCCGTGGCGAAGTTTTTGGCCATGGAGATTTCCTTGATCACGCTCTGCCCCGCCGCCATCTTCGCCGCCTGCCGGTAGGTGAACTCCCGTGAGACCTCCAGCGCCGTGGCCATTTCCGCGAGGCGATGCTTGATCACCTGGAACTTGCCGATGGGTTTGCCGAACGCCTCACGCTCCTTCGCCCACTTCAAACTCTCTTCCAGTGCCAGTTGCGCGGTCATGTTGGCCATCAGCGCCAAGGCCAGACGCTCGCTCTGGAAGTTGCCCATGATGCAGGCGAATCCCATGTTTTCAACGCCGATCAGGTTTCCTACAGGCACCCGGCAATCGTCGAAGAACAATTCAGCCGTGTCCGACGCCCACCAGCCCATTTTCTTCAGTTGCCGGCCGACGGTGAAACCGGGTGTGCCCTTCTCGATCAACAACAGGCTGATACCGCCAAAACCGGGCGCGCCGGTACGCACCGCGACGGTGTAGAAGTCGGCGCGCACGCCGCTGGTGATAAAGGTTTTGCTGCCGCTGACCCGGTAATGATCGCCATCGCGTACGGCGCGGGTCTGCAGGTTGGCGACATCGGAACCGCCGCCCGGCTCGGTCACCGCCAGGGCGCTGATCTTCTCGCCACTGAGTACCAGAGGCACGACGCGGTCACGCACTTCGGGCCGGGCCCATTTGACGATCGGCGGCAAACCGATGTCGAGCGAGCCGAGTCCGGCCACCAGCCCGCCGGAGCCACAGCGCATCAGTTCTTCGCTGGCGGCGATCTTGGCGAACAGGTCACCCTCGTGACTGCCGCCCAGTGCTTCGGGATAACCGATGCCGAGGATGCCGGCTGCACCGGCCTTTAGATACAGCTCACGGGGGAAGCTTTCGGCTTCCTCCCACGCATCGATGTCCGGCAGGATCTCGCGCTCGACGAAACGTCTGACGCTGTCGCGGACCATTTGGTGGCTGAGGTCGAAGTATTCCTGGAAGGCGGGCATCGGCGAACTCCATGGAAGGGTTCGCCGAACTTAACCGAGCGCTTGCTTGGTTTTCAACAGGATTGTGGGGTTCAGAGGGAAATCGGCTTGCGCCCGGCAAACGAGTGGGCCAGCGTGCCGCCGTCCACCAGCTCCAGTTCACCGCCCAGCGGCACGCCGTGAGCGATGCGCGAGGCGATCAAACCTTTGTTGTTGAGCAACTGGGCAATGTAGTGCGCAGTGGCTTCACCTTCCACGGTCGGGTTGGTGGCGAGGATGACTTCGGTAAAAGTGCCCGCCTCTTCGATCCGTGCCATCAACTGCGGAATACCGATGGCCTCCGGGCCGAGCCCGTCCAGCGGCGACAGATGCCCCTTGAGCACGAAGTAACGGCCACGGAATCCGGTCTGCTCGACCGCGTAGACATCCATCGGCCCTTCCACCACGCACAACAGCGTGTCGTCACGGCGCGTATCGGCGCATTGCGGGCACAGATCGTCTTCGGTCAGCGTGCGGCACTGGCGGCAGTGTCCGACCCCTTCCATGGCCTGACTCAAGGCCTGGGCCAGGCGCGTGCCGCCGCTGCGGTCACGTTCGAGCAACTGCAACGCCATACGTTGGGCAGTTTTCTGACCCACGCCCGGCAGAATTCGCAGGGCGTCGATCAGTTGGCGAATCAAAGGGCTGAAGCTCATGGGGAAAAAGTCCGACAAAACAACGAGACGCGGTTTATACCCGCGCCTCCGGCCAGCGTCAAATCCTCAGTCCTGGGCGACCTTCACCACCAGTTTGCCGAAGTTGCGCCCCTCCAGCAGCCCGATAAACGCTTGCGGTGCCTGCTCCAGGCCCTCGACCACGTCTTCGCGGAATTTGACCTTGCCATCGCGCACCCACGGCACCATGGCGCTGATGAATTCCGGCTGACGGTCACCGTAATCGTCGAACACAATAAAGCCCTGAATCCGTACGCGCTTGGTCAGCAAGGTGCGTTGCAAGGCAGGCAAGCGATCCGGGCCTTTCGGCGCTTCCATTGCGTTGTAACCGGCAATCAGGCCACACAGAGGGATCCGTGCCTTGGGATTGAGCAGCGGGACGACGGCATCGAAGACATGGCCGCCGACGTTTTCATAGTAGATATCGATGCCTTTCGGGCAGGCTTTGGCCAACTGCTCGGCGAAGTCCGGCGCCTTGTGATCGACACAGGCGTCGAAGCCCAGTTCCTCGACCACGTACTTGCATTTCTCGGCTCCACCAGCCACGCCAACGGCGCGCAGGCCTTTGATCTTGGCGACCTGGCCGACCACCGAGCCCACTGCGCCGGACGCAGCGGCAACCACCAGGGTTTCGCCCTCTTTCGGCTGGCCGATGTCCATCAGTCCCATGTACGCGGTCATGCCGGGCATGCCCAGCACACCGAGCGCCATCGACGGGCTCGGCAGGCCGGACGGGATCGGGATGATGTTGCGGCCGTCGCTGATGCTGTGGCTTTGCCAGCCGGTGGCGCCGACGACCAGATCGCCAGGGTGGAATTTCGGATGACGCGACTGTTCGACCCGGCTGACAGCCCCGCCGGTCATGACCTCGCCGATTTGTACCGGCGCCGCGTAGGACGGCGCATCACTCATGCGTCCGCGCATGTAGGGATCGAGCGACAGGTACAGGGTCTTGAGCAACACCTGGCCGTCTTCAAGGTCAGGCAGCGCCTCACGCTCCAGACGGAAGTTCTCGGGCGTCGGCGCGCCCACCGGCCGCGAGGCCAGCACGAAGCGTTGATTGAGGGTCAGAGGGTCGGACATGTCAGCGTCTCCTGTGAAGGGTGAATTCGAGGGTATAGGAAGCAGACCCTTGGGGCGGTGGGGTGTTCGATGTTTATTCCGGCAAATCGTGTTGACGCTTTCGCGAGCAAGCCCGCTCCCACATTTGAAATGCAATCCCATGTGGGAGCGGGCTTGCTCGCGAAGGCGTCATTACAGCCAACACATCTCTACCGGCCAGAAACAAAAATGCCAGGCGCGATGCCTGGCATTTTTTGTAGCTCATCCAACCCGCCAAGGCGAATCAGAACGGCAGTTTCATACCGGCCGGCAGGTTCATGCCAGCGGTCATGCTGCCCATTTTCGCCTGGCTGTTGGCTTCGATCTGACGCACGGCGGCGTTGACGGCAGCGGCCACCAGATCCTCGACCACTTCGCGGTCATCTTCGTCCAGGCCCGGCAGTACGCTCGGATCGATGCTGACTTTCTTCACGTCATGACGACCGGTCATCACCACGGTGACCAGATCGCCACCGGCTTTGCCGGTGACTTCGGCGTTGGCCAGCTCTTCCTGCATCTTGGCCATTTTTTCCTGCATCTGCTGCGCCTGCTTCATCAGGCCGGCCATGCCACCTTTCATCATGGGAATCACCTCAAAAGTACTTGGATCAAAACAGCGCCCGGCCACACAGGCCGGACGCCCTCAGTTATTAGCCCTGACTGACCAGGGCGTCGACAGGTTCAATAGTATCGTGTCGCACGACCGCACCGAACTGCTGCACCATCTGCTGGATGAACGGATCGCCGTGGATCGATTCCTCCGCCTCGCGCTGACGGTTCGCACGGCGCCGGGACGCGGCCTGGGCCGGGGTTTCCTGCTCGGGCTTGATCAGCTCGATGGTCAGGGTCAGCGTGCGTCCGTGGAACTGGTTCAGCGCATCGTTCAGACGACGCTGCTGGGTGGCGTTGAACAAGGCGCTGTGGGCCGGGTCCAGGTGCATCAGCCAGTTGTCGCCATCGATCGCGATCAGCGTGCAGTTGGCGGCGATGCTACCGGTCATGCCGGAGATCGGCAGTTGCGGGAACAGCTCCAGCCATTGCAGCGCCAGACCGGTGGCCGGCGCGGCGGCAGGTTCCGGCTCGGGCTCCGGCACCGGATCGGCCGCGTGTTCGCTGGCCAGATCGTCGAGGTAACTGTAGGCCGAATCCATGTCCGGCTCGATGTAGTCTTCGTCGAGCGGCGGCTCGTCGTCCATGTCCATGCCCGGCGTGGCGGCATCGACCTCGGCCACTGACGGCTCGGGGATCGGCGCAGCTGCCCATTCAGGGGCATCCGGCACGGCGCTGTCCGGGGTCGGCAGCGGCATCGGCGGCAGGTCCGGTTGTTCGGCGGTGGTTTCCAGCACGGGCTCGACCGCTGGCTGCTGCACAGGCGCCGGCTCTACCGGGTCATTCCATGGCAGATCGACGACTTCTTCGGCGGCGACCGGCTCGGGCTCTGGCTCTGGCTCAGGAACGGGTTCAGGCGCAATCACCGGGGCAACCGGTGCGCGCTCGGGAGCTGGCACAGGTGCAGACACCGGAGCCGGCGCAACAGCCGCAGCAACTACCGGCGCAGGTTTCGGCGCGGCAGCCACTGAGTTTGCGGAATCAACTGTGGCCTGGCTGATTCCCACTGGCTTTAGCGGTTGCCTCGGGGCGTCCGCCGTGTCTGCGGGTCGGAAGGCCAGCATCCGCAGCAGCACCATTTCGAAACCGCCTCGCGGGTCCGGCGCCAGCGGCAAGTCACGACGACCGATCAGGCCCATCTGGTAGTAGAACTGCACGTCTTCGGCCGGCAGGGCCTGGGCCAGTGCCAGCACCCGGTCACGGTCGCCGTGGCCATTGTCGACACCTTCCGGCAACGCCTGGGCGATGGCGACACGGTGCAGCACATTGAGAATTTCCGAGAGCACGCCGTTCCAGTCCGGCCCCTGTTCGGCCAGATGACGCACGGCTTCGAGCAACGCCCTGGCGTCACCCTCGATCAAGGAATGCAGTACGTCATAGACCTGACCATGGTCCAGCGTGCCGAGCATCGCCCGTACGTCGGTGGCCAGAACCTTGCCCTCACCGAAGGCGATGGCCTGGTCGGTCAGGCTCATGGCGTCGCGCATCGAACCATCGGCCGCGCGGCCGAGCAGCCACAGGGCGTCGTCTTCGAACGGTACGTTTTCGGCGGTCAGGACATGCGTCAAATGCTCGACCACACGCTCGGGCGTCATGTTCTTCAAGGAGAACTGCAGGCATCGCGACAAAATCGTTGCCGGAAGTTTCTGCGGGTCGGTGGTCGCCAGGATGAACTTGACGTAGGGCGGCGGCTCTTCGAGGGTTTTGAGCAGCGCATTGAAGGAATGGCTGGAGAGCATGTGCACTTCGTCGATCAGGTAGACCTTGAAGCGCCCGCGGCTCGGGGCGTACTGCACGTTGTCGAGCAGCTCGCGGGTGTCCTCGACCTTGGTCCGGCTCGCGGCGTCGATCTCGATCAGGTCGACGAAGCGGCCTTCATCGATCTCGCGGCACACCGAACACTCGCCGCAGGGGCTTGAAGTGATACCTGTTTCACAGTTCAGGCATTTGGCGATGATCCGCGCAATCGTGGTCTTGCCGACGCCCCGCGTCCCGGTGAACAGGTAGGCGTGGTGCAGGCGCTGGCTGTCCAAGGCATTGATCAGAGCCTTGAGCACATGGGTCTGGCCGACCATTTCGCGGAACGAGCGCGGACGCCATTTACGTGCAAGAACCTGATAACTCATCGAAAACCGTCGCGGCAAAGGAAGCAGAAGCGGCTAATGCTAGCGGAGCAAGGGCAAAATTGCATCCGGTGTGCTCGTCTATTCTGGCTAAGCTGCATGGGCGAGGGCTTTTGTCGGCTCGGGATCGGGAATTACCGGAGCGTTTATGCGGTGGGCCGTGGGGGCATTACTGGGATTGAGCCTGAGCGCGATGGCGTCGCAACCGCCGCTGCGCTTCGTCGTTGCCGACAGCTGGGCGATGCCGATGGTGCAGATCGAACGTGGCCGTCCGACCCAGGGCATCCTCTACGACATGATGCTCAGCCTGGCGACCCAGGTCGGCGTGCCGGCGCAATTTCACGTCCTGCCCCGCGCCCGGGTGCAGAACGCCATGGAACACGGCGAAGTCGACGTGCGCTGCTATGCCGCACAATCCTGGTTGCCGAACCTGTCCGGCGATTACATCTGGAGCATCCCGCTGTTCTTCCAGCGCGACCTGCTGATCAGTCGTCAGGGATTGCCGACCCAGTCCGACCCGGCCGACCTTCCCCGTCAGTCGATCGGCACCGTGCTCGGTTACAGCTACCCCACGCTTCAGCCACTGTTCGACGCCGACCGGTTATGGCGCGAAGATGCGCGCAATCAGGAACAGGTCCTGGACAAGCTGCTGGCTGGCCGTTACCGCTACGCCGTGAGCAATCAATGGACCCTGGACTGGTTCAACCAGCGCCTGCTGCCGGGACAGCAGCTGCAAGCGGTGGCGGTGTTGCAGGAGCAGCAGGTCGGCTGCTATGTGCGCAATGATCCGAATGTGCCGGTGCAGCGGATATTGAGGACGTTGCTGCGGATGAAAATGTCGGGGGAGATTGATGACATTATTCGGTTGTATACCGGCAGCGCGGGTGGCGAACCGTGAGCCAGACCATCAATGCCCCGCCGTATCGCGGAATTTCTGGTATTCGTGATACTCGACCCACGCAACCACATCGTACGGCACATAGAGCTTCAGCCTGGCGCGGGAGATGGCGATGTACACGGCGCAGATCCGCTGATCGAACGCGTAGGCATCCTTGAATTTCTCGTTTGTCAGCAGGCCGGGGGTCAGCAGCACTTTGTCGAACTCCATGCCACCCGCCTCCTCCGCCAGCATCAGCAGGCAACTGTTGCCGGCGTTGTCGATCATTCGGTTCAGGCGCGTCAGATCGGCAATCATGAAGCCGTTTTCCAGCTTGGCCTTGACCCGCAAAAACGACTCGTCGAACTGATTGGCGTCGCACACGGCTTGCCAGTCGGGCAGGTCGCTGAAGTACGGGTGCACGCCATTTTCGCTGAATTCGGAGCGGTAGAACTCCGGCTTGAACCGTTCGATGGCCGTGGCCATGAAATGCTTCAGATCATCCTGAGTTCGCTTGTCGGAGAATCTGAACTTGCAGCTGGAATCGTGCAGGTGGATGGCCCAGATCATGGTGTCCCAGGGCGATGCCGTCAGCACGACGCTACCTTCGGATGGCACGAAACCTTCCGGATATTCCTTGATGACGACGTCAGCATCACTGGCGCCTTCGAACGGAATCTTGCCCTTCTGCGAGTGCCGGGCGATCAGCGGATTGACCAGCCGTTCGACGTTGCGGCCCGAGCGCACGGAATAGCTGATATCGCTTTGGCGAACCTCACGCTGGCGTTTGACCGGCACGCCGCTGGCCTGTTGGTACTCGTCGCCGAGGGTGATCAACACTTGGCGGCCACGTTCGATGATCTGTAACAGTGACCCGGGAATGTCCTGACTCTCGTCGATCAGCACGTGCGTGTAGCGTGATGACACCGCGCAGCCGGCAATGCAGGCCCGCTTGATCATCAGTAACGCTTCGAACCCGGTCTGACTGCCCCATGCCGGATTGAGCTCAAGGTAGCCCCACACCCGGCTCGAATACTCCAACAGAACCTGAGCATCCACGCTCGAGAGCGGCTGGTTGAAATGCGGTAGATGCTTAGCGGAAAAAGTGTGGTCGCGGAAACGGCAGTAGCGCTCGATCACTTTGAGGCAGAGCTCAAGGGTCGCCTGCCCGTCGTAGTGGCGAAAACCGTAGATGTTCAGTTCCTGTGCCAGCGCCTGCCGACTCGGGACTCGAGCTGCCCCCTCGGCCTGAAGCCTGCGACCGAGCATCAGCGACTGTGCAAATGCCAGAAAGGTCTTGCCGGCCTTCTTCTCGCTTGACCCCACCATGCGCTGGCGAAGGACTTCCAGCTTGGCCGGAGTGCGCGCCAGCAACAGGGTCTTTTCCGGGCGAAGATGTTCCAGCAGCGCCACCAGCAGATGGCTTTTGCCGATTCCTGCATAGCCTTGAACGTGCAGGTCTTCGTCCAGATTGGCGCGGAAGGTTCTGACCAGTTTGTCCTGGGCCGGGCTCAACCAGCGCTCACGGTGCCGGGGCGTCACTATCGGCTGGCTGAACGGGTCATGACGGCGATGGCGCCGAACCTTGTATTCGAAATCCCATTGACCATCGGGCAACAAATAGTCGCGTGCGGACACTTCTTCGCAAAGCAGAAAACGCAGGTTCAGAGGTTTGAGGACCTTCAGGCCGAAATACAATTTGCGCGGGTCGAACAGTCGCTGCGCCTCGGACAGCAGACCGGCAGTCGATGACTGACGTTTTTCGACAGCCCAGGACAAGAGCTTGGCCAGAATCTTCTCTGCCGCAGCTGCACCGAGATCCTGCTCTGACGTCTGCACCAGATTCTGGATGACCAGCACTGCCGCCAACTCGGGATCGGTCAGGGCTTCGAGGGCTTTGGTGCCACTCGCCTGCAACAGGTTCGCGCAGGTTTCATCCGTGACGGGCAAGAACACAGGGCTGGATAGATCGGAATGTTCCGGGAGCATAAAACCTCGCGGCCAGGGCGCAGACCTTGCTGGGTCGATCCTGGCCAGACTCTTCATTTATTTCGGTGGCTGCGAGTATGCGGGATTGAAGAGCAAATGATTACCCCGTGTCGGCGCCCTCACGAGCAGGGGGTTGGGTACGAACCGCCAAATCGCAGGCATAAAAAAACCGCAGTGGGCGAAACCCATGCAGTTCGGTGTCGATTCGTTCGATGTTCGTTAAGGTGGTAACCCTACCAGCCACACCCCGGCACACAATGTTCCCGCTGTGGCTGCTGCCTTCCGGCTCTGACCAGGTTCACGGGTAATCGTTGCGGGGGGACCGATAGGGTCACCATAACGACACTCACCTGTCGGCGAGCCGCGCCATTGTACCTATCTGAGACGAAGTTACAACCGCTGGTTGCAGATTAAAAATATGAAGGGCTTCAAGCACTTGCTATTGCGCCTGAAGCACCTCGTCCGCGCGGCCGCCCTCCTGCTGGATCACCAGATGAATGAAGTGCAGCTTGGCGATCGCCGCCGGCGGCAGGACGAAGGGATAGAAATCCGGCTGGCCCATGCTGCGCGACAGTTCGTTGAGCATGCCCGCCAGTTCGATCCACGCGTTGACGAACGACAGGAACGCCGTGCCGCCGGGATGTTCAGGGTCGTACAGCGTACTCGACGGAAACGGCTGGTAATCCAGGTCCATCTCCCGGGCGCTCATGCCGAAACCCAGCGCCGTGTCTACCGCGTCCATCATGTGCAGGTAATGCGCCCAGGTTTCCGCCCAGTCTTCCCACGGGTGCATGGTGGCGTAGGCGCTGACGTAATGCTGCGACCAGTCCGCCGGCGCACCCTGTTGATAATGCCGCTCCAGCGCTTCGGCATAACTGGCGCGTTCGTCGCCGAACAGGTTGCGGAACGAACCCAGCCACGGGCCGTTGTCGATCAGCCGATCCCAGTAGTAATGCCCGACCTCATGGCGAAAGTGCCCGAGCAACGTGCGATAAGGCTCGTGCATCTGCGCCCGGACCCGCTCACGGTGGGCGTCGTCGGCTTCTGCGATGTCGAGGGTGATCAGGCCGTTGGCATGGCCGGTCATGGGCGCGTTGCCTTGCAGATCGACGCCGATGAAATCGAACGCCAGACCAGTGTCTTCATCGACGGTTTTCGGGATGACCTGCAGGCCGAGGCTGATCAGTTGCGCCACCAGTCGGCGTTTGGCGATTTCCACCTTGCGCCAGCGTTCGGGGTTTTCCGGGACGGAAAGATCGGGGATGGTGCGGTTCAGAGCGCAGGCCGCGCACAGTGTGTCGTGATCGTTGGCGGGCAGCAGCCAGTTGCAGGCCGCCGGGGTATCGAGGTTGGCGCAGCGCCGGAACAGCCCGGCCTCGGGATCGACGTCCAGCATCCAGGTGCCTTCCTGCGGCCCCGGTTGCAGCGACGTCAGCCGACTGTGTTCCGGTTGATAACCCAGCGCCGCGTTGCAGGCCAGGCACTGGCTGTTGCGAAAGAACAGCGACTGGCCGCAACGACACGGCCAGACCTTGCTGTTGCGCGAGGATTCGCCCATGAACGGCGCGACGATGCGGGAACTGAGCTGCTCGAAAAAGCGGTACATGGCGATCTCTCCCTTGGGCTTGCCAAGACTAGATCATTCCCGCGAGTTGATCGTTCCCGCGCGTTGCGTCAGGCGGAGATACCGTGCCCTTTCAGGAACGCGATAAACGCCTCTTCATCCATCACTTTCACGCCCAGTTCGTTGGCCTTGGTCAGTTTCGACCCGGCACCCGGCCCGGCCACCACACAGTGAGTCTTGGCCGACACGGAGCCGGCGACCTTGGCGCCAAGGCTTTCCAGGTGTTCCTTGGCGACGTCGCGGCTCATCAGCTCGACCTTGCCGGTCAACACCCAGGTTTCCCCGGCCAGCGGCAGGCCTTCGACGACTTTCTTTTCGCTCTTCCAGTGCATGCCAAAAGCGCGCAGTTGCTTCTCGGCGTCTTCAGCCAGTTGACGATGCTCGGGCAAGGCGAAAAACTCGCGAACCGAGTTGGCCTGCTTCTCCGGCAATGCCTGGCGCATGTCCAGCCAGTCAGCGTTCATCACCCCTTCCAGCGACTCGAACTTGTCCGCCAGCTTCTGCGCCCCGCCCGGCCCGACCGAAGGAATGTGCAGCTTGTCGAGGAAGCCGCCCAGGGTGGTGCTGGCGGCAAACTCGGCGCCCAGCTCACCCTGATCCTGAATCTGCAAACCGTGACCCAGCAACTCGGTGATCACCTGCTGGTTGTGCGCATCCTCAAAGAAGCTGTGAATCTCGTGGGCCACTTCCAGGCCGATGTCCGGCAGGTACGTCAGCACTTGCGGCAAGGCTTGCTGAACACGCTCCAGCGACCCCAGCGAACGCGCCAGCACCTTGGCCGTCTCCTCGCCGACATCCGGAATGCCCAGCGCATAAATGAAGCGCGCCAACCCCGGTTTCTTGCTGTCTTCGATGGCGGCCAGCAACTTGTTGCTCGACACCTCTGCAAAGCCTTCCAGGTCGACGATGTCGTCGAACTTCAGGGCGTAGAGATCGGCCGGCGAACTGACCAGACCTTCGTCGACCAGTTGCTCGACGCTCTTGTCGCCAAGCCCTTCGATGTCCATCGCCCGACGGGAGACGAAGTGAATGATCGCCTGCTTGAGTTGCGCACCGCAGGCCAGTCGGCCGACGCAGCGATACACCGCACCTTCGCTGATGGTTTCCTTGCCCTTGCTGCGCTTGACCAGTTGCGTGCGCTCGACGTGAGATCCGCACACCGGGCAGCTCTCGGGAATCTGCACCGGCCGCGCATCTTCGGGACGACGCTCGGTCACCACCTGCACCACTTGCGGAATCACGTCACCGGCGCGGCGAATGATCACTGTGTCGCCAATCATCAGTCCCAGCCGGGCGACTTCGTCCATATTGTGCAGCGTGGCATTGGCCACGGTGACGCCGGCCACCTTGACCGGTTTCAACCGCGCCACAGGCGTGACAGCACCGGTACGACCGACCTGGAATTCCACGTCGAGCAATTCGGTGAGTTCTTCCATCGCCGGGAATTTGTGCGCAATGGCCCAGCGCGGTTCACGTGCGCGAAAGCCCAGTTCGCGCTGGTCGGCAATGCTGTTGACCTTGAACACCACGCCATCGATTTCATAAGCCAGCGCGTTCCGGCGCTCACCGATATCGCGGTAATAATCCAGGCATTCACCGATGCCCTTGGCCAGTTTCAATTCGTGGCTGATCGGCAGGCCCCAGGCTTGCAGTTGCTTGAGGTTGCCGATGTGAGTGTCGGAAATATCGTGGGACACCTGTCCGATGCCGTAGCAGCAGAATTCCAGCGGGCGGTTGGCGGTGATCTTCGAATCCAGCTGACGCAGGCTGCCGGCGGCAGCATTGCGCGGGTTGGCGAAGGTCTTGCCGCCGACTTCCAGTTGCGAGGCGTTGAGGCGTTCGAAACCGGCCTTGGACATGAACACTTCGCCGCGCACTTCCAGGGTCGCCGGCCAGCCTGTGCCGTGCAGCTTCAGCGGGATGTTGCGCACGGTGCGGACGTTGACGCTGATGTCTTCGCCGGTGGTGCCGTCGCCACGGGTGGCGCCGCGCACCAGCAAGCCGTCCTGATACAGCAGGCTGACCGCCAGGCCATCGAGCTTCGGCTCGCAGCTGTATTCCACCGCCGCGCCACCGCCGAACAGGTCGCCGGCCGGCAGGTCCAGACCTTCGGTCACCCGGCGATCGAACTCACGCATGTCGGTTTCTTCGAAAGCGTTGCCGAGGCTGAGCATGGGTACTTCGTGACGCACCTGGGTGAACGCGGTCAACGCCACGCTGCCGACGCGCTGGGTCGGCGAGTCGCTGGTGATCAGTTCCGGGTTGGCCGCTTCAAGTGCCTTGAGCTCATGGAACAACCGGTCGTACTCGGCATCCGGAATGCTCGGTTCATCGAGGACGTGGTAACGGTAGTTGTGCTGATCGAGTTCAGCGCGCAGCTCTAGAATGCGGTCTTTGGCGGCAGTCATGGGTGTTCTCTCATAAAGCAAAAGAGCAGCCGAGGCTGCTCAATCTATTTTGCCGATTGCCTCTTTATCGCGAGGCAACCTTTTCAATCAACGCTTCTGGGTCAGGGCGCGACGTTCGAATTCGACGATGCGCTGACGGTAGTGCTCGATGGTCTGCGCGGTCAGGACACTGCGCTGGTCATCTTTCAATTCACCGTTCAGTTCCTGGGACAGCTTGCGGGCTGCCGCGACCATCACGTCAAAGGCCTGCTTCGGATGACGCGGGCCTGGCAGGCCGAGGAAGAAGCTCACCGCCGGGGTGCTGAAATGGTCGATGTCGTCCAGATCGAAAATGCCCGGTTTGACCGCGTTGGCCATGGAGAACAGGACTTCACCGTTGCCGGCCATGCTTTCGTGACGGTGGAAAATGTCCATCTCGCCGAAACGCAGACCGCTTTCCAGAATGTTCTGCAGCAGTGCCGGGCCCTTGAAGCCGGCCGGGTCGCGGCAGATCACGCTGATCACCAGCACTTCTTCGGCTTGCGGCTGATCTTTATCGGCCACTGCCGGCGACGCCTTGGCGGCAGGCTCGACGAAATCATCGTCGCGGCTGCTGAAGCTAGGGCCGCCGTCCAGATCCAGATCAAGGTTCAGGTCGCCCTGGGCCGGACCATTGCCGCCCCGCTTGCCGCGCTTGGAACCGGATTCGCGAGGCTCGCGTGGTTCGCGGGCCGGCATGCTTACCGATGGCAGGTCGTGTTCGTCCAGTTGCGGCTCTTTATGGGTATCCAGCACGCGGGCCGGGCCCAACAGCTCAGCGCTGGTGTCCTCGTCCGGCAGGTTGGACAGACTTCGGTCAAGACGGAATTTCAGTTTTCCCTTGCCGCCGCGCATACGGCGCCAGCCATCGAAAAGAATACCGGCTATCACAATGATGCCGATGACGATCAGCCACTCGCGCAGACCGATTTCCATGTAATCCCGTGCCTCTATAAAAAATGCTGAAAAATAAGGGGTTTACATTGTGCAAACCGCTTTAAAACGTGGCGCCAACTCTATGTTCTGACAGGCGTTTTGCCCACGTATACGAAAAATTGACATTAAACTAGCACGACCAAAGACAACTTTACACCGTCTGTCTCATTGGCTTGCGCGATTATGTCGATTGGCCAGCAAGTCGAAGCCGGTAAATATGTCCTACAGACTACAAATACCTTTTCCGACAGCGCCGGCTCAGGCATCCACCATTGCCATCGCCTCCTCGACATCCACGGCTACCAGTCGCGAACAACCCGGCTCGTGCATCGTCACGCCCATCAACTGGTCAGCCATTTCCATGGCGATCTTGTTGTGGGTGATATAGATGAACTGCACGGTCTGCGACATCTCTTTGACCAATCGTGCGTAGCGTCCAACGTTAGCGTCATCCAGTGGTGCGTCAACTTCATCGAGCATGCAGAACGGCGCCGGATTCAACTTGAAGATCGCAAAAACCAGCGCCAGTGCGGTCAGGGCTTTTTCGCCACCGGACAGCAAATGGATGGTGCTGTTCTTCTTTCCGGGCGGCTGCGCCATGATCGTCACCCCTGTATCGAGTAGATCTTCGCCCGTCAGTTCCAAATAGGCGCGCCCTCCACCGAAAACTTTCGGGAAAAGGGCCTGTAAACCGCCATTGATCTGATCAAAGGTATCTTTGAAACGGTTACGGGTTTCCTTGTCGATCTTGCGGATGACGTTTTCCAGAGTCTCCAGTGCTTCGACCAGATCGGCGTCCTGAGCATCCAGATAACGTTTACGCTCGGATTGTTGCGTGTATTCGTCGATCGCCGCGAGGTTGATCGCGCCCAGGCGCTGAATGCGTGCGGCGATGCGTTCCAGTTCTTCTTCGGCCTCCTTCTCACTGGCCTCGGCGCTCAAGGTATTGAGCACGCCATGCAAATCGTAGCCGTCTTCCAGCAGTTGATCCTGCAGCGCCTTGCGGCGCACGGTCAGGGCCTGCCATTCCATGCGTTGCTGTTCGAGCTGGCCACGGATCAATTGCGATTGCTGCTCGGCCTGGGTCCGGCGCTTTTCCGCGTCGCGCAGTTCACGGTCGGCGTCTTCCAGGGCGATTTGAGCAGTCTTGAGTTCATCGTCGACGCTCATGCGCTTGTCGAGCAACTCTTCGAGTTTCAGGCGCAGCTCTTCCAGCGGTGCCTCGCCCTCCTCCAGATTAAGACTGAGCTGTTCACGTTTTTCAGTGAGGCGCTCGGCCTGCATTTCCAGACGTTCAAGGGCCTGACGGGTCGAATCATGCTGCGCCCGCAGCGAGCCGAGACGCACGGCCAATTGATGGGCGTGGTCCTTGTGCTGACGGGCTTCCTGACGCACGCGATCCAGCCGCTCGCGCAGGCTGTCGCGCTGGGCCAGCAGCAATTCGCGCTGCTCGGTGTCGAGGGCCATGGCGTCGAGGGCGTCCTGCAACTGGATCCGCGCTTCGCCGATGCTTTCGTGCTCCAGCGCACGCTGTTCAGCGAGTTCGACCAGTTCCTCATCGAGACGGGTGCGGCGCAGGTTCAACTGTTCGGCCTTGGCTTTGCCGGCGGACAGCTGGGCTTTCAATTCGCCTTGTTGGCGGGCCTCGTCTTGCAGCAAACGACGCAGATGTTCGCGGCCGTTTTCCTGCTGACGCTGTTGCGCGCGCAGGGTCTGCAAACGGGTTTCCATGGCCTCGACCGTGGCTTCGCGTTCTTCGCGTTCCAGATGCAGCGCTTCGATTTCCTGACCGCGCGCGAGCATGCCGCTTTCGGCTTCGCTGGCGCGGCGTACCCGCAGAAAATGCCGGCCGACCCAATAACCGTCGCGACTGATCAGGCTCTGCCCGGCAGCCAGTTGGCCGCGCAGGGCCAGCGCCTGTTCAAGGCTGTCGACCGGTTTGACCTGAGCGAGCCAGGACGACAGATCAACCTGCGCCTCGACCTTGTCCAGCAGGCTGCCCGGCATGCGCACGCCGTCATTGCCGGGACTGAGCAAACGCAGATCGCCCTGGGCAAAACCGGACAGATCGAAACCATCGAAATCATCCACCAGCACCGCTTGCAGGTCGGCGCCGAGCACGGTTTCCACCGCCAGCTCCCAACCAGCCTCGACCTTGAGGCCTTCGGCCAGACGCGGACGCTCGGCGAGGTTGTGTTCCTTCAGCCATTCGGCGGTGCCGGTACCCGGATCGAGCGCGGCCTGCTGCAAGGCTTCCAACGATGCGAGGCGACCATTGAGGCGCTGCAAATCGCCCTGCGCCTGCTGCTGCGCAGTCAGTGCCTGCTGCAATTCCTGGCGCAGCTGCTCAAGTTTTTCGACCTGGGCTTCTTCGCTGGTCTGCAGATCTTCAAGGGTGGCCTCGGACTCGGCGAGCTGTTCGCTGAGTTCCATGATTGCCGCGTCTTCCGGATCGGCCGACAGCAGCGCCCGCTCTTCGCCCAGACGCTTTTGCCGATCAGCCAGACGCTCCATGCTGGTTTCCAGCTGCTGGATGCGCGACTGCTGCACTTCGGCCTGACGGCGCGGTTCGGCGGCGGTCAGGTTGAAGGCGTCCCACTGCTCCTGCCAGCCATGCATGACGGTTTCGGAATCTTCCAGCGCAGCGGCGGCTTCTTCGGCGGCGGCGTTGGTGATTTCCTGCTCGGGGGTCAGTTGATCGAGCTCTTCGCCGAGGGTCAGCAGCAACGTGCGGTCGTGACCCAGGTGCGATTCGGTTTCGAGGCGCGCGCGTTCGGCTTCCTTCAAGTCGTCCTGCAACTGACGCAGACGCTGCTGACCGTGCTGGATGCTCTGCTCGACCCGGGCGATGTCGCCGCCGACCGAATAGAAGCGCCCCTGCACCAGATTGAAGCGCTCGGACAGGTCATGGTGACCGTCGCGCAGCCGCTCAATCGCCGCATCGGCGTTGCGTTGTTCTGCGACCAGCGCTTCGAAGCTGATTTCCTGGTTGCCGATGATCGATTCGCGCTGGCCCACCTGATCGTTCAGATCCTGCCAGCGCAAGGCCGACAGTTGCGCCTTGAGCTGGCGCTCTTCGGCCTTGAATTCCTGATACTTCCTGGCGGCCTCGGCCTGACGGTGCAAGCGTTCGAGCTGGCGTTCGAGTTCTTCGCGCAGGTCGGTCAGACGGGCAAGGTTTTCGTGGGTGCGGCGGATGCGGTTTTCGGTCTCGCGCCGGCGCTCCTTGTACTTGGAGATACCGGCGGCTTCTTCGATGAAGTTACGCAGGTCTTCGGGCTTGGACTCGATCAGCTTGGAGATCATCCCCTGCTCGATGATCGAGTAACTGCGCGGGCCGAGGCCGGTGCCAAGGAAGATGTCGGTGATGTCGCGACGACGGCATTTGGCGCCGTTGAGGTAATAAGTGGTCTGGCTGTCGCGGGTCACTTTGCGGCGGATCGAAATTTCCGCGTACGCCGCCCACTCGCCCAGCAGCGTGCCGTCGGAGTTGTCGAACACCAGTTCGATGCTCGCCTGGCTCACCGGTTTGCGGCTGGTCGAGCCGTTGAAGATGACGTCGGTCATCGACTCGCCGCGCAGGTTTTTCGCCGAACTTTCGCCCATCACCCAGCGTACGGCGTCGATGATGTTCGACTTGCCGCAACCGTTCGGCCCGACGACTGCCGCCATGTTGCTGGGGAAGTTCACCGTGGTCGGGTCGACGAAGGATTTGAACCCCGCCAGCTTGATGCACTTGAGGCGCAAGGTCAGGCAACCGTCAGGGCGGACACCACCAGATCGCAGCTGCGCTGGGCGTAAGCCGTCAGCACGATGCGGATCTGCGGCAGGTCACGGGCAAGGACGGCGGCCAGCAAGCGTTCGAACAATTCGAGGAACTCGCTCATCTCGGCCTTGCGCTGCTCCAGCGCGAGGAAGTACGCACGGCTCATGGCCGGTTGCAGGTTTTCGACGGTTTCCTGCAGGTACGGGTTGTTGGCGAATGGATACGCGGCGCGCATCACGTTGAAGCTGTCGTCGACGAAGGTGCGGATGTCCTGACGCTCGTAGCTGGCGGTCAGGCGTTGCTGGATCTGCACGAACGGCGCCATGTCGGCCTGGACTTGCCAGCCATTGGCCACTGCATTGCCGAGCAGGATGTACAGCTCGCTCATCAACGTGCACAGGCTCTGCACCTTGTGCGCCGTCAGCTCTGTGACGTGGGCGCCGCGGCGCGGCAGGATCGCGATCAGGTGACGGCGCTCGAGGATCAGCAAGGCTTCGCGGACCGAGCCGCGGCTGACGTTCAGCGCCAGCGTGACCTTCTGTTCCTGGATACGCTCTCCCGGCTTCATTTCGCCGCGAATGATCCGTTCGGCGAGGTGGTGAGCGATTTGCTCGGCGAGGCTGTCCGGCGCCTTGAACGTCATGGTTGTCCTTCAAACTCTTCGATCTGCACAAGCGGCGCAGTGTAGCGCAATGCGCGGTCATGGCGGAGTGCCCGCACAGCGGTTTTTGGCACGAATCCCGCAAAAAAGCGCTTGATCCAATGAGGGTCAATACTGAAGAGACACGTGGTTGAGCGACAAAACGGTTTTTCCTGACCTTTAAGTCAGAAAACCATTGACCGAAAAGTCAGACCTGCTAAATTCGGCTCAAGTCGCTCAACAACAATAATGAGTCTGCGAGGCCTTCCGTGATCCAGTTTTTACTTAACCAGGAACTCCGTAGCGAGCACGCCCTGGACCCGAACCTGACTGTGCTCAACTACCTGCGTGAACATGTGGGTAAATCCGGCACCAAAGAAGGCTGCGCCAGCGGTGACTGCGGCGCCTGTACGGTGGTGGTCGGCGAGTTGCAGACGGATGACGATGGCCGCGAGCACATTCGCTATCGCAGCCTCAATTCGTGCCTGACGTTCGTTTCGTCGCTGCACGGCAAACAGCTGATCAGTGTCGAAGACCTCAAGCACAAGGGCGAACTGCACAGTGTGCAGAAAGCCATGGTCGAGTGCCACGGTTCGCAGTGCGGTTTCTGCACCCCCGGGTTCGTGATGTCACTGTTCGCCCTGCAAAAGAACAGCGATGCACCGGATCAGGCCAAGGCCCACGAAGCGCTGGCCGGCAACCTCTGCCGGTGCACCGGCTACCGGCCGATCCTGGCCGCTGCCGAACAATCCTGCTGCGGCAAGCAACCGGACCAGTTCGACGCCCGTGAAGCGCAAACCATCGCCCGCCTCAAAGCCATTGCCCCGACATCGATCGGCGAACTCAACAGCGGCGACAAACGCTGCCTGGTGCCGCTGACCGTGGCCGACCTGGCCGATCTCTACGACGCTTATCCACAGGCTCGGCTGCTGGCCGGCGGTACCGATCTGGCGCTGGAAGTCACGCAGTTCCACCGCACCCTGCCGGTGATGATCTACGTCGGCAACGTCGCCGAAATGAAGCGCATCGAGCACTTCGAGGATCGCATCGAAATCGGCGCCGCCACCGCCCTCTCCGACTGCTACGAAGCGTTGAACGCCGAGTACCCGGACTTCGGCGAGCTGCTGCACCGCTTTGCCTCCCTGCAAATCCGCAACCAGGGCACGTTGGGCGGCAACATCGGCAACGCTTCGCCGATCGGTGACTCGCCACCCCTGCTGATCGCCCTCGGCGCGCAGATCGTGCTGTGCAAGGGCGAGACCCGCCGCACACTGGCGCTCGAGGATTACTTCATCGATTACCGGGTCACCGCGCGTCAGGAAAGCGAGTTCATCGAGAAAATCATCGTCCCTCGCGCCACGGCTGAGCAGCGCTTCCGCGCCTACAAAGTCTCCAAACGTCTGGACGACGACATCTCTGCCGTCTGCGCCGCGTTCAACCTGCGGGTCGAGAACGGCGTGATCACCGACGCCCGCGTCGCCTTCGGCGGCATGGCCGCGATCCCGAAACGCGCCGCGCACTGTGAAGCCGTGCTGCTCGGCCAGCCGTTCAACAACGCTGTCATCGAGCGCGCCTGCACCGCGCTGGGCGAGGATTTCACCCCGCTCTCGGACTTCCGCGCCAGCAAGGAATACCGCCTGCTCAGCGCGCAGAACCTGCTGCGCAAATACTTCATCGAACTGCAAACACCGCACATCGAGACTCGGGTGACCGCTTATGTCTAACCATCACGGCGTAGAGAAAACGCAAGCTGAACTGGCCGAACTGTTCGCCAAAGACCTGACCACCGGCGTCGGCCGCAGCGTCAAGCACGACAGCGCCGCCAAGCATGTGTCCGGTGAAGCGCAGTACATCGATGACCGCCTGGAATTCCCCAACCAGTTGCATGTTTACGCGCGGTTGTCGGATCGCGCCCACGCGAAAATCATCAGCATCGACACCAAACCCTGCTACGCCTTCGAAGGCGTGCGCATCGCCATCACCCACGAAGACGTGCCGGGCCTGAAAGACATCGGCCCGCTGCTGCCGGGTGATCCGCTGCTGGCCATCGATGACGTGCAGTTTGTCGGTCAACCGGTGCTGGCCGTGGCCGCCAAGGATCTGGAAACCGCCCGCAAGGCCGCCATGGCCGCGATCATCGAATACGAAGATCTGGAACCGGTGCTGGACGTGGTCGAAGCCCTGCGCAAACGCCACTTCGTGCTCGACAGTCACACCCATCAGCGCGGCGATTCGGCCAACGCGTTGGCCACGGCTGAACATCGCATCCAGGGCACGCTGCACATCGGCGGCCAGGAACACTTCTATCTGGAGACGCAGATCTCCTCGGTGATGCCGACCGAAGATGGCGGCATGATCGTCTACTGCTCGACCCAGAACCCCACCGAAGTGCAGAAACTGGTGGCCGAAGTTCTCGACGTGTCGATGAACAAGATCGTGGTCGACATGCGCCGCATGGGCGGTGGTTTCGGCGGCAAGGAAACCCAGGCCGCGAGCCCGGCGTGTCTGTGTGCGGTGATCGCACACCTCACCGGCCAGCCGACCAAGATGCGTCTGCCACGGGTCGAAGACATGCTGATGACCGGCAAGCGTCACCCGTTCTACGTCGAGTACGACGTCGGCTTCGACAGCACCGGGCGTCTGCACGGGATCGCGATGGATCTGGCCGGTAACTGCGGCTGCTCGCCTGACCTGTCGGCCTCGATTGTCGACCGCGCAATGTTCCACTCGGACAACTCGTACTACCTGGGCGATGCCACCATTAATGGTCACCGCTGCAAGACCAACACTGCGTCGAACACCGCCTACCGTGGTTTCGGCGGCCCGCAAGGGATGGTCGCGATCGAAGAAGTGATGGACGCCATCGCCCGTCACTTGAACCTCGATCCGCTGGCCGTGCGCAAGGCCAACTACTACGGCAAGACCGAGCGCAACGTCACCCATTATTACCAGACCGTCGAGCACAACATGCTCGAAGAGATGACCGCTGAACTTGAAGAAAGCAGCCAGTACGCCGAGCGCCGCGAAGCGATCCGTCGCTACAACGCCAACAGCCCGATCCTGAAAAAAGGCCTGGCGCTGACCCCGGTGAAATTCGGCATTTCCTTCACCGCCAGCTTCCTCAACCAGGCCGGTGCCTTGGTGCACGTCTACACCGACGGCAGCATCCACTTGAACCACGGCGGCACGGAAATGGGCCAGGGCCTGAACACCAAGGTTGCGCAGGTCGTGGCCGAAGTGTTCCAGGTGGAAATGGACCGGGTACAGATCACTGCGACCAACACTGACAAGGTGCCGAACACCTCGCCGACCGCGGCCTCCAGTGGCGCCGACCTGAACGGCAAAGCGGCGCAGAACGCTGCCGAGACAATCAAGCAGCGGCTGGTCGAATTCGCCGCGCGGCACTACAAAGTCAGCGAAGAGGACGTGGAATTCCACAACGGCCACGTGCGGGTTCGTGACCACATCATGACCTTCGAGGCGCTGATTCAACTGGCGTATTTCAATCAGGTGTCGCTGTCGAGCACCGGGTTCTACAAGACCCCGAAAATCTACTACGACCGCAGCCAGGCTCGTGGCCGACCGTTCTACTACTTCGCCTTCGGCGCGGCGTGCTGCGAAGTAATCGTCGACACCCTGACCGGCGAATACAAGATGCTGCGCACCGACATCCTCCACGACGTCGGCGCCTCGCTGAACCCGGCCATCGACATCGGCCAGGTCGAGGGTGGCTTCGTCCAGGGCATGGGCTGGCTGACCATGGAAGAACTGGTCTGGAACAATAAAGGCAAGCTGATGACCAACGGCCCGGCCAGTTACAAGATCCCGGCCGTGGCGGACATGCCGCTGGACCTGCGGGTGAAACTGGTGGAAAACCGCAAGAACCCGGAAGACACCGTGTTCCATTCCAAGGCTGTGGGTGAGCCGCCGTTCATGCTCGGCATCGCCGCGTGGTGCGCAATCAAGGATGCGGTGGCCAGTCTGGGCGACTACAAGCATCAGCCGAAGATCGACGCGCCGGCGACCCCGGAGCGGGTGTTGTGGGGTTGCGAGCAGATGCGTCAGCTCAAGGCGGTGAAAGCCGTCGAAGCTGAAACCGAGCTGGCTCCGCTTTAAGGACCGAGGCGCGGCCTTCGCGAGCAAAACCGCTCCCACAGGGATATGTGCTGACTGTTGGACTTGTGCAAATCCAATGTGGGAGCGGGCTTGCTCGCGAAGAGGCCCGAACAGACAACGACAGATGTCGAGGTGAACATGTACAACTGGATCGACGCCCTCGCCGACCTGCAGAACCAGGGCGAACCCTGCGTTCTGGTGACGATCATCGAAGAGCTGGGCTCGACGCCGCGCAATGCCGGCTCGAAAATGGTCGTCAGCGCCCGCCAGACATTCGACACCATCGGTGGCGGGCACCTGGAATACAAAGCCATGCAGATCGCCCGCGAGATGCTCGCCAGCGGCAAGCAAGACACCCATCTGGAGCGCTTCAGCCTCGGCGCCAGCCTCGGCCAGTGCTGCGGCGGCGCTACGGTGCTGTTGTTCGAACCAATGGGCCAGGTGCAGGCGCAGATCGCTGTGTTCGGCGCCGGTCATGTGGGTCGCGCACTGGTTCCCTTGCTCGCCAGCCTGCCCTGCCGGGTGCGCTGGATCGACTCCCGGGAAGAGGAATTCCCCGAGCAGATTCCCCACGGCGTGCGCAAGATCGTCGCCGAGGAACCGGTGGATGAAATCGACGACCTGCCCGCCGGCAGCTACTGCATCGTCATGACCCACAATCATCAACTGGATCTGGAACTCACCGCCGCGATCCTCAAGCGCAACGACTTCACCTGGTTCGGCCTGATCGGCTCGAAAACCAAACGGGCCAAGTTCGAACACCGCTTGCGTGACCGTGGCTTCGACGCCAGTGTCGTGCAACGCATGCGCTGCCCGATGGGCATCAGCGAAGTCAAAGGCAAGTTGCCTGTGGAAATCGCCATCTCCATCGCCGGCGAAATCATCGCCACCTATAACGCCAATTTCGGCCAGCACACCGCCAGCGCCGAACCGATTGCCAAACTGCTGCCGGTTTCGCGCCGCAGTCAGGCCGCCACACTCAAAGCCTCAAACTGATTAGAGAACCCTCATGCCTCTGACTCGCAAAGCCTACCGCGCCGCCATCCTGCACAGCATCGCCGACCCTGCCGAGGTCGGCATCGAAGCCTCCTACGAGTATTTCGAGGACGGCCTGCTGGTGGTCGATGGCGGCAAGATCAGCGCCCTCGGCCACGCCAGCGAACTGCTGCCGACGCTGCCGGCGGATATCGAGATCACGCATCACCAGGATGCGCTGATCACCCCGGGCTTCATCGACACCCACATCCACCTGCCGCAGACCGGCATGGTCGGCGCCTACGGCGAACAGCTGCTGGACTGGCTGAACACCTACACCTTCCCGTGCGAAAGCCAGTTCGCCGACAAGGCCCACGCCGATGAGGTCGCGGACATCTTCATCAAGGAACTGCTGCGCAACGGCACCACCACGGCCCTGGTGTTCGGCAGCGTGCACCCGCAATCGGTGAACTCGTTCTTCGAAGCGGCCGAGAAGCTGGACCTGCGGATGATCGCCGGCAAGGTGATGATGGACCGCAACGCGCCCGACTACCTGACTGACACCGCTGAATCCAGCTACACCGAGAGCAAGGCGCTGATTGAGCGCTGGCACGGCAAGGGTCGCCTGCATTACGCCGTGACCCCGCGCTTCGCCCCCACCAGCACTCCGGAACAACTGACCCTCGCCGGGCAGTTGCTGACTGAATACCCGGATCTGTACATGCAGACCCACATCAGCGAGAACCTCAAGGAAATCGAGTGGGTCAAGGCGCTGTTCCCGGAGCGCAAAGGCTATCTGGACGTCTACGACCACTATCAGTTGCTCGGTGAGCGCTCGGTGTTCGCCCACGGCGTGCACCTGTGCGACGAAGAATGCGCGCGCCTGGCGCAAACCGGTTCGGCGATCTCGTTCTGCCCGACGTCGAACTTCTTCCTTGGCAGCGGCCTGTTCAACCTGCCGATGGCCGAGAAGCACAAGCTGAACGTCGGGCTCGGCACTGACGTCGGCGGTGGCACCAGTTTCTCGCTGCTGCAGACCCTGAACGAAGCCTACAAAGTGATGCAGCTGCAAGGTGCGCGCCTGAGCCCGTTCAAATCGCTGTACCTCGCCACCCTCGGCGGCGCGCGAGCCCTGCGCCTGGAAGACAGGATCGGCAACCTGCAACCGGGCTCCGACGCCGACTTCCTGGTGCTGGACTACAACGCCACGCCGCTGCTGAGCTATCGCTTGAAGCAGTCAAACAACATTGCCGAGACGTTGTTCGTGCTGATGACGCTGGGCGATGACCGCACCGTTGCCCAGACCTACGCGGCAGGTGCGCTGGTGCACCAGCGCTGAGTTTCCCCCAAGGCAAAAAAATCCCCCGACAGCGTTCAGCTCCGGGGGATTTTTATTGCCTGTCAGGACGCCTTCGCGAGCAAGCCCGCTCCCACAGGGGGAATGCATTTCAAATGTGGGAGCGGGCTTGCTCGCGAAGGCCGCGACTCGGTGCCGGTCAGAGCTTGGCCGCCGGACGCCCCGGCTTCCTGGTCTGCAACAGATGCGAGAACACCGCATGCAGATCGTCCGAAGCACTTTCCTCGTCGAGGTTGAGTTTGCTGTCGATGTGATCCATGTGATGCATCATCAAATCTACGGCCAGCTCACCGTTGCGCGCTTCGATGGCGTCGATCAACTGAGTGTGCTCGTCGTAGGAACAGTGCGAACGGTTGCCGCTTTCATATTGCGCAATGATCAGCGACGTCTGTGAAACCAGGCTGCGCTGGAAGCTGATCAACGGCGCATTTTTCGCCGCTTCGGCCAGTTTCAGGTGGAATTCGCCGGAGAGACGGATACCCGCGCCGCGGTCGCCACGGGAGAAGCTGTCGCGTTCGTCGTTGACCATCTGGCGCAGTTCGGCGATCTGCTCGGCGGTGGCGTGCTGCACCGCCAGCTCGGTGATTGCGCGCTCCACCAGACGCCGGGCGAGGAACACCTGACGCGCTTCTTCAACGCTCGGGCTCGCCACCACCGCGCCACGGTTCGGCCGCAACAGCACCACGCCTTCATGGGCCAGACGCGAGAGCGCGCGGCGAATGATGGTGCGGCTGACCCCGAAAATTTCCCCCAGCGCTTCTTCGCTCAACTTTGTACCGGGCGCCAGGCGTTGTTCGAGGATGGCCTCGAAGATATGCGCATAGACGATATCGTCCTGGGTTCCGCTGCGGCCGGCTTTGCCTGCTCGCGGTTGTTTCTTGAGGGGTTGCAACTGTTCGTTCATGGGCACTCGAGTCGGGAAGAACGGCGGCGAATTGACCGTGACTGTAATACGGCACAGTGGGTCGCTGGCAAGTATCGCGTAAAAAACAGCGCGATTGTACACAATGGAAGGTGGCAACACGACTGTACGGCTGTTTGTGACTTCGGCTGTATTGCAACGCATCGTTACGTTTGAGTTTAGGCTTAAACCCGAAATCCGTGGCTTGAACAAGGAACGCCGCTGTCATGAACGAAATCACCCACACCCGACTGCGCCCCTTTGCGGACACATCGCCCTCCGCCATCGTCGCCGGATTCATCGCGATGATGACCGGCTACACCAGTTCGTTGGTACTGATGTTCCAGGCCGGGCAGGCCGCGGGCCTGAGCAGCGGGCAGATTTCCTCGTGGATCTGGGCGATCTCCATCGGCATGGCGGTATGTTCGATCGGCCTGTCGCTGCGCTATCGCACGCCGATCACCATTGCCTGGTCGACACCCGGCGCAGCCCTTCTGATCACCAGCCTCGGCGGCGTCACCTACGGCGAAGCCATCGGCGCCTACATCACCTGCGCGGTGCTGGTGACGATCTGCGGTCTGACCGGCAGCTTCGAACGCCTGGTGAAAAAAATCCCGGCCTCCCTTGCCGCCGCATTGCTGGCAGGGATTCTGTTCAAGATCGGCAGCGAAATCTTCGTCGCTGCGCAGCACCGTACCGGCCTGGTGCTGGGGATGTTCTTCACTTATCTGGTGGTCAAGCGCCTGACGCCGCGTTATGCGGTACTCGCTGCGCTGCTGATCGGCACCGCGCTGTCGGGCTTCATGGGGCTGCTGGATTTCAGCGGCTTTCATCTGGAAGTGGCAACGCCGGTCTGGACCACGCCGCACTTTTCTCTCGCCGCGACCATCAGCATCGGCATTCCGTTGTTTGTCGTAGCGATGACCTCGCAGAACATGCCCGGCGTCGCCGTGCTGCGCGCCGACGGCTATAACGTCCCGGCCTCGCCGTTGATCACCACCACAGGCATTGCCTCGCTGCTGCTGGCGCCATTCGGTTCTCATGGCATCAACCTGGCGGCCATCAGCGCGGCGATCTGCACCGGGCCCCATGCCCATGAGGATCGCAACAAGCGTTACACCGCGGCGGTGTGGTGCGGGATTTTCTACGGGATTGCCGGGGTGTTCGGCGCCACGCTGGCGGCGTTGTTTGCCGCGCTGCCCAAGGAACTGGTGCTGTCGATTGCCGCGCTGGCGCTGTTCGGTTCGATCATCAACGGCTTGAGCATTGCCATGACCGAAGTGAAGGAACGGGAAGCGGCGCTGATCACTTTCATGGTCACGGCGTCGGGGCTGACGCTGTTTTCCATCGGTTCGGCCTTCTGGGGGATTGTCGCGGGAGTGTTGACCTTGCTGATCCTCAACTGGCGCAAGGCCTGATGCCTGATTAAAAAGCAGGCATAAAAAAACGGCGACCCCAGGGTCGCCGTTTTTTTTTGCATCACTTGGCCGCGTTGATCGGCTTTTCCGGATACCAGACGTCCAGCAGCGGACTGATTTCAGTAGTGGTCAGCTCGGAGCGGGTTTTCAGCCAGGCTTCAACGGCAGCGCGCTGCTCTTCGGAAACCGAGCCACGCTTCTGCAGGCAAACCAGACCGAAGTCTTCGCCGCCGACATAGCCCAGACCGTTGGCTTCCATGGCTTCTTTGATGAATGCTTCGAGGAAAGCGTCAATGGCTTCTTCGGACAGGTCTTCTTTGAAGCCCAGGTTCAGTTCGAAACCCAGCTCTTGAAATTCATCGACGCACAGTTTTTTGCGCAGACGCTGGGAACGGTTAGTCGCCATTGGAACAATCCTCTTAAGTAATAACGGCCGGCACTTTACCAGTTTAAGGCGGCGATTGCCCGCCTATCCGGGACGTGCGTACGACCGCCCGTAAAAAAATAACCCATCGGGCCCCTTGGGAAAGGCACAAGCTGTTACACCTTGGGGCATAATGCCGACACTTTCATGACCACTGAGGGCCTTTTCATCCATGTCCTCGTCTTTTTCCCCTCGGCTGTAGGGTTTTATTTCATATGATCAAATCGTTGCGTCCTCTGCTCCTGGCCGGCCTTTTTCTCCCCCTGGCCCTGCCTGTCTGCGCTGCCACCATCAACACGTCCCTGACACCCAACGTCGAAAAAGCCCTGAAGGCCAGCAAGCTGCAGTCCAGCGCCCTGTCGCTGGTGATGGTGCCGCTGGAGGGTCCGGGCACGCCGACCGTGTACAACGCCGACGTGTCGGTCAACCCGGCCTCGACCATGAAACTGGTGACCACCTACGCCGCACTGGAAATGCTCGGCCCCAACCACCAGTGGAAAACCGAGTTCTACACCGACGGCGACCTGAGCGGCGGCATCCTCAACGGCAACCTCTACCTCAAGGGTGGCGGCGATCCAAAGCTGAACATGGAAAAACTCTGGCTGCTGATGCGCGACCTGCGCGCCAACGGCGTGACCCAGGTCACCGGCGACCTGGTGCTGGACCGCAGCTTCTTCATACAACCGCAGCTGCCGGAATTCAACGATGACGGCAATGACGAGAACAAGCCGTTCCTGGTCAAGCCGGACTCGTTGCTGGTCAACCTCAAGGCCCTGCGTTTCGTGGCCCGCAATGACGGCGGCCGGGTGCTGGTTTCAGTAGAACCGCCGATTGCCAGCATCAAGATCGAGAACACCGTCAAGGCCCTCAACTCCAAGCAATGCACCGGTGGCGTGCGCTACAACCCGGTGACACAGGCCGATGGCAGCGTGACCGTGACCGTTGCCGGTCAGTTGGGTGAAGGCTGCAGCTCGCAGACTTATCTGTCGCTGCTCGACCACGCGACCTACACCGCCGGTGCCGTGCGGGCGATCTGGAAGGAACTGGGCGGCAGCATCCAGGGCAAGGATCGTCTGGCGCCAACGCCAAGCAGCGCCAAAGTGCTGGCCCGCGCCTTCTCGCCGGATCTGGCGGAAATCATCCGCGACATCAACAAATACAGTAACAACACCATGGCTCAGCAGCTGTTCCTGAGTCTGGGCCAGAAATTCCGCAACGAAGCCGATGGCGATGACGCCAAGGCCGGGCAACGCGTGGTGCGCCAGTGGCTGGCGAGAAAAGGCATCACCGCGCCGCATCTGGTCATGGAGAACGGTTCCGGCCTGTCCCGTGCCGAGCGGGTCAGCGCCCGGGAAATGGCCGCGATGCTGCAGGCCGCGTGGCACAGCCCTTACGCTGCCGAGTACATCAGCTCGCTGCCGATTGCCGGCATGGACGGCACCATGCGTAAACGCCTGAAGACCACCGCCGTGCGCGGTGAAGCCCACGTCAAGACCGGCACCCTGAATACTGTGCGCGCAATCGCCGGTTTCAGCCGCGACGTCAATGGCAACACCTGGGCCGTGGTGGCGATCCTCAACGACAAGGCGCCTTTCGGTGCATCGTCGGTGCTGGATCAGGTGCTGCTGGATCTCTACAAACAGCCGCGAGCGACGCAAACCGCTTCGGTCTTGTAAGCACACCACAAAACACTGTGGGAGCCAGCCTGCTGGCGATGGCGGAGTGTCAGTCACTGGATCATTGACTGAACTGAAGCGATCGCCAGCAGGCTGGCTCCCACACGTTTAGTGCCTAGTTCATCTGCCTCTCGACCCGATCCCGCCCGCCCTGCTTCGCCGCATAAACCCCTGAATCCGCCCGCAACAACAGCGAATCAGCGCCCTCCCCCGGCCGCCAGCTGGCAATCCCGAAACTCGCCGTTACCACACCGACCACATCCACCGGCGCCCCGCGCAGGCCTTGCCACAACTCCACGGCCAGCATGTACGCATGATCACCGTCGATGTCCGGGCACAGCACCATGAACTCTTCACCGCCCAAGCGACAGAACACGTCGGTACGCCGCAGCCGATGGCCGATGCGCTCGCACACCGCCTGTAACACCCGGTCGCCGACTGCATGGCCGTACTGATCGTTGATCCGTTTGAAATGATCGATATCGAGCATGATCACCGACAGTTCGCCACCTCCACGCTCGACCCGGGCCATTTCGGTCGTCAGACGTTCCTGGAAATAGCGCCGGTTGTGGATGCCGGTCAGTGAATCGGTCACCGACAGTGCGCGCAGTTCTTCCTCCACGCGCTTCAGGTCGGAGATGTCCGAGATGTAGCCATGCCAGAGCACGCCACCGCCCGGCAGTTCCTCCGGGGTCGCTTCGCCGCGCACCCAGCGCAGGCCACGCTCTGGCAATTGCACGCGGTATTCCTCGCGCCACGGGCTGAGGTTGTCCGCCGAGGCACGGATCGACTTGCGCACGCGGCTGACATCCTGCGGATGAATCCGGGTAAAGATGGATTCGGCATTGAGCAGCAGCACGTCAGGTTCCAGCTCGTAGATCTCGCGAATCCCCTCGCTGGCGTAGATCACGCTGAAGCTCCCGTCGAATTCCATCTTGAACTGATAGATGCCGCCGGGAACGTGAGCACTGAGTTTCTTCAACAGCAGGTCCCGCGCCGCCAGCGCTTCGTGTACGCGCTTGCGTTCGGTGATGTCGATGCAGATCGCCAGGTGCCCGACCCACAGCCCCTGCTCGTCCAGGACTGGGGTGGCCAGCATGTTCACCGGCAGATGACTGCCGTCCTTGCGCACCAGCGTCCACTCGCGCGCCTCATGCCCGCCGACTTCGCCGCCCTCCACCAGCATCGCCTGGCAGGTCGGGATGGCCTTGCCATAGCGGGCGCTCAGCTCCGCCGCACGGGTGACCAGCTCCCGGGGGAAATGCAGGTTTTCCAGCGTCATGTGGCCGATGACCTCGGTGCTGCTGTAGCCCAGCATCTGCTCCGCACCGGGATTGAATGTGTTGATTACACCGCGCAGGTCGGTGGCGATGATCGCCACTTGAGTTGCCGCGTTAAGCACCCCGCGCAGCTGGCCGTGGGTGCCCCGCAGTTCCTGCTCGCGCTCATGCAGCTCCTGAGTGCGCAACTCGACCATGCGCAAGGCCCGCTGACGCTGACTGACCAGCATATACAGCAACGCACTGAGCAGCAGACTGAGCAAGCCACCCAGAATGACCACACTGCCGACCGACGAATGGTTAGCCTGCAAAAAAGCCTCGCTGGGCGAGATATCGACCTGATAGTCATGGTCGGCCATGCGCACCAGCCGCGTGGTCGACAGATCGCTGGGCGCCGGATCATTGGTCGACTCGAACAGCACCTCATGCTGGTCGTTGGTGGACAGATCGAGGATGCGCACCGAAAGGTAGTCATGAGGGGGATCCGGCAAACCGTCCGCCAGCAGCTGACGCATGCTGATGACGGCTATCACGTAGCCGTATGATCTGGGCTCGCCTTCGCGCAGCACCGGCGCCACCAACAATACGCCGCGGGCGTAAGCCGGCTCGATACCCACCAGATGCATTGGCTGCGACACTGCCAGGCCGCGAAGCTGGTCGGCGCGCTCCAGGGTCGTGCGGCGCAACGGTTGTGCCAGCAGGTCGTAACCCAACGGCGAGCCGAGCCGGCTCTGGGTCTGGCTGTACAACACCACCACGTATTCATCCCGGGCCGCGGCCAGTTGCAGCTCGCCGCGGGCATTGAGTTCGCGCACGCTGAAGGTGCTCAGGCCTTCGTCACGCACCCGCTGCTCGAACGCGGCGCGCTCGGCGCCGCTCACCCGCAAGGCGAACGAATAGGCCTGGGTGCGCAGCAATAAAGGATGGGTGTAGCCGTCGAATTCGGCGCGGGACACCGATTCAGAGTTGGCGAAGAACCGGCGCAGGCCGTCGAGGCGTTGCTCCTGATCCTGAAAACGTTCTTCGATGCGGCTGTATCGCTCATTGGCCAGCAATTGAAAACGCTGGCGCAACTGGCTGTGAAACTGATTGAGGGTGGCCCAGGCCAGCAGCCCCGTGAGAATCCCGCCGGCGAGCAATACCAGCAGCGCGACCAGCCAGGCCGAGACTTCTTCGCTGATGAAACCCAGGATCTTTGGGCGCACGGGGTGCAACGACATATGGGCCACTCACTACGCCAGTACTTGCGGGATAACCCCGTTGGCCGTGAGTGAGTTATAGCTATTAGCCACTAATTTGGCTAGCTCTGATGGGATCCAAGAGCCTTAAAAATCAAGGCTCTGTGGATCCAACTGCTCAGAGTGTCAACGGGCCGTGATTTTCCAGGCGCGGTGGATCTTGCCGTTGCGGGCGAAATCCGGGTCGATGGTGCTGGCGGTGATTTCCTCGACCGCGTAGCGCTCGGCCAGGTTGTCTTCCAGCTGGAACTTGCGGAAGTTGTTGGAGAAGTACAACACCCCGCCGCTGGCCAGGCGGGCCATGGCCAGGTCGATCAGTTGCACCTGGTCACGCTGCACGTCGAAGATCCCTTCCATGCGCTTGGAGTTGGAAAAGGTCGGCGGATCGATGAAGATCAGGTCGTACTCTTCCCGGCAGTTTTCCAGCCACGCCATCACATCGCCCTGCTCCAGACGGTTCTTGTCGGAGAAACCATTGAGCGACAGGTTGCGGCGCGCCCAGTCGAGGTAGGTTTTCGACAAGTCGACACTGGTGGTGCTGCGCGCGCCGCCCTTGGCTGCGTGCACACTGGCGGTCGCGGTGTAGCAGAACAGGTTGAGGAAGCGCTTGCCGGCGGCCTCTTTCTGAATCCGCATGCGCATCGGCCGGTGATCGAGGAACAGCCCGGTGTCGAGGTAGTCGGTGAGGTTGACCAGCAACTTCACGCCGCCCTCGGTCACTTCATTGAATTTGCCTTGGGCAGCCTGACGCTCGTACTGCTTGGTGCCGCTCTGGCGCTCGCGGCGCTTGACCACCACGCGGCTTTTGTCGATGTTCAGCGCCTGCGGAATGGCCGCCAGGGCGTCGAACATGCGGATCGAGGCTTTTTCCGGGTCGATCGACTTCGGCGCGGCGTATTCCTGGACGTGCACCCAGTCGTGATAGAGGTCGATGGCCATGGCGTATTCCGGCATGTCCGCATCGTAGACGCGGTAGCAGTCGATGCCTTCGCGCTTGACCCACTTGCCCATCGCCTTGAGATTCTTCTGCAGGCGGTTGGCAAACATCTGCCCGCCTTCACTCAGGCGCGGCTGCTCGATCACAGGCGCCGGGGCCGGCGTCGGTTTGATCGGGTTGCCGTTCTTGTTGAACTTGCGCTCTTGCGGCTCGTTCGGCGCCTGATCATAAGCGGCTTGCTCGCGTTCGGCCTGACGTTGCTCCGGGGTACGACGCTCGCCGGTGACGAATTGGTCCGGCAACACTTTGATCAACAGCAGCTTGCATGGCAGCGCGCCGTTCCAGAACGAATACTGCTTGTGGCTGCGGATACCCATGCGCTTGCCCAGGTCCGGCGCGCCGGTGAACACCGCCGCTTCCCAGTTCAGGCAGGCCTGACGCAGACGCTCGCCAAGGTTCTGGTAGAGGTACAACAGGCTGGCTTCATCGCCCAGACGCTCGCCGTACGGCGGGTTGCAGATGACCAGGCCTTTCTGGTTCTGGTCCGGGCGCGGTTCGAAGGTGGCGACTTCGCCCTGATAGATCTTGATCCATTCGCTCAGGCCGGCGCGCTCGACGTTGTTGCGGCCCGGCTGAATCAGCCGTGGGTCGGCTTCATAACCACGGATCCACAGCGGCGGCTTGGCCAGACCGGCGGCGGCGCGTTCGACGGCTTCTTCATGCAGTTTTTTCCACAGCGCCGGTACGTGACCGAGCCAGGCGGTGAAGCCCCACTGTTCGCGACGCAGGTTCGGCGCCATGTCGGCGGCGATCATGCCGGCTTCGACCAGGAACGTGCCGACACCGCACATCGGGTCAGCCAGCGCGCCACCTTCGGCGGCAATGCGTGGCCAGCCGGAACGGATCAGGATCGCGGCCGCGAGGTTTTCCTTCAGCGGCGCAGCGCCCTGCTGCAAGCGATAACCGCGCTGGTGCAGGCTGTGACCGGAGAGGTCGAGGGACAGAATCGCTTCGCCGCGATCCAGGCGCAGATGAATGCGCAGGTCCGGGTTGAGCTTGTCGATGCTTGGACGGTCGCCCTGCGGGGTGCGCAGCTTGTCGACGATGGCGTCCTTGACCTTCAAGGCGCCGAAGTGGGTGTTGTCGATGCCCGAACCATGGCCGCTGAATTCCACGGCCAGGGTACCGTCGGCCAGCATGTGATCCTGCCAGTCGACGTCGAGTACGCCGTGGTACAGGTCTTCGGCGTCTTTCATCGGGAAGCGTTTGAGCACCAGCAGCACCCGGTTGGCCAGACGCGACCAGAGGCACAGGCGATAAGCGGTTTCCATGGTCGCCATGCCACGCACGGCGGAAGTGTGCTCGCGAGCTTCTTCAAGGCCAAGCCCGACGGCTTCCTCGATGAGCAGGCCTTCAAGGCCTTTGGGGCAAGTGAGGAAGAGTTCGAAACGGTCGGACATGGTTTTTCCAGAGCCTTTGGCTGATGAACCGGCAACGCATTGCCGATCCGGTTTTCAATCAGGCGCTTTTCTACAAGAGCGCCCGCGTGGCACGAAGGTGTGCCGTTCCATCCCCGCTGCTCGGGTTAAAAGAGCTTAGATGCCGGGACAGATAAAAAAGTTGATGCAACAAAATGACTCAAAGCAACCCTTCGTCGAATAGTACCCCAGCGTAAACGTGGGTCATTCTCACTAAAGGATTAACCTCATCATCCAGCGCGGGGCCGATCATACCGGGGTTTAGCCAACGAACACTGGATAAATACGCGGTTACTTATGGCAATAGCATCTTTTTCGTTACGTCCTTATGACAAAACGGTCATTCCATCGATGTGACTCATTGGTTAGAACTGGACACAGGTTGACGTCGCAACGGCGTCAACACCTTGGCTCGCCACGCCGGCAGCGAGCCGCCAACGGCAGAGTTTTTCTGCCAGACCTCAATTGAGGTCGACGCGACAAAAACAGTCAACAAGTGAGGGAAACACCCTATGAGAAGACTTAAGCGTGATCCGTTGGAAAGAGCATTTTTGCGCGGATATCAATATGGCGTTGGTGGCAAATCCCGTGAGCTTTGCCCATTTACTCTACCGTCGGTACGTCAAGCCTGGATCAACGGCTGGCGAGAAGGACGCGGCGACAACTGGGACGGTATGACCGGCACTGCGGGAATCCACAGACTCAACGAACTTCACGCCGTCGGCTGACACAGGGCACTTATTGCGACACGACAATCTGATTTCGTAACAACCTGATCACCATGCACGTCCTTCCCGGACGGCGGGCTACGGCCCAGGGGCTCCTTCGAGGAGCCCTTTTTTATGCCTGCCTTTCATGTCCGCCGATCAGCGTTTGGCGGCGATGGCGTCCACGGATTCGCGGATCAGCGCCGGGCCCTTGTAGATGAAGCCGGAGTAGATCTGCACCAGACTCGCGCCAGCAGCGATCTTCTCGGCCGCATGCTTGCCTTCGGTGATACCGCCCGCCGCGATGATCGGCAGTTTGCCACCCAGCTCGGACGCCAGCACTTTCACGGTGTGGGTGCTCTTTTCACGCACCGGCGCGCCGGACAGACCGCCCGCCTCGTCGCCGTGTTCCATGCCTTCGACGCCCACGCGGCTGAGGGTGGTGTTGGTGGCGATCACCGCGTCCATCCCGGTTTCGATCAGCGCCTGGGCGACTTGCGCGGTTTCTTCGTCGGTCATGTCCGGCGCGATCTTGATCGCCAGTGGTACATGTTTGCCGTGACGCAGGGCCAGTTCGGCGCGGCGCGTGGCCAGGTCCGCCAGCAATTGCTTGAGCGAATCGCCGAATTGCAGGCTGCGCAGGCCCGGGGTGTTCGGCGAGCTGACGTTGACCGTGACGTAGCTGGCGTGGGCGTAGACCTTGTCCAGGCAGATCAGGTAGTCGTCTACCGCGCGCTCGACCGGGGTGTCGAAGTTCTTGCCGATGTTGATCCCCAGCACGCCTTTGTATTTGGCCGCCACCACCCGCGCCAGCAGGTTATCCACACCGAGGTTGTTGAAACCCATGCGGTTGATGATCGCCTCGGCTTCCGGCAGGCGGAAAATCCGTGGTTTCGGGTTGCCCGGCTGCGGACGCGGGGTCACGGTGCCGATTTCGACAAAACCGAACCCCAGCTGGGCGAAGCCGTCGATGGCCGCGCCGTTCTTGTCCAGACCGGCCGCCAGACCCACAGGATTCGGGAACTGCAGGCCCATGACAGTCACCGGCAGCGACGCCGGCGCCTTGCACAGCAAGCCGTTGAGGCCCAAACGCCCGCCCGCGCCGATCAGATCCAGCGACAGATCGTGGGAGGTTTCCGGGGAAAGTTTGAACAACAGCTGACGGGCCAGGGTGTACATGGGCGGCTATGACTCGGGCGGCGAAAAGAGGCGGCGATTATAGCCGGGCATCGTCCCGCCGCGCGAGGCGCACGGGTAAATCGGTGCGCATGGCATATGCCTTGCACCTTCCTCGGCATCAGCCTGCAGGCCAATGGTGGCGTGCAGGCAAGGACAATGGCGTCGTCTCTCGGTTTTGCGCGGGCAAAGCCTGGGACGGCGTTTTTTTTGAGGGTGGCTTTCATGACTCAAACCTCCGCCGGGCCGCTGGCCTGGGTCAACGGCAGCGATGCCCCGGAAAAAAGCGCGATCAACCTGGGCTTCATGGCCCTGAGCGACTGCGCCTCGCTGGTGGTCGCGGCCACCCAGGGCTTTGCCCAGCCTTACGGCCTGACCCTGAACCTCAAGCGCCAGAGTTCCTGGGCCAACCTGCGGGACAATCTGGTCAGCGGCGAACTCGATGCCGCCCACAGCCTCTACGGCCTGATCTACGCGGTGCATCTGGGCATCGGCGGCGTCGCGCCGACCGACATGGCGGTGCTGATGGGCCTGAACCAGAACGGTCAGAGCCTCAACCTGTCCCACGGTTTGCAGGGCCTGGGCGTGACCGGTCCTGAAGCGCTGCACCACCATGTGCACCAAACCCGCGCAAAACTGACCTTCGCCCAGACCTTTCCGACCGGCACCCATGCCATGTGGCTGTATTACTGGCTGGCGAGCCAGGGCATTCATCCGTTGCAGGATGTCGACAGCGTGGTCGTGCCGCCGCCACAAATGGTTGCGCACCTGCAGGCCGGTCGCATCGACGGTTTCTGCGTCGGCGAGCCGTGGGCCGCCAGCGCCGTGCAACAGAATCTCGGCTTCACGCTGGCGACCAGCCAGACCATCTGGCCCGATCACCCGGAAAAAGTCCTCGGCTGCACCCGCGCCTTCGTCGAGCAATACCCCAACACCGCCCGTGCGCTGGTGATGGCGATCCTCGAAGCCAGCCGTTTCATCGAAGAGAGCCCGGAAAACCGCCGCAGCACCGCCCAGTTGTTGAGCGCAGCGGAATACCTCGACGCCCCGGTGTCCTGCATCGAACCGCGCTTTCTCGGCGACTACGACGACGGCCTGGGCAATCGCTGGCAGGACCCACACGCCCTGCGCTTTCATGGCGATGGCGCGGTAAACCTGCCGTACTTGTCGGACGGCATGTGGTTCATGACCCAGTTCCGCCGCTGGGGTTTGCTGCGCGACGACCCGGATTACCTCGCCGTCGCCCGGCAGGTGCAACAACTGGAGATCTATCGCGACGCGGCGACTGCCGTGGGCGTCGCGGCCTGGGGCAAGGACATGCGCAGCAGCCAGTTGATCGACGGCAAGATCTGGGACGGCAGCGACCCGGCCGCCTATGCCCGGAGCTTCAAGCTCCACGCGCTGAGCGACAGCGCGCCCCTTCTCGCCCAGCGCTGACAGGAGACCGCGAACATGCTGCGCATTCTGCTGATCAACGACACCGCGAAAAAAGTCGGGCGCCTGAAAGCCGCGCTGACCGAGGCCGGTTTCGAGGTGATCGACGAGTCGGGCCTGACCATCGACCTGCCGGCGCGCGTCGAAACGGTGCGTCCGGACGTGATCCTGATCGATACCGAGTCACCGAGCCGCGATGTGATGGAACAAGTGGTGCTGGTCAGCCGCGACCAACCCCGGCCGATCGTGATGTTCACCGACGAGCACGACCCTGGCGTGATGCGTCAGGCGATCAAGTCCGGGGTCAGTGCCTACATCGTCGAGGGCATCCACGCACAACGCCTGCAACCGATTCTCGACGTGGCCATGGCCCGTTTCGAGAGCGATCAGGCCTTGCGCGCCCAGCTTCAGGCCCGCGACCAGCAACTGGCCGAGCGCAAGCGCATCGAACTGGCCAAGGGGCTGCTGATGAAAATGAAGGATTGCAACGAAGAAGAGGCCTACACCCTGATGCGCCGCCAGGCCATGAGCCGCCAGCAGAAACTGATCCAGGTCGCCGAACAGATCATCGCGATGAGCGAGTTGCTTGGCTGAGCTGGCACAGATCTCGCTAAGCAATCGCTACAGGTAACCAACGGCGGTTGCCCCACCCACGACAAAGACGTCGCTCACCTTCTTCGCCCCTTTCGGCGATCCGGGTAGCGGCGTTTTTGCGTTTTGGCCCCATTGACCGGGGCCGGTGGTGCGGCCGTGGCGGCGCCCCACTGTGCTGGTTCTGATTCCTTCCCGAGATTCTCTACCGCTGAGGTGCGCGATGAATAAAAGCTTCTGGAAATCCGGCCACACCCCGACCCTGTTCGCGGCCTTCCTGTATTTCGATCTGAGTTTCATGGTCTGGTACCTGCTCGGCCCTCTGGCGGTACAAATCGCCGCTGACCTGCACCTGACCACCCAACAACGCGGCCTCGTGGTGGCCACGCCGATTCTGGCCGGCGCCGTGCTGCGCTTTGCGATGGGCATGCTTGCCGATCGCCTGTCGCCGAAAACCGCCGGGCTGATCGGCCAGGTGATCGTGATCTGCGCGCTGTTCGGCGCCTGGAAACTCGGCATCCACAGTTACGAACAAGCCTTGTTGCTTGGCCTGTTCCTCGGCATGGCCGGCGCTTCATTCGCCGTGGCGCTGCCGCTGGCCTCGCAGTGGTATCCGCCGGAGCATCAGGGCAAGGCGATGGGCATCGCCGGCGCCGGCAACTCCGGCACCGTATTCGCGGCGTTGATCGCCCCGGTACTGGCAGCGGCGTTCGGCTGGAGCAACGTGTTCGGTTTCGCCCTGATTCCGCTGATCCTGACCCTGGTACTGTTTGCCTGGCTGGCGAAAAACGCGCCGGAGCGACCAAAAGCCAAATCCATGGCCGACTACTTCAAGGCTCTGGGCGACCGCGACAGTTGGTGGTTCATGTTCTTCTACAGCGTCACCTTCGGCGGTTTCATCGGCCTGGCCAGCGCCCTGCCCGGTTACTTCAACGATCAATACGGCCTGAGCCCGGTCACCGCCGGTTACTACACTGCTGCCTGCGTGTTCGGCGGCAGCCTGATGCGACCGCTGGGCGGCGCGCTGGCTGACCGTTTCGGCGGGATTCGCACCTTGCTGGCGATGTACACGGTGGCGGCGGTCTGCATCGCAGCGGTCGGATTCAACCTGCCCAGTTCCTACGCGGCGCTGGCACTTTTCGTCTGCACCATGCTCGGTCTTGGCGCGGGTAACGGCGCGGTGTTCCAACTGGTGCCACAGCGCTTTCGCCGGGAGATCGGCGTGATGACCGGGCTGATCGGCATGGCCGGCGGCATCGGCGGTTTTGCGTTGGCGGCGGGCATGGGCGCGATCAAACAGAGCACCGGCAGCTATCAACTGGCGCTGTGGTTGTTCGCCAGCCTTGGTGTGCTGGCGTGGTTCGGCCTGCACGGGGTCAAACGTCGCTGGAGAACCACCTGGGGTTCGGCGGCCGTGACCGCTGCCCGGGTCTGAGGCCCGCATGGCACTGCGACTGAGCTTCGCTGAAGCCAGCGCCACCGGCCCCCGCGCGGAGAATCAGGACGCCTTGCGCCTGGTCACTCCGGCCCCGGCGCTGGCCGCCAGCAAGGGTTTCCTGTTCGCCATCGCCGACGGCGTCAGCCAGTGCGCCGATGGCGGTCTGGCTGCGCGCTCGACCTTGCAGGCGTTGGCGCTGGACTACTACGCCACCCCGCAGACCTGGAGCGTGGCCCAGGCGCTGGATCGCCTGTTGCTCGCGCAAAATCGCTGGTTGCAAGCCAATGGCGGTGGCCAGCCGTTGCTCACCACCGTCAGCGCGCTGGTCCTGCGCGGCAGGCGCTTCACGCTGGCGCATGTGGGGGATTGCCGGGTCTATCGCTGGCACGCCGACACCCTGCAGCGCATCACCGAGGATCACGTCTGGGAACAACCGGGCATGCAGCACGTGCTCAAGCGCGCACTGGGGCTGGATCAGCATCTGGTGCTGGACTTTCTCGACGGCGAACTGCGTGAGGGCGAATGTTTCGTGCTGCTCAGCGATGGCGTGTGGGCGGCGCTCGGCGATACCGCCATCGCCGGGATCCTGCGTGATCAACCGGATCTGCACAGTGCGGCACAAACGCTGGTCAACGCCGCGCATCTGGCCGGCGGCCAGGACAACGCCAGCGCCTTGCTGGTGCGGGTGGATGCCGTGGGGGAAGCGAGCATCGGCGATGCGCTGATTCAGTTGCAGCAATGGCCGCTGCCCCCGACGCTCAAACCGGGTCAGACCTTCGAAGGCTGGCAGGTGCAAGGCATCGTCGGCCAAAGCCAGCAATCGTTGCTGTATCGCGTCCTCGATGGCCAAGGCCAGGCGTGGCTGTTGAAGACCTTGCCCCCACGGCTGGCGGACGATACCCACGCAGGTCAGGCACTGTTGGCGGAGGAATGGTTTCTCAAACGCGTGGCCGGGCGACATTTCCCTGAAGTCCATAGCGCCAGTCAGCGTCAGCATTTGTACTACGTGATGCGTGAATATTCGGGAATCACCCTCGCGCAGTTGTTCGAGCGAGCCGGCCCACTACCGCTGGCTCAGTGGCAGGACGTGGCCGAACGCCTGTTGCGGGCCGTCGGCCTTCTGCATCGGCGGCAGATTCTGCACCGCGACATCAAACCGGAGAACCTGCTGCTGGGGGACGACGGCGAGTTGCGTTTGCTGGATTTCGGTCTGGCGTATTGCCCCGGTCTTTCGCAGGACACGCCGTCGACGCTGCCGGGAACCCCGAGCTATATCGCACCGGAATCCTTTCGAGGGGATGCGCCCCAGGCTCGTCAGGATCTGTATGCGGTGGGCGTAACCTTGTATTTCCTGCTCACCGGGCATTTTCCCTACGGAGAAGTCGAAGCCTTCCAGCGTCCGCGTTTCGGGCTGCCGGTGAGTGCGGCTCGTTATCGGCCGGATCTGCCGGAATGGCTGGCGCAGTGTCTGGAACGTGGTGTCTCGACTGACCCGCTGCAACGCTATGAAACCGCTGAAGAATGGCTGCTCACGCTGGAACAGGGTGAACGCCGCAGCCTGAATGTACGTCCTCGTCCCTTGCTCGAGCGGGAGCCGCTGAAGGTCTGGCGGACACTGGCGCTGCTGGCGCTACTGGGCAATCTGGTGCTGCTGTTTCTGTTGTTTCATGGCTGATCCGACGCTCCATTAGCGAGCAGACTGCTTCCATTCAGTGCAAAAACCACAATGAACATCTGGCCAATTCCAGCCCCACCCCAATGAATTCGTGTCTGAGCGCGAATTGGCACAACCACTGCATTAACGTTTCCAACTGACATAAAGCCCGACCTTCAACGACGAAGGCCAGGCTTCCCGAGAGAACGGGACAAGGACAAAGGCGTCCTCGCTAGGTAACTGGCGGGACGCCTTTTTTGTTTGCGCCATTTTGTCGAGCAAGGCCTGACTGCCCACAAGAGGCAAGCCCGATGCTCCCGGAGAACCTGATGAAAAAACTCAAACTGGTGATGATCGGCAACGGCATGGCCGGGGTCCGCACCCTGGAAGAACTGCTGAAACTGAGCAACGAGCTGTACGACATCACGGTCTTCGGCGCCGAACCGCACACCAACTACAACCGCATCCTGCTGTCGCCGGTATTGGCCGGCGAACAGACCTTCGAAGAGATCGTGCTCAACGACCTCGACTGGTACCTGGAAAACGGCATCAAACTGCTGCTCAACCGCAAAGTGGTGGAGATCGACCGGGTCAAACGCCGTGTGATCGCCGAAGACGGTACCGAAGCCGAATATGATCGCTTGCTGATCGCCACCGGCTCGACCCCGTTCATTCTGCCGATCCCCGGCAACACCTTGCAGGGCGTGATCGGCTACCGCGACATCGCCGACACCCAAGCCATGATCGACACCGCCAAGACCCACAAGCACGCCGTGGTGATCGGCGGTGGCCTGCTCGGCCTCGAAGCGGCCAACGGCCTGATGCTGCGCGGCATGCACGTCACCGTGGTGCACCTGGGTGAATGGCTGCTGGAGCGGCAACTGGACAAGACCAGCGGCCAACTCCTGCAAACCGCCCTCGAATCCCGCGGCCTGCACTTTCGCCTGTGCGAACAGACCCAGGCCCTGCACGACGCCGGCAACGGTCGCGTCGGCTCGGTGCAATTCAAGAACGGCGACATCATTCCTGCCGATCTGGTGGTCATGGCCGCTGGCATTCGCCCCAATACCGAACTCGCGGAAAAGGCCGGCATCCCGTGCAATCGCGGGATTCTGGTCAACGACACCCTGCAAACCTACGACCCGCGCATCTATGCCATCGGCGAATGCGCCAGCCATCGCGGCATCGCCTACGGCCTGGTCGCGCCGCTGTTCGAACAGGCCAAGGTCTGCGCCAACCACTTGGCGCAACTGGGTTTCGCCCGCTATCAGGGCTCGGTGACCTCGACCAAATTGAAGGTCACCGGCATCGACCTGTTTTCCGCCGGCGACTTCATGGGCGGCGAAGGCACCGAGACCATCACCCTCTCCGATCCGATCGGCGGGGTGTACAAAAAACTGGTGATCAAGGATGACGTGCTGGTCGGCGCCTGTCTGTACGGCGATACGGCGGATGGTGGTTGGTATTTCCGGCAGATTCGTGAGAATCACGACATTCGGCAGATCCGCGATCACCTGATGTTCGGCGGCTCTTCTTCTATGGAGCATGCTTTAGGCGATGTAGGACATCAGGGCCAGGACAAAGCCATGAGCATGGCCGACAACGCCGAAGTCTGCGGCTGCAACGGCGTGTGCAAGGGCACCATCGTCAAGGCGATTCAGGAACACGGCCTGTTCAGCGTCGACGAGGTAAAGAAACACACCAAGGCCGCCAGCTCCTGCGGCTCCTGCGCCGGGCTGGTCGAGCAGATCCTGATCAACACCGTCGGCGGCGCGGCGGACGTCAAACCGAAAAGCGAAAAAGCCATCTGCGGTTGCAGCGACCTCAACCACGGCCAGATTCGCCAGGCCATTCGCGAACAGCATTTGCTGACCATCGCCGGCACCATGAGCTACCTCAACTGGCGCACCCCGAACGGCTGCGCTACCTGCCGCCCGGCCCTCAACTATTACCTGATTTCCACCTGGCCCGGCGAAGCCAAGGACGATCCACAGTCACGTCTGATCAACGAACGGGCCCACGCCAACATTCAGAAGGACGGCACCTATTCAGTGGTGCCACGGATGTGGGGCGGCGTGACCAACCCGTCGGAACTGCGGCGGATCGCCGACGTGGCGGACAAATATCAGGTGCCGATGGTCAAGGTCACCGGCGGCCAGCGCATCGACCTGTTGGGAATCAAGAAGCAGGACCTGCCGGGTGTATGGAAGGACCTCGACATGCCGTCCGGCCACGCCTACGGCAAATCGATCCGCACCGTGAAAACCTGCGTCGGCAGCGAGTTCTGCCGCTTCGGCACGCAGAATTCGACCCAGTTGGGCATCGATCTTGAACATGACCTGTTCAACATGTGGTCGCCGCACAAAGTGAAGTTGGCGGTCTCCGGATGCCCACGCAACTGCTCGGAAGCGGGGATCAAGGACGTAGGCATCATCGGCGTCGATTCCGGCTGGGAGATGTACATCGGTGGCAACGGCGGGATCAAGACCGAAGTCGCCGAATTCTTCGTCAAGCTCAAGACCGCCGAAGAAGTGCGCGAATACAACGGCGCGTTCCTGCAGCTGTACCGCGAGGAAGCCTTCTACCTCGAACGCACCGTGCACTACCTGCAGCGGGTCGGCATGGAGCACATCAAGAAAGCCGTGCTGGAAGATCCCGAACGCCGCAAGGCCCTGAACGAGCGCCTGCAATTCTCCCTGTCGTTCGAACAGGACCCGTGGAAAGAGCGCCTTGCCCAGCCGCAACTGAAGAAAGAATTCGACGTGATCCCCGTGAAAAATCTGGAGGTGCCGGCATGAACTGGCTCGATATCTGTGCCTTGGAAGAAATCAACGCCCTCGGTTCGCGGATCATCGCCGGCCCCAAAGGTGACATTGCGATCTTTCGCACAAGCGACGACGAAGTTTTCGCACTCGATGACCGCTGCCCGCACAAGGGTGGCCCGCTGTCCCAAGGCCTGATCTACGGCAAACGCGTGGCCTGCCCACTGCACAACTGGCAGATCGACCTGCAATCCGGCGAAGCCCAGGCGCCGGACGTCGGCTGCGCGCACCATCACCCGGCCCGTGTGGAAAACGGCCGTGTGCAACTGGCCCTGCGGGACGCCGTCTGATGAACCGCCAGACGACCGCCTCGACCTGCTGCTATTGCGGGGTCGGCTGCGGCGTGCTGATCGAGCATGACGGCGAGCGCATTCTCGGCGTCAGCGGCGATCCGGCGCATCCGGCCAACTTCGGCAAACTGTGTAGCAAAGGCTCAACCCTGCACCTGACCGGTGACCTCGCGGCCCGGGCGTTGTACCCGGAATTGCGCCTGGGCAAAGGCCTGGCGCGTAGCCGTTGCGACTGGGACACCGCGCTGGATCACGCCGCCAACGTGTTCGCCGACACCATCGCTAAACACGGCCCGGACAGCGTGGCGTTTTACATCTCCGGGCAGTTGCTGACCGAGGATTACTACGCGTTCAACAAACTGGCGCGGGCGCTGGTCGGCACCAATAACATCGATAGCAATTCGCGGTTGTGCATGTCTTCGGCGGTGGTTGGCTACAAGCGCAGCCTTGGTGCCGACGCACCACCGTGCAGCTATGAAGACCTGGAGCTGAGCGATTGCGTGATGATCGTCGGCAGTAACATGGCCTACGCCCATCCGGTACTGTTTCGCCGCCTCGAAGAGGCCAAATCCCGCCGCCCGCAGATGAAAGTCATCGTCATCGACCCTCGGCGCACCGACACTTGCGACCTCGCCGACCTGCATCTGGCGATTCTGCCGGGCACCGATGTCGCGTTGTTCCATGGGATTTTGCATCTGCTGTTGTGGGAAGACTGGATCGACCGCGACTTCATCAAGGCGCACACCGACGGGCTCGCCGAGCTGAAAAGCCTGGTGCGCGATTACACCCCGGCCATGGTTTCGCAGCTGTGCGGGATCAGTGTCGAGCAGCTGCAGCAATGCGCCGAATGGATCGGCACCGCGCCGAGTTTTCTGTCGCTGTGGTGCATGGGCCTGAACCAGTCCACCGCCGGCAGTGCGAAGAACAGCGCGCTGATCAATCTGCATCTGGCCACCGGGCAAATCGGTCGGCCAGGTGCAGGACCTTTCTCCCTGACCGGTCAGCCGAATGCCATGGGCGGGCGGGAAACCGGCAGCCTTTCCAACCTGTTGCCCGGTCATCGTGAGGCTGCCAACCCACAGCACCGCGCCGAAGTGGCGGCGTATTGGGGGGTGGATTCGCTTCCGGAAAACACCGGCCTCAGCGCCATCGAACTGTTCGAACAGGTGCGCAGCGGCCAGATCAAGGCGCTGTGGATTGCCTGCACCAACCCCGCACAATCGATGCCGGATCAGAACGCCGTCCGCGCGGCGCTGGAAGCCTGTCCGTTCGTGGTGTTGCAGGAGGCGTTTCGCACCACCGAAACCGCGGCGTTTGCCGATCTACTGTTACCGGCAGCCAGTTGGGGCGAGAAAGAAGGCTCGGTGACCAACTCTGAGCGGCGGATTTCCCACGTCCGCAAAGCCATTGCCGCACCGGGTGAGGCGCGTCCGGACTGGGCGATCACCGTAGATTTCGCACAGCGCCTGGAGAAACGTCTCCGCCCGCAACAGCCGGGTCTGTTTGCTTTCGAGCAACCGGCGCAGTTGTTTGACGAGTACAAACAACTGACCCGGGGGCGCGATCTGGATCTATCGGGGATCAGCCATGGGTTGATTGATGAGCTGGGGCCACAGCAATGGCCCTTCCCCGCTGGCGCCCGCCAAGGTACAGCCCGGCTGTATGGCGACGGGATCTTTCCTACAGCGAACGGGCGGGCGCAGTTCGTTGCCGATCCCTATCGCGCCGCCAAGGAACAACGCGACGCACGTTTTCCCCTGACCCTGATCACCGGCCGCCTGCGTGATCAATGGCACGGTATGAGCCGCACCGGCACGGCGGCGCAGTTATTCGGTCATGTCAGCGAAGCAGTGTTGAGTCTGCATCCGGACGAATTGCGCCGTCACCGCTTGCAACCGGGGGATCTGGTGAGCCTGAAAAGTCGTCGTGGCGCAGTGGTCGTGGCGGTCGGCAGCGATGACAGCGTGCGTCCTGGTCAGGCGTTTCTGCCGATGCATTGGGGTGATCGTTTTCTCAAGGGCGGCGTGAACTGCCTGACGCTGCCCGCCTTCGATCCCCTGTCGAAACAACCTGAACTCAAGCACAGCGGGGTACGCCTGGAACCGGTGAATCTGCCCTGGCAACTTTTCGCACTGATCGAGGGTGATGTTCAGCGGCATTTTGAGGCACTTCGCCCGCTGTGTGAGGCGTTTTCCTACGTCAGCCTCAGCCTGGTCGGTCGCGAGCGTCCCGCGCTGCTGATACGCGCTGCCAGCGCCGCCGCACCCGATCCGCAATTGCTGCGCGAAATCGACCAGTGCCTGGCTCTGATCGACGGCCCGGTACTGGCCTATGACGATCCGCGCCGGGCGATCGGCAAACGGGTACGCATCGAAAACGGGCGAATCACCGCGATTCGCCTCGCCGGCGAAACCCTTGCCCGACACTGGTTGCAAGGCCTGTGGCTGGAGGGCCGCGCAGACGAACAACTGCGGCGCTGGCTGCTGGCGCCAATGAGTGCGCCGCCGGGCAATGCCGGTGTGCAGAGCGTTGCCGACAAGACCCTGTGCAATTGCAAAAACGTCAGCCACAGCGCGGTCTGCGCCGGCATTCGAGAAGGTCTGGATCTGCAGGGTTTGAAAAACACACTGGGCTGCGGCACGCAATGTGGTTCCTGCGTCCCGGAAATCAAGCGTTTGCTGGCCGCCGAAACGCGGCCGGTCGCCGTCATCTGAAGAGGAAAACACCATGAACGCAAAAGTCTGGCTGGTGGGCGCAGGTCCTGGCGATCCTGAATTGCTGACGCTCAAAGCCGTACGTGCCTTGCGCGAAGCGGATGTGGTGCTGATCGACGATCTGGTCAACGACGCAGTGCTGGAATACTGCCCCGCCGCACGGATCATTCCGGTCGGCAAACGCGGCGGCTGTCGCTCGACGCCACAGGCGTTCATTCATCGGCTGATGCTGCGTTATGTGCGCCAGGGCAAATGCGTGGTGCGCCTCAAGGGCGGCGATCCCTGCATCTTCGGCCGTGGCGGCGAGGAAGCGCAGTGGCTGCGTGAGCGCGGGGTTGAAGTGGAGCTGGTCAATGGCATCACCGCCGGGCTGGCCGGGGCGACGCAGTGTGACATTCCGCTGACGTTACGCGGCGTAGCGCGGGGGGTGACGCTGGTCACCGCGCACACTCAGGATGACAGTCAGGTGAACTGGCAGGCACTGGCGCAGAGCGGCACGACGCTGGTGATCTACATGGGGGTGGCCAAGCTCAGCGAAATTCGTGAGCAGTTGCTGGCAGGCGGAATGGCGATGGAGACGCCGGTGGCGATGATCGAGAACGCATCCCTGCCACAACAACGGGAATGCCGGAGCGATCTGACGGGGATGGAGGAAGCAGCCTGCAGGTTCCAGCTCAAGAGCCCGGCCATTCTGGTGATTGGTGCGGTGGCGGCTTCTGCGGACCGATCCGGTTTGCTCGCCTGGCCCGCCAATCAGTCAGCCTGACCCTCTGGTTTTACCAAATCCCAGACAAAGAAAAGCCCGGCCTGAGCCGGGCTTTCCTCAAAGCAGCGAGCTAATTACTTAGCTTGAGCTTCAACCTGAGCTTCTACGCGACGGTTAACGGCGCGGCCAGCTTCGGTTTTGTTGTCAGCAACTGGACGGGTTTCGCCGTAGCCAATCGACTGAACGCGGGACGATTCAACACCGTACTGGTTAACCAGAACTTGCTTAACGGCGTTTGCACGACGCTCGGACAGTTTCTGGTTGTAAGCGTCAGGACCGACGGAGTCAGTGTGACCTTCAACAGTGGTGTGAGTCGATGGGTACTGCTTCATGAAGTCAGCCAGGTTCTTGATGTCAGCGTAGCTGTTTGGCTTGACGACCGACTTGTCGAAGTCGAACTTCACGTCCAGCTCTACACGAACAACTTCAGCAACTGCCGGGCAGCCATCAGCGTCAACAGTTACGTTGGCTGGGGTGTTCGGGCACTTGTCAACGTTGTCGCAAACGCCATCGTTGTCGCTGTCGGAGCAGACTTCAGCTGGTGCTGGAACTGGAGCAGCGGCAGGCTTGTTGCCGCCACCGAAGTTCACGCCCAGACCGATTACTGGAGCGTAGTTCCAGCGACCGTTGTCCAGCTTGTAGTCAGCGTCTACACCAGCACGGGCGTAGAAGTTTTCAGCGAAGTAGTACTTGACGCCAGCGCCAGCAGTCAGGTAGGTCGACTGATCGCGACCGGTGTGGCCGTCAGCAGCTACGTTGGTCAGGCTGCCGTGCTTAACACCACCGGAAACGTAAGGACGCAGAGCGTCGCCAGCGTTGTTGAAGTGGTACTGAGCGTTCAGACCGAAGTTGTCGCCGTGCAGTTTCTGGCTGCCGGTGCCGTCGTTCGAACGGGTGTGGTTGTTCTTGTCGTAGGTCAAGTTCAACGATACGTCGTCGGTCAAGAAGTAACCGATAGAGGCGCCTGGGTTGAAGCCGTCTTCGACATGGTTAACGCTGTCGTTGTACTGCTTCTTGTAGAACAGTTCGCCTTCAACTGCGCCTTGGCCTTGTGCCAGTGCGCCGAACGAAGTAGCGGCAATCAAAGAACCAATGGCCAAGCCCAAGGTGTTTTTCAGTTTCATCCGTTAAATCCCCATCTGGTGATTGTGAAGCAGTCCCGCAAACCGGGGGACAACTCGGCGGCAAGTCTATCAGAACTTGCCTACACGTAAGAGATATTTGCGCTGAACTAAGTTTCAGCAATGCCTGCAAATTTCTCACGCAATTTATCTAGAGCACGTTTGTACCGCATTTTTGTCGCACTCAAACCCATGTGCATGATGTCTGCGATCTCCTGAAATTCCAGCTCTGCGACAAAACGTAGCACCAGAATTTCACGGTCAATCGGGTTCACATACACCAGCCAGCGATCGAGTCCGCCCTTCTCCTCGGGTTTCGGCGCCTTTTCTTCGGACGCTTCCTCGAGGGGGTCAAGACTCAGTGCGTCCATCAAGCGACGCTTTCGCCGTTCCTTCCGATACTGTGTGATGCATTCGTTGTAGGTGATGCTATACAGCCACGTCTTGAACTTCGATTTGCCCTCGAAGTTCTTCAGGCCATACAGCACCTTCAACATCACTTCCTGACAGACATCGTCTGCGTCGCGATCGTTCCCAAGATATCGTGCACAGACGTTAAATAATGTCCGCTGGTAACGCCGCATCAGTTCTTCATAGGCGCGCGTCACGTGAAACAGCTCGGTATGCGAGCGCGCGACCAACTCCTCGTCAGAGAGCTCGCGGGGGTCGTAGCGCGTGGATAGCGTTTGGGCTTTATTCAAAACAAGTCGTGCCGACAGTCAGGTCAATGTCCACCGCTGCCAGCATCAGCTGGCATTTTGCGGCGGCATACATTAGCAGGGTTTGCCGGGTTAGCGGCTACTCACATGCTGTTCCAGCAGGATCCGATTGGAGAGAGAGACTAGCTCACCCTCATCGGTCAGCAATGTGGTTTTAACCGTGCCGATCTCTTCGATCTGGCCTTCGACCTCGCCAACACGCACTTGTTGCCCAACCTGATACAACTCACGCACATAGATTCCCGCAAGAATCTGACCGGCAATTTCCCGGCTTCCCAGGCCCATGGCCAGCGCAACCGCCAGACCAACGGTAATCAATACGATGACGATCACATGGTTCAGCAGGTCGGTCTTGACCTCAAGCTGACTGATCGCGACCGAGATACTGATGATGATCACCAGGCCTTGGGCAATTCGCCCAAGTCCTGAAGCGTAGTCCAGTCCTACGCCTTCTGCCGCACCGCGCACCAGTCCGTTGGCCAGTTGCGCCAGCAATACACCCACCAGCAGCACCAGCGCGGCGCCGAAAACTTTTGGCACATACAGCGCCAACATGTCCAGCGTAGCTGAAACTCGCTCAAGTCCAAGGGATTCTGCCGCAGAAACCAGGAAAATCAGCAGAACAAACCAATAGACGATTTTTCCGATCAGGGTCGAGATCGGCACTTGCAGTCCCGCACGGGACATCAGTTTGGTCAGGCCGGTGCCGCCCATCAAGCGGTCGAGGCCGAGTTTGGCGAGCAGCTTGGACAGCAATGTGTCCAGCAACTTGGCCACCACGAAGCCCAACAGCAGCACCACCAGTGCGCCGAACAGGTTCGGGATGAAATTAGCGACTTTGGTCCACAACGCTGTCATTGCCGTGACGAGGCTCTGAGTCCAGAGATCAAGTTCCATATTCAATCAGCCTTATCAGCAGTGCGAGCGGTAGGTTTACGGAGACGGGAAACCGGCGCGACATGAGCCGAGCCGTTGTTCAGGGCGATCATCAGCGCAGGCAGCCAGCGGCCCAGCAGGCTGAACAGATCACCGGCGCCGACCTGGCGGTTGGCGGTTTTGAGTACGCGGCCCAGGCAGGCATCGTCGTCGCGGCCGGACGGCGAGGCGTTGAGCATGTCGCGCAAAGACTGTTCAAACGGATCGTGCATACGCACCTCTCGTGATGTCTGTGAAAGACGCGGGCAAATTTGGTCGGGTCACATGGCCCATCGTCAAACCCAGCGCAATCGGCGGAACAACCACCATTGTCCGAGCGCCACCAGGACCATCAGCAGGCATGCCACCAGGAAGCCGTAAGGGCTTCCGGAAAGTGGAATTCCGCCGACATTGATCCCCAGCAGGCCGGTGAGAAAACTCATCGGCAAGAAGATCCCGGTGATGATCCCGAAGCGGTACATGGTGCGATTCATGCGCACGCTCAAACGCCGGTCTTCGGTGTCCAGCACAAGCCCCACGCGCTCTCGGGTCAATTCGAGCTCTTCGAGGTAGCGGGTCAGGCTGTTGTTCAATTCGTTCCAATAGTCCGCGTCGTCATCGACGAACCATGGCAGTTTTATTCGCGTCAGCTGTCCGAAAATATCGCGCTGCGGTGCGAGAAAACGCTTCAGTCCGGCGGCTCGGCGACGGATGTGCAAAACCGCTCCGTGCTCGGGGGTATACCGTTCGTCGGCATCCAGCTTTTCTTCCTCTTCATCGACCACTTCCGAAAGGCAAGTGACCAGATCCTGCACCTTGTTGGTGAGATATTGCGCAAGATAAAGAATGAGTTCGGACGACGTTTTCGGGCCCTTGCCCTCCCCCAGCATCGCCAGCAGTTCATCCGTGGCGCGCAATGGGCGCAAACGCAGGGAAATCACACGCTGGGCCGAAGCGAAAATCCGTACCGAGACCATGTCTTCCGGCTCGGCCCCAGGATTGAGGTTGACCCCGCGCAAAAACAGCAGCAACTCGGAATCGGGCAGCGGCAACAGCCGTGGACGGGTGTTCTCTTCCAGCAGCAGATCGCAGGTGAATTCGTTCAGTCCGCTGGACTTGCGCAGCCAGGTCTGGGTCTGCGGGTGACTGCGATCCCAGTGCAGCCACAGGCTTTCATGGGCCTGCAGCTGCAAATCGTCGAGTTCAGTCCGGGCTATCGAACGCGCACCGCCTTTACCATCCAGCACCAGGGCATGCACCAGCCCCCATTGCGCGTTTTCTTCCTCGAACATCCTCACCCCAGTGCTTGCCGCGATTTATTCAGGCATCTTCAGCGGGCTCGGCGAGATAATCACGCCGTTGTTGTCCGCATAGATGTATTGGCCCGGATGAAACGTAACGCCCGCAAAAGTCACCGGCACGTTGAGGTCGCCGATACCCCGCTTGTCGGTCTTCATCGGGTGGCTGGCCAGTGCCTGCACGCCGAGATCGGTCTGGGCGATGACGTCCACATCACGGATGCAGCCGTAGATGACCAGCCCTTCCCAACCGTTTTTCGAGGCTTTCTCGGCGAGCATGTCGCCCAGCAGCGCACGCCGCAGGGAACCGCCGCCATCGACCACCAGCACCTTGCCGTTGCCCTTGAGTTCAACCTGTTCCTTGACCAGCGAGTTGTCTTCGAAGCACTTGATGGTCACGATTTCGCCGCCGAAGGAATCACGGCCACCGAAATTGCTGAACATCGGTTCCAGCACCTGCACCAGCTCGGGATAGGCGTCGCACAGGTCAGGCGTGAGGTAATGGTTCATCGAATAACTCCTGTAACAAGGAAGACGATCAAGGATGTCGCACTCTTTTGAAACGAGATCCGACGGTCGCTGTTTACCTTAGTCCATGCAATGGTCGCTGAGTGAACCTGAACACAGGCTGAAACGTAATAGCGAAACAGCCACCAAATGTGACCGGAACCGTCCAATGCGTCATATCTTAGCCGCAAGCCGACCCGAACGAAATGCCCTTTTCAGAGCCCTCCGCTCATCCTGCCGCCGCCAGATCCATCTTTTCGCCAAGTAATGGCGTGTGCTGGTCAGCCAGCCAGCGCGCCACCAGTGGCCAGACTTCGGCCTGGGCAGCCTTGCTCACCAGCATTTCGACATGACCGAAATTTTCGCTGAAGCCCTGTTCACGACCCAGATTGATAAATTGCTTGTGCTCGGAGCCGACCTGATCGAACAACTTGCGGCAGGCCCAGGCCGGATCCTGATGATCCCCGACCGCCGTCACGGCCAACACCGGCACCTTGACATCGGCGAGCCCCGCCCACCAATCCTTGTCCTTGTCCCCGAAACGCCCGAACAGGCCATACCAGCGCATGCTTTCCAGCGCGAGGCCGATCGGCTCGTCTTCCGGGCCACGCTTGAGACGCGAGCCGGACAACTGGGCAAAACGCTTGAGAATGAAACGCCCGCTCCATTCCACCGGCGGAATTTTCAGCGGCCAGTAGGTACGACTGACCTGCGTGCCGAAAAACGCTGCCGACGCTACGGCCGGTTCGCCGAGGTATTCGCCGCCCAGGGCGGCCGCGAGCGTAATGCCGCCCAGCGAATGACCGATCCAGTGCGGGATCTGCCCGCTCTGTTCACGCACGAACGCGGCGATGGCCGGCAAATCGTAACGGGCGTAATCGGCGACGCGGTTGCGGCGATAGTCCTCGTTGCGCTGGGACATGCCGTGGCCGCGCATTTCCGGGATCCATACATCGAACCCCAGACGCGTCAGATAAGCGCCCAGCCCCAGACCTTTCGGGGAGAACCAGAAGCGCCGGTTGGAGAAGCTGCCGTGCAGCAAGATCACCGGCACGCCGCGTGTCGCCGGTTCATCGGCCATGCCGAGACGGGTCACCGCGATTTCCACGGACCAGTCAGGGCTGTTGCCCGGCTTCAAACGGTAGATGTCTTCGCTCAGATCACCGCGTCGTTCAGCGCTGATCAGGGCGACAGGAAATAGGTTGCTGCTGCTTTGCATAATGCTCTTGCACAAAAAAGGGCGGCATCCGGAGAGCTCGCCCTACTTCAATCTTAAAGCCCCGACCCGGGTCAACGGGCCGGGGCTTCATTCACGGTTTATTCCGCCGCCTGGCCTTCGGCAAGGAAGAACCAGGTTTCCAGCACGGTGTCCGGGTTCAACGATACGCTTTCGATGCCCTGCTCCATCAGCCACTTGGCGAGGTCCGGGTGGTCCGAAGGGCCCTGACCGCAGATGCCGATGTACTTGCCGGCCTTGTTGCACGCGGCAATCGCGTTGGCCAGCAGCTTCTTGACTGCCGGATTACGCTCGTCGAACAGGTGCGCGATGATCCCGGAGTCACGGTCCAGGCCCAGTGTCAGCTGGGTCAGGTCGTTGGAACCGATCGAGAAACCGTCGAAGAATTCGAGGAACTCTTCAGCCAGGATCGCGTTGGATGGCAGTTCGCACATCATGATCACGCGCAGGCCGTTGTCGCCACGCTTCAAGCCGTTTTCGGCCAGCAGATCGACCACCTGGCTGGCTTCGCCGAGGGTACGGACGAACGGCACCATGATTTCGACGTTGGTCAGGCCCATCTCGTTGCGCACGCGTTTCAGCGCACGGCACTCGAGTTCGAAGCAGTCACGGAACGATTCGCTGATGTAACGCGAAGCGCCACGGAAGCCCAGCATCGGGTTTTCTTCTTCCGGCTCGTACAGCTTGCCGCCGATCAGGTTGGCGTATTCGTTGGACTTGAAGTCCGACAGACGCACGATGACCTTCTTCGGCGCGAACGCAGCGGCCAGGGTACTGATGCCTTCAACCAGTTTCTCGACATAGAAACCGACCGGATCGTCGTAACCGGCGATGCGCTTGTCGACGCTTTCCTTGATGTCCTGCGGCAGGCCGTCGTAGTTCAACAGCGCCTTCGGGTGGACGCCGATCATGCGGTTGATGATGAATTCCAGACGGGCCAGGCCCACACCGGCGTTCGGCAGCTGCGCGAAGTCGAAGGCGCGGTCCGGGTTGCCGACGTTCATCATGATCTTGAACGGCAGCTCCGGCATGGCGTCCACGGAGTTTTTCTTGATGTCGAAGCCCAGTTCGCCTTCGAAGATGTAACCGGTGTCGCCTTCGGCGCAGGACACGGTCACGCCCTGGCCATCCTTCAGCAACTGGGTGGCGTTGCCGCAACCGACGACAGCCGGAATCCCCAGTTCACGGGCGATGATCGCCGCGTGGCAGGTACGGCCGCCACGGTTGGTGACGATGGCGCTGGCGCGCTTCATCACCGGTTCCCAGTCCGGGTCGGTCATGTCGGAGACCAGCACGTCGCCCGGCTGGACTTTGTCCATTTCGGAGACGTCCTTGATGATCCGCACCTTGCCGGCGCCGATGCGCTGACCGATGGCACGGCCTTCCACCAGCACGGTGCCGGTTTCTTTTAGCAGGTAACGTTCCATGACGTTGGCCTGGGTGCGGCTCTTCACGGTTTCCGGACGGGCCTGCACGATGTACAGCTTGCCGTCGTCACCGTCCTTGGCCCATTCGATGTCCATCGGGCAGCCGTAGTGCTTCTCGATGATCATCGCCTGCTTGGCCAGCTCGCTGACTTCGGCGTCGGTCAGGCAGAAACGCGCGCGCTCGGCCTTGTCGACATCAACGGTTTTCACCGAACGACCGGCCTTGGCCTCGTCGCCGTAGATCATCTTGATGGCCTTGCTGCCCAGGTTGCGGCGCAGGATCGCCGGGCGACCGGCCTCCAGCGTGCCCTTGTGGACATAGAATTCGTCCGGGTTCACCGCGCCTTGTACGACGGTTTCGCCCAGGCCGTAGGCGCCGGTGATGAACACCACGTCACGGAAGCCGGATTCGGTATCGAGGGTGAACATCACGCCGGCGGTGCCGGTTTCCGAACGCACCATGCGCTGCACGCCGGCCGACAGGGCGACCAGTTTGTGGTCGAAGCCCTGGTGCACGCGGTAGGAAATGGCACGGTCGTTGAACAGGGAAGCGAACACCTCCTTGGCTGCGCGAATGACGTTTTCCACGCCACGGATGTTCAGGAAGGTTTCCTGCTGACCGGCGAACGAGGCGTCCGGCAGGTCTTCGGCGGTGGCGGAGGAACGCACGGCCACGGCCACATCGGGATTGCCGGCCGACAGCGCGGCGAACGCGGTGCGGATCTCGGTGTTCAGTTTTTCAGGGAATTCGGCTTCCATGATCCATTGGCGGATCTGGGCGCCGGTCTTGGCCAGCGCGTTGACGTCATCGACGTCCAGGGCGTCGAGAGCCTTGTGGATCTGGTCGTTGAGGCCGCTCAGCTCGAGAAAGTCGCGATAGGCCTGCGCCGTGGTGGCGAAACCGCCGGGGACCGACACACCGGCACCGGCCAGGTTGCTGATCATCTCGCCCAGGGATGCGTTCTTGCCCCCCACATGCTCAACATCGTGTTTGCCGAGCTTATCGAGGGAAACTACGTACTCTACCAAGGTGATCTCTCCACTAACTGTGTTGGAAAAGCTCAGAAACCGGCGGCTCGGGGGAGCATCGGCCGGTTGTATGGCCTGGACCTGGAAAATAAGTGAGAATGCGGGCCGATGGCGGCCGGCAAATCGCGCCTATCATATCCAGAAATACTCATTAGCTTAAGGCCCAAGGTGCAAATGAAACGATCTGCTTTCTTTATCTCCGATGGCACCGGCATTACTGCCGAAACCCTGGGTCAAAGCCTTCTGGCGCAGTTCGAAAACATTACCTTCACCAAGCTCACGCGGCCCTACATCGACAACGCGGACAAAGCGCGGGCCATGGTACAACAAATCAACAAAGCCGCTGAAACCGATGGTTTCCGGCCGATTATCTTCGACACCATCGTCAATCAGGACATCCGTGAGATTCTCGCAACCTCCAATGGTTTCATGATCGACATTTTCTCGACGTTCCTCGCCCCGCTCGAACAGGAACTGACCGAGCATTCTTCCTACACCGTCGGCAAATCCCATTCGATCGGCCACAACTCCAACTACATGGAGCGGATCGAGGCGGTGAACTTCGCCCTCGATAACGACGACGGCGCCCGCACCCACTATTACGACAAGGCCGACCTGATACTAGTGGGCGTGTCGCGTTGTGGTAAGACGCCGACGTGTCTGTACATGGCGATGCAGTTCGGCATCCGCGCGGCCAACTACCCGCTGACCGAAGACGACATGGAACGCCTGCAATTGCCGACCGCCCTGCGCGCCCACCAGCACAAGCTGTTCGGTCTGACCATCGACCCGGACCGCCTTACCGCGATCCGCAACGAGCGCAAGCCCAATAGCCGCTATTCGAGTTACGCCCAGTGCGAATTCGAAGTGCGCGAAGTGGAGAACCTGTTCCGCCGCGAAAACATCCCGCACATCAACTCCACGCATTTTTCCGTGGAAGAGATTTCGGCGAAGATCCTGGTGGAAAAAGGCGTGGAGCGGCGTTTCAAGTAACCCCGACGCGCCCAACCTGTCCGCAGGCTGAATGAAGTATCACAAGCTCGCCTGCGGGCCGTGTTTTTTACGCCTTTGTAACATTCCGAAATATACAATCCGCGCAAGTTGCGTATCCGGCCACAAACCGGATGCGCCAACCCTCTCGGCCCGCTGAATTCAACGGGCCCGCAGCATCCAGCCTCCCCATTGAAGTCAAGGAATGAGCGTCCGTTCATTCCCGGGTGCGCCGTGCAGACTGAAGCTACGTTCAGACTGCCGCGCCTCCATTCAGAGCACTGCAGGAATCACTGCTTATGAATAAGGTGTTCCGTCACTACATACCGGCCTCGACCCGACGTCTGCTGCCCAATCGCTGGGACTTGATCGCCCTGCCGCTGGTGATCGGCTTCCTGCTGTTTTTCTCGATCGGTGCCCGGGAAACCTGGGCCCCGATCGGCACGCTGCAAAGTGAAGTGGTCTCACTCGACCCGAGCCATTTGCCGGAATACGCCATGCGCACCACCCTGCGCATGCTCGCGGCGATGGTGGCGTCACTGGTGTTCACCCTGCTCTACGGCACCTTGGCGGCCAAAAGCCGACGCGCCGAAAAACTCCTGGTGCCGGTGCTGGACATCCTGCAATCGGTGCCGGTGCTGGGTTACATCTCCTTCACCGTGACCTTCTTTCTGTTGCTGTTTCCCGGCCGGGTACTGGGCGCGGAATTCGCTGCGATCTTTGCCATTTTCACCAGCCAGGCCTGGAACATGACGTTCAGCTTCTATCAGTCGCTGCGCATGCTGCCGCGGGATCTGGTGGAGGTCTCGACCAACCTGCAACTGTCCGGCTGGCAGAAATTCTGGAAGCTCGACGTACCCTTTGCGATGCCCGGGCTGATCTGGAACATGATGATGAGCATGTCCGGCGGCTGGTTCTTCGTGGTGGCCTCCGAAGCGATCACCGTCGGCGACCAGACCATCACCCTGCCCGGGATCGGCTCGTTCCTCGCCCTGGCCATCGCGCAAAAAGACATGCACGCCGTGGGCTACGTCATCCTGACGATGATCGTGGTCATCCTGATCTATGACCAGTTTCTGTTCCGCCCGCTGGTGGCCTGGGCCGACAAGTTCCGCATGGAGAACACCGCCTCGCAGACCGCTGCGCCGGAGTCCTGGGTGCTGAATCTGATTCAGCGCACCCGGATGATCCAGCGCATTTTGCGCCCCATCAGTCGCGCCATCAGCCGCCTCGGCAACATGCGTCTGAACCTGCCGCGTTCGGCGCGCAAGGTCATGACCTCGCAAAGCCCCGCCACCACCAAGGCCATCGACTGGATCTGGGGCTCGTTTATCGCGCTGCTGACCGCGTATGCGCTGTACCACATCGTGCTGTATGTCGGCACCGAGGTGACGTTCGCAGAGGTCGGGCATGTGTTGCTGTTGGGGCTGTTCACTCTGTTGCGGGTGGCCGGGTTGATCTTCATCGCCTCGCTGATCTGGGTGCCGCTGGGCGTGATGATCGGTCTGCGCCCGGCATTGGCGGAAAAGATCCAGCCGCTGGCGCAGTTTCTCGCGGCGTTTCCGGCAAACCTGTTGTTCCCGGTATTCGTCATCGTGATCCTGCGCTACCAGTTGAACCCGGACATCTGGCTGAGCCCGCTGATCGTGCTCGGGACGCAGTGGTACATCCTGTTCAACGTGATCGCCGGGGCCAGCGCCTTCCCCAATGACTTCAAGGAAGCCGCCGCCAACTTCCGCATTCGCGGCTGGCTGTGGTGGCGCAAGGTGATGCTGCCGGGGATCTTCCCGTATTACGTGACCGGCGCCATCACCGCTTCGGGCGGCGCATGGAACGCCAGCATCGTCTCCGAATTCGTTTCCTGGGGGCAGGACAAAGTCGTCGCCCACGGCCTCGGCGCCTACATCGCGCAAACCACGGCCGCCGGCGACTTCCCGAAAATCACCCTCGGCGTGGTGGTGATGTCGTTCTTTGTCGTGGCCTTCAATCGCGTGGTCTGGCGACCGATGTACGCCATGGCCGAAAACAAACTTCGCCTGAACTGACGGGATTCGATGTGATGAATACCTATACCGAACACACGGGTGCCACACCCGAAATCTACTCGCTCACCGACGTCAACCGAGTGTTCGGCAAGGGCAAGGACGAGCTGCAGGTGCTCAGCGGGATCAACCTGGCCCTGCACGAAGGCGAAATAGTCGGCATGCTTGGCCGCTCCGGCTCGGGCAAGTCCACCCTGCTGCGGATCATCGCGGGCCTGATCGAGCCCTCGTCCGGGGAAGTGCTGTACAACGGCAAGCCGCTGGACGGCCCGGCCGAAGGCGTGGCCATGGTGTTCCAGACCTTTGCCCTGTTCCCGTGGCTGACGGTGCTGGAAAACGTCGAGGCCGGCCTGCAGGCCTTGCAGGTCGAACGCAAAGAAGCACGCAAGCGAGCGCTGGCGGCCATCGACCTGATCGGCCTGGACGGTTTCGAAAACGCCTACCCTCGTGAACTGTCCGGCGGCATGCGCCAGCGCGTGGGGTTCGCTCGCGGGCTGGTGGTCAACCCGACGCTGTTGTTGATGGACGAACCCTTCTCGGCGCTGGACGTGCTGACCGCCGAAACCTTGAGAAACGATCTGCTGGACCTGTGGAGCGGCAAGCAACTGCCGATCAAATCGATCCTGATCGTGACCCACAACATCGAAGAAGCGGTACTGATGTGCGACCGCATTCTGGTGTTGTCGTCCAACCCGGGGCGGCTGGTGGCGGAAATCAAGGTGCCCTTCGCCCATCCGCGCAATCGCCTGGATCCGGTGTTCCGGCAAATGGTCGATGACATCTACGCGCAGATGACCGACCGCCGCAGCGCCGACGCTGGCACCGGCAAACCCGAACTGAAGATCAGCAGCCCGCTGCAGGAAGTATCCACCAACCTGATGGCAGGCCTGATCGAAACCCTGGCGGCCGAGCCCTACAACGGTCACGCCGGCCTGCCCACCGTGGCCGAACGTCGCTTGCTGGAAGTGGACGACCTGTTTCCGGTGGCCGAAATGCTCGAATACCTGGGCTTCGCCGAACTCAAAGGCGCGGATATCACCCTGACCGAGGCCGGGAAACTGTTCGCCGACTACAGCACCCAGGCACGCAAGACCCTGTTTGCCGAACATCTGATCCGCTACATACCGCTGGCCGCGCGGATCCGTCAGGTATTGCTGGAGCGCAACGGCCACCGGGCGCCACGGGTGCGTTTCGAGCAGGAACTGGAAGATTCGCTGACCGAGGCCTTCGTCGAGAAAAACCTGGAAATCGTGATTGCCTGGGGTCGCTACGCCGAGATTTTCTCCTACGACGACAACACGGAGACCTTCAGCCTGGAAGATGTCGAGGGCAGCCTGTAGCCCTCGACAATCCCGGCGATTCAGATCACGAACAAGTCGACAAAGCGGTTCACCGGCGTCGCCTCGAGCCGCACCTGATCCTTGCACAGCGCAAGGATCTCGGCGCCGCGCTGGCCGGTAAAACGCGTGGCCAGGTTCGCCCTGAACTTGTCCTCCAGCAACGGAATGCCCTCGGCCCGGCGCCGACGGTGACCGATCGGGTACTCCACCACCACATTTTCGGTGCTGGAACCGTCCTTGAAAAACACCTGCACCGCATTGGCAATCGAGCGTTTGTCGGGCTCGAGATATTCGCGGGTGAAACGCGGATCTTCGACGATGACCATTTTTTCGCGCAGCACATCGATGATCGGATGGGCCCTGTGGAAATCGTCCTCGTACTGCTCGGCCACCAGATTGCCGAACGCCAGCGGCACGGCGGTCATGTACTGGAGGCAGTGATCGCGGTCGGCGGCATTGGCCAGCGGCCCGACCTTGGAAATGATGCGGATCGCCGATTCGTGGGTGGTGATGACGATCCGGTCGATCTCATGCAGACGATTGCGCACCTGCGGATGCAGGGTCACGGCGGCTTCGCAGGCAGTTTGCGCGTGAAATTCGGCGGGGAAGCTGATCTTGAACAGCACGTTTTCCATCACGTAACTGCCGAACGGCCGCGAGAAGCTGAAGGCACGCTTGCCTTCGGGCTTGAGTGCCAGATCGTTGTTGGTGTGGCTGAACAGCACGTCGTAGAAACCCCACTGCTTTGCCGTCAGTACACCGGGAATTCCCATTTCACCGCGCAGGGCGATGTCGGCAAGGCGCACGCCCCGGCTCGAGGCATCCCCCGCCGCCCAGGACTTTCGCGATCCGGCATTCGGCGCGTGGCGGTAAGTGCGCAACGCCTGACCATCGGCAAACGCATGGGACAACGCCGACAACAACTGCTCGCGATTGGCGCCCATCAGTTTGGCGACGACGGCTGTCGAAGCCACTTTCACCAGAATCACATGGTCGAGGCCTACGCGGTTGAAAGAGTTTTCCAGGGCGATCACGCCCTGAATCTCGTGGGCCATGATCATCGCTTCGAGCACATCGCGCATGGTCAACGGCGCTTCGCCATTGGCCAGACGCTTTTGTGCCAAGTGATCGGCCACCGCGAGAATCCCGCCGAGGTTGTCCGATGGATGCCCCCATTCGGCGGCGAGCCAGGTGTCGTTGTAATCGAGCCAGCGCACGATGCAGCCGATGTCCCACGCGGCCTTTACCGGATCGAGGCGATAGGAAGTGCCCGGCACTCGGGCGCCGAACGGCACGACGGTGCCTTCTACGATGGGGCCCAGGTGCTTGGTGCATTCGGGAAAACGCAGGGCCAGCAGTCCGCAGCCCAGCGTGTCCATCAGGCAGTTGCGGGCGGTGTCGAGGGCTTCGGCGGATTCGATTTTGCAGGTGAGGACGTAATCGGCGATGTCCTGCAGGACATCGTCGTAGTCGGGGCGGTTGTTCAGGTCGACGTTGGCGCTCATTGCGGTTCTCCTGGTGGGGAATGATGAGTGGTGGGGTCTTCCTCAGGGGCTTGGCTGGTTTGTTGAATGCAGGTCTGGGTTGCCTGCTCATTGTGTGTTTCTTCAGTTAGTAAAGCCCCTCACCCTAGCCCTCCCGAAACGTCGGACCGCCCGGAGGGAGAGGGAACTGACCGTGGGATATTCAAGCGTTACATCGACCTGAAAGTGCTTTGCCGAATCCATAATCGCCACGATTTTTCAGGTCGATGTATCCCGCAAGACACCTCGGTCAGCTCCCTCTCCCTCCGGGAGAGGGCTGGGGTGAGTGCATCGATTCTGGATCAGAAAGAGTCGCCAGGTACGCGGACGTAACCTTCCATCAGCACGCGCGCACTACGGCTCATGATCGCTTTCTTCACAACCCACTCACCGTTTTCCAGACTGGCCTCGGCCCCGACGCGCAACGTCCCGGACGGATGCCCGAAGCGCACGGCATTGCGTTCAACGCCACCGGCCGCGAGGTTAACCAAAGTGCCAGAGATGGCCGCCGCCGTACCAATCGCCACCGCCGCAGTGCCCATCATCGCGTGGTGCAACTTGCCCATCGACAACGCCCGCACCAGCAAATCCACATCCCCGGCCGCAATCGCCTTGCCACTGGATGCCACGTAATCCGCAGGTTTGGCGACAAACGCAACCTTAGGCGTGTGCTGCCGCTTGGCCGCTTCATCCAGATTGGAAATCAGCCCCATGCGCAAAGCACCGTAGGCACGAATCGTCTCGAACATCTGCAACGCTTTCGGGTCGCTGTTGATCGCACTCTGCAGTTCGGTGCCGGTGTAACCGATGTCTTCAGCGTTGACGAAGATCGTCGGGATACCCGCGTTGATCATGGTCGCCTTGAACGTGCCGACGCCCGGCACTTCCAGATCGTCGATCAGGTTGCCGGTGGGGAACATCGAGCCACCGCCACCCTCTTCTTCCGCCGCCGGGTCCATGAATTCGACCTGGACTTCGGCGGCCGGAAAAGTCACGCCGTCGAGTTCGAAATCACCGGTTTCCTGCACTTCGCCGTTAGTGATCGGCACGTGGGCAATGATGGTCTTGCCGATGTTGGCCTGCCACACGCGAACCACCGCCACGCCGTTGTGCGGAATGCGGCTGGCGTCCACCAGACCGTTGCTGATGGCGAACGAACCGACCGCCGCCGACAGGTTGCCGCAGTTGCCGCTCCAGTCCACAAACGGCTTGTCGATCGACACCTGACCGAACAGGTAATCGACGTCGTGATCGGCCTTGATGCTTTTCGACAGGATCACGGTTTTGCTGGTGCTGGACGTGGCGCCGCCCATGCCGTCGATCTGCTTGTCGTACGGGTCGGGGCTGCCGATGACCCGCAGCAACAGCGCATCGCGGGTCGGACCGGGAATCTGCGCGGCTTCGGGCAGATCCTTGAGGCTGAAAAACACGCCTTTGCTGGTGCCGCCGCGCATGTAGGTGGCGGGAATTCTTATTTGCGGTGCGTGAGCCATGGTGCTCCTTATCAGCAAACGCGGGTCAACCGACCCGCGTTCGCACTACGTGATTTAAACGGCAACCGCCGACTCTTCGAGGAAGTCCTGGGCGAAGCGTTGCAACACGCCACCGGCCTCGTAGATCGACACTTCTTCGGCAGTGTCGAGGCGGCAGGTCACCGGCACCTCGACGCGTTCGCCGTTTTTGCGATGGATCACCAGCGTCAGGTCGGCGCGCGGGGTGCGCTCGCCGATCACGTCGTAGGTTTCGCTGCCGTCGATGCCCAATGTCTTGCGGTCGGTGCCCGGTTTGAATTCCAGCGGCAACACGCCCATGCCCACCAGGTTGGTGCGGTGAATGCGTTCAAAACCTTCGGCGGCGATCGCTTCCACACCCGCCAGACGCACGCCTTTGGCCGCCCAGTCCCGGGACGAGCCCTGGCCGTAGTCGGCGCCGGCGATGATGATCAGCGGCTGCTTGCGCTCCATGTAGGTTTCGATGGCTTCCCACATGCGCATCACTTTGCCTTCCGGCTCCACACGGGCCAGCGAGCCCTGCTTGACCTTGCCGTTTTCCACGACCATTTCGTTGAACAGTTTCGGGTTGGCGAAGGTCGCGCGCTGCGCCGTCAGGTGGTCGCCACGGTGGGTCGCGTAAGAGTTGAAGTCCTCTTCCGGCAGGCCCATTTTCGCCAGGTATTCGCCGGCGGCGCTGTCGAGCATGATCGCGTTCGACGGCGACAGGTGATCGGTGGTGATGTTGTCCGGCAGCACCGCCAGCGGGCGCATGCCCTTGAGCGGACGCGCCCCGGCCAGCGCGCCTTCCCAGTACGGCGGACGGCGGATGTAGGTGCTCATCTCGCGCCAGTCGTACAGCGGCGCGACTTTCGGGCCGGTGTCTTCATGAATGGCGAACATCGGGATGTAGACCTGACGGAACTGCTCGGGCTTGACCGAGGACTTCACTACGGCGTCGATTTCTTCGTCGCTCGGCCAGATGTCTTTCAGGCGAATTTCCTTGCCGTCGACCACGCCCAGCACATCTTTCTCGATGTCGAAACGGATGGTGCCGGCAATCGCGTAGGCCACCACCAGCGGCGGCGAAGCGAGGAATGCCTGCTTGGCGTACGGGTGAATCCGACCGTCGAAGTTGCGGTTGCCGGACAGCACAGCGGTGGCGTACAGGTCGCGGTCGATGATTTCTTGCTGAATTACCGGATCCAGCGCGCCGGACATGCCGTTGCAGGTGGTGCAGGCGAAGGCGACGACGCCGAAACCGAGCTGTTCCAGCTCCGTGGTCAACCCTGCTTCATCGAGGTACAGCGCCACGGTTTTCGAGCCCGGCGCCAGCGACGACTTGACCCACGGCTTACGCGTCAACCCGAGCTTGTTGGCGTTGCGCGCCAGCAGGCCGGCGGCGATCACGTTGCGCGGGTTGCTGGTGTTGGTGCAACTGGTGATGGCGGCGATGATCACCGCGCCGTCAGGCATTTGCCCCGGCACCTCTTCCCACTGTCCGGCGATGCCTTTGGCCGCCAGATCCGACACCGCCACACGGGCGTGCGGGTTGCTCGGACCGGCCATGTTGCGCACCACCGAAGACAGGTCGAAGGTCAGGCCGCGCTCGTATTGCGCGCCTTTCAGGCTGTCGGCCCACAGACCGATCTGTTTGGCGTACTGCTCGACGAGCTGCACTTGCTGATCTTCACGACCGGTGAGTTTCAGGTAGTCGATGGTTTGTTGGTCGATGTAGAACATCGCCGCCGTGGCGCCGTATTCCGGAGCCATGTTGGAGATGGTCGCGCGGTCGCCGAGGGTCAGCGCGGAAGCACCTTCGCCGAAGAACTCCAACCATGCGCCGACCACTTTCTGTTTGCGCAGGTACTCGGTCAGCGCCAGCACCATGTCGGTGGCGGTGATGCCCGGTTGCAGCTTGCCGGTCAGTTCGACGCCGACGCTTTCCGGCAGACGCATCCACGACGCGCGGCCGAGCATCACGCTTTCAGCTTCGAGGCCACCGACACCAATGGCGATCACGCCCAGCGCATCGACGTGCGGGGTGTGGCTGTCGGTGCCGACGCAGGTATCCGGGAACGCCACGCCGTCGCGCACCTGGATCACCGGAGACATTTTCTCCAGGTTGATCTGGTGCATGATGCCGTTGCCCGGCGGGATCACGTCGACGTTCTTGAACGCCTTCTTGGTCCAGTTGATGAAGTGGAAACGGTCTTCGTTGCGACGGTCTTCGATGGCGCGGTTCTTCTCGAACGCCTGCTTGTCAAAACCGCCCGCCTCGACCGCCAGCGAGTGGTCGACGATCAGTTGGGTCGGCACTACCGGGTTGACCTGCGCCGGGTCGCCGCCCTGCCGGGCAATCGCGTCACGCAGGCCGGCCAGATCCACCAGCGCGGTCTGGCCGAGAATGTCGTGGCACACCACGCGGGCCGGGAACCACGGGAAGTCGAGGTCGCGTTTGCGCTCGATCAGTTGTTTCAGGGAATCGGTGAGCGTCGCCGGGTCGCAGCGACGCACGAGGTTTTCCGCCAGCACGCGAGAGGTGTACGGCAGGGTGTCGTAGCTGCCGGGCTGGATCGCATCGACTGCCGCGCGGACGTCGAAATAATCCAGCGGCGTGCCGGGCAGGTTCTTGCGAAATTCTGTGTTCATCGGTCAGGACTCGGTCACGGTGATAACAAGAGGTGAGCGCTACCTCGGTATTGAAATCAACTCGGTCAACTGTGGGAGCGGGCTTGCTCGCGAATGCGGCGTGTCAGTCGACATATCATTGACTGACACGCCGCATTCGCGAGCAAGCCCGCTCCCACATTGGTTCCCGGTTTATCCAGTCAACAACGCGGCAGCGCCACCATTCAGCGACGTTCGATGGGCACGAACTTGCGCTGTTCGACGCCGGTGTACTCGGCGCTTGGACGGATGATGCGGTTGTTGGCGCGCTGTTCGAACACGTGCGCTGCCCAGCCGGTCAGGCGCGAGCAGACGAAGATCGGGGTGAACAGCTTGGTCGGGATGCCCATGAAGTGATACGCCGAGGCATGGTAGAAGTCGGCGTTGGGGAACAGTTTCTTTTGCTCGCACATGGTCTTGTCGATGGCTTCGGAGACGGCGAACAACACTTTGTCGCCCACTTCGTCGGCGAGTTTTTTCGACCAGCCCTTGATCACCTCATTGCGCGGATCGCTGTCCTTATAGATCGCGTGGCCGAAGCCCATGATCTTGTCCTTGCGCTCAAGCATGCCGAGGGTGCCCTTGACCGCCTCTTCCGGCGACGAGAAGCGCTCGATCATTTCCATCGCCGCTTCGTTGGCGCCGCCGTGCAGCGGGCCGCGCAGCGAGCCGATGGCCGCCGTGACGCAGGAATACAGATCGGACAGGGTCGAAGCGCACACCCGAGCGGTGAAGGTCGAAGCATTGAATTCGTGTTCGGCGTAGAGGATCAGCGACACGTTCATGACTTTGACATGCAGTTCGCTTGGCTTCTTGTCGTGCAGCAGGTGCAGGAAGTGGCCGCCGATGGACTGCTCGTCCGTCACGCAATTGATGCGTTTGCCGTCGTGGCTGAAGCGATACCAGTAGCACATGATCGCCGGGAACGCGGCCAGCAGGCGGTCGGTCTTGTCGCGTTGCTCGGAGAAGTCCTTCTCCGGCTCGATATTGCCCAGGAACGAGCAACCGGTGCGCATCACGTCCATCGGGTGGGCGTCGGCGGGGATGCGTTCCAGCACTTCTTTCAGCGCTTGCGGCAGGTCGCGCAGCTTGCTCAGTTTTGCTTGATAGTCGGCGAGCTGTGCCTGGGTCGGCAGCTCTCCGTAGAGCAGCAGGTAGGCCACTTCTTCAAATTGTGCGTCTGCCGCCAGTTCGCGCACGTCGTAGCCGCGATAGGTCAGCCCGGCACCGGCCTGGCCCACGGTCGACAGTGCGGTTTGCCCGGCGACCTGGCCCCGGAGCCCGGCGCCACTGAGTATTTTTGCTTCGGCCATTGTTGTCTCCAATCTTGAATTTATTAGGGAGTACGGTTGCGGCTTACTTCTTCGCCGCAAACAACGCGTCGAGCTTCTGCTCGAAGGTGTGGTAATCGATGCGATCGTAGAGCTCCATGCGAGTCTGCATGGTGTCGATGACATTCTGCTGAGTGCCGTCGCGGCGGATCGCGGTGTAGACGTTTTCTGCAGCCTTGTTCATCGCGCGGAACGCCGACAGCGGGTACAGCACCAGCGACACATCCGCTCCAGCCAGTTGCTCGGTGGTGTACAGCGGCGTCGAGCCGAACTCGGTGATGTTGGCCAGGATCGGCGCTTTCACGCGGCTGGCGAACAGCTTGTACATCTCAAGTTCAGTGATGGCTTCCGGGAAGATCATGTCGGCGCCGGCCTCGATGCACGCGGCGGCGCGATCCAGTGCCGATTCCAGGCCTTCAACAGCCAGCGCGTCGGTGCGCGCCATGATCACGAAACTGTCGTCGGTACGGGCATCGACGGCGGCTTTGATACGGTCGACCATTTCCTGCTGGGTCACGATCTCTTTGTTCGGACGGTGGCCGCAGCGCTTGGCGCCAACCTGGTCTTCGATGTGAATCGCTGCCGCGCCGAACTTGATCATCGATTTGACGGTGCGGGCCACGTTGAACGCCGAGGCGCCGAAACCGGTGTCCACGTCCACCAACAGCGGCAGGTCGCAGACGTCGGTGATGCGGCGCACGTCGGTCAGCACGTCATCCAGGCCGGTGATGCCCAGGTCTGGCACGCCGAGGGAGCCGGCAGCCACCCCGCCACCTGACAGGTAGATCGCCTTGAAACCGGCGCGCTTGGCCAGCAACGCGTGGTTGGCGTTGATCGCCCCGACCACTTGCAGCGGATGTTCGCTGGCGACCGCATCGCGGAAACGCTGGCCTGGAGTGCTCTTGTTGGAACTCATGACTCACCTCGTTCAGTGGCTGTCTTATTGTCGGCGCCGTCCTGGTAGTGACGGGCGATGTTGCGTTTCGAGGCGCCGATGTGACGGCGCATCAACAATTCCGCGAGCTCGCCGTCACGGTCGGCGATGGCATCGAGAATCCGGTGGTGTTCGGCAAAGGCCTGGCGCGGGCGGTTGGGCGTGGTGGAAAACTGGATGCGGTACATGCGCACCAGTTGATACAGCTCGCCGCAGAGCATCTGGGTCAGGGTGCGGTTGCCGCTGCCCTGGATGATCCGGTAGTGAAAGTCGAAATCGCCTTCCTGCTGGTAGTAGCCGACGCCGGCCTGAAATGCCGCATCGCGCTCATGGGTTTCCAGCACCCGGCGCAGTTCGTCGATTTCTTCGACACTCATGCGTTCGGCCGCCAGACGGCAGGCCATGCCTTCGAGGGATTCGCGGATTTCGTAGAGTTCGAGCAGTTCGGCGTGGCTCAACGACACCACCCGTGCGCCGACATGCGGCACGCGCACCAACAGGCGCTGGCCTTCCAGACGATGAATCGCCTCGCGCAGCGGCCCGCGGCTGATGCCGTAGGTGCGCGCCAGCTCCGGCTCGGAGATCTTGCTGCCCGGAGCGATCTCGCCTTTGACGATGGCGGCCTGGATACGCCGGAAGACGTTTTCGGACAGGGTTTCCGAATCGTCGCCGCTGATAACGGGGGGATCGAGTTGATCCAGCATATTGTCGACACCTTTAAATCCAATGCGGCAAAAACTAGCGAATCAGCCCATCCCAGTCAAAGGATAAATGGATATTGTCGACAATCGTCTAATAACCCTCAGGATCAACCCCAAGGGTTATAGACCCGCTCGGGCGCTGGCGCCATAAAACCACCGTGCTAGAATGCCGCCCGCATTTGCCAGTCACTTGCACGGCTTGTCATAAAAAGCTGATAGGCACACGAAGGCGCGCGCAGACAGGATCTCCTGATGCCGTGGCCCTGAACCGAGAACGGACCGCTGCTCACCAGGATTTATGAGACTCAAGCCCTTCCCCACCTTTTTCTATCTGTTTTGCCTGCCCAGCCTGGCTGTGGCGGGGGAAAAGACTGTGTACGGCCTCAACGAATACGCTGCCCTCGACGGGATCAACCTGGAAGTGGCGGCGAAACTCGACACCGGGGCGAAAACCGCTTCCCTGAGTGCCCGCGACATCAAACGCTTCAAGCGCAACGGCGAATCCTGGGTGCGTTTCTACCTGGCCATCGACGCCGCGCATTCGCACCCGATCGAACGGCCGCTGGCCCGGGTCAGCAAGATCAAGCGCCGCGCCGGCGACTACGATCCGGAAGAAGGCAAGAAGTACACCGCGCGCCCGGTGATCGAGCTGGATATCTGTATGGGTTCAGCAATGCGCAGCATCGAAGTGAACCTGACCGACCGCAGTGCGTTCCAATATCCGCTTTTGATCGGCTCCGAGGCGCTGAAACGCTTCGATGCGCTGGTCGATCCCAGTCTTAAATACGCTGCCGGCAAACCCGCCTGCGCCATCGCCGCTCATACCGCCGAGTAATTTCCATGCGTTCTCTAACCTTCCACCTGAAAATCCTGATCACCATCCTGGTGCTCCTGGGCGTTTCGGTTACGGCCTATCAGATTTTCGTGCTTGGCATCCCGGTGACCGAAGACGCCACCGACGACTTGTGGAACATCGACGCCAAGGTCGAGTTCGTCGCCAGCACCAAGGATCCGGTCAAGATCCAGATGTTCGTGCCGCCCCTGAGCCGCGATTACGTCAGCCTCAATGAAAGCTTCATCTCCAACAATTACGGCGTGGCGGTCAACCGTGTCGACGGCAACCGCAAGGTCACCTGGTCGGCACGCCGGGCCAAGGGCAACCAGACCCTGTATTACCGCCTGGTACTGACCAAGCGCTACACCGCCGAGAAAACCAAGGTCAAAGGCCCGACTTTCCGCGACAGCATGGCCATCGAAGGCCCGGAAAAAATCGCCGCCGAAGCCCTGCTCGCCCCGATCCGCCAGCACTCGGCCGACGTCGAGACCTTCATTGGCGAAGCGATCAAACGTGTCAACAATACCAACGACGACAACGTGAAACTGCTGCTGGCTGGCGACCCATCGACGGCCCACAAGGCAAAAATCGTTGAGCTGCTGCTGTCCATCGCCCACGTTCCTGTCGAGAAAGTCCACACCATTCGCCTCGTCGCCGATCAGCCACAAACCCCTGAACTGTGGCTGCGCAGCTTCAACGGCAACGACTGGCTGTACTTCAATCCGGAAACCGGCGAACAAGGTCTGCCGACCGACCGCCTGCTATGGTGGACCGGCGACGAAAACCTGATCACCGTCGACGGCGCGAAGAAGGCCAACGTGACCTTCAGCCTGAACAACAGCGAGATGAACGCGATTCGTCTGGCCAAGCTGACCGACGAAAACACCGACGCCAACTTCCTCGAATACTCGCTGTACGGCTTGCCGCTGCAAACCCAGCAGACGTTCATGATCATGGTGATGATCCCGATCGGCGTGCTGGTGATCCTGATTCTGCGCAACCTGGTCGGCCTGCAGACCCTTGGCACGTTCACTCCGGTGCTGATCGCCCTGGCCTTCCGCGAGACGCAGCTGGGCTTCGGCATACTGCTGTTTACCGTGATCACGGCGCTTGGGCTGTCACTGCGTTCGTACCTGGAACACTTGAAACTGCAAATGCTGCCCCGTCTGTCGGTGGTGTTGACCTTCGTGGTGGTGCTGATCGCGGCGATCAGCCTGTTCAGCCACAAGCTCGGTCTGGAACGCGGCCTGTCGGTGGCGCTGTTCCCGATGGTGATTCTGACCATGACCATCGAACGCCTGTCGATCACCTGGGAAGAACGCGGCGCCAGCCACGCTCTGAAAGTGGCGATCGGCACGCTGTTCGCAGCGTCCCTGGCCCACCTGATCATGACCGTTCCGGAGCTGGTGTACTTCGTGTTCACCTTCCCGGCGATCCTGCTGATCCTGGTGGGCTTCATGCTGGCCATGGGTCGCTATCGCGGTTATCGCCTGACCGAACTGGTGCGCTTCAAGGCCTTCCTGAAGAAGGCTGACGCCTGATGTTCGGTTTCTGGAAGACCTGGAAGGCCCTGGAAGCCCGGGGCATCATGGGCATCAATCGGCGTAACGCGGACTACGTGCTCAAGTACAACAAGCGCAGCCTGTACCCGATCGTCGATGACAAGATCATCACCAAGGAACGCGCGATCAAGGCCGGTATTCATGTGCCGGAACTGTACGGCGTGATTTCCACAGAGAAGGAAATCGACAACCTCGACGAGATCATCGGCGGGCGCAACGACTTCGTGATCAAGCCGGCCCAGGGCGCCGGTGGTGACGGCATCATCGTCATCGCCGACCGTTTCGAAGGTCGCTATCGCACCGTATCGGGCAAGATCCTCACCCACGAGGAGCTGGAGCACCATATCTCCAGCATCCTGACCGGCCTGTATTCACTCGGTGGTCACCGCGACCGGGCGCTGATCGAATATCGGGTGACCCCGGACCAGATCTTCAAGAGCATCAGCTACGAAGGCGTGCCGGACATCCGCATCATCGTGCTGATGGGCTACCCGGTGATGGCCATGCTGCGCCTGCCGACCCGTCAGTCCGGTGGCAAGGCCAACCTGCACCAGGGCGCCATCGGCGTCGGTGTCGATCTGGCCACTGGCCTGACATTGCGTGGCACCTGGCTGAACAACATCATCGCCAAACACCCGGACACCACCAACGCGGTGGACGGCGTGCAACTGCCCTACTGGGACGGTTTCATGAAGCTTGCCGCCGGTTGCTATGAACTGTGTGGTCTGGGTTACATCGGCGTGGACATGGTGCTGGATCAGGAAAAGGGCCCGCTGATTCTCGAACTCAATGCGCGACCGGGGCTGAATATCCAGATTGCCAATGACTGCGGCCTGACTGCACGTACCCATGCGGTGGAAGCGCATCTGGAGGATCTCAAGACACGTGGCGTGACAGAGTCGGCTGAAGAGCGGGTGGCGTTTGCTCAGGCGTTGTTTGGGCATATTCCGGCGGTCGAGGGCTAAGTCGCACTACCTGCCACCAATCTGCCAATCCCCGACATCCCCTCTAGGAGCAATTCCCGGAGGGGACTACAATCCCCACCCCGCCTCGATGGCCGATCTGCCCCGCCCATGTTGACCTGTTCCGTACACCCGCTGCCCTACCGCGCCAACCCCGCCGACTATTTTGCGGCCGTCCGCCATGCGCCCGGCGCCGTGCTGCTCGACAGCGGCCGGCCGAGTGCCGACCGTGGCCGTTATGACCTGCTCAGCGCCTGGCCGCTGGAACAGCTGGCGGTATTGCCGGACGAGCGCGGCGACGATTTCCTGCAACGTCTGCGGGACAATCTGACCCGGCTGGGCGAAGCACAATTGCCCGACGGGTACGAATTGCCCTTCGCCGGCGGCCTGATCGGCTACCTGAGCTACGACTTCGGTCGGCATCTGGAAAACCTGCCGAGCCAGGCCCGGGATGACCTGCAATTGCCCGATGCGCGTTTTGGTCTGTACGACTGGGCACTGATCAGCGATCACCAATCGGCCACCAGCCAACTGGTGTTTCACCCCTCGGCCAGCGCCAGCGAAAAACAACGGCTGATCACTGTGTTCAGCCAACCGGTGAACACCGAACCGGCCCCGTTCAAGCTGAACAGCCCGATGGCGGCCGATCTTTCGGCCGACGAATACCGTCAGGCGCTCGAACGCATTCATCAATACATCCAGGCCGGCGACTGCTATCAGGTCAACTTCGCCCAGCGTTTCCGCGCACCCTGCGAAGGCGACCCATGGCTGGCCTACTGCAAATTGCGTGAGGCCTGCCCGACGCCGTTTTCCGGATTCCAGAGCCTTCCTGACGGCAATGCAGTGCTGAGCCTCTCCCCCGAGCGCTTCGTCAAAGTCAGCCAGCGCCAGGTGGAAACCCGTCCGATCAAAGGCACTCGCCCCCGTGGCGCGACCCCGGCCGAAGACGCAGCCAACGCCGCCGAGCTGCTGGCCAGTCCCAAGGATCGCGCGGAAAACCTGATGATCGTCGACCTGCTGCGCAATGACCTGGGCCGCACCTGCCGTATCGGCTCGGTGCGAGTGCCGGAGCTGTTCAGCCTGGAAAGCTATCCGAACGTGCATCATCTGGTCAGCAGCGTGACCGGTGAACTGGCGGAAGATCGCGACGCCCTGGATCTGATCGCCGGCAGCTTCCCCGGCGGCTCGATCACCGGCGCACCGAAGATCCGCGCGATGCAGATCATCGACGAACTGGAACAGACCCGCCGTGGTTTGTATTGCGGATCGTTGCTGTATCTGGATGTTCGCGGCGAGATGGACAGCTCCATCGCCATTCGCAGTCTGCTGGTGAAGGATGGACAGGTGTGCTGCTGGGGCGGCGGCGGGATCGTCGCCGACTCGGACTGGGAAGCGGAGTATCAGGAGTCGATTACCAAAGTCAGGGTTCTGCTCGAAACCTTGCAGAACCTCTGACGTGTGTGGCGAGGGCATTTGCGCCCTCGTCACAGAATGACTTAAAGGCTCAAATCACGACTCGAAGCTTTGAGGAATTCCTGTTTCAACTCGGCAAAGCTGTGCACCGCCGGAAACTGCGGGAACTCGCGGATCACGTTATCCGGCGCATGGAACAGAATCCCCGCATCCGCCTCGCCCAGCATGCTTGTGTCGTTGTAGGAATCCCCCGCCGCAATCACCCGGTAATACAGGCTCTTGAAAGCCAGGACCGACTGACGCTTCGGATCTTTCTGACGCAACTGATAGCCCGTGACCCGCCCGCTTTCGTCAGTGATCAGGCGGTGACAGAGCAAGGTCGGAAAACCCAGCTGACGCATCAGCGGCTGGGAAAACTCGTAGAACGTGTCCGACAGAATCACCACCTGAAACCGCTCGCGCAGCCAGTTGACGAACTCCACCGCGCCGTCGAGCGGCTTGAGGGTCGCGATCACTTCCTGGATGTCCGAAAGCTTCAGGCCATGCTCGTCGAGGATTCGCAGGCGCTGCTTCATCAGCACGTCGTAGTCGGGAATGTCCCGGGTTGTGGCCTTGAGCGATTCGATTCCGGTTTTTTCGGCGAAGGCGATCCAGATTTCCGGTACCAGCACCCCTTCAAGATCAAGACAGGCGATTTCCACAAGACACTCCCGTTTGTAATGTTTATTGAGTCGAGCGAGCCCGAACTCTAGCCGCTCGACCTGGAGCGCGCAACGCAGAGGCCGCCCCGACGGGCGTTGCTTTTTGTTACCATCGCCGCCATATAGAGCGCCCAGCGCCACCGACCTGTAGGAAGCCGCCCTGATGAGCCCAACGTTCGACGTCGTGGAACTCGCCACGACCTATGCCAACAAATCCGCGCAGGACATCCTCAAGCTCGCGTTCGCCGAGTTCGGCGACGACCTGTGGATATCTTTCAGCGGCGCCGAGGATGTGGTGCTGGTGGACATGGCCTGGAAGCTGAACAAGAACGTCAAGGTGTTCAGTCTCGACACCGGTCGCCTGCATCCGGAAACCTACCGATTCATCGATCAGGTGCGCGAGCACTACAAGATCGATATCGAACTGGTCTCGCCGGACTACACCAAACTTGAACCGTTCGTGAAGGAAAAAGGCCTGTTCAGCTTCTACAAGGACGGCCATGGCGAATGCTGCGGCATCCGCAAGATCGAGCCGCTGCGCCGCAAACTGTCAGGTGTCAAAGCCTGGGCCACCGGCCAGCGCCGCGATCAAAGCCCTGGCACCCGCAGCGCCGTGGCGGTGATGGAAATCGATACAGCGTTCTCCACCCCGGAGCGCACCCTGTACAAGTTCAACCCGCTGGCGCAGATGACCAGCGAGGAAATCTGGGGCTACATCCGCATGCTGGAGCTGCCGTACAACAGCCTGCATGAGCGCGGCTTCATCAGCATCGGCTGCGAACCGTGCACCCGCCCTGTCCTGCCGAACCAGCACGAACGCGAAGGTCGCTGGTGGTGGGAAGAAGCGACCCAGAAAGAATGCGGGCTGCATGCGGGGAATATCATCAGCAAGGCGTAAATTCCCAGCCCCGATGATGCGACTGTGGGAACAAATCAGCTCCCACAGTGTTCTCTACCCGCCTTGAAAAATGTGTACACACGAATGTCACCATCAGTGCCATTTATGTGTGCACTTTTCGTTTCTGCGCCCTGAAAAGTTACATCACGCTCCAGAAACGAATCCTCCCAGCGCCCGCCAAAATCCCTCCCGAAAAATAAATACCTGTTCGAACGGTCAATTTATATCGCCTGAGTTTCAGCGACTTGGCGCCATTCAATAACTTTTAGAAATCAGCGAGGGTATGCATAGATCGATAACTGGCACAGATCTGGCTTATGTGCATACATGTTTTGTATACAAATCTGCAAAACATGAACCCACACTTCGATCCGCCAGCCTGAAGCGCCCTATCCCGTACAGGCTGCAGATGCCCCTAACCTGTGATGTTTCACCGCCCCGACGAAGATCTGCCGAGCCTGAGCGCTCATGCACAGTCATCGTGGCCCGAACATCAGGAGCCTGCCGGAATGCGTACGAGTCTCTCGAACAACACCATCGCGCTGAATCAGCCCTCCTCCTCAACCCTCGACCACACCGTGCTTCCTGACGGTATCGCCGAGTCGCTGCAACTGAGCCCGCGTCTACACAACAGTGACCTCGCGCCGACCAGGGTCGAAGGACGGCGCTGGGGCAAATACAGCATCTTTGCCCTGTGGACCAACGATGTGCACAACATCGCCAACTATTCATTTGCCATCGGCCTCTACGCCCTGGGCCTGGGCGGCTGGCAGATTCTGCTGTCGCTGGTGATCGGCGCGGCGCTGGTGTATTTCTTCATGAACCTGTCCGGCTACATGGGACAGAAAACCGGCGTGCCGTTTCCGGTGATCAGCCGGATCAGTTTCGGCATTCACGGGGCACAGATTCCTGCATTGATCCGGGCGGTGATCGCCATCGCCTGGTTCGGGATTCAGACATACCTGGCGTCGGTGGTGTTTCGCGTGTTGCTCACGGCGATCCATCCCGGTTTCGCCGACTACGACCACAACTCGATCCTCGGCCTGTCGAGCCTGGGCTGGGTGTGTTTCGTGGCGATCTGGTTCGTGCAACTGGCGATCCTCGCCTACGGCATGGAAATGGTCCGCCGCTACGAAGCGTTCGCCGGGCCGGTGATTCTGCTGACCGTCGCCTGCCTCGCCGCGTGGATGTACACCCAGGCCAACGCGACCATCGCCTGGTCGATTCGCGAACCGCTGACCGGCGGCGAGATGTGGCGCAACATCTTTGCCGGTGGCGCCTTGTGGCTGGCGATCTACGGCACGCTGATCCTCAACTTCTGCGACTTCGCACGCTCCTCGCCGTGCCGCAAAACCATCAAGATCGGAAACTTCTGGGGCCTGCCGGTGAATATTCTGGTGTTCGCCGGGATCACAGTCTTGCTGTGCGGTGCGCAATTTCAGATCAACGGCCGGATCATCGAAAGTCCGACCGAGATCATCGCCTCGATCCCCAACACGTTCTTTCTGGTACTCGGCTGCCTGGCGTTCCTGATCGTCACCGTGGCGGTGAACATCATGGCCAACTTCGTCGCCCCGGCCTTCGTGCTCAGCAACCTGGCGCCGAAATACCTGACCTTCCGCCGCGCCGGGCTGATCAGCGCCACCATTGCCGTGCTGATCCTGCCGTGGAATCTCTACAACAGCCCGCTGGTGATTGTGTATTTCCTGTCCGGCCTCGGCGCCCTGCTCGGCCCGTTGTACGGCGTGATCATGGTCGACTACTGGCTGATCCGCAAAGGCCGGATCCACGTGCCGCAGCTGTACAGCGAAGACCCGAACGGCGCGTATTTCTACAGCCGTGGCGTCAATCTGCGCGCGGTGGCGGCGTTCATTCCGGCCGCACTGATCGCGATCGTCCTCGCACTGGTACCGGGCTTCCACAGCGTTTCGCCCTTCTCCTGGCTGATCGGTGCCGGCATTGCCGGGATGCTCTACCTGATCATCGCCAAACGCCAGCCGCACTACGCCGACGTGGACGGTGAATCCATCGCCGTCGACAACGTCAGCCACTGATTATTTTGGCGGCCCTTCGCGGGGCCGCAGAACCAACCGTAATAAGGACTTCCCATGCGAATTCTCGTGGTCAACGTCAACACCACCGAATCCATCACCCAGGCCATCGCCCGTTCGGCGCAGGCTGTCGCCTCCCCAGGCACTGAGATCGTCGGCCTGACGCCGCATTTCGGCGCCGATTCCGTCGAGGGCAATTTCGAAAGCTATCTGGCCGCCATCGCCGTGATGGACCGGGTGATGTCCTACGACCAGCCGTTCGACGCAGTGATCCAGGCCGGCTACGGTGAACACGGTCGCGAAGGTTTGCAGGAGTTGCTCAACGTGCCGGTGGTGGACATCACCGACGCGGCGGCCAGCACCGCGATGTTTCTCGGCCACGCCTATTCGGTGGTCACCACGCTGGATCGCACCGTACCGTTGATTGAGGATCGGCTGAAACTGTCCGGCCTCTGGGATCGTTGTGCCTCAGTGCGCGCCAGTGGACTTGCGGTTCTGGAGCTGGAACATGAACCGCAGCGGGCGCTGGAGGCGATCGTTCACCAGGCCGAACTGGCGGTGACTCAGGACAAAGCCGAAGTGATTTGCCTGGGTTGCGGCGGCATGGCCGGGCTCGATGAAAAAATCCGTCAGCGTACCGGCGTGCCGGTGATCGATGGCGTCACCGCTGCCGTCACGATCGCCGAATCCCTGGTGCGCCTGGGGTTGTCGACGTCCAAGGTGCGCACGTATGCGACGCCGCGTCCAAAAACCATCATCGGCTGGCCAGCACGTTTTGCGCGTTGAACCGTTCTGCGAGATCCAGCGTTGAAAACTGCTCGATGATGAAATCAACGAACGCCCGGGTCTTGCCCGGCAGCAGTTTGTGCTCGGCGTAATAAATGGAGATGTTGCCGTCGTCGACGTACCAGTCAGGCAGGACCCGCTGCAACGTTCCCGCCTCCAGATAGCCGACGGCAAACGGCATGCTCACCAACGCAATCCCCAGCCCCTGCGCCGCCGTGGCGCAGGCGGCTTCGGAATCACTCATCGTCATTCGTGCCTTGAGGGTCAGCGGGCTGTGTTGTCGGGTGCGATGGGTCAACTGCCAGGAGCGCACACGACCGGTCTGCGGTGAGCGGATCAGGATGCCGTCGTGCAGCGTGAGGTCGTCCGGCTCGCTGATCGGCGAGTACCGATCCAGATAATCCGCAGAAGCCACCAACACCCGATGCGCCGGCGTCAGCCTGCGCGCCACCACGCCTTGGGGCAGTTCGAAGCCACCGCCAATCGCCGCATCGAAACCCTGGCCGATCAGATCGACTTGGCGGTTATCGAAGTGCCAGTCCGGATTGATCGCCGGAAACCTTTTCAGGAACTCTCCCAGCAACGGCACGATGTACAAGCGGCCGAACACCGTGCCCATGCTGACCTTCAACGTACCTGCCGGTTGACCGCCGGCGCTGGCCAGATTGCTCACGGCATTCTGGATGGTGGTGAGGCTTGCGCTGACCTCACTCAGAAACAATTGCCCCGCTTCCGTCAGGGTCAACCGACGGGTGCTACGCTGGAACAGCCTCACGCCGAGGCGCGCTTCCAGTTTCGCCACGCTTTTGCCCACGGCGGCCGGTGTCAGGCTCAGGCGTCGCGCGGCCTCGGCAAAGCTGCCGACTTCGGCGCTGCGCACGAAGCATTCGATACTGCTGAAGGTTTCCATGGCCGCCACTCTAAACTTTTGGTTTACACAGACTATAGCAACCACGGTCTACTCGCCTGGTGGCGAGGGGCAGATACTCGACACCACACCAAGGCAGCCTGCCTTGAAATTTCTGGAGATCGAACATGACCACTCAACACCTCAGCGGTAAAGTCGCTCTGATTCAAGGCGGCTCTCGCGGCATCGGTGCCGCCATCGTCAAACGCCTGGCTGCTGAAGGCGCCGCGGTTGCCTTTACCTACGTCAGCTCCGCCGCCAAGGCTGAAGAACTGCAAAACAGCATCACCGCCACCGGCGGCAAAGCTCTGGCGATCAAGGCCGACAGTGCAGACGCCAGCGCCATCCGCCACGCCGTAAGCGCCACTGTCGAAACCTTTGGCCGCCTCGATATTCTGGTCAACAACGCCGGTGTGCTGGCCGTCGCGCCGCTGGAAGACTTCAAACTGGAAGACTTCGACCAGACCCTGGCAATCAACGTGCGCAGCGTGTTCATCGCCAGCCAGGAAGCCGCCAAACACATGGGCGAAGGCTCACGCATCATCAACATCGGCAGCACCAACGCCGACCGCATGCCCTTCGCCGGTGGTGGCGTGTATGCGATGAGCAAGTCCGCACTGGTCGGCCTGACCAAAGGCCTGGCCCGCGACCTCGGCCCACGCGGCATCACCATCAACAACGTGCAACCTGGCCCGGTCGATACCGACATGAACCCGGCTCATGGCGAGTTCGCCGACAGCCTGATCCCTTTGATGGCGGTCGGTCGTTACGGCAAAGCCGAGGAAATCGCCAGCTTCGTCGCCTACCTTGCAGGCCCGGAAGCCGGTTACATCACCGGTGCCAGCCTGACCATCGACGGTGGTTTCGGCGCCTGATTGTTTCGAGTGATCGAAAAACGCCGCCCCTCTGTTAAAGGAGGGGCGGCGTTTTTATGTCGGCGGTTTGATCAGGCCCAATCCAGCGCCGGCAATCCGCAGGCACTCGGCGTGAAGGCTTTCAACGTGCGAAGAATCCCGTCGGCGTGTGCGTATTTTTCATCGGCCATGGCGGCATCGGGAATGGCGATGGCGGTCATGCCGGCTGCTTTCGCGGCTGTCACGCCGAACGGTGAGTCTTCGAACACCAGGCAATCTTCCGGTGCCACACCCAGGCGGCGAGCGGCGGTGAGGAAAATGTCCGGTGCAGGCTTGGCAGCGCCGACTTCCGGATCGTCGGCGGTGACGATGAAGTCGAACAACGCAAACCAGTCGCGGTGCAACGTGGTTTTCTGACCGAACGACTGGCGTGACGAACTGGTGCCGACGGCAATCGGAATGTTGTGCGCCTTGAGGTGGCGGATCAGTTCCTCGGCACCCGGCATCGCTTGCGCGGTGGGAAAGCGCTCGCGCATCAGCGGCTCGCGAATCACCAGAAACTCTTCGGCGGTGATCGGCAGGTCCAGCGCTTCGACCACGTAGCGCGCCAGATCGCCGGCACCGCGACCGATGATGTTCTGCTTGATGCTCCAGTCGAACGTGCGTCCGTAACGTTCGGCAATCAGCGAGGTGACCTCGGTGTAAATGCCCTCGGTGTCCAGCAGCAAACCGTCCATGTCGAAAATCACGGCCTTGATCGGGCCGAACGCCTTCAGCGGTGCATTCATCATCGGATCCGTTATCAAAGATATCCCGGGCGGCGGGGGTAGCGCCGCTGCTCGGATCTGATTAATGGGTTCAGCAGCATAACGAGCCCAGCCGAGGTTGAGCAACGGGGAATGTCGGTTGTCCGCCGAACGTTGCCAGGCACATTTAGAGAATCGCCCTACAGGCATCGCCTACTTGCCCGACTTCTTTCCTGTTTGATCCCCCGCAAAGTTTCGCGCCATTCCCTTGATGCGCGCGAGTGACTGCGAATGCTTCCATCCGATCGACTCCTGACCCTGAACAACAGCATTGGTTTGCTGGTGGTCGCTGCGCTGAACCCTGACCAGCCCGACGCCGAAACGCTGTTTCAGGAGTTCCGCCTCTGCCTCAACAACTATGAAAGCTGGGCCGAGCAGTTCTGGACAGGCAACGCGCTGGATGTCGATCAGGTGTTCGAGGTCGGTAACGATGTGCGGCTCAGTGCACCCGTGGCCAGCCGAAAGCCCATCAGTTCCTCCGTGGCCATGTGTTCCGCCACTGGCTCCATGACGCTGGTGCACATGTTCGAAGCAGCGCGCTTCGTTCCGATCGGCGACACGCCGGTGACCCTGGAACCGGTCATTTCCGATGTCGATGGTGTCCTGAAGTTCGGCGAACCGCTGCATTACACCATCGGCCCCAGTGGCATTCTCAAGGTCGACGATTGCGACCGGGGCCAGCGTTATCGCATCACCTTCTTTCCCGATGTTTCCACCGCGCATATCCAGGCGTTGTATGCCTCGTATCAGGGCCTTATCGATGGCCTGGAAGGCTGGCTGCGCGAGGAATGGAAAGGATTTCAACCGCAGTGGACGGAGTTTTCCAGCGCCGGTTTCACCGAGCGTTACGGTCAGTTGCAGCAGGCCGACTGGCGCGGTTTCGAAACGGCCCTGAATGGTGTCTGGGATGACGTGAAGCAACTGTTTGCCCTGCTCGCCGACTTGCAGGCCAACAGCGAAAAGCTTCTGCAATACCTTTCCGCTGTTGAACTGGATGCCCTGCTCACCGCGTCGTCCGAGGCCATCGCCAATGGTCTGCTGATGCTCAGCGATGAGCCGTTGTTGTTCATTTATCTGGCGGCCTTTACCAGTTGGCTGAAGATGCTGCCGCCGCACTTTCTGGCCGAGGTGGTGGCTGAGGTCAGGGCCGAACTGCTGGTCGGCTTTCTGTTGATGTGTGTGTCGGGTGGCATGGGTGTGCCGCTGCGGTTGAGCACAAAGGTATTGGGCAAGATCAAGTCGCCGCGTGCGCGGGAATGGCTGGCGGCGTCGGCGTTGCGGCTGGCAGAGCTGACCTCGGCGCCCGATCTGAGCCGACATGCGAGCGCGTTGAAACCGCTGATGGTCAATGCACGCCCGGCGCCGCTGCGCCCGACACCGGCCATTCCGCTGGAAGTCCGCACGGCGGATACGCTGGTGCTGACGGTGCCCAATCCGGCGGCCATTGCCCGTGACAAGTCCCACGCCATGACGCGCATGGAACGGCATGAGCCTCGGGATGATGCTTCGGAGCAGGCTAAAAACCCCAACGGCGCCAGCGCCGATTGTGCGCCGCGGACCTGTACCAACGGCTGTCCGGTGTCGATGGTCACCGGTGAGGAATTGCTGACGCTGACTGACGGCGTGCTCGACGGGCTGTTGCCGTTCGAGTTCAGCCGCTTGTATCGCACCAGTGCAGCCGAGATCGATGTCGGGCTGGGGTTTGGCTGGAGTCATTCGCTGGCGCATCGGCTGGAGGTCGATGGTGCTTCGGTGGTCTGGGTTGACCATGAGAACCGGCGCACGCGGTTTCCATTGCCGAGCGTCGAGCGGCCGGCGATTCACAACAGTTTGTCGCGGGCGGCGATTTTTCTCGGGGACGAGCCGGAGGAACTGATCGTCGCGCTGGCGGGGGACGCGGCGCGGTTTTATCACTTTCGGGCTGGACGTCTCACCGCTGTCAGCGATGCCTATGCGAATCGTCTGACGGTGCATCGGGATCATTCCGACCGGATTCAGCGCCTGGATAACGGGGCCGGTCGTTCGCTGCTGCTGCGTTACGAGCGGGCGCATCTGGTCGCCGTCGATTATCAGGTTTTTTGTGAGTCGGCCTGGCGCACCGAGCAGACGCTGGTCAGCTACCGCTTTGATGCCCGTCATCGGTTGATCGACGCGACCAACGCCGTCGGCGAGAGCGAGCGTTACGACTACGACGACCAGCACGTCATTCTGCAACGGCAATTGAGCGGCGGCGCGAGCTTCTTCTGGGAGTGGGAACGTGCCGGCAAGGCGGCGCGTTGCGTGCGGCACTGGGCGTCGTTTTCGCAGATGGACACGCGTTACGTCTGGGATGACGCCGGCAGCGTCACGGTGCATTACGTCGATGGGACTGAAGAGACTTACGTCCACGACGACACGGCGCGGCTGGTGCGTCAGGTCACCGCCGACGGGGGCGAGCAGCTCAAGGCCTACGATGCTCAGGGCCGGCTGATCGCCGAGCAGGATGCGCTGGGCGCGGTCACCGAATACCGCTACGACGACGTCGGACGGCTGATCGCGCTGATTCCGCCGGACGATGCGCCGACGTCCTACGAGTACCGCCACGGTTTCCTGCACAGCCGTTCGCGTGGCGATGCGGTGTGGACGTACCGGCGCAACGCCCAGGGCGACGTCACCGAAGCGGTCGATCCCGACGGCCATGTCACCCATTACTACTACGACCCGCAGGGGCGGTTGCTGTCGATCCGTTATCCGGATTCGGGTCGGCATGTGTTCGTGTGGAATGACCTTGGGCAACTGGTCGAGGAAAGTCTGCCGGACGGTGGCGTGCGCCGGTTTTCCTACGATGCGCTGGGACGGCGGATTACTGCGCAGGACGAACATGGCGCGATCACCCGCCATGCCTGGGACGCCGTCGGCCGGCTGATCCAGACCACGATGCCGACCGGTGCCACCCGTGCCTGGTCCTACAGCGCCTACGGTCAGGTCACCGCCGAACGCGATGAACTGGGGCGCATCACCCGTTACGAATATGACGACGACCTGCATTTGGTCAGCCGGCGGATCAACCCCGACGGCACGCGGATTCAATACCGCTACGACCATGCGCAGCTGTTGCTCACGGAAATCGAGAACGAGTCGGGCGAAAAGTACCGGCTGGACTACACGCCGACCGGACTGATCCGACAGGAAACCGGCTTCGATGGCCGGCGCACCGCCTACGCCTACGACCGCAACGGTCATCTGCTGGAAAAGACCGAGTTCGGCGACGACGGCTCGACGCTGGTCACCACTTACCAACGCGACAGCGCCGGGCGCCTGCTGCTCAAGACCCTGCCGGACGGGGTCGAGGTCAGCTACCGCTATGACCGTTTGGGCCGTTTGGTCGGCGTGGATGACGGCCAGGATCACCCGCTGGCCTTCGAGTACGACCTGCAGGACCGCCTGGTGCGTGAGCATCAGGGCTGGGGCACCTTGCGTTACACCTACGACGCCTGCGGCCAGCTCACTCGCCTGCGTCTGCCGGACAACAGCAAGCTCGATTATCACTACGCCAAGGGCGGCGCGCTGACCGCGATCGACCTCAACGGCGCCTTGCTCACCCGCCACACCTACCAGAACGGCCGCGAGCAGCAGCGCCAGCAAGGCCTGCTGCTCAGCGAATACTCCTACGACGAACAGGGCCGCTTAAGCGCCCACGCCGTAGGCCATCAACGCAGCGCGCTGTACCGCCGCGATTTTGCCTACAGCGCCAACGGCAACCTCGAACACATCGCCGACACCCGCCACGGCCAGCGCAGCTATCAGTACGACGCCCTCAACCGCTTGATCCGCGTACGCCACACCCGCGACGACCTGCCGGAAAACTTCGCCCACGACCCGGCCGGCAACCTGCTGATGCAGGACCGCCCCGGCCCGACACAGATCAAAGGCAACCGCCTGCAGATGCAGGGCGACCGCCATTACGACTACGACGCCTTCGGCAACCTGATTCGCGAACGCCGCGGCCGCGCGCAACAACTCGTCACTGCATACCGCTACGACAGCCAGCACCGCCTGATCGGCCTGACCCGCCCCGACGGCACCACCGCCACCTACCAATACGACGCCTTCGGCCGGCGCATCCGCAAGACCGTCGACGGCCAGACCACCGAGTTTTTCTGGCAAGGCGACCACCTGATCGCCGAAAGCAGCCAGGAACAGCACCGCAGCTTCATCTACGAACCCGGCACCTTTCGTCCGCTGGCGATGCTCGACGGCAAAGGCCCGAAACGCGCCTGCCCGTTCTACTACCAGCTCGACCACCTCGGCACCCCGCAGGAGTTGACCGACTACAGCGGCGACATCGTCTGGTCAGCCAAATACAGCGCCTACGGCAAAGTCACCTCGCTGGAGCTCGCGACCGAGGACTACCTGGACCAGCCGCTGCGGTTTCAGGGGCAGTACTTCGATGACGAAAGCGGGCTGCATTACAACCGGCATCGTTATTACGACCCGGACGTGGGGCGGTACCTGACGCCGGATCCGGTGAAGCTGGCGGGGGGGTTGAACCAGTACCGGTACGTGCCGAATCCGACGGGGTGGGTGGATCCGTTGGGGTTGACGTCCAATTGTCCGCCGCCGAATAAGCCGGGTTGTCCGGTGCCCGATGATGTCAGTGGTTCAAAGGTAAATAAAGGTGAACCACTACCCCCTACCATTTTTTTCGAGGTAGACCCGAAAACCTTGATACGAACGCATGCAATAGTAGGAAAAGGCTCAACTAAACGAGTAGAAAAGTTAAGACAAGACATGCGAACTGCTGGGTATGACAATGAGTTCCCCATCGACGTGGCAGAACACAACGGCAACCTCTATATTTTAGATGGCCACCATCGTGCAGCGGCTGCGCGGCAAACCTCAACCAACGTAACAATAAATTTAGTAACTAATATAAAAGAGCATAAAGGAACTCTAAATACTATCGAAGAAGTCTTAGAATCAGCAGCTAACACTAGCCCCGACAGATTGGAGCATCACAGAAGAAGATGAGAGAACAAGACAGTACCCTTGAAGATCTAATAACTGATTTTTTATACAAAGTAGATATCGGCACGAAGCTGCTGGAGGAAAATTTTGGCACGCGAAATATCTTGAGGTTATGGCGCTCCAATCAGATACAACGATGCGGAAAAATAACAGATACAGTGGAATACGAACTGCACGGTGTCGGGTGCGCTATCCACTTCCCTACAGAGTCTGTGGATTTCGACTACGGATCAAACAATAGAATCGATGGCTTTGATATTTGGCGCCTCTACATTTACGCCAGTGACAGACCTTTGAAATACAAAAAATACTGCAACAAAAACGAACTAAAAAAAGAATTCAACGAGTATTTGGCGTTAAATAAGATAGAAAAAATGTCTGCTTCGGATAACCTGTACATCCTCAGAAAACCAGAATGATTAGGTCCAGGTGTGAAGTGCCGATACTCACACCCCGGGCTTGCCCAGCAATCACTCATCATCATCAAAATCCTCATACTCAAGCTCCTCCTCACCCTCCATAAGCGGAACCGTCGCATCATCCATCAACGACCCCGGATCTTCATTCCCCGGATCGTTGATAAACGGCAACCCGCTCGGACCTTTTTCTTCCTTGCCTTCGGTTTCGGGAGTCATGGCGCACCTCGTGAATATCAGTCGTGTAAACGTTCGAAAAGTATGGTCGCGAATCGTTCCTGCGCATGACACACAGGCAAGAAAAACCCGGCATAAAGCCGGGTTTCAGTAGAACCGATCACTCAATGATGACGGTTCTTGTGTTTGTACTTGTGCTTGTGGCCGCCCCCAGAGTGAGATCTACCACCATCGTCACCGAGGTTGTTGCCGACCGCGCCACCCGCCGCGCCACCCAATCCTGCGCCGATGGCCGAACCGGTGGAGCCGCCGAGGCTGTTGCCGATCACTGAACCGCCAGCGGCACCGAGGCCGCCGCCAATGGCAGCTTCCGTGCGATTGTGCTTGTTCGCTCCGACGGCACTGCCAGCCGCACCACCCACGCCGGCACCAACCGCAGCACCCGTGCTGCCACCAAGCTGTCCGCCGACCACATTACCCAGCACACCGCCCAGACCACCACCGACCGCCGCGGAACCATCGCCGGCAGCCATGGCGCCTTGCGCCACAAGCAATCCTAAAACCAATGCAGTTAAAGTCGATCGCATACAGACCTCGCAGGTCCCGGATCGGGACGGTATGCCCGGAGAGGGGCTATATGCAATTGGAGGTGTATTTCGGAAAAACGTTCAGCAACGAAAAGGCCCGGCATAAAGCCGGGCCTTTTCAGACATGCATTCGCGATCAGTGACGCTTGTGGCCCTTGGACAGGTTGCTGCCCACTGCGCCGCCAGCTGCGCCACCCAGGCCGGCGCCGATGGTCGCGCCGTTCTTGCCACCCAGGCTGTTGCCGATGATCGAACCGCCCGCCGCGCCAACACCGCCGCCAATGGCCGCTTTGGTGCGGGCGCCTTTCTTCGCTGCCAAGGCACCGCCGGCCGCACCTGCTACACCGGCACCAATGGCCGCGCCTGTGCTGCCGCCCATTTTCTGGCCGACCACATTACCCAGCGCGCCACCCAGACCGCCACCCAGTGCGGCGGTACCATCACCAGCCATTGCACCTTGAGCAACCAGAAGCCCCAGAACCAGAGCAGGCAGAGTTAAACGCATGTCGAAAACCTCAACAAAAGGAAGAAAAAAGGGCGCAGATTGAATGCTGTTGTCGCGGCAATGTCCAGCACCGCCGCGCACTTGGCGCCGATTGGACAGCAATTTTTAAAAAGGTTTTATGGCAGGCAAAAAAAAGCCCGCTGGGGAGACGGGCTGGAGACTTGCTTTCTAACGGATGGCTTCACCCTACGTAGAAGGGTGTGAAAAGTTTGTGAAAGAAGCCAAATGAATCAGCAATTTCTGTAGGGCATATCTCTCGAATCAGCGATAAAAAACCCCGCTCGATGGCGGGGTACTGTGGCATCCGGATTACTTCCTGGAACGTGCCGTCACCTTGGGCAGAAATTTGGCTTTAGGCCCCTTGGGTGCTGTCGACTTGATCTTGCCGGTCTGCACCGGATCTTCTCCGAAGCCCGCCTGATACTCAGTTTGGCCACAGCGTACGCAATTGTTGAATGGAAACTCAGCCCCGTCGTCTTCGATGTACGGATCAGTCATCTCGTCACCCCTTTCAAAAGCGGGTCGATACCGGCAAGACCCTTTTGCCTGGAAAAATATCGACCTCCAAGGCTTTTGAGACTAGCCGGTCATTCCTGGACTTGTGATTCATATCGTCCGACGCCCGACGAATGGCCTACAAAAAACTGCGCGATGATGAACCATCGGTCCCACACAGCTAAAGATTCTCGGCGACTGGCCGTTGCCCTTTTTCCTACGCAATGAATCTCAAGGAGAGAACATGGAAATCAAAGGATTCCCACCGATGCCTGTTGTAAAGCTCACGGACGAGCAGATCGCCGCCGGTAAAGCCGGAGCGGAAAAATTCAAGGAGAAGCTTGCCTCCGGTGAAATCGTCATCAAGCCACTGGACGGACCCAGTCCAGTGCAGCCTGGCAAACCTGGCGTGATCTACCACCCAGACCCGGTCCAGCCTGGCGGTACGCCAATGGTTGCAATCGATACGCCCCTGACCTACGACGCCAAAGGCACTGTCGTACTCAAACCACAGGGCTGATTCAAGGCAAGGAGCCCATTGCGTTGAATGGGCTCACAAATCTGTTAACCGCGGCTCAGCGCAACTTGACCGCCGTGCCCGTCGCGAATACCACAACCATGCCGCCCTTCCCCGCAGGCATGCTGATCTCGAAATCCACCCCGACCACCGCATCCGCCTGCAACGCCCGTGCACGCTCCTTGATCTCGTCAGTCGCCTGCATACGCGCCTCCTTCAACGCCCGCTCCAGCGTCTGCGAACGCCCACCGAAAAAGTCCCGCATCCCGGCGAACATATCGCGAATCACATTCACGCCCTGCACCGACTCGGCACTGACGATGTCCAGATAGGCCGTAATCTGCCGGCCTTCGATGGAGTGGGTGGTGGAAATGATCATTGAGGTCGTCCTTTTACATACCGGATAAAACCGCGATTGTACTGCCCCGGCAAAATGAAGCCGACCCCATCTCTGTGACCAAAAAATCCGGACACCAGAATGCACAAAACCCCTGATTTCTTTCGAAACCAGGGGTTTTGTTTACATCGAATTTGGCGGTGAAGGAGAGATTCGAACTCTCGATACAGTTTCCTGTATACACACTTTCCAGGCGTGCTCCTTAAGCCACTCGGACACTTCACCGTATCTCTTCAAACATGTTCTGTCTGTCGAGGCGCGCTAATGTAGTCGAAAGCTTTTCTGATGGCAAACTTTTTTTCAGAATTTTCATGCGGTTAAGAGAAAAAGTCGTTTCCGCCATCGATGGGCCATGGCGATCCGGCCAATCTCGGGTGAGCGCGGCCCTTCTATATAGGCGCGCAGGCGTTTGCCGTGGGGCACGTTGCGGTGTATCAGCCGCTCCAGGGTGACCGGCGGGTCAGTCACAGTGCTTTACCTGACCGGCGACGGTGGGTAACGTCTGCCCATCTTTCTTATAAGGAATTGCGCCATGAGCGACCTGATTGCCTACCACCTCGAAGACGGTATCGCGACCCTGACCCTGAGCAACGGCAAGGTCAACGCCATTTCCCCGGACGTGATCGCAGCCTTCAACGCGGCGCTGGATCAGGCGGTGGCGGATCGCGCAATCGTGATCATTACCGGCCAGCCGGGCATTCTCTCCGGCGGCTACGATTTGAAGGTGATGACCGCCGGCCCTAAAGAAGCCGTGTCGCTGGTAACCGCCGGCTCGACCCTCGCCCGTCGTCTGCTGTCGCACCCGTTCCCGGTGATCGTTGCCTGCCCGGGTCATGCCGTGGCCAAGGGTGCGTTCATTCTGTTGTCCGCCGATTACCGGATCGGTGTCGACGGCCCATTCAGCATTGGTCTGAACGAAGTGCAGATCGGCATGACCATGCACCACGCCGGCATCGAGCTGGCCCGCGATCGCCTACGTCGCTCGGCCTTCCATCGCTCGGTGATCAACGGCGAGATGTTCGATCCGCAAAGTGCTGTGGATGCTGGTTTCCTCGATAAAGTAGTTTCGGCCGAAGAGCTGCAAGGTGCCGCCCTCGCCGCTGCGCGTCAGTTGAAGAAGATCAACATGACTGCGCACAAGAACACCAAGCTCAAGGTGCGCAAGGCGCTGCTGGAAACACTGGATAACGCGATCATTCAGGATCAGGAACACTTGGGCTGAGCCCCTTCGCTCCGTTCAAAGAAAAGCCCGACCATCGTGTCGGGCTTTTTCTTACGTGCACAGTTTAAAACTCCCCGGCAGCTCTAGGACGCATCTGACCGCTAAATTGGAAACATGCGCTTAAACATCGCCCATCTCCTGACTCTATAGCGGCAATTGCCGAAAACAGTGCACATCCGTACACTGCGCCACCTTTTGTCCCGGTGGGCCTGAAAATGCTGTTTGTGTTTCGTATGTTATTGATGGGTCTGCACTTTATTCTTGCGGGTGTGCTCGGGGTGATTCTCGGACTGTGCCGGCCATTCAATCCGGATAACAGTCGCCTGTGCGCCCGTCTCTATGCCCTGCCGGCCATGTGCATCCTGCGCCTGCGAGTGAAGGCAGACGTCGGACAGCTGATGAACAAGCCCGGCAGTTGCGTGATCATCGCCAACCATCAGTCCAACTATGACCTGTTCGTGTTCGGCAACGTAGTGCCGCGGCGGACCGTGTGCATCGGCAAAAAAAGCCTGAAATGGGTGCCGCTGTTCGGGCAACTGTTCTGGCTGGCCGGCAATGTGTTGATCGATCGCGGTATCGCACGCAAGGCACGTCAGTCGATGCTGACCACCACCGACACCTTGCAGCACAAAGACACCTCGATCTGGGTATTCCCGGAAGGCACGCGCAACCTGGGCGAAGAACTGCTGCCATTCAAGAAAGGTGCATTTCAGATGGCCATCGCTGCTGGCGTGCCGATCGTCCCGGTGTGTGTCAGCAGCTACATCAAGCACATGCGTCTGAACCGCTGGCGCAGCGGGAAAATTCTCATACGCTCGCTGCCGGCGATTCCTACCGCCGGCCTGACCATGGACGACATGCCCATGCTCATCAGCCAGTGCCGCGAACAGATGCGCGAATGCATCGAAGCGATGGATCGACAACTGCAAGCTGCGTGAAAAAGAAACCCGCCCTGTGCGGGTTTTCTTTTGCCCGGTGAACTGTGCAGATTTCACTGACTCTCAAGCAGCGACACGGCTAAGCTGAAGCCATGCCTCCCCTGCCATCTGCCAAGAAGAAGTGAACCACCACCATGGGTCGAGTTGTTGCTGCTGCGGTTTACAGCGCCGGTAAGAAAGTCACCAATATTTCCCTCGATGAAGGCGCCGCCTGGGCCGCCAAGACCGGGCACTTCGTCTGGATCGGCCTCGAAGAGCCGAACGCCCAGGAGCTGACCAACCTGCAACGCCAGTTCAACCTGCACGAACTGGCCATCGAGGATGCTCTGGAAAAACACAGTCGTCCGAAGCTGGAAACCTTTGGCGACGCCTTGTTTATCGTCACTTACTCACCCGTGCGCCAGCACGGGATTTTGCAGTTCATCGAAACTCATATCTTCGCCGGCAAGGGCTACATCATCACCGCGCGCAATGGTCATTCGGCTTCCTACGCCCATGTCCGTCAACGCTGTGAGGCGCGACCGCTGCTGCTGGAACACGGGGAAGATTTCGTACTGTATGCGCTGCTGGATTTCGTCATCGAAAACTACCAGCCGGTGGGCGAAGCAATCCATGCCGAGATCGATGAACTGGAACGCAATGTGTTGTGCAGCGCGCTGAATGAGCACGATATCCAGAAACTTCATGGCCTGCGCCGCGACGTACTGCGCTTGCGTCGATACGCAGCACCGATGGTGGAAATCGGCGAGGAATTGCAGAAACTGAGCTTCCCTTTCATCGACAAGAACATGCGCCCTTACTTTCGCGATGTGCAGATCCATGTCACACGGCAAATGGAAGACCTGACCACCCTGGCCGACATTGCGAGCCAGACCATCGAGGTCGGTGTATTGCTGGAAGCGTCACGGCAAAGCGTGGTGCAACGCAAGTTCGCGGCATGGGCGGCGATTCTGGCCTTCCCGACAGCGGTGGCCGGGATCTACGGGATGAATTTTCAGAACATGCCGGAGCTGAGCTGGCACTACGGCTATTTCGCCGTGCTGGGCTTTATCACGGTGGGCTGCGTGGGGCTGTGGGCGAGCTTCAAGAAATCAGGCTGGCTGTAAGAAAAAAAGCCCCCGTGCAGGACACGGGGGCTTTCGGGTTCAAGCAGCGTTTGGCTTGTGCGCCACGAAACGCATCATCCATTCCGCCACCGTGGTGCCGTGGTGATCGTTCTCAAGGCTGGCCACGCCCTTGCTGTACACCTGCTCGCCCAGCGCTTCCTGACGCAGATCCAGCAGCGCCCGCGAATAGTCGTGGATGAACTCCGGATGCCCCTGGAAGCACAGTACCTGATCGTTGATGTGGTACGCGGCGAACGGGCAGAAATCGCTGGAAGCAATCACCGTGGCGTTCTCCGGCAGCGCCGTGACCTGATCCTGGTGGCTGATCAACAGCGTCAGCTCTTCACGCACCGGGCTCATCCACGGTGCCTTGGCCGCCAGCTTGTAGTTGTGGATGCCGACACCCCAGCCTTGAGTGGCGCGCTCACTCTTGCCGCCCAGCAGCAGCGCCAGCAGTTGATGGCCGAAGCACACGCCGAGCAGTTTGTCGCCGCGCTCATAGCGGGTCAGCAAGTATTGCTTGAGAGTCTGGATCCACGGGTCAGTGCCGAACGAGTCAGCCTTGCTGCCGGTGACCAGATACGCATCGAAGGTCAGGTCATCACTCGGATAGTCGCCCTGCATCACGTTGTACACCGTGAACTCGGCGGCGATCGGCTGTTGCGAGAACAGGCGCTGGAACATCTGCCCGTAACCCTGATATTGATCGACCAGTTCCGGACGCAGGATGTCGGTTTCCAGAATGCAGATGCGTAACGACATAAAAAATACCTGACACGTGATGGGAATAATGCACAGCTCAGAGCCTGCCTTGAAACCACCCGGCAAGGCAAGCCCCGAAATGCGTCCTCGCCCCGTTAGAACAACTCGCCCTTCGCAGCTTTTTCCAGCAACAAGGCTGGCGGTGCGAAACGCTCGCCGTACTGCTCCGCCAGGTACTGCGCCCGCGCGACGAAATCCTTCACGCCATATTGATTGATGAACTGCAACGCGCCGCCCGTCCAGGCCGCGAAGCCGATGCCGAAGATCGAACCGACGTTGGCATCCGCCGTCGAAGTCAGCACGCCCTCCTCTACGCAACGCACAGTCTCGATGGCCTGCACGAACAGCAGTCGATCACGCACATCCTTGGGCGAAATCTGCCCGTCGGCTTTCTCGAAACGGGCTTTCAGTTCGGGCCACAGATGTTTCTGCCCACCCGCTGGGTACTCATAAAAACCGCCGCCCGCTGCCTTGCCCGGCCGCTTGTATTCGTTGAGCAGCAAGTCAATCACGGCGAACGCCGGGTGCTCAATCAGCGGTTTCCCTTCTGCTTGCAAGTCTTTGGTCGTTTGTTGACGGATATGGCTCATCAGGCTGAGGGAAACTTCGTCAGAGATCGCCAGCGGCCCGATGGGCATGCCGGCCTTGCGCGCTTCGGTCTCGATCATCGGCGCGCTGACGCCTTCACCGAGCATGGCGATGCCTTCGTTGGTGAAAGTGCCGAACACCCGTGAGGTAAAGAAGCCGCGACTGTCATTGACCACAATCGGCGTTTTCTTGATTTGCAGTACGAAATCGAACCCGCGTGCGAGGGTTTCGTCGCTGGTTTGCGCACCCTTGATGATTTCCACCAGTGGCATTTTTTCCACCGGGCTGAAGAAGTGCAGGCCGATGAATTTGCTCTGATCCGGCACCGCAGCCGCCAGCCCGGTGATGGGCAAGGTCGAAGTATTGGAGGCAATCACCGCGTCGGCGCCAGTCACCTGCTGCGCCGCCGCCGAGACTTTGGCCTTGAGTTGACGATCCTCGAACACCGCCTCGATGATCAGATCGCAACCCGCCAGATCGGCATCACTTTCGGTCGGGTGGATACGCGCCAGCACCGCTTCACGCTGCTCCGAGGACATTTGCCCGCGAGCAACTTTCTTGTCCAGCAGCGCCGCCGAATGCGCCTTGCCCTTTTGCGCGGCGGCAAGGTTGATGTCCTTGAGTACCACGTCGATCCCGGCCACAGCGCTGACATAGGCGATTCCCGCCCCCATCATCCCGGCGCCGAGCACGCCCACACGCTTCGTCGCATAAGGTGCAAAACCCTGCGGACGCGAACCGCCGGCATTGATTTCATTGAGCTGGAACCAGAACGTGCCGATGAGGTTTTTCGAGATCTGGCCGGTGGTCAACTCAGTGAAGTAACGGGTTTCGATCAGGTGCGCGGTGTCGAAATCCACCTGCGCGCCTTCCACCGCCGCGCACAAAATCTTCTCCGGTGCCGGAAGAGTGCCTTGGGTTTTGGCGCGCAGGATCGACGGCGCAATCGCCAGCATCTGTGCAACCTTCGGGTTTGACGGCGTGCCGCCGGGAATCTGATAACCCTTCACATCCCAACGCTGCACGGCCGCAGGATTGGCCAGAATCCAGGCCCGGGCCTTGGCCAGCAGCTCATCGCGATCCGCTGCCAGCTCATCAATCAGCCCCGCCTGCAACGCCTGCTGCGGACGGACTTTCTTGCCTTCGAGCAGATATGGCAGGGCTTTTTCGATGCCGAGCATACGCACCATGCGCACCACTCCACCACCGCCCGGCAACAGGCCAAGGGTCACTTCCGGCAGGCCGAGTTGCACCGACGCATCGTCCAGCGCCACTCGATGGTGGCAGGCCAGACAGATTTCCCAGCCGCCACCGAGCGCCGCGCCGTTGATCGCCGCGACCACCGGTTTGCCGAGGGTTTCCAGGGTGCGCAACTGGCTCTTCAGGGTCAGCACCATGTCGTAGAAAGCCTTGGCTTCAGGCTTGCCGACCTTGATCAATTCATTCAGGTCGCCGCCGGCGAAAAAGGTTTTCTTGGCCGAAGTGATGATCACCCCGGCGATGTCATCTTTTTCCGCCTGCAAACGGGCGACGCTTTCAGCCATGGCCGCGCGGTACACCGCGTTCATGGTGTTGGCGCTCTGGCCTGGCATGTCGATGGTCAAGAGGACGATGCCGTCCTGACCTTTTTCGTAACGAATGGCTTGGGTCATGACAAGGTTCCTTGGGGTCAGAGGCGTTCGATGATGGTCGCGATGCCCATGCCGCCGCCGACGCACAGCGTCGCGAGGCCATAGCGCAGGCGCCGGGCTTCCAGTTCATCGAGCAAGGTGCCAAGAATTGCGCAACCGGTGGCGCCCAGCGGATGGCCCATCGCAATCGAGCCGCCGTTGACGTTGACCTTGTCCGGGTCGACGGCCATGTCCTTGATGAATTTGAGTACCACCGAGGCAAACGCCTCGTTGACCTCGAACAGATCAATGTCTTCGACCCGCAGCCCGGCTTTGGCCAGCGCCTTGCGAGTGGCCGGCGCCGGGCCGGTGAGCATGATGGTCGGGTCGGTGCTGGTGACCGCCGTGGCGACAATCCGCGCCCGGGGTTGCAGGCCCAGTGCCCGGCCCTTGGCCTCGGAGCCGATCAACATCAGCGCCGCACCGTCGACAATCCCCGAACTGTTGCCCGGCGTGTGCACATGGTTGATTCGCTCGACATGGCTGTAGACGCGTAGTGCCGTGGCGTCGAAGCCCATCTGGCCGATCATCTCGAAGCTCGGCTTGAGTTTGCCCAGACCTTCGAGGGTCGACTCGGCGCGAATGAACTCATCATGATCGAGCAGGATGATGCCGTTCTGGTCCTGCACCGGTACCAACGACTTGTTGAATGATCCGTCGGCCCGGGCGCGCGCCGCTTTCTGTTGCGAGTGCAGCGCGTAGGCATCGACGTCCTGACGACTGAAGCCTTCAAGGGTGGCGATCAGGTCGGCACCGACACCTTGAGGGGTGAAATGGCTGTGCAGGTTAGTCTGCGGATCCAGCGCCCAGGCGCCGCCGTCGCTGCCCATCGGCACGCGGGACATGGATTCGACGCCGCCGACCACCACCAGGTCTTCGAACCCGGAGCGCACTTTCATTGCCCCCAGGTTTACCGCTTCCAGGCCCGAGGCGCAGAACCGGTTGATCTGCACGCCAGCGACACTGACGTCCCAATCGGCCACCTGCACGGCGGTCTTGGCGATGTCCGAACCTTGATCGCCAATCGGCGTGACACAGCCGAGCACCACGTCATCGACCTGGCTGGTGTCCAGCGCCGTGCGCGCCTGCAACGCGGTCAGCAGCCCGGCCACCAGGTTCACCGGTTTGACGCTGTGCAGCGAACCGTCGGTCTTGCCCCTGCCACGGGGCGTGCGTAACGCGTCGAAAATCAAAGCTTGGGTCATGACGTTCTCGAACCTGTGCGGTGAGTGAAATTCGTGCCTCCACTCTTGGCCGGGGGGCTTTCGGAATCAATGACCACAGCGCTCAATGACGTTGACGCGCACGCTCAGACGGACGGTCATTCCCGGCCAGGTTAACCGGTTCAGGTCGCCAAGCTGTCTAGCAAAAGGGCGGCAAAGAAGCTGGCAATGGGCCTCATGCCTTTTTAATCGCGTTCAGCAGCAAATACATATGAAATGGATCTAAGCCAAGCGTGACGCGGGCCCTAAGGTGAACATGTACGTCGTTGTCGTCGGGTTTTGCCGAGGCAGGCGTTCTTCAACAGGAAGTGCAGCGCTTGCCATCATGGACATGCAGGCAGGCATCAGGAAATAACAATAAAGGCGGTCAAGCCATGTTCAAACAACCGAAAGTTCGTCAAGCAGGGCTCATTCTTTTCGCCACGACGCTGCTGTTGATATTGCCGAATCTGACCAAGGTCATCGGCTGATTCAAGCGGCAGGTATTGCGTATCGCCACTGAAAATGTGACTGGCCCGCTACCCGGGCCAGCGTGGCTGTGCCAACCTTTACGCACTTCCACGACATGGACGGCGATCAATTGAAAACGCTCATTCTCTTTGGGGCCATGCTGCTGAGCCTGCCCCTGTCTGCCGCACAGCTGAATCTGGAGCTGGGCGCGAACAGCCGCACCTGGCAGACCGAGGAATTGCTCAAGCATCCTCAGGTACAAACCCTCACGATCAAGAATGATGTGTCCTACAAGAAGGACATGACCTATCGCGCCGTACCCGTGGCCGCATTGCTGACCGGGATCAAACCGCAAGATCACCTGCAGGCGGTGGCACTGGACGGTTTCGCCGCCGAGCTGGCCGCTGCACCGCTGCTCAACACCAAAGGTTCCCGCGCCTGGCTGGCCATCGAAGACCCGGCCCACCCATGGCCGCCGCTGTCGGAAGGCAAGCACAGCGCCGGCCCGTTCTATCTGGTGTGGACCGATCCCCAGGCCGGCAAAATCAGCCCGGAACAATGGCCGTTCGAAGTCGCCAGCATCAAGCGTATGGCGCCGGTGGCCGAGCGCTTCCCTGCCCTGCTGCCGGATCCTGCGTTGAAGGCCGACGACCCGGTGAATCAGGGGTTTGCGCTATTCCAGAAGAACTGCCTGGCCTGCCATCGCCTGAATGGCGCGGGCGATGCGCAGTTCGGGCCTGACCTGAATATTCCCTACAACCCGACCGAGTATTTCGGCGCGGACTTCCTCAAGCGCTACATCCGCGATCCGCAGAGTTTGCGCCAGTGGCCGCAGGCGAAAATGCCGGGGTTTTCCGCCGAGGTGTTGCCGGATGCGGATCTGCAGAAACTGATCGGGTATTTGCAGCACATGGCCGGGCGCAAGGTTGCGCCCGGCCAGTAAGCCAGCTACGCCGTTTACTGCTGCTGCACCGAAATGATTGGCGCGGGTGTCGGCGACACCAGCACTTTCGCGTGCATCTGCTCTGACCCGCCGCCCCGGCGCATGCCCCGCACCGGGCAGGCGTCGAGGTAATCCAGCCCCACCGCCAGTTTCAGATGTCGCTCCGGCCGCGCCAGTTCATTGGTCACGTCAAAGCTGTACCAGGCGTCATCGATCCAGGCCTCGGCCCAGGCGTGGCTGGCCAGATGCTCGCAGTCCTCGCTGTACAGATAGCCCGACACATAGCGCGACGGCACACCGAGACTGCGCGCGCAGGCGAGAAACGCGTGGGCATGATCCTGGCAAACACCCGCCCGCCCGGCAAACGCCTCGGCGGCGCTGGTGTCGACTTCGGTGGCGCCCGGCTTGTACGTCATGTGCTGGTTCAGCCCATGCATCAGGTCGATCAGTGCATTGCGGTCCCGTCGCTGCTTGCAGGATTTCTCGGCAAACGCCCGCAATGCCTCGTCAGCCTCGGTCAGCCGGGTAAAACGCAGGAACGGCAATGCCGACTGGCTCTCATGCTCCGCCTCGCGCAACTCGTCGATATCGACCTGACCACGGGCGCCGATGATGATCGCTTCATGGGGCTCGTCCATGGTCAGCACATGCAGGATGTTGCCGAACGGATCGAGCTGGGCGCGTACCGGGCGCGGCAGGTCGAGCTGCCAGCTCAGCACATGCTGACGCTCGCTGTCGTGAGGTGTCAGGCGCAGGTACTGGATGCTCGCCCGCACCTGATCTTCGTAGTGATAGGTGGTCTCGTGGCTGATGGAAAGTCTCATGCGGCCTCCAGGTAGGAACTGTGAATGGCGTTGCCCAACTGGCGCACCAGCGGGATGAACTCGGTAAGCCAGGCGTGAAGCCCTTCCTCGAGGATTTCGTGGATACCGGTGTAGCGCAGGCGTGCGTCCATTTCCGCCGCCAGCCGTTGCGCAGGACGACCGTTGGCCCCCGGCAGTTGCGCGAGAATCTGGTCGATCTCTTCCGTGCAGGCCCGCAGCGAACGCGGCACGTCGGCGCGCAACAACAGCAGCTCGGCCACATGCCGGGCGCCAGGTGCGTCGCGGTAGATCTCGGTGTAGGCCTCGAACGATGACAAGGCTCGCAACAAGGCGCTCCATTGGTAATAGGCATGGGCGGTGCCGTCGCTGACAGCTTCCGCCTGATCGCCAGCCATTTCGTAACGGGCGTCCAGCAGGCGCAAGGTGTTGTCCGCCCGCTCGATGAAGGTGCCCAAGCGAATGAAACGAAACGCGTCATTGCGCATGATGGTGCCGTAGGACGCGCCCCGAAACAGGTGCGAACGCTCCTTGATCCACTCGCAGAAACGGCTCATGCCGTAGCGACTGAGGCCCTGATTGGCGATCCCGCGAATCTCCAGCCAGGTGGCGTTGATGTTCTCCCACATGTCGGCGGTGATTCGCCCGCGCACCGCGTGGGCGCTGGCTCGCGCCGCGCCGAGACAGCTGTAGATGCTCGCCGGATTAGCCGCGTCGAGGGCGAAGAAGTGCAGCAATCGCTCGGCATGCAATTCGCCGTGGCGTTCCAGGTAATCGTCCAGCGTGCCGGTGATCAGCAACGGCATCGCCAGTTCGTGCAAACCGTCGCCACGGCCGTCCTGCGGCATCAGCGACAGCGAATAGCTGACATCGAGCATCCGTGCGAGGTTTTCCGCCCGCTCCAGGTAACGCGACATCCAGTACAGATCCGAGGCAGTTCTACTTAACATGGCAGGCTTCCTTCAATCCTCGACCACCCAGGTGTCCTTGGTTCCGCCGCCCTGGGATGAATTCACCACCAGAGAGCCTTCACGCAGGGCGACACGGGTCAAACCGCCGGGTACGACCCGGGTTTCACGACCGGACAATACGAACGGGCGCAGGTCGATGTGGCGCGGCGCAATGCCGTTTTCGACAAAAGTCGGACAGGTCGACAGCGACAGCGTCGGTTGCGCGATGTACGCGTGGGGCTTGGCCTTGATCCGCTCGCGGAACGCATCGATTTCCGCGGTCGTCGCCGCCGGCCCCACGAGCATTCCGTAACCGCCGGAACCCTGGGTTTCCTTGACCACCAGATCCGGAAGATTGGCCAGCACATGGGAAAGTTCAGACGGGTTGCGGCATTGCCAGGTCGGCACGTTCTTCAGGATCGGCTCTTCGTCGAGGTAGAAACGGATCATCTCGGTGACGAACGGGTACACCGATTTGTCGTCCGCCACGCCGGTGCCGATGGCATTGGCCAGCACTACATTGCCGGAGCGATACGATGACAGCAGCCCTGGTACGCCGAGCATCGAATCCGGGCGGAAGGCCAGCGGGTCGAGGAACGCGTCGTCGAGCCGGCGGTAGATCACGTCCACCGCTTTCGGGCCGTCGGTGGTGCGCATGAAGACCTTGTCGTCGCGCACGAACAGATCGGCGCCTTCGACCAGTTCCACGCCCATTTCCCGGGCCAGGAACGCATGCTCGAAAAACGCGCTGTTGAACCGGCCCGGCGTCAGCACCACGACGCTCGGGTCGTCGATCGGGCTTGAGCTTTTCAGGGTGTCGAGCAGCAGGTTCGGGTAATGGTCGATCGGGGCGATGCGCTGGGCCGCGAACAGTTCAGGGAACAGGCGCATCATCATCTTGCGGTCTTCGAGCATGTAGCTCACGCCGCTGGGCGTACGCAGGTTGTCCTCGAGTACGTAATAGGTGCCGTCGCCGTCGCGCACCAGATCGACGCCGGAGATGTGCGAATAGATATCGCGGTGCAGATCCAGCCCCTGCATCGCCAACTGATATTGCTCGTTGGCCAGCACCTGCTCGGCAGGAATGATCCCGGCCTTGATGATGCGCTGCTCGTGGTAAAGATCGGCGAGGAACATGTTCAACGCCTTGACCCGCTGAATACAGCCGCGCTCGACGATCCGCCATTCACTGGCCGGAATGCTGCGCGGAATGGTGTCGAAGGGAATCAGACGCTCTGTCCCCTGCTCGTCCCCGTAGAGCGTGAAGGTGATCCCGGCGCGATGGAACAGCAGATCGGCCTCGCGTCGCCGCTGGGCCAGCAGCTCGTCAGGTGTCTCGGCCAGCCAGCGGGCAAACTCCCGGTAATGCGGGCGGATCTGGCCGCCGGCATCGTACATCTCATCAAAATAGGTGCGGATCATGCCGTACTCCTTGTCACTCCGGACATACAGGCCTTCGCAAGGCCCGTGCCATCGGCATAAACGCTTTGATTTCAATCGGTTGGATATTCACGCCACACGCACCGCACCATTCCTGTGCGGCAAATGCCCCAACCTGATCGCCCCCGCTTCATTGCGACGCAGTCCCGTCGCCTATCACCAGCATAGTCAGAGTTGATTTCACTGCCCGGCGCCGGCTGCGGATAATCCGCGCATCCGCTGCAAAAACGTCGCTGACGAAGTACGCAGCCTCACTGATCCGGCTTGCCTCGGCAGCCCTCCCGACCGTAACCCTGACCGGTTCCCTCTCCTTCCGGTCTTCCCTTTCAGCCACCCCCTCAGGTGGCTTTTTTTTGCGCCGGATTCTTGTTTCAGGGTTTTGCCATGGAGCGTTCAGGAGACAGAAACGACAACGGCCGACCCGAAGGTCAGCCGTTGCTCGACGTGTTGCGAGAGTGATCAGTTCAAACGGTGCCGGTTGCGGATCTCCTGTTTCACGCCCCAGCCTTCGATAATACCGCCCAAGGGCTCGACCACCGCCGAAAAGCCCTGCTCGAAATCGCCAATGTCGTCGTAGGTTGCGTACATGACCTTGCTCAATTCCAGGGACCACGCGCCGTCGTCGCGCGCACTGACCTGGGCATTGATGGATTCACCGCGAAATTTGCCTGCCGCCCTGCGCGCCCGCTCCTCGTCCGGGAAAATGGCGTAGAACTCGATGGGATGGAATCGGGAAAAATCGAAACCGCCTTCTTTCATGCGGCGCAGTACGTTGCTGCTGATGTCTTCTTGATAGGCTGTGCTCATGAATCGTCCCCCTCGCATAGATGGATAGACTTTCCGTATTCCCGCCCCGGGCCTTTGGCCTAAGTACTTCGGCAACGTGGTTGCACGCGGGAAACAAGCATGTAGCTGACAAGACCAGACCTTAGCGATCCTTTCGCTGATCTCGCTTGCAGAGTAGCCCCAAGATAGAGCCGCTGCCAAGGCCTGGTACATGAAGAAAATGAAGATTCAGATTGGGGTGATGCTGCGGATTTCGATGCTGTTCTGGGTTTTCAGGCTTTTTACGCCGGCATCGGCGGTGCGCCCTTCCAGATCGTTCAGGTCAAGCTCGGCGGCGACCGGCAGCAATCGTTCCTTGATGAGGCGGGCTGCCCGTTCATGGCTGGGGCATTCCTCGCACTCGAAGACTTCGTCGATCGTTTCACCGTGATCGTCCACGAAAGTGACTTTCCACTTTGACATCGGAGCCTCCTCGAACAAACCCGCAAATGGGCTTACATCTATCTCGACTTTTGTCAGGATTGATCGTTCAAAAGGTTTACATCCGCCGAACATGAAAAAAAAGCTATCCATGTGGGAGCGGGCTTGCTCGCGAAAGCGAACGACCAGTCAACTCTACGTTGAATGATAAGACGCCTTCGCGAGCAAGCCCGCTCCCACAGGGGGTTTACAGTGCTTTTAGTCGTTGCTTGGCTTGTTTACCGCTTGCAGCACGTATTGCGGCAAGGCGAAGGCGCCGATGTGGATTTCCGGGTTGTAGTAACGGGTGACGATGCCGCTGCCGATGAAGCGTTGTTGCAGAACCTCACGGCTCAGCTTGCGGTAGGCCGGGTTGGTCGAGCCCCAGGCGAAGGTCATCGAACCGCCGATGTAGGTCGGCACGGCCGCCTGATAGAAGTGCCAGTCCGGGAACAGGCTACGCAGGCGGCCGGCGGTGGTTTTCACTTCTTCGATCTGCATGAACGGCGTGCCGTTCTGGGTCACGAGGATGCCGCCCTCGTTCAGGCAGCGGTGGCAGGCCTGGTAGAAGTTTTCCGAGAACAGCACTTCGCCCGGGCCGATCGGGTCGGTGGAGTCGGAAATGATCACGTCGAACTTTTCAGTGGTGGTCGCGACGAAACGCATGCCGTCGTCGATCACCAGGTTCAGGCGTGGGTCGTCGTACGCGCCTTTGGAGTGGTTCGGCAGGAATTCCTTGCACATATCGACCACGGTGCCGTCGATCTCGACCATGGTGATGTGCTCGACGCTGGCGTGCTTGGTCACTTCGCGCAGCATGCCGCCGTCGCCACCGCCGATGATCAGCACGCGTTTGGCGGTGCCGTGGGCGAGGATCGGCACGTGCGTGAGCATTTCGTGGTAGATGAACTCATCGGCTTCGGTGGTCTGAATCACGCCGTCCAGCGCCATCACCCGGCCCATGCGCGGGTTCTGGAAGATCACCAGGTGCTGGTGCTCGGTGCGCACTTCGTGCAGCAGTTTTTCCATGCGAAAACGCTGGCCGTAGCCTTCGTAGAGGGTTTCCAGGTATTCGCTGGTCTTGGTGACGGTCATGGTGAAGTGCTCCGATGAATGCGCGGGCGCCAATCGTCAGGTTCGATTGCCCGGGAAAGGCGCGCATTCTACGTTGCCGAAGATGACAGGTCGAACCTCAGTTCATCGGCCCCGCGCAATCCTTGGTGCGAACGGTCAGATCCGCACATTGCCCCGCGGCCCGGCAATCGCCCAGATGATCAGGCCCAGCACCGGCAGGAGGATGATCAACAGCACCCAGAGGATTTTCATCCCGGTCTCGGCGCCGCTCTTCAGCACGTTGATGATCGCCCAGATATCGAGGGCAAGAATGATCAGGCCGATCAGGCCGTTGAACGTGGAACCCATGGTGTCGCTCCAGAATAGTGGCATGCACTTTTAGGATAGACGGTCGCGCGCAGGGTTCCCTTTTATTGCGTTCAGACGTGCACGGCGACCTTCAGGGCTTCCAGCGACGGCGCAGCGGCGATGCCGACTTCGGCACACAGTTCCAGCACTCGCGGCACATCGTTGCCGTAGACCAGCACCACTTGCAGCTCGTCGTCGAGCAACTGGCTGAAGTTCATCAGCGTGTAGCCGCCGTTTTCCTTGTTCAGGCTGCTCATCTGCACCTGGATGCGGTTGAGCGCGGTCAGCGCTTCGGTCTTGGCCAGTTGCTTGGGCTTGAGGTTGAACTCGACGCCCGGGCCGAACGAAGCAACGATCTGCGCGAACAGATCAACGTAGGTGTCGGCCTGGAACAGCACGGTCTCCGGCAGGCTGCCGACCACCACCCACTCACCCAGCGGAATCGGGAAAGTGTCGTCGTAGTTGATGTCCGGGTTGGCGGTCAGAAAAGCGTCTGCATCGGCGTAGGCCTGTGCCGCTTCATCCGCGACTTTCAGAATCTCGTCTTCGCCCATGCAGCCGGAGCTGATTTTGCTGATGAGTTCGGCGAGTGCGGCTTTCATGGGGCGGATCCTGTGGCGAAGGGAATTTTGAGGGCGCGAAGGATAGCGCATTCTCGCCTTCGCCACAGAGCGGGTTCCGGCCAGCGGCTTCAGCCCAGCAGTTTTTCCAGCTGCGCGGTGGTGTCCACGGCGCCCATGGTCCGGGCGGCGTCCAGGGCGGTGACGCCATTGGCATCCGTGGCTTTCGGATCGGCGCCCTGGTCGATCAAGTAGTCGACGATTTCAACCCGGTTGAACATCGCCGCCATCATCAGCGCCGTGCGGCCGTCGAAAGAGGCACCTTCAATCTGCGCCCCGCCCTCGACCAGAGCCTTGACCACGGCCAGATCCCCCTTGAACGCCGCGCCGGCAATCGGGCTCTGGCCGTTGCCATTGCGTTGCTCCGGATCGGCCTTGTGCTTGAGCAGCACTTGCACCGCGTCCACATGGCCGTAGTAACTGGCGAGCATCAGCAAGGTGTCGCCCTTGCTGTTGGTCAGGTTCACCGGCAGACCGGCAGTAATCAGGCGATCCAGCATCACCGCATCGCCCTCGCGCGCCTTGTTGAATACCTGCTCGGTGAATTCGGCAGCTTCTTCGGGGGTCATCTGGCGGCTTTGGTCGGACATGGGGCAACTCCACTTTCGGTCAATCGGAAAGCCGATAGTTTCCCGAGCGCGGCGATAGCTGTCATCCCCTTTTTTCCAAGGCTGCCGATAGCCAATATCAATAGCGGTACTTGCCTGCCCGGATGTCGGCAAGGATTTCATCCGTGACCTGCACGTAGGTTTCGGTCCCTGGCAGCCAGGCATAAATCGGATCATCGCCCGTCAGGCCGGGATCGAAACCTTCGTTTTTCAAGCGCGTCTTCTGATATTTGAAGGTACCGGTGGTTTCCATCTTCACCTTGACCCGCAAGAACAACGGCACGGCATAGGCCGGCATGCGCTGGCGGGCGAAGGCCAGCAGTTCGGCGAAATCCAGGGTCGCCAGCGACTCGGCCGGGGTGATCGCCGCCATGCCGGCGCGGCCATTGGTGTTGGGGATTTCCACGCCATAGGCCACGGCTTCGGAAATGTGCGGATGCTGGAGCAGCAGGTTCTCGACCTCGGTGGTCGAGACGTTCTCGCCCTTCCAGCGGTAGGTATCACCGAGGCGGTCGACAAACTGCGCATGACCGAAACCGATGTTGCGCAGCAGGTCGCCGGTGTTGAAGAAGCGATCCCCCTTGGCAAACACGTCCTGCAGCACGACCTTGGCGGTTTTTTGCGGATCGGTGTAGCCGTCCAGCGGCGCCTTGTCGTCGATCCGGGCCAGCAACAGACCCCGCTCGCCCCGATCGACCTTGCGCATGAAGCCGTCGGCACCGCGAATCGGTTCACCGCTGTCCTGGTCATAGGCGACCAGCTCCCAGGCCATCAGCGAGAAACCGATGGTGTTGTCAAAATTGAGGATGTTGGTGAAGCCGATATTGCCGTCGCTGGCCGCGTACAGTTCACAGATGTGATCCACCGCAAACCGGGTCTTGAACTCGGCCCACGCACCGGGCCGCAAACCGTTGCCGATCATCTTGCGCACGTCATGGCGGCTGTCATCGCTGCTGACCGGCTGATCCACCAGATAGCGGCACAACTCACCGACGTAACCGATGGTGGTTGCGCGGTAGCGACGCACGTCGTTCCAGAACTGCCGGGCGCTGAACTTGCGGCGAATCGCGAAGCCCGACGCGCCATTGACCGCCGATCCCCAGCACACGCAAAGCCCGGTGGCGTGATACAGCGGCAAAGTGCAATAGACGATGTCGTCCGGGCGCATGTCGAGGGCGATCATGCCGAAGCTTGCCGAACTGCGCATCCAGCGTCCGTGCTTGAACACCCCGGCCTTGGGCAAGCCGGTGGTGCCGGAGGTGTAGATGTAGAAGCACGGGTCATCGAAGAAGATCTGCCGGCTGCTGGCCGGGTTGTCGACAGGTGCGTCGGCGCTGGCACTGATCAGATTGGTGTAACCCTGCGGGGCGATGCCCGGGTGACTGAAAGTGTCCTGATCCGCCACGAACCAGGTGCGGACCGGCGCAATCGTCACTTGCTCGCGCACCGCCGCGAAGGCTGGCAGCAATTCTTCCCCGACGACGATCGCCACCGGCGCCACCAGATTGATGCTGTGGATCAGCGTGTCGCGGGTCTGCGACGTGTTGAGCAGCGCGCTGACGGCGCCGACCTTGGCCAGCGCCAGAATCGTCACCAGCAGTTCCGGGCGGTTTTCGATGAACACCGCCACCACATCGCCTTTGCCGATGCCCTGCCCGATCAGGTAGTGGGCGATGCGGTTGGCCCACTGGTTGACCTGTGAATAACTCAGCACCACCTCGCCCGACAGCAGCGCGGGGCCATCGGGATTGCGCAGGGTCGCTTGTTCGAATGTCCAGCCCAGGCCACAGGTTTGGGTCGGATCCTTGACGTTGGCCACCTTCATGCCTTTCACCACCCGAGGAATGGCTTTGGCGATCATCGGCAGTTTGCGGAGCATCATGCCCCAGGTAATCGTGTCGCTAGGCGCGTGGCGCATGGCAGCTCCCGTTCGACCTTGGCGTGCAGGCCGGATTTTTATTGTCGGGCAATCGGGTGAGACAACCGGCGCTTCTCGAGCGAGGGTCGAGGCCGAAAATACGTCAGGGCTTCTCGGGCTGTACACGCGGTTTTTGCAATGTTTTGTATCCGCCAACGCTACGAGGCGAAACGTGATTGCTGCCGGAGGGAATGGTTCCATCGGATCGACCATGATCCCGCAAAATGCAGGATGCACGATGGCCATTCATGCAGATTGCACGACACCCGAAATTAACGAGATTTATAACTTATTGATTTATATGGATTTTTAAAATCGAAAATACTGGCACAATCGCTGCAACTCCCTCCGCATGCTTGCCATTCAAGTGCATACGGAGCTGAAAGACATGAACCTGATCCAAGAAAAATTTACTTCCCTGTTCTCCAACTTCGCCGTCACTACTCAGCCACGTCCCGATGGCGGAATCCTGCTGACACTGAAGAGTGCCGACGGCAAAGTATTCAAGCGTGCGTTGACCTATCAGCAATTGCACACCGGCGATCAACTGTCGTGGGCGATCAGCGCGATTCGTCGTGATCTGGCGGAACAAGCCAGCGAGCTGCCGCAGATCGGCATGCTGCAAAGTCAGCAGCGTTTTGCCCTGCCGACCTATCACTCGATGTAATCCGGGCACCGCATAAACAAACAGGCGGTGGAGCTTTCGCTTCACGGCCTGTTTTTTTTGCCCGTCGATTGTGTGAGCTCAGAACGCTTCCGGCTCAATCCCGGTAAAGCTGTCGACGGTCACATGCCCTGCCAGCTCCCCGCCCTCACGGGCCAGGCCGCAGGTTTGCAGACCGGCGGCCTGGGCGGCGTCGAGTTCCTGAACGATGTCGGACAGGAACAGGATCTCCTGTGGCTCGACCCCGATGGCTTGCTGGATATTGCTGTACGACTGCGCTTCGCGCTTGGGCCCCGACGTGGTGTCGAAGTAGCCGCTGAACAACGGTGTCAGATCCCCTGCTTCCGAGCAGCCGAAAATCAGCTTCTGCGCCTGGATCGAACCGGACGAATACACGAACAGTTGATACCCGGCCTGATGCCAGCGCTGTAGCGCTTCGACAGCGTCCGGGTAAACATGGCCCTTCAACTGCCCGGCCTGATAACCCTGCTCCCAGACCATGCCTTGCAACGCCTTCAGTGGCGTGGCCTTGCGATCCTCGGCAATCCAGGCCAGCAGAATGTCCACGACCCGTTCAACATCGGCCTGCGGTTCGTTGCTGTCACGGCGCACAGCGTCCAGTTGCCCGGCAACGTCTGCACGTGCGGCGTTCTGGCGAACGAAGTCCGGCAGGTGTCTGGCGGCATACGGAAACAGCACGTCGAACACAAAACTCACCGCGCTGGTGGTGCCTTCGATATCGGTGAGGATGACCTTGATCGACATCGCCTCAGTCCTCCAGACGCGGGAAGCGGCCGGCGATGTCTTCGCCGGTGAAGTTGGCAACCCAGCCTTCAGGGTTGTTGAACAGCCGGATCGCCACGAAATGCGGGTTCTCGCCCATGTCGAACCAGTGTTTGGTGCCCGCGGGTACCGAAATCAGGTCGTTCTTCTCGCACAGCACGGCGTAGACGTAATCGTCAATGTGCAGGGTGAACAGGCCACGACCGGCGACGAAGAAACGCACTTCATCTTCGCCATGGCGATGTTCTTCGAGGAACTTGGCGCGCAACTCGGCCTTTTGCGGGTGATCGCTGTTGAGGCTGACCACATCGACTGTGATGTAACCGCGTTCGGTCATCAGCTTGTCGATCTGCTCTTTATAAGCACCGATCACTTCTTCCTGGCTGGCGCCGGGCTGGATCTTCGCGGCGGCTTGCCAACGGTCGAAGCGCACGCCCTGCTCGGCCAGGGTCGAGGCGATGTCTTCGAAATGGGTCAGCACCTTGTTCGGAATCTCGGGGCTGGAAACGTGATAGACGGACAGGCTGCTCATGGGGCATTCCTCGGTATCGGCCTTGCCGTCCGGTTCTTTCAGACCGGTCGGGCAGTGCATTCATCAGGCAAATGGGCTGGTTCTGGTGAAGTCAGCCTTGGCGGTTCATGACGCTGCGGGTCTTCAACTCGCATTCAAACAGAAATTCAAAGGCCTCGATCTGGCGCAACGCGTCGCTCATCTGCGCGCCCCAGGTGTAGAGACCGTGGCCGCGTATCAGATAACCCACGCAATCGGGATGGGCGTCGAGCCAAGGCTGCACCTTGGCGGCGAGGCGAGCAATGTCCTGATCGTTGTCGAAGATCGGCACTCGCACCCGGGATTCGTGGGTCGAGATGCCGCTGAAGGCTTTCTGCAGTTCGTAGTCTTCGAACTCGATGAAGTCTTCGGGCGTCAGGCGCGACAGCACCGTGGCGTTTACCGAGTGGGTGTGCAGCACGGCACCGATCTCCGGGCGCCAGCTATACAGCTGGGTGTGCAGCAGGGTTTCGGCGGACGGTTTTTTGCCCGGTTCCAGACTGTTGCCGCAAAGATCGGTGGCCAGTACATCGTCCGGCCCCAACTGACCCTTGTGCTTGCCGGACACGGTCAACAGCGCTTCGCTCGGCGACAGGCGCGTCGAATAGTTGCTGCTGGTGGCCGGCGACCAGCCGCGACCATAAAGAAAACGCCCGGCATCGACGATTTGCTGGGCAAGCTGTTCACGGGTAAGGCTCATGGCCTGTCCTCTTGCATTCGAATGGCAATGATAACGGCAGCGGCGAGCGCTGCGAGACTGGCAATACTAAAGGTCAATGTCGCACCGAGGGCATTCCAGCTGTAGCCGGAATACAACGCGCCGAGCGCGCCGCCAGTGCCGGCCAGTGCGGCATACAACGCCTGGCCCTGCCCTTGCTGGCGCGCGCCGAAGCTACGTTGCACGAACGCGATGGCAGCGGCATGAAAGCTGCCGAACGTCGCGGCGTGCAGCACCTGGGCGAACAGCAGCACCCAGAGGAATTCGGCGAATGAACCTAGCAGCAACCAGCGCAGCGCCGCCAGCAGAAAACTTGCCATCAGCACCCGGCGAAGGGAAAAACGCGCAAGGATCCGGCTCATCGCCATGAACATCAGCACTTCCGCCACCACGCCAACGGCCCAGAGCATGCCGATCACGCCACGGCTGTAACCCAATCGCTCGAGGTGCAAGGTCAGAAAGGTGTAATACGGCCCGTGACTCATCTGCATCAGCGCCACGCAAGCGTAGAACGCCAGCACCCCGGGACTGCGCAACTGCTTGAGAAAACCCTCGCCCGTCGGCCGGTTGCCCTGAGGCGGCTGCGCATTCGGCACCCACAGACTGCTGAGCACGATGCCGGCCATGATCAGCACCAGCGCCGCCGGGTAAATGTCGAGGCTGAGCCATTCGAACAATCGCCCCAGCGCCACCACGGTGATGATAAAACCGATGGAACCCCACAGCCGAATCTGGCTGTAGCGGGAAGTCTGACCTTGCAGATGCGCCAGGGTGATGACTTCAAATTGCGGCAACACCGCGTGCCAGAAGAACGCATGCAACGCCATGACCATCGCCAGCCAGGCGTAAGTCTTGCTGACGAAAATCAGCGAGAAAGTCAGCAGCGTACACACCGCGCCGAAGCGCACGATGGCCAGTCGTCTGCCGCTGTAGTCGCCGAGCCAGCCCCAGATGTTCGGCGCCACGCAGCGCATCAGCATGGGGATCGCCACCAGCTCGCCGATGCGTGCGGCGCTGAATCCGAGGTGATCGAAGTACAACGCCAGAAACGGCGCCGTCGAGCCGAGCAAGGCGAAATAGAACAGATAGAAACTGGACAGCCGCCAGTACGGGAGCGCCGCCACGGTCAGACCGCGGCGGCTTCGAGATCACCCATCAAAGTTGACCCAGCACCGGGGTGCTGACGCGCACGTCGGCGTTCTGGCCACGGTGACGCAGCAGGTGATCCATCAGCACGATGGCCATCATCGCCTCGGCAATCGGCGTGGCGCGGATGCCGACGCATGGGTCGTGACGGCCCTTGGTAATGACATCGACCGGGTTGCCGTCGATGTCGATCGAACGGCCCGGGGTGGTGATGCTCGAGGTAGGCTTCAACGCCAGGTGCGCGACGATCGGCTGACCCGAAGAGATTCCGCCGAGAATGCCGCCGGCGTTGTTGCTGAGGAAACCTTCCGGGGTCAGTTCGTCACGGTGCTCGGTGCCGCGCTGGGCGACGCAGGCAAAACCGGCGCCGATCTCCACGCCTTTGACCGCGTTGATGCTCATCAGCGCATGGGCCAGTTCGGCATCGAGACGGTCGAAGATCGGCTCGCCCAGGCCCGGCATCACGCCTTCGGCAACCACGGTGATCTTCGCCCCGACGGAGTCTTGATCGCGGCGCAACTGATCCATATAAGCTTCCAGCTCCGGCACCTTGTCCGGGTCCGGGCTGAAGAAGGCATTCTGCTCGACCGACTCCCAGGTCTTGAACGGGATTTCGATCGGGCCGAGCTGGCTCATGTAGCCGCGAATGACGATGCCCTGGGTCGCCAGGTATTTCTTGGCAATCGCGCCGGCGGCCACGCGCATGGCGGTTTCCCGCGCCGAGCTGCGACCGCCGCCGCGGTAATCGCGCTCGCCGTATTTATGGTGGTAGGTGTAGTCGGCATGGGCCGGACGAAACAGATCCTTGATCGCCGAGTAGTCCTTTGACTTCTGGTCGGTGTTGCGGATCAGCAGGCCGATGGAGCAGCCGGTGGTGCGGCCCTCGAACACGCCGGACAGGATTTCGACTTCGTCCGCTTCCTGGCGCTGGGTGGTGTGGCGGCTGGTCCCCGGCTTGCGGCGATCGAGGTCGCGTTGCAGATCCTCAAGGGAAATCTCCAGGCCCGGCGGGCAGCCGTCGACAATGGCGACCAACGCCGGACCATGGCTTTCGCCCGCGGTGGTGACAGTGAACAACTTGCCGTAGGTATTGCCGGACATGCAGGACGCTCCGTGAAATCAAACCCAAATTCATGATGCGCGCCAGTATACGCAGGCTAACCGAGTAGTTCATCCTCGAACCTTGGCGGTGTTGGTGAGTCCAACCGGCACCTTTGCAAATGATGGCGTGATGATGCTGCGAGTTTTGATCTTGAGCCTTACCCTGTTTACTGGCTTTGTCCAGGCGACCGTCCTGCAACGTCCGGTGACTCTGGACACCGGCAGCGGAGAACTTTTCGGCTCCCTGTTGCTGCCAAAGTCTGACAATCCGGTGCCGGTTGTCCTCATTATTTCTGGCTCGGGTCCTACGGATCGTGACGGAAACAACCCCGACGGCGGGCGCAACGACAGCCTCAAACGGCTGGCCTGGGTGCTGGCCAAGCACAATATCGCCAGCGTACGTTTCGACAAGCGCGGGGTGGCCGCGAGCCTGGCCGCGACGCCGGATGAGCGCAATCTGTCGGTGGACGCCTATGTGGCGGACGCCGTGGCCTGGGGCCAGAAGCTCAAGGCTGACCCGCGTTTCGGCCCGTTGATCTTGCTCGGCCACAGCGAGGGAGCACTGATCGCCAGCCTGGCCGCACCGAAAGTCGACGCCGCCGCGGTCATTTCACTGTCCGGCACCGCCCGACCGATCGATCAGGTGTTGCGCCGGCAACTGGCCCGCAGCCTGCCACCATCTTTGATGCAGCGCAGTAATGAACTGCTCGACAGCCTCAAGGCCGGTCACACCGACGACAATGTCCCGCCGCCGTTGCAGGCGATTTTCCGCCCGAGCGTGCAACCGTATCTGATTTCGCTGTTCCGACAGGATCCGTCCGCCGCCTTCGCTCAACTGAAAATGCCGGCCTTGATTGTCCAGGGCAGCAACGACATTCAGGTTCAGGTCGATGACGCCAACCTGCTCAAGGCGGCAAAACCCGATGCGACGCTGGCGTTGATCGAGGGCATGAACCACGTGATGCGCATCGTGCCCAACGACGTGAAGCGGCAAATGGCCTCCTACAAGGATCCGAATTTGCCGCTGGCGGCGGAACTGGGCACCCGGATCCTCGAATTTATTGACGGACTTCGCACCCGTTAAGCGCTTTTCGCCCTCCAGTCTTGATGAAAACGGCCGATAAGCCTTTGTCGCCAGCGTACTGGCTGGCGGCAAGCAGCTTGGACAGGATCTCGCCGTTATGACCGATACCCAGACTTCACCCGACACCACCGCTGAAAAAGACGCACCGCCAGCGGTCGAGCTGCCCTGGGCGGATGTCCACGTCGAGCACCACAAGATGCTCCGCCTGGCGCCGTTGCAGACCGACCGCAACACCGGCGGGCGGCCGTTACGCTTTGTTGAATTCGGTTACGCCGAGCGCAACAGCAAAGAACACAGCCTGATGCGCATGTCGATCAAACTGCCAGCGCAGCGTGTACGCAAGGAACAGAACCAGCTCGACGTGTGGGTCGACCACAAGACCAAACGCGTGCATTTCGGCCCGGACAGCGGTTTGCAGATAGAACCGCTGAACCGTGGCATCGGCCGTTTCATGGCCGCCCAGGGCATCAACTGGGCGAAAAAGCGCTGGCCCACCTATACCGTCGACGGCATGGACTTGAACAACAAGGACGCGCTGAACGAAGACACTCGCCTGCGCCGCGATCACTTTCTGCGCGTGCATGGCTTTGACGTGGTTTACGCCGACGCCCAGCATTTGAAGGGCAGCGTCAAGGAAGTCAAGGTCGGTGACCTGCTGGGCGACTGGAACAGCGAAAAGCTACAGATCGTCGAAATTCTTGAAGCTGCGCAGATGTTGCAACAGGCCGAGCAGAATCTGGCCGAGCAGGAAGTGAAGCTGAAGAAGCAGGAAGACAAGGTCAGCAAGTTCAAGCGCGAAGACGCCGGGCTGCGCTTCACCATTACTTGTCTGGTGGCGTTTGCGGTGTTTCAGGCCGGGTTGCTGATCTGGATTGCAACGCACCGCTGAGCCAATGACCGTTCCCACCGAGGTGGGAACGATCGGTTCAGGTCAGACGCGGGAAGCGAACAGTGCCTGATGATCGCGGCACTGTTCGGCGGTCAGCATGAACACGCCATGCCCGCCGCGCTGAAATTCCAGCCAGGCGAAATCGACTTCCGGGTACAGTGCTTCGACGTGTACCTGGCTGTTGCCCACCTCGACGATCAGCAAACCCTTCTCGGTGAGATGATCCGCCGCTTCGGCGAGCATCCGGCGCACCAGATTCAAACCATCATCGCCGCAGGCCAGGCCCAGCTCCGGCTCGTGCTGGTATTCGTCCGGCATGTCGGCGAAATCTTCCGCATCGACGTAGGGCGGGTTAGACACGATCAGGTCGAAACGTTGACCCGGCAGACCATCGAAACCATCGCCCTGCACGGTGAACACCCGCTCATCGACGCCATGGCGCTCGATGTTCTGGTTCGCCACTTCCAGCGCTTCGAACGACAGGTCCGCCAGTACCACTTCGGCGTTCTGGAACTCGTAAGCGCAGGCGATGCCGATGCAGCCGGAGCCGGTGCACAGGTCGAGAATTCGCGCCGGCTCGTCGCCGATCCATGGGGCAAAACGGTTTTCGATCAGCTCGCCAATCGGTGAACGCGGGATCAGCACGCGCTCGTCGACAATGAACGACATGCCGCAGAACCAGGCCTCGCCCAGCAGGTAGGCGGTCGGAATGCGCTCTTCGATGCGACGCTTGAGCAGGCGTTGCAGGTTGACCAGTTCATCGTCTTCCAGTGCGCAGTCCAGATAGCTGTCAGCGATTTCCCAAGGCAGATGCAAGGCACCGAGCACAAGTTGCCGGGCTTCGTCCCAGGCATTGTCGGTGCCATGGCCGAAAAACAGATCCTCCCCATGGAAGCGGCTGACGGCCCAACGGATGTGGTCGCGCAGGGTACGAAGTCGGGAAGTGATCACGGGGCAGAACTCCAGAAAAAACGACTGGGGATTCTACCAGCCAAAACGCGCCACGACGACGCAGGAAAAACTCCGGGGCGACGGTAGGACTCTTCCGATTTTCCCCTCGGCTATTGAACAGATCGTGTAACTTGACAAGGCTGCAGGCCAGCAACGACGGCGCCTACGACAGTAGCGATTCACAGAACCGCTCAGCCAGAGGACAATGTCGCAAAAGCCCCACCCCAAGGAGCCCCAGAATGTCCGTTCCAAAAACGATGTTTCAACTCAGCGGTCGCGGTTACGCAGCGGCCACGTTGAGCCATGCCACCGTGGTCATCATCGATGCCCAGAAAGAGTACCTCAGCGGCCCGCTGGCCCTGAGCGGCATGGACGCGGCTGTCGCGAACATCAAACAACTGGTTGCCGCCGCCCGCGCAGCCGGCCGGCCGATCGTGCACGTGCGCCACCTCGGCACCGTCGGCGGTCTGTTCGACCCGCAAGGCGAACGCGGCGAATTCATCCCCGGTCTGGAACCCCAGGGCGATGAAACCATCATCGGCAAACTGCTGCCGAGCGCTTTCCACGGCACCGAACTCTACGATCGCCTGCAAACCATCGGCTCGCTGGATCTGATCGTCTGCGGTTTCATGAGCCACTCCAGTGTCAGCACCACCGTGCGTGCCGCGAAGAACCTGGGTTTCCGTTGCACGCTGGTCGAAGACGCCTGCGCCACCCGTGACCTGCCGTTCAAGGGCCGCGTACTCAGTGCCGCACAGGTGCAGGAAGCGGAAATGGCGATCATGGCCGACAACTTCGCCACCCTCGCGCTGACCAATGACCTGATCTGATCGACCGCCAATGAGCGGCTCTGCCCGCCGCTCATCCGCAAAAGCCTCGCATTTGCTTCAATTACCCTAGCCTCAGGAACAACCCGGTCAACTCCCGGTCGAAGGGCCGATACCCATTGAGGAAGGTCGGAATGAAGTTATCCGATGGATTTGACGCACGCCGCTTGCGGCCCAAAGGCCAAAGCAACTGGCGTTTTCGATTCGGCGCAGCGATCGCCGCCATTCTGGCGACGTTCGGCGTGCTGTTGGCGATGGCCGGGGTTGCCAGCCTGATCGGCCACCCGCCGGCACTCGGCGACTTGAATGCGACGCCGATGGGTTCGGCGATCATACTGGCCGTCGGCCTGTTGTTCCTGTATTTCGGCGTGGCCCTGTGGCGTCGTTGCCGGCGTCGCGCCCGGCAATCCCGGGAATTGAACATGTCCCCGCACCTGATGAAAAAACACGACTGAATCGACGGCCTGGCTTTTTGCCGGGCCGTTTTGTGTCTGTTTGGGTAAACTGGCCGCCCTTCGCGGAGGCTGATTATGCAAGACGACGATTTTTCCCTGTTCAAAAGTGCGATCCAAGGCGTCAAGCCGATCAAGCACGACCGCGCCGACACCGGCAAACCCAAGGCTGACCGCGACCGGATCGCCAAGCTGCGCCAGTCCGCCACCGTGCGCACCGAAACCACTACCGTTGATGGTCTGTCCGATCAGTTCGTGATCGACGTCGGTCCCGAAGACGAACTGATGTGGGCCCGCGACGGCGTGCAGGAAAGCCAGATGCGCAAGCTCAAGATCGGGCAGATCCCGTTCGAAGGCAGCCTCGACCTGCACGGCATGAGCGTCGAAAAGGCCCGGGAAACCCTCTGGGCGTTTCTTGCCGAAGCGACCAGATTCGAAATCCGCTGCGTGCGCGTCACCCACGGCAAGGCTGTGCGACTCGACGGCAAGCGGCCAATGATCAAGAGCCACGTCAACACCTGGCTGCGCCAGCATGCGCAAGTGCTCGGTTTCTGCTCGTGCCAGGCGAAACACGGCGGGGCCGGCGCGGTCTACGTGATGCTCAAACGCACCATGATGGAAGGCCGCGACGAATAATCCCGTCACACCGAACTTGCAGGGGCGTGTCCGCCACCGTACCCTTGCCCTTTGCGAAAATCCCCACAGGTAGTTTCATGTCCCTGGAACAGAATTACACCGCGATTCTCGGCCAACTGGGCGAGGACGTCTCCCGCGAGGGCCTGCTCGACACGCCAAAGCGTGCCGCCAAAGCCATGCAGTACCTCTGCCGCGGTTATGAACAGACGCTCGAAGAGGTCACCAACGGTGCCCTGTTCAGCTCCGACAACAGCGAAATGGTGCTGGTCAAGGACATCGAGCTCTACTCGTTGTGCGAACACCACCTGCTGCCGTTCATCGGCAAGGCCCACGTCGCGTATATCCCGAGCGGCAAGGTGCTGGGCCTGTCGAAGGTCGCGCGGATCGTCGACATGTACGCCCGCCGCCTGCAGATCCAGGAAAACCTTAGCCGCCAGATCGCCGATGCCGTCCAGCAGGTCACCGGCGCGCTGGGCGTGGCCGTGGTGATCGAGGCCAAGCACATGTGCATGATGATGCGCGGTGTGGAGAAACAGAATTCGTCGATGATCACCTCGGTGATGCTCGGTGAGTTCCGCGAAAACGCGGCGACCCGCAGCGAGTTTCTCAGTCTGATCAAGTAATTTGCGACACAAAAAAACCGGCGTTGATCGCCGGTTTTTTTTCGTCCGTGAAAAATCGGGTAAGCTGCGCGCCTTCTTCAATGTCCCTGTGAGGCTTGTAACGTGTTCGTCAAAGCGCTTCGTGTCGGCCTCGGCCAACTGATCATCTTCGTTGACTTCCTGACCCGCCCGGGCAAGAAACAGCGCCCCGCCGCTGCCCAGGCCCAGGTCGACGCTGCCGCAAAAGACCTGACCCTGTATCAGTTCCACGCCTGCCCGTTCTGCGTGAAGACCCGCCGCAGCCTGCGCCGCCTGAATGTGCCGGTGGCGCTGAAGGATGCGAAAAACAACGAGCAGGATCGCCAGACCCTGCTGGAACAGGGCGGCAAGATCAAGGTGCCGTGCCTGCGCATCGAAGAGAACGGCCAGACCACCTGGATGTATGAGTCCAACACCATCATCGAATACCTGAACAAGCGGTTCGCCGCAGTCTGAACCCAAAAAAAACCGGCCTGATGGCCGGTTTTTTCATGCCGCCTGCGCGGCCTGGGCCTGGCGCACCACCGCCGCCAGACGCTTGAGCCCTTCGTCCAGTCGTGCCGGATCGATGTGACTGAAGTTCAGGCGCAGATGACCGGGATTGCGATCCGGCTCGGGAAAGAACGGTTCGCCCGGCATGAACGCCACATCGTTGGCCAGTGCAGTGTTCAGCAGCGTGCGGGTGTCCAGCGGCTGTTTCAGGGTCAGCCAGAAAAACAGCCCGCCCTGCGGCGTGTTCCAGTCCGCCAGATCGGCGAAATGGATTTCCAGCGCCGCTTGAAAGGCATCTCTGCGCTGACGGTAAAAGCCGCGCAGTTCGCTCAAGTGTTGCTGATATTTCTCGCTGCCGATCCACTGCAATGCCTGCCACTGACCAATGCGGTTGGTGTGCAGATCCGCCGACTGCTTGAGTTTGAGCAGATGCGGAAACAGATCCGGGCTGGCGATCAGGTAGCCGACGCGCAGACCCGGCAGCAGGGTTTTCGATACGGTGCCGGTGTAGATCCAGCTGGATTTCTTCAGACGTCCGGCAATCGGTTGGGCGCTGCCGCCGTCGAAGGTCAGTTCGCGGTAAGGCTCGTCTTCGATCAGGGTCACGCCGAACTCGTCGAGCAATGCCGCAACAGCTTCGCGCCTGGCTTCGCTGTAGCGCACGGCGGACGGGTTCTGGAAGGTCGGGATCAGGTAGATGAACGCTGGGCGGTGCTGCTCCAGACGCTGACGCAATTGCGCAAGGTTCGGACCGTCAGCCTCCAGCGGCACGGTCAGGCAATCGGCGCCGAACAGCTGGAAGATCTGCAGGGCCGCCAGATAGGTTGGCGCTTCGAGCAGGATTTCTGTGCCCTTGTCGATGTACAACTTGGCCGCCAGATCGAGAGTTTGCTGGGAACCACTGACCACCAGCACCTGACTCGCCTCACATGGCAAACCCAGCGCCCTCGCCTCTGCCGCCAGGGCTTCGCGCAACGCAGGTTCTCCTTCGCTCATGCCGTATTGGCCCAGAGACAGCGGCATGTCGGTCCAGTCGACCTTCGGCAACATCGCTTCAGCCGGCAAACCGCCGGCGAAGGACATCACTTCCGGGCGCTGGGCCGCTGCAAGGATTTCACGGATCAGAGAACTTTTGAGACGCGAGACACGTTCGGAAAAAGCCATGGAAGTCACCGCTAGCAAGGCATGAGAAAAATGAGTCAAACTTGTTGACTGAAATTACGACAATCTCACTGGAAGCGTCAACATGCTTGACCTTAAAAACTGCAGCAGCCAACAGCAAGCCATGGAAGCGTTCTTCTTCGGCTATCAGGCGTTCACTGCCAAGGCCGACGAAATGCTCGAGCGTCGTGGCCTGTCCCGAGTGCATCAGCGCATCGTGTTTTTTATCGCCCGCTATCCCAATCTGAGCGTCAAGGAGTTGCTCGCGCTGCTCGGCGTGAGCAAACAGGCGCTGAACATGCCGTTGCGGCAATTGCAGGAAATGCACCTGGTGGACAGCGTGGCGTCCGAGACTGACAAGCGTAAGCGTCTGCTGGAACTGACTATCGAAGGTGCGAAGTTTGAACAGGCGCTGCGTCGCGAGCAGGTGAAATTACTTGAGCGGGTGTTTGCCGAGGCCGGCGAAACCGCGGTGAATGGCTGGCTGGCGGTGAATATGGCGCTGGGAAAAAACCAGACAACTCTCGACTGAATGTCCTGCCCTCTTCGCTGGCAAGCCAGCGAAGAGAGCCCCCTGCAAGCGATATATCCCTATCGGCAAAACTTTCGTCAACAAAACCAAAAACATTATTTGCTTTATTTGTATACAAAAGCATAATCCACTGCGTGCGAGTTCCTGACTGCATGGTCAACAAATTCGCGTATGCCTCAAAGGGCCGCTGCCACCCCCTCATAGGGTCCGGCTCTGGAAATAACAATAAAACTCTTGAGGAGTACTCGCTGTGGAAAGCCGCAAATCCGAAGCATCGACGCTGGAACTCTCGCCGCCGTTACGCAATGGGCTGCTTGAGCGCCTCTTTAAACTCAGCTTGCATGGCACCACGGTGAAGACCGAGCTGATCGCCGGTCTGACAACCTTCATCACCATGGCCTACATCATTTTCGTCAACCCGAACATCATGGCCGATGCCGGGATCGATCACGGTGCAGCCTTCGTCGCCACCTGTATCGCCGCCGCGCTGGGTTGCCTGCTGATGGGTCTCTACGCCAACTGGCCGGTAGGCCTGGCGCCGGGCATGGGCCTCAACGCGTTCTTCACCTACACCGTGGTCGGCACCATGGGCTACAACTGGGAAACCGCCCTCGGTGCGGTGTTCGTTTCAGGCGTGCTGTTCATGATCCTGACCTTTTCGCGGATTCGCGAATGGCTGCTTAACAGCATCCCGGTCAGCCTGCGCTATGCGATGGGTGCCGGTGTGGGTCTGTTCCTCGGGCTGATCGGCCTGAAAACCGCCGGCATCGTCGTCGATAGCCCGGCCACCCTGATCAAACTCGGCTCGCTGCGTGAACCCGGCCCGCTGCTCGCCGCCATCTGCTTCCTGATGATCGCGATCCTCAGCTACCACAGGGTATTCGGCGCAATCCTCATCAGCATTATTACCGTGACCCTGGCCGGCTGGGGCCTGGGCATCGTGCACTACTCAGGCATCATGTCGACTCCGCCAAGCCTGGCGCCGACCTTCATGGCCATGAACGTTGCCGGCGTGTTCAACGTCAGCATGATCAGCGTGGTGCTCGCTTTCCTCTTTGTGCACATGTTCGACACCGCCGGCACCCTGATGGGCGTCGCCCAGCGTGCCAATCTGGTGGGGGCTGACGGCCGCATCGAAAACCTCTCTCGCGCCATGAAAGCAGACTCCGCCTCCAGCGTATTTGGTGCGGTCGTCGGTGTACCGCCGGTCACCAGCTACGTGGAAAGTGCCGCGGGTGTAGCCGCTGGTGGTCGGACTGGTCTTACCGCAGTGACCGTCGGTGTGCTATTTATAGCCGCGATGTTCTTTGCACCGCTGGCAGGCATGATTCCCGCCTATGCCACCGCTGGCGCGCTGATCTATGTAGCGATGCTGATGATGGGCGGCATGGCGCACATCGAATGGGACGAAGCGACCGACAGCATTCCGGCCATCGTTACCGCGATCATGATGCCACTGACCTTCTCGGTCGCCGACGGCATCGCACTGGGTTTCATTACCTATGTCGCGCTGAAGGCCGGCACCGGTAAATACAAAGAGATTTCCGTCAGTCTGTGGGTGCTCTGCGCGATCTTCATCGCCAAGTTCATCTTCCTGTAAGCGATACGCGGTTCACGCTTCAAAACAGCCTCACCCTGCCGGGTGGGGCTTTTGCACATTCTTGATAACGATAAAAGGGAGAACGTGATGAGTCTGGAAACCTGGCTGCTGTTCAGCGGCGCTGCGCTGGTGGTGATCCTGATTCCGGGGCCACTGTCGTTGCTGATGATCAGCAACAGTCTGAATTACGGTCTGCGCCGCTCATACCCGGCCTTCCTGGGTGGCGTAAGCGCGTCGATCTGCCTGCTCAGCGCTTCGGCCCTGGGACTGGGCGCCCTGTTGCTGGCATCGGAAAAACTCTTCAGCGCGCTGAAAATCGTCGGTGCGCTGTATCTGTTCTACCTCGCCTGGCAGAGCTGGCAGCAATCGCGTCAACCATCAGTCGGGGCCCAGGTTCCACACTCAGCGCCGGCTCCGCGCTTTCGCGCACTGTTCGGGCGAGCCTTTGTACTGGGCGCCAGCAATCCAAAAGATATCCTGTTCTTCGCCGCGTTTCTGCCGCAGTTCCTCAGCACCGAACAGCCGTTTGTGCCACAACTGCTGGTGATGATTGTGACCTGGACGCTGCTTGACCTGCTCTGCAAGCTGACCTACGGCCTCGGCGCCCACGGTGCGGCACGCTACCTGCGCAGCGGCAAGGGCCAGAGCTGGTTCAACCGTATCAGTGCCGGATTGTTTGGTGGCGCAGGTGCGGCCTCATTGCTGAGCAGTCACTAAGTTCGTCGAGAACGGGTGATGCCCGGCAACATTTCACCTCACGAATAGATATATGTACCGCACTTCGCAGCGTTGATTCACCGAACATCCGGCCTCTTCTGGCCAGATCAACGTGAATCGACCTTGCGAGTGAAATACCCATGAGCCCCAAACGCCCGATAAAACCCGGTGCATCAACCACCTCCCCCGAAACGCCCTTCAACCTTCCCGACGTCGGGCCTCCGGCACTCCACAGGCTGCCGCTGAACATCGCTCCCCATGGCGAAGAGCGAGTACCTGTCGATCCCCCCGGGACGGCTGTTCAATCATCTTCCTCCCGACCTGTACCTTTGGAGATCGTCGACCTTCCGGCCGAGACCCACATCACCCCTGTCGTGGTCCATGCGCCGATCGAACACTATTTTCTCCCCCCCAATCAGCTATCCAGGCTTCCGGCGCCGAATGCGCTTTCCGGCATTCGGGAACTCGGGACGCAAAGGCATTTCGTGGATCTTCAGGAAGGGGGAACCGTGTTGCTGGGCATTGATGCGGAGAATCATTTCCGGGCCAGATTGAACAGCGACTACAGACCTTCCGGTCCACGAGTCGAACGGGTGGAAGGTACTCTCACCTGGCGCGTGAAACCCATCGACGAGGGCGCCGGCGGCAGCGATTCCAGATTAACGCTCAAGCGGCTGCGAAGCACGGATGATGATCCGCAAGAGGTTGTCGCGCCCAAACGTTCTTCCACCTCGACGGGTAATGAATGGTCCGACCCCTGGAAAAAATGGGATGCGCCACCTCGGGAGACATCCATCGGCGGCATTGAAGTCGATGGCATCCGGTTTCTGCTTGTGCCGCACGGTAGCGACCCGGATCACCCGATCGTTTACATCAAGAATCCGGAACACTGGATGTATGACTTCGACTACATGGAACGCATCCTCGGCACTGACCTGATGCAGCAACCCAGAGGTGCGATCCGTGTTCCGCCCGCCAATCAGTGGGAGGTCGATCCGAACCTGCCCTTTCAACACCCGCTGACGCAGTACATCGCCACTTATTTTCCGCTGTTGTCGTATACCTCGGTGAACAAGGTGGCCAGACATCAATTCGGCCTGGCCAACGATGGGGATATGGCAACCGGCGTGGGTTTGACTCGCCTCAGGCAAACGTTCAACGATTGGAAACGCGGTAACAGCACGCCCCATCCGTCACTGGCCGATCCATTACTGATGCTGCCGACGCTGGCAACATCCAGCGCTATGCCAGGGCTCGGTCGCACCCTGGAATTGCCAACCCTGACCCCGGAAGGCCCTCTGCAGCGGCTTGACTTCGCCCTGACAAGGCAAGAGTGGGATTATTTCAAAGCGACGCAGTCAGGCGTTGACCTCAAGCGGCTCATGGCCAATATCCTGAATCGCCAGGGCTATGATGTTTTCACGCCAACGCCTTCAACTTCCTTTCCAGCCTTGGTATTTCGCCGGGAGAATCATCCCTTTGTCTTTTTCATCAGCCTGCATCGCGTCAGGGGCAAGAAAATTCATCAACCTCTGAATTCCGCTCCTGATGCCAGCGAAGCCCGGTTGAACACCCAGGTCGGATACCCGGCTTTGCAGGAAATGCTCCAGGCGCACGCTGAAAACAGACTGGTGTGGCTCAAGGGTGGCTCTCAGATTCATGCTTCGCAACCGGACAGCATTTTCATCGTCAGGGATGATGAGTCGAGACTCGGAACGCTTGCCGACTTGTAATCCGGGATGCTTTTGGCAAGACGAAAAAAAGCCCGCAGTGTGAGCGGGCGAAAGACCAAAGAAGCTATATGCGCAGTCGCTTCCCGGCAGGGGCAGCTGCTTGGGGGTCAACTGCCCCGATAGGTGGAATAACTGTAAGGCGAGATCAGCAACGGTACGTGGTAGTGATCCTGTTCGGCAGAGATGCCGAACCGCAGCACCACCACGTCCAGGAATGCCGGCTCCGGCAACTGGACGCCACGGGCGCGGTAGTAATCGCCGGCGTGGAACTGAACCTGATAGACACCGGTACGGTAGTCATCGCCTTGCAGTAGCGGCGCATCGACCCGGCCATCGCTGTTGGTAAGCGCACTGGCAACCAATTCCAGGTGCGAACCTTCAACGCGGTACAGCTCGATCTTGATCGAGCTGCCCGGGCAACCGTGTGCAGCGTCCAAAACGTGTGTTGTCAAACGTCCCATTGATTCTGCGCGCCTGCCTGCCTGGAGCAGTCAGACTTCGCGCCTCCCGAAGTCAGTTGAAAAGGAGACCGCACCGTTTCGGAGCACGAAAAGCTGCGGCGAGCGATTGATTAAGACACTTTTCAAAAAAATTGTACACAATAAAAACGACATTTTTCCTTCCACCGCCGCCATCCTTGAATTTCCCGGTGGTTTGCCCTTCAACCTTGCATTCATTGAACCCTCCATCCACTAGCTGACTGGTCAGGCAGGTTTCTTGCAGGTTCACGCCATTAACAGCAAAAGATGACGGCCGGTGAAAAATGCGAAAATTCAGGCTTACAAATTGAGAATAAAGTTGTATACAATCATCCCATCGCTGTGACGCCAGCCTGCCATCCAAACTTCAGGGCGCCACACAATCTGTCAACGAATAAGAAGGAAGACTGCAGTGAGCGCTGACTACCCACGCGACCTGATCGGTTACGGCAGTAACCCTCCTCACCCACACTGGCCGGGCAATGCCCGGATCGCCCTGTCGTTCGTACTCAATTACGAAGAAGGCGGCGAGCGCAACATCCTGCACGGCGACAAAGAATCGGAAGCCTTCCTCTCGGAAATGGTCGCCGCCCAGCCTCTGCAAGGCGCGCGCAACATGAGCATGGAATCGCTTTACGAGTATGGCAGCCGGGCCGGCGTCTGGCGGATTCTGAAACTGTTCAAGGAATTCGACATTCCGCTGACCATCTTCGCCGTGGCCATGGCCGCCCAGCGCCACCCGGACGTGATCCGCGCGATGGTCGAGGCCGGTCACGAGATCTGCAGCCACGGCTACCGCTGGATCGACTACCAGTACATGGACGAAGCGCAGGAACGCGAGCACATGCTCGAAGCGATCCGCATCCTCACCGAACTCACCGGCGAGCGCCCGCTGGGCTGGTACACCGGTCGCACCGGCCCGAACACCCGTCGCCTGGTGATGGAAGAAGGCGGTTTCCTCTACGACTGCGACACCTACGACGACGACCTGCCCTACTGGGAACCGAACAACCCGACCGGCAAGCCGCACCTGGTGATTCCTTACACCCTGGACACCAACGACATGCGCTTCACCCAGGTCCAGGGTTTCAACAAGGGCGACGACTTCTTCGAATACCTCAAAGATGCGTTCGACGTGCTCTACGCCGAAGGCGCCGAAGCACCGAAGATGCTGTCGATCGGCCTGCACTGCCGCCTGATCGGCCGTCCCGCGCGCCTGGCGTCGCTCAAGCGCTTTATCGAATACGCTAAAAGTCATGAGCAGGTGTGGTTCAGCCGCCGCGTCGACATCGCACGTCACTGGCACGAAACCCACCCGTACCAAGGGGCTGCCAAATGAGCACCTTTCAAACCCTGAAACCGTCGACCCTGAGCCGCGACGCCTTCGTCAAAGCCTTCGCCGACATCTACGAACATTCGCCATGGGTGGCCGAGAAGGCCTTCGACCTGGGCCAGGACGCCTCGATCGATCAGATCGAAACCCTGCACCAGCGCATGAGCGACATCCTGTTGAGCGCCGATCACGCCAGTCAGCTGGCACTGATCAACGCTCACCCGGACCTGGCCGGCAAAGCTGCCGTCCAGGGCGAGTTGACCGAAGCCAGCACCCATGAACAGGCTGGCGCCGGTATTCACCAATGCACGGCCGAAGAGTTCCAGCGCTTCACCGAGCTGAACGACGCCTACAAGGCCAAGTTCAAGTTTCCCTTCATCATGGCGGTAAAAGGCAGCAACCGGCATCAGATCCTCGCGGCGTTCGAAACGCGCATTCACAACCCGGTCGACACCGAGTTCAAATGCGCGCTGGCGGAGATCAACAAGATCGCCCTGTTCCGATTACTGACTCTCTAGCAAGCCTGACCCGAGTGCATCAAACGCGGAGAGCACCCAGGGTCTTGCAAGCATCCCAAGCCACTTATTTAAAGGCAGACAAGAAGAATGAAAGCTTACGCCGTACCTTTCGAGAAGTTCGTCAACCTGGCCGATGCCCGTCTGGGCACCAAAATCATCTCGGTCACCGATGACTGGTTCGCAGACGCCAATCGTCTGTTTCAGCCGACCCCGGCCGTGTGGAAGGAGGGCGTGTTCGATGACAACGGCAAGTGGATGGACGGCTGGGAATCGCGCCGCAAGCGCTTCGAGGGCTACGACAGCGCGGTGATTCGCCTGGGCGTACCGGGTTCGATCAAAGGCGTGGACATCGACACTTCATTCTTCACCGGCAACTTCCCGCCATCGGCCTCGCTGGAAGCCTGCTTCCTGGCGTCGGGCGAGCCGGACGAAAACACCCAGTGGACTGAAGTGCTGTCGGCCGTCGAGCTGCAAGGCAACAGCCACCACTACCACGAAATCAACAACGACAAGGCGTTCAGCCACCTGCGCTTCAACATCTACCCGGATGGCGGCGTTGCCCGTCTGCGCGTGTACGGCATTCCGTTCCGCGACTGGTCGGCAGTTGGCGACAACGAGCAAGTCGACCTGGCTGCAGCCCTCAACGGCGGCCGCGCCCTCGCCTGCTCCGACGAACACTTCGGCCGCATGAGCAACATCCTCAACCCGGGCCGTGGCATCAACATGGGCGACGGCTGGGAAACCGCACGTCGTCGCACGCCAGGCAATGACTGGGTGATCGTCGCGCTGGGCCACCCGGGCGAGATCGAGAAAATCATCGTCGACACCCTGCACTTCAAGGGCAACTACCCGGACACCTGCTCGATCCAGGGCGCGTTCGTCAAGGGCGGCACCGACAGCCAGATCGAAACCCAGTCGCTGTTCTGGCGCGAACTGCTGCCGAGCCAGAAGCTGGAAATGCACGCCGAACACACCTTCGTCGAACAGATCAAGGCATTGGGCCCGATCACCCACATCCGTCTGAACGTGTTCCCGGACGGTGGTGTGAGCCGCCTGCGCGTTTTGGGCAAGGTCGCTAAATAAGCGGTGCGCCCTTCGCGAGCAAGCCCGCTCCCACAGGGGAATGCGGTCGAATGTGGGAGCGGGCTTGCTCGCGAAGGCGTCAGAACCAACAACACAGAACTCAACGAAAAGAAGAACAGCATGCGCACACTGACGATTGAACCGCTGACCAAAGAAGCCTTCGCCCCATTCGGTGACGTGATCGAAACCGACGGCAGCGATCACTTCATGATCAACAACGGTTCGACCATGCGCTTCCACAAACTGGCGACGGTCGAAACCGCGACGCCTGAGGACAACGCGATCATCAGCATCTTCCGCGCCGACGCGCAGGACATGCCGCTGACCGTCAGCATGCTGGAACGCCATCCGCTGGGCAGCCAGGCTTTCATTCCGCTGCTCGGCAACCCCTTTCTGATCGTGGTCGCGCCACTTGGCGATGTACCTGTATCAGGCTTGGTCCGCGCCTTCGTCACCAACGGCAGGCAGGGCATCAATTACCATCGCGGCGTCTGGCACCACCCGGTGCTGACGATCGAAAAGCGGGATGACTTCCTGGTGGTTGATCGCAGTGGCACAGGCAATAACTGCGATGAGCATTTTTTCAAAGAGGATGAGCGTTTGATCCTCGCCCCCCACCAATAAGAGAAGGTCTGATCACTCGACAACAAGAGTGACAGGCGAGAGGTAAAGACTGTGGAAGCACATCTGTTGGAATGGCTGAACCTGAGCGTGCGCTGGGTTCACATGATCACTGGCGTGGCCTGGATCGGCGCGTCGTTCTACTTCGTCTGGCTGGAGAACAACCTCAACCGCGTCAACCCGAAAACCGGTCTTGCCGGTGATCTGTGGGCGATCCACGGCGGCGGTATCTATCACCTGGAAAAATACAAACTGGCCCCTCCGTCGATGCCGGAGAACCTGCACTGGTTCAAATGGGAAGCCTATTTCACCTGGATGTCGGGGATCGCGCTCCTTTGCGTGGTGTTCTACTCCAACCCCGTGCTCTACCTTGTGGCACCCGGCAGCGGCCTGACCGGCCCTGAAGGCGTGGCCATCGGTATCGGTTCGCTGATCGCCGGCTGGTTCATCTACGACTTCCTCTGCGATTCGCCCCTCGGCAAGAAACCCGCGCTGCTGGGCTTCATCCTGTTCGTGCTGATCATCGGCGCGGCGTATGGCTTCAGCAAGGTGTTCAGCGGTCGTGGTGCGTACCTGCACGTCGGCGCGATCATCGGCACCATCATGGTCGGCAACGTGTTCCGCATCATCATGCCGGCCCAGCGCGCACTGGTGGCCGCGATTGCCGAGAACCGCACGCCGGATCCGGCGCTGCCGGCCAAAGGCCTGCTGCGTTCGCGTCACAACAACTACTTCACCCTGCCGGTGCTGTTCATCATGATCAGCAACCACTTCCCGAGCACTTACGGCAGCCAGTACAACTGGCTGATCCTGGCCGGGATCGCGGTGCTGGCGGTGTTGGTGCGTCACTACTTCAACACCCGTCACGACAGCCACAAGTTTGCCTGGACCCTGCCGGTGGCAGCGGTGGGCATGATCAGTCTGGCGTACGTCACCGGCCCGGCGCCGATGTCGACCGCTCCGGACGTGGCCAAGGCGCCTGCGAAAATCGAGTACCAGCCGTTGCCGGAAACGGCGCTGGGTGGTGGCGCGAAACCGGCTGAAGCTGCACAACCGGCCGCACCTTCTGCAGCGGCCGCAGCTCCGGCTCAGGCGTCCAACGCCGGTCCTGCGTTCGACAAGGTGCACAACGTGATCCAGGAGCGCTGCGCGGTCTGCCATTCGGCCAAACCGACCAGCCCGCTGTTCAGCGCGGCACCGGCCGGTGTGATGTTCGACACCCCCGAGCAGATCCGCCAGAACGCGGCGCGGATTCAGGCGCAAGCCATCACCACGCAGATCATGCCACTGGGCAACATCACGCAGATGACCCAGCAGGAACGTGATCTGATCGGTGCATGGATCGCCCAGGGAGCCCGGACCAACTAAGCAATAAAAGCATCGCGGGCAAGCCCGCTCCCACAGGGATTCACACAATCCCGTGGGAGCTGGCTTGCCTGCGATTAGCCGCAACGCGGTTTACCTGATGCAAAAGGACAGCTGTGAGCAACCCGGCAGCTGTTCAATCACAAGAATAAAAAAGATCCGAGGTGTTGCATGTCCGAGCTGTCCAAAGCGCGCATCCCCGACGCACCCGCCATTCAGCGTTTGCCCCTTTTGCAACTGATCCTGGTCGGTTTGCAACATGTACTGCTGATGTACGGCGGCGCCATCGCGGTACCGCTGATCATTGGACAGGCCGCTGGCCTGAGTCGTGAAGAAATCGCCTTCCTGATCAACGCCGACCTGCTGGTCGCCGGCATCGCCACCATTGTGCAGTCCCTGGGGATCGGCCCGATGGGCATTCGCATGCCGGTGATGATGGGCGCCAGTTTCGCCGCCGTCGGCAGCATGGTCGCCATGGCCGGCATGCCCGGCATCGGTCTGCAGGGAATCTTCGGCGCCACCATCGCCGCCGGGTTCTTCGGCATGATCATAGCGCCGTTCATGTCCAAAGTTGTGCGCTTCTTCCCGCCCCTGGTGACCGGCACGGTCATCACCTCGATCGGTTTGTCGCTGTTCCCCGTGGCCGTGAACTGGGCCGGTGGCGGCGCTGGCGCCGCTCAATTCGGTTCACCGATTTACCTGGCCATCGCCGCACTGGTGCTGGCCACCATTCTGTTGATCCACCGCTTCATGCGCGGTTTCTGGGTCAATATTTCCGTGCTGATCGGCATGTGCCTGGGTTACGTGCTCTGCGGCGCCATCGGCATGGTCGACCTGAGCGGCATGGCCAGTGCGCCATGGGTTCAGTTCGTCACCCCGCTGCATTTCGGCATGCCGAAGTTCGAACTGGCACCGATCCTGTCGATGTGCCTGGTGGTGGTGATCATCTTTGTCGAGTCCACCGGGATGTTCCTCGCACTGGGCAAGATCACCGGCCAGGAAGTCTGTCCGCGCATGCTGCGCCGGGGCTTGCTGTGTGATGCCGGCGCGTCGTTCTTCGCCGGATTCTTCAACACCTTCACCCACTCCTCCTTCGCGCAGAACATTGGCCTGGTGCAGATGACCGGTGTGCGCTGCCGTTCGGTGACCATCGTCGCCGGCGGTTTGCTGATCGTCCTGAGCCTGCTGCCGAAAGCGGCGTTCCTGGTGGCGTCGATTCCACCGGCAGTACTCGGCGGTGCGGCGATTGCGATGTTCGGCATGGTCGCGGCTACCGGTATCAAGATCCTGCAGGAAGCCGACATTGGTGACCGTCGCAATCAATTGCTGGTAGCCGTGAGCATCGGCATGGGCCTGATCCCGGTAGTGCGTCCGGAGTTCTTCGCCCACCTGCCGTTGTGGATGAGTCCGATCACCCACAGCGGGATCGCCATGGCCACCCTCAGCGCGCTGACGCTGAACCTGTTGTTCAACATTCTCGGCGGCGCCGAACGCGCCGCGATCAACGACTGCCACGCACACCAACATTAACAGCGACACAAAAATCCCCTTGTGGGAGCGGGCTTGCTCGCGAAAGGGTCATGTCAGTCACCATCACCGTGAATGACCCTTCGCTTTCGCGAGCAATCCCGCTCCCACAGGGGTAAGCAACGCCCTGCCTCAAACAATAAAAACAAGAGGGAGCAACAGATGATCCGGACTCAAACCAACGTGTTGTTGAGCGGCGGCCTGCTGGCCGCCTCGCAAGCCATGGCCGGCGATTTATTGCTGTGGCAGACCAACAGCCTGAGCTACCTCTACGGCAAGAACTTCGCGATCAACCCGTCGATCCAGCAGACGGTGACGTTCGAGCACGCCGACAAGTGGAAGTACGGCGACAACTTCCTGTTCGTCGACAAGACCTTCTACAACGGCCAGGAAGACCGCAACAAAGGCCCCCACGCCTTCTACGGCGAATTCAGCCCGCGTCTGTCGTTCGGCAAGATCTTCGACAAGAAGCTGGAGTTCGGCCCGATCAAGGACGTGCTGCTGGCGATGACCTACGAATACGGCGAAGGCGAGAGCGAGGCCTATCTGATCGGCCCCGGTTTCGACCTGAAAGTGCCGGGCTTCAACTATTTCACCCTGAATTTCTACCGCCGCCAGACCGAAGGCCCGCGCCCGGGTGATGGTGTCTGGCAGATCACCCCGGGCTGGTCCTACAGCATTCCCGTGGGCAATTCCGATTTGTTGATCGACGGCTACCTCGACTGGGTGGTCGACAACGACAAGAACTCGCGCGGCACCTATCACGCCAACCTGCACATCAACCCGCAGATCAAATACGACCTGGGCAAAGCCCTCGGCTGGAGCCAGAAGCAGGTGTACGTCGGCACCGAATACAGCTACTGGAAGAACAAATACGGCGTCGAAAGCACCCACCGTTTCGACACCAACCAAAACACCGCCAGCCTGTTGGTGAAGGTGCACTTCTAAAATGACCCGCAACCGTGCCCCCTACCTGTCGTCGGTGCTCTGTTGCGGGGCACTTGAGACCTGGCCGTTGAGTCAGTATTCTCCGCGGCCTCCTGAATTCGGTCTAAAAAAAAGCCCGGATTTAATTCCTGACCAACGAGCCAACTTATCCCGGCCGCAGTCAGTACCGAGGCATCCCGAAAACACGCTCAGTCGACTGTTTTTCAGCAGCCGACGGGCGTTTTTTTGCTTTTCGAAAAGCCTTGGCTCAGCTCTTGCTAACAGCATTAAAGCTGACCGGATGGATGATTTTTTGCAACAACGAAAAAAGGCGCCACACCAGAGCGCCGACTCAAAAAAATAAACGTGGAACACCTACTTTGGGAGCAACCGAATGAAACGTATGAGCACCAGCCTGATGCTTGCGGGAACCATGCTGGCGGGGGGCCAGGCCATGGCCGACGGCCTGCTGCAATGGCAGAACAACAGCCTGACCTACCTCTATGGCAAGGATTTCCAGGTCAACCCGCGCATTCAGCAGACCGTCACCTTCGAACACGCCGATGCCTGGAAGTACGGCGACAACTTCCTGTTCGTCGACAAGATCTTCTACAACGGCAAGGATGACGGCGGTGTCGGCTCGAACACTTACTACGGCGAAATCAGCCCGCGTCTGTCGTTCGGCAAGATATTCGACCAGAAACTGGCTTTCGGTCCGGTCACCGACGTGTTGCTGGCCATGACTTACGAGTTCGGTGAGGGTGATACCGAGTCGTACCTGATCGGTCCAGGCTTTGACCTGGCGATCCCGGGCTTCGACTACTTCCAGCTGAACTTCTATCAGCGCCACACCGAAGGCTCCCGCGCCGGAGACAACGTCTGGCAGATCACCCCGGTCTGGTCCTATACGATTCCGGTCGGCGACTCGAACATCCTGATCGACGGGTTCATGGACTGGGTGGTCGACAACGACTCCAACTCCAAAGGCGATTACCACGCCAACCTGCACTTCAACCCACAGGTCAAATACGACCTGGGCAAGGCGCTGAGCATTGGCGAGAAGCAGTTGTATGTGGGTGTTGAGTACGACTACTGGTCGGACAAGTACGGGATCAAGGACAGCCAGTATTTCAAGACCGATCAGAGCACCACGAGCTTCCTGGTGAAGTTCCACTTCTGATCCTGGTGTCAATGGCGTCTGAAGGGACGCCTTCGCGAGCAAGCCCGCTCCCACATTGGTTTGTGAACGACACAAAACCAATGTGGGAGCGGGCTTGCTCGCGAATGGGCGGCACCACAAATCTCAAGCGGGAGCCAACGCCGCGGTTATCCCCAAAAACCGGCACAGCTCATCGCGCTTGGCCAAGGCATCGCGTCGCCCAAGGTCGATCAGTTCGCTGCAATACCCGGCCTCGAACAGCAAGTAACTCAATACCCCTGCCCCACTGGTCTTGGTCGCACCCGGACCGCGCAAGAACAGCCGCAACGCCGCTGGCAGCTCCTGTCGATGCCGCGCCGCGATTTCATCGATCGGCTGGCTCGGCGAAATCACCAGCACGTCCACCGGCGCTACGCCCAGCGCGCGGGTCGGCGTTCCGTCAGGCATCAGGTGACTGAACTGGTTCAGACGCTGAAGCAGCTCGATATCGCTTTCCAGGCTGTCAATGAAGGTGCTGTTGAGCATGTGCCCGCCGATCTGCGCCAGTGTCGGCTGCTTTCCCGTGTAAGTGCGCTCAAGCGGATGTGCCGGATCGAACCCCCGAGGGTTGCCGCTGACGCCCACCACCAGCACCCGGCTCGCACCCAGATGCAGTGCCGGGCTGATCGGCGCCGATTGCCGCACCGCGCCATCGCCGAAATATTCATCGCCAATCTTCACTGGCGCGAACAACAGCGGGATCGCCGAACTGGCCAGCAAGTGTTCCACCGACAACTGCGTCGGCACACCGATGCGCCGGTGACGCAGCCAGGAATCGATGGTCCCGCCGCCCTGATAGAAGGTCACCGCCTGCCCCGACTCGTAGCCGAACGCTGTTACCGCCACCGCGTGCAATTGCTTGCGCGCGATGGACTCGGCGATGCCGGGCATGTGCAGTTTTTCATTGAGCAGATGGCGCAGCGGCGAACTGTTGAGCAGTGCTACCGGCACTTGCCTGCCCATGCCCAACAGGCTGTGGCTGACAAAACGACTGGCCTGGTGGATCACCCCCGGCCAGTCGCTGCGCAACACGCGATGGCTGCGAAAGCCTTGCCAGAACAGCGTCAGACGCTCGATGGCCGCGCGAAAATCGGTCGCACCGCTGGCCAGGCTGACCGCGTTGATCGCCCCGGCCGATGTGCCGACGATCACCGGGAACGGATTGTCCGCGCCCAGCGGCAGCAGTTCGGCAATTGCCGCCAGCACCCCCACCTGATACGCCGCCCGAGCCCCGCCGCCGGAAAGAATCAAACCTGTGACCGGTTCAGCTGGGCTCATCGCAACGCTCCGTGGTGCTTATGGGATGGGGTGAATCAACGACGTTTGGCGTACAGCTTCGGCTCGCCCGGCGGACGGCTCTTGAAACGCCGGTGCGCCCACAGGTATTGCTCCGGGCAATCGCGTAGCACACCTTCCACCCACTGGTTGATGCGGATGCAGTCGGCTTCTTCGGTTTCGCCCGGAAACCCTTCCAGCGGCGGATGGATCACCAGACGATAGCCGCTGCCGTCCGCCAGACGCTCCTGGGTGAACGGCACCACCAGGGCCTTGCCCAGCCGGGCGAACTTGCTGGTGGCGGTGACGGTTGCGGCCTGAATGCCGAACAACGGCACGAAGATGCTTTGCTTGGCGCCGTAGTCCTGATCCGGCGCGTACCAGATCGCACGCCCGGAACGCAGCAGCTTGAGCATGCCGCGGACATCGTCGCGCTCCACCGCCAGCGAATCGAGATTGTGCCGCTCGCGGCCCTGACGCTGAACGAAGTCGAACAACGGGTTCTTGTGCTCGCGGTACATACCATCGATGGTGTGCTGCTGGCCGAGCAGCGCCGCGCCGATTTCCAGTGTCGTGAAATGCACTGCCATCAAAATCACGCCCTTGCCTTCGCGCTGGGCCTTTTGCAGGTGCTCGAGGCCTTCGACATGGGCCAGTTTCGCCAGACGCTGACGGGACCACCACCAGCTCATCGCCATTTCAAAGAACGCGATGCCGGTGGAGGCGAAGTTTTCCTTGAGCAGGCGTTTGCGCTCGGCGGCGGATTTTTCCGGGAAACACAGTTCCAGATTGCGCTTGGCGATACGCCGCCGGTCGCTTGCGAAGCGATACATCAGGGCACCGAGAAAACGACCGATGGCCAGCAATGCCGGATAGGGCAACTGCACCGTCAGCCACAACAGCCCCAGGCCGCACCAGAGCGGCCAGAAGCGAGGAGCAAGAAATGCTTTTCGAAAACGCGGGCGATCCATTAAAGCTTCCGTAAATAAGTGGCCGCGCATTCTACATCGTTCAGCCCGGCTTGCGGCTGGCGGGCGTTCTCGTTATAAGTCTCGGCACTTTTAGTGACAAGCCGTTGTATGCCGACATGAGCCAAAACGAATCGCCAGACCAAGATCCCGTGTTCCAGCTGAAGGGCAGCATGCTCGCCATTACCGTGCTGGAATTGGCCCGCAACGACCTCGACAGCCTCGATCGGCAACTGGCCGCCAAAGTCGCCCAGGCACCGAATTTCTTCAGCAACGCGCCGCTGGTTCTGGCGCTGGACAAACTGCCGCCAAGTGAAGGCGCTGTCGACCTGCCGGGACTGATGCGCGTGTGCCGCCAGCACGGCCTGCGCACCCTGGCGATCCGCGCCAGCCGCATCGAAGACATCGCCGCCGCCATCGCCATCGACATCCCGGTACTGCCGCCGTCCGGCGCCCGTGAGCGACCGCTGGAAACCGCTGAGCCTGTTGCTCCGAAGAAGCCGGAAAAGCCGCCGGAGCCGACCGTCAAACCGACCCGCGTCATCACCACGCCAGTACGTGGTGGCCAACAGATCTATGCCCAGGGTGGCGATCTGGTGGTGGTGTCGTCGGTCAGCCCGGGGGCGGAACTTCTCGCCGATGGCAACATCCATGTATACGGCCCGATGCGCGGTCGTGCGCTGGCCGGGGTCAAGGGCGACACCAAGGCGCGGATTTTCTGTCAGCAATTGAGCGCTGAACTGATCTCCATCGCAGGCCATTACAAGGTTTCCGAGGACCTGCGTCGCGATCCGATGTGGGGTTCGGGTGTACAGGTCAGCCTGTCGGGCGACGTGTTGAACATCATTCGGCTTTAACGGATACTGCCGCATTTTCCAAGCATCTCTAAAACGTAGCGAAAACGGCTCAAACGAAGTAGGAAAAAGGCCAAAAGCCGAATTCCAGCCAAGGCTGTCCGACTGCAGTAGTTTTCAAGAGATGTTTTTCAGGGGCTGAACAGTCCTTCTTCCTTAGGGGTGAAACACCTTGGCCAAGATTCTCGTGGTTACATCCGGCAAGGGTGGTGTGGGTAAGACCACCACCAGCGCCGCTATCGGTACCGGCCTCGCTCTGCGCGGCCACAAAACAGTGATCGTCGACTTCGACGTGGGCTTGCGAAACCTCGACCTGATCATGGGTTGCGAGCGCCGCGTGGTGTATGACTTCGTCAACGTGGTCAACGGCGAAGCCAACCTGCAGCAGGCCCTGATCAAAGACAAGCGCCTGGAAAACCTCTATGTGCTGGCCGCCAGCCAGACCCGCGACAAAGACGCGCTGACCGTCGAAGGCGTGGAAAAAGTCCTGATGGAGCTCAAGGAACAATTCGAGTTCGTGGTCTGCGACTCCCCGGCGGGCATCGAGAAAGGCGCCCACCTGGCCATGTACTTCGCTGACGAAGCGATCGTCGTGACCAACCCGGAAGTGTCTTCGGTACGTGACTCGGACCGCATGCTCGGCCTGCTGGCCAGCAAATCCCGTCGCGCCGAACGTGGCGAAGACCCGATCAAGGAACACCTGCTGATCACCCGCTACCACCCGGAGCGCGTTGAAAAGGGCGAAATGCTCGGCGTCGAAGACGTCAAGGAAATCCTCTCGGTGACCCTGCTGGGCGTGATCCCGGAATCCCAGGCGGTGCTCAAGGCTTCCAACCAGGGCGTCCCGGTCATCCTCGACGACCAGAGCGATGCCGGCCAGGCCTACAGCGATACCGTCGACCGCCTGCTGGGCAAAGACAAAGCACACCGGTTCCTCGATGTCGAGAAGAAGGGATTCTTCGAGCGCCTGTTTGGAGGTAGGTAATGAACCTTTTTGACTTCTTTCGTGCCAACAAAAAGCCAAGCACTGCCTCGGTAGCGAAAGAGCGTCTACAGATCATCGTGGCGCATGAGCGCGGCCAGCGCAGCACGCCGGATTACCTGCCAGCCTTGCAGAAGGAACTGGTGGACGTGATCCGCAAGTACGTCAACATCGGCAACGACGACGTACATGTTGCACTGGAAAGCCAGGGCAGTTGCTCGATTCTGGAACTCAACATCACCCTGCCAGATCGCTGAGTCGATCCGGCAGGAACGACGGCGGCTCAGGGCCCTTCCGACACCGGAAGGGCCCTGAGCCGCCGTTGGCATTTGTTACGAGGCTGTTTTAATGCCGCTGTCCAACATCCGCATCATCCATCAGGACGCCGCCGTGCTGGTGGTCGACAAACCGACCCTGCTGCTCTCGGTGCCCGGCCGCGCCGACGACAACAAGGATTGCCTGATCACCCGCCTGCAGGAAAATGGCTACCCCGAAGCGCGTATCGTCCATCGCCTGGACTGGGAAACGTCGGGCATCATCCTGCTGGCCCGCGACGCGGACACCCACCGCGAACTGTCGCGGCAGTTTCACGACCGCGAAACCGAAAAGGCCTACACCGCCCTGGCCTGGGGTCAGCCGGAACTGGACAGTGGCAGCATCGATCTGCCGTTGCGCTATGACCCGCCGACCAAACCGCGCCACGTGGTCGATCACGAACATGGCAAACACGCCCTGACCTTCTGGCGCGTGCTGGAGCGTTGCGGCGACTGGTGCCGCGTCGAACTGACGCCAATCACCGGCCGTTCGCACCAGTTGCGCGTGCACATGCTGTCCATCGGTCATCCACTGCTCGGCGACGGGCTCTACGCTCACCCCCAAGCCCTCGCGGCCTGGCCACGCCTGTGCCTGCACGCCAGCATGCTCAGCTTCACCCACCCACAGTCCGGCGAACGCTTGCGCTTCGAATGCCCGGCTCCGTTTTAAGCACTGCCTGACTGGCAGTCGCCTGTTTTAAAGGATTTTGTTCCGGATGAGTTGTACTGATTCCCTGGCAACACCCGTCAAGAAGACCCGTCACCAACTGCTTTACCTGATTTACGGCAACCAGGATGTTTACCGGCGCGAAGCCAAGTTCAGCATCCTGACCGCCCTCTCCCAGGCCAGGACCGGCAAACGCCCGGCGATCAGGATCCTCACTGACCGGCCGCAGGACTATGAAGGCTGGCCGGTCGATACCGTGCTGCTCGACGAACCGACACTGACTCGCTGGCAGGGCCACAACGGCTATCACCACCGACGCAAGGCCTGCGCCATCGCCGCCGGCCTGCAACTGGCCGAAAAGACCTTGTTCGTCGACACCGACACCCTGTTCACCAGCGACCCCAATCGCCTGTTCCCGCACATCACTGCGCAGCAGTCGGTGATGGATCGCTTCGAATACGACTGGAAAGATGTCTTCGAGCGCGACGACTACCTGAAGCTCGGTCGCGATCTCGGTGCCCATGGCATCACTCCGGAAAACGGCTTCAAGCTCTACAACAGCGGGCTGTGTGGCGTGACCGACAGCGACGGGGCGTTGTTCGAGCAGTCGATCCGCCTGATCGACGAATGGACGGCAGACGGTTTCCAGATCCATACCATCGAACAAGTCGCGCTGTCGTTCGCCATGCGCAAACGGCCGGTGGTCGAGGCCCGCAAATACGTCTATCACTACTTCGCGGAAAAACGCTTTTTCCACGCGATGCAGGCGTTCTTCTTTGCCCAGCACGGCGAGCAGTTCAGTCAGCGGCTGGTGGATCTGTGCAAGGACGTGCCGCGGGTCAAGCCGTTCCCGTCCGCGTGGCAGCGTCTGAAAATCAAATGGAAGCTGCGCAACCAGAGCGGCACCCTGCGCAAGGTCGGTCGCGATCTGCTGTACGGCAGCGCAGCACCGGATCATCCGTACTACACCGCCTGCCGCCATGAATGGTGGGAATGTGCCTCGCGGGAGATTCTTCGCTGGGACAAGAGCCGTCAGAAAAAGCTCCTGAATCAGAGCAACTGGCCGCAACAACTGCCCCGTCCTGAAAAGCCTGAAGACGAAAAAGTCATCATGAGCTACCTGAAAAAACGCGTGGCCACCGCTCGCTGACGCGAGCGGCACACGTCATGTCCCAAGCATCAGGCCGATGCGTTAAACTCCCGCCCATTGCTGTCTGGAGCTTCTTATGCGCGAAGAGTTGAACCAAGGCCTGATCGACTTCCTCAAGGCCTCCCCTACCCCGTTCCACGCCACCGCCAGCCTTGTTCAACGCCTGGAGGCCGCCGGTTATGTACGCCTCGACGAGCGTGAGACCTGGCACACCGAAGCCAATGGCCGTTACTACGTCACCCGTAACGACTCCTCGATCGTCGCGATCAAGATGGGCCGCAACTCCCCGCTGCACGACGGCATCCGTCTGGTCGGCGCCCACACCGACAGCCCGTGCCTGCGGGTCAAGCCGCAACCTGAACTGCAACGTCAGGGTTTCTGGCAACTCGGTGTCGAAGTCTACGGCGGCGCGCTGCTGGCGCCGTGGTTCGACCGCGACCTGTCTCTGGCCGGTCGCGTCACCTTCCGTCGCGACGGCAAGGTCGAGAGCCAATTGATCGACTTCAAGGCCCCGATCGCGATCATTCCCAACCTGGCGATTCACCTCAACCGTGAAGCCAACCAGGGCTGGGCCATTAACGCCCAGACCGAACTGCCACCGATTCTCGCTCAGTTCGCCGGTGACGAACGCGTGGACTTTCGCGCAGTGCTCACCGATCAACTGGCCCGCGAACACGGGTTGAATGCCGACGTAGTGCTCGATTACGAGCTGAGTTTCTACGACACCCAGAGCGCAGCGGTCATCGGCCTGCACGGTGATTTCATCGCTGGCGCCCGACTCGACAACTTGTTGTCCTGCTATGCCGGTCTGCAAGCCCTGCTGACCGCCGACACCGAAGAAACCTGCGTGCTGGTGTGCAACGATCACGAAGAAGTCGGCTCCTGCTCCGCCTGCGGCGCCGACGGCCCGATGCTGGAACAGACCCTGCGCCGTCTGCTGCCGGAAGGTGACGAGTTCGTTCGCACCATTCAGAAATCCCTGCTGGTCTCGGCCGACAACGCCCACGGCGTACACCCGAACTACGCCGAGAAACACGACGCCAACCACGGCCCGAAACTCAACGCCGGCCCGGTGATCAAGGTCAACAGCAACCAGCGCTACGCCACCAACAGCGAAACCGCCGGTTTCTTCCGTCACCTGTGCATGGCCGAAGAAGTGCCGGTACAAAGCTTCGTGGTGCGCAGCGACATGGGCTGCGGCTCGACCATCGGCCCGATCACCGCCAGTCATCTGGGCGTGCGCACCGTCGACATCGGCCTGCCGACCTTCGCCATGCACTCGATCCGCGAACTGTGCGGCAGCCATGACCTGGCCCATCTGGTGAAAGTGCTGAGCGCCTTCTACGCCAGTCGAGAACTGCCGTAACCAACGAGAGATCGCAGCCTCACGCTGCGATCTCCTGCCCTGCGAAACCGGCTCATTTCTGATTCACATCACCACCGGTCGGTAAAAAGCGACCTAGACTTAAATCATCCCCTTCGACAAGGCTGTCGCCATGATCTCGATGTCTGCGTTCCACTCCATGCTCATTCCGATCCTGTCCGGAATGATTCTGCTGGCGATCGGCTTCAACTTCCGCGACAAGAACGCCGGAGTATTCGCCATGTGGATCGGCATGCTGATGATCCTGGCCACCGTGGTCTACAAGATCCTGGCCAAGCTCAACGAATAAATCCGCGCCCGGCTCGCATTGATTCTGGCGGACTCGTACACTCGCCCGATCCGCCCCTTGCGAGGTTGACCGCCTAGTGTTCGCTCGTTTCTTTGCCCTGCCCTGCCTCTTCCTTGTCTGCCTGATGACGCTCCTGCCGTCGGCGCCTGCCCAGGCGGTGAGTCTGCCCGGCCTGCTCAATGGTTCGAACAAGGCGCAACCTGAAGCCCAGGAACCGCTTGGCCAATCCCTCGACGAAGTCATCAAGTCCCTGGAAAACGATCAGCAGCGCAGCCAATTGCTGAGCGACCTGAAAAAACTGCGCGACGCCACGAAAAAAGCCCAGGCCACCCCGGAAGAAGGCGTGCTGGGCCTGATCGGCGGCACCCTGGCCAATTTCGAAAAACAGTTCACCGGCAGCGACAGCCCGCTCAATCGCTGGTCCACCGAATTCGAACTGGCCAAGGATGAACTGTCCGCACTGATGATGCCGGCCAGTGAATGGCTGCCGATCATCTTCGGCTTCGCCGTGATCCTGATGGTCTGGAGCCTGCTGGCCGCCGCGCTGATCTGGCTCGGTCACCGGGTGCGCATGCGTTTCGGCCTGACCGAAGAACTGCCGCAACACCCCCGGGCCCTCGACATGCTGCGCTTCGCCCTGCGCAAGCTCGGGCCCTGGATGATCGCGCTGGTCATCACGGTTTACATGAGCTACGCATTGCCATCGTCCCTGGGCAAAAGCCTGGCGATGGTCCTGGCCTACGCACTGGTGGTCGGCACCTGTTTCTCGGCGATCTGCGTGATCGCCTTTTCCGTACTCGACGGCCCGCACCGCCACCGCGCGTTGTACATACTGCGCCATCAGGCGTTCCGGCCGCTGTGGCTGATCGGTAGCTTCGCCGCATTCGGCGAAGCACTGAACGATCCGCGCCTGGTGGCGGGTCTGGGTGTACACCTGGCTCACACCGCCGCCACCGTCACCAATGTACTGGCGGCGCTCTCGACCGGCCTGTTCATCCTGCGCTTTCGCCGCCCCATCGCCCACCTGATCCGCAACCAGCCACTGTCCCGCCGCCTGACCCGCCGCGCCCTCAGCGACACCATCGAAATCCTCGGCACTTTCTGGTACGTGCCGGCGCTGGTGTTGGTGGGCATTTCCCTGTTCGCCACCTTCGTCTCCGCCGGCGACACCAGCACGGCCTTGCGCCAGTCGCTGATCTGCACCGTGCTGCTGGTGTTGTGCATGGTGATCAACGGCCTCGTCCGCCGCCACGCCCTCAAACCCCAACGCGGGCCGAAACGCCACGCGCTGTATTCCGAGCGCCTGAAAAGCTTCTTCTACACCCTCGCCCATTTACTGGTGTGGCTGGCCTTCATCGAACTGGGCCTGAGGGTCTGGGGCATGTCGTTGATCGGCTTCACCGAAGGCGAAGGCCACGACATCAGCGTCAAACTGTTCAGCCTGATCGGCACACTGATCTTCGCCTGGCTGATCTGGATCCTCAGCGACACCGCCGTCCACCACGCCCTCACCCGCTCACGCAAAGGCCTGGCCAACGCCCGCGCGCAAACCATGATGCCGCTGATCCGCAACGTGCTGTTCGTGGCGATCTTCATCATCGCCCTGATCGTCGCGCTGGCGAACATGGGTATGAACGTCACGCCCCTGCTGGCCGGTGCCGGCGTGATCGGCCTGGCCATCGGCTTCGGCGCCCAGTCGCTGGTGGCCGACCTGATCACCGGCCTGTTCATCATCATCGAAGACTCCCTGGCCATCGACGACTACGTCGACGTCGGCGGGCACCTGGGCACCGTCGAAGGCCTGACCATCCGCACCGTACGCCTGCGGGACATCGACGGCATCGTCCACACCATCCCGTTCAGCGAAATCAAAAGCATCAAAAACTACTCCCGGGAATTCGGCTACGCGATCTTCCGCGTGGCCGTGCCGTTCAACATGAACATCGACGAAGCCATCAAACTGATGCGCGAAGTCGGCCAGAAAATGCGCACCGACCCGCTGCAGCGACGCAACATCTGGTCGCCACTGGAGATCCAGGGCGTGGAAAGTTTTGAATCGGGAAACGCGATATTGCGCGCACGGTTCAAGACCGCACCGATCAAACAGTGGGAAGTTTCACGGGCGTTCAATCTGTCGCTGAAACGGCATCTGGATGAGGCCGGGCTTGATCTGGCGACGCCGAGGATGAATGTTCAGGTGATTACCGCAGGCGGTGGTGGCCAGACTCAGGAATAGGCCAACCTCCACGCCTCCCCGACTCAAAACGATGAGCGTTAGCTCAAGTACCGCTTTTGACGTTCCGGCCCCATCGGAAGGCTGAGTGGAGGGATTCATCCGGGGGTGGGAGCGCAGCGACCGTGCGGCGAAGCCGCATGCATCGAGAGGAGGTGCAGCGAAGCAAACCGTAGGCGATGCCCCCGGATGAATCCCGGAACGAAGGAACACCGAGCCTAGGCGAGGTGCCGAACGCCGGGGCCTAGACCTTTTGGTGGACCTGCCCCATCACAACGGACGCCAAGAAGCTGGCTATTTAGCCGCCTGCCTTAAGACCCTGGCGTATTCGTTCGGAGAACGGTACCCCAAGGCAGAGTGCAGTCGGCTGCTGTTATAAAACCCATGGATGTAGTTAGCGATTGATAGTTGAGCCAGCCTCTTGCTGGGATAGACGCCATACGCCTCCTCCCTTTTCAGAGTAGCGAAAAAGCTCTCAGCCACTGCGTTATCCCAACAATTTCCCTTTCGACTCATGCTTTGCGTGAAGTCTTTCTTGGCCAAGGCCAGTCGGAATTTGCTACTCGCATACTGACGCCCTTGGTCGGAATGAAAAACCACACCACTAGAGCCGGAACAGGCGCTCCAGGCATTCAGGAAGGCATTCTCGACCAAATCGTCGGGCATCCGATCCGACAGGCTATAGCCCAATATTTGGCGCGTCTGGATGCTCAAAACCACTGCGAGATACAACCAACCTTCTTTGGTTGAGATATAGGTGATATCACTGACCCAAGTCGGTGTGGGGTTATCGATGGAAAACTGACGAGCGAGCAAATTTCTCGCAACAGGCAAGTAGTGGTGACTGTCGGTGGTACGGGGCTTGAAACCGCCTTTGGATCTACCGCGTATGCGTTCTTCGTGCATCAGCCGGCTCACTCGCTTGTGGCCCACTGTATGCGCTTTTCGCCGTAAGGCCTCGACCAGCCGTGGTCGGCCATATGTATTTCGGCTGGCCATATAAACCTTACGCAAATCAACGCGAATCTGCGCATCCCGATCTGGACGCTCCTCGCGATGCTGGTAGTCGTAAAAACCTGAAATCGAAACATCCATCACCCGACACAGCATGCGCACCGGGAAGTGAGCCCGTTCAGCAGCGACGAAGGCGTATCTCACCTGGACTCTCTGGCAAAGAATACCGCCGCCTTTTTTAGGATTTCGCGCTCCATCTTGAGTTCGGCCACCTCCGCTCGCAAACGCGCAAGCTCGCTGTCTTCTTTGGTGATGGCTTTGCGTTCTGGAGAACTCAACGGTAATCCCTTGCGCGCAGCATCAACCCAGTTATCGAGCGTTTTCACGGACATCTCGAGCTGACGTGCGGCTTCGGTTCTACCAACGCTTTCCGCGAGTGCGATAGCTTGAGCCTTGAACTCATCGGTGTAGTTACGGCGAGTGCTTGGGTACATGGCAACCTCCAAGATAGCGATTTAAGTATCGCTTCTTGGCGTCCGTTGTCACGGGACAGGTCCATGGTTACTTTTGGGGCGTTTGCCAAAAGTGACCCGCCGTAAGGGCGGAACCATAAGCCGCAGCACCCGAAAAAACGGATATTCACACAGAGCGATCAAACAACATCAACCCCAACATGAATCGCATCATGCCGCCAAAACTCCAGATCACAATCAATCAACCGCCCAGCCTGATCATAATTGACCCGGGCAATCCTCAACCCCGGACTCCCCACCGAAACCCGTAAGGCCGCCGCCGCATCCACCGACAACGACGTAGGCACAATCTCGAACCGCACCCGCCCATAGTGCAAATCGTAATGCCGCGCATACAGCTCGGTAATCGACTGATTCAAATCAAACTCCAGAATCCCCGGGAAAAACTGCGGATTCAGATAATGCTCCACATACAACACCAGCCGCCCATCGATCCGCCGCGACCGGCAAATCTGAATCACGCTCGACAACGCCGGCAACTGTAACCACGCACAGACCGCCGCTGACGCCGGTTGCAGCCGCGCCGAAATCACCTCGGTCGACGGCACCCGCCCCTGCGCACTGACCATCGCGTGAAAGTGACTGCGCTGCATCAGGTTGTAGGCCAGACGCGGCGGCGACACGAACCAGCCCCGACGTTCCTCGCGATAAATCTGGCCTTGCGCCTCCAGTTGCAACAACGCTTCACGCACCGTAATCCGCGTCGTGCCGAACAACTCGCTGAGCTTGCGCTCCGCCGGCAGCTTGCTCCCCGCCGCGAGCAACCCATGGTCGAGTTGTTCCTGAAGGATCTGGCCAATGGCTGTCACCGCTTTTGTTGCCTCATCGCGCATCAACGTTACCTATCTGGACTAGACCAGCACTGTTTCGGGGCAAAAACCGCACAGCTATTGCGCCGTTTGGTCGTGTTGCAAGCCTAGGCAGTGCAGATGACCGAGAGATGACAAAACTACCGAACGGTCGCCCTGACAACTTGCAATACATCGGCCAAGTCCCTTGCCCACCGGGACTTTGCGGGTGGTCTACGCTTACCGGGCAGCCGTCGATACCGGCGGAATAAAACGCGGATCGGGTATCCGCCGACATCAAAGTGTCATCCAGCCCCCCTACATTGGCTCAGGTATTGCTGACCTAGACCAACACAAACCGCAATCGCAGCGTTGAACACGACCAAGGAGCTTCGGAATGAAACAGCTTTTCCTGGCAACACTGTTAGGCTCGACCATTGCCATGTGCACCGCCGCCATGGCGGCTGACGATCTGAAAACCCTCGAAGCCGCTGCGAAAGCGGAAGGCGCCGTCAACAGCGTCGGCATGCCCGATGACTGGGCCAACTGGAAAGGCACCTGGGAAGACCTGGCCAAGAAATACGGCCTGAAACACATCGATACCGATATGAGTTCGGCCCAGGAAATCGCCAAGTTCGCGGCTGAAAAAGATAACGCCACTGCCGACATCGGCGACGTCGGCGCGGCTTTCGGCCCGATCGCGGTCAAGCAAGGCGTGGTGCAACCGTACAAGCCGACCACCTGGGACCAAGTGCCGGACTGGGCCAAGGACAAGGACGGCAACTGGGCACTGGCCTACACCGGCACCATCGCCTTCATCGTCAACAAGAAACTGCTGCACGGCTCCGAAGTGCCGACCAAATGGGCTGACCTCAAGGGCGGCAAGTACAAGGTCTCCATCGGTGACGTGAGCACTGCCGCGCAAGCTGCCAACGGCGTACTCGCCGCTGCGCTGGCCAACGGCGGCGACGAGAAAAATCTCCAGCCTGCCCTGCTGCTGTTCGCAGACATCGCCAAGCAGGGTCGCCTGTCGATGGCCAACCCGACCATCGCCACCATGGAAAAAGGCGAGATCGAAGTCGGCGTGGTCTGGGACTTCAACGGCCTGAGCTACAAGGCCAAGATGGCCAACCCGGATGACTACGTGGTGCTGATCCCGTCCGACGGCTCGGTGATTTCCGGCTACACCACCATCATCAACAAATACGCGAAGAACCCGAACGCCGCCAAGCTGACCCGCGAATACATCTTCAGCGACGCCGGCCAGACCAACCTCGCCCGCGGCAACGCCCGCCCGATCCGCGCCGAGCACCTGCAACTGCCGGAAGACGTGAAAGCCAAGCTGCTGCCAAACGAGCAGTACAAGAAGGTCACGCCGATCAAGGACGCCGATGCATGGGAAAAAACCTCCAAGGCCCTGCCGCAGGAGTGGAACGAAAAAGTCATCGTAGAAATGAAGTAAAGCGGCTGATCACCCTTTTGTGATCTGTTGAAGATCCAAATGTGGGAGCGGGCTTGCTCGCGAAGGCGTCTTGTCAGTCGACATCAATGTTGAATGATCTACCGCTTTCGCGAGCAAGCCCGCTCCCACAAGGGATTGGGTTGATTTCGAGATATTTGAACTTCGCGGAGTTTTTGCCCCTATGAAGCAAACTGTCATCCTTGTCGTGCTCGACGGCCTCAACTACGAGGTCGCGTGTCACGCCATGGGGCATCTGCAGGCTTACGTTGGCGCAGGACGCGCCGCGCTCTACCAGTTGGAGTGCGAGCTGCCGGCCCTGTCCCGACCGCTTTACGAATGCATCCTCACGGGCGTACCGCCGATCGACAGCGGCATCGTCCACAACAACGTCTCGCGCCTGTCCAGTCAGCGCAGCATCTATCACTACGCCCGCGATGCCGGTCTGAAAACCGCTGCCGCGGCTTACCACTGGGTCAGCGAGCTGTACAACCGCTCGCCGTTCGTGGCCGCCAGAGATCGTCATACCGACGACCCGGCGCTACCGATCCAGCACGGCCACTTCTACTGGAACGATCACTATCCGGACTCGCACCTGTTCGCCGACGCCGAAAACCTGCGCCTGCGCCATGCTCCGGACTTTCTGCTGATCCATCCGATGAACATCGACGACGCCGGGCACAAGCACGGCCTCGACACCCCGCAATACCGCAACAGTGCCCGCAGCGCCGACATCATCCTCGCCGACTACCTGCAAGGCTGGCTCGACGCCGGCTGCCAGGTGCTGGTGACCGCCGACCATGGCATGAACAACGACCGCTCGCACAACGGCCTGCTGCCGGAAGAACGCCAGGTACCGCTGTTCGTGTTCGGTGATGCCTTCAGCCTGAACAGCGAAGCTTCACCGAAGCAGACCGACATCTGCGGCACGGTCTGCGAGCTGCTCGGCGTACCTCACGACAAACCTGTGTGCCGGGAGTTGCTCAAGTGAACTCAATGATTCGCGGCAAATGGCTGGCCGCCCTGTGCCTGGTGCCTTTCGCGCTGTTCTTTATCGTGTTCGAAATTGCCCCGCTGATCTGGGTGATGATCAACAGCCTGCAATCGGAAGAATTCGGCTGGGGGTTCGCCAACTTCAGCAAGATCTTCAATTCGAAGTTCTATCTGCAGGCGATCCAGTACAGCCTCGAAATCAGCTTCTGGTCGAGCGTATTCGGCATCATCATCGCGGTGCTGGGCGCCTACTCCCTGCGCCGGGTCGATTCGAAGCTGCGCAACTTCGTCAACGCCTTCGCCAACATGACCAGCAATTTCGCCGGCGTGCCTCTGGCCTTTGCGTTCATCATCCTGCTCGGCTTCAACGGCAGCATCACGATCATGCTGAAGCAGGCCGGAATCATTCAGGATTTCAACCTGTACTCGAAAACCGGGCTGATCATCCTTTACACCTACTTCCAGATTCCCCTCGGTGTGCTGCTGCTGTACCCGGCATTCGACGCCCTGCGTGAAGACTGGCGCGAATCCGCAGCGCTGCTCGGCGCCGACGGCTGGCAGTTCTGGCGTCACATCGGCCTGCCGGTGCTGACCCCGGCCCTGCTCGGCACCTTCGTGATCCTGCTGGCCAACGCCCTCGGCGCCTACGCCACTGTCTACGCGCTGACCACCGGCAACTTCAACGTGCTGCCGATCCGGATCGCAGCGATGGTGTCGGGCGACATTTCCCTCGATCCGAACCTGGCCAGCGCCCTGGCCGTGGTGCTGGTGGCGCTGATGACCCTGGTGACCGTCGTGCATCAACTGCTGTTGAAGAGGAGCTACCATGTCTCGCGCTGAATCCGGCCCGGCCGGCGTCTACCACCGCGTCGTGGTCTATCTGCTGTTCGCCATTCTGCTGCTGCCGTTGCTGGGCACCTTGATCTACTCGATCGCCAGCAGTTGGTCGGCCACCATCCTGCCCAGCGGCTTCACCTTCAAGTGGTACATCCAGTTGTGGAGCGATCCGCGCTTCCTGCATGCCTTCGGCCAGTCGCTGCTGGTGTGCGTCGGGGCGTTGATTTTGTCGGTGGTGCTGATCCTGCCGCTGCTGTTCGTGGTGCATTACCACTTTCCGAAACTCGATGCGCTGATGAACATCCTGATCCTGCTGCCTTTCGCGGTGCCGCCGGTGGTGTCGTCGGTGGGGCTGTTGCAGCTCTACGGTTCCGGGCCGTTCGCGATGGTCGGCACACCCTGGATCCTTATCGGTTGCTACTTCACCGTGGCGTTGCCGTTCATGTACCGGGCGATCACCAACAACCTGCAAGCGATCAACCTGCGCGACCTGATGGACGCCGCCCAACTGCTCGGCGCCAGTACCTTTCAGGCAGCATTCCTGGTGGTGTTGCCGAACTTGCGCAAGGGCCTGATGGTCGCGTTGCTGTTGTCGTTCTCGTTCCTGTTCGGTGAGTTCGTGTTCGCCAATATCCTGGTCGGCACCCGTTACGAAACCCTGCAGGTCTACCTCAACAACATGCGCAACAGCAGCGGTCACTTCACCAGTGCCTTGGTGATTTCCTACTTCTTTTTCGTGCTGGTCCTGACCTGGGTCGCCAACATCTTGAACAAGGACAAAAGCGAATGAGCTATGTCAGCGTCCAACACCTTCAGAAAAACTACGCCGGCACCACGGTGTTCAGCGACATCAACTGCGAAATCCGGAAAGGTGAATTCGTCACCCTGCTTGGCCCGTCCGGTTGCGGCAAATCCACCCTGTTGCGTTGCATCGCCGGCCTGACACCGGTGGATGGCGGCAAGATACTGCTCGATGGCGTCGACATCGTGCCGCTCACCCCGCAAAAGCGCGGGATCGGCATGGTGTTCCAGAGCTATGCGCTGTTTCCCAACATGACCGTGGAGCAGAACGTCGCCTTTGGTCTGCGCATGCAGAAGGTCAACCCGGACGACAGCCACAAGCGCGTCGCCGAAGCATTGAAACTGGTTGAACTTAATGACTTCGCCAGTCGTTATCCGCATCAACTCTCCGGTGGTCAGTGCCAACGTGTCGCCCTCGCCCGCTCGCTGGTGACGCGTCCGCGCCTGTTGCTGCTGGATGAGCCGCTGTCGGCTCTTGATGCGCGGATTCGCAAACATCTGCGTGAACAGATCCGTCAGATCCAGCGTGAACTCGGCCTGACCACGATTTTCGTCACACACGATCAGGAAGAAGCACTGACCATGTCTGACCGGATTTTCCTGATGAACCAGGGAAAAATCGTACAAAGCGGCGATGCCGAAACCCTCTACACCGCACCGGTCGACGTGTTTGCCGCCGGCTTCATCGGCAACTACAACCTGCTCGATGCCGAGAGCGCCTCGAAGCTGTTGCAGCGGCCGGTCAACCATCGCATCGCGATTCGTCCGGAGGCCATCGAACTGAGCCTGAACGGCGAACTCGATGCACAGATTCGCAGCCACAGCCTGCTGGGCAACGTGATCCGCTACCGCGTCGAAGCCCGGGGCGTGGAACTGGTGGTGGATGTGCTCAACCGTTCGGCGGCGGATCTGCATCCCGACGGTCAGCGCCTGGCACTTTCCATCGATCCCACCGCCCTGTGTGAGGTAGCCTGATGACTTTGCTGACACCCAAGAGGGAACTGAACTGATGGCTCTGGCAATTTTTGATCTGGACGACACCCTGATCCACGGCGACTGCGCCACGCTCTGGAGCGAGCAGATGGGGCGCCTGGGCTGGGTCGATCCCGAGTCGTTCATGCGCAGGAACAACGAGCTGATGGACGCCTACAGCCATGGCAAGTTGCGCATGGAGGACTACATGGAGTTCAGCCTCGAACCGCTGATCGGCCGTACCCCGGAAGAAGTCGAGCATCTGGTCGGGCCGTGGGTGGAAGACTTCATCGAGCCGATCATCTTCAGCGACGCGACCAAGATCATCGCCGCGCACCGCAAGGCCGGCGACCGGATTCTGGTGATCTCGGCCTCGGGTACGCACCTGGTCAAGCCGATTGCCGATCGATTGGGCATCGATGAGATTCTGGGTATCGAACTGGAAGTGGCGCATGGCGTGTACAGCGGCCAGACCGTGGGCACCCTGACCTACCGCGAAGGCAAGATCACCCGCTTGCTGGAATGGCTGGATGCCGAAGAAGAAAACCTTGAAGGCGCAAGTTTCTATTCTGACTCACGCAATGATCTGCCACTGTTGCTGAAAGTGGATTATCCGCATGTGGTCAATCCGGATCCGGTATTGCGCGAGCAGGCCGAGAAATCCGGGTGGCCGATTCATCTCTGGAAGTAAGCGATTGCCTTGTGGGAGCAGACCTGCTCCCACAAGCATCCATGATCAGCTCAGGCTGTCGTCGATCACCAGCACCAGCTTCCCGGCTACCGTGTTGCTCGCCAGCTCGGCAAATGCCGCCTCGGCATCCTTGATCGCAAAGGTCTTGGCCAGTTGAGGCTTCAGGCGCCCCTCGGAAAACAGTGGCCACACGTGCTGGCTCAGATCGCTGAACAGATCGGCCTTGAACTGATCGTCACGGCTGCGCAGGGTCGAGCCCAGCAGTTGCACGCGCTTGGCCAGCACCTGGGCCAGATCCAGTTTTGCCTCGCGGCCGCCCATCAGACCGATCAGTACCCAGCGTCCATCCTGAGCCATCAGCTTCAGGTTCAGCGCCGAATAATGGCCGCCGACCGGATCCAGAATCACATCGAACGGCCCGAAATCCCGCAGGCTTTCCAGATCATCAGTGCGCACCACGCCGCCCTGAGCACCCAGCGCTTCACAGTAAGCCAGGCGCTCGGCCGAACCGACGCTCACCCAGCATGGATTGCCAAACGCCTTGCACAGTTGAATGGCGGCAGAACCGATGCCGCTGGCGCCGGCATGCAGCAGAACTTTCTCACCCGGTTTGAGCGCAGCGAGTTGAAACAAATTCAGCCAGACGGTCGCGTAAACCTCGGGCAACGCTGCGGCTTCGATCAGCGATACACCTTCCGGAACCGGCAACACATGCCGCCCGTCGACGACCACTTCTTCGGCCATCCCGCCCCCGGCCAGCAAGGCGCAGACCCGATCACCGACCTGCCACGACGAGCCGGCGCCGACCTCGCTGATCACCCCGGAACATTCAAGACCCAGTACTTGACTGGCACCCGGTGGCGGTGGATAAAGCCCCGCCTTCTGTAATAAATCCGCGCGATTGAGGCCCGCTGCCGCCACCCGGATGCGAACTTGTCCTACATCGCACGTAGGACTTGGTTCATCAACCCATGCCACTTGACCTTCAACGCCTTGCAATGCCTTCACAGTGCCTCCATAGTGAGTCTGGACTGAGCCCGAAGCTGTAGCGCCGGGCTTTTTGCATTATGCGACCGGCCCTGGGGTCTGAACGATCGCTGAACAGCAATGATCGTACAGAGCGCAGAGGTACCGGCGACTTCAAAGACGGCCTAATATGCGTTATCAATTGTCCCCGCGTCGAATCAGCATGAAGCATTTGCTCCCCAGCACCGCCCTCGCTCTTTTCATCGGTATCGGCCTCTTGCCGGTGTCGGGCAGTACATTCGCAGCCAACAGCTGGGACAAGTTGCAGCCTGATCGCGATGAAGTGATCGCCAGTCTGAACGTCGTCGAGTTGCTCAAGCGCCACCATTACAGCAAGCCGCCGCTCGACGATGCGCGCTCGGTGATCATCTACGACAGCTACATCAAGCTGCTCGACCCGTCGCGCAGCTATTTCATGGCCAGCGACATCGCCGAATTCGACAAGTGGAAGACCCAGTTCGACGACTTCCTCAAGAGCGGCGACCTCAACGCCGGGTTCACCATCTACAAGCGCTATCTGGACCGCGTGAAGGCGCGTCTGGACTTCGCCCTTGCCGAGCTGAACAAAGGCGTCGACAAGATGGACTTCACCACCCATGAAACCTTGCTGATCGATCGCAAGGACGCCCCGTGGCTCAAGTCCACCGCCGAACTCGATGACCTGTGGCGCAAACGCGTCAAGGACGAAGTGCTGCGACAGAAGATCGCCGGCAAAGAGCCGAAGCAGATCCAGGAAACCCTGACCAAGCGCTACAAGAACCAGTTGGCGCGTCTGGACCAGACCCGTGCCGAAGACATCTTCCAGGCGTACATCAACACCTTCGCCATGTCTTACGATCCGCACACCAACTACCTGTCGCCGGATAACGCGGAAAACTTCGACATCAACATGAGCCTGTCCCTCGAGGGCATCGGCGCCGTGTTGCAAAGCGACAACGATCAGGTGAAAGTCGTGCGTCTGGTGCCGGCAGGCCCGGCCGACAAGACCAAACAGGTTGCACCGGCGGACAAGATCATCGGCGTTGCCCAGGGCAACAAAGAGATGGTCGACGTAGTAGGCTGGCGCCTGGACGAAGTGGTCAAGCTGATCCGTGGTCCGAAAGGCACCGTGGTCCGTCTGGAAGTCATCCCGGCCAGCAATGCGCCGAACGACCAGACCAGCAAGATCGTGCCGATCACCCGTGAAGCGGTGAAGCTCGAAGACCAGGCCGTGAAGAAATCCATCCTGAGCCTCAAACAGGACGGCAAGAACTACAAGCTCGGCGTGATCGAGATTCCGGCCTTCTACCTGGACTTCAAGGCGTTCCGTGCCGGTGATCCGGATTACAAGAGCACCACTCGCGACGTCAAGAAGCTGCTGACCGAGTTGCAGAAAGAGAAAGTCGACGGCGTGGTCATCGACCTGCGCAACAACGGCGGCGGTTCCCTGCAGGAAGCCACCGAGCTGACCAGCCTGTTCATCGACAAGGGCCCTACCGTACTCGTGCGTAACGCCGATGGCCGGGTCGACGTGCTGGAAGACGAAAACCCGGGTGCGTTCTACAAAGGCCCGATGGCGCTGCTGGTCAACCGCCTGTCCGCCTCGGCTTCGGAAATCTTCGCCGGCGCCATGCAGGACTACCACCGCGCACTGATCATCGGTGGCCAGACCTTCGGCAAAGGCACTGTGCAGACGATCCAGCCGCTGAACCATGGCGAACTGAAACTGACCCTGGCCAAGTTCTACCGGGTTTCCGGTCAGAGTACCCAGCATCAGGGCGTACTGCCGGACATCGACTACCCGTCGATCATCGACACCAAGGAAATCGGCGAGAGCGCCCTGCCGGAAGCCATGCCATGGGACACCATCCGCGCGGCGATCAAACCGGCGAGCGATCCGTTCAAGCCGTTCCTGGCCCAGCTGAAATCCGAGCATGACACCCGTTCTGCCAAGGACGCGGAGTTCGTGTTCATCCGCGACAAGCTGGCCCTGGCGCAGAAGCTGCTGGAAGAAAAAACCGTCAGCCTCAATGAAGCCGAACGCCGTGCCCAGCACGCCGACATCGACGCCAAGCAACTGGCGATGGAGAACATCCGTCGCAAGGCCAAAGGCGAAGAACCGCTCAAAGAGCTGAAGAAAGAAGACGAAGACGCTCTGGCAGCCGCCGAGCCGGACAAGGTCAAACCGGAAGACGACGCCTACTTGAGCGAGACCGGGCGCGTGCTGCTGGATTACTTGAAGCTGAGCAATCAGGTGGCCAAGAAGTAAGATGATGGCAATTTAATGCTGACGATCCCCGGATCGTCATCAAACAGTCATCATTCTGTCGTGCAATAAAGGACTGGGAGCGGTTCTCTTCATCGAGAGCGCTCCCAGTCCTTTTTTATCGCCAGAGATTGCCATGACCACGACCGAACAGCTGAGTGCCTTGAGCTCGATCCTGACTCAAAGCGGTTTGCACAGCCTGTTCCAACCGATCATTTGCCTCTCCGAACGACGCATTCTTGGCTATGAAGCCTTGACTCGCGGTCCTTCCAACAGCCCGCTGCACTCCCCTATCGCCCTGTTCGCCGTGGCCCGTCAGGCCGGACGCTTGAGCGAACTGGAAATCGCCTGCCGCCATAGCGCCTGCCGCCGTTTCAACGAACAGCAATTGCCGGGCAAGCTGTTTCTCAACGTCTCTCCCGAATCCCTGCTCGAAGCCGCGCACCAGCCGGGGCGCACGCTGCGGCTGCTTCAGGATTTTGGTATTCCGCCGAGCCAGGTGGTGATCGAACTCACCGAACAGACGCCGATCGATGATTTCCAGTTGCTGCAAACTGCGCTGCATCACTATCGGGCGATGGGGTTTTCCATTGCGCTGGACGATCTCGGGGCGGGTTATTCAAGTCTGCGCCTTTGGTCGGAGCTGCGTCCCGACTACGTGAAAATCGACCGGCACTTTATCGACGGCATTCACCAGGACGCATTGAAGCGCGAGTTCGTCGGATCGATCCTGCAAATCGCCAAGGCCTCCCGGGCCCAGGTGATTGCCGAAGGCATCGAACTGCCGGAAGAGTTGGCGGTGCTGACCGAGATGGGTGTGGATCTGGTCCAGGGCTATCTGCTCGGGCGCCCTCAGGAATACCCACCACGCGATGCCCGGGCCTTGATGCCCAAACACGACAGCAGCACCGTTGCGCTGAACGATGAAGGCAGCGACCTCAGCGCCCTGCTCAACGACCAACCGGCCGTGAATCGCGACACGCCGACCGCCACCGTACTTGAGGCCTTCCGCCGCCAGGCCAACCTGAACTCGCTGGCGGTACTCGACGAACAGGGTCAGCCGTGCGGCATCGTTCATCGTCACTCGTTGTCCGATGCGTTGCTCAAGCCGTTCGCCACCGACCTCTTCGCCCGCAAACCGATCAGCCGCTTGATGAACGACGACTTCCTCGCCGTGGAAATGAGCCAGTCGCTGCAACAGGTCAGCCGCCTGATCACCAGCCGCGCCCGGCAACGCATCGAAGAAGATTTCATCATCACCCTCAACGGCAGTTACCTGGGCCTGGGCCGGGTGATCGACGTGCTCAAACTGATTACCGAACTGAAAATCCAGCAGGCCCGTTATGCCAATCCGCTGACCTTGCTGCCGGGGAACGTGCCGATTCAGCAATGTTTGACTCGCCTTCTGCAACAGGGGCGGGAATCGGTGATCTGCTACGTCGACATCGACAGCTTCAAACCTTTTAACGATATCTATGGGTATGGGCGTGGGGATGAGGTGTTGCTGTGTCTGGCGCAGTGCCTCAACGAACGCGTCGACCCGTCCCGTGATTTCGTCGGGCATATCGGGGGAGATGATTTCCTGTTGGTGCTCGGTCCGGAGGATTGGCGTAAACGGCTCAATCAATTGCTTGATGATTTCCAGAGCCAATGCCGACGGTTTTATCGCCCTGAACATCTTGAGGCTGGATGTTTTGTTGCGCCTAATCGCCAGGGTATTCGTCAGGAGTTTCCGTTGTTGTCACTGTCCATCGGAGTCGTCCATTTACATCCTGAAGCGTGTGCGCAATTGGATGCGAGTCAGTTGGCGGAGATGGCTTCGCAGGCGAAGCATCATGCGAAGAATGTTCCGGGGTATAGCGTGCATTTGATTGATAGCCTGTTTGCTCAGCCACCTGCAGAAGCACTTACACTCGGACATCGGTGATTCGACATAACCGAATCTCGTGCAATCAGCACCTTCAACCTATGAATGCCCCAAAAACTTACAAAATCGCAGCGAGCACCAAGTCGCGCCTACCAAGTTGATGAGTCTTCTTGACTGGCTTTGTAAAGCTCGTCCATCCATGCTTCGGACAACTGAAAGTACATGCCTTCGAAAAACGCCTTTGGGTCACTCATCTCGTCCCAGCCATCAGGTAGCAAGGAATGAGAGAATGGATCATGCTCCAGCACCTCTTGAAAGACATCACCACTTTCTTCAAGTGCCTCTCCCAGCACAGCAAACAAAACGAATTTATGCCGATAGCTCAGTTTCGAAAACCGCTTGATTACGTACCTGGATATTAAAATACTTCTGTCTGATGGATCCTCAGGATCGTACGCCGCCAACTCCTCCCCCAAACTCTCCTCGCGATCATATGTATCAAACCCACCGAGAAAGTGGGACAACCTCGGACGATAAGGAATATCAAGATAAGGATGCATCAACATTATGCTTTCTCTATCGGATAAAGAGCCCACGGCTCCAGCGTCTCGAAATCAAATCTCATTTCAAAACCATACATTTCAGAGATGTAGCGTGGGTCAGATGGATCGGCAGGATTTGGTTCATATCCTTCACCTATATTTTCAGTCTGCATTCTCACTACCAGATTTCCCATACTATCCTCTCCCGTGAAGCGGGGCATTTTTCTGGATTCTCTCGTCATGGCCTCGTTATATGCATTCATCTGTGCTTTGTGACTTAAAAAACGAGAGCTGTGAACACCCCGACACTTTCCAGGCTTATCAGAATCCGCATCATCAGTTCGTAAAAAAACCTCATTACCAACTTGTACTCCAGCCCTACAACGAGCACCAAAAAACGACAAAACAAAACGGAAAAAATCTTTAATCACAAGCTACCCCACAACCCAAAACCCTAATCAACCTCACAAAACATCATAGAACCTCACGACGATACCTTGAAAGACATTCTAGAAGCACGGTCATAAATTGTTTCCTGTCTTCGACCTCAGTATCAAAGTAAGTTGTCATCCTTCCAAAAACTTGCTCAAAATCGTCGCCTTCTTTTAAGAAATAACTAATAGTTTCAACTAATGAATCCTGCTCATTTGTTGTGTACTCAAAAAACTCAGCGCGCAACAAATCGTCAAACAGCTCAGCAAGCTCTAACCGGTTATTCACATCCTTTGAAACTATCAATCGCTCTCTAGCATCATTCGTCGTATTTTCTATATCAAAAACAAAAAGCAAATTTTTAATATCTACAATTTCATACAACTTCCTCATCAATCAAACTCCGCATAAGCTGTCCTGACACGCTGCTGCGGCGTAAGAATCACCACAGCCCTAGATTGCCTACCATATTCAAGACTTCCTCCCTTATACCCCTCACCAATAATCTTACCCATATCAATAGGCCTCTTGGAAAATTGTAAATTCGTATACTTAAAAATCAATTGCGCTCTATAGATCGCATTTAACTGATCCCTATGACTCAAAAAATGTGTTGCTGCAGACGGAATTTTTGGTTCCCCATCCTTACTACCACCAACGTATCTCTCTATTTCACCCGTGGTAGGATTCCTGCCTGAATTCAACCTTTCAAGTTGAGATCCCAATGTAGTTTGAGCACCATGCTTTTCCAAAAAATGCTCTCCATTATCTGCATTTTCCATTTCATATAAGCGCCGATAAGCATTCTCCTCTGCCAGCTCATCAATCCGCGACCGTCGTTCTTGCGCGGTCATCTTCGGTAGTGGTGGCTCCCCTTCATTAACGACTGAGCCAGTTGTCCCATGTTTCACTGGTCGACACGGTTTTTTCGGCGGCGGACAATTGGAGCTCAACCCCAACGGATCCACCCACCCCGTCGGATTCGGCACGTACTGATACTGATTGAGTCCTCCGGCCAGCTTCACCGGATCCGGCGTCAGGTACCGCCCCACGTCCGGGTCGTAATACCGGTGCCGGTTGTAATGCAGCCCGCTTTCGTCATCGAAGTACTGCCCCTGAAAGCGCAGCGGCTGGTTCAGGTAATCCTCGGTTGCCAGTTCCAGCGAGGTGACTTTGCCGTAGGCGCTGTATTTGGCTGACCAGACGATGTCGCCGCTGTAGTCGGTCAACTCCTGCGGGGTGCCGAGGTGGTCGAGCTGGTAGTAGAACGGGCAGGCGCGTTTCGGGCCTTTGCCGTCGAGCATCGCCAGCGGACGAAAGGTGCCGGGTTCGTAGATGAAGCTGCGGTGCTGTTCCTTGCTGCTTTCGGCGATCAGGTGGTCGCCTTGCCAGAAAAACTCGGTGGTCTGGCCGTCGACGGTCTTGCGGATGCGCCGGCCGAAGGCGTCGTATTGGTAGGTGGCGGTGGTGCCGTCAGGGCGGGTCAGGCCGATCAGGCGGTGCTGGCTGTCGTAGCGGTATGCAGTGACGAGTTGCTGCGCGCGGCCGCGGCGTTCGCGGATCAGGTTGCCGAAGGCGTCGTAGTCATAGTGGCGGTCGCCCTGCATCAGCAGGCGATTGCCTTTGATGCTGGTCGGGCCCGGCCGGTCCTGCATCAGCAGGTTGCCGGCCGGGTCGTGGGCGAAGTTTTCCGGCAGGTCGTCGCGGGTGTGGCGTACGCGGATCAAGCGGTTGAGGGCGTCGTACTGGTAGCTGCGCTGGCCGTGGCGGGTGTCGGCGATGTGTTCGAGGTTGCCGTTGGCGCTGTAGGCAAAATCGCGGCGGTACAGCGCGCTGCGTTGATGGCCGACAGCGTGGGCGCTTAAGCGGCCCTGTTCGTCGTAGGAGTATTCGCTGAGCAGCAGGCCTTGCTGGCGCTGCTGCTCGCGGCCGTTCTGGTAGGTGTGGCGGGTGAGCAAGGCGCCGTTGAGGTCGATCGCGGTCAGCGCGCCGCCCTTGGCGTAGTGATAATCGAGCTTGCTGTTGTCCGGCAGACGCAGGCGAGTGAGCTGGCCGCAGGCGTCGTAGGTGTAACGCAAGGTGCCCCAGCCCTGATGCTCACGCACCAGGCGGTCCTGCAGGTCGTACTCGAAGGCCAGCGGGTGATCCTGGCCGTCATCCACGCCGACCAAACGGCCCAAACGGTCATAGCGGTAGCTGACCTCGACCCCGTCCGGCAGGGTCTTGAGCAGCAGGCGCCCGGCGCTGTCGCGTTGGTAAGTGGTGACCAGCGTCGAGCCGTCGTCGCCGAACTCGGTCTTTTCCAGCAGATGACCGTTGCGGTCGTAGGCGTAGGCGGTGCGCCGGCCATCGAAGCCGGTTTCCTGTCGGATCAGTCCGGTCGGCGTGTAGTCCAGCCGGTACTTTTCGCCCGACTCGTTCTCGATTTCCGTGAGCAACAGCTGCGCATGGTCGTAGCGGTATTGAATCCGCGTGCCGTCGGGGTTGATCCGCCGGCTGACCAAATGCAGGTCGTCGTCATATTCGTAACGGGTGATGCGCCCCAGTTCATCGCGTTCGGCGGTGACCTGACCGTAGGCGCTGTAGGACCAGGCACGGGTGGCACCGGTCGGCATCGTGGTCTGGATCAGCCGGCCGACGGCGTCCCAGGCATGGCGGGTGATCGCGCCATGTTCGTCCTGCGCAGTAATCCGCCGTCCCAGCGCATCGTAGGAAAACCGGCGCACGCCACCGTCCGGCAGACTTTCCTCGACCAGTTGCCCAAGGTCATTCCACACGAACACATGCCGACCCGAATCCGGATAACGGATCGACAGCAACCGCCCCTGCGGGTCGTAGTAGTAATGGGTGACATGGCCGTCGGGATCGACCGCTTCGGTGACGTCGCCCTGGGCGTTGCGCCGGTACGTCCACACCGCATCGCCACGCGAACGGCTGTGCAGGAAACCGTGGCGGTACTCGTAGGACGTCGGCGCATCGTCCGGCGGAATCAGCGCGATCAGCCGTCCGACGTCGTCGTAGCGGTATTCGGTGACCGCGCCCAGCGCATCCTGCTCGGCGATCAGCCGGCCCTGAGCATCGTAGGCCTTGAGCTGCTCGCCCCCGTCGGCGGTGACCTGACGCACCAGCCGCGCCGTGTCGTCGTGGACGTAAGTCTCTTCAGTCCCATCGACGTAATGCACCGTGACGCTGCCGGCGTCATCCCAGACGTAACGCGTGTCCATCTGCGAAAACGACGCCCAGTGCCGCACGCAACGCGCCGCCTTGCCGGCACGTTCCCACTCCCAGAAGAAGCTCGCGCCGCCGCTCAATTGCCGTTGCAGAATGACGTGCTGGTCGTCGTAGTCGTAACGCTCGCTCTCGCCGACGGCGTTGGTCGCGTCGATCAACCGATGACGGGCATCAAAGCGGTAGCTGACCAGCGTCTGCTCGGTGCGCCAGGCCGACTCACAAAAAACCTGATAATCGACGGCGACCAGATGCGCCCGCTCGTAACGCAGCAGCAGCGAACGACCGGCCCCGTTATCCAGGCGCTGAATCCGGTCGGAATGATCCCGATGCACCGTCAGACGATTCGCATAGGCATCGCTGACAGCGGTGAGACGTCCAGCCCGAAAGTGATAAAACCGCGCCGCGTCCCCCGCCAGCGCGACGATCAGTTCCTCCGGCTCGTCCCCGAGAAAAATCGCCGCCCGCGACAAACTGTTGTGAATCGCCGGCCGCTCGACGCTCGGCAATGGAAACCGCGTGCGCCGGTTCTCATGGTCAACCCAGACCACCGAAGCACCATCGACCTCCAGCCGATGCGCCAGCGAATGACTCCAGCCAAACCCCAGCCCGACATCGATCTCGGCTGCACTGGTGCGATACAAGCGGCTGAACTCGAACGGCAACAGCCCGTCGAGCACGCCGTCGGTCAGCGTCAGCAATTCCTCACCGGTGACCATCGACACCGGACAGCCGTTGGTGCAGGTCCGCGGCGCACAATCGGCGCTGTCACCGTTGGGGTTTTTAGCCTGATCCGGCGTGTCGTCGTGGGGCTCGTCTTTTTTCAGGGAGGCATTGCGCCGGGCATCCCAGCGCAATTGCATGCGCCCCTTTTTCACCCCGGCGGCGATGCCCCGTGCGGCGACGGATTTGTACTGGTTCACATAGCCGATGAAGGTGCTGACGATGCCGAACATCGCCTTCATCAGACGTGTCACAGCCGACAGCAACTGAGCGCCACGATCCACCAAACGCAAGGTCAGATACGCAATCCCCGCCCCGGCGCCGACAAAGGTCAGCACAACACCGATCAACACATCGATCAGCAGTTGCACCACCACCATCGAAACCGCCTCGGCAGTTTTCCCGGCGACTTCGCTGGGTGGCAGCATTTCGAGCCACAAACTGGCCGTGCGTAACAACAGACACAGCGCGGCCTCGTCACTGACGAGCAGTTGGAGCTGCTCCATCTTTTCCGGCATCGCCACTGCGAATTCGGCCAACGTCGTCGCGCCATCTCCCAAGCGCCCAGCAAACTCGAGAGGATCCTTGAGAATCTCCGACAGCAACCCGATGCTGTCCCACGCCCCCTCGATCGCCGCCCAGCTCCCGGCCAGCATGCCGTTGCCCGCCGCCGTCGCCACCGACTGCGACCACTGCGGCCTGAAGCCCTGCCACTCGCTGCGCAGCCAGCTATCCAGCTGTCGGGTCAGACCATCGTAGGACTCGAACAGCGCATCAACCTGCTTCTCGCTGGCCTCGCCGTGCACCACTACCCGGTAGAACTTGCCTGCCTCACCGGTAAACAAACCGTTGCCCTGAGCATCGAGCGTGACGGACTTGACCTGGCCGCCATCCACCGCCACGACATCAACAACGATGTCGCCCAACGGAATGTCGTACACCGACTCGAACTTGCTCTCGATCTCCATTCGCCCGGTTGCCGGGCATTGCACGACAGCCGAAGAGAAACGGTTGTCGTCAATGGCGACCGCCGTGCCGTGTTCGCCGAAACGGATGATCCGCTCCATCCCCATCAGCGACGGCAGATCGGCTGCATGACTGACGCTGTCTGCCGAGCGGCTGAACCAGTGCCTGAGCTGGTCGCGATAGAGATCGAGGGTGCGGGGAAAGCTGTCGAGCTCTTGCTCGATGCGGGCGACGGCCTCCATCAACGCATTCCCATGCGCATGACGAAATGAAAAACCGGGTCGAGCATGTGCGTTCCCTCGCGCAAAAATCAGGCGAAGGACTTTGCGGGGGATCAATCAGAAAAGAAGTCAGGCGAGTAGGCGAGGGATGTAGGAGAAGTCTGTAACTGATCTTTATCGAATAGCTGACGCAAGAACGGGGCGGGAGGTTTCCCTCACGCCCCGTTCACGGAACACCGGATTTGTTTATCGAGAAGCGTCCCGGCCGACCAGTTCTTTCAACTTGAGCTCGGCCAGCGGATGCCCGGCCTGCGCGGCCATGGTCCACCAACGAGCGGCCTCCGAAGGATCTGGCGCTTTGCTCGGCGTACCTGCAAGACTGATGACACCTACTTGATACGCCGCCTTGCCATCACCGGCCAGCGCCGCCAGTCGCAACAACCGCACACCTTCTTCACGCGCACCCAGGCCCACGCCGCGAAACGTCAGGATGTGCCCGTAAAAACTTTGCGCGCCGACATCGCCCAGGTTGGCCATGCGCGCAAACTGCCCTTCGAGCCAGCGCCAGCCTCGGGGCTGACGGACAAACCAAGACCAGTGAAAGAGCCTGCGGGCGAGCCAGTAACTGACCCGCGCCTTGAGTCGTAAAAACACTCAGGCCTCCGCCGATTCCGGGTATTCGTACTCAAAGACCCGCACCACTTCCGAGGCATGCCATGAAGCAGCGGCAACACCATCGGACGGCCCGGAAAAGCGCCCAAGACGCTCGACACATTCAAAGAAACCGGTGCGTGGCAGGCGACTGGCGCCCTGGCTGATCACCAGCGAACTGCGCAACGGTTGTTCTGCTTTCGCGTCCAGAGCGGCGAGATGCTCCAGTGCAGCGGTCAATGTCTGCATCGCCGGCGTGGGCAATTGCAGACGCTCGAGCAAGGCTCGATAGGTCAGAAGATGGCGCTGCCTGCGCGCCTGGTCCAGCTCCCCCAGCAATCCGTCCCAATGTTGACGACTGATGCGTACGCTCACGATTGTTCCCTCCACCCTGGCACCGTCAACTCCCAGGCCAGGCTGCGGCGAATTGCAGCGTCGGGCAGACGCTCTCCGCTTTCGATCATGGCCAGGTAAGACGGGCTGATGCCTACCGTGCGGGCGAGCGCCTCGATGGCGATGCCCTTCCCTTCGCGCAAACTGCGTAACTGATCCAGACCTGGAAGAATCGGGTCCGGTGTGGCCGCAAGCGGCGCTGGAGCCGGTTGCGACGGTGCTTCGTTAATGCCTGCTGCTTTCAGTAGAGCCTGATACTGAGCCCATGGCAGAACCGCATACTCGGGCTCGCCATCGCGTGCAATTATCTGAATATCCATGACTACCCCGTAGGACAACAACACTTAGCGAGTCGGCACTTTTCCCTAGAAGTGTAATCCTAACAGCGGCCAAGGTCGTGGGGGGTATCTATCTGTATAAGAGGCTGTCGCGATTCAGGACTTTTTCGGCCCCTGAAGCTGAAGTTGTTCGGGCGTATCGGGCAGACGCTCGACAACCCTGAGCTTTTCCGGTGCCTGCCGTTGGCGCCACAAACGGAATGCACTGAGTTCGTCGTCGAGGGTTTTCATTAGCCAGGCAAGGACGGCGATGTCATCAAGCATGCCGAAAACGGGAATGAAATCCGGGATCGCATCCACCGGACTGAGGAAGTACATCAGGCCCGCAACGACCGAAACGATGGCCTTGGGACTGATCGCGCGATACTCACCCCGCCAGTACGCCAGGCACAGTGCTTGAAGCAGACGCAGGTCATCCTTCAACTTGCCCAGACGATTGCCTTGAGCGGCGCCTTTGCTGGCCACGGCAAACAACAGCGTCGGCAAACGGCCACGGGCCAGGAGTCGTCCGGCCAATGGCAGGAATCGGGCGAAATTCCACGGAGCTTTCATCTATTTCTCCCGTTGAAATGTTATCCACACAAATTGTGGATAACCTTGTGAACAGAGCTGCATTTCAACGCTGAGAGCCCCGGTTCATAAGGGCCGCGCTCAGATCGGGCGTTTTTTACTCACATAAAAAACCCCAATATTTCATTGACTTGGCGGCTCAGGGCGTCTAGTGCGGCCAGCCACAAAGTCTAGGACTGTCATGACGCCTGTCGGTTCGCTCTGTTTACGCCGGGCGTCGACCAGATGCAACAACGCCCCGCATTAGCGAGGCGTTGTTATCGAAACCGAGGCCAATTACTTGGCTGCGGCGTCTTCCTTGGCTGGATCCTTGATACCCAGCAGTTCCAGGTCGAAGACCAGAACCGAGTTGGCCGGGATTGCCGGGCTTGGCGATTGTGCGCCGTAAGCCAGATCGCTAGGGATGTACAGCTTGTACTTCTCGCCAACGTGCATCAGTTGCAGGCCTTCGACCCAACCCGGGATCACACCGCTGACCGGCAGATCGATCGGGCTGCCGCGCTCGACGGAGCTGTCGAATACGGTGCCGTTGGTCAGCTTGCCGGTGTAGTGAACGGTCACGACATCGGTAGGCTTAGGCTGTGGGCCGTCGGCTTTCTTGATCACTTCGTACTGCAGACCGGAAGCGGTGGTGGTCACGCCGGCCTTCTTGCCGTTTTCTTCGAGGAATTTCTTGCCGGCGGCTGCCGACTCTTCGCTCATCTTGGCCATACGCTCTTCGGCGCGCTTTTGCAGCGCAGCGAAAGCTTCAACCAGTTCTTCATCTTTCAGCTTCTGTTCTTTCTTGCCGACGGCATCTTCGATGCCCTGGGCTACCGCTTTGGAGTCCAGATCATCCATGCCTTCCTGAGCAAGGCTCTTGCCCATGTTCAGGCCGATGCCGTAGGAAGCTTTTTGCGCCGGGGTTTTCAGCTCCACGCTGGTCTGCGAATCACAACCCGCGAGTACCAGGCTAACCAGGGCTACCGCCGCCGCCAACCGATGCTGTTTCATGCTATTTCCTTGTTCATGCGCCGAAAGGGCAATCGAGTAAAGCCGCGAGCTTATCAGGCCGCCACGACCAATGGCTACCGGCATGAGAGCAGGAATCTTCCGATAAGTTCAGGGATTAAAAAGCATTTGAGCAAAGGCAGGGTGAAGCTTCTGTCATCTTGCCCTGACAGTGACCGACGCCCCTTCCCACAACACTTGGCGTAATGGCCACTTGCCGCACAGCACTCGGCTGAGGCATAACAGCGCAACAACTCGACAAGGATGTTCATCTTGCGCCTCTTATTCCGTGTGCTGACGCTGATCGTGGTACTGCTGGGACTGGTCCTGGCGGTGGTTCTCTACTATGTCGCCAATCCGAGATTGCCCTTCCCCGCGCCTGCAAAACAGCTGCATTACCTGAACCAGTGGACCGACGAAGAGCGCCAGACCTACTATTTCACGCCGCAAGGCACTCAGGTAAAAGGCCTGCGTTATGAGTGGTTCCAGGCACTGGAGCTGCCGTTTTCGCCGCAACGTTTCGCCTCGCCGGAATACCTTGCACGCTTCGGTTTTCTGGTCGATCCGCAGCAGAAAGCCACGCCAAGTAACCCGGGGAATCTCCCGGTGGGATTCACCCGGCATCAGAATCCCGGCAGCTCCGAGCAATATCTGGACATCACCTGCGCGGCCTGCCACACCGGTGAACTGCATCTCAACGGTCAGGCCCTGCGCATCGACGGCGGCTCGGCTCAGCATGTGCTGCCTTCCAGCGTTCCTACATTGCGTGGCGGCAGTTTCGGACAGGCATTGGTCGCCAGTCTGGCCTCCACTTACTACAACCCTTGGAAATTCGAACGGTTCGCCCGCACCGTTCTCGGCGAAGAATACGACGCGCGCCACGAACAACTGCGCAAAGACTTCAAAGGATCGCTGAACACCTTCCTCAAAGTGGCATGGAACGACACTCACCGTGGTCTCTATCCCACCGAGGAAGGCCCGGGACGCACCGATGCATTCGGTCGCATCGCCAATGCGACCTTCGGCGACGCGATTTCCCCGATCAATTACCGCGTGGCCAACGCTCCCGTGGATTACCCGCAACTGTGGGACATGTGGACGTTCGACTGGGTGCAGTGGAACGGCTCGGCGCAACAGCCGATGGCACGCAATATCGGCGAGGCACTGGGGGTTGGCGCAACCCTGAATTTCTTCGATTCCAATGGCCAGCCGCTGCAGGGCGATGAACGTTATGCATCGAGCGTGCGCGTGCGCGATCTGCACAAGATCGAAGAAACCCTGCAAAAACTTCAGCCACCCGAATGGCCGGAAGAACTGTTTGGAAAGGTCGACAAACCACTGGCAGCCAAGGGACGCGCCCTGTTTGCCGAAAACTGTGCTGGCTGCCACGTCCCACGGGCGACGCAAGAAGGCGAACGCTGGGTCAAGCATCTGCCCATGTTGCCCGTCGACGTCATCGGCACCGATCCGAACGCGGCCAACAACATCGCCAACCACCGTTTCGACCTGACAGCCCTGCAATGGAATCCGGCAGAACTTGAGCAGATGGACGTGAAACTGCATCCCGCGCCCAAGGAGCCGCTGGACCTCAGCCAGTTATCCGTGGCCAAGGGCTTGGCTTACGTGACGGCATTCGTTGAAAACCGTGCTTATCGTGAAGCGGGCGTCACAGCGGAGGAAAAACCAAAACTCGACGGTTTCGGTCTGCCCATCGGCGTACGCGAGAAAGTCGCCTATAAGGCTCGCCCGCTCGCTGGCGTGTGGGCCACCCCGCCCTTCCTGCACAACGGCTCGGTGCCGAGCCTGTATCAACTGCTGTCGCCGCAAGATGAACGCTCCACGACTTTCTATAAAGGCACTCTGGAATACGACCCTCGGCATCTGGGCTACCGCACCGAAGCCTTTACCAACGCGTTCCTGTTCGACACCCGCATTACCGGCAACCACAACAGCGGGCACGAATTCCGCGCCGGCGAGCGCGGTAACGGGGTTATCGGGCGGCTGTTACAGCCGGAGGAGCGCTGGGCGCTGCTGGAATATTTGAAAGTGCTGGGCGGACCGCTGGAGGCGCAACTGCCATGATCTTCAATTCGTTCAAGAAGCCATCGATGCTGTCACGTTTTTGGTTGTGGCTGGGACGGTTGCTGGGCAAAACCCTGCTGCTTTTGCTGGTGATCGGCCTGATCGGCTGGGCTTTGGCAACCGCCTGGTTCGCCTGGCAGCACCGGGGGCCGGTATCGGCACTGGAGCAGATTCCGGACGGAGAAGCAGCGATGACGCAAGACGTGATCCAGACTGCCGTGCGAATTGTCGATCAGCACCGGGAAAGCACGCGTTTTCTGCGCGACGCCCATGCCAAGGCCCACGGTTGCGTGAAGGCCGACGTGCAAGTGCTGCCGGATCTGACTCAGGACCTGCGCCGAGGTGTTTTCAGCGAGCCGGGCAAGATATGGCAGGCAACGATGCGCCTGTCCAACGGCAACGCCTACCCACAGTTCGATAGCATCCGCGATGCCCGGGGCATGGCGATCAAACTGCTCGATGTGCCCGGCAAACAGTTGCTGGGCGACCGTCAGGGTCTGCACGAGCAGGATTTCGTGATGTTCAGTCACCCGAACTTCTTTGTCAGCGATGTCGCCGAGTATCGTCAGAATGTGGCGGCGCAGGCTGACGGCAAGAAGGTCATGGCGTTTTTTCCAGGCTGGGACCCGAGAACCTGGCAGGTCAGGCATTTGTTCATTGCGCTGGCAACGCTTTCTCCGCCGCCAGAGAGCCCGACACGTACGACCTACTTTTCGGTTTCGCCCTACAAGTTCGGCGAGGCCAATGCGAAGTTTCGGGTGATGCCGGATCCGGACAACTGCCCGGCCTACACACTGCCGAAGCAAAACCAGGATCTGCCGAACTTTTTGCGCAGTGCGCTGAATCAACAACTGTCCACGGATCGGGTGCCTGCGTGTTTTGTGTTGCAGATCCAGCGCCAGGACGCCAATCGGTTCATGCCGATCGAAGACACCAGCATCGAATGGCGCGAACAGGACAGTCCATTCCAGACCGTAGCCAAAATCACCCTGCCCCCGCAGGACTTCGATACCCCGGCCTTGAACCTGCAATGCGACAACCTGTCGTTCAATCCCTGGTTCGGCATCGAAGCCCATCGCCCGATTGGCGGGATCAACCGCTTGCGCAAGGCGGTGTATGAAGCGGTGAGTGATTACCGGCACAGTCGCAACTCGGCGCAATAGCAGCGCCAGAAACGAAAAAAGCGACCGTCAAAGGTCGCTTTCTGGTGGTCAGGCCCGGCAAAAGCCAAATTCCGGACAGCAAAAAGCCCGCACTGGGCGGGCTTTCTGTGATGACCTGGCGTTCAGTGTTCCAGGTTATCGAATATGGCGCAGCGGACGGGACTCGAACCCGCGACCCCCGGCGTGACAGGCCGGTATTCTAACCGACTGAACTACCGCTGCGCGAAACGCTTGAAACGAATGGTGGGTGATGACGGGATCGAACCGCCGACATTCTGCTTGTAAGGCAGACGCTCTCCCAGCTGAGCTAATCACCCTTCGCTTCGTTACGGGGCGCATTATGCCACAGATTTTCGTAATGTGTTGATTTAATTGAAGTTTTTTTCAAATAAATCCGAAAACCGGTGAAACGACACATCCCGCATGTACAACTCGAGGCAGAAAAAAACCCGCCTTGGCGGGTTTTTCCGTGGTGACCTGGCGTTCAGTGTTCCAGGTTACCGAATATGGCGCAGCGGACGGGACTCGAACCCGCGACCCCCGGCGTGACAGGCCGGTATTCTAACCGACTGAACTACCGCTGCGCTAAACACTTTGAAACGAATGGTGGGTGATGACGGGATCGAACCGCCGACATTCTGCTTGTAAGGCAGACGCTCTCCCAGCTGAGCTAATCACCCTTCGCTTCGGTGTGGCGCGCATTCTACGGAGCGACCCAACCTCTGGCAAGCACTTTTTTAATTAATTTTCTTAGCCCTTCCAAAGGCTTAGAGAAGGGTTGGCCTATGACCCGGCGAAGACAATAATGCCCCCCTTTGTATAAAGGAGAGACTCACCCCATGTGGTTCAAAAACCTGCTTATCTATCGCCTGACCCAAGACCTGCCTGTCGATGCCGAGGCGCTGGAAACTGCACTGGCCACCAAACTGGCGCGTCCATGTGCAAGCCAGGAGTTGACCACCTACGGTTTCGTCGCGCCGTTCGGCAAAGGCGAAGATGCGCCACTGGTGCATGTCAGCGGTGACTTCCTGCTGATCGCCGCCCGTAAAGAAGAACGCATTCTGCCGGGCAGCGTCGTACGCGATGCCGTAAAGGAAAAGGTCGAAGAGATCGAAGCCGAGCAGATGCGCAAGGTCTATAAGAAGGAACGCGATCAGATCAAGGATGAAATCATCCAGGCGTTCCTGCCGCGCGCCTTCATCCGCCGCTCGTCGACCTTCGCCGCCATCGCGCCGAAACAGGGTCTGATCCTGGTCAACTCGGCCAGCCCGAAACGCGCCGAAGACCTGCTCTCCACCCTGCGTGAAGTGATCGGCACCTTGCCGGTTCGCCCGCTGACCGTGAAAACCGCACCGACTGCCGTAATGACCGAATGGGTCACCACCCAGCAGGCCGCTCCGGACTTCTTCGTTCTGGACGAATGCGAACTGCGTGACACCCACGAAGACGGCGGCATCGTGCGTTGCAAGCGTCAGGACCTGACCAGCGAAGAAATCCAGCTGCACCTGAGCACCGGCAAGGTTGTGACTCAACTGTCGCTGGCCTGGCAGGACAAACTGTCGTTCATGCTCGACGACAAGATGACCGTCAAACGCCTGAAATTCGAAGACCTGTTGCAGGATCAGGCGGAACAGGACGGCGGCGACGAAGCCCTCGGCCAACTGGACGCCAGCTTCACCCTGATGATGCTGACGTTCGGCGACTTCCTGCCGGCGCTGGTTGAAGCACTGGGCGGCGAAGAGACTCCGCAGGGCATCTAAGCCTCTGCGCAGTCTTTGGGTTATCTTCAAACGCCACCGCTTCGGTGGCGTTTTCACATAATAAGGAACAGGCCATGCGCGCACTGGCTGCACTGAGTCGTTTTGTCGGCAATACCTTCGCTTACTGGGTTCTGATTTTCGCGGTGATCGCTTTCCTGCAACCGGCCTGGTTCCTCGGCCTCAAAGGCGCGATCGTGCCGTTGCTCGGGCTGGTGATGTTCGGCATGGGCCTGACCCTCAAACTCGACGACTTCGCCGCCGTCGCGCGTCATCCTTGGCGCGTGGCGCTGGGCGTGGTTGCACATTTCGTGATCATGCCGGGGATGGCATGGCTGCTTTGCCAGGTTTTTCACCTGCCACCGGAAATCGCCGTCGGGGTGATTCTGGTCGGCTGCTGCCCGAGCGGCACTTCATCGAACGTCATGACCTGGCTGGCCCGTGGCGACCTGGCGCTGTCGGTGGCCATCGCCGCCGTCACCACCCTCCTCGCCCCGCTGCTGACACCGGCGCTGATCTGGCTGCTGGCCTCGGCGTGGTTGCCGGTCTCGTTCATGGAGTTGTTCTGGTCGATCCTGCAAGTGGTGCTGCTGCCGATCGTCCTCGGCGTGGTCGCGCAACGTTTGCTTGGGGACAAAGTACGCCACGCGGTGGACGTACTGCCGCTGGTGTCGGTGATCAGCATCGTGATCATCGTTGCCGCCGTGGTTGCCGCCAGCCAGGCGAAAATCGCCGAATCCGGCCTGCTGATCATGGCCGTGGTGATGTTGCACAACAGCTTCGGCTATTTGCTGGGTTATTTCACCGGACGCCTGTTCGGCCTGCCGCTGCCGCAGCGCAAATCCCTGGCACTGGAAGTCGGCATGCAGAACTCGGGGTTGGGTGCTGCGCTGGCCAGTGCGCACTTCTCGCCGCTGGCGGCGGTGCCGAGCGCGTTGTTCAGTGTGTGGCACAACATTTCCGGGGCGCTGCTTTCGACGTACTTCCGACGGATGAGCGAAAAAGAAGACCGTGAAACGTTGGCGCAACAGGCGGCCGACTGATCCCGTATCAAGGCGCGGCGCACATTTTTAGGTAGTATGTGCGCCACGCAGGGACGACCCTGCGGCTCAATCGAGTTTTCAATCTGGGGACGGCCCCGTCAATCGATGGAGGTCTTTCATGTCCTGGATCATTCTGTTTTTTGCCGGCCTGTTCGAAGTCGGCTGGGCCGTCGGCCTCAAATACACCGATGGCTTCACCCGTCCGCTGCCGACCGTTCTCACCGTTGCCGCCATGGCAGTCAGCTTGGGCTTGCTGGGCCTGGCAATGAAGGAATTGCCGCTGGGCACGGCTTACGCGATCTGGACGGGCGTCGGTGCCGTGGGCACGGTGATTGCCGGGATCATTCTGTTCGGTGAGTCGATGGCATTGATTCGGCTGGCCAGCGTCGCGCTGATCGTCACCGGGTTGATCGGGCTCAAGGTCAGCGCCTGAGCCGTTGCCGCCATCCGTCAAGGATGGCGGCTTTATAAGCGACTACCTGACAGTCCCGCGCAACGCCCCGACCAGCGCCTGTAACTCGGCAGGCTGCGCCGCTTCAACCGCCACCGGCGAACCCGCCACCAGCGTCACCCGCGACCATAACCGGCGAAACAACCCCTTATCGGGATCGCGGCTGAAGAAACTCCCCCACAACCCCTGCAACGCCAGCGGAATCACCGGCACCGGCGTCTCTTCGAGAATCCGCGTCAGCCCGCCCTTGAATTCGTTGATCTCGCCATCAGCGGTCAACTTGCCTTCCGGAAAGATGCACACAAGCTCCCCTTCCTTCAGATACTGGGCAATCAGGGTGAAGGCCTTTTCGTAGATTTGGATGTCTTCCTGGCGTCCGGCGATAGGAATGGTCCCCGCCGTACGGAAGATAAAATTCAGTACCGGCAGGTTGTAGATCTTGTAGTACATGACAAAGCGAATCGGCCGACGTACCGCGCCGCCGATCAGCAAGGCATCAACGAACGACACGTGGTTGCACACCAGCAACGCCGCGCCCTCATCGGGAATCGCCTCAAGGTTGCGATGCTCGACGCGGTACATGGAGTGGCTGAGCAGCCAGATCATGAAACGCATGCTGAACTCGGGGACGATCTTGAAGATGTAGGCGTTGACGCCGATGTTGAGCAGCGACACCACCAGGAACAGCTGTGGAATCGACAGTTTGACCACGCTCAACAACACGATGGTGACAATCGCCGAAATCACCATGAACAGCGCGTTAAGAATGTTGTTGGCGGCAATCACCCGCGCCCGCTCGTTCTCGGCGGTGCGCGACTGGATCAATGCGTACAGCGGCACGATGTAGAAACCGCCGAAGATCCCGAGGCCCAGCACATCGATCAGCACCGCCCAGGCATGGCCGAAACTCAGCACTTCAGTCCAGCTATGGCCGAGCGCGCTCTCCGGAATTCCACCGGAATGCCACCACAGCAACAGCCCGAAAACGGTCAGGCCGAACGAGCCAAACGGCACCAGGCCGATCTCGACTTTGCGCCCGGAAAGCTTTTCGCACAGCATCGAACCCAGCGCGATACCGACCGAAAACACCGTCAGAATCAGGGTGACCACGGTTTCGTCGCCGTGCATCCATTCCTTGGCGTAAGCCGGGATCTGTGTCAGATAAATCGCCCCGACGAACCAGAACCACGAGTTGCCGACAATCGAGCGTGACACCGCCGGCGTCTGGCCTAACCCGAGCTTCAGCGTGGCCCAGGACTGGCTGAAAATGTTCCAGTTCAGGCGCATTTCCGGCGAAGCGGCCGCCGCCCGGGGAATGCTGCGGCTGGCGAGGTAACCGAGTACGGCGATGCCGACAATCGCGGTCGACACCAGCGGCGCATACTGCGACGAAGACATGATGACCCCGGCGCCAATGGTCCCGGCCAGGATCGCCAGGAACGTGCCCATTTCCACCAGTCCGTTGCCACCGACCAATTCGTCTTCCCGCAAAGCTTGCGGCAGGATCGAATACTTCACCGGCCCGAACAGCGCCGAGTGGGTGCCCATGGCGAACAGTGCCACCAGCATCAGCGACAGGTGATCGAACAGGAAGCCGACGGATCCCACCGCCATGATGGCGATTTCTGCCAGTTTGATCAGACGGATCAACGCATCCTTGGCGAATTTTTCCCCGAACTGTCCGGCCAATGCCGAAAACAGGAAGAACGGCAGAATAAACAGCAGCGCACACAGGTTGACCCAGATCGAGCGGTCACCCTCGATGGTCAGCCGATACAGAATGGCGAGGATCAGCGACTGCTTGAACACGTTGTCGTTGAACGCGCCCAGCGACTGGGTGATGAAGAACGGCAGGAAGCGCCGGGTGCGCAGCAGGTTGAACTGTGAGGGGTGACTCATCTTCCGTGTGACCCTGTTGTTTTTGGAAAGAGAAGGTAGCGAGTGGCCTGGCTACGCTTATAAGAATCTCGAACCGCGATCCAGGCCACACATTACCTAATCTTTGCAGGTTATTTCTTCAAACCTGCAATGCACGGTGAAACAAACAGCTCGCCGCGCCACGCACCTTGCAGCGTGCGTTTACCGACGATCAGCCACATCACCGCCAGCAACGTCACCAGTACACAACCGGCCACACTGAAGAACGTCAGGTGCAACGTGCTGCCCAGTTTCAGGGTTGCCAGCGAATAAACACCCAACGGGAAGGTGAAACCCCACCAGCCAAGGTTGAACGGGATGCCATCACGCAGGTAACGCACGGTGATCAGCAGCGCCATCAGCATCCACCACAGGCCGAAGCCCCACAGCGTGATCCCGGCGACCAGCCCCAGGCCGGAAGCGATTTCGCCGATGCCTGGCAGACCATTGGCCGCGAAGATCGCCGGGGCGTCGCCGCCCAGCAGCAACATGCCCAGAGCGCCGGTGCCGATCGGCCCCAGGGCCAGCCAGCTCGAAGCGGCCATGTTTTCGTGGGGCAATTTGTGCAGCGCCATGCGCAGCAGCAGGATGGTCAGAATGCTGAACGCTACCGGCAAGGAAAAAGCCCAGAGCACGTAGCTGGTCGTCAGCACCACCAGTTGCGAGTGCGCGTCGGCCAGGTGCGGCGCCAGCAGTCCACCGCTGGCCGCCGCCACTTCTGCGGCCACCACCGGCAGCAGCCAGACGGCGGTCATCTGATCGATGCTGTGCTCCTGACGGGTAAACATCATGTAGGGAATCAGCACACCGCAGGCCAGCGACATCGCAACGTCCAGCCACCACAGCACTTCGGCCAGATGAATGACGGCCTCTCCCCAGCGCGGCAGACCGAACAACAGAAAGCCGTTGATGATGGTCGCCAGGCCCATGGGAATGGTGCCGAAGAACATCGAAACCGTGGAATGTCCGAAGATCCGCCGCGCTTCGTCGAAGAACAGAATCCAGCGGGCGGCGTAGGCAGCGGTAAACAGCACGAACAACAGAATGTTGAATAGCCACAGCCCTTCGGCCACGGCGTGCAGACCGGGAATGGAGACGGGCAATTGCGCCAGCGCCAACGCCAGTACGCCGGTGCCCATGGTGGCGGCGAACCAGTTCGGGGTGAATTGGCGGATCACCTCACGCGGATGCTGAAGCTGGCTGAATGGCTTGATGCCGGGTTTGGCGCTATTGGGGCAAATCATCATGAACTCCTGTCCTCGGGTGAGGTTGAGCTCATGGTAGAACCGAATCGAATATCTATATAACGGGTAATTTCTCTAACTGTTATCTGTTTCGTAGATATGCAGTCAGACAGTGCCTTCCGTCTCAATCACCAGAATCCGCGCCGCGCCCTGAGGATGAGCGACGTGTTCGGTGCCGATGGACGCGTAGAAAATATCGCCAACGTCGAGCAAGGCCTGCTTCTCCTCGCCTTCTTCGCGATAGTGCATGAGCACTTGACCGTCGAGCACCACGAACACTTCTTCGCCTTCATTGACGTGCCATTTGTAGGGCTGATCAGTCCAGTGCAGACGCGTGGTGATGCCGTTCATGTTGGCGATGTCGAGCGCCCCCCAGGCGCGCTCGGCGGTGAAGGTCTTGCTGCGGATAATCTTCATGCGTCGATCCGTGAGAAGAATGGGCTGGCCAAGGCTAACCGAATCCGCAGGCTTATGGCGCGCTGCAGGTCTTTGCCGCTTGCGCGCGGAAACTCATCAGCAGCGCTCCGACCGCCAGCACAATCAGCACCGCGCCGTACACATCGGTGGTGGCCAGCAGGCCCACACTGTGGGTGAAGTGCCCGGCCAGCAACGCCGGCAGGCAGAACGCCAGGTAACTCAGTACATAAAACGCCGACATCAAACCAGCACGCTCGTGGGGCAATGCCAGCGGCACCAGGCTGCGCACCGCACCGAGAAAACCGGAGCCAAAGCCACAACCGGCCACCAGCGTGCCGAAGAAGAACAGCGACAGACTGGCGCTGTGCACGCCCAACAGAATCAGCACGATACCGGCCGGCAGCAGGCTCGCCCCGAGTTGCAGCGCGCGGGAGGCAGGACGATTGCGCAACGTGAAGATCATCAACGCACCGGTCACGGTCAGCGCCGCCACGGTCGCGCCGCCGATCAGGTTGGAGGTGGAACCGGTGGCCGTGCGCACCAGCGACGGCGCGAGCGAGGCATAAAAACCGCCGAGCGCCCAGGTCGCGGTGTTCAGCGGCAACACTCGCCACAGCGTCGAGCGCGCCTGAACCGGCACATGCAGGGTCGGCCGCAACGAGGCCCATGCCCCGGCCTGACGAGAAACACTTTCCGGCACGCGCCAGACATAAATGCCCTGCAACACAAACAGCGCGAGCAGCAACCAATAGGTCAATTGCAACGGCGCCGGGGCGAACTCGGCCAGCAAGCCGCAGCCCATGCCGCCCAATGCCATGCCGAGCAACGGAGCAACGCTGTTGATCAACGGCCCTTGCTGGCGATCAGTGTCCAGCAGCGTCGCGCTCAACACGGCGGTGGCCATCCCGGTGGCGAAACCTTGCAGCACTCGCGCGCCGATCAGCCAGCCCACGCTGTCGGCGTAGATAAACAGCAGCATCGCCAGCGCATTGAGCGTCACGGCGGTGAAGATCACCGGTTTGCGTCCCAGGTGATCCGATAGCGAGCCGACCGTCAGCAACGCGGCCAGCAAACTGAGGGCGTAGACGCCGAAAATCAGGGTCAGCACCGCTGCCGAAAAATGCAGCTGATCCTGATACAGGTGATACAACGGCGTCGGCGCAGTGGAAGCGGCGAGAAAACTCAGTAAGGTGATCGCCAGAAACCACAGGCTGGAACGGTTGGAAGCAAGGCTGGTCATGGGCACACTCCGCAAAAGCTAATTTTTTGCTTTTGCGGAGTGTGCTCTCGGCTTGCGCTTAAAGCAAATTCTTTGTGTTAAGGTCTGCCGCATGGCTATTAAAGAAGGTTTACGCCCGGGCGGTCGCAGTGCCCGGGTGCAGGAGTCGATTCACTCGGCAGTCCGCGCGCTTCTGCAAGAACAGGAGCGCTCAACGGTGACCGTCCCGCAAATCGCGGCGCGCGCCGGGGTGACGCCGTCGACGATTTACCGGCGCTGGGGCGATCTGGCCGCCTTGCTGGCCGACGTCGCCCTCGCCCGCATGCGCCCCGACAGCGAGCCGGCGCAAACCGGCAGCCTGCGCGGCGATATCCGTGCCTGGGCTGAACAATATCTCGACGAAATGAGTTCGGAGCCCGGGCGCAACATGATGCGCGACGTGCAGGCGAGTGCGACCCCGGGTTATTGCGTAACGATCATCGGCGCGCAATTGCAGACCATCATTGGACGCCACCCCGAGGAAACGGCGCCGAGCGTGGATCGGCTGATTAATCTGGTGGTGTCCCCGGTGGTGTTCCGCATTCTGTTTTCGGCAGCGCCGCTGGAAGTCGAAGAACTGCACCGTTTGATCGACATCGCGCTCAAACCGGACTGACCACAGAACTGCCCGGCTCTGTTCCTGCGACACCCCGCCACGCCACGACCTTGGTCGACACTGACTAACTGCCGCGCCCGTGCGAGACTGTCTGACCGGGCGCAAGTCCGGTCGTTTTCTGTCGGGAGTGTTCCATGTCGTTGTCCACCGGGCTGATCGCCGCCGTCGCCCTGGCCTATATGGCCATCATGTTCGCCATCGCCTTCTACGGCGACCGCCGCAGCGCACCGTTGCCGCCGCGGATGCGTGCCTGGGTGTACAGCCTGTCGCTGGCGGTCTACTGCACCAGCTGGACGTTCTTTGGCGCGGTCGGTCAGGCCGCCGAACAGCTATGGTCATTCCTGCCGATTTACCTCGGGCCGATCCTGCTGTTGCTGGGTGCGCCGTGGGTTCTGCAAAAAATGGTGATGATCAGCAAGCAGGAGAACATCACCTCCATCGCCGACTTCATCGCCGCCCGTTACGGCAAATCCCAATCGCTGGCGGTGGTCGTGGCGCTGATTTGTCTGGTGGGCGTCCTGCCTTACATCGCCTTGCAGCTCAAGGGCATCGTCCTGGGCGTGAACCTGCTGATCGGCGCCGGTGCCGATGCCATGGGCACCCGCGCCCAGGACACGGCACTGATCGTGTCACTGGTGCTGGCGTTGTTCACCATCGTTTTCGGTACGCGCAACCTCGACGCCACCGAACACCACCGGGGCATGGTGCTGGCGATTGCATTCGAGTCGCTGGTCAAGCTGTTCGCCTTCCTCGCCGTCGGCGCCTTCGTCACTTATGGCCTGTATGACGGCTTCGACGACCTGTTCAATCAGGCGATGCTCGCCCCGCGCCTTGAGGAATACTGGAAAGAAACCATCAACTGGCCGTCGATGGTGGTACAGACCGGCGTAGCGATGATGGCGATCATCTGCCTGCCCCGACAGTTCCATGTGACAGTGGTGGAGAACATCGACCCGCAGGATCTGCGCCTGGCCAAATGGGTGTTCCCGGCCTACCTCGCACTGGCTGCGCTGTTTGTAGTCCCGATCGCTCTGGCCGGTCAGATGATGCTGCCCAGTTCGGTCATCCCCGACTCCTTCGTGATCAGCCTGCCATTGGCCCAGGCTCACCCGGCGCTGGCCATGCTGGCGTTTATCGGCGGCGCCTCGGCGGCCACCGGCATGGTGATCGTGGCAAGCGTGGCGCTGTCGACCATGGTGTCCAACGACATGCTGCTGCCATGGCTGTTGCGCCGCAACAATGCCGAGCGGCCGTTCGAAGTGTTCCGCCAGTGGATGCTTTCGGTACGCCGGGTCAGCATCGTGGTCATACTGTTGCTGGCTTACGTCAGCTATCGCCTGCTTGGCTCTACCGCAAGCCTGGCGACCATCGGCCAGATCGCGTTCGCCGCCGTGACCCAACTGGCGCCGGCGATGCTCGGCGCGTTGTACTGGAAACAGGCCAACCGCCGCGGCGTGTTTGCCGGCCTCGCCGCCGGCACATTCCTGTGGTTCTACACCCTGATCCTGCCGATCGCTGCGCGCAGTCTCGGTTGGTCGCTGGACACTTTCCCCGGTCTGGCCTGGCTGCACAGCAATCCGCTGAACTTACCGATCACCCCGCTGACCCAAGGCGTGGTGCTATCGCTGGCGGGTAACTTCACATTGTTCGCCTGGGTCTCGGTACTGTCGCGCACCCGGGTGTCGGAACACTGGCAGGCCGGACGCTTCATCGGCCAGGAAATCAGCGCCCGACCCAGCGCACGCTCGATGCTGGCGGTACAGATCGACGACTTGCTGCAACTGGCGGCGCGCTTTGTCGGTGAAGAACGTGCGCGGCAGAGCTTCATCCGCTTCGCCTACCGGCAGGGCAAGGGCTTCAACCCGAATCAGAACGCCGACGGTGAATGGATCGCACACACCGAGCGCTTGCTGGCGGGTGTTCTTGGTGCTTCTTCGACACGGGCTGTCGTAAAAGCCGCCATTGAAGGTCGGGAGATGCAACTGGAGGATGTCGTCCGGATCGCCGACGAAGCCTCGGAAGTGTTGCAGTTCAACCGCGCCCTACTGCAAGGCGCCATCGAGAACATCACCCAAGGCATCAGTGTGGTCGACCAGTCGCTGAAACTGGTGGCCTGGAACCGGCGTTATCTGGAGTTGTTCAATTATCCGGACGGCTTGATCAGCGTTGGCCGACCGATTGCCGACATCATTCGCTACAACGCCGAACGCGGTCTGTGCGGCCCCGGCGAGGCAGAGGTTCACGTTGCCCGGCGCCTGCACTGGATGCGTCAGGGCCGCGCCCACACCTCCGAGCGCCTGTTCCCTAACGGCCGGGTGATAGAACTGATCGGCAACCCGATGCCCGGCGGCGGTTTCGTCATGAGTTTCACCGACATCACCGCGTTCCGCGAAGCCGAACAGGCACTGACCGAGGCTAACGAAGGGCTGGAACAACGGGTCAGCGAGCGGACTCAGGAACTGTCGCAACTCAACGTCGCGCTGACTGAGGCCAAGGGCAATGCCGAGGCGGCCAACCAGTCGAAAACCCGCTTCCTCGCGGCGGTCAGCCACGACTTGATGCAACCGTTGAACGCCGCACGGCTGTTCTCCGCCGCCCTCTCCCACCAAGAGGACGGCTTGAGCGGTGAAGCACAGAAACTGGTGCAGCATCTCGACAGCTCGCTGCGCTCGGCCGAAGACCTGATCAGCGACCTGCTGGACATTTCCCGTCTGGAGAACGGCAAGATCAATCCGGATCGCAAGCCGTTCGCGGTCAATGAGCTGTTCGACACCCTCGGTGCCGAATTCAAGGCGCTCGCGCAGGAACAGGGCCTGAGCTTCCGGGTCCGCGGCAGTCATTTGCGCATCGACAGCGACATCAAGTTGCTGCGACGGATCCTGCAAAACTTCCTGACCAACGCCTTCCGCTACGCCAAAGGCCCGGTCTTGCTGGGCGTACGCCGGCGACAGGGCGAGATTTGCCTGGAGGTGTGGGATCGCGGGCCAGGGATTCCGGAAGACAAGCAACAAGTGATTTTCGAAGAATTCAAACGCCTCGACAGCCATCAGACCCGCGCCGAAAAAGGCCTGGGCCTGGGCTTGGCGATCGCCGACGGCTTATGCCGGGTGCTCGGGCACACCTTGCGCGTGCGTTCATGGCCGGGGCGCGGCAGTGTGTTCAGTGTGCGGGTGCCGCTGGCAAAGACGCAAACCGCGCAGCCGGGCGCTGCGGTCGAACTCAACGGCAAACTGCACAGCGGCGCACGGGTGCTGTGCATCGACAACGAAGACAGCATCCTGATCGGCATGAACAGCCTGCTCACGCGCTGGGGTTGTCATGTGTGGACGGCGCGTAACCGCGAAGAATGTGCGGCGCTGCTCAACGATGGCGTGCGGCCGCAACTGGCGCTGGTGGACTTCCACCTCGATCACGGTGAAACCGGCACCGACCTGATGGCCTGGTTGCGTACGAGACTGGGCGAACCGGTGCCCGGGGTGGTGATCAGCGCCGACGGACATCCGGAAACCGTGGCCCTGGTGCACGCGGCCGGGCTGGATTATCTGGCCAAACCGGTGAAACCGGCGGCGTTGCGGGCGTTGTTGAGCCGCTATTTGCCTCTCTAAAAGAGTGGCTTATTCAGGCAGTTCGACCAGGCCGTCGGCATCGGTCATGGCGCGCTCCAGCAGATCCGCCGGCAGGCTCTTGCTCGCTCGTGCGCCGAGCAATTTCAGCTGTTCACTGCGACTGACCAGGTTGCCGCGCCCCTCTGTCAGTTTGTTTCGTGCTGCGCTGTAGGCTTTATCCAGTTGCTGCAGACGATTGCCGACTTCGTCCAGATCCTGAATGAACAGCACGAACTTGTCGTACAGCCATCCGGCTCGCTCGGCGATTTCCCGGGCGTTCTGGCTCTGGCGTTCCTGTTTCCACAGGCTGTCGATGACCCGCAGGGTGGCGAGCAGCGTGGTCGGGCTGACGATCACGATGTTGCGGTCGAAGGCTTCCTGAAACAGCGCCGGCTCGGCTTGCAGCGCCGCGGAAAACGCCGCTTCGATGGGCACGAACAGCAAGACGAAATCGAGGCTGTGCAGCCCTTCAAGACGCTTGTAGTCCTTGCCTGCCAGGCCTTTGACGTGGCTGCGCAGCGACAGCACATGCTGCTTCATGGCGATCTGGCCGATGGCATCGTCGTCGGCCGCCACATATTGCTGATACGCCGTGAGGCTGACCTTGGAGTCGACCACCACCTGCTTGTCGCCCGGCAGATAAATGATCACATCCGGCTGAAAGCGCTCGCCGTCCGGGCCCTTGAGATTGACCTGTGTCTGGTACTCGCGGCCCTTCTCCAGCCCGGCATGCTCAAGCACGCGCTCGAGAATCAGTTCACCCCAGTTGCCCTGGGTTTTCTGGCCCTTCAGGGCGCGGGTCAGGTTGGTTGCCTCATCGCTCAGGCGCAGATTCAGTTGCTGCAAACGCTCCAGTTCCTTGGCCAGCGAAAAACGCTCGCGGGCTTCGGCCTGATAGCTTTCCTCGACGCGCTTTTCGAACGACTGGATGCGTTCTTTCAAAGGATCAAGCAACTGCCCGAGGCGCTGCTGGCTGGTTTCGGCGAAACGCTGTTCACGCTCGTCGAAGATCTTGCCCGCCAGTTCGGCGAACTGGGCGCGCAACTCGTCGCGGGAGCCTTGCAGGTCATCGAGACGTTGTTGATGGCTTTCCTGCTGCTCGCGCAATTCGGCATTCAGTGAAGCGGCCTGAGCGTCCAGACGTCGCAGCTCGGCTTCCTTGCTGGCGCGCTCGAGATTCCAGGCATGGGCGGCGTCACGGGCGTCGTCGCGCTCGATCTGCAAGAGTTCGACTTCCCGGCGCACGGCCGCGAGATCGGCTTGTTTGGAGGCATTGGCCTGGCCAAGGTCGGCGATTTCGTCGCGACAGGCTTCAAGCTGGGCATTGAGGCCGTCCTGGGCCATTTGCGCCATGGCCAGTCGCTCTTCGAGCAACGCAACTTCAGACTCGCCATGACTGGCCCGGCGCTGCAGTTGCCAGGCCAGCGCCAGCAGCGGCAAGGCCGCGCCTGCCAACCCGAGCAAGATGCTGGTCAAGTCCATCGCCATAGTCATTCCCGCCGATCCGATAAAGCCTGAAGGTTAACCAAGGCGTCAGGTCTTGGACAGCTCAGTCTTCGATCAGGCCGAGTTCCTGTTGCGCACGCCGGTCACCCGCACGGGCGGCCTGACGCAGCAGGTCCTGCCCGATGCGGCGATCCCGGGCATTGCCGCACTCACGACACATCAACTGTCCGAGACGGCTTTGCGCCACAATCACGCCTTCGCGGGCCGGTTGCTTGAGCAGTCGGCCGGCGAGGTGCTTGGCATTCTGGCTGTCGCTCAGGCGCGGGCTGTCGAGCAGCCATTCGGCCACACGTACGGAAAATCGCTTGGGGGCGGTAACACGAGGGGGTTGGGAAGTAACAGAATCTGGAGCTGAGCGAAACTTCATAAAGCACTGTGGGGCAGATCGGAAGGCGCGCCACTCTACTCTTTTTTTCGCACAGGTAAAGTCGAAAAAAATCCCGGCACGCCCGTGCTAGAGCAAGCGCTCGGGACAATCCACAGAAGCTGTGGATAACTCAGTGGACAACCCCTCTCGACACGCCGCAAAGCCTTGTGGAATGGGGCCCGCAGTCAAACTGACGATTTTTTCACCAGTAAAAAAAAGCGATGTTTTTCATTGACTTAAACTTTCGTTACAGGCAGCCATCGGGGTCAGGAACGATGTGACAGTGTGGTTACCGTCTGCGCAACTAATGTGCACAAGTACCTGTTACGCGGTTATATCGATGCGCTTTTTCGGGTCGTTCCGGCATTCTGATTGGGGATAAGCGGCTGCGATGCAACCACCTCGCCGCCCCCGCGAGACGACCGACGGTCGGGATGTGAGCCAAATCGGGGCGCGGCCGGTGCCGGAAGAACATCCCGCAGGTTCATTTTAGAAATGAGGTTTGCCTTCCTCGATGCGTTCCGTTAGTATCCGCGGCGTTAGTACCAAGCTGAAAGTCAATTCCGGTCGAACAAACCCCCACGGTCAGCCTTCCTTCACAGAAGCCTCTACCGATAAAAGCGGGTCCGACCCCTCGATGGTTTCCAGGTAAATCTTGCGACGACACAGCCTTTGAATCGAATACAAAGGGTGTTGCGAAGACCACTTACTCTGACCGAACCAACCTGCAAATTGATCAGGATCTTCACCCCGGGCCCAGAACCTCTGCCCTCGATGTGTTGCCTGTCCTCCTAAGTACCTACCTGCCAGCCCAAGCGCGCCAACTTTTCAGCGCTTCAAACTGGCTGCTTTGTTCCAGTCGGGTTCTTCGTTCGACCAATGGTGGTCTGCGTTACTGGAACGTTTTAACGTTGCACGGTTCTTATCCGTGTCATTTGTAGGAACACCTAATAACTATGTCTACTCAAATCCAGACTCAGGATGCCATTCGCACCCTAACCAACGCTTTTGCTCCAATGAACTGCCTGATCATGGCCGCTCGCAAAGGCTGCTTCAGCTTCACCGTGGTCAATGAACACGGGATCGCCCGCCACAGCGAGCGTCTGTACCCCGATCAGTACTCCAGCGCCGAACCGCTGCAGGCCGTGATCGATCGCACTCGTCAGGCATTGATCGCCTGAGAGGCCGAAGTGGCTGCAAAAGCAAAAGCCCCGCTTGAAACGCGGGGCTTTTTATTGCCCGATGTTTCTCTTTTTACCGCTCACGGTTAAGCACCAACCGATATAACGGTTATAACTGCTCGCCGGAAATATTTTAAAAACAGGCCTTTACGGCGCGAATATGACACTACACTTCAACTCAAGCGGCTTGATCCGCTTTCGGCGGGCCTGATTCGATTCACAGCTGCCAAGCTCCCCTTCAGGCCTCGCCGCCCAATAACAAGAACCGAGGGTTTTATGGGTATCGCTGCCAGCGAACTGTGCCGCTATGTGATCCGTCCAACGCTGATTTATCTGGGACGTCACTGCGCCACCGCCGAATCCCTGCTGCTGGGCATCGCCGCCAGTCAGTCCGCCCTGGGTTCCGCCCTGCATGACCGCCGTGGCCACGGCCTGTACCGGATTGCCGAGCATCGCCACCAGGCCCTCTGGGACCATTACCTGGCGCTCGATCCGGAGCGCGCCAGCCTGGTTCGCGGCCTGGCCAGCCAGCATGCCTTTCTCAGCAGTCCGCACCTCGAACTGACCGTCAACCTGCGTTACGCCACCGCCATCGCCTGGCTGCTGGTGGAAGAACAGACCCCCACCCTCCCCGACCCGGACGACCTGCTCGCAATGGCCCGCATCTGGCGCCAGACCTTTCAACCCCAGGGTCGTCTGCGTGACTTCACCTGTGCCTGGCAGACCTGTGTTTCACCGCTGAATCAGGTCGCGTGCTGACTCGTCAGTTTCGCAAGATCGTCCAACGGGTCGCGAATCTGGTCGGATTGTCCTACAAAACCGCTCTAACTCAGGCTTTAGGGACTATAGCGCTGGGACGAAAATGTTGGTAATTTCCGCCCCGGTGATCACCAGGAGTTCTAATAATGAAAAAAGTAATGCTCAAAACCACCATCAGCCTCGCCGTTTCCCTGGCATCCACGCAGATTTTCGCCGCTGGCTTTGCCATCAACGAGCACAGCATCAGCGGGATGGGGACTGGGTACGCCGGGCGATCTTCTTCTGCCGACGATGCAAGCACTGTTTATGGCAACCCTGCCGGCATGTCGCGTCTCACTCGCGAACAAGTCACCGGTGGTGTTGCATTCCTCGATGCCAAGACCGATATCAGCGACGCCAGCTCCAGCCCCAACGGCGGCAGCAACAAAGGCGACATGGTGCCCTTCACCTCAGTTCCTATGGGTTTCTACGTCAAGCCAATCGATGAGCATTGGGCATTCGGCCTGGGTGTGTACGTACCCTTCGGCCTGATTACCGACTATGAAAAAGGTTTCGCCGGCCGCTACTTCGGCAGCAAGTCCGAAGTACAGGTCATCACTTTCCAGCCAACCGTCAGCTACAAGTTCAACGATGTGGTATCGGTCGGTTTCGGTCCGACCATCAACCGTATCGACGGCACCCTGGAATCGAACCTGTCGATCACTCAGGCCCTGCCGGACGGCAAGGTCAAGATCAAGGGTGATGACACCGCGCTGGGCTACAACATCGGTGTGCTGGTACAAGCGACCGACACCACTCGACTGGGTCTGACCTACCATTCCAAGGTCGACTACAAGCTCGAAGGCAACACCAAGGTCAACTACGGCGCACTGGCCGCAGTCGGTCTGGGTGCCAGCCAGAAGTACGACGCTTCGCTGAAGATCACCACACCTGAATCCGTGGACTTCTCGGTTACCCAGGCGATCAACGATCGCTGGAACGTCTATGCCGGTACCACCTGGACCCGCTGGAGCCAGCTGGAAAAGATCACCGTCAAGAACTCCGGTGTCCAGCCGCTGCTGGCCGGCCAGTTTGGCGAAATCACCGAAGAGCAGAACTGGCATGACAGCTGGGCTTACGCCATCGGTACGTCCTACCAGTTGAACAAGGAATGGGTACTGCGTACCGGTCTGACCTTCGACCAGTCGCCGACCAACAACGTCGACCGTTCGCCGCGCATCCCTACCGGTGACCGGACCATCTTCAGCATCGGTGCCGGCTGGAGCCCGACTGACGACCTGACCATCGACGTCGCGTACTCGTACCTGAAGGAAGAGGCCGTCAAGGTCCACAACGAAAACAATCGTGGCCAGACCTACGATGCCAAGTATGAAAACTCGGCAAACGGCTTCGGTGTCGGCGCGACCTACCGCTTCTGATGCTGTACGGCGAGGCTAACCCCTCGCCCACTAAAAAGCCCCGCCCTCTCGACAGAGGCGGGGCTTTTTAGTGGGCGTCGATCAGGGTTTCAGGGGTTTTGAGGCGATGGCTTTCTCGATAGCCGCGAGAAACTCCGGATCATCCGGCTTGGTCAGGCTGGAAAAGTTGGCGATCACCTTGCCCTGGCGATCAACCACGTATTTGTAGAAATTCCACTTCGGTGCGCTGCTCTGTTTTGCCAGCACCTGGAACAAGTGAGTCGCATCGTCACCCCGCACCTTCTGCGGCTCGGTCATGGTGAACGTCACGCCGTAGTTGGCGTAGCAGACCTTGGCGGTCTCGGCGCTGTCCTTGGACTCCTGCTTGAAGTCATTGGAGGGCACGCCGAGCATTTCCAGCCCCTGGGACTTGTAGCGCTGATTGAGCGCTTCGAGCCCCTCGAACTGCGGGGCGAAACCACAGAAGCTGGCGGTGTTGATCACCACCAGCGGCTTGTCGGCGTAGCGCTGACACAGGTCGATGGATTCCTTGGCCCGCAACCTGGGCAACGAACCTTGCAACAGATCCGGACAATCCGCGGCCTGGGCCAGTCCGGTCAACGCCATCAGCAACACAGGAACAGCACACCAGCGCTTGAGCATGTCGGGCATCCTTGAGAGTCGTCAGAACCCGACGTTACTCGCCACCAAAGCCTACAGGCAAGCACCCATGCCCAACTGCATCAGTGCCAGGCCACCCTGGTGCCAGCCCCACCACACCAGCGTCAGCAAGGCGGCGCCCAGTGCAGTGATAGCGACTTGCGGCCAGATCCGCTTCATGCTGCGCTCGTACGGACCTGCAGACGCGCGACCGGGCGCTCGCGCACCGGCCAGTTCAGCGCGGCCGCCAACAGGCTCAAGAGAATCGCCACTTGCCAGATCAAGTCATAACTCCCGGTTCGGTCATACACCACCCCGCCCAGCCAGCCGCCCAGGAAAGAGCCGAGTTGATGGAACAGGAACACGATCCCCCCGAGCATGGACAGGTTTCGCACGCCAAACAGAGTCGCCACCGTGCCGTTGGTCAACGGCACCGTCGACAACCACAGGAAGCCCATGGCCATACCGAACAGATAAGCCGATGTGGTCGTCACCGGCAGCCACAGGAACAGCACGATCACCACCGCGCGCAGCAGGTACAGGCCGGTCAACAGTCGCGGCTTGGACATGCGCCCGCCGAGCCAGCCGGCGGTGTAGGTGCCGAAGATGTTGAACAGGCCGATCAACGCCAGCACCGTGGTGCCGACGGTGGCCGGCAGATGCTGGTCGACCAGATAGGCCGGCAGGTGCACGCCGATAAACACCACTTGAAAACCGCAGACGAAGAAACCGAACGCCAGCAGCCAGAACCCGGAATGCGAACAGGCTTCGCGCAGGGCTTCGGACAGGGTTTGCTCATGGCCGAGCACCGGCAGCGGTTTGTCCTTGAGCATGCTCACCAGCGGCACGATCAGCGCCACCAGCAGGCCCAGCACCAGCAACGCCGCCGACCAGCCGAGCCAGCCGATCAGCCCGAGGGTGCCCGGCAGCATGGCGAACTGACCAAAGGATCCGGCGGCGCTGGCAATGCCCATGCCCATGCTGCGTTTCTCCGGTGGCACGGCGCGGCCGACGACGCCGAGAATCACCGAGAACGAGGTCCCGGACAGCCCAATGCCGATCAGCAGGCCAGCGCTCAGGGACAAGCCCAAAGCGGTCTCCGAAAGCCCCATGAACACCAGGCCCAGGGCGTAGAGCACGCCGCCGATCAGTACCACTTTTGCCGCGCCGAAGCGGTCGGCCAGTGCGCCGGTGAAGGGTTGCGCCAGGCCCCAGATCAGGTTCTGCAAGGCGATGGCGAAGGCGAACACCTCACGGCCCCAACCGAACTGGGCACTCATCGGCGACAGGAACAGGCCGAAACCGTGCCGCACGCCCAATGACAACGCCAGAATCAGCGCACTCCCCAATAACACCCAACCGCACGTACGCCACATCGAACTCATTGTTATTCTCCAGTCGCGGGTATATACCCGCTTAGATTCGGAAAAAACCGGCCCTCAGGCCAGTTCATCCAATAGCCGCAGCAAGGTTTCACGCTTCTCGGCACCCAGTCGGTCGATCAACCGCTGCTGCGCCGCTTCCCAGGCCGGCAGGGCTGCTGCCAGGCGTTGCGCACCGGTTTCGGTGAGCCGGACAATGCGGTTGCGCATGTCTTCGCCCTCAGCCAGCGCCACCAGCCCTTCGCCTTCCAGTACCCGCAGATTGCGTCCGAGAGTGCTGCGATCCAGGCCCATCGCTTCGGCCAGCTCGGAGATGCTCGGCTGATCCAGCCGCTGCAGATTGCACAGCAGAGAATACTGGGCAACGTTGATCCCGAAGCCGTCGAGAGCGCCGTCGTAATGCCTGCTGACGCCACGAGCGGCGCGACGCAGGTTGATGCACAAACACTGAGAAGGAAGCATGATGCGTGTATATACCCGCGAGTCTGTCAAATCAAGTTACAGATCAAAACAAGGCCAGCCCGACCAGCACCGACATTTCCAATAATTCCAGCAGCGCACCGGCCGTATCGCCCGTGGTTCCGCCCAGGCGCCGCACCATCAAATGTCGCAGCCAGATGAACACGACGACCGCCAGCAGCAACGCCACGACAGCATTGAACCCGGCAATCACCACGCACACCGCCGCACTCACCGCCAGCACCTGCCAACCCGTCTTGCGCGGCAGATGATCGGCCAGCGCCTGACCCAACCCGCCGGCCCGCACATAAGTCGTGGTGAGGAACAGTCCGAGCAGCGCCGCTCGCCCGATCAGCGGCACGATGATCAATGCCATACCCTGCTGCTGTTCGATCAAGGCCAGCAACGCGGCAAACTTGAGCAACAACACCAGCACCAGCGTCACCACGGCAATCGGCCCGCTGCGCGGGTCCTTCATGATTGTCAGCGTACGCTCGCGATCACCGAAGCCGCCGAGCCACGCATCGGCGCTGTCCGCCAGGCCATCAAGGTGCAAAGCGCCGCTGAGCAGCACCCACACCGTCAGCAACAGCGCCGCATGCAACAGCAGTGGCGCGCCAGTCAACGCAATGTTCAGTGCCCAGAGAATCACCCCGAACAGCAAGCCCACCAGCGGATAAAACAGCAACGAGCGCCCGAGCTGTTCAGGCGCCGGCATGCCCGGCAGACGAATCGGCAGGCTGCTGAGAAATTGCAGGGCGATCCACAGGGGCAGCATGTCAGCACACTTCCCTGAGCGAACCGTCGGCCTCGACGATCAGCGAAAACAGCGCGCCGTGACCCACTTCGACATTCAGCAACTGCTCACGAGGCAAACCACGGGCCCGGGCCAGCAACAGACGCATCACGCCGCCATGGCTGATCAGCAACACCCGCTCCCCCGCGTGCGCCGCATGCAGTCGCATGACCGCCGCCAGCACCCGCGCAGAAAACTCGCTGACAGGCTCCCCCTGCGGCGGGGTAAACCCATACGGATCCGCCCAGAACAGCCCAAGCGCTTCGGCATCGGTTTCCATCAGCGCCGCCGCGCTCTGCCCTTCCCAGGCACCGAAATGCAGCTCTTGCAGATTCTTGTCCAGAGATACCGGCAGATCCCGCTGCGCGCTCAGCTCTTCAGCAAACCGCGCACAACGCTGCAACGGCGAACTGACCAGCCGATCCCACGGCCCCTGCCCGCTCACCGTCTCGCGCATCTGCGCCCAGCCTTTTTCAGTCAGCGCGTCGTCGAGGCTGCCGCGCAGGCCGCCGCCGAGTTCGGTTTCACCGTGGCGCAGCAGGTCCAGACGCAAGGTCATGCCGGACGATCCGCCACCGCGGCCTCGGCGAAGGTCGCCATCTGGCCGTGCAGATCACAGGCCAGACGCAACAACGGCACCGCCAGCGCAGCGCCGCTGCCCTCGCCCAGACGCAGGCCCAGTTCAAGAAGCGGCTCGGCACTCAGAGTTTCCAGCACATGACGATGGCCCGGCTCGGCGCCGCGATGACCGAACAGCAGCCACTCACGGCAAGCCGGATTCAGACGCACCGCCACCAGCGCAGCGACCGTGCAGATGAAGCCGTCCACCAGCACCGCCACACCTTCCTGAGCACAGGCCAGATACGCGCCGACCAAAGCCGCAATCTCGAAGCCGCCGAGATTGAACAGGGTCTGCAGCACATCCCCACGCTGCGCCGCGTGCAGCGCCAGCGCCCGCTCGATCACCAGCGCCTTGTGGCTGACGCCTTCGGCATTCAACCCGGTGCCGGGACCGGTCAGGTGTGCCACCGGACAATCGAGCAGCGCACAGGCCAGCGCACTGGCGGCCGTGGTGTTGCCGATGCCCATTTCGCCACCGATGAACAATTGCGCGCCCGCCGCCTTCGCGCGCAGCACACTGTCGCGGCCGCCCTGCAAGGCCAACTCGCCCTGAGCCGAAGTCATCGCCGCACCCTTGGCGAAATTCGCCGTGCCCTGGCCGATATTCAAGTGGCGCACGCCCGGCAGGTTCAGCGACGGGGTCACGGTGCCCAGATCCACCACTTCCAGTTGCGCACCGAGCTGCCGCGCCAGCACGCTGATCGCCGCGCCGCCGCTGACGAAATTCAGCAGCATCTGACCGGTGACTTCCTGCGGAAACGCGGAAACACCCTCGGCGACAACACCATGGTCGCCGGCAAAAATCGCGATCCAGACCTGATCGAGTTTCGGCTTGATCTGCCCCTGCAATCCGGCCAGTTGCACTGCTACAGATTCCAGTCGCCCGAGGGAGCCTGCGGGTTTGGTCAATTGCTGTTGACGGGCTGCCGCGCTTTCAACGGCGTCCGTATCCACCGGCTTGCACGGGTTCAGCCACCAGGCTTGAGTCATAACGCAGGTCCTTTAAGAGTCAGGGGCAGGCCGGCGACGGTCAGGACGACTCGCTGACAACGCTCGGCCAGAGCTTGATGCAGCCAACCGGCTTCATCGACGTAGCGGCGAGTCAATTCGCCCAGCGGCACGACACCCATTCCGGTCTCGTTGCTGACAAAAATGATTTCACCCGGCAGCGACGCCAGGCATTCAAGCAGGGCTTCGCGCTCGGCGGCGAGGCGTTCGGCGTCTTCGAGCATCAGCAGATTGGTCAGCCACAGCGTCAGGCAATCCACCAGCAGGCAACGCTCGGCACTGGCGTTCTCGCGCAGCACCCGGGCGAGCTTTAGCGGCTCCTCGATCAACGCCCATTCGGCGGGACGACGGGCACGGTGATGGGCGACGCGTTCATTCATCTCGCCATCCAGCGGCTGACTGGTGGCGATGTACGTCACGGCCAGCGCGCTGTCAGTGGCGAGCTTTTCGGCCAGGCGACTTTTGCCGGAGCGGGCGCCGCCGAGGATCAACTGGAGCATGGAGGCATCCTGAAAAAAATTCGTTGAGACAACTGACCTCTTCGCGGGCAAGCCCGCTCCCACAATGGATGTCGGCCGGACATGGCACTTGAGTACACCTCAACACCCTGTGGGAGCGGGCTTGCCCGCGAAGAGGCCATCACATCCGGCCTGGATACCACAGAGTTCACACAACAGCCCGGTATCCAGATGCTTCTCCACCAGATCCGCCAAACGCTCGATATCGCGTTCGCGCAGGCCGTGGTAATCCACCTCCTGCACATCGTTCAGACCGGCCCAGCGCAACAGCGCCGCACTGGCCGCCGGCGATTCGAACAGGCCATGCAGGTAGGTACCGAAAATCTGCCCGTCGAGACTTTGCGCGCCATCACAGCGGCCGTCATCCAGATGGACAGCAGCGTTTTCCAGCGCAGCCCCTGTCGTCACACCCGCATGAATTTCATAACCGCTGACCTCGGCATCTTCCAGCGCCAGACGCCCGCGCACATTGCGCAATTGCTTCTCGGCTTCGAGCTGCGTTTCAAACGCCAACAGCCCCAGACCGGTGCTGGAGCCCGGTGCGCCTTCCAGGCCGAGCGGATCATGCACTTGCTCGCCGAGCATTTGCAGACCGCCGCAGATCCCCAGCAGCTTGCCGCCATAGCGCAGATGACGGCGGATGGCGGTTTCCCAGCCATTGGCGCGCAAATACGCCAGGTCACTGCGCACGCTTTTCGATCCCGGCAGGATGATCAGATCGGCCGGCGGAATCGTTTGCCCCGGGCCGATGAATTGCAGGTCAACCTGCGGATGCAGTCGCAGGGGATCGAAATCGGTGTGATTGCTGATGCGCGGCAGCACCGGCACCACCACTTTCAAGACTTGCTCGGCCTTGTCGATCTGGCGCTGGTCGATGCCGTCCTCGGCTTCCAGATGCAGGTCCATCACGTACGGCAGCACGCCCACCACCGGTTTGCCGGTGCGCTGTTCCAGCCAGTCGAGGCCCGGTTGCAGCAAGGCGATATCGCCACGGAAGCGGTTGATGATGAAGCCCTTCACCCGTGCCTGTTCGCTCGGCGACAGCAGTTCCAGCGTGCCCACCAGATGGGCAAACACGCCGCCCCGATTGATGTCCGCGATCAACAGCACCGGGCAATCCACCGCTTCGGCGAAGCCCATGTTGGCGATGTCACCGGCGCGCAGATTGATCTCCGCCGGCGAGCCCGCGCCCTCGACCATCACCAGCGGATACGCAGCGCTCAAGCGCTCGTGAGAGGCCAGTACGGCCTGCATGGCGATGGCTTTGTAGTCGTGATAGGCGACGGCGTTCATGCTGGTGACCGCACGTCCATGAATGATGACCTGGGCACCGGTGTCGCTGTTGGGCTTGAGCAGCACTGGATTCATGTCGGTGTGTGGCTCGAGAAACGCCGCCTGCGCCTGCACCGCTTGCGCCCGGCCGATCTCGCCGCCGTCGGCGGTCACTGCGCTGTTGAGCGCCATGTTCTGCGGTTTGAACGGCACTACGGCAACGCCCTGACGGGTTGCCCAGCGGCACAGCGCCGTCACCAGCGTGCTTTTGCCGGCGTCGGAGGTGGTGCCTTGCACCATTAACGTAGTCATGCGGGTTTCTTGTCCATAGAGCGGTCCATGGCAAACGCTTGCAGGGCCTGCTCAAGACGCGCTTCATCGGCGACATTGGCGGGCAGACCGAAACGCAGGCTGCTGTTGTGCGTGAAGAGACGCAGGAGGATGCCGCGACGGGCCATGAATTCGTGCAGTGCGTGAGCATGCTCGGTGATCAGCCACTGAAACAGCGCACAGCCGCCCTGAGGCTTGAAGCCATAGCGTTCGAGCAGTGCAGCCAGCCGTTCGCTGGCTTCGTCACTGCGGATCCGCTGGCGGGTATGACCTTCGGTGTCTTGCAGGCAGGCCTGCCCCAATACCCGGGTCGGCCCGCTGACAGCCCAGGGTCCGACCTGCTCGGCCAGCAATCTGAGCAGCTTGCGCTCCGCCAGCACGAACCCGAGTCGAACACCGGCCAGACCGAAAAACTTGCCGAACGAACGCAGGACGATCAACCCCACCTGATGCGCATGCGGGGCAAGGCTTAACTGCGGCGTGTTGTCCATGAACGCTTCATCAACCACCAGCCAGCCGCCGCGCTGGGCCAGCCGTGCGTGCCAGTCGAGCAGGCGCGCCGGAGTCAGGCTCAGGCCGGTGGGATTGTTCGGGTTGACCACCACCAGCACGTCGAGGCCGTCGAGGAAGAAATCGACTTCCTGCTCCAACACTTCGCGGACGATGTAACCGCTGCGCCGCCAGGCTTCGCCATGCTCGGCATAACACGGCGACAGCACGCCAACCTTGCCGGCCCGGCGCAATCGCGGCAACAACTGGATGGCCATCTGCGAACCGGCCACCGGCAAAACCTGCGCGGCGCCGTAGTAGTCGCACGCGGCCTGCTCCAGACCGTCATCGGATTCCGGCAAGCGCGCCCAGGCCCGCAGCGGAATTTCCGGAACCGGAAACGGCCACGGCGCCAGACCGGTGGACAAGTCGAGCCAGTCTTCTTCCGCGATGCCGTATTCAAGCGCCGCCCTGCGCAGCCGGCCACCGTGCTCAAGCATAGAATTCAGCCCCCACGCAGAGAATCAGCAGCCATAACCATACCCCGCGCTGAACCAATTGCCAGCCGCGATCGATGGAATCGGCATCCGCCGGCGCACCCTCGCCCAGTTGCGCACGCTCGTGCAGCTCGCCGTGATAGATCGCCGGCCCGCCCAGCTCCACGCCCAGGGCACCTGCGCCGGCGGCCATCACCGGGCCGGCGTTCGGGCTGTCCCATTTCGGGCCTTGGGTGCGCCAGCATTTCAGCGCGAGTCGGGTTTTGCCGAGCAGCGCGTAGGTCAACGCCACAAGCCGTGCGGGAATGTAGTTGAGGACATCGTCGATTTTTGCCGCGGCCCAACCGAAACGCTCGAAGCGTTCGTTGCGATAACCCCACATCGCGTCGAGGGTGTTGCTCAGACGATAGAGCACCACGCCCGGAACACCGGCCACGACAAACCAGAAGATTGCAGCGAACACCGCATCGCTGCCGTTTTCCAGCACCGACTCGGTGGCGGCACGGGCGACAGCCGTGCTGTCCAGCTCACTGGTCTGACGGCTGACCAGGTAACCCACGCGCTTGCGCGCCTCTTCCAGGTCATCGCTGCGCAAAGCCTTGGCCACCGGCTCGACGTGCTCACCGAGACTGCGCATGCCGAGGGCGCAATACAGCGCGATGATCTCGACAACCCAGCCCACATAAGGCGCCCAGGACAATGCCGTGGCAATTAACGTCAATGGCAGCACCGCGATCACCCAAGCGGTGACACCATGGCTGCGCCACCCACGCCCGCCGGTGTTGAAACGTTGCTCGATGCGCCCGGCAAAATTGCCGAACGCCACCAGTGGATGCCAGCGCTTCGGTTCACCCAGCAGCGCATCCAGCGCGACCGCGGCGACACTCAACAACGCCACACTCATTGACTCACTCCCCAGAAATTTTCATACAGCAGCTCATTGAGCGGACGCGCCTGCGCCCACCCTTCGAGTACCAGCATCGGCGCCGGATAGAATTCCTTGACCGGCCCCAGGCAAAGCACTGCCAGCGGCTTGGCCCCGGCTGGCAGTTTCAGCAGATCGGCCAGCGCCTGCGGTTCGAACAGCGACACCCAGCCCATGCCCAGGCCTTCGGCACGCGCCGCCAGCCACAGGTTCTGGATCGCGCAGGACAATGAGGCCATGTCCATTTCCGGCAGCGTGCGACGACCGAAAATGTGTCGTTCACGATCGTCCATCAAGGCTGCGACCAGCACTTCTGCGCAGTCATTGATGCCTTCGACCTTGAGCTTCATGAACTCGTCGCTGCGCTCGCCCAGGGCTTGAGCGGTGCGCACGCGTTCTTCTTCAACCAGGTTCTGGATCTGGCCACGCAAAGCGCGGTCGCTGATGCGGATAAAGCGCCACGGCTGCATCAGGCCGACGCTCGGCGCCTGATGCGCGGCCTCCAGCAAACGACGCAACAATTCAGGCTCGACCGTGCCGCCGCTGAAGTGGCGCATGTCGCGGCGTTCGGCGATGGCGCGGTAGACCGCTTCGCGCTCGGTTTCAGTGAATGCGTTGTCGGTCATGGCACCAACAGTGCGGCAATCGCCGACGGATTCGATGGAAAGTAAAAATGCACGTACGAGGCGGTCATCCGCCCTTGCCGATACACCGCTTCGGCACCGCGCCCGCCGTTGGGGCTGTGGCCACGGGCGATTGGCGTCAGCTCGGTGGTGGTCAGGGAGTGGTGATAGGTGTGGCCGCGCAACAGGCCTTCCGGCAGGTCGACCTCTTGCAAGGCCAGAGCGGCGAGGCGCTTTTGCATCACGGCATCGCCACTCAACAGGCCGACCAAGTCAGCGCGGGTGCCTTCGACATCGGTCAGCGAGCCGAGCAGGTACAGCATGCCGCCACATTCGGCGAGCAGCGGTTTGCCAGCGGCGTGATGCGCGCGGATCGCGTTGAGCATGTCGGCGTTCTGCGACAAGGCAACGTGGTGCAATTCCGGGTAGCCGCCGGGCAGGTACAAGCTGTCGGCGTCGGGCAATTGCGCATCGCGGATCGGCGAGAAGAAACTCAACTCGGCGCCCATCGCCCGCAACAGATCGAGACTGGCACCGTAGGTGAACGCGAAGGCTTCGTCGCGGGCAACGGCAATTCGCACGCCTTCGAGCAACTTTTCAGTCTCAACGATTTCTGGCGCGGCGAATTCCACGGCCGGCGGCAGCGCTACCTCGCAGGTGCCGGCCAGCGCTTCGGCGGCGGCGTCGAGACGCACGTCGAGGTCATTGAGTTCGCTGGCCTGCACCAGACCGAGATGACGGCTTGGCAGTTCGATCCCGGTTTCACGGGACAGCGCGCCGTACCAGCGCAGGCCTTCGGTAAGGCTGCCTTCGAGCAATTGCGCATGGCGCACGGTGCCAACGCGGTTGGCCAGTACCCCGGCGAACGGCAGGTCCGGCTGATAACGCGCCAGGCCCAGGGCCAGTGCGCCGAACGTTTGGGCCATCGCGGTACCATCGATCACGCCGAGCACCGGCACGCCGAAATGCCGCGCCAGATCGGCGCTCGACGGCGTACCGTCAAACAAACCCATCACGCCTTCGATCAGGATCAGATCCGCTTCATCGGCGGCTTCCCACAACAGACGTCGACTTTCCTGCTCGCCGACCATCCACATGTCCAATTGATAGACCGGCGCACCGCTGGCGCGCTCGAGGATCATCGGATCGAGAAAGTCCGGACCGCACTTGAACACGCGAACCTTGCGCCCCTGATTGCGATGCAAACGGGCCAGCGCGGCGGTGACGGTGGTCTTGCCCTGACCGGAGGCCGGCGCGGCGATCAGTACCGCCGGGCAGTGACGTGGTTGATTCAAAGTTCGACGCCTTTCTGCGCTTTGATGCCGGCCTGGAAGGCGTGCTTGATCATGCCCATTTCGGTGACGGTGTCGCCCATCTCGATCATTTCCGGCTTGGCGGCGCGACCGGTGACGATCACGTGCTGCATCGGCGGGCGGGCCTGCAGATCGCTGAGCACCTGATCCAGATCGAGGTAACCGTGCTTGAGGGCGATGTTCAGTTCATCGAGCACCACCAGACCGATCGACGGATCACGCAGCAGCTCGCGGGACACTTCCCATGCAGCTTCGGCGGCGGCGATGTCACGCTGGCGGTCCTGGGTTTCCCAGGTGAATCCCTCACCCATCACATGGAAGCGCACCTGCTCCGGGAAGCGGCGAAAGAACAGTTCCTCACCGGTGCTGTTGCGGCCCTTGATGAACTGCACCACGCCGCACTGCATGCCGTGACCCATGGCGCGGGCGAGCATGCCGAACGCCGAGCTGCTTTTGCCTTTGCCATTACCGGTCAGCACCAGCACCAGGCCGCATTCGTCTGGCGAATTGGCGATGCGCTCGTCGATCACGGCTTTTTTACGCTGCATGCGCGCCAGGTGACGCTCGTCGCGTTCGGGGGAATCAGTCATGGGGAAGCTCTCCGTTGAGGCTGGATAACGGCGGGCAGGCACAAGAACAGACGGCAACAAGCCTGGCATCGCCCACCGTGATGCCGCTGGATGGATCAGGCCGGTCTCCGGGCTCATGAGCGGCTGGTGCCTGGCTGCGCGCCTTCCCGCTTTGCAGCAGTGGCATCGAACGCAGCTTTTACTCATTTACCGTTGCGGGGGCAGCGCCGGGATCGTGAGGGTTCATCACTTGAAGACCCGCCTCACCGGCTTCCCTGTTTCACTCTGTCGACATGCGCCACAGAGCACCTGAAACAAGCCGCGAAGGTTAGAGGGTTGGGGGTGGAGCGTCAATTGAAGAGGGGCTTGTGCGGCGAATAACTGCCGCCGATCAATTAACTGACGCCAATCTTGTGCCACACTGCCAGCAGTGATATCAAAGAGCCATGCTTTTTGACTGCAGAGAGCACATCACAATAACAAGGGAGAGCACCATGCAAGGCATGATCATCAGCAATCCGCGGCTGGAATTCCTGCGCCCGGTGCTGGAACGCTGGTTTGACTGTATCGACCGCTACAACACCGTGCGTGGCGACAACGACACGCCCTACTGGCACGACGAAAAAGCCAACCTCGGCCTGCTGTCCGCCGCCGCATGGATGGCCGAACTGGTCACCCTGCGTGACACCGCCACGCGCAAACAGAATGAGGAAGGCGAACGCAATGCCCGTGCCGACCTGTTCCTGGCCGGCGCCGAAGATCGCGCTTACATTCAGGCGACCCAACGCTGGCCGCGCGTCAACAACCTGAATCTGACTCAGGCCCTGGCCGATATCACCAGCGATGCCAAGCGCATCAGCTACGCCAGCGATCTCAAACTCGGCTGCCTGTTCGTCGCCCCACAGAAAGCCCAGCACAGCGCCAGCCCGGAAGAACTGCAGGACATGGTCGACGACCTGCAAAAGGAACACACCTGCGCCGTCGCCTGGTACTTCCCCTACGCCTACCGCAAATTGCGCAGCGAGGCCGGCAACTACCATCCCGGCATTGCCGTGCTGTTCAAGGAGGCGCGCGGCTGAGCGGTTGAACCATCGGGCTCGCGCACTTCTCTATGATTAGGAATGCATTCATAGGGAAGATCAGTAATGCGCAAGCCCCAGCTCGTTTTCGTCATCGCACTCGCCGGAGGGCTCACCGCCTGTGGTGAATCCTCCAGCCTGCAAGTCTCGGACGGCACCGGCCCATCCCCCAAACTGCCCGAACCGAATAAAACCCTGATTCCGACGGTGAACATCGCCCCGGCGATCGGCTGGCCGGCCGGTGCGAAACCAACCGCAGCCGCCGGCACCCAAGTGGCCGCATTCGCCGAAAACCTCGATCACCCGCGCTGGCTCTACGTATTGCCCAACGGTGATGTACTGGTGGCGGAAACCAATGCCCCGCCGAAACCGGACGACAGCAAGGGCATACGCGGCTGGGTGATGAAGAAAGTCATGGGCCGTGCGGGCGCAGGGGTTCCCAGCCCGAACCGCATTACCCTGCTGCGCGATGCCGACCACGACGGCGTGGCGGAAACGCGCACGGTGTTTCTGCAGAACCTGAACTCGCCGTTCGGCATGACACTGGTCGGCAATGACCTGTACGTCGCTGATACCGACCGTTTGTTACGCTTCCACTACGAACCCGGGGCAACGGAAATCAAGAGCCAGCCAATCAAGGTCGTGGACCTGCCGGGCGGCCCGCTCAACCATCACTGGACCAAGAACGTCATTGCCAGCAAGGACGGCAGCAAGCTCTACGTCACCGTCGGCTCGAACAGCAACGTCGGCGAAAACGGCCTGGATCAGGAAGAGGGCCGCGCGGCGATCTGGGAAGTGGACCGCGCCACCGGCAATCACCGGATCTTCGCTTCAGGCATTCGCAACCCCAACGGCCTCGCCTGGGAACCGAAAAGCGGCGCGCTGTGGACAGCGGTAAACGAGCGGGACGAGATCGGCAGCGATCTGGTGCCGGACTACATCACCTCGGTAAAGGACGGTGGTTTCTATGGCTGGCCGTTCAGCTATTACGGCCAGCACGTCGATGTCCGCGTCGAGCCACAAAACCTGGACCTGGTGGCCAAGGCCATCGCCCCGGATTACGCCGTCGGTCCGCATACCGCCTCACTGGGCCTGACCTTTGCCGAGGGCAACACGCTGCCGGCCCAATTCAAGGAAGGCGCGTTCATCGGTCAGCACGGCTCGTGGAACCGAAAGCCCCACAGTGGCTACAAGGTGATCTTCGTACCGTTTAGCGCCGGCAAGCCGAATGGAACACCTGTAGACGTACTGACAGGCTTCCTCGACAAGGATGAAAACGCCCTGGGACGCCCTGTTGGCGTGGTGATTGATCAACAAGGCGACTTACTGGTGGCAGACGACGTCGGGAACAAGGTCTGGCGAGTGTCGGCAGCCAAATAGCCCGACCCTGAAACAAAAAAACCTGTGAGAGCCGATGTGCTCCCACAGGTTTTTTTATTGCTTCGAATGACTAAGGGTTATGCGCCAGATGCTCCGGCTGCAGAACGCGCTTGGCACTCAGATAGGCCTTCTGCCAATAGGCCTTCGACAGGCTGTCCAGCTTCACGGTACCGCCGGTGGCTGGCGCATGAACGAAGCGCCCCTCCCCGACGTAAATCCCCGCATGACTGACCTGGGAGCCGCCATTGGTGGCGAAGAAGATCAGGTCGCCGGTCTGCAGCCCTTCCTTGCCGACATTCGGCGCCTGCATGACGATCATCTCGCGGGTAGAGCGCGGCAGGCTGATGCCGGCAGCATCGCGGTAGACGAAGCCAATCAGGCCGCTGCAATCAAAACCGGAATCCGGCGTGTTGCCGCCCCAGCGATAAGGCGTCCCAACCAGCCCGAGCGCACGGAACAGTACGTCTTCGGCAGCGGGAGAAAAAGCCTGGGAGGATCCGAACACAACCGGCGCGCGAACCACGGGGGCTGGCGGCGGAGTGCGACTGGCGCAAGCGCTGAGCAGCGCTGCGAAGAACATCAGGGCAAGGCGGGCCGTCATCGTCATAAGCAGAACATCCTGATCTGGCTGCGGCTTTTACTGCCGATTCGACAGAAAACAAAACCGCCTGCGGGGGAACGCAGGCGGTTTGCCATCAATATAGATCAGGATTCTAGCGGCTACGCGGCAAACTTCAAGTAAGACTTTAACTTCACCTTGTAAAGTTTAAGTCTATTGCCCCTGAAGGACCGCTTGTCGCCACGAGCGTGGCGACATAGGCGTGATTACTTGCGAGCGGTAACCACGGTTGGAGCGTTCGCCAAAGCACGTTTGGCTTCGATGAAGGACTTGCTCCAGTAGCTGTCACCCAGACTGTCGATACGGACACCGCCACTACGACGACTGCTGGAGTGGATGAACTGATTGTCGCCCAGATAGATCCCGGCGTGGCTTACACGACCGCGACGACCATTGGTGGCGAAGAACAGCAGATCGCCCGGCTCGAGGTTGCCGCGCGAAACCAGCGGGGCATCCACGTTGATCATTTCGCGAGTGGAGCGTGGCAGGTTCATGCCGGCTTCTTCGCGGAAGAGGTAGCCGATGAAACCGCTGCAATCGAACCCGGCTTCAGAGGTGCCGCCGAAACGGTAACGGGTACCGATCAGGGACATGCCGCGTTCAAGAATGCTGTCGGCCAGAACCGGAAGCTGGTAAGGCTTCTTGCCGTTGAAGTCGGCCAGTTCCTTTTCGGTGTCCAGTTCTTCCTGATAAATAACGGAAGACTGGGCGGTGGCAGAATTTTTAGCCTGCTGTTGCTGCTCTTGATTGACAGGTGAATGAGCAGCGCAACCGAACAACAGGGTGACGAGTGCGAGAGGCACGAGGGGTGCGAAGCGCTTTAGCATGGGCACGACCGTGGCTGATAGTTGTAAAGAAGCCGAGACTATGCCCGCTATCAGCCTCATTTGCAAATTCAATCGATCTTTTTGTGACTTCTCGGTTTCTCGTTTACATCTAAGCGCTTAAGCCTATTTGAATCGAGACGCGGCCTGCGCAATGCACAGGAAAGCGGATTTTCTGGCGCCTGAAATATGCCGAAACCAGCTGAGAGCCCCGGTTTTACCAGCCCAGGGTTTCTTTCAGGAAGGGAATGGTCAGCTTGCGTTGAGCCTGCAAAGAGGCCTGATCGAGCTGCTCGAGCAGGTCAAACAGCGCGCTCATGCTGCGGGTACCGCGAGTCAAAATAAAATGCCCGACTTCGTCGGTCAGGTGCAGACCGCGACGGGATGCGCGTAATTGCAGGGCGCGCAATTTGTCTTCATCGGAGAGAGGACGCATCTGGAAAATCAGCGCCAGGGTCAGGCGCGATTTCAAGTCCGCCAGTTTCACCGGTAATTCACGTGGCGAGGTGGAGGCGGCAATCAGCAACCTGCGACCGCTGTCACGCAGACGATTGAACAGGTGAAACATCGCCTCTTCCCAATCGGGCTTGCCGGCAATCACCTGCAGGTCATCCAGGCAGACCAGTTCGTACTGTTCGAGGTTGTCGAGAATTTCTATGCCGCGATCCATCAACTCGGCCAGCGGCAGGTACACCGCCGGTTCGCCCATCTGTTCGAAACGCAGGCACGCGGCCTGCAACAGATGCGTACGCCCCACCCCGTGTTTGCCCCACAGATAGATCAGGCTTTCGGTCCAGCCGGCGTCGGCTTCGCATAGACGCTCGACATAGCCGAGTGCAGCGGCATTGGCGCCTGGGTAGTAGTTGATGAAGGTGGCGTCGTCACGCAGACGCACACCTAGGGGCAGCTGAATCGGTTTCATGCTGACTGAACAGTTCCCAAGGAACCGTTAGTGGCCTCTGTGTAAAGTGTGCGAAGTTTATACCCGTGAAGCGGAGCGCACAATGCGACAGACCCCAAGCAAAATCAAAGGTTTGCGTTAACACGCTGGTTTTATGACAGTTTCTTTGGCGCACAGGCGTCAGCATTGCTTTGCACGAGACGGGCCAACCCGGCAATCCACCGGGCGGGCCCTCCCTCACGTTACAGCTTCGGATCATCCACTCCGCTGTACATGTCAGAGTCCTTGTACAAGTCATGAACGTGACGCACCAGCACCATGATCACCGCCGCCACAGGCAACGCCAGCAACACACCGGTAAAACCGAACAGCTCGCCGCCAGCCAGAATGGCAAAGATCACCGCCACCGGATGCAGGCCGATTCGATCACCGACCAGCAATGGCGTCAGCACCATACCCTCCAGGGCCTGCCCCACCATGAATACCGCGACAATCCCGATCATCGGGTACAGGTCGCCGCCGAACTGGAACAGCCCGGCAATCAGCGCCGCGCCGATCCCGATCACAAACCCCATATAAGGCACAATGGCCGCCAGCCCGGCGATCAGGCCGATCAACAGGCCCAGTTCCAGACCGACAATCATCAGGCCCGCCGCATAGATCACGCCCAGCGCCAGCATCACCAGCAACTGCCCCCGCACGAAAGCGCCAAGCACCTCGTGACATTCGCCCGCCAGCGCCACCACGCGCTCTTCACGATCACGCGGCAACAGGCTGCGGATCTTGGCCATCATCACGTCCCAGTCGCGCAGCAGATAGAAACTGACCACCGGGATCAACACCAGATTCGCCAGCCAGCCGATCAGGGCCAGACTGGAGGCTGTGGCCTGACTCAGCACCACGCCGACGATGTCGGTGGTCTGGCCCATGTGCTCGGTGATCGCAGCCTTGACCTTGTCGAACTTCCAGAAGCCATCCGCCAGCCCCAGCTTCGACTGCGCCCAAGGCAGCGCCGTGTGCTGCAGCCAGTCGAGCATCTGCGGTGCCAGCTCGTAAAGACGCAGCAGTTGCTTGGCGAGCATCGGCACCAGCACCAGCAACAACGTAGTGACGATCAGAGTGAACACGGCAAATACCGCGATCACGCCCCAGGTGCGGGATAGTCCGAGGCGCTCCAGACGGTCCACCAGCGGGTCGAACAGATACGCGAGCAACAGCGCCACCAGAAACGGCGTGAGGATCGGATGCAGCAACCAGACAAACGCGCAAAGCAGGAGCACCCCACCGAGCCAGAACCAACGCCGCGTATCGGCCATGTAACACTCCATTGCTTCTATATATGAAAGAAAAACCTACCAGCGGAATCGCAACGACGGCGCCGCAGGAACCGGCGCCGGTGCAACGACAGGCGCACCGCCTGGCACCGCAGGCTGCGGAGCCACCGGAGCCGGCGCCTCGGCCGGCATTTCCTGTAACTTCGCCAGCGACAACTGCGCCCGCAACTGATCGGCACTGCCGTTGACCCGATAGACGATACGATCGGCATCGACACTCTGCAGCCGCACACCAAAGGGTTCGAGCATCCGCAGCAACGTTGCGTAATGCTCCAGATTCATGCCCTGCACTTCCAGAGTCTGCTGCCCCGAGGCACCCGGTTTGGCGACAAAGCGAGGCGCCAGGCGCTCGGCGACCGCCAGCATCACAGCATCGGCAACAGCGGCCTGATCAGCCCCCTGCACGCTTCCCGCCTCTTTTTGATCCCCCAGCCACAAATGCCACTTGGCCTGCCACTGACCGCCTTCTTCACGGGCATGCACGGCGAGCAGTGCATCGGCGCTGTAACGTTCCGAGGCGGCATTCAGCGGCGCGGGGTCGGAACCTTCGAGCGTCGGAGCGGTTGCAACCAATTGCTCACTCAGGTCCGCCAGCGGCAAACGCAATGGCAAACCTCTGTGTTGGGCGGCACGTCGCAACGGCGCGGCACTGGCCTGACCATCACCCACAAGACTCGCCCCCTCAGCGGAGTCGTTCAGCCACCAGCCCAGGATCGACGGCCGACTGGCGCCCCACAGCGACAACCCGGCACGGCGCAGCGCCTGCTCGGTGGTAGCCGGGTCGAAATCGACCTTCAATACTTCCGGCGGCCCGGCATCGAAACCGAACTGACTGATGATCTGCTGCGGATCCTTGCGAATCGGCGCCAGCCCGGGGTTCTGCGGCGCCTTCGGGTCACCGGTCAGACGCAACACCAGCGTATCCAGTGCAGCCTGGGTAGCGCGATCACGCTCCTCGGGCGACTGGCCATTAACCGGCTCGCGAACCTGATAAAGACCTTTGAGGTTTTCGGCCTGGCTCGCCAGACTGAAGAGAGACAAGCAGCCCACAAACAGCAATTTACACAAACGCATGGAGAATTCCCGTCGACAAGAGCGGCTGGAACAGGCCGCGTGAACCGGATAGAGCAAGCCTGTGACCACAAGCCGTTGCAAAACATTCACACGCTGGCGGTAAGTTTTTGCACAGTCCTAACGATAGACGGTTCCTTATACAGGCACCCGTGATGTCACCCACAGCTTCAATTGCAAAATTTTTCGGCCGATATGGCCCTGCCCGTCGGCGCGAGGATGGCCGCTGCCCCTCAAGCCTGATAAAATCGCGCGCCTTCGCAGACCGGCAACAGCCGGGCACATCGAAATTCGCGTGAGGCAATCGCCCCCGTCGGTTTCGGCGTTCCCGCTGGACTCGGTCGTTACCCCTGAATCCCCTCCCCTAAAGGCCTGGATCATGAGCAAGCAACCCTCCCTGAGCTACAAGGACGCCGGTGTAGACATCGACGCCGGTGAAGCATTGGTCGAACGCATCAAGAGCGTCGCCAAGCGCACTGCGCGCCCGGAAGTCATGGGCGGACTGGGCGGTTTCGGCGCCCTCTGCGAAATCCCGGCCGGCTACAAACAGCCCGTACTGGTTTCCGGCACCGACGGCGTCGGCACCAAACTGCGTCTGGCACTGAACCTGAACAAGCACGACAGCATCGGCCAGGATCTGGTCGCCATGTGCGTCAACGACCTGGTGGTATGCGGTGCCGAGCCGCTGTTCTTCCTCGATTACTACGCCACCGGCAAGTTGAACGTCGACGTTGCCGCCACCGTCGTCACCGGTATCGGCGCAGGCTGCGAACTGGCTGGCTGCTCGCTGGTGGGCGGCGAAACCGCTGAAATGCCTGGCATGTACGAAGGCGAAGACTACGACCTGGCCGGCTTCTGCGTCGGCGTTGTAGAAAAAGCGGAAATCATCGACGGCTCGAAAGTCGCCACCGGTGACGCCCTGATCGCCCTGCCATCGTCCGGCCCGCACTCCAACGGCTACTCGCTGATCCGCAAGATCATCGAAGTCTCCGGCGCCGACATCGAAACCGTTCAGCTCGACGGCAAGCCGCTGACCGATCTGCTGATGGCCCCGACCCGCATCTACGTGAAGCCGCTGCTCAAGCTGATCAAGGACACCGGCGCCGTCAAGGCCATGGCCCACATCACCGGTGGCGGCCTGCTGGACAACATCCCGCGCGTTCTGCCAAAAGGCGCTCAAGCCGTGGTTGACGTGGCCAGCTGGACTCGCCCGGCCGTCTTCGACTGGCTGCAAGAGCAAGGCAACGTCGACGAAACCGAAATGCACCGCGTACTGAACTGCGGCGTGGGCATGGTCATCTGCGTGGCTCAGGAGCACGTTGAATCTGCACTGAGCAACCTGCGTGAAGCCGGCGAACAGCCTTGGGTCATCGGCCAGATCGGTGTCGCTGCCGAAGGCGCGGCCCAGGTCGAGCTGAAAAACCTCAAGGCTCACTAATGCCTAATACCTGTGATGTCGTGGTGCTGTTGTCCGGCACCGGCAGTAACTTGCAGGCCCTGATCGACAGCACGCGGACCGGCGACAGCCCGGTCCGCATCGCTGCGGTGATTTCCAACCGCGCCGACGCCTATGGCCTGCAACGCGCCAGTGACGCGGGTATCGCCACCCGCTCGCTGGATCACAAGGGTTTCGAAGGTCGCGAGGCCTTCGATGCCGCCCTGATCGAACTGATCGACGAATTCAATCCGAAACTCGTGGTACTGGCAGGCTTCATGCGCATTCTCAGCGCTGACTTCGTCCGTCACTACCAGGGTCGCCTGCTCAACATCCACCCCTCGCTGCTACCCAAATACAAAGGGTTACACACTCATCAGCGCGCGCTGGAAGCCGGCGACGCCGAACACGGCTGCTCCGTGCACTTCGTCACCGAGGAACTCGATGGCGGGCCACTGGTCGTACAGGCAGTAATACCGGTAGAGTTGCACGATTCGCCACAGAGTCTGGCGCAACGGGTTCATGTTCAGGAGCACCTGATCTACCCGATGGCCGTACGCTGGTTTGCCGAAGGACGGCTGGCCCTCGGCGAGCAAGGTGCTTTACTGGATGGCCAGTTACTCGGGGCCAGCGGTCACTTGATTCGAAACTAGGAGATTTTATGCGTCGCGCCCTGCTCTTCGCTTGCGCTCTGCTCACCCTGCCTTTCGCGCAGGCGGCAGACCTTCAACCGTTCTCCGCCAGCTACACCGCCGACTGGAAGCAGCTGCCCATGAGCGGAACCGCCGAACGCAGCCTGACCAAGGAAGCGAACGGCGTCTGGAAACTCAGCTTCAAGGCTTCGATGATGATCGCCAGCCTGACTGAAGAAAGCACCCTGACCCTGGACAAGGACACCCTGCTGCCACAGTCCTACCACTTCGAACGTGGTGGCCTGGGCAAGGCGAAAAAGGCTGATCTGGACTTCGACTGGAACAACAAGCTCGTCACCGGCACCGACCGTGGCGACGCGGTGAAAGTCCCGCTCAACCGCGGCATGGTCGACAAATCCACCTATCAATTGGCGCTGCAGCATGACGTGGCCGCCGGCAAGAAAAGCATGAGCTATCAGGTAGTCGATGATGGCGAAGTCGATACCTACGACTTCCGCGTGCTGGGTTCGGAGAAGGTCGAAACCAAAGCCGGCCAGATCGATGCGATCAAGGTCGAACGCGTGCGTGATCCGACACAAAGCAAGCGCACCACTGTCATGTGGTTCGCCAAGGATTGGGATTACCTGCTGGTTCGCCTGCAACAGGTCGAGACCGACGGCAAGGAGTACAACATCATGCTCCAGGACGGCACGGTCAACGGCAAGACAGTCAAAGGCAGCTGATTCAACAAAAAGCCCCGCAAACGCGGGGCTTTTTTTCGCCTGTCGAACGCTGATCAGACCGAGAACCTGGCCACCATGCTGTTCAGGTCCACCGCCAGCCGCGACAGCTCTTGGCTCGCAGCGCTGGTCTGATTGGCCCCCGCCGAAGTCTGCATCGCCAGATCGCGGATGTTCATCAGGTTGCGATCCACTTCCCGCGCCACGGCGGCCTGCTCTTCCGACGCACTGGCGATCACCAGGTTGCGCTCGTTGATCAAGGTAAACGCCGAAGCGATTTCCTCCAGCGCCACGCCAGCGGCCTTCGCCAGCTCCAGGGTCGAGCGTGCGCGAATGTTGCTCTGCTGCATCGAGCTGACTGCCGAATCGGTGCCCTGCTGAATGCCGCCGATCATCTGCTCGATCTCCTGGGTCGACTGCTGAGTGCGATGGGCCAGCGCCCGCACTTCGTCCGCCACCACCGCAAAACCCCGCCCGGCATCCCCCGCCCGCGCGGCTTCGATCGCCGCGTTCAGCGCCAGCAGATTGGTCTGTTCGGCAATCGAGCGGATCACGTCCAGCACCTTGCTGATGCTGTAGACCTTCTGTGCCAGATCCTCAACTTGCGTAGCGTTGGCGGTTACGTCATCCGCCAGCAGCTCGATGGACGACACGGTCTGCTGCACCTGCTCGCGACCATGTTGGGCGATGCGATCCGATTCCCGCGATGCCTCAGAGGTCGCGACGGCATTGCTGGCTACCTCCTCCACGGCGGCGGTCATCTGGTTGACCGCCGTGGCGGCCTGCTCGATTTCCAGACTCTGCTGGTGCAATCCGCGCGTGGCGTCTTCGGTAACGCAGCTCAATTCCTCCGAGGCCGAGGCCAATTGGCTGGAAGACTCCGAAATCTGTCGGATGGTATCGCGCAGGCTGTGCTGCATGCTCTTGAGCGCATGCAGCAGTCGCGCCGGCTCATCTTTGCCGATGATGCTGATATCACCGGTCAGATCACCGCCGGCCACCACTTCGGCAACGCCCAGCGACTGCGAGAGCGGCACCACGATGCTGCGGGTCAGCAATAACGCCAGCGCAATGGTAATCAGCGCGGTAATGCCGATCATCACTCCGACCCAGACCCGCGAATTGGTGAACACCAGCCGTGCGGCCTCAGTGGCCAGATTGGCGTTGTGCTTGTTCAGCTCGACCAGTTCACGCAGGGTCACTGCGATTTCATCCGCCAGCGGGCTCATCTGCCCGTTGAGAATGGCGGCCGCCTCTTCCACTCGTCCTTGAGCGGACAAGGTCATCACCTGCGCTTGAAACTCCAGATATTTGTGTTCGGCGACCTTGAAGCGGTCGAACAACGCCCGCTCCTCGGGCAGCACGATCAATATGTCGTAACGTTGTTGGGCTTCGCTCAACACACTGCGCAGCTCATTGAGCTTGGCCACATTCTGGTCCAGGGCCTGCGGATCGCGATTGAGCAACAGACGCATGGTCAGGGCGCGCAGACGCAGCATGTCCTGACTCATTTCACCCACGGCCATCACGCTGGGCAGCCAGTTCTTGTCGACCTCGTCGGACTGGGCTCGCATGTTCGACATCTGCAGCAGGGCGAACGCGCCAAGGGCAAACACCATCAGCGCCAGCACGCCAAAACCCAGCCCGGCCCGGGGTGCAATATTGAGACTACGGATACTCATTGCTCTGGTTCCTTCCAAAAGCGCTGCATCAACCCTGCAGCTGGTTGCTCTAGAAGGTATCGGCCCTTTTAAAAAATGCGTAAGACCAAAACGCGATATCAAAAGGCCTTGATCCTACGAACCTCCGGCATTATCGATTCAGCGCGGGTTTGCCGGACTTGAGCGCTGTTCGCGGCAATATCGCCAGGAAGTTGTCCCGTGCGACTTTTTTCGCCACCGCTTCCGGCAAGGCGTCGAGAAACGGCTTGAAGCCGTGGATTTCCTTGCCGAGTTTGTTGAATCGCCCGACCACGTCCGAACCGAGCATGAAGCGATCCGGATAACGTTCCACCAGTTGCACCCACTCCGCTCGCGGCTGGCCCTTTTCATCCAGCAGATAAGGCGTCAGCAGGCTCCACGACAGATCAATGAACAGGTTCGGGTACGCCTCCAGCATTCGCGCGAGGGTCGGCAGCAGAAAATCCAGTTGCGTTTGATGACGATGGATTTCGGCACTGGTACCGGCATGGGCCCAGATGAACCGGGTGTGCGGATGATTACGCAGCGGCTCTTCGATTTCCTTCAGGTACAGCGGATTCTTCTCACGCTTGGAGGTGATGTTGGAATGCAACATCACCGGCAGATCGTTTTCGGCGGCCAGGTGATAGATGCGAGTCATCGCTTCGTTGTTGGCGCGTGGCGTGTCGCCAGAGGTCAGCGCGGTCAGGTCGTCGTGACGGGTGAAGACTTCGCCGATGCCCTGCCACAAGCCGGGATACAGATCGAGCATGCGCTGGATGTGCGCGGCGGAGTTCTTGTCGTTGGGATTGAAGCCTGAAAGGAACGGATGAAAGTACTGGCGCTGTTCCGGGGCGAGTTTCTGCACCGCGTCAGCGACGATCACGTCAGTCGCACTGTACCAATAGGCATCGGCATCATCGCCAGCGTAATAACGCGGGCGCTTCGGCTCGTCTTCGTGCCATTTCTTCGCCACGGGAATGCCGGAAATCATCACATGCTCGACGGAATTCTCCTCCATAGCCGTCAGCAATTTCGGCATGCCGGCGGTTTCCTGGAAAAAATCCACGTAATGCAGGTGCGCGTCACTGTAGATGTATTCCCGGGCATTGGCGGCGCCGGTGAAAACCATCAGGCAGGCAAGACTCAAACGAAACACGGACACAAGCATTCTCCGGCAGACAGGCATAGCCTAGACCCTCGCCGGACAACGAGGGTTCACCCGGCAAGAAAGTGGAACGCGCCTGTGTGGGAATGCTCTATACCTGCAAGGTCTTTTTTGATCGAATCCCTTTTCCTACAGCTTGCGAGGTTCATATGACCGTTACCGTCAATACCGTGTCTGCCGAAGGTTTTCGCCACACTGTACAGATCGATGAGCATGAGCTGTTCGCCGATGTCCCGACGACCGCCGGCGGCGAAGGCTCGGCTCCGGAGCCGCACGATTACTTCGACGCCGCCCTCGGCGCCTGCAAGGCCCTGACCCTGAAGCTGTACGCAAAGAAAAAGGACATCCCGCTGACCGGCGTCGGTGTTGAAGTCAAACGCGACAACAGCCAGGAACAGAAAGGCAAATACGCCCTGCACGTGACCCTCACCCTCAAGGGCGTGCTCACCGATGCCCAGCGCGAAGAACTGCTGCGCGTCGCCGATCGATGCCCGATTCACAAGCTGATGACCACCAGCGAAGTCACCATCGAAACCCACGCGCCAGTCGGTTTCGACAGCCAGTAATCACCCCGACGACACCGGCGGGTTATGCTCCACGCATCACCCGCTCAGCCTGGAATGGACCATGGACACCCAACCCCTGATCATCCGCCCGCGCGCCGAAGACGTCGAAGGCCAGCCGATCCTGCGTCCGCTGCCGTCAGCCAAATGCCGCAGCGTCGGGCCTTTCGTGTTTTTCGACCACATGCTCGAAACGGTTTATCCGGCGGGCAAAGGCATGAACATCCGACAGCACCCGCACATCGGTCTGTCGACTTTGACCTATCTGTTCGAAGGGCAGATCCAGCACAAGGACAGCCTGGGTTCGGATCAGGTGGTCAGTGCTGGCGATGTCAGCTGGATGACGGCCGGCACGGCGATCGCTCACGTCGAGCGCACACCCGAACCGCTATGGGATCAGAGCTTCAAGATGCACGGCCTGCAAATCTGGCTCGCGTCGCCCAAAGATCACGAACAAGGCCCGGGGCATTACAGCCATCACCCGGCCTCGACCTTGCCGGTCAGCGATAACCTCGGCGTGCAGATCCGCATGATCGCCGGGTCAGGCTTTTGTCTGGAATCACCGGTGCCGGTGCTTTCTCCTACGCTCTATGCCGAACTGAAGATGCAAACCGCGACCACACTGCTGATCCCGACCGAGCATGAAGAACGGGCGCTGTATGTCTTGAGCGGTGATGTGCAATTGAACGGCGAAGCGGTCGAACCCCATGCGCTTGTGGTATTGCCGACCGGGGAAGAAATGAGTTTGTTCGCCGAGAGCGACAGCCACGCGGTGTTGTTCGGCGGTACGCCACTGGACGGGCCACGGCGGATCAACTGGAATTTTGTTGCGAGCGATCCGGCGGCAATCGATGAGGCGCGGCGCAAGTGGGCGGCCGGTGACTGGCCGACAGTGCCGGGGGAAGTCGAGCGGATCGAGCTGCCGAAATCACGCAGCGAGCCGACACCGCTTTAAACCAGCACTCCCACGCCAGGCGTGGGAGTGCTTTCAACCGAATCAGCCTTTGAACACTTCATTCAGCAAGTCATGCATCGACTTGAACGCCCGCGCTGCGGTCTTCGCGTCGTACATCATCTTGCCCGGCACATTGGCGTGCGGATCGGTGAACGAGTGCACCGCGCCGCCGTAGCTCAACAACTGCCAGTCCACGCCAGCGGCGTTCATCTCGTCTTCGAATGCCGGCAACTGCTCTTTCGGCACCAACGGATCGGAAGCACCGTGCAGCACCAGCACCGAGCCCTTGATGTTCTTTGCGTCCGCCGGGTTCGGCGAATCCAGTGTGCCGTGGAACGACACCGCCGCTTTCACCGGGGCACCGGTACGGGCCAGGTCCAGTGCACAGCAACCGCCGAAGCAGAAACCGAACACCGCCAGTTTCGAGGTATCGACCGCCGCCTCGCCCTGCTTCTGCAAGTGTTCGAACGCGGCCTGCATACGCTTGCGCAGCAGTGCGCGATCATTCTTCAGCGGCATCATCGCCGCACCGGCCTGATCAGCGTTCTGCGGACGCACGGCCTGGCCGTACACGTCAGCGATCAGCACCACATACCCCTTGGCCGCCACCGATTTGGCGATCTCCTCAGCGCCAGCGCTGACACCCATCCAGTTCGGCGCCATCAGCAGGCCCGGACGCGCGCCCTTGTGCTCGGCGTCAAACGCAAGGCGACCTTCATAAGGCTGGCCGTCAATCTGATAGACCACGGAACGTACAGTGACTTGGCTCATTTCTGACTCCAGATTGGTTGAACTCCAGAATGAAAAAACCCGCCGAAGCGGGTTTTTCTACAGTTGGATCAAGCCGACAGCTCGACCAGCAGCTTGTTCAGGCGGCTCACGTAAGCGGCCGGGTCTTTCAAGCTGTCGCCAGCCGCCAGAGCGGCCTGGTCGAAGAGGATGTGCGACAGGTCGCTGAAGCGATCTTCGCTGGCCTCGTTGTCGAGCTTCTCGATCAGCGGGTGGCTCGGGTTGAATTCGAAGATCGGCTTCGAATCCGGCACCTTCTGCCCGCTGGCTTCGAGGATCTGACGCATTTGCAGACCCAGGTCCTGCTCGCCGATCGCCAGAATGGCCGGCGAATCGGTCAGGCGATGGGAAACCCGGACTTCGGCAACGGAATCGCCCAGTGCGGTTTTCAGACGCTCGACCAGACCTTCTTTCGACTTGGCGACTTCTTCTGCGGCCTTCTTGTCCTCTTCCGAGTCCAGGTTGCCCAGGTCCAGGTCACCGCGCGCGACGTCGACAAAGCTCTTGCCGTCGAACTCGTTGAGGTAGCTCATCAGCCACTCGTCGATGCGGTCAGTCAGCAGCAGCACTTCGATGCCTTTCTTGCGGAAGACTTCCAGGTGCGGGCTGTTCTTGACCTGCGCGTAGGTTTCGCCGGTGAGGTAGTAGATCTTGTCCTGACCTTCCTTGGCGCGCGCCAGGTACTCGGCCAGACCGACGATCTGCTCGCCGTCGTCGCCGTTGGTCGATGCGAAACGCAGCAGACCGGCAATTTTTTCCTTGTTGGCGAAATCTTCTGCCGGGCCTTCTTTCATGACCTGACCGAAGTTTTTCCAGAAGCCCTTGTATTGCTCAGGCTCGTTCTTCGCCAGTTTTTCCAGCATGTCCAGCACACGCTTGGTCAGCGCCGACTTCATCGAGTCGATAATCGGGTCTTTCTGCAGGATTTCCCGCGACACGTTCAGCGACAGGTCGTTGGAGTCGACCACGCCTTTGATGAAGCGCAGGTACAGCGGCAGGAACGACTCGGCCTGATCCATCACGAACACGCGCTGTACGTACAGCTTCAGGCCTTTCGGCGCTTCACGCTGATACAGATCGAACGGTGCGCGGGCCGGCAGGTACAGCAGCGAGGTGTACTCGAGCTTGCCTTCGACCTTGTTGTGGCTCCACGACAGCGGATTTTCGAAGTCATGAGCGATGTGTTTGTAGAACTCCTGGTATTCCTCGTCCTTCACTTCGGTACGAGGACGGGTCCACAGGGCGCTGGCGCGGTTGACGGTTTCCCACTCAACCTCTGGCTTCTCTTCGCCTTCGGCAGCGGCCACTTCTTTCGGCAGCTCGATCGGCAGCGCGATGTGGTCGGAGTACTTCTTGATGATGTTGCGCAGGCGCCAGCCATCGGCGAACTCGTTTTCACCGGGTTTCAGGTGCAGGACGATGCGGGTGCCGCGCTCTGGCTTGTCGATGGTGGCGACTTCGAATTCGCCCTCGCCTTTCGACGACCAGTGCACGCCTTCGCTGGCGGCAGTGCCGGCGCGACGACTGTACACGTCAACTTTGTCAGCAACGATGAATGCGGAGTAGAAGCCCACACCGAACTGACCGATCAGGTGCGAATCCTTTTTCTGATCGCCCGAGAGATTCTTCATGAAATCGGCGGTGCCGGATTTGGCGATGGTACCCAGGTGGGTGATCACATCGTCACGGTTCATGCCGATGCCGTTGTCTTCGAGGGTGACGGTCTTGGCGTCCTTGTCGAAGCTCACACGGATTTTCAGTTCATCGCCACCTTCGAGCAACTCTGGCTTGGCCAGGGCTTCGAAGCGCAATTTGTCGACGGCGTCAGAGGCGTTCGAGATCAATTCGCGAAGGAAGATTTCCTTGTTGGAATACAGCGAATGGATCATGAGGTGCAGCAGCTGCTTCACCTCGGTCTGGAAGCCCAGGGTTTCCTTTTGAGTTTCCACACTCATGGTCATCAAACTCCAATCAGATGGCATTGGCCGCGACCCTGCTGGTCGGCGGCGGGTTGTTCTGTGAGTTGGGGGCGTGCTTCAGGATTTCAAGGGCTCATCGATTTTGAAATGCGCGCGGGCGGTAGCAATCGGTTCACTTTCCGTGCTTTGCCAGGCAGTGACCGCGACATTGGCCACCCGCCGGCCCTGACGGCAGACCTGACACCGGGCCCAGGTGTCGCGAAACTGCCCGGCCCGCAGGTAATCGAGGGAGAAATCGATGATTTTCGGCACACCGGGCGCACCGGTGAAAATCAGCAGGTGCAGGGCGGCAGACAGCTCCATGAATCCGGCGATCACTCCGCCGTGGATCGCCGGCAATAAAGGGTTACCAATGTTGTCCTTGTTGGCCGGCAGCTTGAACAGCAGGTCATCTCCGACCCGCGAACACTCGACGCCGATGAGTCCGGCGTAGGGAATCAGTTTGAGCAGCGGCGCGTAGTCACCCCTCTCGTGAGCTTCTAGCAGTTGCAGCTTGAAATCATCGCTCATGGGTTCTCTCCCTTGATCGCGCCACCAAAGCCTTTTGTGCCTTTAAGACCCTTGCCCATGCGCATGAAGGTGCCGACGACATGCGCAATCGGTTGCTCGGGATCATCCTGATACGCGAAGCCGCGAGCGAAGATCACATCGGTGGTGACTCGATAACATTGGGCGAAGCCATAGACGTCTTTATGCGGCTCGGCGGCGTGCATGTAGTCGATGCGCAGATCAAGGGTCGGGCAAACTTCAAATTCCGGCAGCACGCACAGGGTGGCCATGCCACACGCGGTGTCCATCAGCGACGTGATCGCCCCGCCGTGGACCACGCCGGTCAGCGGGTTACCAACGATCTGTGCGCTGTACGGCAGGACCACCGTCAGGCCTTCGCTGCTGGCGCTGTGCACTTTCAAACCCAGTACCTGGCAGTGGCGCAGGGCCGAGAGAAAGCGTGTCGCGCGCTCAAAAACAGGGTTTTCGGCCATTTGATAATTACTCTTGTTAATCACTGCTCCCGGTAGTGGCAAGAACAGCAAAAGTTCCATTGCAAAACAAACTTATATATCTGTGAGAAATGAGGAACTTAACCCTTGGGCCCGAGCTCTTAAGGCCAGTAGTTATTTTCCATAAGGAGAAACACCCCATGCGTAAGACTTTAGCTATTGCCTTGATGTTGACCGCTTCCCTCGGTCTCGCTGCCTGCGATAAAAAATCCGAGGACAAAGCTCAAGATGCCAACCAACATGCTGAACAAGCTCAGCAAGACATGAACAAAGCTCAGGATAAAGTGAACGACGCAGCGAAAGAAAACGCCGAAGCTGCCAAAGCTCAGGCTGAATCGAACGCTGCAGCGCAAGAAGAAGCTGCCAAGAAGCAATAAACCGCTTCTCGCTGGCAAAAAAGAAAACCCGCCAAGTGCGGGTTTTCTTTTGCCTGTGATTTTTTGCCCATGCCGCCTTAGAGCAAGACAGTTCTAAAAGTCGGACTAATCATCAACAACAATGAGCAAACTAAGCCGACCAGCCAGACCAGACTGCGCAGCGCGGGAATGTCCGCGAGGTAGAACCACAAATAGAGTATCCGTGCGATCACGAAGATGATCGCCAATGTATCGATGAGCCATCCCGCCGTCTGCGTGGTATGCGCCATCAGCACGCCGACGGCAAACAGGATGAAGGCTTCGATGCTGTTCTGGTGGGCCGCCAACGCCCGGGCTCCGTAACCGGTGAGCTGCGCCTGCTGCTGACGCGGCAGGTGGTTGTTGTAGCCACCCTGCTCTTTCATGGCCTTGCCCACGGGCATGCGCGCCACGTAGATCAACAACGCACTGATCAACACACACCAGAACGGAATACTCATCAAGCAACCTCTTTGTTCGCTTCGGGCAATGGCGCCTCTGTAGGGGTATAGACCATTACATCGAGCACGTCGGAATGAAACTCGCGGCGATACAACACCAGCACAACGCCAGCGCTCATCAACATGAACAGCCACGGGCTGACGAACCACGCCAGCATGCTCATCCCGAAGTAGTAGGAACGCAGACCGAAGTTGAACTGGTTGGCCGCCATCGAAATCACCCGTGCCGCCCGTGAAGCGAACGCCTTGCGCTCCTGCTCGGAAACCTGACGCTCACCGATCATCGGGGCCGAGCCGACCAGAATGGCGGCGAAGTTGTATTGGCGCATGCACCAGCTGAAGGTGAAGAAGGCATACACAAACACCAGCGCCAGGCACAGCAACTTGATCTCTGACATACCCTGGGAGGCCTGCTGCACCATCGGGATGTCTGCCAGCAACGACACTGCACGCTCCGAAGCACCGAGCACAGTCAGAATGCCGGCCAGGATAATCAACGTGCTGGAGGCGAAGAACGACGCATTGCGCTCAAGGTTGCCGATCACGCTGGCGTCGGCGATGCGGTTGTCACGCAGCAGCATGCGACGCATCCAGTCTTCGCGGTACAGGTGCAACACACTGGCCAGGCACGCGGTGTCACGGCCCTTCCAGGTGGCATAACGGGTGTAACCGCCCCAGCAGATGACGAACCAGAGCGCGGCCAGCAGATGAATCAGGTTGGCTTGTATGAACGACATGCAATTCCCTGTGATGAAGATTTCGGCTCCCCTTCGACGTTAGTCGAGGGAAAAAGACACTGCCTCACGCCCATAAAAAATGCCCCGTATCGATTGATACGGGGCATTTCTGTTTAATCGCCCAAGGCCGCTTGTGGCAGCCCGGCAATCTTAGGCAAGTGCTTCGGCGCGCTTGCCCAGCAGGCGATCACAAACGACGGCAACTACCAGGGTCATCACGCAAGGCACCAGCCACGCCAGGCCTTGCTCGCTCAGCGGCAGGTGGGCCAGTTGCGATGGCATCCAGTCAGCCAGACCGGCGCCTTTCAGCGCATCGATGGTGCCGAACACGAACGACACCAGCATCACTGGGCCCATGATGCGGCTCTGTTCATGCCAGAACGCGGCACAGAAGCTCAGGGCCACCAGCACGATGCACGGCGGGTAGATCGCGGTCAGCACCGGGATCGAGAACGCGATCAGCTTGGTCAGGCCCAGGTTGGACACCAGCAACGAGAATGCGGCGAGGATGATGACCAGCGTCTTGTAGGACAGCGGCACTACGCGACTGAAGTATTCAGCGCAGGCACAGGTCAGGCCGACCGCCGTCACCAGACACGCCAGGGAGATCAGTACCGCGAGGAAGCCACTGCCCAGCGAACCGAAGGTATGTTGCACATAAGCGTGCAACACCGCCGCGCCGTTAGTAGCGCCAGCGGCCACTTCATGACTGCCGGAACCCAGACGGAACAGGCTGACATACACCAGCGCCAGACCGACACCGGCAATCAGCCCGGCGATGATCGCGTAACGGGTGATCAGGGCCGGCGACTCGACGCCACGGGAGCGGATCGCATTGACGATGACGATGCCGAACACAAGGGCGCCCAGGGTATCCATGGTCAGGTAACCATTGATGAAGCCTTGAGAGAACGGTGCCGCGACGTATTCCGGAGTGGCCACGCCGATATCACCGGCCGGCAGCGCGAACGCAGCGATGCCGAGTACGGCCAGGGCAATGATCTTCAGCGGCGCCAGGAAACGTCCTACGGTATCCAGCAGACGGCCCGGATAGAGCGAGATGAAGAATACCAGCAGGAAATACACCGAGCTGTAGAGGAACAGCGCCAGCGGGCTTTCACCGGTCAGCGGCGCCAGGCCCACTTCGAAAGACACGGTTGCGGTACGCGGCGTGGCGAACAACGGGCCGACCGCCAGATAGCACGCGGCTGCCAGTACGCCACCGGCAATCTTGCCGATCGGCGTGCTCAAGGCATCCATCGCTCCGCCGACCTTGGCCAGCGCCACGACGGTGACCACCGGCAGACCAACCGCCGTGATCAGGAAGCCCAGCGCCGCCATCCAGACGTTTGGCCCGGACTGCAAACCGACGATAGGCGGGAAAATGATGTTGCCGGCCCCGACGAACAGGGCGAATGTCATAAAGCCAAGTGCCAGGATGTCCTGACCTTTCAAAACTTTCATTAAGGAAATACCACACTACTGAATCGGAATTTAGAGGGGGATTTCCCTGTGGGGTTAGGGAAATGCTGTCAATCCGTATGGGACTGACCCGTTTAGCGCGTTGCATGCCTTGTGGGCGGCAGACGCAAAAATGGCTGCTAGCCTAACGAATTTGTCTGACAAACGCACTGTTTGAGGGCGAACTATCCGATACGCGACATGTCTGTGTCGCGTTTTTGCATGTAATTGGGCAGGTGCCTATAACTCACCTTCGTCAACTCACCCAACAGAAACGACAAAGGCCACCCGAAGGTGGCCTTTGTTGCTGGAGCAGAGAAGTCAGCCGAAGCTTACTTCTTCACTTCCCAGCCAGTCAGCTCGGCCAGAGCCTTGCCGATGTCTGCCAGCGAACGCACGGTTTTCACGCCTGCGTCTTGCAGCGCAGCGAATTTCTCGTCTGCAGTGCCTTTGCCGCCGGAGATGATTGCACCCGCATGGCCCATGCGCTTGCCCGGAGGAGCAGTCACACCAGCGATGTAGGAAACAACCGGCTTGGTCACGTTGGCTTTGATGTAGGCAGCCGCTTCTTCTTCAGCCGAACCGCCGATCTCGCCGATCATGACGATCGCTTCGGTCTTCGGGTCTTCCTGGAACAGCTTCAGGATGTCGATGAAGTTCGAGCCCGGGATCGGGTCACCGCCGATGCCGACGCAAGTCGACTGACCGAAACCGGCGTCAGTGGTCTGCTTAACAGCTTCGTAGGTCAGGGTGCCGGAACGGGAAACGATACCGACCTTGCCTGGCAAGTGGATGTGACCTGGCATGATGCCGATCTTGCACTCGCCCGGAGTGATCACGCCTGGGCAGTTAGGGCCGATCAGGGTAACACCCAGCTCGTCGCACTTAACTTTCGCGTCCAGCATGTCCAGGGTAGGAATGCCTTCGGTGATGCAGACGATCAGCTTGATGCCGCCGAACGCTGCTTCCAGGATCGAGTCCTTGCAGAAAGGAGCCGGAACGTAGATCACGCTGGCGGTGGCGCCAGTGGCTTCTACAGCTTCTTTCACAGTGTTGAACACAGGCAGGTTCAGGTGAGTGGTGCCACCTTTGCCTGGTGTCACGCCGCCAACCATTTTGGTGCCGTAGGCAATGGCTTGTTCGGAGTGGAAAGTACCCTGCGCACCGGTGAAGCCCTGGCAGATTACTTTGGTGTCTTTATTGATCAGGACGCTCATTACTTGCCCTCCGCAGCTTTAACGACTTGTTGAGCAGCGTCGGTCAGGCTGGTAGCAGCGATGATGTTCAAACCGCTTTCTGCCAGTACTTTAGCGCCCAGTTCAGCGTTGTTGCCTTCAAGACGAACAACAACCGGGATTTTCACGCCGACTTCTTTCACTGCACCGATGATGCCTTCGGCAATCATGTCGCAACGAACGATGCCGCCGAAGATGTTAACCAGTACTGCAGCGACATTGCTGTCGGACAGAATGATTTTGAAAGCTTCGGTCACGCGCTCTTTGGTAGCACCACCACCTACGTCGAGGAAGTTGGCTGGCTTGCCGCCGTGCAGGTTGACGATGTCCATGGTACCCATGGCCAGGCCGGCACCGTTCACCATGCAGCCGATGTTGCCTTCCAGCGCTACATAGTTCAGTTCGAACTTGGCAGCGTGCGCTTCGCGCGGATCGTCCTGGGACGGATCGTGGAAAGTCTTCAGCTTAGGCTGACGGTACATTGCGTTGGCGTCGATGTTGATCTTGGCGTCCAGGCAGTGCAGATCGCCGTCAGCCTTGATCACCAGCGGGTTCACTTCCAGCAGAGCCAGGTCGTGATCCTTGAACAGCTTGGCCAGACCTACGAAGATCTTGGCGAACTGAGCAACCTGCTTGCCTTCCAGACCCAGCTGGAATGCCAGCTCGCGACCCTGGAATGGCTGAGCGCCAACCAGTGGATCGATAGTGGCTTTCAGAATTTTTTCTGGAGTGTCGTGAGCGATTTTCTCGATGTCCACGCCACCTTCGGTGGAAGCCATGAACACGATGCGACGGCTCGAACGGTCAACGACAGCGCCCAGGTACAGCTCTTTAGCGATATCAGTGCACGATTCAACCAGGATCTTGGTGACTGGCTGGCCATTGGCATCAGTCTGGTAAGTCACCAGACGCTTGCCCAGCCACTGCTGTGCGAAGGCTTTGGCGTCTTCTTTGCTGCGAACCAGCTTGACGCCGCCCGCTTTACCGCGACCACCGGCGTGAACCTGGGCTTTGACAACCCACTCGTTGCCGCCGATTTTGTCGCAAGCTTCTGCTGCTGCTTCCGGGGTGTCTACTGCGAAACCAGTGGAAACTGGCAGGCCGTATTCAGCGAACAGCTGCTTACCCTGATACTCGTGAAGATTCATGCTTTTTACCGTCTTCGTTAGGTACTGCGCATTCGGCGCTGCGCTCTTTATGAGTGCCGCGCCACCTGTGACTGCTGCTTGCGTAGCCTTTCCGGATACCCGGTGCAGCTACGCAAGACTGCGTCCAGCGGACATTCCGCGGTGAGTCTTGCACGCAAGGCTCACGACGGGCCGTACCGCCGTGGTTTCTTATTGTGTGTCTTAACGCTTCTTGCGGTTGGCAATGTGGATGGCGCCGCCATTCACTGCCAGAGCTGCTTCGTGCAAGGCTTCGGACAGGGTCGGATGGGAGAAAACCATCATGCCCAGGTCTTCAGCGCTGGTGCCGAATTCCATACCGATCGCGCCCTGCTGAACCAGTTCTGCAGCGCTCGGGCCAATCACGTGCACGCCCAATACGCGGTCAGTCTTGGCATCGGCGATGACCTTGACGAAACCACCGGTATCGTTGGCGGCCATGGCACGGCCGGATGCTGCGAACGGGAAGGTGCCGACGTTAACTTCAACGCCTTCAGCTTTCAAGGCCTGCTCGGTTTTACCGACCCATGCGATTTCCGGGTGAGTATAAATAACCGAAGGGATCAGGTCATAGTTCATCTGGGCCTTGTGGCCCTTGATGCGCTCGACGACCATGATGCCCTCTTCCGAGGCCTTGTGAGCCAGCATCATGCCGCGAACCACGTCACCGATGGCGTAGACGCCCGGTACGGTGGTGGCGCAGTGATCGTCAACGTGCACGAAACCGCGCTCGTCCAGGGTCACGCCGCTGTCGGCTGCCAGCAGATCAGTGGTCACCGGACGGCGACCAACGGCTACGATCAGCTTGTCGAAAGTGATGGTCTGTTCGCCGTTGGCGTCGGTGTAGTTCACAACGACTTCGTCGCCGTTCACTTTCGAGCCGGTTACGCGAGCGCCCAGCTTGATGTCCAGACCCTGTTTGGTCAGGGTTTTCAGCGCTTCCTTGGAAACCGCGGTGTCCGCTGCCATCAGGAAGGTGTCCAGGGCTTCCAGGACAGTCACTTCTGCACCCAGACGCGACCAGACCGAACCCAGTTCCAGACCGATCACGCCAGCGCCGATCACGCCCAGACGTTTAGGTACGGATTGGAATTCCAGAGCGCCAGTCGAATCGACGATGACTTTCTGATCGACCGGAGCCGGTGGAATGTCGATCGGACGCGAACCTGGAGCCAGGATGACGTTTTCGGCTTCGATGACTTCAACCGAGCCGTCCGGCTTGGTGACTTCGACTTTCTTGCCGGCCAGCAGTTTGCCGTGGCCCTGGATCGAAGTAACGCCGTTGGCCTTGAACAGGGTGGCAACACCGCCGGTCAGGTTCTTGACGATGCCAGCCTTGCGGCCAACCATCGCAGCGACGTCCATTTTGACTTCGCCGGTCGAGATACCGTGGACGTTGAAGCTTTCTTTCGCTTCCTTGTATTTCCAGGAGCTGTCCAGCAGCGCCTTGGAAGGAATGCAGCCTACGTTCAGGCAGGTGCCGCCCAGGGCTTGCTTGCCTTCAGCATCGGTGTACTTCTCGATGCAGGCAGTGCTCAGGCCGAGTTGCGCGGCCTTGATGGCTGCCACGTAGCCGCCAGGGCCCGCACCGATCACTACTACGTCAAATTTCTGCGACATTCAAAAAATCCTCTTTAGCGAAAAGCTTCAAGCCGCAAGCTGCAAGCCAGACTGCCGTTCCCGGCAGCCTGAAACCTGCAGCTCATGGCTGCTTCTATCAGATATCCAGCAACAGACGAGCCGGATCTTCCAGCAGGTTCTTGATGGTCACCAGGAAAGTCACAGCTTCTTTGCCATCGATCAGGCGGTGATCGTAGGACAGTGCCAGATACATCATCGGACGAATAACGACCTGACCGTTGATGGCCATCGGACGCTGGATGATGTTGTGCATGCCCAGAATCGCTGCCTGCGGCGGGTTGACGATCGGGGTCGACATCATCGAACCGAAGGTACCACCGTTGGTGATGGTGAAGGTACCGCCGGTCATTTCGTCCATCGACAGTTTGCCGTCACGAGCCTTCTTGCCGAAGGTGGCGATGCCGCCTTCGATTTCAGCCAGGCTCATGTGCTCGGCGTTGCGCAGAACCGGAACCACCAGGCCACGGTCGCTGGACACTGCCACACCGATGTCGGCATAGCCGTGGTAAACGATATCGTTGCCGTCGATCGAAGCGTTGACCGCCGGGAAGCGTTTCAGCGCTTCGGTGGCAGCCTTCACGAAGAACGACATGAAGCCCAGGCGTACGCCGTTGTGGGACTTCTCGAACAGGTCCTTGTACTTCGAACGCAGCGCCATGACTTCGGTCATGTCGACTTCGTTGAAAGTGGTCAGCATCGCCATGTTCGACTGGGCTTCAACCAGGCGCTTGGCAACGGTGGCACGAACGCGAGTCATCGGAACGCGCTTCTCGATGCGGTCGCCAGCGGCGAACACAGGAGCGGCAGCGGCCGGAGCAGCAGCTTTCGGCGCAGCAGCCGGAGCGGATTTCTTCGCTTCAACTGCGGCAACCACGTCTTCCTTGGTCACACGGCCGTCTTTGCCGGTGCCTTTAACGGAAGCCAGGTTGATGCCGTTTTCTTCGGCCAGCTTGCGAGCGGCTGGTGCGGCGATCGCGTCTTCGTCAGCGCCGGCAGCAGCCGGGGCAGCGGCAGCAGCGGCCGGAGCAGCAGCGGCAGCCGGAGCAGCGGCAGCAGCGCCGCCTTCAACGATGGAGCCCAGGACTTCGTCGGACAGAACGGTTTCGCCCTCGCCCTTGACGATTGCGCCCAGCACGCCGTCGGCGGTGGCCAGCACTTCCAGAACGACCTTGTCGGTTTCGATGTCGACGATCAGTTCGTCACGCTTGACGGCGTCGCCCGGTTGTTTGTGCCAGGTGGCAACGGTGCCATCGGCAACCGATTCCGGGAAAGTGGGGGCTTTGATCTCGATAGCCATTGTCTGTGGTTCCTTAAATTCGGTTTCAGGTGCGCGAAGGCGTTAAACGGTAAACGCGTCTTGCAGCAGTTTTTCCTGCTGCTCGGCGTGCATCGATGCGTAACCACATGCAGGTGCAGCAGAAGCCTCACGGCCCGCGTACTCGAGTACGAGAGATTTGTTGAGGTTGCTGATGCTGCGACGCAGGTGGTGCTGGCTGCAGTACCAGGCGCCCTGGTTCATCGGCTCTTCCTGGCACCAGACAGCCGCTTTGGCGTTGGTGTAAGGAGCCAGGACTTCTTTCAAGTCGTCCTCAGGGAATGGGTACAGCTGCTCGATACGCACGATGGCGATATCTTCGCGGCCTTCGGCACGGCGTTTTTCCAGCAGGTCGTAGTAGACCTTGCCGCTGCACAGAACCACGCGCTCGACCTTTTTCGGGTCCAGTGCATCGATTTCCGGGATAACGGTCTGGAAGGAACCTTCGGCCAGATCTTCCAGCGTCGAGATGGCCAGCTTGTGGCGCAGCAGCGACTTCGGAGTCAGCACTACCAGCGGCTTGCGCAGCGGGCGAATCACCTGACGACGCAGCAAGTGGTAGATCTGCGCCGGAGTCGTCGGCATGCACACCTGAATGTTGTGCTCGGCGCACAACTGCAGGTAACGCTCAAGACGCGCCGAGCTGTGCTCAGGGCCCTGGCCTTCGTAGCCGTGTGGCAGCAGCATGGTCAGACCGCAGAGACGGCCCCACTTGTGCTCGCCGCTGGTGATGAACTGGTCGATGACAACCTGTGCACCGTTGGCGAAGTCGCCGAACTGGGCTTCCCAGATCACCAGCGCGTTCGGCGTGGTGGTCGAGTAACCGTATTCGAACGCCAGCACGGCCTCTTCCGACAGGAACGAGTCGTACAGGTCGAAACGCGGCTGACCTTCATACAGATGCTTGAGCGGAATGTAGGTGCCGGCATCTTTCTGGTTGTGCAGAACAGCGTGACGGTGCGAGAACGTACCGCGGCCGATGTCCTGACCGGTCATGCGGATCGGGTGTCCTTCGAACGCCAGGGTCGCGTACGCCATGGTTTCAGCGTAACCCCAGTTGATCGGCAGGCCGCCGGCTTGCATCTTCTGACGGTCTTCGTAGATCTTCGCAACCTGGCGCTGAACCACGAAGCCTTCCGGAATTTCCAGCAGCTTGGCGGACAGTTCCTGCAGAGTCTTCAGATCGAAGCGAGTGTCGTGACGCGCAGTCCAGGCGTGGCCCAGATACGGACGCCAGTCCACGAACAGCTCTTTGTTCGGCTCTTTGACCAGCGATTTCACTACGTGCAGACCGTTGTCCAGCGCGTTGCGGTATTCGTCGACTTTCGCCTGAACGCGCTCGGCATCCAGTACACCGGCCTGGGTCAGACGATCAGCGTACAGCTCACGGGTGGTGCGCTGCTTGGTGATCTGCTGATACATCAGTGGCTGGGTGCCGCTTGGCTCGTCGGCCTCGTTGTGGCCACGACGACGGTAGCAGACCAGGTCGATCACCACGTCACGCTTGAACTGCATGCGGTAGTCGATGGCCAGCTGGGTCACGAACAATACGGCTTCCGGATCATCGCCATTCACATGGAGGATCGGCGCCTGGATCATCTTCGCAACGTCGGTCGCGTACTCGGTGGAGCGCGAGTCCAGCGGATTGCTGATGGTGAAACCGACCTGGTTGTTGATCACGATGTGCACGGTACCGCCGGTCTTGAAACCGCGGGTCTGCGACATCTGGAAGGTTTCCATCACCACGCCTTGACCGGCGAATGCCGCGTCACCGTGGATGGAGATCGGCAATACCTTCTCGCCGGTCGCATCGTTGCGACGGTCCTGACGAGCACGTACCGAACCTTCGACCACCGGGGAAACGATTTCCAGGTGGGACGGGTTGAACGCCATGGCCAGGTGAACTTCACCGCCGGCGGTCATCACGTTGGACGAGAAGCCCTGGTGGTATTTAACGTCACCGGAACCCAGCTCGACCTTCTTCTTGCCTTCGAACTCGTCGAACAGCTCGCGCGGGTTCTTGCCGAAGGTGTTGACCAGTACGTTCAGACGGCCACGGTGGGCCATGCCGATGACGACTTCCTTGGTGCCGTAGGAACCGGAACGCTGGATCAGTTCGTCGAGCATCGGAATCAGGCTTTCGCCGCCTTCCAGACCGAAACGCTTGGTGCCCGGGTATTTGGTACCCAGGTATTTTTCCAGGCCTTCACCGGCCGTCACGCGCTCAAGCAGGTGGCTCTTGATGTCGGCGGAGTATTCCGGACGGCCACGTACGCTTTCCAGACGCTGCTGGAACCACTGGCGCTGCTCTGAATCGGTGATGTGCGTAAATTCAGCGCCGATGGTGCGGCAATATGTCTGCTGCAACGCTTCGTGAATTTCGCGTAGGCTCGCTTCCTCTTTGCCGATGAACAGGTCGCCGGCACGGAAGGTCGTATCAAGATCGGCATTGGTCAAGCCGTAATGATTGATCGACAGGTCTGCAGGTGCAGGACGCTGCCACAGTCCCAGCGGGTCAAGCTGGGCTGCCTGGTGGCCACGCATACGGTAGGCCTGGATCAATCGCAGCACTTCAACTTGCTTCTTCTCGTGCTCACTGCTCACGCTGCCGGCGGAAACCGGTTGGGCGCGGCGCTGGTTCTTTGCCAGCAGCACGAAATGATCGCGAATTGTGGAGTGCGAAACATCGGTGGCAGAGCCGCCGTCGGCGGGCAGCTTCTGAAAGTAGGTGCGCCACTCTTCTGGCACAGCGTTAGGGTCGTGCAGGTAGAGCTCATAAAGCTCTTCCACATAGGCAGCGTTTCCACCTGAAAGGTAGGCGCTGTTCCACATGCGCTGCATCACGCTTTCTTGCATGCTTGGTCACCCTCGGTTAGGGGAACACCATCGGTGCCGACACCGAGCAAGCTTGCAGAAGTCCGAATGCAGCGACCAAAACAAGCCACTTAGGATCACACTGATAGTCCGGGTACCAGCCCGGATGCCCCTGCTTGTCTCATTTCTTCAAAATAAGAGCTGCAGCTTATGGCTGTTGCTCTGGTTATAGCCCTGGCGCGGGTTGAAGCCCGCGCCACAGCCTCTACGGTGAAGCAGTACTACTTTTACAGCTTCTGAATCACACGCCGCTCGAAAGCAGCATGTTACGGATGTGACCGATGGCCTTAGTCGGGTTCAGGCCTTTCGGACATACGTTGACGCAGTTCATGATGCCCCGGCAGCGGAAGACGCTGAACGGGTCATCGAGGGATGCCAGACGCTCGGACGTCTTGGTGTCACGGCTGTCTGCCAGGAAGCGGTACGCTTGCAGCAGTGCAGCCGGACCCAGGAACTTGTCCGGGTTCCACCAGAAGGACGGGCAAGAGGTCGAGCAGCAGGCGCACAGGATGCACTCGTACAGACCGTCGAGCTTTTCACGCTCTTCAGGGGACTGCAGACGCTCGATGGCCGGAGCCGGCGTGTCGTTCTGCAGGAAAGGCTTAACCTTCTCGTATTGCTTGTAGAAGATGCTCATATCGACGACCAGGTCACGGATAACCGGCAAACCTGGCAGAGGACGAATGATCAGCTTGTTACCTTTGACGACAGCGGACAGCGGCGTGATGCACGCCAGGCCGTTCTTGCCGTTGATGTTCATGCCGTCGGAGCCGCAGACGCCTTCACGGCAGGAGCGACGATAGGAGAAACCTTCGTCCTGCTCTTTGATCAGGGCCAGCACGTCCAGCACCATCAGGTCCTTACCACCGGTATCGACCTGGAATTCCTGCATGAACGGCGCAGCGTCCTGATCAGGGTTGTAACGATAAACACTGACTTTCAACATGGCGGTCACCCTTAATAAGTCCGGACTTTTGGTTCGAAAGTCGGAACAGTCTTCGGCGAGAAGTTCACGGCACGCTTGGCGACACGTTTCTCACCCGGGAAGTACAGGGTGTGGCACAGCCAGTTTTCGTCGTCACGGTCTTCGAAGTCTTCACGGGCGTGAGCGCCGCGGGACTCTTTACGTACTTCGGCAGCAATGGCGGTAGCTTCAGCCACTTCCAGCAGGTTTTGCAGTTCCAGCGCCTCGATACGTGCAGTGTTGAATGCCTGCGACTTATCGTTGATCTTCACGTTGGCGATGCGCTTGCGCAGATCGGCCAGCTGGGCAATACCCTTCTGCATGTATTCGCCGGTACGGAATACACCGAAGTAGTTCTGCATGCAGCTTTGCAGCTCGCGACGCAGGGTAGCGACGTCTTCGCCGTCGGTACGGTTGTTCAGGGCGTTCAGACGCGCCAGGGCAGCTTCGATGTCGGCTTCGGTAGCGTCGTCGTATTCGATGCCATCGGTCAGCGCCTTCTCCAGGTGCAGGCCGGCAGCGCGACCGAATACCACCAGGTCGAGCAGCGAGTTGCCGCCCAGACGGTTGGCACCGTGAACCGATACGCAAGCCACTTCACCTACGGCGAACAGACCAGGAATGATCTGATCCACACCTTCGGCGTCCTGGGTGATCGCCTGGCCGTGAATGTTGGTGGCAACGCCGCCCATCATGTAGTGGCAAGTCGGAACAACCGGAACCGGAGCAACCACCGGGTCAACGTGTGCGAACGTCTTCGACAGTTCGCAGATGCCTGGCAGACGGCTGTGCAGCACTTCCTCGCCCAGGTGGTCGAGTTTGAGCATTACGTGGTCGCCATTCGGACCGCAACCGTTGCCGGCGATGATTTCTTTAACCATCGAACGGGCAACCACGTCGCGACCGGCAAGGTCTTTGGCGTTCGGAGCATAACGCTCCATGAAACGCTCGCCGTGCTTGTTGATCAGGTAACCACCTTCACCACGGCAACCTTCGGTAACCAGTACACCGGCGCCGGCGATGCCGGTCGGGTGGAACTGCCACATTTCGATGTCTTGTACCGGCACGCCAGCACGCAGAGCCATGCCGACGCCGTCACCGGTGTTGATCAGGGCGTTGGTGGTGGAGGCATAGATACGACCTGCACCGCCGGTAGCCAGAACGGTGGCTTTCGCGCGGATGTAGGTGGTTTCGCCGGTTTCGATGCAGATTGCGATCACACCGACGAATTCGCCTTCCTGGTTTTTTACCAGGTCGACAGCGTAGTACTCGTTCAGGAACGTGGTACCGGCTTTCAGGTTGCCCTGATAAAGGGTGTGCAGCAGCGCATGACCGGTACGGTCGGATGCTGCGCAGGTACGGGCAGCCTGCCCGCCTTTACCGTAATCCTTCGACTGACCGCCGAACGGACGCTGGTAGATACGGCCGGTTTCGGTACGCGAGAACGGCAGCCCCATGTGATCCAGCTCGAAAACGGCAGCCGGGCCTTCCTGACACATGTATTCGATAGCGTCCTGGTCACCGATGTAGTCGGAACCCTTGACGGTATCGTACATGTGCCAGCGCCAGTCATCGTTCGGGTCGGCCGACGCGATTGCGCAGGTGATGCCGCCCTGGGCGGAAACAGTGTGCGAACGGGTCGGGAAGACCTTGGTGATCACGGCAGTCTTGTGACCGCCCTGTGCCAGCTGCAGCGCAGCGCGCATGCCGGCACCGCCGCCGCCAATGATGATGGCGTCGAAAGAAATCGTTGGAATGTTAGCCATGAATCAGATACCCCAGAGAATCTGCACACCCCAGACGAAGTAAGCGAACATCGCGACGCCGCATACTGCCTGGAAAAGGAAACGTACTGCAGTCGCAGACTTGCCCAGCGCCATCGGCGTCAGGTAGTCGGTCGCGATGGTCCACATGCCGACCCAGGCGTGAGCGCCCAGGGCAACCAGTGCCAGCAGACTGAAGATACGCATTCCGTTGTGGGCGAACAGGCCATGCCATTGTTCATAACCGATGCCCGGGTGAGCGGCGAGGTAGCCGATCAGGAATATGAAATAAGCCGCGAGAACGACCGCAGACACACGCTGTGCCATCCAGTCATAGAGGCCCGAACGCGAAAGGTTTGTAACGCTGGTTACCATATCCAAACTCCTGCCAGAACGATCAGCACCACGGAAACGGCGATGATCAGTTTCGAGCCCAGGCGGCCGCCTTCCAGCGTCTCACCGATGCCCATGTCCATGATCAAGTGGCGCACACCGGCAACCAGGTGATACAGAAGAGCGGACAGGAGGCCCCATGCTACGAACTTGGCCAGCGGGCTGGTCAAGCATGCCTTCACCTCGACATAACCTTCCTCGGAACCCAGGGATTTGCCCAATGCATAAAGCATGATGCCGAGGCCCAGGAAGAGGATGATGCCGGAAACACGGTGAAGAAACGACGTAACGCCGGTGATGGGGAGTTTGATGGTCCTTAGGTCTAGGTTTACAGGTCGTTGGCTTTTCACGGCTTTTTTTTCACACTGAAGAGCCCCTAACAATCAGGGCAAAGTTGTTGGGGAGTGCACTGGTCAGGTAACCACCACCCAGGGATGCGACCCCCAATGAAAGCAAGCCCAAAAGCCCTTGGCGGTCGGTCGCCGAGTATAGACAGTTAGGCTACTAATGACAACGCAATCGCCTACCCCCAATAGCGGATTGCACAAGTCGTATAAAAGGCGTAAATGGCAGGCAATTTCGAGGAAAAAGTACGGTTAAAGCCTTCTGGAGCAAGACTTTAGGCAAATTGACATTCGAATTTATCTCACTATAGTGGTGCGGGCCCTGCGTGGGGGGTCTGTCTGATGATTTCAAGCATAAATAGGAGGCCACATGGCTGACAAAAAAGCGCAGTTGATCATCGAGGGCGCAGCCCCCGTCGAGCTGCCCATTTTAACCGGCACCGTTGGTCCCGATGTAATCGATGTTCGGGGCCTGACGGCCACGGGCCGCTTCACTTTCGACCCCGGTTTCATGTCGACCGCTTCCTGCGAATCGAAGATCACCTATATCGACGGCGACAACGGCATCCTGCTGCACCGCGGCTACCCGATCGAACAACTGGCTGAAAAGTCGGACTACCTGGAAACCTGCTACCTGCTGCTGAACGGCGAACTGCCGACTGCAGAGCAAAAGGCCCAGTTCGTCGGCACCGTGAAGAACCACACCATGGTTCACGAGCAGCTGAAAACCTTCTTCAACGGCTTCCGCCGCGACGCCCACCCGATGGCCGTCATGTGTGGTGTAGTCGGCGCCCTCTCGGCCTTCTACCACGACTCCCTCGACATCAATAACCCGCAGCATCGCGAAATCTCCGCGATCCGCCTGGTTGCCAAGATGCCGACCCTGGCCGCGATGGTTTACAAGTACTCCATGGGTCAACCCATGATGTACCCGCGCAACGACCTGTCGTACGCGGAAAACTTCCTGCACATGATGTTCAACACCCCGTGCGAGATCAAACCGATCAGCCCGGTACTCGCCAAGGCCATGGACCGGATCTTCATCCTCCATGCCGACCACGAGCAGAACGCTTCGACCTCCACCGTGCGCCTGGCGGGCTCTTCGGGTGCCAACCCGTTCGCCTGTATCGCCGCCGGTATCGCCGCACTGTGGGGCCCTGCCCACGGCGGTGCGAACGAAGCCGTGCTGACCATGCTCGATGAAATCGGCGATGTCTCGAACATCGACAAGTTCATCGCCAAGGCCAAGGACAAGAACGATCCGTTCAAGCTGATGGGCTTCGGTCACCGCGTCTACAAGAACCGTGACCCTCGCGCGACTGTCATGAAGCAGACCTGCGACGAAGTATTGAAGGAACTGGGCATCCAGAACGATCCGCAACTCGAACTGGCCATGCGCCTGGAAGAGATCGCTCTGACCGATCCGTACTTCATCGAACGCTCGCTGTACCCGAACGTCGACTTCTACTCGGGAATCATCCTCAAGGCGATCGGCATTCCGACCAGCATGTTCACCGTGATCTTCGCCCTGGCACGTACTGTCGGCTGGATCTCCCACTGGAAGGAAATGCTCTCGAGCCCGTACAAGATTGGCCGTCCGCGTCAGCTGTACACTGGTTACGAGTCGCGAGATATCACCAAGCTGGAAGACCGCAAATAAGAGCTGTCTTGCGATAGCGTCTTAGCGTTGTACCGGGAACGGCCTCCATGTGAATGGGGGCCGTTTTTTTGTGGCTGTTTTTATTGGGGGGCATATCCGTTTCTTCGGGTGATGCCGCTGGCGGTTTCGCTCTTACAGCGAGTCCCTTTTTCAAACGCCAAAAAGGAACCAAAAGGCTTGGTCCCCGGCGTACGGCACTTCGCCTAGGCTCAGTGTTCCCTCGCTACGGTGTCCATCAGGGGGCATCGCCTACGGTTTGCTTCGCTGCACCTCCTCTCGATGTATGCGGCTGCGCCGCACGGCGCTGCGCGCCTACCCCCTGACGGACACCTCCGCTCGGCCTGCCGAAGGGGCAAAAAATCAAAAGCCAAAGCCAAAGCAAAAGCCAGATCAAGAGCCCCCGCTCCTCACCACTCAACACGATGAGCGTTAGCTCGAGTAAAGCTTTTGATCTCAGGGCCCGTCGGCAGGCTGAGTGGAGGGATTGATCCGGGGGTGGGAGCGCAGCGACCGTGCGGCGCAGCCGCATGCATCGAGAGGAGGTGCAGCGAAGCAAACCGTAGGCGATGCCCCCGGATCAATCCCGGAGCGAAGGAACCCGAGCCACAGCGAGGGCCGTACGTCAGGGTAAAGCCTTTTGGGTTACCTTTTCGGCGTTTGGAAAAGGTGACTCGCCGTAAGGGCGAAACCCCAAGAAGCCGTTACCGCAGCAACGGATATACACACAAATCAAAACCACCCCAAAGAAAGTCCGATAACCGCCCACAAAAAAAATGCCCCAATCTCTCGACCAGGGCATTTCCATCCAACTCAACCTACATATTCAACCTAGAAGCCTCAGTGCGAAACCGCCCCACTCGCCCCCAACCCAGTCTGCGAGCGCACAAACTGCGGGAAGAACAGCGCACGCTCGTTCTCTGCCGCCGCCGACTTATCGGTGATCGAGAAGAACCAGATGCCGATGAACGCAATGATCATCGAAAACAGCGCCGGATACTCGTAAGGGAAGATCGCCTTCTCATGATGCAGAATCTGCACCCAGATGGTCGGGCCAAGAATCATCAGCCCCACCGCACTCACCAGCCCCAGCCAGCCGCCAATCATGGCGCCACGGGTGGTCAGTTTCTTCCAGTACATCGAAAGCAGCAGCACCGGAAAGTTGCAGCTCGCCGCGATGGAGAACGCCAGACCCACCATGAACGCGATGTTCTGGCTTTCGAACAGGATGCCCAGGCCGATGGCCAGAACGCCCAGCGCGATGGTGGTGATCTTCGAAACGCGAATCTCATCCTTGTCGTTGGCCTTGCCCTTCTTGATCACGCTGGCGTACAGGTCATGGGACACCGCCGAAGCGCCGGCCAGGGTCAGACCGGCCACGACCGCCAGAATGGTTGCGAACGCCACGGCCGAGATGAAGCCGAGGAAGATGCTGCCGCCCACGGCGTTGGCCAGGTGCACCGCCGCCATGTTGTTGCCGCCGAGCAGCGCGCCCGCCGCATCTTTAAAGGCCGGGTTGGTGCTGACCAGCAGTATCGCGCCGAAGCCGATGATGAAGGTCAGGATGTAGAAGTAGCCAATGAAACCGGTGGCGTACAGCACGCTCTTACGGGCTTCTTTCGCGTCACTCACAGTGAAGAAGCGCATCAGGATGTGCGGCAGGCCAGCGGTACCGAACATCAGTGCCAGGCCGAGGGAGAACGCCGAGATCGGGTCTTTCACCAGACCGCCGGGGCTCATGATCGCCTCGCCCTTGGTGTGAACCTTGATGGCTTCGGAGAACAGGGTGTTGAAGTCGAAGTTGACGTGCTTCATCACCATCAGCGCCATGAACGAGGCACCAGACAGCAACAGCACAGCCTTGATGATCTGCACCCAGGTGGTCGCCAGCATGCCGCCGAACAGCACGTACAGGCACATCAGGATACCGACCAGGATCACCGCAACGTGGTAGTCGAGACCGAACAGCAGCTGGATCAGCTTGCCGGCACCAACCATTTGCGCGATCAGGTAGAACGCCACCACCACCAGCGAACCGCAGGCAGACAGCGTGCGGATCTGGGTTTGCCCGAGGCGGTAGGACGCCACGTCGGCAAAGGTGTACTTGCCCAGGTTACGCAGACGCTCGGCGATCAGGAACAGAATGATCGGCCAGCCCACCAGAAAGCCGATCGAATAGATCAGGCCGTCGTAGCCGGAGGTGAACACCAGCGCGGAGATCCCCAGGAAGGACGCTGCCGACATGTAGTCACCGGCAATCGCCAGACCGTTCTGGAAACCGGTGATCTTGCCGCCCGCCGCATAGTAGTCGGCGGCCGACTTGTTGCGTTTGGACGCCCAATAGGTGATGCACAGGGTCGCGCCGACGAACACCACGAACATGACGATCGCGGAAACGTTGAGCGGTTGTTTGTGGACTTCGCCGGTCAGGGCGTCAGCGGCCCAGGCGGCTGGAGCGAACGCTGCGATGCTCAAAAGAGCCAGTAGACGCCGGATCATTGCTGAGCCTCCTTGAGAATCGCATTGTTCAGGTCGTCGAACTCGCCATTGGCGCGGCGTACGTAGATACCGGTCAGGACGAAGGCCGAGACAATCAGCCCGACACCGATGGGGATGCCCCAGGTGATCGATGAGCCGGCACTGATCTTGGTCCCGAGCACTTGCGGCCCGTACGCGATCAGCAGGATGAATCCGGAGTAGAGCCCTAGCATGATCGCCGAGAGTATCCAGGCGAACCTTTCCCTTTTTTTCACCAGCTCCTTGAAGCGCGGGCTGTTCTGAATAGAGAGGTAAATGCTGTCGTTCATTGTTTTTATCCTCGCAGCACAGATTTTTATTTTTGGAACGTATCCACTGTATGCGGCTGCGAGCCGGCTTCCAGACGACCTTAGTAGTAGAACGCCATGGCGTTTTTGCCAATTTCCAGACGGCCCGAAAAAGTTGCGCATCCGCCATTAAAGGAAGGGCAATGAAAAAGGCCGCCCGACGAGAAGGCCGGGCGGCCCTGGGAAGCGCAGAGTAGACGCTTCGACTTAGATTACTTGGTCCATTCAGCCACGCGGTCCGGGTGTTTGGCGACCCAGTCCTTGGCGGCTGCGTCAGGTTTGGCACCGTCCTGGATCGCCAGCATGACTTCGCCGATTTCGTCTTTCGAAGCCCACTGGAAGTTCTTCAGGAACTTGGCCACTTCCGGCGCCTTGGTCGCCAGTTCCTTGCTGCCGATGCTGTTCACGGTTTCAGCCGCGCCATACACCCCTTTCGGGTCGTCGAGGAAGCGCAGTTTCCACTTGGCGAACATCCAGTGCGGCACCCAGCCGGTGACGGCGATGGATTCGTTTTTCTTCTCGGCACGGGTCAGCTCGGCAATCATGCCGGCGCCGGAACTGGCCTTGAGGGTGTATTTGTCGAGGCCGTAATCCTTGATCGCCTGATCGGTCTTGAGCATCACGCCTGAACCGGCATCGATGCCGACGATGCGATTCTTGAACGTGTCATCGGTTTTCAGGTCTTCGATCGACTTGGCTTTCACATACTCCGGCACGATCAGGCCGATTTTCGCGTCCTTGAAGTTCGGGCCGTAATCGACGACCTGATCCTTGTTCTTGGTCCAGTATTCGCCGTGGGTCACCGGCAGCCAGGCCGAGAGCATGGCGTCGAGTTTGCCGGTGGCAACACCCTGCCACATGATCCCGGTGGCGACGGCCTGCAGTTTCACGTCGTAGCCGAGTTTCTGCTTGATCACTTCGGCCGCCACGTGGGTGGTCGCGACGCTGTCGGACCAGCCGTCAACGTAACCGATGTTCAGGGTCTGTTTTTCAGCGCTGGCGAAAGTGGAGCTCATCGCAAGTACCAGAGCGGCACCTGCGCCTAAAAGTCGTCGCATCTTCATCGTTACTTCCCCGAAATGCTGCGCCCGACGGATGCCGGACATCGTCAACGTATTGTTATGGTGCACAGCGCCCCCATCACGCCTGACCGCGAACTCGTTCGAACATCAGCGGAGTACTGATGGCTCCGATCATCAACCTGACGCCCGATAAGACCTGCTCTGTCAGCGACCTCAAGGCAACGAGAAACGACATCAGAAAGCCATTAACTGCGTCCGGATATTTGGCGCCAGACAATCCGCCCGAACTTTGCATGTCAAAATCGCGCGAGCCACCAACCTCCTTATAAATGCAGGTAACATGCGTCGCTTTGCAGCCACTCGGCCTGACCATGTCCGCGACTTCCCGTTTCCCCTTTCTTCCTTATCTGTTCGCCTGCCTGCTGGGGCTGTTTGCCCTGTGCAGCTTCTGGTATGGCCTCGGCAAACCGGTGATCCTGCCGGACGTCGCCACCCCGACCCACAAGTTGCAATGCGCCTCCTACACCCCGTTCGACAAGGATCAGTCGCCGTTCGACGTGCCGTTCAAACTGCGCCCGGAGCGCATGGACGCCGACCTTGCCCTGCTCGCCACCCGCTTCGAATGCATCCGCACCTACTCCATGACGGGCCTCGAAGCCCTGCCGGAGCTGGCACGCAAGCATGGCTTGAAGCTGATGATCGGCGCCTGGGTCAACAGCAACCCGGTGGACACCGAGAAAGAAGTCGATCTGCTGATCGCTTCGGCCAACGCCAACCCGGATGTGGTCAGCGCGGTGATCGTCGGCAACGAAGCCTTGCTGCGCAAGGAAGTCACCGGTGCGCAACTGGCGAAGTTGATCAACAAGGTCAAAAGCCATATCAAGCAACCGGTGACCTACGCCGATGTCTGGGAGTTCTGGCTCAAGCACCCGGAAGTCGCGCCGGCGGTGGACTTCCTGACCATTCATTTGCTGCCGTACTGGGAAGACGATCCATCGAACATCGACGCCGCCCTGCAACACGTGGCCGATGTGCGCCAGGTGTTCGGCAACAAGTTCGCCCCCAAGGACGTAATGATTGGCGAAACCGGCTGGCCGAGCGAAGGCCGCCAGCGGGAAACCGCGCTGCCGAGCCGGGTCAACGAAGCCAAGTTCATTCGCGGTTTTGTCACCCTCGCGGAACAGCAGGGCTGGCGTTATAACCTGATTGAAGCCTTCGACCAGCCGTGGAAGCGCGGCAGTGAAGGCGCGGTCGGCGGTTACTGGGGATTGTTCGATGCAGACCGTCAGGACAAGGGGGTACTCGCCGGGCCGGTGACCAACGTGCCGTACTGGAAACAGTGGCTGGGCGTCGGCGGGCTGATTTTCATTGGCACGCTGCTGCTGGGCGGTCGCGTGCGCACGACCCGCAGCGCCCTGATCCTGCCTCTGCTCGGCGCACTGGCCGCCTGTTCGATTGGCGCCTGGGGCGATCTGGCACGGGTGACCACGCGGTTCACCAGCGAATGGCTGTGGGTCGGTTTGCTGACGACACTGAACCTGCTGATTCTGGCCCACGCCGCGCTCACCTTGAGCGCCCGCAATGGCTGGCGTGAGCGCGCCTTCGCCGTGTTCGAACGCCGGGCCGGCTGGCTGGTAGCGGCAGCCGGTTTTGCCAGCGCGGTGATGATGCTGGAGATGGTGTTCGATCCGCGCTATCGCAGCTTTGCGAGCATGGCGCTCATCCTGCCGGCGCTGGTTTATCTGTGCCGTCCGGTGAGCGTGCCGCGCCGGGAAATCGCCTTGCTGACCTTCATCATTGGCGCGGGCATCGCCCCGCAGCTGTTCCGTGAAGGTCTGCAGAACCAGCAGGCGTGGGGCTGGGCGCTGGTCAGCGGGTTGATGGTGGCCGCGTTGTGGCGCTGCCTGCAGGTTCGCAAAAGCTGACCTTCAGAGGCTGAACCGGCCTCTTCGCTGGCAAGCCAGCTCCCACAGGATTCCCGTCTGCCACAGGTTCTGTGTCTGCATGGATCAAGTGTGGGAGCTGGCTTGCCAGCGATGGCTGACTGTCAGACGCCGCGAGACTCTCTAACCAGCCGCAACCCGGCAATTACCACCGCAAACACCGCCAGCGTCGTGTTGTACAGCGCCAGCGCCGGCAACCCGAACACCAGCGCCAGCACCGCCAGCCACCACCCTGCCCGTCCTGGCACGACAAAACCGATCACCGCAGCTGCAATGGCCGCCCAGCCCAGCACCTGAAAGTGGATCAACAGCCCAAGGTTCGAGCGCACCGAGCATTCCCATCGGCTCGCCTCATCCACGCAGATGCCCACCCATTGCGCGTCCTCCATAAAGCCATAACGCGCGCCATAACTGGCAGCCAGCCATAACGGCAACAGAACGAGCAGCAGAATCACAGGCAAGCGGCGGGACATGGAGCACTCCAATCGATGAAATCGGCGGCCAGCTTAATCGCCTGCCAGCCTTGTGCAAGAACTAACAACTCTTAACTGGTCATTCGATCCGCGCAAAGTGTATCGTCCGACTGCTATTACCCCGAATTCCGTCAGTTTGGTGCCTCGGCATGGCACTTTGGCGCTAACCCAGTGGTCATAGCCTGCGAACCTCATTCGGCACCTTCCTTTAAGGGATTCACTCATGCTCCGATCCTTGCGCTTCGCCGCCCTGTTTGGCGGCCTTATTCTGAGTGCGTCCGCGCTGGCGGTGGATATCGACGCCGCCAGCTATGGCTATCCCCTGACCAACCCGTTCGAAGCGACCATCGCCACCACGCCGCCGGACCTGCGTCCGGAGTTGCCGTCGGACGACGACATCAATCAGACCGACCGCAGCGTCACCCTGCGCCCGGAACGCGAGTTCATCCTGCCGGACAATTTCTGGGCAGTGAAAAAACTCACCTATCGCATCGCCACCCAGGACAAGGCTGCCCCGCTGATCTTCCTGATTGCCGGCACCGGCGCGCGTTATGACAGCAGCCTCAACGAATACCTGAAAAAGCTCTACTACAAGGCCGGCTACCACGTGGTGCAGCTGTCCTCCCCCACCAGTTTCGACTTCATGAGCGCCGCCTCGCGCTTCGCCACCCCCGGCGTGACCAAGGAAGACGCCGAAGACATGTACCGGGTGATGCAGGCCGTTCGCGCGCAAAATCCGAAAGTGCCGGTCACCGACTATTACTTGAGCGGCTACAGCCTCGGTGCGCTGGACGCTGCGTTCGTCGCTCACCTGGACGAAACCCGCCGCAGTTTCAACTTCAAGAAAGTCCTGCTGCTGAATCCGCCGGTCAACCTCTACACCTCGATCACCAACCTCGACAAGCTGGTGCAGACCGAGGTCAAGGGCATCAACAACAGCACCACGTTCTATGAACTGGTGCTGTCCAAGTTGACCCGCTACTTCCAGCAAAAGGGCTACATCGACCTCAACGATGCGCTGCTCTATGACTTCCAGCAGTCCAAGCAGCACCTGAGCAACGAGCAGATGGCGATGCTGATCGGCACCTCGTTCCGTTTCTCGGCCGCCGACATCGCCTTTACCTCTGACCTGATCAACCGTCGCGGTCTGATCACCCCGCCGAAATTCCCGATCACCGAAGGCACCAGCCTCACGCCGTTCCTCAAGCGTGCGCTGCAATGCGACTTCGACTGCTACCTGACTGAACAGGTGATCCCGATGTGGCGCGCCCGCACCGACGGCGGCAGCCTGCTGCAACTGATCGATCAGGTCAGCCTGTACGCCCTCAAGGATTACCTGCACGACAGCCCGAAAATCGCCGTGATGCACAACGCCGACGACGTGATCCTCGGCCCCGGCGACCTCGGTTTCCTGCGCAAGACCTTCGGCGATCGGCTGACGGTTTACCCACTGGGCGGCCATTGCGGCAACCTTAACTACCGCGTCAACAGCGACGCCATGCTGGAGTTCTTCCGTGGCTAAATATCTCCTGCTGTTTGCAGCGTTACTCTGTGCAGGCGTGGCCCAGGCCGACAACAGCAAAGCCAACGCACCGGTGGTGGTCGACAGTGACGGCTTCAAGGAGCCGCTGTCCAAACTCAAGTTCAACCCGGGGCTGGACCAGCGCGAGTTCGAGCGCTCCACGCTCAACGCGCTGAATGTGTATGACCCGCTGGAATCGTGGAACCGCCGGGTCTACCACTTCAACTACCGCTTCGACCAATGGGTGTTCCTGCCGGTGGTCGATGGTTATCGTTATGTCACGCCCGGCTTCGTGCGTTCCGGTGTGAGCAACTTTTTCAACAACCTTGGCGACGTGCCGAACCTGGTCAACAGCCTGTTGCAGTTCAAAGGCAAGCGCTCGATGGAAACCACCGCGCGCCTGCTGCTCAACACCACCATCGGCATCGCCGGCCTGTGGGATCCGGCCACCGCCATGGGCCTGCCACGCCAGAACGAAGACTTCGGCCAGACCCTGGGCTTCTACGGTGTACCGGGCGGCGCCTACTTCGTGCTGCCGATTCTCGGCCCGTCGAACATCCGCGACACCGCGGGCCTCGCGGTGGACTACACCGCCGAATCGGCGATCAACTACCTGAACGTATCGAAAGTCAGCGAAAACCATCCGGAAATCTGGGCGCTGCGGGCAGTCGACAAGCGCTATCAGACCCATTTCCGATACGGCCAGATGAACTCGCCGTTCGAGTACGAGAAGGTGCGCTACGTGTATACCGAATCGCGCAAACTGCAGATCGCCGAGTAAATCCGGCAGTTACAAAAAAAGGCCATACGATGCAAATCGAATGGCCTTTTTCATTGAGCAGACATCAGCCCTTCAGGGCTTTCCAGATCTTCCCGACGACCGATACAACAGCCAGCACCACCGCCCCCGCCACGACCCCCGCGACGCCGTTGAGCAACACAGGCACTGCAAACCCTACGCTGCCCGCCGCAGCGGCCACGCTCTCGATCCAGTCATGCACCTGCGGTACGCCGTGAGTGAGGATGCCGCCGCCGACCAGGAACATCGCCGCCGTGCCGATCACCGACAAGCCTTTCATCATGTAAGGCGCGGCCCGCAGGATCGCATTGCCGATGCGTTTCGCCGCAGCGCCGGGCTTCTGCGTCAGCCACAGGCCGAGGTCATCGAGTTTGACGATCCCGGCCACCAGGCCATAGACGCCCACGGTCATGACGACCGCGATGCCCGACATCACGATCACTTGCTGGGTCAGCGAAGCCTCGGCCACGGTTCCGAGGGTGATGGCGATGATTTCCGCCGAAAGGATGAAGTCGGTGCGGATCGCGCCTTTGATCTTGTCCTTCTCGTAGGCCACCAGATCGGTCGCAGGATCGGCCACCGCGGCGGTCAACTGCGCATGCTCGGCCTGATCTTCATCCTTGCCGTGCAGCAGCGGGTGCGCGAGCTTTTCGAAACCTTCGAAGCACAGATACGCGCCACCGACCATCAACAGCGGCGTCACCAGCCACGGCACAAAGGCACTGATCGCCAGCGCCGACGGTACCAGGATCAGCTTGTTGACGAACGAGCCCTTGGCCACCGCCCACACGACGGGAATTTCCCGCTCGGCGCGTACGCCGGAGACTTGCTGGGCATTGAGCGCCAGGTCATCGCCGAGCACCCCGGCGGTCTTCTTGGCGGCCATTTTGCTCATCAACGCCACATCATCCAGAACGGTAGCGATGTCGTCGATCAGCACCAGCAAACTGCTTCCTGCCATGAATCATGTTTCCTTATGTGAATAATGCCGCGCAGCATACCGCGACTGCAGGCCACACGGGGCATTGTTGAGCGTCGCGCGAGGCCGGTGCTACCATGCGCAACCGCCAGAACAGGCAAGGAACCACCGGGTTTATGAGCACAATCCGCGAGCGCAACAAAGAACTGATCCTGCGTGCCGCCAGTGAAGAGTTTGCCGACAAGGGCTTCGCGGCGACCAAAACCAGCGACATCGCCGCCAAGGCAGGACTGCCCAAGCCCAACGTCTATTACTACTTCAAGTCCAAGGAAAACCTCTACCGCGAGGTACTGGAAAGTATCATCGTGCCGATCCTGCAGGCCTCGACCCCGTTCAACCCGGACGGCGTACCGAGCGAAGTGCTGAGCGGCTACATCCGCTCGAAGATCCGCATCTCCCGCGACCTGCCGTTTGCCTCCAAGGTGTTCGCCAGCGAAATCATGCACGGCGCCCCGCACCTGAGCGCCGACCTGGTCGAGCAACTCAATGGCCAGGCCAAGCACAACATCAACTGCATCCAGACCTGGATCGACCGCGGCCAGATCGCCCCGATCGACCCCAACCACCTGATGTTCAGCATCTGGGCCGCGACCCAGACCTACGCCGACTTCGACTGGCAGATCTCCGCCGTGACCGGCAAGGAAAAGCTCGACGAAGCCGACTATGAAGCGGCGGCACAAACCATCACCCGGTTGGTGCTCAAGGGCTGCGAGCCGGACTGAAAGACTGCGTTGAATGCATCGCGAGCAAGCTCACTCCCACATTTGATCTATGAGCACCACAAATCAAATGTGGGAGCGGGCTTGCTCGCGAATGTGGCAACTCGGTCTCACGGTCAGACCCAGATCGCATCCCACAGCGGATAGTCACCGAGCTTTTCCACCAGTCCAGCCCGCAACGGGTTGGCTACGACGTACCGTGCCAACCTAACCAGACTTTCCTCCTGCCGAAGCGAATGATCATGGAAGCTTGGTTGCCACAGGCCACCCGTCCTGCCAGTCGCTGAATTAACTGATCTGGCACTCAAGGACTTGACCTGACACATCAACTGCCCCAGTGATCCTTTCTGCAATTGCACCAGCCAGTGGAAGTGATCCGGCATGACGACCCAAGCCAATGAATCAATAAACCCCGTATCTTGTGCATGCCTGAACTGATGAACAACTAGTCTTCCCAAGGCGTAATCCTTGAAGACAGGTTCGCGTTTATGAGTATTGGCTGTCAGGAGATAGATGCGATTTTGTTCGGTAAAACGTCCGACTCTAAGTCGATGTGACGCAGACAGTTTCGGCATTCCATTGCCTTTTCTCATGATTGACTTCATGAAAAGGCTAGCCGTGAGTATCGAATATTGAAGGCAAGATTTTTAGCTGGATGTGTCTGGAAAATCGCCTTCGCGAGCAAGCCCGCTCCCACATTCGACCGAGTTCCTTCAGTACAAATGAGGTCAACCGTGGGCCTGCTCGCAATGGCGTCAATTCAAACGCCGAAAATCACGCAGCCACCCCCGCATCCGCCCGCAGATCCAGGGCCTCCACGGCCTTGATTGCCACCTGTTCATCGATGTCCGACAGATCGCCGCTGATGCCGATCGCACCCAGCACGCTCCCCGCCTGATCACGAATCAACACACCACCCGGTGCCGGCACGACGCTGCCCTGCCCCATGCTGTTGAGTGCGGCGATGAAGGCCGGGCGTTGTTGCGCGTCCAGCGCCAGCAGGCGTGAGCCCTTGCCCAGGGCGATGGCGCCCCAGGCTTTGCCGATGGCGATGTTCGGGCGCAGCAGGCTGGCGCCATCTTCGCGTTGCAGGGTGACCAGATGGCCGCCGGTATCCAGTACCGCGATGGTCAGCGGCGCGGCGGAGATCGCCCGCCCTGCATTGATGGCTTCGTTGACCAGCTTGACTGCAACTTTCAAGGTTAAAGCGCTCATGGTGCCGTCCTCATTTTGTTATTGGGAAAGTCGTTGGACTGCGCGTTTGTGCCGCAGCCCGATGCCACAAATAGAACACAATGAATTATTTTTTTGTATACAATAATTCTCGAAAAGCGCCTCATGCGACGAAAAGCCACAGCAGAACAGGCTTCCGACGAATGAAACAGCCGCTTGAGAAAATGGATTGACCTGCGCCGTCCGCCGTGAATACACTCTGCGCAAAGCCACTTGTATACAATTACAAAACGTAAAGAGGCACAAAACCATGAGCAAAATGAGAGCAATCGAAGCCGCCGTTCTGGTGATGCGCCGTGAAGGGGTTGATACCGCTTTTGGCATTCCGGGTGCTGCGATCAACCCGCTGTATTCCGCCCTGAAGAAAGTCGGTGGCATCGATCACGTCCTCGCTCGCCACGTTGAAGGCGCCTCGCACATGGCCGAGGGCTACACCCGCACCAAGGCCGGCAACATCGGCGTGTGCATCGGCACTTCCGGCCCGGCCGGTACCGACATGGTCACCGGTCTGTACAGCGCCTCCGCGGACTCGATCCCGATCCTCTGCATCACCGGGCAAGCACCCCGTGCCCGTATGCACAAGGAAGACTTCCAGGCCGTCGACATCACCAGCATCGTCAAGCCGGTGACCAAGTGGGCAACCACCGTTCTGGAGCCGGGCCAGGTGCCTTACGCCTTCCAGAAAGCTTTCTATGAAATGCGCTCCGGCCGTCCGGGCCCGGTGCTGATCGACCTGCCGTTCGACGTACAGATGGCCGAAATCGAATTCGACATCGACGCCTACCAGCCACTGCCGCTGGCCAAGCCGAGCGCCACCCGCGTGCAGGTTGAAAAGGCCCTGGCACTGCTCGATCAGGCCGAGCGTCCATTGCTGGTGGCCGGTGGCGGCATCATTAACGCCGACGCCAGCGATCTGCTGGTCGAGTTCGCCGAGCTGACCGGCATCCCGGTCATCCCGACCCTGATGGGCTGGGGCACGATTCCGGACGATCACCCGCTGATGGTCGGCATGGTCGGTCTGCAGACTTCGCACCGTTACGGCAACGCCACGATGCTGAAATCCGACGTGGTGCTGGGCATCGGTAACCGTTGGGCCAACCGTCACACCGGTTCGGTCGATGTTTACACCGAAGGTCGCAAGTTCATTCACGTCGACATCGAAGGCACCCAGATCGGCCGCGTGTTCACTCCGGACCTGGGCATCGTTTCCGACGCTGCCGCCGCGCTGACCGTGTTCATCGAGGTCGCCCGTGAATGGCAAGCCGCCGGCAAACTAAAAAACCGCAGTGCCTGGCTGCAGGACTGCCAGCAGCGCAAGTCCAGCCTGCAACGCAAGACCCACTTCGACAACGTGCCGGTCAAGCCGCAGCGCGTTTACGAAGAAATGAACCAGGTGTTCGGCAAGGACACCTGCTACGTCAGCACCATTGGTCTGTCGCAGATTGCCGGCGCGCAGTTCCTGCACGTCTACAAGCCGCGTCACTGGATCAACTGCGGCCAGGCAGGCCCGTTGGGCTGGACCATTCCGGCAGCGCTGGGCGTGGTGAAGGCCGATCCGAACCGTAAAGTCGTGGCCCTGTCGGGGGACTATGACTTCCAGTTCATGATCGAAGAACTGGCGGTCGGCGCTCAGTTCAAACTGCCGTACATCCACGTCGTGGTGAACAACTCGTACCTGGGGCTGATCCGTCAGGCCCAGCGCGGGTTCGAAATGGACTACTGCGTGCAGCTGTCCTTCGATAACCTCAACGCACCGGAACTCAACGGTTACGGTGTCGATCACGTCGCCGTCGCCGAAGGCCTGGGCTGCAAGGCACTGCGTGTGTTCGAACCGGCTGACATCGCCCCTGCCCTGCGCAAGGCCGAAGAGCTGATCGAAGAGTTCAAGGTGCCGGTGATCGTCGAGATCATTCTGGAGCGTGTGACCAACATCTCCATGGGGACCGAGATCAACGCCGTCAACGAATTCGAAGACCTGGCGCTGGTCGGCAACGATGCGCCAACGGCGATTTCGTTGCTCGATTGAACGTAACCGGCTCCCTCTCCCTCCGGGAGAGGGCTGGGGTGAGGGAAAGGTTTTGCGGTGTTCGCAAAATCGGGATCAGACTCAAGATTCCCCCTCACCCTAACCCTCTCCCCCAGGAGAGGGGACTTGATCGCGTTTAGTCTGACCACCCGCGTCAAAACCATTTTAGGAGACCACCATGCCGCGCTTCGCAGCCAACCTGTCCATGCTGTTCACCGAACAGGATTTCCTTGCCCGTTTCGACGCCGCCGCCAAGGCTGGCTTCAGCGGTGTCGAGTACCTGTTCCCGTACGATTTCAGCTCCGCCGAAATCAAGGCCAGACTCGACGCCAACGGTCTGACCCAAGTGCTGTTCAACCTGCCGGCCGGTGACTGGGCCAAGGGCGAGCGCGGTATCGCGTGCCTGCCGGACCGGGTGGAAGAGTTCCGCGCCGGGGTCGATCTGGCCATCGCTTACGCACAGGTTTTGGGCAACACCCAGGTCAACTGCCTGGCCGGTATTCGTCCGCAGGGCGTGGACGATGCCACCGTTGAAAAGACCTTCGTCGCCAACCTCAAGTACGCCGCCGACAAGCTGCAAGCCGTCGGCATCAAACTGGTGATGGAAGCGATCAACACCCGCGACATCCCGGGTTTCTACCTGAACAACACGGCGCAGGCCCTGTCGATTCGCGAGCAGGTCGGCAGCGCCAATCTGTTCCTGCAATACGACATCTATCACATGCAAATCATGGAAGGCGATCTGGCCCGCACCCTGCAATCGCACCTGGCCGAGATCAACCATGTGCAGCTGGCCGACAACCCGGGCCGCAACGAGCCGGGCACTGGCGAGATCAACTACCGCTTCCTGTTCGAACACCTTGATCGCATCGGTTATCAGGGCTGGGTCGGCTGCGAGTACAAACCGCTGACCACCACTGAAGCGGGCCTCGGCTGGCTGAAGACCCACAACGCGATTTAAGAACAATGCAAAACCCTGTGGGAGCGGGCTTGCTCGCGAAGACGGTGTGTCAGTCACCGAAGATGTTGAATGTTGAACCGCATTCGCGAGCAAGCCCGCTCCCACCCAAAGCAACACCCCCTATTTGCTTGAGCAAGACAAAAACAAGAGGAATTTCTCATGGCTAAAATCGGATTCATCGGCACCGGCATCATGGGCCACCCAATGGCGGCGAACCTGCAGAAAGCCGGTCACAGCCTGTTCCTGTCGGCGCACCACGATGCTGCACCTGCCGACCTGGTCGCCGCTGGCGCCGTCGCTCTGGCCAACCCACGCGAAGTGGCGCAGGAAGCTGAATTCATCATCGTCATGGTCCCGGATACCCCGCAGGTCGAAGACGTGCTGTTCCGCGCCGACGGCGTGGCTGCCGGTATCGGCAAGGGCAAGGTCGTGATCGACATGAGCTCGATCTCGCCGACCGCCACCAAGGCTTTCGCGGCGAAGATCAACGAGAAAGGCGCGCAATACCTCGACGCTCCGGTGTCCGGTGGTGAAGTCGGTGCCAAGGCTGCGACCCTGAGCATCATGGTCGGTGGCGACGCCGATGCCTTCGAACGCGCACTGCCGCTGTTCCAGGCCATGGGCAAGAACATCACCCTGGTCGGCGGCAATGGCGACGGTCAGACCGCCAAGGTGGCGAACCAGATCATCGTTGCCCTGAACATTCAGGCCGTGGCCGAAGCCCTGCTGTTCGCGTCGAAAAACGGTGCCGATCCAGCCAAGGTACGTGAAGCGCTGATGGGCGGTTTCGCGTCCTCGAAGATCCTCGAAGTGCACGGCGAGCGCATGATCAAGGGCACCTTCGATCCGGGCTTCCGCATCAGCCTGCACCAGAAGGACCTGAACCTGGCCCTGCAAGGCGCCAAGGAGCTGAACATCAACCTGCCGAACACCGCCAACGCCCAGCAAGTGTTCAGCACCTGCGCGGCCATCGGTGGCAGCAACTGGGACCACTCGGCGCTGATCAAGGGCCTGGAACACATGGCCAACTTCTCGATTCGCGACAAGAAGTAAACCCTGCGTCGCTTTCCGTGTGGGAGCGGGCTTGCTCGCGAAGAGGGCGTGTCAGTCGACATGGAGATTGACTGACCCACCGCATTCGCGAGCAAGCCCGCTCCCACAATGGATCTGAGTTGCCCTTCCAATAACAAGAATTCCGGGAGCCCGCCATGTCGGTCGATCCGCAACAACTGCTGCGCGAGCTGTTTGCCACAGCCATCGACGCGGCCCATCCGAACCAGGTCCTCGAAGCGCATCTGCCGGCCGATCGCACAGGTCGCGTGATCGTCATCGGCGCCGGCAAGGCTGCCGCCGCCATGGCGCAAGTGGTCGAGCGCTGCTGGGAAGGTGAAGTCTCGGGCCTTGTGGTGACCCGCTACGGTCACGGCGCCCCGTGCGAAAAAATCGAAGTGGTCGAAGCCGCGCACCCGGTGCCGGACTCTGCCGGTCTGGCCGTGGCCAAACGCGTGCTGGAACTGGTCAGCAACCTGACCGAAGAAGACCGCGTGATTTTCCTGTTGTCCGGCGGCGGTTCTGCCCTGCTGGCGCTGCCGGCCGAAGGCATCACCTTGGCCGACAAACAGTCGATCAACAAAGCCCTGCTCAAATCCGGCGCGACCATCGGCGAGATGAACTGCGTGCGCAAGCACCTTTCGGCGATCAAGGGCGGACGCTTGGGCAAGGCCTGCTGGCCCGCCACTGTTTATACCTACGCGATTTCCGATGTGCCGGGCGATCTCGCCACGGTCATCGCCTCCGGCCCGACCGTGGCCGACCCGAGCACCAGCGCCGAAGCGCTGGCGATCATCAAGCGCTACGGCATCGAGATTCCGGCATCGGTGCGCACCTGGCTGCAAAGCCCGGAATCGGAAACCGTCAAACCCGGCGATCCGAGCCTGGCCCGCAGTCACTTCCAGTTGATCGCCCGTCCTCAGCAATCGCTGGATGCGGCGGCGGTGAAATGCCGTCAGGCCGGTTTCAGCACGCTGATCCTCGGCGACCTGGAAGGCGAATCCCGCGAAGTGGCGAAAGTCCACGCCGGCATCGCGCGCCAGATCATTCATCACGGCCAGCCGCTGGCGGCGCCGTGCGTGATTCTCTCCGGTGGCGAAACCACCGTGACCGTGCGCGGCAATGGCCGTGGCGGCCGCAACGCCGAATTCCTCCTCAGCCTCACCGACAACCTCAAGGGCCAGCCCGGCGTCTACGCCCTGGCCGGTGACACCGACGGCATCGACGGCTCGGAAGACAACGCCGGCGCGATCATGACCCCGGACAGCTACGGCCGCGCCACCGCCCTGGGCCTGAGCGCCAGCGACGAGCTGGATAACAACAACGGTTACGGCTACTTCGCGGCGCTCGATGCGCTGATCGTCACCGAGCCGACCCGCACCAACGTCAACGACTTCCGCGCCATCCTGATCCTCGAGAGCTCTAAATCATGACGCCTGATAAAAAGGTCAAAATCCTCGCCACCCTCGGGCCTGCCGTCGACGGCATCGAAGACATCCGCGAGCTGGTCGAGGCCGGGGTCAATATCTTCCGCCTCAACTTCAGCCACGGCGATCACGCCGACCACGCCAAGCGCTATCAGTGGATCCGCGAAGTCGAGCGCCAGCTCAACTATCCGCTCGGGATCCTGATGGACCTGCAAGGGCCGAAACTGCGGGTCGGCAAGTTCGCTGACGGCAAGGTTCAGTTACATCGCGGTCAGGCCTTCCGCCTTGATCTGGACGCGACACCGGGCGACGAACGCCGGGTGAACCTGCCGCACCCGGAGATCATCGCGGCGCTTGAAGCCGGGATGGATCTGCTGCTCGATGACGGCAAACTGCGACTGCGCGTCGTCACCAAATACTCCGATGCGATCGACACCACCGTGCTCAATGGCGGCGAGCTGTCGGATCGCAAAGGTGTGAACGTGCCGCAAGCGGTGCTCGATCTGAGCCCGCTGACCACCAAGGATCGCCGCGACCTGAGCTTCGGACTGGAACTGGGTGTGGACTGGGTCGCGCTGTCGTTCGTGCAGCGTCCGCAAGACATCCGCGAGGCCCGCGAGCTGATCGGCGACAAGGCGTTCCTGATGGCGAAAATCGAGAAGCCGTCGGCCGTCGAGCAACTGCGCGAGATCGCCGAACTGAGCGACGCGATCATGGTGGCTCGCGGTGACCTGGGCGTGGAAGTGCCGGCCGAGAGCGTGCCGCAGATCCAGAAAAACATCATCACCACCTGCCGCCAGCTCGGCAAACCGGTGGTGGTGGCGACGCAGATGCTCGAGTCGATGCGTTTCTCCCCGGCGCCGACCCGCGCCGAAGTCACCGACGTGGCCAACGCCGTGGCCGAAGGTGCCGACGCGGTGATGCTGTCAGCCGAAACCGCGTCCGGCGAGTACCCGCTGGAAGCCGTGCAGATGATGAGCAAGATCATCCGCCAGGTGGAGAACGGTCCGGACTACCAGACCCAACTCGACGTCAGCCGGCCGAAAGCCGAAGCGACCGTGTCCGATGCAATCAGCTGTGCAATACGTCGGATCAGCAACGTGTTGCCGGTGGCGGTGCTGGTCAACTACAGCGAGTCCGGTGCATCGAGTCTGCGTGCGGCGCGGGAGCGGCCGAAAGCGCCGATCCTCAACCTGACGCCGAACCTGCAGACCGCACGCCGCTTGAGCGTGGCGTGGGGCATTCATTCGGTGGTCAATGATCGCCTGCGCCAGGTCGATGAGGTGTGTTCGACCGCGCTGGAAATCGCCCAGGCGCAAGGCATGGCCGAGCGTGGCGACACGCTGCTGATCACTGCGGGGGTGCCGTTCGGGCAGCCTGGATCGACTAACTCGCTGCGTATCGAAACGTTGATTTAGCGCCTGTACCGGCCTCTTCGCGAGCAGGCTCGCTCCCACAGTTGATTTGTGTGCATCACAAACTCAATGACTGAACAAAGATTCAATGTGGGAGCCAGCCTGCTGGCGAAGAAGTCAACTCGGTTTCACTGACTTTCAGAACTGCCATGCCTGCCAATCATTTCAACACCCACTGCCCCGACTGGGCCGAGGCTTTGCTCAACGGCTTCAGTCAAATCTTCCTCCAGCGTCATCCGCTGTGTGGCCTGCTGTGCCTTTTGGCCATTTTATTCACCGCGCCGGTGCTGTTCGCCGGCGCGCTGCTGGGCGCGGTCGCCGGATTGCTCACCGCGCAACGGCGCAACTACGCCAAGGCGGATCGCCAGGCCGGACTGTTCAGCTACAACGGCGTGCTGGTCGGTCTGTTGCTGAGCCTGTATTTCCCCTGGTCGCCGATGCTGCCGCCGCTGATTCTGGCGGCCGGTGGTCTGAGCGCGATGATCACGCAGCAGTGGCTCAAACGCGCACGCCTCACCGAGTACCTGCCCGCCTACACCGCGCCTTTTGTGTTGCTGAGCTGGGTGTTCCTGTGTTTCGCCGAAGCTTCGACGCCTGCTCCGGCGCTTGAGCTGAACACCGTGAACCTGCTCGGTGCCGCCCTGAAAGGCTTCGGTCAGGTGATGTTTCTCAACCATCCATTGGCCGGTGGATTGATCGCCGCCGGTTTACTGATCGCCGATCGCCGGGCCTTTGCCTGGGCGCTGCTGGCTTCGGCGATTGGCCTGGGTTCCAGCCTGTCGCAACACGACAGCCAGGTCGCGCTGCTGGGTCTGGGCGGTTATAACGCCGTCCTCGCCGCCCTCGCCTTCAGCGCCCGGCGCCAACAACCGTGGCTGCCGCTGTTCGGCATCGGCCTGGCGCTGCTGCTGACACCGCTGTTCAGTGCCTTGGGGCTGGCGACCCTCACGGCGCCGTTCATTCTCGCTTGCTGGCTGCTGCGCGGCGGCATTCGCCTGATGCACCAACCCGAGTTGAACGCGGCGCCTTGCGCTGACGGGGAGAATCAACCTAGGCTGCGCTGATCTTTGATTCAGGCGTGATCCATGGACAGTAACAAGCACTGGCGTGAACAGCTTTACGTCATGATTTTCCAGAGCGACACCCCCGCCGGGCGACGTTTCGACGGCATTCTGCTGCTGATCATTCTGGCCAGCCTGGTGATCGTGATGCTCGACAGCATCGACAGCGTTCACCGCAATTACGCCGATGTGCTGGCGTATATCGAGTGGGGGTTCACCATCATCTTTGCCGGCGAGTACATTCTGCGCCTGTACTGCTCGCCCAAACCGCTGCGCTATGCCTTCAGCTTTTATGGACTGGTGGATCTGCTGGCGATCGTGCCGGGTATCCTGGCGCTGTACTACAGCGATGCGCAGTACCTGCTGATTATCCGGATCATCCGGATGCTACGGATTTTCCGCGTCCTCAAACTCAGTCCCTACCTCAAGCAAGCCAACTACCTGATGTCGGCGCTGCGCGGCAGCAAGCAGAAGATCGTGGTGTTTCTGGTGAGCGTCTGCACACTCGTAACGGTCTTCGGCACGTTGATGTACGTGATCGAAGGCCCGGAACACGGATTCACCAGCATTCCCAAGGGCATCTATTGGGCTATCGTGACCCTGACTACCGTCGGCTTCGGCGACATCGTGCCGAAGACGCCGTTGGGCCAGGTGATTTCGTCGCTGGTGATGATCACCGGTTACTCGATCATCGCGGTGCCCACCGGGATCTTCACCGCTGAACTGGCCAATGCGATGCGTGGTGAACAGTTGCAACACGACTGCCCGGTTTGCCAGAAAAAGAGCCATGAAAGCAGCGCCGCTTTCTGTTCGCGATGCGGCAACCCGTTATTTAAGAAAATGGAATAAGCAAAGTTCTTTTTAATCTTTAAGCGACTATGCGTGCCCCGCTATAGTCGCTGGCAAATGGCCTCATCTTTGTAAAAAACACCCCTACAGAACAAGGAATGCGCAGTGAAAAAACTCTTTGGCGCCTCACTTCTCGCCGCTGGTCTTGCCTTCGGCAGCGTGGCTCAGGCCGCACCGACCCTGCTTAACGTTTCCTACGACGTGATGCGCGATTTCTACAAGGACTACAACACTGCGTTCCAGAAACACTGGCAGGCCGAACACAACGAAAACATCACGGTGCAAATGTCTTTCGGCGGTTCGAGCAAACAGGCGCGCTCGGTGATCGACGGCCTGCCGGCTGACGTCATCACCATGAACATGGCCACCGACATCAACGCTCTGGCGGACAACGGCCAACTGGTACCGAAGGATTGGGTCACCCGTCTGCCGAACAACAGTGCGCCATTCACCTCGGCCACCGTGTTCATCGTGCGCAAAGGCAACCCGAAAGCCCTGAAAGACTGGCCGGATCTGCTCAAGGACGGCGTGCAAGTGATCGTGCCGAACCCGAAAACCTCGGGCAACGGCCGCTATACCTACCTGTCGGCCTGGGGCTATGTGCTGAAGAATGGCGGTGATGAAAACAAGGCCAAGGCCTTCGTCGGCAAACTGTTCAAGCAAGCGCCGGTGCTCGATACCGGTGGCCGTGCCGCCACCACCACCTTCATGACCAACCAGATCGGCGACGTGCTGGTGACCTTCGAGAACGAAGCCGAAATGATCGCCCGCGAGTTCGGCCGCGACCAGTTCGAAGTCATCTACCCGAGCGTCTCCGCCGAAGCCGAGCCACCAGTGTCGGTGGTCGACAAAGTGGTCGAGAAGAAAGGCTCCCGTGCCGCGGCCGAGGAATACCTGAAGTATCTGTGGTCGCCGGAAGGTCAGGAAATCGCCGCCGCCAACTACCTGCGTCCACGTGACCCGGCGGTACTGGCCAAGTACACCGACCGCTTCCCGAAAGTCGACTTCCTGTCGGTCGAGAAAACCTTCGGCGACTGGCGGACCGTGCAGAAGACCCACTTCAATGACGGCGGGATCTTCGACCAGATCTACAATGGCCAGTAAGGCGTGAGCTGAAATGAAAAAGGCGACCTCAAGAGGTCGCCTTTTTTGTGAGCGGCTACATGGGCGGCTTGACGCCATCCTTGCCCGCCGAGATCGATTGCGCGGTCAGCGTGCCGTCCGCGCTCTGGGTCACGAAGGTGACGATCTTCACGCCAACCTTGAGCAGGCTGCGATCGCCGGGCGTCAGGTTGACGATCGGCACGTCCTCCGGCACCAGGATCTTCTGCTGGCCGCCCTTGTAATTGACGGTCAGCACCCGGCCGTTGCTCACCACCAGATCGCCGACGCTGCCGTTGGTCATGCTGCTGCCCTTGGCCAGGTCGAACGGCCGATGACCGTCGCCGCTGCCGGCCAGTTCCGGCGGGAACACGTGAACCTCCAGCGCCTTGAGCGTGCCATCTTCCTGGGGAATGGCGGCTGAACCGATGTAGCTACCGGGCTTGATGTCTTCGATGTTGGCCAGGGTGACGGCGCGGACTTTGGTGTCCGGGGTCAACTGGACGACCACGTTTTCACCGCTGTTGACGTGAACCTTGAGCGAGTCGGGGCTGACCCCGGTGATTTCGCCGCGCACGCCCATGCGCATGCCCGGAGCTTCGCCGGCGTAGACGCTGCCGGCACCCAGTACGCCGATCATTACAAGAGTCGTGGTGTGGCGAAGCAGCTGTCGAAACATCGCAATCCTCCGGTTGTTTGCAGGTGGAAATCCAATGACAACATAAGCACGCTATCGAACAAGATGTAAGTGAATGTATCATCGGCCCTCCCCGGTCGGACGCAAGGTTCGCCGATGGACGACACTTCACCGGCTGCCATCTATTCCGCAACGGAATGACTGATATCGATCCAAGGCTTCTACCGCCGGTCCGGTTCGTCCCTTAGCCTCACCGCATTCCTTTTCGCTGGATCGAGAAACCCTATGACCGCCACAACTCACGCAATGACCCGAGGCATGGTGCTGCTGTTCGCTTTCTGCTGCGGCGCCATCGTTGCCAACATCTACTACGCCCAGCCAATCATCGGCCTGATTGCGCCGGACATCGGCCTGACCGACACCATGGCCAGCTTCATCGTGTCGCTGACCCAGATCGGCTATGCGCTGGGCCTGTTCTTCCTGGTGCCGCTGGCGGACCTGCTGGAAAACCGCCGCCTGATGATCATCACTACCGTGGTGGCGATTGCCAGCCTGCTCGGCGCGGCGTTTACCGATCAGCCCAATGTGTTCCTGCTGATTTCGCTGCTGGTGGGCTTCAGCTCGGTATCGGTGCAGATCCTGATTCCGCTGGCCGCGCATCTGGCGCCCGAGGAATCCCGTGGCCGGGTGGTCGGCGGGATCATGGGCGGTCTGCTGCTGGGGATTCTGCTGGCGCGGCCAGTGTCGAGCGTGGTCGCCGACCATCTCGGCTGGCGGGCGATGTTCATGATCGCGGCGGGGTTGATGGCGGCGATCAGCATCGTGCTGGCCCTGACCGTGCCCAAGCGCCAACCTGATCACAGTGCTTCCTACGGCCAGTTGATCGGCTCGCTGTGGACGCTGCTGCGCCAGCAACCGGTGCTGCGTCAGCGGGCGTTCTACCAGGCCTGCATGTTCGCCACCTTCAGCCTGTTCTGGACCGCCGTGCCGCTGGAACTGGCGCGCAACCATGGCCTGTCCCAGAGTGAAATCGCGATCTTCGCCCTGGTCGGTGCCATCGGTGCCATCGCCGCCCCGATCAGCGGACGCCTGGCCGACGCCGGCCACACCCGCATCGCCTCGCTGCTGGCCATGCTGTTCGCCAGCCTGAGCTTCCTGCCGGCCTTCATCCACCCGGCCTACAGCGTGATCGGCCTGGCCGTGACCGGCGTGGTGCTCGACTTCTGCGTGCAGATGAACATGGTGCTCGGCCAGCGCGCGGTCTACTCCCTCGACGCCAAAAGCCGCGGCCGCCTCAACGCGCTGTACATGACCAGCATCTTTGTCGGTGGCGCCTTCGGCTCGTCGGTGGCCAGTGCGGTGTACGAACATGGCGGCTGGTTGTGGATCGTGATTGTCGGCAGCGCCTTCCCGCTGCTGGCGCTGGTGCGGTTTTTGAGTGTTTCGCAAAAGGCTGCTTTGGCGACTGCCTGAAATCTGAAAAAAGCACTGTCGGATCACTGATCCGACAGTGCCTGATGCTCAATGCCGAACCAGTTTTTCCATGGCGGCATCTGCCAGAAAGGAAGAGCGGCTTTTGACGTTGTGTTCACGCACGTAGCGGTCAATCCGCTGGATGACATAGCCGGGCAACGTCACGTTGACCTTTTCGGTCTTGCCCATGTACGGCGAGATGTCCAGCTCGAGCATGCCCCAGCCCATGTCGGCAAATTCCGGATTGTTGCGATGGGTCGCCGCCGAGGTCGGCATCGGAATCGAATCACCATCCGCCGCGATTTCCTGCAGCATGATGTGGGCAATCTCGACGGCTGCGTTGTAGGCATCCTCAAACGTATCTCCGGCAGTAATCGCGCCGGGAATATCGGGGATCTGAATACCGATGGCGGTGTTCTCGTCACCCCATTCGATGCAGATTGGGTATTGCATTACGGATCTCCTCTGTAACTGGCTGGCGGGTTGTACAACCCGGCACGCCTCCTGATGCTCTTGACCGTCCCGACCGGTAAATCCTTTTTCGGATGAGGGACGGGAATCGTGTATGGGTTGTAACGGTGCGTGAAGATGTGGTGGCTGCCGGTTATCCGGTCCAGCGTCCAGCCTGCCTCCTCCAGCTCCTTGATCAATAGCCTGCTCTGCACCAACCGCCTCCTTGCTTCGGTTTAACAAAAGTAACCCTAGAGTTATCTTTACTCAAGCACAGAAATTCGCAGCACGACGTTCGGTTGTTTTGCAGCATGTGATTGATGCACCCGTCCCGGCGAGCAGGCATTGGCGCTTCTCGCAAAGCAAGCTCAGGCGTTGAGGACAGGATACGAGTGAGGCATTGCTCATCACCCCAGACAGCAAAACGGCGATCCTGAGATCGCCGTTTTTTTACTCCCCGAACTGCTTGCCCAGTCCCGCCGGTACGCCGTGGATGTTGGTGTCCTCCCACGGTCCGTTGGGGCTGATCGAGCGGCTCCAGCCGTTGTTCCAGCGGTAGTAGGTGCGCTGGCGGTAGAAGGTGTTGGTCTGGTCATCCAGCACGTACACGCCCAGTTTCTGATCCCAGTGGCTGTTGCCGCCCGGTGGCGGGGCGAAGCTTGCTGAGGTGCGTGGGGCGGGTTTCGAGGGTTTGGCCGGAATGCCCGGTTTGCCTGGCGTCGGACTGGTCGATGGCGTCGGGCTGGGTTGTGACGGCGGAATCGGCGGCAGCCTTGTGGTTGGCTCCGGTCGTTGCACCGCACATGCGCTCAAGCCCAGGGCCAGTGTGAGGACTGTGATTCGGGCGATGGCGTTCATGGCGGTGCTTTCCTGTTGGTTCCGGCTATTTGTCCGGGCTGTCGATGGTCAGTTTTTGCGGCGCGGTGGTGCTGCTGGCCAGAGGCCCGCTGCGACCGACCCACTCACCGGCGGTCGGTTGACCGGCTCGGGAGATGCGCGCAACCAGTTGGACTTCGGGGAAGTTCGACAGTTTCAATTGCGGCATCATTGCGTCGGCATCACTCAGCTCGACGGTGACCGGCAGGTCCGCGACAGTAAGACGCTTGGCCGCCAACGGCGCTGGAGGGCCGGAAACGGCGCGGGCGAAGATGAACACGCTGTCGCCCGGTTGCACCTTTCCTTTCAGTTCGCTGGCCAGATCGACGCTGACCTTGAGCCGTGCGCTTTTCACGGCCGGTGCCTGAGCCACCTTGCCGCCGCTGGCTTCAAGTTTCTCGGTCGCTCGCGCAATACCGCCCTGCAGAGCTTCGCGGGACTTGTCATTCGCTGGCAGTTGCTCCAGCAGACGATTCCAGTAATCGATGGCTTGCTGATAGCGCTCGCCTTCGAACGCGGCGATCCCCAGCAGGCCGAGGCTGGTGACTTCTTTCGGATCAGCCTTCAGTGCTTCGTCGGTCAGGGCTTGAATCTTGTCCGACCACTTCTTGCCATCGGCGAAGTACTGCGCCTGCGCCCACTGGCCGAGCAGTTCCGGTTGACGGCCGGCCAGGTTGGCGGCGCGTTCGAACATCTTCGCCGCGTCCGCCGGACGATCCTGAGCCATATAGGTACGGCCGAGAAAATACAGGCCTTCGGCTGAATCCGGTTGCGCGGCGACTGCGCGCTCCAGCCGTTGGGTCATCTCTTCCATGGATTGCGGTGCCTGGGCGAACTCGCGGGTCAGTTCGACTTTGTCAGCGGCACCGAAATGCATGTACAAACCAAGGCCCAGCACCGGCACGAGTACGGCTGCCAGCAGCGGCAGCGGTTTGCCCAGTTTCGAAACCCGCGCCGGCGCCGCACCTTCGGTGTCGGCCAGCAACTCACGGGCCGCTTCGGCACGGCCGCTGTCCATTTGCGCAGCGTCGAGCACGCCTTCAGCCTGCTGCGATTGCAGTTCGGCGACGCGCTCCTGATACAGGGCGACGTTGAGGGCGGTTCGATCCTCTTCACGCTGGGCGCGACGTTCACGCAGGACGGGGATCAACAGAAAACTCAGGGCGACCAGAAGCAACAGCCCTGCGGCAAGCCAGAAATCAATCATTCTTGGGTTTTATCCAACAGTTGGTCGAGGCGCTGACGTTCTTCAGGGGACAGCGATTGCGGCGTCTCGGCGCGTTGCCCGCGACGGCGGCGGACGATCACGGCGATGACGACAAAACCGCCGAGCAACAACCCGGCCGGGCCAAACCACAGCAGCGCAGTCTTGGCATTGAGCGCCGGTTTGTAGCGAACGAAATCACCGTAGCGGTCGACCATGAAGTCGATGATCTGCTGATTGTCCTTGCCCTCGCCGAGCATGCGGAAAATCTCTTTGCGCAGGTCGGCGGCAATCGGCGCGTTGGAGTCGGCGATGTCCTGGTTCTGGCACTTGGGGCAGCGCAGTTCCTTGGTCAGTTCGCGGAAACGCTCGCGATCGCCTTCTTTGGCAAACTCGTAGGTGTCGATGGCGGCGTGGGCCACACCGGCCAAACTCAAACCCAGCACCATCGCAGCTAAAAAGCGCTTCATGGCTTGGCCTCGTCGACCAGCGCCTGATACTTGGCCGCCAGTTTTTCGCGCCAGACCTGCTCGTCGATCACACCAACGTACTTGTCGCGAATGATGCCCTTGGCGTCGATGAAGAAGGTTTCCGGCGCGCCGTAGACACCGAGATTCAGACCCAGGGAGCCTTCGTCGTCACGGATGTCCAGTTGATACGGATTGTGGAATTCGGCCAGCCACTTCAACGCATCGGCGTTGGTGTCCTTGTAGTTGATGCCGTAGATCACCACGCCGCGCTCGGCGAGTTTGTTCAGCACCGGGTGCTCGACCCGGCAGGAAATGCACCAGGTGCCCCAGACGTTGACCAGCGCCGGTTTGCCGAGGATGTCGGCCTTGGTCAGGGTCTTTTCGCCCTGCACCGCCGGCAGGGAAAACTCCGGGAACGGTTTGCCGATCATCGCCGACGGCAGTTCCGCCGGATCCAGGTACAGACCGCGATAAAGAAATACCGCCACCAGCAGGAAAATCGCCAGTGGCACCAGCATCAACCAACGTCTCATGCAGCGGCTCCTTCCATGCCCAGCGCTTCACGCACACGGGCTTTGACCTTGACCCGGTAACGCCGGTCCAGCGCCGCCAGTATCCCGCCCAGACCGGTCAGCAGACCGCCGAACCAGATCCAGCGTACAAACGGTTTCACATGCACCCGCACCGCCCAGGCGCCGTCGCCCAGTGGTTCACCCAGCGCGACGTAGAGGTCACGGGTGAAACCGGCGTCGATCCCGGCTTCGGTCATCATCGAACTCTGCACGGTGTACAGGCGTTTTTCCGGGTGCAACACGCTGATTTCGCGGCCATCGCGGATCACCCGGATGGTGCCTTTGTCAGAGGTGAAGTTCGGCCCTTCGAAGTGTTTGGCACCTTCGAACACAAACTGATAACCGGCCAGTTCCATTGACTCGCCCGGCGCCAGACGCAGGTCGCGCTCGGCACTGTTCTGGCTCGACAACACAACGCCCAGCGCACACACGGCGATACCGAGGTGGGCGAGCTGCATGCCCCAGTAGCTGCGGCTCAGGGTCGGCAGACCTTTGATCAGGCCCTTGTGGCGCGTCTTGTCGAAGATGTCGCGCACGCCGGCCAGCAACACCCAGGCGGCAAGCAGGAAGGTCGCGATCACCGCCCAGTTGAAATCGCCGTAGGCGACACCGGCCACCACTGCCAGCGCCACGCTGCCCAGCAGCACCGGGGTCAGCATGCTCACCAGCCATTTCACCGGGGTGTCTTTCCAGCGAACGATCACACCGACCGCCATCACCACCATCAGCAGCGCCATCAACGGAATGAACAACGCGTTGAAATACGGCGGGCCGACCGACAGCTTGGCGCCGCTGATCGCATCGAGAATCAGCGGATACAACGTGCCCAGCAGGATCATCGACGCGGCCACCACCAGCACCAGGTTGTTGCCCAGCAGCAGGGTTTCCCGCGACCACAGGTTGAAGCCGACCTGGCTCTTGACCACCGGGGCGCGCAAGGCAAACAGCGTCAGCGAACCGCCGACCACGAACAGCAGGAAGATCAGGATGAACACACCGCGCTCAGGATCCGAGGCAAACGCATGCACCGACGTCAGCACGCCGGAACGTACGAGGAAGGTACCGAGCAGGCTCAGGGAGAAGGCGGCAATCGCCAGCAACACCGTCCAGCTCTTGAACACGCCACGTTTCTCGGTGACCGCCAGCGAGTGGATCAGCGCCGTACCCACCAGCCACGGCATGAAGGAGGCGTTTTCCACCGGGTCCCAGAACCACCAGCCGCCCCAGCCGAGTTCGTAGTAGGCCCACCACGAACCGAGGGTGATGCCGATGCCGAGGAAGGCCCACGCGACGATGGTCCACGGACGCGACCAGCGTGCCCACGCCGCATCGAGGCGACCGCCGAGCAATGCGGCGATGGCGAACGCAAACGCCACCGAGAAACCGACATAGCCCATGTACAGCATCGGCGGATGCACGATCAGACCGATGTCCTGCAGCAGCGGATTGAGGTCACGTCCGTCGGCCGGGATCTGCGGCAGGATCCGCGAAAACGGGTTAGAAGTCAGGATCAGGAACAGCAGGAAACCGGTGCTGATCATGCCCATCACCGCCAGCACGCGGGCGAGCATCACTTGCGGCAGTTGCCGGGAGAACACCGATACGGCGAACGTCCAGCCACCCAGGATCAACGCCCACAGCAGCAGCGACCCTTCGTGGGCGCCCCACACGGCGCTGAACTTGTAGTACCACGGCAGCGCGCTGTTGGAGTTCATCGCGACGTAAGCCACGGAGAAGTCGTCGGTCATGAACGCGTAGGTCAAGACGCCAAAGGCAAACAGCAGGAACGCGAACTGTCCCCACGCCGCTGGCTGGGCAAGGCCCATCCACAGACGGTCGCCGCGCCAGGCACCGAGCAACGGCACCACCGCCTGCACCAGCGCGAAACACAGCGCCAGAATCATCGCCAGATGGCCAAGCTCGGGAATAAAAATCGTTGAAGTCATCGATCAACCCTCCTTCGCTGGGGTTGGCGCGGATTGACCGCTGTCCTTCAGGGCCTTGGTCACTTCCGGCGGCATGTATTTCTCATCGTGCTTGGCCAGCACTTCATCGGCCACTACGACGCCGTCGGCGTTGAGCTTGCCGAGAGCAACAATGCCCTGCCCTTCGCGGAACAGGTCCGGCAGGATTCCACGGTAGGTGATGGTCACGGACTTGTTGAAGTCAGTGACCACAAATTTCACGTCCAGGGAATCCGGTGAGCGTTGCAGCGAACCTTTCTCGACCATGCCGCCGGCGCGGATGCGCGTGTCCTGCGGCGCTTCGCCGTTGGCGATCTGGGTCGGGGTGTAAAACAGGTTGATGTTCTGCTGCAGGGCGCTCAGGGCCAGGCCGACGGCAGCGCCGACCCCGACCAGAATTGCCAGAATGATGATCAGACGCTTTTTGCGCAGCGGATTCACTTGCCGTTCTCCCGGCGCAGACGACGCGCCTCTTGTTGCAGATAACGCTTGCGGGCCGCGATTGGCGCCGCCACGTTGAGGATCAGTACCGCCAGACAGATGCCGTAGGCCGACCAGACATACAGGCCGTGATGGCCCATGGCGAGGAAATCGCCGAATGACGCGAAACTCATCGAGCGGCCTCCAGGCTGTTCTGCACTTCTTCTTTCACCCAACTGGCGCGGGCTTCGCGCTTGAGCACTTCAAGGCGCATGCGCAGCAACAGCACGGCGCTGAAGAAACAGTAGAAACCCAACACCGTCAGCAGCAGCGGCAGCCACATTTCGGCAGGCATCGCCGGTTTTTCGGTGAGGGTGAAAGTCGCGCCCTGGTGCAGGGTGTTCCACCACTCCACCGAGTATTTGATGATCGGGATGTTGATCACGCCGACGATGGCCAGCACCGCGCAGGCCTTGGCGGCACTGTCGCGGTTGCTGATGGCGTTGCCCAGGGCGATCACGCCGAAATACAGGAACAGCAGAATCAGCATCGAGGTCAGCCGCGCGTCCCAAACCCACCACGAACCCCAGGTCGGCTTGCCCCAGATCGCCCCGGTGACCAGCGCCACGGCGGTCATCCACGCACCGATCGGAGCAGCGCATTGCAGGGCGACGTCGGCCAGTTTCATCTTCCACACCAGCCCGACCACACCGCACACCGCCAGCATCACGTAGATCGACTGAGCGAGCATCGCGGCGGGAACGTGGATGTAGATGATGCGAAAGCTGTTGCCTTGCTGATAGTCCGGCGGCGCGAAGGCCAGGCCCCAGACGACGCCGACAGCGATCAGCAGCAACGCTGCGATGCTCAGCCACGGCAGGAACTTGCTGCTGATGCCGTAGAACCACTTGGGCGAGCCGAGCTTGTGAAACCAGGTCCAGTTCATACTGTTTCCATCACGGGTGCCGCTCATCGGTGCGAGCAGTCTCAGGGTCTTTGCTGGTTAAATTTTAACCAGACCTCATTATTCGCCGACGCTGATCTTCAGGCCAGCCGCTATTGCAAAGGGTGTCAGGGTTATTGCCAGGGCGGTCAGGCTGCCAAGCCACAACAGATAACCCGTCGCCGGCATGCCCTGCAACGCCGCCTGCAAGGCGCCACTGCCGAGGATCAACACCGGGATGTACAACGGCAGAATCAACAGCGCCAGCAACAGGCCACCGCGTTTCAGACCGACCGTCAGCGCCGCGCCTACCGCGCCGAGCAAGCTCAGCACCGGTGTACCCAGCAGCAACGAAAGCAGCAATACCGGCAGACACGCAGCCGGCAACCCGAGCATCAACGCCAGTAACGGCGAGAGCAAAACCAGTGCCAGCCCGGAGAAAAGCCAGTGTGCCAGCACCTTGGCCAACACCAGAAGTGGCAGGGGGTGCGGCGAAAGGACCCACTGTTCAAGGGATCCGTCTTCGAAATCACTGCGGAAAAGCCCGTCCAGCGAGAGCAGGACCGACAAAAGCGCCGCCACCCAGACTAACCCCGGGGACAAGTTTTGCAATACTTGAGTTTCCGGTCCGACGGCCAGCGGGAACAGCGCGATGACGATGGCGAAGAAAATCAGCGGATTGGCCAGCTCCGCCGGGCGGCGGAACAGCAGTCGGGACTCACGGGCAACCAACAGGCCGAACACACTCATACTGCCCAGTTCCCCAGATCGATGTCGCGATAACCGGCCGGCATCCGGCTCAGCGTGTGGTGAGTGGTCAGCACCACCAGGCCGCCCTGCTCGCAGTGTCTGGCCAGATGCTCTTCGAGCTGCGCCACGCCCTGTTTGTCGAGCGCGGTGAAGGGTTCATCGAGGATCCACAGCGGCGGACTGTCCAGATACAAGCGCGCCAGCGCCACGCGGCGCTGCTGACCGGCGGACAGGCTGTGACAGGGAACATCCTCGAATCCGCGCAATCCAACTGCCGCCAGCGCCTGCCAGATCGCCTCGCGTCCGGCGGGTTGATGCAGGGCGCAGAGCCAGGCGAGGTTTTCTTCCGGGGTGAGCAGGTCCTTGATCCCGGCAGCATGGCCGATCCACAGCAGATTGCGCGCCAGTTCGCTGCGTTGTTCGGCCAGGGGTTGACCGTTGAGCAGCACCTGACCTTCGGTCGGTTGCATCAGGCCGGACAGCAAACGCAGCAAGCTGGTCTTGCCGCTGCCGTTGGGACCGCTGATCTGCACCATATCGCCACTGGCCAGTCTCAATTCGAGATTCTCGAAGAGCAGTCTGAGATCACGCTCACAGGCGAGGCCGACGGTTTGCAGGACAGGGCTGGTCAAGGGTTCACGGGCCTTATACGGTTCAAGTCGGCTCTGGGGCGGCCGTTAAAGAGTTGCAGCATAAATGCAATGACGGCTCAATCCAGAGAGCTGCGTCAAACAATTGCTATGTTTTTTTGAACGAACGGAAGGACGGGCGGCATTATACATGGCGTCCCCTGCTCTCCCGAGTGCATTTTCCTCAGGTTGTGTCCGCGTATGACAGGCGAAATGAACATCCTCCCGCTCCCGCCCACCGCCCCGGCGACGGCTCGCCCGCAGGTGGGCGAGCTGCTGAAGTTGCTGACGCCGGTCGACGGGCTGATTGCCGCCGGCCAGAGCGCCAAGGCCGAGGTGTTGTCGCTGAAGCCGGCGGACCAGGCCTTTCAGGTGCTGCTCAAGGTCACCCTCGACGGCGGCCGTCAGACTACCGTGCAAGCGACAAGTACCCTGCCGTTGCCACAAGGCACCAACCTCGCCGTCACTCAGCCGTCGGCAGGCAATCTGGCGATCACCGTGCAACAGGCCATCGCCACGGCTGTCGCTACCCTCACCCGCATCGATACCGCGCAATTGCCGGTCGGCACGCTGCTGCAAGGCAAGGTGCTGACGAATCAGGCCTTGGCGCAGGTACCGGGGCAGCCGACGGTGTTCCGTTCGACGGTCAGCCTGCTCAACACGGTGTTGAGCGGTAGCACCCTGAGCATCGACAGCCCTCAGCCATTACGCATCGGCACTCTGTTGTCGGCGCTGGTGCAGGATTCGCAGACCCTGAAATTCCTGCCGCTGAGCAATCGCCAGGAACAACTGGCGGTCAGTCAGCAACTGGTCAGCCAGCAAAGCCGTCAGGGTTCGTTGGATGGCTTGCTTAAAATGCTCCAGAGCCTGCCACCCACCGACGACCAGACCTCCAGTGATCTGCGTGCCGCAGTGGACCGGCTGCTGGCCAACCTGCCGGACGTCGGGCAACTGACCACCCCCAAAGGCCTGGCTCAGGCACTGCTCAACAGCGGCGCCTTTCTCGAAGCCAAACTGCTGGCCGGGCAAAACCCGGCGCTGGCCCCGGACATGAAAGCCGATCTGCTCAAGCTGATCGCCCAGCTCACCCCCGGCCTGCCCGGCAATACCAATCTGAATGCGATCATCGCCGCCAACACCCTGGCCCAGGCGCTGCCAAGCTTCGTGCGCAACGCCCTCGGCATGCTCGGTCAGGTCAGTGCGAAGCCGGTGCCGAGCAGCTTCCCGCTGCCCGACCGGCTGCTGCAAAGTCTGGAAGGTGAAGGCGATCTGGAACATTTGCTGCGCCTGGCCGCCGCCGCTGTCTCGCGCCTGCAAAGTCATCAGCTGTCGAGTCTGGAACAGACCGGCGTGACCGACGACGGGCGGCTGCTCAGCACCTGGCAACTGGAAATCCCGATGCGCAACCTGCAGGACATCGTACCGTTGCAGGTCAAGTTCCAGCGCGAAGAAGCGCCGCAGAAACAGGACGCCAACGAACAGCGCCGCGATGAGCGGGAACCGAAGCAGCAACTGTGGCGCGTCGACCTGGCGTTCGACATGGAACCGCTGGGGCCGATGCAGATTCAGGCACAACTGATCAGTGGCAGCCTCTCAAGCCAGTTGTGGGCCGAGCGGCCATATACCGCCAGCCTGATCGAAAGCAACCTGAGCACGCTGCGTCAGCGTCTGCTGGATTCGGGACTGAACGTCGGCGACCTTGACTGTCACCTCGGCACACCGCCGCAAGGCATCCAAACCCGTCTCGAACATCGCTGGGTCGACGAAACCGCATGAACGATTCCACCGCTCCACGCCAGGCCATCGCCCTCAAGTACGACGGCAGCCACGCCCCGACCCTCACCGCCAAGGGCGACGACGAGCTGGCCGAAGAAATCCTGCGTATTGCTCGCGACTGTGAAGTGCCGATCTACGAAAACGCCGAGCTGGTGAAGTTGCTGGCTCGAATGGAACTGGGCGACAGCATCCCGCAAGAGCTGTACCTGACGATTGCCGAGATCATCGCGTTTGCCTGGAACCTCAAGGGCAAGTTCCCGGCGGGACAGGACCCGGATGCACCGATGGTCGAGAAAGACGTCACCGAGCGCGGCGACGATTACTGAGGTTTTGAAGGCCCCTTCGCGAGCAAGCCCGCTCCCACATTCGACCGCGATCCTATTGAAGGAATGCAGTCGAATGCGGGAGCGGGCTTGCTAGCGAATAGGCCATTAGCCTCAACGCAATAATCAGTTCTTGTGCAGCTTGCGCATCAACTCCGCCTCAGCCTGGGTCAACCCGCAGGACTGAGTCAGCTCATCGACACTCGCGCCCATCCCGACCAGTTTCGCCGCCTGGGCGAACGACAGGCTCGACGGATCGCGCTGTTCGAGTTGGGAAAGCTTGTCCGGAATCGGCCCGACGACCGCGCGCAGCTCGTGCAGGGCTTCACCCATGCGCACGTTGCCGTTCTGGTAATCGTCGACACGCTTGGCCAGGTCCTTGATGCGCTGATCACGCAGCGCATCGCCCTGAGCCTGTTGCGCAGCGATGACCCGCTGCGCCTTGATGTACGCCAGAAACATTGCCAGCGTGCCTGCCCAGAACAGGAACAGGACAATGACCGCTACCTCGAGAATCAATCAGATGTTCTCCAGTTCCGACCACTCTTCTTCGCTCATCATCTTGTCCAGCTCGACCAGGATGAGCAACTCGTTGTTCTTGTTGCACACGCCCTGGATGAACTTGGCCGACTCTTCGTTACCGACGTTCGGTGCGGTCTCGATTTCCGACTGACGCAGGTAAACCACTTCAGCCACGCTGTCGACCATGATGCCAACAACCTGCTTGTCGGCTTCGATGATGACGATACGGGTGTTGTCGCTGATCTCGCCGCTCATCAGGCCGAAGCGCTGACGGGTATCGATCACCGTCACCACGTTACCGCGCAGGTTGATGATGCCCAGCACGTAGCTCGGTGCACCCGGAACCGGAGCGATTTCGGTGTAGCGCAGGACTTCCTGAACGCGCATCACATTGATGCCGTAGGTTTCATTGTCCAGCTTGAAGGTCACCCATTGCAGGATCGGATCTTCGGAACCCTTTGCCGCCGTAGCCTTGTCGTTCATACCCTAGCCCCTCGAAAAACCGCGCCTGGCGGTGTGTGTTCTGTGCGCCGCCATGCGTATGCCGGTGCTGTCTGTTATGTAAGTGTCATGTCGGTTTGTGGTTCGGCTTACTGCCGGACATGTGCTTTGCCCCACCGCTGGCGATCAACTCGGCCAGAGCGGACACATCGAGCAAGGCGCACATGTGTTCAATCACCGTGCCCGCGAGCCATGGCCGCTGACCCCGGTGACTTCTCCATTTGATTTCATTCGGATCCAGACGCAACGAGCGGCTGACCTGATGCACCGCCAGCCCCCACTCGTAACCTTGTACCGAAATCACGTATTGCAGGCCCTGACGGAAGTCATCGCGATAGCGATCCGGCATGACCCAGCGTGCGGTATCCAGCACCTTGAGGTTCCCGGCCTGGCTTGGCAGGATGCCAAGGAACCACTCCGGCTGGCCGAACAGCGGCGTCAGCTCATGGCCGGCCAGCGAATAGATCGAACCCAGGCACACCAGTGGCACGGCCAGGGTCAGCCCGGCGACGTCAAACAGCAGGCATTCGAAAGCTTCCGAAGCCCAGGCCGGACGGCCGTCGGTTTCCACCGGTGGTGGCGTGTTGCTCGGCGGCAGATGCACTTCGACCAGCGGCGCAACCAGGGTCGGTTCGACCGGGGCTGGCGCAGGTGCTTCAGGCTCGGGCTCGGGCGCCGCCGGAACCGGAGGCGTTTGCAGAAGTCGGGTTTGCAGCAGCGGTGCCAGAGTCGAGACCACGCGCACCGGCTCAGGCTCTTTGATCAGTGTCGCAGGCGCTTTGGCTACCACCGCGGCAGGCGCTGCAACCGGGGCGACCGGCCGGGCAGCTTTTTGCGCATCCCGGGCCTGCTCTTCAAGCACGGCAGCCTGGAATTCATCGAGCGCCGCGGCGGTCTCGACCACCTCGACCGGCGCTTCGGTTTCCTGCGGGATCTCTTCCGTCACATCCTCCAGCAAGCTGTCCAGATAGGACTGCAAGGCCAGTTGCGGACGCGAAGTCAGTTTGATCGGCCGATTCATGCTCAAGCCACCTGCGGAACGAGTTGTTGCGCCAGCAGATGCTTGAGCAGCGCGCGGTAGGCCAGCACGCCACGGCTCTTGCCGTCGAACTGCGAAGGGGTGACACCGGCACGACTGGCGTCACGCAGACGGGTATCGACCGGGATATAGCCCTGCCAGATCTCGTCGGGGAATTTGTCGCGCAGCACGCGCAAGGTGCCCATCGACGCCTGGGTGCGGCGATCGAACAGGGTCGGCACGATGCTGAACGGCAGCGCCTGTTTGCGCGAACGGTTGATCATCGCCAGGGTGTTGACCATGCGCTCCAGGCCTTTGACGGCCAGGTGTTCGGTCTGCACCGGGATCACCAGTTGCTGACTGGCGGCCAGGGCGTTGACCATCAGCACGCCGAGCAACGGCGGGCTGTCGATGATCGCGTAATCGAAGTCCTGCCACAGCTGCGCCAGACTCTTGGCGATCACCAGGCCCAAACCACTCTGCCCTGGCGACTGACGCTCGAGGGTGGCCAGCGCGGTACTCGAAGGCAACAGGGAAATGCGCTCGTCGCTGGTCGACAGCAGCAACTGGCCAGGCAGGCCTTGCGGCACACTGCCTTTGTGCAGAAACAGGTCGTAGTTGCTGTGTTCCAGGCTGTCGGGGTCGTAACCGAAATAGCTGGTCATCGAGCCGTGCGGGTCGAGATCGACCACGACCACGCGTTTGCCCGCCTCTGCCAGCAAACCGGCTAAAGCGATGGAAGAAGTGGTTTTACCAACACCACCCTTTTGATTGGCGACTGCCCAGACTCTCATTCGGATTGTTCCTCCCGGCCGAGATGCTCGGCCGAGACATGGCTCAGCGTATTAATGCGGGCGACGGAGAATTGACGGCACTCTCGCGTCCCGGCGTCTTGACCGGGGTCGGTGCAGTTTGTGTGCCAGCACGCTTCAACGCGGCGTCCGGTGTTGCATTGGCGGTCCCGGTGCCCGTCAGGCTGCGGCGCACATCAAGATTGCGCGACACCACCAGTACCACGCGACGGTTCTTCGCCCGGCCTTCGGCGGTGGCGTTGTTCGCCACCGGCTGGAATTCGCCGTAACCCACCGAAGCCATGCGGCCAGGGTTGACGCCTTGCATGGCCAGCATGCGCACGATGCTCGCCGAGCGCGCTGACGACAGCTCCCAGTTGGTCGGGTACTGCGCGGTGCGGATCGGCTGGTCGTCGGTGAAGCCTTCGACGTGGATCGGGTTGTCGAACGGTTTGAGGATCGCTGCAACCTTGTCGATGATGTTGAACGCGATATCGCTCGGCATCGCATCGCCACTGCCGAACAACAGGCTGGAGTTGAGTTCGATCTCGACCCACAGCTCGTTGCCGCGCACGGTCATCTGGTTGCTCGCGATCAGGTCGCCGAACGCAGCGCTGATATCGTCGGCGATGCTTTTCAACGGATCGCTGGCCCCCGCGATACCGGCATCGACCTGCTCGCTGTCCTTGACCAGCGGCTTGGCCGGGGTCATGGTCTTGGGGCGTTCTTCACCGATCGGGATCGGCTTGAGCGAGCGGTCGGAGTCGGTGAATACCCCGATCAGTGCTTCGGAGATGACCTTGTACTTGCCTTCGTTGATCGACGAGATGGAGTACATCACCACGAAAAAGGCAAAGAGCAAGGTGATGAAGTCGGCATAGGAAACCAGCCAACGTTCATGGTTTACGTGCTCTTCATGCTGGCGACGACGTGCCATGAGGTTAGTCCCTTAATCCATGAAGCCCTGGAGCTTCAACTCGATGGAGCGTGGGTTTTCACCTTCAGCGATCGACAAAATACCTTCCAGCAACATTTCGCGATAACGCGACTGCCGCAACGCGATTGACTTGAGCTTGGCGGCGACCGGCAACAGGATCAGGTTGGCGCTGGCCACACCGTAGATCGTGGCGACGAATGCCACAGCGATGCCGTTGCCCAGTTGTGACGGATCGGCCAGGTTGCCCATCACGTGGATAAGGCCCATCACCGCACCGATGATACCGATGGTCGGCGCGTAGCCCCCCATGCTTTCAAAGACCTTGGCGGCCTCGATATCACGGGCTTCCTGGGTGTAGAAATCCACTTCGAGGATGCTGCGGATCGCTTCCGGCTCGGCGCCATCGACCAGCAGTTGCAGGCCTTTGCGCGAGTAGGCATCAGGCTCGGCATCCGCCACGCCTTCCAGGCCGAGCAGGCCTTCCTTGCGCGCCGTGAGGCTCCAGTTGACCACCCGATCGATGCCGCCGGCCAGATCCACACGCGGCGGGAAAAAGATCCAGGCCAGAATCTGCATGGCACGCTTGAACGCGCTCATCGGCGATTGCAGCAAGGCGGCACCGATGGTCCCGCCGAGCACGATCAGCGCTGCCGGGCCGTTGGCCAGTGCGCCCAGGTGACCGCCTTCAAGGAAATTGCCGCCGATGATCGCGACAAACGCCATGATGATCCCGATAAGGCTCAGAACATCCATCAGATACACGCCTCGACGATGTGCTTGCCGATATCGTCCAGACCGTATACCGCATCCGCGAGGTCAGCTTTGACGATCGCCATCGGCATGCCGTAGATCACGCAACTGGCTTCATCCTGAGCCCAGACGGTGCTGCCGCCCTGCTTGAGCAGACGGGCGCCTTCGCGACCGTCGGCGCCCATGCCGGTCAGCACGACCGCCAGAACTTTGTCGCTGTAGGATTTCGCTGCGGAACCGAAAGTGATGTCCACGCAAGGCTTGTAGTTCAGACGCTCGTCGCCCGGCAGGATTTTCACCGCGCCACGGCCGTCGATCATCATCTGCTTGCCACCCGGAGCCAGCAGCGCCAGGCCCGGACGCAGGATGTCGCCATCCTCGGCTTCCTTGACGCTGATGCGGCACAGCTTGTCCAGACGCTCGGCAAAGGCCTTGGTGAAGGCTGCCGGCATGTGCTGGATCAACACGATCGGTGCCGGGAAGTTGGCCGGCAACTGGGTCAGAACCCGCTGCAGTGCGACCGGGCCGCCGGTCGATGTACCAATCGCCACGAGCTTGTAGTTTTTGCGTTTCGGGGCTGGCGACGAAGCGCTGGCCGCTGGCGCGCGAGTCGGTGCAAGCGCAGGTGCCGGACGGGCCGGTGCGCTGCTGTGACTGCTGAAGCTCGACGGCGCGGGAGCCGCCGGTGCGGGCGTCGGTGCAGCGGCAGGCGTCGGCGCACTGTAGGCACTGAAACGACGGTTGCTGCGTGAGATGCTGTGAACCTTCTCGCACAGCAGTTGCTTGACCTTCTCCGGATTGCGGGAGATGTCTTCGAAATTCTTCGGCAGGAAATCCACCGCGCCGGCGTCCAGCGCATCCAGGGTGACCCGGGCGCCTTCGTGCGTCAGCGAGGAGAACATCAACACCGGCGTCGGGCAGCGCTGCATGATGTGCCGCACGGCCGTGATGCCATCCATCATCGGCATCTCGTAGTCCATGGTGATCACGTCCGGCTTGAGGGCCAGGGCCTGATCGATCGCCTCTTTACCGTTGGTTGCCGTACCGACAACCTGGATGCTCGGATCCGCTGAAAGAATTTCCGAGACGCGGCGGCGGAAAAAACCCGAATCGTCCACCACCAGGACTTTGACTGCCATAAACACTCCATTAGGTGCGGCGGGACGTCGTCGCCCCGCCGCCCCGGATTCAAATACGCCGTGCGGCGTAACGCTTGAGCATGCTTGGAACATCGAGAATCAGCGCAATGCGGCCGTCACCGGTGATGGTGGCGCCGGACATGCCCGGGGTTCCCTGCAGCATTTTGCCCAATGGCTTGATGACCACTTCTTCCTGACCGACCAGTTGATCGACGACGAAGCCGATCCGCTGGGTGCCCACCGAAAGGATCACCACATGGCCTTCGCGCTGCTCTTCGTGAGCTGCGGAGCTGACCAGCCAGCGCTTGAGGTAGAACAATGGCAGCGCCTTGTCCCGCACGATCACCACTTCCTGGCCGTCCACGACGTTGGTGGTCGACAGGTCGAGGTGGAAGATTTCGTTGACGTTCACCAGCGGGAACGCGAACGCCTGGTTGCCGAGCATCACCATCAGGGTCGGCATGATCGCCAGCGTCAGCGGTACCTTGATGACGATTTTCGAGCCCGCGCCCTTGGTCGAGTAGATGTTGATCGAACCGTTGAGCTGGGAAATCTTGGTCTTCACCACGTCCATGCCCACACCGCGGCCAGACACGTCGGAGATCTCGGTCTTGGTCGAGAAGCCCGGGGCGAAGATCAGGTTGTAGCACTCGGTGTCGCTCAGGCGATCGGCGGCATCCTTGTCCATCACGCCGCGTTTCACGGCGATGGCGCGCAGGACATTCGGGTCCATGCCTTTGCCGTCGTCGGAGATCGACAGCAGGATGTGGTCGCCTTCCTGTTCAGCGGCCAGGATCACCTTGCCGCCACGGGCCTTGCCCGAGGCTTCGCGTTCTTCCGGCGACTCGATGCCGTGGTCGACCGCGTTGCGCACCAAGTGGACCAGCGGGTCAGCCAGTGCCTCGACGAGGTTCTTGTCGAGGTCGGTCTCTTCGCCCACCAGTTCCAGGTTGATCTCTTTCTTGAGCTGACGCGCGAGGTCGCGAACCAGACGCGGGAAGCGGCCGAAGACTTTCTTGATCGGCTGCATCCGGGTCTTCATGACAGCGGTCTGCAAGTCGGCAGTGACCACGTCGAGGTTCGACACGGCCTTCTGCATCGACTCGTCGCCGCTGTTCAGGCCCAGGCGCACCAGACGGTTACGCACCAGCACCAGCTCGCCGACCATGTTCATGATTTCGTCGAGACGAGCGGTGTCCACGCGAACGGTGGTCTCGGCTTCGCTCGCCGGTTTTTCCGGTGGCGGTGTCGCCGGAGCACGGGCCGGAGCCGGTGCAGCAGCGGCAGCCGGTTTGGCCGGTTCGGCTTTCGGCTCAGGCGCTTTTGCGGCAGGTTTCGCCGCAGCGGCCGGGGTCTTGGCGGCAGGCGCTGCAACAGCCGAAGCATTGCCGGCTGTCACGACGGCACCGGTGGCGACGTCAGTGAACTTGCCTTTGCCATGCAGATCGTCGAGCAGCGATTCGAACTCGTGGTCAGTGATCAGATCGCTACCGGCCGCCGCCGCTGCCGGAGCAGCATTCGCATTCGCAGGAACGGAAGCAATCGCCGACTCCAGCGCATCGACAGCAAAATTGCCCTTGCCGTGCAACTGATCGAGCAAGGCTTCGAATTCGTCGTCGGTGATGTCCGAGCTGTCGCCCGCCGCCGGAGCAGCAGGTGCAGCAGCGGCCGGAGCCACGGCGTCGGCCGCGAACTGGCCTTTGCCATGCAACTGGTCGAGCAGCGACTCGAACTCGGCGTCGGTGATTTCATCGCTGGCCGCTTCATCGGAAGCAGGCGCAGCGGTAGCCGCCGGGGCTTCGGCTTCGGCCTTGACGGCGTTCAGCGAGTCCAGCAACTGTTCAAATTCGTTATCGGTGATGTCGCTGGAGTCCCCGGCCTCGTTCTCAACGACCAGTTCTTCGATCATCTCGGCAACGGGCGAAGCCGGGGCTTCATCCGCCGATTGCGGTTCGGCCAGGCGCGCCAGGGCGGCCAGCAGTTGCGGGGTGGCGGCGGTGATCGGACTGCGATCGCGGACTTCGCTGAACATGCTGTTCACCGCGTCCAGCGCTTCGAGCACCACGTCCATCAGTTCTGCATCGACGCGTCGCTCACCCTTGCGCAGGATGTCGAACACGTTTTCGGCGATGTGACAGCACTCCACCAGCTCGTTGAGCTGAAGGAAGCCGGCGCCCCCTTTTACAGTGTGGAAACCGCGAAAAATTGCGTTGAGCAGATCTGCGTCATCCGGGCGGCTTTCCAGCTCGACCAGTTGTTCGGACAGTTGCTCAAGAATCTCGCCGGCCTCAACCAGGAAATCCTGAAGGATCTCTTCATCGGCGCCGAAGCTCATTAATGGGGTGCTCCTACAGGTCTAAAAACCTAAACTCAAAATCCAAGGCTGGATAGCAAATCGTCCACATCGTCCTGACCGGACACAACGTCTTCTCGTTTATCGGCATGAATCTGCGGACCTTCACCCTGCGAGAGATGTTTTTGTGGATCTTTTTCAGCAAGCATCGCCGCACGGTCATGTTCGATGCCCGCAAAGCGGTCCACCTGGCTGGCCATGAGCACGAGCTTGAGCAGGTTGCTTTCGACTTCGGTGACCAACTGGGTCACGCGCTTGATCACTTGACCTGTGAGGTCCTGGTAATCCTGGGCCAGCAGAATGTCGTTGAGGTTGCTCGACACCGCGCGATTGTCCGCGCTGCTGCGTGACAGAAAACCGTCGACCCGGCGCGCCAGTTCGCGGAACTCTTCAGCCCCGACCTCACGACGCATGAAGCGGCCCCAGTCAGCACTCAACGCCTGGGCTTCGTCAGCCAGACCATTGACCACAGGGGTCGCGCTTTCCACCAGATCCATGGTGCGGTTGGCCGCGGCTTCGGTCAGCTTGACCACATAGCCCAGACGCTCGGTCGCATCAGTGATCTGCGACACTTCCTCGGCCTGCGGCATGTGCGGATCGATCTGGAAGTTGACGATCGCACTGTGCAGTTCACGCGTGAGCTTGCCCACTTCCTGGTACAGGCCACGGTCACGGGTCTGATTGAGCTCATGGATCAGTTGCACAGCGTCGCCGAACCTGCCCTTTTCAAGGCTTTCGACCAGTTCGACCGCGTGTTTTTTCAGGGTCGACTCAAAGTCGCCCTGTGAAGATTCTTTATGCTCCATAGCTCCCCCGCGCGTCATCAGCCGATGCGTTCGAAAATCTTCTCGATTTTTTCTTTCAGCGCCTGAGCCGTGAAAGGTTTGACCACGTAGCCGTTAACGCCGGCCTGGGCCGCTTCGATGATCTGCTCGCGCTTGGCTTCAGCGGTCACCATCAGCACTGGCAGGTGCTTGAGTTTTTCGTCGGCGCGCACGTGACGCAGCAGGTCGATACCGGTCATGCCGGGCATGTTCCAGTCGGTCACCAGAAAGTCGATGCTGCCGCTGTTGAGCACCGGAATGGCGGTGGTGCCATCGTCGGCTTCAACGGTGTTGGTGAACCCGAGGTCACGCAACAGGTTCTTGATGATCCGCCGCATCGTTGAGAAGTCATCAACGATGAGGATTTTCATGTCTTTGTTCAATTCGACCTCCAAGCAGTCTTAAACGCGCCCAGCACCTGGACGCGCCATTTCAATCAATCCGGCAAAGCACTCGACGACTGTCTGGAGCACAACAGAGCAAGACCGGTGCCGTTCACCACCGCACCAGCCTCGTTCGCAGTGTCCCCACACTGCCTTCAGCGCGCTCGCCACTCTCCCAAACGCCCCCGCAAACGGGCCGCGCACTGGCTGTGTAACTGGCTGACCCGCGATTCACTGACGCCAAGGACTTCACCGATTTCCTTGAGGTTCAGTTCTTCGTCGTAGTACAGCGCCAACACCAGTCGCTCACGCTCCGGCAAATTGGCAATCGCGTCCGCCAGCGCCGCCTGGAAGCGCTCGTCTTCCAGGTCACGCGACGGCTCAAGATGAGCACTGGCGCCATCCTCGTGCAGCCCTTCATGTTCGCCGTCCTGCAACAGGTCGTCGAAACTGAACAGTCGGCTGCCCAGGGTGTCATTCAAAATCCCGTAGTAATCGTCGAGACTCAATTGGAGTTCGGCCGCAACCTCGTGATCTTTAGCGTCACGTCCGGTTTTAGCTTCAATCGAGCGAATCGCATCGCTGACCATTCGGGTGTTGCGGTGAACCGAGCGCGGCGCCCAGTCCCCCTTGCGCACTTCATCGAGCATCGCGCCACGGATCCGGATGCCCGCGTACGTTTCGAAACTGGCGCCCTTGCTGGCGTCGTATTTGGTCGAGACTTCGAGCAGGCCGATCATCCCGGCCTGAATCAGGTCCTCGACCTGCACACTGGCCGGCAATCGCGCCAGCAAGTGGTAGGCAATGCGTTTGACCAGCGGCGCGTAACGCTCGATCAGCTCGTACTGCGCGTCACGCGCCGACTTCTTGTAAAGATTCATACCGCTGGCGGTCATAGCACAGGTCCTGCCGTTTGCTGCACGAGGCGCTCGACGAAAAATTCGAGGTGGCCGCGCGGGTTGGCGGGCAGCGGCCAGGTATCGACCTTTTGCGCGATCGCCTTGAATGCCAGTGCGCACTTGGAACGCGGGAAGGCTTCATAGACCGCACGCTGCTTCTGCACCGCCTTGCGCACGCTCTCGTCGTAAGGCACCGCACCGACGTATTGTAAGGCGACGTCGAGGAAGCGATCCGTGACCTTGGTCAACTTGGCGAACAGATTGCGACCTTCCTGCGGGCTCTGGGCCATGTTGGCCAGGACGCGGAAGCGGTTCATGCCGTAATCGCGGTTGAGCAGCTTGATCAGCGCGTAGGCGTCGGTGATCGAGGTCGGCTCGTCGCAGACCACCAGCAACACTTCCTGGGCTGCGCGAACAAAACTGACTACCGAGTCACCAATACCCGCAGCGGTGTCGATCACCAGCACGTCGAGATTGTCGCCGATGTCGCTGAACGCCTGAATCAGACCGGCATGCTGGGCCGGGCTCAGGTGAACCATGCTCTGGGTGCCGGACGCGGCCGGCACGATGCGGATCCCGCCGGGGCCTTGCAACAGCACGTCGCGCAGCTCGCAGCGGCCCTCGATCACATCGGCCAGGGTACGTTTGGGGGTGAGGCCCAGCAGAACGTCGACGTTCGCCAGCCCCAGGTCGGCGTCCAGCAGCATGACCCGACGGCCAAGCTCTGCCAGCGCCAGGGACAAGTTCACTGACACGTTAGTCTTGCCGACGCCACCTTTGCCGCCGGTCACCGCGATCACCTGTACGGGATGCATGCTGCCCATGTTATTTCTTTACCTTGTCTTGCATAGACGGAGGCCACATTACTGGCTGCGCGTTCACAACCGGAACAATGCATGGCAGACCATCGATGTAGGTACAAAAACGGTTCATTACCTCAGCCAACCTGCTTGGTCGGACTGTGGTAGATATCAGCGAACATGTCAGCCATGGCTTCTTCGCTGGGTTCTTCCTGCATTTGCACGCTGACGGCGCGGCTGACCAATTGATGACGGCGCGGCAGATGCAGATCATCCGGAATCCGCGGGCCGTCGGTCAGGTAGGCGACCGGCAGTTCATGACTGATCGCCAGGCTCAGCACTTCGCCAAGGCTGGCCGTCTCATCCAGTTTAGTCAGGATGCACCCGGCCAGCCCGCAACGCTTGTAACTGTGATAAGCGGCGGTTAGAACCTGTTTCTGGCTGGTGGTTGCCAGCACCAGATAATTTTTCGACCGAATGCCACGACCGGCCAGGCTTTCCAGCTGCATGCGCAGGGCCGGATCGCTGGCTTGCAGGCCGGCGGTATCGATCAGCACCACGCGCTTGCGCAGCAGTGGATCCAGCGCCTGCACCAGGGACTGGCCCGGATCGACGTGGGTCACCGACACATTGAGGATCCGGCCCAGGGTTTTCAACTGTTCCTGAGCACCAATGCGGAAACTGTCCATGCTCACCAGCGCGATGTTCTGCGCGCCGTACTTGAGCACGTAGCGGGCAGCGAGTTTGGCCAGAGTAGTGGTCTTGCCCATGCCGGCCGGGCCGACCATGGCAATGATCCCGCCCTCTTCCAGCGGCTCGACTTCCGGTACGGCAATCATTCGTGCCAGATGCGCCAGCAGCATGCGCCAGGCCTGACGAGGTTCGTCGATCTCGGTGATCATCGACAGCAGATCACGGGACAACGGGCCCGACAGACCGATGCGCTGCAGACGACGATACAGATTCGCCTGAGCCGGGCGGCTGCCTTGCAGCTGATTCCAGGCCAGGGTGCCGAGCTGTACTTCCATCAGCTCGCGCAGGCTGTTGAGTTCGAAACGCATCGAATCCAGCGCACGCGGATCGACACCAGCGGCCGCCGGCGCAGGTGCCGGGGCTGGACGGGCCGGAGCGGCATACGTCGGTTCTGTCAGAGGCTCGGCTGCGGTCAGCGGCAGGCCGGCGGTCAATGGCAGTCCGGCGAACAGCTGGCGATTGGTGTTGCCGTCGGCTTCGCCACGCAGGCTCAGTTCGGCCTGGGCGGTGACGATACGCGACTGGGTCTTGCGCAGCTCGTCCTCGAGTTCCATGTTCGGAACACGCGGGGCCAGCGCCGACAGTTTGTAATCCAGCGCCGCCGTCAGCTCGACACCGCCGGCAATGCGGCGGTTGCCAATGATGGCGGCATCAGCGCCCAGCTCATCACGAACCAGCTTCATGGCCTGACGCATATCGGCGGCGAAAAAACGCTTAACTTGCATAAACCACTACCTCAGCCGTTGGGCCCTACTGTCGCAACGATGGTCACTTGCTTGTTGTCCGGAATTTCCTGGTAGGCCAGCACATGCAGTCCAGGAACTGCCAGGCGGCCGAAGCGCGAGAGCATCGCGCGAACCGGGCCTGCTACCAACAGGATCACCGGTTGTCCTTGCATTTCCTGACGCTGCGCCGCTTCGATCAGCGAACGCTGCAGTTTCTCGGCCATGCTCGGCTCCAGCAGAACGCCCTCTTCCGAGCCTTGTCCTGCCTTCTGCAGACTGTTGAGCAATATTTGTTCCAACCTTGGTTCCAAGGTGATCACAGGCAGCTCGGAGTCAGTGCCTACAATGCTTTGGACGATGGCGCGGGATACGCCAACGCGCACGGCAGCCACCAGCGCGGCGGTATCTTGACTCTTGGCGGCGTTGTTGGCGATCGCTTCGGCAATGCTGCGGATGTCGCGCACCGGCACGTGTTCGGCCAACAGCGCCTGCAGAACTTTGAGCAACTGCGACAACGTGACCACACCCGGCACCAGCTCTTCAGCCAGTTTTGGCGAGCTCTTGGCCAGCAATTGCATGAGTTGCTGCACTTCTTCGTGGCCGATCAGCTCGCTGGAGTGCTTGTACAGAATCTGGTTCAAGTGGGTGGCGACCACGGTGCTGGCGTCCACCACGGTGTAACCGAGCGATTGCGCCTGGGCGCGCTGGCTGACTTCGATCCACACCGCCTCCAGGCCAAAAGCCGGATCTTTGGCGGTGATGCCGTTGAGCGTGCCGTAGACCTGCCCCGGGTTGATCGCCAGTTCGCGATCCGGATAGATCTCGGCTTCGGCCAGGATCACCCCCATCAGGGTCAGGCGATAGGCGCTCGGCGCCAGGTCGAGGTTGTCGCGGATGTGTACGGTCGGCATCAGGAAGCCAAGGTCCTGGGAGAGCTTCTTGCGCACGCCCTTGATCCGCGCCAGCAACTGGCCGCCCTGGTTGCGGTCCACCAGCGGAATCAGGCGATAGCCGACTTCCAGGCCGATCATGTCGATGGGCGTCACGTCGTCCCAGCCCAGCTCCTTGGTTTCCATGGCACGGGCCGGCGACGGCAGCAGTTCCTGCTGACGCTTGACCTCTTCCAGCGCCTGCACCTTGGCCACGTTCTGCTTTTTCCAGAACAGATAAGCACCACCGGCGGCCAGCGCGGCCATGGTCAGGAACGAGAAGTGCGGCATGCCCGGCACCAGCCCCATGACCGCCATCAGACCGGCGGCCACCGCCAACGCCTTGGGCGAGGCGAACATCTGGCGATTGATCTGTTTGCCCATGTCTTCCGAGCCGGAAGCACGGGTCACCATGATCGCTGCCGCTGTCGATAACAACAGTGATGGCAATTGCGCCACTAAACCGTCACCGATGGTCAGCAAGGCGTACACCTTGCCGGCGTCAGCGAAGGACATGTTGTGCTGGAAGATACCGACGGCCATGCCGCCGATCAGGTTGATGAACAGAATCAGCAGGCCGGCAATGGCGTCACCGCGAACGAACTTGCTGGCACCGTCCATCGAACCGTAGAACTCAGCCTCTTGGGCGACTTCGGAACGACGGGCCTTGGCCTGGTTCTGGTCGATCAGACCGGCGTTGAGGTCGGCGTCGATCGCCATTTGCTTGCCGGGCATCGCATCGAGGGTGAAACGCGCGCTCACCTCGGAGATCCGCCCGGCACCCTTGGTCACTACGACGAAGTTGATGATCATCAGGATCGCGAAGACCACGATACCGACCACGTAGTTGCCGCCGATCACCACCTCACCGAAGGCCTGGATCACCTTGCCGGCAGCGGCGTGGCCGTCCTGACCATGGAGCATCACCACCCGCGTCGACGCCACGTTCAGCGCCAGTCGCAACAGCGTCGCCACCAGCAGGATCGTCGGAAACACCGCAAAATCCAGCGGCCGCAAGGCGTACACGCAGACCAGCAGCACGACGATCGACAGGGCAATATTGAAGGTGAAGAACACGTCGAGCAGGAACGGCGGCACCGGCAACATCATCATCGCCAGCATGACCAGCAGCAACAGCGGCACACCCAGATTGCCCCGACTGAGATCGGCAATGTTCGAGCGAGCACTGTTGATTAACTGAGAGCGATCCACCGGTTTTCCCCGTTCCTTTAAAGCAAACTTTTGACGCCCGAAGCAGGCGCACGGCGGCTACTGCAAGAAGCCTTCCAACTTTTGCCAAGGCTTGAAACAGAGGGGTGATGAATGCACAAAGGGGCGGCACGCACGTCGTGCGCCCGCCCCTGTTCAGCGATGTTCACTGAGATGAAACCCCGATAGTCAACTGGCTACCAGAATGTGCGCCGAAGTGATCGGGCCGAAGGAGAGGGCTGCATTATCCAGATAGCGCGTGCCCCTGAACACGCTGTGACCATCGACATCGACAACGTCCTCCTCCGTAGACATCAGTACCACCATGGTGACAGGCGCGACATCAGTGGACTTCGCATGACCCTTCATCAGATTAAATGCCCATTCGAAGCGAATGAATGGCAGGTCCCTGATTTCGATCGGAGGAGCCCCCGCATCCAGCCGAAAGTACTGCCGCGACGTGATGCGCAATTGGTTGCCGACCGACGTGAATGAGGGTTTTCCATATCGTTGTTCTACGGGCCCGCCATCAGTCGCCCACTGGTCCATGTAATAACCACGGTCGGTGAAGAGAGCGAACAACGACGGGTTATCGCTGATATGACCGGCCGCACCAAAGAAGTAGTTGTAGGAGTAGTGATACGCAAACCCGGCCAGTTCAGGCCGGATCGCATTGATGGGGTTATCCAGATAATTCGGAATGTACTGATTGGCCATGACCAGAAAATTGAGAAAGTCCAACTTCAGGTCGCACGTCACCTCATAGACGATGGCCCGCTCGCCTGCGTCCCTTTCCAGCTTCCCTGAAACGAACTCCATCTCCATGCCCGGCAGTTTTCGGTAAACGCGCCCTGTCATGTTCTATCCCCTACTTCAAGTGAATGAGTTATCAACCACTGCGTTCGCAGAGTGCGAATAGGCAACGGCGTGAATTCCGGATTTATAAGGCGCCCGGGAACAACACGCGTCTACTGTCAGAACTAACAGGTCGCGGGACGTTTCAGACCGACGGCACCCATTGTCTTTTAAACTCCCGTGTTTAAAAGACACCTCCAGACACGCCTTCGAGGCTACGAATTCTTGCGCCATTGCCTACAGCTACGCCAGAATCCGCCGGCTTGTGCGCCTTGGGGGCGGGTTCTATTGTGGATCGGTCGCTGACGAATCAGCGATCGGGTTTAGCGACTCGAATCATAAATAGGTGCACCAGCGCTCCATGCCTTGTCGCAGACTCAATGTCTGCAACTCCGCTATGGTGGCTGTATGCGGGAGACCCTCGGGTCTGCCGGGTGCCTATAACCGGTTCGCTAACCCGCGTACAGCCGCCACCTTTCTGTTTAGCGACAGTTTCGTGCGGCTCCACTCTTATAGGAGCTTCACCATGATCAAACCAACACCCAACCCACCCGAAACCAACCCCGCCTCGCCCTACGAATCCCTCGATTCCAGAAAGCTTCACGAAGCCGCCGACCGCGCGCTCGATCACTATCTCTGCCCGCCCGGCTCCACTGCACCGCCGCGCAAAACCCGTCGAATGTTTGCCGTCACCGCAGACTTCAAAAACGAAGAGCTGCTGGTCGAACTCTGCGAAACCCTCGCTTCCGCCAGAACCATCGCCAATGACTTTGCTCACCTAATGCCCGCCTCGCAGCGCAGGACGCTGATGGGGATCGGGCAACTGATCATGCTCGGGGAGCTGGCAGCGAATCGGGTGCTGAATAATCTGGAACTACCGCCGTCGCAGACCTCTGTGTAAAGACTTGAGAAATGCGTCGTAGCGACTGACGCCTTCGCGGGCAAGCCCGCTCCCACATTTGGAATGCATTTCCCTGTGGGAGCGGCGGTGCGACGATTCGACCTGCTCGCGAAAGCGGCCTCACAAGCAACACAGGTCATCAGGCGTAAAAAAACCGCCACCGGGTTCAACCGGATGGCGGTTTTTTTTGCTTCATCACTATCAGGAATCGCGCCGCAGATCCGGCGGAATCGGCAGGTCATCCTTGAGCGGTTCCGGGAACTTGCCCTTGCCTGCGCGGTGCTGGCGGATCTGGTAGACGTACGCCAGCACCTGAGCGACCGCCAGGTACAGACCGCCGGGAATCTCTTCTTCCAGCTCGGTGGAGTAATAGATCGAACGCGCCAGGGCTGGCGATTCGAGCAGCATGACTTCGTTGGCCACGGCGATCTCGCGGATCTTCAGTGCCAGGAAGTCGCTGCCCTTGGCCAGCAACACCGGCGCCCCACCCTTCTCCGAATCGTACTTGAGGGCCACGGCGTAGTGCGTCGGGTTGGTGATGACCACATCGGCATCCGGGATCGCCGCCATCATCCGCCGCTGCGACATCTCGCGCTGCACCTGACGGATCCGCTGTTTGACCTCCGGCCGGCCTTCCTGATCCTTGTGCTCGTCGCGCACTTCCTGCTTGGTCATCTTGAGCTTCTTGATGCTCTCCCAGATCTGCACCGGGACGTCGACTGCCGCGATAATGATCAACCCGCACGCCATCCACAGGGTGCTCCAGCCGACCACTTGCAGGCTGTGGATGATGGCCCGGTCCATCGGCTCATGGGCGATGCGCAACAGGTCGTCGACATCCCCGGACAGCACCACCAGCGCCACGGCCAGAATGATCAGAAACTTGGCCAATGCCTTGAGCAGTTCGACCACCGACTTCATGGAGAACATGCGCTTGAACCCCGAAGCGGGGTTCATCCGACTGAACTTGGGTGCCAGAGAGCCCGCGGCGAACAGCCAGCCGCCGAGCGCGATCGGCCCGAGAAACGCAGCCAGCAGCAAAGTGATCATGATCGGCTGGATCGCCACCAGCGCTGTCAGCCCGGAGCTCATCAGGAACTTGCCCATGGCCCCCTGATCCATGATCACTTCTCGCGACAGCGTGAAGTTCATGCGCATCAGTTCCATCAGGTCCTGCGCCAGCATGCCGCCAAACACCAGCAGCGCACCGGAACCGGCGAGCATGATGGCCAGGGTGTTGAGCTCCTTGGAGCGCGCAATCTCGCCCTTTTCCCGGGAGTCCTTCTTGCGCTTCTCCGTGGGGTCTTCTGTTTTATCCTGACCGCTCTCGCTCTCTGCCATGACTCAGCGCGCCTGTGCCAGTTCACGTAGCAGCTGCAAGGCTTCGACGGCCAGCGGCTGATACTGATTGAGAATGTCTGCCAGACCGACCCAGACGATGAACAGACCGAGCACGAGGGTCAGCGGAAAACCGATCGAGAAGATGTTCAGTTGCGGCGCCGCACGGGTCATCACACCGAACGCAATGTTGACCACCAGCAGCGCAGTGACCGCTGGCAGCACCAGCATCAATGCCGCGCCCAGCACCCAGCCGAGCTTGCCGGCCAGTTCCCAGTAATGCGCGGTCATCAGGCCTGCACCCACCGGCAGCGTGGTGAAGCTTTCCGTCAGCACCTCGAAGACGACGAGGTGACCGTTCATGCCGAGAAACAGCAACGTCACCAGCATGGTGAAGAACTGCCCGATCACCGCGACCGACACGCCGTTGGTAGGGTCGATCATCGAGGCGAAGCCCATGCCCATCTGGATCGCAACGATCTGCCCCGCGATCACGAAAGCCTGGAAGAACAGTTGCAAGGAGAACCCGAGCACTGCCCCGACCAGGATCTGCTCGGCGATCAACAACAAGCCACTGAGATCCAGCGGACTCACCGCAGGCATGGGCGGCAGGTTCGGCGAGATCACCACAGTGATCGCCAGTGCGAGGTACAGGCGAATGCGTTTGGGAACCAGCGTGGTGCCGAAGACCGGCATCACCATCAGCATCGAGCCGATGCGAAACAGCGGCAGCATGAACGTCGCCACCCAGGTGCTGATCTGGGTGTCGGTCAACTGAAGCAGCGATTGCATGACCTAGCCGATGACCAGCGGAATGTTTTTGTACAGCTGGATGATGTATTCCATGAAGGTCTGGATGATCCACGGACCGCCGACGATCAGGGTCACCAGCATCACCAGCAGACGCGGTAGAAAGCTCAGGGTCTGTTCGTTGATCTGCGTTGCGGCCTGGAACATCGACACCAGCAGGCCCACCAGCAGACTCGGGACCACCAGGATCGCGACCATCATCGTGGTCAGCCACAGCGCTTCACGAAAGATATCGACCGCAACTTCCGGCGTCATGGCGAAACACCTCCGAAGCTACTGGCCAGGGTGCCGATGATCAGCGCCCAGCCATCCACCAGCACGAACAGCATGATCTTGAACGGCAGGGAAATGATCAGCGGCGACAGCATCATCATACCCATCGCCATCAGCACACTGGCCACCACCAGGTCGATGATCAGGAACGGAATGAAGATCATGAAGCCGATCTGGAACGCGGTTTTCAATTCGGACGTCACAAACGCCGGCACCAGAATGGTCAGCGGCGCCTGATCCGGCGTCGCGATATCGGTGCGCTTGGACAGACGCATGAACAGCTCGAGATCGCTGGAACGGGTCTGCGCGAGCATGAAGTCCTTGATCGGCACCTGGGCCTTTTCCACCGCTTGCTGGGCGGTGAGTTTCTCCGCCAGGTACGGCTGCAAGGCATCGTTGTTCACCCGGTCGAACACCGGCGCCATGATGAACAGGGTCAGGAACAGCGCCATGCCGGTGAGAATCTGGTTCGACGGCGTCTGTTGCAGGCCGAGGGCCTGACGCAGGATCGAGAAGACAATGATGATCCGGGTGAAGCTGGTCATCAGAATGACGGCAGCCGGGATGAAACTCAGCGCCGTCATGATCAGCAGGATCTGCAGGCTGACCGAATACTCCTGCGCCCCGTTGGCATTGGTGCCCAGGGTGACCGCCGGGATCGACAACGGATCGGCGGCAAACGCCAGTGGCGCGGCCAACATCAAGGCCAGGGTCAAGACGATGCGCAACGCACCCATTACTTCTTATCCTTCTGATCCTTGCCGAGGATCTTCAACAGATGCTGGGCAAATTCCGGAGTCGCTTTTTCGGAGGTGGCCGGGACGTCCACCGGCTCCTTGAGCACATGCAGCGCGGTGATGGTGCCGGGGCTCAGGCCAAGCAGAATCTGCTCGTTGCCGACCTGCACCAGCATCAGACGGTCACGCGGGCCGAGCGCTCGGGAACCGATCAGCTCGATCACCTGCCCCTTGCCCGCCGGTCCCGCGTTCTGCACCCGGCGCAGCAGCCAGGCGAGGAAGAAGATCAGCCCCAGCACCAGCAACAGGCCGAATACCAACTGCGTCAATTGCCCGGCGACACCACTGCTGACTGCCGGAGCAATCGCGGGCGCCGCGGGAGACGCCGCAGCAGCGGTCGCGGCCGCAGGCTCTGCAGCCATGACAGTCAATGGCAGTGCCAGCACCGCGGCCAGCAAGGAACCCAGAACCTTTTTCACTCAGCGCAGCTTCTTGATGCGTTCACTTGGGCTGATCACGTCGGTCAGGCGGATGCCGAACTTTTCGTTGACCACGACCACTTCGCCGTGAGCGATGAGGGTGCCATTGACCAGCACATCCAGTGGCTCACCGGCCAGGCGATCAAGCTCGATCACCGACCCCTGGTTGAGTTGCAGCAGGTTGCGGATGTTGATGTCGGTGCTGCCCACTTCCATGGAGATGGAAACCGGGATGTCGAGAATCACATCCAGGTTTGGACCGTCCAGACTGACCGGCTCGTTGCTCTTCGGCACGCTGCCGAACTCTTCCATCGGCAGACGGTTGGAGCTCGAAGTGCCAGCGTCGGCGGCCAGCAGTGCGTCGATGTCGGCCTGGCCGCCATCACCGGTCTCTTCCAGGGCCGCAGCCCATTCGTCGGCCAGTGCCTGATCGTCCTGGGCGTTCATTTCGTCGTTCATCATTTGTCCTCGGCGGGCAACAATTCAGTTAAAGGCGTAAGGGGTGTTGCGTCGCCTCAGCGACGCTCGATCGGCTCGATCACCTGCAACGCGAGGTTGCCTTTGTGCGAGCCCATCTTGACCTTGAAGGCCGGCACGCCGTTGGCGCGCATGATCATGTCTTCCGGCATCTCGACCGGGATCACGTCACCCGGCTGCATGTGCAGGATGTCGCGCAGCTTCAACTGGCGGCGAGCCACGGTGGCGCCAATCGGCACGTCGACATCGAGCACGTCCTGACGCAGGGCGTTGACCCAGCGCTCGTCCTGGTCGTCGAGGTCCGACTGGAAACCGGCGTCGAGCATTTCGCGCACCGGCTCGATCATCGAGTACGGCATGGTCACGTGCAGGTCGCCGCCACCGCCATCGAGTTCGATGTGGAACGTGGAGACCACGATCGCTTCGCTCGGGCCGACGATGTTGGCCATGGCCGGGTTCACTTCCGAGTTGATGTACTCGAAATTGACTTCCATGATCGCCTGCCAGGCTTCCTTCAGATCGACGAACGCCTGTTCCAGCACCATGCGCACCACACGCAGTTCGGTCGGGGTGAATTCACGCCCTTCGATCTTGGCGTGACGGCCGTCGCCGCCGAAGAAGTTGTCCACCAGCTTGAACACCAGTTTGGCGTCGAGGATGAACAGCGCGGTGCCGCGCAGGGGTTTGATCTTGACCAGGTTGAGACTGGTCGGTACGTACAGCGAGTGCACGTATTCGCCGAACTTCATCACCTGCACGCCACCGACGGCAACGTCCGCCGAGCGGCGCAGCATGTTGAACATGCTGATGCGGGTATAGCGGGCAAAACGCTCGTTGATCATCTCCAGAGTCGGCATGCGTCCACGGACGATGCGATCCTGGCTGGTCAGGTCGTAGCTTTTGACACTGCCGGGTTCGGCAGCGTTATCGGTCTGTACCAGACCATCGTCGACGCCATGCAACAGCGCGTCGATTTCATCCTGGGACAGCAGATCCTGCACGGCCATGTCGTGTTCCTACTGCAGTACGAAATTAGTGAAAAGCAACTGTTCGATCACCACTTTGCCCAGCTCTTTCTGCGCCACTTCCTGGACGCTGGCCGTGGCCTTCTGGCGCAACATCTCCTGACCGACCGGCGTCGCCAGTGTGGCGAAGTCCTGACCGGAAAAGAGCATCACCAGGTTGTTGCGGATCACCGGCATGTGCACTTTGAGCGCGTCCAGATCGGCCTGATTGCGCGCCAGCATGGTGATGCTCACCTGCATGTAGCGTTGACGGCCATTCTGGTTGTAGTTGGCCACGAACGCCGGCGCCATCGGCTCGAAAATCGCCGGCTGCTTGCCGACCGGAGCGGTTTCCACTGCAGCCGCAGGTTTGCTCTGGGCGCTGTGCATGAAGAACCAGGTCGCCCCCACAGACGCGCCGATGGCCAGCAGCAACCCGAGAACGATCGCAATGATCATCTTGAGTTTGCCTTTGGTTGCGGGGTCTTTTACTGCTGCTGCTTCGCTCTTCGCCATGCCAATAATCCGTCACTAATCGGGTTTTCACAGTCGCACGGCAAGGCAAGAGCAAGTGTTATGCCAGAAGTGTCGGAGCATCGTGGAGAGCACCACAAACCAATGTGGGAGCGGCGGTGCGACGATTCGACTTGCTCGCGAATGCGGTTAAACATTCAACAGATGTGTTGTTTGTCTTACCGATTTCGCGAGCAAGCCCGCTCCCACAGGAGTACAGCGTCGTGTCAGGCGTAGTAGTCGACGGCGCTGCTGCCGATCACGCTGGTGGTTTGAGCGGCGGCTTCAGCCACGGCCGCCGGCGTCAACTCTTCTTCGGCCGAATCCAGGCGACCGCCGGCGGCGCTGGTGCGACCAGCCTGCCCCTGCTGCGCCTGTTCCTGGCCTTGCCCCTGCCAGCCACGGTTCTGGTCGGCAACGTTGACATCGACCTGCCCCATGCCCTGCTGCGTGAACATGTCACGCAGACGATGCATCTGGCCGTCGAGCGCTTCGCGAACACTCGGGTGTGCGCTCATGAATGTCACCTGGGTCTGCTGGTCCGGCACCATGTTCACCCGGATATCCAGACGACCCAGCTCGGCCGGCTGCAACTGAATATCGGCAGCCTTCAGGTTGTTGCTCGACAGGTACATGACGCGGTTGACCACTTCTTCGGTCCAGCCATTCTGATGCATGGCGATCGGCTGGCTCACCGGCACCGCGTTGGCGGTTTTCGGTGTGGCGGCCTGAGTCAGCGCCGCCAGACGGTTGGCGAAATCATCCACGCGGGTATCGCTGGTGGCGGATTTCAGGTCTTTCAAACCATCGTCGATCAGGCCAGCGAAGGATTTTTCGCCACCTTGGCTGGTGCTGTCCTTGTCAGCCTGCACATCCAGCATGCTGGCCATGCTGGCGGCAAACGTCTGCGCCGAGGTCAGCTCGCCATCAGCCTGGGCTTGCGCAGGCGTCGCCTTGGGCTGCGACTGGCTGGAAGCGGAAATGTGACCACTCTGCTCCATCGCCATGCGCAGCACCGGCAGCGCATCGAGCGGATCGGCCTCGGGATCGAAATCACTCTCGGCGGCAGGCGTCGCCGTGGCAGCCGCCGGTAACGCAGCCACCGCCGGCGCCTGGGTCTCAGGCTTCGCTGGCGTTTCAACGACAGGTGCCGCCACGACCGGCGGCGTGACAACCGGCTGCACGACTTGCATCAGCGCCGGATCCAGTGCCGGATCCACAACAGGCGCAGTGTCGGCGACCGGCGTGGCCGGAGTGTCGGATGCATCGTCGCTGGCAACCTTGTCGTCGTCCGAGGGGGTCGACGACGTTTTATCGGCGGGCAAGGCTTTGCCGCTATCGGCAACCGTCGATGCAGCAGCGGCAGACTGATCCTTGCCGGCGTCCGCCTTGCCCACGCTGCCCGAGTCCTTGTCGCGTGCAGGTGCCACCGAGTTATCGGTGGCAGCGCAAGGCTTGTTCTGCCCCTGATCGGCAAACACTTGAGCGAAGCTTGAGGCCTTGTCCCCGGGCACTGCGGCGACCGCTGACGACTTGGCAGAGGCGGCTTGCGCCTTGGCCTGGGCGGCAGTCTGAAGAAGAATGTTAGGGGTTGCAGGCATGGCACGGTCTCCGCTGCACTGGGATCAAAGGTACAGTTGAACGAGATGACTGCAAGTGCCGGGCCAGTTTCGTCCGGCATCGGACAAAAGCGCCGGACGGCTGACTCAATGGGCAGGTGAGCGCTGTCGCTCGGCCTCATAGACGGGGCGCACATGCGCGAATTCGTCGTGGATTTCGGCCACCAGCTTGATGATTTCGGAGGGGCTCCTGTCCTTGGCGTGCTGTTCCAGCTCCTGGCAAAGCTCGGCCAGGCGGGTCGCCCCCATATTGCTGCTACTGCCTTTGAAACTGTGGGCGACAGACGACAAGGCGTCGGCATCGGCGTTTTTTTGCAATTCACACAGGCGCGCTTCGGAATCTGCCAGGAACGTATCCAGCAATTCCGGATAGCCATCCTCCATGACTTCTTGCAACGCGCTCAGCACGTCGCGATCTACACAGGCATCAGTCACTTGTTCACTCCTTGATCAAGAATGCGCGGATTATGCCAGAGCCTCCCAGAAAAACTCCACGCGAGCACTGCGACCATCGTCGGACCAGCTCGGGTTTCTGCTCAATTGCCGGATCAGGCTGACGCCACGTCCCGACAGACGGACATCGTCCAGCGGACGCTCCATCACCCGAGCCACGTCAAAACCCTTGCCGCTGTCTTCGACACGCACCACCAGACAACCACCTTCACCTTGCGGACGAACCTGCAGATGCACACGCACATAGCCGTCCTGCAGGGCATCCAGACGCTTGTTGCGCTGTTCATAGTAACGTGCAAAACCCGAGGCATCGCGCTTGAGACTGGAGTCCAGCCCCAACACCCCATGCTCCAGCGCATTGGAGTAAAGCTCGGCCAGTACACTGTACAACGCTCCGCTCTGGGTGCGCAGACCGTGCACCTCCAGCAGCAATTGCAACAGGTAGGGCAACGGGTTGAAGCGTTTGAGCGTAGCGCCGCGAAATTCAAAACTCACCGACCAGTCCAGCGGACAGGACTGGCCGCTGTCGGAGTACACCGGAGCCGGCGGATTGACCTGCACCATGTCCAGCAGGCTGACCTCGACCATGCTCACATCGTCCCGGGCTTCGCCGCGAAAATCCTGCAACGCCTGCTCGATTTCGGCGAACAGGCGATCCGGTTGCCGGTTACCGGCAAACACCTGCTGCAAGCGCTCGACGCCGAACAACTGATCATTGGCATCGCAGGTATCGATCACGCCGTCGGACAGCAGAAAAACGCGATCCCCCACCGCCATCGAGAACACCTCGGTGCGATCATCGAAGGCCTGAGGACTGAGCACTCCCAGCGGCAGATGCCGTGCCGCAAGGGGTACCCGCTCCCCGGTGGCGATGCGATGAAGGTAACCGTCGGGCATGCCGCCGTTCCAGATTTCCACGCTGCGTCGTTGAAAACTCAGACAGAGCAGCGTGGCGCAGCAGAACATGTCCACCGGCAGGATGCGCTTGAGCTTGGCATTCATTTCACGCAGGGTTTCGGCCAGACCGTAGCCCTTGGCGGTCATGCCGTAGAACACTTCTGCCAGAGGCATGGCCCCCACCGCCGCGGGCAAACCGTGACCGGTGAAGTCACCCAGCAACACATGCATGTCGCCGGCAGGTGTATAGGCCGCCAGCAACAGATCACCGTTGAACAGCGCATAGGGTGATTGCAGGTACCGGATGTTCGGCGCACTCAGGCAACCGGAGTGCGCGACTTTGTCGAACACGGCCTTGGCGACCCGTTGCTCGTTGAGCAGGTAGTCGTGATGCCGGGCAATCAGGTCGCGCTGCTGAAGGACCGTAGCCTGCAGACGCCGCAAGCGGTCCATCGCCTTGATTTTGGCGGACAGGATCACCTGGTTGTAAGGCTTCGCCAGAAAATCGTCACCCCCCGCCTCCAGGCATCGCGCGAGGGCTTCGCTTTCGGTCAGCGACGTGAGGAATATGATCGGCACCAGGTTTTCACCCGCCAGCACCTTGATTTGCCGCGCGGCCTCGAAACCATCCATGACCGGCATCATCGCGTCCATCAGCACCAGATGGGGCTGCTGGCTGGAAAACACCTCAACGGCTTCGGCACCGTTAGCGGCCGTGAGCACGGCATGCCCCTGACGACGGACGATGGTCGACAACAGCAACCGGTCGGCGGCGCTGTCCTCGGCGATGAGGATCGTCAGCGGCTCTTGCGGCTGCATGGCCGTCAACTGATGTCGAACAGTTTGTCGAAATTGGAAATGGCGAGGATCTTGCGCACATCCGAATTGCTGTTGACCACGCGCACATCCGAGTCGTCGCCTCCGGCGTGATCACGCAGCAGAAGCAACATGCCCAGAGCCGAGCTGTCGAGGTAAGTGGCGTCCTTCAGATCCACCACGATGGAGTCGGGCTTCCTGTCGAGTCGTTCATAAGACTCGCGAAACTCCTGATGGCGACCGAAATCGAACCGCCCCTTGATCGAAATCGTCAGCTTTTGACCATCGGGAGAGACTTCTGTAACGACTGACATGTACTGGCTTCCTTGTCATTGACGAACGTGTACAAGGTTTAGCACTTGCAAGGGCCATGGGCAAGGCAGGAAGCCGCCGGAGACTGTCAGAGATCCCCCCGTCAATAAGCATCGCGGCGCGGCAGGCGCTGGGACAGTTCGTCCAGCAGCTTTTGCTCGCGCTTGTCTTCGACTCGCTGGGCTTCATCTCGATAGCGTTGTACAAGTTTTCGCAAGCCTTCGACGCGGGCGAACGCCTGTTGCCAGGCCTCGCGGGCCTTGTCCAGATTGTTCTGGTGCCATTGCAGGCTCTGCCGTTGCTGGTCCACCGCCGTGTCGAGCTGGGTCAGAAACCCCTGAAACCCGAGCAGCCACTGCCCGGTCACGCCGGTGCTGCCGCGTACGATCCATTGCTCGGAGTAATCCAGACGAAAGGCATGCAGGTCGGCAAGTTTGCTTTCGGCCACTTTCACCTGCCCCTGGAAATACCCGAGACGCTGCACGGCGGTTTTCTCGGCCTTTTCGGCCATTTCCACCACCGGTGCCAGACGCGCGGCGCGGCTCAGGGCCATGACCGGTTACCCGCCGGTCGCAGGGGCGAGGATTGTTTCGAGGTACGCCTCGCTTTCGCCCAGACTGATGCTGTCGTTCAGCCCCTGGCGCAGGTACCTGACCAGTTGCGGCTGCAGATTGATGGCAAGGTCAGTCTCGCGATCACCACCGGCGACATAGGCACCGACACTGATCAGGTCGCGACTCTGCTGATAACGGGACCACAGCTGTTTGAAGTATTGCGCCCGGACCATGTGATCAGGCGGCACCACGGCCGGCATTACCCGACTGATCGACGCTTCGATGTCGATGGCCGGGTAATGCCCCTCCTCGGCCAGACGCCGGGACAACACGATGTGGCCGTCGAGCACGCCCCGCGCCGAGTCGGCAATCGGGTCCTGCTGGTCGTCGCCCTCGGACAGCACGGTGTAGAACGCGGTGATCGAACCCCCGCCCTTCTCCGCGTTACCGGCGCGCTCCACCAGTTTCGGCAGTTTGGCGAACACCGACGGCGGATAGCCCTTGGTCGCCGGCGGCTCACCGATGGCCAGGGCGATTTCCCGCTGGGCCTGGGCGAAACGGGTCAGGGAATCCATCAGCAACAGGACATTCTTGCCCTTGTCACGGAAATACTCGGCAATCCGCGTGCAGTACATCGCCGCGCGCAGACGCATCAGGGGCGCATCGTCCGCCGGCGATGCCACTACCACGGAACGCTTGAGGCCTTCTTCACCGAGGATGTGCTCGATGAACTCTTTGACTTCTCGACCCCGCTCACCAATCAGGCCAACGACGATGATGTCGGCCTCGGTGAAGCGGGTCATCATGCCAAGCAGGACGGATTTACCGACACCGGTACCGGCGAACAGGCCCAGACGCTGGCCGCGACCGACCGTCAACAAACCGTTGATGCAACGGATGCCGACGTCCAGCGGCACGCTGATCGGGTCACGGTTGAGCGGGTTGATCGTCGGGCCGTCCATCGGCACCCAGTCTTCGGCCTTCATGCCGCCCTTGCCGTCGAGCGCACGTCCGGCGCCGTCCAGCACACGACCGAGCATGCTCATGCCCATCGGCAGGCGACCGGTATCGGCCAGCGGCACCACACGGGCGCCCGGCGCAATACCGGCAACACTGCCAACCGGCATCAGGAAAACCTTGCTGCCGGAGAAGCCCATGACTTCGGCTTCAACCTGGGACGGGTGGTAGCTGTCGTCGTTGATCACCATGCAACGGGTGCCCATGGCGGCGCGCAGACCTTCGGCTTCGAGGGTCAGGCCGACCATGCGCAGCAGGCGTCCTTCGAGGATCGGCGCGCCGGGAATTTCGGTGGCCTCGGCGTAGGTGCTCAGGCGCTTGGCGAAACTGGTGCGTTCAAGGCGCATCGGGGGCGTCCGCGAGCGGCTCGTCAGTGACCGGTGCCGGTTTCGGCGTTTGCGGCAGATCCAGGCTCAGGTCCGGTTCGGCCGGGTGCAGGGCCTGTTCGTGCAGTTGATCAAACAGCTTGGCCATGACCTGGCCGACACGGGTTTCGATGCTCGCATCGATCCGGCTGTGTTCGGTTTCAACCCGGCAACCGCCCGGCAACAACGATTCGTCCTCGACGATACGCCAGGTTTCCTCATGACGTTCGCGCAGGGCTTTGACCTGCTCGAAATCCTGCGGATTGACGTACAGCCGCACATTGCCCACGCCCAGCGGCAACAGCTTGAGGGCGTCGCGCATGACGTGTTCGATCTGCGTCGAGTCGATGGCCAGCTCGCGCTGGATCACCTGACGGGCAATGTGCTGCACAAGGTCGACCAGCGACTTTTCGATCTGCGTGTCTTGCTCGGCGATGGGCTCGAACAGGTTCGCCATCAACTGCTCAAGGCTGTTGACCTTGGCCGTCAGGACCACTTCGGCTTCCTGCCGCACCTTGAGGGTGGCGCTGTGAAAGCCTTCTTTTTCGCCGATGGCGAAACCCTCGTTGTAAGCCTCCTGACGGATGCTTTCGAGCTCTTCCAGGGTCAGTGGCTGGACTTCCTCCAGCGGCACTTCTTCCATTTCCGGCGGTTCGGGCTCCGGTTCCGGCTCGGGTTCCGGTGCCGGCGGATCGAAGCTCGGGATCGCCCACGTTTCGAAACCACGGACATCCCGGGCACGGATCAGGTCCGTCACATCGTCGTCGTTCTTGACCATGGTGTTAGATCATTTCCTCGCCGCCCTTGCCACCGAGCACGATTTCTCCGGCTTCGGCCATACGGCGGGCGATGGTGAGGATTTCCTTCTGCGCCGTTTCCACGTCGCTGACGCGCACCGGGCCTTTGGCCTCGAGGTCGTCGCGCAGCAGTTCGGCAGCACGTTTGGACATGTTCTTGAAGATCTTTTCCTTGACGCCTTCGTCCGAACCCTTGAGGGCCAGCACCAGCACATCGGAGGACACTTCGCGCAACAGCGCCTGGATACCGCGGTCGTCGACATCGGCCAGGTTGTTGAACACGAACATGAGATCTTCGATCTGACCGGACAGGTCTTCGTCGACTTCGCGGATCGAGTCCATGAGCTGGCCTTCGATCGAGCTGTCGAGGAAGTTCATGATGTCCGCCGCCCGCTTGATGCCACCCAGGGTGGTGCGCGAGGCGTTCGAGTTGCCGGAGAACTGCTTCTCGAGGATCTGGTTCAATTCTTTCAGGGCCGCCGGCTGCACGGTGTTCAGCGACGAGACACGCAGGATGATGTCCAGACGCACCTTGTGGTCGAAGTTGCCCAGTACTTCACCGGCCTGATCCGGATCGAGGTACGCGACCACGATCGCCTGGATCTGCGGGTGCTCGTAACGGATCACGTCGGCAACGGCGCGCGGTTCCATCCATTTCAGGCTGTCGAGACCGCTGGTGTTGCCACCCAGCAGGATGCGGTCGATCAGGCCGTTGGCCTTGTCTTCGCCCAGGGCCTGGGTGAGCATTTTGCGCACGTAGTCGTCGGAGCCGACGCCCAGGCTGGTCTGGTCGCCGACGATGTCGACGAACTCGCTCATGACCTGCTCGACCTGCTCACGATGGACGTTGCCCATCTGGGCCATGGCCACGCCGACCCGCTGAACCTCTTTGGGGCCCATGTGGCGCAGCACTTGTGCGGCATCGGTCGAACCCAGGGACAGCAGCAGAATCGCGGCTTTATCGACCCGGGACAATTTGGCGACGGCGGCTCGGTTATCACTCATCTGCGTTAATCCACTCTTTCACGACCTGGGCCACACGACCCGGGTCTTCTGCCACCAGACTCTTGATTGCGTTCAACTGAGCGTCATAGCCTTCGCTCGGGCTCGGCAGCAGGATGCTGGTCGGGCCACCGAGGCTGACGCGATCGCCGGACAGTTCACCGTCCAGACCGCCCATGCCACCCAGTTCCACGTCACCGCCCAGACCGGCCAGTTCCTTGCCTTTGCCGCCGCCGGTGATGTTGTTCAGCACCGGACGCAGCACGCCGAACACCAGCACCAGGATGAACAGCACACCCAGCACTTGTTTGACGATGTCCCAGAACCAAGGCTGGGAGTAGAACGGAATGTCGGCAATCACTTCACCGCGCTCGGCGGAGAACGGCATGTTGATTACGCTGACACTGTCGCCACGGCTGGCGTCGAAGCCGACGGCGTCCTGTACCAGACGGGTGAAGCGCGCCAATTCGTCGGCGCTCCACGGCGCACGAGTGGTTTCGCCGTTGGCCGGGTTGATCTTGACCTGATCGTCCACCACCACCGACACCGACAGGCGATTCAGGCGACCCTGCTGCTGTTTGGTGTGGCTGATGGAACGGTCGAGTTCGAAGTTCTTGGTGGATTGCTGACGCTTGTCTGCCGGGTACGGCGCGAGCATCGGCTGGCCGGTGGCCGGGTCCATGATCTGCTGACCGTTGGCGTCAACCAGTGGCTGGCCTGGCTGCACCATGCCGGTGGAAGCCTGGGCGCCACCGGTGGTTTGCGGCGCCGACGCCGGCGACGGTGGCTGATTGCTCAGGGCGCCCGGTACGCCTTGCGGGCCATTGCTGGCGGTGCGCTGCTCGTTGACCGACTGCTCGCTGCGCAGCGCCGGCTGATCGGGATTGAACTGCTCGGCGGTGGATTCGACGGCACTGAAATCGATATCGGCCGATACTTCAGCCTTGTAGCGATCGTTGCCCAGTACCGGTTGCAGAATGTTGTGCACGCGCTGGGTAAGCATGCTTTCCATGCGGCGGCTGTAGTCGAATTGCTTGCCGGCCATGGTCATTTCGGAATTTTCCGCCTGATCCGACAGCAGGTTGCCCTTCTGGTCGACGACGGTGATCTGCGATTTGCTCAGCTCGGGAACGGAAGTCGCCACCAGGTTGATAATGGCAACGACCTGGCCTGGCTCCAGCGAACGACCGGAGTACAACTCGACCAGTACCGATGCGCTTGGCTTGCGTTCGTCACGCACGAACACCGAACTTTTCGGGATGGCCAGGTGAACGCGTGCGCCCTTGACGTTGTTCAGCGCGGAGATGGTGCGGGCCAGTTCGCCTTCGAGGCCGCGACGATAACGGGTCGCTTCCATGAATTGGCTGGTGCCCAGACCCTGTTCCTTGTCGAGGATTTCAAAACCGATGTTGCCGTCGCTGGGAGTGACACCAGCGGCCGCGAGCTTGAGCCGCGCACGGGACAGGTCATCGGCCTTGACCAGCAAGGCGCCGGAATTCGGTTCGACGGTGTAGGGAATGTCGGCGGAGGCCAGGGTGTCCATGACCTGCTTGGCGTCCATGCCGGCAAGGCTGCCGTACAGAGGCCGGTAGTCCGGTTGCTGCGACCACAGCACCACGGCAAAGCCAATCGCCACGCTCGCAGCCAGGCCGACCAACAGGCCCACCTGACGCAGCACGGTCATCTCGGAGAGGTTTTCCAGGAAGGACAGGCCGAACAGCGGCGGTTTGCCGTCTATCGGGGTGGCCTTGGCCGGAACGTTATCGGCGACTGCTTCTGCCATGACTCAATCTCGTCCTTAAACCGGCATCTGCATGATGTCTTGATAAGCCTGAACCAGCTTGTTGCGCACCTGGGTCAGTGCCTGGAACGACACGCTGGCCTTCTGCGAGGAAATCATCACGTCCGTCAGATCGACGCCGCTTTTGCCGATTTCGAACGCGTTGGCCAATTGGCTCGAGGCCTGTTGAGTATCGTTCACTTTGTTGATGGCCTGACCGAGCATGTCGGAAAAGCTGCTGCCTGCCACTTCAGGGACGGCGGCAGTCGATTTCGGCTTCGACATGGCGTCCATTTGCATGGCCTTCATGTCCATCATCAACCGATTAAATTCAATACCTTGGCTCATGGTCTACTCTCTTGGGCGGCCCGCAATTTTTTGACACTCACTCGGCGGGTACTCAGGTGTTAGCAACAACGGTGCCAGCTCACGGGCACCGCTTCGAGAAATGCGTTTTCAAACGTTTGCACCACCCTTCAGGTGGCGAACAGATAGCCTTCGACGTCCATCCCCGCATCGCGCATTTGCGCCAGTTTGTAGCGCAGCGTACGCGGGCTGATACCGAGTTTTTCGGCAGCCTCCTTGCGTCGACCGCGCTCGGTGCGCAGGGTGTCGATGATCATCTGGAACTCGCGACGACGCAGGTCATCGCCCAGCGCACCGGCCGAATCCGCCTCGATCTCGACTTCACGAATGACGGGAGTGAGTGGCATCGCCACCGGCAAAGGGGCGAACAGCGCAGGCCCGGAGAGGCAGAAATCCTGCGGCTGAATCAAGCCGCCCTGCTGGAGGATCAACGCCCGCTGGACCGCGTTATCCAGCTCGCGCACGTTGCCCGGCCATGGATAACCGATCAGGCACGCCTGCGCCTCGGGCGAGAACTTCGCCATCGCATGCTTCATTTTATTGACGTGCTTGGCCAAAAGACGCTCGGCCAGCGGCAGGATGTCGGCGGTCCGCTCACGCAGCGGACGCCAGGCCAGTGGAAACACCGACAGACGATAGTAGAGATCTTCACGGAACCGCCCCGCCGCCACTTCACCCGCCAGATCACGGTTGGTGGTCGCGACTACGCGAATGTCGAGGGTGATCGGCTTGCGCGCCCCCACCCGCTCGACCTCGCGTTCCTGCAAGACCCGCAGCAGCTTGGCTTGCAGACCCAGGGGCATTTCGGAAATTTCGTCGAGCAGAATGGTGCCGCCGTCGGCCTGCTCGAACTTGCCGGCCTGCGCCGCGATGGCGCCGGTGAACGACCCCTTCTCGTGACCGAACAATGTCGCTTCGAGCATATTGTCCGGGATCGCCGCGCAGTTGATCGCAATGAACGGCTGACTGGCACGATGGGATTGCTGGTGAATGTAGCGCGCCAGCACCTCTTTACCGGTGCCGGACTCGCCGGAAATCAGCACGGTGGAATCACTGCGGGCAACCCGCGCTGCCAGATCCAGCAACTGGGCACTGGCCGGCTCGACCGCGACCGGCCCTTCGGCATCGCTGGCACCAAGGCTGCCCAAGGCGTGACGCGCTACCAGATCCAGCAGGGCCCTGGGCTCGAATGGCTTGACCAGATAATCCGCCGCGCCCTGACGCATGGCATCCACCGCGCGCTCGACTGCACCATGAGCGGTCATCAGCAGCACCGGCAGCTGCGGCTGACGGGCGCGCAACAGGCCGAGCAATTGATGGCCGTCCATGCCCGGCATGTTGACGTCGCTGACCACCAGACTGAACGCTTCGCGCTCGACAGCGTTCAACGCCTCTTCGGCCGAACCCACTGCATGATAGTCGTGACCGGCCAGCAACAGCGTATCGGCCAGCGCTTCGCGCAACGAGCGGTCATCTTCGACCAGCAGAACCTTGATGCCCATGACCTTCACTCAGCTCCCTGTACAACGGAAAACATCGGCAGGACGACCTGCGCGCACGTGCCGCGCCCGACTCGCGAACGCAGTTGCAATTCTCCCTGATGCGCACGGGCCACAGCCTTGACCACGGTCAGGCCCAGGCCGGTGCCGGTGACCTTGGTGGTGAAAAACGGCTCGCCCAGCCGCGCCAGCACCGCCGGCTCGATGCCGCCACCGTTATCGCTGACGCACAGGCGCAGGGTGTTGTCGCGGGTGTAGCAATGCACTTTCAGGCGCACATCACCGCCACTGGCCTGAATCGCGTTTTCAATCAGATTGAGGACTGCCCCGACCAGCGTGTCGCGATTGCACAGCAACTCGCCCGCATGGCTGTCGCATTGCCAACGGATCGGCAGATCCTGCACATGGGTCAGCGCCGCCGCCTGCAACGACTGCATCAAGGCATTGGGCGTGATGCGGTCGGTCAGCGGCAATTCACCGCGAGCGAACACCAGCATGTCGCGCACTTGGTGCTCCAGCTCATGCAGACGCTCCTTGAGGCGCCCGGCAAAGCGCTGCTGGGTGGCGACCGGCAGCGCCTGCTCAGTCAAATGACTGGCATACAACAGTGCGGCGGAAAGCGGAGTTCGGATCTGGTGGGCCAGCGAGGCGACCATACGCCCCAACGACGACAGCCGTTCGTGGCGCGCGAGCTGATCCTGCAAGTGACGGGTTTCAGTCAGGTCGTTGAGCAGCACCAATTGCCCCGGCTCGGCATCCAGCGAACGGGTGGCAATCGACAGGCGTCGACCGTTTCTCAGGGAGATTTCATGACCGTCGTCTTCACGGGGCGCAAAGCAACGGGTAATCACATGCCGCCATAGCTCGCCTTCCAGCGGTAAACCCAGCAGATCGATGGCGGCGGGATTGGCCTCGCACACGATGCCGTGGACATCGATGACGATGACGCCACCCGGCAACAGATCAAGGAGATTTTGCAGACGGTTGGCCAGACGTTCTTTTTCCGCCAGCTCCTGCATGCGCTGGGCGCTGACCACGGCCAGCTCGCCCTTGAGCTCGGTGACCCGCGCTTCAAGCATGCTGTAGGAGTCGGTCAATTGACTCGACATCTGGTTGAACAGCGCAAACGCCTGCTCAAGCCCCTGGCGACCGGCCTGCTCTACGGACGGCAGTTGCCCCGAGGACTCGGGAACAGAAGACATCTGGGAGGCTTGGGGCATTGTGCTCTCTCGCTTGGCTGACCGTCAGTTAAACGGAACGTTGCGAGGGACTTAGCAATACCCGTGCCTAAAAAAAACTGCTTATAAATGAAGCCGTTGAAAAACAGGCGTCAATCATCCGCCTGTTCATCACCATCGCGTCGGCTCATGCCGTACTTGCGCATCTTCTCCACCAGCGTGGTGCGACGGATGCGCAGACGCTCGGCGGCACGGGCCACGATGCCGTTGGCATCATCCAGCGCCTGCTGGATCAGGCCCTGTTCCAGACCACCGAGGTAGTCCTTCAGATCAAGCCCTTCCGGCGGTAGCATGGCGTTGGCAGTGAAGTCAGGCGTGTGACCGTTGATTGCCACGCGCTCTTCCAGATCGCTGCGCAGGCTGTCGACCATTTGCTCGTCTTCGTCATCGACGTAGCGGAATTTCTTCGGCAGCTCGACCACGCCGATCACCCCGTACGGATGCATGATCGCCATGCGCTCCACCAGGTTGGCCAGCTCGCGGACGTTGCCCGGCCAGCCGTGGCGGCACAGGGACATGATGGCGGCGGAATTGAAACGGATCGAACCGCGTTTCTCGTGCTCCATGCGCGAGATCAACTCGTTCATCAGCAACGGGATGTCTTCGACGCGCTCACGCAGCGGCGCCATTTCGATCGGGAACACGTTCAAGCGATAGTAGAGATCTTCGCGGAAGGTGCCGATCTCGATCATGCTTTCGAGATTCTTGTGGGTCGCGGCAATGATGCGCACGTCGACGCTCTGGGTCTTGTTGCTGCCCACGCGCTCGAAGGTGCGTTCCTGCAGCACGCGCAGCAGCTTGACCTGCATCGGCAGCGGCATGTCGCCGATTTCGTCGAGGAACAGCGTACCGCCGTTGGCCAGCTCGAAGCGGCCGGCACGACTGGTGATCGCGCCGGTAAAGGCGCCCTTCTCGTGGCCGAACAGTTCGCTTTCCAGCAACTCTGCCGGGATCGCCCCGCAATTGACCGGTACGAACGGCGCGTCGCGACGCTTGGAATGGTAATGCAGGTTGCGCGCAACCACTTCCTTGCCGGTGCCGGACTCGCCGAGGATCAACACGCTGGCGTCGGTGTCGGCCACCTGCTGCATCATCTGGCGCACATGCTGGATCGCCCGGCTGGTGCCGACGAGGCTGCGGAACAGGTTGGGTTCGCGATGACGGCCGCGCTCGCGGGCCTGGTCATACATTTCGCGATAGACCTGGGCACGGTGCAGGGAGTCCAGCAATTTGCTGTAGCTCGGCGGCATTTCGAGAGTCGAAAGTACCCGGCGGCGCTGGTCTTCGGGCAAGTCCACCGAAGAATTATCGCCCATCAGCAAAACCGGAAGGAACTCATCCCAGGTTGAGAGTGTCTTTAGCAAGCCCAAAAGCGCACCAGGAGCATTGACCGTCCCGATCAGTACGCAAATGACCTCACGACTAGACGACAAAGAGCCGACTGCCTGCTGCCAGTCATGGCTTCCGCAGGGTAAATTTTCTTCGCCAAGAAAATTTAAGATCACCGCCAGGTCGCGGCGGCGGACGCTATCGTCATCGATCAGCAGAATTTTGGTTTCACGCCACATGCAATAGCAACTTCCCTAGTCAACTCAATGCCCAAAACGAGGGGCAAGCGAGACGCTTGCAGGACACCGTGTGCCTGTAGACGCCTGAAATCTGAAAACAGCCACTAGTTAAGTCAAAAAACCGTGCACAGTCAAATTTATGGCGCACATGTCTGGATTAACTGAGGGTTAATTAACCAAACAGATGGTAAACCTTTGCCGCGTTCTGCGCTTGGGTGATCTGCGACATCTCGTCGACTATCGCCTGACGTTCACCCATGGCGACCTCAAGAAGCTGCTTGTAGACATGCAGCAGCTCCTCAAGATTGTCGCGTAGCGCCACTTCATCCACCGAAGTCTCACTCAAGACATCTTCCATGCAGGAACGGCAATCGAGGTCCAGTTGACCGATCGCCTCCCAGTTGCGCTCGGCCAGGGCACCGACCAACGCTTCTCGGGTTTCTTCGATTCGCTGCAATACAAGACTCATGGTGATCTCCTTAGAACTGAGGAGCTGGCGTAGGCGCGATGGCGTCCCAGCCTTCTTTTACCGTGCTCAGCAAGCCGGCGACTTCATCCAGAATACGCGGATCGCTGTTGATATTGGCCTCGGCAAGACGCTTCATCATGTAGATATACAGCCCGTCCAGATCAGCCAGCGTATCGGCGGACTTCTCCAGATCCAGGCCTTCACGCAAGCCGCTGACGATGCCAATGGCCTTGCCGATCGCCGTGCATTTTGCAGGGATGTCCTTGCGCTCGATCGCGCCCTTGGCCTGCGCAATGCGCGCCAGACCACCTTCCATCAACATTTGTACCAGACGGTGGGGGCTCGCTTCGGACGTCTGAGCGTGGGCGCCAACTTTCTGGTATTGCCGAAGGGCTAACATCGGATTCATGTTCTACCTCATTTGCCACAATGACTCGCATGACCAGTGTATCGCCAGCGAGCCGAAAAACTTTAGACCACAAGACAAAAACCCGGCACACGCTCGAAAGCGTAGCCGGGTTTTTGTCGCTCTTACATGTTACTTCGCAGATTGCTGAGCGTTCAGCGAGCTGAAGAACGACGTAATGCTGCTCGCCGTGGCCTTCATTTGCCCTACCAGCAAGTCCATGGCGTTGTATTTTGCAGTCAACGTCTTGGTCATGCCGGCAACGCGTATATCCAGTGCCGTTTGCTGGGCGGTAAGGCTGCGCGCGTTACCGTTCAGGATGGTCATGCGCTGATCGAGCAAACCGGGAGATACACCATCCGCCCCTTTGAGGTACGGATCCACCGCCTTGCTCATGCGCGCCAACAAACCGTTTTTATCGGTGGTGCCAGAGAACATCTGCTGGACCTGGCCGGTCATGCCTGGCGTGCTCATCGTTTTGTTGAACGCGACCGTGTCGAAAGTCAGGTTACCGGTGAGCTTGTCAGTCATGACGCCCAGCTGCGACAGGTAGGCCATCGGACCGCCGGTGGTGCCGCTTGGCATGGTCAACTGGCTACGAATATCGGCAATCAGCGAACGCGGCAGGGAATCCCCAGTGAAAGCCGCCTGAACGGTCAGCTTGCCATCTTCGTCCGGCGTTGCCTTGGACAAAGTGTCGACAGTACTTTTCAAGGTGTTGTAGGCATCAACGAAGGCCTGAACCGACGTCTGCAATCCCTTGGTGTTGGCGTCAACACTCACCACAACTGGCGTGCCAGGCGGATTAGGGACAGTCAGCAGGTTCATCGACAAACCACTGATGGCACCCGTCACATTGTTGCTTTTGCTGGTCACCGCCAGGCCATCGATGGTCAGCGACGCATCCTTGGCGAGCCCATTGACCGCTCCGGAATCACCCGCCGCCGGGGTGGCACTCATCGGTTTGGTGCCATCGATTTCCAGACCGGCAATACCGCTGACCGTCATGTCCGAGCCCGCGCCTGTCTTGCTCGAGCTGATGACCAGACGCGACGAACCGGTGCTATCCGTCACGATGTTGGCAGAAATACCATTGATACCCTGAGCCGTGTTGATCGCGTCACGAGTAGTCTGCAAGGTCGCATTGGCTGGAATCGTGACATTGTAATCAGTGCCATTCTGACTGATTTTCAGAGTACCACTCGGAATGGCACTGGCAGCACCGCCGGCAAAGGATGCGCTGGCTATTTTCGAGCCGGTAGCCAGATTGTTCACAACAACACTGTAAGTGCCCGAGACCGCAGTGTTATCCGAAGTCACGCCCAGAACACTCGGAGTACCCGAAGTGGCCGTGTAACCGGAAAACGCCGGATTGGTCTTGCTGCCCAGGTTGGTCATCGCCGTCTGGAATGCAGTCAGCGCACTCTTCAGCGTACCGACACCGGAAATCTTCAGCGTGTTGGTCTTGGTACTGGCATCGATCTGCGTCTGTTTCGCCGACTTGTCAGCGTTGACCAGCGCAGTAACGATCGCACCGATGTCCAGGCCGGAACCCAGGCCGGAACCCGGTAAAATTGGACTTGCCATGTGCATCTCCCTTGGGGTTGTTGCCAGTCTTTTGACCCTTGTGGGATCTAAAGAACTTCAAACACGATTCATGCCAGCTATCAGACTTTGGCGTCGAACAACACGTGGCTCGCATTGGCGAGGCTGTCTGCCAGCTTGAGAGCTTCTGCGGAGGGGATCTGTCGTACGACCTCGCCCGTCTCGCTTGCGATCACCTTGACGATGACCTTTCCGGAATGCTCATCGATCGAGAACTCCAGGTTACGCTTGATCGACTGAACAAACTTCTCGATCTCCTGCACCGCCAGCTTCAATTTGGTTTCATCCGTTTCCTGACTCTTTTTCGAATCAGCAACAGCATCAACCACGTGAGGCTTGGTCTCCGACGGCTTGTCGGTGACGGTACTGGCTGGCTTGGGAGCCGGATAAGTCACGTTAAGCTTTACGCTCATGTCCATGCTCATCACCTCTTAACGTGAAAAAGCGAGAGAGCACGCAAGCGCACTCCCCCGCCAAAACTCATTCCGAAATTACTGAAGCAGCTTCAGTACAGCGGAAGGCAGTTGGTTGGCTTGAGCCAGAACAGAGGTCGAAGCCTGTTGCAGGGTTTGCTGCTTGGTCAGGTTAGCAGTCTCTGCGGCGAAGTCGGTATCTTGTACGCGACCTTGTGCAGCAGTGGTGTTTTCGTTGATGTTCTGCAAGTTCTGGATGGTGCTGTTCAGACGGTTTTGCGAAGCACCCAGGCTGGCACGAGTTGCACCGATTGCAGCGATAGCGGCGTCGATTGCAGTGATAGCGTTGTCGATGTTCGAAGCAGCGGCAGCCGAAGTAGCACCGGTCAGAACAACAGTACCGCTACCTACCGACAGGCTGGCGGCGTCGAACTTGGAGCTCAGTACCAGGTCGATGTGGTTAGCCGAACCAGTGTTTGCGCCAACTTGCAGGGTCACAGTACCAGCCGAACCGTCCAGCAGGTTTTTGCCGTTCAGGTTGGTCGAAGCCGAGATACGGGTGATCTCGTCGGACATTTGTGCGAATTCAGCGTTGGTAGCGGTCTGGTCAGCAGTGCCGTTGGTACCGTTACGTGCTTTAACAGCCAGTTCACGCATACGCTGCAGAATGTCGGTAGTAGCTTGCAGAGCGCCTTCAGCGGTCTGAGCAACGGAGATACCGTCGTTGGCGTTCTGGATGGCCTGGGTGTTACCGCGGATCTGGGAAGACATACGGTTGGAGATTTGCAGGCCAGCGGCGTCGTCTTTAGCGCTGTTGATTTTCAGGCCGGAAGACAGGCGCTGCATCGAAGTCGACAGAGCGTCGGAAGCGCGGTTCAGGTTCTTCTGAACGTTCAACGACGTGGTGTTGGTGTTTACTGTTAAAGCCATGACGAATTCCTCGTTGGTTGGGTACTGCGGCTTCCGGCCCTGGCAACCGCCGGGTATGGCCTAGAGAACCTTCGTAATAGTTATCGTCGGGTTTGCAGGTTGCTTGAGGGCTTTTTTGAAAAAATTTGCCATCACCCTGCCACCCCCTAGAAAACAAAGACTTAGCAGCACTTCACCCTCGGAAAAATGACGCCATGAAACCGTCTGCAGCGCAAACCTGCGGGCCAGCGCTATCGGCATTTTTCAGGACGCCGAACTTTCCAGTAACCGGATCAATTCGTACTCCATGAAGTCGGCGAGCCCGAGCCAATCCTGGCGCTCCTGACAATCGAGCATTTGTGTGAGCACTTGCGCCCACGACTGCTGGATATCCGGCGACGCGGACATCAGCAAATGCTGCGCACCTTCGAATACATCAACCATGTCCAGCGCTGCTTCGACATCACGCCCCAGACGAAACAGGCCGGCACACCGACGGCATTCGTCGACACTTCGTTGCATTGCACTCATTGCACGAACTCCTGATTGAAGCGCGTCCCGGCAATCAACGCTCCTGCGCGACTACTGTTGAAAAACTCGACGTGCGGCTGGCTGGCGATGTATCGCTCCAGTACACACAGATATCCGCGAAAATTGAGCTGCGTACTGACGCGCTCACCGAACCCGTCACGCACCCAGTGCCGCGCCTGATTCACTGACGGCCCAAGATCACCATCGTTCCAGCCGGCGTGGGTCTTGTTCATCGGGAAAGCGAAGTCGGCGCCGAACAGGGTGATCTGCGCAGCTCCCATCTTCACCGCCAGATCCACCGCGGGGTGAATCACGCTGCCACCCACATGCAGCAGTGCCCGTGGATGTTGCTCTCGCAACGCCGCGTAGACCGGGCTAAGCGAATAACCGCCATAGCGTTTGCCCTTCCAGGCCCTCAACACCTCAGGATCGCTCATGGGCAGATACACCAAGGGAATGCCGTCGGACTCTTCGAAAGGCAAATGCCGAAAGCTGATGCGCTGATCGATGCTCACTACATAGTCCGGCACAATCCCGTGCTCGCGCAGCGGCCGGTAAGCGGTGTCGACGCAAATGAACAAGGGGCGCTCGTCTCGCTCGCGAATCGTGGCCAGTCGCTCGAAATGCTGCTCAAGCGTCGGCCCGGTGCCGATCACGTAGATTTCCCGGCCAGTGCAAGTGCCGAACAATTGCGCCACATCATCGTCAGCGAGCAGCACCGGCAAGCAGTCCTGCAGACGCTGCAGAATGAACGGCGACTGCGGATCGAACTCACGATTGTTGAAACTCAAGTGCACTTCACTGACCAGTCGATCACGGATCTTCGCGTTGAAGTCATCGGCCAGCAGCATTTCGGCAGGCAAGGCAAAGAACGGCGTGCAGATGTCCGGCATGTCCCCGGCGTACAGAAGCTCTACCCTCGAGTCTTCCAGCCATTGCCGCTGATCGAGCAACTGCAACACCAGCGCAAACAGCGCGCCATTGAGGATGTGTACATACAGCCGCTCGAGCCCGGCACGCTCCAGCAGAACCGTCGGCAGATCTCCGAGGCCGGTGCCATAGACGTGCAATCGCGACTTGTCCGCCGGCAGGCTGGCGGCCTGAACCCGGGCCTCATGGACGCGGTCGTGGCGACTGGTGAGCTGAATGCCGTTGATGCTCAGCGTCGAACCCAGCCCCTGTGTCAATCCGGCGTCGATCACCGAACTGTCTTCGTTCAGCAATCGCGCGAACAGCGCCGGCCAGCGTCGCTCAATGACGTGGGCATTGGCCTGGAAAAACTCGCTCATGGCGCCTCGCGCTCCCTTCAGGCAAAAAAATAGCGTTCAAGGTTAACCCTTGAACGCTATTTTTGTATCCGCCGTTTTTAACAGATTCAAGGACGATAAATAATCGCCGAACCCCACGACAGACCGACACCGAAACCACTGATCGCGATACGGTTCCAGTCGGAATCCATCACGTGTTTTTCCAGCAGCAGCGGCACACTGGACGACACGGTGTTGCCGGTCTCGACCATGTCCTTGATGAACTTCTCCGGCTCGCCTTCAAAGCGCCGCGCCACGGCATCGACAATCGCCGCGCTGCCCTGATGGATGCAGAAGGCATCGATGTCATCGGCGTTGAGGCCCGAATCGTCGAGCAGCTCATGCAAGTGCGCCGGGACTTTGAGCAACGCAAAGTTGAACACCTGACGCCCGTTCATGAAGAACACGCCATCGGTAACTTTCAGGTGCGGCGCACCGGAACCGTCGGTGCCGAACTTGGCCTTGCCCAGCGCCCAGGTCGGGTCTTCGCCCATCCAGGTCGCGGTGGCGGCGTCGCCGAACAGCATGGTGGTGTTGCGATCTTCCGGATCAACGATCTTCGAATACGGGTCGGCGGTGATCAGCAGGCCGTTCTTCAGGCCGGCAGCTTCCATGAAGCCCTTGATCGCGTAGATGCCATAAACGTAACCGGAGCAGCCCAGGGAAATGTCGAACGCGGCGACATTGGTTGGCAGACCCAGTTTGTCCTGGACGATTGCTGCGGTGTGCGGCAGGCCTTCTTCGTCACCGTTCTGGGTGACGACGATCAGTGCATCGATGGATTCACGTTTCAGTTCAGGGTTGCTGGCAAACAGCGCATTGGCCGCTTCAACACACAGATCGGAAGTTTCCTGTTCTGCGTCTTTACGTGGCAGGAAGGCCGAACCGATCTTGCCGAGGATGAATTCTTCATCCTTCTCGAATTTTGCACCTTGTGCGTAATTGTCCACGCCGGCTACAGGAACGTAGCTCGCAATGCTTTTTATGCCAATCATTACGGCTTCCCAATAATAAACAGCCCAATACCACCGCTCGCAAGGATTCGAGGGGCGCCGACAAACAGAAAACGGCCGCCACAACGGGCAGCCACGGGGAGCGCAAAGGGCTATCACTGCAACCGATAACGGGCCAGGCGCCATCTCCCCGGTCAATACAATACAGTGAAGATGCGCGTTATGACTCGCAGGTCACGCTATTTTGCCGAATCGGTGCAGATCGGGTTATTCGACCAATGACCATTCCAGCGGCGTACCGCGCTTGATCGGCGCCCGCGCGCGGCGGCCCAGGACGGCATCGGCGTGCTTGGGCGGCAGACCGAGACCGGGACGAATGGCGCGCAGATTGGCCGCCGTGAAGGGTTCACCGGCCGCCATGTCCGCCGTGACGTACAGCGACCGGCGGTAAACCAGGGACTTTTTCTCAGCCTCGGTCACGCCGTAATGCACCTGGCCCATGGCCTGCCAGGCGCGCTCGGTCTCGACCACCAAGCTGGCCATTTCCGCTGGCTCCAGCGAAAAACTGGCATCCACCCCGCCCGCCGCGCGGTCGAGGGTGAAGTGCTTTTCAACCACTGTAGCTCCGAGCGCCACAGCCGCCACCGAAACGCCGACGCCCATCGAATGATCGGACAGCCCCACCTGACAACCGAACAGCTCTCGCAGATGCGGGATCGTGCGCACATGGCTGTTGAGCGGCGTCGCCGGGTAGGTGCTGGTGCACTTGAGCAGCACCAGATCCTTGCACCCGGCTTCACGGGCAGCGCGCACGGTTTCGTCGAGCTCGGCGATGCTGGCCATGCCGGTGGAAATGATCAGCGGCTTGCCGGTCGCCGCAACACGCCGGATCAGCGGCAGATCGGTGTTTTCAAAACTGGCGATCTTGTAGGCCGGCACCTCGAGGCCTTCAAGGAAGTCCACGGCGCTGTCATCGAACGGCGTCGAAAATGCGAGCATGCCCAACTCCTTCGCCCGGGCGAAGATCGGCGCATGCCACTCCCAAGGCGTGTGGGCCTTTTCATACAGGTCGTAAAGCGAAGTGCCCGCCCACAGGCTGTTCGGGTCCTTGATGAAGAACTCGCCTTCAGCCAGATCCAGAGTCATGGTGTCGGCGGTGTAGGTTTGCAGCTTCAAGGCGTGAGCACCTGCCTCGGCCGCCGCCTCGACAATCTGCAGGGCGACGTCCAACGACTGATTATGGTTGCCGCTCATTTCGGCAATGATGAACGGCGGTGCGTCGGCACCGATCAGGCGATTGCCGATCTTGAAACTGCTCATGGACGGGATTCCTTCAAAACCTTGGTGAACGCGCAGGCACTTTGTGTGTACCCGGCGTCACGGAAAACATTCATCGAGGGCCGATTGGCCGGCAAGACCCGGGCAGTGATGGCGGTCATTTGCGGCCAGTGCGCAGCCACGAAAGCTTCACCCTGCGCCAGCAGCGCCCTGCCCCAACCAAGGCCGAAACGCCCTTCGAACAGATACAGCGAAACTTCTGCCTCGAAGCCACGCAAATCGTAGCGCAGGACGCCGACCGGGCCATCATCCGCCTCGGCCACCAGCAGCAAGCGCTGAGGATTGCGCAGACTCGCGCCCAGCCAGTTCACATGTTGCGTCCAGTCAATCGCAGCGCTGTCCAGCGACCAGCGACGCACCACCTCGGCATTGCGCCCGTCGAACAACACCTGCGCATCGTCCAACGTCACTGCGCGCAACTTGAGCACCGCGCCGGCCAGTGCCGCCGCAACCCGCAGCGCACCGCGCCCGTCCACCAGTTGCCGCGAACGCTCGGCCAGGCTCTGGCGCAGATAAACGTTGCCCACGACAAAGCCGATGGCATCGCGCAGTTGCTCGACGCTGACCTGCTCCCGCGCGCCCATGAACACATGCGCGCCGGCCGCCGCCATCACCTCGCCGTTGGCCTGCTGGTTGTTCGACACCGCAATGCAGATCGTCGGCAGGCCCATGGCTGCGCGCTCCCAACTGGTACCACCGCCGGCGCCGATGAACAGGTCGGCTTCAGTCATGCGTCGATGAAAATCGCTGACGAAACTGTGCAGGCGCCAGTTCGGCCGTGTCTCGGCGAGTGCCTGCATCTCTGCCCATGCCGGGTTATCGGCACCGGCGACGAAATCCACTTCAAGCCCGGAAAAATCCGCCAGCGCCTGCATCGCGTGATGGGTCTGGCGCGCCGCATCGAAGCCGCCGAAATTCACCAGTACCCGATGCGCCACCGGTTTGATGTCGATGGCCGGGCCGTTGAACTCCTCGCGCAGCATGGCGAAGCGTGGACCGAGCAGCGTTCGGCAACCGGCCGGCAGCAACGGCTGATAGTTTTCGCTGAGACCGGAGAGGTTCTGATTGAGCAGCAAGTCCACGCTGTACCGACGGGTCGCCAGATCGTCGACGGCGGCGATTCGTGGCGCGAAGCGACGGGCCGCAGTCTGCCAGTGATGATCGAGGCCGTAGTGGTCGGCGATGACCCAGTCGAATCCGGCCTGACCGTCCAGCTGCTTCGCCAGTGCATCGATATCCGCCTGCCACGGCAGCATCGATTCGATGGCCTGCTCCGGGTCTTCACCGGCATAACGATCCGGCAACGCGAACGTCTCAAAACCTTCGCCCTGCAGCGCATCGAGCCGATTGCCCGGCAATCGCCGACAGGCAAACGCCACATGACTGCCCTGAGCGCGCAACACCCGCGCCAGCGTCAGGCACCGGGCGATGTGGCCACTGCCGATGGTCGGCGAGGCGTCGGCGCGGATCAGCACTCTCATTGCAGCTCTCCACCAGCCTTGAGGGCGGCGTAAAGGTATTCGGCGCGTTTCCAGTCTTCGACGGTATCGATGTCCTGCACCAGATACCGGGGCAGGATCACCGGCAGACTGGCCGGCGAATACAGCACCTCTCCACTCAGCCAGGCCTCACTACGGCCCCAATAGAACTGGCCGGCATCCTGAAAGGCAGCCGGCAGATCCTGCGAACGGGTATTGCGAAACTCGGGGTACAACGCCGTCAGCGCGCCCTGCCCGTCCAGGGTCAGGGCGCGCTGCACCGGAAAGCCGAAATCAGTGACTGAAAAAGCAAAGGACTTGTCCGGATGCTGCGCCAGCAACTCCAGGCCCTGACGCAGAAACCGCGCCTGCAAAAGCGGCGCCGTGGCGTACACACAGCAGGCGTATTCGAAGGCCGGCAGCTGCTGCAAGGCATGCGCGATCACCGCCGCAGTGCCGGTGAAGTCATCGGCCAGCTCCACCGGACGCATGAACGGCACATGAGCACCGTTGGCCCGCGCCACGTCTGCGATCTCTGCGTCGTCGGTACTGACCACGACCTGCTCGAACAACCCTGAATCCAGCGCCGTGCGAATCGAACGGACAATCATCGGCACGCCGTCGAACGGCTTGAGATTCTTGCGCGGGATGCGTTTGCTGCCCCCGCGGGCCGGGATGATTGCGACGTTGTTCAAGGACGTTTTTCCAGCAGAAACCAAGTGATGTCGTCCACCGGAAATTGCGGATCGCGGCGATAACCGAATCCGTAATCCAGCAGTTGCAGATCAGGATAGCGATCGAGCATTTCCCCGGCGAAATCACGCTTGAACAGTTTGCCGCTGTTGCCGCGATAGGACACTTCCACCGGCGACGGATTGTAGTACTCGGCGATCAGGATGTAGCGCTGGCTCAGCTCGTACAACTGCGCATAGGCCGTCGGCAACAGCTCCGGGGCCAGATGGATCAGCACGCCTTTGCTCAGGGTCAGGTCGTATTGGCGCTCACGGGGAAAGTCGAACAGCGAACCGTGCCAGATGTTCGCAATCTCCAGCGCACGCGCCTGGGCGCAGGCACTGGCATTGATTTCGACTCCGAACAGCTCGCAACGCGGCAGCAACTGACGCAGCGCCTGCAGGTTGTTGCCGGCGTTGGTGCCCAGTTCCAGCAGGCTGTCGACCCGTCCGGCCCGGGTCAGTGCTTTGGCGAACAACGCCAGATTGGCGGCCACCAGCGGTTGCCCGACGTTGCGGTCGACGTACTGGTTACCGAATTCGCCCTGCCAGAATTGTTCCTGTTCGCTCAGATCACGCATTGCCGTTTTCCATCCACCGCCGCAACGGCACTCATTCAGTCAACCGACGCAATTGCTCGACCACGTAATCCTGTTGTTGATCGCTCAACAACGGAAACAGCGGCAGGCTGATCGCTTCGGCGTAATAACGTTCGGCCTCGGGGAAGTCACCCTCGGCAAAACCCAGTTCACGATAGTACGGCTGCAAATGCACCGGAATGTAGTGCAGGTTCACGCCGATACCGGCGGCACGCAAGCCTTCGAACACCTGACGGTGGCTGAGGTTGAGGCGATCGGTCTGCAAGCGCACCACGTACAGGTGCCAGGCCGATTCAGCCTCCGGCTGGGCGCTCGGCACGGTGACCGGCAAATACGCCAGCAAACGATCGTAACGTGCGGCGAGCGCCCGGCGACGGGCGATGAAGTCGTCCAGTTTGCTCAGCTGTGACAGGCCCAGTGCCGCTTGCAGATCGGTGATTCGATAATTGAAACCCAGCTCGACCTGTTGGTAGTACCACGGCCCATGACTGGGCTCGGTCATCTGCTGCGGATCGCGGGTCATGCCGTGGCTGCGCAGGCGTTGCAGACGCTCGGCCAGCTCCGGGCGATTGGTCAGCACCATGCCGCCTTCGCCACTGGTGATGATCTTCACCGGATGGAAACTGAACACGGTCATCGCGGCAAATTCACCGCAACCCACCGGGCGACCGGCGTAACTCGCGCCGACCGCGTGGGAAGCGTCTTCGATCACGGTGAAGTTGTAGCGTTCGGCCAGTTCGGCAATGCGCCGCATGTCGCAGCTCTGCCCGGAAAACGCCACCGCCACCAACACTTTGGGCAAGGTGCCGTCGCGCTCGGCCGCGTCGAGTTTGCTGGCCAGTACCTCGGCATCGAGGTTCCAGGTCAGCGGATCGATGTCCACGAAGTCAACGTCGGCACCGCAGTAACGGCCGCAGTTGGCCGACGCGAGAAAGGTGTTCGGCGTGGTCCACAAGCGGTCGCCCACTCCCAGCCCCGCCGCCAGACAGGCAATGTGCAGCGCCGCCGTGGCGTTGCACACCGCGACGGCGAAATCAGCCTGGCAACGCTCGGCCATCGCCTGTTCGAAACGCTCGATGGTCGGTCCCTGGGTCAACCAGTCGGACTGCAACACCTCGACGACCGCGTCGATGTCCGTCTGGTCGAGGCTTTGCCGACCGTAGGGAATCATACCGATAGCTTCGCGTGCAGGTCGGCGATCTGCCCCACCGAGAGGAAGTGCGGGTTGGTGTCGGAGCGGTACTCAAAGTCCTCGCCCACCGGCCGCCCGTGCTCGCCAAGTTTATCGACGGCAAAATCGACATCGACGCTGGTGAAGCGGATCGAAGGCTGGATCGTGTAGTGATCCTCGAACTCCAGGGTCATCCGCGCATCGTCCAGCGGCACCATCAGTTCGTGCAGTTTCTCGCCCGGACGGATGCCGACATTCTTGTGCGGCAGATGCTCGGCCATGCCGCGAGCCAGATCGACCACACGGATCGACGGGATCTTCGGCACGAACACTTCACCGCCGTGCATCCGCGCAAAGCTGTCGAGGACGAATTGCACGCCGTGATCGAGGGTGATCCAGAAGCGGGTCATGCGCTCGTCAGTGATCGGCAGTTCGGTTGCACCCTCGGCAATCAGTTTGCTGAAAAACGGCACCACTGACCCGCGCGAGCCGGCCACGTTGCCGTAGCGCACCACGGCAAAACGCGTCTGTTGTTCACCGGCGATGTTGTTGGCCGCCACGAACAACTTATCCGACAGCAACTTGGTGGCGCCGTACAGGTTGATCGGGCTCGCCGCCTTGTCGGTCGACAGCGCGACGACTTTCTTCACGCCGTTGTCGATGGCAGCGGCGATGATGTTCTCCGCGCCGTTGACGTTGGTACGGATGCATTCGGTCGGGTTGTATTCCGCCGCCGGCACCTGCTTCAACGCCGCGGCATGCACCACGTAGTCGATGCCGCGCATGGCCTGGCGCAGACGATCGGCGTCGCGCACGTCACCGAGGAAGTAACGCATGCACGGCGCGTTGAACGTCTGCTGCATTTCGTATTGCTTGAGCTCATCCCGGGAGAACACCACCACGCGCTTGGGCTGGTATTGCTCGAGCAGGCGCGCAATGAACTTGCGCCCGAACGAGCCGGTGCCGCCGGAGATGAAAATCGATTTACCGTTGAACATGTCTTGAGTCCTGTTCCCTGTCGACCTAGCCGATCAACTGCGCCCAGTTCAGCGAAGCGCTGTCATTCAGAACAAAGCCTTTGCCACTCAGGCTCAGGTTCGCGTTGTAAGCCTGATCCTGGGCGAAAGCCGCGGCCCATTTTTCCTGCAGGGCAGCCAGTGCCCGGGTTGCCGGGGCAATTTCGGCCTGGTGAATGACTTGCACCGAAGGCGTCCAGACCGTGAGGAAGCCAGCCTGAGCGGCTTTCAGGCACAGATCGACATCGCTGAAACCGTCAGAGAATGTGCCGTCGTCCAGACCGTCCAGCGCAACGAACAGCTCTTTGCGCACCATCAGGCACACATTCGAAACCGCCGAGTAGTTCTGATCCACGGACAACCGGTACAGGTAACCCTGGGCATCGTGTTTTTCGCCGACGAATGCCGAGCCAACCCCGCCGTTCATGCCGAGAATCAAACCGGCCTGGCTGATTTTTCCGTCACGGTCGACCAGTTTCGGGCCCACCACGCCGACTTCCGGACGCAGGGCATGGTTGAGCAACGAGTCGAGCCAGTTCGGGTTGACTACCTCTGCGTCAGCCGCGAGCAATACCAGATACTCGCCCTGCGCCTGCTGGCTGGCGGCGTTGTACAGCGCCGGTGCACTCAGCGATTGATCGGCACGCAGTACCCGGACTTTCGGATGCTGATACGTGCCAAGCCAGTCATTGACCTCAGCCGACTGCCCGGCGTTGATGGCGACCAGAATTTCGTACTTCTGATAGCGCGTGCGTTGCTGCACCCCTTCCAGGCAGCGCTGCAGGGCTGGCAGATCGTCGCCGGCCGGCACAATGATCGACACCAGAGGACGATCGCTGTGGTGGTAGTCGATCTGGTAAATGCCCGGCACGGACGACGTGACCTTGGCCTTGTAGCCACGGTTGCCCAGGTGACGCAGCAGGGCCAGACGCTCGTGAGCGTTTTCCTCCAGCACTGGCGCCTCGGTGATCAGCAGCGGCTCATCAAGGTGGGCCAGACTGTTGAGGCCATCCTGCTCGATGATGCGCAGCAGCAGGTCGAACTCCAGCGCCTTGCTGAAGTCAGCCGAATAACCACCGGCCTCCACCAGCGCATCGCGACGAATCAACCAGTGACGCGCCATCATGGTCGGCAGGCTCAGCAGCAGGTCCAGGTTGAAACCCGGACGGAACACGCCCACCAGCGCACCGTTTTCCGCGCGCTGGATTTCGTCGGTGGAGACGGCACGGCAATCGCCGGCGTTCATCAGTTCCAGGCTGGCGCGCAACAGGCCGCTGGCGGTGAATTCATCCCCGGCTTGCGCCAGAAGCACCCAGTCGGATGGTGACTGACGGGCACTCTGGTTGAGTTTGTCGATCAGGTTGCCCGGCGTCACGCGGACAAAATGCAGGGTGTTCTGTGCGGTGGTGGCCGCCGGTGCTTCACCGGTGGTGAACACGACGATCCTGAACGTCTTGCACTGGCCTTCAAGCAAGCTGTCGAGGCTGACTTGCAGCTTGTCGATATCGTTGTCCATATCCAGCAGGAAAATGCCGAACTGCTGACCGCCACCGTTGACGGCCAGATGCTCGGCAATCGCCTCGACCTGCCCGGCTTGCGGTTGACGCGAATCCAGCCACTTGAGCAGCCGGCCGGACTGCATGGCGTCGAACGTGCGATGGTGATCTTCCACCGTCAGCGCATCGAGGCGTGCAATCCAGTCACGCATTTTTTGCGCTTCTTCGTCTTCGCCCGCCAGTTCCAGTTGCGCCACCAGACGCTTGTTCACGGTACGGTTGAAGGCATTGAGGTCGTGGGCCTGCCACAGACGCTCAAGCACGCTGTCCTGCGTGTCGTTGTTGCGTGCCTGGAGCAGATGCGCCTGACGCGTCCACACCCCTTCGAGCCCCTGCAATTGAACGCGGCCGGCGGGCATCGCGTGCAGCATGAATTCGAATTGCGCCAGACGATCGAAGAATGCCTGGTTGTAGAACGGCATTTCGACGTACTGCAACGGCCCGAATCGACGGTCCGGCACCTTGAGCACCTGGTTCCAGGTGGACTGGACAATCAGTTCCGCCGTCAGCGCCCGGCCGCTTTGCAGACTGTCGACCATGGCCTCGAAACTTTGCAGGACAAACGCTTTGCTCTGTTCTGCATCCAGGCCCTGGATCGCAGTAGGCAACCCGGCGAGGAACTCGGCAAAGGCTTCACGCTCGGCCACGGATTTGGCGTCGGCGTACGTCAGCGAGTGGTACACCTCGGTGCTGTGCTCGGAGTTGCCGTAGTTGATCTCGCGTACCACGTAAGGAATCGGCAGGATCCGCGCCTTGGCGCTGGCCAGCAAGAAATACACATGGCCGATTTCCTGCCATTGGAAACTGGTGCCTGGCGGCAATGCCGAATGCCAGGTCTTCATCAGATCGGTACGGGTCACCGCGTAGAACGGCGGGATGTACTGACTCATGTAGTCAATCACCCGATCCTGGGCTTTCTCGGACGAATAATCTTCCATGACTTTCTTGTCGCGGCGGTAGTAGCTCACGTCACCGGCCAGCGACAGGTACATCAGGCAATAGCCGTGGCACATGCCGTAATCCTGGTTCGCTTGCAGGAAGCTCACCGACTCGGCCAGCGAGTCATGCAGGATGAAGTCGTCGTCGGCCGCCAGCACCATGTACGGCGTGGTCAGTTGCTCGACGCCGTAAGCCAGCTTGGCCTGCATGCCCCAGTAGGCGAACTGCGGCACGTGGTGATAATCGACCGCAGAAAAATCGCCTTCAGGCCGCTCGGCCGTGGAGTCCAGCACCATGATCTTGCAGGGCAAGCTGCTGTAATACTTCACCGCCCGGCGCAGAAACGCCGGACGATTGTGAGTAATCAACACCACGGTCAACAGCTCATTGAGCGGCAGCGCTTGTTCAGAACTGTACTTGCCTTGCATAACCTCTCCCCACAACCGGCAATTTGCCAAAATGACGCTTTGTTGATTTGCGAATTAACGAACGCGACGCAGGTAACCGTCCGGCGCCACGGTGATCAGCAGCTTGTTCTGCAGCTGAACGTCGATTTCGAAATCCTTGTTCTCTTCCAGGTATTTCCACACGGCGGTCTTCGGGTTGTCGCCCGGGCCCCATGGACGATCCGGGAAGAAGTCGGCCGGCATGTCTTCAACCACGGTGTCCATCACCACGCAGTAGCTGTCGACCGAAACCAGTGGTGCGTAGAGGCGCAGCTCTTCGAGCACGTGGTCGTGGGTGTGGTTGGAGTCGAGTACCAGAATGACTTTCTTGCCTTCGGCAGCAGCGCGAACCTGAGCGGCGATGGCCGGGTCGATGCTCGAACCTTCGATCATTTTGATGCGCTTGCTCATCGGGTGGCTTTCGATGGCTTCGCGGTTATGCGGACGAATATCCAGATCGATGCCCAGCACTTCGCCGTGACCTTGCAGCTCCAGCAAGGAGGCGTAGTAGATGATCGAACCGCCGTGGGCGATGCCGCACTCGATGACCAGGTCCGGTTTCACCTGCCAGATGATTTCCTGCATGGCCATCATGTCTTGCGGCAGCTGGATGATCGGACGACCCATCCACGAGAAGTGGTAGCTGTATTTGTGTTTGGCCGATTCGTTGAAGAAATCACGGGCCAGACCGGTAAGTTTCTGGTCGTCACCCTGCTGGGCGATCTGCTCGCGGCACTCGGCTTCAAAGGCTTTATTGATGCTGTTGTCGGTCATTTGAAAATTCTCAATGGTCACTGGAACGAAGCGCTGTCGACGGCGTGATAGACGTAGCGTCCACCGGTCATCCGCTTGATTTCTTCGAGGTAATTGGAGTTCATCACAAACAGGTTGGCGCCTTCGGGCAACGCATCCATCGCCTCTTGCGGCGAGGACACCCGCGCGCCGCTCAGGGGCAGGTAACGCCCCTGTTTGGCCGGGTTGATATCCACCACCCGATCCACCGCCACACCGGCGCGTTGCAGGAACAGCGAATAGATCACGCCTTTGGACGAGGCGCCCCAGATCGCCGACCCCTGCTCGGGTGCGTCCTGAATGATCTGCACCGCGCGCTCGAGGCTGGCGGTGAAATCGTCAGGCAATGCCAGGCGTGGTACCGGCTGTTCCGGGGTAAGACGCAACGTGGCAAGGTCAGCGACGATGTACAGGTATTGGCCACCGAACAGATGGCCGGCCTCATGCACCGTGCCGAACATCCGGCGCAGGTCATCGAGGCGGAAGTAATTGACATGCTCGTAGAACAGGTCGAACCAGGCGCGGTGTTCGAGAATCCAGTCGAAGCACGGCACTTCGATGTAGATCTGCCCGCCACCCTGATTGGCTTCGGCGATTACCGCCAGAAAACTCACCGGATCCTGAATGTGCTCCAGCACATGGCGCAGCACGATGGCGTCCGCTTCCAGCCCCAGACCACGGGTGAACGGGGCCTTGATCACGTCGGCGTTCTCGCCTTCGTAGGCCGGGTCGATGCCGGTGATGCGGTAGCCAAAGCCTTTGAGCAGCTCCAGGAAATAGCCTTTGCCGCAGCCGACTTCGATCAGCTCCTGACCCTTGAAGTGCCGGGCAATGATGCCTTCGACATCGCTCAAGTGCTTCTGGAACTGGCCGGAATGCGCCTGCTCGTTCTGATAGTCGGCGTCGTAGCTGAGCTTGTCGGCATCGAACGCCGCGTTGAAGATCAGACCGCTGCGTTCATCCTGCACCAGCAACAGGTCGGCACTGGCCGACGCTTTCGCCGATTCAGGATCGGCAAAAGTGCGGTTCTGCAGCACCGGCAGGTCGGTGACCCGATACAACTCGTGCCTCATTGCGACTCTCCCAATAACTGTTGCAAGCGCTCGGTCACTGCCCAGAACGCCAGCGGTTCGTGGGTCGGATACGGGTAGTGGCCGAGGTTCAGGCCGATGGTTGCGCCACGCACGCGCACGCGCTCTTCGACCAGCGCACGCACCGAAACCGGCTGGCCGCTGGCGCAATTGATCGTGCCGTCGAAATCGCGCTTATGCAGGATCGCCGCGAGGTAACCGGTGGCTGTTTCAATCGCCAGGAAGTCCCGCAGCTGTTCGCCGGCCGACATGTTGAACGTCGTCTCGCCCGCATCGATTGCCCGGTCCAGCGCCGCCAACAGACTGCTGGGGTTTTGCCCGGCGCCGTGCAGATAGAACAGCCGCGCCCATTGCAGAGTGAACGGATGCTCCTGCTGCAGGTTTTGCAAAAACAGGTGCAGGGTGTGCTTGGCCAGTCCGTAGGGATTGGCCGGTTGCGCTTGATTCTGCTCACTCAGCGGGCCGCTCTGCATGCCGTACTCGAAGCAGGTGCCAGTGACCAGGACCTGCTTCACGCCCGCCTCCACCGCGCCTTTGATGAAGCGGTAGTCGGCCATCAGGTTGTGCTCGAAATGGAACAGCGCCCGATAGTTCGGCAACCCCGGCCAGGCCAGGTGCGCGAGTGCATCGACGCCCTCGGTCAACGCACCGACATCCAGATCCGCCGCGTGAATATCCGCGCTCACAAACTCGACGTCATTGATCCACGGCATGCTCGCGGCGTTTTGCACATTACGCGCGACCGCTCGCACCGTGCAGCCACGGGCCAGCAATGCCGCGACCAGATGGCGACCGACGAAGCCGGTGGCTCCGGTGACCAGAACCTTCACAGCACGCTCAACTCAGGCACGGCAATCACGAAACGCCCGTCCCACTGACGCACCTGGGCCAGTTGCTGACTGACTTCGTGCAACAGGTTCCATGGCAGCACCAGCACGTAATCAGGCTTCTCGATATCGATCTGCGCCGGCGCGACAATCGGAATACGGCTGCCCGGCAAGAGCTTGCCCTGCTTGTGCGGGTTGGCATCGGCGACCCAGGCCAGCAGATCAGGCTTGACCCCGGCGTAGTTGAGCAAGGTGTTGCCCTTGGCCGCAGCGCCATAACCGACCACACGCTTGCCATCGGCCTTGGCCTGCAACAGGAAACGCAGCAGGTCGTGCTTGATGCGTTCGGCGGCCGGCGCCAGTGTCGCGTAGTACTCGGAGGTTTTGACACCCGCGTCGAGCTCGGCCTGCAACTGCTGTTGCACCGCCGGTTGCACGGCGCGGCGTTCGCCGTCCTTGCGCTGCACGAAGACCCGCAGCGATCCGCCATGGGTGGTCAGCTGGCTGACGTCGAACACTTCCAGACCGTTGCGCTCGCACAGGGTCTGCACGGCGGTCAGGGACAGGTAGGAATAGTGTTCGTGATACAGCGTGTCGAACTGCGCACCCGCCATCAGCGTCAGCAGTTGCGGGAATTCGAACGTAGCCACGCCGGTCGGTTTGAGCAGCGTGGCGAATCCACCGAGGAAATCGTTGATGTCCGGCACATGAGCCAGCACGTTGTTGGCGGCCATCAGGTCGGCGGCCCAGCCTTCGCTTTTCAGCTGTGCGGCGGTATCGCGGCCGAAGAACAGCTCACGGATCTCCAGGCCTTTTTCCCGTGCCGCCTGCGCGGTGCTGCGGGTCGGCTCGACGCCCAGGCACGGGATGCCGCGATCGGCCACGTATTGCAGCAGGTAACCGTCGTTGGCGGCGACTTCCACCACGCGGCTGTCAGCGGTCAGACCGAAGCGCTCGACCATCTCGGCCACATAGCGCTCGGCGTGGGCCAGCCAGGTGCTGGAGAACGAGCTGAAGTAGGCGTACTCGGCGTCGAACAGGCTGTCGGCTGAGGTGTAATCCTCGGTCTGCACCAGCCAGCATTGCTGACACACGGCGACCTTCAGCGGCACCCATTGTTCGGCCTGTTCCAGCCGATCGGCGTGCACGTAGGCGTTGGACGGTGGCGAGGTGCCGAGGTCAATCAGCGGCAGGCTCAGCGGTGCGGCGCACCCACGGCAGTTCATAGACGCACTCCAGCAAAGTGTTGATCGAGCGCGGGATGGCTGGAATCCCGCGCTGACAAATTATTGACAGGCAACGGCCAGGCAATCGCCAGCCGTGGGTCGTTCACCGACAGACCGCCCTCATGCTCCGGCGCGTAGTCGGCGCTGTGCAGGTAAAGCAGTTCGGCATCCTCGGTGAGGGTCTGGAAACCGTGGGCGAAGCCGGCCGGGATCAACAGGCTGCGACCGTCGCCGGCCTTCAGGTGCTCGGCGTGCCAGTCCAGGAAGGTCTCGGAATCCGGGCGCAGGTCCACCGCCACGTCCCACACTTCACCGCGCAGGCAGGTGATCAATTTGGCTTCCGGCGCGTTGGCGTTCTGGTAATGCAGACCGCGCACGCTGCCCTTCTCGCGAGTGCAGGAGTGGTTGATCTGGCGGATGTGGAATTCGGCGCCAAACGCCTTCAGGCTGCCTTCGCAGAACAGTCGGGCGAAATGCCCGCGCTGATCTTCGAAGCGTTTGTGCTGGACGCTGAACAGCCCGGCCAGCGGCAACTGTTTCAAGGAGAATTCGCTCACAGCGCGCCCCGGTACAGGTTCAGTTGGCCGAGGGTCACGGTGCGCATGTCGTCGCCGTTCTGCCAGGCCAGATGCCAGTCGAGGGTCTGGGTCAGACACTGCTGCAACGACCAGCGCGGTTGCCAGCCCAGCACCTGACGGGCGCGACTGCTGTCCAGACGCAGCAGGCCGGCTTCGTGCAGGTCACTCTTTTCGAGGCGCAGGCCACGGGCCTGAGGCCAGCGATTGGAGAGCAGTTCGACCACCTCGCCGACGCTGCACATGTCCGCCTCACCCGGGCCGAAGTTCCACGCCCCGGCGTACTCCGGGCCTAGTTCGTAGAGCCCGGCGGCCAGTTGCAAGTAGCCGGCCAACGGCTCCAGCGCGTGCTGCCACGGGCGCACGGCTTGCGGGTAACGCAAAGTCACCGGCTCGTCGGCCGACCAGGCTTTCAGTACGTCGGGAATCAGGCGCTCAGGGGCGAAATCACCGCCACCCAACACGTTGCCGGCGCGCGCGGTGGCCAGCGCCAGACCGTGCTCGGCGTACTTGTCGACCGGGAAGAACGAGGCTGCGTAAGACTGCGCCAGCAACTCGCAGCACGCCTTGCTGCTGCTGTAAGGGTCGTGGCCACCGAGGGCTTCGTCCTCGCGGTACGGCCACAGCCATTCCTTGTTGGCGTAGACCTTGTCGGTGGTCACCAGCACACAGGCCCGCACGCAACCGACCTGACGAATCGCTTCGAGCAGGTTGAGGGTGCCCATGACGTTGCTCGAATAAGTACCGAGCGGATCGCGATAGCCTTCGCGCACCAGCGGCTGCGCCGCCAGGTGCAGGACGATTTCCGGCTCGTTGTCGGCGATGATTTCCAGCAAGGCGCCGAGGTCACGCAGGTCGCCGCGCTGGTCGTTAATGCCTTCGTGCACGCGCGCCAGTTCGAACAGGCTCGGCTCGGTCGACGGGTCGAGGGAAAAACCGCTGACTTGCGCGCCGAGGCTTTGCAGCCACAGGGTCAGCCAGCTGCCCTTGAAACCGGTGTGCCCGGTGACCAGAACCCGCTTGCCGCGCCAGAACTCAGGACTCAGGCCCATTGCTTCCATGGGGCCTCCCCGCTCTGCCACAGTGCTTCGAGATGGTTTTTGTCGCGCAGGGTGTCCATCGGATGCCAGAAACCTTCGTGCTCGAAGGCTTTCAGTTGTTCGTCCTGAGCCAGTTGAGCCAAAGGCTCCGCTTCCCAGGTGGTTTCGTCGCCAGCAATGTAGGACAGCACTTTCGGCGACAGCACAAAGAAGCCGCCATTGATCCAGCCGCCGTCGCCGCGCGGTTTTTCGGTGAAGCCGAGGACCTGATCGCCGTGACGCTCGAGGGCACCGTAGCGGCCCGGCGGCTGCACGGCGGTGACGGTCGCCAGACGGCCGTGGCCCTTGTGGTAGTCCACCAGTTGCGCAATGTTGATGTCGGAAACACCATCGCCGTAGGTGAAGCAGAACGCCTCTTCATCCTTGAGGTAACGGCCGGCACGCAGCAGACGGCCACCGGTCATGGTTTCCTCGCCGGTGTCGATCAGGGTGACGCTCCACGGCTCGCTGTAGTTCTGGTGAACGTCCATGCGGTTGTTGCGCATGTCGAACGTGACGTCGGAAGTGTGCAGGAAGTAGTTGGCGAAGAAATCCTTGATCGCGTAGCCCTTGTAGCCGAGGCAGATCACGAAGTCGTGGATTCCGTGGGCGGAATACTGCTTCATGATGTGCCAGAGAATTGGCTTGCCGCCGATCTCGATCATCGGCTTGGGCTTGAGGTGCGACTCTTCACTGATGCGCGTGCCGAGGCCACCCGCCAAAATAACTGCCTTCATCGTCTCCCCTCTTCTACGTCACAGGGCTCGGCCTCGCTGTTGCAGGCCTTTGCGGCTAAACCTTTGCCAGTCCGGGCGCAGGTGAATGACCGCGAGCGCTCGTTTTATGGCGATTTGAAGGGGACTTGCAGGAAACGCGCCAGCTCCGCCAGCCCTGTGTCGGCGGGGAAATGCGGGCATGAAAAAAGGGATGAATCCGTGGCCGGACTCATCCCTTTCATCAAGCTGTTTCAATCAATCGGACGGATCAGCCAAACATCGCGAATCCATCGATCGTGGCCGGCAGGTCGTAGATCTGGCCGTCAGCGGTCTGCAGATGCTCGATTTTGTTGTACCCGGCATACACGGCAGACTCGGCGTACCAGCCCTGCAGCTTCACGCCGCTGTCGGGAACGCCGACGCTGCCGTCGTTGGCGCCATGCAGATAGGCGTCATCACCGATGCGAGTGACGTTCAGCTGACTGAGATTGGCGACAGTATTCAGGATCAGCGTGTCATTGAGGTCCCAGCCTTCGTCCTGAATTGTTACCAGCCCGGTGGTGTTCACGACATAGGTGTCATCACCCGTACCGCCGAACGCGAAGCCGCCAGTGCCGGACTGGCCCGCAAGGTTGAGAACCAGCACGTCATGACCGCTGTCACCGAACAGCATGTAGTTGCTGCCGGTCCCGGTCAGCACGTCATTGCCTTCATCACCGTAGGCACTGCCGCGGTTGACCGTGACGGTGTCATCGCCCTCGTCTCCATGGGCCAATGTACCCAGGTCATTCACGGCACTGACGATGACGTCATCGCCCGAACCGCCAGACAGCAAGTCGGCCTGCGCGACATTTGTGTCGAGACCGGATTTCAGTCCGCCATAGAGATAGTCATTGCCATCGCCACCCACAATCTGATCACTACCAGACCCGCCTTCGAGGACGTTGTCACCCGAGTCGCCTCGCAGGAAGTCATCGAACCGGCTACCGCGCAGCCCTTCAATATCGACGTAGGTATCGTAGAGCGCGATACCGCTTTGCGGCCCCCAGCCCAGCGAGGCGCTCAACCCTTCGTTGCTGTCGTCGTAGCTGACGATGTCGATACCGGCCCCGCCCTCAAAGCGATCACCGCCCGCGCCACCCGACAGGACGTCATTGCCGGCACCGGAGATGATTCTGTTGTCTTCGTCGTTACCGTATCCGGTGAAGTCCGCCGTGCCGGTGTAGGTCATGTTCTCGATGAACGCAGCCATGTGCATCGACGACAGGCTGGTGTTCAGCTGATCGATGCCACCGGGGAAATTCTGCTCGATGATGGTCACACCCTCGCTGTTGATCGTGTACACATCATCACCCGCGCCGCCCTCCAGGGTCAGGCCGCCGACGTTGGCGGTGAAGTGGTCAGCGAACGGCGTACCGATGACTTTCTCCACGTTCAGCAACGTGACATCCGGACCTGCCTGCTGACCGATGCCGATATTGACGCCATCCCAGGAGTGACGGTAGCTCACGGTGTCGTAGCCATCGGCGCCATCCACGATCATGGCGTTATCGAGCAGATACACCACGTCATCGAAATTCGATCCCTGAATCGCCTCGATGCCGGTGAAGGAGTCGCCATAGGCGATGGTCAATGCGTCGAAGTTCTCGAAGTCCAGGACTCTCACACCTTCGAGGCTGTCGGAATAGCTGACGGTATCGAAGCCTTCGCCACCCACGAAGTGATCAGCGCCGGCGCCGCCCCACAGCCAGTCGTTGCCGGCGCCACCGATGATCTCGTTGTCGCTGGCATTGCCGTAACCCTTGAAATCGCCCGTGCCGGTAAAGGTCAGTTTCTCGATGAACGGGTCCATCTTGATGGTGTTGAGACTGGTGCGCAGCTCGTCGTAGCCGAGATAGTTTTCCTCGATGATCGTCACACCCTCGCTGCCGACGATATACACATCGTCACCGACACTGCCTTCCAGCGTCACGCCGGCCACATTGCTGGTGAAGGTGTCATTTTGAAAAGTGCCGAAGACCTTCTCCACGCCGACCAGCGTATCGACCTTGCCGTCAGCGGCAGTGACAGTCGCCGAAGCACTGCTGAACTCGACGTTCACGCCCGAGGACAAGGCGTAATAATTCACCGTATCAAACCCTTCCCCGCCATCCAGCAGATCATTGCCGGCGCTTGCCAGCAACACATCATCCGACTCCAGTCCATAGAGTTGGTCATCACCGTCGGTGCCCAACAGGACATCCGCATCACTCGTTCCATTCACTACTGCCATTTGCTTCTTCCTTGCATGGTTGTTGAATCCGCGAACCTGCCATCCCGTGCACACGCCGACCCTGCCTGCGTCAGCCATCCCGAATGAGCGAATAGAGAGATATCGACAGAAAAATCCCGATGCTTGAGGCCGTCGAGCAAAAAAAGTATCGCGATTGATACAAATACGTTTTTTGCGGCGCAAAAAAAAAACAGGCGACTCGAAAGTCGCCTGTTTTCCAGAGGGGCCCGCGCGAACCGGTCAGTCCGCCAGCCAGCCCGCTTCCCAGTACCGCAGGTTGTCACCACGCAGCACGTAGTCGCGCAGTACGACTTCACGCAACTCATCACCCATGCGATAGCTGGCGTCCGGGTCGGCCAGGTGCATGCGGATCGCTTGCAACCACTCATCCGTGGTGTTGGTCTTGATCCGCGTGCAAGGCAGGTAGCCGCGATAGGCCTCGGTGTCGGTGCAGATCACCGGGTAGCCGCAGGCGCCATATTCCAACAGACGCAGGTTGCTCTTGCAGTCGTTGAAGATGTGGAACTCCAGCGGTGCCAGGGCCAGATCGAGGTTGAGGCTGGCCAGTTTCGCCGGGTACACGTCCAGGCCGATCACACCGTGGAACTCATGCATGTACGGACGCAAATCGTCCGGGCACATGCCGAAGAACACCCAGTCGACCTCATTCGCCAATTCGCGAACCACATCGGCGATGACAGCAAGGTCACCGTGGTGACTGGTGCCGCCACCCCAGCCGACCCGCGGTTTTTTCGACGTGCGGCGCTGGCTGCGCAGGTCTGACCACAGGTGTTTGGCCAACATGTTCGGAACAACGCGAATATCGTTGTGCATGCTCGACAGCGCATTACCCAGCGGCGCCGTGGACACTACGACCCGGTCGCACATGCCGATCGCACGACGTACCAGCGCCTCCATTTCGTCCTTGCCCGGCATGTTGCGAATGTGGGCATTGCGATGAGGAACATGGATCACGTAGTCGTCGAGTTCGTAGATCCTGCGGGCGTTGGAATACTTTTGCAGGCTCGGAATTTCGTTGATCGGGCCTTCGGAATAACGACCCTGCAAAATGATCACATCCGGCGACTGACGTTCGACCTCGATGATGCTCGGCAGGTTGTAATGAATGCGCCCCAGCGCCCGCCCTGCCGCTTCCAGCTCGATCAGCGGTTGCGTCACGCGGTAGTGACCGATGGCCGATGCGTTGACTGGCAGCGCGAGAATTTTCGGCAATTGCGGCTGCGAAAACGGACTCCAGCCAGTACGCAGTCCCGGATCGAGACGAAAGCTCGACCCGACAATCCCGTTCAACGACAGGTTGGCGTTATACGCCGGATCGCGCGCCACAATCGGCAGCCAGCGCTTGTAGAAGACTTCCTGCTCCTGGGTGTGCAACGCCACTTCAGCGTCGTTCGCCGCTACGACCGGCTGTGCGCCGAGCGCCAGTTGGGCAAATGGCGTCCAGACCACCAGATAGCCTTCCTGACCAACGCGCAAGCACAGGTCGACCTCGTGCAGCGATTGCGCCAGATGCTCCTCATCCAGCCCGCCGACCGCTTCAAAAACCGACTTGCGCACCATCAGGCAATCGCTGCCGACAGCGCTCAGATCCTGTGTGACCAGCAGCCGGTACATGTAACCCGTCGCATGCATCGACTCGCCGTAGAACGGTACGCCCGCTGGTCCCTGCAGGCCGAGAATCAGACCGGCATGCAATACCCGACCATCCGGGTTGAAGATCTTGGCGCCCACCACGCCAACTTCCGGGCGTTGTGCATGATTGAGCATTTCCGTCAGCCAGTCACCGTGGGTGATCACACTGTACGGGTTGAGCAGCAGTACATACTCGCCGCGAGCCTGGCTGACCGTGACATTGCGCACTGCCGCCACATTGTCCTGCAGCGGGCAGTCGAGCACGCGAATCCGCTCGCTGCCCAATTGCGACATGCCGTCAAACCAGGCTTTCGCCTCGGCGGTCTCGCTGCCATTGTCGACCAGCAGCAACTCATATTCGCCGTAGGCGGTTTTCTCCAGCAGGCTCTCGACGCAACGCTGTACGGCGGCCGTCTGATCCTTGCTGACGATGACGATCGACACCAGTGGCTGGCTCGCGTGGCGATAGTCCACACGGTTGAGCAACGCCGAACTGCCCCGGCGAATGTCATGCGAGATGCCCAGACGGTGCAGATGCGCCTCAAGCAATTGCGCGTTGCTGTCTGCCAGTTGCGGCTCCGACAACCACTTGGCCAGATCGAATGCCGACTCCAGCAGAATCTCGGAGATGTGACCGACTGCCTGCAAGCCGTCGTTCTCGACCATACGCAGCAAGACGTCGTGCGGGGCCAGCTCGCCGAACACGGAGTCAAAACCACCCAGTGCCAGGAAGCGTTCACGCTCGAATGCCAGCGCCCTGCCCACGTACGGATAGCTGCGCATCAGGTCCAGGTTGAAATCCGGCTTGAACACGGGCTCTGTGGATTCACCCTCGCTCAACCCGCCTTCATCGCTGTACAGACACATCAGCGTGCGCGAAAGCGCAATGCGCTCAGCCATCACCAACAACGCCGGCACGACCAGTCGATCACCGGCACGCAGCAGATAGAACCAGTCAGCGCCGTCCAGTTGCGGCAGCAGTTCATTGAGCTGCTGGCGCCAGTCATCCTGCAGCGGCATGCGCACGACCCGCTCATCCAACTGCGCTTCGGTGCAGGATGCCGACAATACGAGTGTCAGCTCAGGCACGTACTCCTGGGCGGCGAGCGATTGCAGGGTCAGTTCCAGGGCGGAAACGCTGCCCTGTTCGTCGATGATGACCGGCACGATCTTCGGAATGCGCGGCCAGTTGGCCATGGTCTCCGGGAGCAATTCACGCTGACCTTCGGTCAGGCTGCGGCACGCCAGCCATTGCGCGTACAGCTGGGCAAAGCTGACGCTGGCAATACCGACATGCCAATCCTGAGTGGTCTGCTTGGTGCCCAGCGTCCGGCTCAGCGGCAACTCTTCCCAGACCCGAGGCGATTCACCCGCCTTGGTGACCGGCAGATAGCGCACCCAACCCGGCGCAGGCGCCGACTCGCCACTGCGAGCCTTGAGCATCTGCGTCAACCATTGCCGCTCGACCATGGTCGCATCGCGCATCGCTTGCTGAGCGCTCAAACGCTCGGGGTACAGGCGCTCGACACTCAGAATGTGATTGGACACCACAAGGTTTGCGCGGCGCAGCAGGCACACATACAACGCAAAATCCAGGGAAGCGACAAAACAATGGCCCGGTTGTGTCAGGGCCGGAAGCAGTTCCAGCACATCGGCCCGGCGGAACAGGGCATTACTGAAGCCGCCAAGAATATTGACCGGGAAGTTTTCGAAAATGGCCAGCAGGTCTTCGCCCTTGAACAGACCGGACACCGGAGACAGCGGAGTATTTTCCAGTCGCGACGGCAGCGGCAGGTCGTCAGCGTCCCAAAACAGGCGCTGAGCCAATACCAGATTGACATCTGTCTGATCGATGAGCGTTTGTGCCTGACTTTCGATGCAGGTGATAAACAACTGATCGTCGTCGCACAGGAACTTGATGAATTCACCCTGCGCCTGTTCCAGGCACGCATGGAAGTTGCCGACCATCCCCAGCGTTTGGACATTGCGCACGTAGCGCACCGCAACCCCGGTACGCTCGATGATCGACGCAACAGTTTGCTCGATCTCGTCGCCACGACTGTCGTCACAGACAATGATCTCAAGATTGCCGTAAGTCTGACTCACGGCACTGTTCAAGGCCCGTTCGAAAAAACGTGGATTGAAGGCAGGGATAACAAGACTGACAAGGGGGAGTGAATTCACGGCGGACTCGCAAGCGGCGGGAACCCGCCCGGAACAGCGAGCCCTTTGAAGCCGCAAAAGAAGAACAATAAGTACAGAGCAGTCAGAGCAACCGGGCGCTCGCGCGCCCGGTCAGCATCAGATCTTGTTGAACAGGCCCAACTGGCTGATTTTGCTGAATGCCAGTTGCGAGGCCTGCAGCATGGTCTGCTGCAAGGTCAGGCGGGTCATCACCTCGGCCGGATCCGAATCACGGATCGAACCCTGGGTCGTGGTGTTCGCCTGGATCAGACTCTGGTTGGTGGTGTCCTGATCATCCAGCGACTGACCGCGAGCACCGATCGAAGTGACGGCCGCGCCGATCTGCGTGGAGGCGCTGTCGAGGTTACCCAGGGCCGATTCCATGGCACCCTGGAATTTCTGCTTGGTGACCGGGTCGGCATCGACCGGCAGGTTCAGCGCCGCGACCATCTGGCCCAGGGTGTCGAGCACGTTCTGGGTCTGGTGGTTGTTGGACTGGATCGAGAACTGATCGCCCGCGCCCGGCGTGCCGCCGATGGCGAAGGTCACGCCCGCCGCCGTGGCGTTTGCACCAACCATGGTGCCCGACGAAATCGGCTTGCTGTCAGCGGTGACCGGCGCCGCGTACAGATCGAAGTCAGTGGCGCTGGTGAACTTCAGGATCGCACCGCCGCCCGACGGGAACGTGGCGTCGTAGGCGCCCTGGTTGGTCACGCTGGAGCCGGTGATGACCGCGGTGGACGGGTTGCCGGGGCTGCGCGCCGTGGTGAACGAGTCCGGAGTGACGGACAGCTGAAAGCTGTGACCGGCGATGACCGCGTCCGGGTTGGTGTCACCAGGCTTGAGGTTGATGTTCAACTTCAGGTCGACGCCACGGAAGCTGACCGTCTGGTTCGTGCCGTTGCTGTTGCTGATCAGCCCGTTCTGGCTAGCCTCGGACGTCACGTCGTTGCCCAGGGCATCGGTGATCTTCAGCTGAGTGCTGCTGAGAAAGTCCACGGTGTACGGTTGGCCGGCCGCGAACTTGGCGTTGTACGTCGCAGCGGTGCCAACGATACCGTTGGTCAGTACCACGCGACCATCGTCGACCAACGGAGCGGTCATGCTGGTCTGGGTGCGGGCAGTATTGATGGTCTGCTGGAACGCGTCCCAACCGGTGGTGTTGGTGGTCACCGACATGCCGTCGCCAATGCCCAGGTTGATCTGGGTCTGGTCGCCGTTGTAGGTGTAGGTGCCATCGACGTTTTGCGAGTACGGCGCCGTGTCGGTCTTGGAACCGGAGAACATGTAGTTGCCGTTGGCATCCTTGGAGTTCATCAGGCCCAGCACTTGTTGCTGGATCTGGCTCAGCTCTGCCGCATAAGCCTTGCGGTTATCGTCGGTGGCGATGCCGTTGTTGGCCGCCAGACCGATCTCCTTCGCGCGCTGCAAAGCGGTGGTGATGGAGTTCAGCGTCGACTCCTGCACGGTCAGCGAGTTCTTGGTGGTATCGATGTTGCCCTGATACTGCTCCAGCATCGAGGCCTGCTGCCCCAGCTTGAGCAGGCGCCCGGCGCCGATCGGATCGTCGGCGGCGGTGTTGATGCGCTGCAGGCTGCTCGCCTCGTTGGCGGTAGCGACAGTCTTGCTGTAGTTACGCTGATATTGGGCAGCTTGTGTCGCGTAATACTGGGCGGTGGAAATGCGCATGAATTACGGCTCCTTAAAGACTGTTGATCAGCGTTGCGAAGGTTTCCTGCGCAGCCTTGATGATTTGCGAAGAGGCGGTGTAGTACTGCTGATACTTGACCAGGTTGCCGGTTTCTTCGTCCAGGTTGACCTGGGACAGCGAATCGCGCGCGCCTTGTGCCTGATCCAGAATCACCGTGGTGGCTGCACTGTCGGACTTGCTCTGAGCGGCCTTGGTACCAACGTTGGTCACCAGTTTGTTGTAGGCGTCGGTCAGGCTGATGCCCTTGCTTGCCGTGCCGGTATCCACGGTCTGCTTGGTCTGCAGGCCGACCAGCGCCTGCGCGTTGCGGTTGTCCGAAGAAGCGGCGCCGGTCAGGTTGATCGTGAAGGTTTCGCCTGGTTTCGGTGTCGCGCCCACGGTGGTCTGAACGGTGAAGGTTTTCTGCACGTTCGGCGTGACCGAGGTATCCATCACCGGAGCCCCGGTGGAGTCGACCATGCCGATTTTCAGGTTCAGGGTGTTGGCCTGCCCCGGCACGATGGTGCCGGTACCGATGGTGAAACCCTTGGCATCGACCATGTTGTACGACTGGCTGCCGCTGGTGACCGCACCCATGACCAGTTTGACCGGCGTCGAATACTTGAGCGCATTCTGCAACTCGGCCTGGGAGGCCGGGTTGGTGATGTCGAGAGTGTCGACCAGCGTCGGCTGGGTGTAGGTGCCGGAATTGTTGGCACTGGCCACGCCAGTCAACGGTGCTGCCGCCGCGATTTTCTTCGGATCGGTGAGCACGGTCTGAATCGTGGATCCTGCGTTGCGGGTCGGCGTCACCTTGAAGGTGTCACCGGCACTCAGCGCACCGCCATTGAGGGCCAGGGTGAAACCGTCGATCACTGGCGGTGGCGTGGTGGTGGTGCTGAACGAACCCATGTCGGTGCCATCGGAGCGCTTGACCGAATAGTCGGTGGCGCTGGTGAAGGTGACCTGGTAATCGCTGGTGGTCAGCTTGCCGGTGTCCTTGATGGTGACGTTCAGGTTGCCCGAACCCGCGCTGTTGCCTGCCGAGGCAATGCTGCGCTGACTGATCAGCGCAGCACTGTTGATGTCGTTGAAGATCGGCGCGCCGAAGTCACCGTTCTTGTCGATGCCCTGGGCTTGCTGGCGGTTCATCTGGTCGGCAATGACCAGCGCGACACGACCCAGTTCGTTGAGCGAAGGGTTGAGCACTTCATTGCGATAGGTCAGCAGACCACCGATTTCACCGCCATTCATCACCGAAGTGATGTCGATGGTGCTCGAGCCACGATCCATCTGAATGGCCATGCGCGACGGGTCATCCTTGCTCGGCACGGTGCTCAGGGTGTTGGTGGTGTTGCCGACGACCAGCGGCTGACCGCTGCCGACGTAGACGTCGAAACTGGTGCCGCGTTCGACGACTTGTGCACCGGTCAACTCGGAGAGCTGGCGCACGGCTTCGTTACGGCTGTCGAGCAGGTCGTTCGGCTGGCCGCCGCTGGTGGAGACCTCACCGATTTTCTGGTTCAGGTTGGCAATCGAGGTGGCCAGTTTGTTCACCTGGGCAGCCATGTCCGCCAGGTTGCCGTTGATCGTGGTGTTCTGATCGTTCAGCTGTTTGGCCAGGGCATTGAAGCGGCTGGTCAGCGCCTGTGCACCGGTAAGCACCGACTGACGGGAAGTGTCGTCGGTCGCCGAGGTCGCTACACCCTGCATCGAGGTGAAGAATTTCTGCAGCACACCGGTCAGGCCAGTGTTGGTATCGGACAGCGAGGCGTCCAGCGCGGTCGCTTGAGCACCGTAGGCGGCCGCTTCGCTGTTGAGCGAAGTGGCGGTGTGCAGTTGAGTTTCGAGGTAAGAGTTGTACACCCGGCGCACGTCCGCCAGGGTGGTGCCCGTACCGATGAACACGTTGCCACTCTGGATCGAGGACTTGGTGCTCTGCACGGTTTGCTGGCGTGAATAACCGGCGGTGTCGACGTTGGCAATGTTGTTACCTGTCACAGCCAGAGAGGACGAACTCGCGGCCAACCCCGACATCCCGATATTGAGCAAACTCATGATTCAAACCTTACCTTGTGTTTATAAAGGCGTTGTTGAAACGCCGGCCGCAGCGTAGCTCTGATTGACCGTCATCTGCCTGGCAATCTGCGAAATCTTCGTCGCGTAGTTCGGGTCGGTCGCGTAACCGGCCTTTTGCAATTCGCGTACAAACTGTTCTGGGTTATCGGCCGACTTCAACACATCTTGATAGCGATTATTGCTCTGCAGCAAAGTCACCAGATCGTGGAAGCTGTCCTTGTAGGAGGCGTAGGAACGGAACTCGGCCGTCTCCTTGACCATCTGCCCGTTGCGGAATTCGCTGGTGATCGCCCGGGCCGAATCGCCCTTCCAGTTGCCACTGGCCTTGATCCCGAACAGGTTGTGACTGCTGCTGCCGTCCTGGGCGCGCATGACCGACTTGCCCCAACCGGTTTCCAGTGCAGCCTGAGCCACCAGATAACGCGGATCGACGCCAATGCGCGCTGCAGCTTCCTTGGCCATCGGCAGCATGGTGTTGACGAATTCGTCGGCGTTGCTGAAGGCGCGCTTGGCCGGTGCCAGCGGAATCTGCGCCATGGCGCGACCATAGATCTGCATCTGTCCGCCAGAGGCTTTGTCTGCCTCGGCACGGGCCAGCCAGTCGCCGTTGTACAGCGGGCCGGAACCGGTGGCAGCGGCCGTCGCGGCACGCTGCGGCAGTTGCGTGGACGCGGTCGCCGTAGCCGAAGGCACCAGGCCGGCGAGCAAGCGATCAGCCAGTTTCGGTGGCAGGGCCAGACGACGCTGGTTGATCATTTCCATGTCGTTGCGATGGGCCAGCTGGGTATTCGGCGCATGCACCGAACGCGAAGCCCACAACGGACGCTCGCCATTGAGGCGCGACAGCGGACCGCTGGTGGCCACGGTGCCGGCGGCAACCGGCGTGGGCACCGCAGCAGCCTTGGCCAGGGCCTCTTGCTGCTTGGCGGCGGACGCGGCAGCGGCCTCACCCGGCGCCATCGGTTTGTTCTTCGACATCTGCTTCATCAGCACGTCGGCCAGGCCGATACCACCGCCCTCGCGGGACAGGGAAACAGCCAGTTGCTGGTCATACATTTCCTGATACTGCTTGGCTGCCGGGGTGTTGAGCGGATTGTCCTGGCCCAGCGCTTCAGTGGCCGAACGCATCGACTTGAGCATCTCACCAAGGAACAGCGATTCGAATTCCTGCGCCACCTTGCGCATGTTCCCGTCGCTGTTCTTGTCGCCAACCTTGAGCTGATTCAGACGATTGAGGTCGGAGTACGAACCCGAATCGCTGCTGCTGACCAGACCGCTTTTGCGCATATCCATGAGTGCGGTCCTCAGATCACGATCAGGTCGGCTTGCAACGCGCCGGCCTGCTTCAGTGCTTCGAGAATGGCCATCAGGTCACCCGGCGCCGCGCCGACCTGGTTCACCGCACGCACGATTTCGTCGAGGGTGGTGCCCGGGCCGAACTTGAACATCGGCTTGGCTTCCTGCTGAGCATTCACACGCGAGCGCGGGACCACGGCCGTCTGACCATTGGACAGCGGGCCCGGCTGGCTGACGATCGGGTCTTCGGTGATGGTCACGGTCAGGCTGCCGTGGGTCACGGCGGCCGGCGACACCTTCACGTTCTGGCCGATGACGATGGTGCCGGTACGCGAGTTGATGATGACTTTCGCCACCGCCTGACCCGGGTCGACTTCGAGGTTTTCCAGGATCGACAGATAGTCGACGCGCTGGCTCGGATCGAGCGGCGCAGTGACGCGAATCGAGCCGCCATCGATGGCCTGGGCGACGCCAGGGCCGAGCATGTCGTTGATCTTGTCGACGATGCGCTTGGCAGTGGTGAAGTCGGAACGGTTGAGGTTCAGCGTCAGACTGTTGCCCTGGTTGAAACCGCTCGGTACCGAACGCTCAACCGAGGCTCCGCCCGGGATGCGACCGGCCGACGGAACGTTGACGGTGATCTTCGAACCGTCACGACCTTCGGCATCGAAACCGCCGACCACCAGGTTGCCCTGAGCGATGGCGTAGACATTGCCATCGATACCCTTGAGCGGGGTCAGCAACAGGGTGCCGCCGCGCAGGCTCTTGGAGTTACCGATGGACGAAACGGTGATGTCGACCTGCTGACCCGGTTTGGCGAACGCCGGCAGATCGGCACTGACCGACACCGCCGCGACGTTTTTCAGCTGCACGTTGCCCGATCCCGGCGGCACCTTGATGCCGAACTGCGAGAGCATGTTGTTGAAGGTCTGCAGGGTGAACGGGGTTTGCGTGGTCTGGTCGCCGGTGCCGTTAAGCCCGACCACCAGGCCGTAGCCGATCAACTGGTTGGAACGCACGCCGGAAATGCTGGCGATATCTTTCAGCCGCTCGGCGTGGGCACCAAAGGCTGCGGACATCAACGCCGCAGCGAGCATGAGGCTCTTGAAATTCAACGTAGCCACCTAGAAAGGGAACAGCGGGCTGAGGAAGAAACGGTCGAACCAGCCTGGCTGACTCGCATCGGCAAACGAACCGGTGCCCGAATAGGTGATGCGCGCATCGGCGACCCGGGTCGACGACACCGTGTTGTCGGTGGCGATGTCATCGGCGCGTACGAGACCGGCGATCCGCACCAGCTCATCACCGGTATTGAGGGTCATCCACTTCTCGCCGCGCACGGCGATGATGCCGTTGGGCAGCACATCGGCGACGGTCACGGTGATCGAACCGGTCAGGGTGTTGCCCTGGGCCGCCTTGCTGTCGCCCTTGGTCGCACGGTCGCCACTGTAGCCGACGTCCAGGCTCAGATCGTTACCACCCAACGGGTTGTTGGTGGTGCCACTGCCGCCGAACAGCGAAGTCAGGCCGATGCCGGTCTTGCTGTTCTTGGCCACTTGCGAGTTGGCGTTCTTGCTGGCCTGAGTCTTCTCGTTCAGGGTGATGGTGATGATGTCACCGACCCGGAACGCCTTGCGGTCGCTGTACAGGTTCTGTTCGAAACCGGCCTGATAGATCGAGCCGTTGTTGGCGGCCGCCGGCAACGGCGTACGCGGCAACACCGGAGCGTAGTAAGGGTCATTGGGCTTGGGCGTCGGAGCGACGCAGCCCGCGAGCGAGACCACCCCACCCAATGCCAGAACAGATACGAAGCGCTTCATGACCCTTACCTCACGGTGTTGCAGGCGGCCTCATGACCGCCTCATAGACTTGATTACAGATTCTGCGTTACGAACGAGAGCATCTGGTCGGCGGTGGAGATCACCTTGGAGTTCATCTCGTACGCGCGCTGGGTGGTGATCATGTTGACCATCTCTTCCACGGTGCTGACGTTGGAGGTTTCCAGGGTGTTCTGCAGGGTGGTGCCGAAACCGTTCAGGCCCGGAGTGCCGACTTGCGGCGCACCGGAAGCGGCGGTTTCCAGGAACAGGTTGTTGCCCACCGCTTGCAAACCGGCCGGGTTGATGAAGTCGGCGGTTTGCAGGTTGCCGATCACCTGGGCGGCCGGGTTGCCGGCAACGGTGATCGATACGGTGCCGTCGCGGCCGACAGTGAAGGTCTGGGCGTTGTTCGGGATGACAATCGCCGGCTCCAGCGCGAAACCGCTGGCGTTGACGATCTGGCCATTGGAGTCGAGGTGGAAAGTACCGTCACGGGTGTAGGACGTGGTGCCGTCCGGCTGCAGGATCTGGAAGAAGCCACGACCATCGATGGCCATGTCCAGCGGCTGCTCGGTGGTTTGCAGGCTACCGGCGGTGAAGTTTTTCTGGGTGCCGACGATGCGCACACCGGTACCCACTTGCAGACCCGACGGCAGTTCGCTGTCCTGGGTCGACTGGGCGCCTGGCTGACGCTTGATCTGATACAGCAGGTCCTGGAACTCGGCGCGGTCACGTTTGAAACCCGTGGTCGACACGTTTGCCAGGTTGTTGGAAATGGTGGTCAGGTTGGTGTCCTGGGCGGACAGACCGGTTTTGGCAACCCATAGAGCCGGAAGCATTCGATTCTCCTCGTGCGCCTGTTTTACGGCGCGACGTTCTGATAATTAGCTGATCTGCAAGACCCGAGCCATGGCCTGGTCGTCGTCTTTGGCGGTGTTCATCATCTTGACGTGCAACTCGAACTGCTTGGCCAGGGCCAGCACCGAGGTCATCTCTTCCACGGCATTGACGTTGCTCGACTCCAGGAAACCCGACACCAGTTTGACGTTGGCGTCGGCCGGCGCAGGCTGGCCGTCCTTGGTGTAAATCGAACCGTCCAGGCCCTTGTTCATGTTCTTGATGTCCGGGTTGACCAGTTTGATCCGGTCGACTTCGGCCATGACGCGCGGGCCTTCGCCCATCGCACGGATACTGATGGTGCCGTCTTCACCGACTTCCACCTGCTGCTCCGGTGGAATGGCAATCGGACCGCCATTGCCCAGCACCGGCATGCCGTTGCCGGCGCGCAGTACGCCGAGGGCGTCGATGTTCAGGCTGCCGGTGCGCACGTAGCTTTCGCCGCCGTTGGGGTTCTGCACGGCAATGAAGCCGTTGCCGCTGACGGCCACGTCGAGGTCACGCCCGGTCTGCACCAGCGAGCCCGGCGTGAAATCGGTGGCGGGCCGCTCGCTCATGGCAAACGCACGCGCCGGAAAGCTGTCACCGAACACCGGCATCGAACGCGCCTGCTCCAGGTCGCGCTGAAAACCATTGGTGGAGATGTTCGCCAGGTTGTTGGCATGAGCCTTTTGCGCCAGTGCGTTCTGGCTGGCGCCGGTCATTGCCACATAAAGGTACTTGTCCACACTCTTTCCTCTGCATGCCGGACGTTTGCCGCCCACCGCTGTACTGCTGACCCACAAGCAATTTGCAGACCAACTTTTTTCTGGCGGCCAGGGACCCGATAAACAAAGGACTTGAGGGAAATGGCGGGGTTTGGGGAAATGTATCGAAGACGAAAAACCGGCGGTGTCATGCCGCTTGGCGGCAAACACCTGACCCTTATCAATTGATCGTTCCCACACTGCGTGGGGGGATCAGCGTGGGAACGATCTGCGTGGGCGTGATCAGACGTTGCCTGACTCCTTGCCGACTTCGTACTCACGCAGCTTGTTGGCAATCGTGGTGTGCGAAACCCCGAGCCGCTTGCCCAGCTGCCGACTGCTTGGATGTTCGGAATACAGTCGCTCCAGCACCGCTTTCTCGAAGCGCCCGACAATCTCGTCCAACCCGCCCTCCAGCGAGAAGTCGCCAAGCGGCTGACGCACGCCATAGTCCGGCAGACGAATATGTTCGGCCTTGACCGTCCCGCCATCACACAGCGACACCGCCTGAAACAGCACGTTCTCCAGTTGCCGAACGTTGCCCGGCCAATGGTAGTGACTGAGCCGGTCCATTGCCGCCGGCGCCAGTTTCGGCAGCGGGCAACCGATCTGTCGGCTGGCCTGATCGAGGAAGTGCTCGACCAGCGGCGTCAAACCGTCGAGGCATTCGCGCAAGGGCGGAATGTGCAGCGACAGCACGTTCAAACGGTGATACAGATCCTGGCGAAATTCCCCTCTCGCACACAGCTCCGACAGATCCACCTGGGTGGCGCAGATCACCCGCACATCCAGATAAACCTCTTCATCACTGCCTACACGCCGGAAGCAGCCGTCCTGCAGGAAGCGCAGCAATTTCACCTGCAAGCGCGGGCTCATTTCGCCAACGCCATCAAGGAACAGCGTGCCGCCCGCCGTCAGCTCAAGCAATCCGAGCTTGCCTTCGGCCCGCGCCCCTTCAAAGGCGCCGGGGCCATAGCCGAACAGCTCGGTCTCGGCCATCGACTCCGGCAGCCCCGCACAGTTGAGCGCCATCAGCGGCGACTGCCCGCGCGGACTCGCCAGGTGACAGGCACGCGCCAGCAACTCCTTGCCGGTTCCGGTTTCACCCTCAATAAGAAGAGGCGCATCCAGCGGCGCCATGCGCCGGGCTTCGCGCACCACCGCCGCCATCACTTTCGAGCTCTGGAAGATGCTGTCGAAGCCACGCAACTCTTGCTTGCGCACGTTATAGATGCGCTCGCCGACGCGGTCCGCCCGGTGCAAGGTCAGCACGGCACCGGCCATGGCCTCGCTGTCGTCGTGCTCCGATTGCAGCGGGGCGATGTCGGCCAGAAAGATGTCGCCCTTGACCTTGACCCGCATGCCGTTGATTCGCGATTTGTTGGCGCGCACCAGCTCCGGCAAGTCAAAGTCTTCGGCATAACGCGAGAGTGGAATCCCCGGCACCTCGTCGACCCGAACCCCGAGCAACTGCGCCGCCGCCCGGTTGGCGGCAACGATGGAGCCGCCCATGTCGATCGACAGCACCGGAAACTCCAGCGCACCGAGCAGCGCATTCAGCTCCATGTGTCGGCGCTCGCTGGGCATCAACCCGACACGCTTGACACCGAAGACCCCGGCGATGGCCTCGAATTTCGGTCGCAGCGCCTGGAACTGCAGGTTGATCAGATTCGGGCAATGCAGATAGATCGCGTTGCCGTGTTCACCGCCGACCTCACCGCGGGCGACGTTGATCCCGTACTCCACCAGCAGATTGAGGATGTCGCGCAGAATGCCGATACGGTTCTGGCAGTGGACTTTGATACGCATATAAAGGCCCGAAACAGGTAAAGGGGCGGATTTTTCTCTGCCGCCCGCAAGATAGTCGTCAAGATTATGTGACAGACACTGGCCATTTCAAACCCGCCAATCACCGTAATCACGACTTATCGCACAAATCGTAACGAAAAATTTACGACTCAAAGAGACTTTTCCTGCCTGACCGGCCATCAACCTGGTGCAACACGGCACGCGCTGGGGTATTTCTCAGTCCATCGCAGGACATAACAAGAACGAATTCCCCTCGCAGGAGAGCAGTATGAAGCAGACGCAATACGTGGCCCGCGAGCCCGATGCGCAAGGTTTTATCGACTACCCCGCCGAAGAACACGCGGTGTGGAACACGCTGATCACCCGCCAGATGAAAGTGATCGAGGGTCGGGCGTGCCAGGAATACCTGGACGGTATCGAAAAACTCGGCCTGCCCCACGACCGCATCCCGCAACTGGGCGAGATCAACAAGGTGCTCGGCGAGACCACCGGTTGGCAGGTTGCCCGCGTCCCGGCGCTGATCCCCTTCCAGACCTTTTTCGAATTGCTCGCCAGCAAGCAGTTTCCGGTGGCCACGTTCATTCGCACCCGTGAAGAACTGGACTACCTGCAAGAGCCGGACATTTTCCACGAGATCTTTGGCCACTGCCCTCTGCTGACCAACCCGTGGTTCGCCGAATTTACCCACACCTACGGCAAGCTCGGCCTGCAAGCGACCAAGGAAGAACGCGTTTATCTGGCGCGTCTGTACTGGATGACCATCGAGTTCGGCCTGGTCGACACCCCGCAAGGCAAACGCATCTACGGCGGCGGCATCCTTTCTTCGCCGAAAGAAACCGTTTATTCGCTGTCGGACGAGCCCGAGCATCAGGCCTTCGATCCGCTGGAAGCCATGCGCACGCCGTACCGCATCGACATCCTGCAACCGTTGTATTTTGTCCTGCCGAACCTCAAGCGCCTGTTCGACCTGGCTCACGAAGACATCATGGCCATGGTCAAGCAAGGCATGCAGCTGGGTCTGCACGCACCGAAGTTTCCACCGAAACCAAAAGCTGCGTGAACCGTGGCTTTTACTTACAAGTGAGTCTGTCAGTCGTCGCGGCTTTGGTTTAGCGTGACGACATTGACGACCGTAACAGCTCTTATAAAAAAGACATCCGATCTCAGGAATCAAACCATGTCCACTTTGAACCAAGCCCATTGCGAAGCGTGCCGTGCCGATGCCCCACAAGTCAGCGATGAAGAACTGCCGATCCTGATCAAGCAGATCCCTGACTGGAACATCGAAGTGCGTGACAGCATCATGCAGCTGGAAAAAGTCTTCCTGTTCAAGAATTTCAAGCACGCTCTGGCCTTCACCAACGCCGTCGGCGAGATCTCCGAGGCCGAAGGTCATCACCCGGGCCTGCTGACCGAATGGGGCAAAGTCACCGTGACCTGGTGGAGCCACTCGATCAAAGGCCTGCACCGCAACGACTTCATCATGGCCGCGCGCACTGACGAAGTGGCCAAGACTGCAGAAGGACGCAAGTAATGCACTTCGACGCCATCGGCCGGGTGCCCGGCGACCCGATCCTCGGCCTGATGGAGGCCTACGCGCAGGATTCCAACCCGCGCAAGTTCGACCTCGGCGTGGGCGTCTACAAGGATGCCCAGGGCCTGACGCCGATCCCCGAGGCGGTGAAAATCGCCGAGGCGCGTCTGGTCGAGAGCCAGGACACCAAGACCTACATCGGTGGCCATGGCAATCTGCTGTTCGGCAAAGTCATCAATGAGCTGGTGCTCGGTGCCGATTCGGCACTGATCGCCGAGCAACGTGCCGGCGCCACCCAGACCCCGGGCGGCACGGGTGCCCTGCGTCTGGCAGCGGATTTCATCGCGCAATGCCTGCCGGGCAAAGGCGTATGGCTGAGCAACCCGACCTGGCCGATCCACGAAACGATTTTCGCGGCTGCCGGGGTCAAAATCAGCCATTACCCGTACGTCGGCAGCGACAACCGTCTCGACGTCGATGCAATGCTCGCCGCGCTCAATGAAGTGCCGAAAGGTGATGTGGTGCTGCTGCATGCGTGCTGCCACAACCCGACCGGTTTCGACCTGGGTCACGACGACTGGCAGCGGGTGCTGGACGTGGTGCGCAGCCGCAACCTGCTGCCGCTGATCGACTTTGCCTACCAGGGTTTCGGCGATGGTCTGGAGCAGGATGCATGGTCAACCCGGCTGTTCGCCGCCGAGTTGCCCGAGCTGCTGATCACCAGTTCCTGCTCGAAAAATTTCGGCCTGTACCGCGACCGCACCGGTGCGCTGATCGTCTGCGCGAAAAGCGCTGACAAGCTCATCGACATCCGCAGTCAACTGGCCCACATCGCCCGCAACCTGTGGTCGACGCCACCGGATCACGGCGCCGCTGTCGTCGCCACGATCCTCGCCGACCCGGAGCTGAAACGCCGCTGGGCCGACGAAGTGGAAGCCATGCGTCTGCGCATCGCCCAGTTGCGCAGTGGCTTGGTGCAAGCGCTGGAACCGCACGGTCTGCGCGAGCGTTTTGCGCACATTGGCGTGCAACGCGGGATGTTCTCCTACACCGGCCTGTCGCCGGAACAAGTGAAAAACCTGCGCGAGCATCACAGCGTTTACATGGTCAGCTCGGGCCGGGCCAACGTCGCCGGGATTGATGCGACGCGCCTCGACCTGCTGGCCGAAGCGATCGCCAACGTCTGCAAATAACCCCAATTGTGGGAGCGAGCCTGCTCGCGACAGCGGTGCATCAGTCAGCACAAATGTCGACTGACAAGCACTTATCGCGAGCAGGCTCGCTCCCACATTTGCCCTGCGTCACCCTGTCGCACTTGTCTAGACAATCCCGCCCGTCGAAACAAATGGATTTAAAAATCTGTTTGTCACTTTTCCTGCTGTATCCTTCGCAGGCTTTCTGAAAGCGCGGATCTACCAGATCTATCAACAGACTTAGCGAGGAGCGCAACCATGCACGAGATTCCGAATCTCCCCTTCCCAAGCCTGCACGAAACTGAGCAGACGACCACGCAACAAGCCGGCGCCCAACAGCCCGAGCCGAAAGAAGCCGCCGAAAGCCGTCCGGCCGACAGCGAAGAGTAAGTAATACCCGCCGTACAGACCGTGTGGAAAGCGCTAACATGCGCTTTCCACACTGCCTGAAGCCGAGCCCGCCATGACCGAAGAATCCTTTGACGAACACCAGGCCGCAATCCTCATCGGCGCCTCCGAGAAGATGATCGAGATCTGGAGCCGCCTCTCGCCCGAGAAACAGGCCGCCCTGCTCGCCCGTTTCGGCAGCGAAGAAAACGCCCTCGCGGCACTGGTCACCACGCAACTGGTCGCTCCGGCCAAATAGTTTTACTTTTCCCCGCCGCAGAATCGTCCACGCCGGTATCATGAGCAGCCTATCTATTCTGCTCTCCCCGTGGATCGTTACTCATGTCGTCCTCAATGCCAGAACCCCAGCGCCCCCTGGCGGTCACGCTGCAAGTCGTTTCCATCGTCCTGTTCACCTTCATCGGTTACCTCAATATCGGCATTCCGTTGGCCGTACTGCCGGGCTATGTGCACAGCGACCTGGGTTTCGGCGCGGTCATCGCCGGCCTGGTGATCAGCGTGCAATACCTTGCCACCCTGCTCAGCCGTCCGTATGCCGGCAAGATCATCGACAACCAGGGCAGCAAACGTGCGGTGATGATTGGTCTGGCCGGTTGCGGCTTGAGCGGTGTGTTCATGCTGATCTCCGCATGGACGCCCAACCTGCCGATGCTCAGCCTGATCAGCCTGTTCGTTGGTCGCCTGGTACTCGGCAGCGCGGAAAGTCTCGTCGGTTCCGGATCGATCGGCTGGGGCATCGGCCGCGTCGGCGCGGCCAACACGGCCAAAGTCATCTCGTGGAACGGCATCGCCAGTTACGGCGCGCTGGCGATCGGTGCGCCGCTCGGGGTGTGGCTGGTCAGCCGTTTCGGCCTCTGGAGCATGGGCGTGAGCATTCTGCTGCTCGCAACGCTGGGAGTGCTGCTGGCCTGGCCGAAGACCGCTGCGCCGATTGTCGCCGGCGAGCGCCTGCCGTTCATGCACGTACTGGGGCGTGTCTTTCCACACGGCTGCGGCCTGGCACTGGGCTCGATCGGTTTCGGCACCATCGCCACCTTCATCACGCTGTATTACGCCACCCGGCATTGGGATAACGCGGTGCTGTGCCTGAGCCTGTTCGGCGCCAGCTTCATCGGCGCGCGACTGCTGTTCGGCAATCTGATCAACCGTCTCGGCGGCTTTCGCGTAGCGATTGCCTGTCTGTCGGTGGAAACCCTCGGCCTGTTGCTGCTATGGATCGCACCGGATGCACACTGGGCGCTGGCCGGCGCGGCATTGAGCGGTTTCGGCTTCTCGCTGGTGTTCCCGGCACTGGGCGTAGAGGCGGTGAACCTGGTGCCGGCCTCCAGCCGTGGGGCGGCGGTCGGCGCCTATTCGTTGTTCATCGATCTGTCGCTGGGGATCACCGGCCCCCTGGCCGGGGCGATTGCGTCGGGCTTCGGTTTTGCCTCGATCTTCCTGTTCGCTGCCATTGCCGCACTGAGTGGCCTGGCGCTGAGCATCTATCTGTATCGCCACACATCAAAGTACCGCGAAGACTAGAAATCCACCTTGCCCCGCCCGGCCTTGATACTGCCCCGCTTGGTTTTCGATTCGAGCCGACGTTTCTTTGAACCCAGCGTCGGCTTGGTCGGCCGGCGCTTCTTCTCGACCTTGGTAGCGCTGAGAATCAGCTCGATCAGGCGCTCCAGCGCATCGGCGCGATTCTGTTCCTGCGTGCGGTATTGCTGGGCCTTGATGATCAGCACGCCATCGCTGGTGATGCGGCTGTCACGCAACGCCAGCAAGCGCTCCTTGTAGAACTCGGGCAAGGACGAGGCCGGAATGTCGAAGCGCAGGTGCACGGCGCTGGAGACCTTGTTGACGTTCTGCCCACCGGCCCCCTGGGCGCGGATAGCGGTCAGTTCGATCTCGGCATCCGGCAGATGCACGTTATTGGAAATCTTCAGCATTGCATTCTCATCGTAGAGCCTTGCGCTACGCCGCATCTGTAGAAACTACGGTCAGCAGGACCCTGGGTGTGCTTTCAGTGTTGCGCCTTTTCACTATACACGGCGACTATCAGGCGAAACGGGAAAACGTTTGGGAGAAAATGCGCCGTCAATAGGGGGGCATTCGTCAGTGCCAATGAGCGCCGTACTACGTAGAATATCGCCACGGCAATGAGCAACCGGGACAAGCCCCCTCGATTATTGTTCGAATATTGCATTTACCCTTTCCATGCAGGAAGCATAATCATGAGCAATAAAGCAGTCATCGTATTTAGCGGCGGACAGGATTCAACAACCTGCTTGATCCATGCCTTGACCCATTACGATGAGATTCACTGCATCACATTTGACTATGGCCAGCGCCATCGCGCGGAAATTGAAGTTGCACAGCAACTGGCAAAAGAACTTGGCGTGACCGTGCACAAGACCATGGATGTGTCGCTGCTGAATGAACTGGCCATCAGCAGCCTGACCCGCGACAACATTCCGGTTCCGACCATCAACAGTTCAGGAGAAAGCCTGCCCAGTACTTTTGTACCCGGCAGAAACATCCTGTTTTTGACCCTGGCTTCCATTTATGCGTATCAGGTACAAGCCAGAACCGTCATTACCGGCGTTTGTGAAACAGACTTTTCGGGTTACCCGGATTGCCGGGATGACTTCGTCAAGGCATTGAACAAAGCCCTGGTACTGGGCATGGACTATCAATTGACCCTGGACACTCCGCTGATGTGGCTGAACAAAGCGGAAACCTGGGCCCTGGCCGACTACCATCAGCGACTGGAGTTCATTCGGGACCAGACACTGACCTGCTACAACGGCATCAAAGGTAACGGCTGCTCCAATTGCGACGCGTGTAACCTTCGTGCCAAAGGCCTCAATGAATACCTGAACAACAAAGATCAGGTTACGCACAGCCTGAAAGCAAAACTGAATCTGAACTGAATATTCGACGACACAACAAGCGCTCACCCGGTATGACATAACCGATACACCCGGTGAGCGCCATTCTGCATTATTGCGCCTGACCGCCAGTCAGGTACTTCTTGAACAATGCCCTTGCCCCATAAGCAGGCAATACATTAAAGAAAGCAAAGCCAACCTTTATCGCAATCTGAACGTAGATCATGTTCAGTATCGCGCTGGTTTCCATCGCACCATAAAACGCGATGAAGCAGAAAAGAAAGCTGTCGATGATTACCGCAAACAACGTACTTAAAAACACGCGCAAGAACAGAAATCTGGAATTTGTGAGTTCCTTGATTTTGCACAGCAAATACGAGTTTATATTTTCGGAAACCAGAAATGAAACAGAGGAAGCTACCAGGACAGAAGACAACTGGCCAATGACATCATTGTAAGGGCCATCGAGCTTCCAGCCAGGCAATCCGGGGAGATGAGTCGTGATGGCCAGCAGGATGATGATGGCCGCGTTGCTGATGAAGGCAAAGAGAATCGCTTTTCGCGCAAGCCTGAGACCGAACGTTTCATTCAACAGATCGACGATCAGAAACGTCAGCGGATAAAGAAAAGTCCCAGGCGTTACGATAATGTCCAGAGACTCCAGATAGATCGGCTTGGTCGCGGCGATACTGGTAAAGATATACAGCGTAAACAACATGAGGTTCAGAATGATATAGATCATCCAGGAACTCTCATGGCGATCATTCAACTCATAAGCGGTGAGCGCCCCTCCCTGGGAATAAAACTTCTTGTACAGATTCTTTATTTCCAGCTTGTTCAGATTATCCATAATCTCACTATTCAACACTTCACTCAGTTTTATTTTGATTATCTTGCCTGTCGCAATCACCATGATGACAGCCAGGCTTTTACCGTTTTCAAACCCCAATAGCTTGTACTTGCTGTTTTCCATTCCAACACTACAGCCCATTAAATCGTTCCTCGATTATATCCCCGATAACACAAATACGATCCGTGGCAACGCCAGTCTCTCTGGATATCAGCAGCCTGTTCGTGGTTTTGTCATACAGCAGCTTTTCCCTGTCGCTACTCGAAGACCCTTTCTGAACGATCAATAGATCGCCCGGTTCATTCAATCCACTGATCTCGTTTTCCAGCAGCACACCTATCAAATTGAAAGAGGCGCCAAAATAATAAGTCAATGGATAAACCGTGGCCAACTCGCCAATTCTCTTGTCCAGATTCTGGATCACCAGACTCTCTTTCAGAACAGGCACTGCCGCCGGATTCATGTTCCCCTGCGGCGAGATACTGCTTTCTATTATCTCCTTCTCTTCAAAATCGATGGTTTCTATTTCTTCATAGGAAACACCAAAGAAATCGGAAATCTTGCGAACCGTGGACTGCTGCACATTGACCACCTTCCCCTCGAGGATGTTATAGATGGTCGTTCTGGTCAGGCCACTGGAGTTACACAAGGACAGCTGCGTCTCCCCACGACTTTTTATCAGGTACTTGATATTGTTTTTCAGATTCTCCGATCTTTCTCTTCTGTGCATGAGTTACTGACCGCCCATTTATAACTGTAATGAAAACACACCCTGAATGATGACTCACGGGCACTCACATCAGGTCGTTGATTACAGTTGCATCCCTGTCAAAACCGCGAGAGATCATAGCATCCTCCATCCTTGAGTGACCGAAACCGGGGCGACTCATCCAGACTTGCAGACTCACCTGCAAGCTGTACTGACGTGTTAGTTCCCGCTGCCTTCCCCTTCACCACCGCAAAGCGGCGACGGTCGCCCTACAGCTTTACACCTTGAGCCCTGCAAAAAGAATCATTTTCTTTGAACAATGTTCATTTTTTTGATTAATTTTTCTCGCGTTCACAAACAAAAAAACTATGATGCTTCAAGCTGTCCCTCGTCACGGTAACCCGCAGAGGAAATCAGACAGTGGCTACCTGTACAGACGTTGGTTTTGCGCGCATCGGCGCCGGAACACGGATCCGCCTGTACAGCTTGTGGCGATACATGGATGTCGGCACACGCAAAACCAGGAAAGTCGCGCTGTTGTTCGCGGCGCGCAACAAACAGGGAAGGAATACAAAGAATGCCGGTCAATACTCAACTGCTTACGACCCAGGCCGACTTGCTGCGGCGCGGCCTGACGGATCTGCGAGTGCAAGACGCCGAACTCGCGCAGATCCTTGACGCCGAAGTCACGCGACAGCACCAGACCCTGTCGCTGGTATCTTCCTCCTGCGCAGTCAACCCACGCACCCTGGCGGCCTCTGCGTCGGCGCTGGTCAACGTGACGGCCGAGGGCACACCCGGCAGGCGCTATAACGCCGGTTGCGAGAACGTCAGCCTGGTCGAGTCGCTGGCCATTCGAAGAGCCCGGGCGCTGTTCGGCGCTCAGTACGCCAACGTGCAGCCACACTCGGCATCGAACGCCAATTACCAGGTGCTCACCGGCCTGCTCGAACCGGGGGATACCCTGCTGGGAATGGCCGTCGAACATGGCGGCCACCTCACCCACGGCAGCACCGCAGCGTTCTCGAGCGACCACTACAAAGCCATCCAGTACGGTACGACCTCCCAAGGCCTGATCGATTACGACGAGGTGCGAACGCTGGCGCTCGCTCACCGCCCGCGCATCATCATGTGCTGCGCCACTGCTTACTCGCGGATCGTGGATTTCGAACGCTTTCGCGAGATTGCCGATGAGGCCGGCGCCATCCTGCTCGCCGACATTTCACACATCGCCGGACTGGTTGCCACCGGACGGCATCCGAGCCCGATTGACGTTGCACACGTCACGACCACCTGCACACACAAGCAACTCATGGGCCCCCGAGGCGGCCTGATTCTTTGCGGCCGGGACGCCAATACCAAAGTCCCCGGCTTGCGGACGACCTTCAGCCGCGCCCTTGATCACGCCGTGTTTCCCGGCATGCAGGGCGCGCCGGCCGTCAACATGATCGCGGCCAAGGCGACGGCGCTGGGTCATGCAATGTCGGCCGAATTCGACGCTTACATGGCGCGGATCCGCCATACCGCCGATGAACTTGCCACTGCGTTTCAGGCACATGATTACGAAGTCGTGGGCGGACGCAGTGAAAATCACACGATTCTGCTTCGGTTGCGCAGCGGCATCACCGGCGCCATTGCAGAATCGGCGCTGGAGCAATGCGGGATCATCGTGAACAGGCATCGTGTCCCCAGCGAGGCTCGATCATCCTCCGTGACCAGTGGCTTGCGTATCGGCACGGGCTCCATTGCCCAGCGCCACATCGACTCGCGGGGATGCCGGCAGATTGTCGACCTGATGTGCCGGATCCTCGACAAAGTGACAGCGCTCGGCGAACGGGATTACACACTGGAGCACTCCGCCAGAGACCAATTCCGCTTACAGACCGAAGCGTTGTGCACGCTTTATCCCATTGCCGACTACGCATAGAGCCTCGAACCACCGAACGCGCAAGGCGTTCGGGATCACTGTCGAAATCCGCGAAAACAAAAAACCCGGCGCCTGGCCGGGTTTCTTGTTTGGCTTGCCGCGTTATTTCACGGCAGCGTGCAACGCCTGCTGCGCACCACGCTTGTTCTTGATCACATAGCAGACCCACATGAACACGACCCACACCGGAATCGCATACACCGAGACCTGAATGCCCGGGATCAGCAGCATCACACCGAGAATGAACGCCACGAACGCCAGGCAGATGTAGTTGCCGTACGGATACCACAGCGCCTTGAACAGCGGCTTCTGGTGGGTCTTGTTCATGTGCTGGCGGAACTTGAAGTGCGAGAAGCTGATCATCGCCCAGTTGATCACCAGCGTCGCAACCACCAGCGACATCAGCAGTTCCAGCGCATGTTGCGGGATCAGGTAGTTGAGCAGCACCGCCACCAGGGTCACGGCTGCCGACGCCAGGATCGAACGCACCGGTACGCCGCGCTTGTCGATCTTCGCCAGCGCTTTCGGCGCGTCGCCCTGCTCGGCCATGCCCAGCAGCATGCGGCTGTTGCAATAGGTGCCGCTGTTGTACACCGACAATGCCGCAGTCAGAACCACGAAGTTGAGGATGTGTGCGGCGGTGTTGCTGCCAAGCATCGAGAACACCTGCACGAACGGGCTGCCGCTGTAGGAATCGCCCGAAGCGTTGAGGGTTTCCAGCAGGCTGTCCCATGGGGTCAGCGACAGCAGGATCACCAGCGCGCCGATGTAGAAAATCAGGATCCGGTAGATCACCTGGTTGATCGCTTTCGGGATCACGGTTTTCGGCTTGTCGGCTTCGGCGGCGGTGAAACCGAGCATTTCCAGACCGCCGAAGGAAAACATGATGATCGCCATGGCCATCACCAGACCGCTGACGCCGTTCGGGAAGAAGCCACCATGGGACCACAGGTTGCTGACCGAGGCTTGCGGGCCGCCATGGCCGCTGACCAGCAGGTAGCTGCCCAGGGCGATCATGCCGACGATCGCCACGACCTTGATGATCGCGAACCAGAACTCGGCTTCACCGAAAACTTTGACGTTGGCCAGATTGATCGCGTTGATCAGCACGAAGAACGCGGCTGCGGTGACCCAGCTCGGGATATCCGGCGCCCAGTAGTGGATGTACTTGCCGACTGCGGTCAGCTCCGACATGCCCACCAGGATGTACAGGATCCAGCAGTTCCAGCCCGACAGGAAACCGGCGAAACCGCCCCAGTATTTGTGCGCAAAGTGGCTGAAGGATCCGGCCACCGGCTCTTCGACGATCATTTCGCCGAGCTGGCGCATGATCATGAAAGCGATGAAGCCGCAGATGGCATAGCCGAGAATCATCGACGGGCCGGCGGATTTCAGCACCCCGGCCGAGCCGAGGAACAATCCTGTACCGATCGCGCCACCGAGGGCGATCAGTTGAATATGGCGATTTTTCAGGCCGCGTTTCAGCTCGCCTGATTGCGAGTTTTGTCCACTCATGAAAAAGGTCTCACGCAAGGTTTGATGATGTTCAGTAGACGTTGCTGCAAGGTTGCGATTTCAACCAACCTTGATCAAACCCCAGCGCAGGCACCAGGAATTCAGCTTTTTTACAACGGTCATGCGTCACCTGTTTGTTTTTATCTGTGACGAAATCGAACCCGACACGCTCGTGACGCGACGGAGTGAACAAGACGGATAGCCTTGAGGTATGCGCGATTACGCAGAGGGTCACAGGTAAAACGCGGCGCATTGTACACCGCTAACCCCCTGCTGCCAGACCCCGCTGGATCAGCGTGTCGGTTGCCGGGATTGCGTGTGTCCACCCCGGGCGACCCGGGCGGCTGCAAAAATTGAGTCAGGCCTTTGCAGGCCATCGGCGTGGACGATGGACAATCCGCCCCACGTGGAGAAGTGAAAATGGATTACGGCGTTCATTGCGCCTCCTTCTTGTTATGCACCTGCACGACAGGCATGCCGCGCATCTCACCTTCCAAACGACGCTGAAACAAGCACGCCAGAGGGCTGCGCAAGGCCCGGCGGGCGTGGCTGCGGCAGATTTTCCTTACAGCCAGTCAAAGCCACCCGATTCATGGGACAGCGAGGTCTTTTTCGTAAATATCCACTGACAGCGCGTAACGTAAAGTTTCCACTCCAGACCCATCGAAGTGGCGTCCGGTGATTGACGTTAGCTGGCTAACTATTTGAAAGGCGTTAAGTTTTTTGTTTAAAAACAAGAAAAACACGCCTAAAAAAAGAAATAAAAAGACCAAAAAAAAACGCCAACCCTGAGGTTGGCGTTTTCTGTTTTCAGCTTGAAGCTTGTCGCTCGAAGCTTACAACCGCGTTATTCCGGCTTCTTGCGACCGAAACCCGGACGCTGGCCGGAACCGGCCGGTGCGCCACGGCGCTTGCCCGACGGCTTGTCGTCGTCCGCCAGTTTGATGCCTGGACGCTTCGGCGCCGGTTTGGCCGGACGCCTGGTCTCGGCTGGACGATCCGCCACTGGCGTACCGCGACCGGCCGGTGCACGACCTTCACCACGCTCGGTGCGCCCACGCGGAGCGCGCTCGCCATCCGGACGCGCCGCTGGCTTGCGACCCGGACGCTCGCCTTCGATCTGCGGCTCACGCACGGTACGCGGGCCGGCCGCCGCCGGTGCGCCGTTGGCCGGACGCAAGGTACGCACGCGCTCGGTGCGAGGCATCGGCCGCGACGATTTACGCTGCATGCGGTCGAGCTTGTCTTTGCTCTTGGCATTCAGTTGCGGCATGGCCACCGGGGTCAGGCCGACTTCGGCGCTCAGCACGTCGACTTCGTACTGGCTCATTTCGCGCCAGCGGCCCATCGGCAGGTCGGAGTTGAGGAACACCGGACCGAAACGCACGCGCTTCAGACGGCTGACCACCAGGCCCTGGGATTCCCACAGACGACGCACTTCACGGTTGCGACCTTCCATCACCACACAGTGATACCAGTGGTTGAAGCCTTCGCCGCCCGGTGCCTGTTGAATATCGGTGAAGCGCGCCGGACCGTCTTCCAGCACGACGCCGGCCTTCAGACGCTCGATCATCTCGTCATCGACTTCGCCGCGAACACGGACTGCGTACTCGCGGTCCATCTCGTAGGACGGGTGCATCAGGCGGTTGGCCAGCTCACCGTCGGTGGTGAACATCAGCAGACCGGTGGTGTTGATGTCGAGACGGCCGATGTTGATCCAGCGCCCTTCTTTCGGACGCGGCAACTTGTCGAACACGGTCGGACGACCTTCCGGGTCGTCACGGGTGCAGATCTCGCCGTCCGGCTTGTTGTACATGATCACGCGGCGGACCGACTCGGCAGCCTCTTCGCGCTTGATGACCTTGCCATCGATGGTAATGGCATCGTGCATGTCAACGCGCAGGCCAAGGGTGGCGTCTGTGCCATTGACCTTGATCCGGCCCTGGCTGATCCACGCTTCCACGTCACGGCGCGAGCCGACGCCGATACGGGCGAGGACTTTCTGCAGCTTTTCGCCTGCTGGGCCGATTTGCTGGTCGTCTTTCTGGTTGTCACTCATCTGGGCACCTCCCGGTGTGGTCTGTTCAGCGGCTCTGGATTGGGCCTGCCGAAGCATTGAAATCTGGGTTTTCGGGCGAAGGGATCGCCGAAGGGTCGCGAATCATACGCGGATGTGGCCGCGTGCGCATCAGAGACTAGTCGATCAAACCAAGGTTATTTCTTTTTCCGCCGACCGGTGGCGCCGAGCTTGATCAGGCGCAGCGCAGCTTCGGCCAGCACCGTGCGCTTGTCGTCCTTGTCGAATTTCTTCCAGGCCCGGATCTCGCGCTTGCTGCGGCCGCATCCCAGACAGATGTCATCGCTGAACTTGCAGAGGCTGATGCACGGGTCTTTGGTCGAGCTCATGCTCAATCCTCGAACTCGCGGCGCTCGGCTTCGATGGCTTCGGCCAGTGCCCGGGCTTCGGCTTCTTCTTCGCTCAGTGCTGGCTCAGGTTCTGGTGCGGGTTGTTCGAGGCGAGCAACGGCGGCCAGCAGTTTTTCCCGGGCTTCGGCCACGCCGAGCACATCGTCTTCCAGTTCAGGTTCGGACTCAAATTCAGGCTCGAATTCAGGCTCGAATTCAGGCTCAAAGTCAGATTCTGGCTCACCCTCAACCGGCGGTTCGACCGGATCGGACTCAACCCCGGTCGGCATCGATTCGCCGCCCACCCCGTCACGCAGCAAATCGTCGAAGTCGGTCTTGATCCCCTCCTCCATGCTGTCCAGCTCCAGCAACAGCGTGTGGAAACTGGTTTCCTCTTTCTGCTCTTCCGGCTCGGCACTGGCATCGGCCAGCTCCTGCAGGCCAGGCGGCACTGGAGCATCGTCGAAGTCAAGCACCGGATCCGGCTCGATCTCGCGCAGTTCGGCCAGTGGCGGCAACTCGTCGAGGCTCTTGAGGTTGAAGTGATCGAGAAACGCCTTGGTGGTGGCGAACATCGCCGGTTTGCCCGGCACGTCGCGATAGCCGACGATGCGGATCCACTCGCGCTCCATCAGCGTCTTGACGATGTTGGTGTTGACCGCCACCCCCCGCACATCTTCGATCTCGCCACGGGTAATCGGCTGGCGATAGGCAATCAGCGCCATGGTTTCCAACAGGGCCCGGGAATAACGCTGCGGGCGCTCTTCCCACAGCCGGCCAACCCATGGCGCGAACTTCTCGCGGATCTGCAGGCGATAGCCGGAGGCGACCTCCTTAAGCTCGAACGCCCGCCCCTCGCAGGACTTTTCCAGCAGGGCCAGGGCTTTCTTGAAGACCGGCGGCTCCGGCCGTTCGCCTTCCTCGAACAACTCGTACAGACGTTCAAGGGTTTGCGGCTTTCCCGAGGCCAACAGAAAGGCTTCAAGCAGGGGCGCCAGCTCGCGGGGTTCACTCAGGTTCATGTTCGGACTCGTTATTCGACTCGGGCTCGCACGTGGATCGCGGCGAACGGCTCATTCTGCACCAGCTCGACCAGGGATTCCTTGACCAGTTCAAGGATCGCCATGAAGGTCACTACCACCCCGAGCCGGCCTTCCTCGGCGGTGAACAGCTCGACGAACGGCACAAAGCCGCCGCCCTTGAGACGCTCCAGCACGTCGCTCATGCGTTCGCGGGTGGACAGCGCCTCGCGGCTGACCTGATGGCTTTCGAACATGTCGCCACGGCGCAGCACTTCTGCCATGGACATCAATATTTCTTCCAGCGCCACGTCCGGCAGCAACTTGCGCACCGTGGCCTGCGGCGCGTCGAGTTTTGGAACGATCACGTCGCGACCGACCCGGCTCAGGCCATCGATGCCTTCGGCCGCAGCCTTGAAACGCTCGTATTCCTGCAGACGGCGGATCAGCTCAGCGCGCGGGTCTTCCTCTTCGTCCTCGACGGTTTCGGCCCGTGGCAGCAGCATCCGCGACTTGATCTCGGCCAGCATCGCGGCCATCACCAGGTATTCGGCGGCGAGCTCCAGGCGCACCGACTGCATCAACTCGACATAACCCATGTACTGACGAGTGATTTCCGCCACCGGGATGTCGAGGATATTGATGTTCTGTTTGCGGATCAGGTACAGCAGCAGGTCGAGCGGGCCTTCGAAGGCTTCGAGGAAGACTTCCAGGGCGTCCGGCGGGATGTACAGGTCCAGCGGCATTTCCGTGACCGCCTGGCCATAGACCATGGCAAACGGCAGTTCCTGCTGGGCACCGGCCTGGGGATCAACGGTTTCCACTGCGGACATTCAGGCCTCGACCATGAACGGAGCCGGATCGCCGCAACCGACGCGGACCACTTCCGGATCGTCGCCGGTCAGGTCGATTACGGTGGAGGCCTTGATGCCGCCGAAACCGCCGTCGATGATCAGGTCCACCTGATGCTCCAGCAACTGGCGCATTTCGTACGGATCACTCAGCGGGTCTTCTTCGCCGGGCATGATCAGGGTCACGCTCATCAGCGGCTCGCCCAGTTCGGCAAGCAATGCCAAGGCAATCGGATGGCTCGGCACGCGTAGGCCGATGGTGCGCTTCTTCGGATGCAGCAACAGCCGCGGCACTTCACGGGTAGCGTTGAGAATGAAGGTGTAAGGCCCCGGCAAGTGGGCTTTCAGGATTCGAAAGGTCCCGGTGTCGATTTTGGCGTAATTGCCCAGCTGCGACAGATCGCTGCAGATCAGCGCGAAGTTGTGCTTTTCGTCGAGCTGACGCAGGCGTCGAACGCGCTCGATGCCGTTCTTGTCGCCGATCTGGCAGCCGATTGCGTAGGAAGAGTCCGTGGGATAGACCACCACCCCACCCTTGCGGATGATCTCGACCGCCTGTTTGATCAGGCGCGCTTGCGGGTTTTCCGGATGAATCTGGAAAAATTGACTCACATTCTCTACCTGTTCAGACGGCGGCAATAACTGTGTCATGTTTGAACCGACACCACAGGGGTGAAAGGTCCTCCGGCACCGGCCGGTACTGGCCGATCTCGGACCAGCCACCAGGGCCATGGAAATCACTGCCGGCGCTGACCAGCAGACCGAACTCACGGGCAAGAATCGCAAGGCTGCCCACCTGTTCCGCAGGCTGGTGACCGTTGACCACTTCGATCGCCTGCCCGCCCGCTTGAATATAGTCTGCAATCAGCTTTCGGCGCTTGCTGCGGGTGAAATCGTAGTGCCACGGATGCGCCAGGCTGACCCAGGCGCCGGCGGCGCGCAGCGTGCCGACGGTGTCTTCTAGGGTCGGCCAGTGTTGCTTGACGTCCCCCAGCTTGCCGGCGCCGAGCCATTTGCGGAACGCTTCGGCGCGATCCTTGACGAAACCTTTACGCACCATCCAGTCGGCGAAATGCGGACGGGCCGGTGCGTTGCCGCTGTCGCCCAGTTCCTGCTGGATCTGCCGCGCGCCGTCGAGCGCGCCGGGCATGCCCTTGAGGGCGAGCTTGCGACTTATTTCTTCAGACCGCAGCCAGCGGCCATCGTGCAGACTGGCGATCGCCTCGACCAACGGCGCGGCGTTGACGTCGAAACCGTAGCCCAGCACATGAATGGTCGCGCCGCCCCAGGTGCAGGACAGTTCGACGCCGTTGACCAGTTGCATGCCCAGCGCTTCGGCGGCCGTGCGCGCTTCGGCGAGGCCTTCGAGGGTGTCATGGTCGGTCAGGGCCAGGACTCGCACGCCATTTTCGAACGCACGCGCAACCAGTGCCGCAGGCGCCAGGGCGCCATCGGAGGCCGTGCTGTGGCAGTGCAAATCAACATTCACGGGGATGTGTAACCTCAAATCAGCCGGCGCTATCGCGCGCCCATATGTTTGTTATTATGCCGCCACATCCAGCTTCTGGCTCTCACTGTGAAACAATTCATCGATTTCATCCCGCTTCTGCTGTTTTTCATCGTCTACAAACTCGATCCACGCACCGTCGACGTTGCCGGCAATGAGTTGACCGTAGGCGGCATCTACAGCGCCACCGCCGTGCTGATCATCAGCTCCCTGGTGGTCTATGGCGCGCTCTTCATCAAGCAGCGCAAGCTGGAAAAGAGCCAGTGGCTGACCCTGATCGCCTGCCTCGTGTTCGGCAGTCTGACCCTGGCTTTCCACAGCGAAACCTTCCTGAAGTGGAAAGCCCCGGTGGTCAACTGGCTGTTTGCCCTGGCCTTCATCGGCAGCCATTTCATCGGTGACCGCCTGCTGATCAAGCGCATCATGGGCCACGCACTGACCCTGCCGGACGCCGTCTGGACGCGCCTGAACATCGCCTGGATCGGTTTCTTCCTGTTCTGCGGCGCCGCCAACCTGTTCGTCGCGTTCACGTTCCAGGACTACTGGGTGGACTTCAAGGTGTTCGGCAGCCTGGGCCTGACCGTGCTGTTCCTGGTCGCTCAGGGCATTTACCTGTCCCGTCACCTGCACGACGCCGATACCACAACGCCAAAAACCGAGGACTGACATGCTCTACGCCATCATTGCCACCGACGTCGCCAACTCCCTGGACGCGCGCCTCGCCGCCCGCCCGGCGCACCTTGAACGTCTGCAAGTGCTCAAGGGCGAAGGCCGCATCGTCCTGGCCGGCCCGCACCCGGCGGTCGACAGCAATGATCCGGGCGCCGCGGGTTTCACCGGCAGCCTGATCGTTGCCGAATTCGATTCCCTGAGCGCGGCACAAGCCTGGGCCGATGCCGATCCGTACATCGCCGCCGGCGTCTACGCCAACGTTGTCGTCAAGCCGTTCAAGCAAGTCCTGCCGTAGTCCTTCCCCACGCGATGAACCTTGTCGGTTCATCGCGTTCTCAATCGCTCATTATTCTCGTTTGCCGGCCGACAACCTGCCCAATATCCATTTGGTAACAGGAGTCGCGATGCGCAAGGGTCCGTTGTGTCTGATGCTGGTCACGTTGTCGATCATGGCACCCGCCCATGGTGAGGAAAGCAGCGAAAGCGGCAATTCCACGCCGTTGTCGTTAAGCGCCGGCAGCCAGATCACCGAGTTGCAGCAGCGCCTGAAGGTCAGCGAGCAGCAGCGGGAAGCACTGAGCAAACAACTGCAGGATGCCGATAGCACCCGCGAAAGCGCCCAGCTTGCCCGGTTGCGCCAGGAGAACCAGCGTCTGAAGCTGCAACTCAAGGAAGCCCAGGCCAGCCCGCTGCCGCGCCTGCTGACTGAACAGCAGCAATGGTTCGTCACCGGCGCCGGGGTAGCGCTATTGGCCCTGCTCTGCGGTATCTTTGCCAGTGGTGCAAGTCGAAAACGTCGACAATGGCTAAATTGAGTGAGTCATGAGCGAGCTGTTACTGATTGATGATGACCAGGAGCTGTGTGAGCTTCTGAGCAGTTGGCTGAGCCAGGAAGGCTTTCAGGTCCGTGCGTGTCACGACGGCCAGAGCGCCCGCAAGGCCCTGGCCGAGTCCGCCCCCGCCGCCGTGGTGCTGGACGTGATGCTGCCCGACGGCAGCGGTCTGGAACTGCTCAAGCAACTGCGCAGCGATCACGCCGATCTGCCGGTGCTGATGCTTTCGGCCCGTGGCGAGCCGCTGGACCGTATCCTCGGCCTGGAACTCGGTGCCGACGATTACCTGGCCAAACCCTGCGACCCCCGCGAGCTCACCGCCCGCCTGCGCGCCGTGCTGCGCCGCAGTCATCCGGCCGCCGTGTCGACCCAGCTCGAGCTTGGCGACTTGAGCTTCAGTCCGGTGCGCGGTGTCGTCAGCATCGACGAGAAGGAATTCACCCTCACCGTTTCCGAAAGCCGTCTGCTCGAAGCTTTACTCAAGCAGCCGGGCGAGCCGCTGGACAAACAGGAACTGGCGCAGATCGCCCTCGGCCGCAAGCTGACCCTGTACGACCGCAGCCTGGACATGCACGTCAGCAACCTGCGCAAGAAAATCGGCCCCCACGCCGACGGCCGCCCGCGCATCGTGGCCTTGCGCAGCCGTGGCTACTACTACAGCCTCTGATCGTTCGTAAGTTTTGTCAGGTCGGCGCGAAAACGTGTTTACCCAAGCTTTACACAGCGCTGACCGCCGCTGACCTTGATCTCCGTAATCTGTACTCATCCGGAACGTACCGGGAACGAGACAAAGGAGATACACCATGCGCAAGACTCTTATCGCTCTGATGTTTGCCGCTGCCCTGCCGACCGTCGCCATGGCCATGCCACCACAGGATGGCGGCCCGATGGGTGGCCCGCTGGACGGCCCGCGCCACGGCGGTCAGATGCACGGCATGCACGGCAAAGGCCCGTACAGCGAGCTGGACCTGTCCCGCGAACAGCGCGAGCAGATCCGCAAGATCATGGGCGAGCAGATGCAAGAGCGTCACCAGACGGTCGAAAAATACCTGGAGAAACTGTCGCCAGCCGACCAGAAAGCCATGAAGGACGAGATGGCGGCCAACCACAAGAAAGCCGAGTCCGATGTCCGCGCCGTGTTGAAACCGGATCAACAGAAGAAATTCGACGAGATCCAGAAGAAACAGGCTGAACGTCGCGCCGAATGGGCCGAGTTCAAAGCCTGGAAAGCGCAACAGCCGCAAAAGGCGCAATAATGTTCTGACCCGACGGTTCACGCCGTCGGGTCTTTTTTCACCCAGCCCAATGTGGGAGCGAGCCTGCTCGCGATAGCGGTGTATCAGACAAGACTGAGCTGTCTGACACTACGCTATCGCGAGCAGGCTCGCTCCCACAGGTTTTGCGCTAGTTTGAGGATTTTCTGTGCGTTCATTGTTCTGGCGTATCCTCGCCAGCTTCTGGCTGGCCATCGCTCTGGTTGCAGGGCTTTCCATTCTGCTGGGGCACATGCTCAACCAGGACGCGTGGATCCTCAGCCGCCATCCGGGCCTCAACACCCTGGCCGCCGAATGGACGCAGACCTACGAAGCCCAGGGCGAAGACGCCGCCCAGAACATCCTCGAACAGCGCAAACGCCAGTACCACATCGACGTGCAAGTGCTGAACGAAAGCGGCGACCCGGTGGTACGCGGCACCTTCCCCCGGCGCGCGGCCGCCTTCGAGGCGCGGCAGAACAACGATGACCGACGCCTGCCCTGGCGCCGTCTGACCGACGAGTTCACCAGCGAAAAAAGCGGTGACACCTACCTGTTCATCTACCGCATCCCGCACCCGGAACTCGACGCCTGGCACCGCGAAAGCCTGCTCTGGCCGTTGAGTGCGCTGGGCATCGCGCTGGTGGTGCTGACCCTGTTCAGCCTGCTGGTGACGTTTTCCATCACTCGCCCGCTCAGTCGCCTGCGCGGTGCAGTGCATGACCTCGGCCAGACCACCTATCAACAGAACAGCCTGGCGCAACTGGCCAACCGCCGCGATGAATTCGGTGTGCTGGCCAACGACTTCAACCGCATGGGCGCACGTCTGCAAAGTCTGATCGGCAGTCAGCGCCAGTTGCTGCGCGACGTCTCCCACGAATTGCGTTCACCGCTGGCACGACTGCGCATCGCCCTGGCACTGGCCGAACGGGCCAGCCCGGAAGAACGGGAAAAACTCTGGCCGCGCCTGACCCGTGAATGCGATCGGCTGGAAGCGTTGATCAGTGAAATTCTGGTGCTGGCACGAGTCGATGCCGACAATGCCAGCGCCGAAGCCGTGGATTTGAATGCCCTGCTGGGCACTCTGCAAAAGGATGCGCAACTGGGCTCACCCGAACAGACCGTCCGCCTGGAAGCCGACCCGGCGCTCAATCTGACAGGCTGGCCGACCATGATCGAACGCGCCGTGGACAACCTGCTGCGCAATGCCCAGCGCTTCAACCCGGTCGGGCAGCCGATTGAAATGCAGGCGTCACGTCAGGGCGAACGAATCGTGGTCAGCGTGCGGGATCATGGGCCGGGGGTGCAGGCCGAGCACTTGAGCCAGTTGGGCGAACCGTTTTATCGGGCGCCGGGGCAGACCGCTGCAGGCCATGGCCTGGGCCTGGCGATTGCCCGGCGGGCGGCGGAACGGCATGGCGGGACGCTGGTGCTGGCCAACCACCCGCAGGGCGGGTTTGTGGCCAGTCTTGAATTGCCGCTGGAACCGGGGGCGGTGGTCCAGCCCTGATTGAATCAGGCCTTTGCCGGCCAGGCGCTGACAAACTCCGCCAGATCAACCTTCTCGGCCACCCGCGGTTCTTTCTGCGGCGTACCGAGGTACAGGAAGGCAATCACTTCTTCGTCATCCGTCAGGCCCAGGCCCTTGGCGACATGTTTCGAGTAGGCCAGATCACCGGTGCGCCAAACGGCACCAATCCCCTGCGCGTAGGCCGCCAGCAGAATGCCGTGCGCCGCACAGCCTGCGGCCAGCAACTGCTCGGCCTTCGGGTATTTGACGTGATCCTGAAGTTTGGCGATGACCACGACCACCAGCGGCGCCCGCAGCGGGCCGTTGCGCGCCTTGTCGATCATCGCTTCGGTGACTTCGCCTTCCTGCATCTGCGCCGCTTCGGCCAGCAACTGACCCATCTGCTCACGCGCCGCACCTTCGACGGTCAGGAAACGATACGGCTGCAAATGGCCGTGATCCGGTGCGCGGGTCGCGGCGGCAAACAGCACTTCGCGCTGTTCGGCGGTGGGGGCCGGATCGATCAGTCGTGGAACGGAAACACGGTTGAGCAAAGCGTCGAGAGCCTGCATCGGCCACCTCCTGAAAAAAATGTCCGGCTATTCTAGCGGCAAGTGATCCGGCCGCGTCGGTTTACATGCCTTGCCCCGCAGGTAGAATGGCGCCCTTCCCACATCAGCCCGAGCGGACTTCATGGCGTTGCCGACCTTACGGATCATTGGTTTCATCATCGGCATCTTCCTCATCACCCTGGCCATCGCCATGGTCGTGCCCATGGCCACCCTGGTGATCTTCGACCACACCGGCGATCTGCCGTCGTTCCTCTGGGCGAGCATGATCACCTTCGTCGCCGGTCTGGCTCTGGTGATTCCCGGACGTCCGGAACACATTCACCTGCGACCCCGCGACATGTACCTGCTGACCGTCACCAGTTGGCTGGTGGTGTGCATCTTCGCCGCGCTGCCGTTTCTGCTGACCCAGCACATCAGCTACACCGACTCGTTTTTCGAAAGCATGTCCGGCATCACGGCCACCGGGTCGACCGTACTCAGCGGGCTGGACACCATGTCCCCGGGCATCCTGATGTGGCGCTCGCTGCTGCACTGGCTCGGCGGCATCGGCTTTATCGGCATGGCGGTGGCGATTCTGCCGCTGCTGCGCATCGGCGGCATGCGCCTGTTCCAGACCGAATCCTCGGACCGCTCGGAAAAGGTCATGCCCCGCTCGCACATGGTGGCGCGGCTGATCGTGGCGGCGTACGTGGGCATCACCATTCTCGGCAGTCTGGCGTTCTGGTGGGCGGGGATGAGCCCGTTCGATGCGATCAACCATGCGATGTCGGCGATTTCCACCGGTGGATTCTCGACCTCCGACCAGTCCCTGGCCAAGTGGACGCAACCGGCAGTGCACTGGGTGGCCGTGGTGGTGATGATCCTCGGCAGCCTGCCGTTCACCCTGTACGTGGCGACGCTTCGCGGCAACCGCCGGGCGCTGATCAAGGATCAACAGGTGCAGGGTTTGCTCGGCATGTTGCTGGTAACCTGGCTGGTGCTCGGCACCTGGTACTGGTGGACCACCAATCTGCACTGGCTGGACGCGCTGCGTCATGTGGCGCTGAACGTGACCTCGGTGGTCACCACCACCGGTTTTGCACTGGGGGATTACAGCCTGTGGGGCAACTTCTCGCTGATGCTGTTCTTCTATCTGGGCTTCGTCGGCGGCTGTTCCGGTTCGACGGCGGGCGGGATCAAGATCTTCCGTTTCCAGGTCGCCTACATCCTGCTCAAGGCCAACCTTAACCAGTTGATCCACCCGCGCGCGGTGATCAAACAGAAGTACAACGGTCATCGCCTCGACGAAGAAATCGTCCGTTCGATCCTGACCTTTTCGTTCTTCTTCGCCATCACCATCTGCGTGATCGCCCTGCTGCTGTCGCTGTTGGGCGTGGACTGGATGACCGCGCTGACCGGCGCCGCCAGCACGGTGTCCGGCGTCGGCCCGGGGCTGGGTGAAACCATCGGGCCGGCGGGCAATTTCTCCACACTGCCCGATGCCGCCAAGTGGATCCTGTCGTTCGGCATGCTGCTCGGCCGACTGGAGATCATTACGGTGTTTGTGCTGTGTATTCCGGCGTTCTGGCGTCACTGATCGCGTTCGGCGCGTCCAGCAAACGCGCCCGGTAATCGCCGGGCGTGGTGTCGAACCAGCGGCGGAAGGCGCGGAAGAAATTGCTCGGGTCGGCAAACCCCAACAGATAGGCGATTTCCAGCAGGGTCATGCTCGGCTGCGCCAGGTATTGCTCGGCGAGTTCGCGGCGGGTGTCATCCAGCAACTGCTGGAAACTGGTGCCCTCCTCCTGCAACCGCCGTTGCAAGGTGCGCTGCGACAGGTGCAGGGTCTGCGCCACCGTATCGCGCTTGGGTTCGCCCTGAGGCAACAGACGGCACAACACCTGGCGCGCCTTGTGGGTCACGCGACTTTCGGAAAACCGCGCCAGATATTCCCCGGCAAACCGGTCGTGCAGCAGCGCCATCGCCTCGTTGGCGGTGGGTAACGGCGCTTCCATGTCGGCACGCTCGAAGATCAGCGCGTCATACGGCGCGTTGAACACCAGCGGTGCATGGAAGGCTTGTTTGTAGGGTAAAAGATCATCGGGCTCGTCGCCCTGCACCAGCACTTTGCGCGGGTGCAGCGTGCGCCCGGTCAGCCAGCCGCACAGCGCCAGCGCGCAGGCCAGCGAGGCTTCGGCACTTTGCCGGGTCGGTGGCAGATGATCGCCATGCACCGTCAGAATCAACGCATAGCCTTCGTCGAGCAGGCGAAAACTCAGGTCAGCACTTTCGGCGATGATCCGCTGATACCGCACCAGTCGCTGAAAGCCTTCGGCCAAGGTGTTGCTGGACATCAGCGCGTAGCCCGCAACATGGAACGAGGCCGGTCGCACCACCTTGCCCATGTTCAGGCCGATGGCGGGATTCCCGGACAGCTCGACCGCCCGTTGCCAGAGTCGGGTCATGGAGTCCTGCGGGAAGCGCGCGTCCGGATCCTCCAGCGCCGCGTAGTCGAGCCCCAGCTGTCTGAACAGAACCCGGCAATCCAGGCCGTCCATTTCCAGTGCCTTGACAATCCCCATCGCCCAGCTTGCAGAAGTCGTTCGTTCGCTCATGGCGTTTTTTCTTGAATGACATGATGAGCCGCATACTACGGCCGATTTCCCAAGGATAGTAAAGTGGCGCCGATTGTCACTGGCCGACGCCAATGATCACTCTAGACTCAAATAAGCTACCCGCCGAACAACTTGCCGTCAGAACAATAACCACAGAGATAGCAGTCGTGGAAACCATCAAGCATTTCAACAGTTTCGCCGAGTTCTATCCGTATTACCTCAGCGAACACAGCAACAGCACCTGCCGCCGCCTGCACTTTATCGGGACGACGCTGGTGATCTTCATTCTCGCGATGACCATCGCCAAGGGCGCCTGGCTGCTGTTGCTCGCCCTGCCACTGGCCGGTTACAGCTTCGCCTGGATCGGCCATTTCTTTTTCGAGAAGAACCGCCCGGCCACCTTCCAGCATCCGCTCTACAGCCTGCTGGGGGATTTCGTCATGTACCGCGACATGATCCTGGGCCGCGTAGCGTTCTAGAAACCTTGACCAAGAGGATTGCCGATGAATGCCACTGCCCGTTTCACTCATATGAAGGACGGCACGCAGGAAGACTGGGCGATCATCGCGGCGGATTTCAGCGCCTACGCCCGCCAATTGCCGGGCCGGATCATGGCGCATCTGAAATTGCTCGAAGGTGATTTCGGCGGGTTCCCGGTGGATCGCCTCACCCACTCGCTGCAAACCGCCACCCGCGCCTTTCGCGACGGCCGCGACGAGGAATACGTGGTCTGCGCCCTGCTCCACGACATCGGCGACACCCTCGGCTCCTACAATCATCCGGACATCGCCGCCGCCATCCTCAAACCGTTCGTCAGCGCCGAGAACCTGTGGATGGTGGAAAAACACGGGATTTTCCAGGGCTACTACTTCTTCCATCACCTGGGCATGGATCGGCACCTGCGCGAACAATTCAGCGACCACCCGCAGTTTCTGGCGACCGCTGAGTTCTGCGCGAAATACGACGCGGCGGCGTTCGACTCCGAGTACGACACCCTGCCGCTGAGCTTCTTCGAACCGATGATGGAACGGCTGTTCGCCCAGCCGAAAAACTCGATCTACAAAGCGGCGATGGAAGAGCACAACCCGGCCTGAGTCGATTTGAAAAATTCAGGCCAGTTCGGCAACCTTCGCCGCTTTCAATTCGGCTTCCCGCGCCTGCGCATCGGCCAGGCGATACAGCTCGATCGTGCCGTCCCAGTGCTCGATCAGCGCCGTGCACGATTCCACCCAATCGCCACAATTGAGGTAATCCACCTCGCCGACCTTGCGGATCTCGGCGTGGTGAATGTGCCCGCAGACCACGCCGTGCAATTCGCGCTTCACGCATTCGTGGGCGATAGCTTCTTCGAAGTCGCTGATGAAGCTCACCGCCGTCTTCACCTTGTGCTTGAGATAGGCTGACAGCGACCAGTAGCCGTAACCGTATTTCGCCCGCCAGTGATTGAGCCAGCGATTGAGGGTCAGGGTGAATTCGTAGGCCGAATCGCCGAGGAACGCCAACCAACGGTGATAACGGGTGATCACGTCGAACTGGTCGCCGTGGATCACTAACAGATGCCGGCCATCGGCTGTGACGTGCACCGCTTCGTCGACCAACTGGATGTTGCCCAGGATCAGCTTCGAATAGCGCCGCAGGAATTCGTCATGGTTGCCGGTGACGTAGATCACCTCGGTGCCGCGCTTGCTCATGGTCAGCAAGCGGCGGATCACGTTGGTGTGCGCCTGGGGCCAGTACATGCCGCCGCGTAGTTTCCAGCCGTCAATGATGTCGCCGACCAGGTAGATCTTGTCGGCATGATAGCCCTTGAGAAACTGCGACAGATGCTCGGCCTGGCAATCCCGCGTGCCCAGGTGCACGTCGGAGATCCACAAGGTGCGAACCCTTTGTTTACGGCTGGGTCTGGCGAGCTCGGCGCTGGTCATGGGCAACCCTCTGCGATGTTTTCGCCACTGTGCGCGAGCCCGGTTAATCCACCGTGACAGGTGTGCGTCAGTCTTGTGACAAACGCGGCGCTCTCGCGCCGGTGTAGACTGGCGGCTCGCCCGGAGACCGCCATGCCACCGATCCTGACCCTGCGCCATTACACCCACGACCTGATCGTTCACAGTCACGACCACGCGCAACTGGTGTTCGGCCTGTCCGGCGCGCTGGATTTCGAAGTCCAAGGGCAAGGCAGTCAGGTGTTGCAGCAGAGTTTCGTGGTGATCCCCGCCGGCGCGCATCATGCGTGCGGCAGCCCCAAGGGCAGCCGCTGTCTGGTGCTGGATGTGCCCGACGAGCAATGGCTGACGCGCTCACTGGGCGATCACGCCGAGGCCAGCCGCCGTCTGCTGGATAACACCGCGCGCCTGTCGCTGGATGCCGGTCAAGGCCAACTGGTCAATTGGCTGGCGAACAGTCCGGTGGACGATCCGTTGATTGCACAACAGGGTGCGGTTTTGTTACTGGCGAGCCTGAACCACGCCCAACCTGCCGAAGTCTGCGCACGTCGCCTGCCCTACGCGGCACTCGATGCGCACATCGAGCAGTACGCGGCCTATCCGCTGCAGGTCGCGGACCTGGCGCGAATCGCCGGGTTATCCAGCGCCCGATTGCATGCCCGGTTCGTCGCCGAATGCGGGCAGACTCCCATGGACTACGTTCGCAGTCGACGGCTGCATAAAGCCGTCACACTGTTGCGAGAAACCACGCTACCCATCGGTGAAGTGGCCAGCCGTGTCGGCTATGGATCGCAAAGTGCCTTCTCGGCTGCCGTCCTGCGCGAGTTCAGGACCTCTCCTACACAATTGCGACGCGAGGCTGACGACAAAAATCGATAGTCTGCCGACAGACTTTTCCGCCGCTACAGGCTTCAATGTGTGCCTGAAATGGTGTTTGAAAAAAGGACTGCAATGACTCCCCGTACCGCCCTCGGCGCCCTGCATATTGGCGCATTGATGTTCGGCCTGACCGGCGTCTTCGGCAAACTCGCCGCCGCAACCCCGGCGGTCATCGTCTTTGGACGGGCTGCCTTTGCCGTTCTCGCGCTGGCGTTTTTTGCCCGCTTCGCCAGTCAGCACGGCTGGCAAAAACTGCAAGCCACGGACTGGCGCCGACTGGCTTTGAGCGGTGTATTGCTGGCGGGTCACTGGGTGAGTTTCTTCATTGCCGTGAAGGTGGCGGGTGTCGCAGTGGCCACCCTCGGTTTCGCCAGCTTCCCGGCTTTCACGGTGATTCTCGAAGGGCTGATTTTCCGCGAACGTATCCGCGCCAACGAAATCATTCTGGTGGCACTGGTCAGTGTCGGCCTGGTGCTGGTGACCCCGGCGTTCGATCTGGCCAGCGGCGCAACCACCGGGCTGCTCTGGGCGATCCTGTCCGGCCTGCTGTTTTCCCTGCTGTCGCTGACCAACCGTGCCAGCTCCGGCCGCATTCCGGCGGTGCAGGCAGCGCTGTGTCAGAACGTGGTAGTGGCGCTGTGTCTGCTGCCGGTGGCGGCGCCGCAACTGAGTGAAGTGCGCGCCATCGATTGGCTGTGGATCGGTTTGCTCGGGGTGTTCTGCACCGGCGTCGCCCACAGCTTGTTCGTTGCCAGTCTCGCCGTGATCAAGGCGCGCACCGCGGCGGTGGTGTTTGCGATGGAGCCGGTGTACGGGATTACCGTCGCGTGGTTGCTGTTCGATGAAAACCCGACACTGCGCATGTTGATCGGTGGCGCGCTGATCATCGTCGCTATCGTGGTGTCGAGCCGGATGTCAGGCAACAGCGACAAGAAAACCGTCACGGCCGAAGCCGCGTCTCACTGAATACGGTCGTTGTGCCCGAGGTCACGCTCAGGGTCGATCTGGTCACGCACTCGCTGCTTGAGCACCTTGGCCTCGGGAAAGCCACCGTCTGCCTTGCGTTCCCAGATCTGCACATCGTTGCAACTGATGTGAAAGATACCGCCGGTGCCCGGTACCAGTGACACCTTGCCAAGATCGTCGCCAAAGGTGCTGAGCAGTTCTTGCGCCAGCCATGCGGCGCGCAACAGCCACTGGCATTGCGTGCAATAGGTGATGACGATTTCCGGTTTTGCTACGGTCATGATCGCTGAAACTCCTGAGCCAGAGGGCGCCGCTATAATAGCCGGCTTTAACGCTCGCCCCGAGACTCACAATGCGTCGTCTGCTGATCTGCCTTTTGCTTGGTTTCCTCCCGCTGTTCGTCCATGCCAGTGAAGCACCACGGCCAAAAGTCGGCCTCGTGTTGTCGGGTGGTGCGGCCCGTGGGCTGGCGCACATCGGCGTACTCAAGGCATTGGAAGAGCAAGGCATCAAGATCGATGCGATTGCCGGCACCAGCATGGGTGCGGTAGTCGGAGGGCTGTACGCCTCGGGCTACAAGATCGACGAACTGGAAAATCTCGCCCTGAACATCGACTGGCAGCAGGCCCTGTCCGATGCCCCGCCCCGTGAAGACGTGCCGTTCCGGCGCAAACAGGACGACCGCGATTTTCTGGTGAAACAGAAACTGAGCTTTCGCGATGACGGCAGCCTCGGCCTGCCATTGGGCGTGATTCAGGGGCAAAACCTGGCGCTGCTGCTGGAAAGTCTGCTGGCGCACACCAGTGACACCCGTGATTTCGACAAATTGCCAATCCCGTTCCGCGCCGTGGCCACTGACATCGCCAACGGCGAAAAAGTGGTGTTTCGCAAAGGCCATCTACCCCAGGTGATCCGTGCCAGCATGTCGATTCCGGCGGTATTCGCTCCGGTCGAACTCGATGGCCGGTTGCTGGTGGACGGCGGCATGACCGACAACATTCCCCTCGATGTCGCCAGGGAAATGGGCGTCGACGTGGCCATCGTGGTCGACATCGGTACTCCACTGCGCAATCGCAAGCAACTGACCACCGTAGTCGATGTGCTGAACCAGTCGATCACCCTGATGACCCGGCGCAACTCCGAAGAACAACTGGCGGCGCTGCACCCGGACGACGTGCTGATCCAGCCGCCGCTGGCCAGTTTCGGCGTCACCGATTTCGGTCGTGCCGAGGAAATGATCGACGCGGGTTACCGTGCCACCAAAGCCCTCGACGCCCGCCTCGCCCGATTGAAGCCTGCGGTGTCGCAGGATGCCGAGCTCAATGCCGCCCGAGCTCCGGGCCAGCGCACGCCGATCATTACCGCGATCAGGGTCGAGAACGACTCGAAAGTCGGTGACGAAGTGATCCGTTACTACATCCGCCAGCCCATCGGCGAGCCGCTGGACCTTGGGCGCCTGCACTCGGACATGGGCACCCTGTACGGCCTGGATTACTTCGAACAGGTGCAGTACCGCGTGGTGCACAAGGGCCAGGAACACACATTGGTGATCAGCGCCCGGGGCAAGCGCAGCGGCACCGATTACTTGCGGGTCGGTTTGAACCTGTCGGACGATATGCGCGGTGACAGCGCCTTCAACCTCGGCGCCAGCTACCGAATGAACGGCATCAACCGCCTCGGTGCCGAGTGGCTGACCCGGGCGCAGATCGGCGACAAGCAGGAGCTCTATACCGAGTTCTATCAGCCACTGGATGTCGGCTCACGCTACTTCGTCGCGCCGTATGCGGCGTTCGAAGCGCAGAACGTCGACTCGGTGCTCGACAACGATCCGATCGCCCAATATCGGGTGGAGCGCTACGGTTTGGGTCTCAACGTCGGCCGCCAGATCGGCAACAACGGTGAAATCCGCTTCGGCGTCGGTGAGGCCTGGGGCAAGGCGGACGTACGGATCGGCGATCAGAACCTGCCGAGCGAACACTTCAACGAAGGCTTCTATGCGCTGAAATATTCGTTCGACTCACTGGATAACGTTTACTTCCCCCACGACGGCAAGGACGTCAGCCTGACCCTGATGCAATTCGAACCGAGCCTGGGTTCCGACACGCGCTACCGACAGTGGGAATTCAAACTGGACAAAGCCATGAGCAGCGGCCCGAACACGCTGATTCTGGGCGGGCGTTACGGCCGCACACTGGACGATGCCAACGTGGTGACATCGAGCTTCCTGCTCGGCGGCGCCCGACAGCTGTCCGGTTTCCGCGAAGATGCCATCTCCGGGCAGAACGTCAGTCTGATGCGGGCGGTGTTTTACCGCCGTCTGACACCCCGCGCTTATCTGCCGCTGGATTTCCCGTTGTATGCCGGCGGGTCGCTTGAGCGCGGACGGGCCTGGAACAACGACAACGAGTTCGACAGCGGCTACATCAATGCGGCCAGCGTGTTCATCGGTTTTGACACTCCGCTGGGGCCGCTGAATTTCAGCTATGGCCTCAATGATGCCAATGAACAGGCGGTTTATCTGAATCTGGGGCAGACCTTCTGAGCCGGATCAGCGAATCCCGGCCAACAGGGTTCGTGCCGTTTGCCTGAGCGGCTCATCGGCCTCTTTCAGCAGCTCATTGAGCAAGGCGATCGCACTGTCGAGGTCGCCATCGTCGATGCAGGTCTGGGCCTGTTCGAGCTTGCCGGCGCTGACGGCCTGAGCGGGATCCGGCTCGGGCTCCGCGGCTTGCAGATCAAGCGGTTCCAGCGCCAGTGACTGGCCGGGATCGCCAAATTCGTTGAGAAAATCGTCGTCTATCGGCTGCACATCCGGCTCGGCGATCCACTCCAGCTCTGTCGTTTCAACGTCATCGCTGGTGGTTTGTGGCAAGTCGAAATCCTGCGGCAAGATTTGCAGGCTCGAGCCAAGTGCCGAGGGTGCCGAGGACAGCGGGTCCGATGCCGAGCGACTGTCTTCCAGATCCCAGCTGGCATCCATCGACAGTTGCTCCAGATTCAGCTCGAAATCATCTTCGGCCAGCGGAGTTGTGGGTGCAGCTTGCTCAACGGGTAACGCGGCAATGACCGGGGCCGCCGCAGCCAACGGTTCAGTCCTGGCCAGTTTCGGATATCGGGCGCGAATCTCGTGCAACCGCGGGTCCTCGACACCGAGCTGGCGCAAGTGGTTTTCCTGTTCGTCATACGCCGCCTGATCGCCCTGCCGTCCCAGCACCTCTAGCAACTGCACACCGAGATCGATGCGATCCGGTTCTTTTTTCAGCGCGTCGCGCAGCAAGCCGAGCGCCTCGCCCAGTCGTCCATAGGCCAGATAAATACCCACGGCCTCCAGCACATCGCCGGTTGCCTGCTCGTCCCGATGCTCCACGGCACCATGGGCTGCATGAGGACGAGCGTTCTCGCTGTCATTGAGTTCTGGCTCGCTACGCTGCGGCAGCACGCGTACTGGCCCTTCCGGAATTTCTGCCGGCTGACGTCGGCGGCGCAGGATCAGCCCTGCCACCAGCCCTCCCAGCAACAGCAGCAATCCACCGAGCAGTGGCCAACTGACGGAGTCGTCTTGAGCCTCCGCCGGCGCAGCGACCGGAATCGTGACCGAGGCAGGCGCCGCCGGGGCTGCGGGTGCCGGAGGCGCCTGTTGAGCCGCTGCCAGACGCGTCTGCAGATCGGCCAACTGCTTCTTGCCATCGGCGATCTGCACGTCTTGCGCCTGAAGCTTCACGTTCAGCTCATCGATGGTTTTCTGCAGTTGCTGGTTCTGCAGCACACTGGCCGCCAGCTGTTCCGCTTGCGCGTCGCTGGCCGCAGTCGTTTGAGGCGCCGGCACTACCGGTGCTGCCGCAGGCTTGTTCCGGGTAGTGGCAGCGGGCGCCTCGGGCGTTGGAAACTCCGAAGATTGCGCATGGACATCAGGTTCGTCGGTGGCCGGCACGATGCCCGGCGACCCCGGCGGATCGATCAGCACCGTATATTCGCGCAATACATGACCGTTGGGCTGATTGAGCTGCACCAGGAAATTCAGGAAAGGTTCGTTGACCGGTTTGGTCGATGTCACCCGGATCAGGTTGCGATTGCCATGCAGGATCGGGGTGAACTTGAGGTCGTTGAGAAAGAACACCCGTTCGACCCCGGCACGGCCGAATTCGTCCGCCGAGGCCAGACTGGCCGAGAGCTCGCCTGCGCTGAGCCCTGCGGCGTCCACCAGGGCGATGTCGGCCTTGAGCGGTTGATTGAGCGCTGAATGCACGGTGATATCACCGAGACCCAGCGCCAGTGATGCCGTGGACCAGGTGAGAACACCGGCCACCAGCAGCGAATTGGCGCAACGCAGTACTACGTGCCGACTGTCGAGCATGAGCATCCCTTAAATAAGCAAAACCGACTTCTATGGGTTCGCACATCCGGTACGAACACGATATTGCCCAGTAGTTCTTATAGTCTGCCCAGCACGATCCCTCAAAAAAACGGCACGTCGTTGTGCCTCAAGATTTTTCCAGGTTGGCCAGAATGTGCCCGTGAACCCGCATGCACACCTTCATGTCAGCCTCATCGATGCCCTCGAACAACTCCTTGCGCAGTTGCGTGGCGATGGTTTCGATCTGCTCGATCAGCGGGCGGGCCGGAGCACACAGCACAATTTTCTTTGCCCGACGGTCTTCCATCACGGACTGGCGTTGCACCAGGCCCTGGCTTTCCAGACTATCGAGCAGGCGGGCAAGGGTCGGCCCTTCGACGCCGACGCTTTGCGCCAGCTCCCGTTGGGTCGGCGCCTCTTCGAAACGCGCCAGATGCAGCAGCACCAGCCAGCGTGCCTGGGACAAACCCAGGCCGGCCAGCCGGCGATCCAGTTCGGCACGCCAGCCACGGGACATCTGGGCCAGTTGCATGCCAAAGCGGTGTTGATCGGTTAACGGCATAAAACACTCATGGTTAGGCTGAAGAAATAGAGAAAAACTAATTATTAGTCAGCTAAGCATGACATTTGGCTATAGGCAAGAGCCGCCCTGTACTGAATCGTTACATCTGTATAACGGTTTGTGTAAGCCCAGGCTCACATTTCGAATTCCGATTGCAACGCAGCCCTTACACAATACAGCACACCTTCCGGTACACGACCGGCAAACAGCTCCGCCACTTCGGCGACCGACGGTAACTCGCCTTCGCCGTCGAGGAATGCATCCTGGACTTCGCCCATCAGGTCTTCCGGCAGATCCAGCGCCTGCTCCAGCGACAGCTGCTGCTTGCCAATGGCTTCGGCGAGCATGGTGTAGACGTTCTTTTCCGAGCACTGCAACTGACCGGAGATCTGCAACGGCGTCATGCCGGCGCGGGCCAGGGTGATCAGTTCGTGGCGCACGTCGGCCACCACTTTCGGCGCCTCGGCCTCGCCGCCGAGCACTTCGAGGAAGGCCTCGCCGTAACGCTCCAGCTTGCGCGCACCGACGCCGCTGACCCGGGCCATGTCCGCCAGCGAGGTCGGCTGGCTGCGGAGCATTTCCAGCAGGGTCGAGTCGGGGAAGATGACGTATGGCGGCACACCGTGTTCTTCCGCCAGTTTGCGCCGCAGGGCGCGCAAGGCTTCCCACTGTTCGCGCTCTTCGCCACGCACCAGTTGACTGGCCTGGCTCTTGCTGCCGCTCTTGGCGGTGATTTGTGGTTTGAGGTCGCGGCGCAGTTCAAGGGTCACTTCGCCCTTGAGCAAAGGCCGGCAGGTATCGCTCAATCGCAGGCCGCCATAGCCTTCATGATCGACATCCGCCAGACCACGGGCCACCAACTGGCGGAACAGCGAGCGCCATTCGCTCTCATTCAGCGCCTTGCCGACGCCGTACACCGACAGGTGCTGGTGGCCGAAGCTGCGGACCTTTTCGTTGTCCTTGCCCAGCAGCACGTCCACCAGATGGCCGACGCCGTAACGCTGGCCGGTGCGATAGATCGCCGACAGCGCCTGACGCGCAGGCTCGGTGGCGTCCCAGGTCTGCACGCCGTCGGTGCAGTTGTCGCAGTGGCCGCACGGCTCGGGCATGTCTTCGTCGAAGTACGCCAGCAACGCCTGCCGGCGGCAGCGGGTTTCTTCGCAGAGCGAGAGCATGGCGTCGAGCTTGTGCTGCTCCAGACGTTTGTGGCGCTCGTCGCCCTCGGAGTTCTGCAGCATCTGCTTGAGCATCACCACGTCTTGCAGCCCGTAGGCCATCCACGCGTCCGCCGGCAGACCGTCGCGGCCACCGCGTCCGGTTTCCTGGTAATAGGCTTCAAGGGATTTCGGCAGGTCGAGGTGAGCGACGAAACGCACGTTGGGCTTGTCGATGCCCATGCCGAACGCCACGGTGGCGACCATGATCAGACCTTCCTCGTTGAGGAAGCGCTTCTGGTGATAGGCGCGCAGATCGTTGGGCAGACCGGCGTGATACGGCAGCGCCGGGAAACCCTGCTCGGTGAGAAACGCGGCCACCTCCTCCACCTTCTTGCGCGATAGGCAGTAGACGATGCCGGCGTCGCTGCGCCGCTCGGCAAGGAACGCCAGCAACTGCTTGCGCGGCTGCTCCTTGGGCACGATGCGGTAGAAGATGTTCGGCCGGTCGAAGCTCGAGAGAAAACGTTCGGCGTTCTGCAAATGCAGACGTGTAACGATTTCTTCCCGAGTGCGCTTGTCGGCGGTGGCGGTCAGAGCGATGCGCGGCACGTCGGGGAACATTTCCGCCAACTGCCCAAGTTGCAGGTATTCCGGGCGGAAGTCATGGCCCCATTGCGACACGCAGTGCGCTTCGTCGATGGCGAACAGGGCGATGTTCAAGCCTTGCAGGAACGACAGCATGCGCGGCTGCACCAGACGCTCGGGCGCCAGATACAGCATCTTCACTTCGCCGCGCTTGATCCGGTTGGCGAGGTCGCGCTGTTGTTCGGCGCTTAATGTGGAGTTCAACGCGGCGGCCGCCACGCCCAGCTCTTCGAGGGTCGCGACCTGATCGTCCATCAGCGCGATCAGCGGCGACACCACCACCGCCAGGCCGTCGCGCAGCAGCGCCGGCACCTGGAAGCACAGGGACTTGCCGCCGCCGGTCGGCATCAGAACAAGGGCATCACCGCCACTGGCCACGCGCTCAATGATTGCACCCTGACGGCCACGGAAACTGTCGTAGCCGAAGATGTCCTTGAGGACGCGTTGAGCCTGTTCGAGCATAAAAACTCCAAAAATCCACCGAAACATCCCTGCACAGGCTGGTTCAAGTCAGCCGAGGCTGCTTTAAACAAAACGTAAGGGCGCATTGCATGACGCCGTACAGATTCAGCCGCGACACCGGCAGGGATCGCAAAGCGCGGCAGTATACCCGAGCCCTCCCCGGCAAAGGGCACCGCCGATAAGAAGCTTGTGCGGGCAAATCTGCCGTGCGGCTGGCTTGAGGGCTCAAGAAGGCCTAGAATTCCCGCATTGTTTATTCCCCCAAGGTAGCCCTTTAATGTCCTTCGCCGAGCAACTAACCCGCCTGCAAGTCTTCCTCGACGCCGACGAGCTGCATGAAGAGGCGCTGGACTACGTGGCCGCTCACGGTTACCTGACTGCGCTGTCGATCTGCGCTGACGTGGTCCCCGATCGTGAGTGGATCGACGCCCTGTTCGCCGAAGAGCCGCATTACAGCAGTGAAGCCCAGCGCGAAGAGATCGAAGCCACACTGATCGGCCTCAAGGCCCACATCGCCCGCCAACTGGCCTCCGATGAAGAATTCGAGCTGCCCTGCGATCTGGACCTGGGCGACGACCCGGACGATTCCGAACTGCGCGGCTGGTGCATCGGTTTCATGGAAGGCGTGTTCCTGCGCGAAGCGGCCTGGTTCGAAACCGCCGAAGAAGAAGTCAGCGAAATGCTCCTGCCGATCATGGTCGGTTCGGGCCTGTTCGACGAACAGCCCGAGTTCGAAGACATCGCCAAGGATGCCAACCTGATGGACGACATGATCGTGCAGATTCCGGAAGCCCTGACCGCACTGTACCTGCTGTGCCAGGCGCCCGACGAAAAACCGGCGATCCTCAAGCCACGTCACCACTAAGATCCGGCCTATGGACAACCCCATAGGCAACCGCCCCCTGATGTTGCGCTACATCCTGCTGGCCATTGGCTGGCTGAGCGTGGCATTGGGGGTGATCGGGATTTTCCTGCCTGTTCTCCCCACTACTCCCTTCCTGTTGCTGGCAGCCGCGTGCTTTGCCCGCAGCTCCCCGCGTTTCTATCAGTGGCTTGTCGAGCATCCCCGACTCGGGCCATGGATCCGCGATTACCTCGACGGCAACGGCATTCCGCTCAAGGGCAAGGTCTACGCGATCGGGCTGATGTGGCCGAGCATTCTGTTTTCCTGCTATCTGGTGCCACTGCCGTGGGCGCGGGGGTTCATGCTGACCAGTGCGGTGCTGGTGACGGTCTACATTCTGCGACAGAAAACCCTGCACAAGCGCTGAGCGCTCAGCATCCGTTCGTCGAAAAACCCTGCTCACCTGTCAGATCTGACAGTAGCCAAGCGATCGACTTCAATCCTTAAATCACTCCGTCGCCCATCCCTCGACAGGAGTGTCTGCCATGTTGAAACAACCTGCGAAAAGAGTTGCCACCCGAGCGCTTGCCGAGCTGGAAATCCCCGACAAGCAACCCGAACCACTGCCTTCCGGTGAGTGGGCGATCAATCGGGCCGCGGCGATGGGGGTACACCCCGAACAAGGACTGCAGACTTACCTTTGGCCATGGAACCAGATGGGCATCGGTGACGACGTCGAACTGTTGAAGGATGGCAATGTCGTTGCTCAGACCACCATCAGGGATGCCGCCGAGGTGGACCAGCGCGTAACGCTGTTCGTCCCCCCCCGGCACGCCAAGACCGGCTCGCATACCCTGAATTACCGAGTCAAACGACTCAATCAAGCGTGGGAAACCCAGACTCCGCCGACCAATATATACGAAAAACTCGAGATTCCGGGGGGGCAAGATACGTTGCCAGGCCCCGGCCACTCTGAGCTGTTTATGCATATCGATCCGAAAATCGTCAACGGTGTCGTGGATAAGGACATAGCAGAGGCGGGTGTGCCGATCATCATCCGTTCCAAGTCCGGCACCGCCCCGCCTTACCCCAATGCCGCCGTCGGCGATATTGCGGAAATTACCTGGGGCGGTTATCCCAAAAAGTCCGCACCGCTGACCGCCGAGCAGATCAATGACCCCGACAACAACCCAATCGAAATCGTGGTGGATAAAGCACTCATCGAATGCGCCGGCGACAGCGATGAAAAGGGCCTTGGTGTGGCCTTCATTGTGACGGACATAGCGAAAAACGTTGCAGAAGACTGGAGCACGGAAACCCGGATCGTAGTCTCGTTGGGCACAGATCTTCTGCCCGCGCCTATTGTCGACCGGGCCATCAACAACGTGCTTGATCTTGAGACACTGGGTGACGACAACGTCATCGTTCAAGTGGTGGCCAGACCCCCAGACTTCGAGCTTGACGACGACATCGAACTGAAGATGCGCGGCACCACGGTAGAGGGCGATCCGATCGAAGCCGTGGCGCCCTTGGAGAAGATCGACAACGTGCCACACGCCTACGAGTTGGTAATCCAGACCCCGGATGCGCGAAAGCTGGCAAAAACCCAAGCCACTTTCTCTTACCAGCTGAAACGCGATGGCAGCACCGATCCGCTTCGATCCAAACGCCAGTTCGTGCAGATTGTGGGCGAAGCCGATCAACTGGCCGCCCCGATTCTCGACGATGCACAAAATGGTGCGATTCCCGACGACCTCGCGAGTACCACTTTGCGAATCCCGCACAATCCGGTCATTGAAGTCGGTATGGCAATCGAACCTAGATGGTTTGGCACGCGGCCCGATAGCAAACCCTATGATCCCAGCTTCGAAGATAGCTGGTATTTCCCGGATCAGTCCGAGGTGGACAACCCAAACGGTTTTGGCATCCCCATTGACGGCAAACACATTCACACCCTCAAAGGCGGAAAAGTCGTCGCGTCCTACACACTGCTGATGGACAAAGGCGGTGAAATCATCAGGCGCCGTTCCCGGCCTGCTGCCTCCGTGAATGTCGGCGAACCGCAGTTTGAACTGGTCAAGCCCATCGTTCTGGGAGAGCAGAATGGTGAACTCGAACCCGGCGATTTGCCCGCAGGCGCCAGTAAATTCACTGCGCCAAGACCCACCGGTACGCCAAGCAAGTCTGGCGACACAGTGACCTATACGTGGGATGCCGAGGTCACAGGCAAGAAGGAAGACTTCGTCGTCCTGAACGCCCTCTCAGCCGACAAGGACGTTAACTTCACACTGGATGCCAAATTCGTAGCAGAGCACATTGAGCCCAACCGCGGAAAAAAAGTGACGGCCACTTACCGGATCTTGCGCAACGAAACCGACATCACCAGCTATTCCGATCCCCTGACCTTCGTCGTCGGCAAGGCAGACCAACCACTGCTGGATCCAGCCAAGGTACTGCAAGCCATTGACGGCATACTGGATCCATCCAAAGTCCCGAACGGGGCTACCGTCGAAATTGCCGCCAACCGGCCAGAGAACGCCGGCGATCATTTCTATATGGAGTGGGCCACGACGGACGGCGCGACAGTGCACAAGGACGACAAAACCATCAGCGGAAACAACAAGGGCAAACCCGTTGAGTTCACGGTTGACCATGCCATCGTGCTGGCCTGCCTGAACAAGAATGTGGTGATCCGTTATTACGTGGCACTGTTCGAGGGTGGCCAAACCCCGGGGGAGGATTATCCGCTGAGAGTGGAGACGACGGAGTCCACACCGCCAGACGCTACTTTCAGAGAAGCGACCGGACCGCAAAAGGATCAGTTGAATCCCGATGATGTTCACCCGAACGGCGCAACGGTGGTGATACCGGCAACCGCCCTGCTGAAGACAGACGACGAAATCACGGTAACGGTAGAGGGTCAAACCACCACCACGTATTCGCATACAGTGACGTCCGGGCAGGCCGACAAAGAGCTGGCCGTGATCAAGGTGCCGCATAGCGTGATCAACGACAACGACGGCCGAAGCATCGCCTTGAGCTACAAAATCAAACGCCGGGCCGGCGGAACCGATGGCCCCTCCAACCCGACGGTTTACGATGTGCGCAAGGTGATTGGCAGTGGCAAGTTGCAAGTCATGGGAGCCCGCTACAACAAGGGGATTTATCGGGAGACCAGCTCCAGCTGGCTCATATCCGCCTTCAACGCAGACACCCGGCAACGGGTAGAGGCAGAGTGGAAATATGCTGAAGACAGCACCTGGACGAAAGCGAAGATCTGGGTTGATACCGCCCCTTATACCCCCTTGCAAGTTCGCACCAGCGACGACCAGGTCACCCTGAACAGAGTGAACATATTTGGCACCGGTGGCCCGGGCACTCCCGCCAATGACGGGGCATTCGTGGCGCTGCGGGACAGGAACAATCTGGCAGCCTGGGGTAACCCATTGAATGGTCAGAAAATCCCGCCAACCTTTCAGACCTTCACCGATATTGCCCGGATTGCTTGTTCTGGCAGCTCCTACGCGGTGATTCGCACCAACAACTTCACCGTGGCATGGCCCGGAACTGCAGGTCAGGGTGGAGAAATGGGCGCGGTGGTTCCTACGGACTTCAAAGTGCTCGCCGGCAACAGCGTGGCTATTGCGGGCATAAAAACCAATGGAACAGTCCATGCCTGGGGCAGCGCTGCCAAAGGCGGAAACCTGACTGACGAAATCCTGGCCTTGACAGATGCAGTCGAACTGGCGCCAGCCGGAGATGCTTTCGCTGTCCTCAGAGTAACCGGCCAGGTGATGGCGTGGGGAGGTGGAGCGGGGTTTGGCGGCGTTGTTCCTCCAGAGATTGCCAGCCTTACCGACATCAAACACGTGATCGGCAACGGCTTCGCTTTCGCCGCACTTCGGGAAAACGGCGCCGTGGTCGCCTGGGGCGATCCCGCGAAAGGCGGAACCGTATCCGACGATGTCGCCGGCCTGACCAACATCGAGACACTGGCCTGCGCGAATGCTCAAGCCTTTGTCGTCATGCTCAAAAGCGGACAAATTGCGGGCTGGGGACCTGCCACCTATGGCGGGACAATACCTGCGGAAATCCGCTCCCTGACGGATATCATCTCAGTTGTCGCCAGTTCGAATGCGTTTGCAGCACTTCGAGAAAGTGGTCACGTCGTCGGATGGCCCGAGGCCAATTCGGGTGGCCTGATACCTGACCCGATCGCCGGCAGGGACGATCTTGTTCAACTGGCCGCCACCGCTGGAGCGTTCGCGGCAGTGTGCAGAAATGGAACCGTGGTGGCCTGGGGAGACCCATTGCTCGGCGGAGATACCACGCCCGTCACCGCCAAACTGGTCAACGTCACCGCGATCTACGCCAACCGTCATGCTTTTACGGCGCTCACTTCCGACGGCGAAGTGGTGACCTGGGGCAATGCACTCGCCGGCGGCGACAGCAGTGCCGCTCAAGACCGGCTCAAAGGCCAGGTATCGTACTACGCCAATGCGGCCACCCGCGGTCTGGCGCTCAAGGCCAGCCGTTTGGCCAGGCTCAATACCCCCTGACACCCATCGACGGTGACTTGCTGTGCGGCGCTCGCCCGAGCGCCGCCTATTTGACTTGAGCGGAGGGTGACATGAGCCAGACCAACAACAATCTGCGGGCGCCAACTGTAGACGAAGCGCCTCTCGACATTCTGGATCCGCAAACGCTTCCCCCCGGAGGGGCGACCGTCAGAATAAAGCCCTGGGTGCCAATGAAGTTCCGCGATCACGTTTTCTTGTTCGTCGGTGATACCTATACCGATGACCTGCCGATCAGCGCCGGCGCAGTCGGCAGTGATGTCGTGTTCAAAGTTGACGCTTCGGAATTTGTTGCCGACGAAAATGACATCGTACCGATTCGCTACGAAGTACAGCTGCACCAAAGCACTCGTGAACCATCGGACATCCTGGATCTGAAATTGCAGACGGGTTTCGACGCCGACGCCACACTGGATCTGAGCACTGAAAACTACGTCGTCTCCGTCGACAAGCCGCCACTTGCCCCTCCCCCAGCGGCGCGCATGACCCGTAAAGCCACTTGGGGCCAGGCTCCCTACACCTACGACAGCACCGATCCACTGATTGCCAGTGCCGATGCACGATCGGGCGAGATCACCGCCCTGCGCAACGGCGCCTGCAGGATCCGCGCGACCGACAGCCAGAACCAGAGTCGCGAGTACCCCCTCACTGTCAAGGGTATTCAGGAGGTGCACTTCCTGAGTGCCAGCGCGGATTGGGAGGGCATGACCAGAATTTGTACCGCTGCAAAGCTGCAACCGATCACCCTCGCCCAGTCGAAACGGCTGTGGACGCTTTATTTCCCCGACTGCGGCCCTGTCGCGGATTTCCTCGAGTGGCTGAACTACCCGGTGTGGACCGCCGACGTACTGGGCGCCGACACCGCCTGGACATACGACCTCAACGGTTCTTCGGTCAATGACAACGCCACCAGCCAGGACACGGCCTCGTTCTGGCAGGTCCTGGGGGTCTCCCAGACTTGAGCGACGGCGACCAAAAACTTGTGGAGATCGCCATGCAAAGCACGTTGCGAATCAGATGTCTGTTGCTCGCATTGGCGCTGCTCGGCAGTGTCAGCCAGGCCGCCACCGATCCGGAAACCGCTCAACGCTCAACTTTTCAAAGCCGCAGGGTCTGATCCTCAAGGAGTTGTCAGCTCCTGCGGCTTATCCTCTGACACTGCGCTGCGCATGGCCACGGGTTCGAATTCGATCCGCAAGACCAACTTGTTGGCGGGAAACACCGTGAGCCCGGACCGCTCGTCGCAAACCAGCCTGCCCCTGTCAGATCTGACAGTACCTCTCCCTCCTTCCCTCAGGTTCAATAAAAAACCGTCTGCGATCCCAATGCGTGCTCTTTCAGGAGTTTCGTCATGCTCACCCACAGTCCGCTTTTGTTTCCTGATCTCGACCCGCCCGTCACCCTGGCGCTTCGGCCCATGCAGATCAGCGGCGCAGTCACACCAGTCGAGGGCGTGGATGGCGGGATCAATATTGAGGTGGTGTCGGGAAGTGACAGCGGTGTGCTGAGCGTGATTGTGGCGTACCTCGACATGCTGGAGGGTGATGAAAGTGTTATTCATTGGGACGGCGTTCCGGTGCTCACCCGAAAGGTTGAACCGGGAGAGAAAGACAAACACTTGTTCTTTTACCTGCCCAAGGAGTTGTTCACTCCCGGTCAGCATGAATGCTTTTATGAGTTGACCCGATTCGGCGCCACCACGCCGGACGATCCCTCTGTGGTGTCGCTGTTTTTCGTCAAACTCACCAGACCCGGTGGCCGAGACACGGAGCCTCATCTACCCGAAGGGCACTCCGCACTGCACATCGCGCAGCTGCCGCAGGAAATCATCGATCAGGGATTGATCGACGCGGAGTGGGCAAAAAAAGGGGTTCCCCTGACGGTTCCTGCTTATCCGGAAATCAGGGTGCGAGACAGGATTCTGATGCGCTGGGGCAGTCATACCCTGACACCTCTTCTCGTCACGCAAGCTCAGGCAGAGGGCAAGGAACCCATCGTGATCATCGCCAAACAGGAAGACATTCTGGCCGGTGGCGACAGCGCGGCACTGGAAATCAAGTACGACCCTCACGATGAACTATGGAACTGGTCTTCCCGGCACTCCAAACGCACACAAATCGCCGTGGACGCCGGCGCTTGGCGTCTGGCTGCACCGATCATCAAGCAATCGGTTAATGGGATCATCACGATCATCAACTTGAACAAGGAGGACGTCACGGTCCAGGTCCATATCCAGGGCTCGGATTTCGCGCTGAACGACTCAGTGAAAATGACCTGGATTGGCACCCCTTTCACTGGCAAGCCGTTGATTCACACCGAAACCAAATCGGTGGAAAACATTCCGAGTGTCATGGAATTCAAGGTGCCGTACGCGCAAGTCCGCGCCATCGCCATGGGCCGGGCTGATGCCTCCTACGTGCTGACGAAAGCGGACGCAAGTCCGCCGTTATCCTCCAAACGCGAATTCGCCGACGTGGTGGGTGACGTTTCGATGCCGGACGCACCGAAGATTGTCGAGTTGCTGGGCGACATACTCGAGTCGGACAGATCCTACGCCACGGTACGGATCAAGTACTTGACCATTGCCAATGGCGATCTGGTCGCCGGTCACTGGATAGGTGAAAAGTCCAACGGTCAGCCCTATGTCCATGAGTTCACTCATACCGTCAGTGACAATGAGGCAAAAGAAGGCTTTTTCACTGCTTACGTCGACAAAGAGCACATCAGCGTGCTCGACAAGGGCAAACTCGATCTTTGGTACACCGTGTTCAATGACAAGCCGGAGCTCTATGGCGTCAGTGATTCAGAGCATCTGTTGGTCAAGGTGCAAGCCGTCACCGCGACACTGCCCAGGCCCGAGGTGGAGGAAGCCGACAAAAACCCCGATGTGCTCGACCCTTCCAAAGTCTTCGATGTCGTCCACATATTCATCGAAAATCCGCCGACGCAAACACATGACATCGTGACCTGGTACTGGCAAGCGACCCATCCGTTCGGCAGCATCAGCGACTGGGTGCCTATCACCTCGCTGAGCGCCGGTAAACCGCTGCGTTTTCGAGTGCCCGCGAACTTCGTCACGATCAGTATCGGGCAGTACGTCAGAGTGCGTTACTCGCTCAAGCACGCGTCCACAGGTTTATACAGTCACTCCGCCGCACTCAATCTGCTGATCGGGTCGCTGGTAGGTGAATTGCCAGCGCCACAAGTCAAACAGGCACCGAACGCCGTACTCAAACCCATGGACGGGTTGAACGGTGTGGACATCAAAGTCAGCTACGACAGTATGGACCCGGCCCTCGACACCATTCGCCTGCTCTGGGTCGGGACCCCCGGTGCCGGCACACCAACAGTTCCTGAACTTCCCGGACACAGCAGTGGCAGTGTGGACTTTCATCTGGCCTCAACGGTTATCGGCCCCAACATCAACAAAAACGTGGATGTAAAGTACTTCGTGCGCCGCTATGGCCACGAGACAGAATCGGAGTCGCTGGGCCTGAGAGTCACGGGCTTCGATGACCCCGAAAACGATCTGCCTCGCCCTCAAGTACCTGAGTCAGACGATAACCGGGTCCTGGATCTGATGACGTTCAATGGGAACGCCACAACACTCGTTGCCAAGTGGCATTACATTGCGCTCAAGCAACGTCTCTGGCTGAGGCTGGAAGGCAAGACAGCGGTGGGCAGCGACTACATCATCCGGATGCTCGATGGCGTGGAAATCACTCCCGCGCAATTCAGCAGCGGGCTGAATGAAGTGCTGCCTCGAAGCGAGTTAATGAAACTGGGGCATTCCACACCGGCAAACGTGATTTGCAAAGTCTCGTTTGATGGCAGCGCTCAAGAAGACGATGCGATTGAGTTCCCGAGATTGCCGCTTACGATCAGAACCCGATACGACTGGCTGACGCCGAAGATCACCCATGTGACTGACGCCAATGGGGAGGTTACAGAGGGTGGCGAGACTTTCTTTGAGCAGGTAACTGTCGAAGGCTCTGCGACCCGAGATGAGACGGTCGAGATTTTCGATGGCTCGACCTCGCACGGCAATGCTGATGTTGATGCCGATGGCGTCTGGCGCAAGCCCCTGCTCAACCTCCAGATCAAGGATTATCACATTACAGCCCACGCTCTATATCCAGCGGACCCGGTTTCCAGCCTGATCCGTGCCTTTACGGTGATAGCAGCTGTTCCACCCACTATCACCAATGCCCAGGATTCCAAAGGCACCGTGATTCCAGATGGCGGCACCACCGTCGACACAACCGTGAAACTGACGGGCACCGCCAGCAAGGGCCAGCAGGTGGAGATCCTCGACGGGGCCGTCAGCAAGGGTAACGCCACAGCGGACCCATCCACCGGCATCTGGACCAAAGACCTTACGGGGTTGAGCGTGGCAGCGCACAGCTTCACCGCCAAAGCACTGTACGGCGCGGGCCAGACTTCAGGGGCACGGACACTGACCGTGACTGCGGCGGTTGCACCCACCATCACCAACGCCCAGGATTCCAAAGGCACCGTGATTCCAGATGGTGGCACCACCGTCGACACAACCGTGAAACTGACGGGCACTGCCAGCAAGGGCCAGCAGGTGGAGATCCTCGACGGGGCCGTCAGCAAAGGGAACGCCACAGCGGACCCATCCACCGGCATCTGGACCAAAGACCTTACGGGGTTGAGCGTGGCAGCGCACAGCTTCACCGCCAAAGCACTGTACGGCGCGGGCCAGACTTCAGGGGCACGGACACTGACCGTGACTGCGGCGGTTGCACCCACCATCACCAACGCCCAGGATTCCAAAGGCACCGTGATTCCAGATGGTGGCACCACCGTCGACACAACCGTGAAACTGACGGGCACCGCCAGCAAGGGCCAGCAGGTGGAGATCCTCGACGGGGCTGTCAGCAAAGGGAACGCCACAGCGGACCCATCGACCGGCATCTGGACCAAAGACCTTACGGGGTTGAGCGTGGCAGCGCACAGCTTCACCGCCAAAGCACTTTACGGCGCGGGCCAGACTTCGGGGGCACGGACACTGACAGTGACTGCGGCGGCAGCGCCGACCATCACCAACGCCCAGGATTCCAAAGGCACCGTGATTCCAGATGGCGGCACCACCGTCGACACAACCGTGAAACTGACGGGCACTGCCAGCAAGGGCCAGCAGGTGGAGATCCTCGACGGGGCTGTCAGCAAAGGGAACGCCACAGCGGACCCATCCACCGGCATCTGGACCAAAGACCTTACGGGGTTGAGCGTGGCAGCGCACAGCTTCACCGCCAAAGCACTGTACGGCGCGGGCCAGACTTCGGGGGCACGGACACTGACCGTGACTGCGGCGGTTGCACCCACCATCACCAACGCCCAGGATTCCAAAGGCACCGTGATTCCAGATGGCGGCACCACCGTCGACACAACCGTGAAACTGACGGGCACTGCCAGCAAGGGCCAGCAGGTGGAGATCCTCGACGGGGCCGTCAGCAAGGGTAACGCCACAGCGGACCCATCCACCGGCATCTGGACCAAAGACCTTACGGGGTTGAGCGTGGCAGCGCACAGCTTCACCGCCAAAGCACTGTACGGCGCGGGCCAGACTTCAGGGGCACGGACACTGACCGTGACTGCGGCGGTTGCACCCACCATCACCAACGCCCAGGATTCCAAAGGCACCGTGATTCCAGATGGCGGCACCACCGTCGACACAACCGTGAAACTGACGGGCACCGCCAGCAAGGGCCAGCAGGTGGAGATCCTCGACGGGGCCGTCAGCAAGGGTAACGCCACAGCGGACCCATCCACCGGCATCTGGACCAAAGACCTTACGGGGTTGAGCGTGGCAGCGCACAGCTTCACCGCCAAAGCACTGTACGGCGCGGGCCAGACTTCGGGGGCACGGACACTGACCGTGACCGCCGTGGATGTACCGATCATCACCAACGCCCAGGATTCCAAAGGCACCGTGATTCCAGATGGCGGCACCACCGTCGACACAACCGTGAAACTGACGGGCACCGCCAGCAAGGGCCAGCAGGTGGAGATCCTCGACGGGGCCGTCAGCAAGGGTAACGCCACAGCGGACCCATCCACCGGCATCTGGACCAAAGACCTTACGGGGTTGAGCGTGGCAGCGCACAGCTTCACCGCCAAAGCACTGTACGGCGCGGGCCAGACTTCGGGGGCACGGACACTGACCGTGACCGCCGTGGATGTACCGATCATCACCAACGCTCAGGATTCCAAAGGCACCGTGATTCCAGATGGCGGCGCCACCGTCGACACAACCGTTAAACTGACGGGCACTGCCAGCAAGGGCCAGCAGGTGGAGATCCTCGACGGGGCCGTCAGCAAAGGGAACGCCACAGCGGACCCATCGACCGGCATCTGGACCAAAGACCTTACGGGGTTGAGCGTGGCAGCGCACAGCTTCACCGCCAAAGCACTTTACGGCGCGGGCCAGACTTCGGGGGCACGGACACTGACAGTGACTGCGGCGGCAGCGCCGACCATCACCAACGCCCAGGATTCCAAAGGCACCGTGATTCCAGATGGCGGCGCCACCGTCGACACAACCGTGAAACTGACGGGCACCGCCAGCAAGGGCCAGCAGGTGGAGATCCTCGACGGGGCCGTCAGCAAGGGTAACGCCACAGCGGACCCATCCACCGGCATCTGGACCAAAGACCTTACGGGGTTGAGCGTGGCAGCGCACAGCTTCACCGCCAAAGCACTGTACGGCGCGGGCCAGACTTCGGGGGCACGGACACTGACCGTGACTGCGGCGGCGGCGCCGACCATCACCAACGCCCAGGATTCCAAAGGCACCGTGATTCCAGATGGCGGCACTACCGTCGACACAACCGTGAAACTGACGGGCGCCGCCAGCAAGGGCCAGCAGGTGGAGATCCTCGACGGGGCCGTCAGCAAGGGTAACGCCACAGCGGACCCATCCACCGGCATCTGGACCAAAGACCTTACGGGGTTGAGCGTGGCAGCGCACAGCTTCACCGCCAAAGCACTGTACGGCGCGGGCCAGACTTCGGGGGCACGGACACTGACCGTGACTGCGGCGGTTGCACCCACCATCACCAACGCCCAGGATTCCAAAGGCACCGTGATTCCAGATGGCGGCACCACCGTCGACACAACCGTGAAACTGACAGGCACTGCCAGCAAGGGCCAGCAGGTGGAGATCCTCGACGGGGCCGTCAGCAAGGGTAACGCCACAGCGGACCCATCCACCGGCATCTGGACCAAAGACCTTACGGGGTTGAGCGTGGCAGCGCACAGCTTCACCGCCAAAGCACTGTACGGCGCGGGCCAGACTTCAGGGGCACGGACACTGACCGTGACTGCGGCGGCGGCGCCGACCATCACCAACGCGCAGGATTCCAAAGGCACCGTGATTCCAAATGGCGGCACCACCGTCGACACAACCGTGAAACTGACGGGCACCGCCAGCAAGGGCCAGCAGGTGGAGATCCTCGACGGGGCCGTCAGCAAGGGTAACGCCACAGCGGCCCCATCCACCGGCATCTGGACCAAAGACCTTACGGGGTTGAGCGTGGCAGCGCACAGCTTCACCGCCAAAGCACTGTACGGCGCGGGCCAGACTTCAGGGGCACGGAGTTTCACGGTCAATTCACCAATCCCGCCACTGACCATCAATCCAGCCACTATGAGTCTGAATGCCTGGCACTTCAGGGATAACGACACCCCTACCAACCCTCCTGCCGGCGCCTTTGGTGACCGATCGGCCAGTGGAGGCGTGCTTCCCTACAGATATGCCTCCAGTAACCCCAACATCGCAGAAGTCAACGTCAGCAGCGGCCGCGTCATTTCCAAGGGCAACGGTTCAGCAACCATCACCGTTACGGACAATGCGAATCAAACCGCCAGTTACACCGTCACCACTTCAAACGTGGAAAGACTGTTTGGCACAGGCCACTTCAATACCTACACCGTATGTGCAAACACGGCGGCCAGTATGGGAGGAAGAATTCCTACTCTGGCCGAATGGCGAGCCTTTATCAGTAACTACGGCGGTCGACGCACCATTGAGCGCTGGTGCTGGGCGTCCGACTCAGGCGGCATCGGCAAACGGATGGTGATCTTCCCGGCTACCGGTCAGACTGATACACGAGTCGATATCGGCATTGGAGGTGGTACTGCCGATGGCTTCGGCATACGACGCGCATAAAAGCCGGATACAAAAAAACCGCTACTCCCTGAAAAGAGTAGCGGTTTCCTGATATTCGGGATCGTGGCTTACCAGCTATACCTCAACCCCACATTCCCCCCCCAAGGCTGTTCGATATGCTTGCCATTGGCATAATCCAGATCGACATGCACCTGCCACTTCTCCGACATGGCCACCGCCAAACCGGCACCGAACTCCGCCCGCGAGCCCGATAGATCGTTGTTGAACACGTTGTTTTCGTTGATCTCGACCTTGTTGTCATCGGCAAACTCATGGGCAATGGCCGCACGCACATAAGGTTGCGCAACAGCCCCGTTGCCGATATCAAAATTGCGCCCGAACGTGGCGCCAGCCTTGCCCAGGAATGAGCGGGTACGATCGCCATCGGCCTCCATGTCGTTGTCCAGGCTGAAGCGTTTGCCCTGGATCTGCGCTGCCGAAAACTGAACGAACGGCTCAATGAAGTAATCGTTGCTCAACTGGATATGACGACCGCCTTCCACCGATGCGCTGACGCCCCAATTAACGTAATCGCCCTTGGCACGTGTGCTGTCGCTCAAACCGACCTTGGCTTCGTTGCGGAAACGGTTGAATTTCAACACACCGTCAACGTAGTAGCCGGTGTCGCGGTCCATCCACGTCACGTAGGGCCCGAAGTAGTAACTGTCGACCGTGCCTGAGGTGCCGTGTTCGAGACTCAGTTTTGATTGACTGTAACCACCCATCAAGCCCACCAGCACATTGCTGTCATTCACCCGGGCATCGGCACCGAGGGAAATCCCTTGCTGGTTCTGCTGGTACGCCACACCGGAACCTTCGGCGACGTTGTACTGATTGCCATAGGTGCGTGCCCAGGCGCCCGACTGGCCACCATTGAATCGCAACTCGCCCATGCGGCTACGCAATGAGCTGGCTTCGCCGTACAACAGGGTCATCGGAGAATTGAACAAGGCCAGTACCGCACTGGCGCCGGGGCTGATCACCTGGGTGGTCGGATCGAGAAACCACTCAGTGCCGCCCGTTCCTCCCGGTCGCTGGGCCAGGTCATAGGACCAGGTACCGAGATCCACTCGCCCGCCCGTCAGTGCAAAGTGCGCATCGCCCGCGGCCGTGTGCACCAGGGTCAGTTGCTGCGGATTCACCGCATCCAGGCCCGACGCCGCCACCAGCAAACCGAACTGTCCGGTTGCCACACCGGTAACGTTGAGGACGTCATGCTGCCCCGTAGCGAAGTTGCCCTTCATGGCGAAAGTACTGGAACCATCCGGCGAGCCGGCGAGCGTACCGACATTCAACTGGTAGAAGGTATTCGGCACATCCTGCGCACCAAAGCGAACCGTCCCGCCATTCATGGCGAGCGTTCCTACGGTGTCGTTGCCAGTCAGGGTCCAGATCGAACCGCTGTTGACGGACACGCCATTGACCTTGTCGAGACGGCCGGTGAATTGCGAGCTGTTCTGCAGGGTGACGTTGGCGGTCGAACCGTTTTCGACCAGCACATCACCGGTCATGCGGCCTTGATCGAACGTCAGGTTGCCGGTGCTGTTGCCGGCGATGTTGATGTTGCCTTGCAGAGTGCTGTTGGCGACGGTCATGGCAGCGGTGGACGCGCCCTGGACATCGAGCAAGTTGTTGTTCCCGGCGAGCAGGCTGGCGCCGTTAGACAGATTGACAGTGGCATTGGTACCGCGATCAACCAGAACTGCCGAGCCATTGACCCCTCGTACAGTGGCGTTATCCAGCGAGAGCGAACGGGCGCCGACATTCTCCGTGTCGTTGACCATGCGCACGCCTGTCGCCTGACCGGTGATGACAGTCTCGGCGGAGGCGTTCAGCGCGCCGCCAAGAAGATTCGCACCAATGCCATTGCTGCCAGTACCGGTCACTTGCGTATTGGCCAGCGACAAAGTGCTGAGCCCCGTGACTTGCGCACCGAAAACATCACCACGGATCTGACTGTTGGAAACATCCACAGTGGAGCCGCCAGCGGCAATCGAAGATCGGTTGACGGCCAGACCGATGTCGTCGCTGGTCACATTGGCCTGGTTGATGGTGCCCCGGCTGCTGGTGACCAGAATGCCTTCGACGCCAGGATTGCTGACGACCGTGGCGCCATTGATGGTCAGTGTCGATCCGGATTGAATGGTAATTGACTGGGTGATGGCACCATTGACGTTCAACACACCGTTGTTGCGCACCAGATAATCGATCGGCGTTGTCGTCGAATCGATATCCAGCGTCGTGTTATCGACAATGGTGGCTGCCAGTATGCCGCCGCTGGAAATGGAAATGGCTGGCATGACCATCAGAATACTCAACGCGTTTTTTACAGAAAGACGTTCAAGCCGCCCGCCAAATATTCTCATGACTTACCCACCTCTGATATACCTGTGCGAAATTGCGAAATGCATTTGCGTGAAAAAATAGAGCGCGGAGGCTAATCGGATTCCTCACAAAAAAATGTAGGAAAAGTCCGATAAGCAAGGAAGAAAAATCCCTGACACTAATGTTATAAAAAAACGGGAGGCAACAGCCTCCCGTTTTTTTCAAATACTGCAAGGTGTCGTATCACCATTCCTCATGAGCACCCTGACCAGGTGACGCACTGAAGGTGTAGGCCGCCCATCAATCACGGCGTTATAACTCACCGCCCCCCATGCATTTCCTGTAATAAGAAACTGCTCATACGGAAAGCGTATGGTAAAACCATTTTGCACATCCGAAGAATCCGGCTGATATTTAACTTCATCCTTATTATTCGGTATCACAGTATTACCAGTGGAATCACTGTAGCCCTGATAAGTAAAAGTCAACGTCTGACCTTCCAGTTGCGGCTCTCCCCCCGGAATAAAAACTTCGATACATTTTATAAGCACTGGATGGCTTTGCAACGAAGGGCAATTCAAATAATCAAAATCCGGATCGAGATGCTGGAAGGTTGCCTGAGGCACACTCCCCGGTCTGATGAACACATCTACATCCCGTGGCATTGAGCGCTCTTCGTTATCGTTCACATCAGGATTGGTGACCTTATAAGTCACTGGAACTTCCGTGCCGTTCCCACCAGCGTCTACAACTGACCACTCAATTGTCCAATTTAGCTCAGTCTCCGTACCATCCAACAGAAGAACACCGCCTTCAGCGTCTGGTACTTCAACCCCGTTCCAGATCAGAGTGGCAGTATCCTTATCCTTGATACCCGGGTAAGCGACCGCTTTTACGTCAACATCCTTATCCTTGTCCAGCACCGTCAAAACGTTGATCGGATTGCCGCCCGCCCCTTGAACATCGACTGGACGAAAATCGGGATTTGGATCATCTGGACCTTCGCCGTCCCCTGGCCGGCGCAGATCGACTCTTACATCGGGGTTTTCGGGGGGATTACTGGCAGGATGTCGAATCTCTCCACGTTTTATTTGATAGCTGACCTTAATGGTTTTATCTCCGAGATCACCGTTATGCCAGTACGAATAAGGAACCGGTACATAAGTTGGGAAGCCAGCGATTTTTTGTGCTGGCAATACAACGCTATCGACGGTGACCTCAAGTTCATCACCGTCCACAAAATTCTCGTACTTATCGATGATCCCCACTCCTGCGCGCATCCGAGCGTCGGCGAGGTCAATCTTCTTCGGTGCCGTGTCGTTATCAAGCAGCGGAATACTTGGATCCTCCAAATCCTTTGGAGGGTCCGTCACTGTTACGTTCACTCGTTTGAAAGGCGAATTTAGACTTCGGTTACCTTTCCGATCCGTACGATAGTAAAAAATCGCTTTCTCACCCTCTTCAGTTCCGACCATTGCGGTGGTCAGCTTAAAGGTAACGGCATCAAGAGGATCGCTAACAATAAATTCCCCTACGAATACCGGGGTCGGAAATGTCGAGCCAAAATAACATTCATACTTGTCCCCTATTTTTATATCGGCGACCTTTGGCATGGTAATCAGGACAAAACCGTTGGCATCCAGATAAGGCTTGGTAATGCCGTTTGCCTCCACCTCCGGAGGAAGAGTAACAAGACCGCTGACATCAGGTAGCGTAGTGTCGATATTGATGAGCAGATCCGGAATATCTTTAGTGTTCCCGCCATGATTGAGTACATAGCTCAACGTGTGGGGGCCTGAGACATTCGTAAGCCCTGCTGGCAATACCATTGGAATGTTCCCAGCAGCAATAGGGGTTTGGTAGTTGTACCGGGGGCCTTGCCGAGTGCCATCCCAAGTCAGATTTATAAACCCATCAACGGAAGGATCATCGTCAGCCCCGTCGAACCTGAGGACAGTCACTTTCAATGCAAAACCCTGATACTGTTTGTGCAATTGATTCGGATCATCGTCCACCTCATCAGGCAGCAGAGGATTGTCATCATCCAGCACAGGCGCTTCAAAGTCCGCTTTCGGTGAATTTCGGAGAATACTCAAATAACGCTCACGACTTTGTACCGGGGTCAACTTAATGACATTGTTCATCTTGTTCATCCTTTCAATGACTTGATTAAATGACAAAGGGTATTGCAGCCCCGTGCCAGAACACCTGGAACCAACCGCAAATCAAAAAACACTGCATTGGCACGACTGTGCGCATCAGCAGTTATTACACGCACCAACTTCCTGAAACACTTGCCCCTTCGGCGAAATCACTGATCACAAAGATCATTATCCGGCCCACAGATTTCCCCGCTGGGCATGGTTCTATTGATAAGCACGAAATCCGGCCTTGACTCTCCCCGCCCGCCATTGCTCTTTCTCAAAAAGTAACGACAGAGCGCCGATCCGTTATTGACCATGGGTGCAATCAGCTTTTGATAGTCCGTCACCAACACGTCAAAACCATTGCGTGCCTGATCAAGAGTCAGCGTCGTTTCGAAAGAGTGCGCGACGCCCGAAATAGGAGAAGTGCCGTTGGGGCCCTGACACCCTTGCCAACGCAGGTCGACAACATCATCCTCGTCGAACGCGTCATTACCCTCGATATGAACTTTCACATGCACCCACAACCGCGGGTTGGCGCAGCAATTGAGTACCCCTTCCCGCCCGCCATCGGGGAAGGTCGGCTCGGGCAGATTCCTGATGATGATGATTGCCACGTTCACCGGGGTTGTCGGGGCCAACTGCCGGTTCACACCGTTATCGGTGAAGTACCGCACAGGCAGCGCCGGATTTTCCTTGTCCTGGTCGATAAACTCCCAAGGGATACTGAAGAGAATTACTGTCCCGGCCGTATCACCGGGCTGAACCTCATACTTCGCGACGGGTGCACTGATGGTTCCCCAGTACAGTAAGACTTTTTCCCCTGGCTCAGGGTTGTCATGCAGTGCCAGGCGCCCTTCGGCGGGCAATTCGTAGTCATCGGGAAGCAGCTTGTTCAGCTGTTTTGAAACGGCTCCGTAAATCTCGACCTTCGCCAGCCTGGTATTCAACAGCGCAGGTGCGTCGGGGTGGTCTTGACCTGCGACCGTAAAGTTGAAGGGCACGGTTGTTTCCGGTGACGGCGGCGTCGGCGTCCCGCCCCGACTGACGCGGTAGTCGATACGCGCGTCCATGGGACCGAGCCCGTCGGCCGTCAGTGTTGGCCAGGGCACGGTCGCGGTCTGTACCGGCTTCGCAGGATCGACATCGAGCGGTGCGAGATCATGACCATTCCACCGGATCAAAAGCTTGTCGGAAGCATCCGGATTGTCATAGTTATCGATTTCGACCGTAACAGCCTTCTGATTCGTAGCCCCTTCGCGGGCATGCTCGCGGTCGATCAATCCCCTGGCCGACAAAGGCACACGTGGCGGCTTGAGTTTGCCGGGCCCGGGTTTCAGATTGACGAACACCGGCAAAAGAATAGAGCGCGGTCCGGTGTTTCGGGCCCAGTCCCGCAACATGTAATAAAAGAAACGTTGGCCGTGTCCCTTGGCCCGAATGTCCGCTTCATAAATCGTGATGATCAGTTGCCTCTGATCGATGTCCTGCTGGCTGAATACTTGCTCACCAATTTCCTGCTCGGAGTCCGGCGGGTTGTCGTTGTCGGTCAGGAAATGGATCGCACGGTCCCGTGCCATGGCATCCACATAAAACGGGACTTGAAACCTGACCTCGCCAAAGCGGGTGAGATAGTCATCGGTGATGTCGCCGGTAACGTTCAGCATGACCAAGGCATCGCCGGTTTGCCCATCATTCGGGGGCAGCCGATCGACCGTCACTCGAGTATTAAAGGAATATTGCTTGTTCCCACCGTAATTCAACTCGTAGGACAAGGCGTAAATGCCATGCGCCAGCTTGTCCCGCGGGACTTTCAAGACCTTCTCACCCGGCGTATCGAATGTCTCTTTGTACACCGGAGTGAACAGTCCGCCCTCCAGCACCCAACTGATGGAAAGGATGTAGACGGGATCAGCGACGGGGGGCGGTATCCAGTTGGGGACAATCACTTGCAAATCATCGCTCAAGGCACTGCGCGGCAGCAGCCCATCGGGACTTTCATCGCCGTTCTCATCCTTGAGAATGGCGGGAACCCTGGGTTTTTCCAGCTCTGGAACTACAGGGTCGATCTGGTCTTGAGTAATCGGCATTACAGACGCCCTCTCACGAAATGGCCACGCTCCCTGAACAACTGCACGTTATCTGCAGGTTGAGGATTCGTTGCTCTGACGTGATTTAACGGCGTTGCACATTCGCTGGCTACTGTCAGAAATTACAGGTTTTGCTACCGCTCGTCGGAGATTGAACACCGCCACCCATCCGGCAGAACGGCATAAACAGAAATGTTTAACAAAAGGGATCGGTGACTGACTCAGGCTACGCGTCCTTGCGCCGATGCCTACGCATCCGCCAGAATCCGCCGGCTTGTGCGCCTTGGGGGCGGGTTCTATTGTTTGGCGGTCGCTGAAAGGCAGCGATCGGGTTTAGCAGCCCGGATCTACTCTAGACGCACAATGCCGTTCGTTCGTGATCAGGCTCATGCCTGTCCGTTCACGTTATGGCGGCTTTGCGTGGGGCACTTCGGTGCGCCGGGTTCTAGAGTCCTGGTCTGCTAACCCGCGTACGGCCGCCACCTCTTTCGTTTAGCAGCGAAGCGTGGCGCCTCCACTACTCTAGAGGCTTTACCCATGATCAAACCCACGCCAAACCCACCCGAAACCGACACAACCTCGCCCTACGAAACCCTCGACTCCAAGAAATTCCACGAAGCCGCCGAACGCGCCCTCGATCACTACCTCAATCCGTTCCACCCCAGAAAACCGCTGCTCAAACCCAACACCCGCTACCTCATCGCCCCCGACATCCCGAGCGAAGAGCTGCTGGCCGAAGCCTGCGAAACCCTAACCTCGGCCAAAACCATGGCCAGTGATTTCGCCGGGATGATCGATACGCCCCAGCGGCATGTGCTGTTGGGGATTGCGCAGTTGATCATGCTGGCTGAACTGGCGGTGAACCGGGTGCTGGACAATCTGGAACTGAAGGCTGAGACGCCGCTGTAGCCTGAGCAAAGAAAAACCCGCCGCCCCGATCACTCGGGACGGCGGGTTTTGTCGTTTCAGCGATTAGCTCACACCGTATCCACCTTCAACGAATGATCATTCAGCATGCCGTTGATGATCGTCGCCGTGTCGTGCCCGCTGGCAATCAAGCCCCCCGCCCCCGGTGTCACGCCATAGTGACTGGCGAGGTTGACGCCGGCCAGGTCGATGGTCTGGTTCGGCGTGGCGCCGGCCATGGCGCTGACGTCGATGCTGGTCATGACCGAGGCGCCGCTGCCGGTAACGGTGAAGTGCAGGTAGTCATCCAGTGACGCCGCGGTGCCGTTTTCACCTTGCAGCAATTGCGACAGGTCGAGCTTGTCGGTGCCCGGGGTGAAGTCGGTGACGGTGTCGTGGCCGCTGTTGCCTTTGAGCCACTGGAAGGTGTCGGCGCCCGGCCCGCCGGTCAGGGTGTTGTTACCCATCCCGCCGATCAGCAGGTCATCGCCCCCGCCGCCATTGAGGATGTCGTTGCCCAGGCCGCCGTTGATCACGTTGTTATTGTTGTCACCGGTGAGGGTGTCGTTGAAGTTCGAGCCGACGAGGTTTTCGACATTGCTGATGGTGTCGATGCCTGCACCGAGGGTGTTCTGCGCACCGAGCAGGCTCAGGTTGACTGTCACACCGGCCGTCGCGTGGGCATAGCTGACCGTGTCGATACCGGTGCCGCCATCGAGGAGGTCGTTGCCCGGGCCACTGTAGAGCAAGTCGTTGCCGGCGCCGCCGTGCAGCTCGTTGTTGCCGGAGCCTGCGGTGAGTACGTCGTTGCCGTCCCCGCCGTTGAGGATGTTGTCGCCGCTGCCCGCCACCAGCACGTCATCGCCGGACGTCCCGGTGAGGGTGTGGCCGTCCTGATAGCTGATGGTCACGTTGGCGGTGTCGCTGCCGCCGTGGTTGTCGTTGGCGGTGTAGGAGCCGTGGAAATCCGGGGTGACGTCGTGAGCCCCGGCGTAGTTGACCGTCATGGTCAGTTGATAGTTTTCCGCAGCATTGGTGTTGCTGCCGCTGGTGTTGGTGATGTTGGTTATGTGGATCTGATACGTGCCATCGGCACCGGCGGTGATGGTGCCGCCGTCGGCGATGCTGACGAACGCCCCGCCGTTCACCGAATACTCCATGGTGATGTGCCCGGCCGCCAGGTTGTGGTCGAGGTTGAGGGTCTCGCCCTGTTTCAGTTTGACGGTGATGAGGTCTTCATCGTTGGCATTGGCGTTGGTCACCGCGCCGAGGTAGCCGCTGACCACCAGCACTGCCGTCATGGCCGCTGTGTTGGCCGCGAAGGCGTTGCGCACATCAGCCAGGTTCTGGTTGGCGGCGGTGTTGCTGGTGCCGGTGAAGCTGATCGCGCCAGTGCCGGTGAAGTCCGCGCCCTTGGCGACCCAGCCGGTGTTGAAGGTGGTTGGCGAGGCGTTGAGGGTATCGCCGTCCGGATCCGTATCGTTGGCCAGCAGCAGCTCGCCCGGCACCACGACATTGCTCGACAGCACGTTGGTGATGATGTGGTCGTCCACCGCCACGGGCGGCGAATTCGGGATCACTTTCACCGTCAGCGTGGAGCTGGCGAGGTCGCCGTCGTTGTCGCTGAGGGTGAAGCCGATGTTCTCGGTGATCACCGTCGTCGTGGTTTTCTGCGAGGTGTAGCTGTAGTCGCCGGTGTCGAGGTTGATCACCAGCGTGCCGCTGTTGTTGGTGGCAATGCTCAGGGTGTTGTTCACCGTGTTGAAGGTGCCGTGGTTGGTGCCACCGCTGGCAGTCAGCGAACCCTGGCCGCTATTGGCTTTCGGGTCATAAGTGTAGGTGGTGCCGTCGACCACGATGGATTTGATGAAACCGCCATCGGCGCCGAATGAACCACTGTCCCCCAGCAACGAGCCAGTGACCGGCGCGCCCTCCACGGTGCCGGAGAGCACCGAGTTCAGTTGATTGAGGTCAGTGACCACCACCGCGTTGGTGTTGGTGTGGCTGATACCGTCGTAGGCGATCGGATCGAGGTTGGCGTTGCTTACACCACTGCCGAGACCGATTGCGTAGTTCTTGATGTTGTTGGCATCAAGGAAAGCTTTGAGCGCGGTCTCGTCGGCGGTGCCGATTTCCTGGCCGGTGGTGGGTTTGCCGTCGGAGAAGAAGTAGCCGACGTTCTGCGCCCCGGTGAGTTTGCCCGAGGTGTTGAACGCGGTCTGCATGGTCGCCACGGCCGCGTCGTAGTTGGTGCCACCACCGGCGCTGAGGCCGGCGAGCAGGGTCTTGGCGGTCGCCACATCGACCCATACCGAAGTGCGGTCGGTGGCGTTGCTGCTGAAGGTGACGAGCTGCACTTTCACATCGCCCAGATCGTCGTACTTGTCGAGCAAGGCGCTGATTGCCTGCTTGGCCAGGTCCAGCCGCGACAGGCCCGGCACGCCGGAGGCGTCGGCCATACTGCCGGAGATGTCGAGCACGATGAGGATGTTGGAGTCGATCTCCACCGCCGCCACCGAGCGATCCGAGGCCACAGCCTTGGGCACGTCGTCGACGATGTTGACCACGATGGTGCTGGTGGTGCTGTTGCCCAACGCATCGGTGGCCTTGTAGGTGAAACTTTCGCTCAGGGTGTTCGGCCCGTCGTTGGCGTTCGGCGTGGTTTTCGGTGCCGAAGTCAGGGTGTAGGTGTACGTGCCGTCGGGATTGAGCAGGATCTGCCCGTAAGTGCCGGTGGCGCTGCCGACCAGGGTGTAGGTGATCGAACCGCTGCCGCCGGTGACCGCACCGACCAGCGTGCCGGTGGCGGTTTCGCCGGTATTGCTCGGATCGCTGCCGATGACCGTGCCGGGGGCCAGGTCTTGCCCGTCCTGGGTCAGGTCGAGGGCTTTTTCGTAGACGGTCACGTCCTGATCGGTCGAGGCCACGAGTTTGCTGTCGGCGACGTTGACGGTGATGGTGGTGGTGCTTTCATCGCCGTCACTGTCGCGGATGGTGTAGGTAAAGGTGTCGGTAGCGCCCGGCGGGCTCACCGAGTTCGGGTTGCTGTGATAGACCGCGTTGCCGGCCGCATCCAGGGTCAGGTAACCGTAGGTGCCATTGATGTTGCTGTTGAGGCCGCCGATGGCTGAGGTCGCGGTGTTGCCGCCGGCGCGCACGCCGACCACGATCGCCGCGCCATCCGCGCCGCTGATGTCATTGCCCAGCACGCTGATGTTGACCGTGCCGCCCTCCGCCACCGAACCGGTGTCGGCCTTGGCGGTTGGCAGGTCGTCAATGATGTTGACGTTGATCTGCCCGGTCGCAGTGCTGCCGTCGGTGTCCGTCGCCACCACGTTGAAGTTCTCGGTGATGCTGTTGGCGCCGTTGGCGTTCGGGTGGGTTTCGTTATCCACCAGGGTGTAGCTGTAACTGACCACGCCGGTAGTCGGGTTGTAACCGGTGATGGTCAGCGTGCTGCCCAGCGGGGTGACGGTCGATTGCGGGAAGCCGGCTGCCACGCCGTTGGTCATCACGGCAATGCCGCCCACGGTCAGGGTTTGCAGGCCGTCGAGCGCGGTGACTGTGAAGGTGCCGCTCTGGGTCAGTGCCGGGGTGTCGGGGCTGGTGCCGTCGCTGAGGTTTTTCTCGTAGACGGTGAGTTCGCCGCCATTCACGTCGAGGCCGTTGAGGACCACTGGATCGTCGTTGTTGTGGATGTTCAGTACCAGGTTGGCGGTGCTGGTGTCGCCGTCGGCATCGGTCAGGGTGTAGGTGAAGGTCTCGGTGCCGTTGCCACCGCCGTGCAGGTTTTTGAAGTCTGCATCGTTGGGGTTCAGCGTGTAGGTGTACGTGCCGTTGGCGTTCAGCACCAGAGTGCCGTAAGTGCCGGTGAAGGTGCCGGGGGTGATCGGGCCGGCATTCGGACCGGTCGCCACCACGTCGGCGCCTTGCACGTCGTTGGTCAGCACGTTGCCGTTTAGGGTCAACTGGGTTTCCGACGCGGTGCTGGCATTGCTGTCGTTGATCGCCTTCGGCACGTCATCGACGATGTTGACCACGATAGTGCTGGTGACGACGTTGCCCAGTGAATCGGTGGCCTGGTAGGTGAAGGTTTCGGTCAGGGTGTTGGCGCCGTCATCGGCATGCGGGGTGGTGCTGGCCGGTGAGGTCAGGGTGTAAGTGTAGGTGCCGTTGGGGTTGAGCACGATCTGCCCGTAGTTGCCGGTGGCGCTGCCGACCAGCGCGTAGCTGATTGCACCGACCGCGCCGGTGACCGAGCCAACCAGCGTGCCCGACGCGGTTTCCCCGGTGCTGGTCGGATCGCTGCCGGTGACTGTACCGGCGGCCAGATCCTGGCCGTCCTTGTTCAGGTCGAGGGCTTTTTCGTACACGGTGACGTCGGTGTCGCTGACCGCGCGCAGCTGGCTGTTGGAAACGTCGATGGTGATGGTGGTGGTACTTTCATCGCCGTCGGAATCGCGCACGGTGTACACGAACACGTCTACCGCGCCGGGGCCGCTCACGGCATTCGGGTTGCTGTGATAGACCGCGTTGCCGTTGGCGTCGAGGGTCAGGTAGCCGTAGGTGCCGTTGATGTTGCTGTTGAGGCCGCCGATGGCCGAGGTCGAGGTGTCGGAACCGGCGCGCACGCCCACTACCGCGCCACCCGCTGCCGGGCCGTCGGCGCCGCCGATGTCGTTGTCCAGCACGTTGCCGCTGACGGTGCCGCCCTCCTGCACCGACGTGGCATCGGGCTTGGCGGTCGGCAGGTCGTCGATGATGTTGACGTTGATCTGCCCGGTGGCGGTGCTGCCATCGGTATCGGTCGCCACCACGTTGAAGTTCTCGGTGATGCTGTTGGCGCCGTTGGCGGTCGGATGGGTTTCGTTATCCACCAGGGTGTAGCTGTAGCTGACCACACCCGTGGCCGGGTCGTATCCGGTGATGGTCAACGTGCTGCCCAGCGGCGTGACCGCCGATTGCGGGAAGCCGGCCGCGACACCGTTGGTGATCACGGCAATGCCGCCCACGGTGAGGGTTTGCAGACCGTCGAGGGCAGTCACAGTGAAGGTGCCGCTCTGGGTCAGTGACGGGGTGTTGGGGCTGGTGCCGTCGCTGAGGTTTTTCTCGTAGACGGTGAGTTCGCCACCGTTTACGTCCAGGCCGTTGAGGTAGACCTGATCGTCGTTGTTGTGGATCTGCAGGACGAGGTTCGCGGTGCTGGTGTCGCCGTCGGCATCGGTGATCGTGTAGGTGAAGGTCTCGGTGCCGTTGCCGCCGCCGTGCAGGGCTTTGAAGTCGGCATCGCTGGTGTTGAGGGTGTAGGTGTAGGTGCCGTTGGCGTTGAGTACCAATGTCCCGTAAGTCCCGGTGAAAGTGCCGGCAGTGATCGGGCCAGTCGGTACACGGTCGGCGCCCTGCACGTCGTTGGTCAGGACGTTGCCGGTCAGCGTGAGGTTGGTTTCCGACGCGGTGCCGGCGTTGCTGTCGTCCACGCCTTTTGGCAAGTCGTCGACGATGTTCACGTCCAGCGAACCGTTGGCGGTGGTGCCGTTGTCATCCACCACGGTGACAGCGAACTGCTCGTTCAGTACGTTGGCGCCGTTAGCAGTCGGGTGAGCTTCGTTGTCGACCAGGGTGTAGCTGTAGCTGACGACGCCGGTTGCAGCGTTGAAGCCGGTGATGGTCAGCGTGCTGCCCAACGGAGTGACGGTTGATTGCGGGAAGCCAGCGGCCACGCCGTTGGTGACCACGGCGATGCCGCCGATGGTCAGGGTAGTGACGCCGTCCAACGCGGTGATGGTGAAGGTGCCACTCTGAGTCAAAGCCGTGGCATCTGGCGCACTACCGGTGCTGAGGTTTTTCTCGAAGACGGTGAGTTCGCCGCCGTTTACGTCCAGGCCGTTGATGATCACTGGATCGTCATTGTTGTGGATCTGCAGGACCAGGTTAGCGGTGCTGGTGTCGCCGTCCGAGTCGGTGATGGTGTAGGTGAAAGTTTCCGTGCCGTTGCCGCCGCCGTGCAGGGCTTTGAAGTCGGCATCGCTGGTATTCAGCGTGTAGGTGTAAGTACCGTTGGCGTTCAGCACCAAGGTGCCGTAAGTCCCGGTGAAAGTGCCGGCGGTAATCGGGCCAGTCGGTACGCGGTCGGCGCCTTGCACGTCGTTGGTCAGGACGTTGCCGGTCAGCGTGAGGTTGGTTTCCGACGCGGTGCCGGCGTTGCTGTCGTCCACGCCTTTTGGCAAGTCGTCGACGATGTTCACGTCCAGCGAACCGTTGGCGGTGGTGCCGTTGTCATCGACCACGGTCACGGCGAACTGCTCATTCAGCACGTTGGCGCCGTTGGCGGTCGGATGGGTTTCGTTATCCACCAGGGTGTAGCTGTAGCTGACGACGCCGGTTGCAGCGTTGAAACCGGTGATGGTCAGCGTGCTGCCCAAAGGCGTGATCACCGATTGCGGGAAGCCAGCGGCCACGCCGTTGGTGACCACGGCGATTCCGCCGATGGTCAACGTGGTGACGCCATCCAGCGCGGTGATGGTGAAGGTGCCGCTTTGGGTCAGGGCTGGAGCATCGGGGCTGCTGCCGTCGCCGAGGTTTTTTTCGTAAACGGTGAGTTCGCCGCCGTTTACGTCCAGGCCGTTGATGATCACTGGATCGTCATTGTTGTGGATCTGCAGGACCAGGTTCGCGGTGCTGGTGTCGCCGTCGGCATCGGTGATGGTGTAGGTGAAGGTCTCGGTGCCGTTGCCACCGCCGTGCAGGGCTTTGAAATCGGCGTCACTGGTGTTCAGCGTGTAGGTGTAAGTCCCGGTGGCGTTCAGCACCAAGGTGCCGTAAGTCCCGGCGAAAGTGCCGGCGGTAATCGGGCCGGCATTTTCTCCGACAGGTACGCGGTCGGCGCCTTGCACATCGTTGGTCAGGACGTTGCCGGTCAGCGTCAGGTTGGTTTCCGACGCGGTGCCGGCGTTGCTGTCGTCCACGCCTTTGGGCAGGTCGTCGACGATGTTCACGTCCAGCGTGGCGTTGGCGGTGGTGCCGTTGTCGTCGACCACGGTCACGGCGAACTGCTCATTCAGCACGTTGGCGCCGTTGGCGTTCGGATGCGCCTCGTTGTCGACCAGGGTGTAGCTGTAGCTGACGACGCCGGTTGCAGCGTTGAAACCGGTGATGGTCAGCGTGCTGCCCAACGGAGTGACGGTTGATTGCGGGAAGCCAGCGGCCACGCCGTTGGTGACCACGGCGATTCCGCCGATGGTCAACGTGGTGACGCCATCCAGCGCGGTGATGGTGAAAGTGCCGCTTTGGGTCAGGGCTGGCGCATCGGGGCTGCTGCCGTCGCCGAGGTTTTTTTCGTAGACGGTGAGTTCACCGCCCTCGACGTTCAACCCGTTGATGACCACCGGGTCGTCGTTGTTGTGGATTTGCAGCACGAGGTTCGCGGTGCTGGTGTCGCCGTCGGCATCGGTGATGGTGTAGGTGAAGGTCTCGGTGCCGTTGCCGCCGCCGTGCAGGGCTTTGAAGTCGGCATCGCTGGTATTCAGCGTGTAGGTGTAAGTACCGTTGGCGTTCAGCACCAAGGTGCCGTAAGCCCCGGTGAAAGTGCCGGCGGTAATCGGGCCAGTCGGTACGCGGTCGGCGCCCTGCACGTCGTTGGTCAGGACGTTGCCGGTCAGCGTGAGGTTGGTTTCCGAGGCGGTGTCGGCGTTGCTGTCATCCACGCCTTTGGGCAGGTCGTCGACGATGTTCACGTCCAGCGTGGCGTTGGCGGTGGTGCCGTTGTCATCGACCACGGTCACGGCGAACTGCTCATTCAGCACGTTGGCGCCGTTGGCGTTCGGATGCGCCTCGTTGTCGACCAGGGTGTAGCTATAGCTGACGACGCCGGTCGTGGCATTGAAGCCGGTGATGGTCAGCGTGCTGCCCAAAGGCGTGGTCACCGATTGCGGGAAGCCTGCGGCGACACCGTTGGTGACGACGGCGATACCACCGATGGTCAGGGTAGTGACACCGTCCAACGCAGTGATGGTGAACGTGCCACTCTGAGTCAAAGCCGTGGCATCTGGCGCACTACCGGTGCTGAGGTTTTTCTCGAAGACGGTGAGTTCGCCGCCGTTTACGTCCAGGCCGTTGATGATCACTGGATCGTCATTGTTGTGGATCTGCAGGACCAGGTTCGCAGTGCTGGTGTCACCGTCGGCATCGGTGATGGTGTAGGTGAAAGTTTCCGTGCCGTTGCCACCGCCGTGCAGGGCTTTGAAATCGGCGTCACTGGTATTGAGGGTGTAGGTGTAGGTGCCGTTGGCGTTGAGTACCAATGTGCCGTAAGTCCCGGTGAAAGTACCGGCGGTGATAGGGCCGGCGCTAGGGCCGGTCGGTACACGGTCGGCGCCTTGCACGTCGTTGGTCAGGACGTTGCCAGTCAGCGTGAGGTTGGTTTCCGAGGCGGTGCCGGCGTTGCTGTCGTCCACGCCTTTGGGCAGGTCGTCGACGATATTTACGTCCAGCGTGGCGTTGGCGGTGGTGCCGTTGTCATCCACCACGGTGACAGCGAACTGCTCATTCAGTACGTTGGCGCCGTTGGCAGTCGGGTGCGCTTCGTTGTCGACCAGGGTGTAGCTGTAACTGACGACGCCGGTCGTGGCATTGAACCCGGTGATGGTCAGCGTACTGCCCAGCGGAGTCGTGACCGATTGCGGGAAGCCTGCGGCGACACCGTTGGTGACCACGGCGATTCCACCAATGGTCAGCGTGGTGACGCCGTCCAACGCGGTGATGGTGAAGGTGCCGCTTTGGGTCAGTGCTGGAGCATCGGGGCTGCTGCCGTCGCCGAGGTTTTTTTCGTAGACGGTGAGTTCACCGCCCTCGACGTTCAACCCGTTGATGACCACCGGGTCGTCGTTGTTGTGGATCTGCAGGACCAGGTTCGCGGTGCTGGTGTCGCCATCGGCATCGGTGATGGTGTAGGTGAAGGTCTCGGTGCCATTGCCACCACCGTGCAGGGCTTTGAAGTCGGCGTCACTGGTGTTGAGGGTGTAGGTGTAGGTGCCGTTGGCATTCAGCACCAAGGTGCCGTAAGTCCCGGTGAAAGTGCCGGCAGTGATCGGGCCAGTCGGTACACGGTCAGCGCCTTGCACATCGTTGGTCAGGACGTTGCCGGTCAGCGTGAGGTTGGTTTCCGAGGCGGTGCCGGCGTTGCTGTCATCCACGCCTTTTGGCAAGTCGTCGACGATGTTCACGTCCAGCGAACCGTTGGCGGTGGTGCCATTGTCATCCACCACGGTGACAGCGAACTGCTCATTCAGTACGTTGGCGCCGTTGGCAGTCGGGTGCGCTTCGTTGTCGACCAGGGTGTAGCTGTAACTGACGACGCCGGTCGTGGCATTGAACCCGGTGATGGTCAGCGTACTGCCCAGCGGAGTCGTGACCGATTGCGGGAAGCCAGCGGCCACGCCGTTGGTGACCACGGCGATTCCGCCGACAGTCAGCGTGGTAACGCCATCCAAAGCAGTGATGGTAAACGTGCCGCTCTGGGTCAGCGCAGTGGCATCTGGCGCACTGCCGGTACTGAGGTTTTTCTCGAATACCGTCAGCTCGCTACCTTCGACGTTCAACCCGTTGATGATCACCGGATCGTCGTTGTTGTGAATCTGCAGCACGAGGTTCGCGGTGCTGGTATCACCATCGGAGTCATGCAGGGTGTAGGTGAAGGTTTCGGTGCCATTGCCGCCACCATGCAACGCCTTGAAATCCGCGTCGCTGGTGTTCAGCGTGTAGGTGTAGGTGCCGTTGGCATTCAGCACCAGCGTGCCATAGGTCCCGGTGAACGTACCGGCGACCACCGGGCCGCTGTTGGGGCCGGCAGGAATGCGGTCGGCGCCTTGCACGTCGTTGGTCAGGACGCTGCCGGTCAGGGTCAGCAGGGTTTCCGAAGCCGTGCTCGCATTGCTGTCATCGACGGCTTTGGGCACGTCATCGGTGATGTTGACGTCCAGCGAGCCGGTCGCCGTGTCGCCGTTGCTGTCGCCCGCAATCACCGTGAAATGTTCGCTGAGGCTGTTGGCACCGTCGCCCGCAGGATGGGTGTCGTTTCCGTTGAGGGTGTAGCTGTAGCTGACCGTGCCGTTCGCCGGGTTGTAACCGGTGATGGTCAGGGTGTTGCCCAGCTGCGTGGTGATCGATTGCGGGAAACCGACCGGCACGCCGCCGACGATTACGTTGATACCACCGATGCTCAGGCTGGAAAGCCCGTCCGGCGCCGAAATGCTGAAGCTGCCGGCCTGGGTCAGCGCGCCGGGATTGGCGGCGGAGCCATCCGGCAGATTGGCTTCGTTGAGCGTCAGTTCGCCCCCGAGCACATCAAGGCCTGTGAGGGTCACAAGGTTGTTGACCGGTGGCGGGATGACCGGCGCCGGCGTGTTGTCGCCGTTGTCGATGACCGCGTTGTGGCGTTCTTCCGGAAACTCGGGAATGCCACCGAAACCGGCCGTGGGGAAACCGATGACCGGATCGACCCGGCCACCCACTTCGGTCAGCAGCACAAAACTGTGGCCGCCACCCTTGCCGCCATTGGTATCACCAGGGGCATCGGGGCCTGCGGCGGTGGCTTCAGCGGATTTGGTCGGGTCCTCACCGGCGGCAATGGCTTTCTGGATCTGGGCCACGTCGGTGAGTTGGGCATCGCTCGGGGTCAGCGCTTCCGGGGCATCCACATGGGGTGCGTGGTTGGCCAGCAATTGTCCGGTCAGGGTCAGGCTGCTGTCCCGGCCCAGGGTCAGTTCCTGGCCGTTTTGCAGATGGACGGCAATCGCGCCCTCCGCCCCGGTGATCAATTGATCCCCGGCAAACAGCCGATCGCCTTCCACCAATGGGCGCCGACTTCCGTCTGCCGATTGAGCGAAAACCTGACCAATGACTTTGGTGACGATCCCGATGAGCGTTGCCATGTGCATTTCCTCCGCTGCCGACCACCGTCGGCACTGGTTCGCGAAGCAGCCCATGGCTCAAGCGGGTTGTCGGGGCGACGCTCGCACCTCGACAGTTCGTTTCGCAGGTTGTGCACATTCAGAAACTCCAGCGCCCTCAGGCACTTGGAATCCCTGATCGATGCAGCACGCCCACTAGCGCTACGTAACGGTGGTGAATCACCCGAGTGACAAAAAACTGTCACTCATTGACCGCTACGCGTCCCTCCCCTTTAGCAGTACTTCGCCCGTATGTCGCAAAGTGAATGGAACTTTCCTCAAGCCTTCATGCACTCCCTAAAGCGCATAAAACAAAGGCTTTCGAATGGAACAATGTGCCGGATTCGGCGAAGCGCATAAGTTTTTTTTGGCATAAGCCATATGAAAAATTTTTCTTAGCTACGCTTCAAGATGTTCTTAGCTCTGTTGTAACAGCGATGAGACGCTAAACACTAAAAATATCGTCAATAAATTGGCGACAGCGAAATACCATCAGGACTCAGGGAGATGCACCCATGCGCGTTCTAACCCCCCTCTGCAGTGCGGTTTTGCTGGCCATGGCTTGCACATCCCAAGCTCAGGCCATGAACCTCACCGAAGCCATTCAGAGCACCATCGCGACCCACCCGGAACTGGCGTCGCGGGTTGACGCCAAACTGTCGGCCGACGAACAGGTAAAAGTCGCCAAGGGTGGCTTCTATCCGTCGGTGGATCTGAACGCTGCTTATGGGCGCGGCTACAGCGACAACACCAACACCCGGGCCCTCGGTAACCACCACACCGCAATCCTCAACTACACCCAGTCCGAGCTGCGTCTGCGGCAGATGCTGTTCGACGGTTTCAACACCGCCAACGAAGTCGAGCGCACCAAGGGCGTGTCCAATTCGCGCGCGTATTACGCGCAAGGTACCGCCCAGGACCTGGCCCTGCGTACCATCGAGGTTTACCTCGAAGTGCTCAAGCGCCGCGAACTGGTAACCCTGGCCAGGAACAATCTGCAGGCGCACCTGCGGGTCAATGACCAGATCGGCCTGCGCACCCAGCGCGGCATCGGCAGCACTGCCGACTCCGACCAGTCGGTGGCCCGTAAGGCGTTGGCGCAGAACAACCTCGACACCGCCGAGGTCGATCTGGCGGACGCCGAATCGAATTTCTACGCCGTGGTCGGGCGCATGCCCGATGAACTGGAAGCACCGGCCTCGACCCGTGGTGAATTGCCCGCCAGCCTGCCCGAAGCCCAGCAGAGCATGGTCGAGAACAACCCGTATCTGAAATCCGCCCAGGCCGACGTGCAATCGGCCGAGAGCCAGTACGAAGTCGCCAAGTCGCCGTTCTACCCGCGTTTCGATGCCGAAGCGGCGGTCGGCGCCAACAACAACGTGCAGGGTGACGAGGGCCACGACAACGAATGGCGGGTCGGCGTGGTGATGAATTACAACCTGTTCCGCGGGGGCAGCGACAAGGCACGCCTGGCCTCCGATGCGCACCAGATCAACCAGGCCATGGACATCCGCAACAACGCCCTGCGCCAGCTCAACGAAAACATTCACCTGGCCTGGAACGCCATGGTCAACGCCAAGAAACAGACCCCGACCGCCCGCGAATACGCCGAGACCACCAAGCGCGTGCGCGCGGCCTATCAGGATCAGTTCGGCCTCGGCCAACGCACCCTGCTTGACCTGCTCGACAGTGAAAACGAGCTGTACAACGCCAACCGCCGCTACACCGAAATCCGCTACACCGAGGAGTTTTCGATGTACCGCGTACTGGCGAACATGGGTCAGTTGCTGAGCAAACAACGGGTGGTACTGCCCGCCGATGCGATTGCCGCTACCGAGGTGAAGAACGAAGCACGTCTGCCCGAGCTGAAATAAGCCCCGTGCAGGCGCTGCCGAAGGCCGCAATCTGATCGTTCCCACGCTCCGCGTGGGAACGATCAACACAGGGTTGATGTGGATAGCCGAGCCAGTTCAACGGGAGCGATCAATATGACCAGCATGGAACCCGGAACATCCGGGATCGATCCGCGGCTGAGCTTCGATGACCCGTTACTCGACGGTCTGTTGATCCTCTGCAAACTCCATGGCGCGACGGTCAGTCGCGCCAGCCTGAGTGCCGGGCTGCCCCTGGACAAACAACGCCTGAGCCTGGACCTGCTGCCCCGCGCCGCCGCCCGGGCCGGGTTGCAGGCGCGCTTGCTGCGCCGGGAACTCAAAGACATTTCACCGCTGAACCTGCCGGTGCTGTTGCTGCTGGGCAACGGGCGCACGGCGGTGCTGCGGCGTTTTGCCGATGATGGCAAGGCGCTGATCCTGCCCAGTGAGGCCGACGGCGGCGAGCAGTGGGTCAGCCGCGAAGAACTCGCTGAACACTATACGGGGCAGGCCCTGTTCGCCCGGCCACGGCATGAACTGGAAGACCTGCGTTCACCGCTGGTGCCACGGGTGCAGGCGTGGTTTCGCGATACCCTGAAGCTGTCGAAATGGCTGTACAGCGACGCGATCCTCGCCAGTTTCCTGATCAACCTGCTGGGCCTGATGGTGCCGCTGTTCGTGATGCAGACCTACGACCGGGTGGTGCCGAACCAGGCCACGTCAACCCTGTGGGTGCTGGCCATCGGGCTGCTGATCGGCACCGGGTTCGAACTGGTGCTGCGGGTGGTGCGCGCGCACCTGCTGGACACCGCCGGCAAGAAAACCGACGTGATCCTTTCCGCGACTTTATTCGAGCGCATCACCGGTATGGCGATGAAGGCCCGGCCGGCGACCATCGGCGGATTTGCCCAGAGCATTCACGATTTTCAGGGGCTGCGGGAATTTCTCACCGCCGTCACCCTGACCAGCCTGATCGACCTGCCCTTCGTGGTGTTGATGCTGGTGGTGATCGGCCTGCTCGGTGGCTGGCTGGTGGTGATTCCGCTGCTGGCGTTTCCGATCACGATCGTGTTCGCGATGATCATTCAGGTTCGCCTGCGCGACACCGTACAAAAAAGCCTGAGCCTCGGCGCCGAGCGTCAGGCGTTGCTGATCGAAACCCTCGGCGGCCTGGAAACCCTCAAGGCCTGCAGCGCCGAAAGCGAGCGCCAGCACAAATGGGAGAGCACCCACGGCGCCCTCACCCGCCTCGACAGCCACGCCCGTAATCTCTCGGCGCTGGCCACCAACGGCACGTTGTTCATCCAGCAGTTCTCGGGGATGGCGACCATCGTCGCCGGGGTCTACAGCATCATCGCCGGCAACCTCAGCGTCGGTGCGCTGGTCGCCAGTTACATGCTCGGCAGCCGCGTGCTCGCGCCACTGGGCCAGATCGCCGGGCTGATCACCCGCTACCAGCAAGCGCAACTGACCATGAAAAGCACCGACGCGCTGATGGCCCTGCCCCAGGAGCGTGACGGCAAACAGCAGCCGCTGGAGCGCACGCAATTGCAAGGTGCGCTGGACGCCAATGCGGTGACTTTTCATTACAACGGCCAGAATGCACCGGCCCTGAGCAACGTTAGTTTCAGCGTCAAACCCGGCGAGCGGATCGGCATCATTGGTCGCAGCGGCTCGGGCAAAAGCACGTTGGCGCGGCTGGTGATGGGGTTCTACGAACCGGAAGAAGGCCAACTGCTGCTCGACGGCCTCGACCTGCGGCAACTGGATGTCGCCGACCTGCGCCAGCAGATCGGTTATGTCGCCCACGACCTGCCGCTGCTGGCCGGCAGCCTGCGCGACAACCTGACCCTCGGCGCCCGCTATATCAGCGATTCGCGCATGCTTGAAGTGGCCGAACTGACCGGCGTCACCGAGCTTGCCCGGCAGCATCCGCAAGGCTTCGACCGACCGGTGGGCGAGCGCGGGCAATTGCTCTCCGGCGGTCAGCGCCAGGCCGTTCTGCTGGCCCGGGCGCTATTGCTCGACCCGCCGATCATGCTGCTCGACGAACCCACCAGCGCCATGGACAACAGCAGCGAAGACGTCCTGCGCCAGAAGCTGCACGGCTGGGTGCAGGGCAAAACCTTGCTGCTGGTCACCCACCGCACCTCGATGCTGAGCCTGGTGGACCGGTTGCTGGTGCTGGACAACGGCCGGATCGTCGCCGACGGTCCGAAAGAAGCAGTCATCGATGCACTGCGCAAGGGCCGGGTCGGCTCGGCGGCGGTCTAGGAGTTGCCCATGTCTGCTTCCTCCTCTTCAAAACAGCGCGGTTATTTCGACAGTTTCGGCAAAAGCGCCGAGGCTGAATTCATGCCGGAAACCGCCGGCGCCTCATTGCAGGATTCGCCGCGCTGGTCGCGCATTACCGTGTGGCTGGCCGCGGCGCTGCTGATCAGTGCGCTGGTCTGGGCCAAGTTCGCCGTGCTCCAGGAAGTGACCATGGGCGAAGGCAAGGCGATTCCGTCGAGCAAGGTTCAGGTGATCCAGAACCTCGAGGGTGGGATCGTCACCGAGATCTTCGTGCGTGAAGGGCAGATGGTCAGCAAGGGCGACACCTTGCTGCGGCTGGATGACACGCGGTTTCTGTCGAACAAGGGAGAGAGCGAGGCCGATCGTTATGCCCTGACCGCGCAGGTCGAACGCTTGTCCGCCGAAGCCGAGGGCCGGCCGTTCAAGCTCTCTGACGAGGTGATTGCCAAGGCTCCGCAAGTGGCCGAGGACGAGCGCTCGCTGTACGAGCAGCGGCAACGGCGGCTGGCCAGCGAGCAACGCACCCTCAGCGAACAACTGCGGCAGAAGGCGCAGGAGCTGGCCGAGTTTCGGTCGAAACAGGGGCAATACAGTTCGAGCCTGGCGCTGCTGCAACAGGAAATGAACATGTCGGAACCGCTGGTGAAAACCGGTGCGGTTTCGCCCGTGGAGATCCTCCGTCTACGTCGTAGCGCAGTGGAAATTCGGGGCTCGTTGAATGCCACGACGCTCGCCATTCCCCGGGCCGAATCGGCGATCAACGAGATCAAAAGCAAGATCGACGAATCGGAGCAGACCTTCCGTTCCGAGGCGGCCAAGGAGCTCAACGAGAAACGCACCGACCTGTCGAAAATCACCGCCTCGAGCATCGCCATCGACGACCGTGTCAGCCGCACCACCGTGACCTCGCCGGTGCGTGGGGTGATCAAGCAGATGAAGGTCAACACCATCGGCGGCGTGGTCCAGCCTGGCAGCGACATGGTGGAAATCGTGCCGCTGGAAGACAACCTGCTGATCGAAGCCAAAGTCCGGCCGCAGGACGTGGCGTTCCTGCATCCGGGCCAGAAAGCCATGGTCAAGTTCAGCGCCTACGACTACACGATCTACGGCGGGCTGAGTGCCAAACTTGAACTGATCGGTGCCGACACCATCACCGACGACAAGGGCAACAGCTTCTACCTGATCCAGGTGCGCACCGACAAAAACCACCTGGGCGGGGATGTGAAACCGCTGCTGATCATTCCGGGGATGGTGGCGACGGTGGACATCATTACCGGGGAGAAAAGCGTGCTGGACTACCTGCTCAAACCGGTGTTGAAGGCGCGGACCGAGGCGATGCGCGAGCGCTAGTGATGATCCGGAATTTGGGGTGAATCATCTGGCCTCTTCGCGGGCAAGCCCGCTCCCACATTTGAAATGCGCTCCCTGTGGGAGCGGGCTTGCTCGCGAAGAGGCCAGCTCAGACAACGACTATCTGTCGCCATGATTACGCTGAAAAACCTCTTCCCCCATCGCTGCAATCTGCCCCTCGATCAACGCCTCGAACGGCTTGAGCAGCGGTTCGAAAGAGGCCGGCGCTTCCAAGGTCTGCAACGCCTGCACAATCGCCTCAATCGTCGACAACGCCCCCGGCCCCGGTGCCTTGCGCAACCGATACCGGGAAACCCCGCCCTGCGCCAGCGTCACCCGGGGCAACGCCGCCAGCAGCGGATTCAGATGCAACATCTTGCGCGCCTTGCGCCACGTGCCATCGGGCACCACCAGCAGTAACGGCTCATCCGATGCGGTGTAAGCCTGCATCGGCTGTGCATCGTCCGCCGGAAACAGCAACCGCGCCCGATAGCCTGGCCGACTCAACAGCGCGGGCAGATCCTCGAACACTTCGCCGACGATCAGTTCGGCATTTTTCAAACCGAGCGCCGCCAGTCGTGCCGTGTTGAGCGCGTGATTGACCTCGCTCGGGTGCTGCAACAGCAACACCCGGGTGCGGCTGTCGAGGCTCGGGATCAGCGGGCACAGGCAATGGGTTTGTGGGCGCAGGCAGCGCGGGCATTGGGGTCTGGACATGTTCTTATGCCTGATTGAGCTGCGCTTTGAGCAGGTCGCGGAAGGTCTGGATCAGCGGCTCGCGGCTGCGCCCACGGCGCATGATCATCGAAAACGGCGCCTGATAACCGAAGGTCGCCGGCAGCAAAACCCGCAAATCGCCCTTGTCGGCCCAGGCCTGGGCGTAGTGCTCCGGCAGGTAACCGATGTAGGCGCCGGACAGCACCAGAATCAGCTGCGCCTCCATACTTTCCACAGTGGCGGCGCTGTGTTTGAAACCGTGGCGCGCCAGTTCCGCCTGGCTCCAGTAGCCACGACCGACCATGCGTTGCTGGGTAATGACCTGCTCGGGAATCCGCCGTTCGTTGAACAACGGGTGACGGTTGCTGCAATACAGCCAGTGCTGCTCGCGGTACAGCGGCATGTACACCAGACCGCTCATGCGTGTGGAAAACGCGCCGATGGCCAGATCGAGGCGGTTGTCCTGCACGCCGAGTTGCAGTTCATACGGGCTCATCACCGACAGATGCAAATGCACCGCCGGGTGTTCCTGACTGTAGGCGCCAATGGCTTCGGCGAATGGCAAGGCCTTGTCGCTGACCGTCGAGTCGATCACCCCGAGGTTGAGCGTGCCGCGCAATTCGCCCTTGAGCGCGGCGGCGTATTGCTCGAAACCTTCGAGTTCGGCCAGCAGGCGCAGGGTTTCCTGATGGAACAGCTCGCCCTTGCTGGTCAGGCTGAAACCGCCGCGCCCGCGATGACACAGCACCAGACCCAACGCGGTTTCGAGCTGACTCATGTAGGTGCTGATCGCCGAGGTCGACAGGTTGAGTTCCTGCTGCGCGTTGGCAAACCCCTGATGACGCACGACGCTGACGAAGATGCGCAACAGTTTCAGGTCGGGTAAAGCGTTGGCCATATCTACTCCGGGGCTGGGAACTGTGTCGTCTGTTGGAACCACCCCTCACCCCAGCCCTCTCCCCAAGGGGGAGAGGGGGAAAGGGAGCCGATCTCCATGGCCTTCAAATTCTGCGTCTGTCCCAGATTCTATTAAATTCAACTCGATATTTCAGGTCGATGAAGCTCCTGAGAACAACTCTATCGGCTCCCTCTCCCTCCGGGAGAGGGCTGGGGTGAGGGCGGCGATGTTCAGCCGATCACAAACCCCAAGGCGCACAAAGTCTATCTCTACCCACATCATTAGTTTAGAAAATTCTGAACTAAGTATTTGCCCGTAGCGATTCTTCCGCCTCACTACATTTCGCAGAATCGGCCCACAGCGGTGCCCGTGACCTTGCGAATGCGGTGCGCCGACATAAATAAAACAAAGACGATGAGGCCCTACCCGTGGACAAGATTCTTCACCAACCACTGGGCGGCAACGAAATGCCGCGCTTCGGCGGCATCGCCACCATGCTCCGACTCCCCCATGTACCGACCGCTGCCGGCCTGGACGCTGCCTTCGTTGGCGTGCCACTGGACATCGGTACTTCGCTGCGCCCCGGCACCCGCTTCGGGCCGCGCGACATCCGCACCGAATCGGTGATGATCCGCCCGTACAACATGGCCACCGGCGCTGCGCCGTTCGACTCGCTGTCGGTTGCCGACATCGGTGACGTGGCGATCAACACCTTCAACCTGCTCGACGCCGTGCGCATCATCGAAGAAGCCTACGACAACATCCTCGAGCACAACGTCATCCCGATGACCCTGGGTGGCGACCACACCATCACCCTGCCGATCCTGCGTGCCATCCACAAAAAGCACGGCAAGGTCGGTCTGGTGCACATCGACGCCCACGCTGACGTCAACGATCACATGTTCGGCGAGAAGATCGCCCACGGCACGACCTTCCGTCGCGCCGTCGAAGAAGGTCTTCTGGACTGCGACCGCGTGGTGCAGATCGGTCTGCGTGCGCAGGGTTACACCGCTGACGACTTCAACTGGAGCCGCGATCAGGGCTTCCGCGTTGTTCAAGCCGAAGAGTGCTGGCACAAGTCGCTGGCACCGCTGATGGCCGAAGTGTGCGAGAAAGTCGGTGGCGGCCCGGTGTACCTGAGCTTTGACATCGACGGCATCGACCCGGCCTGGGCGCCAGGCACCGGCACCCCGGAAATCGGTGGTCTGACGACCATTCAGGCGATTGAAATCGTTCGCGGCTGCCAAGGCCTCGACCTGATCGGCTGCGATCTGGTAGAAGTCTCGCCCGCTTATGACACCACCGGCAACACCTCGCTGCTGGCCGCCAACCTGCTGTACGAAATGCTCTGCGTACTGCCGGGTGTGGTCCACCGCTGAGGGTCGGGTCATGAACGAACGTGATCAGGTTCTGAAAGCGGCCGCCGATCTGGTGTCCGCCTTCGCCCGCAACGATCGCGAAGCCTACTTCGGCGCGTTCAGCGCCGATGCCAGCTTCGTGTTCTACACCCTCGAACAGCCCCTGCTGTCGCGCGATGCCTATCAGGCGTTGTGGGACAGCTGGCGCGCCGAGGATGGCTTCGAGGTGCTGTCCTGCACCTCGAGCAACGCCTTCGTCAGCCTGCAGGGTGACGTGGCGATTTTCATCCATGACGTGGCCACCGAGCTGCGCATGCAAGGGGAGCAACACTTCAGCCAGGAGCGCGAGACGATTGTTTTCAGGAAACAAGCGTCGAGCCTAGAACAACAAGGCCATTGGCTGGCCTGCCACGAACATTTGTCCGCAATGCCGGAAGGGCTGCCACCCCCTTAGCCAAACAGGTGACGCCTCACGCACGATGAGCGCGCCTTTATGATCGGAGCAGATCATGAATAACAACAACAAAGACCAAAGCCTTACGCAGATTGAAACCCACGGGGTCGAACAGATCCCGGACAACGAACGCACCGCCGGTCCCGTGGACTTGTTCCGCATGATCTTTGGCGGCGCGAATACCTTTGCCACCGCCGTGCTCGGCAGTTTCCCGGTGCTGTTCGGCCTGTCCTTTCAGGCGGGCGTCTGGGCGATTGTCGCGGGTGTGCTGCTTGGCTCGCTGATCCTCGCACCGATGGGCCTGTTCGGCCCGCTCAACGGCACCAACAATGCCGTGTCGTCCGGTGCGCACTTCGGCGTGCACGGGCGGATCGTCGGTTCGTTCCTGTCGCTGCTGACCGCCATCGCCTTCTTCTCGCTCTCGGTGTGGAGTTCGGGAGATGCGCTGATCGGTGGTGCCAAACGCCTGATCGGCCTGCCGGAAACCGACCTGACCCTGGGCCTGGCCTACGGTCTGTTCGCGATTCTGGTGCTGACCGTGTGCATCTACGGCTTCCGCTTCCTGCTGTGGGTGAACAAAGTCGCGGTGTGGAGCGCGAGCCTGCTGTTCCTGCTGGGCATCTTCGCCTTCGCCGGTCCTTTCGATTCGCACTACGCCGGCACCGTCAGCCTCGGCCAGCCGGGTTTCTGGGCCGCGTTCATCGGCGCCGCACTGGTGGCCATGAGCAACCCGATTTCCTTCGGCGCGTTCCTCGGCGACTGGGCCCGCTATATCCCGCGTGAAACCTCGCGCAAGCGGATCATGGCAGCAGTGATTTTCTCGCAGATCGCCACCTTCATCCCGTTCCTGTTCGGCCTGACCACCGCGACCATCGTCGCGATCCAGGCACCGGACTACATCGCGGCCAACAACTACGTCGGCGGTCTGCTGGCGGTGTCGCCGAGCTGGTTCTTCCTGCCGGTGTGCCTGATTGCGGTGATCGGCGGCATGTCCACCGGCACCACGTCGCTGTATGGCACAGGGCTGGACATGTCGAGCGTGTTCCCGCGTCTGCTGTCGCGAGTGAAGGCGACGCTGCTGATTGGCGTGCTGTCGATTGCCTTCATCTTCATCGGGCGCTTTGCGGCGAACCTGGTGCAGAGCGTGTCGACCTTCGCGGTGCTGATCATCACCTGCACCACCCCATGGATGGTGATCATGATCATCGGCCTGGTGGTGCGTCGCGGCTTCTACTGCCCGGACGACCTGCAAGTGTTCACGCGTGGTGAGCAAGGCGGACGCTACTGGTTCAGCCACGGCTGGAACTGGCGCGGCCTGGGTGCCTGGATCCCGAGCGCGGCGGTCGGCCTGTGCTTCGTCAACCTGCCGGGGCAGTTCGTCGGCCCGCTCGGTGAACTGGCCGGCGGCATCGACATCAGCCTGCTGGTGACCCTCGGCCTGGCCTCTGTGATGTACCTGATGTTGCTCAGCCTGTTCCCGGAACCGGCGCTGGTCTACGGCCCGAAGGATCCCCGGAGCCAGGGTGCTGCCACAGCAGCAAAGCCTGAAATGCGTCAGCCAGCCTGACACCACCCCCTGTGGGAGCGAGCCTGCTCGCGATGACGGCAGCACATCCAATATCGATGTGACTGAATAATCGCTATCGCGAGCAGGCTCGCTCCCACAAGGAAAAAAATGATTTCTGTTTCACCATAAAAAAGACAATCGGAGACACGCCATCATGGCTTTGGATTTATTCGTCGTCCTCATCTACGCGGCCGGCATGCTGTTGCTCGGCTATTTCGGCATGCGCAAAGCCAAGACCAACGAGGACTTTCTCGTCGCCGGACGTAACCTCGGCCCGAGCCTGTACATGGGCACCATGGCGGCGACCGTTCTGGGTGGCGCGTCTACCGTCGGCACCGTGCGTCTGGGCTACGTGCACGGCATTTCCGGCTTCTGGCTGTGTGCGGCACTGGGTTGCGGCATCGTGGCGCTGAACCTGTTCCTGGCCAAGCCGCTGCTGAAACTGAAGATCTACACCGTTACCCAGGTCCTGGAAAAACGCTACAACCCGATGGCCCGCTCGGCGAGCGCGGCGATCATGCTGGCCTATGCGCTGATGATCGGCGTGACCTCGATCCTCGCCATCGGTACCGTGCTGCAAGTGCTGTTCGGCCTGCCGTTCTGGGTCTCGGTACTGCTCGGCGGTGGCGTCGTGGTGGTGTACTCGGCCATCGGCGGCATGTGGTCGCTGACCCTGACCGACATCGTCCAGTTCATCATCAAGACCGTCGGCCTGATGTTCATCCTGTTGCCGATCTGCCTGTACCGCGTCGGCGGCTGGGACGAACTGGTGCTGAAGCTGCCGGCTGCGGCATTCAACTTCACCACCATCGGCTGGGACACGATCATCACCTACTTCATGATCTACTTCTTCGGCATCCTGATCGGTCAGGACATCTGGCAACGGGTGTTCACCGTCAAGAACGAAAAAGTGGCTCAGTACGCCGGTAGCTTCGCGGGCATCTACTGCATCCTTTACGGTCTGGCCTGTGCCCTGATCGGCATGGCGGCGCACGTACTGATTCCGGATCTGGACAACGTCAACAACGCCTTCGCCGCGATCGTCAAACTGTCGCTCCCGGATGGCATCCGGGGTCTGGTGATCGCCGCTGCTCTGGCTGCGATGATGTCTACCGCCAGCGCCGGTCTGCTCGCCGCTGCCACCACCCTGACCGAAGACCTGCTGCCGAAACTGCGGGGTGGCAAACAATCGAGCCTGGGTGTGAACCGTCTGTTCACCCTACTGACCGGTGTCGTGGTGCTGGGTATCGCGCTGGTGGTCAATGACGTGATCAGCGCCCTGACCCTCGCTTACAACCTGCTGGTGGGCGGCATGCTGATACCGCTGATCGGCGCGATCTTCTGGAAGCGCGCCACCACCGCCGGCGCCATCGCCAGCATGGGCCTGGGCTTCGCCACCGCCTTGCTGTTCATGGTCAAGGACGGTCTGGATGCCAACACGCCGATCTACTACAGCCTGGCTGTGGGGCTGGTGAGTTTTGTGGTGGTCAGCCTGTTTTCCCGTCGCCCGGCGACCGTGGCGAGCGCGATCTAAGCTGAAGCCGTAGCAACAACTTTCTTCGGCGGGTGTGGCGTCGGTTGCCACACCCGTTTTTTTTCGTCTGGAGAAAATGCTTTATGAAGATTGTTTCTCGCGATCAGTGGTTCGAAGTGCAAAACCTGAGCGATGACATTCGCCTGATCCACGAACCATTCATCCGCCCGTTCTACCGCTGCAACCTCTGGCATGTTCAGGGGCGTGACAAGGATTTGCTGCTCGACAGCGGTTCCGGGCTGGTCAGCCTGCGCGAGCAATTGCCGTGGCTGACCGAACGGCCGCTGGTGGCGGTGGCCAGTCATTGCCATTTCGATCACATCGCCGGGCATCACGAGTTCGCCGAACGGCTGGTACATCCCGCCGAGGCGGACATTCTGGCAGCACCGGATGGCGAGAATGACTTGAGCCGGGCCTTCGTCGGCGACGACATGTTCGAGGCGCACCCGGATTGCCCGTTGTGCTACGCCGAATACCGGGTCAAGGCGGCGCCGGCCACGGGTTTTGTCGAGGACGGCGATGTGCTGGACCTGGGCAACCGCACGCTGCAGGTGCTGCACACGCCGGGGCATTCGCCGGGCGGGATCAGCCTCTACGAAGTGGCCAGCGAAACCCTGTTCAGCGGCGACATCATCTACAACGGGCCGCTGATTGAAGACGCCTACCACTCGAATCTCGAGGACTACGCCGCCAGCCTGCGACGCTTGCAGGCGTTGCCGATCCGTACCGTGCATGGCGGGCATTTCGGCAGTTTCTCAGGAGAGCATTTACGTTCGATGATTGACGAATGGTTGCGCCGACACGCCTGAGGCCTGCTGTACTCCAGTCAGACCTACCCAAAAAAGATCTGCCATGAGAAGAGCTGCCGTGCGTGCCGCCGTCCACAGGTTCATCAAGCGTCTGCTGGAAAACCACGACTTCAATGACCGCACCAGCCTGGCGGAGTTGGGTCTGGAGAAGGCGGATATCGAAGACCTGATCTTCCATCTGGAAGACGAATTCGGACTGACGGCATTCACCGCCGAAGAAGATCACATGCTCAAGAACGCGAAAACCGCGAACGACTTGAGCCGCTTTCTGATCGAGATCGGGCGACACTGAAAAGCAAAAGATCGCAGTCTTCGTCAGCGCCTGCACGGTTTCATGCAGGCGTTGACGAAGGCTGCGATCTCTTTAACTTCAAATCGTTGTTATTCAGATCGGGGCATTAGCGCCGACGCTGCTGACGCCGACGCTGTTCGTCGTCAGTGCGAATCGGGACCGGTTGCAGAGGCGGTTCGATCAAGCCGAGGGCAACACCCAAATCGTGCAGCCAGTTTTGAATTTTCTCTTTCATCGTCATGCCCCCTTCAGGGTGGTGCTGAGCGTCCGGAATTCTGAGGCCGCTTCGCACTGATAATAGTCCGAAGTCCTACGCAATGCTCGGCCAAATCCGCAATGATCTGTTACTGAATGGATCAAAATCCCTGACCGTTCGTTCAAGCCGTTTCCCGGGTATCTTTGCCAGCCACGGGATAGAGCGCCTGCTGCTGTTCGATCCACGCATTGAGATTGGCGCCGACCATGCCCCGGCGCCACATGAGCCAGGTTGTCGCACTGGCAAAAGGCTCGGCCAGCGAGTGCACCGCGACACTTTCACGCCCCGGCAGACTGGCGAGCATCGACTCCGACATCAGTGCCACGCCGCTGCCGGCAATCACACAGGCGAGCATGCCCTGATAGGACTCGATCTCCATCGCCCGGCCCATCGCCGCGTGATAGTGAGCGAACCACGACTCCAGCCGCGCCCGGTAGGCGCAACCATGACGAAAGGTAAACACCGCCCGCCCCTCGACATCCTTGGCACTGCGCACCGGCGGGTGATCCGGCTCGCTGATCAGCACCAGCCGCTCATTGCACAGCGGCACCCCGTCGATCCCGGCCAGCTGCGGCGGGCCATCCACCAGTGCCGCGTCCAGCCGCCCGGTGAGCAAACCTTCCAGCAATTCGCCGCTGGGTCCGGACTGCACCTGAAGATTTACCGCCGGATACTGCTTGTGATACCGCGCCAGCAGCGCCGGCAAATGAATCGCCGCGGTGCTGTACAGGGTGCCGAGCACGAAATCCCCCGCCGGTTGCCCGCCCATCACCGCCGCACTGGCCTGATCGCGCAGGGCGAACAGTTTGCCGGTGTAGTCCAGCAGGACTTTTCCCGCAGGCGACAACTGCAAACGCTGACGCTCACGGACGAACAGTTCGACGCCCAGTTGCTCCTCCAGCTGTTTAAGCCGGGTCGACAGGTTCGACGGCACGCGGTGCAAACGTTCGGCGGCACGGGTGATCGAGCCCTCCTCCGCCACGGCCTGGAAGATTCGCAGCTGGCTGAACTCCACAAATTTTCTCCTGAACAGAACAAGTTACTCACTATTATTCAATTTTAAAGAAAGTCAATCAGTCCTAGCCTGACGGTCATTGAACCTCCAACGGAATTCAGACCATGTCACCCCTGATTCGCTTATCCGCCTGTTTCATTGCCCTGATGATGGCCATGGGCATCGGGCGTTTCGCCCTCACCCCGCAACTGCCGCATCTGCTCAGTGAAGGCCAGATCGACCTGACGGCCGCCGGTCTGATTGCGGCGGCCAACTACCTCGGTTACCTGCTCGGGGCGCTGGATGCGATGCTTTCCCGGCGGCCGGATCAAGTGCAGCGGCGTCTGCACGGCGGCCTGTGGTTGTGTGTGCTGCTGACGCTGGCGTCGTTCTGGGCCAACGGTTTCTGGTCGCATCTGCTGCTGCGTTTCGGCACCGGTGTGGCGAGCGCCTGGGTGCTGGTGATGATTACGGCACTGAGTCAGCCACTGGCTGCGGCGGCCGGTCGTCCACGGTTGGGGGCGTTGGTGTTTGCCGGGCCGGGGCTGGGGATTTTTCTGACCGGGTTGCTGGCGCTGTTCTCACATCTGGCGCAGCAAACTTCCGCCACTTTGTGGCTGATCTATGCCGCCGTGGCGCTGGTGATGTTGCTGGGGATCGTGCGGATTCTGCCGCAACCGGGCATCGGTGTGCCGGGCGCACCGACTGCCGCAAGTTCGTCGGATCGTGGAATTGGGCGTCTGGCGGTGGTGTATGCCTTTTACGGCGTGGGCTACATCATTCCGGCCACGTTTCTGTCGCAAATGGCCAACGCGCAGTTTCACGGGCAATGGCAGGCCGATCTGTTCTGGCCGTGCTTCGGCCTCGGCGCCTCGATCGGGGTGTTGCTGGTGAGTCTGCGTCGGCACGATCCGGACACCACCCGGCACTGGTTGATGGCGACACTATGGTTGCAGGCTGCCGGGGTGTTTGCCTGCCTGTTGGGCAGCGGCCTCGGTCTGGCTTTGGGCGTGATCCTGTGCGGCACGCCGTTCCTGGCCTGCATGCAACTGGTGATGCAACGCTCCCGGGAACTGGCGCCCCACGCCACCCAGCGTAACGCCGGCCTGCTGACTGCGTGCTTCGCCGTCGGCCAGCTCAGCGGGCCGTTGCTGGCGGCGGTCAGCAGCCATTTCAGCGGTGGCCTGCAACCGGCGTTGGTGATCGCCGGCAGCGGCTTGCTGATCGCCGGCGGGCTGGCGTGCAAATCGGTTACGGCTGACCGAGCGCCTTGCGCAAACGCCGACGCACCCACTGTTCCGCGCTGACGAAGGTGATGCCAAGCAACACCAGCACGGCGCCGATGATGAAGTTCAGGCTCAACTCTTCGCCGAGCAACACCACGCCGAACGTGACGCCGAACAACGGCGTCATGAAGGAAAACACGGCGAGGTTGGCCGCCAGATAACGGCGCAGCAGCCAGAACCAGGTCAGGTAGCTGAAGAACGACACCACCAGCCCCTGGAACAGCACGCTGCCCACGGCCACGACGGTCAGGCTGACGTGGGTGATCTGGCCGCTGAGCAGTGCGATCAACAGCAGGCCGACGAAACCGACGATCAGCTGATAAAACAGAGTCAGCGTCACCGGCGCTTCCGACAGGCGCGAGGCGCGCACCACTACGGTGGTCGCCCCCCAACTGGCACCGGCCAGCACGCCGAGGGCATCGCCCAGCAGCATGCGGTGATCGAGGTTGTCCCACGACACGCCGCCGGCAAACGCCACGGCAATCCCGACGAATGCCATGAGGATCCCCAGCCATTGCACCGGCCGCAGACGCTCGCTGGGCAACAGAAAATGCACGCCCAGCGCAGTGAAGATCGGCGCGGTATAGAGGAACACCGACATGTGCGCTGCAGTGGTCAGCTGCAAGCCTTCGGAGATGAAGAAGAACTCCAGCCCGAACAAGGCACCGGCCAGTAAACCGCCGCGCCAGGTCGTGCCGACCTGATCCCAGCCGCCCTTCCAGCAAATCAGCAAGCCCACGAGCAACGCGGAAATCCCCGACCGCCCCGCCGCCTGCATCACCGGCGCGATATCGGTCGCCGCCCACTTGATCATCACCTGCTGCACGCCCCAGATCAGGCACAGGCCGATCATCACTTGCAGGGCAAAGCCGTCGGCACTGCGCCGACTGACGCTCACCGCAGCACCTCGAATACACACCACATGGCAGTTTTTCCAAAGATCAAAACAAAGCCCCGGCTCTTCGTCCGGGGCGAAAAATGGTCACGGGGATTATTAACCAGTTGGCCAAAAAAAGCCGTCTGGAAGAGACACTTCATTCTCCTGAAACGTCAGCGGTGTCTGGCTGACAGCTACGCCGTCAATCGCTGGCAAGCCAGCTCCCACAGGTGACGTGGAGGTTCCGAAACCTGAGTACGACACAGACTTTGTGGGAGCTGGCTTGCCAGCGATGGCGTCAGTTCAAGCAACCGAAATCAACGGGCTGACCTTCCAAACCGGCCGGTCACGACAAATCCGACCGTACAGGCCAGCGCCGTGGCAAACGTCCCCCAGGCCCAATCCATCAATGTCACCTGCACCGACCAGCCGCGCAACGTCGCCCAGTTGGTCAGGTCATAGGTGCCGTAAGCGACCAGCCCGAGCAGCGCACCCAAGCGGGCAGCGCGTTGCCAGGTCATCGCCGGCAACACCACGAACACCACACAGCCAAACACGTACAGGCAATAAAAAACCGCTGCCGGCACCAGCAACGGTTTTTCGAGCATCAGCGAACCGAGCAGTTCGCGATAGGTCGGCGCCATCAACACGCCGAGCCAGATGCCGTCCAGCAGTAGAAATGTCAGTAACGTGGCGACATAGGCAATCAGCGCTTTTTTCATCTGCCCGACCTCAAGTGAGCCCATGCAACATGGGCCACGTCAGGCTCAGGTTAGTTCAATACGATCGGCATGAATGACGATCTTGCCTTCCTTGTACAAGGAACCGATGGCCTTCTTGAAGTTGCCCTTGCTGACACCGAACAGGCTGCTGATCAGGGCCGGATCGCTCTTGTCGCTGACGGCCAGGGTGCCGTTGCTTTCGCGCAGCCTGGCGAGGATCTTCGAACTCAGACTGCTGGCCGCCTCCTGCCCCACCGGTTGCAGGCTCAGGCTGATCTTGCCGTCGGCGCGAACTTCCTTGATGAAGCCTTTCTCGCGCATGCCGGAACGCATGAACTTGAAGATTTCGTTCTTGTGAATCAGGCCCCAGTGCTTGTTGTTGATGATTGCCTTGAAGCCCATGTCGGTGGCTTCGGCCACCAGCAGATCGACTTCCTGGCCGGCGCTGTAGTTGGCCGGGGTCTTGTCGAGGTAGCGATCCAGTCGCGCAGTGGCGGTGATGCGGCGGGTGTGTTTGTCGAGGTAGACGTGCACCACGCAGTATTCGCCAGCGGTCATCTGACGTTTTTCTTCGGAGTAAGGCAGCAACAGATCCTTTGGCAACCCCCAATCGAGGAACACACCGATACTGTTGATTTCAACAACTTTCAAACTGGCAAATTCACCGACCTGAACTTTCGGTTTTTCAGTGGTGGCAATTAGTTTGTCATCGCTGTCCAGATAAATGAAAACATTGAGCCAGTCTTCATCTTCGCTGGGAATATCTTTAGGAATATAACGGTTGGGCAAAAGAATTTCGCCGTCGGCACCGCCGTCCAGATATAAACCGAAGTTAGTGTGTTTCACCACTTGCAAACTGTTGTAACGCCCGACTAAAGCCATTTCCAATACCCTCATTGCGTGGGCGGCATTCTACCCGTTTTTGCCGGCTTCGTCGGGCGCCAGATCCTGACCTCGACGGAAATCTGCGCGAAGCCTTGATTTTTCTAGGTTTGCCGCCGAGCGGGCACCATTCGTCAGACCGGCCCAGCGATTTTCCTCCGCTCCCGACCGTTGAAAATCATGCCGATCTCGAGCGATGTTTTTATTTAAAACAGCAGGTTAGCGAGGTATTTCAATTATTGAGCGAAGAATAATCCACGAACAAGGTTGGTTATTTCGGGGGATATTTACCAAGCAATTGTCAAGTTATTCCTGTACGATGCCTGGCCGAGTTACTTTTCTACAGGTTAATGGCCGCCATGCGTGTAAAAGCATCCACCAGCAAAGCAAAGCCAGCTCCAGCCGTTGAGACCAGCGAATCGATCAACGATCAGATCGCGGCATTCCTCAAGTCCGGCGGCGAGATCCAGCAAATTGCCAAGGGCGTCAGCGGCCAGACGTTCGGCCCGTCCAAGCAGATTAGCCTGGGCAAGAAGTAATCCCCCCCGCAACACACCAGTCCCAAGACGCTTTGAGCTTCGAAGCGTCTGGACCGGAACCCTCTCACCGCCTCTGTCGCGTTTAATCAAACTCAACAAAACAACAGAAATCGACGAACGGCCTCCGAAGCCGCACATTCGCCGGTATCCTTGCACGCGTCTGGATCAAGCGTTTCAGCAGGTACGTCGCCCTGCGCTCGCTGTTCAAGGAGTGACGCATGCTCAAACCCCTCTGTTTAATTCTTGCAGGACTGCTGGCGAGCCCGGTGGCGCACGCGCAGATTTTCCAGCGCGAACTCGGCGACTTCGACCTGAAACTCGGCACCACGCCCAGCCGCAGCATGGCCCAGGGTCTGGTCAAGCCCTCGGCAGCCGGCTCGTTCCACGGCGGCCTCGACCTGAGCCACGACAGCGGCCTCTACATTGGCCAGTACGCGCCGAGCATGGGGCTGACGCCAGGCAAGAATCTGGAGATCGACTCCTACGTAGGCTTTAAACAACCTTTCGATCAAACCCTCGGCTACGAAGTCGGGATGATCCATTACAGCTATCCGAAGGTCGAGACCCTCGACAGCCAGGAGCTGTTCGGCGGCCTGACCCTTCTCGGCAGCCGTTTCGGCATCGCACTGAGCAACGACCCGGACAAACAGAACAACACCTTGTTCGCCGATCTGGGCGGCAACCAGCCGTTCGGCATCGGGATCAGCATGAAATACACCACCCATCAGCTCAATACTCCTGTCTCGGTGGACGGTGGGTATGTCAGCAGTTTTACCGATTGGTCGGTGAAGTTTTCCCGGCCGGTGATGGGCATTGACCTGGACCTGACTTACAGCAATTCCAGCCTCAGCGGCAGCGATTGCTCCGCCTATTCCGGGCACAACAGCCAGTGCGACGGGCTGGTCACGCTCAAGGCCGAACGCGCGTTCTATTGATTGGCTGAACTGCCGGGAGCATCCTGCGTTCACATAAGAATCAGACGCCAGGCTTTCGCAAGGACTCGCTCATGTCTCGCTGGTTCAAACACTGCGCCACCCTGTTGATCTTCACCCTCGCCCTCGGCGCGTGCAGCCGCGTCGGCCTCGCCTATCGCAATCTCGATGTGATCATTCCATGGACGCTCAGCGACTACCTGGACATGACCGGCGAACAGAAAGGCTGGTTCAACGAGCGCCTCAAGGAACACCTGAGCTGGCACTGCACCACCCAATTGCCGGGTTATCTGGACTGGCTGGATCGCCTGCAAACCATGGTCGAAACCAACCAGGTCACCGACGCCGCGCTCCAGGCCCGCACACTGGAGGCCAAGCAGGCAATTGCCGAAACTGCCCGGCAGATTACCCCGTCGGCGATTGAGTTGCTGCAAGGGCTGGACGACAAACAGGTCGCAGAAATGAACGATGCGTTTGCCAAGGATCTGCGCAAACGCCAGCAGGAATATGTGAAGCCACCACTGGCCCAGCAGATCGCCGAACGTGGCGCTCGGATGGACAAGCGCCTCAACGACTGGCTCGGGCCTTTGAGCACCACGCAAGAGCAACGCATAATGGCGTGGTCAAGAGCCCTGGGCGATCAGAACACTCAATGGATCGCCAACCGAGCGCACTGGCAACAGCAGTTCAGCGCCGCCGTGGCCCAGCGTAAAAGTGCGGATTTCCCACAGCGGATCGAGACACTTCTGGTCTACCGCGAGCGCTTATGGACAGCGGATTACCGCAAGGCCTACGCCGACACCGAGGCGCAGGCACGTTCACTGGCGGTGGATCTGATGGCTGAGAGTACGCCACAACAACGACAGCGGTTGTTGAAGAAAATCGACGGGGTGCGCAAGGACTTCAATGATCTCAAATGTTTGCAAGCTGCGAAGGCTGGCTGAGATTCATTGAATCTTCGGCAGCCGGAAAACCCGGCTCCCGCACAGGGTTCAGGCAATCTGCGCGTTCGACGCCACACGATCGAACGTCGCCTCATCCAGCGCATCCTCCTGTTCATCCAGCACCTGACGCGGATGATCGTTACCGGGAATGCTGCTGTCGATCAGGCTCAACAGGCTCGAGCCACGAGGAGTCAGACTGAAATTGTTGCCGGTGCTGCCCTCATCGTCGCCACGGGGTTCGATAAAACCGCGCAGCAACAGCTTCTGCTCGTATTCACAGGCGATCGTTTTCAAATGATCCAGATTCTCGATCGGCTCGCCTGCCGCCGCTTTTTCCGCCGCATAGTCTTCTGCGTAGGACCGCGGCGCAAAGCTGTGGCCTGCGCCGTTCTGCACTTCATGCAGCAGGCGTTCAATCAAATCCCAGTTATAAGTCGTCATCCTGATTCAACCTCCGGTGCGCGTGATTAATGGCGCTGTCTTAGGTTGTGACCCGAGCGGGCAGTAGCCGTTCAGCTTCGTTTACCACCCTGACCGACCGGCGGTCTGTCGAATCTTGCAGGTGTCGAGCGACTAGTCTGAGACAGACGTTTTCAACCCCCGCAGGAGAAATCAGCATGAACGTTGAGAATCATCCGGTGGTGTCGCGCGAAGAGTGGCTCACCGCCCGCAAGCAGCATCTGGCCGATGAAAAGGCCTTCACCCGGGAGCGCGACCGCCTCAGCGCCAAACGCCGCGCTCTGCCATGGGTGAAGGTAGACAAGGACTATCGTTTCATGGGGCCGGACGGCGAAATGAAACTGGCCGATCTGTTCGGCGACCACAGCCAGCTCATCGTTTACCACTTCATGTTCGCCAAAGGCTGGGAAGAAGGCTGCCAGGGCTGTTCCTTCCTCGCAGACCACTTCGACGGCGCCAATTTGCACCTCGCCCATCACGACATCGCGTTGGTGGCGGTATCCCACGCACCATTTGCCGAATTCCAGGCGTTCAAGCGGCGGATGGGCTGGAAGTTCGACTGGGTGTCGTCAGACGGTTCCGACTTTAACTACGACTTTGGTGTTTGCGCCCACGCAGAAGACGCCGAAGCCGCAAAGGCTACCTACAACTATGAAAAGACTGACAGTGCCGAGGAAGAGATGCCGGGGCTGAGCGTGTTTTATCGCGCCAATAACGGCGAGATATTCCACACCTACTCAACGTACGCCCGGGGTCTGGACATGCTGGTCGGCGCCTACAACTTTCTCGACCTCACGCCCAAAGGCCGGAACGAGGACGAGATCATGGAGTGGGTGCGGCATCATGATCGGTATGACGCAGCGCAAAAATCCAGTTGCTGCCACGGCGACTGAGCCGGCAAAGACACTGAACTTTTCACTGGACACAGCCCTCAACCGATTAACCCGCCTTAACCGGATCCGAGGCCTGCACCCATGAAAACCCTGCTCAAACTCACTCTTGCCACCACCCTCGCCTGCGCCCTGCCCGTCTGGGCCTGCACCCCGGAAGAAGCCACCGCCAAGCGCGAGCAACTGGCCCAGGAAGTGGCAAAACTCACCGAGCAAAACCCGACCAAGGCCAAGGAAATCAATGCCGAGCTGCAAAAAATGGATCTGGGCACCGACTCTGCCGATCTGCCGGACAAATGCCAGCTGATCGATCAGCGCTTGAAGGAGCTGGATTCGGCCGAGCATAAAACCGAAGGGTAACGACGTGGGCAAAGGCCTCGCACTTCAACTTCCACCACAAAGGACATGCTGAAAGCAGTGTCCTTTCGCCCGCAAAGTTGCATTTGTGCATTTATTTATTTGCACAAATGCATATACAGACCTAGGGTTACCTCGAGCCTGTTCGGAACCCGCCGCAGAAGTGGCACCCCTTAACCGCCGACGGCTCGCACATCTATGCAGGACATTTGTTTTCATTCATGGAGGATTGAAAAATGTTAACCACTGAAACAACGCAGTTCACCGGCAACACCCTGCCCGGGTGCCTGACCGGCCATCTGCTCGACGCGCATCTGGTCGAGGTCGAAGCAGCTCCACAGGCCGAGGCTCTGGCGGCCCCAAGCCTCAACTTCACGATGCAGCAACAGACCCGGACCAACTGGTGCTGGGCCGCGGTTTCCGCTTCGATCGGCAACTATTACGGCACCGGGTCCTGGACCCAGTGCGGCGTTGCCAGCACCCAACTGAACCGCAACTGCTGCAGCCAGCCGGGGCCGTGTAACGTCTACGGCTATCTGGATTCGGCCCTGCAAACCACCCGCAGCTACAACGGGATGAATCAGGGGTCGTTGCAGATGTCGGCCATTCAGAACCAGATCAACATGGGCCGCCCCGTCGGTCTGCGCTGTGCCTGGTACGGCGGCGGTGCGCACTTCCTGACGATCTACGGCACCAACGGCAACTACGTGCTGGTCGCGGATTCGATCTACGGCTACTCGACCCGCGCACTGAATTCATTCCCCGGCTCCTACAACGGTGGCGGCAACTGGACTCACACTTACTTCACGGCGAGAAACTAGGAGGGCGACATCATGCAACTGACTTATCCAAAGGCGCCTTCCAACGGCGTGCAGACCTTGCGTCCAGTATTGCAAGCGGCGCTTCAAACCCAGGGGTTTGGCATCAATCGCCAGTTCGCCAGTGCGGTGCCGGCGAAAATCAGCCTGAGCGAGGCCTATCGCGGTTATTCGTTGAGCCTGGAGGATCTGAGCCAAGGCAAAGGCCTGAAGGATGCCCGGCTCGGTGACTGGCATTACCTGGTGTTTGCCGACGGTGTGTCAATTGCCGATGCGCAATTGGCTGAGGTTCGCGGTCACGTCGAGTTCGCCTCGTTGAACCACGGCAACCTGGCGAGCGCCACGGTCGATGCGCTGAAGCTGGCGGAGCAATCGCCACAGCTGCAGGGCAAAACCGTTGAGCTGCGGGTGCTCTTCGTTTCGGCGCTGCAGGTCGTGGCCATCTGGCTGCATGCGGTCGGTGAAGATGTGCTGATCCCGATCGAGCCAACGCCCAAGGAGTTGGCGCTGCCCGGGCTGTACAGCGAGGCAGCACTGCTCGCGCAGCTCAAACCGAAGGCGGATCAGACCAAGCAGCGCTTTGATGCCGACACCCGTGGACAGCTGGGCAGCTGACAAACGCCGGCAATAAAAAGCCCTGCAAGCGTAAACCTGCAGGGCTTCTCGGTCAGGCTGACCATCTCATTAAACCCGGACACTGTCCGGGTTTTTTTCGGCGTCTGGAACGGCTTATTCAGCCGCAGGCGCTGCCGGCTTGCGGCGCTTGAGCGGGGCCATGCCGTCGCTGCTCACCAGAGAATCCGGTTTCGGACGGTTGGCGCTCTTGCGCTTGGTCGGGGTCTTGGCGGCGGTTTTCTTCTTGTCGCCCTTGGCGTCGGTCTTTTTCTTCTTCACGCCGACAGCTTTGCCCGAGGCCTTGACCTTTTTCGGTCCGCCGTAGGTGCCTTTGACTTCCTTGATGGTGCGGCGCTCGAAGCTCTGCTTCAGATAACGCTCGATGCTCGACATCAGGTTCCAGTCGCCGTGGCAGATCAGTGAGATCGCCAGACCGTCGTTGCCGGCACGGCCGGTACGACCGATGCGGTGTACGTATTCGTCGCCGCTGCGTGGCATGTCGAAGTTGATCACCAGATCCAGACCGTCTACGTCCAGACCACGGGCCGCCACGTCGGTGGCTACCAGGATCTTCACACCGCCCTGCTTCAGACGGTCGATCGCCAGTTTGCGATCTTTCTGGTCTTTCTCGCCGTGCAGCACGAACGCCTTGTATTCCTGGGCGACGAGGCGACCGTAGATACGGTCGGCCATGGCCCGGGTGTTGGTGAAGACGATGGCCTTCTGGTAGGTCTCGTTGGCCAGCAGCCAGTTCACGATCTGTTCTTTGTGCTGATTGTGGTCGGCGGTGATGATCTGCTGACGGGTGGTGTCGTTCAGCTGGCTGACCGCGTTGAGCTGCAGGTGCTCAGGGTTGTTCAGCACCTTGGCGATCATCTCGCGCAAACCGGAACCGCCAGTGGTGGCCGAGAACAGCATGGTCTGCTGACGGTTCGGGCATTCGTCGACCAGACGCTGCACGTCTTCGGCGAAACCCATGTCGAGCATGCGGTCGGCTTCGTCGAGCACCAGCACTTCGACTTCTTTCAAATCGAGGTTGCCGGCGTTCAGTTGCTCGATCATCCGGCCCGGAGTGCCGATCAGGATGTCCGGCACCTTGCGCAGCATGGCGGCCTGGACCTTGAAGTCTTCACCGCCGGTGATCAGGCCGGACTTGATGAACGTGAACTGCGAAAAGCGCTCGACTTCCTTCAGGGTCTGCTGGGCCAGCTCGCGGGTCGGCAGCAGGATCAGGGTCTTGATGCTGACGCGGATCTTGGCCGGGCCGATCAGGCGGTTGAGGATCGGCAGGACGAAAGCGGCGGTCTTGCCGCTACCGGTTTGCGCCGTCACCCGCAGGTCACGCCCCTGAAGCGCCAGCGGAATGGCCGCGGCTTGCACAGGCGTTGGCTCGACAAATTTCAGCTCGGCCACGGCTTTGAGCAGGCGTTCGTGCAGGGCGAATTGGGAAAACACGGGTGCTACCTCGAAGATATGCAAAAAATCAGCTGCATAGGTTACCGGTTTCGAGCGCTCAGGCCGAGTTTCTTTGTGAAATCCGCGGTAATCAGTGGCTTTTTTGTTGCTCGATTTGTCTCCAACGGTAATACACAGCGTCTTAAATGCTCTAATCGCCCGTCGCGTCCAACAGAAGAATCGTCTCACTCATGGATTTCAAACAGCTCTGGCTCAACGCCCAAGACCTCTGGGGTGCCCTTGATCAGCACCCGCTCCTGCACGCCGGCCTGGCTCTGCTCCTGCTGCTGGTGATCGCGCTGGTCCTCGGACGAGTGGCACGCTACCTGATCCTGCATGCCAGCCGAATGCTCGGGCGCCAACCGGCGCTGCACTGGCTCAACGACTTTCGCCATAACAAGGTGTTTCAGCGTCTGGCGCAGATGACACCGTCGCTGGTGATCCAGTTCGGCCTGCACCTGGTGCCGGAACTGAGCAAGACCGCCATGGTGTTCCTCGGCAACGTGGCGCTGGCGTTCACCATTCTGTTCCTGCTGTTGTCGGTCAGCGCCCTGCTCAATGCACTGCTGGACATCTACGCCCGCACCGAACACGCCCGCACCCGCTCGATCAAGGGCTATGTGCAACTGGCGAAAATGGTCTTGTACGTGTTCGGCGCGATCATCATCGTCGCCACCCTGATCGACCGTTCACCACTGTTGCTGCTGTCGGGTCTGGGTGCGATGTCGGCGGTGATCCTGTTGGTCTACAAGGACACCTTGCTGTCGTTCGTCGCCAGCGTGCAACTGACCAGCAACGACATGCTGCGGGTCGGCGACTGGATCGAAATGCCGCAGGTCGGCGCCGATGGCGATGTGGTCGACATCACCCTGCACACGGTCAAGGTGCAGAACTTCGACAAGACCATCGTCTCGATCCCGACCTGGCGCCTGATGTCCGAATCATTCAGAAACTGGCGCGGCATGCAGCAGTCCGGCGGGCGGCGGATCAAGCGCAGTCTGTTCATCGACGCCAGCGGTGTGCGTTTCATCCGCGACGATGAAGAAGAAAAACTCTCCCAGGTGCACCTGCTGACCGCGTACATGGCCCGCAAGAAAGCCGAGCTCAAGGCCTGGAACGAAGCGCAGGGCAACGTCGCGGCGATGTCGGCCAACCGTCGGCGCATGACCAACATCGGCACCTTCCGCGCTTATGCGCTGGCCTATCTGAAGAGTCACCCGGAGATCCAGCCGAACATGACCTGCATGGTCCGCCAGATGCAGACCACGGCCCAGGGCATTCCGCTGGAAATCTACTGCTTTACCACCACCACGGTGTGGGCCGATTACGAGCGGATCCAGGGGGATATTTTCGATTACCTGCTAGCGGTGTTGCCGGAGTTCGGGTTGAGCCTGTATCAGCAGCCGAGTGGCGGGGATTTGCGGTCGGGGTTGTTGCCGGCAGTCCTTGGCGCGAGCCATATTCCAGAAGCCGAAAAACATCTGATGTAGCGCTTTCTTCAGCGCAAAAAAAAGACGCAACCCGGGTTGCGTCTTTTTTTGTCCTGCCGACCTATCAGGCCTGCCGTTGCGGCGCCTTGTGCACCATGGTGTAGGCGTAATCGACGCCCATGCCGTAAGCGCCGCTGTGTTCCAGCACCAGGTCCATCACCGCCTGATAAGTGTCTTTGTGCGCCCAGTCACGCTGGTACTCGAGCAGCACTTGCTGCCAGGTCACCGGTACTGCGCCGGCCTGAATCATCCGCTGTACCGACATGTCGTGAGCTTCCTTGGTGGTGCCGCCGGACGCGTCGGTGACGATGTACACCTCGTAGCCTTCGGCCAGGGCTTCCAGGGCCGGGAAGGTCAGGCAGACCTCGGTCCACAGTGCGGCGATGATCAGTTTCTTGCGACCGGTGGCCTTCACCGCGTCAACCAGCGCCTTGTCTTCCCAGGAGTTCATCGAGGTGCGCTCGATCGGTTTCTGCTCCGGGTGCACCGCCAGCAGTTCCGGCCAGATGTAGCCGCTGAAGCTTTCGGTTTCGACCGAGGTGTAGATGGTCGGCACGTTGAAGATCTTCGCTGCCTTGGCCAGGCCGACGGTGTTGTTCTTCAGGGTCTGACGGTCGATCGACTGTACGCCGAAAGCCATTTGTGGCTGGTGGTCGATCAGGATCAGGGCGGAATTGGTAGGGTTCAGCAGTTCACGGATAGACATGGCGCGTTCCTTTTGATGTCGATTCAGAGTTTCGATCGGGTAATGGGTGAGTCGAGTGGCTGGCCGTCTGCGGCGTTGTTGTCTCGGCTTGGATGTCACTTTAGGGGCTAGCCGATAAAGGGACAATTACCTAAAATCGAGAATCATTGATTCTAAAATAGGGACAATCATGGATCGCATCGAATGCATGCGCGCCTTCGTGGTGACGGTCGGCGAGAACGGCTTCGCGGCCGCCGCCCGGGCCATGGACGTGCCCCGCTCGAAAGTCAGCAAACAGATTCAGGCGCTGGAAGAAGCCATCGGTGTGCAACTGCTGCAACGCACCACCCGCAGCCTGCACCTGACCGAGGCCGGTGCCGAATATTTCGAAGCGGCGCGAGAAGTGATTGCGGCACTGGACGAGGCCGAACAGCGGGCGCGGGATGGGGTGGGTGAATTGCGCGGGGTGTTGCGGGTCAACGCGCCGATGTCGTTCGGCCTGCGGCGACTGGGCAAGCTGATTCCGCTGTTCCACGAGCAGCACCCGAACATCGAGCTGCAACTGGTGCTCAGCGACCAGCAGGTCGATCCGGTGCGCGGTGGGTTCGACGTGACCATCCGTATCGCCAGCCTGCCCGACTCAACCATGATCGCCCGGCAACTGGCGCCGGCGCCGCGGATCATGGTCGCCTCCCCCGCTTACCTCGAACGCGCAGGCGCGCCGCAGACCCCGCAGGATCTTCGCTCGCATCAATGCTTGAACTACGGCTATCTGCAGAGCGGCGTCAGCCTGCAACTGTGCAACGGCAAGGAGACGCAGCGGGTCAACGTGACCGGGCCGCTGCACGCCAACAACGGCGACCTGCTGGCGCAAGCGGCCGAGGCCGGCATGGGCATTGCGCTGCTGCCAGACTTCATCGTCGAAGAGTCATTGGCAGCGGGACGACTGGTGCCGGTACTGTGCGAATGGCAGGCCCCGGCGATCACCATCAATGCCGTGTATTCCTCAGCGCGACGGGTGCCGCAGAAGACCCGGGCGTTTATCGAGTTTCTGGTGGAGCAATTGGCGCCGACTGGCGAATCCCCAACCGGCTGATCCACACCGCCGCCAGAATCACGCTGCCTCCGAGGAACAACCGCCCCAGTTCTTCGTGCTGATTCCAGATCAGCAGGTTCAGCAGCAACCCCACCGGCACGTGCAGGTTGTTCATCACCGCCAGGGTGCCGCCGTTGACCAGGCAGGCGCCCTTGTTCCACCAGTACAAACCGAGCGCGGTCGAGACCAGACCGAGGAACACCAGCACGCCCCATTGCAGCGGCGCTTCGGGCAGGAAGTTGGATTTGCCGAACAGCAGGAACGCCGGCAACGCCACCGCCAGTGCGCCGAGGTAGAAGAAACCGAAACGTCGGTAGTGCGGCAGATCGCTCGGGTGTTTTGCCACCAGATGCTTGTACAGCACCTGCCCGGCGGCGTAGGTGAAGTTTGCCAGTTGCAGCAGCAAAAAGCCCATGAAGAAGTCCGGGTTGATCCGGTCGTAGCGGATCACCGCCGCGCCTGCGACCGCCACCAGTGCGGCGATCAGCGCCCACGGGTTGAAGCGGCGGTTCAGTGCATCTTCGATCAACGTCACGTGCAACGGCGTGAGGATGGTGAACAGCAACACTTCCGGCACCGTCAGTACCCGGAAGCTCAAGTACAGGCAAACGTAGGTCACGCCGAACTGCAACGCGCCAATCAGCAGCATGCCGCGCATGAACGCCGGTTCCACCGAACGCCAGCGGGTGAGCGGAATGAACACCAGCCCGGCCAGCACCACACGCACCAGCACCGCGAAGTAGCTGTCGACATGACCGGCCAGGTATTCGCCGATCAGACTGAAGGAAAACGCCTGGATCAGCGTGACAAAAAGTAGATAGCCCATGCTCGCCTCGATTTCGAATGGCGGCGACGATAGCGTTTTTTGCCGGCCATCGCTAAATCCCGGGCAAAAAAAAGCCCGATCTCGCTAAAGCGTTCAATCGGGCTGCAGCACTCAGGAGCAACAAGTGCAAAGGGAGGTTCGATGCGCGTAGAGCCTTGAAGGGGTTGCGCCAGGTCACTAGAACAATCGGCGATTATCTGGCGATTAACATATCAAGCGACCTGGGACAGTTTGGCGTTGGCCTGGTTGAGGCCTTTCTCCTGGAAGTCGCCGCCCAGGTTCATGCCTTCGGCGTGGATGAAGGTCACGTCGTGGATGCCGATGAAACCCATCACCTGACGCAGGTACGGTTCCTGATGATCCGCCGGGCCACCGGCGTAGATGCCGCCGCGGGCGGTCAGCACGTAGGCACGCTTGCCGCTGAGCAGGCCTTGCGGGCCGGTTTCGGTGTACTTGAAGGTCACACCGGCACGCAGTACATGGTCGAGCCAGGCTTTCAGGGTGCTCGGGATGGCGAAGTTGTACATCGGCGCAGCCATCACCAGCACGTCGGCGGCGAGCAATTCATCGGTCAATTCGTTGGAACGGTCCAGCGAGGACTGCTCGCTGTCGTTGCGCTGCTCGGCGGATTTCATCCAGCCGCCCAGCAGGTTGATGTCCAGGTGTGGCACCGGGTTCACGGCGAGGTCACGAACGGTGATCTGATCGTCCGGATGCGCTGCTTTCCACTGACTGATGAAGGTCTGGGTCAGTTGACGGGAAACCGAGTCTTGCTGGCGGGCGCTGCTTTCGATGATCAGAACGCGGGACATGTTGTGTAGCCTCCATCCGAGAATGTTGTAAGTCGATGGAGTGAAGGTTAAACAGAGTCATATCGATCAAAAAGCGCAAATAATTGCTGCAAACCATCGAAATATTCGTTTATATGCAACCTGTGCCCTGTGGGAGCGAGCCTGCTCCCACAGGATTGGGGCCGGTTATTTCGGTTTGCAGCTCAGCTCGACGCGCAGCTTGATGATCTCGCGGGAGAACTTGGCGGTGGCATTGGTGTGTTTGCCGGCCGGCACTTCAATATTGCGGGTTCGCGGCGCTTCCGGGCCATTGCTGAACACGACTTTGCAGACCGCGTCGACCTCGCCGTAGTTGGCGACCCGGATGGAGCCGATGTCTTTATCGGTGTCATAAGACTCGTAGTCGATCTTCAGGCCATTGAGATTCTTCTGCACATCGATCGGATACGCAAACGCGGTCAGCGGCAGCAGCGCCAGCACCACACAACAGAATTTTTTCATTCGGCAGTCTCCATGAGGGACAGCCAGCTTAGGACAAGAGGAGCTATCGATGAAAGCGCCCCGCGTGACCCTTGATCAATGGCGAACGTTGCAGGCGGTGGTCGACCATGGCGGATTCGCCCAGGCCGCCGAAGCCTTGCACCGTTCGCAATCGTCGGTGAGCTACACCGTCGCCCGCATGCAGGATCAACTCGGTGTGCCGTTGCTGCGCATCGACGGCCGCAAGGCGGTGCTGACCGAGGCCGGCGGCGTGTTGCTGCGACGCTCTCGGCAACTGGTGAAACAGGCCAGCCAACTGGAAGACCTCGCCCATCATATGGAGCAAGGCTGGGAGGCCGAGGTGCGGCTGGTGGTCGATGCCGCCTACCCGACTGCCCGCCTCGTTCGCGCGCTGACCGCGTTCATGCCCCAAAGCCGCGGCTGCCGCGTGCGTCTGCGTGAGGAAGTGCTGTCAGGCGTCGAAGAAGTGCTGCTCGAAGGTGTGGCCGATCTGGCCATCACCGGACTGAGCATTCCCGGTTACCTCGGCGCGGAATTGAGCGACGTGGAGTTCGTCGCCGTTGCCCACCCCGAACACGCCCTGCACCGGCTGAACCGCGAGCTGAATTTCCAGGACTTGGAAACCCAGATGCAAGTGGTGATCCGCGACTCCGGCCGCCAGCAACCCCGGGACGTTGGCTGGCTCGGCGCCGAACAACGCTGGACCGTCGGCAGTCTCGCCACGGCGGCGACGTTTGTCAGCAGTGGCCTGGGATTCGCCTGGCTGCCCCGACACATGATCGAGCGGGAGCTGAAAGACGGCTCACTCAAGCTGCTACCGTTGGACAGGGGCGGCAATCGCAACTCCAGTTTCTATCTGTATTCGAACAAGGACAAACCCTTGGGTCCAGCCACGCAAATCCTTATCGAACTGCTGCGCACTTTCGACACCCTGCCGCTGGACGCACCGTTCGCCGCCCCTGAACAAGCCTGACACGGAGTTCACCCATGGCGTATTTCGAGCATGAAGGTTGCAACCTGCACTACGAGGAATATGGCCACGGCGATCCGTTGCTGCTGGTTCACGGGCTCGGTTCCAGCACCCTGGACTGGGAAATGCAGATTCCGGCACTCGCCGCGCATTACCGGGTGATCGTCCCGGATGTGCGCGGTCACGGCCGCTCCGACAAGCCCCGCGAACGCTACAGCATCGCCGGGTTCAGCGCTGACATGCTCGCCCTGATCGAGCACCTGAAGCTCGGCCCGGTGCATTACGTCGGGCTGTCCATGGGCGGCATGATCGGCTTCCAGTTCGCCGTCGATCAGCCACAGATGCTCAAGAGCCTGACCATCGTCAACAGCGCGCCCGAGGTCAAGGTGCGCAGCCGAGACGATTACTGGCAGTGGTTCAAGCGCTGGAGCCTGATGCGCCTGCTCAGCCTGGCGACCATTGGCAAGGCGTTGGGTGCCAAGCTGTTCCCCAAACCGGAACAGGCGGATTTGCGACAGAAGATGGCCGAACGCTGGGCAAAAAACGACAAACGTGCTTATCTCGCCAGCTTCGATGCGATTGTTGGCTGGGGGGTTCAGGAACGCCTTTGCCGGGTCACCTGTCCAACCCTCGTCATCAGCGCCGACCGGGACTACACCCCCGTTTCGCTGAAAGAAACCTATGTCAGACTGCTGCCCGATGCGCGACTGGTGGTGATCGCCGATTCTCGCCATGCCACCCCGCTCGATCAGCCCGAACGCTTCAATCAAACGCTGCTGGAGTTCCTCGCCACAGCCGATAATCACCCTCAGGATCACTGACCCATGCTGAAAAAACTCGCCCTCGCCGCCGGCACCGTGCTGTTCGCCGCCAACCTGATGGCTGCCACGCCGGCAAAAGCGCCGCACGTGCTGCTGGACACCACCAACGGCCAGATCGAAATCGAACTGGACCCGGTCAAGGCGCCGATCAGTACCAAGAACTTCCTTGAGTACGTCGACAGCGGTTTCTACACCAACACCATTTTCCACCGCGTGATCCCGGGCTTCATGGCTCAGGGCGGCGGCTTCACCCAGCAGATGCAACAGAAAGAAACCAAGGCACCGATCAAGAACGAAGCCAGCAACGGTCTGCACAACGTTCGTGGCACCCTGTCGATGGCCCGTACTTCCAACCCGGATTCGGCCACCAGCCAGTTCTTCATCAACGTGGCCGACAACGCCTTCCTCGATCCGGGCCGCGACGCCGGTTACGCGGTGTTCGCCAAAGTGGTCAAGGGCATGGACGTGGTCGACATCATCGTCAACTCCCAGACCACCACCAAACAGGGCATGCAAAACGTGCCTGTCGACCCTGTGATCATCAAGTCGGCCAAGCGCATCGACTAAGCTTTACAGGGCATATCGAGCGGCGCCGATCACCCATCGCGCCGCTCACACTGATAAAAGGAGAGCCCGTGCTCCGGGCGGTTATCTGATGCTCTATCGCCGTTTCGAACAACTGATCGACATATTCCGTGACGCTCCTACGGCGGCTCCGCCGAACCGTGTTCTGCCCTTCTATACCTATTACCTGAAGCAGGTCTGGCCGAGTTTCGCCGCCCTGCTGGTGGTCGGCCTGTTCGCCGCCCTGATCGAAGTGGCGCTGTTCAGTTACCTGAGCCGCATCATCGACCTGGCCCAAGGCACCCCCAACCCGAACTTCTTCAGCGACCACGCCCTGGAACTGACCTGGATGGTAGTGGTTGCGCTGGTGCTGCGTCCGATCTTCTTCGGCCTGCACGACCTGCTGGTGCACCAGACGCTGAGCCCGGGCATGACCAGCATGATTCGCTGGCAGAACCACAGCTACGTGCTCAAGCAGAGCCTGAACTTCTTCCAGAACGATTTCGCCGGGCGCATCGCCCAGCGCATCATGCAGACCGGCAACTCGCTGCGCGACTCCGCCGTGCAGGCAGTGGATGCGTTGTGGCACGTGCTGATCTACGCGGTCAGTTCGCTGGTGCTGTTCGCCGAAGCCGACTGGCGCCTGATGGTCCCCCTGCTGACCTGGATCGCCGCCTACATCGGCGCGCTCTACTACTTCGTGCCACGGGTCAAGGACCGCTCCGTCGCAGCGTCTGACGCGCGTTCGAAACTGATGGGCAGGATCGTCGATGGCTACACCAACATCGCCACCCTGAAGCTGTTCGCCCACACCAATTTCGAACAGCATTACGCCCGCGAAGCGATGCAGGAACAGACCGAAAAGGCCCAGATGGCCGGCCGGGTGGTCACCAGCATGGACGTGGCGATCACCACCATGAACGGCCTGCTGATCGTCGGCACCACCGCGCTGGCGCTGTGGCTGTGGTCACAGTCGCTGATCACCGTCGGCGCCATCGCCCTGGCCACCGGCCTGGTGATCCGCATCGTCAACATGTCCGGCTGGATCATGTGGGTGGTCACCGGGATCTTCGAAAACATCGGCATGGTCCAGGACGGTCTGCAGACCATCTCGCAACCGGTCAGCGTCACCGATCACGAACAGGCCAAACCGCTGGCCGTGGCCCGTGGCGAAGTGCGTTTCGAGCACGTGGATTTTCACTACGGCAAGAAGAAAGGCATCATCGGCGACCTCAACCTGACCATCAAGCCCGGCGAGAAAATCGGTCTGATCGGCCCGTCCGGCGCCGGCAAGTCGACCCTGGTCAACCTGCTGTTGCGTCTGTACGACGTCGAGGGCGGGCGGATCCTGATCGATGGCCAGAATATCGCTGAAGTCGGCCAGGAGAGCCTGCGTGCGCGGATCGGCATGATCACTCAGGACACGTCGTTGCTGCACCGTTCGATCCGCGACAACTTGCTGTACGGCAAGCCTGACGCCACCGACGCCGAACTCTGGGAAGCGGTGCACAAGGCCCGCGCCGACGAGTTCATTCCCCTGCTGTCGGATGCCGAAGGACGCACCGGATTCGATGCCCATGTCGGTGAGCGCGGCGTCAAGCTGTCCGGCGGCCAGCGCCAGCGGATCGCGATTGCCCGGGTGCTGCTCAAGGACGCGCCGATCCTGATCATGGACGAAGCGACCTCGGCACTGGACTCGGAAGTCGAAGCGGCGATCCAGGAAAGCCTGGAAACCCTGATGCAGGGCAAGACCGTAATTGCCATCGCCCACCGCCTCTCGACCATTGCCCGCATGGATCGGCTGGTGGTGCTGGAGAACGGCAGGATCGCCGAAACCGGCAACCATGCCGAACTGCTGGCCCACGGTGGATTGTACGCACGGCTATGGGCGCACCAGACCGGAGGGTTTGTCGGCATCGATTGATCCTGCGACCAACAAAAAACCGCCACAGCCCTTCCACCACGGGCTCTGGCGGTTTTTTCATGCCTGCTGGAAATCCCCGCATTCCCTGCTGTACTCAGCGAAGGTTCTGGAGATGAACCTGTCGTAATTGCAAGGAAGCACAATTCGATACAGTCTCGATAGCGCGTCTATCAAGGACACTCTCATGTCTCTGTTAAAACGTTCGGCCACGGAGTTGTTGGGTACGTTCTGGTTAGTGTTAGGCGGGTGTGGCAGCGCGGTGATCGCTGCGTCCTCACCCTTGGGTATCGGCGTGCTGGGGGTCGCCCTGGCATTTGGTCTGACGGTGCTGACCATGGCGTTTGCCATCGGCCATATCAGCGGCTGTCACCTCAACCCGGCCGTGTCGGTTGGTCTGGTCGTCGGCGGCCGGTTCCCGGCCAAAGAACTGCCCGCCTACATCATCGCCCAGGTGATCGGCGGGATTCTGGCAGCGGCGCTGCTGTATCACATTGCCAGCGGCAAGGAGGGTTTTGACATCGCCGCAGGCCTGGCCTCCAACGGTTATGGCGAACACTCGCCGGGCAAATACTCCATGGCATCGGGGTTCGTCACCGAACTGGTCATGACCGCCATGTTCGTGGTCATCATCCTCGGCGCCACTGACAAACGCGCCCCGGCGGGACTGGCACCGATCGCCATCGGTCTGGCCCTGACATTGATCCACCTGATCTCGATTCCCGTGACCAACACCTCGGTCAACCCGGCCCGCAGCACGGGCCCGGCGCTGATGGTCGGCGGCTGGGCGATCGCGCAACTGTGGATGTTCTGGGTCGCGCCGCTGCTGGGCGCGGTGGTGGGCGGTGTGGTCTATCGCTGGCTGGGCAAGGACGACAGTTGAGGGCAGTGGCGAGGATCAGGCTTGCCGATACGGCAAGGCGCTCCTCGCCTCTTCGGCATAGGCCAGTACACCGGCGCGCTCCTGGTGCAGGAAGTCTTTGACCGCGGCTTTCAAACCGGGATGGCGAAGGTAATGCCAGGAGTGAGTGATCACCGGTTCAAACCCGCGAATCAGTTTGTGTTCGCCCTGGGCGCCGGCGTCGAAACGCTGAAAACCCTGGGCAATCGCGTAGTCCATGCCCTGGTAGAAACAGGTTTCGAAATGCAGCCGGTCGTACTCGGCCAGGCATCCCCAGTAGCGCCCGTAAAAACTGTCGCCGCCCACCAGGCTGAATGCCATCGCCACAGGCCTTGAACCCTGCCTGGCCAGCACGACGCGGATCGATTCCGGCATGCGCTCTGCCAGCAGGCTGAAGAACTCCCGGGTCAGGTACGGCGCCTGCCGGCGTACCGCGTAGGTGTTGGCGTAACAGGCGTAGACAAAATCCCACTGCGCCTCGTCCAGCTCTCTGCCCTCAAGCCATTCGAATTCGAACCCCTGCCCCGCCACTTGCTCGCGCTCTTTGCGCATCTGTTTGCGCTTGCGCGAACTGAGCACGTCGAGAAAGTCCTGAAAGTCGCGATAGCCGCGATTCTGCCAGTGGTACTGACAGCCGATGCGTTGCAGCCAGCCCGGCTGCTCGGCCATGGCGGCATCAGTAAAGGCATCGGTGAAGTTGATGTGGGCGCCGGAGAGTTCTTCGATTTCCAGATAACCCGGCAGGCTCTTGAGCAGTTCAAACCCATCCTCGACGTTCGCCGCCAACAGGCGTGGCCCGGTGACCGGGCTGAACGGCACCGCACTCAAAAACTTGGGGTAGTAATCGATGCCGGCGCGGGCGCAGGCGTCGGCCCAACCGTGATCGAAGACGTATTCGCCGTAGGAATGCCACTTTCGATACGCGGGCAGCGCCGCGATCAGACGACCATTTTCCACATGCAGCAAATGTTCCGGCTGCCAGCCGGTGTGCGGGCCGACGCTGCCGCTGTCCTCCAGTGCACCGAGGAAGGCATGACGCAGAAACGGTTGGTTTTCCGGCACCAGTGCATCCCAGAACGCCGGTTCGATTTCCGACAGTTTTTGCAGGCGCTGCAACGGCATTTTCCTCTCCACTTTTGGCCCTGAAAGCCTCGCGAGTATCGCTGATCGCCCCCGTCTTGCCCACGTCCGATTGCGCGACAGCGCTCTGGATCAATAGTTCACGGAGGTTTTGTATCGTCATCAACCTGCCATCACTGTGCCACTGCTCTGTCATAAACCATCGCGATACTGGCGCCTGTTTTTAGAGCGCCGGGTTCTACCCGGACACAGTTTTCCGACCTTCAAATTGTCGGTTGTGCCCAGGATGGTTCAGCCATCCCTCTCATCTTCGGAGAATGCTATGCGTCTTGCTTCCACGAAAACTGCGGCGGCCCTGTGCGGTGGCCTGTTGCTGGCCATGAGTGTTCCGGCCAGTGCCGCAGTCGACGCCAAACTGCTCGACATGCTCAAGGCTAACGGTTCCATCACCCAGGCGCAGTACGTAGAACTGCAAACCGAACTGGCCCAGGATCAGAAGGCCCAGCAAATCGCGCAGCAGGCGCAGCAAGAGACCAACGAGCAAATCGCGGCAACCGCGAAGAAAACCAACGAGCTGAGCAGCTTCGACCAGAAACTCGCCTGGGCTGCCAAGACCCAGTTCAAGGGCGACGTACGTTTCCGCCAGGAAACCGTGAAGAACGACGGCGTACCGAACGCCAAGGACCAGGACCGTCAGCGCATTCGTGCCCGTCTGGGTGCCTACACCGAAATCAACCCGCAGGTTGATACCGGTATCCGTATCGCCACCGGCAGCAGCGACGACGCCCGCTCCACCAACCAGGACCTGAACAACTACTTCGACAAGAAGCAGATCTGGCTCGACCTGGGCTACGTCGACTACCACCCTGACGCGGTCAAGAACCTGCACCTGATCGCCGGTAAAATGAACCAGCCATGGGTGAGCATGGGCGACATCATCTGGGACAGCGACATCAACCCGGAAGGCCTGGCCGTTACCTACAAGTACCCACTGAGCGGCAGCACCGAGCTGTTCGGTAGCGCCGGTCACTACACCCTCAAGGACAACGTCGACGGCGAAGGCGTGCAGTTCAAGCACGACCTGCGTCTGTACGCTGGCCAGTTGGGCGGTCGTTTCGCACTGACCGACAGCCTGAAACTGACCCTGGGCGGCAGCATCTATTCCTACGACAACGACAAGAACAGCGCCTGCCCTACCAGCGGCACCGTGACCGCGCCATGCGCCCTGGCCGTCAACGGCAACAGCCCGAACGAAACCTTCAAACTGTATGAAGGCTTCGGTCAACTGGACATCGCCAACCTGCCGGTTCCGTTGTCGATCTACGGTCAGTACGTGAACAACAAAGACGCCAGCAACGACCAGGACACTGGCTGGCTGGCCGGCGTGAAGACCAAGGTTTACGGCTTTGGCGTCGACTACAACTATCGCGACGTACAGCGTAACGCGGTGGTGGGTGCCTTCACCGACTCCGACTTCGCCAACGGCTACACCGGTTCGCGCGGCAGCAAGCTGAAAGTGAGCTACGAGCTGGACAAGAACTTCACCCTGGGCGCCACGTATTTCATGGCTAACTCGGACTACACCAACGCCAGCCTCAAGAAGACCGACTCCGACATCAACACGCTGCAACTGGATGCCGAAGCCAAGTTCTAAAACAGCAATGCCAGGTTTCAAGCCGCGAGTGAATGCCTCACTTGTCGCTTGAAGCTGCTTTTCTCCTACAGCCCGGTGCAGCAGCGACCCCCATCATCCGTTCGCCGCTGTCACGCCGGGCTGTTTTTTGCCTCAGGGACTGTCTTTTCGCCGCTGTGCCGCCAAACGCTCGGCCAACGCATCCACACCCTCATCCGGTTTCTCCGGCATCACCCGCAATGTCGCCTGCATCAGACGCATCTGACGAATGAAACGCCGGCAATTGGGGCAGAACATCAGGTGATGACGCACCAACAACTTCTCGCGAAAGCTCAACTGGCCATCGAGATAATCGCTGGAACGTGCCACTTGCTCCTTGCAGGTCAACATTCGCCTGTCTCCTCAAAATGTTCCACGGTCGCGAAGACCTTCAAACGTGCCCGATGCAGCAGCACACGGACATTGGAGAGCGAGATTTCCAGAAGATTACAGATGTCTTCCAGTTCAAGGCCCTGGCGCTCGCGCAACACCAGCACACTGCTTTGCAGTTCCGACAGGCTCAGCAGCGTGTGCTCCAGACATTCGCGCAACTCACCCTCGGTGAGCAGCGCTTCGGGGGTGTCCTGATGCCAGGCGAACGGGGCGATCAGCCAATGGCCGTCGCCGGTGGAAAAACGGTCGTCGTCGATGGTGCCGTGGGGCGACGGCAGATCATCCATCAGCACTTCGCGGCGGTTCTGCTTGTAACGACCCTTGGCCGAGTTGGCGGTGATGGTCAGCAGCCAGGTCTTGAGACTGGAGCGCCCCTCGAAGCTGCCGATATGGCGCACCACCGACAGCCAGGCGTCCTGCACCACTTCCTCGACGTGGCGCTGGCCGACAATCGCATAGGCTACCGCGCGCATGGCGCTTTGATAGGTCGTGACCAGTTCCTTGAAAGCCTTCTGCTCACCAGCCAGCAAACGTGCCAGCAGTTGGGTGTCGTCAGCCGCCATCCCTCAATCCCCTTGTCCTGACTTCGAAAATGATAACGGCAGGATGGCGCTCAACGCACCACCCTGCCGTCACCCTCGAAAATTACAGCGTTGCAGTTGATCCGGCTGTAGGAAAGATCAACGCGATTAAGAGGAAATTAACCTTAATTTCAACGCTTGCGCAGAATCACACTACCAATCGAGTAGCCGGCGCCGAACGAACTCAGCACCGCCAGCGAACCAGCCGCCAGATCGTCCTGATACTTGTGAAATGCGATCACGGAACCGGCGGAGCTGGTATTGGCGTAGGTGTCGAGAATCACCGGGGCTTCTTCTTCAGTCGCTTCGCGGCCCAGCAACTTGCGCACGATCAGGTGATTCATGCTCAGGTTGGCCTGGTGCAGCCAGAAGCGCTTCACGTCACCGACGTTGAGCTTGTTCTCTTGCAGATGCTCGCCGATCAGTTCGGCCACCATCGGGCAGACATCCTTGAATACCTTGCGGCCTTCCTGCACGAACAGCTTGTCGCGGGCACCGATGCCCTCTTCCGCTGCACGGTTGAGGAAGCCGAAGTTGTTGCGGATGTTGTTGGAGAATTTGGTCAGCAGTTTGGTGCTGACCACCTCGAACTGGTGTTTCGATGTCGCCGTATCGGCACGCTCGATGACGACGGCGGTTGCGGCGTCTCCGAAGATGAAGTGGCTGTCGCGGTCACGGAAATTCAGGTGACCGGTGCAGACTTCCGGGTTGACCATCAGGATCGCCCGGGCCTGGCCCAGTTGCACGGTGTTGGCCGCCTGCTGGATGCCGAAGGTCGCCGACGAGCAGGCAACGTTCATGTCGAAACCGAAACCCTGGATGCCCAGTGCTTCCTGGACTTCGATGGCGATGGCCGGATAGGCGCGCTGCAGGTTGGAGCAGGCGACGATCACACCGTCGATGTCGGCGGCGGTCTTGCCGGCGCGCTGCAAGGCTTGCTCGGCAGCACCGATGGCCATCTGGCAGAGCACCGACCATTCGTCGTTGGAACGTTCCGGCAAGCGTGGCGCCATGCGCTGCGGATCGAGGATGCCGTCCTTGTCCATGACAAAGCGGCTCTTGATGCCCGAGGCTTTTTCGATGAACGCGGCGCTGGATTCGGTCAGAGCCTGAATCTCGCCGCTGGCGATGGCGTCAGCATTGTCCGCGTTGAACTGGGCGACGTAGGTATTGAAAGACTGCACCAGCTCTTCGTTGGAAATGCTGTTGGCCGGGGTGTACAGGCCGGTGCCGCTGATGACGACGTTATGCATGGTCGTTTCTCTAATCTGTTCAGGCAGAAAGTGCTGGCACCGACGTGCCAACACGCAAAGGGTCCATTCCCGTATCAAGGGACGCAAAAACCTGGCATCGCTTTATTCCGACCTCGCCCGCAGTAGAGAAGGCTCAAAACCGCGGGGCCGGCGTTTATAGGCGCGAAGTTTGCCATAAACCTTGGCTTTTGGCGCCTTTTGCAGGATCGGAGGTCAGGCCTCGACCTGCGTCCACTGTTTGTTCAGACGCTTGTCGGAGATCGGCACTTTCGTCCCCAACTGCTGAGCGAACAGCGAAACCCGGTACTCCTCCAGCCACCAGCGATACAACTCGAGCTGCGGATCGCGTTTGCCTTCCTGCGCATGCTTGGCGGCGCGGGTCTGGTATTGCGTCCAGAGCCCGGCGAGTTCGCCGCTCCAGACCCGATCCTTCTGCACCTGCGCGCCCAACTTCTCGAAACGCTGCTCGACCGCCTTCAGATAACGCGGTAATTCCTTGAGCCAGAGCATCGGCGTTTCCCGGACGAAGCCCGGATACACCAGATGGCCGAGCTGCTGCTTGATGTCGTTCAACGCCACCGCCTGAGCCAGATCGATCTTGCCCTTGAAGCGCTTTTGCAGACCGTGCCAGAGCTTGAGAATTTCCAGGGTCAAACGTGCCACCCGCTCGGCGTGCTCGGTCCAGCTGCCACGCTTGCGCTCGGCCAGTGCCGCCAGGCCTGCGCCGTCGCGAGGTAACGGGTCTTCGCCGTCGAGAATGCAGCTGTCGAGGCTGGCCAGCAGAATGTCTTCCACCAGCGCATCGACCCGACCCAGCTCACGGTACAGCAAACCCAGTTCGGTCAGGCCCGGCAACTTGCCGCGCAGGAACTTGGCCGGTTCGGCCAGTTGCTGCATCAACAGGCGCTGCAAGGCGCGGCGATGCTGGAACTCGGCCTCGGCCGGCGTCGAGAAGCGACCTTCCTTGACGGTGCCGCCCTCTTCCACCAGCGCCGGATAGACCGTCATCGACAGTCCGGCGATCTTCTGCTGAGTCTTTTGCGCCACCGGAGCGAAGACCTTGGCCTCCACCGGTTGCTGACTTTTCGCACTCTGCGGCACGGCCAATGCGGCCTGGCTGGCTTCGGCGAAACGTGCGGTCAGCTCCGCCAGATCCCGTCCTTCGCCAAGGAACTTGCCCTGGCCGTCGACGATTTCCAGGTTCATCCGCAGATGGCTTTCGACCTGTTGCGCCGCTTCGGCCCAGGCTTCGTCGCTGACCCGCGCACCGGTCATGCGCAGCAGCTCACGACCCAACGCTTGCGGCAACGAACCTTCGGCAAAGGTCATGCGTTGCAGCGCGGCCTTGATGAAGTCCGGCACCGGCACGAAGTTCTTGCGCAAGGCTTTTGGCAGGTTGCGCACCAGCGCAATGCACTTGGCCTCGATCAGCCCCGGCACCAGCCACTCCAGACGCTCCGGCGGCAGCATCGGCAACAGCGGCGCCGGCACACGCAAGGTCACGCCGTCGCGCGGGTGATTCGGTTCGAAGTGGTAACTCAGGGCCAGCTCCAGATCGCCGATGTGCAGCGTGTCCGGGTAATGCTGGGCGGTGACTTCGCTGGCCTCGCGAGCCAGCACGTCTTCCTCGCGCATGATCAGCAGTTGCGGGTCTTTCTGGCTGTTGACCCGATACCAGCTGTCGAACGTCGCGGTCTGATGGATCTCCGCCGGCAGTCGAGCATCGTAGAACGCGAACAGCGTTTCTTCGTCCGCCAGAATGTCCCGGCGGCGAGCCTTGGCTTCCAGTTCGTCGAGTTGTTCCAGCAATTGCTTGTTGGCGGTCAGGCACTTGGCCCGGGACTGGATCTCGCCCCGCACCAGGCCTTCGCGGATGAACAGCTCCCGCGAGACCACCGGATCCACCGGGCCGTAATGCACCGGTCGACGGCCGACCACGATCAGGCCGAACAGGGTGATCTGTTCGAACGCAACGACCTGGCCGCGCTTCTTCTCCCAGTGCGGTTCGAAGTGGTTTTTCTTGATCAGATGCCCGGCCAGCGGTTCGATCCAGTCGGCGTCGATCTTCGCCACCATCCGTGCGTAGAGCTTGGTGGTTTCCACCAGTTCGGCGGTCATCACCCATTGCGGACGCTTCTTGCCAATGCCCGACGAAGGGTGAATCCAGAACCGCCGCTGACGGGCGCCAAGATAGTCGCCGTCCTCGGTTTTCTGCCCGATCTGGCTGAGCAGGCCGACCAATACCGCTTTGTGCAGTTTCGGGTAATCCGCCGGCTCTTTATTGACGCTCAACTGTAAATCGCGGCAGATCAGGCTCAACTGGCGATGGGAATCACGCCACTCGCGCAGGCGCAGGTAGTTGAGGAAATTCTTGCGGCACCAGTTGCGCAGCGGGCTGGCGGTCAGTGCCTGGCGCTGCTCCTCAAAACCGCGCCACAGATTGACTAGCCCGGCGAAGTCCGAATCGACGTCTTTCCACTGAGCGTGGGCCTGATCGGCGGCTTGCTGGCGTTCCGGCGGACGCTCGCGAGGGTCCTGAATCGACATGGCGCTGGCCACGATCAGCACCTCCTGCAGGCTGCCGAGCTTTGCCGCTTCAAGCAACATGCGGCCCATACGCGGGTCCACCGGCAGGCGCGCCAACTGGCGGCCGAGCGGGGTCAGCTGACTGTTGCGATCCACCGCCGAGAGTTCTTGCAGCAGGTTGAAACCGTCGCTGATCGCCTTGCCGTCCGGCGGCTCGATGAACGGAAAATCCGTGATCTCGCCGAGGCGCAGATGGAGCATCTGCAAAATAACCGCCGCAAGGTTGGTACGCAGAATTTCCGGGTCGGTAAATTCCGGGCGACCGAGGAAATCCTCTTCGCTGTACAAGCGCACGCAGATACCCGGCTCGACCCGGCCGCAGCGACCTTTACGCTGGTTGGCGCTGGCCTGGGAAATCGCTTCGATCGGCAGTCGCTGGACCTTGGCGCGGTAACTGTAGCGGCTGATGCGCGCGGTGCCGCTGTCGATCACGTAACGGATGCCCGGCACGGTCAGCGAGGTTTCGGCGACGTTGGTCGCCAGCACCACACGACGCCCCGGATGGGACTGGAAAATCCGCTGCTGCTCGGCCGGCGACAGGCGCGCGTACAACGGCAGGATTTCGGTGTGTTTGAGCTGGGCCTTGCGCAGCATGTCGGCGGCGTCGCGGATCTCACGCTCGCCGGGCAGGAACACCAGCACATCGCCGGGGCTGCGGCGTTCGCTGCGCTCGTACGCGGCGATTTCGTCGAGGGTGGCGAGGATCGCCTGATCCACGGTCAGGTCGTCTTCGACGCGGTTGCCCTCTTCGTCCTGCTCAAGCGTCAGCGGGCGATACCAGGTGTCCACCGGGAAGGTGCGGCCGGACACTTCGACAATCGGCGCATCGTCGAAATGTTTGGAGAAGCGCTCCAGATCGATGGTCGCCGAAGTGATGATGACCTTCAGGTCCGGACGACGCGGCAGCAGGGTTTTCAGGTAACCGAGCAGGAAGTCGATGTTGAGGCTGCGTTCGTGGGCTTCGTCGACAATGATCGTGTCGTAGCGTTCGAGGTAGCGGTCGTTCTGGGTTTCCGCCAGCAGGATGCCGTCGGTCATCAGTTTGATCAGCGTATTGGAATCGCTCTGATCCTCGAATCGAACCTGATAGCCGACCAGTGCGCCCAGCGGCGTGCCGAGTTCTTCGGCAACCCGACTGGCCACGCTGCGTGCTGCGATTCGACGGGGTTGGGTATGGCCTATCAGACCATGCTGGCCGCGACCGATCTCCAGACAGATTTTCGGCAACTGGGTGGTTTTACCCGAGCCGGTTTCGCCGGCGATGATCAACACCTGATGCTTTTCCAGGGCCTTCTTGATTTCGTCGCGCTTGGCCGCAATCGGCAGGCTGTCGTCGTAACGGATCACCGGCAGGCTGGCCTTGCGCGCCAGCACCTGATCGCAGGACGCCTGCATGCGCGCCACCCACTGGGCCAGCTTGGCCTCGTCGGGTTTCTTGCGCAGTTCAAGCAACTGCCGCCGCAGCCGGTGGCGGTCGGCGAGCATGGCGTGATCGAGGTTTTTCAGCAGTTTGTCGATGGAGGGCGATTCGTCGGTCATCGGGTACGCAATTCGGTCGTCTAGTGGCGCAAGGACGCGATTGTCGCAGATTTTACGACCGCTGCGCGGCCGATCGCGAGCAGGCTCGCTCCCACCCTGGATTACCAGCGACCATAAAACCGGTGCACAGCGCGATCAAATGTGGGAGCGAGCCTGCTCGCGATGAATTGCGCAGCAATTCCAGAAAGTCACTCGTTATCGAGGCCCTTTCGCCGATACGGAAAGACGTCGATGACTTTCCCCGCCCGAATCGCCTCCTGCAACCCCTTCCAGTAATCGGCGTTGTACAGCTCACCATGCAACTGATCGAACAACTTGCGCTGCTTGGCATCGGCAAACAGAAACGGCGGAAACTCCTCGGGGAACACGTCCAGCGGTCCAATCGAATACCACGGCTCGGAAGCCATTTCGTCCTCCGGCGTGCGGGGTGGCGGGATGTGGCGGAAGTTGGCTTCGGTGAGGAAGCAAATCTCGTCGTAGTCGTAGAACACCACCCGGCCATGACGGGTGACGCCAAAGTTCTTCAGCAGCATGTCGCCGGGGAAAATGTTGGCCGCCGCCAGTTGCTTGATCGCCAGCCCGTAATCCTCCAGCGCCTCGCGCACCTGGGCTTCGTTGGCGTTTTCCAGATAGAGGTTGAGCGGGGTCATCCGGCGTTCGGTCCAACAGTGGCGGATCAGCACGGTTTCGCCTTCCAGCGACACTGTGGACGGCGCGACTTCCAGCAACTCGGCCAGGCACGCCGGATCGAACTTGCTCAACGGAAAGCGGAAATCAGCGAACTCCTGGGTATCGGCCATGCGCCCGACACGGTCGACGCTTTTCACCAGTCGGTACTTCTCGATCACCGTGGCGCGATCGACGTTTTTCGATGGCGAGAAGCGGTCCTTGATGATCTTGAACACCGTGTTGAAACCCGGCAGCGTGAACACGCTCATGACCATGCCGCGCACGCCCGGGGCCATGATGAACTGATCGTCGGTGTTGGCCAGGTGATTGATCAGGGCGCGGTAAAACTCGGATTTACCGTGCTTGTAGAAGCCGATCGAGGTGTACAGCTCGGCGATGTGCTTGCCCGGCAGGATGCGCTTGAGAAAGCCGATGAACTCCGCCGGCACCGGCACATCCACCATGAAATACGAACGGGTGAACGAGAAGATGATCGACACATCGGCTTCGTCAGTGATCAGCGCGTCGATCTGAATCCCCCGCCCCTCGCGGTGCAGCAGCGGAATCACCAGCGGCCACTGATCGTCGTTGGTGTAGATGCGTCCGACCAGATAGGCGCCCTTGTTGCGGTACAGCACCGAGGAAAACAGTTCGACGCTCAACTCCGGGTCCTTGCACACCCAGTCCGGCAGGTTCTCGCGCAGTTGCGCTTCCAGACGCTGCAGATCCCGGGGCAGATCGGCGTAATCCTCGCTGAAACGGTAATCGGCAAAGATGCTCGCGAGCATGCCCGACAACTGCCCATGGGGTTTGTAGGTGCGGGTCTGTGCGGCCCGGGCACGGCGCAGGCTCGGCCGGGTGGTATGGATGAACATGCAGCCATCGCTGATCAGGTCGTGGCTGAACAGTCCGCAGAAGATCGAGTTGTACCAGGTCTCGGAGAGCTCATCGTCGAAGCGCAGGTCGATGATGCTGATGTAGGCGCTTTTCACCAGCGGCCAGCAGCTGACATCCATCAGCGTGTCCGCCTCGAAATACTCGCGCAGGCGCGCGACGGTTTCGCCGACCTTGTCTTCGTAGAGGTTGATCCGCGCCGCCGACGCGGTTTGCGTCTCCTGCCAGCGCGCCTGCTCGAAGCGCTCACGGGCGCCATCGGTGATCCGCCGAAAATGCTCGCGGTAATCGTCAAAGCCATCGAGGATCATGCGGGCGATGTCGGTGGCTGGCCATTGCTGCGGCATAGATGAGACCTCTGCGGGAATTGGAGAATCTGTGCTCGAAGGCCTGAGCTTAGCCACGGAACCGGGGACAGGAGAAGCGTAATTTCTGCCAAATCCGCGACCGGGTTGTACAACGACACAGTTTTTATCAAAGTTTTTTTAATCGACCGTTCGGTCAGCAAAGCGGCATCCGCGCTCTTTTCGTGATAACGCGCCAGCCCGCGATTTCACTGGGTTTCGGATCCAATCCAGCAACGACATCTCTAGCCCGCGGCTTTTCCAGACTTGTCCATTCCTTTCCATTGTCTGCGACGTTGGCGGGTGTCTGCCCTTACCAAGATGATGGCACTTTGATATACAGCCCGCCATTACCCCGCCTCACAACAAGATCCTCGGCCCACGAGGACGACCTCTCTCCCCCAAAGCCCAAGGAGCATATTGATGTCTATCCGGAATCTGCGCATCGGTTTGCGCGCCAGTTTGTGTTTTGCCGTTCTGGCCAGTCTGCTGGTGGTGGTTGGCCTGTTCGGTCTGAGCCAGATGAAAGGCCTTCGCGAAAGCGCAGCCGTGATCGAAGAATCATGGATGCCCAGCATCGAAAGCATTCATGACACAGCGGCGAACATCGCCAGCATCCGCCTTGAATCCCTGCGCCTGATCACCAGCACCCAGGCTGCCGTGCGCGAGCGAAGCAAAGGTATTCTCACGGCGCAGCGACAGGAGCTGCTCAAGCGCCTCGACGATCACAAGGCCTTGATTGCCAACGATCAGGAACGGGCAATGCTGGAAGGCCTGGGTGCAGATACGGCCAAGTACCTGGCGATCCTCGACCAGATCCTCAAACAGATCGACGCCGGTCAAAATGACCAGGCCTACATGCGCCTGACCAATGAACTGGCCCCCCAGGGCAGCGTGCTCGACAAGACCCTGGAGCAAATGATCGCTCTCAATCAACAAGGCGCGGATGCCGCGGCCAAATCCGCGGCGGCGATGTACCAGCAGGCGCTATGGATCGTCGCCACGACTATCGTCATCGCTTTGATTGCCACGTTGCTGCTGGCCTGGCGGCTGACCCGCAGCATCACAGCGCCGATCAATCAGGCGCTGAACGTGGCACGACGGATTGCCTCCGGTGATCTCAGCGGCCGCATCGACAGCGAGGGCCGGGATGAAGCGGCGCAACTGCTTACAGCGCTGGCCGAGATGCAGGGCAATCTGCGCTCGACCATTCGCGGCATCAGTGAGTCGGCCCAACAATTGGCCTCCGCCGCCGAAGAAATGAGTTCGGTGATGGAACAGAGCACCCGCGGCCTGCAACAGCAGAACGATCAGATCGAACAGGCCGCCACCGCGGTCACCGAGATGAGCACGGCGGTGGATGAAGTGGCCGCCAATGCGGTATCCAGCGCCGAGGCGTCCCAAGCGTCGAACGAGGACAGCAGGCACGGGCATGTGCAGGTCAGTGAGACCATCAGTTCGATTCAGGAACTGGTCAGTGCCGTGCTAGGTGCCTCCGAACAGGCCGAGGGCCTTGCGACCCAGGCCCAGGACATCAGCAAGGTGCTGGAAGTGATTCGCGGCATCGCCGGGCAGACCAACCTGCTGGCGCTTAACGCCGCCATTGAAGCGGCGCGAGCCGGCGAGGCCGGACGTGGGTTTGCAGTGGTTGCCGACGAGGTCCGCTCGCTGGCCCAGCGCACGCAAAACTCCACCGAAGAAATCGAGCTGATGATCAGCAGCATCCAGCAAGGCACCGGTGCCACTGTCGGCGCGTTGCAAAGCAGCGCCGAGCAAGCCAGCCACACCCTGCGCCGGGCCAACAGCGCTGGCCAGGCTCTGGAGAAAATCACCGCGTCGATCTCGCAGATCAACCAGCGCAATCTGGTGATCGCCAGTGCCGCCGAGCAACAGGCACTGGTGGCCCGGGAAGTCGATGAAAACCTGGTGACCATCCGCGACCTGTCGACGCAGACTGCCGCTGGCGCCACCCAGACGTCTGCCGCCAGTCAGGAACTGTCGCGCCTCGCTGTCGACCTCAACGGGCTGGTGACACGCTTCGTGCTCTGACGGGACAATTAAATGCCCGTTTGGCGGTTGCCATCGTCAGGGCGCTCGGCAACACTCTCGTCCCCATCAAGGAAGGAGTTGCCCGTGAGCCCTGTCGATATTTTCCGCATGTTGTCGCTGGCTGCGATCTGGGGTGCGAGCTTCCTGTTCATGCGCATCATCGCCCCCGCGATCGGCACCGTTCCTACCGGTTTTTTCCGGGTCTCGATCGCGGCCGTCGGTTTGCTGGTGATCCTTGGTCTGATGCGCATCAACTGGGATTTCAAAGGCAAGCTCAAGACCGTGATGATGCTGGGCGTGATCAACTCCGGCGTTCCGGCCACCCTGTACTCCGTCGCAGCCCAGGTACTGCCCGCCGGGTACTCCGCGATCTTCAATGCCACCACGCCACTGATGGGCGTATTGATCGGCGGGCTGTTCTTCAGTGAAAAACTAACGGCGGCCAAGCTGGCCGGAGTTTTCCTTGGTCTGCTCGGCGTGGGTGTGCTGACCCGCGCCGGCCCGGTCGCGTTCGATCTGCCGCTGTTGATGGGCGCTGTCGCCTGCCTGCTCGCAACGACCTGCTACGGCTTCGCCGGCTTCCTCGCCCGGCGCTGGCTGGATCAGGCCGGCGGGCTCGACAGCCGTCTGTCGGCGTTGGGCAGCATGCTCGGTGCGACGCTGTTCCTGCTGCCGCTGTTCGGCTACAGCGTCATCACCCAGCCACCGGTGAGCTGGGGTGGCTGGAATGTCTGGCTGTCGCTGTTGGGCCTGGGTCTGGGCTGCACTGCGTTTGCCTACATCATTTATTTCCGCCTGCTGAGCTCCATCGGGCCGGTGAAATCGATGACTGTGACCTTCATGATCCCGCCATTCGGCGTGTTGTGGGGGGCGCTGTTTCTGGATGAACCGCTGTCGATGGCCCACGTGTACGGCGGGGTGTTGATCGCGATTGCGCTATGGCTGGTACTGAAGCCGGCGACAGTGAAACCGGTAGAAGCCGCGACCCGCTGATCGACAGATGCAAAAAGGCCCGGGAGTTTCCTCCCGGGCCTTTTTCATTTGTGGCTGTTACGCCGATTTACGGAACACGAATACCAGTCCGACAATGATCAACAGCATCCCCAGCACGCTCAACGCCGCCAGGCGATTGCCGAAGATCAGGTAGTCCATCACCGCGGTCACGGCAGGCACCAGATAGAACAGACTGGTGACATTCACCAGATTGCCCCGGGCGATCAGTCGATACAGCAGCAACGTCGCCAGCACGGAAACCACCAGTCCCATCCATAACACCGGCACGATGAAACCGGCGTTGTGCTCGAAGTGGAACGGCTGGAACGGCACGAAAATCCCGCACAGCAACAGACCGGCCAGGTACTGCACCGGCAGCGTGCCGAGGGGATTGTCGGTGATGCGCTTCTGCATGATCGAGCCGAAGGTCATGCTCGCCAGCGCCAGCAGCCCGAACAACATCCCCGCCAGTGACATCCCGGCCAGACCGATGCCCTGATAAACCACCATGATCAGACCCGCCAGCCCCAGCGCCAGACCAAACATCCGGCTCGCCGAGCGCTGCCGCTCCATGATCACCACCGTGAGGATCGGCTGCACGCCCATGATGGTCGCCATCACCCCGGGCGTGACTTTCAGGTCCAGCGCCAGCAGATAGAAGATCTGATAAGCCCCCAACAGCACCACGCCGGTGGCCATCGCGTACAGCATCGGCTGGCCGCCCTTGGGCAATTTCAGCTTGAGCAACGGCGCCAGCAGCACCAGCCCGCACAGGGCGATCACAAAACGGATCAGCAGAAAGGCAAAGGGCGAGGCGTGGGCCAGTCCCCACTTGGAGAAGATCGCCCCGCTGCTCCACAGCAGAACGAACAGGCTCGTGGACGCCGCCGCGAGCGCGGACTTTTTCGAAAGGACAAACATGAATACCACCTGTAGTCAGGCAAATAGCCAACTCAGCCGAAGCTGAAATTCAGTAGGTTTTTTCAGGCGGGCACAGGGGTCAGCAGAAAACGCTGATCAGCCCGAAACACCAACGCCCGGCGGTGATACGACTGCGCACACCGGCGTGCTACTGACAGGTGGAGGGAAATGACTGATCTGCACAGGCTGCTGATTCCCGCACGGCACGACGCCAGCGTTGACCGCTGAATCGACTACCGCGTTGATGAGGGATGCAGGCATCTGGGCTGATCTTTTTTGAAGGGATGGAAGGTGAGTAGTGGGACTCACGAGCGCCGACTATAACCAGCCTGCGACATGGATTGCAATGACTTGGAGAGGCAGGCGCATAGGCTCGTTTGCAATTGCAATGATCATAGTGGAGACGCCATGAAAGCTGTCGCTGAGAACAAAGCGCCAGGCGCCAAATCGATCAGGGCCAAAGGAAAGCTCTCTGCTGGAGAATTATCTGAAAGGGAGTTACTCCGAATCAGAGAGGCATTTGCTAATCCAGCAGCGGAAGAGCCGGGAAGTGTCCTCGCCGGCGCATCCTTTATCTTCCCCGCATAAAAAACCGCTCACAAGGAGCGGTTTTTTTACACGTCTGCATCAAGCCTCAACCAAACAGCCAATACCCCAGCAACGTCAACACCACCACCGCCAGCACCGGCCGCATTACGCGGTAGGCCTTTGGATTGCGGCGTTTCCACTGTTTAACCACACCGCTGAACCGGTCGCTGAAGTTCTTGGTCCAGGCATAGGCCCGGTTGATCCCGCCGACGCGCTCGTCGTCGAGGTTCTGCGGGGCGGTGGCACGGCCCAGCCAGGCGCTGATGGCGCGGTTGATGCGGGTCATGAGGCGGTTGCTCAGCGGACGCTCGACGTCGCAGAACAGGATGACGCGGGTCTGTTCGGTTTCGTTCTTGACCCAGTGCACGTAAGTCTCGTCGAACATCACGTCTTCACCGTCACGCCAGGCGTAAACCTGACCGTCAACGAAGATCCGGCAATCGTCGGAGTTGGGCGTCGACAGCCCCAGGTGATAACGCAGGGAACCGGCGAACGGATCACGGTGCGGGTTCAAGTGGCTGCCGCCCGGCAACAACGCGAACATCGCACCCTTGACGTTGGGAATGGCGCTCACCAGTGCCACGGTTTTCGGGCACAGGGTCTCGGCCGAGGGCAGCGGTTTGTCGTACCACTTGAGGTAGAAACGCTTCCAGCCCTTCTTGAAGAACGAGCCGAAACCGGCGTCGTTGTTCTTCTCGGCGGCGCGAATGTAGCCCTCGTCGAACAGATGCATCGCTTCGTCGCGGATGGTTTCCCAATTGTCGCGCAGCACGTCCAGTTCCGGGAACTTGCTGCGGTCCAGGTAAGGTTTGGACGGCACGCCGGAAAACAGGTACATCAAGGCGTTGTACGGAGCGAACAGCGCCGAATGGTTGACGAACTGGCGCAGCACCGGCAGACGCGCCTTGCCGCGCAAATGCACGTAGAGGATGCTGCTCACGAAAAGCAGCAACACCGATACCTTGGCGGCCAACGAAAAGGTCATCAACGACTCCTTGAAAAAAAACAACGCCACGCCCTGTCATTTACCCGACATGGCGGCCGGCCATGATAAACACTACCGGCTCCGGGAAAAACCCGCCCAACCCAAGATTCAGTGTTAAGAATTGCGCAACAAAGCACTAATTAGCATAGCGCTCCTGAACCAGGGCTGACCTGAATCAACGGGCCGCTTACTGCTGGTTCTCCTGATCGGTGAACAGATCGCTGAACAACATGCTCGACAGATAACGTTCACCGGAGTCCGGCAGTACCACCACGATGGTCTTGCCCTGCATTTCCGGGGTTTCCGCCAGGCGCACCGCCACAGCCATCGCCGCACCGCAGGAGATGCCGCACAGAATCCCCTCTTCCTGCATCAGACGCAGCGCCATGACCTTGGATTCTTCGTCGGTGACGCGCTCGACCCGGTCGACCATCGACAGGTCCAGGTTCTTCGGCACAAAACCGGCACCGATACCCTGAATCTTGTGGGGGCTCGGCTTGATCTCCTCACCGGCCAGGGCTTGGGTGATCACCGGCGAAGACACCGGCTCCACAGCCACCGAGATGATCGGCTTGCCCGCCGTATTCTTGATATACCGCGATACACCGGTGATGGTTCCGCCAGTGCCGACGCCCGCCACCAGCACGTCGATGGCACCGTCGGTGTCGTTCCAGATTTCCGGGCCGGTGGTCTTTTCGTGGATGGCCGGGTTGGCCGGGTTATCGAACTGGGCCGGCATGAAATATTTGCCTGCATCACTGGCGACGATTTCCGCGGCCTTTTCGATCGCGCCTTTCATGCCCTTGGCGGGTTCGGTCAGCACCAGTTCGGCGCCCAGCGCCTTGAGCACCTTGCGCCGTTCGATGCTCATCGAGGCCGGCATGGTCAGCAGCAATTTGTAACCGCGAGCGGCCGCCACGAAGGCCAGGCCGATGCCGGTATTGCCCGAAGTCGGCTCGACGATGGTCATGCCCGGCTTGAGTTTGCCGCTGCTTTCGGCGTCCCAGATCATGTTGGCGCCGATCCGGCACTTGACCGAGTAGCCCGGGTTGCGACCTTCGATCTTGGCCAGAATGGTCACGCCACGGGGCGCGATGCGGTTGATCTGCACCAGCGGCGTGTTGCCGATGGAATGGGCGTTGTCAGCAAAAATACGGCTCATGGCTGGGTCCTTGTGCAGCGTTGAATTCAGCGCTCCAAGGTAAGCCTGTTGACCTCCTCAGTCCAGTCGGGCCGAACGTCTGCTGCAGGCGGCAGTCAATCGCTTTACACCGTTCGGGATTTGTTGCCATGAAGCGTCGCTACCGCTGGCCGTTATGGATTGTCGCCACCATCGTGGTGTTGCTGGTCGCCCTGCACATCGCCCTGCCCTACCTCGTGCGCGACTACCTGAATGAGAAACTGGCCAACATGGGCGACTACCGCGGCCAGATCACCGACGTCGATCTGGCGCTCTGGCGCGGGGCCTACAAGATCAACGGCCTGAAAATCGTCAAGGTCGACGGCAAAGTGCCGGTGCCGTTCGTCGATGCGCCGCTGGTCGACCTGTCCGTCAGCTGGCACTCGCTGTGGTACGACCATGCGGTGGTGGCGCAGGTGAAGTTCTTCAAGCCACAAGTGAACTTCGTCGATGGTGGTGCCAACAAGCAAAATTCCCAGACCGGTAAAGGCACCGACTGGCGCGCCCAACTGGGCAAGCTGCTGCCGATCACCCTCGACGAAGTGCAGATCAACGATGGGCGCATCAGTTTTCGCAACTTCAACTCCAAACCACCGGTGAACATGAACGCCACCAACGTTGAGGCGAGCATTTACAACCTGACCAACGTCGTGGACAACAAGGGCAAGCGCGATGCCAGCTTCGAGGGCAAGGCCCTGCTGCTCGGTCAGGCACCTCTGGAGACCTCCGCCACGTTCGATCCGTTAAGCAACTTCGAGGATTTCGAGTTCCGCCTGCGTGCCCGTGACCTCGAACTCAAGCGCATGAACGACTTCGCCTCGGCCTACGGCAAATTCGACTTCAACGCCGGCCACGGCGATGTGGTCATCGAAGCCGCCGCCAACAAGGGCCAGCTCAAGGGCTACATCAAACCGCTGCTGCGCGACGTCGACGTGTTCAACTGGCAGCAGGATGTCGAGAACAAGAACAAGGGCATCTTCCGCTCGATCTGGGAAGCACTGGTCGGCGGCACCGAAACCGTGCTGAAAAACCAGGGCAAGAACCAGTTCGCCACCCGCGTCGAACTCAGTGGCAGCGTGCACCAGCAAGATATCAGCGCGTTCGAAGCGTTTTTGCAGATTTTGCGCAACGGATTCATTCAGGCCTTCAATGCCCGGTATGAACGGCCGAAGCCGGATGCGGGCTAAGTTTTTCGGTTGACGATGTAGCGCCCGGTATCCTCTGCCGCGATCAGTGCAGGTTTTTCCTGCAGCGAATCCCAACCCAGACAGGCCAGGGCCAATGACCTGGGCACGGCTTCCCGGCCATTACTGTAGCGACTGATGCTGCGAGCGCTGACACCCAACGCTTCGGCTGCCTCATTCAACGGTAAACCGGTTCGAGCGCGCCAATCCATGAAAATCCGTGTGTTTTCGTCCGGCGCATTTTGCGCGAGCGCGTCCCGGTACAAGGTATCGGCACCAATCTGGATATCCGGTTCCAGCCACTCCACGCTCCAGCCGTCGTCACCCAACTCAGCGGTTGCGAAGACTTCAGCGTCCAGTAGCGGAGCGAGCCCCGGATAGGTTTGCAGATCGCGGCTCAAGTCCAGGTTCATCTGTTGTCCGTCGATAAAGGTCAGCGACAGACAAGCATCGCCAAGAGCCTGCACTGCCGCCAGCCGCGGCCGCTTCATGAGTAACATCGTTTCCAGTCCTCCAGCAATTGCGTCTGATGGGCCGAAACCCACTCCAACGCTTCCTTGACGATCAGTGGCGGTGCCTTGCCCATCATGACCTCGACGGTTTCCAGGCTCAGCATCACATCCACTCCGCCACCGGTCAGGTGAACATGGGGTGGCGGGTGATCCTTCTCGCGCAACTGAATGCGGTATTTTTCGCGAAATCGGTATTTGGTAGTCATGCCCGAAGGCTATCGCCAAATTGGCGATACCTGAATACTGGCCTCGTGCCGAAACTGAGTCAACATGTGACGCCCCATTCAGAGACTGAATAAGCCGTCTGCGTTCACAGTCGACCGGGCTGCGCGTTATAGTCGGGCATCCGATTATTTCGCCCCCGCCCTGCCCGTTCAGGTCGGCGTTACCGTTCGAGGATTAGCAGATGAAGTTCGAAGGCACCCAGGCCTACGTCGCCACCGATGACCTGAAGCTGGCGGTCAACGCCGCCATCACCCTGGAGCGGCCGCTGCTGGTCAAGGGCGAACCGGGCACCGGCAAGACCATGCTCGCCGAGCAACTGGCCGAATCGTTCGGCGCCAAGCTGATCACCTGGCACATCAAGTCCACCACCAAGGCCCATCAGGGCCTGTACGAGTACGATGCGGTCAGCCGTCTGCGCGACTCGCAACTGGGCAATGAAAAAGTCCACGACGTGCGCAACTACCTGAAGAAAGGCAAGCTCTGGGAAGCGTTCGAGTCCGAAGAGCGGGTCATCCTGCTGATCGACGAAATCGACAAGGCCGACATCGAGTTCCCCAACGACCTGCTGCAAGAACTCGACAAGATGGAGTTCTACGTTTACGAGATCGACGAGACCATCAAGGCCAAGAAACGTCCGATCATCATCATTACCTCCAACAACGAGAAAGAGCTGCCGGACGCCTTCCTGCGCCGCTGCTTCTTCCATTACATCGCCTTCCCGGACCGCACCACCCTGCAGAAAATCGTCGATGTTCACTACCCGGACATCAAGAAAGACCTGGTCAGCGAAGCGCTGGACGTGTTCTTCGACGTGCGCAAGGTCCCGGGCCTGAAAAAGAAGCCGTCGACCTCTGAACTGGTCGACTGGCTGAAACTGCTGATGGCCGACAACATCGGCGAAGCGGTGCTGCGCGAACGCGATCCGACCAAAGCCATCCCGCCGCTGGCCGGTGCGCTGGTGAAGAACGAACAGGACGTGCAACTGCTTGAGCGCCTGGCGTTCATGAGCCGTCGCGGCACCCGCTAAGAGGCTGATGCCATGTTGCTCAACCTGTTCAATGAAATGCGTGCAGCCAAGGTACCGGTGTCGGTGCGCGAGCTGCTCGACCTGATCAACGCGCTGAAACAGCGCGTGACCTTCGCCGACATGGACGAGTTCTACTACTTGTCCCGGGCGATCCTGGTCAAGGACGAACGGCATTTCGACAAGTTCGACCGTGCGTTCGGCGCCTACTTCAACGGCCTGGAAAAGCTCGACGATCACCTGCAGGCGCTGATTCCCGAAGACTGGTTGCGCAAGGAATTCGAGCGCTCGCTGACCGACGAGGAACGCGCACAGATCCAGTCCCTCGGCGGTCTGGACAAGCTGATCGAAGAGTTCAAGAAACGCCTGGAAGAACAGAAGGAGCGCCACGCCGGCGGCAACAAATGGATCGGCACCGGCGGCACCAGCCCGTTCGGCTCCGGCGGTTTCAACCCGGAAGGCATCCGGGTCGGCGACGCCGGCAAGCGCCAGGGCAAAGCGGTGAAAGTCTGGGATCAGCGCGAGTACAAGAACCTCGACGACTCCGTGGAGCTGGGCACCCGCAACATCAAGGTCGCCCTGCGCCGCCTGCGCAAATTCGCGCGCCAGGGCGCGGCGGAAGAACTGGACATCGATGGCACCATCGACCACACCGCAAAGGACGCCGGGCTGCTGAACATCCAGATGCGCCCGGAACGGCGTAACACGGTGAAGCTGCTGCTGCTGTTCGACATCGGCGGCTCGATGGACGCCCATGTGAAGATCTGCGAGGAACTGTTCTCGGCCTGCAAGACCGAGTTCAAGCATCTGGAGTACTTCTACTTCCACAACTTCATTTATGAATCGGTGTGGAAGAACAACATGCGCCGCACCTCCGAGCGCACCTCGACCCAGGACTTGCTGCACAAGTACGGCGCCGACTACAAAGTGATCTTCATCGGCGACGCGGCCATGGCGCCTTATGAAATCACCCAGGCCGGCGGCAGCGTCGAGCACTGGAACGAAGAGCCGGGTTACGTGTGGATGCAGCGCTTCATGGAGAAGTACAAGAAGCTCATCTGGATCAATCCGTACCCGAAAGATACGTGGGGCTACACCTCGTCGACCAACATCGTGCGGGATTTGATCGAGGACCAGATGTATCCGCTGACGTTGCGCGGACTGGAAGAAGGGATGCGGTTTCTGTCCAAGTAATCCGCAATGGCTCCCCCGCCAGCGGCGGGGGAAATGATCAGAAGCGCTTCAGATACTCGATATGCTCCCGGTGCGCGACGTCCTGTACCACCGGGCGCAATCTGACCTTCGCCCCCGGCAGACACTGCGCCAGACGCGCCAGTGCCAACGGCGTCAACGCTCCCAATCGCGGATAGCCGCCAATCGTCTGCCGGTCATTGAGCAACACGATCGGCTGCCCGTCCGGCGGCACCTGCACCGCGCCCAGCGGAATGCCCTCGGAAATCATCGGTTTGCCCTGATACTGCAACGCCGTCCCCAGCAACCGAATGCCCATTCGGTCGGCACGACTGTCCAGCGTCCATGCACGGTTGAAGGCATCGAACAGGCTCTGCCCGCTGAACTGACCGATCTGCGCGCCGAGCACCAGATCGAGCGGCGCGTCGAGGCGCAGGTCCGGTCGATGCTCCGCCGGAACCTCACGCACCAATAGGGTTTCGCCCTGATAACTCAGCGAAGCGCCCTTGGCCAGCGGCAAGCCAAAACCATCAAGACCGCCAAGCGCCTCACGTACCACCGTGGCGCTGCTACCCAGCACTTTCGGCGCACTGAAACCACCGGGCGCCGCCACATAGGCCCGCGCCCCCAGCACCGGCTGGGTGAACTTCAAGGTCTGCCCTTTGCGCAGTTTGAAACTGTGCCACGGCGCCAACGCCTCACCGTCAATCTGCGCACCCAGATCGGCACCGGCCAGCGCGAGCAGACAATCCTCCTCCGCCACCACTGCAAACCCACCGAGGGTAATTTCGATCACCGGCACATCCAGGCCATTGCCCAGCAGCCAGTTGGCCCAGGCCATCGACCGCCAGTCCGCCGCGCCGCCCTGGGTCACGCCCAGATGGCGCACACCGAATCGCCCGGCATCCTGCAACAGGCACAGCGGTGTGCTCGCTTCAATCGTCAGTCGGCTCATGCAAGGACCTCCAGAGGCGTGTCGTCACCACCGAGGCGGATGAATTCGGCATGGCTCACCGCTTCGAAACGTACGGTATCGCCGGGCTGCATGAGGCTGTAGCCATCGCGTTCACGGTCGAACAGTTTTGCCGGCGTGCGACCGATCAGGTTCCAGCCGCCGGGAGACACCACCGGATACGCCGCGGTCTGGCGCTCGGCGATACCGACACTGCCGGCAGCGACCTTCTTGCGCGGGGTATTCAGACGCGGTGCCGCGAGGACTTCTTCCACCAGCCCCATGAAGGCAAACCCCGGTGCGAATCCGAGCGCGAACACCTGATATTCCCGGGCACTGTGACGGCGGATCACTTCTTCCACCGACAAACCGCTGCGTTTTGACAGCAGGCTCAATTCCGGGCCGACACTCAGGTCGTACCAGACCGGCAGCACATGGCACTGGCCGCCGGTGTGCGCATTCGGCGACAGGTCTATCAGCGCTTCGGCGATCAACTCCCGCGCCTGATTCGGGCTCAACGCGGTCAGATCGTAATGCACCATCAACGTGGTGTACGACGGCACCAGATCGATCAGATGTGCGCCGAACACCGTGCGCAACCGCTCACTGGCGGCGAGCATCCACGGCATGTTGGCTTCGGCGATTTCATCGAACAGCCGCAGCATCAGGCAATCCAGCGCCACCACTTCCACCCGCGGATTCATGGCGCGCTCTGCTCGTTCAGGGCCTGACGAATGCGTTGCACGGCGGCCACTGAACTGGCGTTGTCACCATGCACGCACAAGGTGTTGGCTTGCAGGTGCAGCGCGCTGCCGTCGCTGGCCGTGAGATTGTCACCACGGGCGATGGTCAGCGCCTGCCCGATGATGGTTTCGGAGTCGTGGTGCACTGCGCCGGGCAGTTGTCGCGAGACCAGCCGGCCGGCGCTGTCGTAGGCACGGTCGGCGAAGGCTTCAAACCAGAGGGTCACGCCGTATTCGTCGCCGAGCTGTTGCGCCGCCGTGTTATCGCGGGTGGCCATCAGCATCAGCGGCAAGCTGCGATCGTAAGCCGCGACGGCCTGAATCACCGCTCGCAACTGCGCCGGGTTGGCCATCATGTCGTTGTACATCGCGCCGTGGGGTTTGACGTAACTCACCCGCCCGCCCTGGGCACGACAGATGCCGTCGAGGGCGCCGATCTGGTAATGCAGGATATCTTGCAGTTCCTGGGCGGTGTAGGCCATGGAACGTCGGCCGAACCCCACCAGATCCTGATAGGCCGGATGCGCGCCGATCTGCACGCCATGGCTCAGGGCCAGGCTGACGGTCTTGCGCATGATGCCCGGATCGCCGGCATGGAAACCGCAGGCAATGTTGGCGCAATCGATGAAGGGCATGACTTCCGCGTCCAGACCCATGGTCCAGCTGCCGAAGCTCTCGCCGATGTCACAGTTCAATAGCAGGCGGCTCACGGTGAACACTCCTGTAGCTTTGGTCTTTTTTTATCGTAGGACGTTGTCGCAGGTTATCAGTTACTGCGCGTCCAGTTGCTTGCCACGGGTTTCCGGCAGGCTCAATGCCGCAAGGATCACCACGCCGTAGGACACTGCCGCAAAGGCACCGATGCCTACACTCAGCGGTACTTTCTGGCTGAGCAACCCGATCAGCAGCGGGAACAACGCCGCCAGCGCCCGGCCGATGTTGTAGCAGAAGCCCTGCCCCGAGCCGCGAATCCGCGTCGGAAACAACTCAGTCAGAAACGCCCCCATGCCACTGAAAATTCCCGAGGCAAAGAAGCCCAGCGGAAAGCCCAGCCACAGCATCACGCCGTTGCTGACCGGCAATTGCGTATAGAGCAGAACGATGGTGAACGAGCCGACCGCGAACAGGATGAAGTTCTTCTTGCGCCCCAACAGGTCGGTCAAATAGGCGCTGATCACATAACCGACGTAGGAGCCGATGATCACCATCGCCAGATAACCGCCGGTGCCGAGTACGCTCAAGCCGCGCTCGTTCTTCAGAAAAGTCGGCAGCCAGGAGGTGATCGCGTAGTAACCGCCGAGGGCGCCCGTGGTGAGCAGCGAGGCGCGGAACGTGGTGAAGAGCATGCCGGGGGCGAAGATCTCGTAAAACTTCGACGGGCTTTGCGGGGTTTGTTTGGCCTTGGCTTCGCGGTAGATCTCAGGATCTTTCACCAGACGGCGGACGAAAATCACGAACACCGCCGGCACGATGCCGAGGATGAACAGTGCGCGCCAGGCGTCTTCCGGCGGCAGTACCGAGAACAGCAGCGCGTACAGAATCGCCGTCAGCCCCCAACCCAGCGCCCAGCCGGATTGCACCATGCCCACCGCCTTGCCGCGGTCCTTGGCGCGGATCACTTCGCCGATCAGCACCGCGCCGGCAGTCCATTCACCGCCGAAACCGAAGCCCATCAGAGTGCGGGCGATCAACAGCTGTTCGTAGTTCTGGGCGAAGCCGCAAAGGAAAGTGAAGAAGGCGAACCACAGCACCGTCAGCTGCAGGGTGCGGACGCGGCCGATGCGGTCGGAGAGAATTCCCGCCACCCAACCGCCGATGGCCGAAGCGATCAGGGTGCTGGTGTGGATCAGGCCGGCTTCGCCGGTGGTGATGCCCCACATCGCGATCAGGGTCGGCACCACGAAGCTGAGCATCTGGGTGTCCATGCCGTCCAGACCGTAGCCGATCTTGCAGCTCCAGAAGGTCCGGCGCTCCTGCTGATTGATGTTGCGATACCAGTCGAACGGGCCGGGACGGGCCGCAGTCTTGGGGAGGTCGAGGGTGTCGGGCGCACTCATGGCATGTCTCCGCAGGCTTTTATTGGTCTTGTTCGAAGCTCCTACGACGCCTATCGTGGGAACCGGATGCGTCGATTCTTGGGTGCGTCACCCGGTCGCGTCCAACGAATAAAAACCCGCCCAAGACATAAGAAAAATTTGTTGCCATGAACCTGAAGTTTCTCGAAACCTTCGTCTGGGTCGCTCGGCTGAAAAGTTTTCGCCTGACCGCCGACAAGCTGTTCACCACCCAGGCCTCGATTTCCAGCCGGATCGCGGTGCTCGAAGGCGAGCTCGGGGTGAAGCTGTTTCTGCGCGATTCACGCGGTGTCAGCCTGACGCCGGAAGGTTTGAAAGTGCTGGACTATGCCGAGCAGATGCTCGACACGATGCAGGCGCTGAAACAGTCGATCGAGACCCGATCGAGCAAGGTCGGCCGGGTGCGCATCGGGGTGATGGATACCGTGATCCACACCTGGCTCAGCCCGTTGGTGGCGCAGATGACCGATCTGTACCCGCGAGTGGAAATCGAGCTGGTGGCGGATACCTCGCTGAACCTCTGCGATCAGCTGCAAAAAGGCTTTCTCGATCTGATCCTGCAAACCGATCTGGTGCGCCAGGAAAGCGTGCGCAGCCTGGAGCTGGCCAGTCACCCCATCGGCTGGATCGTCGCCAGCCATTCGATTTACAACCGCGACTATCAAAACCTCGCCGACCTGGCGCAGGAACGGATCATCACCTACTCGAAAAACTCCCGGCCGCATCAGGACATTCTGGCGCTGATGCAGGCCCAGGGCGTGCTGGCGCCACGGTTGAACTGTGTGAATTCGGTGTCGGCGATCACCCGGCTGTTGCGCGACGGATTCGGCATTGGCGCGTTGCCGCCGGTGCTGGTGGCCGAGGAACTGGCGCGGGGCGAACTGACCCTGCTCGACATCGAACAGCGTCCGCCGAATCTGCAGGTGGTGGTGTCGTGGCGGGTCGGTGTGGAATGGGTCGAAGAGATTGTGACGTTGTGTCAGCAGGTGCTGGAGGGGTATGCGCGCAAGGTCGGCAAGGATTACATCGCTTTAAGTTGATCGTTCCCACTGCGTGGGAACGATGCATCGAAGCTTACAACCCGCGCACATCCCGGTCTTCGATCGGCCGGCTCTGGCGCAGGCGCTTGCCGCCCAGCACCACCCAGTCGATCAGACGGAACAGGCATTCAAGGCCGAACGACAGCAGCAGCGCGCCGCTCATGCCCCAGATCATCGCTTCCGGCGTCAGCAGGATCTGGTAGCTGTAGCCGTTCCAGGTTTCCTTGCGGATGTCCGGGTCGGCGGCCAGCACCACTTGCAGGAAGCGGATGTACCACGGGCCCTGCATCGCCTGGAATTGCTTGTCCAGCGCCAGCTGACGGTTGAGCAAGGTGCTCAGGCTGTCGGCATCACTGCGAAACACCGGGTCTTCGCTGGCGCGATAGTGAGCGACCAGCGCCTGCAGATCACCTTTGAAGAACTGCTCGGCGGTGCCCTGGAAACCGCGCAGGCCGGTCTGCGCCTCGATCAGGTGCGCTTCGACCCGCTTGGCGTAATCGTTGATGAAGCCAGGCACCTGGACACCGATCAACAGGCCCGCCGCAAACAACACCAGCCGTAGATAACTGAGCAACATCGAGGAGAGATCCTTTATTCGGTCGTGCCCTGGCTGACGCATTCGCCGCGTCGCCACAGGCTCCATTGGCCCGGTTCGTAGCGGGTCCAGGTTTCATTTTCGGTCAGCGGTTCGGTGGCAATCACCGTGACCACATCGTTGGGCGTGGTTTCGGCCTGGAAATCGACGATCACATCGACGTCCTTGAGCCGCGCCGGGCCGAACGGTGCGCGACGGGTGATCTGTGCCAGTTTGGTCGAGCAATAGCAGAACAGCCAGTCGCCGTCGCTGAGCAGGCAGTTGAACACGCCTTTGCTGCGGTATTCGGCGCACGCGGCGACCAGATCCGGCAGCAGCACCTCTATATCGACCGGTTCCGGAAACGCTGCACGTACGCGGTTGAGCAAATCGCAGAACGCTGCTTCGCTGTCGGTGTCGCCGACCGGGCGGTAGAAACTCTTGATCGGGGTGAAATCGGCAAGCTGGCCATTGTGCGCAAAGCACCAGTTGCGCCCCCACAGTTCGCGGACGAACGGGTGGGTGTTGGACAGGCAGACCTTGCCGACGTTGGCCTGACGGATATGACCGATCACCACTTCGCTCTTGATCGGATAGCGCTGCACCAGATTCGCCACTTCCGACTCGCTGCTGGCCGCCGGGTCTTGGAACAGACGCAAGCCGCGCCCTTCGTAGAAGGCAATGCCCCAGCCATCGCGGTGCGGCCCGGTTCGACCACCGCGCTGCATCAGCCCGGTGAAGCTGAACACGATATCGGTCGGCACGTTGGCGCTCATGCCCAGTAGTTCACACATGTGCGGGCTCTCGTGATTACAGACGCGGCTCGACGCGCCCGCGCTGCGGATTGCTCGGCAGAGGTGGACGGCCGTAACGATCATCGCCGGCACCGCCGAACGGTTGATCGCCGTCGCGCTCGTCATCGGCACGGGCTGCTGCGCGGGCTGCTTCAGCCTGCTCCTTGCGAGCTTTCGAAGCGCGTTCGATCGGGAAGCGGATCAGCACGAAAACCAGGTACAGGCCGAACGCGATCATCGCGTACATGAGCAGTTCGGAAATCGCGCGCCAGGCGTTGTTGCCCACCTTGAACGCCAGATCCAGCGCCGTAATGGCGACGGCCGGGGCGAATTTTTCCTTCACCGGATCGATGATGGTCGGGCTGAACAGCAACACCGCCATCAGCACACGCAGCGGTTCGCGCAGCCAGCGCCACATCCAGCGGGTCATGCGCATCCACACCAGCAGGCAGCCAACAGCGGCAAAGGCGTAAAGGCCCCAGGCGATCAGATAGTCGTTCTCGGTCATGGTGTCCATGGCAAGGCAGGCAAAGAGGCGCTTATAGTAACGACTTTTCGCACGTCAGGCTTCCCCGCCGTCCGTGCAGCCCTTATTTGTCATGTCCGAGAGCTTTCCATGCCCGTATCCGCCAACGTCACCAGCGCCCCGATTGCCCGCAAGGATGCCGGTCACGACCCGTATGCCTGGCTGCAGGAACGCGACACCGACGCGGTGCTCGACTACCTCAAGGCCGAAAACGACTACCAGCAGGCGCAGACCGCCGATCAGGCCGAATTGCGCGAAACCCTGTTCGAGGAGATCAAGGGCCGGATCCTCGAAACCGACCTGTCCCTGCCGTCGCCGTGGGGCCCGTATCTGTATTACACCCGCACCACCGCGGGTGACGAATACCCCCGCCACTATCGCTGCCCGCGCCCTGCCGACGACAGCCTTACCCTCGACGAAAGCCGCGAACAGCTGCTGCTCGACCCGAATGCTCTGGCCAATGGCGGCTTTTTCTCCCTCGGCGCGTTCAGCATCAGCCCGGATCACCAGCGCCTGGCCTACAGCGTCGATGCCTCGGGCGACGAGATTTACACGCTGTTCGTGAAGGAATTATCCAGCGAACGTGTCAGCGAACTGGAATTCCAGGACTGCGACGGCAGCATGACCTGGGCCAACGACAGCCTGACCTTGTTCTTCGGCGTGCTCGACGACACCCATCGCCCGCACAAACTGTTCCGCTATCGCCTCGACGGCACTGCCGCCGAAGAGGTGTTCCACGAGCCGGACGGGCGTTTCTTCCTGCATTGCTATCGCGCCAGTTCCGAACAGCAATTGCTGCTGTCCCTGGGCAGCAAGACCACCAGCGAAGTCTGGGCGCTGGACGCCAATCAGCCGCACCAGCCGTTCACCTGCCTGGCGCCACGGGTCGAGGATCACGAGTACGACGTCGACCACGGCAAGCTTGATGGCGAATGGACCTGGTTCATCCGCACCAACCGCGACGGCATCAATTTCGCCCTCTATCAGGCCCCGGACACCGGCATCGCACCGAGCGAAGCCGACTGGCAGAACCTGATCCCGCACAGCGATTCGGTGATGCTCGATGGCGTGACCCTCAACGCCGAAGCCCTGACCCTGAGTCTGCGCGAAGGCGGATTGCCGATCATCGAGGTCCACCCACACGGTCTGGCGCCTTATCGCGTGCAATTGCCGGACGCGGCTTACAGCCTCTACGTGCAAAACAGCCTGGAGTTCGAAAGCGACCGCATTCGCCTGCGCTATGAGGCGCTGAATCGTCCGGCTCAGGTCCGGCAACTGATCCTCGCCACCGGCGAGCAGACTGTCCTCAAGGAAACCCCGGTGCTCGGCCCGTTCGACGCCGACGCCTACGTCAGCCAGCGCCTTTGGGCCACTGCCCCGGACGGCACGCTGGTGCCGATCAGTCTGGTGATGAAACGCGAAATGATCGGTAAGCCAGTGCCGCTGTACCTCTACGGTTATGGTGCCTACGGCTCGAGCCTCGATCCGTGGTTCTCCCATGCCCGCCTGAGCCTGCTGGATCGCGGTATGGCATTCGCCATCGCCCACGTGCGTGGCGGCGGTGAACTGGGGGAAGGCTGGTATCGCGCCGGCAAGCAGGAGCACAAGCACAACACCTTCAGCGACTTCATTGCCTGCGCCGAATTCCTGATCCTCAACGGCATCACCACCGCGCCACAACTGGCGATCAGCGGTGGCAGCGCCGGTGGCCTGCTGATCGGCGCGGTGCTCAACCAGCGCCCGGAGCTGTTCGGTGTGGCGATTGCCGAAGTGCCGTTCGTCGATGTGCTCAACACCATGCTCGACCCGGATCTGCCGCTGACCGTCACCGAATACGACGAGTGGGGCAATCCCGAAGACCCGGAGGTCTACGAGCGGATCAAGGCCTATGCGCCGTACGAAAACGTCACCGCGCAGGCCTATCCTGCGACGCTGGTAATCGCCGGCTACAACGACAGCCGCGTGCAGTATTGGGAAGCGGCCAAGTGGGTGGCGAAATTGCGCGCGACCAAGACCGATGACAATCCATTGCTGCTCAAGACCGAACTGGGCGCCGGCCACGGCGGCATGAGCGGGCGTTATCAGGGATTACGTGACGTAGCGCTCGAATATGCATTTGTTTTCAAGGTTCTGGGCATCGCCTGAGGAACTCCGCCGGTCAGTCAGGTCTTAATTCCGGGCACCGGGAGCCGATAAGCAGATCGGCCCCCGGTGGCGAGCCTGCCACCCGACACAACAAAAAGACCGCACGACATGTCAGAACCCACTCTACTGAACAACGAAATCCGCGACTGGCTGATGGACTGCGGCCTGTTCGATCAATTGCAACTGGCGGATTTCGCCGCCGCTTCGGGCTACTTCAGCATCAGCACCGTGGCTGAAGGCGAAGCGATCTTTCGCGAAGGCGATGCCGGCAGTTTCATGTGCATCATCCACACCGGCCAGGTGGCCGTGCAGAAAACCGGTGGCGACGGCCAGATCGTGACCATGGCCACCCTGCGCAGCGGTCGGGCGTTCGGTGAAATGGCCGTGCTCGACGGTGAACGCCGTTCGGCAACTTGCGTGGCGGCGAGCAACTGTCAGTTGCTCAACCTCGGCAAGGACTCGCTGGAAAAAATGCTCAACGATGCGCCGAAGATCGCCGCCAAGATCATCCGCGCCCTCGCCGTCTCCCTGTCCAAACGCCTGCGCATGGCCGACGGTCAACTGGCGGCGCAACAGATCTAGCCGCCGGGGGATTTGCTTTTCCCGTCAGGCTGTTCGATCCCCGGCACCGGCTGATCCTTGGTCGGCGGGCTGGGCATTTCGATCGGCACCAGCGGTGGCCCGCCACTGCCGGGGCCGGCCTTGGGAATCGGCACGGGGCTGATCTGCGGATACGGGGTTGGCGTCGCAGTACCGGGCGAACCCGGTTGCGGCGTCGGGCTGACGGGAATCGTCTGTTGCGCCTGTACGGCAGTTATCGAGAGCGCGGCCAGGGCAATGACCGTTAGAATGGTGCGCTTCATCAAGGGCTCCGTTGGCCTGAAGTCTGCCTTCAGGCTACTCCCAACGCGCCGGCTTGCCTTCCCCCCTGTAGAGATTTCCATGAAACGTTTCGTTCTGCTCGACACCACGCCGATCCCTGACAACGGCGGCGCCCTGTGCCTGTTCGAGTATGGCGAGGATTTCGTCATCAAGATCCAGGGCGGCGACGGCGGGCAATTGATGAACACCCGCATGCACGGCTCCGAAGATGCACTGGCCGAAATCCCCTGCCGCAAGGTCGCCGGCCGGCCGGATTCGCGAGTGCTGATCGGCGGCCTGGGCATGGGCTTCACCCTCGCCTCCGCGCTCAAGCACCTGGGCAAAAGCGCCGAAGTGGTGGTCGCCGAACTGGTACCCGGCGTGGTCGAGTGGAACCGTGGCCCGCTCGGTGAAAAGTCCGGGCGCCCACTGCTCGACCCGCGCACGGTGATCCGTCAGGAAGACGTGGCCAAAGTGCTGCAAAGCGAGCCCAACGGCTTCGACGCGATCATGCTCGACGTCGACAACGGCCCCGAAGGCCTGACCCAGAAGGCCAACAGCTGGCTGTATTCCGCCGCCGGCCTTGCCGCGTGCGCCAGGGCAATGCGGCCCAAAGGCGTGCTGGCGGTGTGGTCGGCCAGCGCCGACCGGCAGTTTTCCGACAAATTGAAGAAGGCCGGTTTCAAAGCCGAGGAAGTCCAGGTCTTCGCCCACGGCAACAAGGGCACGCGCCACACGATCTGGATTGCCGAGAAGCTCAAGGGCTGAGCTAAACTGGCGTCATAACCGTCATTAGTCTTTCTGCAAAGGTGAACCCATGAGTTCGTCCACCCCGACCAACACTTCGAAGCTGGATCGCATCCTCGCCGACAACCAGCGCGACAAGGAAATGGGCTACCGCGACAAGGCCCTGAAGATGTACCCGCACGTGTGCGGCCGCTGCGCCCGTGAGTTTTCCGGCAAGCGCCTGAGCGAGCTGACCGTGCACCACCGCGACCACAACCACGACAACAACCCGCAGGACGGTTCCAACTGGGAACTGCTGTGCCTGTACTGCCACGACAACGAACACTCGCGCTACACCGACCAGCAGTATTTCGGCGAAGGCTCGCTGAGCACGCCGAAAATCGCCAAGGCCACGCACAATCCGTTTGCTGCCCTGGCCGGCCTCATGAAGAAAGAGGACTGAAGATCTTCAGTGGCTGACCCGGCCCTTTCGCGAGCAGGCTCGCTCCCACATTGGTTTTGTGTACGACACCGATCAACTGTGGGAGCGAGCCTGCTCGCGAAGGCGGCCTGGCAGGCACCGCCAATCTCAAACTGAACACCCCTCCCCCAATCCCCGTATAATCGCCCTCTTTTTCCCGAAGGCACCCCGCTCGTGGCAGACAAACGGTACAGCTGCATTGGTTTGTATAACCCCAAATCACCGGAAAACGTCGGTTCGGTGATGCGCGCCGCAGGCTGCTATGGCGTGTCGACCGTGTTCTACACCGGCAAACGCTATGAGCGCGCCGCCGATTTCGTCACCGACACCAAGCGCGTGCACTACGACATCCCGCTGATCGGCATCGACGACCTGAAAAAAATCCTGCCGCTCAACTGCGTCCCGGTCGCCGTGGAACTGGTCGACGGCGCCCGCCCGCTGCCGGAATACACTCACCCGGATCGCGCCCTGTACATCTTCGGCCCCGAAGACGGCTCGCTGGATCAAGAGATCCGCGACTGGTGCGAAGACGTCGTGTACATCCCGACCACCGGTTGCATGAACCTCGCCGCCACGGTCAACGTCGTGCTTTACGACCGCATGGCCAAAGGCCTGAACACCCGCTCCGGGCCGAAATTCCGCTGAAACGCCGCACATCCGATGGAACGAGCTGACCGCCAGTGCAGTCAGCTTGTTTATCCATTACTCATTGCCTGGAGAAAGATCATGACCGAGCTCAAACGCGTCGAGCGTATCGAATCCACCCCGTTCCAGACCCGCTCCGAGCAGAACGTCGAAGGCTGGGAGCGCATCGGCTCACTGGCCGGCGGCGTGATCATGGTCGGCAAGGGCCTGCGCCGTGGCGGCGTGTTCGGGCTGATTCAGGTGGCGATTGGCGGCGTGGCCATGGCCCGTGGCATCACCGGCCACAGCTCGGTGAAAAGCCTGCTGGAGAAAAGCCGTCAGGACATGAACAACGTGCGCACAAAGATCGAGCGCGCCGGTGAAGAGCTGAGCGAGCTCAAAGCCAATGCCGAGGCGGCGACCAAAACCGCCACCGTGACCGGCAATGATTCGGTGAAGTCGCCCAAGGCCGGGGGTTGAGCCTGAACTTGCGGTGAGGCTTCTGGCCTCTTCGTCGGACCGCCGCCCGGAGCAAGCCCGCTCCCACATTGAACCGCTCTACGTCAGTTGTAATGCGATCACATGTGGGAGCGGGCTTGCTCGCGAAGGCGGTATTACTGCAATAACGCGGTATCGAGGACTTTGGACGACTCGCCGAGAATGCTTTCGGCCAGTTGCACGAACTCTTTGGTGTCCACCGTCCCCAAATGCATCGCCCCGCGCAGCACATCATCCAGCGAACGCTTGTTGCGGGTCTTCAGACGGATCTCGCGATCCAGTTCCTGTAACAGCAAAACCGCTTTGGACACCTGCGCCGGGCTGATCTGCTCGCCGCGCAACGTCGTCACCTTCTGGCTGTCCTTGGCCAGTTTCACCTGCAAGGCCTGATAACGTTCATCGCTCATACCGCCAGCACGGCGCACCAGTTCGACGGCGTAATACTCGGCGAACCCTTCCTTGATCCAGTCACTGCGCTGCTCGTCGTTGATGCGCCCGAACACCTGCGCCAGCTCCCGGACCAAGGGGCTGCTGCCGCTCTCGCTGACCAGAGGCAAACGCGTGTTGAAGTAGATCGACTCCCGCGCCGCCAGGCTGCCGCGCCACATCGGGTCGTTGGCGCCGACGATCAGCAGCTTGCTCGGATGTCGGGGAAACACCGCTTGGACCTGCGGCCAGACGAACGTCAACAGCGTCAGCACGTCCATCCGGCGCATGCCCTGCCCCTGTGGCGACGCCACGGTGACTTCGGTCTCCCCCAATCGTGTGCGGCGGCTGCCGAGGTGCCCGGCGAGCATCCAGCCCGTAGGCCGGTCGAACAGACGGGCCGGATTGTCGATGCGGAATTTGTTCTTGCCGATGCGCGGCCAGGCGGTTTCGACGCTTTTCCAGCCATCGGGCAGTTCGAATTGCAGCCGTGAGACCAGTTCGATGCCGTCCTGCTGATCAAGCTTTGCAGGGGGCACCAGTTCATCACCGCGCATCAGCGCCCAGGTCGGGGTCATGCGCGTGTCGAAGCTGCCGTTCTTGCGGCCGTGACTGATACGCACGCGGTAGGTCAGGCTGGCCTTGTCCGCCGTCGGGCGCCATACGCCGCGTGCCTGTTGGCCCGGCGTCAATTGCCATTGGCCGTCGGCCTTGAAGTCGCTGTAGTGGCTGCCGTCGCCGAGGTCGAAATCCAGACTGCGCACGGCCTCGCCTTTGGCGAGGGTCAGGCGCACCTCGGCCTGATCGCTCTGCGGCAGCAGGCGTACCTGAAAATCCAGATCGACCTTCTTCGCCGCCCACACCGGCGCACTCAGCGCCAGCAGCGTGACGATCAGCGCCCGGCGCAATCCCGTCGCCATACCTGCTCCTTGGTCAATCGTTAACCTGCGCGGAAAATCAGGTGATCTTCCCAGTCGTCTTCCGGCACGCTGCCTTCGGCGAGCATGCGCCCGGACTGGGAAATCCGTTCGTGGTGCACGGCGTCCCGATCCCCGCAGACCAGGTGATGCCACAACGGCAGATCCTTGCCTTCGCTGACCAGCCGATAGCCGCAAGTCGGCGGCAGCCATTTGAATGCTTCGGCCTGGCCCGGGGTGAGCTGGATGCAGTCCGGAACAAACTTGATGCGGTTCGGGTAATCGCTGCACTGGCAGCTTTTCAGGTCCAGCAGTTTGCAGGCGATGCGTGTGTAATAGACGCTGTTGTCTTCTTCATCCTCGAGCTTTTGCAGGCAGCACAGGCCGCAACCGTCGCACAGCGATTCCCATTCCTCGTGATCCAGTTGATCGAGGGTTTTGCGTTTCCAGAACGGTTCGACTTTGGCGGCCATGGCTCAAGTATCAACATCAGGTGGTGAAAAGGCCGCCAGTCTAGTGCCCAAGGCCCCGTGGGCCAAGCGCTGGCGACTGTCGGTTGTTCAGGGCTTGTCAGTTTTTGCGCGGCCAAGTAGTTTTGCCAGTCTCAAGAAGCCTTGGCTGGGTGCCATTAACGCTCGACCGCGTTGCATTCCGGTGAACTGCACGGCTTCAGATACAGCCCCCATCGTTCAGCCCAACTGATCCCGCCGGGTTTTGCTTCAAACCTGTCCTCAAACGTAGCAAGGAATCTCTCGATGAGTGCCAACCCTCGCGTTGCCGAATACGCCATTCACCCGCAGTTCACCGATCGCTGGTCGCCCCGCGCCTTCACCGGCGAAGCGATTCCGGAAGAAACCTTGCTGAGCTTCTTCGAAGCCGCGCGCTGGGCGCCATCGGCGTATAACTCGCAGCCGTGGCGTTTTCTCTACGCCCGTCGCGATACACCGAACTGGGAGCGTTACCTGGGCCTGCTCAACGAATTCAACCGCAGCTGGGCGCAACACGCGTCGGCGCTGGTGATCGTGATTTCGAAAACCACCTTCACCGCACCGGGCGCGACCGAAGAAACACCGGCGCTGTGGCACACCTTCGACACCGGTTCCGCGTGGGGCCACTTGGCACTGCAAGCGAGCCTGAGCGGCTGGCACACCCACGGCATGGCCGGCTTCGATCAGGAGCTGACTCGCAAGGAGCTGAACATTCCGCAAGGTTATGCACTGCACGCCGCCGTGGCGGTGGGCAAGCTGGGTGACAAGGCAACCCTGGCGGATTACCTGCAAGCACGGGAAACGCCGAGCCCGCGTCGTCCGCTGAGCGAACTGGCGGCTGAAGGCGACTTCACCCTCTAAGCCATGGCGCATAACGAAATGTGGGAGCGGGCTTGCTCGCGAAGAGGGCTTACCAGTCGACGTCTTGGCTGACTGATAAACCGCTTTCGCGAGCAAGCCCGCTCCCACATTTTTCACTGCGGTGAATCAGTAACCGCGTGCGAAATCCACTTCCCCACGCAACGCCTCTCCCGCCTGATACGCCCGCAAGTTGTCCAGAAACAACTGCACCATCATCGGCGGCGACGTCGGCGCCGAACTGTGCCCGGTCAGCAGCAAGCCCCACGCGGTCCAGAACGGATGCCGCTGCGGCAGCGGTTCCTGACGGCAGACATCGATCACCGCGCCGGCCAGATGGCCTTCCTTCAATGCTTCGACCAGATCTGCATCGACCACCGCCACACCGCGCCCGGCGTTGATGAACAAACCGGTCGGCTTGAATTGCTTGAACAGCGCAGCGTCGTAGATATCGTGGGTGTGCTCGGTGTTGGGCAGCAGGTTGACCACGTAATCCACTTCCCCCACCAGCCGTGGCAGGTCCGCCATCGAGCCGACTTCGACAAATGGCGCCTGCTCCCGGGCACTGCTGGCGATGCCGTACAACTCAACGCCGAATGGCCGCAGGAACTGCGCCACGCTCTGGCCGATGTCGCCGGTGCCGACGATCAGCACCTTGCGCCCGACCAGACTCTGGCCGGTGCGACTGTCCCACTTGCGCTCGACCTGGCTGACCAGTCGCGCCAGCACTTCGCGCTCGTGGCCGAGCATGTAGGTCAGCACGTATTCAGCCATCACCTGACCGAAAATGCCGACCGCCCGGGTCAGGCGGTAATCGCGGCGCAAACCGTCGGCCAGCAGCGGCGTGATGCCGGCCCAGGTCGATTGCAGCCATTGGGGCTGGTGGCCCTGACGCAACAGGGTCGCCAACAGATCCGGCTGGCCCAGCCACACCGGGCAATCAGCAGCCTGGCGGGCCAGCTCGGCGGAGTCGCCACTGGTCAGCACTTCAAGCTCCGGGGCCGCCTGACGCAGCAGCCGGGCGTATATCGCGTGGTCGTGTTCAGCAATCAGAACGCGCATGTTCAAACCTTTCGCAAACCGTGCAGGCGGCCGCCCACTTCGTGGCAGCCGTCGCCGTAAAAACCGTTCCAGGGGTTACAAGAGGCCCAGGACAGGGCCTCGCGGATCAGACCGGGTCGTTGCGTCGCAGCAACTCTTCGGGCAAGTGCTCGATGTACTCTTCCTCGGCCGGTGGCATCTGCAGGTGGTAGCCCTGCTTGTCGAGGTTCTCCAGGACCACGGCGATGTCTTCGCTGGCGAGCTTGCGCTCGGGGGTCAGTACCAGATCGAAGGAATGCTTCGCCTTGCCGAACGCCGCCATCAGGCCTTCCGGCACGCGTTCCAGCGCATCGCTCTTGAGCACGTAGAGGTACATGCCGCTTTTCTTCGAACTTTGATAAATGGAGCAAATACGTTTCAAGGCTGTTCTCCGGCGGTGGCCAGGCTGTCGAGCAGCTTCTGGCCCATCAATTCGCGGCGCCAGCCACGCAGCGAATCAGGCAATTGGTAAGGGCCCTCGGGGAAGCCGCTTTTGACCAGGGCTTCGAGGGTTTTCTTGCGCAGCATCAATTCCGGCGCGATGCCCAGACGTTCGGCTTCGGCCTGACCGAGCGCCCGCAGCTGTTTGATCAGCGCGGCAGCTTCGATCGGCAACGGCTCCGGCACGGCTGGCGGCCATTGATCAGGCCCCACACTGCCAGAGCGCTTGATCAGATCAAGCAGAAACTCGCCGTCCTGACGCACGGTACGCGGATGCATGTCTTCAATCTTGCCCAGCGCGCTGAGGTTGTCCGGTTGCGTGCGGGCCAGCGGCCACAACGAATGCTCACGGATAATACGGTTGCGCGGCAGGTCGCGGGCACGGGCTTCGCGCTCACGCCAGGCGCACAGTTCGCGCAGAACGGCGAGTTGCGCGCGAGACAGCTTCCAGGCCAGTTTGGCCTCGCGATACACCTCGTACGGATCGGTCTCGCGGCGCAAGTTGGCAACCAGTTCGGCGCCGTCCTCCAGTACCCAGGCGAATTTGTCATCAGACAGTTTCGGACGCAGTTGTACGAAAACCTCCGCCAGATGCACGGCGTCTTCGGCGGCATAGCTGATTTGCGTGTCGGACAACGGACGCTGCAACCAGTCGGATCGGGTTTCGCCCTTCGGCAGTTCGATGCCGAGCACCTCCTGCACCAGACGCGAATAGCCCATCGAGAACCCGAGGTTCAGGTAGGCCGCAGCCAGTTGCGTGTCGAACAACGGCGCTGGCAGGCTGCCGGTCAGGCGCAGCAGGACTTCGAGGTCTTCGCTGCAGGCGTGCAGGACTTTGAGCACCGCCGGGTTTTCCAGCAACGCCGCCAGCGGTTGCCAGGCGTCAATGGTCAGCGGGTCGATCAGATAGGCGCGTTTGCCGTCGCCGACTTGCAGCAGGCCGGCAATCGGGTAGAAGGTGTCGACCCGCATGAATTCGGTGTCGAGGGCAACGAACGGCAGCTGCTGCCACTCGGCGCAAAACTGCGCGAGGCTATCGTTGTCGCGAATCCAGTGAATATCGATGGCCACACGGCTCTCCCTTCAAGAATGGCGCGCAGTATATATCGCCACCGGCGCTTTACGCGCCTTCGCAGGGCAAGAGCGTTGATGAAATCTCCTGCCTGCAAGCAAGAATAGTCTTACAGAACAATTCCGAGGGTTCAGTCCCTGGCCAGGACGCCGTCGATGACGGCACCGCGGCAACCGGCGAACAGGTCCAGATCGTGCTGATAGACCTTGCTCTGCACTTCCAGCAGACCGAGCATCGAATGGAACAGGTTGTCCTGGCTCAACGGCTTGTCGCGGCTCATTTGCAGGCAATGGGTGTCGACCGAGTACGACTTCTGGTAACTGTCGGAGAACCACGCCAGCATCGCCACATGTTTCTGTTGTTCCGGCGCGAGCATGTACGGCGTGCCATGCAGAAACAGGTTGTACTCACCCAGGGACTCGCCGTGATCGGAGAGGTACAGCATGGCGGTATCGACTTTTTCCTGGTTGCTGCGCAGCACATCGATCAGGCTCGACAGCACATGGTCGGTGTACACCAGCGTGTTGTCGTAACCGTTGACGATGCTTTCGCGGCTGCAATTGTTCAGCGCGTTGCTTTCACACACCGGTGTGAAGTGCTCATATTCCTTGGGATAACGCTTGAAGTATTCCGGGCCGTGGCTGCCCATCTGGTGCAGTACCAGCACGGTGTCCTTGTCCAGGTGCTCGATGAAATTCTGCAACCCTTGCAGGAGGATTTCGTCGCGGCACTCGCTGTTGGCGCACAGCGCCGGGTCTTTCAGATTGCTGACATCCTGCAGGGTGACGCGATCGCAGGTGCCTTTGCAGCCCGACTGGTTGTCGCGCCAGATCACATCGATGCCGGCACGTTTGAGCACATCCAAAAGCCCTTCTTCATTCTTCGCCTTGCTGGCGTCGTAATCCTTGCGGCCCATGTTTGAGAACATGCACGGCACCGAGACGGCTGTTTCCGTACCGCAGGAATGCACATCGGTGAACGCGATCAGGCCGGCTTCCTTGTCCAGTTTCGGCGTGGTGTCGCGGTTGTAGCCCAGGATGCTGAAGTTCTCCGCCCGGGCACTTTCACCCACCACCAGCACGGTCAGCGACTTGCGCGGACGGTTTTGCAGTGCAGGGTTACGCTGGGCGTCTTCACCGATCTTGACGAACGGTTGCTGCACAGAAACAACCTGTTCGCGCAGATAGCCGGCAGATGCGCCGATGTAGTTGCTCGGCACCAGCATCAGGCGCAACTCGTGGTGGTTGCGAAACAGCGAAGACAAGCCCTGATAGTTGGCCAATGCGACGCCGCCAATGACCGCGACCGATGCTGCACACACCACAACTTTGCTTAATAACTCTCGGTGCCATCGACGATAAGCGACGGGTAACTTCCACACCAACCACGACGGCAATAAGCCCAGAAACAATAGATAAGCGAACAACTTCAAAGACAGCAGATCGCGAACTTCCGTGGCATTGGTTTCAGCGAAGTTTCGAAACATCCCCGCATCGATCATCACCCCATACTGGCTCATGAAATAAGCCACACCGGCACTGATCAGAAACAGCGCCGTCAACACCGGTTTCAATACCGGGCGAAACGCCAGAAAGGTCAGCACGATGTTGTACGCCGCGAAGATCATCACCCCGAACGCAATGCGCATGGCGATACCCTTGCCATCGGCAGCGGTGATCTCGAAGAGGTGTTCCCAGAGGACGAAATTGAATCCGGCCAAAAAAAAGGCACTGGCAAACAACGTCACCCATTCCGGGCGCACGGCTTTTAACTTCAACATAGGCGGGGGGCTATTTCCTGAAAAGAAGCGCCGTGGCCAATTGTGAAAAATTCATTGACCCGAGCGATGAAAACTCTACGTAGCCCCTCATCAATTTTTTGTGAAAAAGAAGCCAACGATTAGTTGGCTCATGAAATAACCATGAAATCTGCAAGTGCATCAGGCCTGATTCAGTAAAAAATCACAGCCCGTTCAGGCAGAGCTCACGGAAGGCGTATCGATTTTTTAAATATCCCGCGGGATTTTCTGATTTGCCGGCACCGGTATCGCGCCCGCCTAATCGACAGCCTCTGATTCAAAGGTCTGAACATGGAAAACGTCCGCGCCACCGCCCGCCCCGCTGTCTGGCTGATGCTCGGTATCATTCTGGTCGCCCTCAATCTGCGCCCATCGATGGCCGCCGTCGGGCCTTTGCTGTCGGCGATTCGCGGCGATATCCCGCTGAGCTTCAGCGTGGCATCGCTGCTGACCATGCTGCCGGTAATGGCCATGGGACTGGCGATGTTCTTCGGGATCGGCATCAGCCAGCGTCTGGGGGAGCGGCGCACGGTGGTACTGTCGTTGTTGATCATTGGTGGGGCGACCCTGGCGCGGCTGTTTCTCGATTCGGCGGCGCAACTGATCGTCAGCGCCGTCCTGGCCGGGATCGGCATCGCGTTGATTCAGGCCTTGATGCCGGCACTGATCAAATCGCGCTTCCCCGACAACGTGGCGCTGTGCATGGGGTTGTATGTCACGTCGATCATGGGCGGTGCCGCGCTCGCTGCCTCGTTCGCACCAAGGGTGATGCTCGACACGGGCAGCTGGCGTGCAGGGCTGGCGATCTGGGCGGCATTGGCGCTGCTCGCCTTGTTGTTCTGGTTGGCACAACGCGATGACGCACCACCCATCACGACCACTGCCGTGAAAAGGGAGGCCTTTTTCACCCATTCCCGCGCCTGGCTGCTCGCAATCTTCTTTGGTCTGGGGACCGCTTCCTACACTTGTGTACTCGCGTGGCTGGCGCCGTACTACGTGGAAAACGGCTGGAGCGAACAGAACGCCGGTCTGCTGTTGGGATTTCTGACGGCCATGGAGGTGATTTCCGGCCTGGTGGTTCCGGCGATCGCCAACCGCAGCCGTGACCGGCGTCTGGTACTGAGCGCCCTGTTGGTGCTGATCATTGGCGGTTTCTGCGGCTTGATCCTCAGTCCGCAACATCTGAGCCTGCTGTGGCCAGGCCTGTTGGGGCTGGGCATTGGCGGATTGTTCCCGATGAGCCTGATCGTCTCCCTCGATCACCTCGACAACCCGCAGCGCGCCGGCGGGCTGACGGCCTTCGTGCAAGGGGTCGGTTACCTGATTGCCGGTCTCTCGCCGCTGCTGGCCGGGGTGATCCGCGATCGACTGGGCAGCTTCGAATGGGCCTGGTGGTCGCTGACCGCAGTGATGGTGGTCATGTTGCTGATCGGGCTGCGTTTCGACCCTCGACAATACGCCCGACACGTTCGCTGATCGGGCGTTGTGCACGGTGCTTCATCCCTCTGGATAAAGGCTTCTGGCCATCTTTTGCAGGATCGTTTTGGCACGTCGTATTACTAAAACTTTCTGTCCCACAACTGTCCGTGAAAAATCCTACAGGGGTTTCTCCTGGCACCATCGTTCCGTTACGATCATGCGCACACGTTTGCGCGGATTCGGCGCAAGGAGCACAGCGAGACAGAACGGATGCTGAACAGTAACTTGCTTAGAAAGCTCGACATGCAGGATCTCATGGTGTTTGTCGCCGTGTATGAGCAAAGCAGCGTCACCGATGTGTCGGAGGCGCTGTTCGTCAGTCAGTCCACCGTCAGTTACTGCCTGAAGAAACTGCGCACCAGTTTTGAAGACGAGTTGTTCGTCAATACCCGCACGGGCATGCGCCCGACCTACAAGGCCAGCAGCATGTATGGCCATGTGCAGAAAATCCTCGAAAGCATCAACCTGTGCCACGCCGGCGCCCCGACCTTCGACCCGACGGCGCAGCCGGTGACCTTCAACATCTGCGCCCCGGAATACTTCGAGCAACTGATCCTGCCGCGGATGCTGAAGCGTTTCGACTTCGACGATCTGCCGGTGATGGTCAACATGCACAAGTTCGAGACCGACGTGCCGGCGCAGGAGCTGCGAGACGGGAGCCTCGATCTGGTGATCTGTTTCGGCCCGCACTTTCACCGCAGCCATACCGACCTGAAATCCCGGATGTTGCTGGAAGATGACCTGGTCTGCGTCTTCGATAAACGTGCGACGCCGCTGGAACCGCGCCTCAGCCTGCAAGCCTTCACCGAGCGTCGGCATGTGTTCCCCACGCCCTGGACCTCGACCACCAACATGGTCGATGGCTGGCTCGCACGGCAGGCACAGAAGCGCCAGATCGTCGCGCGTTCCAACAGCTACAGCGCAGCATTGAAGATGATCACCGGCACCGATTTCATCCTCACCCTGCCCCGGCGGATCCAGCGTTTGCTGACCAACGACGCGGTGTTCAATCACTGCGAGGCACCCAACGGCCTGCCGGGTTTCACCCTCGACATGCAGTGGAGCCACAACGTCGATCAGGACAGCGCCAACCTCTGGCTGCGCGAGCAGGTCATCAAGACCTGCGCGGAGCTGGAAGCGGCCTGAGTCTTACACGCCGATGGCGACTTTACTGTAGGACTCGCGGTCGATATCAAGCAGTTCCACACTCAATTGCACTTCGACACCCGCCGGCCATTCGCACAGCTCCTGCAACACCGCCAACAGGTTTTGCGAGAGTTGTTTCTTGATCTCCGGGGATCGGCCGCTGAGCAGCGCCAGCCTCACTGAAACAAAGGCCCGCTCGCTCATGGCGGTGCCGACCTTGAAGGTTTCCACCTTGAGCGCACGACTCTTGATATCGAACTCGGCCGCAAACTGACCGGAACCCACCAGGGTGTTGTTGAGCCGGATCAACGCCACGTCGGCGTTCAGTTGCGGCAGGTTGGCGGTGTATTCCATGTGCAGATGTGGCATGTCGGTGCTCCAGAGGTTCGGCAAAAAGGTCGTACATATAACACAGCGACGCCTGACTCACGCCAACGACGCCATCACCGGCCGCTCGCTCATGAACTGCTCCAGCCGCGAACGCAGCCAGCGCTCGGCCGGATCGCTGTCGACATGGCTGAGCCAGACCATCGACAGGTCGAGCGTCGGGGTCTTGAACGGGAACGCTTCCTTGAACAGCAGCCCCGAGGCGGCCATCGCCTCGGCGGTGTAGTCCGGCAGGCTGGCGATCAGGTCGGTGCCCGCCAGCAGCGCCGGCAGCGCGCTGTATTGCGGCACCGACAACACCACCTGGCGGGTTCGACCGAGGTCCGCCAGCCACTCATCGGCGTAACCGCTGACATTGGCCGTGTGGGAAACCAGCACATGGGGCCGTGCGCAATATTCGTCGAGGGTCAGCGGGGTGTCGGACTTGTCGGCGCGCAGGATGCTCGGCTGGATATGCCGCAGCAGTTTGCGCTTGGCATTGGCCGGCAGGCCACGGGTCTGGCTGATACCGACGGTGATGTCGCCAGCCGCCAGCAGATCGGGAATGCGCCAGTAATCGACATGCTGCACCACGAATGCCACGTTCGGTGCTTCCTGGCGCAAGACACGCAGCAATGGTGGCAACAGACCGAATTCGACGTCGTCCGACAGACCGATACGAAAAGTCATGGTGCTGACGGCCGGGTCGAAATCACGGGTCAGGCTCAGCGCCACCGACAGCGAGTCCAGGGCAGGCTTGAGATGGCGATAGATGTCTTCGGCGCGAGCCGTCGGCTCCATGCGATGACCGACGCGAATGAACAGTGGATCGTTGAGCATGGTGCGCAAGCGATTGAGCGCCGAGCTGATGGTCGGCTGGCCGAGAAACAGCTTTTCCGCCGCTCGTGTCACGTTGCGTTCGAGCATCAAGGTCTCGAACACCACCATCAGGTTGATGTCGGCCTTGCGAAGTTCATTGCGGTTCATCCATTGCCCCCTGTCCCCGGATTGCGGGCAGTGTAGAAAGGCAGCAGGGGTAGCGTCCATCAAAACGGTGCGTCATTGCACCGTCAGGGACTTCAGCCCCAGGCCCATGACCCGCGAATCATCGTTGATCCCCAATTGCCGAGGGCTGATGGCATCCGGCAATTGCAGTTCGATAGTGAGTCGGTCATCGCTCGCAAGGCTGCGACTGAGCGCGGCGCTGATTGGAATTTCCAGGTGATTGCCATGGAACCGGGTCAGACTTGTGGTCAGCACCTGCTCGCCATTGAGCTTCACGATCACTCGCTGGGCGGGATGCTGTGGCTGAACGAAGGCCAATGCGTCGAGCACGATTGAACGCGCCTGCGGCAACACCCGCATTTCGATTTTCGCCTGTTGCCCCTCCGTCCACGTGCCCCAGCTTTCCGGTGTCGACCAGCCGTTGGCCAGTTGTCGGTTTCGGTAATTGAACGTCAGCGTTTGCCCTGGCCCCGAGAGGGGAATCACGGATATCTGCTGTCCCTCATCCTTCATGGACAGACACCGGGTACAGCGCTTCCACCCCGGAGCGAGCACGATGAGACCGTCCACCCGGGTCAGCAGATCGGTTTCACTGTTGATGCCTTTGGCGGCATCCGCCAGGACATCGTCGCTGAGGATGTACAACGAATCTGCCTCGTATTGACCCGAGTCGAGCATGCGCCGCGCTTTCTGCTGTGCCAGCGCCAGCGCCGAAGAACTCACGCGCGCCAGGTAGACGGCATCGGTGTTCATGCCGTGAACCGCGGCAAACTCGGCAATCATCTGCCAGCGATCGTGCTGATTCTGCGGCATCAGACTGCGAACATTCGTGTAATGCCCGGCAGCGCTTGCCCAGAAAGGATCGCGCATCGGGCTGTTCCAGGTTGCCGATGGCGCGACCATTTTCCCCTGTCTCACGCCAAGCCAGCCACTGCAGGTATCGGCAACCTGGACCAGCAGCGCTGTAGCGAGCAGAAAAATGACAACGTGCGGTCGATAACCGCGCACCACCAGAAAAATCAGGCCCAACATGAGGGCATACAGCACCGGCCAGAACATCCGCCCCGACGCACGGAAGACGTTGGCCAGCCTGAGGATGACCTCCGGCAGTGGATAGCCGACGGTGATTGAGCCGATACCGATCTGATTCGACAGCGCGAAAAGCCACAGGCCGAACAGGGCCGTCAACAGCCAAGGACGGGCGCGCAACGCCTCCCTCAAGGGTTGCCGATTGCCATGCCAGGCAATCAGCGCCAGCGGCACCAGCAAGAGAACGCCCAGCCCCATGTAGTTGAAACCTTCAAAGTCGCCCTCGCGTTTTGGCAAATCGGGCAGGATCCACGACCAGCCCGCCGGATCGACCGGAGACAGCACATTCATCCGGTACAAACCGAAACCGCCCGAGACCGCACCGTCGGCAATGCTGAAATAACCCGCCTGCCAGCAGCACACACTCACCAGCGCAAACAGCAATCCGCCTTCGACCAGCCCCTGACGCCGGGTCAATTGCCGGCTGAATGTCTTGCCCAGCAGATCCGCCAGCCAGATCAGGGCCACCATGGCCAGCAAGTAGGCGTGCACCCATGAGGTCACCGCCAGCAACGCCCCCCAGGCCCAGCGCCGTCGACGCAGGTCCGGCACCAGCGCCAGATACAACGCTGCCAGAATCAGGAAATGCCCGGCCAGGGAAAGGTGCCCGCCCATACGCAGAAACATCGGCGGCGAGAACACCAGCAGCCCGGCTCCCAGCAGGCGAATCAAGGGATTGCCGGTCATCAGCCCGAGCAGTTTCCAGCCAAACCAGGCCTGCAGGACACAACACACCAGTAGCCACAACCCGAAATACTGGAAGGTGTCCGGCAACCACGCGCTGAAGGGTTTGAACAACAGCGCCAACAGGGGGTTGGAGTCGGAAAAGATGATCGAATTGCTCAGTTCCAGACCGTAGAACGGATTGAGGCCGAGTGGAAATGTCCAGGGCGAACGCCGAAAGAATTCCCAGCCCAGATAATGCGTCGCCGGATCACCCTGTTCCAGCCAGGCAATGTTTTGCGGATTCAGCGCTTGCGGCCCGATCGCCAGGAAAAACACCAGCGTCCCCATTAACAACGGCAGTAAGGAGAGTGCCGGGTGCCTGCGCAAATCCTTCATCGATAGGTCCAGAAATTGTGTAACACGAACGTGAATGCCGGAATGGTCAGCGCGACCGCCGCGATGCCCAGCAGGTAATGCAGCCCTGCCATCTGTGCGGCCCAGGCGACAAACATCGCCAGGAAAAAGCCTCCCGCCGAAACCAGCAGGAATCGCAGCACCGTCTTGCCGTGCAAGCGGGCTGAAAAGCTCCAGGTCGTGTTGATCACATAGGACACCACGGTCGCGACGACAAACGCCACACCGTTGGCCAGTGGAGGATCAGGGCTCACATAATTGATGAACGACATCGCCACCAACGCATGCAACGCGGTGACGAACAGTCCCGTCACGGCAAAGCGCAGGCCGCGCCTGACAAGCGCGTCTTTCTCGGCGGGCATCACGGTTTGCGCGCCAGCACAAAAACACTCAGACCGGCCACGCGGTTCAGGTTCATCAAGGGCAGCTCGAGGCGGCACAGGGTCTTCAGCAGCGCATTAACCAGCGGGTGATGTTTTTTCAGTTGCGAACGGGGTGTCGAACTGCCGGGAATCAGGCGCGAAGCAACAGCCATCGGGAACACCGCGCCGAAGTAGTAGGCGCCCCGCTCGACCGTCAACCCAGCCTTTTCGGTCAAGGCTTCGAACTGCCCGAGGGTATAGCGACGTTTGTGCTCAAGAAAATCATCGTGCCCGCTCCACAGGAACCGGAACGCCGGCACCGTCATCAGGAACCGGCTGCCGGACGGCACTTTGTCGACGTAGGACTTGAGCAATCCGAGGTCATCATCAACGTGCTCCAGCACATCCATCAGCAACACCAGATCGGCGTCCACGCTGTCGATCGCACGGCGGTAATGCACCGGTTTGCCGGCGGTGGTGGCGCTGAAATCGGCCGGGTAGCTGATGTCCACGCACCAGGCTTCGCGGGCAGCCGTGCGCATCAGCAAATGATGAGAAAAGAACCCTGAGCCGGCACCGACATCAAGAATGCGCTTGATCGGTGCCTCCCCCAGCATGCGGCGCGTGGCCGCCGCCTTCGAGCAGTAATACCAATGCTCGCCGATGCTGTCGCCGAGGATGTCGGTTTCCTTGAGATCCATGCTTCAGTCCTTGGGGTCATAGATGCGGCGCACCAGGAAAACCGGTCGGCGTTTCGCTTCGATATAGGTGCGGCCAAGATACTCGCCAAGCACGCCAATGCCGATCAGTTGCAAGCCGCCGAGAAAGGTCACCGCGACCATCAGCGAGGCGTAACCAGGCATGTCGACGCCGTGGATCAGCGTGCGCACCACGATGAACATGGCAAAGGCAAACGACACCAGAGACACCATCGCCCCCAGGTACGTCCAGATCCGCAATGGCTCGGTGCTGAAACTGGTAATGCCCTCCAGCGCGAAATTCCACAGCCTCCAGCCATTGAACCGGCTCTCGCCCACTGCACGCTCCGGGCGATCGTATTCGACCTGAGTGGTGCGAAAACCGACCCAGGCGAACAACCCCTTCATGAATCGCCGGGACTCCGGCAGTGTCAGCAGAGCGTCTACCACACAACGATCCATCAAACGGAAATCGCCGACATTCTCGGGCAGTGACTGATCGGCGATCTTGTTGTGCAAACGATAAAACCAGCTGGCCGAGATCTGCTTGGCCCAGGAATCATTGCAGCGACTGAGGCGATGCCCCAGCACCACTTCATAACCCTCGCGCCAGCGCTCGATCATCTGCAGAATCACCTCGGGCGGGTCCTGCAGATCGACGTCGATCGGCACCACGATCTCTCCGGTACAGATCTGCAAACCGGCGGAAAGCGCCGCTTCCTTGCCAAAGTTACGGCTCAGATCGACGATACGGATCCGCGGATCACGTTGTTGACGGTGCAGCAAACGCTCCAGCGTCGCATCGCTGCTGCCGTCATTGACGAACACCAGTTCGAGGCGGATCAGCTCTTCAGACTTGAATACCTGATGGATGCGCAGGAGAAAGCCGTCGAGGCTGTCCTCTTCATTGAAGACGGGAACCACCAGCGACAATTTCACCGGCCCCGCGTTTGGCGTTCCGTGCGATTGGGTCAATGGAGTGCTCTTTTCTTATAGTGTCTATCGGTCGCCGAAGCGGATTCGACGCCATGAGCCGCACCGTATTAAGCAGCACCACTGAAGGTCATGCAAGTGTGCCACGAGGACGTACCGGCCAATCCGAAGGCTGATCCAGACGCTCTGCCCCGCCCATTGCGGAAACATTATCGAACGATTGGAAACAAATCCCCGATAGCCAAATAACAGGGCTCGGCTAGGCTTGCGAACATGCGTCAAACAGGTTGTCGCAATATCCCCATCGCATGGAGCGAACTGAATGTATTTCGAGATTTACAGGCAATCCAAGGGCACCCCGAGCACCGGCAAGGGTCAATGGCGCTGGCGGTTAAGGGCGGGAAACCATGAAACGGTTGCCAGCGGGGAGTCGTATGTGAACAAGGCGGATTGTCTGCACGTGATCGAATTGATCAAGGGTGTGCAGGGGGATACGCCGGTCAAGGAGATTTGAGGGGCATCCGGTAAGGCCGCAAAAAAGAAAAAGCCCCGCTGATTTTCATCAACGGGGCTTTTCCGAGACCGACGTAAACACCTGTCTTCAGAATTTCTCGGGGATGTGCCGGAAGGGATAATCCGATTCCTTGTAGCCCCCAGGCTTCTGCCGCTTGGGTAGCTCAACCTTCTCGCGCGAAACACTCTTGTACGGAATGCGGCTGAGGAGATCTGAGATGATATTCAGGCGCGCTCGCCGCTTGTCATTCGAGTCGGCTACCAGCCAGGGCGCATATTCGGTATCGGTCGCCCTGATCATGTCGTCACGCGCCCGCGAATAGTCATACCAGCGACTGTAGGACTTGAGATCCATGGGAGACAGTTTCCAGATCTTTCGACCGTCCTTGATGCGCTCTTCCAGCCGGCGCGTCTGCTCTTCCTGACTGACGTTCAACCAGTACTTGAGCAGAATCACTCCGGAATTGACGATGGCATGCTCTACCAGGGGCACCGTATTGAGGAACTTTTCGACCTGATTCTCGGTACAGAACCCCATCACCCGCTCGACACCGGCTCGGTTGTACCAACTGCGATCGAAGATCACCACCTCGCCGGCCGCCGGCAGATAAGGTAGGTAGCGCTGCAGATACATCTGGCTCTTCTCTCGCTCGCTCGGGGCCGGTAATGCAACCACCCGAAAGACCCGCGGGCTGACCCGATCGGTAAGTGCCTTGATCGTCCCGCCCTTGCCCGCCCCATCGCGGCCCTCGAAAATCACACAAACCTTGATGCCCTCGGCCCTCACCCACTCCTGCAGTTTGACGAGCTCAACGTGCAGTCGACGCAACTCCGCCAGATAGTCCTTGCTCGACAGCTTCGGCCGATCAGCGGGGATGTCTTTGGGCGAGTCTTTCTTCTTTCCCTTTGCCATGACCAAACCTCATGCATTGAAGGGGCTGGCCTCCGGAAACCCGGTGGTCCATGACCTTGAATGCAGGAGTTTAGTCAGTTAATTCGGAGTGTGAGACACGACTCCTCTAACGTTCCTGAGGCTCCCTCCCGAGTTTGGAAACCCGACGAGTCACGCAACAGCGTCCCTGACAAATGCTGGCGTCTTCTTACGCCCGTAAATTTGCTCTATGGCGGCTGTGCGTGGCACGCCCTCGGGAGCGCCGGTCTCCTTGACTCCCGGTTTCCAACCTGCGCGCAGCTGCCACCCATTCGCTTGGAAACGAAAGTGGCAGCTCCTCACAGTCGAGGAGTTACATATGCATGATGCACCTGAAGAAAAAACCGCCGGAACCACTCCCCTCCTCTATTGCTCTGACAATCCGTTATTTCACGTCAGCGCCGGAGCGCCTGTCGGCCAGGCATTGGCTCAGGCTTCCGACCTGTTGGATCTCGCCAAGGCACTTGCAGAAGATGCGGCGTTCATTAGAGAAACAGACCGATATGCCTGGGCTGCGCATTTTTTGACGGAGATGGGCAAGGCTGTGATCGATGATGTGATGAAGGCTGTTTCACCAGGTCTTGACAGGGAAATGGGCAAAGCAAAATAAACGGGTCGATCGTTGAGGGCGCTTTTTTCAGCACATACGAAAAAGCCCCGCAGCTTCTCAGCTACGGGGCTTTTTCCATGTATGGCGGAGAGATAGGGATTCGAACCCTAGGTACCGGTGAAGGTACAACGGATTTCGAATCCGTCCCATTCGGCCACTCTGGCATCTCTCCAACGGCGCGCATCATAACAACACTTTCGTTGAATGGGAAACCCCTAAACGAAATTTTTTCCGTGCTATCAGATGCTTGCGTCGATTAAAGCGGTACGCCCAGACGGTTGGCGACTTCTTCGTAGGCTTCGATGACGTCACCGAGGCCCTGACGGAAGCGGTCCTTGTCCATCTTCTTCTTGGTGTCCTTGTCCCACAGACGGCAGCCGTCCGGGCTGAACTCGTCGCCCAGGACGATGGAGCCATCGCTGAACACGCCGAATTCAAGCTTGAAGTCCACCAGCAGCAGGCCGGCGTCGTCGAACAGCTTGCTCAGGACTTCGTTGACCTTGAGCGACAGTTCTTTCATGCGCGCCAGTTGCTCAGCGGTGCCCCAGCCGAATGCCACGACGTGGGATTCGTTGATGAACGGGTCGCCCTTGGCGTCGTCCTTCAGGAACAGTTCGAAGGTGTACGGGTTGAGCTTCATGCCCTCCTCGACGCCCAGACGCTTGACCAGGCTGCCGGCAGCGTAGTTACGAACGACGCACTCGACCGGGATCATGTCCAGCTTCTTCACCAGGCATTCGTTGTCGCCCAGCAGCTTGTCGAATTGGGTCGGAATGCCGGCCGCTTCGAGTTTCTGCATGATGAAGGCGTTGAACTTGTTGTTCACCATGCCTTTGCGGTCGAGCTGCTCGATGCGCTTGCCGTCGAACGCCGAAGTGTCGTTGCGAAACAGCAGGATCAAGCGGTCAGCGTCGTCGGTCTTGTAAACCGATTTGGCTTTGCCGCGGTAGAGTTCTTCACGTTTTTCCATGATGGGCTCCGCTTGCTAAGTAGATGGGCTAGGCGATGTGGCGCCAGTCGAGCCCTGAATCTTGATCGGCCAGTTGCAGCCAGTCCGGGTCGCACCCGAGGGTGTCGACAAAACATTGCCGGGCCAGCTGCGGCAGGTTGTTCTTGCTGCTCAGATGGGCCAGGACCAGGTGTTGCAGGCCTTGCCAGCCCAACTCGGCCACCAGGAATGCCGCCTGATGGTTGTTCAAATGTCCCAGCTCGCCGCCTACCCGCTGCTTGAGAAAGTACGGGTAATGACCACGTGCCAGCATGTCACGACAGTGGTTGGACTCGATCATCAACGCATCGAGGTCCCTATAACCGTCAAGCACCTGCTCGCAATACGACCCCAGGTCGGTCAGCAGGCCGAAGCGCCGCTGTTCCTGATCACTGAAGACATACTGGGTCGGTTCCTGTGCATCGTGGGCCACGGCAATGACCCGGATGTCCAGAGCACCGATCTGCAGTTGTTCGCCGCCGGCCACGAAGCCTGCGGGTTCAATCGGTTTGCGCATCCCGCGCAGCGTGCCGCGACTGAGGTAGACCGGCAGATTGTAGCGCCGAGACAGCAAACCCACGCCATGCACGTGGTCGGCATGTTCGTGGGTCACGAGTATCGCGCTCAGTTGCGCCGGGTTCACCCCCAGGCGCAACAGGCGTTTTTCGGTTTCCCGCAGGGAAAAACCACAATCCACCAGTACATACGTATCAGCACTGGCGATCAGCGTGCCGTTCCCTTGGCTACCGCTGCCGAGAACGGCAAAACGCATCTGATCAGCCCAGGTTGTCCTGAATCACGCTCAACACTTTACGGGCCACATCGGCCGGCGCAACGGTGTTGATGTTTTTCTCGACGGTGACCTGAACGTTCTCGCCAACCTTGCTCAGGCGAACCTGATAACGCTCGGCACGGGCTTCAACTTCTTCCTTGGTCGGCGCGCTGCCGAACAGGCTGCTGAAGAAACCAGGCTTGTCGTCTTTCTTCTCGGCTTTTTCGGCCAGGTTGATGTAGTACAGACCCAGGCTGCGGTTGATGTCCTCAACACGCCATTGACCCTGCTCCAGCGCGCGACCGACGCTCGACCAGGCACGGTCCAGATCCGAGCCGACGTTCAGCACCGGGTTGCCGCTGCCGTCTTCGCTGAGGCTGACGCGGCTCGGGGTATCGAAATCACGCGATGCCAGCATCGACACCGAACCACCCTTCTCGGAGGTGCGGCTCATGCTCGCGAGCATGTCGTCGACCAGTGCAGCGTCCAGACCAGTGTTGACCGAACGGTTGGTGAAATCGACATTGGCGGTGCTGCCGGCCGGACGCTCGGCGCTGACCACGTAGATTTCACTGGTATTGCGCTGTACGCCCGGCTCGATGCGTACCCGCACACGGGTTTCGCTGTCGGCGGCGACGCCGGCGGCGCTCAGACGCTTGGCCATGGCAGCGGACAGCTCGTCGGAATGCTGCCAGGTGGTGGTGAATTCACCGGTTTGCGGACGCTGTTCATCCAGACGGAAACCATTGTCCTGGAAGAACTGCACAGCCACTGGCCAGACTTCGGCCGGTGGATGCTGGCCCATGACCCAACGCGAATCACCGCTCTTCTGCAGCGAGTAGTCGCTGGCGTCAGCGATCGCCGACAGTGGCTGAGGACGCGGAACCACGTATTCGCCGGTAGCGGTATCGTCGGCGACGTTGCGCGGGATCGGCAGCAGTGGATCCAGACGCTTGGAGGTGCTGACACCTTCTGGCAGTTGCATCGGTGCAGTCTGTTTCGCTTCCAGGTAGTCGCTACCACGGTCACGGAAATAACCTTCCGGGCCCCAGATCCATCCGCAGCCACTGGTGCTGGAGATAATCAAGGCAAGTGCGGAAAGTCCGGCCATTCGCTTCATGCGTTGTACTTCCTCAATTAAACCAGGACGCCGCACTGGCGCAGGGCCGAGCGCAACGTTTCATGACAAGGAGCGCTCAGCCAGGTCAGCGGCAGGCGGATGCCTTCGTGCATCAGGCCCATTTCGACCAAAGCCCACTTCACCGGAATCGGGTTGGCTTCGATGAACAGGTCCTTGTGCAGCGGCATCAGTTTTTCATTGATGGCCCGTGCGGTCTCGGCGTCGCCCTTGAGCGCGGCCTCGCACAGGTCGGCCATTTCGCGCGGAGCGACGTTGGCGGTGACGGAGATGTTGCCTTTGCCACCCAGCAGGATCAGCTCGACTGCGGTTGGATCATCGCCGGACAGCACGATGAAATCCTTGCTCACGCCATCGAGGATCGCCTTGGCGCGCTTCAGGTCGCCGGTGGCTTCCTTAATGCCGATGATGTTCGGCACGGTGGACAGGCGGATCACGGTCTCGGCCTGCATGTCGCAGGAAGTGCGGCCGGGTACGTTGTAGAGGATCTGCGGGATGTCGACCGCTTCGGCGATGTGCTTGAAGTGCTGATACAGGCCTTCCTGGGTCGGCTTGTTGTAGTACGGAACTACCAGCAGGCAGGCATCGGCGCCGGCTTCCTTGGCGTTGCGGGTCAGCTCGACGGCTTCGCGGGTCGAGTTGGCGCCGGTGCCGGCGATCACCGGAATGCGGCCTGCAACCTGTTTGACGACGGCTTTGATGACGGCAATGTGTTCTTCAACGTCAAGGGTTGCCGACTCGCCGGTGGTGCCGACCGCGACAATGGCATGGGTGCCGTTCTTGAGGTGGAAGTCCACGAGTTTGCTGAGGCTGTCCCAGTCAAGACGCCCTTGTGCATCCATGGGTGTGACCAGTGCCACCATACTGCCCGCAATCATGAAACCGCTCCTGCCGGAAAAAGAGAGCGGTAATGGTACTGGCGCCAAGATGCTTGCACAAGCGAAGTACTGCGCCGCCATTCCCCTGAGCGCCGCTTTTCGCTACCCTTCAGACTTTGATCGGTACAGATCAGCTTGTACGCCGGGTTCCAGCCTCCCGTTTCGGCCTTTCAGGCCCCGTTCCAGTGTCGTCGTCTTGCGCTTCCTTATTATCGAGGCTCTGGCGATACGTGAACAGGGCCTTCCGGACAGGTATGTTCCGGCAATCAACGCCCTTACCCTACCGACCGCTCATCGCTTTAGGAATGCTGCATGTCCACCCCCACAGTTCGCGAACAATTCCTTGTCATCAGTGCGCTCGGCGCCAATCCAATGGAGCTGACCAACGTCCTGTGCCGCGCCAGCCATGAAAACCGCTGCGCGGTCGTCACCTCGCGCCTGACCCGTCACGGCGAGTGCAGCGCGCTGATCCTCGAGATCTCCGGCAGCTGGGACGCCCTGGCGCGCCTGGAAGGCAGTCTGCCAGGCCTGGCCAAGAAGCATGCGTTCACCGTTAACGTCGTGCGCAGCGCGGCCCTGGAAAACCGCCCTCAGGCCCTGCCGTACGTGGCTTACGTGTCCTCTGCCTATCGCCCGGACATCATCAACGAGCTGTGCCAGTTCTTCATGGACCACAACGTCGAGCTGGAAAACCTGACCTGCGACACCTATCAGGCGCCGCAGACCGGCGGCACCATGCTCAACGCCACGTTCACCGTGACCCTGCCGGCCGGCACCCAGATCAGCTGGCTGCGCGACCAGTTTCTGGACTTCGCCGATGCCATGAACCTGGACGCACTGATCGAACCGTGGCGCCCACAGAACCCAATGTAAGGAAGCTTTCATGGCCGTAGCTATCGATCAACCGGTTGCCGACTTCGAAGCACCCGCCACCAGCGGGCAGACCGTCAGCCTTTCAGCCCTCAAGGGCAAGCAAGTGGTGATCTACTTCTACCCGAAGGACAGCACCCCGGGCTGCACCACAGAAGGCCAGGGCTTTCGTGATCAGTACGCGGCGTTCAAGGATGCCAACACGGAAATCTTCGGCATTTCCCGCGACAGCCTGAAGTCCCACGAGAACTTCAAGTGCAAGCAGGAGTTTCCGTTCGAGTTGATCAGCGACAAGGACGAGGCCGTCTGCCAGCTGTTCGACGTGATCAAGCTGAAAAAACTCTACGGCAAGGAATATATGGGCGTGGATCGCAGCACGTTCCTGATCGACAAGGATGGCGTTCTGCGCCAGGAATGGCGCGGCGTGAAAGTGCCGGGCCATGTTGATGCTGTGCTGGCCGCTGCTCAGGCACTGAACAAGGCCTGATGTTTCTGCGTCGACTTCACTGACGCCTTTGCGAGCAAGCCCGCTCCCACAGTCGACCGAGGTCTGATGTGGGAGCGGGCTTGCTCGCAAAGGGGCTAATAAGACTCAACGAATAATCCGGTTTTTAAAGTAGCGGAGCTACAACCGGCTCTTTGCGCGGCCACGCATCAAGCACAGCCTTGAACAGCGTCGCCAGCGGAATCGCGAAGAACACCCCCCAGAAGCCCCACAACCCGCCGAACAACAGCACCGCGCAGATGATCGCCACCGGGTGCAGATTGACCGCTTCGGAAAACAGCAACGGCACCAGCACATTGCCATCCAGCGTCTGGATGATCCCGTAGACTGCCATCAGATAGATGAACTGATCGCTCCAGCCCCACTGGAACAACGCAATCAGCATGACCGGCACCGTCACCACGACCGCCCCGACATACGGCACCACCACCGACACCCCTACGAGCAACGCCAGCAGCGCCGCGTAATTCAGCCCGAGGGCGACGAAGGCGATGTAGGTCACCCCGCCGCAGATCACGATCTCGATGACCTTGCCGCGAATGTAGTTGGCGATCTGTCGGTTCATTTCCTCGGCAACCCGGGTAATCAGCGCTCGCTCACGCGGCAGATAACCACGTACCCATTCGCCGATCATCACCCGGTCTTTCAGGAAGAAAAACACCAGGATCGGTACCAGGACCAGGTAGATCATGATGTTCACCAGCAGAGGCAGGCTGGATAACGAGAACGTCAGCGCCCACTGCCCGAACTTCCCGATTTCGCCGCGCGCCGCCTCGATGGCTTGCAACACCTGCTCGTCGGAGACCAGATGCGGATAGCGCTCCGGCAGCAGTAACAGCAACGATTGCCACTTGGCGAGCATGCCCGGCAACTCGTTGAACAGCGTGATCAATTGATGCCAGAGCAGCGGCAGCACCACGACGATGAACAACAGCAGCACGCCCATGAACAGCGCAAATACCAGGCCGACCGCCGCCCCACCGGGTATCCGCAAGCGCTCGAGGGTAACCACCAGCCCTTGCATCAGATACGCCAGCACCATCCCGGCCAGCACAGGCGCAAGCATTCCACCCAGGGTAAGCACCGCGGTAAAGGCGAGGAACAACAGCACCGCCAGCACCACGGCCTCTTCATCGGAGAAATAGCGCTGAATCCAGTCGCGTAACACTTTGAACATCAATAATCCTTAAGTCTTTTACGCTGTCGATTTCAGGCTTTTTTCAACCAGTAACGGTAGACGCCCGCCTCGTCTTCTTCACGCAGCAGCGTATGACCGGCCAGTTTGGCAAAGGTGCGAAAGTCGCGCTGCGAGCCTGCATCCGTGGCAATCACCTTGAGTACCGCGCCGCTGGGCAGCTTGTTCAGCTCCATCTTGGCCTTGAGCAACGGCAACGGACAATTCAGGCCACTGGCGTCCAGTTCACAGTCGTGGGCTACAGCGTCGGTCATGCGTTACTCCGGATCAGGTGGTCAGGCTGCCTAGAATATCTGGTCGCAAGCCCGGTGTCCGGCTACAGTAAGGTCTTTGTCGACTAAGGCTTTGTGCATGACATTTCTGCGCCCTACCCTGCTGACGCTCGCTTGCCTGCTCGCCTCACCGGGCTTCGCCGACGACCTGCCGTCACTCGGTGACGCCAGCTCTGCCATCGTCTCTCCACAGCAGGAATACCAACTGGGTCGCGCCTGGCTGGCATTGCTGCGCAGCCAGGTTTCGCAGCTCAACGATCCTCAGCTCAAGGATTACGTCGAGTCGAGCGTCTATAAACTGGTGGAAACCAGCCAGGTCAGCGACCGACGCCTGGAATTCATTCTGATCAACAGTCCGCAACTCAACGCTTTCGCAGCACCGGGCGGGATTGTCGGGGTCAACGGTGGACTATTCCTCAATGCCCAGACCGAAGGTGAATATGCCTCGGTACTGGCCCACGAACTGGCTCACTTGTCCCAGCGCCACTTTGCCCGGGGCGTCGAGGCCTCCCAACGGATGCAGGTGCCGATGATGGCCGCTCTGCTGGCCGGTATCGTGATTGCCGCTGCCGGAGCAGGCGATGCCGGGATCGCGACCATCGCCGGTACCCAGGCGGCAGCCATTCAGTCGCAGCGGACCTTCTCGCGTCAGAACGAGCAGGAGGCCGACCGAATCGGCATTCTCAACCTGGAAAAGGCCGGTTACGACCCGCGTTCGATGCCAACCATGTTCGAACGCTTGATGCGCCAGTATCGCTACGACGCCAAGCCACCCGAGTTTCTGTTGACTCACCCGGTAACCGAATCCCGCATCGCCGACACCCGCAACCGCGCAGAGCAGGCCAAGCCCGGCGGTATCGAGGACAGCATGCGCTATCAGTTGATCCGCGCCCGGGTACAGTTGATCTATGAAGAAACCCCCGGGATGGGCGCCAAGCGCTTCCGGGCGCAACTGGACGATAATCCGAACAACGATGTGGCTCGTTACGGCCTGGCGATCGCCCAGATCAAGGGTGGTCAGTTGAACGAAGCCCGAGAGAATCTAAAGCAACTGCTGACCAAATCGCCGAACGAGATCATCTACAACCTGGCGCAGATCGATCTGGATATCACCAACAACAAGCTGGCCGATGCGCAATCGCGGGTAGACCGCATGCTGACCCAGTATCCCGGCAACTACCCGCTGAATCAGGTTCGGGTCGATCTGCTATTGAAGCAGAACCGTACTGCCGATGCGGAAAAAGCCCTGGAAGGCTTGTTGAAGTCGCGCCCGGACGATCCCGACGTCTGGTATCAGGTGGCGGAAACTCGTGGCTTGGCCGGCAACATCATTGGTTTGCATCAGGCCCGCGCGGAGTACTTCGCACTGGTGGGCGATTATCGTCAGGCTATCCAGCAACTGGATTTCGCCAAGCGCAAGGCTGGAAGCAACTTCCCGCTCTCCTCGCGTATCGATGCCCGCCAGCGTGAGCTGATGGAGCAGGAGCGCATGGTGAAGGACATGATGGGATAAAAGCTGCAGGCATAAAAAACCCGCCTCTTTCGAGGCGGTTTTTTTTTGACTCAGCAACCGCGGATCATTCAGCCAGTTTGAAGGTGATGAAGCTGGCACGACCCTGGCGCAGAACCCGCATCGACACGGAGCGATTCTTCGGCAGCGCCTTGGCGATCTCGGAGAACTCCTTGGCAGAACCAATGGCCTGATTGTTCAGGTGAGTGATGATGTCGCCTGGCTGCAGGCCGATCAGGGCTGCAGGACCGTCCTGCACCTCCTTGATGACAACACCGCCCTTGAGATCATAGGTTTTCTTCTGCTCGGCGCTCAGTTCAGCGACCGATACCCCAAGACGATTGCTGTTAGTCTCGACACCGGACTTCGGCAAGGCATCCAGCTCCTTGTCTTCGTCAGGAATAGCGCCGACCGTCAGCTCGATATTCTTGCGCTTGCCTTCACGAATCACTTCCAGATTGGCCTTGGCTCCAGCCTTCAGCGCGCCGACCAGATGAGGGAGATCAGCAGACATGACGATCGGTTGGCCGTTCATGCTCAGGATCACGTCGCCCACTTGCAGGCCGCCCTTGGCAGCGGGACCGTCATCCTGGATCTGAGCCACCAGCGCACCGGCCGGTTTTTCCAGACCGAACGACTCGGCCAGATCCTTGTTCACTTCCTGAATGACCACACCCAGCCAGCCACGGCTGACCTTGCCACCGCTTTTCAGCTGATTCGATACATCCATGGCAACGTCGATCGGGATGGCGAACGAAACGCCCATGAAGCCACCGGAACGGGTGTAGATCTGCGAGTTGATCCCCACCACTTCACCGTTCAGGTTGAACAGCGGGCCACCGGAGTTACCCGGATTGATCGGCACGTCAGTCTGAATGAACGGCACATAGTTTTCGTTTGGCAGGCTACGGCCAACGGCGCTGACGATGCCTTGGGTCACAGTATGGTCGAAGCCGAATGGCGAACCGATCGCTACGACCCACTGACCGGCTTTCAGATCCTGGGATTTGCCGAGCTTCAACACGGGCAGGTCCTTGCCTTCGATTTTCAGCAGGGCCACGTCAGAGCGCGGGTCGGTGCCGATCAGCTTGGCTTTCATTTCACTGCGATCCGCCAGACGAACGAGGATTTCGTCAGCATCGGCAATCACGTGATTATTGGTCAGGATGTAGCCATCGGGCGAGATGATGAAGCCCGAACCCAGCGACTGCGCTTCGCGCTGGCGATCACCGCGCGGCGAACGCGGCTGCGGTGGCATACCTCGCTCGAAGAACTCGCGCAGCATCGGCGGCAAGCCTTCCAGATCAGGCATCTGCTGGTTCACTTTGCGATCCGGCAGTTTTTGCGTGGTACTGATGTTCACCACCGCAGGCGAGGCCTGTTCGACCAACTGGGTGAAATCCGGCAGATTGACCGGACTGGCCGCTTCAGCCGCATTGACTGCCGGGACAGCCTGACCGAGCACCAGCACGGCGGTGATGATGGAGAGATAAGACTTCAAACTTGGTATCGACATACAGCTCCCGTTACGACGAGCAGGGTTAAGCGATATGGAGCAAGGAACACCGGAAACCACAGGCCGGCATTTTTGTTCCGGGAACAACAAACAAGGCCAGAGCCGAGAGGCTCTGACCTATAAAAAATTTTCGGATTATTTGCAAATGAAAATGCTCAGCAAACATTTCATGTCTCGAACACGAAGCGGAAACTGCTGAAATCAGCTCACTGCTTGCTGGTTGCAGCGCCATCATTGCGTATCGACAAGGCAATCCGCTCGGCAGTACCGATTGGAATTTCGCCGACCACCGTCACCATCATCTCACCCTGTGGCGTCGTCAGACGGCGAGATACGGCAACCGTAGGACCCAGCTGAGTCCGGGTATCCGTGACCACGGCTCCGTTCAGCGGTTCCAGAAAGACCGAGAAACGCGCCAGACCATCGTCATACAGCAAGCTGTTGACCTGGGTTTTGGTGTCCGGATCCCTGTGCGAAGAACTGCTGGTGAGTTCGAAACCAGGTGGCAACCAGTCAGATCGCCAGACCTGTGCGGTCTTGACGGCAGAAGCCTTGTCACTGTCGAGGTTGACAGGTTTGCAGTCGGAGGCGGCCTGAAGATCCTTGTCGGATGGAACCTCGGCAGTATCCAGTCGTGTGAACTGGAACCGTTCAAGTAACTGCCCCTTGTCGTTGAGCAGCAACGACTTGAGTGGCAACCCCGTTTCCTTGTCCAGGTGCAGTTCGAACCCGTAGCGATACTGATCTCGTGGCGTCAGCGATACGATGACCGCGTCACGCCCGGCCACACGCGACTTGCCGATCACGGCAAGCTCATACCAATTCTTCAGCTTCTGAGGATCGAGAGGACGAGCGGCAGAGTTTGGAGAATCTCCCAGCCCCGCAATCAGGGTACCGCTGACACATTGAGTATGCCCATCAATGCGCACGACTTCCTGCGCCGAACCGTCAAGCTGGAGCAACCGCTCGCGAACCTGCCCGTTCTGGACACGATGCCAGATGCTGTGAGTAGAGAAGCTACCGTTACGCTCGTAAACGAATGTGCCGTGAAAGCTTTGCTGCTGCTCGGCCTGGCCCAGGCGGATCAGCCAATCCTGGGCCTCATCGGCGTGGGCTGGAACAATGAACCAGCCACTGAGCAGAAGCGAAAGTAGAGGTATGGCGCGCATGATCCTCCTTAACGGTTTTCCAGACTGGCTGCCCGTGCATAAGGCAGTGCGCTTTCAGTACCTTTCAGCGCAGCTTGCTGAGCATGTTGACGCAGGTAACCCGGCAAACGCTGATCGTGCCAGCCTGGCTGGCCTTGCAGCACGCCATTGGCCATAGGACCAGTGGCTTCAGAACTCTCATTGTAGCCTGCCAGTACCGCCGGCCCTTTGACCTGAGGAGTAGCCAACACTGGCTGATTGGACTGCTGCGCCAGTTCAACACCTGCGATTTCGTCCTGGTTGTACAGGCGGACACCTGCCAGAACGGCAACGGTTACCGACGCTGCAACGGCCAGACGTCCAAGGCTGCGCCATGGTCCGCGAGAGACCTTGGCAGGGGTGGCTTCGTCTTCCAGTGCAGCAGAAACCGCCGCAGCGAGATCCAGGCGTGGAAGCAGCAGATCCTTGTGCATGGCTGCCCGAGCGATCTGGTAACGAGCCCAGGTTTCGCGTGTTTCAACATCATCCAGTGCGTTGAGCACTCGACGCAATTCCAGTTCGTCCGCTTCGTTATCCATCACTGCGGACAGCGATTCCTGCAGGGCTTCCCGACTCATGGCGTTCCTCTCTTGGCTGTCGCCGCTGTCTTTAGTTTTCCTGCAACAACGGCTGCAGGGCTTTATCGATGGCCTCCCGGGCGCGGAAAATCCGGGAGCGCACGGTACCAACCGGACATTGCATGACGCTCGCGATGTCCTCGTAACTCAGACCATCGAATTCACGCAAAGTTAAAGCCGTGCGCAAATCCTCTGGAAGTTGCTGAATGGTTCGATGGACGGTGCCTTCGATCTCATCCCGCAGCAATGCACGTTCTGGAGATTCGAGATCCTTCAGGCCGTGATCGCCGTCATAGAACTCTGCATCTTCGGAGCTGACATCGCTATCCGGCGGCCGGCGGCCGCGTGAAACCAGATAGTTTTTCGCCGTGTTGATGGCGATACGGTACAGCCACGTATAAAAGGCACTGTCTCCGCGAAAGTTTCCAAGCGCTCGATACGCCTTGATAAAGGCTTCCTGCGCAACGTCCTGGGCTTCATGGGTGTCGTGCACGAAACGCACGATCAACCCGAGAATTTTGTGCTGATACTTCAACACGAGCAGATCGAAAGCTCGCTTGTCGCCACGCTGAACGCGCTCGACCAGCTGCTGATCCTCTTCCTGGGTTAGCATGAACACTCCTCGATAAACTCAGAGGAGGCTTGCATGACCAAACGACCGGACTTGCAAACATAGACTCGGGCTTTTCGCAAAAGTTCTCCCCCTCCAAGCAAGTTTCCTGCGGGCTCTGATTTGGCACGCACGAAAAACGCAGCGCGGGATAAACCGGCTGCGCGAATAATCTTTTCATCGGCTCACCGGCGAGAATCCAACCGCAGATTCCGCGTTGAAGCCGACACTGTCCCTTGTCTCAGGCAACTGTCTATTGATCTTGAGCCTTTGGCAAAAGTTCCAAATATTTATAGCCGGGTAAAAGCGACATTGGGCAACCGAGGGCGGAAAAAGCGTGTTTCATCTGCGATACAGTCGCCTTTTCCGAAAACCCATGAAAAAAACTTCCGACAAAGCGTCGGTATTTTGTCGTCAGGATAGTTTCACAATGCCATACCAGCCCGGCTATTGTGCCGCTCCACCCCTCTATATACTAGTGGGCTGTGTGGCTGTCTCGACTCGCCCCTCCGCCTGTCTTGCGCCAACCCCGACCCGGGTCGCTTTGAGCGGAATCCTGAAATGAGCCAACAGTTTCAACACGATGTCCTGGTAATTGGCAGCGGCGCTGCCGGTTTGAGTCTCGCGCTGACCCTGCCCGGTCACTTGCGCATCGCGGTACTGAGCAAAGGCGATCTCGCCAACGGTTCGACCTATTGGGCCCAGGGTGGCGTCGCGGCCGTGCTTGACGACACCGACACCGTCGAATCCCACGTCGACGACACGCTCAATGCCGGTGGCGGTTTGTGCCATGAAGATGCGGTACGTTTCACTGTCGAGCACAGCAAGGAAGCGATCCAGTGGCTGATCGACCAAGGCGTGCCGTTCACCCGTGATGAACAATCCGGGACTGAAGACGGCGGATTCGAATTCCATCTCACCCGCGAAGGCGGCCACAGCCATCGCCGCATCATCCATGCCGCCGATGCCACCGGCGCCGCGATTTTCACAACCTTGCTGGCCCAGGCCAGACAGCGTTTGAACATCGAACTGCTGGAGCAGCGAGTCGCGGTGGACCTGATCACCGAGCGCCGCCTCGGGCTGGACGGCGACCGCTGCCTCGGCGCCTACGTGCTCAATCGCAAGACCGGCGAAGTCGATACCTACGGCGCTCGATTCGTGATTCTGGCTTCCGGCGGTGCCGCCAAGGTCTACCTCTATACCAGCAACCCTGACGGCGCCTGCGGTGATGGCATCGCCATGGCCTGGCGCTCGGGTTGCCGCGTGGCGAACCTGGAATTCAATCAGTTCCACCCCACTTGCCTGTATCACCCGCAGGCCAAGAGTTTCCTGATCACCGAAGCCCTGCGCGGGGAAGGCGCACATTTGAAACTGCCGAACGGCGAACGCTTCATGCAGCGCTTCGACCCACGCGCCGAACTGGCGCCACGGGACATCGTCGCTCGCGCCATCGACCATGAAATGAAGCGTCTGGGTGTCGACTGCGTCTACCTCGACATCAGCCACAAACCCGAAGCATTCATCAAAACGCACTTCCCGACGGTTTACGAGCGCTGCCTCGGATTCGGCATCGACATCACCAAGCAGCCGATTCCGGTCGTCCCGGCAGCGCACTACACCTGCGGCGGCGTGATGGTTGACCAGCAAGGCCGCACCGACGTGCCTGGTCTGTACGCCATCGGCGAAACCAGCTTCACCGGCCTGCACGGTGCCAATCGCATGGCCAGCAACTCACTGCTGGAGTGCTTCGTCTATGCCCGCTCTGCCGCCACGGACATTCTCGAGCAATTGTCCGACGTCGCCATCCCGCGCGCCCTGCCCGCCTGGGATGCGAGCCAGGTGACCGATTCCGACGAAGACGTGATCATCGCGCACAACTGGGACGAGTTGCGGCGCTTCATGTGGGACTACGTCGGTATCGTGCGCACCAACAAACGCCTGCAGCGCGCACAGCACCGCGTGCGTCTGCTGCTGGACGAGATCGACGAGTTCTACAGCAACTACCGAGTAAGCAGAGACTTGATTGAACTGAGGAACCTTGCTCAGGTAGCTGAACTGATGATCCAGTCAGCGATGGAACGCAAGGAATCTCGGGGTCTGCACTACACGCTGGACTATCCAGAGATGCTGCCAGAGGCGAAGGATACGATCCTTACACCGACCAGATGAGGCACGTTAGGAGACCTGAGCCTAGCACGCTAAGCCCCCGTTTTGTACCAGCTTTGGGCCATATTTGTCCCAGCTCTGGGGTCTCTATCGCCCGCCCATGAGGATCTCTTCGGCGCCTGTGCGGGTCTGTGCGAGGGTCTACGGGGGAACCTTGGCAGTCAGTATGAATGAGGTGGTCTTTCAGATTTTTCTGTCAGATTCTCATTAAGAGGTCTTGAAGTGCCCGTACAGCCAGTAGACCACATGAACAACCACGCAGACCCAGTAGGCAGCCTGTAGGTTGTCCATTAGGTTCTCCTTGGGGATTCGATTAGATGGCCTTGAGGCCAAGCTGAGCTGCTCGTGCCGGTGTCAGGTTGCCCTTTGCTACAGCAGCATGCAGACCCTTTTGGGTGTTCTTGTGGGGAACCTTAAGAGCCTTCCAGTCACAGCGATCATTGAATACATGGCGATCAAGGATTGCAGCGCTATGGTCATTTCCCATGCTGCGCATCTTGTCGGCCACCAGCAAGGCAACCTCAGGCATCTCAAGGATCGCCTCGAAGGCGTCATAGACCATGTCCTTAAATTCATCGGAGACCCAGCCAGCGAACTCAATGGTTGCTCGTTTGGTCGCGAGGGTCTGAGCAGCACGGCCTTGGATGACCTGCAAATTTTGCATGTCTAAAAACCGCTGAGCTTGCTTGGTTCGCCACTGTGCTGGTGCTTTACCCTTGGCTAGCTTCAAGGTCTGCCAGATGTCAGTCAAATCCCACATACCGAAGTCGTTAGCCTTGAAGGCCTGACCCTCGATGATGATGACGTGGGAGGCGTGCTTGTGTTGGATGTCGATTGTCATTTCATGATTTCCTTTTGTTTGCTCTCTGAGTTCGCTCCCACAGACCAGCACACAGGCCCCATGACGGGCTCTGATCGGTGGCTTAGAGAGCAAACAGAAAGACTGTGTTTGATGGATGCCCAGCGACGGGCGAAGGGTTGAAGCGAGGTTGACTGGCTTTGATACGGATTACGGTTGCCTGTCCCCGATGGTGAGGGTTTTTGATTGCTGGTGAAGCGAGGCCCCTGCCGGTCCCTCTCGGGTCGGTCTTACGGGGCTCTTTACGATCAGCTCAGTAGCGAGCTAAAGCTACGCCAAGGTGATGCGGGTAATCATCGGGAGGGCCACAGCCTCGGTCTGGAGACCATCAGCGGTCAGCTTCACACGGACTTTGCCGTTAGCAACGATGTCCACGGTAGCCATGATTTCAACGTCCCAGCACTGGTGGGCACCGTTGCGGGTCGCTTGGATCTTCCACACGTCACCGTTACGGCCTTCGCGATAGCTCAGCGAGGTGAACAGCTTCGGCAGCAGGAACAGACCATAGTCAGTGCCCGAGTAAGGCTGCACAGAGGCGCCGATAAGGCTCTCAATATCCTCTACTCCAGCACGCTGAGCAGCCCGCTCAAGAACGCCCAGTAGCGACACAGGAAGCAAGACCACGAAGTCAGACAGCGAACTGCCTACGGTCTGGTTAATGTGCAGCGTCAAGATGTCGATGAGGTCCTCAGCGATCACGGCAGGTTTGCCAGTAGGCTTGGGCTCACTGACGCTTTCGGTGCTCGGAGCTGTAGCCAGAATGCCAGCGATCTTGCCAGCGGCCTCATGCTCGATGTCTCGTAACAGCTTCTCACCGGTCTGGTGCAAGGAGCCCTCAGTGAAGCCCGCCATTAGGTTGTGGTCGAGGATGGTGAAGCGCTTGCTGATTACCAGAGCTTTATCGGTGGGCTCGGTGAAGATCACAGACCCGGCCAGGACTTCGCCCTTCGAGATGGTCTGGTTATCCCAGTTCTTACGAGGGTCAAAAGTGACGGAGCGATCAGCCATCGTGATGATTTGCTGACCGGTCGCCTCAGAGCCAGCCGGACGGAATTCACAAGGCGTATGTTCGATTGCCGCTTGGCGCCACTCATCACCGTTGAGGTAATCGTCGAGCGCCTCTGTAAGGGCTTCCACGTAGACGGACACGTCGGTGGCCGCTTGGGTCTCCACACGGACATCAGCAGTATTGAAGCGAATCGACCCGTTTTGACTATCAGTGATAGCAGTGCTGTAGGTCGATGGTTTGACGTATTGGTTAGGCATTTTCACGGGAATAGTTCTCCTGAATTAGATGAGTGAAGGGGACGGTCTGGGGTTACCAGCCAGAGTTACGCGAGGCAGCACGGACACGCTCGCCTTGTTCACGGATGGCAGCAGCACGGGCATCTCTTTCAGCTTTCGCTTGGGCCAGTTCGCGGGGAGTCCGCTCGCGTAAACGCTCAGCACGCTCGTCAGCTTCTCGCTGAAGTTGCTCACGGGTCTCTTTCTGCTCCCGCTTGGTCATGAAGTAGACCTGAGCGTCCTCTTGGATGGCCTTGAGGGACAAACCGGCTTCCTCGAAGGCTTTGATAACGCCGAACTTGGTGCCGTTGTTCCGGCCACACTGGGCCATCAACAAGGGCAACATGACGCTTTCGACGTACTCACGATTGAGGGTCTGCCCCGACACAGTTACTTCGTTCTTCAGGACTTTAGTGATTGTGATGTTCATGGGTTTGGATCTCCTATGAGGTGACCCTTTGATCGACCTTGGCGCCATAGACGCGCACGACAAGACGGCAAGGAGGGAGCCGCATGGGCATCTTCCAAGGTCGATCAAAAGGTTCTTGGTTTGGGTTATGTGGCTAATGCTGGATCAGGACATGGCAAGCCTGACGGCATCTAAAGGACAACCGTGGCGACGGCTGGGAACTGCTGCTATCGAAGGGAATTATTTTTGAGGAGTATTTCTACCCGGTAGCCATAGTGAGGGTTTTTAACGACACCTTGACGGCGCCTTCATTTCGCGAGTGAGATTAGGTCAGTTCCCGTCAAGGGAATCTTCAAGGGCACCGAAGCGAGTGCCTGAAGGCAGACTTCATGGGCGACCAAATGGGACAGCCTCTCAGCAGTCTTTGCGGAGCATTTCAACGCGACCTCATGGAGCAAGGCGTCTTTGTCAAAGGTGACGATCCCAGAACAGTAGGTCCTATAGGCAGCGTTTCGATTGCTGAGGATGCGACGAAGCTCAATCAATTGAGGCCGTGAAGGTGCAGGGAAGACCAGAGACAACATAGTCAAGTCGTCTTCAGTTAGTTTGGAGGTTGCTGGACAGGTGATAACAGAGGTCATGGAAGTTCTCCTTTGCGATGTTCTTTAAGATTCCTTTCGAGGAGGGGTGATTATTATCACTACCCCTCTCATCAATGAGCGGGTCGATAAGGGTTCTGTTATCTGGTCGATTGCTATGGTCGATTGGGTGTCCTAATGGTTCTTATAAGTATGCGGCATTTAATCAGAGGCGCTCTCAGCCCCCAGCGTCCTCAGGTCATGGTGCAGCTTTGCGAGGTCTTCAGGACTTGGCGGCTCAAGCTGGTCTTCCCAGTCATTGACTCGGGTGTCGGCCTTTAGGAAGCCATAGCGCATCTCGTGGCTGAGGGCATCTGGGCGACTCTTAATAAGGTAGGGCATCGCTAGTTCAATGGCCTTCACGTAACGCTGAGCCTGTCGGAGACCCAGCCTATATTGATCCATGACGGTGGCCGCTGAGACGACCTCAAGTTCCGCAAGGATGGCTACGAGGCGTTTCACTGACAGGGGCTTAGATGAGCCACCAGACCCGATAGGCCTGTCATGCCAGTCCAGCCGAGCGATGCCCTCAAGGATATCCATGGCGAAGGAAGGATATTGGCCGTAGTCAGTGGTCGGTCCAATAAAGCCGTGGAGCAGGTTGATGATGATCTTGGTGGGGCGGCCTCGGACACGCTTAGGGATGGCGAGCGATGCGGTGGTGATGACCTCATATTGCGCAGGGTTGTAGCTGGTCATTGGAAGGGGCCTCGTGTGGTAGGTTAGCCACAGTGAGGGTTTTTAACGACAGCGAAATTTGGCGAGACCAATTGTTAGTATTCGGTAAGATATCGCCAGTGCTCGGGGCCACGACCGGCCCCTTGCAGCATAATTCAGAACGGTACGTCTTCTTCCTCTTGAATTTGTGAAGCTGTCTGGTAAGTCAGCGCCTCAAACTTCTCGTAAAGTTCGGATATTTTCGAGGATTCATCTTTGTATTTTCTTGCAATGAAACGTACCGAGCGAGACATTTCTTTAAGCAAGTCTAAGGACTGCTCGTAACCACCTATCTCTTGCGCTTCCATTTGATGTATAGCGATGAAAGATTCTAATAGCTCTTCGAGAGCCTTGGTGGGAAGACGAGAAGCCTGCCGAGTCGACCGAGTCAAAAGCAAAATCTCATCTAAGACCTCTCTATCGTTTCGTACGGGACCGTCAACGATAGTTATTGAGGACAGAATCTCATTAATTCTTTCCTCAAGGTCTGGCCACCATTTTTCAAAGACGGAGTCCAAAGTTTTTACAGGTAATTTTTGCTCGCCAAGCCTTCCATTAATTACCGTTATTAGCTTATGAAAATCAGTTTTAGTAAACTCGGTTGTTTGGAATTGCTTTAGAGGGCCGGCGAGGTCTGCATTGTTAATACCGAACAAAATAGGACATACAAAACTCTTATCAAGACTCTTTGATAGAGCGCCCGCCTCAAAAAGAATCCAATCGCTATGGATATTATCCCTTGTGATACAGAGAATCCCGAGTTCAGAACTTGAAAGCTCTTTTGCAATATCACTGGCCCATCGACCGCCCTTCTCTATGTCAGCAGGTGTGAAGTAGGGGGTTACAAGCTGCAAAACTCCCGGTAGCCAATCTCGTATTGCCTCTGCTAACCGCTTACTTACCGGACCCGACCAGCTAATGAATACCTTCATGAAACTTTTCCATTACTAAAAAATTCCATCATAGCAGCGCGAAATAGCTTTTTGCCACCAATCCAGTGACGGCCATTCGCCCCCCTCTACCTCAGCAATGCAACCCTCAATGCCTCAGCCATACGGCCAATCTCCACAGCACTCCCAGCCCCATAAAGGTCATAGCTGATTGACCCTGACGAATGCCCCAAGATCGACTCAGCAGTTCCCACAGGAACCTCAGCGGCCTTCAAGGCACCAGCCAAAGAATGTCGTAACGAATGGAAAGTCTGGGTGCGGTCGGCCTTCAGGCCCAAGACATCCCGAAGTGCCCCATTGAGTAATCCCGAGAATTGCCCTGCACCCAGCTTGAACAACTGCGAGTCGGCCTTCTCGACAAACCCAAGGAATGCCTGAAGGTCGAACCCGTAGGCCCCATCGGTCAGCGGTACGACACGGAGCGCATTCTTGGTCTTGGCTGTCTTGCCATCGTTCCTATTGATGTCGATGACCCAAATGCCATTGCCGTCAGTGCCTGGGATCTTCTTGACGTCAGCCTTGGTGAGCTGCCTCAGTTCCTCAATACGAGTCCCAGTGATGACCCCAAGAGACAATGCCCAGCGCTGCCACGAGCTCTCCGGGAGCGTATTGGTGTGGACCATAAGCGTCTTTACCTGATCCTGAGAGAACGCCTCACGGGAGCTATCGGCGCCTTTGGTAGGCTTAAGGCCTTTATCGAAGCTCTTATCGATGTAGCCATTATGAACAGCCCAATCCATGACAGTGGTAAGGCGGGTCAGTATCTTCTTCACGGTGGACGCTGAGCGATCCTCAAGAAGTCTCTCCTTCAGCGCCACCATGTCAGCCCGTGTGTGGGTCTTCAGGTCAAGCTCACCCAGAACAGCAGCTATAGAGCCACAAGAAGACCTTATGTCCCTCATGGTGCTTGTCTCTACGTGTTCCTTGCGTTCCTCCATGTAAAGCTCAGAGATGGCCTTAAAGGTCAGCGGCTTGGAGGCTTCAGACGATAATACAGATAGGGACGGACGAAGGGCTACAGACGTGCCACAAGGTTCGCCTTTGAGTTCTCTAACGATCTCGACCAGTTTCCCCGGCCTCCCATTCAGGCGCTCCTGAGATGCCTCAATGATCTCCAACGCTTTGCCCACTGCTCGTTGTTGGTTCAGGCTCAAGGACATCTTGGCGCTGGCCTCACGGAGCGCTTCATGATGCTCATCGTGGATCATCTCGTAGGCCACCAACGAGCTATCCCCATGCGCCATCGTCAAGGACGACTCGGCTATGTCTACCAGACGCTCACGGAGTTCATCCCAAGTCGCCTCAGGGTTGTCGAAGTGATAAGCCTTGAGGGTCTTGAGGATGTCCTTCGAGATGTTCATAGCGGTGGCCTTGTCGGTAGTTCTGAGCGAAAGCGTGAAGAAACCTGTATCAGTGCCTTGAGGGCGAAGGCGAAGGTAATAGCGACCAGACCGGCGATAGTGGTATGGCTTGGCGAGGGCAGTTTGTAACAGGTTTGTCCCAGTTTGGGAGCGGTGGTTGACGGTCATCGGCTGAAACCCCTGTATCCATTGGGTTTAGCCTCAAAGGGTCGAGTTCTACAGCAACTATAAAGTCAGCCGCGACCTGATCGAATTGCGCAACCTGGCGCAAGTGGCGGAACTGATGATCCGCTCGGCCATGGAGCGCAAGGAAAGTCGTGGCCTGCATTACACCCTCGACTACCCGGACCTGCTGCCCGAAGCCCTCGATACTATTCTGGTGCCGCCCACCTACGCCGGCTGAACTTGAGCCGCACCCGCAGGCGTCGGTGCAAATCCGCCGCCTGCGCATCCCGGGGTACACAGATCGATCTGACCCACCGTTCACCGCGCAATCGAAAGCGCAACACCACAATCAACGGCAATGCCAGGCTGTCCGGACGCAACTGCACCGCCTGCCAGCCATCGGCCTGATTCCACAACTGCCAGCCATCGGCATCACGACGCAATCGGCAGAAAGCTTTGGGATGACTCAGCAGAATCTGACGGGGCAATACCCACACAGCATGGATCAGACAGGCGACCGCCCCGAGCAGGCTGGCCCAGAAAGGCAGGACAAGCAGAAACAGAGCGCACAGGGCCAGCGCCTGGGCCAGGAGATACGCCGCCAGCAACTGCCGTGAGGCATGCCAGCGGCATTCAAACGTATTACTTGGGCTGGACACGATCCAGAATCATGCGAACCATGCGCTGCAGCTCAGGATCTTCAGACTCGCTGCGCTCCATGAACCAGCCGAACATGTCCTGATCCTCGCATTCCAGCAGGCGGACATACAGCGCGCGATCCACCTCGTTCAGATTCGAGTAGACCTCTTTCACAAACGGCACCAGCAACACGTCAAGCTCGAGCATGCCGCGGCGGCTGTGCCAAAAGAGGCGATTCAGTTCAACTTGTTCGACCATGGAGCGCTCCTCAAATAGGCCGCAAGTATACAGGCCCGAGGCGGGCCGAACAGTCGGCTTTGGTCGGGCGCCACCGATCCTTTATGAACTACCCATTTCAACACCACCCCCTTATGATGTGCCCCAGTCTATTTACCCTGCGATGACCCATGGCCGATTCTGCTTTTTTCTGCACCCTCTCTCATGAAGGCGTTCTCGCGGTTCGCGGCGCGGACGCCGGCAAATTCCTGCAAGGCCAGTTGACCTGCAATATCAATTACCTGAGTGATGACCGGGCCAGCCTTGGTGCCCGCTGCACGCAGAAAGGCCGGATGCAGTCGAGTTTCCGCATCGTGCTTGAAGGCGACGGCGTGCTGCTGGCCATGGCCGGCGAGCTGCTGGAGCCACAACTGGCGGACCTGAAAAAGTACGCGGTGTTCTCCAAATCGAAACTGACCGACGAAAGCGAGTCATGGGCGCGCTTCGGTCTGGAGCATGGGGATGCAGCCCTGAGCAGCCTGGGTCTGGAACTGTCGGCGGACACCGACAGCGTGGTTCGCCACGAAGGGTTGATCGCGATTCGCGTCTCCCCCGACCGTGCCGAACTCTGGGCGCCAGCCGATCAGGCCGACGCCATCAAAGGCAAGCTGTCTGCGCAATTGACCGAAGCCGAACTCAATCAATGGCTGCTGGGCCAGATCCGTGCCGGTATCGGCCAGGTCATGCCGGGCACCCGCGAACTGTTCATTCCGCAGATGCTCAATCTGCAAGCGGTCGGCGGCGTGAGCTTCAAGAAAGGTTGCTACACCGGGCAAGAGATCGTTGCGCGCATGCAGTACCTGGGCAAGCTCAAGCGTCGCCTGTACCGCGTGCAACTGGACGCCAGCGAGTTGCCGGAGCCCGGCACCCCGCTGCTCGCTCCGAGCCACGGCAGTTCCATCGGCGAAGTGGTGCTGGCCGCCCGCGCCGAAAAGAATATTGAACTGCTGGCCGTGTTGCAGGCCGAAGCTGCCGAAGCGGGCGATTTGCATCTGGGTACGGTCGAAGGGCCGGCGCTGCACTTGCTCGACCTGCCTTACGAACTGGATCGCGACCGCGAAATCCAGCGTTGATCGCAGCATTTGTTGCAACACCCTAGAGAAATGACATGAGTGAGCTGGCGGATAAGGTCCAACAGGATTTGGTTGAGGCCATCGATAACGATGACCTGGTTCTGCCAACGTTACCGGAAGTGGCCCTGCAGATTCGCAAGGCCGCCGAAGACCCGGACATCAGCGTCAGCGACCTGAGCAAAGTCATCGGCCGTGACACGGCGCTCTCGGCACGGCTGATCAAAGTGGTCAACAGTCCCTTGCTGCGCGCCACGCAGGAAGTCACCGACCTGCATACCGCGATCACCCGGCTGGGCGTCAACTACAGCAGCAACCTGGCGATCGGTCTGGTGATGGAGCAGATCTTCCACGCACGCTCCGAGGTGGTGGAACAGAAAATGCGCGAAGTCTGGCGCAAGAGCCTGGAGATCGCCGGCGTCAGCTACGCATTGTGCCGCCGCTATACCCAGCTCAAGCCGGATCAGGCTGCATTGGGCGGGCTGGTGCACCAGATCGGCGTGCTGCCGATCCTGACCTACGCCGAAGACCATTACGAACTGCTGTCCGACCCCGTCAGCCTCAATCATGTGATCGATCACATTCATCCGCTGATCGGCGACAAGCTGCTGCGGGTCTGGGAATTCCCGGAGCGCCTCGTAGAGTTGCCGGGGCTGTATCAGGATCTGAAACGCGAATCGCCACAGGTCGATTACGTGGATCTGGTGCAAGTGGCCAGCCTGTATTGCCACAAAGACACCGATCATCCCCTCGCCCGGATCGACCCGCTCGGTGTTCCGGCCTTTCGCAAGCTCGGGATAGACATCGACAACAAGGCGTTGTGCGAAGATCTGGAAGAATCGCGCTCGATGTTCTACTGAGTCTCAGCCTGCGATAAAACTCACCCGCACCTTCAACCCCACGGGCTCGCCATCGTGCAGGGTAATCTGCGCCAGATGGGCGCGACAGATCTCCCCGACGATCGCCAGACCCAGCCCGGAGCCGGCAACCTGCTGGTTGCGCCGGTAGAAGCGCTCGAATACCCGGTCACGCTCATCCTGAGGAATGCCCGGGCCGTCGTCTTCGACTTCAAGCACGGCCGGCGACAGCACCCGCAAGATCACGTTGCCGCCCGATGGCGTGTGCGCCAGAGCGTTGTCCACCAGATTGCTCAGCAGTTCGTTGAGCAACGTCGGCTCGCCGCGCAGCCAGACCGGCTCGTCCGCTTCCAGCGCCAAAGCCACACCGCGCGCATGAGCCAGAGGCGCCATGGCCATGCCCAGTTCCCGGGCCAACTGGCTCAGATCCAGCAACTGCGCGCCGCCCTCGGCAATCGCCCGGGCACCGTTTTCCACCCGCGCCAGCGACAGCAACTGGTTGGCCAGATGGGTCAGTCGATCAGTGCTTTGTGCCGAAGATTCCAGTGTCTCGCGCCAGATTTGCGGCTCGCCGGAACGAAGCCCCAATTCAAGACGGGCCTTGAGCGCTGCCAGCGGCGTGCGCAGTTCGTGGGCGGCATCGGCGATGAATTGCGCCTGTCGTTCGAACTGCCCACGCAAGCGTTCGGTAAAGTGATTGAGCGCCCGCACCAGCGGCCACAATTCGTGCTGCACCTCCACCAGCGGCAAGGGCCGCAGATCGTCGGGCTGACGCTCCTCGACCGCCGTGCGCAAACGCTCGATCGGTCGCAATGCCGCGCTGACCGCAAACCACACCAGCAACAATGCGCCAATTGCCAGCATGCCCAGCCGCAACAAGGTATCGGCCGCCAGACTGCGGGCCATGCTGACACGCGCTTCGTCGGTTTCGGCGACACGGATTTCCGCCATGCCGTTCATGTTCGGTTCGGTCACCGCTTTCAACAGGCTGACCACACGCACGTTCTGGCCCTGATAGGTGGCGTTGTAAAAACGCGCGAGCGCCGGATAGCTGTCGGTTCTCGGCGTTCCCGGCGGCGGGCCGGGCAGGTTTTCGTAACCGGAAATCAACTTCTGATGGATGTCGTTGACCTGGTAATAGATGCGCCCGGCGCTGTCGTAGGCGAAGGTGTCGAGGGCCACATAAGGCACGTCGGCACTGAGACTGCCGTCCCGCTGCGAAAGGCCGGCGGCGATGGTCCGCGCCGACGCCAGAAGTGTGCGGTCGTAAGCGGTGTCGGCGGCTTCGCGACCGTTCCAGTAAGCGCTCAATCCGCTGGCCAGCATCAATACCACCAACAACAGCGCGAGGTTCCACAGTAACCGCCAGCGCAGGCTGCTGGGCTTATGCATCGCGGCTTTCCAGCAGATAACCCAGGCCCCGGAAAGTCACGATGGCCACTGCATGACCGTCGAGCTTCTTGCGCAGGCGGTGCACGTAGATTTCGATGGCGTCGGGGCTGGCCTCCTCGTCGAGACCGAACACTTGCGAAGCCAGTTGCTCCTTGCTCATCACCCGGCCGGGACGGGCGATCAGCGCTTCGAGCACCGCCTGTTCGCGGGAGGTCAGGGTTAACAGTTCTTCACCGAGGGTGAAGCGCCGGGTCTCCAGGTCATAGGCCAGCACACCACACCGCTGCAGGCGTTCGCCGCCCAGCACACTGCGGCGCAGCAAGGCTTTGACCCGAGCCTCGAGTTCGGTCAGCTCGAAAGGTTTGGCCAGATAATCGTCAGCACCCAGATTTAGCCCGTGGACCCGATCCTTGACGTCGCTGCGAGCCGTCAGCATCAGCACCGGCAGGTTCTTGCCCCGGGCCCGCAGACGCGCCAGCACTTCAAATCCGTCCATGCGCGGCAGGCCGACATCAAGGATCGCCATCGCGTACTCCTCGCTGCCCAGCGCCAGGTCGGCAGCCACGCCATCGTGCAACACGTCCACGGTCAGACCGGTGCTCTTGAGCGCCTGGGCAACGCTTTCGGCCAGTTGCAGATGGTCTTCGACGAGCAGAACACGCATGGAGCTTTACCTCATTCAGGGATGGCCGACGCCATTCTTTGCCGCGGAGTTTACAGCCGCAACCGCCGCTGTGAAGCCCGAAATCCGGGAAAGTCAGCTGAAAGGTTAGCGAAAGGTTAGCCCGTTAGAGTCGGGCCACGGACAGTTCCGACTGCCGTCGCTGATGCCACACAGCGATACGAAAAACGCCTCGAAGCGTTTTCGACCAATAAGAACAATAAACGGAGTACACCTCGCATGCCGTCCTTGCAGACCAAGGCTCTTAAGCCTGTTCGTCCTTCCCGTTTCAGCCCCGCCGCTCTTGCCGGTGCCGCCGCCCTCGCCGGTTTCGCACCGATGAGCTACGCCGATTTCATCGAAGACAGTTCCGCCACCTTCGAAACCCGCAACATGTATTTCAACCGCGACTTTCGCGATGGCACCAGCGCCCAGCAGTCCAAGCGCGACGAGTGGGCACAGGGGTTCATGCTCAACCTGCAATCGGGCTACACCGACGGCACCGTGGGGTTTGGTGTCGATGCACTGGGGATGTTGGGGGTCAAGCTCGATTCGAGTCCGGACCGCACCGGCACCGGCCTGCTGCCGACCCACGATGACGGTCGCGCGGCGGACGAGTACTCCAAACTCGGCCTGACCGGCAAAGTGAAGATCTCCGCCACCGAATTGAAGATCGGCAGCCTGATTCCGGAACTGCCGATCCTCAAGCCGAACGACGGGCGCATCCTGCCGCAGACCTTCGAAGGCGGTTTACTGACCTCCAAAGAGATCAAGAACCTGACCTTCACCGGTGGACGTCTGGAGAAAGCCAAGGACCGCGACAGCACCGATTTCGAGGACATTGCCCTCAACAACAAGAACGGCCGTTTCGCCGGCACCGTCGCCGGCAGGCACTTCGACTTTGCCGGCGTGGACTACAAGTTCACCGACAAGATCACCGGCAGCTACCACTTCGCCCAACTCGACGACGTCTACAACCAGCACTTCTTCGGACTGGTCGCTTCGCGGCCGATGGGACCGGGCACCTTCGCCACCGACCTGCGTTTTGCCGTCAGTGACGATCAGGGCGCAGCCCGTGGCGGCGAGATCGACAACCGCTCGCTCAACGGCCTGGTCAGTTATGCCCTGAGCGGCCACAAGTTCACCGCCGGCTATCAGCACATGTCCGGCGACAGCGCCTTCCCCTATGTCGATGGCAGCGACCCGTACCTGGTCAACTTCGTGCAGATCAACGACTTCGCCGGCGCCGAAGAACGCTCCTGGCAGGCCCGTTACGACTTCGACTTCGCCAGACTCGGCATCCCCGGCCTGAGCTTCATGAGCCGCTACCTGAGCGGTGACAACATCAAGCTCAAGAACGGCGATGAAGGCAAGGAGTGGGAGCGCAACACCGAGATCAAATATGTAGTACAAAGCGGCGCCCTGAAGGACGTTGCCGTGCGTTTGCGTAATGCCACTTACCGTTCCAACTACTCCGCTCGCGATGCCGATGAAGTGCGTCTGCTGGTGAGCTATAGCGTTGCCCTTTGGTAATTCAGTACGTCCATAACAACAACTCCCAAGGAGACTTAGATGAACTTATCACTGCGTAAAGTTGCTCTGGCCGCTGGCGTCATGCTGTTCGCCGGCCAACTGATGGCCGAACCCAAGCGCCCGGAATGCATCGCCCCGGCCTCCCCCGGCGGCGGTTTCGACCTGACCTGCAAACTGGCGCAAAGCGCGCTGGTCAACGAAAAGCTGCTGACCAAACCAATGCGCGTGACCTACATGCCCGGCGGTGTCGGTGCTGTTGCGTACAACGCCGTCGTGGCTCAGCGCCCGGCGGACGCCGGTACGCTGGTGGCCTGGTCCAGCGGTTCGCTGTTAAACTTGGCGCAAGGCAAGTTCGGCCGTTTCGATGAAACCAACGTACGCTGGCTGGCGGCGGTCGGCACCAGCTACGGTGCCATCGCAGTGAAAAGCGATTCGCCCTACAAGACCCTGGATGATCTCGTTCAGGCATTGAAGAAAGATCCGAGTGCCGTAGTCATCGGCTCCGGCGGCACTGTCGGCAGCCAGGACTGGATGCAGACTGCACTGATCGCCAAAGCTGCCGGGATCAACCCACGCGACCTGCGTTACGTTGCCCTCGAAGGTGGCGGCGAGATCGCCACCGCCCTGCTCGGCGGCCACATCCAGGTCGGCAGCACCGACATCTCCGACTCCATGCCGCACATCCAGAGCGGTGACATGCGCCTGCTGGCCGTGTTCGCTGAAAACCGTCTGGACGAGCCGGAAATGAAAGACATCCCTACCGCTCGCGAGCAAGGCTACGACATCGTCTGGCCGGTTGTGCGCGGCTTCTACCTCGGGCCAAAAGTCAGCGATGAAGACTACGCCTGGTGGAAAGGTGCCTTCGACAAACTGCTGGCTTCCGAAGAGTTCGCCAAGCTGCGCGATCAGCGTGAACTGTTCCCGTTCGCCATGACCGGCCCGGAGCTGGACACCTACGTGAAGAAGCAAGTCGCGGATTACAAAGTGCTGGCCAAAGAGTTCGGCCTGATCCAGTGATCGTCTCTGTCTAGCGGCCGTGGCCTCGCGCATCGAGGTCGTGGCCCAGGAGTTCCTCATGCTGATTCAACGCATTTTTGCCTCGGTGTTACTGCTGGCCTGTGCCGGCCTGGCACTGATGGCGTGGCCCTATCAGGCTGCGTTTTCCTACGAGCCGGTCGGCCCGCGGGCGTTTCCTCTGCTGATGCTTGGCCTGATGAGCCTGGCGCTGCTGTACATGGTGTTTCGCCCGGCGCCGATCAAACACAGTGAAGACGAGCCACCGCTGGACCGCGAAACCCTGACCAAGATCGGCATCTGCGTGCTGTTGCTGCTGGTGTTCGCCGGTCTGTTCGAGCCGCTGGGCTTCATCCTCAGCAGCTGCCTGATCGGCGTCCCGATGGCGCGCCTGTACGGCGGCCGCTGGTTGCCCAGCATCGTGGTGACCACGCTGATGGCCATCGGTCTGTACCTGCTGTTCGACCGTCTGATGGACGTACCGCTGCCCCTCGGTCTGCTCGACGTTCTGGAGAACTGATATGGATACGCTCGGATATTTGGGACAGGGCTTCGGCGTCGCGCTGAGCCCGTACAACCTGGTCACGGCGCTGACCGGTACGCTGATCGGCACCGTGGTCGGCCTGCTGCCAGGCCTGGGACCGATTAACGGTGTGGCACTGCTGATTCCCATCGCTTTCGCCCTGGGCCTGCCGCCGGAGTCGGCGCTGATCCTGTTGGCGGCGGTGTACCTGGGCTGCGAATACGGCGGCCGGATCAGTTCGATCCTGCTGAACATTCCCGGCGAAGCCTCCACCGTGATGACCACCCTGGACGGCTACCCGATGGCCCGCCAGGGTCTGGCCGGGGTCGCGCTGTCGCTGTCGGCGTGGAGCTCGTTCATCGGTGCGTTCATCGCCACCTGCGGCATGGTGCTGTTCGCCCCGCTGCTGGCGAAATGGGCGATTGCCTTCGGGCCGGCGGAATACTTCGTCCTGATGGTGTTCGCGATTGTCTGCCTGGGCGGCATGGCCGGTGACCGACCACTGAAGACGTTCATTGCGGCGTTGATCGGTCTGTTCCTGTCCAGCGTCGGCATCGACGCCAACAGCGGCGTGTATCGTTTTACCGGCGACAACATTCACCTGACCGACGGCATTCAGTTCGTGGTGCTGGTACTGGGCCTGTTCTCGATCAGCGAAATCCTTCTGCTGCTGGAGAAAACCCATCGCGGCCAGGAAGCGGTGAAAGCCACCGGGCGGATGATGTTCAACTTCAAGGAAGCGGCGTCGGTGTTCGTGGTGAACATCCGTTGCGGCCTGCTCGGTTTCATCATGGGCGTATTGCCGGGCGCCGGCGCGACGCTGGCCAGTGCCGTGGCCTACATGACCGAGAAACGCATCGCCGGTGCCAGCGGCAAGTTTGGTCAGGGCGACGCCCGCGGCCTCGCTGCGCCGGAAACCGCGATCGGTGCCTCCGCCTGCGGCGCGCTGGTGCCGATGCTCACCCTCGGCGTACCGGGTTCCGGCACCACGGCGGTGATGATCGGCGCTCTGTCGCTGTACAACATCACCCCCGGCCCGCTGCTGTTCCAGCAACAGCCGGACATCGTCTGGGGCCTGATCGCCTCGCTGTTCATCGCCAACATCATGCTGGTGATCCTGAACATCCCGATGATCCGCATCTTCACCCGCATCCTCGCCGTGCCGAACTGGGCCCTGGTGCCGGTGATCGCGATCATTACCGGGATCGGCGTGTACGCCGTGCACGCGACCACGTTCGACCTGTTCCTGATGGTCGGCATCGGCATCTTCGGCTACATCCTGCGCAAACTGGACTTCCCGCTGTCGCCAGTTTTGCTGGGGTTCATCCTCGGCGGCCTGATGGAGCAGAACCTGCGCCGCGCACTGTCGATCTCCAACGGTGCCCTGGAAATCCTCTGGTCGAGTCCGATCACCTTCGGCGTCTGGGTGCTGACCGCGATCATGTTGCTGATGCCGCTGCTGCGCATCTGGCGCAAACGCTCGGCTGCGCAACGCGCCATTGCCGATGTTTGATCGGTCTTCCCTCAAATCCTGGTGGGGAACCCCGCTGGTCGGTCTGCTTGGCGGTTACATCGCCAGCCAGATCGGCTGGCCGCTACCGTGGATGGTCGGCTCGTTGCTGGCGATCATCCTGGTGCGCTGCCTGACTCCGTGGCAATTGGCCGAAATCCCTGGCGGCCGCAAATGCGGCCAGTGGATCGTCGGGATCGGTATCGGGTTGCACTTCACCCCGCTGGTGATGGAGCAGGTGCTCAGCCACTTCGGCTTGATCTTCTTCGGCGCGCTGGTCACCAGCCTCTCGGCGGTGGTCGGCGTGTGGCTGATGCGCCGCACCGGCGAGGATCGCGCCACGGCGTTTTTCTCCAGCATGCCCGGCGGCTCCGGTGAGATGGTCAACCTCGGCGCACGCAACGGCGCGATGCTCAGCCATGTCGCGGCCGGGCAGAGTTTGCGGGTGCTGGTAGTGGTGTTGTGCGTTCCGGCGGCGTTCAAGTATCTGCTGGGCGATGGCGCCCCGACTTCTCACGCCGGCAGCGTCGATTGGCGCTGGCTGGCGATTCTTTTTCCGGCGGGCGGCCTGCTCGCCTGGCTCTGGCAACGTCTGCGTCAACCCAACCCATGGCTGTTCGGTCCGCTGCTGGTCAGCGCGGCAGTGAGCATCGGCTGGGATCTGCACATCGGTTTGCCCAATGGCGGCAGCCAGATCGGCCAATGGCTGATCGGCAGCGGGCTGGGTTGTCACTTCAACCGGCAGTTCTTCCGCCGGGCGCCCTCGTTTATGGGACGCACGTTGATCGGCACGGCGCTGACCATGTTGATCGCGACGTTGGCGGCGTTGGGACTGAGTGCAATGACGCATCTGGATCTGCGTTCGCTGACCCTGGGCATGATGCCCGGCGGGATCGCCGAGATGAGCCTGACGGCGGAAACCCTGCAATTGTCAGTGCCGCTGGTGACGGCGATGCAGGTAATGCGGTTGTTGTTCGTGTTGTTTCTGGCGGAACCGTTGTTCAAGTATTGGAATAGAAACGGGGAATGCCCGTAAATCATGTAGACGCCCAATACGCTTCAAGAACGGAAGAGCATGCCTCGAAGCGTATTCTTGGCCCAATCAGGAAATATCGAGTTTCCCCATCATCACTTCTACCGTTTTACCAGCCGAGCCGATGCGAGCTTTAAATTGAAAATTTGAGGCTTGATAACGCCTACCTTCGGCGACTCCAGTGAACGTGATCTCTCCCTCAAACGCTCGGAAGTATTCTTGGCCACCACTGCCACCACCGTCATCAACGAAATAGCGAACGCCGATACCGCCGGGCCCGAGAGTGTGCTTGCCAATCGCGAGACCTTGTGGTAACTCAAAAATAATCGACGTGAAGAAGACAGAAGTAGCGACCCTACCACCTGCGGTGTAATAGACGCCTTCATTGCGGAGAAAAACATCTTTAGTGTCGATTACGCTCAGAGGGTCGGTTGGATCAAACCGCGTAGTTCTTGCAAAAAGACTTCCCAATGCCTTCGGAAAGGACTTTACATCATCGATGTTCAAATCATTCATGACGATCTCCCGCTCCATTGTTTACCAGCACAGTCGCCTGTGACGCCGACTGCACAACTAAACGCGGGTTTCACCTTTATATCTACTGTCAGAAATAACAGGTAGATGAAGCAATCCGACGGGCGGCTCTCACCACCCGAGAGACTTCAGAAGATTATTTAAACAACCGACGGCAGGCGCCACTCGATCGGCGCTTCGCCGTTCTGCTCTAGGAACTTGTTGGTGCGGCTGAAATGCCCGCAGCCGAGGAACCCGCGATAGGCCGACAGCGGCGACGGATGCACCGAGGTCAGCACCAGATGCTTGGTGGCGTCGATCAGCTTCTGCTTGCTCTGGGCATGCGCGCCCCAGAGCATGAACACCAGATGCGGCTGGCGCTGGCTGACCACCTCGATGATCCGGTCCGTAAAAAACTGCCAGCCCTTGTCCTTGTGCGCATTGGCGTTGGCGCGCTCGACGGTCATGGTGGTGTTGAGCATCAACACGCCTTGATCGGCCCAGCTCTGCAGATAGCCATGGTTGGGGATGTCGATGTTCAGGTCGCGCTTCAACTCTTTATAGATGTTGACCAGCGACGGCGGCGCCGGCACGCCCGGTTGCACCGAGAAGCACAAGCCGTGGGCCTGGCCCGGGCCGTGGTACGGGTCTTGGCCGAGGATGACCACTTTCACCTTGTCCAGCGGCGTCGAGTTCAGTGCGTTGAAGATCATCGGGCCCGGCGGATAGATTTCCTTGCCGGCCGCCCGCTCCTGCTGCAGAAAAGTGCGCAACTCTGCCATGTAGGGCTGGTCGAACTCAGCACGCAGTGCCTCCTTCCAGCTCGGTTCGAGTTTGATACGGTCGTCAGCAGTCATGGTTACATCCGGCAAAAACAATTGGGGCGAACCCTAGGAAAGCCGACCACGCTTGTCAATTGATCTGACGCAGATCCGGCACTTTCCCACGCAGCGGTCATACTGATCGTTCAAATTCCCGATCGAGGTCACGATGAATCTGCACTTCGAAGAACTGACCGGCACCGACGGCGCGCGCATCGGCGTGGCCACTCTGGATGCCGAAAAGTCGCTCAATGCGCTGTCCCTGCCGATGATCCACGCCCTGAGCGACAAACTGAACGCCTGGGCCAAGGATCCGCAAATCGTCTGCGTGCTGCTGCGCGGCAACGGCGCCAAGGCCTTCTGTGCCGGCGGCGAGGTGCGCAGTCTGGTAGAAGCCTGCCGCGCCCATCCCGGCGAAGTGCCGCCGCTGGCTGCGCAGTTTTTCAGCGCGGAATATCGTCTGGATTACAGCCTGCACACTTACCCGAAACCGTTGATCTGCTGGGGCCATGGCTATGTGCTTGGTGGCGGCATGGGCCTGCTGCAAGGCGCGAGCATCCGGATCGTCACGCCGAGCAGTCGTCTGGCGATGCCGGAAATCAGCATCGGCCTGTACCCGGATGTCGGCGCCAGCTGGTTTCTGTCACGACTGCCGGGCAAGCTCGGCTTGTTCCTCGGTCTGACTGGCGCGCACATGAACGGCCGCGATGCGATCGATCTGGACCTGGCCGACCGCTTCCTGCTCGACGAACAGCAACAGGAACTGATCGACGGTTTGTTGCAGTTGAACTGGCAGGAACAGACCGCCATGCAACTCAACAGCCTGCTCAAGGCGTTGCAGCAGGAAGCCGTGGCACAAATACCTGAGGCGCAATGGCTGCCGCGTCGGCAGCAGATCGATGAATGGCTGGATGTCAGCGACGTGATCTGCGCCTGGAAAGCCATCAGCCTGCATCGCGACAGCAGCGATCTGTTGATTGCCCGTGCGGCGAAAACCATGAGTGAAGGCTCGCCACTGACGGCGCATCTGGTCTGGGAACAGATCATCCGCGCCCGCCACTTGTCGCTGGCCGAAGTCTTTCAGATGGAATACACCCTGAGCCTCAATTGCTGCCGACATCCAGAGTTCAGCGAAGGGGTCCGGGCGCGGCTGATCGACAAGGATCACAAACCGCACTGGCATTGGCCGGACATCGCCCGGGTGCCGGACGCGGTGGTCGAGGCGCACTTTCACAAGGTGTGGGAGGGGCGGCATCCGTTGGCGGATCTGTCGCAATACTAAAACCGATCATTGCCCGCGATGGCAGTCTCTCGAGCTCTGTCGCGGGAAGTTTGAGCCAGTTGCGAAATCATCTGCGATCAAACATTCAACTCGTAAAACGCGATTATTTCCTTCATTGCCTGCAACGACTCTTCATCATTTCTCGACAAGATATCCTCTACATCCCGTAACGGAGGTAGAGGGTGCAAAAGCTCAGCGAGTTGATTCGCCGTGTAATTTTCAACAGCTCCCTCTTCTCCTTGAACGCTGATGAAGCTGATAGCGGCATCGCCTCCTGAAAAGTGTTCGGAGACACGAATCTTTGGAGACGTGCCATAGCTGACTACGATGACGAGATCATCCCGTTCACGGTGGAACTTGAGTTGATCAATCGACACTCCGACCTCCGAAAAGTCTATAACGTCCGTTCCGCCACCGGCATTGATTACCAGGTCTCGCCCAAGCCCATCATATTTATACACATCATTGCCCCCGCCACCGGACAAGGTGTCATTGCCCGGCCCACCGTAAAGCACGTCATCGCCTGAGCCACCGCCGAGCAGATCATCTCCTTGCATCCCTCTTATTTCACCAGTGCCGCTGAGGGTGTCATTACCGCGACCGCCCACGAGCGGTAGAAAACGGTTGTCTCGAAAAGACTTGACCTGAGTAGCGTACTGAACGGTGATGCCATGATGATAAGTATCGGGGGCGATGCCTAAGCGGCTAACGACGTCTTTAAAATTGATGCTCGAGCCGTCAGCAAACCTCACCCGTTCAATTCCGGAACCACTGAGATCGTTCGGATTGGGCAAAACGATTCGTACTTTTTGAGTTCCGCCCCATTCGATATCGAGTGTGGTGTACAGCATTTGGGCCCGAGGCGGTCGACTATGAGCCCCACGTGGTGGGGTGGGTGACAGTTCAATATTTACCGCCTCAACCAACACAGCGCCCCAGGTTAGTTTCAACTTATCTGGTTTCGCCTCTTCCGGAAGAACGACGGTATCAATATCAAGCCCCCCAAACTCTTCATGCCACCCAGAGGCTCCAACCTCGGGGCGCAAAAAAACAGGGTTAAGCACGTCGGCAATAATGGTGGTTGCGCCATCATGCGCTTCAACTATGTAAGTGTCGGGACCGTTTTCGGCGTAAAGCCAATCTTCTCCCGGCCCACTGATCAAATAATCGGCACCCGCGGAGCCGAGCAGTGTGTCGTTGCCTGCGCCAGCTGATAAAAATGTGCCTGGGATCCTGTCGTTCACCTCGCCGTATTCAAGCACCGAACCAGCATAGGTAACCACCAAGTCATCTCCTGCACCGCCATGAAAGAGATTTCCCACTTCGAGATTTACCCTGCCACCAGCGTCATTACCATGAACAACTTTATGCTTGATCGTTTGAGTAGTAGAACTCCAGCGAAACGCTTTACGAACAGTTTCATGACTTTCGAAACTGCCAGCGGGGTACACGTACCACCCCTGAATGGCGCCCGAATGATCGATATCTTCGACTACAGCATCGCCCAAATTGAACGAAAACCCCGAATAACTGGAGCCAGACGGATAATACTTTGGCTTTTGTGTTGGTAATTGCGCTGCTTCAGTTTTTACAAACTTGAATGTAGTTTTCGTTGCAGAGATTGACTGCCTTTCAGTCACCACGGCGTCAGCGGCAATCGCCCCCATCCACTCGGGTGTTCTGGAAAAGACTCCGGCTTCAACGTCCTCATGGATCAGTTCGGCGCTAATGGCATAGCCACTTTCGTCGGTAGCAATATGACTTCTAACCCAAACACCCTGATCGTTCAGTGCAAATCCTGATGCCTGCCGGGCCGCTGAGCGCTTTGTGTTCAGTTCCGAAAGAAAAAGGCTATCCCACCCGGTGTGACGACCCGTTTCACTGCCTTCCTTCTCAGTAGAAGGAGCTAAGTCATCGGGCTGTGTCTGGACGACTGCTACGCTCTCACTCTCAATGTCCTGCTTTTTTTCGGGATCGGGTACCGCAGCAAATGTCGCAGACGGATCCGTTACATCTACCGGTTGCACCGTTAATTTGATTACATCCTTGAAACTCAGGATCACACCATCGTTGAACCTGAACGTAGAACTTGCCCAATTTTCATGGTGACGAATCAGAAGCGCGTCACCAGTACCATTCGACAGCCGCAACGCTGTGCCCGCATCAAGATTGACGATCTCGGCCTGCAAGCTCTCAGCAGAAAATCCACCGCCAAAACTTACGACATTGTTGCCACCTGTATCGCTAACAACATCCACTCCATCGCCCACTCCGAAGTAGAAAACATCGTTACCCTGCATCCCTTCCAGATAATCGTTGCCGGCACCACCCTCAAACACGTTATCGCCAGGGCCGCCGCGCAAATAATCGACTCCCTCCCCGCCAACCAGCGTGTCGTTTCCGCCACCGCCCAGCAAAGTGTCGTTGCCTGAACCGCCGTCAAGATAATCGGCGCCATGTTCTGCTTCGGATGTTTGCTCGTAGTCCCCCATCAAAAAATCATCATCGGCACCGCCCAAAAGCGTATCGGCGCCCAAACCTCCCCAGAGCGTATCGTTTCCTGCATCACCTTGAATGTGGTCATCATTGGTTCCGCCCGCTTTCAAGCCAGGCTCATCACCATCCAGAGCATCTGCACCTGATCCGCCTACCAGTGTGTCGGAGCCACCCAATCCACGGAGTGTGTCGTCTCCCGTACTGCCATCAAGATAATCATCACCGTGATAACGAATCGGGTGTTCATGGTAATCACCGACCAATTCGTCATTCCCACCGCCACCGAAAAGCGAATCACCGGCACCGCCGCCCCAAAGGGTGTCATTTCCCTCACCGCCATCCAGAAAATCACTTCCGAAAAAGTCTGCAGCATCACCCGAAACGCCTCGCAGCACCTCGTCATCACCTTTCAGCACATCATTGCCGCTGCCGCCGTACAACACGTCGCTACCACCGTTTCCGGCAAGGGAGTCATCGCCACTGCCACCCGCCAACAAATCGTTGCCATGATGGCGACTGTCGAGACCGCCCCCCCAATCCAGGTTGTCTCCCAGCAATGTGTCATTGCCACTCCCGCCAGCCAGCGTGTCATTACCCTCTTCGCCGCACAGCGTGTCATCGTCACTTCCGCCATCGAGCAGGTCATCTCCCCAGCCACCAATAATAAAATCTCGGCCACCCTGCCCATAGAGGATGTCGTCACTGCCCTCGGTGGGACTATTTAATGAAAATCTGTCAAAGACGCTACGCATGCTGATGACGCCATCACTGAGTGGAACGTCGATGCGTTTGACTGTCCAATTTTGCTCATGTGCTCCGGTTGTTTGATCACCGGACAAATTGTCATCACCTGCTCCACCGATCAGCGTGTCGCGACCGTTGCCGCCGAGCAGCACGTCTCGCGAGGCAGTGCCGACAAGCAGGTCATCACCCTGCCCACCATCCAGCCAGTCGCCACGGCTGGCCTTTCCTTTTGTTGCATCGGCAAATGCATTTTCCAGCGTCGTCTGCTTGTCGCCGAATAAACGATCGTTGCCTTCTTTGCCGAACAATCGATCAGACCCGCCAAGACCAACGATGAGGTCATCTTTCGGTGATCCGTAAAGCAGGTCGGCTTTGTTCCTCTGCTTAACATTGGGCAAATGCACGGCGTTGCCCCACTCATCAAAGGAAGGCTGATCTCCGCGAACATTTGGGTCGTTATCTTTGACTTTCCAGTCGCCCTGAAGGACCAGATCGGGAGCGGGGAACGTCTGGCCCTGGTAATCAGGAAGATCAATGCCGAGCATCCCCGGCTTGAAGTTCTTTACGACGATGAGATCACTCAGTCCGTATTTAATGTTCAGCGTGTTTTCAGCCTGATCTTCAATGAGCGTCAAGCTGATGGCTCGATCTTCCGTAAGCCAGATATTGCTGAGCGGAGCACTTCGTTCGAGAGGTTGGATCGGAAGTCCATTTATCAGCAACCGGCCCCCAACGTCCGCATCAAAAATTTCGTCGACTCCATCTCCGCTGGAGAACTCGTATCGATCGTTACCCACCCCTCCCGTAAGAGAGTCGTTGCCCTTTCCACCCACCAAAACATCATCACCAACCATCCCGTGCAACGCGTCATTCCCATCGCCTCCACTCAAAAAGTCGTTACCGCGAGCCCCCTGGATAAAATCATTACCGGAAAGTCCGCTGATTGAATCGTTGCCGCCACCGCCGTAAAGATGATCGGTATTCGTTCCGCCACCAAATGATCGACCGCCGTCATCACCAAACATGACCAGAGGGTTTGAGACGCCTGTGGTCATCGGGGCCTGTTTGCCCGAAGCCAAATCCGAATAGGAAAAGGTCTGGACAGTATTTCGACCGAACGATCCATTGGTTCGGGAAATCAGCCGGGCCAGCATTTCAGAACGATCGGCAAGCCACTGCTCAGTGATGAAACCCTCCCCCGTTTCGGGATCGTAAAGCTCCAGTTCGCGTTCGGAAAAACCGTCGACCCGCTCAATCACGATTTCGCTTAGTTGCTTGAGGGAATTGCGTAACGCGGCGCCGATTGGCGTTGCCTGACTGGCCAACGTTGCCCAGTCCTTGGCACTGCCATACTCGCCAATGGTTCTGGTAACGATGCTTTGCGATTGAGACGGAGAAAGTGCGGAGAAAAATGTGTAGGCGTTGGAGGCGAAGGTTTCGTCGGTGGTAGGCGTGGCGGCCGAGTTTCCGTCGTAGGTTCGCCTGAGCATGTCAAAGAAATCATTCAGGTTATATCGCAATATCAGGCTGACAATAGGTGAGATGGGCGTACCTTTCACCACATGCTGAATCAGCGGATTGATGCTGCCACTGGCGAGAGCGATGTTTATCTGTTCGGGTAGGACTGAGAACAGGCTTTCGACCATATTCGACCCGAAGTTTTTGATCACTGCCTGCAAGGCTATACCGTATGAATCCACGGCAAACAGAATATTCTTTAGGTCATCGAGCCTGTTTAACTTGGCAAGATGATGATTCCCTTTTATATGGGAATCCGGATCACCGGCGGAGATCAACCTCCAAGTTTCATAGGGCTTTTCTCCACCCAGCAGGCTGAAGCCGATTGTTCCAGACCATCCCGCATTACGACTGGTAGCTGTATCAATTTCATCAACATCTTCACGAAATAATACTTTACCAATAGCGCTCGCATCGATTGCTGCAATTTGGCTTATGGAGGGCACAGTCCATGGCGCCAAATCATGTTCAACGGAGCCTTTTATCAGCGTATTCATGAGATTGACAGCCACCTGATTAGATGATTCTTGCATCTTCGAATCGCTGATTTTTTTATTTAACCTCAACTCCCCCTGCCGCAGGGTGTAGGCTCGGATCAATGCAGAGTAAGCGCCCACCCCGCCATTTGCATCAATTGCTACATCGAGCCAGAGTTTGGCGTTTTTAAAGATGCCCATTACGTTCTCATCGAACGCAGAACCGTCTAAAAATTTCTCACCCAAAACATTCGACAATGTGCGATAAAGTACAGCGCAGTTTCGCCCCTCCATTGCCAACGCAAAATACTCTTCATCCTCGACATTGAATTCCATTCCCTCACAAATATTTGCAGCCTGCAAAATTTCCGACTTTTCCAAATCACTGAATATATAGCTCATATTTACTTCCTTGTAATAATTGAATGTGAAAGATAGTCACTGACAGCCTTAAGCGCTTCTGGTGCCCCCCGCAAACCCTCGGTACCCAAATGTATACGAGCATCCCCACCTGCAAAGTCGAAATGGTGCAACCCGACCGTACAATACGTACGCAAACTACCAAACTCCAAATTCTCCAACTGCTCCTTATCCATTTTCAAAAGATATGCTTTACTCAAACCACTGGCAGAAGCTTTAGATTCGGGCGAATTTAAACCAATACAATTTATCTTCCGTGGTGTTCCATCACGCCGGCGCCAGTCCTGCATAACAAAAATTCGAACAGAGAATTCATTTTTGATACTGGGTGGAGGCGCGGTAAGCCAAAGTTCCAGGCCAGGATAGTTCTTCAGCTTTACAACCAGCTCATCCGGCCAATCCACATGCCGCCCGCCCATATTGTGCGGTTTCGTGGTATCCCTTCTGGTGTAAAGCCGGGCGGTTACGTGGTAATGCGTCCAGCTGGTGGGTGGTTCTACCCCAAGAGTTTCATACACAGGAACCAGTTCTTTTCCCGTCCACCAGAATGACCCATCAAGAAGATCGGCAATACAGGAACCGTCGCTCCTTAATGTCGATCCAAAATAGAACCCGGGAATCTTTGTCCGATCCAGCAGGCTGCCGCCAAGTATCGGAACCTGCTCCATACCCGCCAGCTTCCTGCTGCACGCCCCTTGTTTCTTCTGATAAATCTCCCGCGCTTCTGCGGCCTCCTCCCATCGAATACAGAAATCAACGACCCAATAACAGATCGCTAATAACACGCCATATTTAACTCCCCTTCTGCACTGGCGAAAAACCTCCTTGCGAGACATCTTAAACATTTCAAATCTCCATTTTAAAATGACCAATCACATCACTCGAAACAACTCACCTCATCAACTCCTTAAACACTTCAAAGTAACCGCTTACTCCTTTAACCACATCGAATTCGCTTGCCTTCAACCTCGCTGCATCCTTCATAGACTCAAAACCAGCGAAAGACGTTAAAACCCTGCACACTGCCGTGGCGATTTCTTCAGCGTCAAAAAAATCAACAAGTATCCCGCTGATTCCATCCTCGATAACTTCCTGCACGGGAGCGGTATTTGAACCTACGACAACACAGCCAGATGCCATTGCTTCCAACAGAGACCAAGACAAAACAAACGGATATGTCAAATATACGTGAGCCTTCGAAAGACTCAGAACCGACCTGTATGTTTGATAAGGCAACTTCCCAACAAAGTGAACATTTGAAATATCAACATCCACCTCCGCGACCATCTTGCTTCGCCAGTTAGGGTATCCAATGGGCATCCCTCCATAACTGACACCATCACCGCCCATTACAATGACCTGCGCACTCGGGCACTTTTCCTGAATATAGGGAATGGATCTCATAAAACTATGGAAGCCTCGGTACGGCTCGAGGTTTCTGGCAACATAAGTCACGATAGGCTGGCCTGCTTTTATCACGCGCCCACTCGGCAGCGTTACAGACTCGACCTTTTCTGATTCGCCAAATTGAACAATGCCTTCGTGAATGACGCGAATTTTGGACTGATATATTTTCGGAAAAAGACCGCGCTGCCATTGTGTAGGTGCAATCCCGGCATCACACTGCTCAACATTCAGGAGATGCATCGAATTCAAGACTCTAATCCTTGAAGACGCATCCATCGCACAGGGAAACTCAAGATCGAAACCAAAGTCTGCCCCACGTGCTCGGTAATAGTATTCACAGAAATGAACCAGAGGCACATCGGGGTACACGTCTTTGACGAATAGCGTTTCACCCCACCCAGGGTGAGCAAGAACTACATCAGGCCGAAAGCCTGCCTGGCTGAGTCTCTTCAATATTCGTTGAACTTGCTGCCCGTCCAAAACAGCCTCTTCATATCTATGCAAATAGTCATGAACGCCATTAATCATCTTCCTTGATGGTCGATATCGAAGTAACTTTACCCCGGCAATACCTGGCGCTGTATCGCGTCCAATTGCAATGACGCCCATACGCCCGCGCAATGCCTCCAAAGCCACATGACGAAATTGACCGGGAAAATTCTGATGAATGATAAGAAGATTCATATCTGAGCAATATTCCGCGTTTATACACCCCCATAAAGTTGAAGTTTTTCAACATCAACAGGTACATACAAACGCTAACAAATATTCAGAAATGAAACTGTAGGAGGGTTCCGATAACCGCCTAGGAGATGGTGCGATCCACACCAACGCAAAAAACAGGCACAAAAAAAGCGGCGCTCAATGCGCCGCTTTTTTGCGGGGGGTTACCAGCGGTTGCCTCGCCAGTGATCGCCACGGTCATAGTTACCACGACCCCGGTGATCGTCCCAGCCACCACGACGGTGGCCATCCCAGCGTCCGCGGTCATCGCCGTGCCAGCGACGGCTCTCGTAATAGCGCGGAGCCGGTTGGTAGTAACGAGGCGCCGAATAATACCGGGGCGCCGGTTGGTAGTAGCGCGGTGCTGGCTGGTAGTAGCGCGGTGCCGAATAATACGTGCCGCCGGTGTAATAAGTGCCACCGCTGTAATACGAAGGTGCCTGCGATGTGTAGACCTCTGAGCTGTAGTAGCCATCTCCGTAGGAATAAGGGACGCATCCGCCAAGGGAAAAAAGCATCACGGTAAACAGAAGAATTCGGCGATACATGGCGGCCTCCTGGACCGCGGGTAGCCACACCAGCGACGCTGGCAGGCGTCAGTCTTTCATTCGGCGACTGACGAAATATCTGACAGCGTTTTCTGAAACTGGTGCGTTTCTGTAACAAGTTGAAACATGTGATTGATGAAACCTTATTCACGAAAACATCGACTCATTCAGCCACTGATTAATGGTGGCCACCGTGATATCCACCGCCGTGATAACCCCGTCCGTAACCGCCGCGATGGCCATAGCCGCCGTAGTAATAGCGGGCACCACCGTAGTAACGCGGACCGTAATAGCCACCGTAGTAATAGGGAGAGTAATAGCCGGGATAGTAATAGGTTGCGGGGTAGGCATCGTAGCTGCCGGCGTAGTAATAGCAACCGGACAGTCCCAGACCGAGCACTGCACCCAGCAGCACCCGACGCAGCAATTTTGAAATACGCATGACGGCCTCCTGAAAGACCTGCGACAGCAGTCGGCACAGACCGGCTGACAACAGATTTGACTGGCGAACCGCTACCGAGTGCCCACGCCCAACGGGCATCGGATCAGCGGCCGCGCTGCATGACGGTGCAAGCGCGCACCAACACAAAGCGTTGCCTGCACCTGCCAACCTGGCCCCTCCACCCGCAAGCCAAGTGGCAGAGGGCTCGCCGCTACTTGGCACGGCTCTCGCTTTAACAAACCCGTGCAGGAGTCATCACAGGTTCGCGGCACCACAATTTGCAATGGCTGACTAGGGTTCCGGCTCGCATCTGCGAGTGGCTGGTCCGAGAGTTGGCGACCTCCAGTTGAGGTTACACGGCGGGACAAAAGCCCGGGAGACAAGCCACCGTTCGCGGTGCCGCGTTGCCTTCCTGTCCGCCCTCGATCAACTGGAGAATCCGCCATGTCACGACTACGTATCCCTGCCCTGCTCGCCGCCGCCTTCGCCGCCCTCCTCAGCAGCCAGACCCAGGCTGCCCAGAAAGACCATTTCAGTGTGTGCTGGACGATCTACGCCGGCTGGATGCCATGGGAATATGCCGGCAGTCAGGGCATCGTCGATAAGTGGGCGAAGAAATACGGGATCAAGATCGACGTGGTCCAGCTCAACGACTACGTTGAATCGATCAACCAATACACCGCCGGTCAGTTCGATGGCTGCACCATGACCAACATGGATGCGCTGACCATTCCGGCCGCCGGTGGCGTCGACAGCACCGCGCTCATCGTCAGCGACTTTTCCAACGGCAATGACGGCATCGTCCTCAAGGGTGAAGGCAAAAAAGTCGCCGACCTCAAGGGCATGGACGTCAACCTGGTCGAGCTTTCCGTCTCCCACTACCTGTTGGCCCGCGCATTGGATTCGGTCGACCTGACCGAAAAAGACCTGAAAGTGGTCAACACCTCCGACGCCGATATTTCCGCCGCCTTCAACACCGATCAGGTCAACGCCGTCACCACCTGGAATCCGATGCTCTCGGACATCAAGGCCAAACCCGGCGTGACCGAAGTCTTCAACTCCAGCCAGATCCCCGGCGAAATCATGGACATGATGGTGGTCAACAGCGCCACCCTCAAAGACAACCCGGCGCTGGGCAAGGCGCTGACCGGCGCGTGGTTCGAAGTGGTCGACTTGATGAACGCCAGGAACGCCGCCGGCAAAGCCGCACTTGAGCACATGGCCAAAGCTTCGGGCACCGATCTGGCCGGATTCCAGGCGCAACTGGACACCACCAAACTGTTCGCCACGCCAAAAGAAGCCCTGGCGTTCGCCACCAGCAAGCAACTGCCGGAAACCATGCGCAAAGTTGCCGAGTTCTCGTTCCAGCACGGTTTGCTCGGCGAAGGCGCCAAGGACACCAGCGCCGTCGGCATGACCTTCGCCAACGGCGTGACCAGCGGCGACACCGGCAATCTCAAGCTGCGTTTCGATCCGACCTACGTGCAGCTGGCCGCCGACGCCAAGCTGTAAGCCACGGAGGATTTGGCCATGCGCCTGATCAATCGTCACCCGGATCGACCGAGCCGCCTGCTGCTGGTGATTCTGCCCTTCGCCCTGGTCTTGTTCGCCTACTTTATGGGCTCGGCCGAACGCCTGGCGGACAACCCCAACGACAAACTGCTGCCCAGTGCGGTGCAGATGAGCGATGCGGTCAAACGCCTGGCATTCAATGCCGACAGTCGCACCGGCGAATACCTGCTCTGGCAAGACACCGCGTCGAGCCTCGGACGCCTGGCCATCGGCCTCGGCATCGCGGCGCTGGCCGGGCTGTGCCTGGGCATGGCGGCCGGCACCCTGCCGCTGTTCGGCGCACCGTTGTCGCCGATGCTGACGGTGTTGTCGATGGTGCCGCCGCTGGCGATCCTGCCGATTCTGTTCATCGTCTTCGGCCTCGGCGAGTTGTCGAAAGTGATGCTGATCGTGATCGGTATCACCCCGGCCCTCGCCCGTGATCTGGAACAGCGCGCGCGGGACATTCCGGTCGAACTGCTGATCAAGGCGCAGACCCTCGGCGCTTCGACCTGGACCCTGATGCTGCGTGTGGTGCTGCCGCAACTGTTGCCACGCCTGCTGATTTCACTGCGGCTGATGCTCGGATCTGCGTGGCTGTTCCTGATCGCCGCCGAAGCCATCGCCTCCACCGACGGTCTGGGCTACCGGATTTTCCTCGTGCGCCGTTACCTGGCGATGGACGTGATCCTGCCGTACGTGGTCTGGATCACCCTGCTCGCCTGGCTGATGGATTGGGGACTCAAATACCTGACCCGTCGGGCATTTCCCTGGTATGAGGGGGCGGCCAAATGAGCTTCATCACGGTGAAAAACGTCTGGCAGCAATACGCCGACCAGGTGGTGCTCGAAGGCTTGAACCTCAACGTCAACGAGGGTGAGTTCTGCACGCTGGTCGGAGCTTCGGGCTGCGGTAAATCGACCTTCCTGCGCCTGCTGCTCGGTCAGGAAACCGCCAGTCGCGGTGAGATTCTGCTCGACGGCCAGCCACTGGCCCGCGAGCCGGATGCCAGCCGTGGCGTGGTGTTCCAGCGCTACTCGGTATTCCCGCATCTGAGCGTGCTGGACAACGTTGCGATCGGCCTGGAATTGCCGCGCGCTCCGCTGCTCGGGCGCTTGTTCGGCAGCGCGAAAAAAGACGCCCGCGAACAGGCCTCGGCGCTGCTGCACAAAGTCGGCCTCGGCCATGCGCTGGACAAGTACCCGGCGCAACTGTCCGGCGGCATGCAACAGAGGCTGGCGATCGCCCAGGCGTTGATCATGAAACCGCGCGTGTTGCTGCTGGACGAACCGTTCGGCGCGCTCGATCCGGGCATTCGCAAGGACATGCACGCCCTGCTGCTGGGGCTGTGGCGCGAGACGCAACTGACCGTGTTCATGGTCACCCACGACCTGTCCGAAGGTTTCAGCCTCGGCACCCGCCTGCTGGTGTTCGACAAGGTCCGCCTCGACCCGCACGCCCCCGGTGCCTATGGCGCCCGCATCACCTACGACATCCCTTTGAACAGCGACCGCCGCGCCCAACGCGCCGCCGTCGACGCCCTGCCCGCCGAGCTGGCCGGCACGCTTCGTATTGCCTGAGAGGACTGCTCCCATGACTGATTCGACCCAACTGTTTCCACCCTTCGCCGAAGAAACCCTGCCAGGCGGAGGCCATCGTTCCTTCGTCCTGAAACGCGGCCAGCTGCTGCGCCTGACCGACCTGCGCGGTGGGGCCAACGTCAGCCTGACCCTGCTCAACGCCAACGAGAAAACCGAGCGCCTGAACCTGCCCGACAGCCTCAAGTGCCAACACACCGCCAAGCTGACCGCCGGCCATTGCCTCTACTCGGACATGGGCAGGGTGCTGGCGGCAATCACCGCAGACACTTGTGGCTGGAGCGACAGCCTCGGCGGTGTGCTGTGCGCCGAGGAAGTCGCGGAGAAATACGGCCAGGGCCGCTATCAGGAACTGCGCAACGGTTTCTTTCGCAACGGCACCGACAACCTGCTGGTGGAACTGGGCAAGTGGGGGATGGGCCTGTCCGACCTGCTGATGACCCTCAACCTGTTCAGCCGGGTCAACGTCGATGAAGCCGGGCGCTTCCATTTCGTCGAAGGCCATTCGAAGGCCGGCGATTACATCGAGCTGTACGCACCGATGGACACCCTCGTCGTCCTCACTGCCCTGCAACACCCGATGGACCCGTCGCCCGACTATGCGCCAAAACCGCTGAAGCTGAGCTGGATGAACGCCGACCCGAGCGTCGCCGAGCACTGCCGTACCTCGCGCCCGGAGAACGAGCGCGGCTTTATCAACACCGACCGTTTGTTCGCCTGAGGATCGTCGCCATGTCAGTTGCTATCGCCACTTCGCAAAAACAACCCGACGCTGCGGTGTACCGCGCCACCATTCCGGCCGGCGAACCCTGGCTGATGGAGGTCAAGGCCGGCCAGACCCTGCGCATCCTCGACCTTGAGGGCAACCAGGCGGTCGATACGCTGTTCTACAGCCTCGCCAATCCCCGCGAGCGCTACGACGTGCAACGCACATTGCGCCGGCAGAACAGCGTGTACCTGAGCAACGGCAGCGTGTTGTATTCCAATCTCGGCAACCCGATGCTGACCATCATCGCCGACACCTGCGGCCGCCACGACACCCTCGGCGGCGCCTGCGCGCAAGAGAGCAACACCGTGCGCTACGCCCTGGAAAAACGCTACATGCACAGCTGCCGCGACAACTACCTGCGCGCCTGCGCCCATGACGGTCGGCTGGGCAAAGGTGACATCGGGCCGAACATCAATTTCTTCATGAACGTGCCGGTGACTGCCGAGGGTGGCCTGACCTTCGAAGACGGGATTTCCGCGCCGGGCAAATACGTCGACCTGCGCGCCGAGATGGACGTGATTGTGCTGATCTCCAATTGCCCGCAACTGAACAACCCGTGCAACGCCTACAACCCGACACCTGCGGAGTTACTGGTATGGAACTGACATTCGTCCGTCTGCGTCGCTGGTTGTTTGCCCTGTGCCAGGCGCGCTCAGGCCAGTGCCTGAAATCCCCAAAACACCCCTAAACCCTGTGGGAGCTGGCTTGCCAGCGATGGCGTCGGCACAGCCAACATTGATGATGACTGACACACCGCCATCGCGGGCAAGCCCGCTCCCACAAGGTCAATGGTGACTTTCGAAATTGTGATTTTGCCGTCGGGGACGACCCCGGCGCTCATCGAAAAACTGCGGGACGGCCCGCATCCCCTTCAGGGGTTTTGCCATGTTCGAAAAAGTCCTGATCGCCAATCGTGGCGCGATTGCCTGCCGCATTCTGCGCACCTTGCGTGAACTGCACGTCGAAGGTGTCGCGGTGTACTCCGAAGCCGATGCCGCCAGCCTGCAAATCCTGCAAGCGGACGAAGCCCACAGCCTCGGTGAAGGCGCCGCTGCCGGCACTTATCTGGCCGTCGAAAAAATCCTCACCATTGCCAAAGCCAGCGGCGCCACCGCGATCCATCCGGGCTACGGCTTTCTTTCCGAGAACGCGGCGTTCGCCGAAGCCTGCGCCAACCATGGCATTGCCTTCATCGGCCCGACACCGGAGCAACTGCGGGTGTTCGGCCTCAAGCACACCGCACGGGCCCTGGCCAAACAGCACGGCGTACCGATGCTCGAAGGCACCGAACTGCTCGACAGTCTCGACGCCGCACTGATTGCCGGCGCACAGGTCGGTTATCCGGTGATGCTCAAAAGCACCGCCGGTGGCGGTGGCATCGGTATGCGCGTGTGTCGTAACGCCAGCGAGTTGAGCGAATCGTTCGAAGCGGTGAAGCGTCTCGGCCAGAACAATTTCAGCGACGCTGGCGTGTTCATCGAGAAGTACATCCAGCGTGCACGACATCTGGAAGTACAAGTGTTCGGCGATGGCCATGGCGAAGTGATCGCCCTCGGTGTGCGCGACTGCTCGGTGCAGCGGCGCAACCAGAAAGTCCTCGAGGAAACCCCGGCACCGAACCTGCCCGAAGGCATGGCGGATGAGCTGTGCGCGGCGGCGATCAAACTGGCCAAAGCGGTGAATTACCGCAGCGCCGGCACCGTCGAATTCGTTTTCGACAGCGATGCGCAGCGCTTCTATTTTCTCGAAGTGAACACCCGGTTGCAGGTCGAACACGGCGTTACCGAACAGGTGTGGGGCGTCGATCTGGTGCGCTGGATGATTGAACTGGCGGCGGGAGATTTACCGCCGCTGAGCGAATTGTTTGAGGGTCTGAAACCGCAGGGCCATGCGATTCAGGCGCGGCTGTATGCCGAGGATCCGGGCCGCGATTTCCAGCCCAGCCCAGGCTTGCTGACGGCGGTCGATTTCCCCGTCGCCGATGGTCGACACCTGCGCATCGACACCTGGGTCGAGGCCGGTTGCGAGATCCCGCCCTACTTCGATCCGATGATCGCCAAAGTCATCAGCTGGGCGCCAACCCGCGAACAGGCGCGCGCCGAACTGCACCAGGCCCTGGGCGACAGCCTGCTGTACGGCGTGGAAACCAACCGTGACTACTTGCGGCAGATTTTGCTCGATACGCCGTTCGCCAGCGGCCAGCCCTGGACCCGTTGCCTGGAAGGCCTGGTGTACCGGGCCAACACGTTTGAAGTACTGAGCGCCGGCACCCAGACCAGCGTTCAGGACTACCCCGGCCGCCTCGGCTACTGGGCGGTCGGCGTGCCACCCTCGGGGCCGATGGACAGCCGCGCGTTGCGTCTGGGCAATCGTCTGCTGGGGAATCTCGAGGGTGCTGCGGCACTGGAAATCACCATGAACGGGCCGCTGCTGCGCTTTAATTGCGACGCGGTGGTGGCGGTGACCGGGGCACCGTTGACGCTGACACTCGACGGCGAAGCGGTGCCGATGAACACCGCGCTGTTGATTGAAGCGGGCAGCCAGTTACATCTCGGCGGTTTGCTCGACGCAGGCGCCCGCAGCTACCTGTGCCTGCGCGGCGGCGTGCAAGTGCCGGACTATCTGGGCAGCAAAAGCACCTTCACCCTCGGTCAGTTCGGTGGCCATGGCGGACGGGCCTTGCGCGCCGGTGACGTGCTGCATCTGGCTGCCCTGACTGAGCGCAGCGCCGGGCAGACATTGGCCCCCCATCACGTCAGCGAATTACCCGCCGTGCGCCGGATCCGCGTCATCTACGGCCCTCATGGCGCGCCTGAATATTTCACTGAAAACTACATCGGCACCTTTTTCGCCACGCAATGGGAAGTGCATTTCAACTCCAGCCGCACCGGGGTGCGCCTGATCGGGCCGAAACCAGAGTGGGTGCGCGCCGACGGCGGCGAGGCCGGGCTGCATCCGTCGAACATCCACGACAATCCCTACGCCATCGGTGCGGTGGACTTCACCGGCGACATGCCGGTGATCCTCGGCCCGGATGGCCCGAGCCTTGGCGGGTTTGTCTGCCCGGTGACGGTGATCGAAGCGGATCTCTGGCAACTGGGTCAGCTCAAGGCCGGGGACAAGGTGCAGTTCGTGCCGGTCGACCTCAAGACTGCCCGCGATCTCGCCCGCAAATGGGATACCTGTGGGAGCTGGCTTGCCAGCGATGAGGCCCGACCAGACACCGCGTCAACTTCATCGCTGGCAAGCCAGCTCCCACAGGCCCTGGTTTCGCCTGTGGTTCTGGAATTGGGTCAGGACGACACGCGGCTGGTCGGGCGTGTGTCCGGCGATACCCATCTGCTGCTGGAAATCGGCGCGCCGGAACTGGATCTGGTCCTGCGCTTTCGCGCCCATGCCCTGATGCAGGCGCTGGAAGGCAAAAACCTGCACGGCGTAATCGACCTGACACCGGGCATTCGGTCGTTGCAGATCCACTACCAGCCCGAGCAACTGCCGTTGGCCGATCTGCTCGGCATCGTAGCCGGCGAGTGGAACGCCGTGTGCAGCGCTACTGACCTGCAAGTGCCGTCGCGAATCGTCCACTTGCCCCTGTCGTGGGACGATCCGGCCTGCCAGTTGGCCATCGAGAAATACATGACCACCGTGCGCAAGGACGCGCCGTGGTGCCCGAGCAATCTGGAGTTCATCCGCCGCATCAATGACCTGCCCAACCTCGACGAAGTGCAACGCACGGTGTTCGACGCGAGCTATCTGGTGATGGGCCTCGGTGATGTGTATCTCGGCGCGCCGGTAGCCACCCCGCTCGACCCGCGCCATCGGCTGGTGACCACCAAGTACAACCCGGCACGCACCTGGACCGCCGAGAACTCGGTGGGCATCGGCGGCGCTTATATGTGCGTCTACGGCATGGAAGGCCCGGGCGGATATCAGTTCGTCGGGCGTACCTTGCAGATGTGGAACCGCTATCGCGAAGTCGCCGCGTTTGACGGCAAGCCCTGGCTGCTGCGGTTTTTCGATCAGATCCGTTTCTACCCGGTCAGCGCCGACGAACTGCTGCGCATCCGCCGCGACTTTCCCCTCGGCCGCTTCGACCTGAACATCGAACACAGCCAGCTCAACCTCGCCGACTACCAGGCCTTTCTGCAACGCGAAGCCGAAAGCATCAGCGCTTTCCGGGCGCAGCAACAGGGTGCTTTCCAGGCTGAGCGCGAACGCTGGATTGCCAGCGGCCAGGCGCACTTCGACAGTGAAGAAGCCGTGCCGGACAACAGCGAAGACACACCGCTGGCCAACGGCCAACAAAGCATCGACAGCCACATCGCCGGCAACCTCTGGCAGGTGCAGGTCGAGGTCGGCAGTCGCGTGGCGGCCGGTGATGTGCTGGTGATTCTGGAGTCGATGAAGATGGAAATCCCCGTGCTCGCGCCCATGGCCGGGGTGGTGCAGGACATTCGCGTGCAGCCGGGATCGGCGGTACGTGCCGGACAACGGGTCGTGGTGCTGGAACTCGACTGAAACCATTTGCCAAAGGATCAACCCATGAATCTGCAACTCGACGCACTGCGCCAGGCCTACCGCAATGGCGACACCACACCCCGACAATTGCTGTTGGCGTTGCGGGAAAAAGCCGCTGCGCTGAACCCGGACTATCACCTGTTCATCCACCTGCTCAGCGCCGAGGAAATGGAGCCTTATCTGGCCGCCCTCGACGGTCGCGATCTCGACAGCCTGCCGTTGTATGGCGCGCCGTTCGCGATCAAGGACAACATTGATCTGGCCGGTGTCCCGACCACCGCCGCATGCCCGGCGTTCGCCTACGTACCGGAGCGTTCGGCAACCATCGTCGAGCGGCTGCTGGCACTGGGGGCGATCCCGCTGGGCAAGACCAATCTCGACCAGTTCGCCACCGGCCTCAACGGCAGCCGTTCGCCTTACGGCGCCTGCCCGAACAGCGTGTTGCCGGAGTATCCGTCGGGCGGCTCCAGCGCCGGTTCGTCGCTGGCCGTGGCACTCGGTGTCGCCAGTTTCGCGTTGGGCACCGACACTGCCGGCTCCGGCCGGGTGCCAGCGGCGTTGAACAATCTGGTGGGCCTGAAGGCCAGCAAAGGGCTGATCTCCACCGCCGGCGTGCTGCCGGCCTGTCGCACGCTCGATTGCGTCACCACGTTCACCGCAACGGCGCGGGAAGCCAGTCAGCTACTGGCGCTGACCGCGCACCTCGATCCGAGGGACGAATACAGCCGTAGCAATCCGTCATGGAATGACGGTTCCGCGTTCGGCGTACCACGGCCGTTCCGCTTCGGTGTACCACGTGCGCAAGACCTGGAATTTTTCGGCTGCAAGGAAGGCCCGCGGCTGTTCGGCGATGCCATCGACCGTCTGAAAGCTCTGGGCGGTGAAGCGGTCGAACTGGACCTGTCGCCATTCCTCGAAGCAGCGCGGTTGCTTTATGAAGGGCCGTGGGTGGCCGAGCGCTACAGCGTGGCCGGCGAGTTGATGGAAGAAAATCCTGCGGCGGTGCTGCCGGTGATCCGCGCGGTGCTGGCCAAAGCACCGGCCGTCAGCGGCGTGCAGACGTTCCGCGCGCAATACCGCCTGCAAGCGCTGAAAGCCGTTTGCGATAAAGCCCTGGAAGGACTCGACTGCGTGCTCACGCCCACCATCGGTCGTCCGGTGACGCTGGCGGAACTCGACGCGGAACCGGTGCTGCGCAATTCCGAACTGGGCTACTACACCAACTTCATGAACCTGCTCGATTACGCTGCCGTCGCCGTACCCGGCGGCTTCATGGCCAACGGGCTGCCGTGGGGCGTGACGCTGTTTGGTCGGGCGTTCACCGATCAGTATCTGCTGGGCATGGCCGATGCCTTGCAGCGCCAGCAGGATCCCGCGCTGCCGACGCCGAACAACCCGGCGCGCCATGACCGTGCGCGACTGGTGGTCTGCGGCGCGCATCTGGACGGCTTGGCCCTGAACGGGCAGTTGCGGCAACGCGGCGCACGCCTGATCGAGGCCACTTACAGCTCGAAGGACTACAAACTCTATGCCTTGGCCGGTGGCCCGCCGTTGCGCCCGGGCATGCTGCGCGTGGCCGACGGTGGCGTGTCCATCGCGGTGGAAGTCTGGGAGTTACCGAGCAGTGAACTGGGCTCGTTCCTGACCGGGATCCCCGCGCCGCTGGGCCTGGGCAAGGTGCAACTGGCGGATGGCCGATGGGAAAGCGGATTCATCTGCGAACCTTACGGCCTGGAAGGTGCAACCGACATCAGCCATCTGGGTGGGTGGCGAGCGTATCTGCAAACCAGAAACTGATCCGAAAATCGGCCCCCTCTCGTTCCGGGAGGGGGCTGGATGAGCAAGCCATTCTCCAGACACCCCTGCCCGGCTGATCCCCCCGCATTTCAGGCACAAATCCCGCAGTCTTTTCCCCGCCGTGCCACTAGAATGCTGCCCATCGGGTCACTGTCAACGGAATTGCCAATGCCGCTCAGATCTGCGTTTCACTCCCAACGTTCGCTGGTACTGACCCTGGTCGCCCTCCTCGGCGCAGGTTTCCTCGCCACTTCGCTGCTCAGCTATTACGCCTCGCGCGCGTCGATCCGCGACAACATCGTCAACACCGAACTGCCGCTGACCTCCGACACGGTGTACTCGGAAATCCAGAAAGACCTTGTCAGACCGATCCTGATTTCCTCGATGATGTCCCGCGACACCTTCATGCGCGACTGGGTGGTGAACGGCGAGAAAGACAGCGACCAGATGACCCGCTACCTCGACGAGGTCATGACCCACTACGGCGCCTACACCGCGTTCTTTGTCTCCAACAGCACCCACACCTACTACCACGCCAAGGGCGTGCTCAAGCAGGTGAAGATCGACGAGCCACGCGACGCCTGGTACTTCCGCGTGCGCGACATGAAAGAACCCTACGAGATCAATGTCGACCCGGACCTGGCCAACAAAGACAACATGACCTTCTTCATCAACTACAAGGTCTACGACTACAACGATCGCTTCATCGGCGCCGCCGGCGTAGGGCTGACGGTGGACGCTGTGATCAAGTTGATCGACAAGTACCAGCAGCGCTATCAACGCAGCGTTTACTTCGTCGACACCTTTGGCCGACTGGTCCTGACCGGCGCCGAGGGCGGGCCGGAAGGTGCGCAGGTCGGGAAAAGCCTGACGGATCTCGACAGCATGAAAGGTCTGGTCAGCCAGTTACCCAAACCCCACAGCGGCAGCTACGAATATTCCGCTCACGGCCAGGGACATTTCCTCAACGTGCGGTTCATTCCGGAGCTGAACTGGTACCTGTTCGTCGACAAACGTGAAGACGGTGCGTTGAGCGAGATTCGCCAGTCGCTGTACCTCAACCTGCTGATTTGCCTGCTGGTGACGTTGATCGTGCTGGCGCTGGTCAATCGTTTGATCAAACGCTATCAGGACAAGATCCACGCCCAGGCTACCCTCGACAGCCTCACCGAACTGCCAAACCGGCGCGGCTTCGACTTGCTCGCCGGGCAGGCCTTGCAGGAAGCTCATCGCGAGCCGAAACCGCTGACGGCGCTGTTGCTGGATCTGGACCACTTCAAAGTCTTGAACGACACCTACGGGCACATGGCCGGCGATCAGGTCTTGATCGGTTTTGCCCGGGACCTGCAAAGCTGCCTGCGGCATTCCGACATCGTCTGCCGTTGGGGCGGTGAGGAATTTATCGTTCTGCTGAAGGACACCGACGGCGAGACCGGTCAGAAGATCGCCGAGAAGATCCGCCAGCACGTCGAGCAGCATGAATATGCCTACAACGGTCACACCCTGAATCTGACGGTCAGCATCGGCGCCACTACCCTGCAACCGGATGACACCTTGCACAGCCTGCTGTCCCGGGCCGATCATGCGATGTACCGGGCCAAACAGACCGGCCGCAACCGCACCTGCGTGGAAACGCATCAATCGACCTATGCCTGAAGCCCATGAACAAACCTGACCTCTGCCCGGCCTGCGGCGCCCGCAACGACTGCACCCTGGCCGACCCGCGCACCGCCGACCGTGCCTGCTGGTGCTACGGCGTTTCCATTGACCCGGCAGTGCTCGAAGCCCTGCCAGCGGAACTGCGCGACAAGTCCTGCCTGTGCCCGCGCTGCGCCCGGGTCGAGGCGCAACTGCAAGCAGCCAGGCCGTCGATCCCGTAAGATGCGCGCCCCGCTTCCTGCCGATTCCTGATCATGCGCGTCGACCGTTTCCTCAGTAACCTGCCCCGCTACAACCGCAAACAGGTTCGCCTGTTGCTGGTGGAAAAGCGCGTGCGCATCGACGGAAAAGTCGTCAGCGATCCCCACAGCGAAGTCCTGGAATTCAGCCGCGTCGAAGTCGACGACGAAGTGCTGCAAAGCGGCAAACCGGCACGCTACTTCATGCTGTACAAGCCGCAGGGTTGCGTCAGCGCCACCCGCGATCCCGAGCATCCGACCGTGCTCGACCTGATCCACGAGCCGGACAAGGATGACCTGCACATCGCCGGGCGTCTGGACTTCAACACCACCGGGCTGATGCTGATCACCAACGACGGCAGCTGGTCGCGACGCCTGACCCAGCCGCAGACCAAACTGCCGAAAGTCTATTACGTCGAGACCGAACAGGACATCGGCCCGGAATATGCGATCAAGTTCGCTGAAGGGATCTACTTCGCCTTCGAAGACCTGACCACTCAACCGGCGCAACTGGAAATGCTCGGCCCGCGAACGGCGCGGTTGAGCATCGTCGAGGGTCGCTACCATCAGGTGAAGCGCATGTTCGGTCACTTCAACAACAAAGTGCTGCGCCTGCACCGCGAATCCATGGGCCCGCTGCCGCTCGATCACGCGCTAAAACCGGGCGAGTACCGTGCTTTGCGCACCGAAGAGATTCATTTGTTCTAAGCAGCCGACCGCTCAGCAGAAGTTGTCGAACAATTTACCAACGGCACTTGCGCGATCCGGATCCCCCTGCTTGAATCAGGTCGTCGGCCAAATTGTGACCGATGAGTCACACATAACATCCAAGAAACTTTTTGTCGGTAGACAGCCCATCAGGGTTGCGCCTCAGCCGACAGACTGCCCGCCAATAACAATACCCGTCGACCTGCCGTACCGGATCGACATGGGCCACAAAATTCCAGGCGTATGCCTACCTGTCACAAAGCTCGTGCAATCTCATTTGCGCGCATACCCGCTTGCTTGCCAGGAGTCTTATGACATGAGGCCAGAAATCGCTGTGCTGGATATACAGGGTCAGTATCGGGTTTACACGGAGTTCTATCGCGCAGACGCCGCGGAAAAGACCATTATTCTGGTCAACGGCTCGATGGCCACGACTGCGTCGTTTGCACAGACCGTGAAAAATCTGCACCCGCAATTCAACGTGGTTTGCTACGACCAGCCCTACGCGGGCAGGTCGAAAATCCACAATCACCACGAGAAACATCTGACGAAAGAAGTCGAAGGTCTGATCCTGCTGGAGCTGATCGACCACTTCGCCGCCGAACATGTGCTGTCGTTTTCCTGGGGTGGCGCCGCGACCATGGTTGCCCTTGCACACCAGCCCCGGCGTATCGAAAAAGCCGTGATCAGCTCGTTCTCTCCGGTGGTCAACGCGCACATGCTCGACTACCTGGAGCGCGGCGTCGAATGCCTCGGCAAACGCGACGGCGACCGGGTCGGCCATTTGGTCAACAACACCATCGGCAAACACCTGCCGTCGCTGTTCAAGCGCTTCAACTATCGCCACGTCAGCAGCCTGGCCGAGCACGAATACGGGCAGATGCACTTTCACATCAGCAACGTGCTGAACAGCGATCGCCAGTGCTATCTGAACGCGGCGAAAAAGATCAACGTGCCGGTGCTGTTCATGAATGGCGAATGGGACGAATACACCGCCGCCGAAGACGCCCGGCTGTTCGGCAACCACGTGGCGCAAAGCACCTTCACCACCCTGCAGGCCACCGGGCACTTCCTCGACATGGAACACAAATCCGCCTGCCGGGACAGCCAGAACGCCTTGCTCGGTTTCCTGAAACCTGCGCAACAGGCCAGCCGAACGCGTTACCAGTTTGTCCAGGATCACCATGCATTGGCCATTTGAAGAAGTGTCGTCGCGAGCAAGCCTGCAAGGCTGAGATTCAGCCGTCCTCCAGCCCGCAGCGCTTGCCCGCGATTGACCGACTTCGGCTCTGTTTCAGGACTTTCCGTTGTGCGCGTGCAAAGAAAACTTCAAATCCGTGGCCGAGTCTGGTACAAAGTCAGCCGCTCTGAGCGGGTGTCGTATAATGGCATTACTCCAGCTTCCCAAGCTGATAACGAGGGTTCGATTCCCTTCACCCGCTCCAATCGAATTTATGTCCTGCGTCGTGGTTTGACGGGGGATGCACAAACAGAAAAAACCGGCCTGCAGGGCCGGTTTTTTTGTGTCCGGGATTTGGAGCAAGCCGAATGAATCAGAACGCACTCAACAACGGTGCAGGCGCAACCTCAACTGCAGCTAATTCCATTTAATTGTGAGCTATCACGACTTAACCGCGATAAGACCCAAACTGTTGGTGTTAGAAGCAGCCAGCGGTTTCCACTTTCACGCGGGATCAGTCGCGCATTCTGTCCTCAGTCTCGCGTCTGATACCGGTTCATCCTTGTCGACGCATATATTCCGCAAAAAGTGGGACGGTGAAATTCAAGTAGCCATGATCTGTGCTGTAGATCATTCCTTTAGAGATTATGTTGGCCCGAGTCGGACCAAGCGATGACTGTGTACGCCCCATCGCTCTCGCAATATCGGCCATTGCATAGGGGCCATCTCCGAGCTCCGACATCGTCTTTACGAACTGCACTTCCGACTTTGTCAGTCGATCGATACGCACCCTGAAAAAGCCCGCATCAAGAGAAGCCAACGTCTCCGCGTATGAGTGGTCCACATCTTCGACTGTAATTTCAGGCCCTTCAGCGTTGTTCCAGGCAGTGGACGCCCACTCCTGAAGGAAGAAAGGATACCCTCTCGTCCGATCAACAATATTGCCAAGTGCTGCGAGCTCGATCGAAGCTTCCTCATCCGCGATTGGCTTCTGAACTGCTTGAGTTGCAGATACTTGATCAAGCGCATCAACCGCAGGGTATAGAAAAAGCCGCTCTGCATAGGATTTTGCTTCGCCTGCCAAACGAGCAACCTGGGGAAGACCAGCACCGACAAGAAGTACCGGCAGCCCTTCTTGCGACATGTGATGGATCGACACAATTAGCGCAGATAAATCTGCTTCGGAAAGGTACTGAACTTCATCAATCAGAAGAATCCAGCCTTTGCCTGCTGCTTGCGCAGCTTGACCTATCACGGCAAAAAGGTCTGGAAGATCGTATTGAAGATCCCCGCTGTCAGCAAATCCTGGCTCCGGTTCGACACCAATCTCCACGCCTGCAATATCGATCTTGAAAATAGAGGCGAAACCGCGCAAACCATTCAGTCCACGGGCCGCAATTTGCTTGGCAGCTTCTACAGCAGAAAGTGAGCGCATGACTTTCCGCATTTCAGGAAAGAGAAGGCGTGCAAGACTTTCACGCTCCGGAGCTTCTACCTTTGAAACGAGAAGCCCCTCTTCTCTCGCAATTTTTCCAATCTCGTTCAGCAGTACCGTTTTACCTGTGCCTCTCAATCCGAGAAGCATGATGGATCGGGCGCTTCGTCCGTTGATGGCTCGCCCACATGAAATCCTGGCTGCCTCAAGGATTGTGTTGCGTCCTGCCAACTCAGGCGGTCTGCTTCCTGCGCCTGGAGCAAATGGATTACGGTATGGATCCATGAAAGCCTCACAAATGCTTGTCTCTACACGAATATATCGATGTATAGCAGATATCCCTATACACCCTTAGATTTCACTATATTTTGCTATTTATTGAGCTGAACTCTGTCACCCACACAAGCATTGCGTCTGAAATACTGGCTCGAATACTCGCCCGATGCGGAATTCGACAACACCCAACGCTTTGCAGCCAAGTTGAAATGAAACTAAAAACCGGTCGCAATGACCGGTTTTTTTATGCCTGCCAGAACAGCTGCAATTCAGCTCTTCACCTCAACATGATCCAGCGCCTGATTCACCGCCAATTCCCCCAGCATCACGACCTGCGCGATTCCCAGGGCCGTCTTGCGATGGGACGGATCGAGCACGGCGGCGAAGTTGCTGAGCATTTCGCTGGCCGAGCCCAGGGATTCGCTGGCGTTGGCGAGCAGCGATTCGGTGTTGTAGGCCGGGTTGGCGAGGAACATCGGTTCAGGCTGGTTGATCGTGCCCATGACATGGGCGCCGGGGCAGAGGTAGTGATCGAGGGCGCGGTTGGCGGCGTCGTGGAGTTTTCTGGAGTCGATTGAGGTGTATGGGGACGTTGGGTCGGTTTCGACTTCAGGTGGGTTCGGGGTTGGTTTGAACATGATTGTATCTCTCCAAAAACATGTTGGAGCTGCACCATTCGGTTCCACGCGAAAGGGGGCAGCTGTACGCAGGTTGGAACCCGGGGAGAGACAACCCGGCAGACCCGAAGGTCTCCCGCGCACAGCCGCCATAACAGAGTGCACACATTCAAGGTGCGCAGCATACGTCATGAATAACGATTGTGCGTTCCAACTCTCCTCGGGGTTCCAATCCCGATCGCCGATTCATCAGCGACCCTCACAGGCTAGAGACCGCACTTCCGACGGACAACCTGAAAACCTTGTGGGAAGGTTCAGTAAACAGGGCCAACTCTTTAAACATCCCGAATTGAAAAACCGCGTTTACAGATCCCCAACACTCCCCCGGTTCTCACACTCGCCCCGACCCGCTAGCATTTCCCCATCGCCCACCACCCTCCCCCTGCGCGGCCATCGACGAATACGCGCCATCACCTTTCGAGGGATTCAAAACCCTGGCCTCCAAGCCACCCAAATCGAATTCAGACGAGCACCAAACCATGACCCAGAACATCTACGACAATCCCGAATTTTTCCAGGGCTACAGCCAGATGAACCGCTCCATCGGCGGCCTCGACGCCGCGCCGGAATGGCCGGCGCTGAAAGCCTTGTTGCCCTCCCTCCATGGTTTGCAGGTGGTGGATCTGGGCTGCGGCTATGGATGGTTCTGCCGCTGGGCCAGCGAACACGGCGCTGCCGAAGTGCTGGGGTTGGATGTCTCGGAGAAAATGCTCGAGCGGGCGAAGGAAACCACCTCGGCCGCGAACATCCGCTACGAACGCGCCGACCTGGAACACCTTGATTTACCTGCGTGCACTTTCGATCTGGCCTACAGCTCACTGGCCCTGCACTACATCAAGGATCTCTCGGGGCTGTTCGCCAACCTGCATTCGGCACTTAAACCCGGCGCGCATTTTGTGTTTTCCATCGAGCACCCGATCTTCATGGCGCCGCGCAATCCGGGCTGGCTGATCGACAGCGAGGGCCACAAGCGCTGGCCGCTGGACAGTTATCAGATGGAAGGCGAACGGGTGACCAACTGGCTGGCCGACGGGGTGATCAAGCAGCATCGTACGGTCGGGACTTTGCTCAACACGTTGATCGACGCCGGGTTCACGATTCAACACGTCAACGAATGGGGCCCGAGCGATGCAGACGTGGCCGCGCAACCGGCCCTCGCCGAAGAACGCGAGCGGCCGATGATGATGCTGGTCGCCGTACAGCGCTGACCGCAAAAAAGAAAGGGCCGATCCAATCGGCCCTTTTTCATTTCAACGTGTGGCAACGATGAACAACCGCGGAAACGGCAACAACACCGAACCATCCGCCAGCGCCGGATAAGCCTTGGCAACCTCCGCCAGATAGTGCGCCAGATACTCCGCCCGCTCCGCATCCGTCAGCGGACTGAGGAACGGAATCAAACCGCTACCCTTGAACCACTCGACTACGCCTGAAGCCCCGCCCGCGAGTTGATGGTGATACGTGGTGCGCCACACATCGACCCGCGCGCAATGCGGCCGCAGCATCGAGAAATAAGCACTGGCATCCGCCATTTCCGTCCGCTGCCCCGCCGCACCGGCCAGTTTTCTGGCCCACGGCCCGCTGGCAGCCACTTCACGCATCAATCGGTGGGACGGCTCGTTGAGGTTGTCCGGCATCTGAATCGCCAGACTGCCGCCCTGCGCCAACTTGCCCACCAGCGCCGGCAACAACGTCGCGTGTTCCGGCACCCACTGCAAAACGGCGTTGGCGAAGATCACATCGAACGGCCCTTCATCCGCCCACTTATCGATGTCCGCCACCTCGAACTGCAACTGCGGCAGACGCTTGCGCGCGGCATCGATCATGTCCGCAGAACTGTCGAGCCCCTGCACTTTCGCCCCCGGAAAACGCGTCACCAGAAGCTCGGTCGAGTTGCCGGGGCCACAACCGATATCGACCACTGAACGCGCCTCCCGCGTGGGAATCGCCGCCAGCAGGTCACGGGCCGGGCGGGTGCGTTCATCTTCAAAAGTGACGTATTGCTTGGCGGACCAGGTCATTGCGTTCTCCTGTCGTGGACGTTCTGGCGAAACGTGGAAAAGTGGCTGCCGTCACGATACAGCGATCGTGTTTATCTGCCTTCCCCTACGTACGTCCGATATCGCCGGGAGGGCTGTCTTCACCATGCCCACAGGGACTCAGAAAACTGTAAGTAGAATTTTCCGCTTCCCTCCGATGTCTGAATTTCAAGCTCCCCCCAACAAGGAACACGGCCATGAAATTCGCAAAGATTTCGCAAACGCTGGCGCTATGGGCCGGCAGTCCCAAGACGTTCATGGGGGCGTTGATTCTGATCGGGCTCTGGGGGTTGAGCGGGCCGATTTTCGATTACAACGACACCTGGCAACTGATCATCAACACCTCGACCACGATCATCACCTTCCTGATGGTGTTCCTGATCCAGAACACCCAGAACCGTGACACCGACATCCTGCATTTGAAACTCGATGAGTTGCTGCGGGTGAACAAAGAGGCGCAGAACGCGATGCTCGGGCTGGAGTCTCTGGATCTCAAGCAGTTGGAGGCGTTGCGTCGGCATTACCGGGCGATGGGCGAGAACGAGGTGTTTGATCTGGAAGGTCTGGGGGACAAGAGCAAGCCGAAGCAGGATCTGAATGAATGCTGACAGGCAAAAAAAACGGCGCTAAAAAAGCGCCGTTTTCATTGCTGCGGATTCAGCGACTGGCCTGAAGGGCCCGGGCCATTTCCAGATGACTCTGCAGTTTCGGCAGGGTCTCGTCGGCAAACGCCTTGATCTCCGGCACGTCAGTGGTCTGGGCCTCCTGCTGGATCTGCTGAATGGCCTCTTCCGTGGCTTTGACCTGACTGGCGGCGTAGGCCTGATCGAAGCTGGCGCCCTCTTTGACTTCCGGCATCAACGCCTTGGCCTTGTCGGCGACTTCTTCGCGGGGCGCCACTGGCAGGTCCAGTTTCTTGGCGATTTTCGCCAGATGCTGGTTGGCGGTGGTGCGGTCGTTGATGACCACGATGGTGTAATCCTTGACCTCTTTGGACTCGGCCTTGCTGTGCGCCAGACGACTGGCCTCGATGTCGGCCATGCCTTTGGCCGAGGCTTCGTTGATGAAGTCGGCGGGCGACTGGGCAAACGCGCTGCTGGCGAACAATCCCAGCAGGCTGACAAAACTGATGTTACGTACTCGGGTGGCCATCCGGCTCATGGTCGCGCCCTCCTTCTTTGCAGATTCAAGCGGGAGCTTGCGCCCCCGCCTCTCAATCAAAACAACCTTCACCGACTATTTCGATTTCTGAGCGGGCTTGCGACCCATCTCGGTTTTAGGCTCTTTGTCGACAGTCGTGGTGGTGGTTTTCCCACCCTTGCGACCGGCTTCAGACGCCTTCGTTCGATCGTTGGCAAAGTTTCCCGAGTTCGAGTTTCTTGAGTTAGGCATGATTCTCTACCTCTTGGCATTGATCGTAGGCGAGCAGGTGCCCGCCTAGATTGAGAATTTCCTGACTGCCAAAGGTTTAGAAAAGTTGCTTTCGCCGCGACGAACGGTGACGCGCCAATCAACTGTCCAGCCTTTGATGATTCTGCCGTTTGGCGGCGTACATCACCTGGTCGGCGTGACGAAACAGTTGCTGTTCCTCATCACCATGCTCGGGATAGCGGGCCACGCCGATGCTCGGTTCGATGTGCAGGTTGTGCCCGTCCAGACGCATGGGTTGCACCAGCACCTGTCGGATCTTTTCCGCCACGCTGTCGGCATCGTCGGCGGCATGGACGCTGTGCAACAGCACCACGAACTCGTCGCCACCGATCCGCGCCACGGTGTCGGTCTCGCGCACGCAGCCCTTGAGGCGGTTGGCCACAGTCTGCAGCAGCATGTCGCCGACGCCGTGGCCGAAGGTGTCGTTGACCTGCTTGAAGCGATCCAGATCGACATACAGCAGCGCCATGTGCCCCGATGTTTCCCGAGCGCTGGTCAGCGCAGCCTTCAATCGATCACGCAACAACTCGCGATTGGGCAATTGGGTCAATTGATCGTATTGCGCCATGCGCCGCAGGCGAGCGTGCAATTGCTGGCGCTCGATGGCCGTGGCGACCTGGGCGCAGACATATTGCAGCAGTTCCTTGTCACGCTCGGTGTAGCGTTCGCCGCCGGGCAGGCTTTTGACGATCAGGGCGCCGATGGTGCCGTTTTTTGAGTTCAACGGCACACCGAGCCAGCACGGTGAATGCTGCCCCGCCACCAGGGTTTCGAATCCCGCCGGGGCCTGCGGACAATCCGGCGTCAACAGGATCGGCTGGCCGCTGCGGATCACTTCTGCGCACAGCCGACCGGTCACAGTGCCGGGTTGCTCCGGTTGCAACTCGTCATCGTCGACGTGATAGGGAAAATTCAGTTGCGCGCAATGGTCGTCGTACAGCGCCACGGAGAAATTCAGCGCCGGCAGCCACTCGCCAATGATCAGGTGAATGCGCTTGAACAGTGCCAGCAGATCCTCCGCCGCATGGGCCGCTTCGGAGATCGCGTACAGCGCCGCCTGACGGGATTCTGCGAGTTTCCGTTCGGTGATGTCCCGGGCCACGGCGATGCGCAGTTGATCGACTTCCGACCAGCGCGCCGACCAGAGGATGTGCACGAGGCTGCCATCCTTGCGCACGTAGCGGTTTTCGAAGTTGTGCTTGGGCTCGCCGCCCATGATGTCGCTGGCGGCAGCCAGGGTGCGCTCACGGTCGGCTGGGTAGACGTAGTCGATCATCGACTGGCCAATCAACTCGTCAGGGGTGTAGCCGAGAATCCGCTCGCAGGCTGCGCTGACAAAAACGAAGCGACCTTGTTTGTCTACCGCACAAACGGCGTCCAGCAACAGATCGATGTAACTCGCCAAGGGCGCAGAATTTCGGCTTTCCATGGTTCAGCGTGGGTGTCCGGGCAATGCAGCACTGATCAACCGTCCCTGACCTCGACCTCGCATCCCTGCGATCACATCAATTCCTGTTCGGCATCAGCCCCGGCAGCGCATGCACCAGAGCATTGATGGCGAAACCGATGAACATTACCCCGCACAACCGGGTGATGGCCAGTTCATGGCGCTGATACAGCGTACGCACCTGTCGGGCGCCGACAACGCCAATGAGAATAGCGTAGGCGAGCAATCCACCCAGGAAGCTCAAAGCAATCAGCATCGGCAGCATCGACCAGTTGAGCAGTTCGGCACGGCTCGACAGCAACGCGGTGAACGTCGCCACCGCCACCGGGTAGGCCTTGGGGTTGGTCAGCCCGAACAGAATGCCGTGCCAGAACGGCTGACGCGCCGCGCCCTGGGGCTGCTCACCGTTGCTGCGCTTGGCCCGCACCGCACGCCAGCCGAGCCAGAACAGGTACAGGCCGCTGAGCACACCGAGCACATCGAAAGCGGTGCTGCCGATTTCCCGGGCGCCGACAATCGCGATCAATGCCGTGCTGCACCAGATCACATCGCCCAGCAAATGCCCGCACAGAAACCCCGCCCCGGCCCGTCGGCCGCGCGCGGCGCCGATGCCGAACACCGCCAGCACACCCGGCCCCGGCGTGATGCCGTAGATGAATCCCGAGGCCAACACGGCCATTAGCAACGATGGAGTCATGGAAAACCTGCAAGTCCCGGAAAACGTGGCCGCCAGTCTATCCCAGCGTTTGGCGAATATTCACGACTCGTTGAAAAAACGCATCCCGGCGTAGGGCTTTTGCCGACACGCGGCCAGTCGCGAGGCCAGATCGCCGACGTGGGCTTCGAGCTTGTGACCGTCCGGGTCGAGGAAGTAGAACGATGCACCTTCGCTGCGGTTGTCACGCCATTCCTGCACGTTGGCGGCGCGAAGCTGCTGGACGAACAGCGGAAAGTCTTCTGCGCCGAGGCTGAAGGCGTAGTGGGTGTAGTCGACGGCGGGATGGGGTTGGCGTTGTGCATCGAGCGACAGGCACAACCACAGGCCCGGGAGCGAGAGATAGGCACCGGCGTCCCAGATGGCCTCGACTTGCAGCTTCAGCACGTCACGGTAGAACGCGAGGCTGCGGTCCAGGTCGGTGACGGCGAGGGTCAGGTGGTTGAGGCCGGTGAGCATCGGTCAGTAACCTCGGAGGTCTTCGGGGAGGGTGTATTGCTTGCCGTCGTAGGTCAGGGTGATTTGGGTTTTCTTCAGTGGGGAATCCTGGGAAACGCATTCCTTGCCGGCCTTGACGGTTTTCATCGCCGTGCCGCTTGAGGTGACGATCAGGTCGGCCAAGCCATTGTGGCTGGTCGGGCCTACTTCGATGGTTCTGCGTACTTGCTGTCCTTCACCTTCGCAATCATCCATCCACTCACCATGGTTCTTGTAGACCACCAGACCTTCCAGTACCGGGCGCAGTTTGCCACCTTCACGCACATACAGCGCCAGATCGGTTTTTTCGTATGGATTGGCGCGGGAGCTGTGCTCGAACTTCGAACGCAAACCAAAGGCACGGACATCCGGAGCCAGCCGGTAACGGGCCGTGTCGATTACCAGGTCGTCGAACCGGATGGCATCGGAGTTGTAAGCGCCGGGTTTGGTGTAAGTGGCAATCGGCTTGGCGTTGGTGCTGTTCAGCACCGCCAGATCCAGATCAAACACGCCCGCATCGTCACTACCAGCGTCCGGGATATACGTGGACTTGAGGGCAATCACCTGCTCCTTGAACGCCGGCCATGGTTTGCAGCGCGAGAGCGATTGGTCGTCATGCTTCTTTGTCACGCAGGCCGGTTGCGCCTGGGCGGTAATCGCGAAAAAGCTGAGGGCGATGAAAAGTCGGGTTGGGGTGAGCATTGTTCTTCCTTGAATTAAGTCGCGTTGGCTCTGTATCACTCGATGGCTTTGAAACCTTTAGGCAAAACGTATGATTTTCCGTCGTAGCGAAGGGTTGTCAGTTCAGGGCTGCTGACACTGGTCTTTTCTTCACAAGTGTCGCCTTGGACGACATTGGTCGTCCCTTTCTGCCGGGTTTTGATGATCAGATCGGCATAACCATGGGAGCTGGTCTTGGCGATTTCTATCGTTCTGGTCGTCTCATACCGCTCGCCGGCGCAATCACCGTCCCATTCGCCGCCGTACTCATAAACCACTAATTGACTGAGCACGGGGCGTAACTTTTCGCCCTCTCTCACATAAAGAGAGAGGTGCGTTTCCTCAAGCGGGTTGAGGCGAGAGGCATTGGTGAATTGGACGCGAACACCAAACGCCCGTATCTCTGGGGTGAGCTTGTAGCGCGCGGTATCGAGTGAGAGCTCTCGCAACGCCACCCCACCCGAAAAGAAAGCGGAGGCCTGGTGATAAGTGGCAACCGGTTTCGTTTGGTCGCTTTTCAAGACCGATAAATTGAAATCATAGGTGCCGCTCGTGTCGGTGCCACCCGGCACGGAGCTGCGTTCAAATTTCGCGTTCGCGCTGATGTTCAACCCCGGATAAGCGGGCCACTCCTTGCACACGGAGAAATCCAGATCACCGGTCACCGGCTCAGGCACACAATCAGCCAACACCTGCCCCGCCATCAACGCCCCACACAGCGCCACCCAACCAACGACCCCAGACTTCACTGTCACGCCCCGCTCCTTGATGTTTTTCAGTCGCGCACTATCCCCTCCCCGATCCGCCGATTCAACCAGTTCAACGCCTGATCCCCGCCCCGCCGCTTGTGCCATGCCGACACAAACGTGAACGGCGCAATTTCAAACGGCGGCGGCACGACGATCAGCGATTCGTCATCCACCTCATTCAACGCTCGCGAAGCCACCGTGAGGATCAGGTCCGTGCCACTGATGAACTGCGGCGCGACGCTCCAGTGCGGCAGGCTGACCGCGACGCGGCGGCGTTCGCGCAGGGCGGTCAGGGTGCGTTCGATTTCCGGGGTGCCGCTGCCGCGCATTTCCAGCAAGACATGGGGACGGGAGAGATAGGTTGGCAGGTCGAGAACACCTCCGGCGGGAAGGCTCTGGCGATCCAGGAGGCAGACGTAGCGCTCCTCGAACAGCGGTGTGCTGCGCAGATCGCCAGGCAATTCGGGGAGCACGCCGGCGGCGAGGTCGATGTCGCCGTTGAGCAGGCCTTCGACCATGCCTTCGCGGCTGGCATGGCTGATTTGCAGATCAATGCCCGGCGCTTCGGTGCGCAAGGTGCGAATCAGGCCGGGCAGGATGATCGCCGCGCCGTAGTCCGACATCGCAAGCCGAAAGGTCCGACGGGCGCTGGCCGGGTCGAAGGTATTCGGCGCCAGCAGCGATTGCACTTGGGCCAGGGTGTCGGCCAGTGGCGCCGCCAGCTCCAGCGCCCGCGCGGTGGGGACCAGCCCCGAACCGGCACGCACCAACAATGGATCACCCAGCAAGTCGCGCAGACGCGCCAACGCGTGGCTGACCGCCGGTTGACTCAGGTGCAGGCGTTCGGCGGCGCGGGTCACGTGTTGCTCGCCGAGCAAAGCGTCGAGGATCACCAGCAGGTTGAGGTCGATGCGGCGCAGATCATTCATTCGATGCATGTTCCGGATACCAAAACAGAATTTAAATCTGCGCGACGAATACCCTAGAGTCCAGCAAAACCTTGCCGGAGAACGATCATGGGAGTGATGCAGTGGGTCGGATTGCTGCTGTTGGCGGTATTCGCCGGGGCGGTGGTGCCGTTTCAGAGTGCGATCAACATCAATCTGGCACGGGGGTTGGGGCATCCGTTGTGGGCGACGTTCACCTCGCTGGTGGTGAGCGTGCTGGTGTTGTTGCCGGTGATTGTCGTCCTGCGCTTGCCACTGCCGTCGCTGGCCCCGCTCGGCAAGCTGCCGCTGTGGATGTGGACCGGCGGAGCGTTCGGGGTGTGCTTCGTGGCCTTGGCGGTGGTGTTGCTGCCGAAACTGGGGGCTTCGGGATTTCTGGCGCTGGCCCTGGCCGGGCAAATGATCACATCAATCGTGCTGGATCACTTCGGCCTGTTCGGGCTGGTAGAGAAACACCTGACATTGCCGCGCCTGTTCGGCGCGCTGTTGTTGATGGCGGGAGTGGTGCTGATCCAGTTTGGCGACTCGGCTTCCAAGTCCCTGGCATCGGCGGGCTGATCGTGCGCTATCGGCACGACCAGCCCGACACGTCAGTACTTGTCCAGCGTGCGCAGTTTCTGCGGCAGCCCCCACAGCAGCAACGCCGCCGCGATCAGTGCCGCCACACCGATGACATACAGCGCCGGTGTGGTGCTGCCGGTCAGGTCCCTGATCCGGCCGACCATCACCGGGCTGACGATGCCGCCGAACTGGCCCAGGGTGTTGATCACCGCAATCCCGCCCGCCGCACCGGCCCCGGCGCCGGCCAGCAACTTCGGTGGCAAGGTCCAGAAGCTCGGAATCGACGCAATGATCCCTGCGCCCAGCAAGCCAAGAGCGACGATCAAAAACGTGGTGTGGCTGGCGAAAATCCCCGCGCTGAAGAACCCGATGGCGCCGACGATCACCAGCCCCGCGACAAACTTGCGCCGCTCACCGGTAGCATCGGACAGACGACCGATCACCACCATGCTGATCGCACCGCAGATATACGGGATTGAGGTCAGCAGGCCGATCATTACCGGGCTCTCGGTGCCGGCACTGCGGATCAGTTGCGGGGCCCAGAAATTCAGGCCGTAGGACGCGACCTGGATCAGGAAGTAGATCAGCCCCAGGGTCAGGAAACCCGGAATCTTCAACGCCGCCAGCAACGAGCCGCCGCTCTTGTGCGGTTCGTGATGGGCGATGCGGCTGGCCAGCAGTTTTTTCTCTTCAGGGGTCAGCCAGTGAGCGTCCTCGATGCGGTCCTTGAGCAAGGTCAGCACCAGGAAACCCAGCCCGACGCACGGCACGCCACCGAGCAGAAACAACCAGTGCCAGCCGCGCATTTGCAGCACGCCGTCGAGGTGTTCCAGCACCAGTCCGGAGAACGGCGCACCGACGAGACCGGCAAACGCCGAGGCCAGGAACAGCATCGAAGTGATGCGGCCACGGAAATGCTGCGGGAACCACAGCGTCAGGTAATACAGCACGCCGGGGGCGAAACCGGCCTCCATCGCGCCGATCAGAAAGCGCAGCACGTAGAACTGCCATTCGCTGTTGACGAACACCATCAGTGCCGTCGCCACGCCCCAGGACATCATGATCCGGGCGATCCAGCGCCGCGCGCCGACCTTGTACAGCATCATGTTGCTCGGTACTTCGAACAGCACGTAACCGACCACGAACAGCCCGGCACCGAGACCGTAAGCGGTGTCGCTCAGGCTCAGGTCGGCCTGCAACTGGAACTTGGCGAAGCTGATGTTGATGCGGTCGAAGAAGGCGAACAGGTAGCAGACCATGATCAACGGCATCAGGCGCCAGGCGACCTTGCTGACCAAGGCTTTTTCGGCGTCGTGATCGACGGACGAGCTTGCGCCCGCCTCCATTACATTGAGGCTCATAGTTTTTCTCCAGGCGGACTGCCGGTGGGCGTCCGATTGTTTTTGTTGTCTGGTTCGGGGGTTGTCAGTGAGCGTGTGAAATCAGCCGGGAATCGGGTGCAGATCGCAATTGCGTCCGGCCTTGGCCAGTTGACCGGGCACTTCATGACCCAGCAGCGCGGGCAGTCCACGGGACAGTTTCAGCAGCAACGGCAGATCGATGCCGCTGTGAATGCCGACTTCGTCGCAGAGGTTCACCAGGTCTTCGGTGCAGATGTTGCCCGAGGCACCTGGCGCAAACGGACAGCCGCCGAGCCCGCCCAACGCCGCGTCGAAACGCCGGGCGCCCGCTTCGTAAGCCGCCAGCACATTGCACAATCCCAGGCCTCGGGTGTTGTGAAAGTGCAGGGTCAGATCCGCCGCCGAAACCCGCTGCAACACCCGTCGCACCAGTCGGTCGACCTGTCGCGGATTGGCCATGCCGGTGGTGTCGGCCAGGGTGATGCCCTGAATGCCGAGTGCCTGATAGGCCTCGACGATTTGCAGCACGCGGTCTTCGTCGATCCTGCCCTCGAACGGGCAACCGAACGTCGTCGCGATGCTGCCGTTGAGCCGCACGCCCGAGCCGCTGGCAAAGGTCACGATCTCGCCGAACGCCGCCAGAGAGGCTTCGCAACGCATGCGCATGTTCGCCAGGTTGTGGGTCTGGCTGGCGGACATCACCAGGTTCAGTTCATCGGCCCCGGACTCCAGCGCCCGTTGCGCGCCCTTGAGGTTGGGAATCAGCGCGACATAAATCACCCCCGGCTGGCGCCGGATACCCTTGAACACCTGCTCGCCATCGCGCAGGGCCGGGATCGCTTTCGGCGAGACGAACGAGCCGGCCTCGATGCGGCTGAATCCGGCCCGGGACAGTTGATCGATCAGGGCGATCTTGTCTTCGGTCTCGACCCAGGTCGGCTCGATCTGCAGGCCGTCCCGGGGCGAGACTTCCTGGACGATCAGGGTCTGCGAGTAATCGCTGATCATTGCACCACCCCCTGGTTTTTCAGGCGTTCGATGTCCGAAGCGGTCAGGCCCAGACCGGCGAGGATGGTATCGGTGTGCTGGCCGAGGCCGGGCCCCGACCAGTTCACCCCGCCGGGGGTCTCCGAGAGTTTGGGCACGATGCCCGGCATCTTCACCGTCGCCCCGCCGGGCAACGCGGCGTCGAGCAACATGTCCCGGGCCTGATAGTGCGGATCGGCAACGATGTCGGCTACCGAGTAGATGCGGCCGGCCGGCACTTCGGCGGCTTCCAGCGCGGCCAGTACGTCATGGATCGGCAGGCTGCTGGTCCAGTGGGTGATGGCGGCATCGAGCAGTCCACTCTTCGCGGCACGACCGTCGTTGTGGGCGAACTCTTCGGCTTCGGCCAGATCATCCCGACCGATGACCTGCATCAGGCGCTTGTAGATCGGGTCGCTGTTGCCTGCGATCACCACGTAGGCGCCGTCGGCCGTGAGGTAAGTATTGGAAGGTGCGATGCCCGGCAACGCGCCGCCGCTGCGTTCGCGGACATGGCCGAGCATGTCGTATTCCGGCACCAGGCTTTCCATGACGTTGAACACGCTTTCGGTCAGCGACACATCGACAATCTGCCCGCCGCCCTGCCCGGTCTTGACCCGCAGCAGCGACATCAGTGCACCGATCACCGCGTGCAGCGAAGCCAGTGAGTCGCCGAGGCTGACGCCGACTCGCGCCGGGGGCGAACCGGGGGTGCCGGTGGTGTAGCGAATGCCGCCCATGGCCTCGCCGATCGCACCGAAACCGGGGCGGTCACGGTAAGGGCCGGTCTGGCCGTAGCCGGAAATGCGCACCAGGGTCAGATTGGGGTTGAGCGCGTGCAGCACGTCCCAGCCCAGGCCGAGTTTTTCCAGGGCGCCGGGGCGCAGGTTTTCGATGATCACGTCGGCATCGCACGCCAATTGCCTGACCAGCTCGATGCCTTCGGCGGACTTCAGATTGAGCGCCAGGGATTTCTTGTTGCGCGACTGCAGGTACCACCACAGCGACGTCCCTTCGTGCAGCTTGCGCCATTTGCGCAGCGGGTCGCCCTGCCCCATGGCTTCGATCTTGATCACTTCGGCGCCGAACTCGGCGAGCATGCGCGCGGCAAACGGCGCGGCGATCAGGGTGCCGATTTCGATCACTTTGATCGCACTCAAGGGTGCAGTCATCGCGGGGTACCTCTTGTTCTTGGAATTGCGGCCAAGGCTAGAGGAACGTCATGGCTGCGATCCAGCCGTCACTCGGCAACGGCCGTTCGCCAAACGCGAACGCTCAGTTGGCTGCGCGCAAATGCTCGAACAGGATCCGGCTCACCGGCGACAACCCGGCCTCGTCACGCACCACCACGATCAGGTCACGATCCGACCAGCCATCGGTCAGCGGCACCGCGTGCAGCCCCAGCGCCCGACCGAATAACTCATAAGCGCGTTGCGGCAGGATGCCGATGCCCATGTTGGCCTGGACCATCCGGCACACCGCATCGAAGCCCGGCACATGAATGCGGATGCGCAATACCTTGCCGGCCTGCCGCGCAGCGGCATGGGTGCGCATGTTGATCGAACTGGCGGCATGCAGGCCGACGTAATCGCTGTCGAGGGTTTCGCTGAAGGCCACGGATTCACGCACCGCCAACGGATGTTCGGGCAGCATCACCACCACCAGTTTGTCGCGGCGATAGCGCACGCTGTGCAGGCCTTTGATGTCGCTGTCACTGGAACAGATGCCCAGATCCGCCACGCCATCGAGCACGCCCTGAACCACGCCGGCGCTGGGCCGTTCCTCAAGGTCGGTCTTGACCTGCGGCTGTTGCGCGGCGAAATCGCGCAGGTCTTCGGGGAGAAACTGAATGATCGCCGACAGGTTCGCCAGCATCCGCACATAGCCGCGCACGCCGTGGCTGTGCTCGCCCAGTTCGAGGCCCATTTTCTCGACGTTGAACAACATCTGCCGGGCGTGGTGCAACAGGGTTTCGCCGGCCGGGGTCAGGGTCATGCCCTTGGCCTGACGCACGAACAGGCTGATGCCCAGCGCTTCCTCCAGTTCCATCAAACGCTTGCTCGCCGCCGACACGGCAATCGCCTCGCGAGAGGCGGCACGGGTCAGCGTGCCTTCCTCGTGGACGGCGACGAACAGTTGCAGGGTGATCAGGTCGAGGCGGCGGATCAGGCTTTTTTGCAGCATGGCAAGCTCGATAACGTGGGTCGTTTGTGTCGGCAGAATAGCCGGGATTGCTCTTCGGACAGACACTCAATTGCCTTACAAACTTTTCCGGTAGCGCCCTACGAGCAAAACTCCAAAATCGCTCAGTACTTGCGGAGGGATCCGATTCTGGCCTGGCCTGGCTCTCTGTAAAGTCTGGCAACACACACAATTTGCAACACCCCATGGATTGCCCTGCTCAAGGAGAGCTGCCTGTGAATCACCTGTCGGAATCCGCCAACACTTTCTCCAATTACCGCAAAGTCATCGCTTTGGCAGACCACGATTGGGAGGCTGCGGAGGCTGGAAAAATCGCCGCCCTCAACGTCGAGGTCAAAGGCTGTAATCACTGGCTCGATCAGCACGGGCGCTCTCTCCATCACTTTTGCACCACCTCCTATCTGGGCCTCGATCACCATCCCGCGCTGCTTGAGGGGGCTATCACAGCGCTGCGTGAAACCGGCACGCTGCGCGTTGCCAATTCGAAGAACCGCTGCAAGCTGGCGCTGCTCGATCAGTACGAAAGCGAACTGTCGGAACTGTTCGGCGCTGTGTGCCTGAGCAGTCTGTCCTGCAGCGCCGCGAGTGCCGGAATCCTGCCGTTGCTGGCCAGCGGCGTGTTTACGCACAACCGCCCGCCGGTGATGGTGTTCGATCGCCTGGCGCATTATTCGATGAATCACTTGAAAGCCAGTTGCGCCGACGAAACCCAGGTATTGACCTGCCCCCACAACGACATGGATTTTCTCGAATCGGTGTGCCAGCGTCATACCGCCGTCGCCTACATAGCCGACGGGGCCTACAGCATGGGCGGCGTGGCCAATCTGGACGGTCTGCTGTACCTGAAGGAACGTTATGGCCTGTTTCTTTACCTCGATGATTCCCACGCGCTGTCGGTGGTCGGCAGCAACGGCGCCGGTCTTGTACGGCCAAGAATGCCGGCGCTGGAAGAGGATTGCCTGATCGTCGCTTCGCTGGCCAAATCGTTCGGGGCCAGCGGTGGTCTGGTGATGCTCGGGAATGAGCGGCAGAGGAAGTTGATCCAGCGTTACGGCGGGCCGAGCAACTGGTCGCAAAGCCTCAATTGCGCGGCCATCGGCGCGGGCCTTGCGTCGATCCAGTTGCATCGCAGTGCCGAACTGCGCGCCTTGCAGGTTCGGCTCCAGGCCAATATTCGCCTGTTCGACAGCCTCTTGAGCACCGAACAGCACGGCAGTCCCATGGCCATCCGCCTGATCAACTGCGGCGAGGCCGCTCTGGCCAATCGAATCGCCATTGAACTGGCCGAACACGGCTTTTTCACCAGCGCGGTGTTTTTCCCGGTGGTGGCCCAAGGCAAGGCCGCGATCCGCGTGACCCTGCGCGCCGACATGGCATCGACACTGATCCATCACTTCTGTGATTTGATCACCGGACTGTTACTGACTCACAGCGGCCATCGCCACCGCTGAACCTTCACGGACGACTCATGAACCCCAGCCTCATCCTGCTTGCTACCTGCTCGACCGTGGCCGTTGGCGCTGCTGTGCTGCGTCCTGGGGTTGGGCGCGGTGCTCTGTACGAGGTTCGCGCCCGATCGTCAGTCCGCTTAAAACGCGCTGCGGAAGATCTCCTCGATCTGCCGTTGATCCGCCGCCCTTGGGTTGGTGAAACCGCAGGCGTCTTTCAGGGCGTTGGCCGCGAGTACCGGGATGTCGGTGCACTTGGCACCAAGGTCACGCAAGCCACCGGGGATGTCGACGTCTTTGGCCAGACAACGGATCGCGGCAATCGCCGCCTGCGCGCCCTCCTCCGGACTGAAGCCGCGAATGTCGGCACCCATGGCGTGGGCCACATCGGTGAGGCGATCGGCGCAGACCAATGCGTTGAACGTCTGCACATGGGGCAACAACACCGCGTTGCACACCCCGTGAGGCAAATCGTAGAAACCGCCCAACTGGTGCGCCATCGCATGCACGTAGCCGAGGGACGCATTGTTGAACGCCATGCCCGCGAGGAACTGCGCATACGCCATGTTTTCCCGTGCGGCCAGGTCACTGCCGTCGCGTACCGCCAAACGCAGGTTGCTGCTGATCAGGGTCATCGCTTTCAGCGCGCAGGCGTCGGTGATCGGATTGGCAGCGGTGGACACGTAGGCTTCGATCGCATGGGTCAGCGCGTCCATGCCGGTGGCGGCGGTCAGGCTTTTCGGCATGGCGACCATCAGCGCCGGGTCGTTGACCGACAGCAGCGGCGTGACGTTGCGGTCGACGATGGCCATTTTCACGTGGCGGGTTTCGTCGGTGATGATGCAGAAACGGGTCATTTCGCTGGCGGTGCCGGCGGTGGTGTTGATGGCGATCAGCGGCAGTTGCGGCTTGGTCGATTGATCGACACCTTCGTAGTCGCGGATCTGCCCGCCGTTGGTGGCGCACAAGGCGATGCCTTTGGCGCAGTCGTGGGGCGAGCCACCGCCGAGGGAGACGACGAAGTCGCAACGACTCTCCTTGAGCAGCGCCAGGCCCGACTCGACGTTGGCGGTGCTCGGGTTGGGCTTGGCGCCGTCGAAGATCACCGAATCGATGTCCTGCATCGCCAGTTTCTCGGCAATCATCGTCGCCACACCGGCCTTGGCCAGACCGGCGTCGGTGACGATCAGCGCCTTGCGAAAACCGTAGTTGCGGATCGCATTCATGGCTTCATCAAGGCAGCCGCTGCCCATGATGTTGACCGCGGGAATGAAAAAGGTGCTGCTCATGGCGCGTCTCCTGACTGGGGCCGAATCGACGCTTGCAATTCGGCGGGTGCGCAAAGGATCGACTGATCGGTCACGGCGGATGTTGATCTGGCTCAATGCCCGCTCGTGATAAAGTCGCCGTCCATCTGCCCCTTTGTTTTGAGACGTGCCCTGCAATGACCGATTTTCTGGATGTCGACGCCACACTCGAAGACTGGAACGCGTTGCGCGCCACCACCGACTTCAGTGGCCTGCTGCTGGGCAACGGCGCCAGTCGCGCGGTGTGGGACGATTTCGGCTACGACTCGCTGTTCGAAAACGCCCGCACGGTGGAAGAAAAACCGTTGAGCCCGTCGGAACTGAGCGTGTTCGACGCCCTGCACACGCGCAGCTTCGAGCAGGTGCTCGGCGCGCTGAAAACCACCAGCCGGGTCAACAAGGCACTGGCCGTCAGCTCGGCCGCGCCGCGCAATCGCTACTACGCGATCAAGGAGGCGCTGATCAACGCCGTCCACGATTTGCACATTCCGTGGCGACTGGTCGAAGCCTCGACCCTGAGCATTCTTAACCGCGAACTGGCGAGTTACCGCACGGTGTTCACCACCAATTACGACCTGCTCAACTACTGGGCCCTGCAACACCAGGGCGAGGCCATCGACGATCTGTTCAACGGCCCCGACGCCAGCTTCGATCTGTGCGAAAGCAGCACTGACAAACCACGTTTGCTGTACCTGCACGGCGGCCTGCATCTGGTACGCAACCAGGACGGCACCGCCCGCAAACTGACCGCCACCGAGGGCACGCTGCTGGGCAGTTTCGCGATCAACAACACGATCAAGACCCTCGATGACGTGCCACTGTTCGTCAACGAAGGGCCGAGCGCGGAAAAGCTCAAGACCATCCGCAGTTCCGATTACCTGTCGTTCTGCTACGACCAGCTGCTCGCGCACGGCGACAACCTGTGCATCTTCGGCCATGCCCTGGGCGAGCAGGATGCGCACATAGTCCGGGCGCTGCGGCTGGCGAAACCGAAGACCGTGGCGATCTCGATCTACCCGCGCAGCGCGGCGTTCATCCAGCACCAGAAGCGCCACTACGCGAAGGTGTTCGAGGGCACGGGCGCCCGATTGCGGTTCTATGACTCGAAGAGCCATGCGTTGGGCAATCCAAAGCTGTCGGTGCCGGTCGAGGTCTGATCACTCCTCGCGGCTGTGCACCACCACCAGTAACTGCGCCTGCTCCTCGCCCACCGAGCGGATCCGGTGCGGTTTCTGCGCATTGAAATGCAGCGCGTCGCCCCGCTCCAGCAACACCCGTTCGTTCATGAAGTCCACTTCGACCCGGCCTTCGTGAACGAACAAAAACTCCTCGCCCAAGTGTTCCTTGAAGGTCTTGTCGGTGAATTCAGTCGGCGGATAGATGATGAACGGCAGCAGGCTGCGTTCGCTGACCTGATGGGCCAGCACCGCGTAACCCGGGCTGTGATCGTTGGCCGCCAGGGACTGACGTTCGTGGCTGCGCACCAGGCTGTAGCTGTCGAGGCTGACGTTGTCTTCGGAGAACAGCTCTTCGACCTTCACGTTCAGCGCCTTGGCCAGTTTCAGCGCGGCGGCAATCGACGGCGTGTTCAACCCGCGCTCGACCTTCGACAGATAACTCTTGGTCATGCCGGATTTCTCGGCCAGCGCCTCAAGGGTTACGCCAAGTTTTTTTCTCAATAATTTCAAACGGATAGACATGCGAAGCGATTAATCCAGCAAAGGAAAGACGATTTGTCCTTGCCAATGACACAAAGTGTCATATAGCCTCTTAAGTGTCATCCATGGCAACCACCACAGGACACGGATATGGCCAAGACATTAGCACTACCCAAAGACCAACTGGTCAAGCAAGCGCTGACCCAGATGCAAAAAACCCTGGCGGATAATACGTGGACAGACCGGCAAAAGCTGGCCCTGACCTGCCGGATTCTGTTCGAGAACGGCCACGATTCGGGCCTCGCCGGGCAGATCACCGCCCGTGGCCCGCAGCCGGGCACTTACTACACGCAGCAACTGGGCCTGGGCTTCGACGAAATCACCGCGAGCAATCTGCTTTTGGTCAACGAAGATCTCGAAGTGCTCGAAGGCCACGGCATGGCCAACCCGGCCAACCGTTTCCACAGCTGGGTGTACCGCGCCCGGTCGGACGTGAACTGCATCATTCACACTCACCCGACGCACATTGCCGCGCTGTCGATGCTGGAAGTGCCGCTGCAGATTTCCCACATGGATCTGTGCCCGCTGTACGACGATTGCGCGTTCCTTGAAGGCTGGCCGGGTGTGCCGGTGGGCAACGAAGAAGGCGAGTTGATTGCCGGTGCGCTGGGCGACAAGCGGGCGATTCTGCTTTCCCACCACGGTCAGCTGTCCACCGGCACAACCATCGAGGAAGCCTGTGTCATCGCGCAACTGATCGAGCGCGCCGCCAAGCTGCAGTTGCTGGCGATGGCTGCCGGGACGATCAAGCCGATCATCCCCGAGCTGGGTCGCGAGGCCCATGACTGGGTCTCGAAACCCAAACGCCACGCCGCTGCATTCAACTACTACGCCCGGCAGAACCTGCGTCAGCACGCCGATTGCCTGAACTGAACACCACATCCTTGCGGAGCACTCACATGTCCAACATTCACGGCATCATCGGCTACACCATCACCCCGTTCGGCGCCAACGGCGAAGGCGTTGACCTGCCGGCCCTCGGCCGCTCCATCGACCGTCTGATCGCCGGCGGCGTCCACGCCATCGCGCCACTGGGCAGCACCGGCGAAGGCGCTTACCTGAGCGATGCGGAGTGGGACCAGGTCGCCGAGTTCAGCATCAAACACGTGGCCAAACGGGTGCCGACCGTGGTCAGCGTATCCGACCTGACCACCGCCAAAGCGGTGCGCCGCGCCCGTTTCGCCGAAGCCCATGGCGCCGACGTGGTGATGGTGCTGCCGGCGTCCTACTGGAAACTCACCGAAGCGGAGATCCTTGCGCATTACCGCGCCATCGGCGACAGCATCGGCGTGCCGATCATGCTCTACAACAACCCGGCCACCAGCGGCACCGACATGTCGGTGGAGCTGATCCTGCGCATCGTCAACGGCGTGGAAAACGTGACCATGGTCAAGGAGAGCACCGGCGACATCCAGCGCATGCACAAGCTGCAACTGCTCGGCGAAGGCCGGGTGCCGTTCTACAACGGCTGCAATCCGCTGGCGCTGGAAGCGTTCGCCGCCGGGGCGAAAGGCTGGTGCACGGCGGCGCCGAACCTGATTGCGCAACTCAACCTGGATTTGTACGAAGCCACGCTGGCGGGGGATCTGGGCAAGGCGCGCGAGCTGTTCTACCGCCAGTTGCCTCTGCTGGATTTCATCCTCAAGGGCGGCTTGCCGGCGACGATCAAGGCCGGGCTGCGACTGACCGATCTGGAAGTCGGCGATCCGCGGTTGCCGGTGTTCCCGCTGAGCGAGGCCGGGCGCAATCAGTTGCAGGCCATTCTCAAAACCCTGAGCTGAGTTCAACGTACACACCAACCCTGTGGGAGCAAGCTCGCTCTCACAGGGTTTTGAGCTGGATTCAAAGCACCGGCAGGGTTTTATCCTTGATCACCTTGGTCGGCCCATTGGCCTTCACGGCGGCGATGCCTTTGGCACACGCTGCGTCGGACGAGTAGGACTCGCTGCTGCCGATGACCTGGTGATTGGCAGCCTTGAGGTTGAAATACGGATGCCCGTCCTTCGTCGATTTCTTCTCGTAGCGCTCGTCCAGCGGGCTGTTGACCTGCACCGAAGCGATGCCGTTGTCGGCGGCCGTGCGGGTGGTGTACAGCTCGCTGGTCAGAATGGTTTCGGCATTCGCCGCTTTCAGCACGAACTTGTACTGGCCGTTGCTGCTTTTGCTCAACTCATACCATCCGGACATGCTGTTTCTCCTTATCGATGTGTCACAGGGTGATTTTGGTTCCAAGCAACCCCAGGAAACCGGCCAGCCAGTTCGGGTGCGCCGGCCAGGCGGGAGCCGTGGCCAGATTGCCCTGGACATGGCCGTCCGTGACCGGGATGTCGATGTAGGTGCCGCCGGCCAGACGCACTTCCGGGGCACAGGCCGGATAGGCGCTGCACTCGCGTCCCTCGAGAATCCCCGCCGCCGCCAGCAGCTGCGCACCGTGACAGACGGCAGCAATCGGCTTGCCGGCCTTGTCGAAAGCCCTCACCAGTTCCAGGACTTTTTCGTTCAGCCGCAGGTATTCCGGCGCACGGCCACCGGGTACCAGCAGTGCGTCGTAGTCCTTGGCATCGACCTTGGCGAAATCAAAGTTCAGGGCAAACTGGTGACCGGGTTTCTCGCTGTAGGTCTGGTCGCCTTCAAAGTCATGAATTGCGGTGCGCACCGTCTTGCCGGCGGCTTTGTCCGGGCACACGGCGTGGACGGTGTGCCCGACCATTTGCAGGGCCTGGAACGGCACCATCACTTCGTAGTCTTCGACGTAATCGCCGACCAGCATCAGAATCTTTTTCGCGGCCATGGGCAGGGCTCCTCTGGTGAATGCACAGGAGTATTCAAAATAGTCCAAGGACCGCGATGGCGTTCGCAAACTGTATGGATAACTCTGCTCTCAGCTGTAACAGCCCGATTGCCGTGGTTTGTGGCTAGATGAATGAATCTCCCTGCCACCTTCGAATCTGGTTGCCCTCATGTCTTCGCGCGAAAACACCGGCATGGCCCTCGGCCTGCTCGGCGTGGTGATTTTCAGCCTTACCCTGCCCTTCACCCGCATCGTGGTGCAGGAACTGCACCCGCTGCTCAATGGCCTGGGCCGTGCGTTGTTCGCGGCGATTCCGGCAGCGGCGCTGCTGTTGTGGCGACGGGAAAAGTGGCCGACCTGGAAGCAGGTCAAAGGCCTGAGTTTGGTGATCGCCGGGGTGATTCTCGGTTTTCCGGTGCTGTCGGCCTGGGCCATGCAGACCTTGCCGGCGTCCCACGGCGCGCTGGTCAACGGTTTGCAGCCGCTGTGCGTGGCGCTGTACGCCGCGTGGCTGTCCCATGAACGTCCGTCGAAAGCCTTCTGGGCCTGCGCCGCGCTGGGCAGTGCGCTGGTGCTGGGCTATGCGTTGTATACCGGCGCCGGCAGCATTCAGGCCGGTGATTTGCTGATGTTGGGTGCGATCGCGGTAGGCGGTCTGGGTTATGCCGAGGGCGGGCGTCTGGCCCGGGAGATGGGCGGCTGGCAGGTGATCTGCTGGGCGCTGGTGCTGTCGACGCCGCTGCTGATCGGCCCGGTGCTGTACCTGGCGTTGCAGCATCAGGGCGCGGTGTCGACAAAAACCTGGTGGGCCTTCGGTTACGTCGCGCTGTTTTCGCAGTTCCTGGGCTTTTTCGCCTGGTACGCCGGGCTGGCCATGGGGGGCATTGCCCGGGTCAGTCAGATCCAGTTGTTGCAGATCTTCTTCACCATCGCGTTTTCCGCGCTGTTCTTCGGCGAACACGTGGAACCGATCACCTGGCTGTTCGCCTGCGGGGTGATCGCGACGGTGATGCTCGGGCGCAAGACCGCGGTGCGCCCGGCTCAACCGGGCACGTTACCCGCCGGGGTTCAGCTCAAGCCTTGAGCTTCAGCAGGCCGTCAGCGAGCAGCAGGGTTTCGAGGCAGTGCTCGCTGATCTGGTAGAACGCCTTCAACTCCTGAATTTTCACCAGCAGCTGAGTCGGGTCCACCGGCTCGGCGCGCTTCACCGCCAGAATCATCTTGTTCTTGTTGGTGTGGTCCAGCGAGATGAACTCGAACACCTTGGTCTCGTAACCGCAGGCTTCAAGGAACAGCGCACGCAAGCTGTCGGTGACCATTTCCGCCTGCTGGCCCAGATGCAAACCGTACTGCAGCATCGGCTTGAGCAGCGCCGGGCTCTGGATCTGCAGGCGGATCTGTTTGTGGCAGCACGGCGAGCACATGATGATCGAGGCGCCGGAGCGGATGCCGGTGTGGATCGCATAATCGGTGGCGATGTCGCAGGCATGCAGGGCGATCATCACGTCCAGCTCGCTCGGCGCCACACTGCGCACATCGCCGCACTTGAACACCAGCCCCGGGTGTTCGAGCTTCTGCGCGGCGGTGTTGCACAGGTTGACCATTTCTTCACGCAGCTCGACGCCGGTGACTTCGCCCTCGGCCTTCAACGTGTTGCGCAGATAGTCATGAATGGCGAACGTCAGGTAACCCTTGCCCGAACCGAAATCCGCCACCCGCACCGGTTTGTCGAGAGCCAGCGGTGACGAAGTCAAAGCATGGCTGAAGACTTCGATGAACTTGTTGATCTGCTTCCACTTGCGCGACATCGCCGGGATCAGCTCGTGTTGCGCGTTGGTGACGCCCAGATCCTTGAGGAACGGCCGGTTCAGATCGAGGAAGCGGTTTTTCTCGCGGTTATGCTCGGCAGACGGCACTTCACGTAATTGCTGGGGCTTGCTCATGAACAGCGAGCTCTTGCCCTTTTTGCTGTATTCGAGCTGGGCTTCGTCAGTCAACGCCAGCAAATGCGCATTTTTGAACGCCGCCGGCAGCAGCCCGGCAATCGTCGCCACTGCTTCGTCCAGCGGCAGATTCTTGGTGATGTCGCGGGTCTTGTAGCGATAGACGAACGACAGGCACGGCTGCGCCTTGACCGTCACCGGTTTGATGATGATCCGCTGCAGGTCCGCTTCTTCGCCGACGTACTTGGCCAGCACCAGTTTGATGAAGCCGTTCTGTTCGAGGCTGGTTTGCAGCAGCTCGATGAACCGGGCGTGGTGATCGGGCGCCGGTTTGGCAGATGCGGAGGGAGCGGTAACGGACATGGGAAAAAGCGGCCTCGGACGGGCAAATCGGGAATGGACGCTAGTTTAGGGGGGATGGGGATTGGGGACACGCTCTTATTTACCGAACGGCTTTTAAAAGCGGCCCTCACCCCAGCCCTCTCCCGGAGGGAGAGGGAGCCGACCGAGATGTCTTTCGCTATCCATCGACCTGAAATATCGAGTCGATTATGGATTCAAAGCCAATCGTTCAAGTCGGTGTATCTCCTCAATATCCCCCAATCGGCTCCCTCTCCCCGGGAGAGGGCTGGGGTGAGGGCTGCGATATCAAGTCTTACAACACTGCCGAAACTACCCCAACACCACCAACCGATTCGGCAACTCATTCCTGACCTGCGTCACCGGCACATGCACCTTGAGCAACTCGCCGCACGCCTCGATACAAGTGACAAAGCCCTGCAACGTCTGCCCCTGCCGTACCTGCTCGGTAAACACCGCGACAATCGAGTCCCAGCTCTTGTTATCCAGTTTTTTGGAAATTCCTTCATCCACCAGAATTTCCACATACCGCTCCGCCTCGCAGACAAAAATCAGCATGCCGGTGCTGCCCACCGTGTGGTGCAGGTTCTGTTCGAGAAACTGCCGCCGCGCCAGGTTCGAGGCGCGCCAGTGCCGGACGTGGCGCGGGACCAGATGAGTGGTGACCTTGGGCAAACGAAACACCAGGCACAGCACGACGAAACTGATCCACTGCACCAGCAACAGGCTGTGCATCGTCAGCCAGCCGGTCAGGTAATGCACGATCCCCGGCACCACCAGCGCCAGCAGGCTGGCCCACAGCAACGGGATGTACGCGTAGTCGTCGGCGCGGGCCGCGAGCACTGTCACCAGTTCGGCGTCGGTGTCGCGCTCGACCCGGGCGATGGCCTCGGCGACCTTGCGTTGTTCGTGTTCAGTCAGTAATGCCATGTCGTGAAGTGCCTGCTCATTATTGTTATCACCAGCCGCCGGAGGAACCGCCCCCGCCGAAACTGCCACCGCCGCCGCTGAAGCCCCCGCCTCCACCGCCGCCGCCAAAACCACCGCCACCGAAGCCGCCCCCTCCTCCGGAACCGCCCCGGCCGGCGGGAAGGATACCGAGCATCTGGCAGACAAAAACAGTCAGGATGAACAACATCACCAGAAATACGAACAATGCCGGGTGCCGCGAGACGAAATCGTCCGCGGGATCGCCGGCCGATTCATACACCGTGGAAGGTTCGTCCAGCGGATTGCCGCCCAGCACCACCAGCATCGCCGCCACGCCGTCGCTGATGCCCTTGCTGTAATTGCCGGCCTTGAACGACGGCGTGATGACCTGATGAATGATCACCGAACTCTGGGCATCGGTCAGGCGATCCTCCAGCCCGTAGCCGACTTCGATGCGCAATTTGCGCTCGTCCCGGGCGACGATCAGCAGTGCCCCGTTGTTCTTGTCCTTCTGGCCGATACCCCAGTGCCGGCCGAGTTCGACGCCATAATCCTCGATGGTGGCGCCTTGCAGGTTCGGCAACGTCACAACCACAAGCTGCTCGCCGGTCGCCTGTTCGTGAGCCTGCAACTGCTGGCTCAATTGCGCACGTACCGACGGCTCGATCATCTGCGCGTCGTCCACCACCCGCCCGGTCAGCGCCGGGAAGGTCAACTCGGCCCGGGCGCTGACGGCGAACAGCCACAGCATCAGCACCAGGCCCATTTTCAGCACACGCATGGGCATCCCCGGCTCAGAACTTCACTTCCGGGGCCTTGTCCGCGCCGGGGCTGGTGGCTTCGAAGGTCTCGCGGATCGGCAGGTCGCTGTACATCACGCTGTGCCAGAGGCGACCGGGAAAGGTGCGGATTTCGGTGTTGTACTTCTGCACCGCCAGAATGAAATCCCGGCGGGCCACGGCGATGCGGTTTTCCGTGCCTTCAAGTTGCGATTGCAGGGCGAGAAAGTTCTGGTTGGCCTTCAGGTCCGGGTAGCGTTCGGACACCACCATCAACCGGCTCAAGGCACCGGTCAGTTGATCCTGAGCCTGCTGGAACTGCTTGAGTTTTTCCGGGTTGTCGAGGGTGCTGGCATCGACCTGGATCGACGTTGCCTTGGCCCGGGCCTCGACCACCGCCGTCAGCGTGGCCTCCTCGTGTTTGGCATAGCCCCTCACGGTTTCCACCAGGTTGGGGATCAGGTCGGCGCGGCGCTGATACTGATTCTGCACCTGACCCCACGCGGCCTTGGCCTGTTCGTCGAGGGTCGGAATGTTGTTGATGCCGCAAGCGGTCAACAACGTGGCCAGCATCAGCAGGGTGGCGACCTGCAAACGCGAGCGGTAGACAGGACTGACATTCATCGGACGGGTGCTCCCTTGCACATTTCATGAATAATGAATCGCGAAACATTCTCAGCCGGCGGTTACGGCATAATCGCCCGCGCCACTGGATTGCGGCGGGCCGATGGGCTAAAAAGAGGCCCTGCGCGATCACGTCGCCGAAACTTTCGACGTACATTCGGCTGTCGTTTTCTGAATCAGCACCCGAACAACAATAGTCGCTCCCTAAATTTTGGCTGGCCGGTGTTGTAACGCCGTTTAGGCCCTTGAGAAAACTATTCATGAAGAAGCTGTGTTTGCTGGGCCTGTTCGTCAGCCTGGCCAGTCATCAGGTACTGGCCGCCACGACCCCGGTCCCCCTGGAAAACAAGGACGCGTTCATCAGTAACCTGATGAAACAAATGACCCTCGACGAGAAGATCGGCCAGTTGCGCCTGATCAGCATCGGCCCGGAAATGCCCCGCGAGCTGATCCGCAAAGAGATCGCCGCCGGCAATATCGGCGGTACGTTCAACTCGATCACCCGCCCCGAAAACCGTCCGATGCAGGACGCGGCGATGCGCAGTCGCCTGAAGATTCCGATGTTTTTCGCGTACGACGTGATCCACGGTCACCGTACGATTTTCCCGATTCCGCTGGCCCTGGCGTCGAGCTGGGACATGGACGCCATCGGCCAGTCCGGGCGCATCGCCGCCAAAGAGGCGGCATCCGACAGCCTCGACATCACCTTCGCGCCGATGGTCGACATCTCCCGCGACCCGCGCTGGGGCCGCAGCTCCGAAGGCTTCGGTGAAGACACCTACCTGACTTCGCGCATCGCCAAAGTGATGGTCAAGGCCTATCAGGGCGACACGCCGAGCGCAGCCGACAGCATCATGGCCAGCGTCAAGCACTTCGCCCTGTACGGCGCGGTCGAGGGCGGTCGCGACTACAACACCGTCGACATGAGCCCGGTGAAGATGTACCAGGACTACCTGCCACCGTATCGCGCGGCAATCGATGCCGGCGCCGGCGGCGTGATGGTCGCGCTGAACTCGATCAACGGCATCCCGGCCACCGCCAACACCTGGCTGATGAATGACCTGCTGCGCAAGGACTGGGGCTTCAAGGGCCTGGCGGTCAGCGACCACGGCGCGATCTTCGAGCTGATCAAGCACGGTGTGGCCCGCGACGGTCGCGAAGCGGCGAAGCTGGCAATCAAGGCCGGCATCGACATGAGCATGAACGACACCCTGTACGGCAAAGAGCTGCCGGGGCTGCTCAAGTCCGGCGAGATCGAACAGAAGGACATCGACAACGCCGTGCGTGAAGTCCTCGCCGCCAAGTACGACATGGGCCTGTTCAAGGATCCGTACCTGCGCATCGGCAAGGCCGAAGACGATCCGGCCGACACCTACGCCGACAGTCGCCTGCACCGCGCCGACGCCCGTGAAGTGGCCCGCCGCAGCCTGGTGCTGCTGAAGAACCAGAACGAAACCCTGCCACTGAAGAAAACCGCGAAAGTCGCGCTGGTCGGCCCGCTGGCCAAGGCCCCGATCGACATGATGGGCAGTTGGGCCGCCGCCGGTCGTCCGGCGCAGTCGGTGACCCTGTTTGACGGCATGAGCAATGTAATCGGCGACAAGGCGAACCTGATCTACGCCCGTGGCGCCAACATCACCAGCGACAAGAAGGTTCTCGACTACCTGAACTTCCTCAACTTCGACGCCCCGGAAGTGGTCGATGACCCGCGTCCGGCCAATGTCTTGATCGACGAAGCGGTGAAAGCCGCCAAAAACGCTGACGTGGTCGTCGCGGCCGTGGGCGAGTCCCGTGGCATGTCCCACGAATCGTCGAGTCGCACCGACCTGAACATCCCGGAGAACCAGCGCGAGCTGATCCGTGCCCTGAAAGCCACCGGCAAGCCGTTGGTGCTGGTGCTGATGAACGGCCGTCCGCTGACCATCCTCGAAGAGAAAGAACAGGCCGACGCGATTCTGGAAACCTGGTTCAGCGGCACCGAGGGCGGCAACGCCATCGCCGACGTGCTGTTCGGCGACTACAACCCGTCGGGCAAGCTGCCGGTGACCTTCCCGCGCTCCGTGGGCCAGATCCCGACCTACTACAACCACCTGAGCATTGGCCGGCCGTTCACGCCGGGCAAACCGGGCAACTACACCTCGCAGTATTTCGATGACACGACCGGGCCGCTGTTTCCGTTTGGTTTCGGCCTGAGCTACACCGATTTCAGCTTGAGTGACATGGCGCTGTCGTCGACCACCCTGAACGCCACCGGCAAGCTCGACGCCAGCGTCACAGTGAAAAACACCGGCAAGCGTGACGGCGAAACCGTGGTGCAGTTGTACATCCAGGACGTCACCGGTTCGATGATCCGTCCGGTCAAGGAGCTGAAGAACTTCCAGAAGATCATGCTCAAGGCGGGCGAGCAGAAGGTCGTGCACTTCACCATCACCGAAGATGACCTGAAGTTCTACAACGCCCAGCTCAAGTACGCGGCCGAGCCTGGCAAGTTCAACGTGCAGATCGGCCTGGATTCCCAGGACGTGACGCAGCAGAGCTTTGAATTGCTTTAAGTAACACTGCGAAACCAATGTGGGAGCGGGCTTGCTCGCGAAGGCGATGTATCAGCGACATCTGTGCTGAATGACACTCCGCCTTCGCGAGCAAGCCCGCTCCCACATTAGACTTATGGAATGCTCGAAATCAGAGTTATCCGCGTCTGTCGAGCAGGTTGACCACCACCCGATCCACCCAGCCCCACACCCGCTGCTTTACCCGCCGCCACAGCGGCCGGCGCTGCCATTCCTCCAGACTCACCTGCTGACTCAGGCCGAAGTCTTTCTCGAAACTCGCCACCACCGCTGCCGTCAGTGACGGATCCAGCGCCTCCAGATTCGCCTCAAGGTTGAAGCGCAGGTTCCAGTGATCGAAATTGCACGAACCGATGCTCACCCAATCGTCCACCAGCACCATTTTCAGGTGCAGGAAACACGGCTGGTATTCGAAGATTTTCACCCCGGCCTTGAGCAGGCGCGGGTAGTAACGATGCCCCGCGTAACGCACCGACGGGTGATCGGTGCGCGGCCCGGTCAGCAGCAGGCGCACATCGAGCCCGCGGGCGGCGGCCTTGCGCAGGGAGCGGCGGATTTTCCAGGTCGGCAGGAAGTACGGCGTGGCCAGCCAGATACGCCTCTGGCCGCTGTTCAGGGCGCGGAACAGCGATTGCAGAATGTCGCGATGCTGGCGAGCATCGGCATAAGCCACGCGGCCCATGCCCTCGCCCGTGTCTGGCACTCGGGGCAATCGCGGTAGGCCGAAATGCGCGTTGGGCCGCCAGGCCCGGCGATGGCGGTTGGCGATCCATTGGCGGTCGAACAGCAATTGCCAGTCAAGCACCAAGGGGCCTGTGATCTGCACCATGACCTCGTGCCATTCGCTGGTGTCGTGGCCCGGCGTCCAGAACTCATCGGTGACCCCGGTGCCGCCGACCACCGCCAGACGCTGGTCGACCAGCAACAGCTTGCGATGATCGCGATAGAAATTGCCGACCCAGCGCCGCCAGTTCAGCCGATTGTAAAAACGCAATTCGACCCCGGCACCGGTCAGCCGCCGGCGCAACGTGAGGGTGAAGGCGAGGCTGCCGTAATCATCGAACAGGCAACGCACCCGCACGCCCCGCTCGGCCGCCAGCACCAGCGCCTGAACCACGGCTTCGGCGCAGGCACCCGCCTCCACCAGATAAAGCTCCAGTTCGATCTGTTCACAGGCGCGGGCGATTTCCTCAAGCATGCGCGGAAAGAACTGCGGGCCGTCGATCAACAGTTCGAAGCGGTTGCCGTCACGCCACGGGAACACTGCGCCGCGCATGTCAGCGCGCCGTGAAGATCAGCACCGCACCCACCGGCACCGACAGACTGATGGCCGACAGGCCGGCCATGTTGCGCAAGGTTTCCAGGCCCGGCAGCAGATCGAAATCCTCGGCGCTGATCACCAGTGGTTCCAGCGTCACCACTTGAAAGCGTCGGTCATCAAGCCGAGTGGCGAGCAGTTCGGCGGGGTATTCATGCTGTTTGCCGTGCAGGTTGACGGTCAGCGGCAGGCGCAATTCAAGCTGCGCCCCGGGGGCCAGATCGTTGATCGGGCGCAGGTCGATCTGGGTGGTGATGGTCGCTTCGGGGAATTGCTCGATCTGGAACAGTTCCTTGCGCATGCGCTCATCGCGCAGCGGGATGCCGCTGTTGATCGAGTCCAGTTCGACCTCGACTTCGGCACGGCCATCGGGATCGACCTTGCCATGCAGCACCAGAAAGCGCTGCACTTCAGAAATATTGGTGTTTTTCGTGCTGACGAACGACAGCCGCGACGACTCGCCGTCCAGATACCAGTTGGCCTGGGCCGGCAGCGCGGCGGCGGCCAGCAGCAGGCCGGCGAAGGCGTTGCACAGAGTACGGTTGAACATTGAAGACTCGTGGGGCCGATAAACCTGCACGAACCTTAACTGGCCGTGGCGTTATTGCAAGCTGTCAGTCTCTGCAAACGCTCAGGCCAACGCCTGCTGCACCTCGCCGATAGTCGATGCGAGGCTGTTGAGGTGCAGGCTCAGCACCCGCTCCACCGGCGCCTGATCCATCGGCCAGTGCAGCGCCATGCTGCCGACCAGCCGCCCTTGCGCACGGATCGGCAACGCCACCGCACGAATCAGGAACGGCAGGCGCACCGGATACTCCCAGTAACCTTCGGTGCGCTGGCCGAAGCCCTGATGCAAGGCTTGTTCGGTGGCCTGCAATACACCGTCATCCGCCAACCGTTCGCGCTCGGCCAGACGTTTCACGTCCTGGCTGTCGAGTTCGCCAAGGCACGCCCGGCCCATTGCCGAATGAAACAGGCTCGCGTGATGGCCGACGATCTGGCAGTTGGTTGGATAGCGCTTGCGCAACACCTGCGGGATCGCACTTTCCATCACTTCAACCCGTTCGCCGTCGAAGCACGACAGATCCGCCACCAGTCCGGTGCGCTCGCTCAGCTCCAGCAGCATCGGCGCCGCACTTTCCACCAAATGACGCTTGAAACGTTGCTGACGATCACCGAACAGCCGCTTGGCGCACAACCGGTAGCGGCGGTCGCTGAGGCCACGATAGATCCAGCCCTGCTCCTGCAAGGTCGCGAGCATCCGAGACACCGTGGCCTTGGGCAGGGTCGTCAGGTAGTGCAATTCCTCCAGCCCCAACGCCTGATGCTCGCCGAGCAATTCGACGATGGCCAGCGCCCGTTCGACTGAGCGCACGCTGCCGGTGTCTGCCTTGCTGCCCATATGTTCGACCTCCATGGATGCGGATCAAAGATCACTTCGCCCAGCAAGATGCGGGCCGCTCAGGCCGATTGCAGGCATGCCGGCGGTCGCCGCTCGACCCAGCGGGTCAGTTGCTCATGAGCATAGGCCAGTTGCAGCACCGCCCGATCCGCCCGGGCCGGGCCGATGATTTGCAGGCCCATCGGCAGCCCGGCCGGGTTGAAACCCACCGGCACGCTGATGCTCGGCAGCCCCGCCAGGGTCGGGCCGATCACCACTTCCATCCAGCGATGATAGGTGTCCATGGTCTGCCCGCCGACGACTCGCGGCCACGGTTGCCGTGCATCAAAAGGGAACACCTGGGCGGTGGGCAACAGCAGGAAATCGTAACGCTCGAACAACTCGCTCACGGCACGATACCACTCGCTGCGTGCGACCGACGCCTGATAGACCTCGGCCGCCGTCAGACGCAAACCGCCTTCGATTTCCCATTGCGCTTCGGGTTTGAGCAACGTCCGTTTTTGCGGGTCGGCATAGGCGGCGCCGAGGCTGCCCTGCACCAGAAAATGCCGGTGCGTGAGCCAGGTTTGCCACAGGCGTTCCATGGAAAAGTCCGGCTGGCAGGCCTCGACGTGGCAACCCAATGCACTGAAATCCGCCAGCGCCGATTCGCACAGGCTCAACACGCCATCGTCCATCGGCAGATAGCCGTTGTAATCGCCAAGCCAACCGAGGCGCAGGTCGTTGCAGTCCTGTTGCAGATCCAGCCCGAAATCCCGTGGTTCATCGGCCAGCGACAGTGGCACTCGCGCATCGTAGCCAGCCTGGGTCGAGAGCAATCGTGCGACGTCGGTGACCGTGCGCCCCATCGGACCTTCGGTGGCCAGTTGCTGAACGAACACTTCCGGCATCGGGCCGTGAGGCACACGGCCCTGGGACGGGCGCAAACCGAACACGTTGTTGAACGCCGCCGGGTTGCGCAGCGAGCCCATCATGTCGCTGCCGTCGGCCACCGGCAGCAGACGCAGGGCCAGCGCCACCGCCGCCCCGCCGCTGCTGCCGCCGGCGATCTGGCCCGGATCGTAGGCGTTGGTGGTGGTACCGAACACGCGGTTGTAGGTCTGCGAGCCGAGGCCGAATTCCGGGACATTACTCTTGCCGATGATGATCGCCCCGCAGTCGCGAACCCGCGCCACGCTGATCGCATCGTGCTGCGGCACTTGCTCGGCGAACAGTGGCGAGCCGAGGGTCGTGCGCAATCCGGCAGTGGCCGCCAGGTCCTTGATCGCCTGGGGCATGCCGTGCATCCAGCCTCGGGACTCGCCGCGATCCAGTTGCCGGTCGCATTCATCGGCCTCGCGCAGCAGCACGTCTTGCGGGCGCAGCGACACCAGCGCGTTGACCGCCGGATTGAAGCGGTCGATGTGCGTCAGATACGCCTGCATCACCTCGCGGCACGACACCTTGCGGGCATGGATCGCCCGGGACAGCGCATCGGCGTCGAGGGCGACAATCGGATCAATGGCTAACGGACTCACGGTTTCACTCCCAGGTTGAGCGCAACGGGTTTCTTCACACGCGGGGCCTCCTGCAAACAGTAAGTACCGAGCAGGGTCAACAGGCAAGCGAACAAGACATAGAACGACGGCGCCACCGGGGTGTTCAGAACTTTACTCAGCCAGGTGACGATCAGCGGCGCGAAACCACCGAACACCATCACCGCCACGTTGTAGGCCACCGACACGCCAGTGGAGCGAACTTCAATCGGGAACTGCTCGGCCAGCGCGGTCGGGGCCGGGCCGAAGAACCCGCCAATCGCCGTGCACAGCAACAGTTGCATCACCAGCAGGCGCTCGATCGAAGGCGCCGCCGCGACCCACACATACAGCGGGTAGACCATGACGAAGAATGCCAGGGTGAAGGCCATCAGCACCGGCCGCCGACCGAGGCGATCCGACAGTGCGCCGGAGAACGGAATCACCACGGTCATCAGCCCCACCGCGAGCATCTGCACCAGCAACACCTGATCCAGCGGCAGGCCGAGGCTTTTGTGGGCGAAGGTCGGCATGTTTACCAGCACCACGTAAAACGACACCGTCGCGCCACACGCAAGCCCCATCGACACCAGCAGGCTGCGGCGATGTTCGCGCAGTACCTGCCATAGGCCTGGCGCTGCGCCTTTGGCTTTCTTGCGCGCTTCAAGAAACTCTTCCGGCTCTTCCATGTGCTTGCGAATCCACAAGCCCACCGGGCCGATCAACAGGCCGAGCACGAACGGAATCCGCCAGCCCCAACTGTCCAGCGCTTCGGGGGGAAACAGATGCGTGACCAGCGCCACCATCGCCGCGCCGCTGAACACCGCCAGGCATTGCCCGACCAGTTGCCACGAACCGTACAAGCCTTTGCGATGGGCCGGCGCGCTCTCCACCAGAAACGCCGTGGCGCTCGCATATTCACCGCCCGTGGCAAAGCCCTGAAGCATCCGCGCCACCACAATCAGCAACGGCGCACCCATGCCGATGGCGGCGTAGTTCGGCGCGAACGCGATCAGGGCGATGGACACGGTCATCAGGCGGATGATCATCTGCATCGCGGCCTTGCGCCCTTTGCGGTCGGAGTAGATGCCCAGCAGGATGCCGCCCACCGGACGCATGAAAAAGCCGACGCCGAACGTCGCCAGCGCCATCAGCAGCGAAGCGTAGTCGTCGTCGGACGGGAAAAATTGCCGGGCGATGATGCTCGCCAGAAAGCCGTAAACGATGAAGTCGTACCATTCCAGGGCGTTGCCGATGACGGCGGCGACCACTTGCCGGGTGCGCGAAACGCCTGCGTTCGAAGTCTGCATGGGGATTCTCCAGAAGCTGTTGGTTGACCACGCAGGCGCGTGCGCACCTGCGTTCCAGCGGCAGCAAAAAGTGAAGAAATCAGGCCGGCTTGAGCCAGCTCTCGGTGAGCGCGCCCCAATACGCCGCGCCGGTCAACAGGATGTCGTCGTTGAAGTCGTAGGCCGGGTTATGCACCATCGGCCGCGCCACGCCGTTGCCGATGAACAGGTAGGCGCCGGGGCAGCGCTGGAGCATCCAGGCGAAGTCTTCGCTGCCCATCAGTTTCGGGGTGTTGCCATCCACGGCGTCGGCGCCGACCAGTTCGACGCCGACCTGACGGGCGAACTCGGTTTCAGCGGTGTGGTTGACCAGTACCGGATAGGCCGGGCGGTGTTCGAGGGTCGAGGTGCAGCCGAAGCTTTCGGCCTGGGACTCGATGATCGAGCACACGCGATGGAGGGTCTGTTCGCGGACCTCGGCATTCAGCGCACGCAGGCTCAGGCGCAGGATCGCCTGTTGCGGGATCACGTTCGCCGCTTCGCCGGCCTGCAATGCGCCGACTGTCACCACCGCCGCCTGCTGCGCATCGATGTTGCGCGCGACCACGGTTTGCAAAGCCATCACCACACTGGCCGCAGCGACCAGCGGATCCACGGCCAGATGCGGCATCGAACCGTGGCCGCCGACGCCTTCGATGGTCACCGTGAGCAAATCCTGCGAAGCCATCATCGGCCCTTCGCGAAAGCCCAGATGTCCCGCCGGCAGGCCCGGCATGTTGTGCATGCCGAACAGCGCGTCGCACGGAAAACGTTCGAGCAGACCGTCGGCGAGCATCGCTTCGGCCCCGCCCTGCCCCTCTTCGGCGGGCTGAAAAATCAGCGTCAGGGTGCCGTCAAACTGACGTGTCGCGGCCAGATAACGCGCCGCGCCGAGCAGCATCGCGGTGTGTCCGTCGTGGCCGCAGGCGTGCATGCAGCCTTGATGGCGGCTGCTGTAGGCGACGCCGGTGTTCTCGATGATCGGCAGCGCATCCATGTCGGCCCGCAGCCCGAGTTTGCGCGTGCTGCTGCCGTTGCGCAGCACGCCGACCACGCCGGTCTTGCCGATGCCGGTGTGGACTTCATAGCCCCACTCCTGGAGCGACCGGGCCACCAGCGCCGAGGTGCGGCTTTCCTCGAAACCGAGTTCAGGGTGAGCGTGAATGTCCTGGCGGGTGGCGTGCAGATCGCTGGCCACGTCGTTGAGCCAGGCCAGAATATGCTGATGTCGGGGCATGACGGTTCTCCTCGCGCGGGTGTTTCCCGGTCTTGTTGTTCGCTATGAATTCACGACACATCAACGGCAGGTCGTGCTCACCGCCAGATAACCGCGAGACACGCGAGAGGACAATCGAATGTGGTTCCACAGGGTGGAACCGGATCAGGGTTGCAGGCGACAGCCCTGGCGTTCGCCTTGCCACTGGGCGCTGTTGCGGCGTCCCAGGCCACTGGCGGTGACGATTTTTTGCGTGCGGTCATCGGTCAGTTCGCTGGGCAGCCACTGCTTCACGTAGCCCCGGCAATATTCGGCGTCGTTGTTCATCACGTAGCGGCACGAACAATATTCCTTGGCGGTGTAGGCGCTGATGATGTCCGGGAAGGCCCACAGGTTTTCGCGCTCGTGCCAGCCCCAGCCCAGCAGCACGATCAGGAGCACCAGCAGGATTTGTCTGAACAGTTTCATGGCCGCACCGCCCCCAGCACACGCTTGAGCAATTCGTTGTGGCTATAGCTGCCGTCGCGATCATCGGCATAGCGAACGATCACCAGTTTTTCGCTGGGGATCACGTACAGCGCCTGGCCCCAGTGGCCGAGGGCGGCGAAGGTGTCGAGCGGTGCGTCGGGCCATGGTGAGGCGACGCCATCCGCCGGGCGATTGAGCCACCACTGGCCGCCGGGCACGGCTTCGTCCTGATGGGCCTTGTAGCCGGCAAAGGGTTGGCGGTTGAAAGCGACCCAATCCCTGGGCAGCAATTGCCAGTCGTTCCAGCGTCCGTCCCGTTCCATCAGCAGGCCGATTCGCGCCAGATCCCGTGCCGTCAGGTAAGCGTAGGAAGACGCGACGAAGGTGCCCGTGGCATCGGTTTCCCACGTGGCGTGGCGAATGCCCAAGGGATCGAAAAGCGCTGTCCACGGGTAGTCCGGATAACGTTGCGGGTCGACGATGGTTTTCAAGGCGGCGGCCAACAGATTGCTGTCGCCGCTGGAATAGCGGAACGCCTGACCCGCTGGCGCGTAACTGTCGTGATCGGCAGTGAAGGCGGCCATGTCGCGGTGACCACGGGTGTAGAGCATGGCCACCACCGAGGATTTCAGCGGGGCATATTCGTAATCTTCCTGCCAGTCGATGCCCGAGGCCCAGTGCAGCAGATCCTTGATCGTGATGGCCGGGTGTTTTTCCAGCACCGGGTAATATTTCTCGGCCGGGTCATCGAGCTTGAACAGGCCTTCGCCGTAGGCCACGCCAAGCACTGTGGCCATCAGGCTTTTGCTGATCGACCAGGTCAGGTGCGGGGTGTCGGCGGTGGTCGCGGCGGCGTAGCGTTCGTAGATAACCTGGCCGTCGCGGATCACCAGCAAGGCGTCGGTGCGGATGCCTTTTCGGGTGCTGTCATCGCGGGTCGGGAAGGCGTAGGCCTCCAATGCATCGACGGCCGGGCTGGTGAGTTTCGGGCCGGTCGGCCAGTCGTCAGCCGGCCATTGTTCGGCCTGAACCGTGAAGCTGATCAGCAGCAGAAACAGGGACAGGCCTTTGAACATGGTGAGGGCTCTGGGTATGAACCTGAGAAGACTAGCCGACGTTCATGACAGATGTGTTTTGGCTTGCCCCCAACGCCTTGGCCAGACGCTTGGCACGCGCGCCAGCCGCCAGTTGCATGACCGATTGATCGCGCTGCCACATCGCTGCCCACTCAGAATTACCGTCACGCAGTGCCTGATCAACCTCCGGTTTGAGCCCGTCGAACTGCGCAAACAATCCGCCGAGCAACACATGCCCCGCCGGATTGTTCGGCGGCTGGCGACTGACTTCCGCGCACCCGGCCAACAGCGCCAGCAAACGCAATTGCAGCGGCTGCGGCCAGCCGCTGTCCTGACCGACGCCATACAGCCATGCAGTCATTGCGCTCAATACGTAAACGTCTTCAAGGGTGCGGAACGGTTTGACGTAGGCATCCCAACCGTCCCCGGCGAGCAGTTCGCAAAGAGCCTCGTCGAGGTACAAGCGGCCATGGCTGATGTCCGGCATCAATGGCAGCGCCGGCAGTTTTTCCACTCGCACGCCGGGCTCGCCGGGATACACCACCGCCAGACTCAGGCGCGGTGATTCGCCGGGTTGTTCACTGCGCGCGGCGATCAGCAGCCAGTCCGCCGCATCGCCGGCAGTGACGAAATCCTTTTGCCCGGTGAGGCGCAGATCCGTGAGCCGGGTCTGCATGTCCGCCGGGCGCAGGCTGCGCTGCTCGGTCGCACACATCGCGCCGAGGCTCGGCGGCGCGCTCGGCCAGAGCATGCGCAACGCCGCTTGATACCCCACCAGAAACGCCAGCCCCGGCGTCGCCATTCGCCGCCCTCCCGCCACCGCCAGTTCGAACGGCGTCACGCTGCCCAGTTGATGCAGCAACATGGCGAAGCCCTCCGCCAGATCGGCAACGGCGGGCAGGCGTTCGCGGCATTCAAGCAGGGTCGACCAGGTCATCAGAGACTCCTTGTGGGCTGTCATATAAGCATCACCAAACATTCATGGCGATGACACCGGGGCTACATAGCCTGACTTTGCACAACACGGCTGCATAAAGAAAGTCGATCGGCTGCAACCCATGACGGGTTCAAGGCCCGTACGGAGATTCACATGACTCAGATCGCCCGCATCAGCGACACCGGCAATGAACGCCGCCTGCAAGCCGAACGCCTGATCGGCGCCGAGGCCTTGCAGCAAGCCCAGGCCTTGCGCTTCAACGTGTTCAGCGGCGAGTTCAACGCCAAGCTGAACGGCGCGGAGCTGGGTCTGGACATGGACGACTATGATGTTCACTGCAGCCACATCGGCGTGCGTGACCTGAACACCGGGCGCCTGGTGGCCACTACCCGTTTGCTCGATCACACCGCCGCCAGCAGCCTGGGCAAGTTCTACAGCGAAGAAGAATTCAGCCTGCACGGCCTCGCCGGCCTGCAAGGCCCGATCCTGGAAATCGGTCGCACCTGCGTCGACCCGGCCTACCGCAACGGCGGCACCATCGCTGTGCTTTGGGGCGAACTGGCCGAAGTCCTCAATCAGGGCGGCTACAGCTACCTGATGGGCTGCGCGAGCATTCCGATGCAGGACGGCGGCGTCCAGGCTCACGCGATCATGCAGCGCCTGCGCGAACGGTATCTGTGCACCGAACACCTGCGCGCCGAGCCGAAGAATCCGTTGCCAACCCTGGATATTCCGTCAAACGTGATCGCCGAAATGCCGCCGCTGCTCAAGGCCTACATGCGCCTGGGCGCGAAGATCTGCGGCGAGCCGTGCTGGGACGAAGACTTCCAGGTCGCCGACGTGTTCATCCTGCTCAAGCGCGACGAACTCTGCCCACGCTACGCCAAGCACTTCAAGGCGGCCGTGTGATGAGCCGGCTGCGGGTGTACGCGCGGATCGCGCGAGTGTTGCTGGTGGTGACGCTGGGCCTGAGCATGGCCAGTGTCTTCGGGGTTTTCGAGCGTTTGGGTCTGGCCCATTCGATGCAACGCCGGCAGCGCTGGTCGCGGTTTTTCATGGCGCGCCTGAGCAATGCCCTGCCCTTTCGCGTGACCGTCCACGGTGAGCTGCCGAAGCAGCCGATGCTGTGGGTCAGCAACCATGTGTCGTGGACTGACATTCCGCTGCTCGGGATGCTCACACCGCTGTCGTTTCTGTCCAAGGCCGAAGTGCGCACCTGGCCGGTGGCCGGCTGGCTGGCGGCGAAGGCCGGCAGCCTGTTCATCCGTCGCGGCTCGGGCGACAGCCAGTTGATCCGCAAGCAGATGACCCGTCACCTGCAAACCGATCATCCGCTGCTGATGTTCCCGGAAGGCACCACCACCGACGGCCGTTCGCTGCGCACCTTTCATGGTCGTCTGCTGTCGGCGGCGATTGATTCCGAGGTGAAGCTGCAACCGGTGGCGATCCGTTATTTGCGCAATGGCGAGATTGATTCGCTGGCACCGTTCATTGGCGACGATGATCTGCTGTCGCACCTGATGCGTCTGTTCAGCAACGATTGCGGCGAGGTGGAAGTTCACCTGCTCAAGCCGATTGCCTGCCAGGGCCGGGAACGCGCAGCGCTGGCGTACGAAGCCCAGCAAGCGGTGCACAAAGCGTTGTTCGGCGAAGTGGCCAAACCGGCTGAACCCCGTCGCGCAGGCGAGTTGATCGCTGCCTGAACGTCATCATCTGCCTACAGCTGCCGGCCTGCGAAGTCCTGCAGTTGTGGGTAGAACAAGCGGAAGTCATCACTGAGCGGTTCATACAGACAGCGCAATTCCTGCATCGCCCCGGCCAGTTCTTCAGGCTTGCTCAGGCGCCGGGAAATCCCGCGCAGCACCTGTTCCAGCACTTCGAAATCCTGATACGAGCCCAACCAGTCATTGGCCACCATGTGCGGGGCGATCTTCGCCAGCCGCTCGGGCAACTGCCGCTCGCTGGTCAGCACGCGGTAAACGTCAGTCGTGAATTGTCCCAACGGCCGGTCGGCGTACAGCGCCCAATCGCGGGCGAGGCAATGGTCGAAGAACACGTCGAGCACGATGCCGGCGTAACGGCGGCGGGTCGAGGTAAACCGCGCCAGTGAAGCGTCGACCAACGGATGGCGATCGGTGAAGACATCGATCTGACGATGCAAGGCAATCGCCGCTTCGATCTCCGGGTCGAACTGCCCTTGCAGCCGTCCTTTGACGAAATCGCCATACAGACTGCCGAGCAGTTGACCGGGGCGCTGGCCACCGAGGTGCAAATGTGCGAGATAGTTCATGGGCGCAGCTTAGCACCGCGTCCGCGTTTGTTTACATCTCACATATCGTTATAACCCGATATACCGATTTATGCGGTCGTCAGATCGAATTCATATTGGTATATCGCGAAATACCGATTTAAAGTTCGCCTCATCGCGATATAGCGCTACACACATCACGAGCACCCAGCCATGAACATTGACCTCGACGAAATAATAAAAGCCCTGGCACACCCAGTACGACGAGACATCCTCAACTGGCTGAAAGACCCGAAAGCCCAGTTTCCGGAACAGATCCACAACCACGAGTACGGCATCTGCGCCGGGCAGATCGATCAACGCTGCGGCCTGTCGCAATCGACCGTCTCCGCCCACCTGGCCACCCTGCAACGAGCCGGACTGATCAGCAGCCAGAAGGCCGGCCAGTGGCACTTTTTCAAACGCAACGAGGACGTGATCCAGGCGTTCCTCAGCACCCTCAGCAAAGAGCTCTGACCCTTAACGTCAGCCAGCCAAAAGGACTAAACGATGCCCCTCTCGCTACTCATACTCGCCTTGAGCGCCTTCGCCATCGGCACCACCGAGTTTGTCATCATGGGCCTGCTGCCCGATGTGGCGGCCGACCTCGGTGTGTCGATCCCCGGCGCCGGCTGGCTGGTCACCGGTTACGCCCTCGGTGTGGCGATTGGTGCACCGTTCATGGCGATGGCCACCGCAAAACTGCCGCGCAAGGCTGCACTGGTAGCGTTGATGGGCATCTTCATTATCGGCAACCTGCTCTGCGCCATCGCCACTGACTACCAGGTGCTGATGTTCGCACGAGTGGTTACCGCCCTCTGCCACGGTGCGTTCTTCGGCATCGGTTCGGTGGTCGCGGCCAACCTGGTGGCGCCGAACAAACGTGCTTCGGCCGTGGCTCTGATGTTCACCGGCCTGACTTTGGCCAACGTCCTTGGCGTACCACTGGGCACCGCCCTCGGTCAGGAAGCCGGCTGGCGCTCGACCTTCTGGGCAGTGACCGTCATCGGTGTGATCGCGCTGATCGGCCTGATCCGCTTCCTGCCGGCCAAGCGTGACGAAGAAAAACTCGACATGCGCGCCGAACTGGCCGCGCTCAAGGGCGCCGGTATCTGGCTGTCGCTGAGCATGACCGCATTGTTCGCCGCCTCGGTGTTCACTCTGTTCACTTACGTCGCACCGTTGCTGGGCGATGTCACCGGTGTCTCGCCCCGTGGCGTGACCTGGACCCTGATGCTCATCGGCCTGGGCCTGACCGTCGGCAACATCATCGGCGGCAAACTGGCCGACAAGGGCCTGGCCGCGACGCTGATCGGCGTGTTCATTGCCATGGCCGTGACCTCCACTGTCCTGACCTGGACCAGCATCGCGCTGATCCCGACCGAGATCACTCTGTTCCTCTGGGCCACGGCGTGTTTCGCCGCCGTGCCGGCCCTGCAGGTGAACGTCGTGACCTACGGCCAGGCCGCACCGAACCTGGTGTCGACCCTGAACATCGGCGCCTTCAACGTCGGCAACGCCCTCGGCGCCTGGGTCGGCGGCAGCGTCATCGCCCACGGCTACGGCCTGACCAGCGTGCCTCTGGCCGCTGCCGCGCTCGCGGTCCTGGCCCTGCTGGTGACCCTGATCACTTTCCGCCAGAACGGTAATCCCGAGCTGGCCACCGCTAACTGATTCACTCACTTACTTCACGAGGGTTGTATCTCATGGCAACAATTTTCGATCCGATCAAACTGGGCGATCTCGAACTGTCCAACCGCATCATCATGGCACCGCTGACTCGCTGCCGCGCCGACGAAGGCCGCGTGCCGAACGCGCTGATGGCCGAGTACTACGTACAACGTGCCTCGGCCGGCCTGATCATCAGCGAAGCCACTTCGGTGACCCCGATGGGCGTCGGCTACCCGGACACCCCGGGCATCTGGTCCAACGACCAGGTGCGTGGCTGGACCAACGTGACCAAGGCCGTTCATGCGGCCGGCGGCAAGATCGTTCTGCAACTGTGGCACGTGGGCCGGGTTTCCCACCCGTCGTACCTGAACGGCGAAGCGCCGGTTGCACCGAGCGCCATCCAGCCGAAAGGCCACGTCAGCCTGGTTCGCCCGCTGGCCGACTACCCAACCCCGCGCGCACTGGAAACCGCTGAAATTGCCGACATCGTCGACGCCTATCGCGTCGGTGCGGAAAATGCCAAGGCGGCCGGCTTCGACGGCGTGGAAATCCACGGCGCCAACGGTTACCTGCTCGACCAGTTCCTGCAAAGCAGCACCAACCAGCGCACCGACCACTACGGCGGCTCCCTGGAGAACCGTGCCCGCCTGCTGCTGGAAGTGACCGACGCGGCCATCGAAGTCTGGGGTGCCGGTCGTGTCGGCGTCCACCTGGCTCCGCGCGCCGACTCCCATGACATGGGCGACGACAACCTCGCTGAAACCTTCACCTACGTTGCCCGCGAACTGGGCAAGCGTGGCATCGCCTTCATCTGCTCCCGCGAGAAAGAAGGCGCCGACAGCCTCGGCCCACAGCTGAAGGAAGCCTTCGGCGGCGCGTACATCGCCAACGAACGCTTCACCAAGGACAGCGCCAACGCCTGGCTGGCCGAAGGCAAGGCTGACGCCGTGGCATTCGGTGTGCCGTTCATTGCCAACCCGGACCTGCCGGCCCGCTTGAAGGCCGATGCGCCACTGAACGAACCGCACCCGGAAACCTTCTACGGCAAAGGCGCAGTCGGCTACCTCGACTACCCGACCCTGTAAGCCTCACCGCAGAAACGCAAAAGCCCCCGACTCGTGAGAGTCGGGGGCTTTTTATTGGTCGCCGGGCGGCCAAGCCGTTCACATTCGTTCACAGGCTCGACACAAAATTGCTACAAAATACGTAGCTCGCTACCTATCAACCCGCGCCACAGAGGTATATAAAAGCATCCCATTGCAGCGGGGCGAGTGAACAGGGATCTTCACCCTCCTCCGTCATTGACACAAACTGATCCAATAACGAATTTTGTTTCATTTGCGCAGGCTGGGGCTCCAACGCAGCATGTCCAGCCCGGTATCGACCCAGCGCTCGGCCTCGGCGTACAGCTCAAAGCTGTCCGGGGCCAGCAGCCACTGATACAGAATGCCATCGATAAAAGCGTGAATGCTGATGGCTGCGCGGGCGGTGTCGAGGTCTGCCGGCAACTGCCCACGATTGACCGCATTACTCAATGTCAGCGCGATCCGCACATTGCAATCGAGGCTGGCGGTCCGGCGCTGTTGGCGCAGATCGCACATTTCATCGGTGAATTCGCACTTATGAAACAGAATTTCGTTGATACGCCGGGTCTTCGGGTCCAGTGCAACTTGATGAAACAAATGAATCAGCAGCTTGCGCATGCAGCCCAGCGGGTCGGGTTCGTCCTCGCTTTCACTGGCCTTGGCCAGCTCATCCAGCGGCTCATGCAGCGTATCGAGCATCGCCTGCAGCAAATCGGCCTTGTTGCTGAAGTGCCAATAGATGGCGCCACGCGTCACGCCGGCCAGGCTCGCGATATCGGAGAGCGTCGTGCGAGCCACTCCCCTCTCAAAGAAAGCTTTTTCGGCGGCTTCCAGAATCTGGCTGCGCGTTTCCTGAGCTTCCTCTTTGGTACGACGAACCATGGCAGTAAAACCTCAAACAAAATGTTTCAGGGATGGCTGAATATCCGCTGAATAAAAAGGGGTGGATCTCTCGCGGATCGACGCCCCCGGCCTACAATTTCAGACCTTGCCACGACTTTTGTAACCGGTTGGGTACGCAGCGAAGGTGTTTACAAACAACCATGAACGTAAGTATATTCCTTAGCAAGCTACTTATCCACCCGGCACCCATTTTTTACCCTTCCACACTTCTTGTGCGCTTTTCGCGCGCCTGACCCGAGGATCTTCATGCAATTCAAGCCAGCTGTTACCGCTCTGGTCACTGCCGTCGCCCTGGCATCGCTGCTCAGCGGATGTAAAAAGGAAGAGGCGGCTCCCGCCGCACCACCTCCTCAGGTCGGCGTCGTCACCCTGCAACCACAAGCCTTTACCCTGACTTCCGAACTGCCGGGCCGCACCAGCGCGTTTCGCATTGCCGAAGTTCGTCCGCAGGTCAACGGCATCATTCTCAAGCGTCTGTTCAAGGAAGGCGGCGATGTCAAAGCCGGCCAGCAGCTGTATCAGATCGATCCGTCGGTCTATGAAGCGACCCTGAAAAGCGCCGAAGCCAACCTGCGTTCGACCAAGTCGATTTCCGACCGTTACAAGCAACTGGTCGACGAGCAGGCCGTCAGCCGTCAGGAATACGACACCGCCGTGGCCAATCGCCTGCAATCGGAAGCGTCGTTGCAGACCGCACAGATCAACGTGCGCTACACCAAGGTCTACGCACCGATCTCCGGGCGTATCGGCCGCTCTTCGGTGACCGAAGGCGCACTGGTCAGCAACGGCCAGGCCGATGCGATGGCGACCATCCAGCAACTGGACCCGATCTACGTCGACGTCACCCAGTCTTCGGTGGAACTGCTGGAACTGCGCCGCGAACTGGAAAGCGGCCGTCTGCAGAAGGCCGGCGACAACGCCGCTGCGGTCAAGCTGACCCTGGAAGACGGCAGCCAGTACAAGCTCGACGGTAAGCTGGAATTCTCCGAAGTGTCGGTCGATCAGACCACCGGTTCCGTGACCCTGCGCGCCGTGTTCCCTAACCCGGATCACACCCTGCTGCCCGGCATGTTCGTCCACGCGCAGTTGCAGGCCGGTGTGAACAGCGCCGCGATCCTCGCACCGCAGCAAGGCGTGACCCGCGACCTCAAAGGCACCCCGACCGCGCTTGTCGTCGGACCGGACAACAAGGTCGAACTGCGTCAGCTCAAGGCCAGCCGCACCGTCGGCAGCCAATGGCTGATCGAAGACGGCCTGAAGGCCGGCGATCGTCTGATCACCGAAGGGCTGCAATTCGTCAAGCCTGGCATCGAAGTCAAGCCAAGCGAAGCGACCAACGTCGGCAACAAGAACCCGGCCCCCGCTCAGGCAGCTGACAAAGCCGCCGGCGGCAAAGGGGAGTAATCCATGTCAAAATTTTTCATTGACCGTCCGATTTTCGCCTGGGTAATTGCCCTGGTGATCATGCTGGTCGGGGCACTTTCGATCCTGAAACTGCCGATCAACCAGTACCCGAGCATTGCGCCACCGGCCATTGCGATCTCCGTGACCTACCCGGGTGCTTCGGCACAGACGGTTCAGGACACCGTGGTGCAAGTGATCGAGCAGCAACTCAACGGTATCGACAACCTGCGTTATGTGTCTTCGGAAAGTAACTCCGACGGCAGCATGACCATCACCGCGACCTTCGAGCAAGGCACCAACTCCGACACCGCGCAAGTCCAGGTCCAGAACAAGCTGAACCTGGCCACCCCGCTGCTGCCGCAGGAAGTGCAGCAGCAGGGTATCCGCGTGACCAAGGCAGTGAAGAACTTCCTGCTGGTGATCGGTGTGGTGTCGCGTGACGGCAGCATGACCAAGGACGACCTGTCCAACTACATCGTGTCGAACATGCAGGACCCGATCTCGCGGACCGCCGGTGTCGGTGACTTCCAGGTCTTCGGTGCCCAGTACGCGATGCGCATCTGGCTCGACCCGGCCAAGTTGAACAACTTCAACCTGACCCCGGTCGACGTGAAAACCGCGATTGCGGCGCAGAACGTCCAGGTGTCGTCCGGTCAGCTCGGTGGCTTGCCTGCCGTGCAGGGCCAGCAGTTGAACGCCACGATCATCGGCAAGACCCGTCTGCAGACCGCCGAGCAGTTCAAAGAGATTCTGCTCAAGGTCAACAAGGACGGCTCGCAGGTTCGCTTGAAGGACGTGGCCGACGTCGGCCTGGGAGGCGAAAACTACGCCATCAGCGCCCAGTTCAACGGCAGCCCGGCTTCCGGACTGGCAGTGAAACTGGCCAACGGCGCCAACGCCCTCGACACCGCCAAGGCACTGCGCAAGACGATTGACGACCTCAAGCCGTTCTTCCCGCAAGGCATGGAAGTGGTGTTCCCGTACGACACCACCCCGGTGGTGACCGAGTCGATCAAGGGTGTGGTTGAAACCCTGGTGGAAGCGATCGTGCTGGTGTTCCTGGTGATGTTCCTGTTCCTGCAGAACTTCCGCGCCACCGTCATCACCACGATGACCGTGCCGGTGGTATTGCTCGGTACGTTCGGCATCCTCGCGGCGGCCGGCTTCAGCATCAACACCCTGACCATGTTCGGCATGGTCCTCGCCATCGGCTTGCTGGTGGACGACGCCATCGTCGTGGTGGAAAACGTCGAGCGGGTGATGAGCGAAGAAGGCTTGTCACCGAAGGAAGCGACCAAGAAATCCATGGGCCAGATCCAGGGCGCTCTGGTCGGTATCGCCCTCGTTCTGTCGGCGGTATTGCTGCCGATGGCGTTCTTCAGCGGCTCCACCGGTGTGATCTACAAGCAGTTCTCGATCACCATCGTGTCGGCCATGGCGTTGTCGGTACTGGTCGCGCTGATCTTCACCCCGGCGCTGTGCGCCACCATGCTCAAGGCGATTCCGCACGGTGAGCACGGTGCGCCGAAAAAAGGCTTCTTCGGCTGGTTCAACCGCAACTTCGACCGTGGCGTTCGTGGCTACGAGCGCGGTGTCGGCAACATCCTGCAGCGCAAGGCACCGTACCTGCTGGCCTACCTGCTGATCGTGGTCGGCATGATCTGGCTGTTCACCCGCATCCCGACCGCGTTCCTGCCGGAAGAAGACCAGGGCGTTCTGTTCGCCCAGGTGCAGACCCCCGCCGGTTCCAGCGCCCAGCGCACTCAGGTGGTGGTGGATGAAATGCGTGAATTCCTGCTGCGTCCGACCAAGGACGGCGGTGAAGGCGACGCAGTAGCCTCGGTGTTCACCGTAACCGGCTTCAACTTCGCCGGCCGTGGCCAGAGTTCGGGTATGGCGTTCATCATGCTCAAGCCGTGGCACGAGCGAAACGCCGACAACAGCGTGTTCAAACTCGCCGCCCGCGCCCAGCAGCACTTCTTTACCTTCCGCGATGCGATGGTGTTCGCCTTCGCTCCGCCAGCGGTACTGGAGCTGGGTAACGCCACCGGTTTCGACGTGTTCCTGCAGGACCGCGCCGGTATCGGTCACGAAAAACTGATGGCTGCGCGCAACCAGTTCCTGGGCATGGCGGCACAGAGCAAAGTGCTGACCCAGGTTCGTCCGAACGGTCTGAACGACGAGCCACAGTTCCAGCTGGAAATCGATGACGAGAAGGCCAGTGCCCTGGGCATCACCATCGCCGACATCAACAACACGTTGTCGATTGCGCTGGGCAGTAGCTACGTCAACGACTTCATCGACCGCGGTCGGGTGAAGAAGGTGTACGTGCAGGGCCGGCCAGACTCGCGCATGAGCCCGGAAGACCTGAAGAAGTGGTACGTGCGTAACGCCTCCGGCACCATGGTTCCGTTCTCCGCGTTCGCCAAGGGCGAGTGGATCTACGGTTCGCCGAAGCTTGCGCGTTACAACGGTGTTGAAGCGGTCGAGATCCTCGGTGCCCCGGCGCCGGGTTACTCCACCGGTGAAGCGATGGCCGAAGTCGAGGCGATCGCCAAGAAGCTGCCGGCCGGTGTGGGTATCTCGTGGACCGGTCTGTCGTACGAAGAACGACTGTCCGGCTCGCAGGCTCCGGCGCTGTACGCCCTGTCGCTGCTGATGGTGTTCCTGTGTCTGGCGGCGCTGTATGAAAGCTGGTCGATTCCGATCGCGGTCATGCTCGTGGTACCGCTGGGGATCATCGGTGCGCTGATGGCCACCAGCCTGCGCGGTCTGTCGAACGACGTGTACTTCCAGGTGGGTCTGTTGACGACCATCGGTCTGGCGGCTAAAAACGCCATTCTGATCGTCGAGTTCGCCAAGGAATTGCACGAGCAGGGACGCAGTCTGCGCGATGCGGCCATTGAAGCCTGCCGCATGCGTCTGCGACCGATCATCATGACGTCGCTGGCCTTCGTCCTCGGTGTTGTACCGTTGGCCATCTCCACCGGCGCAGGCTCGGGCAGCCAACACGCAATCGGTACCGGCGTGATTGGCGGTATGCTCACCGCAACGATCCTGGCGATATTCTGGGTTCCACTGTTCTTCGTCACTGTGTCGTCCATGGGTCAGCGCAAAAACGCCGGCAAGGATGACGCCATAGAAACTCCTAAAGAGGCTGGCCAATGAGCAAGTCGCTACTCTCCATCGCAGTCGCCGCCTTCGTGCTGAGCGGTTGCTCGCTGATACCGGATTATCAGCAGCCTGAAGCACCGGTGGCCGCGCAATTCCCGCAGGGCCCGGCGTACTCGCCGGCCCAGGCACCGGCGCAGGCCGCTGCCGAACAGGGCTGGAAGCAGTTTTTCCATGACCCGGCCCTGCAGCAACTGATTCAGGTCGCCCTGGAAAACAACCGCGACCTGCGTGTCGCGGCGCTGAACATCGACGCCTACGCGGCTCAATACCGCATCCAGCGCGCCGACCTGTTCCCGGCCGTGTCGGCCAATGCCAGCGGCAGCCGTCAGCGGGTTCCGGCCCGTGCGTCGCAGAGCGGTGAAGCGGCCATCAACAGTTCCTACTCCGCCACGGTCGGCATCAGCGCCTACGAACTCGACCTGTTTGGTCGGGTTCGCAGCCTGAGCGAACAAGCGTTGCAACAATACTTCGCCACCGAAGAAGCGCGCCGCAGCACCCAGATCAGCCTGGTGGCCAGCGTGGCCAACGCCTACCTGACCTGGCAGGCCGACAAGGAACTGCTCAAGCTGACTCAGGACACCCTCGGTGCCTTCGAGGAAAGCTACAAGCTGACCAGCCGCAGCAACGAAGTCGGTGTGGCCTCGGCGCTGGACCTGGCGCAGTCGCGCACCTCGGTCGAGAACGCCCGGGCACAACTGGCGCGTTACACCCGCCAGGTCGCTCAGGACGAAAACAGCCTGACCCTGCTGCTCGGCACCGGTGTGCCGGCCAACCTGCAAGCGGCCAAACCGCTGTCGGATGACCTGCTGGCCGACGTGCCGGCCGGCCTGCCGTCGGATCTGCTGCAGCGTCGTCCGGACATCCTTCAGGCCGAGTACAACCTGAAGGCGGCCAACGCCAACATCGGCGCGGCCCGTGCAGCGTTCTTCCCGAGCATCAGCCTGACCGCCAACGCGGGCAGCCTGAGTCCGGACCTGTCCGGCCTGTTCAAGGGCGGTTCGGGCACGTGGCTGTTCCAGCCGCAGATCAACCTGCCGATCTTCAACGCCGGCAGCCTGCGCGCCAGCCTCGACTACGCCAAGATCCAGAAGGACATTGGCGTGGCGAACTACGAGAAGTCCATTCAAACGGCCTTCCAGGAAGTCGCCGATGGCCTGGCCGCGCGCCAGACCTACACCGAGCAGTTGCAGGCCCAGCGCGACTTCGTCGCTGCGAACCAGGACTACTACCGTCTGGCCGAGCGTCGCTATCGCATCGGCGTCGACAGCAACCTGACCTTCCTCGATGCCCAGCGTCAGCTGTTCAGCGCGCAACAATCGCTGATCACCGACCGCCTCGCGCAGTTGACCAGTGCGGTCAACCTGTACAAGGCTTTGGGCGGCGGCTGGAATGCGCAGACCGCGCAGAACGAACCGCTCAAAGAAGAAGCGCCGAAGATGAAGCTGTTCTGATCATCCGGTGAACACGAGAAGCCCGCCGATTGGCGGGCTTTTTGTTGCCTGCGAATCTTGCGTTCGATAATCGCCCAAATTCCACTTTCGCCGATTGAATCGCGTCGCCCACGCCCCGCACCATTCGAGCCACAAAACCAATAACAACAGGTTCGACACCATGCTCCCGCGCCCTGCTCCATCCGGCTGATCGCCGCCGCTTCGCCTCTGCATCCATCGAATTTCTGCGCCACCAATACGGTCGCAGCGTCCCCGTTTGCCCAAAAAAACAAGAGAGACCCGAGCCCATGACAACCTCCCCTGCGCCCTACGCATTTCCCGGCCTGATCGCCCTCGCCCTGGCCAGCGTCGCGCTGCCCGCTGCGGCTGAAGAAGCCGGTTTCATCGACGGGGCCAAGGCCAACCTGAACCTGCGCAACTTCTACATCAACCGCAACTTCACCAACCCGACCAAGGCTCAGGGCAAGGCTGAAGAATGGACGCAGAGCTTCATCCTCGACGCCAAGTCCGGTTTCACCCAGGGCACCGTCGGTTTCGGCATGGACGTATTGGGGTTGTACTCGGTGAAACTCGATGGCGGTAAAGGAACGGGCGGCACGCAATTGCTGCCCCTGGACCATGACGGTCGCCCGGCAGACAACTTCGGTCGCACCAACGTGGCGTTCAAGGCCAAGCTGTCGCAGACCGAAGTGAAGGTCGGTGAATGGATGCCGGTGCTGCCGATCCTGCGCTCGGACGACGGCCGCTCATTACCGCAGACCTTTCGCGGCGGCCAGATCACCTCGAAGGAAATCAATGGCCTGACCCTTTACGGCGGCCAGTTCCGCGCCAACAGTCCCCGTGACGACAGCAGCATGAGCGACATGTCGATGACCGGCAAAGCCGCGTTCACCTCCGACCGCTTCAACTTCCAGGGCGGCGAATACGTGTTCAACGACAAGCGCACCCAGATCGGCCTGTGGAACGCCGAACTCAAGGACATCTACAGCCAGCAATACGTCAACCTGATCCACAGCCAGCCGCTCGGCGACTGGACCCTGGGCGCCAACCTCGGCTTCTTCTATGGCAAGGACGACGGCAGTGCCCGCGCCGGCGACCTCGACAACAAGACCTGGTCGGGCATGTTTTCGGCGCGATACGGCGGCAACACCTTCTACGTCGGTCTGCAAAAACTCACCGGCGACAGCGCCTGGATGCGCGTCAATGGCACCAGCGGTGGAACGCTCGCCAACGACAGCTACAACTCCAGCTACGACAACGCCCGGGAACGTTCCTGGCAACTGCGCCATGACTACAACTTCGCCGCCCTCGGCGTTCCCGGCCTGACCCTGATGAACCGCTACATCAGTGGCGACAACGTCCACACCGGGACCACCACCGACGGCAAGGAATGGGGCCGCGAGTCCGAACTGGGCTACACCGTGCAAAGCGGCGCGCTCAAGGACCTGAACGTCAGATGGCGCAACTCGACCATGCGTCGTGATTTCAGCAACAACGAGTTTGACGAGAACCGCCTGATCGTCAGCTATCCAATCAGTCTGCTGTGAATGTGAAGACGGCGCTCCCCGCGAGCGCCGTCTTCAACCGCTGGTCATTTGAGTCTGGCAAGTCCCCGGGACCCGGTTACATTTAGGCGGTGTTTTTTATTCTCCAGCCCGCAGTAGGAGCCCATTTACCTTCCGTTATCTCCGGATGCTGTACGCGAAGCACACCTTGACCACGGAGGTCAGGTATGAAAAAGCGAATAGTTATCGTCGGTGGCGGCGTAGGCGGAACCATGCTGGCCAATCAACTGGTCGGCAAGCTGTATCCCGAAATCCTGCGTGGCGAAGTTTCGATCACCCTGCTGTCGGACTCCCCCGATCATTACTACAAAGCCGCGTTCATGTACGTGGCGTTCAACCTGTTCTTCAAGGAAGAACTCAAACGTCCGGAACGCGAGTTGTTGCGCCCTGAAATCGACTTTCAGGTCGAACAGGTCACGCGGTTCGACTTCAACAACCAACGCCTCAAGACCCGTAGCGGCCAATGTCTGGGCTACGACTATCTGGTCATCGCCACCGGTTGTGTGCCCGCTCCGGAACGCATCGAGGGTTTGAAAGAGGCCGGCGACCATTTCTATCAATACGAACCGGCGCGCCAACTGGCGCAACGTCTGAGCACGATTGAAAAAGGTCGGATTTTCATTACCGTGTCTTTTCCGCAGACTCCCAATGTGCCGCACCAATGCGGTATTGCTCCGGTAGAAACGACACTCATGCTGCATGATTTTCTGTGCCGTCGTGGTGTTCGCAAGAACGTGGAGATCATCTACACCTACCCGACTACCGCCCAGCTGTTGCGCAACTGTCTGTTCCTGCAACGCCCGACCGGAGAGATCCTGCCGGGCATTTTCGACAAAGCGGGCATCCAGTATCGGCGCGGTTTCACTCTGAGCCAGGTCGATCCCGACGCAAAAATCGCCTACTCCCATGAAGGCGCGGACGAACCGTTCGACATCCTGATGGCAACCCCGCCGATCCGCGCCGTGGATGCCGTGCTGGAATCCGGAATTTCCCAGGCGCCCAACAACGAAGGCTGGTTGCCGACCAACCACGAAACCCTGCAGGTCTATGGCCTGGACGGGGTCTATGTGATCGGCGACACCGTTGACCTGCCAGTGAGCAAGGCCGGAGGCGCCTGCCATAACCAGGCGCCGGTGATCGCCAACAACATCGCCGCCGAAATCCGTCTGGGGCACCCCATCAGTGCCTATGACGGCCGCGTTCAGGCCGTTGCGCAAATGGGCCTGAATGCCGGAATGCCGCTTTGGTACGACTACAGCCGTGACGTACTGCCGACGCCACCGACCAAACTCGGAGGGCTGCTGCGCAATGGCTTTAATCGCGGTCTGTACTGGATGGTGGCCCGTGGAATGCTTTGACCCTGCACAGGGAGGAGTGATTGCTGATGAAAGAGTCTGAAGCCCTGTCGGCCACACCCGGCTACACCGCCCTGATGGCCAGACTGCAACCGTTGATCGACGCTGGACGGCTGGAAAACATTGTCGACCTGCTGTCCCTGCTGTCGGATCTGGTCGACCTGCTGGATGAAGCCATGGTGGAGAAACTGTCCTTGCTGATCGAACAGGCGGCAGCCTGCAGTTGGGAGGCGGCCAATGCTCTGCGTCTGGCCAAGGCTGAAGTCGCCGCGCAACACCAGCCACCAAGCGTTTTTGCCCTGCTCAAACTGTTGAACGACGGCGATACACGCAAAGGCGTGGCCGTTGTCCTGAAAGCGCTCAACGTCATCGGAAGACAACTTTAACTCGCCAGAGAGGATCACCTCATGAGCGTAAAACTCGAAACGCCGGTCAAGACCTGCACCGACTGGGACGCCCGGGCGTACCAGCAGTTTTCCCGTCTCAGGCAACAACCGGTCGACGAATTGCTCGGCCGTGTCGAGCTGGAAAATCCCCAACGCATTTATGACCTGGGCTGCGGCACCGGGATTGCCACAAAGATTCTGGCGGATCGCTGGCCCGAGGCAGAGATCAAGGGCATCGACAGTTCGAAAGACATGCTTCAGGTCGCCCGCTGCCTGCCGATCAAGGCGCGCTGGCAACACGCTGACCTGCAACACTGGAAACCCCGCAAGCCGGCCGACCTGTTGTTCGCCGCGGCCGTGTTGCACTTCATCGATGACCATCGAACGCTGTTGCCGGGATTGCTTCGCCACCTCAACACTGGCGGTTGTCTGGCTGCACACATGCCCGACTGGCGCGATGCGCTGTGGTATCGGCTGATGCTCGAAACCCTAGACGATGCCGGCCCCTGCGGTCGACCGATTGGCACCGCGCAATTGCGCCAGCGCATGTCGGCACGGACGTTGTTGTCACTGGAGGATTACTACCGTTTGCTCGCGCCGCTGACCCACTCGCTGGATATTTGGGAAACCGAACAGTTGCAGGTCGTGCGCGGAAGTTCGCCGATTTATGACTGGGTGAAGGTGTCGGCGCTGCGGCCGGTGATGCAGGGACTGACGTCAGAAGAACAGGCGCGCTTCATTTATCACTACCTGATGCGCGTGCATGCCCATTATCCGCAGGAGGATGACGGGCATACGCTGTTTGCGTTCAAGCGGATTTTCATTGTTGCCAAGGTGTGAAGTCCAAAGGATCGCAGCCTTCCACAGGCTGCGATTCTTCGAACTCGACGATTACTCGCGTGATTCGGTACCCAGCTCATCCCACACCGACTCGGCCAGATGAAAGGTCGCATTCGCCGCCGGAATCCCGCAGTAGATCGCGCTCTGCATGATCACTTCCTTGATCTCGCCGCGACTTACGCCATTGTTTGCCGCCGCCCGCAGATGCAACTTGAGTTCGCCTTCGCGGTTCATGCCGATCAGCATGGCGATGGTGATCAGGCTGCGGGTATGGCGCGGCAGGCCCGGCCGGGTCCAGATGTCGCCCCAGGCGTGACGGGTGATCATCTCCTGGAATTCCGAGTTGAACTCGGTCAGCGTGGTCAGGCTGCGATCGACGTGAGCATCGCCGAGCACTGCGCGGCGCACCTGCATGCCGTCGTCGTAACGTTGTTTCTCGTCCACGGAAATCCCCTCAATCGGCCAGCAGGAATGTCAGCACACGGTCGCTGAACGCGTCGCCGGCCTGAACGTTGGAAAGATGCGCCGCATGGAACTCGGCGTACTCGGCGCCGCGCACGTGCTCCTGAATGAAATGCCCGCCGGACGGCGGCGTCACCGCATCTTCCGTACCGGCAATCACCAGCAGCGGTGCCTTGATCGACGACAACTGCTCACGGAAATCCGCATCGCGCACCGCCGCGCAGTTGGCGGCGTAACCTTCAGGATTGGTCGCAGCCAGCATGTCGGTGATCTGCTTGGCCGCTGCCGGATTGGCGGCGGAAAAATCCGGAGTAAACCATCGGGCAATCGATGCATCGCGCAAGGCGACCATCGCCGCCGGGCCGTCACGCAGCACGGTTTCGATGCGCGGATTCCACACCGACGGATCGCCGATCTTTGCAGCGGTGTTGCACACGATCAGTTTGTTCAGACGCTGGCCGGCATTGATCCCCAGCCACTGGCCGATCAACCCGCCCATCGACAGACCGCAGAAATGCGCACGTTCGATGTGCAGCGCATCCAGCAGCGCCAGCACGTCGCGACCCAGTTGCTCGATGCTGTAAGGGCCCGGCGTCACCAGCGACTGGCCGTGCCCGCGCGTGTCGAAACGCAGCACCCGAAAATGTTCGGTGAAGGCCGGCATCTGCGCGTCCCACATGTGCAGGTCGGTGCCCAACGAGTTGGACAGCACCAGCACCGGCGCATCGACCGGGCCTTCCAATGAGTAATGCAGTTCGCCATCGGCGAGTTGAACGAAAGCCACAGCCCTCTCCTTTCAGTCAGACAATGCGTTATGTTCGGCCACCGCACGCTCGACCCAGACCTGCGCCTGACCGAGGTAACGGGCGGGATCGAGCAGATGATCCAGTTCGGATGCGCTCAGTTCGGCGGTCACCTGCGGTTCGTCACCGAGTACCGCACGCAGGTGGCGTTGTTCGGCCACCGCTCGTTTGCAGCATTGTTCGAGCAGATGATGCGCGGTGTCGCGGCCGACTCGTTGCGCGAGCACGATGCTCACCGCTTCGGCCAGCACCAGACCTTGGGTCAATTCGAGGTTGCGGGCCATGCGCGCGACATCGACCTCCAGACCGTCGGCCAGCAACCGAGCCTGTTGCAGCGCACCTGACACCAGGCAGCAGATCTCCGGCAGGGTTTCCCATTCGGCGTGCCACAAGCCGAGGCTGCGTTCGTGCTCCTGGGGCATGGCGCTGAACAGCGTCGAGACCAGCCCCGGCACACGGGTCGCCGCACCGATCAGCACCGCCGCGCCCACCGGATTGCGTTTGTGCGGCATGGTCGAGGAACCGCCCTTGCCCGGCGCCGAAGGCTCGAATACTTCCGCCGCTTCGGTCTGCATCAACAGGCTGATGTCGCGGCCGAACTTGCCGAGGCTGCCGGCAATCAGACCCAGCACCGCGCCAAACTCGACGATGCGATCACGCTGGGTGTGCCAGGGTTGTTCCGGCAGGGTCAGTTGCAGCTCTTCGGCCAGTGCACGGGCAATCGGCAACGCCTGTTCGCCCAGCGCCGCCAAGGTGCCGGACGCGCCGCCGAATTGCAGCACCAGCAGCCGCGGCTTGAGTTCGCGCAGACGCTGACGGCTGCGGGTCACGGCGCCGAGCCAACCGGCAATCTTCATCCCAAGGGTGACGGGCGTCGCGTGTTGCAGCCAGGTGCGCCCGGCCAGCGGCGTGGCGGCGTGGCGCTGCGCCTGAATGGCGAGGGAATCGGCCAGTTGCGCCAGCTCCCCTTCAATCAGTTCCAGCGCCTGGCGCAATTGCAGCACCAACCCGGAATCCATCACGTCCTGACTGGTAGCGCCCAGATGCACGTAGCGCTCGGCTTCGGCATCGGTCGCGGCAATCTGTTTGCCCAACGCCTTCACCAGTGGAATCGCCGAATTGCCGGCCGTGGCAATCGCCTCGCCCAGCGCTGCGAAATCAAACAGCCCGGCGTGGCAGGCGTTTTCGATCGACGCGACAGCACTCGCCGGAATCAATCCGACCCGCGCTTCGGCCCGGGCCAGCGCCGCTTCGAAGTCGAGCATCGCCTGCACCCGGCCCTGATCGCAGAACACGTCGCGCATATCGCGGGCAGTGAAGTAGGCATCGAACAATTGATTGCCCGGTCGCTGAGTCATAAACAGTCCTTGCCGGCGCGGGCCATCACGGCCCGCGCCCTTCGGTTAGAGATCGTGATGCAAATAGGCGGCCTGTTTCGGCAGGCGCAGGCTGAACAGGAACGCCACTGCCATCATCACCGTGACGTACCAGTAAAAGGCGTTTTCCATGCCCCCGGCCTTGAGGCTCAGGGCCACGTATTCGGCCGAACCGCCGAAGATCGCATTGGCCACCGCGTAAGCCAGGCCGACGCCGAGGGCGCGGACTTCCGGCGGGAACATTTCGGCTTTCACCAGGCCGCTGATCGAGGTGTAGAAACTGACGATCGCCAGTGCCACGGTGATCAGCACGAAGGCCAGGACCGGGCTGCTGACACTTTTCAGACTCAACAGGATCGGCACAGTGAACAACGTGCCAAGCGCACCGAACCAGAGCATCGAGTTACGCCGGCCTATCTTGTCGGCGAGCATGCCGAACAGTGGCTGCATGCACATATAAAGGAAGAGCGCGCCCGTCATGATGTAGCTGGCGGTCTTGGCGTGCATGCCGGCGGTGTTCACCAGGTATTTCTGCATGTAGGTGGTGAAGGTGTAGAAAATCAGCGAGCCACCGGCGGTGTAACCGAGCACGGTGATGAACGCAGCCTTGTGATCGCGAAACAGTGCACGGATGCTGCCGGCGTCTTTGTTCTCGCGCATTTCCTTGCTGGCGGTTTCTTTCAGCGAACGGCGCAGGAACAGGGAAATCAGCGCTGCTGCCGCACCGACCACGAACGGGATTCGCCAGCCGTAGGCACGCAATTCTTCTTCGGAGAGGAACTGTTGCAGGATCACCACCAGCAACACCGCCAGCAGTTGCCCGCCGATCAGCGTCACGTACTGGAACGAGGCGAAGAACCCGCGCTGCCCCTTGAGCGCGACTTCGCTCATGTAGGTCGCGGTGGTGCCGTATTCGCCGCCTACCGACAAGCCTTGCAGCAGACGCGCGAACAACAGCAGCAACGGCGCCCAGACGCCGATGCTGTTGTAGGTCGGCAGACAGGCGATGAGCAACGAGCCGAAGCACATCATCAATACCGAAATCATCATCGACGTCTTGCGGCCCTTCTTGTCCGCCAGACGCCCGAAAATCCAGCCGCCGATCGGGCGCATCAGGAACCCGGCAGCGAATACCCCGGCGGTGTTGACCAGTTGCACCGTAGGATTGTCGGAGGGGAAAAACGCCGGGGCGAAATAGATCGCGCAAAAGGCGTAGACATAAAAGTCGAACCATTCGACCAGGTTGCCGGACGACGCGCCGACAATGGCGAAGATTCGCTTGCTGCGCTCTTCGCCGGTGTAGTGGGAGGTGATAGTTGTCATTGTTTTTCACTCGATAGGGACAGTGAGAGTCTAGACATACTTTGCAACAGTCCCGTTCCGCAGATACTCAAGCGCTGCAAATCCCTGTGGGAGCGGGCTTGCCCGCGAAAGCGGTGGGTCAGCCAACATCAATGGCGACTGACAGGCCCTCTTCGCGAGCAAGCCCGCTCCCACAAGGGATGTGTGGTGATCTTCAGTAATCGAAGAACACGGTTTCCGCATCAGTGCCCTGCAGGATCACATTCCACTGATAAACACCCGCCGCATCCGGCTTGGCCAACAACGTGGTGCGGCGCTCGGCCGGTACGCATTCGAGCAACGGATCATTCACGTTTGCCGGATCGCCCTCGAAATAAATCCGCGTCAGCAAGTGTTTCACCAGACCGCGCGCAAACACCAGCACCACCAGATGTGGCGCCTGGGTCGTGCCTTTCAGGCCTTCGACCGTGCCCGGTTTGATCGTGGTGAAACGGAAGCGCCCTTCGGCATCCACCGGCACCCGGCCGAAACCTTCGAAATTCGGGTCCAGCGGCTTGGCCTGCTCGTCTTCCGGGTGGTCATATTTGCCGGCGGCGTTGGCCTGCCAGACTTCGAGCATGGCGTCGTTGACGACATCGCCGTTGCCGTCCACCACTTGCCCGGTGATCGCCACGCGCTGGCCGAGGGTCAGTTCGTTGGCGAGGTTTTCACGGTTCAGCCAGGTCAGGCCGATGTGGTAATACGGCCCGACGGTGTGGGACGTGGTCGCAGTCAGGGTCATCTCATTTCTCCATCGGCGTGGCTTCGCGGCCGCGCAGCACGATGTCCCAGCGATAAGCGAGGGCGTAGGACGGAATGGTTTTTTCCAGATCGAAAGCGGCGATCAGGCGTTCCTTGGCCGAGGTGTCCGGCACGCAGTTGTAGATCGGGTCGTAGGCCAGCAGCGGGTCGCCCGGGAAATACATCTGCGTGACCAGGCGCGTCAGGATGCTCGGCCCGAACAGCGAGAAATGCACGTGCGCCGGGCGCCAGGCGTTGTGGTGGTTGCCCCACGGATAGGCGCCGGGCTTGATGGTCTGGAACTGATACCAGCCGTCGGCGTCGGTCACGGTGCGGCCGGTGCCGGTGAAATTCGGGTCCAGCGGCGCGTCGTGCAGGTCACGGGCATGGTTGTAGCGACCGGCGGCGTTGGCCTGCCAGATCTCCACCAGAATCCCCGGCACCGGCAGACCGTTTTCGTCGAGCACACGCCCATGAATGATGATCCGCTCGCCAAGGGGCTCACCCTGATGCTGGGCGGTCAGATCGTTATCGGTATCGGCCACACGCTCGGCACCGATGGTCGGCCCGGTGATTTCCGACAGCGAATGCGGCAGAAACACCAACGGCTTGGACGGCGAGCGCAGATTGGTGGATTGATAATTGGGGTGCAGGTACGGCGGCTGGGTGCCTTCCTGCGGGCGGCGGTAACCAGGCTTGTCAGTCATTTCGCTTTCCTCTGTTCTTTTTCGTCACGGCTTGCGTCAGACGCGTTCGATGGCCAGGGCCAGACCCTGGCCGACACCGACGCACATGGTCGCCAGACCTTTCTTGCCACCGGTCTTTTCCAGCTGATGCAGGGCGGTCAGCACCAGACGCGCGCCACTCATGCCCAGCGGATGACCAAGGGCGATCGCGCCGCCGTTCGGGTTGACCTGGGCCGCGTCGTCCGCCAGCCCCAGTTCGCGCAGCACCGCCAGACCCTGGCTGGCAAACGCTTCGTTGAGCTCGATCACGTCGAAATCGCTGACCGCCACGCCGAGGCGTTCGGTGAGTTTGCGCACCGCCGGCACCGGGCCGATGCCCATCACCCGTGGCGCAACCCCGGCACTGGCCATTCCGAGCACTTTGGCGCGAGCCGTCAGGCCGTGTTTTTTCACCGCTTCGGCCGAGGCCAGAATCAGCGCGGCAGCACCGTCGTTCACGCCCGAAGCGTTGCCGGCGGTGACGGTCTTGTCCGGGCCGTTGACCGGTTTCAGTCGGGTCAGGGCTTCAAGCGTGGTGTCGGCGCGGGGATGTTCGTCCTGGCTGATCACGGTTTCGCCCTTCTTGTGGGCGATCCGCACTTCGACGATTTCTTCGGCGAAGTAGCCGGCAGCCTGGGCAGCGGCAGTACGTTGCTGACTGCGCAGGGCGAAAGCGTCCTGATCCTCGCGAGAAACTTCGTAGTCGTCGGCGACGTTGTCGGCGGTCTGCGGCATCGCGTCGACGCCGTACTGGGCCTTCATCAACGGGTTGATGAAACGCCAGCCGATGGTGGTGTCTTCCAGCTTCATGTTGCGCGAGAACGCCGCATCAGCCTTGCCCATTACGAACGGTGCGCGGGACATCGACTCGACGCCGCCGGCAATCGCCAGCTCCATTTCACCGCTGGCGATGGCGCGGAACGCGGTGCCGATGGCATCCATGCCCGACGCGCAAAGCCGATTGAGAGTGACGCCGGGCACGCTGTCCGGCAGACCGGCCAGCAACAGCGCCATGCGCGCCACGTTGCGGTTGTCTTCGCCGGCCTGGTTGGCGCAGCCGAGGAACACTTCGTCGATGGCGCTCCAGTCCACCGAAGGATTGCGCTCCATCAGGGCCTTGATCGGCACGGCGGCCAGGTCGTCGGCGCGAACCGCTGCCAGACCGCCACCGAAACGGCCGATGGGGGTACGAATCGCATCGCAGATATAAACGTCGCGCATCATGCTTCTCCCGGTGCCTGGCCGTGGGCCGCTGCGGTGCGGGCTTCGAGATCGCGCAGGGCGGTCAGCTCGACCTCGGTCGGTTCAGCGGTAGTTGCAACGCTGTCGGCAAAACGGATCGCCCAACCGGTGGCGGCGACCACTTGCTCGCGGGTCACGCCCGGGTGCAGCGCGGTGACCACGAACTCATTAGTGCCCTCTTCCGGCTCCATGGTGCACAGGTCAGTAATGATGCCGACAGGACCTGCGCCCGGCAGGCCCAGACGTTTGCGCGAATCGCCGCCCTCGCCATGGCCGACCGAGGTAATGAAATCGAGCTTGTCGACAAACGAGCGCGCCGACTGTTTAAGGATGATCAGCACGCTTTTCGCGGAACCGGCGATCTCCGGCGCGCCACCGGCACCCGGCAGACGGACTTTCGGTTGATGGTAATCGCCGACCACGGTGGTATTGATGTTGCCGAAGCGGTCGACCTGCGCCGCGCCGAGGAAACCGACGTCGATGCGTCCGCCCTGCAGCCAGTAGCGAAAAATCTCACCGGTTGGCACGACGGTGTCAGCGGTTTCCGCCAGTTCGCCGTCACCGATGGACAGTGGCAACACGCTTGGCTTGGCGCCGATAGGGCCCGACTCGTAAATCAGCACCACGTCCGGCGACGAGGTCAGGCGCGCCAGGTTGGCGGCTTTCGACGGCAGGCCGATGCCGACGAAGCACACCGAGCCGTTCTTCAGGCGACGGGCCGCGGCGACGGTCATCATTTCATTGGTGGTGTAAGTCATTACTTGGCCTCCGAAGCAGCGGCCAACTTGGCCTGGAACTCGCTGAAGTCAGCGCAGCCATGGATGTATTCGTTGATCCACGCGGTAAACGTCTCACGGTCGCGAGCGATCGGGTCCCACGCCTGATAGAAGCGGTTGTCACGCTCGGTGTAACCGTGGGCGTAGGACGGATGCGCGCCACCGGGCACATGGCAGACCGCACTCAAGGCCCAGGTCGGCAGCACGCAAGCGTTCATCGGGGCGTTGAGGTTGTCGACGATCTCTTCGACGGTGACGATGCAGCGCTTGGCGGCCAGTGCAGCTTCTTTCTGCACGCCGAGGATGCCCCACAGCAGCACGTTGCCCTGACGGTCGGCTTTCTGGGCGTGGATCACGGTCACGTCCGGGCGCACCGACGGCACCGCCGCCAGTACTTCGCCGGTGAACGGACACGTTACGGATTTGATCAGCGGGTTGACCTTCGGTAGGTCGGAACCGGCGTAGGCTCGCAGCACCGCGAACGGCAGGCCGGAGGCGCCGGCAACGTAGGCGTTGGCCAGGTCGGCGTGGCTGTGTTCTTCGATTTCCAGGGCATGCGGCCATTGCTTCTCGACTGCGTCGCGCAGACGGTGCAGCGAACCCACACCCGGGTTGCCGCCCCAGGAAAAGATCAGCTTGCGTGCACAGCCGGCGCCGATCAATTGGTCGTAGATCAGGTCAGGGGTCATCCGCACCAGCGTCAGATCTTTCTTGCCCTGACGAATGATTTCATGACCCGCTGCCGTAGGGATCAGGTGAGTGAAACCTTCGAGCGCGACGGTGTCGCCGTCGTTGACGAATTGCTTCACCGCGTCGTGCAGCGAAAGGATCTCAGCCATGGAGCGGGCTCCCGTTTTTGTAGTGAATCGCCAGTGATAAAAAGGCGCGAGGTTGTGCGCCGGAGTCACTGAAGATTAAGCCGCTGAAAATCACCAAACAATCCGATAATCGACTGAGTGTTCGATTATCGAACAGATTGTTACCTACCTATCAATCAACATCAAAAACTTCTTCGGAACGCCTTCGCGAACAAGGTCGCTCCCACATTTTGAAATGCATTCCAATGTGGGAGCGGGTTTGCCCGCGAAGGCGCCGGAACATTCAGCGCGGATCAAAATGACTCAACTCAAGTCGCATCCGCATGACTGACCAGGCCCTTGATCACCACCGCCGCCGTGGCCAGGCCCGCCGGAATCACCAGCGCCGTCAGCACTTGCTCGAAATTCCAGCCCAGGCCCAGCAGGGTCGCGCCCATCCACGCCCCGAGAATCGCACCGAAGCGGCCAATCCCGAGCATCCACGACACACCGGTGGCCCGCCCCTGAGTCGGATAAAACCGCGCCGCCAGCGACGGCATCGCCGATTGCGCACCGTTGACACACATGCCCGCCACCAGCACCAGCGTCGCCAGCAACGTGATGTTGCCCAGGCTCTGCCCGACCGCGTAGGCAAACACCCCGGCCAGCAGGTAGAAAATGCCGATGACCTTGTGCGGATTGAACCGGTCCATCGCCCAACCCACGCCGACCGCACTCAGCACCCCGCCGAACTGGAACAACGCGCCGATAAACGCCGCCTGCTCCATGCTCGCGCCGCTGTCGCGCATCAGGGTCGGCAGCCAGCTGGTCAGCAGGTAAACGATGACAAGGCCCATGAAATAGGTCAGCCACAACAGCAACGTACCGACGCTGTAGGTTCCGGAGAAAATCACCGCGAACACGTTGCGTGCCTTGACGGTTTTCTGTTCCGGCACGCTGAAACTCGCTGCCTGGGCGACGGTGACCGGGTCGATCGGCGCAAGGGTTTTGCGGACTTTGTCCGTGCCACGATTACGCACCACCAGATAACGCGCCGATTCCGGCAGCCAGACCAGCAACACCACGGCGAGGATCAGCGGCAAAATCCCGCCGATCAGCAACAGGCTGTGCCAGCCGAATGCCGGAATCAGCTTGGCCGAGATGAATCCACCGCCGGCCATGCCCAGGTTGAAGCCGCAGAACATGCTGGTCACCAGCAGCGACTTTTTACGCTCGGGGGTGTATTCCGACAGCAGCGTGGTGGCGTTCGGCATGCCGGCGCCCAGCCCCAGACCGGTCAGGAAACGCAGCACCAGCAGTTGCTCAACGTTGGTGGCATAGGCCGACGCCAGGCTGAAGGCTCCGAACAGAAATACCGCGCCGACCAGTACGACTTTTCGCCCGAAGCGGTCAGCCAGCGGACCGGAACCCAGCGCACCGAAAACCATGCCGATCAGCGCGGCGCTCATCACCGGACCGAGGCTGGCGCGGTCGATGCCCCAGTCCTGGGACAGGGCCGGCGCGATAAATCCCATGGCTGCCGTGTCGAGGCCATCGAGAAAGACAATCAGGAAACACAGAATCACCACCCGCCACTGATAGCGCGAGATCGGTTGGGCATTGATGAAGGACTGCACGTCGAGGCAGTGACCTACAGCGGACTGAGGCTGGTTCATTATTTTTATTCCACGCAAAAAACGCAGTCGAACGGCGACCGGCCAAAGACAGGCACGGACACAAGCATATAAGGAGGGAATCAGGCGTTGCGCTAAAACCGGCAACAGGAACAGGAGCGGCGACAGTCGGGGAACGTGCGCATGGGAAGTTGCCTCTTGTCATTATTATGGGAGTCGACGATCCGGCGGGCTCATTCACAACAGCGCCGGATGACGCTGCCGCGACATTAATGATCCGGGGGTTTTAGCGTCAATTCGATAAACGCAACTCTGTGCGTTTATCGAACAGCTTCATCAGGTGAACAACTGCGCACTGAGGTCACGGCTGGCACTCAACAAGCCCGGCAGAAAGCGCTGTTCCAGCTCGGTACGGCTGACGCGGCCGGCGTGAGTGCTGACGTTGAGCGCCGCCACCACCTGGCCGGAGGCGTCGTACACCGGCACCGCAATCGAACGCAGGCCTTGTTCGAGTTCCTGATCGACGATGCACCAGCCTTGCTGCCTCACTTCCTGCAGACACTTGAGCAAGGACTCGGGGGTGTGCAGCGTACGGCTGGTCTTGGCCACCAGTTCGGCATGGTCGAGGTATTCGCGCAGCGACGTGTCGTCCAGTGCCGCCAGCAGGATCCGGCCCATGGACGTGCAGTACGCCGGCAAACGTCCGCCCACTGACAGATCCACCGAAATCAGGCGCTGGGTGGTGGCCGAACGGGCGATGTAAAGAATGTCGTCACCCTCCAGCGTAGCCATGTTGCAGGCCTCGTGCAGTTGTTCGCTCATGCGGTCGAGGTACGGCTGTGCGGAGACTGCAAGCGGCGTCGAAGAGAGATAGGCATGACCGAGGGTCAGCACTTTGGGCAGCAACGAATAAGTACGACCGTCGGTGGTGGCGTAACCGAGTTTGATCAGGGTATGCAGGCAACGGCGCACGGCGGCGCGAGGGATTTCCGTACGGTGGCTGATCTGGGCGATGGTCAGATGACGCTTGCGTTCCTGAAAGGCCTGCACCACCGCCAGCCCACGGGCCAGGGAGGTCATGAAATCCGGATCGCCGGTCATGGCCTCGATACGTTTGGCCGCAGAGGCAACGATCGGTGGCGCCACCGATGTAAAGGAATTGCGCATTTGATCGTTCATGTCAGGTCCTTTTCCTGTACGGATCGACGGCTATACAAGCGGCTCGCGAGTAAATGCACAAGCAGAAGATTGCCAACATTGGGCGATTATCGAACCATCGACCGATAATCGCAAACCCTCGTTTGGCTCAGAACGGAAGCGGCTTGACGCAGTTTTCAACTCGCTATCTTTCATGCGCCTGCCCTCTTAGTTGTTCGGCTAAATGGCGCCAGAAACACAACACCCGGCAACCACGATGCAACTACCGGTAAAAGTTGCGAGTCACAAAACAATCACACATCCGGAACCGTTTTTAACTTGGCAAAGATAGTCAATCCCGATTCGGCCGCTATAATGCATCTCAGTGGCGCCGTACTTTTATTTGCCGTCGACGCCATTTGCCGAAGCAATGTCCATTGCCTTCGGCCCCGGCCAGCGCCTGATGACCATCACCCATGCACCGCCAGCGCGCTCGCTGAAACAGGAAACTGATGCTGCGTCAGTTTTAATCTGGTGCCGTAGCCGCCTGTAACATGGAAGTCTTGATCCTCCTGCCGATTACACTGCCGCCAGCCTTGGCAGCAGCCAGTTGGCGAACCGGTTCAATCGATTCGTTGCAGTGCGTTTCACCAGACATTTATCTCAACTCATACAGGTAGCACTGTGACGAAAGACGAACTGCGCGCGGAACTTGAGCGCCAGGAACAACGTTACAAGGAAGTTTACGGCGGGGAAGTCACCACCTACGCCGCCCAGCCCGAACCGGAACGCAAAGCCTGGCGTAAACGCCCTACCGTTCAGGATCAGGTCTTCCAGCAAGAACTGAAAAAAATGGAAGAGGAACTCAAAGCCGAAGAGCCTTGACGCCGTCCTTTGCATCTTTCGAGGGTAAACGTACTCACCGGGTTACAAGCACGGTGGGCTGACGATGCCTTGCGCGCCCGCTACCCGCGGGCAGCGGCCAACTCCCCTGTATTGCACAGGTTTGGAGCATGTCAGGCACGTTTCTCAGATATTTCATACAAGCTTCTGCACCCTCCCGCACACCGGCCAAGAAGCCGGTGCTTCGCATTTTTATCAATTGAATCAATACCTTGTAAAACCCCGCGAAAAGCTCGGGTAATGCGCCCTGATACAAATTAATTCGTTGAAGAATGTTACCGATGAGCAGGTAGGGGATCGATTTCCAGTCTTTTCTGGCATAATCGCGCCCCCTTATGACCGGGTCAGAAAACCTTCATGATCGATTTATTCAGCGGACTGGATGCCTGGGTGCTTGTGAGCCTCCTGCTCGCCCTGACATTTGTCCTCGCCTTCGAGTTCATCAATGGATTTCATGACACCGCTAACGCGGTAGCCACTGTTATCTACACCAAAGCGATGCCGCCTCACCTGGCGGTGTTCTTCTCGGGCGTGTTCAACTTCCTCGGCGTATTGCTGGGTGGCGTCGGCGTGGCTTACGCCATTGTCCACCTGCTGCCGGTAGAACTGTTGATCAACGTGAACACCGGCCATGGTCTGGCAATGGTGTTCTCGCTGCTCGCCGCCGCCATCGCCTGGAACCTGGGCACGTGGTACTTCGGTATCCCGGCCTCCAGCTCCCACACCCTGATCGGTTCGATCCTCGGTGTCGGCCTGGCCAATGCCCTGATCAACGACATTCCGCTGGGTGATGGCGTGAACTGGCAGAAAGCGATCGATATCGGTGCTTCGCTGGTGTTCTCGCCAATGGCTGGCTTCCTGGTGGCCGCACTGGTGCTGATCGGCCTGAAATGGTGGCGTCCGCTGTCGAAAATGCACAAGACTCCGGAACAGCGCCGCAAGATCGACGACAAGAAGCATCCACCTTTCTGGAATCGCCTGGTCCTGGTGATGTCCGCCATGGCCATGAGCTTCGTACACGGCTCCAACGATGGTCAGAAAGGCATCGGCCTGATCATGCTGGTCCTGATCGGTATCGTGCCTGCGCAGTTCGTGCTCGACCTGAACAGCACCACCTATCAGATCGAACGTACTCGCGATGCGACCCTGCACCTGAGCCAGTTCTACCAGCGCAACGCCGCCACCCTCGGCGAATTCCTGGCCCTGGGCAAAAGTGTCGAAGGCGACCTGCCGGAAAAATTCCGCTGCAATCCGCAGCAGACCGAACCGACCATTTCCGCCCTGCTCCACACGCTCAAAGGTGTATCGGATTACCACTCGCTGCCGGCGGAGAGCCGCATCGAAGTGCGCCGCTACCTGCTCTGCCTGGACGATACCGCGAAGAAAGTCGCCAAACTCCCGGGCCTTGAGGCTCGTGAAAAGGCTGACCTGGACAAGCTGCGCAAAGACCTGACCACCACGACCGAATACGCCCCGTTCTGGGTGATTCTGGCGGTTGCCCTGGCCCTGGGTCTGGGCACCATGATCGGCTGGAAACGCGTGGTCCTGACCATCGGCGAGAAAATCGGCAAGCAAGGCATGACCTATGCCCAGGGCATGTCGGCGCAGATCACCGCAGCGAGCATGATCGGCCTGGCCAACATCTTCAGCCTGCCGGTGTCCACCACCCACGTTCTGTCCTCGGGCGTGGCCGGCACCATGGTCGCCAACAAAAGCGGCCTGCAAGGCGGCACGGTGAAAACCATCCTGCTGGCCTGGGTCCTGACCCTGCCTGCCACCGTGGCCCTGTCGGCCGGCCTGTTCTGGCTGGCGTCGAAGGCACTGGGTAGCTGATAGACCGCTGTAAAGAAAAAGGCGTGATTCGAAAGGATCACGCCTTTTTTGTTGCCTTCAGAAATGGAGCGCGGAGCGTCCAGGGCTGCATTCCCACGCAGAGCGTGGGAACGATCAAAGCAAAAGCAGTCCGCTTTCCTCTCCTCACCACTCAACACGATGAGCGTTAGCTCGAGTACCGCTCTTGACGTGCCGGCCCCATCGGAAGGCTGAGTGGAGGGATTGATCCGGGGTGGGAGCGCAGCGACCGTGCGGCGAAGCCGCATGCATCGAGAGGAGGTGCAGCGAAGCAAACCGTAGGCGATGCCCCCTGATGGACGCCGTAGCGAGGGAACGCCGAGCCTAAGCGAAGTGCCGTACGCCGGGGCGTAGACTTTTTGGTGGACCTGCCCCATCACAACGGACGCCAAGAAGCTGGCTATTTAGCCGCCTGCCTTAAGACCCTGGCGTATTCGTTCGGAGAACGGTACCCCAAGGCAGAGTGCAGTCGGCTGCTGTTATAAAACCCATGGATGTAGTTAGCGATTGATAGTTGAGCCAGCCTCTTGCTGGGATAGACGCCATACGCCTCCTCCCTTTTCAGAGTAGCGAAAAAGCTCTCAGCCACTGCGTTATCCCAACAATTTCCCTTTCGACTCATGCTTTGCGTGAAGTCTTTCTTGGCCAAGGCCAGTCGGAATTTGCTACTCGCATACTGACGCCCTTGGTCGGAATGAAAAACCACACCACTAGAGCCGGAACAGGCGCTCCAGGCATTCAGGAAGGCATTCTCGACCAAATCGTCGGGCATCCGATCCGACAGGCTATAGCCCAATATTTGGCGCGTCTGGATGCTCAAAACCACTGCGAGATACAACCAACCTTCTTTGGTTGAGATATAGGTGATATCACTGACCCAAGTCGGTGTGGGGTTATCGATGGAAAACTGACGAGCGAGCAAATTTCTCGCAACAGGCAAGTAGTGGTGACTGTCGGTGGTACGGGGCTTGAAACCGCCTTTGGATCTACCGCGTATGCGTTCTTCGTGCATCAGCCGGCTCACTCGCTTGTGGCCCACTGTATGCGCTTTTCGCCGTAAGGCCTCGACCAGCCGTGGTCGGCCATATGTATTTCGGCTGGCCATATAAACCTTACGCAAATCAACGCGAATCTGCGCATCCCGATCTGGACGCTCCTCGCGATGCTGGTAGTCGTAAAACCTGAAATCGAAACATCCATCACCCGACACAGCATGCGCACCGGGAAGTGAGCCCGTTCAGCAGCGACGAAGGCGTATCTCACCTGGACTCTCTGGCAAAGAATACCGCCGCCTTTTTTAGGATTTCGCGCTCCATCTTGAGTTCGGCCACCTCCGCTCGCAAACGCGCAAGCTCGCTGTCTTCTTTGGTGATGGCTTTGCGTTCTGGAGAACTCAACGGTAATCCCTTGCGCGCAGCATCAACCCAGTTATCGAGCGTTTTCACGGACATCTCGAGCTGACGTGCGGCTTCGGTTCTACCAACGCTTTCCGCGAGTGCGATAGCTTGAGCCTTGAACTCATCGGTGTAGTTACGGCGAGTGCTTGGGTACATGGCAACCTCCAAGATAGCGATTTAAGTATCGCTTCTTGGCGTCCGTTGTCACGGGACAGGTCCATGCTTACTTTTTGGCGTTTGAAAAAGTGAGCCGCCGTAAGGGCGGAACCGCCAGCGGCAGCACCCGAAGCAACGGATATTCACCCAAAACAACCCAAAGCATGGTCGGCCCAAAGGCCGCCAAGACACAAAAAAAAGGGCAACCGAAGTTGCCCAAAATGCCTTGCGTGCTCATCAAACCCGGAAGAATCAAGGCTTCTTGCGCTTGTTCGCATCCTTCCAGATAAAAAATCCAAACCCTGCAAAAAACAGAACCATGAGCCCCACCGTCAGAACCCCGGCAAACACCACGTTATCGAAAAACATGACTGACCTCCTGGCCCCTGCTTTGCTGCGATGGAACCAAGTTAACCAATCGGGCAGGCGCAGAAATTGACCGGGATCAATGCCGGTCAAGGTGCGGAGGAAAGAAAGGGAAATAACTGACCTGCATCAACGGATGCAGAGGGAGATCAGCGCTTTTTCGGTTTGTTTTTCGACTTTTTCTTCGGTTTTCCCAACGGCATGGCCTGTTCGAATGCCTTGCGCACTTCATTCAGGCGTTTTTCGTTGAGGTCGTGAACCCGCTTGGCGCGTTCGGTGCTGAGGTCGATCAGTTTGTCGTCTTGGCTCATGGCGTTCGGTGCATCGCTTGGACTGAATCACAACTGCCGGAACACCGACAGGACTGCGCCAATAATGCGGCCTGGCGCAGGCGCTGACCAGCCACTGACCTGAACGCTCTACAACAATTCATGTACCGCCCACCGGATTTGCCCGCACAATCGGCGCCTCGCCCTGAACCCGAAGGATCTGCGCCGTGCCCCTGCATCAGGATCTGCCACCGCTGATGGCCTTGCGCGCCTTTGAGGCCGTGGCCCGCCATTTGAGCTTCATCAAGGCTGCCGATGAGCTGTCGGTGACCCAAAGCGCGATCAGCCATCAGGTGCACAAACTTGAAGAATTCCTCGATCAGCGACTGTTCGTGCGCCGCACCCGGGCGATCGATCTGACGCCGGCCGGCGAACATTACTACCGGCAGATCGAACCTGCCCTCGCCGCGATTGCCGCCGCCACCCACGAACTGCGCGGCGAGCGCCCCACCACCCTGCGCATCGGTCTGCTCGCCTCCTTCGCCACCCTGTGGCTGGCACCGCGTCTGGCGGATTTCAACGCGAAATACCCGAACATCCATGTCGAGCTGCTGCCCGCCGTGCAACTGGCCGATGTCGACGCTGGCGAGGTGGATCTGGCGATCCGCTACGGCAAGGGTGGTTGGGCGAAAGTCGAGGCCCGGCGGTTCATGGGCGAAACCCTGACGCCAGTGTGCAGCCCGGCCTTCAAGGCCAAGGGCGTGAACAACGGGCCGTTGCTGATGGCCAAGTCGCACCAGCCGTTCGAATGGATGGACTGGCAGCAACACAGCGGCATCGATCTGGCTCATGTGCCCAGCGTCATGCTCCACGACTACAACATCGTCGTCGAAGCGGCCGTTGCCGGCCAGGGCATTGCCATGGGCCGTGAACGAATGATCGAACGGCGTTTCAAGGAAGGCGCCTTGGTGCCGGCCTTCGACACGCCGCCAATGGTCGGCGAGATCGGTTATTGGCTGGTCACCCCGCAACGCCCGCTCACGTCGGCAGCGCAATGTTTCTGCCAATGGCTGGAGGACACCGCGAACGCATGAGTTTTTTGGATGCGTCGGATTAAATCTATCCGTTTGTCGCCCTTCGCTCGCGCCAACATGCTGAAGCCCTCACTCAGGAGGACTTCCCATGACCAATTCCCTCAGCCAACGTGTGCAACAACTCGGTCTGCGCCTGCCCGAACCGAGCCAGCCGATCGCCAACTACGTCAACCATGTGGTCAGTCAAAATCAGCTGTTCATCTCCGGGCAGATTCCATTGCTCGACGGCAAACCTGCCTTCATTGGGCGACTGGGCGAAGCGATCTCCGACGAAGAAGGAGTTAAAGCCGCTGAACTGGCTGCCCTGGGACTGCTCGCCCAGTTGAGCCATGCACTGGGCGATGACCTGTCGAAACTGGTGCGCATCCTGCGCCTCGGGGTGTTCGTGGCCGCCACACCGGACTTCAAGGCTCAGGGCGTCGTCGCCAACGGCGCCTCGAACCTGCTGGTCAACGCCCTCGGCGACAAGGGCCGGCACGTGCGCACCGCGGTCGGCGTGTCGAGCCTGCCGGCCGGCGTTGCGGTGGAAATCGACGCGATCTTCGAGCTCAAGCCGTGAACATCGACGACATCCTGCGTCTGCGCACCGCCACACCTGGCTGCGCTCAGTTGATCCACTTCAACCACGCCGGCGCTTCCTTGCCGAGCCAGGCCACCCTCGCCGCGGTGATCGAACAGTTGCAACGCGAAGCGCTCGGCGGGCCGATGGAGATGGCCGACATTCAAGTGCAGGAACGCGCACGAGCAGCCGCAGCCACCCTGCTCAACGCCCAGCCCGAGGACATCGCCTTTGCCAGCAGCGGTTCAGCCGCCTGGAGCCAGGCGTTCAACGCGTTGGGACCGTGGCAGCCCGGCGAACGGATTCTGGTGGGACGCCATGAATGGGCCGGCAACCTGGCCTGCATGGCCGAAGCGGTGAAGGCCGGCGCGCGGCTCGAAGTGATTCCTTGTGACGCCCACGGTGCGGTCGACCCGCAAGCCCTGGCGCAGATGATCGACGGCCAGGTGCGGCTGATCGCCCTGACCTGGCTACCGGCCAACGGCGGTCTGATCAACCCCGCCGCGCAGATCGGCAGCGTGGCGCGGCGTCACGGCATCCCTTATTTCATTGACGCCGGTCAGGCGCTGGGGCAGTTGCCCTGCGATGTCCAGGTCTTGCAGTGCGACGTGCTGAAGGGTGCCGGGCGCAAGTTCCTGCGCGGGCCGCGCGGCACGGCGCTGATGTACATCCGGCCGCAATTCCTGCAACGGTTGCTCCCCGTGCAACGCGATGTATTGTCGGCGCCATGGGATGGCAAGCGCTTTACCCTGCGCGACGACGCCCGTCGCTTTGAAACCAGTGAAGTGTCGCTGGCGCTGCTGGCCGGGATGGCCAATGCGCTGGAAGAGTACAACCGCCTCGGCGCGATCCCCGTCCGCCAGCGCATCGAACAACTGAGCAGTGGATTGCGCCAACGCCTGAGGGCGATTCCCGGCCTGACGCTGCGGGATCTCGGAGCGGCCAATCAACAATCCGGGCTGATCGCCTTCACGCTTGAAGGCTGGGACAGTGTGGCGCTGAAGCAGACGTTGGCCGAGCGGCGAATCAACATCGGCGCCAATGGCGTGGCCTACACGCCGCTGGACATGCAGGCGCGTGGGCTGGTGAACATTGCGCGGGTGTCGGTGAGCTATCTGAATACCGAAGAAGAAATCGAAGTATTGCTGACGAATCTGGCTGAGTTGGCCGCCCAGCCTCAGATCTCGATGTCGACCCACAGGCCCTGACGCGGCTGGTCTTCCATCAGCGGCACCACCGGTACGGTATTGTCGGCATTGAGTTCGGTGCCAGGAACGGCGAGGTGCGCTTCGGGGTCGTCGTCGGCTTCACGGCGGCGACGATCACGCTCCTGCTGGCGGCGCTGCTCTTCGCGCAGCAGATAACCGTCCTCTTCCGGATCGCGCTTTTGCAGGTCGATGGTGCTTTCGTTGGAGCTTTCCTGCACCGGTACCACCGGGGGAATGTCCGGCCGCTGGCGGATCGGGTCCTGTTGGGATGTGATCGGCACGGCGCTCAGGGGGAGCATCGGTGGCAACATATGAAGGGTCTCCTGTCAGCAGGCTATCGGCTGCGGCATCGGGGCCTTGAGCCATCGGTCGAAAACTTGTGACCGGGTTGGCACTCATTCGTGCCGCCAGCGCTCGTGAAACCGACACATGACCTAATCTTCCTTCCGTTGGCCGTCGGCATTTAATAGCCGCACGCGACGCCTAATCCTTTGGCCTCAGGGCCTCATTCCGTTAAGATAGCCCGCTTTTTCAAGGTGGGAGTCAGGCAGCATGGCGCAGCAGTATCAACCGGGGCAACGCTGGATCAGTGACAGCGAAGCAGAGCTTGGTTTAGGCACCGTTCTGGCACAGGACGGCCGCTTGTTGACCGTGCTTTACCCGGCCACTGGCGAAACCCGCCAGTACGCGCTAAGGAATGCGCCCCTGACCCGCGTGCGATTTTCGCCGGGCGACTCCATCACCCACTTCGAAGGCTGGAAGATGACCGTGCGCGAAGTCGAGGATGCCGATGGCCTGCTCGTCTATCACGGTCTGAATGCCGAGAACGAAGCTGTCACCCTGCCGGAAACCCAGCTGTCGAACTTCATCCAGTTCCGCCTGGCCAGCGACCGTCTGTTCGCCGGCCAGATCGACCCGCTGGCGTGGTTCTCCCTGCGCTACCACACCCTGGAACACACCAGCCGCCAGTTGCAATCCGCGCTCTGGGGCCTGGGCGGCGTGCGCGCACAACCCATCGCCCACCAGTTGCACATTGCCCGTGAAGTCGCCGACCGTATCGCACCGCGCGTATTGCTGGCGGACGAAGTGGGTCTGGGCAAGACCATCGAAGCCGGTCTGGTAATCCATCGCCAATTGCTTTCCGGCCGTGCCAATCGCGTGCTGATCCTGGTGCCGGAAAACCTCCAGCACCAATGGCTGGTGGAAATGCGCCGCCGTTTCAACCTGCAGGTCGCGCTGTTCGACGAAGAACGCTTCATCGAAAGCGATGCCTCCAACCCGTTCGAAGACACCCAGCTGGCCCTGGTGGCGCTGGAATGGCTGGTTGAAGACGAAAAGGCCCAGGACGCGCTGTTCGCCGCCGGCTGGGACATGATGGTGGTCGACGAAGCGCACCACCTGGTGTGGCACGAAGACAAGGTCAGCCCGGAATACTCGCTGGTCGAACAACTGGCTGAAACCATCCCGGGCGTGCTGCTGCTCACCGCTACCCCGGAACAACTGGGCCAGGACAGCCACTTCGCCCGTCTGCGCCTGCTCGACCCCAACCGCTTCCATGACCTGGCCGCCTTCCGCGCCGAAAGCGAAAACTATCGCCCGGTGGCCGAAGCCGTTCAGGAGCTGCTGGACAAGGGCCGTCTCTCGGCCGAAGCGCACAAGACCATCCACGGTTTCCTCGGCAACGAAGGCGAAGCCCTGCTCACCGCCGTCAACGATGGCGACAGCGAAGCCAGCGCCCGCCTCGTGCGTGAACTGCTCGACCGTCACGGCACAGGCCGCGTGCTGTTTCGCAACACCCGCGCCGCCGTGCAGGGTTTCCCGGAGCGCAAGCTGCACCCGTACCCGTTGCCGTGCCCGGACGAATACCTCGAACTGCCACTGGGCGATCACGCCGAGCTGTACCCGGAAGTCAGCTTCCAGTCCCAGCCGGACGCCAGCGAAGAAGAACGCTGGTGGAAATTCGACCCGCGTGTCGAGTGGCTGATCGACCAGCTGAAAATGCTCAAGCGCACCAAAGTGCTGGTGATCTGCGCCCACGCCGAAACCGCGATGGACCTGGAAGACGCGCTGCGCGTGCGCTCCGGCATCCCGGCCACGGTGTTCCATGAAGGCATGAACATCCTCGAGCGTGACCGCGCTGCCGCCTACTTCGCCGATGAAGAGTTCGGCGCGCAGGTGCTGATCTGCTCGGAAATCGGCAGTGAAGGTCGCAACTTCCAGTTCGCTCATCACCTGGTGTTGTTCGATCTGCCGTCCCATCCGGACCTGCTGGAACAGCGCATCGGTCGTCTGGACCGGATCGGCCAGAAGCACATCATCGAACTGCACGTCCCGTACCTGGAAACCAGCCCGCAAGAGCGTCTGTTCCAGTGGTATCACGAAGCGCTGAACGCGTTCCTCAACACCTGCCCGACCGGCAACGCCTTGCAGCATCAGTTCGGCCCGCGCCTGCTGCCGCTGCTCGAAGAAGCCGACGACGGCGAGTGGCAAGCGCTGATCGACGAAGCGCGCACCGAGCGCGAGCGTCTGGAAGCCGAGCTGCACACCGGTCGCGACCGCCTGCTGGAGCTGAACTCCGGTGGCGCCGGCGAAGGTGAAGCACTGGTCGAGGCGATTCTGGAACAGGACGACCAGTTCGCCCTGCCGATCTACATGGAAACCCTGTTCGACGCGTTCGGCATCGACAGCGAAGACCATTCGGAAAACGCCCTGATCCTCAAGCCGAGCGAGAAGATGCTCGACGCCAGTTTCCCGCTGGGCGACGACGAAGGCGTGACCATCACCTACGACCGCAACCAGGCGCTGTCGCGCGAAGACATGCAGTTCATCACCTGGGAACACCCGATGGTGCAGGGTGGCATGGATCTGGTGCTGTCCGGTTCGATGGGCAACACCGCTGTCGCGCTGATCAAGAACAAGGCGTTGAAGCCGGGCACCGTCTTGCTGGAACTGCTGTACGTCAGCGAAGTGGTGGCTCCGCGTTCGCTGCAACTGGGCCGTTACCTGCCGCCGGCCGCCCTGCGCTGCCTGCTCGATGCCAACGGCAACGACCTGTCGTCGCGCGTGGCCTTCGAGACCCTGAACGATCAACTGGAGAGCGTACCGCGCGCCAGCGCCAACAAGTTCATTCAGGCCCAGCGCGATCAACTGACGCCGCGGATCAACGCTGGTGAAGACAAGGTCACTCCGCGTCACGCCGAGCGCGTGGCCGAGGCCCGCCGCCGTCTGGCAGCGGACACCGACGAAGAGCTGGCGCGCCTGACCGCCCTGCAAGCGGTCAACCCGACCGTGCGCGACAGCGAACTGGTTGCCCTGCGCAAACAGCGCGAGCAAGGCCTGGCCATGCTCGACAAGGCGGCGTTGCGACTGGAAGCGATCCGGGTGCTGGTGGCGGGTTAAACCGCCCTGCTCCATCGCCACCCATGAAAAGGCCCGCTGCGATGCGGGCCTTTTTGTTTGTCTGCTATTTATGCTGCGCTGTTGATTGCCTCTTCGCGAGCAAGCCCGCTCCCACAGTTGGCCGGTTTCCTTCAGGAGGAAATGCGGTCGAATGTGGGAGCGGGCTTGCTCGCGAAGGCGGTCATGCAGTCACCGCTGAGCCCTCTGGCTCATCCACCGCGACCAATCCCTCCTTCATCCGCTTCGCATCCCGCACAAAACACCGCGACGCCAGAAACAGAAACACCATCGTAAAGAACAGCGCCACCGGGATCAGGTACATCGCATCATGCAGGCCGACAGCCTTGAATGCCTCGGTCATCTGTTCGGCACCCGCCGAAATCATGGCCGACTTGGCAAAGTGATCCGACAAACCGCCCACCACCACTGGCCCCAAACCTCCGCCCAGCAAATACAACCCGGCAAAGAACAGCGCCATCGCCGTGGCCCGCAGTCGTGGTTCGACCACGTCCTGAATCGCCGTGTAGACACAGGTGTAGAAGTTGTAGGCAAACAGCCAGCCGACACTGAACAGCGCGACAAACACACCGATCTCGATCCGTCCCGCATGCAGCGCCCAGGCCGTGCACACGGTGGAGACAATCAGGCTGAACGCTGCAAACAGCAACCGGCCGCTGGCCACGCGCTGGTGGATCTTGTCGGCGATCCAGCCGCCGAGGGTCAGGCCGATCAGACCGGTCACACCGACGATCAGCCCGGTGGCCACCGCCGCCTCCTGCAACGGCATCAGGAAATAGCGCTGCAGCATCGGCACCAGAAACGAGTTGCAGGCATACGTCGCAAAGTTGAAGCACAACCCGGCCATCACCAGCCACAGAAACGTCGGCACCGCCAGCACCCGGCGAATCGGCTTGTCGACCTTCTCTTGCGACACCTGCACGGTTTCTGCCGCGCCGCGCTTGGGTTCCTTGATAAAAAACATGAACACCGCCAGCAGCAGCCCCGGCACCGCGGCAATGAAGAACGGCGCGCGCCAGCTGTCGAAGGCCTTGACCATCGCGCCGATGGTGAAAAACGCCAACAGCAGCCCCAACGGCAGGCCCAGCATGAAGATGCCCATGGCCCGCGCCCGACGGTGGGCCGGGAACAGGTCACCGATCAGCGAGTTGGCCGCCGGTGCGTAACTGGCCTCGCCGATGCCGATGCCCATGCGCACCAGCAGAAAACTCCAGAAGCTGCCCACCAGGCCGTTGACCGCCGTCAGCGCGCTCCAGGTGGCCAACCCCCAGCCCATCAATTTGCTGCGCGAGCCAGTGTCGGCCATGCGCCCCAAGGGCAGACCGGCAATGGCATAAACGATGGTGAATGCGGTGCCGACGATCCCCAGCTGAAAGTCGCTGAGGTGCCATTCCATGCGGATCGGCTCGATGATGATCGCGGGGATGGTGCGATCGAAGAAGTTGAACAGGTTGGCGAGGAACAACAGGAACAGAATGCGCCAGGCATTCGCCGCTTGGGTCGAGTTCTGCATGGGTCCGTCTCTTTTATTGTTATGGGGCTTCACTGCCGACGCATTCGAGCCCGGAACCTGCAATCTAGTCACGCTCGTCGGGGCTGTCTGTGATCATTCGCCAGCCTGATAGGGAACCATGGCACTGTAACGAAACGTAAGCCCTTGAAAAGGCTCGAATCCCCCGAAAACCGGGGGTTTTGCGGAAAAATCCGGCAATGAAAAAATACTTTCGCGCCCCCCTTCCCAACGCCGTGGCAAAGCCTAGAATGGCCGCCGGATCCGTCCGGATCCTGCCGATCAATCCCTTTGATGCCCCTCCCATGTCCGATGTCAGTCCGTGTCTGAATTGCGGTGCCTGCTGTTCCCATTTTCGTGTGTCATTTTTCTGGGGTGAATGCGCATCCTCCGGCGGGACCGTGCCCGATAAGCTGGTCACCCAGATCACACCCAGCCGGGTCGCCATGATCGGTACCGACCGCAAGGCGCCGCGCTGCACCGCGCTGGAGGGCGAAGTCGGAAAGGCAGTGAGTTGCACGATCTACGACAAGCGCTCAAGCCCCTGCCGCGAGTTCGAGGCGTCGTGGGAAAACGGCGAGCAGAACACCGATTGCGACAAGGCCCGTGCCCGCTTCGGCTTGCCGCCGTTGCAACCGCACTGGAACGAGGTCGCCTGAGCCTTAGCGCCAATCGCTATGGCGCTCATGCCAAAATCATTAGAACCAATATGCCACTACGGCTTGCGCCCCGAAATCGGCCTCTATACTGCATTCATTCGCCTGCGTTCATGACGCAGTAAGGAAGCACTCAGAGACGGGGCATGCTATGGAGTGGCTTGGTTTGCAGTTTGTTGCCGAGCTGCCGCACAGCGGGCAGATCATTCTCAATTGCACACACAATCCCTTGCTGGTGCTGATCGCCTATCTGGTGGCGTGCGCCGCGAGTTTTGCCACCCTCGACATGGCGGAACGCGTCGGCCATGCCGAAGACCTCGGATCGCGCAGGCTCTGGCGCTGGATCGGCGCCACCTGCCTGGCCGGCGGCATCTGGGCCATGCATTTCATCAGCATGCTGGCGTTCCAGACTCCGATCGACATCCAGTACGACCTCGCCATCACCCTGTTCTCCCTGCTGATCGCCTTGCTGGCGTCCTGGCTGGCAATGCACACCCTGAGCGAGCCACAGCCCAGCCTGCTGCAATACCTCAAGACCGCCATTGTCATCGGCCTGGGCATCGCCGGCATGCATTACGTCGGCATGGCCGCCATGCAGTCGGCGGCCAGCGCCTACTACGATCCCATCCTGTTCATCCTGTCGATCGTGATCGCCATCGCGGCCAGTTTCGCCGCGCTGTGGGTGGCCGGGTATTTGCGCGAAGGCAGCGGTCTGCACATCCAGATGCTCAAGTACGTGGCCGCCCTGATTCTCGGCGCCGGCATCATCAGCATGCATTTCACGGCCATGGCAGCGCTGAACCTGATGTTGCCGGAGGGAAACATCCCTACCCTCAAGGCCGAGACCAACCATCTGCAACTGGGGCTCACCGTTGCCTTCATCACCCTGCTGATCCTCGGCAGCGCCATCAGCGCCGCCCTGGCCGACAAGAAACTGCAGAACAAGGAGGATGACCTGCGCCGGGTCAACATGCTGCTCAGCCAGCTCGATCAGGCGCGCGTGTCGCTGCAGCAGGCGGCCAATTACGATGCCCTGACCAACCTGATCAACCGTCGCGGTTTCAACCAGATCTTTGCCGAAAAACTCAGCCAGAAATCCACCGAGGGCGGCATGCTCGCGGTGATGTTTCTCGACATCGACCACTTCAAGCGCATCAATGACAGCCTCGGTCATGACGCCGGCGACCAGTTGCTCAAAGTCATCGCCCAGCACATCAAGGGCTCGGTGCGCGGCCACGAAGACGTGGTCGCGCGTTTCGGCGGCGATGAGTTCTGCATCCTCATCGGCCTGCGGGACCGCGAGGAGGCTCGCAACCTGGCCCAGCGCATCATGCTCAAGATGAAAGAGCCGATCGAACTGGCCGGACGCCGCATGGTGATGACCACCAGCATCGGCATCAGCCTGTTTCCCGAGGACGGCACCACTTGCGAGGAACTGCTCAAGCACGCGGACCTGGCGCTGTACCAATCCAAGGGGGCCGGGCGCAACGGCGTGCACTTCTTCGACTGCAACCTGAAAAACCGCGCCAGCCAGGAACTGCAACTGGAAGAAGAATTGCGCCATGCCCTGCGCGAAGAGAACGGGCTGATACTGTATTACCAGCCGATCTTCGAATTGAAGACCGGCAAGGTCACCAAGCTCGAAGCGCTGATACGCTGGCAACACCCGGTGCACGGCCTGCTGACTCCGGACCGTTTTATCGCCATTGCGGAAAACAATGGCCTGATCGCCGAGCTGGACAACTGGGTGCTGCGCAAGGCCTGTGAAGACCTTGGCGAACTGTCGCGCCATGGCTGCGACGAACTGAAAATCGCCTGGAACTGCTCACCGCTGAACCTGGCCCGGGAAGAACTGGCCAACGAAATCGAACGGGCCTTGCGCAGCGCCGGGGTCGCCCCCGAACGGCTGGAGCTGGAAGTGACCGAGAACGCCCTGATGGGCAACATCGCCAATACGCTGGTGCTGTTGCGGCAGATCCGCGCCCTCGGGGTATCGCTGTCGATCGATGATTTTGGTACCGGCTATTCGTCGCTCGCCTACCTCAAGCGTCTGCCGCTCAACACCTTGAAAGTCGACCGTTCGTTCATCCTCGACATACCCAAGGCCACCGCCGACATGGAGATCGTCCAGGCGATCATCGTCATGGCTCACACCCTGCACTTGCAAGTGGTCACCGAAGGCGTGGAAAGCCTGGAGCAATACGAATTCCTCGAGCGCTCCGGGTGTGACTTCATTCAGGGTTACCTGCTCAGCCGCCCGGTGCCGCTGGAAGAACTGCGCCCGGTCCTCGAAGAAATCAATCAGCGCAAACACCCCCACGCGGTCAATCCGTTGTCTCTGGCCCGCGGAACATTTGCACCAGCGTCGATGGATCTTTCTCCAAAAAGCCCTGCGCCCCATGCAGGCGCATCAGTTGTGCGGCCAATCCGCTGATCGGCGTGGCCGAACCGGTTTCCCGGGAAAACTTCACTGCGGTATCCAGATCTTTCAGCAGCGTGCGCACGTGCCACTTCACCGGCTCGAAACGGCTTTCGGCCATTTGCGGGGCGAGGATCTGCAACGGTTTGGAATCGGCAAAGCCACCGGCCAGCGCTTCGGCGATCAGACTGGCATCGACCCCGGCCTGTTCGGCCAGCGCCACCACTTCGGCGATCACCAAAGCATTGCAGGCGACGATCATCTGATTGCAGGCCTTGGTCACCTGACCGGCGCCGACACCGCCCATGTGTGTGACGCGTTGCCCGAGGGCGAGCAAAACCGGGCGTACGCGATCAAGATCCGTTTCATCTCCGCCGACCATGATCGCCAGACTGCCGGCCTCGGCCCCGACCACCCCGCCAGACACCGGCGAATCGAGCCAGGCCATGCCTGTCTTGCCGGCCAGCTCGGCTGCCATCTCACGGGTGGCAGTGGGTTCGAGGCTGGAAAAATCCACCAGCAACTGACCGGGTTTCGCCCCTTCAGCCACGCCGGTCGGGCCGAACACCACCTCGCGCACCACCGCCGTGTCCGCCAGACAGAGCATCACCACGTCGGCGTGCCCGCACAGTTCGGCCGGGGTTGCGACTTGCCGGGCACCCGCCTCGACCAGCGGCGCGCACTTGGCCGGGTTGCGGTTCCACACGGTCAGCGGATAACCGGCGGCCAGCAGACGCCGGCACATCGGCAGGCCCATCAGCCCGATTCCGGCAAACCCCAACGAAGGTCGCGTTGACATCATTTAGCCTCCTTTTGATTAAAGATCGCCGAATAATGGCCGATCCATCATCAATCAGGAAAGGATTCCCCCGTGCGACACACAGGCAAAGACCCTGACGCACGGGCCAAATACGCGCAGCAAAAAGACGCGAGATCCCATTCCGTGAGGCTCGACGACAGCGGTCGCCGAACCAACCAGTCCAGGTACATGGCGCACAATGACCTCTAAAAATAATCCGGCCACTGCGGTATCCGATCTGACCCTGAGTCCTGCAGCGAACAGCCCCACCCCGATGAAGCCATTGCCACCCTCGCGCCCACTGGGCACCCAGCAATACCTGTACTTCACCGAAACCAACACTGACCGCATCCTCGACAACCTCGACGGCCTGCGTGATCTGGTGTTCCCGCGTCCGCCGCACCTGGAAGGTGACAACGAGCAGCACAACGACCAGGAATTCCCGTCGGTGTGCCTGATCGGCCTCGGTCGCTGCGGTTCCAACATCGCCCTCGACGTGGCGGAGCTGGTGTACAACGCGCGCAAGTTCTACCTCAACGAATTCAACAATGAAGACCGCGCGGCCGACCGTCGTCTGGCCTCCGACAAAGGCTACAGCCCGGCCCAGTGGATCAAGCAGAACCTGCGGATCGGCCCGAACAAGTCGACCAAGCCAGTGTTCCTGGTCGAGCCGCTGGTGATGCTCGGCGACCTCGACAAGGACATCGCCGGGCGCATCCGCTTCTCGCGCAAGGGCGAAAAAAGCGGCTTCCTGCGCGACTACAGCAAAATGAAAATCATGGACTTGTCCGAAGTCCACGCCGGTGGCGCCGGTAACGCGCCGATCCTCGGCCAGTACCTGGCGAAGATCATCCTGAACAAGGACACCCAGCGTTTCTCCAGCCCTGACTGGAAAATGATCCACTCGTACCTGATCGACAGCTGCGGCATCAAGGCCAACCAGTCGCGCCTGTATTTTTCGATCTTCAGTGCCGGCGGCGGCACCGGCTCGGGCATGGCCTCGGAATTCGGCCTGGCCCAGCAGCACTCGTACATGAACAAGACGTTCGACACCAAGCCGATGGACGAGCATGACGGCAAGAGCGGTCATTCGTTCGTGTTCGAACCGATCTTCACCAGCGGCATCTGCGTGCTGCCGAACATTTCCGACCACCGCAGCGAAATGTCCGAGGCGCTGCACATCAACGCCGGTCGCCTGCTGTGCAAATACCTGTCGGAAGAATGGGATTTCTCGTACAACTTCGCCAACGAAGACAGCAGCGAAGCCAGCGTCATGGGCCGTATCCGCCCATGGAACGCGATGATGCTGATTTCCAACGACATCATGCGTTACGCCGAAGAGAGCGATGACGGCAACATCCAGAACATTGATGTCAATGCGATGGAGAAGCACGCCAACCAGTACATCTCGCAGCAGATCTTCAACATTCTGACGGCCCAGGCGGTCACGACCGACTACGACCAGAACTATTTCCGTCGCGCCGGCATCGACATCGGCGAGACCATTCGCCTGGACGCCAACGACCTGTTCATGAGTCTGGCCGGCCCGGTGGCGATTGCCTACGCAGAATCGGTAGTGCCGGAAACGCCGCCACCGAGCAGCGACAAGTTCAAGGTGTTCGACAAAGAACCGCAGCGCCTGAACATCGACGACCTGTTCTTCCGCTCGATCGATCTGCCGCACTTCAACAAGGTCACTCAGGCCATCGAAGGCATCAGCCTGCTGCCGATCGAATCCAAGCGCTACCGCGCGTCGCTTGAGCAGTACAAGAATTCCGGCTACGACGCCGCCGCGCTGCACGACCTGCACTTTTTCAAGAACTGCTCGTCGGTGGTCTCGATCGTCTCGCTGCCGAAAGACTACAAGCTGTCGTACATGGACCTGAACCGGTTGAAGACTCACCTCAACAGCCTGTTCCCCAACACCACGCTCAAGCGCTACGCGCTGGTGATCGGTGCATCGGCCAACCTGTCGCTGACCACCCTGATCGCCAAGAGCCCGTGCCTGTCGGACGACTTCCTGACCCTGATCGTGGCGTTCATCAAGCGTTGCTTCGCGAAGACCCCGTACCGTTTCGACGAAACCCTCGACAACTCGATCCTCGACTTCATCATCAATGAGGAATTCGACGAAGCGCGCATCGACGACCTGCTCAACGAGTTCGAGAACCCGGCGAAGATCCTCGATACCAACTGGTACGCGATCAAGCCGATGTACGAGAAGAAGTACCGCGAGCTGATCAACGACAAAGAGAAGTTTGTCTCGATCAACGACATTCGTCTGTCGCGAGACTGCGTGAAGAAGTCGATCAAGTACCTGCGCGAGATCTATCGTCACCGGATCGGCAAGACCAAGGTTATTTCGCTCAATAACCATACCGGCAAGACTTACTCGGTCTGACATCAGACCGTGGCGCCGCCATCGCGAGCAGGCTCGCTCCCACATTGGAATGCGTTTCCTGTGGGAGCGGGCTTGCTCGCGAAGGGGCCCTGAAATTCACTGAAGATTTCAGGCTTTTCCAACATCCCGAAACAATTAAGCAGCCGTTAGGCTGCTTACTAAACTGTGCCCGTTACGTTTACGTCACCGTTATGCCACCTGCGCTTGTGGCGTTTCTCTACGGCAACGTGCCATCACGCTACTCGGCTACACACTTTTTTCCGGCACTTGATCGCACCAACAAGGTGCAACCATTCAGACCGACGCCCTTTCCTGGACCAGAATCCACGGCCGTACCACCACCGCCCACATCTGCGGATCACGTTCGAAAATATCCAGCGCCCGCGTTTCAGACAGCTTCGCGACCTTGTCTTCGGCCAGCCAGGCAGCGACTTTCTCGCCTTGATCCGAGGCCACGGCTTCGGCGATGGCGATCAAATCCAGGTCGCCGTCGACCCACAATAGGGCACCCTGGGCGTAGAAGCGCTCCAGCTCCTTCCAGGTAATAGATGCGGTTTCACCAAGCAGCTTGGCATAGAGGGTGCTAGGTTCTTGATTCATGGGACTGTCCGGAAAAGAAATCGGCGCGAATGATAACGTCGGTGGTCCGGCAGAAAAACCCGGTAGCAAAAGGCTGTACCGAACGAAAAGCGCAGGAAAGCCAAGGAATGCTGATGATTGAGGCATAAGCCCTCTGAAAGACCCGCCGCAATTCTGTCTTTTTCTTTCATTAAAGCGACACCCTCAGGTTTTGCCCCTTGGCGCCAGCTTCCCAGGCCAACAACCGGCGCTCTACACTGTACCGGTACAGTTGCCGGGGGCATTTCCGGAAGGTATCGCGAAGATATCCAGCCCGGTTCTGTTGCTACGGCGCCAGGACTCTAAAAAAATACAACAGTAAGAGTGGAGCACTATGACTAAGGCTACTAAGCAGATTTCCAAACTGTTTGCCGCTATGGTACTGGCCGGGGCGGCCAGCCATTCGTTCGCAGCTGACACCATCAAGATCGGTATCGCCGGCCCTAAAACCGGTCCAGTAGCCCAGTACGGCGACATGCAGTTCAGTGGCGCCAAAATGGCCATCGAGCAGATCAACGCCAAGGGCGGCGTCGACGGCAAGAAACTCGAAGCCGTTGAATACGATGACGCCTGCGATCCAAAACAAGCGGTAGCGGTAGCGAACAAGGTCGTCAACGACGGCGTCAAGTTCGTGGTCGGTCACCTGTGCTCCAGCTCCACCCAGCCTGCTTCGGACATCTACGAAGACGAAGGCGTGATCATGATCACCCCGGCTGCCACCAGCCCGGACATCACCAACCGTGGTTACAAGATGGTCTTCCGCACCATCGGTCTGGACAGCGCCCAGGGCCCTGCCGCCGGTAACTACATCGCCGATCACGTGAAGCCGAAAATCGTTGCTGTCCTGCACGACAAGCAGCAATACGGCGAAGGCATCGCCACCGCCGTCAAGGCAACCCTGGAGAAGAAAGGCGTGAAAGTCGCCGTGTTCGAAGGCGTCAACGCCGGCGACAAGGACTTCTCTTCGATGATCTCCAAGCTCAAGCAAGCCAACGTCGACTTCGTCTACTACGGCGGCTACCACCCGGAGCTGGGCCTGATCCTGCGTCAGTCCGAGGAAAAAGGCCTGAAAGCCAAGTTCATGGGGCCGGAAGGCGTGGGTAACGACTCTATCTCGCAGATTGCCAAGGACGCGTCCGAAGGCCTGCTGGTGACCCTGCCGAAGTCCTTCGACCAGGATCCGGCCAACGTTGCGCTGGCTGATGCATTCAAGGCCAAGAAAGAAGACCCGAGCGGCCCGTTCGTGTTCCCGTCCTACTCGGCAGTTGAAGTGATTGCCGGTGGTATCAGCGCGGCCAAATCCGAAGACCCTGCGAAAGTGGCGGCTGCCATTCACGCCGGCACCTTCAAGACCCCTACCGGCGACCTGAGCTTCGACGCCAAGGGCGACCTGAAGGACTTCAAGTTCGTGGTCTACCAGTGGCACTTCGGCAAACCTAAAACCGAAGTGTCGCCTCAGTAAGGCGCTGCCTGACTGACTGCCAATAAAGCCCACGGCGTGCCGTGGGCTTTGTTTTACGAATGTATTGGGCCGCGCTGGCGTGATCCGCCAGTCTCCCCACCTGAAAATCTCAAAACCGTCATCAGCGGTTCGCTGGCAAAACCCGGATTCGAAGTGGATAGAGATCCACGGGGCCGGGCGGGAAAATGACTCCACCAGTGAAATGCGTATCAGGTTTTTAGGAGCGCTGTAATGCCTGACATCTATCACTTCTTCCAGCAGCTGGTTAATGGTCTGACCATTGGCAGCACGTATGCCCTGATCGCCATCGGCTATACGATGGTTTACGGCATCATTGGAATGATCAACTTCGCCCACGGCGAGGTGTACATGATCGGTTCCTACGTGGCGTTCATCGCCATCGCCGGGCTGGCCATGATGGGACTCGACAATGTCCCGCTGTTGATGACCGCGGCGTTCATCGCCAGTATCGTCGTCACCAGTTCCTACGGTTACAGCATCGAACGCATTGCCTACCGCCCCCTGCGCGGCAGCAACCGTCTGATCCCGCTGATTTCCGCGATCGGTATGTCGATCTTCCTGCAGAACACGGTTCTGCTGGCGCAAGACTCCAAGGACAAATCCATCCCCAACCTGATCCCCGGAAACTTCTCCATCGGGCCAGGTGGCGCACATGAAGTGCTGATTTCCTACATGCAAATCGTGGTGTTCGTGGTGACCCTGGTCGCCATGCTCGGCCTGACCATGTTCATCTCCCGCTCTCGCCTGGGTCGTGCCTGCCGCGCCTGCGCCGAAGACATCAAGATGGCCAACCTGCTGGGCATCAACACCAACAACATCATCGCCCTGACCTTCGTCATCGGCGCCGCGCTGGCGGCTGTCGCTGCGGTACTGCTGAGCATGCAGTACGGCGTGATCAACCCGAACGCCGGTTTCCTCGTCGGCCTCAAGGCCTTCACCGCCGCGGTACTGGGCGGTATCGGCAGCATCCCCGGCGCCATGCTCGGCGGGTTGGTGCTCGGGGTGGCGGAAGCCTTTGGTGCCGATATCTTCGGTGACCAGTACAAGGACGTCGTGGCTTTCGGCTTGTTGGTTCTGGTGCTGTTGTTCCGTCCGACCGGCATTCTGGGCCGTCCGGAGGTTGAGAAAGTATGACTAGGAATCTTAAACAGGCGCTGTTCAGCGCCTTGCTGGTCTGGGCCGTGGCCTATCCGGTATTGGGTCTGAAACTGACCATCGTCGGCATCAACCTGGAAGTGCACAACACCAGCCCGGCCATTCTGGCGACCATCGCCATCTGCTCGGTGCTGATGTTCCTGCGGGTGCTGTTCAACCAGCAGATCAGCAAGGCGTGGCGTTCGTCGCCGGGGATGCCGCTGATTCCGGCCAAGGCCAGCAACTTCCTGACCCTGCCGACCACTCAGCGCTACATCATCATTGCACTGATCCTCGGTGCACTGGTGTGGCCGTTCTTCGGCTCCCGTGGTGCGGTGGACATCGCGACGCTGATCCTGATCTACGTGATGCTCGGCCTGGGCCTGAACATCGTGGTCGGTCTGGCCGGTCTGCTTGACCTGGGTTACGTCGGCTTCTACGCCGTCGGCGCCTACAGCTATGCGCTGCTGTCGCACTACTACGGCCTGAGCTTCTGGATCTGCCTGCCGATCGCCGGCCTGATGTCGGCAACGTTCGGCTTCCTGCTCGGCTTCCCGGTCTTGCGTCTGCGCGGTGACTACCTGGCGATCGTGACCCTCGGTTTCGGGGAAATCATCCGTCTGTTCCTGCGCAACCTGACCGACATCACCGGTGGTCCGAACGGGATCAGCAACATCGAGAAACCGACGTTCTTCGGCCTGACCTTCGAACGCAAGGCCGCGGAAGGCCTGCAAACCTTCCACGAGTATTTCGGCCTGGAATACAACTCGATCAACAAGGTGATTTTCCTCTACCTGGTTGCCCTGCTGCTGGCGCTGGCCGCACTGTTCATCATCAACCGCCTGCTGCGCATGCCGATCGGCCGTGCGTGGGAAGCGCTGCGTGAAGATGAAATCGCCTGCCGCGCACTGGGTCTCAACCCGACCGTGATCAAGCTGTCGGCGTTCACCCTGGGTGCGAGCTTCGCCGGTTTCGCCGGCAGCTTCTTCGCTGCCCGTCAGGGGCTGGTGACGCCGGAATCGTTCACCTTCATCGAGTCGGCGATCATCCTCGCCATCGTGGTGCTGGGTGGCATGGGCTCGCAACTGGGCGTGATTCTTGCGGCCGTGGTGATGATCCTGTTGCCGGAAATGATGCGTGAGTTCAGCGAGTACCGCATGTTGATGTTCGGTGCCCTGATGGTGTTGATGATGATCTGGCGTCCACAAGGTCTGCTGCCGATGCAACGCCCACACATGGAGTTGCGAAAATGAGCCGCGAGATCCTTAAAGTCGAAAACCTGAGCATGCGCTTCGGCGGTCTGCTGGCGGTCAATGGCGTGGCCCTGACCGTCAAGGAAAAACAAGTGGTGGCACTGATCGGGCCGAACGGCGCGGGCAAGACCACCGTGTTCAACTGCCTGACCGGTTTCTATCAGCCGTCGGGCGGCAGCATCCTGCTGGACGGCGAGCCGATCCAGGGCCTGCCGGGGCACAAGATCGCCCTCAAGGGCGTGGTGCGCACCTTCCAGAACGTGCGGTTGTTCAAGGACATGACGGCGGTCGAGAACCTGTTGATCGCCCAGCACCGTCACCTGAATACCAACTTCCTGTCCGGCCTGTTCAAGACCCCGGCGTTTCGCAAGAGCGAGCGCGAGGCCATGGAGTACGCCGAATACTGGCTGGAAAAGGTCAACCTCAAGGAGTTCGCCAACCGTACCGCCGGCACTCTGGCGTATGGTCAGCAACGTCGCCTGGAAATTGCCCGCTGCATGATGACCCGTCCGCGGATCCTCATGCTCGACGAACCGGCCGCCGGTCTGAACCCGAAAGAAACCGAAGACCTCAAGGCGCTGATCAGCGTGCTGCGTGAAGAGCACAACGTCACCGTGCTGCTGATCGAACACGACATGAAACTGGTCATGAGCATTTCCGACCACATCGTCGTGATCAACCAGGGGACGCCCCTGGCCGACGGCACGCCGGAACAGATCCGCGACAATCCTGAAGTGATCAAAGCCTACCTGGGGGAAGCGTAAATGCTGCAGTTCGAAAACGTTTCCACCTTCTACGGCAAGATCCAGGCCCTGCACAGCGTCAACGTCGAAGTCCGCCAGGGCGAGATCGTGACCCTGATCGGCGCCAACGGTGCCGGCAAGTCCACGCTGCTGATGACGCTCTGCGGTTCGCCGCAGGCCCACAGCGGCAGCATCCGCTACATGGGTGAGGAACTGGTCGGCCAGGACTCGTCGCAGATCATGCGCAAGAGCATCGCCGTAGTGCCGGAAGGTCGCCGGGTGTTTGCCCGCCTGACCGTCGAAGAAAACCTGGCCATGGGCGGTTTTTTCACCGACAAGGGCGACTATCAGGAACAGATGGACAAGGTTCTCGGACTTTTCCCACGCCTGAAAGAACGCTTCAACCAGCGCGGCGGCACCATGTCCGGCGGCGAACAGCAAATGCTCGCCATCGGCCGTGCGCTGATGAGCAAGCCGAAACTGCTGCTGCTCGACGAGCCGTCGCTGGGCCTGGCACCGATCATCATCCAGCAGATCTTCGACATCATCGAACAGCTGCGCAAGGACGGTGTGACGGTGTTCCTGGTCGAACAGAACGCCAACCAGGCGCTGAAAATCGCTGACCGTGCGTACGTTCTGGAGAACGGCCGGGTGGTGATGCAAGGCACCGGTGAAGCGCTGCTGACCGACCCGAAAGTGCGCGAGGCGTACCTCGGCGGTTGATCGATCGCGTTAAACAGAAAACGGCCTTCGGGCCGTTTTTTTTGCGCTTTTAAAATTGTTTTCGCGATCGCTGTAACGCATCGCCAGGTCGTTTCTCTAGTGGGGTAAGCAAGCGCACATCGCTTGTTCCAACCCAAGTTGAAACCGGAGAAACATCATGACTGCTACCACCCGCACCCTGTCCGCCACCGCCCTGGTTCTGGCCCTTGGTTCCGCCCTGAGCATGGCCGCTGTTTCGACCGTTCAAGCGGCCGACAACAGCAACATGGAAAAATGCTTCGGCGTGGCCATGAAAGGTCATAACGACTGCGCCGCCGGCGCCGGCACCACCTGCGCAGGCACGGCGAAAATGGATTACCAGGGCAACGCCTGGAAGTTCGTTCCAAAAGGCACCTGCGCCACCACCGAAAGCAAAACCTCGCCGACCGGTTTCGGTCAGATGGAAGCCTTCAAGGCCAAGTCCTGATCCGGAGGCTGCCCGAGTGTCGATCATGATCACATCCTGCGACCATGCCTCCCCCCGCACTCGGGCAGCCCTCACCGGGCTCCCGCCTCGCGCCGGGCTGGGGCTCAAGACCGGGCACTTTCGTGAAGTGCTCGGTTCTCTTCCGGACATCGGTTTCTTCGAAGTCCACGCCGAAAACTACATGGTGGCCGGCGGCCCGTTTCATCATTTTCTGGGTTTGATCCGCGAGGCTTATCCGCTGTCGCTGCATGGCGTCGGCCTGTCTATCGGTGCCGAGGGCCCGCTGGATGTTCAGCACCTCAAACGCCTGAGTACGCTGATCGAGCGTTATCAACCCCACGCCTTTTCCGAACACCTGGCCTGGTCGACTCACGGCCCGGTGTTTCTCAATGACCTGCTGCCCCTGGCTTACGACACGCCGATGCTGAACCGCGTCTGCGAACACATCGACCAGGTACAGAACACCCTCAAACGTCCGATGTTGCTGGAGAATCCGGCGACCTATCTGGCGTTCGAGCGCTCGACCATCGACGAAGCGGAGTTCATCCGTGAAGTCATTCGGCGCAGCGGCTGCGGTCTGTTGCTGGACGTGAACAACGTCTACGTCTCATGCATCAATCATCAGCGCGACCCCCTGGCCTACCTCGACGCACTGCCTTTGCATGCAGTTGGCGAGATCCATCTGGCGGGGTTTGCCGAAGATGCCGACAGCCTCGGTGATCGCTTGCTGATCGACGATCACGGCGCACCGATCGATCAGGCCGTCTGGTCGCTGTACCGCAAGGCGCTGGAGCGCGTCGGCCCGGTGGCGACGCTGATCGAACGGGACAATCAGGTGCCGGCCTTCGATGTGCTGATGGCCGAAGCGCAGCAGGCCGATGAGCTGTTGCTGTGCGCGGGAGCTCGGCCATGAGCACTCAAGCCGCATTCAGCGCAGCGTTGCTCGATACCGACCTGCCCTGCCCCGACGGTTTGTGCAGTGCCAACGGCGCCGATCCGGCCAGTCGTTTCGCGGTGCACCGCAACAACGTGCAGGGTTCGCTGATCAATGCATTGGCCGACAGTTATCCCGTGGTGATGCAGTTGGTGGGTGACGAGTTCTTTCGGGCCATGGCCGGAGTTTTTGTGCAAAGCCATCCGCCCCACAGTCCTTTGATGAGCGACTACGGCAGTGAGCTGGCGGACTTCATCAGCGGGTTCGAACCTGCCGCGAGCGTTCCCTATCTGGACGACGTGGCAAGACTGGAACGCCTGCGCACGCTGGCCTATCACGCGGCCGATGCGTTGCCTCTGAGTCAGGAGCGGATCGCCACTGTATTTGCAGATGCCGATGGGCTGAACGAACTGCGGATCGGCCTGCATCCTTCGCTGTATCTGCTCGATTCAAACTTCGCCGTGGTGGACATCTGGGCCGCGCATCAGCACGACGCGACCCTGGCCGGCATCGATCTGAATCAGGCCCAGCACGCGCTGATCCTGCGCAACGGGCTGGAGGTCGAGGTATTCAACGTGGATCTCGGCATCAGCCAGTTCATTCGCCAGCTCAAGGCCGGCCTTTCACTTACCCAGGCGCTGGCATCCGCAGACGCCTTCGATCTCGGCCAGACCCTCGCCCTGTTGATCAGTCGCCAGGCCATCACCCATTTACATCACAAGGTTTTGCCATGAACAGCCTCACTGCCCGCGCCATTGCGCTGCTGGAAAAAATCCCGCACAGCCTGATCGCCTTCATCGCCCGTTTCTCCATCGCCGCAGTGTTCTGGAAATCCGGGCAGACCAAGGTCGAGGGCCTGGCCATCGACCTGATCGACGGCACGTTCCAGATTGGCTGGCCACATCTGGCGGACTCGACGATTCCGCTGTTCCAGAGCGAATACCACGTGCCGCTGCTGTCACCGGAAATCGCCGCGTACATGGCGGCGTTCGCCGAACACTTTTTCCCGATCCTGATCCTCGTCGGTTTCGCTACCCGGTTTTCAGCGCTGGCATTGCTGGGCATGACGCTGGTCATCGAGCTGTTCGTATATCCCGACGCTTACCCGACTCACGGCACCTGGGCGGCAGTGTTGCTGTACCTGATGACCACCGGACCGGGCAAATTGTCGATCGATCATCTGATCGCACGACGTTACCGCTGAAGACGGTCCAGGGCCTCGCCGCTGCGCTTGAACCAGTCGATCAGATAGTCCGCCAGCACTTGAGTACGCCTCGGCAGCCCGCCCTGATACGGATGCACCAGATACATCGGCATGCGCCGGGTCTGAAAATCCCGAAGGAGCCAGCGCAATCGGCCGTCAGCCAATTCCGTCTGCAACAGATAGGACGGCAGTCGAGCGATGCCGGCGCCAGCGAGTGCGGCCTTTTTCAGCAGGCTGTAATGATTGCTGGCGAATGGCCCCGACACCCGTACCCGCAACAGCTCGTGCTGCTGGTGGTACAGCCACTCTTCGCGGCCGCCGTAGTGACTGTTGAGCAGGCAACGATGTTCGGTCAGCGCCTGTGGCGAAAGCGGTTCGCCGAAACGTTCAAGGTAGGCCGGACTGGCGCAGGTCATTTCCTGCCAGGCCAGCAAAGGCTTGGCCACCAGTCGCTCGTCGTTGGCCACTTCAGTGCGGATCGCCAGATCGAAACCGTCGCGGGACAGGTCACGGTAACTGTTGTTCAGCTCCAGTTCGATCTGCACTTCGGGGTATTTCTGCGAAAATTCCAGCACCAGACCGTCGAAGAAGGTTTCCCCCAGCGACACCGGCACGGTCATACGTACGGGACCTGCCATGTCGTCCTTCAAACGTGCCAATGCCTGACGCGCTCTTTCGACCTGGACGACAAGCGCCTGGGCCTGCGGCAACAACGCCGCGCCGGCTGCTGTCAGGTTCAACCGACGCGTGGTGCGTTGCAGCAACACCACGGAAAACTGCGCCTCCAGCTGACTGATGCGCTTGGACAACTGCCCCTTGCTGCACCCCAGTTGCTGCGCCGCCAAGGTAAAACTGCCGGCCTCAATCAAAACCGCGAACGCCGCCAGATCATCGATCTCGCTCATGGATTGTTTCCATTTGAAAACCAAAGGTTGCCCATTAGCGCGCTTATCAGCGAAAAAAACCACTCTAGACTGAAAGCTCGTTCAATCACTTGAGGCAAGTACGATGAAAATTCTGTTGATCGGCGCCGGCGGCACCATCGGTTCGGCGGTGGACAAAGAACTGTCACAGCGTCACGAAGTCATTCGCATCGGCCGCAGCAGCGGCGATTTCCAGGTGGACATCAGCGACAGCGCGTCGATCCGCAAGCTGTTCGAACAGACCGGCAAGTTCGACGCGCTGGTGTGCGCCGCCGGCAACGTGACCTTCGCCCCGCTGAGTGACATGACCGAAGCCAGCTTCGCCCTCGGCCTGAAAGACAAACTGATGGGCCAGGTCAATCTGCTGCTGATCGGTCGCGAATTTGCCAACGACGGTGCATCGTTCACCTTCACCACCGGCGTGCTCAGCCACGACCCGATCCGCAGCGGTGCCTCGGCTGCACTGGTGAACGGCGCGCTGGACAGCTTCGTCCGCGCCGCCGCTATCGAGCTGCCACGCGGCCTGCGCGTGAACTCGATCAGCCCGACCGTTCTGGTGGAAGCCATGGGCAGCTACGCCCCGTACTTCCGCGGCTACAAGCCGGTTCCCGCAGCGGATGTGGCATTGGCCTACGCCAAAAGTGTCGAAGGCTTGCAGACAGGTCAGACATTTCACGTGGGCTAAACCCTTGTGATGAACGGTCAGCCTGCGTAACGTGACGGCACTTGTCTGGAGAGCCGAAGATGCGTGTTGCCCGTTCCTTGATCGTTGTTGCCCTGCTCCCTCTGTTTGCCGCGTGCCAGTTGTTCGACGGTGCGCGGACAAGCGCCTCCCACGTCGGCCAGACGCGGATGCAGGGACAACTGACCGCGGCCGACGGCAAACTGGTGTTCCAGGCCTGCGGCGAGCAGCGCCAGTACGTGATCAACGACGTCGGCGGCACCAGCGTCCTGCAGGAGGCCGCCACCCTGGCCGATCAACAGGGCAAGCTCTTCGCCGACGTACGCGGCAAGATCGCCGGTGATCGTCTCGACCTGACCCAGTTGTACCGCGTCGAACGTTCCGGCACTGCCTGTGACGACCCTAACTTCAAACAAATGATCCTGCGCGCCGCCGGCCATGGCCCGGAATGGAACGTCAAGGTCAGCGGCAAAGGCATGGTCATCGACCGCGAAGGTCAACCACCGCTGGCAGTGCCTTACGTCGAAGAACAGTTGGGCGACGGTCGTTTCAACCTCAGCAGCGAAGCCAACAACCAGCGCATCGAGCTGTGGGTGGCGCCGCAGCGGTGCGTCGACAGCAACACCGGCAGCGTGCAGCACATGAGCGCCGAACTGCGTATCGACGGCAAGGTGCAGCGCGGTTGCGGGTATTTCGGCGGTTCGCGCAACGACTGATCGTTTAACCCTCACGGGATCCGGCCGTTGCGGCTTATAATCGCCGCCTTCAAACGCCCTGGCGCAGTTGTGCGCCCCGCGAACCGGATCCTGTCATGTTACGAATCACTGAACTCAAGCTGCCGATCGACCATCCCGACGAAGACCTGCGCGCCGCCATCGTGCAGCGCCTGGGCATTGCCAGCGATGAGCTGCTCGATTTCACCTTGTTCAAGCGCAGCTACGATGCGCGCAAAAAGTCCTCCGAACTGTGCTTCATCTACACCATCGACCTCGAAGTGCGCGACGAGGCCAAGGTACTGGCCAAGTTCGCCGATGACCGCAACGTCAACGTGGCGCCGGATGTCAGCTACAAATTCGTCGGCCAGGCGCCAAGCGACCTGAGCCAGCGCCCGATCGTGGTCGGCTTCGGTCCGTGCGGGATCTTCGCCGGCCTGCTGCTGGCCCAGATGGGCTTCAAGCCGATCATCCTCGAACGTGGCACCGAAGTGCGCCAGCGCACCAAAGACACCTGGGGCCTGTGGCGCAAAAGCGTGCTCAACCCCGAGTCCAACGTGCAGTTCGGTGAGGGCGGCGCGGGCACGTTCTCCGACGGCAAGCTGTACAGCCAGATCAAGGACCCGAAGTTTCTCGGCCGCAAGGTGCTGCACGAATTCGTCAAGGCCGGCGCACCGGAAGAAATCCTCTACGTCAGCAAGCCGCACATCGGTACGTTCCGCCTGACCGGCATGGTCGAGACCATGCGCGAAGAGATTCGCGCCCTGGGTGGTGAAGTACGCTTCCAGGAGCGCGTCACCGACGTGCTGATCGAAGACGGCCAACTGGTCGGCGTCGAGCTGGCCAGCGGCGAAACCCTGCATTCGAAACACGTGATCCTGGCGCTGGGCCACAGCGCCCGCGATACCTTCCGCATGCTGCACAGCCGTGGTGTGTTCATGGAAGCCAAGCCGTTCTCGGTGGGTTTCCGCATCGAGCACCCGCAATCGCTGATCGACCGTGCGCGGCTGGGCAAGTATGCCGGTCACCCCAAGCTGGGAGCCGCCGACTACAAACTGGTACACCACGCCAAAAACGGCCGTTCGGTCTACAGCTTCTGCATGTGCCCGGGCGGCACCGTTGTCGCTGCGACCTCCGAGCCGAATCGTGTGGTCACCAACGGCATGAGCCAGTACTCGCGTAACGAGCGCAACGCGAACTCCGGCATCGTCGTCGGCATCACCCCGGAAGTCGATTACCCGGGCGGCCCGCTGGCTGGCATCGAGTTGCAGGAGCGTCTGGAATCCCACGCCTTCATCCTCGGCGGCAGTGACTACAAGGCGCCGGCGCAATTGGTTGGCGACTTCATCAACGGCACGCCGTCCACCGAGCTGGGCGAGGTTGAACCTTCGTACAAGCCGGGCGTGGCACTCGGGGATCTGGCCCTGGCGCTGCCGGACTTTGCCATCGAGGCAATCCGTGAGGCGTTGCCTGCGTTCGAGAAGCAGATTCGCGGCTATTCGCTGCACGATGCGGTGCTGACCGGGATCGAGACGCGGACTTCGTCGCCGCTGCGGATCACGCGTAACGAATCGCTGCAGAGCATGAACGTGAAGGGTCTGTTCCCGGCCGGTGAAGGTGCGGGGTATGCGGGCGGGATTCTGTCGGCGGGCGTTGACGGGATTCGCATTGCCGAAGCTGTGGCGCGTGACATCCTGGGCCTGAAAGACTGATTCGCAATACCTGAAACAATGCAAAAAACTGTGGGAGCGAGCCTGCTCGCGATTGCGGACTGACATTCAACAGAAATGTTGATTAATCTACCGCTATCGCGAGCAGGCTCGCTCCCACATTGGTTTGTGCGTTTCTCTCAGATATTGGCGCGCAGAACCGAGGCTGGCAGCGCCTCACCCTTCTCGGCACTTGCTGCCACAGCCGCCATCAATCCCTCCAGCTCATAGCCCTGTGCCTTGAGCCACGCCTGATCGTAATACGTGTCTGCGTAGCGCTCGCCGCCATCGCACAGAATCGCCACGATCGACCCCGACTCCCCCGCCGCTTTCATCTGCTGCGCCGCCATCAGCGCGCCGATCAGGTTGGTGCCGCTCGACCCACCCACATGCCGACCCAGACGCTGCGCCAGGTAATGCATGGCCGCCAGCGACAAGGCATCTGGCACCTTGACCATCGCATCGATCACCTTCGGCAGGAACGACGCCTCCACCCGTGGCCGGCCGATGCCTTCGATCCGCGAACCGTGGTCCAGACGCAGGCTGGCATCACCGGTCTGGTAAAAATCGAAGAACACCGAACGCTCGGCATCGGCGCACAGCACGCGGGTGCAGTGCTGGCGATAGCGCACGTAACGGCCGAGGGTCGCGGTGGTGCCGCCGGTGCCGGGGCTGGAAATCAGCCAGGCCGGGCAAGGGTGCTGCTCGTAGCGCATCTGCTGGAAGATCGACTCGGCGATGTTGTTGTTCGCCCGCCAGTCGGTGGCGCGCTCGGCGTAGGTGAACTGGTCGATGAAGTGACCGTCGTGCTCGCGGGCCAGGCGTTCGGATTCGGCGTAGATCTGGGTTGGATCGTCCACTAGATGACTCTGGCCACCGTAGAACGCGATCTGGGCAATCTTCTCCTTGGACGTGGTCGCCGGCATCACCGCAATGAACGGCAACCCCAGCATCCGCGCAAAGTACGCTTCGGAAATCGCCGTTGAACCGCTGGACGCCTCGATCACCGGCTTGCCGGGCTTGAGCCAGCCGTTACACAAGGCGTAGAGAAACAGCGAACGGGCCAGACGGTGCTTGAGGCTGCCGGTGGGATGGCTGGACTCGTCCTTGAAATACAAATCGATACCCGGGAACCCCGGCAGCGGCAAGGGGATCAGGTGCGTGTCGGCGCTGCGCTGAAAGTCAGCCTCGATGATCCGGATGGCTTCGCGGGCCCACTGTCGGTTGTCGCTCATGGCTGTTGTTCTCGTTGAATCGGGCAGAAGTGCCTTCACAGGCTCAGCCCCCAAGCTTAGGAAAAATCCTGCCGCACTGACAGATACAGCTGAGCTTCAATACCTTTGGCAACTGCTAGGCTCTGCTGCAGGTCTGGCAGGCGCCTTGTAACCATATATAACAAAAAAGAATATAACTTTTGTTTTAACAACTAACAGTACGGGTTAGGGTGTCCCACCTTTTGACTTTATCGATGGAGAGCGACCTTGCCTCTGCGTAGCACTTTCACGCGTTTCTTTCAGTTGGAAGCTGCCAGCGGTCTGTTACTGATCGCCGCGGCCATCCTGGCTCTAATCATCAACAACTCGCCGCTGTCGTGGCTGTACACCGGCCTGCTCGACACCCCGGTGGTCGCGCAGATCGGCGCGTTGAAAATCGCCAAACCCCTGCTGCTGTGGATCAACGACGGCCTGATGGCGCTGTTCTTCCTGCTCATCGGCCTGGAAGTGAAGCGCGAAGTGCTCGACGGCCAGCTGTCGAAACCGTCGCAGATCGTCCTGCCCGGCGCGGCGGCCATTGGCGGCATGCTGGTGCCGGCGCTGATCTACTGGTTCCTCAACCGTGACAACCCGGCCGCCCTCGATGGCTGGGCGATCCCCACCGCCACCGACATCGCCTTCGCCCTCGGCGTGCTGGCCTTGCTCGGCAAGCGGGTGCCGGTGTCGCTGAAGCTGTTCCTGATGACCCTGGCGATCATCGACGACCTCGGTGCCATCGTGATCATCGCGATCTTCTATTCCGGCGAACTCTCGACCCTGTCGCTGGGTCTGGCGGCGGCGTGCATTGCGGCGCTGGTGGCGATGAACCGGCTCGGGGTGGTCAAGCTCGGGCCGTACATGATCATTGGACTGATCCTGTGGGTCTGCGTGCTCAAGAGCGGTGTCCACGCGACGCTGGCCGGCGTGACCCTCGCGTTCTGCATCCCCCTGCGCACCAAAAACGCCGAGCCTTCGCCGCTGCTGACCCTCGAACACGCCCTGCACCCATGGGTGGCCTACGGCATCCTGCCGCTGTTCGCCTTTGCCAATGCCGGCCTGTCGCTGACCGGCGTTACCGCCGAAAGCTTCACCCACCACGTGCCGATGGGCATCGCCGTCGGCCTGTTGCTGGGCAAGACTGTCGGTGTATTCGGTCTGACCTGGCTTGCCGTGAAAACCGGCATCGCCGCCCTGCCCCAGAACGCCAACTGGGGTCAGGTGCTGGGCGTGGCGATCCTGTGCGGGATCGGCTTCACCATGAGCCTGTTTGTCGGCTCCCTCGCCTTCGTGCCGGGTGCCAGTGAATACGCCGGGATGGACCGGATGGGCATTCTCACCGGCTCGGTGTTCGCGGCATTGATCGGTTATGCGGTGACGTTGGCGGCAAGCAGAAAGAACACCGCGCTGCCTTCCTGATACGCCATGGATCGCCGTAGCGAACAATCTCCACGTCTTTAGAGACGCGTCCTACAGCCACGATTTTCCTGCTTCGTTAACGTCGTGCAGCCCCTTTCTAGGGGCTGTCGATGCATGAACGAAAGGACAATCAGTGGCTGGTCAAAAGGACATTCCCCGGGTTCCCAACCCACCGGCAGGCGACGGGCATCACGTCACCTACCGCTACATGACGGCCACCGAACTGGCCGATCAGGACGAGCGACAAAACAAGTACGACGCCATGCTGGCGCGGCAGGAGGCCTTCGAGCGCAGCCGCGAGGTTGCTGCGAATAAACCCGAGCCGGTGCGTGCCGGCTGTGTGTTTGCCAAGTCCTGCAAATTGCCGGACGCGATCATCGATTACTCGAATCCTTCGGGAATGGTCCCCACCGACAGCCTTAAAGATTACGGCGATCTGATCCTGCTCGGCGGCCGAGAAGCCGATGACAGCGGCGGCGTTCCACTCAAGAAAATCAGCGGCACCGCCATCCCGGCAGGACTGGGCACCTTCGCCCTTGCGGGTGAAGCATTCAAGGCATTGCCCGCGATGGCCTCCACTGCCGTCATCACCCCGCTGGTCGGGCTGGTGGCGATGTTCATGCCATCGAACCTGGGCGACAGCGCGCTCTATACCGAAGACCAGTTGCTTGCCCTCAAGCAGGCTCGAACCCGCGTGCGCTTGCATGTCGAACAACAGGCCGACGGCAGCCTCAAGGGTTACGGCTTCTACACCGGCAAGAACCGCGACTGGGAAATGGTCGATGTCGCGCAGTTCACCGCACGCGGTAACCGCTTTGTCGCAGACCTCGGCGAAGGCATCGAGCTGATCTGGACGCCTGCCGTGGACGGCTCCGACATCCTCGGCATCCCCACGCTGGAAGCCGCTCCGCAGGCACCGCATATCTGGGTGTACCCACCGACGAAAGCGGCGGACGGGATTCTGGTGAACCCGGTTTATCCGCCGGAGTATCGGGATTTCATTTTGGTGTTTCCGGCGGATTCTGGAGTTCGGCCGCTGTACATAGTGGTTGCACGTCCGGTTTCTGGGGATCATGTCTATCATGTTCCACCGGACGTTCTACCGGCCTTTCCCGATGCTGTACTCGTTCGTAAAAAAAGCCATCGCAAGCGCTGGGAAAGCAAGAAACGCATTTACGAGTGGGACTATCAACACGGAGCCGTCGAGGTTTACAACTGGGAAGGAGACCATCTCGGTGAGTTCGATATACACACAGGCGAAAAAACTGGCAAAGCAAGATCTAAACGACGCACCTCAACAAAATAACAAATGAGAGTTCAACTATGATTTTTATCGCCCTTACTGGCTTTTTCCCTGAACCGAACCCGGACAATTCATTGCAGTATCAGAAAACCGTACCACAAGCTTTAGAGCTGGATATTCTTAACGTTATGGGATGGTCATCCTTAAAAGACGTCCCGATGGGCGAGCATGAATTAACCGAAACACAAGCCAGAGCGGCGATGAAAATCATTGGCTCCCCCTTCAGGAACGACTTGATGTACTGCATGGGACTTTGCAGTGAAGGCTGAACCTTGAGATTTTTAGTAGAAGCTTTTGACAAAAAAACAGACTTCCAGGCTTTCGTAATTGAGTTGCCTGCGGGATGTGACGAGCAGATAAAAGCCATCATGGGTTGGACCAAGGAGCAACACGGCTGGGAAGGTTACGATTTAAGTCCCCAGCACATACAAGCGATCGAAAAGCTTATAGGCAGTTCAATTGTGAATCCGGATTTTTACTTCCAATTGACATGCAATGTATAAAAACACTCTACGTCGCGAGAGTTCTAGGAGAAACTTGTGGGTTTGAAAATCAGCCTCGATTGGTATGACAAAGAAACTAGTCACGGCGTCGGAGAAGAGTTATCGAAAGACTTCGGTGACGATGGCTCCGTGATCGAGGCGCTGGGCATTCCAATAGAAAACAACATAAACAACGGTGGATTTAACGTTACCAACGACTGGGTAAGTATTCTTCAAACTCATTTCAGTCATGCCATCAATTTAAATTTGTATGACTACCAAGTTCCCTTCGACTACTGCGATCACTGGTAAACACCAAACAAAAAACCCCGACCAGTCACCTGATCGGGGTTTTCCTTTACCGCTCTTTCCCGCTTAGTGCGAAACGCGGCTGGTCCCGCCAACAGTCGAAATCCGCACGCGCTCACCGACGCGGAACACTTCATTCTCCTGCACTTGCTGCACGTAGGCGCGCATGCTGCCGTCGTCTTCGCGCACGGTGATTTCAACACCTTGAGTACGGGTCAGGCCTTCTTCGGTGGCGGAACCGATCAGGCCGCCGGCCACGGCACCGATAACGGCTGCCACGATGCTGCCACGACCACCGCCGATGGCGCTGCCGCCGACACCGCCGACCACTGCACCGGCTGCGCCGCCGATCGGGGTCTTGGTGCCTTCGATTTTCACCGGACGCAGGGATTCGATGGTGCCCATGCGAATCGTCTGCACGCGACGCGCTTCGTCACGGGAGTAGGAGTCACCGGTCAGGCTCGATTGGCAGCCGGTAAGCAACATCGCCATCGTGGAAAAGGAAGCAACCAGCAGAACAGACTTACGCATAGGATCAACTCCAAAGGACAGGTATTTATTAAACTCCGCAGCTTGACGCCTGTCACGGCGCCGCCCGGATAAATTTGGTTTCATTCAGGTCCGGTACAGGGCCTCCACGAACTCACCCAACAGTAGCGCCAAAATACATAGCTTGCGCCGCCGACCCCAAGGATTTTCATGGATTACTTCATCATCGTCGTCACAACCGTCGCCGGTTTGTACTTCCACTGGTGGTTGTACGTGCGGATCAAACGCTGGATGGACCGCGATCTGGCATTGTCGCTGGCCGGCAAGGATGAAGGCAAACGCGCCTACATGCTCGAACGGCTGGCGCAAGCCCGATCGCAGAAGATCAGGCGTCGGGACCTGCCGAAGTGGCTTGAGGCCGCTGCGGCAGGCTATCCCGCTCGGTAGACTGCTTAAGGTGCCAGACGTTCAAGAATCCAGTCGGCGCCCTGCAAACGGTAGTTGAGGCGATCGTGCAGGCGGCTGGCGCGCCCCTGCCAGAACTCGATGCGCTCCGGGAGCAAACGGTAACCGCCCCAGTGTTCCGGGCAATCGGGCTGGGTGTCGGTGAAGCGCTGCTCGGTAGCCTTGAGCAATTCTTCCAGTTCCCCCCGGCCATTGATCACCCGGCTCTGCGGTGAAGCCCAGGCGCCCAGTCGGCTGCCCAAAGGTCGCACCTGATAATAGGCGTTGGACTCTTGCGGCGTGACCTTCACCACCCGCCCTTCGATGCGCACCTGGCGCTCCAGGGTCGGCCAGAAGAACGTCATGGCCGCGAACGGATTCGCGGCCAGATGCTGACCTTTGGCACTTTCGTAGTTGGTGAAGAAGGTGAAGCCCTGCTCGTCCAGACCCTTGAGCAGCAGAATGCGGCAGTGCGGACGCCCGTCCGCATCGACCGTGGCCAGGGTCATGGCGTTGGCCTCCACTGGCGCCTGCTCGGTTTTCACCGCGTCGGCGAACCACTGGTGGAACAGCGCAAAAGGCTCGACCGGGGCTTGCGCCTCGGTCAGGCCATCCCGGGTGTAATCACGACGCATATCTGCCAGAGCCTGGGTCATGGCGCATTCCTTTTCGTTAGCGGATCACTGTTTTGCCGCATCGGTCGCAGCGACTTTCTTGTCGGTTGCGGCGGCTTTGGCTGGAGCGGTTTTCTTCGCCGGGGTCTTCTTCGCTGGCGCCTTGGCTGCGGCCTTCTTGGCCGGTGCTTTTTTGGTGGCAGGGACAGCGGCTTTCTTCGCAGCAGGTGCCGGGGTTACAGGCTTGGCGACTGGCTTGACGTCCTGAGCGGCAACCATGGTCACCGGCTTCGGTGCTGGCATGTTGTACTTGCTCAGCAGCGCAACCATGGTGTTCTGCGGGGTCACCAGCAGTTCGACGCGACGGTTCAGGGCGCGACCTTCAACACTGTCGTTGGCGGCACGCGGTGCCTCGGAGCCCATGCCGCGCAACATCAGACGATCACGCTGCAGGCCACTCAGACGGAAGATCGCCGCCACCGACTGGGCACGCTCCTGGCTGAGTTTGGTGTTGTCCGGTGCTGCACCGGTATTGTCGCTGTGACCCAGTACCAGCACAGCAGTTTTCGGGTCAGCTTCGAGGATCTTGGCGATATTGGTGAACGGACTCAGGGTCACCGGCAACAGCATGGCCGGGCGTTTCGGGTTGAACGAACCTTCAACCGGCGCGATCACCACGAGGACGTTTTCACGGCGCTCGAATTGCAGGTTGCTGCCCTTGATCGCGTCACGCAGGCGTGGCTCGTAGTCGTCGAGCCAGGCCTGGGTCACTTTCGGGTCGGGCATCGGCACAGCTTTGGCGGTGTCCTGAGACTTGCCGCCGAACGGCCACCACCACTTGCTGCCGGTATCGGCATCGGCCTTGGCGACAACGGCAGGCTTGGTCTCCGTTTTTACTTCGGGCTTCACGTCGGCTTTGGCCTTGTCTGCCGAATCGTCGGAGCCGAACGGCCAGTACCAGTGGCTGCTGCTCTCGGTCTTGGCGAGCGGTGCAGTAGCGGCTGGCTTTACCGGTGCAGGTGCGGGTGCAGGCGTCGGCTCCTTGGCCGCGACCTTGTCGGACGAGCCGAACGGCCACCAGCTGCCGCCATCGGCGTCATTCTTCGGAGTCTGTGCACAACCGGTAATCGCGAAACACAGGGCCAGAGCGAGAGTTTGTTTGGACGACATTGGAAACCCACAAAAATTAGTAATGGACAATCAGAGGACTTTCGCCCGGATAAACAGACGCTTTGAATCGAAAAACCGTATGAGGTTCCGGCCCTGGATCCTCTGGTAACGCTTTACAGACAAGTGGCAAGTACCCGCGCCAGCTTCTGCGCGCGCGGATCCATCAAGACGTACGGCCCCAGGGTATTTGTCACAAAACCGAAGGCCACATCGTGCTCCGGATCAGCAAAACCGATGGAACCGCCCGCGCCTGGATGACCGAACGCCCGCGGGCCGAGGCCGTAAGTGGCGTTTGGTACATCAGGTTGGTCGAGCATGCAACCGAGACCGAAACGGGTGCGGGTCAGCAAGGTCTTGTCCTCGCCGAGGCTGTGTTCCCGGGTCAGTTCGTCGAGCATTTCGCTTTCCAGCAGGCTGCCGTCGAGCAGACCGGCATAGAACCCGGCCAGACTGCGCGCATTGCCGTGGCCGTTGGCCGCCGGTTGCTGCATGCGCCGCCATTCCGGTTTGTTGGTGCTGGTGAGCACCGACGGCGGATTGGTGAAGGCGCGGGTGGTCATCGCGGTCGGCTCACGCATGGTCACTTGCAACAGGCGCTGGGCGGCGGCATCGCCGACATTGCCTTTGCCACGGGCGATATGCGCGACGCGGTAGAACTCCTCGTCGGCCAGGCCGACATGGAAATCCAGCCCAAGCGGTCTGGCGACCCGCGCCACAATGGATTCACCCGGCCCGCGACCATCGGCCCGGCGCAGCAACTCGCCGATCAGCCAGCCGTAAGTGATGGCGGCATAACCGTGACCGGTGCCCGGCGTCCACCATGGTGCTTCGGCCGCGAGGGCGTCGACCATGGTCTGCCAGTCATACAAGGCTTCAGGGGCCAACAGTTCGCGCAGGGCCGGCAGACCGGCCTGATGGCAGAGCAATTGGCGCAGGGTCACGGATTCCTTGCCGGCCGCGGCGAACTCCGGCCAATAGCGGGCGACCGGCGCATCGAGTTGTAACTTGCCTTCGGCCACCAGTTGCAGCGCAGTGACCGCGGTGAAGGTCTTGGTGCAGGAGAACAGGTTGGCGATGGTGTCGCTGTGCCAGGCTTCGCTGCCGTCCTTGTCGGCGGTGCCGGCCCAGAGGTCGAGGACGGTTTCCCCGCCGACCCGGATGCACAACGCGGCGCCACGCTCCTGGGGATCGTCGAACAGTGCCGCGAAAGCTTCGCGCACCGCTTCGAATTGAAGCTCGTAATGTCCCTGAATCTGCACCCGCAACTCCCCCGCGAAAACGCTCTACAAAGTGGCCCGCATTGTTCCAGCCCTTGAGGGATTTGGGAACAGCGGCGGGCCGGGCGGTCCTGCCTTAATGACCGTTTCCGGAGTGCCCGCCGGTATGACCGGCGCCCTGCCCCGGGCCTTTGCCGGCCTCGCCCTTGCGGCCGCCTTCGGTCTCGTGGTCGACCTTGTCCGCTGCCGCCGCGGCTTTCTCGGCTGCTTTCCCGAGCTGATCGAGGGTCGCCAGATTGCTCTTGCGCACCGTTTCGACGAAGCCCTGGTATGGCAGATCAGTCACGCCGACCAGACCGAAGTGGCCGTTTTCGCCATCAAGCAGGCGACCGGTCACCGGTTGGTCGAGGTACTGGAACCAGTGCACGCCGACAATCGACGGTTCGCTCAGCGCCTGCTTGAGGAAGTTGGCATACGCCGGACCACGGTCTTCTTCCTTGCTCAACGGCGTCACGCCGCCCCAGAACGGGCCGCGATCGGTGGAGCCGAAGTTGAACTCGGTGATCAGCACCGGTTTGTCGAGGCTGCGCAGCGCGGCGAAGTCATAACCGTCCTGCGGTTTCAGGGTGTACATGTTAAAGCTCAGCACGTCGCAATACTGCGCACAGGAGGCCACGGCTTCCGGCGTGCTGATGGCGAAGCGACCGCCCAGCAGCAACTGGTTCGGCGCGTGCCATTTCAGCGAATCGGAAATGGTCTTGAAGTAGGTGTCGGCGAAGACTTTCTGGAAGTATTTGAAGTCAGCCTCGATTTCCGGGTGTTCCGGATTCGGCAGCGGCGCTTCGAAACCAGGGTCTTCCATCAATTCCCACGCCGGCAGATCGATACCCCAGGCTTTCGACAGCCCGGCCTGATTGCGGTATTTGTCGCGCAATTGCTTGAGAAACGCACGCTTGGCGGGTACGTCGGTGGTCATTTTCAACGTGCCGTAAGCCAGCGCATAACGCGACTTCGGATCATCACCGGGACCGGCCCAGGCCAGTTCGTTGTCGGCAAAATAGCCGATCAGCCACGGATCATCACGGTGATCGCGGGCGGCAATCGCCACGGCGCGTTCGGTGGCCATGGCGAAACGCGGATCGAACGGGTCAGGCATGCCGCCCCACCAGTCGTTACCGGTACTGATGCTGGTGTAATCGCCGACGATCGACAGCGGCAAGGTGTAAGGCACACGCTCGGCGTCGCCCAGTTGCGGTGCGCTCCAGTTGCCGACGGTGTTGAAGCCCCACGCCTGCAAACGGTCGAGGGTATGGCCGGTCCACTTCTGCTCGTCGATGGCGGCCTTGCATGGCGCAGCAGGCGCAGGCTCAGTCGCCGCCGGGGTCACGCAAGGTTCGCCGTACAGGCGCTGCAGGTTGGCACCATAGAAGTCATACCAGCGTCCGTTGCCGTAGCCACGGCCCTGATCGGCTCCGTTGCCGCCACGGTTGTCGCCTTCACCGAAGTGACGGGCCAGTGGCTCGTCGGGTTTGGGCAGGGACTCGAACATGTACTCGCGGCCAGCCACGTAGGTCTGGTTGACCTCGGGGCTGACCGTGTTCACGCCCAGGGAATAGAACGGATGCCCCTCAGGCGTCACCAGATACCAGCGACCGTCGAGTTTTTCGGTGCGGAAGAAGCCGCTGGCCTTGAACGCAGGCCCCTTCTTCAAACCACCGAATGTGTCCAGCGACGACTTTTCGCGCTCGGCCAACCAGGTTTTCAGCTGTTGCTGTTCCTTGGCCGCGGCGGATTTCAGCTGTTCGTCATTGGCGACTTTCTCCGGCCACTTGTTGCGGGTCGACTGGCCGTAGGCGTCCACCAGATTGCCGTAGGCGGCCTTGATCACATCGCCCTCGTCCTGCACGCCGAAACGCTCCAGCAACAGACTTTGCGCGGCTTTCGGCTGATCCATCGACAGGCTGACGGATACCACCTGGCTGCGATCCAGCTCACCGGAGCTGCTGGCCAGCAGAATGCGCTGCCCGTCGACCGTCATCGGCATCAACGGGCCAGCCTTCATGCCCTGGCTCAGCGGCGAGGTCGCGGTCAACGGCACGAGCAAGGTCTGCGCCGGGCCGGCCGGCAGATCGACGCGGCTGACCAGGGTCTTGCCGTCGTTGCTCTGGATTTGTACGTAAACGGTCACCGCCCAGTTCATCGCGCTCTGGATGCGCAGGCTCATCATGCCGGACTGCGACCAGTCCCAGGCGCCGGTCTGTGGGGACAGACGCAAGGTCGGGCGGGCCGTCGGATTGAACGTCACTCGGCGCAGCACTTCGCCTTCGGGGGTCTGCTCGGCGTTGGCTTGCGGCAGGTCGGCGTTTTCGGTCGCCACTTTCACCACATCGGCGGGGCGGACAAAATTGAACAGGGTCTGCTGGCCGGCAGGCGCCGCCAGCAAAGGCGCAGCGAAAACCAGGGCAAAAATGGCAGGCAACGAACGACGAATCATGAGAACGGAATTCTCCCTAACGACCCGCATGGGCCAATGGAAAAGCAATGACAGAGAGATAGACAACGCGGCGGGCAAAACTGCCCACCGATGTCTCAGGATATTTCACGACGGAAAGGCGGCAACGCATTGAGGATCGCCTTGCCGTAGCGCTGGGTGACCAGTCGCCGATCCAGCAAGGTGATGGTGCCGCGGTCTTCCTCGGTGCGCAGCAGACGACCACAGGCCTGAACCAGCTTCAGCGAGGCATCGGGCACCGAGATTTCCATGAACGGATTGCCGCCCCGGGCTTCGATCCATTCCGACAGTGCGGCCTCGACCGGATCGTCCGGCACCGAGAATGGAATCTTGGCAATCACCACGTGTTCGCAATAGGCCCCCGGCAAGTCCACCCCTTCGGCAAAACTGGCGAGGCCGAACAGCACGCTGGAATCACCGCCATCGACCCGCGCCTTGTGCTTGTTCAGGGTTTCCTGTTTCGACAGGTTGCCTTGAATGAACACTTGCTTGCGCCAGTCGCGGTCGAGGCCGTCGAACACGTCCTGCATCTGTTTGCGCGAAGAGAACAGCACCAGACTGCCGCGAGAGCCTTCGACCAGTTCCGGCAGATCACGGATGATCGCGGCGGTGTGGGCGGCGGCATCACGCGGGTCGGCCTTCAGGTCCGGCACCCGCAACACACCGGCATCGGCATGATGGAACGGACTCGGCACCACGGCGGTGACGGCTTTTTTCGGCAGACCGGCGCGCATGCGGAAACGGTCGAACGTGCCGAGCGCGGTCAACGTCGCCGAGGTTACCAGACAGCCGTAAGCCACATTCCACAAGCTGCGGCGCAGGGTTTCGGCGGCGAGAATCGGGCTGGCATTGACCTCGATGTCGAACAGCGAACCGCTTTCGGCGAGGGTCAGCCAGCGGGCCATCGGCGGGTTGTCTTCCGGGTCTTCGGCGGTGAACGCGGTCCACAGCTCCCAGTTGCCGGATGCACGGGACAACAGGCTGCCGAACAGTGGATACCACTCTTCGGCCTGGTTGCTGGCGATGCCGATGTTGACCTCGCCATCCATGCCTTCCTTGAGCAGGTCGGTCAGACGGGTGAACAGGTCGTTGAGACGTGAGTAGCCTTTCTTCAGCTCGATACCCATCTCGCGCATGTGCTCGGGAATCACCCCGCCAATGAAGCGATGGCGCGGGCGCTCGCGACCTTCGACATCTTCACCGGGCTTGAAATCGGCGATCTGTTCGCAGGCGGTGAACATGAATTGCTGCTGGGTCTTGATCTCCCGCGCCAGCTCCGGCACCTGCTCGATCAGTTTGCCGAGGTCCCCCGGCAACGGATGCTGGGCCAGCAGTTTGGTGAGGTTCTTGGCGGTGGTTTCCAGCCAGTCGGCGGTGGAGCGCAGGCGCGTGTAGTGGGCGAAGTGGCCGATGGCCTTGTCCGGCAGGTGATGGCCTTCGTCGAACACATAAATGGTGTCGCGCGGATCCGGCAGAACCGCCCCGCCGCCCAGCGCCAGGTCGGCCAGCACCATGTCGTGGTTGGTGACGATCACGTCGACCTTGCCCATGCCTTCGCGGGCCTTGTAGAAGGCGCACTGGCCGAAGTTCGGGCAATGACGGTTGGTGCACTGACTGTGATCGGTGGTCAGGCGCGCCCAGTCGGCGTCTTCCAGCGCATTGGGCCAGCTGTCGCGGTCGCCGTCCCATTTATTGCCGGCGAGCTTTTCGATCATGCTGGTAAAGAGCTTCTGGCTGGCCTCATCGACCTCGATCTTGAAGCCTTCTTCTTCGAACAGCTGTGCGGTAGCGGTCTGTGCGTGGCCTTCCTGCAGCAGCATGTCGAGCTTGGACAGGCACATGTAGCGGCCACGGCCCTTGGCCAGGGCGAAGCTGAAATTCAGCCCGCTGTTGCGCATGAGGTCGGGCAAGTCCTTGTAGACGATCTGCTCCTGCAGGGCGACGGTCGCGGTAGCGATCACCAGGCGTTTGCCCGCCAGTTTGGCCGTCGGGATCGCCGCCAGGCTGTAGGCCACGGTCTTGCCGGTACCGGTGCCGGCTTCCACCGCGACAATCGCGGGGTCGCCACTGCGCCGGCCTTCGTCGTCGGTGTCGATATCCCCGAGGACCTTGGCGACTTCAGCGATCATCAGGCGCTGGCCGTAACGCGGCTTGAGGCTCTTGGCCTCTAGAAAACGCGAGTAGGCGCCCTGGATCGTGGTTTTGAGTTCAGTGCTGATCATTGAGTGTCGGGCGCTAAAAACGCTGGATAAATTTTCAGTGGTTCGGATGGGGGGCTATCATACCCCGCGAATCAATCCTGCGCAGATCGGAGTACCCCAATGACACCTTTTAGCCTCGTTTACCCCATCCATGTACTGGCCGCGCTGGTGTGGGTCGGCGGTATGTTTTTCGCCTGGATAGTGCTGCGCCCTGCGGCCGTGAAGGCGCTGGACGGGCCTGGGCGCCTGACGCTCTGGGTGGAAGTGTTTCAAGGTTTTTTCCGCTGGGTGTGGGGAGCGGTGATTCTGTTGCCGGTGACCGGGGTGGGCATGTTGCATCTGCAGCACATCGGCTTCGAGACCGCGCCGAAGTACGTTCAGGTGATGATGGGCTTGTACGTGGTGATGACCGCGCTGTTCATCCGGGTTCAGGGGCTGATGCTGCCGGAACTGCGCACGGCGGTGCAGGCGAAGGATTGGCCGGCAGGTGCGGCGGTGCTGGGTCGGATTCGCAAGGTGGTGGGGTTCAACCTGCTGGTCGGGGTGGTGCTGGTGGCCGTGGCTGCTGCGCGGCCGATGATTTGACTGTGATCGCCCCCGCGCACGGCGCGGGGGCGATCAGTTGACAGATTACAGGCGCTGCACCGTCACAGAACCTGCCGCACCCGCAGGCCCCGGCTGCCCGTCAGCCCCCGGCTTGCCGCTCTTGCCGCCATCGGCGCGATAGACCAGGCAGCCCTTGGACTTGCCACCGGCCCCCGGTTTGCCACCAGGCCCTGCCGCGCCGCCGGCACCACCGGCGACGTCGACCTTGATCAGCTCCGCCGGAAACTCCCGCGGCACTTCCAGCCGCACCAGCGCGCCCGGCGCACCGGGCTGGCCGTTGCTGCCATCACTGCCGTCGAAACCATGCCCGGCCTGGCCCCAGGTGCAGCCCGGTTCCTGACCGTTAGCCCCGTCAAGCCCGACGAAACCCGGCGCTCCGGTGCCGCCACGGGCATCGACGATCAGCCGCGGAGCCTCCAGCGCCTTGAATTGCAGGTTCAGGTTACGCCCGGCACGGGCCGCCTTTTCATAAGTGCCCGGTGCGCCTCGCGCCGTGATCCGGCTACCGTCGGCAAACCGGGCGCGGATGACTTTCATGTCCAGCGCCTGATCGCCCGGGACGATGGCAATACGCGCCTCGTGGCCCAACTGCAATTCGCCGACACTCAATTCGGTCACGTTCGATGGCACCAGCAAAGTGCCGTAATCGGCGACCACCAGTTTTTCCACCTGCAGCGTGCTGGCCGTGTTGGGCAGACGCATCAGGGAGTTGGCTTCGACACTGACCACCTGGGCACAGGCCAGCGGACTGATGAATGCAGCGAGCAGGCAAAGTTTACGCATGGGAAGCCTCCGGAGCGGCCGGGGCCGGGATGGTTTGCAGGTGGAAAACGCCGAACAGCAGAACACGGCCACGATCACGCCATGGGTGCGGCCGACCCTTGAGGCTGGCGTTGCACAGCAGCACTTCAAGGAGGTGGATGGCCAGCAGCAGGACGCCAGCCACATTGACCAGCAGATGCAACGGATGAACAAACGGCACCAGCTGATTGGCCAGTACCACGCAGCAGAACACCAGGGTCAACAATCGCCCCAGCCCACAGAACACCTTCATACGCTCCCCCGTGTTGCGAATTATTCTTTGGGCGCACAGTAACGGCTTCCGTACGGGATAAGCCAGAGGGGCAAATAAAAAAGTTCCGGGCACTCGTCGGATGGCTGCCGGTCCGACGATGATCGTCGACCGACAGCTCTAACCTGCGGACTACAGAAGATTCCTAGCGATTGATGTGCAACTCCACGCGACGGTTTTGCGCGCGCCCCTCTTCGGTTTCGTTGTCGGCAACCGGTTCGCGCTCGCCACGTCCTTCACTGGTGAGTTTTTCCGGCGCCAGCCCCTGGCTCAACAGATAGGCCGCCACACTGCTTGCACGACGCTCCGAAAGGGCCTGGTTGTAGGCATCGGTCCCCTTGCTGTCGGTGTGGCCGATCACCTTGATGCTCACCACATCGGCATTGCGCAGTTTGTCCATCAGCGCATCGAGCTGGCTTTTCGCGGCCGGGGTCAGGTCAGACTTGTCGAACGCGAACAGCACGTTTCCAGCATCGCTCAGGGTGATGACTTCGGATTGCGGGGCCGGTTCGGCCGGTTTTTCAGTGACCGGGTATTGCGGCAACGGACAGCCACGGTGGTCGACCGGGGTGTTGGCCGGGGTGTCAGGGCAACGGTCGCGGCGGTCGAACACGCCATCGCCGTCCTCGTCGCCATCCTGGGCATAACAGATCAGCCCGCCGGTGAGGATACCCAGTGCCGCACCGCCTGCGGCCCAGCCACCGTTTTCAATGGCGCCGAGACCGCCGCCGACCAGTCCGCCAATGACGCTGCAGATCGGCCAGGTACGTTGATTGAGGGGGGCAGTGCCATCGCTGTGGGTAGCGCAGCCGGTCAACAGGCTGCCTGCCAGCAGCACCGGTAAGACGGACCGTGAGAGAACACTCATATGAAAGCTCCTGTGTTACCGGCCCATACCGGTTACACAGGAGTAAAGACCCGCATCCGCGACTGCACAAGCCGCGGATGCGAGGGCGTCAACGCTCGATTTTGATTTCCGTGCGACGGTTGAGCGCGCGGCCATCGGCGGTTTTGTTATCCGCCACTGGCTGGCTTTCACCGGCACCGGTCACCGAAACGAAGCTGGCGCGCGGCACACCTTGCTGAATCAGATATTCCACCACCGAGTGCGCGCGACGATCCGACAGTTTTTTGTTGTAGGCATCGCTGCCGACGCTGTCGGTGTGGCCAGTCACGGTCAGACGCGCCGTGGACGATTCCTGTTTCAGGCGCGTGGCGACCTTGTCGAGTACTTGCTTGTCGGATGGCGTCAGGTTGGCCTTGTCGAACTGGAAGTGCACATCGCGGATGACGATGGTTTCTTCCTTGACCACTACAGCCTCTTCAACCACTGGCGCAGGGGCCGGGAATGGGCAGCCGTCTGCGTCGACCTTGGTGCCGCGAGGCGTGTGCGGGCACTTGTCGCGACTGTCCGGCACACCATCGCCGTCTTCATCGCCATCACCGTGCACCCAGCAATAGGCCGCTGCCGTGCCACCGACCAGCAACGCGCCGTAACCGGCCCAGGCCGAGCTTTCCGTCGCCCCGAGCCCCGCGCCGACGACACCACCGACTGCCGCACAGGTCGGCCAGTCGGTTTTCTGCAAACCTGCGCAACCAGTCAACACACTGGTTAGCAGAACCAAGGGTAATGCTGTCCGAACTATGCTCATCTAGTTTTCTCCTGAGGGATCGGCTTAGAACCGATTCAGGGAGTAAAGACCGGAGTTTTAATCTCCGCCAGCAATAGGCCACTGGTCTTTGCGAGCGTGTTCACAGGACTTCGAGGCATTTGCCGCAAACCCGCGGAACAGAGATCTAGGCCTCGACGCTCGGGCAGGCTAGTCTTGGCGCTCTGATTGAGGAGCTTCGATGAACGTCGCGATTTCTTCCCGCACGCCACAGCAGGCACTGGCCGCTCTGCTCGACCGCTACGCCCCGGCACGTCTGCTGCTGATCGGCGCCAGCGAATTTCCGGCGCTGGCCGCTTTCAAGGACGCGCATCCGGATACCTGCGTCGCTCACGCCGCGCCCGGTGCGTTGCCGGCAGAACTGGCGGCGCGCCGTTTCGACCTGGCGCTGGTGGTGGATTGCCTGGAACATTTGCCCAAGCGCGATGGCCTGAATCTGCTCGGCGGAATCCGCAACCTCAACGCCAGCCGCATCGCCGTGCTGGCCGACCTGACGGCCAGCGGCTGGCAGGAAACCGATTTCTATTCGCTCGCCCTTCAGGCCAGCGAACGCTTTGCCCGGGATGAACAGGTGCTGACGCTGTTCACCTATGATCTGCTTGACTACAAACAAGTCCCCGACTGGCTCAACTCTCGGTTCTGGGCCAATCCGGAAAACTTCGGGAAATACTGGTGGTAATGCCATGAGTACAGCCATTTGCCCCTGCGGCAGCGGCAACCTGCTGGATGCCTGCTGCGGCCATTATCACGCCGGCCATCCGGCACCGTGCGCCGAAGCCCTGATGCGTTCGCGCTACAGCGCCTACGTGCTGGGCCTGATCGATTATCTGGTGACGACCACCCTGCCCGCCCAACAGGCCGGGCTCGATCGCCAGTCGATCAGCAACTGGAGTGCATCGAGCACCTGGCTCGGCCTCAACGTGGAAAGTTCGGAGGTCTTCGGCGGCCAGCCGGAACACGCCTTCGTCACCTTCACCGCCCGCTGGCATGACAGTCAGGGTGAGCACAGTCACCGCGAGCGCTCCTCGTTCGTACAAAACAGCGGGCGCTGGTACTTCATCGACCCGACCGTACCGCTCAAGGTCGGGCGCAACGATGCCTGCCCTTGCGCCAGCGGGCAGAAGTTCAAGAAGTGCTGCGCGGGGTATTTCGGCGCGTAGGGTGAGCGGCGACTAGACTGGGCGCAAAAGGGAGTTCTGCGATGGTCGGTCAATGGCGCATATTCAAAGCCTTCACACTGCTGCTGTTTCTGGGGCTCGGCGGCTGTGCCTCATGGTTCGCCGACGACACCCTCGACCCTGCCGTGCATCTGGTGAAGGTAGAAGTGGTGCGGGCCAAACTGCTCGAACAGAAATTCATCCTGCACTTTCGCATCGACAATCCCAATGACAGCGAGCTGACCGTGCGCGGCCTGGAATACCGCGTACATCTGGCTGACATGCTGCTGGCCGAGGGCGAGCATGAACACTGGATCACCGTCGGCGCCAAAAGCAGTGCTTTTTATAAGGTGCCGATCCGCACCAACCTGTGGCCGAAGGTCAAGGACGTGGTGAAAATGCTGAAGAATCCGCACCAGCAGGTTCCCTACCGCCTGCAAGGCGAAATGGAAACCGGTTTATTCATCGCTCACTACGTGCACCTGGAACGCAATGGCGTGATAATCCCCGCCGATTTGATTACGGAGTGACCCCGATGACCCAGCAACCTCATGTCCATGGCCCAGACTGCAACCACGATCATGACCATCACCATGATCACGACCATGGCCATGTCCACGGCCCGAACTGCGGCCACGCTCACCAGGAACCGGTGCGCAATGCCCTGAAAGACGTCGGCCGCAACGACCCTTGCCCGTGCGGCAACGGCAAGAAATTCAAGAAGTGCCACGGCGCTTGATGTTTCAGGCGAAGAATCTCTTCGCCTGAAACACCGCCTTCGCGAGCAAGCCCGCTCCTACAGTAGATCGCATTCCTTCTGACGGAATGCAGTCAAATGTGGGAGCGGGCTTGCTCGCGAAGGGGGCCGGCCTAATCATCAAAGGCTTTTCAGCCAGCCGCCAGAATCCGCACCGAACTGACCACCGTCGCATACTCCCCGTGCAGATTCCCCAGCGACATCCCGTGCACCTCTTCAGCCGAACGCGGCGTGCCGAAATAGTCGGCCTTGTCGAAGGTAAAGCACGCATCCTCCGCTACCCACGTATCAAACCCCAGATTGCCCGCCGTGCGCGCCGTGGACTCCACCGAGTTGTTCGTCGCCACGCCGACAATGACCAATTGCCCGATCCCGGCTTCACGCAACTTCACTTCAAGCTTTGTTGCACAAAACGCGTCCGGCACCTGTTTCTGGATCAGCCATTCCCCGTCCTGCGGCAAAAACCTTTCCTGAAATTCCACGCCTGACTGCTCGGGCCAGAACACCGAATCCGGTGAGCGCGACAGGTGCTGCACGTGGATCACCGGCCGCCCGTTGCGCCGCCAAAAGCCCAGCAGATCGAGGATCCGTTCTTCGGCCGACGGATTATTCCGCCGCCCCAGACGCGGCTCCAGAATGCCTTTTTGCTGGTCGATGATGATCAGTGCAGCGTTGGCCTTGAGCTCCATGGCGATTCTTCTCACGCGGGATTATTGAATTCCCGAACTTAAGCATCACCTCCTGTGACTAAGCAAGCTATCGATCTGCGTGAGCGGGAAGAAATAACCGCTTGCCCCGCTTGCGCGGCCCCCTCCTGCTCACTAACGTAGCGGCTTTATTGCGCCCCCAGCCTCTACACCCCCGCAGGAGCTTTGCCATGGCCTCGCCAGCCCTTTCACATTTTCTTCCCCGGTTCGGCGTTGCCGCAGCAGTGGCCGGTGTTCTGAGCCTGACCGGTTGTCAGACCTGGAACGCCCAGGACACCCTCCCGCCCACCTCCGGTGTACAGCCGCTCAAGGGCCTGGCGCAGAACGTTTCGGTACGCCGCAATGCCATGGGCATGCCGCTGATCGAGAGCAACAGCTTCCACGATGCGTTGTTCGCCCTCGGTTATGTACACGCCAGCGACCGCATCAATCAGATGGTCACCCTGCGCCTGCTGGCCCAGGGTCGTCTGGCGGAAATGTCCGGGGCTTCGATGCTCGACGCCGACCGCTACATGCGCGCCGTCAATCTGAAGAAAAGCGCCGGCGAGCTGTACAAGGCCTCGTCGCCACGGCTCAAGCGCTTCTTCGAAGTCTATGCGCGGGGCGTCAACGCCTACCTGTTCCGCTACGCCGACAAGTTGCCGGGGGATCTGGCCTCCAGCGGCTACAAGCCTGAATACTGGAAACCGGAAGATTCGGCGCTGATTTTCTGCCTGCTGAACTTCAGTCAGTCGGCCAACCTGCCGGAAGAAATCGCTTCGCTGGTGCTGGCGCAGACCGTCACCACCGACAAGCTCGCCTGGCTGACGCCGTCCGCCCCTGACGAAAACCTGCCGATGGCTGAAGTCGACAAACTGCAAGGCATCAAGCTCAACGGGCAGATTCCCGGCCTGAACGAACTGAGCAACGCCAGCGAACAATTGGCGGCGATGAACCTGCTCGGCGCCAGCACCTCGAACAACTGGGCGATTGCCCCGCAACGCAGCCGCAACGGCAAGAGCCTGCTGGCCAGCGACAGCCATGGGCCGCTGGCCGCGCCGTCGCTGTGGAGTTTCGTGCAGATTCACGCACCTAAATACCAGGCCGCCGGCGTGACTGTCGCCGGCCTGCCGATGGTGCTCGGTGGTTTCAACGGCAAAGTGGCGTGGAGCGCGACCAGTGTTTTCGGTGACAACCAGGACCTGTTTCTGGAAAAGATCCGTCGCCAGGGCAGCAGCCTGACATACGAGGTCAACGGCAAATGGCAACCGCTGGGCGTGCGCAACGAAACCTATTTCGTCAAAGGCCAGCGGCCGATTCGCGAAGCGGTGTACGAAACCCGCCACGGCGCGCTGCTCAACAGTGCTCAGGCCGCCGCTCAGGGCACAGGTTTCGGCCTGGCCCTGCAGACGCCGAGCTTCACCGATGACAAATCCCTCGATGCGTTTTTTGATCTAAGCCGCGCGCAAACCGCTGAACGCGCCTCGGACGCCAGCCGGGAAATCCGCGCCATCGCGCTGAATCTGGTATTTGCCGACGCCAGCAACATCGGCTGGCAAGTCACCGGGCGATTCCCGAACCGCCGTGAAGGCGAAGGCCTGTTGCCGTCGCCGGGCTGGGAAGGTCGCTACGACTGGGACGGTTACGCCGACCCGATGCTGCATCCGTACGATCAGGATCCGGCGCAGGGCTGGCTCGGCACCGCCAATCAGCGGGTCATTCCCCATGGCTACGGCATGCAACTGTCCAATTCCTGGGCCGCGCCGGAGCGTGGCGAGCGCCTCGCAGAAATGGCCGGCAGCGGTAAACAGGACGGTCGCAGCATGATCGCCATGCAGTACGACCAAACCACCACGTTCGCCGCCAAGCTGAAGAAAATGTTCGAAGCCCCGGGCATGGCGCAGCCGCTGAAACAGGCGATCGACGCCCTGCCGGAAGCCGACCGCAGCAAGGCCCGCGAAGCCTACACCCGCTTGATGGCGTTCGACGGCAAACTCAGCCCGACCTCCGCCGACGCGGCGATCTACGAGCTGTTCCTGCAGGAAAGCATGAAGCAGATGTTCCTCGACGAACTCGGCCCGCAAAGCAGCCCGGCGTGGAAAGCGTTTATCGCCAATGGCGATCTGTCCTACGCCGCCCAGGCCGATCACTTGCTGGGCCGCGAAGACAGTCCATTCTGGGACGACGCCCGTACCCCGCAAAAAGAAGACAAACCGGCGATCCTGGCCCGCAGTCTGGCGGCAGCGATTACTGCCGGCGACAGTCAGTTGGGTGGCGATCACAAAGCCTGGCAGTGGGGAAAACTGCACCGCTACGAGTGGAAGAATGCCAACGGCCAGACCGTCCGCGGCCCGATCGCGGCTGGCGGCGATCACACGACGCTGAATACGGCGGCATTTGCCTGGGGCCAGGACTTCAACACCACGCGTGCGCCGTCGATGCGCTTTATCGTCGACTTCGGTCAGAGCGAGCCGTTGATGGGGCAGAACGGCACAGGACAATCCGGAAATCCGGTGAGCCCGAACTACCTGAACGGCATCGATCCGTGGCTCAAAGGCCAGTACATCGGCTTGCCGATGCAGCCGCAGAACTTTGACCGGGTGTATGGCAAGACGCGGCTGACGCTTACTCCCGGGAAATAGCGCTACTCCCCAAAAGATCAAAAGCCCCCTCACCCTAACCCTCTCCCTTAGGGAGAGGGGACTGATCGGGGAATATTCAAGAGGTTCGCCGACCTGAACTTGCTGCACCGAATCCAGATTCGTATTGCTGCTTGAAAGATCCATAATCGACGCGATCTCACAGGTCGATGTCCCTCGCCAAACACCCCCGTAGGCTCCCTCTCCCTCCGGGCGGTCCGACGCTTCGGGAGGGCTGGGGTGAGGGTGCTTTTGAAAATCAATAGAACTTCTGACTTCGCGCCAACCTCATAGCTAACAAGTCTTCCATTCCGGTAACGCCATGGATCTTGTTATCGCCCGCCCCGAAGGTTTGTACTGCCCCGCCGGGGATTTCTATATTGACCCGTGGCGACCCGTCGAGCGCTCGGTCATCACTCATGCCCACGGCGATCATGCCCGTGGTGGCAACCAGCATTACCTGGCCACCAGCGCCGGCGAAGGGATTCTGCGCGCGCGTCTGGGCCAGGACATCAACCTGCAAACTCTCGACTACGGCCAGCGCCTGACCCACCACGGCGTCACCTTGAGTTTTCATCCCGCCGGCCATGTGCTCGGCTCGGCGCAGATTCGCCTGGAGTACGGCGGCGAAGTCTGGGTCGCGTCCGGCGACTACAAGATCGAACCCGACGGCACCTGCGCCCCTTTCGAACCGGTGCGCTGCCACACCTTCATCACCGAATCGACCTTCGGCCTGCCGATCTACCGCTGGCAGCCGCAGGCGCAGGTGTTTGGCGAGATCAATCAGTGGTGGCAGGCGAATATCCAGGCTGGCAGGACCAGCGTGCTGTTCTGCTATTCGTTCGGCAAGGCCCAGCGAATCCTGCATGGCATCGACGAAACCCTCGGGCCGATCCTCAGCCACGGCGCGGTGGAGCCACTGAACCGGGTCTATCGCGAGGCCGGCGTGTATCTGCCACCGACGATCTACGCCGGCGACGTGAAGAAAAACGATCCCATGATGCGCCAGGCGCTGGTCATCGCCCCGCCGTCGGCCGGCGGCAGCAGCTGGATGCGCCGTTTCGGCGATTACAGCGACAGCTTCGCCAGCGGCTGGATGCGCCTGCGTGGTACCCGTCGGCGGCGCGGCGTGGATCGCGGTTTCGTGCTTTCGGATCACGCCGACTGGCCCGGCCTGTTGTGGGCCATCGAACAGACCGGCGCCGAACGGGTGATGGTCACTCACGGCTCGATCGGTGTGCTGGTCCGCCACCTGCGGGAAAAAGGGCTGGATGCTCAAGGTTTCAACACCGAATACGGTGACGATGAACAGGACACCCTCGCCGTCGAACCCACCGTGGCCGAGGTGCAACCATGAAAGACTTCGCCGGGTTGTACGCCGAACTCGACGCCACCACCTCCAGCAACGCCAAACTGGCGGCCATGCAGGCCTACTTTGCTCACGCGGCGCCGCAGGACGCGGCCTGGGCGGTGTACTTTCTGTCCGGCGGACGGCCACGGCAACTGGTGCCCGTGCGGATCCTGCGCGAACTCGCCGTCGACGTGTCGGGACTTACGCCGTGGCTGTTCGAGGAAAGCTATCAGGCCGTCGGCGATCTGGCGGAAACCATCTCGCTGGTGCTCCCGGAAAACCCGTACACCTCCGAGGCCGGCCTTGCTCAATGGATCGAGCACAAACTGCTGCCCCTGCGCGGTGAAACCCCGGAATACCTCGCCCATCAGTTGCCGGCACTGTGGGCACAACTGGATCGGCCGAGCCTGATGCTGTGCATCAAACTGATCACCGGTAGCTTCCGGGTCGGCGTGTCCAAACTGCTGGTGACCCGCGCCCTGGCCTCCATGGCCGGGCTCGACAGCAAACGCGTGGCGCAGCGGCTGGTGGGTTACACCGATTTGTCCAACCGGCCGAACGCCGCCAGCTACCTGAAACTGATCGCCCCCGAATCCAGCGACGAACATGCCCAGCGCGGTGGTCAGCCCTACCCGTTCTTCCTCGCCCATGCGCTGGCGCAACCGGTGGAAACCTTCGACGCGTTGCTCGGCCCCGCGAGCGACTGGCAAGTCGAATGGAAGTGGGATGGCATTCGCGCGCAGGTGGTCAAGCGCGACGGGAAACTGTGGGTCTGGTCGCGCGGCGAGGAATTGGTGACAGAGCGTTTTCCCGAATTCGACACCCTGCTGCACGGTTTACCCGACGGCACGGTGATCGACGGCGAAATCGTTGTGTGGAAGAACAACCGCCCGGTCACCGAAGACGCTTTTGCTCCGCAGTCGACAGAAGCGCCGGCGGTGCAACCGTTCGCCTTGTTGCAGCAACGGATCGGCCGCAAGTCGCTGGACCGGAAAATCCTCGAAGACGCGCCGGTGGTAGTACTCGCCTACGACCTTTTGGAGTGGCAGGGTGAAGACTGGCGCAACCAGCCTCAGGCCAGGCGTCGTGAACAACTGGAACACGTCATTGCCCAGTGCAACAACCCGGTGTTGCTGCCGTCGCCGATTCTGACGGGTGACGACTGGTTCGACCTAGCCCGTCAGCGGGAGGCCTCCAGGCGCCTGGGGGTCGAAGGCATGATGCTCAAGGCCCGGGACGCGATGTATGGCGTCGGCCGGACCAAGGACATGGGCGTGTGGTGGAAATGGAAGGTCGACCCGTTCAGCGTCGACGCGGTGTTGATCTACGCCCAGCGCGGGCATGGTCGCCGCGCCAGCCTCTACAGCGATTACACCTTTGCAGTGTGGGACGGCCCGCCCGGTTCCAGTTCACGGGCGCTGGTGCCGTTTGCCAAGGCCTATTCCGGGCTGACCGATGCAGAAATGCGCGAGGTCGACAGCATCGTGCGCAAGACCACCGTGGAAAAATTCGGTCCGGTCAGCAGCGTGAAGCCGAGTCTGGTGTTCGAACTGGGCTTCGAAGGCATCGCCCTCTCTCGCCGGCACAAGAGCGGCATCGCCGTGCGCTTCCCGCGCATGCTGCGCTGGCGTCAGGACAAGACCGTCGAGGAGGCCGACAGCCTGGCGACCCTGCAAAACCTCTTGGTCTGATCCTTGCCCTCACGCCTCCCCGATCGTTCCCACGCAGAGCGTGGGAACGATCCCTCCGAACCATCCTGGTGCAGCATTTGCAGCGTGCCCGTTTTCGTGCACTGACCGTCCCCGGCATGCACTTCATACACCTTTTAAAACACTTGTTCGGGACTCTGGTTCGGAAATTGCTACTTTCTATAAGTCGTAAGCGTTCCAGTAACAATCATTCTGCGCCACAAGCGCTCATATTGGTTCTTAGGGATTGAATAATGAAAAAAGCATTGCTGACCCTTTCTGCACTGGCGTTGTGCATGGCCGCCGGCTCCGCGCTGGCCAAGGAATACAAAGAGCTGCGTTTTGGCGTCGATCCTTCCTACGCACCGTTCGAGTCGAAAGCGGCCGACGGCAGCCTGGTGGGCTTTGACATCGATCTGGGCAACGCGATCTGCGCCGAGCTGAAGGTCAAGTGCAAATGGGTCGAAAGCGACTTCGACGGCATGATTCCGGGCCTCAAGGCCAATAAGTTCGACGGCGTGATCTCGTCGATGACCGTTACCGAAGCCCGCGAAAAAGTCATCGACTTCTCCAGCGAGCTGTTCTCCGGCCCGACGGCCTACGTGTCGAAGAAAGGTTCGGGCATTACCGACGACGTCGCCTCGCTGAAAGGCAAAACCGTCGGTTACGAGCAAGGCACCATCCAGGAGGCCTATGCCAAAGCCGTGCTGGACAAGGCCGGCGTGAAAACCCAGGCCTACCAGAATCAGGACCAGGTGTATTCCGACCTGACTTCCGGCCGTCTCGATGCGGGCATTCAGGACATGTTGCAGGCCGAACTGGGCTTTCTGAAGTCGCCGCAGGGCGCCGACTATGAAGTCAGCAAGCCGGTCGACAACCACTTGCTGCCAGCCAAGACCGCTGTCGGTATTAAGAAAGGTAACACCGAGCTGAAAGCACTTTTGGATAAAGGTATCAAAGCGTTACACGATGACGGCAAATACGCCGAGATTCAAAAGAAACACTTTGGCGATCTGAATCTGTACAGCGGCAAATAATGCCCCGGCGCCCATCCTCGATGGGCGCCTTTTTCATTCAGTCAGGTTGCTGATTTATGTTCGAAAACCTCTTACAAAATCTGGGGCTATCCGCCTTCAGCCTCAAGGGCTTTGGTCCTTTGCTGTTGGAAGGCACCTGGATGACCATCAAATTGTCGGCGTTGTCGCTGCTGGTGGCCGTGCTGCTCGGCCTGCTCGGCGCCAGTGCCAAGCTGTCAAAAGTCAAACTGCTGCGCCTGCCCGCCCAGCTCTACACCACGCTGATTCGCGGGGTACCGGACCTGGTCCTGATGCTGCTGATCTTCTACAGCCTGCAAACCTGGCTGACGACGCTCACTGACTACCTGGAATGGGAATACATCGAGATCGACCCGTTCACCGCCGGGGTCCTGACTCTGGGCTTCATTTATGGCGCGTACTTCACTGAAACCTTTCGCGGCGCGATTCTCGCGGTGCCGCGCGGGCAGGTCGAAGCCGCCACCGCCTATGGCCTCAAGCGCGGCCAGCGCTTTCGTTTCGTGGTGTTCCCGCAAATGATGCGCTTCGCCCTGCCGGGCATCGGCAACAACTGGATGGTGATGCTCAAGGCCACCGCACTGGTTTCGATCATCGGCCTGGCCGATCTGGTCAAGGCAGCGCAGGACGCCGGCAAGAGCACCTATCAACTGTTTTACTTCCTGGTCCTCGCCGCGCTGATTTATCTGCTGATCACCAGTGCCTCGAACTTCATCCTGCGCTGGCTCGAACGCCGCTACGCTGCCGGTGCCCGGGAGGCCGTACGATGATCGAACTCCTGCAGGAATACTGGAAAGCCTTCCTTTATACCGACGGCCAGAACATCACCGGGCTGGCCATGACGATGTGGCTGCTCAGCGCCTCGATCTTCTTCGGCTTCATCGTGTCGATTCCGTTGTCGATCGCCCGGGTCTCGCCGCACTTCTACATCCGCTGGCCGGTGCAGTTCTACACCTACCTGTTCCGCGGCACGCCTCTCTATATCCAGCTGCTGATCTGCTACACCGGGATCTACAGCCTGGCCGCGGTGCGCGCCCAACCGCTGCTCGACAGTTTCTTTCGCGATGCGATGAACTGCACGATCCTGGCTTTCGCCCTCAACACCTGCGCCTACACCACGGAGATTTTCGCCGGGGCGATCCGCAGCATGAACCACGGCGAAGTCGAAGCGGCCAAGGCCTACGGCCTGACCGGCTGGAAACTGTATGCCTACGTGATCATGCCGTCGGCGCTGCGCCGGTCGTTGCCGTACTACAGCAACGAAGTGATCCTGATGCTGCACTCGACCACCGTGGCCTTCACCGCGACCATCCCCGACATCCTGAAAGTCGCACGGGACGCCAACTCGGCGACCTTCCTGACCTTTCAGTCGTTCGGCATCGCCGCGCTGATCTACCTGACCATCACCTTTGCGCTGGTCGGCCTGTTCCGCCTCGCCGAACGCCGATGGCTGGCCTTCCTTGGCCCGACCCACTAGGACCCTTTTGAGATGCGCCACCAGATACACGATCTGCTGGCCCCGCTGCCGGGGACTGCACGACAGATTCACAGCTTTCATTTCGGCCCGGACAAGGCCCAAGGCAAGATTTACATCCAGTCCTCGCTGCACGCCGACGAACTGCCCGGCATGCTCGTGGCCTGGCACCTCAAGCAGCGTCTGGCGGAGCTGGAAGCCGCCGGGCGGCTGATCAGCGAAATCGTGCTGGTGCCGGTGGCCAACCCGGTCGGCCTCGAACAAGTGCTGATGGACGTGCCACTGGGCCGCTACGAACTGGAGAGCGGGCAGAACTTCAATCGCTGGTTCGTCGACCTCAGCGAAGAAATCGGCAACGAGATCGAAGCGCTGCTGTGCGACGACCCGCAGCGCAACCTGGAACTGATCCGCACCAGCCTGCGCAATGCCCTCGCCCGCCACACCGCCACGACTCAGCTGCAATCCCAGCGCCTGACCCTGCAACGGCTGGCCTGCGATGCGGACATGGTGCTGGACCTGCACTGCGATTTCGAATCCGTGGTCCACCTCTACACCACGCCCGAGGCCTGGCCGCAGGTCGAGCCGCTGGCGCGCTACATCGAATCCCAGGCGAGCCTGCTGGCCACCGACTCCGGCGGTCAGTCGTTCGACGAATGCTTCACCCTGTTGTGGTGGCAATTGAAGGAGCGCTTCGGCGAACACTTCGAAATTCCACTGGGCAGTTTCTCGGTCACCGTCGAGTTGCGTGGCCAGGGGGATGTCACCCATCCGCTGGCCAGTCGCGATTGCCAGGCGCTGATCGATTACCTGATCCATTTCGGTGCCATTGCCGGCGAGCCCAAAGCCTTGCCGGCGCTGCCACACCCCGCCACACCGCTGGCCGGCGTGGAACCGGTGGCCACTCCCGTCGGCGGCCTGCTGGTCTACACCGCCACGCCCGGCCAGCTTCTGGAAGCCGGGCAGAAAATTGCCGAAATCATCGACCCGATCAGCGACCGGGTCACGCCAGTCCACTGCACCGCTTCCGGTCTGCTCTATGCCCGCTCGCTGCGGCGCATGGCCACGGCCGGTATGGTGATCGCCCACGTCGCGGGCGCCGAAGCCTATCGCAGCGGCTACTTACTTTCGCCTTGAGGATGCCTGTCCCATGTACAAATTGACCGTTGAAGGCCTGCACAAAAGCTATGGCGACCATCAGGTGCTCAAAGGCGTCTCGCTCAAGGCCAAGACCGGTGACGTGATCAGTCTGATCGGCGCCAGCGGCTCGGGCAAAAGCACCTTTTTGCGCTGCATCAACTTTCTCGAACAGCCCAACGACGGCGCAATGAGCCTCGACGGCCAGGCGATCCGCATGGTTACCGACCGCCACGGCATGCACGTCGCCGACCCCAATGAACTGCAACGCCTGCGCACGCGCCTGGCGATGGTGTTCCAGCATTTCAATCTGTGGAGCCACATGACCGTGCTGGAAAACATCACCATGGCCCCGCGCCGGGTGCTGGGCTGCAGCAAACAGGAAGCCGACGACCGCGCCCGGCGTTATCTGGAAAAGGTCGGTCTGCCGGCGCGGGTGGCCGATCAATACCCGGCGTTCCTCTCCGGCGGCCAACAACAACGGGTGGCGATTGCTCGGGCGCTGGCGATGGAGCCGGAAGTCATGCTGTTCGACGAACCGACTTCGGCGCTCGACCCGGAACTGGTCGGTGAAGTGCTCAAGGTGATTCAGGGCCTGGCCGAGGAAGGCCGGACCATGATCATGGTCACCCATGAAATGAGCTTTGCGCGCAAGGTGTCGAGCCAGGTGCTTTTTCTGCACCAAGGGCTGGTGGAAGAAGAAGGCGCGCCCGAAGAAGTGCTGGGCAATCCGAAAAGCGAACGCCTGAAGCAATTCCTCAGCGGCAATCTCAAGTAAAACTATTGCCCGGCCGGCGCGGTCACTGAAGGAACACCTTCAGAGCACTCGTCGCCGGCATGGGCACTTCCACCGACTTCGCCAAACACTGGTTCAGCGCCCGCGACTGGAAGCCGTTCGCCTTTCAGAAGCAGGTGTGGGCCGCGGTAAAACGTGGCGAGTCCGGCCTGCTGCACGCCAGCACCGGCGCCGGTAAAACCTACGCGGTGTGGTTTGCCGCGCTCAATCGCTTTGCCCGCTCCGGGCCTGTTGCTGAAACCACCCGTAAACGCAAACCACCCGCCGAACCGCTGACTGTCTTGTGGATCACGCCGATGCGCGCACTGGCCGCCGACACCGCGCGCGCCCTGCAAACGCCGCTGGACGATTTGCTCATTCCCTGGAGCGTCGGCCTGCGTACCGGCGACACTGGCAGCAGCGAACGCGCCCGGCAGAACCGGCGCCTGCCGACCACGCTGATCACCACCCCGGAAAGCCTGACCCTGATGCTCGCCCGCGCCGACGCGCAAACGGCGCTGTCGACCTTGCGCATGGTCGTGGTCGATGAATGGCATGAACTGCTCGGGAACAAGCGCGGCGTACAATTGCAATTGGCCCTCGCCCGGTTACGGCGTTGGCATCCTGAGCTGATTGTCTGGGGTGTTTCCGCGACGCTCGGCAATCAATCCCATGCCGAACAGGTACTGATCCCGCAGGGCGGTGGCGTGAGTGTTCAGGGTCAAAGCGAAAAAACCCTGCGTGTCGATACCCTGCTCCCACCGCAGATCGAGCGCTTTCCCTGGGCCGGGCATATCGGTCTGAAGATGTTGCCGCAGGTGGTCGCCGAACTTGAGGTTTGCGCCAGCAGCCTGGTGTTCACCAATACTCGGGCACAATCGGAAATCTGGTATCAGGCCTTGCTGGAAGCGCGGCCGGACTGGGCCGGGTTGATCGCCCTGCATCACAGTTCGCTGTCGCGCGATACCCGGGACTGGGTCGAGCAGGCGCTGAAGAATGGCCAGCTCAAAGCCGTGGTCTGCACTTCGAGTCTCGATCTGGGGGTGGACTTTCTGCCGGTAGAGCGGGTTCTGCAAATCAGTTCGGCCAAAGGCGTGGCGCGCCTGATGCAGCGGGCCGGCCGTTCGGGCCATGCGCCCGGTCGAACGTCGCGGGTCACCCTGGTGCCGACCCACAGTCTGGAACTGATCGAAGCCGCTGCCGCACGCGATGCCGTGGCGCAGCGCAGAATCGAGCCGCGTCTGTCACCGCACAAACCGCTGGATGTACTGGTGCAGCACCTGGTGAGCATGGCCCTGGGCGGTGGTTTTATTCCCGATGAACTGTACGAAGAAGTCCGCAGCGCCTGGGCCTATCGTGACCTGTCGCTCGCGGACTGGGCCTGGGCGCTGGCATTCGTACGCCACGGCGGGATGTCGCTGACGGCGTATCCGGATTACCGTCGGGTCGAGCCGGACGAGCACGGAATCTGGCGCGTCCCCGATGCCCGGTTGGCGCGTCGCCATCGGATGAGCATCGGCACCATCGTCAGCGATGCCAGCATTCACCTGAAATTCTGGAGCAAGGGCGGTGGTGGCAAGCAACTGGGCAGCGTTGAAGAAGGCTTCATCGCCCGCCTCAAACCCGGCGACGGTTTCCTGTTCGCCGGACGCTTGCTGGAACTGGTGCGGGTGGAAAACATGACCGCCTACGTCAAACGCAGCACCGCCAAAAAAGCCGCCGTGCCGCGCTGGAATGGCGGGCGCATGCCGCTGTCCAGCGAACTCGCTGACGCGGTGGTCAGCCGATTCAGCGCGGCGGCGCAAGGCGAGTTTGCAGGCCCGGAAATGCAGGCCTTGCAGCCGCTGCTGGAAACGCAGATGCGCTGGTCGGGCCTGCCGACCGTCAACAATCTGCTGGCCGAGGTGCTGAAATCCCGCGAAGGCTGGCACCTTTTCCTCTACACGTTTGCCGGACGTCAGGTGCATCTGGGGCTGGCCAGCCTGCTCGCGTGGCGAGTCAGCCAGCGCCTGCCTGTGACTTTCTCGATTGCGGTCAATGATTACGGACTGGAATTGCTCAGTGCCACACCGGTTGACTGGTCTGTGCAACTGGATGGCGCCCTGCTCAGCCCCGAGGATTTATTGAGGAATGTGTTGGCCAGTCTCAACGCGGGGGAGCTGGCGCTGCGCAGGTTCAGGGAAATCGCACGGATCGCCGGACTCGTATTCGCTGGCTACCCCGGCGCGCCGAAAAGTACCCGTCAGGTACAGGCCTCCAGCGGGTTGTTCTTCGAAGTGTTCAAACAATACGACGCCGACAACCTTCTACTGGCCCAGGCCGGGGAAGAAGTCCTGCGCGAAGAACTGGATATTCATCGACTGGAACAGGCACTGGAGCGAATCAACCGGATGAAACTGGACATACACCTGATCAAACGCCCGACTCCACTCGGCTTTCCATTGCTGGTGGAACGCATGCGCGAAAGCATGAGTTCGGAAAAACTCGCCGACCGTATCCGGCGCATGGTCGGCGATCTGGAGAAAACCGCCGACAAGGGCCAATCCTGATGAACGCGCCCTACCCTGTGCGTCTGGCGGGTGAAGAACTCTGGCTGTTGCCGGAAAAGGCATTGTATTGGCCGGCGCAACAGGCGCTGTTGATTGCCGATGTGCATTTCGGCAAGGCTGCCGCCTACCGTCGCCTGGGGCAACCGGTGCCGCAGGGCACCACGGCGAGCAACATCGCGGTGATCGAGCAGTTGCTGGCGAAACTGCCGTGTCGACAACTGATCTTTCTTGGGGACTTTCTGCACGGGCCCGGCTCCCATGCCCCCGACACTTTGCAGGCATTGGCGCAGTGGCGGGCGCGTCATGCCGATCTGCCGATCACGTTGATTCGCGGTAATCACGACAAGCGCGCCGGTGATCCACCGCAGACGCTGAACATTCGGGTGGTGCCGGAGCCGTTACTGCTTGGGCCCTTCGCATTGCAGCACGAACCCGATCCGCACCCTGAACGCCACGTACTCGCAGGACATGTGCATCCGGTTTATCGATTGAACGGCAAGGGGCGTGAGCGTCTGCGGCTGGCGTGTTTCAGTCTGGGAGAACGCATCAGCCTGCTGCCGGCGTTCGGTGCCTTCACCGGCGGCTATCCGGTGGAGAAGGACGAGCGTTGTCGGATCTTTGTCATTGGCGACAACGAAATATGGCCCGTCGGCTGACGTCCTGTTCAGGATTCAGCCGACGGGCCATGCATTCAATCACGCGACAGGCGCAGGTGGCGGTTTGTCCGGCAACGTCGGCTCGCCGGGCTCGGTCGGTTCTTCGTTAGGGGTATCGGGATCGGGCTGGTGAGGAATTCCGCCAGCCAGGGTGACGGGCGGGTGTGCCAGCAACGACCAGGCCAATACGCCAACCTGATTGGGCTCGAGCCTTGCCAGTTCGGCAGTGATTTGCGGATCGATCTTCATGGAGCACTCCTCGGCGAAGGCCAGTCCCGCTGTTCGCGAAACGGGCAGTACACCCCATAGAGTGTCTACCCGCCGAAGAATTCCCGGTAACTGCCGGATGGACGGATCAGGTGCGTGGCAGGGTCACGCCACGCTGGCCCTGGTACTTGCCGGCGCGGTCCTTGTAGGAGACTTCGCATTCCTCGTCGGATTCGAGGAACAGCATCTGCGCCACGCCTTCGTTGGCGTAGATCTTCGCCGGCAGATTGGTGGTGTTGGAGAACTCCAGGGTCACCTGGCCTTCCCACTCGGGCTCGAGCGGGGTGACGTTGACGATGATGCCGCAACGGGCATAGGTGCTTTTGCCCAGGCAGATGGTCAGGACATTGCGTGGAATACGGAAGTATTCAACGGTCGTGGCCAGGGCGAAGGAGTTCGGCGGGATGATGCAGACGTCGCTGTGGACGTCGACGAAGCTGCCGGCGTCGAAGTTTTTCGGATCGACAATGGCCGAATTGATGTTGGTGAACACCTTGAAATGGTTGGTGCAGCGCACATCGTAGCCGTAACTCGACACGCCGTAGGAGATCACACGGCTGTCGTCGCTGCCGCGTACCTGGCGCTCGACGAACGGCTCGATCATGCCGTGTTCCTGCGCCATGCGGCGAATCCACTTGTCCGATTTGATGCTCATGGCGGGGTGTCCTGAATAGCGAGGTGGAAAAAAACTGTCCGGCATCTTACCGGGCGCGCCGCCCGGTTCAAAGTCCGTGGTGCAAATCTCGCCGAACATGCAGGAATTACACGGCTTCGCGACGAACCGTCACACCGCCGATCCTTAAAACGGAGAAACCTTCGCAAGAAGCATTGGCACGTTCCGGAAAAAGGGTTAAGGTGGCGCCACTGTGCTGCTTGTGTCACTGAGAATCTCTACACGATATGTTGAATTTCGATCCAACCATCTACAAGAATTTTTCCTGCTCTTTGCACTCAGTCTCGGCCAGGGTTCTTCCTGAGTCGCAGTTATCTTTGTTCAAGGAGTTACACCATGTCTAATCGCCAAACCGGTACCGTTAAGTGGTTCAACGATGAAAAAGGCTTCGGCTTCATCACTCCACAATCCGGTGACGACCTGTTCGTTCACTTCAAAGCTATCCAGTCCGACGGCTTCAAAAGCCTGAAAGAAGGCCAACAGGTTTCTTTCATCGCTACCCGCGGTCAGAAAGGCATGCAAGCTGAAGAAGTACAAGTTATCTAACTTGTAGCTTCTTTGGTAAAAAGCCCCGCCCTTAAAAGCGGGGCTTTTTTGTGGGCGCCTGTTTTGTACAGGCAAAAAAAATCGCAGCCTGTCGAAGGCTGCGATTTTTTCGGCCGGGCGTTACCAGGCCACGCCAAATCCTGCGGTGTAGCGGGTCTTGTTCAGATCCGCGTCCTTGGTACCACTGATGATGTCACGCTCGGCCTTGAGATTGAGCGAGGCCCAGTCCGTCACCTTGTAGCGCAGGCCCACTTCCGAATCCAGGGCATAGTTGGCGACGTCCGACAATGGCTTGCCCAGTTCGCCGGTGGTGAAGAACTGTACCTTCTTGCCGATCAGGTAGCGGTTATAGTCCCACTTCATGGCAACGGAATAGAAGTTGTCCTTGCCGCCGTCGCTGTACTCATAATCGGTGCGGTTGAGCAGCGAGCCGAGGGAAAATGCGCCCAGCTCATCATCCCAGAACTGATAGCCAGGACCCGTACCGACCACACGCTGGCGTGACAACTCTTCGACGTAGTCACGCTTGTAGTTCAACCGCCCCTGCCAGAACCACTTGTCGGTCAGGAAGCGGTCCAGGGCATATTCGGCGCGCCAGTTGTTGGTGGTCACCACCTCATCCTGAACTTCACGGTTGTACTCGCCCTCAGCGGTATGACGCCAACGGCCATGGCGCGCGGTGGTCTTGAAGCCGACGTCGTAATCATCGGTGTCTTTTTCGGCACGCTGATAATCCAGGGCCAGGTCGACATTGCCCTTCCATACCAGATCCTCGACCACGGGTTTGGGCTTGAGAATCTGCTGGATGCTCGCCAGCTCGACGGTTTTCGGCGCTTCGCCGTTGGCCAGAGTGACCTTGCCGTCTTCGGCGGCAGTCAGCGATTTGGCCTTCTCACCGCTGTAGGCATCCTGCTTGACCAGCAGCTCTTGATCGCTTTCCAGGGTCTTGACTTGCTTCCAGTCGATGGTGACCGCGCCGGCGTACTGGGTCTGGACCAGCAACTTGCCGCCATCGAACAGGGTGATTTTGCCGCTCAGCTTGTCACCGTTCTTCAACCAGACGGTATCGGCAAGCAAGGGCGTGGACGCACTGAAGACAGCAAGGCACAACAGGGTTCTGGACAACATAAGCGAATCGGAAACTCGGGTTTGCGAAAAAGGGTCGGCATTATCCGTAGGAATAATCCTCTGACAAGGAGTGACCCGGCTATTTCTGTTGAGTTCATTTCTCAATTGCCCGATCACGGATTACCCTTGAACCCCATGAATCGATCTTGTTCAGGAACGGCGCCCGTGACAGACCCGATACCTGCCTGCGAAAACGACCCGCAAATCCGACGCACGGCACTCTATTCGACCCTTGCCCAAGTGCCCGAAGGCAAGGTCGTCAGCTATGGTCAGTTGGCCGAACTGGCCGGGTTGGGGCGCGCCGCCCGCTGGGTCGGCCGTACCCTGAGCCAGTTGCCCGGCGACACGAAGCTGCCCTGGCACCGCGTGCTCGGTGCCGGCGGTCGGCTCAGTCTGCCGGCGGGCAGCCCTTCAGGCGATGAACAGCGGGCACGATTGCGTATGGAGGGCATTACGATCCTGAACAATCGTGTGGATATTCAGCGTCATGGCTGGCGCCCGGTAGAGCACAGCGGTTAGAGTGCGCGCTTTGTTTTCGCAATCTTGAGGCAGACTTCAGCCCATGCCCCGTAAAACCTGGCGCGCCGCGCTCGCCGCCTATGCCAGTCCTTCGACGCTCGTGCTGTTGTTGCTGGGTTTCGCCGCCGGCCTGCCGTACATGCTGGTGTTCTCGACACTTTCGGTCTGGCTGCGTGAAGCCGGTGTAGCCCGCGAGACGATCGGCTATGCCAGCCTGATCGGTCTGGCCTATGCCTTCAAATGGGTCTGGTCGCCCCTGCTCGATCAATGGCGCCTGCCATTGCTGGGCAAGCTGGGTCGACGCCGTTCGTGGCTGGTGCTTGCGCAATCGCTGGTAATCCTCGGCCTGATCGGCATGGGTTTCTGCGACCCCCAGAAACATTTGTCCTGGCTGATCGCCATCGCCGTGATCGTCGCCTTCGCCTCCGCCACCCAGGACATCGCAGTCGACGCCTACCGCCTGGAGATCGCCGAAGACAACCGCCAGGCCGCGCTGGCCGCCAGTTATATGTCCGGTTATCGGGTCGCCGCCCTGCTCGCGACGGCCGGTGCCCTGTTCTTCGCTGAAGGTTTCGGCTCCACCGGGTTCAACTATCAGCATTCCGCCTGGACCGGCACCTATGTGCTGTTCGGCGCCTTGATGGTCCCCGCCCTGATCACCACCCTGCTGATGCGCGAACCGCCGGTACCGCTGCGTACCCAGCTGCAGGCCGGGCGCTACACCTTCATGCATCAACTGATGTCGGTGTTCGTACTGATCGTCCTGCTGGTATCCGTACCGGCCATGTTTACCCAGCTCTACAACACCGATTTCGCCAGTGTGCTGTTCGGCAGCATGAGCCCGCTGGACCTGCTGCTGGAAGACCGGGCGTTCCTGCGTGCCATCCTCTACACCCTGCTGACCGGTCTGTGCCTCTCGGCCATGGGTCGCCGTGGCCTGGCGCCAGTGCTGACGCCAGTCAATGACTTCATCCTGCGTTACCGCTGGCAGGCCCTGCTGCTGCTCGGTCTGATCGCCACCTATCGCATGTCGGACACGGTGATGGGCGTAATGGCCAACGTGTTCTACATCGACCAGGGGTTCACCAAGGACCAGATCGCCAGCGTCAGCAAGATCTTCGGCCTGATCATGACCCTGGTGGGTGCCGGGATGGGCGGTCTGCTGATCGTTCGCTTCGGCATCCTGCCGATACTGCTCATCGGCGGTGCGGCGTCTGCGGGCACCAACCTGTTGTTCGTGATGCTGGCGGACATGGGCCCGAACCTGAAGATGTTGATCGTGACTATCTCCCTCGACAACTTCAGTTCGGGCATGGCCACGTCGGCGTTTGTCGCTTACCTGTCCAGCCTGACCAATCTGAAATTCTCCGCGACCCAGTACGCGCTGCTCAGCTCGATCATGCTGTTGCTGCCTCGCCTCATCGGCGGCTACTCCGGGGTGATGGTGGAGAAGTTCGGCTACCACAACTTCTTCATGATCACCGCACTGCTCGGTGTGCCGACCCTGGTGCTGATCGCCCTGCACTGGTTCCAGGAGAGTCGCCGCGAAGGCCCGACGCCGACACCGGACCCCGTGCCGACGCCCGTCGCCGAAGAGTCGTAAGACATCTCGCACCCGGCGCAGGGTATTGCGCCGGCCCTGCGCTTCTGTACGTAGGCAGCTCTCGCCGGTACACTGCTCCGTCATTTCCAGTCATAGCAACCGACAACGGCCAACCATGCGCACCAGTCAATTTTTGCTCGCCACACAGAAAGAAACGCCTTCCGACGCGGTCGTCATCAGCCATCAGCTGATGCTGCGCGCCGGCATGATCCGCAAACTCGCCTCGGGCCTGTATACCTGGCTGCCGATGGGCTTGCGAGTGATGCGCAAGGTGGAAGCCATCGTTCGCGAAGAGATGAACGCCGCCGGCTCTCTGGAAGTGTTGATGCCGAGCACCCAACCCGCCGAGCTGTGGCAGGAATCGGGGCGCTGGGAAGAATACGGCCCTGAGCTGCTGCGCATCAAAGACCGCCACGGTCGCGATTTCTGCGCGGGCCCGACCCACGAAGAAGTGATCACCGATCTGATGCGCAACGAGTTGAGCAGCTACAAGCAGCTGCCGATCAACCTGTACCAGATCCAGACCAAATTCCGTGACGAAATCCGTCCACGCTTCGGCCTGATGCGCGGTCGCGAATTCATCATGAAAGACTCGTACTCGTTCCATGCGGATCAGGCGTCGCTGCAGATCACCTATGACCGCATGCACGAAGCGTACTGCAACATCTTCACCCGCCTGGGCCTGAAGTTCCGTCCGGTGGAAGCCGACAACGGTTCGATCGGTGGCGCCGGCTCCCACGAGTTCCACGTGCTGGCCGAGTCCGGCGAAGACGATATCGTCTTCAGCAACGGCTCCGACTATGCGGCGAACATCGAGAAGGCCGAAGCCGTACCGCGTGAAACCTCGCGCGCCGCGCCAAGCGAAGAGCTGCGTCTGGTCGATACGCCAGACACCAAGACCATCGCGGCCCTGGTGGAGAAATTCAATCTGCCGATTGAAAAGACCATCAAGACCCTGATCGTGCATGCCGAAGAAGAAGGCAAGCTGATCGCCCTGATCATACGTGGCGATCACGAGCTGAACGAAATCAAGGCCGCCAAGCAGCCAGGCGTTGCCAGCCCGCTGGTCATGGCCTCCGATGCCGAACTGCGTGACGCCATTGGCGCCGGCGCCGGATCGCTCGGCCCGCTGAACCTGCCGCTGCCGATCATCATCGACCGTTCGGTCGAGCTGATGAGCGACTTCGCCATCGGTGCCAACATCGATGACAAGCACTACTTCGGCGTGAACTGGGAGCGTGATCTGCCGGTTCCGACCGTAGCCGACCTGCGCAACGTCGTGGCCGGCGACCCAAGCCCGGACGGCAAGGGCACCCTGGAAATCAAGCGTGGCATCGAAGTCGGGCACATCTTCCAGCTGGGCAACAAGTACAGCAAGGCGATGAAGTGCGAAGTGCTGGGCGAGAACGGCAAGCCGGTCACCCTGGAAATGGGTTGCTACGGCATTGGCGTGTCCCGCGTGGTGGCTGCCGCCATCGAGCAGAACAACGACGAGAACGGCATCATCTGGAGCGACGCCCTGGCACCGTTCCAGATCGCCCTGGTGCCGCTGCGCTATGAAACCGAGCAGGTGCGCGAAGCCACCGACAAGCTGTACGCGGAACTGACCGCGGCCGGCTTCGAAGTGCTGCTGGACGACCGCGACAAGAAAACCAGCCCGGGCATCAAGTTCGCGGACATGGAGCTGATCGGCATTCCACACCGGATCGTGGTCAGCGACCGCGGCCTCGCCGAAGGCAACCTGGAATACAAGAGCCGTACCGAAGGCCAGGCGCAAGCGCTGCCGGTTGCCGACGTACTGTCCTTCCTGCAGGCCCGTATCCGCCGCTGAAACCAGATAGAGTCCTCATGTTCAAGCGAAACACCTTAGGCCTCGGTGGTGCCGCCCTGTGCGGCACCCTGCTGGTCAGCGGCTGCGCCAATCACATGTCACAGCGCAGCGAGCACGAAGAGCGGGTCGAGCGAAAGTTGCTCGATCACAGCCTGCAGATCGATGTCGGTGAGCCTAAGGTGCTTGAGCTGCCGCAGCGCCGCGTGAAGATCAACGAGCAGAAAACCTTCGAGGTCACCGAATACGAAGTGACCCGTCGTTATGACCGCTACACGCCTTACCAGCCCTGGCGCGAAATCTACGAGATTCCGCTGGGTGCCGTGGCGGTGGTGGCCGGCGTCGGCGCCAACGTGGTCAATGTGTTCGCTCTCGGCAACCTGCCGGACAGCGTGACCAAGGACTGGCTGAGCTACGGATTCGCCGGGCTCAATCCGTTCATGAACGTGCAGTCCCACGGTCGTGCGCAACAGAACCTGGCCGGTATCGATGAAGTTCAGCGCGACAAGCGCATGGAGTATTCGAGCCTGCCGTGGAGCGAGCGCCCGGTGCAGGTCAAGGCCGGCAAGCAGACCTTCGACATGACCACCGATCGTAACGGCGTGCTGCGTCTGAACCTGCTGGACAGTCCGTTCGCCGAAAACGATCTGAATCACGTGGGCAAACTGCAGATCAGCGTCGAAGACGCCAAGGATGACGTGCATTCCGACTCGTCCCTGACCATCAGCAGTCACCTGCGCGGCAAGCTGCTGGAAGCGCATGGCCTGATTTACGACGATCTGGAAGACGACGAAGTGAGCCAGTGGGTGCACCGGGTCAAGCGCCTGTCGGAACTGGGTCTTGAAGAAGAAGCCAGTGAGCTGGAGCAAAGCCTGATCGAGCTGACGCGCAACGATCCCGAGTTGCAGGCCGAGTTTCTCAAGTCTCTGACCAAGGATGCCGGGCGACTGGTGGCGGACCCTGGTCCGAACTGACAACACTTATAGAAGAGCCCGAACCTGTTTCGGGCTTTTTTATGCGCGCTACCGCTCGAACAACTCCATCTGCTCGAACCCGCCGCGCAAATCCTCAAGCCGCACCCCGACCCCGAGCAGTCGCACCGGTTTGCCACCGCGATTGAACGCCTGCGTCAGCATCAATTGATAACTGCCCAGATCCCGCCCTGCCCCGGCCTGCTCCAGCGTGGTCTGGGTGAAATCATGGAATTTCACTTTGACGAACGGCTTGCCCGGCCGATAGCTGCTGTCGATCCGAGCCATGCGGGTTTTCAGGGTCTCGAGCAATTCAGGAAGCTTGTCCAGGCAACTGCGCAGGTCGGGCAGATCGACGTCGTAAGTGTTTTCGACACTGATCGACTGACGACGACTGTCGTTATGCACCTGCCGCTCATCTATCCCACGGGCCAGACTCCAGAGTCGCTCGCCAAAACTGCCGAATTCGCGCACCAACGCCAATTTGTCCCACTCGCGCAGTTGCGAGCAGTCGTTGATTCCAAGCTTGCCCAATTTGTCCGCAGTGACCTTGCCAACGCCATGCAACTTGCTCACCGGCAGGCCGCTGACGAAGTCTTCGACCTGATCCGGGGTGATGACAAACAAGCCGTTGGGCTTTTTCCAGTCGCTGGCGATCTTGGCCAGAAACTTGTTTGGCGCGACGCCGGCGGAGACGGTGATGTGCAATTGATTGGAGACGCGGCGCCTGATGTCCTGGGCGATCCGAGTGGCACTGCCACCAAAATGCGCACTGTCGGAGACATCGAGGTAGGCCTCGTCCAGTGATAGCGGTTCGATCAGGTCGGTGTAGTCGCGAAAGATCGTGTGAATTTCCTTCGATGCCTCGCGGTAGGCGTCCATCCGCGGCTTGACGATGGTCAGGTCCGGACACAACTTCAACGCATGCCCGGAAGACATCGCCGAACGCACCCCGTAAGCCCGCGCCTCATAGTTGCAGGTAGCAATCACCCCGCGCCGGTCTGCCGAACCACCCACCGCCAGCGGTTTGCCGGCCAGACGCGGGTCATCCCGCATCTCGATGGCGGCGTAGAAACAGTCACAGTCGATGTGGATGATTTTTCGCTGAGTCATGGCAGAAAAGGAAACATGGCAAGCCGGACGGGCAGTATCTCACTGACACCTGTATATAGCACCAGTGGTATGAAGGTTCTTTTCCATCAGTAGGAAACTTCCTTTGAATTTATTTTCTCAATCGAAATTCACCACCCGATAGAGCTGAGACCCACGTCCTGCCTGACCTGCGGCCCCGCGAGCACCCTCCAAAAAGAGCTAAGCAATTGAACCAGAACAGATTTCACCCGGATACAAGGTTGACACCCCGGCAATTCTCTGTAGAATGCCGCCACACAGACGCGGGATGGAGCAGTCTGGTAGCTCGTCGGGCTCATAACCCGAAGGTCGTCGGTTCAAATCCGGCTCCCGCAACCAAACATCAAAAAAGGCTACTCGAAAGAGTGGCCTTTTTTGTGCGCGTCTGTTTTTCATTTGGCAATCATCCGGGCCAAACAGGAATTCGTTGCAATTCCGAAACTTACCCCCTCTTCTGCGGCGGATTGACGCGATTTCACACTTATTTGACCCTTCCCGGGATTATCGGTTGACACCCCGCCGTTCGCCTGTAGAATGCCGCCACACAGACGCGGGATGGAGCAGTCTGGTAGCTCGTCGGGCTCATAACCCGAAGGTCGTCGGTTCAAATCCGGCTCCCGCAACCAAACATCAAAAAAGGCTGCTCGAAAGAGTGGCCTTTTTTGTACCTGTGGAAAAAGTCCTTTCGCAACAATGATCTGTCATCGTGCAGTGAACCGTTCAGGATCGTCAGACCCGCGAGTTGCGACTATGCTTGAGTCGCAGGCAAGAGGTCTCCAATCCGAGACCTGCCCTCGCCGATACCCGACGAGAGGCGTAGTATTTTGTGATTATTTTTTTCTACAGGGATTGGTAACTTGGCTGGATACCCCCATCCTGTCGCGCACAATCCAAGAGGTGATTGATGCGCGCCAACTCGTCTGATCCACAAGACACCCTCACCGAGAATCCATCGATCAAGCCCGAGCGCATGCGCCTGCTGGATCGAATCAGCAAATACCGGCAACCGATCGGTCTGGCGGTCACGTTGCTGCTGTTCGCCATCGCACTGATCGCCTGCCGCCATCTGCTCAGCGAACTCGATCTCTATGCCTTGCACGACTCGATACTCGATGTGCCCAAGCCGGCCCTGCTGGGTGCTTTCGGTGCAACGGTCGTGGGTTTCATCATTCTGCTGGGCTACGAATGGTCGGCCAGTCGCTACGCCGGCGTGACCATCCCGCCGCGCACGCTGGCGCTCGGCGGCTTCACCGCATTCGCGATCGGCAATGCCATCGGTCTGTCGATGCTGTCCGGCGGCTCGGTGCGCTACCGTTTATATGCTCGGCTTGGCCTGGGCGCTTCGGAAGTTGCGCACATGACCTTGTTCGCCAGCCTGTCGCTGGGTTGTGCGCTGCCGCCACTGGCGGCGCTGGCTACCCTGAGTGACCTGCCGGCAGCCTCCCAAGCCCTGGGCCTGTCCGAGGGCCTGCTGGCCACGATTGCCTCTGCCGTGCTGCTGCTCGGCGCTATCCTGGCCGTCGGTATCTATCGTCGGCGCCTGCCGGAGCAGCCTTATCGCGACAACCTGCTGGTCAAGGTCGGCCGCCGCACCCTGCGCTTGCCGGGCCGACGCCTGACGTTCCTGCAACTGGTCATCACCGCCCTCGACGTGGCCGCTGCCGCTACCGTGTTGTACATGCTGCTGCCGGAAGCACCGCCATTCGGCGCGTTCCTGTTGGTGTATCTGCTGGCCCTTGCTGCCGGCGTGCTCAGCCACGTGCCGGGCGGGGTCGGGGTTTTCGAGGCGATTCTTCTGGCCGCGTTCGCCGACAAGCTCGGCGCGGCGCCACTGGCCGCCGCCCTGCTGCTCTATCGCATGATCTATGTAGTGCTGCCATTGCTGGTGGCTTGCGTGCTGCTGCTGATCAATGAAGGTCAGCGCCTGTTTCAAACCCAGACCATGCGCGCCGCTTCCGGTCTGGCGGCACCGATCCTCGCGGTGCTGGTGTTCCTGTCCGGCGTGGTGCTGCTGTTTTCCGGCGCGACACCTGAAATCGACACGCGCCTGGAACACATCGCCTACCTGATTCCCCATCGCCTCGTCGACGCCTCGCACTTCGGCGCCAGCCTGATCGGCGTGCTGTGCCTGATGCTCGCACAGGGCCTGCGTCGCCGACTGTCGGCTGCGTGGATGCTGACCACCATTCTGCTGCTGGTTGGCGCCCTGCTCTCGCTGCTCAAGGGTTTCGACTGGGAAGAAGCCACGCTGATGACCCTCACCGCCGCACTGCTGGGGGTGTTCCGCCGCTCGTTCTATCGCCCGAGCCGCCTGACCGAAGTTCCGTTCTCGCCGCTGTATCTGGTGGCCAGTCTGTGTGTGCTCGGCGCCTCGACCTGGCTGCTGCTGTTCGCTTACCAGGACGTGCCGTACAGCCATCAGTTGTGGTGGCAGTTCACCCTCGACGCCGACGCCCCGCGCGGTCTGCGCTCGCTGCTGGGTGCGGCGGTGCTGTTGCTGGTGATCGCCCTGACCTGGTTGCTGCGTACCGCCCGCCCGGTGATTCATCTGCCGACAGCGGACGAACTGGAGCGCGCCACGAAGATCCTGATGGCTTCCTCGCAACCGGACGGCGGCCTGGCCCTGACCGGTGACAAGGCGCTGCTGTTCCACCCCAACGACGAAGCCTTTCTGATGTACGCCCGTCGCGGCCGCAGCCTGGTGGCGCTGTACGACCCGATCGGCCCTGGTCAGCAACGGGCGGAAATGATCTGGCAGTTCCGCGACCTGTGCGACATCCACCACGCCCGTCCCGTGTTCTATCAAGTGCGTGCCGAGAACCTGCCGTACTACATGGACATTGGTCTGACCGCGATCAAACTGGGCGAGGAAGCCCGGGTCGACCTGCATCGCTTTGACCTGGATGCCAAGGGCAAGGAGATGAAGGACCTGCGCTACACCTGGAACCGCGGCACCCGCGACGGCCTGTCGCTGGAAATCCACGAGCCGGGCCAGGCACCAATGGATGAGCTCAAGGTGATTTCCGATGCCTGGCTGACCGGCAAGAACGTGCGCGAGAAAGGCTTTTCCCTCGGCCGTTTCAGCGACGATTACCTGAAGCATTTCCGCATCGCGGTGATTCGCTTCGAAGGCCGTCCGGTGGCGTTCGCCAACCTGCTCGAGACTTATAGCCATGACCTGGCCAGTCTCGACCTGATGCGCTCGCACCCGGACGCCCCCAAGCTGACCATGGAGTTTCTGATGGTCGGCCTGATTCAACATTATAAGAGTCACGGATACGCGCGTTTCAGCCTGGGCATGGTGCCGCTGTCGGGGTTGCAACCCCGTCGTGGTGCACCGCTGACCCAGCGTCTGGGCTCGATGGTTTTCCGCCGTGGTGAGCAGCTGTACAACTTCCAAGGCTTGCGCCGCTTCAAAGACAAGTTCCAGCCTGACTGGGAACCCCGTTATATGGCGGTGCCCGCCGGACTCGATCCGCTGGTGGCACTGGCCGATACTGCTGCCCTGATCGCGGGCGGCTTGACTGGATTGGTGAAACGCTGATGATTCAACGCTCCCTGAAGTACATCCTGGCCGCACTGATCGTGCTGGCCGTGATTGCCGGCGGCGGTTACTGGTACCTCAAACGCCCGGCACCGGAACCGACCCTTGAAAAGCTCACGCCGGCTGACGGCACTGTCATGACCCGGCTCATCCCCGGCACCAAGCCCAAGGCGCAGGTGCTTGTGGCGGTCGAGGACGACAAGAAACTCACCGACAATCAACTGACCACCCTGAGCCGCAGCGCCTCGGCGCAGATCGTTCAGGTGATTCTGCCCAAGGATTGCCTGCTGCAGAGCCGCGCACTGCAAAGCGGTCTGCGCGAACTGAACGGCCCGGCGACCCTGGTCAGCGGCATCGGCCCTGGCGCAGTGCTGGCCTGGCGCTGGCTGTCTGAACAGAAGGACGACAAGGCCCAGGCCGTGTCGGTCGACCTGGCGCTGGAAAAAGGTGGCTGCACCCACCTGCTGCCAAAATCCGCCGCCCACGGCCACTGGCTGGTGGCCTGGAACGACAACCCGGACGACACCAGCGCCGGTTTCGTGCGCGACCAACCGAACGCCGAAACCAGCATCAGCGACTACGACATCAACCTGCCGCAAGTGCTGAACAACGAACTGCGCAAGATTCTTGTCGGTGGTGACAAGGCGGCCGGCGGCCTGCAGATCCCGGTCGTGGAAGTCCCGGCTGGCCAGGCCAAGGACACCGTGACGCTGTTCCTGTCCGGTGACGGCGGCTGGCGAGATCTCGACCGCGATGTGGCCGGTGAAATGGCCAAGATCGGCTACCCGGTGGTCGGCATCGACACCCTGCGCTACTACTGGCAGCACAAGAGCCCGGAACAGAGCGCGCTGGACCTGACCGAACTGATGCAGCACTACCGCCAGAAGTGGGGTACCAAGCGCTTCATCCTGACCGGCTACTCGTTCGGTGCCGACGTCCTGCCGGCCATCTACAACCGCCTGCCGGAAACCGAGCAGCAACGCGTCGACGCAATCATCCTGCTGGCCTTCGCCCGCACCGGCAGCTTCGAAATCGAAGTCGAAGGCTGGCTCGGCAACGCCGGCAAAGAAGCCGCCACCGGCCCGGAAATGGCCAAGCTGCCACCGGCCAAGGTTGTGTGCATCTACGGCGCCGAAGAAACCGATGAGAGCGGCTGCACTGACAAAACGGCAGTGGGCGAAGCGGTGAAACTGCCCGGCGGCCACCACTTCGACGAGAATTACCCGGCGTTGGCCAAGCGTCTGGTGGATCTGATCGAGAAGCGTCAGGTCAAGGATCAGCCGGCAGAGTGATCTGAAGCGCACCAGCGAAAAGCCCCCGCCAGCCGCAAGGCTGACGGGGGCTTTTTGATGACGCCGGTTTACATCTCCACCTGCGTCCCCAACTCAATCACCCGGTTCAGCGGCAGATTGAAGAACCGCAGATTGCCGTTGGCATTCTTCAACATGAACGCAAACAGCGCTTCACGCCAACGGGCCATGCCTTCGAGTTTCGAGGCGATGACCGTTTCGCGGCTGAGGAAGTAGGTGGTGCGCATCGGGCTGAAGTCCAGGTCGTCCAGATGGCAGAGTTTCAGCGCCTGCGGCACGTCCGGCTCGTCGGTGAAGCCGAAGTGCAGGATCACCCGGAAGAAGCCTTCGCCGTGGGCTTCGACTTCGAAGCGTCGGGATGGTGGAACGCGCGGAATGTCTTCGTAGACCACGGTCAACAGCACAACCTGCTCGTGTAATACCTGGTTGTGCAGCAGGTTGTGCAACAGTGCGTGCGGCACCGCGTCGGAGCGTGCGGTGAGGAACACGGCAGTGCCCTGAACCCGGTGTGGCGGCTGCACGCGGATACTGCTGATGAAGATCGGCAGCGGCAGTGCGCCTTCGTCCAGACGCTCGACCAGCAATTGCTTGCCGCGCTTCCAGGTGGTCATGAGGATGAACAAGGCGATACCGGCGATCACCGGGAACGCACCGCCCTGGACGATTTTCGGCACGTTGGCGGCGAAGTACAGGCCGTCCACCAGCAGGAAGCCGATCAGCACCGGCACCGCCAGCACCGGTGGCCACTTCCACAGCAGCAACATGACGGCCGACACCAGAATCGTGGTCATCAGCATGGTCCCGGTCACGGCTACGCCATAGGCCGAGGCCAGTGCGCCCGAGGACTCGAAACCGATCACCAGCAACACCACGCCCACCATCAGCGACCAGTTCACCGCGCCGATGTAGATCTGGCCCTGCTCATCGCTGGAGGTGTGCTGGATGTACATGCGCGGGATGTAACCGAGCTGGATCGCCTGACGGGTCAGCGAGAACGCGCCAGAGATCACCGCCTGGGAGGCGATCACCGTGGCCAGGGTCGACAGACCGACCAGCGGAATCAACGCCCAGCTCGGGGCCAGCAGGTAGAACGGGTTGCGCGCGGCGTCCGGGTTCTCCAGCAGCAAGGCGCCCTGACCGAAGTAATTGAGCACCAGCGCCGGCAGCACCAACAGGAACCACGCCCGGGCAATCGGCTTGCGCCCGAAGTGGCCCATGTCGGCATACAGCGCTTCGGCACCGGTCAGCGCCAGCACCACGGCGCCGAGGATCGCCACGCCCATGCCGGCATGCACCATGAAGAAACGCACGGCCCAGATCGGGTTCAGTGCCTTCAGCACTTCCGGGGAATGGCTGATGCCATAGACGCCAAGGGCTCCGAGCACCAGGAACCAGGTGACCATGATCGGCCCGAAGAGAATGCCGATCCGCGCCGTACCGTGACGCTGGATCAGGAACAGGCCCACCAGCACCACCAGTGACAGCGGCACGACCCAGTGGTCGATGCCATCGAACGCCAGTCCCAGACCTTCAATGGCCGAGAGCACGGAAATTGCCGGGGTAATCATGCTGTCGCCGTAGAACAGCGCCGCGCCGATCAGGCCGCAAACCACCAGCAGCGAACGCAACGTCCTGCGCTTGCCCGCCGCCCGCCGTGCCAGCGCGGTCAGTGCCATGATCCCGCCTTCGCCCTGGTTGTCGGCGCGCAGGACGAACATCATGTACTTGATCGATACGACCCAGATCAGCGACCAGAAGATCAACGACAGAATGCCCAGCACTCCATCGTGATTGACTGGTACGCCGTAACCGCCGGAAAACACTTCTTTGAGGGTGTACAACGGGCTCGTGCCGATGTCGCCGTAAACTACCCCGACTGCCGCGACCAGCATGCTCAGCGGTTTTGCAGCCGAATGCTCGGCGCCCGCCGCCTGACTACTTGCCTGACCCATCCAACACTCCTGATTCTCGAACCGGCTTCTTTGAATGAAGCACTATGCTTTGTGGTGCAGCATGCGCTGTTTTACCTGTTGTTACAGACGTTTTGTTGACTGTAAAAAATCGGTAAAGCTTCACGGCGCGAAGCATAGCGCAGCACTCGTCGTATTTCCCTGCATAAAGCTGGTCAAGTGCGTTGCTCATCGCTAGAATTGCGCACTTTTTGATCAGAGGCGCGTTTCAAGCGCCCGTCCGTCGGCTTCCGAACCAGGCAAGCGACGTCACAAAACACCGAGGTTAGACATGTCCACCACTCCTGCGCCGGCCAATCCAAAGGTTGGCTTCGTATCTCTGGGTTGCCCGAAAGCACTGGTCGACTCCGAGCGCATCCTGACCCAGCTGCGCATGGAAGGCTATGACGTGGTGTCCACCTATCAGGACGCCGACGTGGTCGTGGTCAACACCTGCGGGTTCATTGACTCGGCCAAGGCCGAATCCCTGGAAGTCATCGGCGAAGCGATCAAGGAAAACGGCAAGGTCATCGTGACCGGCTGCATGGGCGTGGAAGAAGGCAACATCCGTGACGTGCACCCGAGCGTGCTGGCCGTCACCGGTCCGCAGCAGTACGAGCAAGTGGTCAACGCCGTCCACGAAGTCGTACCGCCGAAACAGGATCACAACCCGCTGATCGACCTGGTGCCGCCGCAAGGCATCAAGCTGACCCCGCGTCACTACGCGTACCTGAAGATCTCCGAAGGCTGCAACCACAGCTGCAGCTTCTGCATCATCCCGTCGATGCGCGGCAAACTGGTCAGCCGTCCGGTCGGCGACGTGCTCGACGAAGCTCAACGTCTGGTCAAATCCGGCGTGAAGGAACTGCTGGTGATTTCCCAGGACACCAGCGCCTACGGCGTTGACGTCAAGTACCGCACCGGTTTCTGGAACGGCGCGCCGGTGAAAACCCGCATGACTGAACTGTGCGAAGCACTGAGCACCCTCGGCGTCTGGGTCCGTCTGCACTACGTTTACCCGTACCCGCACGTCGACGAGCTGATCCCGCTGATGGCTGCCGGCAAGATCCTGCCGTACCTGGACATCCCGTTCCAGCACGCCAGCCCGAAAGTCCTCAAGTCGATGAAACGCCCGGCGTTCGAAGACAAGACCCTGGCGCGGATCAAGAACTGGCGCGAGATCTGCCCGGACCTGATCATCCGTTCGACCTTCATCGTCGGCTTCCCCGGCGAAACCGAAGAAGACTTCCAGTACCTGCTGGACTGGCTGACCGAAGCCCAGCTCGACCGCGTCGGCTGCTTCCAGTACTCGCCGGTCGAAGGCGCACCGGCCAATGACCTGAACCTCGACATCGTCCCGGACGACGTCAAGCAGGATCGCTGGGAACGCTTCATGGCGCACCAGCAGGCCATCAGCTCGGCCCGTCTGCAGATGCGCATCGGCCGCGAGATCGAAGTGCTGGTGGACGAAGTCGACGAGCAAGGCGCGGTCGGTCGCTGCTTCTTCGATGCTCCGGAAATCGACGGCAACGTGTTCATCGACAACGGCAGCAACCTCAAGCCGGGCGACAAGGTCTGGTGCAAAGTGACCGACGCCGACGAATACGACCTCTGGGCCGAACAGATCTAAACGCGAAAAATACGAAAAGCCCCGCTCTCTTTTACGAGATGCGGGGCTTTTTTACGGCTATCGTTTGTGAGGGGAAGGACTCCCTCATTAATGACAAAGAGGCTAACGGGCATGCGTCACCATTCGGTCATTCACACACCGAAACTCAGCGATTATCAGGAACTGACCCGGGTCTGGGAGGCCTCGGTTCGCGCGACCCATGATTTTCTGCCGGACAGCTATATCGAGCTGTTGCGCAATCTGGTGCTGACCCGCTACCTCGACGCAGTGATGCTGATCTGTACCAAGGACAACCACCAGCGCATCACCGGGTTTGCCGGCGTGGCGGCGGGCAAGATCGAAATGCTGTTCATCGACCCCGAGCATCGCGGCCAGGGCCTGGGCAAAAAGCTGCTGAGATACGCCATGGAACACCTGAACGCCGATGAACTGGACGTCAACGAGCAGAACCCGCAGGCCCTGGGTTTTTACTTCAAGCAGGGCTTCGAGGTGATCGGACGGTCGGAAGTCGATGGCATGGGCCAGCCGTATCCGTTGCTGCACATGCGTCTGAAACAACCGGAGCAGCGCGCCGTACGCGGCTAAAAGCCACACGGTACAAATGCAATCGCGATTAACCGGCGCCAGGCAGGTACAATGCCCACCCCTTTTTTGTTACGGCCCCTGTCATGACTGACCCGATTCGCCTCTCCAAACGCCTCATCGAACTGGTCGGTTGCTCCCGCCGGGAGGCCGAACTGTTCATCGAGGGCGGCTGGGTCACCGTGGACGGCGAAGTCATCGACGAGCCGCAGTTCAAGGTCGGCGACCAAAAGGTCGAACTCGACAAGGACGCCAAGGCCACCGCGCCGGAGCCGGTGACCATTCTGCTCAACGTGCCGGCCGGCATGGATGTCGATACGGCGATGCAGTCGCTGAGCGCCGACACCCTCAGCGAAGAACACCGCTACGGCAAGCGACCGCTGCGCGGGCACTTCCTGCGCCTGACCGCCAGCGCCGACCTGCAACCCAAGGCCAGCGGCCTGCTGGTGTTCACCCAGGACTGGAAGGTGCTGCGCAAGCTCACCGCCGACGCGGCGAAGATCGAGCAGGAATACGTGGTCGAAGTCGAAGGCGACATGGTCGCCCACGGCCTCAATCGCCTGCAGCATGGCCTCACCCACAAGGGCAAGGAGCTGCCACCGGTCAAGGCCAGCTGGCAGAACGAAAACCGCCTGCGCTTCGCCATGAAGAACCCGCAGCCGGGGATCATCGCCCAGTTCTGCGAAGCGGTCGGGCTGAAGGTCGTCGGCATCCGCCGCATCCGCATCGGCGGCGTATCGATCGGCAAGGTGCCAGCCGGCCAATGGCGCTACCTGTCCGGTAAAGAGAAGTTCTAAGGCCCCCGTTGCCGCCATACATTCCGGCATCGCGCCTGCGCGGTGCCCACAGCGAACGATCAGGATTGCAAACATGGTTCATAACGACGTATTGCGCAGCGTGCGCTACATGCTCGACATCAGCGACAAGAAAGTCGTCGAAATCATCAAACTGGGTGGCATGGACGTAACTCTTGCCGACGTGGTGACCTGGCTCGACAAGAAGGAAGAAGACGAAGAAGGTTTCGTGCGCTGCCCGGACGAAGTCCTCGCGCACTTCCTCGACGGTCTGGTGATCTTCAAGCGCGGCAAGGACGAGAGCCGTCCACCGCAGCCGATCGAAGTGCCTGTGACCAACAACATCATTCTGAAAAAACTGCGCGTGGCCTTCGAACTGAAGGAAGACGACATGCACGCGATCCTCAAGGCTGCCGAGTTCCCGGTGTCCAAGCCTGAGCTGAGCGCGTTGTTCCGCAAGGTCGGCCACACCAACTACCGCCCGTGCGGCGACCAGTTGCTGCGCAATTTCCTCAAGGGCCTGACCCTGCGCATTCGCGGCTGATCCTTGAAAAAACGGCGACTTCGGTCGCCGTTTTCATGCATGCCTCTCCATTCCCTCAAAAAATAGTGGCTCCGCTTTTCGCGGCCGGCGACTAGGGTGTACTGAACCCTAGCCCTCAGGATTCGCCATGCACCCGTATTTCTCCCTGCAAGGCCGCACCGCCCTGGTGACCGGCGGCACCCGTGGTATCGGCAAAATGATCGCCAAGGCGTTTGTCGAGGCCGGCGCCCGTGTGTACGTCTGCTCCCGTGACGCTGAAGCCTGCCATCAAACCGCTGAAGAACTCAGTGCTCTGGGCACTTGTCTGGGCATGGCGGCGAATCTGGCGACGGAAGATGGCGTAAAAGAGCTGGCCGCGCGACTGGGCGAGCAGATCACTCATCTGGACATTCTGGTGAACAACGCCGGTACCACCTGGGGCGCGCCGCTGGAGAGCTACCCGGTCAAGGGCTGGGAAAAGGTCATGCAGCTCAACGTGACGTCGGTGTTCAGTTGCATCCAGCAGTTTCTGCCGTTGCTGCGCAAGGCGGGCTCGGCGGCGAATCCGGCACGGATCATCAACATCGGTTCGGTGGCCGGCATCTCTTCCTTCGGCGAACAGGCCTACGCCTATGGGCCGAGCAAAGCGGCGCTTCATCAATTGTCACGAATCCTCGCCCGTGAACTGGTGAGCCAGCACATCAACGTCAACGTCATCGCGCCGGGGCGTTTCCCGAGCAAGATGACCCGGCACATCGTCAGCGACCAGCGGGCGTTGGCCGAAGACACCGCGCTGATCCCGATGAAACGCTGGGGCCGTGAAGAGGAAATGGCGGCGCTGGCGATCAGCCTGGCGAGCACTGCCGGGGCCTACATGACCGGAAATGTCATTCCGCTGGATGGCGGGTTCAGTCTTTAGGTCGGCAACAAGGCCTGCCGGGTTATCATGCTCGCCCTGTTTCCTGCCTTGACCCAAGACCATGACTTACAGCGTCTCCCCCATCGGCTTCGTCCGTTCCTGCTTCAAGGAGAAGTTCGCCATCCCGCGTCAGCCGCAACTGGCCCCTGCCGCCCGTGGCGTGCTGGAACTGGTGGCGCCGTTCGACCAGGGCGACGCGGTGCAGGGGCTGGAGCAGGTCAGTCACGTCTGGCTGCTGTTCCTGTTCCATCAGGCGCTGGAGGAAAAGCCGCGACTGAAGGTCCGCCCTCCCCGTCTGGGTGGCAACAAGTCCATGGGCGTGTTCGCCACCCGCGCCACGCACCGGCCGAACGGCATTGGTCAGTCGGTGGTGAAACTGGACAAGGTCGAAGCCAATCGCCTGTTCATCTCCGGCATCGACCTGCTGGACGGTACGCCGATTCTCGACATCAAACCCTACGTGCCGTACGCCGACATCATTGCTGACGCCTCCAACAGCATCGCCAGTGCCGCGCCGCACCTGATCGACGTGCAGTGGACGGACGCGGCGCTGCAACAGGCGCACACGCACGCTCAGCGCCTGACCGAGCCGCTGGTCGAGTTGATCGAGCAATGCCTGGCCCAGGATCCGCGTCCGGCGTATCAGACGCCCGCGCCCGAACGCGAATACGGCGCGCAGTTCTGGGATCTGGACGTTCGTTGGCACTACCCGACGCCCGAACAGATCCGCGTTCTGGAAGTGATTCCCGCCGCTGACTGAATCGCGGAAACGAAAAAGCCCGCGCTGCCTTCTCAGGCAACGCGGGCTTTTCTATCGGCATCGTCGGGATTATTTCTCGACGAATGCACGCTCGATCAGGTAGTCACCCGGCTCGCGCATACGCGCCGAGATCTTCAGGCCGAAGCTGTCGAGCACTTCGCTGGTCTCGTCGAGCATGCTCGGGCTGCCGCAGATCATCGCGCGGTCGTCCTGCGGGTTGATCGGTGGCAGGCCGATGTCGCTGAACAGCTTGCCGCTGCGCATCAGGTCGGTCAGACGGCCCTGGTTCTCGAACGGCTCGCGGGTCACGGTCGGGTAGTAGATCAGCTTGTCACGCAGCGCTTCGCCGAAGAACTCGTTCTGCGGCAGGTGCTCGGTGATGAATTCACGGTAGGCGACTTCGTTGACGTAACGAACACCGTGAACCAGGATCACTTTCTCGAAGCGCTCGTAGGTTTCCGGGTCCTGGATCACGCTCATGAACGGCGCCAGACCGGTGCCGGTGCTCAGCAGGTACAGGTGCTTGCCCGGGTTCAGGTCGTCGAGCACCAGGGTGCCGGTAGGTTTTTTCGAGATGATGATCTCGTCGCCTTCCTTCAGGTGCTGCAGCTGGGAGGTCAGCGGACCATCAGGCACCTTGATGCTGAAGAACTCGAGATGCTCTTCCCAGTTCGGGCTGGCGATCGAGTAAGCGCGCATAAGCGGGCGGCCGTTAGGCTGTTGCAGGCCGATCATCACGAACTGACCGTTCTCGAAGCGCAGGCCCGGATCGCGGGTGCACTTGAAGCTGAACAGAGTGTCGTTCCAGTGATGAACACTGAGGACACGCTCGTGGTTCATGTTGCTCATGTACGTGGGACTCCTGGAGATTGATCTGCGCTTGCCCGGCTCGCGTTGAAGGATGCCGACGGTGCGCAATTGCATCGCATTCTAATAGCGCCGACAATATCTGTTAACTGGATTATTAAGATAAGGGTTATCGGTTATATCGATATGCGATTTACTCTTCGTCAACTGCAAGTCTTCGTCGCTGTCGCCCAGCAGGAGAGCGTGTCCCGTGCTGCGGGTCTGCTCAACCTGTCGCAATCGGCCGCCAGCACTTCCATCACCGAACTGGAGCGCCAGTCCAGCTGCCAGCTGTTCGATCGCGCCGGCAAACGCCTGAGCCTCAACGCCCTGGGCAAGCAATTGCTGCCGCAAGCGGTGGCCCTGCTCGATCAGGCCAAGGAAATCGAGGACCTGCTCAACGGCAAATCCGGTTTTGGCTCTCTGTCGGTGGGCGCGACCCTGACCATTGGCAATTACCTGGCCACCCTGTTGATCGGCGGCTTCATGCAGCGTCACCCGGAAAGCCAGGTAAAGCTGCATGTGCAGAACACTGCCAATATCGTGCAACAGGTGGCGCATTACGAAATTGATCTGGGTCTAATCGAAGGCGATTGCAGCCATCCGGACATCGAAGTGCAGAGCTGGGTCGAGGATGAACTGGTGGTGTTCTGCGCCCCGCAGCATCCACTGGCCAAACGCGGTAGCGCGACGATGGAGGAGTTGACCCACGAAGCGTGGATTCTGCGCGAACAAGGCTCCGGCACCCGCCTGACTTTCGATCAGGCCATGCGTCACCATCGCAGTGCGCTGAACATTCGTCTGGAGCTGGAACACACCGAAGCGATCAAACGCGCCGTGGAATCAGGTTTGGGGATTGGCTGTATTTCGCGCCTGGCGCTGCGTGATGCCTTTCGGCGCGGCAGTCTGGTACCGGTGGAGACGCCGGATCTGGATCTGGCGCGGCAGTTCTACTTCATCTGGCACAAACAGAAGTACCAGACCTCCGCCATGCGCGAGTTTCTCGATCTGTGCCGCGCCTTCACCGCCGGGGTCCAGCGCAGCGACGAGATCGTCCTGCCGACAATCGCTTAAAGCAGAATCACCGCCCACACCAGGGCAATCATGCTCAGTGCCACGAATTGCGCGGCGCTGCCCATGTCCTTGGCATTCTTGGACAGCGGGTGCAGTTCCAGGGAAATGCGGTCGATAGCCGCCTCCACTGCGGAATTCAGCAGCTCGACGATCAGCGCCAGCAGGCACACGGCGATCAGCAACGCCTGCTCGACACGGCTGACATTCAGGAAGAACGTCAGCGGAATCAGTACTACGTTAAGCAGCACCAGCTGACGGAACGCCGCTTCGCCGGTGAAGGCTGCGCGCAGGCCGTCCAGCGAGTAACCGGAAGCGTTGAGGATGCGTTTCAGGCCCGTCTGGCCCTTGAAAGGTGACATAAAATACACAACCGACCAAAAAGAAGTGGGGAAGCTAGTTCAACGAAAGTCAAAAAAGCGTGAAGAGGCCTGGTATTACTGGCTCGGAATTGACTCAAGTTGTTGCAAGAGTAAAGCCGCCTGGGTGCGGGTCCGCACGTTCAGCTTGCGAAAGATCGCCGTGACGTGGGCCTTGATGGTCGCTTCCGACACGCTCAACTCATAAGCAATCTGCTTGTTGAGCAAGCCTTCGCAGACCATGGTCAGCACCCGGAACTGCTGGGGCGTAAGGCTCGCCAGGCCATCGCTGGCAGCCTTGGCCTCGTCGGAAACACTGACGGCCTCGAACGCCTGGGGCGGCCAGAACACATCGCCATCCAGCACTTTGCGTACCGCTTCCTGAATCACGCTCAGGTCGCTCGACTTGGGAATGAAACCGCTGGCACCGAACTCCCGCGACTTGACCATCACCGAAGCTTCTTCCTGCGCCGAGACCATCACCACCGGAATCTGCGGGTACTGTCCGCGCAACATCACCAGCCCGGAAAACCCGAAAGCGCCCGGCATGTTCAGGTCCAGCAGCACCAGATCCCAGTCGGCCTTCTCGGTCAGGCGCGCCTCCAGCTCGGCGATGCTCGCCACTTCCACCATTCGTACATCCGGACCAAGGCCCATCGTCACCGCTTGATGCAGTGCGCTACGAAAAAGAGGGTGATCGTCGGCAATCAGGATGTCGTATGTGGCCATTTTTCAAATGATCCTGTTTTTGATGGCAGACCCGATGCATTCGGGACTCGCCAAGGCAACTCAAGATGCCGACGCTTGTGCGGCGGCATCCACAGGGGCACGTTCAACGCCAATCACGGACAAAAACGGCGTTTCAAACCTTGGCCGTACCCCAATCGGCGCCAAGCATGCCCAGCGAAGCCGGGGTGGTCAAGCAACACGGCCACTGCTTTAGCAGTATGGGCCAGGATCAGGCCGGCACCGGCTGCGGGTTTGCTATAAAAGGCAGCAACTCGGCATGGGCCGGTGTCGATACATTCACCTCAAGCTGCTGCTTGGCGCCCAGGTAATGCTGGCTGAACACATCGAAATAGGCGTCCAGCGCCGAGGCGGCATCTGTGTCACCCGCCAGTTCCAGGCACAGCGCCGCGACTTCGGCGGTGCACAGGTGCTCGCTGCGGGTCGAACGGCGCAGGCGATAACGCGACAGCTTGTCGGGCAGCAGACTGAGGATCGGCAGGCGATCGAAGTACGGGCTCTTGCGGAAGATCTTGCGCGCCTCGGTCCAGGTCGCGTCCAGCAAAATGAACAGCGGACGCTTGCTGCTATCGAGATCCACGGTATTGGTCACCCGCGAAGGCTCGACGTACTCGCCGGGAAACACCAGATACGGCTGCCATTGCGGGTCGTTCAACAGTGCCAGCAGTTGCTCGTCCGGTTCGGTCCGCGACCAGATGAAGGCGTGATTGTCCCGCACGATGTCGGCGATCAACCAGCCTGTGTTGCTTGGCTTGAACACTTCCTTGCCGGTCATGATCAGGCAGACACCGGAGCGGGTTTCAACGGTCGGGCGCCAGGCGCACAGGCAATGGCTGATGATTACCCGGCAGTCGCGGCAACGCTCGGAGCGAAAACCACGGGCCTGGATCGGCTTGATTCCCTCGTCCTCGCGCTGATCGCGCAGGCGGGCCACGGCGTTGGGGGCATGGTTCATTGCGGGCGACGCCGACTGACAGGAAAACTCGACACGAACAACTCTCGGCAAGGCAATAAAGGCCGGCAGTTTATCAGAGCAACGAGCACAAGCCTGTACCCTCCCGACCGGCTCCCCTATAATTCGCCGCCACTGAACGCACAGCCCCGGGGCTGGTCGAACCACCAGTCACTGAATCAGGAGAGTTTCATGCTGCGCCTTATCGTTCCTACCGCGGCCATCGCGCTGGCGTTGTCCTTCAGCGTACAGGCTGCGTCCCTGAAAGAGCAGAACCTGAACAAAGAGCTGCAAAACGTCGCTGCACAAAGCAGCGTCGGCACGCCACGGGCGATCAACGAAGACATCCTCGATCAGGGTTACACCGTCGAAGGCACCACGCTGATCAACCACCTGAGCGTCCAGGCAAGTCATGCCGACAAGATGCGTGCCGATCCCAAGGCCGTGTATTTCCAGCTGGGTGCTTCGGTCTGCAACAACCCGTCGTACCGCAAGTTGATGGCCAAAGGGGCCGTCATGCGTTATGACTTCAGCGAAGTCAAGACCAACAGGGCCATCGGTTCGGCCAGTTATCAGGAATCGGACTGCCCGAAAGCGGCTCCGGCGAAGAAAAAGTAATCACCGCGAATTGGCGCGCCGCTGTTCATCCTCGGCGCGCAGTTCGGCCAGTAAAGCCTGCAGATAGCGCGAGCGGCGCTCCCCTCCCGAAAGACGTCGGCAGCACTCCTCTTCGAGACTCACATGATTGGTCTCGGCCGATGCCTTCAACATTCGATACAGTTGTGTATCGATCTCCAGAATGACTCTGGTCATGTGTCCTGCCTCCTTGCCACCCGCAAATCCTTGAATCGCATGCACCTTGCGTACGCTCGCTGACGCAAAGTTGTCGTACGGCGCCTTTAACTTAGTAAATCAGAGCATTTTGCCCTCGGTGCGACATCGGACGAGCGGTGAAAGCACTTTGCAAAACGACAATAAGCAGTTGCCAGGCAAGACTTTGTGGCGCAATGCTGGATGCAGCGAAAAATGCTTCGAGGGTCTAGATTCAAAGTATTCACGTTGATCACTTCACGGCAGGAAAGGAGCTGCCGGGCGTTTGTTTTTTCTTGCAGCGCGGCACTGACGCCGCACGTCAGGGCCGAAGGCTCTGTGCAGAAGGAGAAGTTGCATGCCTTACCAACCGAATGACCTGCTCAGCCGTCATTTTCAGGAAAGCGGCCACGACCTCACCGGCAAGGTCGAAGAACAACTCAACCTGGTTTCACCCAACAGTCCGAATATTCCCATCTACCGCGACATGATCCTGACCGTGCTGCGCATGGCCCAGGAAGACCACAATCGCTGGAACGCCAAGATCACCCTGCAAGCCCTGCGGGAGCTGGAGCAGGCGTTCCGCACGCTCGAGCAGTTCAGGGGCCGGCGCAAGGTCACCGTATTCGGCTCGGCGCGCACCCCCGTCGAGCATCCGCTGTACGCCATGGCCCGTGAACTGGGCGCAGCCCTGACGAGATCGGACATGATGGTCATTACCGGTGCCGGTGGTGGAATCATGGCGGCTGCCCATGAAGGAGCGGGCCGCGACAACAGCCTGGGATTCAACATCACCCTGCCCTTCGAACAGCATGCCAATCCCACCGTGAATGGCACCGGCAATCTGCTGCCGTTTCACTTTTTCTTCACGCGCAAACTGTTCTTCGTCAAAGAAGCCGACGCGTTGGTGCTGTGCCCCGGTGGCTTCGGTACGCTGGACGAAGCACTGGAAGTCCTGACCCTGATCCAGACCGGCAAGAGCCCACTGGTGCCGGTGGTATTGCTGGATGTGCCGGGGGGCACGTTCTGGCAAGGAGCACTGGATTTCATCCGTCAGCAACTGGAGGAAAACCGCTACATCCTGCCAACCGATCTGAAACTGATGCGGCTGGTCTACAGCGTTGATGAGGCGGTGGAACAGATCAATCAGTTCTACGGCAACTTCCATTCCAGCCGCTGGCTCAAGCGCCAGTTTGTCATTCGCATGAACCACAAACTGAGCGATCAGGCCCTTGATCATATGCAGGAAGCCTTTGCCGATCTGTGCCTGAGTGACCGGTTCCATCAACACGCCTACAGTGGCGAGGAACACGACGAGGCGCAATACAGTCATCTGGTCCGGCTGGCCTTCGCCTTCAACGCCCGGGATCACGGGCGCCTGCGTGAGCTGGTGGATTTCATCAACCTGCCGGAAAACTGGGCTCAGTCCAGGCCTCAAACGACGCAGCACAACCGCGAACCGTCGAAGGTAATCTGAAGGCAAAAAAAAACGGCCCGCTATCGAAATAGCGGGCCGTTTTTATTGAATCGTTTTAATCGTCCATCCCTCTGCCGCTGAACAAGCGGTTGATCATCTCCATTGAGAACCCCCTGTATGCCAGAAACCGGCCTTGCCTGGCTCGCTCCTTGGCGTCGACGGGAAGTTGTCCGGAGAACTTCCTTTGCCACGTGTCTGTTAGCTGTTCCTGCCAACTGATACCGCTCTCGCGCAAGGCAAGTTCGATATCGGCACGCTGCAGGCCGCGCTGGCTGAGTTCTTCTCGAATCCGCAACGGGCCATAGCCTGAACGGGCGCGGTAAGAAACAAAGCTTTCCAGATAACGGGCTTCGGAAAGCAGGCCTTCTTCCGTCAATCGGTCGAGGGCTGTTTCGATCATCTCGGGTGGAGCGCCACGCTGACGCAGCTTACGCGTCAGCTCGACTCGACCGTGCTCGCGGCGTGCGAGCAGGTCCATTGCAGTTCGCCGCACCGCGACGAGGGTATCGAGGACGGCGGTTGTCATCGGTGCAATCAGATGTCAGCGTCAGCCAGGTCATCTTCGGTCTCTTTGACCGCAGAAGCCTTGGAATCAGCGATCACGGCTGGCGACAGCAGCTTGTCACGCAGTTGCTTCTCGAGCTTGGCCGCGACTTCCGGGTTGTCTGCCAGGAACTTGGCCGAGTTGGCCTTGCCCTGACCGATCTTGGTGCCTTCATAGGCATACCAGGCGCCGGACTTCTCGACGAAACCGTGCAGCACGCCCAAGTCGATCATCTCGCCGTTCAGGTAGATACCCTTGCCGTAGAGAATCTGGAACTCGGCTTGACGGAACGGCGAAGCAACCTTGTTCTTCACGACCTTGACGCGGGTTTCGCTACCAACCACTTCGTCGCCTTCCTTCACCGCGCCAGTACGGCGGATGTCGAGACGAACCGAGGCGTAGAACTTCAACGCGTTACCACCGGTGGTGGTTTCCGGGCTGCCGAACATCACGCCGATCTTCATGCGGATCTGGTTGATGAAGATTACCAGGCAGTTGGCGTTCTTGATGTTACCGGTGATTTTACGCAGCGCCTGGGACATCAGACGGGCTTGCAGGCCCACGTGCATGTCACCCATTTCGCCTTCGATTTCAGCCTTCGGCACCAGGGCGGCCACGGAGTCGACGATGATCACGTCAACGGCGTTGGAGCGCACCAGCATGTCGGTGATTTCCAGGGCCTGCTCGCCGGTATCCGGCTGGGAAACCAGCAGGTCGTCGACATTGACGCCCAGCTTGCCGGCATACTCAGGGTCGAGGGCGTGTTCAGCGTCGACGAAGGCGCAGGTCGCGCCGGCTTTTTGAGCCTGGGCGATCACGGACAGCGTCAGTGTGGTTTTACCGGAAGATTCAGGACCGTAGATTTCAACAATACGACCTTTTGGCAGGCCGCCGATGCCGAGCGCGATGTCCAGACCCAGAGAGCCGGTGGAAATGGCCGGGATCGCCTGACGATCCTGATCGCCCATACGCATTACGGCACCCTTGCCGAATTGACGTTCGATCTGACCCAGGGCCGCAGCCAAGGCTTTCTTCTTGTTGTCGTCCATTAAAGTCCTCACGTAATCAATAAGGCCTGACGGCCAACACCTGTATAAGTAGCCAGTATTATTCCACAGCGTTCGCGGATCGCCTACCCCTGATTTTCGATTTCTCGTGCCGCTAGTCGCAGGAGCCCCTCTAGCGCGGCCTTCACCGTTTGTCGGCGGACTTCATCGCGGTTGCCGGGGAAGTGCTGAACCTCGCTGGAAACCGCATCACCCACACCCCAGGCCAGCCACACCGTGCCCACCGGCTTGTTCGGTGAACCGCCGTCCGGCCCGGCGATACCGCTGACCGCTACGGCAAAACGCGCTCGGCTGTGTTTCTGCGCACCGCGCACCATGGCTTCGACCACTTCGCGACTCACGGCACCCACCGTGCCGAACAGTTCGGCGGGGACATTCAGTTGCTGGGTTTTCTGTCGGTTGGAGTACGTCACGTAGCCGGCCTCGAACCACGCCGAACTCCCCGGAATGCGGGTGATGGCTTCGGCAATCCCGCCACCGGTGCAGGACTCGGCCGTAGTGACGTGGGCATTGAGCAACTGCAGACGTCGGCCAAGTTCGGCCGCCAGTTGAGTGATTTCTTTCACGGCGCGCTCCGGATCGGATGGAATGGGTACCACCGTACACGAGCCGGTTGCGCTTTCAATACACAAGCTTATTCAAAATGTGCAGGCGCCAGCGCTCTGATATAGGCCTGACAGGCCTGCAAGGCAATCAGTCCGCGGTCGCCTTCGCCGGTGATGGCGACAATTCGTCGAGCATGCGCCGGGTCAAGTCGGGCGCGTACGGCTGCATGATCCACGCTGCTGGCGCCGGAGGCGGCTGGCACACCGCAGCCTTGGGCAGCGTCGCCTGCGTCGATGAGGACTGACAGGCGCAGATCAGCAGTGGCAAGACGATCGCGCAGGCGATCCTGATCACGTTGGGCATCGTTCAGTGCTCGGTAGTGGGTTTGTTCACTGGCCGCGAGCCGTTGCTCCAGGGCCAGGCGCTTGTCCTGCTCGGCCTGCTGCGCCGAGGCGGCAGCCTGAGTCAGTTGATTGAGGGTTTCGGCATGCTGTCGGGCCTGCTCGGCCAGTTGGCGGCCGTAGCGCCAGTCCTGAAACTGCCAGGCCAGCGCCGCCGAACCTGCGGCCAGCAGCACCATGCCCACTAGCCGCCAGACGCTCAGACCGAAGGCAGGCATAACACCGCCCTCGCCCGCCCCCAGAGTTCCAGGCGATCCTGCAATCCGTTCAACCCGCCGTTGATACGCCGGGTGATGCTGTTGAACTCATCACGGTCGGCCAGCGCGTTCAGGCCGTTCTGCGCCCAGAACCACGCCGCGGATTCGGCCGCCCATTGCGGTTGTTCCAGCAGTTCCGGCAGCGCCAGCAAGCGCTCGTCACCGAACAGCCCGAGACTGCACTGGCGATAGTTGGTGCGGCCGGTGATCTGGATCAGCCCGCGCCCACGATACTTCTGCCCGTCGCCATCGGCCTCGGGCGTGTTACCCAGACGCAAGGCCAGCGTACCGGTGTCGTACTTGCTCAGGTATTGGTTGTTACCCAGCTCGCGCACGTACTGCAACTGCCCCGACTCGTGTCCGATTTGCGCGAGAAACGCCGCCACGCGCTTGGGCGTGTCGATACGATGGCGAGCCATGGCATCGTTGAGTGCAGAAACAAAAACGCCCGCTTGGCGGCGGGCGTTGGGCATGATGGTGAGTAGGTTGTCTTCAGTAATTTGCATAATGCTCGATCCTCCCTGGATACGCCGATTGAATCACGGTTGGCGACCAACGGCCCCCAGCCATTTTTTTGCCAGAGTTGTCAGGGTGCTGTTCGGTGCAGATTCCTCAAATGCTTCATTCGAGGGCAACACCTGGCCACCGGACAACAGCCACGCTTGATATTCCAGCCAATCCCTATTGGCAGGATCCTGTGGAACATATGCCAGGTCGCTCAGACGAAGAACGCCGTTGGCGGTCAATTGATAACTCATGGTTTCTCCTAAAATTCGGCGTCGGCAGTCCATTCGATCTGCAAGGTCTGACCGGGCAAGCTGCCGACCGGGGTAACGGTGGCAAACGAAATGGCACGCTCCGTCAATCCCTGCACAATACTGCCGGTACATGGCCCCACGGCCTGATTCCACACCTGATTGCTGGTATTGCCAGGGCAATACATGACGACGGTAGGTAACACCCTCTTTTGCACCAACATGCCTGTCGTCATCGCGAACTGACCGCTATTGGCAGGCGCCGCTTGCGTGAACGTTGAAATGCAGGTGCTAGAGCCATTGTTCGCCCGTACCGGCAACGAAGTGGCAAAGGACTTCTCGAAGTAACGCTGGCAAAGCATCAACTCTTCAGCCACTGGACGATACTCGAAAGGTGTGGATACCGGTCCTTCCTCCATTTGGATCTGCGCCAGATCCACGGTCTGCAGCACATTCAAAGGCAGGTCAAACGCAAGCCTCAGAAAGTTGCTGGCGCCCAGCATTTTCCCGGCAATGCCCGAGACTTGAAACGTTGCGCTGTACTTCTTCCACGATGTGCCCAACTGGAAAACATCGATGGTTCTTTCAACAGATTCGGAGCCTGCAGAACCGAAGTTCTGAGTAACCGACACTCTTAATGGCCGGGCCGCATCGGACCGGGCCCAGAATGTAACGGTGGCGTTTTTACCTGCCAGGGTTCGTACCGACTCAATAGCTTGGGAGATTCTGTGTACGGTGGCTCCGGCTCCCGCCTGGGTTTGTTGCCACCGCAGGAAAAACCGCGGCTCGTCGGCGACTTCCGTTTGACCGGGTGCAAAACCCTGCTGAGATATGGCGACTCCTGCACTGCCATTCCAGTCGCAACGAAAACGATCAGCCACATAGCCGCCAATGTTTGGCCCGAGGTTGATTGGACCGCGTTGCCAGATATCAAACCCGCCATTGATCAGAACGTTCCGGCGATACACCTGCACCGGAAATTGTTGCAGCGGATCGGGCTTTGCCAATTGACGAATTGCCTGCGCCAATTGATCGGTCTGCTGCTCGTCAGGCTTAAGGCCTGCGGCGGTAATCGCGCCGAGAATTTCCTGAGTAACGCTGTTGCCCCAGCTCGCAGGTATCAACGATCCAGGGGTGCCGGCGATCGCGTCTTCGTCGACGAATCTGCCGTCGACCAAACCTGACCCCGGGACACTTTTTGGGTAGTCCATAATGATTTTCCTTGATAGTCCGGTGTTGCCGCATCGGGCAATCCGCTCAGTTGTTTGCTCGCAGCACACCTTCCAGCCAATCCGGCTCTAGCGGACGCGAACGCGCATCCGGAAACTCCGGATCATTGGGCCAGTCGCGCAGGTCCTGTCGGTAGGCGAGCAGTTGTTTGAATTCTTCGGCGCGCAGTGTGGTGCCCTCGCCGATTTCCAGCTCTTCGGCATCGCGAAGAACCAGCCACTGAGTGCGATCCAATACCTTGTCTCGCCAAGCCCGTTCTGTGGCATCAAGAGTTTGTTCAGCCAGTAGCACCCGTTCCGGGCGTCCGTTGGCAGCCAGGCCAAGCACGGTTCCTTTTGGAGCGTTCGAGACCAGCGCGCAATACTCGCCTTCGCTTAATTCAAACGCGTCCGCGGGGATGTTGGTGCCGTGTAGATCGGAGTGATAAAAGCCGGAAGTGGCCGGAGAAAAGTAATACATACTCAATATCCTATTCCGATGACACGCGCGGCAATGGAGCCTGACGGCCATTCAGGACAACGAACATTGATGCCTGCCTGCCGACTCACGGTCGCGTTGTTGTTCCAGATCAGCTGCGTTCCGGCTGCCGTGCCTTCATGGGTAGCGACTGCAAGGAACAGTGCGTTGGGAAAGACCAGCGGCCATAGGTTCAGATCGCCGTAACCGTTATTCCCCGCCTGGCTGGCCCCCCCGGTGATCCACTGGATAATCACTCCACCCATCCACGAGGGGAAAACGACGTAACCCGATGCGCCCAGCCTCACCATGAACCCGAGCCTGAGTTTTTTAGGGGTCACGACAGAGGTGTCACTGACACCGGCGTTGACCTCTGCCTGAGAAGCAACTTTTGCAATCCCCATCAGCGACTCTGTCGCCTGTTGCATCTTTTTCGCTATGGATTGAAACACTCGTAACGGCGTCATCAACCGGTTGTTGCTGATCCCCGCCTCAGCGTCTTCCTGACTGGCCAGACTGTCGCTTTGCTTCTTCGAGATCAGCGTATCGATTGCCGCCCTGAGCTGAGTGTTATCACTTTCATCGGCGGCCGTCCCTGCGCTCTTGATGACTTCAAGAATCTCTTGCGTCACGCCATTTCCCCAGCTCGCCGGAATCAACGAACCTGGTGTTCCGGTCAGAGGGTTTTCGTCAACAAACCTGCCATTCACCAAACCTGCGCTGGGAATGTTTTTTGGATAATCCATTACCTGTCTCCTGAATGTGAATACATCGGCATCCGGTTGCGTCAGGCAGAAACTGCCGTGAACCCTGCAGGCTCCGCCGGCCGTTCAGCGAAGGTCTGAACGGGCTCGCGGCAGGATCATTGGCTCACCGATTTCAACGTTGACGCCCTCGGGCACCGGAACCATCGCCGCGACAAACGCAGGCGCGAAGAGTTGGTCGATCGCGTAGATGCTGTTCCCTGTGCTGCAATCAGTTGGTTACGCTTGCGCCGGGCACCGTCGGCCAAGTGACTTCGCCGGGAAAATTGGCCTGTTTTTCGATGCGGTTCAGCTCCACGCTGTAGAGCTTCCATTCGAGCAATTGCAGTTGCTCTTCGTGGCTGGCATCGCCGATGTCTTCGGCGTATTGCAGGGGGGCGATGCGCAGGACGGCGTCGCGCAGCAGCGTGTCGCGCCGAGTCAGAGCGATCCGTTTGAGATCCACCAATCGAGCGGCTTCATCGAGCTGCCAGGCGTTGTCGACCCACGAATGAAATCCGCCCGGCCATGGTTGCGTGGTGAAGCCCTCCGGCAGATCACCCAATGCAGTCCAGGTTTCCCGAATGCCCGTATCGGTGTGATAAACATCACCGCGAAAGTCGAGCTTTTGTTGCAGAGAACCGTTGTCGTAGGCCCAGGCATATCCATTCGGCGCCGCAGAGAGTTCGATACTCAGCGTCACGGCGTTGCCGGGCAGCTGTACGCCAATACCTGGCACCAGAGGAAACTCGACAGGCCCGGTCAGCGCACCGCTGTCATCTATCAAATAATTGAACATGTATGCCTCAGATCAGTTTGATACGGCCGGGATACGCGATATTTCGCGGACGGGTTTCAGATGAGAAATTGCCGATCGACCCGATGTAGGTATCGGAGTCGAATGCAGGGTTCGGATAGGTCGTAGCAACCGTTCCATTGGTGGGGTAAAAGTTGACGTCCGTCGAAACACTCCAGAGGTTGTCCGGAATGGAGGGAGCGGGACGCCCGGACGAGCCTGTGCTGGTGGGCAGATAATGGTTATGAGTCTGCAGCGCATGGTTTTGAAGGCTGCCCGCGACACGACCGACATCCACGCCTCTCGCTTCATCGAGTACGCGGAGAAATTCGCCGCGCGCTTCCGGGATACGAAAGTTCGTCGCACCATCGCCGCTGGTCCACGCCCCTTCCCTGCCCCAACGCCCCGCTTCGTTGGTCAGCACGCCCGACGCCTGAGCGAAATCCCAGAGCCAGGGCCATTGCGCCCGATCGAGAAACGCTCCGTTAAGCGCCCCGTAACCGCCTGGCCCCAGCACAGTGGTGGTCTCGAAAACCGGTCGGCCCAATGGTGTGTTGTCGAAGCGTCCGACAGGCCACCAGCTACCCGCTGCGTCACTGCGCAGATGCCACCAGTCGCCGTTACCCATCAGCACCAGAAAAGGGTAACCAATGGACGAAAGGTGTGTATGAAAGCGAATACGATCCGTACCGGAAGCCTGAACAACCAGTCGATTGCCACTGTTGTCGACACGTCGAACGATAACGTCACGCACGCCCAAACCGAGACTGGCCGCCGGCAAGGTCACCGTAGTGGCCGCCGGGCTGCTGTCGATCAGCACAAGGCCAAGCTCTTGTTCGGTCAGCGTTTTGGAAGCTGCCAGCCGTGTGATCACCGAACGCATCGGACTTGCCTTGCCGACTATCGACTGAATCGCCTTGTACAACTGAGCTGTATCGGTCTCGGCGGCTGCCAGCCCGGCGCCGGTAATCACGTTGAGAATCTCTTGTGTAACGCTGTTGCCCCACACCGCCGGAATCAACGAACCGGGCGTTCCCGCCACCGGGTTTTCATCGACGAAGCGGCCATCGACCAGGCCGACGCTGGGGACGCTTTTTGGATAATCCATGGGATATTCGTTCCTCTGTCATGACAAATGAAACGTGGCGGCACGAAGACTTTCGCAACGGCGCTAGCGTTTCTGTTCCTGAAAATAAAAAGCCCACAACGAAGTGGGCTTGGGTGAAGCGAATGGCGATTACGGAGCCGGGTTGGCCGTCAGTTGATGAATGGCCTGCAGCGCTTCATCGGCGGCAGTGCGAGCCTGATCCATCTGGCTCTTGCCCGCGTACGCGCGGATCTGGGTCTTGGCCTTCAGGCGCAAGGTGCGCAGGGTCAGCAGGCTGTCGCTGAGCTGGGCGGCCTTGTCGAGAATCTGCTCGGCGGACTGCTTCGCCGAACGGCCCTTGGCGACCCAGGCAGCGACGGACAGCGGCACTTCCTTTTTCGGGTAGCCGGCGTCCTGGAAGGCCTGAGCGTCGATGGCGGCCTGGGCGTATTCCAGGGCTTTGAGTGGATCACCTGCCAGTGCGGTGCGCGCGCTGTCGGCGGCGGCATCGACATTGGCGCAAAGGCGTTCGATTTCCTGCTGATCCAGCAGCGCTACCTTCTCGGCATTGACGACCCACTGCTCGCCGTCCCAATCATGAGCCGCGGAAGGCTGTGCAAGGCGCAAACCGTCCTCGAACTGATGCAGTTCTTGAATGATGATCATCGGATCAACTCCCAGGAAAAATTTACATTGACGGCGGCGGCAAAGTTGACCGCGATGCCGCTGGCGTAATCGGCCGGACCGACGCTCTTGAGCCCCATGCTGAACAGCAATTCGTCACTGGCGGCATTGCCCGCGCCCCAGGTATGTTCGGCCTGATACGCCTGCCACAGTGAGCGCAATTCGTTATGGTCGAAGCTGGCGGTCAATGTCGAAACCGTCGTATCGCTGACCACGTTGCTGGAGAAAATAAGCGCGGCGCCGCCGGCCGTTGCCCAGCCATCCCAGTTGCTGGAGGTGCCCACGGTCGGGTTGAGGAAGCAATAGTTGCCACCCAGCCATCCGCCCGGCGCGAAGTTCACACTGGTGATGCCGGTCGGGTGCGGCGTGGGATTGCCCACCACCAGACGCGCCGCTCGCGCATGTGGATCCAGCGGCAGATACACCACTCCATTGCCATTGACCGTCTGCGTCCACGACAACCGGCTTCGGTTGTAGATCAGCCTGATAGTCGGCACCGAACCGGGGCCGGCGGTGACAACCCAGGCCAGACAGATATCCAGGGGCGTCGACTGGAAGCCACCACCCGCTGCGCCATTTACCGTGCCCTTCAAACCTTCCGGTGTCGCGTCATAGACCGTGCCGCGCTGCATGTAAAAGGTCAGCGCACCGCCAATTACCTGAGCGCGCAGAAAGTAACCCGAACTCGGCAGCAGGTCGGCACTGCTCCAGGCCTGAGTGGTGAACGTACGCGAACGCCCCAACTGCCCTGCCACGACTTCCTGTCCGAGGCTGACCAATACGCCTGCCGGGATCGATACTCGGCCGCCACTGGTCGACACCGCGGCTGGCGTCACCGCCAGACGCCCGTCCGCTGTGGCCACGGTTGCCGCAGGCAAAGACCCGATCGGCAACGCCGAATCCAGATTCCAGCCCTTGGCCGTCACCGTCTGAATCGCCTGCAACAACTGATCGTATTTCTTCTCGTCCGGGGTCAGATCCCCGGCCTTGATCACATTGATGATTTCTTGAGTAACGCCGTTGCCCCAGTCAGCGGGGATCAGCGATCCCGGTGTCCCGGTCAGCGGGTTTTCATCGATAAACTTCCCATTCACCAGACCGGCGCTGGGCACACTCTTCGGATAATCCATTGCGTTATTCCCTAGTCATAATTGATGTGCACCCTGGTGTGCGCCGGCGCCGCCCGATGGATCAGGCATTCCAGCGCCGAGCCCGGATTCACGCCAAAGCGCTCGCCCCAATAGCTCGCGCCGAAACGCCGGCCGAGCAGCAGGCGGCCGCCGGTGTTGAGCGTCCACATGAACTGCGCCTCCCAAGTGCCCCAGTGCGCCGCACCGAAGCGCGAACGGCCCATGCGCGGGGCTTCGAGTTCGGTGATGGTGGCATTGGGATAACCCTGGCTTTTGGCGATTTCCAGGTAGTAGCCGACGGCCTGGCTGCCGACCGCCAGCAAGCGGCGGCGCACAGCGAGGCGACGGTCGTCGAACAGCGGCGTGGCGCCGAGGCACGGGTCGGGCAGGTTCATCACCTGCTCCCAGTCCGGCACCAGTTCGCTGACGCCAGCCGGGTCCATCTCGTTGAGCAGGTCGGCGGCACGGGCATCGAGGCGTGCCAGTTCGACGGCGACGCCTTGCAGCACTTGCTCAAGCTCCGGCACCCGCTCCGGATCCCATGCCGGGCCACTGGGCAGCAATGCGCGAAGCTGCGCCTGATATTGCGCAGCGGATCTTATGCCCCCCATACGCAACCTCCGAAGGTGAGCAGTTCGCTTTTACCGGCAGGCACGTCAGCGGCCGGCGCGGTCAAGGTGTGATCGTACTCACCACCGGCGCTGCTGATGGCTTCGCGGATATGGCTGATCAGCAACGGCACACCCAGGTCGGCTTCACGGTTGTGCAGGTCACGCAGTTGCGATTCGATGGCAGCGCGCACGGCGGTGGTGTCCGGGTTGACACTCTTGAAGCTGTACACCACCGGCACTTGAATCGGTCGCTGCACATTCACTTGCGCCGTCACCGGACGCAGCGGTTCGATGTAATCCTGAACTTCCGCCAACTGCTCATCGTTGGGCACCGGTTGCGGATCTTCATCACGCATGATGAACACCGTCACCGTGCCCGGCCCGAGCTGGCCGCCCCGGCACCAGGCCCGTGTCACGCCCGGCACTTCCAGTGCCCAGGTTTCATAGTCGCTGGCCGAACCGCCGTGAGGAATGACGCGATAGGACCGGATCACCCGCGAACGCAGCGACTCCAGACTTTCCCGCGCCACGCCGCCGCTGAGGCCCGGCGCCAGCACGACAAAGCTGTTGCCGACCACACCGGTGACCGGCTGCACCGGAGCCAGCGCCAGTCCGGCATCGGCATTACCGAGACTGCCGGCATCCAGCGCCGCGATGGTGGTGGTGTTGCTGCCATTGACGGTAGTGCGGGCAGTGGTGACTCTGTAGGTACGGCCATCGCTCGATTGCAGCAGCGTATCAACGTCCAGCACAGCGCCCGCGGTCGCGGTAAAACTGACGCTGCCGGTAGCGACTTGCGCCGGTTTGCGCGGCTGGTTCAAGCGCAGCGCGGCGATGCGTTCCAGGGTCGATTCGTCGGCGGTGTCGGGCAGGATCTGCTCGGCAATCCAGTCAAGGTAGCCATACAGACCGTAAGCGGCACCACCGACGGTGCGGGCCAGGACTTGCGCATCGGACTGGCGCAGCGAATCGCCGGCCAGGTCGCTTTGAGTGCGCTTGATCAGCACCGGCAGCGAAGGGGTTTCAAACGGCATAAATCACCTGCCAACTGTTATCGGGGTTGATGTCCAGGCGTTCGCCGTCGGCCAGGGTCAGGACCGTGCGCAGGTTCAGGCGCTGGGCGTCGAGGCGTTCGCTGATGATGTCGATGGCGCTGCAGTGGCCGTCGTCGATCAGCCATTGCAAGGCTTCGCGGGCATAGAACTCGGCGTCCATCTGGGTCTGGCGGGTCAGCTTGACCCGGCGCAACAGCCACAGCCGCGAGCCGATGCGATCGTCGGCCACGGTCGGAAAGGTGTCGCCCCACCAGCCGAAACGCTCCTCGTCGTCTAGGGCATCGTCGTCGGCGGCGCGGCGCCAGGTGAACAGGCTGATCAGCACCGCACGGGTCAGCGCGGCGTGGAGGTTCTGACTGAACAGCATCACTGACCTCCCGCCGGCGCGCCGGTCTGGCCACTGCCCGCCTGCACGCCAACGTGCACGTGCTTGATCTGGCTGATGCCGCCGGCCATTTGATCGCCTTTGGAAACGATCTTGCCGGTCTGGTTGATCACCGGCGTCTCGAAGTTCACGGCGGTGCTGGCGCGGATGTTCAAAGTTGAGGTTTCGATGTCGATGATCCGCCCGCGCCTGAAGTGGATCTTGTCGCCTTCGTCGGTGTAGATCGCCACTTCGCCGGCCGCCAGCGATTGCAGGCGGTAACGGCGGTCGGCGACCACCAGGGCGATGGCGTGGGAACGGTCGCCGCCGAGAAACGTGACGACGCCTTCGGCACCGGCCAGCGGGTGGCTGGTGAAGCCGTAGGGTTCGAAGTGCTCCATGTCGTCGTTCACTTCACCGGCGGTGAGGCGCATTTGCAGCGATTGCAGCTTGGAGGCCGAACTGGCGAGCACGACAGTGCCGCGCGCCAGCAGGCGTGTCAGTAGGCTCATAGGGTTTCCTCTAGACCTCGGCCAGACACTGGCAAACCCTGTGGGAGCGGGCTTGCCCGCGATGGCGGTCGTTCAGGCAAAGATGTGTTGCAGCCACCACAGCTTTCGCGGGCAAGCCCGCTCCCACAGTGTCCGGTGGTGTTTGCAGAACTTGGGCTCAGGTCTTTTTCGGTGGGGCCGGATTGGCGTCGAAGGTATGCGGCGGCGCCACTTGCAGCGTGGTCACCGAGCCCTGCGCCGACAGCGAATACGTCACCTTGGAAATCAGCATGTCTTCATCGAAACCAAGCACCGGGTCCTTGACCCGCACCAACGTGTTGTGACGCCACAGATCGCCATTGGACTGACGCCAGCCCTGCACCTGATACGTGGTGGTCAGCGCCCGGCCCATACGCGTGGCGCTCTCCCACTGTGCCCGTTGCTGGGCCAGTTCGAACGTCAGTTGCGAGCCTTCGTTGATGATCGTGGTGCGCCGGCGCTTGAAGCTCAGGTCCATCGCCGTCGATTCAACTTCGCTGACCGCCGCCCCGCTCTTCTTGTCGTTGCCCTTTTGCTGACCGATCACCCGGTACTCGGAAAACACCTGGCTGAAGTCCATCGGTGCATTGGCCGAAAGAATGTTCTTGCCCAGCTCCAGCGCATCGCTGGCGCGGCCAGCGCTGCCGGGTTTGGCGAGCACCAGCCGGCCTTCGGCATCATCGGTGGAAAACACCCGGTACAGCGAGAGCAGACGGTCGATCGACTGAAACACTGTTTCACCCGGGACGATCGTGTGTTTGCTCAGACGTGCAGTCTCGGGAATTTCGTTGACCACAAACTGCGAGTATTCCCCGGCCAGGGCCTGGACGATGTTCAACAGCGACTGATCCTGCCATTGGCCGGGGATGTTTCGGGCCGCACAATCCACCAGGTCCTGAGTTTTGGAACTGCCTTCGATGCTCAGGCTGATCTGCCGCCCGTCATAACTGATCGGCGCCTTGAACACATAACCGGTGAGTACCAGATCCTGGCCGATCCTCACTTCACAGGGGTCACCGGCCTTGATCCGCTGATCCACGGTCTGCCCCGGCCATTGCCAGGTGATGTCGAGTTTGAAGGTGCGGAACTGGCGCTCCAGATCCGCGGTGATCTCCACGCTTTTCCAGCCGCCGTATTCCATGCTGTTGACGGTCAGCGTCACGCGGTTGTCAGTCTCGTTCATGACTCACTCCCTGGAAACCTTGACTTCGTTGGGTGAGAAGCTCGGATGAGACAGACCATTGCGCTGAATGACCTCGGTCACCCGAGTGGCGTCGCCAAACTGCTTGTAGGCCACAACCAGCGCCGGGAAGGTTTCCTGGAAGGTTTTGCTGACCAGCCGCACACCGGACGAAGCCACAGCCTTGAGGTGCGCGATCAGCGCTTCCTTCACATCGGCGATGGCCTGATAGTGCGCGGGATCGGCCTTGTCCTGGGCCTTTTGCAGCGCTTCGATCAGCTCTTTTTGCAGCGCTTGCAGATCGTCGGTGACCGGCACTTCCTGACGGCTGACCGGCTGTTTCGACTGTTGGTCCAGCGAAGGCGTCGACGACAGTTTCACCGGTGTCGACGCCACCGGCATCGAGGCTACCCATTGCGCCGCTTTGACGATCAGGGTGTCCTGCACCAGATTGGCCAGGGCCTGCGCTGCAGCGGTGGTGTCCTTGCCGGTGGTGATTTTCGGGGCGTCGGCCTTGCGGATGGCTTCGATCTGTTGGGACACGTCGGCAATCACGCCACGGTAGCCCTCCTTCGCGAATGCCTTCAGCTCCTTGATATCGCCAAGCAAGCCCTTGAACTCCGCTGCCACTTCCTTGGGCAGCTCCTTGACGGCCCTGACCAGTTCGGTGATCTGCTTGTACTGCGCGATCAGCGGCTTGAGCTGCTCCTTGATCACGTCGTACACGCCGGTAAGGCTGTTGCGCAGATTGGCGATGCCGATCCGCGCCGCCTTGATCAGGGTCATAGCCTGTTCGAAGCGCGCCACCGCCGAACCGAGCAAACCGTCGGCCTTGATCAACAGGACTTTTTGCGTGCTGACCGTCGCCGTCGGAAACGGCAGCGGTCGGTCCGGGTAGAACTTCAGACTGAACGTCACCATCCCGCCGTCCTGGCGGGTATGGGTCATGTCGCACTCGCCGACCTTGACCTGCAAGCGTCCCAGCCACGGATGCACCAGTTCGCCGCTGCCCTGCTCTAGGGCCTGGAGCAGCTTGTCGCGCTGCTCCAGGCAATCGGCACCGATGATGAACGCCGTCAGATCGTGGGTCTTGGCCTGCTGGCCGAGATCCTCGAAGAACGGCAGGTCCCGTTGCGGGTATTCGTGCAACTGCCCCTTGCGACCGACCGGGGTTTTCGCCTGGTCGATCCAGAAGCCGACACCACGAAAGGATGCCGGCAACAAACGGTCACGCCAGTTCATTGGAACCTCCTGCCGATAGCGAGCGATAGCCGATGCGCGAACTGAGCGCCAGCCCCGGTTGATTGGTTTGCGGTTGATCGGTACGCAGCCCCGCCGGCGCGTTTTCGAAGCGCACCGTCAGGCCGCCTTCGAGTTGCGTGCGGTTGTTGGCGGCGCTTTGCTGGATCAGGGCGCTGGAGGATTGCGGCAACGAACCGCCCTGCAACGCACTGCCGCCCTCGGGTTTCGAGCTGGCACCGAAGAATGCCGGCGCCAGTTCACCCTTGCCTTCGGCATTGGTCTGGCGCTGCGCCTGGGTCAGGGTTTCGACCTTGCCGGTGACCTTGGCGATCAGCCCGGCGAAGCCGCCGTCGAACAACTCCTTGATCGGCGCGATGACGGTTTGCAGCTTTTGCCACAACTCGCCGAACCACCCGACAATCGGCCCCCAGCTCTCGATGATCTGATCCAGGGGTTTCCATTCGAACAGGCCGTGCAAAAAGTCCACGACCGGCGCGGACAGCGCCAGCACAACACCCCACAGCGCCGAGAAAACCTCACCGATCGGCTGCCAGTACTGCGCAATCTGCTCCAGCGGCGACCACTCGAACAGACCGGTGAAAAAACCTTTGACCTGTTGCACTGACGTTTGCAGTGCCGTCCAGATCGGTTCGAAGAATCCAACGACACCACCCCAGGCGCTGGTGATCATTTCCATCGGGAAAAAATCGAACAGTGCCCGCAACGTATCCCGGGTGCTTTGCACGGCCGATTGCAGCGTCGTCCACACCGGCTGGAAGTACGCAACAACACCGCCCCACGCACTGGTGATCATCTGCATCGGCGAGAAGTCGAACAACGACACCAGGAACTCTTTCGCCGTTTGCGCGGCTTTTCGCAGGCCGCTGAACATCGGTTCGAAGAACCTGACAACACCGCCCCATGCACTGTTGATCATCTGCATGGGCGAGAAGTCGAACAGGTTTCTGAGGAACGCCATCATCGGCACACTCAAGGCCTTGAGCAGCTCCCAGATCGCCGAAAAAAGACCGGTCAACGGCCCCCAGTTTTCCAGGATCATGCCTGCGGGCGACCACGAGAAAACCGACTTGAAGAAGTCGATCACCGGCGCGGTCACGACCTTGACCTTGTCCCAGATTCCCGAGAAGAAACCGGTGACCGGCTCCCACAACGCCGCCAGTGCCTCCAGCGGCCGCCAGTCGAGCACCGAGCGCAACGTCGCCATTGCACTGGCCCCGGCGTTTTTCACGCCCTCCCACAATCCGGTGAAGAACGCGGAAATGGGTGTCCAGTTGGCCACGATCAGACCGGCCGCCACGGCAATGCCCATGGCGATCAGCATGATCGGGTTGGTCTTGAGCACCATGCTCATGACGTCCATCACCTGAGTCATACCGGTGACGGCGGTCTGCATGGCGGAAAACGCAATCGCCCCCGCTGCCAGGCCTTCGACCAGTTTTGGGTTGTCGGCCAGCAGGCTGCCGACCTGGGTCAGCATCGGCTCCAGCCCGACCACCAATGCGCCCACCGCCGGCACCAGGGCGGCGTCCACCGCAGCGGACACCTTCTCCATGGATGCGCTGAACACATTCATGTTCTGCGCGGCGGCTTTCGGTGTTTCCGGCAGGTCGACGGTTTTCGCCGCCTCGCTGACCTCGGCAAGCTTGCCCTGAAACGCCGCAGCCGATTTGATGCCGTCCACGAACGGCGTAATCACGCTGCCGCCCTTGAACAGACCGCTGATGTCCAGTTTGCCGAGGCCGGTCTGTTCGAGGTTTTTCTTGAAGTCATCGACCTTCACTCGCAGGGCGCCGAGTTTGGGTGACAGTTCGTCGATGCCGGTAAGCAGCACCGACGCTTTAGCTTTGGTTTCTTCTGCCATCACTGCACCTGCTGCATCGCATTGATCCGTTGCGCGTGCTCCAGCGATTCGCGAAGCACATCCAGTGGCCTGGCCATCATCTGTTCGGGGTCAACCTTCCAGAACCAGGCCAGGTCATAGGCGACCGAAATCAGGTCGGTGATGGCTCCGACGCCGCACTCATGAAAAAACTCGCAACGGCCCAGCTCAGCGCGTTGAGGTCAGCCAGATCGAGCTGGTTGACCGACGACGGCGGAATGCCGGCGCACACGGCGATGTATTTGGCCGCCACGTCCATGTCGAGGCTGACCTCTTCGCTCTTGTCGATCTTGTACGGCAGCGCCTTGATCGCTCGCACCTCCTGCACCGTCGGACGGCGCAGGACGAGTTCGGTCAGGGGCTCGCCGTGAGCTTCGATCGCAACTTGAAGCTTCACGGCGCCGCTCATTGCCAGGTCCCCTTGATGCCTTCGAATTTCAGTTCGATGGTGGCGTCATCGCCCTTGGAGACTGGCTCTTCGACCAGGTACGCACCGGCCAGCACGTAGACTTTGCCGTTGCTGAATTCGCAGGTGACGGTGATGTCGGTGCCTTCGATCAGCTTCTTCAGCGGGAAGTCGGCGGTGTGCAGCGCAGTCACCTTGAACGATGGCGCGATGTCGGTTTCCTTGTAGAAACCCGGTACGACGGTTTCGCGTTTGACGGCCATCAGCGGGGCTTCGCAGCCGCCGTTGATAGTCAGTTGTGCACCGTCGACCTTGACGTAGCAGGTGCCTGCAATCAGTTGACCCATGGTGTTACTCCCTTCAAATAAAAAGCCCACGCAAGGTGGGCTGAAATCACAGTCTCAAACGGGCCGATCAGGCGACGTCGTCGTACTGCAGACGGAACTGGTTGAGCAGTGCGAACACGCGCAGACCGTTGATGTAATCCGGCGGGAACAGCACGTTCACGCGGCTCGGGTCCTGCACGTCGCGCTCGACGATCAGGTGCTCGGCGAACAGCTCGGCGTTTTCCACGTGGCCTTCGAGTTCGAGCTTGGCGTACTGGGCGATCAGCTCACCACGAATGGTCGCCGGGGTGACGATCGGCTGGCCGGCGCCGAAACGGGTGCCGTCGGAGGCCAGTTTGTGGCGACCGTATTTGCTGGTGATCACGCTTTGCAGACGACGCACGATGAACGCCGACTGGTGCATGGTTTCGCTGTCCAGGTACGAGTTGTCGGCCTGGCCGTAAGCGTTCTTCTGGTAGGTGGTAATCGAACGCTGGATACGCACGTAGCCGCCTTCGTAGTACGCGGTGGCGATGCCGTAGTTGAGCAGGGACTGACGCTCGGTCAGGGTGAAGCGTTCGCTGGCCGGGGCCGGATCGACGCCTGGCAGGCTGCCGCTCTGGGTCGGACGGCTGGCGTCAGCGGAGATGAACACCGCGGTGCGCGCAGCCAGTGCCGCAGCTTGTACCCACACCGGTTGCGGAACGCCCGGCTCCAGCGCCTGAATGGTCATGTGCTGGTCGTTGCGCGCCTGACCGGCCGCCACCAGAGTACCGACGGTGCCACGCTTGGCGCTGTAGACGTGACCGAACAGTTGCTTGGCCCACGACCAGCGACCGGTGCTGTCATCCATCACCGCTTGCCAGGTGTTGAGGGTGGCCAGGTCGGACCATGGCAGTGTGATGAACTCGAACGGCTCGTCGCCCAGTGCCGCAACCGCTTCAACCTGGTCAGGCACACCGACGCCGCCGGTCATGGCGGTGATGGCGGTGGTCAGGCCAGCCGGGGTTTCTTCGCCGTTGCTCTTGCCCAGGCGATTGAATTGCAGGCTGATGTCGTTGCCGCTCTCGCCAGTCCATTTGGCGCTCAGAGTGACGACGCCTTCGGCGGCGGCTGCGCTCACCGGCAGATCGGCGGTGGCGTTGATTTTCTGTGCCAGGGCGGTGGCCGCCTGGGCAGCAGTGGCACCGTTGACCACGGTGGCCTGGACGCGAACGCCGCCGACATACAGGTTGAGCACGCCAGCCTGAGTCGCGGTGCCGGTCAGGGTCAGCACGCCTTTGGCGATGGCGCCGGTGGCGTTGTGCAGCGGCAGGCACCAGATCTCACCGATCGGGTCGGCCTTGCGGAAAGTCTCGTACATGGAAGCCAGCATCGAGCCCTGGCCGCCAATGCTCTTGGCCAGTGCCACGCTGGAGACCAGCACCAGTTTGCCGACTTCGCTCGGGGCGATGTTGTCGTTGACCTGCGCCACGATCAGGCGGCGCATGGACGAGGACGCGCTATTGGCGGCCGAGTTGTCCATTTCGGCATAGAACAGCGGTACACGAATGTCCGCAGGGATGTTGCTGAATCCGATCGCCATTATTTGGCTCCCTTTTGTTTGGTCGTAGCGGTTTTGAGGGTGATATCGCCGTCGGCCAGACGTCGGCGCCACCAGGCGCTGTCCAGCACTTCACGGCCTTCCAGTGGCAGCAGGTCGCCGGCTTCAGGGTCCGGCACGGCACGGCCGGCGGCCGGCACTACGGTGATGCGGTTGCTCATGGGGTTACGTCTCCAGAGAAAGTCATTTCCACGCGCCCGTCAGGGCCCGGGCGTTTCAGATTGGGGTCGGCCGGGTCGATCGCATCGACCCGCACGGTGACCCCGGTAAAGGACGACAAACCGTCCAGTTCGCGTTCGTGCCAACTCTCCGCAGGCTGACTTGGCAGATTGCGGCCCAGCTGGAACTCGGCAAAAAAGCGCAGCCGGTAGAACGCGCGGCTGCTGTTGATCGAGACCGTTTCGCCACCGTCGTAAACGATGGCGCTGTCGTTGGAATCGGGTTTGAAACCCACCAGCGCACGCCACAGTTCGGCGCGCAGGTCGTGCAACAGATCCAGCGCTTTTGTGCCGTCCGTGGCATCGAGTGCCAGGATGATTTCGAAGCGGTCGCGGATCGGTTGGCTGGGGGAGTTCTGGGCGGTGCTGGCGCTGGCTACGTCAGCCAGCGGTAAAACATGGGCCGAGGGCATCGGCAGATTCGGGTCGCCTTGCAGCAGCGCCAGGTCGACACCTGTCGCGATATGGCCGGCAAGGCTTGGGCATTGCGCACGCAGCTGCGTGAGGATCGGGGAGATCTTCATGGGGAGCGTTCCAGGATGTGTGAGTGGCCACAGTGATGCGTGTGGCGGGTGAGACCGGGGGGGATCAGTCCTTGGCTTTTGCCTCGGGATCCCGGCCGTTTGCTTCAATCAGGCAGCGATAACTTTCTTCGGGCTTGCCGCTGGCAGTCACCTTTTCAATCGACCAGCGACCGCGCATGAAGTCCGGCCAGGTGTCATCGAGCACCAACAAGCCTTCGGCTGCCAGCAGCGGATCGCCCGGGCAGGTGACCTTCAGCTTGTATTTCTCGCGCAGCATCTTGCGTACTTCGGCCTCGCCGATGGCTTTGGCTTCTTCTTCGCTGGCCAGTTTCTGGCGCATGACCTTGTAGGGTTCGGACCCGGTGATCACCTCCCGCAGCTTGCCGAGAGCACCGTCCCAGAATGAGGTTTTGCAACCCTGATTCTGGGTGCGGGCAGTCTCTTCCAGCGTGGCGCTGATGAAGGCGTGATCGCCCGGCCGGTTGTTGTGGGTCACCGACAGCCTGACATCCGGTATCACCTGGCCCGACAGGTTTTTCAGTTGCGCCGGTTTCGCCAGTACGTAGAGGTCGTTGAACGGTTTGGCCACCGCGTCGTACTTTTTCGCCAGGCGTGTGATGAAGCTCATGTCGGTTTCGTTCGACTGGTCGACATGAGCGATCCTGATCAGCGCCAGTTCGGGATCCACACGCGGCGAAAAACCGTGCGGCTCAACCAGTTTGCGAAACAGCCCGCCAAGCGTCGTGGGGCCATGACTGGCCGTGCGCCGTTCCTTGAATCCGGTGTCGTCCTTGCCGCTGAAAGGCGCGGCGGTCGCGACCAGCGTCAGGCGCAGCGGGAACAGCGTGGGTGTCAGTCGAGTGATCTTGAACTGACCCTTTTCGACCAGCCCGGTCTCCAGATACCCCACCCGCAGGCCGATGGTTCCGCCCAAGGTCGGCAAGCCTTCAAGGCCTTCCAGGTCGAGCACCAGCGTCAGTTGATCGGACTCCATGCCGGCGGCATCGATGTGTTCCCAACTGATCAGGCGCTGGTTCAGCAGGTCCTTGTGGGCGCCGTAGATTTCGATCGCCGGCGTAAATCCCTGTGCCATGCAGCCTCCTTAATCCCAGGCCAGAACCGGTTTGATCGCGGCGGGTTTCGAGTCGAGTTCCGGCAGCGTCACCCAGACACCCGCCGGCAGGATCGGGCCGTGCTCGGCCAGGGTCGGGTTGAGCGTCCACAGGGCTTCTTCGGCGCTGTCATCGCTGCGACCGGTCTCGCGGTACAGCAACAGATTCACCGAATCACCGGCCACGCTTCGTACCTTACGCATTGTTGAACTCCGACAATCCGATGACCCACTTGATCACCATCGCGGTGCCGTCATCGATGACCTCGCTCTGGTTTTCGTCGATGCTGTTGATCCGCCACAAACCCCAGTTGCGACCAATGCCGTCAATCAACGGCAGCGGTACTCTCAACGCTTGCAGTGCACGCAGTTCATCGAGCCGCTCCATCGCCACGGCGTACATCGAGGTGCCGGAGATGGTCAGGGTTTCAGGCTTCTGTCCTGTCTGATGGGACCTGGGTTTGCTGTTGAGGATTTGCAGATCAGTCCAGCCACCCTCGGATTTACGCGTCAGCGCGCTGTACGCAAAATCCCGGGACAGACCGAAGATGAAACTGCCCAGTGCCATTTGTTGTTTCATGTACCGGCTCCGTCAGTCAGGGCTGCATCACGACGCGTCCCGAGTGGGTTAGCGCCCATCAGCAGCGGCATGAATTGGCCATGGAATTGACCGGAAATCTGTTGCTCGATAATCGAATGAATCTGTTGGGCAGTGTCGGGGGCAGGACAGGTGACCTGGATCGTCGGAGAGAAGGAAACCTGCTGGTTTTGCGTCTGTGCGCCAGCCAGGTCTTTGGCGACTTCGGCCGGCGGGGCGAGTTTGTCCGGCGCGCTGGACATGAGCTTCTCACCTAAAAAGCCTCCTCCCTCAGCGCCCAGCCATCCCCCGACCAGTCCACCAATCAAACCGCCAAGTGCAATGCCCGGCGCCAGCCCCACACTTCCTATGGAGGCGCCGATCGAGCTGCCGGCGACCGCACCGGCCCAGGCGCCACCAGCGGCACCGAGACCTTGCGCGATCTGCTGTTTGTCACCGCTGGCAATACCTGCGGCGACAGCCGAAGCACCAATCGCCGCCTTCGCCTGCCAAGGCATCCAGCGCGAGGCCGGCTGCACCGATGCGAGCACAGGCTCCAGCCCCGGGGCAGCAACCCTTGCAGTCTGTTCGAGTATTTTCAGACCGTTGCCAGCGCTGGCACTGCGACTGGCCAGAGCCAAGCCCTGAGTTTCAGCCACGGCCGTCGCAGAGGTTGCTGCAGACAAGCCGAGCTTTGAACGACCGGGAAGGTAACTGGCAGCTTTATCAACGATCCATTTGCCTCCCCGGTCTTTCAGTTCACCGACCACCGCATCGGTCACGGCGTCGAACACCGGTTTGATCCAGGCCGTCGCCGTCAGAACAGCACCCGTGGTTTTCGGGTAGGTTTCGGCCAAATCGCTCAGCGCGTCTATCGAATGGCTCTCACCGGGTTTTTCGATATACGGCGCCAGTGCATTGCCTTTGGCGACCGACAAACGTTCCTCACGGGCATTCTTGATGTTCCACTGCCCCTGCTGAGTATCGGCAAGTGCCAGTGCGGACTGTCTTACCGAGCCTTTGTCACCCAGCTTCGATGTCGCGTATCGGCTTTTGTCGCTCACAAGGAAAAAGGCTTCATTCACCTTGCCCAGGTCCTGGGACAGCGACAACGCGGCCTCTCCACTGTCCGCGAACAAGGTCCGGGCCAATGTCGAGCGCTGTTCTACCGGTCTGGCATTCAGCGCCGCAAGCACTGATAGAACGGCGCCTTGGGCATTCTGTTTGTCAGGATCACGCATGGCTTCGGCCACTGCCTTGGGATCCAGACCCAACTGCTTCCAGGCACCTTTTTCGGCTATGGATGCTTGATCGCCCTTGCCCAGCGCACTGGAAATGTTCTTCAGCGCATTGCCAGCATCGTCTTTTTTCGCGCCGCTGTTAAGCAACGCTGCCGTCAACGCCGCAGCCTGTTCAGGCTGCAAGCCTGCGCTGATTGCCGCCTCGCCCGACTGCTGCAAGACAGTACCGATATCCGCTGTCTGCACATCTCCGGGCATTTTGCCGAGATGGTTGGCCGCATCCGCAAGATCAAGGGCTTGATCGCGCGAGAGCTTCATCGAGGTGCGCCAGACCTTCAACATTTCGCCGGCTTCCAGCCCCGAAACCTTGAATGCCGATGCAGTGATGGCCGCATCGCTGGCAAAGGTCAGCAACTCGTGCTTTCTGCCCTCCTCGTTCACCGCTTCGCTGCCGATTCCCGCCTTGGCTGCCAGGGTTTCAATCCTGACCAGTTCGACCCCGGTCGTACCTCCGGCAGCCACCAGGGTGGCACTGGCCATTTTCAGGCTCGTGAGCGCCATGTCTTTCCCGCCATCGCGGGAAAGCTGCGCCACACTGGCGAGAGTGGCCGCCGCCGAATCCATGGCCATCGCGGCCTTGCGCATCTCGGGAAGCTCAGCTCCCCCGGAGGATTTTTCCGGTGTTTTCTGTCCGCCGGACGACTCACTCCTGGCTCCGGCACTCACTGCCTGCGGCAACGCACGCAAGGCGGACAGTGTCATGCTCAATGCATCGATTGCCGTCGTCAGCAGCTCGATTTTACCGCTGGCCGTCATCAGTGCCTGGCGCAGGCCGCTGGTCTGTTCCACGGCAAACTGCCCGGCTCCTGCGTTCAGCGCGGCAGTGCTCAGGGTGATACTGCCGAATCCTGCGCTTGTGCTGTCACCGGCATTCATGAGCGTATTTTTACTCTCTGCCATGCCGCTCTACTCCCTTTTCACGCCAAGGCGAGTGATCGCTATGTCGTAGCGGCGCAACGCCTTTTCGGCGTCCCACTCCAGAATTTCCGCCTCACTTACCGGGTAAATGAGCGGCACGATATCGAGGATTACTTCGATGTCGCGTTCTGAAAGAAGGCCGCCGGCTGGTTTAAAAAATCGTCGATGCGCACCTGCAATTGCGTCCAGTCCGGCACGCTCAACAGGGCCAGATCGGGGATCATCAGGCCGGTGCAATGGGCGGTGATGAACTCGGCGCGTTCCTTGGCCGTTTTCAGTTTCTTCATCACTTTGGTGGCCCGCAGCGCCGGCATTTCCAGGCTCAGCGAAGTCACGGTGCGGCCGGTGACGGCGAGCGGTTGCAGCAGTTGCACCTGGTCGGGATCGTCGGATTTTTCCGCGTCTTCGACCTGGTCGAGAAAGTACGACGCCGGACGGGTCGACATCTCGTGCACGTATTGCGCGATGGTCACGTAGTCCGGACGCTTGAGCTGGTCGAGTTCCTTGACCGACAAGCCGGTGGCCAGCAGCGCCAGTTCGAAGAACTGGTCGTCTTCATCGTCGCCTGCGCGTTCCAGCGCTTCTTTCTGGGCGGCGTAGAACAGCGGCTTGAGCTGGATCGATTCGATCTGCGAGCCGTCGTCACCGGTGATCGGCGACAACAGGTCATGCTTGGGTGGCATCCACGACATGAAAGGAATTCCTTGGTGATTCTTGAGTACAACTTGTGGGAGCCAGCCTGCTGGCGATGGCGGCGGGTCAGTCAACATTGAATTTGAATGTGACGGCCTCATCGCGAGCAGGCTCGCTCCCACAGAGTCAGGTGTTGACTTTCTGGCCGGGGCTTACGGCATCAGCACCGCACGACGGGCATCACCGAGAATGTCGACGCCGTTGAGCACGAACTTCTGGGTGCGCACGTCGATGTCGATCACCGGCACGCCGTTTTCCAGGCGGTTGTAGGTGCGGCAGGAGAACTCAAGAGTCGTCAGGGCTTTGCTACCCATTTTGATTGCTTCTTCACCCATGGTTTTGAGCTTGCCGCCAATGGTGTGATAGGTGAACCAGGTGTTGCCGTCCTGATCCTGACCGGCTTCACGCACGTTCAGCAGAATGTCGTCGCCCAGTTTCACGCCCATCGCCAGCAGCACTTCAGCGCCGGTGCCTTGCAGCTTGAGCGTGGCGTTCAGCGGCTTGGCGCTCTTGGCCATTTCCTCGACGATGAAGCGCCCGCCCGTCATGCTTTCCATGTCGAAGTCGATCTTCGGCGGAGTGAATTCCTCAACGGTCGCCGACAGCGGCAGGCCTTGCAGGGTGGCCGCGATGGCCTGTCTTACGCGGTTGGTAAACATTAGAGAACGTCCTCCAGGAACTGCTCGATGATTTCATCGCGGGCGTTGAGTTGATAAACCATGTGTTCGTTCGGCGCGTAGCGGCCGTAGTCGATGACCACGTACCAGGTGCCGTTCTTGTACTTCTCGACGCTGTTGAGTTCCGGGTGCAGGTACACGCTGCCGCCGGGAATGGTTTCGTCGGCGACCAGGGTCTGCAGCCAGTCGTTGATGCGTTTGACTTCCTGATCCATGAACGACTTGGTCAGGTTCTTCGCCATGGCTTTCTGGCCGGCCTTCACCAGCTTGCGGCTGATGGCGTCTTCCAGACCGACGTAGCTGATGAACTTGCCGGTAATCGAGCGGTTGCCCAGCAGCGAGAAGCCGCCAAGGATGGTGCGGGCGTAGTAGCTGACGCCGTAGCGGTTAAGCAGATCGCCTTCGGTGGAGGTGTCGAGGATGTTGTACTCAACGACCCGCGACACGTCCTCGGCGTAGGTCACCTGGTTGCCCGGGCTTTCCCACTGCTTGACCTTGGCCAGCGCGGCAATCGCCAGACTGGATGGCGCGAGGAAGACGTTTTTCTTCGCGGCTTTCGAGTACACGGCCGGCATGTTGTGCACCACCAGGCAACGGTCGAAACCCAGATCCGCACCGCCCAGTTCCTGGCTGTACAGCACCTGATCGGCGACCGAGACATCCTTGCCGTCCAGCACCACACGGGCCTTGATGCGCTTGCCGAACGAGGCGAACTCGCTGGCCACCGCTTTAGTGCCGGTGAAGCCCGGCGCGCCGATGATGGTCAGGTCTTCCGGGACGCTGCCCAGTGCGGCCAGACCGAGCTTGCGGCCGGTGGCCGGTTCAACACCGCCGATTACCGCATTGACGGTATCGGCCGGGGTCGCGCCTGCTTCGACGATCACTACGTACACCGGCACCTTGACCACTTTGAGGATCTGGTAAACGGCGTGGTACAGGGTGCCCTCTTCCGAACCGGTCGGATCCAGCAGCGCGTGGGTGGTGAAGCTGTTGATGCGAAACGGTGCGTTGCGCGGAATCAGCGGATCGGCTTTCGGCGCGGTGCCGACCAGACCGATAACGTTGTCGCCCAAGCCACCCATGGCCTCGGGGGATTCGGTGGCATTGACGGTAATGCCGTTGTGCTCGAAGTTCAGAACCTCAGCCATAGTCAGTCAGCCTTCTTGGCAGCGGCCTTCACGGCCTTGGTGGTAGGTGTTTTCAGCTCCAGTCGACCGGCGCTGTGCAGCGCACTGGCCTCGACATCGAGCAGATCGAGTTCCTGGCCGACGCTCGACCAGTGCCCACCGCCGGTGGGGAATGGAACGAGCACGGTGTAGGTTTGGCGGGTTGCCATTTTTCGTTTCTCCATAAACGGGAAAGCCCCTCGTTGGGAGGGGCTTGGCGGGTGTTGAATGTGTTGGGCGGACAAGAAAATGCCCCGGGGTGCGGGGCGTTTATTCGAGATCTGCGGTATCGGTCGACGATGAATCCGGCCAGCCCTCGGCCAGCATTTCGTCGTGGTACTCACCTGCCTCGATTGCGCGTAACAACGTCAGCTCGCGGTCAAAACAGGCCTGTACGTGCGCCCGCACGGCTTTCGCAATTTCGATGATTTGCGCAGCGCCAATCTCGACGAACCCCTTCGCTGTTTTGAAATTGCAGCGGTATTCGGGATCGAGAATGGCTGAAAGCCCCGTGCTTGCGATCAGCGCCTGGCTGACGCGAGTTGTCTCAATCAGAAGCTCACCGACCGACACGCCAGAGGCTTCCCGGCGGAATCGCTCGGCAGCGATGACGTCTTCTTTTGAGACCGGGGCATTTCCGGTTTTTGAAGCGATGTAGGCCAGATAGCGGACATCGTCTTCCGTAACGACGCCCTGGTTCGGCCAATACGCCTCATCTTGCGGCTCTGCAAAAACCGCCGTCACGGCAAGCTGGTGCTCGTCCGTAAATTGGACATAGATGCTCATAGGTCAGCCTTAAAATGTATATGCCGAGATGTTGATGCTAAAGGTTGCGATACCCGCAGACGCCGACAGGGTGTGATACAGCGTCTGAGGACTCGTCAGCGGCAGAAGCGGAAAAGGACTTTGAGGGCCACCGTTTGCAGCGCCAGAGGGATTGCAAGCGAACTGTACGTTGCCCACACCATTTTCGCCGCCCAAGGCTGCATAGGTATTGACACCAGCCGTGGCGTTGGAAAGCCCAATGTAGCCTTGACATTGCTTTGCATTCATCGGAACAGCAGAAGCCACCGAGAACGGCGCAAAGCTGGACCTGCCGCCCTGTGTCGACAACACTTCCTTGCCATTACCGGAGAACATTCGGTTTTCCTGATAACCATTCGGGAACTGGCCGCTGGCGTTCGTTGGCCACACCCCGATCAGCGCCGAGTAGGTGTAACCCGCTGGTGGAGCCGACCCACCGTACATAACAGGCGCCACAGCCGACGTGCAGTTCCACGCCATCACGCCCTGAGCTTCGGTTACCGGGTTGTAAAAGGCATAGAGGGCCACATAGCCATTGACTGGCGCAGCCCCTGCATCCATGGCCCCGAGGCCCTTGGCTGCCGACGCCAGATCAACCAACTGGCTGAAGTTTCGCAGGGTGCGCGTCTTGCCATTGGCATTGCCGACAACAACCTCCGCCACCTTGATCGTTCCGGACGACGACGCGACCGAAATCTGCATCTTGTCGCCACGCATGCTCCCAACAAGTGGGCCATTGCTGGAGGCGGTTTCAACGGCCGCTGCGAGTGCGGCTATATCGATCGTTCCCTGGTTGACCGGCGCGTTCCAGGCTTTGATGCACCACATGACGCTGATGTTTCGTGGGCGAGTGCCAACAAGGTTGCCACGCTCAAACATCAACGGTGTGTCTAAAAAGGACTTCCCAGGGTTGTCAGCCGTGCTGACGGTAATGCCGGTTCCCGGATACATGGCCTTGTTGACCACGTCGCCACCAACGTATGAATGAGCATTTTCGGTAAGGGTCGGACCCAGCGTGAATGCAACTGTGGTGTCTTGCAGCGCCTTGAGATCAGGAGTTGTCGCGTCAGTCGCCAAAAGCGTTGCCTTCTGGAAACTTCCCAGCTCCCGTCCAGCGTCCACACCTCGTCCATGATCCCAACCTCGCAGGAACTCACCGCGAGACTCTGGCAGGCGGAAATTGCCCGCGCCTTCGTCCCCTTTGTTGAACTTTGTTCCGAGATACGCCGCCAGATCCGGGTAGGTCGCAATGCTCTGCACGCTGCCATCCAGCTCCAGATAACCGGCAGGCACGACACCCATTGGAAACGACAGAACAGCACCCACCGGAACAGACGATTTCAGCTGCGAGACTTCCTTGGCCAGTGCTGCTACATCGATGCTTCCCTGATTGATCGGCGCGTTCCAGGCCTTGATGCACCACATGACGGCGAGGTTGCGTGGTCGCGCCTCGCTGCCTCCCGACGTGTTCATGTAGCTGGCGAAGTTGGAACTGCCTGTCTGCGTTCCATTGTCGGCAACGATACCCGCGGCGTTGGCGCCACCGGTATTGCCGAAAACGGGAATCCGGGTGTAGGTGTGGGCGTGAGCCTTGTTGTCATCCGCCTGCCAGCTACCGAGCCCGCGACCTATATCGATCCCGCGACCATGATCCCAGCCACGCAGGAATTCTCCGCGAGACTCCGGCAAACGGAAATTACCGGTGCCCTCATCGCCCTTGTTGAATTTTGTGCTCAGGTACGCCGCCAGATCCGGATAGGTCGCAATGCTCTGCACGCTGCCATCCAGCTCAAGAAAGCCGGGCGGTACGATCCCCGTTGGAAACGCCATGACAGCACCCACCGGAACGGCCGACCCCAGCCGGGAGACTTCCTTGACCAATGCTGCTACGTCGATGTTTCCCTGATTGACCGGGGCGTTCCAGGCTTTGATGCACCACATGACGGCGATGTTGCGTGGACGCGCCTCTGAACCGCCCGCCGAGGAAGTAGTGACATTGGAACTCTGAAAGTCACGCCCTGGACCAGCCGCCAAATGACCATACGAGTAAATCGTACCAACGGCTGTATGCGTATGTGCCTTGTTGTCATCAGCCTGCCAACTGCCAATGCCACGCCCGGCATCCACCCCACGCCCATGATCCCAACCCCGCAAGAATTCCCCACGCGCCTCAGGCAACCGGAAATTCCCGACACCCTCATCCCCCCTGTTGAACTTGCCACCCAGATAGGCGCTCAAGTCAGGGTAGGTCGCGCTGCTCTTGACGCTGTTGTCCAACTCCAGAAAGCCCGGCGGTGGCGAGTCAACCGGGAACGCGACAATCGACCCCACCGGCAACGCCGACGCCTTGGCAATCAGCGCCTCGACTTCAGCCTTGGTGTACGAATCCTTGATGCCGAAACCGGCCAGCGTGTCGGGATTCGAGCCGGCTGTCGCGCGGCCGTATTCGTCGACGCTCAGACTTTTGTAGGTACCGGCAGCAATCCCGGTGCGCCCGGCCAGCATCTTGAATGTCAGCGCGGTAGTGCCGAGCGTGATCGGTGCGTTGGTGGTCAGGTGCCACAGCGAATCGCCGTTGAGCGTGCCCTCCTCCACCATCACCGTCAGGCCCGGTGTGACCTTGGCGCTGACGTTGGCATCGTTGGCCCGAACCCAGTCGCCGTTGGCGACGATCCACAGGCCGTTGTCCTTGGCCAGGGTCTGATTCGGCAGCAGCACACGGTCGCCGGCGATCACCGCCACGCCGTCGATCTGCTGCGCGCCGTTCAACACCACGTTGGCGGTGGCGGCGACGCGAGCCGACTGTTTGCCGTCGAGTTTGCCGAGTTCTTCGGCGAGGTAGCTCATGACCCACGCCCGAGTGGCCTTGACCACCGTGTCATCGATCAGCAGCGTCACCAGTGAGGCATTGCTGGTCTCGAAAATCGAGCGGATGTAGAACTCTTTGCCCGAGCCTGAAGTGGCCAGCACCGGTTTGAACGACTCCGGGTATTTGACGATGGCGTAGAGAATGCCGGTGTCGGTCCAAAGGCCGGCTTCACGCACGTACCAGCCGCCGACGTCCGGCGGGATGGTGACTTCGGCGAGCAGCCAGCTCGGGTTTTTCTCGTCCTGGAACAACGCATTGAGCGGTCCGCGCCAGACTTCACGTTTCAGCGCGGTAGCCGTCGCGGCCGGGTTGTAGACCGCGCCGCTGCCATCGCCGACGGAAATCTGCGTCAGCTTGATCGGTACGCCCGCCGCCTTGCAGGCGGTTTCGTAGGCAATCCCTGCGTTGGTGAGCAGGGTGTAATAGTCAGCCATTCAGGCCCCCTGAGGATAAATAGTGGATGTTTCGACGGTGTACAGCGCAGCCGCCATGAAGGCCTCTCCCGAGGTTTCGAGCCCTTCGAGGAACACCGGATAAACCGTGGTCAGCTCACCGCAAAAGGTCGCGGCGCCGATCACATGAGAGCCGAAGGCGCTGAGGCCGACCGACACCGACAGCACGTCCCGTTCGCTCTTGGCATCGGCCAGGCGTCGGTCGAGACGGGCATCGATTTCTTCGCTGTAGGGTTGTTCGCTGAAGGCCCGCACGGAAAAGCTGTAGGGTTCGCCGGGCGGTGTCTGTTCATACCAGGCGCGGACTTCAGGCCTGAGTTGCAAGCCCTTGGCAGCGTTTTCCAGTGCCTTGCGGGTGCCGGCCTGACGCGCGGTTGGCCAGGCCAGTTCGACGGTCAGGCGCTTCTCGGCTTCCGGTGCGTCGGTGCTCCATTCGGCCACGCCGCGATCCGCTGCGAGATACGGCAGGAATGCGAGGGGTGTCGAGCTCGGGTTCATCAGTTCGGGGAACGGCGGTGCGATGCGGTCAAGCAAAGCGCCGAAGCCGATGTCGAGTGCCCGTTCCAGCGCCGAGCTGTTGGCCGGCAGCAGGGTCGGACGCGGTGTCTGGTCCGTCATAGTGTCTGCACCTCGACCTCGACCGCCGTACAGTACGGCGCTTGAAACGCGGTGCACACAATCGGCGTCAGCGGTTCAAGAATCTGCAATTGCACGGCGCCGGCGCTGTGCAGCGTGTAGTCGATCCAGCTCGGGTCGATCCGGCCTTCCAGGCGATGGCAGCTGTCGGCGTAGGCTTGCAGATGTTGCTCGGCGGCGACTTTGGTCAGGCCCGAATCGGGGCCGGAATTGATCTTTGCCACGACGCGGATTTTGTAGCGCTGAATCTCGGCGCCTTTGACCGTGACCTTGTCGGTTTCCGGACAGACATCGGGCCGGGCGAAGTGCTGGCGCACGCCGTCGAGCAGTGCGGCGGACGGTGTGCCGTCGGCGTCGCGGGACAGCACCGTCACCTGCACTTCACCGGGGGCCGTGCGGCGGCCATTGCCATCCTTGACCTGTGCAGCGAGGCCGTCCGGGGCAAAGGTGTAGGTGACGTTGACGACGCCGGCATCGGTGGATTCGACTTTCACCGCCGGCCGTTCGCCGAGGGTGAACACCTCGCGGCGATACTGCATCCGCGACCCCGCTGCCGGCGCATGGGGCGCCAGGTAATAACGCAACCGGGCATCATCGTCGCTCTCGTAAATCGCCGGCACTGGCGGAAACGCTGCCGGGTCGCCCGGGTCGAGCAACTGCCGCTCCAGCCCCATGTCCGCGAGCCGCGCATCAAGGTTGCTGCCGGTGGCCCACCACGCCAGCATTTGCTTGATGCGAGCGTTGTATTTGCGTTCGTGGCTTTGCAGGCGAACGCAAAACGCTTCGAGCGCCATCGTCAGCAATTCGCTTTCGTTGTCCAGGCTGGTCTTGAGTTTCGCAGCGCTCTGCGGCGAGCGGGTACCGACGTATTCCAGGACGAAGGTCTTGAACTCGGCCAGCAGATCCTCGAAGGCCTCGACCTTGATCAAAGAGGGTTCGGCCAGTTGGTTCTGGCCCGGGATCAACATGCTCATGTCACGACCTCGAAAGTCTGTTGGCGGTTTTTCCAGGTGCCGGCGAAGCGCAGCAGCAGACCGGCGCCCTGACGCGTGGCGACGATCACGCCTGGCTGGAAATCTCCGATGCCGTTCTGCGCGTTGTAGAAAGCCTGCGCAGCGTGACTCTGGGCCAGAAGCAGAACGTCATCGCCCAGGTTTTGCCCCAACAGCGTGGGGATCAACGAACCATAAAGGGGCCTTTTTTGCCGGGTGCCCAGCGGCGTGGTCAGGGCTCGTGTCGCGCGCTGCACGAATTGCAGCCAGTCGTCGACCGTGGCCCCGGTGTCTCTATCGATTCCGATCATGGGAAGCTCTTGATTCAGGGGCTGATGACGCGACCCTGGTGATCCACCAACGGGCCGCTGAAGTGCACGCCCGAGGCGTCGATGGCCAGGCCGACGGCGCCCAGTTGCAGGTTGATCGCTTGCGCTGTCATCGCCAGCCGCGCCGGGCCGATGCTCAGCTCAAGCGATTCTCGGGAGCCGTTGAAGGCGGCCGGACCGTTTTGCCAATGCAGCGTGTGAGTGGCGTCGTCGTAGCCGCTTTCACTGCCGTCCTGATGGACGCGACGGGTCAACGTCGGCACCGTCGAGGTCGGTGGAAAACGGTCGCTGTTCAGGCCGAACAACGCCACGCTTTGTGCGCCGCTTTCGCCGCTGCCGTAGTTGAACAGCAGGCATTGTTCGCCCACCGTCGGGATCCGCGACTCGCTCTGCGCGCCGGCGCTGGGGTTGAAGAATTTGATGGCCGGGGTGAGCAATCCACCGTGGCTGACCTTGCAGGTGTTGCTCGCCGCATCGACCTCCTGACAGATGCCGATGCGGCAATAACTCTCGGCGCGTCGGTGCAGGTCTTCGATCTCCGCTTCCATCTCGGCCAGGCGTTCGATGATCGGGCCCAGTTGCATACGCAGTAACGCGTCGAACATCGGTCAGGCCTCCAGCGTGGTGTATTGGTCGGGATCGTCGATGTCGCTGACTTCCCAGGTGCGGGCGAATTTCGGTGTGCCGAGCGGGTCGTCCAGCAGGGTCGGGCCCAGGTAGAGGGTCTGGTTGAAGGTCAGTGTCCAGGCCTTGTTGGGCTGATCGGCTCGAATCGCCAGTGACGGCAAACCATCGATATTCATTGGCAGATCGCATTGATCGCCGGGCAGGCCCCAACGATTGTCGGTGATCAGGTTTTTCAGGGCGGCGATCAGGTCACAGGCAGCGAACGCCGTGGCGGAAAGCGCCGGGATGACTTGCAGTGACAGCGTCAGCACATGGGCGATACGCCCGTTGGCAGCGCGTTCTCCTGGTGCATTGCGTTCGATGTCGATCAGCACCCAGGCCTTGTCGCCGGGGGCCGTGAAGTCATCCTGACTGCCGACCTGCACGTTCAGGTCGGCGTTGTTGCGCAAGGCTGTCGCCATTGCCGTGAACAGTTGCGACGGCTGCCGGATCGGTGTGGGCATGCATGACCTCCTTTTCGAATGTCCACGCGCAGTCCCACCGCACAGCGTGCAGCGAGACAGGAAAGTGAAAGGGTTACTGCGGATCGCGCGGGGGAACTTCGCAGACGCCAATGCGCTTGGCGGCCCAGCGTTCGTACAGACCGATGGCCACGTCGGCGCCGGCCATGGCTGTCAGGCAGCCAAACGCGCCAGCAGCCCAGATCGACATGCCGGCGGCGTACAGCAGCATGATCGCCGAGACGCCGCAGATCATGCAGGCGCCGGAGCGCAGGGCGAGCCGCCGAAGCAGTGGCCAGCCACGGGCGCCCTCCTTGTCGGCGCGCCACATTTCGCCGGACACCCCGCCCACGACGGCAAGGAGGATGACCAGCCAGATCGGCATGTCAGCCAACGCTTGTTGCTCGTTTGTCATGTCACGCCTCCCGGGAGTGCGGATGAATAAAAGAATAGTGAGAAGCCAACCAACGCAGCTCCCCGGTTCTGGGCGCTACAGGCGTTCAACAATGACGTTATCGATAAAGGCAAAGTTGGCGTTCGGGTTTTGCTCGTTGAAAAACGCGAGCGTTGTCTGCGCTGTGATGGCGGTGAATTCGTAAGTGATGGTGCTCCACTCCACAGCAACACCTTTAGCCGTCGGGGTATTGAACATCGACGTTTGCCCGGCCACTTTGACCTGGATGACACCGTCACCGGAGCGGCTGGCAAACCGTGAATTGCCTGCGCTGAAGGTGAGTCGGTACTTCGCCCCGATGGTCGTGGCGAAGTTCTGTTGAATCCCGCCACCATTGCCATAAACATAATTGGCCAGATCCACGATCATCACGCCGTCGGCTGCGACGGAACCGCCAATTGCGTTTGGCATGTTGAAGTACTCGGCACCGGACAGAAAGGTTGTCCAACCGGTGATTGCATTGGTTTTGGCGGGGGTGTCCAGAATGCAGCCACCACCGCAGGTCGACTGTTCAAAACTGCCGTTGACCAACAGGTTGGCGGCCAGCACATTCGTGCCTGCACCAAGCAACATTGCGCTGGCCAGGAACGGAGCAAGATATTTCTTAAACATATTCGGATTTCTCTTCCGTGAAAGGATTGATGGGTAATGCCTCAGGGGTTATTGCGAACAAGGCAGGCATTCCAAAAAGCCCGGCAGTCCGCCGGGCTTTTCAGTAATGCGCTCCTTCGCCTTCCTTCAATCCTGTGTCCGTGTGAAGGAAGCTGACTTTTCGGCGCTACTGGCGCGGTACGAGTCCATTCAAATTGTTTTTCCGACCGCGGTCCCTGCCCGCCGGATAACTGCTTCTGGTGCTTTACGCTGCACACCCGGGTCAGTTGCCAACCCTCTGAACCGTTGAGGCCGGTTCATCGCTGCCTGTTCTTGTGGAACTAAAGAGCTGTTGTTGCCAGCCGCTTTGTCGAGCGGCTTGGTGGCAAGAATATGCATGGATGCATATACAGTCAATGCGTAAATGCATTTATTTATGCACAAGAAATGCGCGAATGCATGAAAGCCCCCGCCGTTCAAGGGTTGGCCGGTTTTCTACAGGCGAAAAAAAACCCGCCGAGGCGGGTTTTGTCAGAAAGGAGTCAGGTTACCGGGCGTACATACCCCACCAGAAGACGTGACCGAGGATGACGATCTGCTCGTCCTGCATATCCTGGAAGCTGTAGTCCTCGTCCGGATGCTCATCGCGATTGAAGCTGCGCAGACGGATACCGGTAGGCAGGCGATAGAGCTGTTTAACCCGCAATTGACCGTTGTGGTTGATCGCATAAAGGTCGCCATCAATGATGTCGCCGATCCCGCACTTGCCGGCGTTGACACCGACCGTGGCGCCGTCGCGCAGCACCGGCAACATGCTGTTGCCCCGTACGGTCACGCATTTGGCCTGGTCGAACTGCACGCCATTATGGCGCAGGCTGCGCTTGCCAAAGCGCAGGCTGGAGCGCTCGCTCTCTTCGATGACGAATCTTCCTGATCCAGCAGCCAATTCAACCTCGCGAAGGAAGGGCACGGACACCTCGTCGTCATCGACGGGCGTGTCATCGTCCCACAGGCTTATGTCCTTGAGTTCGGAATGCAACTCCTCGCGCCCGCCGCCGGCAACCGGCGCGACATCCGCGCGCCCGCGCAACTGATCGGTACTCACGGCGAAGTACTCGGCAATCTTCGAAATATGTTTATCCGAAGGATCGACGATCTTCCCGCTGAGAATCCGCGAGAGAGTGGATTGAGGCACGCCGGTGCGACGGTGGAGCTCCGTGGGGGAGATCCCGTGCTGATCGAGCAGTGCTCTTAAGACGGAGGATACGTTGCGTTTTTGCATAACGCGCATAGTGCTTGAAGTTTTTCGGGATGACAAATGCTGATTTGCATAAATCGTGCATAGTCGAGCTTTTTGCGCCATAAACCTGTCACCCGGCCGCGATGCCTGCGTCCAACAGACCGCCCATGGTAACCTTGCGCCCATCGCGGAAAAGCCCGGCGACCGCCCCGCTTTTGCCCCACATCTTCCAACGAGTTACCTGACAATCCGATGAATAAAGCCGTCTCCGACCTGTCCTCCCACACTCCGATGATGCAGCAGTACTGGCGCCTGAAGAATCAGCACCCGGACCAGCTGATGTTCTACCGCATGGGCGACTTCTACGAGATCTTCTACGAAGACGCGAAGAAGGCGGCCAAGTTGCTGGACATCACCCTGACCGCCCGCGGGCAGTCGGCAGGGCAGGCAATTCCGATGTGCGGGATTCCGTATCACGCGGCGGAAGGCTATCTGGCGAAACTGGTCAAGCTGGGCGAGTCGGTAGTGATCTGCGAGCAGGTTGGCGACCCGGCCACCAGCAAGGGCCCGGTCGAGCGTCAGGTAGTGCGAATCATCACCCCGGGCACGGTCAGCGATGAGGCATTGCTGGATGAGCGTCGCGACAACCTGATCGCGGCGGTGCTGGGGGACGAGCGCCTGTTCGGCCTCGCGGTACTGGACATCACCAGCGGCAACTTCACCGTGCTGGAAATCAAGGGTTGGGAAAACCTGTTGGCGGAGCTTGAGCGGGTCAACCCGGTCGAGTTGCTGATCCCGGATGACTGGCCAAAGGATCTGCCGGCGGAAAAACGCCGTGGCGTTCGTCGCCGTGCGCCGTGGGACTTCGAGCGCGACTCGGCGCTGAAAAGTCTTTGCCAGCAATTCTCGACCCAGGATCTCAAAGGCTTCGGCTGCGAAACGTTGACCCTGGCCATCGGCGCTGCCGGTTGCCTGCTGGCCTACGCCAAGGAAACCCAGCGCACCGCCCTGCCCCATCTGCGCAGCCTGCGTCACGAGCGGCTGGACGATACCGTGGTGCTGGACGGCGCCAGCCGCCGCAACCTGGAACTCGACACCAACCTGGCCGGTGGCCGCGACAACACCCTGCAATCGGTGGTCGACCGTTGCCAGACCGCCATGGGCAGCCGCTTGCTGACCCGCTGGCTGAACCGCCCACTGCGCGATCTCACCGTGCTGCTGGCGCGCCAGACCTCGATCCGTTGCCTGCTCGACGGTTATCGTTTCGAAAAACTGCAACCACAGTTGAAAGAGATCGGTGACATCGAGCGGATTCTCGCCCGGATCGGTCTGCGCAATGCCCGTCCTCGCGACCTCGCCCGTCTGCGTGACGCACTCGGCGCCCTGCCTGAACTGCAAGTGGCGATGACCGATCTCGAAGCGCCGCACCTGCAACATCTGGCAAGCACCACCAGCACCTACCCGGAACTGGCAGCGCTGCTGGAAAAAGCCATTATCGACAATCCACCGGCGGTGATCCGTGATGGCGGCGTGCTGAAAACCGGCTACGACAGCGAACTCGACGAGCTGCAGTCGCTGAGCGAAAACGCCGGACAATTCCTGATCGATCTGGAAGCCCGGGAAAAGGCCCGTACCGGCCTGGCCAACCTGAAAGTCGGTTACAACCGGATTCACGGCTACTTCATCGAATTGCCCAGCAAGCAGGCTGAATCGGCTCCGGCGGACTATATCCGTCGTCAGACCCTGAAGGGCGCAGAGCGCTTCATTACTCCCGAGTTGAAAGAGTTCGAGGACAAGGCACTGTCGGCCAAGAGCCGCGCCCTGGCTCGCGAGAAGATGCTCTATGAGGCGTTGCTGGAAGATCTGATCAGCCAGTTGCCGCCGCTGCAGGACACCGCTGGTGCGCTGGCAGAACTGGATGTGCTGAGCAATCTCGCCGAACGTGCTCTGAATCTCGACCTGAATTGCCCGACCTTCGTCAGCGAACCGTGCATGCGCATCAACCAGGGTCGCCACCCGGTGGTCGAGCAAGTGCTGACCACGCCGTTCGTGGCCAACGATCTGAGCCTGGACGACAACACCCGGATGCTGGTGATCACCGGTCCGAACATGGGCGGTAAATCCACCTATATGCGCCAGACCGCGTTGATCGTGCTGTTGGCGCACATCGGCAGCTTCGTGCCAGCGGCCAGCTGCGAACTGTCGCTGGTGGACCGGATTTTCACCCGCATCGGTTCCAGCGACGACCTGGCCGGCGGCCGCTCGACCTTCATGGTGGAAATGAGCGAAACCGCCAACATCCTGCACAACGCCACCGAACGCAGCCTGGTGCTGATGGACGAAGTGGGTCGCGGCACCAGCACGTTCGACGGCTTGTCGCTGGCATGGGCGGCGGCCGAGCGACTGGCGCATTTGCGCGCCTATACTCTATTTGCCACGCACTATTTCGAACTGACCGTGTTGCCGGAAGCCGAGCCGCTAGTTGCCAACGTGCATCTCAACGCGACCGAACACAACGAACGTATCGTGTTCCTGCACCATGTCCTGCCGGGGCCGGCGAGCCAGAGCTATGGCCTGGCCGTGGCGCAACTGGCCGGTGTACCCAGCGAAGTGATCGCGCGAGCCCGCGAGCACTTGAGCCGACTGGAAGACACTGCGCTGCCTCATGAAGCGCCAAAGCCGGCCGTCAAAGGCAAGCCGGCCGCCCCGCAACAGAGCGACATGTTCGCCAGCCTGCCGCACCCGGTACTGGACGAACTGGCCAAGCTGGATCTCGATGACGTGACACCGCGCCGGGCACTCGAAATGTTATATGCACTTAAGAACCGGATCTAAGCACTGAAGAACCGGATATAACGCAAACGGCTTCAAGCTGTTAGAATCTCGCGCGGTTCGGGATGCTGCTGGCTATTTAGCCTGGCTGGCAGACATCGCTCCCGAACCTGGCGACCCCAACCGTGAAGGGGCAACGCTGCCGCCGCCTGAGGAGAAAATTAGAAATGACCTTCGTCGTCACCGACAACTGCATCAAGTGCAAGTACACCGACTGCGTAGAAGTCTGTCCGGTGGACTGCTTTTACGAAGGCCCGAACTTCCTGGTGATTCACCCGGATGAATGCATCGACTGCGCCCTGTGCGAACCGGAATGCCCGGCCGTCGCCATTTTCTCCGAGGACGAAGTTCCGGAAGAAATGCAGGAGTTCATTCAGCTGAACGTTGAATTGGCCGAAATCTGGCCGAACATCACCGAGAAGAAAGAATCGCTGCCAGACGCCGAAGAGTGGGATGGTGTCAAAGGCAAGATCAAAGACCTCGAACGCTGATTACCCCCGCGTTCACGCAAAAGGCCTCATGAGGGCCTTTTTGCTTTTCTGCGTTTTGCTTTTCTACAGGCAAAAAAAAGGGGCGGTTTGACCCGCCCACATTTTTTCCCTATTCCCTGTGTTCCTTTTCATCGTCCTGATGAATCGCGTCCTGCGATGTCCATTCCCCTCTTCCGTGAAGGGCGTGTCTATCCGTCGACACAACCCAGATACTAAAGAGTTCCCCGGTTTGGGCAACCGGCCCGTTCCGGTAAAGTCTCGTGTCATAAGCATTTAACATTTGAAAATATTCATATAAATCAAAAAGTTGATCACGTCACCACAGCGCAATGGATGTCTTCCGCAGTGTAAAAATAACGAACACTTACGAAAGAGTAAGCCAGGGCTTACACCGCGAGACTACAAACCCGGGAAATGACGACCGATCGTCAGGTTCCAGGCCGCTGGCCAGAGCCGGACAACAAAAAGCCCCGAACGGTCGGGGCTTTTTGTTGGCGGTCATGCAGAACGCTTACTGGAACAGCGACTCGCTCGACAGGCCGTTTTTCTCAAGGATTTCCCGCAGGCGCTTGAGGCCTTCCACCTGGATCTGTCTCACCCGTTCCCGGGTCAGGCCGATCTCCAGGCCTACATCTTCCAGCGTGCTGCTCTCGTGACCGCGCAGACCGAAGCGGCGTACCACCACCTCGCGTTGCTTGTCGGTCAGCTCCGAGAGCCATTGATCGATGCTCTGCGACAGATCGTCATCCTGCAGCAGTTCGCATGGATCGGTCGGACGGTCGTCCGTGAGGGTGTCCAGCAGGGTTTTATCCGAATCCGGACCCAGCGAGACGTCGACCGAAGAAACCCGCTCGTTCAGGCCCAGCATGCGCTTGACTTCGCCCACCGGTTTTTCCAGCAGGTTGGCGATTTCTTCGGGTGAAGGTTCGTGATCGAGTTTTTGCGTCAGCTCCCGTGCCGCCCGCAGGTACACGTTGAGTTCCTTGACCACATGAATCGGCAGCCGGATGGTCCGGGTTTGATTCATGATCGCGCGCTCGATGGTCTGACGGATCCACCAGGTCGCGTAGGTCGAGAAGCGGAAGCCGCGCTCGGGATCGAACTTTTCCACCGCCCGGATCAGCCCGAGGTTGCCCTCTTCGATCAGATCCAGCAGCGACAGCCCCCGGTTGACGTAACGCCGGGCGATCTTGACCACCAGCCGCAGGTTACTTTCAATCATGCGCTTGCGCCCGGCGGGGTCGCCACTTTGCGACAGACGCGCAAAATGAACTTCTTCCTCCGGGGAGAGCAATGGGGAAAAGCCGATTTCGTTGAGGTACAGCTGCGTGGCATCGAGTGCCCGGGTGTAGTCGATGTACTTGTGTTGTTTAAGTGAAGCGGAGTGTTTGGATTTGGCACGAACGGAAGGTGGAGCAGCCCCTTCATCATTCGACATCGAATCCGAATCGATGCCGGTCTCCATCAGGAGAACCTCATCGTCGATGTCAAACTCCGGCACTTCTTTACTGAGAGCCATTGTTATAGTCCTTTGGTGAGTTCGACCCCAAGCTCAAGCGGCGCCTTTATCCTTGGCAACGCTGGAGCCTGTCCCCTCTACGTGAAAGAACAGGCTGGTCTGCAAATCAACGTCTTGGCAGGAACTGCAGCGGATCTACAGGTTTACCTTGTCGGCGAATCTCAAAATGCAGTTTCACCCGGTCTGTACCCGTTGACCCCATTTCGGCAATTGTCTGTCCGACTTTGACCTGCTGCCCCTCCCGTACCAACAGCCGACGGTTGTGTCCGTAAGCACTGACGTAGGTTTCGCTGTGTTTGATGATGACTAATTCGCCGTAGCCCCTTAAGCCACTCCCGGCGTAAACCACAGTCCCATCAGACGCAGCTAAAACAGGCTGTCCCAAATCTCCGGCGATATCAATTCCTTTATTCAAACTACCGTTTGAAGAGAATTTACCAATCAGAATGCCATTAGATGGCCATCCCCAGCCGGTCGGGGCTGGGCCCGGTGGAGGCAATGGAGCCGGTGCCGGCTTGTTGGCGACGGACGGTACAACCGTCGTCGAAGCGGCCCCGGAACCGGTGGTTGTGGTGGTCGTCGTGCCATTCGCCTGGCGCCGGATTATCGTGGTTTTGCTCGACGAAGACGGTGCCGAACCACTGCTGCTGGCCACCGCAGTCGACGTTGAACCCGGGCGCCCATCAAAGCGAATCGTCTGACCCGGGTGGATCGTGTACGGCGTAGGAATATTGTTCCGGGCAGCGAGGGCTTTATAGTCCCAGCCGTAGCGAAACGCGATGGAAAACATCGTGTCACCCGGACGGACTACATACTGTCCGGTCGTCACTGTAGGACGCTGGGCGACCGCGTTGTTGCGATCGACGACCCGAACGTTGTTCGATTTGGTGCTGGAGCAACCGACCAGCAAGGTGCTCAAGACAAGGCCAGTCACCAGGCGCTGAAAGCTCGTGTTACCCATACGCTGCGCAATGACTGTGAGACTCACCCGCCGCTCCCTTTGTGGTGGCTGAAAAATGTGGAATGCCGATTTCGGCCTGTAACGTCGCAAGTATAACGGGCGAATCCGGCTTTACCTTTAATGAAGCGTTATCGCTCGGCGCACACGTTTGCTCATGGACGATGAATTCTGTTTAAACAATCGGTGCCGGTGTAAGACAGGTGCACTCGCAAGGAATTCAGCGCCGAAAAACAAATGCTCAGGCCAGAGGCCCGTTGAGCAATGGCACAAAACGCACCGCCCCGAGGACGTGTCGGGAAAAGCCGTTTTCTTCGCGCACGATCAACATCAATTGCTGAACTTCGCCCGAGCCGACCGGGATGACCATCCGCCCGCCCGGTGCCAGTTGATCGAGCAGCGCCTGCGGCACATCGGTCGCCACTGCGGTGACGATGATGCCGTTGTACGGCGCCAGCGCCGGCCAGCCTTCCCAGCCATCACCCCAGCGGAACACCACGTTGCGCAGGTTGAGCTCGACCAGGCGTTCCTTGGCCCGGTCCTGCAGCACCTTGATGCGCTCCACCGAGAACACCCGCTCGACCAGTTGCGACAACACTGCGGTCTGGTAACCGGAACCGGTGCCGATCTCCAGCACCTTGTCCAGCGGCCCCGCCTCGAGCAGCAGCTCGCTCATGCGCGCGACCATATAAGGCTGGGAGATGGTCTGGTTGTGGCCGATCGGCAGCGCGGTGTCTTCATAAGCACGGTGCGCCAGCGCTTCGTCGACGAAGAGATGACGCGGCGTGCGACGGATCACTTCCAGCACGCTCGCGTTGGACAAGCCTTCTTCATACAGTCGCTGAATCAGGCGTTCACGGGTGCGCTGGGAGGTCATCCCGATACCGCTGCGCAACCGGTCGTCGTGTTCACGGGCCATCAGTTGAGCCCCTCCAGCCAGCCGTCGAGACTTCTGAAAGCATCATTGAAGGTGCGATCGAGCTGCAACGGAGTGATGGAAACGTAGCCCTGCATCACCGCGTGGAAATCGGTGCCCGGCCCGCCGTCCTCTGCATCGCCGGCGGCGGCGATCCAGTAACCGGCCTTGCCACGGGGATCGACCACTTTCATCGGCGCTGCCGCACGGGCGCGATGCCCCAGGCGCGTCAACTGAATGCCACGAATGTGATCGATCGGCAGGTTGGGAATGTTCACGTTCAATACCGTACGCGGTGGCAGATCGAGCCCGGCGTGGGCCTCGATCAGTTTGTGCGCAAAGTGGGCGGCCGTGGGCAGATTGTCCACCTGCCGGGAAACCAGCGAGAAGGCAAACGACGGTCGCTCGAGAAAACGGCCCTCGAGGGCTGCCGCCACCGTTCCGGAATACAGCACGTCGTCGCCCAGGTTGGCGCCGAGGTTGATGCCCGAGACCACCATGTCCGGCTGGCGCTCCAGCAGGCCGTTGAGTCCCAGATGTATGCAGTCGGTCGGCGTACCGTTGAGGCTGATGAAGCCATTGGCCAGGTATTGCGGGTGCAGCGGACGATCCAGCGTCAGCGAACTGCTGGCGCCGCTCTTGTCCTGCTCCGGGGCGATAACCACGCATTCGGTGTAATCCGCCAGCGCAGCATAAAGCGCGGCGAGACCGGGTGCGGTTACCCCATCGTCGTTTGAAATCAGAATACGCATGGGCTGTCCGTCTGCCCCACCGGCACCAGATCAACGAGTTCGCGCACCAATACGGTGGCGAAGCATCCGGCCGGGAGGACGAATTCCAGTTGCAGAATGTCAGGCTCGGGATAATGCCACGTCAACCCGCCAATGGGCAGCCGCAGGATACGACGTTCGTGGCTCATACCGGCATTAATCAACCAATCGCGCAGATCCGCCTCGCGTGCGGCAATCGCCTGCTCCAGATCATGGACAGCGCCGGCGGCCGGTGAGTCACCTTCGCCCCACTGCGGACCGGTCGGATGCAGATCGAGAATCGCCAGGCGCGGGTCGCTGCATTCGGCAACACCCGCCGGGAAAAAGCTGCGGCTGTCGGTGAACGCCAGCAGATCGCCGACCTGGGCGCGCTGCCAGGTGCCATCGGCAACACGCGCCGCCAGCACCTGGTTGAACAGAAAACTGCGGGCGGTCGACAGCAGGCGCGAACGCACATTGCGCTGCTCCGGCAAAGCCTTGCGCGCTGCCCATGAACGAGCGTCGACCACATTGCCGCCGTCATGGCCGAAACGCTGGGCGCCGAAGTAGTTCGGGATACCTTGTTTGGCAATCTGTTGCAGGCGCTCGTCGATGGCGGCCTTGTCGCCATTGAACTGGGTCAGGCGCAAGGTGAAACCGTTGGCCGAATGCGCGCCGCGTTGCAGCTTGCGTTTGTGGCGGGTGGTTTTGAGGATCTTCAGCGTGTCGTTTTCCGCCGCCGACAGATCCGGGTCGGCCTTGCCCGGCAATTGCACGCTGAACCACTGGCGCGTCAGCGCCTGACGGTCTTTCAGGCCGGCATAGCTGACCGTGCGCAGCGGCACACCGGCGGCCTTGGCAATGCGTCGAGCCGCTTCCTCGGTGTTCAGACCGCGCTTTTCCACCCAGATCCACAGGTGCTCGCCGTCACCGCTGAACGGAATGTCGAGGACTTCATCGACCTGGAAATCTTCGGCGATGGCTTTCAGTACCGCGGTGCCAAGGGCGTCGCCATAGGCCCGCGGGCCCAGCAGTTGCAGTTCGTTCATGCGCGCAACAACAAGGCAACGGAATGCACGGCGATGCCTTCTTCGCGACCGACGAAGCCAAGCTTCTCGGTGGTGGTGGCTTTTACGTTCACTTGATCCAGTTCTACTTGCAGATCCGCGGCAATCAGCGCGCGCATCGATTCGATATGGGGGGCCATTTTCGGGGCCTGGGCAACGATGGTGTTGTCGACGTTGCCGACCTTCCAGCCTTTGGCGTGGATCAGACTGACCACATGACGCAACAGCACACGGCTGTCGGCGCCCTTGAATTGCGGGTCGGTGTCCGGGAAGTGTTTGCCAATGTCACCTAACGCAGCCGCGCCGAGCAAGGCATCGCTCAAGGCGTGCAGCAGGACGTCACCGTCGGAGTGGGCGAGCAGCCCGAAGCCGTGTGCGATTCGCACGCCGCCCAGAGTAATGAAATCGCCTTCAGCGAAACGGTGCACATCATAGCCGTGGCCAATACGCATAAAAAAACGCCCCGATTTTTGTCAGGGCGTGATTCTACCTGCATTAGCCCTTGAGGGCGCGCGCGTGATGCTGCAAGTGGTCGTCAATGAAGCTCGCAATGAAGAAATAGCTGTGGTCATAACCCGGTTGCAGGCGCAACGTCAGCGGATGGGCCGCCTGTTTTGCCGCTTGCTGCAGCGCTTCCGGTTTGAGCTGGGTGGCGAGGAAGTCGTCGCGATCACCCTGATCGACCAGCAGTGGCAGTTTCTCGTCCGCCTCGGCAATCAGTGCACAGGCATCCCACTCGCGCCATTTCGAACGGTCTTCGCCCAGATAGCGGGAGAACGCCTTTTGCCCCCACGGGCAATCCATCGGGTTGTTGATCGGCGAAAACGCCGACACCGACTGGTAACGCCCCGGATTGCGCAATGCACAAACCAATGCGCCGTGACCGCCCATGGAATGGCCGCTGATGCTGCGTTTGTCCGAGGCCGGGAAATGCGCTTCAACCAGTGAAGGCAATTCCTGCACGACGTAGTCATGCATCCGATAGTGCCGCGACCACGGCTCCTGCGTGGCATTCAGATAGAACCCGGCGCCCAGACCGAAATCCCACGCGCCATCCGGATCCCCCGGAACATCGGCGCCACGAGGGCTGGTGTCCGGTGCCACAATGATCAACCCCAGCTCGGCCGCCATGCGCATGGCACCGGCCTTCTGCATGAAGTTTTCGTCCGTGCAGGTCAGGCCCGACAGCCAGTACAGCACCGGCAGTTTGCCGCCCTGCTCTGCCTGCGGCGGCAGATACACGGCGAACACCATGTCGCAGCCCAGCACATCGGAGCGATGGCGATAGCGCTTGTGCCAGCCACCGAAACTCTTCTGACAGGAGATGTTTTCCAGACTCATGTAGGACTCCTACGCAGCCACGGCTGCGCATTGCAGCCGTGGCATCGCGATTGATCAGAAATGAATGACGGTACGGATGCTCTTGCCTTCGTGCATCAGGTCGAAGGCCTTGTTGATGTCTTCCAGACCCATGGTGTGGGTGATGAAGGTGTCCAGCGGGATTTCGCCGCTTTGCGCCATGTCGACGTAGCTTGGCAATTCGGTACGGCCACGCACGCCGCCGAATGCCGAACCGCGCCAGACGCGACCGGTCACCAGCTGGAACGGACGGGTCGCGATTTCCTGGCCGGCACCGGCAACGCCGATGATTACCGACTCGCCCCAACCTTTATGGCAGCACTCGAGAGCTGCGCGCATCAGTTGCACGTTGCCGATGCATTCGAAGGAGAAGTCGACGCCGCCGTCGGTCATGTCGACGATCACTTCCTGGATAGGACGATCGAAGTCCTTCGGGTTCACGCAGTCGGTGGCACCCAGTTGTTTGGCGATTTCGAATTTGGCCGGGTTGATGTCGATGGCGATGATGCGCGAGGCCTTGGCCTTCACTGCACCAATCACGGCCGACAGACCGATGCCGCCGAGACCGAAGATCGCCACGGTGTCACCCGGTTTGACCTTGGCGGTGTTGATCACCGCACCGATACCGGTGGTCACGCCGCAACCGAGCAGGCAGACCTTTTCCAGCGGGGCATCCTTGGAGATCTTGGCCACGGAGATTTCCGGCAGCACGGTGTACTCGGAGAACGTCGAAGTACCCATGTAGTGGAAAATCGTTTGGCCCTTGTAGGAAAAGCGCGAAGTGCCGTCCGGCATCAGGCCCTTGCCCTGAGTGGCGCGAATCGCCTGACACAGGTTGGTCTTGCCCGACTTGCAGAATTTGCACTGGCCGCATTCCGGGGTGTACAGCGGAATCACGTGGTCACCGACGGCCACGGAAGTCACGCCTTCGCCGATCGCTTCAACGATTGCGCCGCCTTCATGGCCGAGGATTGACGGGAAGATACCTTCCGGGTCAGCGCCCGACAGGGTGTAGGCGTCAGTGTGGCAAACCCCGGAAGCCACCACGCGCAACAACACTTCACCGGCCTTGGGCATGGCGACATCGACTTCTACGATTTCCAGCGGCTTCTTGGCCTCGAAGGCAACGGCGGCGCGCGACTTGATCATGCTGACTCTCCAGTGAATCCATTGAATAAAAACCAGACAGGGAGTGTAGTCCAGCGCTGCTTGATGAATAATCCGGACAAAAGCAAAACATTATTGCCATACAGGGATAATCCCCATGTCCGAAAACCGCTGGGAAGGCATCGACGAGTTCGTCGCCGTAGCCGAATGCAGCCAGTTCACCGCCGCTGCCGAACGCCTGGGCGTTTCTTCCTCGCACATCAGTCGACAAATCGTACGGCTGGAAGAGCGTTTGCAGACGCGGCTGCTGTATCGCAGCACCCGGCGCGTCACCCTGACCGAGGCCGGCCAGACCTTTCTGCAACATTGCCAACGTCTGCAGGACGGACGCGAAGAAGCCTTGCGCGCGGTCGGCGATCTGACCAGCGAACCCAAAGGCATGCTGCGCATGACCTGCGCCGTGGCTTATGGCGAGCGCTTCATCGTGCCGCTGGTGACCCGGTTCATGGGGCATTACCCGCAACTGCGCATTGATATCGAACTGACCAACCGCCAACTCGACCTGGTGCACGAAGGCCTGGACCTGGCGATCCGCCTCGGGCGCCTTCAGGATTCCCGCCTGGTAGCAACTCGACTGGCCCCACGGCGCATGTACCTCTGCGCATCGCCGTCCTACCTCGAACGGTACGGTCGGCCACACAGTTTGTCGGAACTGAGTCGACACAATTGCCTGATCGGCAGCTCGGACATCTGGCAACTTGAACAGAACGGGCGGGAATTTTCCCAGCGGGTGCAGGGAAACTGGCGCTGCAACAGTGGGCAAGCGGTGCTGGATGCGGCGCTACAAGGTGTCGGACTGTGTCAATTGCCGGACTATTACGTGCTGGAACATCTGCACAGCGGCGCGTTGATCTCTTTGCTGGAAGCGCATCAACCGCCGAATACGGCGGTGTGGGCGCTGTATCCGCAGCAGCGGCACTTGTCGCCGAAGGTGCGCAAACTGGTGGATTTTCTCAAGGAAGGTTTGGCCGAACGGCCGGAGTACCGGATTTAACGACGGTTGGCCCAGCGCTGGCGCAACCATTCCAAGTCTTCCGGACGGGTGACTTTCAGGTTATCCGCACGGCCCTCGATCAGACGCGGCGCCATGCCGGCCCACTCCATCGCCGAGGCTTCATCGGTGATCAGCGCATCGGCCACCAGACTGTCCGCCAGTGCCCGGTGCAAGGCACCCAGGCGGAACATCTGCGGCGTGTAGGCCTGCCAGATCACGCTGCGATCCACGGTTTCCACCACACGACCGTGCTTGTCGACCCGCTTGAGGGTGTCCTTCGCCGGCACAGCCAGCAAACCACCGACCGGATCGTTCGCCAGCTCAGCGAGCAATTTGTCGAGATCGTCACGGCTCAGGTTCGGCCGCGCCGCATCGTGCACCAACACCCAGTCCTCGTCATCAGCACCTTGCGCGTGCAAATGCAGCAAGGCGTTGAGCACGGAGCCGGAACGTTCGGCACCACCGTCGACCCGTTGAATTCGCGGATCGCTGGCGCTGGCCAGGTTCGGCCAATAAGGATCATCGACGGCAAGACTGACCACCAGGCCCTTGAGGCTCGGGTGATCGAGGAAACAGCCGAGGCTGTGTTCGAGAATGGTGCGCCCGCCCAGTTGCAGATATTGCTTGGGACGGTCCGCGGCCATACGGGCACCGACGCCCGCGGCAGGAATCACGGCCCAGAAGGCCGGCAGGGAATCGATCATTGGGCCAACTGGTAAAGGGTTTCGCCGTCCTTGACCATGCCCAGTTCGTGACGAGCCCGTTCTTCAACGGTCTCCATGCCTTTCTTCAACTCGCTGACTTCAGCGTCCATCACCCGATTGCGCTCCAGCAAGGCTTCGTTCTCGGCGTGTTGATCAGCAATCTGCTGATTCAGTTCGGCGACTTGCGCCAGACTGCCATTGCCCACCCACAGGCGGTACTGCAGACCGGCCAGCAGCAAGAGCAAGACGAGAAACAACCAGTAAGGACTGCGCATCGAATATCAGGTATCCAGTGAAAAAAGACAGCCACGCAAAAACTTTGAAGCATCTGATAGCACGAAGCCTGGAATATCCAGGCTTGTGCATATAAGGCATCAGATTAGTGGCAAATCCATCGCTGTCACGACTTTTCCGACACAATCCGGTGTCTTTTTAACATGTGTGCCTTGCTTCACCAATACGCTTCACTTTTGGCGAGTGACTGTTGCGGTCAAGCAAGGCGCCGCGACGAGTCATAGCGCGCTATGGCGAGGAGCGGCAACGCTGCGTGACGGCAACAGGCGCCGCCAAAATGAAGCAGTATTGGTGAGGCAGGGCACTTAATCAGCCGCGGAACTCGGAGCGACCGTTGTACTTGGCCTTGCCATTCAACTGCTCTTCGATACGCAGCAGTTGGTTGTACTTGGAAACGCGGTCGGAACGGCACAGCGAACCGGTCTTGATCTGGCCAGCCGAAGTACCCACCGCCAGGTCGGCAATGGTCGAATCTTCGGTTTCGCCCGAACGGTGCGAGATCACGGCGGTGTAACCGGCAGCCTTGGCCATCTGGATGGCTTCCAGGGTTTCGGTCAGGGTGCCGATCTGGTTGAACTTGATCAGGATCGAGTTGGCGATCTTTTTATCGATGCCTTCTTTCAGGATCTTGGTGTTGGTCACGAACAGATCGTCGCCGACCAGTTGGATCTTCTCACCGATCTTGTCGGTAAGGATTTTCCAGCCAGCCCAGTCGGACTCGTCCAGACCGTCTTCGATCGAGATGATCGGGTAACGCTCGGTCAGACCTTTGAGGTAGTCGGCGAAACCTTCAGCGGTGAACACCTGGCCTTCGCCGGACAGGTTGTACTTGCCGTCTTCGAAGAATTCGCTGGCTGCGCAGTCCAGAGCCAGGGTCACGTCGGTGCCCAGCTTGTAGCCGGCGTTGGCGACAGCTTCGGAGATCACCTTCAGTGCATCTTCGTTGGAAGCCAGGTTCGGCGCGAAACCGCCTTCGTCACCCACAGCAGTGCTCAGGCCACGGGCCTTCAGAACGGCTTTCAGGTGATGGAAAATCTCGGTGCCCATGCGCAGACCTTCCGAGAAAGACTTGGCGCCAACCGGCTGAACCATGAATTCCTGGATGTCGACGTTGTTGTCGGCGTGTTCGCCGCCGTTGATGATGTTCATCATCGGAACCGGCATCGAGTAAACACCCGGGGTGCCGTTCAGGTTGGCGATGTGTGCGTACAGCGGCAGGTCCTGATCCTGTGCAGCCGCCTTGGCCGCAGCCAGGGACACGGCGAGGATGGCGTTGGCGCCCAGGGTCGCTTTGTTTTCGGTACCGTCGAGCTTGATCATCGCGTGATCCAGGGCTTTCTGGTCGCTTGGGTCGGTGCCCAGCAGCAGATCGCGGATCGGACCGTTGATGTTGGCTACCGCCTTGAGCACGCCCTTGCCCAGGTAACGGCTCTTGTCGCCATCACGCAGCTCGAGCGCTTCACGCGAGCCAGTGGATGCACCGGACGGCGCGCAAGCGCTGCCGATGATGCCGTTGTCGAGAAGCACGTCCGCTTCCACGGTGGGATTGCCACGGGAGTCGAGAACTTCACGACCTTTGATGTCGACGATTTTTGCCATTGTTGTAAACACTCCAAAGTTGACGAAAACGACGCAGCTAGAGGAAATCTTTTGACCGTCGGCAAGTGGTGTGCAGCGGGCAGCTTGCAGACGACAACGCTCATACCCGAGGGCATGAGCGACAAATCGTGCGGTACTTTACCGGAGAATTGAGGTTTACGCGGTTTCTACCGTCGGAAAACTCTTCACCAGTTCGTCCAGGGCTTTGAGCTGGGCCAGGAATGGCTCCAGTTTGTCCAGACGCAAGGCGCAAGGGCCGTCGCATTTGGCGTTGTCCGGGTCCGGGTGCGCTTCGAGGAACAGACCCGCCAGCGACTGGCTCATGCCAGCCTTGGCCAGGTCGGTGACCTGGGCGCGGCGACCGCCGGCGGAGTCGGAACGACCGCCAGGCATTTGCAGCGAATGGGTCACATCGAAGAATACCGGGTACTCGAACTGCTTCATGATGCCGAAGCCGAGCATGTCGACCACGAGGTTGTTGTAGCCGAAGCTCGAACCGCGCTCGCAGAGGATCAACTGATCGTTACCCGCTTCCACGCACTTGTTCAGGATGTGTTTCATTTCCTGAGGCGCGAGGAACTGGGCTTTCTTGATGTTGATGACGGCATTGGTCTTGGCCATCGCGACGACCAGATCGGTCTGGCGCGACAGGAAGGCCGGCAGCTGGATGATGTCGCAGACCTCGGCGACGACCGCGGCCTGGTCAGGCTCGTGGACGTCGGTGATGATCGGCACGCCGAAGGCTTGTTTGATGTCCTGGAAGATGCGCATGCCCTCTTCCAGGCCAGGACCGCGATAGGAGGTCACAGAAGAACGGTTGGCCTTGTCGAAGCTGGCCTTGAACACGTAAGGGATACCGAGTTTTTCGGTGACCTTCACATACTCTTCGCAAACCTGCATGGCCATGTCACGGCTTTCCAGCACGTTCATGCCGCCGAACAGCACCATGGGTTTGTCGTTGGCAATCTCGATGTCGCCGACGCGGATGATCTTCTGTGCCATCGGGTTACGCCTTCTTCTGGTGTTGAGCCAACGCTGCTTTCACGAAACCGCTGAACAGCGGGTGACCGTCACGCGGAGTCGAGGTGAATTCCGGGTGGAACTGGCAAGCGACGAACCATGGATGATCCGGTGCTTCGACCACTTCAACCAGCGCTGCATCGGAAGAGCGACCGGAGATTTTCAGGCCGGCCTCGATGATCTGCGGCAGCAGGTTGTTGTTCACTTCGTAACGGTGACGGTGACGCTCGACAATCACATCCTTGCCGTAGCAGTCGTGCACCTTGGAGCCGGGTTCGAGCAGGCATTCCTGAGCGCCGAGGCGCATGGTGCCGCCCAGGTCGGACGCTTCGGTACGCACTTCAACGGCACCGGTGGCGTCTTCCCACTCGGTGATCAGACCGACAACCGGATGGCCGCTGGCACGATCGAACTCGGTGGAGTTTGCGTCTTTCCAGCCCAGCACGTTACGGGCGAACTCGATGACCGCCACTTGCATGCCCAGGCAGATCCCCAGGTACGGAACCTTGTTTTCGCGAGCGTATTGAACGGCAGTGATCTTGCCTTCCACGCCACGCAGACCGAAGCCGCCCGGTACGAGGATCGCGTCGACGCCTTCCAGCAGCGCAGTGCCCTGGTTCTCGATGTCTTCGGAATCGATGTAGCGCAGGTTGACCTTGGTACGGTTGGTGATGCCGGCGTGACTCATCGCTTCGATCAGCGACTTATAAGCGTCCAGCAGTTCCATGTACTTGCCGACCATCGCGATGGTGACTTCGTGCTCCGGGTTCAGCTTGGCATCGACGACCTTTTCCCACTCGGACAGGTCGGCGCCATTGCATTGCAGGCCGAAACGCTCGACGACGAAATCGTCCAGACCCTGAGCGTGCAGCACGGCCGGGATCTTGTAGATGGTGTCGACGTCTTCCAGGGAGATCACCGCACGCTCTTCAACGTTGGTGAACAGCGCGATCTTGCGACGCGACGACACGTCCACCGGATGGTCGGAGCGGCAGATCAGCACGTCAGGCTGCAGACCGATCGAACGCAGTTCCTTCACGGAGTGCTGGGTCGGCTTGGTTTTGGTCTCGCCCGCGGTGGCGATGTACGGCACCAGAGTCAGGTGCATCAGCATCGCGCGCTTGGAACCGACTTCCACACGCAGCTGGCGGATGGCTTCGAGGAACGGTTGCGATTCGATGTCGCCAACGGTACCGCCGATTTCCACCAGGGCCACGTCGGCATCGCCGGCACCCTTGATGATGCGACGCTTGATTTCGTCGGTGATGTGCGGAATCACCTGGATGGTTGCACCCAGGTAGTCACCACGGCGCTCTTTGCGCAGCACGTGCTCGTAGACACGGCCGGTGGTGAAGTTGTTGTTCTGGGTCATGGTCGTGCGGATGAACCGCTCGTAGTGGCCCAGGTCCAGGTCGGTCTCGGCGCCGTCGTGGGTGACGAACACTTCACCGTGCTGGAACGGGCTCATGGTGCCCGGGTCGACGTTGATGTACGGATCCAGCTTCAGCATGGTGACCTTAAGCCCCCGCGCCTCCAGGATGGCCGCCAATGAAGCCGATGCAATGCCTTTCCCCAAAGAAGAAACAACACCGCCCGTGACGAATATGTAGCGCGTCATGAAAAACCCTAGAAGTCTGCGTTAAAGCGGTCCGAGCCGCCGGGGAAAGCGAAGGAAGGCCGAAGCCCCCGATCACCTGCATTAATCACAGTGCACCTTTCAAAAAAACCGCCGCGTTGGGACAGACCGGAAGTGAAAACACCGGTACGTTGCTCGCTACACATTTTTTGGAATCGCCCAGCAAAGACTGCTTGGTAATCGGCAACTCCTGCAATTCAGGCGAATCCACAGAAGTTGTATCAAGAAGGGAGCGTAGTCTACCGGAATGCCCCCTTCATCTCAAACCTTGATCTTCGTCCGAAGGCTGCCAATCCAATCGCCAGCCTTCCAGCGCATTGCCGTCGAGCCCCGGCAGGTTCGCCACGGCGAGCAACTCTTCCCCGCGAAACAGCAGCGGCAATCTGCCACGTACGAAGGCCGGCACCGCGCGCTCATTGAGCAGACGCTTGAGATCGCGATGTCCGCGATCCGTCAGATGCATCACTTCACCGCCCTGCCGATAGCGGATCTGCAGCACTCCTGCGGGAGTCTGACCGGTGAACATGACACGCCCGTTATCGGGCAAGCGTAGCGCCAGCGACGGCGCCTGCCAGTCGCCGCAGACCGCCGGCGTACGCAGCCAATGGCCGCTGAGCCACCACAGGCGACCGGCGCTGCGGTGCAATTCGCCATCCGCCAGACGCCAGACCGCCGAAGCATCGTTGCCGGCATCGCGCAGGTCCGCCCAACCCGACCAATGGTCGGTGTCCGGCAGTCGCGTATGCGGTTCGAGCCAGTGACTGAGTGCATTTCGCTGGCGCGCAGCCGACAGTCCCGCCATGGCTGCAAGCTCCAGAGATGGCACTCCCAGCCATGCAAACTCGCTGGATGTCATCGCTGACTTCAGATCGATCTGCGCCAACTCATCAAGCAAGCCCTGCGCCTCGCGCAGATGTGCCGCACTGCGGGCCATGCTGGCGTTTGCCTGCGGCCAGCGACCGGTCAGCAGCGGCATGACCTGATGACGCAGGTAGTTGCGCGAGAACTGTCGATCCTGATTCGACGGGTCGTCTACCCAGTGCAGCTGATGTTCCTGCGCATAGGCTTCAAGTTCAGCACGCGTGACGTCGAGCAAGGGCCGAACCAGACTGCCCTGCCCCAGCGCACGCCGGGCTGGCATGCCGGAGAGACCCCGAACCCCGGCACCACGCAGCAGACGGAACAGCAGCGTTTCGGCCTGATCGTCGCGGTGCTGGCCAGTCAGCAACACATCATTGACCCTAGTTGCTGCACTGAACACCGCATAACGCGCATCCCGCGCCGCGCGCTCCAGGCTGGCACCCTTTGGCACGGCGACGTGAACAACCGTCAATGGCACGCCCAAGCCGTCACAGACAGACTGACAATGCTCCGGCCACGCATCCGCCACAGCCTGAAGGCCGTGATGGACATGGATGGCGCTTAGCGACGGAAGGGATTCGGTTTTGGCCAGAGTTGCCAGAAGGTGCAGCAGGACGGTGGAATCGAGGCCACCGGAGAAAGCGATACGCCAATGAGCCGCATCGAGCCAGGGCTTGAGACTGCCCAAAAGCCTGGAAGGTAAATCAATCGAGGGCTGACCCATTTTTCTACCTTTTCACAAACCAAAAGCGGGAGCGGGCTTGCTCGCGAAAGCGGTGAAACAGCCAACACAGTCGTTGAATGTTACATCGCATTCGCGGGCAAGCCCGCTCCCACAGTGTTTTGCATTGTCAGCCAAAACGGCGTTCGATCAGAGGCCGTAGCTCATCAGACGATCATAACGACGCTTGAGCAGCGCTTCGTTGTCGAACTTCTTCAGCATCGCCAGTTGCGAGCTCAGCTCGGCGCGGATCGATGCTGCGGCAGCGGCCGGATCACGGTGGGCGCCGCCCAGAGGCTCGCTGATCACCTTGTCGACGATGCCCAGGCCTTTCAGGCGCTCGGCGGTGATGCCCATCGCTTCAGCGGCATCCGGCGCCTTTTCTGCGGTTTTCCACAGAATCGAAGCGCAGCCTTCCGGCGAGATCACCGCGTAGGTCGAGTACTGCAGCATGTTCAGCTGGTCGCACACACCGATCGCCAGTGCACCGCCGGAACCACCTTCACCAATCACGGTGGCGATGATCGGGGTTTTCAGGCGGGCCATGACGCGCAGGTTCCAGGCGATCGCTTCGCTCTGGTTGCGTTCTTCGGCGTCGATGCCAGGGTAGGCGCCCGGGGTGTCGATGAAGGTCAGGATCGGCATCTTGAAACGCTCGGCCATTTCCATCAGGCGGCACGCCTTGCGGTAGCCTTCCGGACGCGGCATACCGAAGTTGCGGCGTACCTTTTCACGCACTTCACGACCCTTCTGGTGACCGATCACCATCACTGGCTGGTCTTCCAGACGTGCCACGCCGCCTACAATGGCCGCGTCGTCGGAGAAGTGACGATCACCGTGCAGCTCGTCGAACTCGGTGAAGATGTGCTCGATGTAGTCCAGGGTGTAGGGACGTTTCGGGTGACGTGCCAGACGTGCGATCTGCCAGCTGGTCAGCTTGCCGAAGATGTCTTCGGTGAGCGTCTTGCTCTTGTCCTGCAGGCGGGAGATCTCATCGCCGATATTCAGCGAATTGTCATTACCGACCAAGCGCAACTCTTCGATCTTGGCTTGCAGGTCGGCGATCGGCTGTTCGAAATCCAGGAAATTCGGGTTCATAGGCGTCCGTCTTGGGTCGTGTCCCAATTGAGCTTGGGCCGGCCGGTTGTCTATTCGCGCCCTACCTTAAGGGAGAGGCGCGCTGAGGTCGAGATTAAAAATTCAGGTTGTGGGCAGGCGGCGTGTTCTCACCTGCCGGTCAACGGTATTGGAGGAAGACGTTGTCTCGCCCGAACTGGTCACGCAGGGCTTGAATCAAGGCATCCGCCGGGTCGATCCGCCAGGTCTCGCCAAACTGCAGCAAGGTCTTCGCATCAGGGCTGGTGTACTCCATGGTAATCGGGCACGCCCCGCGGTGACGCTTGAGCAAATCCCCCAACCAGCGTAGCTGATCGCCTTTCAGGTCCTGGGTCTGCAACTTAAGGCGCAGGCTCTCGGCCAGGTTGGTGCGCGCATCTTCCATGCTCATCACCCGTTTGACCCGCAGGCGCAGGCCGCCGGAGAAGTCGTCGTTGCTGACCTCGCCTTCGACCACCACCATCGCATCGGTCTGCAACAGCGATTGCGCAGAATGGAACGCATCGGCAAACAGCGACGCCTCGATCCGCCCGGAGCGGTCGTCGAGGGTGATGAAGCCCATCTTGTCGCCCTTTTTGTTCTTCATCACCCGCAAGGCAATGATCATCCCCGCCACGGTCTGGGTGTCCCGGGCCGGTTTCAGATCGATGATGCGCTGGCGGGCAAAACGGCGGATTTCACCTTCGTATTCATCGATCGGGTGACCGGTCAGGTACAGGCCCAAGGTGTCTTTTTCACCTTTGAGCCGCTCCTTGAGGGTCAGCTCTTTCGCCTTGCGGTGGATCGCGTAAACGTCCGCGTCCTCTTCGACGAACAACCCGCCAAACAGGTCGGCATGGCCGCTGTCACGGGTACGGGCAGTCTGCTCGGCCGACTTGATCGCCTCTTCCATCGCCGCCAGCAACACCGCGCGGTTACGGTCGATATTGGCCTGATACGCCTTCTGCTCGTCGTGGAAGTACGGGCCGAGGCGATCCAGCGCGCCGCTGCGGATCAGACCGTCCAGCGTGCGCTTGTTGATACGTTTGAGGTCGACCCGGGCGCAGAAGTCGAACAAGTCCTTGAACGGGCCGGCCTGACGAGCCTCGGTGATTGCTTCCACCGGGCCTTCGCCGACGCCTTTGATCGCGCCCAGGCCATACACGATGCGGCCTTCGTCGTTCACCGTGAACTTGAATTCCGACGTGTTCACGTCCGGCGCATCGAGGCGCAGCTTCATCGTGCGCACTTCCTCGATCAAGGTCACGACCTTGTCGGTGTTGTGCATATCCGCCGAAAGCACCGCAGCCATGAACGGCGCCGGGTAGTGAGCTTTCAGCCAGGCGGTCTGGTACGACACCAGACCGTAGGCGGCGGAGTGGGATTTGTTGAAGCCGTAACCGGCGAATTTTTCCACCAGGTCGAAAATGTTACCCGCCAGGTCCGCGTCAATATTGTTCGACGCACAGCCCTCAATGAAACCGCCGCGCTGCTTGGCCATTTCCTCGGGTTTTTTCTTACCCATCGCCCGACGCAGCATGTCCGCACCACCGAGGGTGTAACCGGCCATGACCTGGGCGATCTGCATCACCTGTTCCTGATACAGGATGATGCCGTACGTCGGCGCCAGCACCGGTTGCAGGCCTTCGTACTGGTAATCCGGGTGCGGATACGCCAGTTCCGCACGACCGTGTTTACGGTTGATGAAGTCATCCACCATGCCGGACTGCAGCGGGCCCGGACGGAACAGGGCCACCAGCGCGATCAAGTCTTCGAGGCAGTCGGGCTTGAGCTTTTTGATCAGCTCTTTCATACCGCGGGATTCGAGCTGGAATACCGCGGTGGTTTCAGCCTTTTGCAGCAGCTGATAGGTCGGCTTGTCATCCAGCGGAATGAACGCGATGTCCAGCGGCGGCTCGTTGACCTTGGCACGGTCACGGTTGATGGTTTTCAGTGCCCAGTCGATGATCGTCAGGGTCCGCAGGCCGAGGAAGTCGAACTTCACCAGACCGGCCGCCTCCACATCATCCTTGTCGAACTGGGTCACCAGACCGTCGCCGGCCTCGTCGCAATAAATCGGCGAGAAGTCGGTCAGTTTGGTCGGCGCGATCACCACACCACCGGCGTGTTTACCGACGTTACGCACCACGCCTTCGAGCTTGCGCGCCATCTCCCAGATTTCCGCCGCTTCTTCATCCACCTTGATGAAGTCGCGCAGGATTTCTTCCTGCTCGTAGGCTTTTTCCAGGGTCATGCCGACTTCGAACGGAATCATCTTCGACAGGCGATCCGCCAGGCCGAACGACTTGCCTTGGGCCCGCGCCACGTCTCGCACCACAGCCTTCGCCGCCATGGAACCGAAAGTGATGATCTGGCTCACCGCATTGCGGCCGTATTTTTCGGCCACGTAATCGATTACCCGGTCGCGACCGTCCATGCAGAAGTCGACGTCGAAGTCCGGCATCGATACCCGTTCCGGGTTGAGGAAACGTTCGAACAGCAGGTCGTATTCCAGCGGGTCGAGGTCGGTGATCTTCTGTACATAGGCCACCAGCGATCCGGCACCTGACCCCCGGCCAGGGCCCACCGGCACACCGTTGTTCTTGGCCCACTGGATAAAGTCCATCACGATCAGGAAGTAACCGGGGAACCCCATCTGGATGATGATATCCAGCTCGAAATTCAGCCGGTCGACGTAGACCTGACGCTTGGCCTCGTAGTCCTCGGTGGTGTCTTTGGGCAGCAGCACGCTGAGGCGCTCTTCCAGACCATCGAAAGAGACCTTGCGGAAATACTCGTCGATGGTCATGCCATCGGGAATTGGATAGTCGGGCAGGAAGTGCTTGCCCAGCTTCACGTCGATGTTGCAGCGCTTGGCGATCTCGACGGTGTTCTCGATCGCATCCGGCAAGTCGCTGAACAGCTCGGCCATTTCCTCGGCGCTTTTCAGGTACTGCTGATCACTGTAGTTCTTCGAACGCCGCGGGTCGTCGAGGGCCCGGCCCTCACCGATGCAGACGCGGGTTTCGTGGGCGGCGAAGTCTTCCTGCTTGATGAAACGCACATCGTTAGTGGCGACCAGTGGCGCACCGAGCTTCTCGGCCAGGGCCACGGCACCGTGCAGTTGCTCTTCGTCGTTCGGACGGTTGGTACGCTGGATTTCCAGATAAAAACGATCCGGGAACACCGACATCCACTCGCGGGTGAGGGCCTCGGCCTCGGCGGGGTTGCCGCCGATCATGGCCATGCCGATCTCGCCTTCTTTGGCGGCGGACAGCATGATCAGGCCTTCGTTGGCCTCGGCGACCCATTCGCGCTCGATGATGACCATGCCGTTGCGCTGACCGTCGATGAAGCCACGGGAAATCAGCTCGGTAAGGTTGCGATAGCCCTGGGCATTCATGACCAGCAGACTGATCCGGCTCAATGGCCCGTCCAGATCCTTGTTCGACAGCCACAGGTCGGCGCCGCAGATCGGTTTGATTCCCGCGCCCATGGCGTTTTTATAGAACTTGACCAGCGAACACATGTTGTTCTGGTCGGTAACCGCAACGGCCGGCATGCCCATACCGGTCAGGGCCTTGACCAGCGGCTTGATCCGCACCAGCCCGTCGACCAGGGAGTATTCAGTGTGCAGGCGTAGATGAACGAATGAAGCCGGCATAGTGATCCTGTCCAGTTACATAGAAACAACAAGGCCCGGATTGTACCGGGCCCAGAATAAAACATCAGCCTCGCCGCTAAACCGGCGTGAGACCTTCCAGCGCCTCGTAAGCCTGTCGCACCGGGGCAAACGAACGGCGATGAATCGGCGTCGGCCCGAGGCGCACCAGCGCTTCCAGATGAACGGGGGTCGGGTAGCCTTTGTGGCCACCGATGCCATAACCCGGATAAATCAACTCGAACGCCGCCATCTCACGGTCGCGGCTGACCTTGGCCAGAATCGACGCCGCCGCAATGGCCGGAACCTTGCTGTCGCCCTTGACCACCGCTTCGGAACGCATCGGCAGTTTCGGGCAACGGTTGCCGTCGATCATCGCCAGTTTCGGCTGGATGTGCAGGCCGGCCACCGCACGCTGCATCGCCAGCATGGTGGCGTGCAGAATGTTCAGTTCGTCGATCTCTTCGACCTCGGCGCGGGCGATGCACCAGCTCAGCGCCTTTTCGCAGATTTCGTCGTAGAGCTTTTCCCGCCTGGCTTCGGTGAGTTTTTTCGAGTCGTTGAGACCGATAATCGGACGGTTCGGATCGAGGATGACCGCCGCCGTGACGACTGCACCGCACAACGGGCCGCGACCGACTTCATCAACGCCGGCCACCAGTTCTTCGACTTCGGCGACCAGGGTGAAATCCAGGCCCATCTGCATGCTTGTCTTGCTCATCGTTTTTGCCCGATCAGGTTCAGAACGGCGTCAGCCGCCTGATTGGAGGCGTCCAGACGCAGGGTGCGGTGGATTTCGTCGAAGCCACGAGTCTGTTCTTCACCGCCGTCGATCAGCGGCGAAAGGGTCTGGGCCAGTGCCTCGACCGTCGCATCATCCTGCAACAATTCCGGCACCAACAGTCGCTGGGCCAGCAGGTTGGGCAGAGAGACGTACGGGCTCTTGACCATGCGCTTGAGAATCCAGAACGTCAGCGGCGCAAGACGGTAGGCCACGACCATCGGGCGCTTGTACAGCAGCGCCTCAAGGGTCGCCGTACCCGACGCGATCAGGACCGCGTTGCACGCGGCCAACGCCAGGTGGGACTTGCCGTCGAGCAGGGTCACTGGCAGGTCGCGACCGGCCAGCAACGCTTCAAGCTGGGCCCGACGTTCGGGGTTGGCGCACGGCATGACAAAGCGCAGCCCCGGGCGCATGGCACGCAGGCGTTCGGCGGTATCGAGGAACAGCGCACCCAGACGACTGACTTCGCCGCCGCGGCTGCCCGGCATCAAAGCCACCAGCGGGCCGTCAGACAGCCCCAGCTCGGCACGCGCGGACGCACGATCAGCCTCCAGTGGAATGGTATCGGCCAGCGTATGACCGACGAACCGCACCGGCACGCCCTTCTCTTCGTAAAACTTTGCTTCGAACGGCAACAACGTGAGCATCAGGTCGCAGCCTTCGCGGATCTTCAGCACCCGCTTCTGCCGCCAGGCCCATACCGAAGGGCTGACGTAGTGCACGGTCTTGATCCCGGCCTGACGCAGTTTGAGTTCGATATTGAGGTTGAAATCCGGTGCATCAATGCCGATGAAGGCATCCGGTTTTTCGGCGATCAGCGTGGCGATCAGGTCCTTGCGGCGCTTGAGCAACTCGCGCAACCGCCCCAGGACTTCCACCAGCCCCATGACCGACAGACGTTCCATCGGAAAATAGGAGGTCAGGCCTTCGGCCTGCATCAGCGGACCGCCGACTCCGATGAACTCCACCGCAGGATGCTGTGCCTTGAGGGCGCGCATGAGACCGGCGCCCAGAATGTCACCGGAAGCCTCCCCCGCCACCAGCGCAATACGCAGATTGGCCATGGTCAGCGGGTGATGCCGCGGGTCGACGACTGGATGGAGTCACGGAACATCGCGACTTCCGGGAACTGTGCAGACGGCTCGGCCAGTTCGGCCAGCGCCTGTTCGACGGTCAGGCCCTGGCGATACACCGTTTTGTACGCCCGGCGCAGGGCGTGAATGGCGTCTTCGCTGAAACCGCGACGGCGCATGCCCTCGAAGTTCATGCTGCGCGCTTCGGCCGGGTTGCCGAATACGGTAACGAACGCCGGAACGTCCTTGCCGATCGCTGTGCCCATGCCGGAAAAGCTATGGGCGCCAATGTGGCAATACTGATGCACCAGGGTGAAACCGGACAGAATTGCCCAGTCATCAACGTGCACATGGCCGGCCAACGCAGTGTTGTTGACCAGGATGCAATGGTTGCCGATGACACTGTCGTGACCGATGTGGGCATAGGCCATGATCAGGTTATGGTCGCCCAGCGTGGTTTCGGAACGATCCTGAACCGTGCCACGGTGAATCGTCACGCCTTCTCGGATCACGTTATGGTCGCCGATCACCAGACGGGTGTCTTCGCCCTTGTACTTGAGATCCGGCGTGTCTTCGCCTACCGAGGAAAACTGGTAGATGCGATTGTGCTTGCCGATTCGGGTTGGACCTTTGAGGATCACGTGAGGCCCGATCACTGTTCCCTCGCCGACTTCCACACCTGCGCCGATGATCGACCACGGGCCGACCTCGACACCCTCGGCCAGTACGGCCGAAGGATCGATGATTGCGCGAGGGTCAATCAAACTCATAGCTTGCGTTCCGCGCAGATGATTTCAGCGGAGCAGACCGGCTTGCCATCGACCGAAGCCTGGCATTCGAACTTCCAGATCTGGCGTTTGCAACTGATGAACTTGGCTTCGAGGATCAACTGGTCACCCGGCAGCACTGGCTGACGGAAACGCAGTTTGTCGGAACCGACGAAATAGTAGAGGGTGCCATCGGCCGGTTTCACATCGAGCATCTTGAAACCAAGGATCCCGGCAGCCTGAGCCATCGCTTCGATAATCAGCACGCCCGGCATGATCGGGTGGGCTGGGAAGTGACCATTGAAGAACGGTTCGTTGATGCTGACATTCTTGTAGGCGCGAATGCGCTTGCCTTCCGTATCCAGCTCCACTACCCGGTCCACCAGCAGGAACGGGTAACGGTGAGGCAGGTATTCGCGAATCTCGTTGATGTCCATCATTTCGGGGGGAAGCCTATGTAAAGATTGGGAGCGCGACTGACGCGCACTCCTCTAGCAAATCAAGGAGGCAGTCCAGAGGCTGTGCACACTTGATATGGAAATGGTATCAGCCTTCAGATGAAGCATTGCCGCCAGGGGTCACTTCCCCTACGCGCTTTTCAAGCTGTTTCAAACGCCGCGCGAGGTCATCGAGCTGACGAATGCGCGCCGCGCTTTTACGCCATTCGGCAGCCGGCTGCATGGCTGTACCGGAAGAGTAGGCACCCGGCTCGGTGATCGAGTGGGTAACCATGGTCATTCCAGTCAGGAAAACGTTGTCACAAATATCGATGTGCCCTACCAGGCCGACACCCCCGGCGAGCATGCAGTGCTTGCCGATTTTGGTGCTGCCCGAAATCCCCACGCACGCGGCCATGGCGGTGTGATCACCGACCTGTACGTTGTGGGCGATCTGAATCTGGTTGTCGAGCTTCACGCCGTTGCCGATCACGGTGTCGGCCAGCGCACCGCGGTCGATGGCGGTATTAACGCCGATCTCCACATCGTCGCCGATGGTCACGCCACCGATCTGGGCGATTTTCTGCCAGATGCCTTTCTCGTTGGCAAAGCCGAAGCCTTCACCGCCGAGCACGGCACCGGACTGAATCACCACTCGCTTGCCGATACGCACATCGTGATACAGCGTCACCCGCGGAGCCAGCCAGCCGCCCTCGCCGATTTCGCTACGGGCACCGACGACGCAATGCGCGCCGAGGGTTACACCGGCCCCGATCCGCGCACCCGCCTCGATCACCACAAAGGGACCGATGCAGGCAGTCGGATCAACGACGGCGTCCGGCGCGATCACCGCACTCGGGTGGATACCGGCAGTGGATTTCGGCTTCGGATCGAACAGGTGGGAAATACGGGCATAAGCCAGGTAAGGATCCGGCACCACCAGTGCATTCCCGGCATAGCCTTCGGCGTCGGCTGCCTTGAGCAACAGCGCTGCGGCTTGGGAGCCGGCCAGGTATTTGCGGTATTGAGGGTTTGCCAGAAAGCTCAACTGAGCTGGGCCAGCCTCCTGCAAGGTGGCTAGCCCAGTAATTTGCTGCTCGGGATCGCCACTCAGGGTGGCGCCGAGGAACTCGGCCAACTGGCCGAGCTTGATAGTCACGGTCATGGGTTACTTCAGCTGATTCATGCGCTCGATAACCTGGCGCGTGATGTCGTACTGAGGTTTGACATCGATGACTGCGCCACGCTCGAACACCAGGTCAAAACCACCTTTCTTGATGACTTCTTCCACTGCGCTATCCAGTTTCGGCTTCAGTTGCTTGAGCATTTCGCGGTCAGCAACGGCCTTGGCTTCGTTCAGCTCCTTGGACTGGAACTGGAAGTCCCGGGCCTTTTGCTTGAATTCCAGCTCCAGACGCTCACGCTCGCCCTGCTGCATCTTGTCGCCACCGGCCATCAGGCGATCCTGAATACCCTTGGCGCTGCTTTCCAGCGTCTTGAGCTTGGTCAGTTGCGGGCCGAACTTCTTCTCGGCATCCACGGCGTACTTCTTCGCCGCATCGGATTCCAGCAGTGCCATTTGATAGTTCAGAACAGCGATTTTCATGTCGGCAAACGCCGGGCCTGCCACCAGTACGGAGGCCAGGAGAACCAATTGAGTCAACTTACGCACGATGCACTCCTACAAAATCCATTGTCGTTATCTTGGGTCAGACGCTTAGAACGTCTGGCCGAGGGAGAATTGGAACACTTGAGTTTCAGCGTTATCCGGTTTCTTGATCGGCGTGGCCAGCGCGAAGCTCAAAGGACCCAGTGCGGTAACCCAGGTCACGCCGACACCAACGGAACTGGCCATGTTGCTCAGGCTGACGTCGTTGCATTGCGTATTGGACTTGGTAACACCGTTAGTATTGAGCGTCTGCTGGCACTTGGAGTCGAAGACGTTACCCACATCCCAGAACACGGAAGTACGCAGCGAACGCTGATCCTTGACGAACGGCATCGGGAACAGGACTTCCATCCCCCCCTGGATAAGAACGTTACCACCGAACGGCAGTGGATCCTGATCCGGGTCGGCGATCGTACCAGGGTTACCTGTGCCGCCAGGACCGTTCTGACCACGGCTAGGCGTACTGCGTGGACCCAAGGTGCTGTCCTTGAAGCCGCGAACCGAGTTGAAACCACCAGCATAGTAGTTTTCATAGAACGGCAAGCCATCGGTCGAACCGTAACCATCACCATAGCCCAGCTCGGTGTGCAGACGCAGGGTGTAGTTCTCGGTGATCGGCTGGAACAGCTGACCACGGTAGTCGAGCTTGTAGAACGACAGGTCGCTGCCCGGAATGGTGGTTTCCAGGGTCAGGCTCTGGGAACGACCACGGGTCGGCAGCACGCCTTTGTTCAGGGTCGATTCGGACCAGCCGGCCGACGCCTTGAAGTTCAGGTACTGGTCGCCTTCGCGGTTCACGAAGTCGAAAATCTCGTCGACGGTGTACTGACCGGTCTTGATCTTGTCCTGTTGCGCGGACAGGCCGAAGGTCAGACGCGAAGTCTCGCTGATCGGGTAACCGACGTTCACGCCGGCACCCAGGCTGTCTACCGCATAGCTTGCTACGTCGACGTCGAGGTCTTTGTAGTCGGTGGTGCGATAGAACGCGTTGTAGCCCAGGCTCACGCCGTCGGCGGTCCAGTAGGGGTCAACGTAGCCGAAGTTGTAGCGGCTCTGGTATTCACTGCGGGTCAGGCCGACGCTGACGCGGTTACCGGTACCCAGGAAGTTGTTCTGGGTGATAGAACCACCGAGGATCAGACCGGCGCTCTGGGCAAAACCGACGCTGGCGGTGATCGAACCGGAAGCCTGCTCTTCAACGGCATAGTTCACGTCAACCTGGTCGTCGACACCTGGAACAGCCGGGGTCTCGACGTTGACTTCCTTGAAGAAGCCCAGACGTTCAAGACGGGTCTTGGACTGGTCGATCAGGTAGGTAGAAGCCCAGCCGCCTTCCATCTGGCGCATTTCACGACGCAGCACTTCGTCCTCGGACTTGGTGTTGCCACGGAAGTTGATACGGTTGACGTAGGCACGCTTGCCTGGATCTACAGCGAACAGGATGTCCACGGTGTGGTCATCGTCGTGCGGCTGCGGAACACCGTTGACGTTGGCGAAGGTGTAGCCCTCGTTGCCCAGACGACGGGTAATCAGTTCCGAGGTAGTGGTCATCAGCTTGCGCGAGAACACCTGACCTTTCTGCACCAGCAGCAGGGACTTGACCTGGTCTTCAGGCACTTTCAGGTCACCACTGAGCTTGACGTCACGAACGGTGTACTTCTCGCCTTCGTTGACGTTGACAGTGATATAGACGTGCTTTTTGTCTGGAGTAATGGAAACCTGGGTCGAAGCGATATCCATGTTGATATAGCCGCGGTCCAGGTAGTAGGAACGCAGACGCTCCAGGTCACCGGAAAGCTTTTCACGGGCGTATTTGTCGTCGTTCTTGAAGAACGACAGCCAGTTGGTGGTTTTCAGCTCGAACAGGTCGACCAGGTCTTCCTCGGGGAAAACCGTGTTGCCCACCACGTTGATATGCTGAATGGCGGCAACGGTGCCTTCGTTGATCTTCACTTTCAGGCCGACACGGTTACGCGGCTGCGATACCACTTCGGTATCGACGGTAGCCGAGTAACGACCTTGCGCAACGTACTGACGTTGCAGCTCGTTACGCACGCCTTCGAGGGTCGCGCGCTGGAAGATCTCGCCTTCGGCCAGACCGGATTGCTTGAGGCCCTTCATCAGGTCTTCGGTGGAGATCGCCTTGTTGCCTTCGATCTCGATGCTTGCGACCGATGGACGTTCGACGACGGTGATCACCAGAACGTTGCCTTCGCGGCCCAGCTGGATATCTTGAAAGAAACCGGTTTTGAACAACGCACGAGTGGATTCCACCAGGCGACGATCATCCGCCTGCTCGCCGACGTTCAACGGCAAGGCACCAAAGACGCTACCCGCGGAGACCCGCTGGAGGCCGTTGACGCGAATATCAGAGATAGTGAAGGACTCGGCGTGAACTTCGGCGATCATCAATACGGTGAGAACCGCAGTTAGCAGCAGACGTTTCATGAAGTCCTTTCTTATTCCAACTGGCAATAAACAAACTGCCGCAAAATGCGGCAGATTCGCAATTCAGCGAAGCGTTACAGACGACCCAGGTCGTTGACCAGAGCAAGCAACATCACCCCGACCACCAAACTGATACCGATCTGTATCCCCCAACCTTGCACCCGATCCGACAAGGGACGACCACGCGCCCACTCGATCAGATAAAACAACAAATGCCCCCCATCCAGTACAGGAATGGGCAGCAAATTCAGAACCCCCAGGCTAATACTCAGATAAGCAAGGAAATTCAGGAAATCAGCAACGCCCGACTGGGCAGAAGCGCCCGCCACTTTAGCAATGGTTATCGGTCCACTCAAGTTTTTTACCGAGAGCTCGCCGAACAGCATTTTCTTCAGTGAATCCAGCGTCAGGACACTCATGGTCCAGGTACGACGGGCACCCTCGCCAATCGCGGCCAAAGGGCCGTAGCTGACCTCGCGAATCATCTCCGGTGGCCAGTCGACGGCCTTCACCCCCGCCCCCAGATAACCGCTTGGCGACTTGCTCTCGCCGCGCGCCGCCAGTGTCACCGGGACGTCGATTTGAGCACCGTCGCGCTCGACGCGCAGCATGATTTTGGTATCAGGACGCGTACGTACCGTATCGACGACCTGCTGCCAGTCATCCAGCGCCTTGCCATCAAGGGCCAGAAGGCGATCACCGGTTTTCAGCCCGGCAGCCTGTGCCGGGCCTTTCGGATCGAGCTCAGCGAGCACTGGCGGCAGCGCAGGGCGCCATGGGCGAATACCCAGGGAGCGAATCGGATCCGGCTCGTCAGCCCCTTTGAGCCAATGATCCAGCACAAGCTCCCGTGGCGAATCAGCAGTAGAGCCCTGCTCGCGCACCAGCACCTGCAGCGAACCACTTTCCCCCAGGCGACGTACCAATTGCAGATTGACCGCAGCCCAGCCGGACGTCGGCTCGCCGTCGATGGCCACGATTTCCTGGCCCGCACTCAGGCCGGCCTTCGCCGCGATACTGCCGGACTCGACTGCACCGATGACCGGACGCACCTGTTCGCTGCCCAGCATGGCCAGCACCCAGAAGAACACCATGGCCAGCAGAAAGTTGGCAACGGGACCGGCGGCGACGATGGCAATGCGCTGACGAACGGACTTGCGATTGAAAGACTGATGGAGCTGATCGGCCGGCACTTCACCTTCACGCTCATCCAGCATCTTGACGTAGCCGCCCAGCGGAATGGCCGCGACGACGAACTCGGTTCCCTGCTTGTCGTGCCAGCGCAGCAACGGCATGCCGAAGCCCACGGAAAAGCGCAGAACCTTGACGCCACAGCGACGCGCGACCCAGAAGTGGCCGAATTCGTGAAAGGTGACCAGCACACCCAAGGCGATCAGGGTGCCGGCAATCATATAGAGCGCGCTCATCTACTTTCTCCGCAATCCTGTTCCGTTCCGCCTGAAGCCGTGTGCTTTCTTCAGGTCTATCGACCGTGGCGAGTCAGCCATTGACCGGCCAGCGTGCGTGCCGCCGCGTCCGCGGTAAACACCGCATCAAGATCATTCAGCGCAACCACCGGCTCGAGATTCAACACTTCCTCGATGATACTCGCGATTTCGAGGTAGCGAACCCGCCCGTCGAGAAACGCTGCTACCGCCACTTCATTCGCGGCATTGAGCATGGCAGGCGCACTGTTGCCCGCCTCGGCTGCCTGACGTGCCAGTCGCAGGCACGGAAAGCGCTTCTCATCGGGCGCCTCGAAATCCAGTCGCGCGATGGCAAACAGATCCAGTGGAGCCACACCCGAATCAATACGCTCCGGCCAGGCCAACGCATTGGCGATGGGGGTACGCATGTCGGGATTGCCCAACTGCGCCAGCACCGAGCCATCCACATAGTCGACCAGGGAGTGAATCACGCTTTGCGGATGGATCACCACCTCGACTTGCGACGGTCGGGCATCGAACAGCCAGCAGGCCTCGATCAGCTCAAGCCCCTTGTTCATCATGCTGGCTGAATCCACCGAGATCTTGCGCCCCATGGACCAGTTCGGATGAGCACAGGCCTGATCGGGTGAAACATGCGCCAGTTCGGCCATCGGCGTCTGCCGGAAGGGACCGCCAGAGGCTGTCAGTAAAATCCGACGCACACCGACATTGCTCAAACCACGGGAAAAATCCTGCGGCATGCACTGAAAAATCGCATTGTGCTCACTGTCGATTGGCAGCAGGACCGAACCGCTCTTGCGCACGGCTTCCATGAACAAGGCGCCGGACATCACCAGCGCTTCCTTGTTCGCCAAAAGAATTTTCTTGCCCGCCTCGACCGCGGCGAGGGTCGGGCGCAGACCGGCAGCACCGACGATGGCCGCCATCACCGCGTCCACCTCGGGAGCAGCCGCCACCTGACACAGCCCCTCCTCGCCCACCAGCACGCGAGTCGACAGACCGGCAGCACGCAGATCGTCCTGCAAGCCACGCGCCGCTGCGACTTCCGGCACCACCGCGAATTGCGGCACATGGCGCACGCACAGGGCAAACAGCTCGCTCAGGCGCGTGAAACCACTCAGGGCAAAAACCTGATAACGCTCAGGATGACGAGCAATGACATCCAGAGTGCTCAAACCGATCGAACCGGTCGCCCCCAGAACGGTAATCTGCTGTGGGCGACTCACGGTGCCGCCATCCACAGCAATACCGCGAATACCGGGATCGCCGCTGTCAGGCTGTCAATCCGGTCCAGTACACCGCCATGACCCGGCAGCAGATTGCTGCTGTCCTTGATGCCGGACTGACGCTTGAACATGCTTTCCGTCAGATCGCCCACCACGGAGATGAACACGATCAGCGCTGCACCGATCAAGCCCTTGAACAATTGCGCGACCGTCCAGTCACGAAACAGCGCAACCAGCGTGGTAATCACCAGGCTCAGCGCCAGACCGCCGTAAACGCCTTCCCAGCTTTTGCCCGGACTGACTTGCGGGGCCAGCTTGCGCTTGCCGAAAGCACGACCAGAGAAATAGGCACCGATATCAGCGCCCCAGACCAGCACCATCACGGCCAGGATCTGAAGGTTACCCAGCTGGTTCTGCTTGATGTAGATCAGCCCTTGCCAGGCCGGCAGGAGAATCAGCAGGCCGATCACCAACTTGCTGGCAGCACTGGCCCAGCGCTCGCTGGAGCGCGGATAGGTCAGCACCAGCCAGGTCGCCACCGCCCACCAGATTACCGAGGCACCGAGCACCCAGGGCGCCAGCCCCGGCAGGATGTACATGACGAACAGCATCAGCGCGACGATTGCCGCATAACCAACGCGAAACGATTGCGCAGCGAAACCGGCCAGGCGCGCCCATTCCCAGGCACCCAGACTGACAACCAGGCCGATGAACAGCGCAAAGCCGGATCCCTCGAGCAGGAAAAAACCGCCCAGTGCGATCGGCAGCAGGATCAGCGCAGTGATGATTCGTTGTTTAAGCATTAAACCCGGGCTCCAGCTTCGATCTGCTCGCTCGTTTTACCGAAACGACGCTGACGCGAAGCGAAATCGGCCAGCGCATTACGCATGGCATCGTGTTTGAAGTCCGGCCAGAACAGGTCGGAGAAGTACAACTCGGCATAGGCCAGTTGCCACAGCAGGAAGTTGCTGATGCGGTGCTCGCCGCCCGTGCGGATACACAGGTCCGGCAACGGCAGATCACCGGTCGCCAGACAGGTTTGCAGCAGATCAGGCGTGATGTCTTCAGGACGCAGATGTCCGGCCTGAACCTCGCGAGCAAGACGCTGCGCAGCCTGCGCGATATCCCACTGACCGCCGTAGTTGGCGGCGATCTGCAGAATGAAGCGATTGCTTCCCGCGGTCATGGCTTCCGCTTCGCGCATGGCAGCCTGCAGCTCGGGATGGAAACGCGAACGGTCGCCAATGATGCGCAGGCTGATGTTGTTGTCGTTGAGCCGCTTGGCCTCGCGACGCAATGCCTTGAAGAACAGATCCATCAAGGCACTGACCTCATCGGCCGGGCGCTGCCAGTTCTCACTGGAAAAGGCGAACAGCGTCAGCACCTCGACCCCGGCCTCGGCACACACCTCGATCACCGCCCGCACAGCATCCACACCCGCTTTATGCCCGGCAACACCCGGCATAAAGCGTTTTTTCGCCCAGCGATTGTTGCCATCCATGATGATCGCGACATGGCGCGGCACCGCGGACGGCGCAGTCTGCTTGGTCTTTTCCATTTAAAGCTCGACCCTTATACGGCCATCAGGTCTTTTTCTTTCTCGGCAAGCTTAGCGTCGATTTCGGCCACGAACTTCTTGGTCAGATCATCGATCTCGCCAGTTGCGCGACGCTCTTCGTCTTCGCTGATTTCCTTTTCCTTGACCAGATCCTTCAGCGAGCTGTTGGCATCGCGACGGATGTTGCGCACGGCAACACGGGCATCTTCAGCCACGTCACGCGCCTGCTTGGTGAAGCCGCGACGGGTTTCTTCGGTCAGGGCCGGCATGCTGATCAGCAGCAGCTCGCCAAGGTTGGTCGGGTTCAGGTTCAGACCCGCACTGCCGATCGCCTTGTCGACCGCGCCCAGCATGTTGCGCTCGAACGCCACGACCTGCAGGGTACGAGCGTCCTTGACGGTGATGTTGGCCACTTGCTTGATCGGGGTGTCGGCACCGTAGTACGGAACCATCACGCCTTCCAGAATGCTTGGGTGCGCCTGGCCGGTACGGATGCGGCCGAAGTTGTGAGACAGGGACTCGACAGACTTCTGCATGCGCTCTTTAGCGTCTTTCTTGATTTCGTTGATCATTGTTGAACTTCCTCGATCAGGGTTCCTTCAGCGCCGCCGTGCACGATGTTCAGCAGGGCGCCGGGCTTGTTCATGTTAAATACGCGCAGCGGCATCTTGTGGTCGCGGCACAGGCAGATGGCCGTCAGATCCATTACGCCCAGCTTGCGATCCAGCACTTCATCGTAAGTCAGATGATCGAACTTCTCGGCATGCGGGTCTTTGAACGGGTCGGCAGTATAGACACCATCGACCTTGGTCGCTTTAAGCACGACATCCGCGTCGATTTCGATGGCACGCAGGCAGGCTGCCGAATCCGTGGTAAAGAACGGATTGCCGGTACCGGCCGCGAAAATCACCACGTCCTTGGAGTTCAGGTGACGCATGGCCTTGCGACGATCATAGTGATCGGTCACACCGACCATGGAAATGGCCGACATCACGATGGCCGAGATATTGGCACGTTCCAGCGCATCGCGCATGGCCAGGGCGTTCATCACAGTGGCCAGCATGCCCATGTGGTCGCCCGTAACCCGATCCATGCCGGCCTTGCTCAGCGCTTCACCGCGGAACAGGTTGCCGCCGCCGATCACCAGACCGACCTGAACGCCGATACCGACCAGTTGGCCGACTTCCAGCGCCATGCGATCCAGCACTTTCGGATCGATCCCGAACTCTTCCGAGCCCATCAGGGCCTCGCCGCTAAGCTTGAGTAGAATGCGTTTATAGCGAGCCTGATAACCACTGCCCTGCTGAGCCATTGCGAATCTCTCCTGCGGCGTATTTAAAAAATTCTTTGCGAGCTGTTTGCAGCTGCGTTCACTCTAGCGTGGCGCTGCTTCAGCGCCATCGGAACATGGCTTTGTAAGTCAGTTCCAAGGGGAAACCAATTAAAAATTGGTAACCCTATCTGAAAAGAGGCTGCGCGCGTGAGCGGGCAGCCTCTTTCGGGCGACAGTTGAAAAACCGTCTTATTGCTTGGCGGCAGCCAGCTGTGCAGCAACTTCTTCAGCGAAGTTGTCGACTGGCTTCTCGATGCCTTCGCCTACTTTGAAGTAAGTGAAGGAAACGATTTCAGCGCCGCCTTTCTTGGCCAGCTCGCCAACCTTGATTTCAGGGTTCTTGACGAACGCCTGCTCAACCAGGCTCGCTTCTGCCAGGAACTTGCTGATACGGCCTTTGACCATGTTCTCAACAATGTTTTCCGGCTTGCCTTTGATTTTTTCTTCGTTCAGCTGCAGGAACACTGCCTTTTCACGCTCGATCGCTTCGTTCGAAACCTGCGAAGGCAGCAGGAATTCAGGGTTGCTTGCAGCAACGTGCATCGCGATGTCTTTGGCCAGCTCAACGTCGCCGCCTTTCAGGACAACGGCAACACCGATCTTGTTGCCGTGCAGGTAGGTGCCGACTACGTCACCTTCCACGCGCACCAGGCGACGGATGTTTACGTTTTCGCCTACTTTGGCAACCAGCGCTTCGCGAGCAGCTTCTTGAGAAGCGATCAGCGGAGCTGCGTCGGTCAGCTTGTCAGCGAATGCTTTGTCAACGCTGGCAGCAACGAAGTTTTTGAAGTCGTCCTGCAGAGCCAGGAAGTCGGTCTGCGAGTTGACTTCGATCAGAACGGCAGCCTTGCCGTCGTCCTTGATGGCGATAGCGCCTTCAGCGGCAACGTTGCCGGCTTTCTTGGCAGCCTTGATCGCGCCCGAAGCACGCATGTCATCAATGGCTTTTTCGATGTCGCCGCCAGCCTTTTCCAGGGCTTTCTTGCAATCCATCATGCCTTCGCCGGTACGCTCGCGCAGTTCTTTGACCAACGCTGCAGTAATTGCTGCCATTTTCAAATTCCTCTTGGATAGGTTTTCAACCATTCCACCCGATCGAACGGGCGTTCAATTCTTCCCGAACCTGTTTGTAGCCGCTGCACGTTACAGATGCTGTAGCTGCGCTGCCGACAGATGGTTTTCGAGGTGGCAAAAAGGGGGCCAAGCCCCCTTTTTGCTTACTGAGTCAACGCCAGGGCGTCAATTACTCAGCTGCAGCCTGAGTTTCTTCAGCTGCGAATTCAACAGTACCGCCAGCAACATTGTTGCGACCACGGATTACTGCGTCAGCCATCGAACCCATGTACAGCTGGATAGCGCGGATTGCGTCATCGTTGCCTGGGATGATGTAGTCAACGCCTTCCGGGCTGCTGTTGGTATCGACAACGCCGATGACCGGGATGCCCAGCTTGTTGGCTTCGGTGATCGCGATGCGCTCGTGGTCAACGTCGATCACGAACAGTGCGTCTGGCAGACCGCCCATGTCCTTGATGCCGCCCAGGGAGCGATCCAGCTTCTCAAGATCACGGGAGCGCATCAGCGCTTCTTTCTTGGTCAGCTTGGCGAAAGTACCGTCTTCGGCTTGTACTTCAAGGTCACGCAGACGCTTGATGGAAGCACGGATGGTCTTGAAGTTGGTCAGCATGCCGCCCAACCAGCGGTGATCGACGTACGGCGAACCGCAACGTGCTGCTTCTTCAGCAACGATCTTGCCAGCGGAACGCTTGGTGCCGACGAACAGAATCTTGTTTTTGCCCTGGGCCAGACGCTCTACGAAAGTCAGAGCTTCGTTGAACATTGGCAGGGTTTTTTCAAGGTTGATGATGTGAATCTTGTTACGCGCGCCGAAAATGTACTTGCCCATTTTCGGATTCCAGTAACGGGTTTGGTGACCGAAGTGCACACCGGCCTTCAGCATATCGCGCATGTTGACTTGGGACATGATAGTTCCTTGATAAGTCGGGTTGGGCCTCCACGTATCCCAATGACCAACCCCCGATCCGAGGATCAAAGGCACCCAGGCCATCGTGTCGACACGTGTGTGGGTTAATGCTCCCGGAGCTATCCCCGGAAAGCGGCGCATTTTATACCACAGCAAGGGCGCAAACGGAACCCGGAATCTTTAATCCCGTCAGGGACATGGATGCCGCCCCCTTGGAATCGGCCTTGCGCGCACTATTGTATAGAGAGAAGCGATGCACGCAGGCGCGGATTTGCGCCTTTGGTCTGTTAGAATCGCGTTTTTCAGGGCTGCCAGGCAAAAACCGCCGCCCTGTCCGTATCAGCAAGCGCCGCCGAGCGCAGAGAGAGCCTGTATGACCGTCACCCTCAAAACTCCCGAGGACATCGCTGGCATGCGTGTCGCCGGCAAACTGGCCGCCGATGTGCTGGAAATGATTGCCGAACACGTCAAGCCGGGCGTGACCACCGATGAGCTGAACCGGATCTGCCACGACTACATCGTCGACGTGCAGAAAGCCATCCCTGCCCCGCTCAACTACAAGGGCTATCCGAAGTCGATCTGCACGTCGATCAACCATGTGGTCTGCCACGGCATCCCGAATGACAAGCCGCTGAAAAACGGCGACACCCTGAACATCGATGTCACGGTGATCAAGGATGGCTACCACGGCGACACCAGCCGCATGTTCCACGTCGGCACCGTACCGGTCTGGGCCGAGCGTCTGTCCCAGGTCACCCAGGAATGCATGTACAAGGCGATCGAAATCGTCAAACCCGGCTGCCGCCTCGGCGACATCGGCGAGATCATCCAGAAGCACGCTGAAAAGAACGGCTTCTCCGTGGTGCGCGAGTTCTGCGGTCACGGCATCGGCAAGGTGTTCCACGAAGAGCCGCAGATCCTGCACTACGGCCGTGCGGGCACGGGCATGGAACTGAAGGCCGGCATGACCTTCACCATCGAGCCGATGATCAACCAGGGCAAGGCCGACACCAAGGTGCTGGGCGACGGCTGGACCGCGATCACCAAGGACCGCAAGCTGTCGGCACAGTGGGAGCATACTTTGCTTGTCACTGACACCGGCTACGAGATCTTCACCCTGCGTAGCGACGACACGATCCCGCGCGTATCGGCCTGATCCCGACACTGCTCCCAGCCTATAGAAGGAAAGCCAATCAATGCCGCAGGTGGATCCCGAACTCTTCGACCGCGGCCAGTTCCAGGCTGAACTGGCCCTGAAAGCGAGCCCTATCGCCGCGTTCAAGAAGGCGATCCGCCAGGCCCGCGAAGTGCTCGACGCACGTTTTCGTGCCGGCCGCGATATCCGGCGGCTGATCGAAGACCGGGCATGGTTCGTCGACAACATCCTGCAAAAGGCCTGGGACCAGTTCGACTGGAGCGAAGACGCCGACATCGCGCTGGTCGCGGTCGGCGGCTACGGTCGCGGTGAACTGCACCCCTATTCCGACATCGACCTGCTGATCCTGCTGGACAGCGCCGATCACGAAATCTTCCGCGATTCCATCGAACGTTTTCTGACGCTGCTGTGGGACATCGGCCTGGAAGTCGGTCAGAGCGTTCGGTCGGTCGACGAATGCGCCGAAGAGGCGCGTGCCGACCTGACGGTCGTCACCAACCTGATGGAAAGCCGCACCATCTGCGGCCCCGAGCGTTTGCGTCAGCGCATGCTCGACGTCACCAGCACCGCCCACATGTGGCCGAGCAAGGAATTCTTCCTGGCCAAGCGTGCCGAACAGAAGGCCCGTCACCACAAGTACAACGATACCGAATACAACCTGGAACCCAACGTCAAAGGCTCGCCCGGTGGTTTGCGGGATATCCAGACGATCCTTTGGGTCGCCCGTCGCCAGTACGGCACCCTGAACCTGCGCGCCCTGGCCGGCGAAGGCTTCCTGGTCGAGAGTGAAAACGCCCTGCTGGCGTCGTCCCAGGAGTTCCTGTGGAAAGTGCGCTACGCCCTGCACATGCTGGCCGGCCGCTCCGAAGATCGCCTGCTGTTCGATCACCAGCGCACCATCGCCGGGCTGCTGGGGTTTGAAGGCGACGACGCCAAACAGGCCGTCGAAAACTTCATGCAACAGTATTTCCGCGTCGTGATGAGCATTGCCCAGCTCAGCGACCTGATCATCCAGCACTTCGAGGAAGTCATCCTCGCCCCGGAAGACGAAGCGCCGCCGCAGCCGATCAACTCACGCTTCCAGCTGCACGACGGCTACATCGAGGCACGCAACGACAATGTGTTCCGCCGCACGCCGTTCGCCATGCTTGAGATCTTCGTGCTGATGGCCCAGCAGCCGGAGATCAAAGGTGTGCGCGCCGACACCATTCGTCTGTTGCGGGAAAACCGTCACCTGATCGACGACAACTTCCGCAACGACATCCGCAACACCAGCCTGTTCATCGAGCTGTTCAAGTGCAAGATCGGCATCCACCGCAACCTGCGGCGGATGAACCGCTATGGCATTCTCGGGCGCTACCTGCCGGAATTCGGTTTCATCGTCGGGCAGATGCAGCACGACCTGTTCCACATCTATACGGTCGATGCGCATACGCTGAATCTGATCAAGCACCTGCGCAAGTTGCAGTACACCCAGGTGTCGGAGAAATTCCCGTTGGCCGCCAAGCTCATGGCCAAACTGCCGAAGCCTGAACTCATTTATATGGCTGGCCTGTATCACGACATCGGCAAGGGCCGGCATGGCGATCACTCGGAGATCGGCGCGGTCGATGCCGAGGCGTTCTGCCAGCGCCACCAACTGCCGGTGTGGGACAGCCGCCTGATTGTCTGGCTGGTGCAGAACCACCTGGTGATGTCGACCACCGCCCAGCGCAAGGACTTGTCGGACCCGCAGGTGATCCATGACTTCGCCCTGGCGGTCGGTGATGAGACTCGTCTGGATTACCTGTACGTGCTGACCGTGGCCGACATCAACGCGACCAACCCGACCCTGTGGAACTCCTGGCGCGCCAGCCTGCTGCGCCAGCTCTACACCGAGACCAAGCGCGCCCTGCGCCGCGGCCTGGAAAACCCGGTGGATCGCGAAGAGCAGATCCGCCAGACCCAGAGCGCAGCGCTGGATATTCTGGTGCGCGGCGGCACCGATCCGGACGACGTCGAGCAATTGTGGGCGCAACTGGGCGATGACTATTTCCTGCGCCATACCGCCGGCGATGTGGCCTGGCACAGCGATGCGATTCTCCAGCAGCCGGCCGACGGCGGGCCGCTGGTGCTGATCAAGGAAACCACCCAGCGCGAATTCGAGGGCGGTACGCAGATCTTCATTTATGCCCCGGACCAGCACGATTTCTTTGCCGTGACCGTGGCCGCGATGGACCAGCTCAACCTGAACATTCACGACGCCCGGGTCATCACCTCCAGCAGCCAGTTCACCCTCGACACCTATATCGTGCTCGACACCGATGGCGATTCGATCGGCGACAATCCACTGCGGATCAAGCAGATCCGCGACGGTCTGACCGAAGCTCTGCGCAACCCGGACGACTACCCGACGATCATCCAGCGCCGGGTGCCGCGCCAGCTCAAGCACTTTGCCTTTGCGCCGCAGGTGACGATCCACAACGACGCCCAGCGTCCGGTGACCGTGCTCGAACTCACCGCCCCCGATCGTCCGGGCCTGCTGGCACGGATCGGCGGGATTTTCCTGGAGTTCGACCTGTCGCTGCAGAACGCCAAGATCGCCACGCTGGGCGAGCGGGTGGAAGACGTGTTCTTCATCACCGACGCCCACAATCAGCCGCTGTCCGACCCGCTGCTGTGCAGCCGTTTGCAGGATGCCATCGTCGAGCAGCTCAGTGTCAATCAGGAACCCGATATCAACCTGTCGCGCATCAGCATTTGACTGAGCGCCCGGATTCAACCGCTTTGCACGAGATCCCGCACCGATGAACAACGCTCTGACCCAGTTGCAGCCCTACCCGTTCGAAAAGCTCCGCGCCCTGCTCGGCAGCGTCACGCCGAACCCGGACAAGCGCCCGATCGCGCTGTCCATCGGCGAGCCGAAACACCGCTCGCCAGGCTTTGTCGCCGAGGCGCTGGCGAACAATCTGGATCAGATGGCGGTGTACCCGACCACCCTTGGCATTCCGGCCCTGCGCGAAGCCATTGCCGCCTGGTGCGAACGTCGCTTCAACGTGCCGAGCGGCTGGATCGACCCGGCGCGCAACGTGCTGCCGGTCAACGGCACCCGTGAAGCGCTGTTCGCTTTCACCCAGACCGTGGTCAACCGCGGCGACGATGCGTTGGTGGTCAGCCCGAACCCGTTCTATCAGATCTACGAAGGCGCAGCGTTCCTCGCCGGTGCCAAACCGCACTACCTGCCATGCCTGGACGAGAACGGCTTCAACCCGGACTTCGACGCGGTTTCGCCGGACATCTGGAAGCGCTGCCAGATCCTGTTCCTGTGCTCGCCGGGCAACCCGACCGGCGCGCTGATTCCGGTCGACGTGCTGAAAAAACTGATCACCCTGGCCGACGAATACGACTTTGTGATCGCCGCCGACGAGTGCTACAGCGAGCTGTACTTCGACGAACAGACCCCGCCGCCGGGCCTGCTCAGCGCTTGCGCCGAACTGGGTCGCAAGGACTTCAAACGCTGCGTGGTGTTCCACAGCCTGTCCAAGCGTTCGAACCTGCCGGGCCTGCGCTCCGGTTTTGTTGCCGGCGATGCCGACATCCTCAAGGGCTTCCTGCTGTATCGCACCTACCACGGCTGCGCGATGCCGGTTCAGACGCAACTGGCCAGTGTTGCCGCATGGAACGACGAAGTGCATGTACGTGCCAACCGTGCCCTGTATCGGGAGAAGTTCGATGCCGTGCTGGCGATCCTCAGCCCCGTGATGGATGTACAGCGTCCGGATGGCAGCTTCTACCTGTGGCCAAACGTGCAAGGTGATGACGCAGCATTCTGCCGTGATCTGTTTGCCGAGGAACATGTAACTGTGGTGCCGGGTTCGTACCTGTCCCGGGATGTCGACGGGGTCAACCCCGGTGCCGGCCGCGTGCGCATGGCGCTGGTCGCGCCGCTGGCGGAGTGTGTGGAAGCGGCCGAACGCATCCGCGATTTCGTCCTGCGTCACAAGTAATGGCTGAACGTCCGTGCCGGGCAATCCGGCACGGGCACTTCATACATCAGGTTACAGATCCTCCAACTATTTACTCCACTTCCCTGTCGGCCAGACGTTAGTCTTGAACTGCGCACAATCGCGCGCTCAACTGCATTCAAAACTTTAAACTTCAAGGAAGAAGTCGACATGGACACTCTATTGGATTGCCAGCTCGTTCAGTGGCCCGATGATCAAGCCGCCTACACCGCAGCCATCAATGAAAACCCCGCCAATGCCGGTACAAGTTCCGGTACTCGACGTAAACGCTCCATCGTTCACTATTCAAAACTCTGGGCCAACGGGCGAACCCTGAAAGTGGCTTTCATGGATTCACCGGATGCCGACCACAAACAAAAGATTATCGCGGCTGCCAGCCAATGGTTACCGTACATCAACCTTAAATTTGAATTTGTCGATGATTTGAAAGGCGACATCCGGATCGCAACAAAAAACAATAACAACAGCTCGATGCTGGGCACTGACGCCTTGTTGATACACCCCGACCACCCCACCATGAATCTTGGAGTGAAGCCGCAGCACGAAGACTTCGAGGTCATCGTGATCCACGAATTCGGCCACGCACTGGGCGCGATGCATGAGCACCAGCACCCCAGGGCCAATATTCCGTGGGATAAGCCAAAAGTATACGAGTTCTATAAAACCCGTGAAATGAATCCCCTGACCGAAGAACAGGTGGACAGGAATCTGTTCGCATCTTTCGACACACTGGACGCGATCTACACTTCCTACGATCGAAAATCGATCATGCATCATCCTGTGGCAAATACATTGACTGTGGGCAACTGGGAAATACCGATCAATCGACGAATCAGTAAAAAAGACAAACGGCTCATGCGACTGCTTTACCCGAAACAATAAAAACACCTGTAGTACATCGTTCGCGAGGTGCAACACCTCGCGAACTTTCAACATCACGAAATACCCTTCAACTTCATTCATTCCGCACTCTACATTAACTTATGGCCGCCCCTGCCTTCCGGCTCAACCTGCCCGGAATAAACAGCAGCCCACTGAATCAATATAAGTACGGATAGATAACATGAACGCCACAACACTTTGCCTGACAGAAAAACCGGTGTCTTCCCACCGCGCCCATGAAGTTGCCATCGCCGAAAATCCTGCCAATGCAGGAAACTCGGTATCCGCTCGTAAAAAACGAGCCGTCGGGAAACACACTTACTTCTGGGCGCCAGGCCGGAGCTTGCGTATCGCCTTCCTGAGTGGGGATCAAGCATTCAAGGACGCCGTCAAAGCCGCGGCCAACAACTGGCTGCCCCATATCAACCTGACGTTCGATTTTGTAGAGGGTGAGTCAGGGGATATCCGTATCAGCAGCGAACCCGGCATTTACTGGTCGATGATCGGAACCAACGCGCTGCTGATCGACGAAGGCCCGACCATGCGGCTGTCGCCTGACTTGCGCACCCCGGCATTTTTCGCCGCCAATGTCATGCACGAGTTCGGACATGCGCTGGGGGCCGAACATGAGCACCTTCATCCGGCGTCAAACATTCCGTGGAACAAGCCTGCGGTTTACGCCGCGCACGGGGTGGCCGAAGACGCCGATGAGGGCGATTACGCACGTCGATCTGTCGATGAACGCTACTTCAACCTGCTCGACGCCAGCGATTTCGACTACACGCCTTACGATCCGAAGTCGATCATGCATTACGCCGTGCGCCAGAACTGGACCCTTGGCGACTTCAAGATTGATCTGAATCTGGTGCTCAGCGACAAGGACAAGGCGTTCATGGCGAAGGCCTATCCGTTCCCTGCGGCACAAACGGCGTAACCGCATGGGACAGGTCGACGCGATTATTTGACCTGCCCCAGATTCGCCTCACTCAAATCCAGCTCCCCCAACACTTCACGCAACACGTCATCGCCAATCTGGTGCTGACGACTCAGGCTGTACAACTCAAGGCGTTGCGCGCGCAGCGCTTTGAGGCGCAAACGGCGTTCGAGCAGATCCATCTGGAATGCCAGCGCCTGAGCTTCGGCCGAATCGTTGAACACCTCCAGTTGATGGCGATACTCGGACATGATCCGCGCCTTGAGCTCCGCCGACAACGCCGCTTGCGCAGCGTCCTGCGGGTTGACCTCTTCGATCTCCAGCGCATGAATCGCCGCTTCGGCGGTCTTGCGCCAGGCATCGTGGACTTCCTGGCGGCGCTTGTCGTCGGGGCTTTTCTGGATTCCGCGCAGCAGCAACGGCAAGGCGATGCAGGCTGCCACCAGCGACATCAGGATCACCCCGGCGGCGATGAAGATCAGCAGATCACGTTCCGGAAAGGCCTCGCTGCCCATCAGCATCGGCACCGACATCACGCCCGCCAGGGTGACTGCACCGCGCACCCCGCCGACGGTCAGCAGCCAGCAGGAACGAGCGGTCGGCACCTGCGTCAGCTCGCCCTTGCCGCGTAACCGCCGCAACAGCACCGACAGACGCCAGATGCTTTGGACCCAGATGAAGCGAAGCACCACCAGCGCCAGGAAAATAGCCATCACGTCGAGGCAGCGGTAAAGCAGCGTCGGCCACAACGACGTTTCGTGGCTGACCACCGCTTTGATGATGTCCGGCAATTGCAGGCCGAGCAGCAGGAAGATCAATCCGTTGAAGGCAAACTCCAGCAGCGACCACACGCTGCGATTGAGCAGGCGGGTGCTGGTCTGGCGCGGCAACAGATCAAGCCAGCTCTGCATCATCCCCGCTGCCACCGCCGAGAGAATGCCCGAGGCGCCGAGTCGCTCGGCCAATACGTAAGCGGCAAACGGCAGCAGCAACATGAACACCACATGAGTGGCGGGATCGTCCCAGCCCCGGGCGATCATCCAGGCGCGCAAGCGGCCCACCAGCCAGCTCAGTGCAACACCGACCGCCAGCCCGCCAACCGCCACCAGCACAAACGTCAGGCTCGCATTGGCCAGCGAGAATGCACCGGTGACCGCCGCCGCCAGCGCGAACTTGAAGGTCACCAGACCCGATGCATCATTCATCAACGCTTCGCCTTGCAGCATGTGCATCAACGGTGTCGGCAAGCGGTTCTGCGAAATCGCCGACACAGCCACGGCGTCGGTCGGCGACAGTACCGCCGCCAGCGCGAACGCCACCGGCAATGGAATCGTCGGCAGCAGCCAGTGAATGAAGTAGCCGGCACCGACCACGGTGAACAGCACCAACCCGACCGCCAGCGTCAGCACCGGCCCGCGCAGACGCCACAATTCGCGTTTGGGCATGCGCCAGCCATCAGAGAACAACAGCGGCGGCAGGAACAGAAACAGGAACAGTTCGGGATCCAGAGCCACATGCAGGCCAAGAGTCGGCCAGGCCAGCAAGGCTCCGGCGGCGATCTGCACCAATGGCAGCGGCAACGGGATGACCCGTCCGACCAGACGCGAGACGCTGACCAGCATCAGCAGGATCAGGACGGTATAAGCGGTTTGCATAAAGCGGAAATCCCGGACAATCGACAGCGTTGAACTGCCATATTAGCCGCTTAGGCTGTGCGTGACCGTTGCACCTATGTCGCAGCCCCCGTCCGGGAAATCAACCTCGGCCGCCGCGAAACGGTTTGGTCATGGCATAATCCGACACCATTTTTTTTCAGCACCTGTAAAGGGGGCGATTCCTTGACCGTTTCAAGCAAAACGTTGCACCTTTTCGGCATCAAAGCCTGCGACACCATGAAGAAGGCGCGCACCTGGCTCGATGAACACGCTGTCAGCTACGACTTCCACGATTACAAGACCGCCGGCATTGATCGCGAGCACCTGACCCAATGGTGCGACGAGCATGGCTGGCAAACGGTGTTGAACCGTGCGGGCACGACCTTTCGCAAACTCGACGACGAACGCAAAGCCGATCTCGACCAGTCGAAAGCCATCGAACTGATGCTCGCTCAACCCTCGATGATCAAGCGCCCGGTGCTCGATCTCGGTGACCGAACCCTGATTGGCTTCAAGCCAGATATCTACGCGGCCGCCCTCAAGTAAGCAGCCCGTCACTTTTTGTAGAGGTATTCACATGTCCAACTCTCTGTTCAGTATCGCCTTCGGCGTCGGCACCCAGAACCGTCAAGGCGCGTGGCTGGAAGTGTTCTACGCTCAGCCGCTGCTCAATCCATCGGCCGAACTGGTCGCTGCCGTTGCACCGATTCTCGGCTACACCGAAGGCAACCAGGCCATCACCTTCACCACCGCACAAGCCGCCCAACTGGCTGAAGCCGTGAAAGGCATCGATGCGGTACAGGGCAAGTTGCTGACCCGTCTGGCCGAAAGCCACAAGCCGCTGGTCGCCACCCTGCTGGCCGAAGACGCGCAACTGACTTCGACCCCTGAGGCGTACCTCAAACTGCACCTGCTGTCCCATCGTCTGGTCAAGCCTCACGGCGTAAGCCTGGCCGGGATCTTCCCGCTGCTGCCAAACGTGGCCTGGACCAGCCAGGGCGCGATCGACCTGAGCGAACTGGCCGAGCTGCAACTCGAAGCCCGTCTGCGCGGCGAGCTGCTGGAAGTGTTCTCGGTAGACAAGTTCCCGAAAATGACCGATTACGTGGTACCGGCCGGCGTGCGTATCGCTGACGCCGCACGTCTGCGTCTGGGTGCCTATGTGGGCGAAGGCACCACCGTGATGCACGAAGGTTTCGTCAACTTCAACGCCGGCACCGAAGGTCCGGGCATGATCGAAGGCCGCGTCTCCGCTGGCGTGTTTGTCGGCAAGGGTTCGGACCTGGGCGGCGGTTGCTCGACCATGGGCACCCTGTCGGGTGGCGGCAACATCGTGATCAAGGTAGGCGAAGGCTGCCTGATCGGCGCCAACGCCGGTATCGGTATCCCGTTGGGCGACCGCAACACCGTCGAGTCGGGCCTGTACGTGACGGCCGGCACCAAGGTGGCTCTGCTGGACGAGCACAACAACCTGGTCAAAGTGGTCAAGGCTCGTGAACTGGCCGGCCAGACTGACCTGCTGTTCCGTCGCAATTCGGAAACCGGTGCCGTGGAATGCAAAACCCACAAATCGGCGATCGAGTTGAACGAAGCGCTGCACGCTCACAACTAAGCGCCGCTGTGACCTCCTGTGGGAGCGGGCTTGCTCGCGAAGACGGTGTGTCAGTCACCCTTGATTTCGACTGACACGACGCATTCGCGAGCAAGCCCGCTCCCACAAGGTTCGGTGTATATCCGCCCAAGTTCACAGGGCTGAACAGATGATGATTCCCTCCCCCTGGCGCGCCGACTTCCCGGCCATCGCCGCCCTGCAACGGCAAGACCAGACCTATCTGGACAACGCCGCCACCACGCAAAAACCCCAGGCTCTGCTCGACGCGCTGGCGCATTACTACGCCAATGGCGCGGCCAACGTGCACCGTGCCCAGCACCTGCCCGGCGCCCACGCCACGCAGGCGTTCGAGGACAGTCGCCTGAAGGTTGCCCAGTGGCTGAATGCCGGTGACAGCGGGCAGATCATCTTCACCCACGGCGCCACCAGTGCGCTGAATCTGCTGGCCTATGGCCTGGAACCTCTTTTCCATCCGGGCGATGAAATTGTCATCAGCGCCCTGGAGCATCACGCCAATCTGCTGCCGTGGCAGCAACTGGCACAACGTCGCGACCTGAAACTGGTGATACTGCCGCTGGACGATGACGGCGTGATCGACCTCGCTGCTGCCGTTCACCTGATCGGCCCGCGCACCCGCTTGCTGGCGGTCAGCCAGTTGTCCAACGTGCTTGGCGCGTGGCAACCGTTGCCGGCCCTGCTGGCGATGGCCAAGGCACAAAATGCGTTGACCGTCGTCGATGGCGCTCAAGGCGTGGTCCACGGCCGGCATGACGTGCAGGCACTGGGTTGCGACTTTTACGTGTTTTCCAGCCACAAACTGTACGGCCCCGATGGCCTCGGCGTGCTGTTCGGGCGCAACAGCGCACTTGAGCAACTGCGGCCGTGGCAGTTCGGCGGCGAAATGGTACTGGAAGCCAATTATCACGAATCCCGTTTCCGCCCTGCTCCACTGGGTTTCGAAGCGGGCACGCCGCCGATTGCCAGCGTGATCGGCCTCGGTGCGACCCTCGACTATCTGGCCGGTCTGGATCAGGACGCGGTGGCCGCCCACGAAGCGGCGCTGCACGATTACCTGTTGCGTGGTCTCGCCGCCCGCAACGGCATTCGTCTGTTGGGCAAACCGCAACTGGCGCTGGCCAGTTTTGTCGTCGAAGGCGTACACAACGCCGATCTCGCGCACTTGCTGACCGAACAGGGCATCGCTGTACGTGCCGGGCACCACTGCGCGATGCCGCTGCTCAAGCGATTCGAACTGGCCGGGGCGATTCGCGTGTCGCTGGCGCTGTACAACGATTCCGAAGATCTGGAGCGTTTCTTTGAAGCGCTGGATCAGGCGCTGGAGCTATTGCGATGAGCCTGCCGGTCGAGGCCGCCGAAGCGCTGCAAACGTTTCAGAACGCCGCGGGCTGGGAACAGCGGGCGCGGCTGTTGATGCAGTTGGGTGATCGCCTGCCGCCGTTGAGCGATGCGGACAAATGCGAGGCCAACCGCGTGCACGGCTGTGAAAGTCAGGTGTGGCTGGTTGGCGAATTGCGCGACGGTCTCTGGCAGTTCGCGGCGAGCAGCGATGCGCGGATGATTCGCGGATTGGTGGCGTTGCTGCTGTTGCGGGTCAACGGCTTGTCTGCCGCTGAGTTGCAGCAAATCGATCTGCCGGACTGGTTCAATCAACTGGGGCTGTCGCGGCAGTTGTCGCCGTCGCGCAGCAACGGCTTGAATGCCGTGCTGCAGCGGATGAACGAGCTGGCGCAGTAAAAGGGCTGCTGCGCAGCCCTGGGCTTCAGGCCTGAGGCTTGACCCGATCCGCCGGGCGCCGAACGCCCGCCACAATCTTTTCCACGGCCTTGGTCGCCGCGACCATGCCGAACGTCGCCGTCACCATCATCACCGCGCCAAACCCGCCGGCGCAGTCCAGCTTCACGCCATCGCCGACAAAACTCTTCTGCAGGCAGATGCTGCCGTCCGGTTTCGGGTAACGCAATTGTTCGGTGGAGAACACGCACGGCACGCTGTAGTGACGGGTCACAGTGCGCGAGAAGCCGTAATCGCGACGCAGAGTGGAGCGCACTTTCGAGGCCAGTGGATCATTGAACGTACGGTTGAGGTCGCAGACCTGAATCAGCGTCGGATCGATCTGCCCGCCAGCGCCGCCGGTGGTGATGATCTGGATCTTGCGGCGCTTGCACCAGGCGATCAGCGCGGCTTTTGCGTTGACGGCGTCGATGCAGTCGATCACGCAGTCGATGTTCGGCGTGATGTATTCGGCCATGGTGTCGCGGGTGACGAAATCCGCCACAGCATGCACCTTGCAGTCCGGGTTGATCCCGCGCAGACGCTCGGCCATCACCTCGACCTTGGGTTTGCCGACCGTGCTGTCCAGCGCGTGCAACTGGCGGTTGGCGTTGCTGACGCAGACGTCGTCGAGGTCGAACAGCGAAATCTCGCCGACCCCGCAACGGGCCATGGCTTCCGCCGCCCAGGAACCGACGCCGCCAACGCCGACAATCGCCACATGGGCTGCACGCAGGCGCTCGAGGCCCTCGATGCCATACAAGCGGGCGATGCCTGCAAACCGCGGATCTTCTGTACTCATGACCATTACCCCAAAAACCGGCGCGCATTATAGGGCCGTCGGCGGCCAAGAGCACCTTTGCGCTATGAACGGCGAACCTGCCTGCTTTAATTAAAGCTGCACGTAACAAAGATTTGCCTTACATGCTGAAACGAAAGAACTTAAGTCGGGTTGGATTGCCCAACGTCCGGCATTTCCCTGTCTGTTGTAGGACTCGGCGAACTGCCGGTGTAGGATGCGCGCCCTCAGGCGTCAACCAGCCGACCCTTCGTTCCACAGACCTTGGAACCCGACACAGCTATGTCATCGCGTAAATTTGGACTCAACCTGGTGGTGGTTCTGGCAATCGCCGCCCTGTTCACCGGTTTCTGGGCGCTGATCAACCGCCCCGTCTCCGCGCCGAACTGGCCGGAGCAGATCTCCGGTTTCTCCTATTCACCGTTCCAGCAAGGACAGTTCCCGCAGAAGGATCAGTATCCGTCCGACGATGAAATGCGCCGCGACCTGGAGATCATGAGCAAGCTGACGGACAACATCCGCATCTACTCGGTCGACGGCTCCCTGCAGGACATCCCGAAACTGGCCGAAGAATTCGGCCTGCGCGTGACGCTGGGGATCTGGATCAGCCCTGACCAGGAGCGCAACGAGCGGGAAATCACCCGCGCCATCGAACTGGCCAACACTTCGCGCAGTGTGGTTCGCGTAGTGGTCGGTAACGAAGCGATCTTCCGCAAGGAAATCACTGCCCAGGAACTCAGCGTGCTGCTCGACCGCGTGCGCGCGGCCGTGAAAGTACCGGTGACCACCTCCGAACAGTGGCACGTCTGGGAAGAGCACCCGGAGCTGGCCAAGCACGTCGACCTGATCGCCGCGCACGTTCTGCCTTACTGGGAATTCATTCCAGTGGACAAGGCCGGGCAGTTCGTTTTCGACCGCGCCCGCGACCTGAAAAAGATGTTCCCGAAAAAACCGCTGCTGCTGTCCGAAGTGGGCTGGCCGAGCAACGGCCGCATGCGCGGTGGTGCCGATGCGTCGCCGGCGGATCAGGCCATCTACCTGCGCACGCTGGTCAACAAACTCAACCGTCAGGGCTTCAACTACTTCGTGATCGAAGCGTTCGACCAGCCGTGGAAGGCCAGCGACGAAGGTTCGGTCGGCGCCTACTGGGGCGTGTTCAACGCCGCGCGCCAGCAGAAATTCAACTTCGAAGGCCCGGTGGTGGCGATCCCGCAATGGCGCGTGCTGGCCATTGGCTCGGTAGTGCTGGCGCTGTTGTCGCTGACCCTGCTGATGATCGACGGCTCGGCCCTGCGCCAGCGCGGTCGTACCTTCCTGACCTTTATCGCGTTCCTGTGTGGTTCGGTGCTGGTGTGGATCGGTTACGACTACAGCCAGCAATACAGCACGTGGTTCAGCCTGACGGTGGGCTTCCTGCTGGCGCTCGGTGCGCTCGGGGTATTCATCGTGTTGCTGACCGAGGCTCACGAACTGGCCGAGGCGGTGTGGATTCACAAGCGTCGCCGTGAATTCCTGCCGGTGGTCGGCGACTCGAACTACCGCCCGAAGGTCTCGATTCACGTGCCTTGCTACAACGAGCCGCCGGAGATGGTCAAACAGACCCTCGACGCCCTGGCCAACCTCGACTATCCGGACTTCGAAGTCCTGATCATCGACAACAACACCAAGGACCCGGCGGTCTGGGAACCGGTGCGCGACTACTGCGAAACCCTCGGTCCACGCTTCAAGTTCTTCCACGTCTCGCCCCTGGCCGGTTTCAAGGGCGGCGCGCTGAACTACCTGATCCCGCACACCGCCAAGGACGCCGAAGTGATCGCGGTGATCGACTCCGACTACTGCGTGCACCCGAACTGGCTCAAACACATGGTGCCGCACTTCGCCGACCCGAAAATCGCCGTGGTGCAGTCGCCGCAGGATTACCGCGACCAGAACGAAAGCACCTTCAAGAAACTCTGCTACGCCGAATACAAAGGTTTCTTCCACATCGGCATGGTCACCCGCAACGACCGCGACGCGATCATCCAGCACGGCACCATGACCATGACCCGTCGCTCGGTTCTGGAAGAACTGGGCTGGGCCGACTGGTGCATCTGTGAAGACGCCGAACTCGGACTTCGCGTGTTCGAGAAAGGCCTGTCGGCTGCGTATTACCACGACAGTTACGGCAAGGGTCTGATGCCGGACACCTTCATCGACTTCAAGAAGCAGCGTTTCCGCTGGGCCTACGGTGCGATCCAGATCATCAAGCGTCACACCCGCAGCCTGCTGCGCGGCAAGGACACCGAGCTGACTCGCGGCCAGCGTTACCACTTCCTCGCGGGCTGGCTGCCGTGGGTGGCGGACGGCATGAACATCTTCTTCACCGTCGGCGCGCTGTTGTGGTCGGCGGCGATGATCATCGTGCCGCAACGGGTCGATCCGCCGCTGCTGATCTTCGCGATCCCGCCGCTGGCGCTGTTCGTGTTCAAGGTCGGCAAGATCATCTTCCTCTACCGTCGCGCCGTGGGCGTGAACCTCAAGGATGCATTCTGCGCGGCACTGGCCGGTCTGGCGTTGTCGCACACCATCGCCAAAGCGGTGCTGTACGGCTTCTTCACCAGCAGCATTCCGTTCTTCCGCACCCCGAAAAACGCCGACAACCATGGCTTCTGGGTGGCGATTTCCGAGGCCCGGGAAGAGCTGTTCATCATGCTGCTGTTGTGGGGCGCGGCGCTGGGGATCTTCCTGGTGCAGGGCATTCCGAGCAACGACATGCGCTTCTGGGTGGCCATGCTGCTGGTGCAGTCGCTGCCATACGTAGCGGCGCTGATCATGGCGTTCCTGTCGTCGCTGCCAAAACCTTCGGCGACGCCTGAACCGGCACCTGTCGTCTAATTCCTCGACGAAGCACTAAACGGCGGCCAATGGTCGCCGTTTTGCTTTAAGATAACCGCCATTTTGCAGGGCCGAGGCCCCAATGGCCTGCCCCTAGACCTGTGGGAGCGAGCCTGCTCGCGATGAGTCCGTCACATTCAGCACTTATGTTGAACAGGACATCATCATCGCGAGCAGGCTCGCTCCCACATTTACAGCATCCGGAGTTTTCCATGACGGCCCACGCCGACCTTTCGCCGACCCTCCAACTCGCCATCGACCTGATCCGCCGTCCGTCCGTGACGCCGGTCGACGCCGATTGCCAGAAGCAGATGATGCAGCGCCTGGGCGATGCCGGTTTCCAGCTGGAACCGATGCGCATCGAAGATGTGGATAACTTCTGGGCGACTCACGGCAAAGGCGACGGCCCGGTGCTGTGCTTCGCCGGTCACACCGACGTGGTGCCGACCGGTCCGGTGACCGCCTGGCAGATCGACCCGTTCAACGCGGTGATCGACGAGCACGGCATGCTCTGCGGGCGCGGCGCGGCGGACATGAAAGGCAGCCTGGCCTCGATGACTGTGGCGGCCGAGCGCTTCGTCGCCGATTACCCGGATCACAAGGGCAAGGTCGCGTTCCTGATCACCAGCGACGAAGAAGGCCCGGCCCATCACGGCACCAAGGCAGTGGTCGAGCGTCTGGCCGCCCGTAACGAGCGTCTGGACTGGTGCATCGTCGGCGAACCGTCGAGCACCACGCTGGTGGGCGACGTGGTGAAGAACGGTCGTCGCGGCTCCCTCGGCGCCAAACTGACCGTGCGTGGCGTGCAGGGACACGTGGCCTATCCGCACCTGGCAAAGAACCCGATCCACCTCGCTGCCCCGGCTCTGGCCGAACTGGCCGCCGAGCACTGGGATCACGGCAACGACTTCTTCCCGCCGACCAGTTTCCAGATTTCCAACGTCAATTCCGGCACCGGCGCGACCAACGTGATTCCGGGCGATCTGGTGGCGTTGTTCAACTTCCGTTTCTCCACCGAATCAACCGTTGAAGGCCTGCAGAAACGCGTCGCCGACATTCTCGACAAGCACGGCCTGGACTGGCACATCGACTGGGCGCTGTCCGGTCTGCCGTTCCTCACCGAGCCGGGCGCACTGCTCGACGCGGTGTCGTCGAGCATCAAGGACATCACCGGTCGCGAGACCAAGGCGTCCACCAGCGGCGGTACCTCCGACGGTCGTTTCATCGCGACCATGGGCACTCAGGTTGTTGAACTGGGCCCGGTCAACGCGACCATCCACCAGGTCAACGAGCGCGTGCTGGCGGCCGATCTCGACGTGCTGACCGAGATTTACTACCAGACTCTGATCAAGTTGCTTGCCTGATGCTCGCGTGCCCGATCTGCAGTGAACCGCTGAACGCAGTGGACAACGGCGTGGTCTGCCCCGCCGGCCACCGCTTCGACCGCGCGCGCCAGGGTTACCTGAACCTGTTGCCGGTGCAGCACAAGAACAGCCGCGACCCTGGCGACAATCAGGCGATGGTCGAGGCCCGCCGCGACTTTTTGAACGCTGGGCATTACGCCCCGGTGGCCAAGCGCCTGGCGGAGCTGGCGGCGGGTTATGCGCCGGCGCGCTGGGTCGATATCGGTTGTGGCGAGGGTTACTACACCGCGCAGATCGCCGAGGCCTTGCCGGACGCCGATGGCTACGCGCTGGACATCTCGAAGGAAGCGGTCAAGCGCGCCTGCAAACGCAATCCGGCGCTGACCTGGTTGATTGCGAGCATGGCCCGGGTGCCACTGGCCTCCGGTAGCTGCCAGTTTCTGGCCAGCGTCTTCAGTCCGCTGGACTGGGATGAAGCCAAACGCCTGCTCAGTGTCGGCGGCGGCCTGATGAAAGTCGGCCCGACCAGCGGCCACCTGATGGAACTGCGCGAACGCCTGTACGACGAAGTGCGCGAATACACCGACGACAAGCACCTGGCCCTGGTGCCGGAAGGCATGGCGCTGGCGCACAGTGAAACGCTGGAATTCAAACTGACGCTGGACAAGCCCGAGGATCGCGCCAACCTGCTGGCGATGACACCTCACGGCTGGCGCGCCAGTGCCGAACGCCGTGCGGCGGTGATCGAGCAGGCCGAGCCGTTCGTGACCACCGTGTCGATGCGCTACGATTATTTCGTTCTTCAATAACTTTTGGACTCGGGCAAGTAGCCCGGGGCCGGCTAAATCCGCGAATGGATTTTTCAGACCCGCAGTGAGGACATCCATGCGCCAACCGGACATCGAGATTTACCTGAAAGACGCCGACGTCGACCACAAGGCCATTTCCACCTGGCTGGGCGCAGCCCTTGGCCCGTGCAGCGACTGGGTACAAAAAGGCCAGACCTGGAAGTGCAAGGCCGGCAACATCCCGGTGACCTGGCTGCCGAAAGCCGTAGGCAAGTGGAACAGCCTGTACCTGGAAAGCGATGCGACCCCATGGGACGACGACATCGCCTGCGCCCGCGCCGCCTTTGCCGCGCTGAACGTTGAAGTGCGCTGCGCGCCGGGGACATGGGTTGAAGAGGAAGGTGAAGAGACGGCGGATCGCTGGATTCGGATCAGCGCCGATGGTGAAGAAGAGATCACCTGGAAAACTGCGTAAAACCGGCGACACAGAACCAATGTGGGAGCGGGCTTGCTCGCGAATGCGGTGTGTCAGTCAGCATTGATATCGACTGGTACATCGCATTCGCGAGCAAGTCGAAGCGTCGAACCGCCGCTCCCACAATGATTTTTGGTGTTCTGAAGATTTGCGTTACAGGCCTACAACGTCTTCAGCCTGCAAGCCCTTCTGCCCTTCCACCACCGCGTATTCAACCTGCTGACCCTCAGTCAGCGAACGGTGGCCTTCACCGCGGATCGCGCGGTAGTGCACGAACACGTCCACCCCGTCTTCGCGCTGAATGAAGCCGTAGCCCTTGGCGTCGTTGAACCACTTCACGTTGCCGGTTTCACGTGTTGCCATCTGTTCATACTCCTTTTTTATTATTGAACAGGCTTTTCGCAGGAAAGCCTTTGAGGAACGTCAGCCTGCGTCCGACGTCCATAAAAGGGCCCCGGCGACAGATCGCCGAGTATATGACAGGCGGCAAAACTCTCAACAGGAGATTACTTCGCCGCTTTTTTGCCGATTTTCGAGTAATCCGGCAAACTGTCGCCCTCCCGAGCAAACGCTCGGTTTATCCACTCACGCAGAAGCCGTATGACCCGTTCCCCGTTCCGCCGTCTTGTGTTTGGCACCTTGCGCCGACTGTTGTATCTCTGGGTTCGCTCCGAGACGATCAACCAGTCGTCGTTCACCCTCAACCTCGACCGCAGTCGTCCGGTGTTCTACGTCCTGCAAAACCCATCGCTGACCGATCTGGCGGTGGTCGATACCGAATGCACCAAGGCCGGACTGCCGCGCCCGGTGCTGCCGGTGTCAGTCGGAAATCTGTTGGAGCCGGCGGCGTTCTTCTACCTGACGCCGGACCCGGACTGGCTCGGTCGCCAGGACAAGCGCGGTGCGCCGCCGACCCTGACTCGCTTGGTCAGCGCGCTCACCCAGAACGCCGCCGAAGACGCACAGATCATTCCGGTCAGCGTGTTCTGGGGCCAGTCGCCTGACAGCGAAAACAGCCCGTGGAAGCTGCTGTTCGCCGACAGCTGGGCGGTCACCGGGCGTCTGCGTCGTCTGTTGAGCGTGATTGTCCTCGGGCGCAAGACCCGCGTGCAGTTTTCCGCGCCTATCCACCTGCGCGAACTGATCGAGCACAACAAGGGCCACGAGCGCACCGTGCGCATGGCCCAGCGGATCCTGCGGGTGCACTTTCGCAACCTCAAGGCTGCCGTGATCGGACCGGACATTTCCCACCGCCGCAACCTGGTCAAAGGCCTGCTCAACCAGCCACTGGTCAAGCAAGCGATCCTCGACGAAGCCGAACGCGAAAACATCTCCCTGGAAAAAGCCAAGGCCCAGGCCCTGCGCTACGGCAACGAAATTGCCTCGGACTACACCTACACCGCGATCCGTTTTCTGGAAGTGGTACTGAGCTGGTTCTGGAACAAGATCTACGACGGGATCAAGGTCAACCACATCGAAGGCGTGCAGAAAGTCGCCCAGGGTCACGAAGTGATCTACGTGCCGTGCCACCGCAGCCACATCGACTATCTGCTGCTGTCGTACTTGCTGTTCCGCAACGGCCTGACCCCGCCGCACATCGCCGCCGGGATCAACCTCAACATGCCGGTGATCGGCAGTCTGCTGCGCCGTGGCGGGGCGTTTTTCATGCGCCGCACGTTCAAGGGCAATCCGCTGTACACCTCGGTGTTCAACGAATACCTGCACACGCTGTTCACCAAAGGTTTCCCGGTCGAGTACTTCGTCGAAGGTGGTCGCTCCCGCACCGGGCGTATGCTGCAACCGAAAACCGGGATGCTCGCGATCACCATGCGCAGCTTCCTGCGGTCGTCGCGGATGCCGATCGTGTTCGTGCCGGTGTACATCGGTTATGAGCGCGTGCTCGAAGGCCGCACCTACCTCGGCGAACTGCGCGGCGCGAGCAAGAAGAAGGAATCGATCTTCGACATCTTCAAAGTCATCGGCGCGCTCAAGCAGCGCTTCGGCCAGGTGGCGGTGAACTTCGGCGAGCCGATCAAACTGGCGGAATTCCTCGACAGCGAACAGCCGGGCTGGCGCCAGCAGGAACTGGGCCCCCAGTTCAAACCGGCCTGGCTTAACGAAACCACCAATCGCCTGGGCGAAAAAGTCGCGCAGCATCTGAACGAAGCGGCGGCCATCAACCCGGTCAACCTGGTGGCGCTGGCGCTGCTGTCGACCACCCGCCTGGCACTCGATGACCGGGCCATGGCGCGGGTGCTGGATCTGTATCTGGCGCTGCTGCGCAAGGTTCCGTACTCGCCGCACACCACCTTGCCGGAAGGCGATGGCCGGGCGCTGATCGAGCATGTGAAGGACATGGACCTGCTGTCCGAGCAGAACGATGCGCTGGGCAAGATTCTGTATCTGGACGAGCAGAACGCCGTCCTGATGACCTACTACCGCAACAACGTGCTGCACATCTTTGCCCTGCCGGCGTTGCTGGCGAGTTTCTTCCAGAGCACTTCGCGCATGAGCCGCGAGCAGATCCTGCGCTACACCCGCGCACTGTATCCGTACCTGCAATCGGAGCTGTTCATCCGCTGGACCCTGGACGAACTGGATGCGGTGATCGATCAGTGGCTGGAAGCGTTCGTCGAACAGGGTCTGCTGCGTTTCGAGAAAGACGTCTACCTGCGCCCGGCACCGAGCTCACGACATTTCGTGCTGCTGACCCTGCTGTCGAAAAGCATCGCCCAGACCCTGCAACGCTTCTACATGACCGTATCGTTGCTGCTCAATGCCGGGCAGAACAGCATCAGCGCCGAAGAACTGGAAGACCTGTGCACGGTCATGGCCCAGCGCCTGTCGATCCTGCACGGCCTGAATGCGCCGGAGTTCTTCGACAAGAGCCTGTTCCGTCATTTCATCCAGACCCTGCTCGACCTCGACGTGCTGCGTCGCGACGAAGCCGGCAAATTGAGCTATCACGAACTGCTCGGCGAACTGGCCGAAGGTGCAGCGAAACGGGTACTGCCGGCGGAGATTCGATTGTCGATCCGCCAGGTAGCGTTGCATCGCAGTGAAGATGCAGCGGAAACGGCATCCACCCCGCCCCGCTGAAACTTGAAGACAACTAACCGGCGGACCGGATCGTTTTCCGGTTAGTTGTTTTATGAATTAATGGGCTCTTTTAATCGATAAGGAAATCGATATGAGCCAGTTGAATGAATCCCCCCATACCATCAATGTAACGTTCAGTCTTCCACCCGACTTCAACGCCCCTCTCGACGGAAACAATGAAACCGTCGTCGATGTTCAACTGATCAATACACGGCAAACGACAAGCGTCAAACACTGGAGATATCCTTCCATCGTCGACGGTCAGTGGAACTTCCGGTTTCCCCACCGACTCACTGATGTCAGCGTCAAATATCGTGTCACCGTCCAGCTCTTTCACAACGGACAACCCTTGCTGCTGGAGCAGGAACATTTCGTCATTGTTCATCAGGCGCCCCACCGTCAGACGCTGCATTTGAGTCCGATCGGTTACTTGTATGTTGAAGTGCAGGAACCCGAAATGATTCCACCCGAACAGGCAATCACTATCAGCCTGCATGAAAAAGAAAGTCCCGATGTCGAACTGGCGCGCGTTTCTCACGATGAGGAAACTGCCATTTCGTTTTATCTTAAATATGATCCAGCGCATGTTGTGCCGGGCAAACGGTATGCACTGACGGGGATAGAAAACAGGTATCACCAACGGCTGTCCGTATTTCCTGAAGCTATCGAACTTTTACCCGCGACACGTCCGCCCCAATCGCGCCTGTTGCGGGCAATCGAGCAGTGGCTGAATGAACCGTTACGTTTGTTCACTGACTCGTTATCCAAAATCCGCTAGATTTCCTTGGGCGCCCCTCTGGCGCCCAAGTCTTTTGAGGTCCCCATGAAAAAACTTTCTCTTCTCGCCGCCGCCACCGTGTTGAGTGCTTGCCAGTCCACCACTCCAAGCGGCAAAGCGAGCCTCGACGGCGAAGTGTTCTACCTGCAACGCATCGCCCTGCCGCCAAGCGCGACCTTGAGTGTGAGCCTTCAGGACGTTTCGCTGGCCGATGCGCCCGCGGTAGTGCTCGACGAACAGAAAGGCCCGATCAAGGGACAAGTGCCGCTGCCGTTCCATTTGAGCTACGATCCGACCCAGGTCAAACCCGGCCACCGCTACTCGGTCAGCGCACGCATCGAGGTCAACGGCGAGTTGATGTTCATCACCACCGAAAACCATGCCGTGCAGCTTGATGGCAAGGATCCTCAGCCGCTGAAAGTCCGCGTCGACGCCGCCCGCTAAATCTTTTGAACAAGGAAGCTTTCATGCTCCGCCCTACCCTACGCTTCGCCGGCCTGTGCGCGGGCCTGATGATCTCCGCCAGCGCACTGGCCCTGTCCCTCAGCGACCTGTCGCAAGGCGACGCCACCGGCGGCCTCAAGGATGCCCTGACCCAAGGCGCGCAACTGGCCGTCAAACAACTCGGCACCCCGGGCGGCTTCAGCAACAACCCGGACGTGAAAATCGAACTGCCGGGCAAACTCGGCAAAGTCGCCGGCAAGATGAAAGCGTTCGGCATGGGCGCCCAGGTCGACGAACTGGAAACCGCCATGAACAAGGCCGCGGAAACCGCCGTGACCCAGGCCCAGCCGATCCTCGTCGACGCCGTGAAGAAAATGAGCGTGGCCGATGCCAAAGGCATCCTCAGCGGCGGTAACGACTCCGCCACCCAATACCTGGACAAATCCAGCCGCGAACAGATCCGCGCCAAGTTTCTGCCGATCGTCAAACAGGCGACCGACAAGGTAGGCGTGGCGCAGAAGTACAACGCGTTCGCCGGCCAGGCTGCGACGTTGGGCGTGGTCGACTCCAAGAGCGCCAACATCGAAAGCTACGTGACCGAACAAGCGCTGAACGGTCTGTTCGAGATGATCGGCAAACAGGAAGAAACCATCCGCAAGAACCCGGCCGCTGCAGCGACCAGTCTGGCGAAGAAGGTGTTTGGCAGCCTCTAGGCCAACGCTGCACGGGAGCGAGACAACTCGCTCCCGTCCTTCAACACACTGGCTGGACTGCGTAAAAAGAACACCCACTCGCTGCCCATTTTCCTTTTCTCGAAGACCTGCAACTCGACCAGCCCGTTTAGCGCTGACATCGCGGTGCTGCAAGAACAACCCAAGTGTTCACTCACGTTGCTCGCCGTAAACTCCTTCGCCACTCCGCTCTTGGCCACCTGATACAGCGCCCGCTGCCTTTGCGTCAGCCGCTCGAAAAAACCCGACGCCATCAGCCAGCGCTCAAAGTCTTCCGTGTACGCCAGGCTTTTGCGGTAGACATCCGTGAAGCGACTGACTGCACGCTGAATCACCGAACACTGAAACTCGATGAAATACGTCAGATCCAGCTCATCGGCCTCGCTATGCAAATACGACCGCCCGTACTTCACCGGCGCATTGCGCAGCAAAGGACTGATCGCAATGTAGCGAAATGCCGAAAATTCGTGCTTGAACATGAACCAGTAGAACAACGCCCTCGCACCCCGTCCGTTGCCATCGCGAAACGGATGTTCGTAGCCCAGAGAAAAATGCAGCGTGATCGCCTTGATCAACGGGTGCAGGTAGTCCTTTTCCTGAGGTGAGCCGAGTGGCTGATTGATCCAGCGTACGAGTCTCTGCAAACGCATCACCACTCCGACAGCGGGCGGCGGTGTATGCACCGTGTTGCCCTCGCCATCCTGTACCACCACTTCATCGTTCGTCCTGAAAAAACCGGGACTGTATTGCTCGTCATCGATCCCCTCGACGCCCACCCGATGCATTGCCGCGATCAAGTCGACACTCAAGGGTTGGTAACGGTTTTCCCAGGCGAAATTCATCATCCTGTAATTGCCCATGACCATGCGCTCATCCGGCGTGCGCGGCTGCCGTTGATACTTGAGCATGTCCTTGGCAACTCGCGTGGTCGTTGCCGCACCTTCCAACTGGCTGCTGGCGATCACTTCGTCTTCGATCAGATCATTGAGCAAATAACTGAAATGCGACCGTTCGCCGATCTGCCCGGTCATGCACTCCAGCGAAGCGGAAGTCGTCTGCAGATCGACGGCCGAAAGGGTTTTCCGGGCCGAGGGTGTCAGCAAATACTTGCCCCACTGCGGCGGCTCACCCAATGGCAGGAGATTGATGTACTGCGCAGCCCTCGCCCTCTTCACCAGCGCCCAACACAAACGAGCGTCCAGCCCCGGCGCCCAGCGATAGCGCAAATCCTCGAAAGGCAAATAACGCCCCCGATCATCGAGAGGCTTGAGCAGCGCCAGATAATCCACCAGATGCTGCTTGTGCGGCGCCCGCGCCAACAAGTCGAACACCGGATCGGACCGTCCTTTCAATACCGGCGGCTTCTTCACAAAAAACCTCCCGATCACTCATAAAAACAGAGGATCGAGTACACCACCCAAGACCGGACGTCCTCAATATCAGAGAATTCTGAAAAAGCTGTAGGAGACCCCACAGCATGCGGCGCAGCCGCCCCACTCAACACGATGAGCGTTAGCTCAAGTAGCGCTTTTGACGTGCCGGCCCCATCGGCAGGCTGAGTGGAGGGATTTATCCGGGGGTGGGCGCGAAGCGCCGTTTGGCGAAGCCAAACACATCGAGAGGAGGTGCAGCGAAGCAAACCGGAGGCGATGCCCCCGGATGAATCCCGGAGCGAAGGAACACCGAGCCAAAGCGAGGTGCCGAACGCCGGGGCCCAGCGTTTTTGGTTACTTTTTTGGCGTTTGAAAAAAGTGACTCGCCGTAAGGGCGAAACCGCCAGCGGCAACACCCGAAGCAACGGATATTCACAAAAAGCACCCAGAGCATGGCCGGCCCAAAGGCCGCCACGCTCAAACAAAATCAAACCTCCTTGCGAACCCGGAACCAAGCCGCATACAACGCCGGCAAAAACAAAAGCGTCAGAGCAGTCGCCACAATCAACCCCCCCATGATCGCCACCGCCATCGGCCCGAAAAACACACTGCGTGACAGCGGAATCATCGCCAGCACCGCCGCCAGTGCCGTCAACACAATCGGCCGGAACCGACGCACGGTCGCCTCGATGATCGCCTGCCAGGGCTTGAGCCCCGCCGCAATATCCTGCTCGATCTGATCCACCAGAATCACCGAGTTGCGCATGATCATCCCCGACAGCGCGATGGTCCCGAGCATCGCCACAAACCCGAACGGCTGACGGAACACCAGCAGAAACAGCGTCACCCCGATCAACCCCAGCGGCGCCGTCAGAAACACCATCGCCGTGCGCGAGAAACTGCGCAGCTGCACCATCAGCAACGTCAGCACCACGACAATGAACATCGGCACCCCGGCGTTCACCGACTTCTGCCCCCGCTCCGAATCCTCCACCGTACCGCCGACATCCAGCAGATAACCGTCCGGCAACTCGGCCCGGATCGGATCAAGCGTCGGCATGATCTGCTTCACAAGCGTCGCCGGTTGTTCCTTGCCATAGATGTCCGCGCGCACGGTCACGTTCGGCAGACGATTGCGGTGCCAGATGATGCCTTCCTCGAAGCCATATTCCAGCGTCGCAATCTGCGACAGCGCGACGCTGCGACCGTTATCGGTCGGCACCGCCAGACTCGGTAGCAGCGACAGTTCGGTGCGCTCATGCACGGTGCCGCGCAGGAGGATTTCGATCAGCTCGTTATCTTCGCGGTACTGGCTGACGCTGGAACCGGTCAGCGAACTCTGGAGAAACTTCGCCAGATTCGCCGTGCTCACCCCCAGGGCCCGGGCGCGATCCTGATCGATGTTCAGGTACACGACCTTGCTCGGCTCTTCCCAGTCCAGATGCACGTTCACCACATGCGGGTTCTCGCGCACCTTGGCCGCGACCTTGCGCGCCAGAGCCCGGACCTCCTCAATGTGCTCGCCGGTGACGCGGAACTGCACCGGATAGCCAACCGGAGGACCGTTCTCCAGACGCGTGACCCGCGAGCGCAGGGCCGGGAACTGTTCGTTCAAGGTGTCGATCAGCCACGTGCGCAGCGCTTCGCGCTCCTCGATGGTTTTCGCCAGCACCACGAACTGGGCGAAGCTCGCCGCCGGCAGTTGCTGATCCAGCGGCAGGTAGAAACGTGGCGATCCGGTGCCGACGTAGGCCACGTAATTGTCGATGCCGGCATGATCCTTGAGCATCGCTTCCAGCCGTTTGACCTCGGCGGTGGTGTTGGCAAGCGAAGCGCCTTCGGCAAGCTTCAGATCGACCATCAATTCCAGTCGCCCGGAAGCCGGGAAGAACTGCTGCGGCACGAACCGGAACAACGCCACCGAAGCCACGAACAGCAGCACAGTGAGCACGATCACGGTTTTGCGCCGACGTACGCACCACTCCACCAGACGCCGTACCCGTTGGTAGAACGGCGTGCCGTAAGGATCGGTCTGGCCGTCAGCCGTGCCGTGTTTGGCCGCGTGAATTTTCGCCAGGTCCGGCAGGAGCTTTTCCCCCAGATACGGCACGAACACCACCGCCGCTACCCAGGATGCGAGCAAGGCGATGGTCACCACCTGGAAGATCGATCGGGTGTATTCGCCGGTACCGGACTGCGCCGTGGCGATCGGCAGGAAGCCTGCGGCAGTGATCAGCGTACCGGTGAGCATCGGGAACGCAGTGCTGGTCCAGGCGTAACTGGCCGCCTTGATCCGGTCGAAGCCCTGCTCCATTTTGATCGCCATCATTTCCACGGCGATGATCGCGTCATCCACCAGCAAGCCCAGTGCGAGCACCAGCGCGCCGAGGGAAATCTTGTGCAGACCGATGCCGAGGTAATACATGCAGGCGAACGTCATCGCCAGCACCAGCGGAATGGTCAGCGCCACCACCATGCCGGTGCGCACGCCGAGGGAGAAGAAGCTCACCAGCAGCACAATGGCCAACGCTTCGACCAGCACCTGGACGAATTCGCCGACACCGGTTTTCACTGCCGCCGGCTGGTCGGAGACCTTGCGCAATTGCATGCCGGCCGGCAGGTTCTTCTGGATCCGGGCGAATTCGATTTCCAGAGCCTTGCCCAGCACCAGAATGTCGCCGCCGTCCTTCATCGCCACCGCAAGACCGATGGCGTCTTCGCCCATGAAGCGCATGCGCGGGGCCGGAGGATCGTTGAAACCACGCCGCACGTCAGCAACATCGGAGATGCGGAACGTACGATCACCGACCCGGATCGGGAAGTTCTTGATTTCGTCGACTGTCTGAAAATTCCCCGAAACCCGTAGCTGCAAACGCTCGCTGCCGGTTTCGAAGAAGCCGGCAGTGGACACCGCGTTCTGTTCCTCCAGCGCCTGCTGAACCGCCGCCAGCGGCAAGCCGAGGGTGGCGAGTTTGACATTGGACAGCTCGACCCAGATCTTCTCGTCCTGCAAACCGAGCAGATCAACCTTGCCCACGTCCTTGACCCGTTGCAGCTGGATCTGGATGCGGTCGGCGTAGTCCTTGAGCACCGCGTAGTCAAAACCGTCGCCGGTCAGCGCATAGATATTGCCGAAGGTGGTGCCGAACTCATCGTTGAAAAACGGTCCCTGAATCCCCGGTGGCAGGGTCTGGCGAATGTCGCTGACTTTCTTGCGCACCTGATACCAGAGATCCGGAATCTCCACCGAATGCATGGAGTCGCGGGCAATGAAGGTGACCTGGGATTCACCGGGGCGCGAGAACGAAACAATCCGCTCGTACTCGCCGGTTTCCATCAGCTTCTTTTCGATGCGCTCGGTAACCTGACGGGAGACTTCCTGCGCCGTTGCGCCGGGCCAGCGGGTCTGGATGACCATGGCCTTGAAGGTGAACGGCGGGTCTTCGCTCTGGCCGAGCTTGGTGTAGGACAAGGCGCCGATAATCGCCAGCAGAAGCATCAGAAACAGTACGATCTGGCGATTACGCAACGCCCATTCGGAAAGGTTGAAGCGCATCGGGACTTACTCCTTGTCCGCCAGGTTGACCACGCGGTTGGAACGATCCACCGGACGCACCTGCTGCCCTTCCAGCAGCACATGCACGCCGGCGGCCACCACCCAGTCGCTGGCGTTGAGGCCTTCGAGCACCGGCACGGTTTTCTCACCGAACGGGCCGACGCGCACCGGCGTCTTTTTCAGGGTGTTGTTGGCGCTGACGACCCAGACGTAGGTCGCGCCGTTTTCGGCTGTCAGCGCCGAGAGCGGCACCGACAGCGGGATGATGTCGGCGGTCTGCACGAAGACCCGGGCGCTCTGGCCGAGTTCTGCCGGGACTTTGCCGGCAGTGAATGAAATACGCGCGGCGAAGGTACGGGATTTCGGATCGGCGGCCGGCGACAGCTCGCGGATCTGCCCGGCAAAGCGCTGGTTCTGTTGCGTCCACAGCTCCACCGAAACCGGCTGGCCGACCTTGAAGCGGCCGAAGCTTTGCTCCGGCAGGCTGATCAGCACTTCCCGTTCGCCGTCAGTGGCGAGGGTGAAAACGGTCTGCCCGGCGGCGACCACTTGGCCGACTTCCACCGAACGCTTGGCCACCACGCCATCCTGGGGCGCACGCAGCACGGCGTAACTGGCCTGATTGGTCGAGACGTTGAATTCGGCTTTGATCTGTTTGAGGCGGGCTTCGCCGGAGCGGTAGAGATTCTCGGCGTTGTCATAGGCCGAGCGGCTGACCATCTGCCGTTCCATCAGGGTCTTGTAACGATCACGCTCGGCACGCACCAGATTCAGATTGGCTTCGGCGGCGGTGACCTGGGCGCGAGTGGCTTCCAGTTGCAGGCGTACGTCTTGCGGATCAAGTTCAGCCAAGGGCTGATCGGCCTTCACCCGCTGGCCTTCCTCGACCAGTCGTCGGCTGACTTTGCCACCGATGCGGAACGCCAGATCGGGCTCGTAACGAGCGCGAACCTCGCCCGGATAGCTTTCCATCGCCTGCGCCGAAGGCTCTGGCTGTACCACCATGGCCGGTCGCACGCTGACTGGCGTCACCTCTTCCTTGCCACATGCCGACAATAAAAACACCAGACTGACTGGCACCGCAAAGGACAACGCATGGCGGAACATGGTGAAGGACCTTTCGCTAAGGAGGCTTGGAATAATTATACTGGCCGGTATGTTATTAATAGCAAACTCACCAGTCCAGTATTAAAAGCGAAGAATGTCGAACAATCTTTCCACTCCAAACGGCCCCGGCCGCCCGAAGGATCCGGCCAAGCGCCAGGCAATTCTCGAAGCGGCGAAAATCCTGTTCCTCAGTCACGGCTACGCCAACACCAGCATGGACGCGGTGGCCGCCGAAGCTGGCGTGTCAAAGCTGACGGTCTACAGCCATTTCAATGACAAGGAGACGCTGTTCTCCGCCGCCGTGGTGGCCAAATGCGAGGAGCAGTTGCCGCCGCTGTTCTTCGAATTGCCGGACGGCATCGCGGTGGAAAATGTGTTGCTGAACATTGCGCGAGGCTTTCACCACCTGATCAACAGCGATGAGTCGGTGAACCTGCATCGCCTGATCATGGCCTTGGGCAGTCAGGATCCCAACCTGTCACTGATCTTCTTCGAGGCCGGCCCTCAGCGCATGGTGCAGGGGATGGAACGTTTGCTGCGGCGGATTCACGAAACCGGCGTGCTGAGCATCGACAACCCGCACAACGCCGCCGAGCACTTCTTCTGCCTGATCAAGGGCGCGGGTAATTTCCGCCTGTTGTACGGCTGCGGTGAGCCGCTGACCGGCGAGGCGGCGGAAAGTCATGTGCAGGAAGTGGTCGGGCTGTTCATGCGGGCGTATCGCCCCTAGAAATTTGGAGTTTGGACTGGCCCCTTCGCGAGCAAGCCCGCTCCCACATTTGAAATGCATTCCAATGTGGGAGCGGGCTTGCTCGCGAAGGGCAGTAACTCGGCCTCAGGCCTTGAGCGCTTTCTTCGGATAGATATCGTAGCGGCTGGATTTGCCATCCAGCGCATGGCTCGGCTTCGGCCCTTCGATGCACGGCGCCTTGCGCGGGCGCTTGACCACCACCCGGTGCGTGGCCAGCGCCAACGCCGCTTCCAGCAAGGCCGGCGCATCCGGATCATCGCCCACCAGCGGGCGGAACAGGCGCATTTCCTTTTTCACCAGCGCGGTTTTCTCACGGTGCGGGAACATCGGGTCGAGGTAGATCACCTGGGGTGGCTCGCCCTCCCAGTTGCGCATCACGTCGATGGAGTTGCCCTTGAGCAGCTTCATCCGCACCACGATCGGCGCCACATCAAAGTCTTCCGCCGCACGGGCCAGACCATCCTCCAGCAAGGCACCGATCAGCGGCTGACGCTCGATCAGGCTCATCTCGCAGCCGAGACTGGCCAGCACGAACGCATCCTTGCCCAGCCCCGCCGTGGCATCCAGCACCCGCGGACGCACGCCCTGGGCGATACCGACAGCCTTGGCGATCATCTGACCACTGCCACCGCCATACAACCGACGATGGGCCGCGCCACCCTCGACAAAGTCCACCCGCACCGGCCCCGGGGCATCCGGCCCCAGCTGTTGCAACTGCAAGCCCTGCTCGCCAACCTGCAAGGCGAATTCGCCGTCGGCCACCTGCAATGGCAGATTCAGGCGCTCGGCCCACTGCTCGGCCTGCGCTTCGAACGCCGGGCCGAGGGCCTGGACATGGATGCGGCAGGCCGCGGGTTGCTCAATCATGGAAAACACGCTCAAAAAAGTTAAGGATCGGCAAAAACCGCCGATAACCCAATCAACGCGCATTTTGCCAGAGCTGAGCGTCGACCGAAAAAAATGTCAGGCATTCTTCCCACATCGATTGGCTACATTTCGCCCAAAGGCGATTTCAGCCGTCATAACACTCAAGCATTGGGCGGCATCAGCCACCTGTGGCAGGATTTCTTCGCCCAGGCACTGGCCGAACAATCGAGTGATGTGGTGCCGGCCTGTGGCACCTTCCCACCGGTCGATCTTGAAAGCCCTGAAGAACCCACCATCGGCAGCGAGCTGCACGCCCACATCATCGACCAGCGCGAATGCGATGTGGTGGAAACCGAGGTGCGTCCGCCGGAGCCGCTGTTCCTGCCGATCGCCGAAATCGACATGACACTGGCCGAGCCGTACCCTCCGTTCCCGCCGGAAGAAATCAAGACTCAGCAAAAGCAGCAGGATTTCGACAGCAGCTGGGTTCGTCCGGTCGTGATCAACAACGGCCAGCCGATTCCGGAACCGGGCCCTGCCCCGCAGAAAAAGCCGCTGTACCTGCCGATTGCCGAGTTCGACCTGGATCTGCTGCAGCCTTACCCGCCGTTCCCGCCGGAAGCCATCGTCGAGCAGCAGAAAGCCCTGGACTTCGATAACGGCTGGGTGCGCCCGATCGTTCAGCAGAACCTGCGCATCGCCGCCTGATTGCGCCCTGCTTCAGCCCTTGAAAAACTGATTGGCCTTCGCGTACGGCATCGACCGCGAGGTAAAACCGAACGTGCCCGACTGCTGGATTTCCTCGGCAGCCCGGAAAAACTCGCCGAACGCCGCCAGTGCCAGCGCCGAACCGGTGCTGATGCGCTTCACGCCCATTTCTTCCAACTGCTGCACGGTCAGTTTCAAGCCGCCGGACATCAACACATTGACCGGTTTCGGCGCCACTGCGCGTACCACCGCCAACACCTCTTCAGCCGTCCTCAGACCCGGAGCATAAAGCACATCGGCGCCTGCTTCGGCGAACGCCTGCAAGCGGCGAATGGTGTCGTTGATATCCGGATTGCCGTGCAGGTAGTTTTCCGCACGCGCCGTCAGCGTGAAGGGAAACGGCAACGTGCGCACTGCGCTGACGGCGGCTTCGATCCGCGCCACGGCGTGGTCGAAGCAGTAGATCGGCGCATCCGGGCGACCGGTGGCATCCTCGATGGAACCGCCCACTGCGCCCGCTTCGGCTGCTCGCAACAGACTTTGTGCGGACTCGGCCGGAGCGTCGGCAAAACCGTTTTCCAGATCCACTGCCACCGGTAAATCCGTGGCAGCGACAATCGCCCGAACGTTGTTCAAGGTTTCTTCGAGGCCAAGTGCACCATCGGGCTTGCCCTGGGAAAACGCATAACCGGCACTGGTGGTCGCCAGCGCCTGGTATCCCAGACTGGCGAGCATCTTCGCCGAACCTGCGTCCCACGGATTGGGAATCACGAAAATCCCGGCGCGCTCATGCAGGGCTTTGAAGGTCTCAGCTTTACGGAGTTGTTCTTTGCGGGCTTGGGCATCCATCGGCAGGCTCCTGGGCAGAAAAAAACCGCCTCAGAGCAGGCCAAGTTGTTCCGCGGCGGGTTCTCTGTATAGCTCAGGCAGGGATGGCAAGCCAGGCAAACGTTGCATCAGCTGTGCGTGAAAACGCTGCGCGAGCCTGGCCGCCAGAATGTTATCGGCGGTGTGCAGGAAGATGTACGGCGTACGGCCCTCTTCGATCCACTCGGCGATTTTCGCCACCCACGGCACCAGGAAGGGATCGTTGGCCTCAAGCTCGGGATGGCCGATGAAGCGCACCTGCGGGAACTGCGTGAACGCTGCCGGGCGCGTTGGTACTCGAGGTTTTTTCGATTGGGCGTGGATCACCGAAGACTCGGTGGACAGGCAACTGAACAACGCGCGCGGATCAAGGCAGATGCGCTCCACGCCGCGATCCAGCAGCAGGCGATTGAGCAGGCGTTCACTCTCACCCTTGGCGAAGAACTGCTCATGGCGCACTTCCACCGCCAGCGGTCGATCAAACGCGTCGATGAAGGCTGCCAATTCGGGGAGTCGTTGAGGGGTGAAGCTTTTCGACAGTTGCAGCCACAGCGGCGATACGCGTTCGCCGAGCGGGTTGAGCAATTGAATGAAGGTTTCGGCGGCGGTCAGTTGATCCCGCAAGTCACCGCCGTGGCTGATGTCACCGGGGAATTTGGCGGTGAAGCGAAAGTGTTCGGGCATGACCTCGGCCCAACGCTGCACAGTAGCGGGCGATGGGCTGGCGTAGAAGGTCGTATTGCCTTCCACGGCGTTGAACACTTGCGAATACAGACCGAGGAAATCGGAGGTCTTGGCGTCTACCGGATACAGATACTCGCGCCAGGCGTTTTCACTCCAGGACGGGCAGCCGAGGTAGTAAGGCAGATCCATCAGATGTACAGATCGAGGCCCAGCACATCTGCATCCCAATCGACAAAACCGGCGGTGCTCAGGTAGCTGGCCAGGGCCATGGCCACGCTTTTCTTCATCGCACGGTGATAAATCATGTCTTGTTGGCGGGCGGGCAGATTGCTCAGGCGTTGCGCTGCGTTTTTGGCAGCACGGGCGGCCAGTTGCGCCTCGGTGGGGAATTCCAGCTCGCCGTCGATATCGTCGACGGACTCATCCAGCGCCGGATTGCCTTTGCGAGGCTTGCGCTTGATGGGGTAGGACTGAGTGGAAACGCCGTCTATACGCATAAAGTCATGCTCGGTATCGATGATGGCAATTTAGCGGCACCTGACCGACTTAGCAAATCGCCGAGTGATAACTAGAACACATAAAAGACAAAAGGTTTAAAGCGCGGGGTTAGAAACGGACGATTGGCAGGAACGGGAGAACCCTGTGGCGAATGCCACAGGGTGAACGGCCTCAGCGGGCTTTCGGGGTGGCCACTTTATCGCGCAGGTAAACCGGCTGGGCGTCGTCTGCCGGGATCGACTCACCGCGCTCCCAGGCAAATCGCGCCAGGGTCAGCAGGTCTTCGGCATGAGGCAGCATGCCCGCGTCGGAACCGGTCAGGCTCACAGCGATGCGCTCGCCATAGCCCCAACCGGTGCCGGCACCGAACCAGTCGCCGGTAGCATCGTCCGCAAGTGCGGCCGCTTCCGGCGGCAACACCGCCTCGGTGCCCACCAGACGCATCTCCCCGGCGGTCTCGCGATAGCAGCCCCAATACACTTCATCCATCCGCGCATCGATGGCGGCTGCGACCTGGCTCACGCCGTGTTCGCGATAAGCACGCTGCGCCAGCACCGCCAGATTCGACACCGGCAACACCGGGCGATCCAGCGCAAAAGCCAGGCCCTGCACCACACCGATGGCGATCCGCACACCGGTGAACGCGCCCGGGCCGCGACCAAAGGCAATCGCGTCCACCGCTTGCAGCGTGGTGCCGGCGTCGGCCAGCAGTTGCTGGATCATCGGCAGCAGTTTCTGCGCGTGCAGGCGCGGGATCACCTCGTAATGGCTCGTGACCTTGCCGTCATGCAGCAAGGCAACGGAGCAAGCTTCAGTCGCGGTGTCCAGGGCCAGCAAGGTGCTCATCGATGTGTCCGTAAATCAGGTGGGGAAAAAGTGCGCCAGTATAAACAACTACGGCCCGCAAGCGGGCCGTGGATGATGCAGCGGATCAGGTTTTTCAGCTCAGCGCTTCAAGCACCTTGGCGGTGATCGCTTCAACCGAACCGACGCCAGGGATGTGGCTGTACTTCGGCTTGCCACCGTTTTTGGCGGACAGGTTCTGGTAGAACTCCACCAGCGGCTTGGTCTGCGAGTGGTAGACCGACAGGCGATGACGCACGGTTTCTTCGGTGTCGTCCTTGCGCTGTACCAGCTCTTCGCCGGTGATGTCGTCTTTACCGGCAATCTTCGGTGGGTTGTAGACGATGTGGTAAACGCGGCCGCTGGCCTCGTGAACGCGACGACCGGCGATACGCTGAACGATTTCTTCGTCTTCAACGGCGATTTCGACCACGGCGTCCAGCTCGACACCGGCAGTCACCAGCGCTTCAGCCTGAGGAATGGTGCGCGGGAAGCCATCGAACAGGAAACCCTTGGCGCAATCGGCTTGAGCGATACGATCCTTGACCAGCGCGATGATCAGGTCATCCGACACCAGGCCGCCGGCATCCATGATGCTCTTGGCCTTGATGCCCAGTTCGGTGCCGGCCTTGACCGCAGCACGCAGCATGTCGCCGGTGGAGATTTGCGGAATGCCGAATTTCTCGGTGATGAACTTAGCCTGAGTACCTTTACCGGCCCCGGGAGCTCCCAGCAGAATGACGCGCATTAGATGTGCTCCTCAATTTTTTTATAAAAAGCTTTTGCAAAACAACGGATTCGCCTCATGGGGCGAAATCCTGAAAATAGGGTCGTGACCGCCCAAACGGCCAGAGGCTGACCAAGATACACAGCAGGCTGCGCCCACACAAGACGCCAAAAGTCGGAGAAACCGGCGCCTGCCGCGACCTCGCGACGCGGTTCCCCAAGTCGCAACCCCATCATTAACTGTCGCCTGACCGCATTTTTCCCACGCTCGATAAACGGCGCCCGACACGAATCCCGGGTGCCTCGCCCCACGCAGAAAACCTTAGCCGGTATTTCGCAAACCGGCGGCAATCCCCGCCACAGACACCAGCAACGCCTGTTCCACCGGGCTGCCCTGCTCGACATTCTGCTGCCGTGAACGCGCCAGCAATTCGGCCTGCAATAGATGCAGCGGGTCGAGGTAGGTGTTGCGCAGACGGATGAATTCCAGGGTGTCCGGGCTATGTGCCAGCAGCTGCGACTGACCGGTCAGGCCGAGGACCACGGAACACGCCTGCGACAATAGGTCGCGTAAGTGCACACCCAAAGGCAGCAAGTCCGACTCAACCAGTCGCTCGTCGTAGGACAGCGCAATGTCGGCGTCAGCCTTGGCCAGCACCATCTCCAGCATGTCGATGCGGGTGCGGAAAAACGGCCACTGCTCGCGCATCTGCCCCAGCAATTCACCTTCGCCACGCTCCAGCGCCTTGCTCAGCGCCGTTTCCCAGCCGAGCCACGCTGGCAGCATCAAGCGCGTCTGGGTCCAGCCGAAGATCCACGGAATCGCCCGCAGGCTTTCGATGCCACCGGCGCGGCGCTTGGCCGGACGGCTGCCCAACGGCAGACGTCCCAGCTCCTGCTCCGGCGTCGACTGACGGAAATACTCGACGAACTGTGGATTCTCCCGCACCACGGCGCGGTAAGCGGCGACACCGTCGGCGGCCAATTCGTCCATCAGATGACGCCACTCCGGCGTCGGTGGCGGCGGTGGCAACAGGGTCGCTTCGAGCACCGCCGCCAGATACAGATTGAGGTTTTGTTCGGCGATGTCCGGCAGGCCGAATTTGAATCGAATCATTTCCCCCTGCTCGGTGGTGCGGAAACGCCCGGCCACCGAACCCGGCGGTTGCGACAAAATCGCCGCGTGCGCCGGGCCGCCGCCACGGCCTACGGTGCCACCGCGACCGTGGAACAGCAGCAGTTCGACTTGCTGCTCACGGCAGATTTCCACCAGCCGCTCTTGGGCACGGTATTGCGCCCAGGCCGCCGCGGTGGTGCCGGCGTCCTTGGCCGAGTCGGAATAACCGATCATCACTTCCTGCGGGCCTTGCAGGCGCGCGCGGTAACCCGGCAACAGCAACAGGCGTTCGATCACAGGTCCTGCGTTGTCGAGGTCAGCCAGGGTTTCGAACAGCGGCACCACGCGCATCGGCCGCAGTACGCCGGATTCCTTGAGCAGCAATTGCACCGCCAGCACATCGGAAGCGGCACCGGCCATGGAGATCACGTAAGAGCCCAGCGAAGCGCCCGGTGCCGCAGCAATTTCCTTGCAGGTGGCGAGCACTTCGGCGGTGTCGGCCGAGGGTTTGAAATGCGCCGGCAGCAACGGTCGACGGTTTTGCAGTTCGCGGGTCAGGAAGCCGATGCGCTGTTCTTCGTCCCACTCCTCGTATTTGCCGAGGCCGAGGTAATCGGTGATTTCAGTCATGGCCGCACTGTGTCGCGACGAGTCCTGACGCACATCGAGGCGCACCAGGAACAGGCCGAACGTCACGGCCCGACGCAGGCAATCGAGCAACGGCCCGTCGGCGATCACGCCCATGCCGCACTCGTGCAGCGAGTTGAAACACAGCTCCAGCGGATCGAGCAGATCGCGATTGTTGTGCAGCACATCGGCCGGGGCCGGGGTGGTCGCCGTCAAAGATGCATGGGCCCAGTTGCGCGTGGCGCGCAGACGTTCGCGTAATTGCTTGAGTACCGCCCGATACGGCTCGGCACTGTCGCCAGCCCGGGCCTTCAGCGCTTCGCTGGCTTGCTGCATCGACAGTTCGGCGGCCAGGTGATCGACATCACGCAGGTACAGATCCGCCGCCATCCAGCGTGCGAGCAGCAATACTTCGCGAGTCACCGCAGCGGTGACATTCGGGTTGCCGTCGCGGTCGCCGCCCATCCACGAGGCGAAACGGATCGGTGCAGCTTCCAGGGGCAAGCGCAAACCGGTGGCCGCAAACAGCGCCTGATCGGCCTTGCGCATGTGATTGGGAATCGCCTGCCACAGCGAATGCTCGATCACCGCAAAACCCCACTTGGCTTCGTCCACCGGAGTCGGTCGGGTGCGGCGGATTTCTTCGGTGTGCCAGGCTTCGGCGATCAAGCGTTGCAGGGTGTTGTGGATCTGCTCGCGCTCGGCACTGGTCAGGTCGCGGTGATCCTGAGCGGCCAGTTGCGCGGCAATCGCGTCGTACTTCTGGATCAGCGTGCGCCGGGCCACCTCGGTCGGGTGCGCGGTCAACACCAGTTCGATTTCCAGCCGTGACAATTGCCGGGCAAGAGAGTCGGCACTGTGCCCTTCTTGACCCAGACGGGCGAGCAATTCCGGCAGCACCCGGGACTCGAACGGCGCGGTCTGCGACTCTTCGCGGCGATGGATGAGCTGGTACTGCTCGGCGATGTTCGCCAGGTTGAGAAACTGGTTGAAGGCCCGCGCCACCGGCAGCAGTTCGTCTTCGCTCAATTGATTGAGGCTGGCGCTCAGTTCGGCGTCCATCGACCCGCGCCGGTCGGCCTTGGCGCCCTTGCGGATCTGCTCGATCTTGTCGAGAAAAGCCTCGCCGTACTGGTCACGAATGGTGTTGCCCAACAGCTCACCGAGCAGGTGAACGTCTTCGCGCAAGCGTGCATCAATATCGGTCATCAGCATCTCTCCAGCAGTAATCGGTGACGGATCGCAAGTGAGTGGATGAACAGAGAGTGCCGCTCTGCAACGCTTCTTACAAGCAGACGACGAAGGGACTTTAAACCTTGAGGGTTGAAGCTAGTCTCAAGAGTAAGCCCCACAACGGCTTGCCGCCGGCTGACGGCGGACACTCACCCAGACCTGCCACGAGCAGGTGCGACATGAGGTCATTATGAAAATCCGTGAACTCGCCCAGCATTGGGAAGAAACCGCCAAGGGTCGCCTGACCGACACCGGCTACACGATTCATCTGGATGTGGAAGCTGCCGCACGGCTGGCAGCGATTACCGAGATGTACCCCAAACGGCATGCCGAAGAACTGCTCGGCGAACTGATCGGCGCCGCCCTCGAAGAGTTCGAAGCGAGTCTGCCGTATGTGAAAGGCTCAACTGTGGTCGCGACCGACGAAGAAGGCGATCCGCTGTATGAAGACGTTGGCCCGACCCCGCGTTTTCTCGCGTTGTCGCGGCGGCATTTGCAGGACTTGTCGGCCGCTGCCGGCAAGCAGAAACACTGATTTTCGGACATCACAAAAACGGTGGGAGCGGGCTTGCCCGCGATGGCGTCAATTGGGTCACGACTGTGTTGAATTTGACGGCCTGATCGCTGGTAAGCCAGCTCCCACATGCACTGTTTTCCCCTCCGGCTCTCTGCCATTTCTGCCCGCGCGTACCTCTGAAAAACGCCAAAGTTCCCGGTTTAGAGCCTTGTCCATTCGGTCAGAATATTTTTTGGCGATAAGCCATCTTTTCTGAACTTTTGAAAAATGCCTTCGGTCGGAACAGGTAACCACGCCTGGAACGAGCGTTTCAAAACGCACTTGCACATGACGGTTGCGGCTCCGCTACCAGGATGGATTTCGAAGCTTCCAAGGAGTTAACCAATGGAGTTGAAGACCATGAAGACCCAAACCTCGTTCTCCCACCTGCGCGGTCTGAAACTGGCCGCCCTGGCCATCGGCACCAGCTTCGTGCTGGCCGGTTGCGCCGGCAATCCACCGACCGAGCAGTACGCCGTGACTCAATCGGCGGTCAACAGCGCAGTCAGTGCCGGCGGTACCGAATTCGCCGCCGTGGAAATGAAGCAGGCACAGGACAAGCTCAAACAAGCCGAAATCGCCATGCACGACAAAAAGTATGACGAGGCCCGTACCCTCGCCGAACAAGCCGAGTGGGACGCCCGTGTTGCCGAACGCAAGGCCCAGGCGATGAAGGCCGAACAGGCGGTGAAGGACTCCCAGAAAGGTGTTCAGGAACTGCGTCAGGAAAGTCAGCGCACCGTGCAGTAAGCGCGCATCCCGACCGCAAGGCTGAATCTCTTATCGATAGAAAGGACGAACGATTATGCGTAAACAACTGATGATCCCCGCTCTCCTGGCCGCAAGCGTTGCCCTGGCTGCCTGCTCGACGCCGCCGAACCCGAACCTGGAACAGGCACGCACCAACTACGCCGGCCTGCAGGCCAACCCGCAGGCGAGCAAAGTCGCGGCGCTGGAAACCAAGGACGCCAGTGATTACCTGGACAAGGCCGACAAGGCTTATCTGGACAAGGAAGACCAGCACAAGGTCGACCAGCTGGCCTATCTGACCAACCAGCGCGTGGAAGTGGCGAAGCAGACCATCGCCCTGCGCACCGCTGAAGCCAATCTGAAGAACGCCGCCGCCCAACGTGCCCAGGCCCGTCTGGACGCTCGCGATCAGCAGATCAAGCAGCTGCAGGACAGCCTAAACGCCAAGCAGACCGATCGCGGTACGCTGGTGACCTTCGGTGACGTGCTGTTCGCCACCAACAAGGCCGATCTGAAATCCAGCGGTCTGGTGAACATCAACAAACTGGCGCAGTTCCTCCAGGAAAACCCGGATCGCAAAGTGATCGTCGAAGGCTATACCGACAGCACCGGCTCGGCGAGCTACAACCAGTCGCTGTCCGAGCGTCGCGCGACATCGGTACAGGTTGCACTGATCAAAATGGGCGTCGATCCTTCGCGCATCGTGGTGCAGGGTTATGGCAAGGAATATCCGGTCGCGGATAACGGCAGCGTCTCGGGCCGTGCGATGAACCGTCGGGTGGAAGTGACCATTTCCAACGACAACCAGCCAGTGGTGCCGCGTTCGGCAGTAAGCTCGAACTAAGCGTCACACCGTAACGAAAAAGCCCCGCCTGAGTTGATCAGGCGGGGCTTTTGTTTGCCGCAGGTTTACTCTTCCAGCTTCTGCGGCGTCTCCTGCCCCATGCAGCGCACTGCCTTTTTCTGCGCGTTGATGAGCACCCCGGTCAGGCCTTTCTGTTCGGTGTCGAACAGCACCAGCACACCATCGATGCATTGCGCCACTTGCGGCGCCGGGTCCAGGGAGACCTTGTAGTCTTCGCCGGGAATGGTCTTGAGCATGGTGAATTCGTTGAGCAGCAATGCATCCTCGGGTTTGGCGAAGTGCAGGTAGCCGTAGTACCACAGGGCGCCGACGGTGCCGAGGATGCTGCAGATACCGGTGATGATCAGCGGGATGGCGTTGCGTTCTTCACTCATTGCGGACTCTCGTTTTCAGAATTCGGGGGTTGCGGGTAATTCGGGACTTCGCCGAGGCGGCGCAGTCCGTTGAAATGCTCGGGATCGTCGAGATAACGCAGCATGACCTGACGCCACACCGGGTCGCCGAAAGTCTGCACGTGCCCACCGCGAGTCAATTGCAGGACCCGGGGCGGCGGCGCAGCCTGATACAGACGGATGCCGTTGGAAAGCGGTACCAGCGGATCGTCGATACTGTGGAAGATCAGTTTCGGCACGCCTTTGAGCTGCGGCATCGAATGGATTGCGCTGTCGCTGTCCGGCACCAGCCACGACAGCGGCACCTGGAATGGCCACGTCATCCACGATGTACTCAGAGCGTATTGGCCAACACTGCGGTAACTGGCCGGAACCCCGTCGAGCACAAAAGCCTTGAGCTGTTTTTGTCTTTCCGGATGTTGCACCAGCCAATGCACTGCCATCGAACCACCAAGACTTTGACCGAGCAGAATCAGTGGCTTGCCTTTGACTTCCGGCGCCTTGTCCAGCCAGGCAAATGCAGCGTCGATGTCCTGATAGATCGCCGGCAGACTCGGCTCGCCCTCGGACAGACCGTAACCACGATAGTCCACCAGCAGCACCTGATAGCCGTTTTTCGGCAACCACCAGCTGCCGCCCAAGTGCATCGGCAGATTGCCGCCGTTACCGTGCAGATGCAGCACCGTGCCCTTGACCTCGACCCCGGGTTTGGCCGGCAGCCACCAGGCGTTCAGCTTGAGGCCATCGGCGGTGGTCAGGGTGACGGTGCGGTATTCGAGTCTGGCCTTTTCCGGGGTGAAGATCTGACCGGGTTCGGGATAAAACAGCAAGGAGCTGCAACCGCCGAGGGTCAGGAGCAGGCAAAGGATGCCGAGGATTCTCATCCGGTGAAACCTCGCAAGGTTCGGACTCCCGCGCGCCGCGCGGGAATGATCAATGGGCCTACAGGATGTTGGAGTAATCCGCCTCGATCCGGTCCAGGCTCAAGTGATTGAGGAAGTTGGAGAAGCACATCCACGCCGACAACGCATTCATGTCGCGGAACTGGTCCGGCAGGTACTTGGGCGGTACCACCAGGCCTTCGTCCACCAGTTGACGCAGGGTTCGCATGTCTTCCAGTGTGGTCTTGCCACAGAACAACAGCGGGATCTGCTCGAGCTTGCCTTTACGCACGGCCAACTGAATGTAGTTGTAAACCATGATGAAGCCCTTGAGGTAGGACAAGTCTTTGGTGAATGGCAGACCGGTCGGCGTCGATCCGCGGAAAACACGGCTGGCGTTGCCATAGCTTTCCGCCATTTCGAAGCCCTGCTCGCGGAAGAACTCGAAAATCTGCAGGAAGTCCGCCCCCTCCTCCACCATGTGAATGGCGCGGGTGCGGTTGGTCAGTTTGCGCAGGCGGCTCGGGTAGGAGGCGAAGGTGATGATTTCCATCAGGATCGCCAGGCCTTCCTGAGTCACCGTCGACGAGGGCGGGCCCTTGGACAGGAAGGTGCAGATCGGCTGGTTCAAGCCGTTGAGCGTGGTGCCGACGTGCACCAGGCCTTCGTGGACTTCCAGCGCCCGCACGTCGCGGTCGTTGAACATCGCGTCGGTGCGGATCTTGATGTAGTCGGCGCCCGCGGCCGCATCGGCGACGATCCCGTCGGACTCAAACACGCGGATGGTTTCCTCAGCCTCGCCGAACACCTTGTTCAGGCGGGTTTGCAACAGATGCACGGCGTCCTTGGCGGTAAGGGTCTTCGGTTCGTCCTTCAGGTCGCCACGACCATCGATGTTGTTCAGGTAGTCCGACATCATCAAACCGAGGTCGGCCAGCGTCGGGTCGCCGGCGTGAAACGCATCGGACGCGGCGCCGTACAGTTCCTGGGAAATCAGGCCGAAATCCTCGGTCCCGCGCGCTTCGAGCATGCGCACCACCATCCGGTATTCCTTGCACATGCGCCGCATGATCTGGCCGACCGGGTTGAACTGACCGAGCTGGCGGGTGATGTCCCGTTCGATGTTCTGGAATTCCAGCTTGACCTTGCTCGAATCAAAGGACAGCGGCCGGTTGAGGTAGTAGTCGCGATCCACCGCCGGCAATTCCTTGCCCTTGGCCTTGAGGAACCCCTTGCGGATGTTCTCGTCCCACTTGACCGCGTCGAGCACGCGGATCGGCGTCTGCGCCAGCACTATGCGATCGGACAGCGTGCGTATCGTCTGCTGGTAATCGTCCACCCGAAACTCCTGTAGAAAACGTGACGAACTGAATTATTTGGCCTTGGCCTGATGCTGATAGCGCGCCGCTTCGACGAAAACGTCGGAGTTGGCCGGGTCGTCGAGGTAAGCAAAGACCTTTTCAAGCGGGCTGTCGACCTGCACGCCGTCGCCGTCATCGGTCTGGAAGCCCTGGCCGTCGAGGGCTTTCTGGGCGATGGCCTGGTTGATCTGTTCGAGGTCGAGGTTGTAGATCACCAGTTCGCGCTTGTCGGTGATCTCGAAACCGGCGATGGTGAATTGCCCGCCATACTGCGCCGGCACCTTCGCCGACAGGTACCAGCGGTTGCCGTGACGCGACACCGTGAACGGATAGGCTTCACGCTCATGGGGTCTGGCCTTGAAGTACGCCACCGCCTGATAGCGATCGTTGCCCAGGCGCGTCAGTTCAAGATTCATCGGCTCGCCCCAGGCGTTGGTGCTCGACCATTGGCCGAGCAGGCCCTTGGGCGCCGGCTCACGGGCGGGCAGCGGCTCCTTGAAGGTCACCAGACAACCGCTGAGCAGCAGGAACGACAGCGCGATCAAAGCGCCACGCCAGGCTTTCATTCAACACTCCCTAGAACCTGAAACACCTTCCCCTGTGGGAGACCTCCATCGGCTTTCAGACCGACGCGAGTACCAGGTGCATATAGCGCGTCAGAATGCCGAGCATGTCCTCTTCGGCCAAAGGCTCGGCGTCGTTGAGCAGGCCCTGATATTCCATCCGTCCGATAATCGCCGTCAACACCTTGGCATCCTGCTGCGGCTCGCGCGAGCCCAATACCTGGAACAACTGGCAGGTGCCCTGCAACAGAATCTGCTGATGGGAACGCACCAGTTCCGCCAGACGCGGGTTGAGCAGCGCTTCCTGACGGAACGCCTGCTCGGCCATCAAATGCTCACGACGATTGACCAGTTGCCGGTGCACGTAATCGGCCATCAATCGGGCGATATCGTCGGCCAGCTGCGAACGCGACTCCGGACTGCCGTCACCGCTGACCACCATCTCGCGCAGCAGGCCTTCGTTGTTGATCCACAGCTTGGCCATGTAAGCCGCGCTGCGTTCGACGTACTGGGCGAAGGTATCGGTGAGCAGGTCATCGATGTCCTTGAAGTAATACGTGGTGGCCGACAGCGGCACACCGGCCTCGGCGGCCACCGCCCGGTGGCGCACGGCCCGCACGCCATCGCGCACGACAATGCGCATCGCCGCATCCAGAATGTCCTGCCGACGCTGCTCGCTGCCCTGTCGGCTGGCCTTGCGGCCCTGGTACTGAACACTTTCAGCGACCGCAGTGGCGATTCCCGCTGCACCCTCTTGAGCCATTGCACCGATCACGACAGGACTTCCTCTGTTGTTTTTTTCAAAAGTAACCATTTGATACGTTTGTACCAGACAGGCAATAAAAAGCCGCCCATTTCAGGCGGCTTTTTTATTGAAACACTTACGCTTGCGGCCGCATGTGCGGGAACAGGATCACGTCGCGGATCGACGGCGAGTTGGTCAGCAACATCACCAGACGGTCGATACCGATACCTTCACCGGCCGTTGGCGGCATGCCGTACTCCAGCGCGCGAACGAAGTCGGCGTCGTAGTGCATGGCTTCATCGTCGCCGGCGTCCTTGTCGGCTACCTGGGCCATGAAGCGCTCGGCCTGGTCTTCCGCGTCGTTCAACTCGGAGTAGGCGTTGGCGATTTCACGGCCGCCGATGAACAGCTCGAAGCGGTCGGTGACGTTCGGGTTGTCGTCGTTGCGACGGGCCAGCGGCGACACTTCGAACGGGTACTGAGTGATGAAGTGCGGCTGTTCCAGCTTGTGCTCGACCAGCTCTTCGAAAATCATCACCTGCAGCTTGCCCAGACCTTCGAAGCCCAGCACCTTGGCGCCGGCCTTCTTGGCGATGGCGCGCGCCTTGTCGATGTCGTTCAGGTCATCGGCGGTCAGCTCAGGGTTGTACTTGAGGATCGAGTCGAACACCGACAGGCGCACGAACGGCTCGCCGAAGTGGAACACCTTGTCGCCGTACGGCACGTCGGTGCTGCCCAGAACCAGCTGCGCCAGTTCACGGAACAGTTCTTCGGTCAGGTCCATGTTGTCTTCGTAGTCGGCGTAAGCCTGGTAGAACTCCAACATGGTGAATTCAGGGTTGTGACGAGTCGAAACGCCTTCGTTGCGGAAGTTGCGGTTGATCTCGAACACTTTTTCGAAACCGCCAACCACCAGACGCTTGAGGTACAGCTCCGGCGCGATACGCAGGAACATTTCCATGTCCAGCGCGTTGTGGTGGGTTTCGAACGGCTTGGCCGCGGCGCCGCCAGGAATGGTCTGCAGCATCGGCGTTTCAACTTCGAGGAAGTCGCGCTTCATCAGGAAGCTGCGGATGTGCGCGATCACTTGCGAACGCACGCGGAAGGTCTGGCGCACGTCTTCGTTGACGATCAGGTCAACGTAGCGCTGACGGTAGCGCTGTTCGGTGTCGGTCAGGCCGTGGTGCTTGTCCGGCAGCGGGCGCAGGGATTTGGTCAGCAGGCGCACGCTGGTCATCTCGACGTACAGGTCGCCCTTGCCGGAACGGGCCAGGGTGCCTTCGGCAGCAATGATGTCGCCCATGTCCCAGGTTTTCACCGCGGCCAGGGTTTCTTCGGACAGGGTCTTGCGGTTGACGTAGACCTGGATGCGACCGGTCATGTCCTGGATCACCATGAACGAGCCACGGTTGAGCATGATGCGACCTGCAACCTTGACCGGGATCGCAGCCTCTGCCAGCTCTTCCTTGGTCTTGTCCGCGTACTGTTTCTGCAGTGCATCGCAGTAGTTGTCGCGGCGGAAGTCGTTCGGGAAGGCATTGCCCTTGGCGCGCTCGGCAGCAAGCTTTTCCTTGCGCAGGGCGATCAGGGAGTTTTCTTCCTGTTGCAGGGCTTGCGAATCGAGTTGTTGGTCGCTCATGTCTTTAAATTTTCCATCACAGGTTCGTTGCCCCCGCCGGTGACGGGGGACTTGAGGTCGGGTGAAGCTTACAGCCCCGATTTCAGGCTGGCTTCCAGGTATTCGTCGATATCGCCGTCGAGTACCTTGTCGCAGTCACTGCGTTCGATGTTGGTACGCAGATCCTTGATCCGCGAGGCATCGAGCACGTACGAACGGATCTGGTGACCCCAGCCGATGTCCGACTTGGTGTCTTCCAGGGCCTGGGACGCGGCGTTGCGCTTCTGCATTTCCTGCTCGTACAACTTGGCCCGCAGCATTTTCATGGCGGTGTCCTTGTTGGCGTGCTGGGAACGTTCGTTCTGGCAGCTGACCACGGTGTTGGTCGGTACGTGGGTGATACGTACGGCCGAGTCGGTGGTGTTTACGTGCTGACCACCGGCACCGGAGGAACGATAGGTGTCGATCCGCAGGTCTGCCGGGTTGATTTCGATTTCCACCTTGTCATCGATCTCTGGCGAGACGAAAACCGCGGAGAACGAGGTGTGACGACGGTTGCCGGAGTCGAACGGGCTCTTGCGCACCAGACGGTGCACGCCGATCTCGGTGCGCAGCCAGCCAAAGGCGTATTCGCCCTTGATGTGCACGGTAGCGCCCTTGATCCCGGCGACTTCACCGGCCGACAGCTCCATGATGGTCGCGTCGAAACCGCGTTTGTCGGCCCAGCGCAGGTACATGCGCAGCAGGATGTTGGCCCAGTCCTGGGCTTCGGTGCCGCCGGAACCGGCCTGGATGTCCAGGTAGGCGTTGTTCGGGTCCATCTCGTGGCTGAACATACGGCGGAATTCGAGCTTGGACAGGGACTCTTCGAGACCTTGAAGAACTTCGACGACGTCGTTGACCGCGCCCTCGTCGTTCTCTTCAACGGCCATGTCCAGCAGCTCGCGGCAATCGGCCAGGCCACCGTTCAGTTCATCGAGGGTATCGACGATCTGCGCCAGCGCAGCGCGCTCGCGGCCCAGTTCCTGGGCGTATTCAGGTTTGTTCCAGACTGCAGGATCTTCAAGCTCGCGATTGACTTCGATCAGACGCTCATGCTTTTGATCGTAGTCAAAGATACCCCCGAATAGTTTCGGAGCGCTCGGACAGGTCCTTGATGGTGTTCAGGATCGGGTTGATTTCCATGACGGGCAGCACTCGTTGGCGAACTTTTGAAAGCCGGCGAGTATAACGTAATCAAGCTGTCACGGCAGCCCGTCTGGCGGCTGTTAAGGCGATTCACTTGACATGGCCTGACACAGATCCCCGTGGGAGCTGGCTTGCTCGCGAAGGCGGAGTATCAGTCGACATCATTGCTGAATGACCCACCGCATTCGCGAGCAAGCCCGCTCCCACAAGGGTATCGCGTACCTATTCGATGCCGACCTGATTGCGCCCATTGTTCTTGGCCAGGTACAGGCCACGGTCCGCCGCCGAGATCAGCAACCGGCAGTCGCTGCCCGCCTCCGGCACCATCGTCGCCAGGCCGATGCTGATGGTCAGGCTCGACCCTTCGACCGGAGCATTGTGCGGAATCTTCAGCGCCGCCACGGTCTGGCGCAGCTTCTCCGCCACCAGCCGCGCCCCGCCCGGCGAGGTGTTGGGCAGCACCAGCGCAAACTCTTCGCCGCCATAACGCGCCGGCAAGTCGGACGGCCGGGCACTGGCCTCGCGGATCGCCGTGGCGACCTTGCGCAAGGCTTCGTCGCCTTCGACGTGACCGAAGGTGTCGTTGTAGGACTTGAAGTAATCGACGTCGATCATCAGCAACGACAACTGGCTCTGGTCACGCAGCGAGCGGCGCCATTCCAGCTCCAGGTATTCGTCGAAATGCCGGCGGTTGGACAGCCCGGTCAGCCCGTCTGAGTTCATCAGCCGCTGCAGCACCAGATTGGTGTCGAGCAATTGCTGCTGGCTGACCCGCAAGGCGCGATAGGCCGCGTCCCGCTGCAGCAGGGTCATGTAGGAGCGCGAGTGATAACGGATGCGCGCCACCAGCTCGATGTTGTCCGGCAGCTTCACCAGATAATCATTGGCCCCGGCGGAGAACGCTGCGCTCTTGATCAGCGGGTCTTCCTTGGTCGACAGGACAATGATCGGAATGTCTTTGGTCGCCGGATGGTTGCGGTATTCACGCACCAGACTCAGGCCGTCAAGGCCCGGCATCACCAGATCCTGCAGGATCACGGTCGGCTTGATCCGCACCGCGTGGGCCACGGCAAGATGCGGGTCGGAGCAGAAGTGGAAGTCGATGTTCTCTTCATTCGACAGCCCGCGGCGCACGGCTTCGCCGATCATCGCCTGATCGTCCACCAACAACACCATGGCGGCGTTCTCGTCGGTTTTGATGTCATCGATCTGTAAGTCATTCATGGGCGGTCACCTGAGTGCTGCGGGGGCCAGGATTGCGGATGGATGTGTTCATTTGGGGAAAATCTCCAGCAATCGTGGCGCTATCTTTTCCAGTGGACGGATTTCTACGGCTGCATCGATGGCCGCGGCGGCCTTGGGCATGCCGTACACCGCACTGCTTTGCTGATCCTGCGCGATGGTCAGGTAGCCCTGTTGACGCATGAGCTTAAGCCCTTGCGCCCCGTCGCGTCCCATTCCGGTCAACAAAACCCCTACTGCGTCACCGTTCCAGTAATTGGCGACGCTTTCGAAAAACACGTCGATCGAGGGGCGGTAGATTTCGTTGACCGGCTCGGCGGTGTAGGCCAGCGTGCCGTTCTTGAGCAACCTGATGTGGTGATTGGTGCCGGCCAGCAGCACCGCGCCGGCCTGCGGTGGCTCGCCCTCCCGTGCCAGGCGCACGTCGAGGCCACTGGCACTGGCCAGCCATTCGGCCATGCCGGCGGCGAAAACCTGGTCGACATGCTGCACCAGTACGATCGCTGCCGAAAAGTTGCGCGGCAGGCCTTTGAGCAAGACCTCCAGCGCCGCCGGGCCGCCTGCGGACGAGCCGATCGCCACCAGCCGCTGGCACGATGCCGAACTGCGTGGCGTGGTCTGGGCCGGGCGCGAGCGAGCGGTTTTCTCGCCGATCAGCCAGCCGATATTAAGGATCTTGCGCAGCAGCGGTGCCGCCGCCTGCTGAGCGTTGCCGGCGCCGAGGGCCGGGGTGTCGACTACGTCCAGCGCACCGTGGCCCATGGCTTCGAACACCCGGTGCACGTTCTGCTGGCGGTCGACCGTGACGATGACAATCGCGCAGGGCGTCTCGGCCATGATGCGCCGGGTGGCCTCGACGCCGTCCATCACCGGCATGATCAGGTCCATCAGGATCAGGTCCGGGGTGTTTTCCGCGCACAGGCGCACCGCTTCGGCGCCGTTGCTGGCGACCCACACCACTTGATGCGCCGGCTCGAAAGCCAGCGCCCGGCGCAGGGCCTCCACCGCCATAGGCATGTCGTTGACGATTGCGATCTTCATGCCCGCGCTCCTCCGATGAGCTCAACCACTGCGTCGAGCAGTGCATCGTCATGAAAGCTGGCCTTGGCCAGATAATAGTCCGCCCCGGCATCCAGTCCACGGCGCCTGTCTTCTTCGCGATCCTTGTAAGACACCACCATCACTGGCAGCGATTGCAGGCGATTGTCGCGACGCAGCAGCGTCACCAGTTCGATGCCGTCCATGCGCGGCATGTCGATGTCAGTGATCAGCAGATCGAAATCCTCTGAGCGCAAGGCGTTCCAGCCGTCCATGCCGTCGACCGCAACGGCCACGTCATAGCCACGATTGAGCAGCAGTTTGCGTTGCAATTCACGCACGGTGAGCGAATCGTCGACCACCAAAATCCGTTTGCGCGCCGCCTCTGCGGCCTGATTGCCATGGCGGGCGATTCGCTCCAGACGCCCGGTGTTCAGCAACTTGTCCACCGAGCGCAGCATGTCTTCGACATCGACGATCAACACCACCGAACCATCGTCGAGCAACGCCCCGGCGGAAATGTCCTGCACCTTGCCCAGCCGCTCGTCCAGCGGCAACACCACCAGCGTGCGCTCGCCGATGAAACGCTCCACCGCCACACCGTAGATCGCCTCGCGCTCGCGGATCACCACGACCTTCAGGGTATCGCCGCTGTTCTGACTGGCCGGACGCTGCAGCAACTGGCTGGCCGCGACCAGCCCGACATGCCGCCCCTCGTGCCAGAAGTGCTGGCGCCCTTCGACCTGCACGATGTCCTCCGGCGCCAGATCGCACATGCGTTCGATGTGCGCCAGCGGGAACGCATAAGCCTCCTCGCCAACTTCCACCACCAGGCTGCGCACCACAGACAGGGTCAGCGGTACTTCGAGATGGAAGCGACTGCCCTCGCCCGCCGTCTGCTCCAGCACCACCGCACCGCGCAACTGGCGAACCATGTGCTGAACGGCATCGAGGCCGACGCCACGACCGGACACTTCGGTGACCTTGTCCCGCAGACTGAAACCCGGCAGGAACAGGAAGGTCAGCAGCTCTTCTTCGCTCAACTGGGCGGCCGTTTCCGCCGGCGACAGCTGGCGCTCGACGATGCTGCGACGGACCTTTTCCAGATCGACACCATTGCCGTCATCGCTCAATTCCAGCACCAGCAGACCGGCCTGATGCGAGGCGCGCAGACGGATCAGGCCTTCTTCGGGCTTGCCTTTGAGCAGGCGTTCTTCCGGGGTTTCGATGCCATGATCCACTGCGTTGCGCAGCAGATGCGTCAGCGGTGCTTCGAGTTTTTCCAGCACATCGCGGTCGACCTGAGTCTTCTCGCCCTCGATCTCAAGCCGTACCTGTTTACCGAGGCTGCGACCGAGGTCGCGCACCATCCGCACCTGACCGGACAACACATCGGCGAACGGCCGCATGCGGCAGGCCAGCGCGGTGTCATAGAGCACTTGCGCTCGCTGGCTGGCCTGCCAGGCGAACTCGTCGAGCTCGGCGTTTTTCTCTGCCAGCAGTTGCTGAGATTCGGCGAGCAGGCGCCGCGCATCTTCCAGCGCTTCTTGAGCTTCAAGGCTCAGGGCATGCTCCTTGAGATGCACATTGAGACTTTCCAGCGCCCGCAGGCCGTTGTTCTGCATGCGTTTGAGGCGCTGCATGGTGGCCAGATGCGGCTTGAGGCGCTGGGTTTCCACCAGGGATTTGCTCGACAGATCGAGCAGGCTGTTCAGGCGTTCGGCGGTGACCCGCAGCACCCGCTCGCCGCCCTCCGTGGTGCGTTTGCTCTTGCGCGGCGCGGGTTCCGGCTCGGCAACCTCGACCGGGATGTCAACCGGCGCGGGCTCAACCATCGGTGGTGGCTGAAGTTGCAACTCGGCCATTGATGGCGCACTCGGAGCGGCGGGCACCACGGCTGGTGCCGTCGGATCGAGCAAACCGCCCATCAACGCTACGTAAGCCTCGATATCCGCCGGTTGCGGGCCGTTGGCCGGGGTGGCGATGCGCATCAGCAGGTCGGTACCCTGCAACAGCGCGTCGATATGCTCCGGGCGCAGGAACAACCGCCCTTCCTGGGCGCTGACCAGACAATCTTCCATCACGTGGGCGACGCTGACGCCACTGTCGATGCCGACAATCCGCGCCGCACCTTTCAAGGAGTGCGCAGCACGCATGCAGGACTCGAGCTGATCGGCCTGGGTCGGATTGCGCTCCAGCGCCAGCAGCCCGGCACTCAGCACTTGAGTCTGTGCTTCGGCTTCCAGGCTGAACAGCTCGAGCAGAGAGGAGTCGCGCATTTGCTCGGGGGTCATGTGAGGCTCCGGGTCACGGCGGACAGCAACTGTTCTTCATCCAGCCAGCGCAGGCTGCGGCCTTTGAAGGGCAACACGCCTCGGGTGTATTTGGCACTGGCCTGCGCACCGGATCGGGATGCGGCGTCAAGAATGCGTTCGTCGATGGCGTGAATGCCGTCGACTTCATCCACCGGCACCACCACCGGCCCGCCATTGGCAGCAATGATCAACATGCGCGGCATGATCCGCGCCCCAGTGGGCGCCGCGGCGTTGCTGTCCAGGCCCAACAGTTCGACCAGCGACAGGCACGCCACCAGCGCCCCGCGCACGTTCGCGACACCGAGCAAGGCCCGGGAGCGCTGGTGCGGCAGCGAGTGAATCGCCTGCAACGGCGCGACCTCCACCAGGCTGCGGGTGGCCAGGCCGAGCCATTCTTCGCCGAGGCGGAACATCAGCAACGAACGGGTTTTCAGCTCGGTTTCAACCTGGGTCGCCACCGGGTCGCGCTCATCCTGCTGCAGCGCATAACGGTCGAGCAGGCGCGTGGCCGCGGCGGAATACACCGAGCAATTGCGGCAATGAATGTGTTCTTCCAGCAGCGGGCAGGACTTGTCGCCGTGAATGCCGATGCGGTTCCAGCAATCGTCGATGGCCCGGGCGTCTTCGTGGGTGACGTTCAAGGTGTCGGACGGGATCATCGTTTACGCTCACTGTCGGCGGTGCGGCCGCTGCGGGCGGCGCGCTCCTGCAATCGTCGGGCACCGGCCGTGTCACCCTGGGCCTGCAGCAACCCGGCCAGGTGCATCAAGGCTTCGGCGTGTTGCGGTTCGAGGTACAAAGCCTTGCGGTAAAAACCCTGGGCTTCGAGAGCGCTGCCGGCGACGTCACTGAGCAAGCCAAGCCAGTAGAACACCTGGGCCACCGGCTCATGGCTGCGCAAAAACTGTTCGCACGCAGCGCGGGCTTCGGCGCTTTTGCCTTCGTTGGCCAAAGCGGCGATGTTGGCCAGCAGGGTCGCCGCGTCGGGGGTCGGGCTTTTGGCGGTGGCGGGCAGTGGCGTCACAGCAGCAAATGGACGACTGCGCACCGGTGGCGGCGGCGTGCTGCGCACGGGCTGGCGCACGGGCAACGGGGGCGGAATCGCAACCGGCATCGGCAGCGGTTCGGGTTGCGGGTCGCTGTCGCGACTGAACGCAAAGGACTGTGGAATCCCGATCGAACGCATGCCCAGTCGCCCGAGCAGACTGCCCTCGGCGGGGCCGATAAACAACACGCCGTCGACATGGGTCAGGCGTTTGAGCACGGCGAATACCTGTTGCTGGGTCGGCTGATCGAAATAGATCAACAGGTTGCGGCAGAACACGAAATCGAACGGCGGTTCGTTGACCAGCAACGAGGGATCGAGCACGTTGCCCACTTGAAGGCGCACCTGCTCGCGGACAATTTCATTCACCCGATAACCCTCGTCATCGGCGGAAAAGTGCCGCTCGCGAAAATCCAGCTCCTGGCCGCGAAACGAGTTCCTGCCGTACAGCGCCCGTCGCGCCTTGTCCACCGACAAAGGGCTGACGTCCATGCCATCGACCTTGAACTGATGGGGTTTGAGGCCCGCATCGAGCAACGCCATGGCAATCGAATAGGGTTCTTCACCGGTGGAGCACGGCAGGCTGAGGATGCGCAGCGCCCGCATGTTGTTCAGCTCGGCCAGGCGTTTGCGGGCCAGTTTGCCCAGGGTGGCGAAGGATTCCGGGTAACGGAAAAACCAGGTCTCCGGGACGATCACCGCTTCGATCAGCGCCTGCTGTTCGTCCCGCGAGACTTGCAGGGTCTGCCAGTACTCGTTGGCATTCACCGTTTGCGACAGGGTGATGCGCTGGCGCACGGCCCGCTCGATGATCGCCGGGCCGACCGAAGCGACATCGAGGCCGATGCGTTCCTTGAGGAAGTCGAAGAAGCGCTGGTCGCTGCTCATGGCTGCTCCTCAAGTCGCTGTGGGTCCAGCGGCGGCGTCGGAAACAGCAGCGTGCGCACCGACTCGTCCAGCAAGTCGTTGACCCGCACCCATTGCACCAGCCCTTGGGCGTCTTCACGCACCGGGCCGAGGTATGGCGCCTGACGATTGTCGAGGCCGTACGGCTGAAAATCATCCGCGTTGCAGCGCAGGGTATCGGTGGCCTGTTCGAGGATCAGGCCCAGCCATTGCGAGGGCTGCGAGTCATCCGCGCGGTAATGCACCAGCACCAGTCGCGTGCTGGTACGCGCCTCGGCAGGATGGCCGAATGTCAGAGCACTGAGGTCGATCACCGGCACCACCGTGCCGCGATAGGCGAACACACCCGCCACCCAGTGCGGCGCCCGGGCAATCGGCTTCAACGGCAGGCGCGGCAGCACTTCGGCCACTTCCGTGGCGCGCAAGGCGTAGCGTTCGCTGCCGATGCGAAACAGCAGGAACAACGCCTGCTTCGCCACCGGGGCAGCGCTGCGTTTGGCGGTGATTTCGCTCATCAGACTTTGAATCGCGAAACGCCGCTGCGCAGGCCTACGGCCACCTGGCTCAGTTCGTCGATGGCGAAACTGGCCTGACGCAACGACTCGACGGTCTGGCTGCTGGCATCACCCAGTTGCACCAGCGCATGGTTGATCTGCTCGGCGCCGGTGGCCTGGGCCTGCATGCCCTCGTTGACCATCAACACCCGCGGCGCCAGCGCCTGTACCTGATGGATGATCTGCGACAGCTGCTCGCCGACCTGCTGCACTTCGGCCATGCCACGGCGCACTTCCTCGGAGAACTTGTCCATGCCCATCACCCCGGCGGACACCGCCGACTGGATCTCACGGACCATCTGTTCGATGTCGTAAGTGGCCACGGCGGTCTGATCCGCCAGACGCCGCACTTCGGTGGCGACCACGGCGAAACCACGGCCATACTCGCCGGCCTTTTCCGCTTCGATCGCGGCGTTCAGGGACAGCAGGTTGGTCTGGTCGGCGACCTTGACGATAGTCACGACCACCTGATTGATGTTGCCGGCCTTCTCGTTGAGGATCGCCAGTTTGGCGTTCACCAGATCCGCCGCGCCCATCACCGAGTGCATGGTGTCCTCCATGCGCGCCAGGCCTTGCTGCCCGGAACCGGCCAGCACCGAGGCCTGATCGGCGGCGGTGGAAACTTCGGTCATGGTGCGCACCAGGTCGCGTGAGGTTGCCGCGATCTCGCGGGACGTCGCGCCGATTTCAGTCGTGGTCGCCGCGGTTTCGGTAGCCGTCGCCTGTTGCTGCTTGGAAGTGGCGGCGATCTCGGTCACCGAGGTGGTTACCTGCACCGACGAGCGCTGGGCCTGGGACACCAGCGAGGTGAGCTCGGTCATCATGTCGTTGAAGCCGGTTTCCACCGCGCCGAACTCGTCCTTGCGCTCAAGGTTCAAGCGACTGCTCAGATCGCCCGTGCGCATGATGTCGAGGATCTGCACGATGCGGTTCATTGGCGCCATGATTGCGCGCATCAGCAACAGACCGCAGAAACCGGCGGCCAGCACGGCCACCAGCAGCGAGACGAACATGCTGACCTTGGCTGCCGCCACGGCCTCGTCGATGTTGGCCATGGCCTTGTCGGCGACTTTCTTGTTCTCGCCAATGATGTCGTTGAGCTTCATCCGGCCCGAGTACCAGGTCGGTGTCAGTTGTTCGTGGAACAGCTTTACAGCGTCGGCTTCGAGATTGCGCTTGTGCAGATCCAGTACCGCATCCTGAGTTTTCAGGTAGGCGTCGTGATATTTCTCGAACGCCGCGAATTCCAGCTTGTCCTCGTCCGTGACCACCGTGCCACGGTAATTGGCCATCTGCTCCTGAAGACGAGACTCGAAGGCTTTGTAATCGGCCGCATCTTCGCTGCTGACGCCCTGCCCTTCCTTGAGCCCCAGCAGTTCCTGGGTCTGCAGGTAACTGTCGACCCACGCGCCGCGGATCATCGAGCTGTAATAGACGCCGGGAATCGCGTCGTCACGAACGCTGTTTTCACTGGCTTCGATCTTCAGCAGCCGCGAATACGAGACGACCACCATCAGCAGCATGATGGCGATAATCACCGCAAAGCTCGCCAAAATGCGTTGGCGCAACGTCCAGTTCTTCACAGTCAGTCCTCGGGGCGGGTCGAAATGCGGGGGAGTATAGCTGAGGGCGGTGTTTCATTTATAAGACGGTTTGCCGCGCTCAGGCCTTCCGAGTAAACGGGGTGGGCTCTGGACAGGGACTTTCAAGGAATCGGAGGGTGGCGTGCCAGTGACGCAATGGCAAAAAGGGGCGATGGATTGGCCATTTCCGCTGCAGACGATCTGCCGATACCGTAACGCGCCCTCGCCGGCGATTTTTCAGCCACAACGAAAGAACCCGCCATCCTGTGCGGGATCGCGGGTTCTGATATCGCTGACAGCGGTTTTACTGGGTAGCTACACGGACCTGCTTCTCAAGCTCCACCTTCAACCCCGGCTCCAGCTTCAACTGCCGCGCCAGTTCATCCAGATAGCTCTTCTCCATGAAGTTCTCCTCATCCACCATCATCACGCTCGCCACGTACATCTCGGCGGCCATCTCCGGCGTGCTTGCCGCGCGGGCGACATCGGTGGGGTCGAGGGGCTTATTGAGTTCGGCGTGGAGCCAGTGCTTGAGTTCCTGATCGTTGTCGAGTTTGGTGAATTCGCCTTCGATCAGTTGGCGTTCACGGTCGTCGATGTGGCCGTCGGCCTTGGCGGCGGCGACCAGGGCTCTGAGGATGGCCTGGCTGTGTTGTTCGACTTGCGCCGGTGGCAGGCGGTCGAGGGTCTGCGGTTCGTTTTGCGGGGCGGTGCCTTTCTGGGCGTTCCAGTTGCCATAGGCTTTGTAGGCGATCACGCCCAGCGCGGCGAGGCCGCCGTAAATGGCGACTTTACCGCCAACCTTGCGGGCCTTTTTACTGCCCAGCAACAGGCCCATGGCGCCGGCCGCCAGGGCACCGCCGCCGGCGCCTGACAGCAAACCGCCGAGTGCGCCATGACTGGAAGATCCGCCCAGCAAGCCGCCCAAACCGCCGGCAGCCGGTTTGTTCTGCGCCCCGCCCGCCTTGTTCTGCAGCAGTTCCTGGCCGGACTTGAGGAGTTGATCGAGCAATCCACGGGTGTTCATGTTCCGCCTCCAAACAGGGTTTATCCGGATCAATAAGGCCCTCAGCCTAGTTCGAAAGTGCCCGCCACTTGGGTGCGAGTGTGCTTCCAGATGTTGCCTGGCCCCCAGCAGCCCTTCGCGAAAATAGATATACACTCGAGGCAATCTATAAAAACCGCCCACCGGGTAAACCTTCCATGATGACCTTGCGTCAGATCCGCCATTTCATCGCTGTGGCCGAGACCGGCTCGATCTCCGCCGCCGCGCAAACCGCTTTCATTTCCCAATCGACCCTGACCCTGGCCATCCAGCAACTGGAGGAAGAAATCGGCGTCAGCCTGTTCAATCGCCACGCCAAGGGCATGACGCTGACGCATCAGGGCCACCAATTCCTGCGCCAGGCGCACCTGATTCTGGCCACCGTGGACAACGCCAAACGCAGCCTGCAACAGAGCACCGACCAGGTCGCCGGGCAGTTGATCGTCGGCGTGACCAGTCTGGTGGCCGGTTATTACCTGGCGGATTTGCTCACCCGTTTCCAGCGTGCCTACCCCAATGTCGAGATCCGGGTGATGGAGGACGAACGGCCGTACATCGAGCATTTGCTGGTCAGCGGCGAGATCGATGTCGGCGTGCTGATCCTCTCCAACCTCGAAGACCGCCACGCCTTGCAGACCGAAGTGCTGACCCACTCGCCGCACCGTTTGTGGCTGCCGGCCCAGCACCCGCTGCTGGAACACGACAGCATCAACCTCGCCGATGTCGCCCGGGAGCCGTTGATTCAACTGAACGTCGACGAGATGGATCGCAACGCCCAACGCCTGTGGCGCGGCGCCGGGTTGCAACCGAAGATCACCCTCAGAACCGCTTCCACCGAGGCGGTGCGAAGTCTGGTCGCAGCCGGCCTGGGCGTATCGATCCAACCCGACATGACCTACCGACCGTGGTCACTGGAAGGCGACATCATCGAAGCGCGGCCGATTGCCGACCTCAACCAGACCCTCGACGTCGGTCTGGCCTGGCGTCGCGGCACGGCGCGACCGGCGCTGGTCGATCCTTTCCTGACCGTGGCCCGCGAACAGCCCCACGGCGGACGCAAGCCATCTATTTAATCGAATGCCACCTTCAGTATTTAGAATTTGTCGACCCCGGAGCCGCGCACTAGTCTTGCTGCATCTATAAGACGGTCGGCTCCCGGATCCACGGGAGCAAAGATGACCACACAAGAAAAGAGATCCCGGAAAATGGCTGGCGCGCAGACCCACATGCACACCGCGTTGCTGATCGACGGCGAACTGGTCGCCGGCCAGGGTTTTGTCGAACCGATCCTCAACCCGGCCACCGGCGAAGTCCTGACCCAGATTGCCGAAGCCAGCACCGAGCAAGTCGAAGCCGCCATCCTCGCCGCCCACCGCGCCTTTGCCGAGTGGTCGCGCACCACCCCGCAACAACGCTCGAATTTCCTGCTGGAAATCGCCAACGCTGTCGAAAAACACGCCGATCACCTTGCCCGCCTCGAAGCCTTGAACTGCGGCAAGCCGCTGCACCTGGCGCGGCAGGACGATTTGACCGCCACCGTCGATGTGTTTCGTTTCTTTGCCGGCGCCGTGCGTTGCCAGACCGGTCAACTCAGCGGCGAATACGTGCCGGGCTACACCAGCATGGTGCGTCGCGATCCGATTGGCGTCGTCGCGTCGATTGCGCCGTGGAACTACCCGATCATGATGGCCGCGTGGAAGATCGCCCCGGCCCTCGCTGCCGGCAATACGCTGGTGTTCAAACCGTCCGAACACACGCCGCTGTCGATTCTGGCGCTGGCGCCAGCGCTGGCCGAGATCCTGCCGCGTGGGGTGATCAACATCGTCTGCGGTGGCGGTGAAGGCGTTGGCAGTCACTTGGTCGGGCATCCGAAAGTGCGCATGGTGTCGCTGACCGGCGATATCGTCACTGGCCAGAAAATCCTCCAGGCCGCCGCCAAAACCCTCAAACGCACGCACCTTGAACTCGGCGGCAAGGCCCCGGTGATCGTCTGCAACGATGCCGATCTCAAAGCCGTGGTCGAAGGCGTGCGCACTTATGGCTATTACAACGCCGGGCAGGACTGCACGGCGGCTTGCCGGATCTACGCCCAGGCCGGGATTCACGACAAATTGGTCGCCGAGCTCGGTGCGGCGGTCAGCAGCCTGCGCTTCGCCGGCAAACGCGACGCCGACAACGAGATCGGCCCGCTGATCAGCACCCGTCAGCGCGACCGCGTGGCCAGTTTCGTCGAACGCGCCCTCGGTCAGCCGCACATCGAGCGGGTGACCGGTGCAGCGGTGCATTCCGGCGCCGGGTTCTTCTATCAGCCAACCTTGCTGGCCGGTTGCAAACAGAGCGATGAAATCGTCCAGCGCGAAGTGTTCGGCCCGGTGGTCACCGTGACCCGCTTCGATGAACTCGCGCAGGCGGTGGACTGGGCCAATGACTCCGAATATGGCCTCGCCTCGTCGGTCTGGACCCAGAACCTGGACAAGGCGATGCAGGTCGCCGCACGGCTGCAATACGGCTGCACCTGGATCAACAGCCATTTCATGCTGGTCAGCGAAATGCCCCACGGCGGCCTGAAACGCTCCGGCTACGGCAAAGACTTATCCAGCGATTCGCTACAGGACTACAGCGTGGTGCGGCACATCATGGCCCGCCACGGCCAGCATCTCTGACTACGCTAATAACAAGCCGACCACGGCATGCTTCACCGCGTTCACAACTGCCCCGACCATAATTTAAAGAAGAGGGTTCACCATGTTCGTGCACAAGACCGCACTGCTCAGTGCAATCACCACGGCCCTGCTGGCCAGCGCCAGCCTGCAGGCTGCCGAGCCGCTGAAAGCCGTCGGCGCCGGCGAAGGCCAGCTCGATATCGTCGCCTGGCCCGGTTACATCGAACGCGGTGAAAGCGATAAAGCCTACGACTGGGTGACCGGTTTCGAGAAAGAAACCGGCTGCAAGGTGAATGTGAAAACCGCCGCTACCTCCGACGAAATGGTCAGCCTGATGGCCAAGGGCGGCTACGACCTGGTGACGGCGTCGGGCGATGCGTCGCTGCGGTTGATCGTCGGCAAGCGTGTGCAACCGATCAACACTGCGTTGATCCCGAACTGGAAAACCCTCGACCCGCGCCTGAAAGACGCGCCGTGGTACGTGGTCAACAAGCAAACCTACGGCACCCCCTACCAGTGGGGCCCGAACGTGCTGATGTACAACACCAACGTGTTCAAGACTGCGCCGACCAGCTGGAGCGTGGTGTTCGACGCGCAGAACCTGCCTGACGGCAAGCCGAACAAGGGCCGCGTGCAAGCCTACGACGGCCCGATCTACATCGCCGATGCGGCGCTCTATCTGAAGTCCACCAAGCCTGAGCTGGGGATCAAGGATCCGTATCAACTCACCGAAGATCAGTACAAGGCGGTGCTGGAACTGTTGCGCGCCCAGCAGAAGCTGATTCACCGCTACTGGCACGACACCACCGTGCAGATGAGCGACTTCAAGAACGAAGGCGTGGTCGCGTCCAGCGCCTGGCCGTATCAGGTCAACGGCCTGATCAACGAGAAACAACCGATTGCTTCGACCGTGCCGAAAGAAGGCGCCACCGGTTGGGCCGACACCACCATGCTGCACGCCGAGGCCAAGCACCCGAACTGCGCGTACAAGTGGATGGACTGGTCGCTGCAGCCGAAAGTCCAGGGTGACGTGGCGGCCTGGTTCGGCTCGTTGCCGGCGGTTCCGGCGGCTTGCCAGGGCAGTGAATTGCTCGGAGCTGAAGGCTGCAAGACCAACGGGTTTGATCAGTTCGACAAGATCGCTTTCTGGAAAACACCGCAGGCTGAGGGTGGGAAGTTTGTGCCGTATAGCCGGTGGACGCAGGACTACATTGCGATTATGGGCGGCCGCTGATCCCGACTTCACCTCAGTCGAGCTCCCTTTCCCCCTCTCCCCCTTGGGGGCGGTCCGACGTTTCGGGAGGGTTGTGGTGAGGGGGTAGCTTTTGACTTTGCTTTTGAAATTGGAGCAATGGCCGAAACCGCTGCCCTCACCCCCCGCCCTCTCCCGGAGGGAGAGGGAGCCTAAAGCGGACCGCGTCAGACCTACCCAAAAGTGGTGAGCCAACACAGGCATACACCGCCAAACGATCCAGTTTTTTCAGAAGTCCAGGCAGGGCCGCTGCGACGGCCTTCGCCTTTTTGGAGCACCGCACCATGACGCTTGCAGTCCAGTTCACCAACGTTTCCCGGCAGTTCGGCGAGGTGAAGGCCGTTGACCGGGTTTCCATCGATATCCAGGACGGCGAGTTCTTTTCCATGCTCGGCCCCTCCGGTTCGGGCAAGACCACGTGCCTGCGCCTGATCGCCGGGTTCGAACAACCGAGCGCGGGCTCGATCCGCATTCACGGCGCCGAAGCAGCCGGTTTGCCGCCCTATCAACGCGACGTCAACACGGTGTTTCAGGATTACGCACTGTTCCCGCACATGAACGTGCTGGACAACGTGGCCTACGGTTTGAAAGTCAAAGGCGTGAACAAGAACGAGCGCCACAAACGCGCCGAAGAAGCCTTGGACATGGTCGCCCTCGGCGGCTACGGCGCCCGCAAACCGGTGCAGTTGTCCGGCGGTCAGCGCCAGCGCGTCGCCCTCGCCCGCGCGCTGGTCAATCGTCCACGAGTGCTGTTGCTCGACGAACCGTTGGGCGCCCTCGACCTGAAGCTGCGCGAACAGATGCAAAGTGAGCTGAAGAAGCTGCAACGCCAGCTCGGCATCACTTTCATCTTCGTCACCCACGACCAAACTGAAGCGCTGTCGATGTCCGACCGCGTGGCCGTGTTCAACAAGGGGCGCATCGAGCAGGTCGACACCCCGCGCAATCTGTACATGAAACCCACCACGACGTTCGTCGCCGAATTCGTGGGCACTTCGAACGTGATTCGCGGCGATCTGGCGCGTCAGCTCAGCGGTCATCCGCAGCCGTTTTCGATCCGCCCGGAACACGTGCGTTTCGCCGAAGGCCCGCTGGCCAGTCACGAGATCGAAGTCAGCGGCCTGCTTCACGACATTCAATATCAGGGCAGCGCCACGCGCTATGAACTGACCCTGGAAAACGGCCAGACCCTGAGCATCAGCCAGGCCAACAATCAATGGATCGACAGCAGCGCGCAGCACCAGACCGGTCAGCGAATCAGCGCACGCTGGGCGCGGGAAGCGATGATTCCGTTGCACGACACCGTTGCGAGCGGGGTGTGACATGACCGCCCTCGCCCTCCCTCAATCGGCGCCGTTGCGCAGGTTTTCCAACCTGCTGTATCGCAAGCCGAACCTGTACCTGTCGATGCTGCTGGTGCCGCCGCTGCTGTGGTTCGGCGCGATCTATCTGGGCTCGCTGCTGGTGCTGTTGTGGCAAGGTTTCTACACCTTCGACGACTTCACCATGGCGGTCACGCCGGACCTGACCCTGGCCAATTTCGCCGCGCTGTTTCAGCCATCGAATTTCGACATCATCCTGCGCACCCTGAGCATGGCCATCGTGGTGTCGATCGCCAGCGCCATCGTCGCGTTCCCGATTGCCTACTACATGGCGCGCTACACCACCGGCAAGACCAAGGCGTTTTTCTACATCGCGGTGATGATGCCGATGTGGGCCAGTTACATCGTCAAGGCCTACGCCTGGACGCTGCTGCTGGCCAAGGGCGGCGTGGCGCAGTGGTTCGTTCAGCACCTGGGGCTGGAGCCGGTGCTGCAGTTCATTCTAGGAATTCCCGGGGTCGGCGGCAGCACCTTGTCGACCTCGCATCTGGGGCGGTTCATGGTGTTCGTCTACATCTGGCTGCCGTTCATGATCCTGCCGATCCAGGCCTCGCTGGAGCGTCTGCCGCCATCGTTGCTGCAAGCCTCCGCCGACCTCGGGGCCAAGCCGCGCCAGACCTTCATGCAGGTGATTCTGCCGCTGTCGGTGCCGGGGATTGCCGCGGGCTCCATCTTCACCTTTTCGCTGACCTTGGGCGACTTCATCGTGCCGCAACTGGTGGGCCCGCCGGGCTACTTCGTCGGCAGCATGGTGTACGCGCAGCAAGGCGCGATCGGCAACATGCCGATGGCTGCGGCGTTCACGCTGGTGCCGATCGTGCTGATCGCCATTTACCTGTCCATCGTCAAACGTCTGGGGGCCTTCGATGCACTCTGAAAAGGCTTCAATAGGCTTGCGCATCGCAGCCTGGGGCGGGTTGGTGTTTCTGCACTTCCCGATCCTGATCATCTTCCTCTACGCCTTCAACACCGAAGACGCGGCGTTCAGCTTTCCACCGAAGGGCTTCACCCTGCACTGGTTCAGCGTGGCGTTTTCGCGGCCGGACGTGCTGGAAGCGATCAAGCTGTCGTTGCAGATCGCGGCCATCGCCACGCTGATCGCGATGGTGCTCGGCACCCTCGCTTCGGCGGCGCTGTACCGACGGGACTTCTTCGGCAAACAGGGCATTTCGCTGATGCTGATCCTGCCCATCGCACTGCCGGGGATCATCACCGGGATCGCACTGCTGGCGACCTTCAAGACGCTGGGCATTGAGCCGGGGATGTTCACCATCATCGTCGGCCACGCGACCTTCTGCGTGGTGATCGTCTACAACAACGTCATCGCCCGTTTGCGCCGCACCTCGCACAGCCTGATCGAGGCGTCGATGGATCTCGGCGCCGACGGCTGGCAGACCTTCCGCTACATCATCCTGCCGAACCTCGGTTCGGCGTTGCTCGCCGGCGGCATGCTCGCGTTCGCGCTGTCGTTCGACGAAATCATCGTCACCACCTTCACCGCCGGCCATGAACGCACCTTGCCGCTCTGGTTGCTCAACCAGTTGAGCCGCCCACGGGACGTGCCGGTGACCAATGTCGTGGCGATGCTCGTGATGCTGGTGACCATGCTGCCGATCCTCGGCGCCTACTACCTGACCCGGGGTGGCGAGAGCGTGGCCGGCAGCGGCGGCAAATGAATATCTAACAAACACCACAACTCCCTGTGGGAGCTGGCTTGCCAGCGATGACGGTGTGTCAGCCGCCATCAATTTTGAACGGGATGGCCTCATCGCGGGCAAGCCCGCTCCCACAGGATTCTCGATTCGGCCAGAAAAATAAAAGTGCTAGTGAGGACAACAACATGCAAACCAAACTCTTGATCAACGGCCAACTGGTCAACGGCGAAGGCCCGGCGCAACCGGTGCTCAACCCGGCGCGCGGTGACGTGCTGGTGGAAATCAACGAAGCCACCGAAGCCCAGGTCGATGCCGCGGTGCGCGCCGCCGACAGTGCCTTCGCCGAATGGTCGCAGACCACGCCGAAAGACCGTTCGCTGTTGCTGCTCAAAATCGCCGACGCCATCGAAGCCCACGGCGAAGAACTGGCCAAACTGGAATCGGACAACTGCGGCAAACCCTACAGCGCTGCGCTGAACGACGAGATCCCGGCGATTGCCGACGTGTTCCGTTTCTTCGCCGGTGCCAGCCGTTGCATGAGTGGTTCGGCCGGTGGCGAATACCTGCCCGGCCACACCTCGATGATCCGCCGCGACCCGGTGGGCGTGATCGCCTCCATCGCACCGTGGAACTACCCGCTGATGATGGTCGCCTGGAAAATCGCCCCGGCCCTCGCCGCCGGCAATACCGTGGTGCTCAAGCCGTCGGAACAAACCCCGCTGACCGCGTTGCGTCTGGCTGAACTGGCGTCGGATATTTTCCCGGCCGGCGTACTCAATCTGGTGTTCGGGCGTGGGCCGAGCGTGGGCAGTCCGCTGGTGACCCATCCGAAAGTGCGCATGGTGTCGCTGACCGGCTCCATCGCCACCGGTTCGAACATCATTTCCAGCACCGCCGACAGCGTCAAACGCATGCACATGGAATTGGGCGGCAAGGCGCCGGTGATCATCTTCGACGACGCCGACATTGATGCGGCGGTCGAAGGCATTCGCACCTTCGGTTTCTACAACGCTGGCCAGGACTGCACCGCGGCGTGCCGGATCTACGCCCAGCAAGGCATCTACGACAAATTCGTGGAGAAACTTGGCGCAGCGGTCAGCAGCATCAAGTACGGCTTGCAGGATGATCCGTCGACCGAGCTGGGGCCACTGATCACCGCCCAGCATCGCGACCGCGTGGCCGGATTTGTCGAACGCGCCGTGGCGCAACCGCACATTCGCTTGATCACTGGCGGCAAGGCTGTGGAAGGCAATGGTTTCTTCTTCGAACCAACGGTGCTGGCCGACGCGCAGCAGGACGACGAAATCGTCCGCCGCGAAGTGTTCGGCCCGGTGGTGTCGGTAACCAAATTCACCGATGAAGCCCAGGCGCTGGAATGGGCCAACGATTCGGATTACGGCCTCGCGTCCTCGGTGTGGACGGCGGATGTAGGACGCGCCCATCGCCTGTCCGCACGGTTGCAGTACGGCTGCACCTGGGTGAACACGCACTTCATGCTTGTCAGCGAAATGCCCCACGGCGGTCAGAAACTGTCCGGATACGGCAAGGACATGTCCATGTATGGGCTGGAGGACTACACCACGGTTCGGCATGTGATGTTCAAGCACTAAAAGCATCGCCCCGGCTTCAAGGCAGAAACCGGTCATCCGCAATACCAGGCATTCAAAACAATAACTACCGATCCGGGCGGCGCCTTTACGGCCCCGCCACGGTTTCGGCCATCCGAAATCTGCCGATTTCACGGAGCAAACACACAATGAGTGCATCACCCGATCTCTCTGCCGTCGTTGCCGACAGCGATGCCGAACAACTGCGACGACTGGGCTACACCTCCAACTTCAACCGCAGCATGAGCCTGTGGGAAAACTTCGCGTTGGGCTTCACGTATCTGTCACCGGTCGTAGGGGTTTATACCCTGTTCGGCCTGTGCCTGGCCGCCGGCGGTCCACCGATGTTCTGGGCCTATTTGCTGGTCGGCTGCGGGCAATTGCTGGTGTGCCTGATCTTCGGCGAAGTGGTGTCGCAGTTCCCGATTTCCGGTGGCGTTTATCCTTGGGCACGTCGCTTGGTGGGCAAGAAATGGGCATGGATGGTCGGCTGGATCTACTCCATCGCCCTGTGCGTGACCATCGCCGCCGTGGCGGTCGGCGCCGGCCCGTACCTCGCGGCCATGTTGGGTTTTGAGCCGAGTAACAACACCAATATCGTCATCGCCCTGGTGCTGACGCTGTTCGCCACACTGGTGAACCTCAGCGGCACCAAAATGCTGGCGCGGATCGCCATGTTCGGCTTTCTCTGCGAACTGGTGGGCGCGGTAATCGTCGGCTTGTACCTGCTGACTTTCGAGCGTCACCAGCCGATCAGTGTGCTGTTCAACACTTTCGACATCAGCGTCGACGGCTCCTACCTGCCGGCGTTCCTCACCGCCTCGTTGGCCGGGATGTTCCTCTACTACGGCTTCGAAGCCTGCGGCGACGTGGCCGAAGAAACCCCGAACCCGAGCGCAAAAATCCCGGTGGCCATGCGCATGACCATCTACATCGGCGGCATCGCGGCGATGTTCGCTTGCCTCGCGCTGATCCTCGCTGTGCCGGACATGCAGGCGGTGATCAACGGCACCGACAAGGACCCGGTCACCACCATCCTCAACAACGCCTTCGGTCCGATCGGTTCGAAAGTGGTGATGGGCGTGGTAATGATTTCCTTCATCTCCTGCGTCATCAGCCTGCAAGCGGCGGCGAGTCGTCTGCTGTATTCCTACGCCCGCGATGAAATGGTGATCGGCAGCCGACTGCTGAAAAAGATTTCTCCTACGACCCAGGTTCCAGTTGCCGCGCTGTTCGTGTCCGGCGTCCTGCCCGGCCTGATCATCGCCCTCGGCTTCTTCCTGCAAGACGCCGTAGCGACCATCGTCAGCTTCGCCGCCATCGGCATCTACCTCGCATTCCAGATGATCGTTCTCGCCGCCCTGTACGCCCGCAGCAAAGGCTGGAAACCCAGCGGCAAATTCACCCTCGGCGCCTGGGGCTGGCCGGTGAACATCGGCGCGCTGGTGTATGGCGTGGGCGCAATCATCAACATGGCCTGGCCACGCACGCCGGATGCCGCGTGGTACATCAACTACGCGATGGTGCTGAGCACGGCGATCGTGATTGGGCTGGGGCTGGTTTATATGTGGATTGGCAAGCCGTATGACCATGGGAAGGCGCCGGCTGGGGATGCCTGGAAGGTGAGTCGCTAAGAAAAACAGCCCCGGACTTATCAATATTTCGGGGCTGATTTCTTTCAGCGTCAGTTGCTCGTTTCCTACGGAACGAACCCTCAGTATTCAGTCCCCTTTCCTACGAGTGGCGTCGGCAGAGTAGACTTGGCGCCGCTAGCGCCTGACCGATAGGCTTTACCCCGTCGCTGCCCAATCAGCGGCCCGGGGTCGAAGCCGGAAATCTGTCAAAACGGTGCTTGCGTGCCCCCCATTGAACTGCGGCTGCTTTGCAACTTCAGTTCTGCGTTATGGCGGGCCGTGTGGCGCGGGCCTTCCGCCTTTTCCGTTTCGACAGGGAAGTAACCCGACTTCGAACGCCACTCGGTTCGCCACCCAACTTTTCGAAGAGTTGGTGGCGACTTTCCTACTCGAAACGGAAGTCATCTCATGCCAGCACCTACTCACAATCCGAAGACTGAATATTTCACTCCCACCGTCTTCACCCGCCACAACCGCTTCCTCCACGCCCTCCTGCTCGATCATCAAGCCTGGTTCTGCGCACAGGATCTCGGCCGCATGATGGGCCATCCCTTGAACCTACGCGTCACGCTCAAACTCGACCCTGACCAACGCCGCACCGTCCGGCTGCGCAAGTACGGCAAAGTTGTCGAGACGCCGATGGTCAGTGAATCCGGCATGTATGCGCTGCTGGTTCACCATTTCATCCCGGAAAACCGCAACATGCGCCAATGGCTGAGTAATGAAGTCATTCCCATCCTGCGGGAAACCAGCTCAGCAATAGCGGAAAACTGTCCGAGCCTGAGCTCGATGCATTGGGCGGGCGTCACCGTGCCGCTGCTCCACTGGCAACAACAGGCTTGGGTGAAATGGCGCGATGTGCCTGAATTGGTGCAAGTACAGCAGCCGTATCCAGCGCCTCGCTCTTGCGGCTGACTCTGAAAGCCAGTGGATTTGCCCCAGCGGCGATTAGGTCGCCGGGGCATCAACCAAGCATTTAGCAACACATCCCGTCTTCCAGCCTCGTTCAAGTCCACTAGAGTTTTCCTCAACCTCGCACTCTGACTGGTTGACGCCGATGTTATTGCGGCCTAGGGTGTCTACGTCGTTTACAGCGTATACACACGCAGGAGATCTTCCATGGCCTCGCCCGTTTTATCCTTCCGCGTCGAAGAATTGCTCGCTCAACAATTGGATCAATTGGCCGCGGCCACTGACCGAGACCGCCAGTACCATCTCAAGCGTGCGTTGGTTAGATATGTGGAAGCGGAGTCTTGGCATCTGCAAGCCATCAGCGAGGGGATTGCTGATGCCGATGCTGGAAATCTTACCGATCTGGATGCCGTGAAGGCTAAGTGGGCAAAACGTGCCGAACGTAGTACTGACTGAACGAGCTGAAAACGATCTCGAAACAATTTTTGAGTATTACCAAGGCATCTTGGGTGCCAATCCAGCGTTTGGTGTCGTGAACTCCATTCTTGGAGCGTTTGATCAATTGAAGCAATTTCCGGGTTCAGGCCGGCCTTCAGTCGTACCGGATATACGTGAACTGGTGCTGACCCGTTATCCGTTCATTGCGCCATATCGCCTGGAGGATGGCCAGATCCAGGTCTTGAGAATTCTGCACCAGCGCGCAGAACAACCAGAAAATTGGTAAACCAGCCGTAGCAAGTACGGCTGGCTGTTCACCTCCCTAGAACCGCGAAACACTCCTCATCGCATCCACCAGATACCGCATCGCAATCCGGTCGCTTTCCGACAACTCGCGGTAACGCTCCACCAGTTTCAGTTCGTCAGGACTGAGCCGGCGTCTTCGCCGGACGTTGGTGAGGCAGGGAAAGATGCCCAACATTTCGGTGATGCCTTGTCCTTTTGTCATGGACGATGTCCTTTTCCAGTACGTCAGAAATTTTCGAAAACCGCATCGCCCTGCTCCTTTAAGCAGCGATTTGAGCCCTGCCGGTCGGATGGGTCGTGACCGGCGATACCCATAGAATAGAAATTAAATCGGCGCTGAAAAGCTGTTTTTAGAGTAATTAGTCGAAAAAAGCAGTTATGCCCTGTAAATCAGAAAAGGCTGTGGGATAAGTAACCGTAACGTCTTGTTTCATTGAGACGCTGTCGCCGTGCTATCAATGATTTTTGCAAAATCGGCGAACCGATTAAGCTAGCGGGCATCTGTTACTAGTCCGTAGCGTTTGGCCGAAGGCTTGTCCGAACCGTAATTTCTGATCCAGTACGTGCCAGGAACGGCGCGGGATTGTCCAAGACAGGTTGTATTTATGCACCGCAGGAATTTGCTCAAAGCGTCCATGGCCATTGCGGCCTATACCGGTCTTTCGGCCACGGGCCTGCTGGCCTCCCGCGCCTGGGCCGCCTCTGGCGGTGCCGCCGACGGTGAAGCCCAGGCCTTCGACTTCGAGGCGCTGAAGCGCCAGGCCAAGCAACTGGCCGGCAACGCCTATCAGGACACCAAACAGGTGCTACCGCCGACCCTGGCGACCATGACCCCGCAAAATTTCAATGCGATCCGCTACGACGGCGAGCATTCGTTGTGGAAAGAGAACAAGGGTCAGCTCGATGTGCAATTCTTCCACGTCGGCATGGGTTTTCGCCAACCGGTGCGCATGTACAGCGTCGATCCCAAGACTCGCACAGCCCGCGAGGTGCACTTCCGCCCTCAACTGTTCAACTATGAAAACACTTCGGTCGACACCCAGCAGCTCAAGGGCGACCTGGGTTTTTCCGGCTTCAAACTGTTCAAGGCGCCGGAGTTGGATCGCCATGACGTGGTGTCCTTCCTCGGCGCCAGCTATTTCCGTGCGGTGGATGCCACTGGCCAATATGGCCTCTCCGCCCGTGGTCTGGCCATCGACACCTACGCCAAGAAGCGCGAAGAATTCCCTGACTTCACCAAATTCTGGTTCGAGACCCCGGACCAGAACGCGACCCGCTTCGTGGTCTACGCCCTGCTCGACTCGCCGAGCGCGACCGGCGCCTATCGCTTCGACATCGATTGCCAGGCCGAACGCGTGGTGATGGAAGTCGACGCCCACGTCAACGCCCGTACCGCCATCGAACAACTGGGCATCGCGCCGATGACCAGCATGTTCAGCTGCGGCACCCACGAGCGCCGGATGTGCGACACCATCCACCCGCAGATCCATGACTCGGATCGCCTGGCCATGTGGCGCGGCAACGGCGAGTGGATCTGCCGTCCGCTGAACAACCCGGCAACCCTGCAATTCAACGCTTTCGCCGACACCGATCCGAAAGGCTTCGGTCTGGTGCAGACCGACCACGAATTCGCCAACTACCAGGACACCGTCGACTGGTACAGCAAGCGCCCAAGCCTGTGGGTAGAACCTACAACCGCGTGGGGCGAAGGCTCCATCGATCTGCTGGAAATTCCTACAACCGGCGAAACCCTCGACAACATCGTTGCGTTCTGGACGCCGAAAAAACCGGTGGCTGCCGGTGACTCGCTGAACTACGGCTACAAGCTCTATTGGAGCGCCTTGCCGCCGGTCGGCACGCCCCTGGCGCGAGTGCATGCCACCCGTTCCGGCATGGGTGGATTCGTCGAAGGCTGGGCACCGGGTGAGCACTATCCGCCGGTCTGGGCCCGTCGTTTCGCTGTGGACTTCACCGGTGGCGGTCTGGATCGCCTGCCGCAGGGCACCGGGATCGAGCCGGTGGTCACCTGCTCCAACGGCAAGGTGCAGGATTTCAGCGTGCTGGTGCTGGATGACATCAAGGGTTACCGGATCCTGTTCGACTGGTACCCGACCAATGACAGCGTCGAGCCGGTTGAACTGCGTCTGTTCATCCGCACCAACGACCGCACGCTGAGCGAGACCTGGTTGTACCAGTATTTCCCGCCTGCGCCGGACAAGCGCAAGTACCCTTGATGTTTTGAGGCGCCTGCCCGGGCCTCTTCGCGAGCAAGCCCGCTCCCACATTGGATCTGGTTCGATCACACAGTGTGTGACCGACACGGAGCCAGGGTGGGAGCGGGCTTGCTCGCGAAAGCGTCAGAATATTCAACATCGGATTGAAGGCACTGCGTCAGGTCAGTGGGCAATACAGATGAATGTCTTTGGGCTCTTGATCAAACAACTCAGGATCCGGGTGATCAACCAACCGGCAGCCCTGGCGCTGATAGAACTCCACGGTATTGCGCGACTCGGTCGCCGAGACGTACAACGCCTCGGCGCCGACCTCTCGGCCATGCGCGCAAGCCAGTGCAAACAATCGCCCGCCCAATCCCTGCCCGCGCCAGGCGCGGCTGATGTGCAGGAACTTCAACTGCCGCATCATAAGGCCCTGATTGTGAATAACCCGGTTATCCACAACCACTGCCGCCACCAGTGTCTCACCATCGAAAAGTCCGTGTAGCCACCCGCCGCTGCGCCAGCATTTTTCCAATACCCGCGCATTTTCCTCAGCTTCCCCTTCGGGCCATCCGCGCATGTCGAAGCGTGCCGGATACAGAACCAGCTCACCGTTTTCCACGCGATAGCACTCCTCAACCAACTCACTGCGGTCGATCAGCGCCAGCAGCGGCAAATCCGATTCAGTCAGCGCTCGTTCGATCAACATTGCGGCTCATTCCTTTGCAATTTCCGGACAGCAGGCAAGAAAAAACCCGCCGTTTCAATGGCGGGTTTTATAGGCGTTGCGACCGGTCGGAATCAATCCCGCAGATCAGACTCGTGAATCGGCTGATCCCGATGGGTCGCACGTTGATACTGCGCCGGCCACACCGCTTTACGTCCGCCCAGGTCATCGTCGGCATGCAATGGCCAATACGGATCACGCAGCAGCTCACGGGCGAGGAAGATGATATCGGCCTGGCAGGTTCTCAGGATGTGCTCGGCCTGAGCCGGCTCGGTAATCATTCCCACGGTGCCGGTGGCGATACCTGATTCTTTGCGCACCCGCTCGGCAAAACGCGTTTGATAACCCGGCCCCACGGGGATTTCCGCGTTGACCGCCGTACCGCCCGAAGACACGTCGATCAAATCAGCCCCCAAGGCTTTCAGGCGTCGCGCCAGCTCCACGGTTTCATCCGGATTCCAGCCGTCCTCGACCCAATCGGTAGCCGACAAACGCACAAACACCGGCAGTTCCTCAGGCCACACGGCGCGCACCGCCTCGGTCACTTGCAGCACGAGACGAATGCGGTTTTCAAACGAGCCGCCGTACTGATCACGACGCTGATTACTCAGCGGCGAAAGAAACTGATGCAGCAGATAACCGTGCGCCGCATGCACCTCGACCACACTGAAACCGGCAGTCAGCGCTCGTTTGGCCGCTGCCACGAAGTCCTGAATGACCTGAGCGATCTGCCCCTCATCCAGTTGTTTCGGTTGCGTGTGTTGCGGGTCAAAGGCAATCGGCGACGGCCCGACCGGCGTCCAGCCACCGTCCTCCGGTTTGACGCTGCCATGTTTGCCGATCCACGGCCGGTGGGTGCTGGCCTTGCGCCCGGCGTGGGCCAGTTGAATGCCGGCCACTGCGCCCTGTGCGTTGATGAAACGGGTGATGCGTTGCAGCGGTGCGATCTGTTCGTCGTTCCACAGGCCCAGGTCTTCGGCGGTGATCCGCCCGTCGGCCGTGATCGCCGTGGCTTCGGTAAAGACCAGACCTGCGCCCCCTACTGCACGGCTGCCGAGGTGCACCAGATGCCAGTCGTTGGCCAGGCCATCGACGCTGGAGTACTGGCACATGGGCGACACGGCGATGCGGTTGGGCAAGGTCAGTTGGCGAAGGGTAAAGGGTTCAAGCAGCAGACTCATGGGGCACCTCTCAAATCAGTGGGCAGGCTCCAGGGTTCTGTTTGAAAAGTCGACGAGTGACAGGAAAAAGGTACAGCACCCGCCCCCGCGGGCAAAAAATTCGACAAGACGTCACAAGGCCAATCAAGCAGTGCTTAGAGCCTAGTCGACATCCGGGGATGAGGGAGGGTTCAGAGTGATTCTGTGTGTGTAAGTCCGCTTGCTCGCGAAGGGATCAGCGCGGTTCGATGTGGGCAATCATCAGTTGCACGGTTTCATTGCCGCGAAACTCGTTGAGATCGAGTTTGTAGGCCAGTTCGACCCATTTGATCGTCGGGTTCGGCCAGATATCGCGATCAATCCCGAAGGCGATGCCATCAAGCTTCACCGAACCACATTCGGTTTTCAGCACCACTTTCAGGTGCCGCTCACCCACTACGCGCTGCTCGACCAACTGGAACACGCCGTGAAACAGTGGCTCCGGAAAATGCTGGCCCCACGGCCCGGCATGACGCAGGGCGCGAGCCAGTTCCAGATGAAATTCCTCGACTGCCAGCGTGCCGTCCGATAGCAGGCGCCCGGTCAGGTCTTCTTCGCGAAGCTGCCTGCGCACTTCGGCATCGAAAGCCTCGGCAAACAACGGAAAATGCTCCTGCGGCAAGGTCAGACCGGCCGCCATCGCGTGGCCGCCGTACTTGCTGATCAGGTCCGGATGCTGCGCTGCCACCACGCTCAATGCATCGCGAATATGAAAGCCCTGCACCGAACGCCCCGAGCCCTTGAGCAAACCGTCGCCGGCATCGGCGAAGGCGATGGTCGGGCGGAAATACCGCTCCTTCATCCGCGACGCCAGAATACCGATCACGCCCTGGTGCCATTCCGGGTCGAACAGGCAAAGACCAAACGGCATCGACTCGACCGGCAAGTCCTTGAGCTGGGCCAGCGCCTCACGCTGCATGCCCTGTTCGATGGATTTGCGATCCTGGTTCATGCCGTCCAGTTGCGCGGCCATTTCCCGGGCCAGCGCAGCGTCGTGGGTCAGCAGGCACTCGATCCCGAGGCTCATGTCATCCAGACGCCCTGCCGCGTTCAGCCGCGGGCCGACGATAAAGCCGAGATCCGTTGAAGTAATCCGCGAAGCCTCGCGCTTGGCCACTTCAAGGATCGCCTTGATCCCCGGCCGCGCACGTCCGGCGCGAATCCGCTCCAGGCCCTGGTGCACCAGAATCCGGTTGTTGGCATCCAGCGGCACCACGTCGGCAACGCTGCCCAGCGCCACCAGATCCAGCAGTTCGCCGATGTTCGGTTGAGGCTTGCTCTCGTACCAGCCGAGGCTGCGCAGGCGTGCGCGCAAGGCCATCAACACATAGAAAATCACCCCGACACCGGCCAGCGCCTTGCTCGGGAACTCGCAACCAGGCTGGTTCGGATTGACCAGTGCATCGGCTTGCGGCAATTCATCGCCGGGCAAGTGGTGGTCGGTAATCAAGACCTTCAAACCGTGACGTTTCGCTGCAGCAACGCCTTCGACGCTGGAAATACCGTTGTCGACGGTGATCAACAGTTGCGGCTCGCGGGTCATCGCGACTTCGACAATTTCCGGGGTCAGACCGTAGCCGTATTCGAAGCGGTTAGGCACCAGATAATCGACGTGCGCTGCGCCCAACAGGCGCAAGCCGAGCACGCCGACGGTGCTGGCCGTCGCGCCATCGGCGTCGAAGTCACCGACAATCAGGATCCGCTGACGCTGCTCCAGCGCCGTCACCAGCAGGTCCACCGCCGCATCGATCCCTTTGAGCTGCTGGAACGGAATCAACCGCGCCAGGCTCTTATCCAGCTCTGCCTCGGACTGCACGCCTCGCGCCGCGTACAGGCGGGTCAGCAGCGGTGGCAGGTCACCGAGAAACGGCAGAGTGGCAGGCAACGGGCGAGGATCGATACGCATGGGGTGACAGGAACTTCTCTTGAATACGTGGGATTTTTCGGGAGTAACGCGGACTTAACCGCGCTCGCCTTGCAGCCAGGTGAGCTGGACTTCGTGCTGGCCACGGTCGTCGGTGACGAAGATCGTGCCTTCGCTGATCATCACGTCCCACTTGATGACGCGGGGCATGTCCTTGGCCAGGGTTTCCAGCACTTCCTGCGGAACAGCGGCGATGTTGACGTTCTTCAGGTTTTTGATCGCCGGGATCACCTTGCCTTCCCAGACGCGCAGGCTGCCGTAGGCCAGCAGGCTGGTGCGTTCGGTGCGACGGGAGCACCAGGTCAGACGATCAGCGTCAGGCTGTCCGACTTCGATCCAGTGCAGGACACGGTCGTCCAGGCTCTTTTCCCACAACGCAGGTTCGTCCACGTCCGACAGACCACGACCGAACGACAGTTGCTCGTTGTACCAGAGCGCGTAGGCCAACAGGCGTACGGTCATGCGCTCTTCGGTTTCCGAAGGGTGACGGGCGATGGTCTGCTTCACGTTCTCGTAGACGCTGCGGTCGAGATCGGTGAGGTTCAGTTCGAATTTGTAGGTAGTGGACGGCTGGGCCATGAACGGGCTTCTTGATACGAGGAAAGTCGGCAAGTCTAACCGATGCTGTAGGCAATCCACGAATTGATGGCGATCAACCTTACGCGACTGACAGCCGGCTATGTTAAAACGCTGTATCCGCTCAGCCTTGTCCTACAGGATCTCGCATGCCGTTCGCCAACAAACCGCTCAGCGGTCTGAAAGTCATTGAATTGGGTACTTTGATTGCCGGGCCGTTTGCCTCGCGCATTTGCGGCGAGTTCGGTGCCGAAGTGATCAAGATCGAATCGCCGGACGGCGGCGATCCGCTGCGCAAGTGGCGCAAGCTCTATGAAGGCACTTCGTTGTGGTGGTTCGTCCAGGCGCGCAACAAAAAGTCCCTGACGCTGAACCTCAAACACCCCGACGGTCTGGCGATCCTGAAAAAACTGCTGGGTGAAGCCGACATCCTGATCGAGAACTTCCGCCCCGGCGTGCTGGAAAAACTCGGCCTGAGTTGGGAAACCCTGCATGCGCTGAATCCGAAACTGGTGATGGTGCGCCTGTCCGGGTTCGGCCAGACCGGACCGATGAAGGATCAGCCTGGGTTCGGCGCGGTCGGCGAATCCATGGGCGGCCTGCGCTATATCACTGGTTTCGAGGACCGGCCACCGGTGCGCACCGGAATTTCCATCGGCGATTCGATTGCGGCTTTGTGGGGTGTGATCGGCGCATTGATGGCTTTGCGTCATCGCGAGGTCAACGGCGGCCTCGGCCAGGTGGTCGATGTGGCACTGTACGAAGCGATCTTCGCCATGATGGAAAGCATGGTGCCGGAGTTCGATGTGTTCGGCTTCATTCGCGAGCGCACCGGCAACATCATGCCGGGCATCACGCCCTCCTCGATCCACACCAGCGCCGACGGCAAACATGTGCAGATCGGCGCCAACGGCGATGCGATCTTCAAGCGTTTCATGTTGATCATCGGCCGTGAGGATCTGGCCAATGACCCGGCGCTGGCTAGCAATGACGGGCGCGACACCCGCCGCGACGAGCTGTACGGCGTGATCGACCGCTGGGTCAATTCGCTGCCGCTGCAAACCGTGCTGGACCTGCTGAACCAGGCCGAAGTGCCGGCCAGCCGGATCTTCAGCGCCGAAGACATGTTCAACGATCCGCAGTACCTGGCCCGGGAAATGTTCCTGCACGCCAAACTGCCGGACGGCAAACCCTTCAAGATGCCCGGCATCGTGCCGAAACTCTCTGAAACACCCGGCACGTCCGAATGGGTCGGACCGCAGCTCGGTGAACACAATGCGCAGGTACTCCACGATCTTGGCTACGACGAGAAGCAGATCGCCCGGCTGCGCGAAGACGGAGCCATCTGAGCTGAAGCGCCTGATGCCCTTGGCCTCGAACCGCGCCCACCATTGGTGGACCTGGCGGTTGTTCGGCCTGCTGTTCCTGCTGCTACTGCCGGCGTGGGCGCAGGCCAAACCGACGTTGATCTGGCTGCTGCGCGACCTGCCGCCGCTGACGATCTTCGAAGGCCCGAAAAAGGGTTTGGGCGTTATCGATCAATTGATGCCGATGCTGATTGCCGGCATGCCGCAATACGAACACACCTTGATGCGAGTCAATCGCGCCCGTGGCATTCAAATGCTGCATGAACATCCCTTCGCCTGCGATCCGTCGCTGGTCTGGAACAAGGAACGGGCACAGTGGATCGCCTTCTCCATTCCCGCGTTTCGCGCGGTCAGCAATGGGCTGGTGGTGCGTCAGAGAGATCGCGAAGTGCTGGAGCCGTTTCTGGTCGACGATGAAGTCGACCTGTCGGCATTTCTGGCCAACGGCGAGCGAAAAGTCGGCGTGGTAGCCGAGCGCAGCTATGGCGAGTACATCGACGCATTGCTGCGTCAGGCGCCGAATGGCGCGTTGACACCCCATTACGGTAACGACGCACTCAGCAGCCTGTTGTCGATGCAGCGCCTGGGGCGTTTACAGGTGGTCCTGGGTTACTGGCCGGAAATCCGTTATCAGGCGCGGCAGGCCGAGATAGCCGAGGACGAGTTGCTGTTTTTTCCGATTCGCGGCACGGACAAGTACCTGTCCGGCCATGTCGGCTGTACCGACACTACGGCGGGTCGACAGGCGATCACTGAGATCAATCAACTGTTGCGCTCCCTGCCCCACGAGCATCTTGACCGGCTCTACGCCGACTGGCTTGACCCCGAGAGGCGTCAGGACTATCTGGAACAGGCGCGGATTTTCTTCCAGCAACAAGCCGCGCAGTGAAATCCGGGCAAAAAGAAACCCCGAGAAGTGGGGAGACGACTCGGGGTTAAACGTGGTCTGTATCAAAGACCCGTAGCAGCAAGCGACAAGCACCGGAGCACAATGCTTGCTCCTGCTGTTACGGGTTCTGACTGATCTGGGTGCAGGAAGGTTCCCACAAAATATAAATCAGTTTCAGAGGGTCGGGTGCTTGTCGCGGGCTGCGTTTCGCAACGCGGCGATGACACAGGGTTCCAGCCGGCCTTCGGCAATCAGGATGTCACGGTGCAAGCCATCAACCACATCCGTGAGTTGGCGTTTGTCGTTCAATTGCGCCTGATTGAATTCTCGCTCCACCACGATCGCGCCGCTGCCGTTCTTCAAGGTCACCAGGCATTCGCCGTGGCGCCCCCGAGGGGTCAACGTCACCTGATACGGGCTCAGAGCCTCACCGAGCAATAGACTGATACTTTCCATCTCGATCTCCACTCAATAGTCCGAAAACACAGTGTCTGGGGCGTATTCACAGTAAATGACCACCGCCCCGAGAGGAAAGTTCTGCCAGCCGCCGGCCTCTCCCGGAGCGTCACCGGCCTATCGGAGCATGCAGGTTGAAGATGACAGAAAAATAACCAGGGGCTCAGGCGTCGACGGAGTGCCGGGGAAGCGCCATGTAAGTGTCCAGCAGTGACCTCATCAATACCGCCGAGACCGGGGTGTACAGGCAGCCAAGCAAGGTGATCCGCTGCTCGCCCAGCAAGGTTTTCAGATCCTCCAGCAGACTGGGTGCCACGGCGCCCAGCAGAATCATCGCCCGCGCGTCCTGCCGGTCGGCCAGATACCGGATCAGCGCTAACCCGTCACCGCTCTGCAATTGTGGATTGCACAGGGTGATGTCGACGGCCCCGCGACGCTCCAATGAGCGCTTTGCCGAACCCAGCGACGGCGCCGTCAACACATCGTAGATACCGATGGCGTTGAGCATCTGGTGCAACGCCATCAGCTGGAACGGATTGGGTTCTAGAATCAGGATCTTGAGCGAGCGCATGGGACGACCTCTGGAGCGACAATCGCGGATTCACGCCGCAGTGGCCTGTCACTCTAGGGCAGTCGTCCTAAGCCTCCCATCAGAAAAGGAATCGCGGCTTATAGGACTTTTCCCATCTTCAATGCAGACATCGACACCCGCTCTCTTTCCGCCGCTGGGTGATGTCCGTCCAGCCTCCGAGCAGGCCACGCAACTTTCCATCGGCGCTGTAAAACGGCACCGTCCACTGATAGATCTGACGAGGCCCGCCCTTGAACAACAGCTGCCGCTTGCTGAAGCGCGTTTTACGGGTGCCCAGCTGCGCCATGAATTCGTCGTGCAGCATCAATGCCGTGGCCTGTGGAAGCGCATCGAACTCGAACAACATCCGGCCCTTCACCTGCTCCTGCCGGACCGACAGCGCATCTTCATAACTACGGTTGCACATGATCAACCGGCCCTGCAGATCACGAACGAACACGGGGTCAGGCATCGCATCGATCAATGCATGTTGAAAGGCCAGTTGATCACCCAGATCCTGCTCGACCGCGCGTCGCTGTTTTATTTCAGCCGCCAGCCGGCGGTTCCACAGCAAGGGCAATAGTCCGAACAAGCCGAGCCCGCCCATCGCCCAGCACCCCCACTTGATCAGGAGCGAGCCGATCGAAGGTGCCGGCGCAGGAGAAACGCCGTCCAGCCATTTCAGGCGCATGGCACGCAGCTCTGCCGCGGAGAAAGCGCCCAATGCCTTATTGAGGATGCTCACCAGCTCAGGCAGCCCTTTGCGTACCGCCAGATGATCGGCCTCCCACTTGCCCTCCACGAGCCCCCCGACCCTGAGCAGGCCGGAGGGAAACAGCTGAGCGCCGATCTCGTTCTCGATGGTGGCGTAGGCCTCGCCACTCTCGACCAGCGCCCGCGCCTCGGCATAGGTCTTGACCGAACGGATCTGGATCAAAGGGTAGTCGCGTCGAATGCTGTCCTCCAGCGCATGGCGGGCTGGCAACACCAGCACCCGCCTGGCAAGCGCTTCGAGCGACTGTATCGCCGGTTCGCCCGAATGACCGACGAACACCCAGCCGGCACCGCCGAACGCGTGACTGAAATCCAGAAACGCCTTGCGTTCTTCGTTCATTGCCAGCGTCGTACTGATGTCGGCCTCGCCACTCTGGAGCCGTTCCAGCATGTGATCGGTGGAAAACGACTCCTGATGGACGAACTGCAGTCCGGTCATGGCGCTGATGTGTTTGAGCACATCGTTGTTCAAACCGCTCCACTGGCCATGTTCGTCCTGAAACAGATACAACGGGTATTGCACCGACGCGACGGTCACCCGGGGGTTATCCCGAATCCACTGACGCTCACGCTCATCCAGCTCGATGAGCTGAACCGTCTCCACCGCATCGGCATGCTTCGCCAGATGGGCTGCTTCGGTCCATTGCGACAACCCGAAGCCCCCCAATAAAAACAACCAGCACAGGGCTGGTTTCAATCCTGAAAAAAACCGCATTGCCACATCCTTCGTCATCGACTCGCCCGTCCTTCGTGGGCGAAACGCGCGCAGTGTGGCATGCAAAAACAAGAAAGCCCGTCAGGAGACGGGCTTCAAAATGTGACAGCTTTGCGAGCTTAAAGAGGCTTGCCGCGGTTGCCATGCTGGCTGACAAAGGCCTGCACGGCTTTGAGCTCGTTCGGCAACACAGTGCAGCGCTCTTCTCTCTCAAACAAATCAGAAAGATGTGCAGGTAGTTCGAGAGCTTTTCCTACACCGGCTTTCTCCACTGCGTCCGGGAACTTGACCGGATGCGCCGTGCCCAGAATCACCATCGGGATGTCCAGGCTGCGGCGGCATTCGCGGGCGGCTTTCACGCCGATGGCGGTGTGTGGATCCAGCACCTCACCGGTCTGCTCGTAGACTTCGGCGATGGTTTCGCAGGTTTGCGCATCGTCGACGGCCAGCGAATCGAACAGCTTGCGTGCTTCGGTCCAGCGTTCCTGTTCGACGCTGAAACCGCCGCCCTGTTTGAACGAATCCATCAGACCGGCAATCGCCGCACCGTTGCGACCGTGCAGGTCGAACAGCAGGCGTTCGAAGTTGGACGAGACCATGATGTCCATCGATGGCGACAGCGTGGCGTGCAGGGTTTCCTTGACGTACTGGTTGCCGCTCATGAAGCGATGCAGGATGTCGTTGCGGTTGGTGGCGACAATCAGTTGATTGATCGGCAGGCCCATGTTGCGCGCCAGGTAGCCGGCGAAGATATCGCCGAAGTTGCCGGTCGGCACAGAGAACGACACCGAACGCGCCGGGCCACCCAATTGCAGGGCTGCGTGGAAGTAGTAAACGATCTGCGCCATGATCCGCGCCCAGTTGATCGAGTTCACTGCAACCAGACGGGTGCCCTTGAGGAAGCTCTGGTCGGCGAAGCTGGCCTTGACCATTTCCTGGCAGTCGTCGAAGTTGCCTTCAATGGCAATGTTGTGGATGTTCTCACCGACAATGGTGGTCATCTGCCGACGCTGCACTTCGGACACACGGTTGTGCGGGTGCAGGATGAAGATGTCGACGTTTTCGCAGTGCTTGCAGCCTTCGATGGCGGCCGAACCGGTATCACCGGAGGTGGCACCGACGATCACCACGCGCTCGCCGCGCTTTTCCAGCACGTAGTCGAGCAGACGGCCGAGCAGTTGCAGGGCAAAGTCCTTGAACGCCAGGGTCGGGCCGTGGAACAGCTCCAGCACCCATTCGTTGCCGTTCAGCTGACGCAGCGGCGCAACGGCGTTGTGCGAAAACACACCGTAGGTCTCTTCAAGAATCTTTTTGAAATCGGCGTCAGGAATGCTGCCGGTGACGAACGGGCGCATGACGCGAAAAGCCAGCTCGTGATACGGCAGGCCGGCCCAGGAAGCGATTTCTTCCTGGGTGAAACGTGGCAGGTTTTCCGGGACGTACAGACCGCCGTCGGTGGCGAGACCGGCCAGCAGGACGTCTTCGAAATTCAGGGCCGGTGCCTGGCCGCGGGTGCTGATGTAACGCATGACTGACTCCAATGGACAGTGTTCACGACACCGGCCCCGCTGGCGGGGCCGGTGAAGGAGATCGGCTTAGTTCAAGTGCTCGACGCGGATCCGCACAACCGGACCGACCACACCCGCCAGCGCTTCGAGGGCGGCGATCGCATCGTTGATGTGCTGTTCCAGCACGCGGTGGGTCAGCAGGATCATCGGCACCAGGCCGTCGTGTTCCTCGACTTCCTTCTGCATGATCGACTCGATGTTGATGCCGCGCTCCGAGAGGATGCTCGCCACCTGAGCGAGTACGCCCGGGTGGTCCTTGGCCTGAATGCGCAGGTAGTAGGCGCTTTCGCAGGCTTCGATCGGCAGAATCGGATGGGCCGACAGCGAGTCCGGCTGGAAGGCCAGGTGCGGCACGCGGTTTTCCGGATCGCTGGTCATGGCGCGAACCACGTCCACCAGATCGGCGATCACCGACGAAGCGGTCGGCTCCATGCCGGCGCCAGCGCCGTAGAACAGGGTCGAACCGGCAGCGTCACCGTTGACCATCACCGCGTTCATCACGCCGTTGACGTTGGCGATCAGACGATCGGCAGGGATCAGCGTCGGGTGTACGCGCAACTCGATGCCGGCCGCCGTGCTGCGTGCCACGCCCAGGTGCTTGATGCGGTAACCCAGCGCTTCGGCATAGTTCACGTCGGCGGTAGTCAGCTTGGTGATGCCTTCGGTGTAGGCCTTGTCGAACTGCAGCGGGACACCGAATGCGATGGACGCCAGGATTGTCAGCTTGTGCGCGGCGTCGATGCCTTCGACATCGAAGGTCGGATCGGCTTCGGCGTAGCCCAGCGCTTGCGCCTCGGCCAGCACGTCCTCGAAGGTGCGACCCTTCTCGCGCATTTCGGTGAGGATGAAGTTGCCGGTGCCGTTGATGATGCCGGCGACCCAGTTGATACGGTTGGCAGACAGGCCTTCACGGATCGCCTTGATCACCGGAATGCCGCCGGCTACCGCCGCTTCGAATGCCACGATCACGCCTTTCTCGCGGGCCTTGGCGAAAATTTCATTACCGTGAACGGCAATCAGAGCCTTGTTCGCGGTGACCACATGCTTGCCATTCTCGATGGCCTTGAGTACCAGCTCGCGGGCAACGGTGTAGCCGCCCATCAGCTCTATGACGATGTCGATCTCAGGGTTCGTGGCCACTTCGAAGACATCGTTGGTAATCGCAATACCGGTCGTCTGGAACTGAGGCTTTGGCGTGCGCATGGCAATTTGTGCCACTTCGATTCCACGCCCGGCACGACGAGCAATTTCCTCGGCGTTGCGCTGAAGTACGTTGAAGGTACCGCCACCGACGGTCCCTAACCCACAGATGCCTACTTTGACCGGTTTCACTGTGAACTCCCCATAAAACGGCCGACGCGAGGCCGGCCGTGAAAACAACCGCGCAATCGCGGCTCTCTATTGATGGCCCGGCCATGTTGCCGCCGGGCCACGCTCGTCACGCCTGCGCGTGACGATGCGAATTACTTCGCGCCCAGCGCCAGTTTGGCGACTTGTGGCGCAGGCTGGTAGCCCGGAATGACTTGTCCGTCAGCCAAAACGATGGCCGGCGTGCCGTTCACGCCAATCGACTGACCGAGGGCGAACTGCCTGGAAACCGGGTTATCGCACTTGGCGGCCTTGATTTCCTTGCCATCGACCATTTTGTCCATGGCGGCTTTCTTGTCTTTCGAGCACCACACGGCTTGCAGCTGTTCGTCACCCGGCGAGCCCAGCCCCTGACGCGGGAACGCCACGTAACGCACTTCGATGCCGCGCTTGTTCAGCTCCGGCACTTCGGCGTGCAACTTGTGGCAATACGGGCACGTGGTGTCGGTGAATACGGTGATGTGCGACTTGGTTTCACCCACGGCCGGATAGACGACGGTCTCGGCGACCGGAATCCCGTTGATCAGTTTGGAAATGCCCAGTCGTTCGGTTTTCTCGGTCAGGTTGACCGGTTTGCCGTCCTTGAGCTGGAACATGTTGCCCTGAACGATGTACTGGCCATCGGCGCTGGCGTAGAGCACACGGCTGCCCTTGAGCTTGACTTCGTAAAGGCCCGGCAGCGGGCTGGCGGTGATGGTGTCCACCGGAACGTCGAGCTGGAGGTTTTCCAGGCTCTGGCGGATGGCTTTGTCAGCCGCATCATCGGCGACGGCAAAGGTGCTGACCAACGCAATGGCTGCGGCGGCGAAAATCTGGGTCAGACGCATGAGAACTCCTGAAGGCGGACAAATGGAACGATCAGAACGCCCGTGCCGGAACACCGGGTCATAACCGTCCATCGTGCAAACCGGCAAAGCCTACCACATAAGGCTCGCGTGACCGAATGCGCCTGTCGCAAGACAGAATGCGCTCAGCCTCGCGGGTGATGTTTGGCATGCAGATCCTGCAATCGCGCCCGGGCGACGTGAGTGTAGATCTGTGTGGTCGACAGGTCGCTGTGACCCAGCAACATCTGCACCACCCGCAAGTCGGCGCCATGGTTGAGCAGGTGTGTGGCAAACGCGTGACGCAGAGTATGCGGCGACAGCGACTTGCCGATCCCGGCGACCTTGGCCTGATGCTTGATGCGGTGCCAGAAGGTCTGGCGAGTCATCTGTTCGCCGCGCTGGCTGGGAAACAACACATCGCTGGGGCGCCCGCCGAGCAGCTCGCCGCGACCATCGCGCAGGTAACGCTCAACCCAGACAATCGCTTCCTCGCCCATCGGCACCAGCCGTTCCTTGCTGCCCTTGCCCATTACCCGCAACACGCCCTGACGCAGGTTGACCTGTTCCAGGGTCAGGCTGATCAGCTCGGTCACGCGCAGGCCGCAGGCATAAAGGACTTCGAGCATGGCGCGGTCACGCTGGCCGATGGCTTCACTCAGGTCTGGAGCCTTGAGCAACGCTTCGACGTCGGCTTCCGAAAGGGATTTGGGCAATGGCCGACCGAGTTGCGGCATATCCACGCGCAAGGTCGGATCGACCGAAATCAGTTTTTCCCGCAACAGGTAGCGATAAAAGCCACGCACACCGGAGAGGAATCGCGCGGTGGAACGGGGTTTGTAGTTTTGTTCCAAACGCCAGGCCAGGTGATCGAGGATCAACTCACGACCGGCGTTGATCAGCTCGAGATTTTTCTCCTGCAGCCAGCCGTTGAACAATGCGAGATCACTACGATAGGCGTCGCGAGTATTGTCGGAAAGACCTTTTTCCAACCATAGGGCGTCGAGAAACTGGTCAATCAGCGGGTGGTCGATGGCGGACATAAAAGCTCAGGCAAGACAGGGAGGCGGACAGTCTTTCATAGCCCGCCCACTCACGAAACCGTCAGGCGGCAAAACCTGGCAACACCGGCACCGGGCGCTTGTCGTCATCAATCGCGACGAAGCTGAACTGCCCGTGAATCGCCTTTTCGCGACCATCGCAGCTCATGCTTTCAACGAAGACCTCCACCTCGACCTTGAGGCTGGTATTACCGACTTTAATCACTCGACCGACCAGTTCGACGATGGAACCAGCAGCAATCGCGTGATTGAAGTCGATGCGATCGGTCGACACCGTCACCAGCGGCAAACGGCAAAACCGTGTGGCAGTGATGAAGGACACTTCGTCCATCCAGGCCAGCGCAGTGCCGCCGAACAGGGTGTTGTGGTGGTTGGTCGTCGGCGGGAAAACAGCCTTGGTCACGCGGGTCACCGAGAGTTCGGTACGGCGTTCGATTTCTTGCTCGCGAGATGTCATGGGTACGGCCTGAAGCAATCGTGCAGTGGATAAATGGCGGACAACAAAAAAGCAGCCCGTAGGCTGCTTTTTTCTGCATCGGAAGCTGGACTTAAGCCAGTTTTTCCTTGATGCGAGCTGCTTTACCCGACAGGTCGCGCAGGTAGTACAGCTTGGCTTTACGTACGTCACCGCGACGTTTGACAGCCATGCTGTCGATCTGCGGGGAGTAGGTCTGGAAAGTACGTTCTACGCCAACACCGTTGGAGATTTTACGAACGGTGAACGCACTGTTCACGCCGCGGTTACGCTTGGCGATTACAACGCCTTCGAACGCTTGCAGACGGGAACGATCGCCTTCCTTCACTTTCACCTGAACGACAATGGTGTCGCCTGGGGCAAAGGCAGGGATTTCTTTGGTCATCTGCTCTGCTTCGAGTGCAAGGATGATTTTGTTGGTCATGCTGTGCTCCTAAGGTAAATCGTCTGATCTACCATCGATACGTTGTTAACTATCGTCCCGCTCGCGGATGTATTCCTCGAGCAGCTTCTTCTCTTCTCCAGAAAGCGAGCGGCTTTCCAGAAGATCGGCGCGTCGTTCATAGGTCCGACCAAGGGACTGCTGTAAACGCCAACGCCGGATGTGTGCGTGATTGCCACTTAGCAATACGTCGGGAACACGCTGATCCGCATACACCTCCGGTCGGGTGTAGTGCGGGCAATCCAGCAAACCATCCGTAAAGGAATCTTCCTCCGCGGAGTCCGCATGCCCTAAAGCTCCGGGCAGCAGTCGTGTAACCGCATCTATCAGGACCATCGCCGGCAGCTCGCCGCCAGACAGGACATAGTCCCCAATCGACCACTCTTCATCGACATGAGCATCAATAAATCGCTCGTCAATGCCTTCATAGCGACCGGCAATCAGGATCAATGCATCCGATTTCGCCAGTTCGCGTACCGCCGACTGAGTCAGTTGACGGCCTTGGGGGGACAGGTAAATCACCTTCGCCGCCTCCCCGGCTGCTGCCTTGGCCTGAACCAGAGCATCTTCCAGGGGCTTGATCTTCATCACCATGCCCGGACCACCGCCAAACGGGCGATCGTCCACAGTGTGATGCCGATCCGTCGTGTAATCCCGCGGATTCCAACAGGTCAGCTGCAAGAGCCCCTGTTTGACCGCTCGACTGGTGATGCCGTAGTCGCCGATGGCGGAAAACATCTCGGGAAACAAACTGATCACTTCTACGCGCAAGTTAGCCACGCTTAGAAGTCCGCGTCCCAATCCACCTTCATCTCGCCCGCTGCGAGGTCGACTGCCAACACGCATTGCTCCGTATAGGGCAACAGGCGTTCGCGATCATCCAGGCTGCCAGCGCAAGGCTTGACTACCATTACATCATTGGCGCCGGTTTCCAGAAGATGATCGATTTTCCCGAGCAGTTGCCCAAGCGTATCGATGACCTTCAGACCTTCCAGCTGGTACCAGTAGTACTCGCCTTCGGTCAATTCAGCGAACAGGCTGCGCGGCACGCAGATCTCGTAACCGGCCAGAAGACGAGCTTCTTCACGATCATCAAGACCCTTGAGCTTTGCGACCAGGAACTTGTCGCTCCCGCGTCCACTGACCAGCTCGACCTGTTTGACATTGCCTTCGCGCTTTAGCGTCCAGGTTTTGTACTGCAACAGGTTTTCAGTCGGATCAGTAAAGGAATAAACCTTCACTTCGCCGCGAACGCCGTGAACAGAATAAATTTTGCCAATAACGATCAAATCATCGGCAACAGCAGGCGTCGCGTTCATATTGCTCAGGCCGCAGCCTTAGCCGATTCCTTCAGCAACTGAGCAACACGCTCAGATGGCTGTGCACCAACGCTCAGCCAGTAGGCTACGCGCTCTTGGTTCACGGACAGACGAATTTCCTGACCACGGGCAACAGGGTTGAAGAAACCAACCTGTTCTTTGTGGGAACCGTCACGCGGGTTGCGGGAGTCGGTTACGGTCAGGTGGTAAAACGGGCGCTTTTTGGAGCCGCCAAGGGCAAGACGGATTGTTAGCATGTGAACATCGTTCCTGTAGTCGGTGCTGCAAATCTAAATGCACAGCGGGCATGGGTGCCCGAAAGGCCGCATATTCTAAGGAATATCCGGACTTTTGCAAATGACTTTTTCCGGCGCCTATGGCATGCCGTGCTGATTTGCGGTAGAGCCGTCAATGAAAACGGCCTGTCAGCTCCCGCCGAATGCGGGTTTGCTGTGAATCCCGCCTCCATGCGGGACTGCGCCGGTACGACGACCGGCGAGTTCTTTTACAGTTTCGGCATGCCGCCGCCGGGCAACATTCCGCCCATGCCGCGCATCATTTTCGCCATTCCGCCCTTGGCGGAGAACTTCTTCATCATTTTCTGCATCTGCTTGTGCTGCTTGATCAAGCGACCGATGTCCTGCACCTGGGTGCCGGAACCCATGGCAATCCGACGCTTGCGCGAACCGCTGATCAGCTCAGGGTCGCGGCGCTCGGCCGGGGTCATGGAGTTGATGATGGCTTCCATCTGCTTGAACTGCTTTTCTGCCGCGCTCTGGGCGTTGCCCATCTGCGACAGGTTGACGCCGCCGATGCTCGGCAGCTTGTCCATGAGCCCGCCGAGGCCGCCCATGTTCTTCATCTGTTGCAGCTGATCGCGGAAATCTTCGAGGTCGAAGCCCTTGCCCTTCTTCAGCTTCTTGGCCAGTTTGTCGGCCTTATCCTTGTCGAGGGTCGCTTCAGCCTGCTCGATCAGGCTGAGCACGTCGCCCATGCCGAGGATCCGCGAGGCGATCCGCTCAGGATGGAACGGATCGAGCGCTTCGCTCTTCTCGCCCATACCAATGAACTTGATCGGCTTGCCGGTGATCGCGCGAACGGACAGCGCAGCACCGCCACGGGCATCACCGTCGACCTTGGTCAGGATCACGCCGGTCAGCGGCAGTGCATCGCCGAAGGCCTTGGCCGTGTTGGCGGCGTCCTGACCGGTCATGGCATCGACCACGAACAGGGTTTCGACCGGGTTGATCGCGGCGTGCAGCGCCTTGATCTCGCCCATCATCTCTTCGTCGATGTGCAGACGACCGGCGGTATCGACGATGACCACGTCGATGAATTTCAGTTTTGCTTCTTTAATAGCCGCATTGGCGATGTCGACCGGCTTCTGGCTCAGGTCGGACGGGAAAAACGTCACGCCAATGTCGTTGGCCAGGGTTTCCAGCTGTTTGATAGCGGCAGGACGATAGATGTCCGCCGACACGACCATGACCGACTTCTTCTTGCGCTCTTTAAGGAAGCGCGCCAGTTTGCCGGCGGTGGTGGTTTTACCCGCGCCCTGCAGACCGGCCATCAGGATGACGGCGGGCGGCACGGCACTCAGGTTCAAGTCTTCGTTGGCCGCGCCCATCAGGCTTTCGAGTTCGGCCTGGACGATCTTCACGAACGCCTGGCCCGGCGTCAGGCTGCGCGACACCTCGGTGCCGACAGCGCGTTCCTTGACCGAGCTGACGAAGTCCTTGACCACCGGCAGGGCGACATCGGCCTCAAGCAACGCCATGCGCACTTCGCGCAAGGTGTCTTTAATGTTGTCTTCGGTCAGTTTCGCCTTGCCGGTGACATGGCGCAGCGTCTGCGAGAGACGGTCGGTTAAGTTTTCAAACATTGCGCGATCCTTTCAGGCCCTGTGTAGACCGGGATAATGGCGGCCCGGACCGGAATCAACATGTACTCGGCGAGCCTGCGGCGTGGGCAGGTCGCGGATTATAGCGAAGACTGCGTCTGGCGGACACCTCGCTGTCAGCTTGCCGGTCTTTCGTGCGACGACTGTTCTATGCCAAACTCAGCCCCTTTCGGGCTTGCCTAACAGGATTTATGCTCCCCTTGTCACCGAGTTTGCTGACCACCCTCGCCGCCGCCCTTCTCTATGCCGCTGCGACCCTCTATCAGGGCACCCGCCTGGCCACCGGCGCCAAGGCCAACAAGCGCCTGCTGGTCTCGCTTGGCGTCCTCGCCGTGCTGGCCCACAGCGCCAGCCTGCTCACTCATCTGTTGACGCCGATCGGTCTGGGCCTGGACTTCTTCAGTGCTTCGAGCCTGATTGCCGCGGCAGTCATCGCCCTGACCCTGCTGGCCTGCTCGCGGATCCCGGTGGAAAACCTGCTGGTCCTGCTGTTCCCGCTGGGGGCGGTCACGGTGTTGCTGGCGCAGTTCGCGCCGACCGGTACCGTGCAGATCATCGACGAAGAGCCGGGCATCCTCGCGCATATCCTGCTGTCGATTCTTGCCTACGGCATGTTCACCATCGCCGTGTTCCAGGCCTTGCTGCTGCTGGTGCAGGATCACCAGCTCAAGAACAAGCACCCGTCCGGGCTGATCAAGAACTTTCCGCCGCTGCAGACCATGGAAAGCCTGTTGTTCGGTTTCCTGTGGGCCGGCTGGACACTGCTGTCGCTGTCGCTGATTTCCGGCTGGCTGTTCGTCGAGAACCTGTTTGCCCAGCATCTTGTGCACAAAACTTTGCTGGCCTGCCTGGCCTGGGTCGTGTTCAGCGTGCTGTTGTGGGGCCGCAATCGCCTCGGCTGGCGTGGCCACAAGGCGATCCGCTGGACCCTCGCCGGTTTCTGCCTGCTGATGTTGGCGTATTTCGGCAGCAAACTGGTCCGTGAATACATTCTGCACATCTGACGGGCGGCATAAATGGACGGTTTGCCCATAGGGCCGATGCTCGCGGTATTTGTCCTGCTGATTCTCTGGTCGGGGTTGTTTACCGCCGTGGAAGTTGCGCAACAGCATCTGCTGGCACAACGTACTGCTTCGCGTGCGAGCGACAAACCGCTGGCGAAGCTCGGTTTTCCCCTCGACAGCCTGATCCTGTGCAACACCCTGTGTCGCGCCCTCGCCGTGGTACTTGCCACGCTGCTGGCGATTTTCCTTTGTGAAGAGAACGGCCCCTGGGCAGCCACTCTGGGCGCCGGCGCCGTATTGCTGGTGTTTGCCGACTACTTCCCGCGCACTCTCGCACAACGCTATCCGGATGCCGTGCTGTCATTCGGCAACACGTTGCTGGCAGTACCGCTGAAAGTGATCTATCCGCTTGCATGGCTGTTCAGCGGCATCAGCGGCTTGCTGATGCGCCCACTGGTGCGCAAGCCTCAGGTCGTGCAGCAGAGCGAAGACGACGTCCCGCCTGAGCGCCATGACGACCCGGAACATCCGTCTCGACCGCACCCGGTTTCCGGCATCCACGCGCTGGACAACATCACGGTCAACGATATCCTGGTGCCCCGCAGTGACGTCGACGGCATCAATCTCGATGACCCCATCGAAGAAATCATCGAGCAGTTGCGCCACAACAAGCGCACCCGCCTACCGGTCTTCCACAGTGACATCAACCAGGTCGAGGCGATCCTCAACACTCGGCAATTCCGTCATTTGCTGGACGATCACAGCCTGACCCGGGAAGCGCTGCTGGCCGCCAGCTACGAGCCGTATTTCGTACCGGAAAGCACTCCGCTGCAACTGCAACTGCTGAATTTCCACAAGCAACAGCGGCGTCTGGGCATGGTGGTGGACGAGTACGGCGAAGTGCTGGGGATTGTCACGCTGGAAGACATTCTCGAAGAGATCGTCGGTGAATTCGAAAGCGAGCACAGCCTCGACAATCCGCACATCCACCCGCAGGCCGATGGACGCATGGTGATCGACGGCGCCGCCTCGATCCGCGAGCTGAACAAATGCCTGGGCTGGCACCTGCCCAGCGATGGCCCCAGGACCCTCAATGGCCTGGTGACCGAAGCGCTGGAAACCATTCCGGAAAGCGCGGTCTGCCTGAAGATCGGGCGTTATCGCCTGGAGATTCTGGAAACGGAGGAGAACCGCGTGAGCAAAGTGCTCATCTGGCACACCAGCTCGGCACCGGCGCTCGCACCTGCCCGCTAGTTCTCCGCTTGTTCAATCGTTAGCCACCTTCCTATAATCAGGGCGCTTACCCAAGCCCCGCCGCCCACGTGCTTACCCCGCACCTGACAGGCTCCGGCCGGTTCATTGCCGTTTTACGCATCACGCCGACGACTGTTCCTACCTGAAACAGCGCTCGCGCCCTATCCCACATCCCCGGGTAGTCGACCATAATAATTCGCTCCAATGGAGCTCATGACTGTCAGGGATCACCGCATGACGACCAGTACCGCTTACCGCGACACCGCGCCGGCCCAACCGGCCAACTCTGCCACCCGGGTGGCCACCGCGAGCTTCATCGGCACGGCTATCGAGTTTTATGACTTCTACGTCTACGCCACTGCCGCAGCACTGGTGATCGGGCCCGTGTTCTTTCCGCAGACATCCGGCACCGCACAGATGCTCTCGGCATTCCTCACCTTCGGCATCGCCTTTCTCGCCCGTCCACTGGGTTCCGCGCTGTTCGGCCACTTCGGCGACCGCATCGGGCGCAAGTCGACTCTCGTGGCCTCGCTGTTGCTGATGGGCGTCTGCACCACGCTGATCGGCGTACTGCCGGGTTACGACAGCATTGGGGCGTGGGCGCCGATCCTGCTGTGTGTGCTGCGCTTCGGTCAGGGTCTCGGATTGGGCGGTGAATGGGGCGGCGCGGCGCTGCTGGCCACCGAAAACGCGCCGAAAGGCAAACGGGCATGGTTCGGCATGTTCCCGCAGCTCGGTCCTTCGATCGGCTTTCTGGCGGCCAACGGCCTGTTCCTGACCCTCGCCATGACCCTTGATGACGAACAGTTTCGCAGTTGGGGCTGGCGGATTCCGTTCTTGCTCAGTGCGGTGCTGGTGATGGTCGGGCTGTACGTGCGCCTCAAGCTTCACGAAACCCCGGTGTTCGCCAACGCCATCGCCCGTCAGGAGCGGGTGAAAGTACCGCTGGTCGAGCTGTTCAGCCAGTACTGGGCACCGACGCTCTTGGGCGCAGCCGCCATGGTGGTTTGCTACGCACTGTTCTATATCTCGACCGTGTTTTCCCTGAGCTACGGCGTGTCGACGCTGGGCTACAGCCGCGAGACATTCCTCGGACTGCTGTGTTTCGCGGTGTTGTTCATGGCGGCCGCCACGCCATTGTCGGCCTGGGCCAGTGATCGTTACGGGCGCAAACCCGTATTGATCGTCGGCGGTGTACTGGCGATTCTTTCCGGTTTTCTGATGGAGCCGTTGCTGACGCAGGGGTCGACCTGGGGCGTGGCGCTGTTCCTGTGCATCGAGCTGTTCCTGATGGGGGTGACGTTCGCCCCGATGGGCGCGCTCCTGCCGGAACTGTTTCCGACGCACGTCCGTTATACCGGTGCATCGGCGGCCTACAACCTCGGCGGGATTGTCGGGGCCTCGGCGGCGCCGTTTTTCGCGCAGAAGCTGGTGGCGATGGGTGGTTTGAGTTACGTCGGCGGGTATGTGTCTGCGGCCGCGGTGCTCAGCTTGATCGCTGTGCTGTGCCTGAAGGAAACGCGCAATAACGATTTGAATCAGGTGTCGTAAAGACTCTGATCGCTCCCGCCCGACGCGGGAGCGATCAGCTTGCGAGGTTACAGCTCTACAACGACCGCCTGAGAAGCACGGGTCGCCTTGGCGCGAGCCGCTTCAATCGACTCGTCACGCGCCAGGGCCACGCCCATGCGACGCTGGCCGTTGACCTCAGGTTTGCCGAACAGGCGCAACGCGGTATCCGTTTCGCTCAGTGCTGCGCCGAGGTTGGCGAATGCCGTCTGGGTCGACTGACCTTCTACCAGAATCACCGCCGAAGCCGATGGGCCGAACTGACGGATCAGCGGCACTGGCAAGCCAAGGATTGCCCGGGCGTGCAGGGCGAACTGTGACAGGTCCTGGGAAATCAGGGTCACCAGACCGGTGTCATGCGGACGCGGCGACACTTCGCTGAACCATACCTGGTCGCCCTTGATGAACAGTTCGACGCCGAACAGACCACGGCCGCCCAACGCCTCGGTCACCGCTTTGGCAACGCGCTCGGACTCAGCCAGAGCAATCGGGCTCATGGCCTGTGGCTGCCAGGATTCCTGGTAGTCGCCCTTCTCCTGCCGGTGACCGACCGGAGCACAGAACGTGGTACCGCCGATATGTCGAACGGTCAGCAGAGTGATTTCGTAGTCGAAATCGATGAAGCCCTCGATGATTACCCGGCCTTTACCGGCGCGACCGCCCTCTTGCGCGTAATCCCAGGCTTTCTGCACGTCATCGACGCTGCGCAGCAGGCTCTGGCCCTTGCCAGACGAACTCATCACCGGTTTGACGACGCACGGGAAGCCCAGGTCCTGAACGGCCTTGCTGTAGTCCTCGAAGGTGTCGGCGAAGTGGTACGGCGAAGTCGGCAGATCCAGCTCTTCGGCGGCCAGGCGACGGATGCCTTCGCGGTTCATGGTCAGTTGAGCGGCGCGAGCGGTCGGGATCACGGTGAAGCCTTCGGCTTCCAGCTCGACCAGGGTAGCAGTGGCGATGGCTTCGATTTCCGGCACGATGAAATGCGGTTTCTCGGCTTCGATCACTGCACGCAGGGCGGCGCCGTCGAGCATGTTGATCACGTGGCTGCGATGAGCAACCTGCATGGCCGGCGCATTGGCGTAACGGTCAACGGCGATCACTTCAACGCCCAGGCGTTGCAGCTCGATCACCACTTCCTTGCCCAACTCACCACAGCCACACAGCAATACGCGGGTCGCGGTCGGCGACAATGGAGTTCCGATACGGGTCATCTCAGGTCCTCAAAGAAGCGGATCATCGAGGAAAGCAACGCCAGACGCGCTTTCCATGGGGAGAAAACGCGGCATTTTACATGAACCTGAGGGTTTGGCTTCAGCCGGCGACAGCCTGTTTGCGCTCGCGCCAGGTCATGATCAGCCAGACAGCGGTGACACCGGCAAACTTCGAGGCCAGGGCAGTGATGAGCACTGGCGGCGTCAGCAGGTCGATCATGCCGAAGAAAATGAAGGTGTCGAGGGGAATGCTCAGCGCCGAGCTGATCCACAACCGGTCGCGCAGCGGGCGCTTGGTGATGGTGAACACCAGCCAGTCAATGCACTCGGAGACCGCGAACGCCGTGGCACTGGCCAACGCAATCGACGGATCGGACGTGACATAGGACAGCACCAGCGCCGCCAGCATCGCCACAATCGCGCCGTGGCCGAAACGGATCTGCACCATGTCGCGCAGCACGAACACCAACCCGCCCCAGGCCGACCAGATGATGTCCAGGTGGGGCGCGGTGGAGAAGGCGAAGTTGATCAGCACGACGCTGCTGATGTAGGCGATGAGGAAGAGCATGGGCGTGACCTGTCAATTTGGCGCACAGGTTACTTCAGCCCTTCGATGACGCCAATCAAATCGGTTATTGCCCTGGCGTTTTGCCGATCATCCAGACCAGCCCGCTGGCCTTCGCCCGCTCATGACAGAGCCCGAGCACCACGCGCCGCTCGTCGTTGGTCATGCGGCTCCAGCGAGTAATTTCCTCGACCGTGCGCTGGCAACCGGTGCAAATGTCATCCTCGTCCAGCGCACAAATGCTCACGCACGGCGAAGCGACGGGTCTTTCGGGGGTCGTCATTCTTCCTGCTCAACCAGATCGCGCGCATAGCGCTGGGAGTTATGCACATAGTGCGCGGCGCTGGCTTCGAGCATCTTCTTCTGCGGCTCGGTCAGTTCGCGCACCACCTTGCCCGGAGAGCCCATCACCAGCGAACCATCGGGAATTTCCTTGCCTTCGCCGATCAGCGAGTTGGCACCGATGATGCAGTTTTTGCCGATCTTCGCGCCATTGAGGATGACGGCGTTGATGCCGATCAGACTGTAGTCGCCGACCGTGCAGCCGTGGAGCATGGCGTTGTGGCCGATGGTCACGCCAGTGCCGATGGTCAGCGGATAGCCCATGTCGGTGTGCATCACCGTGCCGTCCTGGACGTTGCTGTTCTTGCCGATCAGGATCAATTCGTTGTCGCCGCGCAGCACGGCGTTGAACCAGACGTTGGCGCCCTCCTCCAGCTTGACCTTGCCCACCAGTACGGCATTGGGGGCGACCCAGCTCTGCGGATGGGTTTCGACGCGGGCGTCGCCCAGGCGGTATTTCATCTTGTTTTCCTCAGGGCTCACGATGGCTGGCCATTCGAGCGATGGCTTCAGGTATTGATAAAGCTTTTGGGCGGCTGGTGCAGGCTGATTCTGGCGTCATAGAGCAGGTTGATCAACTCGACGATCATGATCGCCGTCAGCCCCCAGATCTTGTATTCGCCGTAACGATAGCTCGGCACGTACCAACTGCGACCCTGATAGTCGATGCGGTGGGTGTGTTCGCGCGGATCCTTGCGGAAGAATTCCAGCGGCACGCTGAACACCGCTGCGATCTCGGCATCGTTGGCCAGGTATTCGACGAAATCGGGAATCACCCCGACATACGGCGTGACCTTGATGCCATGCAGGGAGATCAGCGGACTGAGCGGGCCAATCACTTCGACCAGGCCGGGCGGCAGGCCGATTTCCTCTTCGGCTTCACGCAGGGCGGTGAAGATCAGATCGGGGTCTTCCGGGTCTCGTCTGCCACCGGGAAAGGCGACTTCGCCACCGTGGGTCGAGAGCCCGCTGGCGCGCAAGGTCAGGACAAGCTCCGGTTCGTCACTGCGAGTAATCGGCACCAGGACGGCGGCCTCGGGGAAACGCGTGTCGGTCTCCAGCGTGCGCGGCGTGTGATTGCTTACCCGGTGCAGTAGCTCGTCCAGCATAAGTGTTCTCGATCTGTGCCTTACCCTGCATCATGCACCAATCATTGCGACCGCCCAAGCCCCGGACAGGCGTCATGTCGCGAAACGACAACTTGCCGACAGCCACCGCTGCACGCCAAGATAGGCGCAGCATTCAGGAACCCCAGCATGAAATTTTGCAGCCAGTGCGGCAACCCGGTGACCCAGCGCATTCCCGAAGGCGATTCGCGGCTGCGATTTGTCTGCGACAGCTGTCAGACCATTCACTACCAGAACCCCAATATCGTGGCCGGGTGTGTGGCGACCTGGGGCAGCAAGGTTCTGCTCTGCCGCCGCGCCATCGAACCGCGCCTCGGCTACTGGACCCTGCCCGCCGGCTTCATGGAGAACGGCGAGACCATCGAGCAGGCCGCCATCCGGGAAACCGCCGAGGAAGCCTGCGCCCGGGTGCGCAACCTGAGCATCTACACCCTGATCGATGTGCCACATATCAGTCAGGTGCATGTGTTCTTCCGCGCCGAGCTTGCAGACCTGGATTTTGCCGCCGGCCCCGAGAGCCTCGAAGTACAACTGTTCGACGAAGCGCAGATTCCATGGAACGAGCTGGCTTTCCGCACGGTGGGGCGTACCTTAGAATGCTTCTTCGCTGACCGCCGTGCCGAGGTCTACCCGGTTCGCTCCGAGTCGACTCCGCCGCTCGCCAAGCCAGTCATCACTTGATCTCGCCGGCGCCCGGCCGATACACAAAGCGCGGGGCTGCAACAGCGTCTGCATGACATCTATAAATAAAGTATCGGCTTCATTCCTGGGGAATCGTTTCAATGCGCTGGTTGCTTGCCCTGTTCTGCCTGTCGTTCGTTTCGGTATCGCAAGCGTCTTTCGTGACCACCGTGACGCCCTCCAATACACCATTGATCGAAAAAGTACTGGTGCTCAAATCGGCTCATCAACTGCAGTTGATCGCCGACGGCAAGCCAATCAAGACCTATCGCATTTCTCTGGGCAAGGGCGCAAAGAAAGGTCCGAAACTGATTGAAGGCGACAAACGCACACCTGAAGGCTTCTATTGGATCGACTGGCGCAAGACCAGCGACAAATTCAATCTGTCGATGCACATTTCCTACCCGAACATTTCCGACTCCGCCCGCGCCCGCCGGGAAGGCGTCGAACCTGGCGGGATGATCATGATCCACGGCACGCCGGATTCGGAAGAAACGCCTGAAGACCTGTTCCACACACTGGACTGGACTGATGGCTGTGTCGCCATGCGCAATGTCGACATGCGCGAAGTGTGGAACCTGGTGCCGGACGGCACGATGGTCGAAATCCGCCCGTGATTCTGTAACCTGGTCACCTGCTCTCTCGTAGCCGCGACGCGGCCCTTTCCCCTGACCACTGGTCGCCCGCAAAAAATAAATGAAAAAGATCGCAGCCTGCGACAACGTCTGAACGGTGATACCACTTTCACCGGCCAGAACTGCCGCAGACTGCGATCTTTTGCTTTCCAGAGCCCATCTCTAATACCACTTGAAACCACCCGCCCTCAAACACCCGATTCCAAAGGACTACAGGACTTTCCGCTGCGTTGACATGGTATGCAAGTGGTATTAGTTTTCGCCCGACAACCGAGCGACAACAATCCTATATCAGCGCCGGAAATGCCTTACATGAACGACCTCCACGCCCTACGTCCCGACGACTCCCAGCCGACGCCGCTGTACCTGCAACTGGCGCGCAATCTGGAAGCGGCGATCCACGCCGGCCAGTGGAAAGCCGAACAGGCGATGCCGTCGGAGCGCAATCTCAGCGAAATGCTGGGGATTTCCCGAGTCACCGCGCGCAAGGCACTGGAAGTTCTGCTCGATCAAGGTTTGATCCGCCGCCTGCAAGGTTCCGGCACCTTCATCACCCCACGCCTTGAACAACCGCTGTCGCGCCTGTCGGGTTTCAGCGAAATGCTCCGTCTCAAGGGCTTCGTGCCCAGCTCGCAATGGCTTGAGCGGGAAATCACCCTGCCAACCCACGAAGAACTGATTCGCCTCGGCCTGTCGCCGAACGACAAGGTTGCGCGCATGAAACGCCTGCGCAAAGCCGACGACACGGTGATGGCCATCGAGATGAGCACCCTGCCCGCCTCGATCATGCCCAAGCCACAGGTGGTGGGCGATTCCCTCTACGAACACCTCGACAGCATCGGCAAACCGATCGTGCGCGCCTTGCAGCACATTCAAGCCATCAACGCCTCGGACGAGTTTGCCGCGCTGGTCGGCATCGCCCCCGGCACCGCGATGCTGCTGATGACCCGTGTCGGCTACCTGGAAGACAACACGCCGATCGAAGTCACCGACACCTATTGCCGCAACGACTACTACGACTTTGTTGCAGAGCTTCGCCGCTGATCAGCAGCCAGGCCAAACGAGAGAAGCGAAATGTCCGAAGACAACATCCTCACCGCTGACGGCTGGGTTCGCGGCCGGCTGATCCACGAACACGGCAGAGTCGTGTCCATCGAAGGCGTGCCGTGCGATCCGGCGGATAACGACCTGCCTTACCTGCTGCCGGGTTTCATCGACCTGCACGTTCACGGCGGTGGCGGCAAAGACATCATGGAAGGCGCCAGCGCCTTCGAGACCATCACCAAGACCCACGTGCGCTTCGGCACCACTTCGCTGCTGGCCACCACCATGACCGCGCCGAGTGCCGAGATTGCCAGCGTGCTCAAGGATGTCGGCGAGTTCTGCGAGCAGCGTCCGAAAGGCGCCGCCCGAGTTCTCGGGGTTCACCTCGAAGGCCCGTACATCAATCCCGGCAAACTCGGCGCCCAGCCGAACTTCGCCCACACCGCGCTGATGGCCGAAGTCGAAGACTATCTGGCACTGGCGCCGATCCGGGTGATCACCATTGCCCCGGAAATCGCCGGCCACGATGGCTTGATTCGTGAACTGAGCGGCCGTGGCATCCGCATGCAGATCGGCCACACCCTCGGCAGTTACGAGGAAGGCGTCGCCGCCCTCGAAGCCGGCGCCACCAGTTTCACCCATTTGTACAACGCCATGAGCCCGCTGCATCACCGCGAGCCGGGCATCGTCGGCGCGGCGCTGGCCCACGCCAAATTCGCCGAGCTGATCCCGGATCTGCTGCATGTGCACCCCGGCGCGATCCGCGTGGCCCTGCGCTCGATTCCGTGCCTGTACTGCGTCACCGACTCGACCGCCGCCGCCGGCATGCCCGATGGCGAGTACAAGCTCGGCAGCCATACCGTCACCAAATGCCTGGGTGGTGTGCGCCTGCCGGACGGCACGCTGGCCGGCAGCACCCTGACCATGGATCAGGCTTTGCGCAATCTGGTGAAGATCGGCCTGCCGATCGCCGAGGCCTCGCAACGTCTTTCGCAATTCCCCGCCGACTACCTCGGCATCACCGAACGCGGGCGCCTGCAACCCGGCGCCTGGGCCGACTGCGTGCGGCTGGATCGCTCACTCACACTGACCGCCGTCATGGTCGAAGGAGAAGACATTGACTTCAAAAATGCTTGAGGAGGCGCTGTCCTCGTTCGAGGCCGTGCAAGCCCAACTGCAACAGCTCGATGGCTCGATGATCGAGATCGCCGGGCGCCTGCGCCGTCAGCCGCCACAAGTGGCGATGACCGTTGCCCGTGGCAGCTCCGATCATGCGGCGAGCTACTTCGCCTACCTGACCATGCAGCAACTGGGCATTCCGGTGGCGTCGCTGCCGATGTCGGTGGTGACCATGCAACAGGCGCCGCTGAAGGTCAGCGGTCAGGTTGCGTTCGCGTTTTCCCAGTCGGGCCAGAGCCCGGACCTGGTCAACAGTCTGCGCCTGCTGCGCAAACGCGGCGCTCTCAGCGTATCGATGGTCAACGCCGCCGATTCGCCGCTGGAAGCCGCGTGTGAATTCAGCCTGCCATTGCTGGCCGGTACCGAAAGCAGCGTCGCCGCGACCAAGAGTTTCATCGCCACCCTCAGCGCCAGCGCCCGTCTCATCGCCCACTGGAAAGAAGACAGCGAATTGCTGGAAGCGCATAACGCCCTGCCTGAAGGCTTGCGTGATGCTGCGAAACAGGACTGGAGCCCGGCCATCGACGCCCTGCGCAATTGCGAGCGGTTGATGGTGATCGGCCGTGGCGCCGGTTTTGCCATCGCCCAGGAAGCCGCGCTGAAATTCAAGGAAACCTCGGCGATCCAGGCCGAAGCGTTCAGCAGCGCCGAAGTCCGTCACGGCCCCATGGCGCTGATCGACGAAAACTACCCTTTGCTGGTGTTCGCCCCGCGCGGCGCCGAGCAGGCCGGTCTGCTGAGCCTAGCGGCGGAAATGCGTCAGCGTGGTGCCCGTGTATTGCTGGCGGCGCCGGACGATGTGCTCGAACGCGACCTGACCCTGAGCCGTGCCGAACACCCGGCTCTCGACCCGATCCTGGCGATCCAGAGTTTCTACGTGATGGCCGCCAACCTGGCCGTGGCCCGTGGCATGGACCCGGATCAGCCGCGCCACCTGAGCAAAGTCACCCGTACGCACTGAGTGCGAACCGAACGTTTTTCCTGATGAGACCGAGCCATGCACAACAACAATAAAGAGCTGACTTTAAGCGCCCCGCTCAGCGGCCCGGTGCTCACGCTCGCCAAAGTCCCGGACGCGGTGTTCGCCAGCGGCGCCATGGGCGACGGCATTGCCATCGATCCGCTGAACGACACGTTGTACTCGCCCTGCGCCGGTGTGGTGATCCACGTCGCCCGCACCGGGCATGCACTGACCGTGCGCGCCGACAACGGCGCCGAGTTGTTGCTGCACCTGGGCCTGGACACGGTGGAGTTGCAGGGTGAAGGCTTCTCGATGCTGGTCAAGGAAGGCGCGCGGGTCAGCAATGGCCAGCCGCTGCTGCGCTATGACCTGGACAAGGTCGGCCGCCAGTGCAAAAGCCTGGTCAGCCTGCTGATCCTGACCAACAGCCAGGATTTCCAGGCGCGCCCCATCACCCTGAAAACGGTGAAGGTGGGCGAGCCGCTGCTGCACATCGTCGCTCGTCACAATGCCGCGGCAAATACAGAAGAACTCGGCGGCCCGCAAGTTCACGGTCACGTGCAGGTCGCCCATCGCGGCGGTCTGCATGCACGCCCGGCGGCGTTGATCCGCCAGACCGCGCAAGGGTTCAAGAGCCAGTCGCAGCTGCATTTCGCCGGCAAGTCGGCGCCGTGCAACAGCCTCATCGGTTTGATGGGCCTGGCAATTGGCGAACAGGACGAAGTGCAGGTCAGTTGCCAGGGTCCGGACGCACAGGCTGCGTTGCAGGCCTTGCTCACTGCACTGGCCACCGCCCTGCCGGAGGATCATCACGCCGCCGCACCGATTGCTGCCGCCCCACGCAATCGTCCGGTCGAGGCTGGCGTGTTGTACGGTGTTTGCGCCGCACCGGGTCTGGTGGGCGGGCCGCTGTTTCGCTTGAACGCGATCAACCTGCCGGCGGACGCTGGCAATCATCAGCCCGAACAACAATTGCAGATCCTCGACACGGCGCTGAATCAGGTTCGCAGCGAAATCGACAGCACCCTCGCCCAGGCGAAAAAACAGCGCAATGCCGACGAAGAAGCGATCTTTGCTGCGCACCTCGCGTTGCTGGAAGACCCGGCCCTGCTCGACGCCGCCCGGCAATCGATTGAAACCGGCACGGCGGCGACCCACGCCTGGAGCCAGTCCATCGATGCGCAATGCGAAGTGCTGCAAAATACCGGCAGCCCGCTGCTGGCCGAGCGCGCCAACGATCTGCGCGACTTGAAACAACGGGTGCTGCGCGCCCTGCTTGGTGAAGCCTGGCATTACGACGTGCCGGCCGGCGCCATCGTCGCCGCTCACGAACTGACGCCCTCGGACCTGTTGCAACTGAGCGCACAAGGCGTCGCCGGCTTGTGCATGGCCGAGGGTGGCGCGACTTCCCACGTGGCGATTCTGGCCCGGGGCAAAGGCCTGCCGTGCATGGTCGCACTGGGCTCGGCGCTGCTCGATCAGGCGCAAGGTCAATCGGTGGTGCTCGATGCCGACGGTGGCCGCCTCGAACTGACGCCGAATGCCGAGCGTCTGGCCGAAGTCCGGCAGGCGCAGATCGACCGCCAACAACGACGCAACGCCCAGCAAGCCCAGGCCCATCTGCCGGCGGAAACCCGCAACGGCGTGGCCATCGAAGTGGTCGCCAACGTCGCCTCCAGCCACGAAGCGGCGGATGCATTTGCCAACGGCGCTGACGGCGTCGGCCTGTTGCGCACCGAATTTCTGTTCGTCGATCGCAACACCGCGCCGGATGTCGAAGAGCAACGCGCCGCCTATCAAGCCGTGATCGATGCGATGGGCGACAAGTCGGTGATCATCCGCACCATCGACGTCGGCGGCGACAAACAACTCGATTACCTGCCGCTGCCCGTGGAGGCCAACCCGGTGCTCGGCCTGCGCGGCATTCGCCTGGCCCAGGCACGCCCGGAAATCCTCGACCAGCAACTGCGCGCCCTGCTGCAGGTCAGCCCGTTGCAGCGCTGCCGGATCCTGCTGCCGATGGTCACCGAAGTGGACGAACTGCTGCACATCCGCCAACGGGTCGATGCGCTGTGCCTGGAACTGGGCATCAGCCAACGTCCGGAAATCGGCGTGATGATCGAAGTCCCGGCCGCCGCGCTACAAGCCGAACAACTGGCCGAGCACGCCGACTTCCTGTCCATCGGCACCAACGATCTGTCGCAATACACCCTGGCCATGGACCGCGACCACGCCGGCCTCGCCGCACGGGTCGATGCCTTGCACCCGGCGCTGCTGCGCCTGATCGCCATGACTTGCGAAGGCGCGGCGGTGCATAAACGCTGGGTCGGCGTGTGCGGCGCCCTCGCCTCGGATCCGCTGGCGACGCCGGTGTTGATCGGCCTGGGCGTGACCGAACTGTCGGTGAGCCCGGTACAGATCGGCGAAATCAAGGATCGCGTGCGCCAGCTGCACGAAGCCGAATGCCAACGCCTCGCCCGGGACTTGCTCAAGCTGAGCAGCGCCGCCGCGGTGCGTCATGCCTGTCATCAACATTGGCCTCTGCGCTAACAAAAACAACAAGGACAAACGCCATGTACCAACTCTTCATCGAAGGCCTGCAACGCCTCGGCCGCGCGCTGATGCTGCCGATCGCGATCCTGCCGATCGCCGGCCTGCTGCTGCGCCTGGGCGACACCGACCTGCTGAACATCGCGATCATTCACGACGCCGGCCAGGTGATCTTCGCCAACCTGGCGATGATCTTCGCCATCGGCATCGCGGTCGGTTTCGCCCGGGACAACAACGGCACCGCCGGCCTCGCCGGAGTGATCGGTTACCTGGTGATGATTTCCACCCTCAAGGTGCTCGACGCCAGCATCAACATGGGCATGCTCGCCGGGATCGTCAGCGGCTTGATGGCTGGTGCGCTGTACAACCGCTTCAAGGACATCAAGCTGCCGGAGTACCTGGCATTCTTCGGCGGCCGGCGTTTCGTGCCCATCGTCACCGGGTTCAGCGCAGTCGGCCTGGGCGTACTATTCGGTTACATCTGGCCGCCGATCCAGCACGGCATCAACAGCTTCGGCACCCTGCTGATGGAAAGCGGCAGCTTCGGCGCGTTCGTGTTCGGCGTGTTCAACCGCCTGCTGATCGTCACCGGCCTGCACCACATCCTCAACAACATGGCGTGGTTCGTGTTCGGCAACTTCACCGACCCGACCACCGGCGCACTGGTCACCGGCGACCTGTCCCGCTACTTCGCCGGCGACCCGAAAGGCGGCCAGTTCATGACCGGCATGTTCCCGGTCATGATCTTCGGCCTCCCCGCCGCCTGCCTGGCGATGTACCGCAACGCCCTTCCGGAGCGCCGCAAAGTCATGGGCGGGATCTTCCTGTCGATGGCCCTGACCGCGTTCCTCACCGGGGTGACCGAACCGATCGAATTTGCCTTCATGTTCCTCGCACCGCTGCTGTATCTGGTGCATGCGCTGCTGACCGGACTGTCGATGGCAATCACCAACGCATTGAACATCCACCTGGGCTTCACCTTCTCTGGAGGCTTCATCGACATGGTGCTGGGTTGGGGACGTTCCACCAACGGCTGGCTCGTCGTGCCGGTGGGCCTGGCGTATGCCGTCATCTACTACGCGGTGTTCGATTTCTGTATCCGCCGCTTCAACCTGAAAACCCCGGGACGCGAAGACGTCGCCACCGCCGACAAAGCGGTCCTGACCGAAAACGAACGCGCCAGCGCTTACATCAAGGCACTCGGCGGCGCGGAAAATCTGCTCACCGTGGGCGCATGCACTACGCGTCTGCGACTGGAAATGGTCGATCGCAACAAAGCGTCGGATGCCGATTTGAAAGCGCTGGGCGCGATGGCCGTTGTGCGTCCGGGCAAGGGTGGCAGTTTGCAGGTTGTTGTGGGGCCGATGGCCGACAGCATTGCCGATGAGATTCGACTGGCGATGCCCGCATTGGGCCGAGCCGCAGCGACGGCTCCTGTCGCCGTCGTCGAACCCAGCGAACCCGTCGCAGTCACCGCACCGCAAGCTCAACAATGGTTGAGCGCTCTGGGCGGCAGCGACAATGTGCTGCAACTCGACTGCATTGCCATGAGCCGGATTCGCCTGCAACTGGCCGATGGCAAGGCGCTCTCGGAAAGCCGGTTGAAAGAGCTTGGATGTCTGGGGGTGAGCGCGCTGGAAGATGGCGTGTGGCACTTGCTGGTGGGCGAGCGGGCGCAGAGTTTGAGTGTGGCGCTGGAGGGGTTGGTTAATCGGAGTGAGGTGAGTGCCAAGGTCTGATGGTTGCCATCAAGTTTTGACTTGAAGCGATTACAAAGAGACCCGGCCTGCGTCCCGGGCGGCATTCCCACGCTGAGCGTGGGAACGATCAAAAGGAGCCCGCATTCGCTTCCCGCTTCTCACCACTCAACACGATGAGCGTTAGCTCGAGTAAAGCTTTTGACGTGCCAGCCCCATCGGCAGGCTGAGTGGAGGGATTTATCCGGGGGTGGGAGCGCAGCGACCGTGCGGCGCAGCCGCATGCATCGAGAGGAGGTGCAGCGAAGCAAACCGTAGGCGATGCCCCCCGGATGAATCCCGGAACGAAGGAACACCGAGCCACAGCGAGGTGCCGAACGCAGGGGCAAGCCTTTTTGGTTACTTTTGAGGCGTTTGTCAAAAGTGACCCGCCGTAAGGGCGGAACCATAAGCCGCAACACCTGAAGAAACGGATATTCACCCAACCCCAAAAACCAAAAAACCCGCTGAAATCACTCTCAGCGGGTTTTCCATTTCAGCAGCCAAGGAAGATCAAAAATCCTCCAGCCGCCAAACCTCATAAGCCGGCGTCTCGTAAGGATGGCTAGCCTTCAAAGCCGCCACCACCCCACGAATCAACTCATCGCCAACAACAAGCTCAACCTTCCACTCCTCGACCCGCTCAACCCGCCCCGCCTCGCCAATGAACGGCTGACTGCCGTCCAGAGGCCGAAACTGGCCCGTACCAAGCACCTGCCACGCACAGTGGTCATAGTCACCGATCCGCCCACCACCGGCAGCGAATACAGCGTCCTTGACCACCTCGACATGGCTGTCGGGAACAAAAAAGGCGAGCTTGTACACAGCCCTTAATTCACCCACACACGAGCATTACGGAACATGCGCATCCAAGGAGCGTCTTCGTTCCAGTCTTCCGAACGCCACGAGTTCTGCACGGCACGGAAAACACGCTCCGGGTGCGGCATCATGATTGTCACGCGACCGTCGCGGCTGGTGAGGCCGGTGATCCCGCGCGGCGAACCGTTCGGGTTGGCCGGATAGGCTTCGGTGACCTTGCCGTGGTTGTCGACGAATCGCATCGCCACGCAACCGGACAGATCGGCTTCAAGCAGTGCCTCTTCGCTTTCGAATTCGGCATGGCCTTCACCGTGAGCGATGGCGATCGGCATGCGCGAACCGGCCATGCCCTGCAGGAAGATCGAGTTCGACTCCTGGATCTGCACCATCGCCACGCGCGCCTCGAACTGCTCGGAGCGGTTGCGCACGAAGTGCGGCCAGAACTCGCTGCCCGGGATCAGCTCGTGCAGGTTGGACATCATCTGGCAACCGTTGCACACGCCGAGGGTGAAGCTGTCGTTACGCTCGAAGAAACCCTGGAACGCATCGCGGGCACGGCTGTTGAACAGTGCGGACTTGGCCCAGCCTTCACCGGCGCCGAGAACGTCGCCGTAGGAGAAACCACCGCAGGCCACCAGACCTTTGAACTCGTTCAGGTCGACACGGCCGGCCAGAATGTCGCTCATGTGCACGTCGATCGCATTGAAACCGGCGCGGTCGAATGCGGCCGCCATCTCCACCTGACCGTTGACGCCCTGCTCACGCAGCACGGCAACCTGTGGGCGGATGCCTTTCTTGATGTAAGGCGCGGCGATGTCCTGGTTGACGTCGTAGCTCAGCTTGACGCTCAGGCCCGGGTTGTCTTCCTCCAGCAGCGCATCGAACTCTTGCTCGGCGCAGTCGGCGTTGTCGCGCAGACGCTGGATCTGGTAGCTGGTCTCGGCCCACTGGCGTTGCAGCAGACGACGCTGGCCTTCGAACACGGTGTCACCGTTGAAGGTGATGTTGATCTGGCCGTTGTTGATCGGCTGACCGATCACGGAAACGCAGTCGCCCAGACCGGCCGCGCTGAATTGCGCGAGGATGTCCGGGGTGGCGTCCTGACGAACCTGGATCACCGCACCCAGTTCTTCGTTGAACAGGATCGCGGCGATTTCAGCGGAGCTTTCGGCAACGCTGTCCAGGTTCAGGCTCAGACCACAGTGGCCGGCGAAGGCCATTTCCACCACGGAGGTCAGCAGACCACCGTCGGAACGGTCGTGGTACGCCAGCAGGTGACCATCGGCGTTGAGGCCCTGGATCACCGCGAAGAACGCTTTCAGGTCTTCGGCGTCGTCGACGTCCGGCGCCTGCTTGCCGAGCTTGCCGTGAACCTGGGCCAGAATCGAGGCGCCCATGCGGTTCTGGCCGCGACCGAGGTCGATCAGGATCAGATCGGTGGTGCCCTTGTCCATGCGCAGTTCCGGGGTCAGGGTCTGACGGATGTCAGCCACTGGCGCGAAACCGGTCACGATCAGGGACATCGGCGAGGTGACGGTCTTGTCTTCGCCGTTGTCGTTCCAGCGGGTGGCCATGGACATGGAGTCCTTGCCCACCGGAATGGTCAGGCCCAGCTCGGGGCACAGTTCCATGCCGACCGCTTTCACGGTGTCGTACAGGCGCGCGTCTTCACCCGGGTGGCCGGCAGCGGACATCCAGTTCGCCGAAAGTTTGATGTCGGAGAGCTTGTTGATGCGCGAAGCGGCAATGTTGGTCAGGGTTTCGCCGATAGCCATGCGGCCCGACGCCGGAGCGTCCAGCAGCGCCAGCGGAGTGCGCTCGCCCATCGCCATCGCTTCACCGGTGTAGACGTCGAAGCTGGTGGCGGTGACGGCCACGTCGGCCACCGGAACCTGCCAAGGGCCGACCATCTGGTCACGGGCCACGAGGCCGGTGATGGTGCGGTCGCCGATGGTGATCAGGAAGCTTTTGCTTGCCACGGCCGGGTGGTGCAGAACGCGTTCGATGCTTTCGCCGATGTCGAGGTTCGACGGATCGAAGTCATCGCCCAGCTCGGCTTCGCGAACGACCGAACGGTGCATGCGCGGCGCCTTGCCCAGCAACACTTCCAGTGGCATGTCCACCGGGTTGTTGCCGAAGTGGCTGTCGGTCACGGTCAGTTGCGGTTCGGCGGTCGCCTCGCCGACGACAGCGAACGGGCAACGCTCACGTTCGCAGATCGCCTTGAAGCGCTCGAAGTCGGCCGGGCCGACGGCCAGAACGTAACGTTCCTGGGATTCGTTGGACCAGATTTCGTGCGGAGCCATGCCCGGCTCGTCGTTTGGAATGTTGCGCAGTTCGAAACGGCCACCGCGGTCGCCGTCGTTGACCAGTTCCGGGAAGGCATTGGACAGACCGCCCGCCCCCACGTCGTGGATGAAGCTGATCGGGTTCTTGTCGCCCAGCTGCCAGCAACGGTCGATGACTTCCTGGCAGCGACGCTCCATTTCAGGGTTTTCACGCTGAACGGAAGCGAAGTCCAGATCCGCCGAGCTGGTGCCGGTAGCCATGGAGGAAGCAGCGCCGCCGCCCAGACCGATCAGCATTGCCGGGCCACCGAGCACGATCAGCTTGGAGCCGACGACGATCTCGCCTTTCTTGACGTGTTCTTCACGGATGTTGCCCATGCCGCCAGCGAGCATGATCGGCTTGTGGTAACCACGAACTTCATCACCGTGCGGGGTGCTGATCGATTGTTCGAAGGTACGGAAGTAACCGGTCAGGGCCGGACGACCGAACTCGTTGTTGAACGCGGCGCCGCCCAGCGGGCCTTCGATCATGATGTCCAGCGCGGTGACGATGCGCTCAGGCTTGCCGTACGGCACTTCCCACGGCTGTTCGAAGCCAGGGATCTGCAGGTTGGATACGGTGAAACCGGTCAGACCGGCTTTCGGCTTGGCGCCACGGCCGGTTGCGCCTTCGTCGCGGATCTCGCCACCGGAACCGGTGGACGCGCCCGGGAACGGAGCGATCGCGGTCGGGTGGTTGTGGGTTTCGACCTTCATCAGGATGTGCACCGGCTCCTGCACCGCGCCGTATTGGCGGGTTTCCGGATCCGGGAAGAAGCGGCCGGCGACGTTGCCGACGATCACCGAAGCGTTGTCCTTGTAAGCGGACAGCACGCCTTCGCTGTGCATCTGATAGGTGTTCTTGATCATGCCGAACAGGCTTTTTTCCTGGCTCTCGCCGTCAATATCCCAACTGGCGTTGAAGATCTTGTGGCGGCAGTGCTCGGAGTTGGCCTGGGCGAACATCATCAGTTCGATGTCGTGCGGGTTGCGCTTGAGACCGTTGAAGGCGTTGACCAGATAGTCGATCTCGTCTTCGGCCAGGGCCAGGCCCAGCTCGACGTTGGCCTTCTCCAGCGCGGCGCGACCACCGCCGAGGATGTCGATGGCGGTCAGCGGCTTCGGCTCGGCGTGGCTGAACAGACCGGCAGCCTGTTCGAGGTTGCCCAGAACGATCTGGGTCATGCGGTCATGCAGTACGTCGGCGATCTGCTGCGCTTCGGTTTCGCTGAACTGACCGGCCACATAAAACGCGATGCCGCGCTCCAGGCGCTGGATCTTGCTCAGGCCGCAGTTGCGGGCGATGTCGCTGGCCTTGCTCGACCATGGCGAGATGGTGCCGAAACGTGGCAACACCAGGAACAGACGACCGCTCGGCTCTTGAACCGGAACGCTTGGACCGTACTTCAGAAGGCGCGCAAGCACCTGCTGTTCGTCGCCGGTCAGGACGCCGGTGACTTCGGCGAAGTGAGCGAATTCAGCATACAGGCCACTGACAGCTGGAACCTTCTGGCTCAGTTGCTCAAGGAGTTTGCTGTGGCGAAAGGCAGAAAGGGCAGGAGCGCCGCGCAGGATCAACATCTTCGGGACAGCCTCGGGAAGGGGTGTGCTTTGAGGCCGTGCATTCTAGCCTAAACCGACCTCAACATCACCCGAAACGCTACGCACGGTTGCACTCGGACCTCAATCTGTGTTTCTGCCTCTGAAGTCAGATTTCGAGCTTGCGCAAAGGCAGCTTATTTTTTCTGTCACAAAACGCTCTGCGGCCCCGTTCCTGTGGGGTTGCGGGTGCTTTTTCGATCGCTAGCAGACAACCCCTCCACTGTCGAGATATGGCGCCCGTTGCGCTTTGCGTATACTGCGCACATGTTTTCCCCAACGGCTTTGCGTCCGCGGTACGCCAAATGGCTGATCGCTACCGGACTCTTCCTGATGCTCAGTGGCTGTGTTGATAAACCCAACACCCTCGAGCGCGTAAAGGAGGATGGTGTGCTGCGGGTGATCACCCGTAACAGCCCCGCCACCTACTTTCAGGATCGCAGCGGCGAGACCGGCTTCGAATACGAGCTGGTGAAGCGCTTCGCCGACGATTTGGGGGTGGAACTCAAAATCGAGACCGCCGACAACCTCGACGACCTGTTCGATCAGATCGGCAAGCCCAACGGCCCGGTGCTGGCCGCCGCTGGCCTGGTCAGCAGCGAACAGCGCAAGAAACAGGTACGGTTCTCCCATTCCTACCTCGAAGTCACCCCGCAGATCATCTATCGCAACGGCCAGTCGCGGCCGACCGACGCCAGTGAGCTGGTCGGCAAGAAAATCATGGTGCTCAAGGGCAGCACCCACGCCGAACAGCTCGCCGAGCTGAAACAGAAATATCCCGGGATTGAATACGAAGAGTCCGACGCCGTTGAAGTGGTCGACCTGCTGCGCATGGTCGATGAGGGCCAGATCGACCTGACTCTGGTCGATTCCAACGAAGTGGCGATGAACCAGGTTTACTTCACCAACATCCGCGTCGCCTTCGACCTTGGCGATGCACGCAGCCAGAGCTGGGCGGTGGCCTCTGGCGAAGACAACAGCCTGCTCAACGAGATCAACAGTTATCTGGACAAGGTGCAGAAAAACGGCACCCTGCAACGCCTGAAAGACCGCTACTACGGCCACGTCGACGTCCTCGGCTACATGGGTGCCACGACCTTCGCCCAGCATTTGCAGCAGCGCCTGCCCAAGTACGAACAGCACTTCAAGACCTACGCCAAGAAAGAGAAAGTCGACTGGCGCCTGCTCGCGGCCATCGGTTATCAGGAATCGCTGTGGCAACCGGCCGTCACTTCGAAGACCGGCGTGCGCGGCCTGATGATGCTGACCCAGAACACTGCACAGGCCATGGGCGTGTCCAACCGCCTCGATCCGAAGCAGAGCATCATGGGCGGCGCCAAGTACCTGGCCTACATGAAGGATCAACTGGATGACTCGATCCAGGAACCGGATCGTACGTGGTTTGCACTGGCTGCCTACAACGTGGGCAGTGGTCACCTGGATGACGCGCGCAAACTGGCGTCCCGGGAAGGCCTGAATCCGGACAAGTGGCTGGATGTGAAGAAAATGCTGCCGCGCCTGTCGCAGAAGCAGTGGTACAGCAAGACCCGCTACGGCTACGCCCGAGGCGGCGAACCGGTGCATTTCGTGGCGAACATCCGCCGCTACTACGACATCCTGACCTGGGTGACCCAGCCGCAGCTTGAGGGCGATCAGGTCGCCGAAGGCAATCTGCATGTGCCGGGGATCGACAAATCCAAACCGACGCAGGAAAACCCGCCGCTGTAGTCCACCCCCGCCCACATTATTTTGTGTAGATGCTCAGGCCTTTGCCGCCGCCAGGATCAACGCCTTCATCTCCGACACTGCCGACTTGAAGCCGACGAACAACGCATGCGCCACCAGCGCGTGACCGATGTTCAGTTCGTTGATGCCCTTGATCGCCGCCACGGCTTCAACGTTGTGATAGTGCAGACCGTGACCGGCATTGACGATCAGGCCCTGGGCCAGACCGAATGCCACGCCATCCGCCACGCGCTTCAGCTCCTGGGCCACTTCGGTCGGCGTCTCGGCATCGGCATAACGCCCGGTGTGCAGCTCGATGGCCGGCGCACCCACACGTTTCGAGGCAGCGATCTGCCGCTCGTCAGCATCGATGAACAGCGATACTTCGCTGCCGATCTTCGACAGACGCTCCACCGCTGCCTTGATCCGCTCCTCCTGCCCCGCCACGTCCAGACCGCCTTCGGTGGTCAGTTCCTGACGCGTCTCCGGCACCAGACAGATATGGGCCGGACGAATACGCTCGGCAAACACCATCATTTCTTCGGTGACGCCCATTTCGAAGTTCATGCGGGTTTGCAGCACATCCTTGAGCAGCAGCACATCGCGCTCCTGAATGTGGCGACGGTCCTCACGCAGGTGCACGGTGATGCCGTCGGCGCCCGCCTCTTCCGCGTCCAGCGCAGCCTTGACCGGATCCGGGTAGCGCGTGCCACGGGCCTGACGCAGGGTGGCGACGTGGTCGATGTTCACGCCAAGAAGAATGCGATTGCTGGTGGTCACGGATGCGCTCCTGAAGGGAAAGATTCGGCGCACAGCATACGGTGAGATCAGGGCTTGCGAAACAGCTCGCGACTGACAAGGGGACGACCGCCCAAATGCACGGCCAGCGCTTGTCGCATCAGACGCTTGGCGGCAGACAGTGCGCCCGGGGCCGACCAGTCCGCTTCAGCCATGGCCAGCAGCTCGGTGCCGTTGAACAGGCCGGGTTGCAGCAGGTAGACCCGCTCGAGTCCGGCATCCACCTGCAAGCGATAGAGACCGTCCGCAGCAAGGGGCTCGTCGTTGATGTCGGTGTTCAGGGAGAAGCCATAACCGAGGTCGTCGAGCAGACGCCATTCGAAGGAACGCAGCAGAGGCTCCAGTGGCCGGCCTTCAGCCAAAGCCAGCAAGGTGGCAGCGTAATGATCGAATACCGCAGGATGCGGGTCTTCGGCTGGCAGCAGGCGTATCAGCAACTCGTTGAGATAGAGACCGCTGAACAATGCCTCGCCGACCATCCATGTCGCGTTTCCAATACTCTCCATGCGCCCGACATTCTTCAACTCACCTTTGCCGCGCAATTCCACTTCCAGCGGCACGAATGGCCGCGCCAGTGTCCCGGCCTTGCCCCGCGCGCTGCGCAACACCGCCCGCAGCCGACCTTGCGGCGTGAGGAAATCCACCAAGGCGCTGGTTTCGCGATAGGCGCGGGAGTGCAGGACGTAGGCGGGTTGGGCGAGAGGCGGGGTTTTCGACATTGAGTTCTCGATGAAGAAACGCAGTTTTGTAAACAACCCAAAACCAAATGCGGGAGCGGGCTTGCTCGCGAATGCGGTGAATCAGTCAAAGTATAGGCCGACTGACACTGCGCATTCGCGAGCAAGCCCGCTCCCACAGGGGTTTTCTGGCGTATCAGAAAACCGCGATTTTTACAGGTCGCCGTAACCCAGCGAACGCAGCGCACGCTCGTCGTCGGACCAGCCGCCCTTCACCTTGACCCACAGGTTGAGCATGATCTTGGAGTGGAACAGCAGCTCCATGTCCTTGCGCGCCTCGGTGCCGATGCGCTTGATGCGCTCGCCCTTGTCACCAATGATGATTTTCTTCTGGCCGTCACGCTCGACGAGGATCAGCGCATGGATGTGCAGCGTCGCACCCTGCTGCTTGAATTCTTCGATTTCCACGGTGATCTGATACGGCAGCTCGGCGCCGAGCTGGCGCATGATCTTCTCGCGTACCAGTTCGGCGGCGAGGAAGCGGCTGCTGCGGTCGGTGATCTGGTCTTCCGGGAAGAAGTGATCGTTCTCCGGCAGATGGTCGGCGATGACCTTTTCCAGCGCGTCGAGGTTGTGACCCTGTTGCGCCGAGATCGGAATGATCTGCGCATTCGGCAGCTGTTCCTGCAACCAGGACAGGTGCGGCATCAGCTCGGCCTTGTCCTCGATGCGATCGGTCTTGTTCAGCGCGACGATCAGCGGGCCGGTCACGTACTGCACGCGCTCCAGGACCATCTGGTCTTCTTCGGTCCACTTGGTGCGGTCGACCACGAAGATCACCACGTCAACGTCTTTCAACGCCGCCGAAGCCGTCTTGTTCATGTAGCGGTTCAGGGCCTTTTCGCCGCCCTTGTGCATGCCGGGGGTGTCGACGTAGATCGCTTGCACGTCGCCCTCGGTCTTGATCCCGAGCATGTTGTGACGGGTGGTCTGCGGCTTGCGCGAGGTGATCGCGAGCTTCTGGCCGAGGATGTGGTTCAGCAGCGTGGACTTGCCCACGTTCGGACGGCCGACGATGGCAACGTAGCCACAGCGAGTTGCGTTTGTATCAGTCATTGCCATTCTCCACACCCAGGGCAATCAGTGCTGCGGCGGCCGCTACCTGTTCGGCAATGCGACGGCTCACACCCTGACCCCGGCTTTTTTCATTCAAAAGGACAACTTCGCACTCGACGAAGAAGGTACGGCAGTGCGGTTCGCCCTGGATATCCACGACTTCGTAGCGTGGCAGCTCACAACCGCGCGATTGCAGGAATTCCTGCAGTCGGGTCTTCGGATCCTTGTTGGTATCGACCAGCGTCAGGCCTTCGAACTCGCCAGCCAGCCAGGCCAGGACGCGCTCGCGGGCGACTTCCATACCGGCATCGAGGTAGATCGCGCCGATCAGTGCTTCCAGGGCATCGGCCAGAATCGATTCGCGACGGAAACCGCCGCTTTTCAACTCACCCGAGCCCAGGCGCAGGTATTCGCCCAAATCGAAACCACGGGCCAGCACGGCCAAAGTCTCGCCTTTCACCAGACGCGCACGCAAACGCGACAACTGACCTTCACGGGCCAGCGGGAAGCGGTCGAACAGGGCTTCACCGGCAACGAAGTTGAGGATCGCATCGCCGAGAAACTCCAGACGCTCGTTGTTGCGTCCGGCAAAGCTGCGGTGCGTGAGGGCCAGGACCATCAGTTCCTGGTCCTTGAAGGTGTAACCGAGCTGGCGCTCGAGACGGCTTAAAGAAACGCTCACGGTTTACCCACGCTGAGTTCGTGGCTGGATTCCACTGCCATCGCCGGGATGCGGCGCAGGCCTGGGACAATTAACGCTGTGTTCAAAAATGACGTCCTGAATATCGTGGCTTCATGCCCTGGATCGATTGTGCCGACACCAGAAATGCATTCGGCGCTGTGGTCAACAGCGCCGTGATTGTTTACTTGATCAGGCCGACCCGCGAGAAATTCGGCAGGTGGCTGAGTTTCGGTTCCGGCCAGCTCATCCAGACCGCAAAGGCCTTGCCGACGATGTTCTGGTCGGGAACCATGCCCAGCAGATCCTTGGGAATGTTCGGATCATCCCAGTAGCGACTGTCGTTCGAGTTGTCGCGGTTGTCGCCCATCATGAAGTAGTGCCCGGCCGGCACGGTCCAGGTGTGGTCCGGCGTGGCGCGGTAGCGGCTCATTTCCTTGCGGATCAGGTGCTCGGCGGCGCCGAGTTTTTCCTTGTAGAGTTCCGCACTGCCGAGAGTGCCCGGCTCGGAGCCGACCAGTTGCTCGGCAATCGACTCGCCATTGACGAACAGACGCTTGTCGGCGGTGTAACGCACCGTGTCGCCCGGCAGACCGACCACGCGCTTGATGTAGTTGACGTTCGGGTCGCTCGGGTAGCGGAACACCATCACATCGCCGCGTTGCGGATCACCGACTTCGATGATTTTCCTGTCGATCACCGGCAGACGGATCCCGTAAGAAAACTTGTTCACCAGAATGAAGTCGCCGACGTCCAGGGTCGGTTTCATCGAGCCGGATGGAATCTGGAACGGTTCCACCAGGAACGAACGCAGCACCAGCACAATGAACAGCACCGGAAAGAACGACTTGCCGTATTCGACCAGCAGCGGTTCCTTGTTCAGTTTCTCCACCACCAGCACATCCGGCTGGCTGACGCTGCCCTGATAGGAAGCGATGGCGGCGCGCCGACGCGGTGCGAGGATCAACAGATCGAGCAACGCCAACAGGCCGCAGACGAACACGGCGATAACCAGCAACAGCGGGAAATTTAGTGACAT